>NZ_CP107947.1:0-4800000 GCF_036059255.1 Micromonospora sp. NBC_00389 | reverse complement strand
ATGCAGCCGCTGCGGCAAGGTCCGCGAACCGTCCGCCCGCGATCTGCAGGGGCGCCCGCTGTGTCGGTACTGCAACGCGACCGACCCGGCGAACCTGAAGCCGTGCGTGCGCTGCGGCCGACGCCGTCGTGTTTACGCCCGGACCGACGACGGGCCGGTCTGCGAGGCGTGCCGGACACCGCCACCGGTGCAGGCCTGCTCCATCTGCGGCCGGCTCGCGCACTGCGAAACCTCGAAAGCCACGGGCTTGCCGTGGTGCGTGCCCTGCCGAAGCAGGCGGATGAGGTGCGCCGGCTGCAGCCACGTACGGCTCGTGCGCAGCGGCACGATCGACCGGCCGTTGTGCGCTGCCTGCACCCGGGCCGAACCTGACCTCTGGCTGTGCTGTCCCCGCTGCGGCGTCTCCGGCCAGCTCACGGCCGCCATGTGCAAGCGCTGTGCGCTCAGCGACCGGCTTGACCGGCTCCTGGCCGACCACACCGGCGCGATCCCCGCCCCGCTGCAGGCACTACGTGGCTTCCTCGTGGCTGGCGACCGGCCCGAGAACGTGTCGGCCTGGCTGCATCGCCAGCCGCGTGCCCGCTCCCTGCTGTCCGACCTCGCCACCGGCCGCATCCCGCTCACTCACGACACCTTCGACGCGCTGGAGCCCGACAAAGCCGGGCGGTACCTGCGAGAACTACTCGTCGGCGCGGGAGTGCTGCCGCCCCGCGACGAGCTCCTGGCCCGGCTGGAACGGTGGCTGCACGCCACCATCGACGCCATCCCAGACCCGGCACAGCGGCACCTCGTGCAGCAATACACGGTATGGCACCTGCTCAGACGGCTCCGCCGTCGCGTCGCCGGCACCCGGGCCAACACCAATCAGTGCGGCGCGGTGCGGGACCAGACCCGCGCCGTCATCAGCTTCCTCGGCCTGCTCAGAGCCGATCACCTGACCTTGGCCACCTGCACCCACACCCACGTCGACCGGTGGCTCGCCGGCGGACAGATCCGCAACAGCAAGGCAGTCGGCGCCTTCCTGCGCTGGGCGAACGCCAACAAGCTGACAACGGTCTACCTACCCGTCCAGCAATGGGGCGGGCCAGGTGCACCCATCGACGGCGATCGCCGGTGGGAGATCGCCCGCCGGCTCCTTCATGACCACACCATCGACCTGGCCGACCGCGTCGCCGGGCTGCTCGTGATCCTCTACGCCCAGAACGCCGCCGACGTCAGCCGGCTCACCCTCGGCCACGTGCAGGTCACCGACGACAACGTGCGGATACGACTCGGCGACCGGCCCATCGAGATACCCGAACCGCTCGCCGCGTTGACCCGCGAACTCGTCACCGCCAGAACCTGCTCTCACACCCACGTGGGCAGCCAGACGTGGCTGTTCCCCGGCCGGCTCGCCGGGCGCCCCATCACCGACGGCGCGCTCCGTGACCGCCTGACGCGGATCGGCATCCAGGTCACGGAAGCACGGACCGCGGCACTGTTCCAGCTCGCCACCGAACTGCCCGCCGCGATCCTGGCACGCGTACTCGGCATCGACATCAAAGGCGCGGTCAGATGGCAACGAGCCTGCGCCGGAGACTGGACCACCTACGCAGCCGACGTCAGCCGCCGACATTGAACGCGCCGCCACCCGCGCCCTCACCATCGCCGAGTGCCGCGAATGGCCCGACCGGCTCGACTGGGACGAAGGCCCCGACGCCCTGCGCTACCCCGACCTCTACGTCCCCGCCGAGCCTGACCACCAGGACGACGACATCGAACCCCTCGACCTCCACGAGCGCGACACCGTCGGCTGAATACACACCCGAACGGCCCGGGAGCAGCAACCTCGCTCTCGGGCCGTTCCACGTCCCCGCCACTGGCTTCAAGATCAAAGATTTGCGGACTGGGACAGCTACCCAAGCGCCGGGCCTGTAACGAGTAGCCGCCGCACGGGGCGATCGGGTCTGCTGCACCGATAGGTGACATCTGAGATGGCTTGCCTTGGTGGCGGGCTGGAAGGATGTTGCTGTGCCCAAGCCCTACCCCCGTGAGTTCCGCGATGATGTCGTGCGGGTGGCCCGTGACCGGGAGCCTGGCGTGTCGGTCGAGCAGATCGCCAAGGACTTCGGGGTCCACCCGATGACGTTGTTCAAGTGGCTGCGCCAGGCCGACATCGACGCCGGGACCAAGCCTGGCGTCAGTGGCAGCGACTCGGCCGAGCTGCGTGAGGCCCGTAAGCGGATCAAGCTACTCGAGCAGGAGAACGAGGTCCTGCGCCGGGCCGCGGCGTACTTGTCGCAGGCGCATCTGCCGGGAAAAGGCTCTACCCGCTCGTGAGCGAGCTGGCCGCCGACGGGGTCCCCGTGGCGGTGACGTGCCGGGTATTAAGCATCGCTCGTCAGCCTTACTACCGATGGCTTGCCCGCCGTGTCACCGACGCCGAACTGGCGCAGGCGTATCGGGCGGACGCGTTGTTCGACGCCCATCGCGATGACCCGGAGTTCGGATATCGGTTCCTGGCCGATGAGGCCCGCGCTGCCGGCCAGCCGATGGTCGAGCGCACCGCATGGAAAATCTGCTCCGGCATGGGCTGGTGGAGCGCGTTCAGCAAGAAGAAGCGTCGGGGCAAGGGCGGCAAGGTCGGTCCGCCAGTGCACGACGATCTGGTGCGCCGCGACTTCACCGCGGACGGCCCAAATCGGTTGTGGCTGGCCGACATCACCGAACACCGCACCGGTGAGGGCAAGCTGTATCTGTGCGCGATCAAGGACGTGTGGTCCAACCGGATCGTCGGCTACTCCATCGACTCACGCATGAAATCGAGGCTGGCCGTCAACGCCCTGCACAACGCCGTAGCCCGCCGTGGTGACGTGGCCGGCTGCGTGCTGCACACCGACCGCGGGTCGCAATTTCGAAGCCGGAAATTCGTCCGTGCCCTCAACCAGCACCACGTGACCGGGTCGATGGGCAGAGTCGGCGCCGCCGGCGACAACGCCGCCATGGAATCGTTCTTCGGCCTGCTGCAGAACAACGTCCTTGACCGCCGAACCTGGACGACCCGGCAGCAGTTGAGGACCGCGATCGTGACCTGGGTCGAACGGACCTACCACCGCCGTCGACGCCAACGATCCCTGTCCCGGTTGACCCCTATCGAGTACGAGACCATCATGACCCGACCGGCCAGTCAGGCCGCGTGACTGAAACTGTCACCTATCGGTGCAGCAGACCCATCATGCCGCATCCGCTTCTGTCGAGTTGAGTGTGTTATCCGTCGCTGGTTTTCAGTCAGGTGATGCTTGCTGGCTTCGGCATGGGTATACCGGCGGCGGAACTCGTCGGATCGGGTACTGGGTCTCGTGACGTGCGGCGGCCGGGCAGAGTCCAAGCGCGAGCGCCGAGGAGCGCCAGCGCTGCTGGTAGCAGGACTCCGCGAACGATTGTGGCGTCGATGATCACGGCGACCGCCATCCCGACTCCAAGCATCTTGTATTCGATCGCGCCGAGGGTGATAAAGACCGAGAAGACGCCGGTCATGATGACGGCGGCGCTGGAGACGACGCCGGCGCTGGTGCTGATGCCGCCGACGATCGCGTCGTGGGCGGTCGCTCCGGCGGTCCACCGTTCGCGGATCCGGCTGAGGATGAAGATGTGGTAGTCCATGCTCAGGCCGAACAGGATGACGAACATGAACAGAGGCTGCCAGCCGACCACCCCGCCGTACGGGGTGAAGCCGAGCACCGAGGTCAGGTGGCCGTCTTGGAACACCCAGGTCACCACGCCGTATGCGGCGCCGATCGACAGCAGGTTCAGCACGATCGACACCGCCGGGATCGCCACCGAACGGAACGCCACCATGAGCAGGATGAACGCCATCACGAGGACAAATGCGTAGACCAGTGGGCTGCGGTCGCGCACCACGTCGGTGAAGTCGTGGGCGAACGCTGTCCGTCCGGCCACCGCGTACTCGATGCCGTGAACCTTGCCGAGGGTGGCCGGCAGCACGTCATCGCGGAGGGCATTCAGCGCGGCGTTCGATGTGGCGTCGGTGCCGCCGCCCGGCAGCGGGACCCGCACCACCAGGGCCTGGTCGACCTCGACCACGGCGACGGGCCCGGCGACCCGCCGGCGCAGTTCGTCGATCGCCTGCCGCGCCGCCGGACCGTCGACATCGCTGCCGTCAGTGCGCCATATGACCACCCGTGATGGCGTAGCCGCACCGGGAAACGCCTCCTGCATCCGGATCGCGGCGTCGACGGCGGGCACGCTTCGCGGCAGGCTGTCGGTCACGGCCGCGTCCTGCAGCCGCATCCCGAGCGCGGGTAGCGCCACGACAACGAGTGCCGCACTCGCAACGCCGCCCCAAAGCAGTGGACGCCGCACCACCGAACGCGCCACCGCCGACCATGCGCGCGACTGCGCCGCAGCGGTTCGCCGCCGGCCCAGCCACGGGACCCGGCCGCTATCCACGCGCCGCCCGAGCAGGGAAAGCAGCGCTGGCAGTACGGTCACCGAACCGGTCATCGCCAGGCCGACGACGAGCACCGCGCCGACGGCAAGGCCCTGTAGGTTGTCGAGCCCGGTGAACAGCAGCCCGCACACGCACAGCATGACGGTGAGCCCGGAGACCACCACGGCGTGCCCGGAGGTACGCGCGGTGACCTGCAGCGCCTCGGTGATGCCGCGGCCGGCGACGCGTTCTTCCCGTACCCGGCGAATGTAGAACAGCGAGTAGTCGATCCCGACCGCCACCCCGATCAGCAGCACCATCGAGGAGGCGGCGCTGTTGATCGGCATCCAGTGCCCGATGGTCTGCAGGAACCCGAACGTGCCTGCGACGGTGGTCGCCGCAAGCAGCAGCGGGATGCCCGCCGCGACGAGGGAGCCGAATACGACCAGCAGGATCACCACGGTCAGCGGCAGCGAGATGAGCTCTGAGCGTTGGAGATCGTCTTGGACGGCCTGGTCGACCGCGACCGACAGGCTCCGGTCGCCGGCCTGCGCTACCCGCATGTCTGGGTGCCGGGCGGTCGCCGCCTCGATCACGCCGACCGCTGTCTCGTACTTGGCGACTCGCTGATCATCGCTTCCAGCCACCTGGAAGGTGACCAAGCCGGACCGGCCGTCCTGGGAGAGCAACTCCACGCTGTCCGCTGCCAGCGGCGACCGCAGGTCGGCCACCGCACCCGACTCCCGCAACGCGGTGACAAGATCTTCCATCGTGGCCCGCGCCGCGGGGTCGTCGAGCAGCCGCGGTGCACCGGAAGCTCGTGCCTGCACCAGGACGCTCTCGCGGATGGGCTCGTAGACCTGCTGCGCCCGCAATGCCTGTTGGGCGCGACCGGAGTCGCCCGGGTCGACGGAACGAGCCTCATCCCCTGGAATCAGCGCGCTCGACAGGACCGCGAACACGACGAGCGCGAGCCAACCGAGCACCGCGAGGTACCGATGGCGGATCGACCACCCGGCGACTCGCTCGATGAGCGGACCGCCGGGTTTGCTTCTGGGCAGCATGAAATGCTGTCCTTTCGGTGAAGGAACGTTCCGGAGAGAACTCGCCCTTGGGCGAGGCGGTGCGTCTTTCACCCGGGCCGTCGAGTTGCACCTCGACGGCCCGGGACCTACCTGGCTACTCGACCTGCTTGAGGACCCGCTCGATCGAGGCGAGCCGGGACTGCGTCTGCCCAAGTTGATCGTCGATAGCGGCCAACCGCTGCTCCGTGGCCTCCTGTAGCTGGACCGCCCTCTCGGCGAGCTTGCGATATTCGTCCTCGCGGGCGAGGGCTGCCTTCGCCCGCAGCGTGGTGGCCACCTGTACGATGATCACCGCGATCACGGTGGTAATGAACGCGAAGATGCCGACGGCCCCGACCACTTCGGCCCAGTCGTTTCCGCTCATGACTCCTCCACCGGCTCTGGCGTCGTAAGCGACTGCGCCGCGACCGCGATGGACTGCGGCGTGAGCGTGTAGACAAACTCGTTGACTTCGTAGAACTTCATCGCTTTCCCGTCTTCGGAAAGCTCCAGGTGCGCCGATACCAGACCGGCTGCCTCGAGCTTGCGGAGGTGGACCTGCAGCAGCGCCCGGCTGATGCCGAGCTCGCGGGCCAGCTGGCTCACGTAGTTGCGCTCCCGAGCCAACGTCGCGACGACCCGCAGGCGGTGTGGGCTGGCCAGCGCCGCCAGCACCTGTAACAGATCGTCCCCGGCCATCCCAGGAGCACTCATAAGCGGACCCTGCACATGCCAAGAGACGTTAGCACGTGCAGTGCAACGACACTACCCCGCGTCTTTCACTCGCCACAACGGTGCTCAACACCGCGGAAACACCTTCGAGCCGGACCAACCACAGCAATGCACTCTTTCTATGCCGCTGACCGCGCGCCCAGGGGCAGTGCGCCGCTGAACTACGTGTCACGCGAGCACGGGCTCCATGCGATTCAGGGTCAGGATCCCCCTGGGCTCGCGACCACACCCGGCGTGCCTCGGCACCTCCACGACTACGCCGCCTCGACACACTTCTTCATCGAGCATCGCCAGGCGCCACGAAGGCCAGCATTCGGACAGTTCTGATATCCCACATCGCCAGCAGACATCACCCGAGCCGTCGCCGAAGCCGTCGAGCCGGGTGCCGTCCTCGACGGCGAGCTGGTGGTGTGGGAAGGCGAACGAACCAACTTCGCCCACCTGCAGCGACGAGTCACCGCCGGCGCGCAGCTCCCCGACATCGCCCGACGCCACCCCGCGCACTACGTCGTCTTCGACCTGCTCAGCGCCCCACCGGGCCGACCGCTATTGGACCGGCCCCTGCACGAGCGACGTGCCCTGCTCACCCAGTTGCTCGCCGGCGCACCCGCCCAACTCACCCTGTCCCCACAGACCGCCGACCTCGACCAGGCCGCCGAATGGTTGACGACCTGGACCGCCGCGGGCATTGAGGGCGTCGTGATCAAACACCTCGACGGGCGTTACGAACCGGGCCGACGTGGCTGGCATAAAGTCCGGGCCTACCGCACCACCGAAGCCATCATCGGCGGCGTCTCCCCCAGCATCGAAGGTCCCGAGACCCTCTTGCTGGGCCGCTGCGATCAGCATGGACGGCTCCGCTACACCGGTCGAACCAGCCCTCTACGACCCGCACAGCGCGCCGAACTGGCCGCCCTGCTCACGCCCGTCGACCCGCAGGGGTCACACCCCTGGCCGCAACCCCTGCCCGCCGCGTGGACCGGACAACTCGACCGGCCCCAACCCTGCCGTACTCCCCCGTCACTCCCAGCATCGTCGCGGAAATCGACGTCGACACCGCCTACGAACATCACCGGTGGCGACACCACGTCCGCTACTTGCGTTTACGGGCGGACATGTCGACGTTTGAGGTGCCGTTGTTGATCGAGTGATCTAGAGCTGAACGTCAGCCGTTCGCTGGCCCGTGTTCCTCGCTGCCAGTCGACCTTGCCGGGCCGCCTGACTGGAACTCGCGCGAGCGGCTTGCATCCTGTACCTAGGTACAGGCCTACCGTCTGAGCATGACAGAGATGAGGACCCTGGGTGAGGGGTCGTGGGTGCCGCAGGAGTGCACGCTGCCGACGGTGGAGCAGCCGTTGCGGCTGGCCGAGTTCGATGACCTGTTCGCCTCAGCGGTGGTCGGGATGGAGCGCGTTGACCGGTTGCGGGTGCGGCTGGAGCTGCGGCCCGCGCCGACGGTAGCCGGACGGGCGGCGGACCTGGTTACACGGGAGACCGGGTGTTGCTCGTTCTTCACCTTCACCTTGACCGCAACCGGCGGGCAGCTCGCCTTGGACGTCGCGGTGCCGGAGGGTCACGTCGACGTACTCGACGCTCTCGCCGCACGCGCCGGGCTCCAGGAGGGCGCGTGAAGCCGGGGTTGCGGTCGGGGCAGGTAGCGGAGGCGGCGGGGGTGAACCAGCAGACGTTGCGCTACTACGAGCGGCGAGGTCTGGTGGCCGAGCCGGATCGGACGTTGGGTGGGCATCGGCTCTACCCGCCGGAGACTGTCACGATCCTGCGGGTGATCAAGACCGCGCAGCGGCTCGGGTTCACCCTGGATGAGGTCGCCGATCTACTGGACGTGAGTGTTCACCGGCATGGTCGGCGTCCCGAGGCCGGGTTGCAGGCCCGTGCGCAGGCGAAGCTGATTGAGGTGGAGCAGAAGATCGCCGACCTGTCGGTGATCCGGGACACGCTACGTGAGGCTGTCGCCGCTGGCTGCGACGACCTGGTTGCCTGCGCGGAAAGCCCATGCTGTCCGCTTCCGTTCGTGGAACTAGCCAAGGGAGCTGATCGTGTCGAGGGTTAATCCGCGTCGATTGTTGCCGTCCGGGTTGACCGGGTTGGCCGGCGTCGCGTGCGCGGCATGCTGCGTGCTGCCGCTGCTGCTGGCGGCCGGGCTCCTCGGCGGTGCCGGCTGGGCCACCGCCACCCGGGCGATGCCCGGCGTCGCGGTCGGTTTGGCAGTCGCGGCAGGCGTCGCTTGGTGGTGGGCAACCCGGCGGGTCCGCCGGCACCGCACCGGATGTGCTGGTGGGGACTGTGCGTGCGCCGAACCGCCTACACATCGGTCGCCGGAGGAGACCTCGGTCGGGTCCTCGTCGTGACACTCGGGCGTTCCCTCGTCTTTCTTCGTCCTGGCTGCGGTGGCCGAGATCGGCGGGGCCTGGCTGGTCTGGCAGGGCTGGCGGGAGCATCGCGGGTTGCTGTGGATCGCCGCCGGGATCGTGGCTCTCGGTGCGTACGGATTCGCGGCGTCGTTGCAGCCGGATCCGAACTTCGGTCGTATCCTGGCCGCCTACGGCGGGATCTTCGTCGCCGGGTCCCTGGCCTGGGACGTGGCTGCTCATTCGCTACCCGCATCACCCCCGGCCAGGCAGCTGACACCCGGCAACTGATCCCGCTACTGCACCAGGTCTGGGCACCCCGACCCGGTGATGCCGGCAGACCACGCATGCGACCTGACTCGGTGACCGGCGACATGGCGTACTCCTCCCGAGCGAACCGGAGGGCTCTAGGGCATTACCACCGTCATCCCCGAGCCCAACGACCAGATCGCCAACCAGAACCGGCGGGGACGACGGGGCGGCCACCCACCGACCTTCGACACCACCGCCTACAAGCGCCGCAACCAGGTATCGAACGCGGCTTCAACCGACGCAAACACTGGCGCGGCCTCGCCACCCGGTACGACAAACTCGCCACCCATTTCCAGGCCACTCTCAACCTGGTCGCAACCCTCGACTGGCTACCCGCCATCCCCGACCAACATGATCTACGAGACAGAACTAGCCGGATCTAGGCCGCCGTAGACCAACGCTGGTGTGCCGCGCCTCGCGGAATGATGCCCAGGCGTCCGCTACGGGACCAACGTGCCCGAGCTTGTCGGGGTTGTTCACCGTGCGGATCGTCTGGATCTGTCCGTCGAGTATGTCTAACGTCCAGGTGCTGAGAACCTGGCCGTCCCGGTCGCGGAAGACTGCGCCCGGCTGGCCGTTCACCTGCTGCGCCTCCACGACGCCACCGCTGCTGATCACCAGCGGGACAAACATCGCCAGCACCCGGATCACCTTCTCGACGCCAAGGATGATGGGCTTGAATTGTGGGGCCTTACCGCCACTGTCGCCGATCATGTGAATGTCGGCGGCCAGCAGCTCGGTCAGACCGTCGACATCCCCTTCCCGGAAGGCGTCGAAGAACCGTTCGGCGAGTTCCTCGCGTTCCCTCCGGTCGGCATCGAACCGAGTCCGGCCCGCGTCCATGTGACGGCGCGCCCGCACCGCGAGCTGGTGGCACGCCGCCTCCGAACGGCCCACCGCCGATGCGATCTCCGCGAAGCCGAAAGCGAACACCTCCCGCAACACGAAGACCGCGCGCTCGAGCGGGGTGAGCCGCTGCAGCAGGAGCAGGGCCGCCATCGACAGCGAGTCCGCCAGCTCCGCCGACCGCGCCGGATCCTCGTACGGGTCGGTCAGCAGCGGTTCGGGGAGCCATGGCCCGACATACTCCTCCCGCCGGACGCGGGCCGAGCGCAGCACGTCGATCGAGATCCGGGTGACCACGGTCGACAGGAACGCCCTAGCCGACCCGGGCTGGGTGGCGGTGGCCTGGTAGCGCAGCCAGGTCTCCTGGACTACGTCCTCGGCCTCGCTCACACTGGCCAGAATCCGGTAGGCGATCGAAAACAGCAGCGGCCGCAACTCCTGGAACTCTTCGGTCTTCCTCACACCGCCCCCTCCTTGAATCGCTGCCGCCACAAGGGGCGGCAGAACTCCCAATTGGAGAAGCAGCGCCCCTCGACCATCAATTACCACTGCCTGTTGGCCGGCCAGCAGCAGGGCCCGGCACCTGCGGACCGGCCATGTCGCGAGGCACGTAGAACATCCCGCTGTCCAGGGCCGCCATCACCAGGGCACCGAACCCTCCTCGCTGAAGAACCCGGCAGTCGGTCCGTCCGAGCCGAGCGAAGCCAGCCGCACCACGACTGCGGCGCCCTGCGCGACCGTAAGGAACCCGGTGTGGTTGTTGCTGTCCGTGTCGACGAAGCCGGGGGCGACTGCGTTGACCAGGACGCCGTCCTTTCGCAGCTCATTGGCGTACTGCACGGTGAGCGCGGTCAGCGCGCTCTTGGACGGCGAATACGCAGCCGACGGCAGCAGCGCCGCGAAGGGCCCGTCCGGATCGCTGGTAAGAGCCAGCGACGCGGCGTGACTGCTGACGTTGACGACGCGCGGCGCCGGTGACCGCCGCAGCAGCGGCAGCATGGCGTTGGTCACCGCGATCACCCCGAAGACGTTGGTCTCAAACACCGCTCGGACCATGTCCAGGTCGACGGAACTGGGGACTTGATCGCGGGCGTCTTCGGGTGAAACCTGCCCGGAGCCGGTGATGCCGGCATTGTTGATCAGTACGTCGAGGTAGCCGAAGCGCTCCTCGATCCGCTTCGCGGCCTCCTGGACGGTGGCCTGGTCAGTGACGTCCAAGGTGACCGCGTGCGCGTCGCAATCGGCCGCGCGCATCGCCGCAGCGACCTCCTCGCCGCGCCGCGGGTCTCTGGCGCCGATCAGGACCGTCATGCCCAGTGCAGCGAGTTGCTCGGCAACCCCACGACCGATCCCCTTGTTCGCCCCGGTGACCAGCGCGACCTTCTGGTGGGTCGTCTCCTCGCTCATGACCTGCTCCTTGTTGTCGAGGCGGTTCATCTCAAAACCCGTCTTCGCAACCTGAGACGAGATAGCCCGACCATCTCTGACATGCGGACAGGACCAACTCTTCACGGTCGAGTTGGTCTGGTCGCGCTGGCCCCAGCGCCGCATGGGATAGCCCTGCCGAGCGACACACCGTAGGGGGCGCCGCCATGGCTGCGGCCCCAGGCAATTCGGACCATTCTGAAATCCGACGGCGCCGACCGGAACGGTGAACGTGCCGAGCCAGCGCTCGGGGCATATCCAGCAGACATCACCCGAGCCGTCACCGAAGCCGTCGAGCCGGGTGCCGTCCTCGACGGCGAGCTGGTGGTGTGGGAAGGCGAACGAACCAACTTCGCCCACCTGCAGCGACGAGTCACCGCCGGCGCGCAGCTCCCCGACATCGCCCGACGCCACCCTGCCTTCCGGTTGCGTCCACCCGCGGCCGGCCCGGCCCTCGTCGTCCCCGTCAAGAGCCATTGGTGGTCCGCCGTCGTTCGTCATCGTTGCTACAGGCGCTGCTACACGCCCGCTGGCACTACCCCGCGTCGATCCGGGTCGCTAAGGGCGCGGGCGTTCCTTGTGCCCGGCTTCTAGGAGTTCGATCATCTCGGCGATGCGTCGGGGCCGTTGCTCGGGTTGGCGTTTTGTGGCGTCGATCCACCGTAGGTATGCGCGCCGGTAGAACTGGGCCAACGAGTCGAAGAACGCGCCAGCTTGCGGATGCGCGTCGAGCGCGGCGGCCACGTCTTCGGCGAGGTCGCCGCGTTGGGGCCCTTCGGGCTCGATGGTCACGGAGACGGTGTCGCCGGCGGCCAGGCCGCAGCACCGTAGCCAGGCCGGGCCGAGGGTGAACCCGAAGGCATCGCCCGCTGGTTCCACCACGGCACGCACACCCATGCCGTTGACGGTGCCGCGAATGTGGTGGGCGGGCTTGGCTCCCCAGACGGTGTCCGGGTTGAAGGGGACCGGGATCAGGACGCGGCCGCGTGTGGCTGCGGTGACCGTGGCGGTGAACTGTTGATTTTTTGCGGAGCCTTGCATTGAGGCACCTCGTGTCGGGTCCGGCGGCGGCGGGGTGGTGATGGTGCTGTCGGCCTCAGGCGAGCAGCGGTTCGAAGATGTCGCGGCCGAGCGTGACGGCCTGGTTCTGGTCGAGAACAGTGGCGGCCAGGTGGGGATGGGCGGTGATCCACGCCTGAGCGTTGGGCGCGCTCGTGAAGAAGTTGATGGTGGAGCAGCAGGTGTCCACGGAGCCACCAGCGCCTCCGGTGGCTGCGTAGACGACCACCGCTTCGGCCGGCTCGTAGGTGGCGGCACCGTTGGTGATGGTCACGCGGACCGGTTGGTCGGTGTGCGGATCAGCGGAGGTGATCGTTGCGTCGGTACCGAGCATGAACGGCATGCCCAACGCGTCGATGGCGCACATCGCGAACACCTCGACATCGCCGAATGAGACCACGTGCGGCGTTGGCGTTGGGGAGAACGGGTAGGCCGCGACCAGACGCCCGGCGCTGTCGACAGCGACAAGGTCTTCCCGGGCGAGTTCGCGCAGCGCGTTAGCGGTGTCCAGGTCCGGGGCGCCGACAGCAGTGCGGATGTCGGCGTCCGTGGGGACGGTTCCAGTAGTGGAGAAGTGGCGGAGGATCGTCTGGTGCACCTGCCGGAGGCGGTCGGGCAGATGCTCGGCGCGGCGGGGTCGGTCGGTCCGGATAGCGTTGCCCGGCTGCGCGCAGCAATCCACCGGGCTCGGCTCGGCTGCGGCGGTGGCGGGTTCGGGGCCCATCGCCTGGCGCAAGGCAGCACGAATGCGCTCGCCCGTGGGAAGGTCCAGGCGACAGGCCGCCGACCCGTCACCGGTGCTGCCCATCACATCTAAGCCGTTGACCAGGATCGACGGTGACGGATAGTCCCCCACCACCTCGGTGACAACCTCCGGCGGCAGCCCGACGTCGGCCAGCGCGGCGCGCAGCTCCTGCCGAGCCGGGCCAAGGTTCGGACACTCGGGCACGGAACGAAGCTCAACAGCAAGCTGGCGCTCTGCTGCTGCGGTCATCACAGCCCCTTTCCGTCTGACCGGTGGCATGAGGCACACCGCTTGGCCGTTACGGCTCTACCGGTACCAGACTGGACCTTCCAGTGCAGGGGAAGGTCAAGGCGCGACGGCAGGAGGCCACGAATGCGGATCGGGGAACTCGCCGACGCAACCGGCATTACTACCAAAACGCTACGCTTCTACGAAGCCAGCGGCCTGCTCCCACCTGCGGGACGTTACGGGAACGGCTACCGCGACTACGACGACGAGGCGGTCGCGCGGCTCGACTTCATCCGCCGCGGTCGCGCCGCCGGATTCACCCTTGCCCAGATCCGCGACATCCTTGCCGTCCGCGACGCCGGCAACGCCCCCTGCGGACATGTACGCGAACTGCTCGCCCAACGGCTCGACGCCATCGACGCGCAGCTGGCCGACCTGCACGCCCTACGCTGCACCGTGGCTCAGCTTCACCAGTCCGCCGCCGACGCCGAACCGGACACCTGCCCACCCGAGCAGGTCTGCCGATACCTGTAGCCGCTCTGGCTCCGAGCTTCTCCGGACGTTGACGCTCGTCGCGGGCCGCCCGCGGAGGGCCGTAAGGCGCATACAAGTTTCACCCAAATGCCGGTTAATAGGCCATGGGGTCTCAGGGCCTACGTGACACTCCGCCGTTCGTAGTACCCCTGAGGCCAGAGTCGATGAGCTGATCTGAATCGGCGGCGGCTTGAAGGCACCGACGGACCTCTACGTCTTCCCGACGGGGTCACCAAGGCGGGGCCGGCGGGCTCCAGGATTGGCGGCTTGCTGATAGTTGTGCCCTCCTGGGGCGGGCGGACCGTATCGTCAAGCTCATCCAAGGGCCGATCCGTGGACAGTGGAAGCGGGCGGTAGCTGTGAGGATCGCGACGTTCAACGCCAACAACCTGTTCTCCCGCTGGTCGTTCCAGGCGGAGCTTTCCCGGACCGTGGCCAATCCCCCGCTCGCCGAGATCGCCACCGACGCTACGCCGGACGCAACAGGCGGGCCGAGCAGCGAGCAACCGTCAGTGGTCGAGGTGGTCCTGCCCGACGGCACCCACATGAGCGGAATTCTGCGCACCTTCCGCGGCAGACTCGTGAAGGGCAAGGACCCGAAAGCCCGGGCGTGGATCGCCCGACGCATCGCCGCCCTGAACGCCGACGTGCTGTGCCTGCAGGAAGTCGAAGACCAAGACGCCCTTGACACGTTCCACCGCGACGACCTGCGCCCCCTGGGCATCGACTACCGCTACCGGGTCGTCGTAGAGGGCAACGACCCCCGCCGCATCGACGTTGCCATCTGCTCCCGCCACCCGATCACCCGCATCAGCTCCTGGCGGTTTTGGCCCAACCCTGCCGGGGAACCGGTGTTCGGCCGCGACCTCCTTCAAGCCGAGATCGCCGCCCCGGACGGTAAACCGTTGCACGTGCTCGTCAACCACCTCAAGAGCAACTTCATCACCGACGAACACACCCTCAGCCCCGCCGAGGTCGCAGCCGCTCGAAAAGCCATCGCCGAACGACGCCGCGACCAAGCCACGGCGATCGCCAAGATCCTGCGCCGACAGCGGCTGACCCGCCGCGTTGTGGTCACCGGCGACTTCAACGACGCCCCTGAGGCCGAGACCCTCGCCGCCCTGCAACAAGCAAACCTCACCGAACACATCCAACGCGGCACCACGATCGCCGGCCCCAACCGCAACGGGACCCTCATCGACGACAAGTTCGCCGACCTGTCCCCCACCATGTGGACACACCGGCACCGGGCGAAGGGCGTCACCACCTTCGCCCTCTACGACCAGATCTGGACGACCCCCGACCTGACCGTCACCGCCGCGCACGTGATGCGCCGCACCCAGATCAGCGGTGATGGGTCCGACCACGACCCCGCATACATCGACCTTGCCGTGAGCTGAGGCTGAACCGTTTACCAGAGACCCCGCCAGTTATCGGGCACCCACGCGCCGCAACGTCGACACCTGCACCCGTTCGACCGACTTCGATCTATGCCCCAGCCCGCTTGACTGGAGCTGTCCATTTACGGCAGGGGCCAGCAGACCGTTTTGTCGGATGCAGCTGTGCCGCGGTGGAGCCGCCGCCGGGACCGCCACGGTGATGTTCACGCCAGGGGCGCTGATCTCCGGCTTCAGCGCGGAGTCACCGGCGCCAGGGCCGCAGCTCGAGAAGTTGGCGATGTAGCCCCTGTCGGCGACCGCGACCGCGGCCGCGCTCAGCGCCGCGACGGCGGTCCTCGGTGAGCCGACTGGGTGAACGCCGTAACCACAGCCGTCCTTGCCCGCCGCGATGACGAAGAGCGCCCCGGTCTGGGCCGACAGGTCATTCACCGCGGCTTCGAGCGGGTCGACATCGGGTGGGTCGATGCTGCCGAGACACATGTTGCCGGCACCACCAATACCCCCTGGTCCGCGTCGCCGGCGCCGCTGGGCGATCGAGGAATGCTTCCAGCAGGCCAGAACTGAAACCGGCCTCGACCACTACCAGGTCCGCCGTTACGAGGCTTGGTACCGCCACATCACCCTGACCACCTTGCCGTCACGGCCGCCGCAGTGGGAGAGGACGGCAACATCCCGACGATGGGCTCATCTCCATCACCCTCGCAGAGACCCGCCGTCTGCTGGCACACCTGATCAACCAGCGGCGCTGTCGCAACGTCATTGATCGATGGTAGCGATGGCGCCGACCGGGCATTGTCGTGGTGCGCCGAGCACTCGACGAGGTGGGCCTGGCGACGGTGCGGATCACCGTCCGAGTGGTGGCCAGCCAGGCTGAGGCCGAGCAGCTCGGCTTCGTCGGCTCACCCAGTGTCCTTATCGACGGCCAGGATCCGTTCGCCGAACCCCACCACCGTCCGGCGATGGCATGCCGGCTCTATATCGAGGACACCGGCGTGTCAGGCGTACCACCGATCAGACGCCTACGCCGAGCGCTTAAGGAGGCCGCCGATACCACCGCGCGATGACCTCTCCGCGCTGACCGGCACGGCTGCACGGTGCCGATACTCGACGGGGCTCCGTCTCACGGCAGTGGCGAGCGGAGCCAGCGTTGCAGGTAGGTCACCAGCCCAGTCATGTCGGTGCCGCCTGACCGGTAGCCGATGTGACCATCGGGGCGGATCAGATACAGGCCGCTGGAGCCGGGGGCCAGGCCGAGCTGTCGCAACGCGTGGGCGGCGGTAGCCGCTTCACTCGCGTCGGGTTCGGTCAGCCAGTGCACGTCGAGCCGGTCGGAGTACTGCTGACTTAATGTCACGGTCTCGCCGCTCGACCAGGCGGGTGGCGGCCCGCACAGCAGCAGGTGCCACCTGGGCGTGGCCGTGAGCCGGTGGAGCGTGCCGCCTTCGGGGAGCGGGGCGTTGGGCAGCCGGTCGCCGGGTCGTGGACCGGTGCGCGATGGACGCGGCCCGTCCACCGACAGCGGACTGTTCCGGTAGCTGATGCCCAACTGCGAAACCGTCCGGAACGCGGAGGCCCGCACGAACCGGGACGCGAGCACGACCGGGATGAGAGCGGGGGCGATCCGGGTACGAGCGAACCGGACGGCAGGGTTGGTGGACGTCGCGACAGTGAACGCCCGGTCGCTGAAGCGCAGCACCATCCGACCGACTGGCGCCCGTTCCGTCTCGTAGGTATCCAGCAGCGTCGAGGTGGCGCCGCCCCGCAGGGCCTGGGCGAGTTTCCAACCGAGGTTGACGGCGTCCTGGATGCCGGTGTTCATTCCCTGCGCGCCGGCGGGGCTGTGGATGTGCGCGGCGTCGCCGGCCAGGAACACCGACCCGGCCCGGTAGTGGGTGGCGGCGCGGTGGTGCAGCCGAAAGTTGGTCATCCAGACAGGACCGTGCAGCCGCACAGTCGCGGCGGTGTAAGTGTCGGCGAGTGCCTGCACCTCGTCGAGGGTGACCGGGGCGTCTGGTGAGACCACCTCGGCGGGCGGTCGCATGACCAGCAGTCGCCAGGTGCTCGGGTGGCCGAGTGGGAAGAAGAACAGCATCCCCCGCTCGGACAAGAACACGTGCGCCGTCCCCGTGTCGAGGCCGTCGGCCTCCAGGTCAGCCAGGACGAACGTCTGCGGATACGCGCCGCCCTCGAATCCGATCCCGGCGAGGTGCCGCACAGCGCTGTGCGCGCCGTCGCAACCCACCACATACCGGGCCGCCACCCGCTCCGCCCGGCCGTCTCCGTGCCGCAGCATCGCCACCGCACCGTCGGCGGCACGGTCCAGACCCACCAGCTCGACACCCCGTTCGATATCAAGCCCCACCGCCGCGAGGTGCTCCCCCAGGATGCGCTCGGTCTCCGCCTGCGACAGGAACAACAGATACGGATACGCGGTGCCGGACAAACCCAAGTCAAACAGCGGCACGGTACGTGCCCGCCCCCGTGCGTGCAGACGCAGTCGCACCGCGCGGTTCCCCACGGCCACCATCTCATCGGTCACCCCGAGACTGGCGAGGACCTCCAGAGTGCGCGGCTGAACCGCCAGGGCACGGGACTCGTGCACCCGGTCGACAGATCGATCTACCACCCGGACCCGCACACCCAGGGCGGCCAACTGCCCGGCCATGGCCAGTCCGGTTGGCCCCGCCCCGACCACCAGAACCTCGACGGCGCTCACCGGACATCGACCCGTCGAGAGCCGATGATCGCGACCGGTGCCTCCAGCGGGCCGGCTGAGGTACCGAACGCGATCACGTACTCAATGCCGACCATCCAGATCCCCTGGCTCGACGCGCGACTGACCGTCACGACCTGACGGTAGCCCCAGCTGCGTCATCGACGCGATCTGCCGACGAAACTCATCCGGGGATCGAACGTATGCCCTGGTGCTTGTGCCAGCCTTGCCAAACAGCCGCGCGCCGTTGATCTCGGCAAACGCGGTGAGAACGATCAGCGACAGGAAGCAGCCGAGCGCTGGTGGGCGCCGAGACGCCCCGCGGCCAGCGGCGACCACGCCTTCCGGATTGAGGTGGCCAAGGTGGCTCATGTCGAAGCTGGTTGGGCGTCGGGTACATAAGAGTTACCTCTGGCCTCGTCCCGGATCTCGTCGCCACTGACTTCGACGGGAAATTGCGTCGGCTCGGCACGATGGGCGTTCAGCCCCCTCTGCCTGATCAACTCGGCACTGACGCTGAACGACCTGCTCGACGCGGAGGCCGACGCCCGGCGCCGCCGGTAGAGCGCCTCAGCCCGAGATGGCTGCGACGTGGATCGTCGTCACCGCCCGGACCGCCGGCACCACGATCGCGTTCGGGAGAGCCTGCAGGCCCCGCCCGCCGGCCATGGCGCTGTGCACGCCCTGCAGGGGCCGGCGGG
This sequence comes from Micromonospora sp. NBC_00389, assembly GCF_036059255.1. Taxonomy (NCBI): domain Bacteria; kingdom Bacillati; phylum Actinomycetota; class Actinomycetes; order Micromonosporales; family Micromonosporaceae; genus Micromonospora; species Micromonospora sp. NBC_00389. The sequence continues at coordinate 4,781,443 of NZ_CP107947.1, read as the reverse complement.
TGGTTCCCGCCGGCCCTCCGGCCGAGGTCACCGTCCGTAGAGCTCGAATTCGTAGAGCGAGAACCCGTACGAGGTGGCCCGGTTGACCCCGTACACCCGCACGTAGCGGGCGCTGACCGGGGTGAAGGTGGCGTTGTCGACGCCGCCGTTGCCGGTGGTGGTGCTGAACACCGGCTGCCAGGAGGTACCGTCGCCGGAGACCTCGATCCGGTACCCGATGCCGTACGCGGATTCCCAGCGCAGCACCGCCCGGCTGACCGTCCGGGCCGCGCCGAGGTCAACCCGGAGCCACTGGTTGTCCTTGTAGCTGCTGGACCATCGGCTGCCGAGGCTGCCGTCGACTGCCTTGTCCGGGGTGTTGCTGGTCAGGAACTGGGTGCTCGACGCGGTGGCCGGACGGCCCTGCGCCAGGTTGGTGACGTTGTCGCCGCGTCGCGCCGGAAACGAGACGACCTGCTGGTAGGTGGGACGGTTCTGCCAGGCGATCAGCGGGTGGGTGATGCCGCCGAGCCCGGACTGGGCGATGGAGTCGGCGCACCACTGGTCGCCGGCCCCGCAGGACGTGTCACCCGGGTAGACCGTCGTGGCCGGCACCGCGGTGGCGCGGCCGAGCGTGTCGAGCAGCGCCTGCCGGCACGCGCCGAGGTTGCCGTTGCCGCAGTACGCGCGCCCCAGCCCGCCGGCGACGGGGTCGCCGAGCACGGTGCGCAGGTCCTTGTCGACGTAGCCCCACCAGCCGTACTGGAACGACGAACCCTTGTGCGCCTGCCCTTGCAATGCCCAGCTCACGGCGCCGTCACGCCCGCCGTTCTGGCCGCCTGACGGCGCCTCGTTCACCTCGATGGCATCGACCAGGGCGGCATACAGGTCGGGCCCGAGGCCGGGTCGGAACTGGGCCGCGGCCAGCAGCGGCCACCAGGCGTCGAAGATCCGGATAGCCTCGGCGTGCTGGTAGACCTTGGAGCCGGGTGACGTCTCCACCCGGCGGGAGCCGGCCTGCTGCCAGGCTCGCAGTTTGCTCACGGCGGCGGCCAGCGCCGGGTCGGTGACCGGCGTGCTGTCGAGCACCCGTAGCAGTTCGCCGAGAACCTGCTGGCCACGCAGGTCGGTCACTGCCGCCTCGGCGGTGATCTTCACAATGTCGGCGCGGCCGAGCTTGCGCTGGGTGATGGCTGCGCGCACCGGACCGTCGAGCAGTTGGCCCCGGTGCACCGCGCCGTAGCTGAAGTTGCCGTCGGCTGCGGCGAAGTCCTGCGCCTGCTTGTTGTTCCAGCTGACGTAGTAGTCCTGGTTGACTGACTGCGGGTGGGCCGACGCCGGGGTGTAGGTGGCGTTGTTGGTGTCCGGGTTCCAGCCCACCCACTCGTAGGCCGGCTCGGCCTTCGTCGGCAGGTTCGGGTCGGCGGTGGCGGGCCGTACCGGGTTCGAGCCGGAGTTGAAGTACGCCGCCTCGGTCGAGTTGACGTAGAACCAGTTGAACGCGTACCCGACGTTGGCTGCGGACGCCTGGAACGCCGCCGCGCTGCCCATGGCCGACGGGTCGTTGTACGCCTGGAAGCCGATCGCCGAGTCGGCCTCGTGCCGGTAGGTCGAGCGCAGCCTGGTGAACGCGGTCGGCTGCCCGTTCACCAGGCCCCGGTAGGCCACCAGCCCGTACTTGGTGCGCAGCGCGCGCAGCGTGTACGAGCCGGCAGGGGTGGGGTCGGCCAGGGTCGGCGACCAGGAGTTGCGCCGCTCCAGCACCTCCATCGCCAGGCACTGGCCCCGGTGGAGGTAGCGGTTGGAGCGGAGCGTCGGGGCACTGCCGTCGGTGGTGCACAGCGGCACCGCGTACGTGTCGGTCAGGTCCTGGGAGGCCGAGGTGGCGCTCCAGGCGTAGTCCTGACCTCGACCGAGCAGCACGTAGAGGTTCAGCCCGGCGAACGCGGCGCCGCGCGCGCTGATCCCCAGCCCTTGGAGTTCCTGGAGCATGAGCAGCTGCGGGGCGAAGTAGCCGGTCTGCGGGCCGAACACGGCGACCGGGTTGCCGGTGGTGGTGTGTCGGCCGGAGACCACCACTGCGTTGGACATGCCGTGTGCGCGCAGGTTGGACAGCCCGCCGAGCAGCCCGTGGGTGGCTGTGCTGGCACCGGCGCGGGCGGCGGCCCCGCCGCTCTGTTCGTAGGCGAGGGGCTCGGCGATCACCGTGCCGGCGTCGGGGAGTACCGCGCTGGTCGCGCCCGGCGGTGTCGCGCCGTAGGGGAAGCTCTGCCCGTCGTGCAGCGTGAGCACGGTTTCCGGGTCGTTCTGGGAGCGGAACGCCTGCCAGACCCGGTCGCCCTCGGTGGTGCCGTACTTGGCCCTGGCGGCCACCCGGACCAGCGCGGACTGGATCTCGCTGCCACCGCCCCCGCCGAAGAGCCCGCCAACCACACCGGCGGTGGCGATCAAATCGGTCATGGTGAAGTGCGTCGGCTTGCCAGCGCCGGTCAGCACGTATTCGCCGGGGTAGTTGTCGTCGGCGATCGACTTGTCAATGTAGGCGTTGATGCCGGTGATGTAGTCGACCACGTCGGTGTAGAGCTGCTGGCCCCGGGTGCCCTTGAGGCGCAGCCCGTCCACCTGCGCCTGGAGGTCCGCCTCCGCGTAGGGCGAGTTGGCCCAGATGCTCTGCTCCAGCTCACGGTTGCCCGGCGCGCCGCCGGCGAACGAGGTGAGCGTGCCGCGACCGGCGTGCCGCAGCAGGTCCATCACCCAGAGCCGGTCCTGGGCCCCGGCGTAGCCGGCGCCGAACATGGTGCCGGCGCGGGTGGTTCCGGTGACGTGCGGGACGCCGGTGGCCTTGTCCCGCACGATGGTGACGTCCGCCCGCGGTGAAATGGTGCTTTCGACCTGCGCGGCGGGGACGCCGAACGAGGCGTCGTTGTAGAAGTGGGCGATCTGCTCGTCGGTCAGCCCGGCGTAGTTGTAGACCAGGTTCGCGTACTCGTCGAGCTGGTCGCTGGAGTGTGCTGGGCGGGTGCCGAGCGTCTGGTGGGCCAGGATGGCGACCAGCGTGGCGTTGCCGTTCTGCCCGGGGGGCAGGATGTCGGCGCACTGGCCGAGGCAGTAGTCGTCGGGGGTGAAGGTGGTGGCGGCGAGCGCCGGTGACGGCGGGGTGACCGTCAGGACGCTCGTGGTCAGGGCGGCGGCGGTGAGCGCCGCGAGCCGGGCGCGAAGGGCGGGTCTGGGCATGGCGATCCTCCGGGGACGCGGAGTCGGGCCGTTCGGTACGCCCGGCTGCTGGTGCCGACCTCTCGCCCTCCGTGCCCGGGCGTTCCGCCTGGAGGTGAGAATGACTCATGTCAATATGGGGCAATGATCGGCGCAGGACGGCCGTCTGGGATAGCCGTCGTTCACCACGAGCCAATGCCGACGTTTCGCCGTCTTTCGCCGTCCGGAACCGGCACGGTGGGGGTGGCGCCGTTGCCACCCGTGTTGCTCTTCCGCCGGTGCGCCCAGTCACCAATTCCGTCCGCCGAGCAGTTCCAGCGGAGCGGTGACGGGTCTATAGCTGCGCAGCGCGTCCTGGAAGCCGCTGGTGTAGCTGGCCCAGAAGGCGGCGAAGGCAGGGCGGGCGGTGCGTACCCCGGTCGCGCACGCGACGACGGTCCCCTGGTGGCGCAGTGCGGCCAGTATCGCTGCCCGGTTGGCCTCAGGCGACGCGAGACGAAGCGCATGCAGCGCGGCATCGAGCACGGTGAGCAGGCTGCCCGTGCACAGCCGAGCGCCGGGGATGTGTCAGGGGCGGGTGCGCGCACAGACAGTACAGCTGAAGCGTGTCGTCCACCGCCTCGCCCGGGTCGGGCATGGGCTCGGCCTCGACCAGTTCCTCTCGCCGCCGCCGGGAGGTATCGGCGCGGGCGGCGTCGAGGAACTTACGCCAGGCCACGGCGACCAGCCAGCCCTTGGGGTCCCGCGGCGGGTCGTCCAGCCACAGGCACGTACGTATGATCCGGGTGTTGTCGCCGGGGGTGTGGGCGCAGCGCCGGATTTCCGGCCATTGGTCCTCAAGGGCCGGCCCCTCGGCTCACAGGTGGCGACGGCGCCACTCGGACTGCTCCTGCTCGGCGGCGACCTGCTCCTGCAGCGCGACCTGCCGCACCTCGCGGCGCAGCGGGTCACTGGCGCGCAGCCCGGCCAGCACCAGCGCGACGCAGGCCGCGGCGAGCACCGCCAGGCCGGCGACCGCCGGCAACCGGCCTGCGGGCAGCAGCACGACGGCCAGCGCCACCACCGTCACGGTCGGCCACAGGCGCACCCGGTGGCTGGCCCGCACCCCCAACGCCAGCAGGCCCACGATGTAGATGATCACGCCGGCGAACAGCACCCGGTAGTCCAGGCTGAGCGCCCGCACCCGCCACGGGTCACCGTGCGGGTCGGCGATCACGGCGAGGTAGCGCTTCAGGCCGAGGGCGAACAGGATGATCCCGGCGATCAACGGCAGATGCAGGTACGCGTAGACGTCACGGGCGTAGGCGGCCCGCGCGTCCGGGTCGCGGGTGCCGTGCAGCCTCTGCTCGAGTTCGAGCGCCACGGTGTCGAAGTACATCCACCACAGCGCCGCGATGGTGGTGACGCCGAGGACCGACGCCACGATCACCGCCCAGCTGAGCGGCAGGCCGGCGGCCGGTTTGGTTCCCAGTCCGAGCGAGATGATCGACTCGCCGAGCGCGATGAGCAGGATCAGCGCGTACCGCTCGGCCACGTGGGCGGCGGAGACCACCGCCAGACCGGCGCTGCGGACCAGGCCCCCGGCGGTGAACTCGATGCCCACGGCGGCCGCCCACAGCGTCAGCTGCAGCCACGTCACCCCGACCTGGGGCGGGTGGGGCAGCGCCCCGGCGACCAGGATCAGCATCACGCTGGCCAGCAGCGGCAGGCCGGACCGCAGTGCCGCGCGGCCCGGGGCGTCGGCGCGGGTCAGCAGCACCAGCACCTGAACCACCCGGATGACCAGGTAGCAGGCGGCGAAGACGAGCGGGCCGGGCGGCCCACCGGGTCGGTTCGTGAACGCTTCCGGCACGCTCAGGTTGAGCACGAACAGGGCGACCACCGTCACCGCGCCGATCAGCGGCAGCACCCCCTGGTCGGTGCGGACCACGTTGCCGAGGGCGGCGAAGGAGACCCAGCACCACCACAGCAGGGCCAGCACCACCAGCCCCGCGAGCAGCGTGCGTACGTGCAGGTGCGCCGACAGCAGGGTGGTGACGTTGAGGAACGCGAGCACGAACACCAGGTCGTAGAACAACTCCAGGCGAGTGACGCGGGACCCCGGCGCGGCAGGCAGGATCCGACCCCGCCAGTGGCCGGTGCTCATGCCGCCCAGTCTGGCAGCCCCCGCCCGTCCCGACGGCGGAAAGCCACACAACGGACTGGCAGGGTCGCGTGATCCACCTGTCTCGTATTCGTGTTCACCGCTGATCCGGCAGTCACGTTGAGTGACGCCAACTCCATGATGCTGGCGCTGATCTGCGGCCACGAGGATGGCCCGGCCGGGCGGGTAACGGCGAGGGCGACATCAACGGTGATGGCAACTGAGCTGTCGGTGCGCCATGTCAGCGGCATGTCCGGATGCCGTGGCGGGCGATGCGAGTCGGACGCGGGCCCGAATGGCTCATCGACGGACCGGTAGGGCTGGTTGGGGCGATGGCCACGAGATGCCCCCCTGCTGGGTCCTCGTACGCGGCAGTGATACTGGGTCAGTGCGAGGATCATGGGTTCATGTCGGCCGGCTGTGGACCAACGGTGAACCGTTCCTCGCTATCGACGCCATGCGTCGGAGCGAATGGTGCGGTTACAGCAACGACGACTTTGAACGGGTCGTTGACATGGCGACGGAGGACACCGCCATCGTCGTCGGGGCTGGCAGGGCGGCTCTGGTCGGCGGGGACGGGGTTGTCCGCGACGACAGTTGGGTTGAGGTCTTCCAGTCCGAGGGCGGCACGCTCGCCTTCGTGCAGGCATCTGGGCCCGACTACCCGCGTGTGCTCGCTGCAGCACTGGAGTATCCGGACGACGAGGACGACGAGGGTGATGACCTCGCCGTCGGCAGTGGTGAACTGGCGATCTTCAGCACAGCAATCGACGGCGCCGGCGAGTACTCGGCTCCGTTGTTGCCGGCACGGCCAGGGCCGGTGCCAATCGTTCACGGTCCACCGCAGCGTGAGCCTGACCCGGGCATGCTGATCCAGACGGGTGACACCACAGCGTATCGGTTCAAGATCCGGTGGTACACCGAGCTGGACGACGAAAGCTGCTTTGCGCGCTGGCTCCTTATCCCTGCTGGAGACGATCGCTGAGGGCGTGCAAGCCCACTCGCTTCGGCCGGGTACCGACGGCGCATTGCTGCGCCGCCGCCCCCTCAGAGTGAAGTGGGCCGCCAGCGCGGTGCCCAGGGGTTGGGTCCTTTTCTGTCGGCCACTTCCCGAACCGTGGCTGGCCGGTTTCCCAGACACACGGCTCTCCGGTGGTCAGTTCCGGGTGGTCTGGTCGAGGCGGTGCGCGGGGATCTGCCGGGCCTGCGTGACGTGTGGCAGATGGATGCCGGAGGGCTGATCGCCCTGGCGGGGCTGGGCCGTGGGGTCGCCGATGCCGACGTCGACGCGCGGCGCCGGCGGGTGTCTGGTGACGATGTGGCCACCATCGTCTACACCAGCGGTACGACCCGGCGTCCGGAGGGTTGCGTGCTGACCCACCGCAACATCATGTGCGACACGACCAGCGCGGTGGCGGTGTTGCCCCAGCTGCTGCACCCGGGTGCAGCAACGGTGTTGTTTCTGCCGTTGGCGCACGCGTTCGCGCGACTGATCCAGGTGGGAATGGTCCAGACACGGGCGACAATGGTGCGCAGCTCCGACTTCGCAGGGGTGCTGGACCAGTTGCGCGAATATCAGCCGACGTTCATTCTCGCCGTGCCGCGGGTGTTCGAGAAGATGCACCACCGGGCGCGGCAGGAGACCGACGACGCGCACCACGGGTGGCTGTTCGCCGCAGCCGATCGGGTGGCCGTGCGCTGCAGGCGCGGCCGCTGAACCCGGACATCGCACCAGTGCAACGTTGCCCTGGTGTCGTGTGCCCTTGATGGTCCGCTCCCGTCGAGTGTAGGCCGCAGCGCTGGTCGTCGTCTCGTTCTGCGCAGTCGCGGTTACAGCAAGCGGTGACGGGTCATGTGGCGGAGGGCCAGGTAACCCGGCGGCACCGGGAGCCAGAAGGTCGCGAGACGGTAGATCAGGACGCCGGCGACGGCGGTGTCCAGCGGCACTCCGTAGAGCAGCAGGCCGGAGACGAGCGCGGCCTCGGTGGCACCGAGCCCGCCGGGGGTGGGCGCGGCGGAGGCGACGCCCTCGCCGATGACGCAGACCAGGATCACCGGAGGTAGTAGCGCGATGTCGACGGGCTGGCCGGTGGCGAGTAGGGCGAGGTAGAGGCAGAGGCCGTAGGTGAGGGTGAGCGTCACGGACGCGGCGACGAGCCGCCGGAGACGGTGCTGGTGAGTCAAGGTGCGCAGGGCGGCGATGACACGGCCGGCCGCCGCGCGTGCGCGCCGCCGGATGCGGGGTGCGGCGAGGACGGCCGCGAGGACGAGCAGCGCGACGAGGGCGCCCAGCAGCAGCGGCAGCGCCTTGGTCGCGCCGTGGGTGAGGGTACGGGCGGGCTGCCGCGCGAAGGGCAGCAGGATCGGCAGCAGCACCACGAGCGAGACCACGCCGGCGGTGCGGGAGACGACCACGGCGGTGACCGCCGCCGCGGTGTCGAGTCCTTTCTGGTGCAGGTAGCGCAGGCTGAGCGCGGCACCGCCGAGGCTGCCGGGGGCCAGCCGGTTCGCGAACGACGCTGCGACCTGCACCAGAGTGGCCTCGCCGAGCGGTACCCGGTTGGCCGCGGCCAACCGGAGCACGACGGCGCTGAGCAGGTAGGTGAGGGCCGAGCCGAGCAGCGTTGCCACGACGGCCACCGGATTTGCGTGCACCATCAGGTGGATTGCGGTGCGTAGCTCGCCAAGTTGCGGGAGCAGGAGGTACACGATCAGCCCGAGGACCACCAGCAGGAGGATGTCCCGCGGCGCTGCCCGGACCACCTTGGCCGGGGGCCGCTCCCGGTCCGGGCAGCGCCGCAGGATCTCCTCGCGGAGGCACTTCAACAGGCCGGGGTGGGCGCGTAGGACGTTGCGGCCGGCGCGGGAGAGCACCGGCGGTTGCAGGAACGGGACGCTGTCCGCGACCGTTTCGGCGCCGAGTCGGTCGACTGCGGCTGCGACCACACTGGCCGAGTCGACCCGGGTGGCGAGGGCGACCAGTAGTTCGACGATGTCCCGGGCCCGCTGGTCGGCCGGGGCGTCGTCGACGCCGAACCCGAGGTCGACCAGGTACGCGCGGTCGCCGTCGACGAGCACGTTGGCGGCCCGCAGGTCGCGGTGCGCAATGCCCGCCCGGTGCAGCAGCGCCACCTGTCCCCATGCGTCCCGCACGGCGGCGATCGGGACCGGCCCGACGACGGCGCCGAGCGGGGCCGCGTCGATGAACTCCTGCACCAGCAGGGCGTTTCCGCCGGGTGCGGTGGCGGTCGTGACGACGGCCGGGACTCGGACGCCGGCGCGTTCGGCCAGCAGGGTCAGGTAGGTTTCGTGTTCGCTCTGCTGCTCGGGACTCAGGTATGGCGGTGCGTCGGCGACGTGCCGGTAGCGCAGGCTCCGGTAGAGCTTGTAGGCCCAGTCCGCATCGCGTTGCTGGCCGCCGGTCACCTTCACGAACAGCCGCCGTCCATCGGTGGTGACCGCCTGCCACGGCTGGGAGCCGCGGGCGTCACCGCCGATCGGTTCCAGCCGCCGCACGTCGAATCCGCGTCGCCGCAGCGTCTCGCGTAGATCGCGGGCGGACTGCTGCGGTCCGACCTCGCCGACGGCGAGCCGGGTCAGGCACACCGCGAGCCAACCGACGAGGATCCCACCGAGGGCGTCGACCGGCAGATGAGCGCCGACGTGGATCCGCGCTACGGCGACCAGAGCGATCATCGCCCAGGCCAGGCGGCGCCAGCGGGAGTTGCCGGCCTGCGCCACGACGAGGGCCAGGGCGGTGGCGACCGCGACGTGCCCCGAGGGGTAGCCGAGCGCTCCGGTGATCGTGTCCCGGAGGGTCAGTTCGGTCAGCAGCGCCGCCGGTCGTTGCCGGGCGACCGCGGCCTTGACGGCGACGGCGAGCCAGTACGCGAGGTTGCCGGCCAGCAGGAAACGCCACGCGACGGCGGTGCGCCGCAGGATGACGGCTGTCGCGGCGACGACGAACACCGCCGCATACGAGCCGGCCTGCATGACGACGACCAGCACCGGCGTCAGCCCTGAGGGTAGGTGGTTGATCAGGACGAACAGGTCCCGCTCCCACAGCGCTACGGGTCGGTGCCGCACCAAGACGCTGACGACGACCAGCAGACCGGCCGAGACGGCCAGGCTGACCAGCAGCGCCGGCGACGGGCGATGCCTCCGCGTTACCACCGATCCTCGGCTGACCCCTCATCCGGCTCGATTCCCGCTGTCGGTCCGAACCCTACGGACCGCCCGCGGGCGGAACGGTTCTTGCCCGAAAATCAACCCGCTAGGTGCGACAATCAGCAGGTGGACGAGCTAATCGCGGTGCTCAGCGGTTACCGCCGGGCCTCGTCCTGGCCCTGGTGCTCGTGTTGCCGGCGCTGGAGTCCTTGACCCTGCTCGGGCTGGTCATACCGGGCGAGACGGCGATCCTGATCGGCGGGCTGGCAGCGCACGCTGCGGGGCCGCTGCGGGCGTTGGTGTTCGCGGCGGCGCTCGAAACGCTGCACCGGGTCGTGCGGTGCGGTGTCGTCGCGGCAGGTGTCAGGACTGGCAGCCCACCGGCTGGAACAGGGCGTCAGCGCGGGCCTACGTCCGCCACGTCGGGTTTAGTCTCAGCGGGAGGGCTGGGGCTTGCCACGCTACGAAGAAGTCCAGTCGGGCGCGGCGGTAGCGATGCAGCTGTGGGTCGACCGGTGGCTGGCCGTTGAGGAAGGCGCCGATGGCGCGCTGCACGGATGGCCGTTTGGTGAGCTGTCCGTGGATACCGCTGGCCTCGACTAGGGGAATCTGCGGAACGGTCCGTCCCGAGGGCGGGAGGACTATCGTTTCGATGGTCGGCAGGAACGAGATTGTCGTTACCCCGGGCACCGGACAGAGCAGGTGGTTGCGAAACAGCGGCGCGTTGTCCAGAAGTGAACGCAGGAACGGCTGGTCCGGGGCGCCCGAGCTGGCTCCGCCGGGCACTGCGAGCAAGGTGCGTATCAACCAGCCGGTAGCGATTCCCCACCCGCTTTCGGCGTCCGGCGGTGGGTAGTAGGTGCGGCCGGCCCGGATCAACGGGTCGGTGAGGACGGCGCTTGTCACCGCCGGCTTCCGCAGTCGGCGGAGGTAGTAGTGGACGACCATTGCCCCTTCGCTCTCTCCGACAAGTGCCACCCGGCGGCCTGTAGTGGCATGGGCCCGGTCCACCTGCTCGGCAAGGAGGTGGGCGCTGTCGACGATCGACTGATGGGTGTCGACGGGTCCGTACGGCCGAGCCCGGCCGTCGGCATCGATGCCCCGGTAGGAGAAGCGGATCACCGGTCCGGTCGGTGGCGCGGGATCACCGGGGTAGGCGGAGTTGAAGCCAGCAAGGTAGATCACAGCCTGGGGTACGGCAGGTAGGTCGGGCAGCGACGATGCCGGTACGGGCCGCGTGCTGCTGACCCGCGTCGAGGCAATATCGACGGCATACAGACTGCCGACTGCCAGGACGGCGACGAGCGGAGCTACCGGCGCCAGTCGCCAGTGCGCTGGCTTCTGACGGAGGGCGGCGTGGACCATTTGTCGCCAAAGTAGACCATTGATCGCGCCTATCCCGCCTGCCGTTGCCACCACGCTCCAGCCTGGAGTGGCAGCCACTGCGGCGCCACCCACGGTGAGCAACGTGAAGGTGAGCAGCGACCAGCCGGCCAGTCGGAGCGTGGGTAGGCCACGCCACCAGTCGGGCACGATTCCGCCGCGGGAAACGAGCGGGGCCAGGATCAGCACTGGCAGCAGTTCGAGGAGCAGGATCCCGGCCAACGCGAATTGGGCGGTGGCAACCGCGACCGTGGCCCAGGGCAGCAGAATCACGGCGATGAACACGGCGAAGAGCAGGCTACGTCCGATGAGCCGGCGCAGTGGCGGCCGCGGGATTGCCGTGGGCCAGGCAAGCGCGACGCATCCAGCGCAGAACAGCCCTCGTACGATGACCGCGCAGGCCAGCCCGATGCCGAAACTGAACCAGCTGTCGTGGTAGACCAATACCCAACGCAGGTCGTGGAACATGCCGTACGGCCAGATAGCGGCGAATTGAGGTGCGATCGCCCTGGTGCGTTCGAAGCCGGCCACGTTCATCGCCCCTGCCTCCGCCGCTGCCGCCAAGGTGGTCAATGCGAGAAGTGGGAGTAGCCGTGCTGATCGCATCACACACCTCGCTGTTCGGCCCAAACTTGGCGTCGCCGGGTACCCGCTTCCCTGCAGGACATTCCTCCGATTTCGGCGGCGGTAGTCTGCCCGTGTCGCGGCGTAGCCGGAAGACTTGCCGGGCGCCGGGGAACAGGCTGTCGTCGCAGGGTGCGACCCGTAGGGCTCGGCGTTCGTTTCGCCCGTGTCCCCGGTCCGGGTCTGTCAAACGAACGGCTGTGCGGAGACCGCGCCGGTTGTCTCCGGCAACTCGCGCGAACGGCTTGCATCCTGTATCTAGGTACGGGTCTACCGTCGGAGCATGACCGAGAAGAAGGCCCTGGGTGAAGGGCAGTGGGACGTCACCGGCAGGGTGATCTGCCTGATCGGCGTCGCCGTGATCATGTACGCGCCGCGCGGTTGACGCCGCCACGAACCCGCTGCCAGCTGCTTGCCAGCCGACGGACCAGCTCCAGGCCGCGCCGGAATTGCCGACTTGGCGCATAGAGCTTCGGCAGCCTACGGTTTCCAACCCTGCTCCCGCAGCCCTTACGGGGAAAGGCGGCCGGACCGGTCGTACCACCAGGTGCCTAGGAACCACGTACCGTCGCTTGAGTGGACGTGTTGCTGCGCGGCGGGCCGGGTGACGGCCAAGTGGTCCGCCGCGGCGGGGGGAACGTCCTGTGGCAGGCGTGCCTGTACGAGGTCACGTCCGAGGCAGCACTCCGTCACGGGCGTGATCTGCGGGTGTACCGACACCGTCCCGATTGCTGCGAGCCGCACGGGCGAGGGTCCGACGACAAATGTGAGTGACGTTGTCGGACCCGACGCCCGTATGGCCGTGTAACGGCTCGGTCCGGGCGCGAATGGTTGATCGTCTCAGGTCTGGGCGGTGAAGGGTTGTGGCGCAGGGGTTGTCGCTCGGATGGTCATGCCGATGGCGGCGAGTGCGCAGCAGGTGGCGACGGCGGTGAGCAGCGGTGTGTATCTGCCAGCGGTTTGCAGGAGAACGAATCCGCCGGCCGACAGGGACCCGTGCGGGATCACCGACCGCATCGCGGCGCCGAGGTTGACAGCGACCGAGCCGGCGAGCAGGTCGGCAGCGGTCAAAGCCGGCAGATCCTCGGCGCTGGTCATGCAGCCGTTCTATCAGAGCTAGCGACGGTCCCGGCGGGACGCTCAGTGCACTGTGGTCGGCAAATCCGAATGCCGCCTGAATCATCCGTCGTTACTTGACGTCGTCATTCGTCTTCATCGGCGGCTGACCTCTGCCACGTCGGCAGCCAGTCTCCTGCTGAGGCGCATTGCCAGGCGACGGTGACGGTGACGTGGAGTCGGGGGGCAGCTCGCCAGTCCTCGAAGCCGAGCATGCGGGCGAGTAATGCGGCTGGGAGTTCGGTGCTGAGTGGAACAGCGTGGCGGATCGGTCGTGGCTGGGCCGGAGCCCGAGGTGGCGGAGCCGTTCGGTGAGGTGGAAGGAGCTGACGTGTCGCTCGGGTTCGCCTTCGGGGAACAGCCGCTGAGAGGCGCCTCGGCGACCGAGCCGGGCGTGCCCTCGGCGGGCGGCAATCAGGTGCAGGACGAGGCTGGTGAGAGGTTCGGACAGCTCGACGGGCTCGTCGCCGAGGAGCAGTCGGACCATCTGGTCGTCGGCGAGTTGCTGGCGTTGCCCGGGCTGGCTCACCGCCGCGATGACCGCAGGGGGCGATCACGTCGACCGGCAGATCGGGGTCGATCCGGGCAACGATACCGACCACCGTGTCGGTCGCGTCCTGGTCGTCACGTCGGCAGGCAACGCATCGGGGTCGGCCGTTCCGGTCGCGGGAGTGCACTCGCCGGACCTTGCCGCAGCCTGCTCGATTTCGAGCGACTACAGACCAGACTCCCGGGGCTTGTGAGCTGACGGCGGTCACGGTCGCGCGGGGGATGCTGTGGGCGGCGGTCAGGTCCGCATCTTGGTGGAGCACGTCTTGGAATCCGGCCTGCTGTGGGCGTCTCGAGAACAGTGGTTACGGCATCAGTGTGGGCACTTTGAGTCGGCCGTCGTGGACCTCGGCGATCTGGTCCACTGCGGCGAGGCGGGTGTGGTCGTGGGTGACGAGCACGGTGGCGGTGGCCTGTTGATGGGTGAGTCGGGTGATCAGGTCGATGATGGCGGCACCTCTTTGGTGGTCGAGGGCGCTGGTGGGTTCGTCGACTAGGAGCACGGTGGGGTCGTTCATCAACGCCCGGGCGATGTTGACGCGCTGGCGCTGGCCGCCGGACAGCTGGTGGGGGCGCCGCTCTGCCTGTGCGGTAAGGCCGACGTTGTCGAGCAGTTCCATGGCTCGGCTGCGGGCCTTGGCCGGGGAGCGTCCGTCGAGGTGTGCCATGACTTGGAGTTGTTCGGCTGCGGTGAGCGACGGCAGCAGGTTGGGCTGCTGGAACACGATGCCGATCTTGTTCCGGCGCAGGGTCGTCAGTTCTCGGCGGCTCAGGCCGGTGGTCGTGGTGCCGTCGATGGTGACGGTGCCGGCGTCGGGGCTGATGAGGGTGGCGGCGACGGCGAGCAGGGTGGACTTTCCGGAGCCGGAGGGGCCGACGACGGCGGTCAGGCTGCCCTTGGGCACGTTCAGGGTGACGTGGTCGAGGGCGGTCAGGCGGGTGTCGCCGTCGGGGTAGGTGAGGGTGATGTCGTGCACGTTGAGGCTCATCGGGCGCTCCCCAGGGCGGTCAGCGGGTCGACGGAGGTAATGCGACGGATGGACAGGGCGGCTCCGAGTGCTCCGAGCGCGATCATCACGGCGGCCGGGACGAGGATGGTGGCGGGAGTGAGGATGAAGGGCACGGCGGCGCCGGCGACGAGGGCGCCGAGGCCGGCGGCGAGGCCGGTGCCGAGCAGTGTGCCGCCGGTCAGCAGGACGACGGCTTGGCCGAGCGCGTCCTTGAGCAGGTTGGTGGTGGAGGCGCCCAGGGCTTTGAGTACGGCGAGGTCGGCGCTGCGCTGGATGGTCCAGACGGTGAAGAAGGCGCCGATGACGAGTGCGGAGATCGCGAACAGGAAGCCGCGCATGAGCTGCAGGGAGCCGTTTTCGGAGGTGTAGGAGCCGATCGCGGACAGTGAGTTGGTCTTGGCGACCGTTGTGGTGCCGGTGGCCTTGTCGGCGGCCCGTACGTCGGCGTCGGTGGTGGTGTTCACGGCGATGACGGTGGCGGTGGGCCCGTTGGGCTTGTCGGTGGGAGGTGTCAGCTTCTGCCACAGGTCCAGGCTGGTCCAGACGACGGGGGTGTGGCTGAAGGAGGCGTCTCCGTGCACGGCGGCGACGGTCACCTGCTGCCCGCCGAGGGTGAAGGTGTCGCCCATGGCTACATCGAGGTTGTCAGCGGCGGTGATGGACAGGACCGCCGCGCGTTCGTTGATCTTGTTGCTTGCTGGGGCAAGCGTCGAGCCGGGCTGGACGCCGAAGGCGGAGACCCCGATGGTCTTGTCGCCGGCGGCGGCCTTGGTGGTAGTGATGCCCAGCGGTTGGGCGTTCTGCACGCCCGGGGTCCGGGCCCACTGCTGCCACTGGTTCTCGGTGACGGTGGAGTTCGAAAACGACAGCTTCTCACCGGTGCCCGTCGCGTTGAAAGCGATCTTGTTGGCCGCCAGGCCGGTGATCGCGGAGATGTTCTGCTGACCGAGGCCGGCGGTCAGCCCGGACAGCAGCCCGACCATCAGGGTGATCAGCACGATGACGGCTCCCATCAGGGCAAAACGCCCTTTGGCGAACTTCAGATCTCTCCAGGCGACGAACACGGCTTTGACCTGCCCTTCATGGGGTGGAAGCGGTAGGTCTCTAGCGTCGCCGCGCACCCTCTGAGTCCGCGTCTGGCGCAGGGCAGCTCCTGGTGCGTCGAAAGGCTGCACGCCGGTTCTAACTTTTGATCGAGGCCGTTCCGGCAGCTGACTGCCTAGGCTGGAAGAACTGTGAGGATGACTGCTACGGGCATGACGCCCGCCACCCGCACCCTGACCTGGTGTGTGCACGTGTTGGTCGTCGGCCTGCTCGCCCTGACCGCCGGACGGGCGGTAGTTAACAGCCGTCCGCACGCCGGGACGGTCATCGCTGCGGCCGCAGCGTGTGGGCTGGTCTACGCGGCCGGACCTTTCCTGGCCCGCATCAGCCGCTCCCGGCGCGCCGCCGCGGTATGGCTGACCGCCGTGGTCGCCCTGTGGCTGATGCTGCTGGTCCTATCGGCCGACGCGGTGTGGGTGGCCTTCCCGCTCTACTTCCTGCAACTGCACCTGCTGTCACGCCGCGGCGGCCTGGCCGCCGTAGTGATCACCGCGGCGGCGGCCATCGCAGGCTTCGGCGCTCACCAGAGCTCCGTCAGCCCGGCGATGGCGATCGGCCCGGCGCTCGGCGCCGCCGTGTCGATCGCGGTGGTATGGGGGTACCAGGCCCTGTACCGCGAGAGCGAACACCGCCGGAAGCTGATCGACGAGCTCATTGCGGCCCGCACCGACTTGGCCACGGCACAGCACACCGCCGGCGTGCTCGCCGAACGCGAGCGCCTCGCCCGGGAAATCCACGACACCCTCGCTCAAGGCCTATCCAGCATCCAACTGCTGTTGCGCGCCGCTGAACGGGCATTGCCCTCCACACCGCAGAAGGCCACCCGCTACGTCGAGCAGGCCCGCCAGGCCGCCGTTGACAACCTCGCCGAGGCTCGCCGTTTCGTCGCCGCCCTCGCCCCACTTGACCTCGAAGACACAACCTTGGCTGGCGCCCTGGAACGACTATGCGCCACCACCAGCGCTCGCCACCGGCTCACCGCACGTTTCCACCTCACCGGCGATCCCCGGCCGCTGCCAACCGAGCACGAGGCAGCCCTGCTGCGCATCGTCCAGTCCGCCCTCGCGAACACCGTGCGCCACGCCGAGGCAACCACCGCCGACGTCACCCTCAGCTACCTCGGCGACCACGTCGCCGTGGACATCATCGACAACGGGCACGGCTTCGACCCTCACCGGCTTCCCACACCCGACGCCCAGAACGGCGGATTCGGGATGCCCGCGATGCGCGCCCGCGTCCTGGCCCTCGGCGGCACCCTAACCGTCGAATCCGCCCCAGGCCACGGCACCGCCCTGGCCGCCCAGTTACCCCTCGCCTCCCCCGCCGACAACAGCGTCGAGGCAAACTCGTGACCCACACCCCCATCCGCCTGCTCCTGGCCGACGACCACCCCATAGTCCGGGCCGGGCTGCGCGCCGTACTGGAAACCGAACCCGGCATCACAGTCGTGGCCGAAGCCGCCACCGCCGAGGAAGCCGTCACCCGCGCAGGCCGCGGTGACATCGACGTCGTCCTCATGGACCTGCAATTCGGCAAAGGAATGAACGGCGCTCAGGCCACCGCCGCCATTACCGCACGCCCCGGCGCACCCCGCGTACTGATCGTCACCACCTACGACACCGACGCCGACACCCTGCCCGCCATCGAAGCCGGCGCCACCGGCTACCTCCTCAAAGACGCTCCACCTGAAGACCTCGCCGCCGCCGTACGCACCGCCGCCACCGGCCGCACCACCCTGGCCCCCGCAGTCGCCGACCGGCTCATGAGTCGGCTACGCGACCCCCGCACCGCCCTGACCCGCCGCGAGACCGAAGTCCTCACCCTGGTCGCCGACGGCCTGTCCAACCAAGCGATCGGCTCCCGGCTTCACCTCACCGAAGGCACAGTCAAGTCCCACCTCGCCCGCATCTACACCAAGCTCAGCGTCGAGTCCCGCACCGCCGCCGTCGCAACCGCAACCCAGCTCGGCCTCATCCGACGCTGACCTGACCGACCGCCCGCTGCTGGGGAGGCTCAGGCCATGGCTTGACGGTCGCTGCCAAATCTGCAGATGACGACGTGCTGCTGGCGGTGCCGATGGCGGCAGGGTCGTGGGCGACGATCGTCGGGATGCCTCGACTCGGTGTGATCGCGGCCGCCGAGTACGAGCCGGATCTCGTGCGTCTCGTGCATCCCCGACCCAGGCACGCAGTAGCAACCGCCATCGCGGCGCTCATTGCCGGCGCCGACGTGGTCGGGCCACCCAGCCGAGATTCCCGCTGGTGTCGCTCGCTCGCTGTTGGGGCGGCCCGGCAAGGCCTACCCCGCAACACGACCACCGCGACGCCGCGGAAACACAAGGGGTCACTATGTTTCCCTGAGAAGACGCCCCGACGCCTTGAGCCTCGTCCGAACGAGCCTTAACGATTGCAAGCACGTCAGGCTCGGGACCTGACGGACTGTCGCGGTCAGGCACAGCGCCGGCGGTCGACGCATTTGCTCGATTGCAGCGGACGTGATCTGTTGGTCTGCAGAACGCTCCGAAGAGGACTCGAACCTACGGCACACGGTTTAGGAAGTGTGGTCACGGCCGATAGTCGGACGACAGTGACCTGGCTTGACCTGCCTCGCCACGCCGGCAGCCACGTCCAGGAGCTGACCGGGGTTGACCCTGGGGTCCCGTCCCATCGGGCACGCAACGGGCACGTCACACTCCCCTGATTCCGATCCGGCTGCGCTACGTTGCCAGGATGAGCGGTGGAGAGGTCGTCCTGAAGCTGAGCCACGACCAAGCGCTGGTGCTTTCGGATTGGCTTGACCGCATGGAATCCTCGCGGACCTTCGCTCAAGTGGTCGACGACCGGGCCGTCTGGTCTGCGCTGCACACCATCAGCGGCACCCTCGACAAGTCTCTGGTCGGCATATTCAGCCCCGACTACGTGCAGCTCCTTGAGGCTGCTCGCCAGCGGTTGCTAAAGGACGTCTCGTAACTCACCGAAGGTGTTGCCCCGCCCGGGCTGGTGGTTCAGCCGGCGAGGATGATGTTGTGGAGATGGGCGATGCCGGAAGCAGCGTCGGTCAATGTGTGGGCGGCGCGGCGGTAGTCGCGGAGGATCTTGAAGCACTTCATCCTGGCCAGGGCGTGTTCGACCTGTGCTCGGACGGTGCGGTGCTGTCTGTTCAGGTCTGCCTTCCACTCGGGTAGCTCGCTGCCGTCGGCTGGCTTGCGGTACGGGATGATCACCTCTGGGTTGCCGCGGTAGGCGCCGTCGGCCATGACCGGCCGTCCGGCCAGCTTCTGGTCGATGCCGCTGGTGCGGTAGACGATGGTGTCGTTGCGGTTGCCGGGTTGTGGGTCGCCGAGGGCCACGACGAGGCGGGTGTGGGCGTCGATGGCGACCTGCAGGTTCGTCGAGTAGCGGTAGTTCTTGCTCGGGGCGGCCAGGCGGTGGTCCCGGGTCGGGATGAGGGTGCCGTCGACGATCGCGATCTGGTCGACCCGGCGTCGGCGAACCGGGGCCAGGGCGAGCAGTGGGCCGAGGGTGTCGATGACCCGGTGGGCGGCGGAGTGCGACACCCCGAACAGCGGGCCGATCTGGCGCATCGTCAGGTTCGTGCGCCAGTACGCGGCGACCAGCAGCACCCGATCCGGCAGGTCGAGAGCCCACTGCCGGCCTGGCCGGCCGTCAGCGATCGCGACACCGCCACGCTCGGCGACCAGGTGGACCAGCCGGCGGAACTGGGCGGGCTGCAGTCCAGTGAACGGAAAGATCCACTCCGGGTGCCTCGCGGTGATCACCTGCACCCAGAGATCCTCGATGATCGTCCTCAACAGACAGACGCCGGGGTTACGAGACGTCCCTTAGTCATGATCCTCAATGAGCCCGGCGACGCTGGCGAGCACGCGACCGACCCAACGGCAAGTGGCCAGCAGGGCGGGTACGTGCTGAGCAACGGACCAGCACGATACCTACGACGACCGGGATACAGTCCCGCTGGGACAGGCCCTCATGATCGTCAAACACCTTGTCGATCACGGTCGTCCGCCTACCGGAGTTGGGTGGCAGGTCGATCGGTAAGGGCCACTCGTTGCGCGGCTCGCGGCAAATGAGTACACACCGACGATCCGACGAGGTTTGCTACTTATGGGCTTCAAGGCCCGGCTGAGCGTCAGTGTTGGCTCCGCAAAGTAGCGAAAGGCTCTCTGACCTGCGGTGTTTCGTCCGAAGTGGTACGACCGGCGTGTGACGGGCGCTGCCGCGTCAAGAGGTTCCCGAAGAAAATGTTGCAAGGATGCCGAGAATGGCTTGGCGGCTCCGTCTCAAAAGTGGATGCGGCCACCGTGGCCGTACAACGCCAAGGAAGCCCGGCATGACGAGTCAGCGGATGGACAACGTCCTCATCGTTGTCGACGACCTTGACGCTGTTATCTCGTTTTTCGTCGAACTTGGCATGAAGCTGGAGGGCAAGGGGCCAATCGAGGGACGTTGGGTGGAGCGCGTCATCATTGGGATTGACGACGTCCGGCAGGACGACGCGATGCTGCGGACCCCGGACGGTCACGGCCGCATCGATCTGGCATTGTTCCACACCCCGAAGGCGATCAGCGCCGAGCCGAAGGATGCCCCGGCAAACACCTGACAACCAGCTGTTTGGCGAAGACCTGGGCCTAGTAGGGGTTTGTGTACAGTTATTGCTGCCCCAACCGCAATAACTGTTCACAAACACACCTGCCCCAAGTAAACAATCTCATGGTGGGGTCGTCCGGGTCAGGTCGATGATTCGCGCCCGTGTCGGGCCGGGTGCCTCGGCCGGCTCTCAGCCGCAGGTGCTGGAACGGTAAGGTCACGGAGTCCAAGTGATTGGTTCGGGAGCCCCTGCTGGCGTATATTCCACCGCAGTCGGCTTTCCGTCCTTGGGTACCTCGAACTCAAGCCAACCACGAACGCAGGTCCCGACCTTGATTTCCTTCCGGTCGGGATACTCGGGCTTCATGCCGTTGCCGCCAGCGTGGCCAGTGCTCTTGATTGAAGCGTCCCCGAATTTCAATACCCAGTTTGAGGTGCCAATCGAGACAGCGGAGTATCCCTTGGGCAGTTTTTTGAGGCAGTATTTGAGGTCGATCGCGCCATAGACATAGGCACTGTCTGATGGCTTTCCGAATTGCGTGGCGTTGTGCTTGTAACCGTAGAACGTGATGGTCGAGGTGTTCTCGTCAAAGGGAATCGCATCGCCAAGCTTGTTCCCTGCGGGTGCCGAGGGCGGCGGGGTCGATGGGACCGCGCTGGCGCTTTGGCTCGGAGCGCTCGCCGCGCCGGACTCGGTAGCTCCTCCGCATCCCGCCACTGTCATGGCCACCGCGACCGCGATGGCGGGGATCATGGTCTGCCTCAAGTGCACCCTTTTGCTCCTATGCTCAGCTTGACGATCGATGTACTGCCGATCGGCCGCGCCTCGACGCCCAGCCAAGGACGACCTTCGGGGACATCTACCGACGGCCGGGAGGGCCGGCGGATCGCGGCTAGCTAGGGAAGATAGCCCATCGACTATCTTCCCTGGGGGTCGAGGCAGGCGGTCAGGGTCTTGCGAGGCGGACCAGGAAGACCGTGGCGGCGATGAGGATTAACAGGGTCGGCCCCGTAGGCGCCGTTGCGTTGTCGGATCGGCGGACGTGTTGAACCCGTGTCGGGTCCGCAGTCAGATCGCTTGGGCGAGTTCGGTGAACGCCGCGGCGACCCGCAGAGCGGGCGGGGCGTCAACGGCGAGTTCGTAGTGTCCGCGGCGCAGGTTCTGCATGAACGCGTGGCCGGCGATGACCACCTGCGCTGCCTTGTCCGTTCGTAGCCCGCGCATCGGTCTCAACCGCTGTTTGAGCTGACTGTGATCAGCCTCGATTGGATTGTTGGCGTACTGCTCGATGTGGTGCCACGCGGACGGGATCAGCTCATCCAGCACGCCGGGGTAGACCGGCGCTGCGTCGGTGACCACCTCTGCGGGTGTCACCTTCAACGTCGACAGCGCCCGGCGGAAGAACCGCCGCGCCGCGCCGGCGTCGCGGCGGGCCGAGACCAGCGCGTCGATGACCTGCCCGTCCTGGTCGACTGCCCGGTACACGTACCGCCAGACTCCGTTGACCTTGACGTAGGTCTCGTCGACGTGCCACCTATCGCCTGGTGAGTGCCGGCAGAAGCGGGCGGCGTCGGCCAGCAGCGGCGTGAACCGCTGCACCCACCGGTACACGGTGACGTGATCGACCTCCACGCCACGTTCGACCAGCAGCTCCTCCACATCGCGATAGGAGAGGTTGAACCGCAGACCGCGACGACGATCACCTCCGGCGGGAACCGGAACCCGGCGAACGCCGACTTCGGCGGCAGCCACGGGTCAGGCTGGCTCGATGACCTCACTGCTCAAGTCTGCCTCGATCGTGCCAACGCTCAACGCAACGGAGCCGGCGCAGCACCAGCCGGCGGATCGACCGCACGGTTCGTGGCCGTCCGGCCCTACGGGGTCGGGAGAACCTGGCGTGCCTGCGGTCGATCAGGTCACGGTGCCAGCGCAGCACGGTCTCCCGGACGGACCAGCAGCCGCAGGTTGCGCAACACGTCGCGTGGCAGTCGGTGCAGCAGTGCGGCCAGCCACGCCCGGTCAGCGGGGGTGAACCGCAGCCGTTCGCCGCCCAGCTGCCGCTCGAGGACCATGACCTGGTGGCGTAGCGCCAGGATCTCGGCATCCTTGTCCCGGTCGCTCATCGGCAGGAGCCGCAGCAGCGCGAGAGCGTTCGTCACACCGAGGTAGGCCAGTCGAAACAGCACAGCCAGTCATCCTCGCGCAGCACGCAACGTCGATCACCGCCGCGTCCAGGACAGCGCTCGTCAATACACCCGCGACCTCATCGCCGTGATCAAGACAACCGCTGAGCAGGAGGGATGAGGTTTTCGGCACCCACAGGGTTCTCGCGGGCCAGCCGTAGCACCAGGTCACGGATTTCGTCGCTGACGGGTGGCCGGCCGGGTCGGTTCGGGTAGGTCCAGCGTCTGGCGACCAGGCGACGGTGCCAGGCCAGCAACGTCGCCGGGGTGACGATTCGACGTGCCCGTATCCGGCGGGGCAGCAGGCGGGCCAGGGCGGACAGGATCGCCCGGTCCGGCCAGGACAGCCGCGGCCGGCCCGGAACCTGGCGGCGCAGCACCGCCACCTCATGCCGCAGCGCGAGGACCTCGACCAGCAGCGCTCTGTCATACGAGGACCTGTTTGAATGATCGCAGAGGCGAGCGGAGGCGGCACGATGGCGCTGGACGGCACGGTTCTGGTGGGACGCCAGAAGGAGTTACGACGTCTGGTGTCCGCGGTGACCCGCCCGCCCGCCGTCGTCGTGGTGGAGGGCGAGGCGGGCATCGGCAAGAGCCGGCTCGTCGCGGAGATGGTCGCGCATCCGGAACTGGCCGGCCGGCTGCTGCTCACCGGCGGGTGCCGGCGCATCCGCGAGCCGTTCCCACTCGGCCCGGTCGTGGAAGCGCTGCGCGGCACCGGCGCGGCACTCGCGACGGCCGAGCTGTCGCCGGTCGCCGGCGCGCTGCGCGGGTTGCTGCCTGAGTTGGCGGCGGTGCTGCCGCCTCTGCTGGAGCCCCTGGACGACCGTGCGGCCGAGCGGCACCGGCTGTTCCGCGGCCTGGCCGACGTGCTGGGCGCGCTCGGGCCGGCGGTGCTGGTCGTGGAGGACCTGCACTGGGCCGACGACCAGACGATCGAGTTCCTGGCCTACCTGCTAGCCGTAGCGCCGGCCACGGCGTCGGTTGTGGTCACCTACCGGGGCGAGGAGGCCACGGCCGGCATCAGGGAGATGACGGGACGGCCGGCCGACGCCGTCGTGCGCGAGCACCTCGTGCTGGAGCCACTCGACCTCGAGCAGACCCGCGTGCTGGCGGCCGCCATCCTGGAGGAGGAGGGGGTCACCACCGAGTTCGGCGCCCATCTGTACACGCTGTCGTCGGGGCTGCCGCTGGCCGTACAGGAACTGCTGGCGCTGCTGCGCTCACGCGGCGCGCTGATCCGGCTGCGCGGCGGCCGGTGGGCGCGCCGGGCGCTGGAGGAGCTGGACGTGCCGCGCGGGGTGCGCGACTCGGTGCGTGAGCGGGTGGCCAGGCTGCCCGAGGTGGCGCGCGGGGTGGCCGAGGCGGCGGCGGTGTTGCAGGTGCCGGTGGCCGTACCGACGCTGAGGGAGGTGGCCGGCCTCGCCCAGGCGGAATCGGTGGCCGGGCTGGACGAGCTGCTGGTGTCCGGTTTGCTGACCGAGCGGGACGGGCTTGTGGTCTTCCGGCACGTGCTGGCCGCTCAGGCGGTGTACGGCGGGATCCCGCTGGGCCGGCGGCAGGACCTGCACGAGCGCGCGTCGGCCGCCGTGCGCGCGGTGGAGCCGGTGCCGCTGGGGCAGCTGGCGCACCACCTGCGCCGCGCCGGGCTGCTGGCGGAGTGGGCGGGGATCGCCGAGCGGGCCGCTGAGCAGGCGTCGGCTCTCGGCGACGACGCGGAGGCGGTGCGGATCCTGGAGGACGTGCTGCGCAGCGCGCCTCTGGAGCCGGAGCGGCGAGGAGAGCTGGCCGTACGCCTGGGCTGGGCGGCGGCCCAGGTGCTGCGGCCTCCGGCCGTGGTCGACCTGCTCTCCGACGCCCTGGAGTCGGCCGGCCCCGGCCTGAAGCGGGGGCAGCTGCACTTCCTGATCAGCATGTTGCACGAACGGCTCGGCGGCGACCCCGCCGTGCAGCGCCACGCCCTCGCGGCCGCGGTCGAGGACCTCGGCGAGCGTCCGGACCTCGCGGCCTGGGTGATGGCGGCGCTCGGCCGGCCGATGGATCCCACCGTGTCCGTGGCCGAGCACGCCCGTTGGCTGGACCGCGCGCTGGAGACCGTGCCCGCCATCGGCGACCCGGTCGCCGAAGTCTTCGTGCTAGGGAAGGTCGCGATGTCGCTGATCTGCATCGGCGACCCGCGCTGGGCGGAGCTGGCCGGCGACATCCGGCGGCGGACCGGCGACCGGCCCCGGCACCGCCAAGAGGTCAACGCCTACCGGTCCATCGCGGAGAACGCCTGCTGCGCCGGGCACTTCGAGATCGCCGACCGGCTGCTGGCGGCCGCCACGCTGGGCGCCGCCGACGACGGCGAGCCGCTGGCCAGGTGCCGCCTCGTCGGCCTGTTGCTGGCCTACGGCCGGGGCCGGTGGGAGGGGCTGGACGACCAGGTGGCGGAGCTGCTGGAGGAGTACGACGGGCGGCCGTTCGACCGCATCACCGCCGAGACTGTCTCGGCCTGCCTGGCCCTGGCGCGGGGCGACCTGGACACCGCCAGGCGCGACCTGCCCGCCGTTGTACGGCGCACCATCACGCTGGGTGGATACGAGCTGCTGCCGCTGTCGGTGACCGCGTTGCTGCGGCTGTCGGCGGAGCCGGGCGTGGCCCGGGCAGCGATCGAGGTTTGGGACACCAAGGGTTTGTGGCCGCTGTCCGTACGCGTGCTGCCCGCGCTGGCCGCCGCGATGGCCGGGACCGGCGGGCATGACGAGGCCGTCGCCCTGGTCGCCCGGCTCTCGGTGACGCTGGACGGGCTGGACGCCCCGCTGGCCGCCGCCGCCCTGACGTACGCGCGTGCCCAGCTGAGCGGCGACGCCCAGGAGTTCGCCGCGGCGGCCGACGCCTATGACCGGCTGGGCGCGCCGTACGAGGCGGCGCAGGCGCGCGAGCAGGCGGCCGAGGCGCTGTTCGGGGCCGGGGACCCGGACGCCGGCGAGAGCCTGCGCGCGGCGCACGCGGCCTACCTGGAGCTCGGCGCCCGGTGGGATCTGGACCGCGCGGCGCAGGCAGCGCGCAGGCACGGCGTGGCGGTGAAGGGGCGCCACCCGGGCGGCCCGAACGGTTACGGTCCCGCGCTGTCGCCCCGGGAACGCGAGGTGGCCGAGCTGGCAGCCGCCGGGCTGACCAACCGGGAGATCGGCAAGGAGCTGTTCCTGTCCCCCAAGACGGTGGAGAAGCATCTGAGCGCCGTGCTGCGCAAGCTGGGGCTGCGCTCCCGCGCCGCGCTTGGGGGCTCGGGCGCGCTGAATGGGGGATCTGCCCCATAGTCCCGGCGTACCCGCGACGGCGAGGCTTGCGGTATGTCCGAATCCGACGACCCGGGTGACCCGAACCCGGACGACGCAGAGCCGGCCCCCACCCCCGATGAGGCTCCGGAAGAACCCCCGGACGGCTTCGAGCCGGTCTGACACCCCCCATCCCCCACACCCGAAGGGCTAGTTCCGCATGTCTCCACGCAGATCCCGCGGCCCATCGCTCCTGGCGGCCTCGATCCTGGTGCTCAGCACCCTAGTCGCGCCGGGCGCACCTCCCGCGCTGGCCGCCCCAGCCCTCCAGCCCTCCACGCCCGGTCCGATTCCCCTGGCCGGGCTGAGCCCGGGCTCCAAGATGATCACCCTGGTCACCGGCGACGTCGTCAGCCTCGTCGAGGCCGGCGGCGGCAAGTACGCCGTGAAGGCCGAGGCCACGCCCCGCCCCGACGGCACCCGGGCGCTGCTGTCCACGCTGGCCTTCCCGAAGGGGATCTACGTCACCCCCAGCGACGCCATGCCGGCCATCCAGGCGGGCCGCCTGGACCGGGAGCTGTTCAACGTCACCTACCTGGCCGAGAACGGCTACACCGACGACAAGACCAAGCAATTGCCGGTCATCGTGCAGTACCCCGCGCAGCGCAGCGACGCGTCCGTCGCCGCCGCGGCCCAGGCGATCCCGGCCAGCGAGCCCGCCCTCACCCTGGAGAGCGTGAACGCCGCCGCGGTCAAGGTCACCAAGGCTGAGGCGGGCACGTTCTGGCAGGCGGTGCGGGCCGTACCCGAGAAGAAGGACGCGAGCGGCTTGGCCGGGCTGGCCAACACGCCGGACATGCTGCGCGGCGACATCGCCAAGGTGTGGCTGGACCGCAAGGTCAAGGCCGACCTGGACGTCAGCGTGCCGATGATCGGCGCGCCGCAGGCGTGGGCCGGCGGGCACGACGGCACCAGCGTGAAGGTTGCCGTCCTGGACACCGGCATCGACGCCACCCATCCCGATCTGGCCGGCAAGGTCGTCGCCAGCAAGTCCTTCATGCCCGGCGAGGACGTCAAGGACGGGCACGGGCACGGCACCCATGTGGCCTCCACCGTCGCCGGATCGGGCGCGGCGGCGAACGGCAGGTACAAGGGCGTCGCCCCGGGTGCCCAGCTGATCATCGGCAAGGTGCTCGACAACTCCGGCTCCGGCACCGACTCGGGTGCCATCGAGGGCATGGAGTGGGCCGTCGCCAGCGGCGCCAAGGTGGTGAGCATGAGCCTGGGCAGCAGCCCCACCGACGGCACCGACCCCGCGAGCCAGGCGGTCAACGCGCTGAGCGCCTCCAGCGGCGCGTTGTTCGTGATCGCCGCAGGCAACTCCGGCGCCGCCGGCGCCGAGACGGTCTCCTCCCCCGGTGCGGCCGACGCCGCGCTGACCGTGGCCGCGGTCGACAAGGAGGACAAGTGGGCAAGTTTCTCCAGCCAGGGGCCGCGCTTCGGTGACGGCGGGCTCAAGCCCGACATCGCCGGCCCCGGCGTGGCGATCACCGCCGCGCGTGCCGGGGGCACCATGATGGGCACCCCGTTCGACGAGCACTACACAGCAGCCAGCGGTACCTCGATGGCCACGCCACATGTCGCGGGAGCTGCGGCGATCCTGGCCCAGCAGCACCCGGACTGGACCGGCCAGCAGATCAAGGCCGCGCTGATGTCGACGTCCAAGGACAACGACATCAGCGTGTACAAGCAGGGCGCGGGCCGGGTCGACGTGGCCAGGGCGTACACCCAGCAGGTCTTCGCCACCACCTCGGGGCTCGACTTCGGTGCCCTCACGGAGGAGAGCGGGCCCGCGAGCCGGGACCTGACCTACACCAACCTGAGCGGGCAGCCGGTCACCCTGACCCTCACCCCTGGCCTGCGCAAATCGGACGGGAGCGTGGTGGAGGGCGCGCTCAGCGTGGCCGACGCGACGCTGACCGTGCCCGCCTCGGCGACCGCGACGACCACCGTCAGCCTCGACTCCAAGGGCCTGGCTCTGGACACCTACACGGGCGTGGTGACCGCGGCCGCCGACGGCGTCCAGCTGCGCACCCCCGCCGGTGCGGTGCGCGAGGCGCCCAAGGCCACGCTCACCATCCACACCCTGGGCCGGGACGGCAAGCCGTACAGCCCCTGGGGCCAGGACACCATCGACGTGTCCGGCGGCAAGGGCGTCATCGGCGGCACCCTGCTGAGCAAAGTGGGGACCACGGTCACCCGCGTTCCGCAGGGCGTCGTCAGCGTGACGCAGGGGCTGATCTGGGTCGACGGCGACGACCGGCACAACCTGGCCTTCCTGTTCCAGCCCGAGATCACCGTCACCGGCGACACGGAGATCACGCTCGACGCCCGGAAACTGTCCGAGGTGCGCTTCACCACCCCGCAGCCGGCTGAACCGCTGAACAACTCCCCCACCATGGCCTACCAGCGGACCGTGTCCAACGGCACCTCCTACATGGGTGCCATCTCGACGAACACGCCGATCGGCTCGTGGGCCCGGCTATGGGCCCTGCCCACGAAGACGGTCACCAAGGGCGGGTTCCGCTTCCACACCCGCTTCACCCTCGGCCGGAGCGAGGTCGCCATGAGCGTGCGCACGCCTCGCGCACCTGCCCTGCACCCGGCGGCCCCGATGCACGGCTTCGACGTCTACGGGAATCACCTACAGCAGGACATCTTCCCTGACTTCCGGCCGTTCACCGGCACCCGTGATCTGGACGTCGTCGACGTCGGCGAGGGCAGGCCCGAGGACATCGCTGGCCGTGACCTGCGCGGCAAGCTCGTCCTCATGGAGGCGCCGACGGCGGCGGGCCTGTTCGGCGACGTCTGCGGAGCCCAAATCGAGCGGATCGGCCCAATCCGCGACGCGGGCGCGGCCGCGATCGCGCACTTCCCGAAGCCGGGGAGCAACTGCGCGATCCCGCTCGGCCTCGCGCAGAAGCCGTTCACCGGCCCCCCTAAGCCGGTCGGCATCCCCAACGTGTCTCTGCCTTCCCGCGAGGCGCTCGACCTACGCGAGCGGCTCAGCGGCGGGAATCGGCTCACCATCCGGGTGACCGGCACCGAGGAGTCGCCCTACACCTACACCTTCGCCCCATACGAAGAGGGCCGCGTGCCCCGCTCGCTGCACTACACCTTCACCGAGCGGGACCTGGCCCGGATCGACATGGACATCCACACCGTCGCACCGCAGCGCTACAGCGACTGGCGGTACGCGTGGAAGACCGACGACCTCCTCCCGCTGGTGTCGCAGCCCTCAGAGTGGGGCACCCCCAGGCTCACCCTGCCGAACCGGCGTGACTGGGTCGGACCGCTCGACCCCGAGGTCGTCAGCTCGCACGGCATGTGGGAGATACCCGATCCGCTGCGCTTCTCCGATGCGCGATCGCAGTGGGCCCTGGAGGTGTTCGACAAGCCGATCCGCACTCGGCAGTCGTGGCTGACCGCCCCCTTCACGCCCGGCGCCGCGACCGGCCCGGACAGCCTCTACAAGCTCGCCAAGCCGGGCGCGAACCTCGGCTGGAGCTTCCGGTGCATGATCTGTGTCCAGGGCGACAGCCTGTGGGCGGAGTTCGAGCTCAGCAACGGCTCGCCTGGCACCAGGCAGTACAATGCCGACTACTGGGCCAACCCCTTCGAGCCCGGCATCGACGTCAGCCTTTTCCGGGACGGCAAGGAGATCCCGCGCACCCCGGTCTCCGGTACCGACGTCCTCCCGCTCTTCACCATGCCGGAAGGCCCGGGCAGCTACCGGCTGACCGCCAAGAACGCCCAGCACGACACCGAGTGGACCTTCACCACCCCGGTGGCGGCCGACCCCCTGCCCGGATCGTTCTGCTCCCTCGAAGTGCTGTACGGCACCGCCAAGCCCTGCAAGCCGGCCCCGGTCGTGTTCGTCAGCTACGACCTGGGCGACACCCTGGACGCCGCCAACAGCGTGCGTGCGGGCCGCACGCACACCTTCACCGTCTCCCCCTATCACTCCCCGTCCGCCTCCAAGATGCCCGACATCGCCGGCCTGAAGCTCTGGGCCAGCACCGACGACGGCGCCACCTACACCCCCGTCGATGTCAAGCGTGACCAGGACGGCACCTACACGGCGAAGGCCCGCTACGGGGCCGCCAAGGGCGCCGTCACCCTGAAGGTCGAGGCCTGGGACGAGGCAGGCAACACCATCAAGCAGACCACCGTCCGCGCCTTCACCCTGAGATAACCGTGGCGGGCCTTTCCCCGAAGGCGGGCGACAGCTCCGGCCAGCGCCCGGCCGTGCACAGCGCGGGCGGGCCGGCGGTCGATGGGCGCGGGCAGCGTGACCACCGGCCGCCGTTCAGGGAAAGGCCCGTCCACACGTCGATCCACTCCTGTGGCGCTTGAAATACGATTCCGGCCCTGAGCTGCAGTCTTCTGAGACAAGCGGCGTGTTGGTACTCGCCGATCAGCCCGGCAGAACCCGTGGTCATCTCCTGGGACGATCCCGGCCCGCCACATCACTGAGCCTGGAACCGCTCGACCGGCCCCACCGCCACCGCGTTTACCGGAATCTCCAGAAAGGAAAACGACGGACTGCGCGGCCCGGTGACCTCCACCTCGGGCGGCCTCAGCCGTACGAGAAACCGAGACCTGCGGCGATCGCAGGACGGACCGCGCGAGCTGCGACACCAGCGAGGATGCCTTGGACGGATGAGGTGGTCGTCAAGCGGATCCAACGATCTGCCGAAAAAATCGGGGATGTCGCCACCTGTACCGTGCCAGAACTCGACGCACAGGTTGTGAGCTGGAGTTTGACCGAGTTGAAGCATGATCGGGTTCGTGGCTGTTCGACTGCTCTACCCCCGCCTGTTCAGAACCACTGCCGTACGACGACCCCCGCGCCGCCGCTGTTGTCGCCCAGGTTGTTGTCGTTGAAGGTGAAGACCAGGTGCGGCGCCGGATCGCCGTTGCTGGAGAACAGCATGCAGTCGCTGTCGGTGCCGACCGGGAACCAGGAGCTGGGTCCGTAGATCCGGCTGGTCTTCTTCACCACATGGAGCCCGTGGTGACCCGGGCTATGAGTGCGTACCGGGGGGCACCGGGTGCCGGCCATCCGCCGGTGGTCGGAGCGGTCGGTAGCTCGCCGGCGATGCTCTTGGTGGTGCCCCACGCGTCGATCTGGACGCTGCCCTGGGCTCTCACCCGGAAGGCGTCACCGTGGATGATGCTGATGGGCGACGCCCACGTCGTCTGCTGGCGTCCCGGCGCGGGCCAGGCGGCGGGATCCTGGTGCTGCGGGGTGGTCGAGTCGGAGCAACTGCGATCTCGCCTTCTCCGGCGATCTCACCACCCGCCGGGTCCGCGACCTCATCGCTGCTGTCACCGCCGCAGTCCGCGACGGGGCTTCCGAATCCACCCAGACAAGACGCACGTACGTGGCCACGCCGACCGGCAACTCCTCGCCGGACTCGTCGTCAACCAACGCCCCGCCACACCGCGCGAGGACTACGACCGGCTCCGCTCCATCCTCCACAACGCTGCCCGCACGGGCCTCGACGTGCAAAACCAGACTAGCCTCCGTCTTTCGCTTGGCCGCTGATTCATAGTGGCTCCTCGATGGCCAGGCGTTGTGTGCTGTGCATCGGTTCGCTGGCATGTTGAAGGCCCGGCGCGGGGCCGGGTTCCTCCGTGCGTTGGTCGGGGTGTGAGGCCGTGGGGTCAGCCGGCGGGCTGGGGTAGCGCCGCGAGGCGGTTGAATGCGCTGGTCAGTTCGTTGGTCCAGGGCCAGTTCGCGGCGATGGCGAGGCGGGTCTGTCGGGCGGTGCGGGTGATGCGGGCCGCGACGTGCAGCAGCCGGTAACGCAGTTTCTTCGGCTCGGCTGCGGCGAGGTCACCGTCCAGGAGCAGGGTCTGGGTCCAGGCGAGTAGGTCGATGCCGGTCAGGGCCAGTTGCAGCCAGGCCTGGTTGATCGCGAAGACGCGGGACGGGAACCGGCCGAAGCCGGTGTTTTTGCCGCAGCGGATGCGGTCCTCGACCCGGGCGTGGCCGCGGTGGCGGGCCTCGAGGAACTGGATGCTGCCGTGCCCGGGCGGAGTGTCGGTGGCGACGACCTGGTGCCGCCAGCCTTCGATGGTGTCGAACAGCGACAGTTGGGCGCCGGGGTGCGGGCGTTCCCGGCGGACCAGGAACCGGGTGCCCTCGGGCCAGCCGGCTGCGTCGAACAGGCCGGTGATCTCACAGACCTCGGCGTGTTCCCGCAGGTCACCACCAGCATCGACGGCGGGACACCAGTCGGTTGCGGCGCGGATCGCTTGCCGCAGCGGCTCGGTGATCGCGGCGCCGACGGAGAACCGGATGTCCAGGTGCTGCCGGCGCAGACCACGGAGGTGGGCGAGGAAGCCGTGACTGGAACCGGCCGAATCGGAGCGGAGCAGGATCGGGGTGCCGTGCCGGTGGGCATCGGGGATCTGGGCGAGGGCCTGGTCGAGGACGGTGATGTGGTCGGCGGTGGTGTTCGATCCGGCCCGACCCTCGCGTAGCAGCCCGGACAGTGCTTCCCCGGTGTTGTCCAGGAAACAGAACAACGGGTGGAAGCCGAAGGTCTTCTTCCAGGTGCGGGTCGCGGATTCCTTCTCGGAGTGGCAGATCACGATCGTCGCGTCGATGTCCAGGACCAGGCCGTCGACCGGGCGGCCGGCCGCGGTCACCTGCGGCAGGTCGCCGCGGGTCTCGGCGTGCTGGGCCCAGGCGACCTCACGAGCATGGGCCCGCGCGGCACGTAGTTCGGCCAGCATCGGCTCGTCCAGCTGCGACAACAGCCGCCACGCTGTCGGATCCGAGGCGACCGGCCCGAACAAGCCGGGCTGGTCACGCAGCACCGCCAGATCCGCGATGGCCTCACCGCCGTCGGCCAGCATCACCGCCACATCCACGGCGATCCGACCCGGGTCGTGTCCGCCCTGCCGTTGCCGCAGGCCGGCCAGTGCCTGACTGAAGGCGCTGGTCAGGCCGGTCGTATCGGCAAGATCGGCGAGTAGTCGGGCACCGGCGTGACCGACCACGCCTCGCCCGTCCCCGGTCACCATGATCTTCGGACGTGTTCCGGTAGCCTTCACCCAGCAAGTGCCTTCCGTGACAGGAACATGGGACCTTCGACAAGCCCTATTTTCCCTGATCAGAAGGCACTTCTTTGTTTCCTGCCCAGCCCGTGGACAGCCCTTAACGAAGGGCCGAGGCTAGCCACCCCGCCTTCGCCGAACACCTCATCGGACGAGTCACCTGGATCGGTCACCACCACCACCCGGCACGCGCAGCCAAGCTGGCCGCGCTGCTGACCCAAGCTCTCGCGGCATCCCGAAACTGACGCAGCGCGGGGAAATCGGAAGACCGTAGCAACGACACACCGGACCACCCGAACTGCGGTCTAAACAGGACTGAAGTTCCTCCTGCTGATCTTCAGCAAGCGAGCACAGCAACATGCCGGTGCGACCAGTAAACAAGAGACGAAAATGGGAAACAGCAGGTATCGAGCCCGAAAAAACAGATAGAGCACCGTCTTAGGAAACCGATGCTCTATCCCCTGAGCTACGAGGGCGCGAGGCCCTAGGGTACCTGCCAGCGGTTTGCCACGAGTGCTCAGGAGGGCCCAGCCGCGCCCACCGCTGTCACCCGCCGTTGCTCCGACCGCTGGAGCACACACCGAGCAAGCGATCATCACCCAGCAACCGTCGGTAACCCTCTGCTGGCCAGGTTGTCCGCCAGCCCATCGGCGTCAGCCAGGAGGTTGGCGAAGGAGTAGTTCGAGGTGTTGTAGAACGAGGCGAGGACATAGTGCACGTGCGGCAGCAGGCCCAGCACACGCACAGCCCGGAACACCGCCAGGAGTTGCTCGGGCTGCAGCCGGTCGACGTCGTCGATGACGACCAGCGTCGGACGGGCAAGCGCATGCAGCGCTTTGCTGGCCTAGTCCGCCTGTTCTTCGAGTGTGCCCTGGTCGCTGCGCCGGTGCGTGGCCGAGCATGTATGCCACAAGGTCGATGACGTGCCCGCGTGCGGTATGACGACGCACCAGATCGTCGGGCTCGGTGGAGAGTTGTACGAGGAAGTCACGGGCGCCCTCCCACAGGGCTTCAGACTGACATGAGAGAACTCGCCGAGCGCTTTGCCGATGGTCCGTGCTCGTCCCCACCCCGCAGCGTCGATCCATCGCGCTGGACTGGACAAGGCTGGTGCTGCTTCCACCCGTCGAGCCCGTGTGGGCCCGATGCGCCATGCTCGCGCCCGGCACGTCTGCTCAAGGAGTGTCCGTACGCAGGCGCGAGAGGGAGGTTGGTGTCTTCGAGCCATAAAGGCCGTGCGGAGGATAGGGCTGCCGAAGCCGTTGCTAACGACTTCGTGCATGGTTGTCCGCAGTGTGGGAGTGCCCTCGGCCTCGGGTAAGGGTTCACACGGCGGGGCCGGCGGTGATGGCGGCGATGGGTTTGCCGCGGTCGGTGTGTTGGTGGTCGGACAGCAGGCCGGCGACGGCGCGGATGGTGGTGTCGAGGCTGTCGCGGCGGCCGAGGTGGCGGGTCAGGCTGCGCCAGTTCTTCAGGTGGGCGATGGCGTGCTCGACGCGCACCCGGCGGCGGGCGTGTTCGCGGCGCTGGGCTTGGCGTAGTTCGGCGATGCCAGGCAGGCGTTCCAGGGCTTTCTTGTGGTGCCGCAGTGTCGGGGTGATCACCTGGCCGCCTGTCTGGGCGCCCAGGCCCTGATAGCCGGCGTCGGCGAGGATGCGCACCCCGACGGTGTGGTCCAGCCAGTGCGTCAGACCGGCCTGGCGAGCTTGAGTGATGTCGGCGGTGCTGCCGCGCGCGGTGGCGCCGCAGAACAACAACCGCCCGTGTGTGTCGCTGAGGACCAGGGCCTTGATCGCGTTGGTGCGCGACTTCCCGGACACGAACCGCTGTCGTCCGGCCCGGCCGGCATTGGGACGGCGGACGCGGATCTCGGTGGCGTCCATCAACGCCGCCGCCCGCACATGATCCAGGTAGGCGACCACGTCGGCCAGGGTGCGCAGTCGCACGCCGCCTGGCACCCGGCAGCCCCGCTCGGCCAGCAGCGGTCGGATCTCGCCCACCGCACGGCTGATCGTGGAGCGGTCCACCCCGAACCACGCCGCCAGCACATCGTGGGTCACGCCGTGGCGCAGGCAGACCAGGGTGGCCAGCAGCCGGTCAACGAAGACCAGCCGGTAGCGGGCACCGGCACCCACCGCCCGCCGCCGGGTCCGGGCAGTCAACCGGGCCTGCTGCCGGTCCTGCCACACCGGACCCAACTCGGCCACCAGCTCGGCGAGGACCTCCACGGACAAGCCCGTCACACGACGATGAGACACCACAGTGGACCGAACCATCCGAAGATCATCCCACCCAGCACCCACAACCATGCACGAGGTCGTAAGGGACGTCTCGTAACCCCGGTGTCTGTCCGTTGTGGATGGTCGGTCAGGATGCCTGGGTGCAGGTGATCACCGCGGCCCGCCCGGAGTGGATCTTTCCGTTCACGGGGCTGCAGCCCGCCCAGTTCCGCAAGCTGGTCCGCGTGGTCGCCGAGCGTGGCGGTGACGGCATCGCCGATGGCCGGCCGGGCCGGCAGTGGGCCTTGGACCTTCCCGATCGGGTGTTGCTGGTGGCCACCTACTGGCGCACGAACCTGACGATGCGCCAGATCGGGCCGCTGTTCGGGGTGTCGCACTCGGCCGCGCACCGGGTCATCGACACTCTCGGCCCGTTGCTGGCCCTCGCGCCGGTGCTGCGGCGGCCGGTCGAGCAGATCGCCATCGTCGACGGCACCCTGATTCCCACCCGCGATCACCGACTGGCCGCCCGCAGCAAGAACTACCGGTACTCGACGAACCTGCAGGTCGCCATCGACGCCAGCACCCGCCTGGTCATCGCCGTCGGCGACCCACAGCCGGGCAACCGCAACGACACGATCGTCTACCGCACCAGCGGCATCGAGGAGAAACTCGCCGGGCGGCCGGTGATGGCCGACGGCGGCTACCGCGGCAACCCCGAGGTGATCATCCCGTACCGCAAGCCCGCCGACGGCGGTGACCTGCCGGCCTGGAAAGAAGCCCTCAACGTCGAACACCGGAGGGTCCGTGCAGGGGTCGAACACGCCCTGGCCAGGATGAAGTGCTTCAAGATCCTGCGTGACTACCGCCGCGCCGCTCACACATTGGCCGACGCCGCTTCCGGCATCGCCAACCTCCACAACATCATCCTCGCCGGCTGATCGCCGGTCTGGCGCCGGGCAACACCTTCACCCAGTTACGAGACGTCCCTTAGAGCCTCGGCCTCCGGCCCAGACGACCAGCCTGACAGGACTGCGGAGCACTCCGCAATTGCCATGTAACGGAGGATCTCGACATTCAGTTGACCAGGGTTGAATTCGTCGCCAAGCATCTCGATCCGTGTTCGAAGGCCAGCGACGTCGAGTAGCCCCGGAGTGTGGATGCGGCCGAGGGGGTTCTTGGCGAGAATGGCAAGATGGCTGTTGACGATCTTGATTCCGCAGATGAGGGAACCCCGCCGACTGGCGGCGATGCGGACCTTGGCGGGGTCGACCAGTCGACCGAGAGTTCGGACGGTCGCGCTGGCGAGGACAATGAAAGCGGAGCCCCAGAGGATCAGGCCGAGGAGGACCCGTGGGCCGGCTACCAACCGCCTGACAGAACCCCACCTGCGTGGCTCGACTCTTGGGGGCCTCGGTCTTGGATGAACGCGAAGGCCAGACTGGCGGGCTTCCGGTCCCTTGGCGCAGAGGAATGGGGGTACTACACCGACGCCTAACCTGCCGGGCTCGTAAATCAGATTCGGCCTACGCTGCCTGCGAGGATTCGTTGATCAATCCGCCCAGGATCGGGCGTCGTTGGACGCGAGCACTGCTGAGATTAACGACCTGCGGTGGCGGGTTCGGTGGTCGCTGGCCGAGTGATCGGTGTGGCCGGTGGCCGTTGTAATGCTTGGTGTACTCGGTCAGGACGCTCGACAGGTGCCGTTCGCCGGCGATGAGCATCCGGTCAGTGCACTCGCGCCGCACCGTGCCGACCCACCGTTCCGCGTAGGCGTTCGCCCTCGGCGCTTGTGGCGGTGTTCGAATCACGTCGATGTCCGCTGCGGTGAAGACCGTGTCGAAGGCGGCGGTGAACTTCGTGTCGCGATCGCGGAGCAGGAACCGGATCCCATCGGCGCGCTGGTCGACGCTCATGAGCAGGTTCCGTGCTTGCTGAGTGACCCAGGTGCCGGTCGGGTGTGCGGTGACACCGACGACGTGGACGTGCCGCGTGGCGAGCTCGATGAAGAACAGTACGTAGATCCGTTTCAGGAGCACGGTGTCGACGGTGAAGAAGTCGCAGGCCAAGATGGTGTGTGCCTGAGCGGTCAGGAACTGCTTCCAGGTCGGTCCCGTTCGGCGGGGTGCCGGGTCGACGCCGGCCTGGTGCAGGATCTTCCATACCGTGCTGGCCGCGAGCCGGTAGCCCAGACGAGCCAGCTCACCCTGCACCCGGCGATGCCCCCCAGGTCGGGTTCTCCGCGGCCAGGCGCAGGACCAGTTCCCGGATCCCGCGGTCTACGGGTGGCCAGCCGGGTCGCGCGTGTGGGTAGGTCCAATGTCGTGCGATCAGCTGTCGATGCCAGCGCAGCAGGGTCGCCGGGGTGACGAAGAACGCCGCCCAGTGTTGCCGAGAGGCAGCAGCCGCGACAACGCCGCCAGCACCGCCCGGTCCGCGGGCTGGAGATCGGGTCGGTGCACCTGCCGGCGCAGCACCGCCACCTGATGCCGTAAGACCAGGAGTTCGACGTCCTTCGCGCCGCCGTCCCAGGCGAGCTGGGTCAGCATCTGCAGGACCTGACGCAGGAGCAGGTACACCAGCGAGGCTGCCATACCTTGGATCGTCGCCGCCCTGATTGGACCGACCTCGCACAAAGCCGCACGTCACAGCCACCGAACCGAATTTACGAGCCCAACAGGTTGATGCAGGTACGCCTCGACGGCAAGGTGGTCCGCGGCGCCACCGACGCCGACGGCACCCAGGTTCACCTCCTCGCGGCGTTGGCCGGCCGGCCCGGCGACGTCACCGTCGTCGCCGCGCAAACCCAGATCGACACCAAGTCCAACGAGGTGCCGCACGCCACCGAGGTTCTGGACCAGATCCAGGATCTACGCGATGCCGTGGTCACCGCCGATGCGTTACACACCGTCAAGGCGACCGCGGCGCACATCCACGCCCGCGAAGGCTTCTACGTGTTGCCCGTCAAGGAGAACCGTCAAGCCCTCTACACCGCGGTCAACGCCCTGCCCTGGTCGCAGACCCCGATCGCGTACTGCCACACCGACATCGGCCACGCCCGGATCACCCGACGCACGATCCGGGTGCTTCCCGCGCCGCCCGACCTGCCGTTCCCCCCACGCCGCACAGGTCTACCTCGTCGAACGCTACGTCACCGACCTGGCCGGAGGGCACCCCAGCGCCGCCGCCGCGCTCGGCGTCACCAACCTACCCGCCACCATCGCCAGCCCCGCCGACCTGGCCGGCTACACCCAAAGCCACTGGGGCGTCGAGTCATTGCACTGGCTGCGCGACACCCTCTACGCCGAAGACGCCTCCACCACCCGAACCCGCTCCGGCCCCCGCATCATGGCCACCCTGCGCAACCTCGCCATCGGAGCAATACGCCTGGCCGGACGCCACGACATCACCGAAGCCACCCGCTGGGCCAGCCGCGACATGCACCGACCCTTCACCATCCTCCAACTCACCACATGATCTTGAAACGACCGTGGTGCAGGTGCCGACCGAGAGCGCGTCGATCGCGACTCGGCACGTGCCCTTGGAACACGACCGTTACCTCCGCGCTGGCGACGAGCATCAATGGGTGCGTACGGCGTATCCGTGTGACGGAGTCGACGTGCGTCACGCTTGACAGGCGACGTCGGGATCGACCAGGCGGGCTACGGCACCAGGATCGCCGGTCTGACCAGCACCCGGTCGAGCATGTCGCTGTCGGTGCGTAACCACTGCTCGTAGTGGGGGTCCCGGTAGGCCGTCGCCAGGGCAAGCCAGCTGGGAAACCCGCCGATGCCGGAATGCGCCATGCTGCCGCCGTCGCCGCCCCGGACCACGGCGGGCTCAGCTGTCCACTCCTCGTCGTACGGGTTCTGGCCGATCTGAAGCCCGAAAAGGTTGGCTTCCCGGTGCGGGCCGGCCGCCAGCGTGTGCACGACACCCTCGGGTTCGACGTCGCCCCACCGGAAGAGCGTAGACGCTCCCGCGCCGCACGCGTGCTCCCACTCATGCGCGGAGAGCAGCCGCTGCCCCCGCTGGGCCAGCCGTTCGACAACCTCGGCGTGCGTCGGCGTCCGGATCAACCACGCCCGTTCGATCGCCCAGTCGTCGCCGAGCACCGCGACGGCCCGCCCCGCCGACTCCACCCTCCGGGGCTGGGAACCGCCGAGGCCACCGCCCGTGGCGCGCGCGTTGGTGACCAAACTGACCACCTGGGGGTCGTCGACCGGAACCGGTACCGCCGCCACGTCCACCGCCGCCACGCTGACCAGCAGCGAGGGCACGACGACCGTACGCGGCGGCGAGGTCATCGCGTCGACGTAGGCCTGGATGTCGTCCGCGACGTTGAGCTGCTCGGCTCTGTCCGAGAAGCTGCGCCGTTGCCCCTCAGTGGGCGCGAACCGGGCGCCGTCGAAGCCGACGCTCGTGCGGCCGCCGGGAACGAAGGCGAACCGCGCACCGGCGACGTCGAACAGGGCCACCGGTCCCCGCCGCCCGGCGAACTCGTGCGACCGGACCTCGACCAGACGCACGCCAAGGCGGTCGGCGATCGACGACGCCGACCGCCGCGCACCGGCGTCGTCTAGGGCCCACCACTGCGCAGCATCCACGTGCACCCTCCTCCTGCGTCGCCCCCGACGGGACCTTACCTGTGGTGGCGCGGGAGACCCCGGCCGACGCCGGCCGGGGTCTCCACTGTTGCGCCGCCGCGCTAGGCGGTCATCTGTGGTTGACACGCCCCCGGGTTGGCGACTTCGTAGTAGAACACCCCGCACGGGCCGTACTTGTAGTAGAAGTACATGTCCGCGCCGAAGCCAAGCAGGCCCAGTGCGTTTCCGGTGCCGTTCATCCCGCGGGCGGCGCCACCGCCGCGCGGTCCACCCGGCTTGCCGGTGCCGCCGTTGGGCTTGGTCGGTGGCAGCTCGAACAACGTGCCCTGCGAGCTCTTGGGCGTGATGGGTTTGATGCCCGCGCCCTTGAGGTGTGCCGAGGAGAACTCATCGCCGTAGACCGTGGTGGTCCCTTGCGAGGTGTACCAGATCCGCATGCCGTGCGTCTCGGCCGCGCGACGCATGTGGGCACCGCAGTTGTTGCACGGCGGCGTATCCGGCTTGTCCACGTCGATCCGCAGCGTGTTCCCCTTTTGCAGCAGGCCCTCCCGCTCGGCCCACTTGAGCGCGCGTTGCTCGAGGTCCTGGTCGGTCAGGGGCCGGCCGCTCTCACCTGGCAGCAGCCCACCACCACTGCGGATCGTCGCCTCCGCCGCGATCAGGTTGCCGTCCGCGTCGTAGACCGACACCGAGCCGAACAACGTCTCGCTGGTGATGCCCCAGCCGAAGCCAGGCACGTACTGTCCGGTCGTCGGTTTGTTGGTGACGTTCTGCGTGTAGTAGTTCATCCAGCTGGTGTCCGGCGGGTCCTCGTACGGCCGGTGTCCGTCCAGCTCGACCGCCGAGACCGGGTTGCCGCCACCAAACGCGTACCTGTTGCTGGTCCATGGGTCCAGGCCGAGGTCGAGGTCGGCGAGCGCGCTGTTGTACATGTCCCGGGTGAGGAACCGGTTGAGTCTTGGGCTGTAGTCGCGGAAGCCCATGTCGTACGTGCCGGATGCCTGATCCCACCGCTTGGAGTTGAAGCGGTATGCGTTGTACGGCTCCTTGGTCGGATCGGTGGAGTCGGGCTTGTCGATGCCGGTGAACTGGTTGGTGTCGTCGTTGCCGTAGGCGGTGTATCCGTACGTCGCCTTGGTGTCGCCTGCGGCGTCGGTCAACGTCTCGACGTCGGTGTGCGGGTTGTAGCCGTAGTAGGAGCTCTCCTCGGTGCCGTCCGTCTCGTGCGTAACCTGGGAGAGCCGCTCTCCCCACGGGGAGTATCGGTAGGACTTGGTGATCTCCCCCGCGACCTGCTCGTCCAGCACCTCACCGGAGAGGCCCAGGTAGTTGAACGTCGTGGTCTTCTCGTCCGCGCCGCCGGCGCCATCGGTCTTCGACGCGGTGCGATCCAGCGGGTCGAACGTGAACTTCGTTGTCGAGGTCGTGCCGCCCGACGTCTTGCGGTTCTCGATGACGTGGTCGAAGCCGTCGTAGACGTTGCGCTCCAACACCTGTCCCAGCGCGGTCACCGTGTCCAGGCGGCCGAACGGGTCATAGTTGTAGGACGCCGTGATCCCGGACGTCGTCGCACCGACGAGCCGGTTGCGGTCGTAGTCGTACGTGGTGGACACGTCCTTGACCGTCTGCGAGATGACGTTGTTGTTCGCGTCGTGGACGTAGGTCTCCGTGCCCGCGCCGTGGCCCGAGATGGTCGAGGTCGCGATCCGGTCCCGCGGGTCGTAGCCGTAGTCCGTTGTCGAGTCCAGGTACGCCGAGCGGTTGTCGGCGTTCATCTTCCTGCTGACGTCGCGCAGGCGGTTGGCGTTGAGGTCGTAGTCGATCGTGTGTTCGGAGACCAGCGTGCCGTTAGGCTTGTTCTCCACCTGGGTGCGCAGCAACCCGTCCAGGTAGTAGGTGCTGTCGACGGTGTTGCCGTTGCCCTTCACCTCGTGGGTGCGGTCGCCTCGGTCGTTGTAGGAGTACGTCGTGACCTTCGCGTCCGGGTCCGTCGCCGTCTTCCCGTTAGTGATCTTGTGAAGGAGGCTGCGGACGTCGTACTCGAACAGGGAGTGCTGCTTGCTGTTGCTGACCTTGGTCGGTGCGCCGTTGTCGTCGTAGCCGTAGACCGTCTTGTTCTTCTCGACGCCGGCGAGCTTCTCCCGCACCTCCTCGACCTGGTTGAGGCCGGTATACGTGATCGCGTACGAGTCGATGCGGGCGCCCGGTGACGAGTCGGCGATGCTCGTCAGGTTGCCGTTTGGGTCGTATCCGTACGTGTAGTCGTACTTCTCGGCGTCGGTCTCACCGCCGTTGTCGCGGACCAGTTTGATCGCGTCGGCCGCGACCGTGCCGCCCGACCGATCTGACAACGTGATCTTCTGCGTGTTGCCTTCGGTGAAGCTGAACGAGCCCAGCGACACCCAGGTGCCGGCGTTGGCGGACTGGTTGACGGTGGCGACTGCCGAGCCGGCCGCGTGCCGGACCGTGTATTCCGCGTTGGTCGCCGCGCCCGACACCGTCGGGTAGCGGGCGTACACCTGATAAGTGCCCGACTTCGGGATGTTGAGGTTCCACGTGAACGCGTTGGTCCCAGTCCCGGCGGCGTGTGTGGCGTAGTTGGGACCGTACTTGTTCGTCGCCGACGTCGCCGCGGGCCAGGTTCCTGTGACGGAGACGTTCTGGCTGTCGGAGTTGTCGACGAGGACGACGTTGCGGCCGACCGGAACGCCGTCGTCGGCGCGTGCCTTCACCTTGCCGTCCGGGAAGTACTGCCAGGACATCGTCCGGCTGGACGAGTCCTCGTCGGCGCTTCTCACCTTGCGCAGGGTCTGCGCGCCCTCGTTGTCGTAGTCGTAGCTGGTGGCGATGTTCCACGGATCGGTCGAGCTGCGCGTCCAGCCGTTGTCCCAGTACGTGTTGGTGGTCTCGTTCCGGTCGG
The DNA here is from genome assembly GCF_036059255.1 of Micromonospora sp. NBC_00389. Taxonomy (NCBI): domain Bacteria; kingdom Bacillati; phylum Actinomycetota; class Actinomycetes; order Micromonosporales; family Micromonosporaceae; genus Micromonospora; species Micromonospora sp. NBC_00389. Next base: position 4,739,227 of record NZ_CP107947.1, on the reverse strand, counting down.
TCTCACCGGACGACGGCGGCTGGGAAACGATGGTCAGCCGGCCCGCGTCGTCGTACTCGAAGGTGGTCTTGTCCGGTGTGGAGTAACGCGCGTCGTTTGGGTCGTACTCGGTGCGGCTCTCCTTGACGTGGTTGAGCGAGTCGTACACCGACACCTGTGCGAAATCGTCAGGGTTGGCCGTCGCCATACCGCGCGGGCTGGTGACCTTCGTGCGGTTGCCCACTTCGTCGTACCCGTAGCCGGTGACACGGTGGGTGAGCGTCCCGTTGACGTTCTTGTGCGGGACCTTGACCTGCTCGGGCCTGCCGTTGCGGTCAAGGACCATCAGCGTGCTGTTGCCGAGCTGGTCGGTCGACGCGGTGACCAGCCCGTCCTTGTCGTAGGTCGTCGTGGTGAACTTCCCGGTGGCGTCGATCACCTTGACGACACGGTGCGCGGAGTCGTGCTCGAACCGGGACATGTAGTCGGCCGGATCCGCGGTCGCGTTCTTGACCGGATCGACGACCTTGACGACGTTCCCGACGTCGTCGTACGAGTACGACATCTTGTCGCCGCCGGCGTTCACAACGTCGGTCAGCTGATAGATCTCGTCATAGGCGTTGATGGTGGTGAAGTCCCCGGCGGTCGGGCTCAGGTTCCCCTTCGGCTCGACCGCGGTCAGCAGGTTGCCGACCTTGTCGTAGGTGAACGACGACCTGCGTTCCGGGTCTCCCGGCTTGTCGATTGGCGTCAGCATGTGGATGACCTGGTCGGCCGCGTCGTAGATGGCCGTCGCCACCTCTCCCGTGGCCGTGGTGGCCGCGGTGATGTTGTCGTTGCCGTCGTAGACCGGTGCCGGTGTCGTGATGAACTCACCCGCGGTCTGGTCCTTGGGCACCGTCGAGGTCGTCGGCCGGCCGAACACGTCGTAGCCTTGGGTCGTGTAGTGCAGCAACGGGTCGGTGACCTTGAGGACGTTGCCGCGCACGTCGTAGCCAAACCGCGTGGTCTTCTGGGCGGCGTCCTCGATCGCCTGCGGGTATCCCGACGCGTGGAACTCGAGGTTCTTAGTCGTGTTGTTGTTGGCGTCGGTGGCGGTCATGAGCTGACCCCACGCGTCATAGGTGTACGAGGTCTTGTGGTCGTCGGGGTCCGATGTGGTGTTTCCGATCGGATCGACCACGAACGACAGGTCGCCGTCGGGCTCGTACCCGAAGGTGTGCTTGCGCCCCTCTGGGCTGGTCTTCTCGACGAGTTCGGCGACGTAGCCGTTGAGCTGCAGCTGGTAGGTCAGCACCGTGCCCGCTGTGCCGTTCTCGACCGCCTCCGGGTCCTTGATCTCGGTCGGGTAGCCGGTCTTCTGGTCGTACTGCCAGGTCGAGACCGCGCCGTTGTTCTCCTCGAGCCGGGTGACATTGTGGTCGTCGTCCCAGCCGAGCTTGGTCGTCTGGTTCTTGGCGTTGGTGGTCTGGACGGGCCGGCCGTAGCCGTCCTGAAGGTAGACGGTGGAGTGGTTCTCCGCGTCCGTGACCGTGGTACGGATGTTGTTGGTGGCGTCCGGGTCGGCGTAGGCGAACTGGGTCAGGTTGGCCTTGTCGTTCCGGTCGGTGTAGTGCTTGGTCCGCCAGTGCCACTTCGGGTCGTCGCCGGTCTGGGGATAGTGGTAGGCCAGGTCCGTGGCGTTGCCGCGCGGGTCGGTGACTTTGACCAGCTTGACGTTCTTGTTCCCCTGCGTCATGTCGTAGCGGAACTGGAACTTCTTCGGTGTGCCGTTGGTGGAGCCGGCGCCGTCGATCAGCTCACCGAGCAGACCCTTGTCCGTGTAGTTGAAGGTCAGCTTCCGCCCGGAGATGTCGGTGATCTGCGAGACGTGGTCGATGATTTTCGGGTTGGTCAGGTTGGTCGCCGGCGTCCGCGCCCAGGTGGTGTCGTTGATGTAGTCGTAGGCCTGACCCTTGGCGTAGTAGTCGATGGTCAGGGTCTTGCGGCCGGCCGCGTCAGTGAGGTAGCGCAGGAACTTGGTCGGCTTGTTGTTGGACTTGCGCTCCTCGTAGGTGAACAGCATCTCGTTGCCGTTGTTGTCGACAGTGCTGGAGAGGAAGCCCTCGCAGTCGTAGTAGAACTGCGTGCGGTCCGGCTTTGTCAGCCGCCAGGCCCGCCGCTCCTGCGTGTTCGGCTTGCAGTCGAGCGCAGTGACCTTCTCCAGGTAGAGGTGAACACCCTTCGGGCTCTTCCACTGCGAGGTCGCCGGATCCCAGGTGAACCAGTGGCTGGTGCCGTCACCATCGGTGAAGGTGACCTTGGTGGGGTTCGGGTTGGGGTGGAAGTCCAGGGGGTGCCCAGGCGCATCATCGATGACGCCTGCAGCGACCAGCCGTACCCGGCGACCGAGTCGGTGGTGTCGAGGGAGTTGTAGGACATGCGGACGAACGTCGACAGGCCCTGGGACGGGTTGTTGAACGGGTTGTACGACCAGACGGTGTTGCCGGCGTACAGGTTGTTCATCAGGGTGCCGCCGGCGCCGGTGTTCTTCCCCGCGTAGGAGTAGAACTTTTCCAGACCGAGCTGGTCGGAGGTCGGCTCCTCCACCGCCACGTTCTGCGGAAGCGCCTTGATCGGCGAGGACGCCGACAGCTTCGCGCCGTCGAGCTTGCGGCGCAGGTCCCAGTTGAGGACGTACTCGGTGCGCTTGTTGCCCTCCGTTGACGATGGTGGGGTCTTCACCTGTGCGGTGATGTCGACCGTGCCACCGGCCACCACGTTCTTCGGCAGCGGGGTACGCAGCTCGTAGCTCTCATCGTCGAGGTCGGTCCCGTCGGCCCGCTTCCAGTCGTAGGAGAGCTCCCAGTCCGTGGTGTTCCAGGCGGCGAGGGTCGGGTTCGACACGGTCACCGGGACGGTGTACGTGGCGTTCGGCGTCACCACCTGCGGCGTCGACGCCGCGTAGTACGTCGACTCGGCGGTCTGCTCGAGGTAGGTGACCTCCAGCGTCGCCCGTAGCAGCGGCTCCTCGGCCTCGGAGGAGAGCAGCATCGCCCGCGCCGTAAGGTTCGTCTCGTCCCGCTGGCGCAGCAGGAAGCCCTTGTTGCTGCTGGGCGTGGTGAGCCAGCCCTGCACTGCGGGCATGACGTTCCAGTTCTCCCACTCCGGGTCGTTGGTGAACCCGTTGAAACTCGCCTTCCAGCTGGTGTCGTAGTCACCGCCACCACCCGTGGTGAGCCACGCGGTGGTGCCGTTGCTGGTGTTCCAGGTCGCCTTGGTTTCGTCGAAGGCCGTCGTCATCTTGTAGACGTCGACGTACTCGTCGGTGTCGGTGCCCGGGTAGAGGTAGGTGTTGTACATCCTCAGCTGCGCGTCGACCACCTGCGCGGTGGTCGGGATGCCGGCCAGGGCGGGGAACTTGATCAGGCCCCGCGTGTCGCCGTAGTAGTCGGAGTTGTTGCCCGGACTGACGTACGGGTCACCGTCGTAGACGTCGACGTTCTCGGTCGAGCGGGTCTTCGACAGCGTGGTGTCGATGACGCCGTCGGTGCCGGTCGCGTTCGTGCCGGCGGTCCGGTAGATCCGGGTGATCTGGCCGGCCTTCGGCAGCATCGCCGGCTGGGTCGGACCGGCGAAGATCTGCCCGCCCCGGGTTTTGACTGCGACCATGTAGTAGTAGAACTTGCGGTCCATCGGGTCGGTGTTGTCCGCCGCCGTCGGCACCGCGGTGGTGTCCTGGTACGTCAGCGTGCTCGACGAGACCGGCGCGATCAGCGTCGTGCCGGACGGCGTGAAGTTCTGGTGCACGCTGCGGTGCACCTGGTACTCGACCACGTCGTCGTTGTCGGCGGTGGCGGGCGTCGGGTCACCGTATGCCGGCCAGGTCAGCACGGCGCCGGTCGAGGTGACCGTCGTCGGCGGGTTCACCGCCACACCGGGCCGGCCGTAGGTGACGACCAGCTTCGGCAGGTTGTAGTCCCGCCGGTCGTTGGCGTAGGCGTACTCTGACGCCTCGAAGACCGGGCCGCCCTGGCCGAGGGTCGTCTCGTTCTTCGCCTGCAGCGAGAAGCCGTAGTTGGCCTGGGTCTTGTTGACCCACTGCTGCACCACGTTGCGCACCGGGAAGGACAGCCAGGCGCTGGACTTCGCCGCGTCCTTCACCGCGCCCTGCTTGCTGAACCGCACAGCGTCGGCGATCACGACCTCGTTGGCCACGTCGCCGAGCACGACCTTGCCGGTGGTGCCGGCGTCGAAGTGGTGGGTGCCGAGGGTCTTCCAGGCGCCCTTTTCGTCAGGCGTCCGCTGGTCGATCGCGGGGTGCACCGTCTTCTTGCCGCCGGACGAGTGGACGGTGTAGGTGGCGGTGTCGGTCCGGTCGAAGGCGCCGACGTAGTGCACCTCGACCTTGTAGTCACCGGCTTCGGTGATGGTCGGCGTCCAGGTGTAGGTCTCCCCGGTCACCGCGTCCTTGTTCACTCGATAGTCGGTACCGACCGCCTCCGAGGTCAGCGGGCTCGTCGACGCCGTCCAGGTGCCCTGCGCCGACGAGCCGGTGTTACCGTCGTCGACGGTCACGAAGTTGCCCGCCGGTCCGGTGTCGACCTTGTTGTACATCGAGTCCCAGGTCGCGGAGTCCTCGTCCCACTCGGCGGTGACCCGACGCGCCTCGATCGGCACGTCGTACTGCCAAGCGGTGTGCGTCTGGGAGTAGTACATCTCCAGGCGCGCGTCGTCGATCGTGGTGTTCGCCGGAACCAGGCTGGTGTCGAACTTGACCAACGAGCGCCACTTGCCCGCGCCCGACGTGCCGACGTGCAACGGCCACTTGGTGACGTCCTGCCCGTATGCGTGGGCCGGGTCGGCGGAGTAGATCTGCACGTCCTGCGCGTCGGTCGGCACCGGCTGGACCTTGATGGTCGGGTCGATGACCACCGGGTAGACCCGCGCCCGGTCGGCCAGCCAGCCGCCGTCGGCGGCAACCGTGATCGTCGACCGGCCGCCGGACTGGCTCACCGTCTGTGTGACCTTGTCGCTCCACACCTTGCCGACCGGTGACGCCTTGTCGTCCTTCGCGTCGAACATGAACGGCGCCGGCATCACGAACGCCGGCTCGCCGCCGGCGCGCGGGACGAACGCGATCGAGCCGTCCGCCCGCTGCTGCGCGGTGAGACCAGCGGTGTCGAGGGTGAAGGTGTACGACACCGGCCCGCTCGGGGCCCGGCGCAGGACAATCTTCTCCTTCAACGCCGTGGAGGTGACGTCATAAACGACATCCGCGCCACCCGCCACACCGGCGTAGGTCACCGTCGAGCCAGACACCGTCGGCGTCACGCCCTTCGCCGCGCCCTGCAGACCCAGCTCGATGCTCTGCCCACCCTGCTCAAAGCGGACCAGCTCATCCGAGCTGTCACCGAACAGGCTGGTGAAGGTGTTCGTCCGGTTGCCCTGGACGTAGCCCTTGTCCTTGACCGGACGGACCCGGGTGTCGATGGTCTGCAACGTGCCCTTGGCGTCGCGGTAGTGCAGCGGCACCATCGAGATCTCGGCCTGCGTTCGACCGTCCGAGAGCTGGTAGACCTTGCCGTTGGCGGTCCGCTTGCCGGTCAACTCCTTGACCCGCTTCTGCGGCGGCCACTTCTTCGCCGCCGGCGGCTTCTCGTTCACCGCCAGCCCGGCGCTGACCACCTCCGGCTTCGCCTTACGCGGCCCACCGTCCACCAGACCGCCCGCCGCTCGACCGAGCCGGGACAGAAGGCCGCCGTCATCCTCCTGACTGCTCGCCGTCTGATCGACGCTGCCCGGATCCTTGTCCGGCAGCGCCTCCATCCCGCCGAGCGTGGCCACCAAGGCCAGCACCAGCCCCCCGATCAGGGGACCTCTCGCTATCTTCTTCACCCGTCACCCTCCGGTCTTCAGGTAGACACGATGGGTAAGGATTCCAAGGGGTCATACACGATCTCCTATATTGGAGATATTTGATTGATGGCGAGTGCTATTCCTGTCGATGTTGAAACCGTCCACGTTCTTATGGCCTTCAGTACCAGCGGGTATGACAGTAGGCGGATCGTCACGATATCGGCGATGGTCGTTACCTGGCCCGCAGGAGCGCCCGCGCGCACGCACTCCTCGGTCGTACCGGTAGTCGACGACCGGCGCGATCAAGCGGTGGCACGAACGTCGGTGCGACACCAGCAGTGGTCATGACGAGGAGCGCCCCGGGGGGGTAACGGGGGGAACCTCGCCTGCCTCGATGACGGCCAGATCGCAGCCCAGACCCGCCCGGTTGAGCCCAGGGCACCGCCCCGCTCTGGCCTTAGCCAGGTGGCTGAGATGTCACTCCTTGCTGTTGACCGGACGCGAGGTGGAGATCGGGCCACCACGAACATGGGCAACAGGTGTCACGACCCGGCCTTACGCCGATCTGGGCAGCAGGGTGATGGGCGTGCCGCTGACCGGTGGGTGCGCCAACGGGAACGGCACGGCGGCCAATTCGGCGGCATACTCGCCGACCAATGCGGGGAGTCGGTAGCCACCTGGCCCGTCCCGGTAGAGCAAATGCGCCTCCACCAAGTCCTCAAGAGCCTGGCGCACCCGCTGGCTAGAGACGCCGAGCTGCGTGGCGGCCCGGTCCACCACCGCTGGAGCCTCCGGGGACGCGCCCAGCAGTTCGAAGAGCCGACCTGCCACCTCGTCCTCAGAGCGGACCACCGCGACACCGATCGCCAGGCTGGCCCGCACCGACAGGTCCTCGTAGGCCAGCAGGTCCAGCCGGCCCCGGCCATCCCCCAGCTGGCCGACCAGGGCAGCCACCGACATCCCCGGCCACCTCGCCAGCCTCGAACCGACGATCCGCAGCGCGAGCACCGACCCCGCGCAGAGCCGGACCAGCTCGGTGGTGGCGGCCGGATTCGCTGCCAGTCGGTCCGGTCCGGCGAGGGTGGCCAGCAGGTCACGGGCCCGAGCGGCGCCCAGCGGCGGGAGGGCGACCCGCCGTACTCCGTCGAGACTGCCCAGGTGCCGTTGACCGACCACGATCAGGGCCGGACCGGGTCCGGCGGGCAGCAGCGGCCGCACCTGGGCCGCCCGGGTGACCCCGTCCACGACCAGCAGGAGCCGGCGTCCGGCGGCGAGTGAGCGGAACCGTCCGGCCCGCTCGTCGGCGCCGTCCGGCACGTCAGCCGGCGCGACACCCAGTGCGCGCAGCACCCGGGCCAGCACCTCGCCCGGCGTCACCGAGGCCCGGTACCCGAGGTCAATGAATACCTGCCCGTCGGGGAAGTCGGTGGCCGCCACGTGGGCGGCGCGCACGGTGACCGCCGTCTTGCCGCTGCCGGCCGGGCCGGTGACGACCATGACGGCCGGGGTAGCGGCGGTCACCGTCGCCACGACGTCCGCGGTCTCCGCGGTACGCCCAATGAAGGTGACCAGGTCCGCCGGCAGCTCGCGCGGCACCGTCCAGCCGACAACGCCGGCGGGCTTCGCCTCGGCGGCCGGCGGTGGCGCCTGCGCCGTGGCGATCACGGCGGTCGGCGGGGTGTACGAGACTTCGGGTGCCCGGTCGAGAATCGCCCGGTGCAGGGCTGCCAGTTCATCGCCGGGCTCGATGCCAAGCTGCTCGTCCAATGTTGCACGCGCGTCTCGATAGACGGTCAGCGCGGCCGGGACGTCCCCGCAGCGGTAGAGCGCAAGCATCAGTTGCCCCCACGCCCGCTCCCGCAGCGGGTGGACAGCCAGGTGTCCGCGCAGCTCGGAGAGCAGGTCGCCGTGTTTCCCGGCAGCCAGCCGCGCCTCGGCCAACTCCTCGAAGACCTGGAGCCGCTGCTCGTCCAGGCTCGCCCAGCGGTTGTCCAGCGCGGTGCCGCGCGGCAGGCCGTCGCCGGCCGCGCCGCGCCAATGCGCTAGTGCTGTGGTGAGCGTCGGAATGGCGCCCATCGGATCCTCAGTGGCCAGCCTGCTGCGACCTTCTTCCGCCAGCCGTTGGAACTCGATGACGTCCAGCTCGTGCGGCGCCAGCCGCAACTCGTACGCGTTCGGGCGGGCGACCAACCGGTCGCCCAGCACCCGGCGAAGCCCGGCGGCGTGCGAACGAAGATTTGCCACGGCGGACGCCGGTGCGTCGTCGGCCCAGACCATCTCGGCCAGCCGACTCAACGACACGGACCGATTCGCCGCCAGTGCAAGCCCGGCGAGCACCGCCCGTCGGTTCCCCGCGCCCGGCGTGACGACCTGACCGTCGACGCTCAGCTCTACACTGCCAGAAGCCGAATCCCCAGTTGCATATGCCGCCCCCCGTTGACCTTCGAGCGCGCGCCCAGGCTAAACGGGCCCTTCACGACACAACAAGACATCTCGACGGCGAACAAGGGTGATGAACATCAATGCAACGGAGCGGCGTGTCGACGTAACGGAACTGCTACCGGAAGCGCTCCCGGTTGTCCGTCACGCGACGTGGCAGCCGCTGACGTCAACCGGTCCGCTGATTCCGCCGTGTGCGGACCCGCTGCGCCCGCACCTAAAACCCGGTCGATCCAACGGCAGCACTCTCGGCGGTCCTCAGACCGCAAACCGACCGACCGAGCAGAGTCATCGCGGATGCGACCCGTCAAGTGGCACGGAAGAAGACGGATCAGCAGGTCACGCGGCTTAATTCGATCGACCAGCATCAGTTTAGGAAACCGATGCTCTATCCCCTGAGCTACGAGGGCGCGAGGGGATAGCTTACCTGCCAGCAGATACCTACGAGTATCCAGGAGTGCGCTCCCGTGCCCACCGGTGTGGGCTGCCGTTTTGCCGACCGGCGGAGCACACATGGAGCATGCGATCGTCGACCGCCCGGGTTCCGTGCCCGTCACTGCCTAGCGCTGACCAAGACTGCCCGGGAGTGCCCACGACTCACCGAGCAGATTCCGAGCAGAGCGACAGGGATCAACTGACCTGCGGGGCCACCGCCAGAGCGCGATCCGGCAGCTCACCACGGTCGCCCGAAAGAGACACTATGCGCGGGTACCGGCCTGCTAGCGGGCCCCTCGCTGGGCCCGCGTCGGTCAAGTGCCGAGTGGCGTGGTCCACGTCTTCGGCTGCATGGAACTTCCCGGGCCTGAGCACCGAGTTGAGATCCCTGCCGGGCAGTACCGGATCCGGGTCTCGCACGTGCCGTGCGGCCCGCCACCAGTGCCGGTGAAGGCGTTGGAGGAGGGTCCGCACTTCCGGTATCAACTCGATCTGTGGCAGTGCGCGGAGGTAAGCGGCGTCGCGGTCATCCGGCAAGGGAAAGGTTTCTGAGGAAGGACGGCCCGCCGAGGTTCTTCAGCACCGACATCCGTACGGAACGTGACGCACGCTCGGCGGCAGATGCGGATGCGGTTACAGGACTTCGAGCCGCTCGCCTATACGTTGTCGCGTGTGGCAATCTCGTCGGCGGACATCCGGCTGATCGTCCTGCCGGCTTCGGTCTCCACCAGCGTCAGCGCACCAATCCAACTCGGATCATCCGGGTACTCCCAACTGGCGGGGTCTGCCAGCAGCACCGGCAGCTGGTCCCTCGGCACAGGATCGCCGTGCGCCAAGCCCTCCCGGCCGTCATTGGCAACCCGCCGCACGTAGCGGCGCATTTCCATCCAGCCGCGGTCCACCAAGTTCAGCAGGACGGAGGCCAGCTCGGACAACGACGGCTCCGGCTGGGCGGGGTCCAGGTCACCGAACACGCCGGGCAGGAGGTCCATCTCGAACGAGTTGATGAAGAAAGCCCGCTCGATATGCGTCAGGCGCTGCCACTCACGAAGGCTCACGAACCGATCATCACATGCGGCACGGAACACAGATGGCGAGCCAGGCGGCCACCCGCGCTGTCAGCGGCAGAAGCGTGCATCCGGCTTTGACCAGTGAGCCACCAGCGGCAAGTTGGCGTGTTGATCAGGTCTGTGGCTACGGCAAGAGGTGCACCACACCCACCGAGGTCTCGTTCACGCAGGTGTGGACGGCGCGCACCTTCCAGCGGGTCGCTGGTATCGGGATGGGTGCGTGCGCGGGCATCTCCCCGTCGGGGTACGCAATGTGCAACTCGCTCCCCGCACTGACAGAGTCCATGAGTACCGCTTGGCCGTCCGTCTCCCAGAAGCCGCATTCCTCCCAATCGGCAGCAGGGTCGCGGAGAACGACCATGGCGGCCTCGATCAATGCAGCGGCGGAGTCGGCTCCGAGCCAGCGGACGAAGGCCCGGTGCTCCGGTAGATAGCAGGTTGTGGCCGGTTCGTCCGCCAGAACAAGTCCTTGCCGACCCTTCTCACCAATGGCAATCACCCCTGCCAGGCCGTCCACCTCGCATGCACGGTCATAGTCGTCCGGAACATCCCCGGCGCCGACGACAAGCCCTACCCCAGTGCTGCCGCACCACTCTTCCAATGCCGAAACCGGCACCACGATCAGAGGACCGCCCATCGACTCGATCCAGATGGGGGAAGGCGGCGCTGAGCTGGCTGAGGTGGACGAGGCGGTATACATGGCCCAAGTCTCCTTCTCGGTCGTTCACGATGCCGCGCCGACCTCCGCAGGAGACCGGGAATCCGCGCACGCAACTCGGCATGAGCGCGCGCAGTGCGGCAGATCCCGTCATTCATTTCGCGAGGCGGCCGCGTCGAGCACCCGCTGGATCAACTGGGTGGTTGAGATTCCTCCCGTACGCCGAACGTAAGTGAGTTTCCCGGCTGCTGCAGCGGGCCCGTATACGAACTCGGCCCCCTCGGGCGACAAGTCGTCGCCGTGCACCACGGCGGTGATGCCGTGCTCGGCAAGAAACTCTTCGGTCACTTGGAGCGGGGCGCCCTCAATCACCTCGTCGACGTACCTGCACGACTCGATCACGGCGACACGCTCGGCGAGGGTCATGATGGGACGACGCTTGTAGGAGGCTGCGGTGTCGTCGGACAGCACGCCGACGACCAGCCAGTCACCATGGCGGCGCGCCTCCCGGAGGAGCGACACGTGGCCCGCGTGGAACAGGTCTCCAACCATGTCGACGTAAACCCGCGATATGGCAGCCGCACCCACGTCTGGGTTCTCCACAACAACTCACCTGCTCCTTCGCCCACACCAGTCGCGGTCGCTCACCGTTCTACCGGACGAGACCGCCGAGGCGCGGACATCGGCACGTCCGGATGCATGCACCCGTGAGCTGAGTACCTTGCGTGACGAGCGCTTCACGCCAGATCAGCGTGCCGGAGCCGCCGTACGCTTTCGTCATGCCGAGCCGTTACCTTCGCCGTCGTTGGGATGACTCGCGAGGCGACGAGTTCGACGGTTGGGGACACTCCGTCTGGTACTTCGAGGTCGACGACGGCGGCTGGCCTGTCCGCCAAGTGGAGGCCTACGACGCTGGCGCTGTACTCCGCTACGGGCCCGACCGTGAGGAAGACCAGTATGGAGGTCTGGGTCAGGTCAGTCTTGATGACCCGGAGGAGGACTGGAGCGCGCACATGATCGGCCGAGACGAGTTCGAATGTGCCTGGCACTCGGCCGGCGAGTAGGAGTCGGCGATCGCCATCGGCCCAGGCGTGTGCCGCGGCATCTGGGGTCACCGACCGTGGCAACGCACCGACGACTGGCGCGCACACAGGGCGGCATGAGCGGATGCTCAGCTGCGGGTCAAGGGCCACCGTCCGTAGCAAGCTGGCTCACGGGTATGGCGTGAGGCCACGTTGACGACGGGCACAAGCCCATCTCGCTTCTCGCGTCACGAGCGTGCCCGAACTACTCGAGGTTTTCCCGTGAGATCGGCGGCCCGATCCGAAGGTCCCGGAATGTAGCTCGCAGACCGGCACGCTCCGGCGAGCAGCACATGATGCCGACGTCCACAGTGGCGGGAAGGTCGAGATAACCAAGGCGCAACAACTGCCAGGGACCGTCGCCGCTGCGGCAGTGCACGGTCACTGCGGCGCCGAAGCGGGTGACTCGCATCGAGACCTCGCTGGGAACCCCCGCGATCGGCGCCATCGACACGTCTGAGAAATCACGTGTGAAGACCGTGCTGATCTGCACAGCGTCCGACGTGACCTCCAAGCCGGCCTTCAGCCAGTTGCGCTCGTCGGCTCGGATCATCATGCCGGCCTGGTCGAACCGTGTCGTATGCGTGGCAGACACGATGACCTCGGCAGTGAAGTCACCAGTCGTCGGCTGGTAGAAGAAGTGCCCGTTGTCGGTGGTCCAGCCGTAGAACGTCTCGCGCCAGAAATCGGTCCTCAGTTCCGTGACTGCGCGGAGGACGCCGTCCTCCAGTGACCAGTCACGCGGCTCGTTCAACCACGACATGTTCTTCAGCACGGCGGAGAGCGTAATCGCCAGGCGGCCCCCGCGCAGACCCTTACGACGCCGTCCAATCTCGAAGGACGCTCAGCACGGCACATCCGGTCATCGGCAGATGCGGATGCTCGGCGCGGGCGGCACAGGTCTCCGCCCGTGACAGAGCGTCGTCCTGACGGCGTTGATGAGGGGAATTCCGACTACTGGATCAACGGCGCCTGCCAGTCGGACGGAGCCACCACAAATGATCATGCGGCCAACTGCGCTGCCCAACGGCTATCAACGTGCCCAGTCGCACCCGATCCACCACCGCCGGGCCACCTCCTCTACGAGGCGATCGTACGCATGTTCTATAGGCCCGGGGTGGGTGGACGCGCTGCTGCGCGCATCCGGACCGGCAGGTCACTCGCAGCGGTCCTCGGCGCCTCGGCCGTACGGCTCGCAGCAGTCGGGGCGGTGCCGGTACACGCGCAGGTCGCGTCCGTGCCGGCGGCCGTACTCGGGCGTGATCTCGTAAAGGCAGGCCTGCCAGACGACGGTCTCCCCGCCGCCGGACACGACCTGGCCGTCCCCCGGTCCGCCGCGTAGCAGCACGTCCACGTCCTCGACCGTACGCAACCCATCAGCGCCGGGACGTGGCGTACGAGTCTCCGACCCAAGCGGTACCCCATCGGCACCGATGTCAACGGCCGTGTCACATGCGGGTGAGTCGGTGGTCGAGGGCGGTGTGGCGGCGGCCGGCACTGACGGTGCGGATGGCGGCGGCGAGGGCCCGGTGGGAGCCGACGAGGACGACGAGTTTCTTGGCGCCGGTGACGGCGGTGTAGAGCAGGCTGCGTTGCAGCATCATCCACGCACTGGTGGTCAGCGGGATGACCACTGCCGGGTATTCGGAGCCCTGGGAGCGGTGATGGTCATGGCGTAGGCGTGGGTGAGTTCGTCGAGTTCGTCGAAGTCGTAGTCGATGCTCTCGTCCTCGTCGGTACGCACGGTCAGGGTCTGCCTCGTCAGATGACAGGCGGGTTAGCGGCATCCTCATTTGCCGCTGACCGCGCGTCACGCAGCGTTACCGTTGGACGACCAAGACGGCGCTCGGTCTTGCCGAGAACAGCGTGCCAACTCCGCCGGCTCGAACGCCCAGACCGCCGACCTAGCTGCCAGGAGCGCTCTCATCGGAATACGGGCCTTCACGCAGGGCATGGGCAAGGCGATTGAGAACCTCGGGGACGGTGAAATCCCAGCCAACCAGTCGCGGTCCGGTCCAGTTGATCCCAATCCGATAGCCCTCATCGCTGAGTTCGGGCAGCTCTCCGCTTCTCCAAGCCTCGAAGGGGAGGGAGGCGGCGCGCAGGCCGCCGCCCCAGATTTCAGCCGCTCGCTCAGCTCGAGCCTGCGAGGACCAATACGGGAAGGCTCGCTCTCCGCTGGAAGTTTTCGGCGCGGGGCTTCCGTCATCGTCCCGCACATACCAGACAATCCGGTGACGTGCTACCTCCCGGAAGAACGCCGCCGCCTGGCTTGCACTTTGACTCATGCGCGGGACGCTAGCAGCACCGAGATCGACTGGGATGACCTGATCCTCATCCTGCCTACGCGTCGGATCTACACGCACTTGCACTGATCTGCCGCTGATGGTGCGCGGCCAACATGCCGAGGACCGGGCAGTCGGTCCGACGTCGATCAGGTCGCCTTCCGTGCCGCGCCTGTCTGCAGGGCGTCGAGGTCCCGTTCGGCGAACTGCCGGTGGTGCCACTCCTCGTTCAGGACGATCAGCAGGCACTCGCGTACCGGGAAGCTTTCTGGCGGCGGCCAGCCGGTCCCCTCGATGGGCTCGGTGCGGCTGGCCAGGGACTCGTCGGTCAGGCCGTCGACCACCGTGCGCACGGTCGCCATCCGGTCGCGGCGCAGCGCCAGGACCTCCTCGAGCGAGGGGCGGGCCTCGCGGTCCCGCGGGATCCCCGGGGTGTCCGGCATCTCGTCCCACGGCAGGTCGAGCGGGTCCCACGGCGAGGGGTCGCCGAGGATGGCCCGCCGCACCCACGCGTCGGTGGCGAACACCAGGTGGCGCAGGGTCTCGATGAACGACCACTCGCCGTCCACCGAGTCGTGCAGTAGCCCGGGGTCCAGGCCGCGAGCCCGCTCGACGGTGCCGTCCCAGAGCCGCTCGACGATGCCCCACGCTTCCCGGAAGCCGCCGGGGTCGGTGGGGCGCATCCTGGCTCGGACGGGGTCGCGCCGGTCGAGCTCCGCATTGACCAGAGTCGCGACGTCGACCCCGTTGACCACAAGGTTCTGGATCTCACCGTCGATCCGGACGTCGACCAGCTCGACGCCGCGCATCACCACCCCGCTCAAGTCGACGCCGCGGAACCGGGCGCGGGAGAGGTCGACGGCACGGAACTCGGCATCGGCCAGGTCGACACGCGCGAAACGCGAGCCGCTCAGGTTGTCCCCCGTGAAGTCAGCCATGGCCGGACTTTAGCCGCGCCCTGCGACAGGCCGCCGTCGTCGCGAGCGCGGCCCAGACGAGTTTCACTCTCTACGCCGTCCCGTTGACATCCGGACATGCCGCGATCCGCGCGTTACGTTCAGTGACAGACCTTGCCGACGCTCGACGTACGGTCGGCCAGGATGCGTGCGTCGCGAGTCAGGACTGGCCGGGGGCGGCGAATGCGGCGCGACGGGGTCGTTGATGCCGGCTGGCTGGGGCAGGCGCATTCGTACTCGTTACCCCTTGGCTGGCGACGCCAGCCGCGGCAGCATGTGGCGGATCTTCGGCCCGCATGGATCGTGATAGTCAATGACGATGTCCGGTCCGTGGTGATCCTCCATCGGCCCACCGCTGGTGTCGGATCGCGAGGTCGCGGTGGTCGTGGAGTTTTCCGTGGTCACGTGAATACTGACGCGGCACACCTCGGCATCGCTCAACGCGTGCGTCCCGCTGGTGATCACCATGACGGTCTGGTCGCCTGCCTCGTAACGAGCTGAACAGAGTCCCGTAGGAGTTGAGGGGCTGGGGTTGGCTGCTAGGCAGCGGCAGGCACGGCCACGGGCGTGCAGAGCGCGCGTCAGGTGGCCGGCGAAGGCGGCCTGCGAATCGGGGCAGGCCACATCCACGTGCAGTTCCTTGCCGACCGCGGCCGCGACGATCGCGTCAGCGACGGTCGCCAGCGTCGCCCGCTCCCGTGCCAGCTTCGACAGATCGGCCACGAGCGCCCCCAGTCCAGGCTGGCCGTCACCGGCACGCCTCCGTGTTGATCCATCACGTCGCGGTGACCGCCGGCTGTAGCCGGCCCGACCATCCGCGCTGGGACGGTCGGCGTTTCCCCGCTACTGGATCAGCGCCGCGAACGCCAGTGCCGTTGCACGAAGGCCGTCGGCCACGGCCCGCGATCACCACCGCCTCCGCTGCCTCCAGACGCGGGCACCGCACTCGCCGTGGCATGGAGGCCAGTGACCTGCGGTTGTGAGGTCGTGTCAGGTCGTGTGAGGTGCTGTTAGCCCGCACAGCCTCCTTCGCGACATGACCCGCTCATACCGTCGACACCACCGAATGGCCGAGGGGTACGAGCGACGAGACGACCGAACGCTCGGGATCAAGCTGCCCCTAACCGTCCCGGTCGGCGGGCAGCGGGTCAACCTGGGCACGATGGTGGTCTGGCTCAGCAACGCGACGCTGGTGGAACGCCGCCAGCACCAAGGGCGTATCTTCCACGCCTTTACGACCCCCGATCGACGCTACCGCTACCAGCTCGCGGACGAGGAGACCGCCGCCTGATCGGCCGCGGACGGTTACAGCGAAGGGTGGTGAGGTTGTCAACGCCGGCAGGGCGCCCTTCTCCGGTCTCAGCAGCCGCGATGTCGGTGCCGAGGGCGGCCGGTACCGTGGTCACGTTCGGCGCGTGTTGCGATCCTCGCCCGGTCGTGGCGCACTTAAACGACAAGCTTAGTGATCACCGGGAAGGTACCTCCGACGCAGCGCATGATCAGGTCATCCCAGGTCTGATCGGGCGCGTCGCCCCGCACGGCAGATGCACCACTGGGCAGCGCTGCTGTTCATGGCCGCGATCGTGGTGCACATGATGCGGGTGTTCTTCAGCGGCGCGTTCCGCAAGCCGCGTGAGCTCAACTGGATCATCGGCAGCCTGCTGTTCTGGGTCGGCTTCCTGGCCGGCTTCACCGGCTACTCGCTGCCCGACGACGGTCTGTCCGGCACCGGTCTGCGGATCGCCTCCGCCATCATGCTGTCGATCCCGGTGATCGGCTCGTGGGTCACCTCGTCGATCTTCGGCGGGGAGTTCCCGGGTGAGGTCATCATGGGCCGCTTCTTCATCGCCCACGTGCTGCTCATCCCCGGTCTCCTGCTCGCGCTGATCAGCCGCCCACCTGGGCCTGGTCTTCAAGCAGAAGCACACCCAGTGGCCCGGGCCCGGCCGGACCAACAGCAACGTGGTCGGCGAACGGATGTTCCCCCGGTACGCGATCAAGCAGGGCGGCTTCTTCATGGTCGTCTTCGGCGTCATCGCGCTGATGGGCGGCCTGTTCCAGATCAACCCGATCTGGCTGTTCGGCCCGTACGAGGCGTGGGTGGTCTCGGCCGCCAGCCAGCCCGACTGGTACGTCATGTTCCTCGACGGCTCGACCCGCCTCATGCCAGCGTGGGAGATCACCATCCCGATCGGCAACGGGTACGTCATCCCGCCGTTGTTCTGGCCCACGGTGGCGCTACCCGGCGTCCTGACGATGTTGCCGATCTTCTATCCGTTCATCGAGGCGCGGCGCAACAAGGACAACGAGCTGCACAACCTGCTCCAGCGGCCGCGCGACGTCCCGAACCGCACCGCCCTGGGCGCGATGGCCATCTCGTTCTACGTGGTGCTGACCCTGTCCGGCGGTAACGACGTGATCGCCGACAATTTCCACATCAGCCTGAACGCGATGACCTGGGCGGGCCGGATCGGGCTGATCCTGCTCCCGCCGCTGGCCTACTACGTCACCTACCGGATCTGCCACGGCCTGCAGCAGCACGACCGGGAGGTGCTGGCCCACGGCGTGGAGACCGGCATCATCCGGCGGCTGCCGGACGGTCGGTTCATCGAGGTGCACCAGCCCCTCGGCGCGACCGACGAGCACGGCCACGGCGAGTTGGAGTACGCCGGTTGGGTCGTACCGAAGAAGATGAACCGGCTCGGCGCGCTCGGCCCGGCCATCAAGGGCTTCTTCGTGCCGATCGAGAAGCTGGCCGAGGCGCCGGTCTCCCCCGGCCACCCGCCGGTCTCGGCCCCTCCGAAGGAGAAGGAGATCAGCGGAAAGCGCTGACCGCCCGCAACACACGACCGTGGCGCCCGCCGGAATCGGCGGGCGCCACGGTCGTTTCCGTTGCCGTACGTGCCCGCCTCCATCCCGGGTCAACTGCCGGGATCCTGCCCTTGACCAGGGCGAAACCTTGCTGACTCATGAACCCGGGCCAGAATCCGGCTACCACCCGCTCACACAAAGTTAATGAACTACGGACTGTTGACTACCCGGCAAGCCTGCCTCTAGCGTTCCCCTCAATCGAACGGCGTACGGCACATCGGAACAGTGTCGGATCCGTTCGGTCGAGTGGGACAGCCTGGACAGGAGGTCCGGTCGTGGCCATCGATGATCTACACCGTCTATTCGCGCCGGTCCAACTCGGCCAGGTCGCGCTGCGCAACCGGGTCTTCGTGCCCGGACACACCACCAACTTCGGGCGGGCCAACCAGCCCACCGACCGCCATGTCGCGTACCACGCCGAGCGGGCCCGCGGCGGCGTCGGCCTGATCATCACCGAGGCCGTCCGGGTGCACCCGACCAGCGCCGGCCGGCACATCAGCCTCGGCAGCTTCGACGACGCCTCGATCCCCGCCTACGCGGCGGTGGCGACGGCCGTACACGAGCACGGGGCGGCGATCTTCGCCCAGATCATGCACGCCGGCCGGCAGGCCAACGGGGACGCGACCCGGACCGCGGCCTGGTCCGCGTCGCCGCTGCCGTGGGCCGCCGGCGCGCACGTGCCGCACGCGATGGGCCACGACGACATCGCGGTGGTCGTCGAGGCGTTCGCCGCCGCCGCCCGCCGGATGCGCGCGGCCGGCTACGACGGGCTGGAGGTCCACGCCGGACACGGCCACCTGCTCCAGCAGTTCCTCTCCCCCAGCACCAACCTGCGCGACGACCGGTACGGCGGCAGCCCGGCCAACCGGCTGCGGCTGACCCGCGAGGTGTTGGCCGCGGTGTTCGCCACCGCCGGCGACCTGCCGGTCGGGTTGCGGGTCAGCGCCGACGAGTTCCTGCCCGGCGGCCTCGACCCGCGGGCCGTGGTGGAGATCGTCGCCCAGCTCCGCGCCGAGTTCCCGCTCGCCTTCGTGCACGTCAGCCACTCCGCCTACCACGGCAGCTACTCGCTGGCCACGCAGATGGCCGACATGAGCTTCGGGCACGCCCCGTTCCGCCACCACGCCGCCCTGTTCAAGCGGGAGTTCGCCGACCTGCCCGTACTGGCCGTCTGCCGGCTGGACAGCCTGCCCGAGGCGGCCGAACTGGTCGCGGCCGGCGACGCCGACCTGGTCGGCCTGGCCCGCCCGCACATCGCCGACCCGCACCTGGTCCGCAAGGCGATGACCGGCCGGCAGCACGAGGTGCGCTCCTGCCTGGCCTGCAACCAGGGCTGCATCGGGCGGCTGGAGACCGGGCTGCCGATCTCCTGCGTGGTCAACCCCGAGGTGGGCGCGGAACGCGAGTGGGCCGCGGCCTGGTCGGACCGGCCCGCCGTACGGCGGGTACTGGTGATCGGTGGCGGTCCGGCGGGGCTTTCGGCGGCGCTCGGCGCGAACCGGGCCGGCCACCGGGTGACCCTGGTCGAGGCCGCCGACCGGCTCGGCGGTCAGGTCGAACTGGCCGCCCGCGTACCCGGCCGGGAACGCCTCGGGCTGCTCACCGACGACCTGGTCCGGGACGTTACCGCGGCCGGGATCGAGGTACGGCTCGGCGAACGGGTGGACGCCGCGACGGTAATGACCGGCGACTTCCAGGACGTGATCGTGGCGACCGGTGCCCGGCCGGCCCGCCGCGAACTGCCCGGCGGCCCGCCGGTGCTCGACCTGGCCGACGCGGTGGCGAACCTGATCGAGCCGGCCGGGCCGGTCACCGGCACCGTCGTGGTGCTCGACGACGACGGCACCTGGGCGGCGGCGTCGGTCGCCGAGCAGCTGGCCCGGCTCGGGGCCAGGGTGCACCTGGTCTCGCCGACCGCGAGCGTCTGCGCCCGGATCACCACCTACTCCAAGCTCGCCCTGCTGCGCCGGTTCGCCGAGCTGGGCGTACGGGCCCAGCCGATGCGCACGGTCCGTGGCGTCGACGGGTCGACGGTGGAGTTCGTCGACGTGCTCAGCGGCGACGCCGTACGCGTGGACGGGGTCAGCGCCGTCGTCGACGCCGGCTCGGCGATCGCCGACGACGAGCTCTACCGCGCGCTGGAGGCCCGACCGGACGGCCCCCGGACACACCTGGTCGGCGACGCCAACGCACCCCGCACCGCTTTCGAAGCCATCTACGAGGGACGCCTCGCCGGCGCGTTCCTCGGCCAGTACGACACCGAGCCGGCCCGCCGGGTGCTGCTCGCCCACTAGCTCGTCTTCCACCTGGCCGGACGACCAAACCGATCGATCAACCAAGGGAGACCGACATGTTCGATGTCGAGGAACGGCTCACCCTGGACGAGCGTTCCGCCGTCGACTTCGTACTCAATCTGCGCAAGCGGTGGGCCGACACGGTCTACCCGGCGCTGCGCCAGGAGTTCAACGCCGTCGGGGAACCGGCGACGACCATCGCCGACGCCGAGACCCGGCTGCGCGAGCTGCCGCTCTATCCGTGGTTCAGCCACCTGGAGCGGGTGCAGCAGAAGATGCTGTGGAAGCTGGCCGGCGACGCGGTGCTGAGCCGCCGTACGGAGCTGGTGGACCAGTTGGCCCAGCCGGCGCGGCCGAAGGGCGCGCTCAAGCTGGACGCCGACCTGGACCTGCCCGGCTGGTACACCGACTACGACATCCACATCCAGCCCGGCGGATTCTTCTCCGACGACATGTCGGCCTATGTGTACGAGTTCGGCGCCCGCATCGTGATGCTGCGCGACAACGACGGATACAAGTTCCACTCGCTGTTCACCAGCACCGCCCTGCCGGAGGTGCCCGCGGCGACCCGGGTGGTCGACATCGGCTGCGGGTTCGGCAAGAGCACCCGCCCGTTGGTCGGCAAGTACCCGGACGCGGAGGTGATCGGCGTCGACTTCGCCGCCCCCGGGCTGCGGCTGGCGCACGTCGAGGCCGAGGCGGCCGAACTGGCCATCGACTTCCGGCAGGCCGACGGCCGGGACACCGGCATCGACGCGGACTCCTGCGACGTGGTCACCGGAACGATGGTGCTGCACGAGATGCCGGCCGAGGCGATCAGGGAAACCATCGTCGAGGCGGCCCGGCTGCTCAAGCCCGGCGGTGCGCTGCGGTTCCTGGAGTTTCAGCTCACCGGCGACCCGCTGCGCGACGCGACCGTCTACGAGCACGCCGAACGCAACAACGAACCCTTCTTCCACGCGCTGTTCGGCAGCGACCTGCTGCAGATCTGCGCCGAGGCCGGCCTCACCGAGGCCTCCTGGACCCCGTTCGACGAGCGCATGCACGGCGTACGGCCGGAGGGCTGGGGCGACCGGTTCGAGTGGCACTTCCCGTGGGCGGTCCTGTCCGCCACCAAGCCGGAGGCATGATGAGCACCGAATTCGACTACCTGGGCGACGCGAAGTCCAGCAAGCTGTTCGACCTGGTCCTGCAGCTCGCCACCGACCTGCACGTGACCCGGCAGCGGCTGCGGGCGGTCGAGGCCCTGCTGGTCCGCGGCGGGCATCTCGACGGCGACGCCGTCGACGGGTTCACCGCGACGCCCGCCGAGCAGCCGGCGTTCAACGCCGACCGGGACGGGTTGCAGGCCCGCCTGCTCCGGATCCTCACCGAGGACGGCCCCGCCGAGCACCCGCTGCGCAACCAGTGGGAAGCGGCCATCGAGACGCGCAGCCGCTGATGGGCACCGAAGATCCGGCCGGCCTGATCGACCGCTACCTGCAGTTGTGCGAGGACCGGCAGTTGGCCGAGGCGAGCCGGCTGCTCGCCCCCGGCGTACTGATCGTCTTTCCGGGTGGTCGGGTCTTCGGCTCGCTCACCGAGATGGCCGCGGCGGCCACCGGGCGGTACCGCTGGGTACGCAAGCACCGGGACCGCTACCTGGTCGGGACCGAGGCCGGCGGCGACCGGACCTCGGTGACCTCGCTCGGCACGCTCTACGGCGAGGACAACGACGGGTCGCCCTTCGACCGGATCCGCTACGCGGACGTGTTCCTGCTACAGGACGGGCTGATCACCGAGCAACACGTCTACAACGACCTGGCGGTCGACCTTCCGACCAGCCGCATCTGATCCCGACTTGTGACGAGGTATTTCGAGATGAGACATGGACTACGGGTGCTCGTGGGGGCCATGGCCGCCACGCTGGTACTGACCGGTTGCAACAGCGGCGACTCCGGCGGCGACGGCGCCGTTGGTGAGCCGGCCAAGCTGACCTTCGCCATCGCCTCCGCGGTGATCGGGCCGAAGGAGGAGGTGGCCGCGTTCGCGGTCGCCAAGGAACTCGGCTACTACGCCGAGGAGAAGCTGACCGTCGAGACCATCAACACCGACGGCTCGGTCGCCGCGCTGCAGGCGGTCGCCAGCGGCAGCGGCAGCGTCACCGCCGCCGACAGCGGCTCGATCCTCGGCGCGGTGGAGAAGAACGTGCCGGTCAAGGCGGTTGGCGGGCTGGTGCAGAACTGGCCCTGGGTGATCGCCGTCAAGCCGGACAGCACGATCACCGGCGGGGCCGACCTGAAGGGCAAGAAGATCGGCGTGATCAGCCTTGCGTCGGGCTCCGCGCCGTACGCCCGGGCCTTCGTCCGCGCGGCCGGGCTCGACCCGGAGAAGGACGTCGAACTGCTCCCGGTCGGTGTGGGTGCGCCGGCGGCGGCCGCGCTCAACGGCGGCCAGGTCGACATGCTGGCGCTCTACACCCAGGCGTACACGGTCATCGAGAACGCCGGCACCACACTGAAGTACCTGCCCAACCCCGACTCGCTGACCGGCATCCGGTCGCTGTCGTGGGCGGTCAGCTCGCGCAACGAGAACAGCGACGTCAACACCCGGTTCCTGCGGGCGTCGTACAAGGCGATGCTCTTCTCGGCGAAGAACCCCGAGGCGGCCATGCGGATCGGCTACAAGGTCTTCCCGCAGATCCTCGCCGGCCAGTCGGTCGAGTCGCGGCTGGCGGCGGATACCGCGAGCCTGCAGGCCTGGCTGAAGACGGCCACCCCGGCCACCGGTACGCCGGAGGACTTCCCGGCCTGGGGCGCGATCAGCGACCAGGAGTGGGCCAAGACCCAGGCGTACACCAAGGAAGCCGGCCAGATCACCGGCGAGGTCGAGCTGAGCAAGGTGTGGGACCCGAGCCTGCTCGCCGGCGCCAACGAGTTCGACAAGGCCGCTGTCCTGCAGCAGGCCACCAGTTACACCGCGAAGTAGCCGACCGGACACGCGGAGGGATACCCGATGGCCTACCGAACAACGGCCCGCCAACTACCGACGCCCACAGTGGTCGAGGAAAGCACCTGGATCGAGGTTGATGGCCTGCACAAGCTCTATCAACCCAAGAAGTCCGATCCGACGCTGGCCCTGAGCGACGTCAGCTTCTCCGTACGGCGGGGCGAGTTCATTTCGGTCGTCGGGCCCTCCGGGTGCGGCAAGACCACCCTGCTGAAGATCCTGGCCGGGCTGAGCCCGAAGTCGCAGGGCGTGGTGAGGATCGCCGGCCAGGAGGTGACCAAGCCGCTCCCCCAGGTCGGGATGGTCTTCCAGGCCCCGACGCTGCTGCCCTGGCGAACCATCTTCGAGAACGTGATGGTGCCGGCCGAGGTCCAGAAGCTGGACCCGGCCCGGCACCGAAAGCGGGCCCAGGAACTGCTGGAGATGGTCGGTCTCGACGGCTTCGAGCAGAAGTACCCGCACGAGCTCAGCGGCGGCATGCAGCAGCGCGCCGGGATCTGCCGGGCACTGGTGCACGACCCGGCCGTACTGCTGATGGACGAGCCGTTCGGCGCGCTGGACGCGATGACCCGCGAGTACATGAACGTCGAACTGCTGCGGATCTGGCGGGAGAGCGGGCAGACGGCGGTTCTGGTCACCCACTCGATCCCGGAGGCGGTCTTCCTGTCCGACCGGGTGGTCGTGCTCAGCCCGCGGCCCGGCCGGATCGCCGAGATCATCTCCATCGACCTGGAGCGGCCACGGGAGCTCGGCGTAATGTCCTCGGACCGCGCCGGCGTCTACGTGGAACGCATCCGCCGACACTTCAACGCCGCCGGCGTTATCGACTGACGGGGTTCGTCATGGCTACCACCAATCCGGTAAAGGATCCGGTCCGCCCGCGTACCGGGTCGCCCGCGCCCGCGCCGAAACCCGCCTGGCCAAAGCTGGACCTGCGGGACCGCCCCCAGCTCTGGCTGGTCCCGACGGTCTTCGTCGTGGTCGTCCTGGCCTGGGAGTACGGCGTACAGGTGTTCGGCGTGGACGAGTACGTGCTGCCGCGCCCGACGCAGATCGTCGACGCGCTCTGGCTGCAACTCAACGACGACCTGTTCTGGGGGCACCTGTGGGTGACCACCCAGGAGTCGCTGGTCGGCTTCGCGATCGGGGTGGGTGCGGCGGTCCTGCTGGGCACGTTCATCTCCCAGATCAAGATCGTCGAAGCCACCCTGATGCCGTACATCGTGGCCTTCCAGACGGTGCCGAAGGTCGCGCTGGCCCCGCTGTTCGTGGTCTGGTTCGGCTTCGGCCTGACCAGCAAGATCGTGATGGCCGCGGTGATCTCCTTCTTCCCGATGCTGGTCAACGTGATCGAGGGGCTGCGGGCCGCCGACGCCGACAAGATCCAGATGCTGACCGTGTTCGGCGCCAACAAGATGCAGATCTTCAGGATGGTCCGGCTGCCCAGTGCCCTGCCGTTCATCTTCGCCGGGCTGGACATCGGCATCGTCTTCGCCATCCTCGGCGCCGTGGTCGGTGAGTTCATCGGCGCCAAGGAGGGGCTGGGTTACCTGCTCCTACAGACCAACTACAACTTCGACATCGCCGGCATGTTCGCCGTGCTGGTGGTGCTGTCGGTAATGGGCCTGCTGGCCCACTTCGTGATCCGGCTCATCCAGCGCAAGGTCGCGTTCTGGGCCGAGGACACGAAAGTCATCGGCGCGTGAGCCGGCCGGGGGCCGACCCAAATCGCTTCGACGGGCGGGTCGCGCTGGTCACCGGCGCGGCCCGGGGCATCGGGGCGCGGATCGCGGCGACCCTGGCCGAACGCGGCGCGACCGTCGCCCAGGCCGACGTCGTCGAGCCCGACGGGTGGGCGGCGGCCGAGCTGGCCGGCGCGCACAGCCGGCACCACGTCGACGTCCGGTCGGCCGCCTCCTGCACCGACCTGGCGGCGGCCGTACTGGACCGGCACGGCCGGCTCGACCTGCTGGTCAACAACGCCGGCGTGGTCCGGCGCGGACCGGCGGCCACTATGTCCGAACAGGACTTCACTGACGTCCTCGACATCAACCTGACCGGCACGTTCCGGATGTGCCAGGCCGCGTACCCGGCCCTCCGCCGGGCGGGTGGAGCCGTGGTCAACATCGGCTCCACCAACGGGCACATCGCGGTGCTGGACACGCTCGGCTACTGCGTCAGCAAGGCCGGGGTGATGCACATGGCCCGGGTGCTGGCGCTGGAATGGGCGCCCGACCAGATCCGGGTCAACGCGGTCGGCCCGACCATCGTGCCCACCGACATGACCAGCGACCTGCGCGGCGACCCGGACTACCTGGCCGCCAAGCTGGCCACCATCCCGCTGGGCCGGATGGCCGGCGAGCAGGACGTCGCGAACGCGGTCGCCTACCTGCTCAGCGACGCCGCGGCCATGACCACCGGTCAGACGATCTTCGTCGACGGCGGCGTCACCATCCACTGAGCCCGACCTCCCAAGAGGAGCTACCACCATGTCATCGCCGGATATCAAGGCGGTCCTCGACGCGGTCGACGAGCACTTCGACACCTTCGTCGAGGAACTGCAACAGCTGTGCCGGATCCGCAGCCGCCGGCAGGAGCCGGACCAGATGGCGGCCACCGCCGAGTTCCTCGCCGGTTCGGTACGCCGCTGGGGCGGCACCGCCGACGTCGTCCCCTGGGCCGACTCGCACCCGTACGTGCTCGGCGAACTCGCCGGCGGGCCGCGCTCGCTGCTGCACTTCAACCACTACGACGTCGAGGTCGAGCCGGCCGGGGACGACGCCGACTGGATCAGCCCGCCGTACGCAGCGGAGATCCACGACGGCAGGCTGTACGCCCGCGGCGTCGCCGACGACAAGGGCGCGCTGATGTCCCGGATCCACGCCGCCGCGGCCTGGCGGCTGGCCGGTCTCGCGCCCCCGGTCACCAGCCGGTTCCTGATCGAGGGCAAGCAGTGGCTGCACAGCCCCGGCCTCGGCTCGTTCGTCGAGGCGCACGCCGACCGGCTGGAAAGCGACGGGACGCTGTGGGAGAACTCCTGGCTGGACGCGGACGGCCGGCCACTGCTCAAGCTCAGCGAGAAGGGCGTGCTCTACCTGCGCCTGTCGTTGCGGACCCTGCCCCGCGACCTGACCAGCCAGAACACCGCCCTGCTCGCATCGGCCACGATCCGGCTCGCCGCCGCGCTGGCCGCGCTACAGGACCCGGACGGCACGGTGCTGGTCCCCGGCTTCGCAGCCGGCGCCCGCCCGGTGACCGACGCGGAACGCGAACTGCTGGCCCAGGTCGCCTTCGACGGTGACTTCCTGCGCGCCCGCGCCGGCGTCGACGGGTTCCTCGGCGGGCTGGACGACCGGGCGGCCGCGGTGGCGATCCGTACCGTGCCCACGCTCACCGTGGCCGGCTTCGACGGCGGCGACATGCGCGACGACGTGACCCTGGGCATCCCGTCGCTGGCCCGGGCCAAGGTGGAGATCCGGCTGATCGCCGGCCAGGCCCCGGAGCGGGTCCTGGACGCGCTGCGCAGGCACCTGGCCGAAAGCGGCTTCGGCGACGTCGACATCGAGGTGATGGCGACCAGCCGGCCGAACATCACCGACCACCGGGACCCGTTCGTCACCCTGGTCGCCGACGCGGCCCGCCGGGCGTACGGCAACGAGCCGGTGATCGAGCCGTACACCCAGTGGATCGGCAACCAGGGCGTGCTGCCCGGCCGGCCGATCGTCGGCATCGGGGTGTCCCGGGCCGACTCCGGTGTGGACGGTCCGAACGAACAGATCCGGCTGGACGACTACCGCACCGGCATCAGGCACGTCATCGAGGTAATGGCAGCGATGGCCGCCAGTGCCGAGCGAAGCGAGGTGACGGCGTGAGCAGGATCCGGGGCACTGCCCAGCGTGGATACGTCGACCTGCCCTGGGGGCAGGTGCACTACCGGCACGGCGGTACGGCCGACCAGCCGGTGCTGCTGGTGCTGCACCAGTCGCCGCTGTCGTCGGCGACGTACGACGCCGTGATCGCGCCGCTGGCCGAGCGTGGCGTGCGGACGATCGTCGTCGACACCCCCGGGTTCGGGATGTCCGACGCACCGCCACGGCCGTGGTCGATTCCCGAGTACGCCGACGCGGTGTGGCAGGTCGCGGACGCGCTGGGGCTGGGCGCCGTACACCTGCTCGGGCAGCACACCGGGGCGACGATCGGCGCCGAGGCGGCACTGCTCGCCCCGGCCCGGGTGCACCGGCTGATCCTGCAGGGCCTGCCGCTCTACGACGACGCCGAGCGCAAGGCCAAGGTGGAGTCGTACGCCCCCGGGTACGTCCCGGACCGCGACGGCAGCCACCTGCGGGTGATCTGGGACCGGGTGTACGGCCTGTACCCGCGGCTGACCCCGGACGAGGCGAACCGGCAGGTGGCCGAATACCTGATGACCGGGCCGGACTACGCGACCGCGTACCGGGCGGTCTTCGCGCACCGGTTGGACACCGCGGCGCTGGCCGCGATCCCGACGGTGCTGCTGCACGGCGGCGACGACCTGGTGGACCGGATGACGCCGGTGGTGACGGCTGCCCTGCCGCACGCGCCGCTGGTCACCATCCCGGGCGGCACGGACTTCGTCGCCGACGAGCAGCCCGAGGCGTTCGCCGACGCGGTCGCCGCCCAGGTCGTCGGGCAGGCGTCGTGAGCGAGCGCAGCGAGGTGGCGTCGTGACCGAGATTCCGGCCGGGCCCGCGAGCGTGGTGCCGGACAACGTCGTCTACACCGCGACCGTACAGGTCTCGGGTGGCCGGGGCGGGCGGGCGGAGTCGCTGACCGGCTCGTTCCGGGCCACCCTGACCCGCCCGGCACAGCGCGGCCCCGACGCCCCGGGCACCGACCCGGAGGAGTTGTTCGCCGCCGGCTACGCGGCCTGCTTCGACAGTGCGCTGACGGCGGTCGGCCGGCAGGAGCGGATCAGCCTCGGGGCGACCCGGGTCACCGCCTCGGTCTCGCTCGGCACCACCGACGGCGGCGGGTACGCGATCGCCGTACTGCTGGAGGTGAGCGCTCCGGAGTGTCCGCAGGCCGACCTGGAACGGGCCGTCCACGCGGCACACCGGATGTGCCCGTACTCGAACGCCATCCGGGGCAACACACCGGTGACGATCCGGGTCGATGGTCGACACTGAGTCCGCGCCTGCCCGGACCACCGCCACCGGCGGTGGTCCGGACAGTGGCGGCGGCCGGACGGCGCTGGTGGTCGGCCTCGCCCTGATCTACACCCTGTGGGGTTCGACCTACCTGGGCAACCGGATCGCCCTGGAGAGCCTGCCGCCGATGGTCACCACCGCCGGCCGGTTCCTGCTCGCCGCGGTGGTACTGCTGGTGATCGCCGGGTTGCGGCGGTCGCCCCAGTTGGTGCCGACCCGGGCGCAGTTCCCCGGCGTCGCGGTCACCGGCATCCTGCTGATCGGGGTAGGCAGCACCCTGCTGGCGGTCGGGCAGCAGTACGTCGACTCCGGCCTGGCCTCGCTCGTGGTCGCCGCCGTACCGCTGTGGGTGTTGGCGCTGCGGGTCTGCACCGGACAGCGACCGTCGGCGCTGGTCGTGGCCGGGGTGTTCGGCGGGGTGGCCGGGCTGGCCCTGCTACTGCTCGCGCCGGGCACCCAACTGCACCTGGCCGGCACGTTGACGGTGCTCGCGTCCAGCGGGGTGTGGGCGGTCGGTTCGTGGCTGTCGCAGCGGATGGCGCAGCCGGCCGATCCGCTGGTCGGCATCGCCTGGCAGATGCTGATCGGCGGGCTGGCGGTCGCCGTGGCCAGCGCACTGACCGGTGAGCTGGGCGGGCTGCGGCCGGCCGAGGTGTCCGGCCGTTCCTGCATCGCCTGGGGATATCTGCTCGTGGTCTGCACGATCGTCGGCTACACCGTCTACTCCTGGCTGTTGCGGCGGGCGCCGCTGCAACTCGTGGCCACCTACGCCTATGTGAACCCGGTCGTCGCGGTCGGTTTGGGGATGATGGTGCTCGACGAGCGGTTGACCGGCCGCCAGGTGCTGGCCGGGGTGTTCGTGCTCGCCTCGGTGGCGCTCGTGGTCGCGGTGGAACGCCCCCGGCAACGCGGACCGTCGTCGCCCGCCGCACCGGCCACGCCCACCTAGGCTCCGGTTGCCCGCACAGCACATCGGACAGACAGCGAGGACCACGATGACCATCACACCTGCCGTCGACAGCGAGGACAGCCGTACCAGGTCTGGCCTGGGCCGGGCGCTCTCGGTGATCAACGTGATCGCCGAGCGCTCGCCGCAGACCCTGGGCGTGTCGACGATCGCGCGTGAACTGGAGCTGCCCAAGGCGGTGGCGCACCGGATCCTCAAGGAGCTGGTCGGCGACGGTTTCCTGAGCTTCGACGAGGAGACCAAGCAGTACCGGCTCGGCCCCGGCGCGCTGGCGGTGGGGTTGGCCGCGTTGCGGGCCCTGAACGTGCCGGACATCGCCCGCCGCTACATGGTGCGGCTGGTCCGGGCCACCGGCGAGACGGCGACGCTGTCGATGCGGCAGGGCTGGTCCCGGGTGTACGTCGACCAGGTGCTGTCGCCGCACGAGGTGCGGATGTCGGTGTCGTTGGGCACCAGCCATTCGCTGCACTCGGGTTCGTCGTCGAAGGCGATCCTGGCGGCCCTGCCGGACACCGAGGTCGAGGACTATCTCGACAACCACCGGCTGGAGCAGGTGACGGCGGCGACGATCACCTCGGTGGACCGGTTGCGGGCGGAGATCGCCCACATCCGGCAGCAGGGGTACGCGGTCAGCCTCGGCGAGCGGCAGTCGGGTGCGGGCAGTGTGGCGGCCGCGGTGCTCTATTCGACCGGTCAGGTGTTCGGCTCGCTGTCGTTGTGCGGGCCGCAGGACCGCTTCGACGCGCGGGCGTGTGCGGCGCACGGTGCCCTGGTCGCGGAGGCGGCCGGCGAGATCTCGGCCGAGATCGGCTTCCGTCCGGTATCGCGCCAGGCCGGTACCCGTGATCACACGACCACTGGCTCACAGCCGCTGGTCCTGCGGTTGTGAGCGTGGTTAGGATGACGACGATTCTGTTCAGCGGACCGGCGTTTCCCTCAGCCGAACAGACCGATTGTGTGGGAGGTACCCGTGGGTGACGGACCGCTCGAAGGACTCCGGGTGCTCGACATCTCGACGATCCTGGCCGGCCCCCTGTGCTGCCAGATCCTGGGCGACTTCGGCGCCGAGGTGGTCAAGGTCGAGCACCCGCAGGCCGGCGACAGCATGCGCGGGCACGGCAGCGCCAAGGACGGCCATCCACTGTGGTGGAAGGAGATCTCCCGCAACAAGCGCACGATCGGCCTCAAGCTCTCGGCGCCGGCCGGCGCGGATCTGCTGCTGCGCCTGGCCGAACAGGCCGACGTGCTGGTGGAGAACTTCCGGCCCGGCACGCTGGAACGCTGGGGCATCGGGCCGACCGAGCTGCACCGGGTCAACCCGCGCCTGGTGATCGTCCGGATCACCGGGTTCGGGCAGACCGGGCCGTACGCCGCCCGGGCCGGCTTCGGCACCTTGGCCGAGGCGATGAGCGGCTTCGCGCACCTGACCGGCGCGCCCGACGGACCGCCGACCCTGCCGGCGTTCGGGCTGGCCGACAGCATCTGCGGGATCGCCGCCTCGTCCGCGGTGATGATGGCGCTCTGGCGCCGCGACCGCCCCGGCGGGGCCGGCGGCGGGCAGGTCATCGACATGAACCTGCTCGAACCGATCATGACCGCCGTGGGACCGGGCCCGACCGTGTACGACCAGCTCGGCATCATCGGCCAGCGCAACGGCAACCGGTCGAGCAACAACGCGCCCCGCAACACGTACCGGACCAAGGACGGCGCCTGGGTCGCCGTGTCGACCAGCGCGCAGACCATCGCCGAACGGGTGCTCGAACTGGTCGGCCACCCCGAGGTGATCGACGAGCCGTGGTTCCGGACCGGCAGCGGACGGGCCGCGCACGCCGACGAACTCGACGCGTACGTCGGGGCCTGGATCGGCGAACGGACCCGCGACGAGGTGTCCGACGCCTTCGCGGCGGCCGGTGCGGCCGTAGCCCCGGTCTACACCGCCCGGGACATCGTCGAGGACCCGCACGTCCAGGCCACCGAGATGATCACCACGGTGGACGATCCGGACCTCGGGCCGATGCGGATGCACAACGTCATGTGGCGGATGTCGGACACCCCGGGCCGGATCAGGTTCACCGGCCGGAGTCCAGGCGCCGACACCGAAGCCCTGCTGGTCGACGAACTCGGCTGCGACCCGGCCGAGATCGCCGACCTACGCAGCCGCCAGATCGTCGCCTGACCGCAACCGTCGCCGACCGCGACAGGAACCCGATGGTCGCCACCGGCGACAGGAACCAGACCGTCGCCCCGGCGACAAGGAACGCGAGGAACCCGTGACCGCCACCAGCTCCACCACCACCGATCGCCTGCTCGCCGCCGTGCAGGAGGGGGTCGAGGTCTACGACCTCGGCCGGCGACTGTTCTTCGGCATGCCGCAGTCGCCGAACCACCCGGCGTTCCTGCTGACCCTGCCGCGCCGGCACGGGGACTCGGTACGCGCCGACGGCGGCTCGGCGGCCAACGACCTGCTGGTGATGGGCACCCACGTCGGTACGCACGTCGACGCCCTCGCCCACGTCTCGCAGGATGGCCGGCTGTACGGCGGCGCGGACGCGGCGGCGGCCGGTACCGGCGGCCGGTACGTCGAACTGGGGGCGCACACGATCGAGCCGATGGTCCGCCGGGGCGTACTGCTCGACGTGCCGGCCGCGCTGGGCCAGGACGTCAGCCCCGACGGGTACGAGATCACGCCCGACGACCTCGACGCCACGGTGGCCCGGCAGGGCAGCCCGGTCGGTGCCGGCGACGTGGTGCTGATCCGGACCGGCTGGGGCCGGCACTTCGACGACCCGGACCGGACCCGGTACATCGGGCACGACTCCGGCGTACCCGGGGTGAGCGCGGCCGGGGCCCGCTGGCTCGCCGACCGGGAGGTGCACGCGGCCGGCGCGGACACCATCGCCTTCGAGCGGCTCGCCCCCGGCGCCGGGCACAGCTCCCTGCCGGCGCACCGGATCCTGCTGGTCGAACACGGCATCTATCTCATCGAGGCGATGGACCTGGAACCGATCGCCGCCGCCGGGGTGCACGAGTTCACCTTCATCATGGCGCCGTTGCCCCTGTTCGGGGCCACTGGTTCGCCGGTCCGGCCGCTCGCGGTGGTCTCCCATGGCTGAGCCGACGCTGGCCCGCCAACTCGCCGAGTTCGCCGCCGGCACCGGATACGACTCGCTGCCGGCCCCGGTCGTCGACAGCGTCCGGAAACGGATCCTGGACATCCTCGGGCTGTGCGTCGCGGCCGGACCACTGCCGACCAGCCAGGCCGCCCTGGCGTACGTCGCCGAGCAGGGCGGGCGCGGGCAGGCCCGGGTCATCGGCCTGGCCGAGGCGGTGCCGGCGCCGCTGGCCGCGTTCGGCAACGGGGTGCTGGCGCACTCGCTGGACTACGACGACACCCACCTGCCGTCGGTGCTGCACCCGAGCGCGGCGGTCGTACCGGCCGCGCTGGCCGCCGCCGAACTCGCCGGCGCGTCCGGTCAGGACACCGTCGCCGCGATCGCGGTGGGCCTGGAGGTCTGCGTCCGGCTCGGTATGGCCGGCTACGACCTCGAGGCCGGCAACTCGGTGTTCTTCGAGCACGGCCAACACGCCACCTCGATCTGCGGGGCGCTCGGCGGCGCGGCCGCGGCGGCCCGGCTGCTCGGGCTCGACGCGGCCGGCATCCTCGACTCGCTCGGCATCGCCGCCTCGATGGCGTCGGGCCTGATCGAGGCGAACCGCACCGGCGGCACCGTCAAGCGCATCCACTGTGGATGGTCGGCACATTCCGCGGTCAGCGCCGCACTGTTGGCCAGGCGCGGCATCACCGGACCGCCGACCGTACTGGAGGGCCGGTTCGGCTTCTTCGAGGCGTTCCTGCGCGGCGAGTACGACGCTACCGCGATCAGCCGTGGGCTGGGCACGCAGTGGGCCGTACCCGGGATCTTCTTCAAGCCCTATCCGGCGAACCACTTCACCCATGCCGGCATCGACGCGGCCGGCGCGCTGCGCGCCCGGGGGCTGGACGTCGACGACATCGAGACGATCACGCTCGGCGTGCCGACCGCGGTCATCCGCACCATCGGGCAGCCGATCGAGGTCAAGCGGGCGCCGGAGACCGGCTACCAGGCACAGTTCAGCGGTCCGTACACGGTCGTCGCCGGGCTGCTCGGTGGCGGCGGACTCGGGGTCGGGCTCGCCGACTTCACCGACGAACTGGCCCGCGACCCGTACCGCCGGGCCCTGATGGCCAAGGTCGAGGTGGTCGCCGACGAACGCTGCGACGCGATCTTCCCGAACCAGTTCCCGGCCGTGCTGCGGATCCGGACCCGGCAGGGCACGGACTGGACCGAGGAGATCCTGACCAACCGAGGGGGACCGGACCGGCCGCTGTCGGACGCGGAACTGGCGACCAAGTTCCGGGACAACGTCACCGGCCGGCTACCCGCGGCGACCATCGCCGGAATCGAAGCGGAGGTCGCCCGGCTCGACCAGGCGACCGGAATCGACGTACTGATGGCTCTGGCCGCAGGCCCGGGCAACGATAAGGAGGAGACATCATGACGGCCCTGGACCTGTTGCTGCGCAATGTACGGGTGGTCCGGCACGACAGCGCCGAGACCGAGCTGACCGACATCGGCGTGGTCGACGGCCGGATCGAGCGGATCGCCGCCGGCATCGACCCGGCCACCGCGAAGTCCGTTGTGGACGGTGGCGGCAAGCTCGCCTTCCCCGGCGTGGTCGATGCCCACCAGCACTGGGGCATCTACAACCCACTGTCGGAGGACACCGCGTCGGAGAGCCGCGCGTCGGTGCAGGGCGGGGTGACCACCGCGCTGAACTACATGCGCACCGGGCAGTACTACCTGAACCGGGGTGGGGCGTACTCGGACTTCTTTCCCGAGGTGCTGGCCGCGTCGGCCGGCCGGGCGTACGTCGACTACGGCTTCCACCTGGCGCCGATGTCCCGCCAGCACATCACCGAACTCCCCGACCTGGTCGAGTCCGGTGTCACCTCGTTCAAGATCTTCATGTTCTACGGCAGCCACGGCCTGCACGGCCGCTCGACCGACCAGAACTCGTTCCTGATGATCCCCGAGGGCGAGCGGTACGACTACGCGCACTTCGAGTTCGTCATGCGCGGTGTGCAGGCGGTCCGCGAACGGTTCCCCGACCTCGCCGACCAGATCTCGCTGTCGCTGCACTGCGAGACCGCCGAGATCATGAGCGCGTACACAAAGATGGTCGAGGAGGACGGGACCCTGACCGGGCTGGCCGCGTACCACGCCTCCCGGCCGCCGCACTCCGAGGGACTGGCCGTGTCGATCGCCGCCTACCTGGCGCACGAGACCGGGCTGCCCAACATCAACCTGCTGCACCTGTCGTCGGCCAAGGCCGTCGACGCCGCCCTGCGGATGGCGAAGGCGTTCCCGCACATCAACTTCCGGCGCGAGGTCACCATCGGCCACCTGGTCGCCGACATCACCACCGCACACGGCCTCGGCGGCAAGGTCAACCCGCCGCTGCGTCCCCGCGAGGACGTCGAGGCACTGTGGACACACGTGCTGAACGGCGAGATCGACTGGGTGGTCAGCGACCATGCCTGCTGCCGCGACGAGCAGAAGTTCGGCACCCCACGCGACGACATCTTCATCGCCAAGTCCGGCTTCGGCGGCGCCGAATACCTGCTGCCCGGCCTGCTCACCGAAGCCGCCCAGCGCGGTCTGTCGCACCAGCGGGTCGCCCAGCTCACCTCGTGGAACCCGGCCCAGCGGTTCGGCCTGACCCGCAAGGGCGCGCTCGCCGAGGGCTACGACGCGGACCTCTGCCTGGTCGACGAGGGCAGCCCGTGGACGGTCCGGGCGCAGGACTCCGAGTCGACCCAGGAATACACCCCGTTCGAGGGCTTCAAGATGACCGCCCGGGTCACCGACACGTTCCTGCGCGGTCAGCAGGTGCTCGCCGCCGGCAAGGTCGTCGGCGACCCCGTCGGCCGGTACGTCTCCCGGTCGGACCGGTAGCCGCGATGGCCCCGATCGCCCGCAGCTATCTGTACGTCCCGGCCGACCGGGAGAAGCTGCTCGCCAAGGCGCACCTGCGCGGCGCCGACGCCCTCATCCTCGACCTCGAGGACGCGGTCACCCCGGCGAACAAGGAGGTCGCCCGTACGTCGGCCGCCGCCCACCTGGCCGACCCGCGGCCCGGCCAACTCTGGGTACGGGTCAACAGCGACCGGGCGGCCGAGGACATCGCCGCGGTGGCCAGCCCGGCGCTGGCCGGTGTCTGGGTGCCGAAGGCCGAACCGGAACTGCTCGCCGCCGTCGACGTAGCGCTGGGCGCGGCGGAGCGGCGACTCGGGCTGCCCGACCGGACGTTCCAGGTGATCGCCCTGATCGAGACCGCGCGCGGGGTGCTCGACGTGGCCCGGGTGGCGACCTCTCCCCGGGTCCTGCGACTCGGGCTCGGCGAGGCCGACCTGGCCGGCGAACTCGGCCTGCAGCCCGGTCCGGACGGGGCGGAACTCGCACCGATCCGGTCCCAGGTGGTCGTCGCCTCGGCCGCGGCCGGGATCACCGCCCCGGTCGGCCCGGTCGAGACCGTACTCGGCGACGCGGTCCGGCTCGCGGCGAGCACCCGGGCTCTGCTGCGGCAGGGCTTCCGGGCCCGGACCGCCGTACACCCCGACCAGCTCGCCACCATCAACGAGGTGTTCACCCCGAGCGCCGCCGAGATCGAGGCGGCCCGGGGGGTGCTGGCCGCCCTGGCCGAGGCGGAACGCCAGGGCACCGGCATCGCCACCCAGGCGAACGGCCAGATGCTCGACCGCGCCGTGGTTCGCGCCGCCGCCGAGGTACTCGACCGGGCGGCCGGGATGGGTGACCATCCCGGCCCGCCGTCGTAGTTCCGAACTGTCGGTCAGACGGGGTAGAGGATCTTCACCCCGTTAAGGTTCAGCGCCGATACGGAGCTAAAGCCGGCGAAGCCGGCATGATCCAGTCAAGTTTGTTGATCGGCGTGCTGGATTTGGTGTGGGTGTTGTGTTTCAGGTCGCCAGTCCTGCCTGCCTGGTGAGGCGGTCGAGGGCGGTGTTGTAGGCGCGGGCCGCCGCGTGGAGTGGTGATCGGGTTGGCGGGTCGGGGCCGGTCAGTTGCGCGGTGGCGGGACGGATGAGTCGGTCGTGCAGCCGGGTCAGCAGCATGGCGTGGTCCAGGCCGGTGTCGGTGACCTGGTAGCGGTGGGTGCCGGGGATGCGGGTGATGAGTCCGTGCAGGCGCAGTCGGCGCAGGTCGTAGGTGGCGCGGCCGGCGGGCCGGGTGTCGGGGTCGGTGCCCAGCAGCCCGGCGAGGTGGGTGCGTAGGTCGGCGTTGGTGAATCCGCCTGGGTGTAGCCGGAAGGTGAGCAGGGTTGACAGGAGGGCTTGGGCGCGGGGGTCGCCGAAGCGCAGGCCGGCGGCGTGTTGGCCGCCTACGTCGATGGGGTTGTTGACCGCGGTGAACGCGTCGGCTCCGGTGATCGGGTCGTGGCTGATGCGTTGGACGCCGAGCAGGCGTCGGTTGGCGAAGAAGCCGACCTCCCGCAGCGCGGGTAGGTTGTTCAGCCCTTTGTTGATGCCGAAGTCGCGGGTGTCGTTAATGGTGGTTTCAGTGCGCAGCGCCCGTCCTTCCTTGTGGTACTGCTTGATCTTGCAGTGTTTGTAGTCCACGTGCAGGCTCGGGATCACACCGGTGGTGAGGATCCGGGTACGGAACCGGCTGGAAGTTTTGTTACGGCCGGTGGTGATGATGGGCCGGTTGAAGACCAAGCCGACCTGGTCGGGGCGGCCGATGTCGAGGTTGTCAGGGATGACCTGCTCGAAGAAGATCCGCCCGGACACCGGGCGGTCGAGCATCTGGGTCAGGGAGAACTCGGCCTGCAGGATGGAAGGGCCGCTGGGAGTCGGGCCGGTCGCGATCATGCTGCCCGAGGCGGCGAAGGCCGCCGGCGTCGAGCGGGTGGCGTGGTTAGCGGCGATCCTCGCCGTCGCCGGCGCGATCACCCGCGTGCTGGCGGTGCCGTCCGTCAACGCGTTCTTCCAGCAGGTGTTCCCGCCGCTGGCCGCCGCTCCGAAGACCGAGCTACGGCGGGAGGCGTGACCATGTGGCGTGGCGGTGGCCTCGACCGCCCGGTGGCGACACGTCACGGCTTGGCTCACCGAAACAGCCGCGGGATGCCCGGTCAGGTGGCCTTGACGAACGCCTCGGTGACGAGGGGATAGAGCTTGGCGACCATCGCCTGGGACTTCTTGAGGTTCCCGTCGCCGTCGGAGGCGTCCAGGTTGAGCACGTAGGAACCGCGCGCCATCATGATCGTGCACTGGCTGAGCTGGCCGTCGTCCGTCTGCTGGGTCTCGCAGAAGGTCACCACGTCCGGATTCGCCGGCACCCCAGCTGGGGTCCAGGGCACGATAGTTGAGGTCCTGCCGTCGCCCGTCCGATACGACCGGCACGTCTTCAACACCGTTCGCAGCTCGCCGATCAGCTTGCGGCCGGGCACGGTCAGGTAGCCGACGACGTGCTGGCGGATCCAGATCGGCGGCTTCACCCAGCGGCGTTCGCGACCAGCGGAGGCGAGTCGATCCGAGGGCAGGATGTCGCGACAGAGCGAACGCAGCCGCCAATCGTCGGAGTTCTCGCTGGTGTGCTCCGCCGTCTCCTGGCGAAACGTCGACAGGTCGGCGAGCGCGAGCCGCGCCTGCCGGCCCGCCTCCTCCTTGTTCTTCGGCGCGGGTCGAGGCGGTGGCGGCGCCGGCTTGGCCGTCGGCGAAGCGGGGGCCGCCGCCGCCTGCCACCGCTCCCCGGCCGGCTCCGCAGCGCCACAGGCTGCGAGCCCGCCTACGACCAGCATCGACAGAATGATCGGCACAACAGGGCGACGCATCGCGGGGCGTTTCCTTCCGTAGGTGGACCGGGCCCGCCCGGGGCCCCAGTCCACCGGCGTCGCCGCGCCTCGCCGCGTTACGTCAGGCCGGCAGGTAGTCGAAGGTGTCCGGGTCGGCACCGGGCCGGGCCGCGGTCGGACGTCGACGCCAAGGCGTAATCTCCGCGGCGGAGGCCCGGCAGGTACTGCCGTTTTGCGGGGCCTCATCCAACACCGGCGAACCAGATCAGGCGTACCGGGCGCCGTGGCGCTCCATCCGCGCCCGCACCTCCACGGCGTGCTCGGCGGCAATCTCCATGTCGACGCTGGCCGAGCGCAGCAGCTCGGCAGCAGCCGAACCGGCGCGGCGAGGCGGGGGACCGGGCCGAGACGGCACCCGATCCCCGTCAGCCCGCTAGTTGCGGCGTGACCTCCCCGGCCGCCTCCGCAGCACGAACACGATCCCCCCGATCGAGCTACTCGCGATCGTGGCGATCGCCGGGATCGCTAGTGAGGCGGTGTTGCCCCTCTCCGAGCCGCTCGCCAGCACGATCCAGAGCAACGCGCCGATGGAGATCACTGCGATGATCATCAGCGCCATGATCAGGGCGTGCTCTGTGCCGCTCGTCGCGGTGGACTGGCGCCCGTCGCTGAGGTGTGGTGATGCCATCGGTGGAGGCAGCCATCCGTGTTTCTCGAACGAACGCCCGGCTGAGTCGAGCGGCGCTGACCACGTTTGCCCGAGAACCAGGCATGTCGTGGCGCTAGTCGTACCGGGTGCCCTAGCGCTCCATCCGCGCCCGGACCTCAGCAGCGTGGTTTCTCGGCGATCTCCATGTCGGCGCCGGCCGCGCGCAGCAGCTCCACGGTCGGTCCGCCGATGCCCTGCGGATCAGCCATCGCGACGCCCGCCTGGATGCCGAGCAGCCTGGGGTCGCGAGTGACCGCGTGCACTGCGGCGATGGCGTCAGCGCGGGGCTTCCCCCGGTCGGTGCCGTGACCACCGGCCGGCGACGCCGGACAGCTCCGCGAGCACCAGCCGGTCCCGGGCGGGCAGTGACGGCACATGCACCATCCGACGACCGTACCTAGCCTGCCGGAGCCGAGGTGGCGAGCCCCGGCGCGCCGCTCAGCTCGTGATCGGCGCGCAGCCGGTACACGCATGGCCAGTACGCCTGACAGTCGCGGCACCGCCGAGCATCGTCATCGCATTGACGATGCCTGCCAGCGATTGCCAGCCAGTTCTCCATACGCGAATCCATGGGCTACACCTACCCGGGATGCAGCCAGGGCCAACCCTTCCGTGGCTAGGTGCTCACCCCCGGACGGGTTCATCTGGCCAGGACAACAACCAGCGTGGCAAGGGCACCGAGCAGCAGGGTGACTCCGCCGAACATGACGTACGGCCACCGCTCACCGGAGCGCTGCGGCTGCGGCCGAAGAGGCTGGGTCGGGCAGGTTCCATGCCGGAGGTGCCGCCACCCCGTTTCGGCCGGGCCAGCGCCGCGGGGGGTTGTGCGATGTCGAGTCAGCCATCGTGCAATGCCTCCGCTGGCGCGTGGTGGTGGGCTGTTCGGCTGTCATCCGGGCGGGACTGAAGGGGTCGAGCAGTCCCGCCCGGTCGAAAGGTCGCGCACCTCGGCCTTCCAGCACTACAGGCGCTGCCCGTTTGCGCGCCGTTACACCCTCGGCGCGGCGATCATCCGCAAACCCTCCAGGGAGGCACACATGTCCGAGCTCAACCCCGCGCCGGCGCCGTCGCCCCGACCGATCGAGTCGAAGGTGAAGGCCGCGACGGTGGCGCCGGCGGCAGCGCGGCCGTCATCACCCCGGCCGTGCTGTGGGCGATCGACGGGCTGTGGTTCAACAGCGGCGCCGCGCCGGACGTGCCGCTGCCGCTGGTCGGTGTCGTCGGCCTGGTCGTGACCGGCGTCTGCGCGATCGTGGCCGGCTACTGGGCGAAGCACACCGCTCGGCCGGACCTCGGCCGCCCCTGATCTCCCCGCAAGACGAAGCGCCCCCGCTGGCTCCGGTGGGGGCGCTTCCTGCTGTTCGGGCTACTTCACCCGCCAGCGCGGCGGCACAGTCTCGTCTGCCGCGTACTCCACAAAGACCGGCCGCTTCTTCGCGGGTACCGGGAAGGTGATCCAGCCACGAACGCACCGGCCCGGCGCCAACTCCTTCTCACCCCACGGGTACTCCGGGCCGGCGATCTGCAGCTGATATACCAGACGGTGCTGAACCAGGCTAATTCGGCCACGGACCTGTGCCGGTGGCTGCACGGTCCGACGCTGCAGCGCTTGTGGCCAAGCTTGTGGCTCCCGGCCCGGCTGCGGGCGTTATGGCAGGCACGCTTCCCTGAGCTGACCACGCCGCCCCAGGCGCTGGCCGGTTCACCTCCGCCTGGCGGAGATCGGGCTGCGGGTCGCTGCCCGCTACGGGTTCGCGTTGGCCGGCGGGTACGCCGTGCAGGCCCACGGCATCCTGGACCGCCCGAGCGAGGACGTTGACCTGTTCACGGCGTGGGAGCGACGTGGCGAGTTCGCCGCAGCAGTGGACGCCGTCACGCCGCCGCTGTCTGCCTGGTGCTGCTGCTCGGCGGCGCCGTGCTCTCCAGCGGCGGACTCGACGACATCCTCGACCAGGACCAGAACCAGGACCGGCTCGACGCCATCGGCGCGGTCGACCGCCAGGGCGAGAAGGCACGCCAGGCGTTGGAGGACTCCGGAATCACGCTGCCGACGGAGCCGACCTGCGAGGACGTCTTCCACCGGACCGGTGCCGACACCGAGCGCAGCTCGGTGACTCGGCGGACCGGTGACAACAAGGAGGACACGGCGTTCGCCGAGCTGCGCAAGCTGTCGTTCATCAACGGCTTCCTCGGCCGGCCGAACAACCTGCCCGCCACCCCGCTGCCCTCGACCCCGGCGGCATCGGCGTCGGCGAACTGACCGACCCGCACCCCCTCCGTGAGCAAGTGCGTATGGCTAATCGACGGCTTATTTGCGGATTAAATCCGCCATAAGCGGCGCCCGAGGGTCAGTGGGCACCGATACTCTTCACCGCGCGGAAGGTCGGGGTCCGAAGGACCGCCGCTCCCGAGCCGCTCGAGGCAGTCGACCGCCAAGGGCAACGACCCCGGCCCTTCCGTCCAAACGTCAGCCGCCGGCGTTTCAGCGGATCCGATTCGCGGCGTACGCCTTGCGCCGTACCGGCTTCACGCCCGCCACGACCGCGGATCCTGCCCTGGTCCCCAGCACCGATCGAGCTGAACCCGGGAACAGGCTCCCGCTCACCTGACTACGGCCAGACAGGGCACCCCTACCCGCTCCGGCGCAGTCACGTCCTTCTACCCGCGCCGACGGCCGAATATGCAACGCGCGGTTACGGGAAGGTTCCAGGTGCCGCTGTCCTTGAGCCCCCCGGCAGGCGCCGATTCGACAATGTCCTCGAACACGCGTCTTGGCACATATTATTCGCGGTCTTCGTCGAGTTTGACGATCATCACGACGACCTCCAGGCTGTTACACCTCCCGCTTGCCGCCACGCTGGTGACGATCCTCGCCGTACGCTGACGGCCAGCTCAGGCCTCGAGGATCCGCCAGCAGGCCTCTCGCGCGGCGGCCAGGTACTCCGGGTCGAGGCCGGCGAACAGCCATACGTACCGGTCCGCCGACGGCCGTACCGGGGCGTCGCGGATGCCGGAGAGCGCCTCGGCCACCATCGGCGCGCCCTGGATGAGCGCCGGTTCGACCGCGGGTCGGCCGCGTCGGGCCGGGCGCTGACCAGCCGGTCCAATGCGCGGGCGGCGGTGGCGAGGGCGACGACCGCCTCGTACCCGGGACGAGTTGCGCTGGTACCAGGAACTCGGCCAGCGGGCGGGCGGGC
The DNA here is from genome assembly GCF_036059255.1 of Micromonospora sp. NBC_00389. Taxonomy (NCBI): domain Bacteria; kingdom Bacillati; phylum Actinomycetota; class Actinomycetes; order Micromonosporales; family Micromonosporaceae; genus Micromonospora; species Micromonospora sp. NBC_00389. The sequence continues at coordinate 4,697,420 of NZ_CP107947.1, read as the reverse complement.
GGTCCGGACGGGACCGGCCGGCTGTCCGGCGCTTCGTCCGGCTCCACCCGCACGGCCGGTGGCTCGGCCTGCGGCTGCCAGACGACGCTGAGCGCAACCGCGGACACCGATGCGGCAGTCGGCCGGCACCGCGATGTACCTCCGGGTGGGCCCTCAGATAGACGCAGTGGCACAAAGTGGTTCGGCTGTGACAGGCCGGTCGGTACAGTCTCCAGGATGCGGCTCACCGTTCTCGGCGGCTGTGGTGTCTGGCCCGAGGCGGGCCAGGCATGCAGCGGCTACGTCGTGGAACATGACGACTTCCGGCTGCTCGTCGACGTCGGCTACGCGACGATGCCGCGGCTGCTGGAACACCTCAGCGTCGACCAGGTCGACGCGGCGTTCATCAGCCACGGCCATCCCGATCACTGCGCAGATCTCAATCCCCTGCTGCGGGCACGTACGCTGCGCGACGCGCGTCCCCCACCGCTACCCGTGTACGCGCTGCCGCGTGCGCTGGACGCGGTGTTGGCGCTGGACCGTCCCGGCATGCTGGACGACGGCTACGTGCTGCACGAGTTCACCGCCGGCAGCGAACTCGAGATCGGCCCGTTCCGCGCCCAGACCCGGCTGCTGCCGCACTGGGTGCCAAACGCCGGCGTGCGGCTGGCCGCCGGCGGCCGAGTGCTCACGTACACCGGTGACAGCGGCCCGAGTTCCGACGTGGTCGACCTGGCCCGCGGCGCTGACCTGCTCGTGGCCGAGGCAACCTACGTGCACGAGGTGCCGGAGGACTCGAAGGGTTACCAGTCGAGCGCGCTTCACGCGGGTCGGCAGGCTGCGGCGGCCGGCGCCGGACGCCTGCTCCTGACGCATCTGCGGCCGGGTACGGACCATGCCACCGCCCGAGCCGCGGCCCGCGACGAGTACGACGGTGAGGTCGCTGTCGCTACCGCGGACATGATTGTGGATCTTCCCTAGACCTGGGCATCCGGGCCTCCCTGCACCGGCGCAGGTCTACCTGACCTGCGGCCAAGCCGTTGGCCGCGGTGAAGAGGCCCTCGGTGAGTTCGTCCCACGGCCGGAGCCGGGGCATCTTCTGGCCGAGGGCCTCCGCGAGGAAGTGGAAATCCTTGCAGGCGTGGAGTCCGTCGCCTCCACCACCGGCCTCGGCACCCAGCTCGACGACGGCGGCACTCTCGAGACAGTGGACGCGACGGCCCAGGCGGCGACGGGCAACCCGACCGGCGAGCCCCTGTGGGGCCTGCAATGGGACATGCCGCAGATCCACCTGCCCGAGGTGCACGCAGTGACCACCGGAAGCCCCAACGTGGTCGTGGGCGTGCTCGACAGCGGCATCTCCAGCACCCACCCTGATCTGGCCACACAGATTGCGAAGGACAAGAGCACTTCCTGCCTCGGCGGCATGATCGACACGGCTGAGGCCGCCTGGAATCCCACCACATCGGACCATGGCACCCACGTCGCCGGCACGATCGCCGCCGCGATCAACGGTGTCGGCGTCGCCGGCGTGGCGCCCGGCGTGAAGGTCGCCTCGGTGAAGGTCGTTAACGACGACGGCTTCATCTACCCCGAGGCGGCGGTGTGCGGCTTCATCTGGGCCGCCGAGCACGGCATGCAGATCACCAACAACAGCTACTTCATCGACCCCTGGGAGTTCAACTGCCGCAACGACGCGCGCCAGCGCCCGGTGTGGCAGGCCGTGCAGCGGGCGATCCGCTACTCGCAGAACAAGGGCGTGCTGAACATCGCCTCCGCGGGCAACTCCAACGTCAACCTGCAGCACAAGTTCATCGACAGCGGAAGCCCCAACGACGGCAGCTTCCCGGTCGAGGACCGCACCATCACGGGTGCCTGCGTCGACCTGCCGGCTGAGGCGCCGGGCGTAGTGACCGTGTCAGCGGTTGGCCCGACGCAGCAGAAGAGCTACTACTCCTCCTACGGGCAGGGAGTCGTGGAGGTGACCGCTCCCGGTGGGGATACCCGATTCCGCACCGGCGGTTCGCCCTCGACGCTGTCCGACGCCATCCTGTCAACCACCTTCAACACCGTGACGAAGACCAACGGCTGGGGCTACAAGCAGGGCACGTCGATGTCCGGCCCGCACGCGGCCGGTGTCGCGGCGCTCGCGCTTTCGGCGCACCCGAATATGAACCGCCCCGGGTTTGGTAGCGGCTATGATGTGCCCCGGGTTCCGTGGAGTCGTGTTAATGGACTCAGGCTGCGGACGTGATGAACGGGTGGAGCCTTTCATACTCGATCGGGGTGAGCATGCCGAGTGAACTGTGGCGGCGTTGCCGGTTGTGGAAGATCTCGAGGTAGTCGAAGATCGCACTGGCGAGTTCGATGCGGGTCTTCCATTTCTTGCGGTTGAGCAGTTCGGTTTGCATGCGGCCCCAGAACGACTCGATGACCGCGTTGTCGTAGCAGTCGCCCACGGATCCCATGGAGGCGACGAGTCCGGATTCGCGGGCGCGGCGGGTGAAGGCCCAGGACGTGTACTGGGTGCCGTGGTCGGAGTGGATGATCGTGCCGGTGGGCCGGCGGTTGCCGATGGCCATGGACAGGGCGTTGGTGACCAGGTTCGCGGTCTGTGATGCGTCGATGGACCAGCCCACGACTCGGCGTGAGTAGACGTCGAGGACGACGGCGCAGTAGACCTTGCCTTCGCGGGTGGGGTGTTCGGTGATGTCGGTGACCCACAGCTGGTTCGGTCCGTGGCGGGTGAAAGCGCGGTCGACGAGGTCTGCGGCGCAGGGCGTGTCGGGGCGTGGTCGCCGGTTTTTGTGGCCTGGTAGGCCTTTCAGGCCGATGCGGCGCATCAGCATTTCGACTGCGTTGTGCCCGACGGTGATGCCGCGGCCGAGGACCAGTTCGGCGTGCACTCGTCGGAAGCCGTAGGTTCCGCGCGAGTCCGTGTGAACCTGGCGGATCTGCTCGCTGAGCCAGCTGTGACGCAGCGAGCGTGCCGAGAGCGGGCGGTTGCGCCAGGCGTAGAAGCCTGCGTCGGAGACGTCCAGGACACGGCAGGCGATCTGAGCGGGTAGGCCTTCAGCGGTCATCGTGGCGATGGCCGCGAACCGTGCTTTTGGGGGCACCGCCTCCTTCAACAACTCCGCCGCCCGCCGGTGCACGGCCAGCTCGACCTCCAGCGCGGCGATCCGCTTGCGCGCGGCAACCAGCTCAGCGTGGTCCGTGGACGTCACCCCGGGAAGCAGGCCGGAGTCGATACGCTCCTGCCGGCGCCAGTTATAGATGGTCTGATCACTGATCCCCAGATCGGTCGCCACGGCCGTGACCGTGCGCCCGGCTCGGACGAGATCAAGGACTCTGCGGCGGAACTCGGCCGGATACGGCTTCGGCATGGATGGCCTCCTCAGCGATCTTGCAGCGCGAGAAGTCAACCAAACCAACTCCACCAAACCCAGGGCACATCAGCCGCTACCAAACCCGGGGCGATTCAATGCCCTAGGTTGCGGGCTTGCTGGGTGGTCCAGGTGGCGGTCGGGTGGGCGGCGACGCCGAGGATGTGCAGCCGGCGGGTGGCTTCCTCCATCACGAACAGCACGTACAGCCGCCGCAGATCGATCGTGTCGATGTGGAAGAAGTAGGTCGCGAGCAGTCCGCGCGCCTGAACACGGAGGAAGGTCCGCCAGGAGGTGTCGACACGCGGGGCCGGGCCGATCCTGGCCCGGGCGAGGATCCGCCGGATCGTTCCCGCGCCACTCGGTGGCCGAGCCCCACCAGTTCACCCTGAATGCGACGGTGCCCCCAGCCCGGATTCTCCCGAGCCAGCCGCACGACGAGATCCCGAACCTCGTCGCTGACCGGCGGACGGCCCGGCCGGTTCGGATACGTCCAGTGCCGCTTTAGCAGGCGGCGGTGCCAGGCCAGCAGCGTGGCCGGGGTGACGATCCGGTGCGCACGCAGTGCGCGGGGCAGCAACCGCGTCAGCGCGGACAGCACGGCGCGGCTGAACAGCCGCCGCCCGCTTGTAGGGTCGGGAACGTCGACATGGCTGCGGACCCACCGAATGTCGATGTCCGCCTCGCCGCGTAGGCGGCAGTACCCGCCGCCTGACGGCCCTCGCCCTCATCAGCATCGTGAATGCCGCGTCGCCGAGAGGAGGCCACGATGCCTTCCGCGTGGAGCCGCGACGCGGCATCCGACCCGGGAGTTTGCCGCGTGTTCGCGCAAATGTATATCGCCACCTGCGAGGCATTCGCACTGGAGGACTTGGGTCGGGTCGTACGTATGGATCTTCAGCGGAAGGACGTTCTCCCTTGACCTCCTCCATCTCCCGTCGCAACCTGCTGCGCTCCGGCGCGGCGGGTGGCCTCGGCATCGTCTTCGCCGGCAGTATCGAGGCGATCGCCGGTTCCGGTGCCGCCGAGGCCGCCCGCGGGTCGGTCGGCTACGGCGCCCTCGTTCCGGACGCGGCCAAGCTGCTCTCCCTCCCGCCCGGCTTCTCCTACAAAATCGTCGCCCAGGCCGGGGTGACGCTGCTCGAATCGGGCGAGCCGACCCCGAGCGACGCCGACGGCACCGGCTTCTTCCGCAGCCAGAACGGCGGCGTCCTGGTCAACAACCACGAGATCGGCGGCGACGAGCCCTACGGCGTGCCAGCCCTGCCGGGCCTGACCTACGACCCGGGTGCGCGCGGCGGCACCACCAACATCGAGGTGGACTCCGACGGCAACCGGGTCCGCGAGTACGTCAGCGTGGCTGGCACGGTGCAGAACTGCGCCGGTGGTATTACCCCCTGGGGCACCTGGCTGACCTGCGAGGAGACCGAGCAGCGTGCCGGCGGGGCGTTCCAGAAGGACCACGGGTACGTCTTCGAGGTCGACGCGTTCGATCGCGAGGCCAACAAGAACCCGGTGCCGCTGAAGTTCCTCGGCCGGTTCGCGCACGAGGCCGTCGCGGTCGACCCGGGCACCCACGCGATCTACGAGACCGAGGACGCGGGCGGCCCGAACGGGCTGTACTTCCGCTGGACCCCGCCGGCCGGCTTCCGCGGTGGCAAGGGCGCGCTGCGGGCGCTCGCGCTCAGCCTGGGCGGCGACACCGCCGGTACATTGCAGGCGATGAACTGCTTCAAGGGCAGCAAGCACATCGCCGATCTGGCCGAGGCTACCCAGCCGGGCACCCGGTACAACGTGACGTGGGTCGAGGTGCCCGACCGCAACGGGACAGCCGTTTCGGTGCGCAAGCAGTTCACCGACGACCAGGTCACCCGGAGCCACAAGCTTGAGGGCGCCTGGTGGTCTGACGGTGGGGCCTACTTCGTCGCCAGCTTCGCCCGGCACGACGACGGCAGCGTGAACGAGCACGACGGGCAGGTGTGGTTCTACGACCCGAAGTCGGAGACGATCACGCTGAAGACCATCTTCGGCGTGAACCCGGACCCGGACCAGGACACCAACTACGATGGTCCGGACAACATCACCGTCTCCCCGTACGGTGGGGTGATCTTGGCCGAGGACGGCGAGGGTCTCTCGCACCTGGTCGGCGTCACCGACGAGGGCAAGGCCTACCCGATCGGCCGCAACGAGCTCAACACGAGCGAGTTCACCGGCCCGACGTTCAGCGAGGACGGCAAGATCCTCTACGCCAACATCCAGACCCCTGGCTACGTGTTCGCCATCACCGGGCCGTGGGGTCGGCCGAGCAACGCCGAGCAGTGATCACCGCATGACAGCATGGTGCCGCCCCGCTCGGCAGACCGGGGCGGCACTGCGCCAGCCGGCGGGCCTGAGATCAACCCACACGTACCGGCGGGTCAGAAATCGCCGTCGGCGGGTCCGTTGCGTTGCCCGTGTCCGGGGACCGAGGCAGGCTTGACGGGTGAAGCGGTCGAGTCGTCGTCGTCCCTGGTCTCGGCCGAAGTCAGCGTTCGCCGGGTTCCGGTTTCCCGCGGAGGTGATCGTCCTCGCGGTCCGCTGGTACCTGCGCTACAACCTGTCCTACCGGGACGTGGAGGAACTCCTGGCTGAGCGCGGTGCCGAGGTTGACCACGTCACCGTGTTCCGCTGGGTGCAACGGTTCACCCCGCTGCTGGCCGACGCCGCCCGGTTCGCTCGCGACTCACCAGGTGACCGGTGGTTCGTCGACGAGACCTACGTCAGGGTCAACGGCGTGTGGCGCTACGTCTACCGCGCGGTCGACCAGCACGGGCAGGTCATTGACGTGCTCGTCTCGGCCCGCCGCGATGCCGCCGCGGCCCGGCGGTTCTTCCGGCGTGCACTGCGGATGCTGAAGGTGACGCCCAGCGAGGTCGTCACCGACGCCGCACCGGTCTACCCCGCGGTGCTCGACGACCTGATCCCCTCGGCTTGGCACCACGTCGAGCAGCACGCGAACAATCCGATCGAGGCCGATCACAGCCAGCTCAAGCACCGATTACGACCCATGCGTGGGCTCCGGACCGGCCCAACCGCACAAGTGATCATCGCCGGACACGCGTTCATCCAGAACCTCCGCCGCGGGCACTACGAACTCCTGCTCGACAGTCAGCCCAAGCTTCGAGTCGCTTCGGCTTTCAGTGAGCTCGCCTGGGTGATCTGACCGCGGACCCGACCCGGGCGTAACGCGTCTCCCGATCAGATAATGCAACGGCACCACTCGGCCTCCGGCTCACCTACCAGCCGGGAACGCAAACGGTGCGCGCTGAAGTGGATCTCAGCGCGCACCGTGGGTAATGGTTCGTGTCCGAGGGGCCACACGAACCAATGCCCCACCGCTGGTGACGATCGGCAAGACTTTGACGCTCACACAGGTATAGCTGCCCGGCGACCTCTTCGGGTCCGCCGAAGAGGTCACCGAGCATGAAGCCCTGCTCAACGGGTGCCGGCGATGGCCCGGACCAGCACGCCGAGACGTGTGCGGGCGACTGGAAACGCATGGCGGCGTGATCAATCTGAGGGCCGACCGGCTCGAGGCGCTGACAGCGCCGGTCAGCCCCGCGTTCCGTGACTTCCATTGACCCGCCGAAATCCGTCAGGCGGGGACCTCGCTTGGTTGCTGGGCCGCCTCGGCGGGCTCCACGTCGGCGATCTTGCCCAGCCGGCTGGGCCACCACATGTGCCGTCCGATGTCGAGGTTCAGCGCGGTGACCAGGACCGCCCGGACGATGATCGTGTCAAGCAGGACGCCGAACGCCACCGCAAAGCCGATCTCGGCGAAGGCGGTCAGCGGGAGGGTGGCCAGCACCGCGAAGGTGCCGGCGAGGACGAGACCCGCGGACGTGATCACGCCACCGGTCGCGGCGAGGCCGATGAGTGCGGCGCGCCGGGTGCCGTACCTCGCGGTTTCCTCGCGTACCCGGGTCATCAGGAAGATGTTGTAGTCGATGCCCAGTGCGACGAGGAACACGAACACGAACAGTGGCAACGACGTGTCGGCGCCGCCGAAGCCGAAAATGTGCCGGAAGACCAGCGCGCTCGCGCCCAGGGCGGCACCGAACGACAGCACTACCGTCGCTACCAGCACCAACGGCGCGACGACGGCTCGCAGCAGCAGCGCCAGGATGACGAGGACCACGACGAGCACGATCGGGATGATGAGGTTGCGGTCGTATCGGGCTGCCCGCTGCAGGTCGAGGTTGATCGCGGTGTTGCCGCCGACCTGAGCGTCCGCGCCGGGCACGGCGTGCACGCGGTCGCGTACCCGGTCGACCGTGTCGTAGGCCGCCGGGCTGTCGGCCGCGGCGTTGAGGGTGCCCACGACATAGGCGAGGCCACCCTTGGCGACGGGTTCGCTGACCGACGCCGGGTCGATGCCCTCAGTCGACGCGAGCGCCGCCTTCACCGCGGGGCCTTGCTCCGCCTTGCTGATTACGACGACCGGGTTGCCCGCACCGGCCGGGAAGTGCCGGGCGAGCACTTCCTCGCCCACGATCGAGTCCGGGTTGCCACGGAACGATTCCTTCTGGGTCAGCCCGGTAGCATCGAGCTGGACGAGGCCGATCGCCATGACGGCCAGTGCCAGGCCGGTGGCGACCCAGGTGATTCGGGGGCGGTTGGCTATCCGCTTGCCGATGTTGGCCCACAACCCGGTGGTGGTGGGCTCCGCGGAGCCGAACCGGGGCCGCACCGGCCAGAAGATCCAGCGGCCGACCGTCATCAGCATGGCCGGGAGCAGGGTCAGCATGACCGCGAGCCCAACCAGGACACCGATCGCGGCGACCGGGCCGAGGCCCTTGGTGGAGTTGGTCTCAGCGAAGAGCAGGCATAGCATGCCGATCACGACGGTGCCGGCGCTCGCGATGATCGCCGGGCCGGCGCGGTGCAGCGCCACCGCCATGGCCTCATGCCGGTCTGAGTGGCGCCGCAGCTCCTCGCGGTACCGCGCCACGAGCAGCAGCGCGTAGTCCGTGCCCGCGCCGAACACGAGCACGGTCAGGATGCCCGCACTCTGCGCGTTGACGGTGAGGCCGGCGTTCTTCGCCAGCAGGTAGATGACCGCCTGGGCGGCCGTCAGCGCGACGCCGGCGGAGACGACGGGCAGCAGCCACAGCCCGGGACTGCGGTAGGTGAGCAACAGGATCACCACGACCACACCGATCGTGGCGAACAGCAGCCTGCCGTCAATGCCAGCGAAGGCCTCGCTGGAGTCCGCCGCGCTGCCAGCGGGCCCCGTGACGTGCACCGACAGCCCGCTGGCGCCGGCCTTCGCGACGTCCTTCATCGAGGTGACAATATCGCCCGCCTTGTCCCACCCCTGAGGGCCGAGATTGAGCGGGACGATGATCTGCGCCGCCTGACCGTCGCTGGAGAAGATCGGGCCGCCGACCTGACCGTCGACTTCGGCCATCTGGCCGAACCTGTGCGCATCGGACACTGTCTGCGCGCGGTCGGTCTCGGTCAGTCCGGAAGACCGCTGGTAGACGACAACGGCCGGGATCGTGTCGGCCGACGCGAACGCCGCCTGCCGGTCAAGCACTTGAGTCGACTCCGCGCTACCCGGCAGCCAGGACTTGGCCTCATTGTCCTCGACGCTGGTGAGCTTGCCGGCAAGCGGCCCAGCCACCGCGACGAGAGCCAGCCAGAACACGATGATGAGGTACTTCGTCTTGCGTCCTGTGATCAAGCTCGCGACCGACCTGGCCATGATCCCCCCGTTTGGACGTCCAATCCCCGATGGACCAGGTTATGTTCCCGTCTACCCAAGCGTCCCGACATCGGCAGTACGCACCGACACCACTGCCCAAAACCCCTAGGGGCCGACATCCTCCGGCCGCTCCCGAACCGAGGTGCCACCTGTCGGATTCGGTGAACGTCTGCTCCCCGCGCACGCAGGGGTGATCCGACGCTCGCGTCCAGGCCGCCGGCGGCGCCGACCTGCTCCCCGCGCTCCCCGCGCACGGGGGGGTGATCCTCAGCCGGTGGGCGGATGGTCCGGCGGCCTCCTCTGCTCTCCGCGCACGCGGGGGTGATCCCACGCTGTCCCGTGGCATGAGCGGGTTCGTCGTCTGCTCCCCGCGCACGCGGCGGTGATCCGGCCGGCGGGAACGAGGGTGACCCCATGGTGCGAGCGCGATTGTGTCTTCGTGCGGTTCGGCGTAGAGGTCGGGGGCCTCCAGTGCGCCGGTCGTTGGTCGTTCGTCGTCGATGGGTGATCGCCAGTCGCAGACGGAGTGCCTGCGGCGCCGGTTGTAGAAGTCGGTGATCCAGGTGGCGATTTTCAGGCGCGCCTCGGTACGGCTACGGAACTGGCGGCGGTGGACGTACTCGACCTTGATGGTGGAGAAGGTCGCCTCGGCGACGGCGTTGTCGAAGCATCCGACGCGGCCCATCGACTGGCGCACCTTCCAACGGGCGCAGGCCCGGGCGAAGTCAGCCGAGGTGTACTCGCGGCCCCTGTCGCTGTGGAAGATCACCCCCGCGTGATGAGCACACTCGGACAAGACCTGCTGGCGCCGCCACGCCAATCGACCGACAATCAGACTGAACCGTCGGACTTGTGGCGGGGCCGCCTGTGTTAAGGAGGCGTCGCGCGTGCCGATCAAATTCGCTTCCTGGTCACGCACAAAAGATCTGGACCTGCATGTGCTGAGGGGCCAGACGGGGCCGGACCTGAGCGCCAGCCACCTGGCCTTCAGGAGGATGGACGACACTATCGTCTGGGCCCGGCAATACCTGGTTGATCCGACGAACGCCCACGATGTGAGCCTGACGTTCAGGCCGTTGATCCAGGGCGTGCTGACGGGCGACAGCTTCCGCGGCGCCGGAGTCCGGGTCAACAGGATCACCGGCGTCGTCCGGGTCGAAGACCTCCTGCCTCCGCTCCACCTGCGCAACTTCATCGTGGTGGCCGACGTCACCAACAACGCCGACGGCACGCAGTATCACCTGCCCATCCGCTTCCACATTCACGAGTCGGTCGCCCAGGTCTGGCTGACCCCGCCCAGCCTGACCATCCGCCCTGACGGTACGAACCGTCCGGACGAGACCGACTACAAGTTTTCGGTTCGGGCCCGGTTCGACGACGGGGTGGTGGGCGACCTGACCGAAAGCCACGGTGTCACCTGGGGACCGGATGCCAACGTCCACGCGGGCACCGGGCGGATCTTCCTCACCCTCTTCGATTCCCCTCCGGATACGATCACCCTCACCGCCACCCTGCCGGCCGCTTTGGGCGGCGGCTCGGCGAGCGGAGACGTCCATCTGGTTGAGCCCTGGAACAGCACCAACTTCGCCAGCATCGTGCCGGGCGGGGGCTGGCCGGGCTTTATCAACCCCGCCGTCGTCCCGAACTTCCTGTTCATTGGCGACGGCTTCACCCCCGCTGATTCCGGCACCTTCGAGCAACTTGCCGTCTCTCTCGTTCACCGCTTCAAGACCAGCCACCTAACCACCCCGTTCGACCTGCTCGCGACCTCGATGAATTTCTGGCAGGTCTTCGTACCCTCCAGCGTGCGCGGCATCTCGATTCGCTGCGAGGTGTACACGACGGGCGTGGACGAGAAGCGGCGAGGCTTCATGGTCCCCAACCCGGAGAGACCGCCCGACGCCGGGGAATGGCGCCTGGAGCACCTCATCTACGCGGCCGGTCTGCCGGTCTCGACCGACCTACCCTCCAACACGGCCCGGACCAACGCGGACATCAAGACCGACTGGACCGCCTTGTATCACCCCGATCCCGCTCCGCACGCCACCGACTCACTGATCAACCGCTGGCGCCAGCTGGGCAACCGCAGCCTGGTGGAGGAGAAGGACACAACCCTGGGCATGGCGTACGGGAACCCGCCGCGCGTCAACAGCGAGAGCGACGACGAGTTCATCGCCTTCCACCCCTACCGCCTGGACCGCGACCGGCTGGATCGCTTCCTCACAACCCTGCGCGGCGACCAGGGCCACGACCTGACGGCTCTGTGGGCCGCCAGCCAGGACGGCAACCGGCCCACCAACTACGACTACGTCTTTGTCCTCTCAAGCTGCAAATGGGATCGCGGCATAAACCACGACGGCTATATCGCCATGAATGTCGAGGACTCCGCAGAGCTGCGCGGCCTGTCCATTGTCAGCGGAACGGGTGCCTACCACTGGGACCCGCCCAGCATCCCGAACTCCGTCAGCAGCCTGCGCAGTGGCCGGGCGTTGCATGAGATCGCCCACTCCTATGGGCTGGGCGATGAATATGCCCTCGCGGAGGACGCTTTCACCGGCTCGGCAGCCGACCTGGACAGGTACGGCAACCTTCAGGTGGAGACCGACGCCCAGACCGGCGGCCAGCTCGACGGCGAACAGATCAAGTGGAACTGGCTTCGGGCCCGCAAGGGGGCCCTGGTGCGCGACCTGGTCACGTCGACCGGCGCGAACCGCTGGAATGTGAAGCTCCAGCCCGGGCAGGGCGCACAGTTCGCCGTTGGCGACAAGGTCGTCCTGCGCAAGCGCGACTACCCCAATCCGCTCAGGAAGAACCCTATCGAGACCGTCTTGAGGGCGCCGGACGGCCGGACCACCGTCCTAGAGATCGACGAGCCGCGCTCGGCCGACGAGGTGACCGTGGTCGGCGCGATCAACCCGGACCTGACGTTCCTCGAGGGCGACGTGCTCTACATGCCGGCGCTCGCGCCCGACTCGGTCCGCTCAGAGACCTATCCGTTTGCGGGACTCGTGGCCAAGAACATCAAAGATTTCATCACCGCCAACCATAGGCCGCTCACCCCCGACCCGTGCGACCCGGCCGAGGCCATGAAAGCGGTGCAGGACCCGATCCTGAACGGGGTCAACCTGCCCATCTGCTTCAGCGAGAAGCCCCGCATCGTCGGCCTGTACCACGGGGGAGGCACCAAGTCCTGCGGCATCTTCCATCCGGCTGGCACCTGCATGATGCACGGCACGGCGTTAGACAGCCTAGAGTTCTGCGCCGTCTGCCGCTATGTCCTGGTGGAGATCATCGATCCCTTCAAACACTTCCAGATCGACCTCCAGTACGACGACTTCTACCCGCTGCGATGAGCGGCAACGCCAGCACCCTCGAGCTGATCGCCCGCCACCTGACCCTGGCGCTCAGGCCGCTTCAGCAGGCGGTCTCCGGCCCCGACGCCTTCAAGCAGTTCATGCTGCGGCTGGGCTGGGGGGTCACGTCCCTGCCGCCCGAATACACCGCCCTGGGCGCGCGGGTCGAAGCGGCCCTGCAGACCCTGGAGGCCCTGGCCGACGAGCCCTCCCCCGAGGAGGTGCTGGCGCTGTTGGGCCAGGTCAAAGATGTGTACGACGCGATCCAGTCCCTCTCGGTCGCGCCGGCCGGGGTCGACGCCGCGACGTTCCTGGCCGAGATCGGCGAGCGACTGTTCGAGTTGCTGTGGACGGAGTACCTGGCCGCCAGCCTCCCTGCGGCTTACAACCTGTTCCAGGCCATGGACGTGATCCAGCTTGAAAGCGTCCCCTCGGGCTCGGGCCGTTCGGCCTTCATGCGGGCCCATTTCAGATGGGACCGGATCCCGCAGATCGCCGCCGATCCGCTCTCGCTGATCAAGGGCGTCTACGGCTGGGGCGCCTCCGACTTGAACTACATCCGCATCCTCGAGCACTCGGCCGAGTTGCTGGTCGCCTTCCGCCTGCCGGCCGCTCTGCGCAATGCCGAGGAGGAGCTGACCCGCGAGTACAGCGGCATCTTCGACGACCCGCTCCATGGGACGAACGTCGTGTTGCGGCTCCCCTTCTACTACCTCACAATCGCCGGGACCCGCCGGGAATTTGCCTTCGTCATGCGGGAGCTTCCGGCCGCGGGGGCCAGCCTGCCGGGCCTGGTGATCGAGCCGGACGTGCCCTCCGAGCTGCCGCTGACCCTGCGGCTGGCCCAGGACCTGGACCTGAAGATCCGCGCCGGCAGCGACATCGCCTCCCGCTTTGGCATCCTGGTCCGCCCGGACGGGATCAGCGTCAAGTACCCCTTCATGCCGGGGCAGGAGCTTCCGCGCGCCGGCTTCGGCCTCTCCTTCGATTTCCACCCTCCGAGCAGCGTTCTCCTGCTGGGCTCGGCGGGCGCCACCCGCCTCGAGGTGTCGGGCGCGGAGGCGGGCCTGCAGGCGAACTACCTCTCGGGTCAGCTTGAGCTGATCATGGCAGCAGACGTACGCGGCCTGGCGCTGGTGCTGGCGGCCGGCGAAGGGGACAGCTTCGTACGCGACCTGCTGGGGGACGGCGAGAAGCGGGTGGACATCCCGCTCGGCGTGGAGTGGTCGAGCACCCGCGGCCTCCGCTTCAAGGGCGGGGGCGGATTCGAGGTCGAGCTTCCCTCTCACCTGGAGCTCGGCCCGATCCTGGTCGAAGCCGTGCAGATCCGGCTCTACCTTCCGCCCGACGCCGGGCCGCGCCTGCGGACCCGGCTCGGCGCCAACCTGACCGGCCAGCTCGGGCCGCTGACTGCCACCGTCCAGGGCATCGGCATCCAGTTGGAACTGCTCTTTGAGGACGGTAACGCCGGCCCATTTGACGTGGGGGTCGGCCTCCAATCGCCCGACGGAGTGGGGCTGGCGATCAGCGGCGGCGGGTTCACCGGCGGCGGCTTCCTCCGGTTCGACGTCGAGAAGGGCGAGTACTCCGGGCTGCTCGAGCTGGAATTCCAGGGCACCCTGGCGCTCAAGGCAGTCGGCCTGCTGAACACCATCCTGCCTGGCGGCCAGCCCGGCTTCTCGCTCATTGTCATCATCACGGCCGAGTTCCCACCCGTCCAGCTCGGCTTCGGGTTCACGCTGACGGGAGTGGGCGGGCTGCTGGGGTTCAACCGCTCAGTAATGGTCGAGCGCCTCCGCAGCGGGTTGCGGGACGGCACCCTCGACTCGATCCTGTTCCCCGAGGACGTGGTCGCCAACGCCAACCGCATCCTGTCGGACATGCGGCAGGTCTTCCCCCCCACGCCCGGCCGGTTCGTCCTCGGCCCGATGGCGCGCATCGAGTGGGGCACGCCCACCCTGATCACGATCGACCTGGGGCTGATCGTCGAGCTGCCCAACCCGGTCCGTTTGCTGATCCTCGGCATCGTGCGCATGGTCCTCCCCGACGAGAAGGCCCGCATCCTCCAGCTGCAGGTCAACTTCCTGGGCGTGATCGACTTCGAGGCCGGGACACTCGCCTTCGACGCGTCGATCTTCGATTCACGCCTGCTGACCTTCCCCCTGTCCGGCGACATGGCGGTGCGCCTGAAGTGGTTCGGGGACGCCAACTTCCTGCTCACGGTGGGCGGCTTCCACCCGCTCTATCAGCCCCCGCCCCTCGACCTGCCCCAGATTCGGCGCATCACCCTGCAGCTGCTTGACGCCGACAACCCGCGCCTCACCCTGGAGACGTATTTCGCCCTGACCTCGAACACCGTCCAGTTCGGTGCCCGGCTGGAGTTGTACGCCGCGGCTGGCTCGTTCAGCATCTACGGCTTCCTGTCGTTCGACGTCCTGTTCCAGTTCAACCCCTTCTACTTCATCGCCGACATCGGCGCCATGCTGGCGCTGCGGGCGGGCTCCTCCACCATCGCCTCCATCTCGCTCGCGTTCACCCTGGAAGGGCCCACCCCTTGGCACGCCCACGGCAAGGCGACCCTGAAGATCTGTTGGTTCCTCTCCATCACGGTGCGCTTCGACCGCACCTGGGGCGAACAGCGCGACACGCGGCTCGACGCCATCGCCGTATTGCCACTGCTGCGGGCCGCCCTGTCCGACCCGGGCAACTGGCAGGCGTCGCTGGCGCCCGACAAGAACCTGATGGTGACCCTCAAGCAGATCGATCCGGGCGGCCCCCCGGTGGTCTCGCCAGCCGGCGTGCTGACGATCTCGCAGAAGGTCGTCCCCCTCAACGTCGAGGTCCAGAAGTTCGGGGCACAGACGCCAGCCGACGCCACCCGCTTCCGCATCCAGGAAGTGACCGTCGGACCGGCGGGCGACGCGGCGTCGCTGGGGACGGCGGCGGCCAGAGAAGACTTTGCCCCGGCTCAGTTCTTCGAGCGTTCGGATACCCAGAAGCTGACCGGCAAGTCGTTCGAGAAATACGACGCCGGGGTCCGCATCCAGGCCTCTGAGGAACTGAAATCGGACTACGCGGCGCTCCGACTGGTGGAGTACGAGCTGTTCTACAAGGACGACCAGCGCGCCCTGGCGCCGTGGTTCGACCTGTTCCAGGTCGAACCGCTGTCATTCGAGGCCTGGTCGGTGGGTGGCGCCGTGGCCAGGTCGCCCCTCTCGCATGCCAGGAAGGCCAAGCCCGCCGACGCCCCCGGCGAAGTCAATCTCCGGCAGGAAGAGTTCGCGGTGGTCTTCGCGCGTGACCTGAGCCCGGTGCCCACCGCAGCTTTCCACGCTTCCGAGGCCGCGGCGAATGCCCTGCTGGAGCAGATGCTGCGCCAGCAGCCGGGCCTGGCCAACGAGATCCTGGTCGTCCCCGCCTTCGAGGTGAACCGGTCATGAGCGACCCGATCGCCGCCTACACGTTCCTACCCTGGCTGCGCCAGGGAATCGCCGCGCAGATTCGACAGCCCGATACGCTGGGTCCTGGCGGGCCCGCCGAACGCGCCGAGGTGCGCATCTCCCTCAACGTCAACAACCAGGCCGATTTCGCCACCAACGACGTTCTCCTTCTCGGCCCCGGCGACGTGATCGGAATCCACCCACAGGCAGTGGTCCGGACAGAGCCGCGCAACTGGGTCACCGATTACGAGCCGAACTACCTGGCCGCCATCGACTTCTACGACGAGGACTTCCCCTGGCGGTACACCCCGGCCAGTGCAGTGCGAGTCGACGCGGCCGGTGGCCCGGTGACCGACAACGGCCAGAGCAAGCTGCGCCCGTGGATCTTCCTGCTCGCCTTGGATGAGACCGAATTCACCGAAGGTCGGCCGCCAGGCGCGCCGCTGGCGGGCATCACACTAACCGGCGACCCGAACGCGGTGTTCCCTCCGGCGGACCAGGCCTGGGCATGGGCGCACGTCCACGTCTCCCGCGACATCACCAATGCGGGGGCCAACACCCCGCAGCAGACCGTCGTCGCTCTCAAGAGCCTGGTGCACACCAACCCCGATTCCGCCCTGTCGCGGATGGTCTGCCCGCGCAAGCTCAAGGAGGATACGGCCTACCACGCCTTCGTGATCCCGGCCTTCGAGATCGGGCGGCTGGCCGGCTTGGCGCTGCCCACCGTCGGGCAGGATGCCCTTGCCCCTTCATGGGGGAACGGGCAGACCGAGTATCCGGTCTACTACCGCTGGTTCTTCCGCACCGCCAGGCGCGGCGACTTCGAGTACCTCGTCAACCTGCTCGAGCCGCGCCGCGTGGACGAGCGGGTGGGCATCCGGGATATGGATATGCAGGCCCCGGGCTTCGGCGTGCCCGGCATGCGAGACGCGCCGGGCGATTCGGCCGTCATGGGGCTTGAAGGCGCGCTGAAGAGCCCGCAGGCCCGAACCCGCCCGACCGAGTGGCCGCCTGCACCCCACCCCGCTTTCCTGGCTGAGTTGGCCGCCAGGGTGAACCTGCAGGAAGACGCGCTCCAGCCCCCGGCCGATGGCGGAGAGCACCCCGACCCGGTCATCAGCCCGCCGCTGTACGGGCGCTGGCACGCCCTGCAGAGCCACCTGCACGTCGATGACCCCGGCTGGGCCAACGAACTCAACCGGGATCCGCGCCTGCGCGTTCCGGCCGGCCTCGGCACCCAGGTGATCCAGGCCAACCAGGAAGACTACATGCAGAAGGCCTGGCAGCAGCTCGGCGACGTGCTGGCCGCCAACCAGAAGATCCGCCAGTTCCAGGTCTCGATAACGGCGGGCGCCAGCGTACTCGAACGCTTCTTGAAGCCCCTTGGTCGGGACCAGAAGCTGGCGGTGACCGCCCAGGTCCACCGCCGGGTTCTGGGAAGCCCGACGACCGTCGCCCATCAGGTGGAAGAGAGCCGCCTGCCGGCCGCCTCCCTCGACCCTGCCTTTCGCCGGATGACGCGGCCGCGCGGCGCACTGATGCGCAAGGCCTTTCCCCGGCAGCGTGGCAGGCCGGGCGCCATGCTTTCGCGCATGAACACCCCCGGCGGAATCACCGCGGCCCCGCCCAAGCGGGCGCCGGAGAAGGAGATCCTGCTCGAGGGCGTAGCCCGATCCCTGCTGCCGTTCCCGCTGCCCGGCTGGCTTCGCGCGGTGTTGCTGTGGAAACCGCTGCGCGCGGCGATGGTGACGGCGGCTGTGCTGCTGCTCCTGTTCTCTGTCGTCACCCTCGGGCTCGGGCTGCCGGTAACCCTGCTGGGACTCGCAGCGCTCGGCGTGATCGAGTATGTGCGCGGCCGCCTGGAAGCCGCCACGCGCCTCGGCAACCAGAACCGCACGGTCGCGGCCGTGCAGACGATCCCACCCCGGCCCGGGTTCGTGCTCACCGAACCGGGCAACCGGTTGCCTCCGGGCATCGGCCGCAGCGGCTCGTCCGACAGCCCCGAAGCCGCTCGCTTCCGCCAGGCGCTGGTCGACGTGAACGCGCGATTCGAGAGCCCGCTGCCGGTCAAGACCATCGGCCCGCCGCTCGACTTCGACCGCGCGGCGGCCGTCGTGGAGCAGGCCCTCAATCCGGTCACGGCGATCCCGCGCCGGGCCTTGAGCCTGATTGCCATCCCGCCGACCTTCACGTATCTCAAGCCGACCGGCACCCTCGTGCCGGTCATGGCTCACCCGGTGCTCAACGAGCCGATGTACCGGCCGCTGCGCGATCTCTCCAGCGAGCTGCTCATCCCGAACCTGCACCTGATCCCCAACAACACCATCACGCTGCTGGAGACCAACCCGCGCTTCATCGAGGCGTACGTCGTTGGCTTGAACCACGAGTTCGCCCGCGAGCTGCTGTGGCGCGAGTATCCGACCGACCTGCGCCCGAGCAGCTTCCTGCTGTTCTGGGAGCCGGCCGAAAGGGCCAGCCGCGACAGGCGGGTGGATCCCGCGACCCGCGCCCGGCAGTTGCGCGACTTCAAGCCACTGCACGAGTGGGGACCATCCACCGACCTGGGAACGCACGAGAACAAGCCGCTGCCCACCGGGAGCGAGCCGGGCGAGTCGCGCTTGGTGCTGGTGATCCGCGGCGACCTGCTCAAGCGCTATCCGAGCGCCATCCTTTACGCCCAGAAGGCGAAGTGGGTCGAAGACCCCGACGATCCCGTCCTGCCCCGGCGGATGATCCGGGTGTTGGACGAGAGCGACCCCGATGTGAACCTCCTGGAGCCGATCTTCAAGGCCGAGGTCCTGCCCGACCTGCGCTTCATCGGGTTCGACCTAACGGCCTCGCAGGCCAAGGGGTCGATCGAGCCGGAAGGCGGCGACCCCGGCTGGTTCTTCGTGATCCAGGAGCGGCCCGGCGAGCCGCGCTTCGGGCTCGATATCCACGACACGACGCCGCCTGCCCCGACCCGATGGACGGACCTGTCCTGGAACCACCTGGGTGACCCCGCGCAGATCGGCCTCATCGATCTGACCACCGTCCCGACCACCAACATCACGACCGTCCCCGACGACGCCATCCGGTGGGGCGTCAACGCGGCCGACATGGCGTACATCCTCTACCAGGTGCCGGTGATGGTGGCCGTGCACGCGGAGCGGATGCTGGTATGACTGATCTCGGCGAGCTTCGACAGGGCGCCGCGGCCGCCCGGCAGGCGCTGGCCAGCGCCGAAGAGAACCTGGCCGAACTGCGCCGACGGCTGCGCGGCGGGCAGAACCGGCTCGAGCACGTCCTGCGTCGGGGCCAAGCCGGCGAGCAGGAGGCGCGAGCCATTCAGGCCGAGCTCGAGCGGCTGCAAGCCGCCCGGGCTGACGGCGAGCGGGCCGCCGCAGCGGCGAAGGAGGAATTCCATCGCCTCTGGCAGTCGATCCCCGAGTCCCCCTGGGACCTGGTCGAGCAGCTCCCCGACGACCTGCCGTTCCTGCTCCTGCCGGTGCGGGTCGAGGCGCGCTTCATGCCGGGCGCGGCGGGCAGGGAACTGTGGGTGCGCATCTTCCCCGACGACATCGCGGTGCACACCCACGAGAAGGAGCTGACCGCCGCGGAGGTGAGCGACGGCCATGCCTTCTGGCGCGAGATGTGGACGGCCTCGCGTGAGACGGACCAACCTACCCGGCAGGCGCTCGAGCAGGGAGCATGGGCGAAGCTGGCCCGCTCGTCGGACAGCCGTCGGGCGGCCTGGATCGCGGCCCAGACCCGTCCCGCCACGCTGGACGTATCCTCGGCCGACGACCTGAGCTTCCCGGCCGTCGACCCGCAGAGCCTCAAGTCGGAGAGCTGGAGCCGGGCGCCGTGCTCAACCGTCATGCCCGACCGATTCGTGGTGATGGGTTACATCGGGGGCGAGCGAGTCTTCCGGCAGGCCGGCGCGCCGGTGCCCGACCCGCTCGTCCTCGGTCCCGACCCGCTCCGGTTGGAGGCCGAATATCGGCAGACGGGCGGCGAGCTCCAGACGGGCGCGGACTTTGCCTGGGTCGGCGATTTCGATCAGGCGGTCGCGAAGGGCATGGGCCTGCGAATCCCGCTTGATGCGACCGCCGCAGAGCGCGGGTTGGACCGCCTGCTCGTGCTCGGCCTACGGCTGTCGTCCGACGCGGTCGCCGGCCAAGACCTGCTGGAGGAGCTGTTCGACAACCACCACTACGCCGCCGACGGAATGAGCCTGCTGCCGCAGGGGACGCCCACCAACAACGCCGACGGGAACGGTTCCGGCTTTTCGAGCGCGGGCCCCGACCCGGCCGAGAGCTTCGCCCTCGAGGTCGGCCCGCCCGCTTTCGAGCCGACCGGTCAGCCACACGAGAAGACGGACGCCCAGCGGCTGGCCGAGGCGCTCGGCATCGGCTACGCCCCCTTGCAGCGGCTGGACGGCGCCGGGGGGCGCGACCTGCGCGAGGCCCGGCGGTTCAACACCGCCCTCTTCCCCGCCACGCTTGGCTATTACCTAGAGGAGATGCTGGACTTGGACCTGGGCCTCATCGCCCGCGTACGGGACTTCTTCACCGGCTACGTCACCGGGCGCGGCCCGCTGCCGGCGGTGCGGGTGGGTCGCCAGCCCTACGGGGTGCTCCTGAGCTCCGATTTTTCCGCCTGGCAGTGGTCCGAGCGCGAGTTGGGCCGCCAGCCTGGATTCCTGAACGGGATGCTCGGGGTGATCCGCCGCTTGCAGGAGACCTGGCGGCAGCTAGCCGCGAGCGCTTCCCGAATCGGCGCAACCGCCGACCCGGATCAGGACTTCCTGCGCGCCCTGGGCCTGAACGCGGCCTCGATCGAGTTCTATCGCCGGCACGCGACCGGGAAAGAGACGATCTGGAACTTCTACGCCTTCACCCCTGGCAGGTTCTACGGCCCGGCCCTCATGGAGAACATCCGCCGCCAGGCCCTGGCGCTGCTGCAGGAGCTGGGGCTGCCCCTCGACCCGCCGCCGCGACTGTTCGACCTGGCCTTCTTCGTGGACCACGACCAGATCCTCGACCCGCTGGTGGACGACGTCGCCGCGGACGAGACCGAGACGCTGTCGGAGACGAAGCTGCTCAAGAAGGCTTATCGCATCCCCGACCCCGCGAACCCGGATGGCTTCACCGAAAGCAGTTACCTGGGCTGGCTTGCCCACAGCGCCTATGACGACCTGAAGCAGCAGCGCCTTCGACACCTGTCCGGCGAAGACCAGCCGGTGCCCCGCCCTCTGCTCTACCGCCTGCTGCGCTCTGCGCTGCTGCTCTCGGTCCACGATGCGGCGACGCGCCTGTACGCCCGGTTCGACGTGCTTCCCCTCACCGCCCGCCGGGAGGTCGAGATCGCGAACGTCACGCAGGACCGGACGGTCACCCGGTGGGAGCTGTTGGACGCCGAGGTCGGCCATGTCCTGCCTGCCCTGTCGCAGGCCAACCTGCCGGTGGGCGCCTGGCTGTTGACCCCCGACGGTCACGGTCAGCCCGAAGCCCTCACCATCGAGGCCGTGCGCGCCGCGCTCGCGGATCTGGTGGACCTGCCGACCGCGCGCCTGGAGCGAATCCTCGTCGAGCACCTGGACCTGTGCTCGTACCGGCTGGACGCCTGGCAGATGGGCTTCTTCGCCCGCCGTCTGGAGTTGCAGCGCTTCGTTTCGGGGAACGAGGGCCCCGGCGACGGCGAAGCCCCGCCCGATTCGCTGCGCCGCACGGGTCTCTATCTGGGCGCCTTCGGCTGGCTGGAGGACCTGCGCCCGGGCCCGTCTCAGCAGAAGGCCGACACCACCGGAATCCCGGTCACCCTTTACGACCCGACGAGCGACGGCGACCTGTTCGAGCAGCCCGACAATGGCGGCTTCATCCACGCGCCGTCGCTCAACCACGCCGTGGCGGCGGCGGTACTGCGCGGCGCCTACCTCACCCATTTCGACCCGGCCCGCCCGGAGACGATGGCGGTCAACCTGTCTTCGGATCGGGTGCGGACCGCGCTGTCCTTCATCGAAGGGGTCCGCAACGGCCAGGAGCTTGGCGCGCTGCTGGGCTACCAGTTCGAGCGCGGCCTGCATGATCGGTATGAGGACCCGTCCCTCAACCAGTACCTCCCCCTCTTCCGGGCTCAGTACCCGCTGCTGGCCGACAAGATCACGCCTGACGAGAGCGGCAGCCCCATCGAGACCAAGGAATCTCGCAATGTGCTGGACGGTTACGCCCTGGTCGAAGCCGCCTTCCTACGGGCCGCCCCGGTGGCCTATCCATTCGGCGTCGAGGGCCTGCCCGCCGACCCAGCCTCGCCACACGCGGTCGCCGTCCAGGCCGAGGTCGCCCGCCTGGCCGACAGCCTCGACGCCATCGCCGACCTCCTCCTGGCGGAAGGCGTCTTCCAGGTGACCGAGGGCAACTTCGAGCGGGCCGCGGCCTCGATCAAGACTCTCGCCGAGGGCGGGCTGCCGCCCGAACCCGAGATCGCTCGAACCCCGCGCAGCGGCCTCGCTATCACCCAGCGCGTAGCGCTGCACCTGCCGGGCGAAACGGGACCTGGGTCCTGGCCGGGGGCACCAACCGAGCGGGCGCGGGTCGAACCGGGCCTGAACCGCTGGCTGGGCGAGCACCTCCCCGCGCCCGACCGCATCGTCGTTAAGGTGAGTTGGGAGGGACACCCTCCGCACGAGCAGAGCTTGGCCGGCTTGGGGCTTCAGCCCATCGACCTGGTCCTGCTGGCGGGGGATGAGATTTTGAGCCAGGAGACGGAACTGGAGAAGCGCCTGGCCTCCGCCATCCGCGTGGACCAGCACGACGACGACCTGCAGGTCACGTTCGAGTTCATGGCCGAGCCTGCCGATCCGGCAAGCGCCAACCTGTTCCAACTTCTGCCGCTGCTGCGCCGCCTGCGGAATCTGGTCACCACCGCCCGCCCGCTCTCGGCCCTCGATTTCCGCCTGCCCTCCGAAGCGAACACCAACCCGGCGGAGAACCTCAACCCTCAGGGCTACGACCTGGACGAGCTCGATGGCCGTCTGCAGACGGCCATCGGTCGGTTCGACACGGCCTTGGCAGACCTGGCCGCCGCCATCCCCGTGGACGGCAACGGGGACCCGGTGGTGGGCGCCATCGTCGCGGATACCGTGCGAGGCTTCATCCTGGCTCTGGCACGTTTCGGCCTGCCCGACGCCGTACCGCTCAGCGCGGCGGGCGACTCGGACCGCGCCCGCCAGACCCTGGGCGACCAGGGACTGCGTCTGCTGAAGATCGGCCATGCGAGGCTGGTGCTGGCGACTGCGGCGCGGACCTCCGCGGCCGACGCCAGCCGGCCGGCCAGCGAACGCCTCGCCGACTGCCGCCAGGCCGCACAGGAGCTCTTCGGGCCGTCGTTCAACCTTGTGCCGCGCTTCTCGCTCAGCGCGCTGAGCGAGGTCCAGGCCGCCGCCGCCTTCCGCGATGCGCCGCCCGACCAAGGCCTGACCCGGTTCCATCACGAGAACCCCCTGCTCGTCGACGAGTGGCTACAAGGGGTGGCCCGGGCCCGCCAGAGCATGGGCGACCTCGAGCAGGTCCTCATCCTCAGCGAGCTGTTCGCAACCCCGGGCGGCATCCTCAAGCCGCTGCAGCTTCCCTTCCGCGCCGGAGACCATTGGGTGGCGGTCGAGTTTCCTCCCGTCCGGCCGGAGCAGATCGGCCAGCCAGGGGTGTTCTACCCGCAAGGCGAGTTCGTGTCGCTCGTGCAGTGCCTGCCGGCGAGCGGCTTCGACCCGGCCGCCCAGCAGAGCGGCCTTCTCGTCGACGAATGGAGCGAGGTGATACCCGGCAAGGTCGAGACCACCGGCATCGCCGTGCATTACAACCAGCCCAGCTCCGAGCCGCCGCAGGTCCTGCTGCTTGCCGTCACGCCACAGATCACCGGACAGTGGACGTGGGGCAAGCTGGAGGGAATCCTCAACGACACCCTGGAGCGCGTGAGACAGCGGGCCGTCGAGCCGGACCAGCTCGGGAGCACTGCGCTTGGCCACCTGTTGCCGGCGGTGCTCTCGGCCGTCACCACCCGCCGCTTCGCCACCATCTCCACCGATCTGATCCACCAGACGGCGATCCGGGAATAGCCGGGCACATCTGGCGCAGACACGCGAAGGAGGGCCTGTGCCACAGATTCCGATTCCGCGCGCCACCAAGGCACTGTTTCTCTCCGAGGTCTTCTTCCCCAGCATCACCACCTGGAACAGGCTGGAGGGCCGGCCGCGCGGCCACGACTTCGACCGCAGCCTGCGAGCGGAGGTGCGCGACCCGCTGTGGATGATCTGCCGTCAGTGGCAGTTCGGCGAGTTCGACGGGGAAGACGCAGGCTCGGCGGTGGAAGCCAAGGTCCAGCTTGCGACCGCCCGGGTGAACCGCTTCGCCGGGCTCGATGGGCCCGCCATCGCCTACGACGAGCGCCTACCGCTGGAGGCCCAGGTCGAGCGCGAGCCCATCCCCCTCGACCTGATGACGCGCGCCCAGTTGGGCCGCCACTGGCTCAAACTCATCGCCGCGCTCGGCGACTTCAAGGCCCTCTATCTAGGGCAATACCCGTTCGACGACCCGCCCGCCGGTAGCGAGGCCGAGGCGCACCTGCGCAGTGACCCGCAGTCCTGGTCGACCCTGCACGCCCTGCAAAGGCGCATGCCAGATGGCGGAAAGCTGTATGAGGCCATCAAGGCCGTCCCCGACGAGCACGCCGCATGGCTGGCAGCCGCCGTGCCGGACCCGGACAGGCGCCAGGCGCTGGGCGACGCGGGCCAGAGGTTCGTGGACTGGTTCAGGCGGACCTACAGCCAGTCCGAGACCGGCGACCCGGTCACATGGTCGCCCGGCTATCTGGAGTATCAGTTCGCCTGCTCCGCCCCCGCCGCCGTGGCTGGCGAGGGCCAGACCGTGCTGGTGGCCGAGCAGTACGCCCAGGGGCATCTGGACTGGTATGCCTTCGACGTGGACGCTCAGTCGGTCGGCCTCTCCGACGCGAATGGGGCGGAGATCCCGCCTGCGGTCGTGGAGGTCCAGCCGCCGCTGAGCTTCGTCCCCAGCCCGATCGTCTTCGGGGGAATGCCGGCCGCGCGCTGGTGGGAGTTCGAGGATCGCAGGACCGATTTGGGTGATTTGAAGCCCAGCACCACCGACCTGGCGACGCTGGTGCTGGCGGAGTTTGGACTGGTGTTCGGCAACGACTGGAGCCTCGTGCCCTATGTGCTCCCGATCGGCACGCTCAGCGAGGTGTTTGGGGTAGTCGTCAAAGACGTCTTTGGGGCGAGGACCCTGGTCCGCGCGGCCGGGCAGCCTGACGGCGCGGAGCGGACGCGCTGGGGAATGTACGACCTGAGCCTGCACCGTGAGGGCCGGGTGTTGGAGCGACTGTTCCTGCCTCCCGCGGTGGGGAAACTGCAGGAGAGCGCGCCGCTCGAAAAAGTCATCCTGGCGCGGGATGAGATGGCCAACATGGTCTGGGGCGTCGAGCAGACCATCCCGGCGCTGGCCGGCGGAGGCGCGAACGGCTTCGAGGCCGCCAAGGCCCTGGAGCGGTATCTGGTCTCGCTTGGGCTGCCCCACGTCGAGCCACCCCGGCTCGACACCGGCGCGCTGATTCAGTACAAACTCGGCCGCGGCGTCCCGGAGAACTGGATTCCCTTCATCCCGGTCCACAACCCCGGCTCGAGTCGGGACGTGCGCCTGCAGCGGGCGGCCATGCCGCGCCTGATCCCGGGCGCGCTGGAGGCGCCTGTGGAGCCGCGCGGCCCGTTCCTTCGCCCCGGGCTGGACGAGACCGCGCGCCGGCCCTACTTCGTCCACGAGGAGGAAGTGCCCAAGGCCGGCGTGGTCCTCACCCGCACCTACCAGCGCACCCGGTGGAGTGATGGTCAGGTCGTCACCTGGCTCGGCCGCCGCAAGCAGGTCGGCCTGGGTCAGGGCTCGAGCGGCCTCGCCTGGGACCGGATCGAGCCGACCACCACAACGTCAACATCAGCAGGAGATCAAACGGCACCGCTGCATTGAGTGTTGGCAGGGTCGAGGCAGGTCAGTCTTCCCCACTACATGATCGTCCTCCATGAAGAACTGCAACTGATATGAGGCCTGGTCAATGGGGAGCTGCCGCCGGCCGACAGGCTGATACTGGACGCGTACGTGGCGCAGACCGCGGACCGGGTCTGGACCCTGCGCGACGCGACGCTGCTGACCGATTTGGACGCCGGACGCAGCCTCGACCAGCTGCGCCAGTTTCTCGCCGACCGCGCCACCCATGAGCTGCCCAACCCGGTAACCACGCTGCTCGCCGACGTCGAGGCGCGGACCGGGAGGCTGCGTAACCTGGGCGTGGTCCGGTTGATCGAGTGCGCCGACCCTCGCCACCGACCGCGGCGCCCGATTCACCTACGTCTACGACTTCGGCGACGAGTGGCCGCACACCGTCACCGTCGACGACATCCGGCCCGGTGGCCCTGACAACGCGTTCACCATCCTCGACGGCGGTGGGGCCTGCCCGCCGGAAGAGGTCGGCGGCGCTGCCTGGTGTCAACACCTGCTCGCCGCTCTGGCCGACCCGGCCAGCCCAGACCGCGACGACGCTGTTGAGACGCTCGGCGCGGGCTTCGATCCCGCCCGTTACCACCGCGCAACGGCCGGATAGGGCAGCCGTGAGCACCAGTCGACACCGCGCGGCACTCGGCGAATTCCTGGACGCGCTGGTAACCCGCCCGCGGACCTGGGCGTGGAGGGGATCGTGGTGGCACTCGTCGCGCACGCCCAGCGGCTACCCGCCAGCAGTCGCCGGGAACTCGCCCGGATCGGCGCGGAACTCACCGAGCGCTACGCACGCTGACAGCCCACCTTCGACACGTCAGCTAGCCGGAAGACGTTGCCTGACGGCAAGTTAAGTTTTCCTTATCGGGTTGTCGATCTACGAGGGAAGCTCGGTACCTTGCCTGAATGCGACACACCAAGACCGTAATCGCCGCGCTCATCGTGGGTCCGCTGGCCTGGGTCCTGCTCGCCGCTGGACAAGGCCGGTCCCTGCGGGTGTTCGCGGATGCGCAGGACAGTGGTGATGCGCTCGACCCTGACGCTCTGCTGAAGCCGTTGCTGGTACTGGCGGCTGCTGGCCTTCTCCTCGGGCTCATCGCCACCGTCCGGATCTCCCCGATCGGCTCGGTGCTGACCGGACTTGCGTACACGGTCAGCTACGCAGGCCTGTTGTTCAGCCCGGCACGGCTGCTGGACCTACTCAGTCACAAGCTGAGCGTGGCGGGTTACCAGATTGACTTGCTCACCCCCGTACGGACCGGGACGACGCTGCTGCTGGGCTCGCTGCTCCTGGTCGGGGTCGCCAGTGTCCAGCGGTGGCGGCGCTGGCCGCAGTCGGACGCCGATGAGCCGACGATCGTTGTCCCGGACACGATGATTCCGCCGGTATCGGAACGGGACCGCCCGCTCGGCGCGGACGGGCTCGGCTCGACGAAGCAGGGTGAGGATCCGACGAAGCCGGGTAAGTCCGACGATCCGGCGCCGGCGATGGCCGGCGGTTCACGCTGGACCGATTCGCCGCGCAGCCATTCCACGAACGAGCCCTGGCAGTCAGACGCGACGCGCTGGCAGTCCCCGCCGCGGGGGACGGGCTACCCGAGCTGACCGGGAAGCCCGCGGGCGCTGTTGCGTTAGGGATCGTCAAGATCACTTGTCGCAAGACTTCCTGCAAGATCGAGCTTGGGGCCCACAACTCGGTCTACAGGATCGGGACAAAAGGTGTCCTACTGGCAGCCTGTCCAGCAACCGATGGCCGCCCTTCCGCCCGTCTGGAACCTCGTGACGGGAAGATCTGCGGCGCCGAGACGGCGCGATGGCTTAATGCAACAGCGTCGTCGTGGCCGGCCCTCTCTGCCCCTGGCAAATCGGCGGTTACCGGGTAATGCGGGTCTTTCCTGACTACGGTATCTGCGGAGGCGATGCCGGTGACGATGGAAGCAGAGCGCACCCTACGCGCGGAGGAGCTCACCCGACTGGGTGAGCTCGCCGCCCAGCTCCGGGTGGACGCGATCCGGTGCAGCACCAGGGCGGGATCGGGGCATCCGACCTCGAGTCTGTCCGCCGCGGACCTGCTCGCGGTGCTGATCTCCCGGCACCTGCGTTACCAGTGGACGGACCCGCGCGGTCGGACCAACGACCACCTGATCTTCTCCAAGGGCCACGCCTCGCCGCTGCTGTATGCGGTCTTCAAGGCGGTGGGCGCGATCACCGATCAGGAGTTGATCGAGACCTACCGCCAGTTCGGGTCGCGCCTGCAGGGACACCCCACGCCGGCCCTGCCCTGGGTCGACGTGGCCACCGGGTCGCTCGGTCAGGGACTGCCCGTCGGGGTCGGGATCGCGCTCGCCGGCCGGTACCTCGACCACCTGCCGTTCCACGTGTGGGCGCTGTGCGGCGACAGCGAGATGGCCGAGGGCTCCATCTGGGAGGCGCTGGACAAGGCCGGCCACTACGGACTGCGCAACCTCACCGCGATCGTCGACATCAACCGGCTCGGGCAGCGGGGTCCGACCGAGTTGGAATGGGACCTGGACACCTACCGCCGCCGGGTCGAGGCGTTCGGCTGCCAGGCGCTCGTCATCGACGGCCACGACCTGGCCGCGATCGACGAGGCGTTCGGCCGGGCGCGGCAGGCGACGGGTCCGACCGTGGTGCTCGCCCGGACGGTCAAGGGCAAGGGGGTGCCGGAGGTCGAGAACCAGCCCGGGTGGCACGGCAAGCCGCTGAAACCCGACATGGCCGAGCGGGCCGTGGAGGCTCTCGGCGGGGTACGCCAGATCCGCGTCACCGGGCCGCAACCCGAGTCCGCCCCGCCCGGTGGTGCCCCCGTCGGCGAGCCGCCCACGCTGCCGCGGTACGACAAGGGGGCGAAGGTGGCCACCCGGAACGCGTACGGTGACGCGCTGCGCGCGCTGGGCTCGCGGCCGGACGTGGTCGCCCTAGACGGTGAGGTCAGCGACTCCACCCGCGCCGACAAGTTCGGCGAGGCGTATCCCGACCGGTTCTTCGAGATGTTCATCTCCGAACAGCAACTGGTCGCCGCTGCGGTCGGGCTGCAGGTACGCGGCTATCGGCCCTTCGCCGCGACCTTCGCGGCGTTCTTCTCCCGCGCCTACGACTTCGTGCGGATGGCCGGCATCTCCCGGGCCGACATCGCCCTGTCCGGGTCGCACTGCGGGGTGGAGATCGGGGAGGACGGTCCCTCGCAGATGGGGCTGGAGGACCTGGCGGCCATGCGCGCCGTGCAGGGGTCGACGGTGCTGTATCCCAGCGACGCCGTGTCCTGCGCGGCCCTCGTCGCGCAGATGGTCGACCGCAAGGGCGTCAACTACCTGCGCACCACCCGAGGCAAGTACCCGGTGCTCTACGACAACGAGGACGCCTTCCCGGTCGGCGGCAGCAAACTGCTCCGCGGCGGCGACGACGACGACGTCGCGCTGATCGGCGCCGGGGTGACGGTGCACAACTGCCTCGCCGCCGCCGACGAGCTGGCGCGCGAGGGGATCAAGGCCCGGGTCATCGACCTGTATTCGGTCAAGCCGCTGGACCGGGACCGGTTGCTCGACGCCGTCCGGGCCACCGGCGGTCGGCTGCTGGTGGTCGAGGATCACTACCCGGAGGGTGGCGTGGGGTCGGCGGTCCTCGAGTCCCTGGCCGACCTCGCCGAGCCGGTGCGGGTGAAGCACCTGGCGGTACGGGGCCTCCCCACCTCCGGTACCCCGACCCAGCTGATGGACCAGGCCGGGATCGGGGTGAGCGCCATCGTTGCGGCGGCACGCGCCGCGGAGGCCCCCGGCCAATGACGCGGCGGGCGCCGTTTCACCCTTGGACGCGCGGGTAGACGCAGCATTCGCGGCAGGAGGGGGTTCGAGGTGAAGTACGCGGAGTTCATCCAGTCGGTGTCGACGCGATCGAAGATGTCACCGACGCTGGCCGAGCCGATCACCCGTGCCACGCTCGCGACGTTGGCGGAGCGGCTCAGCGGCGGCCAGGCACGGGATCTCGCCGTGCAGCTCCCGGAGGAGCTGCGGGGAGACCTACGCAAGCCCGACGAACAGGCCGAACCGTTCGAGCTTCCCGAGTTCTTCGAGCGGGTGCAGCAACGCGCCGCGGTGGAGTTCCAGACGGCGACCGACGGGGTGCGCGCCGTGCTGGACACGCTGCGGGACGCGGTCAGCGCGAAGGAGTACGAGGACTCCATCGCCCAGTTGCCGAAGGAGTTCTGGCAGCTGACGGGGCCGGCGGCCACCCGGCTCGAACCCCGGCGGATTGGCACGTAGGCCCGGCGGCGCCGTTGCATTATCGGATCGGCGGACGTGTTGAACCCGGGTCCGGGCCCCGCGGTTCACATCAGATCGCTTGGGTGAGTTCGGTGAACGCGGCGGCGACCCGCGTAGCGGGCGGGGCGTCGACGGCGAGTCCGTAGTGGCCGCGTCGGAGGTTCTGCATGAACGCGTGGCCGGCGATGATTACCTGTGCTGTCTTGTCCGTTCGTAGCCCGCGCATCGGTCTCCACCGCTGTTTGAGCTGGCTGTGATCAGCCTCGATCGGTTTGTTCGCGTACTGCTCGACGTGGTGCCACGCGGATGGGATCAGCTCGTCGAGCACGCCGGGGTAGACCGGCGCGGCGTCGGTGACGACCTCGCCGGGTGTCACCTTCAACGTCGACAGCGCCCGGCGGAAGAACAGCCGAGCCGCGCCGGCGTCCCGGCGGGCCGAAACCAGCACATCGATGACCTGCCCGTCCTGGCCGACCGCCCGGACACGTACCGCCACACACCGTTCCTTGACATACGTCTCATCAACGAACCACCTGTCGCCAGGTGAGTGCCGGCAGAAGCGGGCGGCGTCGGCAAACTGTGAGTCAGCCAGGCAAGGGGGAGAAACACGACGAAGCCCTACCGACCGGCCACATACAGCAGGCCGACGCCGCGCTCGAGCGGCAGCAGAGGAAACGCGGCGCCAGTTGCCCGCGGTCAGGCGAGGATGGCGTTCACGACCTCGGTGGCCCGCCACTCGTGCTGGGCGTACAGCCAACCGAACGCCGACACCTGCACCGCCTGGGCCGCGGCGGTCAGCGGGAGGTCCTGCCAGCCGGGGATCGCCTCCAGGGCGGTGAGGAACTGACGGGTCGCGAACTCCGGCTTCATCAGGTCCCGCACGCTCCCCCAGCCGGTGCTGGGCCGCTGCTGGAAGAGCCCGACTGAGTCGTGGTCCCAGCCGATCGCCTGGTGCGGGTAGTCCTGCGATTCCGGCAGCACGCCACTGGCGTAGTTGTAGAGGTTGCTCTCCTGCATCGCGGTGGCCACCGCGATCACCAGCCCCCGGCGCGGCACACCCATGTCCCGGCCGGTACGCACGATCGCCTTGGCGTTGTCCATCTGCGCCTGGTCCAGCCCGGCGACCGGGACGATCCGCTTGGGCTTGGGCTTGGGCTTTGGTTTCGACGTCGCCTTGGGCTTGGGCGCGGGCGTTGTCGTCGACGGGGAGCTCTCCGGGGTGGGGGTTTCGGTGACCGGGGCGGCGGGCTGGCGGGCCTGCCCGCGGGAGGCCGCGTCGGCCTCGGCCCGCTGGGCAATCTCGGCGCGCTGGTCGGGGGTGAGTGACTCGCCGGCGGGGTCGGCGCCGATGAAGGTGACGCCCACGAGACCGAGGCAGCACACGGCGCCGGTGGCCACCGCCATGCGGGTCCGGCCGGGTCGGGCGGCGAAGGGGTTACCGAGGCCGCCGAGGCGGGTACGCAGCCAACCGGTGGAGAGTCGGGGTTGGGACGTGCCGACTGGCTGCTCGATGGAGGGGGTATCGTCCGAACGGCCAGCCGGGCCGCCGAGGCCGCGCGGGTGGTCGGGATTGCCGTCGTTACGCATCCGCCGAGGCTAGGCAGGAGAAACCATGGTCACCCAGGGTGATCAGGTGGCGGTGCTCACACTTCACCCCTGCGCAACGGGATCCTCCACCCCAGTCCGGCGGCGCCGGTAGGGATCCTCGCCATCCGGGCGTACCGCCCCTCCCGCTGTCACCCGACAGCGCAGGGTACGAACGGCGCGCGCGGACGTCCCTCGCCAGGTGATCCACTAACTCGTCCGTTCGGGCGATGCCGGACTCCACCAGTTGCGACGGACCAGCGCCAGATCAGGGGATTCGCCTGTATCTGATCATGGCTTCCTGGTTTATGATCATCCCCGGTTCCCCTGCTGTTCACCGGACCGACGTTCGATGCTCAGATGCCCGCCGCCACATTCCAGAGCAGGCCTGCGGTGACACCCACCACGAGGCTGAGCGCGGCAGCTGTCGCCGCTAGCCTCGCCGACCACTGCCTCATTGGTTGCTCGGGCGGCGGAGCGGAGTGATCGCTGCCGGATGACGCTGGCGCGGGGTCGCGGTAGGCCGGGACGATCCAGCGCAGGTAGTAGAAGTGACTGATCACGATGTTGACGAACACCACGACGGCAAGCCAGGCGTACCCGCCGTCCCAGGCGGCGGTCGCGGTGGTGAGCTTGCCGACGAACACCGCGGTGGGCGGGGTGCCGACGAGACCGAGCAGCGCCACCAGCAGTGCCGCGGCGAGGCCGCCGCGCCGGGCGGCCAGGCCGCGGTAGTCGGTGAGGTCGCGATGCTGCGGCAGGGCCACGCTGACCGCGAACGCGGCGATGTTGGTCACCGTGTAGCCGACGAGGTACAGCAGCAGTGAGGGCAGCGCGAGATCACTGCGGTCGACGGCCACGACGGGGACGAGGACGAAGCCCACCTGGCTGACGGTCGACCAGCCGAGCAGCCGGCGGGGGTCGGACTGCCAGTAGGCGGCGAGGTTGCCCGGGGTGTAGCGCTCAGAAACTGGGTTTCGGCTACGCCGCCTGGGAGTATTCACTGATCAACCCGTTGGCGATCTTGATGCGGCGGACCCGCGCCGCAGCGAGGTCGGCGACCGGTGCCGGCAGCGCGTCCAGGTTGGGTGGCCGTTGCTGGCGGCCCTGATGCGGGCGGTGCTCGGTGCAGCAGCGGTACGTCGACCGGATGCGTTCCGACGCCTTGGAACTGCTGCCACCCGCGGCAGCCGAGCTGGTGACCCGGAGCGCGCAGCCGTACATCCAGATCGTTCTCGACATCGCGGTACGCAAGATGGCCTTCGGACGCGTGGCCTTAATCGGCGACGCTGCGTTCGCCGCGCGACCCCACGCAGCGGCCGGCACCGCCAAGGCGGCCGCCGACGCCTGGGCGCTCGCAGATGCGCTCTCTGCTGAGCCCGACATTCCGCGCGCGCTGGCCGCCTGGGAGCCGGCCCGGCTGGCGTTGGGCAACAACCTTCTCAGTCGAGTTGCCGAGATGGGTGCACGGTCGCAGTTCACGAACACCTGGGATCCGGCTGACCCAGCGCTGCATTTCGGCCTCTACGGCCCCGACCAGTAGGACGCCTCAGGTGGGGCTGTGCGACGCAGGCAACGGGAAGACCCCTCGACTGCGGCCTACCTGACCGCCTGGGGCTGGGCGGACGAAGAGACGGTGGGCGACGTAGCCTTCTTGTCCTCGCGGGCCCAAGGCGACCGCACCAGCGAATTCCTCACCAAACGCACCGCGCTGATCCGGCAGCCGCGACAACTCCCACAGCAAACAGGCCGGGTCGAAGCAAATGCTCCGGCCCGGGCCGTTTCGGTCAGGCGAGCTGACAAGGCAGTGCTGCCGAACTCGCTTTCGGCGCGAGCGACATCAGCTGCTGTCGCGGCCGCGATAGCGGCTGACGATGATGACAACCATGGTGATGGAGCCCGCCAACCCAGCGAACGTCAGCAACCAGAGCCCGGAGCCGACGCTCACCTGCACAGCTGCGCTCATCGCCTTTCCAATGCCCAGGACGTCGTCCTCCCCGGACATTTTCGCTCGCATTTCCGCCTCAGCCGCCTGCAGGTCAGCGATCTTCCATGCGCCGACACCCAGCAGCCCGAGGGCAGCAAGGACAGCAAGGACGGGCACGGCAATGTGGGTGCGCTGGCCGCGCAAGCTCATGCCGGCGTAGACGACCAGCACCAGCCCGAGACCTGCCGTGATCCAACCGTCCGATCCGTCTACACCCGACACGGTGACCGTGCCAAGAATCGGTGCGCTCACTTTGCCCCATGGCATGAATGAGCCGATGACGGCCGCGATACCTGCTCCCAGCACGGTCCATTCACGGATTGGTCGTGCGGCGGTGGGCGCAGTCGCAGCCGGCGCCTCGGCGGGTTGGTCATCGGACGGCGGCTGGTTGAGCGACGGCGGTACGGGCGGGGAAGACTGCGCCACTAAAATTCCTCTGGATGTCGATGCCTAACCACCTCTTGAGGCAGGCATGTGGACAGCAATCTAGAACGACGCTGGAGCAAGAACTAGCGGCCGTATGGGTGGTCAGAACTAAACGGAAATGTGGCCGGAGTGGCCGCGAGACGTCAAAGTCGATCTTTTTCGCGTTGGAAGGGCCGATAGGTTGCCAGACCGGGGCGTCAGCGGCCCAGGGTCAGCGATGTGGCGAGCGTGCGGGCCGTTGACGGGCGGCATGGCGATGTCTGTGGGCGGCGGCCAGTGTCGACGTACGGTGCGTTCGGATCGGCCGGTTCGCGCGGCGATCTCCGCCGGATGCAGATCGGGATCCCGCCGGTCGGCCAGGTCGCCATCCTCAATCCCACCGAAACCCTCGACCTCCTCGCAACGCTGGCTGAGGCCCCCACCGGCGAGGCACCTACCCCGGCCTCCGTGATGTTGAAGAAGTGGCCATCCACCTCGACGTTGCTGATCGGGCTACCGACGCCGAAGGCGTACCGGTTGCCGGTGAACGGATCCGCGTTCAACTTCCCACCGGCGGCGCCGCCGCCGCTGGGTAGTCGCCCAGGCAGGTGCGCCCCTAGACTCCCGGTGTCTCGGAACTCGACAGATGGGAAGTTTCCGTGCGTCGCTGGACGGCCGTCCTGACCCTGATCGTGCTGCTCGCCGGGTGCGGTGGAGGCGAACAGGTCGACCCGCAAGCTCCAGCGCCGGTTTGGCAGAGCGCCGCGCCGGCCACCCCGGCCGCGCTGACGCCTGCTGAGGCGAAGAGCCGCTACCTGGCGATCGTGGCGCCGTATAACACTGTGTTGGAAGAGCTGGAGGACGCGGTCAACGCCGGGAAGCCGTGGCGAACGGTCCGTACGCTGGCCGCCGACGTGGCCCGGACGAACGCGGCTCACGCGGTTGAGCTGCGCGAGACGGTCTGGCCGGCAGAGGTCCGGGCGCCGATGGGCGCACTCCTCAAAGAGAACGACGTCGCGTTACGGCATTGGCGGCGAGCCGGCGAGGCGGCGGACGCCGACGCGCTGATGCGGGAGATCCGCGCAGCAGCGGCGCACAGCGGAGCCAGGGAGGCCGGCAGAGTTCGCACCGCGCTCGGGCTGCCCGCCTACCGTGAAGGCTGACCGCCTGCTGCCCGCCGGTCGTCGGCCAGGTGCGGCCGCAGCACCGGGCGCCGCTGAGTGCAAGGACCGGTTCAACTCGTCGACCGACTGCTGCAGCCGATCGTTCGACGTTTGATCTGTCGATTGCGTTTCACGCCCGATTGGTGGCTCGTCGTGTCCGCCTTGGGCTGCGCCGACTTCCGTTTGACGTGAGTCTACGGCTGAACGACCGTCGCGATCATCTGCCGTCTATGTGATGGTCGAGGTCCGTCCAGCACGGGGGCGCGTGGGCTGGGCGCCGCAGCGGTGAGGAGAGTGACACACCGTGGTGTCTCGCAGAGTCAGACGGGCGCTGGCCGCAACGGCGGCGGCGACCCTGGTGGGATCGTTGACGTTGGCCAACCCGGCTCAAGCCGATCCCAACAACAATTCGGCGAAGAAGCTCACGAAGGCGGTGACCCTGCAGGGGGTGCTCCGCCACCTCGACGCGTTCCAGTCGATCGCCGATGCCAACGGCGGCAACCGCGGCTCCGGCCTGCCGGGGTACGACGCGAGCGCCGACTACGTGGCCGGGCTGCTGGAAGGCGCCGGCTACGACGTGACCCGCCAGCCGTTCGATTTCAACTTCTTCGAGGAGTTCGGGTCGACCTTCAGCCGGTCGGCTCCGCCGCCGGCGACCAATTTCGTGGACGGCACCGACTATGACCTGATGGACTTCTCCGGTGCCGGTGACGTCGCCGGTCTTGTCGTGCCGGTTGACCTCGCCCTCACCCCGCCGCGTGCGTCCACGTCGGGATGCGAGGCGGGGGACTTCCCGGCGCCCGTGGTCGGCAAGATAGCGCTCGTGCAGCGCGGCACCTGCCCGTTCGGGCAGAAGGTGGCCAACGCCGAGGCCGCTGGCGCGATCGGCGCGATCGTCATGAACCAGGGCAACGGCGACCCGGTCGTCAACGCCGACCGCTACGCATTGTTCGGCGGCACGCTCGGCGAGCCGGTGGGCATTCCCGCGGTGTCGGTCTCCTACGTCCTCGGCGAGCAGTTCGCCACCACGCCGGGCCTCACCGTGCGGATCACCGCCGACACGACCTCCGAGGTTCGTTCGACGGAGAACATCATCGCCGAGACCAGGCACGGGCGCGGCGACAACGTGGTGATGGCCGGCGCGCACCTGGACTCCGAGCCGGACACCGCGGGCATCAACGACAACGGCAGCGGCAGTGCCGCGCTCCTCGAGGTCGCGCTGCAGATGGCGAAGGTCAAGCCCAACAACCAGGTCCGGTTCGCGTGGTGGGGCGCCGAGGAGTCCAACCTGGTCGGGTCGACGTTCTACGTCAACAGCCTCAGCGAGGAGCAGATCGCGGACCTCGCGCTCTACCTCAACTTCGACATGGTCGGCTCGCCGAACTACGTGTTCGGCGTCTACGACGGTGACGATTCGGCGCAGTCCGGCTCCGGTCCCGGCCCGGCCGGCTCCGCCCAGGTGGAGGACGTGTTCGAGGCGTTCTTCGCCAGCCGCGGGCTGCCCACCAACGCGGCCGACTTCACCGGCCGCTCTGACTACGGTCCGTTCATCGCCGTCGGCATCCCGGCCGGTGGACTGTTCACCGGCGCCGAAGGGCTCAAGACCGCCGAGGACGTGGCCAAGTACGGCGGGGTACAAGGTGTCCAGTACGACCCCTGCTACCACGAGCCGTGCGACAGCCTCGATCCGGTCACAGACGGCGGCAACGCCGCCCTCTACGCCCAACTCGACGGGATGTACGACCTCTACGGCAACGTCAACACGTTCGCGATCGACGTCAACGCCGACGCCGCCGCCACCGCGGTGATCACATTCGCGTACGACACCTCGGCCGTGAACGAGATGCCCCGCTCCCCGGGCAAGTCGCACGGCGCGGGCAAGAGCAAGGACGCCCACGGCAACGCCCTCCGCTAACAGCAACGACGAGCCCGGGCCAGTTTGCGTTGGCCCGGGCTCGTCGCTGTCCCGGCCGTAGCCGCTCTGCCCTTTGGCGCGTCGGGAGGGTGGCCGCTGAGAAGGATGGCGGGTGGGGTCGCTGCACGGGCTTCGGCTCCATCCGCGTCGGTGGGACCTGGTAGAACTCGCGATGCTCCGCGACGTAGTCGTGGCGGAGGGTGCGGAAATACGGCGAGGAAGTCCCGCCTGCTGGCCCGTCGATGCCCGCTTTCACCGACATTTGCTAATCCTCGTCCGACCAGCCCAGACCGAGTCCGACGTCGCACCGGGAGAAGCAGCGTGGCCAGGATGCGGATCAGGGTGGTTTGCCCGCGCCGTTCGGGCCGAGCAGCCCGTAGATGATGATCGGGTCGTTCATCGACGCCTCCATGTTGTGTACTTGAAAGTCGACATAGACTTAGGTACATTCTGAAGTCGACAAGTCGCTCCGGAGGTCCATCGTGGTTGACGAGAAGCCGCAGCCGGTACAGCGCCTGCCCCGCGCGCAGCGTCGCGACCAGATCCTGGCCGCCGCGACGGAGGCGTTCGCCCATAGCGGTTTCGCGGCGACGGGCCTGGATGACATCGCCGCCGAAGCGGGGATCACACGCGTGATCCTTTACCGGCACTTCGACTCCAAGACCGACCTGTATCAGGCGGTCCTGGACCGGATGTGCGCGCGCTTGGATGCCAACGTCGAAGAGCCTGTCGGCGGGTTCACCGATGCCAGCGTCGACGGCCTGCTCGCAGCCGCGATCGAGTCGCCAGCGGGGTTCCGGCTGCTGTTCCAGCACGCGCTACGAGAGCCGGAGTTCAAGGAACGCATCGAGAAGTTCCGTGCCGACATCGCCGCCGCCGCGTACCTGCAGATCGCCGCGGTCGTCCCGGACCGAGCTCTCGCCCGGTGGGCGGCACAGCTGGCGCCGGTGGTGGCGATCGAGGCGATCATCGCCTGGCTCGACGCGGGACAACCCGAACCGGCAAAGGCGGCCGCCCGGGTACGCCAGGCGGTCGTGGGTGTCATCGGCGCGGCTGTCGCCTCCGACGTCGACTGTTCCCTCCCCCACCCCGCACGAATGGAAGGAATCTCATGACCAGTTCGGCAGCACCCCAGACGGGCGAAACCCCGACCGCCCGGCAGAAGCGGGTGTGGGACAAGACGGCACCCGGCTATGACAAGCAGATCGCCCTTTTCGAGAAGTTCTGGTTCGCCGGTGGACGCGAGTGGCTTGGCCGACGTGCTCACGGCCGCGTCCTCGAGGTCGCGATCGGCACCGGCCGCAACCTGCCCCATTACCCGTCCGACACGTCCCTCACCGGCATCGAGCTGAGCCCGGCGATGCTGGCCCTCGCCCGAGAGCGCGCCGCCGATCTCGACCGTCCGGTCGAGCTACGTGAAGGCGACGCCGAGCACCTGCCCTTCGACGACGCGTCGTTCGACACGGTGGTGTGTGCGCTGTCGCTGTGCACCATCCCCGACCCCGCTGCCGCGATCGCCGAGATGTACCGGGTCCTGGTACCAGGCGGCACGCTGCTGCTGGTGGACCACATCGCCAGCAGCTGGCAGCCGATCCGGGCAGCTCAGTGGCTGCTCGAACGCATGACGATCCGTGCGGCCGGGGAGCACTTCACCCGCCGTCAACTGCCCCTGGTCCAAATCGCCGGATTCCAAATCGCCGAGACCGAACGGCTCAAGGCCGGCACCGTCGAGCGCATCCTCGCCCGCAAACCGGCCGCACGCGAGACAGACGCATGAGCCACCCGGGCGCCGTTGCACTATCTGATGGGGAGGCGCGTTACGCCCGGGTCGGGTTCGCGTCAGATAGCTCGGGCCAATTCACTGAACGCCGAAGCGACTCGGAGCTTGGGCTGACTGTCGAGCCCGAGTTCGTAGTGTCCACGGCAGAGGTACTGGATGAGTGCGTGGCCGGCGATGATCAGTCGTGCGGACTGGTCGGTTTGGAGCCCGCGCATCGGTCGTAACCGGTGCTTGAGCTGACTGTGATCGGCCTCGATCGGATTGTTCGCGTGCTGCTCGACATGGTGCCAGGCCGAGGGGATCAGGTCGTCGAAGACGGCGGGGTAGACCGGCGCGGCGTCGGTGACCACCTCGGTAGGTGTCACCTTCAGCACCCGCAGGGCCTTCTGGAAAGAACCGCCGGGCCGCGGCGGCATCACGGCGGGCCGAGACGAGCACGTCGATGACCTGCCCGTGTTGGTCGACCGCCCGGTAGACGTACCGCCACACCCCGTTGACCTTCACATACGTCTCGTTGACGAACCACCGATCACCCGGGGAGTGGCGAGCGAACCGGGCGGCGTCGGCCAACAGCGGGGTGAACCGTTGCACCCACCGGAACACGGTGACGTGGTCGACCTCGACACCGCGCTCAGCCAGGAGTTCCTCCACGTCCCCGTAGGAGTGGTTGTACCGCAGGTACCAGCGGACCGCGACGACGATCACCTTTGCGGGGAACCGGAACCCGGTGAACGCCGACTTCGGAGGCGACCAGGGACGATGACGACTCGACCGCTGCACCCGTCAAGCCTGCCTCGATCCCTCGACACGGGCAACGCAACAGACCCGTCCGAGCCCGACCAGCTTGAAGCGGCGCTCGCGCATCTGCCAGGGCAGCAGGCTGGTGTGCGCGGTGGAGCGGTAGGTCACTCCGCTCCACGGGGCCGGTCGCTGGTTGCGTGAGGCGCGCTCGATGCGCCAGATCCTCTGCCGGCTGTATTAGAGGGCCTCGGCGGCGGCGCCCAGGGTCATGCCGGCCTCGGTGCGAAACTGGCGCAGCAGCCGGCCGAGCTGCCGACGCGGACACCCACCGCGAGCCCGACCCTGACGCTCGTTGCCATCCCGTCGATCAGGGCTCCCATCGGGGGCACAACTCAGGCGGCGTTGCTCGGTGCAGCAAGCCGGGCAGCGGCGCGAGGAGGATGAGTTCCTCCAGGCACATCGGGCACTGCCGCAGGTGGGTTTCGAATTCGTGCCGTTCGAGCGGGCCGAGGGCGCCGATGAGCAGCGAGGCGACCGAGGTCGTGAACGGGCACGGCGGCTCAGCTGTCATGGTGGGCTCGCGTTGCCGATCGAGCCAGCCCGGCCAGAGCCGCTGGGCGACCTGTAGCGGCAGGCGGCCACCGAGGTGCATGGCTCGGGCCACGCCGCGGTAGCCGGGCGGGAGGCCGGCAGCGATGACGATGTGTCCGATGAGGACCGGTGTGATGAGGTACGTGGCCCAGCGGTGCACCCGCTGCAGCCAGACGAACCAGGGGCCACCGGTGACCAGGACCAACCCGATGCCGCTGCCGATCAGGGCCACGAACAGCCCGACCATCAGCAGGTTCGCGACCCGTTGTCCCGGGTCGAAGTGGCCCTCGTGCCGGGCGAACCGGCCGGTCATGAGTGCGCCCGGCCAGCGGGCGAACCACCTCAGATCGCCGTGGTCGTAGCGCAGCGACTCCCGGAGGAAGGCGCGGGTGCCCGCCGACGGCCCCTACGCAGCCTTCGCCGTCGACCGTGCCGGCGCCATGCACCCGATCGGCACCTGCCAGGTCACCAACCGCACCGGAACTTACGGATACCAGCTCCGGCTGGCGGTCGCCGAGGTCAGCCAGATCCGCCTCCAGTCGGCCGACGCCGTGCTGACCGGGGCGCTGTTGCGTTAAGGGATCGTCAAGATCACTTGTCGCAAGACTTTCTGCAAGATCGAGCTTGGGGCCCACAACTCGGTCTACAGGATCGGGATAAAAGGTGTCCTATTGGCAGCCCTATCCAGCAACCGATGGCCGCCGATGATCGCCTCGGTCGCCCGCGCGCACCCGGAACTTCCGCCAGCCGGGCCGGCCGGGCTCGTACCGGCCGTCCAGCCGCTTAACGACCACACCCCCGATCCCGGCCGCGGTGTAGGTGGTCAGCCACTCCCCGACCTCGTCCATGTCGGTGGTCTGCGGTCTGAGGGTCAGCTGCGCGGGCGCATCCTCGAACAGCTCCGCGAGCCGGGCCCGTCGCTCGAACAGCGGCGCGTTGACCACGACCTGGCCGCCAACGTCGGCGAGCAGATTCCATAGGATGTACTGCGCCGGGTGTTCCCGCGCCATACATCAGCAGGCTCCGGGCCGGCGGTGATCCGGCGGTGATCCGGCGCTGCAGCCGGGCGAAGCTGGTCCGCCCCCGCTCCCACACGGTTAGCTTCCCGTCGGGGATAACCCCCTGCGGGAGGGT
Organism: Micromonospora sp. NBC_00389; assembly: GCF_036059255.1. Lineage (NCBI taxonomy): Bacteria > Bacillati > Actinomycetota > Actinomycetes > Micromonosporales > Micromonosporaceae > Micromonospora > Micromonospora sp. NBC_00389. The sequence goes on along the minus strand of NZ_CP107947.1, from coordinate 4,655,896 downwards.
CTGGCGGATCGCCCGGGTGATGTCCGGGAGGTACGGGGTCGGTTTCTTGCCGGCGCGCGACTTGTGAACTGGCGCGAGGGGTCGGAGGTGCGCTGGTCGGTCCGCACCCGGTTCGGGCGCAAGGGGCCAGGATTGTTATCTAAAGATCATCGGGTACCGGTCCGGCCGAACCGAGCGCGAGAACGGGTGCGAAGGCAACCGAGATCTGAGCGCGATCGGGGGGTGATGCGCGTGCCCCATCCTGCCGTTGTCGATCAGTCGAGGAGGTGGCCATGGACTGGATCCGAACGAATTTGAGTCCGCTGGCGTTCGCTGCTGCCGCTCTCCTGTTCGCCCTGCCGTTCGCGGAGCTGAAGGGTGAGGCCGAGGAGTGGCGTGTGGCGGTGACCTGGACTGGTTGGGGATTGACCGTCGGTGGCGGGGGTCAGGTTCACCTGGAGACGCTGCTCTGGGATGGCAATCTTGGTCAGTACGTCATGCAGGAGGTGCCGAACGAGGCGCCGCAGATCGGTCCCGAAGAGCCCATTTACCTGCCGGGGCAACCGCTCTTCATGGTCGCCGCGCTGGGTGTCGCGGCCGGCGTGCTTGCCCGGATCCTGGCCAGTGTCAGTTCCCGCCTGGTGGTGTCGGCGGTAGCGGCGTTCGTCGCGGCGGTGGCGCTTGCGCTCGGCCTGCGGGGCGTACTGCGTCGCTTTGATCCGCCACCCTTCGACGAGGCCATGTCCGCCGTACCGGCCGTCGGGTTCTGGCTGACGGTTGGCGTCCTGGCACTGCTCGGCGTCGGCAATGTGATCGTGGGGTACCGGTTGTGGAGGCGTGACGAAGCAGCGGCAATTGACGGCAACGTGCCGAGATGAGAACAGACAACGCGACCGCTCCCGGCCGATGATCCGAGGTGACCGACGCAGCCGCACGTCTCCGGACGGACAGCGCTTGTAAGCGAGGCATCCGCCCGCAGCGAGGCAGCGAGAAGGCAGCAGACGGGTCGATCGAAGCCGACACCGCAAGCCACGAAATGATTAGGGGCACCTGCGCAGAGGCACAGCGCGACACCGGCTGCCAAGGGTGGACAAGGAGTGCCCGGCTCCCCCGACGGGGGTCACCCTCAGCGCGCAGGGAGCCCGACAGCGGCGGCGACTTGACATCAGTCGTTGACCTCAACGGTGGCGGCCGAGGCTGGACGAGCGCGGGCGGGTGTCGCCTCGAAGTCGGACCCCATCCTCGAAACCGAGTCCCCCGCTGTGCACAACACGGTAATTTCGCGATATGGGCATCATCGGGGGGATAGCATGCGTCTTTCTGATCGTCGTCATCGCGGCGCTCATCGTGTTCTGGGTGGCGCGGAACGCGAAGCGCTGAGCCGTTTTTTCAGGGCCGACGCATCTTCATAGGGCAATTTGACGCTTTCTACCCGTTGGCGGACTTGCGACATCGGGCGACTAGCGGCTTCGGGACCGGACGCTGCGAAGGCACGGTCGGCCGCCATCTTTTTCCGACCTCAGTCTGGTCGGCCCTCTCCTAGCAGGACAGATGTCTGTCATGTCAGCCATGAACTCAGAGGACGCTGTGCGTGAACGTCGGTCGGCACTCGGCGAACTCGTCGAAGCTAGCGCGTACGGTCCTTCGCCCAGTCGCTGTAGGCCGGGTTGCCGAAGGCGATAACCAGGACCAGGGCGGTGAGCACGGCAGCCCCCGTTACCGTACGGACCCAGCTGTAGCGGTAGCCATACGAATAGTGTGCGGCCAGACCGTCGTCCAGCGATAGTCGCCAGCGAATGGCGCACAAATTCTCGACTCGTCGATCATCGCCGGGCTCGGGGTCGAGGCCGGTGACCGGCGGCGCCGAGGATGGGCATGACCGGGGCCAAGGCATTCCATACAGCGCCATTGATCGGCTAACGGGGGGGGTGGTCTTCCCCGGAAGTAGGTCGCTCTCCGACAACATTCGCTCGATGGATCGACGCGGCCTGTGGGGTTTCAATAGTCCGTCATCGTCGCAGACCTGGGTGTGGGGTACCAAAACTCGGCCAAGGTCGCTGAACTGGGTGAACGCGATGCCCGGCGTCGTGGGCGATGATCGTGATCGTGGGTTTCGTCTGCTGTATCTCGTAGTCTGCCGGGTCGCGGGTTGGCTGATCCTGTTCACCCGGACACCGTCGGCCAAGGAGGTGGAGATCCTTGTCCTGCGCCACGAGAAAGCGGTCCTGCGACGGCAGCATCCGAAGCCACGACTGAACTGGGCGGATCGAGCTGTCCTCGCGGCCTTGATCCGGCACCTGCCCCGGGTGTTGCGGGCGCACCGGCTCGTCACTCCGGCCACGGTTCTGGCCTGGCATCGCCGGCTTGTGGCCCGCCACTGGACCTACCCGCAACGGGCCGGTCGACCGCCGACCGACCCGACGGTCGTAGCACTGGTGGAGCACCTTGCCAGGGACAATCCAGGCTGGGGCTACCAAAGAATCCGAGGCGAATTGCGCGGCCTCGGCCACCGCCTCGGCGCCTCCACGATCCGCCGGATCCTTGCCCGTGCGGGCATCCCCGCAGCGCCGGTCCGTCAGGACCGCACCACCTGGCGTCAATGCCTGCGCACACAGGCCGCAACGACGCTGGCGTGCGACTTCTTCCCCGAGGTCCGCACCTGGTGCGCAGCCAACCAGGTCGACCTGGTGTTCCTAACGACCTACGCGTCCTGGCTGAACTGGATCGAAGCCGAGTTCGCCGCCGTCCGATACTTCGCGCTCAACGGCACCGACCACCGCACCCACGCCGAGCAGGACACCGCCATCGGCGCGTACATCCGTTGGCGCAACTACCGCGCCCAACCGAAATCCGGATTCGCCATCAACTCCAAGATCCGCCACCCGGACTACCCGTTCAAGGCTGCATGATGAGGCGCTAGCCGGACTGCCGCGCCAAGTTGTCGGCGGTGCGCTGTCGCTCTCCGGTGGGCTGTCCGGGGACCCGGGCGAACCGCGTCCAGGCGGAGATCACCTGTACGGCGGCGTGCCACGGAACCGGGTCGGCGACCTCGGAGGGCTCGGCGGGCCGGGTCACCGTCACGCCCCAGTGCCGCAGCCGCTCCAGGCTCTCCATGAAGGCGGGGTGCCGGGCGAGCGCCGGATCCGTGGCCGGCACGGCGACGACCGGCAGGCCGACGGCGATCGCCTCGTTGAGCAGCCGCAGGCCCAGGTTGTCGTTGAGGCCGTACGCCCACTTGTTCACCAGGTCGAAGCTGGCCGGCACGACGGCGAAGGCGTCGGCCGGCGGCAGGGGATGGAGCGTCTCCGGCTGGTCGTCCTCGCGTACCGGATGGTGGGTGAGATCGGCGAGCCCGTCCCGGTCGATCGAGTCGACCGCGTCCGGGGTGGCGATGAGGTGGACCTCCCACCTCAACTCCTGGCAGGCCGTGATGAACGGTCCGAGCTCGACAGCGGGCTCGGCGTGGCAAACGACGAGGTGCAGGACAGGCGATCGTAACTTCCCGGGCATGGCGCTCCTATCGGCCTGAGAGGTCCCCGGCGCCAGTCGTGGCGAGAGCCGGCTGCGCGCCGGGACGTCGATCGCCCGCGTCACCGGCGATCTCGCCGATCGAGTGGCTCCGGATGTCCGTGTGGATCCCGAAGCCGAGAGTATCGAGCCGGCTGCGAACGCGAGCCGTTATCCAGTGAACTGGCTGGATGGATGTGGCGCCGCTCCATCCGAGGAGCTGACCGAGCGGTCGGCCGGGCGTCCTTAAGTGGAGGATTCGGCGGCGCGCCGCCGGGAATCAGGTCGCGGACCAGGGCGTGCAGGCGGTTGAGGACGCGAATGCGTTCACCGGCCAGGTCGTCACGGCGTTCGGCCAGGAGCCGCAGGTGTGTGGTGTGGTCCTCGGCGACCACCGCGCGCAACCGCTTGTGGCGCATCGCGGCGTGCGCGACGCTGGCGGCGTCGGCGGGACCGCTATTGCGGGCACCGCCGATGTCCAGCAGCCGGGCGCGAGCGGCGAGCGTGGCCGGCACGTCGACGACGTCTTCGCCGCCACCGACGAGCAGCTGGGCGATGCCGCGGCCAAGACCGGCGACGCCTTCCACGGCAGACCGCCGCTGCGGCCAGCGGGCGGCCCACCCCATCAACGTCTTGTAGGTGCCGGCGTTGACCGCCACGCGTCTGACCGTCAACTGCCGGCCGGTGGCATCAGTGGGAGGAGGGCAGGGTCGCGCATCCCAGCCGGAGCACAGCGACCCGGGCAACCATGCTGACCCACTGCTGGCCGGCAAGCAGGTGGGCGAGCCACCCCTCGGCTGGTGGTGTACGCGCCGGGAACCGGCCGCGGCGCCGAGGCCAACCGCCACGGGCCGTCGCGACCGGCCGGTGGCGGGAGCGGATACGGCGGGCGGGCCCGCACCGGTGATCCGGTACGGGCCCGCCGTCGGCCGCCGTGGCGACTACTTGTTTCCGGTGTTGCTGACCCGGAACGTGTAGTCCGCGTCGAGGAAGGTCAGGTCGCCGGTCGGCAGGTTGGAGACCAGGACGGCGAAGTCGTCCTGGTTGCCGTTGGCGCACCTGGTCTTCAGGTTGCTGGCGGTGAACTGGTCCCCGGTGGATCGGTAGACCCAGTTGCCCGCGCCGTCGGTGGTCTCCCCCGCCGTGGTGGTGCCGGGCGTGAGGTCACAGTGCGCGACCACCTGGACGGTCCAGTTGTTGTCCTGCGTGCCGGTGGTGGTGAACCAGTCACCGGTCGCCGAGGAGAGGGCGGCGTCGGCGCCGTTGACCCGCACGTCGTCGACGAACCAGCCGGTGTCCAGGTAGGCGGCGTCGGTGGAGTAGCGGAACCGGACGTCGGTGGCGCCCGCCGGCACGGCGGCGGTGAGGTGCACGTAGACCGGGTCGTCCACGAAGTACGCGCCGCCGGAGGTGCCGGTGAGGCCGTTGCCCTCGGTGTTGTTGCCGTGCGGGTTGTCGTCGGTGGTGACGACCTGCCCCGCGTCATTCCGCAGCGGCGCGGTGACCCACTCGCCGCCGACCAGGGCCTCGACGAAGCCGTAGTCCCAGCCCTCCTCGATGAAGTTCCAGCTCCAGAAGTCCAGCGAGGTAACCGGGCCGGCGGTGTCGACGTCGAGGATGTTGTCGGACTGGCTCTCGTAGCCGGCGTACCAGTGGGTGGTGCCGGTGTGCGGGGCGATGGTCGTCTCATCCTCGCCGTCGAAGGCGAGCGCGACGGTCGGGCCCGGGTTGCGGAACCGCTCGACCGACATGCCGAACGGCACGGCGGTGGTGTCTGGCCGGTTCTTCAGCCGGGCCCACTTCGCCTCCGGGGTGGCTCCCTGGTAGCTGCCCCGGCCCGCCCAGAAGGAACCGTCGGCGATGTCGATGGTCCACGACGTGTCGGCCGGGTCGCCGAAGTTGAATGCCTTGATGTCGTAGACCGGCGAGTCCTCGTCGTCCAGGTAGACCGCCACCGACCAGTCCCGGAACAGCGCCTCGGCGCTGCGCAGGTTGGCACCCGTCGCCGCGTTTAAGGTGTTGATGGCGTTCTGCACGCCGGCCATGCCGTCGGCCTGCTCTTCGAAGATGGTCTTGATGAGCAGGTCACCGCCGGCGGCGTCGTACTGCTTGTCCGGGGTGTAGGTGCCGTCGCCGTTGCCGCCGGCCTGCTCCCAGAGGTACTGGAAGTAGGTGAACGCGGCGCCGTAGTTGGCCAGCGTGCCGCCCCACCGGGTCAGCGAGGTCTCCTCGTAGAAGACCTGGTGGTTGGTCAGGTGCGAGCCGCCGGCGTCGAGCCCGTTGAGGAAGATGGCGAAGTCGGCCAGCCCCTCGTCGACCCAGGAGAGCTCGCCCGGGTCGCTGTAGTTGTGCAGCAGGTGCTCCAGTTCGTGGGCGACGGTGCCCTCGTACAGCTCGGGCCGGTCGTTGGCCGGGTCGGCGTCGCGCCACGGCGCGTCGTTCGGCCCGACCCGGTTGGCCCAGTCGAGGGCGTCGACCACGATGACGTTCATCCCGTTGCTGTCGATGAAGTCCGGGGCGAAGTAGCCCGCCGTGTAGGACGTCTGCGCGCAGTCGTAGTACGCCTCGTCCTGGATGTTGTAGAGGACCATCACCAGCGAGTCGCTGGCCGGCTCGTCAGGGTCGGCCGCGTCCATCAGGCCGAAGTGCTCCTCGTCCACGGCGACGATCTGGCCGGCGAGCTTGTCGCCGACGTAGTCGATCTGCCCCTGGGTGAGGGCGAACTGGGCCGCCGTGGCGGTGGCGCAGGGGGTGAACCCGTCGGCCGGGTTGTGGTCGAACTGCGGGTCCAGGCTGGCCACCCCGGCCGGCGCGGAGCCGTCCAGCGGGGTGCCCTCCGGGACGTAGATGTAGACCGGGGTGCCGTCGGGGGTGGTGTTGGCGTACACCCGGGTGAAGTCCTGGTTGTACGTCCCACCCGCCGCGCTGTCGTTGATCGGCAATGCGATGGTCGGCTCTCCGGGAAGGTTCAAGTGGTCGTCCGCCTGTGCGGGGGCCGAGACCGTGAAGGCGAGCGCGGTCACGCCCACCACCGCGGCCGCGATCCGGCTCGCTCGTTTCATTCGCACGCGGCTGCCTCCTGCGGGTGAGGCTGGGCGGATCGGGCCGCCCAGTCGTCGATGTAACACTTTTGAGCCCTGCGACGCTGCCTCAAAACCGCGCCTGGCCAGGGAATATGGGCTCAGCAGACCACTTCGGACGGTGACTGCGCAGGCTCCTCAGGTCACAGCTGCGTCACGAAGATGAGTCATCCGGCGGGTTCGGTGACCGCCCGGCGGCGCAGCAGCCGCCAGGTCGGCGCGACGCTCACCGCGAGCGCGAGCAGCAGGCACAGGCCGACGACGCCACCGATCACCGGCCACGCCCGCCGCAAGGACCGCTCCCCCGACGCAGCTGAGCAACGGGGCGCGCGTCGGCCTGTTCGTGGTGGCCGTGCTGATGGTCGTGGTCGTCGCCGCGCCGGTCGCGCTGTCCGCCCAGGACCTCATTGACTGGGCGGCTTCGCCCACCGGCCTCGGCCTGGACCGCTTCTGGGCCACGGTGGTCTTCATCGCCCTCGACGCCGCCGCCGCGGTGTGCGTCCTGCTGATGGTCTACTGCGCCGTCCGAGGCGAGCCTGCCGGCGCGTTTGGCCTGTTCGTCTGGGTAATCGCCGGGACCAGCGCCTTCGCCAACTACCGGCACGGCACCCGGGTGGGCGCCCCGGATGACGCCTGGTGGTTCTTCCCCCTGATGTCGATCCTCGGCCCCGCGCTCATGGAACTGGTGCCGCGGCGAGTCCGCAAGTGGGTGCAGCGCGACGACAACCGGCGCAGCCGCACCCTCCGCTCGTACGGGTGGCGGCGGTGGATTCCGCGCATCGGTTCCTTCAAGGACACCTTCGGCACCTGCTCCGGTGGAGTTCGCCATCTCCACTCCGCGGCCGACGCGGAGGCATATCTGGTCGAATAGTTACGCAGGTGGGTGGTTATTCAAGACAGCCTGAAGGGCGGCCCGTGCAGTGGCTTCCTGCTCGATCGCGTAGCCCCGGTGCAGGCAGCGTTGCGCGAAGGCGCCGACCTGATCCGTGCGTTGTGCGAGCTGCTGCAGGTGGCTGCGGCTGTGGGTGTTGAAGGGCCGGCCTTCGTCGTGCGGCACGGTGCCGACGTCCACGACGTGGATGGTGGTGTCCGGCGGCAGTTTGTCGTGGATGCGGGCGGTGATGCGGACGCCGCCGAGGTCGGCGTCCGCGCAAATGAGGACCGCGGAGGTTTGCTGCGCCGCCTGGACGATCATCGACTGGAACGAGGGCGGCAACCCGAATGCCGCACCGTTCTACCTGTCCAGCAACGGTTACGGGGTGCTACGGAACACTTTCGCGTCTGGTGACTACACCTTCGCCATCCCGGTGCGCACCACCCACGAGGAGCAGCGGTTCGACGCCTACTACTTCGTTGGAGATGCCCGTGAGGTCATCGACGGCTACACCGAGCTGACCGGCCGCCCGGCGATGCTGCCGATGTACGCCCTGGAATTTGGCGACGCGGACTGCTACCTGCACAACGCCAATCGCGGAGAGCGCGAAACGCTCCGTGACGCTACCGCGATCGCACAGGGCTACACCGACCACGAAATGCCTCTGGGGTGGATGCTGGTCAACGACGGCTACGGCTGCGGCTACGAGGACCTTCCCGAGACCGGCGGAATGCTCGCGGGCCACGGGTCCGAGCTGGGCCTGTGGACCGAGTCGGATCTGACCAACCATGCATACGAGGTTCAAAGCGGGGTCAGGGTCCGCAAGACCGACGTGGCCTGGGTCGGGCCGGGGTACCGCTTCGCGCTTGATGCCTGCGAGAAGTCGCGCGACGGCATCGAGCAGAACAGCAATGACCGCGCCACCGTCCTGACCATCGAAGGCTGGGCCGGCACGCAGCGGTGCGCTGTCACCTGGAGCGGGGACCAGTCCGGCTCCTGGGACTACATCCGCTGGCAGATTCCCACCTATGCCGGCGCAACCCTGTCCGGACAGCATGCGGCGACCGGCGACGTCGACGGCATCTTCGGCGGCAGCGCGGAGACGTACGTGCGGGACCTGCAGTGGAAGATGCTTCTGCCCGGCACCTACCCCATGAGCGGTTGGGCGGCCAGCGACAAGCAGCCGTGGCGGTACGGGCAGCCGTACACCGACATCAACCGCAAATACCTCCAGCTGCACGAGCGTCTGCTCCCGTACTTCTACACGCACACGGCCAACGCCAACCGGACCGGGCTCGGGGCGACCCGCCCCCTCTATCTGAACTACCCGGACGACCCCAACACCTGGGGCGACAAGGTCAAGTACCAATTCCTCGCCGGAGACGACCTCCTCGTCGCCCCGATCTACTCGGACACCTCCGTGCGCGACGGCATCTACCTGCCCGAAGGCAACTGGATCGACTACTGGAGCGGGCGCCTCTACAGCGGCAAGCAGACCCTGAACGGGTACAAGGCGCCACTGGACACACTTCCCCTGTTCGTACGAGCCGGCGCAATCGTGCCCATGTTCCCCACCGGTACGCTCGACTGGACGCAGGGCAAAAAGGCCGGGCAGTTGGACCTGGACATCTACCCCCAGGGCACGTCCACCTTCCTGAACTACGAAGACGACGGACGGTCCCAGGCATACCGCACCGGCGCTGCCGCCACCCAGCGATTCGACGTCACCGCCCCGGACCGGGGACGCGGCCCGGTAGAGGTCCGCATCGGGTCGCTCACCGGCTCGTATGAGGGCATGCCGAGCGCCCGCGACTACCGGCTAACTGTCCACACCGACGCTGCCCCGGGCAACGTCACGGTCGACAAACGCAAGCTGGCACGTCAGGTTTCCGTCGCCGCCCTGGACGCGGCCGGCTCTGGCTACTTCTTCGACACCGCCACCGGCATCCTCCACATCGCTACCGATTCCTTGTCCACCGGAACCGCCGCTACAGTGCGCATCACCGGTGCCGGAGCCATCGGCGGCTCGCACCCAGAAGACCGCAACGTCTCGCTCGACGTGGTCGCACCGCAGGTCGCGGCGGCCAACGAGCCGGCCACGGTGACGGCCGCGTTCACGAACAACACCGGTAAGCCGGTGCGGGTAACCTCCCTGGCCCTGACCGCGCCGGCAGGGTGGAAGGTGACCCCGGTCGGCACCTCCAAGGGAGGACACCCTAAGGACGGAGAGACGTTCACCGCCAAGTTCACGGTAACGCCACCGGCGAACGTCGAACCCGGCGCCCGCGAGCTCTCCGCGAACGCGGTCTACCGGCCTCGCAACACCTCGTACACCATCACCGACCGGACCGAGACGACACTCGCCTACGGCAGTCTGAGCGCGGCATTCAACAACGTCGCGGTGACTGCCTCGACCGACCCGGCCCCGGGCGACATCGACGGTGGCGGCTCCAGCTTCCTGGCCGAGCGCCTCGCGGAGAAGGGCGTGGTACCAGGAGCGCAGGTGTCCGCGAACGGGTTCGAGTTCACCTGGCCGTCCTCCCAGCCCGGCACCCGTGACAACGTAGCCGCCGGCGGCGAGACCATCCGCGTCTCCGGCAGCGGCAACGCGCTGGCCTTCCTCGGTACCGGCACCAGCGGCTCCGCAGGGGGCAGTGCCACCGTGCACTACTCCGACGGCTCGACGGCGACCGGCACGCTCGGCTTTCCGAACTGGTGCTGTCTGGCGACGGACACCTACGGAGCCAAGATCGCGGTGACGACCAACGGGAAGAACACCCCGACGGGACCGGCCTACCCGACCACGGCGTACCGGCTCTACACCGCGACACTGCGCGTCGATTCGGCCAAGGAGGTGGTCGCGGTCACCCTGCCCGCCAACGCGGCGGTGCACGTCTTCGCGGTGGCGGTCGGGACCGAGGAGATCGTGCCACCGCCGATCGCCGACGGCCAGTACGCGCTGACCAACGTCGGTTCCCAGCTCGCCGTGGAGGCGCCTGGGACCAGCGGCGCGCAGCTACTCACCGCCGCTCCGTCGAGCAGCGCCAGCCAGAAGTGGTTGCTGGCCCGGCTCGATGACGGCAGCTACACCGTCAAGAACGCCAGTAGCGGCATGTGCATGGACATCTCCGAGCTGCCGGCCGTCCCGGATCGCGAGGTGACCACGCTGTACGACAATGTGTCGCGCGGCTGGTACAACAACCCGGCCTTCAACTTCACCCCGGACGGCAGGTCGACCTGGGGGATGCTCGGCATGGACCTCGCCCGCTTCCCGCCCGAAGCCGGGCAGCTCGCCGCTCCGCAGCCACTCGGCGACGGCGGCGGACGCCCCGTCCCGCAGCGCGGCCTCGATGAACCGGTAGACGCTGCTGCCGATCGTTGCGGGGCCGCCGCTCGGTGACGCCTCGCGGGCGCTGCCGGGCGGCGGCCCGCTGCCTCATCCGCTGGCTCGGGAGACCGTGTGGGCGGACAGGTCGAGCCGGAACAGTTCGGCGGCGTTTCGCCAGGCGACGCGTTCGGCCAGTTCGGGCGGCAGGTCGGCGGCGAGCACCGCCCCGTACGCGGCGGCCGGGTCGATCAGCGTGGCGTCGGTGCCGAAGAGCAACCGCCGCGGGTTCACGGCCGCCGCCACCGCGGCGAAGCGACCCGCCTCCGTGTGCGAGAAGCAGGGCTCCAGCCAGAGCCGATCCACCCCGTTGGCCGCCTCGATAGCGTGCCGCCACCCGTTCGCGCCCATGTGCCCGGCGATGGCCCGCACCCCGGGGATGTCCGCCACCGCCTGGGCCAGGTCGAGCGGCGTTGTGTCCCAGGTGTGCACGAGGGCGGGCAGGCCGTGCGCGGCGGCCAGTTCCAGGGCCGCCCGGGTCGGCGCGGAGTTCGCCGGCGAGCCGGTGTAGTCGGTGTGGATCTTCACGCCGACGAACCGGCCGGTGGGCAGCAGGTCGCGCAGGTCCCGTTCGGCGTCGTCCAGCCGGCGCGGGTTGATCGTCAGGTAGCCGAGCAGCCGGTCGTTGCCCTCCAGCACGCGGGCCATCGCCCGGTTGCCGGCGGCCACGTCGTAGATCACCGCCTCGGTGGCGGAGACCACGGCCAAGTCGATGCCGTACCGGTCCATCACCGCGAGGTTGGTCGCGACCGCGCCGACCTCCATGCTGAAGAACCACGGCCCCCAGTGGGCGTGCACGTCGATGATCATCGGGCCAGCCCCAGGATCCGGCGGGCGTTCCCCCCGGTCACCGCCGCGACCGCGGACGGGCCGATCCCGGTCCGGGCCAGCCGCAGCCGCGGCACGACGGGCTCGTAGAACGGGGTGCGGGAGCCGTAGAGCAGGCGCTCGACGCCGAGGTGCCCGGCGACGGTCTCCAGCGCGTCCGGCGAGTTGAGCAGCCGGGTGGAGGTGTGGAAGCCCGGCTCGTCGCGGGCCACCACCACGAAGTCGCCCAGGTGGTAGAAGTGCGTGTCGAGGAAGACCACGGTCGCGCCGCGCAGCGGCCGCCAGAACCGGCGGACGTCCCCGCCGGTGAGCACGACCAGGCCCGCCTCGGCGGCCCGGCGGGCGACGTGCCGTACGGACGGGTAGTCCGCCTCGACGCGCTGCTCGTCGGGGAACAGCCGAACGGCCCGGAAGCCGCACTCGGCGAGCCGGACGACCTCCCGTTCGGCGCCGAGCGGGTCGCGCAGGTCCAGCCCGCCGACCGGCAGCACGCCGGGGCCGGCGAGGGCGGCCACCTCGTCGTTGCCGCTGGCAACGTCGAACAGGGCGGCGCGGAGGCTCGCGACGGCTGCCCGCTCGACGCCGTTGGCGGCCAGCGTCTCGGCGACCGCCGCGGGCTCGCCGGTGGGGCCGGCCCGGTCGGCGTACCGGCCGACGAGCACGTCGATGTCGAGGGTGACCGGCGGCAGGTCGCCGGCCACGAATGGGTTGCCGGTCACCAGCGCCCTGCCACCCGCAGCACCCGGTCCCGGTCGCCGTCGGGAAGCGCCGGTGCGTGCGGGTCGCCCGCGTGGCCCACCGGGATCCGCCCTTCCTCGGCGGCAATCCAGAGCATGCGCTGCACGTACCCTTCCATCGGTTCGGTGAAAGTGACCTCGGCCTGCCGGTCGAGGTCGGCGGAGGCGGTGACGAACTCGTCGTAGCGCTTGTCGGCGTAGGCCCGCAGCACCCGGGCGGTGACCGGGACCGCGGCGGCGGCCAGGCCGACCAGGGCCGCCTCGGCGCCCCACATGAGCGACGGGCCGAACATCCGGTCCTCGCCGGTGACCGCCAGCCGGTCGGCGCGGTGCGCGGCGGCCAGGGCTGCCTGGCAGGCGAGGGCGTCGTGCAGGCGGGCCACCTTCACCCCGGCGACACCGGGGTGTCGCAGCAGCTCGGCCAGCGTGGGCTCGGCGTACGGCCGCAGGTAGAGGTCGAAGGCGAGCATCGGCAGGCCGGCGGCGTGCCAGAGCGCGTCGTGGTGGGCAACGGGATCGTCGTCCACCGGGAAGACCAGCAGGCCGGCCGCACCGAGGGCGGCCGCCCGCGCCGCCTGCGCAACCACCTCGTCGGTCCGCTCCCCCGGCCGGCCGCCGACGCCGACGATCACCGGCGCCCCAGTGTCGACGGCGCGGCGGATGACCAGAGCGCGGGTGGACTCGTCGTGGTACGGGCCGCGTCCGGTGTGCGCAAGCACCGCCAGGGCGTCCGCCCCGTCGGTGACCAGCCCTCGCAGATAGCGGCCGAGCACGTCCGGGTCGACGGCGCCGGTCGCGTCCACCGGGGTGGCGGTCGCGGCGATCAGCCGCCAGCGCAGCCGGTCGCGCAGCGCGGCGGTGATCGGAGCGATCACGAGGTCACCGCGGCGCGGACGGCCCGGGCGATCTCGTCGACGTGGGCGTCGGTGTACCGCTCGTTCCAGTCGACCACCAGTAGGGTCCGCTCGATCATCCGCTCGGCGATCGGGAACGACCCGGGTCCGTAGGCCGGCAACCGGTCCGCCGGTGGCACGGTCAGCGGGAAGCGGGAGTCGCCGTAGACGGGGGCCTCGGTCAGCGCCGGGGCGCAGTGCAGCGGCTGTTCCAGGTAGCCGGCGCGGGCGGGGATCCCGGCGGCGGCTAGTTTCCCGGCCACCCCGTGGTTGGTCAGCGGCGGGTCAAGCACGATCGGGAACAGCCACCAGGCGTGCGCGTCCACGTCCGCCGGCAGGTGCACGCCGGGCAGGTCGGCCAGCGCGTCGACCAGCCGCCGGGCGGTGCGTCGCCGGTCGGCGAGCACCCCCGGCAGTTTCGCCAACTGGGCCCGGGCGACGGCTCCGGCGAGTTCGGTCATCCGGTAGTTCAGGCCGAGGCCGACGTGCCGGCGGGACTCGTCGCGCGGCCAGCCCTTGTCGGCGAAGAGCCGCATCCGGCGGGCCAGCACCGAGTCGTCGGTGACGGCCAGACCGCCGTCGCCACAGGTGATGTGCTTCCACTGCTGGAGGCTGAAGCACCCGATCGCGCCGGCCGTGCCGGCGAGGGTGCCGTCCGGGTAGCGGGTGAGCCACGCCTGGGCGCAGTCCTCGATCAGCGGCACGCCGGCGGCGTCGGCGACCGCGCGCAGGTCGGCGGCGGCGCCGAACAGGTGCACCGCGAGGATCGCCCGCGTGCGCGGCCCGATCGCAGCGGCGACCGCCGCCGGATCCAGGTTGCCGGTATACGGATCGACGTCGGCGAACACCGGCACCGCGTTCTGCGCGAGAATGGGCGCGACCGTGCCGAAATCGCTGATCGGAGAGGTGATGATCTCGTCGCCCGGATCCGGCGCGACGGCGGCGACGGCCAGGTGCAGGGCCGCGGTTCCCGAACTGGCGGCGACGGCGTGCGACACTCCATGGCGGTCGGCCATCTCGCGTTCCAGGGCGCGGACCTCCGTGCCCCAGACCGAGCTGAGCATGCCCGACTCGAGCACCCGGCTGACCGCGGCCAACTCCTCCGCGCCGATCGTCCGGCCGCTGGCGTCGGCCATGCTGGGAAACGACGACACGTACCCTCCCGGGCTACAGTAATACCGGGCCTGACCGTAATCTTGTGCTGCGAACAATGCAACCCCCGACAGGAGGCAGCGGTGACCATCGAGATCGGGGTCATCGGTCCGCACGACCTAGTCGACGACGTGGCCGCGACCTGCGAGGAGCAGCCCGGCGTCACCGCCCGCCGGCTGCACTACGACCACGAGTCGCAGGCCCCGGCGATCGTCGAGGCGCACGCCGGCCAGGTGGACGCGTGGCTGTTCACCGGCGTGGTGCCCTACACCCTCGCCCGGGAGGCGAACTCGCTCAACCGTCCGGCGGTCTTCGTCGACTACACCGGAGCGACGCTGCTCCAGGCCGCCGTGCGGTTGTTGCGCGCCGGGCACGACGTCACCCGGATGTCGATCGACACCGTCACCGGCGCCGACGTCGCGACCACCTTCGGCGAGGCGGTCCTGCCGATGGACCGGGTCCGGTCGCTGCCGTACCGCAGCGGCCTCAGCTCGGAGGACGTGGTGGCATTCCACCAGCGGCAGCGCAAGGCCGGCGCGGACGTCGCGGTCACCTGCATCAGCTCGGTGTACGAGGTGCTGCGCCACGAGATGCCGGCGTTCCGCCTAGCCCCGTCGAACCACTCGGTCCGCACGGCGCTGCGCCAGCTGCTGCTGCAGGTGGGCAGCCAGGCCCAGGAGGACGCCCAGATCGCGCTCGGCCTGGCCAACCTCTCCGACGGCGACGACGGGCTGCTCAAGGAGGTCGCCGGGCTCGGGGGCACGCTCGCGCGGTTCGCCCCGGACACGTACCTCATAGTCACCACCCGTGGCCCGCTGCACGACGCGACCGGCGGGTTCACCGCGCTGCCGATGCTGCGCCGCCTCGCCGACCGGCACGAGACCGTGCAGATCGGCTTCGGCCTGGGACGCAGCGCCGCGGAGGCGGAGAACCTGGCGCGGCGGGCGCTGAGCCGGGCGCGCCGGGTCGGCCCGACCACGGCGGTGCTGTCGCTGCGCGGCGAGACCGACATCGTGCTCGAGTCGACCACGCCGGCCCCGCCGCCGTCGGAGGTGAACCTGGCCGTCATCGCCCAGCGGGTCGGCCTGTCGGTGCCCACCCTGCTGCGGCTGCGGGAGGTGCGCACGACGGTCGGCGACGAGCCGCTGACCAGCCGGGAGGTGGCCGACCAGCTGCGCGTGCAGCAACGCACCGCCCGGCGGATGCTGCACCGGCTGGAGCTGGCCGGCCTGGCCGAGCGGACCGGCAACCTCGCCTCCGGCACCAGCGGCCGCCCGCTGACGCTCTACCGGCTGACCCTCTGAGACGATCCGGTCCACGCCCCCGTCGACGTGGACCGGATCCTCTCGGCACGCGTCAGGACAGCCACTCGTCCAGGTGCTCGGCGACGAAGTCGTCGTCGCGCAGGTGCTGGTAGGCCCGGTGCACCCGGTCGAGTTCGGCGAGCTGTCCCGGCGAGAGCTCCTCGTCCGGGTCCAGGCACCACCGGCCGGCCAGCAGGCCCTGCCGGCGCAGCACCTCGTGGATGCCGGGAATGCAGCCGTGGTAGCCGTTGGCGGCGTCGAAGATGGCCGCGTTGGCGTCGGTCAGGTGACCGTCCAGGGTGAGCAGCCGGCGCAGCGCGGTGTCGTCACCGGCCCGGGCCCGCCGGGCCTCGTCCAGCAGGGTCACCGCGGTGCGCGCCCAGACCGCCCACTGGCCGAGCAGGCCGCCGACGAACTCGACCTCCACCGCCCGCCTGTCGACGACGACCCGGTGCGGCGCCACCAGGTCGGCCAGGATGTGGTCGTCGTTGCCGGTGTAGAGGGCGAGGTCGCCGTTGCGGCCGGCCGCGCAGACGCCGTGCAGCACGTCGAGCGTGCGGTAGCGGTCGAACGGCGCCACCTTGATCCCGACCACCGAATCGAGGGCGGCCAGCCGGGCCCAGAAGTGCCGGGACAGCACCCGGCCGCCGACGGCCGGCTGCAGGTAGAAGCCGATCACCGGCAGCACCTCGCCGACCGCCCGGGCCCGTTCGACGAGAGCGTCCTCGTCCAGCGGCCCGTACGGCGACAGCAGCACCATGTGGTAGCCGAGCGAGGCCGCCAGCTCCGCCTCGGCGACGGCCTGCGCGGTGTCCCCGCAGGCCCCGGCGACCAGGATCGCGTCCGAGCCGGCCGCGGTCTCGGCGGCCAGTTCCAGCACCGGGGCGAGCAGGCCCACCTCCGGGTCGTGGATGGCGAACTGGGTGGTGTGCACGCCGACGGCGATGCCGCCAGCGCCGGAGGCGAGGTAGTAGCGGGTCAACGCCCGCTGCCGGCGCTCGTCGAGCTTGCGGTCGGCGTCCAGGGCGAGCGGATGGGCGGGGATGACGCACCCGTGCCGGAACCGGGCCAGCGCGGCGGCCTGTCGGGTGCTCGATGCGGTCAACACGGTCTCTCCTAGAACTTGCCGTCGCGGCGCTGGAAGCCGGTCGGCTTGTCGAGCAGGGGCTGGCCGTCGGCGACCCAGTCCGCCGTCAGCTCGATCAGCTCGGCGAGGGGTACGTCGGGGTAGCCGAACAGGCCGTGGCAAAGCTGGGCGTTGGACAGCAGCGCGGTCGGCGCCTCGGTGCCGGTGAGGATCGGCTCGCGGCCCAGCCGCGCGGCGACCGCGGCGGCTACCTGGCGGACCGAGACCAGCTCCGGCCCGGTCAGGTTCAGCACGAACGGCGGTGTGGCTGTGTGGTGCAGGGAGCGCAGGACGACCTCGTTGGCGTAGCCCTGCCAGACGACGTTGGCGTGTCCCATGGTGAGGTCCACCGCCTGGCCGGCGTGCACGGCGCGGGCGATGTCCACGAGCACGCCGTAGCGCATCTCGACGGCGTAGTTGAGGCGGATCAGGGCCAGCGGGGTGTCGTCGCGCAGCGCGAAGTTGGTGAGGATGCGCTCGCGGCCCAGGCAGGACATCGCGTACTCGCCGACCGGCTGGACCGGGGTCTGCTCGACGCAGCCGCCGGCGGTCACCGGCACGAGCGGGTAGACGTTGCCGGTGCTCAGCGCCACCAGGCGCGACCCGGCGAAGCGCTGCGCGACCCGGCCCGGCAGGTAGGTGTTGGTGGCCCAGGTGGCGTGCTCCCGGCCGGAGGTGCCGAACTTGGCACCGACCAGGAAGACGACGTTCGCCGCGTCGGGCAGCGCGGCCAGCATGGCGTCGTCGGCGACGTCCGCCTCGACCACCTCGGCGCCCTCATCGCGCAGCGCGTCGGCCAAGCCGGCCTCGGAGAAGCGTGACACGGCGACGACCCGCGCGCCGGTGCCCGCCGCCGCGACCCCCCGCAGCGCCAGCCGCACCAGGCTGGGCCCCAGCTTGCCGCCCGCGCCGAGGACCAGGATGTCGCCGTCGAGCTTGCGCAGGTCGTCCACCAGGACGTCCCGCGGGCGGGAGAGCCGCTCCTCCAGGTCCGCCACGGTACGCATGCCACCACACCCCTTCCGAAGTAACGGTCATGACCGTAACTTCCGGCCACGGGAGCGTCAAGGTGTCCGGGGAGGTGGGTCGACCGGCGCGGGCTCGACGGGCACGGCGAACCGGCCGTCCGGTTCGCACCTCAGGGGCAAGCGGCCGGCTGCGCGGTGTCATGCCGGGGCGGCCGGACGGGCTGCGCGGTGTCAGGCCGTGGCGCGCGCCGCGGCGAGAAGGCCCAGCACGGCCCGGGTCTGCGCCCACGGCACCGGGCTCGGCCCACCCCGGACCATGCCCAGGAACGCGTCGATGGTGGCCCGGTAGCCGAGCTGGTCCGGGCCGCCGCGCAGCACCACCCGCTGCTCCCCACCGCCGGTGTGGACGGTCACCTCGTACGCCTCGCCCTCGCTGACCCCGAGCACCTCGACCGCGCCGGGCACCCCGTCCTCCCACTGCAGCGCCAGCAGCCCGGTGTCCTCGGAGCGCAGTCCCCGGTGCCGGCGTACGGTGCCCGCGGCCCCGACCAGCCGTACCGCCGGCCCGAGCAGCGCGACCAGCAGCTCCACGCCGTGCAGTCCCATCATCACCAGCGTGCCGCCACCCACCGCCGGGTCGTCCTGCCACGGGTTGTAGCCGGTGGCCCAGAGGCCGACATCGTGCCGCACCGTGGCCCGGACCGACAGCACCTCGTCGCGCGGCAGGTCGAACGCCACGAAGTCCGGCGCGAAGCGCAGCACCGAGGAGGTGAACACGAGCTCGGGCGCTCGCTGCACGACGCGTTCCAACCGGTCGAGCTGCCCGAGGGTCGCGGCGGCCGGCTTGTTGACGAAGCAGGGCAGCTCGCGGGCCAGCACCCGGGCCAGCGCGTCCGGCACGTCGGGGGTCGGGACGGTGAGCACCACACCGTCCGGGCCGGTCGCCAGCAGCGCGGCCAGGTCCGGCGCCACGGCGACGTCCGGCTGCTCGGCTCGGAACCGGGCCAGCCGCTGCGGATCGGGCTCCCACACCACCAGCTCCGCGTGGTCACGCAGCGCGCGGGCGTCGGTGTAGGGGTGACTGGTGGCGAGTCCGGCCAGAGCGATGCGCATGAGCGCAGAGGCTACTTCTCCGGTCTCCGGCTGCGCCAGCGCAGGTCAGCCCGGGTCAGCCCGTCCGGTCGAGCTGCTCCGGCCGCACCTCGTGGGCCAGCGGCCGCCCGCGGAGGAACCGGTCGATCTCGGCCACCACGATCGCGCCGGCCCGCCGCCGCGACTCCACCGTCCCGGCCGCCTCGTGCGGCGTCAGCAGCACGTTCGGCAGCCCGCGGAGCGGATGGTCGACCGGCAGCGGCTCGGCGTCGAAGACGTCCAGCGCGGCGTCGATCCGGCCGGTGCGCAGCGCGGCCAGCAGCGCGGCCTCGTCCACCAGCGCCGAGCGGGCGGTGTTGACCAGCAGCGCCCCGTCCGGCAGCAGGGCGAGCTCGCGTTTCCCGATCATCCCGGCGGTCTCCGGCAGCACCGGAGCATGCAGGGAGACCACCAGGCTGCGGGCGAGCAGCTCGTCGAGGCCGACCCGCTCGACGCCCAGCGTCACGGCCTCCGCGCCGGACAGGTAGGGGTCGGCCACGAGCATCCGCGCTCCGAGCGCCCGCACCAGGCCGAGGTACGCCCGGCCGGTCCGGGACGCGCCGACCACCCCGACCGTCGCGCCGCGCAGCTCCCGGCGGGGCGGGGCGCCCTTCGCGCTCGCCCAGTCGGCGCCGGTGCGCAGCGCGTGGTCGAACCGGTGCAGCCGGTGCAGCAGCGCGAGGGTCAACGCGAGGGCCTGCTCCCCCACTGCGTACGCCATCGCGTCGCCGGCCTGGGTGACGCGTACCCCGCGGGCGAAGCTCTCCGGGGTGACGAACGGTTTCACGCTGGCCCCGGTGTGCGCGAGCAGCCGCAGCCGTGGCGCGGCGGCGAGCGCCGCGGCCGTCAGCGGTGCGGTTCCCCAGCCGGTGACGACGACGTCGGCGTCGGCGAGCAGTCCCGCGAGCACGGCCTCGTCGCCCACGTCGGCGCGGTCGGCGGGCAGCCGCACCTCGCCGAGGCGCTGCAGCGCGGCCCAGGTGTCGGGGTCGAGGAACAGCTCGCGGACGTACGGCGTCGCCGCCACGGCGATGACGCTCACCCCTTGATGCCCGTGGTGGAGACGCCCTCCTGGAAGTACCGCTGGCCAATCAGGTAGGCCATGAAGATGGGCACGAACGCCACCACCGATCCGGCGAGCAGCATGTTCAACGGCACGTTCTCCTGTTGCAGCGAGGCGATGCCGGTGGTGAGGGTCCGCATGTCGAGGCTCTGCCCGACGATGAGCGGCCACAGGAAGTCGTTCCAGTGCCAGAGGAAGACGAAGACGCCCAGCGTGGCCAGGATCGGCTTGATCAGCGGCAGCACGATCGAGACGTACACCCGCCACTCGGAGCAGCCGTCCAAACGGGCCGCCTCGAACAGCGAGTCGGGCAGCGACGCGATGAACTGGCGCATGAGGAAGACCGCCTGGGCGTTGGCCAGCGTCGGCACGATCATGCCCCAGTAGGTGTCCACGCCGTTCAGCTCGGAGATGATGATGAAGGTCGGGATCATTGTGACGTGGTACGGCACCATCAGCATCGCCAGGAACGACCAGAACATCGTCTCCTTGCCCGGGAATCGCTTCTTGGCGAAGGCGTAGCCGGCCATCGAGGCGAACAGCAGCACGCCGACGACCGACACCACCGAGTAGACGAGCGTGTTCCCCATCCAGCGCAGCACGCTCTTGGCACCGATGACCTGGTCGTACGCCTCGGTGGAGAACGGCCAGGGCAGCAGACTGTCCGGGAAGGTGACCGGCCCGGTCGGCTTGAGCGACAACACGACCATCGCGTAGAAGGGGAAGAGGGTGAGCACGGCACCAGCCAGCAGCAGCGCGGTACGCCCGATCACCCAGCCCCGGCCGGCCCGGTCCGCGAGGTAGGGACGCCGGGCGCGCCGGGGCCGTTCGGTGGCCGGCGCGGCGGTGGCCGGGGGCGTGATGGTGTCGGTCATTCTTCCCTCCCCAGGGTCAGCCGCTGTATCAGCGCCACGACGATCGTCATCACGAACAGGGCGACCCCGACCGCGCTGGCGTAGCCCAGGTCGAAGTACTTGAACCCCTGGTCGTAGAGCAGGTAGACGAGGCTGTAGCTGGAGCGGACCGGCCCGCCGCCGGTCATCACGTAGATCATGTCGAAGACCTGGAACGACACGGTGGTCTCGATGATGGCGACGAAGAACAGCGCGGGCCGCAGCTGTGGCAGCGTGACGTACCGGAAGCGCTGCCAGGCCGAGGCGCCGTCGGTCAGCGCCGCCTCCTCCAGCTCCGCCGGGATGTCCTGGAGCCGGGCGAGCAGGATGAGCATGCCGTAGCCGAAGCGGGACCAGACCGATACCAGCACCAGGGCCGGCACCACCAGCGCGCTGTCGGCGAGCCAGGAGCCGGCCGGCAGGCCCAGCGCGCCCATCGCCCGCGACCACGGCCCACCGTCGGCGAAGACCCAGGTGAAGACCACCCCGGCGAGGACCAGGCTGGTCACCACGGGCAGGAAGAAGATGGACCGGAAGAGCTTCGCGCCGCGAAAGGCGCGGCGGGTCAGCAGTGCCATGCCGAGGGAGGCCAGCATCGACAGGGGTACGGACAGCGCGGTGAAGACGACCGTGACGCGCAGCGCCGACCAGAAGGTCGGGTCGTCGACGAGTCGGCGGAAGTTCTCCAGGCCGGCCCAGCTCGTGTCACCGCCGATGGTGTAGTCGGTGAAGCCGAGGATCACCCCGGCGATCGCCGGCCCGAACCGGAAGATGGCGAAGAGCAGCAGGAACGGCAGGACGAACAGCAGGGCCGTGCCGGCCTCACGGGCCGACGGCCGGCGGAGGCGCCGAACCTCGCTCCCCGGCCGGCGTGGCCGCCGGACCTGGCTCTCCGGTAGTGCAACCATCTGACAACCTTTCTCGGCGGCTCGCGGTGGGCAGGGTACGCCCACCGCGAGCCGCGCCAGGATCAGCGAAGCAGCGGAGCGGCGGCCTTCGCGGCGTCGTCGAGCGCCTGCTCCACCGACTTCTTGCCGAGCAGGGCGGCCTGGATCTCCGGGAAGAGGACGCCCTGGACGTCCCGGGCCTTCTCGTGCAGCGGGCCGACGGTGCTGGTGGCTACCTGCTGCTCCTGCACACTGAGGACAGGGTCACCGGCGTAGAGCGTGCCGGTGGACTTCCGCGGGGAGAAGAAGTTGGAGGCCAGGTCGTACTTCTTGGTGTTCTCGGCGTTGGTCGCGAAGGCGATCCACTTGCCGGCCGCCTCCTTGTTCTTGGCGCCCTTCAGCATCGACAGGGAGCCAACGGTGCCGTAGCCGATCTGCTTGACGTCGGTGAAGTGCGGGACGGCCTGGATGTTCTCCTTGCCCCACAGCTTTTCGACCTCCGCCACCGGCACGTGCCAGACGCAGCCGACCTTGTTCTGGCCGATGCGGGTCTGCTCGATCGACGGGACGTTGGTGATCAGGCTCTTGTCGACGTAGCCGCCGTCGACGAGTTGCTTCACGAAGGTCAGCGCCTTCTTTGCGGCGTCGCTGTTGAAGGCGACCGACGTGCCGTCCGGGCTGAACACGTCACCGCCGGCCGACCACATCAGCGGGTAGAAGGTCTGGTTCAGGGTCTGCTTGGAGTCACCGGGGTACGCCGCGATGTCGTAGCCCTTGGCCTTGAACTTCGGCGCCAGGGTGAGCAGGTCGTTCCAGCTGGTGGGGTAGGTCGTCTCGCCGACGGCGGCGAAGACCTTCTTGTTGCAGATCGGGGTGGCGGCGCTGGTGAGGATCGGCGCGCCCATCATCTTGCCGTCGATGCTCACCGACTTCGTCACGTTCTCGTGGTAGTCGCTCTTGGCCGCGTCCTCGAGGTACTTGTCGACCGGCTCGATGTTGCGGGCGTACTTGGGCAGCTGGTCGGGGATCAGGTAGACGACGTCGGGCCCCTTGTTGCCGGCGATGGCGGTGGCCAGCGCCTGGTCCCGGTTGGCCCAGGGGAAGATCTCGGTCTTGACCTCGATGTTCGGGTTGGCGGACTGGAACGCCTTGACGGTCTCGTCCCAGTGCGCGCGGTGCTTCGCCTCGTCGACGATCACCGGATATATCCACATCGTCACGGTGGTCTTGCCGGAGTCACCGGAGCCGGAACCGCCACAACCCGTGGCCGCGAGTGCGGCGACGAGCGCCACCGCGACGGCCGACAGGCTCTTGCGAACACTCATCTCGCATCCTTCCGGGGGAGTCAGGTTCGCCGTACATTAACTTACGGTCCAGGCCGATACTAGAGCCGAAGAGTATCGAGGTCACACCGTTACTGTTCGTACGAGCGTCGCGCCGGATCGATCCAACCCCGTAATAGTGAAGGAACCCGATGACCGTCTCCCTGGCCATCGTCGGCGCGGGCGACCGCGGTACCACCTACGCCGGCTACACGCTGCGTTCCCCCGACGAGGCGCGGGTCGTCGCCGTCGCGGAACCCCGGGACGCGCACCGCACCACGCTCGCCGACGCACACCGGGTGCCGCCGTCCGCCCGGTTCGACTCGTGGCAGGCCCTGGCCGCCCGGCCACGGCTGGCCGACGCGGTCGTGCTGGCCACCCCCGACCGCGAGCACGCCGAACCGGCCGCCCGCTTCGCCGCACTCGGCTACCACGTCCTGCTGGAGAAGCCCATCGCACCGACCGAGGCCGAGTGCGAGGCGGTCACCGCGGCGGCGGAACGCGCCGGCGTCCTGCTCGCCGTCTGCCACGTCCTGCGCTACACCCGCTACACCGAGGCGGTGAAGCGGTACGTCGAGGCGGGCACGCTCGGCCGCATCGTCGGCGTGGAACACCTGGAGCCGGTCGGCTGGTGGCACTTCGCCCACTCCTACGTGCGCGGCAATTGGCGCCGCGCCGACACCTCGTCCAGCAGCCTGCTCACCAAGTGCTGCCACGACCTCGACTGGCTCCGCCACGTCGTGGACGACACCCCGGTACGGGTCAGCAGCGTCGGCGGGCTGCACCATTTCCACCCCGGCAACCGGCCGGTCGGTGCCGCCGACAGCTGCCTCGACTGTCGCGTCGAGCCGCGCTGCCCGTACTCGGCCGCCCGCTTCTACCACGACTGTCTCGCCGATCCCGACCGTCGGGTGTGGCCCCTGTCGGTGCTGACCCGCGACCTGACCCCTGCCGGGGTGACCGAGGCGCTGCGGAATGGCCCGTACGGGCGGTGTGTCTTCACCGGCGGCAACGACGTCGCCGACCACCAGAGCGTGACGATCTCCTTCGCCGGCGGGGCGACCGCCACCCTGACCATGAGCGCCTTCACCCCCGGCGGTCACCGGCGCACCCGCATCATGGGCACGCACGGCTACCTGGAGGGCGACGGCGAGCAGGTCACCGTCACCGACTTCGTTACCGGCGCCACCGTCACCACCGACACGCGGGGCGGCGGGGCGGACGCCGGAACCGGCCACGGCGGCGGGGACATGCGGTTGATGGCGGCCTTCGTCGAGGCCGTGGCGACCGGTGATCGGTCCGCGGTGCGGTCGGGGCCACGGGAGTCCCTGGACAGTCACCGGATGGCGTTCGCGGCGGAACGCAGCCGGCTCGCGGGCGGCATCCCCGTCGCGCTCGCCGCGCCCGACAGGGGCCGACCGAGCCCGGCGGCGCCCCGGGCCGATGTTGATTCTTCGATGCCTTGATGATTACGGTGAGGGCCAAAATGGACGAAGGGATGGTTCATGGCCCTCGATCGACCACGGCGCGCCGCGCCGCTCGCCGCCCTCGTGACCCTGCTCGCCGCCACCGCCGTCGGCGTCCCCGCGCGCGCTGCACCGGTGACAGAAGTGCTGGTGGGAACCCCTCACCACAACGTCGCGATCTACGGCGCGACGTTCGGGTCGACCGCCGCCGGCGACTACGCGTACGCCGTCGCCCGCGGCACCACCGGCGAGCTGAGCGTGGTGGACACCCGCACGGCGGAGGTGATCCGGACAATGCCGTTACCCGGCGCCGGAGGATCCTGGGGCGGCACGGTCATGCCCGACGGCACCGCCTACATCGGTGCCGACAGCAAGCTCTTCCGCTACCGGCCCGGGGCCGACCAAGTGGAGGACCTGGGCTCGCCCGCACCGGGCGAGACCGCCACGTGGCGCCTGGCGAACGACGGCCGGCGCGTGTTCGTCGGCACCTTCCCCAACGGAAAGATCTACTCGGTCGACCACCGCAGCGGGACGGTACGCGACTACGGCCAGGTCTGGCCCGGCGAACAGTACGTGCGCAGCCTCGGCGTGGCGAACGGAAAGGTCTACGCGGGCCTGGGCACCGTCGCCCGGATCGTGGAGGTGGACGTCGAATCCGGCGACCGCCGCGAGATCCCGCTGCCGGAGCAGTACCGGGCCGAGCAGTTCGTCTACGACCTCGACGTCCACCAGCAGACCCTCTTCGCGCGGCTGACCAACAGCAATCGGCTGCTGGTCCACGATCTCAGGACCGGCGAGTGGGTCGCCGACCTGGGCACCAGCCCCGGGTTGAACGTCTCGCCGCCGGACGCCAAGAAGAACGTCTACTTCGGATCGACCGGTGGCCGCCTCATGGCCTACAACCGGAACAACCGCACCGTCACCCCGACCGGCTTCACCGGATTCGGCACCGCTCGCGGCTTCGGCTGGACCCACCTCGACGCCGACGGTTGGCCCGGCCGGACGCTGGTGACGATCAGCCTGGGCGGGATGCTCTCCTACTTCAACCCGCAGACCGGGGCGCACAAGGTCGTCTCCTCCGGCGTGCAGGGCCTGCCCGCCCAGTTGCAGACCGTGGTAGCCGGCCCCGACGGCAAGATCTGGTCAAGCGCCTACCCCAGTGGCGGGATCACCTCGTACGACCCCGCCACCGGCACCTTCACCGAGAATCCCACCGCACTGGGCCAGGCCGAAGGGCTGCACTCGTACCGCGGCCTGATCTACGCCGGCGTCTACCCGGGCGCGAACCTGTTCGAGCTCGACCCGGCCAGGCCCGTCGTCCGGGGCAGCAACCCGCGCCAGTTCGGGTCGCTCAGCTCGGCCCACCAGGACCGCCCCTTCGCCATCACCGGCCTCGGTGACCGAATCGCGTTCGGGACGATCCCGGAGTACGGACAGCTCGGTGGCGCGCTCGCGATCGCCGACCCGGACACCGGCGCGCAGCAGGTGCACCGCGACGTCGTACCCGACCAGAGCGTCACCGCCCTGGCCACGGTCGGAGAGTTGGTGCTGGGCGGCTCCGGCGTCTGGGGTGGGCTCGGCGCGGTACCGACGCAGACCGAGGCGAAGCTCTTCCTGTGGGATCCGGCGACCTCGACGAAGGTCTGGGAGGGCGTACCCGTTCCCGGCGCGAAGGCGATCACCCGGTTGATCGTCGGCGCGGACGGTCACGTGTGGGGCGCCACCGCCGGGACGCTGTTCGAGTTCGACCCGGTGGACAGGAAGGTGCTCAGGACCGTCGAGGTGGAGCCGTTCGACTGGAACGTCGACCACGTGTGGCGCAGCGAAAATCTGGCCTTCGCGCCGAACGGCGACCTGTGCGGCAACTTCCGCACCACCGTGGCGTGCGTGGACCCGGCCACCCTCGCTGTCAAGAGGCTGGCGACGGGGATCGACGACGTCTGGACCATGGACACCACCGGCACGATGTACTACGCCCGAGGGGGCCAGCTCTACCAGCTCACGCGCTGAGCCCCGACGCCGACCAGCCCCGCTCTCCCCCCGAGAGGAGAGCGGGGCTGGTCCGTCTGATCGCCGCCACCCGGCGGTGGCTCGACACGCCGGGGATGACCCGCTCAGGGCGAGAAGCCGCCGGCGCGGCGGCTACCGGCCGATGCCGGACCGCGCGCCCGCCGCCACGATCGCGTCCTTCTCGCCGCCGCTGAGCAGGCCGGCCTCGACCAAATCGCCGGTGACTGAGGCGACGTGTGCGACGAACGCGCCGTGGCTAGTCCAGTGCGCCTCGTCGCGGATCAGGTCGTTGACCGTGCACCCACGCTCGGCGTACCGGTTCGGCACGCCGGACCCGCCGCCCGCGTGCACCTGGGCCCGCAGGTCGGAGCGGGGGCAGTCGTCCGGCTCCGGCACATACCGCAACAGGTGCGAGCCGTACTGGACCGCCCCGTTGGCCGCCTTGACCCCGTTGCGGAACCAGAGGTTGCCCTCGCCGTCCTGGGTCACCCGGTAGGTCTGCGTGTCCCGGATGGTCCGCACGGCCTTCGACAGTGGATCGATCCTGTGCAGGTACCCGTCGAGCGCGGCGTAGACGTGCTCGTCGGCGGCGCTGACGACGAGTTCGTCGGCCACCCCGGAGGAGCGGCCCGGCACGTCGAGGCGGTGCGTCACCGCGCCGGTCGCCGGGTCGAGGACGAACACCTCGCCGTCGGCGAGGCCCCAGATCATCCCATCCGGGCCGGCGACCAGCGAGGTGATCGAGTCGGCGCCGGGCACCGGGGTGTACTCGGCGGTCTTCTCGCCGGTCGCCAGGTCGGCCGTGAACACCTCCGCCTCGGCGGCGCGCGGCACGGTGCCCCCGCCGCCACTGATCGTGGTGCCCGCCCACAGCTGGTCGCCGACCACGGCAAGGCTGATCACGCCCTGGTCGGCGACGATGTTCCGGCGGGTGGTACGCGCGCCGGTCGCCGTGTCGTAGACCGTCAGCGCGCCGCCCCACAGGCCGTAGTCGGGGGTGCTGCCGACGTAGATCCGGCTTCCCGACGAGGCAAAGGCGAGCGGCCGGTTCTGCCCGTCGGGCTGGAGGCGGAACAGCTCGCGCGGGTTGGTGCCGAGCTGGTACGGCCGGGCCGGGTCGTAGACCAGCACCCCGCCGTACGGGTACACGCCCTGGTACATCCTGCCCTCGTGCCAGCCGAAGCCGTCCGCCTGCCCGAGCCGGCCGACGTTGATCGCCGTGCCCGTGGCCGGGTCGAGGACGGCGAGGTTCCCGTTGATGTAGAGGTTGGTCCAGATCCGGCCGTCCGGGCCGGCGGTGATGGTGTTGATGTCCAGGGCCTGCGGCGGGAACGGCAGCCGGTACCGCTCGCTAGCCCCGGTGGCCGGGTCGTAGCGCAGCGCCTGCCCGCCGTAGTTGCCGATCACGGCGTACAGCCGGCCGTCGAGGAAGCCGAACCCGATGCCGGCGCCGTCGCTGCGCACCGGCGCGCCGGCGGCGTCGCGCACCGGCCCGACGGTGTCGGTCGGCAGGTCGTAGCGCCAGAGTTCGGTGCCGGAGGTGAAGTAGACCGACCGGCCGTCGGGGGCGAGCGGCGAGGTACCGCGCGAGCCCATGGTGAACCCGTCGGCCAGGACCGCGCCGGTGTCCGGGTCGAGCACCAGCCCCTGGAGCTTGTTGCGTTTGACGAAGAGCTTCCCGCCGACCAGGTTGATGTCGTACGGGTAGTTCGCGTCGCCGCGCAGCGCCTCCGGCCAGATGTCGCGCTTCTCCCCGGTGCCCAGGTCGAGGCGGACCAGGTGGCCGGCGGTGCCGACCGCCGCCCAGAGCACGTCGCGCGAGGGGTCCACCGCGACATCGACGACGTACTGCTCGCCGGCGTACATCCGGCCGTGATCGCGGAAGCCCTCGCCCGGGGCGTAGGAGAAGACGTGCGCGCCGGGGTAGGTGCCGCCGTAAACCCGGCCGTCCGCGCCGGGCCGCAGGCCGTAGAGGACGGTCTGCCCGGCGACCGGGGCGCCGAGGTCCACGGTGGTCCGGGTCTGCGGGTCGTACGAATAGAGATGGGCGTTTGGGTAGCTGCCGGCGTACACGGTGCCGTCGGCCGTCTGGGTGATCCCCCAGGCGCCGGAGGAGTCGGGCAGGTAGGCGGTGTCCAGCAGCTCGCGGGTCACCGGGTCGGTCACGCTGAGCACCCCCGGTGATCCCATCTGGACCCCGTAGACGACCGGCCGGTTCTCGGCGCCGGTGCCGTAGTGGGCCTCGAAGACGGTGAGGGCGGTCTGCTGGACACCGAAGTCGGTGACGGTGCCGGGCGTCGCGCCGGCCGGAACCGCCGAGGCGGCAGCGGCGGCCGGGAACAGGGCGGCGACGAGCGCCAGGACGGCGACGGGCACGAGGGTACGGCGGAACGACGACACGGGCGACCTCCACGTTCGACGATGCCGGCACCCTATTACGGTGGCGTCCGGAATTCCAGAGCCGCTGGTCGATGCATGCTATCGGTGGCGAACTTGCGGGTGGAGCCTCGACACGATGCGCCGGGCATGGTGCGCTGTAGCAGTTACAGCCCTGACCGAAACCCTGAATCCCTGGAGGTCGTGTTGCGACGTATCGCGCTGACCGCGGCCCTTGCCCTCGCCGCCGCCGCGCTGGCGGTCCCGGCGGCAACCGCCCACGCCGAGCCGCTGGCCGCGGCGGCAACCGTCCACGCCGGAGCACCGCCCGGCACCGTCACCGACCTCGGACCCGCGTCCGAGGTCACCTCCGTCAACGGCGCCGAGCTGATCGACGGCACGATCTACACGGCCACCGGTGGTGTGACGCCGATCGTGGTGGGCGGCTACGACCTGGCCGAGCAGCGGGTGAACCGGCGCTACGAACTGCCCACCGGCGGTGGCGCCTGGGCCACCGCGGCGGTCGGCACCGACCTGTACGTCGGCACCTATGACCCGGGGGACCTGTACCGGGTGGACACCACCGGCACCGCGGTCACCAAGGTCGCCGACGTCTCCCCCGACCAATTCATCTGGGCCCTGGCCACCGCGCCCGACGGCGTCCTCTACGGCGGCACCTATCCCAACGGCCGGGTCTTCTCCTACGACCCGGCCACCGGCGCCACCCGCGACTACGGCGTCGCCGTCCCCGGCGAGCAGTACGTGCGCAGCATCGCCGTCGACGCGACCACCATCTACGCCGGCGTCGGCGCGCACGCCCACCTGATCGCCATCGACCGGGCCACCGGCGCGAAGCGGGAGATCCTGCCACCGGAGTTCGCCGACCGTACCTTCGTCGGCACCCTCGCCCTGGAGGACGGTCTCCTCGCCGCCGCCCTCTCCCCCACCGGCACCATGCTGCTGATCGACACCGCGGACCCGTCGCGCTACGAGGTCGTGCAGACGCCGGACAGCTACATCACCGCGATCGCCATAGACCCCGGCCGCAACGACGTCTACGTGGGCACCCGGCCCTCGGGCACGCTGCGCCGGTACGACCGGGACACCCGGCAGCTCAGCACCCTGGCCGTGCCCTACGACGGCGCCTCCTTCGGCCGACTATTCGTCACGGACGACCAGCTGCGCGGCGTGGTCACCAACACCGTCGTCACCTACGACCTGACCACCGGCGAGTTGACCGGCGTCGACCTCACCGAGGCCGGCATGCCGCCGGCACCGGAACTGGCCATGGCGATCGCCACCGACGGCCCCCGGGTGTACGTCTCCGGCAAGGCCGGTGTGCAGGTGCACGACCTGGTCGCCGGCACCTCCACCCGCCGGTTCCTGCCCGGCGAGGCCAAGGCGATGACCCCGGTCGCCGGTGAGATCTGGATGTCGGTCTACACGCTGGCGTACCTGTTCCGGATGGCACCCGACGGCGACCCGCGCCGGGTGACAACGATCGGCCACGAGCAGACTCGGCCGCTCGACGCGACCTGGTCCCCCGCCGACAAGCTGCTCGTCGTCGGCACCGAACCGGAGTACGGCCGCCACGGCGGCGCGGTCTCGTTCTACGACCCCCGGTCCGGCGCGCTGGACGTGCACCGCGACGTTATCCCGGACCAGTCGATCCGTTCGGTGGCGGTCAAGCACGGCACCGCGTTCCTCGGCAGCAGCATCAACGGTGGACTGGGCACCACGCCCCGGGCCACCGAGGCCCGGCTCGCCGGCTTCGACCTGGCCACCCGGACGAAGACCTGGGAGATCAGCCCGGTACCCGGCGCGAAGCAGATCGTCGAACTGGTCGCCACCGGCGACCGGATCCTCGGCCTCACCGAGACCGGCGTGCTCTTCGCCGTCGACCAGCGGACCCGCCAGGTGGTGGCCACCACCACTGTCGCGTCCGGGCAGAACACTCTGGTGCAGGTCGGCCCGGCGATCTACGGCACCAACGGGAGGGACGTCTGGACGCTGGACCCGGCGACGATGACGGTCACCCCGTTCGTCACCGGCCTGAACGCCGAGTGGTACGGGGGCGGGGCGCTGCTCACCGCCACCCCGGACGGCTCGGCGCTGTACGCCCTGCGCGGTCGCAACCTGGTCCGCATCCAGCTGTAGACCCCGCATTCCGGTGCGCAGGACGCGGGCCGGCGACCCCGAGGGGGGATCGCCGGCCCGTCTCCGTCTCTGCGCTGTGCGCGGCCGAACGGGCGGCGGTCAGCCGGTCACGGTGACCCGGTACAGGTGCTCGCCGGCGCCGAGGAAGAGCCGGCCGTCCGGATGCACGGCGAGGAACTCCGCCGGCTGCTCCAGCAGCTGCCGCGTGGCGCCGGTGGCCAGGTCAACCTGCACCACCTGCTCGCTGCGGACCAGCGCGTACAGCAGGTGACGCGGGGCGTCGTAGCCGAGCTTGCCGCGGCTGTCGGCGACACCCGGGGGGAGCTGGAGGCGCTGGACGACCGAGCGGGTGGCCAGGTCGACGGCGAAGAGCTGGCCGCCGGCCAGGCCCCAGAGCAGCCCGGTGCGGTCCACCGCCAGCGCGGGGATCGCCGTCGCGCCCGGTACCGGCACGAACTCGAACGTCTTGGCGTCGCCGGCGACGTCCCAGCCGAACAGCATCGCCTCGTTCTGGGTCGGCGGGGGCACGCTGTACCCACCGGAGATGGAGGTGCCGCCTACGAGCAGGCCGTTGACGTGGATGAGGCTGACGATCGACTGGTCGGTGACCACCGGCCGGTGCACGCGCGATGCAGCGCTGGCCTTGTCCACGATGGCCAGCACGCCACCGAGGGTGGTGTTGGGCATGGTGCCGTACGCGACCTTGTCGCCGGCGTCGGTCAGCGCCCGTACCCGCACCTGGTCGGCGGCCTTCAGGTCGAGCAGCTTCGCCGGGTTGTCGGCGCTGCCGGGCAGGCCGGGCGAGTACTCGGGGCTGTGCCACGGCGCGGCCGGGTCGTACCGGTACAGCCGGGAGTCCGGGTACGCCCCGAGCCAGATCCGGTCGCCGGTCTCCAGCACGCTCTCCACCTGGGCGAACCGCTGGAAGGTCGACACGCCCGTGTCCGGGTCCACCCGGGCCAGGCCGCCGTTGAGGTAGCCACCGACCCAGACTGTGCCGGTCGGGCCGACGTGCAGCGCCGCGATGGGGATCGGCGCGCCGGGCACGTCGGTCGGCACCACATCGGCCCGCCCGGTGAGCGGGTTCCAGCGGAACATGTCGCCGCGCCAGAGCAGCCCGACCAGCGTGCGACCCGGCCAGTCCCGGTCGCGGAGGTTCACCCAGCCGATGCCCCGGTTGTTGACCACCCGGCCCGGGAAGACCAGCGGGGTGTCGGTGAACGTCCGCTTGCCGGGGTGGTAGCCGATGAGCCGCCCGGCGCGGGTCAGGTAGACCAGGCCGCCGGGCCCGGGTGCGGAGACGTCCAGGCCGGCGACGTCGTCGATCAGGTCGGTCCACCGCCGCCGGGCGATGTCGTACACGCCGAGCCGGCCGGTGGTGGCCGAGCCGAACCGCGCGTACACGCGGCCGTCGTGGGCGTTGAGGTCGTACACCGTCTGGCCGGTGCCGTCGCCGAGGCCGTCGGGCAGCGGGAGTTCGCGCCGCTCGCCGGTCAGCTTGTCAATCTCGAACAGGTGGGCGTCCGGCTGGGTGCCGGCGTAGATCGTGTCGGCGGTGACCGCGAGGCTGCGGACGTACTGGGCGCCGGGCAGCACCTGGCCGTAGTCGCGGGTCGTCCCGGTGGTCGGGTCGTGGGCGAAGACCCGCGCGCCGGGGAAGGTGCCGCCATAGACGATGCCCGCGTCGTCCACGGCGATCCGCCAGATGTACGTCTCGGACGGCAGTGGACGGCCGAGGTTCTCGATCGGGCTGTCCGGGCCGGGCTGGCGGCGATACAGGTCGCCGGTGTTGTACGCGCCGACGTAGACGGTGCCGTCGGGTGCGGCGGCCACCGCGTACGAGCCGGGGGCGCCGGTGAGGTCCTGGGCGGAGACGGTCCGCCCGGTCGCCGGGTCGATCGCGACCAGCCGGGCGGGCTCCCCGGACACCGCGGACCAGAGCACCGGCGTCCCGGTCGGGCCGGGGGCGACGGTGCCACCGATCAGCAGTACGTCGCGCAGGGGGATGCCGAAGGGGTCCACGGTCACCCCGGCGGCGGACTCCCCGGTCGTGACGCCGGCGGTTGCGGGGCCCGCGGTCCAGGCGACGGGCAGGGCCGGCACCGCGGTGAGGGCGACGGCGGAGCGGAGCAAGGTACGGCGGTTCGTCATGGGACGCCTGCCTCTCTTCCAGCGGCCACCGGGGAGCCGGCGGCCGAGCCGTGACGGTCAGATACCGGAATCTCGATGAGGGCCGGGATAAGCGATCCATCCCGGGCGTCGGTGAGCTGTTGCTGGTGCGACCCCTCGCGACTCATATCGGGCGGGGCCGCAATGACCCTAGGCCGCGTTCTTCGTCGGCGTCAACGCCTCGCGGTCACCTGCCGGCGGCTGTGGTCCCGGTAGGTGTCACCCTCAATTCATCAACGAATTCCCCTGCGACCATGTCCCGGCGGCAGGCAGCCGTACTAGACTCTCCGCAATTCCGGTCCCGGCCGAAAGGCAGTGCCCATGGTCGCCCGTCGTCATCTCCTGCAGGCCGCCGCGCTCACCGGCGGAGCGGCACTCCTCCCGTCAGCCCCTGCCCACGCCCAGGCTGCCGCCGAACCCGAGGGCACCGTCGCCGATCTCGGCCCGGCCAGCGTCACCACCCCGCTGGGGAACGGCGAGTTCGTCGGTTCGGTGCTCTACGCCGGCACCCGCGGCCTCTCGCCCAACCTCGTGGGCGGCTACAACCTCACCGCCGACGCCGTCACCTCCCACACCGACATTCCCAGCGGAATCGGCGTGTGGGCGATGTGCCGGGTGGGCACCGACGTCTACGTCGGCACCCACAGCCGCTCCGACCTCTACCGGCTCGACACTGTGACGGGTGTCCTCGACAGGGTGGGCGCCTACCCGTACCACTTCATCTGGAACCTCGCCTCCGCACCGGACGGCAAGGTCTACCTCGCGATCTCCGAGCCCGGCCGGGTCGTCGAGTACGACCCGGCGACGGGAGAGAGCCGCGACCTGGGCGTGACGGTCGACGGTGAGGCGTACGTGCGCAGCATCGCCGCGGACGAGACCACCGTCTACGCGGGCGTCGGCGCGCACGCCCACCTGATCGCGATCGACCGGGCGACCGGAGCCAAGCGCGACATCCTTCCCGCCGTGCTCGCGGGCCGGGACTTCGTGGCGAGCCTGACGCTGTCCGACACCCACCTGGCCGGCGGCATCTCCTCCAACGGCGAGGTGCTCGTGCTCAACAAGGCCGACCCGGCCGATCACCGGGTACTGGCCACTGGCGAGAAGTACGTGACCTCGGTGCTCATCCACGACGGCTACGTCTACTACGCCGGACGGCCGTCGGGGATGCTCTACCGCTGCGCGATCGACGGCGGGGCCGTCGAGACCCTGGGCGTGGCCCAGCCCGAAGCCGCCACCCACCGGCTCCTCATCCGCGACGGCCTCGTCTACGGCGTGCAGGACGGCGCGATCGTCGTCTTCGACCCCGCCGACCGTTCGCTGCGCTACGTCAACCTCGTGCAGCGCGGCTTCCGGGCCGCGCCCGAGGAGCCCATGTCGGTACACAGCGACGGGAGGCGCGTCTACGTCGGCGGTAAGGGCGGCGCGGACATCCACGACCTCGCCACCGGCACGCGTACCCGCGTGGGCATACCAGGCGAACCCAAGACGGCGCTGACCGTCCGCGACGCCACGTACCTCGGCGTGTACACCCAGGCCCTGCTCTACCGCCACCGCGCGGGCG
The DNA here is from genome assembly GCF_036059255.1 of Micromonospora sp. NBC_00389. Classification (NCBI taxonomy): domain Bacteria; kingdom Bacillati; phylum Actinomycetota; class Actinomycetes; order Micromonosporales; family Micromonosporaceae; genus Micromonospora; species Micromonospora sp. NBC_00389. Next base: position 4,621,028 of record NZ_CP107947.1, on the reverse strand, counting down.
AGCCCGAGGCCACCCTGCTGGCCAGGACCGGCAACCAGCAGGACCGCCCGCGGGACCTGGCGTACGACGACGCGACCGGGCTGATCGCCATGACCACGCAGCCGGAGCCGGGACACCTCAACGGGACGCTGGCGCTCTACGCCCCGCGGACCGGCCGGTTCGACACCTACCGGCCCGTCGTCGAGCGGCAGAGCCTCTACGCCGTAACCTGCCGCGCCGGCGTCGCCTACCTCGGCACGAACATCCAGGAAGGGCTCGGCCTGCCGCCGGTCACCACCACCGCCCGGCTCGCCGCCTTCGACCTGCGCAGCCGCCGGTTGTGCTGGCAGGTCGAACCGGTGCCCGGGGCGAAGGTCATCCCCGGCCTCGCGCACACCGCACTCGCCGTCTACGGCATCACCGACAGCGGGGTGCTCTTCGAGTACGACCTGCTGCGACGCCAGGTCACCCGAACCACGAAGGTCGGCGCGCGCGGTGCGGACCTGCACGTCGTCCGCCGGGTCGCCTACACCACCGACGGCAACGCCGTCCACAAGATCGACCTGGTGACGTTCACGGTCACCACCATCGTCGACGGACTGGCCGGAGAGTGGTTCGGCGCCGAACCCAAACTCGCCCTGGACCCGTCCCGGCGCGCCCTGTTCGGCCTCAAGGAACGCAACCTGGTCCGCATCACGATCGCCGGCCACTGACAACGGGTGACCGCCCGCAACCCGCCAGTGCCAGCCGGACTCCCACGGGCCGCGGATAGGGCCCGACTTCGAGACATCTCTCATGGAAGAGGAGCAGGCGCATGACGCATCTCAACCGACGTAACGTGATCCAACTAACGGCACTGTCCGCGCTGGGCGGCAGCGTGCTCGGCGAACTGCCGGCCGCAGCCGACGGACTACGTCAGCCGGGGCAGTTCGGCCCGGCGTCGCTGAGCGCGGCCATCGTCGGCATGGCCGTGGACGGCACCACCGGGTACTTCGTCACCCGGGGGCAGACGCCGCCGAAGGTGGTCACATACGACATCGTGTCCCGCACCGTGACCGACGTGGTCTCGCTCGAGCGGGGCGACGGCGGGTGGGCCTGCACCGTCTCCGGCGGCAAGGTCTACATCGGCACGTACTCGTTCGGCGACATCATCGAGTACGACCCGGCGACCAGGGTCGCCCGGCGACTCGGCACCATCGGCCCGTCGGGCACGATCGTGTTCGCCGCCACCACCGCGCCGGACGGCGTCGTCTACTTCGGCACCTATCCCCGTGGTGAAGTGTGGTCCCTGCAGCCGGAGACCGGAACGCTGACCAACCTCGGGCGCGCCTTCCCCGGATCCCAGTACGCCCGCCTGCTCGCCGCGGACGAGACCTACGTCTACGCGGGCACGATCCCCGCCCACATCGTCCGGATCGACCGCAGCACCGGGGCGAAGGTCGACATCATGCCCGTCGGCACTCCGCTCGATTCGGGTCTAGGCGCACTGGCCGCGGGTGGCGACCGGGTCTACGCCGCATCCTCCTTCGGGGTCCACGACATCGCCCGCGACGGCTCCGGCTACGTCGAGGTGCGCGCCGACGAGGAGTACCTTGTCGACTCGCTGACCGTCACGGACGACGGTGGGCTGCTCGCCCTCGGACGGCTGACCGGATCGATTCTCCGCCGGGAAGGCGACCGGTTGGCCAGGATCGCCCAGGGCCCGGAAGGCGACGAGGGACGCGGCGTGGCGCTGCTCCCCGACGGCACCGTCTTCGCCGCCAACGGCAGCGGTCGGGTGTCCATCCTCGCGCCCGGTCGGGACACGGTGGAGCAGGACGATCTGACCAACGACGCGCGGGCCGCCGGACCCGAACTTCTCCAGTCGATGTGCGCGGCGCCCGACGGCTCGGTGTATGTGGGCGGGCACTTCGCAATCACCGTGCACGAACCCGCTCGCGGCATCAGCCGCCGGTATCCCGTCGCCGGCGAGGCCAAGGACATCGCCGCGTGGCGGAACCGGATGATCAGTGCCCTGTACCCGAGCGGGGAGGTCATCGACCTGGACCCACGGACCGGTCGGGTGCGCAGCTTCGGCAGGATCGACAACAATCAGCAGCGGCCCTGGGACGTAGTGCACCACAAGCCGTCGGGCCTCGTCCTGATCGCGTCGGCCCCGCGTTACGGCAGCCTGCAGGGCGCCCTCACGCTCCTGGACCCAGCGACCGGGAAGATGGAGGTACGCCTCGACATCCTGCCGAACCAGGCGCTGAACGCCATCGCGTTGGACGGGGATTTGGCCTACATCGCCGGGGACACCTGGGGCGGCAACGGTATCCCGCCCACCGAGCCGACCGCCCAGGTGGCGGTGTTCGACATCAGCCGGCGCGAGGTGGTCGACCGGTTCGCGCCGCTGCCCAACCAGCCCAGCATGCAACACGTCGAGGTGCTCAACGGGGTGCTCTACGCGCTCTACAAGCGTACGAGCGGCAACTGGCTCGCGTACGACCTCGCCACCCGCACCGTTCTGCGGTCCGGCAAGCTCAGCGGCTACGGGGAGATCGTCGCCCACCGCGGCCGCATCTACGCCGGGGCGAACTTCGGCGACAACATCTACGAGCTTGGCCCCGGGCTGGGGTCGGCGGTGCGGCTGCACACCGGCATCGGCACCAACTGGTACACGGTTCCTCGGATCGAGCCTGTCCTCGGGGCTCGCAAGGCATGGGCGGCGGTAGATCGGAACCTCGCCCTAATCGAACTGCCCTCCTGACGGGCCGCGGAGGGTGTGGCTCCGTTGCGTTGAGCGTAGGCAAGATCGAGGCAGACTTGAGCAGTGAGGTCATCGAGCCAGCCTGACCCGTGGCTGCCACCGAGGTCGGCGTTCGCCGGGTTCCGGTTCCCGCCGGAGGTGATCGTCGTCGCGGTGCGCTGGTATCTGCGGTTCAACCTCTCCTATCGCGATGTGGAGGAGCTGCTGGTCGAACGTGGCGTGGAGGTCGACCACGTCACCGTCTACCGCTGGGTGCAGCGGTTCACCCCGCTGCTGGCCGATGCCGCCCGCTTCTGCCGGCACTCACCAGGCGACAGGTGGCACGTTGATGAGACGTACGTCAAGGTCAACGGGGTGTGGCGGTACGTGTACCGGGCGGTCGACCAGTACGGGCAGGTCATCGACGTGCTGGTCTCGGCCCGCCGCGACGCCGGCGCGGCTCGGCGGTTCTTCCGCCGGGCGCTGTCGACGTTGAAGGTGACACCCGCGGAGGTGGTCACCGACGCCGCCGCGGTCTACCCCGGCGTGCTGGATGAGCTGATCCCGTCCGCATGGCACCACGTCGAGCAGTACGCGAACAATCCGATCGAGGCTGATCACGGCCAGCTCAAACACCGGTTGAGACCGATGCGCGGGCTACGAACGGACGAGACAACACAGGTGATCATCGCCGGCCACGCCTTCATGCAGAACCTCCGCCGCGGCCACTACGAACTCGCCGTCGACGCCCCGCCCCCTCTGCGGGTCGCCGCGGCGTTCACCGAACTCGCCCAAGCGATCTGACCGCGGACCCGACACCCGATTCAACACTTCCGCCGATCCGATAACGCAACGGCGCCCACCGCCGGCCCCACCAGCGAGGACGCATTGGAATGCCTCCGGCAGGCAGCCCATTGCCGGGCTGAACTCGGCCAGGCCACCACAGCCCTGCGCCAGTTCCGGCAGGTACTGACGCACGTACGCGCCGCCTCCGGCGACGTCTCCCCCACGGCTCTCGACCTACGTTTCAACATCGGCATACTGCTGGTCTCCGAAGACAAGGCCGCCGAGGCCGCGGACGAGCTGCAACCGCTGCACGACGACCTCTGCGTCGTCTATGGCCCGGAACATGAACTGACCCGGGAAGTCGCCGATCTGCTTGCCCGGCTCCGACTCGCCGCCGACGGATAGTTCCGCCACCGCCACCGCCGTCGCCGTCGGCGCAGGTCTTTCCCGCGTGTTGCCCGGGGTTGCTCTCGACATCGGTGATCTCTATGCTTCCTGGGCGTCAAGAGTGGTCAGCGTCAAGCCTCCCGGCTTGCTGACCCGGCAACCGCGCCACCCGCGCACGGTGCCTCCGGGGGAAGACCAGGCCGACCGCAAGTTGCGGTACGGCAAGAGCGGGTGCCTCGGGCACCGGAGAGCGAGTTCACCGTGCCATTCGAGGAGCTGGACCTGGCCGCTTTCGCGGTCTGCCTGACCTGCGGGCACCTCCGCGACGGTGCCCCGCGCGAGCAGCGGTGCCGCTGCCAGCCCCGTACGCCGGAGTGGGAGCAGCAGTGGCAGGGCCAGGACATCCCCGGTGACCTCGACCTGTGTGTGTTGTGCGTCCGGGACACGGTGACCACCCGAACCCGGTGGTCGTGGCTGGCCTGCGAGACCTGCCGACACGTCTCGCAGGTCGTCGGCGAACGGTACGGCCACCGCGCCGCCCTGCCGCTGGGCCGGCACTCGCTCATGAACGGCGACGTGGTCCAGCCGCAGACGGCCACGACCACCGAGGTCGCTGCCTCGCTGGTGGCCTCCGCGCGGCGTTGCGACGAGCTGCGCGAGTGGCAGCAGGTGGAGTTCACCCGGCTCGCCGAGCCACTACGCGTGATTGCTTCGAGCGTGCCGCTGGCCGAGTGGCAGCGGCAGTCGCCGCCGTCGCTTGGAGCAAGCGTCGACGCTTTCGACCGCTACGGCGTCATGCCCGTACCCAACGACCTCAGCAGCCTCCGGCAGGCCCAGACCGAATTCCTGTCCACCGCTTGTTGATCGCCAGTCCAGCCGGCTGCTGTTGGCGGTACCCGATATCGCGAACAGCAGCCGCGCTGGTCATCGCCCATCGACGGTCCGGTGACGACGGGCAGCTCGAATGCCGCGCCGTTCGATAGCATCCGGCCATGATGGACAGTGATGGAGAGCAGCGACGTCGACGCCTGGTCGAAGCATGACCATCATTAGTGGTTGGCCAGCGCTGACCGTGACGTTGAGCAACAGGAACTCGCCAGCGAGATTGTTCATTCAGGAGCGGTTCGGCCGCTGGCAGGACCTCCAGGCACGGTATCGGGAATCCGTGGGCTCCCTTGTCGTGCCTGGAAGCCAGGTGAACCCTGGCACCATCGGCACCGCTTTCGACTGGATGGTCCGCTTCATGGTGTATCCCCGTCCGGACCTGCGCCTGGCACTGCTCGGCGCGCGCACTCCCCCACTACGGCACGCGGTCCACGAACTGGCGCGCACGCTGAATTACTCCCAAAGCGGCGGCAGCGTGGGGACCTCCCGGTTCACCGGGCCGGCCGCAGGGAGCGAAGCCGACCATCAACTCGTTGCCCGGGCGTGCTGGGCGCTGGCGCTCCTTACCGACCTGTACCGGGTCGGTCCCACACCGGGATCCCCGCTGATAGCCCTGGATCCAAGGTCCATCACCACCGAGAAGCTGCTTGATCTCGCCCCACCCGCGGCCCTCGACGAGCTCCAGGCTCTGCGCGCCTTCGCCGAGCGAAGCCTCCTGCCGTCCCTGTCGGCACGGCGTGGCGCTTGGGCCCTTGGACCGACCTTCGCCGGATCATCGCTGATGAACGCCGACGCCGACCTGATCGCCGCCGGTCTGCTGCTCGAACTCAAGACGGGCCTCGGCAGCAAGCGCCGCGACGGGACACGACGGTCATCACTGGAAGCGCCGACCATCATGCAGCTACTCGGATACGTACTGCTGGACTTCCCTGACGAGTTCGCCATCGAAGCCGTCGGCGTCTTCAACGCCCGCTACGCACACCTGACGACGTGGCATCTAACGGAACTCCTAGCTGAGTTGGCAGGCCGGCCCGTCGACCTGAAGGAGGAACGTGTCGCCTTCCATCAGCTGCTCGCTATGGGCGACCACGTTAGTCCTCGCGTCGGAGACCATCTATGTAGCCCTGAATGAGGGCGGACGCGTCGCGGAAGTCGAGGTCGAAGAACTCGCGGTCCTTGCGCACCCGGTAGGGCGCCAATCGAGCGTGCAGCTCAGCCTCTACCGACGGAGCATCCGCGACCACCCACAAAGCGCGCACGCCATACGGGATAACGACGCCGGTCGCCCGGTTGATCTCCCTCACCCGCTCCTCGACGGTTCGCTCGGTGTAGCCAATCTTCAGCATCCGAGGCTGCTCGCGAGTCGACAGCACGTAGATGTAGCCAGCTCCTCGCGTTTCACGCGGCTGTTCCCCGACGAGTCCGGCCAGATGGACCTGCACGTCCGCGTCAGCCAGTAGCGTGAGCTGCTTCGCAGCGGTGGTATCGTCGCCATCCCTGATCGCGGTCCGTAGGCGACCGAGCGCATCACCAGCTTGTAGGCAGCGCTTACGTCCAGGGCGGCCCAGCTGTTGCCACACGGTGAACCAGTCCCACTGGTCCTGCTTGTGACAGCGCGAGTAGAGCCCCTTGACTTCCGACAGGGCCTCCAGCAGTGACGGGCTGGACTCAATCGGGTCGTTCTGCAGGTAGCTCAGCACGGCCGCTACCGACTGACGTCGTTTCTGCTGAACCTCGGGCTTGACGGGGGCCATCCCGAAGCCCCACTTCTGCACGACCTGCACGCGGTGGTCTTGAACTGGAGATGCCACGACCGCCCCCTCCTCCCGTAGCTGCATGCGCCGTCGGATACGGCGATCCCGGCCACTTCAGCAGCGGCCGGAATAAGCGGGAAGAGTATCCAACATGACTCGCTGGCCGCCGAGCCGGAGCCCAGGCGGGAGGCCGCCCGTCTGCGGTGGAGGACAGGCGGCTACGGGCCGAGAGGACCGGGCGGGCAAGATGACCTTTGCGTGGTCTACGGCCCAACTCGCGAGGAGACTCGGGCGATCGCCCACGTGCTGGCCCGCCTCCGGATCACCGGACGCGGGTAGGTGACAATGACACCCTGTCCACCGCCATGGATCATCGCGACGGGTCGCCGGCGGCGGTCGTCCGAGGAGGAGTCCGTGGAGTTGGCAGCAGACTCTGATGCCGTCTCTGCAGCCAGCGCCGTTCGCGCCTCAATCACCTTCGACCAGCTACGCATGGTCGGGGATGCGCTGTACTGGCTGGAGTCCCGTCCGAGCTCCGGGAGCGGCCCGACCCTTGTGCGGTGGTCGGCAGAGGACGGCGCGGCCGACGTAACTCCGTCAAGGTTCGGCGTGACCAGCAGTGTGCACGCCTACGGTGGTGGTACATATGCCGCAAGCAGCGACGAGGCGTGGTGCGCCGGTGCGAACGGTCTCTACCGGGTGAACGGGGGCGACGTCAGCCTCGTTGTGGAGGACTCGTCGTCGTTCGGTGACCTGACGATCGGTGACGGCGAGCTACTCGGTGTACGGGAGACCGACGACGGCGATGCCTTGGTGGCGGTTCCGCTCGTCGGTGCCCCGGTGCTGCGGGTGCTTGCGGAGACGTCGGGCTTCTTCGGCGCCCCGCGAACTGGCGCAGGAATGTTGGCTTGGTTGCGGTGGAGTGAGCGGGACATGCCATGGGACGCGAGCGAGCTGTGGGTAGCACCCTATGGTGCTGGCGGCTCGCTCGGCGATCCGGTGAAGCTCGCAGGCGGGCCGGCGGAGTCGGTGGTGGAGCCGCGGTGGGGGCCGGACGCCGCCCTGTACTTCGCGTCAGATCGCAGCGGTTGGTGGAACCTCTACCGGTGGGACGGGGAATCGGTCGAGCCGGTCGCGCCGATGGCGGCGGAGTGCGCGGCAGAGCCGTGGGAGCTGGGCTACGCCTCGTACGGCTTCCTCGCTGATGGCCGCATTGTGATGGTGGTGCAGGAGGGACCGCGCCACCGCCTGACCGTGGTTGATCGATCGGGAACGATCACGCCGGTGAAGCTGCCGTACACGTCGATCAAGCCGTACCTCGCGGTGGGCGATGCGTCGGTGGCCTTGGTGGGGTCGTCGCCGCAGGTGGCGCCGCAGGTGGCGCTCGTGCACGTGGGCGACGAGCCGCGTGTGGAGGTGTTGGCCCAGGCCGAGCATCCAGGGCTGGACGGGCTGGCGGTGTCGACGCCGGTGGAGCTGCGGATCCCGGTTGAGGGCAGCCGGGAGGTGGTGGCGCTGATATATCCGCCGACCGGGGCGGCGCCGGACTGGCATGCGCCCGTCATCGTGCGGGCACACCCTGGGCCGACGGCTTCCTGCCTGGTGCGGCTGGACTGGCAGGCGCAGTTCTTCACGAGCCAAGGGTTCGCTGTCGTCGACGTCGACTACACCGGAAGCACCGGGTACGGGCGGGCATTTCGGCAGGCTATCTACGGCCGTTGGGGCATCGACGACGTGGTGGACTGCCGCGCCGTCGCCGAATATCTGCTGGCCGAGGGCCGCGCGGTCCCGGGCAAGGTGTTCATTCGCGGGGCCAGCGCAGGCGGGTACACCGCGATACATGCGGTGACCCAGGACGGTCCGTTCGCCGCGGCGACCGCAGTGTCGGCGATCGTCGATTCCGAGCGTTGGGCGGAAACCGTGCCTCGATTCCAGCGCGCACACTCGACCCGGCTACGCGGTGGTGCCGGGCGAGTTCACGCCGCGGACATCCGACGACCCGTCCTGATGATCCACGGCACCGCCGACGACGTGGCGACCGCCGACGACGTACGGGAACTCGCCGGTGAGTTGCAGGACCGGGGCGTGCCGCACGAACTGCTGCTGCTCGACGGAGTCGGGCACTATGTCGCCACCTCGGCTCATGCTGCCTGAGCGTTGGAAGCAGAGCTTGCTCACTACCGGTCGTTGATCGCCGCGGTGGCTGCCGGCTGACGACTACACCGCCGCTGCCGGCAGCCGGTGTCGGACGTACTCGCCGAGTTCCTGTACTTCCGGCTCGCCCCGGTACGGATCGAGGTCGACCTGGACGTCGACGATGCGTTGCACGCAGCGGTGAGACAAGGTCGCGGCAGCGTGGTCGACGGCAGTGCGCGCTGTCGCGCAGGCTTCGTCAATCCGCCCGGCCGTTGCCAGCGACGAGGCGAGCAGCGCGGTGTCGATCGCGAGCCGGCGCACGTGCGACGGACGAAGCCCGGCGAGGGCTGCGCCGAGGTGCCGTTGCGTCTGCCGGGGCTGGCCCAGATCGTGGAAGCAATGGGCGAGTTCGTCGGCCAGGTAGGCCGCGGTGAAGTACCGGATCCACGGCGGTTCCTCGCCCGCTCGGCTACGGGCAAGCTGCCGTTCCGCGACGGCGAGGTGGGCGGCGCAGGCCGCTTCACGCCCGAGGCGGGCCTGGGCGCGGGCCGCCACGGCGTGCAACGCGGCCCGCGCGGCCGGCGTGGCGTTAGTCTCGCTACCCGTCAACGCTGCGAGCGCCATCCGTGGCGCGGGCAGTCCGGCGGCCATCCGCTTACCGGGCAGGCCGGCGGTGACATCGCGACGTTCGGAGGGCATGCAGGGACCGTAGGACGCCGGCCGGTCGACACGCCCGCAGCGCCATGCGCCGAAATTGTCGGCAGATGCCGACATCAAACTCTGACAAAACTTCGACATTGTGGTCCTGCCACGGTCGGCCGCCGCGCTCGACAATGGGCACCTGACGATGCTGCCCGATCTCGCAGCGGCCATCGGCCGCACTGATGCTTGGCCAGATGGCCGGCGCTGCTCGGCCGGCCCGGAAGATTGTCACAGGCGGCAGCTATCGTCTGCACACATCGTGACTGCACGTCTGCAGTAGACCGGGGGTTAGCGATGGCTGACAGCGACGAGACCAAAGCCGCCCGCCGCGAGCTCGGCCGCCGGCTCGCGCAGTTGCGCAGGGCTGGCGGTCACACCCAGCACGACTTGGCGCGGCTCGTGCAGTACGGCCGCAGCTCCGTGGCGAACACGGAGACCGGTCACCAGCACCCGGACCGTGCCTTCTGGGCGCGCTGCGACACTGTGCTGCAGACCGGTGGCGTGCTCGTCAGTGAGTATGACCGCATCACCGAGCTGAACCGTCAACGACGACGCTCATCGGCGATCCAGGAGGCCAGGAGCACGTCGGGGCCGGCGACGCCGACCGATGCTGGCCACGACGCCTTTGGAGCGAATGGCGGTGCTGTTCTGTGGGAACGCGAGGACAGCATCGATGCCCGCCGGCTGGCGCTGAAGTCTTCCGTCGATGACAACATCCGTCTCGCGTATCTGGAAAACGAGGTCCGGCAGGCGATCGCCGACAACGAGCGCCTCACCCCGGTAATCCTTATAGCGCGTATGCGACCGCTGCGCTCCTACGTCGACCAGCTCATGGCAGGCCGGCAGCACCCACCGCAACGCGCCCGGCTCTACGCCGTCGCCGCTCACCTGTCCGGACTTCTCGGCGCACTCGCCCTTGACCTCGGCGCATTCGGTGCGGCGCACGCCTACGCCGCCGAAGCGTTCGACCTCGCCGAGGCTGCCGAGCAGTCCGACGCGCAAGCCTGGGCACGGGCCACGCAAAGCCTGGTCGCCTTCTACGCCGGTGACTACCATGACGCGCTGGCCTACGCCCAGGACGGCCTGCGCCGTGGCGGCACCAGCGGGCACCGCATCCGCCTCACGATCAACGGTCAGGCGCGGGCCCTCGCCCGTCTCGGCGACCGGTACGGCGTCGACCGTGCAGTCGACCAAGCGTTCACCATGCTGTCCGACTACCCGGCCGGCTCGTCGGTCAGCGCTAGTCTCGCCCTCTGCCCGTACTGCCCGGCCAGGACCGCGGCCAACGCGGCGACCGCCTACCTGGCGCTCGGCCGTACCGCGGGCGTCACCAACCATCTGACCACCGCGATCACCGCGTTCGACACCGCAGGGTTGGCTGGCCCGCGTGCACTCAGCCGCCTCGACCTGGCCACCGCGCACCTGCACGCCGACAACCCCGACCCCGAGGAGGCAGGCGCACTGGCGGTGGAGGCGCTCACCCTCACCGCGGACCAGCGTTTCGAATCGGTCCACCAACGCGCCCGTCAGTTCCTCACCGCCGCCCGCCCTTTCGCCCGCCACCCGCGGCTACGGCACGTCGCCGACCTGCTCGCCGACCGCACACAGATCGGTGCCACCGGACAGGCCGCTCTACCATCGCTGTCATGAGCAGCCGGGAACTGGCCAGCCTGCACCAGCGCTGGACCGCCTACCAGGACCTGCCCGAACTCACCAACCACTGGTACTGGCGCCCGGGCTGGCGGGCCGACCGCCAGTTCTACACCTGGCACCTCACCTTTGAACACCAACCTGAACTCCATCACCTCGTCACCGATCTGCAACGCCAACTCACTCTGCCCGGACTGGACTTGGTGCCGCTCGACGGGCTGCACTTGACCATGCAGGGTCTCGGCTTCACCGACGAGGTCACGAACAGCGACATCAAAACGATCGTCGCCGAAACCCGGCGACGCTGTGCCGGCCTGCCGCCGCTGGAGCTGTCACTTGGCCCGGTCGACCCCGACGCCGAAGGAATCGGCTTGCTCGTCCGTCCCTGGGACCGCGTCGAACACCTCCGCGCCACCATCCGCGATGCCATCGGCGCGGTGTGGCAGATCGTGCCGGAGGCCGCTGAAGGATTCCGGCCCCACGTGACGATCGCCTACAGCGGCTCGCGAGCACCGACCGGACCGATCTGGGACCGCCTCAACGCCCTCCGCCATCAGCCTCCCGCCCGGGTGACCATCCGACAGGCAACGCTGATCACGCTGCGCCGAGAACACCGCACCTACCAGTGGACAACGGTGGCCACCGCGCCCCTTGGCGCGTGATGCGCCAAGACGCTGGCCTCGTCATTCGGGAAACCGTCCAGTGCGTGGGGCGGCTCGTGGCGATCAGTGATTTGGCCATCTCAAGGGCACTTTCGGCCCACCTCCAGTGCTATCCGGACGAAGCCGTGTCGCTGTCCGAGCCGGTGAAGTTGCTGGCTCAAGGAACGGGTTCGCCATCACCCGACAAGCGCGTATCCAGCAATCGGAGGTAGCAGGGTGTCGACAAGCGATGGACATCTGCACCGACAATCTGTTGACACCCGCGACAGTCAGGTAGAGGGCGAGATCGAATAGGGTTAGCAGCAGGTCCGGACCGACCGTAGGAGCTATCGGCTATGACGGGGTGGCCAAGGTGAATGACGCGGGCGATGTCTGACGTTCCTGGCCGCGACGGTCGCTGGCTGCCGCTTGGTCGCCAGCTCGCGCGCCTGCGTGTAGCCGCTGGCTTTACCCAGCACTCGCTCGCGCCGCTGCTCCACTACGGCCGTAGCACCATCGCCAACGTGGAGGTTGGCCGCCAGCGGGCTCCGAGGCGCTTTTGGGAGCGCTGTGATGAGGTCCTTGACGCCGACGGGCAGCTGGTCGCGGCGTTCGATCAGCTGCAAAGGCTGCGGCGGGAGACTGGGGGCAGAAGCTGGGCAGCGCAGGGCTTCAGTGAAACGCCGCAAGTCAGGCTGCTCCAGCTCGAGCCGACAGAGGAGCAGGAGATGCGTCGTCGAGAGTTCATCCGAGCAACTGCGGCGCTGGCAGTGTGCGGCGCAGCGCCGGCAACCTCTACGACTGGTCGCCGAATCAGTCTCGGCGACGTGAAGGAGCATGCGAGGCGTACCGTGAGGCTTCGACGACTTGACAACTATCTCGGCGGTGCCGACACTCTGCGGCACTACGAGGCCGAGTTGCGGGCAACGATGTCCCTGTTCAACACGGCTTCGTTCGGCTCCTCAACCGCGAAGGCTTTGCTAGCGCTGCTCGCCGAGCAGACCCAACTCGCCGGCTGGGCGGCGTTTGACGCCGGCGATCATGCTTACGCTACCGCGTTGTTCACCGCCAGCCGGCCGATTGCTGTGCAGGCGGAGGATGTGGCTCTGGCTGCCAACGCTTTGGCGCTGTTGGCTTACCTGCGGGCGAGTCTCGGGAAGCCCGACATCGCCACCGCCGAAGCGTCCAGCCTCCCCGTCAGCGCAGATGTGAACCCTGCCGTCCGAGCACTGCTGTATGACCGGCTCGCGTTCACCTACGCAGTCGCGGGCGAGGAGAAACGAGCGGGCGCTGCCCTGAACGCGGCACACGAAGCCCTCAGCAAAGCCCGACTCGACACGCCACCGGATTGGGCTGCATGGGTCGATCACGACGAGGTTCAGATCATGACGGGCCGCGTTTGGTCTGAACTGAGGCGCCCTCTGCGCGCAATACCTGAGCTGGAAGTGGCCCTGCGGCGGCTTGATGACGCGCATGCCAGGGACAAGGCTCTTTACTCCACCTGGCTCGCCGAGTCCTATCTCGATGCCGGTGAGCTCGAACAAGCAGCAGCGATTCTGGACCGGTCGAAGCGTCTCTGCACCGGCGTTGGATCCCCTCGCCCGGCCATCCGCATCGCCGTCGTCCGCAAACGCCTCCCGCCCTACCAGGACGAGGACGCAGGGGCCTGCCGGGAGGTCTCCCTGTAGGGCATCAAGGTTACTCCCTCTGAGGCTCGTCCGTCCTCGCCGTGATGCCGCGTACCCAGGCAAGGTAGGGCTCGGAGCCGGCGATGACCGGCAGTGCGATGATCTCCGGGTTGGCCCACTCGTGGTGCGCTTTGAGATAGCTTTCCAGCTCTTGGTACTGCCCCCTGCTGGCCTTTAGCACCACCTGCCACTCCTGGCCGGTGCCGAAAGTTCCCTCGTGCCAGAACAGGGACTCCACCGGGCCGATAATCTGGCCACCAGCTGCCAGGCGAGCGCGTACAGCCCCCTGGGCCAACCGCTGCGCGGCTTCGCGGCTATCGGTGGCGGTATACACCTGCAACACCTCACTCATGCTGGCGACACTACGCATCGCGTCGGCGCGGAGATCACTGGGTGCAGACGCCGCAGCCATGCGAAGTCGTGTCGACGGACTGTCGGTGGCCATCCGCTGGGCGAGGTGACGAGGAACGGCACCGCGGCGGCGAAGGATGCGCTTGCGGGTGTGGGTTCCGCGTGTTGAGTTCGGCTCGTGTTGCCGGCCGGCCGGCGTGCCCGTCACCGCAGATTCAGGTGACTGCCGAGCACGTTCGACGGGGCCGCCACCAGCAGCTGCACGGCTGCCTTCAGTTGGCGGTGCACGACCCGGGAGTGGTGGCTGTCGGTGTGTGGTTGGTGGTGTCCTGCGGCGGCCGTGGTCAGGAACCACCAGGCTGCCCACATGCGGTGCCAGCCCAGGGCCCACTGCGCCGGCGGCAGGCCGCCGCGGTTAGCGTGCGCCTCTACGTTGCCGCCAGCGGCGACGTAGGCGCCGATCAGGTGGGTTAGCTCGGTGGGATCGGTGGGTGTGCGAGTACCGAACCATGTGGCCAGGTCGAGCAGGCCAGGGCCGGTAAACGCTTTCGCCCAGTCGAGGAGGTGGCATCCGGTGCGGCTGACGTGCAGCGAGGTGGGGTGGAACTCGCCGTGGCACAGTCCGAAGGGCTCCCGTTCGGCGCCGTCGGCCCGTCGTTTTGCTACGGCAGCCAGCCGCTCCAGCAGCGCCTCGATGTGGCCTGTATGGAGGAATCGTTCCTGCAGGCGTAGGGCAGTGAGCGCGGCGATTGCTTGCTTGGGCAGGGAAGCCAGCGTCTGTTGGTCGAACGTTGGCAGTGTGGGGGTGGGCACGGCGTGGACCCAGCAGGCGGCGGCTGCGGCTTCGGCCGTGGTCGCGGCGCGTATTGGATCGCCGAGGTCGTTCATCAGCATGCCGATCGTCTGCGGGCGCAGCGTATAGCCGTGCAGTGTTGGCACGGCGGCGCCGCGTTCGTTGAGGGTCCGCAGCAGGGTGGCTTCACCGGTGAATGGCGCCGTGGCGATTTTGCAGATCACACTGCTGCCGTCGGTCAGGAACAGCCGTTCGACTCTTGACAGTTCCCAGTGCTGGATGGCCTGCCAGCCGGTCTGTTCTTGCCCTGCGGCGGTGAGCAGGTCGCGGCGGGTCTGGTGCGCTAGTGCGGCGTCGAGTCCGGGCCTGCTCATGGCGTAGTCGTGGTCTGGAGGCCGGCGGTGGCCCGTTCGAGCAGGGTGAGGGTGGCGTCGAGGCGTGCCGACATTCCGGCTGGCACCCTGCGCTGGGCTGCCTGTTGGAAGGCGCGGAAGTGAGGTAGCAGCGCGAGTAGCGCCGGCCGCGCGCGGAGGAAGTCGGTGACGTTGCCGCTGGCGTGCGCGCGTTGCAGCAACGAGGTGAGCGCGACGATCTTGTCAGCGGTCGAGGCGAGCAGCACGGGCAGGTCGTCGACGCGGATGGGCGGATCCGGCTTGTCGAGTGCGTCGTGTTCGGCCTGTAGGGCGGCGATGATCCGCGGGACCTGTGGGCCGTAGGCGGCGGCGAGGACCTGGTAGATGTCTGGCGTGGCGGGGGCGAAGTCTGGGACGTCGTGGAGCAGCGCCGCCGCGATCAGGTCCGGCGCCGGGTTTGGGAGGTGCTCGCCGATGGTGACGGCGACCCGGACGGCGTGGGCCAGTGCGGGGCGGTCGTCGATGGTGTGCCCGGCGCACCATCGCTGGGCGTCGCGGAGTGCGCGGTCGATGGTGGTGGGCCGGGGTGGGGATAAGACGGTCATACCCTGATACCTCCTGGTTGCCGTAGCATCGGCGCCATGTCTGGGCCGCTACCGCAGTGGTGTGAGCAGACGTGTGTCGTGTGTCCCGCCCAGGTGCTCGGTCCGGGCCGGTTCGACGTGGTCGACCGGCCCGGACCTGAGTTCGCCTACAACGCGGATATCGGCTGGCGTGTCACCGGCGACGGTGTTGCTGTATGTGTGCATCCCTACCGGGTTGGGCTTCCACCAGGCGGATACGCCTCGCTGGGGGTTCCGGTTCCCGTGGCGGTGCCACGGCCAGCGCCGACGCCGGCGGCCCTGGAACTGCCTACCGAGCTGGTGGATCTGGAGGGCTGGCTGGTTGCCGTTCTTCGGGACGCACCGGCGGAGGGCATCTTCGCCGCCGTAGCACGCGCCGAACGGCTCGCCGGCGAACGCTTCGATCCCCGGCAGGTCGTGGCGGCCATGCGGCGGGTGTTGTCGGTGGAGTTGACTAACCGCTGACCCCAACCGGATCGGGCCACTGAGGGTGCGGCTGGCCGAAGTCGAAGTCGTGGCTGCGGCCGTCGCGTCCGATGCCCGCCGACTGGTAGTGGGCGTTGAGCTCGTTGAGCCGCCGCGTCACTTCGGCGGAGTCCAGCCAGTACCGCAACGGCTGGTCCCCCCACCCCGCTGCCGCGTAGTAGGAGTCGGTCAGGCAGCCGCGGGTGTAGGTGAACTCCTCCAGCTCCGTCGCGTGCGGGAACACCACCGCCAGGTCGGTCTGCATGCGGGACATGAGGGTGAACTGGGCGAGCACGGCGTGGATCATCTCGTCCACCGGTGCCGGGACCAGTAGCTCGGCCGCCTCCTCGTCGCCGTCGGACAGGTCGAACACCGCTGCCTTGAGCGCCAGTACCCGCAGCGCCTCGGTCAACAGCGGCGCGGCGTCGTGGTCCAGCGACCAACGGCTGATTGCCGGGTAGCCGGTAAAGGTCGCCCAGCAGCTGGAGTACTTCATCGACGAGCTGTGCAGCCGATCGAATGCTGGGTGCTGCCGCATCTGGTCGAGGATCTCGGCTGCGCGACGACCAACCGCGGTGGCCGCGGGCATCTGTGAGCTAGCCATGACGCTTCCCTCCTGAGGGGGCAGTGGGGTGTTGAAAGGCAGCGGGAGCAGGTTGCCGGTGCTGCCCGTACCGCCCGCCTTCTACACACGGCGGGTGGTACGCACCTATCACAGCCGTCGATTCCGCTTGTCGGTTAGGGACGTCGACCACTTCCGACAATTCTCCGACAACGCTGGACCTGGACCGAATTCCCCCTGATCTTGCTAATCGAGATCGGCTTTGGGTGCGCCCGATGTCAATGGGTTGTCGGACCCTGGCGGCGTCCCTAGCCGACATCGGAGGCGGTCGGCTTGGGTCTCTACGGGCGGTGACCACTCCTGCCGGGAGACACGGTGCCTGACTGATCGCGCCCGGCTAAAGGGTCACCGAGCAGCCCGGCCACAACCGCGACCGTTCTCGTTCGCCCCTTGTTGGAAAGGTTCGCTTCATGCATGACCAGACTGATTTGGCTCGCTACGGCTACCGGCAGGAATTGAGCCGTCAACTACGGTTCCGGGACTTGTTGGCCTACGGGCTGGTGTACATGGTGCCGATCGCGCCGATGGCGATCTTCGGCAGCGTGTACGCCGGCTCGGGCGGGATGGTGGCCCTGGCGTACGCGATCGGTGTGGTGGCACTGGTGTTCACCGCGTTCTCGTACGCGCAGATGGTGCGGGCGTTCCCCATGTCAGGGAGCGTCTACAACTACGCCGGCCGAGGCATCAGCCCACCGGTGGGCTTCCTCGCCGGCTGGGTGATCCTCCTCGACTACGTCCTGGTTCCAGGGTTGCTGTACCTGGTGGCGTCGGTGGCGATGCACACGACGGTGCCGTCGGTGCCGGTGTGGCTGTGGCTGGTCGGCTTCGTCGCGGTCAACACGATCGTCAACTCGGTGGGCATCCGGATGACCGCGGTCGTCACGCGGGTCATGCTCATCGGCGAGCTGATCGTCCTGGCGGTCTTCCTGGCCGTCGCCGGCTGGGCCCTGGCCACGGGTCGAGGCCGGTTCAGTTGGGAGGCGTTCTACAACTCCGACACCTTCACCTGGTCCCTTGTCGCCGGCGCGGTGTCGATCGCGGTGCTGTCTTTCCTCGGCTTCGACGGCATCAGCATGCTGGCCGAGGAGACCCGAGGCGGCGCCCGTCAGATCGGCCGGGCCATGGCCGCGGTGCTGGTGTTGGCGGGGGTGTTGTTCATCGCGCAGACGTGGCTGGCCGCGATGCTCCTCCCCGACCCGGGGTCACTGCTCAGCGACGGGGATCCGAACGGCACCGCGTTCTACGACGCCGCCGCGGCGGCTGGCGGAAGTTGGTTGGCGACGCTGTGCGCGGTGGCGACGGCGATCGCGTGGGGCTTGCCGAACTCGATGGTCGCCCAGGTCGCCACCAGCCGCCTGCTGTATGCGATGGCGCGGGACCGGCAGCTGCCGGCGTTTCTGGCGAAGGTGTCGATCCGCCGGAACGTGCCGATCAACGCCACCCTGCTCACCGGCGCCGTGTCCCTCGCCCTCGGCCTGTACATGGCCACCCGCGCGGACGGCATCACCCTACTGTCGTCGTTGATCAATTTCGGGGCGATGGTCGCGTTCCTGGTCCTGCACGTCTCCGTGATCGTGCATCACCTCATCCGAGGTCGCAGCACCAACCTGTGGGCGCACCTGGTCATGCCGACGGTCGGCTTCGCGATCCTCACCTGGGTAGTGATCAACGCCAACATCGCCGCGCAACGCCTCGGCCTGGCATGGCTCACCCTCGGCATCCTCGTCCTGGCCGGCCTGTACCTGTCCGGGCGGCGACCGACGCTATCCGGGCTGGCGCCCACGCAGCCGCAGCCCCGGCGGCTGCACGCGGAGCGGGTGTGATCGGCATGGACGGCATCGTGTACTCCCCCGGCCCCGACGAACTGGCCTACACCTTCGGCGGCCGGATACCGATCGCTCATGTGCGCTCGGGTGACGTGCTGCAGGTCTTCACCGAAGACTGCTTCGGCGGCCTCGTGCGCGGCCCCGGCGATCTGCCGTCGCAGGTGTGCCGCATGCCCTACCTCAACCCCGTCTCCGGGCCGTTCTTCATCGACGATGCCGAACCGGGTGACACGCTCGCTGTCCACATCGCCTCGATCGTGCCCGCCCGCACGTGGGGTGTGTCGTCCACGTTCCCGCACTTCGGCGCGCTCACCTCCACCAGCCACACCGCCACGCTCCAGCCACCGCTCCAGGAGCGGGTGTGGGTGTACGGAATCGACAACAAGGCCGGAACAGTCCGGTTCCAGGCAACAGGCAGCGACCACACGGTGGATCTGCCGCTGGACCCGATGATCGGCACGATCGGCGTCGCACCCGGCGGGTTCCAGGCGCTCTCCACCATCATCCCCGGCACTCACGGCGGGAACCTCGACTCCCCCGAGCTGCGCGCCGGCGCCACCGTCTACCTCGGGGTGAACGTGCACGGGGCGATGCTCGCCCTCGGCGACGGCCACGCCCGCCAAGGCGAGGGTGAAGCCTGCGGCGTAGGCGTGGAAATCGCGACCACCACGACGTTGATCGTCGAGCTGCTCAAGGGCATGTCCACGCCATGGCCCCGGCTGGAAACCGACACGT
The DNA here is from genome assembly GCF_036059255.1 of Micromonospora sp. NBC_00389. NCBI lineage: Bacteria > Bacillati > Actinomycetota > Actinomycetes > Micromonosporales > Micromonosporaceae > Micromonospora > Micromonospora sp. NBC_00389. The sequence goes on along the minus strand of NZ_CP107947.1, from coordinate 4,601,924 downwards.
CAATCATGTCGGTCGGCTGCGCCCGCCCCCTGGAGGACGCCTACCGCATCGCCCACCACGACCTCGTCGGCTGGGCCAGCGCACTCACCGGCCTGGACACCCTCGACGCCTACCAGCTGGTGTCGCAGGCAGGGCGGGCGCCGATCGGCAACGTGTGCGACCCGAACTACACCGTCCTCGCCGCCGTCGACAAAACCCTCCTACCCGCCCCGCGCGCCGCGTACGACGGCGTGCACCGCCGGCTGCGACAGCTCGCAGCCGGACTGCGGTAGGACCCAGCTGATGACCACGTCGATCCCCCAACTGCCGCTACGCGAGGAACTGTTCCTCCTCGGCCACGACGACGACACCGGCCACCTGCACGTGCACCGCCAGGCCCTCGCCCTCGGCATGGCCGGCGCAGTCCTGATCGACCTGTTCCTGGCCGGACGGGTCACCCTCGACCCGGACGAGGCGACCCGTCCGGCCAGCCAACTGCGTCTGCACAACGCCCGGCCCGTCGGTGACCTCATCGCTGACACCGCGCTCGCCTCGGTCCGCTACGCCCACCCCACCAGGGCAGGGGTAAAGCCCTGGCTGCGGGGCTTCGCCGATGACCTCTACGAACGCACCCGCGCCGGCCTGCTCGCCGCCGGGATCCTGCACCACCACACCCGACGCCGTCTCGCTGGGCTCATCCGCGCCGACACCTACCTGCCCACCGACACCAAGTGGACCGTGGTCCCCCGCGCCCGGCTGCGCTACCTCGCCGCCGGACGGGAACCACCGAACAACCACACGGCCGCCCTCGCCGGCCTGGTCGCCGTCCTCGGCCTCACCCCACACCTCTACCTCGACGAGGACACCACCGCACTCACCGCACGCCTGAAGACAGTCGCCGACCAGCACTACCGGCAGGTCCGTGACATCACCGCCGCGGTCGACGCCGCCGTGGGTGACCTCACGACCGCTGCCTACCGCTGAACTCACCGAGGGCATGCATCCCCCGGCCACGGCGGCAACGCCTAGGCCGAGGAACCCGCCCACACCTACCGTCACCCCCCCGACCCGCACGCCGGAGGCTCCCCGCCATGCAGGACATTCCCCGTATCCGCGCCGCCCGCTGGACAGACAAGGGCCCCGTCGCCGCCCTGATCGCCGACGCCCTACACCCCAGCACTCTCGCCGAGTGGCTCGTCCCCGACCCGCAGCAGCGGCGCCGCATCCTCGCCGACGTCCTCGAAATTTGGGTGGAGCACGCCATGTTCTACGGCGACATCCACATCACCGACGACCTCAGCGCCGCCACCGTCGGCTTCCACCGCTACCGCCCTATCCCACCACCGGCCAACTACCCGGATCGGCTCACCAACGCCGCCGGCCCACACGCGCACCGCTTCGACATCCTCGACCAGACCCTCACCGGCCAGCGACCCACCGAACCGCACTACCACCTGGCCTTCCTCGCCGTCGCAGCGCGTGCTCAGCGCACCAGGCGTGGCAGCGGAATTTTCAACCACCACCGCAGCCGCCTCGACCGCATTGACCTGCCCTCCTGGACCGCGACGACCAGCGAGTCTCAGCACTTGTACACCGTTACGGGTACATCTCCCGACCGGCGATCACGTTGCCCGACGGCCCGCTGATCTGCCCAATGCGCCGCAACCCCGACCGCCCCGGTACCGCATCGCCGGCTACAAAAGCCCGCAGGGCGCTGTCTCACGCACGCGACCCCAACGTCTAACCCTCGGCTGCAGGGCGGTCAATCGGATCGCGTCGGTAGTGCCCCGACCGGGACCGCCACCTGCGCCGCTGCTCCCAATCTGCTCCCAATGTAAGCCGCATACACAGTGAAGCCCGTTACCGAATACTTCGGCAACGGGCTTCTGACCTGCACAAACTGAGAGTGGGCGATGCTGGTTTCGAACCAGCGACCTCTTCGGTGTGAAGCAGGACGCTGCACCCACTCTGACCTGCAAAAACGAGAAGCAGCAGGTGGCAGCGGGTGCAGTTGAGAGCCGTTGCGTGCTGTTGGATGCAGTTCAACGCCGTTCAGCGCACCCTACTGCTCCCCACGTGCTCCCCGATCCCTGGCGCGGCGACCGCGGCGTCCCCGGTGCCTTGGCGCTTCGCTTCGCCGCGTCTCCCAAGGAACAGCACCGAGGCTGATGTTCACTCAGCGTGACCGATGTCCTGAGACAGCGCGCACGGTCGGCGAAGCGGATGCCGGCATGACCCCGATCTGTTGATGGACGTACGGCACGATGAACGTTCCGCTCGCCGGTTCTTCCTCTGCTTAGATCGTTCTGACGATCGAGGAAGGGAACGGTACGCCGTGACGCCGGAGCTCCAGGAGCAGGAAGAACGCCTCCAGTTCGACCGCTTTGACCATGACGACGCATGGGCCCTGGGAACTCGCCTGGTCGGGCTGGCCAGAGAGCGCGGCCACGCTGTCACCGTCGACATCCGCCTCGGCGACCACCAACTCTTCCACTACGCACTGCACGGCACCTCTGGCGACAACGACGACTGGATCGAACGCAAGATCCGCGTCGTCCGCCGGTTCGGACACAGCTCCTTACCTCGTGGGCCAGACCTACCCGCGCCGCGGCACCACCTTCGAGGAACAATCCCACCTCGAAGCGGCCCTGTACGCCGCGCACGGCGGCTGCTTCCCGATCATCCTCAGGGGCACCAGCCCGGTCGGCACCGTCACCGTCTCAGGACTGCCCCAACTCGACGACCACCGCCTCGTCATCGAGGCCCTCGGGCTCTTCCTGGATTCCAAGGGCTCCGAAAAGGAGGCCGTCGCGTGAACGGCTCTTTCTCCACTTTCGGCTGTCTCACTCTCGGTGGTGACAAAGGGCGACGTCAGCCGAGCAGGATGCGGTGTCGTAGGAGTGGGAAGCCCACACGCCTGGACATCTGACGCTTCACCAACTGGTCTTGGTGTTGGCCCCTCCGATCGTCGCCACGCCACCGCTGCTGACACTTGAGCAAGCAGCGACCAGCGACCACCGCCCGAGACAGCGGACGTCGGCTGCTTACCGTGCGTGACGCGCGGTCTGCGGCAGATCCGGAAAGGCGGTGCCGGCGACGCGAGGGCCGCGAGGTGAGGGACAATGCGCGACGGACGATCACCGGCGCTGCCGTCTTTCCGTCAGCGACGGCGAGCTGGAGCTTGCCGGTCCGCCGGCTTCCCTCCGCGCCCTCGGCCGGCTGCTACGCCAACATCCTGAGCCCTTTGAGGTGGCGATCACCGGCGGGGTCGTCAGTCAAGAGGCGACCGCCGGCCCGCTGCTTGTCAGTCTGCAAGGCGGGACCTCGCTGCATTTCTCCGGTGGTCACGAGTTTCTCGACATCCTCTGGGACGGGCTCGATGGAGTGGCTGAGCAAGCCGAGACCGCCGATGACCGGACAGTCCGCCGGCATCAGCACATCGAGTACCTTCCTGGGGACGACTACCGGTCGCCGGACTCAGTCCCTTTGGTCATCGTGGCCGACTGGCCAGACGCGCCTTAGCAGATAATGCATTGATCTCGGGTTGGGGAGCGCGGAGCGGGGGACGTAGAGGTTCACTCGGTGCGCCGCGACGCGCTCATGCGCCCGACGTGACCCGATCGGGGTCTCGGCGCTTCCGACGACCTGAGATGTGCGGCCTCGCCGTCGACGCCACATGGCCTACCGCCGCTATGGGGCGGTGTGTCTGCGTCTAGCTTCAGAGGCTGGGCGGGCCGTTGCCAGGACGCCCACGAGCACGACCAAGGCGGCGGCCTGCGTGACGGCCACCGCGACCACCAGGCTCGCCAGTGAGAACTCGTACAGACCTCCGGCTGCGGCGCCGCCGGCCAGCGCCCCCGCGCCCTGCACGGCGGCGAAGACCCCGTACGCCGTCGCCCGACGCTCCCGCGGCACGAGATCGGCGACCAGCGCCTTGACCGTGGAGTCCTGCACACCCACGGCCGCACCCCACACCACCACCCCGCCCACCGCCAGCGGCAGACCACCGCCGAACACCAGGGCGGGAACGGCGGCGATCAGCGCCGGCAACGCGAGCAACACCCACGGGCCGGCCCGGTCATAGACCACACCCGTCACCAGGGCGGCGAGCGCGCCCGCGGCCATCGCCGCCGCGTACATCAGCGGCACCGCCGCGGGCGCGACGACGCCCGCGCGTACGAGGTGGAAACCGATCAGCCCGAACGTCACCAGACCCGCCGTGCACAGCGCCATCGCCGCCGCGAACAGGTGGAACCGGGCAGGCAGCGGTCTCCGCCCGGTCACCGGCGTGGATACTGACGCGGTGGCTCGGCCGGCCGCCGGTAAGCCCTCCGCCCGCGCCCGGATGGCGAGGAGCAGCAGCATCGCGACCAGGCCGGGCACGGTCAGGACGGCCAGACCCGGCGTCAGGGACCCCGCCGCCATCGCGACGACCGCCGCGACGAGCAGCGGGCCCGCGAAAGCGCCGACCTGATCCAACGCCTTGTGTACGCCCAACCCCCGACCCAGGCCGACGCGGCTGGCGGCGTCGGCCAGGAGCGCCGACTTCGCCGGACTACGGATCGCCTTGCCCAGCCTCTCGGCGAGGATCAACGCGGCGGCGACAGCCAGGCCGGCGCCGCCCAACAGAGGGGTAACAGCAAGCAGCGGCACGCAGACCGCAGTCAGCCCGTACCCGAGGATCGTCAGCCACCAGTACCGGCGGGTCCGGTCCGCCAGCGGCCCGGACACCAGCCGCAGCAGCAGCGCCGCCGCCTCACCAGCGCCGGTGACCAAGCCGACGACGACCGCCGAGGCGCCCAGCGAGGCCAGCAGCGGCCCATAGACCGAGCGAGCACCCTCGTACGCCATGTCCGCAGCCAGGCTCACCACACCGAAGCCGACGACCACCCGCCACGCCGACCCACCACCCCCGGCCAGACCTACGCTGGAGGGCGGGCAGTCGATCGCCGGCAGTCTGCCCGTGGCACCGCCCGCCGTTCCCACATCGGCGACGTCGTCCACACGATCCGCTCTCGGAGGCATGCCGGACATTATCCGCAGCGCTCCCCCCGGGGCAGCAGACCGGCAGCGGGTACAGCACCCGCGCACCGCATCGGTCGTAGAAGTGCCCGTTGGCCAACGCGGGACCGCCACCGCCCCGGGATACCGGATTGGAATCGCCGCGACAGAGATCAGCCCGGTCTGGCTGCGTTGTAACAAGATCAGCGGGAACCGGCCTTGTCACGATCCGTGCCGCCACCGCTCGCCGACTCTGCCATCCAGCGCCCGGTTGAGAAGGTCGTTGGAGATGAACGAGCGCCCCGATCGGTCACTTATGCCGCCGTCCGGGGTCGGGTTGCCATCATGTATACGGCGGCAGCAGGGTCGTCGCGTCGACCACCTCGACCGTGGCCGCGGCCCGGTTGGTAGCCAAGGTCAGCACGTGCCGAGGCGCCGGGGGCGGCAGCCGGTGGAGTGTCAGGCCCGATCCGCCACCGGCTTTGAACTGGGCTTCTGCGATTGTCCAGGCGACTACCTCCCGCACCGGCCGATCACCGGTCCGCTCGACGTCGATCCCGACCCGCCCGCCGCCGGGCAGGGCGGCAACGGTCACCACCGCGCCGCTGTGCGACACGGACATCTCCAATGTCGTGCCGGGCAGCCTCGGCTGGCCGTGCCAGCGGGCGCATTGCGAGCACGTACGGTCCACCGTCACCGCCTCAGTCGGGAGGTCGAGCATTGAGCCGGTGACGGTGCGCAGCAGCGCCGCTCCGAGCATGAACCGAGCGCGATCCGCCTCAGCTACGGTGCGATTCACGCGCTGCCGCTCACGGTGGTCGAGCAGGTCCAGCAATCCGACGTGCGCCCTCGTCAAACCCACGGTAAACACCGTGATCTTGCTCGTTGTCGACGGTTGGACAGCCACACTTGATTAGGTTAGCCTCACCTACCGTGTCTCTGCTGGATCCCCGGCGGGTACGCGCCGCCGTCCCGGTATCCGACACGGCCGACGCGCACCGCCCTGCCCTGATCGACTCCGCCGGCCTTCTCAGTTACGGGGAACTGGCCGATCGGGTGGCTGCGCTCGCGGCCAGCCTGCCGTCAGCACAGGCTGGTCGGCGGCTCGTGCACGTGCCGCTGGCCCCGCATCGCGACCTGGTCCTCGGCTATCTGGCGGTGCTGTCGGCCGGGCACGTGGCACTGATCACCCCGCCTGATCATCAGTCGATCACCGCGGTCTACCAGCCCGACCTGTGGCTCCATCCGGATGGCACCTTCGCGACCGCAACGCCGAGCAGCGACACCTATGAACCGCGGCACCTCCTGCATCCGGATCTGGCGCTGCTGCTCAGTACGTCGGGCAGCACCGGATCACCCAAGCTGGTTCGGCTCAGCCACAGCAACGTGCTCAGCAACGCCGAGGCGATCGCGGCCGCGCTGTCGATTACACCGGCCGACCGTGCGATCACCTCGCTACCACTGCATTACTGCTTCGGGCTGTCGGTGCTGCACGCCCAACTCCGCGCCGGTGCCACCACAGTGCTGCGGCCCGGGTCGGTGGCCGACCCCGGCTTCGCCGACGATCTGCGCCGCGACCGGGTGACCGTGGTCGCCGCCACGCCGCACGTGGTGGATCTGCTCGACGTCCAGGGCGTGCTGGATCATCTGCCTTCGCTCCGGTTGCTCGCCCAGGCCGGCGGCGCGTTGCCGCCCGCGCGGGTGCGAGAGCTCGCCGCTCGGGGTCACGCGGCCGGCTGGGGAATGGCGGTGATGTACGGCCAGACCGAGGCGACCGCGCGGATGGCCGTGTTGCCACCCGAGTTGTCGGAGCGATACCCCGATGCGGTGGGATGGCCGATCGTCGGGTCGGCGTTCCGGCTCGACGCGGCCGGAATCGACGAAGCGGTGGGTTCACCCGACGGCCCGGTCGGCGAGCTCGTGTTCACGGGTCCGGGCGTCATGCTCGGGTACGCCGAGCAGCCCGACGACCTGGCCCTGGGTCGGATGCACACCGAGCTTCGGACCGGCGACCTGGCGCGGATCGACGCGGACGGGCTGGTCCGGATCGTCGGACGGCGGTCCGATTTCGTGAAGATCATGGGAATCCGGATCGACCTCGGCCAGGTCGAGCGCTCCCTGCGCGGCCAGGGGCTGCAGTCCTGCGTCACCGGCCGCGACGACCAGCTTCAGGTCACCTATCGGCGCTGCGAGCAGTCCCCCGACGAGGTTCGTGACCAGGCCGCCCAGGTCTCCGGTCTCAGCCGGTCGGTGATCTCGGTCCGCGCGGTCGACGACCTCCCGCTGTTGCCAAACGGCAAACTCGACCGCCGGGGCAGCGCCGACCTACACGTCACCGAGACCTCCGGCCAGAACGCAGAGACCGCCGCCGCGGTGGTCGCCGTACTGGAGCCGCTCGTCGGCCGCGGTGGCGTCGACCCCGATCGGTCGTTCGTCGAGCTCGGCGGGGACTCCTTCAGCCACGTCGTGGCGTCCGTCGGCCTGACGCGGTTGCTCGGTGATCTGCCGTCCGACTGGCACCACCGGCCGGTGCGCGACCTGGTCGCGCTCGCCGACCGGCTGCCACGTTCCCGGTGGCGTCACCCGCTGGTGCGGCGGGTCGAGACGACCGTCGTCCTGCGCGGCGTGGCCGTGGTGGCGATCTGCGGCAGTCATGTCGGCCTGTTCCGGCTGCCCGGCGGAGCGCACATCCTGCTCGCGGTCGCCGGCTTCCTGTTCGCCCGGTACGTCCTCTCCTCGCCGACGACGGCGGAGCGCCTGCGGCGGACCGCCCGGATCGCGGTCGGGGTGGTCGTCCCGGCGGTGACCGTCGCGGCGGTGATGCTGTTCGGGTTCGGAACGGTCCACTGGTCGAACGTCGCGCTGGTGCACTGGCTCGCCCGGCCGCGGGACATCAACGACTTCTGGTTCGTCGAGGCCTACCTGGTGATCATGGTCGCCACGGTCGCGGTGCTGGCTGTTCCGTGGCTGCGGGCCGCCTACGGCGCCGACGCCTGGCGTACCGCGATGGGCGCCGTGGCCGTGCTGCTGGTGCCTCGCTATCTGGTGCTCGCGTTGTACGACGGCCCGCTGCGTGGTCTCCCCGGCACGGTGGCGTGGCTGTTCCTGTCGGGAGTCGCGATGGCGGCGGCCGACAGCCGGCGGCGCCGACTCGTCACGACAGCGGTCGCCGCAGGCGCCGCCTTTGGCTTCTTCGCCGGGGACCCCGCACGCAACCTGACCATCATGGGCGGGCTCACGTTGCTGGCGCTCGTGCCCGTGCTACCGGTGCCGCGGCTGCTCGTCCGTCCGCTCGGCGCACTGGCGGCCGCCTCGCTGCACATCTACCTCGTGCAGTTCCAGGTGTTCGCGTTCTTCGGCTCTCCGATCATCCAGTTCGCGGCCGCGATCGCCGCCGGCCTGGGGTTCTGTGCGGTCGGTAAGCACGTCCTGCGCCGGCGGCTGTCGCCTCCGCCTCCGGCCGCAGTCATCCGTCGCCACGTGGCGGCGAAGCAATTCGTGAGAGAGGACATGACATGCGTCGACGCACGTTCCTGACCGGCCTGGGCGCCATCGGGGCGGTGGGCCTGGTGGGGTGCGGGTCGAAATCCGAGGACGGGTACGAGGCCGACCCCGCTTCGCTGCAGGTCTACTCCGCGCAGCACGAGAACCTCACCAAGGCGTGGGCCGAGGCGTTCACCTCGGCGACCGGCATCAAGGTGCAGGTCCGCAAGGGCTCCGACGCCTCGATGGGTCATCAGATCGTGGCCGAGGGCTCCGCGTCGCCGGCCGACGTGTTCCTCACCGAGAACAGTCCGGCGATGACGCTGGTCGAGCGGAACAAGCTGCTCGCCCCGCTGGACGAGGCGACCCGGCGGCAGGTGCCGGCCCACCTGACTCCGTCGTCGAAGTCGTGGACCTCGATCGCCGCCCGGTCCACCGTGCTGGTCTACAACACCGCCAAACTCGACAAGGCCGACCTGCCGAAGTCGCTGATGGATCTCGCCGCCCCGCAATGGAAGGACCGCTGGGGGTGTGCCCCCGGTGGCGCGGACTTCCAGGCCATCGTCGCGGGCATGCTCGCCGGTCAGGGCGAGCAGAAGACCACTGATTGGCTGAAGGGTCTGAAGTCCAACGCCCGGGTGCTGCAGAACAACATCGCCACCATGAAGTCGGTCAATGCCGGTGAGATCGAGTGCGGCGTGATCTACCACTACTACTGGTATCGGGACCAGGCCGGCACCAAGGAAGGCAGCGCCAACACGGCCCTGCACTACTTCCGCAACCAGGACCCCGGCGCGTTCGTGTCGCTGTCCGGAGGCGCTGTGCTGGCCGGGACGAAGAAGCCGACCGAGGCCCACAAGTTCCTGACCTTCATCACCAGCAAGGCCGGGCAGCAGGTGCTGGTCGACTCCCAGTCGATGGAGTACGCCGTGGGCAGCGGTGTCGCCTCGGCGCCCGCGCTGCCGCCGTTGAACAGCCTGCAGGCGCCGCCGGTCGACCCCTTCACGCTCAACTCCGACAAGGTGAATGAACTGATGACCGATGTCGGCATCCTCTGACCTTCGCGAGTCGCCCGCCGCCGCGTACGACGAACCGGTAGCGCCCCGGCCAGTCGTACGCACCCGCCGGTCCGCCCGGATGCCGTGGATTGTCGTGGCGGCCGCGGGCCTGGTCGCGGCCGTGATGGTCCTGCCGGTCCTGGTCGTGATCAGTCAGGCTTCTGCCGCGGGCGACGAGGCGTCGAGGCTGCTGCTGCGGCCGAGGACGGCCGAACTGCTCGGCAACACCATGCTCCTGGTCCTGCTGACCGTTCCGATCACCGTGCTGCTGGGCTGTGGTGCGGCCTGGCTGGTGGAGCGAACGACCCTGCCGGGCGCCGGCACATGGCGCACGCTGCTCCTGGCACCGCTCGCCATCCCGGCCTTCGTCAGCAGCTACGCCTGGACATCGGTGCTGCCGGAGGTCCAGGGACTGGGTGGCGCGGTGTTCATCACCGCCCTGGCCTACTATCCGTTCGTCTTCCTGCCGGCCGCGGCCTTGCTGCGGGCGCTCGACCAGGGGCACCTGGATGCCGCGCGGTCGCTTGGCGCATCCAGTCTGGGAGCGGTACTGCGGGTGGCGATGCCGCAGTTGCGACCGGCCATCACCGGCGGTGCGCTGCTGGTGGCCCTGCACCTGCTGGCCGAGTTCGGCGTCCTGCAGATGATGCGGTTCCCCACCTTCACCACCGCGATCCTCCAGCAGTTCTCGGTCGGGTTCAGCAACGCCGCCGGCAGTCTGCTGGCCGCCGTACTGGTGGTGCTCTGCATCGGCCTGCTGACCCTCGAGGTGCCGCTGCGCGGCCGCGCACGGATCGCCCGGATGGGCGCCGGCGCCCGGCAGCGTCCCGTCGCGTACCGCCTGGGCGCGTGGACCGTCCCCGCGTCCGCTGCACTCGCCGCACTGGTCGGCCTGGCGCTGCTGGTTCCGCTGGTGCTGGTGCTGCGGTGGCTGGTGCGGGCGATCACGTCCGGCGCGGTGGTCGTTGGCCCGCTGCTCGCGGCGACGGGTTCGACGGTCGGCCTCGCGGTGCTGGCGGGCCTGGCGGCGTCGGTCGCCGCGCTGCCCGCCGCGTGGCTGCTGCACCGGTACCCGTCTAGAGTGGCGACCGCGCTGGAGCGGGTGACCTACCTGGCGAGCGCACTTCCCGGGGTGGTGATCGGGCTGGCGCTGGTGACGCTGGCGGTCCAGTGGGCCCGTCCGGTCTACCAGAGCGCCGCACTCGCGGTGCTGGCCTACACGGTGCTCTTCATGCCACGCGCCATGGTCGCCTGGCGAGCCGGCTTGGCCGCGGCTCCACCCGAACTCCTCGAGGCAGCACGTTCGCTGGGGCTGTCCGGTCTCCGTACCCTCATCCGGGTGGTCCTTCCGCTGGTGTTGCCATCGGCGCTGACCGGATTCGTGCTGGTCTTCCTCGCGGCGTCGACCGAACTCACCGCGACCCTCCTCCTCGCCCCGACCGGCACCGAGACGCTGGCCACCGCGTTCTGGTCGGCCAGCGACGAGTTGGACTACGTGGCGAGCGCCCCTTACGCTGCGGCGATGATCGCCCTGTCCGCCCCGCTCACCATCCTGCTGCGCCGGCAGATCCTGGACCAGCGATGAGCGGTGCGGGCATCTCCATCACCGGGCTCACTGTCGGCTACGGCGGCCCGCCGGTACTTGACCAAGTCGACCTGCAGGTGCCCGCGGGCGGCATCACCGCGGTGCTCGGTCCCTCCGGCAGCGGCAAGACCACGCTGCTGCGGGCGATCGCCGGTTTCATCCGGCCCGACCACGGGCGAATCGAGGTACGCGGCGAGGTGCTTACCGACGGACCGGCGTTGGTGGCTCCGGAGCGGCGCGGCATCGGTTACGTCCGACAGGACGGCGCACTCTTCCCGCACCTCGACGTCGCCGGCAACATCACCTTCGGGCTGCCGCGGGCCGAACGGCGTCGAGCGGCCCAGGTTGAGCCGTTGCTCGAGCTCGTCGGCCTGTCACCGAGCCTGGCCCGCCGCCGGCCGGACGAGCTGTCCGGCGGGCAACAGCAGCGGGTCGCACTCGCCCGGGCCCTGGCCCGTGAACCATCCGTGGTCCTGCTCGACGAGCCGTTCTCATCGCTCGACACCGCACTGCGCGCCGCAACCCGCGAAGCCACCCGGGCCGCTCTCGCCGCGCGAGGGGCAACCACCGTGCTCGTGACACACGACCAAGCCGAGGCGCTGTCGTTCGCCGACCAGGTGGCCGTTATGTTCGACGGCCGGTTCGCCCAGATCGACAGCCCGGCCGGCGTGTACGGCGCACCGGCCACGCCCGAGGTCGGCCGGTTCCTCGGTGACGCGATGCTCCTCAGTGGACACGCCGTCGGCCGGACCGTATCCTGCTGCCTGGGCCAGCTCGACCTGGCCGAGCCAGCCACCGGCGACGTACTCGTGATGGTCCGACCCGAGCAACTCGTGCTGGGCGAGCCGTCCGAAACCACGGCCTTGGTCTCGTCGGTGACCTACCAGGGCGCCGACGCGATGGTCCGCCTGGATCTGATCGACCAGACCAGCCGCCTGGTGGCGCGCGTCCCCGGCGATAGGGCCCCTCGCCCAGGCGACAAGGTGAGTATCGCCGCACCCGCACCCGTCCGGTCATTCCCTCGACGCTGACTCGTCCGACGGTGCTACGGCGGGTCCCCCGCCTTCCAAGAGATGACGCAGGCCACCTCCGCTTTCTTCTTAGGTGAGGCTGCCCTAATCTGTCGGCCATGCGCGTCCTCCCCGACATCGGGCCGGCGCTGTTCGTCCGTGCCCTGGCGGGGCACGGCGACCGGCCGGCTGTGATCACCGCCGACGGCCGGCTGAGCTACGCCGAGCTCGCCGCGCGAGTCGGCTCGTTGGCCGCCCGGCTCGGCACGACCCGCCGGCTGGTGCTGCTTGCCGGCGCGAACCGGGTCGACGAGCTGGTCGCGTACCTGGCGGCGCTGGCCGGCGGGCATCCCCTGCTGCTGGTGCCCGGCGACCACAACCCCGCCACCACAGAGCTGACCCGCGCGTACGACCCGGACGTGGTGATCCGCCGCGTGGACGGGCAGCTCGTGGTGGACGAGCGGCGCCCGGGCACCAGGCACGAGCTGCACCCCGACCTGGCGCTGCTGCTCAGCACCTCCGGGTCGACCGGCTCACCCAAGCTGGTCCGGCTCTCGTCGGCGAACCTTCAGGCCAACGCCGAGGCGATCGCCGAGTACCTGGACATCCGCGACACCGACCGGGCCGCCACCACGCTGCCGCTGCACTACTGCTACGGCCTGTCGGTGGTGAACAGCCACCTGCTGCGCGGGGCGGCGCTCATCCTCACCGGGCTCTCGGTCACCGACCGCTGCTTCTGGGAGCTGTTCCGGGCCGAGCGCGGCACCAGCCTGGCGGGTGTGCCGTACACCTTCGACCTGCTGGACCGGGTCGGCTTCGACCGGATGCGCCTGCCCCACCTGCGTTACGTCACCCAGGCCGGGGGCCGGCTCGACCCGGAGCGGGTGGCCCGGTACGCCGCCCTCGGCCGCCGCCAGGGCTGGCGGTTCTTCGTTATGTACGGCCAGACCGAGGCCACCGCCCGGATGGCGTACCTGCCGCCGGAGCTGGCCGAGCGCCGGCCGGAGGCGATCGGTGTGCCGATCCCGGGCGGGGCCTTCCGGCTGCGCGCGCTGCCGGACCGGCCCGAGCCGGACACGGGCGAGCTGGTCTACGCCGGGCCAAACGTGATGCTGGGCTACGCGCAACGGCCGAGCGACCTGGCGCTGGGGCGCACCGTCGAGAAGCTGCCCACCGGGGACGTCGCCCGGCGTGGACCGGACGGGCTCTACGAGATCGTCGGGCGGACCGCGGACTTCGTAAAGATCTTCGGCCTACGGGTCGATCCGCGACGGGTGGAGGATCGACTCCGGGTGGCGGGCGTCGAGGCGTACTGCGTCGGGACGGATTGCGAGCTGGTGGTGGCGGCGGCCGGCGGTCACCGGCCCGAGCGGGTACGGCGCCTGGCCGCCGCCGCGGCGGGGCTGCCCGCCCGGGTGGTCCGGGTGCACCTGCTGGCCGAGCTGCCCCGGCTCGGCAACGGCAAGCCGGACCTGGCGGCGGTCCAGGCCCTCACCACCGCTCCTCCGCCGGTCTCCGCCGTGGACGCGCCCGGCGTGGGGACCGAGCAGCTCTGCCGGCTCTACGCCGACCTGCTCGACCAGCCCGGCGTCAGCGCTGACGACAGCTTCGTCGACCTGGGCGGCGATTCCCTGTCGTACGTCGAGATGTCGGTCCGCCTCGAACAACTCCTCGGCGGCCTGCCCGCCGACTGGCACATCACGCCGATCCAGGAGCTGGCCCGACCCGCGCCGGCCCGCCCGACTCGGCGCCGCGTGCTGGAGACCAGCGTGGCCCTGCGGGCGCTGGCGATCGTGGTCATCGTCGGCTCGCACATTCCCGTCTTCACCGTCAAGGGCGGGGCGCACCTGCTGCTCGCCGTAGCGGGGTTCAACTTCGCCCGGTTCCAGCTCACCACCGCGGCCCGGCGGGAGCGGGTACGCGCCGTCGTACGTTCGGTCGGCCGGATCATGCTGCCGTCGGTGGCCTTCATCGCCCTGGCCGGGGCGGTCACCGGCGACTACACGCTGACCAACGTGCTGCTGCTCAACAGCGTCCTCGGCCCGCACGACGGCGCCACGGAGTGGCAGTTCTGGTTCATCGAGGCGCTGGTCCACATCCTGCTGGCGACGACCGCGCTGATCGCCGTGCCGGCCGTGGACCGGATCGAACGGCGGTACCCGTTCGGCCTGCCGCTGGCGCTCGCTGCCCTCGGCCTGATCACCCGGTACGACCTGCCCGGCCTCGCCACGTTCGGCTACGTCCCGTCGGCCCTGGTGGTGTGCTGGCTCTTCGCGCTCGGCTGGGCCGCAGCCCGCGCCGCCCGGACCGCCCAGCGGGTGGCTGTCACCGCCGCGGCGGCGCTCACGGTGCCGGGCCTGTTCGGCGAACCGTTCCGCGAGGCGTTCATCGTCGCCGGCTTCGCCCTGCTGGTCTGGGTGCCGCGGCTGCCGAGCCGGCCGGCCATCAATCGGGCGGCCGCCGTACTGGCCGCCAGCTCACTCTGGATCTACCTCACCCACTGGCAGGTGATGCCGGTCATCGGCCCCTGGTCGCGGTCGGCGGCGCTGGCCGTATCCCTGGCCGTTGGCATCGCGTGCGCGGTACTCGCCCGGCGGCTGGCGCGGTTCGTAACAGCGGCAAAGGTCAGTGCGCAGAAGGGTCAGGAGCACCCCTCAAGCCGCCTTGGTGGCAGCCCCGATCACGTGACGCGATAGCAACAGGCGGAGGACTGTCCTGCCGTGCGCTGGTCAGCCTGTGGGGTACCAAAACTGGGCCAAGGTCGCTGAACTGGGTGAACGCGATGCCCGGCGTCGTGGGCGATGATCGTGATCGTGGGGTTTCGTCTGCTGTATCTCGTAGTCTGCCGGGTCGCCGGTTGGCTGATCCTGTTCACCCGGACACCGTCGGCCAAGGAGGTGGAGATCCTTGTCCTGCGCCACGAGAACACGGTCCTGCGACGGCAGCATCCGAAGCCACGACTGAACTGGGCGGATCGAGCTGTCCTCGCGGCCTTGATCCGGCACCTGCCCCGGGTGTTGCGGGCGCACCGGCTCGTCACTCCGGCCACGGTTCTGGCCTGGCATCGCCGGCTTGTGGCCCGCCACTGGACCTACCCGCAACGGGCCGGTCGACCGCCAACCGACCCGACGGTCGTAGCACTGGTGGAGCACCTTGCCAGGGACAATCCAGGCTGGGGCTACCAAAGAATCCGAGGCGAATTGCGCGGCCTCGGCCACCGCCTCGGCGCCTCCACGATCCGCCGGATCCTTGCCCGTGCGGGCATCCCCGCAGCGCCGGTCCGTCACGACGGCACCACCTGGCGTCAATGCCTGCGCACACAGGCCGCAACGACGCTGGCGTGCGACTTCTTCCATGTGGACTGCGCGGTGACGCTCCGCCGGGTGTATGTGTTCTTCGTAATCGAGGTCGGCACCCGCTACGTGCACATCCTGGGCGTCACCGCCAACCCTGACGGGGCCTGGACCACGCAACAGGCCAGGAATCTGCTCATCGACCTGGGCGACCGCACCGACCGTTTCAAGGTTCTGATCCGGGACCGGGCCGGGCAGTTCACCACCGCCTTCGACGCTGTCCTCGCCGATGCTGGGATCACCGCATGCAAGATCCCGCCGCGCAGCCCGAGGGCGAACGCCTATGCGGAACGGTTCGTGCGTACCGTCCGCTCGGAGGTGACCGATCGGATGCTCATCACCGGTGCAGAGCACTTGCGCCGCGTCCCCGGCGAATACGCCCGGCACTACAACGGGCGGCGGCCACACCGGGCGCTGGACCTGCGACCACCACGCCCGGATCGGCCCATCACCGACCTGGGCCCGAACGGATCAAGCGCCGACCGGTCCTCGGCGGCTTGATCAACGAGTACGATCGAGCCGCGTAGAAGCCCTGATCAGCACCTGGCAACACGGTTTCGGCACCCCACAGGCTAGCCGGGCCGCACAGAACCGAACCTCAGAGGCCAAAACCGGGTTTCCGAGCGGTACAGGCGGTGGCGGTGGCGGGCAGTTCGGTGATTTCTCGCCTGCGCCGTCTCGCGCCGGTGGTATCCCGTGCCGGCGGCGCGGTCGTGCTGCTGGCCGGCGGGTACGTCGCCTACTACGGCCGGTATGAGCTGCGCCTGCTGCGTGGGCGCGACGTCGCGGACCCGGTTATCGCCGCCGTCGTCACGCTGCAGGGGTGGCTTGCCGATGGCGTCGACCAGCTCGGCGCGATCGCCGTCGCCGTCGCGTTCACGGCGGTCCTCACCGGCGCCGTGATTCTCGCCTGGCGGGCCCGGAGCGTTGTCAGGGGCGGCACGACGGCTGGTCCGGTCGACACTGAGCCGAGTGCCACCCACGTCGAGCGATCTCACGATGGGTGATCTGGTCCGAGGTCAGGGCAGTGGGCCGGGCGTGACCAGCCCGGTCTGGTAGGCGATGACGACGAGTTGGGCGCGGTCGCGGGCCCCGAGTTTGACCATGGCGCGGCTGACGTGGGTGCGGGCGGTGGCCGAGCTAAGAGTCAGCGTGGCGGCGATCTCGTCGTTGCTCAGGCCCTGTCCGACCAGGGCGAGGACCTCCCGTTCGCGGTGGGTGAGCACGGCCAGACGGTGTTCGGCCGTGTAGTGGGCGGTGCGGGCGGCGGTGAACTGGGCGATAAGTCGGCGGGTGATCCTGGGGGCGAGCAGCGCGTCGCCGGCGGCGATGACGCGGATGGCGTGCAGCAGCTCGGCCGGGCCGGCGTCTTTGAGCAGGAAGCCGCTGGCACCGGCGGCCAGGGCGTCGTAGACGTAGGCGTCGGTGTCGTAGGTGGTCAGGATCAGGATGCGGACGGTCTGCAGGCCGCGGGTGGTGGCGATCTGCCGGGTGGCGTCGATGCCGTCCAGGACGGGCATGCGGATATCCATGAGCACCACGTGGGGCCGGTGGGCGCGGGCCAGTGTGACGGCCTCGGCGCCGGTGGCGGCCTCGCCGACGACGGTGATGTCGGCTTCGGCGTCGAGGAGCATCTTGAAACCGGAGCGGACCAGGGCCTGGTCGTCGGCGAGCAGCACCGTGATCGCCTGGCCCGCGGGCACGACGGGTGGCGAGTTCGGCTCGGCGGGGTGAGCGGGCGGGGTCACCGGTGTGCCGCCTGGTCGGGCGCCAGCGGCAGGTCGGCGGTGACCTCGAACCCGCCACCGGGGCAGGGTGCCGCAGTGAGGCGGCCACCGAGCAGCGCGGCCCGTTCGCGCATCCCGACGATTCCCCGCCCGTCGGCGCTGCTCCGTGGGCCAGGGCCGTCGTCGGTGACCCGGATCAGCAGGTCGCTGTCGCGGTAGGCGAGCCCGATGGTGACGTGGGCGGGGCCGGCGTGGCGGATCGCGTTGGTGACCGATTCCTGCAGGATGCGGTAGGCGGTGTGGTCCACGGCGCTGGGCAGCTCACGAGGCGGGCCGTGCACGTCAACGGTGACATCGAGGCCGGCGTCGCGGGCCATCGCGGTGAGCTGGTCGAGCTGGCCCAAACCTGGGGTGGGGCTACGGTCGTCGTCGCCGTCGCGGAGCATGCCGAGGGTGGTGCGCAGCTCATGCAGGGCCTGGGCGCTGGTCTGCTCGATCGTGACCAGCGTGTCGCGGGCCTGCTCGGGGTGTCTGTCGAGCATGTGTGCGGTGACCCCGGCGTGCACGTTGATGACGGCGAGGGAGTGCGCGACGGTGTCGTGGACGTCGCGGGCGATGCGCAGCCGTTCGGCGTCCACCCGCTGGCGGGCCTCGGTCTCCTTGGTGCGTTCGGCCCGCTCGGCCCGCTCGATGGCCTCCTCGGCGATGACCCGCCGGGTGCGGACCGACTCGCCGAGCGCCGCGGCCATGACGGCGGCCCCGATCCGGAAGAACACCCAGCCAGCCGCGCTCAGCGGGCTCAGGTCCGCGGTGAGCAGCCACACCACACTCAGCCCCGCGAGCGTGGCCGTGATGATCTGTAGTGACCGGTGCCCGTCGCCGTACGCGGCCAGGCTGTACGCGGCGATGAACAGGCTGACCCAGCCGGGCCCGTCGGGGTAGCCGGCCAGGTAGTACCCGACGCTGGCCGCCGCCAGGGCGGCGAACACCACGACCGGGAAACGCCGCCGGGCCAACAGGACCAGACCGGTGCCGGCCAGCAACAGGTAGCCGACCTGGTGCGGCTGCGCCAGCGATCGGGCCGGGTCGCCGACGGCGACCAGCAGGGTGCCGCGGATCTGGAAGTACGCGACGAAGACCGCGAGGAGGATGTCCTGCACCATCGCGGGCAGGCGCAGCCGGGTGACAATGCCGCCCATGCGCCGATGGTACCGGTGGGTCGGAGCGCTGGGATCGGCCCAGCGCGGTAGTCGACTACGTCGAGGCGCGTACGCCCACCCGCCCGGCGGCGTACGCCGCCGGGCGCCTCCCCGGTCCGCACGCTGCGGTCCGCCACGTAGCTGGTCCCGGACGGAATGACGCGCGCCGCCGTACCCGGTGCCGCTTGCCGGGTGACGCCCCGGACCCTGTTCCCGCCGCAGGATCGCATCGCAGGGCAGTGGCGTTCGGGTCTCGATCTGAGGGAACGGGTGGTATCGATGTTCAGCTGGTGGGGTCGCACCGTGGTCCAGGTTCGGTGGTGGGTGCTCGCCGGCGCCCTGGCGCTAGCGGTGGTCGGCGGGGGTTGGGGCACGGGGGTTTTCGGCGCGCTGTCCAGCGGCGGCTTCGACGCCCCCGGCAGCGAATCGGCCCAAACAGCACAACGGATCACCGTGGAGCTGGGCGCCCAGAGCCCCGATCTGGTGGTGCTGTACTCCAACCCCGTCGCCACCGTCGACGCGTCGGGGCTGCGGGATCCGGTGACCGCGACCCTGGCCGCGCTGCGGCAGCGCCCCGAGGTCGCCAAGGTGGTCGACTTCTACGACACCGGCTCGCCGCTGCTGGTCTCCACCGACCGGCACGCCACCTACGCGGCGATCACGCTGCGCGCCACGAGCGACGACGCCAAGCTCGACGCGTACCGGTCGCTGCGGCCGGCGTTGCCCGCGCCCGGGGTCGACACCCAGGTCGGCGGTGTCGTGGCGTTGATGGCCACCGCCGACGAACTGACCGAGCAGGACATCGCCCGTGGCGAGGCCATCGCCATGCCGATCGTCCTGATCCTGCTGGTGATCGTTTTCGGCGGCCTGGTCGCCGCCGGCATGCCGCTGCTGATCGGGATCCTGGCCATCCTCGGCGCGCTCACCACGACACGGCTGATCGCCACTGTCACCGACGTGTCCACCTTCGCGGTCAACAGCATCACCCTGCTGGGTCTGGGCATGGCCATCGACTACTCCCTGTTCATGGTCAGCCGCTTCCGGGAAGAACTCGCCGCCGGCCACGACACCCCGCAGGCGGTTGCCGGGACGATGGCCACCGCCGGGCGTACCGTGCTCGTCTCCGGGGCGACGATCGCGCTGGCCCTGTCCAGCCTGCTGATCTTCCCGCAGATCTTCCTCCGCTCGATGGGCATCGGCGGGATGGCTGCCGTGCTGGTCGCCATGCTCGGCGCGCTGACCGTGCTCCCCGCCCTGCTGGCCATCCTCGGCCCGCGCATCAACGCTCTGCGCGTACCGGTGCCGTGGCGCCGCCGGCACCCGGCGGCGTCCACTGTGCACGGTGGCTGGGCGAAGCTGGCGCACGCGGTGATGCGCCGCCCGCTGCCATACGTGGTCGCGGTACTGGCGGTGCTCGCCGCGCTGGCGCTGCCGTTCGGGCATGCCCGCTTCGGCGGCGCGGACGAGCGGGTCCTGCCCCCCGGCACGCCGGCCCGGGTCGTCGCCGAACGGATCGCCACCCAGTTCCCCGCCGGTGCTACGACCGGCCCGATCCAGGTGCTGATCGAGGCGGCCTCCAGCGCGCAGGTGGCCGATGTCGTCGGCCGCGTCCGGGCACTGCCTGGCGTCACTGGCGCGCAGGTCGCCGCCAGCCGCGGTGACACCACCCTGGTCGTGGTCAGCTACACCGGCGAGCCGACCGGCGACGTCGCCTACGACACGGTCCGGGCGATCCGCGACCTGCCCACATCCGTGGGAGTCCAGATGTTGGTCGGCGGCCGTCCGGCCCAGGACATCGACCTCGTGGCCAGCCTGGCGTCCCGCCTGCCGTGGATGGCCGCGATCATGGCCGCGGTCACGCTGGTGCTGCTGTTCCTCGCGTTCGGGTCGCTGCTGCTGCCGGTCAAGGCGGTGCTGATGAACCTCGTCTCCATCGGCGCATCGTTCGGTGCCGTGGTGTGGGTGTTCCAGGACGGCCACCTCGCCAGCTGGCTCGGCTTTACCCCGACCGGATACCTCGAACCCAACCTGCCCATCCTCATCCTCGCCGTCCTCTTCGGACTCGCCACCGACTACGAGGTGTTCCTACTCTCCCGCATCCGCGAACAGTGGGACGCCACCGGCGACAACACCACCGCCGTCGCCACCGGCATGCAACACACCGGCCGGATCATCACCGCCGCCGCGCTGCTGCTCGTCATCGTGGTCGCCGGGTTCACCGCCGGACAGGTCGTGTTCGCCAAACTCATCGGCGTCGGCATGATCACCGCGATCGTCGTGGACGCCGCACTGGTACGCACGCTCCTCGTCCCGGCCAGCATGCGCCTACTCGGCCGGTGGAACTGGTGGGCGCCCCGCCCGCTGGCAGCCCTGTACCGCCGCTACGGCATCGGTGAAGACCGCACGCCGAAAGCCCAGTCTCACCCGGCAGCCCTTGCGGACGCCGGCGAGCCCCGCTGACACCTCCACCACCGAAAGGGATATCCCATGGTCCTGCGTCCACGGGAGCACATGCTGCTGCTCACCATCCACGTCACCGCCACCGTCGCGGTCCTCGGCGCCGACCTGGCCCTGCTCGCCCTCGGCATCGCCGGCCTGCGCGGAACCGACCCCCGCACCGTCTACCCGGCCGCACACTTGGTCGGACAGTGGCTGGCCGCACCCCTCGCGGTCGCCAGCCTCGCGAGCGGCGTTCTGCTAGCCGCCATCACCACCTTCAAGCCGTTCCGCCACCGGTGGGTCACGATCAAAGGCAGTATCACTGTGGTCCTCACCGGCCTGCTGCTGGCCGTGCTCGTACCCGGCCTCGGCCGCGCCGGCGACGCCGTGACCGCAACCCCGCCGGACCCGGTCACGCATACCCAGCAGATCCTGTACGTTCTCGCGCCGGCCGGCGCCGCGGTCCTACTCGCCGTCAACGTGGCCCTGGGCATGTACAAGCCGCGCCTACGCCGGCAGGTAGCTCACGAAACACACTCGGCGGCCGCCGCACCCTTGGTCACTGACCCGTGACGGGTCCCCGGTCAGCAAGGCCGGTGGTCGTCGGCGGCGCCCCGGGCTTCACGTGGGACCAGTTCGACGGCTAGTGGAGATCTCGCCTGCCCAAGCGGTCAACTCCTTGCGGGATCGGCAGAGGCGACCGCTGCGTGAGCATGCCAACCGACCCGACCGGCAGTGGTGTGCCCCCAGCAGCCAAACAGCACCTGGCCGGTCCAGCGCGGAGTCGTTCTGACAACTTCGCTGGCGCCGAAGAGGTCACCGAGCAGGACGCCCTGCTCAACGCGTTCGCGATGAGATCTGAGTTCCAGACCGTGGGACAAGCTCCGACGCTTAGCAGGCGCAGTGCAGAGATGTACATCGATCAGGCGGCTTCGTCGATGGCTGTCGACGACGGGTGAAAACTGGATCTGGATCTGGCCCACTTTCCGTGATCGGGATTGACCCGGATCGGGGGCGCCAAGTCCACTGTGTAGGGTTCGTCGTGCGATCGGCTGATCTTGTTGCGGTCCTGCCTCATCTGGCACCTGTCGTGGTTGAGCGAGTGGATCGGCAGTCGGCTGGCCTGCGGATATGGGCGCGAGCGCGAGCCCGTCGTGTGGCGTGTACCGGTTGTGGGCGCCGGGCCCGGCGGGTTCACAGCCGCTACGAACGTCGACTCAGCGACGCCGCGGTGGCTGGCCTGCCGGTGGAGATCCGGTTGCGGGTCCGCCGGTTCTTCTGTGACACGGTGCGCTGCCCGGTCCGTACGTTCGCCGAGCAGGTCACCGGGTTGACCTGCCCATACACTCGGCGTAGTCCGTTGCTTCGTCAGACTCTGGAGAAGATCGGGGTGGCGCTTGCCGGTCGCGCGGGTGCCCGGCTGGCCGACCGTCTCGGCCTGGTGACCAGCCGCAGCAGCGTCCTGCGGCTGGTCCGCGCCCTGCCCGACCCGCCGGTCCGGACGCTCACCGCGGTGGGCGTGGATGACTTCGCCCTGCGCCGAGGCCACCGCTACGCGACGGTACTGGTTGACGTCGACACCCGCCGGCCGGTCGACCTGCTACCCGACCGGGAAGCGGCCACCCTCGCCACCTGGCTGGCGCAGCATCCGAGCGTGCAGGTCATCTGCCGAGATCGCGCCAACGCCTACGCCGAGGGCGCCCGCACCGGTGCGCCCCAGGCTATCCAGGTGGCCGACCGGTGGCATCTGTGGCACAACCTCGCCGAACACGTCGAGAAGACCGTCGCCCGCCACCACCGCTGCCTCACCATCGCGCCGCCGCAGCCCGCACCGACGGCCACGGCGGACCCGACCCAGGTTGCCGTCGACGCCACTGCCCAACGGGCAGAGCAGGGACTGTTGGTGCCTCGAACCCGGCGCCGTTACGAACAGGTTCAGGCGCTATGGGCTGAGGGCCACAGCATCCGGGAGATCACCCGGCGACTCGACCTCGCCCGCGGCACCGTGCGCCGCTTCGCCCGCGCCGGCAGCGTCGATGAACTCCTGGCCAAACCTCGCGCCGGCCGGCCCAGCATCCTCGATGACCACCTCGACTAACTGCATCAACGCCTCAACGCTGGCATCACCAACGCCACCCAACTGTTCGCCGAGATCCGCGTCCGTGGCTACCGCGGCAGTGCCACCACCCTGCGCACCTACCTGCAACCCCTACGAACCGCCGCCACGCCACCACCAACCCGGCCCCGGCCGCCGAAAGTCCGCCGGATCACCGCCTGGCTGCTGCGCCACCCCGACACACTGCACCCCGACGACCAGGCCGGCCTCGCCACGATCCGCGCTGCCTGCCCGCACCTGAACGCTATCGCGGACCACGTCAACGCATTCGCGAAGATCCTCACCGGCCGCCACGGGCACCGCCTCAACGCCTGGATCACCGCAGTGACCGCAGACGACCAACCCGACCTGCACTCATTCATCGCCGGCCTGCGCCGCGACCACGACGCCGTCCTCAACGGCCTGACCCTTCCCTACAGCTCCGGCGTCATCGAAGGACACGTCAACCGCATCAAAATGATCAAACGACAGATGTATGGCCGCGCGAACCTCGACCTGCTCCGCAAGCGAGTCCTGCTGAGCTGACCGGGTCAAACCCGATCACGGAAAGTGGGCCAGATCCAGATCCAGTTTCCACCCGTCGTCGACATTGATAGCGGAACCGGCGGGTCCTATGTGGCCATAGAGGTGCAGCAGGGCCAGCGCCGATGCCGGTAATCGAGGATGCCCACCGCGCTTACCAGCCCAGACAAACGCGGAGGGTGACTTGACGCACCTCCCCCGCGGCGACTTCTTGGCAATCCAGCACGAGTCCACATCTGAGCCAGGGGCGCCATGAGGGGTCGCGTTCCCGATCTTGCCGCCAGTGAAGATCGTCGTCGACCAGAACGCCCACCAGGCACCTGCCCAGCCTCTCGCAAGAGGCCGGTTGGAGACCTCGATCCGGCGCCATCAACGCCCCTGCTCCCAAACTGCTCCCAATTTAAGGGGCAACAGCGGAGAAGCCCGTTACCGGGGGTTCCGGTGACGGGCTTCCTACCTGCATATATTAATGGTGGGCGATACTGGGATCGAACCAGTGACCTCTTCGGTGTGAAACAGGACGCTGCACCGGCTCTGAGCTGCGAAAGCGGAGACCCGAAGGTCATGGCGGGTGCACTTGAGTACTGTTCAGTGCCGTTGGGCGCTGTTCAACGCCGTTCAGTGCACCCGGTCGCTCCCAAACTGCTCCCCGGTCTCGGGCCGCGACGCCGGCGGCAGCTGATCGGTTGGCGTCTCTTGTCGCGCAGGCCCGCGCCCATGTCGGGTGGGGTTCCGTGGTGCCGGATCCGCTGCTGCAACCGACGCGCTGCCTAGGGTCATCGGATCCCCCATGCTCCCGATCCGCTCCCCGGCACCCGTCAACCGGCTCACCGAGGGCATGTACGTCTCGACAGCTGATCTGACATCTGTTGGGCAGGCCTACGCCCGTGTGGCCGCCGGTGTGCGCCGCTGGGCCCTCGTGGGAACGCCGCTGGCCGCGGGGCAGTCGCTCACGATCGGCCCGCGCACCATCGTGGTGATGCAGTCCACCTGACGCGACCGCCGCATTGTTCTGGCGGCTCGGCGCACGGGGCCGGCCCGGCTGGAGTCCAGGCCGGCCCCGTGCGGTGGGGTGCATGTGCGTTACGGCGCGGGGACGCCGTCGAGGATGCCCACCGCGTCGGTGCCCGGGGTGACGACGAGCTTGTGAGTGAGGGTGTACGAGCCACCCGCCGGCACGTCGACGTTGAACCGACTCATCACCCAGTTGCCCGCGGCGTAGACGTCGAAGGCGCTGGCCGGCGTACCGTAGACGAGACCGAAGACCTGCGGGTCGGTCCCGGTCATGCCGATGTACGGCTTGGTCGGGGCGTACGCCGCCGTCGCACCCGGCGTCACGATGCCGGCGCCCGGGATGACACTGGCCTGGCCGGCCGCGTCGTGGTCCATCGCGTCACCGGTCCACACGTTGAGCGGAGCCGAGCCGGAGTTGCTCAGCTCCGTCGAGACCGTGGCGAAGTTGTCGCCCGGCTTCAGCGTGTACGTCGTCGTCGCCGTCAGACCAGTGAAGCCCTTGACCGGCCCGGACACCCGGACGACGGCCTTGTCGCCGGTCGCCTGGACGATCTGGACGTCGGTCGCCGCCACCGACCGGTTGTCCCACGCGCTATCGCCGGTCGGCTGGGTCGCCGAGACGTAGGGCAGGTTGATCCAGTCGAACTGGTCGGCCATACCGCGGACGGCGATGTCGACCGGCTTGCCGCGGGTGCCACCGGAGAGCTGCGAGTCGTTGTAGGCATCGGCGATCGCCATCGAGAGCTTGTCGTTCTCGAGCATGACGTCGCCGTAGCCCGCCTCGACCAGACCCGAGCCGATCTGCTTGCCGTAGCTCGCCTCGACCGTGACCGGGCTCAGCGCGACGTCGGCGACGCCGCTGCCCACCGCCGGCACGGTGACCGTGCCGGTGGCCGTCTGATAGCCCAGCTTGGACACCCGGACGTCGTACTGACCGGTCGGGGCCTTGACGAGGTACTTGCCCTGGGCGTCGGTGCTCGTGGTCGCGACCACCGTGCCGGCCTGCTCGAGGGCGACCCGGGCACCGGAGACGGCGGCGCCGCCCGCGGTGATCGTGCCGGCCGCGCGAGCGGCGTCCGGGACGGCCGCGTCGTGCAGGTCGATCTCGTCGGCCCACTTCGCGACGTTGCGGGTGGGGTCGCCACCGGCGGTCGCGTAGTCGGTCAGGTGGTAGAAGCTGAACTGCTTGGTCGCACCGGGCGCCATCGTGGCGTCGTAGTAGAGACCCTCGACGTAGCCGTACGCGCCGACCGCGGTCGGCATGTCCAGTGCCCACGCGAGACCGTGGGCGGCCTGGCCGTTCGTGGTGGCCGCGTCAGCACCGACGTAGACGTAGTTCCCGGTCCAGCCCGAGGTCTTCAGACCCGGGTTGATGCCGCTGAACCCGGGGATCCGGCCGTTGTCGAGCGAGCTGTCGGGGTCGATCATGTAGTTGAAGTAGCCCTGGTAGCCCGTCGTGCCGGTGTTGGTCAGCTTGACCGTCATCTTCACGATCGGAGCGTCGGGCAGGGTCTGGTAGCGGACCTGCGCCTTGATGGCCGGGTTCGCCCGGTACTGACCGTTGCCGACCACGGCAGCGCCGTCGACCGCGAGGTCGGGCAGGTCGAGCTGGTCGTTCGGCCGGTCCCACGAATCGGGCGGCGTGAGGCTCGGACGCAGCAGCATCTCGCCCCAGTCGAGGGTTTCGGCGCCGTTGGCGTCGTTGAGCATGAGGTCCGACAGCGCGCCCTGGCCCAGACCGCCGACGCCGTTGTTGCCGGCGGCGTACGGCGTCACGGACGCCCGGATCTTGTCGTTGGCCAGGTAGTAGTACTCCTTGCCCGTGACGACGTCCGTACGCGTGCTGCCGTTGCCGTAGTCCGGCGCGTACGTCGACTTGCCGGCGACCGGGTGGGTCACCTTGAGCAGCTTGAGGTCGGCCGTCGCGTTGCCGGTGGTGCCGACCGTGACGCTGGCCGCCGAGCGGTCGTCGGCGATCAGGCCGCGCTTGGCCGCCGTGACGGTCCAGGTCGACCCCGGCAGGCCGATCCGGTAGTGGCCCTGGGCGTCGGTGCTGGTCACCGCGGTGTCCTGGCCGGCGGCGATGGCGGTGACCTTCGCGCCGGCGATCGGAGCGCCCGTCTGCGGGTCGCTAACCGTGCCGGTCACGGTCGCCCAGCGCTGCGCGGACTCGCCGCCCGGCACGTAGGCGTAGAGGTTGCCGTCCCAGGCGCCCGTCACGACGGTGTTGCCGCTGACGGCCGGGCCGGCGCCCACCCAGGTGCCGACCTCGTGGCTCCACAGGAGCTGGCCGGTGTCGGTGGCCAGGGCGTAGAACTTGCCGTTGTTGGCGCCGACGAAGAGCGTGTCGCCGGCCACGACCGGGCTGGACATGACGCCACCGTGGTAGACGTCGCCGGGCAGCACCCGCTCCCAGAAGACGTTGCCGGTCTGGGCGTCGAGGGCGACGACGGCGCCGCTCGGGAAGCCCATGTAGACGACGCCGTCCTTGACGGCCGCGGCGCTCGGGGTCGAGCCGCTCGAGACGAGCGAGGAGCGCGCGCTCCGGTAGGTCCACAGCGTCGCGCCGGTCTTGGCGTCACGGGCGGCGATGCCGTTGTTGGCGCCGATGAAGACCTTGCCCTCGGCCGCGGTCGGTACGCCGTCCTGCCAGCTGCCGAGCGACTCGGCACCGGTCCACTTGCGGGCGCCCGTGGCCAGGTCGTAGGCGAGCACGCGGTCGGCGGTCTGGTTGCCGATGTATACGGTGCCGTTCATGACGGCCGGGGTGCCGTCGCTCATCTGGTTGCCGGACATCGGCGAGGCCCAGATCTGCTCACCGGTCTTGGTGTCGAGCGCCTTTAGGACGCCCTGGCTGCCAATGCCAAAACGGGTCTGGTAGGGCCAGAGCACGGTGTGGCCGGAGACGGCCGGCGAGTAGTAGCCGTAGGCGCGCTGGTTGTTCGGGGCCGGCGCCTGCTCGGGCACGGCCTTCCAGCGCAGCTCGCCGGTCACCGCGTCCACGGCGTAGAGCTCCGAGCCGAGGGTCGGCGCGAAGATCAGGCCGTCGCCGTAGGCGAGGCTGCCGTGGATCGACTGCGGCACCTCGAGGTTCCACAGCTCCTTGCCGTTCTTGAGCTGGACGGCGTGGATCCGGCTGTTGCCGTCGCCGTTCTCGTCGCGGGTGCCCGCGTAGACGACACCGTCGTGGATGACCGGCGACCCGGTGAGGAAGCTGCCGTCGGTGCGGAAGCTCCAGGCCAGGCGGCGGCCGGCCTCCTGCGCCGGCGCGACACCGGAGTGGGCCTCGTTGCCGTGGTGCTGGTCCCAGTCACCGCTGGCGACCGGCTCGAGCGCCGGCTCGTCGGTGAGGGTGAAGTCCGCCGACTTGGTCCAGGTCTTGCCCGCCGCGTCTACCACCTTCACGTCGATGCTGTGCTCACCGACCGTCTGCAGGCTGTCGGGCAGGTTGCTCTGCCAGGTGAACTCGCCGCTGTGGTGCAGCGGCATCCAGTTCTTGTCGCCGGCGATCCGGTAGCGCGCCGAGACGACCTCGTCGCCGGTGTCGTAGGCGTTGATCTGGATGCCCGGAAACTTCGCGGCTGGCACCTTCGAGCCGGGCGCGGGGCTGACGATGGTGAGGCGCTCGTTCTCGCCGTACATCCGGAACGGGTTGTCGAAGCCCGGACCTGCCATGTGGATGTAGCGGAAGCCGCGGGGCGCGTTGTCGATCGTGTAGGAGCTCGACACGGTCTGGATGTGCTTGGCGGTCGAGGCGAACGCCGAATGGTTCTCGACGTGGTTGGAGTGCTCGTGGCCGACCAGGATCAGCTGCGCCTTGTAGTGCTCGAGCACGTCACCGAAGGCGTCGTACGTCGACGGCGAGCCGAACGGGACGTTCATCGGCTGGTGGGTGAGGACGACGACCTCGATGTCGTTGGTCGGGTCGTCGTCGAGCGGAACGCTCGCGGCGAGGTCGTCCTTGAGCCAGTCCAGCTCCTCGTCGAACGGCGCCGAGCCGTTGTTCTCGAGCACCACGAAGTGCCGGTTGCCGTAGTTGAACGAGTACCACTCCGGACCGACGTTCTTGCGATAGTTGTCGATCTTGTCCGCGTACGCCGAGCCGCTCGCGTACTCGTGGTTGCCGACGGCCGGCCACACGCCGACGGCCGACTGCTGGGTGCCGCGACGATACGTGTCGAACTGCCCCTGGCTGGCGTCGTTGGTGAGGTCACCGCTGACCGCGATGAAGCGCAGGTCGGTGCCCGTGGAGTTAATCTCGCGGATCTGGTCGGGCAGCTGTGCGTTGACGTGCGGGTCGGCGACGTTGGCCCAGGAGAAGGTGTCGCCGTCGGAGAGGCCGTCACGGACGAGCGCGAAGTCCGCGGTCGGCGTGGCGTCGTCGGCGAGCTGGCCGAGGTTGGCCCAGAACCTCGGCTCCTTGTACTGGTCCAGGCCGAACCGGTAGCCCCGCGGCTGGCCGGCCCACACGATGTCCGTCTTGCGACGGTCGGTGGAGATCGTCAGCGAGTAGGAGCCGTCGGCGGCGGTCGTGGTGGCGACCACGCCGTCGGAGACGCGGACGCCGGCCAGACCGGCCTCGGCGTCGTTCCGAACGCCGTCGCCGTTGGCGTCGACGTACACGACGCCACTGACGGTGGCCTCCGGCGGGTCGATAGCGTACGCCGCGTACGACGCAAGCGGGCCCGCCACGACGCTGGCGGCGAGCCCCAGCGTAGTGGTGTACAGGACGACGCGCAGGCGCGCGCGTGTCCAGGTGAACGCGGACATCGGGATCCTTCGGGATGGGGGGCGGGAGATGAGTGTCAGGTCAGGAGCGGCGAACGTTCGACGAACCAGACCAGACCGGCACCAGCGACGGCGACGGTCGCCGCGACGGTGCCGAGCGTGAGAGCGCGAGCGGCGACCGGCTTGGTCACGGCCCTGCGCAGGAACAGCAGCGCCGGGAAGGAGAGCGCGATGATCGCCAACTGAACGAGTTCGATGCCGACGTTGAAGGAGACCAGGTCGGCCAGCGTCGAGGCCGACAGCGGCCCGTCGACGCTGAGCGCGCCCGCGAAGCCGAGCCCGTGCAGCAGCCCGAAGCCGAAGACCACGGGCAGCCGGTGGCTCGTCCTCGGCGAGAGCAGATTGTCGACCGCGACGAACGCGATCGACAGCGCGATGAGCGGCTCGACGATCCACCCGGGCACGCTGACCCAGCCGACCGCGGCCAGCACCAGGGTCACCGAGTGCGCGACCGTGAACGCCGTGGCGACCTCGACGACGTCGCGCAGCCGCTTCGCGCCCAGCAACAGCGCCAGCAGGAACAACACGTGGTCGAGCCCGAAGAGCAGGTGCTCCGCCCCGAGCCGGACGAACCGCGGGATGTCGCTGAGCAGAGCGGTGTGCCCCACCGTGACGCTGGTGCGGGCGGAGTCGAGCAACGTCGAACCGCGGCGACCGTCGATGTCGTAGGCCACCATAGTGGTGGTGTCGTCGACAACGCCGTCGGAGACGCGGAAGATGTCGCTGCGGACGGTGAGCGCCCCGGACGCCGCGCAGCCGTAGGCGAGCGCGACCTGCACCGCGCCGGAGTCGGCGAGTTCGACGCGGGCGTCGTCCTCAGCGGTGCACCCGATCGAGCCGCGGCTCAGCCGCAGCCGCTCGCCGACGTACGCCGCCACGTCGCTCGCGTGCGCCTCCAACGACCTGCGCCGCACCTCGGTCGGCACCTCGGCGGCCGCGCCGTCCACGCCGACCGCGTCCGGGCTCAGGACACCGTCGAGACTCAACAGCCGGGCGAGGACGTCGTACTCCACATCTACGACAGCCACGACGCCGCTGCCCTGGCTTCGCAGGTCGACCGCGACCGAGGTCGCACGGACGTGCGCCTGCGCGGGAGCGGCGACGACAAGCATGGCAACAAGGGCAGCGAGGAACGGCAGTAGACGCACAGGCAAGCACTTTGCAGTGCTCACTCCACACCCGGCAACTCACGACGGCCCAATTCACCGAAGCTTCCGCTGCCGGTCACCACCGGCCGAAAGCCGGGCTTCTAAGCGCCGAAAGCCGGGCTTTGGGGCCCGGCTATGAGGCCCGCGTACGAAGCCGGGTGAGCCCGGCGGCGATCCCGACGCCCGACATCTAGTGTGCTGAGTCGTTGGAAGCCTTATTGATCCGGGCGCAGTAGTTGGCGAGGTTGTCGAGGATCTGGTCGGCGGTTTTGGTCCAGACAAAGGGTTTCGGGTCGTTCCATGCCGCGATCCAGGCGTTGACGTCGTCTTCGAGGGCTTTGACGCTGCGGTGCGTGGAGCGGCGGAGCTTGCGGTTGGTCAGTTCAGCGAACCAGCGTTCGACCAGGTTGAGCCAGCTCCCGGAGGTTGGTGTGAAGTGAACCGCCCCGGGTTTGGCAGGGCCGCTACCAAACCCGGGGCGATTCAGTCAGGCCGGCGCCGGCGATCGAGTGGTAGAAGCCGGCGAACGGGCCCTTGGCGGCGGTTCCCAGGAACCCCTCCGTCGGGCTGCCACCGTTGACCCAAGACTTCGCGGCGGTCGTCTCGTGTCCCAGGCCGAACATCTTGTCCAGGAACGCCCATAGGAAGATCCAGCCCAAGGCGAGCCGGATGCCCGCGAGCAGATACCGGACCGCCGCGCTCAGGTGTGGGCCGACCTCGGTCCTGGGGGTCGGCGCCGATCCACGGCCACCGTCGGTGGCGGTACCGATCGGCCTGACCTGCTCCCCTGCGGGCTGGTGCCCGGCAACGTCCGGCACCAGCGGTGCCATGCCGGCGCTCAGCACGGATGTGTGTACGGCGCTGTCGTGGTCCTTGGCGATGTAGGCCATCGCGCTCACATTCCTTCGATGCTCATCGAGCAGTCCCACGACGCGAACGGCCGTGTGTGAGTCACGCGGTCGGGCCGGCGAATCGGTGCCACAACCGGGCGGCCGGCCGTGCACAGCGCGGTGCGACAGCAACGGGATCTGGTCGGCTCGTGGGCGGGTCGACGGCGGCGGGCGGTCAGCCACCGGGGGCCCGAGCGACACCCTCACCATACGCGCAGTCAGCGGGAAAGGCTTCGCGCTGACCGGGGGCGAATCAGCCGGGCTGGTGGGGAAGCGGGTTCGATCCGATCATCGCCGCCTGCGGTGTGGGAGCGGTAGGCTGCGGGTGTCGCTCGGGACCCCGGTGGCTGACAGTCCACCGCTGGTGCACACGCCCTCGGTTAAGGCCCCGATGACGGCCCGATCCCGTTCTGGGAAGCAATTGCGGCGCTGCCTCGCGGACCACTCCTGCCGCAGGCCTCGCCGGTCGCGCCGGGCGGGATGAACCGATGCCGCCAACCGCTGGGCCTCGGGCCGCGCCCGTTATGAGCCGAGCGAGGTGGGTGACCGGCATCGCCAGACGACATAGAGATCCACGAAGGGACGCTGTCGTGCCGACCCAGACTCAACCGACCGACGCTCGGGCCGTGATCCAGGCGCTGGTCGGAGCAGCAACCGTGGCGGGCTACGCGCCGTCGATCCACAACACCCAGCCGTGGCGGTGGCGGGTGGGCGGGACCCGGTTGGACCTCTTCGCCGACTGCGCCCGGGCGCTCGCCGTCACGGACCCTGACAGCCGGCTCGCGACGCTGAGCTGCGGGGCCGCTCTGCAGCACGCCCGGATCGCCCTGGCCGCGCAAGGCTGGCGCCATCGTGACCCGGATGCCGGATCCGACCGACCCCGGCCATCTCGCCCGCCTGCGCGTCGTCGGGCGGGCGCCGGTCGAACTGCGGGCGGTCCGCCGTACGCACACCATCCGGCTGCGCCACACCGATCGCCGTCCCGTCACCGGCCCGGCGGTCGGACCCGACGACCTGCGCGCCATCACCGCCGCGGTGCAGGCCGAAGGAGCGTGGCTGCACATCCTGCGACCCGACCAACTGCTGGACCTCGCCGCCGCCGCCAGTCACGCCCAACAGGCGGAGACCGCCGATCCGGCGTGGCAGGCGGAGCTGGCGTGCTGGACCGGTGGCACCCGACCAGCGGGCACCGGTGTTCCCGACGACACGATTCCCCTCCGTGCTCCGCAGACGACCGTGCCCGGCCGCGACTTCGGCCACCACGGCGACCTACCGGTGAGCACCGGGCACGACCGCATTGCCGTGTACGCGGTGCTCTACGGTCCCAATGACCAGCCAGTGGACTGGCTGCGCGCGGGTGAAGCCCTGTCGTCGGCCTGGCTCACCGCGGTCGAGCTCGGGGTGTCCGTCCTGCCGCTCAGCGCCGCCGTCGAGATGGCCGGCACCCGCCAGTCGATGCGGCGGCTGGCGGCCGACCTCGGTCATCCGTACCTGGTGCTGCGACTGGGGATGCTCGACACCGACGACGTCGGGCCGCCGCACGCGCCGCGACTGCCCGCCCAGCAGCGCATCGACCGGCCGACGCCGAAGGCATCTCGTCCCGGCCGGGCTGAAGACGACAGGCCCTCCGGGCCGAAGGGTGGCGGCCGACATGACCCCGCATCACCACCGACACCCCGCTGACCAGTACCGGCACGATCACCGCACGTCCGGACAACGCCTGGCCGACTCGGTCACCTCGGTGTTCGGGTCCTGGCGGTTCATCTCGTCCAGACCGCTGTCGTCGCGGTCTGGATAGCCATCAACGTCGTCGCCGTGCTGTACCGATGGGATCCCTACCCGTTCATCCTGCTCAACCTGCTCTTCTCCACCCAGGCCGCCTACGCCGCCCCGCTGATCCTGCTCAGCCAGAACCGCCAGGCCGACACCGACCGGGTCAAGGCCGAACACGACTACCAGGTCAACCAGCTCGCTCTGCAGTACCTCATCGCCTGGCACCGCGACACCCACGGGGCAGACTGCGACTGCATACGCCACGCCGAACCGGTCGTCCACGGGATGCTCACCGCGCTCGCGCGCGACTTGTGATGCGGCATGTCCGGGGGCACGAGGCGATCGCGCACGCCCTGCGCCCACCCTTGACCCCTCGCCGGGAAGCGCACGGGGTGTGTCTGATGGGTCGTGTCACGGACCTGAACCCCACAAGCCAAGCGCAGGCGGAGATAGCGGCGCTGCCCGCCTGCGCCGCGGGCAGCGGAGGTATGGCGAGCGGCCTGCCGGTCATCGTGGACATGCGATCGGCCAACGTTCACTGAACGCCGCTGCAGACTCACGTCTGCGCATGGAACCGGTTGGCTGCAGCGCACCCACGTTCAACGCGGCCGCCGATGAGGGAACGCAACGACCCCCAAGAGCACCAAGCGCGCCAGGCCGAACAAGCGTACGATCGAGTTATCCCGGAATCGACGACATCCCACTCCTGAGGTGCCAGCCACACCGGCCCTACCCCAAGGGGATGTCATGTCCGTCAATCGCACCCGAAACGCACCGGCAGACCCGGCCACCACAGCGCCGCCGCGGGCCGCAGCAGGCCCCACCAGCCAGGTGCCCCCCACCCTGGCGAGCGCCGCCTGGATCAGCCGCGCGAACAGCCTGCCCGGGACGTGTGGAAGACCGACGGGGACAGCCTGGCTGCCATGATTCCGACCGACCGGCGGACCGGGCCCCGATCCTGGGCGCGTGGATCGGAACAGTGATGGCAGCAATGACGGAAGCAGCCACCCGTGTCAGCGTCGGGCGCCGGTTTGCCGCGCACCCATCCCCGCCCTCACCCGACTCCGGCGAACGCCCCGCCGCCGGCACGAAGATCCACGATAGGAAGGAAACCAGCATGGCAACCATGGTCGACCGCATCCGTACATTCCTGCACAACCCGCAAGGACAACGGCTCACCCGCCAAGCGCGTGAGCAGCTCAACAAGCCCGACAACCAGCAGCGGCTGCGGAAGCTTGCGCAACGACTCCGGCGACGCGGGTGACTCCCGGCGAGCCCGTCAGATAGCCAGAGCGGCGCTGTTGCGTTGCCGGATCGATGAACGCGTTGTACCCGGGTGGGGGCCGAGATCAGATCGCCTGGGCGCCCGCGTCGAGCAGCGCACGCAGCCGCGTTAGATCGATCCGGGCAACCATCAGCCGGCCGCCAAGGCGGACTGCCGGCGCTGCAGGGCGGCCAGGATCCACTGATCGGGCGGGGTGCCGCAAACGCCATCCTCGGTGGGGTAGAGCCGGCACTGCAGGCCGTAATCCGTGCGTTGCGCGGCCGTTGTGTCGACGTCCACGCCGTCGATTCGCAGCGTCGGCGATCCGAGGAAACCGTGTGCCTGGGCGTCGACGTCAGTCTCCACCGCGCGCTCGTGGATCGGATCATCCACCCCAGCGGTGTCGAGCAGCGCCCGCAGATGCGGCACGAAGCCCTCGTGGTTCGGGCAGCCGTCGAAGTACAACACCTCGATCACGCTCATCCGTCCTTCCTCCCCGGCAGGCCGAACGGCAGCAGTCGGTGTGCGGGTAGACGACCTGGCCCTGCGGCAGCCGATGGCCCTGGTCGGCCGGCTGCATGTCCACCCCTCCAGGATAGGTCTTTGAGGGGGCGGTGGCGGCGATGGCGGTTCATCTCGGCCGGTGACAGGTCGCAGAGGATGTCGACTTCAGCCATACACCACGGTTTGTCCTGGTCCGCCGTCACTCGTTCCACGGGCGGCACTCCGGGCCATCCGGACGCCAAGCAGGCGTGCCGGACCGGTTACCCGGCGACGGGAAGGTCACTGGTGGGCGGCGTGGCGGCGTCCACCGCAGGATGGTCATTCCGTCTGGCCGGCGGTGGGGTCTTTGGTGGCCGTGCCGGAGCGGTCCCCCGGGGAGGTTGTGCGCCGCAGCGCGTGCCGGCGTTCGGCCTCGGACTTCACCGTGGCGAGCGAGTCGGCGACCGTCGCCTCCCATCGCCGTGCGACAACCGCCGCCCACCCGGCACCCAGCGCCCAGCCATCGGTGCCCATCTCGCCGGTGTACTCCAGTCGGGTGTGGCCGCCGTCGTCGGTGAGGGTGAAGCGTTCCCGTACGTGCGGCACGGGGCCGCGTACGAGGCGGAAGTCGACGGTGTTGGGGCGGGTGAAGGCAACCGTCTCGATCGTCTGGGTGACCAGACCACGGCCGACCGCCGTACGGTGGGCGGCCAGGACCATCCCGTCACCGCGTTCCAGCACCTGGATCTTCTCCTGCTGGGCCCGGGTGGCCCGGCCGAGGTACGGCTGGGCGATCACGTCGAAGACCAGCTCACGGGGCGCGGCGATCTCGAACACCTGCGGCCCGAGCGCACGTGTCCGCCGGCCGATGCCGAGATCGAGGGTGAGCCAGCCGGTGACCAGCCCCAGGTACCCGACCGCGCCGGCCGCTGCCGCGGTCATGGCCGCCAGGGTCCAGCTCGCGCGCAGCGGTCCTGCCATGATCGTCTCCAATCTCCTGTCCGGTGCCGGAGCACCGGTTTCGCGTCAACGCGGTTTTATGGCCGTCAGCAGCGCGTAGCCGAGAACACCGTCGGCGACCGCGGCGCGGGCGGCGGCCAGCACCGCCGGGGCGCGTGCGAAGTCCACGCCGAGGGCATCGGCCCGCGCTCGGGCAGTCATCCGCACGACGGTGAGGCGGGCCTCGATCTGATCGATCATCGCGGCGATCGCGTCGTCGTGGCGTTCGGTGTGGGTGACTGTCAGCCCCGCATCGGTCAGCAGGGCGGCGTACTCGTCGAGGGGGCGCGCGTCGGCGACGCACGCGATCCACGCCCCCATCCCGGTCAGCTCGGGCGGGAGCCGGTCGGGCTCAACGGTGACGTCGGTGATCCCGACCCGGCCGCCCGGGCGGAGCACCCGGGTCAGTTCGCTGGCGGCTGTGGGCTTGTCGGGGAAGGTGCAGAACGCGCACTCGCACACGACCGCGTCGACCGACTGCGCGTCGACGGGGAGCCGCTCGGCGTCGCCTACCCGGAACCGGGCCTGGTTGCCGAGGCCGGCGGACTGCGCCGCGCCGGTGGCGAGCGCGACATTGGCACCGGAAAGCTCGACACCGGTGACATCGACACCGCACTCGGCCGCGAGCGTCAGCGCCGTGGTGCCCCGACCGCTGGCCACGTCCAGGACCCGCTCGCCGGCGCGCAGGGCGAGCCGATCGGCCAGCCGGCGGGTCAGCGCCAGGCCACCGGGGTGGTAGGAGTCGTCCAGCAGCAGCGCCGCCACGTCGGAGCCGTAGGTGGCTGCACAGCACGCCTTGGCCTGCGCCGCCGCGGCGGGTTCAATTGTCCGGTTCACCGGATGCGCCTCCCCACGTTGGTGGTGTCACGCGCCACGCCCCGTTGATCATTGCCCGCGGCGTTGGTGGTGGTGTGGCGGGCGATCTTCGACCCGTACGGTGAGTTGCTCAGCATCGGCTGCAATCCGACGGCGTTGGGGACGACGTCGGCGACCGGGACGCCGGACATGTGCTCGCGGACCTGTTCTCGGTAGCCGACGGAGTTGTAGGCGCAGAACGGGATCAGCCGGCCGTCGGGGGTGATCTCCTCGACGCAGCACTTCATCAGCTGCTTGACATTGAGCGTGTACGGATCCTGGAAATCCTGAATGACGATCATGAAGGCTCGGTCGGTGAGATTCGCGGTCGCCTCGGGCAGGTTGACCCCGCAGGCGTCGGCGCAATCGAGGGCCGCCGCCGCGGCGGCGAGTTTCTCGTTGGTGGTGTCGGTGCCCATGAACGCCGAGGCGGACCACAGCTTCTCCAAGACCTCGCGGATGGCGTCGTCCGGCACCACTCGGTTGGAGACGTAGTCAAGGTAGTCGGCGACGTTGAGCAACCTGGGGATCGGTACCACGCCGAAGTCCGGGCTGCCGGGAGCGCCGTCGGTGAGCAGGTACGTGATCGACCGGCAGGTCGGGAAGCAGCAGGGTACGGGAAAGAAGTCGCTGGCGCGGAACCAGCCGGGTAGCTGGGCGACGATCCGGTGGATGATGTCGGAGTTGGTCAACCGGGTCAGTGGGTCGAACTCGACGTGCCGGCCGGAGTGGGTGACCGGCTGGAACGACACGCTGCGCACCGCTGGATGGGTCAGCCCGTACTCGATGACCGCGCCGAGCTCGTGCTCGTTGAGGCCGCGCTCCACGGCAGCGACCAGGGTGACGGTCAGACCGGCCGCGGCACAGTTGTCCAGGGCGCGCTGTTTGATCTCGCGCAGGTCCCGGCCGCGGATCTCGCGGTGGGTGCGCTCATCAAACCCGTCGAACTGCAGGTAGATGTTGACCGCCCGGCCGGGCCGGTTGCGCTCGCCCAGAGCGTCAACGAAGCGTTTGTCGCTGGCCAGCCGGATACCGTTGGTGTTGAGGTTGACCGCCTTGATCGGGCGGACCTGCGCGGCGTCGATGAACTCCAGGACCTGCTTGTGGATGGTGGGTTCGCCGCCCGAGAACATCACCACCTCGGCCTCACCCTCGGCGGCCACGAACGCGTCGAGCATCCGTTCGCACTGCTCGAGGCTGATGGAGTAGCCATCGGGCTGGTGGCCGGAGTCGGCGAAGCAGATCGGGCAGTCCAGGTTGCAGCCGGTGTTGACCTCGATGATGCCAAGGCAGGCGTGCTGCTTGTGCTCCGGACACAGCCCGCAGTCGGACGGGCAGCCCTCCTTGACCTCGGTCTGGAAGGCCAGCGGGATCGTGCCCGGCTTGTTGAACCTGGCAGAGTCCACGTACATCTGCGCGTCGCCGTACACCAGAGCCTCGAACTGGCCGTGCTCGCGACAGCACTTACGCAGGTACACCCCGCCGTCCCGGATGTTGACCTGCGCGTCCACGACCACCTTGCACACCGGACAGATCGACTTGGTGTACTCGACGAAGATCTCATTCCGGTCCCGCTTCACCGGCGCTGAGGCGGCCGCGAAAGGTGTGGCGGCTGGTTCGACAGCGGTCATGGGCGACACTCCTTGTGAATGGCAATGGCGATGGTCCGCTTGTGCCGGGGTTGGCCTCGCTCAAGCCGACCACACCGTTGCCGGTCGCGCTTAGGTATCCGGCGCTGCGCGTGACGCCGGTCGCGCCCGGCATGGGCGACCCGATGCGACGCCAAGGCTGGACTGGCTCAGCGCTGACCCAGTCCTGGCCTCAGCCCTGGCGCGGGTGCCGTCGGCCTGATCAGGGTTTACCTGGCCGGCTGATCTCACTCCGGTCCTGCTGGCTGAGGAGGCACCGACGAGCACGGCCACGAGCTTGATCAACCCGTTGTTGCCGGTCTTGTGAATCGAGGCCTGCGACGGCGAGGGCACCTACGCGGCACCGACACGAACATCCGCCTCGCCTCCGGCCGCCGCTCTACCCGAACCTTCTCGTTGGGGCGAGCAGAACTCACATCAGCAACGGCAGCAGGCAGCGTGGCCGTTGGTCGTGCCTTGATCGTCGCCTCGTCATGCGCAGGACCGCCACTAGCGGCTTCGATACCCTCCACCGGTCTGTGCGGGACGAGACGGACAAGTCCAGAACTCAGGCGGATCTCGCCGAAACAACCGACGACCCGCGTACCGGCATGCACGACACGAGCACGGCTGGTCCGTGCTGCGCGGGTTTCGGCAGCGCGCGTAGCCGATTGGGAAGGAATGCCTCGGGCGCGGCAGCCACCGCCTACCGTGTAAGAAGGATCCGCGAACAGGGAGCAGCCAATGGCCGGCACAGTCGCTCGCGTCACCGAGATCAGCGCAACGTCCGATTTGAGCTTCGAGGACGCCATCATGATCGGCGTCGCCCGCGCCAACCAGACGTTACGGAAGGTGACCAGCGCCTGGGTCAAGGAGCAGCGGATAAACTTCGATGGCGCGGGAACCGCGACGGGCTACCAGGTGAACCTGCTGATCACATTCGTTCTCGACACATAGTGATCTCCGCCCGATCCGGTAGCCCGAGGAAGGCTCTGATGCCGGCGCTGTTGCGTTGTCGCCGGGCGCCTCGCTGGTACTCGTTGATCATGCCACCGAGGACTCGGCGGCGCCGTATCGGGGCGTCGATCGGGATGACGACGGCCGGATCGTGGTCCGGTGGGTGTTGGACGAGGCTCTGGTGTGGACGATGGCCGTTGAACTGGGCCGTATTCGTCGAGCACGGTGCGGGCGTGGCGACGTTCCTATACCTCGACGTTCCACGACCTCAAGAATGTTGATGTGCGTGGATGATTGATCGTCGTGGGGTGCGGGTTTGGGCATGAGGGCGTGCCGGTGGTGCCGAGTGTCGCCTCGGTGGGCGCCGTTCTCCAGTCGGGGGTGGTTGCCGCAGCCCTTCCGCCGCGGGCAGGTCCGCGCGCAGCGTGGTGACCTCCCCACAGGGCACCAGGACCTCCTTCTCGTTCCAATTGGCGACCCACGAGCGGACGTCGGCTTCCAGTGCCTGCACGGATTTGTGGGTGCCGCGGCGGATCATCTGGTCGGTCAGGAAGCCGAACCAGCGTTTCACCTGGTTGATCCAGGACGAGCTGGTCGGGGTGAAGTGCCGCGAAACCATGCCCTCGGGGCGTCGGTGCCGCCTGGCGTTCCCCTTCGCCCATCACACCGACGCTGCGTACAACTTCAGGCACATGTGCACCGAGACCCGACTTCGACACGTTCGTCGAGCGTCACGGCGGGCCCGGCGACGGCCAGGTGGTGGCCGGCGGCGGGGAAACCGTCGTCTGGCGGGCGTGCCTGTACGAGATCACGCCCGAGTTCGCCCACCGGCGGGGACGCGACCTGCGGGTGTACCGGCACCGCCCCGACTGCTGCGAGGCGCACGGCCGGGGCGCCGACGACCGCTGCGAGTGACCAGTTCGATCTGGCTACCGTGTACCGGACGGCGAGCAGGGCTGCCCAAGTGCGCCCTGCTCGCCCGGTCGTGCGCCATAGGCGATCAGTACATCGTTCCCGCTCCCGGCGCGCGGGTAACGACTGCCAGATGCCTCCAGGTAAAACTCATCTGCGGCGAGTCGACCGGGATCCGCTCGTGCTGGTATCGCTCGCCGTGCTGGCGCCTAACGGCTCTCGAGTGGGCCTGCCCCGTTTTGACGGACATCCAAGATCAGGGGACCTGGGGTCTCCGGGAGGGTGTCCATCATCATGGAGAGCATGGGGAAGAAGCGGCCGCGGCCTCGCCGGTCGTTCACGCCGGAGTTCAAGGCCGAGATCGTCGAGTTGTGCCAGCGCGGTGACCGCACGCTTCGACAGGTCAGCCAGGATTTCGACCTGACCGAGACCGCGGTGCGTGACTGGGTCAAGCAGGCCGACCTCGATACCGGCACCCGCACCGACGGGCTGACCAGCAGCGAACGAGACGAGCTCGCGCAGCTGAGGCGGGAGAACCGCAGGCTGCGCGAGGACGTGGACATCCTCAAGCGGGCGACCTTAGGTTCAAAGAGTCAAGGCAACACACTGGGCTGGGGTGCGGTAACCGAGGCATTTGCGGGGCCGGTTGTTCAGTCGTGCGGCCAGGGCGTCGAGGTCGGCTTGGCCGTGTAGGCCGAGATCGGTGCCTTTCGGTAGGTATTGGCGGATCAGCTTGTTCGTGTTCTCGTTCGTGCCGCGCTGCCAGGGGCTGCGCGGTGCGGCGAAGAAGACGTCGACGCCGGTGGCCTCGGTCAGCAGCCGGTGGCCGGCGAGTTCCATGCCGCGATCCCAGGTCAAGGTGCTGAGTAGGCGGGGATCCATCAGCGAGAACGCCTGCTGAAGAGCGGGGATGACAGTCGTGGTGTGCCGGCTGGGCAGGGCCACCATGGTCAGGTAGCGAGATCTTCGGTCGACCAGCGTCGCGACCTGGCTGTTCTTGGCGCCGACGATGAGATCGCCCTCGAGGTGGCCCAGTTCGGTCCGTGCGTCGGCGGCGTCCGGTCGTTCCTCGATCGGCCGTGCTCCGGTGATCTGGGAGCGCCACTGGCCTTTGACGGTGTTGCGCTTGTTTTTTCGGATGGGACGGCCCGTGCGCAGCTTGGTGCACAGCTCTCGCGGAATCATTTTCCACCGGGTCGTGTAGATCGCACGGTAGATGCTCTCGTGGCTGATCCTCATCAACGAGTTGTCGGCGTGGGTCAGCCGCAGGTGGCCGACGATCTGCTCCGGGGACCACTCGTTCTCCAGCAGCTCGATTACCAGCTGGCGAAGCACCGGGTTCTCCTGCAGGGCGGACGGTTTCGGGCGGCGGGTCTGCTCCTGAGCACGTTGCTCGGCAGCGACTGCCCGGTATTTCCCTCGGCCGCCGTTGCGGGCCACCTCTCGGCTCACCGTCGATGATGGACGGCCGATCGACACAGCGATCGAACGCAGCGAGGCACCGGCCTCAAGACCGCGAGAGATCGATTCCCTCTCTTCCGCGGTCAAGCGGTCCGCCCGACGTACCCGCTCGGCCGGCGCGATGCCGCCATGGTGCTTCAGCACCGTGAAAACGGAGCCCGGCGGCTTGTCCAAGGCCCGGGAGATCACGCTGATGGAGTCGCCGTCGCGCCACCGCCGCCACAAGTCCTCTTTCATCGCGTCCGACATGCCAGGCCGACCCATTCGCGCCACAAGTCACCCATCTACCAGCACCGTTGCATTGACCACCTGAATCTAAGACGGCTTTCTTCGCGAAGGAGACCCGGTGAACGTGCACCCGTTCATCGAGGCGGAGCAAGCCGGCAAACACAACGTCAAGCGTGCGTGTGAGCTGCTCGAGGTCTCCAGGTCCGCCTACTACCAGCGCAAATCCGGCGTCCAGTCTGTTCGCGGGCGCCTTGATGCCCAGCTCACCGAGAAGATCATCCAGGTCCATGCGGTGTCGAAGGGCACCTACGGGGCGCCACGGATCCACGCCGACCTCGCCGACGCCGGCATGCGGCACGGCCGTAAACGCGTCGCCCGGCTGATGCGCGCCGCTGAACTGGCCGGTAAGAGCCCTCGCCGGTGGCGGGCCACTACGATCCCGGACCCGAACGCCGGCAGACGCCCTGACCTGGTCGGGCGTGATTTCAGCACCGATCCGGCTGCGGTCGATTCCCGCTGGTGCGGGGACATCACCTACATCAACACCTGGCAGGGCTGGCTCTACCTGGCCACCGTTATCGACCTGGCCTCACGCCGCATCGTCGGCTGGGCCATCGCCGACCACCTCAAAACCGACCTGATCGACGCCGCTCTCACCGACGCCCTCATGCGGCGCCGACCCAAGTCTGGGCTGGTCTTCCACTCGGATCGCGGCTGTCAATACACCAGTGCCCAGCACGCCCGCCTCGCGCAACGTCACGGCATCCGCCTGTCCGTCGGACGGCGCGGGCAGTGCTGGGACAACGCGGTCGCCGAATCGTTCTTCTCCACCATCAAGACAGAACTCCTGCACCGCCAGCCATGGCCCACCCATCAAGCTGCCCGCCAGGCCATATTCGAGTACATCGAAGGGTGGTACAACACCCGCCGCCGGCACTCGACCCTGGGCTACCTCAGCCCCGCCGCCTTCGAAGCCACCGGTTCGCACCTGCTACCAGCGGTCCAGGCAGCCTGACTAAGATCAACACATCGACCCTGTCCGTCGAAACGGGTCAAGCCCAGAGTCGCTGCTTCAGTGTCGCGAGGTTGGTCGGCATCTCCTTGCGTGCTTCGCGGCGGACGATGAGCGGGACGAGTAGCTTGCCGATGCCGTGGCCCTGGAAGTCGACGGCGATGGTGAGGCGGGATCGGTGGGCGGTCAGGGGTTCGACGGTGACGTCGACGATGGCCCTGATGGGGTCGGCGTTGCCGCGGACGCCCAGGTCGTGGGTGGGTTGATGTGCACGACTTCGGCGGTGCTGGGACGGTTGGCGCCGCCGATGCGCCGGGTGGTCTGGCACCGCGCTCCGACGGCGGGGGTGCCCGGCTGGTCCATGTGGCCGTCGATGACACCTTTCTGCCACTCGTGGAAGCGGGTCGGGTCGGTGGCGTAGGCGAACACGTCCTCCGCCGACCGGTCCACTTCTGTAGTGGCGGTGATCGGCGGCATTCAGCTGCCCTCGGTGAACAGTGCGGCGTACCGGGTGAGGTACAGCGGCCATCCCTGGTCGTGGGCGACGCCGTCGCTGACGGCCTGCCAGCCGGGGCCGTGCCGGTCGAGGTGGCGGTGCTCCAGTTCCACCCGAGTGCGGTCTGGGGTTTCGGCGATGAACTTGACCTCGACCTCGCTGGTGTTGTCCGGGTCGGTCTCGATCTGCCATTGCGGGCTGATGTCCCAGCTGAACACGACGCGGTCCGGTGGCTCGTAGGCCAGCACCCGCGCCCAGCGGCACTCGCGGCCGTCGACGCTCCGGTCGTAGATGTGTCCGCCGACCTTCGGTTCGAACACGGTCTCGGCAATAGCTGCACCGAGGAGGTTGTGCTCCGGCGGTTTGAAGTCGCCGAACCGCTCGGTGAACACGGTGAAGGCCCGTTCGATCGGTGCCTCGACGACGATGTGCCGGCGCACCACGACTTCAGCTGCTTGGGTCATGACCTCTCCTCGGTCGGTTGTTCGGCGACGTCCTGGTAACTGTCCAGCGCGCGGTTCCAGTACGTCTCGAGCTGATCGCGCAGCGCGGCCACGCCCGCCGGGTTGAGCCGGTAGACCCGGCGGGTGCCGGCAGCGCGGTCAGTGACCAGTCCGGCGTCCTTGAGCACCTTGAGGTGCTGGGATACCGCTGGCCGGCTGATCGGCAGCGCCTCGGCGAGCTCGCCGACGGCCCGCGGTCGTTCGGCCAGGCACGCCACGATGGCGCGCCTGGTGGGATCTCCCAATGCGTCCCAGCCGTCGCCAGCATGGTAAGTAGCCACGAACGGTAAGCTACGGCTTACGGCGTTTCCGGTCAAGGAGGCCGCTGCTGGTGCGGCGGCGCCGGTGGCTGCTCGCCGTGGTCGGGATCTTGTCGATCGTCGCCGGCGTCCTTCTGCTGCTCCGCCCCGACGTCGGCGCAGTGGCCATAGCACAGGTTATCGGCGCCTACGCCATCGTGGCCGGCGTGCTGATGCTCGCCGAGGCGTGGCGACGCCGCCGCACTGCAACGAACCCTTCACGCACCGCTCGCTAACACGAACACCACCTGCAGTCCCGGACATGCTCTCGCCGGCGCGGACGCGGTCGGCCCCTTCGAGCGATGGGTGGGGCTGGACCTGTACGACCCGGAGACAAGGGCCGGCTGGCTACGGCGGCTACCGGCGAGGCGATGGTGTGCTGGCCGCGGGCTCCTGGTTCATGGTCGTCGGGCAGGTG
Organism: Micromonospora sp. NBC_00389; assembly: GCF_036059255.1. Taxonomy (NCBI): domain Bacteria; kingdom Bacillati; phylum Actinomycetota; class Actinomycetes; order Micromonosporales; family Micromonosporaceae; genus Micromonospora; species Micromonospora sp. NBC_00389. The sequence continues at coordinate 4,557,324 of NZ_CP107947.1, read as the reverse complement.
CCGCTCGACGATCGGTGGAAGTCCGACCGTTGGCATTGCCGCCCGTCGGCGACGGCGAGGGAGGCGGCGTGGGCCGCCGTTGGCCGATGTATCGCGGGCTTCTCCGAATCTGAACAAGGGTCCTTCGATGTGGTGGTGGCGGGGTCAGTGGCCGCGGTAGAGGGCGTCGATGTCGGCGGTGTAGCGTGACTGAACCGCCTCTCGTTTGATCTTGAGGGTGGGGGTGAGTTCGCCGTCGGCTTCGGTGAGGTCTCGGGGCAGGATGCGGAAGGTCTTGACCTGTTCCGCCCGGGACACCGTCTCGTTGGCCTGGTCGACGGCTTCCTGGATCTGCTCGCGCAGCTCGGCGTTGTCTCGCTGGTCCGTCAGGGACGCGCGGGGGTAGCCATGGGTGTCGCTCCAGCGTTCCCACGCCTGCGGGTCGATGGTGACCAGCGCGGCGACATACGGCCGGTCGTCGCCGACGAGCATGCACTGACTGATCAGGGGATGCGCGCGAATGCTCTCCTCGATGGGGGCGGGGGCGAGGTTGGTGCCCGCCGCCGTCACGATGATCTCTTTCGTGCGGCCGGTGATGCGCAGGAAGCCGTCGTCGTCGAGGCTGCCCAGGTCCCCGGTGCGCAGCCACCCGTCGTCGGTGAATGTCGCCGCGGTGGCGTCAGGGTTGTTCCAATAGCCGGGGAACACCACCTCGCCGCGTGCGAGGACCTCCCTGTCGTCGGCGATGCGGATCTCCACGCCGGGTATCGGGCGGCCGACCGTACCGATCCGCATCGCGGACGGCAGGTTCAGCGTCAACGCCGGTGACGTCTCGGTCAGCCCGTATCCTTCCAGCGCTGTCAGCCCGGCGCCGCGGAAGAAATGCCCGAGCCGCTCCCCCAGCGGGGCGCCGCCGACGATCGCGGTGCGGCAGCGTCCGCCCAGCGTGGCCCGCAGTTTCCGGTAGGCGATTACGTCGAACACCACGTGCGCCAGCCGCAGCAGTACTCCTGGACCCTTTGGCGTGTCCATGGCGCGGCTGTAGCGCACGGCCACGGTGTCCGCGACCGTGAACAGCCGTTCCTGGTGCGCGTCGGCGGCCTTCTGCCGTGCCTGGGTGTGCATCTTCTCGAAAACCCTCGGCACGGCGAGGATGAAGGTGGGGCGGTGCTGCCGTAGTTGCTCGAGTACGCCGGTCATGTCGGCGCTGTGCACCAGGGTGGCGCGGGCGTGCACCATGCCGACCTGGATGAGCCGGGCGAACGCATGCGCCAACGGCAGGAACAGCACCGTCGACGCCCCCGGATGCAACAGCTCCGGCAGCACGGCGGTGGCGTTGGTGATGTCGCAGTAGATGTTGCGGTGCGTCAGCACACAGCCCTTCGGCCGGCCGGTCGTGCCACTGGTGTAGACAATCGTCGCCACATCGCTGCCCGAGACCGCCGTGCGGCGGGCGTCGACCTGAGCGTCGTCGACGGCGCGACCCCGACCGGCCAGCGCGATCAGGTCCCCGGCGTCGATCCGCCATACCTGGCGTACCGCGGGCAGGTCATCACGCAGGCCGGCGAGCATCGCGGCGTGCTTGTCGGCCTCCACCACACATCCCACCGCACCGGAGTCAGCCAGAATCCATTCCATCTGCTCCGGGCTGGACGTGTCGTAGATCGGGACGGTGACCGCCCCGATCGACCACAACGCGTAATCGACGAGGGTCCATTCGTAGCGGGTGCGGCTCATCAACCCCACCCGGTCACCGTGCCCGATCCCTGCGGCGAGCAGGCCCCGTGCGAGGGAAAGCACGTCGTCGCGGAACTGCGCGCACGTCACCGGCACGCCCCCGCCCCGCACAGATCGCGGGGCCGGCCAGGACCGGGGAACCGGATGCGGGCGCACGAACTGCACACCTTCGGGATCCTGGCGCGCGTTGTCCCACACCATGTCCGCCAGGCCCGCCGACGTGGCGCCGGTGACCACCGGCGCTACCACCACCTCCTGCACGTCCGTCCACCCCCTCCACCCACCGACGCCCGGACGGCAACCGAAGCAGCTACGCGGTCATGATGACGCGACCGGCTGCCGCCAGGACGGTGAACGACGAAACGGCGCTGTTGCGTTGCCGGTGGCCAGGGGTCGAGGCAGGCTTGGCGGGTGAAGCTATCGAGCCGTCGTCGCCCTTGGTCGCCACCGACGTCGGCGTTCACCGGGTTCCGTTTCCCCTCCGAGGTGATCGTCGTCGCGGTCCGGTGGTACCTGCGCTACAACCTGTCCTACCGAGACGTGGAAGAACTGCTCATCGAACGCGGAGTTGAGGTTGACCACGTCACCGTGTTCCGGTGGGTGCAACGGTTCACCCCGCTGTTGGCCGATGCCGCCCGGTTCGCCCGTCACTCGCCCGGTGATCGGTGGTTTGTCGACGAGACCTACGTCAGGGTCAACGGCGTGTGGCGCTACGTCTACCGCGCGATCGACCAACACGGGCAGGTAATTGACGTGCTCGTCTCGGCTCCCGAGATGCCGCCGCGGCCCGGCGGTTCTTCCAACGTGCACTGCGGATGCTGAAGGTGACGCCCAGCGAAGTCGTCACCGACGCCGCCCCGGTCTACCCCGCCGTGCTCGACGACCTCATCCCCTCGGCCCGGCACCACCTCGAGCAGCACGCCAACAATCCGATCGAGGCCGATCACAGCCAACTCAAACACCGGCTACGACCCATGCGCGGGCTCCGGACCGACCAGACCGCACAAGTGATCATCGCCGGACACGCCTTCATGCAAAACATACGACGCGGACACTACGAACTCGGACTCGACAGTCAGCCCAAGCTCCGAGTCGCTACGGCGTTCAGTGAGCTCGCCCAGGTGATCTGACCGCCGGACCCGATCCGGCCTGACGGCATCTCCCGATCAGACAACGCAACGGACCCTCGCCCATGCGCTCGACAATGAGCAGCGTCAGACTCTGGCCGCTTGGTGCAGGGGTGATTCCGCCGGTAGGCAAGGTCCGTCTGCACGTCAACGGGAGCAGGGCCAGGCGCGATTTGGCACTCGTCAGGCGATCTCCGCACCGCCGGGGTGATCTTTCAGTAAAATTTCAGGAGTGGACGGCGATTCGAACACTCGGCTTGAGCGCATTCTCGGCGTACCGCTCGCGCAGGATGCGGTGCGCCAGTGGCCGCAGTCTGGCGAGCTGATCCGGGGACGGGCGCGAATAGCGGAAGTGGAGTCACACTTCGTCGGGCTGCGGCTCGGCGTCGGCATGCGGCACCCCTGCGGAGACACCTTGGTCGTCGAGTGGAGCAACGATTATGGTGACGGCCGGATCTACCGCAACGTCTCGATCGCCGAGCTGCGCAATGGCGAGGCGATCCGGGTGACCGACTACTGGGGCGAGCCGTTCACCGCGCCCGAGTGGCGGCAAGCGCTAGGCGAGAAACTGGACCTGCGAGGCAGCGACGTGTGGCCAACATCCGACGACCTAACCGTCAGCTGACGCGCTGAGTCGATCCCCGAAGGTCATCGACATCGCGACCTACCTCGGCGTCACCGAGGAGGCCGTGCTGGAAGGGCTGGAGGGCGCCCGCGCCTACCGAGCAACCTCGCTGTCCACCCCGGTCGGCACCGCCACCACCACCGAACTCGCCGACACCCTCGGCGCCGACGACCACGACTACGAGCTGGTCGAATTACCCGTCGCCCTCGCGCCCGCGCTGGCCACGCTGGAGCAGGGCTGGAACGAGCGGGTTGGGGCCTTCACGGACGCCTTCGGGTCGGACGAGTTGGACGCCTCGGTGCTGTTGATGCCGCTGGTGAACTTCCTCCCGGCCACCGATGGGCGGATGCGGGCGACGATCGAGGCCATCGAGCGGGAACTCGCCACCGACGGCGTCGTCCGGCGCTCGGCGAACGAACCCGCAGGCTTCGTGTGGTGCTCGTTTTGGCTGGTGGGGTGCCTGGTGCTCGCCGGCGACAACCAACGAGCGACGGAGCTCTTCGAGCGCACCTGCACCAAGGCCAACGACCTCGGCATCTTCGCCGAGCAGATCGACCTGGTGATGGGTGAATACCTGGGCAATACGCCCCAGGCGCTGTCGCACATAGGCCAGATCATCACCGCCGCCCGGCTCACTGACCCGACCATCCGCTTTTGATCAACTCGGGGCGTGGCACGCGCAAGCCGGCACCTCACCACCCTCGCCCTGGCAGCCCTCACCGGCCGCACTCGACTCCGTGGCGCTGCTGGTAGATGGTGGGGTCGAAGCGTCGGTGGCCGGCGAGTCGCGAGCTGACCGTGGCAGTGAGCGCGCGTGGGATCCACCAGCCGACGCGCGCACCGGCTCCAGCGCAGGCCGTAGTCGCGCGTCAAGGTCGGGCTCGTGATAACCGAAGTTCGAGGGCGGCCTCGGGTCGGACTTAATCGGCCCAGCCTTACGGTCACCCACGGCCCGGCCTGGCAGCCCAAAAGCGGACCCGGAACCGTTCCACGTCCATGATGGGGATGGGGTGGTCCGGTTGGGCCTCGATCCGGCGCAGTTCGGCACGCCCGGTGACACTGACCTGAGCGTGGTAGCGGCCCGGCGGCCCGAGGGTCAGAATCGAGCTGGCCTGGAACTCCAACATGCCGGAGACGTGCACGGTGCCGTCGCTCAGGGCCAGGGTCACCTGCTGCTGAGCGTCCACGTCCCACCGGTCGTCGGGCGGGACGGCGGCCCACGACTCGAGCACCACCCGGGCACGGTGGTAGGAGCCGGAGGCGCTCAACAGGTACAGGACGTCGTCGCTGGCGTAGCAAAGCGCGCTGGCCCTGGCGGGCAGGTCCAGGAACTCGGCAGCCACACCCGCGACGATGATGACGCGGTGATCTGGCGCCAGCAGCGCCTCGACGCTGCCCAGTGGTTCAGTCATCGTCCCTCGCATTGGTTGCGGGGTCGGACGAACCGCCGGCCCCGCAACCGTAAGTGTCTCGTCAGGGCGCCGTGCTGGCGATGACGCTGTGGCGCCATGCCTCGAATGCTCGCCGCAAGCTCACGAACGCTGGGGTGCAGATCGGGATGGATTACCCGAAATCGCCTCGCCGCATCGACAGTGTGATGGCCGCGGTGCTCAGTTTCGAGGCGCGCGGCGACGCGATCGCCGCCAACGTGAAGCCGCGCCGGCGCAAGGCGTACGCCGCGAAGCGGATCCGGTAAATGCCGGACGCCGCCCGTTGCGGGGGATACGGGCGGCGCCGGCATCGGGCCGCGACCCGAACGCGGACCGAGGTTTGGACGGAAGGCCCGGGGTCGTTGCCCTCGGCGTTCACTGCCTCGGGCGGCCGGGTGCAGAAGTCCTTCGGACCCCGACCTTCCGCGTGGTGAAGAGTATCGGCGCCCGCTGACACTCGGGCGCCGATTATGGCGGATTTAATCCGCTAATAAGCCGTCGATTAGCCATAGCCGATCGCGCACCGAGGAGGTGCGCGGCGTGCCGATCGACGTGGAGCAGCGCAACTCTCCCGGCTGGTGGATGAAGCGGCTGGTCTTCCAGCTCAACGACCGGAACCGGCGCCAGCGGCTGTGGAAGCTGCACAACTACTACGCCGGATCGCCGCCGATGCCCGAGGGCGCGGAGGCGGCCCGGGAGTCCTTCGAGGCGTTGCACAGCCGGTGGAACTTCGCCGAGCTGATCACCTCGGCCGGGTCGGAGCGGATGACCCCGGTCGGGTTCCGCACCGCGCGGGACGCCGACGTCACCGGCGACGCCGAGGCCGCGGCGGTCTGGGAGCGGGCCGGCCTGTCGGTGGTGGCCTCGGATACCCACAACAAGATGCTCTGGCTGCACGAGTCTTACGTCATCGTCGGCGAACTGGACGACGAGACCGGCGCCCCGCTGATCACCGCGGAGGACCCGCGGACGATGGTGGGCGAGGCCGACCCGGGCAACCCGTCGCGGCTGCGCGCGGCGATCAAGGTGCTGCACGACGACGCCGACGAACAGGACAGGATCTACCCCTACCTGCCCGGCGAGGTCGTGGTCGCCTCCCGCAAGCAGCGCACCCGACGATGGGCGGCCACCCCGGACGCGTTGCCGATGCTGAGCAGCGGCCTGGGCATCCACTTCGACCCGCGCGGCTGCGACATCGACGAGAATTGCAGCGGCCGGCTGGTACCCGGCTGCCCGGCGTCCAGCGCGACGCGCCAGTCCCCAGCCGAGCCGGTCAGCCAGGCCGGCGGGTCGATGGCCAGGTCCACGCCGCCGACCGCCCGCGCTTCTCCATGCCGGTCAGCATTTCCGGCTCGGCGAGCCGGGCAACAGGGCGTTGATCTCCGCCGCATCGGCGCGCTCGTCCGACATGTCGGTCTGGTGGCTGCCTCGGCCGCCGCATGCCTGATTGGTGGTGATCCCGGTCACCTCCGCCGTCCGGCCATTGGCGGTCGCGCATGGCGGGCGGCAGGGTCGGGGGTCGACGTCGTCGCGCCAGCTCAGTCGTCCCAGCAGGTCAGGAGTGTTCGTTGCCCGCCCACCGGCGTCCCCGCCCACCCCGTTCGGCCGCGCTGCCCGTCGCGACCGGAGCCCTCGCCGCCCTGCTGGTCGGCGGAGCGGGCCTCGGCTTCGCGCTGATCGGAGACGCCGAGGCTGACTCCGGCGGCGCCGTACAGGCGCGGGCCGCCGACGCGCCGGACCTCCGGCCGGCACCGGCCACCCCCACGCCGGATCTCCCGGCGACGCCCAGTGCGGACGTCGTCTCCGGTCCGTCTCCCACCGACATCGCACCACCGACCGTTCCGGTGGCCCAGACCGAGTCGCTGCGCCAGCCGACCGCCGACCCGGCGACTCCGCGCTCGGCGACCAGCGCACCGAAGCCGACGGCCACGAGCCCGGCCACCAGGCCACCGACCACGAAGCCGACGGTGCGTCCGACGCCCGGATCGACCGGCGCCCCCTCGTTGCCGCCGCCCACCGCCACTCCCAGCCCGTCCGGCAGCCCCACCCCGGCCCCGTCCACACCTGGTCCGACCCCGTCGGGCGGCACGCCGGGGCCGAGCAGCCCGGCGCCCAGCGGCTCCCCGTCCACCGACCCGGCGTCGCCACCGGCAAGCCCCACAGGTACGACGACACCGGTCACCTCCTGACGGTCGCCGCCGTCGGAGCAGGCCGGAGCCCACGCGCTTGAGGTAGTCCGGCCGTGAAATCGCGGCGTCCCGGATGGCATTACCAAACGTCCGGCGACCGCCGCGGCCTGATCGCGTGCGGTCAAGGCCAGTGCCAGCGGTGATCGCAGGCATCGCTGATGTGAGAGTTGATCACCAAGTGATCGCGTCTACCGTGAGCCACACTGCCGCAGGGTCGCTTGCCCAGGGACCTTCCGGAAGCCAGGCGCCCGGTCGCGGCGCGGGTGAGGTCGAGGCCGACAGCAGGGCGATCCGCCAGCGGCTGGCGACCGATTCCGTTCCTGCGGAGGCGAAGCGCCACATCCTGGACCTGTTGCGGTACCTCGCCCACCGCGTATGGCGAGCGGACCGACCGCCGCAGGCAGTCCCGCCGACCGGGGCGGGTGGCGGGGCGGATCGGGCAGCCGGCACGATGGTTGCCGTGACCGCCGCCGCCCGTGTGCCGCTTGCCACGCTGGACGCGGTGCTGGAGCGGCTGACGTATGTCAACGAGGAGACGGGCTACACCGTGGCCCGGGTGGCTACCGACCGCAGCAGCGACCTGTTGACCGTGGTGGGGTCGTTGTTGGGGGCGCAGCCTGGGGAGAGCCTGCGGTTGTCGGGGTGGTGGTCGTCGCATCCGAAGTACGGCCGGCAGTTCGAGGTCGACTCGTACACCACGGTCCTGCCGGCCACGATCCAGGGCATCCAGCGCTACCTCGGCTCCGGCCTGGTCAAAGGTATCGGGCCGGTGTTCGCCGAGCGGATCGTGGCCCACTTCGGCCTGGACACCCTGCAGGTGATCGAGGAGGAACCCGCCCGGCTGGTCGAGGTGCCCGGGCTGGGGCCGAAACGCACCGCGAAGATCACCGCGGCGTGGGAGGAGCAGCAAGCCATCAAAGAGGTGATGGTCTTCCTGCAAGGCGTCGGGGTGTCGACGTCCCTAGGAGTGCGGATCTTCAAGCAGTACGGCGACGCTTCCATCGGCGTGGTCACGAAGGAGCCGTACCGGCTGGCCGCGGACGTGTGGGGCATCGGGTTCAAGACCGCCGACACCATCGCCCAAGCCGTCGGGATCCCCCACGACAGCCCCCAGCGGGTCATGGCCGGGCTGCAGTACACCCTGTCCGAGGCCACCGACAGCGGCCACTGCTTCCTGCCTGCCACGCAGCTCGTCGCCGACGCCACGAAGATCCTCGACGTGCCCGGCGACCTCGTCACCCGCTGCCTCGACGACCTCGCCGCCGACGAGGGCGTCGTCCGCGAGACGCTGCCCGGCCCGGACGGGGAGCCGGTGCAGGCGGTGTATCTGGTGCCGTTCCACCGCGCCGAGCAGTCCCTCGCTGGCTCCCTGCTGCGCCTGCTCAACGACCGGGCCGACCGGCTGCCCCACTTCGCCGGCGTTGCGTGGGGCAAGGCCCTCGCGTGGTTGAAGGTGCGCACCGGCGCCGACCTGGCCCCGGAGCAGGAACAGGCCGTCCGCCTGGCGCTGACGTCGAAGGTGGCGGTGCTGACGGGCGGGCCGGGCTGCGGCAAGAGCTTCACCGTCCGCTCGATCGTCGAACTCGCCGCCGCTAAGAAAGCCAAGGTCACCCTCGTCGCCCCGACCGGCCGCGCCGCCAAACGACTGTCCGAGCTCACCGGGCACCCCGCGGCCACCGTGCACCGGCTGCTGCAACTACGCCCCGGCGGCGACGCCTCCTACGACCGGGACAACCCCCTCGACGTGGATCTGCTCGTCGTCGACGAGGCCTCCATGCTCGACCTGATTCTGGCCAACAAACTCGTCAAAGCTATTCCGCCCGGCGCGCACCTACTGCTGGTCGGTGACGTCGACCAACTCCCCTCCGTCGGCGCCGGAGAGGTCCTGCGCGACCTACTCGCCGCCCCCGCGATCCCGCGGGTGCGGTTGACGCAGATCTTCCGCCAGGCCGCCCAGTCCGGCGTCGTCACCAACGCCCACCGCATCAACGCCGGCCGCTCACCCCTCCTGGAAGGCCTGTCGGATTTCTTCCTGTTCGCCTGCGACGACACCGACGCCACCGCCGCTCTGACCGTCGACGTCGCATGCACCCGCATCCCCGCAAAGTTCGGGCTCGACCCGCGCCGGGACGTTCAGGTCCTCACCCCCATGCACCGCGGCCCCGCCGGCGCCGGCGCACTCAACACCCTGCTCCAGCAGCGCCTCACCCCGCACCGCGAGGGCCAGCCGGAGCGGCGAATGGGTGGGCGGGTGTTCCGCATCGGCGACAAGGTCACCCAGATTCGCAACAACTACGACAAGGGCCAGGCTGGTGTCTTCAACGGCACCCTCGGCATCGTCACCGCCCTCTCCCCAGACGAACAGACCCTCACGGTGCGCACTGACGAGGACGAAAGCATCGACTACGACTTCGACGAACTCGACGAACTCGCCCACGCCTACGCCATGACCATCCACCGATCCCAGGGCTCCGAATACCCCGCAGTGGTCATCCCCCTCACCACGAGCGCCTGGATGATGCTGCAACGCAACCTGCTCTACACCGCCGTCACCCGCGCCAAGAAACTCGTCGTCCTCATCGGCTCGCGGCGGGCTCTCGCCGCCGCCGTGCGCACCGTCGGCGCCGGCCGCCGCCACACCGCCCTCGACCACCGGCTCACCTGACAGCTAATCGAACCGGCAGCCGGTCGACGGACGGGACGCTGAGGTCGCCGAGCACCTGGGCGCGAGCAGGGCGAAGGCGGCAAAGCGATCGGGCACGCAGCGGGCACGAAGCCCCGGAAGGCGGAACAGCGATCGTTGATCAAGGCGTTGACCTGGTGCCCCCGGCAGGATTCGAACCTGCGACACACGGTTTAGAAAGTGTGGACACGCCCGGGAGTCGCGGGGCAGTGACCTGGCTTGACCTGCGTCGCCATGCCGGCACCCACGCCCAGAAGCTGACCGCCGTTGACCCTCGACTCCCGCGCCAACGGCCACGCAACGGGCACGCCACTCCCCTGCCTTGCAAAGATCACCGGTATGAACGCTTGACCGGCAACCAGTTGGTGAGCAGAGGTTCCAGCTTCGGCCTCAGGCGGGGGCGGAAGATGCAGAGGGTCTGCTCCCACGGTGGCCGAAGGTGCCTTCGGTCATGTCCTCCGTGAGGAAGGCGTAGTAGTCCCCGTCCGGAAACACCTCGACCGGCCACGCCCGCCTCGCCGGCCACACCTGGTCGTCGCCGGTGGCCTCTCGGTGGGGCCAGAACCATTAACTGGGATGTTGCCAATCCAGCACGAGGATCCGCTCGGAGTCGGGAAAGGCCTGCGTCATGGCCAGTAGCGCGAGGGCGTTGACCGCCGCTCGGCCCGCCGCGAACGTAGGGCGCGGGCTGGTGAACAGTGGGCCGAGGTCGATGGTTACCGAGGGCTGGGGCTCGACGATCGCGGGACCCGGTTCGGTGTAGCGAGGAGAAAAGTCGAACCTGGCCTGAAACGGTGCCCAAAAGTCCTCGTAGCGCTCGCTTGAGATCTCTTCCCACGCGGGTGCTATCACCAGAGCAACTTACCCCGGTGCGGATTTCCTCGTCGGGCAGTCGCAGACCGTCCAGGCTCCCCGGGCGGGGACAAGGTGGAGCGCCCGACCGGACGAGTCTCAATGGCGTTCGTCAAGACCGACGTGGCGACCGAGGGATTGTGAGATCAAAATGCGCCCCGCCGCCCTGGCACGTGGGGGTCTAGCAGCGGAAATGCTTCCGACATCTCACACCACTCCCCCGCTGTGCGTCGACCTCTTGCCGACTAGATACGGACCGCTCGGTCAAGGGGCGGCTGACGGCTACTCCTCCACCGGCAAGTAGGCGTCCCATTCCGCGTAGTGGATTACGGCGGCGCACGCCTCGGCTGGGCTTGGTGTTCGGCCACCGCGCCACGCCGACCAGACCTCAAGCACCTCACGCGCCAGGCTGACTTCAAGCAGGTAGTCAGGCCGCTGGTTCTCATCGTCCACCACAGCCTCGGCGCGCGCCTCCGGGGACCAGGGTCGGCCGGCGTAGATCGTCGCCTCATCGGGGAGCTGGTCTAGGCGCTCCACCAAGTCGATCAACCGCATACTCACACCCACCGACGCCGCGCCGGTCTACCGCAGAGTGCTCGACGAGCTGATCCCGCAGGCGTGGCACCACGTCGAGCAGTACGCGAACAACCCGATCGAGGCCGACCACAGCCAGCTCAAACACCGGTTGAGACCGATGCGCGGACTACGAACCGACAGGACAACGCAGGTGATCATCGCTGGACACGCCTTATGCAGAACCTACGACGTGGCCACTACGAACTCGCCGTCGATGCCCCGCCGGCAACGCGGGTGTCGACGGCGTTTGCTGAGCTCGCCCAGGCGATCTGACCTCGGCCCCCCCGGGGGACAACGCGTTCATCGATCCGGCAACGCAACAGGACCCCAGCGGATTTAGCGATCGCGGCGAGGGGCCACCAGTGGCAGGCGATTGGCGGCCGCGAAGCGCCTACGCGGCAGCGACCTCGACGTGCCGACTTCCGATCGCGAGCAGTTGCAGCAATCCGTCGACACCCCAGGCGGCCCGGCCGACGAAGAGCCCGTCCGCGGGCGTGTCACGCAGCAGGAGGGCGGCATTGTCGAGGTCGACGCCCCCCCCATACAGCAGGGCGTGGCATCCGCCTCCGTCGCTGAGACGGCGGACCTCTTCGGCGATCAGGTCCATGACAGGCGCGACCTGCTCGGGGGTCGCAGGTGTTCCGCGAGCGCCGATGGCCCACACCGGCTCGTACGCGATCAGCGCTCCTCCGATCTCGTCGGGACGCAGCAGGGACAGGGCCACCCGTACCTGCTCGGTGACGAACCGCTCCGCGCGACCGGCCGCGCGGACCGACCGCGGCTCACCGACGCAGATCAGCGGCAGCAGGCCCAGGTCGACGGCCGCGCGGGCCCTGCGCGCCACGGTCTCATCGGTTTCCCCGAACTGCTCCCGCCGTTCGGAGTGGCCCATTTCGACGACTTGGGCGCCCGCGTCGGCGACCATGCGCATGGAGATCTCGCCCGTGCAAGCCCCCTCCTTTGCCCAGTGCGCGTTCTGTGCGCCGAGCATCACGGGCGCGCCGGCGAGCTGGTCGCGGACGGCCGCGAGACTGGTGTGCGGCGGCAGGATGAAGGGTTGCACTCCCTGGGGCAGCGGCGCCTCGGCCAGTGCCGCGGCCAGCCGCCGGGCGTAGTCGCGGCTCTCCCCGATGGTCTTGTTCATCTTCCAGCTCGTACCGATCCAGAGCATGGTCGACAGACCCCTTCCTCGTCAGTGCTCAGGCGAGCGGGTGGCTGGCGAGGAACGCCTCCACCTCGTCGCGGCTCGGCATAGCGGACTGCGTGCCCTGGCGGGTCACCGCCACCGCGGCGGCGGCGTTGGCAAAGCGGAGGGCATCCGCTGGGGGGCGACGTGCGGCGAGGGCCATCGTGAGCGCGGCGACGAAGCAGTCACCCGCTCCGGTGGTGTCGACCGGACGCACCGGGAAGCCCGCGGCGGTGACGCGTTCGTCGCCGCGCAGCATCAGGGCGCCGTCGGCACCGAGCGTGACCACGACTGCAGCGGCGCCGCGGCCGCACAGGTGGACGGCCGCCGCCTCCACATCGGTACGGTCGGACAGCTCCCGCGCTTCGTGCTCATTGACGACGAGTACGTCCACGAGTGCCAGCAGTTCGTCGGGCAGGGGCCGCGCCGGCGCCGCATTGAGCACGACGAGTGCCCCGCACGCCGCTCCGCGGCTTAGAGCCGCCTCCACTGCCGACATCGGAATCTCGAGCTGCGCGAGCAGCACGTCGCACCCGTCGATCGCCCCGCCGCCAGCCGGCACGGCTGCCTTGTCCACGCTGTCGTTCGCGCCCGGCACGACCACGATGGCGTTGTCACCGTTGGCATCCACCATGACCAGGGCGAGTCCCGTCGGCTCGTGGGCGTCGACGGCGACATGGCGGGCCGACACGCCGGCTGCGGCCAGCTCATCCAGCATCCTCCGGCCGTCGGCATCGTTCCCGACGGCGCCGACCATGTCGACCGTTGCGCCCAGCCGGGCGAGCGCCACAGCCTGGTTCGCGCCCTTGCCGCCGGCCGACCGACGCACCGCGGTGGCCTGCAGCGTCTGCCCGACCGGCGGGATTCGGGGCACCTCGGTGACGAGATCGGCGTTCAGGCTGCCCACCACGACAGCGCGGACACCGGCCCGGTCACCCACGATCGCCGTCCTTCACGCCTCGGTTCCGGACTCGTACTCGCTGATGGCGGCGACCTTTTCTGCCGAGGCGGATCCGGGGTCGAAGCGGTAGCCCAGCCACTCCTTCGCCAGCCGGCGGGCGACCTCCAAGCCGACCACCCGCTCGCCCATGCAAAGCACCTGCGCATTGTTGCTCAGCACCGCCCGCTCCACGGAGTAGCTGTCGTGGGCGGTCACTGCTCGGATTCCGGGGATCTTGTTCGCGGTGATCGCCACTCCGAGGCCGGTGCCGCAGATGAGCAGGGCCCGGTCGGCCCTTCCCTCGGCGATGAGCCGGGCCGCCGCCGCGGCAACGTGCGGGTAGTGGGTGTCCTCGTCCTGGTCGACGCCGAGGTCGATGACCTCGCTCACCCGGTCGTCGGCCCGCAGGTCCGCCGTCAGTTGCGTCTTGTAGCGCGCACCGGCGTCATCGCTGCCGAGCACAATACGTAGCTTGTCAGACATTGCCTTCTCCTTGCTTGTCACTGCTGCGCCGCAGCCGACGGCAGCCGTCCCGCCCTGTTTCAGTGCCCGTCTCCAAGTACGTCTGCGACCGCACGCAGGCACAGCGCCATCGACACCGCGCCGGGGTCCGGGGTGCCGAGGCTGCGCTCGGCCAGCGGGCGGGCCCTGCCCACCTGCGGCCGTAGCGAGGCCGTCGCCTCGGCGGCACGCTCCGCCTCCCGGGCGGCCTCCGCCCATGCCGTGGCCAGTGGTTCACCCGCAGCCACCGCGGTAGAAAGCCACTCGGTGAAGGGCAGCAGCGCGTCGAGCATCGTCTTGTCGCCGGGCTTGGCGCCGCCGGTGCTGATAAGGCTGAGGTACCCGTCACGCACGCCGGCCGCCACGGTCGCCTCGTCAGGTCGTCCGGCATCGCCGACGCGTCGGCCCATCGCCGCGATCGCCGCGCCCCACAGCACCCCCGACGTCCCGCCCGCCTTGGACGCCCACGCATCGCCTGCGGCGATGAGAAGGGAACCCGGGCCGGCTCCAGCGTCGAGGGTATGGCGTGCGGCCTGTACGGCGGCCGCGCTCCCCCGGACCATTCCCCGGCCGTGGTCCCCGTCTCCGGCGACGGCGTCGAGGCGGCCAAGTTCCTCCTCGGCCTCGCCCACGGCGTGCGCCATCGCCTCTAGGGCGGTGAGGGCGGTGGCCGCACATCTAAGGGCCGCCTCGTCGGCGGGCCGCTCCGAACGGTCCGGCACGATAGCCGGATCCCGCTCGCCGGCGATGGCGGTCGTCGCATCGGACGCGCGGCGGCGCTCGCCGGTCGCCCCGGCCACCGTTCCGGCCCCTTTCCGGTACGCCGGGGTGTCGGCCGGAGCGGACCATAGCCGCTCCAGTTCGTCGTCGAGCCACATCAGGGTTAGCGAGCAGCCCGCCATGTCAAGGCTGGTGACGAGCTCCCCCACCTCGGGTTCGACAACGTCGAGTCCGGCCTCGCGCAGCAGCCGGCTCACCGTGGCCCAGAGGATGAAGAGTTCCTCGTACTTTGTGCGGCCCAGCCCGTTCAGGATCGCCGTGACTCTCGTCCCGGCACCGTCCGGCTGCTCGGCGAGCACCCCGTTGACAAGCGTCCGGGCGAGGTCCGCCGCCCGGGGCAGTGCCTCGTCGGCGATGCCGGGCTCGCCGTGGATGCCGAGACCGAGCCCCATCCGGCCGGGCTCCACCATGAACAGCGGCTCCCGCGCGCCCGGCATCGTGCACCCGTCGAACGCGACGCCGAGGGTACGCGTGCGGCCGTTGGCGTGTTCCGCCACGCGTACGACGCCGTCAAGGTCGTAGCCCTCCTCGGCTGCCGCGGAGGCCACCTTGAACACCGTGAAGTCGCCCGCGATGCCCCGCCGCCGGGACCGTTCCGTCGCCGGGGCGCTGGCCACGTCGTCGGTGACGAGCACGTACCGCGCTTCGATCCCCTCGGCGGCGAGCCGCTGCACCGCCTGGTTGAAGTTCATCACGTCACCGGCGTAGTTGCCGGTGCTGAACACCACGCCGGCACCGCCGTCGGCGCCACGCCCAACCGACGCCGCATCGGCCGCCGATGGGGAGGTGAAAACGTTGCCGACGACAGCGCCATCGGCGAAGCCTGGCCCGACGATGCCGCAGAACGCGGGATAGTGGCCGGAGCCGCCGCCCACCACGACCGCCACCTTGCCGGGCCGGGTGGTGGTGGCCCGAACCACCCCGCCCGGCACCCCCGTCACGTACCGGGCGTTGGCGTCGAGGAAGCCCACCAGCATGTCGTCGGTGAAGTTCGCGGGGTCGTCGAAGATGCGGGTCATCTGCACTCCTTGAGGGGCGTGGGTGGCAGCGGGTCGTCCCCTGCGGCCGGCGATGTCAGCCGGGGATCAGGGAAACCTTGATCGACTTGGTGCCTTCGGCGACCAGGTCGAGCCCCTCCTGGAACTTGCTCAAAGGGAGCTGGTGGGTGCAGATCTTGTCCATCGGCAGCTTCCCGGACTCGAGCATCCGGATGGCCGCCGGCCAGCAGTGCGGACCCAGGTGGGCGCCCAACACGTCCAGCTCCTTGTCGTCGCTGATGATGCTCCAGTCGACGGTGACGTCGGAGCCGAAGACGCTGTACTCGACGTAGCGGCCGAGCTTGCGGAGCAGGTTCAGACCCTGCGCCACCGCCGAGGGATGCCCGGTGCCCTCCAGGTAGACGTCCGCACCGTAGCCATCGGTGAGTTCCTTGATCAGCGCCACGGCGTCCTGCTCGGAGATGTTGATGGTCCGAGTGGCGCCGCACTGCTTGGCCAGTTCGAGCTTGGCCGGCGACATGTCCAGGGCGATCACTTCGACCGGGAACTTCGCGGCCGCGCCGGCGATCATGCCGAGGCCGATGGGGCCGCAGCCGGCGACGACCACGACGTCCTCGAACTTGATGTTGGCCCGCTCGACGGCGTGCAGCGCGCACGACAGCGGCTCGGTGAAGGCGGCGTGGGCCGGGGGCAGGTCCTTGCTGATCTTGTGGACGAGCGCCTCCGCCGGGAAGACCATGTAGGACGCCATCCCGCCCGGGTTGCGGCGCTTGAACCCGTACATGTCGTGCGGCGCGCACATCCAGTACTCGCCACGGACGCAGTACCGGCACTTCCAACACGGCACGATCTGCTCGGACACGACGCGGTCGCCGACAGCCACACCCCAGCGCCGGGCGGCCTCATCGTCGAGCTGCACGATCTCGCCGACGAACTCGTGGCCCGGGATGACCTCGGTCTCGGCCCAGGCGGGCCGGTTGGCGTCGCCCCAGAATTTCGCAGCGCCGTGGTAGCACTTCAGGTCGCTGGCGCAGATGCCCACGGCCTCGACGCGGACGAGCGCTTCGCCCAGGCCCGGCTGCGGAACCGGCACCTCCTCCAAGCGGTAATCCTCCGGGCCGTGGCAGACGACTGCCTGCATGGTCTCGGGCACGGGCTGGATGCTTGTCGCGGTCATCGTGCTTCTCCTTCATCGAGGGGTGGGCGCGCACCGCCGTGGCGGTGGTTGCTGCAAGCCGAAGAGGCAAGGGATCGGGAGTGCGGTTGCTCATCGGCCGCAGTCGGCCTGCTCGCGAGCACCTCCCCGACGGCGGTGAGGATCAGCCCCATGGAGACAGCGCCGGCGTCAGGGGTGCCGACGCTTCGCTCGGCCAGCGGTCGCGCCCGGCCGACCCGCGCGCGCTGGGATGCGGTGGCGGCGCCGGCCTCGACGGCGACGGCGGCGGCCCCCCGCCACGCGTCGGTCAGGGGGGAGCCGGCATCGAGCCGCTCCTCAAGCTCGTCGACGAAGGGCAACAGCGCGTCGAGCATGGTCTTGTCGCCCCGCTCCGCTTTGCCGACCCGCTGGATCGTCGCCGCGCCGGCACAAACGGCATCCCGCAGGCGTTCCGGCGTTACCTGGTCGGTGTTTCCGAGGGCGGCACCGACGGCGGCGAGGCTGACTCCCCACAGCAAGCCACTGGTGCCGCCGGCCTTGTCGCTGAAGGCGTCCCCGGCTGCGGTCAGCACATCGCCGACCCCGCCGTCGGTCGCCTCGGCTGCCACCTGCGCCGCACGCAGGCCACGTACCATGCCGATGCCGTGGTCGCCGTCGCCCGCTACGGCGTCGATGCGGCCGAGGGCCTCCTCGTTCTCCACGACGACATCCGCCATCGCTGCGATGGCCCGCCGAGCGACGTCGGCGGCCGCCCGGGATGCGGCGCTTGCCTCGGCCGAACCACAGTCGCCGCGCTCGTGCTCTATCGCGCCGGCCCGCCGTTCGTAGGCCGGCAGCGCCGAGGTTTCACCGCGACGGAAGGCGGCGGTGTCGGCCGGTGCAACCCAGTACCGTTCCAGCTCCTCGTCCAGCCACGTGACCGACAGCGAACAGCCGGCCATGTCGAGGCTGGTCACCAGCTCGCCGATCTCGGGCAGCACGGGTTCGATCCCGGCGGTGGCGAGCCGGCGCTGGACGTGTCGGTAGAGCACGAAGAGTTCCTCGTACTTGGTGCTTCCCAGTCCGTTGAGGATCACCGCCGCCCGGCCACCGGCGCCGGCGGGACGCTCGGCGAGAACGGCTTCGACCAGGACCTTCGCCAACTCCTCGGCGGGCACCCAGGAGGCCGCCCGGATGCCGGGTTCGCCGTGGATGCCCAGGCCGAATTCCATCTGGTTCTTGTCGACGGAGAACAGCGGCTCGGCCCGCCCGGGCAGCGTGCAGCCGCCGAACGCGACGCCGAACGAGAAGGTGGCGGCGTTGGCCGAACGCATCACCCGCTCCACGGTGTCGAGGTCGCATCCGGTGTCGGCGGCGGCACCGCCGATCTTGTAGACGAGGAAGGTGCCGGCGATGCCACGACGCCGGTCGGCCTCGTCGGGGCCGGCAGAGGCGATGTCGTCGGTTACGTACACGTTGCGGCAGTCCACACCGGCCGCCCGCAGCCGCTCCTGTGCGGCGCCGAAGTTGAGCCGGTCCCCGGCGTAGTTGCCGTAGGACAGCACCACGCCGGCGCCACCGTCGGCTGCCCGGGCGACGCGGACGATCTGCTCGGCTGACGGGGACGCGAAGACGTCGCCCAACACGCAGCCGTCGGCGAAACCGGGACCAACCGTGCCGGAGTACGACGGGTAGTGGCCGGAGCCGCCGCCCACCACGAGGCTGACCTTTCCCGCTCGAGGTCCGCCCCGCCGGAGGAAGCCCGACGCCCCGGGCACCCGCTCGACATAGCGACCGTACGCCGCGGCGAAACCAGCGATCACCTGGTCCTTGAAATCCGCCGGGTTGTCGTAGATGTGTGTCATCGCCAGCTCTCCTGCCCGCGTGTGCTCAAGGTGCGGCGGTACTTGTGGACCGTCATGAGGCCACCTCGTACCGGATGCCCGCCGCGTCCCACGCGGCCAGCACCTTCGGATCCGCTCCCGCGTCGGTGATGACGAGGTCGAACACGTCGAGCGGCACGATTTTGTGCAGGGCGACCCGGCCGAGCTTGCTGTGGTCGACCAGGAGGTACCGCCGGGTCGCGGCCTGCACCATGGCCCGTTTGAGGGCCACGATGCGCTCCTCCTGGTGGAAGGCGTCGGTCAGCGAGATCGCCGAGGTCGACAGGAACAGAGCGTCGGCCTGCAGGCCGGCGATCTGTTCGATGGTCTGCAGTCCCACAAAGGAGTCGTGCGGTACGTCGTAGACCCCACCCAGGCCGATGACGGTCAGGTCCGTCTCGGTGGCGAGCTGGCTGAGCCGGCGCAGGCCCTCCAGGAAGGTCGTCGCGACGTGCAGGGGCGCCCGCTCGCCCAGGCCTTCGATCATGTGCATGACCGTGGTCGAGTCGTCGAGTAGCACCGACATGCCTGCGTCGACGTGGCGCATCGCCGCTGCGGCGATGGCACTCTTCTCCTCGGTCCTGGACATCATCCGGTACGACATCTGGGACTCGAAGACCCCGGACGGCTGTGCGGTCACCCCGCCGTGGAAGCGGCGCACGATCCCCCGTCGTTCCAGTTGTTCGAGGTCGCGGTGGATGGTCATGATGCTCACGTTGAACGCGCTGGCGAGTTCCTGTGGAGAGCAGGAACCCTCCGCGGCCACGCGCTCGGCAATCTGCCGTTGCCGCGTCTCCGTCTTGCGCTCGCGCTGACGGACTGTTCCCTGGGCGTTGGACCGGGCGTTGTTCATGTGGTGTCCCTTGCAGGGCCGGGGGTCGGTCATGGACTGGCAGCGTGCACCGGCAATTCGCCGTGTGCCGCTTCGACAAGCTCCATCTTGATGGAGGTCATCTGCCGGGGCCCACGACCGACCCGTCGACGCGTCGTCGGAAGGGCCCGTCGGACCGCCGGATCAGCCGGCGACGACGAAGTTGTTCAGCTTGTCCGCGTTGTCCTTGGTGACAAGCACGCAGTCCAGTGCCTGCTTCTCCTGGGCCGCACCGGTCTTGCCGTTCTTGAGGAACTGGTCGGCCTGCTGCACCGCGAGCGTGGTGCCCTGGACGATGGGCTGCAGCACGGTGGCCACCATCTCCCCCGCCTTGACGGCGTTGACCGCGTCCTGGTTGCCGTCGAACCCGAGAACCTTGATCTTCGACAGCTTGCCGGCATCCTTGAGTGCCTGGATCGCGCCGAGGGCCATCTCATCGTTGCCGGCCACCACGCCGGTGATGTCGGGGTGCGCCCGGAGCATGACCTCCATCTTCTGCTTGCCCTCCGCCCGATCCCAGTTCGCGGTCTCCCGCTGCACCGACTTCAGGTCCGGGTACTGGGCCAGCACCTCGGCGTAACCGTCGGAGCGGACCTTGGCGTTGTTGTCGGTCGGGTTGCCGAAGAGCTCGACGTACTTGCCCTTGCCGCCCATGGCCTTGGCCCACTCCTGAGCACCTACGGTGGCGCCCTGAGCGTTGTTGGACACGATCTGGGACTTCGCGATGCCCTGCTCGGCGATCTCGGCGTTGACCAGGAACACCGGGATACCGGCGTCAGTGGCCTTCCGCACCGCCCCGACGCTCTCCTTGGCGCCGGCCGGGTCGAGGATGATCGCCTTGACCTTCTTCGAGATGGCCCCGTCGATGAACTGGTTCTGCTTGTCGGGGTCGTTGTTGTGGGCGTCGACCGTGGTGTCGTACCCGAGCTTCTTGGCCTCGGCGACCGCAGTGTCGACCTCGGCCTTCCAGTACGGGTTGGAGGGGTCGACCGTGATGACGGCGACGGTTCCGCCTGCCTTGTCGCCGCCGGAGCCGGAGCCGGAGCCGCCACAAGCGGCGACGCCGAAAACCACCGCCATCGGCAGGGCGAGCAGGGCGAGTCTGCGCTTCATCGAACACCTTCTTTTTCGAGGGATGGGGGATGGGGGATGGACGTCTGTGAACGGGTGGAACGACGTCACCGGGCACCGGCCAGTGCCGGGTCGCCGGCAGTGGACGTAGGGTCGGCCGGCGGGTTCGGGGCGGCGGCGCGCTTGAGGTCGCGGCGCTTCTGCAGCATCTGCTGGATCTGGTCAACAGCGACGGCGAGGATGATGACCGCCCCCTTGATCACCTGCTGCCAGAAGACGGACACCCCGACCAGGACGAGACCGTCAACGAGGAAGCCGATGACGAAAGCGCCGATGAGTGTTCCCCGGATCGTGCCTCGGCCACCGGAGAGGGCGGCGCCGCCGATGACCACCGCCGCGATTGCATTGAGCTCGTAGAATTCGCCGCCCCGCGGGGTGGCTGCCGGCAGGTCGGCGGCGAGCAGCAGACCGACGGTGCCGGCGCAGAAGCCGGAGATGACGTAGATGAGGACCTTGACCCGCCGCACCGGTACGCCGGACAGTTCCGCCGCTCGCTCGTTGCCACCGGTGGCGTAGAGCCACCGGCCGAACGCGGTGCGGTTGAGCACCAGGGAGAACACGATGGCGAAGACGACCATCAGCCACACCGGCATGGGAATGCCGAGCGGGGTGCCGGCGAGGACCGGGATGAAGCCTCTGTTTCCCAGTGTCTCCTCACCGCGCAGCTTGGTGAAGGTCTCCCCGTTGGTGATCAGCAGCGCGATGCCACGGGCGACATAGAGCATGCCGAGGGTGGCGATGAACGGCGCGACGTTCAGCCGGGCGACCAGCAGCCCGTTGACATAGCCGACCAGGGCCCCCACCGCCAGCGAGACCAGGATCACCACCCACACCGACGGGTAGGCGACCATGTCCGAGAAGGGAACGTTGGAGCCCTGCAGCAGATAGCCGGCCATCACGCCTGACAGGCCGACGGTGGAGCCGACCGAGAGGTCGATGCCGCCGTTGAGGATCACCATCAGCATGCCGATGGCCAGGATCGCGTTCATGGCGACGTGCCGGGTCATCAGGATGAGGTTGTCCGGCTGCAGGAAGTTTGACGACAGCGACGAGAAGACGATGATGATGATCGCCAGCGCTACCAGGGCCCGTCCCTCGACGAGCAGCTTGTTGAGGTTCACCCGACGGCCGAGGATCCGAGGGCCGATGGCGGCCTGTGTGTCGCTCATTCCGATGCTCCGATGTGTAGGGCCTCAGGCTCGGGCTCGCCGGAGGCGGCCATGACTTCCTCTCGAGTGGCGGTGCCCGGGTCGAACTCCCGCACGATGCGGCCCTTCGACATGACGACCAGCCGATGCGAGGCGGTCAGCGCCTCGCTGATCTCGGACGTCGCGTACAGCACGGCGAGACCCTTGCGCGCCTCGTGGAACAGCAGGGCGAAGATCTCGCCCTTCGCTCCGACGTCGATGCCGCGGGTGGGCTCGTCGAGCAGCAGGACCTTGGGCCGGGTCATCAGCATCTTGCCGATGACGACCTTCTGCTGGTTGCCGCCGCTGAGGGAGGTGAGCGGGGCACCCGGTCCGGCGGTCTTCACCCGCACCTCCTTGATCATGGTCTGGACGTCGGCGTTCTCCCTGCCGCGGGAGACGAACGTGCGTTTGACCATGGACAGCAGGCTGGACAGCGACATGTTCGCCCCGACGGACATGAGCTGGACGAGACCGTCGCGCTGGCGATCCTCGGGGACGAGCCCGATGCCGCCGGAGATCCGCTCCTCGATCGAGAGCCGACGCAGATCCCGGCCTTCCAGGAGCGCCCGGCCGGCCGCGATGGGCTGCCGCCCGGCAAGCGCTTCCAACAATTCGGTACGGCCTGCGCCCATCAGACCGTAGAGGCACACGATCTCTCCGGCGCGCACCTGCAACGAGACGTCGTTGACTGCCAACCGACCGCTGGCGTCCGGATCGGGTACCCGGACTTTCTCGATGGAAAGGGCGACCTCCCCGTGGCCGCGCGGCTCGCCGGTGAAGTCGTACTCGGCGGCGCGCCCGACCATCTTGGACACCACCCAGGGCAGGTCGATGTCGGCCGCGTCCTTCTTGGCGACCAGCGCCCCGTCGCGGAAGACCACCGCGTGGTCGGCGATCTCGATCGCCTCCTCAAGGTGGTGGGAGATGTACACGATCGCCACGCCCTGGGACTTCAGCTCGCGAATGACCTTGAACAGGACCATGACCTCGGCCGCGCTCAACGCTGATGTCGGCTCATCCATGATCAGGATTCGAGCGTTGGTGGCGAGGGCCCGCGCGATCTCCACCACCTGTTGCTGACCGAGGCGCAAGTCAGCCACCAGGGTGGTGGGTGCAATGTCCTCCTCCAGCCTCGCCATGAGCTCTCGGGTGATCTCCCCCTCGCGCGCGTAGGCCACGCCACCGCGGCGCGAGCGCAGCTCGCGCCCGACGAAGATGTTGTCCCGGACGTTCAGGTTCGGACAGAGGTTGAGCTCCTGGTGGATGATCGAGATGCCGCGGTCGACCGCCTGGGTGGTCGACCGCAGGTCGACAACCTTGCCGTCGAGTTCGAGGTGGCCGCTCGTCGGCCGCTCGACGCCGGAGAGGATCTTCATCAGCGTGGACTTGCCGGCGCCGTTTTCACCAAACAGAACGGTGACTTTCCCACGTCGCACCTCGAAGTTGACGCCCTTCAGCGCTCGGGTGACACCGTATGTCTTGGTGATGTCGACCGCGCGCAGCACCACGTCGTCGTCCATGCCGGGAGGCGCGTCACCGGGTACCGAGGACGCGCTGGGCGCGATCACGACCGCGCCTCGATTTCGACCGGCTGGATGACGAAGGATTTCGGCGGTCCCCCCGTCGACCAGGCTCCGTAGACCGTCACTCGCTTGCCCTTCAGCGACGCCGGGTCGATCTTGGCGAGCACGTCCTGCTGCATCCGGAGCTTGAACTGGTTGGCCACCGACTGGTAATCACTCTGTCCTGCGAAATCACCAAACTTGATGGTTCCAGTGGCGTCCCGGACCGGCGTTCCACTGAGGGCCGGCCCCACCGGGACGCGAACCGCGGTACTGTCCGGCACGCCGGAGACTTTCAGCTGCATGAAGTTCTCATCGACCTGGTCCACCGTGCCGGTCACCTTGACCGGAATGGCGTAGGAACCACTGCCCAGGTCCTGGCCGTACTGCTTGCCGGCGGCCGCAGGGTCCGCTTCGACGGCTGGCGCCAGCACCTCGAGGTCCGTTGCCTTCTCCTTGATTGCGCCCGCGACCTCGGGAAATGCTTTCGCAGCGTAGCTTTCCGCATTGAACGGTGCCGGGTTCAGCTCCGCCGCCTGCTGGGGCGAGAGGAACTTGGTGTCGAGCGCCGCCGCAACCAGGAGGGCAGCAATGACGGCGAGACCCACGAGCCTTTTCATCGATCTCGACCGATGTCCCTTCTCGGAACTCATACAGTCACCTCAAATCGGGGGTTGCCGCAGGGGCGGCGAGCGTGTGGGGAAACGCCCAAGAAGATCTGTGATGTTCGCAGCCTAGGATGTGAACTCTTGGGAGCACAAGTGTTAAGACAAGATTTCTTGGGGACACCTGCCGGACGCCTGCCCGGTCTTTCGGCGGTAGGTTTTGCCCGTTTGATACGGAACCTGACCTCGCCCCAATCCTGACGGGGTGGCCGGGTCCGGCAGCCGCCTCAGGGAAACCTGTGACTCGACCAGGCCAAGTTGCACAGGGGCGGGTTACCGGCCGGGCGGAAGCGCCGACTGCGTTCCGGGGTATCGCGGGTTGCCCGTCGCCTCGCGGCACCCTCTCTAGACGGCGACGGCAAGACGGTCAACGACGGCGCCTACCCTCGTCTGGGCCGCCTCCCCGACGAGCGCAACAACGACCTTGTGAGCTTGGTGTGGCACCGTTCCCGCGCTGAGCGGCGCGGACTGCCGCCGCCAGACCACCAAATTTCGCTGCCGTCGCTGCCAGATGTCGGTGAGGACGAAGATCCGCTGCGGCCCTGGCCAAGGCAGTGGCGGCCATCCGTACGCGTCCCGCGACGCTGCTGGTCGAGGTCCCACGAGTGCACGACATAAGCGGGGGTGTGACGCCTGCCAGCCGGACACCCCGGATTCATGTCAGTCGCGCAGTACCGCTGTCTCCTTCGGTGCCGCCGAAGAGTTCTCCAACCAGAAGGGCCTGGTCAAGGCATCGCCGGTGGGATCGGTGTCTCAGATGAAGGGACCGCCGACAGCTCCAGGACGATCGACCCCAACGCTACTCATCGACCTACGCCGCGCTGCCGCGGTGATTTTCGGCGTCCCGTGGCACTGGCCGGCGTCAGACAGCCTGGGGGCAGCAGTACGTGACCCCTTCGACCTCTACTGGGAGGTCAAGCGGCCCGAAGCGCGGCATCGTTGCTGGTCAGCAGCCTGACCGGGAAACAGCCTAGTGAGCTCTTCGCTGCGGTGACCACTTCGCCGGCCTGCACCCAATCTGCTCCCAACGCAAGGCCCAGCCGCCACACCGGGTCCTTACCGCCCCGAGCGGCTCACACTCCCCCACCAGGCGACGCAGGCAGCAGTTGAAGTACGTTCAGAGCCGTTGAGCACTGCTGTGTGAAACAGGACGCCGCACCTACTCTGACCTGCGAAAACGAGGACCCGCACGTCGTGGTGGGTGCAGTTGGATGCCGTTCAGTGCCGTTGAGCGCTGTTTAACGCCGTTCAGTGCACCCGGTTGCTCCCAACCTGCTCCCCAATTTCGGCCCGCGAAACCGGCGGCGGTCGATCGGCTGACACGGCCAACTCGACCGGGGCGGGGTAAGAGAGCTGCTGGACCCGACCCGACCATCGCCGGTGTGACATCGAGAAGCGCGCCCTTGTCCGGCTGGTCGAGGCAGCGCAGGGTATGCCCGACGGGACCCGGGCGATGGGGTCACCAGATCGAGCGGTGACGTCTCTTGGTCGAACGCCTAGTTGATGCCTGCTCGACGTTGCAGCCAGTTCGGATCGGGTTCCGGTTGCGAGGGGCGCTGTCGCCGAGTCGTCTGGCTCCGAGGTCCGGGCTGCGTCGATGTCGGCGCCCCGAGATGGGCTGACCACTTCGATGGTCGGCACCGCCGCTTCGCGGGTGACCCGCCCGTCCGACATGCCGGGCGGGCGGGTCACCGGGTCAGGTTTGACACTCGTCAGCGGCGGTAGACCGTGTAGACCGCGCCGTTGGTCAGCGAGAGGACGGACAGGTTCCCGTCCGGGGCGGTCTCGATGTCCGTGACGACCCCGAAGTCACGGCCGATCAGAAGGCTCTCGCTCTCGGTGATCTCGTGCTTGGCGAGGTTGTCCGCCACCCGGTCGTTCAGTCGTGGGTCGTCGACGGCGATCTTCTGGCCATTGCCGGTCAGGTTGAAGTGGAACAGGTAGCCGCCGTTGAGGGCGGGCGTCGCGGCGCCCATGAACAGGTCACCCTTGAACTGCGGCCCGAGCGCTCGGCTGTTGAGGAAGCCCATCCCGCCGGGTGCGACCTCCCACTTCCAGCTGAACTCGGGATCGCTGTAGTGCGCCCCGGGGAGCATGTACAGCCTGCCGAGCGCTTGTTGCGTGCTGTCGGCGATGTTGCTCGGCGGCCAGCGCAGTTGCTGAAGGTTCTGCCCGCCGAACGTCGTCTCGATCTCCTTGAACTGGGCGACGCGCTGCACCGGTCCTGCGATCTGGATCCAGCCGCCGTTCATGCCCGGCTCCAGCCGGTTGATCTCGCTGAAGCTGTCGTCGCCGTTCTCCTGCATCCACACGTTGCCGGTGTCGGGGTCGACGGCCATGCCGAAGCCGTTGCGGTGACCGTAGGAGAAGATCTTCTGTAAGGTGGCGCCGACCTCGCCGCCCATGGCGGCGCCGGGACCGTAGAAGGGGTTGTCGGTGGGTGTGGTGCCGTCGTCGTTGAGGCGCAGGACGACGCCGCTGAGGTGGGCGTTGTCTGTTTGCGGGCCGCCGAACTGGTCGTCGGGCACGGTCGGTCCGGGGCAGACGGCGGTGGGGCCGCAGGTGAGGTTTTGCAGGTGGCCACGCCGGCCGAGGTCGCCGGTGAAGGTGTACAGCTTCCCGTCGCGGCCGAAGTCGATCACTCCGCCGTTGTGGTTGGCGCGTGCGGGCTGGCCGGCGTCCTCCTGACGGGCTCGGATGCGGATCAGGTTGCGGTCGAAGGTGAGTGTGCTGCCGTTCCACACGAACCGGTCGACCCGGTTGCCGAGCAGTGGGGTTTCGCTGAGGACGGTGGTGTCCGCGCCGGTCGTGCTCTCCGTCCAGTACAGGTAGACCCCGGGGTTCGCGGGGAAGTTGGGGTGTAGGGCGATCCCGAGCAGGCCTCGCTCGGAGCCGGAGTTGACGGCAAGGTCCAGTGGCGTGCTGGCGACGGCTCCGTTGACCACGCGTTGGATCCGCCCGGTCGTCTTCTCGAGCACGAACATGTCGTTGTCGCCGATGAATGCCAGGCCGGTGGGGCTGGTCAACCCCGTTGCGGCAGTCCGCACGGCCAGCTTCGGGTCGAGCATTGTCGGGCCGCCCTCGGCGTGGGCTGGGGCGCCGATGGCGGTCATGGACAGGGCTGATGCGGCCAGGGCCAGCATCACGGTGGCGGCTCGGGTTCGGCGGCGGGCGGGTGTTACGCGGCCGTTGGGTGATCCATTCGGCACTTGCAGGGTCTTGCGGCGTGGGACGACGGTACGGCGAGGTCGTGCGTGCATGCCAAACTCCCTCTTGCCCGAGTGGTGGCGAGTGTTCTGCGGGCGGCGGGGGCCGGCGTGCCATCCGACTGCCGCCGCTTGGCGCGGTTGGGTTGTGGTGCTCCCCCTTCCGTTCAATCCGGGCGCGGCCGACGGCCGGGGGGCCGTTGCGTCCGGGCGAGTCTGCTGGTGGCTACCGGGTCTCCCGCCGTGGACACCCGGCATGGCCCGAGGTCGACAGCCCGCAGAACGATCGTCGGGGAAGGCGCGCCGGGACCTCGGGTCTCACTGGTAGGCACGCACCCCTGGTACACCCGGTTCACCTTCGATCGAAGAAATTCGACGGAGGCCGGGCAGGGCACGAAGAGGCCCCTGGCCAGCGGTCATGCCGGCCAGGGGCCCCTTTGAGGCGATCAGCCTACGTCAGCCGTCGGACTCGCCGACGGGATGTAGGCGCCCGGCACGTCCTCCGGCGCGAAGATCTTGTCCTCGCCGGGGTACGGCTTCGTCCACGCGTGCGCCTGGTACCACGTGAAGTGGTTCATCTGCGCGGGGTTCGCGTAGTCGGGCTTGGCGTCGGGCCCGGTCAGCCGCTGGTGCGACTTCCACTCGTCCCACTGCGCTGCCACCTGCTGCTTGTCCGCCGGCACCGTCGCCGGCGGCACGGCTGCGGCGAGGGGGTTCTGCGGCGCGGGGGTGTCCACGCCGCAGGCAGGCGGGGTGGCCAGACCCGCGGTCAGCGAGGTCCGGTTCGGCAGCGCGGTGAACGGCGTGAAGTCTGCGTTCTGGGTGAACGCCTGACGCATCGGGCTGGCGGCGCTGTCCTTCTGGTTCATCGGGTGGATCCCGAGGATCTGCTCGATGGTCCGGATCATCGTGATCTGCGTGTAGTAGTGGCTGTCGACGACGCCGCGCTGGGCCCAGGGGCTGATGATCTGGATCGGGGCGCGGTGGCCGCCGACGTGGTCGAGGCCCGCCTGGGAGTCGTCCTCGACCACGAAGATTGCCGACCCTGCATGCCCGACGGGCGCGGGTAGCCGAGCGAACCGCAATCGTCCTGCCTGACGGGGTTCTCGACATCGGCGGGGTCCGGCACACCACGCCATCCGCAGCGGCGCGAGCCGTGACTGGGACAGCGGAAAACGGCTGGTCGTTCTGGCTGGTTGACCGAAAGAGCCGCCGCTGCCTCAGCGATCTTTGGCATCAGTACGTCGACCAGCGTGATGTCGATGTCGATGATGATGACGCCCCCGAGGAGGACGACTAACGGCCACCGAGGTTCGGACCGAGGGCCATGCCCGCCGCGGCACCGACCGCTTCTCCAACCTGGGCATCCATCGGTGGGTCGTGGAGCAAACATGGCTGGGTCGCGACTGGTCCGGACTTCTTTGGCGGCCTGCTATCGCCAAGGGTGACGACCACCAGTGCGAGGCAGCCGATGGAAAGGGTGACGGTGCCGAAGAAGGCGTAGGGCCACCACTGGCAAGTGCGCTGCGGCTCGTGTGGGGCGGGCGGCGTATGGCAGGTTCCAGGCGGGTGTTGGAAGCCGATGCGGCGCTGGCGCGGCAGGCCCTTCCTCCACCGTGCCGATGGGCCGGATGGGCCAGCCGGAGGAGATCGCCAACGCCGCCCTGTTCCTGGCCTCCGACCAGAGCAGCTTCATGACCGGCGGCGAGATCTTCGTCGACGGTGGCGCGAACCAGGTCTGACCGAACCAGTGTCCGGAGCCGCCACGGCGGCTCCGGACACTGGGACCGTGGTGCCGGCCGGCGGGTCCTCGGCGACGAGACGTCGGCCGGCACCGGGGAGCAGGTCACTCCCGGGTGGCTGTTGTGGCATAGATCAGCGGCAACGCGAGGAAGATCGCAAACGCGACCCAGAACGAGAAGTAGCCAACCAAGGCCCCAGCGGGAAACAGGAGCATGCCCAGCAGCGGCCGACGCCGCTCCCGGCGGAAGAAGTCCGGCCCGCCCTGCTCGGTCAGCTCCGGGCGCCGGACGAGCCGGGCGTAGAGAATCCACCAGCTGCCGAGCAGAATCGTGCCCACCAGGCCGTAGAAGGCGGTCGCAGTGCGGATGTCCGCCCCGCTACCGTCCTTCAGCGACTGCGAGACGACCGCCGTGGCGAACGGAAGCAGGGCCGTGCAGAACAACACCCCGAAGTTGGCCCAGCTCAACCCGAGATCCACCCGGATGATCCGGCTGAACGCCGTGCGGTGGGACAGCCACACTACAGCGATGTTCACAAACGAGGTCGTGTACGCCAGGTAGACCGGCCATTCCGCCAGCAGCCCGGCGAGCAGGCGCCCAGACTCGACCTGAGGTGGCCGCAGCTCCAGTCCGAGCAGGGTGATAATGATCGCCAGCACGGCATCGCTGAACAGTTCGGTGCGCAGTACGTCCCGGTCATGGCGGCTCCCGGGCTGCGCCGTACCGTGTCCTCGCCCCGACATGCCGCTCACCTCCTCCCCCGTTACGCTCTGATAGCCCCCAGCCGTGGACTCCTCCGTCGCCCGGCCCGGTATGACTTCCTGCCCCTGTCGTTCAGATGATCCGGGGCGCTGTGTCGCCGACCCCACCACCGAGAGTCATCCTGAGCGGCCCACATCGCCGACCTCGCCACGATCGAATACTCCGGCCTAACGGTCGCACGTCGGGCTGCGCCATGCCTTCGCCGTACTGTCTACCGACGCAAGCTAAGACTTCGATGCGGCTTGGTCCCGCGTCTTGAACTCGCTTCGTCCCCGCCGCCTGAATCGGCCTATGTGATCGCCATCGGCGCCGAACCGGACCAGCCGGAACCGCGCGCGGCAGCCATCCGGCTCGCTGCCGCCCGGGGCGAGTGTGGCGGCGTTGGGATCAGTGATGGCGGTGTTGGCACGACGGGTTACAGGTAGGCCCTGGCGCCGTGCAGGCCCAGAGCCTGGCCTGATCGGGGAATGGTGAGTCGACGAGGCCGATGCCACAGCGAGGCGAACGTGGCATCACCACCAATCGACCGACGGCCCGCCGAGCAGCGTGCACGCGAATGCGACCCCAAGAGTGGGGTTTGAGATTCCGAAGCAGCAGGTCAGGCGCCTGCAATCAATCGACGAGCGTTGGTTTAGGAAACCAATGCTCCCCTGACCGGTGGCGCTCGGCCCATTGGCGACTTAGCGCCACAAGACCACTTCGGAGCCGCCGAAGAGGTCACCGAGCAGGAAGCCCTGGCCAACCCATTGCCAGTGAGATCGGTGTTCCAGAAAGTAGGACAGCTGCCGGCCCACGGATGACATAGCGCAGCGATGTACGCCGATTTAGCTGCTTTGATGCTGAGTCGCTGAGGCAGCCGACGTGGCCGCCAAAGCGGGCCGACCCCGAAACGCCGTCGGCCTGATTACTTCGGTCTTCACTGGGAGGTCAAGCACGTCGGACGGTTCTATCGTTGCTGCTCACGGCCTTGGCCGGCGGCGGGCTGGTTGAGCACTTCGGCAACGATGACCACTTCGTTGACGCGCACCCAATCTGCTCCCAGTGCAAGGCCCGCCCCGGCCGCAGAGTCGTTACCGCCCTGACCTGCGCATACTCCCCTACCAGGCGACATAGAGCGCAGTTGAAGTAAGTGCGGTGCAGTTGAGCACTGCGGTGTGAAAAGAGTGGTCTCCGGAGCGTCGCTGGTCCACGCAGACGCGCACCAGCAAGCCGCGCCTGACAGCGGCCACCAAAATTCCCCATGGACGGCCAGTCGCGGTGTGGCTGTGAGTGATCGCTCTTCGCTCGATAACTTCGCCGCGGCGCGTGACGAGCAAGCCGGAACGGCGCTGACGGCTGGTGGGTCAGTGGCGTCCCGCTCGGGTCAGGGCGTCCTGGGCCTGGGTGGCCATGGCCGTGACCAGGTCCTCCGCCGAGGGCAGGTCGGTGATGAGGTCGACGGCCTCGCCCGCCCAGACCGGCAGCGGGGGCACCGCACCGCGTGCCACGTCGTCCTGGTACGCCTGACGGGCTTGGGGATCGGCGGCGAGCTCGGCCTCCCGGCCGCGCCAGCGGTCGAGGTAGGGATGGCCGAGGGTGCGAGCGGGGTACTTCGACGGCCACCGGGATCCGCGCGCGATGTCCAGCACGGTGCTGCGCTCGGTGTCCTGCCCCCGCCCCTCGAGGATCGCCTTGGTGATCGAAGGATCGACCAGGGCCTCAGTGCTGGCCTGGAAGCGGGTGCCGATGAGCGCTCCGGCCGCGCCCAGCACGAGAGCCGCCGCCACACCACGTCCATCGGCGATCCCGCCCGCTGCCAGCACCGGCACCGGAGCTACGAGATCCACCACCGCGGGCACGAACGGCAAAGTGGACCGCCCGCGCACGGCTCCGTGCCCACCGCTCTCGGTTCCCTGAGCCACAATCACATCGGCGCCCAGGTCCACGGCCCGCTTGGCCTCCTCCAGATCTGTGACCTGGAGGATCAACAGAGCCCCTGCCCGGCGGACATGCTCCGCGTATGGGCTCGGATCGCCGAAGGACAGCATCACGGCGCTGGGGCCGTAGCTCAGCGCCAGCTCCACCGCGTCGAGATCGATCCCCCAGGTCAGGAATCCGACACCCCACGGCCCTTCAGTACCCGCGACGATCGGCACCTCACGTGCCAGCCACTCCGGGTCCCCGTACGCGCCGCCCAGAATCCCGAACCCACCACCGCGGGAGACAGCTGCGGCCAGCGCGCCACCGGCCGACCCACCCATCGGCGCCAGCGCAATCGGGTACCGCACGCCGAGCATCTCCGTGAACGCCGTCGACAACGCCATGCCCAAATCATGCCGCCTCGTCCGACGGGCAGAACCACAAGGCAGCAACCCACCTCCGCGGACCGCACCCGCCACGCCTAACGATCAGCTCGTCACAGGCTCGGGACTGCCCCCGGTTCGGTTGACTCCTGACCTGTGAGGATGCGTTCCTCGCTGGAAGGATGCCTGTCATACCGAAGGCGTTCCCGCCGGAGTTCCGTCGTGACGTGGCCGCGGTCGCCCGCAAGGGTGAGGCGCCGATCGCGAAGGACTTCGGGATTTCCGAGTCGTGTCTGCACCGCTGGCTCAAGCTTGCCGACATCGACGACGGGGTCCGTCCCGGCACGACCAGCAGCGAGTCCGCTGAGCTGCGGGAGTTGCGTAAAACGCAACAGGCTGCTGGAACAGGAAAACGAGATCCTGCGCCGGGCGGCGGCATTCTTCGCCAAGGAGATCGCCCCAAAATGATGTACCCGCTGGTCGGTGACCCGGCCGCGGACGGGATTCCCGTCGCGGTGACCTGCCGGGTGCTGGGTTTCAGCAAGCAGCCCTACTACGCGTGGTGCGCCGAGCCGGTCTCGCAGCGGGACTTCGACGACGCGCACCTGATCAACGCCGCCCTGGACATTCACCACGACGACCCGGCGTTCGGGTACCGGTTCATCGCCGACGAACTGCCCACCCACGGATCACCGCTAGCCCGAACAGGGTGGCCAGGCTCTGCTCACAGCAGCGCATCTGGTCCGTGTTCGGCAAACGCAAGGGCCTCACGAGGCGGGCGGGCCCGCCGGTGCACGGCGACCTGGTGCAACGCCGGTTCACCGCCGACGCACCCAACCAGGTGTGCCTGACCGACATCACCGAACACGCCACCGCCGAGGGCAAGCTGTACCTGTGCGCGATCAAGAACGTGTACTCCGGCCGGATCGTCGGCTACTCGATCGACTCTCGGATTAAGGTGTCACTGGCCGTCACCGCGCTGCGTAACGCGGCCCGGCTGCGCGGCCCGGCCGGCACGATCGTGCACTCGGATAGGGGCAGCCAAATCCGGTCTCGAAAGTTCGTCAAGGCGTTGCACCGCAACGGATTGGTCGGCTCTATGGGCCGGGTCGGCGCCTTCGGCGAGCCCCGTGAACGGGAAAATCCACTCAGGGCGGGCTGCGGTGATCACCTGCATCCAGGCACCCTCGATGATCGTCCTCAGCAGACAGACACCGGAGTTACGAGACGTCCCTTAGTGCCGCGCATCGCTGATCACTTTACAGTTCGTTGATCCAGAAATGTGCGGCAGGGTGGCTCGTCACGGAGGTCCGATGATCGTCCAGCAGACAATCTCGCCTCCGGTGCGTCTGGGGCCTATGGCACAGTCCTGAGTGTGCAGCTGGACGAGTTGCCGGACTGGTTACCGGCTTGGTGTCGTGACCATCTGGGCGGCGAACCCGCCGGCGTGCTGTTCCAGTCGCATCAGGTCTCGATGGTGTTCGGTCTGCGGTTGGCCGGTGGCAGGGACGTCGTGGTCAAGGCGCGCGCCGACGACGGCCGGGCCGCTTCGTGTGTCGCGGCGCAGGCCCGGTTGGCCGAGCGCGGGTTTGCATGTGCCCGGCCGCTCACGCCGGTGGTCGGTGTCGGTGCGCTGGCCGTGCACGCCGAGGAATTCCGGCCCGGCGGCGAAGTACTGCGGGGGGACTCGCTGGACATAGCCAGGCGCTGCGCTGAGGTGTTCGCCCGGCTGATGGCCGAGCTTTCCGGCGTGACCGTCGCGCCGCCGCTGCCGAGTCCGCCCTGGGTCCGCTGGGACCACACCGATTCTGGGGTGTGGCCGACGATCGACTTTCTTGACAGCCGGGACCAGGGTGCGGTGTCCGAGCACATTGTCCAGACGGCTGAGCGGGCCCGGGGGCGCCTGCTGGCCGCCGGCTTGCCGTGCGTGCTCGGCCACGCCGACTTCGAGGCGCAGAACCTGCGGTGGCGGGGTAGGCGGGTGTGGGCGGTGCACGACTGGGACAGCTGGCGTGGCAGCCGGAGGCGGCGCTGGTGGGAGCGGCGAGCGGGTCTTTCGCCAGTGCCGGGCCGCCCATGCTGGCGCCGATCGATAGCTCCGAGGCGTTCCTGTTGGCCTATCAAGACATTCGAGGGCGCCTGTTCTCGGCCGTGGAACTGGAGATCGCGTGGGCGGCCAGCCTGTGGATGGCTGCGTACAACGCCCGGGAAATGGCACTGTGCGGGGGCACCCCGGCAGGTGGCGATGCACTGCGGGCACAGGCGGCCGAACGCCTCCACCGGGCCAATGCGTAACATCAGCACACAAACTCAGCGAGCGCCTGCCCCCGCCGTAACGTCGGGGCACATCCGCCCTTCGAGATCATCACCGCCGCCAATACCCTCCTCGACGACCTCGGCCAAGCCCACGACACAATCAAATCGTCCAAACCAGTTGCGCACCAATCTGAGTCAACTCGGGATTCAAGATCATCGAAGTCCGGAGAAGTCGGCGCGCCGGATATCCCGCCAGCGTGGCCGGAGCAGCTCGCTCCCGACGGCCGGCTCGTCGTACCGCTGCGTCTGCGCAACCTCACCCGCGCAGTCGTCTTCGAACGCAACGGCCACCACCTGACCGGTCGCGGGTACGGCGTCTGCGGGTTCGTGCCGATGCAGGGCGCAGGCCAGTGGCGAGAGCGCCTGCAGCCGCTGGCGGGCGAGCAGGTGGGGCTTCGGTTCGACCGAGCCGTCCACATCGACGTGGAACCGCTGAGGCAGGCGTTGACCCAGCGCGGGGTCGAGGTCTGGACAGGCGTGACCGTCGGCGAACAGGAGCCCTTCGACGATCTCGACCTCTACCTGATGAACGCCCTGCCGTCGTTCTGCATGCTGGCCGCCCAGAAACCTGCAGTCGACAGCGGACTGGTCAACGCGCCGTGGATGGTCGCCACCCCCGCCGTGGTCGACGGCGCAAGCTTCGCATACCGAATGCGGCCCCGACCACCGACGACACCCGCACCCGAGGCAGGCCGACCGGGTGGCGGCGGTGTCAGCCGGTGCCTGCTGCGGGGGCGAAGGGTCCGTCCAGGGCAGCCCATTGCAGGAGCAGGATCGTTTTGCCGTCGGCGATGCGTCCGTCGCGGACCATGGCGAGCGCCTCTGTGAAGGGCAGTTCGAGCACTTCGATGTCCTCGCCGTCCTCGTCAAGACCGCCGCCGTTTCCGGTGCGGTCGGCCGGGGTGTAGGGGGCGGCGTAGAAGTGCAGGCGCTCGGTGACCGAACCGGGGCTCATATAGGCGTCGAGGACGTGGGAGATCGGGCCGAGCGTGACGCCGAGCTCCTCGGCGGCCTCGCGCCGGATGGCGGCGAGCGGGTCGTCGCCGTCGAGCAGTCCGGCGGCGGCCTCGACGAGCATGCCGTCCCGGTGGTCGTTGACGTAGGCCGGGTAGCGGAACTGACGGGTGAGCAGCACACGGCCGCGCTCGGCGTCGTACGGCAGGACGACCGCGCCGTTGCCGCGGTCGTACGTCTCGCGCTGCTGGGTTTCCCAGCGTCCGTCGCGGCGGCGGTAGTCGAAGGTGGTGCGGCGCAGGATGTGCCAGCCCTGGGAGGTGAGCTCCACGTCGCGGACCACGATGTCGGCGTTGCGGTCCAGGTCGCGTCCGGCCCGGTCGAGGCCGGTGCGGCCGCGGTGGTCGGGGATGTCGATGCCGGGGCGGGCCATCACGCGGCCCTGCCTTCCTGCGGAGTGCGGCGCGGGATCTCGGCCGCGTCGTGGTAGACGGGCGGGCCGCGGCGGCGGGCCGTGGCGACGTCCTGGTCGGCTCCGGTGGAGTCACCGGGGAGCCGGAGCACGGCGTCGCAGTGGGTGAGCAGGCGCTCGGCGGTCGGGTAGAGCACCTGGTCGGCGAGGGGGTCCGTGGGGCCCGCGCCGGCCGAGCGCAGGACGGGAAGGGCCACCCACTCCCCGATCACGGGCACGTGGCCGGCGGCGAAGACCGGCCACGCTGCCGCTTCGAGGCGGCCGAGGTTGGCGGCCATGGCCCGCGGGTCGCCGTCGGTGCCGGAGCGGTAGGGCCCGGCGATGAGGATGAGCATCGGCTTGTCGGTCATGACGCGCTACGATACATGCAGAAACGTGCAAGAACATGAAGGAGTGTGGATGCTGGCCGCTCAACGGCGTGCTCACCTGCTGGACCTGCTCGCCGGGCAGGGCAAGATCGTCGCCAAGGACGTCGCCGCAGACCTGGGCATCTCCGAGGACAGCGTGCGCCGCGACCTGCGCGACCTTGCCGCCGAGGGACTGTGCCAGCGTGTCTACGGCGGGGCATTGCCCGTCTCCCCGGCCGTGGCGGACTACGCCGCCCGGAAGACGGTCACCCCCGCCGGCAAGCAGAAGGTCGCCGCGGCGGCCGCCGCGCTGGTGCGGCCGGGCAGCGCCCTGATCCTGGACGGCGGCACCACCGCCCTCGCTGTAGCTCATGCCCTTCCGCCGGACCTGGACTGCACCGTGATCACCCACAGCCCGACCGTCGCGGCCGCGCTGCTGGAGCATCCGCAGGCCGAGGTTTTCCTGCTCGGCGGCCGCATCTTCAAGCACTCCGCGGTTGCCTGCGGCGCGGCCGCGGTCGAGGCCGCTCAGAACATCTCCGCCGACCTTTGCCTGTTGGGCGTCACCGGCGTCCACCCAGACGCGGGGCTTACCACCGGCGACGCTGAAGAGGCCGCGATGAAGCGCACCCTGGCCGCGCGGGCCGCGGACACCTACATCCTCGCCTCGTCCGAGAAGATCGGCACAGCATCACGGTTCCGCGTCCTGCCCTGGGAAGACATCAGCGGACTGATCACCGACGCCGACCCCCACCACGCAGTCGTCGAGTGGCTCACGGCGCGCGGCGTGGAAGTCCTGGCAGCCGGCTGAAACTATCGGGCCGAACAGCATGGGATCGCAGGAGATTCAAGGCACCAGCCCGCCACCGTGGTTCAGCCATCCACAGGAATTGACATTTTTGCTCTGCGCAAGCGCCTGCACCAGCTGTAGCTGACCGCCACGCCAGCCCCGGCGACGAGCCCTGGTTCGCGGCCAGGGCTGGCCATCCCCCGAGGTGAAGCTGATGCACGAGCACCTAGTACTCCAGCCGGGGATCGTGATCACGGTTCGATGAGGGCTTGTCGGGCGTAGTGGCTGTTTCTGGCTCGGGCTTGGTGGCGGCGTCGGCGGATCGACCAGTGCAGTGGGTCGGTTCGGCGGCGGGCAGGTTCGATGATCAGGACGTGGAACAGGTGGCGTAGCTCGTTGACGGTCAGCGGGATCAGCCCGATGGGGTCGGGCCGGTCGCGGTGAGCTGTAGCGGCGGCGAGGAAGGCGTGGGCGAGGATCGCCAGAGTGGTCCACCGATGCCAGGACGTCCAGCGGCGGTGTTGGTGCTGGTCCAGACCGAGGCCGGTCTTGGCGGCTTGGAACGACTCTTCGATCTTCCATCGACGCCCGGCAACCGTGACCAGGGTGCGCAGCGCGGTGAGTTCGGGTGACCAGCAACGATAAAAGGCCAGCTCGCCGGTGGTGCGGTTGCGGCGAATCAGCAGCCAATGCTGCCCGCCGTGGCTGTCCGCGGCGTGAGGCAGGGCGGTGAAAGACCAGTCGTAGTAGCGGTGGCCTTTAGCGCCGGGGCCGGCCGACATCCGCTGCCAAGCCGAAGCGGGGAGTCCGGCGGCCAGCACATCAGCGCGATAGACGCCCAGACCGGTGGCCACCTGATATGAACGGGCCACCGCCAGGACGTAGCCCAATCGCAGCGTGCGCAGCTTGGCGGCCAAGCGCGGGTCGCCGCCGTAGGCTTCGTCGCCGGCCACCCAGCGGCAGGGCAACCCGGCAAGGACCGCGGCCTCGATCATCCGGGTTGCCAGTTGCGGCTTGGTCGCGAACCGCACCTGTTCGGGGACACCCGCCTCGGACCGCCGCTGCGGGTCATCGCACCAGGATTTGGGCAGGTAGAGGGCTGCGTCCAGCATCGCGTGGACAGTTTCGGTGGCGTAGACCAGATGCACGGCAAGCTGGCAGTTCTCGATCTTCCCGGCCGTGCCGGAGTACTGCCGCTGGACTCCGACGGTGTGCCGGCCCTTCATCAGATCACCGGTCTCGTCGATGACCAGCACCGCGTCGGCATCACCGAGCTGCTCGGCGACGAACCCGCGGACATCGGCACGGACTGCGGCATCGTCCCACTTCACCCGGGTCAACAAGTCCTGCATCCCGTCCGGGCCCGCATCACCGGCGTGCTCGGCGATGGTCCAGCAGTTCTTACGCGGTAGCGGCGCCAGCAGTCCCCGCACCAAGTCACCAACTCGACGTCGGGGCTCCGGCCTGCGGAAACGCCGCCCGATGGTCAACATGAGGTCGTCGAACAACACCCGCCATCGCTGGGCGTCTACCCTGTATCCGGCAGCCACCGCTGCGTCATGGTCAGTCCACACAACCGTCCATGATCGACGGTGGCTGCCTTCGTGCCCGGACCGCATCAGGCCCCAGCTCAGCGAAGGTCAACATCCCCGGCTGGAGTACTAGACGCCGCCGTGTGCCAGGCTCATGAGCGCACCGTAGCGGCTGATGCTGGCCCGAAGCACCGCTAGCCGTGTCAGCTGTTGAAGCGGAACTGAGAGCGGCTGTCCCACCACCAGCGGGAACGGCCCGCGACGCCTGCTCACACGGCGTCTGCGGCTGTCATGGTTCCTCGCTGGTTGACGACGTTTCACGGCGTCTTATGCCCCGGATGACTCTCCGACCCCATTCCGCCGTCGCCCGGACTGCTAGCGGGAGACGCTCGGGTAGAACAGACGGTTCAGCGAGACTTAAATCTCGTTATCCAGTCTGCGTTGAGTTGATCGGCCTGTCGACGGTGCCCGACCACCAGTTGCCGATCCGGCGGAACATTCAGACCGAGATAGTCGAGCACCTTTTGTGCAGTGCGGGGCGGATCTGCCGCCAACTCCTCATACGTCACCTCGCAAGGCACGATGCTGTGAGAGGCGAACCAGACTGTCCAGTCCGCCTCGGATCTCTCGATCGTGGCGACAAGCCGACCAATCAGCTCTTCGTCGTAATGAGGATCCTGACCTCCGGGCGCGACGGCTTCGCCCGGATGCCAGAAATGGGTTTGCAGTGACTTTGCCCACGACACCGCCTGGGCCACGACGTCGCGTCGACGCAGGTGAACGAATCTGAGTTGACCCAACTGGGCGCTCAATAGGTCTACATCCGTCACCGCTGGTGTAGATGCGGCGGCGGCAAGGCCACTTATCAGTTCCGGCAGCGTCTCTGCCATGATCCTCCCGCCAAAGACACCGTTCGAAGTCTTGCCGGCGGTTAGCGCCGCTCGAACGAACGCTTCGTCGATCCGTCCGTCACGCGGTCGTGCTATACGCCAGTCGTCGGCGTACTCATTCAAACTCTTGCGATTGAAGTAGGAGGCTGGGTGGCCGGCAACCCCGGACGAGTCCAGCAGACCGCACAGCAAGGTACTTCCCGAGCGGGGCGTCGCGCAGATCAGGTACGAGTCAAAACCTGGGCGTGTCACAGTGGAAGACCGTAACCACGCGTTGACCTGGGACCAACCGAATTCCCGCACGTCGGTGGGCGAGTGAAGACGGCTCTCCGGCGCCGCCTGACCGACTCGATGGGATGAGGAAATCGAACAGCTGGCAACGGTCGATTGGGCGTCAGTCACGTACGGCTGCGCCAGCTGGCCGGCGAGCTTCCCGGAGGTCAGCGTGGGCCACGGCCAACTGCTCATGGATCTCGGTGAGTTCGCGGGTGAGGCCGTCCTCACCGTTCGCACGTACGGCGACACGGCCGACAAGCCTAGAGGCCACGATTAGTGCGCAACCTCCCGACCGGAACCCCAGGTCAACGCCCTACGACCCGCCGAAAACCGACCCAGTGATAAGAGTCAGGTTCTAACCAGCTCAACTCGAAGGCCGGCCGCTGGCCCACATCCAGGTCCGCCGCTACCGCAAAGGGTTCGGGCGTGCCGACCTCGCCGGCGCCCGACCGCCCCGCCGTTCGTTCTTTCCTGGCGCTGGCACTGGCGTTCGCCGCCGCCGCGGCCGTCGGCGTGCTCGGCGGGATGATCGGCCTCGGCGGCGCCGAGTTCCCTCTGCCCCTGCTGATCATGCTGTTCGGGTTCGCCGCTCTGCAGGCCGTGATCCTCAACAAGGCCCTCAGCCTGGTCGTGGTCCTCACCGCCCTACCCGCCCGGCCGTGCTGGCGCTTGTCAGCGGGCCGCCGTCCGGCGGCGTTGCTGTCAGCGTTGCTGTCGACAGCCGTTCCGCCGCGACCCAGGCCGACCCCCACCGTGGGAGTCGTCGTGGTCCGGTCCCCACGCACGTAGGTCGTCGCGCAGGTGAGCCGAATGCGGATGTGCAACGATGATCGGCATGTCGACTCCACGAAAGGGCAATGCCGCGTAGGCGCCCCGCACAACTGCGTGCCGACTCCATCTACCGGCGACCGCTTGACGGATCAACCTCTGTCATCCCCGGGCTCTCGGTCCGGGGATTGAGAGCCATCGCCTACCTCGAACGCACCCGCCTCTGGAACCAGGCCGTCACTGATGCACTGCGGACCTGGTCATGGTTCGTGCGCCACCCATGGCATCGCTTGTGGGACCCCACCTCCGGCTGTGGGGTGATGGAGTGCTGTCCGAATCCGCCCGAGCTGCGCTGGATCCTGGACGTCGCCGTTGTGGTCCTGCCTCCGAAGGATGCCCGAACCCTCCGCAAGCAGATCGCAGCCCTCGATGAGCAGTGGTGACACGCCCCAAGGGAATCTCGTCGGCTCGGGCGCGTCCGATCCGTCGTTCATGACCCCGTCGGGGGGAAGCGGACACAGCTCGTCGACTCGTGCCGGGCGTTGTCGACCAGTGCGACCGAGCAGCTGACGCGAGATGTTCTCTGCTGCCTCCTACCCGCCTAGATCAAAGGGCCTGCTGCCTCGTCGCTGCCTCCAGCCCTCGGCTTGGTCGTCTCCGCCGTAGCCCGAAACTTGTACCGGATGCGGTCGCCGACGGCCTGGGCCTCGTACGCACGTTGCCAAGCGGGCACCAATCCAATGCAGTCGCTGCGTAGGGTGAACGTCGTGAATGGCGAGCCTCATCCTCGTTGGCGAGCGCGGTTCTTGAGGATTGCGGCCAGCCTCGCCGTCATGCTCGTCGTATGCGCTGCCGGTGGCTACCTCGCGCGACCTGTCGTGGCTAAGGCGGTCTACACGCTTCTCTCACCGATCACGGGCGGGTGCATCGCCGCACCAAACGAGCCGACGAAGCTAGCTGATGAGGCGGTGTTTCAGCGGGTGCCGGCAGGCGCTTCGTCGATTGGCGGGCCGACCGTGCAGCAGCCGTGCGCCGACGGTCGCCGCGACAGTGAGAGCAAGATCTTCGGCGAGGTGACCGTCGAGTATCGCAGTGACCTGTCGGACGAGGAGATTCGAGGCCACTATGAGGCGGTTGCCCGCGAGTCGGGGTGGACGTTCGACGTCTCAGACCGGCGGCTTGTATTCGCCATGAAGACGCTGCGGGATCGTTGCCTATGGTTGAGCGTCTTCCGCGATGAAGCCGGTCGGCCCGGCTACTACAGCGTCGAGGTCACCTTCTGGCCCAAGTACGAGGACTCCTTCTGCGACGACTGAGCCAGCGGCGGTTACGACCAGGCCAGCCGAACCCCGCGGCTACATCTCGCTTACAAGCTCTGTGCGGGTCGTCCGGCGTCGTCTGTCCGCGTTCGCGACCTCGGGCGACTGTCCGCACGCTTCTGCCGACGGGCGTCCTCGTCCAGCCCGGTTGCTGTCGCCGTTGCTGTCGACGGCTGGCTATGGTCGTCATCGTGAAGACGCGGGTACGTATCCTCGCCGCCTCGATCGCCGCGCTGGCCGTGTCGGGGTGCGACGCCCCCACGATGCCGACTGCCCAAGGGACAGCTCAACCAAACGCGTCGCCGACTTGTCCCCCAGGGCTGGTTCCCGTCGATCTCACCGTACCCAGGCCGGACGGGACCAGGCTGAACGTGCTCAATGCGAGCGACGTCAAAGGACTTGAGCTCACGGTGTT
Source organism: Micromonospora sp. NBC_00389 (assembly GCF_036059255.1). Taxonomy (NCBI): domain Bacteria; kingdom Bacillati; phylum Actinomycetota; class Actinomycetes; order Micromonosporales; family Micromonosporaceae; genus Micromonospora; species Micromonospora sp. NBC_00389. Next base: position 4,515,213 of record NZ_CP107947.1, on the reverse strand, counting down.
CGTGGAGCTCGGGAAGCGGGGCTTCCAGATGCTCTCCACAACCGACCGGTACCGGGACGGGCGACGCTATCCCGAAGCGGCCGTGATCCGCTACGGGCCGCAGACAGTCGGGGCCGGCTGGCTCGTGTCGTCATACATCCAAGGACAGGTGAAGACCGAGTTCGACATCCACCGCTCCAACGACCGGATTGATGTCATTCTGGGAAGCGCGTTCGAGAGCATCCGCACGCCAACGGAGGCCAACCAGGCGGTTGCGGCGGCCGGGCAGCCTTCCTTACCGCCTGGCACCTGCCCTGTCCCCGACTGAGCGGGCCAGTCAGCCGTCGCAGGTCCCGAGACCCGACGTGACGTCCTAGTCGTCACTGTGGTGGGTGCGCCTTCGTCCCTGGCCGCCCGCGATCGTTGATGTCAGCCGCAGATGTCAGGCGCGCGGGGCCGACACACGGTTTAGGAACTGTCGGCGCTCGGGATTCCTCGACCCTGCTACCTGCCGTTGCCGCTGACCAGACGCCTCGCGAGGCAGCATGCCTTAACCGTCGTTGCCCGTCGGCGACTGCGGCATCGGGCACGCAACGGGCACGCCAGGGCTTTCCCCTCCTGACCACTCGCTTGTAAGGCGCGCCCGGCGATAGTCGCGGCGTCTGTCACCGTCCGGGACGTCCGCAAGCTTGACCGGTCACCGAGACCTACGCATTACGAGTCGCTAGCGACCCCGACGGTCTTGGCGCTGCGCCGCTCGATCCGGCTGGCGCCGGCGTGCGCACCAGTCCCCTGACGTCCGCGGGCTTGGCTGCTCGGTTGGCTGCTCCTCGCCACTGCCGGTAGCAAAGCTCCCACGGGCGATCACCCGGACGGCAACGCGACCGGTGAGACAGCGGATCTGTTCACCACCTGGCCGCCAAAGGCAGACGTAAGCAGGAGCTGGCCCCGCCCGGCGCCGTCCGCGAGCCAAATCGGCCAACGGGTAGATTGACGCCGATGAGCGGTCTGTTGCGTCAGGAGTTGCGCGGGTTGGCCCGCAGTCGGGCGCTGTGGCTCCTGCCGCCCCTGGTCGCGCTCGCCGGCCTGAGCAGTCTTTCGTTCAACGACGACGCCTACATGTTCTACGTCTACTACGACCCGCAGACTTTCGAGGAACAGCTTGACGCGTATCACTTCGACGTCAAGGCGATCCACACCTCGGGCCTCGGCTGGGCTCAACTGGCCGCGCTGGCGGCCGGGGCGTTCCTGGTACTGCGTGATCCATGGCTGACCGGCCGCCCGGCCCGGCTCTCCCTGCCGGCCCTGGTATCCCCGCCGGCCCGGCTCCCCCCGCCGCCCCGTCCCGGCCGGTACTTAATAGCGAAGGCGGGCGTGGCCGCGCTGTTCGGTGTGCTCCTCGCCGTGGCCGACCTCGCCGCAGTGCTGCCACTGGCGCCCAGAGTGGTCGCCGACCACTGGGTTCGGCGCGAAGTGGCCTCGAAGGACATCTTCTTGCCGGTACAGATCTTGGCCGACGAGTCGGTGTGGCCGGTGGTGCTTCGCGCGGCGGCCGGTGTCCCGCTGTTCGCGATCGTTGGGATCGGCCTGGCCGCGCTACTCAACCGCTGGTGGGCGGTTACGGTGGCCGTCGTCGTCCCAATCTGCGGGTCGCTGTACATGACCGCTGACCCGTTCTTCGGCGCCCTGACTGCTCCGAGCCGACCGGCCCTTGCCGCGACCATGATTCCGAGCCTGGAAGCGGCCGCGATCGTCTTCCTGCTCGGCTACGGCGCGACGCGGTGGCGACTGGCCCGGGCGCCCGCAGTCCGGCCGAACCCTGTCTGTCAGGGTGAGTTGAGGCCAGCGGCTCGTAGCAAGTCCGTCTGACGGGGCGAGTTCAGGATCGAGAAGCGTTGGATACTGCTGTTGACATGGTGGCGGCCCAGGATGGGGTCATGAGTCGTAAGAGAGGTCCACGCTCGGACGGGCCGCGGGCGCGTCGGTCGTTCACCCCAGGTCAGAAGCTGGACCTGCTGGCCCGGTATGAGCAGGCCGTGGCGGCGGGTGAGGGTGGGGCGTTCCTGCGGCGGGAGGGTTTGTACTCGTCGTTGATGTCGGAGTGGCGCCGGGCGCGGGACGCCGGGTTGTTGCAGGGCAAGCCGGCCGGGGAGACGGTCGGGCGGCCCAGCGCCGAGCAGGCGGAGATCGCCCGGTTGCGGCGTGAGTTGGAGCGTACGCAGTCGCGGTTGGCGCGGACGGAGACGGCGCTGCAGATCATGGGAAAAGCGCGCGAGCTCTTGGAGGACATCTCCAGGAGCGAGCCGGACGGTCCGGACGTGTTCGGGCTCGGCAGGCGTTGATGGACGCCTACCAGGCATTGACCGATGCGGGGACCACGACGCGGGACGCGGCGCGGGTGACCGGGATCGCCCGGGCCAGCGCGGATCGGGACCGGCGCCGACCAAGCCCGACGGCCTCGCCGCGGCGGGCGCCGGCGAACGCGCTCAGCACCGCCGAGCGGGAGCAGGTTTTGGCGGTGCTGGACAGCCCGGAATTCGTCGACGCCGCTCCGGCGCAGATCTATGCGGCGCTGCTAGACCAGGGCGTGTATGTGGGCTCGATTGCCACGATGTACCGGATCCTGCGCGAGTACCGGCAGGTGCGTGAGCGTCGCAGGCTGGCCCGGCATCCGGCCCGCAAGCGTCCCGAGCTGGTCGCCGACGGGCCGCGGCAGGTCTACAGCTGGGACATCACGAAACTCGCCGGCCCGGCCAAGGGCGTCTACTACGACGCCTACGTGATGATCGATATCTGGTCGCGGTACATCGTCGGGGTGCGCGTGCACGCCCGCGAGTCCGGACCGTTGGCCGAGGCCATGATGCGGAAAGTGTTCGACGTCCACGGTGTCCCGCACGTGGTCCACGCCGACAGAGGCACCTCGATGACCTCGAAGTCGGTTGCTGACCTGCTCGAAGACCTGACCGTGACCCGCTCGCACTCACGGCCGAAGGTGTCCAACGACAATCCGTACAGCGAAGCCTGGTTCAAGACGTTGAAGTACGCGCAGGTCTTCCCGGACCGGTTCGCGTCCCTCGCCGACGCCCGGGCGTTCATGACCGACTTCGTGACCTGGTACAACCACGCCCACCGGCATAGCGGGATCGGCCTGCACACCCCCGCCGAAGTCCACCACGGCCGGCATAACACCGTGCGGGCCGGCCGGGAACAGACCCTGACCGCGGCCCGCGCCGCGCACCCGCACCGGTTCAGCACGACCCGGCTCCTGCCCAAGATCCTCGACCTGCCCGACCAGGTCTGGATCAACAAGCCAGAACCCGAACCACAAGCCGCTTAACTCCCGCTGGCCTCAATCCCTTGACACGTTCCGGAACGGCGCGGAAGCTTGAGGCTTCGGCCGCATACGGGCCAGAGACGGCCCGACGCTTGGCCACGGACACTCGCTTACAAGCTGTGTGCAGGTCGTCCGGCGTCGCTGTCCGCGTTCGCGACCTCGGACGACTGTGCGCGCCCGGCGGCGGGCGGCTGTCCCTGTCGTGGCTCGTTGCTGTCACCGTTGCTGTCGACAGCCACCCGGGGTGAAAGAGTGAGCGCGTGGGGCTGGACAAGGAGGCCGAAGCGCAGCTCGCCGAGGCACGCCTGGCGGAATGGCGACGCACCGGGTATGGCGAGTGGTGCGCGATGCTCGACGACAAGGAGATGCGCCTGGTCGTCGGCGAGGACGGCAAGCGGTACAGCGTGGTCAGCTACGCCATTGATGACGGCGAGGGTCGGATCCGCCTGTCGGTCGCCGTGGACGACGGCGGCTTGTCGGCGTCGATACCGCTGGCGCGAGACGAAATTATGAGTCCGGCCGGCACCTTCGTCACGTGACCTCTTCGTCCCGAACGCCGCTACGGCGCATCGTCTGTTGCCATCGGTTACCGTCCCGTCCCTCTCAGCCTAGCTACGACCCCGCCTGCTGTCGTTACGTGTCGGCCGCAGGTGACACGTCTGCTGCCTCCTCGCTGCTTCCGAGAGTGGCCGGAGCATGCTTCCCGGCATCCAGCTGGTCCAGCTGCGGGAGGCGGTGCCCGGTTAGGCGGCGGTCTCGGGAACGAGGGCGGTCAGCTCCGCGACCTCAGCGTCGCTCAGCGCGATCCGCGCCGCCGCGAGGTTCTCCCGCAGGTGGGCCAGGCTCGTGGTGCCGGGGATGGGCAGCATCGCCGAAGAGCGGTGCAGCAGCCAGGCCAGCGCGATCTGCTGGGGCGTGGCCGCGTGCCGGGCGGCGATCGGCGCGAGGGCGGCGGCGACCTGGCCGGCGTTGTCCCCGCCGTCGCGCAGGCTGACCGGGTGCCAGGGCGAGAACACCGCTCTGGTCCGCTCCGCCGCCGCAAGCAGGTCCGCACCGGTGCGGTTGCCGATGTTGTACAGGGCGGTCACCGCGGCGATCTCCGCAATCGACCGGGCGAGTTCGAACTGCGCCACGGTGACGTTGGACAGCCCGATGTGCCGGATCCAGCCCTCGTCCTGCAGCTTCCTCAGCTCGCCGACCTGGTCCTCGAACGGGGCGTCGGTCGCGTACCCGCTGTGCAGGTAGTAGAGGTCGAACCGATCCACGCCGAGGCGGCGCAGGCTCAGCATGGCTGACTGCCGCAGGTACTTCGGGTTGCCCACCCAGCCCAGGGTCGAGTAGTCGTGGCCGCCCCGGACGAAGCCGCCCTTGCTCGCCACCACCAGCCCCGCCGGGTAGGGGTGCAGCGCCTCGCGGATCAGCAGCTCGTTGGTGTGCGGCCCGTAGACATCGGCGGTGTCGATGAAGGTGACGCCCTCCGCCACCACCGCGCGCAGCAGCGCCAGCCCACGCTCGTGGTCGGGGTACGGGCCCCAGACCTGGTCGCCGGTGAGCTGCATCGCCCCGAAGCCGACCCGTCCGACCGGAAGGTCGCCGCCAATGATGATCGTGGGCGGGGTGGACGGGGAGCCAGACGTCATGGTCATCTCGATTCTGGCTCGCCGGCGGCCCCGTCGCCGACGCCGCCCCGCAACTTCGACGCCATCCTGCGCACGGCCCGCGGCGTCTTCGGCGAACTGGGCGCGGAGGCCACCCTGGCGGAGGTGACCCGCCGGACGGGGTCCGTATCGGTACTCTCGACCATAACTGATTCAACCGGGATGAATTGGTCGAAGCGGTATACCTGGCGGAGGTTCAGGCGGTCTACGACCACGGCGGAACGCCCGGCCTATCCGTGGGGATCGACCGGGCAAGGCGGTCCTTGCGGCGGTTCCTGCTTTCACGGATGCTCGAGCCGCGTCAACTGCTGTTCGGGTCCGCAACCGCCTGAGCCACCCCCGCTTTCATGGAGCTTCTTGATCATGGTCTGATGGCCGTGGGGAGGAAGTTTCTGTGGCAGCACCGAAGAAGTACCCCGACGAGCTGCGTCAGCGTGCTGTGCGTTTGTATCGCGAGTCGGACCCGAAGCCCGTGATCCGGCGTCTCGCCGAGCAGCTCGGCGTGCATCACGAGGCTTTGCGGAACTGGATCCGGCAGGCCGAGGCCGACGCTGACGAGCGTCACGACCGGCCCACCAGCGAGATGGCCGAGGAGAACCGCCGGCTGCGCAAGGAAGTCGCCGAGCTGCGACGGGCGAACGAGATCCTGAAAGCGGCGAGCGCGTATTTCGCGGCGGAGCTCGACCCGACCCGGCGACGGTCATGACGTTCATTTATGAACACCGTGACCAGTTCGCGGTCGCGCTCCTGTTACGGGTTCTCAACGTCGGCGCCTCCACCTACTACGCGTGGGTCAAGCAGGCCGAACAACCCTGCGACCGCGACATGGTCGACCTGGGCCTGATCTCCAACATCCACGAGATCTGGAGCGCGTCCGGGCACACCTACGGCGCGGACCGAGTGCACCGGCAGCTCCGCCGTGACGGCATCCGGGTGGGCCGCAAGCGGGTCGAGCGGCTGATGGCCGACCAGGGCTGGCAGGGCGCGTTCCTGCGTCGCGGCTGGCGCGGCGGCTCTACCCGGCAGGACCCTCGGGCGACGCCGGCGCCAGATCTGGTCAACCGGCAGTTCACCGCCGCCGGGCCGAACCGGCTGTGGGTCGCCGACGCCACCCGCATCCCGTGCGGTGAGGGCGTGTTCTGGCTGGCGGCGGTCCGCGATGTCTTCTCCCGCCGGATCGTCGGCTGGAAGACCTCCGACCGCTGCGACACCGACCTGATCCTCGCCGCCCTCGAATACGGGATCTGGTCACGCGATGTCCGAGACGGCCAGTTGATCCATCACAGCGACAGGGGATCGAACTATACGTCTTTCCGGTTCACGCAACGGCTGCAGGACAACGGAATCCTGCCGTCCATGGGCTCCGTCGGTGACTCGTACGACAACGCCCTGATGGAGAACTTCTGGTCCACGCTGAAGATCGAACTCGTCTACCGCACGAGCTGGCGAACCCGCGACGAGGCCGAGAACGCGATCTTCGCGTACATCGACGGCTGGTACAACACCCACCGCATCCAGAAAGAACTCGGCTACCTCAGCCCCGACGAATACGAGACCGCCTGGCACACCAGCCAGCACGACCAGGCCGAGCCACCTATCGCCACCCCTGCACCAGCCGGCAGCAGGTAACCACCGCTCCAGCAAAGCGGGGGGAACTCAGCCTGTCGGTGCTCGCCGGCTTGGCTGCTCGTTGTGGCTGCTCCGGATGAACCTGGCGGCGCTAGGAGGCTCACAGCTGGTCACGCAGCCAGAGCGGGTCGGGGTTAACGAAAGGCTGTCCCTCGACCACAACAGTCGGCACCGTCTCATCGCCCCCCCGTTACCGCCCTGACCGCAGCGGCACCAGCTGGATCGCTCCAAATATTGACCCAGTACGCCAGCCGGGCGTCCCGGCCGAGCCGGAGTCGCAGCCGTAAGCAGTATTGGCAGCCGGGCCGCCAGGAGACGATTGGCCGGCCATCGTCCGCGCTGCGCTTGAACGGCGCCAACTGAACCGGGAAGACCAGCGGAGACATCAGCCACGCCATCAAAAGGAACACTAGGAGCTCAACGGCACCGGGCCCGTACGAACGCTCGGCAAACCGCGTAGCTGCCACGACCACCGCGAATACCAGCATGAAACCCGCCAGCCTCCAACTTCGCAGCACGCTCCCGCACGCTACTCCGCCAGCAGGGCTCCTAAGACACCGCGTCGTCGGTAGCCGGCCCGCGGGACATGCCTGGTCGAGTAGCCGACTCGAATCGAGCCAGCGACATCTGCTTACAAGGCGCTTCCAGCTTGTGCCGTGCCTTCAGCGACGTCTGCCACATCCTGGCCGGCCCGGCCGCGAGTCCGCGTCTGTCCACCGCCGTCTGCAACAGTTGATGTCAGCCGCAGATGTCAGACTGATGGTCTCTCATCCTTCGATAACACCACGGAAGGACGTGGCAGGTGCCAAGCAAGTCTGGCGAGGTTGACGACTTCATGGAGACTCTCAATCACCCGCTGAAGGCCGGTGTCGAGGAGTTGAGATTGGCAATCTTGGCGTCAAACGCTGACATCTCAGAGCATGTGAAATGGAACGCCCCGAGCTTCCGGTACAACGGAGAGGACCGGGTGACCTTCCGGCTTCGACCCGCGGACCGTCTGCAACTCATCTTCCACCGCGGAGCGAAGGTCCGATCGGACCTTGCCGAGTTCACCTTCCAAGATCCCACTGGGCTGATGACATGGCTGGCACCCGACCGGGGCGTCGTGACCTTCCCAGACCTAGAAGCCATCCAGTCCCAGCAGGCAGCTGTGGTGTCCTTGGTAAACCACTGGGTCCGGGCATAGCGCTACCCAACACTGGCGGGTGTCAGGTCACGACCCCCGTCGGGGGGGAGCCTGGTCGCGGTAGTCAGCCAGCGTCAACAGATCCGCGCATTACGAGTCGGTCCCGGGCTCCTGCTTGCAGGGGTGCCGACCGGGCGTGAACTGGCGTCCCCGTTCGTCATAGTCCGCCTCTGCTCGTGGGTTTGGCTGCTCGCTTGGCTGCTCACCCTTGACGGCGCAGGAGTCATTCAGCGATCTCTGAGGAACCACGAAACCCGATCGGGCGAGGGCATCGGCAGCGGATCGTCGTACGAGTACACCTCAAGGTCCGCCAGTTGGCCTTCGTGGACGAACAGCAGAATCCCGCCGCTCGTCTTGCCTTGATCGTCGAACACGATGCCTTCCGCTGGTACCGGACTCGTCGCGCTGGAGGCCGGTAGGTGTCGACCTTGCGGCAGGAGCCAGACGGTCCCACAGCCTCACCCACAGCCCGGCTGAGCCAGAACGTCCTGCGACTGCACCCGGAGCTCGTTCACGCCGGGGAGTTGGCTGAGCGGGATCCACGGGCGTAAGACTACGGCGACGCCTCGCTTAAAGCTCTGTGCAACATATCCGCGCTCGTACGTGAGCGGCCATACGCTCGGAGTGCCGTCCGTCTCCGTGCCGGCCGGCCTGCTGCCGTCCAGCCCGGTTGCTGTCGGCGTTGCTGTCGACAGCCGTAGCGCCCCTCCTGCCTACATTTGGGCCCGCCCCTATGAAGGATCCGATGCAGATGGATGCGGCAGCTCGTCTACGAGAGGCTTGGCGACGGGCAGGAAGTCCCCCGTGTGCGCCTTCAACGATCGGGTATGGGCGGTCGAAGGCTGTTCCGGCATCGGCCGGCACATCGCCCAGCGCCTGGTCGCCGACGGCGACCGGTGCTCGACGTACCACCGAAGCTGTCGGCACGAGTCCGGGTCTTCGACACCGGCCAGGGCCGCAAGACCAACACGGTCGACGCGCACAGCGTCGCGGTCGCCGGGCTGCGCAGCCGCAACCTGCGCACCGTCACCCCCGACGACGTCACGGTCGTGGTGCGTCTGATGGCCGATCGCCGCGACGAACTCGGCCGGGCCCGCACCGACATCATCAGCCGCATCCATCACCTGCTACTGGAGCTCATCCCCGGCGGAGCGAAGAAGCTCCTCACCCGCGGCCAGGCCAGCTACCTGCTGCGCACCGCCCCACCGCCGAAGAACATCGTGGCCCAGACCCGCCACGATCTGGCCCGCGAACTCATCGAGGAACTCACCCTGATCGACGCCAAGATCCGGGGCGCCGACAGCAGTTGCGCCAGCTCGTCACCTAGCACGGCAGCTCCCTGTCCGATCGGCCCGTCCGGCGCAGCCCGGCTAATCGGCGACATCGGTAACATCCACCGGTTCCGCACCGCCGCGCATTCCGCGTCCTGGAACGGCACCGCCCCACTCGAGGCGTCCTCCGGCGACCAGCGCCGTCACCGACTGTCCCGCGCCGGCAACCGTCGCATCAACCGAGTCTCACCATGGCCGTCGTCCAGCTAGGCCGTGACACGCCCGGCCGCGCCTACTACCGGTGCCGCCTCACCGAAGGCAAAACCACGATGGAAGCGCTCCGCGCTTTCAAACGCCACCTGTCCGACGTCGTCTACAAGCGAATGATCCACGACGCAAGACGTGGCCGAGCTGGTGAAACGGGTCCGGGAGGACACTCGGGAGCGACTCTGCAATCCAGCGCGGACGGCCTTATCCCGACAGCCGCCTCTTCGGACAAGTCACAACCCGGACCCGCCACCAAGAAGCCTAGAACAAGGTTGCCATGATCCCTTGACCTAGATGGGAACCAGATGCGTGTGTCTGATCTTCGGCGAGGGGCAACGATCGGCGTGATCCGTTGGGTAGCGGTCGTCATCGTCGTGGCCGCCTTATGAAAGTCCACATTGACGTCCTTGCACAAAGGGCTACGGCGTCAACAGCGGCTCCACGAACATCACCGACTGCCCGCGGGAGCCGACGGCGGGTAACCGCTCGATCGCGCCGTCGCGCACCGACAGCCGTACTCCGCTAGCGGGTTCGCGCGGGAAGTGCCAGGGGTGGTAGCCGAACAGCACGTGTTCGGTGTCCTCCCAGACCGGCTCCCGATACGTCCCCTGTGGGGACCGCCGGCGGTCCTCAGGCAACCACCACACCTGCGGCTGCACCGTAGCTCCCGGCTCGACCGGGAACAGCGTGAGCGCCGGCGGGTTGGAGCGCACCGTCCACAACCGGTCACCGCCGGGCGCGAGCCGGGCCATCTGGTCGACCGGCACCGTCACCGTCGTCCCGTCTGGCCGAACTACGGTGATCCCCTCCACCTTCCGCGCACTGCCGGTGCCCGTGAGCGGGTCGACCTGCTGCACCGGGTGCGCGTACCGCTCCGGGTCGGTGCCGGGTGTCCAGCGCATTGTGGCCCACCGGGCCTGGTGGTCGACGAAGAAGACCGTGTCGCGGTACGCCCCGACGAGGCCGATCCCCCGGTCGTCTGGCCACGGCATGGTCTCCACCGGGCCGCCGCCCAGGTCGATCACCCGCAGCTGGTACCGCGACACCCGCCGGTGGTGCTTGCTGTCGACCACCGCCACCCGCCGGCCGTCGCCCAGCAGCATCACGCCCGGCATCCGCACCTCGTCGATCTCGGTCACCTCGCCGGCCGCGGAGACCAACCGGGCCGGGTGCCCGTGGCTCACCACAAGCACGCCCTGCCTGGTTTGGAGTGCCCGGCTCCAGCGCGCGGCTTCGAGCCGGGCCAGGTCCACCCGCGCGCCGTCGCGCCACCCGACCAGGGTGCCGTTCGCCTCGATCACGCCGGCCCGCGGCGGCGCACCGAACGGCGGGCCGGGCGGCTCCTCCCGGTTGCGCTGCGGGAACCTCACGAACATCCCGCGGCCGTCCGCCGCATCGCCCGCCACCCGCGCCATCGCGCCCAGCAGGAAGCTTCTGGTCGACGGGCCGTCCGAGTTCGGCGCCGGACCGGACAGCATCGGCGCGGCGACCGACGTCCCGATCGGTGTAACGGGCGCGGCCGGCGCGGTTGGGACGGCCGGCGCGGTTGGGACGGCCGGTACGGTTGGGGTGGCCGGCGCGGTCGGGGCGGCCGACGCCGGGCTCGGGCGGCGTCCCAGCCACAGCTGCAGCGGCTCCCCGCCGTCGGCGTGCAGCAGGCCCGTCCGCTGCGCGAAGGCCAGCCCGTCGCGCAGCTCTGCCTCGCTCACCAGCAGCCGTTCGGCCAGCTCGGCGGCCGTGGTCTCCAGCGGTGCCCGGGATGCCCACCTCAGCACCGCCTCGAGATCCTCCGCCAGCGGGCCGAACCGGCTGCGGGCGTCCTGCAGCCGGACGGACCGGACCCGGTCGGGCGGTAACGACAGCACCGTGTCCACCCGGGCCGGCCGCCCGGCGCGGTAGCCGTCCGGGCCCTCGCGAACCAGGATGCCGGCGGCGGCCAGCAGCGGCAGCAGGTCACGCTTGCGGCGCACCGGCGGCACGCCCAGCTCGGCAGCGATTCCGTCAAGCCGGCGCTGCTGCCCGGCCAGCCGAGCCACCACCTCCGCGCGCTGGGCGGCGTTGCGCTCGTCGAGGTCGGCGTGGCCGGTGGTCAACGGCTCCCGGGGTGGTTGCCACAGCGGCGCGTCGAGCCATCCCGGCAGGCGCGAGTGCGCGCGGCCCCAGTCGTCGATGTGCTCCACGGTCACCGGCCCGGCGTGCTCACGGGCCGCGGCGTTGACAATGCCGGCCAATTCCATCGGCTCGTACTGCAGCTCGGACTGCCAGCCGTTGTAGCCCGGACCGACGGCGGGCCGGCCGCGCGCCAGCCAGACCGGCGGCTCGGGTGCCGGATCCGGCCAGAAGCGCAGCAACCAGCGATCCCCGAACCCGTCCTCGGTGTCGCCCCGCCGGCGTGCCACCCGGACCCGGTAGCAGCCGGCGCCACCCAGCTCGAGGTCGGCCGGACCGGCGCCGCCGGTCAGCACGGTCAGCGACAGACCCCGGGAGCTCGCACGGTAGGGAGTCTCCAGCACGTCGTCGAAGCCTGCGTGGTCAGCTGGCGGCGGGCCGTCGTGCAGCTCCACACGCACCATGTGGTGGCCGTCGCCGGCCTGACACAGGATCCAGCCGGCGCCAGCTCCGGCGAACGTGCCGGTCGGCTCGTCTTCACGGTCACTCCCGCGCGGCAACTCCGGATCGTCGCCCGGCTCCCCCGAGTCGTCCGGGTCCCGCAGGACGACGAGTCCATATTCGGGAGAGTAATCGTCGTGCTCGAACGCCCGTACGACGGCCACGGCGGTCAACCTAGCAAAATCCGGCCGTGACCGTAAGGCGGCAGCCGGGGCAGCGACAAGCGCGTCAGGCGAACCAGTCGTGAACCGCCCCGTCGGCCCCGACGGTCCACAGCACCGGAGCCACCACCACGAAAAGCGCGCCGATGACCAGCACCACCGTGGCCGCGATGCCCATCAGCGACGCCACGCCAGCGAGCGACCGGCTACGGCCAGTGATGTGCATACCGGCGGCCGACGCGCACGAACGGCGGCAGAAGAGTGATCGGGTGGGCCCTCGTACATCTCCGGGTGGCCCTACGGCCGCTCGTCCGATGCGCCGCACCACGCTGCGGAGGTGTCCTGCAACCATGCTGGGGGATTGCGCGTCTTAAGCAACGATGGGAACCCTCGATCAGCCGTCCAGCCCAGTCCGATGGGCGGACGGCGCCGCCGTTGTCGCCGTCGTTGTCACACTGATCCTGACTGCCCGCCAGCTACGTCCGCTCGCCGAGGCGGCGGCCTTTCTCGCCCGTACAGGCGAAACGGTGGCCTCCGTGCCGGCGGCGACCTGGCCCCGCGCCGCCGCGTGGGTCGCGATTAGCATTGCCATCCTCGCGCGGTGGCGGACCGCTGCGGCGCTGGGCGCATGGTCGGCCGTGTTGTACGAGATCGTCGTGGTGGCAACGCGCCTCAAGGGCGACCAAGGCTACGACGCGCCGCTTGACCTGCTGGTATGGCCGCTGCTGCTGGCGGTCGCGGCAGCAGTGCTGTTGAGCGCCACCGCTTCGGTCGGCCGCGGCCTGGACCTGCTGACACGCCGTGGGCGTTGGCTGCTCGCAGTCGCCGCAGCGGTCACCGCGCTCACGGCGACGGCGATTCCTCTACTCGGGGAGTACAACGGGCCGTCACAAGCAGACTCCATCGATCCGGGGTTCCACGCCGTATTCGTCGTCTCGTCGCGGCTCGGCGGCGCTGTTGGCGGCCTGACATTCGCGGTCGTGCTGACCCTGGCCCTGGCCACCGTCATTGGCGTCGATCGGGCCGTGCGCAGTCGAGTCCTGACGCTGATGGGGGCGGGCGCGGCCGGGTTCGTTGCGATCCACCTGGGGCTGCCAAGGCCATTCGGTGTGTGGGACGTGCCGTTGGTGTCGGGACCCACGGAGGCCGTGCTGCTCGTAATGGCACCGGGGCTCGTCCTCGGCGCTGGACTGTTGTTGGTCCGGTCTAACGAGCGGCCGCCACTGGTGGAACCAACCGCACCTTGACCCAACCATCGTGCGGCGCCGTCCGGACCTACGCGCCGGACGTGCCGGTTATCGAGAGCGACGATCAAGGCTCGTCCCGCGACCTTCGTCTCGCCTGCCCCACGATCTGAACATCCGCTCATCGACACGTCCGGACGGCAACCGGGCCAGCTCCGCGTGACGCTGCGTAGCGCGCGGATCGCGGCATGTCCGGATATCCGGCGAAGGCTGCTCGGGCGTGGCGTCAGTTGATGCCGCGGGGCATGTATCCGAGAACGAGGTGGTCCATGGCCTGCGGCATGCGGCCGAAGGTGGCCAGCTCATCGATCACGAGGTAGACCTCTTCCTGCTCGTCGATGCCGAGAAATGCGCACGAACACGTTCCGCCTGCCAGTTCGCCGATCGGGGCGATGTTGCGGCCGATGTGCTCGCCCCATGCGATGAATCTGTCGGCTTCGCCGGAGCATTCGGTCGGCAGGAGCGTGAATGGCTCCCGGGCGCGGGTGACGCCGGCGCCGCCATCAGGAAAGGTGAGGCCTCCAAACCCGGAGAGGAACTGGATAGCTACCGGATGCAGGACCGGAAAGCCGTCTGCGGCCAGTTGGGCCTCCCACCGCGTCGTATCGACAGCGCGGCCGTCGTGCCACCCGGCCACTTCCAGGGCCTGGCGCGTTTGCCGGCGAAAGCTGGTCGGGAGGTCCATGGCAGCGACTGTAAGCTACGGGACCACGAATCCGAACCGATCTACGACCCGCCAGCCCGGCATGATCGAGTGCATGCAACTCGGCAAATCCGTGCGTTGAGGGCGACGTGGCCGTGTTTGCGGTGGCCGACCAGGTCGCTGGCTGTTCAACTTACCGCTTGTCGGCGTACTCGTTGATGTGGCTGGCTGAATGGAACGGTGATCCGGAACTGTTCCGTTGAGGATCATCTTAGGTTCATGATCGACGGGGGAGGTGGGATCAGCGGGTTAGGCCTCGGAGCTTGTCCGGGTTGCCCTGCATGCGTACGCCGGTGATCCGCTCGCCGTCGAAGTCGAGGCAGATCGCCCCGGCCGGTTGCCCGTCGGCCAGGCCGAGGATGCCCGGCCCGCCGTTGATCTCGGTGATCACGAGCCGTGTGTTCTGCGTCTCCGGCTTGGCGAAGACCCCGAGCAGCCAGCGGGCGACGTTGTCGGCGCCTTCCAGCGGCCGGCGGGCCGCGGTCACCTTGCCACCGCCGTCCGACCAGCAGATCACCTTGGGCGCCAGGAGTTCCATCATCGCGTTCAGGTCGCCTCCGGCACAGGCCTTGCGGAACCGGTCCACTGCTTCTCGGCGTACGCCTTGGTCGACGTCGAAGCGAGGCCGGCGGGCCGCGACGTGCGCCCGCGCCCGGACCGCGGTCTGCCGCACCGCGACCTCGGACCTGTCCAGAATGGATGCGACCTCGGCGTGGTTGTAGCCGAAAACGTCGTGGAGCAGGAAGATCGCGCGTTCGGCGGGGGTGAGCGTCTCCAGGACGACGAGCATCGCCATCGAGATCGACTCGGCCATCTCGGCCTCCTGGCCCGCGTCGGGCGCGGTGAGCACCGGCTCGGGCAGCCACGGCCCGACATACGTCTCGCGGCGGGCGCGGGCCGAGGTGAGTTGGTTGAGCGAGAGGTTGGTGACGGTCTTGACCAGGTACGCCCGGGGGTTCGCGAGCTGGCCGCCGTCGACGTCGCGGCACCGCAGCCAGGCCTCCTGCAGGATGTCCTCGGCATCGGCGACGCTCCCCGTCATCCGGTACGCGACGTCGAAGAGCAGCCGCCGATGCTGAGCGAAGACCTGGCTATCGATCATGGGAACAGGCTAGACGTGACCGAGCGCCTGCGCCCGCAGCCCGTCCAGCACCGTCGCGTACGCGGGCTGCCACCCGAGCTCGCGGCGGGCCTTCTCGCTCGAGACCCGCATGGTGACGCCGAGCATCAGGTGCATGTAGGGCGCGACCGCCATCATCCACGTGGGCACGGTGAACGGCTTGGGCGTGCCGAAGGTCTCGGCGATCGCCCGGATCATCTCCCCGAAGCCCATGTGGTCATCGACGACGTTGTACGCCTCACCGGGCCGGCCGCGATCGATCGCCACGACGACGGCGGCGGCCGCGTCGGCCAGGTGCGTCCACGGCGAGAGGTGACCGTGGTCGTTGAACGCCGGCAGTTGTCGCTTCCGCAGCATGTGCACCATCGTCTCGGTGCCCCCCGGCCCGTAGAAGAAGCCGAATCGCAGTGAGATCGCCTCCAGCCCCGACTCCCGGGGCAAGCGCTCCTTCTCCCGCATGCCCTCCAGGTGCCGGTTGATGTTCGGGTCCGTCACGGACGCCCCGAACTCGTCGGCCTCGGTCAGAACGCGGTCGCCGAAGTCGCGGTAGCCGTAGCCGACGGCGACGTTCTCGCCGATGAAGCGGCGTACGCCCGCAAGTTTGGCCGCCTCGATCAGGTTTGCGGTCCCGGTGACCCGCAGGTCGTCGGTGCCGAACATGCCCTTGTGCGTCATCGGCGGCTTGCGCAACGCGGTCGCGGCGTGCACCACGACGTCGGCCTTGATCCCCTCGAACGCCCGCAGCAGTCCGTCGCGGTCGAGCAGGTCGGCGCGGATCTCGTTGCCCTCGCCGCGGCCCACGCCTAGCACGGTGTGCCCGGCGTCGGTCAGCGCCTCGCGGATGTGCCGGCCGAAAACACCACTGGCTCCGGCCACGATCACACTCTGGTTCTTCATCTCCGTCATGGCCATGGGACAAGGCGGCCTTCCGATCCGTGACATACCCGAGCGTGACCCCGGTCACTCGAGTCCTTCACTCCGGGCCTTGAATTCCAACAGTGAGAGGATCTTGTGGCAGCTCGATAGTCGTCTCGGTGCCGAGTTGGCGATGCAGGCTTGAAAACGCCCACGGGAAAGCTGTGGCGACGCCTCAGTCGGTGCACCTCTCGTCGGCATGATCGAGTGCACTGTCATCGGCAGATCCGTGCGCTCACGCTCCGCCGACCTGCCGCTAGGCCCCTTGCGGTGGGCGCGGAGAGCTTCATGACGGCCGACACCTACGGCCACGTTCTGCCGGCGAGGGCTCGTCAGGCTGCCTCGGCCATAGATCGGGTCCTCGGCCAGGAGCGGACGGCGTGACCGCTTGGCTGTACTCGGGACCGAGATCAACCAAGGAAAGTGCTGGTGGAGCCCAGGGGACTCGAACCCCTAACCCCTGCCTTGCAAAGGCGGCTCCACACAGTTGATGCTTGCTGATCAATGCCGACGACTGGTGTTGTCGTCCGGGACTTTGCTGTCCCGTACCAACGGTTGACGGCTGTTGTCGCGCGTCTCGCTGACTTCCTGCTGACTGACGACCGTCAGGGCTCAGCCCGACGGGCACCCTCGTCCAGCCCCGCTCGCCTCACCCGGTACGATCGCGAGCTTGTTCGCACTGCAGGGAGCCCATGATATCCGCGTGCGGCCGCCCCGGCAGTTCCCATGCTGAGAGCAGGTTTCGTCAATGGCATGCCGTATCGGTGAGCTCGTGCTCAAGTGCCGCGACCCCGAGGTGCTGGCGCGGTTCTGGTGCGAGGTCCTGGACTTCATAGTGCTCGATCGCGAAGAGGGGGTCTACATCGAGATAGGCCCGCGCGAAGGGTTCGGCGGCCCGCAGCCGACGATCTTCCTCATCCGCAACGACGAGCCGAAGAACGGGCATGCCCGGCTGCACATCGACGTCAACCCCACCGACCGCGATCAGGACGCCGAGCTCGAGCGCCTCCTGGCCGCCGGGGCCAAACTCGTCGACATCGGTCAGCCTGCGGATGCGTCCTGGCACGTCCTCGCCGATCCAGAAGGCAACGAGTTCTGCCTGCTCAAGCGCCGCCTCGACCCACTCTGACGGCCCTCGCCCAAACGATCGACGCAGCCGCCACCCCGCAGCCGCCGACAAGATCTGGCGACCCCATCAATAGCTGAGGGCCGGGTGGATGCTCGACCCGCCCCGTGTCGCATGCGTGTTGGTGAGGCATTGACCCAGCCAGCGGAACCTCGCCATCCCGTCGCCGTCGACCCGCCCTTGTGGGAGCGGGCCGCCGTCGGGGCCGCCACGTCAAGACGGCCTTGACGCACGGACGGACGCTGGCGGTCCCGGCGGCGGTCTGCTCGGCTCGCCCCGGGTCTTCGGCGGTGGGATGGCGCTACCGTAACCACCCACGGACCGCGACCCGCCGGCGGAGCCCCGGCCATCCTGGAGCCGGAGCGCCCCCGCCGGAGGCGCCCTAAGGCGCGTTTCATAAGCCGGTCAGAGCCACTCGGTGATGATCGTGATGGTGAGAACGGCTTGGAAGCGGACTGCCAGCTTGTCGTAGCGGGTGGCGACGCCGCGGTGGCGTTTGAGCCGGTTGATGCCGTTCTCCACGGCGTGGCGTAGCCGGTAGAGGTCCTTGTCGAACGCGGGTGGGCGGCCACCCTTGGAGCCTTTGGCCTTGCGATGGGCGTCCTGGTCGGTCTTGCTGGGGATGCAGGCCTGGATCCCGCGTGAGCGCAGATGACTGCGGTTGCCGCGGCTGGTGTAGGCCTTGTCGGCCAAGACCAGGTCGGGGCAGGTGCGGGGTCGACCCACGCCGAGGCGGGTCACATGGATGCGGCGCAGGACGGGGATGAACTGCGGGCTGTCACCACGGTGCCCGGCGGTCACGATCAGGGAGAGGACCTTCTGTCCCTGCTCGCAGGCCAGATGAGTCTTGGTGGTCAGCCCGCCGCGCGATCGGCCCAGCGCGTGATCGGCCGGCTCGTCGTGCACCCCGCCGGGCGGCTCCTTCTGCAGATGCCCGTCGGTGCGGGCTCCGGCGGCGTGCTGGTGGGCGCGGCTGGTCATCGAGTCCACGCTCACCGTCCAACCGATCCGGCCGGTCGCGTCGCCAGCGGCTTGCAGCGCGGACAGGATCTTGTCCCAGGTTCCGTCACGCTGCCAGCGGCGGAACAGGCCGTAGACGGTGGGCCAGGGCGCGTACTCGGACGGGACGTCACGCCACGGGGCACCGATCCGGATCCGCCACCGGATCCCGTCAATGAGCTGTCGTTTCTTCCACTTCGGCGGACGACCCGTCCTCGGCACGGCAGGCAGCAACGGAGCCAGAACAGCCCACTGCCCGTCGGTCAGGTCATGCCGCCTCGTCACCGCTACGCTGGGCACGAGGTCTCCGGTATGAAGTTCTTGCTTGGTCGCAGAACCAGTTACCGGAGACCTCTTCAGCTGTCGATCACCGCCACGCGGTGACTTCGATCAGACTCCACTTTTGAAACACGCCTTAGCCGCAACCCCGCGACCGCCGCCAGCTCGCCGACGCGGCCGGCGTGCGCTCCCCTACGCCGCGCGGTGCTGGCCGCGCGGCCCGGCCGGCTGCCAACCCCTGACCCCACCGATCACTGCCCAGTCGTTCTGCGGCGGCCCCTTGGGCTTCCGCTTCCCGCGCCCGTGGAAGTCACCCGCCTCGTTCCCGCCTCGGGCAACCTCACCGTCTGCGGGCAACAGTTCTGGCTCAGCCCTACCCGAGCCGGACTCCCGGTCACCCTCTGGGCCGACACCACCGTCGTTCACCTGCTCATCGACGGCGTCCGACTCAAGACCGTCCCGTCCCGGCTCACCCCCGCCCACCTGCGCCAACTCCTCGCCGACGGCGCCCAACCCGCCGGACCACCACCGATCACCACAGGCACCGTCCAAGCCGGCGCCCCGATTGAGGTCGAACGGCTCGTCAACGCCACCGGCCTGATCAGCCTCGCCGGCCGGCAACACCCCATCGGCTACCACTTCGCCGGCAGGCGCGTCACCGTCCGCCTCGACCGCGGCCTCATGCAGATCACCGCCGCCGGCGTCCTGCTGCGCAGCCTGCCCAACCCCCTCACAGCCGCCGAGACCGCCACGATTCGCGACGCCCGCCCCGCCGGACCCCCACCCACCCCAGCACCCGAACCGCTGCGGGTCCAACGCCGCGTCAGCAGCCGAGGAGCCCTCGTCATCGCCGGGCAACGCATCCACGTCGGCATCGCCCACGCCGGCCGCACTCTCGCTGTCGAAGCCGCCGACACCACCTTCCGCGTTTACGATGCCGACCAGCTGATCACCGAAGTGGCTCAATCCACCACCAAGGCCATCGCTAGATTCAAAGCCCGTAAACCAGAGCCCCCTCGACGGACAGCGGACAGAGCAGCGGGTCCACCCGCCGGTCCCACGCAGGGGTCAAGGCAAGGAGTAGCAGCTCAGTGAGCTTCCACATGCACCTGCGCGCCACGACCTCCAGGGAGGCCCCAGAGGATTTCTCGTCGCTGCTTGACTTCATGGGAGCCGCCTGGGAGGACCACCAGCAGGAGTACGCGGCTGGCATCGCCGATTCCATCGAAAAGGACTTCGGCCACGTCCACGAGCTCTACACCATGGGCGCGGACCAGGGCGACGCCACGATTGCCGCCAACACCCTGCCGATCTTCGGCGGCCGTCACATACACAGCCCGACAAAGGACCGACCGCCGTTCGTCATCCTCAACCCGGCCGAGGTGCGCGGGGTAGCGGAGTTCCTCCGGACCGTTTCGTTCGACGAGCGCTGGCAGGTCGCGGGGACGGAGCTCTCCAAGCCGTACATCGGGTGGGAGGACAAGAACGCCGCCAGGAACATCTTCCTCGGCTACCACAACGACCTGCGCACCTTTTACGGGCGGGCCGCGCTAGCGGGACATACCGTGATCAAAGCCTTTTGGTATTAGGCGCGTCAGGCAACGCGGCGCAGAACGAGCTAGCCGCTCGACACGCAACGGGACTACCCTCACACAAGATCGTCCAGGGCGTGTCCTGCCGATCATGGAAGCCAGATGATGGCGGCGATGAGGACGAGGCTGGCGCGGTAGAGAGATGCGCGTTTGGCGTAGCGGGTGGCCAGGTCACGCCATTGCTTGAACCGGTTGAAGCAGCGTTCCACGACGTTGCGCTTGCGGTAGATCGCCTTGTCGAAGGCTGGTGGCCGCCCGCCGTTGCTGCCCTTGGCGGCGCGGCGGGCGACCTGGTCGGATCGTTCGGGGATGACGTGCCGGATCCCGCGGTGACGCAACGCTCGGCGGGTCGAGTCGTGCGCGTAGCCCTTGTCCGCGATCAGCACCTCGGGACGTTTGCGGGGTCGACCCGGTCCGGGCTCGTTGACGCAGATCGCGTCCAGCAACGCCAACAGTTGAGGGTTGTCGCCGGCCTGGCCGGGAGTGAGCAGGATCGACAGCGGCCTGCCGCGTCCGTCGACGGCGAGGTGAATCTTCGTGCTCAGCCCGCCGCGGGATCGGCCGATGGCCTCGCCATCTTGCGTACCAGGCGTCGCCGCACGTGTTGCGGAGCCCCCTTTTTGCGGGCGCCAGCGGCATGCTGGTGCGCCCGCACGATCGACGAGTCCACGCTGATCGTCCACTGCACCGGTGTCCCGTCGTCATGCACCTGTGCCGCCGCGAGGATCCGATCCCACGTCCCGTCGGCCGTCCAGCGCCGCAGCCGCTCATGGCAGGTCTTCCACGGCCCATACCGTTCGGGCAGGTCACGCCACGGCGCACCGGTCCGCAGCTTCCACAAGATCCCGTTAACGACCTGACGGTGATCGCGCCACCGCCCCCGCGCACCGCCCGGCTCCGGCAGCAGCGGCGCGATCACCGCCCACGCTTCATCGGTCAACTCACCACGACGCACCACCGGCACATCGTCAACGATCAACCACTACAAGATCGGCAGGACACGCCCTAGCCGGACGTGTCACCCACGTCCCGAGACTGATCTGTCACGGACGTCCTGAGACCCGACATCGCCGGCAGCCCGGTGTCCAGTCTCGGGACCTGCATGACGCATCGGTATCAGGACCTACGTGACACTCCGCCGAGTGTGGTGGAGATGAGCGTGATGGAACAGCGGTATCGAGCCGTCCACGACGTGCTTGCCGGATCCACGGTCACGGACGTCGCCGAACGGTTCGGAGTCTCCCGCCAAGCGGTGCACCGCTGGCTGGCCTGGTATCAGGACGAGGGCCTGGAAGGGCTTGCCGACCGATCCAGCCGGCCGCGCTCCTCGCCCCCTGTTCTGGGCGGTTCATGATCGAAAAGTTCGGCATCCACCCCACGCCAACCGATGCACCACCTGACCAAGCAGCTCCATAACAGTCGGAATCCAGCCCCACCCAGGGCATTCGCCAGGACTTGTAGCCTGAGCCGTAAAAGATCGTCTAGCCGGACGTGTCACCCACGTCCCGAGACTGATCTGTCACAGACGTCCGGAGACCCGACATCGCCGGCAGCCAGCCTGTCTGATTGCAGAACCTGCGTGACAGTGCGCCGTGTGCTGGTGGAGTTTGCCGCGACGGAGCAGCGGAATCGCGTGGTGCTGGAAGTCCAGGCGGTGCGTCGACGACGGAGATCGCCCGAACCGCTGGGAACGTCTCGGCTGTGGACCGCTGGTGGACTGGCACCATATTAGGCGTCCGGGTCCGTATCGGCCGGTTGAGTAGGAAGATGCGCCTATGGGGCATATCTTGGGGATTCGGCGACCGGTGCCGATTGGCGAGGTCCAACGCACTACCCCGTTTGAGGTCTTCTTCGACCTGGTGTTCGCGTTCGCCTTCATCCGCGTGGCCACGTTCATGGCAGGGTCGCCGACGCCGCTCGTCCTGGTGCAGGGCCTGGTGTTCCTGATGCTGCTGTGGTGGCCCTTCACTACCTTCGCCTGGCTGGCCAACCGGGTCCGCGCCGACGTGGGCCTGGTCCGCGCCGGGCTGGTCGTGGTGATGGCCGCAATGTTCGTGGCCGGCTTGATCATCCCGTACGCGTGGGGGCACGGCAGGTGGACGGTGTCCGAAGCGCTGACGGTGGCGGTGGCGTACATCGTAATCCGGACCGTGTTTTACCTACTCAATTGGCACGTGGCCGTCGTTAACCCGCGAATCCCGGCGCCCGGCTTCCGCTATGCCATCCCAATCGCGGGGGGCTGGATTCCGCTGCTGCTCGGGGCGGTGCTCGGCGGGGCCACACAAACGCTGTTGTGGGCCGCAGCGTTCCTCATCGACTGCCTCGGTACCGCGTGCGTCTCGGTGTTCAGCAGAGAGCGATTTCGGTTGCGCAGTGCTAGCCACCTGTGCGACCGGCATGGCCTGTTACTGATTATCGCCCTGGGCGAGTCGCTGATCGCGGTGGGCGCCGGCGCCGGATCGGCGGTCACCCGCTGGCCGGTCCTGATCGCCGCACTGCTCGCCGTGGCCATTGCCACGGCCCTGTGGTGGCTGTACTTCGAGAACGCCGCCGCACCGGCCGGACAGGCCCTGGCGCGCCTCCCCGACCAGGACCGCGTCCGGCCTGCCATCAACGCCTACAGCCTGGCCCACTTCCCGCTCATCGCCGGGATCATCTACCTGGCCCTGGGCATCGAACTCGTCCTCGAGCACCTGGCCCACCACCCGTCGCAGCATCCTGCCGGGGCGCCGCTGGATTGGACCCCCACAGCAGCCCTGTTCGGCGGCCCGGTCGTCTACCTCATCGGCCGGGGCCTGTTCCTCCGTTTCACCGTCGGACACACCCCACGCGCCCAAATCGTCGCGGCCGGCATCATGCTCGCACTGCTTCCCGTCGCCCGGAGCCTGCCCGCCCTCGGCGCCTTCGGCGTGATCACCGCTGTCCTCGCCGCCCTCGTCTGCTACGAACGCATCATGTGGCAGCCGACCGCAGGTGCCAGATGATTACCCACCCACACCCCATACCGTGAAAGACCAGCAATATCCCCGAGCCTTGGCCATCAGTCAGCGACGGCGTCCGACTCAAGACCGTCCCGTCCCGGCTCACCCCCGGCCACCTGCACCAGTTCCTCGCCGACGACGGCGTCCCGGCCGGACCACCACCGATCGCCACCGGGCCCATCCAGGCCGGCGCCCCGATCGAGGTCGAACGGCTCGTCAACGCCACCGGCCTGATCGGCCTCGCCGGCTGGCAACACCCCGTCGGCTACCACTTCGCCGGCAGGCGTGTCACCGTCCGCCTCGACCGCGGCCTCATGCAGATCACCGCCGATGGTGTCCTGCTACGCAGCCTGCCCGACCCCCTCACCACGGCCGAGACCGCCCACATCCGCGACGCCCGCCCCGCCGGACCACCACCGCAGCCCGCGTCCCAGCCGCTGCGGGTCGAACGCCGCGTAAGCAGCCGCGGAGCCCTAGTCATCGCCGGTCAACGCATCCACGTCGGCGTCGCCCACGCTGGATCCACCCTCACCGTCGAAGCCGCCGACACCACCTTCCGCGTCCACAACGGCGACCAACTCCTCACCGAAGTCGCCCGCACCACTGCCAAGGACGTAGCCAGGTTCAAGGTCCGCAAACCCGAACCGCCACGACCCGGGCGCCCCCGACATCGATGTAGTCGCCACCTAGGCTCGCGGCATGGCGAAGGTCTTGATCACCGGGATGTCGGGCACCGGCAAGTCGACCCTGCTGCAAATCCTCGCCCCACAAGGACACCGCACCGTCGAATCCGACACCGACCAATGGAGCCACTGGGTGAGGTTGCCGGACGGATCCTCAGACTGGATCTGGCGCGAGCCGGCCATGACCGGTCTGCTCGCCGGTCACCACACCGGCAGCCTTCGTGGCCGGCTGCAAAAGCAACCAAGGCAAGTTCTATCCCCAGTTCGACCACATCGTCCTGCTCAGCGCCCCCGCCGACGTGCTGCTGGCCCGCATCGCCACCCGCACGAACAACCCCTACGGCAAGCGGCCCGAGGAACGCGCTGCCATCCTGCAGCACCTCGCCGACGTCGAACCCCGCCTGCGGGCCACCGCCACCGTCGAGATCGACACCTCGGCACCGATCGAGACGGTCGTCCAGCAACTCGAAGACCTCACCTGAGTCCGAGCCCGGGCCCCGTCCAACGGGCAACGCCCGGACAGCATCACACCGTTGACCGCATACACCGTCCCCTCGAATAATCACGGCGAGCAGCAAACCCAGGATTTCCTAGCCGGACGTGTCACCCACGTCCCGAGACCGATCTGTCACGGAGGTCCTGAGACCCGACATCGCCGGCAGGCCGGTGTCCTGTCACGGGACACGCTTGACGCTCACGTCCCACCTGATGCCCGACATGATCCTCAGAGGGCGCCGCGGAAGCCTTCACGGTCCGCGACACGGGCGCGCATCGCGGCATGGCCGAATCGCCGGCGATGGGCTGCCACGCCCCGTAGCGATCGGATCGCGGCAGTTGCGGACGTTCCACTCGCTCGCATGCAGTCGAGTCGCACTGCTCGACGGGCGCAGAGGCATGCCGATTGCTAGATCAGTGGGCGATCCAGGTGACCAACTGGCTCTCTGTGCGCGGCTATGAGCACGCCATGCGATGCGGCGGGAGACACTCGGACGATGACCGGCATGCCCCCGGAGACGATGTATCACCGATCGCTGGGCTGGCACGCCGCTGCTCGCCCTAGGTGGAGGAACACTGTCGCGTTCGCCGTTAACAAGGGCCGTCTGCCGTCACGGGGCTAACAGCACCTTGCCGCGCAGGGTGCCGGCCGCAAGCAGGCGATGGGCCTCCGCGGTCGCGTCTAGTGGCACGCACGCGGCGACCACAGGGCGCAGCCGGCCAGCGGCCAGCGCCGCGACGAGCGCTGCGGTGGCGGTGTTGAGGCGACGCGGATTCCTCCGCGCGGCGACGCTGAGCCGGTAGAAAGCCGCGCGACGGCCGTTGGGTAGCGCGTCCCACAGCCGCCGCCGGGCGAGCCCGCCTAGCGGCGACGCGCCGTCGGCCAGGAAGCCGTAGGCCACCAGCCGCCCACCGGGCCGCAGCGCCCGGAACGACCGCCGGACGTGGGCGCCGCCAACAGGGTCGAGCACGACGTCGGCACGCATCCGGTCCCACCCGGAGCGGTCCACATGCGACGCACCGAACGATTGGACGAGCCGCCGGTCCGCGGGCCGCGCGACGCCGTACGTCTCCGCGCCGAGCAGCCGACCGACGTCCAGCACGGCCGTGCCCACGGCGCCGGCGGCTCCATGTACCAGCACCCGCTCGCCGGGCCGCACCCGCGCGGCGTGATGCAGCATCTCGTAGGCGGTGAGGTAGTTGAGCGGTAGGCATGCCGCCGCGGCCGTATCGACGCCGTCGGGCACCGCCACCAGTCCAGACTCCGGCACGACGACGTGGCTGGCATGGCCGCCGGTAAGGGTCAGCGCGAGGGCGCGCCGACCGGCCCACGACGGCTCCGCGCCGGGCCCGCACGCGTCAACTATGCCCGTCGCGTCCCAGCCAGCGACGAACGGAGGCCGGGGCGCCGGGCCGGGATAGCACCCGGCCCGCATGAGCAGGTCGGCGCGCGCCAGCCCGGCCGCGAGCACACGCAGCCGTACTTGGCCGGGGCCCGGCTCCGGCGCGGCGTCGGTGACGACGCGCAGGACCTCCGGGCCACCGACGTGTTCGACGACCACGCGGCGGCGCGCGGTGGTCACGGCGAGCCGGCCGACGACCGGAGGCGGAGGAACGCCGCGCCCATGGCGACGGCCGCGACCGCCCCGACCAGGCTGCCGATGCCGATCCGGCCCTGGACCGCGTACGACGCTACGGCGGTGATGAGCACGCCGGCCGCGAAGCAGAATGCGGCTAGCAGCGCCGTGCGCGCGTGGCGCGCAGGCAGGGCGGCGGCCGCCAGCAGGGTCGCGGAGAGCAGCAGGTCGGGCACGAGGAAGAGGTTGTCGGCGGTCCAGTTCGGCACGAGGAAGGCAAGCGTGCCGGCGCTGATGGCGACGGCGGTGATCCGGCCGAGGCGAAGAAGCGTAGGGCTCATGTCTACATGGTAGACATGAGATACCGCTGCTGTCTACGGTGTAGACGAGGCGTTAGGATAGGCGGGTGCAACGCCGCCTAACCCCTGAGCTGATCACCGCCGCGGCGCTTCGAGTCGGCGATGCCGAGGGCCCCAAGGCGATGACCATGCGACGTATCGCCGCCGAACTCGGCTGCGACCCGATGGCCCTCTACCGGCACTTTCCCGACCGCACCGCACTGCTCGACTCGGTCGCCGACCTCGCCCTCGCCGACGTCACCGTGCCCCCCGGCGCATGGGACGAGCGGGTACGCGGCATCCTGTCCGCGGTGCGCGAGGCCGCCTTCCGGCACCCCGGCATCGCCGCTCACGTCGCCGCCCGTCCGCCCCTGCAGGACAACGGCCTCCGCCTCGCCGCCGCCCTGACGGCCGCACTCGCCGAGGCCGGGCTCTCGCCCGCCGACGTCGTCCGAGCGACACAGGCCCTGATCGCGTACGTCGCGGCGGCTCTCGCGATGAGCATCGCCGCCGGCGAGCCGGACGCCCGCTGGCGCCAGCTCGGCGAGATGTTCTCGACGCTGCCAGGCGCCCCGCCGGGTGCCGAACTGCCGGTAACAGGCTCGGCCGAGCAATTCGCATACGGCCTGCGCCTGCTGCTGAACGGCATCCGGGCGGAGGCGGCGGCCTAGGCCCTTGCGCGGCGCCGGCCGAGGCCGGGCAGCACATCGCCGTAACCAACACGAGGATGTAGTTGAGGTGCTACCTGGCCTGCCCGACCCTGTTCCGGGATTCCTGGTTCCGGGGCCAACCCTCGACGAGCGCGCACTGGTGCGTCGGCACGTCGGTGAAGAACCGCCAGTGATCGTTGCCTTCGACGTCGACGCACCGACCGGGGATGATCTTCTTACCTGTCTCGTCGCAGCAGGATCGATTGAGGTGGCACGAGGCCTGGCCTACCGCTACTGGCGTGACAACCTCTAAGGGTTGGTCATCCTCGCGAAGCCGGGTGTAGATGGCTACGCAGGAAGGTGAGGATTTCGCGTCGCGCTGGCCGGGCGGCCGGCACCAGACCGGGGATGCTCAGGAAGGTGTGGGTGGCCCTCGGGTAGCAGGTCAGGTGAGCGTCGGTGCCGTCTTCGCGGAGTCGTTCGACGTAGCGGCGTCCATGGTCGGCCAGCGGATCCAGCGCGGCCGTGACGACCAGTGCCGATGGCAGCCCGGCGAGGCTGTCGAACGTGAGGGGCGACACGCCGCGAGCGTCGAGGCCCGGTGGGACGCTCAGCTTGCGGGCTGCGCGCAACCGGGACAGCGGCAGGGTGGGATTGTCGGCGTTCTCGTCAATCGACGAGTACTCGGTCATGGTCTCGGTCCAGTCCGTGACGGGGTAGTTCAGCACCTGGGCAAGGAGCGGTGGGCCGTCCTTGCCGGCGCGCAAGGCGATGAGCGCGGCGATCGTGCCGCCGGCGCTCTCGCCCATGACCGCGACAGCGCCGGGATCGACGCCCCAATCGGCGGCGTCTTCGACGAGCCGGACGAGGGTGTCGAAGCCGTCTTCGATCGGCTGGGGCAGCGGGTGCTCCGGGGCGAGGCGGTACTCCACCGATACGACCACCGCGGGGCACCGGACCGCGAGGTGGCTGTTGAGCCAGTCGTTCTGTGTTGCGGTCCCCGCGATGAAGCCTCCACCATGAAACGACACGATCAGCGGCAGTTTCCGACCTGCGTCCTTCGGTCGGTGTACGCGCAGCATCAGGCGGCGGCCAGGAAGATCGATCCTGGTCTCCTTGATGTGCGCGCGGCGGTCGGGCAAGCCAGTGACGATCCGGGCGGCACGGGACAATGCTGCCCGATTGGTCTTCTCACGCGCGGTGATCACCTGATCGTCGCTCAGGGCCTCCCAGTCCTGGGTGTCCCTGAGGATGCGGGTACCTAGTGGAGCCTTGCTTCTCATGTGTCCTCCGCGGTGCAACGACGCTATGAACCCACTGTCACAGCCACGGCCCGCCGGTGGATTGGACGAATGTTCCCGGGCCGTCAGCCACGGACTCCGATCGAGTGCTGCGTCACGGCCGGGCAGACCACGCGACATCGTCGACGGCGAGGAACGGCGCGCTCGCCACCGCCCCAGGCGTCACCCCGGTGAAGGTCATGACGTCGCGATGAAGGTGGGACTGGTCCGCGTAACCGCTATCCACCGCCACCGCGGCGGCGGTGTGACCAGCGGCGAGGCGATGGGCCGCGTGATCGAACCGGATGAGCTGGGCGGCGCGCTTGGGGGTGATGCCGATCTGCAACCGGAACCGTGACCACAACCGTTTGCGGCTCCATCCGACCTCAGCGGCCAACCGCTCGACCCGTGTCTGCCCCCGGCCGTTCACCATCCGTCCCCAACAGAACGCGACTTCCGGATCGACCGCGTGGCCCGCGCCGTGACGCCGGGCCAACGCGACCTCCACGATCGCGAACCGGTCTTCCCACGACTTGGCGGCGCGCAGCCGCTCCTGGGTCCGCACGGCGTCGCCTCCCCAGAGGTCGTCGAGGTTGAGTACCGCCCCGCTCAGCTCCGACGCAGCACCTAGGACCATGTGTGCGATCACGGGCGACATCCGCACCTGAAGGCACGTGAAGCTGCCAGCCTGGCCCTGCCCTCGAGCGCGGTTAGGCGCCAGTCCGGCGACGACACACCCTCGTTGTTCCCGCCCATTGCCGTCATCGACGACCAGAGCCCGGTCGCCGAGGTCGAAGACCATCATGACGGCCGGATGCGGCACCACCTCAACGTCGACGAAGCTGTTGGCCCGATCGCTGAACCCCGCCATGGTGGTGCCCGCCAGCCGACTCGGCCGCATCGGGACCGCGATGTCCCACGTAGGTACACTGACGCGAACCGTCCCCGTAGAACGCACGTCACGATCGTACGCGTCATCGCAGACGGCTCCGGGTCAGTGCATCCGCACATCGGCATGAGCGGATGCTCAGCTGCGGGTCAAGGGCCACCGTCCGTAGCAAGCTGGCTCACGGGTATGGCGTGAGGCCACGTTGACGACGGGCACAAGCCCATCTCGCTTCTCGCGTCACGAGCGTGCCCGAACTACTCGAGGTTTTCCCGTGAGATCGGCGGCCCGATCCGAAGGTCCCGGAATGTAGCTCGCAGACCGGCACGCTCCGGCGAGCAGCACATGATGCCGACGTCCACAGTGGCGGGAAGGTCGAGATAACCAAGGCGCAACAACTGCCAGGGACCGTCGCCGCTGCGGCAGTGCACGGTCACTGCGGCGCCGAAGCGGGTGACTCGCATCGAGACCTCGCTGGGAACCCCCGCGATCGGCGCCATCGACACGTCTGAGAAATCACGTGTGAAGACCGTGCTGATCTGCACAGCGTCCGACGTGACCTCCAAGCCGGCCTTCAGCCAGTTGCGCTCGTCGGCTCGGATCATCATGCCGGCCTGGTCGAACCGTGTCGTATGCGTGGCAGACACGATGACCTCGGCAGTGAAGTCACCAGTCGTCGGCTGGTAGAAGAAGTGCCCGTTGTCGGTGGTCCAGCCGTAGAACGTCTCGCGCCAGAAATCGGTCCTCAGTTCCGTGACTGCGCGGAGGACGCCGTCCTCCAGTGACCAGTCACGCGGCTCGTTCAACCACGACATGTTCTTCAGCACGGCGGAGAGCGTAATCGTCAGGCGGCCCCCGCGCAGACCCTTACGACGCCGTCCAATCTCGAAGGACGCTCAGCACGGCACATCCGGTCATCGGCATGTGCGCATGCTGGCCGAGTCGGCACGTCGTGACGCTGCGTAGCGCGCGGATCGCGGCAGATGCGAGCATGCGTAAGCCTGGACTCACCGTCGAAGCTCGGCCACCTCGCCCAGCCGCTCGAGCTTGTGCGGGTTGCGGATCGCGTAGATCTGGGTGATCCGGCCGTCCTCGATGACGAACGACACGGCCGTGTCGGTCTCGCCGCCGGGGTCGATGCGCGCCGCGATGCCGCCGTTGAGGTCGACGATGAAAGCCCTGGCGCCGGGCGCGACCTCGGCAAAGCGGGCCATCACCGGGGCGAGCTTCGCGGCCCCGCGGACCGGCTTCGGGATTGTCGGGGCCAGGCCGCCGCCGTCGCCCACGACGAGCACGTCGGGAGCCAGCACTTCGAGCAGGCCGGGCACGTCGCCGGTGGTCAACGCGGCGAGGAACCGCTCGACCACCCGCTCCTGCTCGGTGCGGCTCACCGACATCCGCGGCCGGCGCGCCGCCACGTGCTTGCGGGCCCGCGTCGCGATCTGGCGCACCGCCGCCGGCGACTTGTCCAGCGCCTCGGCGATCTCGTCGTACGGCACGTCGAAGACCTCGCGGAGCACGAAGACCGCGCGCTCCGTCGGTAGCAGCGTCTCGAGTACCGCCAGCATGGCGATCGACACGCTCTCCGCGAGCTCGACGTCCTCGGCGACGTCCGGGCTGGTCAGCACGGGCTCGGGCAGCCACTCGCCCACGTACTCCTCGCGCTGCCGCGCGAGCGTGCGCAGCCGGTTGAGGCAGAGCCGGGTCACGATCCGCACGAGGTACGCCCGGGGGTCCCGGACCTCGCAGCGTTCGGCCCCGACCGAGGCTGCCCACCGCAGCCAGGTCTCCTGCACCACGTCCTCGGCGTCGGCGACCGAGCCGAGCATCTCGTAGGCAACGGTGAACAGCAGGCTGCGGTGGGCGACGAAGGGGTCCTCGCTCATGACGCGGACGCTACTCCCGGTCGCTCGGCCAGCGGCTTTAAGCCACACGTGGCGGCGAAGCCGTCGGACTCGATGCCGAGCGCCACGTTGCCACGCGTGCTCATGTTCGCGAATGCGATCACCGAGGTGAGCTCGACCACGGCGGGAGGTCCCAGCTCGGCGTGCAGCCGGTCCACCAGCTCGTCGGTCACGGTCGGCGGTGTCTGGCTCATCGCCTCGGCGTACTCCAGGACGTCCCTCTCCAGCGGAGTGAAGACGTCCGCCTCCCGCCACCGCGGGATCTCGCGCGCCTTCTCCACGTCGAGCCCCTTGTTGCGGGTCTCGAAGTAGTTGAAGTCCAGGCACCATGTGCAGCCGACTAGCGACGCGACCGCCATGTGGGCGAACGACTTCAGGCGCTCGTCGCAGGCGTCCCACTTCTGCAGCTTGCCGCCGAAGCCGAAGCTGGCGAACAGCACCTTGGGGTTGTGCCAGTAGACGCCCACCGCCGTCGGCACCTTACCCAGTTTCTTCTCGATCATCCGCTTGATCAGCGCTCCCTTGACGCCGGTGATCTCGGCCGGGGGGATGCGGGTCGTGTGCTCCATGTCTCCTCCTGTGTCGGTGGCTGTGCCGACGGGTTGATAGGTCGTCACGCCATGGAGACACCGGCCGGGCCGCGGATGTGACATCGAGCGGGAGAAACGACTGGTCTGTTCGTCGTAGACGGCGTCGGTGTACTCGATCGTGGTCCAGGCGTCCTCGGGGATCGAGGAGATCGCGGTCTTGACCTTGGCGGCCAAGCGCGCGGTGACCGAGACGTCCGCCCCGACTTGAGTGCCGCGGCCGGGGCGCAGCGGAATGACCTTCCGTACGGGCGAGCGGAACGCGGCAGATCTGCGCACCTGATCTTCGTCACCGTCGTTCACATCGCCGCCCGTCGTGCCGGCAAACTCGGGGCGCCTCACGAGGCCGTAGCCGCGGGTGTCCCTGACGGCAGCGAAACGCGGGCACGCCGCGAGACCTACGTGGGCCGATGGCTCCCCGAGCCGCTGCTCGCGGGGGACCCGATGCTCGGCCCGGCCGACACCGCTGAGCAGCGCGAATCGGTCTCGTACGCGGTCCTCACCCTCATGGAGCGCCTGTCCCCCAACGAACGGGCCGTGTACGTGCTGCGGGAAGCCTTCGACTACCCGCACCGGGAGATCGCCGAGATCCTCGACATCACCGAGACCGCCAGCCAGCAGATCTTTCACCGTGCCAAGAGGCATGTCGCGTACGGCAAAGCCCGCAGCGAAATCGACCAGGCCGCCGCCCAGCGGATCGTCGAGGAGTTCCTCGCGGCCACCACCAGTGGCCAGACCGATGAGCTCGTACGCCTGCTCACCAAGGACGCCATCTCCATCGGCGACGGCGGAGGGAAGGTTCCGGCACGCACCAAGGCGTTCGAGGGAGCCGTCGCGGTCGCGAAGTTCGTGTGGGCCATGTTCAAGCCCGCCGAGGCCAAGCGCGCCATCGTCGGCGGCTCGCCCGAGATATACGCCTGGGCCGCCAATGGCGAACCCGCCGTTGTGGCCGTCGTGGAAGGCCGGGTCGTCGCCATCATGTGCCTGGAGGTCACCGCCGAGGGCATCACTGCCTGCCGTACCCAGGCAAACCCCGACAAGCTCGAACGCGCGACCGAGCAATGGGCGGCGGCCAACCATGGGGAGCCCCTGCTCATGATGGGACGTGTATCACCTTTGGCTCCTGTCAGGAATCGGCAGGCCATCCGGTTCAAGTGACAAATACGAACCGGACAGCAAGGGAGCCGACGATGAGAGTGCTGGTGGCAGGAGCGACCGGAGCGATGGGCAAGGAACTGGTGCCGCGTCTGGTCGATGCGGGACACGAGGTGTTCGCCATGATCCGCAGCGAATCTAACAAGGCCAGGGCATCACAGCTGGGCGCGGTACCGGTCATCGCCGATGCGCTGGATCGCGCCCAGGTCGAGGCGGCCGTGCGGCAGGCGGCCCCGGAGGTGATCGTTAACCAGCTGACCGCCATCGGGCACATCGACACCCGTCATTTCGAACGCAGCTTCGCCGCCACCGACCGGCTGCGGATCGAGGGCACCGACAACCTGCTCGCGGCCGCACGCGCCACAGGAGTACGACGGTTCGTCGCCCAGAGCAACGGCGCGTTTACCTACAACCGGACCGGCGGGCCGGTCAAGAACGAACAAGACCCCCTGGATCGCTCACCGATCGGCCAGATGGCCCCGATGATCGCCGCGATCGAGCACTTGGAGAAGGCCGTGCTGGGCGCCGCCTGGACCGAAGGGATCGTGCTGCGCTACGGCGCGTTCTACGGACCCGGCACCTCCATGGCGCTAGGCTCCGAGCAGCTCGAGATGATCCGCAACCGCAAGTTCCCGGTCGTCGGCGACGGCGGCGGGGTGTGGTCGTTCGTCCACATCGCCGACGCCGCCGAGGCCACGGTCGCAGCGGTAGAGAACGGCGGCCGCGGTGTCTACAACATCGTCGATGACGACCCCGCCCCGGTCGCCGAATGGCTGCCGGAACTGGCAGCGATGCTGGGCGCCAAGAAACCGATGCGCGTACCGCGGTTCATCGGACGGCTGGCCGCCGGACAGGCCGGCGTCGTACTCATGACCGAACTGCGCGGCGCATCCAACGCCAAGGCCAAGCGCGAACTGGGCTGGCACCCGACACACCCCACCTGGCGCCAAGGCCTCCAGGTTATGCCGTGACTTGCTGAGCGTCGTTCTTCCCGCCTCGGTAGGTATTCGGGGAGCCGAACGCCTGTCGAAGGGCAACCATCCAGCAAGGATGGCTGCCCTTCGACCGTGCCCGAGGTATCGCTGCCCCCTGGCCTATCAGCTTCGACTACGAGCATGATCTGGCGGCACCAGTGCACGCACATCGGCACGTCCGGACGGCAACCGGGCCAGCTCGGCGTGACGCTGCGTAGCGCGCGGATCGCGGCAGTTGAGGACGCGCGAGGGCCCAGTTGCGAGGGGCCGTGGGAGGAGCCGATCGCCTCGTGCGGCAGAGGACTCGACGTGGCATGGTCGCTCTACGATGGCCTGCATGCTGCCGATCGAGGATGATGCACTGCTGGGCATCCGGCGGAGCGCGGTGTACCGAACCGCCGTCTGGTTGGCTCGCGCGGCCAACCTTGTCCTGCTTCCGGTGGTTGTCTGGGGCATCATCTCCGTAGCGCAGATTGCGCCCACGCTGCCGCAACCGGTCTTCATGGGGGCCTGGGCAGTCGGCTGCGTGACACTCGTGCCCGCCGTGGTGCTGTTCTACCGCTCCGGCATCCCCTTCGAGCGCAGGGGCTTGACCTGGGTCACCGACGAGCGTGTTGGCAACGCGATCCTTCGGGATGTCTTTTGGCTCCGCCGCTGACGAGCAGTGGTTCTCGCCAAAGCCGTACCCGCGACAGCCGTACCCGCGACGGAGAGGCAGGCAACGGCTCATCGGCACGACCGCGCGCCGGCTTGACCCGGTTGTCGTGACGCTGCATAGCGCGCGGTCGGCGGCAAGAGAGGATGTTTGATCATGGGGTGGCGCGTCGAGATGAGCTGTCTTGACTTTAAGCAAGGTTCAGCTTGCAGCCTGATCGTCAATCGTCTGGACGGAGCTATCTGAATGATCGACCCGAACGTAAGTATTCGCCTCGCCCGGCCCACCCGGGACCTTGCGGCGGTCGAACGCTTCTATGTGCAGGGGCTGGGACTGGAGGTGCTCTACCGGGCTGCGGGCGGCCCCGGAGAACATGACCTGCTGATGCTGGGCTGGCGCGGGGCGTCATGGCATCTGGAACTGGTTGGGGGCCTAAGCCTCCCCGTGCAGCCGACACCGACGAGCGAAGATCTCCTTGTGCTCTATCTGTCCGAACCGATCGACGACGCGCTCGTGGCCCGCCTTAAACAGGCCGGCGGCAAGCGCGTCTCCCAAGGCGCGTACTGGGATCGGTGGGGTATCACGGTCGAAGATCCGGACGGTTATCGCCTCGTCCTTTCCAGCCGCTCGTGGTCCAACGCCGCGTAGTCGCCAGACAGCCCCCCAGCGGGAGGACAACGCTCGCTCTGCGGCAGATCCGGACGTCTGGGTGTCCCCTTTGGCTGGAGCGAGCTTGTCCTATCGCTGTGCTCTAATCCCGTCATGCATGTCGTCGTCACAGGCGCACTCGTTGAAAACGGCGCGGTCCTGCTACAGCGGTTGAAAGTCTGGGGTCTGTTTCGGTCATAGTGGTTCCGGTTCCAGGCTGAGTCCGGTCTGGGCGAGGAACCCGGGGATCAGGTCCGGTCGGTACTGAATGCGCTTGAGTCGGTTGCGGATGATCGCGGCGAGGTGGTCCACGCCGTCGACGGCCAGGTTGCCCAGGCTGGACTTCACCGTTGACCACAGGCCCTCGACCGGGTTGAGGTCGGGTGCGTACGCGGGTAGCTGGACCACGGTCAGCCACCGGTGGCGGGCGGCGATGAGCTGGCGCATCAGTGCGCTGGTGTGGGTGTTGACCCCGTCCCAGATCAGGATGATCGGGGCGTGGAGCTGGCGGTGCGCGGCGGTGACCAGGGTGGCGTAGTCGTCCTCGGACAGGCTGCGGCGTTCGCCTTTGCGTCCGCGGTGGACGCGGAGGCGGTAGAAGACGTGGCCGCGCTGGCCGGGCTTGTAGGAGATCAGTCCGGCGATCGAGACCCGACCCGAGCCCTTGCCGTTGACCCGCACGGTGGGTGCGTGGCCCTTGCGGGCCCAGGTGCGGGCCCTGGGCGGGCGGAGGGTCTGTCCGGCCTCGTCCTCGAAGACGATCCACGCTCCGGTCGCCGCCGCTAGCCTCGTACCTTCGCCCAGGTGGTGGCCCGCCAGGCGGCGATCGCGTCCTCGTCGCGTGGGGTCGCCCGATGTTTGGGCACCTGCGGGGTGTAGCCGATGCGGTGCAGCAGATAGGACACGCCGCGGAGGGTGTAGGAGACATGGAACAGTCGGCCGATCAGGGTGGCGACCCGGGCCAGGGTCCAGCGTTGGTCCTCGCGCCAGCCGTGTGCCGCCGGGCCGAGGTCCAACTCGGCCTGTAGCCGCAGCAGCTGGTCGGGCGAGAGCCGGGAGACGTTTCCACCGGGCCCGGTCGAGGCCAGGGCTGTCATTCCACCCGTGCGCCAGCGGCGCCGCCACTGGTAGACCGACTTCGTCGAGACCCGTAGCCGGGCCGCGACCTGCGTCGCCGGCACATCGACGGCGAACATCCGCGCGGCCTGCGTCCGTACCTGCTCCCGCTTGGCCCGTCCCGCAGCGGACAGGCCACCACTATCGGCGTACCTCATACCCCAGGCATAGATCCAAGCTGACCAGACGTCCATAGTGGTTGATCACATGTGACAAGCCAGACCAGACCCCGGCCATTCAACCGCTGTAGGCGTTTGGTTGGACGTTTGCAATACGTTCAGCAAATCGATCGGGTCAGGTCATCTGGCCTCCTTAGCTTCGCCGTCGAAGGAAGTTGGAGTTGGCAACTGTTTTTGGCTGCTCGCGGCCAGATGGGACGAAACCCCGATGCAACCAGCTGCTGCCGTTCGTGCGCGCGGCATCACCAAGACCTTCGGCGACGTCATCGCCCTCGACGGGGTCGATCTCGACCTCCCCGAGGGGCAGATCCACGGGCTCGTCGGGCCCAACGGCGCCGGCAAGACCACTCTCCTGGGCATGCTGCTGGGCCTGGCGGTGGCCGACGGCGGCTCACTGGAGATCCTCGGCTCACCGGTCGGGCGCATCCTGTCGGTGCCCGGCGGCGTCACGGGCTTCGTGGACGGCCCCGGTCTGTATCCCGAGCTGACGGCGCGCCAGAACCTTAAGGCCCTGGTCTCCCTGCGGAGCGGCGCCGGCCGCTCCGCCGACGTCGACGAGCTGCTCGACCGGGTCGGGCTCACCGAGGTGGCGGGTGACAGCGTCCGCGGCTTCTCGCTCGGCATGCGGCAGCGCCTCGGGCTGGCCGCCGCCCTGCTCGGCGAGCCGCGTCTGCTGGTCCTCGACGAACCGGCCAACGGCCTCGACCCCGCCGGCAAGCGACAGGTCCACCAGGTCCTCACCGACCTCGCCGAGGCCGGCGGCACCGTGGTCCTCTCCAGCCACCGCATGGACGACCTCGCGGCGCTCTGTGACGACGTCACCCTGCTGTCCACCGGCCGGGTCGTCTTCTCGGGCCCGGTGCACAAGCTGGCCACGGAGAGCGGCGAGCTCGACTACCGGCTCGTCACGACCGACGCCGACGGCGCACGCCGGCTCGCCGACGACATCCCGGGCCTGAGCCAGGTCGCGGGCCGGAAGTCGCAGT
Source organism: Micromonospora sp. NBC_00389 (assembly GCF_036059255.1). Lineage (NCBI taxonomy): Bacteria > Bacillati > Actinomycetota > Actinomycetes > Micromonosporales > Micromonosporaceae > Micromonospora > Micromonospora sp. NBC_00389. The sequence goes on along the minus strand of NZ_CP107947.1, from coordinate 4,478,046 downwards.
CGCAGTACGACGACCAGTCGGTCGTCGTGCGGGGCCCGGAGCCGGCCCTCGACGACCTGGTCGCCCGGCTCGTCGGCGCGGGCATCGCGGTCCGCGAGCTCGGCCCCGTCGTGCCCCCTCTGGAGGCCGCTTTCCTGGCGCTCACCGGCGCCGACGCCGACACCGACCCCGGCCCAGACGCCGACATCAGCCCTGCCTCCACCCCCGACCTCCAGGAGACCTCCCGATGACCGCGGCCATCGTCGATGCCCCCGTCCGCACGCAGCCACAGCCCGTGGCGCTGAGCCGCTGCTACACGTTCGAGCTGGTCAAGCTGGTCTCGCAGTGGCGCGTCCGGCTGGTCTTCCTGGCGTGCCTGCTCGCCCCGGCCATCTACACGGCGGTGATCAGCCAGCAGACCTCCCTTCCCGCCGACGCGGTCTACGGCCGCTGGATGAACCAGTCCGGCTGGGCGGGCTCCCTGGTCATCCTCGTCTTCATGGGCACGTTGGTGCTGCCCCTGCTCACCTGTCTCGTGGCCGGTGACGTCTTCGCCGTCGAGGACCGGCTCGGCACGTGGCGGCACCTGATGGTCGCGGTGCGCTCGCCGCGCCGGATCTTCGTGTCCAAGGCGATGGCCGCGCTCACCGTCACCCTGGCGCTTCTCGCCGCACTCCTCGTGTCGTCGCTGGCCGGCGGCCTGCTGGCGCTCGGCACCCAGCCGATGCCGGGACTGGACGGGCACATCATGGACTCCGGTGAGCTCACCCGGACGGTCCTCCTCGGCTGGCTGACCATCGTCCCGCCCACGCTCGCCTTCTCCGCGGTCGGCCTGCTCGGGTCGGTCGCGCTGGGGCGCTCCCCGCTGGGCCTACTGATGCCGGTGGTCATCGCGCTCATCCTCGAAGGTGTCCAGCTGATGCCGGTCCCGGTGGCGCTCCGGGTGGCGACGCCGATGAACGCCTTCATTACCTACCGCGGCCTCTTCATGGCCCCAGGTCAGCTCGGGTCGCTGTGGATCGGGCTCGCCGTCAGCCTGGCCTGGACGGCGCTGGCCACCTACCTCGCCTACCGGCTCTTCGTGCGTCGCGACTTCACCGACCTGGCCTACGACGGCATGGGCCGCCGCTTCCTGGTCGCGGGTCTGGCCCCGCTGGCGGGCCTGGCCGCGGTCACGACCGTGGTCGTCGCCGTGACCACGGGTGCCACCGGCACGGGCATCGAGCGGCCCAAGCTCGAGGCCTCGCTGGCGACGTCGTTCTCGCACCTGTACGTCCTGCAGACCGAGCAGCTCAACCGGCAGGCGGTCACCGAGGAGCAGCTCCACGCCACGGCCAAGTGCGACAAGGCCGGGGAGCGCGTCGAGGACCACGGTCCGGGCGCCGACTGGCGCTGCGTCGTGACGTGGACCCTCCCTGGTGCGACCGCGACCGCCGACGCGATCTATCAGCTCGAGGTGACCGCGGACGGACGGTACGTCGCCGACGGCGACGGGCCAATCCAGGTCAACGGGTTCTTCCAGGTCGCCACCCCCCTGGGTGACCGACCGAACCCGCTGTGGCAGTTCGACGGAGTCGTTGACCTGCTGGCAACTACAAAGTGAAGGGAATGCAGATGAATGTAAGGCGCAACCGCGTCGTGAAGCGGCCTCGTCGTCGCCTCCTGCGCTCGTTGCCCACCGGCCTCGTGGCCGGCGGCGTGGCCCTCGCGGTCATTACGGGTGGTGTTGCCTACGGTTCCACCATGGGTTTCGGTGAGAATCTGGTCGGCGAGGAGTACACCGACGGCCTGCAGGTCTCCTCCAACCAGATCATCAAGCCGCTCGGCGAGCGGCTCGTGACCAACTACGGCAAGTTCATGGGCTCCACGATCAGCCCCGACGGCCGCTTCCTGGCCGCGACCGCCAACGACCGGTCGATCTCGCTGCAGATCTTCGACCTGGAGACCTACCACCTGATCTTCCGCGCGGGCACCGCCTCGGGCGCCAACCTGCGTCCGTCCGACAACACCGTCGGCCAGGAGAGCCCCCTCTACTCCCCCGACGGCAAGTTCCTCTTCATGCCGAACGCGACCGGCATCACCCGGTTCCCGGTCAACGCCGACGGCACCCTGGCGGCCGGCACCAAGATCGCCATCCCCAACCTGACCGGCCCCACCCGTCAGGCGCTCACCGCCGGCATGACGTTCTCGCCCGACGGCAGCACGCTGTACGCCGCCGTCAACGGCCAGAACTCGGTGGTCACGATCGACCCGGTTGCCGGCACCATCAAGGCGACCTACCCCGTCGGCATCGCGCCGCGTCAGCTGAAGTTCGTCGGCACCAAGCTCTACGTCAGCGACGAGGGCGGCCGCCTGGCCCAGCCGGGTGAGGACACCATCAAGTCCTACGGCACCAACGTCCCGGCGGACCCGGTGCTCGGCACCTCGACCACCGGTGTCCTCAGCGTCATCGACACGGCCAACGCCGCGGCGCCCATCGGCCAGATCGAGGTCGGTCTCCACCCGACCGACATGCACCTCGAGGGCAGCGCGCTCTACGTGGCCAACACCAACGACGACACCATCTCGGTGGTCGACACCACCACGGACAAGGTCGTCCAGACGATCGAGACCAAGCCCTGGCAGAGCTCGGAGGTCGGCTACGAGCCCGACGCGATCGCCGTGTACAACGGCCGTCTGCTCGTCAGCCTCGGCCGCGTCAACGCGATCGCCGTCTACAAGCTCGGCGAGAGCGCGCTCGACCCGGTCAGCTACGTCGGCCTCGTCCCGACCGACTACTACCCCGAGGACGTCTTCGCGGTCGACGACCAGATCGTCGTGGCCAACCGCCGCGGCATCGACGCCCGGGGCCCGGCCATCACCTACAACCAGGGCTTCGGCACCACCCCGGCGACCGGCCACGGCACCCACGCCACGACCGCCTCGCTGACCCGCTTCACCCTCCCCTCCGACAGCGAGATCAGGGACACCTACACCCCGCAGGTCTTCAAGCAGAACGGCTGGGGCGGCGCGGACAGCGACGTCAAGCGCGCCGTCCCGGGCAGCAACGTGGCGCCCCGCCCCGTGCCCCGGCGCATCGGTGACCACTCCACGATCAAGCACGTCTTCATGCTGGTCAAGGAGAACCGCACCTACGACCAGGTCCACGGCGACATGCCCGAGGGCAACGGCGACCCGTCGCTGGCACAGTTCGGCGAGCAGGTCACGCCCAACATCCACGCGCTTTCGCGCCAGTTCGGTCTCTACGACAACACCTACGACGTCGGCACCAACTCCGCCGAGGGTCACAACTGGATCATGCAGGGTGACAACCCGGAGTACACCGAGTCCAGCGCCGGCGAGTACGTCCGCAGCTACGACACGCAGGAGGATGTGCTGGGCCACCAGCGCTCGGGCTTCCTGTGGACCGCCGTCCAGGACGCCGGCCACACCGCCAAGAACTTCGGCGAGTTCGTCTACTCCTCGAGCGGCAAGCCGGCCGGCTCGACCTGGCAGCAGTACTACTGCGCCAACCAGTCCGTCGAGGCCGGCGGCGACCCGGCGCAGCTGACCAGCCCCGCACTCAAGGGCGACTACGGCTCCCCGATCCCGTCGCTCAACGACATCACCGTCCCGGAGGCACCGCCGTTCGACATGCAGATCCCGGACCTGTACCGGTACCAGATCTGGAAGCAGGACTTCGAGAAGAACGGTCCGGCCGAGTTCAACATGGTGTGGCTCTCCGACGACCACACCGGTGGTCCGGTCTCGCAGCGGTCGAACGTCGCCGGTGGCGACCTGGCCCTGGGCAAGATCGTCGAGACGATCTCGCACAGCCCGTACTGGAAGGACTCCGCGATCTTCGTGGTCGAGGACGACAGCCAGGCCGGCCCTGACCACGTCGACGGCCACCGGGCCCCGATCCAGGTCATCAGCCCCTACGCCGTCCACGGCAAGACGGTCTCGACCTACTACTCCCAGATCAACATGGTCCGCACCATCGAGCAGATCCTGGGCGCGGAGCCGCTGAACCAGAAGGTCGCCGCGGCCACCCCGATGTACGACGCCTTCACGCCCAAGGCCGACTTCACGCCGTACACCGCGAAGGCCAACAACATCTCGCTGACCGAGAACATCAACACCGCGCCCGCGTGCGGCCTCGACACGCCGACCGGCGCCAACGCGGCCGCCCTCCAGGGCCCGGTGCCGGCGAACTTCGTCTCCTACTCGGAGGAGTGGGACAAGTGGGTGTCCAAGCAGCGCCTCACCGGCAAGTGGGCGCAGGCCGACTACGCGAACCCGGCGCTGATGAACCGGTACACGTGGTACGGCGCCCACAACTGGGACCTGCCCTACCCGGGCGACTCCAAGATCTACCTGCCGAAGGACGTCCCGGGCGCAGCCCTGCCCGGCACCGACGTCGACTGATGTCGCGTCACTGACGGATCCCATGACGGAGAATCAGGCGGCCCACCGGGAGATCCCCGGTGGGCCGCCGTTCCGCACGCCGGCCGCCGCCCCCGGCCGGCCGGTCGAGCTCGCGCTGGTGCCGGACCCACGGTCCTCCGCCCGCCCGGGTCGCCCGTTCAGCCAGCGCACCGTGTTCACCGCGCTGGGCTGGGTGCAGCTGGTCGCCGGCGCACTGTTGTTCCCCCTCCCCGGGCCGGGCCTGCTCCTGCTCGCGCTGGGGATGGCGACGCTGGCCAAGCACCACCCCTGGGCGGCCGAGCGCGTGCACAGCTTCAAGCGCCGTGCGCTGGTGAAGGTGGCCCATGGCGTGCGGACGCTGACCAGAGCGGTCTGCTTGTTCGTGATCACCCTGGCCAACACGCTGGCGGGCCTGCCGTGGGTGTGGTCGCCGAAGCAGCCGCGATGGTGGGCGCTGCCCTCGTAGACCTGGCTGCCCGGGGCTCTGGGCCGGGGTCAGCCACATGGTCTCCGGGGTGGTGACCCTGGCGCTCGTGGTCTACGGCTGGCGACGCTTCCACGGTCACCCCGACCGGGTCGCCGCCCTCGAGGCGGCGGCCGGCCCCCGGCGCTCGGGAGACGCCCCACCGTGCGGGTCAACGGCAAGGGCTCGGGTCGGGTCTCGATCGCCGGACTGATCTCCTACAAGCCCGGCCAGCGCGGCCACGTCTTCTACCGCCTCCGCGTCCACCGCGGACGCAAAGGCGAACGCCGCAGCCTGTCCGAGGACGACTACGCCACCCTGGTCACCGCCGCGCACCGCCAGCTCCACGCCCCGATCATCCTGATCTGGGACGGGGTCAACACCCACACCAGCGCACTGATGCGCCAGCTCATCGCCGCCCGCCACCGGTGGCTGACCGTGGTCCAGCTACCCGCGTACGCACCCGACCTCAACCCGGTCGAGGGCCTGTGGTCAACGGTGAAGTCCAGCCTGGGCAACCTGGCCGTCGACGGCGTGGACCACCTCGCCGCGATCATCCGCAACCGACTCAAGCGCATTCAGTACCGACCGGACCTGATCCCCGGGTTCCTCGCCCAGACCGGACTCAGCCTGGAACCGGAACCACTATGACCGAAACAGACCCCAGACTTTCAACCGCTGTAGTACACCGCAGGCCGACCAAACGGGTATACCCAGATGTCTGGGATCTGCCCGGGGGGCAGGTCGAAGCGGGTGAGTCGGAACTACAAGCCCTCGCGCGTGAGATGCACGAGGAGCTCGGTGTCCACATTGTGGCCGAGTCCGCTTCACGGCTGGGCGTCTTGCATGCCGGCAGTGGTGAGGACGCCGTTCACGTGGGCGTCTGGCAAATTGGAGACTGGGTTGGCTCTCCGACCAACCGTGCACCTGACGAGCATGACGACATCGCATGGATCGGGATCAGCGAGCTGGGCGGCCTTCCCCTCGTGCATGGCGTCTTGGCGGCATTGGTTCGTTCTCTGCCTGAGTTTGAGTGCGCGCGCAGGCGCTCAGATGTCACCGACTGTAACCAGGACGACCGAGGAACCAAGGCCGACTGTCGTGCATGTGCTGGGACGGATTCGTCAAGCAGGTGGTGGGACTAGACATCTGCCGGCGGCCGTGTGCAACCGACGGTGATCGTTTACGCCTGGGTCGTGGTCTTTTGCTTGAGGCGTTCGTAGGGGGTTTGGCCGCCGAGGCCGCCGTGGGGGCGATGGTAGTTGTAGTAGTCCTCCCATTCGCGGAGCTTGTCGTTGAAGACTTGGGCGTCGTCGATGACGACACCGTCGAGCATCCGGTAGAACTCCTCGGCGTCGATGCGGTGGGATCTCTCCACCTTGCCGTTGAGCCGCAGCGTTCGTGGCTTGATGTAGGCGTGGTGGATGCCTTTGTCCAGCACGTGATGCCGACGTACCCGCCGTGGGCACGGTCTTCCAGGTGGTGGCAGGTGAGCTGACGCTCGTCGTGACGGACTCGGTGAGGCTGGCCGTCATCTGCCGTCATCTGCCATCTCGACGGCGCTGGCGGATCAACCGACGCGACTCCGATCAGTGCGGAGTCGACCGGACCGACGCCGACCCGCGCTGCGCTGACAGCACGTGGAACGGCCGGTCGATTCCGCTGACGCGCCTCGCCGCGCTGACGCCGCGCCTGCTCGGGCCAGCACGACCAGGCGTGGCGAGTCGTTGAGTACGTCCTACTTTGAGGATCTGCCCTCCGTGGCGTGGATCGCGAACCTCGCAGCGCCGAAGCTGCGCGTGACCTAGTGGAGGGGTTTGGGGCAGAATCTATGTTCTCACCCGGCTGGCCCGGGACCCCAGGTAGCGTTGCTCGGCGATGCTGGCGGTGGACTTCGCGGCGCGCCGGTAGTGCTCGTACGCCCCGGCCATGTCGCCGGCCTTCTCGAGCAGATGCGCCCGTACGGACAGCAGCCGGTGATGCCCGGCCATCCGCTCGTCGCTGTCCAATGTGGATAGCAGGGCCAGCCCGGCCAGCGGGCCCTCGGTCTCGGCGAGCGCGATCGCCCGGTTGAGGGTGACCATCGGGTTGGACGCGATCCGTTCCAGGATCAGGTAAAGGGTGTGCACCTGCGGCCAGTTGGTCTCCTCGGCCGTGGCCGCGTCGTCGTGCGTGGCGGCGATGGCGGCCTGCAGCTGATAAGGCCCCAGCGCCGGGCCGGCCAGCGACGCCTTGACCAGCTCGATGCCCTCGTCGATCAGCCCTCGGTCCCACTTCGTACGGTCCTGCTCGTCCAGCGGCACCAGGTCACCGGCCGCCGTCGTACGTGCCTCCCGGCGAGCGTGGGTCAGCAGCATCAGCGCGAGCAGCCCGGTCACCTCGCCGTCCTCGGGCAGCTGCGCGTGCACCATCCTGGCCAGCCGGATCGCCTCGTGCGCGAGGTCGGCGCGGTGCAACTCGCTGCCCGAGGAGGCGGTGTAGCCCTCGTTGAAGATCAGGTACAGCACGTGCAGGACGACCCGTAGCCGCTCCTCGCGCTCCGCGCCGTCCGGCAGCCTGAACGAGCTGCCGGCGGCCTTGATGCGCTGCTTGGCCCGGCTGATCCTGGCCGCCATCGTGGCCTCCGGCACCAGGAATGCGTGGGCGATCTCGGCAGTGGTCAGGCCGCCGACCGCCCGCAGCGTGAGGGCGGTCTGGGAGGCCGCGGTCAGCGTCGGATGGCAGCACAGGAACAGCAGAACGAGTGAGTCGTCGGTGTCCGGTACATCCTCGGGCACCACCTCGGCGGCCGTCGCCGACTCCCGCTCGCGGCGCGCCTGGTCACTTCGCATCTGGTCGATGAGCCGCCGGGACGCGACAGTCACCAGCCAGCCGCGCGGGTTGTTCGGCACTCCCTCGGCCGGCCACTGCACGGCGGCGGCGAGCACGGCCTCCTGCACGGCGTCCTCACATCCTTCGAACTGGCCGTGCCGACGTACCAACGCGCCGAGGACCTGCGGCGTGAGCTCACGCAGCAGGTCCTCGGCGGCTGGCACCGTCATGCCTCCAATTGTCCGTCAGCGAACATCACCTGCCGCACCTCGACCCCCAGACCCTCGATTCCGCTGTCCGGGATCTGCAATGCCAGCTCGATTGCCCGCTCCTTGTTCTCGCAGTCGATCAGGTAGAAACCGCCCAGATACTCCTTGGACTCCAGGAAAGGGCCGTCAGTCACCACCGGCTGGCCGTTGCGTACGGATACCACAACGGCCTGTGACGGGTCGGCTAAGGCGTGTTTCAAAAGTGGAGTCTGATCGAAGTCACCGCGTGGCGGTGATCGACAGCTGAAGAGGTCTCCGGTAACTGGTTCTGCGACCAAGCAAGAACTTCATACCGGAGACCTCGTGCCCAGCGTAGCGGTGACGAGGCGGCATGACCTGACCGACGGGCAGTGGGCTGTTCTGGCTCCGTTGCTGCCTGCCGCGCCGAGGACGGGTCGTCCGCCGAAGTGGAAGAAACGACAGCTCATTGACGGGATCCGGTGGCGGATCCGGATCGGTGCCCCGTGGCGTGACGTCCCGTCCGAGTACGCGCCCTGGCCCACCGTCTACGGCCTGTTCCGCCGCTGGCAGCGTGACGGAACCTGGGACAAGATCCTGTCCGCGCTGCAAGCCGCTGGCGACGCGACCGGCCGGATCGGTTGGACGGTGAGCGTGGACTCGATGACCAGCCGCGCCCACCAGCACGCCGCCGGAGCCCGCACCGACGGGCATCTGCAGAAGGAGCCGCCCGGCGGGGTGCACGACGAGCCGGCCGATCACGCGCTGGGCCGATCGCGCGGCGGGCTGACCACCAAGACTCATCTGGCCTGCGAGCAGGGACAGAAGGTCCTCTCCCTGATCGTGACCGCCGGGCACCGTGGTGACAGCCCGCAGTTCATCCCCGTCCTGCGCCGCATCCATGTGACCCGCCTCGGCGTGGGTCGACCCCGCACCTGCCCCGACCTGGTCTTGGCCGACAAGGCCTACACCAGCCGCGGCAACCGCAGTCATCTGCGCTCACGCGGGATCCAGGCCTGCATCCCCAGCAAGACCGACCAGGACGCCCATCGCAAGGCCAAAGGCTCCAAGGGTGGCCGCCCACCCGCGTTCGACAAGGACCTCTACCGGCTACGCCACGCCGTGGAGAACGGCATCAACCGGCTCAAACGCCACCGCGGCGTCGCCACCCGCTACGACAAGCTGGCAGTCCGCTTCCAAGCCGTTCTCACCATCACGATCATCACCGAGTGGCTCTGACCGGCTTATGAAACACGCCTTAGCGCCTGCGTGTTGATCAACTCGCCGGACGCCTTCAGCGCCTTGATGAACTCGCCGTGGCCGTCGCCGATCGCCGCCTTCTCCTCGTCGGTCAGCGCGTCCAGCACGGCCGGGTTGATATGCATGCTGATCAGGAACTTCACCTCGTACTCCTCGTCGTTCGCGAGCCCCGGCTGGGCCCTTCACCCGGTTGGTCGGACCCGCCGCCGCCGTCTTGACATCCCCCGCCAGAACTTACGCATGAGTTTTCGCCGTCGCATCGCCGGACCGCGAGATCGCCATTTCAGGTGCCCCCCGCCGTGGCAGCCGCGGGAGATTTCCGTCCGTCCCGATGTCAAGAAACTCTCGACCGCTCCGACCAACTGGCGAAACGTCGAGAGAACAGGAAGTTTCGGATATGCGAGTCAACCGGGCATGGCTGGGACTGGTCGTCCTCATGCTGCCGACATTGCTCGTCGCGATCGACGCGACGGCGTTGCTCCTCGCGCTCCCACGGCTGAGCGCTGACCTGGGTGCCACCAACGTCCAGCAGCTGTGGATCAGTGACAGCTACGGATTCATGGTGGCCGGCCTGGTCATCACGATGGGTACGCTCGGCGACCGGATCGGCCGCCGGCGGCTGCTGATGATCGGCGGAGCGGCGTTCCTGGTGCTGTCGGTTCTGGCCGCCTTCGCGGTCAGCCCGCTGATGCTGATCCTCGCGCGTGCGCTGCTGGGCGTCGCCGGCGCGACCCTGGCGCCGTCCACCCTCGCCTTGATCACCAACATGTTCCGCGACGAACGGCAGCGTGGGCAGGCCATCGCGATCTGGGCGACCTGCCAGTTCACCGGCGGCGCGCTCGGACCCGTACTCGCCGGACTCCTGCTCCAGCACTTCTGGTGGGGATCGGTGTTCCTGGCCGCCGTACCGGCGATGGCGTTGCTGCTGCTCGCTGGGCCGGTCCTGCTGCCGGAGTTCCGCACCGACCAGCCCGGCCGGCTGGACCTGGCCAGCGTCGGGCTGTCGCTCCTGGCGGTGCTTTTGATGGTCTACGGCATTAAGCAGCTCACCGTCGAGAGCGTGCCAGTCGTCCCGACGGTGGCCCTCGTCGCCGGCGGGGCCATCGGATTGCTGTTCGTACACCGGCAACTGCGGCTGGAGACGCCGCTGCTGGATCTGCGGCTGTTCCGCAACCGCCCGTTCACGGCCGTACTCGTCGCGCTGGTCTTCGCCGGCATCGCCATGGCTGGTACGGGCCTGCTGGTGACCCAGTACCTACAGAGCGTGCTGGGCTTCTCGCCGGTCGCGTCGGCGGTGCTGTTCGCACCAATGGGCCTGGGCGTGGCGGTCGGCACCATGGCCGCGCCGGCGCTGGCCCGACGGATGAAGCAGACGACCGCGATCGCCGGCGGGCTGGCGGGGTCGGCGCTGGGCAGCCTGCTGCTGGTCGGCGTTGACGGTGCGAGGGCCCTGCCGCTGGTGATGATCGGCATCGCCGTCCTGGCGCTGGGCACCGGCCCGCTGTTCGCGCTGGGCACCGGGCTGGTCGTCGGGTCCGTACCGCCCGAGCGCGCCGGTTCGGCGGCGTCGATGTCGGAGACCGGCAACTACTTCGGCGGTTCGCTCGGCTTCGCGCTGCTCGGCGTGGTGGCCGCGGTGGTCTACCGCAGCCGGATGGACGGCACGTCCGACTCGCTGGCCGGCGCGGTCGCAGCCAGCCAACACCTTCCCGCCAGCCAGGGCGCGGAACTGCTGCACACCGCGGGGGAGGCGTTCACCGCCAGCCTGCACGTCACCGGCGTCTTCGCCGCGGTCATCTTCGCCGGGCTGGCCGTACTGATCCTGACCATGCGCCCGGCAACCCGGACCACCCCGGCCACACTCCCCGACTACGAGGCGACTCGCTCATAGAACCATGCCGAGGCCGACGTCGTGGTTGTCATAACCGAACGCGGCACCAAACGCCCTGTCATCGGCACGTCCGGATGTATGCACCCGGGCGTTCACCTTCGTCGCCGGTATCGGGCCGGCCCTGACCTTCGTTCGCGCCCGGTCATGAGCGACCGCGCGCTGACCGCCGCGTGATGCAGTCCGGGGCAAGGCCACCTTGCCTCTCGTCCCGGCTCAGGCCCACGGCGGCGGCTCATGGCAGGACGAACGAGAGGTCCCTGTGAGTTCTGCGGTTCAGCGGAATGCTGATCTTGACGCGGCGAGCGATCTCCCCGCAGCTGATGCCCAGCCCCTTGGGCGATGAGCCGTTCGGGGCGAAGAGGTACGGGGTCGTCGAAGATGACCGGAACCTGGACGGGCCAGGGGCTTTCGGGAGGGGACGGGGCGAGCAGTTCCCAGCATGAGTCCCACTCCAGGGCGAACCGGTTGCGCCGGGCGATCAGCGGGTCGAGAGGGACGCGGGCGACGAGGGCAGAGCAGTTGCCGGAGTAGTCCTCCAGAAGGATCGGATCCAGGTACCGGACCGGGACGCGATCGTGAACGGTGATTTTGCTGGTTCGGTCGCAGGAAACGCAGGCAACCAGGAGCCAGATGTCGAGGAGTTTGCCGTCGGCATTGACGCGGAACTTCCCGTCGCCGGTGCTGGCGAGGCCGGAATGGCAGTGGACGCAGTGGAACGCGAGCAGGGGAAGGCGCGTGCGCCGAAGGGTCCAGGACAGCACGATATGAGGACGCATAGACATGATCTCTCTGAAGACCTGACGGAAGGCATGGGAAAGAGCCGACGGCGACGTCGGCGACCGATGCACGGGGAAGGTGTCAGGTCTAAAGAGCAGGCGGTGTCACGCGGGGTGAAGTCCTCTTGTGAGTGGGTCGGAGAAGAAAGATCCAGTTACAAGGTAGGGCGGGACGGGCTGGCGAGGCCACCCATTTTTGTCCTGGTGCCGAGCACTGAGGGGCGGGGTCGGCGAGCTGGGCGTCGACCACGCGCCGATCGCCGCCGCGGCCCCGTTTCTGCCGTATTCCGGCCGCCCCCCCGGTGGGACTTGTTCCTCCCGCTGGCCTTCGCCCTGTCCTTCGGCAGCCTCGCGGGGACGACCGCCGCCTACCTGTCGCGGCGGATTGGTGAACAGAGAGGATAGGAGCAACCGCCTCGAAAGCCCGAGCCCGGACATCCGTCGTCGTCACGGCGGCGCTCGCATCGCGACAGATGTGTGCGTCGCGACCCGCCGCGCGAACGGCTCTCCGGGCAGCCTGGCGATCGGCCTTGACGCTGTCTAGGAGTGACTTGTCTTGCAGCGAGGCAGGCCGAGCCACGGCGCCAAATCCAGGCGTGCTGCGGCTCCAGCACACTCACGTTGCCCAGCTGGAAGCGATCTCACCACTTCAGGACGCAGTCACATCCACAGCACACCCTCGTCCTCGTGCTCGCCCACACGAAACGCGATCATCCGGCGCAGCAGGTCGACCGGCACAGGTTGGCCGTACGGGAGTTTGACCGTGCCCTTGCCGGTGGCAAAGCCGGCGAGGTCGGCATCGAACTCGTTGCGAGTGCTGGGCGTGAAAGCGACGCTCACGTGTTTAGCGTGACCGCTCACCATAAGAAGTATCGTCCCGGACGGGTGCACCCACGCCGGATAACCCCACTTGATCGCCTCGCTCGCCTGAGGAACCGCCTCGTGGGCCAGTGCGCGCAGCTGCTCAAGCAGCTCGCGGCCCGGCCCGCTGAAGCCCTCGATGTACTCGTCGACCGTCTGAGGCCTGCCCATCGCGCCAGTGTGGCACGCTCAGCTCCGCGCCCCAGGTACGCGACGCCGCCGAGTTCACATGCCGTTTCGTCTCACTGCTTGACGGTTTCGACGAGACATCCTGATCTCGGCAGGACCGCGCGTCGACCGCCACCGCACGTGCCGAACCCGCTTCTGCCCCGGGCCACTGCCCATCGCTTCACCTTTCCGACAAGGTGTTGCGACGACTGCGCGGTCGAGATGGGCCAGGCGGGCCATTCCGGCCCGGCGCAGCACCGCGTCAAAAGGCGGTCGGCCCTCCGGCTTCGACAAGACGATCTACAAGCGTAGGAGCGAGGTCGAGCGGACGATCGACAGGCTCAAGAACTTCCGGGCCGTGGCCACGAGGTACGACAAGCGGGCCTACGTCTTGCACGGCACCGGCACCGTCGCCGCGATCTGGCTCTGGCTTCCTCCATGATCCGCCGGATGGAACCTGGCGGTGAGGCGCTCGAAAACCAGTGGAGCAGCGTCGACGGGTCGGCCGGGCGTTCACGATGTCGTTCAGGGTGGATAGTCATAAGGTCGGGGCAGGGCACGGCGGTCAGGCGGTGAAGAAGCGGTGCAGTGCGGGCGCGACGACCGCCGGGGAGGCTACGTGTCCCTGGCCGGCGAACGTCTGGCGCACGGCGTTCGGGAGGAGCGCGGCAACGGCGTCCGCCGCGGGAGCGAAGAAGCCGTTGTGCTCGCCGGTGGCGATCAGCGCCGGCTGGGTGACCGTCGCGAGGCGGTCGGCCGGCGGCGGGCCGTAAAGGGCGGCGTCATTGGCCAGCGTCGGGGCGAGGGTTTCCAGGCCCGGCCAGTACGGCGACTGGCGGGCGCTCTCGAGGTCGGTCTCGGACGAGCCGGCGAGCCTCATGAACAGCGCCACCGCGTCGCCGCGCCGGTCCGCCGCGAGGGCCACGGCGAGGCGCTGCCGATACTCGTCGTAGTGGGGAGCAGAGTCGGGGTCCGGGTCGTACGGGACGTCGTACACCGCAAGCTTGTCGATCGGCAGCCCAGCCGCGGCGGCCTCCAAGGCGAACATTCCGCCGGACGAGACGCCGTACACGAAAACGGGTGGGCCGGCCTCGGCGATAAGCGCCGCGATGTCCTCGATCTCCCGCTGCACGGCGTACGGCGCGGTGTCTCCGCTGCCGGCGCGGCCACGGCGGGCGTAGTTGTAGACGGTGAAGTGCTCGGCTAGCGCCGGGACAAGCGGAGCGTTCTCGGAGCCGTCGTCCAAGCCCCCACCAACCAGGACCAGCGCCGGCCCGGTGCCCTGCCGCTCGTACACGATCGACGTGCCGTCTTTCGAGATCACCTTCATGATGCCCCCTCGTGCGGCCGTGCCACACAGGCCGGATCCAGGACGCCGCCAGCCCAGGACGGACGATCCGCGCGGCGACGGTACGTCATCACGACTATCCCAGTGCTCGTAACACGCCAGCGGACACGTTGCTGCGCGCTCATCGGCATGATGGGACGCCCAAGCAGGCAACCTTCGGCTACAGCCAGTGACGGGCCCTTCAACGACCGGCGGGCGCGGTCGGCGGCAGAAGCGGATGCTGCGCGGGCTGGCCAGATGCGTCGGCCGCTGCCACCGCTGCTGTGCTACGGGGCAACGTGAGGGGATACATGATCCAATGGCGCGATGGAACTCACCAAGCAGTTCAGCGAGCAGCAATACGCTCGGGCGCTGGAGTCATGGACCTTGCTGGATCTCGACGGTAAGGCTCCGCGGTTTACCTCGCTGTTCGGCGATGTGTTCCTTGAGTCTACGGAAGGGGCATGGTGGTTCCTCGACAGCTTCGAAGGGGACCTCGTACGGGGGTGGAACACCCGTGCCGACCTCACTGCCGAGCTGGACACCGAAGCTGGCCAGGACAGGTACCTTCTGGCCAGCCTCGCTATGGCCGCATACCACCGGCGCGGGCTTCGCCTGGACGCCGACCAGATCTATGCCTATGCGCCGCCGCCGATCGTCACCGGCAGCTTCGACGTCGACCAAATTGAGGTGTTCGACTTCGTTGCGGTGGTCAATACCGCTGGCCAGCTCCACGAGCAGCTACGGAGCAAGCCCAGTTAGGAGCTGGCCCATCGAAACGGTCGGCAGACCCGCCCGTGGTGCCTGCCACGGCGCTGGTCGCGGCAACCAGCGACGAACGCGCTCACATCGGCACGACCGGACGCTGATCGAGCGCGCGGTCAGCGGCAGGTGCGGATGTCGCGCGGGCCTCTCCGGTATCCGTGCAAGGATCTTCTGGTGGTCATGGAACCGGTCCCAGCTACGAGGACCTGGCTGTTCGAGGCGGAGCCGGTCCATCGGTACGCGGACGACGAAGCGTGAGGCCGGATACGAGTTCGACCGGCGAGAGCTGTGGCCCTAAACGGCAGTGACGTTCCGAACCACGCGAGCCGGCTACGCCATCGAGATGTACATCGAGCCGGGATACGAGGTCGTTCGGCTACGGTTGCGGACCGTCCCGGAAAGACCTGAGCTGCTCGACCTGGATTTGCGTGGCGTTCAAAGCGTCCGAGTCGAGCGTATCCATGGTCGCGAGCTGGTACGGCTCGATTTCCCGGATGACTCGCCGGCTTCCGCCCTGTGGCTACGGATGAAGCCTGACGTCGCGCTGCACTGGTCGTATGGCGTGGCGAGTTGAGGTGGCCGCCCGGAGAGCGGCATGACCCAGCCTTCATCCAATCCGGGACCTGAGTTGACTGCGGTGTCGTGGGACCGAACGTACGCCGAGCTGCCGCTCGCCGACACTGCCCTGTTCTCCTGGATCCACGAGCGAGGGTTGCGCCCGCTGGCGCCGGTGCGGGAGGCGTACCTCGTCACGCCCGGCGAGACCGAGCCGCACGAGCGGGCGACCAGGATCGCCGTCCCGGTGGCCGAGTAATGCGGCTACTCGATGATGTAGAGCGCGCCTTCGGCGAGCACGTGCGCCGCCTTGATCCCGTCGGGCACACCGGGAGCCTCCAGCCACTCCGGCTCCAGCCGATCGGCCCAGCCGACGATCTCCGTCGCGAGTGCAAGCGCCCGCTCGTCGCGGCCGTGCACGAGCTCTAGGGCGAGCCGCAGGTACGCGCCCTGCTGCGTCCCTTCGAGCTCGGCGGCCAGGGCGGCGATCCGGTCGGCGGCCCGCACCACGTGACCGGGATGTTGCGCGGCGAGGACGGCGAGCACGAACCGTATCCCCTGCGGCTCGGCGTCCCACCGGTCCAGCAACACCGGAACCTGGTCGCCGACGGTCCGGAAGACCTCCTCCGTCCAGGCGCCCGGCTGGAGGGTCTCCCCCTCGTCCCGGGCGAACTCGGCGAACCCGACCAGGTTGTCGTTGCGGCGGCCACCGGCCACCATCAGCCACAGGTAGAGATCGCGGCGCTGCCGCGCCGGCACCACGTCCGCGACGATCAGCTCAGTCAGGAACGGCAACGCCGGGGCCGTGGCCTCGTAGCAGTCGCCCTGGTGCAGCAGGTCGTCGCCGAACAGCTCGTCGAGGACCCCGTCCCACTCCTGCGTCCCGCCTGCCAGCTCGCGCAGCAGGTCGGGAATGTCGTCGGCGGAGCCGTGCGCATGCTCCAGATCGGCCCACGGCACGTCGTCGAGCCCGGTCAGCTCCACGGTCCCGGGCGCGGAGAAGTCCGGCGTGAGCGCCAAGGGCTCCAGGGGCGGCGCCGGGACGACGGTGACCTCCGGGACCGGTGGACGCGCCTTGGTGCCGATCACCTTGATCGGGGCGGTCCAGGCGCGATGCTCAGCGATCCGGCTGACGTCGAACCGGCCGCCACCACTGGGCCGTCCGCCGTGCGCCCGCGCGATCACCGCCGCTTCGCGGCTCACCGCCTCGATCTACCGGCGGCCAACGGTGTCAACCGGATAGGGGCCCTCGTCGAGCGCCATCACCAGCCAGCCGCCGTCCGGGTGCGGCCGGGCGAGGACGCGCGGGAACCCGTACGCCGCCAACTCCTCAGCGGACGCCTGTGCGGCTGCCTCGTCCGGTACGACGAAGTCGTGCATTCCCGCCATCGCGCTCCAGCCCGCCACGTGCACGTCTCCGTCCTGCCGCCGATGCTTCTCCCTGCCAGCCTGCCAGCTGGCCAGTTCGGCCGTCCCGGTACACCCGACGGCCCCCGACGCCTGTAGTCGCAAGTCTGGCCGATGCCGCGCCGGTCGCCGCGATGTGGAGTGGTTGCTGTCATCTGTGCTGTCCGGCGCATGACTCGCGTCGAGCACTACTGCGCGCCTGCCACGCACAGTGACGCCCGATCTGCGGCATGTGCGGACGACTAGTAAGGATCTTCGTGATCGGTCGATCTGGTCCAGGAGCTTGTCCGCGCTGGGCGTGCTTGAGGAGGCGGAGCGCAATCGCTGCGAAACTGCCGTGTTGTCGGAGCGATGACGACCGCGTCCCGGAAAATTCTTCAAAGAAGTCCGGGAGGGGGTGTCGGATCGGGGCGGTGGTGTTCGTAGCAGGGGTGAGGCCGCCCACAAGGGGCAGCGCCAAGGCAAAGGAACCGCGATCATGAAGCTGACGACCATGACCCAGGTCACCCTCGATGGAGTGATGCAGGGAAACGGCGCCGCGTCGGATGACCGCAGGAACGGATTCGAGCGCGGCGGATGGGCCCGGGGGGCGGGTGACGACGAGACCAGGACGTTCATCACGCAGACCTACCAGCGCGCCGACGCGTTCCTGTTCGGCCGGCGCACCTACGAGTTGTTCGCCGGCTCCTGGGGATCAATCGACCAGATGCGTGCACATCCCATCGGCGTGGCCTTGAACGAGGCCCCCAAGTACGTTGCCTCGACCACGCTCACCGCGCCGCGTTGGGAGGACACGACCGTTCTCCGCGGTGACCTCGCGGCGGCCATCAGTGAGCTGAAGGCCAAGCCCGGGGGTGAGCTGCAGGTGCACGGCAGTGGCGCCCTGACCCGGTGGCTGCTGGAGAACGATCTGGTCGACGAGATGACTCTGATCGTGATCCCGGTGATCCTCGGCCAGGGCGCGAGACTGTTCCCGGAGACCGGTCCGGATCTTGCGCTCGACCTGGTCGAGTCGCGGGTCGACTCGAAGGGCGTGACGATCCAGGTCTACCGGCCGGCCGGGCGCCCGCGGTATGCAACGGCCTGAAGTCCCTGACCGCCGAACCACGCTGTCTTGATACCAGAGGAGATGATCTTCAGATGCAGTACCTGGTTTCCGTGATCGATGACAAGAGCAATCCCGGCAGCACGGACAGGCGGCCTGCCATCAGCGCGTTCAACGAACGACTGATCGCCGAGGGCTACTGGGTTTTCGCGGGCGGACTCGCGGACACCGACGCGGCCACCGTCATCGACAACCGGGGCGAGCAGGCGGTGTTCAGCGACGGGCCTTTCGTGGAGTCGAAGGAGTACCTCGCCGGCGTCTGGGTGTGGGAGGTCCCCGATCTGGATGTGGCGCTCAAGCTCGCCGCCGAGGCGTCGAAGGTCTGCGATCGGAAGATCGAGGTGCGGCCGTTCCAGTGAGCGACGACGAGGAGGCGGTCACCCGGGCCCACCACGACGAGTGGGCCCGGGTGGTCGCCTCGCTGACCCGGCGTTTCGGTGACCTCGACATCGCCGAGGAGGCAGCGGCCGAGGCGTTCGCGACCGCCGTGGAGCGGTGGCCGGCCGGCGGCATACCCCCCAACCCCGGCGCCTGGCTGACCACCACCGCCGTTCGCAAGGCCATCGACCGGATCCGGCGCGAGAACAAGCGCGACGACAAGCACAAGGAGGCTCAGATGGTGTACGACAACACCCCACCCGAGCCTCTCGGCGCCATCGACGACGACCGGCTGCGGCTGATCTTCACCTGCTGTCACCCGGCGCTGGCGATGGAAGCCCGCGTGGCGCTGACGCTGCGCATGCTCGGCGGGCTGACCGTGCCCGATATCGCCCGCGCCTTCCTGGTGCGGGAGACCACCTTGGAGCAGCGGATCACCCGCGCGAAAGCCAAGATCAAGGCGGCTCGGATCCCCTATCGCGTGCCGGCCGCCGAGGATCTCCCGGCACGCGTCTCCGGCGTACTCGCCGTGCTGTATCTCGTCTTCAACGAGGGCTACCTGGCGACCGGCCCCGACACCGATCCCGTACGTCACGCCCTGACCGCCGAGGCGATCCGGCTCACCCGCCTGATCCGCGCTCTGCTGCCGGAGGACGGTGAGGTGGCCGGGCTGCTGGCGCTGATGCTGCTCACCGAGGCCCGCCGCACCGCTCGGGTTTCGGCCAGCGGCGAACTGGTCACCCTCGACGAGCAGGACCGTGGGGCCTGGGACACGGCGCTGATCGCCGAGGGTCACCGGCTCGTGCGCGAGCGCCTCGCCGCTGCCGCCGCCGGGGTGGCTCCGGGTCGCTACCAGATCCTCGCCGCGATCAACGCCGTGCACACCTCCGCCCGCGACATCCGCGACACCGACTGGTCGCAGGTCGTCGCCCTCTACGACCTACTCGTCCACCTCGACTCCTCGCCGATCGTCGCCCTCAACCGGGCCATCGCGGTCGCCGAGCTCGACGGACCGGAGGTGGCGCTGGCGGCCGTCGACCGTCTTGAGGACAAGCTGGCCGGCTATCACGCCTACCACGCGACCCGCGCCGACCTGCTGCGCCGGCTGGGCCAAAGTCAGCAGTCGCGCGCGGCCTACGACAAAGCCATCGAGCTGGCCGGCAACACCGCCCAGACCGCCAACCTGACCCGCCGCCGCGACCAACTGCGGTAGCGCCCACGAATCCCGATCGAAACCCCGCGCGCAGCGGCGGCCGGCCCCGACGCAATCAGATCGGCCCGATACCCGCATGAGATCGTCAGCTTCTACGGTCGGCACTGCACTGTCATCGGCACGTCCGGACGCCCAGCGGGACGCCGGCAGTCACGGTCTGTAAGGCGCGGATCGCGGCATAGCGGATGCCGTCGGGCGACGTTGCGCGCTGCGATGGAGTCGTGATCTGGTCGCCCGTCGCTGGACGGGCGCGGCGGCCGTCGGAATCAGTCGCCCGAGTAGCCCCAGAAGTAGATCTCCGCAGGTTGACCAGCGTCGTCGTGCAGCACCGCACAGCGACCGAACCATCGTCCCCTGACAAGTCCATCGATGGCGTCGATATGCGCCCGCGTCAGGCGGTCGGTTCCCGCCCGTTCCTTGGCTTCGTCTGCCGACACCGGCTCCACGGTGCGGTAATCCGGGCGTTCCTCGGGACCCAACACGTGGTCCATGTCGAGTATCGAGTGTGTCCCACACTCCTGGACGTATTCGTCAGCGAAGAGCTCCGCTATCCTTTGCGGCCGCGGACGCCGCTCCTCCGGAGGCACCCAGTCTGCGGTGAGGCCCCAGTAGTAGTCGCCCTCCGCGAACACTTTCTGACGCAGCGCCTGAAGCGCGAGGTCTAGGTCTGGCTGGTAGGGGACAAAGTGGCCCCACGCAGATGCGCCCACGACATCCTGCTTTCCGTCACGGCCTCTGCGGTGGCAGCGGCTCGGCCTGTGCGGGGACCATAGCGGCGAAGTCCGACAACCCTCGCTGAACGCCAGCCCGGGGCATGAGCGCGCGGTCAGCGGCGTGAGCGTGCGTCTCTACCTGGCGCTGCCCTCGGACGCCTCGGGGCCGACGTAGTGCGGCAGCACCAACGCTTGAGCGGCGATGACGCGTTCACCGTTGGAGGTCAGCGCCGGGGACCCATACAGCTGATAGCCCTGGTCGAGAAGGCCGCTGACGCGGGCGCAGATCTACATCCATGGTGCCCGCCCTCGCCTGCTCGATGTCGCGTCCGGTACCACTCGGAGATTCGGCCCCGGGTTGCGGGACCACGTGCGCCGGGGCGTAACTGGAGCTACGGCCCAGTTGCGGGCGCTGGCCGAGCTGCCGGCCGATCTCGTCGAAGCCGGAGGGGTGCAGGTTCGAGCTGACCGCGAGACTGCGTCGCTCGTAGGCGGCGTCGACGAGGCGGTAGAAGCCTCGGCGGCGTCCGGGGAGACCGGTAACAGGCCGATGTCGTCGATGATGATCAGGTCGGTGCGGATCAGTCTGGTCATCGCGCGGGCGACGGAGTCGTCGGGGCGGTGGCGGCGGACCATGACGCCGAGGTCTTCGATGGTGAACGAAGTGCTCCCCACAGCATTGCTAGTTCACGCAATGTGCAACACCAAGCCTCGGCATCGGCCTAGCCACCAACGGCGTCTGCACCCTCTTGCGTCGTGGGCTGCGGTGCCCTCCCAACGGTGATCAAGTTTCCGATGTCGGCGGTGGAACAGGCGGAACTGTGCCACCGCCGACATCGCTATCTACTTATGATCTTGGGGCTTGGGTTGGTGGCTGCTGAGCATGCGTACGGTGGTGCTCAACCGGATCGGCGCATCGTCGGGGCCCCTGAGGAACGGGTGGATGTAGACAGGGCGGCGCAGCAACCGGCCGGGGCCGTGGGCTTGGTTGCGCCAGTGACCGGAGACCCAGAACCGACTGGTCTGGAAGCGCCCTTGGCTGCCTGACGCGGGTTCCCCGTCCGGCGCTGGGATGGTGCGGCGGCCGCGGATGCGCACGATGCGCAGCTCGGGTACGGGCCGGTTGGTACGGGCGTAGGTCTTGGCGACGGCTTTGTCGACTCGCGCCGTGGTGACTTCTGCGGTTTGCTGTGCGATCAGGAGCCACGTCGCGACCAGCGCTGCCGCCGGATGGTCACCGGGTATCAGGTGCTGTTCGGGGAGATGGGCTGCGCTCATTGGTGCGAGCCAGCCGACCTGTTCGCGTAGCCGTTGCAGCGGTTTGCCGTGCAGTCCGGCGCCGATGGTGCGGTAGAGGACCACCTGGCAGCCGTGGATGGTGTCGGTCCAGGATGCGGCGGTGAGCTGCCAGCGTGTGACTGGCCGGGGCCAGATGAGTATTCCGTCGGCTGAGGGGATCAGGTCGCGGCTGACGCGTACGTCGGGCAGCTGTGCTGCGGCGTGCTCGGCCAGGTCGGTGAAGTCGTTGTCGATCCAGTACAGGTGTGATCGCTCGAGACCGGCGGCTATCTGCTGACGTACGTCGGTGATTCCGAGTGCGGCGGGCAGGTTGTCGGTGCTCCGATAGAAGCGGGTGAGCCGGTCACGGACCTTGGGCAGCTCTCCGGCGGTGATGGTGGTGGCCGGCCAGGCGGTCGTCGTGATGAGCGTTCGGCCGGGGAGTCGGGCGTTGAGGAACGCTAGGTGCAGTTCCTCGATGCGTTGTCGTGCCTGTGGATGGTTGGCGAGGCCGAGTGCCCGTACCGCGCGGTCGATGACCTTGTCGTTGCGACCCTCGTCGATGTGGGTTTGGCAGGCCGCGCATGCTGCCCAGGAGTGGCCGAAGTCTTGGACCAACTCTGCGGTGGGGCCGATGGTAATGGCGGATACCTCGCCGCCGTGCAGTGTCCAGATCGGGTACGGGTCGCCGCAGAAGTCGCAGCTTCGGCGGACGGTGTCGAGCTGGCTGACTGGGACGGGCGCTGGTTCGTGTCCGTCGGTGGCGAGGTGGGTCGGGTGTACGTAGGTGGGTGGCACGCCGAGGGTGTTCAGCGGGGAGAGGCAGGTCTGGCAGGCCATCTCTTCGTGCGGGGCGGTCATGCCGTGGCCCCGTCGGTCGGCTGGCGGCGGTCGCGCAGGCGAGGTCCGCGACGGTGCTGTGCGGGCGGCATGGTCATGCCCGGTTGGTAGATGGCGTGGCGGTCCCGGCCCTGTCGCTTGGCGTGGTACATGGCGATGTCGGCGCGGTGCAGGGCCACCTCAGTGAAGGGGTCGCCGGCGTCGACGAGGGCCAGGCCCACGCTGGCGGTGACGGTGGTGGGGTTGTCGTCTGCGGGAAGCGCGATGGGCTGGGAGATGATCGTGGCGAGGGTGTCGGCGATGCGGTTCAGGTCGTCGGTGCGGGCCGGCAGTATGGCGGCGTATTCGTCGCCGGCGAGCCGTGCGGCGGCGCCTCCGTGAAGAGCGGCGATGTCGGTGATGCGGTCGCCGACGTCGATGAGGAGGTCGTCTCCTCGGCCGTGGCCGTGGGTGTCGTTGATGTGTTTGAAGTCGTCGAGGTCGATCAGGGCGACGATGAGGGGCTGTGCGGGGGCGGTTTTGGCGAGGGTTGCGTGCGCGGCCTGCAGGCCGGCGCGGTTGAGCATGCCGGTGAGCGGGTCGTGGAGCATCGACGAGGTGGCGTCGGCGAGTTGGGTGCGGAGGCCGTGGATTGTCGGCCAGGCGGTGAGCCTGCCGAGGGCGAACGCCACCGTCGCGGTGGCGATCATGATCAGTGATAGGGACACTGGGTTCCTCCTTTGCGGGAGAACCCGGGACGCGGACGTTTCCAGGCGGCGCGTCCCGGGTCCTGATACGACGACGGCCCGCCTGTGGCGGGCCGGGTTTACGGGTTCGTGCCGCTCGGGCTCACGGCATCGGCGATGACGACGACCTCCCCGAGGAGGCGTCATCGGGGCGGTTCAGTCAGCAGCGCTCGTAGCGGTGGGCCTGCGAGTTGGTTGCCGCCGTTGGCGCGCGATGCGACGTCCGCCGACCGGGAGTTGGTGTCAGCGGCGCACCGGGTGCGCGGTCTGGTCGGCGCGAAGTCTGGCGGGCAGGTCGGCTGGTATCTCGGCGTAGGGTTCGACGGCCAGAAGCACCTCGGCCGGGTCGAGAATCGTCTCGATCCGGCCGAGGTGGATGGTGTCGGGTTCGTGGTGGGGTTCGGTGACCGGGTCCCAGGTGAAGTCGACGACGGTGGCGAAGTACGTGCGGTGGGGATTCCAGCCGACCTGGATGGTGTACCGCTCGAACCCGGGTTTGGGTGTGAGGGTGTACAGGCTCATGTGTTCCTTTCCTGGGGTTGCTGCCCCTGCCCGGCACGTCAGGCGCCCGCGGCAGGTCGTGCAGCAGCGGCCGCTGACCTGGATGGTTTTGCCGGGCGGGATGTTGCGTCGTCGTGGCTCACTCCCCCGTCGTGGCCCACGCTGTTGGACGCCGGCGGGGTCTGGTCCGCCACGCCGGTGAGGGAGCACGGCGTGCTGCTGCGCCCCCGGTAGGAGGGCGAGTGGGGATGCCGGCGGCAGGTGCGCCGATGCTCATGCCGGCAGGTGGCGGGCGCGTTCCTCTGCCACTTCGATGATCTTGTCGCGTCGCGCGGCGGGCAGGTCGACGAGCAAGTCGACGTAGTGCTGTTCCTGCGCGGTGAGCGGCTCGGCGAACGCCGCCTTGTAGGCCAGCCGCGCTGCCTCGTGTGCGGCCTCGATCGGGCCACTGTGGTCGTAGGCGGAGGTGACCTGGCGAAGCTGTGCGGCTGCCGTGAGCGGGTCTCGGGACAGGGTGGTGTCGTAGAGGCGGAAGTTCACCGGAAGGTCGGCCGCGGTGATCGCGGTGATCAGGCACAGGTTGGCCTGGACGTCGTAGGCGAATGCCTCGGTGCGGGTGGGCGTTTCCCCGCGGGCGCGCAGGGCGGCGCGTTCGGCGTGCCAGCGCATTCGGGCTTCTTCGGCGGTGCGGGCGAGAGACAGCAGGATGCTTCGAATGGGATCCACCGTGGTTGCTCCTGTTGTGAGGGGGTGTTCGGGTTCCGGGTCGACGGGCTGGGGTGGGTGCCGGTGATCGCCTGCTCGACGACGGAGGGCGGCAGACCGGCGTGTAGGGCCTGCACGAGCAGGCCGGCGAGCTGGTAATCGGAGTCGACCTGCAGGGCACGCTCGGCGGCCATGACGGCCAGGACGCCGTCACTGCAGCGCCACGCGGTGAGCGCGAGCACGGTCACGGGCGCCGGCACGAGCGGCTCGTCGGCGCGGTGCGTGACCTCGGCCCAGAAGGTGACGTGCTGGTCGTGCGGTTGACTGTCAACGGCGAGATCCCGCACCGGCCTGTGCGTCAGCGGCACGGTCAGCCAGGCCACCTCGTCGTCCCGTCGGTCATCGCTGCACCGCCCGACTGCCGGCAGTAGTCGAGGGCGTGCCCGCGACCAACCCGGCGCGCGAAGCCAGCCGATCGGTGGCCACGTCGTGGGCTGCGCGCGCTGCGGCGTGTCTGCCGACGACCGCGGAGGTGCTGGGGCGGAGGCTGAGTGGGGTGGCGTAGTGGAGGTCGGCTGGAGGCTTGCTGTCTCTCAGGCGCCAGGTGGGACGAAGCATGTTGTCCTCCACAGGACAGCAAGAAGGCGGCTACCGGTTGGTGGCCGCCTGAAGGGATGGGGGTGCCGCGCCCCGGTCGCGTGGGCGAGGGGCGTGGGCTCTGTGCGTGCCAGATCCGAGGCTGGCGGCGGCGGCCGACCGTGACTGGTGGGCGCGATGCCGTCGCGGGAGGCGTCGGATCAGTGGCATTTGGAAAGCAGGAGAACCCTCAAGTTAGCCGCGCGGGGAGCACCGTTGGCCGGGCTGTCAGGTTCGGCCTCCTGGCAGAACCTGACAGCCCGCAATTCCCTGGCCGCTACCACCCCGTTCGCCCTCGACTCCCGAACGGGCTGCAGATCCGCGCGGATCCGGCCCGGCAGGGCAGAAATTCCGACGGCCAACGGCACGGTGGGTGGACAGCACCATCACGTCTGGAATTGCTCCCCGGCCACGCCTCTGCTGGCAGGCGGAAGGCGCGGCGCGGCGCGGCGGCGACGATCGCTTGTTCAGGAGCTCCAGGTGTTGAGCATGCCCTGCAGGCGGTCTTCTCGGACGACTGCAGGGGCAGGCCCCAGCTGTATCTCACGGCGGTCCACCTCATGCTGTAGGTGCACCGGTAGGACGACAGCGGCGCTGCCATGTCGACCGATCCTGGTCGCCCCTAACCTGATTCACGTCGTCGGTCACCGCGATCAGCTGCGGAGGGTGCGGTCGTGGGCGAAGCTCAGCCGGCGGCTGGTGGTCCACGGCACCGCCTGTGCCTGTCGGTTTTGTCCGCCCCGCCGACACCCGGCCCATAGCCTGGCCTCATGACCGAATCGGACGAGAAGTCGCAGAGCGTCCGCACGGTGATCGTGGCCGGTTCCGTCAACGTCGCTGTCGCCGCAGCCAAGGTGGTTGCGGGTCTACTCTCGGGCTCGGCAGCCATGCTGTCGGAAGCCGCGCATTCGTTCGCCGACACCACGACCGAGGTGCTGCTGTTCGTGGCGCTGCGTCGTGGCCGCCGCCGGGCCGACCCCGGGCGTCCCTTCGGCTACGGTCGGGAGAGCTACATCTGGGCCCTCCTCGCCGCAGTCTTCACCTTCGTCAGCGGCGCCGGCTTCTCCATCACCCACGGCGTGCACGTCATCGCATCGGCCAAGGAGACTGGGGATTACCTCGTCTCGTACGTGGTGCTGGTCGTCTCCTTCGTCCTCGAGTCGGTGTCCCTGATGCGGACGGTGCGGCAGGTACGGCGCCGGGCCAAGCGCTGGGGTATCAGTCCAGCTAGGGTCCTGCGGCGCACGCCCAACACCGCCATCAAGGCGGTGTTCCTGGAGGACAGCGCCGCCCTGATCGGCCTGGGGATGGCGGGTGCAGGCCTGGGGCTCGCCGAGCTGACCGGTGACCCGGTTTGGGATGGCATCGCATCGGTCGCCATCGGTGTACTGCTCCTCGTGGTGGCCACCATTCTGGCCCGCAACAACCTCGCCCTGCTCGTCGGCCGGTCAGCAAGGGAGCCAGTTCAGGACGAGATTCGCCGGGAATTGGCCGCCCTGCCAAACGTGCAAGGCATCGTGGAGCTGCTGACCCTGCAGCTCGGTCCCGACGACATTCTCGTGGTCGCGAAGATCGACTTTGCCGACCAAGTCCGGGCCGCCGACATCGAGGACGTGGCCGACGAGGCCAGACGACGGCTCACCGCGCGTAACCCGGCGATCCGGTTCGTCTTCCTCAACCCGACGGGCGCCGGCTCCTAACCCGCGGACAGTTGATGACGGCTGGGCGGTCGGCGTTCTGCGCGCTGCGCCGGCGTCGTCGAGCAGCCGCCGCGCTGCGAGGTCGATGTTGTACCGCCACGGTGAGAACACACGGACGTGCCCCCACACCAGCCGCCACGAAGGCCAGCCGGCGTGCGGCGGGACTCGGTGCGGAGACCCTCAGGTACGGCGTTGCCAAGCTCACCGCGGCGGAACGACTTGGCGTGGCACTACACCCACGGATCGCCCAACGCATCGAGCAACAGTTCCTCCTCGGATCAGCGCTCCGTGCGATCTTGTTTGTCCTGCTCGGTCTCGCTGGACGGACAAGTCCAACCGGCCGGATGGCCCGCCCGCCATTTGGGCCATCGTCCGCGATGGGCCAGGCATAAGGCGGAGGACGGTGGCTTGAGCCCTGGCCCTTGCCCTCCTTTGACCGGGCCGCCATGGACCACGACCGCACGGTTGGTCACGTTTCCCGGCGTCTGCCTTGCCAGGTTCAGAACTGATGAACTCGGCAAGGCTCTCAACGGCGGCGAAGGACCAGCACGTCCTCGTGCGCCACCAGGTGCACGGGGATGCCGTCGTCGCGGCTGCGGCGGACGGCCATCATCCCGAACATGCTGGCCCGGTGCACGACCTGCCCGTCGCGGACGGCGGCGAGCATCGCCGCCGTCCGCTCCACCGGGGTCAGCCCGGCTGATTGCGCGACGGCGAGCAGCTGGCCGGGCAGGTCGATCAGGTCGTCGCGTTGGCGGCGTACCGGTCGGGAGGTGATTACCACGGTTCCGCCGGGACGCAGCAGTTGGTAGCTGGCGGACAGGATGGAGGCGAACCCGTCGAGCAGGCGGGACCATCCCGTATAGGCGAGGTTGCCTCGTTCCCGGTCGGCATACAGGTGGTCCCGCTTGCGTACCCCGGTCCTCGTCGTCTGCACGAGGCCATGTGTCCCGCGCCCGTACGGCGGTGACGTGAGTACGAGGCTCACCTGGCCAACCGCCGACGCGGGCACCAGGTCGAGCAAGCCGGTGGCATCCCCGGTGAGCACCGTCGCCGCGCCGGCGGCGCCCTGCGACGTGGCAGGGCAACGTTGGCCTCGGCGAGGGCGGTGTAGCGAGGCTCGATGTCGACACCGATGCCCTGCCGGCCGAGGTGCATGGCCTCCAGCAACGTGGTGCCGCACCCGCACATCGGGTCGAACACCACATCGCCCGGCGCCGTGTACGCGCTGATCGCGTGCGCGGCCAGGTGCGGCAACATCTTGGCCGGATGGCTGGAGGTCTCCCGGACGTAGCGGCCTCGCCGCTGGTCACGGGCGGGTATTTGGCAGGTCAGCCACACCGAGGTGATCGGCAGGCTCTCAGCCATCGCCGCTCCCACTCTTTATCGCGCTGCGGGTCAGGATCAGCACGTCGGTGTGGATCGCCAGCTGCGCCTGCTGGCCACGCCGCGGCGGCCGGTCGGCCGCCACGATGTGCTGCAGGTACGCCAGCCCGGCCCGCTTCGCGGCGATGACGACGTCGACCGGCAGGCCGACGTCACCGTGCGCCAACAACACCGCCACGCAGCCGCCCGGCGCGAGGTGGGCGCGGCAGCGGAGGAAGAAGTCGACCGGTGAGGCGTCGGGAACCGGCCAGCCGGTGACGATCAGCGTCGCCGACTCGCGACCCCAGCCGGCGGGGCGGGCCGTCTGCAGGTGACTGCGGCGGTGCGCCGCGATGATCGCGCGGGCCAGCTGCGGTCCTTCGGCCAGGTCGATGATGAGGTCGGACGGATGGGCGAGGTTGTGGACCAACCGCACGCCCATCGCGTTGGACATGGTCTCCCCCTCGTGCGGGGCGGGGACCGGCCAGACAGTGATCGGCACGGGCGGGTCGCCGGGCACCACGTCCCCCACGGGGACCGGCGCGCGGTGATGGTTTCTGTCGGTCATGGGCACGGTGGCCCCCGGACCGGCGGGCGTACTGACGATTCCCAGTGCGCCGCTGACAGGCCGATCGAACCCGCCCCTGACCTGACAGCACCGGTCATCCGGGCCGGTCTGACAGCCACGTCAGCGGGTCGGCGGTGGTGAGCACAGTGGCGAACCTGACACGACCCGTCACGACCTATCCGGGTCTGACAAACGCTCGTGGTGCCAGGTCGGGCTGTCCCAATCGGAGGTCTCGGAGCCTTCGCACCGGGCGAAGCGCTCCCGTCAAGGGGGACATCACCATGGCAACGACCACCCACATGAGAACGACCAACACGGCTCTGACCACCGCCGAGAAGGCTTTCGAGCTGCTGACCTGCGAACCCGCGCCGCTGGTGTTCAACGCCCGGCTGGTGCCGGGCCTGCCGGACACGACGATGCCGTTGGACGAGCTGCGCAAGCTGCTCATGCTCGGGCGCTACGACAGCGACACCACCGACGAGCTGTGGCGGCAGCTGGCCCACCACGCCCGCGAATGGGGACCGGCCTGGGTTGTCGGCGCGATCGGCGTGGCGTTGCCCGCGTTGACGCACCTCGCGGCGAAGATCAGCCGCGGCTACGCCCGGCACGCCGACGACATCGACTCCGAAGTCCTGGCCGGATTTCTGCAATCTCTGCGTAGAGCGGATCTCGCCCCACCCCGGCTATGGCTGCGGCTGTGCTGGGCGGCCTGGCGCGCCGGAGCCGCGGTCGTCAAGGCCGACGACGGCGAGGAACTGCCGCTGGACCTGTCCACCGGGTCGCGCTCACCAAGGATGCCCTACGGGCACCCGGACCTGCTGCTCGGCCGGGCAGCCGCCGCCGGACTGATCACGGCCGAGGCCGCTGAGCTGATCAGCGCCACCCGGTTCGGCGACGCGCTGATCGAGCACCTGGCTGCCGAGAAGGGCGTGACCGCGCCAGTCCTGCGGATGCGCCGCCGCCGCGCCGAACGCGTCGTGGCCGCCGCCGTCACGCAGGGCGACCTGTCCGGCCCGATCCCCCCGTCCGGCCGCTGCGAAGCCGCCATGGGGGCCCGACAACACCACCCGCTCGGCAACAGGCCGAGTACATACCGGTAACGCTGCGACAGATCAAGATCCACTTTCGACGCGATCATTGCACCTACTCGGGCAATGCTCTCGCTACCAAGCCGACCACTCCAGCCGGCGAGACCTGATCCCCGCTCCGCCATGGCAAGCGCGCGGATCGCGGCATGACCGAATGTCAAGATCGATCGGGCACTGCAGCTCAGTCTGGCCGCGCCGCTGGCGGCCGGGCTTGTAGAGCTGATGAAACGCGCGTCCTGCCGGTCATCGGTCCCGACGGTGGTAGGCCACTGGAGTCGTCGAGGACGAGGAAGCCGCGGGAAGGACCGGCGAGTTGGTGAAGGCTGATCCCGGGCACGTGTTCGTACGCCGGCCTGCTGGGTGGAGCGCAATGCAGTCCTGTGGCCGCGAAGGGTGCGGGACTCAGTCGATGGTGCCTTCGATCTTGTCGGTCAGGTCGAGGATGTCAGGGACGGCGTCCAAAACGGTGACCTCGACCAAGGCGCCATCGCGGCCAAACCGGCGGCGGTACTCGTCGTAGGGGTAGTCGGCGATCGGCAGCCAGGACCGGTGTCCTCGTAGGGGGTGGTTCTTCTGCGTTACCGCCCCGGAGTTGAGCCGGCAGAGCTCGATTCGTGGGCCGTATCGCTTGACGAGGGCGCGGGTGTCGACGTGCAGGACGACTTGGTCCTCGGTGCGGTACTCCTTCGCTTGACGCAGCCGGTCCAGTCGCTCAGCGCTGGCCCAGAAGAAGACCCGGGAGTTGATGGCGGCGAGGTACTCGGTCAGCGAGGAGTGTGGATCAATCTTCTCCGCGACGAATTTCATCGGCTTCTGATCGCGGATCACGGCCGGCAGCAGGCCGGACACGCGCAGAACCGTGGACTGCTTGCGAGGTGCACTCAGGAGTCGCTCACGCTCGCCGGCGTCGAGGCCGAACAGATCGATCAGTTGCTGTGTGGAGAGCAGGCCGTGCCGTTGCACCGATGGCCAAGCGATCGCCGACATCGTGTGGAAGACCCGCGGATGGCGCGCGATCAGTTCCTCGACGTCCATGCCAGTCATGATGCCGGACGTCCGCGATTACGGGCCATCAGGGATCCGGTCGACATCCTCCATCACCTGGTTGACGGGTGTTCTGCAGCGCTGGCGGTCCTCGGCGCTACGCCTACGCCTGCCGAGACAACCGCTACCCGTAGCGACCGGGTCGCGGCATGAGTGAGAGGACGTTCGACGGCCAACAGCGCGGCACGTCACCGAGGCAATCCGGACGTGCATCGTCCGCAACCGCCCGTACCATGGCCGGCGTGGCCATCGCTCGCTTCCCCAGCATCGTCATCGACTGTCCCGATCCTGGTGCGCTCGCAAGGTTCTACGGCGCGATGTTGGATTGGAAGGTCGACGTCTCCTCCGACTGGGCTGAGGCCCGCGCGGAGTACGGTCAGTGCATCTCGTTCCAGCAGGTAGATGGGTACACGCCGCCGACGTGGCCAACCCAGGACCTGCCCCAGCAGATGCACCTCGATGTGATCGTTGACGACCTCGATGCCGCCGAGGCGGCAGTGCTCGATCTCGGCGCAACCAAACACCCGCACCAACCCGGTACGTCTTTCCGGGTCTTCCTCGACCCGGCAGGTCACCCCTTCTGCCTCTGCATGAACTGATCCGGACGGGCAATCCTCAATTGCAACAGGACCTGGAAGAGGCCAAATCAAGCCGGGGAGGCTGGCTTGTCGGTGCTCGGACCTAGTATGCGGAGCATGACGCGGTATGTCGACGAGGATCTGCACGGTGCGGAGTTCCGCGAGTGCGATCTGACCGGGGCACGCCTGATCGGCGTCGTCATGCAGGATGCCGTGATCGACGGGCTCATCACCAACCTCGTGGTGAACGGTGTCGAGGTCACCGAGTACGTCGAGGCAGAGCTCGACCGGCGTCATCCGGTGCGGGTGCTGATCCGCTCCGAGGACCCTGCCGATCTGCGCGAGGCATCGCGTCAGCTCCATGCCGGCTGGGCCGCCACGATCGAGCGAATCCGCCGTACGCCCGGCATCGAGCGCCGCAGCGTGAACGACGAGTGGTCGGCGGTGCAGACGATGCGCCACCTGGTCTTCGTCCACGACTCGTGGTTCCGCCGCTGCTGCCTGGGCTCGACGGAGCTGTTCACGCCGATGGGCATCGGGACGACCGTCGAGCCCTACCGTGGAGCGCACGGGCTTGACCTCTCGCTCGATCCGGCCCTCGACGAGATCGTGAGCGTGCGTGACGCACAGGCCGCCGAGCTCGAGGCCTGGCTCGACGAGGTCACCGCTGTGCAGCTCGCAGCGCGAGCGCCGGTGCCCGACGACGATGTCTGGCCGCCGTACGCCCGGGGCCGCTTGGTGCGGCAGTGCCTCGGCACGGTGCTCAACGAGACCTTCGAGCACCACGGCTTCTGCGTCCGCGACCTCGACCTGATCGAGGCACAGGACGCTGAGTAGGGCCGGCTACGGACTCAGCATCGTGCGGATGCGGGCATCGCTGACCGTCTGCGCGGTGCCGAGCTGCTGGGCCCAGAGCTGGACGCGGTACTTCTCGAGCATCCGGCGGGCCTGACCTAGGTGCTGGCCGGGCGGGCGGCCGTCGGGAGCGCGGCGAGCTGGTGGAGGTGCGCCGCCTGGAGGTCGGCGATGCGGTCCATCAGTGCGCGATCGGCGGCGATGGTCGTGTCCAGCTCGCGGCGCCGCTCGACGACGCCCTGAGGTAGACCGGGTAGCGCTCCTGTCAAACCTCCAGGTGGGGCCAATCAAACCGACACAACATTCGGCACCCCGACCGATGGGGCCGAATCAAACCGTCAGGTGGGGCCAAATCAAGCCGCTAAAACCCAGCCATCCCCACAGACACAGGCAGAACCGCTTACATCAAGCCGATCTTGCTGAGATCACCTCAATGATCGGCCACACGCCCTTCGGCAACTGTCTGACCAAGGGCGAACCGGGCTTTGGCAACGAGGACTTCCTCAGCCGGGTCGACAACAGGGACGAGATCGAGGACGTTGACCAGCCTGAGATCTACCGCGGAGCGTCGATCGTGCTACGAGGCCGGCGGATCGCGGTAGCCGCCGAGCGGGGCGAGGAACTGGTCGACGTGCTTCGCCGGCTCGTCCCGGACCACCGGGACCTGCTCTTGGCCGACGAAGTCGAGCTGCGGCGGCGGATCCCGGCCGACATCCCAGAGATCATGCGGCTGGATCGGTGGCACCACCCAGACCTTCTCCAGGACACAGTTCCCAGTCAGTCAATGACCTTCCGCCAGCTCGCCGACGTGCTGACGACAGGAGATGTGAGACGGTACGCACCAGACATGCCACCCAACACTCACTGGTCCAGGTGGCCAGAGTCCGGGAACCTGTAGCCCGGCCGATCGCGCACCGACAGCGGCAGAAGCGCATGCGCCACGCGCCTCTTGTCGGGCGGGGCTAGGTTCGGCTCAGGTCTGTTGGAGAAATTGCATGAGCTGCGCGGTGAGTTCGGCCGGCTGTTCCTCGAAGATCCAGTGGCCAGAGTCCTCGATGACGCCACCAGTTACCGTCGTGGCGTACTGCGCGACCTGGGTAGGTACCGCTTCCCCGAGGCTGGCTCGGGCGCCGAGTGCGAGAACCGGCATGGTCAGCTTCGTCTTGCCGTACTCAGCGTTGTCGGCGACATCTCGGGGCAGTGCTCGGAAGTAGTCGAAGCTGGCCCGCAGATGAGCGTCGTCTTGCAGGTACCGGGCGTACTCGCGGACATCGTCATCGCCGATGCCGGTCTTCTGGACTTCCATCGAATCGGTGAACCGATCCACCCAGAGAGCCTCGCGACCGTCCACGATCTGTTCCGGCAGGCCGTTTGGGAGGCTGAAGAAGCCGAAGTTCCAGAAACCCGGTCCCTTCGGGGTCAGTGCCGGGGCCTGGTACAGGCTCTGGTCAGGGATAGGCGCTTCCGTGAGCACGAGCTTGCGCACGCGATCGCGGTGAGCGGCGGCATACGCATACGCGACCATGGTCCCAATGTCGTGTCCGACGATGCTGACGTCGTCATCGAGGCCGAGTTGGGTGAGCAGGCCGTACACGTCGCCAGCGAGGGTCTTCTTGTCGTAGCCTCCTGCCGGGGCGTCGCTGCCGCCGGCTCCCCGAAGGTCAGGCGCGATGACCGTGTAGTGCTTGGCAAGCTCCGGCAGAACCTTGCGCCACATGTACCACGTCTGGGGATAGCCGTGCAGCAGGACCAGTGTCCTGCCCCGACCGCCCCGAACATAGTTGATCGTGACGTCGCCGACCTGCGCCGTCTGCTCCGTGAAGGAACCCGGAATCCGCTCGCCGCCCATTGCCACTCCCTCTGATGACACACGCGGTCCGTGGGCTACCCAACCCCGGGGCTCGTACACCTCCCAAGCGCCGGTGTACACCAGGGGCGTACCTGACTGGCTGGGCAACGCGATGCCCCGGAAGCGACGCGGCGGGGGCCGGGCTGAACGGATAGCCACACTCTCATCCGCACGACCGGGCGTTCTCGCGCCTGGACGCGCCATGGTCGACGGCTACCGATAGTGACGGACGCGCCAGCACTGCCGCGCCTTGCCTGCGGCAGATGGCTGCGGTTGACCGTTCTGTTTGGCTGTCCAGAGGCGCGCGGACAGCAAGGGTCGGGCCCCGCGCGTAGCCCGGGCCAGAGCCGACGAGACCAGCCATGCCCGTACCCACTGGCCAAGGCCTGTGCGTTCCGGCTGGAATGCTCACCTGGCCGGTCGTCCCTGGCAGCATCTCCTTATGGTCGAGAATCCGGCGTCGTCGCCTCCGGTGACTGGCCCGTCGCTTGGGGCGGGCGAACCACTCGATGCGCGACCGGGCATCAGTGATGGTCTGCCGGCTTACGCGCGAGGATGAGCCGGTACCGTGGGCTGCTGTCCCGGTGCCGGCCCAGGCCGGTCAAGGCGACGGCCGTCGCGGTGAAGCCAGCCGCCGTCAGTTCGTCGAGGACTGCGGGCAGCGGGCTGCTGCGGTAGTACATGACGAATGGGGGGCGCCACACGGCATTGCGGACCCGCATGGCCAGGTCGAATCCGAGCGTGGCCCAGTGCGATACCGAGGTGAGGGGCGGCGGCGCGCCGATCGCGAAGGTGAAGAGCCCGCCGGGCCGCAGTGCGCGGTACACCCCCTCGAAGAGTGCAGTCCGTTCGGTGGGCAGGAAGTGCCCGAGCGCTCCGAAGGTGACCGCGAGGTCGAAGTTCTCAGCGAAAGGCAGGGCCCGGGCGTCGGCCTGCACCCACGTGGCGTCCGGGTGTGCGCTGCGCGCCTGCGCGAGCATGCCCGCGCTGAAGTCGACGCCCGTGATCCGTCCTTGGCACAGGGGCCTGAGAACCTGCATGCCCGCACCAGTACCGCAGCAGACGTCCAGTCCCTGGCTGAACGGTCCGAGTTCGGACAGCACGTGGGCGGTCGCGCCGAGAATGCTCTCCGGGGTGCGAAAGGGCGTGTGGTCGAAC
Source organism: Micromonospora sp. NBC_00389 (assembly GCF_036059255.1). Classification (NCBI taxonomy): domain Bacteria; kingdom Bacillati; phylum Actinomycetota; class Actinomycetes; order Micromonosporales; family Micromonosporaceae; genus Micromonospora; species Micromonospora sp. NBC_00389. The sequence continues at coordinate 4,442,850 of NZ_CP107947.1, read as the reverse complement.
TTCGGAGCCAGGAGGTCGTAGCCCCGCTGGACCGAGGACAGCGCCTGTATGCACAGTTCACGCAGAGACGGGCCTTGAGGCGAGAACACCGGCCGAGGGTACCTGCCGGACGGCGGCCCTGCCGGCTGGGGGAAGCCCGGGCAGCGTCGGCCGGAATCAAGACATTGAGGAAACGCGTACTCCACGCCCGGATCCGTTGCCCCGTCGCCGACGTCTGACCACCAGCGGGAGAACACTCACCCCAACGTCGTCGTGCACGGCTGAACGCGTCCGACCAGCGGCAGTTCGGCAAAGCCGCGAGCGGCTGGTCATGTCCCGGAGGCCATGTACGCGGCCAGGATGTAGTTGGGGTGCCGGTCGAGGTTCTTGCGGGCCCGGTCGTAGCGCATGGTGGTTCGCGGGTCGGCGTGGCGGGCGGCGATCTGCACGTCGCGCAGGCTGACGCCGGCGTCGAGCATGGTTGTCACGAACGTGTGGCGCAGCATGTGGGGATGCATCTTCGGCATCCGAAGCCCTGCTGCCTGGGCCAGGTGCTTGAGCCGGCGGGTGGTGGCGTGCCGGTCCATCCGCACGCCGAGGGTGTTGCGCAGGATCGGCCCGCCGGTGCGGTCGTCGACGGCCCGGTCGATGGCTCCGGCCACTGCAGGTGGCAGCGGGACGAGCACGACCTTGCCACCCTTGCCGCGCACGCGCAGTACCCGGTGGCCGTGCTCCTCACCCAGGTCGGCGATGCTGGCCCCGCAGGCGTCGAAGATCCGCAGGCCGAGCAGGCCCAGAAGCGCGACCAGGGCGAAGTCGTTCGGGTTGGTCGACAGCCGGGCGGTGGTGATCAGGGCTTCGAACTGCAGGTGACCCAGCCCGAGGGTCGGCGACTCGGCCGGCACCGTGGGCCGGCGAACGTAGTCGGCCGGCGAGTGGTCCAGGACGGCGTCGATGACGCAGACCCGATAGAACCCGACCACGACGGACAGGCGCCGCGAGACCGTCGAGGGCTGGTACCGGCGCACGTCCTGCAGCCAGCGCACGTACCGCTCGGTGTCCACCCGTGCCGCAGCCAGCGGGTCGAGGTCCTGGTCGGCGCACCAGCGTAGGAAGACTCGCAGGTCGGACTCGGTATGAATGCGAGTCTGGCCACGGTAGCGGCCCAGAAAGGCGGACACCGCGGCGCGAAAAAGGACCTGATCGGCAGGTACGCCACCGGAAGCGGGAGCAGGAAAGACAGCCATACATCACCGTCCCCAGCGGCGATGAACGCCAGCACGCCCGGAGCGGCAGATCCGTGCGCCGCCGACGTTGTGGCTACTCGTTCCGCAGTGTGTGACCTCGACGTTGCGATGTCAGCGTCGGGCGCCAAGCGTCGGGTCGTCCGGTGCCGATCGTGCTGGCCAACTTCGACCGCTTCGGGAACGGGAGGCGAGTCCCTGGCCGCCGGCAAATCCGTAGGGGCCACGCGCTGCGGGGTCGCTTCTGCCAGGATGGCGGCCATGTCTGAGCTGGCGCTGACGATTCCCGGGTACGAGCTGCCGGACGGTGCCCGGCTTGTCGACGGGAATGTCTTACTGGAACGGCCCGGGTTCTGGCCGGTGTACCTGACCTACATGGGCGGCGAGGTGTATGACACGTCGGCGGCGTTCGACGTACCCGAGTCCGAACGCTCTGACATGGAGCGGGCGCTTCTGGATGGGGCGCGGTGGCCGGTGTTGTCGGTGCGGCTGACGCCGGCGACTCAGCGGTGGTGGCGCTGGTTGCGCATCGTCAATCGCAACATGCCCGGCGATGGCGGGCTCGACGTGCTGGTCACCTCGGATCTGGGCGGGTCGGCTGTCCGGATCGCCGGGTTGGGCGAGTTCTACGGTCCCGCATTGTGCTGGGAAGAACTGCACGCGCTGGCCGACATGCCCGATCCGGTGCTGACCCGCGAGCAGCGGCTCTTGTTGGCATTGCCGTTCATGGGCGACGGAGTGGTGCCGGCGGATGCCCGTACGGTCGTTGCGGAGGCCTTGCGGTCCGTGGGCGCGACCGGCGACGTCGACACGCTCGTCAGTGATCTCGTGGATCCGGAGGGGTGGGGTCCGGGGATGTGGGAGATCCGGCACGGCGTACGGATGTGTCGGGCCCGGCACGCGCTGCGGCACATGCAGGACGCGTCGCTGAACGAGCTGCGGGAGGTCGATCTCGCGTTCGGTGGCCGGTTCTTTCGCAGTCGATCGGGTAGCCGGGAGTACCGGCCGCGCGCGGCGGGCCGCACGGTGCCGCGATGGCGGTTCGAGGTGGCTGAGGCCTTGGCGGACGGTGCGGGTGTGCACCTGCTGGGCCGCCTCGACGGCGAGATCCGAGACGGGGAACCGGCGAGACTCGTGGACGGTGGCGCCGACGTACCGATCGCGGCGGTTCGCGTCGGGGAGGATCCGGCGACGCGGAGGCTGGTCCTGACCATCGACGCCGAGGTGGCACCGCCGGCGCCCGGGGCGCTGATGCATCCCGTGGACGGATAGTGCATCCGTGCCTGGTGCCGGATTCCGCGGCCGAGCTGCCGCCACCTGGGCGTCCCTCTGGCCGCCGGTCGCCTGCACCGTCCTGAGCCGGCGGAACATCTGCGTGGACCGTTGCCAGCCCCGCCGCCTGGTGTGTTGTGGCTCCGTGCTGCGCCCGGACGGCCGCAGCACGGGGGAACTGTCGTAGCCGGAATTTAGGCTGGCGCCGTGAGCATGAACGGCAACTGGCTGCGCGTTTCCCCGGACGAACTGGAGCAGGCCAGGACCGACCTCGGCTGGGCCTACGAACTCGCCATGACGGAACGGGACGACAACTCCGAACGCTGGACCGCCACCGACAAGGCATGGAACGGACTCGATTTCCTACTCGACCGGCTTGGCCTCGAGATTCCGCTGGTCCTAAGGCGCGTTTCATAAGCCGGTCAGAGCCACTCGGTGATGATCGTGATGGTGAGAACGGCTTGGAAGCGGACTGCCAGCTTGTCGTAGCGGGTGGCGACGCCGCGGTGGCGTTTGAGCCGGTTGATGCCGTTCTCCACGGCGTGGCGTAGCCGGTAGAGGTCCTTGTCGAACGCGGGTGGGCGGCCACCCTTGGAGCCTTTGGCCTTGCGATGGGCGTCCTGGTCGGTCTTGCTGGGGATGCAGGCCTGGATCCCGCGTGAGCGCAGATGACTGCGGTTGCCGCGGCTGGTGTAGGCCTTGTCGGCCAAGACCAGGTCGGGGCAGGTGCGGGGTCGACCCACGCCGAGGCGGGTCACATGGATGCGGCGCAGGACGGGGATGAACTGCGGGCTGTCACCACGGTGCCCGGCGGTCACGATCAGGGAGAGGACCTTCTGTCCCTGCTCGCAGGCCAGATGAGTCTTGGTGGTCAGCCCGCCGCGCGATCGGCCCAGCGCGTGATCGGCCGGCTCGTCGTGCACCCCGCCGGGCGGCTCCTTCTGCAGATGCCCGTCGGTGCGGGCTCCGGCGGCGTGCTGGTGGGCGCGGCTGGTCATCGAGTCCACGCTCACCGTCCAACCGATCCGGCCGGTCGCGTCGCCAGCGGCTTGCAGCGCGGACAGGATCTTGTCCCAGGTTCCGTCACGCTGCCAGCGGCGGAACAGGCCGTAGACGGTGGGCCAGGGCGCGTACTCGGACGGGACGTCACGCCACGGGGCACCGATCCGGATCCGCCACCGGATCCCGTCAATGAGCTGTCGTTTCTTCCACTTCGGCGGACGACCCGTCCTCGGCACGGCAGGCAGCAACGGAGCCAGAACAGCCCACTGCCCGTCGGTCAGGTCATGCCGCCTCGTCACCGCTACGCTGGGCACGAGGTCTCCGGTATGAAGTTCTTGCTTGGTCGCAGAACCAGTTACCGGAGACCTCTTCAGCTGTCGATCACCGCCACGCGGTGACTTCGATCAGACTCCACTTTTGAAACACGCCTTAGGAGCGGAGGGATTCGTGGAACTGCCAGACGTCGAACCCGACAGCGAGGAGATGTTCGATTTCCTGGAGAACCTCGAAGACGACTGGGGCTACGGGCCGCCCTCCTATCTGACACCGGTCCAGGTAGAGGCTGCGGCCTCGCGGCTGGCCGCGCTCACCGAAGACGACCTCATCTGCGGCGTCGACCCGCTGGAGTTGAACCGGGCCGAGATCTACCCCGGAACCTGGGAAAGACCCGGCGAGCTGGCGTGGGTGGCCCACTATCTGCCAGGCGTCCGAAGCTTCTTCGCTGCAGCCGCCGAGGATGGCGACGCGGTGATCTGCTGGCTTGACTGAGCGGCGGCTCAGCCCGCCAGGGCACCCGAGTGGGTAGGACCGCGTTCACGTACAGCTACGCCGAAGGGGCATCGTGTGCCGGCTGGTGCGGGAAGCCGCAGAGCGATCGGAACCCGCGGCAGAACCCTACGGACGGTGATGGAACTTCTCATCCCGCGCGCACCGCTCGCGGCAGATCAGTGCGGCGGGCGAATACGGCCATTCGACGATCGCCAGTGCTTGAGCGCGGAATCGGTGAGCCGTCGACGTGCGGACGGCACCAGCACGAACGCGCCCGCGACCACCGTACCGATCGCCAGCGGGATCACCTGCCCGTAGGGCCAACCATCGGCGAAGATGACGTCGTTGGCGCCGGGTTCAGGGTCGTAGACGATCTGAATCCGGTCACCGGCGGCCAGCTGTGGATCGCCCCTAACGGTCTCCAGCACGCCCAACCGATCGCCATCCCGCGCCGCGACAGCGACCGTGACGAAGCTACCATCGACCTTCGTCACGACCGCCTCCGCCGTCACACCATACTGGTCGAACCGCCACCCGTCGTAGAAACTGATCGCGGTCCCCGCCAGCAGCCCGAGGAAGAACAGCCAGAGGAACACCGAACTGGCCCTCAGCAACGCCATGTCCCAATTCCACCGCATCCTGTCGTTCGCACGACGGTCGCGATGCCGGCCTCTGAGCAGCCAGTGCCAGGCGTACACAGCGGCGATCGTCATGAGTACGCCGAACAGCGCACCGCACGACACGAAGCCGATGGCCGCCTCCGGGACCGCGAACGCGGCCACGAGCACGGTCGTCCAGCACGCCACCGCGGCGGTGGTCGTGAACATCATGTAGACGTAGGGGTGCTTGCCCCACCACCCGAGGTCTGATCCTCGAACCATGAGGCCATGGTGCTGGACCTGTCAACACGGCGATCGCAGGCCACGGCAAGGGCTTCGCCGCGCACGGGGCCAGGCCACAGCAAAGGTCCAATTGGAGGACGCACCATCGGGCCTCGACGGCTGACCCTTGCGCCGCGACGTCCTTGTTGGACAACGATGATTCAAAGGGCTGCGCAGGGAAAATGGAGGCCGCCGCGAATGATTGCCGAATTTTCAGCGCACTCTCATCAGCAGTTCAGGGTGTCGGCTCGCCAAGTGAGCCGCTACCGAGCGTGACGGTTCGCCGCTGGCTACCACGCGCGGTCGGCGGATGCCAGAAGCGATGCCAGAATCCACGCCTCAGTCCTTCCGGCGATTGGGTGAGCGGGGCCGGTAGGCTGCGCCGGCCAGCATCGCCTCCGTGCATCGATGGGAAGTATCGAGTCATGGCCACGGTCTGTGTCGAAGTCACCATCGACATCCCGGAGCAGCGGGTGTGGGAGGCCGTCGCGGATGTTGGTGCGGTACACCGGCGACTGTTGCCCGGCCGGGTGGCTGATGCCCAGATCGAGGGTGACGTCCGCATCCTGACCATGCCGGACGGGTCGCGGGTCCGCGAGCTCATTCTCGCGATCGACCACACCATCCGCAGGATGGCGTACACGGTGACGGAGGGGCAACGTTGCCGTTGACCTACCACCACGCGGCGTTCCAAGTATTCGACGACGGCGATCACAGCCGGCTAGTCTGGCTGACCGATGTCCTCCCACATGCCATGATCGATGCGGTGCGGGGCCGGGTCGAGCGAGGAATCGAGGAGATGAAGGAAGTCCTCGAGTCCAACGAAGCCAAACGATAGGCGGCGCACTCTTCTCGGCACGATCGGGTGCCGGCCGCGTGGGACCCTGGCGCTCACTCGTGGGTAGGACCGCGCGACAGCGGCATGTGCGTACGCCCAATCTTGGTTGGCACGTGCCGGTGAGCTCGTCGCCTCGGGGCGCTACCGTGGAAGGCTATTCGGGCGGCACGATGGCGGAAGTCGGTAACGAAACTGGCGATGCGCCCTTCGGCGGTGCGACCTACGTAGGTTGCATATACGCCGTCGCCCCATCCCGAACCGACGACGTACACGTTGGCTCCGGTCTGTTCCTCTACTACCGCGGTGACGACGGCGTCGATCGGGTGTTCCGGGACCTGCGCCGGAATGAAAACCTCGTCGACCCTCTCGAAGTCCCACTCGCGTAATGCTTCGATGGGGACTTGGTCGGCCAGCGTCCCGGTACCCGCATCGACCGCGTACCCGAAGAAGTCCTCGTCACCGAGTGAGGCGATGTCCTGGCCTGGGAGCAGCCGGCGAGTCGTCAACCGTCAACTGCAGGGCGGTGATCCGTCGCTGCCACTCGCCGCCGTCGGCGTCCAACCCCGCCACCCAAGCCCACAGTGGGTACCGGCCGGGGGCCACCGAGTCAACGAACGGCGTGGTGTGCGCTACCAGCGGATCGCACCCCACGATCTTGCCGGTCGGCAGCACCACCGGCCCGAGTTCGTACGGCTCGACACGGTAGGTGACCCCATCGCACTCGGCGCGATACCCGGTGGCCAACACCGCATTGAGATCCGGCACGTAGGGCATGAGGCGCAGCGTATCCAGGCCACCAGCTTTGATCGAGAGCCGTATCGGACAGCTAGTCGAGGTCCCTGACCTACGATGCGGCAGATCCGTGCGGCGGTGGAAGTCGTTTCGCTGATGCTGCGACAACGTTGAAGCCGCCCAGCCCTGAGGCGTACTGCTCGACGGTCTGCAACTTGGTCAGATGGGGCAGACGCCGGTTGCGCAACTGCTCGGGAACCACAATGTCGCCAGCCGGCTGGGGCTCCAGCCCGTACAGGCCCAGCGGCCGGCTCCACTGGTACTCCGCGGCCTCGTACAGCCAGCGGGCCTTGGCCAGCTCCTCCATCGCAGGACTAGCAATGCTTGGGCCCGGCCCATACTGCCGTGTGCTGCCAGAACATCCGCGTCCTCCACCAGAGCGCACGCATTGGTCATCAGCGCCCGTCACCATTGGCGTGCGAACGAGGCAGTGACCGTCTCCGGTGATCCGTTATTTGATACAGGCTGCAGTATCCCGCCGACCCGCATTTCGCGGCGAGCGAGATAGCCACCTCGCAGCCTGGCGGGATCAGGGCAACCCCGGCCTCCGCCCCGATGCCGGTCTTCCTACGCGAGTGCGAGGACGGCCAGGACCGGCACGTCCTAGGCGAACCCGATTGAGGCCCAGTTTGGGCCGCTGCACACCTGTCCGTTCCGAACGATCCGGCGCAGGCGCTTGGAACACGGGGTGACTTGCCGGTACAGGGCTTGCGCGGCGACGGGGCCCTGGTATTCAAGACACCGTGACGGACCGTGAACTGCTCGACATAATCCATGGCACTCGGTGGATGGCCGACCTGCTTACCCTCTTCGACTTCAAGGTCGCCCGTGCCGCCGACGGACCGATCGAGCCGGTGACCCTGCCCGGCGGCGAGCCACTGGCGACGATCGCCGACGACGGATCCGGTGGATCCTTCTTACTGGTCGGTGCGGGCGCCGTGCGGCCGGTGCTCTATGTCGGCTCGGAGGGCGAGGGGGGCCTGGTCGCTACGAGTCTTCGAGACGCGCTGACCCTCGTCGTCGGCGTCTCCAGCCTGCACGACGCCACCGCGTTCCCCGTCGACGAGGACGACGGCCGGGTCCTGTGTGACTTCCTCGCCCGCGCCGCCGACGAGATCCGCAGGGACTGGCCGGAACTCGACGACGACCGTAATCGCCTGCGGGAGGCTCTCGGGCTGCCGCCAGTCGACGACGCGCTCTTGCGGTCGTTGCAGGCTGCAGCGGCGGACATCAGCTATCGGCCGATCAACGAGCGGGGCGATCGGTTCCGGCCGATGCTGGCCTGGCTAGAAGACGCCGAGGAAGCGGATCACCCGATTGTCATAGCGGCCCGAGAGCTCCGGGCGCCCTCGGCGGTCCGTCCGGATGAGCCGATGCCGGGGCAGCTTGGCTTGTTCTGACTCAGCCAGGTCACGTTCATCTAGCTCGTGGATCCGGGAACGCCCCTGCGTTCCACGTACGCACAAGAAGTAGAACGACGCCAAACCCGCCGAGCCCCTACAGGGAGTGACCTAACCACGGCATCGGCAGGCGCGGATCGCGGCAGATCCGGATGCCAAGATCGATGAGCTGGCAGCTGGGTGGCGAGCGAGCGGCGACGGATTTACAGCCCATGCGTCAAGTGGCAATGACCTGCAGCGGAAGGTTCGAGCAAGTTCTGTCCGCGTAATGTCCGAACGACTTCCTACGCCCTCGCCCACTTGGGGGAGCCGGATGTTGTCGGACCTCGGTGCAATGGACAACATGACGCGTCGATGGTCAGCAACGGCGGGTACGTGGCTGCGTGGACTATGGGATGGGTTTAAGGCGCGCTCGGGACGATGGCTGTTGCCGTTCAGCGCGCTCCTGCTCGCGGTCGGGGCGGTCGCGGTCGCACCGAGCTGGTGGGGTGCAGTCGGGCGGACCGCGATCACGTGGGCATGCCGGCACTGGCCGCCGGGGCTACTGCTCGGTGGCGGTGCGCTCGTCCTGATCTGGTGGGCGATACGGACACTGCACCGGCGCCGGTGGCCGGAGTCGGTCCGGCGGGATCGGCGGGTGCCGACGATGGTCTGGTTGCCACTTTGGGCGCACGTCGGCGGGTTGCTGGTGCTGTCGGTCGCAATCGCGGTCGGGATGGGAGCGCTGCTGTGGTGGGCGCTGGGCCCTCCGAGGCTTGAGCCGTTGCCGACGGCGCCGGGTGCGGCGGCGTGGACGGTGGCGAACACGTTCGACGCGATGAAGATTGTGTTGTCGGTGGTGGCCGGGGTCGGCGCGGTGGTGGCATTGACGGTCGCGTATCGCAAGCAGGATCAGGGCGAGGCGGCCGAGCATCGGGAAGACACGAAGCTGTACAACGAACGCTTCGGCAAGGCCGCTGATCAGCTCGGCTCGGACAAGGCTGCCGTCCGGCTGGCGGGCGTGCATGCGCTCGCCGGCCTTGCGGATGATTGGCGCGAAGGTCGGCAGACGTGCATCGACGTGCTGTGCGCCTACATCCGGATGCCGTGGCCGGAACTGCCGCCGCCTCAGGAACCGGCCGAGGCGGAATCTCCGCAGCCCGAGGACGGCACGGTCGCCGCCTCGGTCGTGACCGCACGGGAGATCGCTGAGGAACGGCAGGTACGGCACACGATCATCCGTGTGATTCGTGACCATCTCCGGCCTGGGAAGCGGGGCGATGTTGAGCGATGGCACGGACACCAGTTCGACTTCGCCGGCGCCGAGTTTCATGGCGGCAATCTCAGCGGTATCGACATCGCCAACGGCACGACGCTCGACTTTGACGGCACGACGCTCTCCGGTGGCAGCGTCAACTTCCACGGCGCAACGTTCTCCAGCGGCGCGGTCACCTTCCGCGAGGCGACGTTCTCCGGCGGCACGGTCACCTTCCGCGAGGCGACGTTCTCCGGCGGCGCGGTCACCTTCCGCGAGGCGACGTTCTCCGGCGGCACGGTCACCTTCCACGGTGCGACGTTCTCCGGCGGCACGGTGGACTTCCACGACGCGACGTTCTCCGGCGGCGCGGCCCTCTTCCGCGAGGCGACGTTCTCCGGCGGCGCGGTCGACCTCCACGACGCGACGTTCTCCGGCGGCACGGTCACGTTCTACGAGGCGACGTTCTCCGGCGGCACGGTCGACTTCCACGGTGCGACGTTTTCTGGCGGCACGGTCGACTTCCCGTACGCGTTGTTCACTGGCGGCACGGTTGACTTCCGGTACGCGAGGTTCTCTGCCGGCACGGTCACGTTCTACGAGGCGACGTTCTCCGACGGCACGGTCGACTTCCACGGTGCGACGTTTTCTGGCGGCACGGTCGACTTCCCGTACGCGTTGTTCACTGGCGGCACGGTCCACTTCCACCGCGCGACGTTCTCTGGCGGCACGGTCGACTTCGAGCTCGTTGACGAATGGTCAGTGCCGCCGATCGGGCTGCCCACCGATAGCGCTGCGGTACGGCTAGGGTCCCAGAGCGGCAGGGCCGGCGAAGTCGCGAGTTAGCCTCGGCCCTTCGTTAAGGGCTGTCCACGGGCTGGGCAGGAAACAAAGAAGTGCCTTCTGATCAGGGAAAATAGGGCTTGTCGAAGGTCCCATGTTCCTGTCACGGAAGGCACTTGCTGGGTGAAGGCTACCGGAACACGTCCGAAGATCATGGTGACCGGGGACGGGCGAGGCGTGGTCGGTCACGCCGGTGCCCGACTACTCGCCGATCTTGCCGATACGACCGGCCTGACCAGCGCCTTCAGTCAGGCACTGGCCGGCCTGCGGCAACGGCAGGGCGGACACGACCCGGGTCGGATCGCCGTGGATGTGGCGGTGATGCTGGCCGACGGCGGTGAGGCCATCGCGGATCTGGCGGTGCTGCGTGACCAGCCCGGCTTGTTCGGGCCGGTCGCCTCGGATCCGACAGCGTGGCGGCTGTTGTCGCAGCTGGACGAGCCGATGCTGGCCGAACTACGTGCCGCGCGGGCCCATGCTCGTGAGGTCGCCTGGGCCCAGCACGCCGAGACCCGCGGCGACCTGCCGCAGGTGACCGCGGCCGGCCGCCCGGTCGACGGCCTGGTCCTGGACATCGACGCGACGATCGTGATCTGCCACTCCGAGAAGGAATCCGCGACCCGCACCTGGAAGAAGACCTTCGGCTTCCACCCGTTGTTCTGTTTCCTGGACAACACCGGGGAAGCACTGTCCGGGCTGCTACGCGAGGGTCGGGCCGGATCGAACACCACCGCCGACCACATCACCGTCCTCGACCAGGCCCTCGCCCAGATCCCCGATGCCCACCGGCACGGCACCCCGATCCTGCTCCGCTCCGATTCGGCCGGTTCCAGTCACGGCTTCCTCGCCCACCTCCGTGGTCTGCGCCGGCAGCACCTGGACATCCGGTTCTCCGTCGGCGCCGCGATCACCGAGCCGCTGCGGCAAGCGATCCGCGCCGCAACCGACTGGTGTCCCGCCGTCGATGCTGGTGGTGACCTGCGGGAACACGCCGAGGTCTGTGAGATCACCGGCCTGTTCGACGCAGCCGGCTGGCCCGAGGGCACCCGGTTCCTGGTCCGCCGGGAACGCCCGCACCCCGGCGCCCAACTGTCGCTGTTCGACACCATCGAAGGCTGGCGGCACCAGGTCGTCGCCACCGACACTCCGCCCGGGCACGGCAGCATCCAGTTCCTCGAGGCCCGCCACCGCGGCCACGCCCGGGTCGAGGACCGCATCCGCTGCGGCAAAAACACCGGCTTCGGCCGGTTCCCGTCCCGCGTCTTCGCGATCAACCAGGCCTGGCTGCAACTGGCCCTGACCGGCATCGACCTACTCGCCTGGACCCAGACCCTGCTCCTGGACGGTGACCTCGCCGCAGCCGAGCCGAAGAAACTGCGTTACCGGCTGCTGCACGTCGCGGCCCGCATCACCCGCACCGCCCGACAGACCCGCCTCGCCATCGCCGCGAACTGGCCCTGGACCAACGAACTGACCAGCGCATTCAACCGCCTCGCGGCGCTACCCCAGCCCGCCGGCTGACCCCACGGCCTCACACCCCGACCAACGCACGGAGGAACCCGGCCCCGCGCCGGGCCTTCAACATGCCAGCGAACCGATGCACAGCACACAACGCCTGGCCATCGAGGAGCCACTATGAATCAGCGGCCAAGCGAAAGACGGAGGTTAGCCGACCGACTACAGTCCGCGCCCAAACCCACGACCTATCGGCTGTGGCGCAGCGCCCCGCAACGCCCACAGCACCCCCTCGGCCGCCACCCCGACGAGCGGGGCTGCGTGAACGTCGATGCGTGCGATCGACAGCATGAGTCCGTGCACGCACATCGGCAGATCAGGATGCCGAGCGGTAGCGGTCGCCGTCACGCTCCGCCACGCGCGGATCGCGGCCGTTGAGTACGCCCGGCGGTGGCGCTCTTCGGCCAACCGGGAAACCCGTGGCCCGAGGTTTACTTGACCCTCGACCCGGTCGAGGGCTCACTCTGCTTGGGTGACGTCCGGAGGCGACAAGCGAACAGACCCGCTCTTGATTAGCCTGGAATTGCTGCAGCCGATAATGCGGGCCGGCTGGGGAGCGGATACCTGCGACCCGCATGATGTGCAGGACTGGCATCCAGACAACGCAGCCCGTGGTCAATGCGGAGTGACCGCACTGATCATTCAGGACCTGCTCGGCGGAGAACTGATCCTCGGTGAAGTCTTCGCCAGAGACGCCAAGGTCGGCTACCACTATTGGAATCGGTTACCCGACGGCCGCGACGTCGACCTCACCGCTGATCAGTTCTACCTGCAGGAAGTCGTTGTCGGCGGTCAGGTGCAGCAGCGCCCGCCCGGCCCTCCCCGGCGATGTCGCCAGCAGTACGAGATCTTGCGGCATCGTGTCCTCGCCACCCTGTACGGCAGCACGGCAGAGGAACCCGCGTAGCGGTGACAGTCGACCAACAGCCACGCGCACGGTCGGCGGCAGATCCGGATGCCGGGCGTTGGTGGAGGATGGATACATGATCGGTGACCGGTGGGGCGTGACCGACAGCGAGAAATTGCGCTGCTATCCGTGCGACGAGTTCGTCGTCTCACCCGCGCTGCAGGCGTGGCGGGGTGTGCGCGTCGAGGCGTCTGCCGAAGTGGTGTGGCCGTGGGTTGCACAAGTGAGGCTGGCGCCATACTCCTATGACTGGATCGACAACCTTGGCCGTCGTTCACCTCGAGAGCTGGTAGGCCTTCCCGAGCCGCAAGTCGGAGAGAGATTCACTACTGCTGGCGGGCGGGAGCTGGGCAGAATCGTCTCGGTCGACCCGGGGAAACAGCTGACGGGCACCATCATGGGCGCCTTCATGTCCTACGTCCTCGTGCCCCAGCAGCACGACACGCGCTTGCTGCTCAAGGTCGTCATGCAGACCGCCCGTTGGGCCGCCCTCGGACTGTCCGTCGGCGACCTGATCATGGCTCGACGTCAGCTACTGAACCTGAAGCAACTCGCCGAGTGCCACCACCACCAGACGGCCAAGGATTGAGGATCAGCCTCATCGGCAGGAGCGGACGCTGGCGGGGCGCGGTCAGCGGCAAAGAGGGTGCTGCTCTTGCGGGGTCGTCCCTACCTGACACGCCCTACCGTCGATTTCGCTGGGCGCGAGCGACGCCGACCGCAGTCCGGCGTTGGCTACAGCGGCATCGCGTACACGATGAAGTCGCGGAAATCCGCAACCTGGTCGTATAGCCGGCGGGCGGTGTGGTTGTGCTGCTGGGTGTGCCAGTAGAGCCGGGTACAGCCCTGCTCGCGGGCCCATTCCTCGACGGCCCGGATCAGGGCTCGGGCGACGCCCTTGCCTCGGGCGTTCGGGGCGGTAAACAGGTCCTGGAGGTAGCAGACGTCGGGCGAGGTTGTGCTGGAGTGGACGAGGAAGTGGGCGATGCCGGCAAGCCGGCCGTCGAGCCGGGCGCCGAGCGCATGGATCCGCTTGTCTCGCTGGAACTCCCGCCAGGCATGGTCGTAGTTCTCCGCCGGCCAGGTGCGCCCGTAGAAGGCGTTGTAGCCGGAGAACAGCTCTTCCCAGGTGGGGCGGTCGTCGGATTGAAGCGGGGTGACGCTGATCAAGGGTTGTCCTTTCGGGGTGTCGTGCGGTGCGTCTGTCCTGCGGCGGTGGCGTGATCCGGCGACCCGGGTGCCGGTCCTGCGAGCAGTTCGAGGACGTCGGCAGGCCGGTGGGCCACCATGACCTCGGCCGGTGCGGGGGACGTGATGCCCCAGCGGGCGTGTATGGCCAGCAACCTGGCCGCCTCGGCACACTTGAGGTCCACCTCCGCGTCGCCGACGTACGCGGCTTCGGCGACGTCGACACCCAGGCGCTGACAGGCCAGCAATAGGCCTTCCGGTGCGGGCTTCGGTTCGGCGATGTCGTCACCACAGACGACGACCGGGAACAGTCGGTCGAGCCCGGTGGAGGCCAGTACGAGGGCCGTGGTCCGGCGGGTGGCGGCGGTGAAGATGCCGAGCTGACAGCCGGCCCGATCGAGATCGTCGGCCAGTTCGGGTACGCCGGGGAACGGTCGAACGTCCGCGACTGTCGCCGCAAAGTGCCGGTGGTAGCACTCGACGTCTTCGGCCGAGACGGGGCGGCCCAGGAGGTGGGCAAGCACGAACGGTGTGGCCCCGATGTGCCAGGTAGCGACCACAGTCGCTGGCGAGACCTCCGGCCCGCCGAGGGCGCGGATCGTGTCGACGTACACGGTGGGGGCGATCGTCATCGTGTCGACCAGGGTGCCGTCGAGGTCGAACACGACCGCGGCCAGGCCGACGCGGGGCGGCCGGGTCACGCGCGGTCCCGACAGCGGCGACGGGCAGCGGCGGCAGGGACCGTCCGGCGGTACGACGCCAGCGGCTTGGCGCGGGCCCGTCCCGCGAGATGCTGGTCACCGTCGAGACCCACACCGCGCATGCTTCCCACGAGGAACACTCGGTCATCGTCGTCACCATCGGCCACACCGCCAAGGTCCAGTCCTGACGAGGTGGCATGTCTGCTGGCTCAGCCCTCTCGCGCTCGGGTCGGGCCGGGCTGGTGGCGATGAGGAGGCAGCTGTCGACCGGGAAGTGGCGGAGTTAGCTGCGTTTGAGGTAGTCGCCCCGAAGCCTCGGTGAGCTGGTCTCCGCTCGTGCCGATGACTCTCGGCTTCCTGGCGCTACCACCGGTCCCAGATCATGATCGACTGCTGACGCGGTGCACTCTTCTCGGCATGTCCGGACGGCAACCGGGCCAGCTCGGCGTGACGCTGCGTAGGGCGCGGATCGCGGCATGAGCGTGCGTCCTGTGCTGCCGAGGACACGGGGCGGGGGCCACCAGATAGTGCGCCATGTCGGGGCGGGCGGACCGATATTCGGGCGTCTCGCCGGGATGCGTCCACTAGCGTCCCGCCTCATGGAGAACACCACCGTACGCACCGAACGCCTCGAGCTTCGCCCGGTGCGGGACGAGGACGTCGACCGGATCCTGGAGTACCGCAACCTGCCGCAGGCCACGCGCTGGCTACTCCGCACGCAGGTCGACCCTGCATCCTTCCGCGCGGCATGGCGACGCGCGGCCGCAGACCCCGACGACCACAGCATGGCGGCCACGCTCAACGGCGTGGTGATCGGAACCGTCTCGCTCGACGTCGTCGACGGCATGGGTCAACCCGGCATGCCACCACGGACCGAGGCCCAGCTCGGCTACATCTTCGATCCAGCCTACGGCGGAAATGGCTACGCGACCGAGGCGGTCACCGCGGTGGTGGCGCACGCATTCGACCGGCTGGGCATTCGGAGAATCACCGCTGGCTGCTTCGCGGACAACCTCGCCTCGGTGCGAATCCTCGAAAAGGTCGGCATGCGTCGTGAGCAGCACGGCGTCGGCGATTCCTGGCACGCCGAACTGGGCTGGGTGGACGGCTACACCTACGCCCTCCTCGCCGAGACATGGCATCGAGAGGCAGCACCGTAGGAGCAGCCGAAGATTCTCAGGCCGGCATGAAGCCCTGGCCAGAATGTTCTCAGTGGGACCCAGCTCGGTAGTACCTGTCGAGGAAAGCTGCGTATTGTCCGTGGTCGTACGCCTCCTCCACCCACGTGATCACATCGAGGATCTCTCGGGCTTCCTCGGTGCATACGGTGGTGAGATACTCCTTGGTCCTGGCGACGCCCGCCCCCAGCATCAGTTCCGCGTCGATGGTGCCGGCCGCGTCCATACTGGTGCCGCGAGCGCGGTGAACCAACAGCGCGTCCTCGACGGCGCCGACGTGCCACAGCTGGACGGCGCACATCCGCATCAACTGCGTGTTGCCGGGTACGGTGCCCGTTCCAGAGTAGGTCTCCGCCTCGCGCCGGGCTTCGCGCACGAGGACATCCCGCACGATCGAGACCTGGTCAGCGCCGACCCGCACACCGTAGGCGGCCAGGTGCTGGTCAGCGTCCCGCTCGTACTGGTCATAGATGCCCATCCCCATGCACCGTGTGTAGCAGGAGCCAAGCGCTTCGGCCAGACAGCGCTCCCGAACCGCGGCAGAGCCGGATGTCTGCGCGTGCCCTCTGGCTGGAGCGAGCTTGTCCTATCCCTGTGCTCTAATCCCGTCATGCATGTCGTCGTCTGCGGCGCACTCGTGGAGAACGGCGCGGTCCTGCTGGTACACCGCAGCCCGACCCGCCGGGCATACCCGGATCTCTGGGACCTGCCCGGGGGGCACGTCGAAGCGGGTGAGTCGGAACTACAAGCCCTCGCGCGTGAGATGCACGAGGAGCTAGGGGTTCACATTGTGGCGGAGTCCTCGTCACGGTTGGGCGACCTGCATGCCGGCAGTGGCGAGGACGCCGTCCACGTGGGCGTCTGGCAAATCAGAGACTGGGTCGGCTCTCCCACCAACCGTGCACCTGAGGAGCATGACGACATCGAATGGGTCGGGATCAGCGAGCTGGGCGGCCTTCCCCTCGTGTTTGGCGCCCTGCCGGCATTGCTTCGTTCCCTGCCTGAGCCTGACCGGCTGCCTCGTCGCGACGAGGCACGGACAACCGCATCGCCGAGCGGCCCGTAGATCCATCGCTGCTCGGCACTTCCGTCCGGTTGAATCCCCTGCATCCGGTCATCGGCATGATGGGACGCCCAAGCCGGCTACCTTCGGCTACAGCCAGTGACGGGCCCTTCAACGACCGGCGGGCGCGGTCGGCGGCAGATGTGCGAACCCGATCAAGCAGCCAGATCGTCTCCTCCTGGCGTTGTTGTCGAGATCGGGACAGCCCCTGGGAGGGCGCCGCAGCCATGCTGCGGAGGCGTTGCGGCAGCGGTTGGTCGCCGTGGTGGTTGATCGTTACTGTGCATCGGTGGCCCGTACACAGCTCACCGCCGAGTTGGTGGTTGACGGTCGTGTTCCGCGCGCATTGGCGCTGTCGCCGGACGGCAAGTGGGTCGCCTACGTGGTCGCCCCGGTCGGACGGGCTGGTGATCACCCCGTTAGCGAACTCTGGGTCGCCGCCACCGACGGGACCGGGTCGCCGCGACGATTAACTTCGGGTGAGGCGCACGATTCGGCGCCGCGGTGGGCCGCGGATTCGCTGCTGGTCTACTTTCTCTCCGACCGGGCCGAGCGTGGCACGGCGCAAGTACACCGGGTCGGGCTGGTCGACGGTGTCGTGGAGGCGGTCACGTCCTGGGCCGGTGGGGTGTCCGGGCACCTCCCGCTGGCCGATGCCGACCTGGTCATCGTGATCGCAGCCGATGAACCGTCCGCTGAGGACCAACGTCGGGGCAGGGAGCGTGACGACGCTCGGGTGTGGGGTGAACGCGTACGCCCGGACCGGCTGCGGCTGCTCGACGTACGGAGCCGCGAGATCCGGACACCGGATGCGTTCGGCGATCGCCATGTCGTCGAGGTGGCCCAGCGGCCCGACGATGGAATGCTGGCGGTCCTCACCTGGTCGACCCCCGACGTGGACCCGGGCCTGGTCAAGCCCGGTCTCCACCTCCTCGACCCGGACAGCGGCGTGACGCGGGACCTCGGCCCGGCCGCGGCGGACGCGTCGTCGCTCGTCTGGTGGTCCGCCGACGACGGCTGGCACCTGGCATATGTCGCGAAGACCCCGCCCGCTCTGGTGGGCGGACACGCGGTTCTCGATGTCGTCGTACCGGTGAGCGGGCCGGTGGGCGCGCACCGTAACCTGACCGCCGGCACGACCGGCTGCCCGAGCAACCTGGTCCAGGTCGACACCGGTCCGCCGCTGGCGCTGGTCGCCGACGGGCTCGATACCGCGATCCACCGGCTCGATCCGGTCGGGCCCACCCTCGTCGAGCTGTCCCGGGTCGACGGCCTCGCGACGTCGTTGACCACAAACCGGCACGGTGACGCCGTCGCGGCGGTCGTCAGCACGTCCTACGAGCCCGGAAACGTCCACGCCGGCCCCACTTGCGGGCCGCTGACGAGGCTGACCGACCTCAGGCCCGAACTCCGCGACATCCGGTGGGGTGTCCAGGAACGCCTGTCATACGAGGCATCCGACGGGCTGGCCCTCGACGGCCTGCTGATCCTGCCCGCCGGCCGGTCCCACAAGGACGGGCCCTTTCCACTGGTGACACTGGTCCACGGCGGCCCGTACCACCGGCACGCCGACCGGCTCATGCTCGGCTGGGACCCGTCCGGCCAGTGGCTGGCGACCGCCGGCTACGCCGTGTTCCTGCCGAACCCGCGCGGCGGCAAAGGGCACGGCCACGACTTCGCGGTGCGCGTCGCCGGCGCGGTCGGCCTCGACGAGTGGACCGACATCTGCGCCGGCATCGACCTGCTCATCGCCGACGGCGTCGCCAACCCCGACCGGCTGGGCATAGGCGGCTGGAGCCACGGCGGCTTCATGGCCGCCTGGGCGGTCGGCCAGACCAACCGGTTCAAGGCCGCCGTGATGGGAGCCGGCATCAGCGACTGGGGAATGCTCGCCGCAACCGGAGAACAGGAGCCGTTCGAGTCCGCCCTCGGCGGCAGCAGCGGCTGGGAAGGAACAGGTCCACACCGCCACGACCGGCTCAGCCCAATCTCGTACGCCTCCAAGATCCGCACGCCGGTGCTGATCCTGCACGGCGAGAACGACACCAACGTCCCGGTATCACAGGCGGCGTTCTTCCACCGCGCGCTACGCAGGTTCGGAGTCGAGCACCAGTACGTCGTATATCCCCGAGAGAACCACTCGATCCGCGAACGCAACCACCAACTCGACGTACTCCGCCGCACCCGCGCATGGTTCGACCGGTGGCTCGGATGACCGCCACGACCGCCACGACCGATGCGGCTGACCGCGGCAGCTAGGGCACCTATTCCAGATACAGAGCGGCAAGCCGCGGCAGGCGTTACCGCAGTTGCTGATCGGCGTCGAGGTTCCACAGCAGCCACGCACTCATCTCGGCAGAACCGGGCATCAGCTGGGCTGTGTTCGATGGCGCGACCCGCTTCATGTGAGCATGGTGGGTGCAGGCCGGCCGTTCCCGATAGGTGGTGTTCACGTGGTGAAGGCGCGACCCGCCGCGGGTGGCGGGCGGTGGGTGGAAATCTCACCGGAGCGGATTCGTGGTTGGCTCGACGGCTTCTACAGCCGCCACGACGGCGCCACCGAGCAGGGCCTCGTGTTGACCGGCGTGAGCAACGGTGATACCGCCACGCTGTATCCGCCGCCGGGGCTTGCCGACGCGCAGGATGTCGACACGCTGCTGGCCCGCATCATCCGACCGCCCCGGATCGCCGTGCTGCTGGCCCGAAAGGGCGCGGTTGCCGCCGGCGTCGCGGACGGTACGACCATCACCGTCTCGAAGGTCGAGCGCTTCTACGTGCAGGGTCGCACCGCGGCCGGCGGTTCCTCGCAGCAGCGCTACGCACGTCGCCGCGCCAACCAGGCCCAGGCTGCTACTCAGCGGGCTGCGGGCATCGCCGCGCGGATCATGCTGCCCCACGCGCCCGGTGTTATCGCCGACCCTCACGATGCAGTCAGTGCCCTGGTCTGTGGCGGCGACCGGTCGATGATCGACGCGGTGCTGACAGACCGGCGTCTGTCGCCACTGGCGCTACTGCGTCATCCACACCTGCTCGAATCCGCCGAGCCCCGTCTGGCCATCCTGGAGGATGCGGCGGTTACGGCCAGACGGATCCGCGTCCATCTGATGCCGTGACCACGATCAGGTCCAGCAGGTCGGACCTGTACGCGATGTCCCGTAACCCGCCCGCTCTGCGGCATGAGAGTAACGTCGCGGCATTACGGACGACATCGCGTTACGGCTAGACCAGGCGACCGCCGAGGGAGGATGTTCGGCATGGAGGCATGGGCGGAAACACAACGCCGCCCTCATCTGCCTCGCCCGACGCCGCGTCGACGTCCTGCACGCCATGCTCCGCGACAAGACGACCTACCACGCCCGCCCCGCCGCTGGTTGACAAAACCCATAGGGACAGCCCCGGACTGGGGGAAGGAACGGGCTGCGCTTACCGCGTGCGGCCGGTGAGCTGCTGGTAAACCTCGAACGCGTTGCGCTCGACACGGTTCCAAAGCAGCATGCCGTCCTCGCGTACCGCCCAGACGGCAGTACCGCATATCTCGAGCGGCGCGCCGTCAGGGGCGGTTCCGAACACGCCGTTGTTGTTGCCGGTTAAGCAGAAGATAGATGCCACGCGCGAACCGTCGTGGTTCTCGAACGACTCGATGATCTTGAAATCGAGGTTGTCGATGACCGCGCTGAAGCTCCGCACCCACTCCTTGAAGCGGGCGCGCGACTCGATGCGCTTGCCACCGGAGATGAGGACGAAGTCCTCCACCACGAGGCCGTCGATGGCGTCGTAGTCCTGCGGCGCCTGCCAAACACGCGCCCAGAAGTTATGCACGGCGTCGATACCGGAACGCTTGGTCATGCTGTTCAGCCCTTCACAATCGGAGAAGCCCGCAGACGGAGCAATGCTTGAAACCCGTAGATGACTTTGAGAGGGGCGTACCTTCCAGGGATAACCGCTGCAGGTATCAGGCAAGGCCGCGTGCCAACGCGGCTCGGGAAGGTACGCCCGTGCTTACGGTAGTCAACCCGGCGACGCCTGGAGCCCGGGATCCGGGGTTGAGGAAGACCGGTACAGGAATTAGCGGTAAGGGTGATCTTGCGGGTGGGCAGCGGACGTGGAGATGTGACACAGAATGTTGCCGAGTCGCACGCCGCGACGCCACGGCGTGGCGCAGGTCGCGGAGGGTTGATCACCGGCTCTGTGGCAGAGAATAAGCAATTCTGTGGCACACGATGACTCTCTCTCCTCGGTCCGGGCCAGCAACCGGTCAATCCAGTGGTTCGAGATCGTCGTCGCCTTCATGTTCGTCCTTACCGCTAATTCCTGTACCATCCCTCCTCAACCCCGGAAAAGTCGCGCTAGACCTGCGCAGCCCTGGTCGAGCCGCCTGCTTCAACACACCTTCGTTTCTTGAAAATCGCCCGCCGGGCGTGAAACCGGCCGGAACGCCGTCGAAAACGATGTCGTACTCCTCGCGGCTGCCGTTGCGCATCGACGCTGCCTCGTCGGCGCCCCCTGCACGGTCGTACGTGTAGTAGTCGCCCCCGATGATTGTGTCGTGCATCGCCAATGCCTTGCACCGCTGCCGCAACACGTCGATGGTAGGCAACTGCGCGGCGATGTCGTAGGCCGTCACATCGGAACCGTATGCCCCGACGATCACCGAATGTCCGCACTCTTCTCGGCAAGACCGAGTGCTGCCTTGATTGACCAACGGTGACGCTGCGTGACGCGCGGTCGGCGGCATGAGCGTGCGTTTCGAGGCAATGGCTGAGGGGTGACTTGCCAGTCAGGGGGCGTAGCTTCCTCGGCTCACACGCCAGGCTGGCTCCTTAGAACAGGAGTCATGGTCTATGTGAAACGGGCGGGGTTCCCAGATGCTGCCGTCGGGCCGGTTTACTGGTCGAGGTAGGTCAAAACGGCGAGTACGCGGCGGTGGCCGCTGCCTGATGGTGGTAAGCCGAGTTTGGCGAAGAGCGTGTTGATGTGGTTGCTGACCGACTTTTCGGTGATGACCATGTGTTCGGCGATCGCGGCGTTGGTGCGCCCCTCGGCCATCAGGCGGAGCACGTCCCGCTCTCGTGCGGTGAGCGCGGCCAGGGTGTCGCGCTGGTGTAGCAGTTGGGCGACGACCTCTGGGTCCATGACCGTCCCGCCGGCGGCGACCTGACGGATCGCGTCGATGAACTGCCGTACGTCGCCGACCCGGTCCTTGAGGAGGTATCCGACCGCACCGGCGCGGTCGGAGAGCAGTTCACGGGCGTAGAGGCGTTCGACGTACTGGGAGAGGATCAGGACGGGCAGGCCGGGTATCTCGGCGCGGGCGGCGGTGGCGGCGCGTAGCCCTTCGTCGGTGAAGGTGGGCGGTAGGCGCACGTCGACCACGGCGACGTCTGGCCGGAGCGAGACGAGCGCCTCGATCAGTTGTGAACCGTCGTCGATGGCGGCCACCACGTCGAAACCGTACGCGGTCAACATCCGGGTCAGCCCGTCGCGCAGCAGTAGTTGGTCTTCGGCGATCAGGACGCGCATGGCAGTTCCATGTCCAGCAGGGTAGGCCCGCCCAGGGGGCTGGTGATGTGGAGGGTTCCGTCGAAGGCGGACAACCTCCGTTGGATGCCACGCAGTCCGGTGCCGCGTGACGGGTCGGCGCCGCCGTGACCGTTGTCGCCGACGGTGATGTGCAGCAGGTTCCCCTGGTCGGTGACGGTGACCTGGATGTGCTGGGCGCCGCTGTGCCGCAGGGCGTTGCCGAGCGACTCGGCGATGACGAAGTACGCCGCAGACTCCACCGGCGCGGCCAGCCGTCGGTCGAGTCGCAGATCCAGCTCGATCGTGATGCCGCTGGTCAGCTTCAGTGCCAGGGCCTGGACCGCCCCGGTCAGGCCCCGATCGGCCAGCACCGGCGGATGGATGCCGCGTACCAGGTCGCGGAGTTCCGTGAGGGCGGCGCCGACGCTGGCCTTCGCCTCGGCCATCAGGGTCTTGGCGCCGGCCGGGTCGGCGTCGATGACGTCCTCGGCCATGCCGAGGTTCATGGTTGCCGCGACGAGGCGTACCTGTGCGCCGTCATGCAGATCTCGCTCGACGCGGCGTAGTTCTACGGCGGAGGCGTCAACGGCAGCGGCCCTGGTGGCGGTCAACCGGTCCACCCGGGCGGAGAGCCGAGCGGTGGACGTGGGTCCCAGCAGCGCGCTCGCCAGCCGGGCCTGACCGGTGAGGAGGTGCCGGGGCAGGCGGTAGGCGAGCACCACCAACCCGACGCCGACCGGCACCATCAGCCAGGTCAACGGCCCGGACCTGCCGGTGATCTCCAGCACTACGGGATCGAAGTTCGCACGGGTCGGCAGCAGCGCCCGCAGCAACGGCGCGAACAGGCACTGCACGGCCCCCAGCCATAGTCCGATCGCCAGCGTCACACTCAGCAGAGCCACCGGGAACTGGCACAGTATCCAGGCGAGATCGCGCCAGGTGGCCGGCTCGCCGATCAACGTCCGGGTCCGGGCAAGTACGCCCTTGGGTAACGGTGCGTAGGGGGACGGCACCGATTCACCCAGCGCAGCGGCGGCCCGGTGGCGTTGCAGATCGGCCAGTCGACGGGTCAGCCACACCACGCCGACGAAGAGCAGGATGCCCAGGCCCGCCGCAAGGCTCGACGGCACCGAGGCCAGCGTCAGGAACAGGAGGAACGGCGCGGCCAGCCCGATGGCCGTACCGGCGAGCAACTGTCCGAGTTCGTTGGCCCCGCGTATAAGTTTCTGCCGCATTTTGATAATTCTTTCAGTCGTATTCGCGGGCGCCAGGTCGGACGTCCCTTACCGAACAGAGATCAACACTATTTGCCGTGCCGGTCGGAGTCGATGAGGCAGATACCCCGATCCGTTCAGGTGCCTGCACCCCTTCGACCTCAGGTGCGGCGGCCCTGGTCCGTGTCGGGCGAGCAGGCGAGTCTGAATGCCGCGAATGGCGCGCCGCCGGACGCGTCCAACAATCTGAAGAGGATGGCTGCAATGCGGCACACAACGGCTCGTACGAGCGTGACGGGTCGAACCGGGGGAACCACCGTATCCAGAACGGGCTGGGCCTGGCTCTTGCCGCGGATCCTGGCGGCTCTTACCGTACTCGTCTGCTCGGTCCTCGTCCTTCCGGCTGCTCCCGCGAACGCCGCGCCTGACGGACCGACCGCCACCGAAGTGTCCTTCGCCGGCAACGGTGGCGTGGTCCTGCACGGCACCGTCCTGGCACCAGTGTCGACGACACAGCGCCGACCAGGGATGGTCATGATCGAGGGAGCGGGCAATCGAGGCCGACAGGAGCTGCGCCTCGCGGCCGAAGCACTCGCCCAGCGCGGAATTGTCACGCTCATTTACGACAAGCGGACCGAAGGCTACAACCTGTTACATCGCGACTATTCGGTGCTGGCCGACGATGCGCTCGCCGGCCTGCGACTGCTGCGCTCGCGCGCCGACATCGATCCGGCCCGGCTCGGGATGTGGGCGCTGTCCGAGGGGGCGTTTGTCGCGCCACTGGCCGCGAGCCGCTCGACCGACGTGAAATTCCTGATCACTGCCGGTGCGGTCGGTATCACTCCGGCCGCCCAGACCGCGTGGGGTTACGACGAGCAACTGCGGCACGCCGGAGTCTCCGGGTCCTTCACGCACACGATGCGGGTGACCGCCGTGCGGATGACGATCGGCGCGGGTGTCTTCCCCGAGGCCTTCTTCGACCCGGCACCGGCCTGGGAACAGGTACGCCAGCCGGTACTCGCCCAATGGGGTGAGTTGGACCGAGAAGCCCTCCCGAGGGAGAGCAGTCAGACCATCCGGCAGGCGTTGGAGCGTGGCGGCAACACCCATTACACGATCCGGTTCGTCCCTGCGGTCCGGCATAACCTGTACCTCACCGCCAACGGCGGGTTCGACCGACTCGCCAGAATCCCGGCCAACTACGGCGACTACGAGGCGTCCTGGATCGACCGCCTGACGCACGCCCTGCCCAACGCAAGCGCCGACCCGGCGCCGCCTCAGCACATTCCCAGCCCGACCCTCACGCCGCTGGCCTGGTACGAGTCACCCTGGCTCCAACTCGCAGCCCTGCTGGTGTTTCTGGTGGCCTTCGCCGGCTACCCGCTGACCGCCGCCGTCCGTCGGATTCGTGGCCGCCGCGGCGCGCCACCGGTACGGCGTCCCGCGCGCTGGCTGGCCGCCACCGGCCTGGCAACCACACTGGGTTTCCTGGTCTACCTCTTCTTCGTGATGGCCACCGCAGCGCATGTCGTCGGACCCGTTCTGATCGGCCGCCCGATGCCCTGGCTCGTCCTGCAGGTCCTCGCCGTCGCCACCGTCGTGGCCACCGTGGCGACCGCGCTGTCGTGGCGACGTCACCGCCGTGATCTCACGCATGCCCACCGAGCCCGACTCGGCCTACTCGTCGCAGCCGGCCTGCTGTTCCTACCCTGGGCGGCCTATTGGGGACTGCTTATCCCGTGACGGGCCGCAGGCCTCAACGGCCCGCGCAAGAACAGTCAACAGCCGCGCAGAGGACTCACACTCATCGGCAGATCCGCTCGTTGTGGTCGCTACGTTCCGGAGGCCATGTAGGCGGCGAGGATGTAGTTGGGGTGCCGGTCGAGGTTCTTGCGGGCGCGGTCGTAGCGCATGGTGGTGCGAAGGTCGGCGTGGCGGGCGGCGATCTGTACGTCGCGCAGGCTCACGCCGGCGTCGAGCATGGTGGTGACGAAGGTGTGGCGCAGCATGTGCGGGTGCATCCTCGGCATCCGGATCCCGGCGGCGGCAGCCAGGTGCTTGAGCCGGCGGGTCGCCGCATGCCGGTCCATCCGCGCCCCGATGGCATTGCGCAGAATCGGACCGTCGATGCGGCCGTCCACCGCACGGTCCACGGCCCTGGCCACCGCGGGCCGGAGCGGGACGAGGACGACTTTGCCGCCCTTGCCGCGGACGCGAAGGACGCGGTGGCCGTGTTCCTCTCCGAGGTCGCCGATGTTGGCGCCGCAGGTTTCGAAGATCCGCAGCCAAAGGAGTCCGAGCATGGCGATCAGCGCGAAGTCGTTCGGGTTGGCCGACTGTCGTGCGGTGGTGATCAGGGCTTCGAACTTTAGGTGGTCCAGCCCGAGGGTGGGTGATTCGGGTGGCACGACCGGTCGACGGACGTAGTCGGCGGGTGAGTGCGGCAGGATGTGGTCGATGACGCAGACGCGGTAGAAGCCGACCACCACCGACAGGCGGCGGGAGACGGTCGAGGGCTGAAAGCGGCGTACGTCCTGGAGCCAGCGCACGTACCGCTCGTCCGTCATGAGGCCGACCTCCGTTTGGCATGGTCAGAAAGGTGCGTGTGTCACGGGTCTCCTTGGGGCTGTGGTGTGCAGTAGATGGCGAACGCGCTGATCGCGTGGGCCCAGGCCGCGTCGAGGTCGGCGTTGGGTGGGAATCGGTTGGCCAGCTCGAGATCGACAAGGCCGTGTGCGAGGCCCCAGATGGCACGCGCGGCTGCGATGTTGCCGGCGGTGACCTTCAGCAGGGGCGCGGCCGCCGCGGCCTCGACGCCGGGCGCGAGACGTGGACGATCCAGGGAATGGCGGGCACTGAGCTCGTAGAGGCGAGGGTGCTCAAGCGCCCACCGCCGGTAGGCGGCGACGAGCGTGGCCAGGTCGGCGCTGGCCCCGGCCAGCGCGGCAGCGAGCCGTTCGAGCGCGCGCTGTTGCAGTGCAGTTTCGATCTCGGTCTTGCCGGCGATGTGTTTGTACAGCGAGGGTGCCTGGATGCGCAGTTCGTCGGCGAGGCGCCGCATGGTCACCGCGTCTGGGCCTTCACGTTCCAGGATCCGCTCGGCCGCGTCGACCACCTCGCCGCGGCGGTTCACCAGCGCCTCGGACAAGCCGGGATCGCTACCAGTGTCCTCATCCGGCGCGCTGGGTGGTGCCGCGCCAGTCCGGGGACGACGTCCAACCGCGACTCAACACGTAGGCGCCGACGAGGAGCACCGAGACGGTGCCATCCCAACCGACGATCGTTGCGGTGTCGGCGATGCCGCCGTGAGCGGCGTAGAGCAAGGCGGTCACCGTGAGCGCGATCTTGTGGAAGATCACCAGCTCCCACACACCTCGGTAGCTGCGCGGTGCCAGCGCAAGCAGCACGAACAGTCCCGTGAAGACGACGAGGCCGTAGGCTCGCCAGGTCTCGACGACTTTGGTCCCGCCATCGGCGTCCCAAACCGTGCTGGCCGCGGTGAGCGCGGCGCCGGCGGCGCCGACGGCGGCAAGCCACAGCATGATCCTTGCGATCCGATCGCGGCCAGGTCGCGGCGACCGCGCCGATGTGGTCGACACGGTGGAAATGCTGGTGATCATCAACTCTCCTCGGATCTGGCTAACATCGTTAGCCGGACCGTAGGCTAACAACGTTAGCCTCGTCAAGAGGTAGTCGGCCCCGGGCGCGACAAATTACGGCACGGGGCAGGGCGAGCAGCGCGACGACACGCATGCACTCTTCTCGGCAGAGTCGCTCATCATGTTCTGGAGTCCATGTACGCGGCGAGGATGTAGTTGAGGTGCTACCTGGCCTGCCCGACCCTGTTCCGGGATTCCTGGTTCCGGGGCCCACCCTCGACGAGCGCGCACTGGTGCGTCGGCACGTCGGTGAAGAACCGCCAGTGATCGTTGCCTTCGACGTCGACGCACCGACCGGGGATGATCTTCTTACCTGTCTCGTCGCAGCAGGATCGATTGAGGTGGCACGAGGCCTGGCCTACCGCTACTGGCGTGACAACCTCTGCTAGCGAACGCCCGGCAGCGCACGTGCGACCGCCAGAGCAATCACCTCGCCGGAGCCGCGACTGTCACTGACGGTGACGCTCACCGCAGCGGAGAGCGTCACCCAGTGGATGACGGCCGGCAGCGGCCTTCTCCGCATCGAGGCCCCACCAGAGCACCTGGTGACCAGCGACGGACTGTTAACGCACGATCGGCGGCAGATCCGGATATCTGATCGAGGCTCGCCCGCTGTGGGCCGGACGGCAGCTCACACTCGGAACCCGCCCGATCTATTGTGCGTGCATGTCGATCAACGATCGGGATCTGGTCATCAAGGCGGCGGAAGCGGGGGCTGCGGTCGTGCGCTCTCACTACGGGATAACCCTGACACGCTTCGAGAAGTCTGCAGGGGACTTCGCCACGACGGCCGACATCGAAGCGGAGAAGGCCATCCTCGACGTCTTGCACGCTGCCCGGCCGGACGACGTCGTGGTGGGAGAGGAAAGCGGACGCACGGGAACCGGCGGGAATGGACGTACGTGGCTGGTCGACCCGCTGTGCGGGACGCTGAACTATGCCGTACACAACATGCTGGTCTCGGTCAACGTAGCTCTGCGAACCGGCACACAGGTCGTCGTGGCAGCCTCGGCGGACCCCTTCGCCGATGAGGTGTTCTGGACTGACGGCGCTGGTGCGAACGTGCGTCGCGGCGGCGTGGACGAGCGACTCGCCCCGTCGGCCGAGTCGAGGCTGGTAGACGTCAATCTCGATCCACCGTTCCCCAACGAGCGAGTCTTCCGGGCCGCCCGGTTACTTACCGACAAAGGGTTCATCGAGCAGTTTCGCCCACGCGTCGTCTCCACCACCCTGGCGGTGGCTTGGGTCGCTGCCGGCCGACGCGCCGCCTACGTGACCGATGGCCACCTACGCGACAGCGTCCACTTCGCGGCCGGTATCGCCCTCTGCCAAGCCTCCGGCTGTGTGGTCACCGGGATCGACGGCCAGCCACTTCACACCGGAGCGGGCGGTCTCGTCGTGGCCGCCGACGAGCAAACGCACTCCGCCCTGCTGACCCTTGTCGAGAACCAGCATGCAGGAAGGGATTGATCGGGCATCCCCTTCTCGACACGAACGGACGCTGACCGGGCGTGCGGTCTGCGGCAGATCAGGATGCCGGCGGTGGTCGGCGGTGACGACAAGGCCCAAAGTCGGGTCGGCACATGTACGGCTGGGATGATCGTGACCATGTGGTTGGAGTCGCGGTGACGGGCCGGTGCGGTGGTTGATCGACCGGCAACCACGACCGGAAAGAAGCCGGCCGGACCAGCCGGGGCTGGGGCGAGGTCCCGCCGGAGCGGTACGGCCTGCTCGGTGTCGACGGTGACCTGCGACCGTCCCAGGATGGTCTTCACCTGCGGTGCTCAGCGCGAGTTCCCTGAGCAGCTCGTTCACGTCGCCCACGAGTGGCTGAAGCCGATGACCGGACCGCTGCAGACCCTCGACCCCCTGGCCGCGCGGCTGGACGGTTTCGTCGGCAGCATGTTCGTTCAGTTGACATCCTCCACCGCCCTGAAGGGCGGGGATTCCCTCGGTCGCCCGAGGGGGTTCCTGCTTCACCGGGCCGCGCCTTCACCGCTTTCGCGGGTCGGGTCTCACCGTCCCTCCACAGGCGTTTCACCTCTCCGCCAGCCCGGCGGCGAGAATGTTCTTCGCGGCGTTGACATCCCGGTCATGCACGGCATCACAGCCGGGACACGTCCAGACACGAACGCCAAGAGCCATCGCGGTGTTGATCCGCCCGCACGCCGAACAGGTCTTCGTGCTCGGATACCAGCGGTCAACGGCGATCACCGTCCGCCCGTACCAGGCGGCCTTGTACTCGATCATGCCGCGCAGCTGCGTCCATGCCGCGTCGGAAATGGCGCGGGCCAGCAAGTGGTTGCGCAGCATGGTGCGCACACTGAGATCCTCGATCACGACCGTTTGATTCTCACGGACGAGTCGAGTCGACAGCTTGTGCAGGTGATCCCGCCGCCGATCGCCGATGCGGACATGGATGCGGGCCACCGCCACGCGGGCTTTGGCCCGGTTAGCGGAGTCCTTGGCCTTACGGGCCAGCCGGCGTTGCGCCTTGGCCAACTTGCGCCGGTCAACGCGCTCATGACGCGGGTTGGTGACCTTCTCCCCGGTGGACAAGGTGAGCAGACTGGTGATGCCCGCGTCCACCCCCACCGCCGTGTCGACCGGCGGGAGCGGCGTCACGGTGGGATCCTCGACCAGCAGGGACACGAACCAGCGACCGGCCGGGTCGCGGGACACCGTGACCGTGGACGGCTGCGCGCCCGCCGGCAGGGCCCTGGACCACACGATGGTCAGCGGCGCGTCCATCTTGGCCAGGGTGAGCTGCCCCTCGCGCCAGCGGAACGCCGAGCGGGTGTACTCCGCCGACGCCCGAGACTTACGCTTGGACTTGAAACGCGGGTAACGCGACCGCTTACCCCAAAACCCGGCGAACCCGGCTTGCAGATGCCGCAGCGCCTGCTGCAACGGCACGGAACTGACCTCATTGAGGAACACCAGCTCCTCGGTGCGCTTCCACTCCGTCAGCCACGCCGACGACTGCACATAGGTGCTGCGCTGCCCGTGCACCGCCCACGCGCGGGTGCGCGCCTCCAAGGCCAGGTTGTACACCTTGCGCACGCACCCGAAAGTGCGGTTCAACTGCTCAGCCTGCAGCGGGGTCGGATAGAAGCGGTACTTGTACGCCCGCTTCACCACCTCACCCCCATGCCTCACATCCTACCAGTAGTTCATGTAAGTCTATCCCTGAGGGGAGGGAGCGGCGTTTCCTCCCCCGCCTGAAGCCAGGGGTATCCACGCCGCGACACCGATGAGGGGCGACGGCGGCCTCGACTGGCATCAGGTTTGAACAGGGTGGTCGACCTGCTCGGCCAGCTCGCCGACTCCGGCGGGCCGTCGGCTGACCTGCGGTCCACCGGCCGGCAGGCGATCGCCGCGTTCGACCGGAGGGTGCTGGCCGACCACGCGGCCGCCTGATTCATCATTCGGGCAGGCGGCGACGGTGAATAGACGCATTGGACAGTCACCACGACGGCACTGAATGCCCGAAGGTGCCGTTGCGCCTCGTGAGACGCCCCCGGATCATGGCCGTGGCACATCGTTACGCACGGGCCATTCTTCGGGGGAAACTGCCGTGGCGGAGATCAATCACTTTGAGTACGGGTGGATCACGCCCGCGTTGAGCTACGCGCTATCGGTGCTCGGCTCGTTCCTGGGCCTGATCTGTGCCACCCGCATCCGCATCGCGAGCAGCGCAGGCCAGCGGGTCTGGTGGGGCGGGTTGGCCGCCCTGGCGATCGGCGGCACCGCCATCTGGACCATGCACTTCATGGCGATGCTCGGCTTCGCCGTCGAGGGTACCCGGATCCGGTACGACCTGCCGATCACCGCGGCCAGCGCGGTCTTCGCCGTGGTGGCGGTCGGCATCGGACTGGCCATTGCCGGCACCGGGCGGGTGTCCGTACTGCGCATCGTCGGCGGCGGCCTCTTCACCGGCGCCGGGGTCGCGGCGATGCACTACACCGGCATGGCGGCGATGCGGCTCGACGGACGGCTCAGCTACGACCGGACCCGGGTGGTGCTCTCGATTGTCATCGCGGTGGTCGCCGCCGCGGTGGCGCTCTGGCTGGCGGTGACCGTCCGCCGAGGCCTGGCGATTTTCGGCTCCGCGCTGGTGATGGGCGTTGCGGTCAACGGCATGCATTTCACCGGGATGAGTGCCCTCTCTGCGCACCTGCATCCGGGCGGGGGTGAGGTCACGGGTGCGGACGTGAGCACCCTGCTGGTGCCGATCATCCTGGCGGTGATCTTCGTGGTGGTCGGCCTGGTCTACGCGCTGCTTGCGGCCCCCACGGACGAGGACCGGGCCGCAGCGGCGTACCTGAACGGCCGGCTCACCGCCGAGCCCGCCGACCGATCGGGCGAAGTGACTGCGGAGCCGGTAGGGCTCCGCGCCCGGCCGACCCTGGGGCGGCCGGGCACGCCGTTCCCGTCCCGCCCGGACCGTGCCCCCCTCTGACGGATCGCGTCGGTCGTGCGTGAGGTGGGCGGATCTCGGCGTTGGGGACCAGCGGTACAGCCGTTGGCGCTAAGGAATTGATCATGGTCGTCTAGCACGGGTAATCGGCCTGCTGCGGGGGTTCTCCGGAAGATCCTCGGTCGCTGGCGGTCGCTGGCGGTCGCTGGCTACCGTCCGCAGCATGCCGGTGGAATTTTTGACTGATGAGCAGGCCGAGGCGTACGGGAAGTTTGCCGAGGAGCCGACGAGGCCCGAGCTGGAGCGGTTCTTCTTCCTCGACGACGAGGATCGGAAGCTGATCGCGAAGCGGCGCGGTGACCACAACCGGCTCGGCTTTGCCCTCCAGATGTGCACGGTCCGCTACATCGGGCTGTTCCTGGAGGACCCTCTGGCCGTGCCGTGGCCGGTGGTGGAACACCTCGCCGCGCAGCTGGAGATCGAGGACGTCTCGTGCGTCAAGGAGTACACCGAGCGGCTGAAGACGGCGTATGAGCACGCGTGGGAGATACGTGACGCGTACGGCTACCACCCGTACGAGGACCACGATCAGGGCCGGAGGTTCCGGACGTTCCTGCACGGGCGGGCGTGGACGGCTCATGCGGAGGGGCCGAAGGCGCTGTTCGATCACGCGGTGGGCTGGCTGCGCCGGCACCGGGTGCTGCTGCCGGGGGTGAGCGTGCTGGCCCGGCAGGTCGCCGAGGTCCGCGCCATCGCGGACAAACGGCTGCACGCTACGGTCGCCAAGGAGGTCCGGCGGGCGGACGCGGCGCTGCCCGGGGACCTGGTGGCCACGCTGAAGACGCCGGAGGGCAAGCGGTATTCGGAACTGGAGCGGATGCGCCGGCCGCCGACGCGGACCACGGGCACCGCGATGAAGGGCGCTTTGCAGCGGGTCGAGGACATCGCCGCCTTCCATCTGGGGCGGGTGAAGCTGGACAAGATTCCGCCGAACCGGCTGTCCGCGCTGGCCCGCTACGGGCTGGGCACCAAGGCGGCGAAGCTGGAGAGGACCAGTGAGCCCAAGCGCACGGCGATGCTCACCGCAGTGATGCGCCACCGGGAGGCCAAGGCGATCGACGACGCCCTGGACCTGTTCGAGATCCTGATGGCCACGAGGCTGATCAGCACCGCGAAGCGGTCCAGCGAGAAGCAGCGCCTGTCCACGCTGCCGCAGTTGGAGAAGGCATCGCGGCTGGTGGCGAGGGCGGCGGCGGTATGCATCGAGGAACTGGAGCTCATCGAGCAGACCGGCTGCGATGTGGACGTGGCCGCGCTGTGGGCGGCGCTGGAGGAGGTCGCGCCCCGGGCGGCGCTGTCCAGCGCGGCAGTCACGGTGGTGAGCCTGGTGCCGGAGGGCGACGACACGGCCGAGACCGCACTGCGGAGCGCGCTGGCGCTGCGCTACAACACCGTCAAGCCGTTCCTGTCCTTGCTGGGTGAGTCGAAGGCGCTGGACGCTGCGCCCGGCGGCAGGCGGATTCTCACCGGGGTGCAGCGGCTCCCGGCGCTCTCGCGGAGGAAGGTGGTCGAGAAGCCGCTGCTGCCGCGTGAGGTCGACGACAAGCTGGCTCCGTCGCACTGGCGCAAGGCGGTGTACGCGAACGCGGACCTGCCGGAGGGGGCGGTGGACCGCGATGCGTACGTGGTGTGCGTGCTGGAACAGCTCTTCGGAGCCCTCAAGCGCCGCGACATCTTCGCCTCTCCCTCGCACCGGTGGTCCGACCCGCGCGCCCGCCTGCTCCAGGGCAAGGGGTGGGAGGCGGTGCGCGAGGACGTCCTGGCGGGCCTGAGCCTGGACGAGGACGCGGAGTGGCACCTTCGGGAACTGGTTGATGTGCTGGACGCGACGTGGAAGCAGATGGCTGAGCGGCTGGAGGAGGCCGGCGACGACGCGAAGATCAGCATCGAGGTGCAGCCCAACGGGCGGGCGAAGCTGAACGTGGAGAAGCTCCACGCGCTCGGTGAGCCGAAGTCGCTGAAGTGGCTGCGCGAGCGCGTCGAGAAGATGCTCCCGAAGATCGACCTGCCGGACCTGTTGTTCGAGGTGCACGCCTGGACCGGGTTCCTGGACGCCTTCGTGCACCTGGGCGACGGCAAGACCCGCATGAAGGACCTGACGACCTCGATGGTCGCGCTGCTGGTCTCGGAGGCGTGCAACATCGGCATGACGCCGGTCATCAACCCGGGCTACGAGGCACTGACCCGATCCCGGCTGGTCCACGTCGACCAGTACTACCTGCGCGCGGATACCATCGCCGCGGCAAACGCCGCCCTGATCGAGGCCCAGGCCCGGGTGCCGATCGTGCAGTTCTGGGGCAAGGGCCTGCTGGCCTCAATCGACGGCCTGCGCTTCGTCGTCCCCACGCGGACCATCAACGCCGCACCCTCGCCGAAGTACTTCGCGAAGAAGAAGGGCATCACCTGGCTGAACGCGATCAATGACCAGGTGATCGGCATCGGGCAGATGGTGGTGCCCGGCACCCCGCGTGACTCCCTGTTCATCCTGGATGCCCTGCTGAACCTGGACGGCGGGGTGAAGCCGGAGATGGTCGCCACCGACAACGCTTCTTACAGCGACATGGTGTTCGGCATCTTCAAGATGCTCGGCTACCGCTTCTCCCCGCGCTTCAAGGATCTGGAGGACCAGCGGTTCTGGAAGGCCCAGATGCCCGGCGCCGAGAACGCCGGCGGGTACGGGCCGCTGGAGGCCATCGCCCGCAACAAGGTGAACGTGAAGAAGGTGATCACACTGGCCGGACATGCTGCGGGTGGCCGGCTCCCTGGTCACCAACCAGGTGAGGGCCTACGACCTGCTGCGGATGTTCGGCCGCGAGGGCCACCCGACCCCGCTCGGGCAGGCGTTCGCCGAGTACGGGCGGATCGCCAAGACCCTGCACCTGCTCGCCGTCGTCGACCCCATGGACGACACGTACCGGCGCCAGATGCACAAGCAGCTCACCGTCCAGGAGTCCCGCCACAACCTCGCCCGGAACATCTGCCACGGCAAGAAGGGCACCATCCACCAGGCGTACCGGGACGGGATGGAGAATCAGTTGGGCTCGCTGGGTCTCGTTTTGAACGCCGTGGTGCTCTGGACGACCCGGTACATCGATGCCGCCGTCGTCCAACTCCGCGCCGAGGGCCACGACATCAGGGACGAGGACGTGGCCCGGCTGTCCCCGCTCAAGCACAGGAATCTGAACGTCCTGGGCCGCTACAGCTTCACCGCCTCCCAGCCGGGCGACGGCCTGCGCCCGCTGCGCGATCCGGAAGCCGTCGATCTCGACGACGATGACGACGGCAACGACGAGTGAGCCCGGCACACGGGGCGGCTTGGGCATCATGAGGGCCAGGGACGACGTCGAGCTCACCGGGGACGAGCATGAACACGGTCCATACAGACGCCAACTGAAGGCACGGATCACCGAGGTCGGGGAGCCGTTGGTGGCTGCATGTCATGGCCCGGGTCACGAAATCGGCGCACGATCAGCCGGGCCGGGCCGGGATCCGGTCGGCCGATCGTGCGCCGGCGAACGCGATGTACGCGGAGCGGTGTGTCTGGTGTGCGTCTGGCTCTTGTGCGGTCAGCGGGCGGCGAGGGCCTCGGCGGTTTCTGCCTCGGCGGTGACCGCAGGTGTTGTGTTCTTGGGGCCGCCGAAGACGATGTAGACGAGCAGGGCGCCCATGACGGCGGCGCCTGCCCACATGGACTGCTGCCAGCCGTCGACGAAGGACTGCTGGGCTGCGTGGAGCAGGTCCTGGGCGTGCGGGCCGGCGTTGCCGGCCGCTTCGACGGCGTTGGCAACGCCGTCGCGCGCGGTGTCCGCGGTTCCTTGGGGGATGCCGTGCAGCCGGTTGTCGATGGCGCCGCGGTAGCCGTTGGCCAGCAGCGCGCCGAGCAGAGCGACGCCGAGTGCGGTGCCGAACTCGCGGGTGACGTCGTTCAGGGCAGAGGCCACGCCCTGCTTGGCGCGCGGCAGGGACGCGGTGATGGCGGTGGTGGACGGGGTCATCGACAGACCCATGCCCAGTCCCGTGGCGAGCAGTCCGGGCAGGATGGACAGGTAGCCGCCCTTGACGGAGACGAGCAGGGCCATGAGCACGAGACCGAGTCCGGCCAGCGCGATGCCTGCCGCCATGGTGGAGCGGGAACCGATGCCCGCGGCGAGCTTGGGGGCCAGGCCGGAGGTGGCCATCATCATGACGGCCATGGGCATCATGGCGGCCGTGGACAGCAGCCCGGACCAGCCGAGCACGGCCTGGAAGAACGGGAAGAGGACCACGCCGATGCCCGCCTGGACACCGAAGACCACCAGCAGTGTGATCGAGCCGCCGCTCAGGCCGCGCTCGCGGAACAGCCGCACGTCCAGCAGTGCGCTATCGCGGCGGTGCAGCTCCCAGGCCACGAAGCCGATGGCCGCGAGGAGACCGACGGCGAGGCTGATCAGAGTGACGGGGACGGTCCAGCCGCGTTCGGGGCCTTCTTGCAGGACGAAGATGAGGCCGGTCACGGCGAGGGTGGAGAGCAGCGCGCCGGCGGTGTCGAAGCGGTGGGCCGAGGTCTCGCGGGAGTTGGGAACCGACTTCGCCGTCATGGCCAGGGCCGCGAGGATCAGGGCCACCGGCAGAGCGAACAGCCAGCGCCAGGAGGCGACGTCGACGAGGAGGGCGGAGAGGAACATGCCCAGGATGCCGCCGCCGCCGGCGACGCCGGTCCATACGCCGATCGCCTTGCCGCGCTGTTCCTCGGGGAAGGTAGAGGTGATGACGGCCAGGGTGATCGGCATGATCATCGCGGCGCCGATACCGCTGGCGACGCGTGCGGCAATCATCACCTCCGCCGTCGGGGCCAGGGCCGAGACGACGGTGGCGACGCCGAAGAAGCCCAGTCCGGCGAGGAGCATGGGCTTGCGTCCCAGGCGGTCGCCGATGGCGCCGAGCGGCAGCAGCAGGGCGGCCAGGGCGAGGGTGTAGATGTTGATGATCCACAGGACCGTGTTCTGCGAGGCGCCGAACTCCACGGCCATGTGGGTCTGCGCGACGTTCAGCCCGGACACCGAGGCGATGACCGACATCAGCGCGAGGGAGACGGTGATCAGGACCGTCCGCAGCTGACGCGCGTCTGGGCTGCCTTCGCCACTGGCTGGCGCGGCTTGTGGGGGCTGGGGTGTGCTCATGGATTTCCTCACAAAATGGGCATGCCGAGCTGACGCCGGGCAGGGCCGGTCGGTGGGTGAACGGGGCGGGTTGGGCCGGGCGGTCGGCCGGGCCCCCGGGAGGGGATGTCAGGGGGCGGGTGTCTCGCCCCGCGCGGCGGCGAGCGCGGCGTCGGTGTCCGCGGTGACCAGCACGGCGTTGATGTGGGAGCCGGCCAGGGCGCCGGCCGCGGCGGAGGCGCCGACCTGGGCGGCAAGGTCGGTGGCGTTGCCTGCCACCCACACGCCCGGCACCTCGGTGGTGCCGGCCATGCCGGAGGCGAAGCGGCGGCCCATGTGGTCGGGCAGGTCCTCCATGGGCAGCTTCAGCGCGTCCAGGCCCTCGGTGCGGGCCTGCATCTGTGTGGCGACCGCGAGGACGCGGCGGCCCACGACCTGGCCGCCGGTCAGGCGCAGCCCGGCGAGGGTGCCGTCCTCGTGGTTGACGACCTCCTGCACCGGGGTGTCGACGATGGGGATGTTGCGGGCGGCGAAGCGGGCGCGGGTGTCCTCATCCAGGGCAGTGCCGTGGGTGAAGTAGGTCAGGTCCTCGGTCAGTTGGCGGAACAGGAGTGCGTGGTGGACGGAGGCCGGGCCGGTGGCGAGGACGCCGATGGGCTGGTCGCGGACCTCCCAGCCGTGGCAGTACGGGCAGTGCACCACACTGTCTCCCCAGTGTTCGGCGAGGCCGGGGACCTCGGGCAGCACGTCCCGCAGACCCGTGGCCACCAGGAGGCGGCGCGCGGTGATGCTGTGGCCGTCGGCCAGGGTGAGGGTGAAACGCAAGTCTCCGTCGGCCGACGGGGCGGCCGGGGCGGCAGAGGCCACCGTGCCGAAGACGATGTGTCCGCCGTACTGGCGCACCTGCTCCCGGCCCCGCCGGAGGATCTCGCGCGGCGGGGTGCCGTCCAGCACGATGAAGCCGTGCATGGCCGCAGCCGGCGCGTTGCGCGGGGAGCCGCTGTCGATCACGACGACCGACCGGCGGGAGCGGGCCAGCGTCAAGGCGCCGTTCAGCCCTGCGGCGCCCCCGCCGATCACCACTGCGTCGACGGTTCCACCGGGCAGTGCGTCGCTCGCGTACGGAGAAGTCGTCATAGCCATGTCCTCCTGCTCTTTCGTCGTGCGTGGTCCCAGACACTGCGGACCATCTACACAGACGCTAACCCCGCATTGCATTCGGGGCATACAATGTTGCTCATGACGCAAGAAAGTGGAGAGCTGGACAGCCTCGTACGCAAACGCATCCGCGCGCTGCGGGTGGCGCAGGGCCTGTCACTGGAAGAACTGGCCACCCGCGCCCACCTCAGCCAGTCCTCACTGAGCCGCATCGAGAACGGCCAGCGCCGCCTCGCACTGGACCAGCTGGTCACCCTCGCCCGCGCCCTGGACACGACGCTGGACCAGCTCGTGGAGACCGCCACCGACGACGTCGTCACCAGTCCGACGATCGACAGCACCCACGGCCGGATGCGCTGGACCCTGAAGGCCGACCCCGGCATGAGCGTGGTGCGCCAGCGCCTGACCGACCCCCCGCCCGACAACCCCGCCCGCATGCGCGCCCACCCGGGGCGCGAGTGGCTCGTCGTACTGTCCGGCACCGCGATCCTCATGCTCGGCCAGCGCCGCTTCCGCATCGAGACCAACCAGGCCGCTGAGTTCCCCACGATGATGCCGCACGCGATCGGCGCCGAGGGCGGACCCTGCGAGATCCTGGGTCTCTTCGACCGCGACGCCCGCCGCGGCCACCAGCGCGACGACGGAGACGGCGGCGACGCTCAAGGCCCTCCCGAATGACGGCGCGAGCCGCACGACGGCCTCCGCAGCGGTGCCCTTTTGCGCGTCAGGCAGCACCTACGGCCATCGTCTTGCGCAAATAGGGAGACAGTACGCCTCTGACGCATAGTCGACCTAGGGTGAAGAGCATGAATCAAGCACACACGCACACCCCCCACCACGGCGTTTCGCACGGCCACCACCACGAGCAGGACACCAGCGGCCAGGCGGAGATCCTCGACCTGGACGCCGAGGTCCTCGCCGAGCACACCGCCTCCATCACCGCGTCGCTGCCACTGAAGACCGCCCCCGGCCACATCGTGGACCTCGGCTGCGGCACGGGCACGGGCACCTTCGCCCTCCTCGACCGCTTCCCCGACGCGCACGTCACCGCCGTCGACACGTCCGCCGAACACCTTCAGCGCCTGCGCACCAAGGCGTGCACCCGCGGCGTCGAGGAACGCGTACGCACCGTGCAGGCCGACCTCGACGACGACGCCTGGCCCGACCTCGGCTCGCCCGACCTGATCTGGGCATCGGCATCGATGCACCACATGGCCCACCCCGAGCGCGCGCTGCGCACCGTCCACGACACGCTCGCGCCCAACGGCCTGTTCGCCGTCGTCGAACTGGCCGGCCACCCCCGCTTCCTGCCCGAGAATGCCCCCACGGACCGGCCCGGCCTGGAAGAGCGCGTCCACGCCGCAGCCGACCGCCGCCAAGCCGAACACATGCCCCACCGCGGCGCCGACTGGGGCCCGATGCTGGCCGCCGCCGGCTTCACCGTCGAGGACGAACGCACCATCGCCTTGGACATCGCGGGCGACCGCAGCGAAGCGATCGGCCGCTACGCCCTTGGCGTCCTGCAGCGCATCCGCAGCGTCATCGCCGACAGGCTCTCCCCCGAGGACCTCTCCGCGCTCGACCGGCTCCTCGACACCACCAGCCCGCACAGCATCCTGCGCCGCGACGACCTGACGGTACGCACCGAACGCACCGTCTGGGCCGCCCGCCGCGCCTGACCCCCAACACGGGGTGCCACGTCCGGCGCGGTCACGCGGAACCATGCCGTCACGTCCGCGTGACGCAAGGGCATTCTCACAAATGACCATCTGTGAGAGTTCTGAGAACGGCCCCCGGGTGATCACGTTTCCGCAGGTCGCCACTCGCAAAAGTCCCCTCAAAACCTGCACGTTGTGCGAGGCACTTCTGAGAGACTTCCCGCATGGATCTCACGCCCGATCAGGCCGCAGTTGCGGTAGAACGTCACGACTGCACGAAATGTGACGCGCTCGCCGGCAGCGCCTGCCGCACCCGGGGCGGGAAGACCGCCGCGAAGTACCACACCCCCCGCTTCGTCCTCGTCCCCGCGCTCCGCGAGGAACTGGAGATCCCCGTCCCCGCCGACCGCGCTCCCGGCCGCGCGTGGAAGCAGGGGCCGGCGCTCGCCGTCGTCCCCGCGCCCCGCACCGAGCGGCCGGTGAGGATCGGGTACGCGAGGACGTCGACCGCACGGCAGGAGCTGGCGAGCCAGCTCGAAGCCCTGCACCGGGCGGAGTGCCACAAGAGCTTCAAGGAGCAGATCAGCACCCGCGTGAAGGTGCGGCCCGAGCTGGAGAAGGCGCTCGCGCTGGCCCACCAGTTCAAGGAGGCCGCACCCGATACGCCGGTCATCTTCACGGTGCACGAGCTCAAGAGGCTGGCGAGGAACGCGGCCGAGCTGATGAGTCTGTCCGCCGAGCTCCAGGCCGGCGGCATCCAGCTCGAACTCCTCACCGGACCACTCACCGGGATCTACGACCCCAACGGCATGGGCGCCATGTTCTTCGCCGTGCTCGCCGTCGCCGGGCAGATCGAGCGCAACTACATCCGGGAGAAGACCCTCGAAGGCCAGGTCATCGCCGCGTCCAAGGGCAACCACGGCGGACGGCCGAAGGTCATCGACGACGACATGCTCACCTTCGCCGTCGCCCTGAAGGACAAGGGCGTCCCCGTCCCCGAGATCGCCAAGAAGCTCACCATCAAGTTCGGGAAGAACGCGGGCAAGCACCCCTCGGTCGCCTCGCTCTACCGGGCGCTCTCGGAAGCCGAGGCCGCCGCGGTGGACGACGGCCTGCCGCTCCGGCCCAAGCCCGCCCGTATCCGCCGGCCCGAAGACCCGCTCACCGCCGAGGAGATCGACCTCCGCGACCGGCTCCAGGCCCAGCCCCACCCCAACGCCGAGATGCGGTAGGGCCTGCCCTGCCTGCTACCGGCCCTCCAAGTAGTCGGCAGCGCGTTCGGCGGCCTCATCGGGGGACAGCCTCCGACGGGCCGGTGGCCGGTCCCGCCGACGCTCAAGGAAACGGGCCAACCAGGCCCACCGCACACCTGATTTCTGCTCATCACTCATCGAGCAAGATGATCCCATGGCCCCTTTCGGGCTCACCTCGGCGGCCCAGGGAACAAGATCAAGTGCTTAACGCCAACGGCTGTACCGATGGTCCCCAAGGCCGGATCTAGCTGGCGTCCTGCCGGGCAGCCAGCGCATCGACGAGGCGGCGGCCGAGGCCGTGGACTATCGGGCCGCGAACATCCGCGCCGGATACGTCTACGTGATCTCCAACATCGGGGCGTTCGGCGAGGACGTCGGAACTGGTGACGCGACCACCCACAACGCCTTCCGGCATCACGAGCATGGCGCGCACGGCGCCGGCGTCAAGGCCAAGCCCCTGCGGGGTGGGCCTACGGCCCAGCCGTTGACCCCGGCACCGCACACACGCCTGCCCGAAACCCAATGCCGGAACCGGAAAAATCAACGTCAGCCGGTCAAAATCCCAGCCTTGACCGGCCCCGCTCCTTCATGGATGACACAGAGAGGTGCCAGATCCGGTCGTTGCGCGGCCACGACCGACGCCCTGATCGCGGCAAGAGAGTGCT
Organism: Micromonospora sp. NBC_00389; assembly: GCF_036059255.1. Lineage (NCBI taxonomy): Bacteria > Bacillati > Actinomycetota > Actinomycetes > Micromonosporales > Micromonosporaceae > Micromonospora > Micromonospora sp. NBC_00389. Next base: position 4,401,300 of record NZ_CP107947.1, on the reverse strand, counting down.
GATGATCTTCCGGCCGCGAGGCTCTACCGCCCGGCCAACCGGCCGCGGGCTGGACTCAGGCATTGCCCGGCGCTTAGGTGTCTTTGCTGACGAGGTAGGGCCGATCTGCATGCGGCGTAGGTCGGAGCCGGCCAGGACGGTGAGGGCGTCGTGGCGGCCGTACAGGCCGGCGCAGAACGAGGTGAGCAGACCTCACCGTCTCGCCTGCTGACTCAGTCGGTGGTACGGCCATAGACAATCAGAGCCCAGGTGAGGCAGCCGAACGCGGCCGTGCTGGCCAGCGCGCGGACGATGTTCCAGGTGACCCAGCTGGATTCGAATTGCTCGCGTACGGCTGCGAGATCGGCGATGTGGCCGGGATTGCCGGCCGCCGCGAGCTTGTCGTTGAGCGGGACGTTGACGGCGGTGGTGATGATGAACATCGTCAGGTACAGGGCGAACCCGCCGATGATCCACGGCAGTGCCGGGCGGCCTTCTCCGCGCCAGGCCAGGAGAGCCGACAGTGCGGCGAACACCAGTGCGCCCAGGAAGCTCAGCATGAACCAGCCGTTGACGATGGTCACGTTGATCCGCTGCATCGTGTCCACGAACGTCCGGTCGTCGGCCCCTTTGAGTGCGGGCATGACTGCGTAGGCGAAGGCGGCGAACAGCCCTGCCATGAGCCCGGTGGTGATGATGGCGGCGACCAGCGACACGTTCTGTGCGAGTCTCATGGTGTCCTATTCCTTGTCCCAGATGCCGGTGGCGGCGGTGTCGGTGGCGTAGTCGGCGAAGTCCCGGGGCTGCCGGCCCAGGGCGCGCTGAACCCCGTCGCCCAGATGGGCGTTGCGCCCGTCCAGCACGGTCGTGAACAGGTACATCAGCAGCTCGACGACCCCCTGCGGAACCCCGTCGGCGGTGAGCGCGTCCGCGTAGTCCGCAGAGGATACCTGGACGAATTCGATCCGCTGGCCCGTCGCTGTGGAGATCTCGGCGATCGCCTGGGCGAAGGTGAGCAGCCGGGGTCCGGTCAGCTCGTAGACCTGCCCCGCGTGCCCGTCCTCCGTCAGCGCCGCCACGGCCACCTCGGCGATGTCGTCGGCGTCCACAAATGGCTCGGGCACGTTCCCGACCGGGAGGACGACCTCGCCGCCCAGCACCGGCTCCAGCAGATAGTCCTCGCTGAAGTTCTGGCTGAACCAACTGGACCGCAGGATCGTCCACTCGACCCCGGCCGACTGGATGAGCTTCTCGCTCGCCTGGGCCTCGTCCTCACCGCGACCGGACAGCAGTACCAGCCGGGAGACGCCCGACGCCACCGCTAGCTCGGTGAACGCGCCGACCGTCTCGGGTGCGCCCGGCACGGCCAGGTCCGGGTAGTAGGACACGTACACCGTGCCGACGCCCTGCAGCACCGGCGCCCAGGTCGCCCGGTCCGCCCAGTCGAACGGCTGCCCTGCGGAGCGGGAACCGACCCGAACGGGCACTCCGCTCTCCTGCAACCGCTCCACGATGCGGCGGCCGGTCTTGCCGGTTCCGCCGAGGACCAGGATCGTCTGCTGCTCTCGTTCGTTCGTCATATCGATCATTGAAGTGCAGCGGCGTGAGACTTTACATAGCCATAGCGCGCAGCTTTGTGTTTAATCGTCTACGTGGACGCAGTTGCCGGTCTTCTCGACGGACCCCGAGCCCAAGGAGCTTTCCTGCTTCGCTCGGTCCTGACCCCGCCCTGGTCGATGCGGATCGAGGACCAGGCGCCGCTCACCCTGGTGGCCATGGTCCGGGGCGATGCCTGCGTCGTTCCCGAGGAGAGTTCGGCTGTCCGGCTCAGTCCTGGCGATGTGGCGATCATTCGCGGCCCCGGCCCGTACACCGTCGCCGACGAGCCGGCCACGCCGCCGCAGGTCGTCATTCATCCGGGACAGCTCTGCACCACCCCAGACGGGCAGGAGGTGCCCGAGATGATGGAGCTGGGCGTACGCACCTGGGGCAACAGCCCGGACGGCCCAACAATGCTGCTCACCGGCACCTACACCATGCAGGGCGAGGTCAGCCAGCGGCTCCTGAGCGCACTGCCGCCACTGCTGCTCGTCCCGGGCGACTCCTGGGACTCCCCACTGGTCCCGCTGCTGGCCACCGAGATCGTTAAGGACGACCCCGGTCAGGAAGCGGTCCTCGACCGGCTGCTCGACCTGCTGCTCATCGCCGCGCTACGCGAGTGGTTCGCCCGACCCTCGGCCAAAGCCCCCGCCTGGTACAGGGCGCACAGCGATCCCGTCGTCGGCCGGGCCCTGCAGATGCTCCACAACAACCCGGCCGAGCCCTGGACCGTGGCGTCACTGGCCGCCAAGACCGGGGTCTCCCGGGCGGCGCTGGCCCGCCGGTTCACCGCGCTAGTCGGCGAACCGCCCATGTCATACCTCACCGAGTGGCGGCTGGCCCTGGCCGCCGACCTGCTCCGCGAGCCGGACGCCACCGTCGGCGCGGTCGCCCGGCAGGTCGGCTACGGCAGCTCCTTCGCCCTGAGCACCGCCTTCAAACGCATCCGCGGCGTCAGCCCCCGGGAACACCGCCTGGCCGCCCGAACGTAGCGGGCCATCGGCATCGAGGCGGCGATGCCCAACGACACGGCCTCGAACTACATCAAGGCGCTTGCGGAGTACGTCGAGAACCAGAAGCGTCCAGGTCCGTGACGGCGTTCCTCCCGGCCGTAAATGGCCGGGGTTCCCGCCTTATTCACTGCTGAACCACGTCCGTCTCCTCCAGGCGCATCAAGAGACATCCATCAACGCTTGCTTCTGCGCCGGTGGCTGACCGGCACCGCGTCCAGGTCACGACGTCTTGGAGCCAGTCGAACAGCACCAGTGCGTCCGCCCGCCACAGTGCCAGCTGGACCCTCGGGAGGTGTTCATCCATGCCGGCAGCGGCGTACAGGTCGACTCGTCCATGGCGACGGTCTTGCTGCCTCCTGGCTGCTTTCGCACAGCCAATCGTGCAGGGTTGTGGCATCCGGTTCAGCTCACCGGTTCGGCGACGGCACGGACCGCCGCAGGGCCGCCACGACCGAGGGATCCGGCCGTCGGCAGCGCCACGCTCGGCTACGTACCGGACTGGGCCGTCGCCATCGTCGTGCCAGCCCGCAGGGTTGCCAACACACCGCTCCAGGCCGCCAACTGGTCGAGCATCGTGTTCACCGCATCCACCTGATGAGGGCCGGGCTTGAAGACGCTGAAGTTCTCGAAGTCGGTGAAGAGCGAGAGTGCCACCTGTGCCCGTACGTCCGCCATCTGCAACTCGGCCACCACCAGGCGCAGGTGCTCCACTGCACGGGTGCCGCCGACGCTGCCGTAGCTGACGAACCCGGCGGCCTTGTTGTTCCACTCGGCGTAGATGAAGTCGATCGCGTTCTTCAGCGCCCCGGATGTGGAGTGGTTGTACTCCGGTGTCACGAAGACGTACCCGTCGAAGGAGGCGACCTTTTCGGCCCATCGCAGGGTGTGTGGCTGGGTGTACTGGCCCATTGACGGGGGTGTCATCTCGTCGAGGTGTGGCAGGTTGAAGTCCTTGAGGTCGACGAGTTCGTACTCGGCGTCGCCACGCTTGGTGGCGATGTCGTGCACCCAGCGGGCCACCGCCTCCCCGTTACGACCGGGACGGGTGCTGCCGATGATGATGCCGATTCTGGTCATTGTCGCCCTTTCCTTCTATCCCGACACGCTCGGGAGCCGTTGGCGGTTACCCCATCTGCATGGCTTCTAACGGACACAAGGCGATCCGATCGCGGCCGGCAGCAGCAGCCCGGAGGGAACCTGCCGTCCCGTCTGCCCTCGACCCGCCCTCCTGGGGAGCGGGCCGCCGCCCGGCCCGTCACGTCAAGCGGACCTTGACGCCCGTACGGACGCTGGCGGGTCGGGCGGTGGTCTGCTCGGCTTGCCCGGGTCGATGGCAAGCGGGATGGCCTACCGCAACCACCCACGGACCGCGACCCGCCGGCGGAGCCCCCGGCCATCCTGGAGCCGGAGCGCCCCCGCCGGAGGCGCCCTAACCGCAACCCTGCGACCGCCGCCAGCTCGCCGACGCGGCCGGCGTGCGCTTCCCTACGCCGTGCGGGATGCTGGCCGCGCGGCTCGGCCGGCTGCCGGCCCAGCACACCACCCGTCAACTGTCTCTCGTTCTGCGGCGGCCCTCTGGGCTCCCCGCTCTCCGCGCCAGCCGCCGGGCGTCAGGTATGACGGCCGCAGAGCGCCAGCGGCAGCAGCGGGAGCGTTTCGTCGGACGTCGATCGAGCGATCAGACCAGCGGGTCGCATGGGAACGGACGGACCATGCCTTCTTCGCTGCCGGAGCGTGTCACATCCTCGCCTGGGTCTGCCGGGATTCCTATCCAGACCGGCCCATCGAAATAACCGCGGTGCGCTTCCCGGGCGAGCGGCACGTCTTCCACACCTACGCGGCCTGGGATGGCTGGGCGTTCGACCACTCGGGCTGGAATCCCGAGCCGCAACTACTGGCGGTCAACACAGACTTCGAAGGCCATCCGCTAGAACGCATCAAGATCACAGACAGCCTCGCTGAGTTCTGCGAGAAGCACCACCACCGCATGCCGAACCAGTACTGGCATGACCCGCTCCCCCGTGCTCACGACTACGTCGGCCGATACATCCCGCCCTGGGCGTAGCCCCTTACCCGGGCACTCACACCGGCGAAGCACATCTGTCGAGCTGGCTTAGCTACGCACGGTGATGGCCGCATCGGCCGCCTACGCGCTCGATCCGCGGCAGATCCGGATGCCGGAATGCGGCACTGATCATGGCATCAAGCGACGCAGAACTCGTTGCCCTCGGGGTCATGCATGACGACGTGCCCGAGGACGTCGCCGTACCACTCCTCGCGGACCACCGTCGCGCCGGCGGCAACCAGCTCGGGCACTTTCTGCCGGATCAGTCGGGCGCGCTCGGCCATGTCCCAGGGGCCTGGACCGGCCACCCGGATATCGATATGCATACGGTTCTTGGCGGACTTGCCCTCGGGCACCTTGAGGAAACCAATGGCAGGGCCCCGGCCATCCAGGTCGACGATGGACGCGTTGTCGGGCTCGTCGAAACCGGATTCCTTGACATAGCCGAGGGCCAGCGCCCAGAAAGCAGCGATCCGCTGGGGATCGTCGGCATCGCATCCCAAGGTCCAAAAAGTCGCCACGGCGCCAACGTACGCGAGCTACGACACGCTGTCATCGACATGACCATGCACCATGGCCAGCATCATGGGCGCCCGGACAGCGGCATGATCGGTCGCTTGACCTTGCTTGGCGTCATCGATGCGCGTATGGCCCTGCCGGGCGCCGCTTGGGATTGACCTGATCCGTTGACAACGTTCAGTGATGCTGCTGCGTGGTGATGAGTGTGAGCATGTATAGCGAGCCGTCTGCCGCTGGCTCCGTACCCGTGGCGCCCACGGTGGTTGATGAGCTTGGGGGTGCCCCCGTCCGCGTCAGGCCAGGGGGCACGCGTGATCAGGAGTTCGTCTCGTTCGTGGTCGCGTCCGGTCGATATTTGTTACGCACTGCTGTGCTGCTGTGTGGTGACCCGGTCCGTGCGGAGGAGTTGGTCCAGGCCACCTACGAGCGCATGTATCGATCCTGGCGACGCGTGGCGCGCGACGGCGACCCGCAGGCGTACGCGCGTCGGGTGCTGGTCAACCTGCGGGTGGATGGGTGGCGGCGCACGCGTCGCGAGGTCGTCGTCGACCCGGGCGCGCTGCCCGAACAGGCCGGGCCTGACAACACGGGTGCCGTCGTCGCCCGCAACGCCGTGGTCCAGGCTCTGGCCCGGCTGCCGCTGGCGCAGCGGCGGGTCGTGGTGCTGCGACACCTGCTCGACCTCACCGAGACCGAGGTTGCCCACGAGCTGGGGATCTCGGTCGGCACGGTTAAGTCCCACCACGCGCGCGGGATCGCCCGGCTGCGCGAGATCTTCGCGGAAGGGGATCTGCGATGAGCGTCCAGCTTCACGATGATGACGTTCTCGCCCGGCTGCGGGCGGGCGCCCCGGGCTACCCGGATGCCGGTCCCGACGCTGGGCGTACCCTCGCCGCCGCACGGCGAGCAATGCGCCGCAGCCGGCGCCGGCGGGCGCTTGGCAGCGTCGCCGCGGTCGTGGCCGCGGTCGTCGGACTCACGGCGGCAGGCCCAATCGAGCTGCCCGGCGGCGGCAGGTTCGTCATGCCTGGCGGGTACGACGTCCATTCGCTCATCAACCAGGGTGAGCCGCCGGTGTTCCCGCGCCAAAGGCAGCTTGACGACGTCGCGGACCTGGAACGTCAGGTTCTGCCGGTGGCAGACGACTGGGGGCTCACCCTGTACATCGACGAGAAAGCGGCGTGGGGTCGTCCGGCGTGCCGCGTGTTCACCTGGTCGCACGGAGCGTTCCGGGACCGCGACTCGAGTTGCGCGAATCCCGACGACCCCGAGCTGCCGTTCGACGCTGAGAGCGAGGCTGCGTTCACGCGGGTGTCCGACGCGATCGAGCACTCTGGCGTGAATGTGCACCGGATTGAGAAGGGCGGCTGGGGCCCCGGCACGTCGTTCCACCTCCGCGACAGCTCCTGGAGGTGGAACTGGTACTACTCCTACGTTCCCGGCACCCCGGCCGACGCACCAGAAGAGGTGCGGACGGAGACAGGACTCGGCGTCAGGCTGCAGGTCCACGTCAGCGGTGACTGGTGGTTCACCGTGGAGCCCGACGACTGACATGGCGACGTAGGCCGGCGGCCGTTGCGTCCATGGCCATCCGACAGAACGCGCAGTCAGACTGCGCGTTCTGTCAATCGTGCATGACGCCCTGGCCCGCAAGATCAGGCGCACTCATCTCGGCAGATCAGGATGCCGAGCGGTAGCGGCCGCCGTCACGCTCCGCCATGTGCGGATCGCGGCAGTTGAGGACGCGAGGGCCCATTTGCGAGGGGCCGTGGGAGGAGCCGATCGCCTCGTGCGACAGGGGACTCGACGTGGCAGGGTCGCTCTACGATGGCCCGCATGCTGCCGATCGAGGATGATGCACTGCTGGGCATCCGGCGGAGCGCAGTGTACCGAACCGCCGTCTGGTTGGCTCGCGTGGCCAACCTTGTGCTGCTTCCGGTGGTTGTCTGGGGCATCGTCTCCGTAGCGCAGATTGCGCCCACGCTGCCGCAACCGGTCTTCATGGGGGCCTGGGCAGTCGGCTGCGTGACACTCGTGCCCGCCATGGTGCTGTTCTACCGCTCCGGCTTCCCCTTCGAGCGCAGGGGCTTGACCTGGGTCACCGACGAGCGTGTTGGCAACGCGATCCTTAGGGATGTCTTTTGGCTCCGCCGCTGACGAGCAGTGGTTCTCGCCAAAGCCGTACCCGCGACGGAGAGGCAGGCAACGGCTCATCGGCACGACCGCGCGCCGGCTTGACCCGGTTGTCGTGACGCTGGATAGCGCGCGGTCGGCGGCAGAAGCGGATACCTTCGCCGATTTCAGATCTTGCGTTCGGCTCCTGCGCTGCCACGCCGCCGACAGGCAGGCCTCGGCCTCGGCCTCGAGGATCCGGTAGGCCGCCCCGAAGATCGCAGGTCGATGCGATTCCCAGTGGGTCTCCGCCAACGTGCCGGTCAGCTCCACTCCCGAACTCCTGCACGCTCGGATCAGTGCCTTCCACGCTTTGGTATACACATGCGACGCTTCGTGGAAGGGAACCGCCGTGGGTTACGAGACCACGTTCACCGGCCAGGTGACGATCACTCCTCCGCTGAACCAGCACGAGATCGACTACCTGCTGGCGTTCGCCGAGACCAGGCACGAACCGCGGTCCACCGGCCCCTACGCCCTCGGCTACGGCGACGAGATCGAGGACGCCAGGGATCCAGACCCGCGCAAGCCCGGGTACTGGTGCAAGTGGGCGCCGACCGCCGACGGCACCGCGATCGCCTGGAACGAGAACGAGAAGTTCTACGATGCCGAATTCTGGATGGGGTACCTGGTGCACACGTTCCTGAAGCAGGACGCCACCGTCGCGCGCGAGCGGGTCGACCCGGTGCCCGGCCGGGTGTATCCGCCCGCGCTGGACAGGTTCACCTTCGGCCACGTCGTCGACGGCGTCATCGAGGCCGAGGGCGAGTGGCCCGACGACCGCTGGCGTATCGAGGTGCGCGCCAACGCCGTCTACGTGGTCCGGCTGCTGACCGAACCGGACCACGCCGAGTACCCCCGCACCCACCGCGACGACTGGACCGACGAGCAGCGGGCCGACTTCGCCGCGCGGACCCGGCACAATTTCGTGTACCTGGTGCGGGACGGGCGGTTGCACGAGGTGGGCCCGGCGGACGGGACGTCGTTCGACCCGATCCCGGCCGACGTGGACTGAGCGCGGGCCCGGGGCGTCCGCGTTGGCAGGGCAGGGTTGCGTCGGCTGGTCAACGATGAACAGCTCGCCATGCTGCGGGTTCCGCAGAACCGCCGCCGATCGCTCGGTGAGGACCGCACTCGGATGATTCCCAGCCGCGCCAGCTGCTGTTGAAGACCGAGCGTCAGGGCGCCTCGAGGCCCAGCGCGCACGGTCGGCGGCAGATGTGCGCACCGGATCAAGCCGTGGGCTTACGAGACTGGCCGGCCTGGCAGTTGCTGGTCGGCCGGACGATCAAGTGGCCGCCGAAGGGAGCCACGCCGGTCCGGAGCACGAGCCAGCGCTGAGGCTCAGTTCACCGGCGGCGCCCAGGTGGGGCGCCTGATCAGGCAGAAGGGGTGGCCAGCGGGATCGGCGTACACGTGATCGCCGGGCAACCGCCGCGCGCCCAGCGCGAGCACTGCCTCACCCGCGGCATCCTGGTCGTCGACCATTACGTCAAGGTGCATCTGCTGCGGCACTGCCGGCTCCGGCCACGTCGGCGGCGTCAGGTCGGCGGCGCGCTGAAACGCCAGCCCGGACGCCGCCGTGCTGGCCGACACGACGACGAAGTCCTCGTCCGCGTAGGTGATCGGGTCGCCGAGGACCGCGCTCCAGAACCGCGCCTCGGCCATCGGATCCGGGCAGTCGACGACCAGATGGTGGAGCCGGCCGACAGGCAATGCCAACACCTCCTTCGTGGTCAGGCCCCGTGCCAGCACGTTGTATGGCCACTTCCGGCGCACGGGAAGGGTCGTGTCTGGACCGTGTTCGTTCATCGTCGCCTAGTGTGTGACGCCAGGAGGGGCTGCCACCGGGGCGGACAGCGGCAATTGAGGATGCATGGCCAGCAGGCGGCGCGCGTCATCCGGCGGGGCCTTCGGCGCCGCCGCGATCAGGTCCCGTCGCTGTTGGCTGCCAGGGAGCACAGGCCGGCGAGGATCAGCGCGTACGGCCCCCAAAAGTACCGCTCCCAGGCGCTTGAGGACGCGACATTCATCAGAACGCCAAGGAGCAAGAGTCCGAAAAGGACCCACGTGCCCCAGCGGGCCACGGTCTCGGGCATCCCGAGCAGTCCCATCCCGCCCCGACGGAGCACGACCAGCGCGGCGAACGTCCAGACGATGACCGCCACACCGCTTGCGACTCTCCACCCGGTGGGCAACGGGCCCACGTGGGTACCGCCCCATGCGGCTCGCCCCAGCGGCGCCCCCACAGCGAGGGCGAGCTGGAACAGCGCGATGCCGACCAACCCGACGGCGGCTGCCATCGGCGCACCCTTTACCAGAGTCCAGCCCATCGTTGTCGCGGTCATCCGGTGTTCTCCTGTCGCGAGGGATCGATGTCATCGAGCGCCGCGAGGCATTCCTGCGCCCAGGCGATCGCCGCGTGGGCACTGTGGCGGCCCGCTGAGATCGTGAGTTGCCAGAAGGGTGCGTCGTCGGCGTACTGCGGCTCTCCGGCAATTTGGACGGCCAGCTCGTCGAACTGGAGCAGCCGCTGTTGTGCCTCGGCCTCGGCCGCGGTGATGAGGGCACGGCACGCCGCAACACCCAGGGTGCGGCCGAAGAACAAACGCAGGAGCAGGCCGTTGCGGGCCGGCACTGCTTGGACCGGCTGGGCAAGCAGCTCGCGCAGGCGGCGGGTCCCCGACGGGGTGATGGCGAATGTTGACGAGCCTGCCTTGGCCGACCCGCTCCGCCTCACAAGCCCGTGGCGCTCCAGCTCGGCGAGCGCCGGGTAGATCTGCCCGAAGCTCTCGCTCCAGAAGTGCCCGAGAACATCGCGGATCGCTTCGCGCAGCGCGTAACCAGTCATCGGCTCGGTGCTCAGCGCCCCGAGGACGGCCATGTCGGTCTGACTCGAACGCGCCATCGTCATTGCCTCACACTCGGTTGAACTATCTGCCAGATATATCTACTAGAGATGTGGTGCCGCGTCAAGGTCACCGTCTGGAACGGGCTGGTCCTTGCCACCCACCTCACACAGCGAAAAAGCCCGCAGGCCCAGCAACAACTCGAAGTGAGGTGCACGCATCTCGGCACGACCGGGTGCGGGCTTGATGCAGTTGTGGTGACGCTGCGTAGCGCGCGGTCTGCGGCAGATCCGGACGACGGTCAGCTGACGATTCGCCCGATCCGCCCCGTACGACGCGCGAACGGTGCCACGATGCCGGCAGGGCGTGCCGGCGGTGGCCGCCCCCAGTCGAGAGGGGTCGACGTGAACAGCGTCCCGCCGGGCACGCCCTGCTGGGCCGACCTGGCCGCCCCGGGCCTCGCCGACGCGCGGCGCTTCTACCCGGAACTGTTCGGCTGGACCGGACGGGTGGCGCCGGAGCCCGAGGCGGGCGGCTTCACGGTCTTCCTCCTCGGTGGCAGGGCGGTGGCCGGGGCCGGCCCCCCCGGCCGTTCCCGAGCAGGTGCCGATCTGGTCGACGTACGTGGCGATCGACGACGCAGACCTGTTGGCCGGCCGGGTCGAGCGGGCCGGCGGGCAGGTGGTGGTGCCCCCGTTCGAGGTCTTCGACCGGGGGCGGATGGCGATCTTCGCCGACCCGGCCGGCGCGACGTTCAGCGTCTGGCAGACGATGGCGATGCCCGGCGCCGAGGTGTTCAACGTGCCCGGCGCGATGGCCTGGAACGAACTGGTCACCCCCGACCCGGTAGGCGCGAAGGTCTTCTACGAGCTGGTCTTCGGCTGGCACCCAGACGACCAGCCGATGGGAACGATCACCCGCACCAGCTGGCGGCTCGGCGCGCAGATCGTGGCGGGGATAGTGCCGCCGCTCGGCGACGACTTCCCGGCGGACTCGCCCGCCTACTGGTCGGTGTACTTCGCGGTGGTCGACGCGGAGCCGGCCGCCCGCGCCGGCGAGCTGGGCGGCACCATCCTGGTCCCGCCCCAGGACATTCCGGCCGGCCGCTACGCCGCCCTCCGCGACCCGCAGTGCGCCCTCTTCAACGTCATCGCCCTCGCCAGCCCCGGTGCCGGCTGACGGCCACCGGCTGTACGGCCCGCCCGCCATCCCGCCCAGAGCCGCCCACGAGCAGAGGAAGCCGAGCCGACGCCATGACGGACATTCCACCGGGGGCACCCGCCTGGGTCAACCTGGTCACCACCGACCTCGCCGGCGCGGCGCGCTTCTACGCGCCCCTGTTCGGCTGGGCCGTTGCCGAGGCAGACCGGCAACCCCCGGCTGACGGTCACCTCGTCTTCCATCAGCAGGGCAGACCGGTCGCCGGCGCCGGGCTGGGGACGGGCCCGCAACGGCCGCCCGCCTGGATGCCCTACCTGGCGACCGACGACGCCGGCGGGGCCGGCCGGCGGGTGACCGCCGCCGGCGGCCGGATCCTGACCGAGCCCTTCGACGTCCCCGGCTCCCGGCGGACGGCGCTCTTCGCCGACCCGGCCGGGGCACCGTTCGGGGTGTGGCAGTCGCTCGGCATGCCGGGGGCCGAGGTGTTCGACGTACCCGGCTCGCTGACCTGGGCCGAGCTGACCACGCGGGAGTCGGACCGGGCTAAGGAGTTCTACGGGTCGGTGTTCGGCTGGACGGCGGACGACCAACCGATGGGCCCGATCACCTACACCACCTGGCAGCTGGATGGCAGCCCCGTCGCCGGGATGATGCCCATGATCGGCGAAGACTGGGGTGACCTCCCGTCCCACTGGATGGTCTACTTCGCGGTCACCGACACCGACAGGGTCGTCGCCGAGTCGCTAGGGATGGGCGCGACCCTCGCCGTCCAGCCGACCGACCTCACGCGGGGCCGGTTCGCCGTGCTCACCGATCCACAGGGGGCGTTCTTCTCGATCCTCGGGACCACTCCGCCCTGACCGGGCGCGGCTCCGGCCGCACCGGCACCACCAGCGGCCCATGCTCGCCGTCCACCACCCGCACGCTTGCCCGGTAGTGCTCGGCGAGCAGCTTCTCGGTGAGCGCTTCCCGGGGGTGCCTGCGGCGACGCCCCGGCCGTCGGCGAGCAGCACCATCCGGTCGGCGTACTCGCCGGCGATGGAGAGGTCGTGCATCGTGGCGAGCAACCCCAGCCGACCGGCCTGCGGCTGCTCCGCTCACAACCCTTCCAACGACGTTGTCATGAACGTCTACGCACCCGACCAGCAATGATCGGCGGTTGAACCGCAACGTCCGGCGCCGGCCGGTTGCGGCCGGTGCCGGACAACCCGACCAACGCAAGCACTATCCCCGAGACGTCCGCTCATCGGCATGATGGGACGCCCAAGCCGGCTACCTTCGGCTACAGCCAGTGACGGGCCCCTTCAACGACCGGCGGGCGCGGTCGGCGGCAATCGAGTGCGCGACAGGTGCACCAGGTTCAGGGTTAGCTCCTCGCCGATGCGGGTCTCGGCCCGCTCCTCCAAACGCCGCGGCCTGCATCCCACGTGCCATACGAGAGGCGTGCATAGGATGCCGACCTGCCTCCGAATCCAGGTGGCCCGCTCCTGGCTGGCATGCAACGATCCGCCGATGTCGCACAACACGAGGCAACGTCGGCTTGCCGCGCTACGAGCCTGCGACCGGATTCTTTCCGGCGACCCGCCCACCACCATGAGGGAGCGGCTCGCAGACATGGACGCGGGCGGTGATCTCGATAATTGGCCCGACTACTACGGCGACGGTCCGGTGACCACGCTAGAAGAACGCGTGGCAGACCTACTGGGAACCGAAGCGGCCGTATTCTTCCCCACCGGCACGATGGCCCAGCAGGTCGCGCTGCGCCATGGCGCTGACCGCACAGGGAACCCGACGGTCGCTGTCCACCCGCTCGGGCACCTGGAAGTACACCAACGCCATGCCTATGCCCACCTCAGTGGCCTGAGCAGTACCTGGCCGACAACCGCGCCCCGCAACCCGACCGCCGACGAGATCACCGCGCTCGGCGAGCCCGTGAGCACCGTCGTCATCGAACTCCCACTGCGCGACGCCGGCTTCGTCCTTCCCTCCTGGGACGAACTCGCCGCCGTATCCGCCGCAGCTCGCGCCATCGGTGCACGCGTCCATTTCGACGGCGCTCGGATTTGGGAATCCACCACACACCTGGCGCATACCCTCAGCGAGATCGCGAACCTCGCCGACAGCACCTACGTGTCGTTCTACAAGACGATCGGCGGCATCAGCGGTGCGGCGCTCGCGGGCACCACGGAGCTCGCCTCCTACGCCCGCGTCTGGCGGCACCGCTATGGCGGCGAGGTGTTCCAGCAGTGGCCAGCCGCCCTGAGCGCACTCGCCGGTCTGAACAGGGAGTTGCCCCGCATCCCCGAATACGTACGGCACGCGCGGACAGTCGCTGCGGCACTCGCGGCGCTTCCCGGCGCGCGGGTGTATCCAGAACCTCCGCATACCCATCGATTCCGTCTCTGGCTGCCCCACCCGGCGCAGGCACTGAACGACGCTGCGCTGGCGCTCGCCGAGGAGGAGAAGCTGTGGTTCGTCGCCGGCTGGCAGGCAACGGCCGTACCGGGTATCGCGATGGCCGAGGTCACCGTCGCCGCGCCCGCGCTCGAGTGGACCACCGAGGACATCGCCGAGGTGGGTGAGCGCTTCCTCTGCCGCGCCGTCGACGATTGACGCACTCACCTCGGCAGATCCGAGAGTTAAGCGGTCAGCCGCGCAGAGGGCATCTGACACGCAGGGTCACCCACCCGCGCTGACCGTCAGATCCCTCGGACGTCAAACAGCTGCTCTGTCAACTACCCGCCCATGAATGGGCGGGCTTGCGGATCAACCCCGCTGCTGGGTGCAACGAGGTGCCGCGTGTGGGCGATTGACTGCTCCCCAGCCGTCCACACCGCGCTGGGCGATGTTGACGGCCGCATTCCGATCGGCGTGGGCAACGACCCCGCACGACCGGCAGATGAAGGTGGCCTGGTCGGGCCGGTTCCGCTTGTCCCAGTGACCACACTGCGCACACGTCTGCGAGGTATACGCCGGGTCGACCTGGACAAGAGCGACACCGGCCCGGCGAGCCTTGTAGGTCAGGAAAGAGCCGAGCTGGGCGAACGCCCACGAATGCACCGCGGCCCGTTGGGGCTTGCGCAACCGTACCCTCTGCCGGATCCCCGTCAACTGCTCGACGGCGACCCCGCGCGAGGTGCGTGCGGCCTCGGCCACGATGCTTTTCGAGATCACATGGTTGGTGTCGGTGGCATGCCGCGCTTCCTTGCGCTTGCGCCGGGCCAGCAGCCGCCGCGCGGACTTGGTGCCCTTGGCTTGCAGACGGGCGCGCAGTCGCAACTGCCGCCGCCGGTAGCGGTTCAGCTTCTCCCCGGCGTATACCCGCCCGTCGGAGTCGGTGGCGATGTTCACCACGCCGAGATCCACGCCAAGGAACCCCTGCGGGTCGACCGGATCAGCCTCGGCAACCTCGACAGTGGCGCACAGAAACCACGTGCCGTCGCGGCGCACGAGGTCGGATTCCCCGACCGACAACTCGGCCACGGCCTTGAGCTGCTCGGGTGAACCGGTGTAGGCGACACCCTTGCACCGTCCGTCGATCGTCCAGATCGACACGGTGCGCGAGTCGGACTGCCACGACAGCATCCTGGCGTCGTACGGCTGCGCGGCGTCCCACCGGAATCGGACCGGCGTCGCCTCGACCCGCCGCCGGCGCTGCGACCCTGGCTTGCCGTAGTTACCGGCCGTGATGTTGGCGTGCAGCGTGGTGTAGGCGTCGGCGACCTTCTTGATGACGTGCTGCGCGGCCTGCGCCCCGAGCCGGTAGTCGGTCCTGATGCCGTGGTATGCGTGCCGGCGCAGGTCGTAGTTGCGGTAGCAGTCGATGTCGCGGGCCATCCGCGCCACATCGGACGCCGCCTCGTTGCAGGCGCGCAGAGTCGCCGTCAGCGCGGACGCCTGCTCCGACGTCGGCAGCAGCTTCACCTGCACGATCAGCTTCACCAGCCCATCGTATCATTTGGTCCATGTCACCTCGATGGACTCCCGACCCAGACGTGCGCAGGGGTCGCAGCGTCGTCTACAATCTTCACGCGCACTTGGTCTTCACCACCAAGTACCGACGCGGCGCCCTCACCGATCCGATCCTCACCCGCTGCCAGCAGGTCATGGCCCAGGTGTGCGAAGACTTCGGCGCGCAGCTGCGCGAGTTCAACGGCGAAGACGACCACGTCCACCTGCTCGTGCACTACCCGCCAACCGTGGCTCTGTCGAAGTTGGTCAACTCGCTCAAGGGTGTCTCGGCCCGGTATCTCCGGCAGGAGTTCTCGTCTCACCTCAGTCGGTATCTGTGGGGCGGTCACCTATGGTCGCCGTCGTACTTCGCCGGCTCGTGCGGCGGTGCCCCACTAAGTGTGGTCGAGGAGTACGTCGAGAACCAGAAGCGTCCAGGTCCGTGACGGCGTTCCACCCGGCCGTAAACGGCCGGGATTCCCGCCTTATTCACTGCTGAAGGAATGGCTACCTGCTGCCCAGTTTCACTCCGAGCACTCTCCTGGCTCTGTTTTTGGGCTGCACGCCGATCCCTTACTGGTCTCGGCACAAGGCCGTCTCGTGTGAACGCCCGGGACGGCCTCTTGGCGTTTCGGTCCGCGCCAACCTTCCTGGTTCGCGCTCCCAGGGGGACTACGTGAGTCGCTGACCGGTCTTGTCAGGTCGTGACAGGCGCCAGGCGAGTTCGATCGGCCTGACAGCCGAGATCTGGGCAGTGCATGTCATCCACGGCATGCCCGCCCGGTGGGGACCGCCCATCCGGCGAGGCCACTGGTCCGGCACGGCTGGCGCGGCGTACTGACACCGCAACCCCTCGCCCAACGCAAGGGAGGAGCGCCCCCACCGGCCCAGTCGGAGCCTCGCCTTGGTCCCCACCGCGGCGGCCCGCAGATCTCCTGTGGAGCGTCGCAATGCACACAACTCTGTCGGTTCTGTCCGACCTCGCTGCCGCCGCGCCGCAGCCACTGGCGGCTCCAAAATCCATCAACGACGTCATCTCCTCCATCACCGCCTGGATCATGGGC
Organism: Micromonospora sp. NBC_00389; assembly: GCF_036059255.1. Classification (NCBI taxonomy): domain Bacteria; kingdom Bacillati; phylum Actinomycetota; class Actinomycetes; order Micromonosporales; family Micromonosporaceae; genus Micromonospora; species Micromonospora sp. NBC_00389. The sequence goes on along the minus strand of NZ_CP107947.1, from coordinate 4,384,928 downwards.
ATCATCGCGCTGGTCGCGACAATGTTCCTGGTCATCGGCGGCCTGCGCTACATGGCCGCCGGCGGCGACCCGGCCCAGGTCGAGCAGGCGAAGGGCAACCTCAAGTCCGCGTTGATCGGCTACGCGTTGGCGGTCCTCTCCCCCGTGATCCTGCAGGTGCTGCAGGGCATCATCGGCGGCTGAGGACATCCGTCATGGTCAACTGGATGATGGATGGCCTGGTGGAGTGGCTCGCCGATCGGCTGCAAGACCTGCTCGGCGGGCTGCTTGCCTATCTGACGTCGTCGTTGTTCCTGTCGCCGGACGTCACCGTGTTGCCGCAGGTGCAGACCATCGCCGCGAAGAGTGCGCTGGTCGTCAACGCCTGCTACGTCCTCGCGCTGGTGACCGCCGGCATCGTGACGATGACCAGCAGTTCGGTCGAGATGCGATACGGCGTCAAGGAACTCGTGCCGCGCCTCGTTGTCGGGTTCATCCTGTCGAACTTTGCGGTCCCACTCTGCGCCGTGCTCATCGATGTGGCCAACGCGTTGACGGTGGCCATGGTCGGCACTGCGGCTCCGACCATGCAAGCGGTCACGGTGGTCCGCACCCACGTGGCCTCCGCCCTCCGCGATCCGGCCAACGCGCTCCTCGCCGTGATCATCGGGCTGCTGATCGTCGGACTGATGTTCGCCCTCGTCACCGGTTGGGTCGTACGTGTTGCGGTGCTGGTCATCCTGGCGGGGCTCGCCCCGGTCGCGCTGGCCTGCTATTGCCTGCCCTGGACGCAACCCACTGCCGAACTGTGGTGGCGCAGCCTGCTGGGCTGCCTCGGCACGGCCGTGCTGCAGGCCATTGCGTTCTCCACCGGCATCCAACTGCTCACCGACCCGGACGCGAGCATTCCGGTCCTGATCGGCCTGCCGGGTTCGGACGTGTTGAACCTGCTGCTGGTCGCGATGGTGTTGTGGATGACGGTCAAGATCCCCGGGATGATGGGCCGCTACGCGACGGGCAAGGGGTCGCCGAAGATCGGCGGGGTTCTGCTGCGGGCGGTGGTCATCCAGGGCGTCACCCGCCGTCTACCGATCGGCGGGTTCGGACGTACCGCCTTACGAGGTGGGCGATGACGATCGAGGACAGCGTCCCGCGTGCCGTTGTTCCGACGGGCGTTTCATACTGCCTCTCCGTAGTTGCTTTTTGGATTCGTCGCGCGGTTGGCGCGGCGTGACCGGCTGACGAAGGTTTCAACGAGCGTAGGGATCTGCAGCATTCGGCGTGGGCAGCCGCACGTACGCACGGCGGGCCGTGCGGCTGCCTCAGCCGGATGCCCGACGCAGTGTTCTGGGTGGGTCAGCGGCTGGTCGCTGGTGGGCCGTAGACGGTGGTGAGTGCGGCGTCGAGGTCGGCGATGAGGTCGTGGGCTGATTCGAGGCCGACGGCGAGGCGGATGAGGCCGTGCTCGCGGAATTGTGCTGCGAAGGCAGCTGCTCTGGCCTCGGGGTATTGCTCGTAGGCGATGAGTGTTTCGTCGTGACCGAGCGACACCGCGGAGGTGATGAGTCGCAGGTCGTTGACGAATCGCACTCGGTCTTCGTGGTTGCCGGCGATGGCGAAGGAGACGACTCCGCCGTAGCCGCCGTTGAGCTGGGCGGCTGCGCGGGCGTGCTGCGGGTCGCCGGGCAGCCCGGGGTAGGCGACGTACGCAATCCGGGGATCTTGGGCGAGGAAGGTGGCGATGGCCAGGGCGTTGTCGCAGTGCCGTTGCAGGCGCAGGGGGAGGGTGACCGAGCCTCGCATGATGAGCCAGGCGTTGAACGGGGTGATGGCGCCGCCGATGTGGTGCATCGCCCCGGTCTTGATCTCGTCGATGAGGTCGCGGTTGCCGATGACCGCGCCGCCCATCGCGTCGCCGTGACCGTTGATGTATTTCGTCAGGGAGTGGATGACGAGGTCCGCGCCGTGGTCGAGGGGCCGCAGCATCGGCGGTGGTGTGAAGGTCGAGTCGACGGTCAGCCGTGCTCCGCTGGTGTGGGCGATGTGTGCCAGTGCGGCGATGTCGGCGACGCGCAGGTCCGGGTTGGCGATGGCCTCGGTGTGGATGAGCCGGGTGTTGTCGCGTACGGCCGCGCGTGCGGCGTCGAGGTCGGTGATGTCGACGAAGTCGACGTCGATACCGAGCTTGGCGGGCAGCAGGGTACCGAACAGGCCGAAGACGCGCCCGTAGACGACGTCGGAGACGATCGCGTGATCGCCGGGGTTGAGCAGGGTGAAGAACGCGGCGTGCAGGGCGGCCATGCCGGTAGCGAAGACCGCGGCTGCCTCACCGTGTTCGATCGCGGCCAGCTTCGCTTGCAGGCCGAGCTGGTTGGCGCCCGACTCTCGGGTGTAGACCAGGGTGTCGGGGTCGGTGTCGTCGAGGTCGGTCGGGTCGTGTGGGAGCTGGTAGGAGTTCGCCATCACGATCGGGGTGCGGATCGCGCCGGTCGTCGGGTCGGGGCGGTTGCCGCCGTGCACGGCCCACGAATCGTTGTCCAGCGTCGCGTACTCATGCTTGTCCGGGCGCACGGCCGGTGCGAGGTCCGAGTTGTTCATGACCGGTCCCGGTGGTCCTGCCAGTCGCCGATCGCGGCCAGACGGCGGCGTTGCTGGACGGCGGCACCGGCGTCGAGGCCGTGGCCGCGCTGTTGCAGGTGATCGGTGACGCGTTCGCGGTGCTCGACAGGCTTGTGGTCGTCGTACTTGAACTTCGCGTCGACGCGTACGACCGCGAGCCGCAGGCCGCGGATGCCGGGCAGCATCCGCCCGTAGGGTTGCGCGTCGACGGCGGCGGTGCCGTGGCGGCCTTCGGGTTGGAAGTCGGCCAGCTGGGTGGCGAGGATCTGCGCCTTGCCCTGCGGGTCGTCGATGATCGTGGGGCGGCACACGAACTGTACCGTGGCGTAGTAGCTGGTCGGCACGCCATCCTCGTCGGCGTCGCCGGGCTTGGTGCGCCAGTAGGTGGGGATGTAGGCGTAGTCGCCGATCACCGCCAGGCGCACCTCGGCGGCGGCTTCCAGGTGCGGCCAGACCGGGTTCGGGCGGGCCAGGTGGATCAGCAGTTCGTCGCTGCGGGCGGTGAAGTGGGTGGGCACCATGATCGGTGCCTGGGCGGGGTCGAGGTTGTTGACCGCGAGTACCCCGAACCGGTCGGTGGCGGACAGCCAGTCGTGCCACTCGGCCGGGTCGAGGGCGGAATCCCAGGGCTGGATGAACATTTCAGGCTCCTTCAACGGACGCCGTGTGAGCGGTGATGAGACGGCGGGCGGTGTGGACGTCAGGTCCCAGCCGCATCAGGTGGGTGGTCAGGTCGTCGGCGGCGGTGTGCAGGGCGTGCTCGGTGAGCGGGTCGAGCGCGTCGAGGATGAACAATGCCGTCGTGGTGTCGTCGCGCAGCTGGGTGCGGCGGGCTTGGCGCCAGTTCCAGCGGCGGCAGGTCACCCCTGTGTCGTCGCACCACACGACCTCGCCGGGCTCGGGATGCTCGATCACGGTGGCGCCGTCGGCGACGGTGTCGAACGGCTCCGTACCGGCCGCGCGGACCAGCCGCGGCGCGCCGGTGTAGCGGGCCAGGTCCTCTCCGCCGAGCGGGAGCTGGTGCAGCACCGAGACCGCGTTGTAGATGTCGGTGAGCCGGTTCACCCGCGGCAGCCCGGCATCCACGCGGCGCATCAACGCCTCCAGGCTGTTGCGGGTGCGCTGCGGTTTGGCGCCGAACGCCCGGTACGCCTCCCGCCAGGCCGCCACGTGCGCCAGCTGTTCCACCGGCCCGTCCCTCAACGAGTCACGGGCCGCATTCTCTGCCGCTTGCAGTAGCGTGTCGCTGGCCTGGTCACTGGCTCCCGGGACAAGCCCGTCGACCGCCAGCAGCATGACACGGTAATCCGGTCGCAGCCCGAATACCGCGGTGTCGACCTCGCCCCCGACGAGGAACTGTTCAAGGCCGATGTCAGGCATCATGCGTCTCCGATCGTGGGATTGTTCCGACGCCCGGCTCGAACACCGCCAGGCAGAACCGTGCCGGCAGCGCGGTCTCGTTGGTGTAGGAGTGCGCGACGTCGCCGCCGAACGCGAGGGCGTCCCGGGCGTCGAGGGTGTACGACTGCCCGGCCACCACGACCGTGACCGTGCCGTTGTGCACCAGCAGCAGTTCCTTGGTCCCCGTTGTGTGGGCCTCGCTGATGTGCCGGTCGCCTGGTTCCAAGGTCCAGTCCCACAGCTCGACCACATCCGGCGGCTGCGTGCCGGCCACCAGCACGCCGCGTCCACCGAAGTCGCCGCTCCACAACACGGCCCCGTCGCCGCTGCGGGTGACCTTCACCGGCCGGGGCTGGGGTGGCTCGACCAGGGCGGGCAGGCCGACACCGAGCGCGTCGCTGATCCTCAGCAGCGTCCCCACGCTCGGGTTCGCGCTGCCTTGCTCGACATTGACCACCATTCGGCGGCTGACCCCGGCCGCTTCCGCCAGCCGATCCAGGGTCCAGCCCCGTGCCTGACGTTCCCGCTTGACCCGAAGCCCGATCGCCAGCGCGAGCGCGGCGGTACTCTCATCCACCCGTGCAGTATAGTGCACTAGTGGTGCAGTATGCCCCGTGCCTGATCAGTGTGCTCGGCCACAGGCGGCGAGGTCAGCCATCGCACTCCGCGGGTGGCTTCGGCTTGAGCCGGAACGAGCCCGCGACCTTCTGCCGGTAGATCTCCTGAGTCTGCGAATCCCAGGGGATGCACCAGCGTCCCGCACGAGTATTGGCCGGGACCTGTCCGAGGCGTAGCCAGTTGTAGACCGCGTCGGCGGGGATGCCCAAGATCTCGGCGGCCTGTTTTACGCTGAGTTCCCCTTCCTGGACCGCGACCGTGCGCGGAGTGAAGATCTTGTAGATGCCGCGTACCGCCGCGACGTGCCGCGGGGTGAAGCGCAGGTTCTTGCCGGTGCGCAGGCCGGCGTCGTTGAGCATCTTCGCGATCTGCACATTGCTGTGGGTCGCGCCGTACTGGCGCACGAGGTCGAGGGCCTCGGGCGGAGTTCGGCCTGGTCCGCGGCGCTCGACGGTGACCTCGTCGGTGGCGCCGGTGTGCCACCGCACCCCGATGCGCACGGCATCAGAGTCCTGCTCCAGCAGCAGGGTCACGTCGGCGATCAGCGTGCGCAGCAACCGCTTGCGGTCACGCGGGCTCGTGGTCGGCGCGTCCCACAACCGCGGCAGGTCCGCGGCCAGCGCCCGCAGCGCCTCATGGTCGGGCACCGGCGGTTTGACCGCCCGCGCGGTGGCCAGCGCCGCTTCGGCCTCGGCAAGCGCGGAGAGTTTGGCCTCCCACCGTGTTTCCAGCGTCCGCGCCACCAGCCGGTTCTCCGGCTCGACCTGGCTGAAGGCACGCTCAGCGCGGTCGGCCTCGTAGCCGGCCCGTTCGACCGCCAGTTCGGCAGCCCGATGGCTGCGCACCCGCCGGTCGGCGACCTCGTCCGCAGCCGCCAAGGCGACCTGAATCTGTTGCGGCGTCATGGTTTGCAGCAACAGGACGGCGACCGCGTCATCGACGGTGTCGGCGGTGACGGTCCGGCAGCGCACGGTCGGCTCAGCGCACTTGTAGGTCACCTTGCGATCCTTACGGCTGTACCGGGTACCGACCCGACCGCCGCAGGTACCGCACAAGATGATGCCCTGGCACAACGGGGTGCCCTCACGGACCGGCCGGGCGCCGCGCTGGGTGTTGTTCGCCGCGAGCTTGGCCTCCGTCACCAGAAACTCGGCCCAGGTCACGTAGCTGTCGTGGTGGTCCTCGATCAGGACCGTCCACTCCTCCCGTGCCCGGCGTCGGCGGCTGGACCGCACCGTGCCGTCGGGCAGAACGCGGCGCACCTCCCGAGTCTTGCCGAACGTGTAGACACCGGCGTAGGTCGGGTTCTTCAGCGCCTGCGCGACCCGGGAGTGGGTGAGCTTGCCCCACTTGATCGTCCCGGCCCACGCTCCCGCCCACGCCCGTTGCGGGAACAGGCGACCGGTCTCGTGGAAGGCACGCACCGTCCTGAGCGCCGAGCCCGTGCGCTGGAACTCGGCGAACAGGTCCTCGACGGCGCGGCGGACCTGCTCGTCGGAGTCCTTGATGATCTGCCCGTCCTCGTCGTAGACGTACCCGACCGGCAGCGGATGGCGTAGGTCACCGCGGTGGGCCGCCGCCAGCTTCGCCCCGTGCAACCGGCCGAGCAGGAAGTGCAGCTCGATCTCCGACATCTGGCCCTTGAGCCCCAGCAGGATCCGGTCGTTGACATTGGCCAGGTCGTACACGCCATCGGTGTCGATGAGCAGCGTGTCCGTCAGCCGGGCCAACTCCATCAACCGGCTCAGGTCGGCGTTGGAGCGCCCCAGCCGGGACACCTCCAGGCCGAACACCGCCCCGACCTCGCCCATGCACAACCGGGCCACGATCTCCCGGTAACCCTCCCGCTCGGACCCGAACCGTCCGGACACGCCCAGATCGGCGTCGACCACGATGATCTGCTCGGCCAGCCAACCCAGCTCGGCGGCAGTGGTGGCAAGACCGTACTGGCGCTGGGTCGATTCGGTGTTCTGCCGCACCTGAGCCGACGTCGACTGCCGCACATAGACGATCGCCAGCCGGGACAGATGACTCGCTGTGATCTTCGACGACGGCGTCATCGCTGACCGCTCCGCGCAGAAGCATTTCGACCATGTTCGCCACGGCCATCACCGCCTGGCGCACGTCCCACCCGCTCACCGTTCCCCGATCCCGGCCCGCTCGGGCCTTCCTCGTTCACCTCAATGTCAGGAGCCTGTCCATGGCAATCCGCCACCGCCAGCGCTGGATCGATGTTGTCGATCAACGCACGCGCCGCCGACAAGCCGTCCACCGCCAGCCGATCCGACGACGCGGCGACACCGCGGTCGGTCCAGTCCTGAGCCACCGTGATCCGCCGCCTCCCCTCGACCTCACACACAAAGAACAGACCATGCCGCCTGCGCTGCATGAACAGCACAACCAGGCTCTGCCCCTTCAACGGATGGAACGGATGAGTGATCACCAATGAGTCCGAAACCCGACGAGACTGACGGGTTGTATAGGGCACGGATTCCGGCCAACGTCAACGAGCCCGACCGCATCGCGTTCGGGCTGACGTTCCGACAGTTGGGCATCGTCGGCGGTGCCGGCCTCGGCGGGTTCGGGGTCTACCGCACGTTCGGGCATCTGCTGCCGCAGGTGGCCTGGATCGTCGCCGGGGCTTTCGTGTTCGCTGTGGCGGTCGTGGTGGCGCTCGGCCGCCGTGACGGCCTGCCGCTGGACGTGTGGCTGCGATACGGGTTCGCGCTCAGCCGCAGGCCGCGCACCCTCACTCCGGGTGGTGCTCGGGTCAGCGCGGTCGCGGTCGTGGCCGGCAAGCCGAGCCTTCCGGCGCCGCTGCGCTCTCCGGTCACGGCGGTCAGTCCGACCGGAGTCCTGATCTCGGAGGGCAGCGTCAAGGTCCTGATCGCCTGCGGCACGACGAACATCCACCTGCGCACCGGGAGTGAGCAGGGCGCGCTGTTGGAGGGGTTCGGCCGGTTCCTCAACAGCCTGACCGGGCCGGCGCAGATCGTCGTGGCTGCGCAGCGGCACGACCTGACCGTCTACGCGCAGGCAACGGTCGACCACGCGCCGCGCCTGGCGCATCCGGCGTTGCAGGCCGCCGCCGCCGACTACGCCGAGTTCCTGCTGGACCTCGACAACCGGCGCGATCCGCTGCGCCGCCAGGTCCTCGCCGTCGTCACCGGAGAGCACGCGGCCGACACCGCCGTGCGCGCCCTGTCTGCGCTCGGCGTGGAGGCCGCCGTCTTGGACGGGCCGGCTGTCGCCTCCGCGCTGGCCGGCTCGGTCGATCCGTTCTCCCCGCCTGTGCCTGGTCCGCGTGCGGTACCCGGCGCCCCCATCACCCTGCGGAGCCCATCGTGAACCTGTTGAAAAAGTCCAAGATCAGTGTCACAGCCGGGGAGGGGATGCCCTCCCCGGCCGCGTTGTCGGTCACACCGTGGCACGTGCAGGTCGGCGACGGGTATGCCGCCACCTACGCGGTGTGCGGCTATCCGGCTGAGGTCGGCCCGGCGTGGCTCGACCCGCTGCTGTCCTACCCCGGACGGGTCGACGTCGCGGTGCACCTGGACCCGGTGGCGCCGCAACTGGCCGCGCCGATGCTCAAGCGCCAGCGCGCCCGCCTCGAATCCTCGCGCCGGCTGGACGCCGACCAGGGACGCTTGGGTGATCCGATGGTCGAGGCGGCAGCGGCGGATGCGGCCGACCTCGCCGAGCGGGTCGCCCGCGGGGCGGCGAAGCTGTTCGACGTCGGCATCTACGTCACCATCCACGCCCGGACCCTCGACGAACTTGCCACCGTTACCGCGGGCGTGAAGTCCGCCGCCGCCAGCGTGCTGCTGGACGTGCAGCCGGCGACGTTCCGGCACCAGCAGGGCTGGGTGGCCACGCTGCCGGTCGGCGTGGACCCGCTGCGGATGCGCCGCTTCCTCGACACCACCGCCCTCGCGGCGGCGTTCCCCCTCGCCTCGGCGGACCTGGCCGCGCCGGCACCGGGCACCGTCGCCCCGCCGGAAGGTGTGCTGTACGGGGTGAATACCACCAGCAACGGCGTGCTCATCTGGAACCGGTGGGCGCAGGACAACCACAACAGCGTGGTCCTGGCGCGCAGCGGCGCCGGGAAGTCCTACTTCGTCAAGCTCGAGGTGCTGCGCAACCTGTACCAGGGCACGACGGTGTCGGTCATCGACCCCGAGGACGAGTACACGCCCCTAGCGGAGCACGTTGGCGGCACCGTTGTGCAGCTCGGTCAGCCCGGCGTCCGGGTCAACCCGTTCGACCTGCCCGCCGACAACCGTCCTGACACCCTGACCCGGCGCGGGCTGTACCTGCACACGCTGATCTCGGTCATGCTCGGCGGAACCCCGCCGCCGGCCGAACGCGCCGCTCTCGACCGGGCCCTCACCGCCACCTACGCCCATGCCGGGATCAACGGTGACCCGGCCACCTGGACCAAACCGGCGCCGCTGCTGCGCGACCTGGCGGCAACCCTCGACGCGGACGACGACCCTGCCGCCGGGCAACTGGCCGCCCGGCTCGTGCCGTGGACGCTCGGCAACTTCGCCAGCATGTTCGACGGGCCGACATCCACCCGGCCGGAGGGCCACCTGGTGGTGTGGAGCCTGCGGCACTTGCCCGACGAGCTGCGCACCGTGGGAACTCTGCTCGCCCTGGACTGGATCTGGGCGGGCATCGACTCTCCGCCCGCCGGCGCCCGCCGGCGTCGACGGCTTGTCATCGTGGACGAGGCGTGGCTGCTGATGCGCGACGGCGAGGGCGCCCGGTTCCTGTTCCGGATGGCCAAGGCCGCGCGGAAGCGCTCCGCAGGTTTGTGTGTCATCACTCAGGACGCCTCCGATGTCCTGTCGACGGATCTCGGCCTGGCGGTGGTGTCCAACGCCGCCACGCAGGTGCTGATGCGCCAGTCCACGCAGTCCATCGACGCGGTGTCCGAGGCGTTCGGTCTGACCGCCGGGGAGTCGAGGCTGCTGCTGTCGGCGCCGCGCGGTGAGGGCCTGCTCGTCGCTGGTCGTAGCCGGATTCCGTTCCGCAGTGTCGGATCGGCGGCCGAGCACAAGCTGGCCGTGACTGGAATCGGGGAGGCCGAATGACACCGACCCCGACCTGGCCCGCCGACGTCGGGGACTGGGTCATCGCCCGGCCGTGGCTGGGCTTCCTCGCCGCCGCCGCGGTCGTCAGCGCGGTGTTCGGCCATGATCAGGTGCTTGCCTGGCGGCACAAGCGGTTCGCGGCCGGCGCCCGGTGGCTGACGATCGCCGCCCCGCCGGAGGTCACCGCCGAGGCTGCCGCGGCGTTCTGGACCACGCTGGTCGGCGTGCTGACGCCGTCGGTGTGGCAGCAGCGCCTGTTCGGCATCGCGCACGTCGGGTGGGAGTACATCTGGACCGGCCGGTCTTTGACCATCCGGGTCTGGGTGCCCGGCACGGTGCCGGGCGGCGCGGTCGAGGCCGCCGTCCGGGCGGCATGGCCTGCGGCCACCCTCACCACCGCCCACGCCGCACCGCCGATTCCGCGCACCGTCGCCGAGGAGGTGGGTGGGGCGCACTGGCCGCAGCACACCGACGGGCTGCCGCTGCGCAGCGAGCACGACACCGACCCACTGCGGGCGCTGCTCGCCGCCGGGGCCGAGGTACGTCACCGCGAACACGCGTGTGTGCAGATCCTGGCCCGCCCGGCGCCCACCGGCCGGGTCCGCTCGGCCCGCAGGGCCGCGGCGAGCACCAGCCATCATCGCCACGGGCGGCCTGACCTGGCCACCCGCGCCGTCACCGGGGCGGTGCGGCTGGCCATCGAGCCCCTGCTGTGGTTCCTCGACGTGTTCACGCCCGGCTCGTCGCGGCCACGCACCCCGGGTCATGCCCCAGTGGTGCGTCCGGCCGAGCGGGACCCGGTGGCCACCGCCGATGCCCGCACCATGGTGGACAAGGCCGTGCGGGTGCCGCACTACGAGATCGCGGTCCGGTTCGCCGTCGCGGCCGACGCCGGCACGTCCCCACCAGACCCGGAGCGGGCCACCCACGTCCGCTCACGCCTCGGCGGGCTCGGGCACACCATTGCCTCGGCCGCCGCGGCGTACACCGGCCCGAACCGGCTGCGGCGCATGAAGATGCCCCGGCCGGTGGCCACGATCGCCGGAAGGCGACTGCGGCACGGGTTCCTGGCCAGCGTGCCAGAACTCGCGGCCCTCGCCGCGCTGCCGCAAGACCTCGCCGTCCCGGGCCTCGATCGGGCCCGGGCCAAGGCCGTGCCGGCGCCCGTGCAGGTCCCCTCCGGCGGCCGGGGCGTGAAGGTGCTGGGCCGCTCACAGATAGGCCACCACAGCGTCGGCCTCAAGGTCGTCGACGCCCGCCAGCACGTGCACGTCGTCGGCAAGACCGGCGTCGGCAAGTCCACCCTGCTGTTGAACATGATCCTCGGCGACATCAAGGCCGGGCGCGGGACCGTGGTCATCGACCCCCGCGGGGATTTGATCACCGACATCCTCGACCGGTTGCCCGCCTCTCACGCCACAAAGATCGTGATCATCGACCCGGACCAGGAGAACCCCGGCTGCTTCAACCCGCTCGATGACGGCGGCGATCCGCACCTGGCCGTGGACAACCTCGTCGGCATCTTCGCCAAAATCTTTCAAGGCCAGTGGGGGCCCCGCATGGACGACACCATGCGGGTCGCCTGCCTCACGCTGATGCGCCACGCGAAACCAACCCTGAGCCTGGTCCCGTCGCTGTTGCAGGACCGGGACTTCCGGGCCCGGTTCACCCACGGCCTGGACGACCCGGACGGCCTCGGCGGGTTCTGGCTCTGGTACGACGGCATCAACGAGCAGTTCCGCGGCCAGGTCATCGCACCCGTCCTCGCCCGACTCCGGGCCTTCCTGCTGCGGGACTTCGTCAAAAGCGTGATCGGCAACGCCCATTCGTCGTTCGACATGGGCCGGGTACTCGACGGCGGAGTGCTGCTCTGCCGCCTACCCAAGGGCGTCCTCGGCGAGGAGACCAGCCGCATCCTCGGCTCGATGATCGTCGCCCGGGTGTGGCAGGCCGCCATCGCCCGCGCCAGCATCCCCGAAGACCAGCGACGAGACGCCAGCCTCTACGTGGATGAGTGCCACAACTTCCTCACGCTGCCCGGCAACGTCGGGGACATGCTGGCCGAGGCGCGCGGGTTCCGGCTCGGGCTCGTCCTGGCCCACCAGGACCTGGCGCAACTGCCCCACGACATCGCCGCGGCGGTGTCGGCCAACGCGCGGTCGAAGCTGTTCTTCAACGTCGACCCGGCCGACGCGCGGGACCTGTCCCGGCACACCAAACCCGAGCTGGACGAGCACGACCTCGCCCACCTCGACGTCTACACCGCCGCCGCCCGGCTGCTGGTCGGCAACCGGGAGCTGCCGGCGTTCACCTTCGTGACCAACCCGCCGGCGCCACCGGTGGGTGAAGCGACCGCGATCCGGCAGGAGTGCGCCGCCACCCACAGCCGCACCGGTGGTGAGCCGCCGATGCAGCAGCTCGCCCGTACCGCGATGAAGCGGCGCATGACCGACCGCGACCGCTGACCCCGGCCGGGCGTTCGGGTGCTCGGTTGGGTGCGGCACCGGGGGCTCGTCGGGGGGTGTCCGCGACACGAGACCCCACACGAGCCCTCCGCACCTGGTCTGTCAGGTGCCTGAGCTGCCCTAACCCACCCGGCGCCAGGACCGAAATCGAGATCAACTCATCCAGACTCCCTACGGGACTCTCTCTCCAGGGGTGTGACCACCTATGCCGCAATCGCGCCCGGCCAGTCTGCTGGCCATCTATCCCCACATCACCGGCCGTGACCGTCGGCTTCTCCAGCTGCTCGACGACCACCGGGTCCTCACCACCGATCAGATTCACCGCATGCTGTTTCTCGCCCGCCGTACCTGCCAGATCCGGCTCGGTGAGCTGGCCGCTTTGGGTCTACTGGACCGGTTCCGGTTCGCCCGCGCCGGGGGTGGTAGCCATCCGTGGCACTGGACCCTCGGCCACCAGGGGCACCGGTTCCAGGCCGCCGCTCACCACCGGCCTGAGCCCACCGTGCGCACCAGCCGCCAGAGCGTCGACCGGCTCTCGGCCAACCCGAACCTGACCCACCTGCTCATGGCCAACGAGTTCTTCGTCCGGCTCACCGTGCACGCCCGCCAGCACCCGCAGGCGCGGCTGGACCGGTGGTGGTCCGAGACGACGACCACCAGGCAGTTCCGGACCATCACCGCCGACGGGCACGGCCTGTGGAGCGTCGCGGACACCACGGTGGGGTTCTTCCTGGAGGCCGATACCGGCACCGAGCCGCTGGGTCGGGTGGTGGCCAAGCTCGACCGGTACGCGCAGCTGATCCGCCGCGGCGGCCCCCGCTACCCGGTGCTGTTCTGGCTCGGCAGCGAACACCGTGAGGAACACCTGCACCGGCTCCTGCGCGGCCGACGCGACAACGTTCCCCTCGCGACCGCCACCCACGCCACCGACCCCGCCGAAGCGGTCTGGCTTCCTGGCGGCGCCACCGGCCGAGTCCGGCTCACCGAGCTGCCCAGCGACCACGGCCAGCCCGTGGCAGACAACCCGAACTACGACGAGAGCGGCTTCGTGCTCTGACAGACCCTGACAGTCCCGCGAGGAAATCCTGTCAGCGCAGCTCAGAGGCATGGACGGCAATCCTGACAGAGCTGGCGCTGTCAGGTCGCGACGCTACGGTGCAGCTTCTTCTTTTGCTCGCACCGCCGCCCGTCTGTCCCCTGGACCTGCCCGCGCCAGCGGGATCACCCACAGCCCACCTCCCGGTCGGCTCGTGATCCACGCCCCGCGCCCTCCACGGCAGCTTCCCGGCCCGGACGCAGCGATCCGGTGGCACCACGACGCACACCCTCCACGCCCACTCCTGCCCGAAGGGAGCACCCTGCCATGCCCACGTCCATGCCGCTCACCGCCCCGGTCGTCACCGTCTGCTTCGCCCCCGGCGAAGACGCCGACTGGTTCGCCGCCTCGGAGAAGGTCAACGACCTCCTGCACGCCAACGGCACCCCGGCCCGCCGCTACCACGTCCGCCACCGCCGCCTCATCGGCTGGCTGACCCGCTTCCTCGGCTACTACCTCCTCGACGCCGCCCGCCGCTTCGGCGCGCTCACCATGGCCGCCGGAGGCCGCAAGGGTCGCCTCGACCTCACCGGCACCGCGGCCAAGGCTGCTCACCACGCCGCCCTGCGCTGGCGTGCCTGGCACACCCACATCGCCGCGACAACCCGTCCGGCCCGTCCCTTCGAGGACTACCTCGCCCAGCACCACGCGGACCCGACCAAGGTGAGCCTGGCCGAGGCCCGCCGCCGCTTCGAGCAGCAACCCGGAGTCCTGGCGATGCTCGCCTTCTCCTTCAACCCGTACGAGCTGTCCGTCTACCAGGCAGGCGAGGCCACCTACGTCGGGCTGTACTGGCGCATCGCGCTGATCGGCGACGCGCTGATCACCACTGACGGCCGCCTACTCATGCCGGCCAGTGACTCCGTGGCCGACCGGTTCCGCTTCCTCAACGAGGCATGCGGCTACCTCCGCAGCCTGCGCTCCAGCGCACGACTGTGCGCCGTCACCATCGCCTAACCGCCTAACCACACCGAGGACCGGTCGCAGCCCCGCTGCGACCGGTCCCCGCCATGCCCACAACCCGACCGCCTGCGAAGGAGAAACTTGTGTTCCTGACCGATCCCGCGCTGCGGCGCATCGCCGCCGACACCAACGACGTCCTACCCGAGCACCTCTGGCGCCACGACACGGCCACCCTCGACGCCCTCGGCGACCTCGCCCGCGTCCTACACAAAACCGCCCGCGAGTTCACCGACAGCACCACCACGCTCGACCAGGCCCTCGCCCGCACTGGTGGGCTCGCCGAGCGGGCACGACAGGGGTTGGCCGCCCGCGCCGACCTGCACATGGCCGGCTACCACCAAGCCCTCACCGACGCGCTCGTCGCCCGCGAGCGACACATCGTCCTCGCAACCGTGCTCGTTGGCGCCTACCGCGCCTGGCGCAACCACCGAACGATCGGCGACCGCGACCAGCGGCACCTCCTGCTGTACCCCGGTGATCCGTCGCGCGGCGTCGCCACCCTGCACCGCAGCGAGGCAGACACCTGGCTGGTGCTGCCCGACAGCGAGGCCGCCAGCGCCTTCGACATCCCTTACTCGGACCGTGTCATCGGCGAGGTCAGCGAAAGCGCCCTTGGGTGGACGCCAACCGCGTACATCGCCTCGCTGCACCAGCCCCCGCCCACGATGGCGTATCCCCTGCCCGCGTGCGACGACCTCGCCCCCGCCTGCCGGTCCCTGCTGCGCTGGTGGCACCTACGCCACTCCGACACCTGGCGCAACCGCACCCCAGACCAACTCGACCCCGCCGAACTCGCCCACCTCACCACCTGACGCGGGGAACCCCATGCCGCACCTCGACACGATCAGCCGCTGGATCACCGCGACGACCGACCGCACCCTCGACCAACACGCCACCGACCCCATCCCCGCCGCCGCGCACCTGCCCGAAGCCGCCGCCACCCTGCGGCACCTGCGGACCGAACTGCTGCTCGCGGTGGACCGGCTGCGCACCCTACTGATCAACGACGACGACCTGAACGGCTCCACCAACACGGTCGCCAGCCCGGTGGAGACCATCAGGGAACTGGCCCGCGAGTACCGGTACACCCGCAACTGGATCGACACCCTCATCGGCGACGAGGCGCGGGCCGCGTACGCCGAAGCGAACCCGGGCCGGTCGGTGCGGCGGCGCTACGTCACCCCCGGTGACACGGTCCTGGTCGTCCTGCCACACACCGACTCCTGCCGCCGACAGAACCTCGCCGGACACGCCACCCACATCAAGGTCGGCACGTCCGACGCCAGGCTCCGCCCGCCCGGCAGCGTCAACCCGCTGTGGCTGTCCCACGCCGACGCCGGGATCTACCGCGATCCGACCGAGGACCGCCTCTACATCCTGCAGGCCGCCGCCGACGAGGCCGTCCCCGGCCACTGACCGGCCGGCGCGGCACCACCCACCACCACGACCACCGGGCCGCACCCCTCGGCAGCGCACTACGTCACGCGCCTGCCGCACCGACCGCTGCCCGCGACCCGACGCACCACCGCCCGGCACACCACCGTGCCAGGCGTCCCCACCAGTTCCCGAGGAGGGAAACCCTGATGGAACACCTGTCCCTGACGCCTGCCACGCAGGCCGTCCTCGACGCCCTGACCGACCTCGGTCAGGGCAACCTCCACGAGTTGGCCGACAAGTCGGGCAAGCCCCGCTCGACCGCTGACAAGGCGATCAAGACCCTGGCCGACGCCGGTGTCATCGTCGCGGTGGACACCGGCGCCGACCCCGCCGAGGGCACCCCCGCCCGGTGGACCCTCGCTACGCCGAGCGACGCCGAGGCCCTCATGCCTGCCGACGCGGCCGACGAGACCGACGTCGGCGACCCTGACGCCGACAACGCGAACGACCAGCCGCATATGGAGATGGGCCACCAGCTCACCGATGCGGTCCACGGCGCCGACGCCAAGAACGACCGACCGGACGACTGCAGCGACGCCGCCGACAAGCCGGACACCGAGACGACCGACCAGCCCGGCAGCCAGATCGACAGCGACGACGCGACCGACCCCGACGACACACCCGACGACGACGCCGACCGTGGCGAGGACGAGCAGGCACCGACGGTCACCGCCGTGCAGCCCTCTCGACCCGGTGACCGCAAGGTCATGGCCATCAAGGGTGTCCTGGCCGACTACGGCGACGCCGGCGCGACCCTCGACGTGATCGTCGCCGAGAGCGGTATCAGTCACCCGACCGCCTCGCGGCTGCTGACCGCGATGGAGCAGGCCGACGCCGCCCGCCGGCTGCCCGGCCTGCCGGAGCGGTGGATCCCGGGCCCGACGAAGGCCAGCGAGGTCGGCCCGAACCCGGAGCCGCCCCGCTGCCCGCTGTGCTACCAGGTCATCCGCGGCCTGGCGACGGCGCCGAGCGCCACGGCGGCGGTGCTGCCCCTGATCCGGGCGGACGGCACGCTGCATGTCATCGCGTCGGACGGCGAGACCCACGTCGTCACCCTGCCCCGTCGCACGCCGCAACGTACGCCGGGCATCACCGCGAGCGTGGGCCGCGGCGACGCGAGCGCCAACGCCGACGGCAGCCAGCCGTTCGGCCGGGGCGAGTTGGAGAAGCTGACCCTCAACGTCCTGGCCGCGAACCCGGGCCGGGCGATGAGCCCGCAGGACATCGCCACCGCCATCAGCGGACAGCTCGGTCGCGCGGTCAGCTCCGGGGCGGTGCGCAACAACTGCACCAAGGCCGCCGCCGCCGGCCGGATCCTCCTGGTCTCCGATGCGCCGCTGACCTTCGCCTACCCGGCGCAGCCCGACCAGAACCCCACCGCGCACGCCAGCGCGGACCACCCCGGGCAGGACGACAACGACGCCGAGCAGTCCTGACCCGGTACACGCCGATCACGCTGCGGGGCCGGGCCAACCTGCGGTCCCGCAGCGACGCGACTGGAGCACCCTCATGCCCGACGTCCGACCACTGTCCGACCTGGTTCTGGACTACCTCGCCGAGAGGCCAGGCATCCGTTGAAGCCGCACGAGATCGCCCGCGGGATCACCGCCACCCTCGACGGGCGCCCCATCGGCACCAGCGCCGTCATCAACTACTGCCTGCACGCCGCCGCCACCGGTCACCTCATTCAGGTCACCGAGGAACCGATGGCCCTCGCCTACCCCACCGCGACCGGCGAAGGCCACGCCGAACAGTCCTGACCCGCACCATCCCCACCCATCGCGGGGGCCGAGCGCATGCGCTCGGCCCCCACGACACATCGAAAAGGAGAAACCCGTGCCGCACGAACTCGAGACGTTCGCCGACGGAACGACCGCCTTCGCCAGCGCCCGCCTGTCGGCCTGGCACCAGCTCGGCACCGTCACCCAGGACACCATGAAGGCAGAGGAGATCATGGCCGCCGCCCGCCTCGGCGACTGGGGCGTGCGCACCATCCGCACCGTCGGCATCGACCTCGTCGACGGTGTCGAGGTGCAGATCCCCGCCGACGACAAGCGGATGACCGTGCGCCGCAACCCCGTCACCGGCGGCACCGAGTACCTGGGCATCGTCGGCACCGACTACACGGTGGTCCAGAACGAGCAGTGCGCCGAGATGCTCGACCGCCTGGTCGATCAGGTGGGCGGCGCCCACTTCGAGACCGCCGGCAGCCTCCGCCGGGGCAAGAGCGTGTTCGTCACCATGAAGCTGCCTACGTCGATGGAGATCGCCGGGGTGGACCGGCTGGACCTCTACCTGATCGGCACGACCTCCCACGACGGCACCGCCGCCCTGCGGGTGGACGCCAGCCCGATCCGGGTGATCTGCGCGAACACGCAGCGCGCGGCCTTCGCCCACTCGGTCGGTCACTACACGTTCCGGCACACCTCCAACGTCAACTCCCAGATCAGCCAGGCCCGCGAGGCGCTGGGCCTGATGTGGACGTACATGGAGACCTTCGAGAAGGCCGCCGAGCGGATGCTCCAGACCGAGCTGACCATGCGCGAGTTCGAGAAGGTCGTCGGCGAGGTGTGGCAGGTCAAGGACAACGCCTCCGACCAGACCCGCAACAACGCCAAGCAGCGGCTCGGCACCCTCAAGTACCTGATCCGCGAGGCCGACACCCAGAAGGCCATCGCCGGCAGCAGGTGGGCGGGCTACCAGGCCATCACCGAGTACCTCGACCACTACCAGCCCGCCAAGAACGAGTTCGCCCGCGCCAACCGGGTGCTCACCGGCAACGTCGGTGAGCTGAAGGTGGCCGCCTTCGACCTGCTGACGGTCTGACCGCACCTCGATCCGTCGGGGCAGCGGTCCACCGACCGCTGCCCCGGCCCGCAGAGAACGGACACACCCCATGGCACCGCCGAGCACCAGGCGGCGCGGATCAGACGGAACGGCCGGCCGATGATCGGCCACATCCGCCACCCCCGCGACCTCCGACAGTCCGTGTGTGGCCTGCCCGCCGCCGACGTCCAGCGGTGGGAGACCGAAGACCCGCCACGCGTTGAGTCCACCTGCGAGGACTGCTCCGCTCTGCTGCCCGAAGCCGCCCGACCCGACGACGCCAACCATCCACCCGGAGACCCCACGCTCATCGACACGCTGTGGCGCATCGTCGCCGACCGGCAGCACGCCAAGATCGACGGTGTCCTCGTCGACCTGTGGTCGGCCAGCGTCACCGTCCTCATCTGGGACCAGCTCCGCGACGACAAGCGGCAACGGCTGCTGACCCTGCCGTCACACGAGCTGATCCTGCGCTGCGTCGCGATCTACACCCGCGTCACCGCGAAGAAGGACCACCAGTGACCGGCCCTCGGCTACCCCAGTGGTTCCACTTCGGGTCGTGGGTGTTCTCGATCGACGCCGCGCAGGCGCTGATCGCGGCGTCGCCCCGCGACACCCGGCCCGTGGACGTGCCGGCGTGGGCCGCCGCGTATGGCCTTGCCCATCTCGACAACCCCAACACGTGGGCAACCAGCCTCATCGGCCCGACCAGCACCGCCCTCAACCGGGCCTATGCCATGACCACCGACCTGAGCCAGCCGCTGATCGTGGGCCAGCTCAGCATCAGCGGACACCCGCCCGGCCCGCTGCTCATCGACGGGACCCACCGTCTCTACCGCGCCTGGCGCGAACACGTGCCCCGCCTGCCGGCCCACCTGCTCACCGTGCAGGAGACCCGCCAGATCCAGGACGACCTGCTCCTCGGACCACACGCCATCTCCAGCACCCCGCCGTCGACCCGATGACGGCCTGACACCACCCGTCCCCACCGCGTACGCCTCGGAAGCCGCCCCTACGCCGGCGGCGACCGAGGCGTCCGCGCATTCACCCCTTGCGGAGGAACCCGTGACGTACACGCCACCGTGGCGCAGGGTCTGCGACTGCCGCTGCATCATTCACCACCGCCTGCCGCGCACCACCTACAACGAGCCCGGCTGCGCCTGCACCATCACCTGCGCCACCCAACCCATCACGCTGCTGGCCAACCAGCGGGGCCGCGCACTCTTCCTCGACCAGGGCGGCGACCTCTGGCACGTCCCCGCCATGGCCAACGGCACCTGGGACTGGGACAACGCCACAGAGATCGACACCCGCGCCGACGTCGACGACGCCGGCCTCGTCATCGGGCACCTGCTACGCCAGGCCGCCAACGTCCTCGGCTGGTCCATCGACTGACCCGACCGCTCAAGGTGGGCCGCCCATGTGGACGGCCCACGGCCTTTTCGTTCTTCACGACCGAGGGAGACATCTATGCACCGCACCTACCGCAATGCCCGCGAGCGCGCCTGCGACTGCCGCTGCCCGATCCACCACGGCCAACCGCGCTCGATCTACAACAACCCCGAGTGCCATTGCCTGGCCACCTGCGCCAGCCAACCCCTGACCCTGCTCGTCCCACAGATCAACGGCGCCGTGTTCCTCGATGTCACCAACGCCCTCTGGTACGTGCCCAGCTTGGAGCCCGGCCACTGGGACTGGCGCTACGCCACCCCGTCGACAGGGGCCACCCGCTGTTCCCGGCCAGCACCCTGATCACCGGTCTCCTCCGCGAGACCCACGCCGAACTACTCCCCCTTCTCTACCGCCTCTAGAACTCACGTCGCGGCCTCCGGCCGCGCACCCTCACGCAGACCGGCCCTTTCTCACTATCCCGAGAGGTCATCACCATGACAAAGATCATCATCGGCGTCGTCACCGTCGTCGTCACCGCCTGCTTCGGCCTGCCCCTCCTGCTGCTGTCCTCCGTCACCGGCGGCGGCCCCGGCGGATGCGCCATCGCCGCCCCGCCCGCCATACGCCCCTCCGGGCAGCCGCCCGGCCCCGGCCGATGGGACACCGAGCAACTCGACATCACCGCAACGATCATCGACGTCGGGGTCGCCAAAGGCGTACCCCGCTGGGGCTGGATCGTCGCCGTCGCCACCGCCATGCAGGAATCCGCCCTGCGCAACCTGCCCTTCCTCGGCGACCGCAACAACCACGACTCCATCGGCGTCTTCCAGCAACGCCCCAGCCAAGGCTGGGGCACCATCGCGCAACTGTCCGAGCCCGCCTACCAGGCCGGCAAGTTCTTCGACAAGCTCCAGACCGTGCCCGGCTGGCAGACGATGCCGCTCACCCAGGCCGCGCAAGCCGTCCAGCTGTCCGCGTTCCCCGACGCCTACGCCACGTGGACCGACGACGCCCTGCACCTCGTGAAGCAGTTGACCAACACCCTCGCCGCCTGCACCACCGACGCCCTCGACGCGCTCCCCGCCGGGTTCGCGCTACCCGCCAACACCCCACCCGCCGTAGCGACCGCCATCGCCTGGGCCGTGAACCAACTCGGCACGCCCTACCACTTCGGCGGCTCCTGCACCGACCCGCACTCCGGCGACCCCGACAAACAATGCGACTGCTCCTCGCTGATGCAATCGGCGTACCGGGCCGCCGGCATCTCCATCCCGCGGGTCACCACCGACCAGCTCAACGCCGGCAAGCCGGCGGCCGACCCGACGCTTCTGCTACCCGGCGACCTCGTGTTCATCCCCGGCAGCCAAGGCACCATGGCCAACCCCCGCCACGTCGGCATGTACCTCGGCGACGGGCTCATCATCCAAGCCCCAAGAACCGGCGACATCGTCAAGATCACCAAGTTGAGCAGCTGGATCGATGACATCGCGGCGATTCGCCGTATCGAGACTCGCTGATCACCGATGGGTCGAATCACCGCTGGCGGATTGTCACGATCTTCTCAGTCGCTATGGCAGATTTGCCAAGTTTGCGGGAGGCGACCAACGCGGCGTCTCCGGATCACGGCAGAACGGTGCGCTTCCGGCGCCTTCGGTCAAGTCGCCGTAGCCGATACTGACGGTGTGGCGACGTACGTCCGCTGGTATCGGGCCGACAGCGATCTGTGGTGCTACGAGGAACTCGACGATCAGCGGTGGGCAAGGCGACATGTTGAGGTTCAGGCCAGCGGCCAGGCCGTTGTCGCCGCAGCGTCACTCGATGAGGTGCTTCATGCCAGGGACCTTGGCGGCACAACTGCGGTCGTTGACTACGAACGCCACTACGGCATCGTCCCGGAGGCGCGGTTCCCCGAGAGCCCTGGTGGCGGTCAGCCGGCCCTTGAACTGGTCACGATGAGAGAGTTCGAGGAACTCTGGCAGCGGGGCCGACGCGCGTGCGAGACGTGATGCGGAAAGCCGTTGAAGCGGCCCGCCGGGAATCGTCGCCCCTCTAGCGCAGTCCGCGGCAGAAGCGTGCATCAGACGATGGCCGGTGTGACCAGTGGCCGGGCCGAAGTCGGGTACGAGTCAGCAGGCAATTCTCTGCGGTCACTAGCGTCGTCATCGTGAGCGATCATTACGGCGGCACCTGGGCGCTCCACCGGCGCGACGACGGCAAGATACTTGCTGATCTCGTGGAGACTGGTGGCGACTTCCCATGGCGGAACGCTCGTGTCGCTTTAAAGGGAGGGCTCGCGGAGGTCCGGCCGCTTCTCGTCGAGGAACTGCGGGTACTCAATGGCGTCGATGAGGATGTCGAGTCCTGGGAGCGTACGTGCGAGGCAGTCCGTAACGCCGTGACACTTCGGCGTCCGGAGGGCCAGGAGGTTCGTGAGTTCCTGCTCCACATCGATGGCGACCAGGCGTGGTAGCGGTGGAGTGACGAGCCGTTTGACGAGGCGGAAGCCTAGCCAGTGCGCCCGGTCGGCGGCAGATCCGTGCATCTGTCACGGCCAGGGATGAGGCCGCAGAGACCGCTCCGGCGGACCGAACACAACCGCGCCGATGTACTTTCCGCGTGTGGACCGCGTTCACCTTGCCCGCGTCCTGCACCGGCCCGACAGCACTCGGCCCCAGTAATGCGAGTCGGCGAATAGCCAACGCTCGTCGTGCGGTGCCTCGGCGGGCGCGGGCTCGCCCGCGAAGTACGCCGCCAGCTCCGCGTCGCCTGCCCCGGCCAGCCAGCGCTCGGCCGCGCGCAGCGCCTCGGGGGACGGCACCGGGCCGCACGTTCCGGCACGCCCAAGAGCAGCTGATAGCGCTGCATGAGCGGCCACGGCAGGTCGGCGACCGGCCATAGGGTGCCGATCATGGATCCTGCGCCGGCTCGCAGGAAGCCTGCGGGCGGGCCGACCGTCTCGTTCGGCAGCCGCCGGACGTCGGTCACGGCCGTCTGGCATTCCCGATATCCGCCGCTTGCCACCGGATCTGATGACACTCTGAACGCGGGAGTGCGGTCGCGAGCCCAGGAGAGGCGGCATCGGGATCACGGTGAACGGCTTCTGATGCGTACCGCGTTGATCGTGTTGGCCGCGCTGGCGACGGCCGTGGTCGTGGACCTGGTCTCCGGCGTGCTGATCCGCCGGGGTGCCCGTGGCCGCTACAAGTGGCTGCTGGAGCCGCTGCGGGACGCCTGCCGCCGCCCGGCGGCCGCGATCCTGCTGGTCGGGGCGCTGTACTACGCGCTGCCGCCCGGACCGGCCGAGTGGCAGCGTTATCTGCGGCACGCCATCCAGCTGGTCCTGGTCGCCGTCAGTGCGTGGCTGGTGATCAAGGCATTGAACGTTGCCGAAGCGGTCGCGTTCAGCCGACTGCCGAGCGATCCGGTCACCAACCGGCGGGTCCGGCGGGCCCGCACCCAGATCCGCCCGGTGCGGCGGCTCACGGTGGCCGTTGTCACGGTCCTCGCAGTCGGCCTGATCCTGATCACCTTCCGGCCGGTACGCCTCTTCGGCATCTCCATTCTGACCTCGGCCGGGGTGGTCGGCGCGGTGATCGGCCTCTCCGCCCGAACCGCGCTCGGCAACGCGTTCGCCGGCATCCAGGTCGCCTTCGCCGACGGGCTGCACGTCGGCGACGTACTGGTGGTCGACGGCGAATGGGGCCGGGTCGAAGAGGTGAAACTGACCAACGTGGTAATCCGGCTCTGGGACGAACGGATGCTCATCCTGCCGACCACGTACTTCACCGAGCGGCCGTTCCAGAACTGGACCCGGAACGAGTCGCGGGTAATCGGCAAGATCCAGCTACATGTCGACCACACCGCCGACCTGGACGACCTGCGCCGGGAGGCACGCCGACTGGTCGAGTCCTCACCGCTGTGGGATCGAGACCGGTGGGTGCTCCAGATGGTCGACGCCACCCCGCAGACCGTGGTCATCCAGGTGCAGGCCTCGGCCGCGGACGGCGCCAGCGCCTGGGACCTACGCTGCGACCTACGCGAGGGACTGATCCGCTACCTGCGCGACCAGCACCCCCAGTGGCTGCCCCGCACCCGCAGCCAGTACCAGCCCTGACCGGCGGGTCCGGCGTGGCCGCCGGGCGCCGATGAATGAGTCGGCGCCTACCGGGGACTAGCTGGACCAGGCCGAAAGGGACGGGAGGCGGCGATGGGCGTCGACCGGGACTGCACCGAGGTGGGGGACGACTTCGTCCGGGTCACCCGTACCATCAACGCTCCCATCGGCCAGGTTTTCGAGTACGTCATCGACGTCGACCTGAGCCACATCTTTCCCAGATTTGGACACTCGCCGGCAATCGTGGCCAGCAGCGTCACCACCGGCTGGAACACCCCAGGCGTGCGCCGGACGAACACCTCTGACGACGGCTCGACCAACGAGGACGAACTACTGACGGTGGAGCCGCCGAACTCGTTCTCGTACCGGGTCGACAATTTCAGCTCGCAGCGGCTGCGCGAGGTGGTCGACAGCATCGAGGGGTCCTGGTACGTCAGCGACCAGGAGGACGGCACCACGAGCATCGAGTGGACGTACGCCCTGAACCCGGTGGACGAGCCGGCCTGGGGCGGCCATCAAGGAGGATCTGCTGCCGCTCTACACCGAGCGGCTGAAGATGGCGATGAGCATCCTGAAGGACGACCTCGAGTGTTGACGACGGCGCCACGGACCGGCGCCACGCCCGGGGGAGCGGCCGGGCCGGCTCCGGGAGTGTGGTGACCGGGCGCGGGTCCGTCGTCGTGGGTGTCGTGGCCGCCCCCGGGGCCGCGGCCGACCTGGCGCGGGAGGCCGCCACGGAGCTCGCCGACCGGCTCCGCCGCCGCGTCCCGGAGGTCGACTGGGCGGTACGCCTCCAGGTGGCACGGCTCGTCGAAGGGCCGGCCGACCTCGGTCAGCTCATCGAGGCAACCCGGCGCCGGATGCTGGCCGAGGGCTGGAGTCTGGTCCTCTGTGTGACGGACCTGCCGTTGCAGACCGCGCGGCGGCCCGTGGTCGCGCACGCCAGCACCACCCACGGCGTCGCGGTCCTTTCCATGCCCGCGCTCGGCCCCGTCGCCGTGGCCCGGCGGATGGCCGAGGCCGGGGACCGGCTCCTCGCGGCACTGATCGGCGATACCGACGCAGTCGGCGACCCGGTACGGGCCGGCCCGCGCCGGCGGCGCCTGGCCACCGGACGGCGGGCCCAGGAACTCGGCGCGCGCGTGAACCACCAGGCGTCCGGCATCGGCCTGCTGGCCGGGGTGATCGGAGGCAACCTGCGGCTGCTGCTCGGCATGCTCCGGGCCAACCGGCCGTGGCGGCTGGCCGTCCGGCTCTCCCGGCTGCTGGTCGGTGCATTCGCGACCGCCGTCCTCGCCCTGGTGAGCGCCGATATTTGGCAGCTGTCGGCGGCCTTGGGCAACCTGCGGCTCGGCCTGCTCGCGGCCGGCTCCGTCCTGGCGGTGGTGCTGACCATGGTGCTCGGCGCGCGCCTCTGGGAGCGGGTTCCGCGCGACCCGGGTGCCCGGGAGCAGGTCGTCCTCTTCAACGTGGTCACCGTGCTCACCGTGGTGATCGGCGTCCTCGCGCTGTACGTGGCGCTCGCCGCGCTGACTATGATCGGGGCGATCGCCCTCGTCCCCTGGGACCTGCTCGCTGAATCCACCGGCCGACCGGCCGGCGTCGCCCACCAGGTCAAGCTGGGCTGGCTGGCCAGCTCGCTGGCGACGGTCGGCGGCGCGCTCGGCGCCGGACTGGAGTCCGACTCGGCGGTACGGGAGGCGGCGTACCGCTATCAGCCCGACGCGGAGCTGACCGGCGAGCAGGGTGGGCCGGACCCGACCGGCGGGGCCGGACCGGGACCGAGCGGCGAGTCCGGGTCACCGCGCAGAGACGGGTCTGAGCCGGAGCGGAACCACGAGGCCGGCTGACGGCCCTGGTCAGCGCTGTGATCAGGACCCGGTCGCGGTTGCCCTCGGCGGCGCGGATCGCCAGCAGGGCGATGTCATCGGTGGGCTGGTCCACGCGGTGAGGCTGGCCATCACGGTGGCGCAGACCACCGCGGGCCGGGACGGGGCGTGGGTGCACGCCCAACGGAGTAACAAACCGCGACGCACGCCGACGGGCGGTGGCGAACGACGGCGGACTTCGACCGGGCGTTCGTCTACCCAGCGAACCGCCGCTGACCTGGTGCGGACGGTCGCCGAGCGGGAGCCGCGGATCCCGGCGCCGTGGCGCCGCTGCCCGCGGTCGATCCGGAGCTGCTGAACCTCGCTGGCCCTTGGTACTGGGGGCCGGCCCCCTACGTGCTGCGGCCGACTCGGTAGCCCTACGACCCGGTAGCCCTACGACTCGGTAGCCCTACGACTCGGCGGCGCCGGTGCCCGGCGGTGTAGACCCGGCCGCTTGGCGAGTCGGCTGACCCCATGAACGCACTGATCTCGACTACTTGTTTCATTGCCCTAGGACCGCGGCCCAGATGAGGGCGTCCCCGCACGACCCCACAAACCAACTCCACCTGGTGGCAGTCAGGCTGCTCGACCGGGGTCAGCGGGTCAGCGGGACGCACTTCGCCGACGTGCAGCGGCCGGGGCATGATGATCGGATGCGCACCGTAGAGGAGCTGACGGCTACATCCGATCCGGCGTGGCCAGCGCTCGAGATGGAACTGCTGTCGAATCCGCAGATCAACATCTTGCCGGTCTCTGCAACCGTCGGGCGGGACAGCCTGTACCGCCTGCAGGTCTCCACGCGGTCGCGGCTGGGTGCGTTGGCATTGCACACCGGTGGTCTGCTGGTCGACGACGGCTGGCTGCGTGTGCTCGGCGGTGGTGGCGAGCGCGGTCTGCCCTCGCTGGCGGAGGTCAACGGCCTGCCGGGCGATGAGCAGGCGCCCGCGGCGCTGGTGGTCGGCTACGACGTGCTCGGCGGACGATTCGAGGTCAACGGCCCCGATCCGGCGACCATCGGCCGCCCCGGGGAGCCCGGCGAGGTGTGCTACTTCGGGCCGGACACGTTGGAGTGGGAGTCCTTCGGCGCTGGTCACGGCGCCTGGCTGTCATGGATCGCCGAGGGTGGTACCGGCCAGTTCTACGAGTCCCTGCGCTGGCCGGGCTGGCAAGAGGAGACACGCGGGTTGCCCTTGTCGCACGGCATGACGGTCTACCCGTTTCTGTGGTCGCGCGAAGCGCACCAGGACCTCGCTGGCACCACCCGGCGGCCGGCGCCCATGGCCGAGCTGTTCTCGTTGCAGGACGAGTTCGCTGCGCGGTTCGCCTCGGAACCGGACGCCACGGCGTTGCACGTCCGCGTCGTGTAAAGCGGCTAGCGTCAGCATCCATAGCCTGATGCCCAACGATGCACTCTCAGCAACGATGGACTCTCATCGGGCACGTCCGGACGTTCGGCCGCAGCGATCAACTATTGAGAGCCGCGCCCGGTCGGCGGCAGAAGCGTGCGTCGCGCCCGTCTGGCGGCGCGGACAGCGGCCGGGCCTTGTGGGCCCCGGCCGTGTGTTCGGCGGTTAGATGCTCTGCCCAGAGAGGGTGGGGACGCGGCTGGCGGGCGGGGTGCTGGTGGCGCCCATGCCAGTTGTGATGAGTGAGGGCTTGAAGCCCTTGACCACTAACCAGACGCCAAGGGACAGCTCCCCATAGTGCGATCGGGATG
The DNA here is from genome assembly GCF_036059255.1 of Micromonospora sp. NBC_00389. Taxonomy (NCBI): domain Bacteria; kingdom Bacillati; phylum Actinomycetota; class Actinomycetes; order Micromonosporales; family Micromonosporaceae; genus Micromonospora; species Micromonospora sp. NBC_00389. The sequence goes on along the minus strand of NZ_CP107947.1, from coordinate 4,357,334 downwards.
GTCAGGAGCGCCGACGGCGCGGACGCCTGTTCCCAGAGGCCGAACAACGTGGCGGCGGCGGAAGCGACGAGCAGGGGCGCTCCGATGAATCCGAGCAGGGGAAGAACCCGCGGCACCAGGCGCGACCGGTACAGCAGGAAGCCCAGCAACAGGGCGTTCACGGCCGGGAGGAAGCCTTGGCCGAGCATGAAGGTCCAGTCACGCATGGCGACCAGCGCCTGGCCGGTGACCAACGCATCTGCTCCGGCTCCGGCCTGCCGCAAGGTCACGACCGACATCAGGATCACGACGCCAGCAACGATGGTGGCGGCTTCCAGGACCCGTACGCCGACGAAGCCCAACGCGACCGCTTCGTTTTGCCTCTTGACCACCGGATACAGCACGACCGCGGTGCCGATGCAGGCGAGGGCCACGATCATCTCCAGGACGCCGCCGACCATGACGGCAGTGTCCGGGCCGGGGCCGACGATGTAGTTCGGTTCGCGCACCGGACCGTAGAGAGCCAGGGTCGGGATCGAGACAAAGGTGAGCAGGTAGAGCGCGCCCGCGACGAGCGCGATCTTCCTCAGCGAGGTCATCGGAGCTCCTTTCGGTCTTGCTGGGCTCATGTCGACCCGTCCCGATTGGCGACGGCGTGCGCGAGTGCCGAGGGTGTTTGGCGGCCGACGATTGCCGGTGCCTCATGGACGAGCTCGTCGTCGGTGAGGGCTTCAACCATGAATAGGGCAAAGTCCACTCGGCGCGTGATGTTGCTCTTGAGAATCGGGTCACCCGCATGTTCGCTCCACACGGGTAGGCCCTGACTGTCGCCCTCCTCCAGGTCACTGCCCCGCACAACGGTCCACCGCGTGTCGCTGGCGAACACCCGGCGGCAGGCTTCCACCTGGTCGTCGAGGTCGGCGAAGCGAGCGAGTTTCGCCAGTGGACCGGCGACCTTCACGATGGCCTTGAGCTTCCACGAGTACACGTCCCGGCCGTCGCGCGTGATGTGCCACCCGCACGAGAAGACGAGGCGTGCTCCGGGACGTGCGTGGTCGAGGACCGCCTGGGCCGTTCCCGCCGAGTAGTGGTGGACCCCTCGCGGAACCAACACGGTCAACACGCCGTCGCACCCGGTAACCGCGCGTCTGATGACGTCGCGGTCGTCTGTCGCTCCCGGAATGACGGTGATGCGGCCCTTGAACGCGTCGAGCTTGCCCACGCTGCCTTCCCGGCACACGCCGACGACCTCGTAGCCGCGGTCAAGCGCGTGTTGCACCATGTATTGCCCGAGTTTTCCGGAGGCCCCGACGATGCAGATCTTCTGCTTGGCCGGGCGACTGGCGTCATTTCGGACTTGTGCTGTTTCCATGACTTCTCTTCTCGCGTCTGGGGTGCGGCCAGATGACTCAGGACCGCAATCCGTGGCCAGGCCGAACGGACGTCGTGCTCAGTTCCTTGGACCGGTCGAGCCCGGCCTGACCCAGGCCGCGTGGGTGTCCTCGGTGCAAAGTGGACTCGACAGCGCGGTTCGGGCGACGATGACGGCCGGGCTCAGCCGACTCGCGAGCAGAGCGTGACCGGTGCATTCAGAGGCGGGCATCGCGCTACAGCGCAAAATACCGTCAACCGGTACCGACCACGACGCAGGTGAGCAGGGTCCCGGCCTGACACATTGATAACTTCTGCACACGGCGGTCTGCTCGGTCGTGGTCGCCTCGGCGTGATTGCGTCCGCGCGGCGTTGCAGACTGTCAGCCACTGGGGACCTGAGCGACATCTGGACCCTACGCGCTAAACGGTCAAACCTCAATGGCCAGGCGTTTTGCGCGAATTGGACCCGTCGGGGGAATGACCTGAATTCGGCGTAGTCGGGACCGGCCTCGGCTGAACCAGTCATGTACTGGTCGAGCTGAGCCCCGCTCGCCTCTCGGCTAGGTCAGCCAGGGTGCCCGGACTGGAACGAACTACTTGGATGTAGTTCGCCGATCGCTCAAGCGACGCCTTCTAGCGCACACTCCTTCAGCGACGGCCGCGGCCGATTCTTCTGCGACGACGTCCTGGGCGGCCACGCGGTGAAGATCCGATTCGAATGGACCACTCCGAGCCCGGACACCGCGCGCTGGGAGCAGGCGTTCTCCTACGACGACGGCTCCACCTGGCGGACCAACTGGACCATGGATCTCACCCGCGTCGTCTAACACTCAGTAACGGGTGGCGGCCAGTTGTCTCCCCCGCTAACTGGCCGCCAGCGGGGAATCCCACCTGGCCGCTAACACAGCCGGCCGCGGCGTAGCTCAGCGGTATCGGGTGCGAAGCTTGTCGACGAGATGGGCCGTAGTTAAATCCCTGGTCGACCGATAGGCGTATTACCGATGATTGCGGCCATGGCCACGACCCGACGAGCCGACATGTTCACCGCGGACGGTGAGCCGTCCGACGACGGCCCGCGTGAGAACGGACCAAGGTTGGGCAACGAGCGCACCACGCTGGTCGAAGCCATGCGCTGTCAACGCCTCATGTTCGAGATGAAATGCGCAGGTCTTGATGCGGAGGCGATGGCGCGGCGTTCCGTCGAGCCTTCGACGATGTCGCTGCTGGGGCTGGCGCGGCACCTGGCCAAGGTGGAGCGCGCGACGTTCCGGGGGCTGATGGCGGGACAGCACCTGCCCCGGCTGTTCTGCTGCGACACCGACCGTGACGGTGACTTCGATGGTGCTGTTCCCGACCCCCAAGTCGTTGCGCAAGCGTGGCACGCATGGCGTGCGGAGGTGGACTTCGCCACGCGGTTTATGGCCGCGGCGCCCAGTCTCGACATCACCGGCACCGAGCCTTTGAATCAGCATGGCAGCGGTGGAGGGCCGATGTCGCTGCGCGAGGTGCTGGTCGGAATGATCGAGGAGTACGCCCGCAACATGGATCACGTCGACCTGTTGCGCGAGCGTATCGATGGACGCATAGGCCAGTAACCCACCCGAGCCCCCGACCGTGGTCAGCAGCGCGTTGTTGGCGTACACGTCGTAGGCGGTGACGCCGACGTTGACTCAAATGGCCGACCAGGCCGCTGGGCGGATGTGCGCGAGAGTTCTCTGCTATCACAACCGGACGGGAAACCACCATGGATGTCACCGAGGGCCGCGAGCTTGCCCGCAGGGCGCTCGATGGCCACTTGGGTGGCAATGCCGCCTCGATCCGGGCAACGGCCCGCGCCCTAGCGAAGGTCGAGTCCGCCGTAGCCGTGGTGCTCGTCGAGGGCATCAGCGACCAGATCGCACTGGAAACGGCCGCAGTGGGCCGCGGCCGGGATCTCGAGGCCGAGCGGGTCGTGATCGTGCCGATCGGCGGGGCGCACGCGATCGGCCGCTTCCTGACGAGGTTGGGCCCCCTGGTCACCCGGGTGCGACTTGCCGGTCTGTGCGACCTGCGTGAGGAGGAGATATTCCGGCGCGGACTGAACGTGACCCACGTTGGCTCACCTCGGACGCGCACCGACATGGAGCACCTCGGGTTTTACGTCTGCGTCAACGATCTGGAGGAGGAGCTGATCCGCGCCGTCGGCACCGCAGGGGTCGAAGCACTCTTCGATTCGCAGGGCGACCTCCGATCGTTCCGCTCATTCCAGAGCCAGCCCGCCTGGCGCGGCCAGAAGCCCGAAGCCCAGATGTGGCGGTTCCTGCGCAGCAGCTCGCGCCGCAACCTGCGCTACGCACGCCTGCTCGCTGAGGCGGCAGTTGGCCGGGATACCTTGCCGCGGCCGCTCGACGCACTGCTCACCACCGTTTAACCCACCGAAGGTCAAGCCCTCGACCGTCGGCCCGAAAGGTGCCGGTACCGGCATCGGGATCCCGGCGGTGGCGGCCAGGTGCTTGAGCCGGCGGGTTGCCGCATGCCGGTCCATCCGCGCTCCGAGGGTGTTGCGCAGGATCGGACCGTCGACCGCATGGCCCACGGCCCTGGCCACGGCAGGCGGCAGCGGAACGAGGACGACTTTGCCGCCCTTGCCGCGGACGCGAAGGACGCGGTGGCCGTGTTCCTCTCCGAGGTCACCGATGTTGGCGCCGCAGGTTTCGAAGATCCGCAACCCGAGCAGGCCGAGCATGGCGATCAGCGCGAAGTCGTTCGGGTTGGCCGACTGCCGTGCGGTGGTGATCAGGGCCTCGAACTGCAGGTGACCCAGCCCAGGGTGGGCGATTCCGGTGGCACCACCGGTCTGCGCACGTAGTCGGCCGGCGAGTGCGGCAGGAGGCCGTCGATGACGCAGACACGGTAGAAGCCGACCACCACCGACAGGCGGCGAGAGACGGTCGAGGGCTGGAAGCGGCGCACGTCCTGGAGCCAGCGTACGTACCGCTCGATGTCCGCGCGCGTGGCCGACAGCGAATCCAGATCATGGCTGGTGCACCAGGTCAGGAAGATCCGCAGGTCGGACTCGGTGTGCAGCCGCGAGTCACCTCGGTACCGACCGAGATAGGCAGAGGCCTCTGCACGCAGAACGACACGATCAGGAGAGACGACACCGGGACCGGAAGCAGGAGAGGTAGTCATACCTCACGGTGCGTCACAACTACAGTCGGTGGGCAACGCTCTCCAGGCGGCAGAACCGGATGGCCGCGCGGGACGCGGCAGAACGGTCACGCAATACCGAGCGACCAGCACCGGCATGACAGTGCGTTTGCGCCACGACCGCAGCCACTTCCGCATGCAGCAATCTCGCTCACTCGGGCATTGGCAGGCGCGAAAGGGCTGGCGCGCATAAGGTCGGCTCGACATGGCGACCTTCGCGAGACTAGGACGGGGCAGGGCATGGACCAAGGCACCCGCGACGAGATGCTCGGCCGCCTGGCTGAGGCAGTCGGGGCCGTCACAGTCGCACACCCGATGCGGGTTGCCATCGACGGACCGCCCGCCGCAGGCAAGACCACCCTCGCCGATGAGCTGGCCGTCGCCTTGCGCGAACAGGGTCGCGACGTCATCCGCGCGACGATCGACGATTTCCTCTTCCCCCGGGCACAGCGCTATCCGCGCGGCGAGTACTCGGCCGAAGGCTGCTACTTCGACACCCACAACTACGACGCGCTGAACCGGGTTCCGCTCGGCCCAAGCGGAGATCGACGCTTCCAACACGCGGTCTACGACCGCACAGCGGATACTGCACTGTCCCCGCCGGTCACGACTGCCCCCGCCGACGCCGTGCTGATCTTCGACGGCGTCTTCCTCATGCGCCCGGAACTGATTGATCGGTGGGACCTGCGCATCTTCGTGTCGACCGCCCTCGACAAGACTGTCGATCGTGCCGTGATCCGAGAGCGCCGGGTGTTAACTCGGGCCGACGTCGAACGGCGCTGGCGCTGGCGTTACATCCCCTCCCAACAGTTCTACTTCGCTACGGTCCGCCCGACCGATCACGCCAACATCATCGTGCACAACGACGAGCCCCAGCAGCCGGTCTGGGCGACTCAAACACACTGACCACACTCAATTCGGCACGAGCGGACGTTGTCTGGGTGCGCGGTCACCGGCACGACCGCGCCTCGAGTGCCACCGCGAATTCGTGACGCACCGTGACGCCCAGTCGCCGGCAGATGCGTGCGTTCGTCGTACAGGAAGTCGCGCGGCGCGGGCGCCAGCTCATGGAAGGTCGAGATCTCGGTGCTCGGCCACGAAACGCTCGCCCGTTTCGTCGTCGACCAGCGAGTTGTCGACCAGCCATTCAACCGCCCGCCGCTTCGCGCGCACGCCGCGGAAGGCGTACCACGCCGACAGCAGGTGCGGATACTCCTCGTGCAACTCGTTCTTGAACCGGCGGAAGGCCCCCTTGCCCTGGATAGCTCGCGCGAGTCGGCGGCCGGCCACCGCGTCACTGATCCTCTCAGCGAAGTCGGCCATGTCCTGGTACCAGACGTAGGACGGCAGCGGATCGATGCCGATCAGGTCGAGATCGCCAAGGTCGACGGGCGCGTGTCCATCGATGCCGCCGTCCGTCGTCCAGAACACGGTCTCGCCGGTCTGGGGGTTGATCAGCCATCGGTGCTCGTAGTCGGTCTGGTCCTCGAGCGCGGCGGCGATCTCCTCCAGGTCTAGCCGGCTCAGGTCAAGCATCCGGCCACCATAAACCCGCTGCCCGCCGCGCTTCCACCAGCGACCGCGGGACCAGCGGCAGAAACGCAAGTCAGCCTCGATCATTCGAGATGGCACATACTCGGCAGCGCAGCTGGCGGGCGTCGGCGCTCGTAGCGCCAGCCGACCGCTGCGAAGGTTTCATGGCGCTGTCAGGCTGGAACCGTGTGAGGGCCTACCCGCGCTGCGAAGGTTTGACCAGACCGAGCCAATGCGCGGCCTCATCGGCCGGAAGCATGCCATCAACGGTTACCGTCGGGCGCATCAACGGGTATGGCCGGCCGGCGTTCCAGCTCCGCGGGTACGGCGGCGGATCGATGACGACGACTCGCTTTCCTTCCAGCTTCGGGATATCCGCGGGACGGCCCTCGTTCCAGATCCATTCGCCGTGGGCGTCGACCAGGTTGAAGTTGCCTCGGATGCCGCCTGCCGGTGTCAGGTCCTCGCCGTCGGAGGCCGCCGCGATCTCCGCGGCGCTTGGCCGTTGACCGGGCACCAGGCCCTGCGACTCGTCGCCGATCAGGGCGGCGGCGAGGAGCGTGTGCAGCTGAAAGTTGTCGCCGACGCCGCTTATCGTCACCCGATAGCCGCGTCGGGTCGCGCGGTGCAGCACGACCAGCGGTTCGTCGTCCAGGACAAGCATCAGCCCGTACAACCAATGCGCCGTGCCGATGTGCTCACGCGTCGCGTCGATGGCGGCGGTAAGCCGCGGTCGCTCGGGCAGCACGGCCCGCACGTCCTTGCGCTGCGAGAGATACAGCACCGGCTGAACCCAATTGCCGCCGGAGAACCACGCCTGCACCAGGTTATAGGCGTCCGGCTCGGCCATCCCCCGGTTGGGCGCCGTCTCGACGAACCGCCCGATCGTCGGGCCGATCTGCTCCGCATCATCGGGGTCGGGCAGGTCCCCGAACACCGCACCGTACAACTCGGCGAAGCGTGCCGCCTGCTCCAACGCGTTGGTGGCCCGCCTGACAAGCGTCGGCACCACCACCGCCGCATCGGTGCCGTAGTCCGCCATGCTGCCGGCAATCTGGGCCAGGTCGCCGCCCATCCCGAGCGGGATCTCGGCAAGCACCGAAGTCAACCTGGCCAGGGCCGCGTCGACCTCGTCAGGGCGCGCCTTCGGCGTGGCGCCCACGATGCCCCGCAGGGCCGCGAAGAACCGCTTGTCGTCGCGGCTGTCCACCGCGCCGACCAGGTTGTCGACCCGCTTGCCCAGGTCCGCCTTGAACAGCATCCGGCGATCTTAGCGTTCGGTCTCAGGGAGTCCTTCCGTGCCGAAGACCAACATGAGACTGCGACCAACGCCCTCAATTCGACAGAACCGGGCATCAGCTGGGCTGTGTTCGATGGCGCGACCCGCTTCATGTGAGCATGGTGGGTGCAGGCCGGCCGTTCCCGATAGGTGGTGTTCACGTGGTGAAGGCGCGACCCGCCGCGGGTGGCGGGCGGTGGGTGGAGATCTCACCGGAGCGGATTCGTGGTTGGCTCGACGGCTTCTACAGCCGCCACGACGGCGCCACCGAGCAGGGCCTCGTGTTGACCGGCGTGAGCAACGGTGATACCGCCACGCTGTATCCGCCGCCGGGGCTTGCCGACGCGCAGGATGTCGACACGCTGCTGACCCGCATCATCCGACCGCCCCGGATCGCCGTGCTGCTGGCCCGAAAGGGCGCGGTTGCCGCCGGCGTCGCAGACGGTACGACCATCACCGTCTCGAAGGTCGAGCGCTTCTACGTGCAGGGTCGCACCGCGGCCGGCGGTTCCTCGCAGCAGCGCTACGCACGTCGCCGCGCCAACCAGGCCCAGGCTGCTACTCAGCGGGCTGCGGACATCGCCGCGCGGATCATGCTGCCCCACGCGCCCGGTGTTATCGCCGACCCTCACGATGCAGTCAGTGCCCTGGTCTGTGGCGGCGACCGGTCGATGATCGACGCGGTGCTGACAGACCGGCGTCTGTCGCCACTGGCGCTACTGCGTCATCCACACCTGCTCGAATCCGCCGAGCCCCGTCTGGCCATCCTGGAGGATGCGGCGGTTACGGCCAGACGGATCCGCGTCCATCTGATGCCGTGACCACGATCAGGTCCAGCAGATCGGACCTGTACGCGATGTCCCGTAACCCGCCCGCTCTGCGGCATGTCCGGATGGCCGCAGCGCAAGCTGTCTGCGGCATGAGAGTGCCTGGTGCCGGCCCCTCGCCGCAGCGAAGCGAAGCGCCCGGATGCCGGGCGACGTCGCGCGAGGGAGCGAGGACTCAGCGGGCGGGCACCGGCTCGGACGACGGCCGCCACTCTCGCCTGATCAGCCCGTAGACCCACGAGTCAGAGACCTCGCCGTTCACGACGCAGTCTTCCCGCAACGTCCCTTCACGCACGAACCCGAGCTTCTCCAGCACGCGGGCAGATGCCACGTTGCGTGTATCGGTCTCAGCCTGGACGCGATTCAGGTCCAGCGTGTCGAATGCCCACCGCAGCAAAGCGCGCGCGGCCTCCGTCGCGTAGCCGTGGCCCCACGCTGCATCGTCGAAGCAGTAGCCCAGCGATGCGCTGCGGTAGTCCGGATTCCACCGGTTCAGGCTGCACCAGCCGATGAACGCCCCGTCGGAGTCACGATCCACGGCCAGCCGCGCCCCGGTGCCCCCCTCTGCCATCTGCCGGCAAGCCGTGATGAACCGCTCAGAACGCACGCGCTCGCTCCACGGTGACGCGTCCCAGTAGCGCAGCACGTAGGCGCTGCTGTGCAGCGCGAAGAGGTCGTTCGCATCCGCGTCGTCGAAGGGACGCAGTCTAAGGCGAGTGGTGTGCAGCGTGGGGGTGGGCAGCGACATGGGCGTCATGTTCCCTCCTGTGATTGGTGGCCGATCAACCAGACATCCGGTGCCGGCCACTCGCAATGGGTTTTCTCGGCGGGCGGGCGGAACGACGTGCTCGCTCATCGGCAGAGTCGGGCGGTAGCGGCTGGTAGGCGCGCGCTCGGCGGCATGAGTCTGCGCAGTGAGCGGATGCGTCGGCTCATCCACTACCGTCCGGGCTGTGGCAGCCAAAGCAGCGGGAGCGTTTCGTCGGACGTCGATCGAGCGATCAGACCAGCGGGTCGCATGGGAACGGACGGACCATGCCTTCTTCGCTGCCGGAGCGTGTCACATCCTCGCCTGGGTCTGCCGGGATTCCTATCCAGACCGGCCCATCGAGATAACCGCGGTGCGCTTCCCGGGCGAGCGGCACGTCTTCCACACCTACGCGGCCTGGGATGGCTGGGCGTTCGACCACTCGGGCTGGAATCCCGAGCCGCAACTGCTGGCGGTCAACACAGACTTCGAAGGCCATCCGCTAGAACGCATCAAGATCACAGACAGTCTCGCTGAGTTCTGCGAGAAGCACCACCACCGCATGCCGAACCAGTACTGGCATGACCCGCTCCCCCGTGCTCACGACTACGTCGGCCGATACATCCCGCCCTGGGCGTAGCCCCTTACCCGGGCACTCACACCGGCGAAGCACATCTGTCGAGCTGGCTTAGCTACGCACGGTGATGGCCGCATCGGCCGCCTACGCGCTCGATCCGCGGCAGATCCGTGCACGCGAGCGTGGACTCTACGAGGCGACCCGTGAACCAAGGATCAACGCTCAAGCGATGTTTCACCTTCAGCTATCGTCGTCAGATGCCCGGTGCCCGCACCGCCGTGACCGCCCTTGTCGCCCTCACGATCGTTGACGTCTTCCACACCATCGTCGCCCTCGCGGCGTACGAGCACCGGATCGGCGTAGTGACCCACGACGGGTCCGGCACGGTGGACATGCTCGACAGCATCGTGCCGCTTCGCGAGCTGTCCGCAGCGATGTTCTGTCTGCTGCTTCTCACGCTGCTTACCGCCTGGGCCGGCGTCGCCAACTGGTTCATCCGGGCCTGGCGCACCGGACCACCGGTCGCACCCACAGCGCCAGTGGCGTGGTGGCGGATGAGCGCGATCGTCGCCGTACCCCTCAACCTGATCGCAGCCGTGCAGTACCTGTCCGCCACCGCAAACGGGGGCGAGTACATGCGCACTGTCCTGGCTGAGACCACCCTGCTGCTGGTCGCCGCATCCGTGGCACTCGTGACCACCACGACCGGCGGTATCCAGGTCGTCCGGCGCACCGCAGCAAACCAGCAGCACACCGTCGATGCCCGAGCCACAACGGCGTAGTCGTCCACATGACGCACGGTCGGCGGCAGATGTGCGCGTCCGATCAAGTAGCGAGATCGTCTCCTCCTGGCGTTGTTTGTCGAGATCGGGGCTGCTTGCGAGGACGCCGCAGCCATGCTGCGGAGGCGTTGCGGCAGCGGCTGGCCACCGTGGGAATCGATCGTTACTGTGCATCGGTGGCCCGTACACAGCTCACCGCCGAGTTGGTGGTTGACGGTCGTGTTCCGCGCGCATTGGCGCTGTCGCCGGACGGCAAGTGGGTCGCCTACGTGGTCGCCCCGGTCGGACGGGCTGGTGATCACCCCGTTAGCGAACTCTGGGTCGCCGCCACCGACGGGACCGGGTCGCCGCGACGATTAACTTCGGGTGAGGCGCACGATTCGGCGCCGCGGTGGGCCGCGGATTCGCTGCTGGTCTACTTTCTCTCCGACCGGGCCGAGCGTGGCACGGCGCAAGTACACCGGGTCGGGCTGGTCGACGGTGTCGTGGAGGCGGTCACGTCCTGGGCCGGTGGGGTGTCCGGGCACCTCCCGCTGGCCGATGCCGACCTGGTCATCGTGATCGCAGCCGATGAACCGTCCGCTGAGGACCAACGTCGGGGCAGGGAGCGTGACGACGCTCGGGTGTGGGGTGAACGCGTACGCCCGGACCGGCTGCGGCTGCTCGACGTACGGAGCCGCGAGATCCGGACACCGGATGCGTTCGGCGATCGCCATGTCGTCGAGGTGGCCCAGCGGCCCGACGATGGAATGCTGGCGGTCCTCACCTGGTCGACCCCCGACGTGGACCCGGGCCTGGTCAAGCCCGGTCTCCACCTCCTCGACCCGGACAGCGGCGTGACGCGGGACCTCGGCCCGGCCGCGGCGGACGCGTCGTCGCTCGTCTGGTGGTCCGCCGACGACGGCTGGCACCTGGCATATGTCGCGAAGACCCCGCCCGCTCTGGTGGGCGGACACGCGGTTCTCGATGTCGTCGTACCGGTGAGCGGGCCGGTGGGCGCGCACCGTAACCTGACCGCCGGCACGACCGGCTGCCCGAGCAACCTGGTCCAGGTCGACACCGGTCCGCCGCTGGCGCTGGTCGCCGACGGGCTCGATACCGCGATCCACCGGCTCGATCCGGTCGGGCCCACCCTCGTCGAGCTGTCCCGGGTCGACGGCCTCGCGACGTCGTTGACCACAAACCGGCACGGTGACGCCGTCGCGGCGGTCGTCAGCACGTCCTACGAGCCCGGAAACGTCCACGCCGGCCCCACTTGCGGGCCGCTGACGAGGCTGACCGACCTCAGGCCCGAACTCCGCGACATCCGGTGGGGTGTCCAGGAACGCCTGTCATACGAGGCATCCGACGGGCTGGCCCTCGACGGCCTGCTGATCCTGCCCGCCGGCCGGTCCCACAAGGACGGGCCCTTTCCACTGGTGACACTGGTCCACGGCGGCCCGTACCACCGGCACGCCGACCGGCTCATGCTCGGCTGGGACCCGTCCGGCCAGTGGCTGGCGACCGCCGGCTACGCCGTGTTCCTGCCGAACCCGCGCGGCGGCAAAGGGCACGGCCACGACTTCGCGGTGCGCGTCGCCGGTGCCGTCGGCCTCGACGAGTGGACCGACATCTGCGCCGGCATCGACCTGCTCATCGCCGGCGGCGTCGCCGACCCGGACCGGCTGGGCATCGGCGGCTGGAGCCACGGCGGGTTCATGGCCGCCTGGGCGGTCGGGCAGACCAACCGGTTCAAGGCCGCCGTGATGGGAGCCGGCATCAGCGACTGGGGAATGCTCGCCGCAACCGGAGAACAGGAGCCGTTCGAGTCCGCCCTCGGCGGCAGCAGCGGCTGGGAAGGAACAGGTCCACACCGCCACGACCGGCTCAGCCCAATCTCGTACGCCTCCAAGATCCGCACGCCGGTGCTGATCCTGCACGGCGAGAACGACACCAACGTCCCGGTATCACAGGCGGCGTTCTTCCACCGCGCGCTACGCAGGTTCGGAGTCGAGCACCAGTACGTCGTATATCCCCGAGAGAACCACTCGATCCGCGAACGCAACCACCAATTCGACGTACTCCGCCGCACCCGCGCATGGTTCGACCGGTGGCTCGGATGACCCAACGTCCGACCGCCACGACCGATGCGGTGACCACGGCAGGCCAGGCCACCTAATTCCAGAAACAGGGCGGCAAGCCGCGGCAGGCGTTGACCCAGCTGCTGATCGTCGTCGAAGTTCCACAGCAGACACGCACTCATCTCGGCACGTCGGGACGGCAACCGGGCCAGCTCGGCGTGACGCTGCATAGTGCGCGGATCGCGGCATGAGCGTGAGCCGTCGTCGCTGGGCCAGCGAGCACGCTCGACGAGCCGCGATGTCGAAACTCGGGCGTTCAGCATCGACGTCTCTTCTGGAGGCGCCCGACGGGGGTGTCGAAGGAGGTAATGATGCGTAAGATGATCGCGGGTCTGTTCATGTCGCTTGACGGGGTGGCAGACGCGCCGGACGGGTGGCAGTTCCCGTATCTGGACGCCGACGTCATGGCCAGCATCACCAGCTCGATGGCGCAGACGGACGCACTGCTGTTCGGCCGGCGCACCTATGACGAGTTCGCCACACGGTGGCCCGACCAACGCGGCAACCGGTCGGCGGAGTTCTTCAACGACACGCAGAAGTACGTCGTCACCTCGAAAGCGGCGGGCCTGGACTGGGGCCCGGTGACGCAGCTGAACGGCGACCTCGCAGCGGAGCTCGCCACGCTGAAAGCCAAGCCGGGCAAGGACATACTCATCCAGGGCAGCACCGCGCTCGTGCGCTCGCTGCTGCGGGACGGGCTGCTCGACGAGTTGAGTCTGCTGATCATTCCGATCCTGGCCGGCGTCGGTCTGCGGCTGTTTGACGACAACGCCCGGGTCGAGCTCATACTCACGGAATCGACCGTGTTCGACAACGGCGTGGTAAAGGTGACCTACCGGCCCGCGTCCGCCCCACATGGAGAACGTTGATGAAGTACCTGATCCTGATCCAGAGCAACGAGCAGTCCCGCGCGGTCTGGGAGACGCTGACCGAGGCGGAGCGGATCGAGTTCGGTAAGAGCCATCTTCGGCTGACCGAGGAACTCCTCGCCTCGGGCGAGCTGATCGCCTCCGAGGCTCTGGTTGATCAGTCGCTGGCGACACGGGTGTCGGTGCGCGATGGCCGGACGGTGACATCTGACGGGCCGTTCGCGGAGATCAAGGAGTACGTTGCCGGGTTCTACCTCGTCGAGTGCGACAGCCACGAGCGCGCGATCGAGATCGCCGCGAAAGCATCCGACGCCCAACGCTGCTACGTCGAACTCCGTCCGGTGTTCGACATCCGGGCGTTGGACCTATGACAACGCCACCCGTCGAGGACGTGCTGCGCGAGCTTGCGCCGCACGTCCTCGGCGCGCTCGTACGGCGCTACGGCGGCTTCGAAGACTGCGAGGACGCCACCCAGGAAGCGCTGTTCGCGGCGGCTGTGCAGTGGCCGGCGCAGGGTGTGCCCGGCAACCCGAAGGGCTGGCTGATCACCACGGCGTCCCGGCGCCGAATCGAACTGTTGCGTAACCAGGCCGCTCGCAGCCGCCGCGAGGACGCCTTCGCCGAGTTCGACCAGCCCCGCCGGGACGCCGCCCCCGCAGCCGACGACTCGCTCACCCTGATGCTGATGTGCTGCCACCCTGCCTTGACCCGCGGATCGCAAGTGGCGTTGACGCTGCGCGCCGTCGGCGGGCTGACCAAGGCAGAGATCGCCCGCGCGCTGCTCGTCCCCGAGGCGACCGTGGCACAGCGAATCAGCCGGGCGAAACAGCGGATCAAGGCCAGCGGCCTGAGGTTCCAGATTCCGCCGCCGGCCGAGATGGACGAGCGGATCGCCGCCATCCTCCACGTGCTGTACCTGGTGTTCAACGAGGGACACACCGCCAGCTCCGGGCCGTCGCTGCACCGCGTCGATTTCACCACAGAGGCCATACGGCTCACCCGCCAACTCCACCGGCAACTGCCACAAGACGGGGAGATCGCCGGCCTGCTCGCCCTCATGCTGCTCACCGACGCCCGCCGACACGCACGCACGCGCCAAGACGGCTCCCTGGTTCCGCTGGCCGAACAGGACCGCTCCCAATGGAACGCCGCGGCCATCGCCGAAGGAACCGCCCTGATCAGCGCCACCATGGCGACCGCCCCGATCGGCCCGTACCAACTACAAGCAGCGGTCGCCGCCGTGCACGACGAAGCCACCCATGCCAAGGAGACAGACTGGACGCAAATCCTGGGCCTGTACACCCTGCTCCGCAACATCGCGCCCGGCCCCATGGTCACGCTCAACCGCATCGTCGCCGTGGCGATGGTCCACGGCGCGCAGACCGCACTGGCCGAACTCGCCGCCGCCGAGGCCGACCCCGCGCTCACCCACCACTACCGGATCCACGCGGTACGCGCGCACCTGCTCGACCTCACAGGCGACCACGCGACAGCGCGCGAGCACTACCACTTCGCCGCCCAAGGCGCCCTGAACCTGCCCGAACAGCGATACCTCGAATCCCGCGCCACTCAACCGTAGTCACAGATCGATGCTCCCGCGCAATTCGTGTATCGAGACAGATACCGGGATTTCGCGCCCAACTCGACAAACACACCCTTTAGGACGCACTCATCTCGACAGATCAGGATGCCGAGCGGTAGCGGCCGCCGTCACGCTCCGCCACGCGCGCTCAGCGGCAGTTGCGGACGTTCCACTCGCTCGCATGCAGTCGAGTCGCACTGCTCGACGGGCGCAGAGGCATGCCGATTGCTAGATCAGTGGGCCATCCAGGTGACCAACTGGCTCTCTGTGCGCGGCTATGAGCACGCCATGCGATGCGGCGGGAGACACTCGGACGATGACCGGCATGCCCCCGGAGACGATGTATCACCGATCGCTGGGCTGGCACGCCCCTGCTCGCCCTAGGCCTTTGCGCGGCGCCGGCCGAGGCCGGGCAGCACATCGCCGTAACCAACACGAGTGGCATACTCAATTCGGCTACTTGTTTCATTGACCTACGACCCCGGCCCGGCCCGGCCCGGCTTCGGTCGAGGCGCCCGGGCTGTCGCTCTCATCTCGGCTGCCCACGCTGGTTGTGTGGCTCTCATCTGGCCTGCGCCCCCGATGGAGGCCCTACGGGCACTGAAGCGGCGCCTGTCCGACATCGTCTACCGGCAGATGATGGCCGACGCGAAGCTGGTCAGGACGGGTCCGGGAGGACACGCGGGGGCGACTCTGCAATCCAGCGCGGCCGACCTGAACCCCGAGATCGACACTTCGGAAAAGTCACTTCCCTGACCCGCCACACCCCAGCCTTGACCGGCCCCGCTCCTTCATGGATGACACAGAGGGGTGCCAGCAGCGGGTATCAGCGCCTATGCAGGGCGCCAGGTCTGCCGGGGTCGGTATCCAGCGCGTCGCAGCCAGTGCTCGGTGTAAAGGATGCGGTTGGGGGTGATGATCGTCAGAGGGTCGGTGGGCGGCTCCCTCAGGGAGCGTCCTTGCTCAACGTGGTCCGACTGCCACCGGAACGCCTCCCAATACTGCTCAACCTCGGGGTCGTCACGCTCTAGAGTCCGTGCCCTGCCGAACAGCTGCGCCCCGCGGCTGCTCGACTGTCCGACAAGGGGCGCGACGATCCCTGCGGAGATCCGCGGGTCGCGCTTGAGGTTCCGGGACTTCACCGAGGCATTCCAACTGGTGTAGAAGATCTCGAAGCCCAGGCTGCAGTAGCGCACCGGGGTCGCGGAAGGGCTGCCGTCCTTGTTGACGGTGGCGATCACAGCGAGGTTGTGAGTCGACAGCAGATTCAGGATGCGTTCTTCGAGCTGCTCGCGCGGCAGGTCTCGATCAGGAGTTGGACCGGCAAGCCAAGGGTTCGTCAGCGGCATACCGGCATTCTCACTGAGCCGCTCAAACTCCCACCGACCCTCCTCACCCGGACGCCCTGTATTCGGCAAAGTCGCGCGGTCAGCGGCAGATGTGCGCGCTGCAGTCAGTCGTCCGTCGGCTGGTTGGTATGTCGTAGAATCATCGAGCTTCACGGGTCAGGGTCCGGTCAAGGTGGGTTCTGCGGGTGGCATAAGGGCGGTGACAGTCATCCGGTCACGGCGAGGAATCTCTCGACCAGACCTGGGCGGTGCTGCATGTACCCATCTCTACGCCGCGTCGCGTCGATGATCGGAGACACTTTCACCGTGCGAAACGACCTCGACCAGATCGAAGCGGCTTTCGTCGGCACGCCACTGGCCGGCCTGCCGATCGGGCACGGCCCGTCGGGCACCGTCCTCGTCGCCGACGTCGACCCCAATCGCCTGCAGGAGGCCTGGCAGGCTGCCGACGCACTGGTGCCGGTCATCGGACGCCGGCCCGTCATGGTCACCGACGACTTCGACGACACGCTGAGGATCCGGCCCGAGCCCGAGCCGGGTCCGTCGGAGTCGGAGCTGCGTGCGTTCGCCGAGGCCGCGGAGTCTTCCGAACCCTGGCTGGCCTACCGCCACTACAGCGAGGACGACGAGGTCGACGAGGGCGAGGTCGAGTACTACACGCGTGGCATGGCCGGCGTCGACCTGACGGCCCTGGTGTCGGATGTGGTGCTGCCGACTCCGCGCCAGGCGCTGGAGCGGGCGCTGTACGATCGGCTGCTCGCCGACGTCGACCTGTACGCCCGGGTGCTTGGCAGCGTGCGGTTCATGACGCAGACCGACTACTGGTACACGCCTGACAGGGTCCTGCTCATGTTGCTGCCCACCAGCGACGTCCGCAGCTCGGGGTACTGGGTGGACTTTTACGGTGCGCTCACCCGGGAGTACCGGCAGACGCTCGCCGAGGTGCTGGCGCAGTGGCGTCACCGGTGGGACGCCCGCTTGGTCGCGTCGTGGGGCACGATGCTCCAGTTCCAGGTGGGTCGTCGCCCGGCGCCGGGTGACGAGGCGTGGACCGCGGCCGGCCAGCTCAAGGCGCTCGCCCCGAACCTCGACCTGAGCCGGTGGGAGGTCGCCGTTGCCTTGCCCGCCGGTGACGCGTGGTTCGTGCACAACCGACCCTGACAACTCGGACGCAGAGCCTCCGCGAAGGTCTGTCGCGTTGGCTAACGCTCGGTCGGCGGCAGTAGCGGATGTTGTCGCCGGCCTTGCGTCCGCAGGCACCGCCTATGTCAGGATCTTGTGGGTGTATACGCAGGACTGGCTGAACACGGCGGATCGCTTCGCTCCCGGCCGTGAGCTGTTCCGGTCACACCGCAGGTTCCGGCTGTGGGCGCAGACGGTCAGCCACGGCCAACTCCTGCTGCGCTCGCCGCGGTCGTCTGACCACCCAACCCGCATCGACGTGCTGTTCAAGCCCGTGTCAGCGCAGAAGGTCCGCTGGATCTACGACGGGTTGGTGATCCGCTGTCCCAGCGGCGTGGAGCAGGAGCGCATCCAGCAGCAGATGCCCGGTGGCTTGCGAGGCATGGATGATCGGGTATTCGCGCTGGAAACGGCGGACTCGCTGGACTGGGTCGTGGCGATGGCTGTCGGGTGGCACGAGGATGACGACGCCGGCGACATCAGCCGTTTCGTCTGGCTCGACCAAGGCCGAAAGCCGGTGGTGCAGCGGTCATTGGATGGAGCCGACGGCGGCCTCAGTCATGGCCTCGCCTCCTCCTTGGAGGAGGTCGTCGCCGCGGTGCGGGCAGGCCATCGACCAACGGACGTCGCAGACCCGCAGTACGCCTACCTGCACGTCGTCATGGTCAGGACGAGTTGGCCCGGTCAGAGTGGCACCGTTGCGCCCGTCGGGGCGTTCCTCACCCGGCAAGCCGCCGACGACTACCTAACATCGCGGCATCCAGTCGAGGGTGCCGAGTTCTACGTGGAGGCCGTGCCGCTCAGCTTCTAGCGCGGCTCGCACCTTGACCTGCGATCCACCGGCAGTTGCCTGGCGATCGAGCGGCCGGCGGCATGAGCGAGCATTCGACCGGGGCTGGCTAGCCCCCGCCGGGCACTCTAGGCTCCGGGGCCACGGATGCAACCACGAAGGATCCGCGTCGGGCGATACGCAACCGACAGGCGGGTCTGGGAGACGGGGCGGCGATGAGCGGTGAACAACGAATCGAACACGCCCGCCTGCTATACGAGCGGGCCGTCTTCGGCGGCGACGCCGACGCGCTGGGGATCGCCGAGCGGGAGCTGGACGGAGTCGAGGCAGATCTCGCCCTGGCCCGTGGCCGGATCCTTCATGCGCGGTTCCTGAAGGACGGCAACGAAGATCCGCACGAGCTAGCGTTATTCGAGCGTGCGGCGCAGCTGTATCAACTGCTCAGGGACGTGCGCGGCGAGGCGGAGGCGCTGTTCTGGGTCGGCACCTTCCACCAAGTGGTCAGGCGTGACAATGACGGCGCGGTTCCGGCTCTTGCGCGGTCGTACGAGCTGGCGACGCAAGCCGGTGACAAGCTGACGCTGTCGTATGCGGTTCGGCACCTCGGCTTTGCGGACATGGCCGCCGGAGCCGGTAGTGCGGCGCGTGAGCGGTTGGAGGAATCTGTACGGCTTCGCCGGGAGATCGGGTTCTCACCCGGCGTCGCCGCGGGCTTGCTTGCGCTGGCCTACCTGAGCGCCGGAGAGGGGCACCGCGACGACGCGCTGGCGCTGGTCGAGGAGGCGGGCGCGGTCGCCGGGGCCTGCGATGCTTTGGGTGTTCTCCGCTGGGTGGAGGAGGCACGGACGCAGCTGTAGGCGATCGTGATTGCCCGGACAACGCGCGCTCATCGGCACGACCGGACGGTGAGCCGGCGCGTCCACCCTTACTGGGCGTGACGCGCGGTCAGCGGCAGATCCGTGCGTTCCTCACCGTCACTTGGCCGAACCTTCGGACCGGTGGCCCCCGAGCGCCCGACGAGGCTGCCTAGCACCGGACGGCGTGCGAGCCCGAGTCGCGACCTCTCACCGGCCGGTGACATTGTCGATAAGCTCCCGCAGGATGTCGGCGTGACCGGCATGCCGGACGGTCTCACTCGTCATGTGGGCGAGCACCCAGCGAAGCGTACGAGGCGCGTCACCGACCGGCTGCGCGGTGAGAAACGTCGGGGCCAGCGGCTGCGATGATGCGGGCATCGCTTTCGGCGATCGCAGCCCGGTAGCCGGCGATGATCTGGTCCACGGACCGGTCCGGTTCGACCACCATGTCGAAGTCGACGTCGGCGTAGCGCGGGTCGCCGGCGAACGTGTAACCGAACCAGTACCGTTCGGCGTCGGTCAGGTGCTGGACCAGGCCCAGCAGTGTGGTGTCGGAGACGACCAGGCGGCGCCGCAGCTGCTCCTCGTTCAATCCCGCGACCTTCTTCAGCACGCATGATCGAGCGAAGGACAAGAAGGCAAGGGCGGTGTCGAACTCGCCACCGTCGTTGCGCGGCACGGCTTCGCGTTGGGACTCGAGCATGTCCCGACCTTACGCACTGTCGTGACGGGAGGCAGGCGCGGACGTCGTCCGAGCGGCTCCAGACGCCCGCTCATCGGCTTGACCGCGCGATCAGCGGCAGTTGAGGATGCACGTGGGGAGGGCGACCATCGGCGGCACCTGACGACGCACGTCAAGAAACGTCGTCGTTGCACTTGATCATCGCGCAGCGACGGGAAGCATCTAGTCCGGGCAGCGACGCTTCGTGTTGCATCGCGGCTGCCAGCTCGCGTCCGATCTCCGCGCCGGGTAGCTCTCGGTACCCAAGTGTCCGGTAGTAGGGGCCGTTCCAGGGCACGTCGCGAAATGTCGTCAGGGTCGTCGCTGGCCGATCGTTGCGCCTGCCCCATGTCTCGAGGTGCGATATGAGCCGGCGGCCGATGCCCCGCCGAGCGTGAGTGGGAGCTACCGATACCTGTTCTATGTGGGCATTACCGTCCAGCACCCTTGCCACGATGTAGCCGGCGATCTTCCCGTCTTCCTCGGCAACCCAGATCAGCCCTTGCTGCTGACTTCGACTCAGGGCCTGCTGATCGGGGACATGGTCGGCCACCTCTGACATGCCAACCGAGTGAAAGAGCTCGCCAGCCTGGACCTCGAGCAGGGCCAAGTCATCGAGCTCCGACTGTCTTGCCGAACGGATCAGCGGGGAAGCCACATCCTCACCTTTTCATAGAGGCAAGACGGCCTGTCATCGGCATGACCGCGCGGATCGCGGCAGAACAGTGCACCCAGAGTGCTGTTCTAACAGCGGTCAGTGTTCGAAGAGGCGGGATTGCTCGTTGGACCCGCCGATCGGCTGGGGTCCTTCGGCGAGACGGTGAGTGATCTCCAGATCGGGAAGCACGCTTTCGGGCGTCGGCAAGGTGCGCCTCGCTGCGGACGTAGCGACGCGGCAACGTGGTGACGTGCTCAAGCGGGGTCTCTCGCCTGCCGGAACTCAGCAGACCGAGTGGTGGCGAACAGTATGGTCGTGGTCACGCAGCACAGCACGATGAGCACGAGCAGCGTGCACAGCACGGGCCAGTGCCAGGCGGGAAAGTGGTTGCCGACAATGGACTCGCCGTCCGGTTCACCGACCCAGCTGACATTGGTGACCGGGTTGATCGTGAGTGCTCCGAGTCCGCAGCAGATCGTGACCCATGGCGTGGTGATGGCGAGGGCCTTCACCGAACGGCGGTCCTCCAGGACCGCCGCCCCCACGCTCAACAGCGCCACGGCGATCCCGAGTTGTAGCACCGCGCCGAGGACTAGGAAGCCGCGTATCCCAGACCCGTACGTCTCGATGAAGTAGCGATGAGCCCCGGAATCGTGCCGGAGCGCTGTGTCGACGGCCTGGTCAACCGCCACCCAGTTGGCAACGGTGGTGCCGAGGAGGAGAAGCGGGAGTAGTAAGAGAACCACAACCGCCACCACTACCCGAACACGAGGCCCCCCGAGGCTCATGGGACGGCAGCGTACAGGGTGTCAGTAAGACCTTCGATTTCGCAATCGTCCACACCGGGCGCATGGGCTATCCGAGGTACCAGAAGAGTCTTCCGCCCGTGGCCAGCGGTCTCCTCGACACGTCGGAGACTGTATTCTCCGCCAACGGCTGGACCATTCTCAGCTTTCGACTATGTGCGCCGCATAGCGCTGCACCATCTCGGCGAATCCCGCGCGCGGCGGACGCACTGTCATCGGCAGAAGTGCGCACCAGCTGAGTAGCCTGCCGTCACTCCCGGTAAGTAGCGTTCGGATTGCGGCAGATCCGTGCACGTGACCTTGGATGACGCACGGCCGGTGGCGGATGGCGCAGTCGATCGTGTGAGTGTGGCGGCTACTCCTGCGTGGCACCTACGTGGTCGGCCCCGCCGGATAACCGGACCGCTGCGGTGAGCAATCCTCCTCGTGGTCCCCCGGGTGGTCGGCGCCGGATCAGATGCCGAGGGACCTTCGAGTGGCCTGGACGGTGTCGAACAACTTCTCGTAGCAGTCGAAGCCCAGCTCGATGCAGTCCATGTCGACCCCGCAGTCGCGCTGTCGCGCCCGCAGCAGCGACTCATCCGCCACATACACCGGAAAGGTCAGGAAATCGACGTCCGGAACGCGTTCCCGGAGCATGGCGACGTCGTCCTGCACGCCTTCCCTGAACTGAAGCCAACCGTTGAGGTCGTCGTAGACGACCGCGCCGGCGGTGATCCCCTTCGTCCATCCGGTGAAGAGCGCGGCGAGACTGGTGGCGGCACGAGCCGAACCCCAGGCATCGGGGGTGAACTCGTAGCGCCAGATCTCACCCTCGTGGTCGCCCGCGAGCACGAACGTGTAGACGAGGCGCTCGAAGTTGAACAGCCGCACTTGATGCCGCCACGGGAAGGGCGTGCCGATCGATATCGCCAGGGTGTCGAGTTCCTCGCCCCCGTCGGTCGGCCACGGCATGACCCATCCGCCGTTGGGCAGCGGCCGCCGGGGCGGCCATTCCTGCGACTGCAACCAGGTCAGCTGCTCGGCGATGTGGTCCACGTCGAAGAGTCGGTAGACCAGGTCGGGTGGCTGCCCGACGGGCGCTTCGGGGTGATCGGGCCAGTCAAGGCCCGCAGCCGTCGCCGCCGCGCGGTACTCCGCCGCCGCGTCACGCAGGACGCGCATGTCATCGAGCATCACTGAGCTCCCGGCGGTGTGGGCGTCATGCACAGGCTAGCCCCGCCCCGCTGGCGCCTGGCATCCCGGAGACTCGCAGGCGTTGATCGCCTGAACTGTTCTCGGCATGACCGGACGCTGACCGTGGTAGCCGGCCGGGAAGCTGCGTACCGTGCGGATCGCGGCAGATCCGGACGTCGGGCGGAGGCACAACGACGACGCGCCGGCCGTACCGCTCCCGGCGTGCCTACTTGGTTGCAGAGTTGATCAGAGCTGTCAACGCGGGTAGCTCGGCATCGGCGGCGGCGACGAGTGCCTCGACGGGCGGCGGCGCGGTGCCGGTGTGCCGCCGAGCAATAGCGACGAGTTCGGGGATGGGCTCGGGTACGCGGTGGAGACCGTCGACGGTCTCCAGGGGTCCGACACCGTTCGCCAGCAGCCACAGATAGTCACCCAGGTCTCGGGCGATGACCTGTAGTTCGCCTTCCGAACCGAGGAACACGACAGGCTGGATTTCGACTGCGGCGCCCGGCACACGGATCCAGAAGGCAGCCAGCCCGCCGGACCCGTCGCGTCCGAAGACTCGAAACGGTGGGACCCAAGCGGCCGGGTCGCCGGTCCAGTGGCGCCACCACTCGGTGGTCTCAGCGGACCACATGAACACGTCGTCCGGCTGGAAGTCGTGACCGTCGTGTTCCTCGAAGAACCTCGATGCGTGTGCTTCTTTGAGCGCGGGCGGCAGTGTTCGGTCCTCGTCCGTCACGGACGGATTGTACGCAGACGGACACCGCCGCCCTGCCGGCACACCTCACTGGCGATCGCGTTGCCAACAACCCGCCCGGCATCCGCTCTTCGGCAGAAGCGGATGCTGGCGACCCCATCTCCTGTCATCAAGGGTCACGTGCGGTTCCGTCCCCGCTTCTTCGAGGCGCTGGTCAAGGAGATAGCAGGGCGACCGCAGCGCCGGCAACCAGGAACGATCCGAGCGGCAGGAAGGC
The DNA here is from genome assembly GCF_036059255.1 of Micromonospora sp. NBC_00389. Classification (NCBI taxonomy): domain Bacteria; kingdom Bacillati; phylum Actinomycetota; class Actinomycetes; order Micromonosporales; family Micromonosporaceae; genus Micromonospora; species Micromonospora sp. NBC_00389. The sequence goes on along the minus strand of NZ_CP107947.1, from coordinate 4,333,960 downwards.
TCCGGCCACCCGGCGACCCATGCAGCGGAGGCCGAGGCCGATCGCGGTGATAGTCGCATCTCGGCCAGGTCAATGAACACGAGCAGGATCATTCCGCTGCCCACGCGAAGGCGGCCAGCACCCAGCTGGCCGGCCCGACAGCGGGAGGGCGACGGCGGCCAGCACGGTGGCGGTTTCGACCGGTTAACGGGGGCGCGCCGATGCGCAGGCCGCACGAGGTGTAGCGAACTGGCGGGCGGATGGCGTTGATCCAGAGGGGTTGTCCGCATGAGTATGCGGCTCGCCATGGCTGGCTGTCCGGCGCACCTTGCACGCAATCGCCCAGTGGAGGATCGGCACGAGCGCCAGCAGGCGTAGCAAAGGTGCGCGGGGCGGCCTGGCGGGCACGGTCAATTCTCGTCCAGGGTGTTGCGTAGCTGTGTGGCGAGCGCGATTGTGTCTTCCTGCGGTTCGGCGTCGAGGTCGGCGAGGGCTTTGGTCAGGGCGCGTAGCAGGGTGCGGATGCCGTCGGCGTCGCCGAGGGCGTGTCGGGCGTGCATCGCCTTGGTGTAGAGGGCCTCGTTGTAGCGGTCGAGTCCGATGGCCTTGTCGAGTAGGTCGGATGCGGCCTGCGGGTTGCTGTCGAGTAGGTCGTCGGCCAGCAGTAGGTGGGCTTCGGTGCCCCAGCGGCGGACCGTCTCGCGGTGTGGCTGAAGCCACTCGTAGTCCTGACCATCCGCAAGGGGTGCGGTGTAGAGGTCGCAGGCGGCGGTGAGGAGTTGGCGGCGGCGCGGCTCGGTGGCGATGGTGGCGCTGCGCATCAGGTCGCGCAGTGTCCACACGTCGACGTCCACGGTCGCCGGGTCGAGCAGGTACCGTCCGGCGGACTTGATGACGTAGGCGTTCTTCGTCTCAGCGGTGCCGGCGCGGCCGAGGACGTGCCGCAGGTTCGAGGCGTTGGTGTGTACGCGTTGGTCGGCTTGGCTGATGCGGGCGTCGGGTTCGAGGTATTCGCCGATGTCGCGGGTGCCGGCTCCATCTGGGTGGACGGCGAGGTACACCGCCAGTTCCAGGGCTTTGGCGCGGAGCGGCCGGCCTTCCGCCGTGATGCCGTCGATGCGCGGGGTGCCGAGCACGCGCAGCCGCGCCCGTCCCGACACGGCGTCGGCGGTGGGCTTGACGGCGATCGGGGTAGCCGGGTCCGTGGCGGTGGGCGTGATCTCGGTACGGCTGGCGTGCAGGGGCACGATCGTGACCGGCACGGCCGGTGAGGTGATCGCGGGCGGTTCGCCGGTCTGCGCCTCGCGCAGCGTCGTCAGGATCTGCATGGCGGCGGCCGGTTCGAGCACAGGAAGTCTCGGCGGCAGCGGTTCGGCGGACTGCCCGGAGATGAGCGTGGTGTGTCCGTCCGGGGCGACCTCGACGGTGGCGCCGTGGGCCCATTCGCCGAGCAGCAGCGCGGACACGTGCAGACCTTCACCCAAGGCGAGGGCAACCTTGGCGCGCATGCGGGCACTCGCGGGCGGGGTCTCGGCGATGAGCATGACCGGCGGTAGCGCTTCCTCGTCGGGCACCGTCCGCCGCAGCTCGTCCAAGTCGGTCAGGGCGTGTTCGTCGAGGATGCGGCTGCGGTGCAGCAGCCGGGACTCGATCACGGTGAGCGCGTCGTCAATGCTGTGGGTCACGTGCAGGCGCGGCCATGGGTTGAGGGTCACCACGTCCGGGCCGAGCAGCGTATTCAAGCTGGCGGCGTCGATGACGACCTCGCCGCGGGCGTCGGGGTGGTGCGGGCCGCCGGAGGCCAGCACGGCGACGAGGGCGGCGCGGGCGGCAGCGGGCGCGCCGTCGCCGACGACTCCGCATCCGCCGGTCGGCAGTGACGCGAGCTCGGGTACGAGAGCGAGCGGCGGGCCGTCGCCGCTGCTCGCATTCGACGGCTCAAGATGGCGGGCGGCCACGGCACGGCGGACCTGGACCACCGGCGGAGGCAGCTCGGTGGGCGGATCAGCGTCAGGCTCGCCGTTGTATCGACGGCGGCGTTGGAGCCAGACCATTGCGGCGGCGGCGCTGATGGCGGCAGCGAGCGACCAGGGCAGCCAACCGGAGTCCGACAGATCCACACCCCGGTCATCTGTGGCCGCCGTAGGGCTGTGCGTGACGGGCGGCGGCGCCGCAAGGTTGGAGGCCCCGGACGACGGCGCTGGCGACGAAACGGACCCGCTTGGGGCTGCCGACCGCGTGGTGGTGGGAACGGCAGCTGGTTGCTCGGGCGCGGGCGGCGGCACGGCGGGATCGGGCTGATCCGGTGCGGCACTCGGCGATAAGGGCGGTGTCGCAGGCCGACCCGACCGGGGCGTGGGGGGCGTCGCTCGTCTGGCGGTTTGTGGTGGGCGGGCATCGGCAGGTAGGCGAAGCTCCCAGCCGGGGTAGATGAGGTCGCAGTCACGCAGGACACCGCCGACAGGAAAATGGCGGTGCTTGTTCAGGCGGCAGACCTCCGGCCACCGACCCGCATCACCGAGCCACTCCTTCGCGACCTTGGACAAGGTGTCGTGTCGCTCGACGGTGTAGAGGTAGCGCTGGTCGGCCACGTGGATGACGGCGGGCCCACGGGCCGTGGCTTGCCGGGGAACATCGGCGCGCTCGGTCGCGGCGACGGGTGTAGCCGGCCGATCCGAAGGCACCGCCGCGTCGAGGGAGCCGGCGGGGGTGACGGCGAGCGCGGCGGTGCCGGCCAAACCGAACACGAGCCGGTGCAACGGGGCAGGCAGCCTGAGTATGGGGATGCGCCAGCGGGTCACCGCCCCGAGGATCTCGGCGAGCAGGAGCAATGTGAACACGCCCCACAGCAGCCACATCGCCCAGACGGCCGCACCGATGAGGAAGTCCGGGGTGAACCGTCCGCTAGAGCGCTCGAACCAGTCTGGGATCTGCGACCAGGCCGGCAGCCGGCGGAGAGGGTTCCCACCCGTAGCCCACAGCAGTGCCGGAACGGCGACGAAGAAGAGGCCGGCACCGATGACGCCGCGAACAGCCCCCACTATGGACGGCCGCGCGCGGCGCGGCAGCGAATCGGGTGGAACGCGGACGGTGGCTCGTGCACCGTACTCGGCAAGTCTGTCGCCTCTGCCCCGGCGCGTCTGCGGCACCTGTCCCCCTGCGATTGATCCTCGATCTTCTCCGAATACACGAGCGTGAGTGTCTCCGGCTATCCCGTCGAAAGGATTCTCACCATCTGCGCACAAAGAGTCACGTTCAGCGGATCACGGTTGACACCCGCTCGCCCTCACGGGCGAGACTGCCCCTCATGCCAAGCGGGGGCACCGTGTTGTCGATCGACCTAAGTTCGTCGGCCATCGCGGCCACTGTCAGCCGTTACGGCCTGAAGATCCCCATCCTCATCGACGGTCGCCTCGTCATGCCGCCTGGCGCCGCCATCGGCCCCGCAGGGGAGATCTACCTCGGTCTCGACACCACGGCCGCGATGTCTCTGCCGGCAGACCATCGCTTCGTCGATAACCCGACTGACCTCCTCGGCCGGCCCACCAACGCCGCAGTTGGGGCGCAACCCGACCCGGTGGATCTGCTCGCCGCCGTGCTGCGGCACGTCACCCATCATGCTGCCGTCCAAGTCAACGGGCCGATCACCGCGCTCACCGTGACCGTTCCGCCGAGCTGGGGTCCACGCCGCTGCGGACACGTCAGCGAGGCAGCAAACCGCGCGGGATTTCCACCTCCCGCCCTGGTCACCGCACCCGCCGCCCTCGCCGCCTACGCCACGACGCTCGGCGTCACCGTGCCGACAGGCTCCTGCGTGCTCATATGTCAGGCAGACCCCGAACCGGCGATCCTCACCGTCCTGCAGACCGTCGCCGACGGCTACCGCGAACTGGCAACACAGCAGATCAATCTCGACCGAGGCCTCGACCACCACATCGCCCAACACATCATCCGGACGGCAACCGCCGACTCCGACCCGCTCCGAGCGGTGACGACCGCGCCCAGTACCAACGAAGCAGACTGCGGACCTGCCCTCCTGGAATCTGTCCGGACCGCCAGGCGTCTACTCGCGACCCAAGACCAAGCGCCGATCCTGCTACCCGCGCCCCGCCAACCCGCCGTCATCACCCGCGACGACGTCACGGTCGCCGCACAGCCCCTCCTCGACCAGATCCCCGGCGCAGTCGACGAACTCCTCGACGCAGCCGACATCGACAAAACGCACCTCGCTAACGTCATCCTCAGGCCCGCCCTCGGCGTGCCCACGCTGGCCGAAGCCCTCACCGCAGCCGCCGGCATCACCCCTACGCTCATCGACCACCCCCACGCCCTCGCTGACGGGGCCCTCTCCCTCACCACCACCCACCAACCAGGACCCGCAGCCGCCGCACGGCTACCCCGCGTCCGCCTACGCGTCGGCGACCTCACCGGCGCCCTACTCCTCGGTGCCTGTTCCCTGGCCCTGCTCCTGCAAGCCGTGCTCACCGCCGACATCTCCACCTACAGCACCTGGGTCGTCGGCGTCCGCACCTCGCTACCGCAACTCGGCGCCGCCGGCGCACTCGTCATGCTCACTGCATTCGCCGTGGCGCACCTCGCACCCACCACCTGGCTCGCCGGAACATCCGCCGCCTCAACGCCCGAACCCACAACAGGCAGCCTCATCCGACGCGGATACCTGACCGCCGCCGTCGGCGGCGCCATCACCGCCGCGCTCTACGGCCTCGCCACCGGCACCGCCGTCAGATTCGACTACACCCCCTACCTGAAATGGACCCTCGGCGCGGCCCTGCCGCTGGCCGCGTGCGCCGCCCTCGTCGCTGCCACCGCGCCCCGCATTTCCGCTGACGACCTACCCAGCTGGCTCGCGATGGCCCGTCCCGCCATCACCCACGCGATCACCGCCACCGCGGGTATCTACCTCATGCGCGCAGCACTCACCCTCACGACGCCCATCCACACGAACAACATCGCCGGCATCGCCGGCAGCATTGGCGCAGCCCTTCTCGGCGTAGCCACCGCCCTAACCATGAGCCGGAGCCGCACGATCCGCGCCATCACCGCACCCGGCCTCGCCATCGGCTACGCCCTCGTATTCACCGTCGACACCACCAGCGCCCTCATCGTCGGCTACCTTGCCGCCCTCACCTGGTGGGGCATCCGACTCACCGGACACACCCTGCGGCTCGCCTTCGCCCAGTCTGGAACAGCGCTGGGCCGCGTCACTGACCGTCCGGGCGGCTGAAAGGACGACCCGCGACTGGCAGCGACCAATCCCCGGCAAGCCCGGACCTCGGCACACCGACGACTGGCCGACATCGTCGACCTCATGCTCGCCACCGGCGCTCACATCGGTGAGATCCTCGCCCTGCGCTGGGAGGACCTAGACGTCGCCGCCGAACGTCCCACCCTGACGATCTGCGGCACACTGGTATCGCCAGCACAATGACAGCCAACAGCTCCACAAGCTGCTCCCACCGCTTGCGGTAGCGCCCCGGCGATCATCACGGCGCTCTCGGAGGCCGGGCTGCCGCCCCGGGACGTGGTCCGCGCGGCGCAGGCACTCATCGCGTACCTGGCGGCGGGCTGGGCGACCACTGCCCACGCCTCACCGGTCAGTGCCACGACGAGCGCCGACAGGACCGCGCCGCGACGGGACACGTTTCTCATTGCCGGTTCTTGCCCGACCTGCCGGTGGGTAGCCCGGCGTCGCCGGTCGTCTGCCTTATCGTTGCGTCCGACACGCGTAGCACTCACCCGAGGCGCGACGATCGTGCAGTAGCCGTCGGCGGCGAGCATTAGGCGATGTATGGGTGGGCCGTCCTGGCGTCGCGCAGTGCGTGAGCCCACCAGACGAGCTGGTCGAGCATGGTTTTCGCGGCCTCGTTGCAACCGGCCGGTTCGGTTGGCATCCCTTCGCCGTCGAACTGGTTCCAGGCGCTGTGAAAGCTGACAGTGGCACGGATGGTTACCGCGTGAAGCTCGGCGAAGACCACGCGGAGTTGCTCGACGGCGCGGAGGCCGCCAGCAAGACCGCCGTACGACACGAACCCGACCGGCTTGGCGTGCCACTCCTCGTTGTGCCAGTCGATGAAGTTTTTCAGCGACGCCGGGAAGCTGTGGTTGTACTCCGGGGTGACCACGACAAACGCGTCGGCCGAGGCTAGCTGCGGCGTCACCCTCGCCAGCACGCGGGCCGTCTCCGGTGCCGGTGGCTCCCCGAACGCCGGGAAGGTCAATGGCAGCCCGACCTCAACGGGGTCCACGACGTCGACGCTCAAGTTTGGGCGATTCGCGGTCTGGCCAACGAACCAGGTCGCGACGGTCGTACCGAACCGGCCTTCCCGGACGCTGCCGACGATCACGGCGAGCCTGAACCGTTTAGGGCTTCCGGCGGCGCTTTCAAGCATGATGGACTTCCCATTCGAGTGCGTGGGTAGTGTCGGAGCCGGCTTCCAGAAGGTGCGGCGGATCGGGGACGGCTGCCAAGGGTCGCACCTCGCAAAGGCCTGGGCGTCCTCGCCAAGCGGGCCACCGGAGGCCAGTGGCCACGAGCGATGAAGGGGGCAAGGCCCTGCTGGTCGCAACCAGGACGTTGCTTCAACCTACGATGCGTCCGGGTCGCCGCCGACATTTTTGATCATGCGGCGCAGCACCTTCAGTGTGGTCACGTAGTTAGCATCGTCGATATCGTCGTGAATGCGTGTCCGTACGGTTGGTGCGTGCTCCTTCACGCGGGCGTGTCCCTTCTCTCCAGCCTCGGTGATCCACAGTCGATGATCCGCATCTCGCGTGATCCAGCCGCGCCCAAGGAGGTCGGCGGCGTCGGACTCCAGGTCGTCGCCGTCGTCCAGGTAGGCCCGCATCCTGTCGGTCAGCTCCGTGAGGGTCAGGCCTCGGCCGTCTGGCGACAGGTCGTTCGCGCACAGATGACGCAGCAGCCAGTACTGCGGCTGGGAGAGGCCGAGGGGGGCCAACTGGCCTCGTATGTAGGCGATGATCGCCCGGTGGGCAGCTCCGGACCAGTAGCCGATTGGTTGTGCGGCCAGTTCGGCGTCGGTGTTCTCCATGCTCTGTCCTTGCTGTCTTGCCGGACCTCGTCCGGCGATTTCGTACTGGGTGGCGGCCGAATCAGTCGACGAGGATCACGATCTTGCCGCGGCTGTTGCCGGCCTTGTAGGCCCTGAGCGCGTCGGCCGCCCGGAACAGCGGGAACGTCTCACGGACGTGGACAGTCAGCTTGCCCTGGGCGTACAGGTCAGCGAGTTCGGCTAACCGGGCCGCCGAGCGTTTGTGCGGGTTGGTGCGGATGCCGAGTTCCCGTGCCCGCCCGTGCTCGACCAGGGTGAGGATGCGGCCTCGGTCCTTGACGAACTCGAGGGTGGCGTCGAGGGCGTCGCCCCCGACTCCGTCCAGGGACGCGTCTACCCCCTTGGGTGCCAGGGCCCGCACTCGACCCGCGAACCCGTCGACGTAGGCGACGGGGAGAGCGCCGAGGGAACGCAGGTAGTCGTGTTGTGCTTCGCGGGCCGCGGCGATCACCGTCGCGCCCCAGAGACGGGCCAACTGCACCGCGATGGTGCCGACGGCCCCGGCAGCGCCGTGGATCAACACGGTTTCGCCCGTGCCCACACCCAATTCCTGCAACGCGACGTGGGCGTTCAGCGCCCCGGCGGGAAAGCCGCCCGCCACGTCCCAAGGCATGTTGTGGGGCTTGCCGGTGATCTGGTCGGCGGGAACCACCAGATCTTCGGCGTAGCAGTTGAGCTGGCCGTAGCCGAGGACCTCGTCCCCGGGTGAGAAACCGGTTACTCCCTCACCAACACTGTCCACGAGTCCGGCGAACTCGTTGCCAGGTATCCGCGGAAAGCCGGGGTTCACCCCGGCAGGGATCCAGCCCTCCACCACCGCGACGTCGTACGGCTGCACACCGGCGGCCTTGACGCGGATACGCACCTGTCCCGGCCCAGCCTGCGGTCCCTCCACGTCGATCAGCTGCAGAACCTCCGGGCCGCCCGGCTCAAAGAACCCGATCGCCTTGCTCACCTTGAGCTCCTTTCGTCACCGATCACGACGTTAGGGGCCAGTGGCATCGGGGCTCTACGAACCTAGCGGGGGTCCGCCGGTCCGGTAGCTGTCGTGTGTGGACCCCGACGTGAGGGTGCCCGTGGCCCTCAGTGATCATGCGTGTTGTCTAGGCAAGCCGATCACAACAGAAGAGCCACGGGCATGGTTGACGATACTTCCCGGTTGCTGGGCTTGGACGGCCTGGCTGTCGTCGGAGTAGAAGACGGGCCGGACGGGCCCATTGTTCAGGTAGTCACCGCTGACGAGAACGCCCGAAACTGCCCCGAGTGCGGAACCAGGGCACGGAGGTCGAAGGGGCGACGGGTGACCCGCCCACGGGACCTGCCGGTGGGCGGCAGACGGCCGCAGCTGGTGTGGACCAAGCGGCGGTGGCGATGTGACCAGCCCGAGTGCCGACGCCGGTCGTTTACCGAGGCGATACGGCAGGTGCCGGCGCGGCACCGGTTGACGACCCGGCTGAGGGCCGCCGCAGGCGCGGCGGTGGCCGACGGCGGCCGAACGATCATGCAATCAGCGCGCGATCACGACGTGTCGTGGCCGGTGGCCGCGTCAGCGTTCACCACTCACGCCAAGGCGGTGCTGCCGTCCGAGCCTGGGCCGGTGTGGGCGTTGGGTATCGACGAGATCCGCCGAGGCCGTCCCCAGTTCGAGTGGGACGAGACCACCAACACGTGGCGCACCACGGTCGACCGGTGGCACGTCGGCTTCGTGGACCTCGCGGGCGGCCAAGGTCTGCTCGGGCAGGTCGAAGGCCGCACCGCCCAGGCGGTCATCGACTGGCTGGCCGACCGTGATCCGGCTTGGCGAGCGCAGATTCGCTACGTCGCGATCGACATGTCCACGATTTTCAAGTCCGCGGTGAGGCGGGCGCTGCCGCACGCCATCCTGATCGTCGACCACTTCCACCTCGTTCAACTGGCCAACCAGGCCGTCACCGAGGCCCGCCGTCGCGTCACCGTGCAGCAACGTGGCCGACGCGGCCGCAAAGGCAACCGGGAATGGGAACTGCGCAATCGGCTCACCCGCTCCGCCGCACGGATGCGGGGCGAGCACGTCGATGCCCTGGTCGATGACCTGTCCGCCTTACCGACGCCGATCAGCGCCCCGATCCTGGCCGCGTGGAACGCCAAGGAAGACCTCCTCGACCTGCTCGCCACCGCAAGCACCCACCCCGACCGCGAACAGATCTGCCGGCTGTTGTATCGGTTCTACCGCCAGTGCGCCGAAGCCGACGTGCCCGAGCTCGAGCGCCTCGCCACCACCGTCGAAGTGTGGTGGCCGCAGATTCTCGCGTTCCTGCACGCCGGCATCACCAACGCCGGCTCCGAAGGCACCAACCGAGTGATCAAAACCGTGGCCCGCGACGCCTACGGCTTCCGCAACCCCAACAACCAGCGCTTACGCACCCGCTGCGCCACCACCCGCAAAGCCCGCGGACACCTCAACGCCCGGTAAGCCAGAGCCCCAATTGGGCGGGCACGAACCTCACTGAGGTCATCAGCGTCGAGGCGCCGCTTGACGTACCTGTGGAACTATTCGGATGGGATCGTCCGGGTGGCTTGGATGGCCCGGCGCAGCCGACCGTCGGCAGCCAACTCCCCGAACATGTAGATCTCCGTAGTGATGGTGCCGCCCTTACGTAGCTCCGCGATGAGCCGGTACCGGGCGGCGACATGGTCGCCGTCCACCAGCGCCTGCTCCACCTCGACACGGAGACCAGCTGCCCGTTTGCGGGCCGGACGGATGTGATCCAGCAGCCGCTTCCGGTCCAGCAGCACGCCGTCGTTGACCAGCTCATAGTCCGGCGTGTGGTAGCGGTCAAGCACAGTCGCCGGATCCTCGTCGCCCAGCCCCGCTTCCTGCGGATAGTGGATTAGATAGCTGGTCAGATCGGTACGGGGCGTCATTTGATCTCCCTGAATCGCCTTATCTTTGACAGGGTGTCTACCATAATGCCGGGCGGTAGATTAGACAACATGTCAGAGATAACGGGTGGTCGGCGCCGGCGGCGGCGTTCGGACGCCGAGCGCAGCGCCGCCGCTGTACTCGACGCCGCCGTCCAGGTGCTCGGTCGGCATCCGGACGCGAAGGTGGAACAGGTCGCTGCCGCAGCTGGCGTCACCCGCCAAACCGTTTACGCCCACTACCCGTCCCGGCCGCTGCTGGTGGCCGCGGTCATCGACCACATCACCGCCGAAGCCGTTGCCGCCCTCGACGCCGCCGACGTTGACAGCGGCACCGTCACCGAGGCGCTGATGCGCTGGCTGGACGTCACCTGGCGGCTGTTCGACCGGTACCCGCTGCTCCTGCACCCGTCGGCGACCGCCGTTAACCAGGCGGACTCCGAACGTCAGCATGCCGCAGTCAACGAGCGTCTGGAGCGGCTGATCAGGCGCGGCCAGGCCACCGGCGAGTTCGACGGCACCCTCAGCCCGGCCTGGTTGGTCTCCGCGACCATCGCGCTCGGACATGCGGCCGGCGGCGAAGTCGCCGCCGGCCGCATGACCACCGCGCAGACCGCGGCAGCGCTACGCCACAGCATCCTGCGCCTCTACGGCGCCCGCGAGCCCTGATCAGCGACGGTCTCCTGCCACTCCCGGGTCCACTCGATGTTCACCGGTGCACCCAGCCCGCCAGCACACGAACCTCAATGCTGCGGTCGAGAGGCCACGGGCCGCCGCTCACGCCAAGGCCCGGCCGCGACGGTTACCGAAGCCCGCGACAGATAGCTGCAGAACTGGCTGACCCCGTTAACTTCGCAGAGCCGGCATCGGGCCGAATCCGTGGCGCCACGGTAGTCACCACCGGAATCGGGCGAGTTCGGTCCGGGAACCGACCCCGAGCTTGGGATAGGCCTTGTAAAGGTGGTACTCGACGGTCCGGTGGCTGAGGAACATCTGCGCGGCGATGTCGCGGTTGCTCACCCCCTCGGCTGCGAGCCGGACGATCTGCAACTCCTGCGGCGTGAGACGGCCAAGCGCGTCTTGCCCAGCGGTCCTGGCCGGCGCGGCATCCCCGGAAGCACGCAACTCGGCCCGGGCCCGCTGCGGGGCGCGGTCGTTCGCGATCCCGTTGGACCACATCAGCTACACGACGTGGAAATGCCCGCAGGACGCGGCCGTGTTCGGCTCCGGCGGTGGCGCGGCCGGCGCGGCGCAGGCGTTCCTGCTCAACCGGGTGCAGCGGGACTTCGTCGCCACCCACCCGGGCGCCGAGCGGCTGCAGATGGTGCCGACGGAGTACTACGACGTCGGCGACTCGCCGTACAAGACGGCGCTGCGGACGAAGTTGGACTCGGCGGTCATCGTCGAGTGGACCGGTGTGGGGGTGGTCGCCCCGGTCATCACCGCCGCACAGGCCAGGAGCGCGCGGGACGTCTTCGGCCACGACATCCTGGTGTGGGACAACTACCCGGTCAACGACTACGTGGCCGACCGGCTGCTGCTCGGCCCGTACGTCGGCCGGGCGCCCGGTGTCGAGCAGCACCTCGTCGGCGTGACCGCCAACCCGATGAACCAGGCCGAGGCGTCGAAGATCGCGGAGTTCACCTCGGGCGCGTTCTTCTGGAACCCGAGGGCGTACGACCCGGCGGCGGCATGGTCGGCGGCGCTGCGCGACCTCGGCGGCGCCGTCTGGCCGGCCCTGCAGGTCTTCGCCGATAACAACTACTCCTCCAGCCGGCGGCCGCCGGATCCAGCCCGGGCCGGGCCGTGGACGGCGACGCGGCCACCGCCTACGTCGCCGGCCGGGCGGCACAGCCCGGCGAGTCGCTCCAGGTCGACTTCTCCGCGCCCCGACCGGTGGACCAGGTGGTGGTCCTTCAGACGGGCGGCCCGGCGAAGGCGGCGGTGCAGGTACGCCCCGTCGACGGCGACTGGATCACCATCGGCGACCTGGCCGACGGCCACACCCAACTCGACGCGCGGCGTGTGCGGGCCGATGCGGTCCGGTTGGCCTGGGCGGACGGCACGCCCGCACCGCAGGTCAACGAGATCATCCCCTGGTTCGCCGACGTCCCGCCCGCCGACGTTACCGTCGACCCGGCCAGCACCGATGCCGAGGCCGGAGGACAGCCCGCGACGGCGACCGTGCGCCTGGCCTCGACCCGGGCCGAGGACGTCACCGGCACCCTGACCGTCACCGCGCCCACCGGGCTGACGGTGCAGCCGGCGAGTCAGGACACCACGGTCCTGCGCGGCCAGGACACCGGCATCCCGGTGACCGTCACGGCCGCGGCCGGGACGCCGAGCGGGCCGTACGAGGTGCACGTCGCCTTCGTCCCGACCGGCGGCTCGCCGGTCCGCGCCACCCTGACGGTGCACGTCTATCCGATGACCGGCGACACCAACGTGGGCCTGGCCGCCAACGGGGGCATCGCGACGGCGTCGAGCACCAAGCTGAGCCTGCCGCGGTTCACGCCGGAGAACGCGATCGACGGGGACCGCTCGACCCGCTGGTCGTCCAACTACAACGACGACGAGTGGCTGCAGGTGGAACTGGCGCAGCCGCGGCGGATCGGCAAGGTCGTGCTGCGCTGGGAGGCGGCGTACGGCAAGGCGTACCGGATTGAGACCTCCTCCGACGGTGCCACCTGGACCACCACGGCCACCGTCGCGACGGGTGACGGCGGCGTCGACACCCGCCTCCGTGCCGATCCGCGGGCACCACTTCGGCAAGTGGGTGATCATATACGGGGGCGCCACCTACCAGGGGTACGCCCTGCACGGCTCCACGTGGGTCAACGTCGGCGGATCCCTCTACAACTACGGCGCGCTCTGCTTCACCCAGGGCATCGTCGACGCCAACGGCGGCACCACGGTCAACAAGCGGTCGGTACCCGGCACCGGTTACGCGATCGTCGGGTCGGTGGCGGACGGCACGACTGTCAACGTCGCCTGCTCCGCCTACGGCACCTCGCACACAGGACGGTGGGGTACCACGTCGCTGTGGAAAGGCTCACCGACGGCACCTGGGTCACCGACGCCTACCTGTGGACCGGCATGAGCGGCCCGATCAACGGCTGGTGCTGACGGTCGGGAGACGGTGCGAGCGGGTCCCGGGCCGAAGCCCGGGACCCCGGCACGTCACGCCGGGACGGATGGGAGGCCCTCGCCTCGGCGATCTGGCCGTCGGACAGCTCGTGGTCCACGAGGTCGCCGGCGAGGTACGCCCCGTACGCGGCGAGGTCCAGATGCCCTTGACCGCACAGCGCGGTGAGGATGACCTTCTCCTCCCCGGTTTCCTTGCACCGCAGCGCCTCCTCGACACACGCTGCCAGCGCGTGGGTCGGCTCGGGCGCCAGGACGATCCCCTCGGTGCGGGCGACACGGACGCCGGCCTCGAAGCACTCCCGCTGGGTCTTGGCCACCGCCTCGATCAGCCCCAGCTCGTAGATGTGCGAGATGAGCGGGGACATGCCGTGGTAGCGCAGCCCGCCGGCGTGGATGGGGTCGGGGATGAAGTCGTGCCCGAGGGTGTGCATCTTCATCAATGGGGTCATGCCCGCCGTGTCGCCGAAGTCGTACGCGTAGACGCCCTTGGTCAGTGACGGGCAACTCGCCGGCTCCACCGCGCGGATCGTGACGTCCATCCGGCCGGCCAGCTTCTCGCGCAGGAACGGGAACGCCAGGCCGCCGAAGTTGGACCCGCCGCTGGTGCAACCGACGATCACGTCGGGCGTCAGGCCTACCTTGGCGAGCTGGGCGATGGCCTCCTCGCCGATCACGGTCTAGTGCAGCAGGACGTGGTTGAGCACGCTGCCCAGCGCGTAGTTGGTGTCGGCGTTCTGCGCGGCCACCTCGACGGCCTCCGAGATCGCGATGCCCAGCGAGCCCGGGGAGTCGGGGTCCTTCGCCAGCACCGCGCGTCCGGCCGCGGTCAGGTCCGACGGGGACGGGTGGATCACCCCGCCGAACGTCTCGATCATGATCTTCCGGTAGGGCTTCTGGTCGTACGAGGCGCGCACCTGCCAGACCTCGCAGTCCAGGCCGTACTGGGAGCAGGCGAAGGCGAGCGCGGTGCCCCACTGGCCGGCGCCGGTCTCCGTGGTCAGCCGCCGGATGCCGGCGGCGGTACGCCTGCGGGACCGCAGTGTTGGGCTTGTGCGACCCGGCCGGCGAGACCCCCTCGTACTTGTAGAAGATCTTGGCCGGGGTGCCGAGCGCCTTCTCCAGCCGGTGTGCCCGGAAGAGCGGGGACGGCCGCCACAACCGGTAGACGTCGAGGACCTCCTCAGGGATGTCGACGTACCGGTCCGTGGTGACCTCCTGCAGGATGAGGTCCATCGGGAAGAGCGGCGCCAGGTCGTCCGGGCCGACCGGCTCCAGGGTGCCCGGAGGCGGCGCGGTGGGCAGGTCCGCGACGATGTTGTACCAGCGACGGGGCAGCTCGGCCTCGTCGAGCAGGATCTTGGTCGGCTCGGTCATGGCAACAAAGTTGGACCTGTCGGCGCGAATGCGGGAGCCTCCCGCGGCCCGGTCGTGTATGGGCGCAACACGGCCGCGCCGGTCTAGTCAGTCCGGCAGGCGCTGGGCCGCAGTTCGGGCGATCTGGACGAGCCGTCCAGCCGGGCCCTTCAGGCGCCCCGGCGCCAGCCAGACCGCCCGCAGCCGCCGTTGCAGGTTGAGCCCGTCCACCGGCACGGCCCGCAGTTCGCCGGTGCGCAGCGCCGCCTCGACCGCCAGGACGCTCAGTACGGCGGGTGCGACGCCGGCCGTCACGCTCACCCGTACGGCGGCGTTGCTGGTCAACTCCAGTGCCGGCGCGACGGGGTGGTATGCGTCCAGCAGCGCGTCGAGGGTGATCCGGGTGCCGGAGCCGGGCTCTCGCACCACCAACGGGGTGGCGGCCAGTTCGGTGATCGCCACCGGGGTGCGGCGGCGCGTCCACGGATGGCCGGGGTCGACCACGACGACGAGCCGGTCGTGGGCAACGACCGCGCTGCGCAGATCCCGTGGCACGCCGGGCGACTCGACGAAACCGACGTCGAAGCTGCCCTGCCGGATCCCGGCGAACACGTCGTGGGAGTTGTGCACCTGCAGATGGACCCTGGTGTCGGGCTGCTGGCGCCGGAACTCGCCCAACCAGGCGGGCAGCAGATACTCGGCGACGGTCATGCTGGCGCCGATGTTGATCTGGACGTCCTGTTCGGCGCGCAGCACCGTGGCGCCTTCGACCAGTTGCCCCGCGGCGTCCAGCACCGCGCGGGCCCACTGGACGACCAGGGCCCCGTGCGCCGTCAGGGTGGACCCTCGGGGCGTCCGGCGGATCAGGGCGAGACCGAGTTCGTGTTCGAGCCGGGCCAGCGCCCGGCTGGCGTTCGGCTGCGCCATGCCGACCGAACGTGCGCCCGCGCCGAGGCTGCCGTGCTCCGCCGTTGCCAGAAGTAGTTCCAGTACGGCCAGGTCGGGCCACTGCGCGGACATATCAAAAGTGTATGGGCCGATGCGGGATCCGGAGCTACTGCGGGCCCCGGGGCCGTGGCAGCGTGGCGGACGTGCTGAATGAAACCGCTTCACGAGAGGCGCCGGTCCCGGTGGGCACCGGCCCCACCCCCTACCCGGCGCAGGAGCCCCGCCCGTCGTGGCGCCGGCGATGGGTCGCGCTCGGGCCGGGCGTGGCGCTGTGCGCCGGTGCCGCGGGGTTGGCGCTCGCCGGCGGCCTCCTCCTACCCACGGTGAGCCCGCTGCTGATCGCGATCGTGCTCGGGCCGGCCCTGTGCAACGTCGTCCCGCTGCCGGCCGTGTTCAGCCGCGGGCTGGCCTTCGCCGCCAGGAAGCTGCTCCGACTCGGAATCGTCCTGCTCGGCCTCCAGCTCGTGCTGTCGGACATCCTCCGACTCGGCTCCGGAATGATCGCCGTCGTGGTGGTCACCGTGCTGGCGGGGCTCGTCGGCACCATGTTCATCGGCCGGCTGCTCGGCATCGGTGTCACGCAGCGGCTGCTGATCGCCTGCGGATTCTCCATCTGCGGAGCAGCCGCCGTCGCCGCAGCCGACGGTGTCGTCGACGCCGAGGAAGAAGAGGTCGTGACAGCCGTCGCGCTGGTGGTGATCTTCGGGACGCTGATGATCCCGGCGGTCCCACTGGCCGCCGAGGCGCTGGGACTGTCCACGACCCAGACGGGCCTGTGGGCCGGTGGCTCGATCCACGAGGTCGCCCAGGTGGTGGCCGTGGGGGGTACGGTCGGCGGCGCCGCCCTCGGCCTGGCGGTGGTCGTGAAGTTGGCCCGCGTACTCCTGCTCGCCCCCGTCATCGCGGTGCTCAGCTGGCGCCGGCGCCGGGTGCGCGCCGATCTCCCGGCCGGTGCGAAGCGCCCGCCGCTGATCCCGCTGTTCGTAGTGGGCTTCCTGGCGATGGCGGTGCTCCGGACCACCGGACTGCTGCCCGACGCCGTGCTGGCGGGCGCCAGGACCGCCCAGACCACACTGCTGGCCGCCGCCATGTTCGCCCTCGGCTGCGGCGTGCGCATCCAGACCCTCAGCCGCGTCGGCGTCAGGCCGTTCCTGCTCGCGTCCGGTTCGACGGCCGTGGTCGCGGGTGTTTCGCTGGTCGGGGTCCTCGCGGTCACCTGATCCGGTCCGACGGTCTCCCGGTCCGACGGTCTCCCGTCCGGTTGGCGGGAGACCGCGGCGGGTCAGGCCGGGGCGCCCGCTGGCTTCTCCTCGGCGGGAAGGTTATCCATGAACGAGCTGACCGAGAACACGGCCTTGCCGGCGCCGGCCGGGCCGTAGCCGGGCGGGCTGCTCGGCCCGTTGGCCTCCATCGTCGCGCGGTAGACCTCCAGCAGCCGGACTGAGCCGTGTCAAGGATCTTGGACAGTGTCTGGGGGTTTGCTGGTCAGGCTGCGGTACGCAGTCTGTGGTCGGTGAGGGCTTCGGCTGGGGTGCGGTAGCCGAGGGTGGAGTGCAGGCGTTGCCGGTTGTAGAAGACTTCGATGTATTCAGCGACGGCGAATCGTGCTCTGGTGCGAGTCGAGAACCGTTGCCTTTAGAGGCCACGCAAATAGGTCGGTGAGGACCGGGCGGGAAGAAGACGGGCACAGGCATCAGTGATCATGAGGGTTCCTACGCCTAGCTTGATTTTTAACCTGTGCGGCGTGGGCGGGGATTGACGGGCTTCGGCTTTTTTGCAGCTGCTGTCTTGGCGTTCGTGGTGGTCGCGGTGTGGACGTCGTAGCGCGGGGTGGGGTGGGTGTTGCGGCGGCCGGGTGGTCGTCCTGGTCCTGTACCGTGCCAAAACTCGTGTCGTTGCCGTGAGCTGGCACTTCGATGATCGTTTCAGGCTGCTCGGTGGTACTCGTTGATCAGTCCGCCAAGGCGTCGTCGCCGACGCACGGGAGCACCGATCGGAATGACGACGGTCGGGTCGTGGTTCGGTGGCCTGTGCTGGCGTCCTTGGTGCGGACGGTGGTTGTTGAAGTGGTCCACGTACTCGCCGACCACCTCCTCGCCTGGTGTACCGCTCCCCTGGATGGCCGCTGGCCGTCCTCGGCCGTGCCGGAGTTGCTCAGCGCGCCGAGGCGGCCCTGCTGGCCGCTCGCCGCGCGTGACCGCGCCGGCGGGTGGCTGCGTGCCGACCTGGGTGGGCCGCACGCAGTCAGCACTCAGCGGAGTGTGCCGAGGTCGATGGCCTCGGCCATCGCACGGTAGCCCGCGTCCGACGGGTGCAAGTGGTCGCCCGAGTCGTGTGGCGGGTTGATCCGTTGCGGGTCGGCCGGGTCACGCACTACCGCGTCGAAGTCGACGACCGCGTCGAAGTCGTCACTCGTGCGGATGAACTGGTTTACGGCCTGCCGCACGTTCTCCCGTTCCTCGGTGTAGGAGCGCCATCCCTTGATCGGCGTGATGGTTCCGACGACGACCCGCAGGCCCTGTGCGTGTGCCTGGGCGGCGATCTGCCGCAGGGCGAGTTTCAGGGTCTCCGGGTCGGGGTGATCGAGGTTGAGGATGTCGTTGACGCCCTCGAGCACGATGACCGTGCGCGCCCCGGACGTGGTCAGCATGTCCCGGGACAGGCGGGCGAACGCGTTCGGGCCACCGATCCCGGTTCCAGTGCTGCTGTCCAGGATCCGGTTGCCGCTGATGCCGCTGTTGACCACGCCGAGCGCGGTCGGTCCCGGCTCGGCGGCGAGCCGGTCGGCGAGGACGTCGGGCCACCGCACATTCGCATTGATGGTCGATCTGTCCCCGTCGGTGATCGAGTCGCCGAAGGTCACCACCGCGCCGCGCGCGGTGGAGGACCGGACGTCCACGGCTGTCGCGTAATACCACGCCGTAGTCGGCTGGGTGAACGCGGTGCCCTGCTCGTCCGCCGCGTGGTCGCCGTCCGCCGTGATGAACGACGTCTGGTACGAGCGCGGGTGCTCGGTCACCGGACCGGATGGCGTCGGGGTGTAGACGGTCACCAGCAGGTCGCCGTCCGCCGGCACGGCAAGGGAAATCGGGTCGCTGAGCACTTCGCTGCCGGCCGAGATGGTCACCGACGACGCGCCGCCGAAGGTCAGCTCGCGCATTGTGCCGGCGACTGCATCCGGTGCGTCGGGACTAGCCGCCACCGCCAGCGTCGCTCGTCCCATCAGGACCGGCGCCGTGCCGAGCGCGTTGGATAGGCGCACGCGAGCCGCGTCGCCACCCACGCTGGTGTGCACCACGTTGCGGATCGAGTGGTTCGGCATGCCCTGGTCGGCACCGGGCGTCGTCCGCGCCATGGCCGTCTGCCAGGTGCGGACCCAGTGGCCGGACGGGCGGGTGTCGAGCTTGTCCAGGTTAACGACCGCCGCCATCGCTTGGTAACCGGCGTCCTTCGGGTGTAGATGGTCGCCGGAGTCGTACTCTGCCCCTAACCGGTTCGGCACCGCGGGGTCCCGCAGCGCGACGTCGAAGTCGGCCACCGCGTCGAACGCGCCGCCGTCGCGGATGAAGTCGTTGACCGCCTGCCGCACACCTTCCAGTTCCTCGGTGTAGTTGCTCGACCCGCCGAACGGCGTGAGCGTGCCACCGGTGACCCGCAGCCCCTTCGCCTTGACCTGAGCAGCTATCTGGCCCAGCGCTGCGATGATCTTCGACGGCTCGTTGTGCTGCGGCTGGCCACCGATGTCGTTGATTCCCAACATGACGATCACGGAGCGCGCGCCGGTCGCGGTCAGCACGTCACGGTCCAACCTGGATAGCGCGTTGGGGTTCCAGGTGCTGTTGAGTAACCGGTTCGAGCTGATGCCGGCGTTGAGCACGCCGAGCCGCGTTGGCCCTGGCTCGGCGATCAATCGGTCGGCCAGGTAGTCCGGCCAGCGGTGATTCGCGTTCCGTGTCGAGTTGTTTCCATCGGTGATGGAGTCGCCGAGCGTGACCACTGCGCCGTCGGCATGTCCCAGGACGTCCACGCCGCTCACGTACGGCCAGAAAGTGACCGTCTCGGTGAACGCCGCGCCGGACTCGTCGGCCGCGTGATCACCATTTTGCGACAGGTACGAGGCCTGGTTGGCCACCTGGTGATAGGTCACCGGCCCGGACGACACCGGGGTGTACACGCTGACCAGGAGGTCGCCATCTTCCGGTACCGCAAGAGAAGTCGGGTCGCTCAGCACCTCGCCGCCGGCCGGGATGGTCACCGCCGGTGCGCCGCCGAAGGTGAGCACTCGCATTGTGCCCGCGACTGCGTCCGGCGCGTCGGGCGCATCGGCGACCGCGACCGTCACCACGTCCATCCGCACCGCCACTGTGCCGAGGACGTTGGTCAGCGAGACCCGGACACCCGAACCACCAACGCTGGTGTGCACGACGTTGCGGATGGTCCGGTCCGCATATCCGGTGGGGAGGTTGGGCACGGTGCCGGAAGCCGAGGACGACCAGGTGCCGACCCAGTCATCCGGCGGCGCCGTCGGCCGGGCGTCCTGGCCGGCCGCGAAGGCCGGGCTTGTCAGGCCGAGCACCAGCGCGAGCGCGGTACCGGCGGTTTGCGTCATTCTTTGGACATAGGACATGGGATCTCCTCGTCGTCGCAAACGAGTTTGCTACCCACCCTCGTCGCGGTCAACAGTTCTCCGGCTTTCGATCCGGTCGCGACTCAGCCTGTTCTTGGAGTGCACCACGAGGGCGGAGAGGGGTCGATGCAGATAGATGCCCCCGGTGGACTTCTCGCAGGGGATAAGGGGTTGCGGCCCTTCAACGCCGCCCGATTGGGGGGTGATGTCGAACCGCCTCATGCCGCGTTGGATGAAGAGCCCCGGGGAGGGAGGTGTCGACCAAGCCGGCCGACATGCCGCCGGAGGGCTTGCGTCGCGCGGCGCCGGACATAGGATGTCCGCCAACCTTTCGAATGTGTGGCGAGAGGTGGGCGGTACGGGCAGAGCTGCCGACGATCCGGGAGCGCAACAGGTGCGACAACCGGCAGCCCTGGATCCACCTGCCGCTCGACACGAGCCGCCCCAGCGGTGACCAGTGGAGGTATCGCATTTCATGACGAGACAGAGACACAGCCAAAGACACCGTCGACTGTTGTCCACTATGGTGGTCGCCGCGATGGCTGCCGCCCTGCTCACGAGCGGCACCGCGCATGCCGCGGAGCCGTACCACGAGGAGCAGGCGGTCTACACGGCGAACACGGACGGGTATTTCTGCTTCCGGATCCCGGCGATCGTGAAGGCCACCAACGGGGACCTGCTCGCGTTCGCCGAAGGCCGGATCAACAACTGTGACGACAGGGGCGGCATCGACCTGGTCCTGAAGCGGTCCCACGACGGCGGTCGCACGTGGGGGCCGCTACAGGTCGTATCGCGCGGCAACGGCGACACGCACGGCAACCCGATGCCGGTCGTGGACGAACGGACCGGTCGGGTCGTGCTGTTCACGACCCACAACCCGGGCACCGGAAGCGGTGGCCGCGATCCGTTCCTGCAGGTCAGCGACGACCACGGAGCGACCTGGAGCGCGCCGCGGGAGATGAACGAGCTGATGCTGCCGGAGTGGACCGCCTGGTACGCCACCGGTCCGGTGCACGCCATCCAGCTCAAACGCGGCCCGCACACCGGGAGGCTGGTGATGAGCGCCAACCATGAGTCCTTCGCACCCGACGGGCGGCACATCGCCGGCATCCACCTTGGGTACAGCGACGACGGCGGCGACACATGGCACCTCGGCGCCAGTGCCGGTGGCGCCGCCGACGACATCTTCGTCAACGAGTCGACGCTGGTGGAGTTGACCGACGGGCGGATCTACGTCAACGTGCGGGAAGCCGGCACGGCTGAGGGCACCCGGGCGTACGCAATCTCCAGCGACGGCGGCGAAAGCTACGACGCGCCGTTCCAGATGGTGCCTGAGCTGACGATGCCGGTTGTGCAGGGAGCGTTGCTACGCCTCACCGCCACCGACGAAGGTGACGCGCGGGACCGCATCCTCTTCTCCGGACCTGCCAACCCCGGCAAGCGCGAGGCCCTGACGATCCGGTCCTCGTACGACGAGGCCCAGACCTGGGAGTCCTGGCAGGAAGGCAAGGTCATCAGCTGGGGTCCGGGCGGGTACTCCGACATGGTCAAGACGGAGACCGACCCGGTCACAGGCCCCGTGGCCGGGGTGCTGTACGAAGGCGGCACGGCCGCCCTGTACGAGGTGATCCAGTTCGTCAGGTTCAACGAGGCGTACCTCGACACCCCGAACGGTTCACCGCCGGACCTGCCGCCGCCACCGGAGCCGGGACCGGCGACCCCGGACGCGGCGCCGCGCTACGACAACACCGCCTACGTGCGCGGCGGCGCGACGTTGACCGAGGGGCGGTTCGGCGACGGAATCGCGCTCGACGGCGTCGACGACCACGTGGAGGTGCCGTACAACCCGGATGTCGACCTTGAGGACAACCAGTTCACGATCATGACCTGGTTCCGGTACAGCGAAACCACCGGCAGCCACGTGATCTGGTGGTTCCACCAGGTGGGTACGGGAGCCGCGCAGATCTGGCTGCGAGCCGAACCGGCGAGCAACCGCATCCGGGGTGTCGTCGGCACCGGCCAGGGCGACGCGAACATCACCATCGCGGGCGCGTACAACGACGGGCTTTGGCACCACGTCGCCATGCAACGCACGGCGACCCGGGTCACGGTCCTCATCGACGGCGTCACCGTTGCCAACCTGGCCGCTCCCCGCGGCTCGGTGACCACCGGCAAGGAGTTCGGCATCCGTAGCATCTGCCTCGGTCAACGGATCGACGGCGTCAACCGGTTCCGCGGCGCCCTCGACGAGTTCCGCATCTACGGCCGCGCCCTGACGCCTGAGGAATTGCGGGGTGTCAGGGAACACAACGTCCCGATCGCCGGCCAGCTCCGGCTCCGCCTCCCGTTCACGACCATCAACCTCCAGCAGTAGCCGCAGCGTCGGTGCCCCGCCAGCGGTGGTCCGGCGGGGCACTACCACCTGCGCCGAATGTATTCACAGGTCACGCGTCGATAGCGGTGTTCGTCGAGGGCCGCCAGGTACTCGGAGAGAGGCGCGGAGCCGGTGAGCTTCGGCCAGGCGCGTCGATGCAGGGCGGCTTTCCAGTCGGCGAGTGCGGCCTGGAGTGCGCGGGGCGACGCCGACTGGAGGTTCCTATTCGTCATTCAAAACGATCTGGTACTGACACCCGCTTGAGCACCACCGCAGCCGCGTCGACCGCATCGTCATCCCCTCCCACGCCATCCCCGCCGAACCGTCACCCTGCCCGACGGGCCGTTGTCATCGACCTTGACCACATCGAACTCCACCATTAGCGTCTGGTTCGGACAGAGGACGTCCTACCTCGTGCCCGACCAGGCGTATCTCCGAACGATACGCAGGATCCACGAAGTGCCCCCCACCACCACGAAAGAGGCGCGCATGTCCCGGTCACCCCGTTCGATGATCACTCTCGGCGCTGTCGCGCTCGCCGCCTCCCTGGTCGTCGGGGCCCCGCCCGCGACGGCCGAACCGGCGGCACCCACGCACCGATGCGACACCTCCGTGCCGTTCGTCTCCGGCACCGAGGGCTACACCGGATTCCGGATCCCGGCCGTCGTCACCACCCGGTCCGGCATCCTGCTCGCCTTCGCCGAGGGGCGACACGGCTCGTTGGCCGATGCCGGCAACATCGACCTCGTCCTCAAGCGGTCCGGTGACGGCGGATGCACCTGGGGGCCGTTGCAGGTGGTGCAGGACCGCGGTCCGGACACCGCCGGGAACCCCGCGCCAGTCCTGACGGCGAGTGGCCGTCTCGTCCTGCTGTCCACGACCAACTCCGCCGACGCGTCGGAGGCCGAGATCATGCGCGGTGAGGTCACGGCCGAGCAGAGCCGCCGGGTCTTCGTCCAGCACAGCGACGACGAGGGAGCCACCTGGTCCGCTCCTCGGGAGATCACCGGGCAGGCGAAGGCGCAGAACTGGCGGTGGTACGCGACGGGGCCGGGCCACGCTCTGCGCCTGGCCGGCACGGCCCACCGGGGCCGGCTGGTCGTGCCCGCCAACCACTCGATCGCGCCGCCGGCCGGCTCGGCCGATCTCGGCACCGAGGCCAAGTACTACGGCGGCCATCTGCTCTACAGCGACGACGACGGCGTGAACTGGCAGATCGGGGCGGTCGACGACAACCCGGACGGCTACGTGAACGTCAACGAGTCCACGGCCGCACAGCTGCCGGACGGCCGGCTCTACCTGAACACTCGGGAGCACAACGGCAGCGGGCCGGGGAACCGGGCCGACACTTACAGCGCCGACGGCGGCCAGTCGTTGGTGCTGCCGTACCGGCCGCAGGCGACGCTGGTGGGGCCGGTTGTGCAGGCCAGCGTCCTGCAGGTGACCGGCCCGAAGGCGCCACTGCTCTTCTCCGGGCCCGCCGATCCGGCCAGCCGGGCCGCGATGACGCTGCGGATCAGCACGGACCAGGGCGCCACCTGGTGGCCGGCCCTGGCGCTGTCCGGCCTTCCCGCCGGCTACTCCGACCTGGTGCAGATGGACGCGCGTACGGTCGGTGTGCTCTACGAGACCGGCAACTTCGGCCCGTACGAGACCATTACCTTCCGCCGGATCCCCACCGGCGAGCTGAAGCCGCGAGGGTGAACCGGGGTGTGCGCCGCGGCCGGGGCCGCGGCGCACACCTCCCGGTCAACGGCGGCGCCCGGCTCCGGTCAGGAGCGCAGGACGGCGACGCCGCGCGGCGGCAGGGTGACGCGCTCGGTCGGGCGGTCCGCGTCACCGAGCAGGTCGACGGCCGGGGACGGGAGCGCCACTGTCGCCTGCGTGTCGCCGTGGTTGAGCAGGAACAGGTACGACCGGTCGTCGCCGTGGCGGCGGACGGCCTGCACGCCGTCGGGCAGGTCGGGCAGGACCGGTGCGACTCCGGCCTCCGCTCGGACCTGGTCGAGCACCGTGCGCATCAGCGCCGGGTCGGGGCGGGTCGCCAGGTACCAGGCGGCCCCGGCTCCGTGGCGGTGCCGGAGCACCGCGGGTCGGCCGGCCAACTCGCCCTCGGTGAACCTCCCCATCACCTGCGCCCCCGCCGGCTCGACGCATTCCGACCATTCCAGGCCCCGACCCTGCCGGCCGCCGACGTCCAGGCCGATCGTGCCCTCGGCGGGTAGGGGCCAGAACTCCTCCACCCGCAGTCCGAGCACGTCCCGCAACGGCCCCGGCGCGCCCCCCGGATGAAGCCGCTCGGTGCCGTCGACCACACCCGTGAAGTAGGACACCAGCAGAACCCCGCCGCGGTCCACGTGCTCGCGGAGCGCGGCGGCCGTCGCGTCCGACAGCAGGTACAGGTTGGGCACGATCACCAGGCGGTATCCGGCCAGGTCGGCATCGGGTGGCACGACGTCGCAGGTGACGTGGGCGTCGAACAGCGGCGTGTAGTGCGCCCGGTGGGCCGCCAAGAGGTCCAGCGGGGCCGGGTGAGCCTCGCCCTCCACCGCCCACCAGTTCGGCCAGTCGTGCAGCAGGGCCACCTCGGCCCGTACCCGGGTGCCGGCCAGTTCGGCCGTGGCGGCGACCTCGGCGCCGAGGTCGCGCACCTCGCGGTGGGTCCGAGTGTGCGCACCGGCGTTCGGCAGCATCGCTGAATGGAACTTCTCGGCGCCGCCCGCCGCCTGCCGCCACTGGAAGAACAGCACCCCGTCGGCGCCGTGGGCGACCGCCTGCCAGCTCCACAGCCGCATCACTCCGGGCGGCTTGGGGGCGTTGCGCTCCCGCCAGTTGACCGCGCTCGGTGCCTGCTCCATGAGCAGCCAGGGTTGCCCTCGACGGGCCGAGCGGACGAGGTCGTAGCCGAACCCGGCGTCGATGTGCGTGCGCGGGTCGTACGGGTCGGGATAACTGTCGAGGCTGACGACGTCCTGCTCGGCGGCCCAGCGGAAGGAGTCGATCGGCTTGTGCACGACGCCGGTGAAGTTCGTGGTCACCGGGACGTCCGGGGTGTGCCGGCGCAGGATGTCGCGTTCCAGGGTGTAGCAGGCGAGGATCGCGTCGTTGCTGAAGCGGGCAAAGTCGAGCTTGTGGGCGGGGTTGCCGAAGGTGGGCGCTGTGCGCGGGGGCAGGACCTCCGACCAGTCGTCGTAGCGCTGGGACCAGAAGGTGGTGGACCAGGCGGCGTTGAGCCTGTCGACGTCGCCGTAGCGTTCGCGCAGCCAGCGCCGGAAGTCCGCCGCGGACACGTCGCAGTAGCAGGCCCGCACGTGGCAGCCGTACTCGTTGCCGATGTGCCACAGCCGCAGGGCCGGGTGGTCGCCGTAGCGGGTGGCGACTTGTTCGACCAGCCGGGCGGCGTGTTCCCGGTAGACCGGGCTGGACGGGCAGTAGTGCTGGCGGGCGCCGGGCCAGAGCGTCACGCCGTCCGCCCTGCTGGGTAGCACCTCGGGGTGCAGCCGGGACAACCAGGGCGGTGGCGAGGCGGTCATCGTGGCCAGGCTCGCGCCGATGCCCGCCTCCGCCAGGCGGTCCAGCACCCGGTCGAACCAGCCGAAGTCATACTCGCCGGGCCTGGGCTCCACCCGGGCCCACGCGAAGATGCCCACCGACACCAGCGAGACGCCCGCCTCCACCATCAGCTTCATGTCCTCGGCCCAGACGTCCTCCGGCCACTGTTCCGGGTTGTAGTCACCGCCGAACATGATTCGGGGCATGGTCATCCTGACTCCACTCCTCGTCGCCGCGGTGCCGCCAGATGTCCCGATTCGGGCGAGGCGGACATGGGATGTCATCCGTCAACCGGGCACATTAGGTGGGGGCGTGGTGACCGTCAAGGCGGGGCGGGTGTAAATTCCGGCCCACCGCCCCGCTTCGTCAGGGCCATGACGTGGGATGTTCGGAGCGCGAGAAGACATGCGGAGTGTGGGAGGCAGCATGCGGGCACGCACGAGGGAGACCCTGCAGGACCGCATCGTCGCCCTCATTCACGATCGTCAACTCGCGCCCGGCGCCCCGATGCCGACCGAGCCGCAGTTGATGGAGCTGCTCGGTGCCAGCCGCAACAGCGTGCGGGAGGCGATCCGCGCCCTGCAGGCGCTGGGCATCGTGGAGATCCGGCACGGCTTCGGCACGTTCGTGGGGCATGCGCCGCTGGACGTCCTCACCCCGTCGCTGACGTTCCGGGTGCGCACCCGGCCCGGGCACGGCGTGCGGGCGCTGCACGATCTGGTGGCCGTTCGCGAGATTCTGGAGACGGGGCTCATCGCCTCGGTGGCACTCGACGTCAGCGAGGCCCGCCTGGCGGCCCTGGACGCCCTGGTCACAGCGATGGCCAGGGACAAGGAGGCGGACCGGGCCTTCCACTCGTTGCTCTACGAGTCCTGTGACAACGAACTCGTGCTCCAGTTGATCGGGCTGTTCTGGGACGTCTACCACGAGGCGGAGCCGGCGCTCGGGCCACCCGAGGACCGGGCGGCGGACATCGTCGCCAATCACCGGCGGATCGTCGAGGCGCTGCGCAACCGCGACGGTAGCGGCGCCCAGGAGGCGATGCGCCGGCACTTCCGCGACGTCAAGGCCAGGATCACCCGGGCCGAGCGCTGGCTCGCCGAGGCGGGTCAACAGCCGGGCTGATCCATCCGGTGCGGTTCGGGGCGGCCGGCCCCGGCTGCCCGACTCGTCGGCGCGCGTCCCGGTGGTCGATGGTGAATTGCCCCTTCCGGACATCCCACGTCCCACATAGGATGACCGGCACCATCACCGTCGACCTGAAGGGCGCGACATGAGAGAAGGGCATCGAACACGGCACCCCGCCGGCGGGCGTGGGTACCGCCGCCAGGCCGGCGTCCTGCTGGCCGTGGCCAGCCTGCTCGCCAGCACGCTCACCGCGCCGTTCCCGGCGGGCGCGGCCGAGGCGGGCGGCGCGCGGCCCGGGGCGCCAGGTGCCGCCCCGTTCGTCGACGAGCAGGTGCTCTACGGGCAGGGTGAATTCGGGTACGCCTGCTTCCGGATCCCGGCCGTCGTCCGGGCGGCGAACGGCATGGTCCTGGCGTTCGCCGAGGGCCGGGTCGACGACTGCGGCGACGACGGGGACATCGACCTGGTGCTGCGCCGGTCCGCCGACGGCGGACGCACCTGGGGGCCGCTCCAGGTGGTCGTCCAGGGCGACGGCCGAACCCGGGGCAACCCGGTGCCGATCGTCGACGAGCGCACCGGGCGGGTCGTGGTGGTGGGGACGAGCAACGGCCCCGCCCCGTGCCCGAACGGCTGCGACCGCGACCCCTACCTGGTCACCAGCGACGACAACGGTGCGACCTGGTCGCCGGTACGGGAGCTGACCGAGGCCAAGCGCCCGGAGTGGAACTTTTGGTACGCCACCGGGCCGATGCACGGCATCCAGCTTGAGCGTGGCCCGCACGCTGGGCGGCTGGTGGTCGGCGCTAGCTTCGAGAGCTACGACGGGGTGAGCCCGCACGTCTACGGCACGCACCTGCTCTACAGCGACGACGGTGGATTGACCTGGCAGATCGGCGCGGAGACGTCCCGGGACGACGGTTCGGTGATCGCCCAGGAGGTGACCGTCGTCGAGCGGACGGACGGCCGGATCTACGCGCTGGCCCGCGAACGGGGCACCGACCCGGGGCATCGGGCGTACGCGGTCAGCAGCGACGGCGGGCAGACGTTTGACGCACCCTTCCGGACCATCCCCGACCTGGAGACGCCCGACGTCCAGGCCGCGCTGCTGCGGTTCGGCGCGACCGACGCCGGCGACGGCCGGAACCGGATCCTGCTCTCGTCTCCCGCCCACCCGGTGGCGCGGGAGGTGATGACGGTTCGTTCCTCCTTCGACGAGGGGCGGCGCTGGCAGAACTGGGACGAGGGCAAGGTCTTCCACTGGGGGCCGAGCGCGTACTCGGACCTGGTCCGGCTGGATGGCGACGAGGCGGCCCTGCTGTACGAGGCGGGGCAGGCCAGCCCGTACGAGACCATCCGGTACGCCCGGTTCAACGAGGCCTACCTGGCGACCCCGAACGGCACGCCGCCGGGGATCCCGGGCCCGCCGGCGCCGGGCCCGACCACCCCTGACACTTCGCCCCACCACAACCCGGCGTACGTCCGCGGCGGGGCACAGCCGACGGCGGGGCGCTACGGCGACGGGCTGGCGCTGGACGGGGTGGACGACCGGATCGAGGTGCCGTTCGACCGCTCGGTAGACCTCGGGGGTGGGGATTTCACGTTCGCGACCTGGATCCGGTACGCGGAGACGAAGGGTTCGCACGCCATCATGTGGGCGTACCGCACCGGTGGCGGCACGACGCCGCAGGTCTGGCTGAGGGCGGAGCCGGCCAGCAACCGGATCCGCGCATTGATCATGGTGGACCGCTTCAACATCTCGGTCTCCTCGCCGAAGGCGTACAACGACGGACAGTGGCACCATGTGGTGCTGCAACGGGTCGACGGCCGGCTGGTTCTGCGGGTCGACGGTGCCGAGGTGGCCGCGGCGGCGGTGCCGCCCGGATCCGTCACCGCCGGTAAGGAGTTCGGTGTGCACGGCATCCATCTCGGGCAGCGGGTGGACGGCGTGGACCGCTTCCGCGGCACGCTCGACGAGGCCCGCCTGTACCGCCGGGCGCTGTCGCCCACCGAGCTCGAGCTAATCCGCGAGCGGAACCTGCCGATCGGCGGCCAACTCGGCCTGCGGCTCCCGCTGGACACCGTGCGCTGACCAGCTGCCGCTGACCAGCACCGCGGCGCCCACCATCCGGTGGGCGCCGCGGTGCGCCCGAGGACGAACCGATAGGGGAGGACGCTGTGCTCACCGACTGGCCACTCGACACGCTGCGCGACTACCGGCCCACCCGGACCGAACCCGACGACTTCGACGAATTCTGGACCGCGACGATCGGCGAGGCCGCGGCCGCCGCCTGGCCGGCCCGTCTCGACCCGTACGACGCGGGGTTGGCCGCGGTGGAGGTGTACGACGTCACCTTCGCCGGTTACGCCGGCCAGCCGATACGCGCATGGCTGCTGCTGCCCCGCCACCGGCCCGCCCCGCTGCCCTGCGTGGTCGAGTACATCGGCTACGGCAGCGGCCGTGGCCTGCCGCACGACTGGCTCTTCTGGAGCGCCGCCGGCTACGCCCACCTGGTCATGGACACCCGGGGCCAGGGCGCTGCCGGCTCGCTGGCCGGGGACACTCCCGACCCGGACCCGTCCGGGGCGCCCCAGGGCAACGGCTTCCTCACCCGGGGAGTCACCGACCCCGGCAGCTACTACTACCGCCGGGTCTTCGCCGACGCGGTGCGGGCCGTGGCGACCGCCCGGCTCCTCCCGCAGGTCGATCCGACCCGGATCGTCGTCGCCGGGGGCAGCCAGGGCGGTGGCATCGCGCTCGCCGCGGCCGGGCTGGTCGACGGCCTGGCCGGAGTGCTCGCCGACGTGCCCTTCCTGTGCCACTTCCGCCGGGCGATCGACGTAACCGACGCCGGCCCGTACGCGGAACTGGCGTCGTACCTGCAGACCCGCCGCGGTGAGGTGGACCGGGTGTTCAACACCCTGGGGTACGTCGACGGGGTCAACTTCGCGTCCCGGATCACGGCCCCCGCGCTGCTGTCGGTGGCGCTCATGGACCGGATCTGCCCCCCGTCGACCGTCTTCGCCGCGTACCACCACTGCGCGAGCGCGGACAAGGACATCGTGGTCTGGCCCTACAACGGGCACGAGGGAGGGGCCGGCTTCCAGCGGGCGGAGCAGCTGCGCTGGCTCGGCAAGCGGGTACCCGTTGGCGGCCCCTCGACCCCGTGACGACTCAGAGCAGCCCGGCGTCGGCCAGGTACCGGCCGACCCGGGCGGTCTCCTCGCCGTTCAGCGGCACCTGCGGCAGGGCGGTGGTCGGATGGTCGATGATCCCCCGGAGGTGCAGCGCCGCCTTGAACGCGCCAAGCGGTGAGGAACTCATCCCCATCCGGTGCGCTCCCACGAACACCAGCTCGAACATCCGGAACAGCCGCTCCTGCTCCGTCCGCGCCGCCACCCAGTCACCCTTGGCCGCGGACTGGTACAGCCGCACGTAGCCGTCCGGGTCGACGTTGCCCAGGCCGGGCACGACACCGTCGGCGCCCATCCACAAAGCCGAGTCGACGGTGAGCTCCGAACCGGTCAGCACGCTGAATCCGGTGAGGTCCGGCCGGTCCCGCCGGCCGAGGAGCAGCCCCCGCAGGCCGGCGTCGTCGCCGCTGGAGTCCTTGACACCGGCCAGCACCCCGTCTGCGGCCAGCCCGAGCACCAGCTCCGCGCCGAGCTTGGTGTGCACCGACACCGGCAGGTCGTACGCGTACAGCGGCAGGCCGGTCCGGTCGGCGATGGTCCGGTAGTGCGTGTCGATCTCCACGGGGTGGGTGCGGGCGTAGAACGGCGCGGTGGCGACGAGTCCCGCCGCCCTGGCCTTCGCGGCGACCCGGGCGTGGTCCAGCACCCGTGGAGTGGTCATGTCTATGACGCCGGCGAGCACCGGCACCTGACCCGCGACGTGACCGATCACCGTGTCCAACACGATCCGCCGGTGCGAGTCGGGCAGGAAGGCCACCTCCGACGAGGAGCCGAGCACGAACAGCGCGTCCACCCCGCCCCGGAGCTGGTGGTCGACGAGCCGGGTGAGCGACCGGATGTCCACCTCGAAGTCGGGGGTGAGCGGGGTGCACACCGGGGGAATGACGCCGGTGAGTGCGGCGGCGATGGTCATGGACGCTCCTGTGCTTGGCTGATCAGTTCGAGGTCGGTGGCGCCGACCGGTACGGGGTGGTGGCAGCGGAACAGGTGCCCGTCCGTCCGGCCCTGCACCGCGGGGAGTTCACGCGCGCAGGTGTCGTCGTCCGCCTTCCAACATCGGGTGCGGAACGGGCACCCGGACGGCGGCCGGGTCGCCGAGGGGACGAGGCCGGACAGCGGGATCGGGTCGATCGGCGAGAGCAGGCCCGGGGTCGCGGAGAACAGCGCCCGCGTGTACGGGTGCCGTGCCTGCCCGGGCACGGACCGGGCGGGTGCCTGCTCCACGATCCGCCCGAGGTACATGGTGACCACCCGGTCACTCATCCGCCGTACCGTCTGGATGTCGTGCGAGACGAAGACCATGGCGAGCCCGAGCTGGTCCTTGAGGTCCAGCAGCAGGTTGAGGATCTGGGCCCGCACCGACACGTCCAGCGCGCTCGTTGGCTCGTCGGCCACCACCAGGTTAGGTTCCAGCGCCAGGGCCCGGGCGATGGCGACCCGCTGCCTCTGCCCGCCGGAGAGCTGGCCGGGCAGCAGGTCGGCGGAGCTGGCCGGCAGTCCGACGAGGTCGAGCAGCTCACGGACCCGCCGCTCTCGCTCGCCCGGTGCCCCGCGCCGGTGCACGTCCAGCGGGTCCCGCAGGATCTGCCGGACGGACAGGCGGCGGTTCAACGCGGTCGACGGGTCCTGGAAGACCATGCCGGTCGTGGCGCCGATCATCCGGCGGCGCCGCGACTCCGGCGTTGCCCACACGTCCTCGCCCCGGAAGCGGACGGTCCCGGCGGTCGGGCGCTGCAGCGCGACCAGCACGCGGGCCAGCGTCGACTTGCCGCAGCCCGACTCGCCCACGATCCCGACCGTCTCCCCGGGCGCGACGATGAGATCCGCGCCGGTCAGCGCGTACACCCGGTCGCGGGCGAAGAGGCCACCCGAACGGGCCCGGTGGACGACGTGCACGTCAGCGAGTTCCAGCAGGGGGGTGCCTGTCGGTTCGGTCGGGTTCACCGGGCCTCCGTTCCCGCCGTCAGCGGCTGGGTGAGCGTGATCGCCGGGTGGTGGCAGGCCGCCGCGTGGCAGCGTTGGTCGCCGACCAGGTCGGGGGCGACGGCGTGGCACACGTCGGTCGCCATGGGGCAGCGGTCGGCGAACCGGCAGCCGGCCGGGAAGTCGGCGGGGGACGGGACGACGCCGCGAATCTGGGACAGCCGGGACGCCCCAGCTTCCAGAGACAGCACCGAACCGAGCAGCCCCCGGGCGTAGTGGTGGGCGGGTGTGCCCACGAGTTCGGCCGTCACGCCGGTCTCGACGATCTGCCCGCCGTACATCACCACGACCCGGTCGGTCACGTCGGCGACCAGGGCGAGGTCGTGCGAGACCAGGATCAGCGCGAAGCCGAGTTCCGCGCGTAGCCGCAGCAGCAGCTGGATCACCTGTGCCTGCACCGTGACGTCCAGCGCGGTGGTCGGTTCGTCGGCGATGATGAGCTTGGGGTCACGGGACAGGGCCATGGCGATGAGGACCCGCTGGCGCTGGCCGCCGGAGAGTTCGTGTGGGTAGGCGGAGAGGGTGCGGTCCGGATCGAGCCCGACCAGTTCGAGCAGCTCCGTCGCGGTACGCCGGCCGCCCCGCCGGATCAGCTGCTTGAGCTGGGCGCGGACGGTCATCGCCGGGTTGAGCGACGAGAGCGCGTCCTGATAGATCATGGCCAGGTCGTGGCCGAGCAGCCGCCGTCGCGCCGTGCGGGGCATGCGGAGCAGGTCGGCACCGGCGAACCGGATGGTGCCGCGGATCCGGGCCTCACGCGGTTGCAGGCCCATGACGGTCAGGGCAGTCAGTGACTTGCCGCAGCCGGATTCCCCGACGAGCCCCAGCACCTCTCCGGGTCGGACGTCGAAGGAGATCCCGTCGACGATGTCCACCCCGTCATGTCGGCCGTCGAAGCCGATGGCGAGGTTGTCCACCTCGAGGATCGGTGGGCCGTCGGGCAGTGGGCGGGCCCGTTCGGCGAGCCGGCGGGCGGCTTCGGCGAGCCCGGGCAGTTCGGTGACCTCGCCCGATCCGGGTCGGGCCTGCTCGATCGTGTCGACGTCGCCGGGGCGCCGGGCCGGTGGGCGGCGGGCGGCCGGTGTGGCCCAGGCGTCGGAGATGCCCTCGGACAGGATGTTCAGGGCCAGCACGGTGAGGAGGATCAGCAGGCCGGGGAAGACGGTAGCCCACCACCCGCCGAGCAGCACCAGGTTCTTGCCGTCGGCGATGACGCTGCCCCAGGAGGGGTCGGGAGGGCGGACGCCGGCGCCGATGAAGGACAGCGACGCCTCGAACACGATCGCGTCGGCGACCATGACGGTGCAGAAGACCAGGATGGGTGCGGCGCAGTTGACCGCCACGTGCCGGACGAGGATGTACGGCGTACGGGCGCCGATGATCTTCTCGGCGGCGACGTAGTCCTCGCCGTACTGGGCGAGCACGTTCGCCCGGACGATGCGGGCGACGGGCGGGGTGTTGAGGAACCCGATCGCGGCCACCAGGACGCCGACCCCGCCGCCGAAGACCGCGACCAGGACGGCCGCCAGGGCGATGCCGGGGAAGGCCATGATGACGTCCAGGACGCGCATGACCCCTTCGTCCACCCACTTGCGGGAGGTGGCCGCGAGGGCCCCGATCACGGACCCGGCGAGCAGCGCCAGGCTGGTCGCGCCGAGCCCGATGAGCAGTGACCACCGGGCGCCGTGCAGCAGGCGGCTGAAGATGTCCCGGTTGGCGCTGTCCAGGCCCATCCAGTGGGTGGCGGAGGGGCCGCCGCCGGCGGAGTGCTGGGTCAGCGGGGAGTGCGGCGCGATGATCGGGGCGAGCATGGCGGCGAGGGCGACCACCACCAGGACCCCGAGCGCGACCCAGGACAGGGGCGGGAGCCGGCGGAATCCGATGCCCGATCGGGCCAGCCGTTCGGTGAGTCGTCGACGCATCAGCCGGCACTCCTCAGGCGTGGGTTGACCAGTAGGTAGAGGACGTCGACGACGAGATTGACCACGACGAAGCCGGTGGCGATGGTCAGCACGACGCCTTGCACCACGGCCGGGTCGCCGTTGGTCACTCCGTCGATCATCAGCTTCCCCATGCCGGGGAGGGAGAAGATCGTCTCGATGACCACCGCGCCGCCGAGGAGGTAGCCGACCCGTAGGCCGAGCACGGTGAGGGGATTGATCAGCGCGTTGCGCAGCACGTTCCGACCGACCACGACGACGGGCGGCAGGCCGCTGCCGATCGCGGTGCGTACGTAGTCCTTGTCCAGCTCCTCCACCATCGACGTCCGGACGATCCGGGTGAGCTGAGCCGCGACGGGTAGCGACAGGGCCAGTGCCGGCAGGGTCAGCGAACGCAACCAGCCGGTGAAGGAGTCGGCCGGGTTGATGTATCCGCCGGTGGGGAAGAGGCCGGCGTCGACGGCGAGGTACTGGATCATCAGCAGGGCAAGCCAGAACGACGGTGCGGCGACACCCGTCAGCGACAGCACCCGGATCAGCTGGTCCGGCCAGCGGTCCCGGAAGATCGCCGCGGTGACGCCGAAGAGCAGGGCGGTGACCACGCCGATCAGCAGGCCGAGGAAGGTCAGTTGCAGGGTCAGCGGCAGCGCGGTGAGCACCGAGTCCAGCACGGGTGACTTGGTCAGGACGCTGGTGCCCATGTCGCCCTGGGCGAGCTCGCCCACGAACCGGAGGTAGCGGATCGGCAGCGGATCCAGGAGGCCGTTCTCCAATTGGAACTGATGGACCTGTTCCGGTGTGGGGTTCGCGCCCTGGAAGTACGCGTACTCGGGCTTGTTCTCTGAGAACCGCA
Organism: Micromonospora sp. NBC_00389; assembly: GCF_036059255.1. Taxonomy (NCBI): domain Bacteria; kingdom Bacillati; phylum Actinomycetota; class Actinomycetes; order Micromonosporales; family Micromonosporaceae; genus Micromonospora; species Micromonospora sp. NBC_00389. The sequence continues at coordinate 4,298,892 of NZ_CP107947.1, read as the reverse complement.
TGACGATGAAGACGAACAGGATCACGCCCAGCAGGAGCGGGATCAGGATGAGCAGGCGGCGGACCAGCATTCTGGCGATGACTGCCACGGTGTGACTCCTCGGCGGGTGGGACCGGGCCGGAGGTGCGGCGGGGCGGGCGGCGACGGTCCGGCCGCCGCCCGCCCCGCCGTCAGACGCGCTCCGCTTGGAGCAGGTTGATGCCCGGGTAGGCCTGCGGGCGGATGCTGGTGAGCCGCTTCGGGTCCCAGGCGGTCATCAGTTCGGTGTGCACCACGGGGTAGAGGACGGCCTGCTCGGCGATGACGTCCAGGTACTGGTGCGTCAGCGCGAGCTTGCGGGTCTGGTCCGGCTCCCGGGTCGCCTGGTCCATCAGCGCGAAGATGTTCTTGGCCTCGGCGCTGCTGTCCCACTTGGTGTACTTCATCCAGGTGCCGCCTGGGGTGTAGTTGTAGCGGAGGATGAGGTCGGCGTCGAGGCCGAACTGGTTGGGGTTCGACGCGGCCGCGACGACCTGGTAGTCCTGCGACTGATCCATCTTGGTGAACAGTGCGCTGGTGTCCTGCGGCTGGAGGGTGGTCTTGACGCCGATCGCGTTCCAGGAGTTGGCGATGGTGGGTAGGCAGTCGGCGATCCAGCTGACGTTCACCGCCATGAGGGTGACCGACAGATTGGTGACGCCGGCCGCGGCGAGCAGGGACTTCGCCTTCGCCGGGTCGTAGCCGTAGACAGTCTTCGCCTTGGCGTACGAGGGGTTCTGTTCGTTGAGGAAGCTCGTGGACGCGCTGCCGTGGCCCTTGAGCGCCACGTCGATCATCTTCCGCGTGTCGATGGCGTAGAGCAGCGCCTGCCGGACCCGCACGTCGTCGAACGGCTTGGCGCCGGTGTTGAACATCAGGAACATGTGGTTCATGCCCTTGCCGCCCTCGACGGTGAGCCCGGACTTCTTGAGCTGGTCGATGTTGGCGTAGGGGATGTTGTCCGCGATCTGCGCCTCGGCGGACCCGCCGGAGATCTTCGCGACCCGGGCGGAGCTGTCGACGATCGACAGCCAGTTCATCTTCTTGAACAGCGCCTTGCGAGGCCCGTTGTAGTCGGCGAACGCCTCGAAGGTGGTGTTCGACTTGGGGTTGTGCGCGGTGAGTCGGTAGGGGCCCGAGCCGATCGCCTTGCCGCTCTTGGCGGCGTCCCAGCCGCCGGCGGCGCCGAACACGTGCTTCGGCATGATCTTCGCGATCGAGAGGCGGCGCAGGGCATCGGGGAACGGGAAGTGGAAGACGAGTTCCACGTTCCGGTCGTCGACCCGCTTCACCTCCTTCAGCCAGGAGCGGAAGAAGGAACTGACCAGGGTGGACTTGTCGAGCACCCGGTCGAAGGTGAAGAGGACGTCGTCCACGGTGACCTGCTGGCCGTCGTGCCACTTCGCGCCCTCGCGCAGAGTGAATCGCCAGGTGGTGGCCGCGGTGTCGGTGGGCAGCGCGGTGGCCAGCGCGGGGTAGGGTTCGCGGCTGACCGGGTCGGTCTCGACCAGCCCCTCGTAGATGTGGTTGTTGGCGGCCATGGAGAACGCCGACGCCGTCATCGTCGGGTCCCAGCTCTGGTCGTTGCCGTAGCCGATGACCGCGGTGACCAGGTCCTTGTCGGTGCCCGCGCCCACCGAACTGGTGGACGCCGGGCCGGACTGGCAGGCGGAGATGTTGGCGGTCACGACAGCCGCCGCGCCGAGCATCCCGCTGAAGCGCAGGAAGTCGCGGCGGCTGTGGTGGGCGCGGGATACCGGGGCGCTCACGGTGCCTCCTACCGAGTTTAGGTGACTGACGTTACTGCTAGGACGTGGGACGTTCCACATCCCACCTCCTCGGTTAGGATGGAGGCTAGAGTGGCCGTCGCGACCGGGTCAAGGGAATGAGTCGGACAGGTTTCCCGGAGGTTTCGACCTCGTCCGGCCCGGTCGGCGACCGTCGGCCGGCCTGCGAGTCATAGGATGTCCAGCGGAAGGTTGAGCCTGACCATGAGTGTTGCCGACCGTCCCGTCCGCCCTCGAACGAGTCGCGCCGCCGAAGCCAGAGAGGCGGTGAAACGGCTGATCCTCGACCGAGGCCTCGGCGTGGGCGACGCATTGCCCACCGAGTCGGAGCTGATGCGGGAGCTCGGCATCAGCCGCAACTCCGTCCGGGAAGCACTCAAGGCGTTGCAGGCCGTGGGCATTGTCGAGATCAAGCACGGCTTCGGCATGTTCGTCGGGCAGATGTCCCTGGGCGGACTGGTCGACGAACTGGCCTTCCACGGCCGGATAACCCCCGCCGGCGGCGGTCACCAGCTCGGCTACCTCATGCAGGTCCGGGAGGCGCTGGAGAGCGGCCTGGTCATCCAGCTCATCCAGTGGCACCGCGAGGCCGATCTGACGGCCGCGGTCGAGGTGCTGGACCAGATGGAGGCCGAGGCCCGCCTCGGTGCCGTTTCACCGGAGATCGACCGGCTCTTCCACGACGTGCTCTATCTTCCGCTGCGCAACCCCCTCGTCGGCCAGTTGCTGGGCGCGTTCTGGGACGTGTACCACCAGCTACGGCTGGACCTCGGCGCGCCGACCGAGTCGCCGCAGGAGGTCGTGCACCGGCACCGGGTGATCCACGAGGCCGTGGTCGCCGGCGACAAGGAGGCAGCGGTTACCGCGGTGCAGGCCCACTTCGACGGCGTACGCGAGCGGCTGGCACGCCTGCGCGGCCGTTCCTGACCCGCCGGCACCCCGGCCGTCGTTCAGCGGGTCGACTCCGGGTCGATCATATCGGCGACGGTCGCGCCCAGCGCCTCGATCGCCCCAGACCACCTCGACCAAACGATCACCGCCACGGCCAACGCTCAGCCATTGGACCAACTCACGCCATTTACTGCCGCAGCCGAGGCCACCATCTCCACCTGTGACACAAGCTCGCCCAGTACCGGGCCGCCCTCGACGCCGGCGCAGATCCCGCAGTGGTCACCGACTGGATTACCCAGACGCAGGCCGAACGGGCACGAGCCGAAGCCGATCTTCAATCGACCCAGCAGACGAAGCCACGCCGGATGAGCCGCTCCCAGATCGCGACCTGGTCCGAGGGCTCGGCGACATCGTCAACGTACTGCGCGACGCCGACCCCGACGACAGAGCCGAGGTCTACCGGCAGCCAGGCCTCCAGCTCACCTACCAGGCCGAAACGCAAACGGTGCGCGCTGCAGTGGATCTCAGCGCGCACCGTGGAGTGATGGTTTGTATCCGAGGAGCGATCGATACCGCAACCCCACCATCGCGATGCAGCGACTATGACGTGACAATTGAATGTCGACGATAACAGCCGGGCACCAGCGAGCTTTTTTGGACACTGCGGACCTTGCCTAGCTACGCTCCTCGCTTTGGTCACGGTGGATTGGACTGTCGACTGTCGACGCCAGCTCGGCACCACCGAGCAGCACGAGGCACTGCAAGAGCCGGACTACCGGTCGCCGAGCCAGCGGCTGCGTCGTGGGTCGTGAGGGGAAGGCCCTGACCAGCATCTCGTCGGTCAGAGCCTTCGCTGGCGCACTGATTCTGGGATGTGCGGCGTCTACCGGCTCTCCTCATCGAGCAGTGGTTCAAGTTGCCGAAGCAGGGTCGCTCGGTTGACGTTGGACGGTAGCTCGATCCGCAGGCTGATGTTTGCCCCCTCGACCGTCAGTACCGCGGGCCTTTGATGGTTGCGGAGGCGCCAGTTGCGTATCGAGGAAACCAGCGCCTCCGCCTGTGGCTGCAGCGTGGCCAGGGTGGCGAGGTTCGCCAGCACGGCAATCCCCTCGATCGCCACGGTGATCGCACCGCTGTCGCGAACCCCCTCATAGGGCAGGTCGAGTTCCTCGATCACTTCAGGCGGTAGCAGTAGCTTGACGCTCGTCACTTTTCCCCTCTCACGAGTGATGCGATCCGCTCCTGCGCGGCTGGGTCCAGCTCGCGCAGCGTGGACGAGGCGACCGCACCGCTGAAGTAGCCCTGCACGTGATGGATGCCCAAGCGGAAAATCTCGTACAGACTTACTGGTGCGTCGTCGTCGAAGCCCTCGACAATGACTGTCCTCGACTGCCCGGTCTGTCCCTGGTCGCTGGCGTAGCGAGCGATGCGCGCAACGAGCGCCAGTTCCTCCAACGCCATGGGGTGGTGCAGGATCGCCCGATCGACCTTGATCTGGGTGAGCGGCAGCTCGGCCATACGCGCCAGCGATGCGTAACCAACTCCGAAGTCGTCGACCGCGAAGCTGATCCGCAGCTCCCTCGCGAGTGTGGTGAGCCGGTTGTGGAAGTAGACCAGAGGCTCCTGCGGCCATCGCTCGCCCGGCTCCGGTTTGATCGGGTCCTGCTCCGAGATTTCCAGTGTCAGGGTTCGAGGATGCAACCCCGCCTCGGTGAGCGCCTTGCTCACCTGGCCGAGGTACGCGTCGCTGAGCAGTGAGCGGACCGCCACGTTGACCGACAACGGCTTGGTTCCCTGCCATCCGGAGGCTGCGTCGGCTTCGGCATAGGAGTGGATTGCTTTGGCTACGAGGATGGCATCGCGTTCGACGACAAAACGATCACCCCAGTCGTGAGCCATCCGCAGCGCGGACCAGGGAGCGCGCAGCTCACCGTCGTTGCGCCGGGCCAACGCCTCGAAACTCTGGACGCTTACACCAGTCGCGCGCTGGTCCAGCTCGACGACCGGCTGGAACACCATGGTCATCGACCCGATCAGCTGTTGGTAGAGGCTGAAGGCATCGCCGTACAGCTTGAATGGCAGTCGGCCGAAAGAGGTGCGCAGGGCGGTCAGGACGGTCATCTCTGATTGCATGGGATCAGCCGCCGGGTCAGATTCCCAGACCGCTCGAAGCATGACGGCCAGCGGCTCACCCATGTCCAGCTGGGCAAGGGCCGGGTCGACCACCGCAAGTGTAAGAGTACGGTCACCGGCGAACGAGAGGGGCACGCAGAGCATCCGGCGGCCGACGCCATGCGACACAACGTAACCCGGCGTCGCCTTCGGATGCTTCACACCGTCGATGGCCGCGGTCTCCAGCATTGGCGACAGCATGTCCTTGTCGAACCGTGCCGTGCGGTTCACCACACCGACGCCACTGCCGGCGAACTCCACGACCGCAGCCGATTCCGCATCGAGCGCGTGCCGGATGAGTTCGACCCGACCGTCTCGTTCGCCCGGATTTGACTGGTCCGCTGAGCGCACGTCGACGCGGAACATCCGATCGAGCAGCTGCCGGATCGAGCTTGTCTGGTCCTCAAGCGGGTTGAGGCAAGGGCGTGTGATGCCCGGATTCGCCGGGCTGTTGAGCGCTTGGCGGTCGTGCCGGGACATGGGCGGTTGGGTCAGCACCGTGGTGGCCCCGTAGACGTGCGCCGTGTGCACCGGTGGCGGATCCATACCCTGCTCCGCGACGAACGTCGCCATCTGCGCGAACGAGACCCGTCCGGCCTCGTCGCCTGCCCTGCCCCGCAACGCCCGCAGCACGTGGTGAGTCAACGTTCCGTGCTCATGTTCGGCGTTTTCCCGGGTCACCGATCCGCTGGGGCAGGCGAGTAGGGCATTGTGCCGAGGTCGGTCCACCGCCTCCGCGTATGACTGCAAGACCTTGATGTTGCGTCGATCGGCATCAGCGTAGACACCCGCGTGGCAGCAGTCGAGCACCAGGAACGAGGCACCCGCGAAGGCGTCGAAGATGTCCCGCTTGAGGAAGGACATTCGCAATCCGTTGTCGGGTTCGCGAGCAAGCATCGCCGGATCAAGGTCTGCCGTGACTAGATAGGCATCGAGTTGATCGCTCCATTGCGGTACAAGCGTATGACCGGCGAAGTAGACGAATAGGACATCCGATGGTGCGGATTGCAGAGCCAGATCACGCAGGAACACCTTGATCTCGCGCCAGGTGGCTTGCGGACCGACGAACATTTTCACCGCACCGTCGTCGAAGGTGCCAATGTCTCGGTCCAACAAAACGCCCCGCAGTGCGAGAGCGTCGCTCTCGGCGTACCGGAGCGGTGGTAGTTGGACATCACGGCCGCAGTGGTCGACTCCAATCAGGACTGCCCAACGTCTGCTCGGCGCCATCAACCCCCCAGGCGATCCTCTGTGATAACAGCGTGAGTTCGGCTCGATGCCGGGAGTGACACTATCGGCAATTCCGCGTACCCACCGCCCTGAGCGATCGGTCAGATTTCCGTCAGGCGCCGAAGCGCGACAGCGCACAAGGCCATCGAGCCCGGCTCCGGTTCAAACCGGAGGGTTCCGACGGCCCGATCGATGCCGCCGCCATCCGTGCGGCCGGCAGGCTGCACCCGGTGGAGACGGACCGCCTGTGCGTCTTCGCCACGAGGATCCCTCGGTATGAAGGTCGACGTGTCAGATGACCAAGGTGAAGAGGATCCCCTGGCCCGATGGCTGAACGAGCAGTCAAAGCCCCCTGCGCATCCGCAAGCCCGACGGCCAGGCGGTCTGCGGTTCGCGTTCTACGGTCGGATGTCGACCGTTGAGCACCAGGACCGGGTGACGTCCCGGCACTGGCAGGTGGACTGCGCCACCGAACTCGTATCCGGTCACGGAGCGATCGTCGCCAAGTACTTTGACGTCGGCTGCTCCCGCCGCCGAAGCTGGCGGCACCGCCCGCAATCCGCTGCCCTGTTGGCCACGCTCGGCGATCCTCTTCGCGGGTTCGACGCAATCGTGGTCGGCGAGTACGAACGAGCCTTCTCAGGGAACCAACTGCTGAACCTGATGCCGCTGCTCGAACAGCACGAAGTGCAACTGTGGCTTCACCGTCGACACCGTGCTGCTCAAACGAATCTACGTGCTCTTCTTTATCGAACTCGCCACCCGCCAGGTCCACGTCGTCGGTGTCACCGCGCACCCGACCGGTAGCTGGGTGGCGCAACAAGCACGGAACCTGCTGATGGGCCTCGACCAGCGGGCAGACGGGCTGCAGTTCCTGCTGCGTGACCATGATGCGAAGTTCACGGCCGCGTACGACACGGTCTTTACCGCGGCGGGTATCGACGTACTCCGCACACCTCCGCAAGCCCCGATGGCGAACGCCTTCGCAGAGCGCTGGGTCGGGCACGGTACGACGCGAGTGCACCGACCGGATGCTCATCCTCGGCGAATGGCACCTGACGAAGGTCCTGACCGAGTACACCGAGCACTACAACGGCCACCGGCCACACCGATCACTCGGCCAACGACCGCCCAACCCGCCACCGCAGGTCGTCGACCTCACCGCCGCCCGGGTCCAACGACGCCCGATCCTCGGCGGACTGATCAACGAATACTCGCAGGCAGCGTAGCCAAACTGGATTTACGAGCCCCACACGATGGTTTGTGCCTGGTCCGGGGACCGGGGGCAGCCTCGCCACCGTGCTCGAGCAGGCCGGGGGTGGCTAAGGCTGCGACCCTCGCCCGGTCCAAGAACCGGGCGAGGATCCCCGCTGTCACAGCGACTTCACGTTGACCCGTTGCCATCCTCGCCCGGTCCGGAGGTCGGGCTCGGCGAGCCGATCACGAAGTCATGCAGCTCGTCGGAGAATTTCCGACGCCAATTCGACTGCGACGGCATCAATTGAGTCAAGCACTTCCCTCTGTAGCCGTTCCTCGATCATTGCGCCCAACATCCGACTATCAGTGAGCGACAGCCCAGGACTTAGCCACCGTATCCACTCAACCACCATTCGAATCCAGAAGGACCTAATTGCCGGGCGGGGAGCGGGAGACTCGCCAATCAACTTGATCGCAGCCGCCAGGCGATTCATTGGAGAGTCGTGTCCCGACAGTATCAACGCTAGCTCATCGGAAGGTTCGAGTTCACCGCCAACCGCCCCACAAACTTCGAACAAGCCAAGCCCAGCCACAGCCGTCAGCGCATGCGCACCTTGTCCGGCATCAACGATGACATCGACGCGGGACGCAAAACCCGGGTCATCCACCGAAATCGCTACACGATGACGACCACGGATACCAACGGTCGAACTAAACCGCGTCAGACCTTCGACATCGAAGACCGCGATAGCCTGATCGGCCAAAATGAGATCATCATCGAACACGATCTTCCCCGTTCGCGGACCGACCCCTTTCCATAGCGATACCCTGACTAGCGCAGCTTGTCCCCGTGTAGCGATCAGAACATGAGCACCCGATGCCGCGGCATCTGCACCGTTTAGCGCTAGACGATCATCAACGTTGCCTGCCGAGCCGACCACGATGATCGGGTGGTTCGCGTAAACATCCGCAGAGCCGATTTTCATTTCATTCCTTTCGGAGGAACCCGATCGGTGGGCGAGCTAAGGACGCGAGCGTTTGATCAGCCCCGTGTATGACCGGGCAAGAGTTCCAATAGTCTCTCATACGCTCCCGGCGCATTCGGATTATATATTCCGTGATTCCGAAGTATCTGTTGGCCCCTTTGGACCGCTGTTGCCTGACCGGCACTGCAGGTACCCGGGCATTGAGGAAAGAGGCGCTGTTGGCCACCGATCGGGGACAGCCCTGAGGGAGGTTGATGGTCGCCAACCATCGTAACGTTCGGATTGACCGCTCCACAGGTGTGACACGGCAATCCTTGCATCGCGGCGCCTTGCGAAGTAGTAACGGTTGGCCCAGTAGCGGGAATACTCACATCCGCATGCGGTCCCACCCGCAATGTGTCGGCTTGAGCTTGAGTCAAACTGGTGTCGCAGTTGTGGACAAGAACCGGTGCATCGCCGGTTATCACATAGTACGTATGGACTTTGCTGACTGTCAGATCGTGCATAGCCTGAAGCCCGACGAAGCTGTGAACCTTGACAACGATCACGGGGTCGCCGGAGGTTGACTTCAGCCACTCTTCCGGTCGAAGGTCCTTGGCATCGACCCAGTCGCTCCTGCTGACGCTCCAGAAGGGGTGGTGTTGTGTTGTCTTCAGAGTGCTGAAGTTGCCGTCGGCGGTGCGTACGGTCAGGTCGGTCAGGGCTTGGTCGACGTTGTTGTGAAGTTTCTCGACGGTCTGGGCGCTGGTTTCGCCGGTTTGTGGGTCATGTGCGAGTACCTTGTCGCCCTCGGCGATGTCGCCGATGGGGCGGCTGGTGCAGGGCTCCGGCAAGGTAGCGATATGACCGGTCTGGCCGTTTGAGTGCAGACGCTCCTGATCATCACGGTATGAGGACAGGCGCGGCCTTTCGATGATCATCCAGGTGTCGAAGCTGGGAAGATCAAAGAGGACCGCGCCCGTTGGGAACATCATCGCTGATTGACGTGTTGGCCGTGCACGCGGACCGCTTGGACGAGCCGTTGACAGGCGGCCGGACGAGCTTGGTCACGGCGTTGAGGCAGGTGCCGGACCGGCGAGACCCTCGCGGTGTCGTCCATGCGCTGCCCGGGGTCCTGGCCGCCGCGGTCGCGGCGGTGTTGACCGGCGCCCGGTCCGCGGCGGCCGTCGCCGAATGGGCCGGCGACGTCCCGCAGCAGGTCCTCGCCGAGTTGGGCGTGTTCCGAGACCCGCTCACCGGGGTGTATCGGGCGCCGGACGAGTCCACATTCCGGCGGATCCTGGCTGGCGTCGACGCCGACGCCCTGGACGACGCGGTCGGCCGGTGGCTCATCGCCTCCGGGCCGGCGGCAGGAACCCCGACCGGGCGGCGTGTGTACAGCGTGGACGGCAAAACCCTGCGGGGCAGCGGACCGGCCGGAGCGCAGGTGCACCTGCTGGCCGTGCTGGACCAACGCACCGGGGCGGTCCTCGCCCAAGTCGACGTGGCCGGCAAGACCAATGAGATCACCCGCTTCCAGCCGCTGCTGGCCGCCCTCGACCTGAGCGCGGCGCTCGTCACCGCTGATGCGTTACACACCCAACGCGAGCATGCCCGCTGGCTCGCCGAGACCAAGCACGCCGGCTACCTGTTCACCGTGAAGAAGAACCAGCCGCGTCTGTATCGGCAGCTCAAAGCCCTGCCCTGGACGAAGGTCCCGGTCCAAGACGAGACCGGCGAACGCGGCCACGGCCGCTACGACATCCGCCGTCTACAAGCGGTCACCTGCACCGGGCCGCTCGCCCTGGACTTCCCACACGCCGTCCAAGCCCTGCGGATCCGCCGCCGCCGACTCAACCTGAGCACCGGCCGCTGGTCCACCGTCACCGTCTACGCCATCACCAACCTGACCGCCGCCCAGGCCAACCCCGCCGACCTGGCCGACGGGCTACGCGGACACTGGGCCATCGAAACCCTGCACCACATCCGCGACACCACCTACGGCGAAGACGCCAGCCGCCTGCGCACCCGCAACGCACCCCGCGCAATGGCCACCCTGCGCAACACCGCGATCAGCCTGCTCCGCCTCGCCGGCATCACCACCATCGCCCAAGCCCTCCGCCGCAACAGCCGAAACCCCTACCGACCGCTACAACTCCTCGGACTCACCTGAAGTCCGGCATATGACTACCTTGCCGGAGCCCTGGCGGCTGGTGTTGTCGGCCATGACCACGGGGGTGGCTGGATCAAAGCTGTGTTTCGCGCAGCCGTCCTTGGCTCGTGGTGCGCCGCCGCCTCCGTTGCCGCCGGGTTTGCCTCTGGTGGCTGGGGTGGGGTCCTTGGTTGGCGGTTTGGGCGTCTTGGGCGCGGGGGCGGTAGTCGCTGTGCGTGCGTCGGCCTTGATGGCGGCCATTTCTTCGGCTTCTTTTGCCGGGTTGATGCTGGGCGCCTTGCCTGTCGGCGCCTTGCTAACGAGCTTCTTCGCCTTGTCCAGAATGAAGTCCGCAGCTTTCTTGCAGAAAGCTTTGATTTTGCAGAGAAAATCAACGCCGGGGGCAATGGACACGGCACTTACTGCAGCGCTGGCGTAGTCCTTTTCCTCGAGGTACCAAACGACGTTAGCGACGTCGCAGCCGACGCCACCCTCTCGCCGGCCCGGTGGCAGATCTCCGCGTCATCCCCCGCCCCCGAGAAGGCTTCCTCGTACTCCAGGAGCGGATCCTTCAATCCGCCCTTGAGGAGGAACCGGAACCCTGTGCCGTGCCAATCCTCTGCATAGGGCCTGCGAGCTGGTGTTTTCCCGCTGCGGTCAGGCTGCTCGGCTGTACTCGTTGATCAGGTTATGAACGACTCGGCGTTTGCGCACCGGTCGGTCGAGCGGGATCACGAGGACCGGTTCGTGGCGGGGTGGATGCTGGTCGAGACTCTGATGTGGACGATGGTCGTTGAAGTGCCGGGCATAGCCGTCGAGGATGGTGCGGGCGTGTTGTTCGTTGTAGATCAAGAGGTGGTCGGTGCATTCGCGGCGGACGCTACCGATGAACCGCTCGGCATAGCAGTTCGCCCGTGGTGTCCGCGGGGGGATCCTGACCACCTCGATGCCCTCGGCGGTGAACATCGCGTCGAACGAGGTAGTGAACCTGCTGTCACGGTCTCGGATCAGGAACCGGAATGAGCTTGCCCGCTCACCGAGGTCGACGATCAGGTTCCGGGCTTGCTGGGTGGTCCATTCGCCGGTCGGGTTGGCGGTGACCCCGAGGATGTGGACCGTGCGGGTGACCACTTCCATCACGACCAGCACATAGATCCGCCGCAGCGCGATCGTGTCCAGGTGGAAGAAGTCGGTAGCCAACAGCCCGTGCGCCTGGGTTCGGAGGAAGCGCCGCCAGCTGGTATCCACACCGCGCGGCGCCGGTCGTATCCGTGCACCGGCCAGGATCCGACGGATCGTGCCGGCACCGACCCGATACCCGAGACCGACCAGCTCGCCTTGGATACGGCGGTGTCCCCAGTTCGGGTTCTCCCGTGCCAGCCGCAGGACCAGGTCGCGGATCTCGGTGTTGATTGGCGGCCGGCCTGGCCGGTTCGGGTGCGTCCACCGGCGCTGGACCAGCCGGCGGTGCCAAGCCAGCAGCGTGGCGGGCGTAACGAGGCGATGCCAGCGCAGCCGGCCGGGGAGCAGCCGCGTCAACGCGGACAGCACCGCCCGGTCCGGCCACGACGGTCGCGGCCGGCCGACCTGCCGGCGCAGGACGGCGACTTCGTGCCGCAGGACCAGCAGCTCCGCAGTCTTGGCGGCGTCGCTGCGCGATAGCCACGCAAGCCAGCCGAACACCTGAACCATGATCAGATACAGCAGCCGGAACACCATCACACGAGCATGCGTCCGACCGGCGAAACGGCAGCTCACAACCCGTGCGACGAGTTATGGCACGGCACAGGCTTGGGCCGGGACTGTCGGTAGAACACGTCGGTAAACCGGTGGTCGATCCTTTACGGCTTGAAGACCGACGACCCCGACGGCAGCGGCCCGGCTGATCGGCGCATACCTACGTCGCGCACTCACCCGCGCCAGGGCGGACGGCAGCGCCGACCCGTTCGCCTTCGACCACCTCGACGCGGAGCGGCGGGGCTTCGACGACTAGCGAGGTTGCCGCGGCAGCACCGGCGGAGTTCGTCAATCAGGTCCTGCCCTACATCGTCGGCGTCGTCGACGCCACCGCCGAGCTGCGCCGGCCAGATGGACTCCGGTCAGCAGCCGATGGAGGTACTGAAATCTCGGCGATGACCACGGGATCGACGACGCGGTGTTCGGCCGCGTTGAGAAGGGCCTGCGCCGGCTGGCGGTGCTCCAGCCGCGTGAAACGGTTGCGATGATCCGGCCGCTCGCCGACAGCGACGCCGACGAGTTGCGGTTCCTGGCATGCCGCAAGTTCACCGCGGCGAGATCCGGCGACACCGCTGTCGACTGGCTGTTTTCCGACAAGCGCAATCTCAGGCTCGGTTGGGCGGACAGTCCGCGCAGGGCCTCGCGCGAACTCATCGAGGTCGCCACCCGGCGCTGCGACTATGAGCACCTGCACGCGTGATCGCGGTCTGGCGGGAAGGCGGGGAAGAGCATCGCCCTCCCCCGCCCGCCGTCAACGAGCCGGGCCTGCGGATTCTCCGCCGGGCCGCCCGCATCGCCAGCGTTGGCTGTCAGCCCCGTAGGGCCCCCATGCCGGACGCGCTGATCTTGCTGAACCGCAGGGACTGTCCCGGGTCGGCGGCACCACCGGGTGCGTTGTCCTGCTCATAGTTCGGGTTGTGGTATCCCTTGGCGCCCATGTCGCTAAAGAACGTGTCGAAGTCGATGTCGCTACGCGGGTCGCCGAAGGGGATCATGTTGTAGCCGTTACCCACGCCGGCGGGTTCCGCGGTGCGGTCGCCGTCCTTCGCGTGAAACAGCGCGTACCGCTTGGTCTGCCGGGCGACCTGGGCGAGCGGGTCGAAGATGTCCTCGACGCGGTTGCCCTCCCAGTCGTAGCGCCAGCGGTGCTGGTGCTGCGCGACGTTCGCCCAGAAGATGTCCAGTTCGACCACGCACAGCGCCGGGTCGGTGATGTCGAGGTAGTGCTGCATGAGTCGCTTGCCGGACTCGCCGCGGACCACGGTCGGCGCGATCGGCGCGCCGGTGATGCGGTCCTCCGTCACGGTGACCAGCGGGCCATCCTGCAGGAAGTTGTACGCCGGCGAGTGGTTGTGCGGGTAGAGGTGGATCCCCCACTGGAGGCTGAGCACATTTAGCGCCTCCCACTTCTGGCCGGCCACCGTCCAGGGCTCGATGTTGCGGTTGTTGGCGCTGGTCGGATCGTTGCCCGTGCCCATGTACGGCATGCCGAGGACCGACGCGAACTCGAGTTCCAACTGGAAGCGGGCGTAGTCGGCGGCCGACATCGCGCCGCCCGGACTGCTCTGGCCCGGCCACGTGTTCGGGATGAAGCCGTGGTTACCGACCGCCTCCAGGCCGAACTCGTCAAGGAAGCCACGCAGGGTCCGAGCGTACGCGAGGTAGGCCGCGCGCGACTCCGCGGTGACCACGCCGCCCGGCGCCGGGTTGGGCGCGGCGCCGCCGGGGTTGGCGGCGTTCTGCCCGTAGCCGGCGAACTCGATCTGCTTGAACCCGAGGTTCGCGAGGGCCTCCAGCAGTTCCCGCCAGCCACCCGGCAGCGGGACCAGCGGGCCCAGGTCGGTCGGGTCGGCGGGGAAGTCGGGGCCGCCGAGGTAACCCATCGTCGGCGCCACGCCCAGCGCCGCGCTCGCCGCGATGCCGACCCGGGTCGGGACGTCCCGCTGGGTGTACGTGATGGTGCCCATCTTCCCGCGTGGGATGAGCCGACCGCCGGCCGCGCCCGCCGGGGAGGCGGCGAACACGGACGCCGGGCCGAGCGGCGTCAGCGCGGCGGCCGCCGTCACGCCCGCGCCGGTGAGGAAGCGGCGTCGATTGATGTTCCTGTACAGAACCATGATCCATTCCTTTCGTACCGTTGGCGGTGGCGATGTTGGCCGGGCGCGGCGGTGGCGGCGCCCGGCCCGTACTGCTAGGGCGCACTCACGCCCTGTCCCCCGAACTCGACCCAGTTGAGGTTGAAGAAGTTGTTTGTCGGTCCGCCCGCAACGGGACGGAACACCAGGTAGAGCCGCTGCGCCCCGCTCGGATCGCTGATCGGGAACGTCTGGCTTGCGTACGTGGTCGCGCCCGCCGTCGGCACGATCGTGACGGTGGCGAGGATGGGCCCGTTGACCGCGTCGCGGCGCACCTCGACCGCGCCGGTGCCAGCCGCGCCGCTGCCGCCCGAGGTCCGGAAGGTCAGCGAGTCGATGTACTGCAGGTTGTAGGTGCCGTTGAGGGCGATCCAGTCGCCGTTGCCGAGGCTGCCGCGTTGCAGGCCGCCGCCGACGTCGGCGGACGTTGCGGTGTTCGTACCGGACTGCTCGACCGCGAACTCGACCTCCTGCTTCTTCTGCAGGATCGAGACCTGGTCCACCGTCGTCAGCGCCGGCACCCCGCCGGGGCCGCCGAGGTCGGTGTACGAGGCACTGATGATGCCGAACACGTTCCCGCCGTGGGAGACGTCCTCGGCGAAGGTCGGCAGCGTTCCGGAGCAGCCGGTCGCCGTCGACTCGGCGTGCCCGTGGGAGTCGTGGCCGAGCACGAATGTCACCTCGACGCGCGAGCAGTCGATCGGCCCGTCCTGCAGGTCACTCACGTTGACCGCGAACGGGATCGTGTCGCCGAAGGCGAACAGCCCGCCGTCGACCGGCACCGTGACGTCGACCGTCGGCGAGGTGTTGCCGACCGTGATGGTCGTGTTCGCCGACGCGGTCTTGCCGCTGGAGTCGGTGACGGTCAGCCGCGCCGTGTAGACGCCGTTGGCGGTGTAGGTGAACGTCGGGTTCGCGTCGATCGAGTCGGTCGTGCCGTTGCCGTCGAAGTCCCACTCGAACCTGATCGAGTCGGCCGGGTCGGGGTCGCGCGAGCCCTCGCTGGAGAAGGCGACGGTCAGCGGGCCGACGCCGTCCGTCGGCGTGGCGCCCATCACCGCGATCGGCGCGCGGGTCCCCTTGACGTAGCTGAACTTCACCAGCGCGGCGTCCGGGTTGGGGGCGAAGAAGCCGTCGCCGTACGTGAGCAGGTAGAAGCTGCCGTCGTCGCCCCACATCATGTCCATCGGGTTGTCGCAGATGAACGGGCGCGTCGGCGTGGTCGGGGCGGGGCCGCAGTTGAGCAAATTATTGATCTTCAGGACATCGCCGGCCGAGTCGAGCCGGATCTCGCGCAGATAGTCGCGGGTGAACTCGCCGAAGAAAATGGCCCCGTCGTAGTACTCCGGGAACTTCGTCGGGTTGGGATTGGCCGGGTCGTAGTCGTACTTGGCGGCGCCGTGCGGCCCGATCCCGCCGGTGCCCATCTCCGGGAAGAGCTGCGGGCAGGTGCCCTGCGGGCTCTGGGTGTACGACGCCGCGCACGGGGTTCCGAGCGGGTTCGCCGCGTTGTTGTCCTGGTAGGAGTACCACAGCTCGGACCGGTGGATCGGCGGCGAGTAGGTCAGGCCAGTGTTCCAGCGGGACGTGTTCGCCGGACCGCGGGTCGGGTCGCCGCACTCGTACGCCTGGGGCGGGCCGTCGAGCGGTGTGGAGGTGGTGAAGTTCCACCGGTAGTAGGGCAGGTCGGGCTGGTAGCACAGCGGCCAGCCGTAGTTCGCCGGCTCGCGCACGACCATCATCCGGCCGGTGCCGGCGGGGCCGCGGAACGCCTGAGGCGTCTGCGAGTCCGGGGAGTAGTCGGTGACGTACGCGATGTCGTCGTCGTCGAGCGTGATCCGGAACGGGTTGCGGAAGCCCATCGCGTAGATCTCGGGCCGGGTCTTGCCGCCGCCCTCCTCGTCGCCGCTGAAGAGGTTGCCGTCCGGGATCGTGTACGACCCGTCGGGCTGGACGGCGAACCGAAGGATCTTGCCGCGCAGGTCGTTGGTGTTCAGCGACGAGCGGCGCGCGTCGACGAACGGGGCATTGTAGAGACCGGTCGCCGTGAGCATGTCGTTGTGCGGGGAGAAGCCGCCGGAGTTGCCACCGCCGGCGGGGGTGTCGTCGCCAGTGACCATCCACAGGTTGTTGTGCGAGTCGAAGTCGATGTCGCCGGCGACGTGACAGCACGCGCCGCGGTTGACCGGCACCTTGAGGATCTTCTGCTCCGAGGCGACGTCGAGGGTCGGGGTCGGCCCGTCGACGAACTTGAATCGGCTGAGCTGGAAGTAGCCGTTCCACGGATCCCAGACGCTGGGGTCGACGCCGGTGCTCGGCGCGTTCGCCGTCGGGGTGCTCTCCGGGAACGGTGCCTCCATCGTGAGCGGCGAGTAGTACAGGTAAACCCACTTGTTGGTGGCGAAGTCGTTGTCGACCGCCGGCCCGTACATGCCGTCCTCGCTGGCCATGTAGACCGGGAGCTGGGCGAGCAGGTGGGTCGTGTTGGTCGCCGGATCGTGCAGGCGGACGCCGCCGCGGCGGTCGGTCTGCACCACGCGACCGTCCGGCAGAACGTCGAACCCGATTGGCTCGTTCACGTTCGGCGGTGCCGCCACGTAGTCCATCTGGTAGTTGGCGAGCACCGTGGCGCCGCAGTCGCCGTCGGTCGTGCCGGCCGCCCAGCGGATCGCGCCACCGAGGTGAGCGCGCAGGTCGGTGGTGCCGAAGCTGGCGGCGGTGCCGCCGAGGCCGGTGTAGAACGACCGACCGCCCTGGTAGTCCTTGCACCAGGTGATCGGGTGATCGGCGCCCATCGCACCGCCGGCATAGGTGGTCTCGTCGACCGTGGCCAGCACGTGGGAAACGCCTCGCACGTTGGCGGCGAAGTTGTACCACCGGTCGGTGCGGTTCCACCGTTCCGGCAGCGTCTCCGACGCGGGATGCACCCGGTCGGCGACCTTGATGGTGGCGGCGGTGACGTCGACCGCGCCGGTGGCCCGGGTACCGAGGACGTCGGTCAGGAACGACCAGCTCGGCTCCGCCTCAATCGCGGAGTGGACTGCCACGAAGCCGCCGCCGTCGCGGTAGTAGTCCTCGAAGGCGTTCTGCTGCGCGTCGGTGAGCACGTCGCCCACGGTGTTGAGGAAGACCACCGCGCGGTACTGGCTCAGGTGCGGGCGGTCGATCTTCCTGGAATCGTCGGTCACCTGGACCGCGAACCGGAGCTGCTTGCCGAGCTCCCGAATGGCGGCGACGCCAGCCGCCGTCGAGCCGGACACCGGTCCGGTCGTCTTGGTGAAGACGAGGACCTTGAACTGGTTGCCGGTGCTGACGGGCGCCGGCTCCGCCAGCACGGCCGGCGTGGGGCCGGCGACGACGCTGGTGGTGGTCAGGGCGAGCAGGCCGGCGGCCGTTGCCGCGCGGCGGACGAGGTCGACGAAGGGACGTGATCGCATCAGCGTGTCCTCCAGGCGTGGCACGGCGGACGGGCCGCGCGCCAATTCGGGGCAGCCGGGATCCGGCCGTCGACGGACGACCAGGAGCTGCTGCCGTACGGAGAGTTCGCTTGCCGGTCCGATCGGCTGCCGCCGCGCAGCGCGCAATCGAAGACCGGCGTCAGTGGATCAGTGAAGCGAGGCGACATCGCCGAATATGCGCCCGCTCGAGGCCGGATGAGGGTTGCGATGGGTGTGCCGGGCCCTAGCGGTTGAAACAATACGAGGACGTTTCCAACAAATAAAGAGGTTGATGCGCTGAAACTTTTGGCGATTCACTTCCTTTTTGGGCCTCTATAAAGGCTGGCTTGCTAACGGCGTCGTACCGAGCGGCAACGTCACATCAATCTGCCGGAATCCGCACATGCCGGAAGTACGCGTCCGCGAGGCTTCACCGCAGCGGCACGAGAGCGTAGGGCCTGGGGAGCTGACCCCAGCGCCCTTGTTGCGGTGATCCCCCGCGAACACTCGTGTCACCGCGATCGGCGCGCTGCGCCGCGCGCCGTCCCTGCCTGCCAGGCTCGCTAATGCTGGCTTCGCCGAGGCGTAATTGGAGGTGCTGACACCAGCCGACAGGTAACGCTCTTGACTCGCCCTGCCGATTCGAGCGGACCTCCGCCGCATACTGCGCGAGATGACCTGTCGTAGTCCCCTGTCATGATCACCCGCGGCCTTGGTTGGGTGGCGACGGGACCGCCCTTACCGCGGCAGCCCCGGCGCCACCGGCATCGCTATATAACCACTGAGGAGATATCACACGGTGCGTAAGACCATCATTGCAGTCGCGGCGATCGGGGTCGCCCTGCTTGCCACGGCGTTTGGCACCGAGACCAAGCCCGAGCAGGCCAAACCGGCCGCGAGTGGCGCGGCTGCCGCCGAGACGAAGGCTGCTACCGAGCCGAAGACCGTGGACGCGGCCAAGGCCCTGGCCCAGCGAGAGTTCGACACGTACGCCTCCGGGGATTGGAAGGGTGCGTGGGACCTGTGGACCAGTGTGGGCAAGGCGGCGATTTCGCGTGACGAGTACGCCCGGCTGAACGCCGAGTGCAAGACCATCACGGGCCTGACCTTCGAGATCACGACGGCCCGGTTGGAGGGCGAGGACACTGCGATCGTGAACTACAAGCGGTCGATCGTGGCCGGCACGTCCGAGATCCGGTATGTGGACGGCCAGTGGCGCTATCAGCCGGACGCGGAGTCGATGGCGGACTACGCCAAGGGCGTGGACAAGGTCATCGCCGAGGGTCGGGCCAGCGGGCGCTGCGAGAAGTAGCTGAAGGGTCGTAGCACTGCCTGTGCCGTGCCAAAACTAGACGCACCGGCTGTGAGCTGTGGCTTCGCCTGGCTGCTGCACGATCGCTTGATGATGGTCCGGATGCTATATCTGATCATGGTTCGGGTATTCGGCTGGCTGACGCTGCTCACCCGAAGCGACGCGGCCAAGACCGCGGAGTTGCTCGTGCTACGGCATGAAGTCGCCGTGCTGCGCCGTCAGGTTGGTCGGGCACGACCGTCGTGGCCGGATCGGGCGGTGCTGTCCGCGCTGACGCGGCTACTGCCCCGCGTGCTGCGGGAGCACCGGATCGTGACCCCGGCGACCCTGCTGGCCTGGCATCGTCGCCTGGTCGGGCGGCATTGGACGCATCCGAGCCGGGCGGGCCGTCCCCCGATCGGTGACGATGTCAGGGATCTGATCGTGCGCATGGCTCGGGAGAATCCTGGCTGGGGCATCGCCGGATCCAGGGTGAACTCGTCGGGGTCGGGCACCAGGTTGGTGTCGGCACGATCCGCCGGATCCTCGCTCGTACCAGGATCGGCCCGGCCCCACGCGGCGTCGACACCTCTTGGCGGACCTTTCTGCGCGCCCAGGCGTCCGGGCTACTCGCAACGGACTTCCTTCATGTGGACACCGTGACGCTGCGGCGGTTGTACGTCCTGTTCGTGATGGAGGTCGCCGCCCTCAGGGTGCACATCCTCGGCGTCACCGCGCATCCGACCGCGGCCTGGACCGCCCAGCAAGCCCGCAACCTGGTCATGGACCTCGACGAACGGATCGCGTCGTTCCGGTTCCTGATCCGCGACCGCGACGCGAAGTTTCATCCGGCCCTTCGACACGGTCTTCGCCGCCGAAGGCGTCGACGTGGTCAAAACTCCGCCACGAACACCTCGGGCGAACTGCTACGCCGAACGGTTCATCCGCAGCGTTCGACAGGAGTGCACCGACCGGATCCTGCTCTACAACGAGCGCCACGCCCGCACCGTGCTCCACGAGTACGCTGCTCATTCAACGGACACCGACCACATCAGAGCCTCGCTCAACATCCACCGAACCACGACCCAGCCGTGGTCATCCCGATCAACGCCCCGATCCGACGCCAACGAATCCTGCACGGCGTGATCAACGAGTACGGGCGGGCAGCCTGACCTGATCGACGAAGTCCCAGGTCACAAGCCCTGCATCGAATTTTGGCACCGCACAGGGCCAAGCGGGAGGCGGTGCGGTTGCAGGCGGCGGCCTGGTTCGCCGAAGGTGTGCCGGTGGTCGAGGTGACGGGCCGGCTGCGGGTATCACGGACCGCGGTGTACGGCTGGCAGCAGCGTTGGCGGCGCGGTGGTGAGCAGGCCCTGGCGTCGAGAGGGCCTGGCGGATCTCGGCCCCCGGCTGGACGCCTCCCGGCTGTGTCGTCTGGCTGATGCCCTGGACGAAGGCCCGGCCGTGCACGGCTTCGGCGAGGATCAGCGCTGGACCCTGGCCCGGGTGTCGGATCTGATCGCGCGGATGTTTCACACCCGCTACACGCTGCGCGGCACCGGGTATCTGTTGCACCGGATGGGCTGGTCGGTGCAGGTCCCGCGGCATCGTGCGGTCGAACGTGACGAGGCGGCGATTGCGACCTGGTGGCGGGAGGTGTGGCCGGCGGGAAAACGGTATCGACGCAGCGCGACGCCTGGATCTGCTTCCAGGACGAGGCCGGTCAGACGCTGCGCCCACCGAAGGCCCGCACCTGGGGCCGACCCCGGTGGTTCCCGTGTCGGGTAAGGGATCCGGCCGGATTTCCATCGCCGGTCTCGTCTGCGTCAAGCCCGGCCGGCGCAGCCGGTTCATCTACCGCACCACCGTCCAGCGTGGACGCAAAGGCGAACGTCGCAGCTTCGCCGAAACCGACTACATCCGGCTGCTCGACGCCGCACAGCCTGGCCGGCGCTCGGCTTCAGCGAGACGTTCCTCCGGCTGCGCCGGCTGATCCGCTACTGACCGGCCGCGACCGTTACGTCCGTCAGCGGCTGCGGGCTCGGCGCGCGGAAAGCGGCAGATGCGTGCGTATGTGGCAGCATCCTCGGCGTGCCGCATCCCGATGAACCAGCGCTCGTCGTCTACGTCGCAGACAACTCCTCCGGAGTCGCGCTCGCCGTCTACGACGCGACCGACTCGGCCGTTGCCCGTGCCGCGCTGCAGGCCGCGGCGGCGGAGATCTCCCAGATCCCCCACCCGGCCGAGCCGAAGTGGAGCCTGCCGAACTGGTGCGAGGTGCTCGATGAGGACGGCGTACCCGTCCTGCATTTGGACATGAAAGACGAGATCCGGTACGCCGCCCTGATCGTCCGGATCGTCCTCCACGCGTTGGCTGCCGCCGGGGCCGACGGAAAACTGGAACCCAAGCGGCAGCCGGAGGATCCGTTCGAATACGACCCGAGGGCCGCCCGGTTCGCGGACATGGAACCGCTGTCCGAACTGGACGCGCGCGGGCTGCCATCCGGCTTCCCCGACGGTTTCCCGGTGCCGGAGGAGGCCACTCTCGTCCAGGCCGGGCATTCCCGGGACGGTACGGGTGAACACGCGGCGTGGCGCCGGTCGACCGGCCCGTTCACCGGATACCTCGATCGGCTACGCGCCTACGGCTGCACGTTCGGTGTCGTCCCCCGGCCGCTCGCCGGCGACGGCACCGTCCGGTACACGCTGTGGCGGGACGGCGCCGGGGGAAGCGTGACGCTGTACCAGTCCGAGGCGCGGTCGACCCACTCGCCGGTGTACTGGTATGTCAGCGTCGTCTGGCAGCCGCAGGCCGAGCCGCCGGCCGTCGCCGTAGAGCCGGATGAGGCACCGGACACCCGGCCGCTCCCGTCCGGGCCGGCCGCCGTCCGGGAGGTGGCCGAGTTCCTGCTGCCTCCCGAGCTCGTTGCCGGCTACGAGGCGGTGGCCGCCATCGCCGCCGCCGGCCACGCACTCGAGCAACTGGTCAGCGCCCGGCCGGACCCGGCCGACCGGCGTCCGGCACCGACCATGGTCGCGGCCCGGCTCGCGCCGGTCCTCGGTCGGCTCGACCCCGGGCAGCTGAAAATGGTGCGGCACACCTGCCTGACGATGGTCGCCAACCTGGTGGCCGCCGGGCGGCGTCCCCGCTCAGTCGGCCTGAACCTGGTCCCCGACGAGGACGGCCACCTCTACGCCGCGGATATCCGCGAACGCGCACCGGGTGTGGTGGAGCCGAAGCTCATACCGGTCCTGGAAACCGGCCTGGCGCTGGTCAAGGGCGGGCCGATGGTGGCCGAGGCGCTCTCCGGTGTCCCCGGCAGCGCGGTACGACCCCTGGCGGACCGGTACGTGTGGCTCTTTGCCGGCCTCGAGCCGGAGCAGCTGACCGCGGCACGGGACGCCTGCTGGCGGATCTTCGAGGATTGACCTGGACAGTCAGCCGAACGGCGAGGATCGTCACCAGCACGGCGAGCGCGAGGGAGAACAGCGCGGCGCCGGGTCCGTGACCTGGTGCTGCGACTCGCGGCGGAGAACCCGACGTGGGGGCACCGCCGGTTTAGGGGCGAACTGCTCAATCTCGGTCATCAGGTGGCGGCCAGTACGGTCTGGAAGATCCTCCACCGGGCCGGGATCGACCCGGTACCACGCCCGGTCCGGACCGACCTGGAAGCAGTTCCCGACCGCCCAGGCGCACACGATCCTGGCGTGCGACTTCTTCACGGTCGACACCGTGTTCCTCGAGCGGATCTACGTCCTGTTCTTCAGCCCCGCCCGACCAAGGTCACGAACTGCGTCTGCCGTTTCCATGAGCAGATTGCGGGAGCCCAGCCGGGCACCGCCCACCACCGAGCGTGGCCGGGACGATCCACCTGGCCGTGCGCCTGCCGGAGTCCCGGTGGCGGGCGCGCAAGTCCGCCAAGCCGGTCGCGTTGTCTACCTGGGCACCGTCACCTGCTGTTCCGGTGTCGGCTTGCCGGCGCCGGGGAAGTGCACTTCGGTGTCGAAGGCGAGCGGCCCTGCGCGTCCGCCCATGGTGTAACCGGTGAATTTGATCGTGTAAGCGTCGAGGTCGGTGGTCGGCGTGACCGCGTGCGGTACCTGCCGGCCGCAGGATGCGGTGTGCCCGGGCCCGTTCCCGCTCGGCGACGACGCCGTGAGCGAGTAGTCCTGTTCGCCCTGCCGGCTGACCCGGCAGGTGATCGTCAGCGTCAAGGGTTCCCGCGAGTCCGGAAGCCACTGACCAGCATCGAGGAAGAAGGGCTCGACGAAGACGTACGGGTTGAGGTAGTAGGCGCCGGTGTCGTTCTTGCGTAGGCGTTGGGTGCAGAACGCGAAGTTGCCTTTCGTCTTCCCGCTGCGGGAGGTGTATACCCGCTCGCCAACCCGCAGGGCACACGTCTGCGACACGAGGGTGTAGCCCCCGGGGTATTCCGGTGCCGGGCTGGCCCTGCCGGCGGGAGCGGGTGGCCGTAGTGCGGCGGCGGAGGTGCGGCGCGTTTCTGATGGGCGCGGGTTGGGTGTCGGGGTCGGGCGGGTGGCGGGCGTCGCGGGGGCCGCGGGGGCGGGGGCGGATCCCGGAGAATCGGCCGCCGACAGGGAAGCCGGTGTCTCCCAGGAGGTGCCGGCCTCGGCGGGCGAGGCGTCGGCGCACCCCGCGGCCGCGAGGGCAAGGAGGGACGGCACCACGATGACCGACCGGATGCGGTAGCCGAGCTTCGTGCGGCGGCTCTGCTCGACCCTCTTCGACCGCGCCGAACAATCCGGGAACGTACCGGCGATCCACCGGTGGTGCTGATCGATGTGCGAAGAGGTGGTCGGCCGCCCGGAGCATGACGTTGACGGCATGGCGGTGAGTGTCACCGTTGCAGGGTAGACACAGGCAATGAGTCGCCAGACTAGCGCCCCTTGCGGGCGAGAACTTTGGCAGTGGAGCAATGTGCCAGGCGGGCTGCCAGTAGCCGGGCGTGGGCGAGTTGGTCGGTGAGGTGTTGGTCGATGGTGGGCAGGGCGTCGCGGATCAGGGGCGGGGCTTGGGGCTGGTCGGCGGCGCGCAGGACTCGGTTGTGGACCTTGGTGTAGAAGATTGCGAATCGCAGGCCGTCGCCGGTGAGGTCGTAGGTGTTGTGCCGGGCGTTTGGTGATGATCTGGTTTCGGAAGATCATTACTGACGTTGCCTTTGGGCAACGAGCTGGTTCCACCAGCCAGGGGCGCCAGCCGTCGGCTCCGGGGGTTGTTCTGATGTGACCCAGCCCGTAGGTTGCGGGAGACCGATGTCACATATCGGTGTTGGTCAGCCCACCTCCGATGGGAGTCCCTCGTGAGACTAAGGCGTGTTTCATAAGCCGGTCAGAGCCACTCGGTGATGATCGTGATGGTGAGAACGGCTTGGAAGCGGACTGCCAGCTTGTCGTAGCGGGTGGCGACGCCGCGGTGGCGTTTGAGCCGGTTGATGCCGTTCTCCACGGCGTGGCGTAGCCGGTAGAGGTCCTTGTCGAACGCGGGTGGGCGGCCACCCTTGGAGCCTTTGGCCTTGCGATGGGCGTCCTGGTCGGTCTTGCTGGGGATGCAGGCCTGGATCCCGCGTGAGCGCAGATGACTGCGGTTGCCGCGGCTGGTGTAGGCCTTGTCGGCCAAGACCAGGTCGGGGCAGGTGCGGGGTCGACCCACGCCGAGGCGGGTCACATGGATGCGGCGCAGGACGGGGATGAACTGCGGGCTGTCACCACGGTGCCCGGCGGTCACGATCAGGGAGAGGACCTTCTGTCCCTGCTCGCAGGCCAGATGAGTCTTGGTGGTCAGCCCGCCGCGCGATCGGCCCAGCGCGTGATCGGCCGGCTCGTCGTGCACCCCGCCGGGCGGCTCCTTCTGCAGATGCCCGTCGGTGCGGGCTCCGGCGGCGTGCTGGTGGGCGCGGCTGGTCATCGAGTCCACGCTCACCGTCCAACCGATCCGGCCGGTCGCGTCGCCAGCGGCTTGCAGCGCGGACAGGATCTTGTCCCAGGTTCCGTCACGCTGCCAGCGGCGGAACAGGCCGTAGACGGTGGGCCAGGGCGCGTACTCGGACGGGACGTCACGCCACGGGGCACCGATCCGGATCCGCCACCGGATCCCGTCAATGAGCTGTCGTTTCTTCCACTTCGGCGGACGACCCGTCCTCGGCACGGCAGGCAGCAACGGAGCCAGAACAGCCCACTGCCCGTCGGTCAGGTCATGCCGCCTCGTCACCGCTACGCTGGGCACGAGGTCTCCGGTATGAAGTTCTTGCTTGGTCGCAGAACCAGTTACCGGAGACCTCTTCAGCTGTCGATCACCGCCACGCGGTGACTTCGATCAGACTCCACTTTTGAAACACGCCTTAGTTCGTCGCAAGACACTGGCCGCAGCGTCCGCCCTGGCACTCGGGGCCGGGGTCGTTGTCAATGCCGCGTTAACCCCGTCGGCATTGGCGGCGGGAGCGGACACCACCTACATCGTCCTCGCCCCGCAGGGTGGCTCGAGTGCCAAGGCAGCGGCGAGGGTCGCCGCCGCCCACGGCACCGTCGTGGCCAACTACAGCCAGATTGGCGTGCTCGTGGCGCGCACGACCAACCCCGACTTCGCCAACGCGGTGGCCGGCGCAGGCGTGGAGTCCGTCGCCTCCACCACCGGCCTCGGCACCCAACTCGACGACGGCGGCACTCTCGAGACAGTGGACGCGACGGCCCAGGCGGCGACGGGCAACCCGACCGGCGAGCCCCTGTGGGGCCTGCAATGGGACATGCCGCAGATCCACCTGCCCGAGGCGCACGCAGTGACCACCGGAAGCCCCAACGTGGTCGTGGGCGTGCTCGACAGCGGCATCTCCAGCACCCACCCTGATCTGGCCACGCAGATTGCGAAGGACAAGAGCACTTCCTGCCTCGGCGGCATGATCGACACGGCTGAGGCCGCCTGGAATCCCACCACGTCGGACCATGGCACCCACGTCGCCGGCACGATCGCCGCCGCGATCAACGGTGTCGGCGTCGCCGGCGTGGCGCCCGGCGTGAAGGTCGCCTCGGTGAAGGTCGTTAACGACGACGGCTTCATCTACCCCGAGGCGGCGGTGTGCGGCTTCATCTGGGCCGCCGAGCACGGCATGCAGATCACCAACAACAGCTACTTCATCGACCCCTGGGAGTTCAACTGCCGCAACGACGCGCGCCAGCGCCCGGTGTGGCAGGCCGTGCAGCGGGCGATCCGCTACTCGCAGAACAAGGGCGTGCTGAACATCGCCTCCGCGGGCAACTCCAACGTCAACCTGCAGCACAAGTTCATCGACAGCGGAAGCCCCAACGACGGCAGCTTCCCGGTCGAGGACCGCACCATCACGGGTGCCTGCGTCGACCTGCCGGCTGAGGCGCCGGGCGTAGTGACCGTGTCAGCGGTTGGCCCGACGCAGCAGAAGAGCTACTACTCCTCCTACGGGCAGGGAGTCGTGGAGGTGACCGCTCCCGGTGGGGATACCCGATTCCGCACCGGCGGTTCGCCCTCGACGCTGTCCGACGCCATCCTGTCAACCACCTTCAACACCGTGACGAAGACCAACGGCTGGGGCTACAAGCAGGGCACGTCGATGTCCGGCCCGCACGCGGCCGGTGTCGCGGCGCTCGCGCTTTCGGCGCACCCGAATATGCAGCCGGCCGCGCTGGCGTCGTTCCTGCAGCGCACCGCTGACGCGCTGCCGTGCCCGGCGGGCGTCTACAACCCGGTGCCGAAACTCGCCGGCTTCGAGGCGACGTGCAGCGGCGGGGCACGTAACAGCTTCTACGGCGCCGGCGAGGTCAACGCCTACAACGTGGTGAAGTGAGCAAGTCTGGTTCCACACGATGAATCAGACAGGGGATCACCCGGCCGGAAGGCCGGGCGATCCCCTGTTCCGGGGCCGGTCAGTGTGTACGGCGAGGAAGAGAAACGCCCCTAAGATCGCCAGGTGCGCGACATGGGGGCGTCCACCCGGAGCAGCGGCGTGCACGGTGACGACGACGGTCAGCACGCGCAGGACCACTGTGACACCTTCATCTGCCTTTCCGTGTTCGAGCCGTACACGATGGGATACCAGGCCGGATGTGACCACGTGGTTGATCTGAGCGAGCTGGAACGCGAAGGCCGCTCCCAATCGACGGGAGCGGCCGTCCAGCCGGGATGAGCTGAGCAGATGTCAGACGGCCGGGGCGGGCGCGCGTCGCCGGCTGACCGTTCGCACCAGGATGATGACCCAGGCCACGGCCGCGATCACGCTCGCGACGACGAACCCCGTCAGCAGCAGCCAGGTGGACCCACCCGCCGTGGCGAAGACGCCGTTGCGTGCACCGGTGTCGCGCACCGGAACGGTGTCGCCTGCCGCCAGCCCATCGGGCTCGTCGTAGAGGATGACGTCGGTCCGCTGGCCACCACCCTCGGTAGCGGCGAAGTCGCCGTACCAGGTGCAGCTGCGCCGCCCACAGTCCTCGCGGACCGCGGTGAAGGTGCCCGGCATACCCTGGCCGGCCTTCGCCTGCCATGCCGGAACCAGATCGAAAGCGCCGAACATCAGCCCCGCGATGGCGATGACGGGCAGGCCGATCCAGACGAAAATCTTGGTCCGCCACTCGCTGATCTTGTTGGAGGTAGCCATGAGGGCGGAGGCTAGCGGGTCCCGTGGGAGCCGCGCTACCCCGAATGGCGCCCGGCGAGACCGTGCCCTCCGGGTCGCGGGGCACTCGGGTCGAGCGAGTTCACCGCTCCGCGACGGGTGTAGCCTGTTTGCCGCAGCGGGGTCCAACAACGATCGCGACGCGGGCCCGCCGGACCGGCGATCCGCCGCCGACAGGGGCTACCTGTGGGGTTCCCTGCCACGGCAGACACGCTGGCAACTACAAGGCAGCCGTGGTCTTTCCCAGGATGCTGGCGAGTGCGCCGTAGTCGACGTCTTGCCCTTCTTTGATGTCGACGGTTTTGCGTTCACCGTTGCCCATTGCCCGGAGGAACCCCTTGACCTCAGGGATGTCCGTTGCGTTGAAGACCATGAACGAGACCTTGGACTTGGCTACCGCGATGACGGCCGCGTAGTGGCCGTTCTTGATGTAGTGCGGCTTGCCGTACTGAAGCCGTTCCTCGGCACCTGGAATGGTTTGGTCGATCATCGCACGTAGTTTTTCACATACGTCGATCTGCCACGGCTGCGTCTTGTTGATGTACTGGGTGACATCGTCGACCACGGTCTTCTCCTTCATCACTGTTCGCTGGAAAGCACGGGTCTATAGAACGTGTCGTAGCCGAGGGTCGAGTGCCGCAGGCCGCGATCGTCGCCTGCCATGCCGAAGCCCCACGCTGGCAGGACACCGACTGGCCACAGATCGTCCTGCTCTACGACATGCTGCTCCTCTTCGCGCCATCACCCGTCACCCGGCTGCACCGAGCGATCGCGCTTCGCTACGGCGCGGCCCCGCAGCGGCGCTGGCCGAAGTAGACACCCTCAACACGTCCCTGGACCGCCATCACCTCTACCACGCCACCCGCGCCGAACTCCTTCGCGACCTCGGCCACATCGCCCAAGCCCAAGCCGCCGATCGCCGCGCACTGGAGCTCACCGCGCCGCACAGCAGGCACTCCTGCAGCAGAGACTTCACTGGAGGAGGTGAGTCGGACGTCAGGGGCCGGGCCAACGATGGCCCGGCCCCTGACGCGTCAACCGTCGAGGCTCGACGCCGAAGGACCGGCGGAGCCCGCACATCGCTCAATAGCCGATGTAGAAGGTGGTCCGCACCTCGATGCCGTTCCAGGTCGCGGTGATCGCGCCCGGATTGGATAGCGAAGCCGAGCCATCCACTGTCACCGGGAAGACGGCTCCTCGACTGCCGGGCGAGATGAACACCGTCGCGGGCACCGACACCCCCGGCGTCCCGGTGGACAACGTGACCGTGACGCCATCCGAGTTCGGTGCGGTGCCGATCCCGACCGCGGCCTCGGTGACCGCGCCGTGGCGTACCCAGGTCGGTCCGGTGGCGAAGGTCGGTGGTACCACTATCAGCTTGCCAGTCGCCCTTGACGCGCCCAGGTACGCCGACGGCCGTACCACCGACGGTGTGCTGGCGCTGTAGACCGTAGCGGGGAAGGTGGCGGTCGTGCGCCCGGCCGCGACAGTCACCCACCGGGGGACGGAGACGTTCGGGCCGTAGCTGGTGTTGCTCCAGACCTCGACGCTGACACCGCCCGCCGGGGCGGGACTGGTCAGCACCACGGTGCCGGTCACCGTCGTACCCTCAACTGCCGCCTGCGGGTCAAACCGGAGCTCGCGGACCGCCTGGACCCCGTCCTTGGGCTTGACCCGCGCGTGTGCGGGGCCGACCGTGACCACCAGCAGGCCGGCGGTGAGCAACCCTGCGGAGAGGCTCTGGATCAGGTGCTTCAGGCGCGCCATTCGGTCTCCCCGTCCATCGGAATGATCTGCATGGGTTGACCTAACCCGTGAAAGATCTGGATCACCATGCCCGGCGGGGACCCGTTCCACTTCCGTAAGAACTTCCCACCGACCAGGAGACGGTAAGAGTCTCGAAAGATTCCGTCGGCGGCTCGCCACCCAGGATCGTCGTACGCTCCACAGGTGCGAAAATCGATCTTCCGGTCGCCGGTGGCCTGGGCGTGTCTCTTCCTCGTCAGCGCCGTGGCGGGGGCCGGCCTCCACTGGTTCCAGCCGTGGAAGCTGTTCACGGATACCTACGTCGACGAGGCGCTACCCGTCGTCGAGGTAACGCCGGGCCCATCCGGCTCCTCGTCAGCCGTTCCGTCGGCCGCCACACCGGCCGGCCCTCAGATTCTGGCCGTTGGCGAGTTCATCACCCATGAGCACGAAACGACCGGCAGCGCCGAGATCGTCCGGCTCGCCGACGGGGGCCACCAACTCGTCATCCGTGAGCTGGACACGTCGAACGGTCCGGACCTGCGGGTGTGGCTGACCGACCAGCCGGTGCTCCGGGGCACGGCGGGCTGGCGGGTGTTCGACGACGGCGAATGGGTCGAACTCGCCAGGCTCAAGGGCAATCGCGGCGACCAGGTGTACGAGCTGCCGGCATCGGTGGACCCGGACAAGTTCCGGAGCGTGTCCATCTGGTGCAAGCGCTTCGCGGTGTCCTTCGGCGCGGCGGCTCTGAAGACGGTCTGAAATGAGGTGCCGGGTTAGGCGACGGGGAGTCGGACCATGAACCGACAGCCGTCGCCTGTGTTCTGGACGTCGACACTGCCGCCGTGCGCCTCGACCAGGCCGTGCACGATCGCCAGCCCGAGACCTCCCGAGGCACCAGGGGCGCCCCCGCCACCCTGCCGCGGGGTACGGGCCGGCTCACCCCAGAACGCCACGTCGAAGACCCGGGGCAGATCCGCCTCGGGAATGCCGCCGCAGGTGTCGGCCACCGACAACCAGGCGGTCTCCCGTGCCCGGCCGGCCTCGATCCGTACCGTGCCGTCGTCGGGGGTGTAGCGGACCGCGTTGAGCAGCAGGTTGGCCACCACCCTGGCTAGCTCCGGTTCGCTGGCGGCGACGGTGGGCCAGCCCGTCTCGGCGGCGACCAGTCGGATCCGCCGGGCGGCGGCCAGCGGTTCGGTGCTAGCCAGTGCGTCGGAGACCACGTCGCCGAGCGGCACCGCCGACAGCGACAGTCGCAGCGCTCCGGCATTGATCCGGGACAGCTCGAACAAGTCGTCGACGAGCCGCGCCATCCGATCAGTTTCCAGCCGGATCCGCCGGTGGTACTCGCCGACCGTCTCAGGGTCGCGGACCACCTGGTCCTCCAGCGCCTCGGCCATCGCCCGCAGCCCGGCCAACGGCTGCTCGACACCTGGGTCCGGCGCAACGGGCTGCCTGAGCGGGTGGTCAGCGCCCTGCACCTGGCCGCTACCGGCGGCCGAGTGCGCCGCACCGTCTATCAGCGCGACGAGAACCTGACCGACGACCAAGCAACCCGCGACCTTCGCGCCCTGGTCCGGGCGGGCATGCTCGAACAGCACGGCGAAACCCGAGGCAGGTTCTACCTCGCCTCGCCGACGCTCCGCGATCTCGCCGCCCCGGCGCTCCGCCCGAAGGAAATCATCGACCCGTACCGACGGTGAGGCGCAGGCCCCGGAACCGCGAGTCCGCGCCGGTCAGCGGGCCGCGAGCCGACGCCGCCATGCCGCCATGCCGCCATGCCGCCATGCCGCCTAACGAAATTGGCACCAGGCGGCCGCTCAAAGGCGGGCAAAGGCCCGCCGGGTCCTTCGAAGCACGCACGGCGACCACTCTGGTCAACTCAGCGCCCTCGACACAGTCCGTACCAGAACCGCCCAGGAGTGGGCGTAGGAGGCGGTCGTTGAGTTTGGTGTAGAAGATCGCGAGGCGTTGGCCGGAATGCAGAATGTCCTGCCATCAGGCCGGTCCTCTTCACACCACCGAGCCCTCGCACTCCACGGCCCGCGCGCTCCGCCAACTGCCTGAGATCGACCGAACCCCTTCGCTCCTCCCGCTTGATCCAACCGGCCCGGGCAGCCGTGGCCAGACCAGCCCGGCGATGGCGAGCGCTGCCACGACGAGCGCCGGCAGGACCGCGCCGCGACGGGACGCGTTCCTCATTGCCGGTTCTTGCCCAAACTCCTCCCGCCGGTCAGTTGCCGGTTGGGAGACCGGCCGAACCATCCGCGGATAAGCGCGAACTCCGGACCGAGTCACCGTCGTCGCAATCGGGTGCCGGTCACCAGGGCAGGATGCCGCTCGCGTCGTGGAACTCGCCGCTGGGACCGTTGTCGTCGAGCAGCGCGAACCGTACGGCGACGGCCGCGCCGTGGGCGGCGTCACCGGCACCGGGCGTCGGCGTGCCGCCGTAGAGGTCGGTCGCGACGTACCCGGGTGTGACTGCATTGATCTTTACGGGCGTGTCGCGGAGTTCCTTGGCGTAGAGGATGGTCAGCGCGTTCAGCGCGGCCTTCGACGACTGGTACGCGCCGACGTTGATCGGTATCCGGTTCCTCATCAGGGTGAGGGAGCCGACCTCGCTGGACACGTTGACGATCCGCGGTGACGGGGAGCGCAGCAGCACGGGCAGGAAGGCGTTGATGACGGCGACGACGCCGAACACGTTCGTCTCGTAGGTGCGGCGCAGGTCCTCCGGCGACGTCCGGGACGGGGTGTCGTAGCCGCTGCTGATGCCGGCGTTGTTGACGAGGATGTCCAACGCCGTGGCATGCACGGCGGCAGCCGCGACGGAGGCGGCGTCAGTGACGTCCAGCTGGAGCAGCTGCACGTCGAGCCCTTCGGCGCGCAGTTCGTCGACCGTGCGCTGGCCGCGCGAGGTGTCGCGGGAGCCGGCCAGCACGCTGACCCCTGCCTGTGCCAGCTGCCGGGCGATGTGCCGGCCGACGCCCTTGTTTGCCCCGGTCACGAGCGCGATCTTGCTGTGGTGAGCCATGGCTCGAGGCTGCCCGGCGGGGTGGGCCGGGCGACAGGCCCAGCCAGTACCAGTCTCGGCGGGCACCTTCGGGTGGTGTACGGCCGATTGTCTGGTTCGTCCAGGTACCGTTTGTACCTGGCAGCTGGGCGAGCACGGGCGATACTTGCGACCATGGACCGTACCGAGCTCGGCGAGTTCCTGCGCAGCAAGCGGGAGCAAACGCGACCGCAGGACGTCGGCCTGCCGGCCGGCACCGCGCGCCGGACCCCGGGGCTGCGCCGGGAGGAGGTCGCCCGGCTCGCGCACATCTCGGTCGAGTACTACACGCGGTTGGAACAGGCCCGCGGGTCCAGCCCGTCCCGGCGGGTGCTCGGCGAGCTGGCCCGGGCTCTGCGCCTGAGCGCGGACGAACGCGACCATTTGTTCGACCTTGCCGGTGTCGCACCGGAATCGGCGGCCGGACCCCGCTCCGACGTCCCGGCGACCGTGTTGAACCTGCTGGAGCACATGACGGACGTCGCGGCGTTCGTGGTCAACGCCCGCTACGACGTGATCGCGTGGAATGGCCTGGCCGCGGCCCTGTTCGAGGACTTCTCCGCGGTTCCACCGGCCCGCCGCAACCTCATCTACCGCCACTTCCTGCACCCCGACCCCGCCGCGCGGCACTACGGGATGAGCGGCGCGGAGGAGTTCGGCAGGCTGGCGGTGGGTCAGTTGCGAGCGGCGGCTGGCCGGTACCCGACCGACCCGCAGATCCACGCAATGGTCGACACGCTGTACCGGGGCAGCGCCGAGTTCGCGCAGCTGTGGGACGTCCACCATGTGGAGACCGGACACCACCACCGCAAGACGATGCACCATCCGATGGTGGGCACCCTTGAGCTGAACTGCGACACGCTCGCCGTGCCCATGCGCGACCAGTATCTCGTCTGCTTAACCGCTCAGAGGGGCAGCCCCTCCCATGACGCACTGCGCCTGCTGTCGGTGGTCGGCACCCAGGACATGAGCGTTGCCGTGGACACCGAGTGACGACGTTCCGGCTGGGGCCGTTTCCGGTCGCGCGAGTCGGGTACGGCGCCATGCAGCTGACCGGGCCCGGTGTGTTCGGCCCACCGGCCAGCCGTGACGATGCCATCGCCGTACTCAGGACCGCGGTGGAGACCGGTGTGAACCACATCGACACCGCCGAGTACTACGGACCCCGGGTCGTCAATGAGCTGATCCGGGAGGCGTTGCACCCGTACCCGGACGGGCTGGCGATTGTCAGCAAGGTGGGGGCCCGGCGGGACGACGCGGGTGCGGTACTGCCCTACGACGAGCCCGACGAGCTGCGCAGGGGCATCGAGGACAACCTCCGGACGCTGCGGGTCGACCGCCTTGCCGCGGTCAACCTCAGGCTGATGGGCGACTCACCTCCAGACGGCCGGTTCGATGCCCAACTGGCCGCGATGGTCACGGCTCGAGAGGAAGGTCTGATCGACGGAATCGGTCTCAGCAATGTCTCGCTCGCCCACCTGCGGCGGGCGCTCGCGGTCGCCGAGATCGTGTGCGTACAAAACTCGTTCAGTTTGCTCGACCGCGCTTCGATGCCGGTGCTGCAGGAGTGCGCGCGGCGCGGCATCGCGTTCGTGCCCTACGTTCCGCTGGGCTGGCCGCGAGATCGGCGCGAGGCCATCTTCAACAACCCGGCGGTGGACCGCCTCGCCCGCCGGTACCAGGCCACGCCGGCGCAGATCGCGCTGGCATGGCTGCTCGCGCTGTCCCCGAACGTCCTGCTGATACCGGGCACCGCCTCGCTGCGGCACCTGCGGGAGAACCTCGCGGTGGATCGCATCGAGCTGGACCGGGACGCCACGAACCAGCTCGACTCGGCGTTCGCCTGAGCGGCCGGGCGGCTGGGACCTACCGCCGAAGGCCCCGGTGTCCCGCGACCCCGGGAGCCGGCGGCTGGCCGGCGCCCGGGGAGAGCGGCGTTGCGGCGGGCATAGTTCAGGGATGGATCTGGGATCCGAAGCCGAGGTCGAGACGGACGGATTCGAGGATGGTCAGGGTGCTGCTCGTGGTGAAAACGTCGGCCGCAGCCAGCACCCCGGTGTATTTCGCGATGACGGGGGCGGCGGCCTGGTCGGTGACCGCGTCCAGGTAGGTCTTCACCGCGGCCCACGGGTTCGGGCCGTACTTCACGAAGTATGGCGTCGGATCGACCGTGGCGAGCGCGGTCTTCACGTTGTCGACGATGTCGGTCACGTACTGCTGGTGCAGGCCGATGTCGGCGCGAGTGCCGAGCCGGCCCAGGTGGCCGCCGATGTAGTGCTTCCAGGGGTAGGAAAGGGCGGTGGTGGGGGCGGCGATGAATCCGGGTATGTCGGCGCTGAGGTTGAGGTTGTAGATGGGTACCCAACCGGGCAACGCGATGTCGACGAGCATGAGGGTGTCGTGGTCCGGCAGGTGGATGTAGATGTTGTCTGGCGCGTGGTTAGAGCCGCGCCAGGCCAACTCGACGCGTTCCCCGCCGACGCGCAGGGTGCGACGGTCCTGGAAGGTGACATCGGGGGCGGGTCGGGCCGGGTCGTTGTACTGCAGCAGCAGTCGGCGGGTCTCCGCGTGGCCGACGCGCACGACATGCTTGCCGAACAACGCCGACGCGCCGATGTGGTCGGCATGGTGGTGGGAGTACACCAGGTGCGTCACCCTGTTGCTGACGCCGTTGGCGGCGGAGATCTCGTCCACGGCCCGCCGGAGGTTGTGGCCGATGGTCGGCGGCGCGTCGAACAGCACGACGCCGTCGCGGGTGGTCAGGAACGCGGACTGGTAGGTGCCATCGGTGACCCAGTACAGGTTCCGCTCCACCCGTCCGACGTAGTAACCCTGACTGTTGAGGGCGGGTCCGAGCGCCGACGGGGGTACGGGCGCGTAGTCCTGCAGGGCCGAGTCGGCCTCGGCCGGCGACGGTCCCGCCACCGCGGCCATGATGGCGCCGATCGACGGCGCCGCCGCGAGCGCCGCGCCGCGGGCGAGCAACGACCGCCGGCTCGTACCGGACCGGTCGGTATTGGTTGGTGTCACAGTGACTCCTTGGAACGTGATGGTCTGAGCTTCGCGAGTCCACCGCAAGCCGTCCATAGCGG
This sequence comes from Micromonospora sp. NBC_00389, assembly GCF_036059255.1. Taxonomy (NCBI): domain Bacteria; kingdom Bacillati; phylum Actinomycetota; class Actinomycetes; order Micromonosporales; family Micromonosporaceae; genus Micromonospora; species Micromonospora sp. NBC_00389. The sequence continues at coordinate 4,263,330 of NZ_CP107947.1, read as the reverse complement.
ACGGCCTGCGGTGGACGGGGTCCGCTGGCTAGTCGACGCTGACGGCGTCCTTGTGTTCGAGCAGCCACTGGTGGAATGTGCGCAGTCCGGGGTGCAGCGCGCGCACCACGGTCAGGTCGCGGGCGCCGGTGAAGGTGCCGGCGGCCTCGGTGTAGTACTGGAACATGTTTCCGATCTCCGCCGCGGCGGGGATGCCGAGAGCTCGGAACTGGTCGTGGGTCAGCGGCCGGTAGGCCACCGGCTCGCCCAGTACGTCGGCGAACACGGCCGCGATCTGCGCGCCGGTCAGGTGCTCGCCGGCGATGCTGACCGTCGCGCCGAGGTAGTCCTCGCCGGCGGCGAAGATGCCGAGCGCGGTGCGGCCAATGTCCTCGGCGGCGATCCCGGCCAACGCGCTGTTACCCATCGGCAGCGTGAGCACCAGCTGTCCGGACTCGTCGCGGAGCGGCCCGAACCCTTGCAGAAACGCCTCCCAATAGAAGGTGGTGCGCAGGAACGTCGTCGGCACACTGAGGTCGAGGAAGAACCGGTCCGCCTCCGCCTTCGCGTCGAAGTGCGGCACGGTGTAGGAGCCGTCGAGCACCGGTACCCGGGGATCGGTGACCGGGAGTCGTTCGCGGGTGTCCTCCAGCGTTGACCAGATCACGTGCCGCAGGTCGGCCTGCTTCGCCGCCCGGGCCGCGTTGCGTGCGTGGCCCAACTCGGTCTGCGCCGACATGCCTTCCCAGTAGTTCGTCACCACATAGGCGCCGTACGCGCCGACGAACGCGCGCCGCAGGCTCGACTCGTCGTCGAGGTCAGCCTCGACCACCTGCGCGCCACGGGAGGCCAACTCACGGGCGGCATCGGAGTCCGGCCGGCGGGTCAACGCCCGGAGCGTGAACTCACCGCGCGGATCCGCCAGGATGGCGTTGGCCAGGCCACCGCCCTGCGCGCCGGTGGCGCCCACCACCGCGATGGTTTTCGTTTCGGACATGCCAATTCCTCCCGTGTCGGGGTCTTTGCGCGAAACCCATGCGCCGGATAGCGCACGGGCGACGGGGAGCTGTGTGCTGTGTCAGCCCGCCACGGGTCCAGCGTCGCGTGCCGGTGGACGACCAACCAGGTACAGCCTGGGCACGGCTAGCGGCAGGAATGTCCGCATTGCCGGGAATGGCGGTGGTCGGCGGTCGACAGCCGCAAGGGCCACCCGCGGCGGAACCTGCTCAGGCTGTGGCGGATTGACATCCTCCACCGCCCTGAAGGACGGGGATTCCCTCGGTCGCCCGAGGGGGTTCCTGTTTCACCGGGTCGCGCCTTCACCGCTTTCGCGGGTCGGGTCTTACCGTCCCTCCACAGGCGTTTTACCTCTCCGCCAGCCCGGCGGCGAGAATGTTGCGGGCGGCGTTGACGTCCCGGTCGTGCACGGCATTACAGCCGGGACACGTCCAGACACGAACGCCGAGAGTCATCGCTGTGTTGATCCGCCCGCACGCCGAACAGGTCTTCGTGCTCGGATACCAGCGGTCGACGGCGATCACGGTCCGCCCGTACCAGGCGGCCTTGTACTCGATCATGCTGCGCAGTTGTGTCCACGCCGCGTCGGAAATGGCGCGGGCGAGTTTGTGGTTGCGCAGCATGTTGCGCACACTGAGATCTTCGATCACGACCGTTTGGTTCTCGCGGACGAGTCGAGTCGACAGCTTGTGCAGGTGATCCCGCCGCCGATCGCCGATACGGGCATGGATGCGGGCCACCGCCAGGCGGGCTTTGGCCCGGTTGGCGGAGTCCTTGCCCTTACGGGCCATGGTGCGTTGCGCCTTGGCCAGCTTGCGCCGGTCAGCGCGCTCGTGGCGCGGGTTGGTGATTTTCTCCCCGGTGGACAGGGTGAGCAGACTGGTGATGCCCGCATCCACCCCCACCGCCGTGTCGACCGGCGGGAGCGGCGTCACGGTGGGATCCTCGACCAGCAGGGACACGAACCACCGACCGGCCGCGTCACGGGACACCGTGACCGTGGACGGCTCGGCGCCGTCGGGCAGAGGCCGGGACCACACGAGGGTCAGCGGCGCGTCCATCTTGGCCAGGGTGAGCTGCCCGTCACGCCAGCGGAACGCCGAGCGGGTGTACTCCGCCGACGCCCGAGACTTGCGCTTGGACTTGAAACGCGGGTACCGCGACCGCTTGTCCCAGAACGCGGCGAACCCGGCTTGCAGGTGCCGCAGGGCTTGCTGCAACGGCACGGAACTGACCTCATTGAGGAACAAGAGCTCCTCGGTGCGCTTCCACTCGGTCAGCCACGCCGACGACTGCACATAGGTGCTGCGCTGCCGGTCAACCGCCCACGCGCGGGTGCGCGCATCCAGGGCAAGGTTGTACACCTTTCGCACGCACCCGAAAGTGCGGTTCAACTGCTCAGCCTGCTGCGGGGTCGGATAGAAGCGGTACTTGTACGCCCGCTTCACCACCTCACCCATACCTCACATCCTACCAGTAGTTCATGTAAGTCTATCCCTGAGGGGAGGGAGCGGCGTTTCCTCCCCCGCCTGAAGGCAGGGGTATCCACGCCGCAACACCGATGAAAGCCAAGCTGACCCTGTCCGAGCGGACCTACACCTTCACCACCTGCGCACTGACCCTCGACCGAGCCGTCAACGCCGCCCGAAACCTCGCCGCACTCGCGACGCAGGTCAACACCACCGGGAGTGGGCCGATGACAGGACGTGGAGCAGACCGTGAGCCGGGCGAGCATCGGCTATCAGCGTCTTCGCTGTTCCGACCCCGAAGCCTGAGTCAGGGACCAACGGTCGTTTGCCCGTTCGGCTAATGGGAACAAGCCGCGGGCCCGACGCGAAGTCTGCCAGCAGTACAGCACCGGCAAGGAGATCAGATGGATGCGAGCGTAACCGCCGGAGCGGACGAGACGTCACCCTCGCCGGCACCCGACCAGGTCGCCGTACTCGCCCAATTCATCGCGAAGCCCGGCCGGGAAGCCGACGTGTGTGACCCTCTACTGCACCTGGTCGAGCCCTCGCGCGCCGATTCAGGGAACCTCAGCTACGACCTGCATCGGCTGAAGAACAATCCAGCGGCGTTTTACCTTCTGGCCAACTGGGCGGACCAGTCTGCCCTCGATCGGCACATGGCGAGCCCGCACGTACAGACTCTGCTGCGCGAGCAGGCTGTGCCAGAGCTGGTGGCTCCGCCCATGGTGCGCTCCGCGCGGCTACTTTCCAGCCCGGACACCAGACCGGACAGTCCGCGGGCGACCGCGAACTCCAGCGCCCAAGTGACCCTCGTCCCGTTCTTCACCATCAGTCCGGGTGCGGTCGACGTGGTACGCCAGGCCCACCTGGCGATGGTGGAGCCGACCCGGGCTGAACCGGGTTGTCTCGACTATGACCTGTACCAGACCCGGGAGGACCCGCGGGTGATGTTCTTCTACGAGAACTGGACTGACCAGGATGCGCTCGCCAGGCACATGAACACGCCGAACTTTCTTCGTTATGTGCGGGGCGAGGTCGACGGGCGCCTGGTTGTCCCGTGGACCGCGCACATGATGGCGATGATCAGCCAGCCTCCCCCGGTAACGAGCCGGACCGCATCGGAGGGAGGACGTTAAGAGGTCCTAACTCTTTGAGTGTTGGAGTCGGCGCCAGCAGATGATGGCGCAGGCGAGGGTGAGGAAGGCTTCGTGGATGTCGTCGCGGATCTCCCAGCGGATGCGCAGGCGGCGGAACCAGTGCAGCAGGGCGATGGTCTGCTCGACGACCCAGCGTCGGGCGCCGAGTCCGGAGCCGTGGTCGACGCCGCGTCGGGCGATGACGGGTGTGATGCCTCGGGTCCGTAGCTGGCGGCGGTAGATGTCGTAGTCGTAGCCGCGGTCTGCGTAGATCCGGTCGGGCCGTTGCCGGGGTCTGCCGCGGATGCCCTTGATCGGCGGGACTTTGTCGATCAAGGGCATCAGTTGGGTGACGTCATGGCGGTTGCCGCCGGTCAGGCTGACGGCGAGGGGGATGCCGCCCGCGTCGGTGATGACGTGGTGTTTCGAGCCTGGCTTGCGGCGGTCGACCGGGCTCGGGCCGGTTTTGGGCCGCCCTTGAGCGCCCGGACGTGGGAGCCGTCGATCACCGCCCGGGACATGTCCAGCTGCCCGGCGGCCCGGAGTTTGCCCAGCAGCACTTCGTGCAGTTGCTGCCACACGCCGGCGTCGTTCCAGTCCCGCAACCTGCGCCAGCAGGTCATCCCCGACCCGAACCCCAGTTCCTGGGGCAGGTGCTCCCACGGGATCGCCGTGTAGAGCACGAACAAGATCCCGCACAACACCTTGCGGTCATCCAGCGGCTTACGGCCGGGATAGCGACGCCGACGTGGTGCTCGAGGTGGCAGCAACGGCGCGATCTCGGCCCACAACTCGTCCGAGACGATCCACGGCGGCTGCTCACCCCTCCTCACGCCCAAGCACTCAAATCGACCATCCATCAAGGACGAACGCCCCTAGATCATTCTGTTAGGAGTTCTAAGCCTTCCGCAGCACACCCGTGGAGAGCCACTGAACCAGGAATACCGCCAGGTTGACCGCGGCCTCTGCCTCGTCCTGGTTCTGGCGTCGCGAGTTCGGTCCTCCACCGTGACGCGAGTGTTGGGCGTTCCAAAGCGTTTCCATCATTGTCACGATGCCCTCGGCGGTACGGGGATTGCCGCCGGCCCGTTGGCACACATACGTTGCGGCTTGCTCCCGAAGCTGGCATCACGCCTTCGGGCCGCGACGAACCTCGCCAAGCACAGCGCTGATCGCGCCCGGCCCGACGAAGCATCGAGCCGGGCGCGTCGAGTGAGCTATGCCACGAAGCGGGAACGGCGTCGGCGTCCGATCAGGTAGCCCGCGCCGCCGAGGAGCAGAAGCGCACCGCCAATGCCGGCCACGGTCGCGGTGTCGGCACCGGTCACGGCCAGCCCACCGCCCTCGCCGCCGGGGGCGCCCAGGCTGGCGGAGGTAGTAGGGGTCGGCGCAACGGTCGTCGTGGCGCTGGGCGTGGCGCTCGGTGTCGGTGTGGGCTGAGACGTCGGTGTCGGTGTGGGCTGAGACGCGCAGTCAAGCGCACGTGCGGCGTACAGGCCGTTGTTCAGGTAAGCCAGGTAGGCATCGATGGCCCCGTCGTCGAGCACCTTTTGCGCAGCCGCCTTCACGTTGGCGCCAGCGCCCGTCAACGTCCGGACCACCGTGATCCGCAGATCCGTTGACCAGGCGTTCTGCACGTCCGCCTTGAGGAATGCGCGGAGATCATCCGCGGTGCCGTTCAGCCGCTCCTGTATTACGCGAGGCAAAACGGGCAACGAGTCGGCGTTTGCCGTGGCCAGGATCTGGGCGGCCAACACCCGCACCTGTACATCGGTGGCGGTATCCAGGTCGATGGTGACAAGCTCGCGGATATCCTTGTACACCTTGCGCTCGACCGTTTGGCAGGCCTCGTTCAGCCCGGGCGATTCGGTTTGAGCCACCGCCGGTGCCGCCGGAATCAGAAAGGCCAGCGCCATTAGGGCGCCGGCCGGGACCTTCCATCGCATGTGGTCTTCCTCCCCGTTGCAAGCCAAAACATGGAGATATTACCGTCAGTGGGCGGAAAAGCAAGAAGGGATGGACGTCCTAGACTGCGCAATGAGCAAGACCGCGGCGCAGAAGCTGTTCATCAAGCCCGGCACGGCGGTCTGGGTCGCACCGGCAACCCGTGATGATCCACACCAAGACCTTCTGCCATCGGCTGCATCGACTTACGCCGCCCGTCCAGAAGCAGACCACGCAGTTACGCCTCGCCTTTCGTGCGCTGGTCCGACCGGGCCGAGGGGCGGCGAATCCGTCGCCTACTGGCGGTCCCGCTTCGGCCGGGCGCTGCCGCAGCCGGTGAAGAACGGCGTCGGCGATGCCGCCCGGCGCGCCTGTACGACGAGCGGTCGCTGCTCAAGTCCCTCCACAAGGGATGAAAGACCCACCACCTAGATCATTTTGTTAGGAACTCTAAGTCGGGACGGCGCCTTCTCGGCTCGCTTCGCCGCCGGAACCGCTGTACGCGAGCATGGTGCTCTTCGTCGCGCAGCACATCACGCCGGCTTGTACGGAGGTCCTCCACGAACGGCTGCCACATGTAGCTCCATGCGTTATCCCGCCGGAACCGGATCACGGCAGGCCCACATGGCTCGACGTCGCTGGAGCAAAGTGGGCATGTCAGCACAGATCAAACATCGCCCGCTGCCTGCCTCGCACCAGAGCAAGTGGCGCCCCCGTCGGTGAGCCTTCGAGCGCGTCCAGCTGGTAGCTGTTCGCCGAGGAACGACGGCACGCAGTGCAGATGGCGGCACCCCTTTGTATTCTCACGGTTGCGGGCTTCGCGGCGCTGAGGCCCAGCACATCCGAGTGGCTCGAACGACTGGAGATGCCATGACGGGCCAGCTCTCTGAGAATCAGCAAGGGCGCAACAACCTCGCCGTTGCGGCATGCGCGGTGGGTCTGGTGTCGCTGCTAGTCATTGCCGCGGCCGCGATGGGGCTGATACCGCTGCCAGTCACAACCATGAACCCCCTGCTGATCTCGCTGCTGGTCAGCGGTTGTGCGGTTGTCCTGGGCGGGATGGCACTAAAGAAGATCAAGACAGACGGGCAACATGGCCGCGGCCTGGCGATCGCCGGGTGCGCGCTTGGCGCAATCGGACTCGTGATCGCGTCTCTTATCGCACGGACCCTGTCGCAGCTGGCTGGCTGACGTCCAGTCGTTGGCCTTGCTCGGCGGCCCACCCGCCAGCCGCGTCCCCAACCTCTCCGGGCAGAACACCTAGGTCCTGTTTCGGAATGGGAGACGGGCTGCGGCGTCGCCTCGCTCCGGCCCCCATTCCGAACAGGACCTAAGCTGGGGCGATGGTGGAGGTGCGGCTCGAACCGATGACCGAGGAACAATTCGGACCCTGGAAGGCGGACGCGGAGGCGCACTACGCGCAGAGCGTCACCAGCTCCGGCGTACCGGCCGAGGCCGCGGCGGCGGAGGCCGCCGAGACCTTCGCGAGGCTGCTCCCCGACGGCGCCGGGACGGCCGGGCACCACTTCTGGTACGCCTGCGAGGGCGACCGCCGGGTCGGCTTCCTCTGGCTGAAGCTCACCGGCACGGCCGCGTTCGTGTACGACATCGCCGTCGAGCAGGACCAGCGCCGTAAGGGCTACGGCCGCGCCATCATGGAAGCCGCCGATCGCTGGAGCCGAGCGAACGGCGCCGCGACCATCGGCCTGCACGTCTTCGCCCACAACCATGGCGCCCGCAGCCTGTACGAGCAACTCGGCTACGTAGAGACCGGCCGCAAGATGTCGAAGGATCTCTAGGCGAGCGAGTCATGAGGAACCTGATCATGAGTGTCCGAAGGGGAACCCAGTCACCTTACGGTGAAGAGGTTGATCGGCCCCGACAGTCGGCCAGGGGGTCTCGGACGGCAGGCTGACCGCTTCGGGGAGACCATCACCGAGTCGTCGGAGGCGACCCTGCCCCTGCCGGCCGTCCGCGCCACGGCCCTGCGCGCTCGCCGTGTCGACCAGGACAAGCGCTGCGCGCACGCCGGAGGAGCGTGGCACGACACGGCTTGGTCTTCACCAGCCGGATCGGCACGCCGGTCGAGCCGGGGAAACCTCCACCGAGTTCAAGACCCGCTGCCGGAGGGCCGGCGTGCGGGAGATCTCCGTGCACACCACCCGGCGGACCTGCGCCTCCCTGCTGGTGGCCCTCGACGTCGGCCCTCGGGTGACCATGAAGATCCCTCGGCACAGCCAGATCGCCGTGACCATGAACATCTACAGCGAGGTCGCTTCGGAGGCCACCGAGAGGGCGCTCAATCGCCTCGACGAGCAGTTCCTCTAGCCGCCGCCAGCCGCTAGCCCGACATCGCCGGCAGCCGGCGAATTCTGGCGACTCCACAACGCCCACCGACGACAACGAGGGCCGCCGCCGCCCGCTGGTAGCGCAGGTAGCGCAGGTTTCCGACTCCGTCTGATAGTTGAGCGGCGGCCTAGGTTGACGGTTGACAGGGCGGGCTCGGCTGATGCTGGGTACGCGCCGTGTTGACGTGATGTCGTGCCCGGTCATTCCCCAGGCTCCGCCGGTCGAACTTCCGCCGGCGCGTCTGGCTCCCATCGCTGGTCCGCGCCGACCTTCGCCCCCATCAATATGCGTCTGCCTAGGTTCTGCGCGGGCGGTAGCCCCTCCGGGTCGGCCGGTCAGGCGTCCCTCGTCGGTCTGGGCTAGCGTGCGGGGAAGCGCAGGATGCGGTCGTCGCCATCGCGTACGTCGCTGTGGCCGTCGGTGTTGGACGTGGTCAGCCAGAGCGCGCCGTCCGGGGCGATCTGCACTGTCCGCAGGCGGCCGTAGCGTCCTACCAGCTGTGCGGAGGGATCACCGGCCGTGTCGCCGTTGAGGGGAATGGCCCACAGCCGCTGGCCTCGTAGTGCGGCCACGTAGGCCGTGTCTCCGGCGATCGCGATGCCCGACGGCGAGGCGTCGCTGACTGGCCAGGTGACGACCGGGTTCGTGTACCGCCCCCCGTCGCTGTCGCCGTCGCCTTCCACCTGGGGCCAGCCGTAGTTGTGTCCCGGCTCGATGCGGTTGACCTCGTCAAGCTCGTTCTGCCCCAACTCGGCCGCGAACAACCGGCCGTCGGAGTCCCAGGCGAGACCTTGCACGTTGCGGTGCCCGAGGCTGTACACCGGTGATCCGGCGGTCGGGTTTCCCGGCGCCGGCGTGCCGTCGGGTGTCAGGCGCAGGATCTTGCCGTTCGGGCTCGCCGGATCCTGCGACCGGCCTGTGTCGCCGGCGTCTCCGGTGCCGACGTACAGCATGCCGTCGGGGCCGAACGCGATGCGTCCGCCGTTATGGTTCCCGCCCTTGGCGATACCGCTGAAGATCACCTCAGGCTCTCCGCCGTCGAGGTGGAAGCGGACGATCCGATTGTCCTGCTCGGCTGTGTAGTAGGCGTAGATCAGGTTGTCCTCGGTGAAGTGGGGCGACACGGCAAGGCCGAGTAGGCCGCCCTCACCGCCTGCCACCACACCGGGCACCTGGTAGACCTGCCGGGGCGCGCCGCCGCCGGGGGTCAGCTGCAGCACCAAGCCGGTGTTCCGTTCGGCGATCAAGGCGTCGCCGTTTGGCAGGAACGCCAGGCCCCACGGGACGTCGAAGCCCTGCGCGATCTCTTCGCCGGCGTCCAGATCCGGCGTTCCGGACCGGATGCTGGCCGCCATATTGGTGGCGGTGGCCGTTGGAGAGTGAGCTCGGTCGCCGGCGCCACCACACCCGGCGACGGCGCCCAATACCAATAGAGCCGCGCATACCCGTTGCCACCGTTTGCCTGCCCTAACGACTGTCATGCTGATCCTCCGAAGCCGTGATGAGGTGCCCCTTCCGTGGCCCGCCGGGCGTCTGCCGGGGTCCAGCGAACAAGGAGCCGTCGGTTTCCGGCTGCCGACGGCGACGGCGGCAGTTGGCGCCCTAGAACGGGGAGCTAGGGGCTGAGGTTGGCGGTGGGTGTCGGGGATGGCGCCGCAGTGCCTCGGTACTGCTGGACGTTGTCATCGGCGACCGCCTGGTAGAGCGCCTTCGCCTTCGCGGTGTCCGGCAGCACCACGCTCTGGCCGCTCTTCATCCCGGTCCCCGCGCTCGGGCTGCCCAGGAAGGTCAGGTCGTCGCTGCGCAGGTCCCGCAGCTCCATCGCGACGTCGACCAGGTTGAAGTCCTCGTCCACCGTCACCGACCTGGTGACGGCCTGGAGGAACGAGTTGAGCTTGACCGGGTTCGACAGCGTGCCGATGCCCGCCGCTCGGTCGAGCAGGGCCTGGAGGAATTCCCGCTGGTGCCGTTCCCGGCTGAAGTCGCCGTCGGCGAACTGGTAGCGCTGGCGCACGTAGTCCAGCGCCGCCGCGCCGTCCAGATGCCGGACGCCCTTCTGGAACGTCCGGTGCGGCGCGTGGATCGAGGTGATGGTCTTCTCGATCGTCAGGTCCACCCCGCCGAGGGCGTCGACCACCTGGGCGAAGCCGGCGAAGTCGACCAGCGCCACGTGGTCGATGTGCACACCGGTGAAGGTCTCCACGGTCTGCACGGTCAGCGGGGTGCCGCCCCAGGCGTACGCGGAATTGATCTTCGCCATCGTGCTCCCGTGCCGTCCGTCGGGCGACTTCGGCACGAAGACCCAGGTGTCCCGGGGAATGGAGATGACCTCCGCCTTCTGGTGGTCGGCGTCAAGGTGCAGCACCATGATCGTGTCGGTGCGGGAATCCGCCGTCCGGTCCGGGTCACGGGAGTCGCTGCCGAGCAGGAGCACGTTCATCGCGCCGGTGACGGCCCGGGTCGGGCGGGACTCCTCCGGAAGCCCGGCGAACGCGTCGGTGCGGGACAGGTTGCCGTTGAGCGAACGGCCGTAGGTGGCGACCGCGATGATGCCCCCACCGCCTAGCACCAGCAGTGCCGCGAGCACGCCGATCAGAATCCGTCGAGATCGTCGTTGCATTCGCTCCAACCCTTCACGCCCCAGCGGGGAACCACCCGGTGTTCGATGGTTACCCAACGTAATGGGGAAAGCTGGGAGGCGGCTTAGAGTCGCTGTAGCGCGCTACAGATCACAACCGAACCCCTGCTGACCGCGGACATTGCTCAACGAAAAGCCTGGGCAAACTCGGTCAGCCTCTCCGGCCGAGCGCAGTTTGACGGCCGCCGGGCAGCCAACGGTGGCGCCGACGGGCGACCACAGCCTTGGACCGGTCACCTGAGAGAGATGGGCTCGCAGGCTCCTGTTCTGGCTTGCCGTCGCGGTCGTGGCATTGCAGGTCGCTCTCGCGCCGGCGCGGTAGACGCCAGTGGCGCCTGGGTGGGTCGGGGCGTACCGGCGCGTCGGGCAGCGCGGAGCGGGCCAGGTCGGCTAAGCCGGCGTTGATCAGGAAGGGGACTAGGGGGGTCATGGTGGTCCCTCGGGATTCGGGCCGCGGCGTCGGGTGGCGTCGCGGCGAAAGTCACTGATGCCACCCTCCGCTACAGCGGTTAAGCTGTCCAACAGAAGAGTCAGATGCGAGCAATCAGCTTTGGTGATTAATCGTGGAGCTACGCCAGCTCGAGTACTTCGTGGCGGTCGCCGAGGAGCGTCACTTCACGCGGGCCGCCGCGCGGATGCACGTAGCGCAGTCCGGCCCTTTCCGCGTCGATCCGCTCCCTTGAGCGCGAGCCCGGCGAGAGCCTGTTCGTGCGCAACACGCGCAACGTCGAGCTGACCAACGAAGGACAGGCACTGCTCACCCAGGCGCGGCACGCACTCGCCAACGTTGCCGCCGCCATGGACGCGGTCGCCGCGGTGCAGGGACTGCTGCGCGGTCGAACAAGGCGTCAGCCCGAGCGGTCAAGCAAGTCGTAGAACTTCCGCCGGAACCCGCCAACTCCCCGACGGCATCAGCCAGGCCGGCGGCTGGGCAAGGCGAAACTTGAGGAAGGGATCGCGGGGATCGCTCGGCTGCACGCGCTGATCGGCGAGCATGTCGGCGCTAACGATGAGCCGCGCAGGTGGTGGTCGGTATCGAGACTGACCGGGGTCCGTGGGTGCAGGGCGTGATCGCTGCCGGCTACCAGGTGTATGCGATCAACCCGCTGCAGGTGGCCCGGTATCGGGAACGGCACGCCGTCTCGGGGGCCAAGAGCGACGCCGGTGACGCGCACGCCTTGGCCGACATGGTGCGCACCGACCGGCATCAGCTACGCCCGGTCGCCGGTGATCGAGGCCAAGGCCCCGGGGTAATCGCCCCTTCAGCATCGCCAGCGCCCGGCGAGGTTTAGTCGTGAACTCCACCTTCTCAGGACGCCGGCGCACCCATCGACTGCCTTCAAAGGTGGACTAACGTCGATGACCCGGTTTCGCCGGTGTCATCGACTGCCATTGCCCGGTAACCCGTCTGCCTCCGCAGCCACGACAGGCTGCGGGAACCTCCGGCGATCGCAGCCGTGGCGTAGACGTCCGCCCAGGTCAAGGAGGGACCGATCACGGTCACCGAGGCCAGGGCGTTGACCGGCCGGCCGGTGTGCGGGTCGAGGATGTGGGCGCCCCGGCGACCGGTACCGGATGTGGCGACGGCGCCGCGGCGTACCGGCAGCACGGCCAGCAGCCGGCGCGGGTCGGCGGGGTCCTCCACTCCGACCCGCCACTCCGGCTGGCCCGGCCCGGTCCGCAGGATGATGTCCCCACCAGCGTTGAGGCTGAAGTCGGCCACCGCCCGCTCGGCGAGCAACCAGCCGGCCCGCTCCACCGCCCAGCCCTTGACCAGGCCGGACGGGTCGAATCGAATCCGCCCGTCGACGCCGGGCAGCATCGCGTCGAAGTAGCCGTCGGTGCGCCAGCGGGCCTCCTCACACAGTTCCAGCACCTCGCGCACGGGCTGGTCGCAGTCCGCGAGGCGCCGCAGACCACGGTTCAGTTCGCTGATCTGGCTGTCCGGCCGGTACGTGCTGAACATCCGGTCGACCGCCCGCAAATCGTCGAACGCTGCGCCCACTGCGGCGGCAATGCCCGGTGTGTCCGCCCCGGCTCGTACGTGGACCGAGATCGGCATGCCCATGATTTGCTCGACCCACGCCCGCCGAGCGGCGGCTTCCAGGCCAGACGTCGTCACGATCCACCGCCCAGGTGCGCCGCATCCAACGCGGCCTGGATCGACTGGAGGTAGGCGTCGGTGGTGGCGGTGGCGCCGCTGACGGTGTCCACCTGCACGTCCTGCGCGCTGAGTACCTCCTGGCGCAGTTGCGGCACCGCGTAGGAGTTGATCCGCCGCGAATGGCCGTCCTCGGGCAACGCCAGCGTCGTCACGTCGGTGATCCGGCCCGCCGTGACCTGCAGCCGCACCTGGACCGGGCCGTACCCGTTGTCGACCACGCTTCCATTGACCGTCACCGTGTCGGTGGGCCGAGCCGGGGCCGCACCGCCTTGGGCGGCACCGCCCGGTGACGCGGTGCCACTCGAACCGGTCGGCGGCGCCTCGGCCGGTACGGCCGGGCCGACGATGCCAGGTGGGGCGGTACCTGATCCGTTGGGGATGCCGGACGTGCTGGTCCGGTAGCTGAAGAGCAGCACCAGTACGGCGACGGTGCTGACCAGGGCGAGCGTGATTCGCCTCATGCCACTTTCTCCTCGTCTCCCCGGCGAACATCACCGGATGAATGTCTGCCTCGGCGCAGGCCCGCCTTCCTTGAGGCCCACGGCATCTGACCTGGCGGGCGTCCGGCTCACCAGGCGAATGCTTCGCAATGGATCTGCTTGGCAGGCACGCGGGCCGCCCGCAATGCGGCCCGTACGGCGGCCATCCACTGCGGCGGGCCGCACAGGTAGACGTCGCGCTCCCGCACGTCGGGCGCTATGCGCAGCAATGCCTCCTGGTCGGACAGGTGCGCCAGCCCGGCGGGCAGCCACGACCCGCGGGCCAGCGCCGGACCGGCGAGGTAATGGACCGACGCGCCCCGGCGGCGGGCAACGGCGTCCAGCTCAGCGCGGAGGGCGAAGTCGTCCGCGCGGGTGGCGCGGTACACCAGGGCGGCCTCACCGGGCTGGTACGGCAGATCCTCCAGCAGCGCGCGGAGCGGGGTGATCCCGATTCCGGCGGCGAGCAGCAGGATCTGCGGCCGGCTGCGTACGGCGCTGGTGAGGCGCCCGTATGGGCCTTCGATGAGGACACGGGTCCCGGGGCGGGCGCGGGTGATGCGGTCCGCGTCGTCGCCGTTGGCCCGTACGGTGATCCGGAGCAGGTCTCCCCCAGCTGGGGCGGACAGCGAGTACGGGTGTGCCCGGCTCCAGCCCCTACCGGTGAGGAAACGCCAGTTGAGGAACTGCCCTGCGCGGATCGGCAGCCGGTGCAGGTCGCGACCGGAAATGTGGACCGAGAAGACCCCGGGCGACTCCCAGGTGACCTGCCGCACCCGCAACCGGTGCCGCTGGCTGCGCCATAGCGGCAGGCCCAGGCGGAACACCAGCACGCTGCCCGCACAGAGCAGGTAGCTGGTCCACCAGTAGACCTGGGTGGCCGGCGAGCCGATGAATTCGGCCCCGGTCCAGAGTTGGTGCGGCAGGGCCAGGCCGACGCCCAGGTAGGCGTACAGGTGCAGGAGATGCCAGGACTCGTAGCGCAGCCTGCGCCGCGCCGCCCGGATGGACAGGCCCACCACCGCGATCAACAGAACGGTGCCGGCGACCGCGAGCAGCATCCCAGGGTAGGTGGTGGTCAACTGCCAGGACTCGGACACCACGTTGGTCTGGCCGGTTCCGGCGTAACCGACGACGATCAGCACGATGTGCCCCAGCATCAACCAGAACGAGCTGAACCCGGTGTACCGGTGCCACCGAGTCAGCCGGTCCTGGCCGAAGGCGCGCTCCACCCAAGGCACCCGGGCCATCAGGAGGACCTGGATCAGCAGCAGGTCACTGGCGAGCAGGCCGGTCAATCGGCCCAGCGACGACGTTGCCGCGACGCCGCCCATGGTCAGTGCCTGCAGTCCGGTGCCGTGCAGCCACAGCGCGAGCACCACGACCAGGGATGCGATTGCTCCGGCGCCTACCGCGTCCGCCCGCCACCGGGCCGGTTCTCGCAGCCGTTCCGCCGTGTGTCGACCGATCACGCTGCAAGCCTGACGGCGGAACCTAAGAAGTCGATGAGGAGCCGCTGTGGTCAGCTTGTGAACGCCGGCAGACGTACCGTGAGCAGGGCGCCCCCGGTCTCCGACCGGCCCGCCGCCACAGTGCCGCCATGGAGCTCCACAGCTTGGGCCACGATCGCCAGACCGAGCCCGGAACCGGGCATGGCGCGGGCTGCGGTGGCCCGGTAGAACCGTTCGAAGATCCGGGGCAAGTCCGCTTCCTCGATGCCGGGCCCGGAGTCGGCAACGGTCAGCTCCGCCCAGGGCGGAGTCCTGGGCTGGCCCGTACCCGGAAGACCGGTGACCGGGCGCAGACGGATCCGGACCAGTCCGCTCTCAGCGCTCCATTTGGCCGCGTTGTCGAGCAAGTTGGTGACCATGCGTTCCAGGGACGCAGGCCGGCCGGTGACCGTCACCTCGGCCAGGTCGGTAGCGAAGTCAACCCGCGGCCAGCGCTGGCGTAGCCGATGCACCGATAACCCGATCAGATCGGCCAGGTCGACCGGCTCCGCCGGCTCGGCACCGCTGTCTTCCCGGGCGAGTTCCACAAGCTCACCCACCAGCTGGGTCAGGTCGGTCGTCTGGGCGTCCAAGTCGCGCAGCAGCCCCGCACGATCTTCCGCGGACAGCGTGCGGCCGGCCCCAGCCGGCCCGTCTGCCCGGATGAGTAGCTCGATGTTGGCCCGCAGGCTGGTCAGCGGGGTCCGCAGTTCGTGACCCGCGTCCTCCACCAGCAGCCGCTGCGCGGCCCGCGAGGACTGCAACGCGGCGAGCATGACATTGAAGGCCTGCGCCAGCCGGGCGATCTCGTCGCGGCCGTCAACGGTGATCCGGCTGCTCAGGTCGTTGGTCGCTGCGACGTGCTCCACCGCCCCGGTAAGCCGGTGTACCGGCGCCAGTCCGGTCCTGGCCACCAGGAAGCCGAGCGCGGTGGCGGCCGCCACCCCGCAGGTGCTGACCAGCACGAGCGCCAAGCCGATCCGGGCGAGCGAGTGCTCGACCCCCGCCGTACTGATCGCGACCTGCACGGTCCCGCCATGCTCGGCCGCGGTGGTGAGCATCCGGTATTCCTGGCCACCGATGTGGATCTCCTCGAAGGTCTTCCCCTGAGTGCCGTGCGCCACGGTCAGGGCCGCCGGGGTGACCGGCAGCGGTGCGGGCCCGCCCGCCGCCAGGATCGGCCGGCCCCCGTCGTCGAGCAGCTGCGCCCGAGGACCTATGTCGTCGTCGTGGTCGCCGTCCGGATCGTCGCTGCCGTTCCACGGGTGTCCGGGCCGCTCGGCGACCGCGTGCGCGTCCGTCACGAGCTGACTGTCCAGCTGCTGATGGAGCTGGCTGGCGACCACGAAGAAGACGACCGCGGAGACCGCGACCACCGCGATCGCTACCGCGGTCGCGGACGCCACCGCAATGCGGGACCGCAGAGACAGCCGGCGCCACCGCAGGCGGCCCCGGCGGCCGCCTCTCCGACCCCGGCTCGGCCTACTCACTGCGTCCCGGTGCGCAGCGCGTAGCCGACGCCCCGCACGGTCTGCAGCAACCGGGGCTCCCCCTCGGCCTCCAGTTTCCGTCGCAGATAGCCGATGTAGACGTCCAGGCTGTTGGAAGCGGCGCCGAAGTCGTAGCCCCACACCTGCTCGAACAGCACCGCGCGGGTGAGCACCTGACGGGGGTGCCGCAGGAACACCTCCAGGATCGTGAACTCGGTACGGGTCAGTTGGATCTCGCGAGCGCCCCGGCGTACCTCCCGGGTGAGGGGGTGCAGGCACAGGTCGCCATACCGCAGCGGTGGGCCCGCATCCCGGCCGGCGCTCGCGTCGGTGCCCGCCGACCTGCGCAGCAGCGCGCGGATCCGAGCCAGCAACTCCTGCGACGCGAACGGTTTCACCAGATAGTCGTCGGCTCCGGCGTCGAGCCCGGCGACCCGGTCGCCGACGCTCTCCCGAGCGGTCAACATCAACACCGGTACGTGGTTCCCGTCGGCCCGCAGCGCCTGACACATCTCCAGACCATCCCGGCGCGGCATCATGACGTCGAGGATCACCGCGTCCGGTCCCCGGTCACGTACCTCCTGCAGGCCCGACACCCCATCTGCGGCCAGGCCAACCTCATATCCGTCGAATCGAAGCATACGGGACAGAGCATCACGCACCGCCGCATCGTCATCCACAACCAAGATCCGCACGAGTAGCCCCGCCATCTCGTAGAAGCCCTGGTAGCCGTCATAGCTCACGAGGATGAGAACCAGATGAGAGTTGCCTGTGTGCGCCGATCGCTCGCCCGGCTCGGCACTCGGCCGTCCGGGCGGGCGGGCGGGCGGGCGGGCGGGCGGTGCAATCTCCGACGGCCTCGCTCGTACGACCAGCAGACGACGCGGGCTCCCGGAGCCGCTCACTACCCGGCCGGCAACCCACGCCACGCCGGCCGGTCAGCCGGCGCACGGGTTCGTCAATCCGACCGCACAGGGAGCCAGCAGCGCGCGGATCATGACCATGGGGAACGCGGATATCCACGGCACCGCGACCAGCGTCATCGACGCTGCGAAGCGGCGGCCGGTCAGCGCCCGGGGCCGCCCGGCCCGGGTAGCACGCCGGGTGCGGAGGCATGCGCGCGATGCCGGGCGCGCAGTAGTTCGATGGCGATGGGTACGACCGAGACGAGCACGATGCCGATGAGGATGAATTCGATGTGGGAGCGGACGAACGTGACCTGACCGAGAAGGGCGCCGAGCACGGTGACCCCGGCTCCCCAGAGGCTGCCGCCGATGATGTTGTAGGCGACGAACCTGCGGTAGTGCATCCGGCTCGCGCCAGCGACGATCGGAGTGAAGGTGCGCACGATCGGCACGAACCGGGCCAGCATGATGGAGCGGGCTCCATACCGGTCGAAGAAGTCCTGCGCCCGGTGCAGGTTCTCCTGGCGGAACAGTCGGGAGTTCGGGCGTCGGAACAGCCGCGGTCCGACGCGGCGTCCGAACAGGTAGCCGACCTGGTCACCGGCGATGGCCGCCACCACGACGAGGAGGCACACCAGCCACAGCGGATACGGTAGGTAATGGCTGCCGGCGACCGCCAGCCCGGTGGTGAACAGCAGCGAGTCGCCGGGCAGGAAGAACCCGAGCAACAGTCCCGATTCGGCGAACACGATCGCGAGGATGCCGACGAGGCCGAAGGTGGAAATGAGCCACTGCGGGTCCAGGACGTTCATTCAGCTACTCCATCCGCTTAAACCGGAAGCGCCGGGCGTCGGTTGGTCAAGCTCCCGTCGTCGGGCTATTGCCCAGGTGACCGGCTGATCCTCCAAAGCCGTGATGAGGTGCCCTTTCCGTGGCCCGCCGGGCGTCTGCCGGGGGACTCGCGAAAACGGAGCCCTCGGTTTCCGGCTGCCGACGGCGACGGCGGCAGTGGCGCCATGGAAAGGGGGAGCCAGGGGTCAGGCTGGCGCTGGGCGTCGGGGTGGCGCGGCGACCCCCAGGTGCTCCTGCACCGTGTCGTCCACGACCGCCTGGTAGAGCGCCTTGGCCTTGGCGGTGTCCGACAGGACGACGCTCTGGCCGCTCTTCACCGCGGTGCCCGCGCTGGGGCTGCCCAGGAAGGTCAGGTCGTCGCTGCGCAGGTCCCGCAGTTCCAGCGCCACGTTGACCAGGTTGAAGTCCTCGTCCACGGTCACCGACTTCGTGACGGCCTGGAGGAACGAGTTGAGCTTGACCGGGTTCGACAGCGTGCCGACGCTGGCCGCCCGATCGAGCAGCGCCTGCAGGAACTCCCGCTGGTGCCGTTCCCGGCTGAAGTCGCCGTCACTGAACTGGTAGCGCTGGCGCACGTAGTCCAGCGCCGCCGCGCCGTCCAGATGCCGGACGCCCTTCTGGAACGTCCGGTGCGGCTCGTGGATCGAGGTGATGGTCTTCTCGATCGTCAGGTCCACCCCGCCCAGGGCGTTGACCACCTGCGCGAAGCCGGCGAAGTCGACCAGCGCCACGTGGTCGATGTGCACACCGGTGAAGGACTCCACGGTCTGCACGGTCAGCGGGGTGCCGCCCCAGGCGTACGCGGAATTGATCTTCGCCATCGTGTTGCCGTGCCGCCCGTCGGCCGACTTCGGCACGAAGACCCAGGTGTCCCGGGGAATGGAGATGACCTCGGCCTTCTGGTGGTCGGCATCGAGGTGCAGCACCATGATCGTGTCGGTGCGGGAATCCGCGGTCTTGTCCGGGTCGCGGGAGTCGCGGCCGAGCAGCAGCACGTTCATCGCGCCGGTGACCGCCTCGGCGGGGCGGGCGCTCTCCGGAAGCCCGGCGAAGGCGTCGGTGCGCGCCAGGTTGCCGTCGAGCGAACGCCCGTACGCCCCGATGGCGATCATCGCACCACCGCCGAGCACCAGCAGTGCCGCCAGCACAGCGATCAGAATCCGTCGTAATCGTCGTTGCACTCGCTCCAACCCTTCACGCCCCAGCGGGGGAACCACCCCGTGTTCGATGGTTACCCAACGTAATGGGGAAAGCTGGGAGGCGGCTTAGCGTTGTTGTAGCGCGCAGCAGATCTCAACCGAACCCCTGCTGACCGCGGACGTTGCTCAACCGAAAGCCTGGGCAAATTCGGTCAGCCCATCCGGCCGAGCGCAGTTTGACGGCCGCCGGGCCGTCAAAGGTAGCGCCGGCGGACGACCACAGCCTTCGACCGGGTGATCCGCAAGAAACGGTTGCACGTCGACCGGACCGAGAGAGCCCAGCGGACGGCCGGCACAACGAGCGGACCCGGAGGCGGGGCCGGGGCCAGCGACACTCGCGCTTCTGGGCTCGGAGACGGACGTGTCGCCGCCGCCGTCGTCGCGGCCCGGATCACCTCCTCGCCGGGGTCGGATCGCCTGTTCAGGAGGTTCAGGGCCCGCCCATAGGTGCCGCACAGGAACGGCAGTGACTCTTGCCTGGCTGTCCGAGTGAGAGGAGCGCGATGATGAACGAGCACAAGTCGACACACTCACACGAAACCTTTTCCGCTGGCCCGGTTACGACCGCCACATCAGGACCGTCGGCCGCTGGATGTTCAGGCGGGGGCGCTGCGCCGCCTCCTGCAGGACAGGCAGGCCGCTCGAGGGTCTGGCGGTTGCTGCCGAGCAGGAAGGGTGGCTGGATTGCGGGCGCCGCACTGATGTCTGCGGTGATTGGACTCTCCGCCTGTACCGCTACGTCTACCGCTACGTCCTCCCCGGCGACAGCCGCTTCCCCCACGGCGACCGCCGAGTCAGGCGCCCCCGGCAGCGGCCCCGCTGGCGGTCCCCAACCCGCTGGCGCGGGATCCAACGCCCGATCCGGACCGGCCGAAGGGGGATCGATCGGCACGGTCGACAGCGTGTCCACGCCGGGTTTCACCATTGCGACATCAGCGGGTCAGAAGGTGACCGTCAACGAGACAGCCTCCACCACGTACCAGAAGGGGACGACCTCATCCTCGGCGAGTGCCCTCACCACGGGTGAGCCTGTGCTCGTACTCGGGACGACCAGCGGAACCACGATCACGGCCACCCAGGTCGTCGTGCAACCGGCTGCCGGCGAGGGATCTGCGACGGCCTCCGCCGCAGATGTGGTCCCCTTCCAACGTGGCGCACCCAGCACGCCGAAGCAGCTCGGCCAGGTCCCAGCAAACTACACCGAGGGTTCAGGAACGGTCGTCGACGGAACGGCAGCGGACAACGCCACGAAAGCCGCGTTGGCCGCCTACCCGGGAGGCGTCGTCGACCGCGTGGTGCAGCTGAGCAGCGGCGAGTACGAAGTGCATTACATCGGTGTCAACTGGCCGCACCACATCTTCGTCGACCAGGACTTCCACGTCATGGGCGCCGAGTAGCCCTCGACCCGCACGATTGGAGCGCGCCGCCGACCGGGCGCCATGAAGTGGACCGTGACAATAGGGACGCTCGCGCCCCGGGCGGTGGTCTGCTTGGCTTTGCCCCCGGCCGGCGCGGTGGCCTGATGTGCTTTCCCCCCAAACCGCCCAGGGCCGCTCCTACGCCCCCTTCCCCTCAAGACACGAGTTCCCCTGGACACCGGTGGACTGTCGGCGGCGGGTGAATCTGAACCTGTGGGGCTCGTATTGTCGGTCTGGCTACGCTGCCTGCGAATACTCGTTGATCAATACCGACAGCCGAACCCACCACCGGTCTTGCGGACGCATTCGCTCGAATGATGCTCGGTGGGTCGGTCGCCGGTCTCTGTTCTGCGTCTGCCGCCTGCAGTAATCCCGATGTCATCGATAGGCAAACGTGGCCTGTCCGGGGAGCAGCCGAGCGGTCACGGGCACGGCGGGTCTGACTGGCGAAGATCTGGGTATGCAGGGCGGCGTGGGGGGGCCGCCGATTGCCGACTACGGCTTTCTGTCCGACTGTCGCTCGGCGGCGCTGGTCAGCCGGGACGGCTCGGTGGACTGGTGGTGCCCGGCGCGGTTCGACAGCCCGTCGGTCTTCGGCCGGATCCTCGACTCCGACGCCGGGCACTGGGTCCTGCGCCCGAGCGGCGAGCGGGACGGCCGGCGCATCGAGCGGGCGTACATCGGCGACAGCCTCGTGCTGCGCACCGTGCACCAGACCGACGGCGGCAGCGTCGCGGTCACCGAGGCGCTCGCCACCGAGCCGGGTGCCCGCGGCCACGACCTGGGCTCCGCGTCACCCGCGGTGCTGTTGCGCACGGTCGAGGGGCTGAGCGGCCGGGTGCGCATGTCGACCGACTTCGTGCCCCGCCCCGAATACGGCCTGCTCACGCCGTTCCTGCACAGCCAGCCGGACCGAGTTGTGGCAGCCGCCGGACCGGTCAGCCTGACCTTACGGGCAGGCGTACCGCTGACCTGCGAGCGCGGGCGTGCCCACGCTGACTTCGACGTCTCTGCCGGCCAAGTGGTCGGGTTCGACTTGGCGTACGCCCCGTCGTTCGGTGGCCCGCCGGCTGCAGAGTTGGATCCGGTCGCGGCGATCGCCGAAACCGTCGAAGCGTGGCAGGTTTTGCAGGACAGCCATCACTACGACGGCCGCTATCCCGATCTTGTCCGCCGCAGCTCCGTGATCCTGCAGGGCCTGACCTATCGGCCCAGCGGTGCGGTCGTGGCCGCCGCGACCACCTCGCTGCCCGAGCAGCTCGGCGGCGACCGCAACTACGACTACCGGTTCGCCTGGCTGCGCGACTTCTCGTACACCCTGCACGCGCTGTGGGTCGCCGCCTGCACCGAGGAAACATCGCGGCACTTCGGCTGGGCGGTCCGCTCGGCTGGCCGCCTCGGAATAGAGCCCGCGCCGATCATGTACGGCGTCGGGAGTGAACGGGACCTGTCCGAACACGTCCTCGATCATCTAGGCGGTTACGCGGGCAGCCGGCCGGTACGCACCGGAAACGACGCCTGGCGGCAGCGACAATTGGATGTGCCCGGCGAAGTTCTCGAGGCCGCCTACCTGCTCCGGGACCGGTTGGGGCAGTTCGACGAGGAGCTGCGGCAGATGCTGGTGGATCTCGCTCATCAGACGGTGGACATCTGGCACAGGCCCGACGCCGGCATGTGGGAGATCCGAGGGGAGCAGCGGCACTACACGTCGTCGAAGGTGGGGTGTTGGGTGGCGCTGGACCGGGCAGTGCGGCTCGCGCCGCGGCTCGGGGAGGGGGCGGACCCTCGGCGGTGGGCCGCGGCCCGTGACGAGATCCACCGGACGGTGCTGGAGCAGGGCTGGAACGAACGGGTTGAGGCCTTCACGGGCGCCTTCGGGTCGGACGAGTTGGATGCCTCGGTGCTGTTGATGCCGCTGGTGAACTTCCTCCCGGCCACCGATGGGCGTATGCGGGCGACGATCGAGGCCATCGAGCGGGAACTCGCCACCGACGGCGTCGTCCGGCGCTCGGCGAACGAACCCGCCGGCTTCGTGTGGTGCTCGTTTTGGCTGGTGGGTTGCCTGGTGCTCGCCGGCGACAACCAACGAGCGACGGAGCTGTTCGAGCGCACCAGCACCAAAGCCAACGACCTCGGCATCTTCGCCGAGCAGATCGACCTGGTGACGGGTGAACACCTGGGCAATACACCCCAGGCGCTGTCGCACATAGGCCAGATCATCGCCGCCGCCCGGCTCACTGACCCGACCATGCACTTCTGATCAACTCGGGGCGTGGCACGCGCAGGCCGGTCCTCAGGATTCAAGATCACGAGCTCACCGACGAGCACAGTGCCAGGGTCACCCAGGAGGTTCGCCGGGAGACGGCCGCCACCCGCCGCATCGCCGGGCGCCGCCTGCTGGACGCGTCCGCCATCGCCCGGCTCGAGGAGCGCATCGACACCTAGAGCTTGACCCGCCGGGTGTACCAGGCGCTGGCCGACGTCCCGGAGACGACGCGCCGGCTGCTGGAGTTCGTCGCCGTCGACGGTCTGGCACACCGCCACGGCGCAGACGGGAGGCCCGCGAGGTCCTCGGCGCGGCGGCCGCCGAGTTCGCCGCGCTCGGCCCCTGCCTTCGCCCGTCGGGCGCACGCGGAACTCGCCCGGATCGGCGGCCGAACGCCCACGCCGACCACGCTCACCGCGACCGAGCATCGGGTGGCCCGACTGGTCGCGCAGGGCCGCACCAACCGGGCCATCGCCGACGCGCTGTTCATCAGCCCGAAGACCGTCGAGGCTAACCTCGCCGGGGTCTACCGAGCTGGGCATCTCCAGCCGCGCCAAACTCGGGGCGGCCATGGCGCAGTCCCCCCGGCCGAATAAATCCAGCGGTCAGTATCGGACCGGGAGCAATTTTGGGGTCACGGAATCGCGGTAACAGATGGTCGCGCCGGTTTGGGCGTCGGCAGCACCATTCTGAGGAGTGCATCCCTGGCTGGGCTCGACGGAGCGGCCGCGGGGACGGCGACGGACACCTGCCACCTGGGGGCGGCCGGGTCGCTGAGGGTGACGACATGGAGCCGCTTCGCGGATGGCTTGCGGGCGACGGGGGCTGGGACCATTGCGACGCCAAGTCCCTGCTCGACGCATTCGAGCAGGGTGTGTACGTCGTTCACCTCCAGAGGTACCTGCCGTTCGAGGCCGACGGCGGTGAAGGCCCGGTCGGTGAGTTGGCGGGCCCCCCAGTCCGGGGAGAAGTCGACGAACAACTCGTTACGCAGCGATTCCCAGTCGACGGTGTCACGGGCCGACAGCGGGTGCTCCGGGTGGCAGAGCAGCAGCATCGGCTCGGTCGCCAGCGGCATGAGCGTCACACCGTCTGGTGGTTGCCCCGGCAAGGCGACGAAGGCGACATCGAGGCGTCCCAGGCGAACCTGATCGGCCAGGTGTGTTGACCCGCCGTGCCGCAGCCGGATCTCTACTCCTGGATAGGTGCGCCGGAAGCGGGCTAGCAACGGGGGGAGGTTGATCACACCGAGGCACTGCTCGGTGCCGACGGACACCGTGCCCCGCAGGAGCCCCTGCACAGCAGCGACGGCATCCCGCGCGGCGTCGACGCTGGCCAGGGTGCGATGCGCCTCGATCAGCAGCGCCCGTCCCGCCTCGGTGAGCTCGACGCGGCGGGTGCTGCGGATGAACAGGTCCGCGCCAAGCTCCCGTTCCAGCGTGCGGATCGACGCGGACAGGCCCGACTGGGCGACGCGCATGCGTTCCGCGGCCCGGGTGAAGTGCCTCTCCTCGGCGACCGCGATGAAGTATTCAAGGTGTCGCAGCTCCATGATTGAGCAGCATATCTGCTTAATCTCAGCGGTTTTTGCTGTTGGACGGCAGGATGTGGGTGGGTGAGTCTGGTGACTGCCGCTCTGACGAGTGGGCCAGTGGACTGTGAAATCAGAGGTTGTCATATGCAGACCCGCCACATCGGCGAGGCGCAGGTAGGGCAGATCGGGTTGGGTGCCATGCCCATGTCGATCGAGGGCCGTCCCGACGAACGCCGCTCCATCACCACGATTCACGCCGCGTTGGACGTGGGCGTCACGCTCATCGACACCGCCGACGCCTACCACGTCGGTGCCGACGAGGTCGGCCATAACGAGCTCCTCATCGCCAAGGCGCTCGCCACCTACCCCGGTGACACCAGCGCAACCCTCGTGGCGACCAAGGGCGGCCATCTGCGTCCCGGCGACGGATCCTGGACGGTGGACGGATCTCCGGCCCACATCAAGCGGGCCTGCGAGGCGTCGCTGAAGCGGCTCGGCGTGGAGGCGATCGGCCTCTACCAGTTCCATCGCCCAGATCCGACGGTGCCCTACGCCGAGTCCATCGGTGCGCTGAGCGATCTGCTGGCGGAGGGGAAGATCCGGATGGCGGGGATCTCGAACGCGAATTTGCAGCAGATTCGCCAGGCGCACGAGCTGCTGGACGGACGGCTGGCGTCAGTGCAGAACCAGTTCTCGCCGGCCTTCCGGAGCAGCGAGCCCGAGTTGCGGCTGTGCAGCGAGTTGGGTATCGCATTCCTGCCATGGAGCCCACTGGGCGGCATCGCCCGAGCCAACGATCTCGGCACAACTTTCACCGCGTTCCAGCGGGTCGCCCGGCAGCACGACGTGAGTCCACAGCAGGTCTGCCTCGCCTGGATGCTGGCCAAGTCGCCGATGGTCGTGCCGATCCCTGGAGCCAGCCGACCCCAGACGATCCGCGACTCGGCGGCTGCGGTGGACCTGGTCCTCACCCACGAGGTAATCGCTGATCTCGACGCCGCCGGCGCAGCGGCCTGACCGTTACTACTCATACCTGGGGAACTTTCTGATGAGTTACACCGCCGAACCCACCCGCTACGGCAGCATGAGCTACCGCCGCTGCGGACGCAGCGGGCTTCGCCTACCGGCCATGTCGCTCGGCTTGTGGCACAACTTCGGGGACGATCGGCCGCTCGAGGGCCAGCGCGCGATTCTGCGTCGCGCCTTCGACCTCGGGATTACGCATTTCGACCTCGCGAACAACTACGGCCCACCTTACGGGTCCGCTGAGCAGAACTTCGGACGCTTGCTCGCCGAAGATTTTCGGCCGTACCGCGACGAGTTGGTCATCTCGACGAAGGCCGGGTACGACATGTGGCCCGGCCCGTACGGCGAAGGGGGCTCGCGAAAGTACCTGCTCGCCAGCCTTGATCAGAGCCTGCAGCGGATGGGGTTGGATTACGTCGACATCTTCTATTCGCACCGCTTCGACCCGCAGACCCCACTTGAAGAGACAATGGGAGCCTTGGACACCGCCGTACGGCAAGGCAAGGCTCTGCACGTCGGGATCTCGTCCTACTCACCCGGCAAGACCGCCGAAGCGGCCGCAATCCTGAAGGATCTCGGCACGCCGCTGCTCATCCACCAGCCCTCGTATTCCATGCTCAACCGCTGGGTCGAGCAGGATCTCCTCAGAGTGCTTGAGCAGGAGGGTGTCGGCTGCATCGGATTCTCGCCGCTGGCCCAGGGAATGCTTACCGACCGTTACCTTGGCGGCGTGCCCGAAGGTTCGCGTGCCAGCCGAGACAGCTCGCTGTCGCCGGAAGCGCTGAGCGAGGAGAACCTCGCCAAGATCCGGGCATTGAACGAGATCGCCGCACGACGTGGACAAACGCTGGCCCAGATGGCGCTCGCCTGGTCGCTACGCGATCCGCGAATGACCTCGACCCTGATCGGGGCCAGCAGCGTCGCACAACTGGAGGCCAACGTGGCTGCCCTCGACAACCTGACGTTCACCGAGGACGAACTGACCGAGATCGACAGATTCGCCACGGAGTCCGGCATCAATCTCTGGGCGCGTTCCAGCAGCGAGTAGTCCCCGCCCGAGGCGTCCTTTCAAGGTGAGGCCCACCAACGCTCCTCCAGATGCTCACGGCCCTACGGCGGGTCGGACGACTCCGGTCAGTAGTCGCCGAGCCGAATGATCAGTTCGTCATCGGAAAGCTCGAACCACATGCACGCGTCCTGGTGCTCATTGCCGACGCATGCATCGATCCACACCGCCGCATGGTGGCCATCGGCGGCGATGCGACGTACCTGAAGATGCCAGTCCTCACGTATTCCTTACTGCACTGCATCAAAGCCGACCTGAATCCGTTCACGGCTCTGCGGCAGCTCGTACACCATGTTTTCAGTCAGCAGATCGCTGAGCCGTTGCCAGTCGCGCTGCTCGGCGCTCGCTACGTAAGCGCGCACAGCGCCTCGGGTTCTCGATGTCTCGTCCAGGGCCCGCACGCTACAGAGCAGCACCGACAGCGGGTCAGGTTCACAGGCGCCGGCAAGATTCATCGCGCTCAGCGATCGAACTGATCAGTTCCTTCTGTTGGACAGCTCAATCCGGGTCAATCAGACTTCGGGTGGATCTCGAGGGAGGCAGACCGATGGAATACCGCACCTTGGGCAACACCGGCACGGTGGTGTCCTCGCAGTGCCTGGGCACGATGACGTTCGGCAACGAGAGCAGCGAGGAGGTGTCGCACGCCCAGCTCGACCGGTTCACCGAACGCGGCGGGAACTTCATCGACACCGCCAACGTGTACTCCCGAGGCTTGTCCGAGGAGATCGTCGGCCGCTGGCTGGCGGCCCGGCGGGGGGTACGGGATCAGCTGGTCATCGCGACAAAGGGACGTTTTCCCATGGGGGACGGGCCCAATGATGCGGGCCTCACCCGCACCAACCTGTCCCGGGCGTTGGAAGCGAGCCTGCGCCGGCTCGGGGTCGAGACCATCGACCTCTACCAGGCGCACGCCTGGGACCCCCTGACCCCGATCGAGGAGACCCTCGGCTTCTTTGACGACGCGGCGCGCGCCGGCAAGATCCGATACGCGGGCGTCAGCAACTTCCTCGGCTGGCAGTTGCAGAAAGCAGCGCTGCTGACCCAGTTCCGCGGGCTCGCGCCAATCGTGACGCTGCAGCCCCAGTACAACCTGCTGGTGCGCGACATCGAGTTCGAACTGGCGGATGTGTGCCGCAACGAGAACATCGGGATCCTGCCGTGGTCCCCGCTGGCCGGTGGCTGGTTGACCGGAAAGTACACGCGTGACCATGTGCCGACCGGCGCGACCCGGCTCGGCGAGGACCCGAAGCGTGGCATGGAGGCCTATGCCCCACGCAACGCAGAGGAACGCACGTGGCGGGTCATCGACACGGTGCGGCAGGTCGCCGAGGGGCGTGGTGCATCCATGTCACAGGTGGCGCTGGCCTGGGTCGCGGACCGCCCCGCCGTCACGTCGGTGATCCTCGGCGCACGCACGCTCGAACAGCTCGACGACAACCTCGGCGCCGCCGATCTGCACCTGTCGGAGAAGGAGACAGCTCTGCTCACCGAGGCAAGCTCGCCGAGCGTGTCCGATTATCCGTACGGCGCACCGGGCGTCCAGCAACGCTCGCGTACCCTGCCCCTCTCCATCTGAGCGACTCCAACGGCCCCGGGCTCAGCAGCGTCACCGTGGCTGCGCCCGGTCTCCGGACCGGGACGCGTAGAGCTGCGGTACACCTTTGACCTGCCCACCGTGGCGCCGGTGCGGCTGGTGCTCGACCACGACTACCGACACCCCAACCACTCTGCCTCGCCGATGCCGGCGCCGCCCGGTGTCGGCGTCGGCGTCGGGTGATCCCGACGATGCCCCGTTCCCGCTCAGGAGAAGTGGGTCTGCGGCCGGATGAGTCGCTCCCCGTCGATGATCAGGTCGACCTTCTCGTTGTAGAAGGCGATCAGCCCGGCGATCGGCAGGAGCGGGCCTGTGGGGAAGTCGTACGACCAGGCCAGGTCCGGGTGGACCGTGCCGTCGACACGCACGGACCAGTAGCGGCTGACCCGGCCCTTGTACGGGCAGGAGGTCGTCGTCTCTGACGGCACGAGGTGCCCGAAGTTCACCTCAGTCCGGTTGAGGTAGTAGCGAGTCGGCAGACCGGTCTCGAAGACCAGCACCGGCGACGCCGACTCGGCCAGCACGACCCCGTCGCGTTCCACCCGTACGCGGCGGGTGGACCGCAGTGCGTCCACCCGGGCATACGGATTCCGGGGGTGCACGAAGACCTCTTCGTCCTCTTCGAACCAGCTGTCCATGGCGGCCCAGTCGAACCGGACAGTGTCCGCCAACCCGGGCAGCGCGTCGTCTCCGTAGCACCGGGCGGACGAAGGACGGGAAGTCTCGCCGACGCGCAGCCCGTGCACCCGCCCGGTTCCACATCGGATCCGCTCCGTGCGGTGCTCATCGACCAGGAGGCTGCGGTTCACGTCGGCGATCGGGATGTAGTACTGGGGGTAGAAGGGCCACTCCCACACGTACTGCGCCCGCCTGGTGTCCAGCACCAGTTCGCCGGCGAAGTAGGCGCGGATCCGGCGGGGCACCGGCTCAACGCGGTCGTCCGGCGCGATCGCCTTCGGATAGTCCGGCACCTTGTCCTCCAGTTCAGCAACAGCCCCCGTTTGGGGATATTGGCTCAACGATCAGGAGGCGTGGGTGTCTCGCCGGTTCGGTGACGCGCCGACCTGTACGAGTTCGTACAGCGTCACCGTCTACCCTTGACATCCTCCACCGCCCTGAAGGGCGGGGATTCCCTCGGTCGCCCGAGGGGGTTCCTGTTTCACCGGGCCGCGCCTTCACCGCTTTCGCGGGTCGGGTCTCACCGTCCCTCCACAGGCGTTTTACCTCTCCGCCAGCCCGGCGGCGAGAATGTTCTTCGCGGCGTTGACGTCCCGGTCATGCACGGCATCACAGCCGGGACACGTCCAGACACGAACGCCGAGAGCCATGGCCGTGTTGATCCGCCCGCACGCCGAACAGGTCTTCGTGCTCGGATACCAGCGGTCAACGGCGATCACAGTCCGCCCATACCAGGCGGCCTTGTACTCGATCATGCCGCGCAGTTGCGTCCACGCCGCGTCGGAAATGGCGCGGGCCAGACTGTGGTTGCGCAGCATGTTGCCCACACTGAGATCCTCGATCACGACCGTTTGATTCTCACGGACGAGTCGAGTCGACAGCTTGTGCAGGTGATCCCGCCGCCGGTCGGCGATGCGGGCATGAATCCGAGCCACCGCAAGGCGAGCTTTGGCCCGGTTGGCGGAGTCCCTGGCCTTACGGGCCATGCTGCGTTGCGCCTTAGCCAACTTGCGCCGGTCAACGCGCTCATAACGCGGGTTGGTGACCTTCTCCCCGGTGGACAAGGTGAGCAGACTGGTAATGCCCGCGTCCACCCCCACCGCAGTGCTGAGCGGAGGAAGGGGCTCGACGGTGGGGTCTTCCACCAGCAGGGACACGAACCAGCGACCGGCCGCGTCACGGGACACTGTGACCGTGGACGGCTCGGCGCCGTCGGGTAGGGCCCGGGACCACACGATGGTCAGCGGCGCGTCCATCTTGGCCAGGGTGAGCTGCCCGTCACGCCAGCGGAACGCCGAGCGGGTGTACTCCGCCGACGCCCGAGACTTCCGCTTGGACTTGAAACGCGGATACCGCGACCGCTTACCCCAAAACCCGGCGAACCCGGCTTGCAGATGCCGCAGCGCCTGCTGCAACGGCACGGAACTGACCTCATTGAGGAACAAAAGCTCCTCGGTACGCTTCCACTCAGTCAGCCACGCCGACGACTGCACATAGGTGCTGCGCCGCCGGTCAACCGCCCACGCACGGGTGCGCGCCTCCAAGGCCAGGTTGTAGACCTTTCGCACGCACCCGAAGGTGCGATTCAACTGCTCAGCCTGCTGCGGGGTCGGATAGAAGCGGTACTTGTACGCCCGCTTCACCACCTCACCCATGCCTCACATTCTAGCATTTGCCTATGTGAGTCTGCACTTGAAGGGAGGGAGCGGCGTTTCCTCCCCCGCCTGAAGGCAGGGGTATCCACGCCGCGACACCGATGAGAACGTTCGGCCGGAGGCTACTGGAGGAGCGTTCTCATGAGCAATATCCGGCCCACGAGAAAAGGCCCCTGCGGGGGCCTTTCATCGTTTCCACGAACCGGAGTCGTCTACACGGGGCGGAAGGAGATGAGCGATGGGCTTTCACCTGATGCTCCGGACCGACACCGCCAGGGCTGAGCCCGCAGCAGCCGGTACGCCTTCGCGCCCGGGCGCCCGGCGAAGGCGGGGTACCGCCAAGGCCAGGGCCCCGGCCGCTGCGGTCCATGCGGATGCCCACCGATCGGTTTGGCCAGCGCGAACCCCGCAAGGCGTGCCGCCCACGACTGCGAACGCGTACTGCGGCGGGCGGGAAGGGGCGCCAATGGCGGTGCCTACGCCGGGGTGGCCAGGTCGACCGCGAACACCCGCCGGAAGATCGCATACTCGATGGCGATCACCGCCAGCCACGGCAGGGCCATTCAGCCCCGCGAACCGGGTAAAGCTCAACCCGCTGACGGCGAAGGCGAGCAGGTCGCTCACATTGGAGATCGGCAGCAGCAGCGACGCGGAGTTGGCCAGGTTCCCGCAGGCGTACAGGTGCGGTTTCGGCCGCACCCCCACCCGAGCGGTGGTGGCCAGCACCGCCGGGGTCAGCAGCACCACCGTGGCGTCGAGGCTCAACACGGCGGTCACGATCGAGGCGAGTACGAAGATCAGCCGCAGCAGACGCCACCGTCGGCCCAAGCGCCACCAGTTCGCCGCGCACCTGTGGCCGCGAGACCAGCCCAACGCGACCAGCGGCCCGGCGTCGGGGCCACCGCTTCCGGCAGCCCGCGCGGCGGGGCTACCGCGAAGCCGAGCACCGCGGCCAACACCAGCAGACCGACGGCGGCGCTCACCACGCCAACCCGAGCCGGTCGCCGGCCCACTCGAGCACGATTAGGACGCTACCCGGCCCGTTCGGGTCAGTCGTCCCGCTGCGTTGGGATCGGACGGAACACCTCACTCGGCGGCGGGAGCCTGCCGGTGCCGGAGTGATCGGAGGCCGCCGTCGGCGCGGACAAGCTCAAGCCGTACGGCCGGAGACGATCTCGGGGGGTTTCCTCCATTGCGGGACGACACGTGGTGCATGGCCTTCGTAGTCACCATTGGGGTCGAGGCTCCATAGCGCCGTTGCGAATGTCCTGGGACTTTTCAAGGCGCACATGGCGGGTAACCGCGGCACAGACAAGCGACAGTTGAAGGGAGCAGACGATGACCGCTAGCGCCACTGCAACTCATGACGTCCACTACAACGTGATCAGCCTCTTGTACCACACCTTGCAGGAAGCCGACACGCTACAGCAGTACATCGACGATGCTCAACGTAGTGGTGATCCGGCGGCTGCGCAGTTCTTCAAGGACGTGCAGTCGAATGACCGGGACCGGGCCCAGCGAGCGAAGGAGCTCCTTCGTTCCCAATTGGCAAGCTGACGCGGACACCGGGGCTGACGCCATCGGAAGGTTGAGGCGGCAGCCCCCTGCGCCGTTTTTCTCGTGCCTCAGGCGTCCCGGAACGGGGAGTAACCCAGTGATTCGCCGGTCTACATCAGCGTCTTGAGGCCGATGAGTACGAACATCCCCGCGGGCAAAACGCCGATGGAGGCCATGCGCGCACTCAAGCGCCGACTGTCCGACGTCGTCTACAAGCAAATGATCAAAGACGCTAACAAGGCTGGGACGGGCCCGGGAGGACACGTGGGGACGACTCTTCAATCCAGCGGGGCCGACCCGATCCCCATGATCGACACTTCGGAACAGTCACTTCCCGGACCCGCCGAACCCCAGCCTGGAGCACCGCTCCTCGCCGCCTCTTGACACAGAGGGGTGCCAGATGGGTGCACATGATCATGAAGATGCCGATTACGGCGAGTTCGGAGGCTTGGCCTTTTGCGGGTAGATCGTCTCGTGGCGGGACAGCATGGCGACGAACTCGCCGATCTTTCGCTCGCGGGTCTGCGCCCGTTTGACGGCATTGACGCGGTAGATGAGAGCGAACCGGTTGGTTTTGGTGAGTACGTCGAACATGGCCTGGGCGGCCGGGACGGCGGCGATGGCGGCGAGTAGGTCGGCCGGCACCTCGGCTTCCGACGGCGGGGCGTAGGCCGTCGCCCACCGCCCGTCCGCCTTCGCGGCTTCTACCGCGACGCGGCCTGGGGGCAGCATTCGCCCCTGTGCTTCCAGCCGGGCCACGTGGGCGACATTGCGTTGTGACCAGGAACTGCGGGGTCTACGAGGGGTGAACCGGATCCAAGAGGTCTCCTGATCCCGCTTCCGGGTCTGCCCGTCGATCCAGCCGAAACACAGGGCCTCGTCGACCGCCTGCTGCCAGGTCAGCGTGGTGACTATGCCGCCCTTCTTGGTCAGGGCCAGCCAGACGCCGGGCGACGTGGCGTGGTTGGCCGACAACCACGCGCGCAGCGCCTCGGCGTCCGCGACGATCAACTCATCCAGCTCGGCGCTCGCCATAACGGCAGGCTAACCGCTGCGCCGTGGCCGCAGCCTCTGCCCGTCGGCCGGCCCGACTCGCTGGGCTGCCGGCGCGCAGGCAGCCCGGCGGACCGTCAGGGGCAGGACCTCGAGGCTCAGGACGATCTCGACGCCGGGCCGGCATGTGTGAGACTCCACGTGCACGCGCCGCGCCGCGTACGGCGAGCGTCGTCCACGACCACGGGCCTCTGACAATCAACAGCGCCCCGTACGAGCCGACGACGCCCGGCGATCCAGCCGCGCACCTCACCCGCTCGATCTGCGGCAGTTGAGGATGACCTGGCTGTGGGAGGTGTGGCAATCAGCGGTGATTGTCTCCCCGTGATCGGCGGAAGTAGGAGACCGTCGTCACGGCGAGCAGCACCGCGCCAATAAAGAAATAGGTGTTGATCCCAAGGCCGGCCCACAGCTCAGCCGTGGAGATGTCTTCCGCCCCCACAAAGCCGCCTCGGCGGATGCCTGTAGCCATCAGCAGGTTTTCGACCATCCCGGGAACCCCTCGGACGACGAGTAGCGCGCTGCCAAACCACAGCGGCGTGAGGAGCACCCACCGAGGGACGCGTCGTCCCCATGGCCGGACGGTGGCTACAACGACAGCCGCCCCGACGGCCGACATGAGGATGAGAGTGATGTTGAAGATTACGTACGCCCTTAGGCCCCAAGGTCCGTCGCCGGTCGGATCGTTACCGGGGAGGAACACCGCTACCACGTGGGACACGACGAAAAAGATCAGCCACGCGAACGTGCCGTACGCCCAACGAGGGCTGCCGTGAACTCTCATATCATCAAGATCGTCCCCTCGGGCGCCATGGCGCCTCCCATCCTGAGGGGACTCATCTCCCTCACTAGAGGGAGGCTCGAATTCTCGGGCACACCCAACTTGGCACGACCGCCACCAGCGGCATGCGCCCCGAACTGATGGCCTAGTGCTCGCGGGCGGCGGGCGAGTCGGATTGTGGTTGGCCTTCGACCACGGTGGACATGCTCAATTCGGCACGTGCGCGCGTCGCCACCCGCCAGTCGGCTGCGCTCCACGACGCTCGGCGTGCGGCGCCGACTCCTACCACCTGGCCCGGACCCGCGCTCGAGCCGAACGCAACGACACCTGATCACGCCTCACATCACGATCCGCTAGCTTTGTCGATCAAGCTTGGTGGCGAAGGGCGGGGACCAGTGATGACGACAGGCTTCGACGCGCACGAGCGGTCGCGGTGGTCAGGACGCGCAGCGGCATATCACGGTAGTTTCGCCACGTTATGCACCTATCCGGCAGAGGTGCTGCTGGATGCCGCCGGTGTCGAAGCCGGCATCCGGCTGCTGGACGCGGGAACCGGTCCGGGAACCGTCGCCGCCCTGGCGTGCTCCCGCGGCGCCGCGGTCGTGGCCGTCGATGCCGAACCCGGCATGCTCGACCTAGCACGCCGCCACGTCCCCGCCGCCGAAGTCCGTCACGCAGTCCTTCCGGATCTGCCGTTCACCGACGGATGCTTTGACGCAGCGGTGGCCAACTTCGTCATCAACCATGTCGGAGACCCAGCGGCCGCCCTCACCGAGCTTCAACGCGTTGTGCGCTCCGGCGGCCGCATCGCTGTGACGATCTGGCCCTACCCCGCACCACCCGCACAACAGCTATGGGGTCAGATCTTCGACGCCGCCGATGTTGAGCGCCCCACCACCATGCCCAAGCTGGCGGCGGACAAGGACTTCCCCCGCACCGCCGAAGGGCTGTCCAGCCTTCTGCGCCACGTGGGGCTCACCGACGTGCGCTGCGACACCCTTACCTGGACGCACCGCACCGACCCTGAGGACTGGTGGAGCGGACCTGCCAACGGCATCGGTACCCCCGGGCTGCTCATGGAATGCCAGTCGCCGAGCACGATCGGCCGCATCCGGCATCAGTACGACCGGCTCACCGCCGCCTACCGCGGTTCCGACGGCCTACTCGCGTTGTCCACTGCCGCCCTCCTCGCATCCGCTGCCGTGTACTGACGGCTCGCTCCCATCCACGGTGCGGTCACTTCCCATCAACATCGATCATCGCTCCACCTGGATCATGGCGGTGAGGTCCAGCGCCGCGCCGCCGGGGATCAGGTCACGCAGCAGCACGTGGAGCCGGTTGAGTAGCCGGACGCGTTCGCGGGCCAGGTCGTCGCGGCGTTCGGATAGCAGCCGCAGTCGGGTGTGGTCGTTCTCGGCGACGACGTGGCGCAGCCGCTTGTGTTGTATGGCGGCGTGCGCGACGCTGGCGGCGTCCGCGGCGTCGGTCTTGCGGCTGCCGCCGGTGTCCAGTAGCCGAGCTCGGGCGGCGAGAGTGGTTGGGACATCGTCGACATCCTCGCCGGCGGCAGCTAGTAGCTGCGCGATCCCGTTGTGGCACTCTGCGAAGTGCCCACAGGTCGCGGCGGCCGTCCATCGAAGTCGCTGACGCTTGACCACGCCAAGGCGCTTTTGATCGCTGCCGAGGGCAGCTCGTTGCACGCCTACATCGTGCTGTCACTGCTGACCGGCGCTCGCACCGAGGAGCTGCGCGCTCTCACCTGGGAATACGTCAACCTCAGCGGCAGGCCGGACAACGATCCCCCGGTGCCGCCATCCATTCAGGTCTGGCGTTCGATCCGTTCCGACGGTGACACCAAGACCAAGAAGTCGCGTCGCACCCTGGCTCTGCCGGCCCGGTGCGTCACCGCGCTGACCACCCATAGGGATGGCCAGGGCCAGCCTGCCACTGATCGCCTCGTCTTCGCATCTGCCGCCGGCACGGCCCTTGATCGGCACAACGTGCTTCGAGCCTTCCGACCCGTCGTCGCCAAAGCGGGCCTTGACCCGCGCGACTGGACTCCCCGCGAGTTGCGGCACAGCTTCGTGTCCCATTGCCGTAGTACCACAAGTCACGAATTTGACACCCACCGCTGGGACTTTCATTCCACCGGGTGGTTGGGGATCCTCGATCGGACGGCCAGGCCGTACAGGCAGGCCAGCCCGGCCAGGATGCCGAACAGGACGAACGGGCCGGCGGGGCGCCAGTTGTCGTACAGGGTGCCACCGGCGGCGAACGCGATCATGATGCCGATGCCGCCGCTGAGCGCGAACGTTCCGATGACCGAGCCCCGGGTACGGCTGGGAGCCTGTTCGGCGATCAGCACCTGACTGGAGATGACGGCGCTGACCTGGCCGAGCCCGATCAGCGCGGCGACGGCGTAGCCGAGCGGGCTGAACGGGTCTCCGACGAAGATCGTGGCGGTGTAGCCGAGGGCGGCGGTCCCCAGGGAGATCAGCACCGCGTCGGTGCGGGACAGCCGGTCGGCGATGATGCCGATGGCCGGTGCCCCGATCAGCGCGACGCCGTTGGCCACTCCCAGCAACAGACCTGCCTTGGCCAGCGCCTCGGCCTCGCTGAGCCCGAGGTGCTGGGTGCCGTACTGCTGTGCCCAGAGGGTGAGGTAGGCGCCGACGAGCGCCAGGTCGGCCCGGGCGACGAAGGCGCTGAGGTAAGCGAAGGAGACCCCGGGGCGCCGGATCTCGGCGACGCCCTCGCGCAGCAGCCTGGGGATCGGGGTGTGCTCGGAGTGCGTTGTCGCCAGGCCGCCCCGGAGGGTGAGCCGCATCAGGATCGCGGTGAGCAGGGCCAGCCCGCCGACGATGAGGTAGGTCGCCCGCAGCGCGGCGGTCGCGTCCATCCCGATGCCCTCGAAGATGTCGGGCAGTTTGATCAGCACGAAGAACGTGACGAGCGCGCCGAGACCGTTGCAGAAGCCGAGGATGCCGTTGGCCCTGCCGCGGGTGGTGTCCCGGACGTAGTCGGCGACCACGGCCGTGAGCATCACGGTGACCATCGCCATGCCGACGGCGGCGACACCCCGGGCCAGGTAGTAGGGCAGGACCGAGCCGAGGAACGGTGCCATGCCGACGCCGAGGCCGAGCAGGATGTAGCCGCCGACCACGATCGGGCGCCGTCCGAGGCGGTCGGACCAGGCGCCGGCCAGGCCGACCGCCGCGATCAGGACGATCTCGCTGATCAGCCCAGCGGTGCCCACGATCGAACCCTGCTCACCCTTGGGCACGCCCAGGATGGAGGTGAGTAGCGCGGTCTGCGCGGCCGGGATGAACGTGAACGTCATGATCGACGTCAGCGCCAGCCAGTAGTACCCGCTGATGTTGGTCCGGGTCGTGCCCGGTGAGAGCCGGAGTGGGCCGAACGTGGTGGTCTGCTCGCCGGCCTCCGGCGCGGCGGCGGTGTCTTCCTGGCTGCGCTGCACGTTGACCCCTCTGCCCTATTGTGGCACGAATGGAAACGCTGTTTCCACACCCTAGCGGGTCAGGGCCCGGACGTGATCGCGTCGGTGCGGCGCATTTCTCGTCACCCGGTCCCGGTCCGGCGCCGTCGACCCGTCCCTGGTGTCGCAACCGGCCGGCTCAGGGGCCGACGACGCCGCGGGCGTGTTCGAGGGGAAGCGGGTCAACGGCCGGAATCGGTTCATCGTCACCGACACCCTCGGGCTGCTGGTCACGGTCTGGATCCTGGCCGCGTCCTGGCAGGACCGCGACGGTGCCAAGGGCGCGCTGCTCGCCGCAGTGGCGGCCACCCCGATGCGGCACGTGTTCGCCGACCAGGGCTTCGCCGGCCGGCTCGTCGGCTGGGCCGCCGCGATGCTGAACCTGACGTTGGACATCGTCCGGGAACCCGCTGATCAGAAGGGATTCGCTGTCCACCCCAGGCGGTGGGTGGTCGGGAGGAGTATGGGCTGGCTGATGGGCCACCGCCGGCTGGCCCGCGACCACGAACGCCGGCCGGAGACATCCGAGGACATGATCCGGTGGGCGGCCTGTGTGCGGCTGACGCTAGCAGGGCCTGCTGACCAGGTGATTCGGTGCTGGCCGAACTCCTTGCTGGCCCCCGTTCTCTGACCCTGACCCTAGGCCTCGTGACCCGTACCGGAAGATTCGTGACGCCATCCCGCGGTTCCTAGGTCGATGAGAGCGAATCTCTGAGGAGGGCCGAGGTTCGGGGCGGAGCCCCGAGGTCTTCGGGGCCTTGGTCTTCCGAAGCGTGGCCGGCCGGGCCGGCGCGGCCCGCTTGCGGGCCGCCTTTGATACGTCGAGAGAACAATTCGGCGGTGTCCTGTGCCGGGTGATGCTTGACGTCGTGGCCTCGGACGACGCTTGACATGATCGCGAGGCGACAACCGCGCCTCACAACATGACCGGTCACGTTATGCCGGGCGACCAGCGCCGGCATGACAGTCCTTGTGCGCCGCGACCGCAGCCACTTCCACATGCGGCAATCTCGCTCACTCGGACAGTGGCGCGCGCGAAGAACCTGGCGCGCATAAGGTCGGCTCGACATGGCGACCTTCGCGAGACTAGGACGGAGCAGGACATGGACCAAGGCAGCCGCGACGAGTTGCTCGGCCGCCTGGCTGAGGCAGTCGGGGCCGTCACAGTCCCACATCCGACGCGGGTTGCCATCGACGGACCGCCCGCCGCAGGCAAGACGACGCTCGCCGACGAACTGGCCGTCGCCTTGCGCATACAGGGTCGCGACGTCATCCGCGCGACGATCGACGATTTCCTCTTCCCACGGGCACAGCGCTATCCGCGCGGCGAGTACTCGGCCGAAGGCTGCTACTTCGACGCCCACGACTACGACGCGCTGAACCGGGTTCTGCTCGATCCGCTCGGCCCAAGCGGAGATCGACGCTTCCAACACGCGGTCTACGACCGCACCGCGGATACTGCGCTGTCGCCGCCGGTCATGACTGCCCCCGCCGACGCCGTGCTGATCTTCGACGGCGTCTTCCTCATGCGCCCGGAACTGATTGATCGGTGGGACCTGCGCATCTTCGTGTCGACCGCCCTCGACAAGACTGTGGATCGTGCCGTGATCCGAGAGCGCCGGGTGTTAACTCGGGCCGACGTCGAACGGCGCTGGCGCGAGCGTTACATCCCCTCCCAACAGCTCTACTTCGCCACGGTCCGCCCGACCGATCACGCCAACATCATCGTGCACAACGACGAGCCCCAGCAGCCGGTCTGGGAAACCCAAACACACTGACCGCGCTCCGTTCGGCTACTTAGTCCACGTCGACGTCGGCGGCGGCCTGGGGCTGCTCACCTGCCACCTCAAGTCAAAGCTGCTGACCTACCCCAACGGCCGCCGGTACCCGAAGTACGAAGACGAACGCGCCCGGGGCGCCGGATACGCCCTGCTGCGGCGCGCCGCCGAAGCCGTCGCCGTCCGCGTGCAGCTCAACAAGGTCATGACCGCCTCCGCCACCAGCGGCGAACCCGGAACACCCACCGTCGTCTGCGGGGACCTCAACGACGGGCCCGACGCCGTCACCACCACCCTGCTCGCCGGCCCCGACGACGGAGACATCGACCGGCCCGACAAGGGCGACCCCGTCCGGCTGTACAACCTCGCCCCGCTCCTACCTCCCGGACGGGCATACTCACGCATCTACCAAGGACGAGGCGAACTCATCGACCACATCCTCGTCTCCCGCGACCTGCGGCTACGACTCGCCAGCGTCGACAGCCTCGTCGATGACATCGGCTCGATCACCGCATCCACCGAACCCGACGCCCCGCCACCGTCCCCGACCACGCCCCCGTCATCGCCCGCTTCCACGCCTAAGCAGCACCGTTCGAGCTTGAGGCTGACGGAGCCGGCGGGCATTCTGCCTGCCGGCGTAGGTGCTAACGGCCCCGCGTGACCGCCATCTGGGGCTCCGACGCGACCGGCAACTGGCAGCCACTTGCGGCAAGTCAGTACCCGGCGGAGCAGGCCTTGCACGACCTGGTCGCTGAAGGCCCGCAGATGCTTCCACTGTCCGGGGCACCGGGCCTGACCGTACTCGGCACGGAGGTACAGCTCGGTACTGGCCGCGCTGACATCGTGGCCGTGGAGTCTTCAGGCCGGCTTGTCGTCGTCGAGGTCAAGCTCGCCGGGAACCCTGAGGCGCGACGCGCGGTGGTTGCCCAAGTGCTCTCCTACGCCGCGTATCTGCAGGGGCTCGACCCCGGCTACCTCGAGTCGACCACCCTCGGCGCATCCCTTCGGTCTTCCGGCCGGTCGTAGGAGGAACGGCGCGGACCACCACCCGGTGGCTCGCGCCGTTCCATCCGATCGGCTGCCGGTTAGGTGAGTGGCAGGTTGTGGAAGGTGAGCAGGCCGCTGCCCGTCGCGTTGACGATCCACGGGCCGGCGCGCAGGTGGCTGAGGTAGCTCACGCCGGTCGCCCCGTCGGCTGGCGCGGAGAGGGTCAGCACGAGCCGGCCGCCCGCCCGGTACTCGACGCCGGTGACGGTGGCCGTGCTGCCGTTGACCCGGAAGTCGGCGGCGACGCCGGGGTCGACGGTGAGCGGGTCGTCGCTGCGCAGGTGCACGGTCACCTCGGTGCGTTCCGGGTTGGAGAACGTCGCGGCGCTCGGGTTGGGTGGTGCCACGCCCTCGCTCGGGCCGTGGTAGAGGTCGCGGGCCACGACGGCGAACGTGTGGTCGCCCATCTCGCGGTAGCCCTGCTCCCAGGCGTAGTGGCACCCGTCGTGGCCGGACAGGCCGTTGGTGGAGAGCAGGGTCACGCCGTGCGTGTCGCCCATCTGCCGCTGCGCCTCCCGCAGTGCGCCGGTGGTGCTGTTGCTGCAGGGGGAGGTGCGGACCTGGTAGACGAAGTACCGGGTGCCGTCGGCGATGCCGGTGCCGATGTCGCTGCGCCAGTCGGTCAGCAGCGCGGTGAACCCGGTGACGTGGACGGCGGCGTTGTCGCTGTCGGACTCGCCCTGGTACCAGAGCAGCCCGCGCACGTCGGCCCGTACCCCGGCGGCGTCCAGCCGTTGCCGCAGCCGGCCGTAGTTGGTGGTGACGGCGTCGGGGTTGGCGTCGTTGCGCTGGAAGAACGAGATCGGTTGGCCGCCGTGGCCGCCGTTGACGACGGCTACCGGCACGCCGTAGGTGTCCACGATCCGGCGGGTCATGCGGATGCCCCACTGGCCGATGGAACCGGGCTGGTTGGTGACCTCGCTGCCGGCGTAGTTCCAGCTGCGTTCCGCCGTAGACAGGACGGGGTCCGCGGTGGGTGAGCCGTAGCTGCGGATGAACGGTGACTCCTCCCCTGCGGACGAGCCCCGGTACACGGCGGCGACCGCGTTGGACTGGCCCTGGATGACGTAGACGTCGCCCGCCAGGACGCCCTCCCACAGGCCGGCCCGGCGGGTCACGCCGGAGCCGAGCGCGCGCAGCTCGAACCGGTATTCGCGCAGGGCGGCATCGATGCGCGGGCTGAAGGAGAAGTCCCGCCGGTCGGTGACCGGCGAGGTGTACGTCCACTCGTCGGCGCCGCTGGTCACCTTCAGCTGTACCGCCTTGACCCGTGGATCGCTGATCATCCCGGAGACCGGCACGGTGGCGGTGTTCGAGGCGTCCCGCGGGTAGAGCTGGCGGTCCCGTGGGCGCTGGTCAAGGGTGAGCACGGAGGGTCGGGCGTACACGGTCAGCCGGCGCTGGGTGAAGGTGCCGGCGTTCCCGGCGAAGGTCCAGTCCGGGTGCCCGGTGGGTGCGGAGCCGATGCCGAGCGAGAGCGGCGCGCCGGTCGAGGTGAAGGTGTTAACCGCGAAGACGGTGCGGGGCGCCGCCGGGGACGGGCGGGTGGCGCCGACCTGGTGCACCTGGAACGACCCGTACCCGCCGGACGAGTTCACGGTGTCGTCGGCGTCGTAGGCGCTCGGCGAGGCACCGGAGATCTGCCGGGAGCCGCCAGTGCTGTACGTGTGGGGCCACATCTCCACGTAGCCGGCCAGGTCGGTGCCGGTGGTGACGCCGGGGACGTTGGAGGCGACCTCCAGGTCGTTGACCCGCTGTCGGGTGATCTCCCCGCTGCGGGTCGGCAGGCCGAGCCGGCGCGCGTCGGTGGTGAACGGTGTCATGGCTGTCCACACCCACTGCGGACCGGCCGGGGTGGTCAGCTCGAGGCAGTACCCGACGCGGTCAAAGCCGGCGGCGACGTCTGCCGTGCGGTCAAACGTGTACGGCGGGGTCTGGTTGAGCCAGCTGGCCCGCTCGGGCAGGTCCAGGCCGAGGACGGGGGTGAAGTCGGCCATGCCGTCGACGTTGGCGGCACACGACGTGCCGTCGATCGGCGTGTCGGCGGTGGGCGCGGGGCTGGCGCTGGCGCCGGGTGGTTGGCCGAAGATCACGGCGACGGTGGACAGGAGGAGGCTGGCTGCAGCGGTGGCGGCACGGCGCGCGTTGCGCGTCCGTTGGGGACGGTGTGGATGGGGCATGACTCGGACCTCCAGCAGGTCGGGTAGGTCGGGTCCGCCGGAACGGCGTGGCTCATGCCTAGCTGTCGATATTCATAATCGGCAATGCATTTGCGACGAACGGTTGGATCCTCGCGGCGGAGCGGCACATGAAGGCGACGAGCGGGTGACCGGTTGCCCGGTCTGGCGCGCGCGTACCGGGTGGGTCAGGAGCGCGATGACCGCAGACGGCAGCGCCGACGAGGTGACGACGGAGCCCGCTGAGCGCTGCTCCTCACCCATCCAGCGGTCCCTGCGGAGCTGTCCTTCTCATGACGGATGGCCCGGCGCGCCGACCTGGCCGGCTTGGTCCACCACTCCGACAGGGGTATCCAATATCGGGCGATTCGCTACACGCAGCGGCTGGCCGAGGCTGGCGCCGTCGCGTCGGTCGGCTCGGTCGGCGACTCGTACGACAACGCGATGGCCGAGGCGTTCAACTCTCTGTTCAAGGCCGAACTCGTGCGCAACAAGGGCCCCTGGCGTGGGATCGACGACCTGGAGATCGCGGCCGTCGAGTACATCGACTGGTACAACAACCGACGCTTACACGGCGAGCTCGGGCACGTCCCGCCCGCCGAGTACGGAGCCCTACACACGATGACCCGTCCGGTCAACGCAACCCCGAAAACCAGATAATCCCGTCTCCATCAAACCCGGGGCTTGACAATCCTCGAGCGACTCGGCACCGACCACGGGAGGTGGCAACGTCCCGCACCCGCCTTGCCCAACGATGCGCATGGATGACAAACCTGGTTGCCGACCCCGGTAAATGGGGGGTTTTCGGGGGGCGGTTCAAAACCCCATAGACAAACTTAAAGCCCTGACCAGCGTTTCCGCTGGTCAGGGCTTTTTGTCTGTCGGGACGGCCGGATTCGAACCGACGACCCCTTGACCCCCAGGACGATTCGCCACACGCCCATGCACGTCAAACACGCTATGCCCATGATCAAGGCGTGCTCCCGACGGCGCACCGCTTAGCATCGCGCACCACGTGTGGTCCCCAGATGTCGGAACCTGGCGACGGCAGCCCCGGTTTAGGAAGTGTCGATACGCTGCCGCATCGCGGGTCCATCACCAGACTTGGCCTGCGCTACCCGCCGTGGTCCCCTGCACCGAACCTGACCGCAGCTGGCTCCCGCCGACCGCCCAATCGGGCACGGCACCGGCCTTGCAAAGATCAAGCCCGTTGTCGGCTGGCCTCGATGGCGGCCGTTGACCTGCACGGCTTGTCGGTTGCCGCCGCTTCTCACCCGCACCCGTCGGGCAGAAGCTGCACGACTGCCGGGGCCCTCTACCAGCACTTCACCGGCCGGTGGGCGATCCTGACCGAGGTCACCGCCGCACCGGCGGCCGCCAGCAGGACCGCCGCATCGACATGCTGCTGGTGCACCCGGACCGGCGTACCGAGGCGCGGGCCAGTGCCCCGGCCTGTGCGCGGCGAACTCGTCCGCACCCGGATCACGGTCGACGGCG
Source organism: Micromonospora sp. NBC_00389 (assembly GCF_036059255.1). NCBI lineage: Bacteria > Bacillati > Actinomycetota > Actinomycetes > Micromonosporales > Micromonosporaceae > Micromonospora > Micromonospora sp. NBC_00389. The sequence goes on along the minus strand of NZ_CP107947.1, from coordinate 4,219,593 downwards.
CGGACTGGTTCGACGGCGAGGCGAGCTGCGTGCTCTTCGGCAACGTGGGCACGATCACCGGCGGCATCCGGGCGTTCGACGACTCCCGTCCCGACGACGGCTGCCTGGAGATCGGCGTGTCCACCGCCGACGGCGCGGTGGACTGGACGCGCACCCTCGGCCGGATGGCCGCCGGCCGCACCGAGGAGTCGCCGTTCGTACGGATCACCCGGGGCCGCAAGATCAAGGTCCGGCTCGCCGCGCCGCGCACGTACGAGCTGGACGGCGGCGCCGCGGCGGCACCACCCGGCTCAAGGTGCGGGTGGTGCCCGGCGCGCTGACCCTCTGCTGCCCCGGACCCGTCTGCTGAGCCCCGGGGCGGTCCGGCGTCGACCGTTCGTCGGCACCGGCCCGCCCCGACGGGACCGCACCGGTTACCGGCGGGCGCCCGGGCGCGGCAGGAAGTACGGGTCGTGCACCAGCTGGCGCAGTGCGGCCTCCGTACGGGGATTGCCCGGCAGGACCCAGTCGGTCTCGCCACTGCCCCTGGAATCGAAGTACACCATCGCCCGTACCAGTGGGAACGTCGTCCGCAGGTCCGTCCGGGCCTGGCGCAGCCAGTCAGCCTGCACCCCGGGTGCGGTGTCGTTGACGCCGACCTCGGCGAGGATCATCGGCTTGTCGTGCCGGATCCCGAAGTCGTAGAACCAGGGGAACAGCTCGGTCAGCGGTGCGTGATCGTTGCTCGGGCGGGCGTACCCGTCGGCGCCGACCCAGTCGACCATCGAGTCGCCGGGCCAGAAGGACGAGACCCGCCCGGTCCTGAAGGCCAGCCAGGTCGGGCAGAAGACGAACGCGACGTTGTCGGCGCGTTCCTCCCGGAAGATCGTCCGGACCCGGCGCCACGCCTCCTTGAAGGTCGCCGGGGTGTAGCCGCGCTGCGGCAGGTCCATCTCCCAGGTGAAGCGCAGCAGCACCGGCTGCCGCAGGGCCCGCAGCCATCCCGCCTGTTGCCGAACCAGTTCATCGTTGACGCCCTGCGCGGTCGCGGCCAGCACGCTCTGCGGGCCGGCGCCCCAGGAGAGCAGCGGGGTACGCCCTCGGGCGATGTCGTCGGTGAGCCGGTCGGTGCGGAACGTCTGGTCCCAGTGCTGGAAGGAGTGGTCGATGCCGAGCAGCTCATGGGTCACCGACTCCAGCGCCTCCGGTTCGGAGATCCCCGGGTCGCGGTCCGGATCGTGCTTGACGAAGGCGCCGAAGAGGGCCCCGGCAGCCGGGACGAGCGACGCCGCCGGAACCACCTCCGACTGATCGACCGTAGTCGGACCGACGCCGATCGGGTCGGTGCCTGCTGCGGTTCCGCCGGTGGTCGGGTCGGTCGCGCCGGCGGTGGCCGGAAGCGCCGGTAACAGCGTCGATCCCGCCGCGGCGGCCAGCAGACCCCGGCCGATCGCGCGCCGGCTTACCCGGCTGGTTCGCCACGGTTCAGCGGATGCCATGGATCTCCACCTCGAAGACTCGGGCCAACCCGTCGGTCGGGCTGGGTTCGGTGAACACGAGGCGGACCTGCCGGATCCCGGCCGGCGCGCCGCTGAGGTCGACCTGGGCCGGGCTGGCGGTGTTCGCCCCGGCGGACCCGATGGTCGTCCAGGCCCCGTCGACCAGGGCCTCCACCCGGAAGGCCCGCACCCGCAGGCTCTCCGAGCCGGCCACTCCGCTGTAGAGGTCGAGCCGTTGGAGGTCCGCCGGCCCACCGAGATCCAGGGTGAGCGTCGGCGCCGGGTCCACTGAGCCAGAGATCCAGCGGGCTCCGGTCCGGTTGCCGTCCACCGCGTTGCCCGCGACGTTGCCGGAGAGGACCGAACTGGCCTGCACGGCGGCGCCCCGGGCGAGGTTCTCCCCGGTCACGCGCACCCGCAGGGTCTGCGGAATCTCCTGCCGCTCACCGCCCCGGGTGAACGAGACGGTCAACCGGACCGTGCCGTCGGTCACCGCGTCGGTGGGGACCCGCACGCTGACCGCGACCGGCGTGGTCGCGCCCACGGGCAGTCTCGTGGCCTCCGGGCGCGCCTGCGCCTGCCAGCCGGCCGGCGCCTCGGCGTCGACCGCCAGGCCGGTGACCGGGCCGGGGCCGTCGTTGCGTACCCGCAGCACGGTGCTGCCGGACCGGCCGGGCAGGACCCGGATCTCCGGCGTGTCCAGCGCGATGTGGGCGCCGGCCGGGGTGGGCGTCGTACCGGTCACCCCGACCCCCAGGTACGCCACCTCGATCTCGGGTACGGTCCGGCCGGTCGCCACGTCGGCGATGGTGGCGCCCCACCGGGTGTTGACCACGTTGTCCGGCCGGTAGCCCCGGGTGCCCCGGATCACGATCCCGGTGCTGTTGCGCAGCCCCACCGCGTACGGGTACGGGCCCTGCACCGTGGCCACCCGGAAGAAGACCGTGTTGCCGAACAGGACATCGTGCACGTCGTCCAGTTCGACGGCCTGGGAGCGCCAGCCGTAGATGTGGTCCTCGGTCTGGAGCGCGTGCAGTTCCCAGTTGCGGACCCGGCGCAGCACGACCTCGCGGTGCTCGTGGTGCTCGACGGAGACCTCGTACATCTGGCCGCGCACCGAGGTGTCCTCGACCAGGAAGCCGTTGTCGGCCCAGCCGGCGACGCTCCAGATGTTGGCGAAGGTGCCGCCACCGCCCTGCACCCAGAAGCTGTACTTGTGCCTGCCGCGGTACTGGTAACCGGGGTCACCGGCGCCGGGATCGCCGGGCTCGGTCCGCTCCGGATGCCACTTCACGAACTGCGTGGCGATGTCGGCGAGGTAGCTCTGCGCGCCGGAGCGCCAGTGCACGTGCACCGAGCCCGCGGTCTGCTGCGCGGAGTCCAGGCCGAGGCCGGTCACCTGGTTCCTCCCGCCGAGGGGGGTCTGGATCATCGCCTTCGGCTGGTCCGGGTCGGTGAATCCGGCGGCACTGTCCGGCAGCTTCAGCCAGGTCTGCCGGGGATGCAGGCCGATCAGGTTGCTCTGTGGCCGGAGCCGCAGGGTGTTCCCGATCAGGTACTGCCCCATCGGCACGTACACGGTGTCGTGCTCGTCGATGGCCTGCTGGAAGATGGCGTAGTCGTCGCTGGTGCCGGTGCCGACCGTGACGCCCCTGGCGGCGGCGTAATCGACCACGTTGACCCAACCGCCGGTGGTCGGTGGCAGGGGCGCGTCGGAGCGCAGGAGCCGGGCGAAGCTCGCCGGTGCGGCCGGTGTCGCCGAGACCAGGACGCCGTCGCTGCGCCGCTCGGCGGCGCCCAGCGCGTCGTCGACCCGAAGCCCGAGCGTGGCGTCCCGCACCAGATAGGACGCGCCGGGTCCGGCCCAGGTACGCCCGCTGGGCACGGTGGTCAGCAGCGCGCCGGTCCCGGTGACTCCGGTGTCGACCACGTTGAGCTGGTTCTGGGCGCGGACGAGTTCCGGCTCGCCGCCACCCGGGACGGATTCGCTGTCGTTGAGGGTGATCGCCGACCCGCTGATGTTCTGGAAGACCGAGTCCTGCACGTAGAGGCGCTGGGTCTGGTCGGGGGTGGCGACGATGCCGGTCGGCGAGTCGGCGATGCGGTTGCGGATCAGACTGAGCTTGCTGTCCGTGTGCAGCTTGATGGCCGCCTCGCGCTGGCCGGTGAAGGTGGTGTCCAGCAGGGTGGTCTGCCAGCCGGGCGAGGCGGCGAAGGCCAGCATGCCGACCGTGCCGCCGTGCACGTTGACCCGCTGGATCAGGTTGGCGTTGTGGTCGATCCCGGCGTAGCCCGTACCCACGTGGATGTCGAGGTCCTGCAGGACGAACATCTGCGCGCCGCTGAAGCGTACGGCCACTGCGGCGGGGTTGCCGGGCGCGATCCGGATGTCCAGGTTGATCAGGCCGGTGCCGAAGGTGTCGTTGTTGCCGAAGCTGCGGGGCGTGTCCGGCTGGAACGGCCGGCGCAGTGCGGCGAAGAGGAAGGACTGGTTGCCGTCCTGGAAGCCGGGGGTGGATTCGCCGAGGACGAACTCGGGCCGCTCGGCACCGAACCCGACCAGGCGTACCGAGGCGTGCAGGTCCACCTGCCGGGAGAGGCGGTAACGCCCTTCCGGCACGAAGACCACACCACCGCCGTCCCCGACGGTGACGTCGCGTGCCCCGCCGACGATGTTGCCCAGCCAGTTCCTGCCGCCTCGGCGGGACGCTTCGTCGATGGCGGCCTGCACCGAGGCCGTGTCGTCACCGATTCCGTCGCCGTGCACCGGGAACTGTGCGCTGCCGAGGACGACGGCGGTCGGGTCGGCCGGCATGCTTTGGTAGACCGAGGTCGAGGTGGCCGGCTCGGTGGCGGCTGTCGCCGATTGGGAGACGACTGCCGGCGCCATCGCCGTGGTGGCCAGGAGGAGGGAACCGGCAAGCATGCCGACCCATGCCCGGCCCGGTAAGGGTCGGCGGCCGGCTGCCTGCCGGGGTGGAGCTTGGATCATCTGGTACGCCTTTCCTGCCCTGGTGGGACCGGTCGGCGACCATGTGGTCATGCGCATAACCAGAATGTTTCCGCAGCCTCCAGGTGTCAATAGCCGGTCCGCCAGAATCTGAAACCGCCGCGTAACATTGACAAAATGCGGCTGATGGGCCGACCATTCACGCCAACCCGCTCCCGAGACGTTGCCGTGCGCGATCGTGTGGTCATGCGCATGACCAGCCGGGGCGACGGCCCGGGAGCGGGCCCCGGCCACCGGCGGGGACACGGAGGTGACGACGATGCCAGGCGCCAACGGACGGGCCACCCAGGCCGATGTGGCCCGGGTTGCCGGGGTCAGCCAGGCGACCGTGTCCCTGATCCTCAACGGGGGCGACACGGGCCGCCGACGGGCCGGTGAGCAGACCCGTCGGCGGGTGCTCGACGCCATCCGGATGACCGGGTACGTCGCGAACCCGGCCGCCCAACGCCTGGCCGGGGGACGGACCCGGATCATCGGCGTCTTCACCTACGAGCCGGTCTTCCCGCGCGACAGCCGGGACTTCTACCACCCATTCCTGGTCGGGGTCGAGGCGCAGACCGAGGAGCTCGGATGCGACCTGCTCTTCTTCACCAGCACCCCGTCGCGGGAGGGGCGGCGCCTGCTCGGTGCCGGCTCCCGTCGGCTCGGTATCGCCGACGGTTGCGTCCTGCTCGGCCGGCACGACGACAAGCGCGACCTGGCTGACCTGCTCAGCCGCGACTTCCCCTTCGCCTTCATCGGTCGTCGGGAGTCCGACGCCGGCACCGTGCCGTACGTCGGAGCCGACTACGTGACCGCCACCCGGGAGGTGGTCGAGCGATTGTTCGCCCTCGGCCACGAACGGGTCGGATTCGTCGGTGACCTCCGCCGGGACGAGCCGTCGGTGGACCGCGCGCAGGGCTACCACCAGGCGGTACGGGCCGCCGGGAGCCGTCCGGTCGTGCTGAACGGGACCGGGCTGACCGGCGGCGAGGCGCTCGACCTGATCGGCGAAACCGGGCTCACTGCGGCGGTGGTCTGGCCGTCCGGGTTGGCCCCGGACATCCGGGCGGCGGCGCTGGCCCGGGGGATGTCCGTACCCGGCGATCTGTCGCTGGCACAGCTCGGTGACGTCGAGGACGGCAGCCCGGACGACATCGACTGGACCGGGTTTCGGATTCCTCGCGAGCAGATGGGCGCGGCGGCGGTGCGGCTCCTCTTCGAACAGCTGGTCAGCCCCACCCTGCTGCCCGCCGACGCGCTCCGGCGCAGCCTGCCCTGCACCATCGTGCCCGGCGCCACCACAGGAGCACCGGCCCGCACCCGGTCACGGTCCGGCGGCGGCGTCAGGTGAACCGGCTGCCGCCGGGGTGGCCGGTACCAGGCGACGGGTGATCCACAGCGGCGAGGTGACCGCGTTGCCCATCACCACCGAGTGGGCGCCGGCGGCGAACGCCTGCCCGATCTGTTCGGCGTCGCGGTACCGCCCCTCGGCGATCACCGGCACCGCCAGCGCGCCGGCCAGCCGGGCCACCAGCGTCAGGTCCGGTCCGTCGGTCGGTGGGCTGGCCGGGGTGTAGCCGGAGAGGGTGGTGGCGACGGCGTCCGCACCGGCCCGCACGGCGGCCACGCCCTCCTCGACGGTGGAGACGTCGGCGAGGACCAGCGCGTCGGTGTGCTCCCGGAGCGCGCGGACCGTGTCGGCGAAGCTCCGCCCGTCCGGACGGGGGCGGTCGGTGGCGTCCACGGCGACGATGTGCGCCCCGGCCGCGGCGACGTCGAGCGCGTGCGCCGCCGTCGGGGTGATGAACACCCCGTCGACGCCGTGCTTGTGCAACCCGATGACCGGTACGTCGACGGCGGCGCGGATTGCCGCCACGTCGGCGGTGCCGTTGACCCGGACGGCCACCGCGCCGCCGCGTACCACCGCCGCAGCCACCCGGGCCTGGACGTACGGGTCACGCATCGGGTCGTCCGGTTCGTTCAGCAGCGGCTGGCAGGAGATCACGAGGCCGCCGGCCAGATCGTCGAACACACTCATCATCTCGTCGCGGCGTTGCGGGGCCGGTGGTATGCCCAGGCGGTTGAGGATACGACGGATTGTGGAGGTGCCGATCCGGTGACCGAGGCCGTGTAGTTCGCCTTGGATTCTCTGGTAGCCCCAGCCGGGATTGTCCCGGGCCATCTGCTCAACCAGGGCCACGATAGCCGCGTCAATCGGTGGGCGTCCCGGCCGGTTCGGGTAGGTCCAGTGATGGGCGACCAGCCGCCGATGCCAACGCAGGAGCGTGGCAGGAGTGACGAGCCGGTGCATCCTCACAGCGCGGGGAAGGAGCCTGATCAGAGCGCTGAGCGTGGCCCGGTCGGCCCAATCCAACCGAGGCCTCGGGTTGGCCCGGCGTAGCACCGCGTTCTCATGACGCAGGACGAGGATCTCCATGTCCTTCGCGGCACTGGTCTTGGCGAGCAGGGTCAGCCATTCGGCGAGGCGGCAGAACATGAGGTAGAGCATGCGTAGCGACACGGCAATGGTCCTGCCGGACAGCAGTGCGGACCACCGCGCCTGGTCAACCACGGTAAGCAGGTTTTGGCACCCGACACGATGGGCTTGACCGGGGCACCGTCGGTGTTGGCGTACGCGAGGCTGATGTGCGGTCGCCATCTGGACGTCGAGGCCGCCGGGTTGGAACACGAGATGGTCGTCTTCCCCGGTGTGAACCACGCGTTCTTCAACGACACCGGCCCGAACCACAACGCCAACGCCGCGGCGCAGGCCTACGACCGGGTTCTGTACTGGTTCGGCAGGTTTGTCGACCGTGGCGGTCGGGGCGGCTGAACCTGGGCGAAGGCCTGGCCAGCCAGGCTCAGGCGAACCTGAGCCTGGCTGGCCAGGCCACGTACGGCTAGACGCCGCCGGACCCTGCCCTGGGCAGCGTCCGCACGACGGTCAGCGTCACATCGCCGTCCTGGTAGGACACCCTGAACATGTGGTGGCCCGCGTTCAGGATCCGCCGTTCCGGCAGGGAATGGAAGTTGCCCTGGATCGAGTCGCCCCGCATGATCGTCAGTACCGTGCCCGCAGTGAGGGGCGCGCGAATGTCTAGGGCGAGTTCGCCGTCCAGCACCAGGTCACCCGCGGCCCGCACGCTCGTGTAGTCGTGGTCGCCGGAGATGGTGATGGCGAGGCGACCCGCTCGGCTGACGGTCACGTCGCCGCCGACGTTCAGGACGTTGCCGGGCGCGACGTCGGTGAGGGTGATGGACGCCGCGGACGCCGCTTCCCCGGACGACAGACCGGGCTGCAGCACGCCGCTGTCGACATCGATGCTGCCTGCCACGAAACCGCTGCCGCCGAGCGTGCCGCCCTTGACGTCGATCGAGCTTGCGTGCGAGCCGGTGATCGAAAGCTCACCGCCTTCAACCGTCGTGCCGCCCTCGTAGGTGTCGTCGCCCGTCATGATCAGCGTCCCGGGGCCTTGCTTGGTCAGAGAAGCCGTGTAGAGGTTGTTGTCGATGTTGTTCTGAATGTAGGCCGCGCGCTCGTCCATCCATTCCTTGCGCCACTTGACGGCGTCCTCATAGGTGATCTTGTCGTACAACTCGGGATGGCCGTTAGTGATAGCTTGGATGTAAGGATCAGCCAAAATGCCCTGAAGCATGAAGGCCTGTTCGTTAAGCGTGCCGTCCGGGTTCAGCACGTTGGGGCTGAATTCACCGGCGTAGGCAATGCCTTGCTCCTTGTAGCCCGCCAGCCACTCCAGATCTTCCCTTTCCCTTTCCTTGATCGCGATCTGGCTGATGTCGTTCGACCAGACGTCCAGGGGCGCTTTATCCATGTTGTAGGTCATGGGGCTCAGGAGCTGGCCGGGGCCGTACATGCCCTTGGCCAGATCGGGAATCCCCCAGCCCCAGCGTTCGTCCGGAAGACCGTCGGGAGCGGTCCAGGCGATGGATGCCCCGGAGGGGGAGGTTTGCCCGGTGCCGAGGAATCTCACGCCGTCGGACATCTTGTTGTTCGCCGTGGTGAACATCAGCTCACGCACCTGCTTGGCGTCCATGTTCGGATAGCGGGAGAGCAGAACCCCCATCACCGCTGTCGCAACGGGCGTTGCCGGTGACGTGCCGCTTGAGTTTGAATAGTTAGTGTCACCACCGCTGTTCGTGGTCCGAACGCTGTTTGAAGGGGTAGACACGGTCCACCATTTGGCGAGCGCCGCCTCGTTATACCCGAACTGCTTTGTGTATTCGGGATTGGCCGCAGAGGGCGGTTGCACCCCGCCGACGGCTATCCACTGCTTTTCCGCCAAGGAATTGAAGAAGGGATACGCCGGGCGAAAATACGGGTTGCTCCAGTCGTTGTTGCCGGACGACCTTACGTTGACGGTACCGCTGTCCTTGATGGCGTCCCAGATGGCGTCCATAAAAGAACGTCCGGGGTAGTTCGGATTGTATTGAATGCCGCCTTCCGAATAGCTTTTCTTGAAGAAGAAATACTGGTACTCCAGATCCTTCAGGTACTCGTTGGGGATAATGGTCGCCATTGCCGTGGCGCTGGCGCTGTCTTTGCCAGGCAGTTGGTAAGCGTTGGCGAGGTTGCCGTTGACTCCAAGGTCGTTTCCTAAGCCGTCAAAGCGGGTTCTGTCAATAGTCTGGACATAAGAGCCCCAACTGCTGTTGATGACCCGGGCGCCTGCGTCGACCAGGGCCTTATTGGCTGTATGCCAGTACACGTAATCGTGGAAGGGACCGTGGGACTGGGTATCGGAACCGCCGGTCTTGGCAACATACATCTTCGATCCAAAGGCGATGCCGTGCTGGTCTTTACCATCGCGCATGCCGGAGGTAACCCCAAGCATACCGGTCCCGTGCCCGTAGTCACTTGTTCTCGCCTGATCACCGGCCACAGTGAACGGCTCGCCCGCAGTAAACGGGTTCGCCGGGGTTGCTGCGTTACGATACCCGAAGCCGGACGTGCCGTAGACACCCTCCGCTCTCACCGAAGCGATCAGCCCGGTCTGAAATGCTTCGTGTGTAGCCCTGTAGCCCGAATCCATCATGCCCAGCGTGACGCCCTGCCCGCAGTACCCTAGGGCGTAGGCGGTGGACGCGTTTACCGCGACGAGCTGCCATGGGGAATTGACCGCTGTGCCAGGAGTAGAAGGATTATGGCCGGTATAATAACCATATTCCGGCGTTTCCCAACTGGCTTTAGCGGCATCTAGTTCCCCTGGACCCGTGGCGACAAAGCCGGGGTCTTCCGGGTACGCCGGCCCGCCGCCCGTATGGCCAGGGGTCGATGTCGGACCGGTCTTGGACGATGCCGAGGCGAACCCAGCCGGAAAAAACGCGATGCCTACTCCGGCAGCAAGGGTGCCTCCCAGTCGCCGCAGGAACTGCCGCCGACTCGTGGACCTCATGCTCATCTCCGTCTCCTTCCCGATGGGTCGATATCTCTAACGGACCGGGGCGGCCTGTTGCGTCTCAGCCCCATGATCTACACGCGCCGGTCGAGACAAAATAAGGAAACCCTGCCACGTCAGAACGGCGAACTGGAACTCTCCCACGCGTGGCCTCCCTACATGATCACCAATTAGACTGCGACAGAAGTGCCTCGTCAAGAGGGCAACATTTATCCACCAGAAGCGGTTTGAGCGACCGTCTTCCGGCTCATGGAGCAGGGTGCCGATCCGCCGGACCCGCTCCGTCGCCTCGCCCGCCTCGCGGTGCCAGCTCATCCAGTCGCACAGCACCTTGGCGGGGCGCGACATGTACCCGTACGCCATGGCGAAGCCGCCGATGCCGATGTCACCACGGGCGATCAGCCAGCCGCCGCTGGCCAGCAGCAGGAGTGTCCCGGCGGCTTGGACGTGGGTTGCTGCGCGCGGACACCCATGCGTTGTGCCGTATCCGCGCGAGGTCCGCGCCGGCTTGCGGTCGAGTATCGCCGACGACTGGACAAGCTCCCACGCCCTGGCACCCGAGGTACGGGTGAACACCATGAGGCCGATGCGTTCCCGGAAGTACTCGTTCATGGCCTCGGTACTGTCGATGACGCCGTAGCGACCGTGACCATCGGACGGGTGGTCGTATCGTTCTTGTCAAGATCGCACCCCTCGTTTACCCCCCGAAAACCCCGGTGGACGGACGACAATCAGTGACAAGCGGCGATCATCGATTGCTGGCGTTCGGGCAGGTCAACTGCAGAACTCGACAACCGACGACCAACTTGGAATTGCCGCGGTCGGTAAGCCGTGTCGGACGTGCTCAATCCCAAGGCTGCCGCCGTCTACCTCACCCTCGCCCCGCAGTTCCTCCACCCGTCCGGGCCGGTGCTGGTCCCCATGTTGGTGCTCGCTACCGCACACGCCCTGCTGCACACCTTCTGGCTGGCCGGCTGGATCGCGGTCACCGGCGCAGCCGCACGGCTGCTGCGCACCCCACGCGTGCGCCGTACCCTCGACCGGCTCACCGGCACCGTCCTCATCGGCCTCGGCGTCCGCTCCGCGGTGAACTGACCCGAGACAGCAGGCGGTCCGTCGACGCCTTCTGGGCTCAGGAAGGCTTGGCGCGGGACCTGCCCACCTACCCCACCTCTTCGGCGTGTTCGGTGAGGACTACCGCCCGAGAGTCAACGGGCCCAGCAGAGGATTGACAGTTCACGTTGTGACAGCTGAGGATTGCCTCAGTCCACAACTGTCACCGGAGAACCTCCGTCACCATCGTTCGACACCCCGCATTTCGGCGATGCGGGTCCTGTCGAGGCGACGGAGCCGGACGACGTCACCTTCCCTTTCTCAGCGTGTCGCGCGCTCGGTTGCCGCAACGACCGCACGCGACCCAACGGATGGAGCCGCGTACCCCGGGCGTGCCCCTCGGCCATCTCCTACGGCCATCAGGCCGAGTAGCCAGAAGGGCAGACATCACCATGCCGAAATCCCTACCCGCGCGGTGGCGACGCCGCCTCCCGGTCCCGGCGGCGCTGGCCGCCGCCATGGCCGTCGTGCTGCTGGTCAGTCCGGCCTCGGCGACCGCGCCGGACGCCGGCGCACCGGCCGATTCCGGCCCGGTCGCCGGTGAGCCGGCGAACGTCGTGGAGGTGCTGCTCGCCGGCACCGCGGAGCTGGACGCGCTGGTCGCCACCGGAGTGGACCTCGACCACCATGTCGAACGCTCGGAGAACGGCGTGGTCGCGCACGCGGTGCTCACGCCGAGCGAAGCCGCCCGGCTGACCGCGGCCGGCTTCACCCTCGGCGACGTGCTGCATCGCCCCGAGGACGCCCGGGCCCGCGTCGAGGAGCGCGAGTCGACCATCGCCGCGCACCTCGCCGAGAACCGGGAGTTCGCCGCCGCCGCGGCCGACCCGACCGCTCCGGACGTCTCCGACATCAAGATCATCCGCGCGGACTACTACACCTCCGGGACCAGCCAGGTCCTCTCCATCGAGGCGAAGTGGGCGCAGGGCCAGACAGCCAGCAACACGCTCACCGTCGAGCGGGACAGTGGGCCGGGAACCGCGATCGGCTCCGGCGGCACGCAGACCATCTCCCGCTTTGTCGACGCCGGCGTCTACCTCTACCACCGTGGTGCCTCGGCGGTGACCAGCCGGCCGGACCGTATCCGGATCACCAGCCCCACCGGGGACGTGGCCGAGGTCAAGGTGCAGGAGTGGCTGCCCACGCCGGAGACCAGCCCGGAGGGGCCGGGCTACCAGAAGGACTTCGTCACCAGCTACCTCACCCCGACCGAGCTGTACGCGCGGATCCACCAGCTCGCCGCCGAGTTCCCCAACCTGGCCGAGATCGTCGAGCTGCCGTACAAGACGAACGGCTACCGGCGGCACGCCCAGGCCGTCCTCGGCAGCGCCAACGCCAGCCGGGTCGCGGTGGACTCCCTGGCCTGGGGGCACCAGGGTGGCAACGACATCTCGGTGGAGCTGGTGAACCCGGGCGTCGGCAACGCGGCGCTGGCGGTGACCGTGAGCGGTAAGGCCATCCGGGTGGCCCTCGGTACCGACGGAGCGGGCGCGGTGACCAGCACCGCGGCCGAGGTCGTCGCGGCGCTCAACGCCGTGGCCGGGTCGCTGGTCAAGGCGTACACCTATCGCGGCAGCCCGGGCGGCGGCGTGGTCGCGCCGGCGGCGCGGACCCTGCTCACCGACGACCTGAGTGCGCCGGCCTCCGTCTCCCGCGATCCGCAGCCGGTGTACGCGATCCGGATCGGCAAGGTTCGGGACGGTTCGAAGCCGGGGGTGCTCGCCTACGCGCAGGAGCACGCGCGGGAGTGGGTGCCGCCGCTGGTCACCGTCGAGACCGCCGAGCGGTTGCTGCGCAACTACGCGCACGACGGGCAGACCAAGCAGCTGCTGAACAACCTGGACATCTGGATCGCTCCGTCGGTCAACCCGGACGGCGGCCACTACTCCTTCTACGACTTCAACTCCCAGCGCAAGAACATGACCAACCACTGCCCGTCGACCGGGGCCGCAGACTTCCTCGGCCGGGACTCGTGGGGCGTCGACAACAACCGCAACTACACCGAGTACAGCCTCTTCGACGGGTACTCGGGCGCGTCGAGCAGCTGCACCAGCGGCACCTACGCCGGGCCGAGCGAGCTCTCCGAGCCGGAGAACCGCAACGTCGACTGGCTGGCCGCCCGCCCCAACATCAAGTTTTCGATGAACCTGCACTCCTCCGGGAACTACTTCATGTGGTCGCCGGGCGCGTACGCCCTGCCGGACCGGACCTCGGCGCCGCGGCCGACGCTGGCCGAGGAGTCGGCCTTCTGGGGCGCGTCCTCGCGGATCCTGACCGCCATCAAGCAGCACCGGAACATGGCGGTCACCCCGGCCCGAACGGGCCCGATCTCCGACGTGCTCTACTCGGCGGCGGGCAACTCCGGCGACATGCTCTGGTACAAGTACGGCATCTACGCCTGGAACTTCGAGGTCGGCACGTCCTTCCAACCTGACTGGGAGGAGGCGCACGCCGAGGCGATGGAGTTCTCCAATGGCCTGGTCGAGCTGATGCGGGTGGCCCGGGACTTCGCCAAGGACCGGACCCGCCCGGAGAGCACCCTCACGGTCGCCCCCAGCTCGACACCGGGCATGGTGAACGTGACCTTCGGCGTCTCCGAGCCCGCCTCGGTCTTCTACACCCTCGACGGCGCTACGCCGACGTACTCGTCGACGCTCTACGGCTCGGCGGGCATCCGCGAGGGCGGGGAGACCCTGACGATCCCGGCCGGTACCCGGATCAACTGGTTCTCGGTCGACTCGGCCGGCAACGTCGAGAACAACTACACCCCGGACGGCAGCGGCAAGAACTACCGCAAGGGCCAGGCGGTCCTGCCGACCAGCTGACGAATCACGGCAGGTAGGGACGGCCGCGGCGCTCCTGGGCGCCGCGGCCGTCACCGCTCAACGCAGGAATCCGGCCATCGTCTCCACGAACCACTCCGGATCGTCGAGCCACGGATAGTGCCCGGCGCCCGGCTGCACCGCCAACTCGGCCCGCGGGAACAGGCCGGCGTACTCGGCGGCGCGCTTCGGCGGGAGCCCGACGTCGTACTCGCCGGCGAGCAGCAAGACCGGCGCCTGAAGGTGACCGAGGGCGGACCTGACAGCCTCCGGGTCGACGGCCCCGGCCGAGTAGTAGACGGCCGCTGCGTCGTCGTTGCGCTGCCCCGCCTCCCCGGCGACCCGGGCCCGGCGGTCGGCGTCCCACCGGCCGTGGGTGAACGGTGTGATCGCCTCCCAGTCGGCGGCGGTGGGCTGGCCCGACCAGATGCGTTCGAAGGCGGCGAAGGCCGCCGGGAACCAGGGCTCTCCCCGTCGGAGCTAGGCCAGCTCCCGGCGATCCAGGTCGCTGACCTCCACGTCGACCGGCCGCGGACTGGGCGTGATCAGCGCGAGACGACCGACGCGGTCGGGGTGCCGGGCCCCCCGAGGGGCACCACCCGCCCGTCCCGGACGATCTCCGGCGGACCCAGCACCCGGAACTGCACCATCACCACAACGACGACCCCAACATGTCCAGTGCCGAGTGAGGCAGCGACCAGGCCGCACCGGGCATCCGCGACTCGCCGTCCATTGTGTCGTGTCGTGGCAGGAGTCCGGTGATGCCGAACAGTTCCGCGGAGAATGCCTCCCGGGTCAGCGGCTGGCCGGCTGCAGCGGGGGTCGGGCCCCGCGATTACGGTGACCATGAATGGGGGTGGGCCATGGCTCCGGAGGTGTCGCCGCGAAGGGCCAGGGCCGTGCTCGTCGCGCTCTCCCTTGCCGCGTTCGCGTTCATCACGACCGAACTGCTGCCCGTCGGCCTGCTGACCCACATTGCACCCGATCTCGATCGGTCCCGCTCGCAGGTAGGTCTGCTGGTCAGCGGGTACGCCGTCGTGGTCGTGCTGGCGTCCGTGCCGCTGGCCCGGCTGACCCAGCTGATACCCCGGCGTCAACTGCTCGGCGTCACGATGCTCCTGTTCGCCGCCGGGAACGCCACCGCCGCGCTCGCGCCGACGTACGCCGTGCTGGCGGGCTCCCGCCTCGTGACCGCCCTCGCCCAGGCGCTGTTCTGGTCCATCGCCACGGCGACCGTGACCGGGCCATTCCCGGTCGCGGTGCGCGGCCGGGTGATAGCGCTGTTCGCGACCGGCGCGACGCTCGCCCCGGTGCTCGGTGTACCCCTCGGCACCTGGCTCGGGCAGCAGGCCGGTTGGCGTGTGGCGTTCGCGGCGCTGGCCGGGGTCGGTCTGGCGATCGTCGCTGCGGTGCTCGTCTTCCTTCCTTCCTATCCCCCGGCCGCTGGCGGCGCCGCCCGGGGCACCGCACCGGACGGGCGGCGCTTCGCCCTGTTGCTGATCGCGACCGCCCTCGGCATCGGCGGCTTCATGACCCTGCAGACCTACGTCACACCGTTCCTGCTCGACGTCAGCGGCTTCGCCGACGCGGTGCTGGCGCCGCTGCTGTTCGCGGCCGGCACCGCCGGCGTCGTCGGCACCCTGGCCGCGACCCGGACCCTGGACACCCGGCCGATCGCTTCCCTGCTGACGCCGCTGAGCATCGGCACGGCCTCGCTGTTCGGCCTGTACGCGCTCGGCGCGCTCCGGCCCGGCGCGGTCGCACTCCTCGCCGGGATCGGCCTCGCCTACGCGGCGTTCGGCTCCGCCGTGCAGAACCGGATGCTGCAACTGGCTCCGGGCAGCACCGACATCGCGTCGGCCGGCGTCAGCACCGCCTTCAACGCCGGCATTGCCGGCGGATCACTGCTCGGCGGTGCCCTCCTGCCCACCTCGGGGGCACGCTCGCTGGCACTCGTCGGCGGGCTGCTCACGCTGGTCGCCCTCACACTGCTCGCCGTAGACGCGCGGCGGGGCCGCGCCGCCGGGCCAGCGCCGACCGCCACCCGACCCTCGTTCAGTGTCCGTATGCGTCGTACGCCTTCCAGTCCTCGACCGGAGTGAGCGGAACTGGTGCGGGCCGCTCCACCACCGTCGTCAGCTCGATCCGCTGGCCTTCGGCTGCCGACTGGATCAGGGTGGTCATCGTTTCGAGTACGTGCAGCCCGACGTCGCCGCCAGCGCGCGGCGGACGCCAGCGCGTCGGCGAGCCTCATCACCGCGATAGCTGGTCTGCTGGCAGTCGTCAAAATGGTGGGTGATCATTGATGCCAGACACCGAGGCATGGCTCCCGGGCGGTCCTGCCGACGGCCGCATCACGCCGATCGAGCTCGACGCCCCGGGACAGCTGCCCGCAGCACTGGCGCTACACCAGAGCGGGGTCCATGTCGGCGCCGACAACCAGCCGAACCCGGTCACTCCGCATCGATGCGCGAGAAATGCAGAGGTTTTGGCCTGTCCAGTGCAACGCAGGTCAGCGGCGGGGTAGCACGCCCAGGAGGGTTGCGGTCAGGGCCAGCTTCAAGTAGTCCTTCAGCTCCAGGTGGAAGCGGGCCAGGTCGGGCTCGGCCTGGTAGGCCGCCTGCAGGCTGGGTGGGGGTGTGCTGTACGCCGACAGCGCGCCGGCCATGACCATGGTTTGCAGGCTGAACAGTGTTGCGTTCTCGCCCAGCTCCGGCAGGTACTTCTGGATCAGGGCGGTCATGGTTGTCAGGCGGTCCAGGGAGGCGCGCTTGTAGCGTGCTACGACCTCGACGGAGACGTTGTGTTCCAGGACGCTGCCCTGTGCGCCGAAGAGGTCGCACAGCACCACTCGGCCGGAGAGCGAACGGCTGAGGATCTCGGCCACTGCTGCCGCTCGCTCGGCCATGGGTAGATTTTCGTCGATGCCGGCAGCCAACTCGCCTGCCAGTTCCGTCAGCCACTCCTGCAGGAAGTGGTCCAGCAGTTCTAGCAGCACCGCCTCGCGAGACTCGAAGTAGCGCAGCACGTTCGGCTTCGCCAGGCCTACCCGGCGGCTGAGCTCGTTCAGGGTGACCGCGGCCACGGGCATCTCGTTGAGCATCGCCGATGCCATGTCGAGGATGGCCCGTCGGCGGATCTCCCGCTGCTCTTCGGTTCGCGCCCGCTGGAAAGTCACGATCACCAGCCTAACTTAGGTACCTGCGGTACGTTGACAACGTACCGAAAGTACTTTAACGTCGTCGGCACAAGATACCTCTGGTACGTTAGTTACGTTGGGAGCCTGACATGAGCGAGAAGTGGACGACGGCGAACATTCCGGACCAGCGCGGACGGGTGGCCGTGGTGACCGGGGCCAACACCGGACTGGGGTACGAGACCGCCAAGGCGCTCGCCGAGCGCGGGGCGTCCGTCGTCCTCGCCGTGCGCAACGTCGAGAAGGGCGAGCAGGCCGCGGCCCGCATGACCGGCGACGTGACCGTGCAGGCGCTGGACCTGACCTCGCTCGACTCCGTCCGGACCGCGGCGGCGGCGCTGCGGTCCCGGCTCGACCGGATCGACCTGCTGATCAACAACGCCGGCGTGATGTACACCCCGAAGCAGACCACCCGCGACGGCTTCGAGATGCAGTTCGCCACCAACCACCTCGGCCACTTCGCGCTCACCGGGCTGCTGCTGGACCTGATGCTGCCGGTGCCCGGCTCCCGCGTGGTGACGGTCAGCAGCACCGGCCACCGCATCCGGGCCGCGATCCACTTCGACGACCTGCAGTGGGAGCGGTCGTACAGCCGGGCCGCCGCCTATGGCCAGTCCAAGCTGGCCAACCTGATGTTCACCTACGAGCTGCAGCGCCGGCTCGCCACGCACGGCACCACCGTCGCGATGGCCGCGCACCCCGGCATGTCCAGCACCGAGCTCGCCCGCAACACCCCCGCGGCCCTCCGGCTTCCGCTCACCTGGCTCGCGCCGCTGATCACCCAGACGCCAGCGATGGGCGCGCTGCCGACCCTGCGCGCCGCCACCGACCCCGCCGCGCTCGGCGGCCAGTACTACGGTCCCGGCGGACGCAACGAGGTCATGGGCCACCCCCGGCTGGTCACCTCCAGCCCAGACTCGTACGAGGTAGCCGTCCAGCAGCGGCTGTGGGCCGTCTCCGAAGACCTCACCGGGGTGAAGTTCCCCGTCGCTCAGTCCAAGCAGAACTCGCTTCCCTCCGGATCGACCATCACGATGTAGCCCGCGCTGGTAGGAGGCGCCGGCTCGTCGCGGCGCAAGCGGGTGGCGCCGAGACCGACGAGGCGCTCGCACTCCGCTTCGAGGGCGGCCATCCGCTCGTCGCCGTGCAGGCCGGGTGCGGCGCGTACGTCCAGGTGCAGGCGGCACTTGGCGGTCTTGCCCTCGGGGACCTGCTGAAAGAAGATCCGAGGACGTACGCCCTCAGGGGGTCCTCCAGGGCCGATCGGGTGTTGTGCTGCTCCACCGGGACGCCGTGGCGCAGGAGTAACTCGGACCAGACGGCACCGGCCTTGCAAAGATCAAGACGACTGTCGGCTGGTGCCCATGGCTGCTGCTAGCCTGCTCGTCCTGTCGTCCGCAGTCGGCCTCGGACGGCGTCCGTAGGTCGGCTTGGCTGTACGGATGGCTGTACAGCCCCACGGACCACGCCAGTTGTGCAATGGATCATAAGTGCTGTCTTTGGTCATGGCCGAACCCTTCTGGCCTCGACTGGGCGTGCGGAGTTGCCGTACCAGTCCTGCTCGTTTGCGGGCGGTTGGGTCCACTGGGGTCACTTCCGCCGATGTCGCTGTAGCGGCAGTTGAGGGCCGCGGGCCGAGGAGGCGGCCCGAGCGTGGCGCTCCCACTCTGCCGCGCAACCTTGCTGTATTCACCTTGACTGAATATTCTGATGTCATGACTATCCGCGAACAGAGCTATTTTGCGCTCGCCGCGCTGATGGACGGCCCACTCCACGGATACGCGATCATTAAACGCGCCGAGGAACTGTCGCGCGGTCGGGTACGCATGGCGGCTGGCACCCTCTATGCGGCACTCGACCGGCTCAGCGCCGAAGGGCTTCTACGCGTAGCTGACGAGGAGGTGGTCAACGGGCGTGCCCGGCGCTACTACAACCTCACGGACGAGGGCGTTGCCGTGCTCCGCGCCGAGGCCGATCGGATGATCCAGGCTGCGCGCGTGGTGATCGACCGACC
This sequence comes from Micromonospora sp. NBC_00389, assembly GCF_036059255.1. Taxonomy (NCBI): domain Bacteria; kingdom Bacillati; phylum Actinomycetota; class Actinomycetes; order Micromonosporales; family Micromonosporaceae; genus Micromonospora; species Micromonospora sp. NBC_00389. The sequence continues at coordinate 4,200,561 of NZ_CP107947.1, read as the reverse complement.
GGCGCTGCGCGTTCGGACGGTGAGACCGGCATGACTCAGGAGGTACTTGAGGCGCGGTACCGGCTGCTGCTGTGGGCGTACCCGAAGCGCTACCGGCGTGAGCGCGGCGCTGAGATGATCGGCACGCTCATGGAGGCGGCCGGCCCTGATCAGCAGCGCCCAACGGCGCGGGAGGGGGCGATGCTGGTCCTACGGGGATTGCAGACCCGTGCCAGGACGCACGACGCACGTTCGACAAGCCAGGGCTTCCGTGGGTCGCTGCGCCTGGCTGTGCTCCTGCTGCTGGTGTATGCCACGGCCGGCAGCCTGGCCGAGACCGGCAGAGTCCTCCCCCGCATCGTCACCGACGGCGTGGATTACCCGCCTGAGCTCACCTATCCACTGGTAACCGTCATCGCCGCCTCGGCGGTCGTCGCGGTAGCCGGCGGCCGATACGTACTGGGCCTGCTGGCAACGCTTAGCGCGCTCGCTGCGGCGCTGGTCGTTCTGCGCCTCGCCTTGGTCGGCGTAGACAGCGTCACCGGTGAGCGCCATTATCCGCCGATCGAGTTCATCCGCGAAGTCGCCATGACTGACTCGACCCTCTGGCCGCTGCCACTCGCCGTGCTGTTGATCGTGCCGTTGATCCTCTGGCCGGCGCCGGGCACGCGGCGGCCAGTGGCCTGGCTGCTCGCCGTGCCGGTCGCGGTGTTTCTGCTGCCCACGGACTACGACGTGACGATCGGCCTGCAACCGGGGGCCACCGTCGTCGTGATGGCCGGTTTCCTGCTATGGGTTGCCGTCGATGCCCGGGCGACCATCGCGGCCGGGGTGCTCCTCATCCCACTGATCATCGCCATGCTGTCGCTCAGAGCCCTGGGCGCCTGGGGTCAGCCCGAGGTTCTCGGCGCCACGTGGTTCTGGTCGGTCGTCATCGGGGCCATCGCCCTGCTAACCGCCGGTGCCCTCGGCCTCCGCCGCCAAGCCCGCGCCTAGCAGGCCCCGCGCCACATCGGTGTCGGGTGTGGCGACAGGCTAGTCGTCGGGAAAGCCCAGGTTCGGTAGATTTCGAGTCCGGTGACGGTGCGTAGTACTTCGGGGAAGTCGGTGAGGCGTCCGCGCCAGCCGGTGTCGAGGACTTTCCAGTTGACCAGGTGGGCGATGGCCCCGCCGCGCGGGCGCTGTTGATGGCGGTGTTGCAGGCGCGTTGGACGCCGGTCAGGTCGGCTCCGCGGGGTTTGCGGATGCCGGTGATCGCGCCGGCGCCCAGGTAGCCGAGGTCGGCGAGCATGCCGGGCCCGCCGGGTTCGAGGTGGCTGGCCCACCGGTCGGCGATGCCGGACTCGGCCAGGGCTTTGCTGTCGTGGCGGGCACCGGGCACCGGTAGGCCGGTGTCGACCAGCCGGCCGGCAAGGTCCGATACGGCTTGGATGTTCAACCCGCAGGTATGGCGCTTGCCGGAGAACAGGTCGCTCACGCCGGTGCGGTTATCGGTCGGGGCCAGGAACCCGTCAACCAGCACCGCCGAGCGTTTCGCCTGAAGCCGTACCTGGCCGGCGACCTCGGCGGTGGCCGCGCGTAGCAGCGGCCGCAACCGGCACACGATCCGGAACACGGTGGACTGCGAGCAGCCGAACAACTCGCCGGCCACGGCCTGGGACTCATTGCGGCGCATGAGAAACAGCGTCAGCACGACGGCCCAGTACAGGCCCAGCACCCGGCGCCGGCCCCGAACCGGCTGCCACACCCCGTCCAGCACCGCCAGCATGCGCTCTGGCTCGGCCACGCCACCATCCAGATGACCCAGGCCAATCTTCACGCTGATTTGGAACTGAACGCCTGGTCCCTCGACCGCTACCTGCGTGTCAGGAAGGCTGAGCGGCGTTGATGCCGTTGACAGCCGGAGCCTCGGGCCGTTTGTTGGCGTTCTATCCGACCTTGAGGGCCAGCTTCCCGACATAGTGATCATTTAGGGCGCGATGCGCATCCTTGACTCGCTCCAACGGGAAGGTCCGGGCGACGTGGACCTCGAAGGAGCTGGCCTCGATGGTCGCGTTCAGCCGATCGGTGGCGGCGCGGCTTCGATCCCCGTCGTAGTAGGACACCGTCGCGTCCGGCGACGTTACAGGCGCGGGCAGGACACCGTTCGGCCAGGCGATCCGTCCCGAATTCTTGATCGCGCGAAGAGACCGTTCGGCAGTCTCGCCTCCCACGGTGACCAGAGCCGCATCGAGCCCGCCTGGTGCGAACTCGAACGCCGCAGCCAACACATCGTCTTTGCGACCGTCGACGGCGTCGTCAGCGCCCAGCCGCCGGGCCAAGGCGACACCGTCGTCACCAGAGGCCACGGCCAACACCCGGATGCCGCTGTGCCGCGCCAGCTGCACGGCCATGTGCCCGATACCCCCGCTGGCCCCGAAGACCATGAGCGTCTCGCCCGGCCGCAGGCCGAGCAGATCGAGGCCGCTCAGTGCGGTCAGGGCATCCCAAGCCATTGCGCCGGCCTGTTCGGTCGGCACCCGGTCAGGCACGCGAGCCACGAACTCCGCCTCAACGACGCCGTACTCGGCGTAGAAGCCGCCACGCGGCACCGGCATCGACGCAGCGTAAACACGCTCACCCACGTCGAACCGGATGACGTTGCGTCCGACCGCGGCCACCGTGCCCGCCGCGTCCCAGCCGAGGACATAGGGGAAGGTCGACGCGACACCGAAAATGCCGTCGTAGTCCCCCTCCCGCTCGCCCGCGTCCCAGGACCCGACCCCTGCGAACTCCACCCGGATGAGGACGTCGTCGTCGCCGACCTCCGGAAGCGGTACGCGGCGCGACGAGAGTTCGTCGACACCGCCGAACCGGTCAAGGACGACCGCGATCATCTGCGGCACCACGATCGCGCCCGCTGTGCGCTCGACTCTGCTCTCCATTGCCCCTCCTTGTTGCTTGAGTGAATCAAGGATCATTGGATCACAGCTATTTGAGCGGATCAAGTAACTGTTCTAGGCTGGGAGCCATGGCACTGCCAAACGGACCCGTAACCACCTCGTCCGAGGCCGAGGCCGTCCTGTTCGACCTGGTCGACGTATACGACCGCGCCTACGAGGCGGCCGCAGCCCAACTGTCGCTCAGCCCGGCCCAGGCATGTGTGCTCGGGCGACTCGATGAGCGACGCGGCATGGGCGCCTTGGCCGAGGAGCTCGGCTGCGATGCCTCCAACATCACCCAGATCGTCGCGCGCCTCGAAGCGCTCGGCCTCGTGACCCGCGAACCGAATCCCCAGGACCGCCGCGCACGACTCGTCGCGCGAACCCCCCGAGGAGACGAGATCAACCACCGGTTCACAACAGCCTTCACCTTCGCCCGCACGGCGGTCGGACGACTCTCACCCGACGAACAGGACCAGTTGACGGCACTGCTGCGCAAAGCACTGGGCTGACACGCACCCGCAGCCCCACCCCATCAAAATGGACCTCAAACGGCTTCATGCGTGCTGCAGCAGTCTCTGCTTGTTCGCCGTCACGCTGCGGACCTCGACGTTGCACGCCCTGCGACGATGAGCATGAGCGCGCTTCTGTCCTGGATTGTGTGCGTTCAAGCCCGTGGGATGTCTATGCTGGTCGGCCAGTACCCGGCCGCCGGCCCAACAACAAGCCAGCCGAACCTTCACTGGACCTGATCAGCCCATCTCAAACACGCTCTAACTGGGCGTTTTGATCACTCCCACTACGTATTGCTGCTTTCGTGGGCCTAGTCGGCAAGGCGTCGGCAGGGTCGAATGATCACCACTGGGACCAGGTTCACCTGATTGATGCCGATGCGAGATGCCCTGCTTTGATCTGCAGATCGTGTCTGGTTCCGAAAGTTCGGGAATCGTCGGACCCAACTGCGATCCACCATGTAGTCCACAGTAGACATATCGCGTGGCCGAGCGACCCGCCTACCCCAGCGACCTGTCCGACGCCCGCTGGGCGCTGATCGCACCACGGCTGACCGCCTGGCGCCAGGCCCGCACCGACGCCGGGATCGGCGGACGTACCGCCACCCACGACCTGCGGGAGATCTTCAACGCGATCCTCTACGTCAACCGCACCGGCATCGCCTGGCGCTACCTGCCCCACGACTTCCCGCCATGGCAGACCGTCTACGGCTACTTCACCGCCTGGACCAGCGACGGCCTCTTCGCCCAGCTCAACTACGACCTCACCGGCCTGGCACGCGCCAAGGCCGGACGCGCCACCCAGCCCTCGGCCTGCGTCATCGACACCCAGAGCGTGAAGACCTCCACCAACGCACCACTGGCCAGCCAGGGCATCGACGCCGGCAAGAAGATCGTCGGACGCAAACGCGGCATCGTCACCGACACTCTCGGCCTGCTGCTCGCGGTCATCGTCACCGCCGCCAGCGCCAGCGACAACACCATCGGCATCAACCTGCTGGAACAGGCCAAAGCCACCCACCCCGCCCTGACCAAGACCTGGGTCGACGCCGGCTTCAAGAACAGGGTGATCGAACACGGCGCCACCCTCGGCATCGATGTCGAGGTCGTCGCCAAAGATCCACACGTCCGAGGATTCTCGGTGGTCAAACGCCGCTGGGTCATCGAACGCACCCTGGGCTGGATCATGCTGCACCGGCGCCTGGCCCGTGACTACGAAGCCCTACCCGACAACTCCGCCAGCATGATCCGCATCGCGATGATCGACAACCTCGCCAAACGCGTCACCGCCGAAACCACCCCAACCTGGCGAGACGACTGAATGCAGCATCACCCGCAAAATACGTGAATCAGACGTCCTCTAAGGCGGAAGAGCACCTTCATTGAGGTGATCTCAGCAAGGATTCGGGCGGGATTCGGGATGGCACGGGCGTAGCGTCCATAGCGGACAGTGTGGGATAAGGACGTGGAGCCATCGGTAGACAGGTTCTTGCGACAGAATCAGTCTCCGAGAGGGCTCCACGTGATCACCTATTCTGCCAGGCTCGACGTCCCCAGGGAACTCGTGCGTCACGTGGCGCGTCTGCTACACGCGGAGCGTCGGGCGGTGAGAACCCGCCGCCGAGCCCGGGCGTTGACGTGCTTCTACCAGGCGCTTCTGGTGCTGGTGTGGTTCCGCAAGGGCGAGGACAAGACGACCCTCGGGGTCGGGTTCGGGGTGCCGAGGGCAACTGCTTACCGGTACGTCGCCGAGGCCGTGCGCGTCCTCGCCGCGCAGACCCCCACCCTGCACGACGCCCTGACCCAGGTCGCGGCTGACGGCTGGTCCCACGTGATCCTCGACGGCAAGTTGTTCGACACCGACCGGCTCGCCGAGACCACCACCAGCGTCAAGGGCAAAACGATCGACGCCTGGTACTCCGGGAAACACCGCGACTTCGGCGCGAACATCCAAGCGGTCATGCGCCCGGACGGACTACCGGTCTGGACCTCGAGTGCGATGCCCGGACACCTTCACGACCTGGCCTGCGCCCAACAGTTGGACATCACCGGCGCGCTCTACTGGGCGGCGTCGGCGCTGGATCTACCGACCCTGGCCGACTCCGGCTACGAAGGCGCCGGCCAGGGCATCCACACCCCGTACAAGCAACCCGCCGACGGCCGCCGCCTCGCGGTCGACAACCGCACCTACAACGCTGCCCTTCGATCCATGCGATGCCTCGGAGAACGCGGCTTCGCGATCCTCACCGGCCGCTGGCGCACACTACGCCACAGCACCGCCAGCCCACGACAGGTCGGCGACATCGTCCGCGCCGCTCTCCATCTCACCCATTTCGAATACCGATACCTACCGGATTCATGTTGAGATCACGTCACTCCCGGCCGTTCTTCGTGCAGACCGCCAGCTAGTCCGGCAGGTCCTCCATTGCGGGGTCCTGCGGCAGGCGCGCGGCGGCCTCGGCAACCGCGGGCAGCCAGGCCAGAGCGTCGCCGTCGAAGATGTCCCAGCCGCCGCTGCTACGCCACGGCTCGACACCGTCGACCGCATAGGAGGCAGTGCGGGACCGTCGCAACCAGTTCATGACTCTTTCTACCTCAGAAGGGGCCGCCGCTGACGCCTAAAGCTGGTCGGGCAGAGGGTGCTCCACATACTCGCCAAACGGCTCGATGGATCCATCCCAACCGTTCCAACCCTGTTGAGTGACCTGCCCATCAGCATAGGAATAGGACCAGCGGGCACCGTCTTCGCCCTCGATATGGACGACTCCCGAGCGAACGAACGGCGCAATCGCGACGTAGAAGGCCGTAGCTTGATCCGACCACTTGGGATCGCCCGCATCGTCGTAACCAAACTCGATCCAGTCTCCGGCGCGGCTGATCGAGGCTCTCGCCGCCTCCGCTATGTCGGCCAGTGTGTCGCTTGCGGCAGACTCATCCGGGGCGAACCAACCACCTCGTTCAGCCATGGCGGCCTTGGCGGTGGCGACGGCAGCGGCGTCGTCCGACTGCGGAAGGTTCAGGCGGCCTGAAGGCCATACTAGGTAACCCACGGTGCGCATCCTACGGGCACTCAAGGGCACTGCCTCCGGAGCCCTGCGAGGGAATCCGGGCCCATATCCCGCCCCGTCAACTTCGGGCATTTTGTCCGTGCCGTCCAATCAGCAGACTCGCGTTGCTGAGATCAACTCATTGGCTGGAACAACGTCTCGGCCCCTCCCAATGGTGCTGTCGTCGTGGATCCGCATCGTGGGTGCAGTGTGGTTGGTCGAAGGGCCACCCGCAGATCAGATAAGGACCGAACTGTCAATAAGCGAATCAAGATTGGGTAAGGCCACAAGCGACCCGGAACTGCAAGGCATTGAGATCCCCATCTCTGCCGGCGGAGTTCCTGGCCGACAAGGGAAACCAGCCCTATGCTTGCCGCCGAATGCACTGCGGCTCATCCGGGCCGAGGGGAACACCAATACAAGGACTTGCGAATGCGCCGGAAGTCTGCTCTGAACAACCACACTGCTGGCGTCAGCGAAATAACACCGGACGGCGAACCGCCGACCTCTACCGCAGAGGGCGTCGCGCGCCGATCCGCGGTCGCCGAGGAACAGGCGTTTCTCGACTTGGCCACGGCCCGGCGCGACAGGCTGGCCGACCACCTGCAGGTCGAGCTTTCGTCAGAGGCCCTGGACGCGTTGGAACGGGCCCGGCAGCGCATGCTCCGCCAGCAGTACGAAGAGCTGCGGCGAGCACGGGAAGGGCTGGTCTTCGGCCGCCTCGACGGCCTTGATGGCACCGTGCGACACGTAGGCCGTGTCGGTCTCCGCAACGATGGCGAGGACAGTGAGCCACTGCTGGTCGATTGGCGCGCTCCCGCAGCTCGGCCGTTCTACACCGCGACGGCTGTCGACCCACAAGGTCAGGCACGGCGCCGTCACATACGCACGACGGGATCGACCGTCGTCGGCGTGGACGACGAGCCACTGGACGGGACCATAACGGCGGAACTCGTCGGTGAAGGCGCTCTTCTTGCCGCCCTCGACCAGCGGCGCACCGGCCGCATGTCGACGGCGATCTCCACGCTGCAACGCGAACAGGACGACATCATCCGGGCTGAGGCGACCGGCCCGCTGATCGTTCAGGGCGGTCCCGGCACCGGTAAGACCGTGGTTGCTCTGCACCGCGTCGCCTACCTGCTGTTCGCCCACCGGAAGATGGCCGACCAAGCGGTCCTGGTCCTCGGCCCCTCGCCGCGGTTCCTCCAGTACATCGGCCAGGTGCTACCCGCGCTCGGTGAGACCGCCGTCGTCTCGGCGACCTGCGACACTCTGCTGACCGAGGTCCGCGTGGGCCGCGACGAGAGCCGGCTTCTCGCCGAAATCAAGGGCCGCGCCCTCTGGCAGCCCGCGCTCGAAAACTACGTCACATCGCTGCTCCCCCGGCCTCGCGAGCTGAAGCTGCGCTGGGAGGGCGAGTTCTACGTCGTCACAGCCGCAACAGTGGCGCAGGCGCTCGCCTCGGCGGTGCAGGGACGCCCGTACCACCGCGCCCGCGCGGCGTTCGCCGAGCAGTTGCACCACCTCCTTGCCGAAGTCGTCGTCGAGCAGCGCGAGGCGCTGATGAACGAGATGGAGGAAGGCTTCGAGGACATCCTCGCCCGCGTCGACAGGGGCATGCGGCATGACCACCACTCCGGCAGGACGTCCACCGGCAGTGACATCGACGGATTGCTCTCCGAGGAAGAGATCGATCACCTCCGTCTTCGTATCGCCGAGAACGCCACCATCGCCCGGTTTATCAAGGCATGGTGGCCCACCCTCGACGCCGAAACCCTGCTGGGTGATCTCCTGACCGACCGCACCCTGCTGGCCCGGTTCGCCCCGCAACTGTCCCCGGAGGAGATCACCGCTGTCTCGGCCGAGCCCGCCCCATGGGCATCGAGCGACATTCCCCTGCTCGACGCCCTCGCCGACCTGCTCGGCGAGGTCGACGCCCCGCAACCACAGGGCGAGTTCGTCGCCGACAGCGCTCGCCGACAGCGCGGCTGGGTGTATGGCCACGTCGTCATCGACGAGGCGCAAGAGCTGTCCGAGATGCAGTGGCACATGGCCGTACGGCGCTGTCCTAGTCGATCCATCACCGCCGTTGGCGACATCGACCAGGCGGAGGCGGCGCACCGGCACACCAGCTGGGCACAAGCGGTGCAGGCTGTTTTCGGAGACCGCTGGACCGCCGCGGAACTGACCATCTGCTACCGGACCCCGCGTGAGGTTATGGACCTCACCGAACCGGTCTTGAAGGAAGCTGGCAGCCACAACGCGCCGCCACGGGCGGTACGCTCCTCCGGCATCGCCCCCTGGGAGCTCACGATCACGTCCGCCGAGCTCGCCGACGCCGCCGCCCAAGCTGTGCGACAACTGCAGCAACGGTGGCAGGGTGGCATGGTCGGCGTCATCGCCCCCGCGGACCGCATCGCCGAACTCCTAGCCGTGCTGAGTGATGTGCCAGTGCTCACCGCGACCCAGTCCAAGGGATTGGAATGGGACGCGACGCTACTCATCGACCCCCAAGGCATCGCCGCTGAACCGCGCGGCTGGAACGGCCTCTACGTCGCGCTCACCCGATGCACCCAGGAACTCGGACAGCTGATGCTCACGCAGCAATCGCCACACCCTGGGACAACATCTCCGGATACTGGGCGTGCCCTCGGGACGTGAGGATCGTCCTGTCTGAACGTGAGGAGGGGTGAGCAGCCGCCGTGGATCGGCTCTGACGAGCTGTGGGCCGAGATCGCGCCGCTGTTACCGCCTCGACCACCACGGCTGCGCCGCTAACCCTGGTCAAAAGCCCCGTGATGACCGCGAGGTGCCTACCCCAGGAGCTGGGCTTCAGGTCGGGCATGACCTGCTGGCGGCGGTTGCTCGACTGGACCGACGCCGGCGTGCGGCAACGCCTGCACGAAGTGCTGCTGGGCAAGCTGAGAGCCGCCGAGCAGCTGAACATGTCCCGCGCGGTGATCGACGGCACGCACATTCGGGCGCTCAAGGGTGGCCCAAACCCCAAAACAGTTCACCCCGGCCAGGAGGCAGGGTCGGGCGCTACCACGCGGTCACCGAGCGGGGAACGGCGGTAGAGCACGGACCGGCCGTCGCGTACCCCGACAAGCAGACCACCGTCGCGCAGCGCGCGCAGGTGCTGGTTGACCGCAGTTGGCGTGACGCCGAGGCGGGACGCGAGTTCGGTGGATGACGCCGGCGTCTCCAACGCGACGAGCAGACCGGCCCGGACAACGCCCAGCAGAGCCGCCAACGCGCCCGGCGCGGCCAGCGGCTGCGGCTCCCACAGCGTCGCCACCCCACGCCCCGCATAGATGATCATCGGCGGTTCGGCTTCGGAGGCCGGCGTCGATGCGTTGAGTGTCCAGAGGCTCGGCACGAGGGTCAGGCCGCCGTTGGTGGCCCGCGTGTATTGCAGACGGGATCGCAGCCGCACCTCGACGGTCGCGTCGACGAGCCGGACTGCAGGCGAGAGCCCGTTGAACATTGCCGCAAGTCCGTGTTGGGAGATCTGCCGCGCGCGGAACGTCACATCGCCCTCAAGTAGAGCCCGCATGCGCGGCCAGTGCGGCGCAAAGCAGTGCCGCCAGTAGCCGGCCAGGGCATCGATGATCCTGGAGAGCACCCGAGGGACGGGACCACGCAACGCGCGGGGCAGCGACCCCGCACTGTGCACGGCCCGCAGGTCGCGGACGACCACGGCCGGGTCGATGGTGGCCAGCCTCGCCAGTTCGTCATCGAAGTGGGTCAGCGGGGAGGACGGCCGGGGATTGAGGAAGTCAGGCGTCCAAAGTCTCGAATCAGTCAGGGCCAGCAGTGTCTCGTGGTCCAGCGCGCTTCGCGACTCGTTGACGGAGCGCACCCAACGCAAATGCAAGGGATACCGACCCGGGTCTCGCCACGCCCGCAGCGACAGCACCACTTCGTTGAGTGGCGACACCGCGAACCGGACATCAGCCAAGTCGTTATCGACCAACTCATAGCGGACCATGAAGCACAACGCTACATCGTTGGCGGCAAGGGACCGGACAGTGCGACAACTGCAATCATGCTTCCCGCAACGGTCCGGCGGCCATCCATCACGGAGTGGCTTGCCCCATACCTGAACCCGGTCGACCCAACCGCCCGGGCGCTGACCTGGTCGACGATCGCGTCCTCACTGTCAAAGGGCGTGTTCTTCAGCGTCAGCGTGCTGTACTTCACGCGCGTGGCCGGCTTCCCCGCCACGACCGTCGGGCTCGGGCTGACCATGGCCGGATGCCTCGGGGTCGGAGCGGCACTGGGCGCCGGCTACCTTGCCCGGGCGATCGGCGCGCGGCAGGTGATGGTTCTGGCCACCGCCGGACAGGGAATAGCGCTGCTTGCTTACCTGTTGGCCCGGACGCCGGCTGCGTTCGTCGTCGTCGCGAGCGTCGCGGTCTGCGGACAGGCCATGCAGCGCACCGCACTCACGACGATGATTGCGGAGTCCTTCACCGCGGCAGACCGGCTCGCCGTGCGGGCCCGGCTGCGGGTCGTGATGAATGTCTTCATCGCCCTGGGGACCGCGCTGGCGGCGATCGCCCTCGCCATCGACACGAGACCCGCGTACCAGGTGGCCATGCTGGCCACCGGAGCGTTGACGCTCGTCGCCGCCTACACGCTCGTCCGGGCACGGTGGCAGCCCCAGGCGGCCCCCGTAGACACCGACCCTAGACGGCGGACCCAGTCCGGTCGGTCCATGCGGCGCTCACCGCTGCGAGACCGCACCTATCTGGCGATCACCGCCCTCTACGCGCTCTTATCCATGCAGTTCGGATTATTGACGGTCGGAATGCCACTGTGGGTAGTTGGCCATACCCAGACGCCAGCGGTGACCGTGGCGGTGCTGCTGGCCGCGAACACTGCCATCGTGTCGGTCCTGCAGCTCTGGGCGGCGCACCGAACAACCGACCTGCATTCCTCCGGCCGCGCAATCGCGCAGGCCGGCGCACTCCTGGCGCTCGCCTGCGCCCTGTACTCCATCGCCGCTTTCGGCTCACTCGTGATCGCCGTGGCCGTCCTGGTCCTCGCAGCCATCGCGCACAGTCTCGCGGAGATCCTCTCCGAGGCCGGCAGCTGGACACTCGCCTTCGAACTGGCCGACCCTGCCAACGCTGGCGCCTACCAGGGCGTCAGCCAGACCGGCGCAGCACTCGGTGCCATGCTCGCGCCCCTCGTCGTCACCGCCGCCATCGAATACGGCGCGGCGGGCTGGGCCATCCTCGCCGCCGTCTTTCTTGCCGCAGCGCTGATGACCCAGGCGCTTATCAGGGCTCGCGAAGGCCGCATGGCATGAATCAGCGCGGCCCAATCGGGCACGGTGACAGCCGGTGCGTCGGACAAGGACGAGATCAGCGTTGATGGCAGCGCGGGCATGACTCACTTCGGACGATCGATAAGGCGTAGGAACCTCGGTGATCATCTGAACCGGTCATGCCCGCCTGCTACCACCAGCACGGGCGCGTCTACACCAACCACATCAAGCCGGGCACCCTCACGACCTTGCCGGGGCCCTGCACCGCGCATGCCCTCTCGTCCGCGCGCTGAACTTCCGGTTCACACGCGTCACACGATGGAGATCGACCGCACCTGGGTGTTGCCCTTGGTTTCGACGTATACCTTGTAATCGCCGACGGTGTAAGTGCCAGCAGCGTTGTTGTCGATGGTGAACGTGGTCGTCACAGGAGACTCGCTGCCGTCGATGTGGGTCTGGTTCACCGTGATGGTCAACTCGTTCTTGTTGCCCTTCAACTTCTTCACCACCGCCGACGGCTTCGCATCGGTGACGGCGTTGGCGACTGTCACGTAGACCGCGTCGGGTGAAGAGAACTCCGCGTTCTTCTGCCCATCACCGAAGGTGAAGAAGCCCCGTTGTTCGATGGCTCCGCGCCCGGGGAACGGATCAGGGTTTGAAGCCAAGTACGTTGGATTGACCGTGTACAGGTCCGTCTTGGAATCCGCGAGGATGCCCTGCACCCCGGTGTACGGGGCATCGGTGATCGCGAGGTTGACCGACAGGTAGATGGCGTCGGGGTTGTTGGCCGAGATGCGCGAGGAGAAGTACTTGTCCGCACTCTGCCCCGCAGGAACGGCCAGCGGGACAACCGCGTCGCCGACGAGGATGTTGAACTGGAAGTCGCCGTAGCCGCCGGCGACGAACTTCGCCCAAGCCGCGTCCGACATGTGGTCGGGGCGCTCCACCTTGAACTCCAGACGCATCGGCGCCACGTACGTGTTGTTCAGGTACTCGGTGTCGGTCAGGGGCAAGTAGACCCCTCCCGGGGCGTGCCCCAGTGCGAAAGCCGACGCCGTCGGGGCCGAGTTGCCGCGCCCGTTCCACATCGGGATGTTGAACGAGGTGGCGCCGAGCAGGGCCTGGGTGCCCAACTGGCTCGTGCCGACAGCGGCCGACGCGTCCTTGTAGGTTCCGACCGTGACGTCGAGCAGGTCGAGGTCCGCCCGGTCGGCGTTCAGCCCAGGGATGCTTGCCGACATGAACTTGGCACCGGCGGGCCCGGAGTACCGGGCCATCTCCAGCATGCCATCGGCCATGATCTTGGTCATCTGCACTGCCGAGTCGACCTTCATCCGCTCGTTGGCCGTGTGCCACCAGCGCTCGTTACCCGGGATGACGGCGCCGAAGGCGGTCATCTTATTGCGGAAGCTGCTGGCCAGGGTGCCACCGGTCGTGCCCTGCGGATAGACCACGTCCCTGAGGGAATAGGGATCCGCGAACTCCGCCGGATTGCGGTTGATCGAGGCTTCGTAGCTCCCGAACTGAAGAGCCGTCAGCGGGTTGTCGTGAGTGACGTACAACCCGGCGCCGACGGGCGAGCCGAGGTTGCCGATGGTGAACCCCTTCGCCTGGAAGGCGGCCGTGACCGCCGCCGTTGCCTGGCCGGAGTCAGCCGCGGTGACGTGCATGCTGCGCACATACATCGGCATGCTGAGACTGCCGGAGGCGTCCGTGTAAAAGCTCGTCGGGGTCTCTGAATTGATGCCCCCCATGAGGGCAAAGGTCAGGTTCGGCGTGCCGTTGCTCGGGTTGCGCAACAGGCTCGCCGGGATGCCCATGTACTTGCCGATATAGGCTTCGCCTTCGACACCGTCGCGGAAGAACAGGTCGGCGATGCCGTCGGCGGCTTTCTTCAATTGCATGTCGGCGGCCGTGGTTCCCAATGCGCCGAGTCCCTTGGAGAGGAGGAACATTCCCCACACGATGGCATTCTTGCCGTACTGCGGGGTCGGCATCTCCATCGCCACATCGGTGTTGATCTCCAGCGTGAGCGAGTCGCCGGTGATCGTGGTCTGCACCTTGGGCGTGGTGCGGGGAGCAGCCGGGAGCCAACCCTTCGTGGTCGCGGCAGCGGTGATCGCCGACACGAATCGGTCGCGCACGGCGGAGCCGGCCCCCGCAACGTCGAGGGTGAAAATGGCCCGCGAGGCGATCTGTGTGGTGCTGCCGTAGGCGATGTCCTTGAGCGTCGGGTCGCCTTCGCGCCGGGTGACGCCAGCTGTGGCATCCGTCAACCGGAAGGCCTTGGTGCTGTCTGCGGACAAGCTCATCAACACCGACGGGGTCACCGATCCGGAGTTGCCGACGATGACCGGGAACCGCGAGTCGGAGGTGTAGCCCGCGATCGGGATCTCCTCCCGGTTGAGGTTCTTGTAGGCCCAGTTGTCGTAGAAGCTCGGGTTCGAGTTGTACGGGATGGACTGGAAGGTGGCGGTGTTCGTCGTCGAGGGCGTGCCGGGACCGCCGTCTTCGTAGATTCCCATGACGATGCGGATGCGTCGGTCGAGGGGCAACCCCGCCTCGAGCAGCGCCTTGGCCGCGAGCAGCGTCGCCAGCGTCGGGCCGCTGTCGTCCTGCAGGCCCGCCCCGTAGACCCAGCCGTCCTGGACATAGGGCGAGTGGTACGCACCAGGAGTGCCGAGGTTGCCATCGGCGTCCCGCCAGCGCGCCAGTTGGGCTGGCGAAACGGAAGCCGTCGGCGAGTCGAGGTGGCTCAACGCCATGACCATCTCCGGGGCGTCCGGGTCACCGATCTCTGCGTAGACGTACTTGTCGGGCTGGCGTTGGACGACCACCGGGAAACCCAGGTCGGTGGCCAGCTTCACCACCCAGGCGAGCTTGGCGACCTTGCGGTCGTACTCGTTCTGGTTGGCTTCGGTGTTGCTGACCGGGAAGGGGTACGCCGTCGCGGCCGTGCCGCCTCGGGAGATGGAGTCGTAGCTCGACCCGTCCAGCATCGCCCCGATCAGACTAAGCGGGTCGTAGGTGCCGTCCCCCGCCCGCGCGCTGTTGACGCGCCCAGCCAACGCCTCGACTTCCGCGTGGATCGCGTCGCGCTCGGCGTCGGTCACCGACAGATCGTAGGTGGCGCTCGGCTGGAAGCGCTCCTCGCCGACGCTGGTCGCGGACGCGTCAGCCGCTACACCCATGGACAGGAGCAATGACATGCCAAGTGTCATTGCAAGAGGTTTCTTCCGCAGCACCGTGATCTCCCTGAATGGTCAGACCAAAAAACGTCGGATGAATTTCGTTGTACGCGAGACACTTTCAGGCGCTTCCCAGCTTGTCAATGAGCCTTTCTGAGCAACGGTTGTAGCGCTGCGTGACCAGGTGGTGCGGTGAGGTCGTGTCCGAAGTGGAGGACGACGAGCGGCGGACACAAACATCCATACTTTTCAAGGGGTGACTGAACAGGGGGATCCTCGATGTACCCCCATCGAAGGTTTTCAAGGGGGCACCCACCCAGCCCCCCATTGATACTTTTCAAGGCCTCCCATCGATATTTCTTAGGGGGTCACCTCGTTCATTCAAGGGCTTCAAGATAGATGGTTGCCTCTTTTTCGATGGCCTCCCATGAATCGGGGCGGCCCTCTCGACGGCTGCGCAGAGCAGACAGCCACCGCGCGCCCCATTGCGCGGCCCTGTAGTCAACGCTGCGGGCCGACCGTCGCCCGACACACCGTCAGCCATCGATCGGCGTACCGCTTGCCTCCGATATGGAGGTTCGGGCCGGCCGGGAACATCCCCGCCGGGCGCGGGTTCGGTGGGTCGACGCGACGACCAAGCGCCGCCTGTCCCAGTCAACATCGGTGGCGACACCGGAAGAGGCGCCCGCGTGGATCGACGCAATGGTCAGCGCGGCGCAAGGAGGCGTCGACCCGGTGGCCGCGACAACGCGACTGGCCGAGTACGGCGAGAGCGTGATGACGCTGGCGCTGCGACCGTGCAGCTGGTTGAGGGCGGCGATCCGGGCCTTAACCGCTCCTCGACGGGCCACCCGCAGGGCACGGATCGCCTCGACCGGTCCGGATCTTCGGGACACCAGCGGCCTGCCCGGACAGGGCCGCGGGCGGCGGCGAGGGCATCGGTCGGACTTGCCTTTGCTCCGGCGAGTCTTGCGGTCCGGACGGTCGATCTCCACCACGATGGAGCCCGACACGCTCAAGCACTTCGCCAGGCCAGCGCCGTAGGCACCGGTGCCCTCCACCCCAACCTTCACGACCCGGCCGAAGGACGCAGCCAGGACAGCAACTGCTGCTATCCGGCGGCGGTGGGGCGAGGGCGCGGGCGACGGTGGCGAAGGGCTCTGGCGTGGCGGGCAACGCGCTTCGTCGTCTGGCGCGTCGCCACTGACGAGGAACTCGGATTCTTTGCCACCACGTGCGCGAGTACGGTCCGAAGCCGCACACTCGGTAGTCGTGGGCAGAGCCTCCCCGGTGATCCTTTCCGAGGAGGCTCTGCCCACTGCTGGCGGATAGGTTGGCTATCTCATAGGCGCGGGTCCTGCTGGACCTTCAGGGCGTTGAGGATTGGGTCGCTCTCGCCGATCTCGCGGCGAAGCTCGACCTTCAGATCGCCACCGGCGTGCTCGACGGTGACCGTGTTCACGTCCGCGGTCAGCGCACCCACCTGCACGTCGTGGTCGTAGAGCACGACCTTGCCGTCGACCAGAACATCGAAGGCACGCTTGCCGGCCTTGACCTTCTCGATCTCCGCGAAGTCGAGGCCGATCCGGTACGTCCCGGCGGGGGCGTTCTTGAACACGTAGCTGAACGTCTCGCCGGTCCGCTGGGTGCGGAACAGCGCGTCGTCCTCGGTGCCGGCGATGTCGGCCTTGGTGGCACGCGCCTTGCCGCCGACGTAGCCCCACGGCCGCGAGCCGAGCTGCTGGTCGGGCGACCAGACGAAGCCGTCGGCACCGACGTACCCGGACCCGCCAGCGTCGACGCCCTTCCAGTAAGCCGAGGTCGCCAGGCGGACCGGCTTGAACTGGGCTTCGCCCTTGCCGGCGTTCGACGCCACGAGCACGTCCCCGACGAGCACGCCGGGCTCGACGTTCGCGTTGTCGGCCGTCGCCGTGACCGTGGTGGACTCGCCGGCCGCCAGCTTGACCGTGCCGGCCGCGGCCGCGCCCGTGAGGGTCAGCCACGGAAGGTCGGCGGCCTCGTGCCCGTCGTCGCTGGTGCGCTTCTGCTCACTGAGCCGCACCTCGAGTGGGGCGGAGCCGGTGTTGGTCACGGTCACGTCGGCGGTCGCCTTCTGGTCCTTGTCGAGGAGCCAGTCGAAGTCACCTCCGGTGACGGTGGCGACGCCCGTGGTCAACGCCGTGTCGACCACCTCGGCCTGATCCTTCTTGGCGATGGTCACGGGGTGACTGGCGGTGACATAGTTCGGCGCCGACACCTCCACGGTGTTCTCGCCGACCAGCGCCTGGGCCTTCCACCGGCCCTTCTCGTCGGCGGTGATGACCCGCTCACCGCTCGGCCCCTTGAGCGTGACGATCGCGCCCGCGATCGGCTTGCGGTCGTTCGCGTCGGTGACCGTTCCCTCGATCGTGCCCGCAGCCGGGAGGGTGTACTCCAGCCCCAGGCCGGCCTTGAGGATGGGCTGGTCGAAGGAGTACTGGCTCGCGGGGTTGCGGTTCAGGCTCTCCAGGCCCACCGTCGCCGACGACCCTCGGGTGAGGGGGTTGTCGCCGCCGACGCCGTCGCCGTATCCGATCTGGACCCGTCCGTCCGCGATCAGGGTGACCGAGAAGCTCACGCGAGCCGTCCGGTCGCTGTAGAAGGTGACGTTGCGCCATTCGATAACCTGCGCCGCCAGCCCGTCCACCTCGGTCGTGCCGAAGTAGATGCCTGCCTCGTCGTCGACGATGAGGTCGTCCCAGAGCGGATAGATCGCGTCGATCGGACTGGGCGACGGCAGTGCGGTGTTGTTCCCCAGCGTGCTGGCGCGGTCGAAGGTCAGCGTGCCGTTCGTCGTCACGCACACCCCGTCCCAGGCCGTGTCGTAGAACGGTTGCAGGAAGCTGGAGTCGAACCACAGCACGCCGCAGAGGTCATCGCCGTGCCACCCGGACTCCTCCGTGCCCTGGCGGTAGAGCCCGTCGGTCACCTTCATCGAGTACGAGCGACCGGCGGGGGCCACCGGCACGGGGCCCGGCTCCGGCTGCTCGGGCTGGGGCTCCGGCTCCGCCGTGTCTGCGCGCGGGTCGAGCGTCACACGCAGCGCGGCAATGGTCGGGGCCCGTAGGCCCTTCGAACCCCGCAGCTCCACGGTCAGCGGACCGCCCTCATGCTTCACGACGGCGGTGCGCCAGTCGGCGGCGTTCGGCCCCACGGCCGCGGCCGCGTCGTACGCGTACTCCGTCAGCGTTCCGTCCACGAGGACGTCGAACACCCGCTTGCCCTTGGCCACCTTCTCGATTTCGGCGAACCCGAGATCGATCGCGTAGGTGCCCTTGGGCGCGTCGGGAAAGCGGTAGAACAACTGCTTGTCCGGCGTGGTGCGCTGCGACTGGAACAGGGCGTCGTCCGTCGTGCCTTCGATCCCGGCCTTCGTGGAGGCGACCTCCGTCTTCCCCTCGTAGCCCCACGCCCCCTTGCCGCCGGCCTGGTCGCCGGACCAGGTGTAGCCGGAGCCGTCGGTGAACGAAGGGCCGCCGGCGTTGACGCCGACCTGGTACTTCGTGGTCGTGAGCGTCACCGGGACGTAGGTCTTGGACTGGCGTCCGGAGTCGGACCTCACCACGATGTTCGCACCGAGGACTCCTGGCTTGGTGTCCTTCGAGGAGATCGAGACCTTGACGGTCGTCGACTCGCCCGGGGCAAGGGTGCCGCCGGTCGAGGAGAGCGACAGCCACGGCAGGTCGGTGAGCAGGTCGTCCTCGACGTCGACCAGCACGACGTCATCGGCGACCTGGTCCGCCGCCCACAGCGCCCCGGTCGAGTCGGTCTCGAGGCCGCCGCCCTGGCCCGCCTTCTGGCCGGGGAACCACCACGCGTTCACCAGCGAGCAGTCGTCGGGGTCCACCTGCAGCAGGCGGGTGGGCCTGTTCGAGGTGAGGTCGGTGTACCAGATGGTGTCGGACGCCTGGTTGTAGGCCAGGCCCATCACCTCGGGCAGCGGCGGGGCGCAGAAGGACAGCAGCGCACCCGCGTTGTCGTGCGACGTCCCGGCGACGGTTCCGATCATGCCGTTCCTTCGACCGCCGACGTAGAACACGTCCTCCGTCGGGTTGTAGGCGAGTCCGGTCAGCTGCAGCGTGGACCAGTCACCCTTGATCTGCCGGGTCTCCTTCCCGGTCTCCCGGTCGAAGCAGTGGATGTAGCTGGCCGGGCTGTCCTCCATCTGGCACATGTCACCGGTCTTCGTGTCGAGCGCCATGTCGAACGCCCGGTACGCGGGGTTCCACGACGCGTCGAAGACCTTCCCGGTCGGCTTGCCCGTCACCGTGTAGGCGGTGTTGGTCCGCGCGTTGTAGTCGTGGACCCAGACGTCGCCGTCGTACCCGATGCCGGAGGGCTCCTTGTTTTCGATCTTGCCCGGGATGGCGATCCGGGTGATGACCTCACCGCCGGAGGTCGCGCCGACCTTGCCAGCCGCCTGTGCTTCCGCGGCGCTCGCCGTCGCCGCCTTGCCGTCGACGTTCGACGGCTTCATGCCGCTCGCACCGGCCTTCCACGCGGTGAGGTCGATCGTGCTGTCCGCACCCTTCCCGGTGCGCCCGGTGGCGCCGGCGGCGTCAAGGTCGGGGTGGCGCGCGGCCTCGCCCAGGTTGTACGTGAGTGGGGCGGAACCGTTGTTGGCCAGCGTCAGCGAGCCGACACCGTTCTGGTCGGTGCCCAACAGCGTGTCGAGGCCGTCAGCCTTCAGGCCGGCGACACCCGTGGTCAGACGCGCGTCGATCTTGGCGTTCGCGTAGAGCTTGTCGAGGGAGAAGGGGTATGCCGCGGTCGTGTAGTTCGGCGCGTCGACCGTCATGGTGTAGTCGCCGACCGGAAGCTGGCGATGCACGATGCCCGTCCCGTTGGTCGTGACGGTCTCGACGAGCCCATTCTTGTTCGTGAAGGAGACCTTGGCCCCGGCCACCGGCAGCCCGTCGTTCTGGTCGACGACGGTCGCGTCGAGGTACCCGAAGTCAGGCATGTCGTAGGTGACGATCATCCCGTCGCGCAGCACCGGGGTGCTGTCGGAGAACCGGATGCCGTCGACGCCGGCCCAGCCCTGTATGCCGGTGATGGCGTGCGCGCCGGCGGTCACCGGGTCGTTGGTACCGATGCCGTCGCCGTACCCGAAGATCACCGTGCCGGAGCGGGTGAGCGTGGCCGAATAGCTGACCGGCTCCGTGTACTCCGACCGGTCCGGATAGGCCCAGAGTTTGGCGTTGCGGAACTCGACGACGAACGCGTCCTCGCCGTTGACCTTGGTGGCTGCCGTGAAGACTCCCCCGCCGGGGGCGAACTCGACCGGGGTCTGGACGTAGAACGGGAAGATGCCCGCACCGCCGCTGCCGGGTCCGGTGGAGGTGTCCAGGGAGATCACGCCGCGCAGGCTGATGCCGAGGGTGTCGTGGCTGCCGTTGTAGAGCGCGATCGGGAAGGGCAGCTTCACCGTCGCCCACACGCCGCTGGTGAACGCGACCGGGTCGGTGCCGCGCTGGTACTCGCCGTCGGAGACGGCGCAGTTGTAGCCGCCCTTGTCGACGACGAGCCCGACTGGGATCTCGCGCGACTCGTTCTGCGCGCCGACGGTCAGCGGGACCGTTGTGGGCGAGAAGCAGGCGTTGGGCTTGATGCCCAGCGTGTACCCGCCCTCGGGGACAGCGGCGATCGTGAACGCGCCGTTGGCATCCGTGCGTACCGGCTTCAGCGGCGTGTCCTTGACGGAGACGTCGGCGTTCGGGACGGGCTGTTTCTTGTCGTCGACAACCCTGCCGCTGATGTCGTGCCTAGCGGCGGCTGTGAGCGGCAGTTTGACGGCGGTGTCCTGGCCGAGGGAGATCGTGACGTTGGCGGTCGCGGTCAGGTAGCCGAAGACCTTCGTGCTGAGCTGGTAGTCGCCGACCGGGAGGTTCGTCGTGAACCGGCCGTCCTTGTCGGTTCCGATCGACCGGCTGAACGGCCCGCTGATCGTCACCTCGGCGGCGGGGACCGGGACGCCGTTGGCGGTGACGACACCGGTGAGGGTGCCGCCCTGCCGGGGCGCGAGCTCGAGCAGGCGGACGAGGTCGAGCCGGCCTTCGCCGTACTTGTTGTTGACGTCGGCGGTGCCGCCGCACTCGGTGTCGTCGACGTCGACGGCCGACTCGCCGAGCAGGCGGCGGGTCTCCTCGACCTGCCCGATGAGGGTCGGGTCGTAGCTCCACAGCGCCGCGACGGCGCCGGCCACGTGGGGGGCCGCCATCGAGGTGCCGGACATCTCGGTGTAGCTGTTGTTCGGGTAGGACGAACGGACAGCGACGCCCGGAGCGGAGATCTCGGGCTTGATCCGGCCACCTTCACCCTCGCCCTTGCGGGAAAACGACGCGAGCGTGCCGTCCGATGAGTAGGCGCCGACGGAGTAGGCACTCTCGGCGGAGCCGGGCGAGGAGACGGTGTCGCAGGCCGCGTACGGCGTGGTGTTGCCCGATGACCAGACGCTGAAGACGCCCGCGGCGCTCCAGGCCTCGTCGATGGCCTGGAAGAAGTCGTCAAAGCTGTGCTCGACGGTCTGACCCCACGAGTTGTTGATGACGTGCGGGCGCTTGGACGGGTCAGGGCTGTTCCCATGCACGTCGGTCGGGGCGAGCAGCCACCAGCCGGACTGGAGCAGCGTTTCGACGCCGCTGCTGTCGCAGCAGCCGTTTGCCGCGATCCACTGCGCGTCCGGCGCGACGCCGACGTGGTTGGTGCCGTCGTCGCCGACCATGGTGCCCATGGTGTGCGTGCCGTGTCCGTTGTCGTCGCACGGTGCGCCAGTGCACGTGCCCCGGGTGGCCATCCAGTTGTAGTTGTGGTCGACGGTGCCGTCGGGCTTCGTGCCGCGGTACTGGTGCATCAGGGCGGGGTGGTCGAATTGGACGCCCGAGTCGAGGTTGGACACGGTGATGCCCGCACCGGTGGCGCCCATGGCCCACGCCTGGGGGGCGTGGATGGCGTCCAGACCCCACGAGACGGTGCCATCCTCGGCGGCGGCCTTCGGGGCGGCGGGGCGGGCAGCCTGGTCAGCTGGGATCTTCTTGTCCACGGGCTCGACCAGCGCGACCTGCGGCGTCGCGTAGATCTCGGCGACCTGCACCCTCGAGGCCACGTCGAGGGCGAGCTTTTCGGTGCCCCCCTTGACGAACACGGTGTTGGCGATCGGGTAGGAGGTGTATTTGACGCCTGCCCGGTCGAGTTCGGTGGAGACAGATGCCAGGGAGTTCTTCGCCGCTGCGGTCAGCGCGTCGTAGACGAACTGACCACGAGCGGTCCAGTCGGTGATCTTCTTCGCCGGCCCGAGGTCGGCTTTGGTGTCAAACGTGATCCAGAAGTCGGACGCCGGCTCCGTGCGGAAGCGGTCCTTCAGGTTCGACGCGATCTTGTTGGCGGCAGCGCCAGGATCCGGCTCAGCGGCGGACGCCGGTGACGGCTGGATCAAGCTCAAGCTGACCACTGCGGCCAGCGAAGCCGCGAGGGCTTTGAGTCTCATATGAGTCCTTGGCCTACAGGGGTTGATAGGGGTCGTGGTTCTTGTGGTCATCGGCACCGTCGGCACCGTCGGCGTCGGGGGCGCTGACGCGCGCCTCGCAGGGCAGCTCGGGTGGTGGCGGGTGCTCGATGGCGGCGTCGTCACGCGCGACTGGTCGCTCAGGCATACATTGCCCTACGGCTATGAATCATGGAGTCATGCTCGAGGGGACGAGTGGCCGTCGCTATCCAGCGGATACGTCAATTTTCACGACGGGTCGTCGAGGGAGTCCTCTTCTGCGAACACTCCGGCCTCTACCGCCTTGACCGCGAGCGCGGTCCGGGAGGTTACCTTCAACTTGCGCATCGCCGCACGCAGCTGTTGATCCACCGTGGCCGGCGACTTGGCCAGGATCCGGCCGATCTCCCGGTTCGTCTTGCCGGCGACAACGAGTTGGACCACGTCGAGCTCGCGCGGTGAGAGTTGGTCGCCGTACCCTCGTCGGCCGCCGCGCCACAGTCGCGGAACCTCGGCGCCGTGTTCGCGAAGCCGCTGTGCGACACGGTCTGCGTCGCCGCGGGCTCCGAGCCTGAACAGTTGCTCGTACTGTGCGGCCAGCAGCTCTCGACCTTGTTCGATCTGGCCTTGCGCTATGAGCGCCTCGGATTGACGCTCGCGGGCGAGCATGGCGTCGTAGGGGCGCGGCAACGCGCTCCAGGCGCGCGCCGCCCGGTCGTATGCCGTCGCCGCGCGGGCGTGGTCTCCGGCTGCGGCGACCAGCAGGGCGCGGCATACGGTGAGGGCGGCGCGAGGCGCAGGCGCCGTACGGCCACGCAGTCCTCTGGCGAACTGGTCGCCCAGGCGTGTCGCGGCCTTCAGGTCGCCCGCGGCGAGGTGCGCCTCGATCCGGGCGGGGACGAGGTCCGTCGCCCAGACCCAGATGCCTTTTCTCCGGACGGTGTCCATCGGCTCGTTCGTGATCTGCAGCGCCCGGCCGCTGTTTCCGTCCGTCAGCCACAGTCTGGCCAGCGCAGCGGCGGCCTCCATCGTGTCGTCGGCTGCGCCGAGACGGGCAGACTCCTCGAGGACCAGCCGGAACTGCTCCTCCGCAGCGCGCCGCCGTCCGGCTGCGGCTGCCAGCCGGGCCGCGAGGCGAATACTGCCGAGGTAGTGCGCCGGCCGGTCTCTGTCGGCGTCGGCGAGTGCCGCGCTTCGCTCCGCGAGACCCTCCCACCGGCCGGTGAGCCACGCCAGGTTGGCCTGTTCGAGTCGGACGTTGTGCTGCAACCGGGACGCCTGCTCGGCCTCGGCAAGGCGCATGGCCACGGCGAGGTGTTCTTCCGCGTCGGCGTACCGACCCCAGATCAGTGCGCCGGTCCCGACATTTGCGTGGATGCGGGCCACGTCGAGACGCTCCACCGAGGTCGCGCCGTCGATGGGCAGGCCGGCGACGACGTCCCAGGCCTCCTCTTCGCCGAGCATGAGCAACGCCGCAGCTCGGTTGCCGGCCAGGTTCAGCCGCTCTGCGGGAGAATCGAATTCGGCGGTGAGCTCAGCGGCGCGATCCAGCCAACGCCGATGGGTCGACGCCGGCCACGGCCCCGCATACGCCCATCCCAGATAGGTCATTGCCCGAGCCGCCTCGACCGGCTCATGGTCGAGGTTGACCACCGCTTGCTCGAGCTCGCTGAGTGCGGCCTGCGCCTCACCCCCGGTGATCAGGAGCCGACCCAGGGGGTTGCGGATCTCGGCCTGCTGGCGCGCGGAGAGACCGGGTGTCTCCAGCACCGAACGCAAGGTACGGATCACGCGGTGATAGACCTCGTCGACCGGTTCACGACGGCCCAGTGCGGCAACTCCGGCGATGCGCGCGACTCGTGCCCGATCCGTCGGCGGCAACACGGCCCACGACAACAGATCGACCAGCAAGTCGACCGCCTTGGTGTGGTCACCCGAGGCCATCGCCAGCTCGGCACCCTGCTCGGCGTACCGCGCCCAGGACTGCGTCTCGCCCGCCTCACGGAAGTGGTGGGCAAGGCGTGCGACAGGCGGCGGATGGATGTCCTCCAAGGCCCGGCCGGCCAGCAGGTGGAAGTGTCTGCGGTCGGTCAACGGGATCGCTTCGTAGACAGCCGTGGCGGCGAGCACATGCCGGAATCGCCACTGGCCGCGGTCGTCTCCGTCCAGGACGCCGGCGTTGGCCGCCTCCGCGATAGCGCCTCGACACGCAGCTGGTGACAGACCGGCGGTCACCGCGATCGTGGCCACCGATGACCGCTCAGCCAACGTAGCCGCGGCTCGCAACACCTGCTGCGCCGTCGGCGACAGACGGCCCACCCGCTCCCGGGTGGAGTCGCGCACCGTTGGCGGCACCTGTAGCTCGCGCAGCTTCAGCCGGACCCACTGTCCGTCGCGGAAGACGAGGTCGGCGCGGTCGCACATGAGGCGAACCGACTCCTCCAGCGCCAGAGGAACGCCACCGGTCCGCTCGTGCATGAACGTCGTGAACTCCTGCGATATCGGGTTGCCGTCCAGCATCGAGGACACCAGCGCTGCCGTGTCGTTGGGTCGCATCGGCGCCAGGGCGATCCTCAGCTGGGTCACGCCAGCAGGCAACCGGGACGTCAGCCGCAGCAACAGCGATCCGACGTCCACCTCCTCCGGCCGATAGGAGATCACGAGGCTCGGCCCGTGCGATTGCTGTCGGGAGGCGACGAACAGCAGGAACTCCAAGGTCACCTCGTCGGCCCAGTGAGCGTCCTCGAGCACGAGAACGTCGACACGCAGAGCCCGCAGCAGCTCGTCCAGGGCGCGGAACAGGCGATGCCGTGCCGCCTTCGCATCGTCCAAGGGCTGCAATGCGGGCGGCAGGTCCGAGGACCATTCAGGGAACAGGGGCCGTAACGCACCCGCAAGCTCGGTGAGCCGCAATCGCGACACCGGGCGGTCGATCCCACGGAACGCGTCGACGATCGGCCCCAACGTCAGCGAATCGCGAAGCGGTGGGCACACCGAGACCAAGGCAGTGCGCTGGTCCGGCGCGGCCAACCACTCTCGCAGCAGTCGGCTCTTCCCGATCCCCGCCTCGCCCTCTACCAGCACGATCGCCGGTGGCCGGGCCAAGGCGACCCGAAGCGCCGCCATCTCCCGATCACGACCCACGAAATGCGGCGTAGAAACGGTCGGTGAAGTCCCGTCGTCCTCGGGCGAGGGGTCGAGCATGCGTGATGATCTCGCTTTTCGATGCTCGGGCGCAACTACCCGCCAGTTGGGATCCTCACTGTCGTCGGGTCTCCGGCGAGTTCGCGTTACGGCGGATCGCCGCGATCTTGTGGAGCCAGTCACTCAACCGGGTGATCTTGACGACGTCGCCGACCTTCGGGGCCTTTTGTCTGTCGGGACGGCTGGAATCGAACCAACAACCCCTTGACCTCCAGTTCTACAGCGATTCCGTCACACCACGCCAGGATAGGTTGAAACATCCTTAGAAACGGACAAGAGTGACGCCCTCAAATGCCGTTCCATGCCGTTCCATGCCGTGGCTCACCGCCTCATCCGCCCGTTGCGATCCCCTCCGTTACCGGGCTCGTTACCGCGGATCGTCAAACGCTTCCCATGCCAGGCAGTCCGGACGAACTCCTCCCTTGCGCGACCGTCAGCGGCTCCACCAAACATCGATCGGCGGACTGGATGGGTCCCGCGAGACTGAGCGCGCCGTGTCGCACGGACCGTTGCTTCAAGAGATCACCTGCGGCACCATGATCGCGATGAGTAAGCACCTGGACTGGGTAAAACGCTACGTCGCCGGGGAACAAGATCGGGTATGGCATGAGATGCGGCAGCTTGGCAGCGGCGTCCGTGAGCCAGCCTTCGCCTCGGAGGCGCAGGCGGTATGCGACGAGATGGCCCGCCGAGCCCGGAGCAACATCGAGACACTGGTCGCGCGACTGCGCGAGCAGGGTTACCGATTCCACGAGAACAACGACGACCAGACTTCGACGGAGCCATACACGCCACCCGGTTCCATGGCGGAAGAGCACCTTCACTGGCTGGAACAGCGTCTCGGCCCACTTCCGATGGCGCTGTCGTCGTGGATCCGCATCGTGGGCGACGTGTGGCTGGTCGGAACGCACCCGCAGTGGCCCAGTTCCGCAGCGGCTGACCCGCTCGTGCTGGAGTTGGCGGGTTCCCGCTACCCGGACAGCGACATCCGCGAGTACTTCGCGGAAGAGATCGAGGCGTGGCAGGAAGACCAGGACGATCCATTCCTACTGCCCGTCGCGCCCGACCACTTCCACAAGGACAACGTCAGCGGCGGTGGCCCCTACGGCATCATCCTTCCCGACGCATCCGCCGACGCGCACTTCGTGGGCGAGGCCGCCATGCCTCTGGTGGCCTACCTGAATTGGGCCTTCCGGCACGGCGGCTTCCCCCGACCCACCGCCGACCAAGCACAGTGGAAAGTCATCCACCAGCTGAGAAAAGGCCTCCACCGCCTCTGACGGACGCAAGCGAACACCTCCCCGACTGCAACCCGAACCACAGACGGCGGGAGTGCTGACGCCTCACAACCTTCGGCACCACCCGTAGCCATAGGCCCGAGCGTCTCCTGCTCCCTGACACCCAACGGCCAGCGTTAGCCCCACCAGGACGGCTTGACCTGGCCCCCAGTACCGCGCGCTTCGCGGCAGATCCGGATGCCGGGCGTTGGTGGAGGATGGGTGCATGATCGGTGACCGGTGGGGCGTGACCGACAGCGAGAAATTGCGCTGCTATCCGTGCGACGACTTCGTCGTCTCACCCGCGCTGCAGGCGTGGCGGGGTGTGCGCGTCGAGGCGTCTGCCGAGGTGGTGTGGCCGTGGGTTGCACAAGTGCGGCTTGCGCCGTACTCCTATGACTGGATCGACAACCTCGGCTGCCGTTCACCTCGAGAGCTCGTAGGCCTTCCCGAGCCGCAAGTCGGAGAGAGATTCACTACTGCTGGCGGGCGGGAGCTGGGCAGGATCGTCTCGGTCGACCCGGGGAAACAGCTGACGGGCACCATCATGGGCGCCTTCATGTCCTACGTCCTCGTGCCCCAGGAGCACGACACGCGCTTGCTGCTCAAGGTCGTCATGCAGACCACCCGCTGGGCCGCCCTCGGGCTGTCCGTCGGCGACCTGATCATGGCTCGACGTCAGCTACTGAACCTGAAGCAACTCGCCGAGCGTCACCACCACCAGGGCACGGCCAAGGATTGAGGATCAAGCCTCATCGGCAGGAGCGGACGCTGGCGGGGCGCGGTCAGCGGCAGTTGAGTGCATCTGCAACGAAGGGCAGGGGCAATTGATAACGCAGGTAATGGGTACCCGCCGTAAACCGAGGACTGCCGGTTGATGACGAACGTTGATGAGCTGTTCGCGGCACGTTTCGCCTTCCCGGTGGGCGACCGGGTGCGAGGCACCGTGTGTGCCGTCCCGATGGGTGCGGGACGGGCAGGGGTTCTGGTAGACCTTGGTCGGCCGCCGCAGGGGTGGGTCGACGTCCTGCACCTGCCGGACGACCCGACCGACTGGCCCGCGGTCGGCAAGGCTGGACTCTTTGAGGTGTTGCAACACCGGCCCGGCCAGGTGCGGCTGTTTCCGTTGGACGCCGGGATGCGCAGTCGTAGGACCCGCTTCTCGCGCTGGTCGGGTGAGGAATGGGCCGCGATCACCCGCCGGTACCCCGAGGGCGAAGTTGTCGTGGGAACCGTCACCAACGTTTTCCCAGGCAACCGCGAGTACACAGTCGCGTTCGACGACTGCTGGTCGGCGGTCGAGTATGAGGACAATGCGCCCTCGGTCGGCTGGAGCGGCCCGTTCCGCGTGACCCGACTGCTGGAGTGGACCCACCGAATCCTGCTAACGCCGGCGGCGTAGCGATCGACCAGATGGATGGGCAAAACCACGTCGATCGGGCCGAACGCCTCGGGTTCCGACGGACCGGCTGACTCACTCAACTCGGCAGATTAGGATGAGTTCGCACGGACGGCGGCGTTGGCCGGCGAAGGCATGGGCCCGTCTGCTGCGGAGACTCACCGTGTCGAGGACAGTCCCGATCGTTCTCGCGGCGGAGCCAGTTGCAGCCGTCCTGGTGCGGCCAACTCAGGCCGTCATAGTTGGCAGGCGACACACGCCTACGCGTCTTGCTAGGACCTAAATGGACACGAACCCGCACGCGGACACGCAACTCTCGGCGTGACGTGTCTTGTTGTGCCTGCCGGTTAATACTGCGCGATGATCAGCAAGTCTCCAGATGCGAGTCCTATTCCGCGCTACACGCTGAGGCGTCGCATGCGGGACGTCAACGAGTCCGCGTGAGCCGCGACTTCGACCAGTCGGAAGCCAATCGGAATGAGGTCGGATTGGACCACGTCCAACGCTTGAGACGGGTCAGTTCGCGGCACAGAGACGACGAGCTCGTCGACGGCGTGCAGGTGCGGTCGCAACGCGGCACCGTGCTCGTGGCCGACTACAAGCAGGCTGCGTACGCCGGCTTCGTAGGCGGCTGACGGCCACTGCCAGAGGCCGACATCGATGTCGGCATCGCCGGGTAGTGCGAAGTGCGCGCTAGCGTGGCCTCCTGGGATGCCCTCGTCGAGGGTCTTGCCCGCGATGACGAGGTCAGCGTTCGCGCGAAGGTCGAGCAGGAGCCGTTCTTCCGCCGCCGATTGATGCCCGCCATCTGCTGCAAACGCCCAAGTCAGGTACGGCCTACGGCGCACGGTCGCGGTCAGCCACGGCTCAAGGACGGTCAGGGCTTCGTCGCGCAACACGTCGGTCTCGACCTCGACGCCTGCGGCGGCGAGCATCGAGGCGCCACCTTCACCGCGGGACGTTGGGTCCATGACGGCGATGACCACCCGAGAGACACCGGCGTTGATCAGCTCCTGGCGACACGCCGGCGTGACTCCGACGTGGTTGCATGGTTCAAGCGTGACGATAGCCGTACCGCCGCGAGCCGCACCTCCCGCCGCGTTGAGAGCGTGAGCTTCGGCGTGCGGCTCTCCTTTGCGGCGGTGAAACCCCGCACCAACTACCGTTCCATGCTGATCCAAGATCACGCACCCGACGGGCGGGTTCGGGCTCGTGGTGCCCAGCCCAAGAGCGGAGAGGGTGATGGCATGCCGCATCGCGGACAGCTCGAGGTCTGACGCCATCAGGCAGTCTCCACAAGGTCGTCGAGGAACGCACGGACGTCCGCCAAGTGGCGGTGCTCGTCAACAGCGGAGCCGATCTGACCGAGTTGGTGCAGGATCCGGCGCGATCCAGCTCGCCGAGCGATCGGTAGGGCGATATGCGCCGTGGCGGCGGCTTGCTCAGGCTGGTCAGCCGCTACATGGGCTGCGGCCTTGGTCAGCAGGGCTGCAGTGAAATCCTGGCGGTGGAGCGATGGGATCGACGGCAACGCGGCGTCGAGCACCGCAATGGCCTCGTCTGGCCGACGCCCGATTCTCAGGCATGTGCCTCGATGAACCTCGATGTAGCCGCTTGTGCAGTAGGAGGCGTGCTCGCCTTCGGGCTTACCTGGGCCACGGTCCGCAGCCCACTCATGCGCGTTGTCCAGGAGTTGCATGGCCTTGCGATGCTCGCCGACTGTGGCGAGCGCGTGGGCATGCTGCACGCGGAGTGCCGCCCGCACCGGGCTGGGTACCTTCTTGTCCTGCAGCATCGCAGCTTCGGCTACTTCGATAGCACGGTGCGGCTTTGAGGCGATAAGCCAGTGCTGACTGCTGCGGTACGTCGCCCACGCTGTCATGGTTGGATCAGCGATCTGATCTGCCCAGTTGAGCGCCTTCCGGGTCCAATGCTGGGCGGATGGGGCGTCGTTGAGCGAGTGGTTCAACCAGGCTGCCGATTCGGCGTACTGGGCCGCGAGGCGTACGAGGCTGGGGCGAAACGACGATGGCACGTTGTTGAGCAGCCGGTCGAGCAGATTGAGCTGAGCCGTGACCCCGATCAGGGCGTACTGCGGTCCGAACAGCTTGTCGTTCTGGACCAGCAGGTGCCATTGGGCTCGCAGCTGATAGATCGTCTCATCCCAGCTTCCCGGCATCGGCTGCTCAGTGCCCCGTTTGGCGGTAGTGGTGACGTCGGTACGCCGTGGGCTGTAGAGGTCGAGTTGGCCGTCGCTGGCGACACCGAGAACGTGGCGAAGAGCGGCGCGACGCTCTTCGCTGGGCCAACGGTGCTCGCCACGTTCGAGCTTGCCGATCCAGCGAGCGTCGACGTAGTGCGCGGTGAGGACCCTGCCGGGGTAGAGCCGATCAAGAGCGGCGTTGACGGCGTCGGCCAGCTCGCTGCGCGACAGTGATTGACCCGGCCGCCGAGGTGAGGCTAGACGCCGGCGGGCACCGCTGAGCAGGGTGTTCGGGCTGATTACCGTATCCGGGTGGCGGGGCACTACCGGTCCCGGCGCGTTCGCAGGTGAAGGCTGAGACCTTCGTCGCCGTCACCTCTGGGCTGCCGACCGAGTTCGACAACGGTATCGGGATGACGTGACACTGGCTCCCCCTTTCACGTCCACCCGTAGCGGGCGCTTCGCTGCTGCTGGTCGGCTACTCGAAGCCATGTGGATTCGATGTCCAGGTTGCCAACATCGGGCCCAGAGGGCCACGGTTCCATTGGGATCAAGCCCTCGAGTCGAAGGTCGAGCCACACCGTATGGCGCTGCAGCGCACTCTGGCCAGGGTCAACGGCTGAACTTGCCGGCCCGGATGCCGCCAGTGAAGGCGCTCCAAGTAGCGGGTCGGAATTCCAGTATCGGGCCGGTGACGTCCTTCGAGTCGCGCACGCCGACGGTGCCGTCGCCTGCGTCGGCGACCTCGATGCAGTTGCCATCGTCGCTGCGGGTGGATTTGCGCCACCTCGTATTTCGCGAGTTCATGCGGAAACTCCTTCGATGGGTGACAGGTCCTGCGCCGCGACACGGAGCAGATGAATGCTGACGTCAGGTGCAAGCGCGGCGGCCTTCAGCCGGCTGTGCAGGCTCAGATAGGGCTGGACCTCATCCGGCTCGGTGTAAATCAGATCACTCGTGAGCATGTCGGCGGCGACAGCCACGGATTCCGGCGTGTCGCGATAGCGGTAGATCGAGTACGCGGACCTGGGCGCGCTGTGGCCCTTGATGGAGGCGTCGATCGGTAGCACGCGGACGGTCACGGTCGGGTGTGCAGCGCAGACGGCGACGATGTGCCGGAACTGGTCGGCGACGATGTGTGGTTCGGCGGCACAGCGTCGGATCGCGATTTCGTCGAGCACGACGTCGTAGCGCGGCCCGCCGATGGCGAGTAGCAGTTGCTGTCGGTGCGCTCGGGCAGCGACCGCTGCGGCGGGGTCGAAGGTCTCGGCGTGACGGGCAGGGTCACTGCGCAACCGAGCATCGGCAAACCCGGTCGTTTGGAGCAGGCCGGGAACCAGCGCCAGGGCATACTCCGTGATAGTTCTGGTGCCGCTCTCCAGGTCGGCGTAGGTGGCTTGCCGGGCACCCATTCGTTCCGCGTCGGCCATCCACCATCCTTGCGCCCAGCCGTCGGTCGCCGCGTCCATGATGGCTGTCCGCCGGTTGGCGCCAACGGCCAGATAGTCACAGATCGCGCTGACCAGATCGATGTCGGGGCCGAGGTGTCCATTCTCCACGGCACTGAGCTGTTGCCGCGGGAACCCAACGGCGCGCGCGAGTGGTCCAGCGGCCAGTCCGTGCTCGTTACGCAGGCGCCTGATCTCGCGCCCAAGCCATCGTCGCCGGACGTACGGACTGGGTCTGGTCACCGTCAGCCTCCACGGCTTCGTCTCAAGCCGGTCGACCATGCGGCCGGCTCGGTGATCTCAATGTAACCCCGACAAACGGCGAAAGGATCTTGAAGGAGGTTCCAAAACAACCATGAATTCGCAGCTCAGAGGGCGGTCGGAACGGAGGTCGGTACACGAGGTCGGACCAGAGGTCGGCATTCCCAGTCGTACAGCATTCCGTGATCGTTGACTCGCAATCAGTTGTTCGCAAGTGGGCCAGACCCACCAAGCGGTTGCTCAATCGCCCGAGATCCAGCTGGACAGGTGCCTGCTTCGGCACTACCCAGGCAAGCAGGGTGCAGGGGCCCGTCGCGTCCCCCGCGCGAGTCGGTCCCTGCACCCGCCGGACGGGTGCGCGGCCAGGGCCGGACGGTCCGGCCGCGCACCCACCCAGTGAGGGGAGATGACGGTGGCGAAACGGATCAAGTGGTTCGTCGCGGCACAGGACGGTCAGCAGTACAGGCCGCTCGGCATCGACTGCGAAGGCGCGGCGACGTTGTTCGGTCACCACGGCGGATGGAACCGGACCCGCGCGGCCGGCCCGGACCAGCCCTCCCCTCAAGAGCTCGCTGCGGAAAACCGTGCCTTCTGGGCGGGTCTTGATCGGGTGCCTGCCGATTGGCAGATCCGTCTCAACCCTCAGGGCGACGAGAAGCCCGCACCATGAACGACCCAGGCAATCTGCCCACCGCCGAGCCCGGGACGCTGCTGAGGCTTGGCCCCGACGATTGGTCTCTCGGCCGGGACCTAACCCCTGGCCCGCACGTCGACGTCGTCGTCGCCTGGCTCCGCACCGACCTCGCGCACCTCAGCGAAAAGTGGATGTGGGTACGCGGCCACCGACCCCAATGCGACTACCCCAAGGTTGATCTACACCCGCCCTGTATGGAGCTACGCGTCAGCGTCGCCGCGCTACGCCGGATTGCGCAGACGCCGTGACCAGCACCGACGAAAGCGCTCGCCCCGTCGACCGTTTCGAGTCAGCCCGCCTGACGGTGATCCAGCACGTCGATGACCGCGCCTGCTTCCACTGCAGCGACAACGAATGCCAGCAGCACGCCTGGGCGGTGGAGGAGCTCACCCGCCACGCCGGAGGCCGATTCCTCCTCTGCCGGCTCGGGCTGCTTCCCGCCGCCAGCCACTCACTCCCGGAAGGCCAGCTGCGGTGAACAGACCCCCAGGCGCGGCCGATGAGCACGCCATGCCCGCCCACAGCGAGCCAGTACCGCCACATCGGCCTGTGAAAGCCGTCGGTACCGCTGCCGCAATATCCCCGCGCATCGCCGATGAGTTCTTCTACATGGCCCACGACGACCAGACCGGCCGGCCCCGGCTCTACGACACTGGACTGGCCTCGGGCCTCGCCGCCGCGCTGCTCATCGAGCTGTACTACGAACGCCGCATCACGTTCGAGCACGGGAAGGTCCAAGTCCTCCACACCTTTCCGCCGAAGGATTGGCTGCAACACTTCGTCCTCGACCGGTTGATCGCTCAGCCGCAGCACACCGACACCCGGACCTGGCTGACGTTTATCGCCACCACCGCCTACGAGCAGGTCGCCACACGCATGTGGCAGGTCGGGCTCCTCCGACAGCAGCAAGTCAGCCGGCTCTGGCGACAGCGCACCGTCTACGTGCCGACCGACATCAACACTGCCGCCTGGTCGTGGGCACGACTGTCGCAGCAGGTACGCAACTACCGGCAGCTCGACCATTTCGACATCGCGCTGGCCGGCCTGACGCTGCATACCCAGCTGGACACAGCCCTGCTCGACGGCGCGCCGTACAGCGCTCAGGCGCACCTGCGCCAACTGGTCAATCAATCGTGGCTACCGCTACGTGACCTCCTCGCCGACCTCAACAGCGTCATCGGCGCAGGCGTTCTCAGCCACCGCACCTCCTGATGTGCGATTCACAAACCACCCCCAGGCGAAAGAGAAACCATGCCCCACTCGAAACCTGACACGGTCACGGCTGTCCTGGCACGCGGCCGAC
Organism: Micromonospora sp. NBC_00389; assembly: GCF_036059255.1. NCBI lineage: Bacteria > Bacillati > Actinomycetota > Actinomycetes > Micromonosporales > Micromonosporaceae > Micromonospora > Micromonospora sp. NBC_00389. Next base: position 4,166,328 of record NZ_CP107947.1, on the reverse strand, counting down.
TCGGAATCCCGTCCGTGGTGTTCTTCGTGATCGCCGCGGCCGCGCCACTCACCGTCATCGCCGGCGGAGCAACCACCGGGTACGCCGTTACCGGTGTGGCGGGCATTCCCGTGTCGTATCTGGTCGTCGCCGCCGTGCTCGCCTTGTTCGCGGTCGGCTACGTCGCCATGTCCCGGCGGATCGTCAACGCCGGCGCCTTCTACACCTACGTCACCCGGGGACTTGGCCGCCCGGCCGGCGTCGCCGCAGCCATGGTTGCGCTACTGGCCTACAACGCCATGCAAATCGGCCTGTACGGCGGGTTCGGGGCGGTCCTCGCCCAGTTCCTGCAGAGCCAGTACGGCTGGGACACCACTTGGTGGCTGTGCGCTCTGATCGCCTGGGCCGTCGTCGCCGTTCTCGGTTTGCTGCGCATCGACCTGAACGGCAAGGTGCTGGCGGTCATGCTCATCGCCGAGTGCGCCGTCGCCCTCGTCTTCGACGCGGTAATGGTCGGCCGCCCCGCCAGCGGGACGGTCACCTTCGACACCCTCGCCCCGTCGCACATCTTCGCCGCCGGAATCGGCGCCGCACTGGTCACCGCGATCACGGGTTTCGTCGGCTTCGAGGGCACCGTCGTCTTCAGCGAGGAGACCAAGGACCCGCGCCGGACCGTACCGCGTGCCACGTACATCGCCGTGGCGATCACCGGTCTGCTCTACGGCCTGTCGGCGTGGGCCATGTCCGTCGCCACCGGTCCCGACAGGATCGTGGAAGCCGCCCGCGCGGACGGGACCGATCTGATCTTCAACCTCGTCGCGCCGCACCTCGGCACGAGCTTCGTCACGATCGGCCGCGTCCTCTTCATCACCAGTTTGTTCGCCGCCCTGCTGTCGTTTCACCACACCGTGGCCCGGTACCTGTTCGCCCTCGGGCGTGAGCGGGTGCTCCCCGCCGCGCTGGGTCGGACCAGCCACCGCACCGGCGCGCCGAAGGTCGGTTCGATCGTCCAGAGCGTCGTCGCGGTGGCCGTACTCGTCGGCTACGCGGTGGCGAACGCCGACCCGATCGTGCACCTCTTCTTCTGGGTCACAGTGACCGGTGGCCTCGGCGTCCTGGCCCTGATGACCGTGACCTCTGCCGCGGTGGTCGGCTTCTTCGCCCGGATCAGACACACCGAGGGGCCTTGGCGGGCCGTCGTCGCGCCGCTGATGGCCACGATCGCGCTGGCGGCGATCCTCGCCGTCACCGTGCAGGAGTTCGACACCCTCCTCGGCGTTCACCCACACTCGCCGCTGCGCTGGCTCTTCCCTGCCACGTACGCCATCGTCGCCCTCCTCGGCGCGGCCTGGGCGCTGGTCCTTCGCACCGCTAAGCCGGACGTCTACAACGCCATCGGCCTCGGCGCGGAGAGCGCCACCGCGTCCCTCCGCAGCCCTGCCGCCGTCCGTCAGCCGGCCTGACCTACATCAGGAGTGACCATGACCGACATCGGCACCAGCGTCACGGTGCGCCAGGCAGGCCGCAGCGACGCGGAGGATTTGATTTCCGTCCTCGCCGAGGCGTTCTTCGACGGGCCCGTAGCCGACTGGCTGGTCCCTGGCCACAACGACCGCCGCGCCGTCTACCGCCGTTACTTCGAGCTGGTCTTGAACCACGGCTTCGACAACGGCCACGTCGACACCACCGCAGACCTATCCGCCGTCGCGATCTGGTACCCGCGCCCCGAACCCCCGCCCAATGGCTCACTGGAGCATCCGGCAGTGCTGGAAGCGGCCACCGGGGTGAACGCGCCAAAGTTCTCCCTCCTCGACGCGGTGTTCGAGGCGTATCACCCGAGCGAGCCACATCACTACCTCGCCTACGTCGCCGTCAGCCCCGAGCAGCAGAACCGCGGGGTCGGCGCCGCGTTGCTTGGCCACCACCACCGCCAGCTCGATGCGCTCGGCATGCCCGCGTACCTGGAGGCCAGCAACCTGCGCAACCGCGAGTTGTACGTCAGACTCGGGTACCGAGCAGGGCCACCGCTGATCCTTCCCACCACCGGGCCGACGATCTGGCGGATGTGGCGCGGGCAACCCGACGCCGCCCGGCCTACGGGCTTTCCCGAGAGCGGACCGCTCCCACGCCGGAGGGCCCTGTGACCCCCGCGGTGAACACCCTGCTCGTACGACCCGGGCAGCCCGGCGATGTGGCAGCGGTCACCGCTCTTCTGGCCCAAGGCCTCGCCGATGATCCGGTGGCCGAGTGGCTTGTTCCCGACCCGGCAGAGCGGCAAGCCGTCTTCCAGGGACTACTGGCAATGGAAGTCGACCACTCCGTTGAGTGGGGCGACGTCGACCTGCTGCCGGACATGAGCGGCGTCGCGGTGTGGCGTCGACATCCAGCCGACGACGCGCCCGTGTTGTCGGATCACCACCTGGGCACCTTCACGAGGCGGGCGTTACCCCGGTTCCAGCAGCTCAGCGCATTGGTGGGCAGCTACCAGTCCGATGCCCCGCATCAGTGGCTGGCATGGCTGTACGTGACGCGGGACCGCCGCAGGCAGGGCATCGGCGCGAAGCTGCTCGCTCGTCACCATGAAGTCGTTGACCAGCTCGGTTACCCGGTGGACGCAGTGGTGACCAATCAGCCCGCCCGGGACTTCCTGCAGGCCAACGGCTACCTCGCCGGCCTGCCGCTGCACCTGCCGAGTGGGCCCCGACTCTGGCCACTGCGCCGCATCGCCCGCCCAGTCGCCGTCCGCCCTACAACGTCGAGCCGGATCGGCTGAGCACCCGATATCGCCCGACACCAGAGCCGCTTCGGCGGTGCAATGCCCCCCTATACCAGGCCCGACCTGCCCTTACACGAGCAAGGAGTCAGAGACCTATGGTCAGATCTATCGCCACCATCCCCCGCATGGCCGTGAGTCTTCTCGGGAGCATCCTGCTCACCGGCTGCCAGCCGGGCACGCCCATGGACCAGACGCCGGCTCCAGCCGCACCGCCAGCACCGGGGAATCAACTCGAGGCCACGCCGAGCGTGCCCTCGATCGGCCCTGGCCCAAAGCATCGACGCCACACAGGCCGACGGCACCACCGATCTGCCGTACACCTACCTGCACATCCAGACGTGGGCCCGGGCGACCAACATGATCACTCGCACGGACCTGCGGCGGTGGCGCCACGACGCCGACGGCTCTGGCCAAGAGATCACCCGTCGTCTCCCCGACCTACTCGGCGTCGACCATCAGCCGGGCCGCGACGAGCAGAAACTCTTCGCACAGGCCGCAGGCGGACCCTGGGCAACGGGTCTGTCAAGAAAACGGCTCTGGCGCAGAAACGGTGGTGGGCCGGTCCATTGTGGTCTGTCGCTTTGCGGAAGGCTGACGCCGGTGTGTCGGTAACTTGATCAAGACCTTGTTCCCGCAGCTGACTTCGCTGGTCATTGATGAGGTGGTGGATCAGGGCCCGGTCTTGCGGGTGCGGGCCCGGACGCCGACGGTGGCGGTGTCGTGCCCGCAGTGCGGCCAGCCGGCGGAACGGGTGCACGCCTATCACCGACGACGGCTGGCGGATCTGCCCGTCGGCGGTCGGGGTGTGATCATCGATCTGCGTGTGCGCAGGCTGCTGTGCCCGACCGAGTCCTGCCCGCAACGCACGTTTCGGGAGCAGGTGCCCGCGCTGACCTACCGGTGGGCGCGGCGGACCCGTGAGTTGACCGGGTTGGTCGGTGATCTGGCTGTGGTCGCGGCCGGCCGGGCAGGATCGGCGGTGCTGTCGCGGCTGGGCGTGCGGATCTCACGTTCGACAGTGCTGCGCGTGCTGATGGCCATGCCGATCTCGCAGGCTCCGGTGCCTGCGGTGCTGAGTGTGGATGACTTCGCGCTGCGCCGGGGCCGCCGCTATGCGAGCTTGCTGATCGACGCGGTCACCCATCGCCGTGTCGATGTGTTGCCTGACCGCAAGGCGGCCACTTTGGCCGCGTGGCTGCGGGAGCATCCGCAGGTGAAGGTCGTCTGCCGCGACGGATCCGCCGCCTATGCCGAAGCCATCCGCGATGGCGCGCCGCATGCGGTGCAGGTCAGCGACCGGTGGCACCTGTGGAACAACCTGGCCAAGGCGGTCGAGAAGACCGTCATCGCCCACAGCCGCTGCTGGCACGACATCCCAGCCCGCCCAGGCCAGGCCCTGGATCAGCGCACCCGCGAGCGGCATGCGGCCGTGCATACCCTGCTCGACCAGGGCGTTGGCCTGCTGGAGTGTGCCCGCCGGCTGGGCTGGGCCTTGAACACCGTGAAGCGTTACGCCCGGGCGAGCACCGCTGATGATCTGCAGCGGCCGCCGCGTTACCGGCAGACGCTGGTTGACCCGTTCCGGGATCATCTGCGCCGCCGGCGCGCCGACGACCCGAAGGTTGCGGTGACCCGGCTGCTCGACGAGATCCGCGAGCTCGGCTATGCCGGCAGCGCGAACTTGCTGGTCCGCTACCTCAACCAGGGCCGCGCCGAGGCCGAACGCACCCCGCCATCACCGCGCCGCCTGGTCTCCTGGCTCATGACCAGGCCCGAGAACCTTCCCGCTCATCACCACAGCCACCTGCACGACCTGCTCGCCACCTGCCCTCAACTGAGCGTGCTGGCCCGCAGGGTCGGTGAGTTCGCCGCCCTGCTCGCCGGACGTCGCGGCGAGGACCTCGACGCGTGGATGACCGCTGTCGACGCCGACGCCCTGCCTGCCCTGCACGGCTTCGTCCACGGCCTTCGGATGGACCTGCCCGCCGTCGTGGCCGGGCTGACCCTGCCCTACAGCAACGGCCCCATGGAAGGCGCCAACACCAAGGTCAAACTCCTGAAACGGCAAATGTACGGCCGAGCCGGCTTCGCCCTCCTACGACAGCGAATCCTGCTCGCGTAGACCAATCACCCCGACCACCGTTTCTGCGCCAGAGCCGTTCTTCTTACAGACCCCTTCGAGCGCATCGATCCGAGCCTCCTCAGCGCGGGCAGCGGCGTGGTCCTGGCCGAACGTCGTGGTCACCTGATCAGGAACGCCGGGTCCGGCCGACAGGGTCCACGATGCGATCAACTCGAAGTCGCGTTCAATTTCTACTGCATCGAACCGCTCGAGTAGCTCATAGTCCGCGCTGAACCTATTTTCTTGCAGGTATGGCAAGGCACCGTCCGCCTGGGACGTTTATGGTCCCCGTGCCCTCGCAGTCCTCGCACTCGAACCAGTACTCGTCCGGGTCGTCTCCCGGCCCGTTGTTGACGCGCTTGGGCACTTTAATCCTCCTCGGAATCCCAGGTCTCAACTTAGCGCCAGACAGCGGGAGCGCATACTGCTCGGTCCCACCATGACCCAATCTCGTCCCCCTAGGCCAGCCCCCGTGCACGCCACTCGAACAGCGGCAGATGCGCGCACCGATCATGGTGGAGAACCCGTGGCTACACTGCACGACCATGCGCTCCGCCGAGATTCTCGACCAGCTCGACACCGCGGCCGCAGACTTCATGTTTCCGGACCTGGGCCACGGCTACTACTACGCGGTTGATGCCCGGCTTCACGCCTACCGAGACGCGCAGCGTTGGGCGCTCATCGTTGAGGCGTTGGGATACTCGCCCAGGGCTGGCAACCTCATCGACGTCCTTCACGTCTTCAGCAACTGTCTGACCGAGGGCGAACCGGGCTACGGCAACGAGGACTTCCTGAGCCGGGTCGACAACTGGGACGAGATCGAGGACGTTGACCAGCCTGAGATCTATCACGGAACGTCGATTGTGGTACGAGGCCGGCGGATCGCGGTAGCCGCCGAGCGGGGTGAGGATCTGGTGGACGTGCTTCGCCGGCTCGTCCCGGACCACCGGGACCTGCTCCTGGCCGACGAAGTCGAGCTGCGGCGGCGGATCCCGGCCGACATCCCAGAGATCATGCGGCTGGATCAGTGGCACCACCCAGACCTTCTCCAGGACACAGTTCCCAGTCAGTCAATGACCTGCCGCCAGCTCGCCGACGTGTTGACGACAGGAGATGTGAGACGGTACGCACCAGACATGCCGCCCAACACGCACTGGTCCTACTGGCCAGAGTCCGGGAACCTGTAGCCCGGCCGATCGCGCACCGACAGCGGCAGATGAGCGCATGCGGGACCGCTCGCGCACGCCTTTCGGATGGCCGAGCCGGCCGGGCCACGGCGACGCTCGGGGCCGATCACCAGAATGTTGGACGCGTGGCTCGCACGGCCACCCCGCAACCACGATTGGCGAGGAGTAGACCATCGACAACTCCGGCACGATCACCCTGTGGCGGCCCACCGGGCAGGCCGAACTTGACCTCGTGGCGGCGTCGGGGTGGCGGGCTTGGCCACCAGATCTGAACGCCGAGCCGTGCGTCGGATGTCGGAACCTGGCGACGGCAGCCCCCGGTTTAGGAAGTGCCGATACGCTGCCGCATCGCGGGTCCATCACCAGGCTTGGCCGGCGCTACCCGCCCTGGTCCCTGCACCGAACCTGACCGCAGCTGACTCCCGCCGACCGTCCAATCGGGAACGCAACGGGCACCGGCCCCGGCCCCGGCCTTGCAAAGATCATGCGGTATGTCGGCTCGCGTCGGCTGCTGCGGTTGACCTGCTCGGTTTGTCGGCTGCCGCCGCTTCTTATCCCCGACCATCGGCCGTCTTGGCTGTACGCAAGGCTGTACAACCTCGTGCTCGCTTTTCATACTCGATCCGGTGTCGTCCGTGGTCAGACGTTCGGACGGTCACTCGTGGGCACCGCCCCTGGCATACTGCCGGCTGTGCCCGGGGCGGTCGGCCCGGCCGGCTCGGGTCATACTCTGTCAATGCCTACGTGGGCGAAGGTAGCCGGCGGATTCTTCGTATCTGTTCTCGGATACATCGCATGCGGCGCGTACGTCTACTTCGCCGCTGCCCAGGCCGGTGCCGAGCAGAGGGCAGACCCGGACCCAGGACCAGACAGCGCCGCCGCCTACACCGGGCTCTTCTACATCATGCTGTCGCCCTGCATTCTGGCCGCTTTCCTGATCACCGGTGCGGTGCTTTGCGTCAGCCGACGCCGCAGGCCCTTCGGCGTCGGGATGGTGGGCGGGGTGATCGTTCCTCTGTTGATCGTGGTGGTCTTCCTGCGTGTCATGGCTTATGGAAGCCCAGCGCCCGTGGGCCGGTGAACACCTGAAGCCTGGACCGCGACCAAACCGGGCGAGCGGAGGAACCCTCGTGACGATCTTCGGCACACGGCGGCGAGTCTGGCCGTGGCGGCGGGCGCGAACGTCAAGGCTGTGCAGCGGAAGCTCGGGCACGCCTCGGCGTCGATAACGCTGGACTGTACGGGGGCCTGGTCGGTGACGACCTGAACGCGGTCGCCAACCGCCCGAACGAGGCGGTCGCGGCGCGGGATGCGGACTGGCACCAGCGGCGGCAGCCTGGTCGACCTCGGGAACGGCGAAGCCCAGGTCTCTGACCTAAGCTTCCGTACCGAGCCGCCTGACGGAATCGAACCGTCGACCTACGCATTACGAGATCAAGTTACCCACCCACGGTCCACCTGCCCCAACCCCGCCTGGCCTGCGGAAACCCCTCTCGGCCTCTCTCAGCGTCAGCGGCCAGGGCTCGACCTCTTGAGGACCGGATGAGGACTGAGACGGGCCACGCTTGCGGCCATATGATCCGTGAGGTGGAGCCAGATCTTCAGGACGAACAGCGGCCTTCGTCTCGCGCCAAAGGCGTTCATCGTCGATGTCCGGAATGCCGAGGTGTTGCGCGGCTTCCAGGCATGGTGAAGACCACGGGCATGGGTAAGGGAATGGGAAGCGTTTTCGGGCCTTGCCCCACCTGCGACGGTGTTGGCTATCTCGCCGAGGATGACTTGGCGGATTGATCACGTGCAGAAGGAGCCTCGTCAGCGCCGTCGCTAGCTTCCCAGGGCCGCTTGTAGTTCGGTCACTGGCGTGTGCGGACTGACGGCGTTGGCCCGGACCTCGGCGCGGTTCGCACGGGTCGCGGGCAGCATGCCTGACCAGGGGGTGCGTGGTGGGGCGGGCGGGACTCGACCCGCAACCGAGGGATTATGAGATCAAAATGCCCGCCCCGCCGACCTGCGCGCGTAGGGGTCTAGCAGCGGAAATGCTTCTCGACATCTCACACTGCTCCCCCGCTGTCCGTCGACCTCTTGCGGACTAAATGCGGACCGCTCGGTGAAGGGGGCGCGACCGCTACTCCTCCACCGCAAAGTAGGCGTCCCATTCCGCGTAGTGGATTACGGCAGCGCACGCCTCGGCTGGGCTTGGTGTTCGGCCACTGCGCCACGTCGACCAGACCTCAAGCACCTCACGCGCCAGGCTGACTTCAAGCAGGTAGTCAGAGCGCTGGTTCTCATCGTCCACCACAGCCTCCGCGCGTACCTCCGGGGACCAGGGTCGGCCGGCGTAGATCGTCGCCTCATCGGGGAGCTGGTCTAGGCGCTCCACCAAGTCGATCAACCGCATACTCACACCTTCAGTTTGGAAGGGCGAAGATCATGGCCGACAAGGGCCTGGTGCCCCACGTCAAGCCAGCAGGTGCGTGACCGTTCGTTCGTGCCTGCTCGCGACCGTCCGGGGTACCGGCTACTGGCACGTGGATGGCACACCGTCGCCCTCTGGTCCGGTCCGTAGTCTGGGCTAGGCGGACCAGATGCGGACCGCTCCCCTGTCGACGCCACGAAGTTCATGGCAGCCTCGGCAGCACATCCTCATGCGGCCAAACCTCAGCGAGCACCTTGGCCAGACCGGGGTCAGAACTGTGCGCGCAGTACGGCGTCTGCTCCGGGTCACGCACCTCCAACTCGACTGGGGCAGTGAGCAGGCCCCAAACCGGCAGGGCGTTCGCGAGCCAACCCTGGAGCCGTAGGTCCTGATACTCCGGCTCCGACCACACTGCGGACGCGCGCTGGAGGTCAGCGGGATCGAGGGCGACCCACACCCCGAATGTGGCGCTGAAGCCACCGGTCAGCTGCACGGGGAGCAGTGCCCGCACGAAGGCGCCCACCCCGGGAACCTGCATCATCACCGAAGCGTCCGGGGTCGCATGACTCAGCCAGGCGCCTCGTGCCCGGTGCTGCATGCGCGTGTCAAGGACAGGATCAGGCAGCCGGAACCGGGCCTGCCGGTCATGGACATCCGTTGGCTGCCCGCAGCAAGAACACAGCTTGGTGGTGTGCCGCATTCCCTCTGCGGGTTCGGCATCAACCGGGTCAGCGCGCTTGCGGAACCGGTCAAGGAATCTGCCCACAACGTCCCTCCCCCTCTTGTGGGCGCGCAGCGTACCAACCGCAGGGAGCGAGATCTCCTCGTCGGGCAGTCGCCAGACCTACCAGCTTCCCCGGACGGGGCCAAGGTCGTTCGTCCGGTAGGGCGCTCCACCTTGTCCCCGTCCGGGGAAGCTGGTAGCCCTCGTGGTGCACGTCGAGGAGATCCCCGGCAGATCTCTGAGGAGGGCCGGGGTTCGGGGCGGAGCCCCGAGGTCTTCAGGGTCCTGGTCGTCCGTCAACGTGGCCGGCCGGCCCGGCCGATGCCGGCCGGAGGTCGCCAGCAGGCCGGGGCCGGGCCGGCGCGGCCCGCTTCGCGGGCCGCCTTGATACAGCAAGAGAAGAATTCGGCAATCAACCACACTGGCCACACTGGCCGCTGAAGCTTGACCGACGGTCAAGCAGCGCCAAACAACTCCAACTTGACTGATCTTGGTCCCCAAAACGGCGAAAGAGCCGACCCGCTTTCCGGATCAGCCCTCTCACCTGCGTCGGGACGGCCGGATTCGAACCGACGACCCCTTGTTACCAATCGTAGCCACCCCGACTTGTCATTGACCGTCAGAAATAGGCGCTGAGCTGCACAGACACGACCAAGTAATGATCGGTTCTTGTCACTGGTTGTCAACCGCAGGCGGGGGTTTTCGGGGGGTAAACGGGGGCAGGCCGACAGGACGTCGCCAGGTCCCACCGCGCCCCGCTCCCCCGCCATCGGGACCTCCCGTCACCACGAGAACGACGTGCTCCTACCTATCGCGACCCGCCTACAGCAGGCATGAAGGTTCGTTTCGGTGGGGCGACACGACCCATCGCCCCACCGGTCCGACCTGGTGATCCGGCCACGCCTGCGCCGCACCCTCGCGGGCCGCCTGTGCCCGAACGCGATCCTCGACGGCGAGCGCCGTTTCGACGACGTGGCCGCAGGCCGATTCGCCATCGTCACGTCCACCGAGCCGCCCGCCACCCAACGAGCCGACATCGAACGGCGTGGAGCAGTTCTCGTGACTGCGGAACCCGGCGGCGAGCTACACCAGTGGCTGAGGACAGGTGGGGCCCGGGTGGCGATCGTCCGTCCCGACGGCACCGTCCTCAGTGCCGGCCGCCAGCTGCCCGCCTGTCACTGACTCAGATCGCCGTATCCGCCACTGGAATTCCTCACCAGACTACCCAGCCGCAGGCCCTCCCTCACCATCCCGAAACTGATCCCTGGTGGAGATGCCGGCGGGCCATGGACCGGTCGTCGGCGTCCGCCCGCAAGCAGCACGTGTCCGACGCTTCGTCGCGGCTGTGCAGTCGGCTCGCGGAGCGTGACGGGCGCAGAGGGACGACGATTGCTAGTGCAGCAATGCGTTAGTTCTTCGGGGGTCAGGTGACCTTGAGGGGTCGTCCGTCGTAGGTCCACCGGTAGGGCTTGGCGGTGCGGTTGTAGACGATGGTGAAGTTTTCGATCTTGTCGGCGAGGTCCTGGCGGGAGGTGAACTCGCCGCGGCGTAGCAGCCTGCGGGTCAGGATCGAGAAGAACAGCTCGGCTTGGTCCAGCCAGGACGCGTGTTTGGGTGTGTAGTGGGGTTGGAAGCGAGGATGTGCGGCCAGCCATTTCGTGGTGGCCTTCGATGTGTGTGACGATCCGTTGTCGAGCACGAGGTGGATCGTCAGCGCCGGATCGACGTGCGCGTCGCGCGTGGTCAGGAACGCGATGAACGTCGCGGAGTCGTTCTTGGCGATTTGTTCGGTGACGACGTGCCCGCTGTGCACGTCGAGGGCGGCGATGATTGACACGGTGCCGTGGCGGATGTACTCGAACTCGCGTCGGGCCACGCGGCCTGGCTGGGCGCGCTGCTCAGGGTGTTTGCGGCTGCGGGCGCCGATCGCGGTCTTCTCATCGACGCATACCACGATTGAGTCTTGGGGTTGGTGCAGGTACAGGTCACACACGTCGGCGGCCTTGCTGAAGAAGTCCGGGTCGGCGGGGCGGGTCAGCCAGCCACGGACCCGGCGGGGTTTGAGGTCCAGATCGGCCAGGATCCGTCCGACCTGTGAGGCGGAGATCCCGTCTTCGCTCAGATGCTCGGCGATCAGCCGGTGTGTCCACGCCGAATCGGCTTCGGGCAGCTGCCCGGTGACGGTGGCCACGATCCGCAGGTGCACGTCCGGGCCGTAGCGGGCGGCCCGGACGCGGCCGGCCGGTCAGCCCGGCCAAGCCGTAAGAGACGAACCTATCCCGCCACGTGCGCACGGTGTCCTGGCTGATCGACAGCTGGCGGGCGATCACCGCGTTGGGTGTGGCGGCCGCCGCGGCGAGGACGATACGGGCCCGCTGAACCTGCTGGTGGGGTGCGGTGCGGGAACGGGCCAGCGCGGTCAGCCGACCACGCGCATCATCGTCGATGGCAACGGTCGATGCGGTCGCGGTGGCCATCTGATCGCCCTTCCCGCGGTCGGCGGGAGGGGACACGGGCCGACCGCGAGGACGAGCCCTACCGGTGGCGGCGGGTCGACGCCAGCCCGACACGCCGGGCGAGGCACGATGACGTCATGGCCCGCATGCCCGCCACCGCCAAGACCACCCTGCAACGGCGCGTCGCCGAGCACCACAAGCTGCGCTGGCCACAGCTAGCCGACCTGACCGTGCGCTGGCGCGGCGACTACGCCTACATCGACGCGGTCACCGATGACAGCGAGGTCTGGCAGCTGTGCCGGCTGCGCTGGAACGGACACCACGACCACTGGCAGTTCGCCACCTACCTGGCCAGCCGCGACGGCTACGAGGTCAACATCCTGCCCACCGGCTGGCCCACCGGCACCCCCGAAGACGCCATCGACTGCGCCGCAGGGCTCTACCTCGCCGACCTCACCCCCGAACCCGCACCCCCGAAGGATTAACGCGGTGCTGCACTAGATCCCTCAGTGGGCCGTCCAGGTAATCTCCGGGTTCCGCTGCGCGGGCCATGAGCCCGCCATGCGATGTGGTCGGAGACACTCGGACGATGAAAGGTATCCCCACGAGATCGTTCCTTCACCGCTCCTTGGGCTGGCACGCCCCCGCCCTGCGGCGAGCCGTCATCGTGGCCTCCATCGGGCTGATCGTCGCTCTCGCGCTCCTGCCCTTGATGGCCTGGGAGTTGGCCGCGGTCGGGGGCTGGGACGCCGCCGCGCTCGCGTTCCTCGTGATCATCTGGCCAATCATTGTCCGAGCAGACGGCTCGCATACTGAGATGTTCGCCACCCGGGAGGACGCGACGCGGGGAACCGCTGCAGTGCTGCTGGTAGGGGCAGGCGTCACCAGCCTGCTGGGGGTCGGCTTCGCACTCAGCCTTGCCGGCCGGCAGAGCGGCTCAGTGCGGATGCTGCTCATCGGCGTCGCAACGCTGACCGTCCTGCTTTCGTGGACCGTCATCAACACGGTCTTCACTCTGCGCTACGCCGACCTGCATTTCGCGTCAACAGCCGGGGGCATCGGCTTCGGCGGCCAATCTGTGCAAGGGCGGCCTACCTACCGCGACCTAGCCTACGTCTCTTTCACGATCGGCATGACTTACCAGGTCTCCGACACGGCCATCAGCGATCCTCGGATCCGAGGCACCGTGCTCTCCCATGCCATCCTGTCGTACGTATTCGGCGTGGTGATCGTGGCGGGTGGTGTCAACCTCATCGCTGGGCTGGCCCGTTGACCGGCAGTGAGGGGGCTTCAGTGAGTCGGCGATTCCCTGGTCGTTGACGGGGAAGGGCAAGGGCACCTCTGCTGCGGACTGAGCAGTGGTGCTCGCCTCCATCGCTCTGGCCGCCTACCGCAACGCCCGCCGGACGGGCCTGGACCTGACCGCCACCTACCATCACGTCGACGTCGCGGTCCGTGACCACGACCGGTACGGGATGATCACCGCGGAGATCGCCGAACTCGACTCCCTGGTCGTTGACGGGGAAGGGCAAGGGGGCAGTTGCGTTGTGGGATCGGAAGACGCGTTAAGGCTGTGCCGGGTGGGCGGTCAGATCGCTTGGGCGAGTTCGGCAAACGCCGCTGCGACCCGCCGAGCGGGCGGGGTGTCGATGGCGAGTTCGTAGTGTCCGCGGCGCAGGTTCTGCATGAACGCGTGGCCAGCGATGATCACTTGTGCTGCCGTGTCCGTTCGTAGCCCGCGCATCGGTCTCAACCGGTGTTTGAGCTGGCTGTGATCGGCTTCGATCGGATTGTTGGCGTACTGCTCGACGTGGTGCCACGCGGACGGGATCAGCTCGTCGAGCACGGCAGGGTAGACCGGCGCGGCGTCGGTGACGATCTCGCTGGGTGTCACTTTCAACGTCGACAACGCGCGTCGGAAGAACCGCCGGGCGGCGCCAGCGTCCCGGCGGGCCATGACGAGCACGTCGATGACCTGCCCATACTGGTCGATCGCCCGGTACACGTACCGCCACACGCCGTTGACCTTGACGTAGGTCTCGTCGACATGCCACCTGTCGCCTGGTGAGTGGCGGGAGAATCGGGCGGCGTCGGCCAGCAGCGGCGTGAACCGCTGCACCCACCGGTAGACGGTGACGTGATCGACCTCGACCCCACGTTCGACCAGCAGCTCCTCCACGTCGCGATACGAGAGGTTGAAGCGCAGATACCAGCGGGCCGCGACCACGATCACCTCGGTCGGGAACCGGAACCCGGCGAACGCCGACGTCGGAGGCAACCATGGGCGAGAGCGGGTCGATGGCTTCACTGCTCACTGGTGCAGCATCCCTGTATCCGAGTCGCCCGTTTGATCGCTGAGTGGGAGGGTTCGGGTGCACCCCTGGTCCCCGCCGTGCCATCGCCATCACTGCTCGACCTTCGAGGTCCAGCTTGAGTTCTGCGAGGCCCGGCGGCCCAGGACACCCCGACTGGCTACAGGGCTATGCGCCAATGAGCGCCGATCAGTGAGCGACCGGCTGCGGTGTCCCGGGACCACCGGGTGTCTTCCCACTGATGCAACAGCGAGGAGACAACTGTGAGTATCAACCCCAACCCCACTGCCATGCGCGTCACGGCGGGGGTGGACTGGGCCAAGGACGACCACGCCGTCTGCGTGCTCGGCGATCAAGGGGAGGTCCTGGACCGGTTCACCGTGCCGCACGACGCGGCCGGGTTGAAGCGGATGGCCGCCCGGCTGCTGCGCGCCGGTGTCGAGCAGGTCGGCATCGAACGCGGCGACGGACCGGTGGTCCAGACCCTGATGCGGGCCGGACTGACCGTGTACGTGATCCCGCCCGGTCAGGTGAAGAACCTGCGCAGCCGGTACGGATCGGCCGGGAACAAGGACGACCGATTCGACGCCTACGTCCTGGCCGACGTGGTCCGCACCGACGTCCGCCGGCTGCGACCCATGGTTGTCGACAGCGAGCAGACCACCGCGCTGCGCGGCAGCGTCCGCGCCCGCCGAGACCTCGTCACCCACCGGGTCGCCGCAGCCAACCAGCTGCGGGCACACCTGCAGATCGTGTTCCCCGCCGCCGCAACGCTGTTCGCCGACATCGACTCGCCGATCACTCTGACCTTCCTGGGCCGGTTCACCACCCAGCAGGCCGCGGACTGGCTCTCGCCCAAACGCCTCGCCGTCTGGCTGCGCTCCGTCTCATACAGCGGAGGCGTTGACCCGGCCGTGCTGCACGCCCGGCTGCTTGCCGCACCCCGCGGCGTCACCGGCGAGCCCGCCGGCATCCACGCGGGCACCACCACCGCGCTGGTCGCCGTCCTGCGAACCCTGACAGCCCAGATCCAGATCCTGGCCGCCAGCATCGGCGAACAACTCGACGCGCATCCCGACGCGCCGATCTTCACGTCCCTGCCCCGCTCCGGCAGCGTCCGGGCCGCCCGGCTGCTCGCCGAAATCGGCGACGCCCGCGGACGGTTCCCCACCCGCGAATCGCTGACCTGCCTCGCCGGGGTCGCCCCCTCGACCCGACAATCGGGCAAGGTCAAGACCGTCATGCTCCGCTGGGGCGCCGACAAACAACTGCGCGACGCCCTCTGCGATTTCGCCGGCGACTCCCGCCGCGCCAACCCCTGGGCCGCCGATCTATACGCAAAAGCAACCGCCCGCGGCTGCGACCACCCCCACGCCGTCCGCATCCTCGCCCGCGCCTGGGCACACATCATCTGGCGCTGCTGGCAGGACAACGTCCCCTACAACCCAGCCACCCACGGCACCCTCCAAACCCTCCTCAACCAAAACCAACCAACAGCCGCCTGACCCAGGGGTTGACACAGGGCAACTCAAGCCTGCCTCGATCTTGCCAAGGCTCAATGCAACGGTGCCTGCACGACAGGTTTGTCGGCGACTGGATCACCCCGCAGCTGTGCGACCACTGCGGTCACGTCCAGCCGTGATCCAGGCGAAGGCCCCGGGGTAATCGCCCGTTCAGCATCGCCAGCGCCCGGCGAGGTCTAGTCGTGAACTCCACCTTCTCAGGACGCCGGCGCACCCATCGACTGCCTTCAAAGGTGGACTAACGTCGATGACCCGGTTTCGCCGGTGTCATCGACTGCCATTGCCCGGTAACCCGTCTGCCTCCGCAGCCACGACAGGCTGCGGGAACCTCCGGCGATCGCAGCCGTGGCGTAGACGTCCGCCCAGGTCAAGGAGGGACCGATCACGGTCACCGAGGCCAGGGCGTTGACCGGCCGGCCGGTGTGCGGGTCGAGGATGTGGGCGCCCCGGCGACCGGTACCGGATGTGGCGACGGCGCCGCGGCGTACCGGCAGCACGGCCAGCAGCCGGCGCGGGTCGGCGGGGTCCTCCACTCCGACCCGCCACTCCGGCTGGCCCGGCCCGGTCCGCAGGATGATGTCCCCACCGGCGTTGAGGCTGAAGTCGGCCACCGGCCGCTCGGCGAGCAACCGGCCGGCCCGCCGCAGCACAGCTTGGGCACTCCAGCGAGGAGGTGACCGACACGTACTACATCGCCAAGCCGGCTCAAGCCCCGGACGTCTCGGACATCCTTGAGCGACTCGGTGCCGACCGCGGGGGGCGTCCCGCACCCGCGGCGTCCAACCATGCACATGGATGACAAACCTGGTTGCCGACCCCGGTAAATGGGGGGTTTTCGGGGGAGGTTCAAAACCCGATAGACAAACTTAAAGCCCTGACCAGCGTCTCCGCTGGTCAGGGCTTTTTGTCTGTCGGGACGGCCGGATTCGAACCGACGACCCCTTGACCCCCAGGCAACCAACACGGGGCTCTGGCCTGCCGTTTCATGGGCGTTGAACTGCTGGAACCGTCCATCAGTATCCCTGCTCGTCCGCTGGCGTCCGTCCCGATCGTCACCCAGTTAGTCACCCACGCGAGTTGCAAGATCCTTGCGTCAGTCGTCCTCGGTGACTGTGAAGGGCGCGTAGCCCTCCCCCACCTCCGTCACGTCAAGGTCGCTGAAGACGAGAGTGATGGCGTGAGCGTTCATCTCGAAGCGGACCTCGTGGAAGGGAATGCCGATCTTGTCAGTCCACGACCGCGCACGCTCGGAGTCCGCCACCACCTCCGCACCTGGGTAGAGCGGCTGCCAGCGCACTGCCCACACGAAGCCGTCCAGGTCCGGACCGATCTCCCGGTCGGTCAGTCGCTCGTCGAGCGAGCAACGCCAGATATCGGGACTCACCGCCGTCTGCACCTCGGCTGCGACGCAGTACTTGAACAGGTAGCGGAGGTGGACGGGTGGGATGCCGGTACGCGGGTCTGCGGTGACGTAGGCGATGACTTCGTAATCGCGAATGTAGTCGGTGTACCCGTGATGCACGATCGCGCCGTCGAAGATGTCATCCAACCGCGTGGAGGACACCACCCCAGCCGACGGGACCGACGACAGCACAGTGACGGTGCTGTACACCACCCAGCACCACCCGTTCTGGGACCAGACCAACCAACAATGGGTCGACGCCGCCAACCTCACCGTCGGACACCAACTACGCACCACCGACGGAGACACCGTCACCGTCACCGCCGTCCGCAACCACACCGGCGCCCAGAACATGCGCGACCTCACCGTCGCCGACATCCACACGTACTATGTGATCGCTGGCAACACGCCGGTCCTCGTGCACAACTGCGATCCTGTTGCGAACAAGCATCCTGACGAGTTGCCGATTGAGTTGATGGAAGCAGATTTCCAAGGAATTAAGCCTGCCTCTGCCGGCAGCGGTGAATTCGCCGCCGCGATGGGCCAGGACGGCACCTATCTTTGGGCGTTGGGTGAGTCCGGAAATCTTGGTATTGTGCCTGCCGCAAACAAGATCCATCACACTGTCATTACCGGCGGAGATGCGGTCCTGGGGGCGGGTCAGCTAACTATCAGAAATGGCCAGGTGACCTCATTCGACAACTTCACTGGGCACTACACGCCGACATGCGCTTGTGCTAAAACCTTCTTGCAGAGGGGGTCTGATGCATTTATGGCGGCAGGAATTCACATTCCATTCAGGGTCTGGCGAGATTTCGGAGGGGTAGGCTGATGACAACTTCGATCGAGTATCGGGAGATGCGCGAGCTTCCGCTGGCCCAGCTGGCTGCCTGGATTCAGCAGCGACATCCAGAGGGCAGGCCTACACAGTGGTGGTTCTCGATCATAGTTTCCGTGGAAACCGAGGTCATGCGGGATATCCGTGCTGGCGGAGGGTTCGGGAGTGCTCTTGATTTTGCGGACTTAGTTCTTGGCTTAGCGGCGACAAGCACTGGCGAGATACTTCAGACATGCTATTGGCGTCTGCGGTTGTCATCTATTGTCGAAAACATCGATGGAACTTGTACTCCCATCCCCCTCAACATGACTCCAGATGGTGCGATCAGGCTTACGCTGGCGTGCTTTTCATTTAGCGCGGAGGAGATGCGTTCAATTGGGTATCGGCGCAACTGTGAATTGTTCGGTGATGGAACGCAGCGAGTGACTGATAGTGAAATGCATCTGGTGCAGGACTTCGAGAAGTTAATGCCTCAATTGGAATCAATGGTGCATCAGCTGAATGATACAAGTGCGAAGAATTCAGTTAAGGATTGGATTGCGGTCTATCGCGATATTGAGCCACCTTCGCGGTCAAGTGTGGATTGACGCAGACATGAGTGGTGCTAACTAATCATAGGCGCGGAAAGGTCCGTGTGGTCTGAGCTGGCTGTCCAGTGAAGTGATCTCAACAAGATTCGTGTAGGTAGCGGTATTCGAAGTGGGTGAGGTGGAGGGCGGCGCGGACGATGTCGCCGAGGTTTCGAGGGCTGGCGGTGCTGTGGTGCAGCGTGCGCCAGCGGCCGGTGAGGATCGCGAAGCCGCGTTCTCCAAGGCATCGCATTGATCGAAGTGTCAATCCCCTGGAAGCGTGGAGGGTTGTTTGGCTGAGCTGCGCGATCTCCACGCCCCGTTCTACCACCCGCCGGAACCCTGCCCCTGGCGGGGGCGGTCGCGCACTGTCAGCTTGGGAATCAGGTTGATCTGCACGCTCTGTAGCGGCATCCTAAACCCACTGAACACGGAGCGTGTCGACGTCGTCCGTAGCAGGCCCATCGCTACCCGGGATTGACCGCTGCGTCGGGCACGCTACGGGCACGGGTACCTGGACGGTCGAAGGATCACGGCTGAGGCGGTGGCATGGTGATAGAGCACCGGCGAATTCCAGTCCAATCAATCAAGGGTGGCGACGATACCTCTACGCAAAACCTCAAACTGCTCTTCTATCTGATCGAGATCGAACGTCAAGCAAAAATATTCAACGACTCCTTCGAGTCGGCCGTCGAAGCCGCCACCGCTGGAAGCAACGCCGATGCCTGGAAGAATATTCAGGCAGCGATGTTTGCCGGGATAATCGTGAGCAGGATGGTTACCTACGGTCAGGATCCAAAGCCGGACGGATGGCCAGGCACCAAGGGTGAGGCCCGGAAGTTGGCTAAGGACGCCAAGAAGACCCGGATCAAGGAACTGCGCCGGCTACTTGCGCTCCCCGACAATGAGGACTACCCGCTTTACGATTTAGGCAGAGTCAGGAACAGCCTTGAGCACATCGACGAGTGGCTAGATCGGGCTCTATACGTGCCTTCAGACGTGGCCGCCCTAAGCGATTGGTACCTGGCCGGACGCAGCCTGATCCACTCCCCCGAAGATCTCGGCAAGGGCGAGGGAATTGCTGGACTTCGTGGCTTCTCGCCCGAAACTGGACGCGCCATTTTTCACCGCCACCAGTACGATTTATTTGTCATCGACATTGAGATAGCCAAGGCGTATCACAATTCACGGGAAGTTCAAACCGACCTGCTGCGGGAGATACGTGGAAGTTGCTTATTCGGCGGCGGCCGGGTGCTCCTATTCACGGACGAGATGGCTCAGCGGCATGACTGGTGGCGAAGCGAACGGGCCAAGATACTGGGAGAAGCGTCATCAAGTCCACGTATCGACGGGCGAGTCCGTCTGTGGATGGAGGTTCAAGACCAGTCTCAGTGATCGCAGCAGCACCCATCCAATGCTGCCATCCCGTCTGCCGCCGACCCGCCCTCCTGGGGAGCGGGCCGACGCCCGGTCCGCCACGTCAAGACGGCCTTGACGCACGTTCGGACGCTGGCGGGCCGGGTGGTGGTCTGCTCGGCTCGCCCGGGTCGTCGGCTGGCGGGGTGGCCCTGCGCAACCACCCACCGACCGCGACGCGCCGACGGACCCCCGGCCATCTCGGAGTCGTTGCGCCCCCGCCGGAGGCGCGGTAACCGCGACCGATCCGCCATCGCGACCCGCCGTCCGGACCCGGCGTGCACTTCCCTGCGCCGCGCCGCTCGGGCGCGGCCCGGCCGGCTGCCGGCCCACGAACCTCAACCACTCTCGCCGCCACCGTCTGCGGCGGCCCCCGGGCTTTCCGCTCTCCGCGCCAGCCGCCGGGCGTTCTGCGTGGCCGGAGTCGGAGCGCCAGCGGAGCGACGGACGCGCGCCCAGGCGGCGGCGCTTGCGGCCCGTCTCGGGTCGCCTTGAAGACGTACAGAAAGTTCTCACCACCTCGGCCGGTGGCCGGCTGTCCTCCGTCGGCTGATGTCCAACATCCATCGCGCATCACCTGGCAGGGCTACGTCGCACATCAGTAGTCGGATCACACGGCGGCGGCCAGTTTGGCCTGCCGGCCCGGCGTGCGAGCATGTGAGAATGCCGATGGAGGATGAGGTCTCTGCCCACGCGCCCGATGTCGACGATCCGGCTGGCCGTCCCCGCTTACTCGTCTGGCAGGACGAGCTCAATGCTTCTCCGGGTTATCACGCTATCGCCCTCATGGACTACATCCGTCGCATCGGGTACGTCTTCCAGGGCAACGTTGCCCAGTACAACGCACTCGTCGCTCAGGTACAGGACCCGACGCACGTGCTAGCTGCTTTCGACATATCGAACCCTCGTGCACATGATGAGCTTTTGTCCGAGGTCGAACGTCTACTCCATAACGTCCTCATGGCACTGAGCACCCGAATCGATCAGCAGCGCGTTTTTCTGAAGGAGCATTTCAGCACAGACACCGCGCTCACTGCCGAATACTCTGCAAGAATAAAGTCGGACTTTGATGGCTACGCCCCAGCAGCCTTCCTACGAGGTCTTCGCAACTACCTGACGCATCACCGTCTGCCCGTGGCCCAGAGCCGCCAGACATTCTCCAAGCAATCTTTTTCGGTGACATTTGTACTTTTGCGCCAACCCTTGCTGGAGTGGTCGAGGTGGAACAGCGACACCAGAGGATGGCTTGCGGCCCAGGACGATGAGCTAGAAATTGTTCCCATGGTCGACAGCTATGCCCGGATTGCCGGCGGGTTCGACAAGTGGTTGCACGAAAGAATTAACCTTAAGTACGCGGCTGCGATTCGTGAGTATGAAGAAGCCGCCGATGCCTTTAACCGGGAGTGGGACCAGGCATTTGGCCTTTAGTCTGACGGTCTCGCTTCGATGCCTGAGTGGCTCGCTACGCCTAGGCGGCGTAGACGGCGGTGGCGTCGTCGCTGCGCTTGTTGCGTGCCCACTTCATGCAGGACGGGTCGGCTGCCTCAATGGCCCGGACGCGGCTGATCAGCTCGGTCGGGCCGTCTTGCTCTAGAACGTCGAACACGTCAGGCCAGTCGAGCAGACCGAACAGGGCCACCAGTCGGGCAGCTCCGTCGGTCAGCACTGCAACCCGTCGGACGCTGTCGAGTGGGACTTCACCAGTGATGGCGTGCTGGGCGGCGAACGGATCCGCCGCTGCCACCCAGTAACCGCCGGGTTGGTTACGGGCGGCTAACTCGGCGTGCTTCATCCGCAGCAACGCAGCCTGCTTCTCGGCCGACCCGAACGGATGCCGGTCGGCTTCCTCACGCTCGGCGCGTGCGGTCTTGTCCACGCGGTCGTCGGTGATGACCTGGATGCCATCGGTGGTGTCAATGAGCACTGTGACATCACCAAGCGCCAGGTACTCCAACGCGGTGTCCTTTAGCCGCAGCAACGCCGTGGCGGCCGAGGGCGTGCCGGGGTGGCTGAGGTCGCAGGTGTCACGGTGCTGGTCGGCCGTAAACCGGATCCCGTACATGAGCGCGTTGGCCAGCTCGGAGTCGCGGTCGGTGGCCAGGCCTGCGAGGGCAGAACCCAACTTCGCGGCGTACCAGGCGATGCCGTGAGTACACCCGGTGCCGGTGCGGGCGGTGGCTCCGTCGAGAACCACGATCAGGTTCTCGCTGGCCATGGCCCAGTCCTCGTTGGGCGACTTCGGGTTGCCGGCCTCGGATGCGGTCGAGACGCGCATCAAGCCACGCCCTCGCTGCGGTAGATCGGCGTCAGGGCGTCGACCTTCTTCACGGCACGCTTCGCGGGATCGTAGGTGCAGGCCACCAGCAGGGAGAACCGGCGGTTCTTCACCTCGCGGTACAGATCGTCCAGGTGGTCTTCCAGGTACTGCGTGACGCCAAGGGTGCCCATGGCGTGGATGCCGGCGAGGTACAGGAACGTGCCGCGCCCGTCCGGGCGGGGAAGCCTGCCGAGGTACCCATAGTCGACCGGCTCGCCGCTGTCCGATGGAGAGCGGAACTCCTCGCCGGTCTGGTGGTTTACCAGGTAGACGCCGTTGTCGTCCTTGCCGAAGCCCAGCTTGGGGTCAGACGCGAGCACCTGCCCGACGAAGGGCAGGATCCGAGGGCTGCCGACCACGACCAGATTGGTGCGGTTCAGGTCGACCATGCCCGGTGGCGGCACCACCTCGTACTCCGTCTTCAAGCCGAGTCCCCGGGCGAGGTTGGACAGCTTCTCGTACGCGGCGAGCATCTCGGCGGACACGACCGCGTACGGGTTCGTCTTGCCCGCCTCGAACTTGCCGCCGACCGCGACGGTGAGCGGGCCAGTGCCAAGCATCGCCCGTTCAGGCCGGGGTCCCGACGACAGGAGCTGACCAACTCGGGCGCGTGTCATGCCGACGACCTGGGCGATCTGCGCGTGGGTCATCCCCTGCGACACCATCTCGTCCAACGCCTCGCGGCGCAGCCGAGACAGCTCGTTGACGGCCCCCTGGTGCTCATCGATCAGGTCACTGGCCTTGCGCGCTCTCTCACTCGGGTCCTGGATGTCAGCCAGGCCGTGCGGGCTGATCTCCACGGTCCCCCTCCGATCCGGTGCGTCCAACGTTCAACGCACTTTATCTCACGATGGGGCTTGACCCAAGCAAGGGGGGTTGCGTAACCTCGGCCACACATCGATGCGCAACCCCCCTTTACAAGGGATATGGGGAGCGCAAAGAGGCCCCGACGGGATTGCGGCCCGTCGAGGCCCGGTGCATCGGCCCTCTGCGAAAGGAATGACGATGCCTGTCCAGCCTACCGTTCACCCTGCTCTGTGCGCCTCGGGCCACTCTCCGGCGCTGTCTGATGCTCGCCTGCTCTCTGCTCTGGCGACGCTTCGGGACGCGCTGGCCCCTGGGAAGGCGCTGAACCTGCCTGCGGTGCTCGATCGTGCCGCGCTGCTGGATGCCCTGTCCGTGCTCACTACGAACACCCCCGCCCCCACCACCGGCTACCCCATGCCGACACCGATCGGACTGGACCGACTCAACTACGGCGATCTCGCCATCGCCATCTACGCTGCCGGCATCCCGGCCAAGGCCGACGCGCTCACCGTCGAGCAGATCAAGGCCCTCGCGGTCGCCGGTATCGCCCACCTCGGCGTGGCCGAGATCTACCGGATCAACGAGCAGTGGCGCACCGTCAACCGCGCCGACTGCGACAAGGTCTACCGCGACGGCATTCGCCGGCTCTGGGGCTCTGCCCGGCGGGAAGACACGGCGGTCGGCCTCGGCTACCGCCTCAAGCGCGCCATCGAGCGCGGCCAGGTGACGGCATGACCGTCACGCCGATCCGCCCGCACAGCCGGTCCACGACGACACCGGTCGACTTCGAAGCCCTCACCGAGGCAGAGGTTCGCGTCATCTTCTACGCCGCGAATTTCCACCGCACCTACAACGACGACACGTCTCCTGACGGGGGCATCGGCCGCATGATGGCCACGATCACCGCCGTGATCAATGACCTCGGCATCGACCTCATCCGCCAGGTTGGCGACCTGGCCGCTCACGCTCTGCTGGCCCGCAACTACCAGCTCGAAGGCCATCTGTTCCCCGACACCAACCGGTGGAACTGGACCAAAACCAACGCCGGGGTCTTCCTACGCGCTATGGCGCACCACCCGGCCCCGCTGACCGCACACACGGTCGCCCACCGCTGGCACGCCGCCCTCACCAGCGGCACCCGCACCGCTACGGCGGTGGCCTGATGACCACCTCGACCCCTGCCGCCTACCGGTGGCGTCAACCCCGCCTTGTCCGAGGCTGGGAACCGGTCCAACTCATCGGCCGATTGAAGATCCTCGCCGCTCGCGACGGTGTGGAGCTGCCGAAGACCTACCAACTCGTCCGCGACATCTACCTGTGGGAGCACCACCGGGCCGACCTGCCCGCACCCGTGGCCTCCCTGCTGAGCCGGATCTTCGACGGACCCAACCCGTTCGCCACCGGCCCCATCACCCATCTCCCGATGAAGGCGACCCGCACCCGTGGCCGCTGACCTCATCGCCGTTGCCCCGGATCAGATCCGCTCTGGTCCGGGGCACCGGCCCACCGCGTCGACCGGCTTCATGGGTCGGGACGAGTCCGCGTTCTACCGCGCCACCGACCCGAACGTCTTCGACTGGCTCGACCATGTGAAGGCAGCCGCGGGCTGCTCCCACCCCATCCGCCTCGCCGGGGAAGTCGCCACCGTCGACCGGGCCACCGGCCAACTCCTGTCCGCCGCCCGCACCGAGGACATGCCGGACGGGGAAATTTACAAGCCGTGCGGCAACCGCCGCCACGCCGTCTGCCCCTCCTGCGCCCGCACCTACCAACGCGACGCCTACCAGCTGCTGCGCGCCGGACTCGCCGGCGGAAAAGGCATCCCCGCGAGCGTGGCCGGGCATCCGGCGGTGTTCGTCACCTTCACCGCCCCGTCGTTCGGCACCGTGCACACCCGCGTCGTCAAGCGGCACACCTGCGGCAACCGCCGCCGCTGCGACTGCCGGCCCGAACCCTGCCACCCCCGCCGCGCCACCGACCCCACCGCCCGCCCCTGCGAGCACGACCACCCCACGGTCTGCTGGGCGCGTCACGACGAAACCGATCCTCGGCTCGGCCAGCCGTTGTGTCTGGACTGCTACGACTACGGCGCCCAGGTCGTGTGGAACCACTCCGCCCCGGAGTTGTGGCGCCGCACCACTATCGCCATCACCCGCAACCTCCGCACCCGCGCCCGACAGCTCGGGCTGCCCTGGGTGCAGCAGGTCACCGCCTCCGGCCGGCTGCGTCGCGTACCACCGGCCAAGCCGTCGTTCGGCAAGGTCGCCGAGATGCAACGCCGCGCCGTCGTGCACTACCACGCCATCATCCGCCTCGACGGCATCCACCCCACCGACCCGGACGCCGTGATCCCACCACCGGCAGCCTTCGGCGTTGACGACCTGGTCGCCGCCGCCGAACACGCCGCCGCCACCGTCGCATTCACCACCCGACCGCACCCCGCACAGCCGGCGGGCTGGCGCATTGCCTGGGGCGAGCAGGTCGACGTACGCCCCATCGCCGCTGACGGTGAGATCACCGACGGCAAAGTCGCCGGGTACCTCGCCAAGTACGCCACCAAGTCCACCGAGGCCACCGGGCACGTGTCCCGCCGCCTCGACGGCGAGGTCATCGACCTCTACGCCAACCACCAGGGCAGCCACCCCGAAAGGCTCATCGACGCCTGCTGGACCCTCGGCCGTGACCGCGACTGGCAACACCTCCGACGGTGGGCACACATGCTCGGCTTCGGCGGCCACTTCCTCACCAAGAGCCGCCGCTACTCCACCACCTTCCGCATCCTGCGCGACGCACGCGTCATCTGGCGACGCACCGAAACCGGCCACGAATACCCCGACCAACCCGAAGACGAGACGACGCTGACCGTCGGCCTCCTCACCTACGCCGGATCCGGCTGGCGCACCACCGGAGACGCACTGCTCGCCAACACCGCCGCCGCCATGGCCCGCGAGAGGCACGAGGTAGCCCGCGAGGAGTTCGCCGCCGTGGCCTGACCCACCCACGAATTCACCGTCAAGACCGGCTTGACGGTCAACCACCGAACCGAGGAGAGGAAGCCCATTGCCCACCACCCTGACCGCACCCGAGAGAAAGGCGCTCTACCGCATTTCCGAAGCCATGACCCTGCTCAGCCTGTCCCGCTCCGTGATCTACGAACAGATCCGCGCCAAGCGGCTTCGCACCGTCACCCAGGGCCGCACCCGCCTGGTACCTGCCGCTGCGATCACCGCCTACGTCGCCCTGCTCGAACACGAAGCCCAGAAAGGAGGCACCCGATGACCACCCGCCGCGCCCGAGGAGAAGGCGGCCTGCACTGGGACGAAGCCCGGCAACGCTGGATCGCCACCATCACCGTCGGCTACACCCCGGCCGGCAAACGCATCGTGCGCAAAGGAAGCGGCAGAACCAAAACCGAAGCCCGCACCAAGCTCCGCGAGAAGATCCGCGACTACGAAGACGGCCTCGCCCTGGTCCAGGACGGACACACCGTGGCCGACGCTCTCACCGACTGGCTCACCTACGGCCTGAGCAACCAGTCCGAGAGCACGAAGACCAACTACACCATCCTTGTGCGCTCCCACATCATCAGCGACCTCGGCGCGAGGAAGCTACGGGATCTCAGCGCCACCGATGTCGACCGCTGGCTCATGGGCAAAGCCCAACACCTGAGCACCCGCACACTGCGGCTCCTCCACTCGCTGCTCAACCGCGCGGTCAATCGAGCCATGGCGCGAGACAGAGTCAAGCGCAACGTCGTGGCACTCTGCGAAGTGCCCATAGGTCGCGGCGGCCGTCCATCGAAGTCGCTGACGCTTGACCACGCCAAGGCGCTTCTGATCGCTGCCGAGGGCAGCTCGTTGCACGCCTACATCGTGCTGTCACTGCTGACAGGCGCTCGCACCGAGGAACTGCGCGCCCTCACCTGGGCACACGTCAACCTCACCGGCAAGCCGAACAACGATCCCCCGGTGCCGCCATCCATTCAGGTCTGGCGCTCGGTCCGTTCCGACGGAGACACCAAGACCAAGAAGTCACGTCGCACCCTGGCTCTGCCGGCCCGGTGCGTCACCGCGCTCACCACCCACCGGGATCGCCAGGATCAGCCTGCCGCTGATCGCCTTGTCTTCGCTTCCGCCACCGGCACGGCCCTCGATCGGCACAACGTGCTTCGGGCCTTCCGCCCCGTCGTCGCCAAAGCGGGCCTCGACCCGCGCGACTGGACTCCCCGCGAGCTGCGGCACAGCTTCGTGTCCCTGCTCTCGGACAGCGGCATGAGCCTTGAACAAATCGCGGACCTCTGCGGCCACTCCGGTACGACTGTCACCGAAAGCGTCTACCGGCACCAATTGCGGCCGGTGCTCCTGAGCGGCGCAGTCGCCATGGACCGGATCTTCGACGCTGAGGCATAGTCACTCAGTTAGTCACCCAGGTACGACAAAGGGGCCGTCTCAATCTTCCGAGATGGCCCCTCACCTACGTCGGGACGGCCGGATTCGAACCGACGACCCCTTGACCCCCAGTCAAGTGCGCTACCAAGCTGCGCCACGTCCCGCCCCCGCGTGCTTTCGCCCGCGACAGCCGGTACAGCGTAGCGCAGCAGCCCTCGGCCCTCCGCACAGGCCCCACCCGGGTCGCGGCATCACCGAAGCACGGCACAACCCCTAGAGCGTCCTAGGAGGATAGGTGGGAGGGTGGGGAGAAAAGTGCCGGATGGGCTAGGACCCATCCGGCACTTTGCAGAGAGAACGTCAGCCGTGTGCCTTGCCTCGGCCGCCGGGGCCGAGCTTCTTGCGGGGGCGGACCGAGATCTCGATCGGGCTGCCCTCGTACCCGAACTCCTCGCGGAGCTTGCGCTCGACGAAGCGCTGGTAGCCGGCGTCCAGCGGGGCGGTGGTGAAGAGCACGAATCGCGGCGGTGCCACTCCGGCCTGGGTGGCGAACAGGATGCGCGGCGCGCGCCCACCGCGGATCGGGTGCGGGGTGGCCTGCACCAACGCGGTCAGCCACTGGTTGAGGTGCGCGGTCGGTACCCGGGTCTCCCAGCTGGCCAGCGCCTTGTTCAGCGCCGGGGCCAGCTTGTCGACCGCCCGGCCGGTCATCGCCGACAGGTTCAACCGGATCGCCCAGGGGATGCGGCGCAGCTCCCGGTCGATCTCCTTGTCCAGGTAGTACCGGCGGTCGGCGTCGACCAGGTCCCACTTGTTGAACGCGATGACCAGCGCCCGGCCGGTTTCGGTGACCATCGACAGGATCCGCTGGTCCTGCTCGCTGATCGGTTCGCTGGCGTCCAGCAGCACCACGGCCACCTCGGCGGCCTCGATCGCCGCCGCGGTGCGCAGGCTGGCGTAGTACTCGGTGCCGCTGGCCTGGCCGACCCGCTTGCGCAGCCCGGCCGTGTCCACCAACTGCCAGGTCTGACCGCCGATCTCGACCAGGCTGTCCACCGGGTCGACGGTGGTGCCGGCGACCGAGTCGACGACCGCCCGCTCCTCGCCTGAGAAGCGGTTGAGCAGGCTGGACTTGCCCACGTTCGGCCGCCCGACCAGCGCCACCCGGCGCGGCCCGCGCGGCCGGTTCTCCACGATCGCCGGCGCCTCCGGCAGCGCGGCGAGGATGGCGTCCAGCAGGTCGCCCGAGCCCCGTCCGTGCAGCGCGGAGACCGGGAACGGCTCGCCGAGGCCCAGCGACCAGAGCGACGTCGCCTCCATCTCGATGGAGGTGTTGTCGGCCTTGTTCGCCACCAGGATCACCGGCTTGGCGCTGCGTCGCAGCATCTTCACCGCGGCCTCGTCCACGTCGGTGGAGCCCACCATCGCGTCGACCACGAAGAGCACCACGTCGGCGGTCACCACCGCCGTCTCGGCCTGCGCCGCGATGGCCGCGGCCCGGTCCTTCGCGTCCGGTTCCCAACCGCCGGTGTCCACCACGGTGAACGCCCGGCCGTTCCACTGCGCGTCGTACGGCACCCGGTCCCGGGTCACCCCGGGGATGTCCTCGACGACCGCCTGCCGTCGGCCGATGATCCGGTTGACCAGTGTGGACTTACCCACGTTGGGGCGGCCGACCACGGCCACCACCGGCTGCGGGCCGGTCGGTTCCTCGACGGCGATGTCGGGCTCACGCAGCTCGACCCACCCTGCACCCTCGCTCATGCCACGCTCCGCTCGGTGAGCAGGTCCCGCAGCTGGGCCACGACCTCGTCGATGCCCAACTCGGTGGTGTCCAGCACCACGGCGTCCGGGGCCTGGGCCAGCGGGTTGACCTTGCGGGTCGAGTCGAGCCGGTCCCGGCGGGCCAGGTCCGCGGCGGTGGCCGCCACGTCGGCGGCGTCCTCGGCGCTGCGCCGGGCCGCCCGGGCCGCCTCGGAGGCGGTCAGGAAGACCTTCAGGTCGGCGTCCGGCGCCACCACCGAACCGATGTCACGGCCCTCGACCACGATCCGGCCGGCGTTGCCGATCATCTCGCGCTGCCGGCCGACCAGCAGCTCGCGGACCGCCGGCACCGCGGCGACGGCGGAGACCGCCCCGGTCACCTCGGCACCGCGGATCTCCGCGTCCACGCCCACCCCGTCGACGGTCACGCCGTACCCCTGCGGGTCGGTGCCGACGCGCAGATCCACCTCGCCGGCGACCTTCGCCACCGACGCGGCGTCGGTGAGGTCGACGCCGGAGCGCAGCACGGCCCACGTGATCGCCCGGTACATCGCCCCGGTGTCCAGGTAGCGCGCACCGATGCTGACGGCGAGCCGCCGCGAGACGGTGGACTTACCCGAACCGGACGGCCCGTCCACGGCGACCACACATCGCCCGGCCCGTACGTTTTCCTCCACCGTCGTCCTCCTCAGCCCGTACCTCACGGATCGCCGGCCTTCCGGCGCCGCAAGCGGTTTGTTTATCGTCATCAATCATGCCCGCAGCTCGCCGCGCACCGCGCGCGGTGCCGCGCGACGCGACCCGCGCCACCCGCGCGGCCGGCGTCCGGGCCGTCGGGGAGCCTACCGAAAGCCGTACCCCGAACCCGGGGGTCAGTCACCCACCGCGTTGAACAGGGCGGCGACCTCGGCGTTGGTCAACCGCCGGATCCGCCCGGTCCGCAGGTCACCCAGCCGGATGGGCCCGATCGAGGTACGTACCAGCCGCGTGACCGGGTGTCCGACCTCGGCCAGCAACCGCCGGACGATGTGTTTGCGCCCCTCGTGCAGGCTCAGCTCCACCTGGGCGGTCTTGCCCAGGGTGTCGATCACCTTGAACGAGTCGACCTTGACCGGCCCGTCCTCCAGCTCGACGCCGGCCAGCAGCCGCTTGCTCAGGTTGCGCGGGATCGGCCCGACCACCTCGGCGAGGTAGGTCTTCAGCACCTCGTACGAGGGGTGCATGAGCTTGTGCGCGAGGGTGCCGTCGTTGGTGAGCAGCAGCAGGCCCTCGCTGTCCGCGTCGAGCCGCCCGACGTGGTAGACCCGCTGCTCCACCCGGTTGCCAATGAACTCGGCCAGCTCGTTGCGTCCCTTATCGTCCGCCATGGTGGTAACCACCCCGCGCGGCTTGTTCATCGCCACGTAGACCAGGCGAGTGTCGACCTGGAGGCGCTCGCCGTCCACGTGGATCACCGCGGTGGCCGGGTCGACCTTGTCGCCGAGCTTGGCCACCCGCCCGTCCACGGTGACCCGGCGGCGGAAGATCAGGTCCTCGCAGGCACGCCGGGAACCCACGCCGGCGGCGGCGAGCACCTTCTGCAGGCGCTCGGCACCCTCGTAGACGGGGGCGTCGGGTTTGGGGGAACGGTTATCGGGTCGCATCAGCAAGCTCTTCTACGTCGTCGGGCAGGAAGGGTGCGAGTGGCGGCAGCTCGTCGACGGTGTTCAGCCCGAGCTTTTCCAGGAACAGCGTGGTGGTCCGGTAGAGGAACGCCCCGCTGTCCGGTTCGGCGCCGCACTCCTCGACAAGGCCGCGAGTTACCAGCGTACGGATGACCCCATCGCAGTTCACACCCCGGATGGCCGAGATCCGCGAACGGGTCACCGGCTGCTTGTAGGCGACCACGGCGAGCGTCTCCAGCGCCGCCTGGGTCAGCCGTACGGACTGCCCGTCCAACACGAACCGTTCGACATAGGTCGCGTATTCCGGCCGGGTGTACAGCCGCCATCCGCCAGCCGCCCTACGCAGCTCGAACCCGTGCCCGGCGGCGGTGTAGCCGGCGGCGATCTCGTCGAGCATCGGCCCGACCCGCTCAGCCGGCTGCTCCAGCACCTGGGCCAGGATCAACTCGCTGACCGGCTCGTCGACCACCAGCAGGATCGCCTCCAGCGCGCCGCGCAGCTCGGCGTCGGACAGCTCCGGCGCGGGCTCCGGCACGACCGGCGCCCGCCGCCGCCCCGCCGCCAGCCGATGGGGTACGTCCCCAGCGCCGCTCTCCCCCACGGCCGCGCCCGCTTCGCCCTCTCCAGCCTCATCGGGCTGACGGGGCTTGGCCTCATCGGCGCCGGCCACCGCACTGGTCTCTGTCGCATCGGGCTCACTGGACGCATCGCGCTCAGCCGCCTCGTCGCGCTCAATGGGCTCGGCGGGCTCATCTGCCACGCCAAACTCGTCGGACTCGGCAGAGATCTTGGAAAATTCCGGCCCCTGGAGGGGTGGCTGCCCTCCACGATCTTCCGCAGCGGGCGTTGGGGTCGTGACAGACGTCTCCGGCGGCAGTTCGGCCGCGGGGTCTTCGTCGGCTTCCGGAGAGGTGGGAGCGGGCGGGCGGGGGCGCTCCCACGGGGGGACCCAGGCGGCGGCCTGGTCGGCCAGGGAGTCCTGGCGTTCCTCGTCACTCATCCCGCTCACCCTCCGTCGTTTCCGTCCCGTCCGGTCCCCCGACCTCGCCCACCAACGCGTCGGTCGGCTCCTGCTCCGTCAGCACGGCCTCCGGCTCCACCCCCGTCAGCACGCCATCCGGCTCCGGGTCGATGGGCACCACCTGCGCGGCGGTTGACTCCTGCTCGGCCGGGGTGCCGGCGTACTCGTCGACGTGCAGTTCGGTGTCGCCGTCAGCCGGGCCGGTCCAGCGTACGGTCAGCTCCTCCAGGGCCTGCTCCTGCACGAACTCCACCAGGCCCTCCCGGTAGAGCTCCAGCAGCGCGAGGAAGCGGGCCACCACCTCCAGCGTGGCCTCGCAGTCGGCGCAGAGCAGCGAGAAGGTCGCCGTGCCGGCCCGGCGCAGCCGGGCGGCGAGGATCGCCGCATGCTCCCGGACGCTGACCCGGACCATGTGCACGTGGGCGATGGAGACCTCCGGCACCGGCTTCGGGGTCATCGCCTTCACGGCCAGCTTCAGCAGTCGCTGTGGGCCGATGCCGAGCACCAGGTCGGGCAGCGCCTCGGCGTACCGGGGCTCCAGGCTGACCGCCCGTGGGTACCGCCGACCGCCGACCGCCTCCAGCTCGGCGATGTGCGCCGCCGCCTCCTTGTACGCCTTGTACTGCAACAGCCGGGCGAAGAGCAGGTCCCGCGCCTCCAGCAGGGCGAGGTCCGCCTCGTCCTCCACCTCGGCTGCGGGCAGCAGCCGCGCGGCCTTCAGGTCGAGCAGGGTGGCGGCGATCAGCAGGAACTCGCTGGCCTCGTCCAGGTCCCATTTGTCGCCCATGGCTCGGATGTAGGCGATGAACTCGTCGGTGACCTTGTGCAGGGCCACCTCGGTGACGTCGAGTTTGTGCTTGCCGATCAGTTGCAGCAGCAGGTCGAACGGGCCGGTGAAGTTGGCCAGCCGGACGGTGAAGCCGCTGACCTCGGGGGCGTCTCCGGCGGGCAGCACACCGTCGACCTCGGCGGCCAGCTCGGCGGCGACCGTCGGGGCGGTGGCCTCGGGCGGCCCGGCCGGCGGGTCGAGGGGTGGCGCGGTCACCGGACGACCGTAGTCCACGAGACGGACACCGGGCGTTCCGGCTACCGCTCCGACTGGGCGGCGATCACCTCACGGGCCAGCTGACGGTAGTTGCGCGCCCCGGAGGACGCCGGGTCCAGGGTGGTGATCGGAGCACCGGCCACGGTGGACTCGGGGAACTTCACCGTCTTGGTGATGACCGTCTGGTAGACCTTGTCGCCGAACGCCTCCACGACCCGCTGGAGCACCTGCCGGCAGTGCGTGGTGCGGCTGTCGTACATGGTGGCGAGGATGCCCTCGAGCTCCAGGTCGAAGTTGAGCCGCTCGCGCACCTTGTCGATGGTGTCCAGCAGCAGCGCCACACCGCGCAGGCTGAAGAACTCGCATTCGAGCGGGATGAGCACCCCGTGCGCGACGGTCAACGCGTTGATCGCCAGCAGGCCGAGCGAGGGCTGGCAGTCGATCAGGATGTAGTCGTACTCCTTGCGGACCGTGCGCAGCACCCGGGCCAGGGCCATCTCCCGGGCCACCTCGTTGACGAGCTGGATCTCGGCGGCGGAGAGGTCGATGTTGGCCGGCAGCAGGTGCAGGCCCGCCACGTCGGTCTTGATCACGACGTCCTCGGCGAGGATGTCGTCCTGCATGAGCAGGTTGTAGATGGACAGGTCGAGGTTGTGCGGGTTGACCCCCAGCCCCACCGAGAGCGCGCCCTGCGGGTCGAAGTCGACCAGCAGCACCTTGCGGCCGTACTCGGCCAGCGCCGCGCCCAGGTTGATGGTGGTGGTGGTCTTGCCGACGCCGCCCTTCTGGTTGGCCATCGCGATGATGCGCGCCGGGCCGTGCCGATCGGTGGGCATCGGCTCGGGGATGGGCTTGCGCATTGTGTAGGCCGCCGGATCCGCCGGACCCAGGTCCGCACCGAGCGTGGCCTGCTGCTCGCGGAGCTCCGACGTCCAGGTCTCGGCACGGTCACCGTTGCCAGCCATGTCCTCGTTTGCCCCCTCCCGACGACCCACCCGGCGTCGGAGCCGTCCGACGTCCTTCGCGGCGCCGCTGCGCACCCCGGTCGTGTCGCCCCAGGAGGTCCGCGCCGATGCCGACTGTACGCCACCGACCAGCAGGGGGTTCGGCACCGGCCCGGCGTGTCGGGACCGACCCCGACCGGGCTCAGCCGAGGGCGCGCGGGTGGGCGGTGGCGTACACCTCGCGCAGCCGCTCCACAGTGACCAAGGTGTAGACCTGGGTGGTGGTCACCGACGCGTGACCGAGCAACTCCTGGACCACCCGTACGTCGGCGCCGCCGTCGAGCAGGTGGGTGGCGTAGGAGTGGCGCAGGGTGTGCGGGGAGACCGCGGCGGGCCCGTCGACCGGTAGCCCGGCCCGGCCGGCGGCGCGGCGCAGGATGGCCCAGGCGCCCTGCCGGGTCAGCGCTCCGCCGCGCGCGTTGAGGAAGACCGCCGGGGTGCCCCGGCCGGCGGCGGCCAGCCCGGGCCGGGCCCGGACCAGGTAGGCGCGCACCGCCTCGACGGCGTACCCGCCGATCGGCACCAGCCGCATCCGGCCGCCCTTGCCGCGCAGCAGCGCGGTGCCCTCGTCGGTGTCGAGGTCGTCCACGGCGGCGCCGACCGCCTCGGAGATCCGCGCGCCGGTGCCGTACAGGAACTCCAGCAGCGCCCGGTCGCGGAGCGCGAGCGGCGCACCGTCACCGGTCGCGGTGACCGGGCCGGCGGTCTCCAGCAGCCGGACCACGTCGTCGACCGGCAACGCGCGGGGCAGCCGGCGCGGCGGGGTGGGCGGGCGGACGTCGCGGCTGGGGTCGGCGCCGGCCAGGCCCTCCCGCAGGGCGAAGCGGTGCAGGCCGCGCACCGCGCTGGCCGCGCGGGCGGCGGAGGAGACCGCCAGCGGGGGGTGCGCGTCGTCGCCGGCGCGCAGCCGGGCCAGATGCGATTCGACGACGCCGGCGCCGACCGACGCGAGGTCGGCGACGCCGGCATCGACCAGGGTCGCGAGGTAACGGTCCAGATCCCGGCGGTACGAGGCCAGGGTGTTCGCGGACAGTCCACGCTCGACGGTGAGGTGGTCGAGGTAGCCGCGCACGGCACGGCGCAGGGCCGGCGCGGGCTGCTCGCCCGCGCCGGCCGGGGCCGCAATGCCGGTCAGCCCGCCACCGCTCAGGCCAGCGCGTCGGCCAGCGGGAGCACGCTCATGCCGTGCGCCTCGGCGACCGGGCCGTAGGTGACCTGGCCGTCGTGGGTGTTCAGGCCCAGCGCCAGCGCCGGGTCGCGGCGCAGCGCCTCGCGCCAGCCCTGGTTGGCCAGCTCCAAGGCGTACGGCAGGGTGACGTTGGTCAGCGCGTAGGTGCTGGTGTTCGGCACCGCGCCGGGCATGTTCGCCACGCAGTAGAAGATCGACTCGTGCACTTTGTAGACCGGGTCGGCGTGCGTGGTCGGGCGCGAGTCCTCGAAGCAGCCGCCCTGGTCGATGGCGATGTCGACGAGAACGCTGCCCTGCTTCATCCGGGAGACCAACTCGTTGGAGATCAGGGTCGGCGCCTTGGCACCGGGCACCAGCACGGCGCCGATGACCAGGTCGGCGTCGAGCACGGCCCGCTCGATCTCGTACGCGTTGGACGCGACGGTCTGCAGGTGGCCGCGGTAGATGGCGTCGGCCTGGCGCAGCCGGGCGACGTTCTTGTCCAGCAGCAGCACCTCGGACTGGAGGCCCAGCGCGATGGCAGCGGCGTTCATGCCGGAGACACCGGCGCCGATGACCACGGTCTTGGCCGCGTACACGCCCGAGACGCCGCCGGGCAGCACGCCGCGTCCACCGCCGGTACGCATCATGTAGAAGGCGCCCACCTGCGGGGCGAGCCGGCCGGCCACCTCGGACATCGGGGCGAGCAGCGGCAGCGACCGGTCGGGCAGCTCGACGGTCTCGTACGCGATGGCGGTGACCTTCCGGTCGACCAGCGCGTCGGTGCAGACCTTGGAGGCGGCCAGGTGCAGGTAGGTGAAGAGCACCTGCCCCTCGCGCATCCGGTGGTACTCCTCGGCGATCGGCTCCTTGACCTTGAGCACCAGCTCGGCGGTCTCCCACACCTCGTCGGCGGTGGCCAGGATCTTGGCGCCCGCCGCGGCGAACTCCTCATCGGTGATGCTGGAGCCGACCCCGGCGCCGGACTCGACGAAGACCTGGTGACCGCTGCGGGTGAACTCGTTGACGCCCGCCGGCGTGATCGCCACGCGGTACTCGTGGTTCTTGACCTCGCGAGGGATTCCGACCTTCACGATGCAGACACCTCTCTTCGGGGCTGCTCTCCCCCGACTGCTCGGTGCCGCGATGGCCCCATTGCCACCACGGTCCACCGGTCCCGCCGGCGGCAGTCTAGGCGCGCCCGGCGCCGCCGCGAGCCAGCACAGTGGCAATCGGTGCCCGGGTGTCCTGACGGAGTGTCAGGGCGACCGACCGGGCCGGCGGTGGGAGGCCACCTCAGCCGACAGGACAATGTTCGCCCATTATCGTCCCATCTGGCGGATACCGGTGCGGACAAGGAGCGAGTGGATCACTAGTGTGTCGGCCCATGACCACTCCTCAATACCAGCCGGGGTACGCCCCCGGTTACTCCGACAAGAGCAAGGTCGTCGCGGGCATCCTCGGCATCCTGCTCGGCACCTTCGGCGCCGGTCGGTTCTACACCGGACACACCAAGATCGCTGTGCTGCAGCTCGTGGTGAGCCTCGTGACCTGTGGCGTCGGGGCGCTCTGGGGCGTCATCGACGGCATCCTCATCCTGGTGAACGGCGGCACGGACGCGCAGGGCCGGCCGCTGCGCGACTGACCCGCCGGACCAACAGCGAAGGGGCCCCGCGGCGTGCCGCGGGGCCCCTCTGCGCGTACTCCTCGCCGGTGCCACGTGTGCGGCCCCGGCGACTCTCAGCGCGGCAACGGCGTGTCCGCGCGGCGCAGCGCCGACCAGCCGGTGTCCCGGGCCCGGGCCGTGGCCAGCAGCCCGGCCACCGCGGAGGCGTTGGTGATCTCGCCGGCCAGGACCATGCCGACCGCCTCGTCCAGGTCGATCCGGACGATCTGGAGGTCGGCCTCCTCGTCGCTGCGCTCGTGGCGCTCATCGGCCGGCACGTCGGCCAACTCCCGGGCCAGGTAGACCCGGACCAGCTCGTTGGTGAACCCGGGTGAGCTGTGCAGGTCGACCAGCGCGTCGATGCGGCCGGCGGTGAGGTCGGCCTCCTCGGCCAGCTCCCGCAACGCGGCGGCCGGCAACTCCTCGCCGGAGACGTCCATCAGCCCGGCCGGAAGCTCCCACAGGTGCCGCCCGACCGGGTGCCGGTACTGCCGGATCAGCACCACCTGGCCGGCGTCGTCGAGCGCCACCACGGCCACCGCCCCGACGTGCCGCACGAGGTCCCGCCGCGCGGTCCCGCCGCCCGGCATGGTCACCTCCTCGCTGACCACGGTGAAGATCCGGCCCCGGTAACGCTCCTCGCTGGAGCGCACCTCGTAGCGGTGCTCGACAGCGCTCACGACGCGGACGTTGCCTTCGTCGCGGCGCCGTTGCGGGCGGCCTTACGCGCCGTCGGGGCCTCCGTGGCCGCGTCCAGGTCGACCGGCAACTGGTCGGCCTGCGAGTACGCCACGGCGGCCTTGACGAACGAGGCGAACAGCGGGTGCGGGCGGGTGGGGCGGCTCTTCAGCTCCGGGTGCGCCTGGGTGGCCACGAAGAACGGGTGCAGACCCCGGTCCAGCTCGATGAACTCGACCAGCCGACCGTCCGGCGAGGTGCCGGAGATGTGCAGGCCGGCCTTGGTCAGCGCGTCGCGGTAGGCGTTGTTCACCTCGTAGCGGTGCCGGTGCCGCTCGCTGATGTCAGTGCTGCCGTACGCCTCGGCGACGATCGAGCCCTCGGTCAGCGTCGCGGGGTACGCCCCGAGCCGCATGGTGCCGCCCAGGTCGCCCTTGCCGGCGACGATGTCCTCCTGGTCGGCCATCGTGGCGATGACCGGATGCTTGGCCTGCTCGTCGAACTCCAGGGAGTTGGCGCCGTCCAGGCCGGCCAGGTGGCGGGCCACGTCGATGGTCATGCATTGCAGGCCGAGACAGAGGCCGAGCAGCGGGATGCCGTTCTCCCGGGCGTACCGGGCGGTGCCGATCTTGCCCTCGATGCCGCGTACCCCGAAGCCGCCGGGGATGAGGATGCCGTCCACGCCGGCCAGGGCCGCCGCGGCGCCGGCCGGGGTGACGCACTCGTCGCTGGGCACCCAGCGCAGCTGCACCCGGGCCCGGTGGCCGAAGCCGGCCGCCCGGATCGCCTCACTCACCGACAGGTACGCGTCGGGCAGGTCGACGTACTTGCCGACCACCGCGACCGTGACCGTGTGCCGGGGCCGGTGCACCCGCTCCAGCAGGTCGTCCCAGCTGGCCCAGTCCACGTCCCGGAAGGAGAGCCCGAGCCGGCGCACCACGTACGCGTCCAGCCCCTCACGGTGCAGCACCTTCGGGATGTCGTAGATGCTCGGCGCGTCCGGCGCCGCGACGACCGCCTCGGCGTCGACGTCGCAGTAGAGCGACAGCTTCTCCTTGAGCTTCTGCGGGATCTCCCGGTCGCAGCGCAGCACGATGGCGTCCGGCTGGATACCGATGTTGCGCAACTGCGCCACCGAGTGCTGGGTCGGCTTGGTCTTCAGCTCACCCGACGGCGCCAGGTACGGCACCAGCGAAACGTGCAGGTAGAAGCAGTTGTCCCGGCCCAGGTCGTGGCGGACCTGACGGATCGCCTCCAGGAACGGCAGCGACTCGATGTCGCCGACCGTGCCGCCGACCTCGGTGATCACCACGTCGGGCAGGTGACCGTCGTCGTCCGGGTCGGCCATCGCCACGATCCGCGACTTGATCTCGTTGGTGATGTGCGGGATGACCTGGACGGTGTCACCCAGGTACTCGCCGCGCCGCTCCTTGGCGATCACGTCGGAGTAGATCTGGCCGGTGGTGACGTTCGCCTTACCGGACAACGCCCGGTCCAGGAACCGCTCGTAGTGCCCGACGTCGAGGTCGGTCTCGGCGCCGTCCTCGGTGACGAAGACCTCGCCGTGCTGGAACGGGTTCATCGTTCCGGGGTCGACGTTGAGGTAGGGGTCGAGTTTCTGCATCACCACGCGCAGCCCGCGCGCGGTCAACAGGTTGCCGAGGCTGGAGGCGGTGAGGCCCTTACCCAGCGAGGAGGCGACGCCCCCGGTGACGAAAATGTGCCTGGTCGTCCGTGCTGATGGGGCCAAGGCCTGCTCCCGTGTCGTCTGTCGCGGTCATGCAGACCGCCGTGCTTGATCAGCAAAATTGATCACGCGATCCACGGGATTCCACGGTAACACCTCCCGAGCGGGTACTCGAAGGCCGCACCCGGCTGGGACACCAACGGGCCATCACGACGACGCCCGACGCTCAGGGAGCGGCCACCTCGCTCGACGACCGGGTGCCCTCCCGGGGCGGCCCCGCCACCGTCGGGGTGACCTCCTCCGACGGATCGGCCGGTCGCTGCGCCGGCGCCACGGGCGACCCCGCCGGGGCGTTCGGCATCGGCCCTCCCGAGGGCGGCTCAACCGGTTCGTCAGCGCTGGAGCCGTCGCTGACCCGGTCAGCCGGCACGTCGGGAACCGCGGGTGACGCGACCGGCCGTGGTGGACCGGCGGGTGCGCCGCTGATCGGACGGGGGTGCACCGCGCCCAAGGGCCCACCACCGCCGGTCGGGCCGTCACCACCACCGGCCGGACCAGCGCCGCCGGAGCCGGAGCCAGAATCGTCGTCGGCACCGTCGTCACGAGCGCGGCTCCCGCCCGGACGGGTCCGGTCGGCGGCGTGCCCGAGCACCCGCAGCGAGGCCAGCGCGGCCATCGGCACCACCAACGCGGCGGCGGCGCCCGCGACGTCCAGCGCCGCGCCGTCAAGCACGCCACCGAGCACCGCGGCGACCGCGGTGCCGGCCAGTGCGGCCCGGACGGCCGGGTAGATGCCGAACAGCCGCATCAGCCCGCCCCACGGCTGCAACAGGGCGAACCACACCAACAGCGCCCCGGCCAGAGCCAGCACGGTCAGCGGACTGTTGACCAACGTCTCGAAGTTCTCCGTGCTGGACCGGTGCATGGCGAACCCGCCGGTGCCGTCGCCGACGGCGGACAGGAACCGGCCCAGGCTGCCCCGCTCCGCCGCCGGACGGCGCAGGTCCACCACGGCGAAGCCGATGCCGACCGCCAGGGCGGCCATGGTGGCCCAGGCCAGCCGGCTGATCGTCAACCAACCGCCAGCGCTGATCACCGCGGCCACGCTCAGCCCGGCGGTGAGCGCGATCGCACCGATCGGGTCGGCACCCAGATACGGGCTCCCGACCACCACCACGGCGAGCCCACCCACGGCCACCATCACCGCCGGCCGCCAACCGCGGTGCACCCGCTGGGCGAGCCAGCCACCACTCAACAGCGCGCCGGCCAGGAACACCCCCAGCCCGACCGTGCTCAGGCCGGCGTACCGGCCACCCTGCAACGCCGAGTAGCCGACCACCCCGTTGAGCTGCAGGCGGGCGCCGGTGAGCACGTCCAGCCCGACGACGAGGGTGGTGAGGCCGGCCACCGCGCCGAACGGGCCGAGGGTGCCGGCGTACCCGGGGGTGAACCGGACCGCCGCGGTGCCGGCCGCCACCAGCAGCGCGGTGACACCGGCGAAGATCCAACCGGGGTGCTCGCCCCGCCACCAGGGCACCGCGTCGGCGAGCAGCGCGGCCGGCACGGTCAACGCCGCCGCCACCAGCACCAGCTCCGCCACCGACATGACCCGCCCGGACACCGGCGTCGGCCCACTCGGGCCCGCGTGCGGGCGTGCCCGGCGCAGCAGCGGCAGCACCGCGAGGGCCAGCAGCACCTGCACCCCGGCGAGCAGGGTGAAGAACCCACCGGAGACCGTCCGCTGGGCGGCCGCCTCCCGGTCGGCGTCCGCCGGAGCGTTGATCGCCTCCGCCAGGTCGGCCGGACGACCGTCCGTACTCACCGCCGCCCGGCCGAGGAAGAGCCGCTCCGGCATCGGCCGACCCAGCGCGGCCAGGGCGGTCGGTGCGAGGTCGACAAGTTGCAGGTACCCGTCCCGCCCCGTGCTGGCCGAGGTGAGCCAGCCCCGCTCCCAGCCCGGCCCGTCGGCGACCGCCACGTGCAACCGGGACGGCTGGGCGGTGTCGGAGATCCCGGCGACCAGCACCAGCGACCGCGGCGGCCGGGCAGCCAGCACCCGAGCCAGCTGAGCGTCCGCCGCACGGGCCTCCTCGGCGCGCACCGCAGGGTCGGACCCGTCGACCGTGCCCAGGTCGACGATGCTCAGCACACACGAGCCGAGCAGCCCACGCGGATCCTCCGGCAGCGCGGAGGCGTACCGGTCGACCCGGCCGAACGGGCGGGCGGCGGCCACGGCCGCGCCCGGGCCGACCGCGACCGAGCAGCGCACCGACTCCGCCAGCGACCCCGGCACTGTGCCCCAGGGCAGCACCTGCTGGTTGTAGTGGACCACGCTCTCCTGGTCGGGCAGGTTCGCGCCGATGCCGTCCGGTTGCTCGACGGCCACCCCCGTCGCCGGGCAGCCGCCGGCCGTCCGGCTGCCGTTCCAGGCCGCGAAGCTGCCCGCGCCCAGGGTCAACCACCCGTCCACGGGGCAGGTGGGCCGGTGCGCGGAGCGCACCGACAGGGAACCGATCGACCCGTCCTGGGCCATCCGCCACAGCGTCGGGGTGCTCTGCGGATCCACGTCCTCCCAGCGCAGCCCCGCGATCCCGGCGAGCACCACGAAGTCGGCGGTGCGCTGCGGGGTGCCCTGGGGTGGGCGGGCCGCCAACGCGGTGATGCCCAGCGCCACCACGAGCACGGTCAACAGGGCGGGGGCGAGTCGGCGCAGCATCACCGGTGTCCCGTCATCGGGGCGTCGGAGTCCGGGGCCGCCGGACCGGCAGG
The DNA here is from genome assembly GCF_036059255.1 of Micromonospora sp. NBC_00389. Classification (NCBI taxonomy): domain Bacteria; kingdom Bacillati; phylum Actinomycetota; class Actinomycetes; order Micromonosporales; family Micromonosporaceae; genus Micromonospora; species Micromonospora sp. NBC_00389. The sequence goes on along the minus strand of NZ_CP107947.1, from coordinate 4,124,630 downwards.
GTCCGCGGCCAACTCGCCGTACAGGGCGGCCAGCGCCGCGACGGTGTCCGCCTCGGTGGGCCACGTCGCCGCCCGCTCGGCGCCGCGCCGGCCCAACTCGGCGCGGGCCGCCGGGTCGTCCAGCAACGCGCGCACCGCCGCGTCGACCGCGTCCACGTCGCCGGCGGGGACCAGCGTGGCGGCGTCGCCGACCAGCTCCGGCAGCCCGCCGACCGCGGTGGCCACCAGCGGTACGCCGGCCCGCAGCGCCTCCTGCGCGAAGAGCTGCCGGGCCTCCCAGTCGCTGGTCACCACCGCGAGGTCCGCGCCGGCGAGCAGGTCGGCCACATCGGTGCGGTGCCCCAGCAGGGTCACCGGGGCGCGGGCCGCGGACGTCCGGGCGGCCAACGGCAGGTAGGCCGGGCCACTCCCGGCGATCACCACGACCGGCGGCGGTGTGCGGGTACGCCAGCGGGCCGCCGCGTCGATCAGCACGTCGTAGCGCTTCTGCGGGTGCAGCCGACCGACCGAGACGATCAGCGGCTGATCCGGGCGGACGCCGAACTCAGCCCGGACGGCGGCCGGACGTCGGCGCGGCGCGGGCAGCGCCGGCGCGGCGACCGGGGCGAGCCGGGCATCGGCGGCGCCCAGCGCGGCAGCCCGTTGCACCAGGTCCGCGGAGGCGCCGAGGGCCACCCGGGCACCCCGGGCCACCACCCGCTCGGCGAGCCGGGACACACCGCCCCGCAGCCCGCCCGCGAGCACCGCGTTGTGCCAGGTGACGATCAGCGGGGCGGACGGGCGGGCCAGCACGGCCACCAACCCGGCCCGCAGCCCGTGCGCGTGCACCACATCGACCTGCTCGGCGGCGAGCGTCCGGCGCAGGGCGAGCACCGCGCGCGCGTCGGCCGGGGTCGGGCTGGCCGGGATCTCCACCGGCTGGAAACGCGCGCCGACACCGGCGAAGTCGAACTGCTCCTGCGTCGCCGCCGGCCCGCAGACCAGCACGCTCGCGCCGGCCGCCACGAGACCACGCGCCACCGAACGGACGTGCTGACCCACTCCGCCGGTGCTGGAGGCGAGCAGCAGCGCAATGGTGCCCGACCATCCGGTGGGCAGAATGGGCAGACCCGGCTCACTCCTCGCGCTCACCGAGACACCGTCTCCTTCCCGTCGCCCCGCTCCGGGGGGACCGTGCCCGGCGGCGGCGTGCCGGCCCGGTCCCGCGACCCCCGCCGGCCCGCCCGGCCCAGGCGCCGCAGCACCCCGACGAGCAGTGGCCGTACGTCCCGCCGGTCGACGAACCAGACCACGGCGAGGAACACGGCCCCGACCAGAACCCCGGACAGCATGCCCTGACCGAGTGCCGCCGCCATCGTCGGGGTGCCGCCGCCCGGCGTGTCGAGCCAGCGGGTGAGGCCAAGCCCGGCGAGCGCGGCGAGCACCCCACCGAGGCCACCGGCCGCCCCGGCCCGAGCCGCGCCGGCCAACGCCGGACGGCCGGCGCTGCGCCACACCGCCACGACCAGCAGCGCCCCGAGCACCAGCATGCCCACCGAGTTGGCGGCCGTCACCGCGAGCACCCGCTCCCGCAACGGCAGCAGCACGCCGAGCAGCAGGACGGCGGCGGGAACCACCAGCCAGCCGACCGCCGTGGCCACGGTCGCCGCCCGGGTCTCCCCCCGGGCGTAGAGCGCCCGGGTGAGCACCGCGAACAGGCCGTAGCCGAGCAGACCCGGGGCGAACCCAATGATTGCGGCGGCGGCGGTCGACGCGGTCGACGCGTTGTTGAAGAAAAACTGCCCGATCGGCCCGGCGGTGCCGATCAGCGCGGCCGCGCCGAGGCAGCTGAACAGGAGCACCCCGCGCACGGCCGGCGCGAGGGTCGCCCGGTAGGTGTCCTCATCCCCGGCAGCCTGGGCGGCGACCAGGGTCGGGTACGCGGCGATGGCCAGCGGCACCGCCAGCACCGCCCAGGGCAGCAGATAGACGGTCTGCGCCAGGTTGTACACCCCGGGGTTGGTCTGCGCGCCGTAGGTGACCTGGTGGAGGCTGACGATCAGCGCGATCTGCTGCGCGCTGACGGTGACCGCGCCGGCCACCGCCAGGCCGCCGACCCGGGCCCGCGCGGCGGCGGGGAACCCGAACCCGGGCCGCAGGCGCAGCCGCAGCCGCCGGACCGGAATCAGCAGCGACAGCGACAGCACCACCACGCCGAGGGTGGTGCCGGCCGAGAGCAGCAGCTCGCCGCTGGGGGTCACCCCGCCGACGGTGGCCAGTCGGCCCTGGGTCGCGGTGAACCCCAGGTAGACGACGATCACGGTGAGGCTGGACAGCAGCGGGGCGAGCACCGGCCAGGCGAAGCGGCGGTGCGCCTGGAGCACCCCGGTGAGCACGATGCCGACGCCGTACAGCGGCAACTGCGGGGCGAAGACCCGCAGCATCCGGGCGCCGCTCTGCTGCTGGGCGGCGGTCAGGCCGTCGCCCAGCGACCCGATCAGCGGCCCGGCGAACAGCACGACGAGCACGGCGAGCGGCACCAGCAGGGCCAGCGTCCAGCTCAGCAACGCCCCGGTGGTCCGGGCCACCGCCGTGCGGTCGCCGACGGCGACCGCACCGGCCAGCAGCGGTACGACCAGGCTGGCCAGCGCTCCCCCGGCGACGATCTCGAAGATGAAGTTCGGCACCGCGTTGGCCACCACGTAGGCGCCGCCGAGGTCGGTGGGCGCCAGGCTCCAGGTGAACACGGCGGTACGGCCGAAGCCGGCGAGCCGGCTGAACACGGTGAGGACGGCGATGAGCGCGGCTGCCCCGGCCAGCCGGCCGGCGCCGGCGAGGGGTGCCGGTGTGGTCACGTCAGTCGGCGCGCCGGCCCAGTGCGTCAAGCTCCCGCAGCCCCGGGGTCCGCTGAATCACCGACGTGAAGCTGACCTTCTCACTGGCGGCGGTGAGACCGGCGAGCACGGCGAGCAGCCCCGCCCGGCCGAGCGGGCCGGTCCGGGCGGCGAGCGCGACGCCGAGCAGCGCACCGAGCGCGTTCGCGCCGCTGTCGCCGACCATCACCTCCTCGCTCAGGTCATCGCGGAGCAGGCCGGCGGCGGCACCGACCGCGCCCGCGGCGATCCCGCCGTGCGGGCCTGTGGTCAGTGGCGCGCCGAGCAGGAGCCCGGACTTGAGGGCCCGGCCGGGCCGCAGGTCGAGCAGGTTGAGCAGGTTGGCGGTGCCGGCGATCACCCCGGCGCCGAGCAGCACGTCCACGCCGCGGCCGAACGCGCCGTGGCGCTGGCGGCGCGGGTGCGCGGCGACCCGGGGGTCGGCGGCGAGCAGCGCGGCGGCTCCCAGCCCGGCGGCGCCCACGCCGACGACCTTGATCAGCCCGGCGGTGACCCGCCCCTCGCGCAGCGCGGCGAGGTGGCCGGCGAAGCCCTTGGACGCCTTCTGCTCCGGCCGCGCGCCGACCACGTCGTCATACAGCCCGACGCCGCCGGCGCCGAGGCCGGCGACCAGGGCGGCCCCACCGGAGGCGGCGCTGGTGGAGCCGAACGCGCTGGCGGCGGCCGCACCGGCGGCGAGCGCCGGCCCGGCGGCCAGGGTCACCGTCCGGCCGCGGAAGTTGGTGCGCCCCAGCGCGGGCGCGACCGGGGCGGTGCGGACCTCGCGCAGCGCGTAGCGGGCGGCGGCGGCACCGGCGCCGGCGATCAGCAGCCGGCCCAGCACACTCACGCCGACGCCTCGTCGGTTTCGGACACGGGGTTTGTAACAGTCGCGCGTTGTATCATCGCCTATCAACTTTCGCTTGGAATAATCCAGACCTGGATCGGCAGGTTGCCCGTGTGGTTGTGGGAGTGACCAAGCTCGGGCTTGCCGTGGGCGAAGTCGTCACCGAGGTCGGCTCCGGGCTGAACGGCCGGCGGCGCAAACTCGCCCGCGTGCTGGCTGACCCCGAAGCGGTGGTGATCGTGGTGGAGCACCGCGACCGCCTGGCCCGTTTCGGTGTGGAGCACCTGGAGGCCGCCCTCGCCGCGTCCGGGCGTCGCCTGATCGTCCTCGACGCGCAGGAAGCCAGCGGTGACCCGGTGCGGGACATGAGCGAGGTGCTGACCTTGATGTGTGCCCGCCTGTACGGCCGCGGCTCGGCCCGACACCGGGCCGACGCTGCGTTGCGGGCGGCTGAGGCCGCGGGGGATGTGGGGTGAAGAAGTTCCGGCCACGGCCGGGCTTCGTGGTGCAGGCGTACCGGTTCGCCCTGGACCCCAACGCCGCGCAGGAGCGGGCGTTGCGCTCGCACTGCGGCGCGGCACGCGCCGCCTACAACTGGGCGGTGGGCTGGGTGTCGGCGTCGTGGTGGCAGCGCCGCGCCGAGGCGTCCTACGGGCTGGCCGAGCCGGAGTTGACCGAGTGGCGGCCGTGGTCGCTGATCGCCCTGCGTAAGGAGTTCAACCAGGTCAAGAAGACCGACCCGCGGTTTGCTGGCTGGTGGGAGGAGAACTCCAAGGAGGCCTACAACACCGGGCTGGCCAACGCCGCCGCCGCGTTCGACAACTACGCGAAGTCGAAGCGCGGGCAGCGCAAGGGCCGACGGATGGGCATGCCGCGGCGCAAGTCCAAGCACCGGGCGGGGTTGTCGTGCCGGTTCACCACCGGCGCCATCCGCGTCGAGCCCGATCGTCGGCATGTCACCCTGCCCAGACTGGGCACGATCCGCACCCACGAATCCACACGCAAGCTTGAGCGCCGTATCGCCGTCGACACCGCCCGCATCCTCTGCGCAACGGTCAGGTTCGAGCGGGGGCGCTGGTTCGTCTCCTTCCAGGTCGAGGTCGAACGCGCCGCACGCACCCCGACCCGCCAGGACGTCGCCGTCGGGGTGGACCTGGGCGTGAAATGCCTCGCCGTCCTCGCCGACAGCCAGGGCGAGATCCGCCATGTGCCCAACCCCGGGCACTACGACGCGGCGGTCAAACAGCTCAAGCGGCTCTCCCGCCGCGTCTCGCGCCGCCGAGGACCGAACCGGCGCACCGGCCAGACCCCTTCCCGCAGTTGGTTGAAAGCCAACGCGGAACGAAACCGGCTGCACCATCGGGTGGCGAACCTGCGCGGCGACGCGCTGCATAAACTCACCACCAAGATCAGCGCCGAGTACGGCACGGTTGTGGTCGAAGACCTCAACGTCGCTGGGATGCTGCGCAATCGGCGCCTGGCGCGGAAGATCGCCGACGCCGGATTCGGGGAAATCCGGCGGCAACTGACGTACAAGGCCGGCTGGAACGGTGGACGGATCCACGTCGCCGACCGCTGGTTCCCTTCCTCGAAGACCTGCTCCACGTGCGGCGCGGTGAAAGCCAAGCTGCCGCTGCACGTGCGCACTTTCCGCTGCGACGTGTGCGGCCTGGTCGCCGACCGGGACGCTAACGCCGCCTGCAACCTCGCCGCCCTCGCGGCGGCCAGCTCGACCGGTACCGCAGTGGCCGGAGACCGGGGCGCGCAAGCGCCGAACCCTCGTGGAGCCGACCAGAAGACCCGCGCCACCCGCCCCGGCCGAAAGGTTGGGGCGGGGCGGGCAGGTGGCGCAACCCTGCCGACATGTCGGCAGGCGGAAGCGAGAGACCGTCATCAGGACGCCGCGACCCTCACGTTGTGGTGACACCGTTACGGACCTTCCCTGCGGAAACGCACGGATTGCTGAGACCTGACGATGGGATCAGCAACGGGTACGTCGTTCGCTCACTGGGGCAGTCTAGGCAGCAGCGAGGCGGCGTTGTCGCCGACGCCGTACTGGCCGGCCTTCTTCTCGGTGAGTTGCTGCACGAGGGCGAGGCTGGTGACCAGCTGGCCCTGCACGGTGTTGGCGTTGTCGACGGTGGAGATCGTCTGGGCCAGCACCGGGTCACCGCGGACCACGGCCACTAGGTTGCCGCCGACGGAACCGTTGCCGCCCACCACGATCGACCCGGTGCGGTCGAACTGCTCGGCGATCTTGACGACCGACTCGTCCCGCTTCTCGGAGTCCTTGTCGACGTACGGCTGGCCGCTGACCACGACGACGGCCTCCGCCGAGCCGGTGACCTTGTTGTTGTCGGTGGTCAGGTAACCGGCGTTGTTGTACGCGGCGAGCACCGCCCGCCGGTCGGCGTCGCTGACCGGTGCGGCGCCCTGGGCCCGGTCCAGCAGGACGCTGGCCAGCAGCGCGCTGGAGGTCTCCACACCGTGCCCGTTGCCCGGCAGGCCGGTGGTCTGCGCGGTCGGCCGGGCGGCGGTGACGGCCAGCTCCAGGAGGTTGGAGTTGTTGTCCGGGTTGATGAACTTGTCCTGCAGGTCGACCCGGCCGGTGATGGTGGCCCCGGCGAGCTGGAGCTTCTTGAGTACGCCGTCGGTGTGGTCACGCCCGTTGGGCAGGCTGAGCACCACGACCCGGCGCCCGGCGAGGGTGCCCGGCAGGACGACCTGGGACATCTCCTCGGCGAACTCCTCCTCCAGACCGAGCTGCTTCTCCATGTTGTTGACCGTCTGGCGCCACTGCTGGTTGTCCTTGCGCAGCCCGGTGACCTGCTCCTTGAGCGAGTCGGCGACCGGGCCGTTGAGGGCGGCTGTGCCGACCACCAGGCCGATCGCCAGAGCCAGGAAGACCGCGGTGAGGGACACCACGTGGTAGCGGAAGTTGATCACGCTTGCAGCCTCTTGATCGGTCGGGAACTAGAAAAGCCGGTACAGCTGGAACACGAAATTGTCCCACCACTCGGCGGCCACGCCCAGGTAAGCCTTACCGACGGTGGAGACGGCCACCGCGGAAGCCATCGCCGCGATCGCCGAGAGCACCAGCAGCAGCAGCGACGAACCGGAGATGCTCTGCCGGTAGAGCCGGCTCACGCCCTTGGCGTCGACCAGCTTGCCGCCGACCTTCAGCCGGGTCAGGAACGTCGAGGCCATTCCGCCGCGACCCTTGTCCAGGAATTCGACCAGCGTGGCGTGGGTGCCGACCGCGACCAGCAGCGAGGCGCCCTTCTCGTCGGCCAGCAGCATGGCCAGGTCCTCGCTGGTCGCCGCGGCCGGGAAGGTCACGGCCGGGACACCGAGGCCATTGACCCGGGGCAGGCCGGGCGCCCGCCCGTCCGGGTAGGCGTGCACGATCACCTCGGCGCCGCAGCGCAGCACGTCGTCGGTGACCGAATCCATGTCCCCGATGATCATGTCGGGGGTGTAGCCGGCCTCGACCAGCGCGTCCGCGCCGCCGTCGACGCCGATCAGCACCGGCTTGAACTCCCGGATATACGGGCGCAGCACGTCCAGGTCGGCCTTGTAGTCGTAGCCGCGCACCACGATCAGGCAGTGCCGGCCCTGGACCTGGGTCTGGATCTCCGGCACGCCCACGCCGTCGAGCAGCAGGTCGCGCTCCTGGCGGAGGTAGTCCATGGTGTTGGCGGCGAACGCCTCCAACTGGACCGACAGCCCCTCCCGGGCGTCGGCCATCGCCTTGGCGACCGACTCGGCGTCCTGCAGGCTGCCGTGCGCCACCGGCTCGTCCCCGGCGAAGACCGTGTTGCCCTCGATCCGGACCTGGTCGCCCTCGCGGATCTGCTCGAAGACGCCCTCCCCGAGGTCGTCCAGGAGCGGAATGCCGGCGGCGATCAGCACCTCCGGGCCGAGGTTGGGGTAGCGGCCGGAGACCGACGGCTTGGCGTTGAGCACCGCCGCGACCCCGACGGCGACCAACGAATCGGCCGCCACCCGGTCCAGGTCGACGTGGTCGATGACCGCGATGTCACCCGGGCGCAGCCGGCCGACCAGGCGTTTTGTCCGGCGATCAAGGCGCGCGGTGCCGAGGACTCTGCCCGGCTCCGCGTTCCGGTGCCGGCGCAACGTGGGTAGACGCATCGTGACCATCCTGGCATGTGGGGCAGGCTTTTCTGTCGCGACATGCCTGAGCAGGGCCGCCTACCCAGGGAAGCACACGTCGGCGCACGCCGGTGTGCTTGCCATCACAATACGCGGCGTCACGGACGCCTTTCCTTCGCCGCCACGGCCAGAAGCTCCTCAGCGTGGGCGATACCCAGATCCGAATCGGGTAAACCAGCTAGCATCCGAGCCAGCTCCCGGGCCCGTTCGGTGTCCTCCACCACCCGCACCCCGCTGGTGGTCACCGCGCCACCGGTGTCCTTCGCCACCACCAGGTGCCGGTCGGCGAACGCGGCAACCTGCGGCAGGTGGGTGACGACCAGCACCTGGTGGCTGCGGGCCAACCGGGCCAGCCGCCGGCCGATCTCCACCGCCGCCTGACCTCCGACCCCCGCGTCGACCTCGTCGAAGACCAGCGTGGGCGGGCCACCCGAGCCGGCGAAGACCACCTCGATGGCGAGCATCACCCGGGACAGCTCACCGCCGGAGGCACCCCGCTGCAACGGCAGCGACGGCGCGCCCGGATGGGCGAGCAACCGCAGCTCCACCTCGTCGCCGCCGTCCGGGGCGACGCCCACCTCGACGCCGTTGACCGACAGGGCCGGCTCGGCCCGCCCCGCCGGGCGGGGCAGCACCGCCACCTCGATCCGGGCGTGCGGCATGGCCAGCCCGGCCAGCTCGACGGTGACCTGGTCGGCGAAGCGGACCGCCGCCTCCTGTCGGGAGGTCGACACCCGCCCGGCCAGGTCGGCCACCTCACCGGCCAACCGCTGACCGTCGCGCTCCAACTCGTCGAGCAGGTCATCGGAGGTGTCCAGGTCGGACAGTCGGGTGCGGGCCCGCTCGGCCCACGCGATCACCCCGTCGACGTCGTCGGCGTACTTGCGGGTCAGCGCGCGCAGCGCGGCACGCCGCTCGTAGACGTGCTGCAATCTGGCCGGGTCCGCGTCGAGCGTCGCCAGGTACGCCGACAGCTCGGCGGAGACGTCGGTGACCAGGGTGGCCGCCTCCTCCAGCCGGGCCGCCAGCTCGCCCAACGCCGGATCGGTGCCGGCCTGCGCCTCAAGGGTGCGCCGGGCGGTGCCGAGCAGCACCGCCGCGTCCGGTGTCTCGTCGGCCGCCTCCGCGCCGCCCGCCACGCACTGCTGAGCCACCTGCGCGGCCGTGCGCAGCCCCTCGGCGTGCTCCAGCCGCTGCGCCTCGGTCTTCAGCTCGTCATCCTCACCGGGCTGCGGATCGACCCGGGTGATCTCGTCGAGGCCGAGCCGCAGCAGGTCAGCCTCCTGGTTGCGCTCACGGGCGTTGCGCCGTCGGTCGGCCAGGTCGTCGACCACCCGCCGCCACCCGGTGTATGCCTCACGCAACGCGTCGAGCAGCTTCTCGTGCGCCGGGCCGGCGAAGCGGTCCAACGCGGCCCGCTGCTCGGCCGGACGCAGCAGCCGCAACTGGTCGGACTGGCCGTGCACGGCCACCGCCTGCTCGCCGACCTCACCGAGCATCGACACCGGCATGCTCCGGCCACCGAGATGGGCGCGGGACCGGCCCTCCACCGTCACCGTGCGACTCAGCAGCAGCGAGCCGTCCTCGTCGGGCTCGCCGCCGGCATCGGTGATCCGGGCGTGCACCGCGTCCGCGACGCGGCCCTCCAGACGCAGCCGGCCTTCCACCACAGCCCGGCCAGGCTGGGCACGAACCCGCCCGGCGTCGGCCCGGCCGCCGAAGAGCAGGCCGAGGCCAGTAACCACCATCGTCTTGCCCGCACCGGTCTCGCCGGTGATGACGTTCATGCCGCCGGTCAACGGCAGCGTGGTGTCCTCGATGACGCCCAGTCCGGTGATGCGCAGCTCTTCCAGCACAGCACCCGACAGTAGACGCGAGGCCCGACAGTTGACCAGCCGACCGGCCCGCGGACGGGCCGCAGTACGGCCACGACCTGGCCGACGTACAGTTCTGCCCCGTGTTGGACGTGATCGGCCTGACCCCGGCTGAGGAGGAGCTCTACCGCTGCCTGCTCCAGCTCACCACGGCCCGAATCGACGAGCTGGCACACCGGCTGCACCGGCCGCGCGAGCAGGTCGTCGCCCAGGTCGAGGCGCTGCGGGCCAAGGGTCTGGTGCAGCCCACCGACACCGACCCGGACGCTCCCCTGCGCCCGACCGCCCCGGATGTCGCCCTCGGCGCGGCGTTGCTGCGCCGGCAGGAGGACCTGGAGGCGGCCCGGCGGCGGGTCACCCAACTGGCCGAGGAGTACCGGTCCGGGCTGCGTCGGCACCACGTGGATCACCTGGTCGAGGTGATCACCGGTACCCGGGTGCTCCGGGACCGGCTGCGCGATCTGCAGAATTCGGCGCGTACCGAGGTGCTCTGGTTCTGCCGGGCGAACCCCCTGGCCATGGCCGGCCCGGAGAACGTCGAGGAGTTCGACGCGCTGGCCCGCGGGGTGAGCTACCGGGCCATCTACGAGCGGGACATGCTGCTGGAGCCGGGCGCGCTGGTCGACCTGGCCAAGGGGATCGCCGCCGGCGAACACGCCCGGGTCCTGGACCGGCTGCCGGTCCGACTGGCCATCGTGGACGCGCGCACCGCGATCTGCCCGCTGGTACCCGACCGCGACGGCGGCGAGCCGAGCGCCGCCGTGATCGGCCGCAGTCAACTGCTCGACGCCCTGATCGCCCTCTTCGAGAGCCACTGGCGGGTGGCCACCCGGCTGCGGCTGGAAGACCCGCTCACCGAACCGGCGACCGACGGCCAGCGGGCCGACGATCGCCCCGCCGACGGCTACCAGCCGGACGCCGACGAGGCGCGGCTGCTGTCGCTGTTCGTGGCCGGCGTACCGGACAAGTCCATCGCCTCCCAGCTCGGGGTGAGCCGGCGGACCGTGCAGCGGCGACTCGCCGACCTGATGGCCGTCGCCGGCGTGGACACCCGGCCCGGGCTGGCCTTCCAGGTCGCCCGTCGGGGCTGGATCTGAGTCGGACCCGATCGGGGTGGGACGGCCCACAGCCGCCCCACCCCGCTCAGATCAGCGCAGCCCGTACGCGTCGACCACGGTCTGGTCGACGGTGTTACCGGCCCGGTCGCGGGCGTGCACCCGCAGCGACACCGTGCCCTGCCCGGCTGGCACCTCGGCGGTGAACCGGGTACCCGATCCGCGCACCGGCGCCGACCGCCAGGTGCGCCCGCCGTCGAACGACACCTCGACCTTCAGGCTGGTGCCAACCGGCGCCGACACACCCGCCGGCTGGCGCAGCGTCAACCCGAGCTGGTGCGGCCGACGCCCGGCCACCTCACCGCGCAGGTCGGCCGGGACCCGGTAGTCCACCTGCAGCAGCGACAGCGGCCGAGCCGCGTCCCCCGTCGGGCGGGCCGAGGTGAACTGCCAGGCCGTCTCCGTGCGGGTGGCGTAGCGCCACTCGTCCGAGGACCGCTGCGTGGTCAGGTCGAGCCGGTAGCGGGCCGACTCCGAGGTGGTGGGAACGGTCGCCCAGCCACCGGCGAGGTCGGCGATCTGCTTCCCGTCGCGGCTGAGCCGGGCCTGCACGGTGTCCGACTCCTCGCTGCCGCCGGCCGGGCTGTAGTGACCGTCGGCGTCGACGAACTCGGGCACCCGAAGGTCCAGGACGTCACCGGTGCGGCTGGGCACCGGCAGCCCGGCGTTGGCCGGCACGGCCGGCCGGATCACCGGGGCGTGCCAGGTCTCGGTGTCCCGGTCGTCGGCGGCATACCGCCGGGGCTGCTGGGTCAGACCACCGGTCAGCTTCCCCCAGTTCGAAAACATCATCTTGTGCAGGACCCGGTGCTGCCACCAGGCGTCCCCGGCGCTCACGAACTCCTGCCGGGTGGTGCCGGTACGCACCAGCCGCTGGTCGTCGTTCCAGGAGGTCTCCTGCCACGGACGCCAGCTGAACCGCTGCTCGGTGGCCCACTCCGAACCACCGACGTCGCCGTAGCGGGCCGTCACCTCGGCGGTGTTCTTCGCGGTGACCGTGTGCACGATCCGCTCCGGCACCCGGCCCTTCGAGACCTGCCACACGTCGTACAGGTAGGGGCTGTCCACGGTCAGCGTCAGGTCCAGCGTCGCCCGGCCCTTCCGCGCCTCCGCGATCAACCGCTGCCCGTCGTCGTACGCCACCGCCAGCGCGGGTACGGGCAGCCGGTCCCCCAGTGGAGTCCAGACCGTCCACGCGCTCCGGTCCGCAGCCCGGACGATGAGCACCATCTTCGCACCGGCCGCCGCGGCCGCCGCGATCTGCTCCTCCTCCGAGACGTCCGGGCTCTCGGTGAGCAGCGCCGCAGCGCCGCGCACCCGGGCCAGCTCGGCCGCGGTGCCGGTGCCCGCCCAGACCAGCGGCAGCTTCCGCCGGTCGGTGGGTGCCGGCGAGTAGCCCATCAGGTTGATGTCCAGCGGACCGGACACCCCGCTGATCCGGGCGTCCACCATCGGTGCGACCAGCTGCCAGCGCGAGGAGAACTCGAACTCGCCCTGGCGCACCTGCCGGGTCGGCGTGACGTTGACCTGCTGGATGGTGCTGAAGGTCATCACGCCGTGGTCGACCTGCCGGCCGTTGCCGAAGACCCGGTGCTCGTAGAAGCTGATCGTCGCGCGCTGCTCGGCCGGCTTCGGCGTCTCGATCCGCACCGGAGTGCCCTTCCGCGGGTCGAGCATCACCGTCATGTCCCGATCGACCATCAGCTCCGGGTCGGTGACCAGAGTGATCTGCTCGTCCAACGGGGCGCCGTGCTCGATCAGCGCCTCCAGCAGGTACGGGCCCTCCTCGACCTGCACCTGCGTCTCGCCGGCACTCCAGCCGAGGTAGTCGGACTCGGGCTGCTCGCCGAACAGGGTCAACACCGGCGACACGCCCGGCTGACCCTGCATGTCCAGCACCTTCATGGTGAGGGTGTGCACCGGGCCGCTGAGGGTGAGCGCGACGGCGGTACGCACCGCGATGCCGTCCGCGCCGGTGGCCACCAGCCACCCGCTGTGCACACCACGGCCCAGCTTCGCCGGGTCGGCGCGCAGCGGCACGGCGACGCTGCCGCCGGCCGGCACGGTCACCTCGCCGCCACCACCGGTGACCCCGTCGGGCTCGGCCGTGCCGCTGTCCAGGTTGCGCAGCTCCAGGGCCAGCCGCAGGGTCTGCGGGGTCGCGCTGCTGTTGGTGTACGTCACGGACCGCTCGGCCACCACGCCACCGGTGCTCAGCCGGCCGAAGTCGGCGGTGGCGGTGCCATACACCCGCTGGCCGAGCGCCCGGGCCACGTCGACCCGACCGCCGCCCTGCTCGAACACCGTCAGCTCCGGGTTCGCCTTCGTGGTGCTGACCAGCGCGTCCTTGAGCTTTCCGGCGACCCAGTCGGGGTGTTCCTGGGCAAGGATCGCAGCCGCGCCGGCCACGTGCGGAGTAGCCATCGAAGTGCCCGACGCCTGGGTATAGGCGTCGCCCACCGGCGTACCCATGGTGGTGCCGGCGGCCCGGGCGGCGATGATGCCGACGCCCGGCGCGGTGATCTCCGGCTTCAGGCCGTTGTCGCCGATACGCGGACCGCGGCTGGAGAACTCCGCGAGGTTGTCGTCGCGGTCCACCGCGCCGACGGTGAGCGCCGCCGCGGCCGCTCCCGGCGTGCCGACGGTACGCGGCGCGCCCTCGTTGCCGGCGGCGATCACGAAGAGCGCCCCAGTTTCGGCGGTCAGGTCATTTACCGCCTGGCTCATCGGGTCGGTGCCGTCGGTCGCGGAACCGCCGAGGCTCATGCTGACCACCTTGGCGCCGGAGCGGGCAGCCCACTCCATGCCGGCGATGATGGACGAGTCGTAACCGGAGCCGCCGTCGTCGAGCACCTTGCCGATCAGCAGCCGCGCACCGGGCGCGACGCCCTTGCGCAGCCCGCCGGAGGCGGCCCCACTGCCGGCGATGGTCGCCGCCACGTGGGTGCCGTGGCCGTGCCCGTCCCGGGCGCTGCCACTACCGGAGAAGTCCTGCTCCTCGGCGATCCGGCCGGCCAGGTCGGGGTGAGTGGCGTCGACACCGGTGTCGAGCACCGCCACCCGGACGCCACTGCCGTCCCGGCCGGCCGCCCAGGCCGTCGGTGCGCCGATCTGCGGCACGCTGTGCTCCAGCGTCGGGTGAACCTTCCCGTCCAGCCAGATCCGGGCGACGCCGGCGCCGAGCCGGGCCGGCGAACCAGCGGCGGTACGCGCCAGCGGCGCGCCACGCAGCGTCGTCCAGAAGCCACCGAGGTCGCCCTTGCCGACCCGCATCGCCGCGCCGTTGATGCTCTCCAACGCACGGGCGTCGGTGGCACCAGCGAGCGGCCGGACCCGACCGGCGCTCTGCTCCTGGTAACGCACGATCAGCGGCAGCGCGCTCTGCGCGGCATCGCCGTACCCGTCGGCGGCCAACTCCTGCACGTCGAACAGGTTGGGGTCGAGCACCCCGGAGGAGACGTACGGCACGACGTCGCTGGGCAGCACCCGCAGCCCGCCGTCGGCCTCCACAGTGTGGAAGGTGATCCGCTCGCGGCCGGGGCCGGGGCGGACGGTGGCGGCAACCCGGCCGGGCGCGGACGGCACCAGGTCGACCTGGTCACCGGTGATCAGGGTGATGCGGACGGGCGCGGTGCCCGGGGCGGACGTGCCCGGGCTCGGGCCGGTGGGCCGGGCGGGCGGCTCGGCGGACGCCGGTGCGGCGAGTCCGACCACCAACGCGCCGACCGCGCCGGCGCTGAGCCAGCGTGGGGGCCAGTGCATGAGATGCGCTCCTCTACTCCAGGGGGCCGGTCTCAGGGAGATCAACCGATCGGAGTCTGCGACGAAACGCGTCGAATGGTCACTAGCTGCGGCACGCCGCACCGGCGACATGTCGCCAGGTGGACATCCAGGCGGCGGGTGCGGGGCCGGCGGATGTCCGGCGGGTATCCGGGTTTCTCAGGCCCTGCCGAGGGCGGTGCCGTGCCGAGCGGCGGTGGTCAGCGACGAGAGCCGCGCCAGCCGTGCACCGGCAGCCCGAACTTGGCGACCAGCCGATCGGTGAACGGGCGGGCCCGCAGCCGCACGATGCGTACCGGCAGGGCGCCCCGACGCACCGTGACCCGGGCACCGGGCGGCAGGTCGTAGACCCGCCGGCCGTCGCAGCAGAGCACGGCGAGGGTGGTGAACGGGTCGACGGTGATCACGAAGGTGGACGTCGGGGCGGTGACCAGCGGACGGCTGAACAACGCGTGCGCGCTGATCGGCACCAGCAGCAGCGCCTCCACCTCCGGCCAGACCACCGGCCCGCCGCCGGAGAACGCGTACGCCGTGGAGCCGGTGGGGGTGGCACAGACCACGCCGTCGCAGCCGTAGCGGGACAGCGGCCGGCCGTCCACGTCGACGAGGAGCTCGAGCATCTGCGCCCGCTCGCCCTTCTCGACGCTGATCTCGTTGAGCGCCCAGGACTCGATGGTGGGGCCACCGTCGAACTCGGCCGTGACGTCCAGCGTGAGCCGCTCGTCGACGGTGTAGTTGCGCCCGACGACGTCGCGGACCGCCGTGTCCAGATCGTCGATCTCGGCCTCGGCCAGGAAGCCCACCTTGCCGAGGTTGATGCCCAGCAGGGGCGCCTTCGCCGGTCGGGCCAGCTCGGCCGCGCGCAGGAAGGTGCCGTCCCCACCGAGCGCGAAGACGATCTCGGCGCCCTCGGCGGCCTCCGGACCGGCGACCGGCACCACGCCGGGCAGGTCGAGGTCGTCGGCCTCCTCGGCGACCACCCGGACCTCGAAACCCGCGGCGATCAGGTCGGCGGCGACCGCCCGGGCGTGCTCGGTGCTGCGCCGACGGCCGGTGTGGGTCACCAGCAGCGCGGTCCGGCTCATCGGACCGACCGCCCGGCCGCGTCCGGGCGCTCAGCCGTCGTTGCCCCTGCCCCGGTGCGGCCGCGTGTCCCGCGTGCCGTGCCGGAGCCCTCGCTGCTGCACGCGTTCACCCTGCGACCTCCTCCGCCGCCGCGGCCGGCGCCTCGCCGGCCGTCGTCGGGCCGTCCGGCCCGGCTGCCACCACGGTCCGCACCCGCTCCGGGTCGGCCGGTGGTGCACCCCGGCGCAACCATACGAAGAACTCCACGTTGCCGCTCGGCCCGGGCAGCGGGCTCGCCGCCACGTCGGCCAGGCCGAGGCCGAGTTGCGCCGCCGCGGCGGCCACGTCGAGCACCGCCTCGGCGCGCAGCGCCGGATCGCGGACCACACCACCGGCGCCGACCCGCTCCTTGCCCACCTCGAACTGGGGCTTCACCATCAACGCCAGGTCGCCGTCATCGCGGGTGCAGCCGGCCAGCGCCGGCAGCACCAGCCGCAGCGAGATGAACGACAGGTCGGCCACCGTGAGGTCGACCGGCCCGTCGATCGCGTCAGGATCGAGCGTACGGACATTGGTGCGTTCCAGGACCCGGACCCGCTCGTCGGTGCGCAGCGACCAGGCGAGCTGCCCGTAGCCGACGTCCACGGCCACCACCTCCGCGGCCCCGGCGCGCAACAGCACGTCGGTGAAGCCACCGGTCGACGCGCCGGCGTCCAGGCAGCGCCTGCCGGCGACGCTCAGCCCACCGCGCGCGAACACGGCCAGCGCACCGGCGAGCTTGTGCCCGCCCCGGGAGACGTACTCCTCGGTCGGGTTGG
The DNA here is from genome assembly GCF_036059255.1 of Micromonospora sp. NBC_00389. Taxonomy (NCBI): domain Bacteria; kingdom Bacillati; phylum Actinomycetota; class Actinomycetes; order Micromonosporales; family Micromonosporaceae; genus Micromonospora; species Micromonospora sp. NBC_00389. The sequence continues at coordinate 4,108,106 of NZ_CP107947.1, read as the reverse complement.
CGCCGGTGACCAGCAGCGGATCGGCGGGGTCGACCATCGCGGCGGCCTTCCGCGCGGGCACCCCCCGCAGCTGGACCCGGCCGGCCTCCACCAGCGCGGCGGCCTGTTCGCGGGAACGGGCCAGACCGCGGCGGACGAGTTCGGCGTCCAGCCGGTTGCGACGTGCCATGGGTGGTTCTCCGGTCTGCTCAGGCCTGGTGGTCCCGCTCAGGTCTGGTCGATGGTGGCGAGGGTTTCCCGCAGCGTCTCGTAGGCCGCCTCGTACTGCGCGATCTGGTCGGCCGGGGCGAGCGTCGCCGCGTTGGCCATCGCCTGCACGGCGGCGTCAACGGCCGGGTGCCGCGCCGTGTCGTCCCCGACGTCCGGCTGCGGGCCCGGGCCGGCCCCGTACGGCGGGCTCGGCCGGACGGCGAACGCCCCGCCCGCCGGCGGACCGGGCCGGATACCCGGCGGCGAACCAGGCCGGATGCCCGGCGGCGGGCCCGGGCGGGCGTCGGACGGCGGGCCTGGGCGGTCGTCGCCGGTCACCGAGGGCTCCGGCAGGTCGGCGCGACGTTCACGGGGTGACGTCCGGCCGCCGCTTGCGGACCGCCTTCTTGGCCGGCATGTCCGACGGCGTCGGGGCCTCGTCGCTGGTCCGGCTGATCGTCGCCGGCGGCTTTCTCGCGATGGCCTTCTTGGCCACCGCCTTCTTCGCCACGGCCTTCTTCGCGACCGCCTTCTTGGCCACCGGCGCGGAGACCGGGGCGCCCGCTGGGCCGTCCGACGGCACCAGACCGGCGTCCGGCGGCGCGGCCTGCGGGGTGGGAGCGGCGGGCGGCGCGATGGCCGGCTCGGCGCCCCGCGCCTCGCGCAACTGCCGTTCCAGGTCGCGCACCCGTCGGGTCAGCTCCGCCACCTCGTCCGCGGTGGCCAGGCCGACCGCGCCGAGAGCCCGGTCGACCTCGAAGCGGACAATCTTGGTCAGCGCCTCCCGGTTGGCGGCGCCGGTGGTGACCAGCTCCTCACCGAGAGCCTGCAGTTGGGCGGCGGTCGCGCCGCCCGAGCCGACGAGGCGACGCGCCACGTCCTGGGCCTTCTTCCGGGGCGCCTCCGCCAGGCCCATGGCCAGTTCGAGATAGGCGCGCCACGCGTCCTGCATGCCTGAGTCCTTCCGCGGGGCGGGGTGTGCAGGTGTCACGCTACCGGGCACCCCGGACTGTCCTGTGCGGTACGGTGCCGGGGACGGCGTGGCGATCAGCGAGGGGGAGACGTGGCCAGCGTGGACGAGTGCCGACAGGCATTGCAGGAGCTGGCCGCCCGGCTGGATCACAACGCCGACACGGTCCGCGAACGGATCGACCTGGACCGGACGCTCGCCTGCCGGATCACCGACCTGGACACCGCGTTCCACGGCCGGATCAGCGACGGCCGGCTGCTCGAGCTGACCGACGGCGACGACCCCAAAGCCAAGATCGCTCTAAGCACGTCCAGCGACGACCTGCTCGCCCTGGTGCGCGGCGACCTGGACGTCACCGGCGCGGTGGCCTCCCGCCGAGTGTCGATCAAGGCCAACCCCTTCGACCTGATGAAACTGCGCAAGCTGCTCTGACGAGCGCCGGCCCCGCCGGGTACCTGGCGTCGGCCGACGCCGGTCGCCCAGACGACCAGGGTCGGGGTCACCCGTCCGTGGGCAGACCGAAGCTCTCCAGCGCGCGGCCCGCGTCGTTGCCCCCGGGACGGATCCGCGGAGGCGTCGGGGCCGACCAGACCGCCGCGCAGAGCGCCGCCAGCGCGTCCAGAGGCCGACCCGAGCCGCCCAACTCCAGCGTGCCGTCGTGCTCGCTCACCGACCAGCCACCGGCGTCCGCCGGACCCGGGACCCGCACCGCCGCAGCCGGGTCGAAGAGCCCCGCCAGGTCCCGCGCCACGTACGTCGGACGGCGCTTCGGCTCGGCGGCGAGCAGGTCGGGTACGCCGCTGACTCCGGTGAGCACGAGCAGGCTGTCCAACCCGGCACGGCGGGCACCCTCGATATCGGTGTCCAGCCGGTCGCCGACGACCAGGGCCCGGCCGCCGTCACTGCGCCGGGCGGCGGTCTCGAACAGCGCCGACTCCGGCTTGCCGACCACCACGTCCGGGTCTCGCTCCAGCGCGGTACGCAGCGCAGCGACCAGCGCGCCGTTGCCCGGCAGCGGTCCCCGGCCGCTGGGCAGGGTCCGGTCGGTGTTGGTGGCGATCCAGATCGCGCCGGCCCGCACGGCAACCGAAGCCTCGGCCAGATCGGCCCAGCCGACCTGCGGACCGTAGCCCTGAACCACCGCAGCCGGCTTCTCGTCCGCCCGGGAGACCGGGGTCAGCCCGACCGCGCGCAGCTCGGCGCGCAACGCCTCAGCGCCGACGACCAGCACCGGCGCGCCGGCGGGCAGCCGGTCGCGCAGCAGCTCCGCCGAGGCCGCTGCGGAGGTGAGAACCTCCTCCGGCCGGGCCGGCACACCCATCCGGGTCAGCAGGTCGGCGACGTCACTGGACCGGCGCGAGGCGTTGTTGGTGGCGTACGCCACCGCCCGTCCCTCGGCGTGCAGCCGGGCCACCGCCTCGACGGCGCCGGGGATCGGCCGGTCGATCAGGTAGATCACCCCGTCCAGGTCGAAGACGACCAGGGTGTACCCGTCGATCAGCCGCTCCCCGGCGTCCGCGCTCACCGCTGCGTCGACTCCGACTCGTCGCCCCGGGCCGGAGCAGTCCGGTCGGTGTTCACCGCGTCGCCGTCGCCGGCCGCCACTGCCCGCTCGCCAGCGGTGTCCGCCTCGGCGCTCTCGCCCGGGTGGCGATCCTCGTCTTCGTCGTCTTCGTCGTCTTCGTCGTCGTCTTCGTCGTCTTCGTCGTCGTCGTCTTCGTCGTCGTCGTCTTCGTCGTCGTCGTCGTCTTCGTCTTCGTCTTCGTCGTCGTCTTCGTCGTCGTCGTCTTCGTCGTCGTCTTCGTCGTCGTCTTCGTCGTCGTCGTCGTCTTCGTCGTCGTCTTCGTCGTCGTCGTCGTCGTCGAGGTCTTCGTCGTCTTCGTCTTCGTCGTCGTCGTCGTCGAGGTCTTCGTCGTCGTCCTCGTCGGCGTCACCAGCGGCCAGGTCGGTGTCCGGTCGGGCCGGCACCGCACCGGGAGTGCCCGGGCCAGCGGCGATGTCCTCGGCCGGTTCGTCCTCGTCGTCACCCTCGATGACCACGCCGTCGAGCTCCAGCAGCCGCTCCGCGGCGTCGGTCTCGCCCTCGGTGTCCACGTCGGCGGCGCGGGAGAACCACTCGCGGGCCTCCTCGCGCCGGCCCACCGCGAGCAGCGCGTCGGCGTACGCATAGCGCAGCCGGGCGGTCCACGGCACGGTGGCTTCGCTCGTGAGGTCCGGGACCTGGAGCATCGCCACCGCGGCGTCCTTCTGCCCGAGGTCGCCCCGGGCGCCCGCGGCGACGATCAGCAGCTCGATCGCGACGGCCTGGTCCAGCTTCTCCCGGTCGGCGCCGCGGAACAGGTCGATGGCCCGCTCCGCCCGACCCAGGGCGCGCTCGCAGTCCGCGAGCACGGCCAGGTGACTCTGCAACCCGGTCATCCGGTGGTACGTGCGCAGCTCGGCGATCGCCGTCTGCCACTCCCCCGCGTGGTAAGCGGCCAGGCCGACCGCCTCACGGACGGAGGAGATGCGCGACGCGAGCCGCCGGGCGGCCAGCGCGTGCGCCAGCGCCTCGGCGGGGTCCTCGTCGATCAGCTGACCGGTGGCGACCAGGTGCCGGGCCACTGTCTCGGCGACCGGCTTGTTCAGCGAGAGCAGCTCAGCGCGAACGTCCTTGTCCAGGTCGGTCGCGACGATCTCGTCCGGCAACGCCGGGGCCGAACTGCGCCCGCCCTCGAACGACTCGGAGGCCGCGCCGCGGTCGTCGCGGCGGAACTCCCCCTCGCGACGCGGCCGGTCATCAGCCCGGGAAGCACCCTCACGGTCGCCACCGCGGTAGCCGCCCTCACGACGGTCGCCACCGCGGAAGCCGCCTTCGCGGTCACCACCCCGGAAGCCACCCTCACGTGGCGCGCCAGAGCGCGCACCGTCGCGATCGCCGCCGCGGAAGCCACCCTCACGCGGAGCGCTCGGCCGGGAACCGTCACGGTCGCCGCGGTAGCCGCCTTCACGACGGTCGCCACCACGGAAGCCGCCCTCACGTGGCGCGCCAGAACGCGCACCGTCGCGATCGCCGCCGCGGAAACCGCCCTCACGCGGAGCGCTCGGCCGGGAACCGTCACGGTCGCCGCGGTAGCCGCCCTCACGACGGTCACCGCCACGGAAACCGCCACCCTCACGGGGCGCACCGCCTTCACGACGGTCGCCACCGCGGAAACCGCCACCCTCACGCGGCGCACCGCCTTCACGACGGTCGCCACCGCGGAAACCACCCTCGCGGTCGCCGCCGCGGAAGCCGCCCTCACGGGGAGCACCCGAACGCGAGCCGTCGCGGTCGCCGCCACGGAAGCCGCCTTCACGACGGTCACCACCACGGAAACCACCCTCGCGGTCGCCGCCGCGGAAGCCGCCCTCACGGGGAGCACCCGAACGCGAACCATCACGGTCGCCGCCACGGAAACCGCCTTCACGACGGTCACCACCACGGAAACCACCCTCGCGGTCGCCGCCGCGGAAACCGCCCTCACGCGGAGCACCCGAACGCGAACCATCACGGTCGCCACCGCGGAAACCGCCGCCCTCACGCGGAGCACCGGGCCGGAAGCCACCCTCGCGACGCTCGCCGCCACGGAAACCGCCCTCGCGGTCACCGCCCCGGTAGCCGCCCTCACGTGGAGCACTCGGCCGGGAACCGTCACGGTCGCCGCCGCGGAAACCACCCTCGCGGTCGCCGCCGCGGAAGCCGCCCTCACGACGGTCACCACCGCGGAAACCACCCTCGCGGTCGCCGCCGCGGAAACCGCCCTCACGGGACGGGCCGGAACGGGTGCGGTCACCACCACCCTGATAGCCGCCTTCACGACGGTCCCCACCGCGGAAGCCGCCTTCACGAGGCGCGCCGGAGCGCGAGCCGTCACGGTCGCCACCACGGAAACCGCCTTCACGACGGTCACCGCCACGGAAGCCACCCTCACGAGGCGCGCCAGAACGCGAGCCGTCACGGTCGCCACCACGGAAACCGCCTTCACGACGGTCACCACCACGGAAGCCACCCTCACGGGGCGCGCTCGACCGGGAACCATCACGGTCACCGCCACGGAAGCCGCCTTCACGAGGCGCGCCGGAGCGCGAGCCGTCACGGTCGCCACCACGGAAACCGCCTTCACGACGGTCACCGCCACGGAAGCCACCCTCACGAGGCGCGCCAGAACGCGAGCCGTCACGGTCGCCACCGCGGAAGCCACCCTCACGCGGAGCGCTCGAGCGGGAGCCGTCGCGGTCGCCACCACGGAAGCCGCCCTCACGAGGCGCGCTCGACCGGGAACCATCACGGTCACCGCCACGGGAGCCACCGTCGCGGCCGCCGGCGTATCCGCCTCGGGTGCCGCCAGCGCTGCTGTCCCGGTCTCCCCGGTACGGGGGACGGTCGCGGTCCTCGCGGCGCGGGCCGCGGTCGCGCCCACCCGGGCCGTCAGTACGGTCTTCGTAGCGACGGGGACGGTCTCCGCCCTGCGGTCCTGAACTCACAGGTACATCCTTCCTGATTGCGCCACCAATGGCGCTACGCAGTCGAGGGCCGACCCGGATGGGGCGGCCCTCGACTGGAAGATTGTCCGGCGGTGTCCTACTCTCCCACACCCTCACGAGTGCAGTACCATCGGCGCTGGAGGGCTTAGCTTCCGGGTTCGGAATGTGACCGGGCGTTTCCCCTCCGCCATGACCGCCGTAACTCTATCGACATGTCAAACAACACCACACATGTGGTCTGTTGTTCGTTTATCGAGAGTTGCACAGTGGACGCGTAGCAGCTTAGTAGTCAAGTCCTCGGCCTATTAGTACCGGTCAACTGAACCCGTTACCGGGCTTACATTTCCGGCCTATCAACCCAGTCGTCTAGCTGGGGGCCTTACCCCCACAAAGTGGGGTGGGATACCTCATCTTGAAGCAGGCTTCCCGCTTAGATGCTTTCAGCGGTTATCCCTTCCGAACGTAGCTAACCAGCCGTGCCCTTGGCAGGACAACTGGCACACCAGAGGTTCGTCCGTCCCGGTCCTCTCGTACTAGGGACAGCCCTTCTCAAGTATCCTACGCGCACGGCGGATAGGGACCGAACTGTCTCACGACGTTCTAAACCCAGCTCGCGTACCGCTTTAATGGGCGAACAGCCCAACCCTTGGGACCTGCTACAGCCCCAGGATGCGACGAGCCGACATCGAGGTGCCAAACCATCCCGTCGATATGGACTCTTGGGGAAGATCAGCCTGTTATCCCCGGGGTACCTTTTATCCGTTGAGCGACACCGCTTCCACTCGCAAGTGCCGGATCACTAGTCCCGACTTTCGTCCCTGCTCGACCTGTCAGTCTCACAGTCAAGCTCCCTTGTGTACTTGCACTCAACACCTGATTGCCAACCAGGATGAGGGAACCTTTGGGCGCCTCCGTTACCTTTTAGGAGGCAACCGCCCCAGTTAAACTACCCACCAGACACTGTCCCTGAACCGGATAACGGTCCGAAGTTAGATACCCAAATCAACCAGAGTGGTATTTCAAGATTGCCTCCACCCATACTGGCGTATAGGTTTCACCGGCTCCCACCTATCCTACACAAGCTAATTCGAGTACCAATGTCAAGCTATAGTAAAGGTCCCGGGGTCTTTCCGTCCTGCCGCGCGTAACGAGCATCTTTACTCGTACTGCAATTTCGCCGGGCCTGTGGTTGAGACAGTGGGGAAGTCGTTACGCCATTCGTGCAGGTCGGAACTTACCCGACAAGGAATTTCGCTACCTTAGGATGGTTATAGTTACCACCGCCGTTTACTGGCGCTTAAGTTCTCCGCTTCGCCCCGAAGAGCTAACAGGTCCCCTTAACGTTCCAGCACCGGGCAGGCGTCAGTCCATATACATCGAATTACTTCTTCGCATGGACCTGTGTTTTTAGTAAACAGTCGCTTCCCCCTGCTCTCTGCGGCCATACAACGCTCCACCCGCGTGGGGCTTCACGTCTCCGGCCCCCCTTCTCCCTAAGTTACGGGGGCAATTTGCCGAGTTCCTTAACCACAGTTCGCCCGATCGCCTCGGTATTCTCTACCTGACCACCTGTGTCGGTTTGGGGTACGGGCCGCTAAGAACTCGCTAGAGGCTTTTCTCGGCAGCATAGGATCACTGACTTCACCTGAATCGGCTCGGCATCACGTCTCAGCCTTCATGTATTGCGGATTTGCCTACAACACGGCCTACACGCTTACCCCGGCACAACCACCGGCCGGGCTCAGCTACCTTCCTGCGTCACCCCATCGCTTGACTACTACCCGTCAGGTTCCCACGCTCCCCAACATTGACCCGAAGGTCGCAGCCGGTTTGGGTGGTTAGCACAACGAGGTTCGTCAGGGACGCTCTTTCGCGGGTACGGGAATATCAACCCGTTGTCCATCGACTACGCCTCTCGGCCTCGCCTTAGGTCCCGACTCACCCAGGGCGGATTAGCCTGGCCCTGGAACCCTTGGTCATCCGGCGGAAGGGTTTCTCACCCTTCTTTCGCTACTCATGCCTGCATTCTCACTCGTGCCGCGTCCACAACTGGGTCACCCCGCTGCTTCACTCGCGGCACGACGCTCCCCTACCCATCCACACACCTGCACAAGGAATCAAGTCCAAGCGAGGTTAAAATGTGAATGCCACAGCTTCGGCGGTGTGCTTGAGCCCCGCTACATTGTCGGCGCGGAACCACTTGACCAGTGAGCTATTACGCACTCTTTAAAGGGTGGCTGCTTCTAAGCCAACCTCCTGGTTGTCTATGCGACCCCACATCCTTTTCCACTTAGCACACGCTTAGGGGCCTTAGCTGGTGATCTGGGCTGTTTCCCTCTCGACTACGAAGCTTATCCCCCGCAGTCTCACTGCCGCGCTCTCACTTACCGGCATTCGGAGTTTGGCTGATTTCGGTAAGCTTGTGGGCCCCCTAGACCATCCAGTGCTCTACCTCCGGCAAGAAACACGCGACGCTGCACCTAAATGCATTTCGGGGAGAACCAGCTATCACGGAGTTTGATTGGCCTTTCACCCCTAACCACAGGTCATCCCCCAACTTTTCAACGTTGGTGGGTTCGGCCCTCCACGCGGTCTTACCCGCGCTTCAGCCTGCCCATGGCTAGATCACTCCGCTTCGGGTCTAGGACACGCGACTGAATCGCCCTATTCAGACTCGCTTTCGCTACGGCTCCCCCTCACGGGTTAACCTCGCCACATGCCACTAACTCGCAGGCTCATTCTTCAAAAGGCACGCCGTCACCCCGCAAGGCTCCGACGGATTGTAGGCGAACGGTTTCAGGTACTATTTCACTCCCCTCCCGGGGTACTTTTCACCATTCCCTCACGGTACTTGTCCGCTATCGGTCACCAGGAAGTATTTAGGCTTACCAGGTGGTCCTGGCAGATTCACGGCAGATTTCAGGGGTCCGCCGCTACTCGGGAACACCCACAGAAGGTCAGCAACTTTCACCTACCGGACTTTCACCGTCTACGGTCAGCCATTCCAGACTGTTCGACTAGCCACTGACTTTGTAACTTCTCGAACAAGTGTCAGCTTGTTCAGCAGGGTCCCACAACCCCAACCACGCAACCCCTGACAGGTATCACACGCAGCCGGTTTAGCCTCGATCCGCTTTCGCTCGCCACTACTCACGGAATCACTAAATTGTTTTCTCTTCCTACGGGTACTGAGATGTTTCACTTCCCCGCGTTCCCTCCACACACCCTATGTGTTCAGGTGTGGGTGACTGGACATGACTCCAGCCAGGTTTCCCCATTCGGACACCCTGGGATCACAGCTTGGTTGACAGCTCCCCCAGGCCTATCGCGGCCTCCCACGTCCTTCATCGGCTCCTGGTGCCAAGGCATTCACCGTTCGCCCTTGACAACTTGACCACAAAGATGCTCGCGTCCACTGTGCAATTCTCAACAAACGACCAACCCACAACCCTTTAGCCCCACACCAAACCCGATCACAATCGGCGGTATGTGAGACCAGGCCATGCCTGGCAGCCCATGAAGCGCTCACGCTCCACACAAGGCTCCGAAAGAAACAACCAATGGTTGTTCTTTCAGGACCCAACAGGGTGCTCTGCATTCTTCTCCAGCCGCACCAGCACAATCCGTTCCCACCACCCCCGAAAGGGTGGCTGTACTAGGTTGTTCCGGCCGTTGCCAGAGGAAAACTCGCCAGTGTCTCCGCCATCTGAGCACCCCGACCCGACATACGCGGGCCGCGGGCTCCTTGCACCCTTTCAGGTGAAGGTGCTCCTTAGAAAGGAGGTGATCCAGCCGCACCTTCCGGTACGGCTACCTTGTTACGACTTCGTCCCAATCGCCAGCCCCACCTTCGACAGCTCCCTCCCACAAGGGGTTGGGCCACCGGCTTCGGGTGTTGCCGACTTTCGTGACGTGACGGGCGGTGTGTACAAGGCCCGGGAACGTATTCACCGCAGCGTTGCTGATCTGCGATTACTAGCGACTCCGACTTCACGGGGTCGAGTTGCAGACCCCGATCCGAACTGAGACCGGCTTTTTGGGATTCGCTCCACCTCACGGTATCGCAGCCCATTGTACCGGCCATTGTAGCATGCGTGAAGCCCTGGACATAAGGGGCATGATGACTTGACGTCATCCCCACCTTCCTCCGAGTTGACCCCGGCAGTCTTCGATGAGTCCCCGCCATAACGCGCTGGCAACATCGAACGAGGGTTGCGCTCGTTGCGGGACTTAACCCAACATCTCACGACACGAGCTGACGACAGCCATGCACCACCTGTGACCGCCCCCGAAGGACCTCACATCTCTGCGAGTTTTGCGGCCATGTCAAACCCAGGTAAGGTTCTTCGCGTTGCATCGAATTAATCCGCATGCTCCGCCGCTTGTGCGGGCCCCCGTCAATTCCTTTGAGTTTTAGCCTTGCGGCCGTACTCCCCAGGCGGGGCGCTTAATGCGTTAGCTGCGGCACAGGGAACCGGAGAGGCCCCCCACACCTAGCGCCCAACGTTTACAGCGTGGACTACCAGGGTATCTAATCCTGTTCGCTCCCCACGCTTTCGCTCCTCAGCGTCAGTATCGGCCCAGAGACCCGCCTTCGCCACCGGTGTTCCTCCTGATATCTGCGCATTTCACCGCTACACCAGGAATTCCAGTCTCCCCTACCGAACTCTAGCCTGCCCGTATCGACCGCAGGCTTGGGGTTGAGCCCCAAGTTTTCACGGTCGACGCGACAAGCCGCCTACGAGCTCTTTACGCCCAATAAATCCGGACAACGCTCGCACCCTACGTCTTACCGCGGCTGCTGGCACGTAGTTGGCCGGTGCTTCTTCTGCAGGTACCGTCACTCTCGCTTCGTCCCTGCTGAAAGAGGTTTACAACCCGAAGGCCGTCATCCCTCACGCGGCGTCGCTGCATCAGGCTTCCGCCCATTGTGCAATATTCCCCACTGCTGCCTCCCGTAGGAGTCTGGGCCGTGTCTCAGTCCCAGTGTGGCCGGTCGCCCTCTCAGGCCGGCTACCCGTCGTCGCCTTGGTAGGCCATTACCCCACCAACAAGCTGATAGGCCGCGAGCCCATCCCAAGCCGAAAAACTTTCCACCCAACCTCATGCGAGGCCAAGTCATATTCGGTATTAGCCCCCGTTTCCGAGGGTTATCCCAAAGCCTGGGGCAGGTTGCTCACGTGTTACTCACCCGTTCGCCGCTCGAGTACCCCGAAGGGCCTTTCCGCTCGACTTGCATGTGTTAAGCACGCCGCCAGCGTTCGTCCTGAGCCAGGATCAAACTCTCCAACAAAAACTTGTCGAACAGCATCCTGACAACAAACAATGTTGCCAAAGGAATCCCAACCAGCCAGACATAAAGCCCGACCAGTCCGGGGTATAAATCATAATTGGCACTGGCTTTTCAAGCACCCTGTTGAGTTCTCAAAGAACAACCACACACCGACCAGAAGCCCCACTCAGTGGAGCACCCTCTCGGGGCATTTTTACCGCATCCCCAGCGCTCAATCGCGCTAGGCACTCTTACTACGTTACCCGCCGGTTTCCGCCGTGTCAAACCGCCGTTTCGCGGTCCGTCGTGCTTCACTCCGTATTGCGGGCACCATGTCTCGACCGGCTTGCGCCGCTCTCGTCACGGGGTCGGCAGGCCGGCCGTTGCGGTTTCCCGCGAACTCGCCCGTTTCCCTGCCGCTTGCCAACCTTACCCGGTCGGTTCCGCCTCACCAAATCCGCCTCGCGGCGAATCTGGGGCACCGCCCGGTTCGGGATCCGGTGGGCGAACCCGCCCGACCCCGAGGCCGTTGCCGCGCTCCGGCCGTTTCAGGCTTTCGCCTGTTTCGTCCGTTCCGCGCTGGCAGAGAGAAAGTTACGCGTCCGGCGGAGTGATCGTCAAATCCGCCGGACGCGTCCCCCGTCACATCGTCGACCGATGACTATCCGCCCAGCTCAACGCCCGCGAAGGAGCGCTTGCCGCGGCGCAGCACCAGGTACCGCCCGTGCAGCAGGTCGGCCGGTGACACCACGGCGTCCACCTCGGTCACCCGGTTGTTGTTGACGTAGGCGCCACCCTCGGCGATCACCCGCCGGCCCTCCTTGAGGCTGGGCACCAGCCCGGAGTCCCGCAGCAGGCCCGCCACGTCCGGCAGCTCGCCGGCGAGTCGCACCAGGCCGGCCTCGGTCAGCGCCGCGCGCAGCGTCTCCGGGGCCAGGTCGTCCAGCGAGCCCCGGCCGAACAGTGCCTGGCTGGCGGCGATCGCCTGCCGGGCCTCCTCAGGCCCGTGCACCAGGGTGGTGAGCTCCTCGGCGAGCGCGCGCTGCGCCAGCCGGGCCGCCGGCCGTTCGGCGGTCGCCTTCGCCAACTCCTCCAACTCCTCGCGCGACCGGAAGCTGAAGTACCGCAGGTAGCGGTCGACCTCCCCGTCCTCGACGTTGAGCCAGAACTGGTAGAAGGCGTACGGGCTGGTCATCGACGGGTCGAGCCAGACGGTGCCGCCCTCGGTCTTGCCGAACTTCGTACCGTCGGACTTCGTGACCAGCGGCGTGGTGAACGCCTGCACCGGCCCGGCGCCACGCCGGCGCACGTAGTCGACGCCGGCGGTGATGTTGCCCCACTGGTCGGAGCCGCCGAACTGAAGCTGGCAGCCATGCCGGCGGTGCAACTCGAAGAAGTCGTTGGCCTGCAACAGCTGGTAGCTGAACTCGGTGAAGCTGATGCCGATCTCCAGCCGGGCACGCACCACCTCCCGAGCGAGCATCTTGTTCACCGGGAAGTGCTTGCCCACGTCGCGGAGGAACTCGACCACCGACATCTCGCCGGTCCAGTCCAGGTTGTTCACCAGCTGCGCCGCGTTCTCGCCCGTGTACGACACGAAGGGCGCGAGCTGGTCGCGGATCCCCTCGACCCAGCCGGCGATCACCTCGGGCGGGTTGAGCGTCCGCTCGGCGCTCTCCTTCGGGTCACCGATCTGGCCGGTCGCCCCGCCCACCAGCAGCAACGGGCGGTGACCCGCGAGTTGCAGCCGACGGGCCGTGATGACCTGCATGAGCGAGCCGACGTGCAGGCTCTGCGCGGTGGGGTCGAAGCCCACATAGAAGGTGGCGGCACCCCCGCCGTCGAGCAGCTCGCGCAGCTCGTCGAGGCCGGTCGAGTCCTGGATCAGGCCACGCCAGAGCAGGTCGTCGGTCAGGGAGGCCCGCCCGGGGGGCGGGAGGCTGCTGTCGGTCACGGTCACCGATTCTCCCCCATCGCCGGCATCGACCCGTACCGGGTTTGGCGCAAGCCGCCCCAGTTAGGCTGGCGGCCAGTTGATCGAGGAGGCTTTACCGTGGAGATGCCGGACCTGACAGGTGGCTTTGTCGCCCTGCTCGGCCTGAAGTTCGAGGAGGCGACCGCCGACCGGGTGGTCATCAGCTGGCGGGTCCGGCCGGAGCTGCACCAGCCGTTCGGCATCCAGCACGGCGGGGTGTACTGCTCGGTGGTGGAGACCGCCGCCAGCGTGGGCGGCTCGCTCTGGCTGGCCGACCGGGGCACGGTCGTCGGGGTGTCGAACCAGACCGACTTCCTGCGGGCCGTCCGGGACGGCGAGCTGACCGCGGTCGGCACCCCGGTGCACCGGGGCCGCAGCCAGCAGCTCTGGCAGGTGGAGATCACCGATGCCGACCAGCGGCTGATCGCCCGCGGTCAGGTCCGGTTGCAGAACCTCTCCCCCGCCTGAGCAGGCACACCCGGCGGCGGAACCCTCGGGTCAGCCGCGGGCCTCGTCCAGCACCGGCTCGGCGTCCCGATCGGCGTCGGTCTCATCGGGGACCCGGCTCAGCCGTACCTCGGTGATCGCCCGGTGGTCGATACCGGTCACCATCAGCACCCACCCGTCCAGGGTGACGTCCTCCCCCGCGACGGTGGGGATGTGCCCGAGGCGGGCCAGCACCAGCCCGGCGACGGTGGTGTAGTCGCCGGCCGGCCGCGACGGCAGCTCGACGCCGATGTCCGTCAGGTCGTGCACCGGGAAGGTGCCGGGCAGCACCAGCGCGCCGTCCGGGTCGCGGCGCACCGAGTTCACGTCCCGGTCGGTCTCGTCGTAGATCTCTCCGACGATCTCCTCCAGGATGTCCTCCAACGTCACGATGCCGTCGACGGCGCCGCGCTCGTCGACCACCAGCGCGATCTGCTGGCGCTCGGCCTTGAACTGGCGCAGCGCGTCCACCACCGGCAGCGAGTCGGGCAGCAACATCGGGGGGCGGGCGATCTCGTCGACCCGCCGGTCGTCGGGCACCCCCACCAGGTCGCGCAGGTGGATCACGCCGGCCGTGTCGTCCAGGCCGCCGTGGCGCACCACCGGTGCCCGGGAGTGCCCGGTGGCGGCCAGCACCAGCCGCGCGGCCTCCGCGGTGGTTCCGCTGTCGAGCGTGAAAACCTGCAACCGGGGTACGAGGACCGCCCGCAACCGCCGGTCGGCGATCTCCACGGCGCCAGCGATGATGGTGCGCTGCTCCTTGGTGAAGCCGTGGTTGCCGGCGACGATGTCCCGCAGCTCGTCCGGGCCGATCTCCTCCGGCTGGTGCTTCGGGTTGAGCCCGAACAGGCGGACCACCAGGTCGCTGGTGGCGCCGAGCGCCCAGACGGCCGGGCGGGTGAGAGTGGCGAGCACATCGAGCGGCCGGGCCACCAGCAGCGCCCACCGCTCGGCCGACTGCATGGCGATCCGCTTGGGGGCCAGCTCACCGAAGACCAGCGTGACGAAGGTCAACGCGAGGGTGACCGCCACGATCGCCACCGTCTCGGCGGCGCTCCCGAACATCCCGAGCAGCGGCACCAGGGGCTTGGCCAGTGAGACCGCCGCGGCGGCGGAGGCCAGGAAGCCGGCCAGGGTGATGCCGATCTGAATGGTCGCCAGGAAACGGTTCGGGTCCTTGGCGAGGTGGGCCAGCACCCGCCCGGCCCGGCTGGTGCGCTCCAACCGCTGGATCTGGCTGTCCCGCAGCGACACCAGGGCCATCTCACTGCCGGCGAAGAGCGCGTTGATGACGACCAGAATTCCGACCAGGGCCAGTTGGCTCCCGTAGCTCTGCACGCCTGGCTCGCTCCCTCGTCGTGGTGGCACCGGCCGCTCCGCGCGGTGCCAGCCGGTCGGCAGCCCCGCCCGGCGTACGCGTGTCTGTGCCCCGTGCGGCGCCAGCCGAATCCTCCGCTGGCGACGCTATGCCGATTCGGCCGCCGGTGACGCGGGCAGGTCGAGGACGTACGAGTCGCCCTCCGGGCGGAAGCCGAGCCGGTGGTAGTAGGGGGCGACCATCCCGGGCGGGCTGACCACCCGGTGGAAGCCCCGTTCGGTGAAGAGGCGGCTGCGCCGGTAGACGAACTCGCCGGGGGTGAAGTCGCGGAACTTCGGGGTCACGTAGTCCAGGTCGATCTGGGCGACCCCGGGCGTCTCGGCGTGCGACAGCACCACCCCGACCACCTCATCTGCCCTGACCACCAGAAACGCGGAGTGGCCGGCGGCGTCCGGGTCCCAGTGGAAGTCGGGGTTGAAGCGGGCGATGTCCGGTGCGTGCACCCGCAGCGTGTGTGCCAGGAACTGGTCGCCGACGCCGACCTCGACGACCTGGTAGGTCTGTTCGTCGTGCCGGGTGGCGAGCATCCCGCGCAGATACCAGATGTTGATCACCGCGAGGACGATGTTGAGCCCGACCATGGGCCAGACCTCGAGTGCGCCGTTGTAGCCGATCAGCACGAGGCAGCCGACGAGGTTGAGCGCGCGCAGCCGCAGGATGCGCGACTGCAGCAGCGACCAGACCAGCACCGCGGAGCCGGCCCAGCCGACCAGATCCAACCAGTTCACCACGCGAGACTAGTGCCCGCCCAGGTCAGAGTCGTCGGCGGGCAGCTCCAGCAGCCACTCCTCGACATCGATGCCCCGGCCGTTGGCGTACCCCGAGTCCTCGCCGACCACCACGAAGCCGCACTTGCGCAGCACCGCGAGGGACGCGGCGTTGTCCTTGGCGGCGCGGGCGTGCACCGGCCGGGGCAGCTCGCGCAGCAGGGCGGCCAGGGCCGCCGTGGCGTCGCCCCGACCCCAGCGGGCCCGGTCGATCCAGTAGCTGACCTCGGTGCGGTCACCGTCCGGGAAGGCGGTGACGTAGCCGACCACCTCGCCGTCGGCCTCGACGGTGCGGACCACGATCGCCGGGTCGGTGAGCACCCGTGCCCAGTGCCGGGCGAACTCGCGGTGGTCGGACGGGTCCGCGGCGACGAAAGCGGCCATCCGGTTGGCCTCCGGATCCTGCTGGTACAGGAAGAACTCCACGAGATCGTCCTCGCGGACCGGGCGTAGCCGCACGTCGGAGGTCATCGGGCGAGGATACGCGGCGGAGGTGCCGGGCCGGGACCTCTGGCCCGCCGGCCGTACCGTCCGGCCCTGCCGCCACGCCCTGACGCATTGGTACCAATAGATGCAAAGGTCCGTGCGGCAACGGAAGTGGAGGCCGGAGCCATGCCCAAGTACGTCTACGACTTCATCGAGGGTGACCGGGGCAGAGCCGACCTGCTGGGGGTCGCCAACAGTGGACTTGGGAGTGCGCGATAGTATGCGACTGTGAACTTGAAAGAGTGGGCGAAGCGGGAAGGGGTCCACCCGGTGACGGCGTATCGCTGGTTCCGGGAGGGCAAGCTACCCGTGCCTGCTCGGCGGGTCGGCGGGTTGATCCTGGTGGAATCGCCCCCTGCCCCGGCCCCGGCAGGGGTAGTGGTGGTGTACGCCCGGGTGTCGTCGGCTGATCAGAAGGCCGACCTGGATCGTCAGGTGGCACGGGTCACTGCGTGGGCCACGGGCCAAGGCATGACTATTTCCCGGGTGGTGACCGAGGTCGGGTCCGCCCTGAACGGGCACCTCAAGAAGTTCCTCGCCCTGTTGCGTGACCCGGCCGTGGCGACCATCGTGGTGGAGCATCGGGACCGGTTCGCCCGGTTCGGCGCCGAATACGTCGAGGCTGCGCTGGCTGCGCAGGGACGCCGGCTCCTGGTCGCCGACCCGGCCGAGGTTGATGACGACCTGGTCCGCGACGTCACGGAAATCCTGACCAGCCTTTGCGCCCGGTTGTACGGCCGCCGCGCAGCGGCGAACCGGGCCCGCCGCGCGGTTGCCACGGCAACAGCCCAGGATGAGCCGTGAAGCGGTACGAACCGCCGGCCGGGTGGGCCGTGCACGCGTACAAGTTCGCACTCGACCCCACGGAGGCGCAGGTGGGCGGTCTGCGCCGCAACACCGGTGCGGCCCGGTTCGCGTACAACCACATGCTGCGTCGGACCTCCGCGGTGAAGGCGCAACGCGCCGCCGAGGTTTCGTACGGCGTGGCCGAGGCGGACCTGACGCCGTGGCAGGGCTGGTCATTGCCGGACCTGCGACGCACCTGGAACGAGGCCAAGCAGTGGGTCGCGCCGTGGTGGCATGAGTGCTCGAAGGAGGCGTTCAACACCGGGCTGGCGAACCTGTCCGCCGCGTTGGGTAACTGGCACGCCTCGCGCACCGGCGCCCGTAAGGGCCGCCGGATGGGTTGGCCCCGGCCCAAGCGTAAGCACGCCCGCCGGTCGGCCCGGTTCACCACCGGCGCGATCCGTCTCGACCCGGACAACCGGCATGTGGTGCTGCCCCGGCTGGGCCGTATCCGCAGCCACGAGTCAACCCGCAAACTGTCCCGGCGGGTACAGGCCGGTACCGCGAAGATCCTGTCCGCGACGATCACCGAGGCCGCCGGGCGATGGTTCTGCTCGTTCCAGGTCGCCGCGCGGCGCACCGTCGGACGCCCGACGCACGCGCCGCGCTCCGGGCGGGTCGTCGGGGTGGACGTCGGGATCAAGCGCCTGGCGGTGCTATCCACCGGTGAGATGGTGCCGAACCCGGCGCCGTTCAAAGCCGCGTTGAAGAAGCTCGCCAAGGCGCAGCGCCGCGCCGCACGCAAGGTCGGACCGTACGAACCGGTGGCCAAGCGGAAACGAACCCCGTCGAACCGGTGGCGCCGGGCGCAGGCGACGGTGGCCCGGCTGCACGGCACCGCGCATGCCGTCCGTGCCGATTCCTGGCACCAGCTCACCACCCGCCTCGCGCAGCAGTTCGACACCGTCGTGGTCGAGGACCTGCATGTGGCCGCAATGGTCCGCAACCGCAAGCTGGCCCGGTCCCTGACAGACGCCGCCCCGGCGACGCTGCGCCGGCACCTGGCTTACAAGGCTGGCTGGTACGGCGCCACGCTACACATCGCTGACCGGTGGTACCCCAGTTCCAAGACCTGCTCTGGCTGCCAGACGGTGAAACCCAAGCTGTCGCTGGCCGAGCGCACGTTCGACTGCACCGCGTGTGGCCTGTCCCTCGACCGGGACGTCAACGCCGCACGGAAACTCGCCGCACTCGTGCGGCACGTCGACCTGGAGTTGCCGGGCGACGCAAAAACAGGACGTGGAGCCTATGTAAGACCCGTAAGACCTGCGCCCGCAGGCAGGGCAGTGGGCCGCGAAGCGTCTAGACCGGTCCATCCGGTCAACGTCGTCCGGCAACGGACGGCTGCCGATCACGCGCTGTCAAGTGCTTAGAGCGTGTTTGAGAGGACTTGATCAGGTCCAGATGAAGGTGCGCTTTGCCTGCCGTCGGGCTGGCCGGCCGCGAGTGATGCGGCGGGTCATGCCGGCGATGGCGGCCCACCTGACGATGCCTTCGGAGATTTCAGGGTGGCGTTCGTAATCGCGGGCCAGCCGGCGGCAGGCGGTGAGCCATGCCAGGGTCCGCTCCACGACCCACCTGCGCGGGTGCACGGCGAAGCCCCGCTGGTCAGCGGGCTTCCGCACGATCTCCAGCGTGATCTTCAAGGTGTCACGGGTCCAGTCGACGAGACGGCCCGCGAAGCCCTGGTCGGCGAAGACGTGCCGGATCGGGGTGGCCAGATAAGCGCTGAGCAGGGCGATCTTCGCGCCGTCGCGGTCCTGCCACGACGCCGCCATCACCGCCACGGTGACCAACAGCCCGGCGGTATCGGTGATGATGAACCGTTTCCTGCCGTTGACCTTCTTACCCGCGTCGTAGCCACGCGTCTGCCGCCCGACGGTGTCGGCGCCCTTCACTGACTGCGAGTCGATGATCCCCGCCGAGGGCTCCGGATTCCGCCCGTCCTGCACCCGCGCCTTGACCCGCAGCGTGGCCAGCAGGTTCTCGGTCACACCGGCGTCTTCCCAGCGCACGAAGTACCAGTACACCGTCTGCCACGGCGGCAGATCCGCCGGCAGGTACCGCCACGGACACCCCGAGCGGACCACGTACAAGATCGCGTTGACGATCTCCCGACGAGGATGCTTCTCCCGCCGCCCGTCCGTGCTGGGCTCCGGCAACAACCCTTCGATCAACGCCCACTGGGCATCGGTCAGGTCCGACGGGTATCCACGACGAGGCGACGACACCCGGACACCCTGCCCGCCCCGGCGGCCATCGTCACGCCGCCACACCGTCCATATTGGGCCTTCTCAAACACGCACTTAGTGAAAGGTAACGGGCAAGGGTGCGAACCTGAGCGAGATGACCCAGCTGGGGCTGCCGGTGCCGCCGGGCTTCACCATCAGCACCGACGCCTGCCGGGAGTACCTGAAGACCGGGGCGCCCCCGGACGGGCTCTTCACGGAGGTCAACGCACACCTGCGCGACGTGGAGGCGCGGCTGGACCGGCGGCTCGGCGACCCGCACAACCCGCTGCTGCTGGCGGTCCGCTCCGGTGGCCGGTACTCGATGCCCGGGATGATGGAGACGGTCCTGGACATCGGGCTCAACGACACCACCGTCGGCGGTCTGGCCACGCACAGCGGCGACACCCGCTTCGCCTGGGACTCGTACCGGCGGTTGATCCAGATGTTCGGCCGTACGGTGCACGGGCTACCGGCGGAGGAGTTCGAGCGGGAGCTCGAGGCGCTGCGTGCGACGGCCGGGCCGGCCGGGCCGAACGCCGAACAGCTACGCGACCTGGTGCAGACGTACAAGAAGATCTTCGCCGCGCAGGTCGGGCACGAGTTCCCGCAGGCCCCGCACGAGCAGCTCTACCTGGCCATCCGGTCGGTGTTCGAGTCGTGGAACTCCGAGCGGGCGCGGTTGTACCGCCGCCAGGAGCACATCCCGGACGACCTCGGCACGGCGGTCAACGTCATGGCGATGGTCTTCGGCAACCTCGGCCCGGACTCCGGCACCGGGGTGGCGTTCACCCGCGATCCGGCCACCGGCACTCGCGGCATCTACGGCGACTACCTCACCAACGCCCAGGGTGAGGACGTGGTGGCCGGCATCCGCAACACCGTCGGCCTGCCCGAGCTGGCGCACACCGACCCGGTGAGCTACCGCCGGCTCGTCGAGATCATGGCGACGCTGGAGCGGCACTACCGGGACCTGTGCGACATCGAGTTCACCATCGAGCGGGGTCGGCTCTGGATGTTGCAGACCCGGGTGGGCAAGCGGACCGCCGCGGCGGCGTTCGTGATCGCCGCGCAGCTGGTCGACGAGGGGCTGATCACGCTGGACGAGGCCCTGCACCGGGTGAGCGGCGCCCAACTGGCCCAGCTGATGTTCCGCGCGTTCGACCTGGCCGGCGCGCCCGCCTGGCCGTCGGCCTCGGTGCCTCGCCCGGCGCCGCCGTGGGCCGGGTGGTCTTCGACTCAGCCACGGCGGCAACGGCCGACGGGCCGGTGATCCTGGTGCGGCGGGAGACCAACCCGGATGACCTGCCCGGCATGATCGCCGCGGCGGGAGTGCTCACCTCGCGCGGCGGCAAGACCTCACACGCCGCCGTGGTGGCCCGGGGCATGGGGCGTACCTGCGTCTGCGGCGCGGACGCGCTGCGGATCGACTCCGAGCGCGGCGAGTTCATCGTCGGCGACCGGGTCGTGCGGGCCGGCGAGGTGATCTCGATCGACGGGACCACCGGTCGGGTCTACCCGGGCGAGGTGCAGGTGCAGCCCTCCCCGGTCGCCCGCTACCTCGCCGGTGACCTGGCGCCGCAGGCCGACCCGCTGGTCGCGGCGGTGCACCGGCTGCTCGGGCACGCCGACGCGGTGCGCCGGCTGGGCGTACGGGCCAACGCGGACACCGGCGCGGACGCCCGGCGGGCCCGGCGGTTCGGCGCCACCGGCATCGGCCTGTGCCGCACCGAGCACATGTTCCTCGGCGAGCGTCGGGAGCTGGTGGAACGGCTGATCCTGGCGGACGGGCCGGGCGAGGTGACCGACGCCTTGGACGCGTTGCTGCCGTTGCAGCGGGCCGACTTCGTGGAGATCCTGACCGCGATGGACGGGCTGCTGGTGACGATCCGCCTGATCGACCCGCCGCTGCACGAGTTTCTTCCCCCGTTGCACGAGCTGACGGCGCGGGTGGCCCGGGCCGAGGTGCGCGGCGAGGCCTCATCATCCGGTGACCATCGCTCCGGCGGATCCTTCGTCCGGGAAGTTGTAGGAGACCTCACGCCCTCCGTCACCTTCGAGGCGGCCACGTACCCGCCACCGCTGACCGGGAGCTCCTTCCTGACACCAGGTGACGCGCGGCACGGAGATGCATGCCAACCCGCCCAGCGATTGACGCCCAGGTGAAGGTGGGTTACTTGAGCAGATCGGAAACGACGATTGCCACGAAGATCAGGATGACCGCCTCGCTGATCAGCCACGAGTGGGCGTTGGCCCAGTCCCGGATCTTCGGCAGCACCGCCAGCGCGCGCTGACCGAGCGCGAGCAGGGCGAGTAGCGGCAACGCCAGAAACAGCAGCGTCAGAACCAGGAATGGCAGCAGGTGCCACCAGGGCTTGTCGTGCCCGGCCAGGCTTCCAGCGACCACCAGCATGGTGCCTTCGTCGGTGGGCATGGCGATGAAGAGCAGAAAGCCCAACCCGAAAGCGAAGCGGGGGCTGGCCGCCTGCAACTTGCTCATCCACTTCGGCGGCTGGCTCCGCTCGCGGCGGGCGAAGACGATCACCATCAGCGCCAACAGCACGGCCAACACCACCCAGTCGATCAGGTGACGAGTACCGGCATGCTTGCCGTGCCCGCCGCCCATGCCCCGTACGGCGTGGAAGACGAAGTACCAGACGGTCAGCCCGATGAGCATGGCGAGGCCGGCCCCAACCAGGTAGGCGAGCGAGCTGCGCTTGGCCTCCCGGCTGGAGGCGAGGAAGACGGCGCTGATGATCTGCGGACCGGCGATCATCACCACCGTAAGCGGCAGGACGCTCAGCAAGTTCACGGTTTGCCCCCTTACGGCCTCATTCTTTCCACGCGGATCCCGCTCAGGACGTCGTTTGCGCGATCAAGTCCTGTGGCAAGCTCGTGCCCTCCGAGAGCGCGCCGACCGACGACGGCTCAGACAGCGGCGCGGCGGCCTCGAACTGCCAAGCTGGCAGAGTCGTCGAGCGTAGTCGGCAGCTGCTCGTCTGGCCCCTTCACCAAGCACCGCTCGTCCGGCGCAGGGTGTCGCCCGAGTACGGGCTGCGGTGGTCCAGCTGTCGCGTCTGCGCTCTTCCGCCGGGACCGGTAGCAAGGCGTTACGTTCGCGAGTTACGAGCCGCGAGGTGTGTCCCGCCCGTTCAGGGGTATCCGCCCGTAGTCGGTGAGATGAGGGTGGGAGGTCCATTGGATTCGTACCCTGCTGTGGAGGCCCACGGCTTGATCGGTGACCTGCAGACCGCGGCGCTCGTGGCGATGGACGGGACGGTGGACTGGTTCTGCGCCCCACGCTTCGACTCCCCGAGCCTGTTCGGTGGGCTGCTCGATCGGCACAAGGGTGGGCACTTCCAGGTCTCGCCCGATGGCGTCGACTACACGAGTAAGCAGTTGTACCTGCCCGGCACGCCGATCCTTATCACCCGCTTTCTCAGCGCAGACGGCGTGGGTGAGCTGGTGGATTTCATGCCCGTCGCGGGAGACGTCGCGACCGACCGGCACCGCCTGGTCCGCATGATCCGGATCGTCCGAGGCAGCATGCGGTTCCGTATCGACTGCCAACCCCGGTTCAACTACGGCCGGGATCCGCACGAGCTCGACGTGTACCCGGAGGGACACGTCTTCCGCAGTCCCAGCCTCACCCTCGCCCTGAGTCCCGTCGGCTTCGACGAGCTCAGGGTCGACGCGGAGATGCGACGTAGCAAGGAGGGCGTATCCATCGTCGGCACGTTCCATGAGGGCGCCTACGGCGGGGTGGTCCTGGAAACAGGATCGGTTGATCAGCCGCGGGTGATTGGTACGGGCGAGGTGCGCGACCTGCTCGTGCAGACCCGCGACTTCTGGCGGCGCTGGCTCAGCCGCTCCCGGTACACAGGCCGCTGGCGGGAGACGGTCGAGCGGTCCGCGATGACGCTCAAACTCATGACGTACGCGCCGACCGGCGCGCTGGTCGCCGCCCCCACCGCAGGCCTGCCCGAGCAGATCGGCGGGGTACGCAACTGGGACTACCGCTACACCTGGATGCGCGACGCGGCATTCTCGGTGCGCGCGCTGCTCATCCTGGGCTTCACCGACGAAGCTCAGCAGTACCTGCACTGGGTGAACGACCGGGTCCGGGAGGCCAAGGAACGGGAGACGCGGCCGCAGATCATGTACCGCGTCGACGGCTCATCAGACATCACCGAGGAGACGCTCGACCACTTCGAGGGTTACCGCGGATCAGCACCCGTGCGCATTGGCAACGGCGCCGCGAACCAGCTGCAATTCGACATCTACGGCGAGGTACTCATGGCCCTCCACGTCGCCGACTGTCACGGTTTTCAGGCCACCCGCGAGGGGTGGATGAACGCGGCAGGAACAGTGGACTGGCTCTGCGACAACTGGGACCAGCCCGAAGACGGGATCTGGGAAACCCGCAGCGGCCGCCAGGACTTCACCTACGGGCGCCTGATGTCCTGGGTAGCCTTCGACCGAGCTGTCCGCCTCGCACACCGACGCGGACGACCCGGCGACACCAACCGGTGGGTGAGTGCCCGAAACCAGATCTACGACCAGATCATGGCCCGCGGCTTCCACCCCGGACCCGGTGCCTTCGTGCAGCACTACGCGTCCGACGTCCTCGACGGGTCCCTGCTCATCATGCCAACGATCGGACTCGTGTCGCCTGACGACCTGATGTGGCAGTCAACGCTGCGGGCCATGGACGCAACACTGGTCTCCGACAGCCTCGTCTACCGCTACGACCCGAACGCCTCACCCGACGGCCTGCCCGGCCAGGAGAACACCTTCACCATGTGCAGCTTCTGGTACGTCCGGGCACTCGCGCAGTCCGGACGGCTCGAAGACGCCACGCTGACCTTCGAGAAGATGCTCACCTACAGCAGCCCCCTCGGCCTCTACTCAGAGGAAATCACCCCCACCGGCGAGCAGGTCGGCAACTTCCCGCAGGCGTTCAGCCACCTCTCACTGATCACCGCCGCCGTGAACCTCGACCAACTACTCGATGGCCGCCCGTGAGCCGACCCAAGCGTCGGCGGGAGGCGTTGTGCTCAGACCGAACGATGCAACTGCTTCCACCACAGGTGCCGTCCCCGCCGGGCCGGAAACGGGTTACGGGCAGCAGAGGCGGGAGGACAGTCGGCGGCGCGTGTCCTACGACGAGTACGTCCTGCGGCGGCGCTCACTCTCGCCCGCCGGCACAGGCCCGTCTGGTCGTGGCGGCAGTGGCGGCGTATCTGCCGCTGCGGAGGCGATCTGCCGTGCCGAAGCCGTCATCTTATTCCGATCAACCGCGGCCACTGGCCGTGCCAGGACGCGCCGAGATGATCACACACCTTCCGGTCAGCCCCGCTTGGACGTGCGGCGGTTGCGGTGCCGACTGGCCCTGCCAGACGCGGCAGCGGGAGCTGCGAGCCGAGTACGACCGCGTCCCGGTGTCGCTCGCCCTCTACCTGGCCGCTCAGCTCGTCGACGCCGCCGAGGACCTGGCCCACGTCCCCGCCGGCCGCCTACACCACCGGTTCCTCGGCTGGACCCGATGAGCATCCTGCGACCCGGCGACGAGAAGTTCCACTACAGCGACGGCTCCCACAGATGGATCCCGCCGAACCCGGACTACGACCAGGAGGTCTGGGACGAGCAGGTCCGCCAACACAAGCACGGCCACCTGAGACAAGAGCACCCGAAGGTCCGCATCCAGCGCCTCGTCTGACGCCAGCAGTACAGCAGCGAAGTACAGCAACCGTGCCAGCCGAACCAGACCGGCAACGACGAAGACAGGCCGGATGACCTCGAACGACACCCAATCCAACCCGCTCGCCGGCAATCCAGCCGTGACCGCCGTCCGACCGTCACCACCGACCGAGCGCACAGCAGCAGACCTGAACGGCACCGGGCCGACACCCCGCCACCCGGCCCCGACCTGCTGGCCCGGGTCTGCGGCCAGCCGGGTCTGCGGCCAGTTCGCCGAACGGGGGGTGACCGTCTACTGAATCAGGCGGCCGGATAGCCGTACAGCTCGCGCAGCCGGCTGCGGGACGCCTGGAGCCGGTCCACCACCACGGCCATGAGCCGCAGGGTGAGCTGCCGGCCAAGGGCGTCATCGGATTCGATCAGCCGCCGCACGCCCTCGGCCGTGAACTCGATTGTCGTGGTGCGTTGCACCGCGACCGCACCGAACTGCCAGCGGTACGGCGGGAAGATCCAGGACCAGCCGAGCACCCCGCCCGCGCCGATCGTCTCGATCCCCACGTCTCCGCGGCCGGGCACCGGGAAGTCCAGCGCCACCTCGCCGCGGTTGATCAGCCAGAACCGTTCGGCCGGCTGGCCGGCGCGGAACACCCGGTGGCCGGGATGCCACACCACCGGCCGGGCGTACCCGGCCAGCCGCGGCAGCCACTCCTGCGGCACGCCGGTGAGAAAGGGATGCTCCCGGAGAACGTCCAACGCGGTCATGGCGGCGCCCCTTTCCTCGACCTCTGGGTCACTCGTCGCGAGTCCATCGGACTCCTGCCACGGCTGCCGCGTCAGGGCCGTTGGTCCCCCTTGACGCGGGCACCATGCCTCTGACCGGGGCGGCGGCGCGGAGGGAGGCTGAGGTTGAACAGAGGAGGATGTGATGACCACCAGATCCGGTGCTTTCGTCGTGGTGGGTGTCGACGGTTCCGCCTCCGCGCTGGACGCGGTACGCGCGGGCGCCCGAGCGGCCGCCGCCCAACACCTTCCGCTGCGGGTGGTGCACGCGTTCGTCTGGCCGCTGTACGCGACCGTGCAGGGCCCGCTGCCAACCGATGTCGGGCTTCGCCGCGAGGCCGACGAACTCGTCGCCGAGGCGGTCGCCGAGGCCAAGAAGGTCTCCGCGGACCTGCCGGTCACCGGCGCGGTGGTCGACGGCACGCCCACGCCGGTGTTGCTGCGCGCGACCCGCGACGCGGCGCTGCTGGTACTCGGCCACCGTGGTCTCGGCGGCTTCACGGAACTGCTGGTGGGCTCGACGGCCGTTCAGGTTTCCGCCCGCGCCGACTGCCCGGTGCTGGTGGTCCGGGGCGAGTCCCGGGCCGACGGTCCGGTGGTGGTGGGCGTCGACGGCTCGGCGCTGTCCACCGAGGCGCTCGGCTTCGCGTTCGCCGAGGCCGCACGGCGGGACACCACGCTGGTAGCGGTGCACGCCTGGCAGATCCCGACGTCGTTCATCGCGGGTGAGGTGCTCCCGTTGGTGTACGACCTGGACGCGGCCACCGCCGCGGAGGAGCGAATTCTCGCCGAAGCCGTGGCCGGCTGGTCCGAGCGGTACCCGGAGGTGCCGGTGCGGCAGCGAGTCGTCTACGGGGCACCGGCCCGGGTGCTGATCGAGGAGTCCGTGGCGGCGCAGCTGACCGTGGTCGGGGCGCACGGACGCGGCGCGCTCGGCGGGATGCTGCTCGGCTCGGTCAGCCACACGGTGCTGCACCACGCGAAGGGTCCGCTGGCGATCGTGCGGCACCAGGCCGGGAGCCGCGAGGACTAACGTCGCCGGCCCCGCCGCGTCGGCCGTTGCTCCGGCCGACGCGGCAGCGCGTCGAAGCAAATGCCGGCGTCGCACGCCGGGTGCGTCGACAATGACCTGACCGACCGAGGGAGTGCCGATGAACCGACCTGTCGTGGTGGGTGTGGACGGATCGCCGTCCAGCCTCGTCGCCGCGGAACACGCGGCCCGTGCCGCCCTGCTCCGGTCCCGGCCGCTGCTCCTCGTACACGGCTACCTGCACCCGCTCGGCTACGGCGTGCCGCTCAACCCGTACGACCTCGGGGTGCCGGCGCCCTCCGAGGAGGCGCAGAAGATGTTGGAGCGCACGGCGGCCGACCTGGCCGACCGCTGGCCCGGCCTCGACGTCGAGGTACGCCAGGTCGCCGGCGGTCCCGGCGCCACCATGGTCGAGGCGTCCCGGCGTGCCGAACTCGTCGTGGTGGGCAGTCGAGGGCTGGGTGGGTTCGTCGGGCTGCTGCTCGGCTCGGTCGGCGGGCAGGTGGCCGCGCACGCGCACTGCCCGGTGCTGGTGGTCCGCCCGGACGAGCAGCCGATCCCGGTGGACGAGCCGGTGCTGGTCGGCGTGGACGGATCCGAGTCGTCCCGGCTCGCCGCCCGGTACGGCGCCGACGAGGCGGCGCTGCGCGACGTCCCGCTGGTGCTGGTGCATGTCGGCGCGCCGGACGGCGGCCGGCCGGTCCCGGACGAGGTCGAGGAGTCACAGGCCGCGTACCACGCGGAGGCGGTGCGGCTGCTGGCCGACGCGTCCGCCGCCGTCCGGGCCGACCATCCCGGCCTGGTGGTGCGGGAGCATCCGGTCCGGGCGGCCGGCACGGCCCAGGGGCTCATCGAGGCGAGCGGCGGAGCGTCGCTGCTGGTCG
The DNA here is from genome assembly GCF_036059255.1 of Micromonospora sp. NBC_00389. NCBI lineage: Bacteria > Bacillati > Actinomycetota > Actinomycetes > Micromonosporales > Micromonosporaceae > Micromonospora > Micromonospora sp. NBC_00389. The sequence continues at coordinate 4,080,609 of NZ_CP107947.1, read as the reverse complement.
TGGGCACCCGGGGCCGGCGCGGATTCACCGGGCTGTTGCTCGGCTCGGTCAGCCAGGCGGCGATCCAGCACGCGCACTGCCCGGTGCTGGTCGCTCATCCGTACGACCGGGAGGGCTGACCTGGTCGTCGTCGCCCCGGCCGAGCATCTGCAGGAAGTCGGTGGTGAGGGCGAACGGGTCGGCGGGTCCGCTGACCGGCAGCCGCCGCTCGACCTGGTCGGCCAACTCCCCGGCGGCGCGCCTGATCCGACCCCGCAACGCGCCGTCCGCGGTGCCACCGGACCAGTCCTCCGGGGCCGCGAAGACCGTGGTGGGGACCACCACCGCCCGCAGGTAGCTGAACATCGGGCGGACGGCGTGCTCCAGGGCCAGCGAGTGCCGGGCGGTGCCCCCGGTGGCGGCGATCAGCACCGGCCGGTCGACCAGCGACTCGGACTCCACCACGTCGAAGAAGGACTTGAACAGCCCGCTGTACGACGCGTTGAAGATCGGGGTGACGGCGATGATCCCGTCGGCCCCGGTCACCGCGTCGAGGGCCCCGCGCAGGGCGGCCGGCGGGAACCCGGTGAGCAGGTTGTTCATGACGTCGTGGGCGTACTCGCGCAGGTCGACGACGCGCAGCTCCACCTCGGCGCCGCGCCGGACCAGCTCGTCGCGGGTCGCCGCGGCGAGCTGGTCGGCGAGCAGCCGGGTGGACGAGGGCTGGCTGAGGCCGGCCGAGATCACGGCGAGGGTGCGGCGGGTCACCGGGCCACCTCGGGCGCCTTACCCGTCACGTCGTCGACGGCGTGGACGGTGCTGTCCTTGGCGCCGCCGGCATTGGCCACCAGCGAGGCGTGCGTGGGCGCCTCCGGCACGTGCGCCGGGCGCAGTGCGGCGAACTCCTTACGCAGCACCGGCACGACCTCCTCGCCGAGCAGGTCGAGCTGCTCGAGCACCGTCTTCAGGGGCAGCCCGGCGTGGTCCATCAGGAACAACTGCCGCTGGTAGTCACCGACGTAGTCACGGAAGCTGAGCGTCCGGTCGATGACCTGCTGCGGGCTGCCCACGGTCAGCGGGGTCTCCCGGCTGAACTCCTCCAGCGACGGCCCGTGCCCGTAGACCGGCGCGTTGTCGAAGTAGGGCCGGAACTCCCGGACCGCGTCCTGCGAGTTGCGCCGCATGAACACCTGCCCGCCGAGGCCGACGATGGCCTGGTCGGCGGAGCCGTGGCCGTAGTGCGCGTACCGCTCCCGGTAGAGCCCGACCATCCGCTGGGTGTGCTCCTTCGGCCAGAAGATGTGGTTGGCGAAGAAGCCGTCACCGTAGTACGCGGCCTGCTCGGCGATCTCCGGGCTGCGGATCGAGCCGTGCCATACGAACGGGGGAACCCCGTCGAGCGGGCGCGGCGTCGAGGTGAACGACTGCAGCGGGGTGCGGTGGCGGCCCTTCCAGTCGACCACGTCCTCGCGCCAGAGCCGGCGCAGCAGGTCGTAGTTCTCGATGGCCAGGGGGATGCCGGCGCGGATGTCCTTGCCGAACCACGGGTACACCGGGCCGGTGTTACCCCGGCCCATCATCAGGTCCACCCGGCCGTCGGCCAGGTGCTGGAGCATCGCGTAGTCCTCGGCGATCTTCACCGGGTCGTTGGTGGTGATCAGCGTGGTCGCGGTGGACAGCAGCAGCCGCTCGGTACGCGCCGCGATGTAGCCGAGCATCGTGGTCGGCGACGAGGGCACGAACGGCGGGTTGTGGTGCTCGCCGGTGGCGAAGACGTCCAGGCCGACCTCTTCGGCCTTGAGCGCGATGGTGACCATCGCCTTGATCCGCTCATGCTCGGTCGGCTCCCGACCGGTGGTCGGGTCGACCGTGACGTCGCCGACGGTGAAGACTCCGAACTGCATGACCAGCTCCTCAAGTGTCGAACGGGTCCGTGGTATCCGGACACTGCGCCCAACATATTTGACGAGTCAACTATTCCGTCGGCGGTACGCCCCTCGGTGGCGCCGGTCACCCGACAACGGACGTGGGGTGCCGGCTCAGCCCCCCGCGACCGAGGGCAGCACCTGCACCTCGGCACCGTCACCCACCGGGGTGGCCAGCCCGCCGGAATGCCGGCAATCCTCCCCGTCGACGAAGACGTTGACGTAACGGCGCAGCTCGCCACGCTCGTCGCGGATCCGCCGGGCCAGCCGCGGATGATCGGCGGCCACCTCGTCGAGGACCGCCCGCAGCGTCCCGGCCGCGGTGACGCTCAGCCGGCTGGCGCCGCCCGCCTCGCCGCGCAGCGGGCCGGGCAGCAGCACGGTGACCACCTCACACCGCCGCAGCGCGGACGCAGAGCACGTCGGGCAGGTGCGCGGCCACCAACGACCAGGAGTCGCCCTCGTCGCGACTGGCGTAGACCTCACCGGAGCGGGTGCCGAAGTAGACCCCGCCCGGGGTGGCGTCGTCGGCACACATCGCGTCGCGCAGCACCGCCGGGTAGAACGGCCCTTCGGGCAGCCCCACCGACAACGGCTCCCACTTGCCGCCGGCGTCGGCCGAGCGGAACACCCGGCAGCGGTGGTCGGTCGGGAACCGCTCGCTGTCGGCCACCAGCGGGAAGGTCCACACCATGCCGGCCCGCGCCGGGTGGGACACCATGGCGAAGCCGAAGTCGCTGGGCAGCCCATCGGCGATCGAGGACCAGGTGCGGCCGTCGTCGTCGGAGCGGTAGACGCCGTGGTGGTTCTGCGCGTACAGCCGCTCGGGGTTGCTGGCGTCCCGGGCGACCTTGTGCACGCACTGGCCGAACTCCGGCCACTCGTCGGGCATGAAGTAGGCACGGATGCCGGTGTTGCCCGGCGCCCAGCTCGCCCCGGCGTCCTCCGAGCGGTAGACCCCGCCGGTGGACATGGCGACCAGCAGCCGAGCCGGGTCACGCGGGTGGGGCAGCACGGTGTGCACGGCCTGGCCGCCGAACCCGGCCCCCCACTCGGGCCGGTGCGGGTGGTCCCACAGCGACCGGACCAGCTCGAAGCTGCGACCGCCGTCGGTGGAGCGGAACAGCGCCGAGGGCTCGGTGCCGGCCCAGACCACGTCCGGCTCGTCGGGGCCGGCCGGCATCAGCTGCCAGACCCGCCCCAGCGTCGCGCCGGTGTCGGCAGGGAAGGCGACCGGGGCCTGGTCGGGCTCGTCCCACGAGGCGCCGAGGTCGTCGCTGGTGGCGACGCTGGGCCCGAAGTGTGAGCTGGTCACCCCGGCGAGCAGCCGCGGGGTGGGGCGGCGGGTGTCGACCGCGACCGAGTAGACGCCGGTCATCGGGAAATGCGGGCCGGTGATCTCCCAGTTGCGCCGGTCGTCGGCGCTGGTGGCGAGAAACAACCCCTTGGCCGTGCCGATCGCGAGCAGCGTTGTCATGACGTCCTCCGAACCGTCGGCGTGCAGGTGCGGTGATTATGGCCACACCCACCGACAGTTTCACCAGGGCACACGCCGGGGCCGGGCGCTCAGCCCCGGGCGCGGGGCACGTGCCGCCGGTACGCGCTGACCGTCGGGTCACCGTCGAGCCAGAACCGCCACGGCACGTCGTGCGCGCCGGTCACGCCGACCCGCGGCCCGGCGAGCACCGCCTGGGCCGGCACCGGACGCTCCGGCGGACGCAACCGGACCGGCCCGTCGCCGAGCAGGTACCCGCCGTACGCCGCCCGGTCGATCCCGAGCGCGGCGCAGAGCCGGGCCGGACCACGGGCCAGGTCCACGTCCCGACGTACCGCCGGTCGACGAGCCCGCGCCGTGGCCAGGCCGTCGACCACCTCCCCGGCGCGCAGCAGCACCGCGGCGGCCTCCCCCTCGACCCCGGTGACCACGTTCATGCACCAGTGCATCCCGTAGGTGAAGTAGACGTAGGCGTGCCCGGCCGGCCCGAACATCACCGCGTTGCGCGGGGTGCGCCCCCGATACGCGTGCGAGGCCGGGTCACCGGCCGTCCCGGCGTACGCCTCGACCTCGGTGATCCGGACGGTGACCCCGCCGGCGTCCAGCCGACAGCCCAGCAGCCCGCGGGCGGCCGGCAGCAGCGGGCCGGCGAGCAGGTCCCCCAGCATCGCCAGGTCGGCCTCGACGGCGCGGTCCTCCGGCAGCAGGTCCATGACCCCGACAGTACTGTCGGTTCTCAGTGACGATTTCAGCTGGCCGGTAAAGCACCGACCGCATACCGCTACGACGACGTGTCGCAGGTCGCGACCGCACAGGTCATTCACCCGCTGCTGGTGACGACGCTACTCGGCGTCGGTCCCGGCCACCGTCGATCGGCTACGCCGCGCTGGCGCTTCTGCACAAGCCTCGATGAGGTGTCGGATCCTCTTGACGCTCCCATCGCTTCGCGTCAAGGCAAGAGCTCGCGCGGCAGGATCTGACGGCCGACCAGCATACTGTCGAGTCAACGGAACGCGCTTATTTACGGGTCGCTGGTGCCTCGCGGCCGAGGCGGGCCCGGGCTCGGGCCATACGAATGGCGGCGGTCAAGGCCGTGATGTCGTAGGCGCCGTAGTGGCGACGGCCGTTGATGAAGAACGTCGGGGTGCCGGACACTCCGCTGTTGTCGGCCGAGTCGATGTCGCTTTCGATGCGGCCGGCGTGGGCCTGGCTTATCAGATCGTCGTGGAAGCGTTTCTGATCCAGACCGAGGTCGCCGGCGTATTTGATTAGATCAGTGATGTTCAGCTTGTCCTGGTGTTCGAGCAGCAGGTCGTGCATCTGCCAGAACTTGCCCTGATCGGCCGCTGCTTCGGCGGCCTCGGCTGCTAGCCGGGCTTGCGGGTGCACGTCTGACAGAGGCAGGTGACGCCACACGAAACGCAGGTCGGCGTGGCCCAGCAACTGCCGGACGACTGGCTCGGCCTTCCCGCAGTACGGGCACTGGAAGTCGCCGTACTGCACCAGCGTTACCGACGCACCGGCTGGGCCGCGGACGTGGTCCTGCTTCTCGTCGACTCCTGGGATGAGGTCGATCAGCTCCGTCATGTCGCCGAAGAGCGCCCGGGTGCGCTTGTCCCTGGGCAACATGTTGGTGACGCGGAACGCGTTCCAGGTCAGCGCTGAGGATACGATCGCGGCGCTGAGCACCCCGACTTTGGCCTCGGCCAGTTGGTCGCCGGTGAAGGCCAGGCTGGCGATCAGCAGCGACACCGTGAAGCTGACACCGGCGATCGTGCCGCTGCCGAGCACGCCCGCCCAGCCCACGGCCGGACGGATGCGGCCGTGTGAGATCCAGGTGAGCCCGGCCGAGGTGCCGATCACGGCGAGCGGCTTGCCGACGACATACCCGAGCAGCACGCCCCAGGTGACAGGCGACGTGAACGCCTGGGCCAGGAACGGACCGTCGATGCTGATGCCAGCGTTGGCCAGGCCGAACAGCGGCACGATGGCGTAGCTGGACCAAGGGTGGTAGATGCGCTGAAGGCGGTCGTTGGGCGATAGCGTATTCGCGAGGCCGATCGAAGCCGTACGCGCGAGCGTGGGCGTCGGCTGCTCACGGAACGACCGGAACAGCCCGCTGACCTGCTCGAGCTCAGCTCGGCCGGGAGAGTAGGCGAACGCGGTCAACCCGATGGCCAGTCCGGTCACCACCGGGTCGACTCCGCTGACCAGCAGCGCGCCCCACATCACGATGGCGACCGGCACGTACGCCGAGCCACGTCGGACGCCGGCTGCGCGGATGGCCAGCATGACCGCGAACGCCGCTACGGCCACCACGATTGGCATCATCTTGATGTCGTCGCTGTAGACCAGGGCGATGACGATGAGTGCGATCAAGTCGTCGACCACGAACACGGTGAGCAGGAAGATCCGGACCCGGTCGGGCACGCCCCGGCCGAGCAGTGCAAGCAGGCCCAACGCGAGGGCGGTGTCGGTCGACATAGCCACGCCCCAGCCATGCGCGCCCGGCCCGCCGTGGTTGATCACCAGGAAGATCAGCACCGGGATCAGCATGCCGATCACGCCGGCCACGCTGGGCAGCACGAAACGTCGCCGGTCGCGTAGGTCGCCGAGGTCGAACTCGCGCCGCGCCTCAAGGCCGACGACCAGGAAGAACAGAGTCATCAAGCCGCTGTTGATCCAGGTGTGCAGGTCGCGGGAGAGCTCGAGGTGCCCGAGGCGCAGGGACAGTTGGGTGCGCCAGACGGCTTCGTAGGAGCCGAGGTCGATGTTGGCCCAGAGCAGTGCGGCGACGATGGCGGCCACGAGCACGCGGGCGCTGCCGGACTCAGTTCGCAGAAAGGCTCGCAGCGGTGCCGCTAGATTCCGCTTCGAGATCGTTCGGTCGCTCATCTTGGTTTCGGTCACACGTCACCTTCCGACGCGCTGGCCGGGCCAGCATGGATAGCTAGATCACGTGCCGCAAATGCGGGCACGCGACCTCTCGGTTCAGTACTGATCGCGCTGCCCCAGCTGTGGCCGACTGCGCAGAGAGCGACGAGGCCCGCCGATGCCCTGCAGGATGCGGGCGACTATCAGTGAGTTCATGGTCGGGACGACCGCGCACATGATCGACGCGATGGTGAAACCGGCGATACCCACGAGGAGGATTCGCCTGTGGCCGTAGCGGTCGCCGAGCGCGCCGGCCAGCAGGATCAGCGCGGCCAGGCCGCGACCTGGATCAGCTCGCTGTCGCAGCTCAGCGCGTCAACGTCGAGCTCGGCATGTCCATCGCCTTCCTCGACGAGGCACTGCAACGCTCGCTCGAACCCGGCGCACCGTCCACCGTGGCCCGGCCGATCACTGCGAGCCATGCGCGACGCCGGCCTCACCCCATCGTGTTCGTCGCGCCGATCCTGCCCGAACTGACAGACAGCACCGAGCAGATCGACGAGTTGATCGGCACCCTGGCCGACGCAGGGGCAGGCAACTTCTCCCGACACCGCTGTACCTGATGCGCGGCGTCACAGACCTGGTCTTCGCCTGGCTGCGCCGCCAGCATCCCGAACTGCTCTCCACGTACGCCGACCTCTACGCGCACGGCTCGTGCACGGCCCGTCATTACCGCGACCTCGTCCGGGCACGCGTGAACCAGGCATTGCAGCGCCACGGGCTGCCGACCCCCGACGACACGACCTCCGACGAGTTCGCCCTGCTCGGCCGTCACCGAGCCGACCGCACCGACTCAGTCCTGAGCTGCCGGCACGAGTCACCGGCCATCCGCCAGGACCAGGACCTGCGCCGCATGCAAGGCACCGCATCGCGTTCAAGCTGTCGCGGTCGACGGAAACACTGTCGCCGCCTGGGGCGGAACGACAACCGGTTGCTGCTCGGCCGTGATCGCCGAGCAGCAAGCGGCCTGATTTCAGCGCGGCCCGACGAACTCTGTCCTCACGCTCCATGCGAACTGAATCAGCAGGGTCACTGGGGACTTCTCGGCAATGTCATGCATCACCTTCAAGTCGTCGGGGTCAGGTTCTTCACTCAGCGTGATCGTGCGCTGCAGGTAACGCTCTGCGCCTTCCTGGTCGGGTTCGTGGTAGTCGATCTCGACGGTGATGTCACCGGCGGTGTCGTACTTATAGTCGACATACTGCCGCAGCGTCTGAGCAGTGCACGACGCGAGCGCCATCAACAGGTACTCCGTCGGCGTCGGGCCTTCGCCGAGTGCGCCGTTGTGCGGTTCATCGGCGACGAACGTGAAGCCGCGGGTGGTCATGTCCGTGCGCCGGCGCTCAGTGGCCGGAAGGACAGCTCGGGCGGATGCGACGACACGATCCCGATCGGTTTCCATCAGCCGTGCCTTCCTGTAGATCCTGGTAGTGACGGTCCAGATACGCGGGTCCAGCAGCAGCCGAGCCGCAGTCTGAGCGGGGGCTGTGGCCGGGCGTATCACCCCGTGACCGGGTACCTCCGCAGGCTAGCCTTCGCGGACTAGATAGTCCAGTTGATCGCTCGTGGCCAGAACCGCTCGGCCCTCGTGAACCATCACCTCGGGGTGCCTTAAGCTGCACTGAGAGGCGATTCGGACCAAGACGCCCCCAGCTGAACTCGCTCGATGCCAAACCCAGATATGGACTCGTCAGTCCGCTAAGGCTAGGATATGCCGTCGTTCACGCATCAGGGCGGCGACCGTCGGCGCCTCCCGCGACTCGGGCCGACTCAAATCCGGACAACATGAGGAACATCGATACTCAGTGATCCGCAGTCGCAGCACGAGGCGATCCAACGACGCGAGGAACGACTCGATGGCAGCTTTCTCACCGCGCCGCTGCGGCGAGTAGAGCGACAGCTTCGCGGACGTAGCGCCAGGCGGTGGCGACGCCGATGCCGAACCCGCTGCGAGGCGGGCGTAGGTGTCGCCGTTGCGCAGATGGGCGAGGGTGAGTAGGGCTTGCCGGGCGGGGTCCAGGCGCCGCCACCGGGATCGACGCTGCTGGCGGTGGTTACGGAGGCACTCAGCGAGGTGGTTCAGGGTTCGGCCGGACAGCGGGATCGTGGCGGGGTGAGACAGCACGGCGAGGCTCCCGGTCGGGGCATCGTGGTTCGACTGCTGCCTGACCTGGAGCCTCGCCCTCATCGATCTCCGGGCTGCTCGCACCCGCCGTGACCAGCCTGATCACGATGAAAAGGGCTCAATTAACGGGTCGGCTCGCCGGACGGCTCCAAGAGGAACGATCTGATGTTTTCCAGCGCCATGTCCAGAGCAACTTCCATGGGTGCGACGTTGTGCGCGGCGTTCGCCAGCAAGTAGCCGCCTTGCAAAGCTGCCATCAACCCCGTGGCCAACTTCTCCGGGTCGGCGTCCTGGCGCAGTGCACCGCTGTCCCGCATCCGGTGCAGACCATCACTGATCAGCTTTTCCCATGCCGCAAACGTCTCCGACAGCATCGATCGAGCCTGCTCATCCTGATCGGACAGCTCGACAGCCATCGACCCAAGGCCGCACCCGTATTTGCCGTTGTTCAGCGAGTTGGCCTGGACCAGCGCGTTACGCCACCGGACCAGCCCTGAGAACGATCTCAGTCGTTCGAGCCCTCCGCGCTCGCGCTGAAGCACAAGCGCGCCTCGATATTTGACCAACGCGCGCACGAGCTCCTGCTTGTCGGCGAAGTGGCGGTAGAGCTGAGACTTGCTCGTCTGGCTGGCCTCGCGGACGTCGTCAAGGGTCGTCGCGTTCACTCCGCGCACGAACATTAGCCGGTTCGCCGCCTCGAGGATCCGCTCTCGCGTCGCGATGCCCCGTTGACTGATCCTCCGCTGATTCGTCGGCGCAGCCAGCTGCTCGTCGCTCATCGGTCAAGTGTATCCAGCGCGCCAGATAGCCCATGGAGAATGGGACCTTGGAGTCCATCCGGCGGCCTGTCGCATTCGCGTGATGGTGAAGAACGAACGCATGCGCCGACGGCTTGATTGAACGGGTGTCCGTCCGCGAGATCATCGATAGGGCGGGTCTCTTCCTGGACTGCTTGGTCCTCGCTGTGGCAAGTTGCTGCTGCTCAGGAGTTGCTCGGCCGATGCATCGTGAGCGGCGCGCCGGAGGTCAGCGCGTGTCAACCTCTTTGACATGCGTCTGCACGTCACACGCATCACCCGCAGCTGATCCTGGCTGCGGCCATGAAACAACAAGAGGGAATCACTGTCGCGTGTCCCGCTCCCGGCAGACGAAGACATCCCTGGCCGGCGCGCAGACCCGGGGTCCGCGCGCCGGAGGTGTCAGGCCGCCGCCCGCTTCGGGAGCTTCCACCCGGGGCGGGGGAAGTGGCAGGTGTAACCGTTGGGGTAGGTCTGCAGGTAGTTCTGGTGCTCGGGCTCAGCCTCCCAGAAGTCGCCCGCCGGGGTCACCTCGGTGACGACCTTGCCGGGCCACAGGCCCGAGGCGTCGACGTCGGCGATCGTGTCCTCGGCGACCCGCTTCTGCTCGTCGCTGGCGTAGAAGATCGCCGAGCGGTAGCTGATGCCGATGTCGTTGCCCTGGCGGTTCTTCGTCGAGGGGTCGTGCACCTGGAAGAAGAACTCGAGCAGCGCGCGGAAGTCGGTCTTCTCGGTGTCGTAGACGACCTCGATGGACTCCGCGTGGGTGCCGTGGTCGCGGTAGGTGGCGTTCGGGACGTCGCCACCGCTGTAGCCGACGCGCGTGGACACGACGCCGGGCTGGCGGCGGAACAACTCCTCCATGCCCCAGAAGCAGCCGCCGGCGAGGATCGCCTTTTCGGTGGTCACGTCGTCTCCCTACTTGTCGTCGGTGTCAGTTTTGGTGTCACTCCTGAACAGGGTGCGGTATTCGCCGTACCCTGCGTTCTCCAGGTGGTCGAGGTGGATGAACCGCAACGACGCGGAGTTGATGCAGTAGCGCAGTCCACCCTTGTCGGGGGGACCGTCGTTGAAGACGTGGCCGAGGTGGCTGTCCCCGTGCCGCGAGCGGGCCTCAGTCCGGATTATCCCGTGGCTGGAGTCTTCGCGCTCGACGACGTTCGTCTTGGCGACCGGCTTCGTGAAGCTCGGCCAGCCGGAGTTGCTGTCGTACTTGTCGACCGATGCGAACAGCGGCTCGCCGGACACGACGTCGACGTAGATGCCGGGCTCGTGGTTGTCCCAGTAGGCGTTGGCGAACGCGCGCTCGGTGCCGTCCTGCTGGGTCACGCGGTACTGCTCCGGGTCGAGCCGCGAAACGGCCTCCGGGTTCTTGTGGTACTGGGTCTGCTGGGGCACAGCTCTCCCTTCCCGGCCTTTCGGCGTGAAGCTGAGGAACCAGGCGAAACGCACCTGGGTGCGCGAAGGTACAGACACCCTACGGACCGGTTGTATTCCCGCAGCCCTCACCTTTTGTGGACCATAGAGTCCGGATAGAATGCCCGGACGTGGCCGACTGGGTGCCGTCGTTACGGTGGTTGACCTGGGACACTTCGCCGTCACAGTAGCATCCGCTTGACCCCAAGAGTGGACTTGACCGACCAGTTATACCGCGACTAGGTTCGGGGCGTCCGGCTGCGTGCCTCCGCTAGCGACGAACGGTCCGACTTGCCCACCGGCGCCGAGTTCTACGGACGTCGCGCCACTCCCGGGGAACCGGTTGCTGCCAAACACAAATCGCCATTCAGTGGGTAAGGAACAACTGTCATGAGTGAGAGTTTCGAGGGCCGTAAGGCCGTGGTCGTCGGCGGCAGCAGCGGCATGGGCCTCGCCACGGCCCACCAAGTCGTCGCCGGGGGCGGCACCGGCGTGATCACGGGCCGAGACCAGGACAAGGTCGGGGCCGCGGTCGACGCCTTGTCGCAGAACGGAAAGGCATGGGGCATCACAGCCGAGCTGACCGACCGCGACCAGGTCGACACGTAACGCCGGGATCGCGCCAGCGGGGCCTCGACCCCGGCGCCGTCCTACCGACGACTTCGCTGTCGCGCTCGTTCCTCGACACCCTCGCGCCACAACCGCTACCGATCAGCGTGGTAAGACGCCGAGGCGAGCGCCGCTAATGCTGTTAAAACGAAATTTGCTCCTCGTGACCGTGCAAACGAGGACTGGATAAAAGGAGGTACCAGATGAAGGCGATTGTGGTGACGGACGAGGCTGCGGGAACGGCCGGGATGACGCTGGTGGAGCGGCCCGAGCCGGAACCGGCGCTGAACGACGTCGTCGTTCAGGTTCATGCGTCGGGATTCGTCCCGACTGAGATGGCGTGGCCCTCGACCTGGACCGATCGCCTCGGCCGTGACCGGACGCCGTCGATCCCTGGGCACGAGCTGGCCGGAGTGGTCACCGCTCTCGGCTATGGCACGACGGGACTGTCTGTGGGACAGCGGGTGTTCGGCCTCACGGACTGGACTCGCGACGGCACCCTGGCGGAGTATGTGGCCGTCGAGGCGCGTAACCTCGCGCCGCTGCCCGCCGACGTCGACTTCACGGTGGGCGCGAGCCTGCCGATCTCGGGCCTGACCGCGTGGCAGGGACTGTTCGAGCACGGCCGCCTTCAGGCGGGGCAGAGCGTCCTCGTGCACGGCGCGGCCGGCGCAGTCGGTTCGATGGTGACGCAGCTCGCACGTGAGTTCGGCGCCTACGTCATCGGCACCGGACGCGCTGCCGACCGTCAGACCGCGCTCGACTTCGGCGCACAGGAGTTCGTCGACCTCGGCAACGACGCCCTGGAAGACGTCGGCGGAGTCGATCTGGTTTTCGATGTCATCGGCGGTGACATCGGGAAGCGGTCCGCAGGCCTGATTCGAGCCGGAGGAACGCTGGTGTCTGTCGTCGGGCCGTCCGAGGCGCGGCCCGCGGACGGCCTGGCGGTCGATTTCGTCGTCGTGTCCGATCGCGCCCAACTGGGCGAGATCGTCCGGCGGGTGCGGGACGGACGACTGCGGACGAACATCGGCAACGTCGCGACCCTCGACGACGCCGTCGCCGCCTTCAACCCGACCGAGCGGATCAAGGGAAAGACGATCATCCGCGTTCGCTCGTAAGGACTCGGCACACCCAAGCACGAGAACGACCCCGCAGGAGCGAGAAGTACGTCGATGGCTGGGCCTTCACCTCCCGTCGACGACATGCGGCTGGGCGAGTACGACTACCGCCACGACCCGGGAGTGATCTGATGACCATCAACGAAGGCACACCCCGATGACCGACCCAACCGAGCCGACCCGCTACGCCGTCGAGTACCCCGACGAGGCCGGATACCCCGACGAGAAAGGCACCCTCAGCCAGGACCAGGCCGTCCTCGTCGACGAGGTAATCGACGATCCCCACGCCCCCGCGTTCGACTTCCAAGTCGTCAACGACGAGAAACTCGGCATCTACGACGCCATCGTCGGGGACCGAGAGGTGGCCGGGCTGACCTACAACGTCGCCGGAGACGACCGACTCGTGCTGGTGGCCACCTCGGTGTTCCCCGAGTTCCGCAAACAGGGCATCGCCACCGAGCTGATCCGACGCGTCCTGGACGACGTGCGCGTGCAAGGCAAGACGGTCACCATCAGGTGCCCGATCGTGCGCACCTTCATCGAGCACAACCCCGAGTACGCCGACCTCATCGACCCCGAGCACCCGGGAGTGACCCAGGGTCACACCCATTTGTCCTAAACCCACCTATTCGCTCCCCCAACAGAAGTGTGACAATGACGATCAATCTCGAGGCCGAGGCGGCCACCCGGGAAGAGAACAACGCGGCGCTCATCGCTGCTCTGAACGAGACAAGTCTCAGCGAGGTGGAATCCAGCTGGGAGCTCGATGTCATCAACGACGCGGAGCGCGGTCGCTGGATCGCCGCCCTCGGCGCCGAAGCGATCGCCGAGCTCCCGTACCGGTTCGTGGGCGGCCGTGTCGTGCTGCTAACGACCTGGGTCGACCCCGCCTACCGACGCAATCGGGTGGCCACGGAGCTCGTCGCTCGCGTGCTGGACGAGATCCGCGAGAGCGGGAAGAAGATCACCGTCATCTGCCCGGTCGTGGGTGAGTTCATTGCCCGCAACCCGGAATACCTCGATCTCATCGACAAGGTCCATCCCGGCGCCGGCGCCTACCCCCAGCACGAACCCGCGGAAGGCGACCACGACGAGGAGCTCACCGCGTTCGAGAACGACATGACCTAGCCGTCCGGCGTTCAGACGTCGTTCGAGTCGTCCAGCGGGTCCGGGATGGGCGACTGCGGACGAACATCGGCCACGTCGCGACCCTCGACGACGCCGTTGCCGCCTTCAACCCGACCGGGCCGGTCAAGGGCAAGACCATCATCAGCGGTCGTATAAGGACGCGGAGACAGCAGAGACCCCCGTTACGTCGTAACGGGGGTCGGCGAGGACTGATACAGAGAGGCATTCAGATGAAAGCGATCGTGGTGACGGACCAGGCCGCGGGAACGGCTGGGATGACGGCGTTCGCTCAACCGCCGCGACTTCGAACCTCCGTCTAGTGCTCGGTTGCCGGACGGCGGACTATCCATCGAATCTCACCGCGGTGCCTACTGCAACCTCTGGTGAGAACCGACAGGTACCCAGCCCTCCGCCCGGCCGTCGGCGCGGTCGGGGCGTCTTTCAACATTCTGTTGACAAGACTGCGTTGATGAGCTGTGATCGGACCATGACGACCGACGACCCGTTCACCGCGCCGAACCCGGCTCGTGTCCGCGCCCACCGCACCCACGAGGCGCTGCAACGGATCAGCGAGCGACACGCCAGCACCGACGCCCAGCGAGGGCGCTGGGCGCATCCGTACGTGCTGGACCCGTGGGAGGCGGTGGCCCTGGTCACCGCCCTGGCCGCGGGCGGAGCCGAGCGGGAGCCCACGGAGGAGCCGGTCGACGGCGCCGACCTCACGGCCGCGCTGACCCTGCTGCCGCACGTCCGCGCGGAGCTGGACGCCCTGGAAGCCGGGCTGTTGACGCTGGCCCGCGACCGGGGGCTGACCTGGCAGGCCATCGCGTACGGGCTGGGCCTGGGCAGCGCGCAGGCCGCCCGACAGCGCTACGAGCGGGTCGCCGCCCGCTCGGCCGAGCAGACACGCTGACGGCGTGGCGACCCGCCCGGCCGACTGGCATGCCGCACGCCGGCCGGGCGCGCAGACTGTGCGCACGACGATTCCGGGAGGCACCCATGGAGCGCGCGGAGATGCTGGCGTACTGCCTGGCCAAGCCGGGGGCGTGGCTGGACCGGCCATGGGAGGGCGACGAGGTGGTGAAGGTCGGCGGCCGGATCTTCGCCTTCCTCGGCAACGGCGAGGGAAACCCGACGGTCGGGGTGAAGTGCGGCCAGACCCGTGAGGTCGCCGACGAGTGGCTGCACCGCCACCCCGACGACGCCCGGGTGATGGCCTACATCGGCCGGTCCGGGTGGAACACCCTGCGCCTGGACGGCGGGATCGACGAGGACGATCTCACCGAGGCGGTCGACGCGTCGTACGACATGGTGGTGGCCAAGCTCCCGAAGCGGGAGCGCCCGACGGCCTGAACGGACCGTGGCGCCGGCGGCGAGTCGCGCCGGCGCCACGGTGGGATCAGCGGGGTACGACCCGCTCGGTGGCCCACTCCCGCCAGCCGACCAGCCGGTCCGCGGCGGCGGCCAGTTGGTCGGCGACCGGGCCGGGGCCGGTGGAGCCGGGGGTGGTCCGGGCCGCGAGGGCCGAACGGACCGAGAGCACGTCGCGCACCGACGGGTCGAGGTGCTCGCTGACCGCGGCCAGATCGGCGTCCGAGACCTCCTCCAGCTCGCACTCCCGGACCGCGCAGAGCGCCACCAGCCGGCCGGTGATCTCGTGCGCGTCACGGAACGGCACGCCCCTGCGGACCAGCCAGTCGGCCACTTCCGTGGCCAGCGAGAAGCCGACCGGCGCGGCGGCCACCAGCCGGTCCACCCGCACGGTCATCGTGGAGATCATCCCCGCCAGCGCCGGCAGCAGCAGCTCCAGGGTGTCGACCGCGTCGAAGGCCGGCTCCTTGTCCTCCTGCATGTCCCGGTCGTAGGTCATCGGCAGACCCTTGAGCATGGTGAGGACGGCCATCAGGCCGCCGACCAGCCGGCCGGACTTGCCCCGGGCCAGCTCGGCGATGTCCGCGTTCTTCTTCTGCGGCATGATCGACGAGCCGGTGGCGAACGCGTCGTCCAGCTCCACCCAGCCGAACTCGTGCGAGGTCCAGAGCACCACCTCCTCGCCGAGCCGGGACAGGTGCACCCCGATCAGGGCAGTGGTGAAGAGGAACTCGGCGACGAAGTCCCGGTCGGCGACGGCGTCCATCGAGTTGGCGAACGACGTGCGGAAGCCCAACTCCTTGGCCACGGCCACCGGGTCGAGCGGCAGCCCGGAGCCGGCCAGCGCGCCGGCGCCCAGCGGGCTGATCGCCGCCCGGTGGTCCCAGTCACGCAGCCGCTCCAGGTCCCGCAGCAGCGGCTGCACGTGGGCGAGCAGCCAGTGCCCGAAGGTGACCGGCTGGGCGTGCTGCAGGTGGGTCATGCCGGGCGCGGCGGTGTCGACGTGCCGCTCGGCCTGCTCGACCAGCGCATCGGCCAGCTCGACCAGCCGGCTGGCCACGCCCCGGGCGTGGTCGCGCAGGTAGAGCCGCAGGTCGGTGGCGACCTGGTCGTTACGGGACCGGCCGGCGCGCAGCTTGCCGCCGAGGCTGCCCAGCCGCTCCAGCAGCCCGCGCTCCAGCGCGGTGTGCACGTCCTCGTCGTCGACCGTGGGACGGAACGCCCCGGAGGCGCAGGCGGCCTCCAGGTCGTCCAGGGCGGCCAGGATCCGGCCCAGCTCGTCGGGGTCGAGCAGGCCGGCCCCCGCCAGCACCCGGGCGTGCGCCCGGGAACCGGCGATGTCGTACGGGGCCAGGCGCCAGTCGAACTGCACGCTCACCGACAGCCGGGCGAGCGCCTCGGCGGGGCCGCCGGCGAACCGGCCACCCCACAGGCTCGTCCGGTTGGTGGCGGCGCTGTTCTCGGTCAGGCTCTTGTCGTCCACGCCGCCCATTGTGGGGGTCACTGGCCGGAGCCGCCCAGCCGGGCGTTCCGCGCGGCGGCCATCCGGCTCGGCAGGCCCCACAGCTGCACGAAACCCTTGGCCAGGGACTGGTCGAAGGTGTCGCCGGTGTCGTAGGTGGCCATTCCGAAGTCGTAGAGGCTCGCCTCGGAGCGCCGGCCGGTGACGGTGGCCCGGCCGCCGTGCAGGGTCATCCGCACCTCGCCGCTCACGTGCTGCTGCGCGTCGTCGATGAACGCGTCCAGCGAGTCCTTCAGCGGCGAGAACCACAGGCCGTCGTAGACCAGCTCACCCCAGCGCTGGTCGACGCCCTTCTTGAACCGGGCCAGGTCCCGCTCCACGGTGACCGCCTCCAGCTCCTGGTGGGCGGTGATCAGCGCGATCGCGCCGGGAGCCTCGTACACCTCGCGGCTCTTGATGCCGACCAGCCGGTCCTCGACCATGTCGAGCCGGCCCACGCCCTGCGCCCCGGCGCGCCGGTTCAGCTCCAGGATCGCCTGGTACGGGGTGACCGTCTCACCGTCGATGGCCACCGGTACGCCGGCGTCGAAGGTGATCACGACCTCGTCGGCGTCGCGGTCCTGCGCCGGGTCGTCGGTGTACGAGTAGAGGTCCTCGATCGGGGCGTTCCAGATGTCCTCCAGGAACCCGGTCTCCACCGCGCGACCCCACAGGTTCTGGTCGATGGAGTACGGCGACTTCGCCGAGACGTCGATCGGCAGCCCCTTCTCCTCGGCGAAGGCGATCGCCTTGTCCCGCGTCCAGGCGAAGTCCCGGGCCGGCGCGATGATCTTCAGGTCGGGGGCGAGCGCGTTCAGGCCCACCTCGAACCGGACCTGGTCGTTGCCCTTGCCGGTGCAGCCGTGCGAGACGATCGTTCCGCCGTACTGACGCGCCGCGGCCACCAGGTGCTTGACGATCAGCGGCCGGGACAGCGCCGAGACCAGCGGGTAGCGGTCCATGTAGAGGGCGTTGGCCCGGATGGCCGGCAGGCAGTAGTCGGCGGCGAACTCGTCGCGCGCGTCGACCACCTCGGACTCGGCGGCACCGCAGTCCAGCGCGCGCTGCCGGATGGCGTCAAGGTCCTCGCCGCCCTGCCCGACGTCGACCGCTACCGCGATCACCTCGGCGCCGGTCTGCTCGGCCAGGTAAGGAATGGCGACGGAGGTGTCCAGCCCTCCGGAGTACGCCAGGACGACCCGCTCGGTCATGGTGTGGTGCTCCCTTCAACGTTGTCTTCCCTGCGGGCCCAGCCGGCGAGCTTCTCGCCGAGTGCGGCCCCGCCGACGGCCTCGCGGGCCACGACGAGGATGGTGTCGTCACCGGCGATGGTGCCGACGATCTCGGGCAGGCCCGCTCGGTCCAACGCGCTGGCCAGGTATTGGGCTGCGCCCGGTGGGGTGCGCAGCACGGCGATGTTGCCGCTGGAGTCGACCCCGTTGAGCAGCTCGCGCAGCAGCCGCACCAGCCGGGCGGGGGCCGCCTCGGCGTCGCGCAGCGGCCGATGGCCGTCCTCGGGGATCAGGTAGACCGCCGGCCCGTCGCCGCCGCGCACCTTGACCGCGCCGAGCTCCTCCAGGTCCCGCGAGAGGGTGGCCTGGGTGACCCCGACGCCGTCGCTGGCCAGCAGGTCGGCCAGTTCGGTCTGCGAGCGGACCACCCGGTCGCGGATCAGCTCGACGATCCGGGCGTGCCGGGCGGCGCGGGTCAACGGGGCGGTCATCGGGTCTCCCCGGTTACGACGTCGGCCCCCAGCAGGAAGGTCAGCAGCGCCTTCTGGGCGTGCAGCCGGTTCTCGGCCTGGTCGAAGACCGCGCTCTGCGGGCCGTCGAACACCTCATCGGTGATCTCCTCGCCCCGGTGCGCGGGCAGGCAGTGCAGCACGAACGCGTCCGGCGCGGCCTGGCCGAGCAGCTCCTTGTTGACCTGGTACGGCAGGAACGGGGTGATCCGGTCCAGCCCGTCGTCCTCCTGCCCCATCGAGGTCCAGGTGTCGGTCGCCACCACGTCGGCGTCACGTACCGCCTGGCCCGGATCGGTCAGCACCCGCACCGACCCGCCGGTGCCGGCGGCGATCTCCGCCGCCCGGTCCACCACGGCCGGGTCCGGTGCGAAGCCGGCCGGCCCGGCGATCCGCACGTGCATCCCGGCCGTCACGCCGGCCAGCAGGTACGACTGCGCCATGTTGTTGCCGCCGTCCCCCACGTAGGTCAGCGTGCGGCCGGCCGTGCCACCGCACCGCTCGCGAACGGTCAACAGGTCGGCCAGCAGTTGGCAGGGGTGGAAGCCGTCGGTGAGTGCGTTGATCACCGGCACGCTCGCGCCCGCGGCCACCTCGGCGATCCGGTCGTCGCCGTGGGTGCGCAGCACGATGGCCGCGACGTAGCGGGACAGCACCCGCCCGGCGTCGGCCAGCGTCTCGCCCCGTCCGAAGTGGGTGAGCTGGGTGTCCACGATGAGGGGGTGGCCGCCCAGCTCGGCGATCCCGGCGTCGAACGAGATCCGGGTCCGCAGGCTCTGCTTGTCGAAGAGCACCGCCACCGAGCGCGGCCCGGCCAGCGGCCGGTGGCCGAACCGGTCCGCCTTCATCCGCGCGGCCAGGTCGAGCACCGTCGCCTGCTCGGCGGGCGAGAGGTCGTCGTCGCGCAGGAAGTGCCGGGTCATGGGGTCGTTCCCGTCGTGGCGGTGGCGGTGGCGGTGGTCGGCGCGGAGTTCTTGGCAGCTGCCGACCCCTGGGAGGGCAGGTCCCCTCCGAGATCTGCGGCAGCGGCGGGGGTTGACGCGTTCAGAGCGGCGGGCAGCGCGGCGAGGAAGGCGTCGACCTGGGCGGTGGTGAGGATCAGCGGCGGGGCGAGCCGGACCACGCCCGGCTGCACCGGGTTGACCAGGAAACCGGCCTCGCGCAGCGCCTCGGACAGCACCGGCGCCACCGGCGCGGTGAGCGCCACACCGAGCAGCAGCCCGGCGCCCCGCACCCCGGCGACCAGCGGGTGGTCCAACGCCTCGATCCCGCCGCGCAGCCGCTCGCCGACCCGCTTCACGTGGTCGAGCAGCCCTTCGTTGGCGATGGTCGCCACCACGGCGAGCGCGGCGGCGCAGCTGACCGGGTTGCCACCGAAGGTGGTGCCGTGTGAGCCCGGGGTGAGCAGGTCGGCGGCCCGGCCGAAGGCCAGCGTGGCGCCGAGCGGCAGCCCGCCGCCCAGCCCCTTGGCCAGGGTGACCACGTCCGGCTCCACGCCCTCGGCCTGGTGGGCGAACCAGTGTCCGGTACGACCGATGCCGGTCTGCACCTCGTCGAGCACCAGCAGCGCACCGTGCCGGGCGGTGATCTTCCGCGCCGCAGCGAGGTAGCCGGCCGGCGGTACGACCACGCCGGCCTCGCCCTGGATCGGCTCCAGGATCACCATGGCGGTGGCGTCGGTGACCGCCGCGTCGAGGGCGGCGACGTCGCCGTAGTCGACGTGGGTCACGTCGCCGGGCAGCGGGCGGAACGGGTCGGCCTTGGCCGGCTGGCCGGTCAGCGCGAGGGCTCCCATGGTGCGGCCGTGGAACCCGCCCCGGGTGGCGACCACGTGGCTGCGGCCGGTCCGCCGGGAGAGCTTGAACGCGGCCTCGTTCGCCTCCGCGCCGGAGTTGGCGAAGAAGACCCGGCCGGGCCGGCCGGCGAGGGCCAGCAGCAGCTCGGCCAGCGCGACCGGCGGCTCGGCGACGTAGAGGTTGGAGACGTGCCCGAGGGTGGCGACCTGCTTGGAGACGGCGGCCACCACGGCCGGGTGGGCGTGGCCGAGCGCGTTCACCGCGATCCCGCCCACCAGGTCGAGGTACTCCCGGCCGGCGTCGTCGACCACGACCGCACCGGCGCCGGAGACCAGCGCCAGCGGTGGGGTGGCGTAGTTGTCCATCATGGACTGTCCCCAGCGCTGCACCAACGTGCTCATGCCGCAATCACCATCGTTCCGAACCCTTCCGAGGTGAAGACCTCGAGCAACGTGGAGTGGGCCACCCGACCATCGACGACGTGTGCGGCAGGCACTCCCCCGCTCACCGCCCGCAGGCAGGCTTCCATCTTCGGCACCATCCCCGATTCGAGGCTGGGCAGCAGCTTCGCCAGGTCGTCGGTGTTGATCTCGGAGATCAGGCTGGTGGTGTCCGGCCAGTCGGCGTACAGGCCGGCCACGTCGGTGAGCACGACCAGCTTGCGGGCCTGCAACGCGACGGCCAGCGCGGCGGCGGCGGTGTCCGCGTTGAGGTTGTGCAGCACACCGTCGGCGTCCGGCGCGACCGTGGAGATCACCGGGATCCGGCCGGCCCCGATCAGGTCGGTCACCGCCGACACGTCGACCGACTCGACGTCGCCGACCTGGCCGACGTCGACCGGCAGCCCGTCCACGTACGCCGGGCGGCGTACCGCGGTGAACAGCCGGGCGTCCTCGCCGGAGAGACCCACGGCGAACGGGCCGTGCGAGTTGATCAGACCGACCAGCTCCCGGCCCACCTGCCCGACCAGGACCATCCGGACCACGTCCATCGCCTCGGCGGTGGTCACCCGCAGCCCACCCCGGAACTCGCTGGCGATGCCGAGCCGGCCCAGCATGGCGGAGATCTGCGGGCCGCCGCCGTGCACCACCACGGGCTTGAGGCCGGCGTAGCGCAGGAAGACCATGTCGGCGGCGAACGCCCGCTGCAGCTCGGGGTCGGTCATGGCGTTGCCGCCGTACTTGACCACCACCGTGGAGCCGGAGAAACGCGCCAGCCAGGGCAGCGCCTCGATCAGCGCCTCCGCCTTGACCTGGGCCCGGGTGAGGTCGGTGCTGAGGCTCATGTGGAGTACGCCGAGTTCTCGTGCACGTACGCGTGGGACAGGTCGTTGGTCCAGATCGTCGCGGCCGATGTGCCAGCGTGCAGGTCGATCCGGATGGTCACGTCCCGCCCGGTCAGGTCGACCTTCGAGCGGTCCTCGGCGGCGGCGCCGGCCTTGCACACCCACACCTCGTTGACCGCCACGTCCACTCCGTCCGGCTCGAACGCGGCGGCGGTGGTGCCGACGGCGGCGAGGATCCGGCCCCAGTTCGGGTCGTTGCCGAACAGCGCGGTCTTGACCAGGTTGTTGCGGGCCACCGAGCGGCCCACCTCGACCGCGTCGTCCTCGTCGGCCGCACCGACCACGTCGATGGCGATCTGCTTGGTGGCGCCCTCGGCGTCGGCGATCAACTGCTGGGCCAGGTCGTGACAGGCCGCGGTGACCGCGGCGGTCAGCTCGGCCGGGGTCGGCTCGATGCCGCTCGCGCCGCTGGCCAGCAGCAGCACCGTGTCATTGGTGGACATGCAGCCGTCGGAGTCGACCCGGTCGAAGCTGACCCGGGTGGCCGCGCGCAGCGCCTCGTCCAGGATCGCCGGCCCGGCCACCGCGTCGGTGGTCAGCACACAGAGCATGGTGGCCATCCCCGGCGCGAGCATCCCGGCGCCCTTGGCCATACCGCCGACCGTCCAGCCGCTGCCCCGGGCCACCGTGGTCTTCGGCCGGGTGTCCGTGGTCATGATCGCCTCGGCGGCGGCCGGGCCGCCGTCACGGGACAGACCCCGGATCGCCGAGCGGACCCCGGGCAGCAGCTTCGGCATCGGCAGTCGCTCACCGATCAGGCCGGTGGAGCAGACCGCCACCTCGCCGGCGCCGAGGATCAGCCGTGGGCTGACCGAGGTCAGCGCGGCGGCGGTGTGCTCGGCGGTGGCGTGGGTGTCCTGGAAACCGGCCGGGCCGGTGCAGGCGTTGGCGCCCCCGGAGTTGAGCACCACCGCGCGGACCACGCCGCCGTGCACGACCTGCTGGGTCCAGCGCACCGGTGCCGCCTTGACCCGGTTGGTGGTGAAGACCCCGGCGACCCCGGCGTCCGGGCCGTCGTTGACCACCAGCGCGACGTCGGCGCCACCGCTGGCCTTCAGCCCGGCGGCCACGCCGGCCGCCCGGAACCCGCGAGGGGTGGTGACGCTCACGGGGCTACCCCCCAGACGGAAAGTCCTGTCGTCTCCGGCAGGCCGAGCATCAGGTTGGCGTTCTGGACGGCCTGGCCGGCCGCGCCCTTGCCCAGGTTGTCCAACGCGCTGAGCACGATCAGACGGCCGGAGTCGACGTCGACGGTGGCCTGCAGGTGGCAGGAGTTCGAGCCGAGGGTGGCGCCGGTGTGCGGCCAACGACCCTCCGGCAGCACGTGCACGAACGGCGCGTCCGCGTACGCCTGGGCCAGCACCTGCTGCGGGTCGACGCCGCGCGCCGGCGTCGCGGTGACCGTGGCCAGGATGCCGCGCGACATCGGCGCCAGCACCGGGGTGAGCGAGAGGCTGGTCGCGCCGGCGGCCTGCTTGATCTCCGGTACGTGCTGGTGGGTGCCGACCCGGTACGGCGACAGGTCCCCCATCACCTCGCTGCCCAGCAGGTGCGGCTTGGCGGCCCGCCCGGCGCCGGAGGTGCCGGAGGCGGCGACCACCACCACGTCGGCGGGGCTGGCCGCACCGGCCGCGATCAGCGGCGCGAGCGCCAGGGTGATCGCTGCGGCGTAGCAGCCGGTGTTCGCCACCCGGGTGGAGCCGGCGATCAGCTCCCGCTGGCCTGGCAGCTCGGGCAGGCCGTAGGTCCACTGGCCGGCGTGCGTACCGCCGTAGTACTGCGCCCAGGCGTACGGGTCGGCGAGCCGGTGGTCGGCGCTGAGGTCCACGATCCGGACATCGGCCGGCAGTTGGGCAGCAAGAGCCGCCGACTCACCGTGCGGCAGGGCCAGGAAGACCAGGTCCGCGTCGGCCAGGGTCGCCGGGTCGGTCTCGCCGAGCACCAGGTCCAGACCGGTGAGCTGCGGGTGCACCACGTCGACGCGGTGCCCGGCCTGGCGGTGCGCGGTGGCAGCGACCAGGTCGAACTCCGGGTGCCCGGCGACCAGGCGCAGCAGCTCGCCCCCGGCGTAGCCGCTCGCTCCGGCGACCGCGACTCGGATTCCCATACTCACCTCCGCATGACTATGCAACGAAGGCTAGCAGCCATGATCAGCCGTTGCAACTTCATACAGGCGAGTGCATGGAGATGAGAGGGTGACGCGCGGCACACCCGATACGGACGTGTCCTCCGTCGGACCATGCCGACGGAGGACACGCCAGTGTCAGATCGCCTCAGGCGCCGCGCAGGATCGCCCCCAGGCGCTCCGCCGCGACGGCGACCGCCGCGTCGCGGGCGGCCACCGCCTCCTCGACGGTCAGCGTCCGGTCCGGCGCCCGGAAGGTGAGCTTGTAGGCCAGCGACCGGCGACCCGCACCGAGCTGCTCACCGGCGTACACGTCGAACAGCCGCACGTCCTCCAGCAGCTCGCCGGCGCCCGCCTCCAGCGCCCGGCGCACCTGCTCCGCCGGCACCGAGTCGTCCACCACCAGGGCCACGTCGATCAGCGCCGGCGGGAAGCCGGAGACCGCCGGGGCGGGCGTCACCGGCGCGGACGGCAACGCGTCCAGGTCCAGCTCCATGGCACAGGTACGGCGCGGGAGCTCCAGCGCCGCCACCACCACCGGGTGCAGCTCGCCGGCGTGTCCGACGACTGTGCCGTCGACCCGCACCTCGGCGCAGCGGCCCGGGTGCCACGGGGCGTACTCGGCGGCACGTACCTCGACCCGCTCGGCCGGAACGCCGGCGGCGTCCAGCACGGCGCGGGCCGCCTCGATCGCGTCCGCCCAGCCGGCCGGCCGACCCGGACCCCACCAGCCGGCCGGGTCGAGGTCGCCGGTCAGCACCACCGCGACGTGCACCGGCTGCGCCGGCACCACCGCGTCGGCGGCCGCGAACTCTGCGTCGGTGGGACGCCGGTCCACACCCATCGCCGGCGGGCTGCCGGCGTCCACCCGCGGGTGGAAGACCGCACCGATCTCGGAGAGCGCCAGGTCGCGAAGGCCCCGGCCGAGGTTGCGCTTGAGGATGCCGAGCAGCGGGCCGAGCAGCGTGGTACGCAGCAGCGGCTCCTCCTCGGACAGCGGGTTGGCCAGCCGCACCGCCTGCCGCCGCGGGTCGTCGGCCGGCAGCCCGAGCAGGTCGGCCAGCTCGGACGACACGAACGGGTGCGCGAGTACCTCCACGTATCCCCGCTCGGCCAGGGACCGGGCGATCGCCCGGCGCCGATGCTGCTCCGGGGTCAGCCCACGGCCGGGAGGCGCGGTCGGCAGCACCGACGGCACCCGGTCGTACCCGTCGAGGCGGACCACCTCCTCGACCAGGTCGGCGGGGTCGGTCAGGTCGGGCCGCCAGCTCGGCGGGGTGACGCTGAGCGCGACACCGGCGCCGCTGGCCATGCCGACCGAGCCCGGGTCCTCGGCCAACCGGTCCGCGCCCTGCGCGACCGTGCAGCCGACCCGCTCCAGCAGGGCGACGACCCGCGCCGGCGGGTACTCGACGCCGATCCGCCGGGTGGGCAGGTCCGCCGGCAGGCTGATCGGGGTACGCGGGCGGACGTGATCGATATCCAGGATCTCCGCGCCGGGCGTGCCGCCGCCGTGCTCGGTGAGCAGCCGCACCGCCCGCTCCAGCGCGACCAGCGGCAGGGCCGGGTCGACGCCACGCTCCCAGCGCTTCGCGGCCTCGCTGAACAGCTTGTGCCGGCGGGCGGTCCGCCCGACCATCGCCGGGTCCCAGTGCGCCGCCTCGAAGAGCACATCGGTGGTGCCGGCGATGACCTCGCTGGTCTCACCGCCCATCACCGCGGCGAGCGAGATCGGGATGCCGGCACCCTCGCCCGCGCCGGGGTTGGGCAGCCCAGCGTCGCAGATGACCATGTCGTCGGAGGCGAGCACCCGCAGGACCCCGTCCAGGGTGGTCAGCTTCTCCCCCGGCTCGGCCCGGCGCACCACCAGCGCCCCCACGATCCGGTCGGCGTCGAAGGCGTGCATCGGCTGGCCCAGCTCCAGCATCACGTAGTTGGTGATGTCGACCGGCAGCGAGATGCTGCGGATGCCGGCGGTGACGAGCCGCTGCTGCATCCAGGACGGTGTGGGCGCGGTCGGGTCGACGCCACGGACCAGGCGGGCAGCGAACCGGTCGCAGCCGACCGGGTCGCGCACCTCCACCGGGTACGCCGGTTCGGCCGTGCCGCCCGGCGCCGGCACCAGGGCCGGGTCACGCAGCGGCACGTCGAACGCGTGCGACAACTCGCGGGCCAGGCCGCGCAGGCTCAGCGCGTACCCCCGGTCCGGGGTGATCTCCAGCTCCAGCACCACGTCGTCGAGGCCGACCACCGGCCGCGCGTCGTCGCCGGGCTTGGCCGCCACGTCCGGCGGCAGCACGATGATGCCGGAGTGGTCGTCGCCCAGGCCCAACTCCTTGGCCGAGCAGATCATGCCGGCGGAGTTGTGCCCGTACGTCTTGCGGGCGCCGATGGCGAAGCCGCCGGGCAGCACACCGCCGGGCAGGATCACCACCACTCGGTCGCCAGGGGCGAAGTTGCGCGCTCCGCAGACGATCTCCTGCGGTTCGCCGGTGCCGTTGGCGTCGCCCACGTCGACCCGGCAGAACCGGATCGGCTTCTTGAAGCCGGTGAGCTCCTCGATCTCGCGCACCTCGCCGACGACCAACTGGCCGGTGACGGTCTCCCGCAGGTCCACCACGGACTCGACCTCGATGCCGAGGTCGACCAGGGCCTGCTCCAGGTCACCGGTGGGCAGGTCGGCGGGGAGGTCGACGTACTCCCGCAGCCAACTGACAGAAACTCGCATGACTTCAGACCACCGTTCCCGTGTCTCGTACCCGCATCGCCTACGCCCCGGTCCCGAGCGCGCGGCTGAACCGCACGTCGCCCTCGAAGAGATGGCGGATGTCGCTCACCCCGTGCCGGATCATCAGGGTCCGGTCGATGCCCATGCCGAACGCGAATCCGGAGTAGACCTCCGGGTCCACGCCGCAGGCGCGCAGCACCCGCGGGTTGACCATCCCGCAGCCGCCCCACTCGACCCACTGGGGGCCGTCGCGGTGCTCCGGGAACCAGACGTCGAACTCCGCCGACGGCTCGGTGAACGGGAAGTAGTGCGGCCGCCACCGGGTCTTCGCCTCCGGGCCGAAGATCGCCCGGGCGAAATGGTCGAGGGTGCCGCGCAGGTGGGCCATCGTGATGCCCTTGTCCACGACGAGACCCTCGGCCTGGTGGAAGACCGGGCTGTGGGTGGCGTCCACCTCGTCGGTGCGGTAGACCCGGCCCGGGCAGATCACGTAGATCGGCGGCTTGCGGCTGAGCATGGTGCGGGTCTGCACGTTCGAGGTGTGCGTCCGCAGCACCAGGCCGGAACCCTCCGGTGCGATGTGGAAGGTGTCCATCAGCCCGCGCGCCGGGTGGTCGGCGGGGATGTTCAACGCGTCGAAGTTGACCCACTCCAGATCGACCTCGGGGCCCTCGGCCACCTCGTAGCCCATCCCGACGAACAGGTCGCTGACCGACTCCATCAGGGTGTTCAGCGGGTGCCGGGCGCCGCGCGGACGGCGGTCGTACGGCAGGGTGACGTCCACCCGCTCCTCGACCAACACCCGCTCGGCCTGCTCGCGCTCCACGACCTCGGCGCGGTCGGCGTAGGCGGTCTCGATTGCCCGGCGGGCCTCGTTGACCCGCTTGCCGGCGTCGGACTTCGCGGCCGGTGGCAGCGCGCCGATCTCCCGGCGGGCCAGCGAGACCGGAGACCGGTCACCGAGGTGCGCGGGGCGTAGCGCGGTCAGCGCGTCCGGGTCGGCGGCGGCCGTGAACGCCTTCGTGGCGTCGGCGACGGCCTCGGCCAGGGCGGCCGGGTCGAGTAGGGCGACCTGCTTCGGGTCGTACGGATCGTTGCGGTAGCTCATGGCGTACGGGCACTCCCTCACGGCGGCGCCAGCCCTCACCGGGGCGGCTAAGCGAGTCTACGGACGCGCGGCTGCGCCGCAGCCCGCCGGTAGGAGTTGTGCAGGGAGCAGGTCAGACCCGCCGCCCACCGACACCGGCGGGCTGGCTAAACGAACGCCGTGGCGCGTTCATCGACGGAGACTCCCCTGCTGATCCGCCGGGTGAGGCCACCATCAGCGCTGTGCTCTCGCCGAAGCGTACAGGCAGACCGCGGCGGCCGCAGCCAGGTTCAGGCTCTCCGCGCTCCCGTGCAGCGGCACCCGGACCCGGGCGTCGGCCGCGGCGGTCAACTCCTCGGGCAGCCCGTGCGCCTCGGAGCCGAACAGC
Source organism: Micromonospora sp. NBC_00389 (assembly GCF_036059255.1). Classification (NCBI taxonomy): domain Bacteria; kingdom Bacillati; phylum Actinomycetota; class Actinomycetes; order Micromonosporales; family Micromonosporaceae; genus Micromonospora; species Micromonospora sp. NBC_00389. The sequence goes on along the minus strand of NZ_CP107947.1, from coordinate 4,052,998 downwards.
CATGCGGTGGGCTCGGCGAGCCGTCCGGAGTCGGCCAGGTCGTCCAGGTCGCTGTCGCCGTAGCCCGTGGTGGCCAGCACGGTCAGCCCGGCGGCGCGTAGTGCGCCGACCACCTCGACCGGGTCGGCGGCGCGAACCACGTCGACGTGGAAGAGGCTGCCGGCGGAGGCCCGCACGCACTTGCCGTTGTACGGGTCGACGGCGTCGCCGGCGAAGACCACCGCGCCCGCCCCGGCGGCGTCGGCGGTGCGCAGCACGGTGCCGGCGTTGCCCGGATCACGGATCTCGGCGAGCACCGCCACCAGACGGGGCCTGCCCGCGAGCGCCTGCTCCAGCGGCACGTCCAGGTGCCGGCAGACGGCGACCAGCCCCTGCGGGGCGACGGTCTCGGCCAGCGCGGCCAGCGCCTCGTCGGTCACCTCGGAGACCGGCACGTCGGCTCGGGCCGCGGCAGCGGCCAGCTCCGCGTACCGGTCGAGGGCGGTGGGCGTACCGAACAGCTCGGTGACCACCCCGGGCCGGGCCAGCGCCTCGCGGACCGCCTGCGGTCCCTCGGCCAGGAAGCGGCCGGTGGCCTCGCGGTCCCGGCGGCGCTGCAACCGGCGGGCGGTGACAACCCTGGGTGTACGCGGGGTGAAGGCCATGGTGTGGGGTCCTCCGGCACGATTGAGGCGCCCCCCGGACGGCGGTGCCGACACGGGAGACGCCTCGCTCTTGTGCGCGGGGATCAGGCGGCCTGGGCCGCCGCGCCGCCGGTGCCCTCGGCCGCGACCGCGGCCCGGGCCAGCTCGACGATCGCCGCGAAGGCGGCGGCGTCGTTGACGGCCAGGTCGGCCAGGATCTTGCGGTCGACCTCGATACCGGCCAGACGCAGGCCCTGGATCAGGCGGTTGTAGGTCATCCCGTTGGCCCGGGCACCCGCGTTGATCCGCTGGATCCACAGCTGCCGGAAGTCGCCCTTGCGGTCACGACGGTCCCGGTAGGCGTACTGCATCGAGTGCAGCACCTGCTCCTTGGCCTTGCGGTACAGCCGGGAGCGCTGACCGCGGTAACCACTCGCGGACTCCAGCAGGGTACGACGCTTCTTCTGGGCGTTTACAGCCCGCTTGACGCGTGCCATCTCAACTCCTTCTTACGTAAAGGTGGCGCGCGTCAGCGGCCGAGCAGCTTCTTGATGCGCTTGACGTCGGCCTTGGCAAGCACGACCGTGCCGGTCAGCCGGCGGGTGTGGGTGGAGGGCTTCTTCTCCAGGTTGTGGCGGAGGCCGGCCTGCTGGGCAACGATCTTGCCCTTGCCGGTGACCTTGACCCGCTTACCCATACCCGTGTGGCTCTTCATCTTCGGCATGTGGAACGTCTTCTCCCCTGTTACTCGCCGCTGGTGTCGGCGGCGGTGCCGGTATTACCGGCTGCTGCGGTCTCGCCGGCCGCCGCGGTCTCATCGGCTTCCGGAGCGGCGGACTCGTCCGCTGCCCGGTCCCGAGGTGCACCGCGGGACGCCGTTGCGGCAACCGCGGAGGCCTTGACGGCCCGATGCGGAGCGAGAACCATGATCATGTTTCGACCGTCCTGCTTCGGAGCGGCCTCGACGTATCCCAGTTCCGTGATCTCGGATTCGAGCCGGCGCAGGAGCCGGTAGCCCAGCTCCGGGCGGCTCTGCTCGCGACCGCGGAACATGATCGTCACCTTGACCTTGTCGCCCGCCTTGAGGAACCGCACCACGTGACCCTTTTTGGTCTCGTAGTCGTGCGGGTCGATCTTCGGCCGAAGCTTCATTTCCTTGATGACGGTCTGCTGCTGGTTACGCCGCGCTTCGCGCGCCTTCAGTGCGCTCTCGTACTTGAACTTGCCGAAGTCCATGAGCTTGCACACCGGCGGGCGCGCCATCGGCGCAACCTCGACCAGGTCCAGGTCGACGTCCGCGGCCAGCTGAAGGGCGCGCTCCAGTGGGACGATGCCCACCTGCTCACCCTCGGGGCCGACCAGTCGGACCTCACGTGCCCGGATCTGCTCGTTCACGCGTGGTTCGACGCTGATGGGGCCTCCTCGAGTCGTTTCTGCTTTCGTGCCGACCCCGCGGCTCCCGGGTGGGAACCGACCCGGAAAGCAGAAGGCCCCGGCATACGCCAGGGCCCGCTCGACCGGCCGGCACGATCATATGATCGCGCATCCGGCACCGGGACATGCCCGGAACCGGGGACCGGACCCGGCCACCGTAGCGGCGACTCGGGTGGGAGCAGGCGCTCCGCTTTCGTGGCTGCCTGCTCGCACGCGGAGACAGCCTGGTCGACTCGATAACACTACACCCCTGACCCGGTCGCCCCCAAACCGGACACCACCCACCACCTGCTGCCCGCCCGAAGGTCGACCGATCACCGCCCTGGCCCCCGGCGGTGCCACGCCGTAGGCCGGTGCAACCCGGCGCGACCCGCAGCGCGGATTGGTGGGGGCGGCGTGGGTTAGCGCCCGGTGGCGCGCTCGGCTAGGCGAGCCTGGTGCGCTTCGTGCAGCCGGCGCAGCGAGCGGACCCCCTCGACGGCCGACTCCTTGTCGGCGGCCTGCAAGGCGACCATCGGCATCAGGTCGTCGTCGTGCAACTCGAGGCTGGCCCACGGCGCGCCCCGGTCGAACCGGACCCCCCGGACGACCTCCCAGGGCAGCTCGTACGAGCTGATCACGTTGCGCACCCGGACACCGCGCGCGTCGGCCTCGACCCGGGGGCGGGTGAACAGCAGGAAGGCCAGCGCCCCGAAGATGCCCAGACCGATCATGGCCAACTGGTCGCCACGCTGGAAGCTGCCGTAGCCGTTGCCGGTCGGGCCGCTCAGCGATGTGGCCACCAGACTGAACACCACCACCAGCGCGACCGCCGCAGACCAGCAGACCACTCGGATGCGGCGGGGCTTCAGGCGGACCAGTTCGGTGTCACTCACCCCATCAGTCTGCCATCCGCCCTCGCCCGACGACCGCACCACCCGCCGAGCCGGAGCCGAGCCGCGCCGAGGCCGCCGAGCCGACCGCGCGGCGCTGCGGAAGATCACGCTCGATCCGGGATCTAGTGGCCTCGGCCGCGCCGGAGGCCACTACTTCCATGTTCGAGCGTGATCTTCCACGTTCGTGCGTGATCGTCGCGCGGCCACTCACGCCGGCAGGTGCCGCGCGGTGCGGTAGGTCGACTCGAGATCGGCGATGTGGGGGTGTCCCGAGCGGGCCGACACCCCCATATCGGCGATCCCGAGTCGATCAAGCAGGTCGACCGCCCGAGTGCGCTGCGCCGGCCTTCGGGCAGCGCTGCACAGGCGGCCAGGCAGCGGCCAGGCAGCGGCCCGGCGGTCAGGCGGCGGTCAGAGTCGGCAGGCGTGGATGTTGGTGACCAGGATGGCCCGGGCGCCCAGCTCGTACAGCTCGTCCATGATCCGGTGCACGTCATCGCGAAGCACCATGGCCTGCACCGCCACCCAGCCCTCGCGGTGCAGCGGCGACACGGTGGGCGACTCGATACCCGGGGTGAGCCCGCTGGCCCGGTCCAGCAGGCCGGCCGGCACGTCGTAGGCGAGCATCACGTAGCGGCGGGCCACCAGCACACCGTGCAGGCGGCGCAGCAACTGCTCGGCCTGCGGGTGCGCCGGTGCAGCGGCCCGACGGACCAGCACCGCGGAGGAGCGCAGCAGCGGCTCGCCGAAGACGACCAGGCCGGCCTGGCGCAGGGTGGCGCCGGTCTCCACCACGTCGGCGATCACGTCGGCGACGCCGAGCCGGACGGCGTTCTCCACCGCGCCGTCGAGGCGGATCACGTCGGCCTTGACGCCTACCTCGCCGAGGTGCCGCTCGACCAGGCCCGGGTATGCGGTGGCGATCCGGTGCCCGCCCAGGTCCTGCACGGAGGCGATGTCGTCGGGGCGGGCGGCGAAGCGGAAGGTGGCCCGGCCGAAGGCGAGGTCGACGACCTCCTCGGCCGGCGCGGCCGAGTCGATCAGCAGGTCCCGGCCGGTGATACCGAGGTCGAGGTCACCGGAGCCGACGTAGGTGGCGATGTCCTTGGGGCGCAGGTAGAAGAATTCGACGTCGTTGGCCTCGTCCCGGCAGATGAGGTCCTTGGGGTCGGTGCGCTGGCGGTAGCCCGCCTCGCGCAGCATCTGGGCGGCCGGTTCGGCCAGGGTGCCCTTGTTGGGAATGGCGACACGCAGCATGACGGAGTGCTCCTTCGATCGCGGTTCTGATCAACGGGTGGGGGCACTCACAGATGTCGGTAGACGTCCTTGAGCTCGAGACCGCTGGCGAGCATCAGCACCTGGACCTGGTAGAGCAGCTGGGAGATCTCCTCGGCGGTGCGCTGCGGCCCCTCGTGCTCGGCGGCCATCCACGACTCGGCCGCCTCCTCGACGACCTTCTTGCCGATGAAGTGCACCCCCTTGTCCAGGGCGGCGACGGTGCCCGAGCCCGGGGTGCCGGCGGCGGCCTTGGCCTGCAGCTCGGCGAACAACTCCTCGAACGTCTTCACGGAACCCGATTCTTCCAGTCGGCCGGTCAGCCGCCGAAGCCGACCCGCTGACCGTTGCTGGCCAGCGTCCGGACGGCCAGCGCGGCGTCCAGCGCGGCGACGGTGGCCGACCAGCCCTTGTCCTCCGCCGATCCGGGCAGCCCGGCCCGGTCCCGGGCCTGCTCGATGGTCTCCACGGTGAGCACACCGTGCGCCACCGGCTTGCCCTCGTCCAGCGCCACCCGGGTGAGCCCGTCGGTGACCGAACGGCAGACGTAGTCGAAGTGTGCCGTGGCGCCACGGACCACCACGCCGAGTGCGACCACCACGTCGCAGCGGCGCGCGAGGGCCTGGGCCACCACCGGCAGCTCGACCGACCCGGCGACCCGGGCCACCACGGCCCGCGCGCCACACGCCTCGGCGGCGGCGACGGCCCGCTCCAGCATGTGGTCGGTCAACTCACCGTGCCAACGGGCGGCCACCACCCCGACGGTCATCCCGGCCGCGTCCACCGCGTCGACGCCCGGCTCCCCGAAACCCGCCATGTCTATGCTCCGATCTCGTCGCTGGCAACCGCACGCCCCGTGGGAGCCTCGGTCACCTCGTCCAACTCGTCCAGCAGGTGACCCATCCGGTCCCGCTTGGTGCGCAGGTAGCGCAGGTTCTCCGGGTGCGCGCCGGCCGGCAGTCCCTCCCGGCCGGTGATGGTCAGCCCGTAGCCCTCCAGCCCGGCGCGCTTGGCCGGGTTGTTGGTGAGCAGCCGCATCGAACGCACGCCCAGGTCGTACAGGATCTGCGCGCCGGTGCCGTAGTCGCGGGCGTCCGCCGGCAGGCCCAGGTCGAGGTTGGCATCCACGGTGTCCCGGCCCAGGTCCTGCAGCTGGTACGCCTGCAGCTTGTGCAGCAGCCCGATGCCGCGCCCCTCGTGCCCGCGCACGTAGAGCACCACGCCCCGGCCCTCCTGCCCGACGCGGGCCAGCGCGGCGTCCAGTTGCGGCCCGCAGTCGCAGCGCAGGGAGCCGAACACGTCCCCGGTGAGGCACTCGGAGTGCACCCGGACCAGTACGTCCTGGCCGTCACCGAGGTCGCCCAGCACCATCGCGATGTGTTCGGCCGGGTCGTGCTCGGCGCGGTAGCCGAGCGCCCGGAACACCCCGTGCCGGGTTGGCATCCGGGCGTCGGCGACCAGCTCGACCTGCTTCTCGGTCCGCCGTCGGTAGGCGATCAGGTCGGCGATGGTGATCAGCGTGAGGCCGTGCTCGGCGCAGAACTTCTCCAGGTCCGGCACGCGCATCATGGTGCCGTCGTCGTTGACCAGCTCACAGAGCACGCCCGCCGGGCGCAGCCCGGCCAGCCGGGTCAGGTCGACCGCCGCCTCGGTGTGTCCCGGCCGGCGCAGCACCCCGCCCTCGCGGGCCCGCAGCGGCACCACGTGCCCGGGTCGGGCCAGGTCCGTGGGGTCGGTGGTCGGGTCGGCGAGCAGCCGGATGGTGTGCGCGCGGTCGGCCGCCGAGATGCCGGTGCTGACCCCCTCCCGGGCGTCCACGGTCACGGTGTACGCGGTGCCGCGGCGGTCCTGGTTGGTGTGGTGCATCGGCGGCAGGTCGAGCCGGTCGCACTCGCTCTCGGTCAACGGCACGCAGACGTAGCCGGAGGTGTGCCGCACCATGAAGGCCAGCAGTTCCGGCGTGGCCAGCTCGGCCGCGAAGATCAGATCGCCCTCGTTCTCCCGGTCGGCGTCGTCGACCACGACGACCGGACGACCGGCCGCGATCTCGGCGACCGCCTGCTCGATGCTCGCGAAGGTGCTCATGCCGGCACCACGGCGCTGGACCTGATGATTCGCTCGCTCATGCGACAGCCTCCGTGTAGGTGGGCGGGATCGAGGCGACCGGACGGACGGCGCGCGAGGTGCGCCACCAGGCGGCGAAGCCCCAGGCGCAGAAGGCGCCATAGATCAGGTACATGACCGCCGACGGGTAGAACCCGCCGCGCAGCAGCAGTGGCACGCCGACCGCGTCCACCGCGATCCAGACCAGCCAGAACTCCACCCAGCCGCGGGCCATGCCGTAGGTGGCCAGCAGGCTGCCGGTGAGGATCCAGGCGTCCGGCAGCGGGCCCCAGGAGCCCAGCGCGGCGAGCACCGGGTATGCCACGGCGGTGCCGACGGCGGCGGCCAGCAGCATCGCCAGCCGCTCCCGCCCGGTGGCCCAGCGCGGGAGCACCGCGGCGTGCCCGGCGCCGGCGCTGCGGTTGCGCTGCCAGCGCCACCAGCCGTAGACGCTGACCGCGAAGAAGAACACCTGCCGGCCGGCCTGCCCGTACAGGTCGTGCGCCTGCGGGGTGGCGAACGCCCCGCCGAGGAAGACGGTGAACAGCAACGCGTTGCCGATCATGCCGACCGGCCAGGCCCAGACCAGCCGACGCAGCCCGAGCAGCGCGGAGACCAGCCCGAACACGTTGCCGACGATCTCCCGGACCAGCACCGGCGAGCCGGCGATCTGCACCTGGGCGTCCAGCAGCCAGCCGAGCGGGCCCATCAGGCCACCCCGTCCAGGGCGGCGACGCCGCCGACCGGGCCGGTCGGGCCGTCGGTCAGCCGGGCGCCGAGCAGCCGCTCGACGTACTTGGCCAGCACGTCGACTTCCAGGTTGACCGGGTCGCCGACGCCCTTCGCGCCGAGCGTGGTCAGCTTGAGCGTGGTCGGGATCAGCCCGACGGCGAACTGGTCCGCGCCCACCTCGGCGACGGTCAGCGAGACGCCGTCAATGGTGATCGAGCCCTTCTCCACGACGTACCGGGACAGGGCGGCGGGCAGCCGGAACCGGACCGTCTCCCACTGCTCGGCCGGCTCCCGGGAGATCAGCTCACCGACCCCGTCCACGTGCCCCTGCACCAGGTGCCCGCCGAGCCGGCTGCCCAGCGCGGCGGCCCGCTCCAGGTTGACCGGGTCGCCGGGGCGCAGTGCGCCGAGCGCGGAGCGGCGCAGCGTCTCGCCCATCACGTCGGCGGTGAAGGTCCCGTCGGCCACCTCCACCACGGTCAGGCAGACCCCGTTGACCGCGATGGAGTCCCCGTGTCGGGCGTCTGAGGTGACCAGCGGGCCGCGTACGGCGACCAGCGCCGAATCGCCCGCCGTCGCCGTCACCCGGACGATCTCGCCCAGCTCCTCGACAATGCCGGTGAACATGTCAGCCCTCCCTCTTCCGAGGCAACGCGGTGATCCGCAGATCCGGACCGATCTGCGTAACGTCGACGTACTCCAGATCGATGGCCTCAGCGATGGTGGTCACGCCTGCGTCGATCAGGGCGGTCGGGCCGGCGCCGAGCAGCCGGGGCGCGACGTACCCGACGATCTTGTCGACCAGGCCGGCGGCCAGGAACGCGCCGGCCAGCCGGGGGCCGCCCTCCAGCAGCACCGCGCGGACGCCGCGCTGGTGCAGCGCCGCGAGCAGCGCCGGCAGATCGACCCGGCCGTCGGGGCCTGCGCCAACCTCGGCGGCGGTCGCGATCCAGGTCCGGGCGGCGCCGTCGCGGACCCGGGCGTCGGCCGGGGTACGCCCTGCGCTGTCCACCACGACCCGCAGCGGCTGCCGGATGGCGAGGCTGCCGTCGCGCAGGTTGCGGGCGGTCAGCCGGGGATCATCGGCGAGCACGGTGCCGACCCCGGCGAGGACCGCGTCGACCGTGCCGCGCAGCGCGTGCACGTCGATCCGGGCCGCCTCCGAGGTGATCCACATGCTGGTTCCGTCCGCCGCAGCGGACCGGCCGTCCAGGGTGGCGGCGTACTTCCAGATCACGTACGGCCAGCCGCGGCGCATCGAGGTCAGCCAGGCGACGTTGCCGGCCTCGGCCTCGTCGCCGCGTACTCCCAGGTCCACCCGGACCCCGGCGGAGCGCAGCGTGGCGGCGCCACCGGTGGCCACCGGGTTGGGGTCGGGCACGGCGATCACCACCCGGCCCACACCGGCCTGGACCAGCGCGTTGCTGCAGGGACCGGTGCGACCGGTGTGGTTACAGGGCTCCAGGGTGACCACTGCGGTGCCGCCGCGGGCCCGCTCCCCGGCCTGGGCCAGCGCGACGATCTCGGCGTGCGGGCCGCCGGCGTAGGCGTGGAAGCCCTCCCCGACGACCTGGCCGTCCGCGTCGAGCAGCACGCAGCCGACCACCGGGTTGGGGCTGGTTGTGCCCAGCCCGCGCGCCGCCAGTTCGATCGCACGCCGCATCGCCTCATCGACGGAGACGCTGGCCATCGCCTTGCCCATGCCCTCTCACTCGCCGGTCCGCGCGCGGGCGGTCAGGGAGGCGGCATGGGGCCGCGGGCAGGCGGCGGCGGATTCCGGGTACGGCGCAGCCGCCCCGGGGGGTCGACACGGCACGCTGAAGCCAGCGGCCGGCTCGGACCCGTCCGTCCCGCGCGCTGTCTCCCATCCGGACTGTCTGGGCGCGGACGAACCGCCCCCAACCGTCGGCCCCGGATTTTCACCAGGTCCACCGGACAGCAGAGCCGTCCGGGTCGCGGGCTGACCACGGTTGGACCGTGGATCACCGCCGGTTCGGAATTTCACCGAGTCCCGCCAGCGCGTGGTGGGTACAACGGCAGTCTTACACGCTGACGGGGGTGTGCCGCCACCGAGGCGAGCTACTTCACAGCGGTATCACGCTCAGGTGACGCCACGGCGCCGGTCCACCGCCACGTACGATCCCGGCTGGCTCTTGGCCACCGTCTTCATCTCCGAGGCCACCGCGATCACCTCAAGGGGGTCGGTGAACCGCTTGCCGTCGTCGGAGAGGGAGACCCCGATGGAGAGGGTGACCAGGGCGGCCCGGCGGATATTGCCACGCCGGTCCTTCAGTTCGACGAAGCCGCGCTCCCGGTCGGTCGGGTCGTAGAGCGTGTCGGCGGCCTTCTCGAAGTCGACCACCGCCCTGGAGGTCAGCGGGCGGACCTGGTCCGGGGCGCAGACGATGACGAAGTCGTCGCCGCCGACGTGGCCGAGGAAGGCCGGTGGCAGACCCACCGCCACCACCGCCCGGTGCAGGCTGCGGGCCAGCGCCGAGATGAAGTCGTCGCCACGGACGAAGCCGTACCGGTCGTTGACGCTCTTGAACCGGTCGATGTCGACGTAGCCGACCGCGTAGTCCACCCCGTGCCGGACCCGGTCGCTGATCTCCCGACGGATCCGGCTGTTGCCGGGCAGCCCGGTCAGCGGGGAGACCTCCCGGAACTCCTTGTTGCGCCGCAGCGTCGACGAGACCCGAGCCACCAGTTCGGCGGTGTCGAACGGCTTGACCAGGTAGTCGTCGGCGCCGGCGCTGAGCCCGTGCACCTTGTCCACGGTCATCCCCTTGGCCGTCAACATGATCACCGGCAGGGCAGAGGTCATCGGGTCGGCCCGCAGCCGCCGGGTCAGCTCCAACCCGTCGATCCGGGGCATCATCAGGTCGACCACAGCCAGGTCCGGCCGCTGCCGCTCGATGACCTCCAACGCCTCCTGGCCGTCGCTGGCGTGGATCACCTCGAAGCCGTGCAGCCGCAGGTTGAACTCGACGAAACGGGCGATGTCCTCGTCGTCGTCGACGACGAGGATGATGTCCTTGCGATCGCCGTCGGGGTCCATCTCAGGCCCCGGGAGCCGCGCGTTCCGCCAGCGCCCGCAGGTGCCGTACCGCCTCCGCCGGGTCGGCGGCGCCGTAGACGGCGGTGCCGGCCACGAACGCGTCGGCGCCGGCGGCGGCGGCCTGCTCGATGGTGTCGGCGGCGATCCCGCCGTCCACCTCGATGCGCAGCTCCAGATGCCCGGCGGCGACGTGCCGGCGGGCGGCACGGACCTTGTCCAGCAACTGCGGGATGAACCGCTGCCCACCGAAGCCGGCCTTGATGGTCATGATCAGCAGGGTGTCGAAGCTGGGCAGCAGGTCCAGGTACGGCTCGATCGGGGTGTCCCGGTCGATGGCCAGCCCGGCCTTCGCGCCGGCCGAGCGCAGGTCCTTGGCCAGCGCCACCGGGTCGTCGCACGCCTCGGCGTGGAAGGTGACGTTGTACGCCCCGGCGTCGGCGTAGCCGGGGGCCCACCGACGTGGGTCCTCGATCATCAGGTGCACGTCGAACGGCATGGCGGTGACGGCCCGCAGGCTCTGCACCACGGGCAGCCCGATGGTCAGGTTCGGCACGAAATGGTTGTCCATCACGTCTACGTGCAACCAGTCCGCGGCGTCCTCGACGGCACGGACTTCTTCGGCGAGGTGGGCGAAATCGGCGGCCAGAATGCTCGGCGCGACGATCGGCGGCGGTACGGTCACGGGGTCAGTGTACGAACGCGGCCACCCGCCGCCCGCAGCGCGGCACCATGGCCGACGCGCTGTGATCCGGCGGTGACCAGTGGTGCAGAATTGGCCGGTCCGGACCGCCGAATCCGGACGAACAGACATCAGCGGCTGGCCGATCGACGGAAACGCGACGACACTCCAACCGGGACGGTGCCAGAGGTTGCACGCCCGCCGGGGTCTCGCCGCGGGGCGCGGTCACCGGCCGCCAGCTCCCGGGGAGGGCGGACGATGCGACGGTGGCTCGGAACGCTGGCGCTGGCCGGCGTCACGACGATGCTGCTGGCCGGCTGCGGGCCGGCGCGGGGCGCGGACGGTGATCTCACCGACGACTGGCCGGCGCTCGCGGCCCCGAAGCCGTTCACCCCCGCCACCGACACCTGCCTGCCCCGGATCACCTCGATCGTGCAGGCCAGCACGTACGAGACGGTGGACTGCGCGCGCAACCACCTGGCCGAGGCCATCCACGTCGGCGCCTTCACCGGCCCGGTCGCGCTGGCCGACACCCGACCGGAGCCCGGTTCGTCGGCGCTGCGCACCGCCCGCGCCGAGTGCGACCAGCGGGCCCGGGAGGTGCTCGGCGGCGACTGGCACACGGCACGTCTCACCCTGTCCATCTCGTTGCCCACCGTCCCGGCGTGGGCCGGCGGCGCGCGTTGGTTCCGCTGCGACCTCAGCGAGACCGACAGCATCGACAACACCAGGGCGGTGAACCGCACCGGCAGCCTGCGCGGCGCGTTGATCGGCGACACCCCCCTGACCCACCGCTGCTTCGACCCCAAGCTGATCGGCGACAACCTCAACTACATGGCGCCGGTGCTCTGCACCGAGCCGCACCGCGCCGAGTTCGTCGGCGTCTACGTGGAACGGGAGATGACCTGGGCGGAGTTCGCCCGCTCCGCCGAGCAGGCACACCGGCGCTGCAGGGCGTTGATCGCCGCGTACGCCGCCGTACCGAACAACAGCGACCTGCCGTACCGGGCCGGGTCCATCTACTACCCACCGTCGCAGCGGGAGTGGGAGGAGGGCGACCGCGGCGTGCGCTGTTTCCTGTGGAGCGACGACCGCAAACTCACCCGCTCGATGCGCGGTGCCGGCCCGGAGGGACTACCCGCGATCTGAGTACCGGTGCCGTATGCTGCTGCGCCGTGGCGCTACCGACCGGCTGGGGGCCGGCCGGAGACCACCAGCGGCAGGAGGTCGGGGATGCGACGGTGGTTGGCGGCGGTCGCCGTGGGCGCGGCGGTGACCCTGGCGCTGGCCGGGTGCGGCGCACCCGCCGGAGTCGACCGGGACCTCATCGATGACTGGCCGGCGCCCGTCGCGGCGCAGCAGTTCGTTCCCGCCGCCGATGTCTGCCACCACTCCTCCCAGCAGGTCGGCTTCCTGACCGGGTACAACCCGGTGGCGTGCACCGAAGCACACCGGGTGGAGACCGTGCACGTCGGCACGCTCACCGGCCCGGGCGCGGACCGCGGCACGCCCCCGCCGGCCGGCTCGGCCGGCATGCGGACCGCGCAGGCCGGCTGCGAGACGGAGGTCAGCAAGGCGGTGGGTGCCGACTGGCGCTCCGGTCGCCTCGGCCTGACCGTCGTGCTGCCCTCGCCGCCCGCGTGGGCCGGAGGAGCCCGCTGGTACCGCTGCGACGTCACCGAGCTCGCCAGCATCGACGACACCGCCGTCGACCTGCGCACCGGCAGCCTCCGGGGTGCGCTGACCGGCGCCGCGCCGCTGGCGTACCGCTGCTTCAACCCGAAGCTGGTCAAGGACGACATCGACGCCATGGAGCCGGTCTCCTGCACCGCCAAGCACCACGCCGAGTTCGTCGGGATCTGGCGGGCACCGGACATCAGCTATGCCGAGTTCAACCGCACGACCAAGCGGACCCACCGGGCCTGCCAGACGATGACCGCGAAGTACGTGAAGGTGCCGGACAACGCCGAGCTCGACTTCCGCGCCGGGACGATCTACTACCAGCCGTACGAGCAGGAGTGGAAGAACGGCAACCGTGGCGTGCAGTGCTTCCTCTGGGTCAGCGACCGGAACCTGACCCGCTCGCTGAAGGGCGCTGGCACCAAGGGCCTCCCGGTCACCTGACCGGCCGGGCACCCCGCACCCGGCCGGGCGGCCGGGTGCGGTGCGCGTCGCCGGGACGGCTCAGCCCCGGCGTGGAACGACTCAGCCCCGGCGCAGGACGGCGAGGAACATCGCGTCGGTGCCGTGCCGGTGCGGCCAGAGCTGCACGGTGGGCCCGTCGCCCAGACCAGGCATACCGGCCGGCAGCAGCGGCCGGGCGTCGACGAAGTCCACCGGCACCCCGCTACGGCGAGCCGCCTCGGTCACCGTCACGTGCGTCTCCACGGTGTGCGGCGAGCAGGTGACGTAGGCGACCAGGCCACCCGGACGGACCGCGCGCAGCGCCGCGCCGAGCAGCTCCCGCTGCAACCGGGTCAACGGCGGCAGATCGGAGGGCTGGCGACGCCACCGCGACTCGGGCCGGCGGCGCAGCGACCCCAGGCCGGTGCACGGCGCATCCACCAGCACCCGGTCGAAGTGCCCCTCCGGGAGCTTCGGGTCCGCGCCGACCTCACGGCCGTCGATTGCCAGCACGGTCACCGGCAGGCCCCGGGTCGCCTGGGATACCAGCCGGGCCCGGTGCTCGGCCACCTCCACCGCGGTCACCTGGGCGCCACGCTGCGCGGCCAGCGCGCCGAGCAGCCCGGCCTTGCCGCCGGGACCGGCGCACAGATCCAGCCAGCGCCCGTCCGGGCCGTCCAGCGGCGCGTCGGCGAGTGCGCTGGCCACCAGCTGGGAGCCCTCGTCCTGGACGTGGGCCCGGCCGTCGACCACCGCCGGCACGTCGCCCGGCGCGCCGCCGGGCAGGTAGACGGCGTACGGCGAGAAGGCGCCGGGCGCCCCGCCGACCTGGTCGGCCAGCTCGACCGGATCGATCAGACCGGGCCGGGCGCACAGGTGCACCGGTGGGCGCTCATTGTCCTCGATCAGCAGCCGGGCCGTCTCGCCCAGGTCGCCGCCGAGCGCCTCGGAGAAGGCCCGGACGATCCACTGCGGATGGCTGTACGCCAGCGACAGGTGCCCGACCGGGTCGGTCTCCATCGGCGGGGCGAGCTTCGCCACCCAGCCGTCCACGTCGAGGGTGGACACCTCGCGCAGCACCGCGTTGGCGAACCCGGTGGCACCCGGCGTGACGGCGCGGACCAGGTCCACGGTCGACGAGACGGCGGCGTGCGCCGGCACCCGGGTGTGCAGCAGCTGGTACGCCCCGATCCGCAGGGCGTCACGCACCGGCGGGTCGATCCGGGCCACGTCCCGGCCCGCCGCCTCGGTCAGGATCGCGTCCAGGGTGCCCAGGTGACGCAGGGTGCCATAGGTCAGCTCGGTGGCGAACGCCGCGTCCCGGCCGTACAGCCCCTCCTCGCGCAGGATGATCGGCAGCACCAGGTTGGCGAACGCATCGTCGCGGTGCACCGCGGCGACCGCCTCGTACGCCGCACGCCGTGGCCGGTCCAACGGCGGCCGGACCGGCCGGCGGTCACCGCCGCGACCAGTCGACGGGCCACCGCGCGTCGGGCGCGTCCCCTCCGGGGCCGTCACGCGAAGTCCTCGCCGGTGCTGACCCGGACGCCGCGCGCCCAGTCGGTCGCCGGCATGGCCCGCTTGCCCGCGGCCCGGACCTCGCCCAGCCGCACCGGCACGGTAGCCGTGCCGGCCAGCACCCGGGCCTTCTCCACCAGCAGCTCCCCCGGCTTCAGGTCGGGGCCGTCGGCCGCCGCCACGACCGGGCCGAGCTTCACCCGCTCGCCCCGGAAGGTCGTCCAGGCGCCCGGAGCCGGGGTACAGGCCCGGACCCGTCGGTCCACCGCGAAAGCAGGGTCGGTCCAGCGCACGCGGGCGTCCTCTACGGTCAGTTTCGGTGCCAACGTCACCCCGTCGGCCGGCTGCGGCTCGGCCCGCGCGGTGCCGTCGGCGATCGCGTCGAGCACCGCCACCAGCAGCCCTGCGCCGGATTCGGCGAGCCGCTCCAGCAGGTCACCGGAGGTGTCGCCGGCACGGATCTCGTCGGTCAGGGTGCCGAAGACCGGGCCCGTGTCCAGGCCCTGCTCCAGTTGGAAGACGCTGGCCCCGGTCAGCTCGTCACCGTGCAGCACGGCGTGCTGCACGGGCGCGGCGCCGCGCCAGGCGGGCAGCAGCGAGAAGTGCAGGTTGATCCAGCCGTACCGGGGGATCTCCAGTGCGGCCGGCGGCACCAGCGCGCCGTAGGCGACCACCGGTACGCAGTCCGGTGCGAGCTCGCGTAGCCGGTCGAGGAACTCCGGGTCACGGGGGCGGGCCGGGGTGAGCACCTCGACGCCGTGCTCGTCGGCCCACTCGCCGACCGGGGAACGGGACAGGCCGCGCCCGCGTCCGGCGGGCGCGTCGGGCCGGGTGACGACGCCGACCAGCTCGTGCCGGGAGGCGGCGACGGCGGCCAGGGCGGGCACAGCGACGGCCGGCGTACCGGCGAAGATCACACGCATCGCGGTCACCGGCCCAGGCCGAACGGGTCGGAGATGTGCGGGCTCAGCTTGACCACCGGCGGAGCTGCCGCGTCGTACCACTCGGCCTGGCGGATCGCCTTCATCGCTTCCTTGCGCCCCTCCGGGTCCAGCCGGTCGAGGAAGAGCACACCGTCGAGGTGGTCGGTCTCGTGCTGCACGCAGCGCGCCATCAGGCCGGTGCCGACGATCTGCACCGGGTCGCCGAACGAGCTGAAGCCCTTGGCGATGACGTTCTGCCGGCGCTTGGTGTCGAAGTAGAGCCCGGGGATGGACAGGCAGCCCTCGGGGCCGTCCTGCTCCTCCTCGTCGGGGAATTCGAGCACCGGGTTGATCAGGTGCCCGAGCACGTCGTCGACGTCGAAGGTGAACACCCGCAGGCTCACACCGAGCTGCGGGGCGGCCAGGCCGGCACCATTCTGCTCACGCATCGTGTCGGTCAGGTCGGCGACGAGCCTACGCAGCTCGGCGTCGAAGTCGACCACCGGATCGGCCGGCGTGCGCAGCACCGGATCCCCAAACAGACGGATGGGCTGAACGGTCACGCGGGAGGGCTCCTTCATGGGTGGGACGAGCGGTGCCGTACCAGTCTACGGAGTGCTCGGGCCGGCACCGGCCGGCGTACCTCGATCGGCCGCCGCCGGTGTGCCCAGCGTCACCGGCAGGCTCTGGTAGCCGCGCAGGGTCAGCCGGGTCCGGTGCTGGGGCGTCCCGGCCAGGGCCAACTCGGGCAGCCGGCGCAGCAGCAACGGGAAGGCGAGCTGCGCCTCCAGCCGGGCCAGCCCGGCGCCGAGACAGTAGTGCGGGCCGGCGCCGAAGGAGAGCGGGTGCGCCTGGTCGCGGGTCGGGTCGAAGCGCTGCGGGTCGGGGAACCGGCGTGGGTCCCGGTTGGCCGCGCCGAGCAGCAGCAGCGTCACGCTGCCGGCCGGCAGGTCGAGCCCGCCGCGGCGCACCGGCGCGCTGCTGGTCCGGGTGGTCAGCTGCACCGGCGAGTCGTAGCGCAGCAGCTCCTCGACGTACGCCGGGGCGAGCCCGGGGTCGGCGCGCAGCGCGGCGGCGGCCTCGGGGTGCCCCAGCAGCACCACCAGCCCGTTGCCGAGCAGGTTGGTGGTGGTCTCGAAGCCGGCGACGAGCAGCACCACCAGGTTGGCCAGCAGCTCGTGGCCGGTGAGCCGATCGCCGTCGGCGTCGTGCACCTGGACCAGCGCCGTGGTCAGGTCGTCGGCCGGGGCCTTGCGCCGGGCGACGACCAGCTCGACGAAGTAGTCGCGCAGTTCGGTGGCGCCGGCGTCGGCGACGGCCAGCTCCTCAAGGGTGATCTCCGGCTCCAGCACCCCGGTCAGGTCGCTGGCCCAGCGGCGGAACAGCGGTCGGTCGGCCGCCGGTACGCCGAGCAGCGCGCAGATCACCCCCACCGGCAGGGGGTACGCGAAGTCGGACAGCATGTCGACCGGTGCGCCGTCCCCGGCCCGGTGGCACATCTCGTCGAGGAGATCCTCGGCCTGGGCGCGCACCACGTCGCGCATGCTGGCGATCCGGCGCGGGGTGAACGCGCCGGCGGCGAGCCGGCGCATCCGGCTGTGGTCGGGCGGGTTGGTCCGCAGCATGGACCGGGCGATCGACGCCACCGCCGGGCTCTCCCGCCAGTCCGGCCAGACCTCGTCCCGCAGCGCGTCGTCCAGCACCACGAGCCGGGGGTCGCGCAGCAGCTCGTCGGCCTCCGCGTAGCCGGTCACGACGTACATGCCCGGCAGCGCCTCCACCACCGGCCCGTGCGCGCGCAGCCGCTCGTACGTCGGGTACGGATCGATCCGCCCCTGCGGCGACATGAGCAGTGTGAGCGCCTCGGCAGCCTCCATGGCCGGCCTCCCCCTCGATGCGTCGGAGGCTCCATCATCCCGATGGCGTCCACGATCGGCAGCCCCCCGGCCGGGGTGACGACGCCGATCCGGCCCGCTGCGGGCTCAGGCTCCAGTGGTCAGGACGCCCCTACGGGCTCACATGCCGAGGGTCGGGCCCCGCCTTCGTGGGCTCAGACGCTGGCGCCCGGGTCCCCAGCGAGGACCGCGTCGCCGGCGAGCAGCGCGGGTTCCGGCAGCGGCAGCTGGATCTTGTGGGCCGCCTCCCAGTCGTACACCAGGCCGGGGCGCACCTGCGCGGCGAAGTAGTCGATGGCGCTCATCCCGCCCACCACCGGCTCGTCGACCTCCGCGACGAGCTGGGCGGGGACCATCGAGAAGCCGTTCTGCAGGGCGGCGCTGAGCCGGCGGTGCCCGTCGACGACGAAGAAGTACTCGCCGGTGAACCCGATCTTCAGCGGCTCCAGCCCCTCGTCGCCGGCCTCGGCCACGTCGCCGACGAACTCGGTGTCCCACAGCCCCCGCAGGGTGGCGATGTCCTCGGTCGGGTAGACCCGGGCCGGGTCCAGCAGCAGCAGCGGTGGGCCGTCGCGCAGCACCTCGGCGCCGAGCTTCCCCTCGTACGCGGCGATGATGTGCTCGATCACCTCGGCGGCGGAGGCCCGGGTGGTGTCACAGATCAGGTCGTAGTTGCGCAGCCGTGCCTTGTCCACCCCGTACCGGATGATGAACCGGCTGCGCTCGCTCTCACTGCGCTCGCGCAGCTTGGCGGTGGCCTCCTCCAGCGAGGCGTAGCTCTCCGCCGGCCCGGACGGACGGGCCAGCACCCGGCGGGCCGCCTCACCCGGCTCGGTGATCATGTGCACCTTGAGCGCGTCGGTGAAGAAGTGCCAGGCCAGCCGGGAGTCCATGACGAGGCGCTCGCCGGAGGCGGCGATGTCGCGCTGAAGCTGGTCGACGTAGCCGTCGACGGCCTGGTCAAGCTCGGCGTGCAGGTTGAGCTGCAGGGCGGTCATCTGCCGCTGCTGCGCCATCTCGCGGTAGAGGTCACCCACGCTGACCCGGCGCATGCCCAGCCGCTTGGCGATCTCGACCGACACGGTGCTCTTGCCGCTGCCGAGGTCGCCGTTGAAGACGATCGATTGTCCAACGGTCACGACTGGTCCACCCCTGATCACCGGCTCATTGAAGACATCATCGACATCGCGCCCGACCGACGCGTTCCCGCCATCCTGCGAGGGCCCCAGCTCGGCGCGTCTGACGCCCCGTCGCGACCTGGAGCCGTCGTACGCCTTGGCATGACGGGCGATGCTACCACTCCGGCGCCACCGCTTTGCCGGACGCGGTGTGCGAGGACCACCGTCCCGGACCAGGTCCGGCGGCCTTCGACGCCGGCCGACACGGTCAGAACATGCTCAACGGATCGACCTGAAGGCGGACCGGATCGGCGGCCTTCCGGGCGGCGCGCACCCCGGCGGCCGAGTGCAGCGCCTCGGCCAGCGCGGCAGCCCGGGCCCGGGGCACCCGTACCAGCATCCGCTCCCGGCCCTCCTCGGCCGGCACCGGCCCGAGTACCTCGGCGTCGTCGGGCAGCCGGGCCGCCGCGAGCAGGTCGGCCACGGCCTCGGCCGGGCCGGTGACGCTGGCCATCCGCACCGCCGGCGGAAAGCCCAGCTCACGGCGCTCGGCCAGCTCACGGCCAGCGAACCAGCCGGCGTCCCAGCGCAGCAGCGCCTGCACCGGGGCGAGCGCGCCGTCGGCGACCACCACCACCCGGCCGGCCGGCGCCGGGCGGGCCAGTGCCGCGGCGGCCAGCCAGCGGCGCAGCGCCTCCTCCCCGGCACGCAGGTCGGCCCGGGTCAGCAGGGCCCACGAGTCGAGCAGGAGCACCGCGCCGTAGCCGCCCTCGGCGACCGGCTCGGCGCCCGGGGTGGCGACCACCAGGGCCGCCCCGCCGGGCACGTCGGTCAGCACCTCCTCCCGTCCCGAGGTGCGCACCGGCACACCGGGAAACGCCCGGCCCAGTTCCTCGGCGGTACGCCGGGCGCCGGTCACCGCGGCCCGCAGGCGCCGCCCACCGCACTGCGGGCAGGCGTACGCGGCGGCCACCCGGGCGCACCAGCGGCAGGCCGGGGTGCCGCCGGCCGAGGGCAGCGCGAGCGGTCCGGCGCAGTGCGCGCAGCGGGCCGGGGTGCGACAGTCCGCGCAGGAGATCGAGGGCAGGTAGCCGCGCCGGGGCACCTGCACCAGCACCGGCAGGTCCGCCCGGACGGCGTCGCGGGCGGCCGTCCAGGCCAGGCTGGGCAGCCGGGCGGTGGCCGCCCCGGGATCGCGGGCCAGCTGCGGGTCGTCGCCGGTCGGCGCGATGGCCGGGATACGGGCCCGCACGGTCGCCCGGTCAGCGACCACCTCCCGGGCCCAACCGGTCTCCAGCAGCAGCTGCGCCTCGGCGGTACGGGCGTACCCGCCGACCAGCGCGCCGGCCTCGGCGAGCTGGGCGCGGGTGAGCAGCACGTCGCGGGCGTGCGGATAGGGCGCCCGGGGCTCGGAGTGCAGGTCGTCGCCGTCGTCCCAGACGGCGACCAGACCGAGCCGGTCCACCGGGGCGAACATCGCCGCCCGGGTACCGATCACCACCGGCACCTCCCCGCGCCGGGCGGCGAGGAACGCCCGGTAGCGGCGGGCCGGACCGAGCGCGGCGGAGAGGCTGACGTGCCGCCCCGGGCCGAGCACAGCGGTGAGCGCGACGTCCAGCCGATCGAGGTCGCGGGCGTCGGCCACCACGACCACCGCGCCGCGTCCCCCGGCGACGGTCGCGGCGACCGCGTCGGCATAGCGGGCGGCCCAGTCCTCGCCGGGCAGCGCCGACCAGACCGCGCGGGGTGCCCGGCCGTCGGTGAGCGCGCGCAGCAGGGCCGGCCCGGTCGGGTAGTCCCGCCACCCGCGCGGGTCGACCGCTCCCCCGGCCCCGGCGGGCTCGACGGTCGACGGGTCGACGGTCCCGGGCCGCACGGTCGCGGGCTCGGCGGTCCCGGGCTGCACGGTCGCGGGCTCGACGGCCGCCGGGTCGACGGTCCCGGGCTGCACGGTCGCGGGGCCGGCGGTCGCGGGCTGCACGTCCGCGGGCGCGGCGGCGGCCCGGTCGGGGGCGGCGGCTTCTGGTGGGGTGGACGCGCCGCCGCCACGGGGCTCCTTCTCGACCCGGGCGTGCCGGGGTGGCACGGCCAGCCGGAGCACGTCGGCGAGGCTGCCCGCGTACCGGTCGGCGACCGCCCGGGCCAGCCGGGCGATCTCGGGCGCCAGCACCGGCTCCGGCGAGACCACCTTCTCCAGGTAGGCGAGCCGACCGGTGTGCCCGGAGTCGTCGGCGCGGGCCAGCAGCCAGCCGTCGACGAGTTGCCCGGCGAAGCGCACCTTCACCCGGGTGCCGGGCACCGCCACGTCGTCCAGCTCGGCGGGCACCAGGTAGTCGAACGGCCGGTCCAGGTGCGCCAGCGGAACATCCACGCAGACGCGAGCGACCGGCGACCCATCCGCGGGTCGCCGGTCGCTGCGCCTGGTGGCGGTCAGGCTCCCGCGACCGACTTGAGGTCGGCGGCCCGGTCGGTGCTCTCCCAGGTCAGGTCCGGCAGCTCCCGGCCGAAGTGGCCGTACGCGGCGGTCTGCTGGTAGATCGGGCGGAGCAGGTTGAGGTCCCGGATGATCGCGGCCGGGCGCAGGTCGAACACCTCGTTGACGGCCTTCTCGATCGAGGCGACCGGCACGGTCTCGGTGCCGAACGTCTCGATGAACAGGCTCACCGGGTGGGCCTTGCCGATGGCGTACGCGACCTGGGCCTCGCACCGCTCGGCCAGGCCGGCGGCGACCACGTTCTTGGCCACCCAGCGCATCGCGTACGCGGCCGACCGGTCCACCTTGGACGGGTCCTTGCCGGAGAACGCGCCGCCACCGTGCCGGGCGTACCCGCCGTAGGTGTCGACGATGATCTTGCGGCCGGTCAGGCCGGCGTCACCCATCGGCCCGCCGATCTCGAACCGGCCGGTCGGGTTGACCAGCAGCCGGTAGCCGTCGGTGTCGAGACCGAGGCTCTCCAGCTCCGGGGCGATGACGTGGTCGCGCACGTCCGGGGTGAGCAGCGACTCCAGCGAGATGTCCGCGGCGTGCTGGCTGGACACGACCACGGTGTTCAGCCGGACCGGGCGCAGCCCCTCGTACTCGATGGTCACCTGGGTCTTGCCGTCGGGCCGCAGGTACGGGATGGTCCCGTCCTTGCGCACAGCGGCCAGTCGGCGTGCCAGCCGGTGCGCCAGCGCGATCGGCAGCGGCATCAGCTCGGGCGTCTCGGAGCAGGCGAAGCCGAACATCATGCCCTGGTCCCCGGCGCCCTGAGCGTCCAGCGCGCTCTCCGACGCCCCGGTGCGCAGCTCGAAGGCGTTGTCCACGCCCTGCGCGATGTCCTCGGACTGCGCGCCGATGGAGACGCTGACCCCGCAGGACGCGCCGTCGAACCCCTTCTTCGACGAGTCGTAGCCGATGTCGAGGATGGTCCGGCGCACGATGTTGGGGATGTCGGCGTATGCCTTGGTGGTCACCTCACCGGCGATGTGGACCTGGCCGGTGGTGATCATGGTCTCGACCGCCACCCGGCTGTGCGGGTCTTCGGTGAGTAGCGCGTCGAGGATGCCATCGCTGATCTGGTCGGCGATCTTGTCCGGGTGGCCTTCCGTGACCGATTCGGACGTAAAGAGGCGGCGTGTCACGGCACTCCTAAGCGTGTGAAGTCATTCCGCGGCAGTGTAGTCACCACTGCGGCGGGTGTCGGGGTCGGTCGCGCCTTGTTCCACCCGTCAGGAGCGGCCGGGCAGCCGCGCCACGACGAGATCCCATACGATGTCGGCCACGTCCTCCTTGGCCTGCTCGGGCAGTCGGCTGACCGAGCCGTCCGCACCGATCACCGTCACCGTGTTGGTGTCGGCGCCGAAGACCTTGTCCGGCCCTACCTCGTTGACCACGATCAGGTCGGCCCGCTTCCGGGCGAGTTTCGCCCGTCCGTTGGCCTCGGCCTCGCCGGTCTCGGCGGCGAACACCACCAGCAGCTGCTCCGGTCGTTTGCGCTGGCCGAGCTCCGCCGCGATGTCCGGGTTCGTGACGAGTTCGATGGTGGGTGCGACGCCATCGTCCGACTTCTTGATTTTGCCAGCCGCGTACGTCACCGGCCGGAAATCGGCCGGAGCCGCCGCCATCACCACCGCGTCGGCCTCGACGGCGGCCTTCAGCGTGGCCTCCCGCAACTCGCCGGTGGTGCCCACCCGAACCAGGTCGACCCCGGCGGGGTCGGTGAGCGAGACGTTCGCCGCGATCAGGGTGACCCGGGCGCCCCGGGCGACCGCCGCCCGGGCGAAGGCGTAGCCCTGCTTGCCGGAGGAGCGGTTGCCCAGGAAGCGGACCGGGTCCAGCGGCTCGCGGGTGCCCCCCGCGGTGACCACCACCCGGCGGCCGACCAGGTCAGCGGGGGCGTGCCCGCCCCGGGCGAGGACCCGACGGGCGACCGCGAAGATCTCCGCCGGGTCGGGCAGGCGGCCCTTGCCGGTGTCGACGCCGGTGAGTCGGCCGACGGCCGGCTCGATGACCCGGACACCCCTGGCGCGCAGGGTGGCGACGTTGGCCACGGTCGCCGGGTGCTCCCACATCTCGGTGTGCATGGCCGGGGCCAGCACCACCGGGCAGCGCGCGGTCAGCAGCGTGTTGGTCAGCAGGTCGTCGGCGAGCCCGTGGGCGGCCTTGGCGAGCAGGTCGGCGGTGGTCGGCGCGACCACCACCAGGTCGGCCTGCTGGCCGAGCCGGACATGCGGCACCTCGTGCACCTCGTGCCAGACATCGTCGGCGACTGGTTGGCCGGAGAGCGCCGCCCAGGTCGGCGCTCCGACGAACCGGAGCGCCGACGCGGTCGGCACGACACGAACCCGGTGACCCGATTCGGTGAAGAGCCGCAGCAGCTCACAGGCCTTGTAGGCGGCGATGCCGCCGCCGACCCCGAGGACGATCCCGGCGGACATCGACGTGTGCGGGCTTACGGCTGGTCGGTCGGCTCGGCGGTGAGCAGGCCCCCGTTGATCTCGCGCATGGCGATGGAGAGGGGCTTCTCCTGCGGGGTGGTCTCGACGAGCGGGCCGACGTACTCCAGGAGGCCCTCACCGAGCTGGCTGTAGTAGGCGTTGACCTGGCGCGCGCGCTTGGCGGCGAAGATGACCAGCGCGTACTTCGACGTCGTCTTCTCGAGGAGCTCGTCGATCGGCGGGTTGGTGATGCCTTCGGGGTTGGCGATGGATCCCACGAATTAACCTCTGCGTCTTTCGAGCCGCGCGGACGCGGTGCTGAGTCTCAACGGCGGTCGGCCGTCAGCCACGCACGCGTGACCAGGCCGGATCCGGATAAGAAGAACCGAGTAAGCCTACCAGCTCGTCGACCGCCCGATCGGTGCGGTCGTGGGCCACGGTGTGGTCGAAGGCCGCCGCCACAGCGGGGTCGGGGCGGTGCCCGGGCGGGCTCAGCAGCACCAGCCGGGCGTTGGGTAGCCGCGCCCGGACCAACTGGGCGCCCGCGAGGTCCAGCGGGAGCAACACCGGCTGCCCGGCGTCGAGCCGGGCGCGCAGCGGCAGGTACGGGGTGCCGCGGCGGTGCGGGCCCATCCGGGACCACTCCAGCAGCTCGCCGACGGCCACCCGGCGGTCGAACTCGGCGGGGGCGAGGAAGATCCGGTCGACCCCGTCCACCTCCGTCTCCCGGCGCGGGCGGGTGGTGGCCGGCACCGGGATCCACACGGACGGAGAACGCGCCCGGACAAGCTCGACGACACTCTCCGTGCCCGAACCCGAAGGTCCAGACAGGACAGTGAGCCGAGCCGCCGGGCGCGCCTCGTCATCCGTGCTCACTGCTTGTTTCTACACGCTGCCAGGTTCAGTTGGCGGCGAACTCTCCAAGCAGTGCCTTGCGCTGCTGCTCGCCAAGGCCGCGCAGGCGACGGCTGTCGGCGATCTTGAGCTTCTCCATGATCTGGGTCGCCCGGATCTTGCCGATGCCCGGCATTGCCTGCAGGACGGCCGAAACCTTGAGCTTGCCCACGACGTCGTCGCCTTCGGCGCGCTCGAGGACGGCACCGAGGGTGGTCTTGCCCTGCTTGAGCTGCTCCTTCAGCTCGGCACGGGCCTTGCGGATCTCCGCGGCCTTCTCGAGCGCGGCAGCGCGCTGTTCGGGGGTCAGTGACGGGAGCGGCACCAGTTCTCCTCAGGTCCCTATCGCGGCGGGCGGGGCGCACCGCCGCATCTGTGAAACGTGGTGTCGCTGTGAACCAAGGGGTCCGTGGTTCCCAGCGCGGGGAAAACTAGCGGTCAACGGAGCTTTCGGCAACGTGGACGCGCAGTGATCATCGCAGTGTGACCGAGCCGTCAGTCAGTCACGGGCAGCCAGAACGGCCCGGCACTCGGCCAGCACCCGGTCCGCGGCGGCCCGCAGGGCGACGGCGTCGGGGCCTGCCGAGAGCACCTCACGGGAGTACGTGGGCAGCACGTTGGCCAGGCTCGGACCGAAGACGGTGCGCAGATCCGCCGCGCCGGCACCCTGCGCGCCGAGCCCCGGGGCGAGCAGCGGACCCCCCACGCCGGAGAGGTCGTGACCGGTGTCTCCGATGGTCGCGCCGACCACCAGACCGAAGCTGCCGAGTGGGGTCGCACCCCTGTTGAGCTGGGAAATCTCGTCGATCACGGTCTGCGCGACGGTGCGTCCGTCGGCCGTGCGGGCCTGCTGCACGGCGGCGCCCTCGGGGTTGGAGGTGAGGGCCAGCACGAAGACCCCGCCGCCGTGCTCGGCGGCCAGCTCGAACATCGGCGCCAGCGAACCCACCCCCAGGTAGGGGCTCGCGGTGACCGCGTCGACATACAGCGGGCTGGATGGATCGAGGTACGCGGCGGCGTACGCGCTGACCGTCGAGCCGATGTCGCCGCGTTTGACGTCCAGCAGAACGAGCGAGCCGGCATCCCGTAACTGTCGGATAGTTGACTCAAGAATCGCCACACCGCGGGATCCGAATCGCTCGAAAAAGGCCGACTGAGGCTTGACCACCGCAACCCGGTCACCGAGCGCGTCCACGACGGTCCGGGCGAACCGGTCAAGCCCCTGAAGGTCGTCGGCGAGCCCCCAGCGGGCCAGCAGACCGGGATGCGGGTCGATGCCGACACACAGCGGCCCCCGCTCGGTGACGGCACGGTGCAACCGGGTGCCGAAGCTCTCCATCCGGTACTTCCCCTCTCCTCGTCCGGACGGCTGCCCCGCCCGGCGTACCCCTGAGCCGTTGGTCAGGGCGGCTCAGCCGGCCGCCACCGCCGCCGCCACCCCGGCCGCGATCCGGGCCAGGTCGGCGTCGTCGGTGACGTACGGCGGCATCGTGTAGATCAGGTCGCGGAACGGCCGCAGCCACACCCCCTGGTCGGCCGCCGCCACGGTGGCCGCGCCGAGGTCGACCTCGTGATCGAGCTGGACCACCCCGATCGCGCCGAGCACCCGCACGTCGGTCACGCCCGGCGCGCCGCGCAGCGGCTCCAGCCCGGCGCGCAGGCCGCCGCCGACCCTTTCCACCTGCGCCGCCCAGTCCCCGGCCCGCAGCAGCCCGATGGAGGCGTTGGCGACCGCGCAGGCCAACGGGTTGCCCATGAAGGTGGGTCCGTGCGCCAGCACGCCCGCGGCGGAGATGGCCCGGGCGACCCGCGGGGTGCAGAGCGTCGCCGCCAGGGTCAGGTAGCCGCCGGTGAGCGCCTTGCCCACGCACATCACGTCCGGGGTCACCCCGGCGTGCTCGGCGGCGAACATCGTCCCGGTGCGGCCGAAGCCGGTGGCGATCTCGTCGAAGATCAGCAGCACTCCGTGCGCGCGGGTCACCTCGCGCAGCACGCGCAGGTACCCGGGATGGTGGAAGCGCATCCCGCCGGCACCCTGCACCACCGGCTCGACGATCACCGCGGCCAGTTCGTCGGCGTGCCGCTCGACCGCGTCCACCAGCTCCGCCACGTACGCCTCGTCGGGCGGGTCGCCGAAGCCGCCCGGCGGGACCGGGGCGAAGACCTGCCGGGGCAGTACGTCGCCCCAGAGGTGGTGCATCCCGCCCTCCGGGTCGCAGACGCTCATGGGGTGGAACGTGTCGCCGTGGTAGCCGCCCCGCCAGGTGGCCAGCCGGCGCCGCTGCGGTTGGCCGACGGCCCGCTGGTACTGCAGGCACATCTTCACCGCCACCTCGACGCTGACCGAGCCGGAGTCGGCCAGGAACACGTGCTCCAGGCCGTCCGGGCTCAGCTCGACCAGGGTCCGGGCGAGCTGGACCGCGGGTTCGTGGGTGAGCCCGCCGAACATCACGTGGCTCATCCGGCCGAGCTGGTCGGTCACCGCCGCGTCCAACGCCGGGTGCCGGTAGCCGTGGATCGCCGCCCACCAGGACGACATCCCGTCCACCAGCTCCCGCCCGTCGGCCAGCCGCAGCCGTACCCCCTCGGCGCTCTGCACCACGTACGGCGGGTTCGCCGACGGCAGCGCGGTGTACGGATGCCAGACGTGCGCCCGGTCGGCGGTCAGGATCTCCTCGGGCGTCACGCGCGTTCCTTCCAGTCCTGGGCGGGCAGGGCAGCCGTACGCCCCACGCCGGGTCCGGTCACCGCCCGGCGACCGCGTCCGGCGCCGGGGACGCGGCCGTCGCGCGGGCGACGGCACGGACCAGGGCGGGGCCCCGGTAGATGAAGCCGGTGTAGAGCTGCACCAGGGCGGCGCCGGCGTCGAACATCCCCGCCGCGTCGTCCGGGTCCAGCACTCCGCCGACCCCGATGATCGGCAGCCGGCCACCGGTCTCCCGGTGCACGAAGGAGACCACCTCCCGGGCCCGGCCGGTGAGCGGCCGGCCGGACAGGCCGCCGGCCTGGGCGCCACGCTCGGCGTCCACCGGGGCGAGCCCGTCCCGGGCCAGGGTGGTGTTGGTGGCGATCACCCCGGCCGCGCCCCGGGCCAGGCAGACCTCCAACAGCTCGGCGATCGCCGCCTCGGTCAGATCAGGGGCGATCTTGACCAACACCGGCTTCTCCCCGACCAGCGCGGCGAGCAGCGCGTCCAGGTGTGCCCGATCCTGCAACGAGCGCAGCCCGGGGGTGTTCGGTGAGGAGACGTTCACCGCGAAGTAGTCGCCGTGCCCGCGCAGCGCCCGGTACGAGGCGAGGTAGTCCTCGACCGCCTCGTCCAGCGGGGTCACCTTGGATTTGCCCAACGAGATTCCCAGCGGCACGCCGATCGGCCGCGGCAGCGCGGTCAGCCGGGCGGCCAGTGCGGCGGCGCCGGCGTTGTTGAAGCCCATCCGGTTGACCACGGCCTCGCTGGCCGGCAGCCGGAACAGCCGCGGCCGGGGGTTGCCCGGCTGTGCCCGCGCGGTGACCGTGCCGACCTCGACGAAGCCGAAGCCCAGCGCCGGCCAGGCCGGCAGCGCCGCCCCGTCCTTGTCCATTCCAGCGGCCAGCCCGACCGGGTTGGGGAACCGCACGCCGAACACCGTGCGCGGTGCCTGGACCGCGTACCGGGCCCGCAGCGCCGCCAACGCCATCGGCCGCCGGGACAGCGCGGCCAGCCGCCGCAACGTCCACTCGTGCGCCGCCTCCGCGTCCCCACCGCCAACCCGGAACAACTGCGGCCGCACCACCCGCTCGAACACGGTCACTGGGCGGCTCGAAGGGTGGCGTGCAGGTCCTGCAGGGGGCGGACCTGCATGTCGCCGCGGATCCGCGCCTCGATGCCCATCACGGCCGCCGCGGCGCCGGGGACCGTGGTGATGCAGGGGATGTCCGCGGTGACCGCGGCACTGCGAATCTCGTACCCGTCCGAGCGGGCGCTGGCGCCCGAGCCCTGCGGCGTGTTGATCACCAGCGCCACGTGGCCGCCGAGGATCAGCGACACCGCGTCGTCGCCCTCGCCGGCCTGGTAGTGCTTGCGGATCTGCTCGCAGGCGATGCCGTGCCGACGCAGCACCTCGGCGGTGCCGGTGGTCGCCACGATCTCGAAGCCCAGATCGGCCAGGCGCTTGATCGGGAAGATCATGCCACGCTTGTCCCGGTTGGCCACCGAGACGAAGATCTTCCCGGCGGTCGGCAGCGAGCCGTACGCGGCCGACTGGCTCTTGGCGAAGGCGTGCCCGAAGTTGGTGTCGATCCCCATCACCTCGCCGGTCGACTTCATCTCCGGCCCGAGCAGCGAGTCGATCCCCTTGCCGGAGCGGGTACGGAAGCGCTTGAACGGCAGCACCGCCTCCTTGACCGCGATCGGCGCATCGGCGGGCATTGTGCCGCCGTCCCCGGTCGCCGGGAGCAGGCCCTCGGCGCGCAACTCGGCGATGCTGGCGCCGAGCGCGATCCGGGCCGCCGCCTTGGCCAGCGGGACCGCGGTCGCCTTGGAGACGAACGGGACGGTCCGCGACGCGCGCGGGTTGGCCTCCAGCACGTAGAGCACGTCGTCCTTGAGCGCGTACTGCACGTTGAGCAGGCCGCGGACGCCGACGCCACGGGCGATCGCCTCGGTGTAGCGACGAACCTCGGCCAGGTGCGAGCCCGCGAGGGTGATCGGCGGCAGCGCACAGGACGAGTCGCCGGAGTGGATGCCGGCCTCCTCAATGTGCTCCATCACCCCGCCGATGTAGACCTCGCCGTCGGCGTCGCAGAGCGCGTCCACGTCGATCTCGATGGCGTCGTCCAGGAACCGGTCCACCAGCACGGGGTGGTCCGGGGAGATGTCGGTGGCCCGGCCGATGTAGTCGCGCAGCGTCGGGTCGTCGTAGACGATCTCCATCCCCCGCCCGCCCAGCACATACGACGGCCGGACCAGCACCGGGTAGCCGATCTCGTCGGCGATCGCCTTGGCCTCGTCGTAGGAGGTGGCCATGCCGTGCGCCGGTGCGCGCAGCCCGGCCCGGGCGAGCACCGCGCCGAACGCGCCGCGCTCCTCGGCGAGGTGGATCGACTCCGGGGAGGTGCCGACCACCGGTACTCCGGCGTTCTTGAGCCGCTGCGCCAGCCCCAGCGGCGTCTGCCCGCCCAGCTGCACGACCACCCCGACCACGCCCGGCCCGCCGGCCGCCCGGCCGGAGGACTCCTCGGCGTGCCAGACCTCCAGCACGTCCTCGAAGGTCAGCGGCTCGAAGTAGAGCCGGTCGGCGGTGTCGTAGTCGGTGGAGACGGTCTCCGGGTTGCAGTTGACCATGACGGTCTCGAAGCCGGCCGCCCGCAGCGCCTGCACCGCGTGCACGCACGAGTAGTCGAACTCGATGCCCTGCCCGATCCGGTTCGGGCCGGACCCCAGGATCAGCACCTTCGGCCGGTCCGACGGCACGACCTCGGTCTCCGAGTCGTAGCTGGAGTAGTGGTACGGCGTGGTCGCCTCGAACTCGGCGGCGCAGGTGTCCACCGTCTTGTAGACCGGGCGCACGTCGAGGCGGTGCCGCAGGGTCCGTACGCCGTCCTCGGCGGCCAGTTCCGGCCGCAGCGCGGCGAGCTGCCGGTCGGACAGGCCGGCCCGCTTGGCCCGGCGCAGCAGCTCGGCGTCGAGCACCGGGGCGTCCACGATCTCGGCGCGCAGCTCGACCAGCGCGGCGATCTGGTCCAGGAACCACGGGTCGATCCCGCCGGAGGCGGCGGTGACCTCGGCGATCGACGCGCCCAGGCGCAGCGCCCGCTCGACGGTGTACAGCCGGCCGTCGTGCGGGATCCGCAGCGCGGCGAGGGTGTTCTCCGTCGTCGCGTCGGCCGGGTCCGGCACCGTCCAGAAGCCCGCTTCCTTCGTCTCCATCGAGCGCATCGCCTTGTTCAGCGCCTCGGTGAAGTTGCGCCCGAGGCTCATGGCCTCGCCCACCGACTTCATCGTGGTGGTCAGCTCCGGGTCGGCGCCGGGGAACTTCTCGAACGCGAACCGCGGGATCTTCACCACCACGTAGTCCAAGGTCGGCTCGAAGGCCGCCGGGGTCTTCAACGTGATGTCGTTGGGGATCTCGTCGAGGGTGTAGCCGATGGCCAGCTTGGCGGCGATCTTGGCGATCGGGAAGCCGGTCGCCTTGGAGGCCAGCGCCGAGGAGCGGGACACCCGCGGGTTCATCTCGATCACGACGATCCGGCCGTCGGCCGGGTTGACCGCGAACTGGATGTTGCAGCCGCCGGTGTCCACACCGACCTCGCGCAGCACCGCGATGCCCAGGTCACGCAGGTGCTGGTACTCCCGGTCGGTGAGCGTCATGGCCGGGGCCACGGTGACGCTGTCGCCGGTGTGCACGCCCATCGGGTCGACGTTCTCGATCGAGCAGACCACCACCACGTTGTCGTGCCGGTCGCGCATCAGCTCCAGCTCGTACTCCTTCCAGCCGAGCACGCTCTCCTCGATGAGCACCTCGTGCACCGGGCTGGCGGAGAGACCGTCACCGGCGATGCGGGCCAGGTCCTCCGGGGTGTGCGCCATGCCGGAGCCCAGGCCACCCATGGTGAACGACGGCCGGATCACCACCGGCAGGCCCAACTCGGCGACGGTCGCCTCGACCTCGTCCATCGAGTGGCAGACCCGCGAGCGGGGCACCAGCGCGGCCGGGTCCTCGATGCCGAGGCGGACCCCGGCCTTGGCCACGATCTCCTTGAACAGCTGGCGGTCCTCGCCCCGGTTGATCGCGTCGATGTTCGCGCCGATCAGCTCCACGCCGTACTTCTCCAGCACGCCGGCCTCGTGCAGGGCGACCGCGGTGTTCAGCGCAGTCTGCCCGCCGAGGGTGGCCAGGATCGCGTCCGGCCGCTCCTTGGCGATGACCAGCTCCACGAACTCCGGGGTGATCGGCTCGACGTAGGTCGCGTCGGCGAACTCCGGGTCGGTCATGATCGTCGCCGGGTTGGAGTTGACCAGGCTGACCCGGATCCCCTCGCTGCGCAGCACCCGGCAGGCCTGGGTGCCGGAGTAGTCGAACTCGCAGGCCTGCCCGATCACGATCGGCCCGGAG
Organism: Micromonospora sp. NBC_00389; assembly: GCF_036059255.1. Taxonomy (NCBI): domain Bacteria; kingdom Bacillati; phylum Actinomycetota; class Actinomycetes; order Micromonosporales; family Micromonosporaceae; genus Micromonospora; species Micromonospora sp. NBC_00389. The sequence goes on along the minus strand of NZ_CP107947.1, from coordinate 4,021,733 downwards.
CCGATCACCAGGATGTGCTTGAGATCGGTCCGCTTAGGCATTGCTGCGCCCCTCACTGTGCTGCGAGTCGAGGCCGCGGCCTTCGATCAGCTCGGCGAAACGGTCGAAGAGGTAGTCCGCGTCGTGCGGGCCGGCCGCCGCCTCCGGGTGGTACTGAACGGTGAAGGCGGGCACGTCCACGGCTCGCAGCCCCTCGACCACGTTGTCATTGAGGCAGACGTGGCTGACCCGAACCCCGCCGAAATCGGTGTCGATCACCTGGTCGGGGACCACCGCGCCCTGCCCCGCGCCGGGCACCTGGACGGCGAAGCCGTGGTTGTGGCTGGTCACCTCCACCTTGCCGGTGGCCCGGTCGAGCACCGGCTGGTTGATCCCCCGGTGGCCGTAGCCCAGCTTGTAGGTGCCGAAGCCGAGCGCCCGGCCGAGGATCTGGCTGCCGAAGCAGATGCCGAACAGCGACACCCGCCGGACGAGCGCCTCCCGGGCCAGCGCCACCGGGCCGTCGGCGGTGGCCGGGTCGCCGGGGCCGGGCGACAGGAAGATCGCGTCGGCGCCGGTGGCGAGCAGTTCCTCGATGCTCGACCCGGCCGGCAGCACGTGGGTGGTCACCCCGCGCGCGGCGAGCCGGCGCGGCACGTTGCGCTTGATGCCCAGGTCCAGCGCCGCCACGGTGAACCGGTGCTCCCCGACCGCCTCGACGACGTACGGCTCGGCGGTGGTCACCTCGGCAGAGAGGTTCGCGCCGACCATCTGCGGCGACTGGCGAACCCGGGCCAGCAGGCCGCGCGGGTCGTCGTCGACACTGGAGATGCCCACCCGCATGGCGCCCCGCTCCCGCAGGTGCCGGGTCAGCGCCCGGGTGTCCACTCCGCTGATGCCCACCACACCCTCGGTGGCGAGCCGGTCCTCAAGACTGCCGGTGGCCCGCCAGTTCGAACCGATCCGGGCCGGATCGCGCACCACGTACCCGGCCACCCAGATCCGGCTGGACTCGTCGTCCTCACCGTTGACGCCGGTGTTGCCGATGTGCGGGGCGGTCTGCACCACCACCTGCCGGTGGTAGGACGGGTCGGTGAGGGTCTCCTGGTAGCCGGTCATGCCGGTGTTGAAGACCGCCTCGCCGAAGGTCTCCCCGACACTGCCGTACGCCTCGCCGTGGAACGTACGCCCGTCCTCGAGTACGAGGATCGCGGAACGTCTGCGGGTCACTTGATTGCCTTTCCGTCCAGGACCGTCGGCTCGCCACGCAGGAAGGTCGCCACGATGCGACCCGGCAGCGTCATGCGGGCGTACGGGGTGTTGCGACTGCGACTGGCCAGCTCCGCCGGGTCGATGGTGCGGCGGGCGGCCGGGTCGACCAGGGTCAGGTTGGCCGGCACGCCGGGTGCCGGGTCGACGCCGTGGCCGGCCAGCCCGGCGATCCGGGCCGGGGTCCGCGACATCCGCTCGGCGATCAGGTCCCACTTGGGGCCGAGCACGTCCAGCGCGATGGAGAGGGCCGTCTCCAGGCCGAGCATCCCCGGCCGGGCGTACGCCCACTCGCACTCCTTGTCCTCCACGGCGTGCGGGGCGTGGTCGGTGGCGATCACGTCGAGCACCCCGTCGGCGAGCGCGGCGCGCAGCGCGGCGATGTCCGCGGCGGTGCGCAGCGGCGGGTTGACCTTGAAGACCGGGTCGTAGCTCTCCGCCCGCTCGTCGGTGAGCAGCAGGTGGTGCGGGGTGACCTCGGCGGTGACCCGTACCCCGCGCGCCTTGGCCTGGCGCAGCACCTCGACGCTGCCGGCGGTGGAGACGTGGCAGACGTGCAACCGGCTGCCCACGTGCTCGGCGAGCAGCACGTCCCGGGCGATGATCGCCTCCTCGGCGACCGCCGGCCAGCCGATCAGCCCGAGTCGGGTGGAGACCTCACCCTCGTGCATCTGGGCGCCCTCGGTGAGCCGGGGCTCCTCGGCGTGCTGGGCGATGATCCCGTCGAACGCCTTGACGTACTCCAGGGCCCGGCGCATCAGCTTCGGGTCGGCGACGCAGTGCCCGTCGTCGGAGAAGATCCGCACCCGGGCCGCGGAGTCGGCCATCGCGCCCAGCTCGGCCAGGCGCTCGCCGGCCAGCCCGACGGTGACCGCGCCGATCGGCTGCACGTCGACCAGCCCGGCCTCCCGGCCGAGCCGCCAGACCTGCTCGACCACGCCGGCGGTGTCCGCGACCGGGGAGGTGTTGGCCATCGCGCAGACCGCGGTGTAGCCGCCCAGCGCGGCCGCGCGGGAGCCGGACTCGACGGTCTCGGCGTCCTCCCGACCGGGCTCGCGCAGGTGGGTGTGCAGGTCGACCAGGCCGGGCAGGGCGACCAGGCCGGTGCCGTCGAGCACCGTGGCGTCCGGTGCGGACAGCCCCGGGCCGACCTCGGCGACCACGCCGTCGCGGATCAGCAGGTCGGTCGGTGCGGAGCCGACGACACTCACGCTGGTGATCAGGTACGCGGTCACCGGTTGTTCCCTCCGAGCAGCAGGTACAGGACGGCCATCCGCACGGAGACCCCGTTGGTGACCTGTTCGACGATCGTGGAGCGGGGAGAGTCGGCCACCTCGGGAGTGATCTCCATCCCCCGGTTCATCGGGCCGGGGTGCATGACGATCGCGTGCTCGGGCAGCCGGCGCATCCGCGGCCCGTCCAGGCCGTAGCGGCGGGCGTACTCGCGGGCGGAGGGGAAGTAGGAGTCGTTCATCCGCTCCCGCTGCACCCGCAGCATCATCACCACGTCGACGTTGGGCAGCACGGAGTCGAGGTCGTAGGAGACGTCGGTGCCGGGGGCGAGCGCCGCGGAGATGTCCACCGGGATGAGGGTGGGCGGGCCGACCAGGGTGACCTTGGCGCCGAGGGTGGAGAGCAGCAGCACGTTCGAGCGGGCCACCCGGGAGTGCAGCACGTCCCCGACGACCGCGACCGACAGGCCGGCCAGCCGGCCCAGCCGGGCCCGCATGGTGTACGCGTCCAGCAGCGCCTGGGTGGGGTGCTCATGGGTGCCGTCGCCGGCGTTGACCACCGACCCGTCCACCCAGTTGGCCAGCCGGTGCGGCGCACCGGAGGCAGGGTGCCGGACGACCACGGCGTCGGCGCCCATGGCCTGCAGGGTCAGCGCGGTGTCCTTCAGGCTCTCGCCCTTGGTGACGCTGGACCCCTTCGCGGAAAAGTTGATCACGTCGGCGCTGAGCCGCTTCGCCGCCGCCTCGAAGGAGATCCGGGTGCGGGTGGAGTCCTCGTAGAAGAGGTTCACCACGGTCCGGCCACGCAGCGCGGGCAGCTTCTTGATCTCCCGGCCGGCGACCGTGGCCATCTCGGCGGCGGTGTCCAGGATCTCGGTGGCGGTGTCGGCGTCCAGGTCCGCGCCGGAGAGCAAGTGCCTGATCATGAGGTGGTCCCCCCGTACAGCTTGACCTCGTCGGCTCCGTCGGTCTCGGCGAGCGTGACCCTGACGCTCTCGACGAGCGAGGTCGGGATGTTCTTGCCGACGTAGTCGGCCCGGATCGGCAGCTCCCGGTGGCCGCGGTCGACCAGGACGGCGAGCTGCACGGACGCCGGGCGGCCCACGTCGTTGAGCGCGTCGAGCGCGGCCCGGACGGTGCGGCCGGAGAAGAGCACGTCGTCGACGAGGATGACCCGCTTGCCGTCGATGCCACCGGCCGGCAGCTCCGTCGGGCCGACCGCGCGGGTGGCGTGCCGGCGGAGGTCGTCGCGGTAGAGCGTGATGTCGAGCACACCGACCGGGACGGCGACGTCCTCGAAGGTGCTGATTCGGGCGGCGAGCCGCCGAGCGAGCGGGGCACCCCGGGTGGGAATCCCGAGCAGCACCGTGTCGGCGGCGCCCTGGGTCTTCTCCAGGATCTGGTGGGCGATGCGGTCGACCACGCGTTGCACGTCGGCGCTGGCGAGGATCACCTTCACCGAGGGTTGTCGCGGTGGTGACGAGCGGGCAGCCGGTGGGTATGCCACGGCGGACCTCCTTCCCCGCCTCACTGGACGGGTCGTTAAAGGATGTCGGGCACCTCCGGCCGGTCCGCGGACGGACCTGGGCCGGGGCTTCACGCCACGTTACCAGTGGTCACCGGGCCGATGGACGGCGGCCGCTGAGCATCGGATCAGGCCCGGCGAATGGGGATAACTCCCCCGGTGCTCCCCAACGGTAAGGTCACGACCACTTGACCAGGTGTCGCAATCCCCGTACCGTCACGCTCCGTAGCGATCGACGGGAGAACCCCGAGCAGCACTGGGAGTGTCCGAATGCCCTCTGAATACGCCAAGTCGCTGGGCGCCCGCCTGCGCTCCATCCGCCAGCAGCAGGGTCTCTCCCTGCAGGGCGTGGAGGAGAAGTCGAACGGGCGGTGGAAGGCCGTGGTGGTCGGCTCGTACGAGCGCGGCGACCGGGCCGTGACGGTGTCCCGCCTGGCCGAGCTGGCTGAGTTCTACCGCGTCCCCGTCTCGGAGCTGCTGCCCGACGGCAGTGGTGTCCGTCACGAGCCCACCAGCAAGATCGTCCTGGACCTGGAGCGGCTCTACGACGAGGCCTCCGAGGACCTGGCCTACGTCGCCCGCTACGCCCGCGCCATCCAGCAGCAGCGCGGCGACTACAACGGCCGGGTGCTCTCCATCCGCGCCGATGACCTGCGGGCGCTCGCGATCGTCTACGACGCCTCGCCGTCGGGTCTGATCGAGCGGCTCACCGAGCACGGTGTGCTGGTCGCCGACCCGCGGGCGTTCTTCGCGTCCTGATCCGTCGATCCACAAGAAGGGCCCGTGCCATCCGGCACGGGCCCTTCTTCTGGTACGGGTGCTGAGCGGGTGCGCTCAGCGGGTGGCGTACTCGGCGATTCGGCCGAGGATGCCGTTGAGGAAGCGCGGCGAGTCGTCGGTGGACATCTGCCGGGCCAGCTCGACGGCCTCGCTGATCGCCACCGCGTCGTCGATCTCGTCGACGTAGAGCAGCTCGTAGACCGCGATCCGGGCGAGGTTGCGGTCGACCACCGGCATCCGCTCCAGCGTCCAACCCTCGGCGTAGCTGGCGATCAGCTCGTCGATCCGGTTCAGGTGCTCGGCGACCCCCTCGATCAGGCCCACCGCGTAGCCCAGGTGCTCCGGCCGGGGCTGCTCGATCCGCTGCAGGTAGCCGGCGAGCACCTCGACCGGGGGCCGGTCCCGAAGGTCAGCCTCGTAGAGGACGTCCAGCGCCCGCTTGCGCGCCTTGCGACGCGCGGGCATCTGCTGCTTGGGACCCTCAGCCATCAGGAGCGGCCGAGGTAACGGCCGTCGCGCGTGTCGACCTTGATCTTCTCGCCGGTGGTGATGAAGAGCGGCACCTGCACGGTCGCGCCGGTCTCGACGGTGGCCGGCTTGTTGCCGCCGGTCGACCGGTCGCCCTGCAGACCCGGCTCGGTGTAGGTGACCTCCAGCACGACGCTGGTGGGCAGCTCGATGTAGAGCGGGACGCTCTCGTGCGTGGCGACGGTCGCCTCGGCCTCGGGGAGGAGGTAGTTGGCCGCCTCGCCGACGGTGCCCCCGGGAACGGTGATCTGGTCGAAGGTCTCCAGATCCATGAAGACGTAGTCCTCGCCGTCGGCGTACAGGTACTGCATCGTGCGCTTGTCCACGGTCGCGGTTTCGACCTTGGTGCCCGCGTTGAAGGTCTTGTCGACCACCTTCCCGGACAGCACGTTCTTCAGCGTGGTGCGCACGAACGCACCACCCTTACCGGGCTTGACGTGCTGGAACTCGACGACGGCCCAGAGCTCGCCGTCAAGGTTGAGTACCAGGCCGTTTTTGAGGTCGTTGGTGGAGGCCATTTCCTGCCTTGATCATCAATTGGCGGACAGACCCTACGAGTCTACTAGCTGCGTCGAATCGCCCGGCCCCCGCTCGGGACGGCCCCTCAGCGGGCGGCCAGATGGTGCAGGGCGAGGCGATAACCGTCAATGCCGAGCCCGCAGATCACCCCAGCGGCCACCGCGGACACCACCGAGTGGCGCCGGAAGTCCTCGCGGGCATGGATGTTGGAGATGTGCACCTCCACCAACGGCCCCCGCAGCATCGCGCAGGCGTCCCGCACCGCGTACGAGTAGTGCGACCAGGCGGCCGGGTTGAGCACCACCGCGGCGCCCTCGTCGGCGGCGGCGTGCAGCCAGCCGAGCAGCTCGTGCTCGGCGTCGGTCTGCCGGACCGTCACGTCGAGCCCCAACTCCTTGCCGGTGTGCTCGCAGAGCGCCACCAGGTCGGCGTAGCTGGCCGCGCCGTACACGGCAGGCTCGCGGGAGCCCAACCGGCGCAGGTTCGGCCCGTTGAGGACGTAGACCTTCACGCCGGGCCACCTTTCGTTCGCGACTGCGGGGCTCGCAAACCCGGCCCACTCCTCGCGCTCACGCGACACCCACCTCCCGGTAGGCGGCCGCGAGCAACTCGTCGTCCGGCCCCTCCAACATCGCCGGGCGGGCCAGCCCGTCCAGCACCACGAAGCGGAGCTGACTGCCCCGGGCCTTCTTGTCCACCCGCATCGCGGCCAGGAGCTGCGGCCAGGCGTCGGTCGGGTAACTCACCGGCAGGCCGAGCGCGGCCAGGGCGCTCCGGTGCCGCTCGGCGGTCGGCGCGTCCAGCCGGCCGGCGAGCCGGGCCAGCGCGGCGGCGTACACCAGGCCGACGGCGACAGCGTGGCCGTGCCGCCAGCGGTAGCCCTCGACCCGCTCGATCGCGTGGGCCAGCGTGTGCCCGTAGTTGAGCACCGCCCGCAGGCCCGACTCACGCAGGTCGCCGGAGACCACGTCGGCCTTGACCCGGATCGCCCGCTCGATCAGCTCCCGGGCGACCGGCCCCCGCGGGTCGGTGGCCGCCGCCGGCTCACGCTCGACCAGGTCCAGGATCGCCGGGTCGGCGATGAAGCCGCACTTGACCACCTCGGCCAACCCGGCCGCCAGGTCGGTGGCGGGCAGGCTGTCCAGGGTGGCCAGGTCGGCCAGCACCCCGACCGGTGGGTGGAACGCGCCCACCAGGTTCTTGCCGGCGGCGGTGTTGATTCCGGTCTTGCCGCCCACCGCGGCGTCCACCATGCCCAGCAACGAGGTGGCCACCGGCACCCAGCGCACGCCGCGCAGCCAGCAGGCCGCGACGAAGCCGGCCAGGTCGGTCACCGCGCCGCCGCCGACCCCGACCACCGCGTCGGTACGGGTGAAACCGGCCGCACCGAGCCGGTCCCAGCACTCGGCGGCCACGTCGATCTGTTTGCCCGCCTCGGCGTCGGGCACCTCGATCGGCAGCGGCTCGACGCCGGCCGCGCGCAGCCGCTCGCCGATCGCGTCGGCCAGCGCCTTCAGCGGGGGCGCGTGCAGCACCGCCGCGCGGGTCGCGCCGGGCAGCAGCCCAGGCAGCGTGTCCAGCAGGTCTCGTCCGACCAGCACGTCGTACGGCCGCTCGCCGCCGACCGGGATCCGGGTCACCTCGTCCATCGCCGGCAGCCTAGTCCAGCGGAGGGCGCGGTGACGGCAGCTGCCCACCTGCTGGCCGGGCGGCCCAGTCGGCCAGCAGGCGGGCGTGCTCGGCCACCGCGGCGCGCAGCGCGTCCGGGTGCCGCACGGTGAACGGGCAGCCCAGCCCGGCGAGCAGCGCGGCCGCGCCGGGCAGGCTCTCCGCGCGGCCCCGCAGCAGCACCCCGTCGGTGGTGGCGGTCAGCTCGGCCACGCTGGGCGGGACGCGACGGCGGGCGGCGACCAGGTCGGTCTCCAGCAGCACCTCGATCTCGTGCGTGTACGGCACGCCGGCCAGCGACCGGGTCACCCGGGCCACCGGGTCGAAGCCGTCCGGCACGGTGAACGTCGCCGCGCCGGGCGTCACGGCGCCGATCCGGTCCAGCCGGAACGTGCGGATCTGCCCACGCCGGTGGTCGTGGCCGGTGACGTACCAGCGGCCGGCGTGGAAGACCAGCCCGTACGGGTCGAGCTCACGGTGCGACTGCTCACCCCGCCAGGAGCGGTAGTCCAGCGCCACCCGCTGCCGGTGTCGGGCAGCCGCGGCCAGGGTGAGCAGGGTGCCCGACGTCGGCCCCCGCTGCGCCTCGGGGCGCCACAGGGTGAAGCCGAGGTGCTCCTGCACGGCGGCCAACCGGTCGGCGAGCGCCGCCGGCAGCACCCGCCGGATCTTCGCCAGCGCGGTGGCGGTGGCCGGCTGCTCGGTGCCCAGCCCGACCCGTTCGGCGACGACCAGGCCGAGCAGCACGGCCACCGCCTCGTCGTCGGTGAGCATCAGCGGCGGCAGCTTGAACCCGGGGTGCAGCCGGTAGCCGCCGTGGCGGCCCCGGTCGGCGGTGACCGGGATGCCCATCTCGACCAGGGTGGCCGCGTACCGGCGCACGGTGCGCTCGTCCACGCCGAGCCGGCCGGCCAGCTCGGCGGCGGTCGCCCGGTGCCGCGTCTGCAGCAGTTCGAGCAGGGCCAGCACCCGAGCCGCAGGATGTGACACAGACCACTCCTCTAAACCGGGCGGATTCTGTCCGGTTGCAATCGTACGGTCGTGGCCACAACCGAGAGAAGGAGCGACAGATGGCGACGTTCGTGCTGGTACCGGGGTTCTGGTTGGGTGCCTGGGCGTGGCGGGACGTGACCGGTGCGCTGCGCGCGCAGGGGCATGAGGTCTACCCGATGACGCTGACCGGGTTGGCCGAGCGGGACCATCTCGCCGGGCCCGAGGTGAGCCTGGAGACGCACACCCTCGACATCGTCCGGTTGATCGAGGTCGAGGACCTGCGGGAGGTGCTGCTGGTCGGGCACTCCGGCGGTGGCATGCCGGTCGCCCAGGCGGCGGACCGCATCCCGGACCGGATCGCCCGGGTGGTCTACGTGGAGAGCGGGCCGCTGCCGGACGGCACGGCGCAGTTCGACACGGTGCCACCCGAGGAGCAACAGGCGCTGCGGGCCGCCATCGGTACTGGTCACCTGCTGCCACCGCCGGCCTGGGATCCGGCGGCCGACCCGGCCAACCTGGCCGGACTGGACGAGCCGACGCTGGCCCTGCTGCGCGCCCGGGCCACTGGGCAGCCGCTACGGGCGGCGACCGACCCGGTGCGGCGCACCGGCGGCCGCCCGGTGCCGACCGCGCTGGTCGCCAGCACCTTCCCGCTGGCGGTGGTGGAGCAGATGATCGGACAGGGGCACCCGTTCTTCACCGGGCTGGCCGGTGGTCAACTGTTCGAGCTGCCCACCGGGCACTGGCCGATGCTCAGCGAGCCCAAGGCCCTGGCCGACGTGCTCGACGCCATCGCCCGCAGCTGAGGCAGTGCCTGCCACCGGCCCGCCACACCCGACCACGACGGACGAAATACGCCGGCCGGGGTGAAACGGCGGGCGGTGACAGGCCTGTGGGAGGGTGTGTCGGCGCGGTGGTCGCGTCCATGGTGATGCCCGGCGGACAGTCGCGGGGCAGGGGTGAGGAGTCGGGCATGTCGACGGTGAAATGGGCTACCGGCGCGGCGATGTTGACGTGCGCCGGGGCGCTGGTGGCCTGCCAGGCCGACCCGCCCGCAGACCCCGCCGCCTCCGCCGGGCCCTCCGCCTCGGCACCCGCGACGGCGACGGTGTCGCCACCGTCGCCGTCCACCCCGCCGCCGTCCACCCCGGCAGGTCCGACCGACCCCGTCCTGTCCGGTACACGGGAGGTCGCCATCGTCCGGGTGCAGTCATTCGAGTCCGGAGTGTCGCTCTACGGCCAGCTCGTCGAGGCCGACGACGACAGCGGCCGCCAACGGTTCGTCCCGACGCCGATCGGTGGCGACAAATACCTGATCAAGGCGTACGGCCAGCCCAACAGCCATCCCGCCAACGATGAGCCGTCCTGCTGGCAGGTGCGCAACCCTCGCACCACAGAGTCACTGACCGTCGAGGGGGCGGTCTGCGACACCGCCAACCCGGGTCAGCAGTTCACGATCACCGCCAGCGGCAAGGGTGCGTACGCGATCAGCAACGACTCGGCGTACCTACAGCACTCCGCCACCAGCGGCCTGATCCTCGAAGAGCTGGGCGACGCCCCGCTGCCGAGCACCTTCCGGCTCGTCGACAACGGCCCCGCCCGCCGTCCGACCAGCGGCTGACCGGGTCAGCGGGGCAGCAGCGCGGCGATCTCGGCGACGATGTCCTCCGGGGTCCGACCGTCGGTGCGCACCGTCGCGGTGGCCACCTCGGTGTAGAGCGGCCGGCGCTGATCCATCAGGTGCTTGAGGGTGGCCCGCGGGTTGATCGCCAGCAGCGGCCGACCGGCGCCGAGCCCGACCCGCTTCACCGCGTCGGGCAGCTCGACCGAGAGGTGCACCACCCGGTGCCCGACCAGGGCGGCGCGGTTCTCCTCGGCCAGCACCGCACCCCCGCCGAGGGCGAGCACCCCGGTGCTGGCCGCCAGCGCCGCGGCCACCGCGGCCCGTTCGAGGGTACGGAAGTGCTCCTCGCCCTCGTCGATGAAGATCTCCGGGATGGGCTTGCCGGCCATCCGTTCGATGTCGGTGTCGGTGTCGCGGAACTCCACCCCGAGGGCCTCGGCGAGCACCCGCCCCACGGTGGTCTTGCCGCAGCCGGGTGCGCCGACCAGCACGATGACCGGCGCCATCAGCGGATGACCAGCGCGTCGAGGTAGCCGGTCAGGTTGCGGCGGATCTCGGCGACCGAGTCCCCGCCGAACTTCTCGGTGGCCGCCTCGGCCAGCACCAGCGCGACCATCGCCTCGGCGACCACCGCCGCGGCGGGCACCGCGCAGACGTCCGAGCGCTGGTTGATCGCGGTGGCCGGCTCGCCGGTGGTGACGTCCACGGTGGCCAGTGCCCGGTTCAGCGACGAGATCGGCTTCATCGCGGCGCGGACCCGCAGCGGCTCGCCGGTGGTGATGCCGCCCTCGAGCCCGCCGGCCCGGTCGGTGACCCGGCGGACGCCGGTGGCCGACGGGATGATCTCGTCGTGCGCCTCGGAGCCCCGGGACCGGGCCTGCTGCCAGCCGTCGCCGATCTCCACGCCCTTGATCGCCTGGATCGACATCAACGCGGTGGCCAGCCGGGCGTCGAGCTTGCGGTCCCACTGCACGTGGCTGCCCAGCCCCGGCGGCACCCCGTACGCCAGCACCTCGACCACGCCGCCGAGGGTGTCGGCGTCCTTCTTCGCGGCGTCCACCTCGGCGACCATGAGGGCGCTGGCCTGCGGGTCGAGGCAGCGCAGCGGGTCGGCGTCGATCCGGGCGGCGTCCTCCGGGGTGGGGCGCAGCCCGGGCTTCGCGGCCACCGGGCCCAACTCGACGACGTGCGAGACGATCTCGATGCCGAGCGCCTGACGGATCAGTGCCTTGGCGACCGTGCCGACGGCGACCCGGGCGGCGGTCTCCCGGGCGCTGGCCCGCTCCAGGATCGGCCGGGCGTCGGTGTGGCCGTACTTCTGCATGCCGGCCAGGTCGGCGTGGCCGGGCCGGGGGCGGGTCAGCGGGGCGTTGCGGGCCTGCCGGGCGAGCTCGTCGGGGTCCACCGGGTCGGCGGCCATCACCGTGCGCCACTTCGGCCACTCGGAGTTGCCCACCCGGATCGCCACCGGGCTGCCCAGGCTGACGCCGTGCCGCAGGCCGCCGAGTACCTCGACCTCGTCCCGCTCAAACGACATCCGGGCGCCACGGCCGTAGCCCAGCCGCCGGCGGGCCAGCTCGTCGGCGATCTCGGTGGAGGTCACCTCGATACCGGCCGGCACCCCCTCCAGCAGCGCGACGAGGGCGGGACCGTGCGATTCACCTGCAGTCAACCAGCGCAACACAGCGGTCAGTCTGTCACGGCCCGCCACCGCCCCGGTGCGGTGCCCACCGCGTCCCGCCCTGCGGACGCCGCCGGCTTGACGGGAAACCCTAAGATCAGGTCGGTGCACCGGGAAGTCTGGTCGGCAGTGACTTCGTCGACCCCTGATTTCAGGAGTTCCGGTGCTGCTCTTCGCGTTCGCCGCCGTCCTGCTGCTGGCCGTCCTGCTCTCCAGCCTGGCCCACCGGACCATCCTCTCCACCGCGGTGCTCTTCCTGTTCGCCGGCTTCATGCTGGGCTCGGAGACCACCGGGTTGCTGGAGGTCACCGCCCAAACGCCGATCGTGTCGACCCTGGCCGAGCTGGCCCTGTTCACCTTGCAACGCTCCGACCGCCTTCACCGACGTGCGCGGTAACTTGTGCATCGGCCGGCGACCTCCGCCGAGCAAGCGACGCGCTCCCCGGGCCGCACCCGACAGGCTCAGCGCGGATTGCGGGCCGCGAGCCACCCGTCCCGGTACGGGGCCAGGAACCCGATCAGGGCGGCCAGCATCGCGTCCGGAGCCTGCTCGGCGACCCAGTGCGCGCAGTCGGGCAGGACCACGGTTTGCACGTCGTCCGCGACGAGGTCCATCCACTTGCCGACCTGTTCGCCGAAGCTTTCCGCTCCGCCGATCGCCAGGACGGGCATCGTCAGCCGCCGGGTCTTGCGCTGCTCGTTCTGCGCCTGGGTCACCGGGAAAGCGCGGTAGAGCTCGAAGCTGCCGCGCAGCGCCTCCGGGTCGGCCGCGAGGAGGTCGACGTAGTACTTGACGGCGTCGGTGGACAGGTTCTTCTTTCCGGCCGCGGCCGAAAACTTCGCGCCTAAGAAGATGTCCTCCCGCCCGCTGACGAGCTTCTCGTTGACCTCTGGAAGTGCGTTGAACGGGATGTGCCACAGGCGTTCGTTGAGCGGCGCGGGAAGGAACAGTGGCGGCGTGGGAGACACGCCCGGAAGAGGGGCTTCCCCGAGGGCCAGGCGGTCGACCCGGTCGGGGTGATCAGCGGCCAGGGCGTAGCCGATGAGCAGTCCGGTGTCGCAGCCGACCATGGCGAACCGCTGGTGGCCGAGCGCGTCCATCAACGCCACAAGGTCGTTTGCGACGGTTGCGGTGTCGTAGCCGTCCCGGGGCTTGTCGGACAGCCCCATACCACGCTGATCGACCGCGATCACCTCGAAGTTCTCGGCCAGCGCCGGCATCATCAGCCGCCATGCGTACCAGGTCTGGGGCCAGCCGTGTACCAGCAGCAGCGGCGGCCCGTCGCCTCCGATGACCGCGTGCAGACGCAGTACCCCGGCGTCGACGTACCGGCTGGTGAACGTGTCCGTGAACCCGTCCGGCAGGTTCGGAGCCTGCGAGACGGAGCCGGGGCCCTCCGCGGCGAGCAGGCCGGTGGACGATGCGCCCATGTGGGGATCCCCTCTCACCGCAGATCACGGCACTGGAGTGCCGCTTCCGTCACGCCCTCTCTTGGGTGACGCTGCCACAACGCCGACGGCCATGGACGTGGTTGTCGTTGACCTTCCTCTGTTCGGCTTACAGCCGGCGGGTCTACGACGCAAAAGAACCACTGCTCCGTTACGTCAACCCCACCGAATACTCGGCGGAGTGCGACTCATCATGTGGAACCGACGTGTTGGCCACCGCTGTAGCCCACTGTGGCGTGCGGCCGAAGCAGGCGGGTTCCAGGCCGGGTCGGACATGCCCCACTGTCCCACACCCCATCCGTCAAATCACTTCAGACAGGCGACACTAGTTCTGCTCACCCTGATGAGGCCCCGGCCCATTGGTTCATACCGACGTGGCGCGGCGGCCCGTTCCCTTCGACTGATTGTCGGAGTGCGTCGCTGCGGTTCTACACGTGGTCACTGATAGGCCCCGTGTTTTCCGGACAACCGATGTGCGGCTAATTCCTCACGGAAGTCAGGTAAGAGGTTTCCCCGCACTCATACCTCCGTAAGTACGCCGGCCAGCTCCAGGTACTCACCGCCGGTGCGGGGACAGACGAACCGGCCGTCGCCCTTGGGCGCCAGCGGCTCGCCTGCGCGGCCTACCCAGGCCACCCTGCGGGCCGGGACGCCAACCACGAGTGCGAAGTCGGGCACGTCCTTGGTGACGACGGCGCCCGCAGCGACCAACGCCCAACGGCCGACCGTCACGGGCGCTACACAGACGGCACGAGCTCCGATCGCCGCGCCCTCTCCTACGATGACCCCAACCGCTGTCCAGTCGTCACCGCCCTTGAGTCGGCCCTCCGGCGTCACCGCCCGCGGGTACTCATCGTTGGTGAGCACTGCTGCGGGCCCCACGAAGACGCCGTCGCCCAGCACGGCGGGCTCGTAGACGAGACCGTAGTTCTGGACCTTCACGTTGTCGCCGAGGCGCACTCCGGGTCCGACATACGCGCCCCGGCCGATCACGCAGTCGCGCCCGAGGCAGGCGTTCTCCCGCACCTGCGCGAGATGCCAGATCCTGGTGCCTGCCTGGATCGTCGCGCGTGCATCGACATCGGCGCCGGGTGCGACGAACACGTCGTCCCGGCGCGGCTCAACAGAATCGATCATCTCGTTCCTCTTCGCGAGTTTGGTGCCCATCACTGTAGGAACGAGCGCAGGCTGCCGGCCGCCGTTGAGGCGGCTGGTATTACGCACCCGTCGGTTGGAAATGACGCGACCGGCAGCCGAGGCACGTGGGCCGAAGGTATCGGTTCCCCGGCAGCAGCCCGCCGAAATCCGACACAGTGCTGTCCAGGCCGATCGCCGGCCGGTAACTTCCCGGGGCGGACCACGACCAGGTCAACGGGTGCCAATCGTTGTCACACGCCGCGGGTGTGCCGCACGTTGGCCCCATGGTCGCCCACTACGAACCGCCGTAGACGAAACGGATTGCCGTGATTTCTTCACCTGCCGTCTCCGACAAACCCATCGGGATCGCCGTGATCGGCGCTGGCTACTGGGGCCCCAACCTGGTTCGCAACTTCCAAGGATCCACGGCGTTCCGCCTCCGCTGGCTGTGTGACCTCGACGTCGAACGGGCCCGCCGCGTGCTCGGGGACTATTCGACCGTGCAGGTCACCGACGACCTCGACACGGTACTGGCCGATGACGCGGTACGGGCCGTCGCAATCGCCACCCCGGCCGGCACCCACCTGCCGGTGGCATTGGCCGCGCTGCGCGCCGGCAAGCACGTACTGGTGGAGAAGCCGCTCGCCGCCACGTACGACGAGGGCCGCCAACTCGTCGAGGAGGCCGACCGGCGCCGGCTCACGCTCATGTGCGACCACACCTACTGCTACACCCCGGCAGTCCTTCGCATCCGCGAGTTGCTGCATTCGGGCGATCTGGGCGAGCTGCACTACCTCGACTCGGTTCGCATCAATCTCGGTCTGGTCCAGCGCGACATCGACGTGATCTGGGACCTGGCGCCGCACGATCTGTCCATCCTGGATTTCGTACTGCCGCCAGGCGTCGTGCCGGTGGCTGTCGCCGCGCACGGTGTCGACGGCATCGGCGCCGGCCGCAGTTGCGTCGCATACCTCACGCTCCAGCTCAACACCGGTGCGATCGCACACATCCACGTCAACTGGCTCTCCCCTGTCAAGATCCGCACCGCCATCATCGGTGGATCCAAGCGCACCCTGGTCTGGGACGACCTCAACCCCAGCCAGCGGCTGGCGATCTTCGATCGGGGCGTCGACGTGGCGACGCCTGACGAGCTCGGCGCCGAAGAGCGCCACGACAT
The DNA here is from genome assembly GCF_036059255.1 of Micromonospora sp. NBC_00389. NCBI lineage: Bacteria > Bacillati > Actinomycetota > Actinomycetes > Micromonosporales > Micromonosporaceae > Micromonospora > Micromonospora sp. NBC_00389. The sequence continues at coordinate 4,006,172 of NZ_CP107947.1, read as the reverse complement.
GCTGGTGTCCTACCGCTCGGGGGACATGGTGGCGCCGGCACTGACTGAGCGCGAGGCGCTGCGGACCATGGTCGAGGAGTACGCGCGCGCCATCCGCACCGGGTCGCCCGCGCTCACCGACGGCCGATCCGGCCTACGGGTTCTGCAGATCCTGCAGGCAGCCTCGCACAGTCTCGCCAAAGGCGGCGTGATGGTCGATCTGGAAGGAGAGTCCGAACGATGAGTGCGGCGGTTTCGGTCAAGAATGCGCGTGCCCTGGTGACGGGCGGAGCCGGCACGATCGGCTCGCACGTGGTCGACCTGCTCGTGCACGGCGGTGCCAGCGAGGTTGTCGTTCTCGACAACTTCGTGCGCGGCCGGCGCGAGAACCTGCAGTGGGCGCTGCAGAACGATCGGGTGCGCGTGGTGGAGGGGGACATCCGCGATGCCGACCTCGTCCGCGACGTCACCCGGGGCAAGGACCTTGTCTTCCACCTTGCCGCCATCCGGATCACGCAGTGCGCCGAGGAGCCGCGGCTGGCCAATGAGGTGCTCGTCGACGGCACGTTCAACGTGCTGGAGGCGGCGGCCGCCGAGGGCGTCCGCAAGGTGGTCGCCTCGTCGTCGGCGTCGGTTTACGGCCTGGCCGAGGAGTTCCCCACCAGCGAACGGCACCACCCGTACAACAACGACAATTTCTACGGGGCCGCCAAGGCGTTCAACGAGGGCATGCTGCGCAGCTTCCACGGGATGTACGGGCTGGACTATGTGGCCCTGCGGTACTTCAACGTGTACGGCCAGCGGATGGACATCCACGGGCTGTACACCGAGGTGCTGATCCGCTGGATGGAGCGCATCGACGCGGGCCTCGCCCCGCTGATACTCGGCGACGGCACCCAGACGATGGACTTCGTAGACGTGGTCGACATCGCCCGGGCCAACATCCTGGCCGCCGAGTCGGCTCGCACCGACGAGGTGTTCAATATCGCCAGCGGGGTCGAGACCAGCCTCGACGAGCTTGCCCGCACGCTTCTCTCGGTGATGAAGAGCGACCTGTCCCCGGAGTACGGCCCGGCGCGGAAGGTCAACGGGGTCACCCGGCGGCTCGCTGACACCTCCGCCGCCGCGGAGGCACTCGGCTTCCGGGCACAGATCGGACTTCGGGAGGGCCTACGGGGGCTGGTCGAGTGGTGGCGCACGGAGCAGCCCGCCCGCGGCGAGTCCCAGGAGGCGCGGTGACCATCGAGGCGGCACGCCGCATCCCGGTGATGCTCCCCGCGCTCGGCGAGGAGGAGGCACTGGCCGCGGCGGACGCTGTCCGCTCGGGGTGGGTTGCCCAGGGCCCTCGGGTCGCGGCGTTCGAGGCCGCGTTCGCCGCCAGTGTCGGTGCGGCCCACGGCGTCGCCGTCAGCTCCTGCACCACGGCGCTGCACCTCGCGCTCGTCGCGGTCGGGGTGGAGCCCGGTGACGAGGTGGTCGTCCCGTCGCTGTCGTTCATTGCCACCGCCAACGCGGTCCGCTACGTCGGAGCGCGGCCGGTCTTCGCCGACGTGGACGTCGCCACCGGCAACGTCACGGTGGCGACGCTCGACGCGGCGCGCACGTCGCGCACAAGGGCCGTCATCGCCGTGCACCAGGGCGGGGTGCCGGCCGAGGTGTCCGCGCTGCGGACCGCCGCCGACCGCTGGGGCGTTTCGCTGATCGAAGACGCGGCGTGCGCGGCAGGATCGATGGTGGACGGCCGTCCGGTCGGTGCCGGGGCGTTGCTCGCGGCGTGGTCGTTTCACCCGCGAAAGCTCCTCACCACCGGCGAAGGCGGGATGATCACCACCGACAACGCGGATTGGGCGGTGCGGCTGCGCCGGTTGCGCGAGCACGGGATGAACGTGTCGGCCGCGGACCGGCACGCGAGCGCCCAACCGATCCTCGAGGCGTACCTGGAGACGGGTTACAACTACCGGATGACCGACATCCAGGCCGCCATCGGCCTGGTCCAACTTGGCAAGCTCGGGGAGATCGTGGCGCAGCGCCGCAGCCTCGCCGCGCGGTACCACGAGTTGCTGGCCGACGTGCCGGGCGCGGTCGCGGTCCGCGATCCGGCGCACGGCCGCACCAACTTCCAGACCTTCTGGGTGCTGCTGACCGACGAGTTCGGCGTCGGGCGGGACGAGACCCTCGCCGCGCTCGCCGCCGCCGGGGTGTCCGCCCGGCGCGGCATCATGGCGTCGCACCTGGAGCCGGCGTACGCCGACGTCAGCCCAGCCCCGCTGTCGGTGACCGAGCGGATCACGCGTGACTCACTGGTCCTGCCCCTGCACCATGCGCTCACCGAGGACGACCAGGACCACATCGTCGGAACACTTCGTGGACTGGTCCGCCGATGACCATCGATCTCGTGATCGCCGGCGCCGGAGGAATAGCCCGGGAGACGGCGGCCACCGTTGCGGCGATCAACGCGGCAGCGCCGACATGGCGGCTGCGCGGCTTTCTCGACGACGACCCGGCCTTGCACGGCGTGATCCGTGCCGGGTTGCCGGTGCTGGGCCCGCTGGAGGCGATCGCCGACCTGCCCGATGCCGCCGTGGTGGTCTGCATCGCCAACGCACGCAACCCCGGCGTCCGCGAGCAGGTGGTGCAGCGGCTGGGCCTGCCGCCAGCACGGTACGCGACCGTCGTACACCCGTCGGCCGAGGTGCCCGCCAACTGCACGGTCGGGCCAGGCTCGGTGCTGCTGGCTCAGGTCGTCCTGACCGCCGACGTCACGGTCGGCGCACACGTGGCCATCATGCCGCAGACCGTGCTCACCCACGACGACGTCGTCTCCGAACACGCCACGATCGCCTCGGGCGTGCGGATCTCCGGTTCCGTGCGGATCGGGCGGGGCGCCTACCTCGGCGCGGGCGCGCTGATCCGCGAATCGCTCACCGTCGGCGCGAATTCGGTCATCGGGATGGGCTCGGTCGTGCTCCGCGATGTACCCCCCGATCAGGTGTGGGCCGGCAGCCCGGCCCGGTTCCTCCGTTCTGTCCGCCAGCCAGCTCTTCACGGGAGTACTCCACGATGACCGCGATTCCCTTGGTGGACCTGCAGGCCACGCACGCCGAGGTGGCCGAGGAGGTCGCGATCGGCTTCAAACGGATCCTGGCGGACACCGCCTTCATCGGCGGCCCCGAGGTGACCGCCTTCGAACGCGAGTACGCGGCGTTCGCCGGCGTGGGGCACTGCGTTGGGGTTGCCAACGGCACCGACGCGCTGGAGTTGGCGCTGCGCGCCCTCGGCGTCGGGCCCGGTGACGAGGTGATCCTGCCCGCCAACACGTTCATAGCCACGGCCGAGGCGGTGGCGCGGGCCGGTGGGCAGCCGGTGCTGGTCGACGTCGACCCCGAGACCTACCTGATCGACGTCGACGCGGCGCGCGCCGCGGTCACCCAGGCGACCCGGGCTGTCGTACCGGTGCACCTGTACGGCCAGCACGCGCCGGTCGAGCGGCTCCGTGCCCTGCTCGACGGGCGCGACATCGCGATCGTGGAGGACGCCGCGCAAAGCCAGGGCGCCACCCGGCTGGGCGTCCCTGCCGGCGCTGGTGGCATCGCGGCGACCAGCTTCTACCCGGGCAAGAACCTTGGCGCGTACGGCGACGCCGGCGCTGTCGTCACCGACGACGAGGCGCTCGCCTCGAAGGTACGCACCCTCGGCAGCCACGGTGGCCTGCGCAAGTACGTGCACGACGTGATCGGAGTGAACAGCCGCCTCGACGCGCTGCAGGCGGTCGTGCTGCGGGCCAAGCTCGCCCGGCTCGACAGCTGGAACGCCGCCCGCCGCGAGGCGGCCGGCCGGTACGACCGGTTGCTCGCCGGGATCGATGTCGTGCGGCCGGTGACCGCACCAGGCAATGTGCACGTGTGGCACCTGTACGTCGTACGCGTGCCGGCCGCCCGCCGCGGCGAGATCCTGGCCGCCCTCAATGCGCAGGGCATCGGCGCCGGCATCCATTACCCGGTGCCGGTGCACCTGACGCCCGCTTTCGCCGGCCTGCGCCACGGACCGGGGAGCTTTCCGCACGCCGAGCAGGCCGCCGCCCAGGTCCTGTCGCTGCCGATCTACCCTCAGATCACCGCGGTCCAGCAGGAACGGGTTGGGGCCGCACTCGCATCAGCGCTCGGCTGATCGCGCGGTGTACATCTCGGTCCGAGACAGCCTGACCGGCGAGCGGGAGACGCCGGCCAACCGGGTACGTCGGCGGGTGGCCGGGACCGTCGTGCTCCTCGGCATCGTCAGCCTGCTGACCGACGTCTCCTCGGAGATGGTCAGTGCTGTCCTACCGCTGTACCTGACCGCCGAGATCGGCATCGGGCTCCTCGCATACGGCTTTGTGGACGGCGTGTACCAAGGGGTGAGCGCCTTCGTCCGGATCCTTGGCGGATACTCGGGCGACCGGAGCCGCCGGCCCAAATGGATAGCGGTGGTCGGATACGGCGTTTCCGCGGCGAGCCGGATCGCGATGCTGGCCGCCAACGGGATGGCCGCCATCACGGCGGTCGTCACGGCCGACCGGCTGGGCAAGGGGTTGCGGACAGCGCCCCGCGACGCGCTGATCGCCGACACCTCGGAACCCAGCATGCTGGGACGGTCATTCGGCGTGCACCGTGCGCTGGACACGCTGGGTGCGGCGATCGGGCCGCTCGCGGCGTTCGCGTTGCTGGCGGCGCTCCCCCGCGGGTACGACGCGATCTTCGTGGTCTCCTTCGCCGTGGCGCTGGTCGGTCTCGCGGTCCTCGTGCTCTTCGTACCCGATCGACGGGTCGGCGGCGGCACTGCCCGGCTGGGCATACGCGAGGTGGTCCGCACGGCGACCGGACCGCGGCTGCGCCGGACACTCGTCGCCGCCGGGCTGCTCGGGGTGCTGACCATCGGCGACGGGTTCCTGTACCTGTCGCTGCAGCGCCGTGACGACTTCACCGCACTGCTCTTCCCGCTGCTCTACGTCGGTACCAACGTCGCATACCTCACGCTGGCCGTGCCGATGGGCCGCCTGGCCGACCGGGTCGGGCGCGCCCGCGTCCTCGTGGGCGGGCACGTGGCGTTGCTGTTGGCGTACCTGTTCGCGGCGAGTCCGTTCGGGGGTCTGGTGTGGACGGCCGCCACTCTGCTCCTCCTCGGCGTGTTCTACGCCGCCTCCGACGGGGTGCTCGCCGCGCTGGTCAGCCGGCTGGTGCCCGTGCCGGCGCGCGGAACGGGGATCGCCGCCGCACAGACGGTAGTCGTACTGGCCCGGTTCGCATCGTCGCTGGCCTTCGGCGGGCTGTGGGTCGCGGTGGGCCGCCACCCGGCGCTGCTCGGATTCGCGGTCGCGCTCGCCGTGGCGATCCCGGCCGCCGCGTGGCTCCTGCTTGGCGCCGAGGGGGGAAAATGACCGGTCTTCGGCTGCGAGTCGGGGTCTTCGCCGGAATCGTGCTGGTGGCCGTCGCCGGCGTGGTTTTCTACCTTCGACAGGTCGCGACGAACGAGGCCGACGCGGCCACGCAGACACCCGCCGTGCCGGTACGCGACGACACCGCGTCCGTGGTCGCCGGACCCCATCTGGTCTTCCGCAGCACCGCCACCGGCGCCGGGTACGGCCGGGTGGCGGTGGCCCCGCTCAGCGCACCGGCCGGCCCCCGCGCGTTCACCCCAGCCTCGTGCGACCGGGTGCACGCCGTGCGCGGTACCGCCGTCTGCCTGGTGGCGCTGCGCGGCTTGGCCACGACGTACCAGGTGAAGATCCTTGGCCCGCAGTGGACGGCGGTTTCGGAGCGGCCAGTGCCCGGCCTGCCCAGCCGGGCGCGAGTGTCACCCCACGGCACGCTGACCGCCACCACGACATTCGTCTACGGCGACTCGTACGCCAGCCCCGGGCAGTTCTCCACGCGTACCATGATCGGCCCGACGGGCGGCGCCGAACCGATCGACATCGAGCGGTTCAAGTTGGTCGTCGACGGCAGAACGGTCACCGCGGCGGATAAGAACGTGTGGGGGGTGACGTTCGTCGACGACGACCGGTTCTACGCCACGGCCGCCTCAGGAAAGACAACCTGGCTGGTCGAGGGATCGCTGTCCGGGCAGAGGCTGACCGCGTTGCGGCAGGACGTCGAATGCCCGTCGCTGTCGCCGGACCGGACCCGCGTCGCGTTCAAGAAACGCGGCGACCTTCCAGCGGGAAGGTGGCGGCTCACCGTGCTGGACCTAACAACTGGACAAGAAACGCCACTGGCGGAGACCCGCAGCGTCGACGACCAGGCGGAGTGGCTCGACGACAGCATCGTCGTGTACGGGTTGCCCCGCGACACGAACGGCTCGGCGTCGAGCGACGTGTGGGCGGTGCCGGCCGACGGCACCGGTACGCCTCGTGTGCTGGTGCCCGACGCTTGGTCCCCCGCAATCGTCCGCGGCGCCTAGTGCCGAGAAAAGAGGAGTCCCACTCGTGGCGAATATGAACCTTCAGCTCAGATTCAGCGGCAATCTGGACGCGGCCGACTGGACACGGCGGCACGCTGCGGGCGAGGTGCCCGACCGGTTGCCCTACGGGCTGGACCGGCTGGGCAGCTACGGATACCAGGTCACGGCCGCGCCGCCTTACGCCGCCGGACCGGTCGGACGCCACGCGGCCCGCGCGGCGCGCGCGCTCGGCCGTTACGAATGGGCGGAGACCTGGCGGAAGGCAGAGCTGCAAGGCTCCGCCGACCTGTGTGTGTGCTGGGACGAGCGGGCCGGTTTGCCGTCCATCCTCCGCGGCGGTGTCCCGGTCGCCACCGGCGTCATCGCGCTGACCGACCGCGACCGGACGCACCGGCGCCTCGCAGCTCCGCTGCTGCGCCGGGCGCACCGGGTCTGGGCACTGTCGTCGGCTCAACTGCCCGTGTTACATGACGAGCTGGGTGTTCCGGAGCATCGCCTGCGGCACCTGCTCTTCGGCATCGACGGGGAGTTCTTCACCCTGGGCGACGACGAGCCGGTCCCCGGATTGGTCGCGAGCGCCGGCAACGACCGCGACCGGGACCACCACACGGTGGTTCGGGCGATGTGCCTGGTCCGGCAGTCGATCGGCCATGCCCGATTCAAGATCGCGACGCAGCATGACGTGCCCGTGCCCGCCGAGCTCGGCGTGCGGCATCCCCATCTGAGCCACCCACAGCTGCGTGAGCTGTACTGGCGCAGCCAGGTCGTGGTGGTCGCGCTGCGGCCGAACGTGCATGTGAGCGGGATGACTGTGGCGCTAGAGGCGATGGCCTGTGGACGACCGATCGTCATAACCGCGACGCCGGGCATGAGCGATTACGTGTCCAGCGAATGGGGCGTGCTGGTGCCGCCGGGCGATGCCGACGCATTGGCGGCGGCCATCATCCGGCTGTTGCGGGACCCGGCGGAGGCGACGGCGCTCGGTGCTGCCGGGCACAAGGCGGTGCAGGAACAATTCACGACCGAGCGGCAGGCGCAGCGGCTGGCCGAGCTGTTGCGGGACTAATCAGGTCGCGGGACCAGTCAGCTGTCGCGGGACCGGCGCGAGCCGCTGACCAGCGGTGTGTAGAAGGCCAGCAGCTCGGCCCGGAGCAATTCGGCCGAATAGCGCGCCAGGATTCGTTCCGAAGCCGCCAACCCGGCCTTGCGGAACGTCTCCGGGTCGTCGTCGTGGGCCGCACAGGCATCCTCGACGGCGCGTGCGAACGCGAGCAGGTCCCCATCGGGGACGGAGATGCAGTCCGACGGCTCGAAGTACTCCCGGCCGGCAGGCCCGGAGTATCCGATGACGAAGCAGGCGCTCGCCATGGCCTCGGCCGGAGGGAGCCCGAACCCTTCGCGTTGACTGAAGCTCAGGAAGATTGCGCTGCCCCGCATGATAGTCGCGGTCTCCGACTCCGACCGGCCGGCGATGGGCGTCTCCGCCCAGCGGTCGAACAGGCCGCGGGCGCGCAGTATGTGCCGCAACTGCTCGCGTTCCTCCGGCCGCCGGTGGGTGAGGTAGGCGATCCGGCGCGCTGGCGGCTCGTCTGCGGGGTGGAAGAGCAGCGGATCGATGACCGGTCGGGCGACACCAACCGGCAGATCCGGGAACGTGTACCGCAACAACTCGGCGTTGTTCTGCGACACGGCCAGCAGGCCGACCAGGCCAGGCACACCGGTGTAGGGCGCGCCCGCCCCGGTCGTCTCATAGGGCACCCGGTCGAACGTGATGTACGCGCCCTGGTTGAAGATGACCACCCGCACCCCGTCGGGCACCCCGCCGAGCCCCGGGCCGTAGCACTCCGGGATCACCAGCAGGTCATCCGGACCGAGGACCACATCCGAGGCGCTCATGACCCGCGTGCTGTTGGCGAACCAGGTGCACCGGTACCCCTTCTTGGCGTGGACCACCGCCGCGGGGATCCCGGCCGCGTTGAGGCTGTCGACGTGCCGGTACGAGTTGCGCACTCCGCCGAACGTGCCGTTCGGATGCGGCGCGAGGTAATAGACCGTCGGCCCGCTCGACCGACCGCTCATCCGGGTGGCGACCGTAAAGGGCGGCAGCTGCCGCCACTTCAGGTCCGCAGCCTGGCTGTACCGGCTGGCGGCCCGCCGCGCCGCCCCGGTCGCCCATCGGATCACCGGACACCTCCCAGAGACGCCATCAGATGCTCAGGATTCCGAGCCGCCTGGCGAGTCGCAGGGCGCGATCGAAGACGAACAGCCCGGCGGCGAAGGACACGACCGAGAAGGCCGCGAGAATGCCGATGGACCAACCGACCGATAGGCCGTCCGGCGGCACGTCCGCGATGAGAAGCTGCCGGATCCCGCTGATCACGTACGTCTGCGGGATCAGATAGCTGGCCCACCGGATCCACTCCGGCAGGACGTTGATCGGGAACAGCGCACCGCCGAGCACCGCGGTGGCGAGGCTGAAGAGCATGACCACCGGCTCGCCCCGCTTGAAGAGCACGATGAACGCGGCTGCGAACGTGCCGAGCGCGTTGCAGGCGATGATGCCGAGGAAGAGCACCAGCAGCGCCCCCGGTACCCCGGATCCCTGGATCGGGGCTCCCAGCAGCCAGCCGACGGCGACCATGAAGCACGCCAGCAGCGCACCGGTGCAGCTGCGCCACACGTTCATCGCCACTGGAATCAACGCCCACGGCACCGGCTCGACCAGATAGGTTTCCAGCGTGCCCCGCTCCATGGCGAAGTTGAGCCGGCTGGTGAGCGCGGTGAGAGCGTCCTGGAGTCCGGCGACCACCGCCGTGCCGACGACCATCACGACGAAGAGCTGATCGGAGATCGCCAGGAAGTTGCCCTGGAAATAGTAGAGCAGCACCGGGAAGACGGCCGCGACGTAGCGCATGATGCTCGTGGCCGGGAACATCCGCTCCTCGACGAGGTCGATTCGGACGTATGCCTCGACGGTGTTGAGCACCTTGCTGCCGAACGAGCGCTTCCCGACGACGGACGGGTAGGCGAGGCTCATCGAGGGTCTCCTTCGGCGTGGTTGCCTCGCGCGTACACCTGCGCGATCAGATCACGCAACGGCATAGGAATCTCACGGACGTGCTGGATGGTGCCCGTGAGTGGGCCCAGTCGGGTCAGTACCCCGCCCACACCGTCGAGGCCGGTGGGACGGCACCGGACGCTGACGCCGTCGACCCGGCTCTCGATGCCCTGGGTCAGGAGGCCATCGGCGATCGCGAGCGCGTCCTGATGTCCGGCGACGACGAGCTCCAGCTCCGGCCGCTCCCACTCCCGGCGCAGCCGGTCCAGGTCGCCCGAGTATCTGACCTTTCCGCCGTCGAGAAGGAGCGCCTGCGACTGCAGTGCTTCGATCTCCTCCAGTCGGTGCGAGGAGATCAGCACCGCGAGCCGCTCCTGCTTCGCCAGATCCATGATCAGCGTCAGCAACCCGTACGCCGCGATCGGGTCCACCGGCCCGGTCGGCTCGTCGAGGATCAGCGCGCGCGGGCCGGGCAACAACGCCCTGGCCAGGCGCAACCTGGCCCGCATCCCCGCCGACATGCTGGCCACCACGGTGTCGGTCTGCGGCGTCAGGTTGACCGTCTCGAGGACCTGCTCGATGCGGTCGGTCAGATCATTGCGCGGCATGCCCTGCAACCGGCCGTGGAGCTGAAGGTTCTCCCTCGACGTGGCTCGCATGAGCAGGCTGCGGTCCTCCGAGGGCATCCAGCCGACCACCTGGCGGACCTGTTCCGCGTCACGCTCGACGTCGAGCCCGAGCACACTGCCGTGCCCGGCGGTGGCCGACGTCAGTCCGACGATGATGCGGAACAGGGTGGTCTTCCCGGCACCGTTGGGGCCGACGACGGCACAGATCTCGCCCGCGCGGACGACCACATCCACATCGTCGAGGGCGCGGACCGTCTCGCGCAGATGCGATCTGGCGAACACCCGCATCCAGCGCGGTGTCGGCTCGTAGAGCTTGGTCAGCCCGGAGAGCACGATGATGTCGTCGGCGTTCCGGTCCATGCCGGTCATAGCCACCCCAATGCGCCATCGATGCCGGATCGCCGAAACCGCCGCCACCGCAGATGGTCGACGGCGCGGTTGCGCAGCGCCGTCACCCGCCGGGGCACGAGCGGACCCTTGCCCTTGCTGGCCCGGGCCACCTGGAGGTCGTAGGAACGCCGCAGCCGGGTGGTGCGCGACGGCGGGAAGATCTGCTCAGCCAACTCGGCGAGGCGTCCCAGCACCTCGGCCTGCTCGTCGGTCGGGAAACCCCGGTGGTACGCCTGGCAGGCCACGACCAGGGCCTCTCGGGCCACGCCGCGGCTCGCCGCCTCCCGCAACTGCGCCGCGTCCGGCACATGGTCGCCGTCCTCGTCGAAGAGAATGTCGAAGGCGCGCTTGCGCTCGGTGAGGTCGCGCAGCGCGCCCGGATACTGCGCCATGTGCATGTTCTCTCCGTGGACTCGGTAGTAGGCCAGGTCCACGCCATTGACCCGCCCGATCGACGCCCGGGTGGCGGCCCTCAGCCACAACAGGAAGTCGGCGGCGTGTGGCAGCCGGGCGTCGTATCCGACGAGATCCTGCATCGTCTTGGCTCGCATCACCACCTCCGGTGTGGCGATGGGATTGCTCGCCCGCTGACAGAGCAGGCTCAGCCACTCCTCCCCCGGCCAGATCGACCAGGAACGCGGGGCGGTCCGCGCCGGTGGCGGCTCGTCGGAGAACGACCGGGTGAACCCGTAGACCAGACCGACGTCCGGATTGGCGTGCAACAGTGCGGTCGAGTTGGCCAGGCTGCGCGGGGCGAGCAGGTCGTCGGCGGAGAGCAGCACGAGGTACTCACCGTGTACCGCCGCCAGGCCTTCGTTGTACGTCGCGATGTGGCCCCGGTTGACCTCGTGCACGATGACCCGCACCCGGGGGTCTTCCTCGGCGAGCCGGCGCGCGACCGTGGCGCTGTTGTCGGGTGAGGCGTCGTCGACGATCAGGACGTCGACGTCGACGCCGTCCTGGTCGAGGATGCTCCGCACACAAGCCGGCAGAAAGTGCCCGTACCTGTAGCAGGGAACAACGACCGAGACTGTTGGTCTGGACCGCAGCGGCTGCGGCGTGATCCGTCTCATCGAGGGTCACGCAAGACCGTCGTGGTGGCCACGATGCCTCCCCATTCGCGGATCAATAATCGTGGGCACGCCGATCGGTCTTCCGACCGCGCCGAGTCTCATATCCGTACAGACATTCTTCGCTTTAGCCGATCCTAGTTGTCGGGCGTGAATACAACGTCAACCCAATAGTTGTGGTTGGACGACGATGATGGGAACGCGGTCGAGCCGTATCGATAGACCGCGCCACCCGCCGATACCTGCAGCGGCCCCTGATTCCGGCCGTCGGCGAGCCCGTTCACGGTCACTGAGTAATGCCCGACATCCGTGTGGTACGAAATGGTGTAGGGTTCGCCCGGCGTGATCGCCACCGGCTGCGAGAACAGCATGGTCTGCCAACCGCTGGCGCTTTCGGCGATGAACGATCCGGTCGCCAACTGCTGGCCATCCGGCGACCACAGCGTGGCGGTGTGCGCACCGGTGTTCTGGTTGCCCTTGTAGAACCGGACGCCCGCCACCTTGCCGGCCACCTCGCTGGTGAACCGGATACCGAGTTCGATCGACGAGGTGTCCGGGTCGTTCGGGAGCGCCGGGGTGTCGCTGCCGCTGAATAACATCAACGATCCGGCGGGTGGGTGGGGCTGGGTCGGCAGACCGGGTGGCGGAGCATCGGTCAGGAACAGCGGGTCCACCCAGTAGTTGGCGCTGCTGTAGGTGCTGCTGGGGAAGCCGTCGGAGCCGTACCGGTAGACACCGTTGCTGCCCGCAGGTGCGGTGAGCGCCCAGTCCGCGCTCGTGTAGGCCGACGAGAAAAAGTTGGCGTTGTATGCATAGTGACCGCTCGGCGTGAAATAGGACGCCACATAGGTACTACCGGCCGTCACGGTCACCGGATCTTCGAAGTAGATGCTCTTCCAGCCGGTACCGCCACCCGAGAACGTCGCGCTGGCCAGCAACGTCTCGGTCTCGGAGTAGAGGCTTGCCGTGTGCGGGCCGTCGTTGCCGGGCCCCTGGTAGTACCGCACGCCGACAATCCTGCCGTTGACCGTCGGGACGAACTTGACGCCGAGCGTCAGCGCACCAGAGTCCGCGGAGGCGGCGATGTCCGGTACGGCATCGACTGCGAACAGGGTTGACAACTGGCTGTAGGGGGTGGTCGTGAACGTCCATGTCATCGCCTCCTCCATCGGCCGGCCGTCGGTGTCCCGGGCGAACAACCTCACGGTGTAGTTCTGTGAGGCGGCCAGGCCGGACGTCGGAGTGAGGGTCAGCGTCCTGGTTGCGTTGTCGTACGCGACAAGTCCGGCGATGTCGGCGTTGGCCGCGTTCTTCAACGTGAACTCGATCGAGCCCGGGTCGATGTCCTTCGAGAACGTCGCCGCCGGATTGTCCGTGAGGTCCACGTTGGTCTGGCCGTGGGCGGGCGAGACCGACAGGACCGCCGGCTCGGACGAATCGCCATCGTAGAACAGCACGTCGACGTAGTAGTTGGTGTCGCCGTAGGAGCTGGCCGGAAAGCCCGCCCCGGTGCGGTAGACGCCGTTGCCGCCTGAGGTGTACGAGCGAGGGGCCAGCAACGGCGTTGCCTCGTGGTCGCCGAAGCTAAAGTAGTTCGGATCCGCTGCGTAGTGACCATTGGGTGCGTAGTACGACGCGATGTAAGTGGTGTTGGCGCGGACCTGCACCGGACTGGAGAAGACCAGCGTCTGCCAACCGGTCGCGGTCTCGTTGGAGAAGGTGCCGGTCGCGAGCCTGGTGCCGGTGGAGGTCCACAGCGAACCGTTGTGGGTACCCGTGTTGCTGGCGCCCTTGTAGAAGCGGATCCCGGTGATCGTGCCGTCGCTTCGCGCGACGACCTTCACGCCGAGCTCGACGCCCGCGGTGTCGCCGACCGCCGGTTCGGCGGGCACCCGGGCGCCGAAGAGCGTGCTGGGACCGGTGAGCTTGAGCGTGACCGAGGCCGGGATCTGCTGGACATTGTTGCTGTCGTCGATCGCCCGCGCCTGGACGACCTGCGTACCGACCCCGTTGCTGTAGAACGTGTAGCTCCACGAAGCCGTACCGGTGGCCGGGTGCCAGGTGTCACCGCCGTCGGTCGACACCTCGACGCCGGCGACGCGTCCGCCGGCGTCGACGGCCGTACCGGTGAGGGTCACCGCGGACCCGTTGACGAGGGACGTGTTGTTGACGGGGGACGTGACGGCCGTGGTCGGCGCTACAGAGTCGGCGGAGGCCGTCGCCGGCACCAGACCGCTCATCAGACTGGCGGGCTGCACGCCCATGTCGGCGAAGAGGTTGACGGTCGCCTGCTGCATGCGCGGGTCGGCCGGCTCCTGCGGGCCGTCGTGCTGGGAATCCAGGCCCCATGCCCATTGGATCGTGCCGGCGCTGAATACGAGCGCGCCACTGGTCGCGCGGTACAGGGTCAGGTGATGGGTGGTCGTTCCTGGCGAGGTCGTGCTACCGAAGTCGCGCAGATACTCGGGGGTGGGGCCGGTCGTGGTCGAGAGGCGGATCAAACCCTTCGGCCGGAACCCGTTGTCGAGGTCCTCGTTCGACTCGTAGCCCACGGTGTGCGGCGCCAGCGTGGCGACCTGCCCAGCGCCCAGCGTGGCGACGCTGGTGTCGCGCCAGAAGCGGTTCTTGCCCTGCTCGGTCGGCACCTGAATGGCGAGGTCGGTGTTGTTGGACTGGTACAGCGTGCCGGTCAGCCCGTTCTCGGGACGGCCGCCGTCGGCGGGCGGGCTGAAGCGCGGGTCCCGCCACGTACCGGTCCACTCGGGTGTGGGATCGATCTTGCTGTTGGCCCAGGTCTCCTTGTAGCAGACCAACGTTCGGTAGGCGGTGTTGGTGCCGTCGACACTCGACTCCCAGCGGGTCTTCCAGTAGACCTCGTTGCCGCTGAAGAAGGCCAGGTGCACGCCTGCGTCGCGGGCGGCCTCGACGCTGGCGCGCTCGGCGCCCGACCAGTACTCGTCGTGACCGACGGAGAGGAAGGCCTTGTGGTTCCTGATCAGGTGCCCCCGGCGGTCGGCGTCGACGTCGGTGGTGTAGCTGACGTCGTACCCGTTCCGCTCAAGGAAGCGGATCATCGCGTACTCGCTGCTGAAGAGGTAGTCACGCCCGTCTTCCAGGCCGCGGGTGGCGAAGGGCCGGTTGTAGCTCAGTTTGAACGCCCGACCGTTCGGGCCGCCCCAGTAGAAGTTCGCGCCGCCGTAGGTGTTGTACGCCTGCCAGGTGGCGTCCGAGGTCTTGAAGATGATGTCCGAGTGGCTGGCGTCGTTGCGGACGACGAACGGGATGTGACTCGTGCCGGCAGCGCCGTCGGTGCGCACCGGCTTCGCCACGTACACGCCGGACACCGCGTTCGCCGGGACCGCCCACGACGCCGAGACGGCCCAGGTGCCGCAGTCGAATATCTCGGTGGCCGGGTCCGTCACGCACGCCGGCTGGTTCTGCGGGAGGGCGACCGACGGATTGACGGTCGCGACCTTCCGCGCCCCTCTGCCGCCGTAGTAACCGATCCGGTATATGTCGATGCGGTAGCTGGTGGCCGGCGTATCGATCTTGAACGAAACCGTCTGCCCGACGTTGACGCTCATCTCGGTGGCGAAGCCCTGGATTTCCCAGTCACCGGAGCCGTACATGTCGTCCCATTCCGTGGGCAGGCTGCCAGTTGCGCTGTTCTCGCACACGATCGGGTTCAGCGAGCACGGGTTGTCGGCCGCGATGGCCGGCTGCGCGATCACCGCGCCGGCGAGGAACAGGCCCGTGATGGCCACCGCAGCCTTGAGCTTGCGGATGTGTCGCCACAATGTCGCCGGCCGGCCCGGTACCGGCGCCACCGGCGCCCACTGAATCGCGCTCGCTGTGCGAGGCGGCCTGCCGACGCGTCCCTTCCGATCGCTACCCACGGCATGCCCTCTCCTGGCTGATGCAGCGAAGCAAAACGCCCCAGCGACTCAAGGCGACCGTAGTGCCTCCCGAAATCCGCCACAATTGGTAATGGTGCCGTAGCGGCGCCCGGGTCGGGCGGGCATCGTCACACGTTCTGAGCGTGACGCTGACCGCTCGGCCGACAGCAGTCGTCCGGTCGGATGGGAATCACCGCGAGGCGCCTCCGATTACGCCCGTCTACGCCGCTCTGACGCAGCCCATGGTGGGCCGCGTCGATCTCCGTCACGTGGCTCGGCACGTGAACAGTTGTAACACAGCCGACGTCAAGCGTCAGTCGCTCCACCGCCGGACAGTGGACGTACGGATCGTCCGATGCGGATGGGTGAGGCGCCAGGCGGCGCCGGAGAGTCCGCAGGTCAGCGCGAGAGTGAACGAGAACGTGGTGAAGGCAAGTGAGTCGAACGTGGCGGCCACCAGAATCGACGTGACCTGAGCCGCGATGAGCGCCGCGCACAGATCGCGCTCCTCGGAACGCGTGGATCGCCGCATTGCGATGGAAGCCAACGTAATGCCGGTGATGTGCAGCCCGGCGAATGCCACTACACCCACGATTCCGCCGGTTACCAACGTCCCGAGCCACTGGTTGTCAAGGATCAGATAGAGGTCCGGAATCAGCGTGCCCGGGCCTCGCCCGAGCCAGGGACGCTGGGTGAACCAGTACGCCACGTACTCGTAGTCCTGAGTGCGGCCCAGGATGCTCGGGTCGTCCGGTGCTGACACGAACAGCGACTTCATGGTGCCCAGCAGCCCTGGTCTGACCACCATGAGCACACCGACGGTGACAGCGCCGAACACCAGGACGTGGTAACGGGTCCGCCAGTTCCAGGCGGCGATGAACACCACCGCGATTGTCGCAGTGAGTGCCAGGACGCCGGTCCGGGACACCGTCATCGGGATGACCGCGACCATCAACAGCGCAATCAATCCGCTGGCGATGCGTGCCGAGCGCGAGGGTGCGAACCGGGCGAAGTGGATCGCGAACGGCACGGCCACCGCCATCACCGTACTGAACTCGATGTAGTGCGCGGTCGTGCTCGCCACGCGGAAGAGCCCGCCATCGCCCCGCGCCGCGAAGTCCGCCGCCTCGCCGTGGAAGCGCAGACCCGGCAGTGTCATGTACCTCGTGATGTCGAACGCCGTCGCCGACTGAAGGAGCCCGACAACCGCGGCAAACCCGGCGGACCAGATGAAGATCTTCAGGACGCCGGCGAGTCGCTGCCAGTTGGGCACGCCGTCCGCCGCGATGAGGACCACGCCGAGGAACTCGACCATCACGATCATGGCGAAGTCCTGCCCGTTCGCCTCCAACTGCGGCAGCCCGCGCATCTTTCCTGCGAGGTAGGACAGCAGAAACGAAATGAGATAGGCAAAAGCCGCCCAGCGCATCGGTTGGGGCCCGGGCATCACCAGTCGGGGATGCAGCCGGGTCAGTGACCACCAGCAGGCGAGCGCGAACGCCACCAGGAGTGCCGGTCGACCGGCAAACGTCATTTCCGGCACGATGAGCGTGGCCGGCAGGCAGTACAGCAGGAACACCATGAGGCTGAGCAGGCTTGCCGCGTCGACCCGAGCCCGCCGGCGGCGCGTGGCGTAGGTGCGGACCTCGAGCAGCGACGGCTCAAGGTCGGCCGGGTGCAGTAGGGCCGAACTCAACGCCCACCATTTCGATCTTCTCGTCCGATCCGCTGGCTGCGCGTCGGCGGCAGGATGACCGTCTTGTCCATTGAGGCCGAGGTGGGCTTCGCCTGGGGGACGACGTACTCGATGCCTTCAGCTGGCCCGTTCGAGTTGGCGCCAGCGCGCCGCTCGCCGCCCGCGCCGGGCTGCTCCTGCCCGCGATACATTCCGGCGACCCTCGGCGGCCGGGACGGCACCGCCGGCTGCTGCCCGGCCGGAGCGAACCGCCGTCGTCCGACGGCCTCGGTAGCGTCTGCCACAGCGGCCGAGTGCGGGACGTCGGCGCGGCGTTCGCCCGACACCCGGCTCACGATCTCGCGCCGAGACTCCCCGTCCGCACCGTCGGCTTCGACCCGCCCGACACCGCGGCGCCGACGCAGCAGCACGTCCAAGCCGATCGTCCCGCCGGCAGTGATCAACAATCCCAGTCCGACGATCACAATCAACACGCGCTTGGCCTTCGAGGTGACCGCTGCGACGTCGGCACCGTCGGTCAGCGTGAGGGTCGTGATGGTGTCCTGCGGCAGCACGTCGAAGCGCCGTTGCTGCTCCGCCACCTCGGCTATGAGCAGCCTGATGACCTCCCGGACCGTCGCCGTGGCCTGGGCCGGCGACGTGCCGACCGCCTCGACGTAGAGGATCGGCGTCCGGGGGGTCATCTGCACTGTGATGCTGTCGGAGAGGCCCGCGTCGGCGAGACTCTTCAGCGCCTTCTGGTCGAGCACCTTGAGGATTGCCGCGTTGCCGAGCGCCTCCAGGCCGAGATCCGCCCACGGGTTTTTCGGTGGCGTTTTCTCACCCGGCGCCGGTGTCGCCGTCGAAGTAGGCGGCCCAGGCGCGGGAATGACCACCACATTGCCCGTCGAACGGTAGTCGGGCTTGACTGACTGGCCAACCAGAGCTGCGGTGAGTAGTGACGTCAGCAGGATCGGGAGCGCGATGTACCACCGCCGGAATAGCAGGCGGGTCAGGTCCCAGAGGTCCATCATGATCCTTTGGCGGTGTTGACCAACGAGTCAGCCGAGCGGCCGTCCGCGCAAGTATCCGACCGCCGCTCGCACGTTGGCAAGGTGGCAGCCGGGCCCGAGGCCGTTCAAAGGCTACCTACGTCGTACGCGCCTTCTTCGCCCGAAATTGGCACAAGCGACGCGACCAACCGCTCCTGCAGCACGCCGAGCCGTTGGTCCAGTAAGGACACCTATCAGGCCGTCGGCCCGCCCCGTTCGGCCAGGCCACGGATGGACCGTCGGGACCTTTTTTCCGGACTTCGGTCGACTGTTTGTTCCGTCCATACGACCACCTAACCGCAAATGGCTGTCGGGCGTGGTCCACATCGGTGATTGACGCCCACGACTGCCTGAAATGCGACACGAAAAGACCTCGCGGCCGATTGCCGGGACGAGGCTCGTTCAGGAGTGTTCTTCAGCAATGCACGGGAACCATGACGCACGGCCGAAGCCAAGGTCCAAGAAGGTGACATGAAGAAATCCCGTCCGCACATCGCCCTCCTCGTCGCCAATCTCCCAGCCGAGCGTGACCGCCGCGTCATCCGCGAATGCCTCGCCCTCGAGGCCAACGGATACGACGTCACGGTGATCGCGCCGCGCGGCGACAAGGACCTCAAGGTCCTACCTGGCAGCCGGGGCACTCGACTCCGCCCTTATCCGGTGTTCGTCTACGGGTCCGGCGTGGTCTCGTACGCTGCGGAGTTCGGCTGGTCGTTCCTGTGCATCGCGGTGCGGCTGCTCGGCGAGATGCTGCGCGGCAGGGCGCACGCGGTGCAAGTCTGCAACCCACCAGACGTGTACTGGCCCCTCGCCCTCCTCGTCCGGGCCATCGGGCGCCCGTGGGTGTTCGACCACCACGATCTCTGCCCGGAGATTTACGCGACGCGCTCCGGCGGTTCGCCCAACCGGGCGGTGTTCCGAGTGCTCGAGACGCTCGAGTGGCTCACCCTGCGAACCGCGAGCGCGGTCTTCGCCACCAACGAGTCGTTCCGGAACAACGCGCTGAGTCGTGGCGTCCAGCCGGGAAGGGTGACGGTGGTACGCAACGGCCCGGCCGCCGGCGAGATCCGATCGTCGAAGCCAGCGTCCGCCACCGGCGAGCACCAGATCGTGTACGTCGGGGTAATCGGCCCTCAGGACAATGTCGAGGGCGCGGCTCTCGCCGCGGATGAGTTGATCCGACTGCGGGGCAGTCGGGACTTTCGGATGGTGATCGCCGGTGACGGCGAGAGCATGCCTGCGCTGAGGAAACTGGTCGCCGACCGGGGCCTGGGGGACGTCGTCGAGTTCACCGGCTGGCTCGACGGCCCGGCGGTGGACGAGCTGCTGCGTACAGCGACGGTGGCGATCCAACCAGATCGTCCGACCAAGATGAACGATCTGTCCACAATGGCCAAGACGGTGGAGTATCTCGCTCGTGGGGTGCCGGTGGTCGCCGCGGACCTGACCGAGACCCGGCGAACCGCGGGGGAAGCGGCAGTGTACGTGCCCAACGGGACTCCGGAGGAGTTCGCTGGCGCGATCGAAGACCTCCTCGACGACGCACCGCGCCGGGCGCGGATGGCCGAGATCGGCCGGACCCGCTTCACCGAGCGGCTGTCCTGGGAGCATCAGACCAGGGCGTACATCGCGGTGTGGCACCGCCTGCTGGCACCCCGCCGAAGCAGCACGGAGGGGCCACCGGATGTCACCCAGCCTCCCATGGACGCCGAACGCCTGACCCGGGCGGACGCGCGGGCGACGGGTGTGCCGGAGGCGCGCCGGTGATCAGTGTCGTCATCGCCGCCTATAACGAGGAGGCCGTGCTCGGTCGCTGCCTCGACGCGCTGTTGGCCGGCGCGCCGCCTGGACCGCTCGACGTCACCGTCGTGGCCAACGGCTGCACTGACGCCACGGCCGCCGTCGCGCGGGCTCGGACCGGGGTACGGGTGCTCGACGTGCCCGAGGCCGGGAAGGCGGGCGCCCTCAACGCCGGCGACGCGGTCGCGGTCGGCTTCCCCCGGGTGTACCTCGACGCCGACGTCGTGCTCTCCCCCGGTGCCCTGGGTGCGCTCGTCACGGCGCTCAGCGGTCCGGTCGACGGCGGGAGCGACCCGCCGCTGGCTGTGGTGCCGGGCCGGACGCTGGACGTGGCGGGCCGTCCGACACCCGTTCGCGCTTACTACGCGATCAACTCCAGGCTCCCCGCCTTCCGGCACAGCCTCTTCGGTCGCGGCGTCATCGCGCTGTCGGCCGCCGGGCGTGCCCGCTTCGACACCTTTCCGGTCATGACCGCCGACGACCTTTTCCTCGACGCGCTCTTCGCCTCGGACGAGAAGCGTGAGATCGACGGAGCGACCTCGCACCTAGCCACCCCGCGTCGAACCAGCGACCTCGTACGGCGTCTGGTGCGGGTGCGGGCCGGCAACGCTGCCATGCGGGCTGCCGCCGCGCAGTGGTCGGTAACCACCGCAGCCGTACGCCGCTCGGTCCGCTCGTCGTGGCTACGCGACGTCGTCCTGCCGCGTCCCTGGCTGGCCCCCGCCGCCGCTTTCTACATCGGGATCACGCTCGTGGCGGCGCTACGAGCCCGGCGGGAGGCCTCCGCCGGCCGGAGCGGTTGGGGCCGCGATGAGTCGAGCCGACAGCAATCCCTGGCGAGTGTGGAGAACGATGGCTGACAGTGACAACACCCGGCACGTGATCAATGTGTGCTTCCACGGCATCGGGAAACCGCAACGCGAGTTGGACCCCGGCGAGGCCCGCTACTGGATCAGCACCGACGACTTCCACCGGATCCTCGACGAGGTGATGAGCTGGCCGTCGGCGCGGATCAGCTTCGACGACGGCAACGCCTCCGACGTCGAGATCGGCCTGCCCGCCCTTGTGGAGCGGGGCCTGCACGCCGATTTCTTCGTACTGGCTGGTCGGCTGAATGCTCAGGGAAGCCTCGACGAGGGCGCGGTCCGCGAGCTGAAAGGTCACGGCATGGGCATCGGCACGCACGGCATGCACCATCGGTCGTGGCGCGGCATGGACGCGGGTACGCGGCAGGAGGAGCTGGTCACTGCGCGCCACCGACTCGCCGCGGTGTCCGGCGGTGGCGTTGTCGCAGCCGCCTGCCCGCTGGGGCGGTACGACCGGAGTCTGCTGTCGCAGCTTCGCCGCCTGGGCTACCAACGGGTGTTCACCAGCGACCGGCGACCGGCGCGACGCGACGCGTGGCTTCAGCCGCGGTTTAGCGTCAGGTGCGGCGACAATGCCGCAACGGTGCGGACCGCCGCCGTGGTGGTGCCGCCGGTCACCCGCCGGATCCGGTCGGCCGCCGTCGGATTCGTCAAGCGCTGGCGGTGACCTGTCCGGCACTGACCGGGGCGGATCAGGCGGCCGGGTGAACGCTCATCGGTCCGGGGGGTTCGCGGAGCCTGCTCAAACTGACCAGGGAGCGGACCGCGCACTGGCTGCAGCGGTTGCCGACGACGGCCCGGCTCGCCTCCCGCAGCACGATCAGCGACCAGTAGACGACGGCGCTGGGCAGGCTGTGCCGCCTGTGGTACAGGCGGACGCGGTTGAGCGTGAGCAGCGCCCATAGCCGCGGTGAGGTGGCCGAGTCGCCCTCCAGGTGCCGGGCCTGGGCGCGCGGTGCGAGGACCATGGCGAACCCGCGGTCGCGCGCGCGCAGAGCGAACTCCGTCTCCTCTGAGTACAGGAAGAACGACTCATCCCACTGGCCGCAGGCGTCCCAGCAGGCACGGTCGATGAGCATGATCGAGCCTTCGGCCCAGTCGACGCTGGTCTCCTCGGCGTACCACCGGCGGTCTGTGATGACCTCCCCGAGACGGCCGATCCGACCTATCCGGTTGGCTCCGAGCAGCGCATCGCCGAGAGCGCGCAATATGGTCGGCTCCCGTCGCAGGCTCGGGCTGAAGTCGCCATTGGCCCGCACGATTCGGGGCACGACGATGCCGGCATCGCGCCGCCGCAGCACCGCCAGCAGCTCCGGCACGCAGTCCGGCGCGAGGCGGATGTCCGGGTTCAACACCAGCACGGCGTCGTGCGGCGCGGCGGCGGCGACGGCGGCGTTGATGCCGGCAGCGTATCCGCCGTTGCGTCCAGTCTCGACGACCCGCGCCCAAGGGGCGTCATTGCGCAACACCGCGACGGTGTCGTCCGACGACGCGTTGTCCGCGACAGTCAGGTGCCAGGTTAACCCGCGCAAGCCGGGCGCCAGCGACGCGATGAGATCCGGCACGAATCGTGCGCTGTTGTACGTGACGACCACGACCGCGATCGTCTCCGAGCTACCGGTCAATTTCGCTCCTGACAGATGTCGCCAGCGTCCATACGACCGAAGCGGCCAGCGATGCTAATTGTGCAGTCCCGCGGCCCTGTGCGGAACGGGCTGTTTCGAAGTTGTGCTGTCGGCTATCGGCGATCACCGCTGCGGCGGATGCTGCCGGTGGAACATCGCGTGCGCACGTCAAACGGGCGACCCGGTCAGCCCGAACGTCCGCCTGTGGTCCATTCACGATGCCTGGTAGGTTGCCCACGAACGATGTCGGCGTGAGAAGGGGAGACAGCAGCCGCGATGGCAGTCCGTGTCGCCCCGATTGTTGGTTCCGACTTGCCTCGGGTGGCGGAGTTCCTGCACGTCCACCTCAACCGTCGGGTGTCCGCTGAGGCTTGGGCACGGTCGGTCGACGTGCCGTGGACTGTCGACGCTCCCAACCACGGGTTCATGCTGATCGACGATGAACACGAAAACGCCGTGGTGGGCGTCTATCTCGCGTTCTATTCCGAGCGCATGGTCGGCGGCCGACCCGAGCGGTTTTGCAATCTCGGCGCATGGTGCGTGCTGCCCGACTACCGCTTCCACAGCGTGCGGTTGCTCAAGGCACTACTCGGCCAGGAAGACCTGCATTTCACCGACCTTTCGCCGAGTGGCAGCGTCGTGCCGATCAACAACCGGCTGAAGTTCCAGTTCCTGGACACCACGACCGCACTCGTGCCCAATCTGCCGTGGCCTTCCTGGCCTGGGAGGTACCGAGTCAGCGCCGATCCCCGGGTCATCGAAAGCACGCTGACCGGCCGCGAGCTGCAGGTGTACCGCGACCATGTCGACACCGCCGCCGCCCACCATCTCGTACTGCGCAGTGGCGAGGAATGGTGCTACGTCATCTTCCGCAGGGACCGGCGCAAGCGGCTCCCCCTGTTCGCGTCGATCCTCCACGTCAGCAACCCCGAGCTGTTCCGCCGGCTGGCCCTCCCGCTGGCCCGCCACCTCCTGCTGCGCCACCGGATTCCGGTGAGCCTCGTGGAACCGCGGGTGACCGGCCATCGACCCCGGCTCTCCATCCTGCTGCGCTCTCCTCGTCGAAAGATGTTCAAGAGTGCCCGGTTGGCGCCAGGCCAGATCGACTACCTGTACAGCGAACTCGTATGTGTGACTTGGTGAGGCTGGATGGCCGCGCCGGACCGGCGAGAGGGGCATCGGGATGCGGACGCAAGTGCACGACCTCGTCGCGGAGATGGCGGACCGGCGGGGCGACGCCCCCGCGTTGACCGCCAAGGATTCGACGCTGACCTACGCACAGCTGTGGCGGGAAGTTGTCAGGGTGGCCGCCGGTCTGCGCCGCCTTGGTCTGGAGCGCTGCGGGCGGGTCGCGGTCTACCTCGACAAGCGGGTCGAGACGGTGGCCGCCCTGTTCGGCTCGTCGGCGGCCGGTGGCGTGTTCGTACCGGTCAACCCGATCCTGCGGGCCAAGCAGGTGGCGTACATCATCGCCGACTGCGACGCCCAGGTGCTGGTTACCACGGCCGAGCTCCTGGCTTTGCTGCACGATGAGCTCGATGGATGCAAGTCGCTCGAGCACATCGTGGTAGTTGGCGCGGCACCCGCCGCGGGCGAGACGCACTACGCGGTCAGCCAGTGGACCGATCTGACGAGCGGCGGGGACGTCGCACCGGCACCCGCCGGGGTCGACGTCGACATGGCCGCCATCCTCTATACGTCCGGCAGTACCGGGAAACCCAAGGGTGTGGTGCTGTCGCATCGCAACCTCATCGTCGGCGCCGAAAGCGTCAGCCACTACCTGGGCAACACCGCCGACGACGTCATCGCCGCGGTGCTTCCGTTGAGTTTCGACGCCGGTTTCAGCCAGCTCACTACCGGCTTCGGCGCGGGCGCGCACGTCGTGCTGGTGAACTACCTGGCCCCGACCGACGTGATCCGACTGTGCGCGAAGCACGGCGTGACCGGGCTGACCTGCGTACCGCCGTTGTGGATCCAGTTGGCCGACAAAGCGTGGCCGGTGGAGGCAACCCGCAACATGCGCTACTTCGCCAATACCGGCGGCCGTATGCCGACGGCGACGCTGGAGAAGCTGCGGGCGCACTTCCCGGGCGCCCGGCCGTACCTCATGTACGGGCTCACCGAGGCGTTCCGGTCGACGTACCTCGACCCGGCCGAGGCTGACCGCCGGCCGGACTCGATCGGTAAGGCGATCCCCAACGCCGACATCCTGGTGGTCCGGCCGGACGGGTCGGTGTGTGACCCGGGTGAGCCGGGCGAGCTGGTGCACCGGGGCGCGCTGGTCGCCCTGGGCTACTGGAACGATCCCGAACGTACCGCCGAACGCTTCCGGCCGGTGCCGGGCCGCGCGGCCGGGCTCTACACGACCGAAATCGCGGTCTGGTCGGGTGACATCGTCGTCCGGGACGAGGACGGCTTCCTGTACTTCGTGAGCCGCAAAGACGACATGATCAAAACGTCCGGGTACCGGGTGAGCCCGACGGAGATCGAAGAGGTGGTCTACGACACCGGGCTCGTCCGCGACGCCGTGGCACTCGGCGTGGACGATGCCCGGATCGGACAGCACGTCGTCCTCGTCGTGAGCCCTGCCGGCAACGCCCACCTCGACCCGGCGGGGTTGCTCGCCGAGCTCCGCAGGCGCCTTCCGCTGTACATGGTGCCCAAGGAGGTTGTGGTGCGCTCGGAGATCCCGCGTTCACCCAACGGCAAGTTCGACCGCAACCTGCTGCGCCGGGAGTTGACACCGTGAGCCCGAGGCGTGAGCCTGCGACTCCCGCACCGCGAACCGAGGAGGCACCGTGACCAGTCCGACCGTCGCCGCGTTCGGCCGGAAGTCGAATCGCCTCTCCGTCGGCGGCGTCCCCGTGGACCGGCTCGCGGAACGGGTGGGAGGCACCCCCTTCTTCGCCTATGACCGAGCGCTGCTGACGGAGCGGATCGCGCTGGTCCGCTCGACACTGCCGGACGGGATCCAGCTCGGTTACGCCGTCAAGGCCAACCCCATGCCGGCCGTCGTCCAGCACCTGAGCGGGCTGGTCGACGCGTTCGACGTGGCTTCGGCCCTGGAGATGCGCGTCGCGCTCGACACTCCGATGCCGGCCAACCGGGTCAGCTTCGCCGGTCCGGGCAAGACCCCCGCCGAGCTCACGCAGGCCGTGGCGGCAGGTGTCACGATCGAGATGGAGTCCGAGACCGAGGCGAGCCGGGTGGTCGCCATCGGGAATCGACTCGGCATTCGGCCCCGAGTCGCCATCCGAGTCAACCCCGACTTTGCGATCAAGGGGTCCGGGATGCGGATGGGCGGCGGCCCGCAGCAGTTCGGCATGGACGCCGAGAGGGTGCCCGCGTTCCTCAAGGAACTGGCCCAAGCCGATGTCGACTTCCTGGGCTTCCACATCTTCGCCGGATCGCAAAACCTGCGGGCCGACATCCTTTGTGCAGCCCAGCGCAAGACGGTCGACCTGGCGCTCCGGCTCGCCGCGGACGCCCCGACGCCCGTCTGTTACCTCAACATCGGCGGCGGCTTCGGAATCCCCTATTTCGACCGGGACAGCCCCCTGGACCTGCCCGCAATCGGTGAGAACCTGGCCGAACTGCTCACCGACTCGATCCGACCCAACCTGCCCGACGCCCGCGTGGTCGTCGAACTGGGCCGCTTCCTCGTCGGTGAGTGCGGCGTTTACGTGACCCGGGTCGTCGACCGCAAGGAATCCCGCGGCAAGGTCTTCCTCGTCGTCGACGGTGGCCTGCACCACCAGCTCGCCGCGTCCGGCAACTTCGGTCAGGTCATCCGCCGCAACTACCCGCTGGCCATCGGCAACCGGATTGACGAGGCGGCCACCGAGACCGCGACTGTCGTCGGATGTCTGTGCACGCCGCTCGACCTGCTCGGCGACAACGTGTCGTTGCCGGCCGCGGAGATCGATGACTTCGTGATCGTGTTCCAGGCTGGCGCCTACGGCCTGACCGCGAGCCCGACCGCCTTCCTGAGCCACCCGGCGCCCGCCGAGGTACTGGTATGACCGAGAGGAACCCCATGGGCCTGACCAACACCACCATCATCGACGACGTGAAGTCGGTCGTCGTCACCACGCTCGGGGTGGAGGACCGCGCTCACTCGATCGTCGCGTCAACGCCGCTGCTGGGCAGTCTGCCCGAGCTCGATTCGTTGGCCGTGGTGGAGCTGGTCGCCGCGCTGGAGACCCGATTCGACATCGTGGTCGACGACGACGACGTGACCGCCGAGGTGTTCGAGACGCTGGGCAGCCTCGCCGCACTCGTCGAGGGCAAGCTGCGCTGAGCGGGGCAGCTCACCCCTACGTCGACGCGCCGCGGCGGTTTCTCACGGCGTTTCGCAGGGCAACGACCGCACGGTGTGGGTCGGTTGGTAATCCGGTCCGATGGTGACGATCTCCGCGTCCCAGGCGGTCAGCAGCGAGCACTTCACGTCGATCGGGCCGTACTCCCATGATCCGTCGACGACCCGCAGGCTACGCACCGACCCCGGCATGGCAAGTCGGAACGGATATCCGCCGCCTTTGACCATGATGCGGTCGATGTCCACGGACGTGTTGTCCTGGCCGGACGGGTAGAAGAACGGCGCCGTGCCACCGCAGGAACCCGTCTGAACCAGATCCAGCGTGACGTTGCGGACGACCAGAGCGGGTCCGTCGTATCCCTGGATGCCATCGCCGTGCCAGTCGCCGCAGTCGTCGGGAGACGTGACCCTGGCGAAGCTGTTGTCGATGGTGACCCGGCCACAGTTCAGGCTCTTGCCGGCGACCCGAAACCCTTCCGGGCGGCCGTCGATCTTCACCCGGCGGGCGGTGTAACCGCCGGCTTGAATGGCCGGCAGATCAGCGCTGCGGGTCGACCGCCCCGGACTACGACCCAGCGAGACATTCTCGATCACCAGGCCGTCGCTGCACGACGGGCCGGTGTCGTTGATGATGCTGCCGCCCTGCAACTCGACCCGCTGAACCTTGACGTCGTTGGCGGCGATGATGAGATCGGCGTTGACCAGCCGGATGTCCTTCACCACCGCACCCGCTCTAGTGATCTTCAGATCCGAGGTGCGCGTCGCGGTCGGGCGCCAGCCCGCCGGGACGCCGGTGTTGTCCGGGCTCGGCCATGCGCCGGCCACCTGATTGTCCGGCTGGGTGCGCCGGCTGGCGGACGGGGAGGCCGAGGGCTTCGTGGGAGGTTTCGCGGAGGCGCTGGGGCTGGCGGACGCCGAAGGGCCGGGCGAGGCGCTGCCGATGGTCGGCTCCTGGGCGGTGACGACTGTCCCGCCGGTTTCCGCGGCGGGAGCGCTGCCGTCACGCAACAACAGCACCGATCCGGACGCCCCCAGCAGGAGCACGGCGACGCCAGCCGTCGCGACGTGCTCCCGACGGGTCTTGAAGACCTTACGAACCTCAGACATGGATGCGTAACCTATCGTGTTGGTAGGTTTACGGACGGACGCCGCGCCGGGCGGCCCAGGGCAAACATCGCCAAGCCCGGCCATTTCTTCGAGACCTGTTGCGGATGACTGGGGCGGCGCTGTCAGTAAGCTCCGGAACTTCGGACGACGGCGCTCAGAGTACGGACCAGGATCGCCATGTCCATGGCCAACGACCAGTTCTCCACGTACGACAGGTCCAGCCGTATGGACTCCTCCCACGACAGGTCGGACCGGCCGGAGACCTGCCACAGCCCGGTCAGGCCGGGCTTAACCACCAGGCGCCGGCGCATGTCCGCGGGGTAGCCGGCGACCTCACGGGGCAGCGGCGGCCGCGGTCCGACCAGCGACATGTCGCCCTTGAGCACATTGACAAGTTGCGGGAGCTCGTCCAGCGACAGCCGGCGCAGCCAGCGCCCGACGGGGGTCACCCGCGGGTCGTCCCGCATCTTGAATAGCCCACCGTCGGTTTCGTTGGGGCTGAGCAACTCCTCCAAACGATCCTCGGCGTCCACGTACATCGTCCGGAACTTGTAGATGATGAACGGCCGGCCGTTCTTGCCCACCCGCACCTGGTGGAAGATCGCGGGACCACCGGCATCCGGGTTCAACCGGACCAGCAGGGCGATCGCAAGCAGGACCGGGGCGGCGAGAATCAGCAGCAGGAGCGCCGACACGCGGTCGAAGACCGCCTTGACGACCCGCCGGCCACCCTTCAGACGAGGGTGCTCGACGTGCAGCATCGGCAACCCGTCCACCGGGCGGATGGTGGTGCGGTCGCCGGCCACATCGACGAGATTGCTGGCGACGATGAGGTCGACGTCGTCGCGTTCCAGTTGCCAACCCAACCGGCGCAGGGCGGCTCCCGCAATCTCCGGGCAGGACAGCACGACGACCGTGTCCGCACCCACCCGGCCGACGGCGCTCGCCACGTGCTCGAACGTGCCGAGGATCGGCGGCAGCGAGCCAGCGGCTCGTCGCTCCGCAGACTCGGCCGGGCGGTGCGGCAGGCAGGCGCCGACCACTCCGAGTCCGTGGAAGCGCTCGCGGCGCAACCTTCTGGTCATCTCGGCGACGGCGACCTCGTGCCCGACCAGAATCACCCGGTGCAGCCGTTCACCGCGTGCCCACGAGCGGTGCAGACGCTGACGGGCTAGGTACCGCATCGCGACGCCGGCGACGATGACCAGCGGCATCGCGATGATCACGTAGCCTCTGGCGAGCCGGAAATCGAACGCAAGAGAAACAACCGCCAAAGTGGCGGTAAGTGCGAGACCGGATCGAAATACCCGTGCGTACTCATCATTCCCGACGAAAAGGTGGCGTGTTTCATACGCTCGGTTGAGGGTGAGGGCGACCATCCAGGCGAACGGCAGCGCAATGGTGAGCCAGAGATGGCCGCGGTTATACGGCTCGGCCGTCGCAGGGCCGAATCGAAGGCCCAAGGCCGCGACCGCCGACGCCAGTCCAACCACAGCGTCGAGAAAACACAGCGTGACGACGTAACGGGACTGCCAACCGCTCCGCGTCGGCCCAGCCGAATTCGCTAATGGCGCCGTCGAGCCGTTCAGGGTCTCCGAAACGTCGATGACCTGTGCGACTTCCACCGAATGCACACCGCCTCCATGTACGCCCGTCGACTAGCCGCCCACCGTACGGTTTGTCTTCCGGCTCGGGATGGTGCGGTACACGCCAAGACTGCGCATCTAGGAGCAAGCCGTCCAGGAAGCGCGTGCGAGACCGACTGTGCTTGAGAATGCTCAATAAAGACCCACTCCGCCAGCGTCGTTTCCGGTGTTTTTATCCAGAGTCCAATTGCCGACAATGGAAGGAGTGCGGGCCGCCCGAAAAACAGTTGACCCAGCGCTACGCAATGGTCCATCCAGTTGCCGCAGACCGCCGTGGAGGCGGTTGAGCACGACTTCCGGGCGTTGTCACAATCGTTTGGGTAACGGCCACCGGGTGACGCAGCGAGGCCGGCAGCCTCCCCTCCACGCACGGAATCCTTCTCGCCTGCGGCACCGGAACGCGGCTGTGGCCGATTACTCGGGCGGTGTCCAAACAGCTCATGCCGGTCTTCGACAAGCCGATGGTCTACTACCCGCTCTCCACCCTCGTCATGGGAGGGGGTGCGGGAGATCCTGGTCAAACACGCCCAAGGACCAGGACCAGTTCCGCCGTCTGTTCGTGACGGCGCGCCCAGTTCTGGCTGCGGCTGGAATACGCCGTACAGCCCGCCCGGAGGGGATCGCGCAGGCCTTCATCATCGGCGTCGGCCTCGGCCGGCAACCCGCCGGCCTCGGCGGGTTGGTCCGCGGTCGGATCTTCGCGTATCAGGTAGCAAACCCCGGGGCATACGGGGTGGTCGACTTCGATCCGGCCGGTCGCGTGCTGTCGATTGAGGAAAAGCCCGCCCGCCCCAAGTCCCGCTACGCCGTGCCCGGCCTCTACTTCTACGACAAGGGCGTGTTCGATATCGCCCGTTAGCTCACGCCCAGCGCCCGGGCTGGAGATCACGGCGGTCAACGAGACCTACCGGGAGCTGGGTGCCGTCACGGTAACCTGCCGGGTCCTCGGCTTCAGCCCGCAGGCCTACTACGCGTGGCGTAAAGATCCGGTCTCACAGCGGGACTGGGACAACGTCCACCTGATCAACGCCGCGCTGGACATCCACCACGACGACCCGGCGTTTTCGGCTACCGGTTCATCGCCGACGAACTCGCCGCCCAGGGCATCAACCGCCGGCGCCAACCGGGTGGCCAGGCTCTGCTTCTGCGAAGACGTCGCGCGGGCGCGGGTGGGGGGCGGCCTCAGGCGGCGCGTGCCGCGGCCAGCACGGCGGCCATCTCGGCCCGGGGCGCGGCGACCCCGGTGAACTGCTCGAACTGGCCGACCGCCTGGGCCAGCAGTAGATCCAGCCCGGAGACGAGCCGGCAACCGGCCGCCTGCGCCGACGCCGCCAGCGGCGTCGGCCACGGGTCGTAGAGCGCGTCGAAGAGCACCGCCTCCGGCCGCCAGGCCACCGTGCCGGCGAGCGGGTCGGCGACCCCCTTCGGCACCGTCGAGATCACCACGTCGGCCCCGGTGTGGTGCGCCGCGTCGGCCCAGGCCGCCCCTCGCATCGGCACGTCGACGGCGCAGGCCACCGCACGCAGCTCGTCGACGGCGGCGGCACGGCGGGCCACCACCGTCACCGCGCGGGCGCCCAGCCCGGCCGCCGCGGCCAGCGCCGCCCGCGCGGTCCCGCCCGCACCCAGCACGGTCACCGCCGCGCCGGGCCGCACCCCGGCGCCGGTGAGCACCTCGACCATGCCGCCGACGTCGGTGTTGTCCGCGTACCAGGAGCCATCCGGACGGCGTACCAGCGTGTTGGCCGCGCCGACGGCGACGGCGACCGCCGAGGCCTCCGCGGCCACCTCCAGCGCCGCTTCCTTGCCCGGCATGGTCACCGACAGCCCGGCCCACTCCGGGCCGAGGCCGGCGACCAGGGCCGGCAGCTCCGCCGCCGCGCATTCGATCCGGGTGTACGACCATCCGGTCAGCCCGGCGGCGGCGTACCCGGCGGTGTGGATCACCGGGGAGAGGGAGTGCGCGATCGGCTTGCCCAGCACCGCGGCCCTACGGGTCGACACGACCACCGCCGGACACCTCACGAGCCCCCGTGTGGGTGCGCATCATTCCCCCGCCCTGCCGCCCATCTCAGCTCGACCCTACCCGGCAGCGCGGCCGGCCTCAGATGATGCCGGCCTCCCTGGCCTTGGCCTCGTTGCGCTGCTGCTCCTCGTAGGTCTCGGCGAAGGCGGAGTGGCCCTGCTTGTCGATCGCCACGAAGTAGAGCCACTTGCCCGTCGGCGGGTCCATGGCCCCTTCCAGTGCCTGCTTGCCCGGGTTGTTGATCGGGGTGGGGATCAGGCCACGCAGCTTGCGGTTGTACGGGTTCTTCGGGTCGTCCAGCTCCGACTGCGTCATCTGCGCGGAGGTCTTGGTCGGTTTGCCGATCGACTCCAGGTAGTAGTTGACCGTGACGTCCATCTCCAGGCAGTTGCAGTTGAACTCGCCGTACACCCGGTTGTAGGCCACTCGGGCGACCTTGCCCAGGTCGTCCTTGTTGCCCGCCTCGGCTTGGGCCAGCGAGGCCACGATCAGCGCCTCGTACGGGCTGACCTTGCGTTCCTTCTGCACCCGGTCGGCGAACTTCATCTCGCCGCTCACCGAGAGGAAGTTGTCGACCATCAGCTTGAGGATGCTCTCCGCGGTGGCCTTCGGCGGGATCTCGTACGTGTCCGGGAAGAGGAAGCCCTCGACGGACTTGGGGACCTTCTTGCCGTCCTCGCGCGTGAACCACCAGTCCGGGATGCCAAGCTCCAGCGGGTTCTTCGCAGCGGCCTCGAAGTCCTTGACCGGAATCTTGGTCTTCTCGGAGAGCAGCTTGTAGACGTTCTTGCTGGTACGCCCCTCGGGAATGGTCAACCCGTTGACGATCTTGTTCTTCAGGTCGAGCATCGCGGTGACGGCACTCGCGCCGCTCATCTGCTTCCGCAGCTTGTAGGTGCCCGGCTGGATGTTCTTGCTGCGCGAGTTGGCCTCGGCGGCCTCGATGAACGCCTTCTGGCTCTTCACCACGTCGGCGGCGACCAGGGCGTCGGCCATGTCGGCGAGCAACGCGCCGTTCTTGATCTCGACGGTGATCTCGCCGGTCCCGGCGCCGTCGTAGTCGGGCGTGACGAAGTAGTTCTGAATCCGGTCGAAACCGTAGAACGCGCCGCCGCCGATGCCGCCCAGCAGGACCAGGGCCATCAGCAGTGCCAGGAACGTCTTGCCCCGGCCTCCGGAACCGGAGCCGCCCTTGCGCTTGCGGACGAAGCCGCGGCGGTGCCGGCCCTTCTCCCCCCGCTCCGGCTCGTCGAACCCAAGGTCCAGATCGTCGATCATTACGTCCGCCTCCGCTGCGCGTCCAGCCAGCTCTGCAGAATTTCCACCGCGGCCGCCTGGTCGACAACCGCTCGTTGACGCTTGCCCCGAACGCCACGCTCAGCAAGCCTACGAGAAGCGACCACGGTCGACATCCTCTCGTCAGTGAGCGTTACCGGGACGGGCGCTATCACGTCGACCAGTCGGTCAGCGTACGCCTTCACATGGATGGCCGCCGGGCCATGCTTGCCGGCCAGATTGACCGGAAGGCCGACGACAACCTGCACGGCCTCATGTTCGGCCACCAGCGCGGCCAGCTCGGCGAGGTCACTGGGCACCGCGTCGGGCGCCGTCGTGAGGTCGCGGGCCAGGGTCACCAGCGGCGTGGCCAACACGCCGTCCGGATCCGAACGGGACACCCCCACCCGGACCTGACCGACATCCACCCCGATCCGGACCCCGCGCGTCAGCTCAGTCACCGGCGGTCACCCCCGGGACCCGACGAACCAGGGCGGACCGATCGGCCCGCCCTGGTCGAACATGATGAACCATCACGCCTCGGTGATCGCCTTCTCGACGGTGTGTAGCAGGTTCGGCGCCTCGGCCGCCGGCAGGCCGCCACCCTGGGCCAGGTCGGGGCTGCCCCCGCCGCGCCCGGAGAACGCCGCCTTCACCAGGTCCGAGGCGGCCAGGCCCCGGCCGCGGGCGGCCTGGTTGACCGCCACCACCAGGGAGGCCTTGCCGTTCGAGCGGGCCGCCACCGCGACCACCGCCGGCCGGGCCGGGTCGATCTTGCCGCGGATCTCCTGGGCGAGGGTCCGCACATCGTTACCGGCCGCGCCCTCCGGCGCCTCGGTGCCCACGTACGCCACCCCGCGCACGTCCTTGGCCTGCGCGGCGAGCGCCGCCGCTCCGCCCAGCACCAGCTGGGCGCGCAGCTTCTCCAGCTCCTTCTCCGCATCCCGGAGCTGGGTGACGGTCTGCTCCACCCGGTCGGCGACCTGCTCGTTGGGCACCCGGTACAGCTCGGCCAGCCGGGAGACCAGCAGGTGCTCACGGGCCAGGAAACCGAAGGCGTCCATGCCCACCAGCGCCTCGACCCGACGGACGCCGGAGCCGATCGACGACTCGGAGAGGATCTTCACCAGGCCGAGCTGGGCCGAGCGGGCCACGTGCGTGCCGCCGCAGAGCTCCCGGGCGTAGTCGCCCACCTCGACGACCCGCACCTCTTCGCCGTACTTCTCGCCGAAGAGGGCCATCGCCCCGATCCGCCGCGCCTCGTCCAGCGAGGTGATGAAGGCGTGCACCTCCAGGTCGGCCAGGAGCACCTCGTTGACCTGCTGCTCCACGTCCCGCAGCACGGTCGGCGACACTCCCGTCGGAGTGTTGAAGTCGAACCGCAGCCGACCGGGCGCGTTCAGCGAACCAGCCTGGGTGGCCGAGTCGCCGAGGAAGTTGCGCATGGTCTGGTGCACCAGGTGGGTCGCGGTGTGTGATCGGGAGATCGCCCGCCGCCGGGTGGTGTCGATCTCGGCGTAGCCGGTCTCGCCGGCGCGCACCTCACCCCGGATAACCCGGGCCCGGTGCACGATCAGGCCGGGCACCGGCTGCTGCACGTCGAGCACCTCGACCTGACCGCCGCCCACGGTGATCATGCCCTGGTCGGGCTGCTGGCCACCGCCTTCGGCGTAGAACGGGGTCGTGTCGAGCACCAGCTCGATGGTGTCGCCCTCGGTCGCCGCCTGGCGCGGGCCACCCTCGCCGAGCAGCGCCCGTACCGTCGACTCGCGGGCCACCTCGCTGTACCCGGTGAACGTCACCGGGCCACCCGAGTCCAGCACCG
Source organism: Micromonospora sp. NBC_00389 (assembly GCF_036059255.1). Taxonomy (NCBI): domain Bacteria; kingdom Bacillati; phylum Actinomycetota; class Actinomycetes; order Micromonosporales; family Micromonosporaceae; genus Micromonospora; species Micromonospora sp. NBC_00389. The sequence continues at coordinate 3,971,500 of NZ_CP107947.1, read as the reverse complement.
ACCGGTACGCCGACACGTCGGTGTGCCCGGTCTTGCGGGCCTGCGCGTCCGCCTTCGCCCGGGTCCGCTGGTCGGCCATCAGCCGGCGGAAGCCCTCGTCGTCGACCGTGAGGCCCTGCTCCGCGGCGATCTCAAGGGTCAGGTCGATCGGGAAGCCGTACGTGTCGTGCAGCTGGAACGCCTTCGCCCCGGACAGCGCCGCGCCACCCGCGGTGCGGGTCTCGGCGATCGCAGTGTCCAGGATCGTGGTACCGGCGCGCAGGGTGGACAGGAAGGCTTCCTCTTCGGCGTACGCGTACTGCGCGATCCGGTCGAAGTCGGTCGCCAACTCCGGGTACGACGGCGCCATGCAGTCCCGGGCCACCGGCAACAGCTCGGGCAACGCCCGATCCTGCCAGCCCAGCAGCCGAATCGACCGGATCGCCCGGCGCATGATCCGGCGCAGCACGTAGCCACGCCCCTCGTTGCTCGGGGTCACGCCGTCGCCGATCAGCATCAGCGCGGTCCGCACGTGGTCGGCGATCACCCGCAGCCGTACGTCGTCCGGGTGCGACTCGCTGGCCACGTGGCCGGAGTGCGCGCCGTATCGCTTGCCGGTCAGCTCGGCCGCCCGGTCCAGGATCGGCCGGACCTCGTCGATCTCGTAGAGGTTGTCGACGCCCTGCAGGATCGAGGCCATCCGCTCCAGGCCCATGCCGGTGTCGATGTTCTTCGCCGGCAGCTCACCCAGGATCGGGTAGTCGTCCTTCGTCGTGCCCGGACCCCGCTCGAACTGCATGAAGACGAGGTTCCAGAACTCCATGTAGCGGTCCTCGTCGACCGCCGGGCCGCCCTCCCGGCCGTACTCCGGGCCCCGGTCGTAGAACAACTCGGAGCACGGGCCGCACGGCCCGGGGATGCCCATCGACCAGAAGTTGTCGGCCTTGCCCCGGCGGACGATCCGAGCGGCCGGCACCCCCACCGACCGCCAGATCTCGAACGCCTCGTCGTCGTCGAGATAGACGGTCGGCCAGAGGCGCTCCGGGTCGAGGCCGTAGCCGCCCTGGTCCTGTGACTTGGTGACCAGGTCCCAGGCGAGGGGGATCGCGCCGTCCTTGAAGTAGTCGCCGAAGGAGAAGTTGCCGTTCATCTGGAAGAACGTGCCGTGCCGGCTGGTCTTGCCGACCTCATCGATGTCCGGGGTACGGATGCACTTCTGCACGCTGACCGCCCGCTGGTACGGCGCGCGCTGCTGACCGAGGAAGTAGGGGACGAACTGCACCATGCCGGCGTTGACGAACAGCAGGTTCGGGTCACTGATGGCGGGCAGCGGAGCGGACGGCACCACGGCGTGGCCATTCGCCTCGAAGTGCGCGAGGTACCGCCGCTTGATTTCCGCCGTCTTCATCGCTGGTGTTCCTCCGGAAAGATGTATCGATCGCCGATCCGCGGGTCTTCCCGCAGCTCGGCGAACTGGTCGTCGAACGCCTCGCCCTGGGCGAACGCCTGGTGGATCTCCTGCTCGCGTTCGGCCATCCCGACGCGGACGTCCTCCACGAAGCTACGCAGCGATTCGACCAGCCCGCCAGCGGATTCCGACAACGTGCTCGCGATGCCGGCCGGGGTGTACGCCTGCGCGGTCCGGGTCGCCTTGCGGACCACCACCACGCCGACGGCGAGCCCGATGCCCAACCAGAACAATCGCCTCATGTCTCGCTACCTCCTGGTGCGCCGGCCGGTCAGCGGTTGCCGCGCCGGGTGGCCCGCCGCTGCTGCTTGATGGTGTCGCGCACCTCGCGCTCGGTCTCGGCGTGCCGGCGGCTGGCCGCGGCCTTGCGCACGCTGTAGCCGAACGCGGCTACCTTGACCAGCGGGTTCGCGGCCGCGGCAGAGACCACGGTGGCCAGGTTGGCGACGTTGGCGGTGATGTTCTGCGCGTGGCTGGTCATGGTGTCGACCTTCGCCAACTGGAGGTTCACGCCGTCGAGCGAGGTCTGCACCTGCTCCAGGGCGGTGTTGACGTTCTTCACCGTGGTGTTCACGTCGCCGAGCAGCGGTGCGGTCCGATCGTTGAGGTCGTTGATCATCCGGGTGGTGGCGTCCACCGTGTGCCGCAGCCGCAGGATGGGCAGCGTCAGGATGAGCACCAGCACCGCGAACGCGCACGCCGCGATCAGCGCCGCAACCGCTCCAATGTCGCCCACGCCTGTCCTCCTCAAGCAGAGTTCCGGGGACCCGACGTCCCCGGAACGCACAACCGTGGTACCCGTACCGGGCCCACCGAACCGTCACCGATCAACGGCAGCGGACGGGCCTACCAGCCCCAGACCCTACCGTCCGTGATGGAAACCGGCTCACGACGGTGAGGGTGTCAACTCACCCAGCGGGTCCGCGCTGACTGTCGGGAACGGATCCTCTCCGGTCAGTGACGGATCGGTGCTCGGCTGTGGCTTGGTCCGCTCGTCGTCGATCGCGTTGCGCACCTTCACCGATACCAACGAGCCGGCGCACTCCGCCGCAGCGGCCGAGGGGCCGGGAGACGGCACGATCGCCGGCTCGCCGTCGACCGGCGGCGGCACGCAGGTCGGCTCGCGCACCCACAGGTCGAGAGTCAGCTCATCGCGACGCCAGCAGGTGTAGCTCCCCTTCGTCTCCTGCTCGGGGCAGCGGGTCACCTTCCACGGTTGCCAGCCGTCCTGTCGCAGCGCGTTCTCGTAGACCCCCGCCGTCTCCTCCGGCGACTTCTCCGAGGTGACGGTGCGCTCGCGCAGTCGACAGTCGAGCAGGCACCAACGACTGCCGCTGACCTCGTCGACCGTCTTCGCCGCGGCCCAGCCGGGCACGTTCAGCTGGTCCAGGTTGTCGAAGACCGGGTCCCGGCTCAGCGTACGGATGCCGAAGAAGAGCGGCACCGCGCCGAGCAGGACGACGCTGACCAGCGCCAGCACCGCCGCCCGCAGCCGGCGCCGCTCGCGCAACTGCCGGCGCAGCTCGGACCGGGCGCCCGGGGCGGCGCCGTCGTCGTCGGGCACGTCCTGGCCGGCTGGGCGCAGCGCGGGCCCGTCGGCCGGCGCGGGCACCGGCCGGTCCACCGGTCCGCCCGCAGTGGGCACCACGGCGGCGGCCCGGGCCACACCGACGGGCTCGCCGGGGCGGCCGGGCGGTGGCACGGGTGCGACACCGGAGGGCTCGGGACGACCGGGCTCCCGGTTCGGTGGCAGGGCACGGCCGGCGGCGCGATCGGCCGGCGCGGGTCGAGCGGCCGGCGCACCGCCGCGGGCCACCGCGGGAGCTCCGGGACCGGTGCCGGGCTCGCCGCTCACGGGCGGGTGCCCGGCGCCAGCGGGGCGGACGGCGGCGCGAGCCGGACCGTCCGGGCGCTGCCGGGGCGGGCCATCCGGGCCGATGCCCGGTGGGACGGCGGCACGGGCCGGGCCGTCCGGGCGGGCGGCGCCACGGGCAGTGGTCTCGGCACCCGGGCCGGGCCGGGATGGCCCGTCGGGACCACGGTGTCCGGCGCCGGTGGCCGGCGCGTCGCCGGGGGCGGGCCGGGCACGACCGGGCGGGGTGGAGCGGGCGGCGCCGCGGGCCGGTGCGCCCGGACCGGCGGCACTGCCACCGGGCGCGGGTCGCCCGCCGCCGGCGGGACCGGCGTACGGGTCGTCGCCACGGTCGCCCGTCGCGCCGGGCCGGACGGCACGGCGACCGGTGGGGGCGTCCGCGGCCGGGTCGGCCGGCGGCCCGGCGGGCCGGCGGCCGGCGCCGCGCTCCGCGGCCGGGTCGGGCACGGCGAGCCGGCCGGGCGAGTGGTCGGTGAGATCGCCCGCACCTGCGGGCGGCCCAGGACGGCGGCCGGCCGGCGGCGGGGTGCCACCGCGCCGGTTGACCACCGGCAGGGCGGGGTCGGTGTGCGGCAGGCGGCCTGCCTGGCGCAGCCAGTCGGCCGGCCGCTCCGGGCGGTCGGTCCGGGGCTCGCCGCCGGCCGGAGCGCGGCGCTCCTGCTCGTCCGGGACCGTCCGGCGGCGCCCGGTGCCGTCGGCCGGGCCGATGGTCGGCGCGGCGCCGGTGTGGCCGGACGCGTCGGGCACCGCCGGGGCGTTGCCCGAACGGGGCACCACCGGCTCGTCGGGTTCGGCCGCGCGGCGGTGCCCGCCGGAGGACGAGCGGGTGCGGTCGGCCGGCCCCTGGCCGGACGTCTCCGTCGCGCCGGGGTCGACTGTGCCCGGGCGACGCCGGGCGTTCCGCGGATCACGGTCGACGGCGGGGTCGGGTCGCAGTCCACCGGGGACCGGCGGTACGGCACCGGTCGGCGCCGCGTCGAAGCGGGTCCCGCCGGGGGCGGTGGGTGAACCGGCGGCCCGCGCCGGATCGGTCGTACGCCGACCGGCGGGCCCGCCGTCGGTGGGCAGTGGACGGCCGGGCTCGGTGGTCTCCGGGCCGGGTCTGCGACCCAACGGCCCGGCGTCGGGCCGGCGTAGCGGCGGCATCGCGTCCGCTCGACCCGATGGGGGGACGGCGGCCGGGCGGCGACCGGTCGGTGCGCCGGTGCCCGGCGGGCCGGCGGGCGGGCCGGCCGGGGCAGCGCCCGGGCGGGGCCGGGCCGGGCCGGCCGGTACGCCCGAGGTCGGGGGTCCGGGTGGGCCTGCCGGCTCGCCACCGGCCGGGCGGGCGGCGGTGGGAGGCGCGAGCGGCGGCCCGGCGGCGCGAGGGCCGCTGCCGGGTGCCGGCTGTGCCCCGCGGCGGGCCGGCTGGCCCGGGGCGGGGACTCCGGGGCCGGCGGCCCGGGGTCGGTCGGCGGGTGGCCGCTCGTCCGGGCGGCGGCCCGGCGGCGGCGCGTCGCCCGGCCATGGTCCGCCGGCCGGCCGGCGCGCGGCGGGACCGTCCGGGTCACCACGGCGCGGGGTGGGTGGCACCGGGCCGTCCGGCGGCACCGGGGCGCCCCCGCGTGGCCCTGCGGGCTCTACCGCGGCCCCGTCGGGGCCCAGCTCGGAACGTTGCTGCTTGGCCGACCGCAGGTCGTCGATCCAGCCGAACTCCTCGCCGGCTACCGGCTCCTCCGGCTCGGCCTCGGCCCGGCCTCGACCCCAGCGGCGGCCCTTGGCGCGGGGATCGCGCCGCTCATCCGGGCCCTCGTCCGGGCGGTCCGCACCACGCGACTTCACTGTTGACCCTCTCCTGCGGCGTTGGTGCCGCTGTCTTGCATCGTGCCGGGACCGCCCGTGCCCGTCGTCGGGCGACCGTTCTCGTCGGCAAGCGCCGGCCCGTTCTGCGCCGTTACGGGCGGCGCGGCCGGCGGGGCCTCCGGGCGGGCGGGCGGGGCCGGCAGCCCTCGCACGATCCCGCGCAGCAGCGGCAGCCGGGTGGCCACCGACCGCTCCGCCCCGTGCGGGCTGGGCCGGTAGTAGTCGGTGCCCACCAGGTCGTCCGGGACGTACTGCTGGGTGACCACGCCACGCTGGTCATCGTGCGGGTAGCGGTAGCCGGTGCCATGGCCCAGCCCTCGGGCGCCGGCGTAGTGCGCGTCGCGCAGCCCGCGCGGCACCGGGCCGCCCCGGCCGGACCGCACGTCGGCGATCGCGGCGCCGATGGCGGTGGTGGCCGAGTTCGACTTGGGCGCGGTGGCCAGGTGGATCACTGCCTGGGCAAGGTTGAGCTGCGCTTCGGGCAGCCCGACGTACTCGACGGCGTGCGCGGCGGCGGTGGCCACGCTCAACGCGCCGGGGTCGGCCATGCCCACGTCCTCGCTGGCGAAGATGACCAGCCGGCGGGCGATGAACCGGGCGTCCTCCCCGGCGACCAGCATCCGGGCCAGCCAGTGCACCGCGGCGTCCACGTCCGAGCCGCGCATGCTCTTGATGAACGCGCTGACCACGTCGTAGTGGGCGTCGCCGTCGCGGTCGTAGCGCACCGCCGCCACGTCGACCGCCTGCTCGGCGGTGGCGAGGTCGATCCGGCTCGCGCCGAGCGCCGTGGCGGAGGCCGCCGCCGCCTCCAGTGCGGTCAGCGCCTTGCGAACGTCGCCGGACGCGAGCCGGACCAGGTGGTCCTCGGCCTCGTCGGCCAGGGTGAGCGTGCCGCCCAGGCCACGCTCGTCGGTCACCGCACGGCGCAGCAGACTGCGCACCGCCTCGTCGTCCAGCGGTTGCAGGGTGAGCAGCACGCAGCGTGACAGCAGTGGGGAGATGACCGAGAAGTACGGGTTTTCGGTGGTCGCCGCCAGCAACGTGACCGTACGGTCCTCGACGGCGGCGAGCAGCGAATCCTGCTGAGTCTTGCTGAACCGGTGCACCTCGTCGATGAAGAGCACGGTCTGCGGGCCGCCCGAGCGGCGCTGCCGGCGGGCCGCCTCGATCACCGCCCGGACGTCCTTGACGCCGGCGGAGAGCGCCGACATGGCCACGAACCGGCGGTCGGTGGCCCCGGCCACCAGGTGCGCGATGGTGGTCTTGCCGCTGCCCGGCGGTCCCCAGAGGATGACCGACATCGGGGCGCCGCCGGAGACCAGTTGCCGCAGCGGCGCGCCGGGGGCGAGCAGGTGGGCCTGCCCGATCAGCTCGTCGAGGGTCGCCGGGCGCATCCGGACGGGCAGGGGCGAATCGGCTGCTACCGGAGTGAAGCCGTCGACACTGGCGGAACCGTCGGGCGCGCTGCGCGACCCGGCGGGTGCACCGAGGGAGAAGAGGGCGTCGGACTCCATCACGAAGACAGTACCGGGCCGTGCCCGCGACGCCGGAATCGCGCCGCGGGCCGGGCCACTGGTGATCGGTTCCGGTCAGCCGCGACCGGGGCGCCGGCCCCGGTACCAGCGGCCGCCGCCACCGCCGCGCGGGCCGTTGCCCACGCCGCCCAGGTAGAGCGAGAGCAGGAACAATCCGAGGAGCACGAGCGTGTTCCAGTTGAACAGGTCCGGCGCTCCGAAGTTGGTGTCGAGCAGGTCGATCAGCAGGGCAAAGCCGAAGACAATGGCGGCCAGAATGGCGAGCATGTCGGTCCTCCGGTGGGGGTTCCCAGTAGGTCGGCCCCGGATGTACCCAATCGGTCGACTCGTCAATCTCCACCATGGATTCGGCCTGGCCGTGGCGGCCCGGCGCAAGCGTTCGACCCCCGGCTCCTAGGCTGGTCGCATGATCATCGACGACCAGGTGGTCCTGGACCGGACCGCCATCCTGGCCGCCGTCGGCCACCACCCGTTCGCCCGGCACGCACTCGGGCGGGGCGCGCCGGCGCGCGGCTACCGGCGCGACGGCACCGTGCTGTGGTTGGTGCCGCCCGAGCACGGGCCGGCCGGCTGCGCGATCGGCCCGGCCGGGCCGGCGATCGAGGTCTGTGTCGCGCTGGTCGGCGACGGGATGCTGCGCCCGGGGCAGCGGCTGCACCTACCCCGGCACGATCCCGCCCTGCTGGCGGGCCGGCTGGCGGTGACCCGGCACGACGACTGGGACTTCCACTGGACCGACACGCCACCACCGGCACAGGCGGACGAGCAGCGGGTGGTACGACTCGCCGAGGCCGACCATCCGGCGCTGGAGGCGCTGATCGACGAGGCGTTCCCGAGCACCACCGCCCGCCCGGGAGACGCAGAGGTGGTGGACTGGTACGGCATCCGGGTCGGCGGCCGGCTGGTGGCGTGCGGCGCGGACCGCAGCCGGGGCGACATCGGGTTCCTCGCCGGCCTGACCGTCGCCCCCGACCAGCGGGGTCGGGGGCTGGGCGCGGCGCTGACCGCCGGAATGACCCGGGCGCTGCTGGCCCGCTACGACACGGTCGGGCTCGGCGTCTACACGGACAACGTCGGGGCGGCACGGCTCTACCGGCGGCTCGGCTTCACCGAAACCCTCCCGCTCAGCTCGCTACGGCTGGGCTGAGCGGGAGGGTTCCGCTGGAATCGCCGCGGGTAGCGGAAGGGCGTCCTTCCTAACGCCCGGCGGTCTGCGGCTCGGTGGGTTCGGGTACCGCGGGCGGGTCGGCGGTATCCGCCGCGGGCCGACGGCCGGCCCGCCATGCCGGCAGGTAGAGCGGGGCGGCGACGGCCAGGACGACCGCGCCGACGACCATGGCGGTGCTGATGCTGGTGGCGGCGGCGAGCGCGGTCAGGGCCACCCCGCCGAGTGCACCGGCCGTCCCCGCCATCATCGAGTTCAGCGAGAGCACGCTGGTCCGGTACGGGCCGTCGACCTGTCGGTGCAGCAGCCCGCTGTGCAGCGGGTTGGACGCGCCGTGCACGGTGTAGCAGGCGAGGTAGGCCACGAGCACCCCGACCGGCCCGGCGAAGAGCCCCATCCCGACCACCGTGACGCCCTGCAGGATGCGCAGCAGAGCCGCGCCCGGCGCAGCGCCGGGCCAGCGCAGCAGCAGCGGTGTCAGCGCCGCGCCGGCTGCCGAGGCGAGCCAGGCGGCCGAGTTGGCCGGCCCGAGCAGCGCGGCGGCGCGTTCCGGGTCGCCGACCACCTCGGCGAGCCGGACCGGCAGCAGCGACTCGAAGGTGATCATGCCGAAGCCCCAGAACAGCTCCACCGACACCAAGGCAAGCAGCACCCGCGAGCGACGCAGCAGCCCGACGGCCTCGCCGATCATCCGGGGCGCCTGGAGCACCGAGGCGCGCAGCGCAGCGAGGCCGGTGGCCGGCCGCTGCTCCACCAGCAGGACGACCAGCGCAACCAGCGCCGCCGCCTGGGCGAGGATGGCGACCAGCACGGGCACCGTGAGCGCGCTGACCGGCCCGATCGGGCCGAGCGCCACCAGGCCGCCGCTGAGCAGCGCGCCAGCGCCGATGGCCCCGCCGATGACGGTGCCGGCGTGCCCGAGGCCCCGTTCGTACTCGGCCTCCGGGTCGGCGGCCAGGGTGGCGTCGACGTACCAGGACTCCAGCGGGCCGCTGTCCAGTGCCCGGTAGACCCCCTGCAATGCCCAGACCAGGAAGAACATCCAGAACGAGTCGGCCACCGCGAAGAGTGACAGCGAGACGAGGTTGAGCGCTCCGGCGGCGAGCAGCACCGGGCGGCGGCCGAGGGCGTCGGCGAGCCCGCCGGTGGGCAGCTCCAGCGCAAGCACCAGCAGCCCCTGCGCGGTGAAGACCAGGCCGATCTGCGGCAGCGACAGGCCGCGCTCCTGCATCAGCAGGATCATCACCGGGATCATCAGGCCGGTCGGCAGCCAGCGCAGGCCGTAGAGCGTCAGGTAGCGACGCCGGACCTGGCGTACGGTCAGCGTGCTCATCGGGGCCCTTCCAGCAACGGGTAGGCGGCCAGGAAGACCTGCACGGGGCGGGCCTGCGGATCAGCGGAGTCGACGAGGCCGGCCTCGCGGTTGTACCGCTCCAGCACCTGCCACACCTCCGCCTGGAGCGCCTTCAGCCGGTCTGGCGGGATCGTCATGAAGATGTCGCCCATGCCGATGGCGTCCCGCCAGGCGGGGGACCACTCGTGCTGAATGGCGAACCAGCGTTCGGCGTGCTCGACGAGAAGGCGTACCTGGTCGCCCTGGATCCACTCGATCGCAGCCCGGGCGTCGGGGTCGTCGTCGAAGTCGGTCGGCTCCCAGTTCGTGACGTCGTGTGCGGCCTGCCACCAGCGCTGCCGGCCGCTGCCCCGGTCGGGGTCCTCGGTCACCAGCCCCACCTCGGCGAGCTGGCGCAAGTGGTAACTGGTCGCGCCGGTGTTGGTGCTGAGCAGCTCCGCCAGGGTGGTGGCGGTGGCGGGCCCGTTCACCCGCAGTGCCCCGAGCAGCCGCATCCGAAGCGGGTGCGCCAGCACCCGGACCTGCCGCTTGTCGATCCGTACCTCACGCGGCGCCGGTCTCGGCGTCTCTCCGTCGTTCACCATGACTGCACAATAACTCTGCACACTTCCTATGCACAAGAGCTATGCATAGGAAGTGTGCACCTGCGGGGCGGTGGGCTCAGCGAGCCAGGATCTCGCGCACGCCGCGTAGCCGGGTACGCAGCAGGCTGGCAGCGCGGGTGGAGTCCAGGCGTACGTCAGTGGGGCCGACCACACCGGCGGCGGTGCTGGTGGTGGACTTCAGCCCGGCCGCGTCCAGGTCGAACCGCTCGGCGACCAGCAGGCCCAGCTCGGCGCGGCTGACCGCGTCCGGACCGGCCACGTTGAGCGGGCCGGCGTACGCGCTGTCGACCAGCTCCAGAACGGCGGCGGCCAGGTCGGTGACGTCGACCGGGCAGCGGATCTGGTCGGTGAACAGGGTGGCCCGGCCGGCGAGCGCGTCCCGGGAGAGCTGGATCTGCTTACTGCCCTCCCCCAGGATCAGCGAGGTACGTACCAGTGCCGCGCCGGGGTCGACCGCTCGCACGGCAGTCTCGGCCGCGGCCTTCGCGGCGCCGTACGCGTTCACCGGCGTCGGCGGGTCGTCGTCGGCGTACGGCTCGGGCCGGCCGGCGTGCAGCGCGTCGCTGGACACGTGCACCAGACGGGCGGCCACCTCGGCTGCCGCGACCGCCACATACGCGGCCCCGTCGGCGGTCACCGTCCAGTCGTCGTACCGGTAGGGGGTGGAGACCACCGCGTCCGGGCGCACCTCGGCGACCAGCGCGCGCACGGCGGCCCGGTCGGTCACGTCCAGCCGGCGCGCCGTGACGCCCGGCGTGCTGATGTCGCCGGAGTGGCACGTCCCCACCACCGACCAGCCGGCGTCCACCGCCCGCCGACACACCTCACGCCCGAGAAACCCACTCGCCCCCACCACGAGCACCCGCATGCCACCACTCCCCCGCCAACGATCAAGAGGTTTGCGTCACCTCGACGGGGCGAGCATGACGCAAACCTCTTGATCAACCAAGCAGGTGGGCGGCGGTCAGACCGGGTCGGCTACCGGGGCGGCCGGGCCCGCGGTGCCGGTGTGGGCGGTGGCTGGGGGCTTCGGCTTGGCGTCGATGCCGGCCTCGGTGCGCTGCTGGGCGGTGATCGGCGTCGGCGCGCCGGTCAGCGGGTCGAAGCCGCCCCGGGTCTTCGGGAAGGCGATCACCTCGCGGATGGAGTCCGCGCCGGCCAGCAGCATGCAGACCCGGTCCCAGCCGAAGGCGATGCCGCCGTGCGGCGGGGCGCCGTACTTGAACGCCTCCAGCAGGAAGCCGAACTTGTCCTGCGCCTCCTCCGGGGTGATGCCGAGCAGATCGAAGACCCGCTTCTGCACGTCACCCCTGTGGATACGGATCGAGCCGCCGCCGATCTCGTTGCCGTTGCAGACGATGTCGTACGCGTACGCCAGCGCCCGGTCCGGTGCCTCCTCGAACCGGTCCACCCACTCCGAGTTGGGCGAGGTGAACGGGTGGTGCACGGCCGTCCAGCCGCCCTCGTCGGTGCGCTCGAACATCGGCGCGTCGACCACCCAGCAGAACGCCCAGGCGCTCTCGTCGATCAGCCCGGCCCGCTTGGCGATCTCGATGCGGGCCGCGCCGAGCAGCTCCTGCGCCTCCCGGGTGGTGTTGCTGGCGGCGAAGAAGACCGCGTCGCCCGGCTTGGCGCCGACCGCGTCGGCGAGCCCGCCCAGGTGCTCGGCGGAGAGGTTCTTGGCCACCGGGCCGCGCGCCTCGCCGGTCTCGGCGTCCAGCACCACGTACGCCAGGCCGCGCGCGCCACGCGCCTTGGCCCAGTCCTGCCAGCCGTCCAACTCCTTGCGGCTCTGCGCCGCTCCGCCCGGCATCACCACCGCGCCGACGTAGCCGCCCGCGTCGATCGCCCCGGCGAAGACCCGGAACTCGGTGCCGCGCAGGTAGTCGGTCAGCTCGGTCAGCTCCACGCCGTAGCGCAGGTCCGGCTTGTCGGAGCCGTACCGGGCCATCGCGTCGTGCCAGGTGATCCGCGGGATGGGTCGGGTGATCTCGTGCCCGGCCAGGTCCTTCCAGAGCGCCGAGACGATCGCCTCGCCGAGGTCGATCACGTCGTCCTCGGTCACGAAGGACATCTCGATGTCGAGCTGGGTGAACTCCGGCTGCCGGTCGGCGCGGAAGTCCTCGTCCCGGTAGCAGCGGGCGATCTGGTAGTACCGCTCCATGCCGCCGACCATCAGCAGCTGCTTGAACAGCTGCGGCGACTGCGGCAGGGCGTACCAGCTGCCGGGCTGGAGGCGGACCGGCACCAGGAAGTCGCGGGCGCCCTCGGGCGTCGAGCGGGTCAGCGTCGGCGTCTCGATCTCCAGGAAGTCCCGCTCGTGCAGCACGCCCCGGGCGAGGTGGCTGGCGCGCGAGCGCAGCCGCAGCGCGTTCGCCGGGCCACTGCGGCGCAGGTCCAGGTAGCGGTACTTGAGCCGGATGTCGTCACCGGCCTCGACCTGGTCGTCGACCGGCAGCGGCAGCGGGGCCGCCTCGGAGAGCACCTCCAGCTCGGCGGCGGTCACCTCGACGTCACCGGTGGGCAGCTCCGGGTTCTCGTTGCCGGCCGGCCGGCGGGTCACCTCGCCGGTGACCTTCACGCAGAACTCGTTGCGCAGCGCGTGCGCGTCCTCTTCCCGGAACACCACCTGGACCACGCCGGAGCCGTCGCGCAGATCGACGAAGATGACGCCGCCGTGGTCGCGTCGGCGGGCCACCCACCCGGCGAGCGTCACCGTCGCGCCGGCGTCCGTCGCGCGCAGGCTTCCGGCATTGTGGGTACGGATCACGGCTGGCAACTCCTCATCGTGGAACAGTCCTCACCGGCATTCTGTCAGGGGCGGCCGGCCTCCTTTGGGGCACCCGGCAGGCCGGAGCGATTCGCCGGTGGGCAGACGGTCGAACCGTGCTCGGCGGGCTGGCGTGTTGGTTAACGTGGCGAAATGCGCGCCGTACCGAACTGGGCCGTCGCCACGGCGGTGGCCGCGCCCCTGCTGCTGGTGGCCGGCTGGACGGTCGCGGAAGGCCGGCAGCCCGCCGGCTACGACCCGGTTCGGGACACCATCAGCGAGCTGGCCGGGCACGACGCCACCGACGCCTGGATCATGATCAGCTGTCTGGTGCTGCTCGGCTGCTGCTACCTGGCGATCGCCGCCGCGCTGCACGCGGCCGGGTTGCCCAGCCGCTTCCTGCTCGCCGTCGGCGGGGTGGCCACCATCGCGCTGGTGGCGTTTCCCCGGCCGACGGTGGGCGGTTCCGTCAGCCACGGCATCGCAGCGACGGTGGCCGTCCTCGCCCTGGCGCTCTGGCCGGCCGGCTCGGCGCTGTGGCTGCCGCGCGGCCGGGACGCCGCGCATCCAGCCGCGCCGGAGCCGCCCTGGGCGTTCCGCCGGGGGGTGGGGTTGAGCGCCACGGTCGTGCTGCTGGCCCTCTTCGGCTGGTTCGCGTTCGAGGTGACCAGCGGGTCCCGGACCGGCCTGGCCGAGCGGGTGACGGCGGTGGCCGTCTCGCTCTGGCCGCTGCTCGCGGTCCTCTCCGCCCGCCGGGTGCACCTCGCGTGGGCCGCCGGCGGCGCCGTACCCGTCGGCCCGGACCTACCGACGGTCGGCGTCGTACCCCCGGATCCGCTGGGACCAACTCACGGGCCAGCTCCTCGACGGCCCGATTGGCTGCCGTGAGTCGTCGCCCGACATAGCCCGGCGGCAGCGACGTCGGCCCATCCGCTCGAGCGCGAGGCGCCGGTCGCACCGCTACGATCGCCCGATGTCGGCCGTTCCCCGCTGGGCCCTGCTGTCAGCCGGTGGCGCACCGCTGTTTCTCATCGGGGGCTGGACGCTGGCGCAGGCCGCCCAACCCGACGAATTCGACCCGGTCCGGCAGACCATCAGCGCGCTTGCCGCCTCGAACGCGGACCATCGCTGGATCATGACGATCGGGCTGGCCGGCCTGGGCCTCTGTCACCTGATAACCGCGCTGGGCCTGGTCACCGCCGCGCCGGCGGGCCGAGGGCTGCTCGCGCTGGGCGGACTGGCCACCCTGGTGCTGGTCGCCTTCCCGCAGCGCCCGGCGGGCGGCTCGATGACGCACGTCGTGGCCGCTGGTGTGGCGTTCGGGGCGTTGGCTGTCTGGCCGGCCCTGGCCGTGCCCCGCCGAGCGGCGCCGCCCCTCGGCCGGGATCACCGCCATCCGCCGGACGGGTCAGCGCCGAGCGGACCCGCACGCTGGACAGCGTTCGCGGTGGCGGCGGTCCTACTCGGGCTGCTCGGCTGGTTCGCCGTCGAGCTTTTCGCCGACGGCGCACGGATCGGGCTGACGGAGCGGCTGGTGGCGGCCGCCGAGGCGGCCGTACCGCTGGCCGCCGTGCTCGCCGCGCTGGCCTCGGAGCGGCGGCGGGGACCGTCCGGGCCCCGCTGACCGTCATCGCCGACGCCGGGCCGCGCGAACGGGCCGCCGGAGGGTTCCGGCGGCCCGTGAGCGGTGAGTGGATCAGAAGACGCTGACGCCGTAGCGGCTCAGCGCCTCGGTGACCGGCTGGAAGAAGGTGGTGCCACCGGTGGTGCAGTTGCCGCTACCGCCGGAGGTCAGGCCCAGGGCGGTGCTGCCGCTGAACAGCGAGCCGCCGCTGTCGCCCGGCTGGGCGCAGACGTTGGTCCGGATCAGGCCGGAGACCGAGCCCTCGGCGTAGTTCACCGTGGCGTTGGTCGCGGTCACCGAGCCGCTACGCAGGCCGGTGGTGCTGCCGGAGCGCTGCACCGACTGGCCGACGGAGGCGTTGCCGGCGCCGGTGATGTCCCGGTAGCTGCCGTTGTAGAGGTAGACGTTGCCGGCGGCGTTGGCCGAGTTGCTGTGCCGCACGATGCCGTAGTCGTTGCCCGGGAAGCTGGTGCCGGTACGGGTGCCGATCAGCGCGGTCTGGCCGGAGTTCGAGTACCAGCTCGACGAGATGTTGGTGCAGTGCCCGGCGGTCAGGAAGTAGTAGGTGCTGCCGCTGCGCACGTTGAAGCCGAGCGAGCAGCGCCCGCCACCACCGGCGTAGATGGCCTGTCCACCGGAGATCCGGGTGCTCAGCACGCCGGCCTCGGCCTCGATCCGGACCGCGCCGTTGGCCCGCGCCGCAGCAGCCTTGACCCGCTCCAGCTTCGCGCCAGTGACGGTGCTGTCCACGGAGACGACGACCTGGTTGGTGACCGGGTCGCTCCACCAGGCGGTGCCCGGGATCTTGGCGGAGCCCTCCAGGTCCGCGGTGGCCCGGTTGAGCTCGGCGGCGCCGCGGGTGACGTACCGGACGGTGGCGCCGGCCTTGCTCGCCTTGCGGGCGGCGGCCGCGTCGGTCACGGTGACGACGGACTTGCCGCTGGCGTCGATGTACGAGCCGGCGGAGCTGTCGCCGAGCTGTGCGGAGAGGGCGGCGGCGGCATCCGGAGAGGCGGCGGGGGCGGCCTGGGCGGGCGCGCCGACGAGTGAGCCGACGACCAGGGTTCCGGCCACGGCGACGGTGGCCGCGACGCGGAGTGAGGACCTTGTGGGTCGCATGTAATAAACCTCCTGGGCGGGGGAACGGGTCTCGCCGGGGGCGGCGAACCCGAGGGGGCAACCCGGCCGATCTGGGAAAACCGGCCGAGCAAACTGAAGTATTCACATACTTAAGATCATTGACAAGACTTGGTTTCGCCCGGATTTGCCGATCTTCGCTGGCCACGTAGCCGCAACACCTCTGACACGCTCGCGAACGCCCACCGTCACACCGCATCCGCAACACCACTGACGCACTCGCGAACCGCCACCGTCACACCGCATCTCCGCCGGTCCCTTTCGGACACGACCTGCCATCGGACGCCCGCGATGCGGCACCGGGAACTGTCCGGCATGAGGGTGAAAGCCCGGCGGTACGACAGTCGGGCTGCCTCGCCACCGTCGGGGGCACGGCCGCCGATACCCGGCGGCACTCGCCGGACGCGTCAGGGGGTACGGCGGCGGGCGGCGGGACCGGGGCGGGGCAGCACGTCGTGGTGCCCGCTCACCTCGTGCCCGTCCACGCAACGCAGCTCGACGCGCACCTCCGCACCGCAGTCGCGGTGACCCACGCTCAGCGGCGAGCCCTCCGGGTCGGCGAGGTACCGGTCGCCCCACCCGAGCACGGCGACCAGCACCGGCCACAGGTCCAGGCCCTTCTCGGTCAGCCGGTACTCGTGGCGCAGCCGGCTGCCCGGCTCCCGGTACGGCTCGCGGCGCAGCACGCCCTGCTCGACAAGGGTGCTCAGCCGGTTGGTCAGCACCTGACGCGGGATCCCGGTGCGCACCCGCATGTCGTCGAAGCGGCGTACGCCGTTGAACACCTCGCGGAGCACCACCAGGGTCCACCGCTCGCCGAGGATCTCCATCGCGCGGGCGATGGTGCAGTTCTCCACCGACCAGTCCAGTGCCGCGGGTCTCATCCGCCCAGGCTAGGTCTGATTGACAGACTCAGCAACGTGCTGCGAGGCTGCGTCCATGACACAGACGCAGGAGCCGACGCGCAGCCGTACCTTCACCTGGTCGGATCCGGCGACCAACGCCGCGCAGCTCGGTCAGCGCGGCGGCCTCGACCTGCTCCGGGCGATGATCGCCGGCGAGCTGGCCGCACCGCCGGTGATGCACCTGATCGACATGGCCCGGATGGAGGCCGACGAGGGACGGGTCGCCGTCGAGCTGGTCCCGCAGGAGTTCCACTACAACCCGCTCGGCACCGTCCACGGTGGCGTCATCTCCACCCTGCTCGACACCGCTGCCGGGTGCGCCGTGCACACCACGCTGCCCGTCGGCATCGGCTACACCTCGCTGGACCTGAACGTGAAGTTCCTCCGACCGGTCACCGTCGACAGCGGCATCCTGCGCTGCGAGGGCACGGTACTCCAGCGCGGCCGCCGCACCGCCCTGGCCGAGGCCCGCCTCACCGACGCCAGCTCCCGCCTCATCGCGCACGCCACCAGCACCTGCCTCCTCTTCCCCATCCCCGCCGACTCCCCCGCCTGACCCAGGTTGATCATGAGATTGACGGGTGATCGGGAGATCGAACAGCCCGCCAACCTCATGATCAACGAGGTGGGCGCGTGGGTGGGGCAGCGCGGTGGGGCAGCGCGGTGGGGCAGCGCGGTGGGGCAGCGCGGTGGGGCAGCGCGGGTGGGGCAGCGCGGGTGGGGTGCGGTGGGGATTTAGCGGAGGGCCAGGCGGGCGGCGCGGGCGTCGCGCTTCTCCTCGAAGCGGGTGGCGGCGACGTGCAGGGTGTCGAGTTGGGCGGCGAGCTGCTCGCGGGCGGCCTCGCCGTCGGCGTTCAGGCCGGTCACGTTGAACACGTCCCACTGGCGCAGCACCGGCATCAGCACCTCGTCGCGGTGCTGGCGCAGGTCGTAGATGCCGGCCAGGGCGATCGCCACCGACTTGCGGGCGAAGCCGTCGATGCCGTTGCCCGGCATCTGGAAGTCGGCCACCACGTCCGCGACGGCCCGCATGGCCTGGCTCGGGGCCAGCTCGAACGAGGCGGCGAGCAGGTTGCGGTAGAAGACCATGTGCAGGTTCTCGTCGGCGGCAACCCGGGCCAGCAGTGCCTCGCAGGCGGGGTCGCCGGTGGCCTTGCCGGTGTTGCGGTGCGAGATCCGGGTGGCCAGCTCCTGGAACGAGACGTACGCCAGGGAGTGCAGCACCTCGTCGTCGTGCACGTTGACGTAGCCGGTGGACATGTGCGTCATCCGGGCCCGCTCCAGCGCCACCGGGTCGACCGCCCGGCTGACCGTCAGGTAGTCGCGGATCGCCGTGCCGTGCCGGCCCTCCTCCGCGGTCCACCGGTGCACCCAGGTGCCCCACGCGCCGTCCCGGCCGAACAGGGTGGCGATCTCGTGGTGGTACGAGGGCAGGTTGTCCTCGGTCAGCAGGTTGACGATCAGCGCGGTGCGCGCCACGTCGGGGATGGTGGAGTCGGTCGGCGACCACGCCTCACCGCCGAGCGGCCCGTCGAAGGTACGCCCTTCGCTCCACGGCACGTACTCGTGCGGGAACCACTCCTTGGCCAGCGAGAGATGGCGGTCGAGGTTGCGCTCAACCACCGGCTCCAACTCGACGAGGAGTGCGGTCTGGCTCAGTGTGGTGCTCATGGTCACGAGAAACTCCCTACGGTGGCGTAACTTACGCTACCGTAGGTCCCCGCGGCCGAACGCGCCAGTGGTGAGATTCAGCTGACCATCGGCTTGAGGTCCTCCCGGGGCGGCATCCACTCCCCCGCGGCCGCCGTGACCTGCTCGCCGGAGCGGATGTCCTTCACCTCGTCCGGCGCGCCGTCGGCCCCCGGGAACCAGACGTACGGGATGCCGCGCCGCTCGGCGTAGCGGATCTGCTTGCCGAACTTCGCCGCGCTCGGCGACACCTCGGTCGGCACCCCGCGCCGCCGCAGCGCCTCGGCCACCCGGTTACTGGCCGTACGCCGCTCCTCGCTGGTCACCGCCACCAGCACAGCGGTCGGCACCTCTCGGGAGATCGACAGCTCGCCCGCGCCGAAGAGCAGGCCGAGCAGCCGCGTCACCCCGATCGAGATCCCCACCCCGGGGTACGAGGTGGCACCGGAGCTGGCCAGATTGTCGTACCGGCCGCCGGAGCAGATCGAGCCGAACCGCTCGTAGCCGCGCAACTGGGTCTCGTAGACAGTGCCGGTGTAGTAGTCCAGACCCCGGGCGATGCGCAGGTCCGCCACGCAGAGCCCGGGCGAGTGCTCGGCGGCGGTCTCCACCACCCGGACCAGCTCCTCGATGCCCTCGGTCAGCAGGGGGTCGTCGACCCCGAGCGCACGCACCGCGTCGGCGAACGAGGCGTCCGGCGCGGAGATCTCGGCCAGCGCCAGGCACGCCTTGGCCTGCGCCTCGCTCGCCCCGGCGGTCTGGGCCAACAGCTCGGCCACCTTCGCCGGGCCGATCTTGTCGAGCTTGTCGACCGCGCGCAGCGCCGCCTCCGGGTCGGTCAACCCGATGCCCCGGTAGAAGCCCTCGCAGATCTTGCGGTTGTTGACCTGGATCGTCACCGGCGGGATCGGCAGCGCGCGCAGCGCGTCCCCGATCACCAGTGGCATCTCCGCCTCGTGGTGCGGGGCCAGGGTGTCCCGGTCGACGATGTCGATGTCGGCCTGGACGAACTCCCGGTAGCGCCCCTCCTGCGGCCGCTCACCCCGCCACACCTTCTGGATCTGGTAGCGGCGGAACGGGAAGGCCAACTTGCCGGCGTTCTCCAGCACGTACCGGGCGAACGGCACGGTGAGATCGAAGTGCAGGCCGAGCTGGTCGTCGCCGGCCGCACCGTCGGCGTCGGCGTGCAGCCGGCGGATCACGTAGACCTCCTTGGAGGTCTCCCCCTTGCGCAGTAGCTGGTCCAGCGGCTCCACCGCACGGGTCTCCAGCGGGGCGAAGCCGTACAGCTCGAAGGTGGCCCGGATCCGGTCGAGCACGAACTGCTCGGTCATCCGCTGGCCGGGCGTCCACTCGGGGAAGCCGGAGATGGGCGTGGGCTTGTTCATCACGTACTCCTTGCGGTTCCGCGGCAATGCGCGGTGACGCCGTGGGTCCGCACGGCGCAGACGACGGTTTAGAGGCCCCTGGTGGGCGCGGCCGGCGACGTGCCAGCCACCTCGACGAGGTACGGGTTGCTGGCGCGCTCACGGCCGATGGTGGTGCTGGGGCCGTGGCCGGGCAGGACGACGGTGTCGTCGGCCAGCGGGAGGATCTTGTCGCGCAGGCTGGTCAGCATCGCCGGCATGCTGCCGCCGGGCAGGTCGGTGCGGCCGATCGAGCCGGCGAAGAGCACGTCGCCGGAGAGGCAGATCTCGTCGGCCTCCCAGCCCGACCCGGCGCCGGGCAGCCGGAACAGCACCGACCCGCCGGTATGGCCCGGGGCATGGTCGACGGCGATCTCCAGACCGGCCAGCGTGAGGGTCGCGCCGTCGGTCAGCTCGGCCACGTCCTCCGGCTCGGTGTAGCTCAACCGGCCGCCGAAGAGCGAACTCAGGTCGGTCGAGAGACCCTTGGCCGGGTCGGCCAGCATCTCCCGGTCGCCGGGGTGCACGTACGCGGTGATGCCGCGGGCACCACAGACCGGCGCCACCGAGAAGGTGTGATCGAGGTGGCCGTGGGTGAGCAGCACAGCGGCCGGATGCAGACGGTGCTCGGCGAGCAGCGCGTCGAGCTGGTCGAGCACCCCGATGCCGGGGTCGACCACCACGCACTGCTCCCCCGGCGCGGTGGCCACCACATAGCAGTTGGTGCCGAAGGCGTCCGCGGGAAAGCCGGCCACGAGCACTGGCGCTGTCCTTTCCGTCGAGCTGTCGTCCTGCCCAGCAGCCTAACCGGCGACGCGATCCGGTTTGCCGCGTCCGTCCCTCCCGCCCCGCCGGGCACAGTGACATCGCCCGATAAGGGCTGCTGGCGGCGGGGTGGACCTCGTACACCACATTCCCAGTCGCTAGCCGTACACTCTGGCGGGCGTGTGGCGCGGCACACGTGACGCCTGATGGGCCGGGACGCCCGGCCGCCGGCGACGACCAGGTAGAGGAAGGGGAGCACGGGTGGCTTCCAGCAGGGACCGGCAGCGCAAACTGGCGCGGGCCAAGCTCGACCGGCAGTTGGCCCGCCGAGCCGCCTCCACGCGGCGCCGTCGGCAGATCCAGGCCGGTGTCGGCGCCGCTGTGGTCCTCGTGCTGATCGTGGCCGGCTCGGCCTGGGCGCTCGGGGCCTTCGACTCCGACCCGAAGCAGAACACGGCCGCGGAGGACATCTGCCTCTGGACGCCGCAGGACGCGACGGCCAACACCAACCTCAAGGACGTCGGCACGCCGGAGACCAAGGGCCTGCCCACCGACGGCACCCGGGCGATGACCGTGACCACCAACCAGGGCGCGCCGATCACCGCGGAGTTGGATCTGACCAGCTCCCCGTGTGCCGCGGCGAGCATCACCCACCTGGCGAGCCGGTCGTTCTACGACAACACCAAGTGCCACGAGATCACCGCCGACGGCGCGCTGCGCTGCGGTGACCCCAGCGGCACCGGCCTCGGCGGGCCGACCTACTCGTTCTACGACGAGGACGTGCCGACCGTGCCGTCGGCGTCGCCGTCGGCCAGCCCGGCGCCCGGCCAGCCGCCCACGTACCCGAAGGGGACCGTGGCGATGATCTCCAACCCGCCGGGCAGCAACGGCAGTCAGTTCCTGATCTTCTTCAAGGACTTCACCACCACCGACCCCAAGTTCCCGGTGATCGGCCGGGTGACCGGCGGGCTGGACGTGGTGGAGAAGATCGGCGCCCTGCCGACCGTGGACAATGGGACGGGGGCCCAGGTCAAACCCAAGACCGACGTGGTGATCCAGAGCCTCACCGTTGGTGAGCCGGTCACCGCTGCGGCACCGTCGCCGTCGGCCTCCGGCGCCCCGGCCAGCAGCCCGAGTGCCGGCTGACCGGTCGCCCCACCCCACCCGAGCGGCACCCAGCAGCAGACAGCCAGGAGGATCCAGGCGTGACGTCCACCAGAGATCGGCAGCGCGCCGCGGCACGCGCCCGGCTCGAGAAGGAGATGGCCGAGCGCTCGGCCAAGGCCCGCAAGCGCCGGCAGACGCAGGCGATCATCGGCGCGGGCGCTGCGCTGGTGCTCGTGGTCGCCGGCACCGTCTGGCTGGCGATGAGCCTCGGCGGTGACGACGACAAGACCGACACCGCCGCCCAGGCGCCCGGCGCGTCCGAGTGCGTGTACAACCAACTGCCCGCGGACCAGCGGAGCCCGCAGATCAAGGACGTGGGGCTGCCGAGCAACCAGCAGTCCGGCACCGGCGTGCAGACCATGACGATCGACACCAACCTGGGCCCGATCACCGCCAAGGTCGACCGGTCGCTGGTGCCGTGCACGGCGGGCAGCTTCAGCTACCTCGCGGAGAAGAACTTCTTCGACAACACCAAGTGCCACCGTCTGGTGACCGAGGGCATCAAGGTGCTGCAGTGCGGTGACCCGAGCGCCACCGGCAACGGCTGGCGGGAGACCGACGGCATGGGTGGCCCGAGCTACAAGCTGCCCGAGGAGAACCTGCCCACCGACAAGCGTCCGCCGTACCCGGAGGGCGTCATCGCGATGGCCAACTCGGGCCAGCCGGGCAGCACCGGCAGCCAGTTCTTCATCGTGTACGGCGACTCACCGCTGGACCCGGCGTACACCGTGCTCGGCACCGTCACCGGTGGCCTGGACATCGTCAAGGACGTGGCCAAGACCGGCGACGACGGGGCGTTCGCCCAGCAGGCTGGCGGTGGCCACCCGAAGAAGGAGGTCATCATCAAGGACCTCGCCATGAGCGCGCCGCAGGGCTGACGCCCGAGAAGACGACGAAGCGCCCGCCGGCTGAGCCGGCGGGCGCTTCCGTGTCCGGGAACTCTGTCGTGTCCGGGGATCGGCGCCGCCCGGGGAGGGCGGCACGCGGTCAGGCGCCGGAGGTGACCCGGTACGCGTCGAAGACGCCGTCGACCTTGCGGACCGTGGCCAGCAGGTGGCCCAGGTGCTTCGGGTCGGCCATCTCGAAGCTGAACCGGCTCACCGCCACCCGGTCGCGGGTGGTGGTGACGGTGGCGGAGAGGATGTTGACCCGCTCGTCGGAGAGCACCCGGGTGACGTCGGCCAGCAGCTTGTGCCGGTCCAGCGCCTCCACCTGGATGGCCACCAGGAACGTCGAGGCGGAGGTGAGCTTCCAGCTGACCTCGACCACCCGCTCGCTCTGCGCCCGCAGGTCCTCGGCGTTGGCGCAGTCGTCGCGGTGCACGCTCACCCCGCCGGAGCGGGTGACGAAGCCGAACACCGAATCCGGGGGGACCGGGGTGCAGCAGCGGGCCAGCTTGATCCAGACGTCGCTGACGCCCCGGACCACCACGCCCGGGTCGTTGCTGCTCTGCCGGCTGCGCGGCGGCCGGGTGGCGACGGCGGTCTCGGCGATGTCCTCCGCCGCGCCCTCCTCGCCGCCGTACGCGGCCATCAGCTTCTGCACCACCGACTGCGCGGAGACCTGGCTGTCGCCGACCGCCGCGTAGAGCGAGGCCACGTCGGCGAGGTGCAGGTCCCGGGCGATCGACATCAGCGCGTCAGAGGTGAGCATCCGCTGCAACGGCATGCCCTGCTTGCGCATCGCCTTGACGATCGCGTCCTTGCCGGCCTCGATCGCCTCCTCGCGGCGCTCCTTGTTGAAGTACTGGCGGATCTTCGTACGCGCGCGAGGGCTCTTGACGAAGCCCAGCCAGTCCTGAGTCGGGCCGGCGGTCTCGGACTTCGAGGTGAAGATCTCGATCACGTCGCCGTTGGACAGCGTCGACTCCAGCGGCACCAACTTGCCGTTGACCCGCGCCCCGATGCACTTGTGCCCGACCTCGGTGTGCACCGCGTACGCGAAGTCCACCGGCGTCGAACCCGTCGGCAGCGGGATGACGTCACCCTTCGGGGTGAAGACGTACACCTCCTGGCTGGACAGGTCGAAGCGCAACGCGTCCAGGAACTCGCTCGGGTCGGCCGCCTCCCGCTGCCAGTCCAGCAACTGCCGCAGCCAGGTCATCTCGTCGATGTGCGCCGGCGGGCCGACGATCTGCGTGCCCTTGTGCTCCTTGTACTTCCAGTGCGCGGCGATGCCGAACTCGGCGGTGCGGTGCATCGCGTACGTGCGGATCTGCATCTCCACCGGCTTGCCGGTGGGCCCGATGACCGTCGTGTGCAACGACTGGTACATGTTGAACTTGGGCATCGCGATGTAGTCCTTGAACCGACCCGGCACCGGCTGCCAGTTGGCGTGGATCACACCCAGCGCCGCGTAGCAGTCCCGAACTGTGTCGACCAGGATCCGCACCCCGACCAGGTCGTAGATGTCGTTGAAGTCGCGACCCCGCACGATCATCTTCTGGTAGATCGAGTAGAGGTGCTTCGGCCGACCGGTCGTCTCCGCCTTGATCTTCGCGGCCTTGAGGTCGGTCTGCACCTTCTGGGTCACCTGCCGCAGCAGTGCCTCACGCTGCGGCTGGTGCTCCCCGATCAGCCGGTTGATCTCCTCGTACCGCTTCGGGAACAGCGTGCCGAAGGCGAGATCCTCCAGCTCCCACTTAATGGTGTTCATACCCAGCCGGTGGGCCAGCGGGGCCAGGATCTCCAGCGTCTCCTTGGCCTTCTGCTCCTGCTTGGGCCGGGGCAGGAAGGTCAGAGTGCGCATGTTGTGCAGCCGGTCGGCCAGCTTGATCACCAGCACCCGCGGGTCCTTGGCCATCGCCACGACCATCTTGCGGATCGTCTCGGCCTTGGCCGCGTCGCCCAGCTTGACCTTGTCCAGCTTGGTGACACCGTCGACCAGCAGGGCGACCTCGCCGCCGAAGTCGGCGCGCATCTGGTCGAGGGTGTACTCGGTGTCCTCGATCGTGTCGTGCAGCAGCGCGGCGACCAGCGTGGTGGTGTCCATCCCCAGGTTGCCCAGGATGGTGGCCACCGCGAGCGGGTGCGTGATGTACGGGTCGCCGGACTTGCGGTACTGCCCGGAGTGCCACCGCGCGGCCGTGTCGAAGGCGCGCTGGAGCAACCGGGCGTCGGCCTTGGGGTGGTTTACCCGGTGGCTCGCGATGAGCGGCTCCAGCACCTCGCTGACCTGCGAGGTCTGCCACGGCGCGTTGAACCGGGCCAGCCGGGCCCGGACCCGCCGGCCGGTGGGCGCGTTGGACAGCCCGAAACCACCGCTCGGCGACGGGTCGATGCCGGCATCGGTCGGGAACGGCACCACGACACCGTCGGCACCGGGGGACGCCTCGACGGCACCCGATGCGGCACCGATCGGAAGCACCGTGCCCTCGGCCGGAGCCCTGCCTGAGCCGTTACCGGTGCCCGTCACCCGGGCCGGCGCGTCACCGTTCCGGTCGGTCACCGAGCCGTCAGCGTCGCCTGTCGGGTGCACCGTGCCCTCCACCGGAGGGACGACATCGTGGGACACCGGCCTCCTCACCGCTCGCCGGAAACACACCGGCCGTACGTCGGCCGGCCTGGTCTCGCGCCGCCGGACGGCGTACCGCCGGCGTCAGCAAAGGGCAATGCTACCCGCACGGACGGTCCCCTGCCGCTCCGCCGGACGGTCGGCGCCCGGTCCGCCCGACGGGTCGCTGTTCAAACGGTCAGCAGGGCATGGACGGGACGCGGGGCCAGCCGCTCGCGGGCGCCCAGGAAAGCGAGCTCCAGCAGAACAGTGAAGCCGGTGACCGTCCCCCCGGCCCGCTCGACCAGGTCCAGCGTCGCCTCGGCAGTGCCGCCGGTGGCCAGCACGTCGTCGACCACCAGCACCCGGTGCCCAGCGGTGAAGGCGTCCTCGTGCACTTCCAGGGTGGCCTCGCCGTACTCCAGCGCGTAGGAGACCGAGTGCGCCGGGCGGGGCAGCTTGCCGGCCTTGCGCACCGGCACCACGCCCACCCCGGCCGCGTACGCGACAGCCGCCGCGACGACGAACCCGCGCGCCTCGATGCCGACCACCACGTCGAAGCCATCCCGCCCGTGGTACGCGACGATCCCGTCGACCACCTCGCGGAACACCTTGCCGTCGGCGAACAGCGGCATCAGGTCCTTGAACATGACACCGGGCTGGGGAAAGTCGGGCACATCCAGCACCCGGCTGGCGATCAGCTGGGCGGCCTCCGGGCCGCTGTCCCCGCGCGCCGCGGTGCTGTGGGTCTCCGTCACGGCTGTTCCGCTTCCTCTCCAACGACGACGGCGTCCGGCAATGCTGCTCGCACAGCATGCCGGACGCCGTTCGGGCGTTTCCTCCCGGGTCTCCCCCGGGGGCCGTCAGCGCCGCTTGGCGCCACCCGGCCGGTTGCCGCCGCCACCCGGGCGACCGCCCCGGGCACCGGTCGGCCGCTTGCCGGCCGGCCGAGCGCCCACCTTGGGGGCGGCACCGGCCAGCGCGGCGGAATCCGAGTCGAGCTGGGCGTCGGTCGCGTCGGCCTGGGCCGGGCTCGGGGCACCCTTCGGGGTGACCTCGCCACGGGCCAGCGCGCCCCGGCGGGCCAGCACCCGCTTGTTGTGCGCCTGGATCCGCGGGTCGTAGTTCTTCAGCAGCGCCAGCAGCGGCGTGGCCACCAGGATGGAGGTCACGAACGCCACCGCCATACCGACGAACAGCACCAGGCCGAGGTCCTTCAGCGTGCCGGCGCCGAGCAGGCCGGCACCGATGAAGAGCAGACCACCGACCGGCAGCAGGGCGACCACCGAGGTGTTCAACGACCGCATCAGGCTCTGGTTGACGGCCAGGTTGGCCGCCTCGGAGTACGTCTGGTTGTTGTTGGCCGTGATGCCCCGGGTGTTCTCCTGGACCTTGTCGAAGACCACCACCACGTCGTAGAGCGCGAAGCCCAGGATCGTGAGGAAACCGATGATCGTCGACGGGGTGACCTCGAAGCCGACCAGCGAGTAGATGCCGGCGGTGAGGATCAGGTTCATGAACAGCGAGGAGACGGCGGCGACCGCCATCCGCCACTCGAAGCGCAGGATCAGGTAGACCATCACCAGCGCGATGAAGATGACCAGGCCGAGGACGGCCCGCTCGGTGACCTGGCTGCCCCACGCCTCGCTGACCTGGTTGCCGCTGACCTGGTTGACGTTGATGCCGAAGTCCTGCGCGATGCGCGTCTGCACCGCGTTGGCCTGCTCGGCGCTGAGCTGCCCGGTGCGCAGCTCGTAGGAGTCGCCGCCGGGGCCGCCGACCTTCTGCGCGGTGGCCACCTCGATACCGGTGTTCTCGGCGGCGAGAGCCGAGTTGACCTCCTCCTCGGCCTGTTCCAGGGTGCCGACGCTGGCCGGCACCTGGAACGAGTTACCACCGGCGAACTCGATGCCGAGGCTGAACCCACGGATCGAGAAGCTGAGGATCGCGATCAGGATCAGGATCCCGGCGACGCCGAACCAGAGCTTGCGCCGGCCGACGACGTTGAGACCGGCCTCGCCGTTGTAGAGGCGGCTCGCCAGACCGTTCTGAGCCATCTCAGGCCTCCTTGGCGCGCGGGTTGCGGGGCTGAGTCTGCTGGCTGCGGGCCGGAAGTGCCCGGCCCAGACCGCTGACCCGCGGGGACAGGAACGCCCGGGTCCGGGCGAACATCGTCATGATCGGGTGCCGGAAGAGGAAGACCACGACCAGGTCCAGCACGGTGGCCAGGCCGAGGGCGAACGCGAAGCCCTTGACCGTGCCGACCGAGACCACGTAGAGCACCACCGCGGAGAGCAGGGTGATCGCGTTGGCCGAGATGATCGTCTTACGGGCCCGGATCCAGGCCCGGGGCACCGCGCTGCGCGGACTGCGCCCCTCCCGGATCTCGTCCTTCAGTCGCTCGAAGTAGATGACGAACGAGTCCGCCGCCACACCGAGCGAGACGATCATGCCGGCGATGCCGGCGAGGGTGAGCGTGAAGCCGATCTGCCGGCCGAGCACCACCAGCGCACCGAAGACGAGCAGCGCCGAGAGGATCAGGCTCAGGAAGATGACCGAGCCGAGCAGCCGGTAGTAGAAGAACGCGTAGATGATGACCAGCAGCATGCCGATGCCGGCCGCGAGCAGACCCGCCCGCAGGTGGCTGGCGCCCAGGGTGGCGGTGACGTTCTGCCGCTCCTGCTGCTCGAAGGTCACCGGCAGCGCGCCGTAGCGCAGCTGGCCGGCGAGCGCGCTGGCGTCCTTCTGGGTGAAGTTGCCGGTGATCTGGGAGTTGCCGGTCAGTACGCCCTGGATCTCCGGGGAGGAGACGATCTCGTTGTCCAGCACGACGGCCACCCGGCACTTGCCGTCCTGACCCAGCGCGGTCGCGTCGCAGGCCTGGCCCTCGTTGTTGAACGCCTCACGGGTGAGAGCGGTCCACTTGCCCTGGCCGTCACCGGTGAAGTCCAGGCTGACCACCCAGGCGTTGGTCTGGTCGAGCACCGCGTCGGCGTCGTCCACGTCGGTGCCGAGCACCTTGGCCTGGTCGAGCAGGTACTTCGAAGCGCCGTCCTCGCAGGAGACGGCCTGCTGCTTCGGGTCGGAGATCGACGCTGGCGGGCGCTTGTCGAGCTGCGCGCAGCCGATCGTCGGCACGTTGAACTGCATCTGCGCCGGCAGCACGGCCACCTCTTGCGGCGACAGCGTGCCGAACGGCTTGAGCTTGTCGGCCAACGACGGGTCGGCGGTCAGGTCGGCCGGGGCCTGCAAGCCGTTGGCGGCCTGCCACGACGCGGCGCCGACCTTCTGCTCGACGGCCTTGCGCTGCTCCTCGATGCTGGCGGGCACCGGCTCCTCGCTGGCGGTCGGCGACGGCGCGGCGGCACTCGGCGAGGCCGAGGCGGCGGGGGACGGCGTGGCGCTGGCGCTGGGCGCCGGGGCCATCCCACCCTGCCCACCGCTGGGTGACGTGGTCACCTTCGGCGCGGCGCTGCCGGACGGGGTCGGCAACGCGCTGCCGGACGGGGCGGGGCTGGCGCTGCCCGACGGGGCGGGCGTGGCGGCCGGCGGCGGCACGGCGGCCGTCCCGCTGCCGTCGGCGGCCTTGAGCACCTTGCGGAAGCGCAGCTCGGCGGCGCTGCCCACGTCGGTGAGGTCCCGGTTTTCACCGGGCAGGGAGATGACGATGTTCCGGTTGCCCTCGGTGACCACCTCGGCCTCGGCCACGCCGAACGCGTTGACCCGGCTCTCGATGATCTGGCGGGCCTCCTCGAGGTTTTCTGCCGTCGGGGGCTTGCCATCGACGCTGTTGGTCGCCTCCAGCGTCATCCGGGTGCCGCCGATCAGGTCCAGGCCGAGCCGAGGCTCGAGCCGGTCCTTGAAGCTGCCGCTGGCGCCGCCCGCGAAGAACACCAAAAGGTAGAGGACGACGAAGATGAACCCGAGCACGGCGAGCTGCCTGCCGGGCCGCATCTGTCCCTGAGGTGGTGCCACGGTTGTCCTGTCTCCCTGTACGGTCGCGCCGCTGCGCGCGGCGGCGGCGGGTGTCGGGCCGGGGGTCCCGGTCGACGGTCTGACCTGGGCCGGCGAGGTGCCGACACGATGGCCGGACGCGCCGACGCGAGACGCCGACGGTCACGGGGACGTGCCGATGCCCGGCGTCGACCCAACTATCCAGTTTTCACGTCGCGTCCGCTGCCCCATCGGGCGCGGTGGCCCCGGGGGACTGGTCGACCGGCCGTACGCCGGACCCGCCCCCGGGAGGAAGGATCACTCCTTGGCGGAGTCCGCGTCCTCGGTGACCGGCTCGCTCGGCAGCTCCGCGCGGGTGATCACCCGGGCGATGGCCGGCCGGGCGTACCGGGTCTGCACGCCCGGAGCGACCTCGAGCAGGACGCTGTCGTCCTCGATGCCAGTGACGGTGCCGTAGAGCCCGCCGATGGTCACGACCTCGTCGCCGGGCCCGAGGTTGGACTGCATCGCCTCCGACTCGCGGCGGCGCTTCTGCTGGGGTCGGATCATCATGAAGTACATGACACCGAAGAGCAGGGCGATCATCAGGATCGGCGTAAAACTGCCGGCCCCGCCGCCCGCTGCTGCGTAATACACGGTTACTGAACCTTCCCATTAGCCACCTGCCCGGCACGTGGGGTGCCGGAGCGGAGGCGGATTCTCACGTCCTGTACAGACCGCGGCGAAGTCTAATCCCTGCACCTGAGAACACCGAATGCGGCACAGATCACGTTCACATCACGCCTGATCGGCATCCGACGAGAACAGATCGGGCGCCGATGGGACATCCGCCCCAAATGTACCATTCGGCGGTGTACGCCCCAGATGCCGCCAGGCGGCCTCGGTGGCCACCCGACCCCGCGGGGTACGGGCCAGCAGACCGGCGCGGACCAGGAAGGGCTCACAGACCTCCTCGACCGTGTCCGGCTGCTCCCCCACCGCCACGGCGAGGGTGGACAACCCCACCGGACCACCCCGGAACGAGTCGACCAGCGCGGTCAGCACCGCCCGGTCGAGCCGGTCCAGGCCCAGCGCGTCCACGTCGTACACGGTCAGGGCGGCACGGGCGGTGGCCAGGTTGACCACCCCGTCGGCCCGCACCTCGGCGTAGTCCCGGACCCGGCGCAGCAACCGGTTGGCGATCCGCGGTGTCCCCCGGGACCGGCCGGCGATCTCGGCCGCACCGTCGGCGGTGATCGGCACTCCGAGAATCCGCGCCGAGCGGTGCAGCAGCGTCTCCAGGTCAGCCGGGGCGTAGAAATCCAGGTGTGCCACGAAGCCGAAACGATCCCGCATCGGCCCGGTCAACAGACCCGACCGGGTGGTCGCGCCGACCAGGGTGAACGGCTCGACGTCCAGCGGGATGGCGGTGGCGCCCGGCCCCTTGCCGACCACCACGTCGACCCGGAAATCCTCCATGGCGCTGTAGAGCAGCTCCTCGGCAGGCCGGGCGATCCGGTGGATCTCGTCGATGAACAGCACGTCGCCCTCGCCGAGGCTGGTCAGGATGGCCGCCAGGTCACCGGAGCGCTCGATCGCCGGGCCGCTGGTCACCCGGATGCCCGCGCCCAGCTCGGCGGCGACGATGTTGGCCAGGCTGGTCTTACCCAGGCCGGGCGGGCCGGAGAGCAGGATGTGGTCCGGCGGCGAGCCCCGCCGCATGGCGCCCTGCAACAACAGGTCGAGCTGGTCGCGGACCCGGTCCTGAGCGATGAACTCGGCCAGCCTCCGGGGCCGGACGGTGGCCTCGGCGTCCCGGTCCGCGTCGCTGACGTACGCCGAGACAAGCCCTTCGGTCTCACTCATCGGTTGCGACCCAGCAGGCGGATGGCCTGCCTGAGCAGGACCGGCACGGGCGGGGTCTCGCCGTCGACGGTCTCCGCAACCGCGGCCACCGCCTGGTCGGCCTGCCCGGCCGTCCAGCCCAGCCCGACCAGCGCCTGGCGGACCTGCTCGGGCCAACTGCCCCCGGTCACGCCGCCCACGCCGTCGGCGCCGATCGCCACCGGGCCGATCCGGTCGCGCAGCTCCAGCACCAGGCGCTCGGCGCCCTTCTTGCCGATCCCGGGCACCCGGGTCAGCGCGGCGATGTCGGCGTTGGCGATCGCCTTGCGGACCGCGTCCGGGGTGTGCACGGCCAGCACCGCCTGGGCCAGCCGCGGGCCGACCCCGCTGGCGGTCTGGAGCAGCTCGAACAGCGCCTTGGCGTCGTCGTCGGCGAAGCCGTAGAGGGTCAGCGAATCCTCCCGGACCACCAGGCTGGTGGCCAGCCGGGCGGTCTGGCCGACCCGCAGGTCGGCCAGTGTCCCCGGGGCGCAGTGCACGGCCAGGCCGACCCCGCCGACCTCGATCACGGCCTGGTCCGGACCTGTCGCGGTCACCGTGCCGCGCACGCTGGCGATCATCGTGCCCCTCCTCGTCGTGCCCGGTCGGCCGCCGCGGCCAGTTTGGAACGGGTGCCGCCCCGCCACACGTGGCAGATGGCCAGGGCGAGCGCGTCGGCGGCGTCGGCCGGCTTGGGTGGCTCGGCCAGCCGCAGCAGCCGGGTCACCATCGCGGTCATCTGCGCCTTGTCGGCCTGACCGGAACCGGTCACCGCCGCCTTCACCTCGCTGGGGGTGTACGTCTGCACCGGCAACCCGGCGCGCGCCCCGGCCAGCACGGCGATGCCGCTGGCCTGCGCGGTGCCCATCACCGTGCGCACGTTGTGCTGGCTGAACACCCGCTCGACGGCGACGCTCTCCGGCTGGTGCTCGGCGACCAACTCGGTCAGCGACCGGTCCAGGTGCAGCAGCCGCAGCGACAGGTCGTCAGCCGGGTCGGTGTAGATCACGTAGTAGGCGACCAGGGTGCAGGGCCGACCGGGCACGCCCTCGACCACGCCCACCCCGCACCGGGTCAGCCCCGGGTCGACACCGAGCACCCGCACGCCGCCCCTCCCCAACCATCACCAGTACGTGTGTTCGACACCCTACTGCCCGCCCTCCCACCCGCCTCAACAGACACGCCCGCCCCAGTCGATCATGGATTTGTGGTGGGTGACAGAGGCCGCAAATATGGATCGATCGGGCACCACAACACCATGATCGACGGGAGCGGGGGTGGCCACACAGCTTTGGTGCGGAGTATGTGTCGCTGCCCCATGTGCCCAGGGCCACACAGCTCGTAACTTCTTGCGCCATGACGGCAGAACCCGTGGCGGTCCCCCACGTCGTACAGGTCGACCTCGCCGGTCGTACCGCCCTGGTCACCGGGGGCGGCAGCGGCATCGGGCGGGCCTGCGCCCTGCGACTGGGCGCGGCCGGCGCCAAGGTGCTCGTGGTGGACCGCAACCTGGAGGCGGCCGAGGCGGTGGCCGCCGAGGCCGGCGGCCACGCCGAGGGGATGGACCTGGCCGACACCGCGGCGGTGGACCGGCTCGACGTGGACGTGGACATCGTCGTCAACAACGCCGGGCTCCAGCATGTGGCGCCGCTGCAGGACTTTCCCGTCGAGCGTTTCGAGTACATCCAGCGGGTGATGGTCGAGGCGCCGTTCCTGATCATCCGCCGCGCCCTGCCGCACATGTACGCCCGGGGCTGGGGCCGGATCATCAACATCTCCTCGGTGCACGGGCTGCGCGCCTCGCCGTTCAAGGCGGCCTACGTCTCCGCCAAGCACGCCCTGGAAGGGCTGTCGAAGGTGGTCGCGCTGGAAGGCGCCGCGCACGGGGTGACCGCCAACTGCATCAACCCGGCGTACGTGCGCACCCCGCTGGTGGAGAGCCAGATCGCCGACCAGGCGGCCAGCCACGGCCTCCCGGAGACTGAGGTGATCGAGAAGATCATGCTGGCCCGGGCCGCCATCAAGCGGCTGATCGAACCGGAGGAGGTGGCCGAGCTGATGGCGTACCTCTGCTCCGCGCCGGCGGCCTTCATCACGGGCGCGTCGATCGCGCTCGACGGGGGCTGGACGGCCAACTAGTGGGCCCGAGCACAATGTCGACCATGTCGTCGCCGGTGGAGTTCCTGGAACTGCTCGCCCGCGAGGCCGCGCCGGTCGAGTTCGAGGGACCGCTGGTGGCCGCGCGGGCCGCCGGGCTGCCCGCCGACCGACTGGCCGAGCTGGAACAGGCCAGGACGGTGGCGCTGCGGGTCCGCGCGCTGCTGGAGCGCCGGCGGCGCCGGGAGACCGAGCTGTCCGGCCTGTACGACACGGTCAGCGACCTCGCCGGGCTGCGCGACCTGGACGACGTGCTGCGGGCGATCGTGCACCGGGCCCGCAACCTGCTCGGCGCCGACGTGGCCTACATGACGCTCGACGACGAGGAGCGCGGCGACACCTACATGCGGGTCACCGACGGGTCGGTCTCGGCCCGCTTCCAGCGGCTGCGGCTGCCGATGGGCGCTGGCCTCGGCGGCCTGGTGGCCCAGTCCGGAGCCCCGTACGTCACCGCCAACTACGGCGAGGACGAGCGCTTCCACCACACCGGGGAGATCGACGCCGGGGTCGGCGAGGAGGGTCTGGTGGCGATCCTCGGGGTGCCACTGCGGCTCGGCTCCACCTCGATCGGGGTCCTCTACTCGGCCAACCGCTCGGCCCGCCCGTTCGCCCGGGAGGAGGTGGCGCTGCTGGTCTCCCTGGCCGCGCACGCCGCCGTGGCGATCGACACCGCCCGACTGCTGGCCGAGACCCGCTCGGCGCTGGCCGAGCTGTCGGCGGCGAACACCACCATCCGCGCGCACAGCAGCTCGGTGGAGCGGGCGGCGGCGGCACACGACCGGATGACGGGGCTGGTGCTGCGGGGTGGCGGGGTGGAGGACGTGGCAGCCGCGGTGACCGAGGTGCTGGACGGGGCGCTGCTGGCGCTGGACGCCGAGGGCCGGCTGCTGGCCCGGGTCGGCGAGATCGACGAGCCGGACCGGGCGGACATCGTCGAGGCGGTGGCCGCGTCCCGGACCGAGGGGCGCAGCGTGCGCCGAGGCCCGCTCTGGTACGCGGCGGTGGTGGCGGGCACGGAGAACCTGGGCGCCCTGGTACTGCGACCGGACGACGAGCTGGTCGACGCCGACCAGCGAATCCTGGAACGGGCCGCGCTGGTCACCGCACTGCTGCTGCTGTTCCGACGCACCGTGGCCGAGGCCGAGGGGCGGGTACGCGGCGAGCTGCTGGACGACCTGATCGCCCGGCCGCTGCGCGACACCGACGCCCTGCACGACCGCGCCCGCCGGCTCGGGGTGGACCTGGACGCGCCGCACGTGCTGGTGGCGGTGGGCGACGACGCGATCGCCGCCACCGGCTCTGCCCGCCAGCGGGTGTTCTCCTGGGCCACCACGTACGCCTCGGCCCGGGGCGGCCTGGCCGCGGCGCGCGACGGCCGGGTGGTGTTGATGCTGCCCGGGCGGGACGCGGGCGCCAGCGCCCGCGCGGTGGCCCGGGACCTGTCCCGGGTGACCGGCCGGCCGGTGACCGCCGGGGCGAGCGGCCCGTCGACCGGGCCGGCGTCGCTGGCCGGCACGTTCCACGAGGCGGACCGCTGCCTCACCGCACTCGGCGCGCTGGGCCGCTCCGGCCAGGGGGCGAGCACCGCCGAGCTGGGCTTCGTCGGGCTGCTGCTGGGCACGGTCGGTGACCGGGGCGAGAAGGACGTGGCGCAGTTCCTCACCGCCACCGTCGGGCCGGTGGTCGACTACGACGCCCGGCGGGGCACGGCGCTGGTGCGGACGCTGGAGGCGTACTTCGGGGTGGGCGGCAGCCTGGCCCGGGCCGCCGAGCAGTTGCACGTGCACGTCAACACGGTGACCCAGCGGTTGGAACGGGTGGGGCAGTTGCTCGGCGCCGACTGGCAGAAGCCCGAGCGGGCGTTGGAGGTGCAGCTTGCGCTGCGCCTGCACCGGCTCCGCGCCCCCGCCAGCTGACCCCCGGCCGGCAGGCCCGACCGGTCAGCCAGCGGGCCGGGTCAGCGGGCCTGGATGCCCTCCAACACGGTGTCGACGACCTGCTCTGGCAGGGTCCGCTCGTCCAGCTCCGGGTTCCACTGCAGCACGCGCTGGATCAGCATCGGCCCGGTAAGCAGCGCCATGGTCACCTCCAGGTCGAGGTCGGGCCGGAGCACCCCCTCGCTGACGCCCCGTCGCAGCACCTCGCGCATCAGCTGCCGGCGCGGGGCGATGATGTTCTGGTAGAGCTGGAACTGGTCCGGGCTGCGGTTCACCGCGGGCACCAGGCAGGGCATGATCTTCGCCGCGCGCGGGTCGACGTTCTTCCCGATCGCGCCGACCAGCAGGATCAGGTCGTCCCGGACGGTGTGCCCCTCGGGCTGCGGCAGGACGCCCTTGAGCCGGCGCAGCGCGTCCAGCAACAGAGCGTCCTTGCCGGCCCAGCGGCGGTAGATGGTGGCCTTACCGACCCCGGCGCGGGCAGCGATCGCCTCGATCGAGAGCGCTTCGATGGTGCTGCCCTCGGCGAGCAGGTCGAGGGTGGCCTCGATGATCGCCTCATCGGCGCGGAGGCTCCGCGGCCGCCCAGGCGACCGCGGAGCATCAGCTGTGGACGTCATGTCGGACATTGTCCCCGAACCTAGGCCGTCCCGGCCAACTCGGGCTCGGCGGCCGGCGCCGCCGGTACGGCAGCCGCGGCCTCCCGGCCCGGCATCCAGCGCAGCACCACGAGGATCCCGAGCGCGGCGACCACTGCGGACAGCGCTGCCGCCCAGTGCATGGCGGTGACGAAGGCGTCGTTGGCCGCCGAGATCAGCGTCGGCGCCGCCGGGCCGAGTTGCCCGGCCGCCGCGTACGCCCCGGAGATCGACTCGTTGGCCGCCTCGCGGGCCTGCGCGGGCAGGCCGGTCAGCGCACCGTCCACGTCGGCCCGGTAGACCGCGGAGAGCACCGAGCCGAGGACCGCCACGCCGAGCGCGCCGGCCACCTGGCGGACGGTGTTGCTCACCGCGGAGCCCACGCCGGCCTTCTCGCGGGGCAGCGCCGACATGATCGACTCGGTGGCCGGCGGCATGATGTTGGCCATTCCGACGCCCTGGAAGAAGAACACGACCAGCACGATCCAGATCGGGGTCGTCGCGTCGACGAAGGCGAACGCGGCAAGTGCCACCGTGGTCAGCGCCAGCCCGACGGTGGCGACCGCCCGGCCGCCGTAGCGGCGGACCATCGCGGCGCTGCGCGGCGCGAAGATCAGCTGGGCACCGGCGAAGGGCAGGAAGAGCAGGCCGGTCTGCAGCGGGCTGTAGTTGCGCACCAGCTGCAGGTAGAACGAGCTGAAGAACATCACGCCCATCGCGGCGAAGAACACCAGGCCGACGATGGCCACGGGTGCGGCGAACCGGGGCAGCGTGAACAGCCGGACGTCCAGCGACGGGTGGTCGCTGCGCCGCTCGTGCTGCACGAACCAGGCCAGCACCGCCAGGCCGACCAGGATCGAGCCCCAGGCCACCGGCCGGCCGAAGCCGTGCTCGCCGCCGTCGATGATGCCGTAGGAGAGTGCGACCAGGCCGATCACGGAGAGCAGGACGCCGGGCACGTCGACGCGGCCCGGGCGCGGGTCGCGCGACTCGGGGACGAGCAGCGCGACCAGGATCACGCCGGCGGCCACCACCGGCACGTTGATCAGGAAGACCGAGCCCCACCAGAAGTGCTCCAGCAGGGCGCCGCCGAGGATCGGGCCGATCGCCACGGCCAGTCCGACCGCACCGGCCCAGACGCCGATCGCCCGGCCGCGCTCACGTGGGTCGAAGACGTTGGAGATGATCGACAGCGTCACCGGCATGATGGCCGCGCCGCCGACCCCCATCAGGGCGCGGGCCGCGATCAGCTGGGCCGGGCTCTGGGCGTACGCGGAGAGCAACGACGCCAGCCCGAACAGCGCCAGGCCGATCATCAGGAAGCGCTTGCGGCCGGCGCGGTCGCCGAGCACCCCGAAGGTGAACAGCAGCCCGGCGAAGACCAGAGTGTAGGAGTTGATGGACCACTCCAGCTCGCCCTGGCTGGCGCCGAGGCCGTGCACCGGGTCGGCCAGGGTGCGCAGGGCGACGTTGAGGATCGTGTTGTCGAGGACGACCACGAGGAGGCTGATCACCAGCACCCCCAGGATCGCCCACCTCCTCGGGTGTCCGGTGTTGTCGTGCAGCTCCATGCCCGGTTCTCCCCCCGGTTTCACCCGCCGCGCAATACGATACGGGCCAGACTCGTAACTGCGGACAGCGTAAGGCCGGCATTAACGATACGGAACGGATCCGTATCGTATGTGGTGGGCGTCACGCTCGGCCCACGCCCGCTCGGTGCGGTCGGGAGGTCGCCGGGCATGCGGCGGCCCGGCTCCCGGCGGTACACGTCCAGCCCGACCCGGACGCCCTCGCACGGCATCCGCCAGCATCGGTCAGCCAGGACCAGAGGTACCCCCGGGTAGGCGTTCGCTCCTACCCGGGGGTTCGCTGAAACAGCGCGCGGTGGATGCGCCGTCGCGGGATTTACCGGCGGCGCGCCGCCAGTCGGCGGGCCAGCGCGGCGGCGCTGCCCCAGATGCCGCGCCGGAACAGCACCACGACGAGGACGAAGATGCCGCCGGTGACCAGGCCGATCGCCTCGAACCCGGAGAACGACAACCAGTCCTCCAGCCGGACCACGATCCCGGCGCCGAGCACCCCGCCCCAGAGCGTGCCGATCCCGCCGAGCACGACCACGATGACCGCCTTGCCGGAGGTGGTCCAGTGCAGCACGTCCAGTGAGACGAAGCGGTGGCCGACCGCGAACAGCCCGCCGCCGAGCCCGGCGATGAACCCGGAGAGCACGAACGCGGTGAGCTTGTAGCGGTGCACCGGATAGCCCAGTGCCCGCGCCCGGGCCGGATTGTCCCGGATGCCGACCAGCACCCGACCGAACGGCGAGTGCACGATCCGCCAGGCGGCGGCCAGCCCGAGCAGCACGATCGGCAGGATCGCGTAGTAGAAGTAGTAGTCGTCGGTGAGGTCCCAGCCGAACAGCTCCCGGGGCACCCCCTGCAGGCCGTTCTCGCCCTGGGTCACCGAGCGCCACTCGTTGGCGACGTAGTAGACCATCTGCGCGAAGGCCAGGGTCACCATGGCGAAGTAGATGCCGGTCCGCTTGACCGCCAGGTAACCGATCGGCACCGCCAGCACGGCCGCGGCGAGCGCCCCGGCCAGCACCGCCAGCGGGAACGGCAGGCCGGCGTGGATGGCCACCAACCCGGTGACGTACGCCGAGGTGCCCCAGAACGCGGCGTGCCCGAAGGACATCAGCCCGGTGAAGCCGAGCAGCAGGTCCACGGCGACCGCGAACAGCGCCCAGCAGAGGATGTCCACCGCCACCGCCGGGTAGAGGCCGTTGGGCAGCCAGGCGGCGGCGGCCAGCCCGACGGCGAGCAGCGCGTACCGCACCCAGCCAGGGGCGCGGGCCACGGCGACCAGTCCGGACGGTGGCGCCGCTCGGGGCGCGTCCGCCGGGGTGTCCACAGTGCTGGTCATGCCGGCGCCTCCTCACGACCGAACAGGCCGGCCGGCCGCCAGAGCAGCACGACGGCCATCACGATGAAGACGATCGTCTGCGACACGATCGGAAAGTTGGACAGGTACGCCTCGCCCCACGCCTGGACCAGGCCGATGCCGAAACCGGCGGCGACCGAGCCGAAGATCGAGCCCAGCCCACCGATCACCACCACCGCGAAGACCACGATGATCAGATCGGCGCCCATCAGCGGGTTGACCGCGCGCATCGGCGCGGCCAGCACGCCGGCCAGCCCGGCCAACCCGATGCCGAAGCCGAAGACCGGCGTCACCCAGCGTCCGACGTCGATACCGAACGCCCGGGTCAGGTCGGGCCGCTCGGTGGCCGCGCGGACCACCATGCCGATCCGGGTCCGGGTGAGCACCCACCACACCGCGACGCAGAGCAGCACCGCGAAGCCGAGGATGAACACCCGGTAGGTCGGGAAGTCGAAGAGCCCGAAGTTCACCGTCCCGCTCAACAGCGACGGGGTGGCGTACGGGCTGGACTGCACGCCGTAGCGCAGCTTCACCAGATCCTGCAGGATCAGCGTCAGGCCGAAGGTGAGCAGGAAGTTGTAGAGCGGGTCGAGTCTGGTCAGTCGGTGGATCACCGCCCGCTCCAGCGCCATGCCGAGCAGGCCCAACCCCACCGGCATGATCACCAGGGCCGCCCAGAACGGCACGCCCGCCTCGGTGAGCAGCACGTACGCGCCGAACGCGCCGAGCATGTAGAACGCGCCGTGGGCGAAGTTGACCACCCGCAGCATGCCGAAGATGACCGCGAGCCCGAGGGCGAGCAGGGCGTAGAACGCCCCGCTCACCAACCCGTTGAACGTGTTCTGCGCGAATCCGGACACAGCGTCACACGCTCACAGCTTGCAGTCCGCTGACGGCGCGCGGAACGCCTCCGCGGCGGGGATCGTCTTGAGCACCTTGACGTAGTCCCACGGCTCGGTGACCTCGGACTGCGGCTTCACCTGGGCCAGGTACGCGTCGTGCACCACCCGGTGGTCCTCGGCGCGGATCTTGCCGTTGCGCAGGAAGACGTCCTCGATCGTCTTGCCTTCCAGGCCCTTGACGACGGCGTCCGCGTCGTCGGTGCCGGCGGCCTGCACCGCCTCCAGGTACTGCAACGCCGCCGAGTAGTTGGCCGCGTGCGCGAAGGTCGGTCGGGTGCCGGCCTTCTGCTGGAACCGGTCGGCGAACTCCCGGTTCTTCGCGTCGAAGTTCCAGTACCAGGCGTCGGTGTACGTGGTGCCGGCCAGCGCCGCCGGGGTGAGCGAGTGGATGTCGGTGAGGAACATCAGCCCCACCGCGAGGCCGACGCCCTTGTCCCGCAGCTTGAACTCGTTGTACTGCTTCACCACGTTGACCAGCTCCGCACCGGCCTGCATGGTGCCCAGCACGTCCGGCTTCGGGTTCAGGTTCGGCGCCTTGAGCAGGAACGTGGAGAAGTCGCCGCTGGTGTTCGGGAACGGCGCGCCGTCCTTGCCGACGACCTTGCCGCCGGCCGCCGTGATGGCGGTGGAGAAGCTCTTCTCCATGTCCTGACCGAAGGCGTAGTTCGGGTACAGGATGTACCAGTTCTTGCCGATCTGCTCGGTGGTGGTCTTCCCCGTGCCGTTGGCCAGCATGTACGTGTCGTAGGCGTAGTGGAAGGTGTACTTGTTGCAGCTCTTGCCGGTCAGGTCGGTCGTCGCGGCGCCGATGTTGAAGTAGAGCTTCTTCTTCTCCTTGGCCACGTCGGCGACCTTCAACGCGGCCGAGGAGGTGGGCACGTCCAGGATCAGGTCGACGCCCTTGCGGTCGTACATCTCCTGGGCCTTGGAGTTGGCCACGTCCGGCTTGTTCTGGTGGTCGGCGGTCTCCACGGTGATGTCCTTGGTCACCGCCTTGTCGCCGTACTTGGCGGTGAAGTCGGCGATGGCCATCTCCACCGCCGTCACCGAGTTCTTCCCGGACAACTCCGAGTACGCCCCCGACTGGTCGTTGAGCACGCCCAGCACGATCTTGTCGCCGGTCAGCTTCTGGTCGCCGCCCGCCTGGGGTCCACCGCCGCCACAACCGGCGACCAGCACCACCGCGGCCGACGCCGCGGCCACACCCACCGTCCTGCGCATGCCCACTCCATCCATTCCGCGCTTCGTCGCGCGGATCGTTGTTGAGAGAAAAATCAGATCCCGAGGTACGCCAGCAGCTCGCGTTCCCGCGAGCGCACCTCGGAGTTGTCCATCGCCTCGGCGACGCGTCCCTCGGCCAGCAGGTAGTGCCGGTCGGCGACACCGGTGGCGAAGTGCAGGTTCTGTTCGACCAGCAGCACGGTCACCCCGTGCCGCTTGGCCTCCCGCAGCAGGTCACCGACCTGCTGCACGAGCAGTGGGGAGAGCCCTTCGGTGGGCTCGTCGCAGAGCAGCAGCCGGGCACCCATCCGCAGCACCCGGGCCAGCGCGAGCATCTGCTGCTCGCCGCCGGAGAGCATGGTGGCCGCGGAGTCGCGCCGGGTGTAGAGGGCGGGGAACGCCTCGTACACGCGCTCCAGCGACCACGGGTCGGGACCAACCCGGGGCGGCAGCGTCAGGTTCTCGGTGACGGTCAGCGTGGCGTACGCCCCGCGGTCGTCGGGTACCCAGCCCAGCCCGAGCCGGGCCCGCCGGTGCGCCGGCAGCTTCCCGACGTCGCGCCCGTCCAGTTCCACCGTGCCGCGCTGGCCGGAGTGCAGGCCCATCACGCAGCGCAGCAGGGTGGACTTGCCGGCGCCGTTGCGCCCGACCAGGGTGACCACCTCACCGGCGGCGACCTCCAGGCTGGCGTCCCGCAGCACCTGCGCCTCGCCGTACCAGGCGGAGAGGTTCTCAATGCGCAGCATCAGCGGCTCCCAGGTAGGCGGTGATCACGCGTTCGTCCGCGCGGACCTGCTCGTACGGGCCCTCGACCAGGACCTTGCCGGCCTGCAGCACGGTGACCGTGTCGGCGAGCCGGCCGACCACGCTCATGTTGTGCTCGACCATCACCACGGTCCGGCCCTGGCGGACCCGGCCGATCAGCTCGACGGTGCGGTCGACGTCTTCGAGGCCCATCCCGGCGGTCGGCTCGTCGAGCAGCAGCACCTTCGGGTCCAGTGCCAGGGCGATCGCCAGCTCCAGTGCCCGCTTGCGCCCGTACGCCAGCGACTCGGAGGGGGCGTCCGCCAGGTCGGCCAGCCCCACCATGGCCAGCAGCTCGTCGGCACGCTCGGTGTAGCGGCCCATCAGCTTCGCCGAGCGCCAGAACCGCCAGCCCAGCCCGCTCGACGACTGGAGGGCCAGCGCGACGTGCTCCCGGGCGGAGAGCTGCGGGAAGAGGCTGGTGATCTGGAACGAGCGGGCCACGCCGAGCCGGGCGACCTGCTCCGGGGGCAGCCCGGTGACGTCCCGCCCGGCCAGCTCGATCCGCCCGCCGCTGGGTCGCAGGAAGCCGGTGAGCAGGTTGAACAGGGTGGTCTTGCCGGCGCCGTTGGGGCCGACCAGCGCGTGCACACTCTCCGGCGCGACGTCGAGGTCGACGTCGTCGACCGCCCGGAAGCCCCGGAAGTCTCTGGTCAGCCCTCGGGCCGACAGGAGCGCTTGCCCGGTCATCGCCTCATCCTCCGCATGGTCGCGGCGACGGTCGATTCGGTGACCGTGGTCACAGGGCCGTCGCGTGGAGGAAACGTACGGCCGCCCCCGCGAGTCGAGCCATGTCGATGGCATCCATATTCGGCCGGCAGGAGACGTGCGCAAACGCCACTCCCCGGCGTCGCCGCCTTGACCGAGCCGCCTAGGTTGATGATCCACACAGCCCAGCGGAAGGCCCCCAACCCATGCCCGTCGGCTTCACCATGGCGATCGTCTTCGCCGTCGCCCTGGCGATCAGCGCCGTCCTGGCGCTCGTCGCCCCCAGAAGCGCGGTGAAACGGACGGCCGCCCTCGCGGCGCTCGGCCTCCTCGCCGTCACCGTGCTGATCGGCGTCGCCTCCAGCGCCCACTCGGTGCCCATCCGCTCGGTCGGCATCGTCACCAGCTTCGGCAAGCCCACCGGCGAGGTGACCGGATCCGGCCTGAAGTGGGTGGCCCCCTGGCAGAAGGTCGGCGAGTGGGACGCGGGCCGGCAGAAGTACGACCACATCGGCGGCAACAACTGCGTCCGGGTCCGCACCGGCACGCTCGCCGACGCCTGCGTCGAGGTGCTCATCGAGTGGCAGGTCAAGCCGGAGAACGCGCCGAAGCAGTTCATGGACTACAAGGGAGACTTCACCAGCTTCCGGGGCCAGCGGGTGGGCGTGCAGCTCGACAGCGCGGTCAACGACGCGTTCGCCGCGTACAACCCGCTGGAGAAGATCGACGCACAGACCGGTGACCTCAACGTCGACCTGAAGCCGTTCGCGGCGAACATCAAGGCCAGCGCGGACACCCGGCTCGCCACCGACGTGGACATCCTCTCGGTGACCATCACCCGGGTGAAC
Organism: Micromonospora sp. NBC_00389; assembly: GCF_036059255.1. Lineage (NCBI taxonomy): Bacteria > Bacillati > Actinomycetota > Actinomycetes > Micromonosporales > Micromonosporaceae > Micromonospora > Micromonospora sp. NBC_00389. The sequence continues at coordinate 3,928,755 of NZ_CP107947.1, read as the reverse complement.
CACGACGAAAAGACCGAGAGCAACATCAAGGCGTTCCAGGACAAGCTGGCACAGACCCGCAACCTGGAGCAGGACCGCAAGAACGCCGAGATCTCCAAGCAGATCACCGAGACCAACGCGAAGGTCGACAAGGTGACCCGCTGCCTGGAGATCGCCGAGAAGAACGGCGCCAACCCGGGTCTCTGTATCAACCCGGGCATCGTCACCGGCAAGTGACCGGGACCGGCCCCACCCGCACCGGGTGGGGCCGGGTCACCCGACGATCGTCACGCGCTGACGGCGTAGTCGGGCAGGGCCAGCCCGCCGGCCTGGCTGAAGACGAGCCGCGCGGTGAGCTTCCGCAACGGGCGGGAGGTCATCGCGCGCATAGCTGTGTCGCGCAGGCGAATCGCGGTCCGGGTCGCCGGCAGGAAGCCGGAGATGCCTCCACCCGGAATTTCCTGCCCGCGCGCCACGGGCGCCCGCAGCGTCTCCTCGTAGCGGCGGTACGCGACGACGTGGTCACCACGGGCGGCCGCCAGCTCACCGGCGAGCACGTACGCCCCGACCAGGGACAGGCTCGTTCCCTGCCCGGTCAGTGGGGACGGGCACCAGGCGGCGTCGCCGAGCAGCGCTACCCGCCCGGTGCTCCAGGTGTCCATCCGCACCTGCCCGTACCGGTCGAAGTAGAAGTCGGGGGCGTCGGGCATCGCCGCCAGCAGTTCCCCGGTCCGCCAGCCGACGTCGGCGAAGCGCTCGGCGAGGAACCGCTGCTGGGCGTCCCGGTCCCGGCGGTCTAGGTCGATCGGCGGGGAGACGAAGCTGAACAGCGCGCTCGTTCGGCCGTGCCGGTTCGGTCGGGTGGCGACCACCCGGCCGCCCGGAGCGTTGTGCATCTCGAACCAGCCGCTCTCGTTCCGGTACGGAGTGGTGAAGTAGGCCAGGTAGGCCCCGAGCGGGCGGACGTACGCCGACTCGGGGCCGAAGGCCAGCGCCCGGGTACGCGAGTGCGAGCCGTCTGCCCCGACGACCAGGCCCACGGTGCGCGGTGCGGATCGCGCGAAGGTGAGCCGCACCCCGTCCCCGGTCTGCGTGAGCGTCTCGATCGAGTCGTCGAAGAGGTACTCCACGTCGGCGCGGGTCTCCTCGTACAGCAAGCGGGCCAGGTCGCCGCGCTCGATCTCGATGTCCGCCACGACGCCCTCGCCGTCGAAGGCGTGCACCGGCATCCGGCTGCGCACCCGACCCCGCGCGTCGACGTACGCCATGCCCTGCTCCCGGACGCACTCGGCCCGGATCCGGGCGGTCAGCCCCATCCGGTCGACGACCTCACGGGCGGTCCCCCGCACGTCCACCGCCTGCCCGCCGGGGCGGAGCCCGGCCGCCCGCTCCACGACGGTGACGGCGAAGCCGTGCCGGCGCAGCCAGAAGGCCAGCGCGGGGCCGGCCACACCAGCGCCGGAGATGAGTACGGTCCTGTCGTTCATCGCACCGCTCCTGAGATTGCGTGTACACCGTCAACCCAGCCGTCGCCGAGGTCCGGACGGGAGGTCTCCCCCGCGCGCTGAACCGTAGTTTCCACCGTGCTCAGTGGGCCCGTTCCGACCTAGTACGCTCGGCCGGGGAGGGTCGCTGGGAGCGGCTCGTACTAGTACGCCGCACCGGAGGTGTTCCATGACCGGTTCCGAGCCGCCGTACCGGCGGATCGCCGCGGAGATCCACCGCCGGATCGACCTCGGCGAGCTGCGTCCGGGCGATCGGGTGCCGTCGGCCCGGCAGCTCACCCGCGAGCACGGGGTGGCCATCGCCACCGCCACCAAGGTCCTCGCGCTGCTACGCGACGAAGGGATGGTGCTGACCCGGCCGGGGGCGGGCACCGTGGTCGCCCCGCCCCACGCGGCAGTGCCGCAGGCGCGTCGGAGCGGCGACGGCGCGGAGCGGGATCTGACCCGGGAGCGGCTGGTCCGGGCCGCGATCGCCCGGGCCGACGCGGGCGGCCTGGCTGCTGTGTCGATGCGGCAGATCGCCGCCGAGCTGGGGGTGTCCACGATGTCGCTCTACCGGCACGTGCGCGGCCGGGATGAGCTGATCCTCACGATGGCGGACACGGCCTTGGCCAACGCGCCGCTGCCGGCGGTCGCGCCAGCCGGCTGGCGGGCCCGGCTGGAGCTGCTCGCCCGAGCGCAGTGGGCGACCTACCGGCGGCACCGTTGGCTGCCGCACGTCATCTCGATCGCCCGCCCGCAGGTGCTGCCCCATGCCATGGCGCACACCGAGTGGGGCCTGCGGGCCACCGCCGGTGCGGGCCTCGACCGGCACGTGCGCTGGCACGTCGCCATCACGCTGATGGCGTACGTACGTGGCATCGCGACGAACCTGGAGATGCGGGCGCAGGCGGAGCAGGACAGCGGCCTCACCGACGAGCAGTGGGTGGACCGCCAGGTGACCACGTTCCAGCACGTGATCGCGAGCGGCGGCTACTCCACGATGGCCGCGCTCACTGACGAGGGCGACCTGGACCTCGACCTGGAGAGCGTCTTCGAGTTCGGCCTGCGGCGGCTCCTCGACGGCTACGCCGCGTTGATCGAGCAGCGGCCGCCGGCCGGACCTCAGCTCAGCCCGGGAAGCTGACCACCCAGCGGGCGCCCTCGCCCCGGGCCAGCCGATCGAACGCGGCCGGCGCCTCGTCGAGGGTGACCACCCCACTGACCAACGGCGCGAGGTCCAGGGTGCCGTCGAGCGCGGCCCGGGCCAGCTCGGGCACCTCGCGGTCGGGGTCAGACGAGCCGTACACCGAGGAGCGCAGCGTACGGGCGGAGTGGAAGATGTCCAGCGCGCCGAGGCTGACCATGTCGTCCTTGGCGCCCATGCCGACCACGGTCACCGCTCCCCCGCGCCGGGTGAGCCGCCAGGCCGCCCGGATGGTGGCGGCGCGACCGACGCACTCGAAGGCGTGGTCGACGCCCCGACCCTCGGTGCGCGCCCGCACGTCCTTGGAGAGCCGGTCGTCGGAGAGCAGGAAGTCGGTCGCGCCGGCAGCGAGCGCCAGGTCGCGCTTCGCCTCGGCGACGTCGACGGCGAGGATCGGCGTGGCGCCGGCCCGGCGGGCCGCGGTGAGCACGGCGAGCCCGACCCCGCCGAGCCCGATCACCGCCACCGACTCGCCGGGGGCCACCCGGGCGGTGCTGCGGACCGCGCCAGCGCCGGTGAGCACCGCGCAGCCGAGCAGGGCGGCCCGCTCGGGGGGCAGCCCGGCGGGGATCGGGATGACGGCGCTCTCGGGCACCACTACCGCCTCGGCGAGCGCGCCGAGGCCGAGGGTGAGGTGCAGCGGGGTGCCGTCGTCGGTCTCGCCGCGCGCCACGGTCGGCGCGGTGTTGGCGGCGCAGAGCCACGGCTCGTCGTGCTGACACCACCAGCAGGCCCGGCAGGCGGGCGCCCAGTTGAGCACCACCGGCGTGCCGACCGCCAGCCGGCTGCCCGGCCCGGCCTCGGCCACCACCCCGGTCGCCTCGTGCCCGAGCACCAGCGGGAACTTCGCGGCGAGGGTGCCGTTCACCATGGACAGGTCGGAGTGGCAGACGCCGGCGGCGTGGATCGTCACCCGCAGCTCGCCGGGGCCGGGCGCGGGCAGGCGTACCTGCTCGACCCGCAGCTCGGCGCCGGACCCGCGCGCGACCAGCGCCCGCACGGTGACCGGGCCGCTCATCGCTGGATCGCCTTCAGCTCGCAGAACTCGGCGAGGCCGTGCACGCCCAACTCCCGGCCGAGGCCGGACTGCTTGTAACCGCCGAACGGGGCGAGCGGGTTGAACTGCGCGCCGTTGATGTCGACGGCGCCGGTGCGCAGCCGCCGGGCCACCGCCAGCGCGGCGTCCGTGTCGGCCGACCAGACCGCCCCGGCCAGCCCGTACTTCGAGTTGTTGGCGATGGCCACCGCCTCGTCGGTGTTGTCAAACGGGATGACGGCGAGCACCGGGCCGAAGACCTCTTCCTGGGCGAGCGCGCTGTCCGGATGGACGTCGGCGAAGACGGTCGGGGCGACGAAGTGCCCCCGGGCGGGCACCGGGGCGTCCGGGCCGCCGACGACCAGTCGGGCGCCGTCGGCGAGGGCCCGGTCGACGTGGCCGCGGACCCGCTCGGCCTGGGCGGCGGAGACCAGTGGGCCGAGCCGGGTGGCCGGGTCGAACGGGTCGCCGAGGCGATAGCCGGCCACCGCCGCGGCGATCAGGTCGAGTGCCTCGGCGTACCGGTCTCGGTGCACCAGCATCCGGGTCCACGCGGTGCAGGTCTGGCCGGAGTTGATCAGGGCGTTGCCGACGCCCACCTTGACGGCGGTGGCCAGGTCGGCGTCGGGAAGGATCACGTTGGCGGACTTGCCGCCCAGCTCCAGCGCGACCCGGGCGATCCGGTCGGCGGCGAGCCGCATGATCCGCGCGCCGGTGGCGGTGGAGCCGGTGAACGAGACCAGGTCGACGTCGGGGTGCCCGGCGAGCGCCTCGCCGACCACCGGGCCGGTGCCGGGGACCAGGTTGAGCACACCCGGCGGCAGCCCGGCCTCGGTGACGGCGTCGAAGAGCAGGTACGCGGTCAACGGGGTCAGCTCGCTGGGCTTGAGCACCACCGTGCAGCCGGCCGCCAGCGCGGGCGCCAGCTTCGCCATCACCTGGTGCAGTGGGTAGTTCCACGGGGTGATCGCGCCGACCACCCCGATCGGTTCGCGGACGACGAGGGAGTTGCCGACGCTCTCCTCGACCGGGGGGCGGGCGGCGAGCGCGACGTGGTCGCGCAGCACGGTCAGCGGCAACCCGACCTGCACCCGGGTGGCGAGCTTGAGCGGCGCGCCCATCTCCGCGGTGATCGTGCGGGCGAGGTCGTCGGCGCGCGCGGCGAGCGCGGTGTGCAGCCGGTCGAGGTGAGCGGACCGCTCGGCGGGGGCGGCGGCCGACCAGCCGGGGAAGGCGGCGCGGGCCGCGGCGACGGCGCGGGCCACGTCGGCCGGGGTGCCGGCCGGCACCTGCCCGATCAGCTCACCGGTGCTCGGGTTCTCCACTCCGATCACGTCGCTGGCGGTGGACTCGGTCCACTCGCCGGCGATGTGCAGGTGGCGCCGGAGGCGCAGGGCGTCGGGCAGCACCTGCGACGGCGGGGCGGCGAGGTCCATGTCGTCCCTTCGGGGGTGGGCGATGGGCGAGGAAACTAGCGCTGGGAGTTTGGACGCTACCCGCTGGGCCGGGCGGACTCCACCGGGTCGAGTGGGCCGACGGTGCGGGCGTACTCGGCGGCCAGGCCGTGCAGCAGGGCGTCCAGGCCGAGGGCGAAGGCGCCCTCGTCCACGCTCTGCTGGTGCTCGGCGAGCCGGTGCGCCTGGCGCAGGTGCGGATAGTGCGCGGCGTACAGCTCGGGGTCCTCGACGAAGCCCCGGGCGAACGAGCCAAGCGCCGACCCGGCCACGAAGTACCGCAGCGCCGCCCCGATGTGGGTGGCCCGGGCCGGCGGCCAGCCGGCACGCACCAGCCCGCCGTAGACCGCGTCGGCCATGGCCAGCGCGGCGGGCCGACGCCCGGGCCCCTGAGCCAGGAACGGCACGATGTTCGGGTGCGCGGTGAGCGCCCGTCGATACGACCAGGCCCAGTCGCGCAGCGCGGCGGCCCAGTCCCGGCTGGCGAAGCCGCTGGTGTCGACGGCGGCGGCGACCGTGTCGGCCACCGCGTCCAGGATCTCGTCCTTGGTGGCGAAGTGGTTGTAGAGCGAGGGACCGCGCACGCCCAGCTCGGCGGCGAGCCGGCGGGTGGAGAACGCCGACAGGCCCTCAGCGTCGATCACCGCCGCGGCGGTCTCGACGATGAGCTGCCGGGTGAGCCGGGGCTGACGTGGTCGGGGCACTGCGCTCCTCGCGGTCTCGGCAGTAGGGTCTGGACGCAGCAAAACTTACACCGCTAGTTTAAGGGTGACCGGCTGCGCCAACGCCAGGAGGACCACCGTGGACTTTTCGCTGACCGACGAGGAGCGGGCGGTACGGGACACCGTCCGGTCGTTCATCCGCCGCGAGGTGATGCCGCTGGAGGCGGAGGTGCTCCGCCGGGAGCGCGCGCACCAGCCGGGCCTGGACCACTCCGAGGTGCGCGAGCTGCAACTCAAGGCCCGCAAGTTCGGGTTCTGGGGCCTGGCCACGCCGGAGGAGTACGGCGGGATGGACCTGCCGGCCGTACTCCAGTCACTGATCTGGACGGAGCTGGGCCACACCTTCGTGCCGTTCCGCTTCGGCGGCGAGGCGGACAACATTCTGTTCCACGCCACCGAGGAGCAGAAGCAGGAGTTCCTCATCCCGACCATCGAGGGCGAGCGGCGCTCCTGCTTCGCGATCACCGAGCCGGGCGCCGGGTCGGACGCGGCGAACATCCGGCTGTCCGCCCGCCGCGACGGCGACGACTGGATCCTCGACGGCGAGAAGACCTTCATCACCGGCGGCAACGACGCCGACTTCGCCATCGTGGTGGCGGTGACCGACCGGGAGAAGGGCGCCCGCAACGGCGGGGCCACCGCGTTCCTGGTGGACCGGTCGATGGGCTGGCGCTCGGAGTTCATCCAGACCATGGGCGAGGGCGGCCCGGCGTCGCTGATCTTCGACGGCGTCCGCGTGCCGCACCGCAACATCCTCGGCGAGATCGGGCAGGGCTTCACCCTCGGCATGGAGTGGATCGGCAAGGGCCGCTACACCATCCCGTCGCACGCCATCGGCATCGCCGAACGGGTCCTGCAGATGGCGATCGACCACGCCAACACCCGGGAGACCTTCGGCGCGAAGATCGGCACCAACCAGGCCATCCAGTGGATGATCGCCGACTCGGAGACCGAGCTGGAGGCCGCCCGCTGGCTGGTGCTGAAGTCGGCGTGGACGGTCGACCAGGGCATGGACCCGCGACACGCCTCGTCGATGGGCAAGCTCTACGGCGCCGGCATGGTCAACCGGGTGGTCGACCGGGTGCTCCAGATCCACGGCGGCATGGGCTACACCCGGGAGCTGCCCATCGAGCGCTGGTACCGGCAGGTCCGGCTGTACCGGATCTTCGAGGGCACCGACGAGATGCAGCGGCTGATCATCTCGCGGGACCTGCTGCGCGGGTACACGAAGATCGGCGGTCACCTGGCCTGAGCGGGCGTGGCGCTGACCGGCTCAGCCGGTCAGCGCCGTCAGCGCGGCGTCCACATCGGCCTCGGTGGAGTAGAGGTGGAACGACGCCCGGACCCGCCCGGCCCGTACCGCCGCGCGGATTCCGGCCGCCGCCAGCCGCCGCTCCGCGTCGGGCACGTCGACGGTGACGATCGCGCTCTCCCCCGGCGGGCGGCCCAGCCCGGTCAGGAACCGGTTGGCCAGCGCCACGTCGTGCGCCTGGATCGCCGGCACGCCGATCTCGGCGATCAACTCCAGGGCGGGCGCGGCCCCGACCCAGCTGAACCAGGCCGGTGAGATGTCGAACCGGCGAGCGTCGTCGGCCAGTCGCAGCGGCGGGCCGTAGTAGGAGGCGTGCGGGTCGCGGCCCGCGTACCAGCCGGCGGCGTCCGGGCGCAGCCGGTCACGCAACGCCGGGGCCAGATAGGCGTACGCGCAGCCACGCGGGCCCATCACCCACTTGTAACCGCTCACCACCACCACGTCGGCCAGGCTCCCGTCGAACGGCAGCCAGCCGCACGCCTGGCTCGCGTCCACCACGATCAGCGCACCGTGCGCGCGGGCCGCAGCCACGATCTCGTCGTACGCCGCGACGTGGCCGTCGGCCGACTGCACCAGGCTGAACGCGACCAGGTCGGTGTCGGCGTCGATCGCGTCGACCAGCCCTTCCGGCGGCACGGTGCGGACGTTGACGCCGCGCTCCTCCTGCACCAGCCAGGGGAAGAGGTTCGAGGTGAACTCGACCTCGGGAACCAGCACCGTCGTACCGGCCGGCAGCGACGCCGCGACCGGGGCCAGCATCTGCGAGGCGGTCGCGCCGACCGCCACGTCCTCGCCCGGCACCCCGATCAGGCCGGCGAACGCGGTCCGGGCCCGGTTCACGGAGTCCCCCCAGCCCTCCCAGGACGTCCGGCCGACCCGCCAGTCGGCCAGAGCCTCCTGCATCGCCGTCCAGGCCGGCTCGGGCGGCAACCCGTAGGAGGCGGTGTTCAACCAGCCGGGCTCCGGCTGCCAGAGCTTCTGTGCCTGCTCAATGTCCACGCGACCGACGCTAGGCGGAGCGCCCTGGCATGGGCACGGCCAATTGGCGACCGGCGGCCTGCGGCACACCGATGAGCTACCCGTCGGCGGCGGGCGGGCATCGCCGTAACAAGCGTGATGACTGAGGTATAGATATGACACTGAGGTATCACGCTCGCCGCCGACACCCTGCCGGTCCAGCAGCGCTGTTGAGCTGCTCGGGTCCGGCGTCATCCGAGCGCATCCCACCCGCTCGGGCTCACGCCTTCCCGTCTCGGTCGGCCGAATCAGGGGCGGGCGGGTGGATCCGGGCGAGGCTGTCGGCGAGACTGGCGAGCCACCGATCGGCCTCCACCAGATGCCGGACCGAGGACCGCGAGTCGACCTCGCCGAGCAACGGGCGGATCCGGTCGAGTTCGTCGACGCAGCCGGGCGGGGTGGGCACCGGCCCCGAAGGTCGGCCGTGCTCGACCTGGTCGGCGAGGTCGTCGTACGCCGAGCGCAGCTCGCCGGCGGACTCCCGCAGCAATGCCGTGGCCGGCGGCCAGCCGGCGAGGCAGCCGGGCGGGTTACGCCGCAGCAGCGACTCAGCGCCGGACATCACGTGGTGCCCGGCGCCCAGGACCGCGTCCCAGTCCACCCGCCGGCTCGACGGATCGTGCCGCTCCGAGTGGTACTGGCAGTGCGACGAGTCAACCAGGATCATCCGCTGACCAACCCGGTGGAAGGCACGCTCGGGCGGAGGACCGCCGAGCAGCGCCTGGACGGTCTGCTCGACCGCGACTCCGCTGGCCGCCAGGTAGCGGGCGGCGTTGCGCCGAAGGTCGTGGCTTGCGCCGCGCGGCCACATCGCCACGCCGACCAGCACGCCGATCACCGCGCCGAGCACAACGTCGACCAGGCGGGCCTCGGCGAGCCGCCATCCTTTGGGGCCGAGTTGGGCGAAGACGAACGTCAGCAGCAGGGTGAACAGCGCCTGTTGCCAGACCGGACCCAGCAGGCGACCGACGCCGAAGGCCAGCATCAGGGCGAACGGCAACGCGACGGCGTAGACGATCGGCTCGTCGATGACGAACATCAGCAGTCCGCTGACGATGGCGCCGGCGATCGTGCCCAGCACGGCGGGCCGCAGCGCGGTGCGGGTGTCGGCGGCCGAGGTGCGCAGGACGGTGAGGGTGGCCAGCAGCACCCAGAAGCCGTGGGTGAGCTGCAACACCCCGGCGGCCACCCGGGCGATGGCCAGCGCCACGGCCAGCCGCAGCGAGCTGTGCAGGTGTTCGGAGCGGGGCGCCAGGTGGGCGCGGAACTGCCGCCAGTACAACGTCCATGGACTGCGCCTCGCGTACTCGAAGAGCCCTGAGTAGGTATCCCCATCGTCGGGTCGCGATCCGCTGGCCACCCGAGTACCGACGGCGAAGACCCGCACCTGGTCGGCGAGGGCCAGCGCGGTGGCGTCCCGGCACAACCGGAACACGTCCGGCACGGCGCGGCCGCCGTCCTGCCCAGCGGGGTACGCCCCCTCGGCCCGCCCGATCGCGGCGTCCAGGTTGCCGAGGTCAACTGGCGGCGTACCCGGAGACAGGCTCCGGCCGGCGGCACGGGTCGTGTCGGCGCACGACCGCAGCAGCCGCGCCGCCGGCAGGTCCGTAGTCTGCGCCGGTGGGCCGTCAGCCGCCAGTCGGTCCGCCTCCGCGAGGACCTCCCGCAGCGCCGACGCGCAGATCCGCAGTGCCCGGTCACGAGCGCCGGCGGCGATCGGTGCCCACGCCGCGGGTGTACGGCTCAGGGCGAGCCCCGCCACCGCGCCGTACGCCTGCTCGCGGTGCGTCTCCCGACCGCCGTGACCGCCGTGCGGGTCGGCCAGCGCGTCCGACGTGGCATTGAGGAACGCCGCGACGCCATCCGAGGCGTCGGTGAGTCGTTGCCGGTAGGAGACCGGAACCGGATCGGGCCAGAGGACCACCTCGGCCACAGCGAGCAGCACGATGGCGAGCGTGACCCCACCCAGCCGCTGCGGCAGGGTGCCCGGTTGGTACGGCGGGAACGACGCCAGGATGTAGAAGAGCTGGAACGCGCTGCCCAGCCCGACGAGGCGCGGGTTGCCGACCCCGGCGAACGCCACGACGAACCCGATGACCAGCATCCCGCCGGCCGCCGCCCAGGTGCTCCACGCCAGCAGCGTGCCCACGGTGATCAGCGCCCAGACCACCGGCAGCGACGTGATCAGGATCCGCGCCCGCTGGGGCGCCGGACCGGGCAACTGCGCGAACGACCCGGCGGCGACCGTGCCGAACAGGCCGTACGTGGCCAGCACTGGGTTCCCCGCGCCGTAGCGGCAGGCGTAGAAGACGAGGGAGGCGACGAGCGTCAGGCGTGCAGCACGCCGCAGGACGGCATCCCCCGGGTCACGACGACGAAGCCGGCCCAGGAGGCTGGTTCCGAGCACGCCTGGTCCCCCGGGTTCGTCGCCACGCCCCTATCCCCGGTTGACCATCTTCCCCGGTGGCGGCGGCTTTCGCTGCGAATCGTCAGCTATTCCGCCCCAATCGGCCCGAGGCTGGCCCGCCTTTCTGGTTGGCGTTCCCGTTGCACTGCGGCCGGTCGCCGTCGGAGCGGACGTGACCGTCGGCAATGGACGCGGCGACACTGACTGCGTCGGTTCCGGCACCGCGGTGGCGGGCATCATCGCCGCTGACAGCAGCGTCGACGGCAGCCTACTTCTGGTTGAACGTCTGCTTCGCGTTGAACACGCGGGGTCCAGATCATCATCGGCGCGCCCGCCGCGTGGCCGTCGACGTCCAGACACCTGCCGGTCAGGCGGTTGAAAGGTGAGCGGCGCCCATCCTTCTCGATCCACTCCCACTTCTGGGCATGCACGGTGGTGCAGTTGGCGGACTGCACGGCAACGCCGTCGCGCTTCTCACCCCAGGCGACGTCCAAGCAGAGGCTGCCTACCCGGATGGTGCCGTCGGACGAGAAGGACCACCACTGGTTCCGCACCTCCTGGCACTTGCGCAGCGTAACCCGCACGCCGTCGCGTTCGCCGCTGTTGAGGCAGAGCCCGGTCTCTTTGCCGACGATCTGCTTGGCGCCGGCCGGCCGGACCGGCGCAGTGGGTGGTGGAGCCGCCGTCGCCGAGGGCTGCCGCCCTGGGATCCCCGCAGCGGCAGTCGAACCACTGCCCGGCCCGGTCGACGGGCGCCCCGCACCTCCTGCCGGTGGGGCACTCGGCGAGCCGGCGGCTAGCGGCAGCCCCTGGAAGCCATCCGTGATCAGCTCGAAGATCCCCCGGCTGACCGACCACTCGGCGTCCGAGGTGGTCCAGCCGATCGTGTACGCGTGCCCATTGCGATCGACGAAGGCGCGGCTCGTCGCCCGCATCGGCGTGCCGTTGGCATCGGTGTACGTCCACTCCCACTCGGCCGCCCGCACCTGGTAGTTCAGCGCGGCGAGCCGGACCGCTCCAAGGCCGCGTTCAAGGCCTGGCTTACCCAGCGCCCCCAGGCGTGGCGCGAGGCCGTGGAGGTCGTCGCGATGGACGGGTTCACCGGCTTCAAGACCGCCGCCGCTGAGGAGATCCCCGCCGCGGTCGCGGTGGTGGACCCCTTCCACGTGGTGCGCCTTGCCGGCGACGCCCTCAACGACTGCCGCCGCCGCGTTCAGCAGACCACCCGCGGCCGCTGCGGCCGTAAGAACGACCCGCTCTACCGTGCCCGGCGAACCCTGCACACCGGTGCCGACCTGCTCACCGACAAGCAGGCCGCCCGACTCACGGCCCTGTTCGCCATCGATGAGCACGTCGAGGTCGAGGCCACCTGGGGCATCTACCAGCGGATGATCGCCGCCTACCGGCACCCCGACCCAGCCGCGGGCCGCGAGCTGATGGTCAAGCTGATCGAGTCGCTCAGCGCCGGCGTCCCCAGGCCGCTGGTCGAGATCGCCAAGCTCGGCCGCACCCTGAGCAAGCGAGCCGCTGACGTACTGGCCTACTTCGACCGGCCCGGCACCCTGTTCAGTCCCATGACCTCTGTCGCAGTTCATGTCCCGGTTCCTGTGTCACAAGATCAGCTTTGTAGGTGGGGGTGCGTTGTCGGGCTTGACTGCAAGCCATGGCGATTCGGCGTCAGGTCATGAGCGCGGTGGATGCCCTGCTCACCGCAGGGGTGAAAATCGATAACGTGCAGCAGTGGTGTCGTGACAACGGGGTCAACCCGCGCACGTTCTACCGACACCGGGCGCGGATCAACGCCGAGGGTGCGTGGCGAGCCCGATCGAGCCGGCCGCACCACAGCCCGGGCCAGGCCCCGCCGGAACTGGACGCCTGGATCTGCAAGCTGCGCGCCGAGTTGGGCGTGGACAACGGCGCGGATCACATCCACGACGAACTGGTGCGCATCCACGCCGAGACCAGCCCCGCGTGGTCGGTGCCGTCACGATCCACGATCAACCGGGTGCTGTCGCGCCATGACCTGCTGCACCGCAACCCTGCCAAGAGGCCCCGCTGTTCCTGGCGCCGCTTCGCCTACGCCCAACCCCGCGACTGCTACCAGATCGACGCGACCATGATCACTCTCACCGACGGTCGTCTCGTCGCCGTGTTCGACGTCATCGACGACTGCACCCGCATGCTCGTGACCTGCCACGCCGCCACCGCCGAAACCGCCACCGCCGCGATCGCCGCCATCGGCCACGCCATCACCAACCACGGCGCACCCGCGATCGTCTTGTCCGACAACGGCGCCGCATTCACCAGCCGCCATCGCCACGACAACGCCGGCCCATCACGCTTCGCCCAAACCCTGCACCAACACGGCACCCGACTGATCCACTCCAGCCCCTACCACCCACAGACCTGCGGCAAAGTCGAGCGCCACCACCAGACCCTGAAGAAATGGCTCACCGCGCAACCCCACCAACCCCGCACCCTGGGGCAACTGCAACGACTGCTCGACACCTACCGCGAGCACTACAACCACCGCCGCCACAGCGCCCTACCCGGCCGGGCAACCCCACACCACACCTGGCACACCGCGCCACACCACGGCGGACCCCAAGCCCTACCGATCCAAACCGACGCCACCATCCACCGACCCCGCGTCTCCGACACCGGAACCATCCGCGTCGGCCCCGCCCGCATCGGCATCGGCTGCGCCTGGCGCGGACACCACCTCACCGCCATCCGCGACCACCACCACATCACCGTCTACACCGCGGACGGCCACCCCATCGGCCATGCCACCACCAACGACACCCGCTACGTCCGCCTCACCCCCACCCCATGACACACGTCCCGGGACACACGTTTGACACACCTCCCGGGACATGACAGTTAGCACGGAGCGGAAACTGTCCAACCGAAGCGATCAACGGGCCGCCTGGAGCACCTGCGCGGCTCCGCCCTCGGCTTCCGCAACCTCACCAACTACATCGCCCGATCCCTACTCGAGACAGGCGGATTCAGACCCCGCGACTACACCCTGCATTGGTGAAAAGCCGCTCTTCCTGGGGGTCGGCCAAAGATACGACGGAAACCGGCAACCAGTGATCTTGAGGTGAACTTGCCGCAGGTGAGGTGCTGGGGCGGATCGGCGTCGGCTGCCCGACCAGGGACAGCGATGCGCAAACGCAGCCGGAGGCCCGATCTTGTGTCACCGTTCGCAGTGGACTTCATCGCGTACCCGCTCAGATCGGTCAACGGAGCACCCGATAGCGCAGGTGAAGCACCCGGTTGCTCTGAATCACCACGTCAGGATCCTCCAACAGGTGCTGCGCGTGGACCGACCCGAAGTAGCGCTTGCCGGACCCGAACACGACGGGTACGACGTCCATGCGCACCTCGTCGACCAGGCCCGCGGCAAGCACCTGGCCACCGACGTCGCCGGCGGCGACCTCGACCATGCGGTCACCCGCAAGCTCCTGCGCCTTGGCCACGGCTGCCTCGACGCCGTCGACGAAGTGAAACGGCGCCTCGGGGTCCCAGCCCTCGGGCTTCGGCCGGTGCGTCACGACGACCACGTGGTCGATCCCGCTCGGAGGCTTCCCGTCCCAGCCGTCCGTCATGTCGAAGACGTGGCGGCCGGCGACTGTCGCCCCGATCTGGTCCCAGTACGGCCGGGTGTAGTCGTAGGACGTCTGCGACACCTTTAGCACGCCGCTCTCGTCCAACGGGACGTCACCGCTGGACAACCAGTCGAACAGCGGTCCGGGCTGGTCATTCTCGTCCGCGATGAAGCCGTCCACCGACACCGAGCTGTACATGACCACCTTGCCCACGGGGCTCTCCTTTGCTTTGGGGTGCCCCCAAATTAGCGTGTCGTGAGCTGTCGCTCTTGTAAGAAATCGCGAACACGTACGGCGGGATGTGGAGTTCGTCGGTTGCGTAGGCGCCGAACCGGAGGATGTGGGAGGTCAGGTAGGGCGAGAGCTGGGCCAGATCCTCAGCGGTCACCTGCCACCCCTCGGCAACCATCTTCCGGATGACCTCCATCATGTCGATCGCGGTGTGGAACACGATCAGGTTGCACAGCAGCGAGTTCCATTTGACCGACTTTCCTGCTCGGCCGGGTCGTTCTCGGCGATCACGCCCTGGTTGCCGAACCGGGGTCCAGGCGGAGAACCCGTTGTAGGCCTCGGCCTTGTTGGTGGCCGCGGTCACCCATGCCCGCAGCCCCGAGTCGGCGAGGAACCGCAGCAGCGCCACGGTCCGCATCACGCGCCCGACCTCCCGGAACGCCTTGTAGATCTGGTTTTTGCGGGAGTTCGACGAGAATCGGCGCATCAGCGTCACCGAAGACACTTTGCATTGTGAAAAGCCCGATTGCCTGACCGGGTCAAGGGTTCGGCGGCGAGAGAGCACCGATGCAGCCGAACTCGGATCGTTACGCCACCGGAGCCTTCGATCCACCTACGACGGCCAGGGTTGGTTCATGGGGTCAGAAGCGCACACGACATTGGCGCAGCGTGGCCGGCGGGCGCTCGCGGGCGTCCTGATTCTGCTGTGCTGCCTACTCACGGCCGGATGCTCGCCTGCCCAGATTTCGGTTACTGCCGTTTTCCTTGACGATGGCCACCCGACGGCCCTCTTCCACCCTTGTGGCCGTTCCGACGTTGTTGTGGTTTCGACAGTTGAGAAAATGACCGGGTCCGCGCCGGCCACCGGTCTTCCGCTCGGGTGGAGTGTTGCCGACGCCAAGGGCGACGACCCGGTCACACAGATTCGACTCCTGGAGACTCCGCCCGGCTGGAAACTGCGCATCACCGAGCCGGGCGGCGAGGTGCGCTTCAAGAACGTCGAGCGGGGAGCTCGCCTGCTGACCGCCTTCGCAGAGGATCAGCACTATGGGGTCTGGGCAGACACCGACGGGGCAGAGAGTCGAGATGCCGTGGTTCGGGTCACACTCGGCGACCTGCGCTCGCTCACCGACGGAGAGGTATGGGCAGTACCGGATCCGTTCGGAGAGCCCCTGGCCATGACCCGCGAGGAGTTCCGCCAGTACGCGGCTGCCAGCTGCTGACAGCGCACGTGGCACCATCTGCGGATGTCGACGAAGGAACGGCCTGTAGTGGTTGCGGTTTGCGGGTCCCCGGGAGCCGGAAAGACGACCGTTGCCTCCGCGACAGCGCGCCGCCTCGGTGTGCCGTTTCTGACCCGCGACGAGATCAAGACCGGAATCGGGCTGTCCTCCGCTGCGGTCCAGGACGGCGGCCTTCGCCTCGATCCGGATTTTCACATCGCCGGCGGTCCCTTCAGCCGCCGCGCCGAGGCCGTAATGGTCGACGCAGCCCGGCTGCTCGCGACCGCAGGGGCGAGCTTCGTGGTGGAGTCCTCGGTGTTGTCGCACGGGCTGCTGGATGCGCTGGTCGCCTCTGACGCCCGAGTGCTCGCTGTTCACGTCGTTGCCGACGAGTCGGTCATCGGCGAGCGTCTGCGGGCTCGGGCGGCCGGAGGCGGGGCCGTCGACCAACAGCTCGCGTCTCTGTTTGAGCGAGGCGACATGACGCGGTCGATCTTCGCGCCACCCGACCGAGTCGACGCCGTCATCGATGTCGACTCCTCACACGATCGGGCTCCGGACATCGACACCATCGAGGCGGCAGTCATCGCCCTGCTTTGGTGACCACGTCGTCGTCCGTACCGTTCAGATTCGAGCAACGGCTGTACGGTCGCCAGGTGGAGCGCGCGGAACTGATCTCGCTTCTTGTCGACGACAGGCCGGTGCACGAGGCGTGCCGCAGTGCTCTCGAAGAGGGAAGTCCTTTCCACATCGACGACGACCTTGTCCCTGCGGACAACCTGGCGCGCACGTACCGAAGGCGGCAGGCCCACACCAGGGAGCGGGGAATCCCCACCCGCGGCCTCGTAGCGGCCGTCGAGACGCTTCACGCACTCGGGGAGCAACCGTTGCGGCTCGGCCGCGTCAACCAGTCGGATCCTCCCTACCACTTCCAACTGTTCCTGGCGGTTGACGGCACCTCGGTCCTCGCATGCATCGGCGTGGACCAACAACATCAAGCTCGCCGGCTTCTCGCTGAGAACCTCTAGTACTCCAACGGAACTTGTTAGTGAGAGTCATGAGCTGGTTGCGACGCTCCCGCCCTGCCTACGCGGTCGACGGTGTCGAGCCGCGGCGTAGCAGCGGCGGCTGGGACGTGTTCGACGGCGACGCTCTGGCCGGGCTGCCCGCGGTGACCGAGGCCGCCGCGCGCCTGCCGCAGGACCCCACATTGGAGGCTCATCACAGATGAGGGTGTAGTTGAGGTCTGAAGCCGCCGGTCTCGAGCAGGGATCGGGCGATGTAGTTGGTGAGATTGCGGAAGCCGAGGGCGGAGCCATGCAGGTGCTCGAGCCTGCCGTTGATGGCCTCCGTCGGTCCGTTGGACGTTCCAGGTCGGTCGAAGTAGGCCAGCACGTCGGCCGCGCGCTTCTTCAGCGTTCGACCGAGTGTGATGACCTCGGTGAGGGGCTTCGGCACGCCGTGGCTGATCGAGTCGATGAGCTTGACCATCAGCTCGCGGCCACGACCCCGGTCCTGCTCGCGGTAGGCCTCGATCATCCGCTGGTAGATCCCCCAGGTGGCCTCGACCTCGACATGGGCATCGTCGGCGAACAGGGCGGCGAGCCGGTCGGTCTGCTTGTCGGTGAGCAGGTCGGCGCCGGTGTGCAGGGTCCGGCGGGCGGAGTAGAGCGGGTCATTCTTCATCCCGCGGTGGCCGTGGATGGCCTGCTGGACCCGGCGGCGACACCGGTCGAGGGCGTCGCCGGCCAAGCGGACCACGTGGAAGGGATCCATCACCGCAACCGCGTCGGGGAGTTCCTCGGCGGTGGCGGTCTTGAAGCCGGTGAACCCGTCCATCGCCACCACCTCCACCCCGTCGCGCCACGTCTGATCACGGTCGGCGAGCCAGGACTTGAACGCCTGCTTTGAGCGGCCCTCGACCATGTCCAGCAGCCGAGCGGGTCCGGTGCCGTCACGGATGCCGGTCAGGTCGATGATCACGGTGACGTACTTGTCGCCGCGGCGGGTGTGGCGCCACACGTGCTCGTCGACCCCAATCGCGGCCACGCCGTCGAACCGGGTGGCGTCGTTGATCAGCACCCGCTTGCCTTCGGCCAGGACAGCGTCGTTGGCGGTGTTCCACGCGACCCCGAGTCCCTCGGCGACCCTCGCGACGGTCAGGTGCTGACACACGATCGCCTCGAGTGCCCACCGCAGCCCGCGACGCGACAGCTTCGCTCGCGGCTCAGCCGCGAGGCTGGTGTCCTGGCGCCACACGTGACCGCAAGCGGTACACCGGTAGCGGCGCACGGTCACCACGAGCATCGTCGGCCGCCAGCCCAGCGGCTCGTGGGCCAGCTCCCGGGTCACGGTGTCGCGCGGTACGCCTTCGCAACCACAGCGACGGCACCACGGGTCCGGCTCGACGACCCGGCATGCCAGCACCGCACGGTCGGGCCTGAGTCGTTGGCCGGTGACGGCCAGGCCGAGCTCGTCGAGCCGGCAGAACTTGGTCAGGTCAGGGCAGGCAAAGGTAGCGTCAGACAAGTCGAGGTGTGCCAATCTGGAAGACCACGACTTCCGTCCCGGGGCAGCGATGCACAAACGCAGCCGGACGCCCGATCTCGTGTCACCGTCGCAGCGGTCTTCTTCGCGTACCCACTCAGATCGGTCAACGGCGCACCCGATAGCGCAGGTGAAGCACCCGGTTGCCCTGAACAACTACGTCTGGGCCTTCCAGCAGGTGCTGCGCGTCGACGGAGCCGAAGTAACGCTTACCGGACCCGAGCACGACGGGTGCGACGTCCATGCGTACCTCGTCGACCCAACCTGCCGCGAGCGCCTGGCCGCCGACGTCGCCAGCAGCGAACTCGACAGTGCGGTCACCCGCAAGCTCCCGCGCCTTGGCCACGGCCGCCTCGATGCCGTCGACAAAGTGGAACGGCGCCTGGAGGTCCCAGCCATCGGGCGCACCACGGTGACTCACCACGACCACATGGTCGATCCCACTCGGAGGCGTCCCATCCCAGCCGTCGGTGATGTCGAAGGCGTGACGGCCGGCAATGGTCACCCCGACCTCGTCCCAGTACGGCCGGACGTAGTCGAACGAAGCCTGCGACACCTTCAGAACGCCACTGTCGTCCAACGGCACGTCACCGCTGACCAGCCACTCGAAGATCGGACCGGGATCGTCGTTCTCAGCCGCGATGAAACCATCCACCGAAACCGACGCGTTCATGACCACTTTCCCCATGGATTCCTCCTCTGTTTGGAGTCCCAAGTCTTGTGCGGCGTGAGCTGTCGCTCTTGTACGAAATCAATCGGCTGGGAGCGGCCAGCCGTCCAGGACGTGGTCGGGATGATCGCGCAGGAATCGCCGCCGGACTTCGGCGTACCGGGTCGGCGTGAGCCCGGTGAACTCCCGGAACTCGCGCACGAAGTGGGCCTGGTCGAAGTAGCCCGCGCCAGCGGCAACGTCTCCCCAGTCGATCGGTGCAGCGACGTCGAGCGCCAACACGGTGGAGCTGAAGCGGTAGCTGCGAGCCAGCCGTTTTGGCGTGACACCGACTACGGCCTTGAACCGCTTCGCCAAATACGTGCTGCTGGCGCGGGCCGCCACACCGATGTCGCTGATCGGCACTGTCCCGCCTGTCGCCGCGACGGCGCTGCTCATTTGGCGGACCAGGTCAAGACCGTCGATCACCCGCAGCCGTCGCACCAGTTCCTCCTCGAGCAACATCAGCATTTCGTGCGGTGCGTCCGCCAAGGTCAGTCGGTGTCGCAATTCAGCGATAGCGGGCTGGCCCCAGATCTGCTCCACCGTCGCAGGTCGGTCGCACAACTCGGCCGCGGGCATCGGAAGGAACGGTGCCAGGCCCCACGGCCTGAAGTGGACGCCCACGGACCGGGTCGGGGTTGGGTAGCTGAACTCCCACGCACGCGTGGGCGTGGTAACCGCGCAGCCGTCGGCGTACTCCACGGCGTCTACGTCGGTGCCTGCGCGGATGAGAAACGGCGCCCCGAGGTTGACGATGAGCAATGGCGCGGGCGCCGCCGGCAGCATCAACCGGGAGTACGGCGGGGCGCCCTCCAGGTAGTAGAGGTCGTCGATCAGCCCGTCCAGCGGCGGACCGGGCACCCTGGACACATACTCCACGCCGACATTATCGCCGACGGCCCATCCGGCATCACGCGCCGCCGCCAGCATCGAGCCGGCGCCGATCCCTGACGGGCGCCCCGGCGCATTTCGGTCCCCAACTACACCCCACGTTGTGAAGAGCCACATTGGAGGATCTGCCGGACTATCTGGCGGTCGCCACGAAAGACGGCCGGGAGTGGACCCTCAGCTTCGACGGCGGCATGCTCATCGTCTTCGACCTGTCCCCTCCCGGCACCGACGTCTTCGAGCAGGTGCTGACGGCCGAGCCGTGGACCGAATCGGTCGAACGCGTCGACCGCGAGGTCTTCCTGTTCACCACGACCGGGGCGCTCACCGCCGACGTGGTACTGGCGCACTGCGTCGACGTCTGCGGCGAGGCCTTCCGCAGGCTCGGCGATTCGCCGCCGGCTTAGTACTCCACGCCACTTGATCTTTTGTGTGGTGGAGTGGCCTCCGATGGACGAGTGGTACATCCGTGGCAAGGCCTTCAACCTCGCTCCTCTCGCCACCGCGCAGGCGCAGCAGGGGGAGCCGGCTCAGTATCGACTCGCCGCTCCAGACTCAACCGGCCGCCTGGGCAACCAGGGGCCGCGCCGCCTCTCGGCCGACGCGACCCCCGGGTGGCTCCTAGCCGTGGAATCAGGCCGGCACCCCAACCGGCGTGGCCGGCTCATCGTCGGAGCGCCGCGCCGCCGACTCATCCTCGTCGTCGTGCTCGTCCAGCATCGTGGCCTCGTCGAACGGGTCGTCGCCGCGCAGCACCCCAGCCGCCCGATCCCGATCGAACTCCCCGGTCCAGGTCCCGACCAGCACGGTCGCAACCGCGTTACCGGCGAAGTTCGTCAACGCCCGAGCCTCCGACATGAACCGGTCGATGCCCACGATCAGCCCAACCCCGTCAACCAGGTCCGGCCGGTGCGACTGAAGGCCACCGGCCAGCGTGGCCAGCCCAGCGCCGGTAACCCCGGCAGCGCCCTTGGACGCGATGATCATGAACAGCAGCAGCGACACCTGCTCGCCGATCGACAGCGGCTTGCCCAGCGCGTCGGCGATGAACAGCGACGCCATCGTCAGGTAGATCGCCGTGCCGTCCAGGTTGAACGAGTATCCGGTCGGCACCGTGATGCCCACGACCGGCTTGCTCACCCCGAAGTGCTCCATCTTCGCGATGAGCCGCGGCAGCGCCGACTCCGACGATGAGGTCGACAGGATCAGCAGGAACTCCCGGCCCAGGTAGCGCAGCAGCGAGAAGATCGAGATCCGGGCCACGAACCACAGCAGCGAGCCCAGGAAGACCAGCACGAAGATCAGACAGGTCGCGTAGAAGCCCACCATGATCTGCGCGAGGCTCTTGAGCGCGTCGACACCAGTCGCGCCGACCACGGCGGCCATGGCACCGAACGCGCCGATCGGCGCCAGCCACATGATCATGGCGAGCACCTTGAACACCACCCGCTGGATCACCCCGATGGCGTTCAGCACCGGCTCACCGCGCCGGCCCATGGCCTGGACGGCGAAGCCGACCAGCAGGGCGACCAGCAGCGTCTGGAGCACCTCTCCCTCGGTGAGCGCGGAGAGCAGCGTGGTCGGGATGACCCCGAGCAGGAAGTCCACCGTCCCGCCGGCCTCGTCACCAGCGGCGGCCTTGCCCGCACCGGCGAGGTCCTGCCCCAGATTCAGGCCGGAGCCCGGGTGAATGAGGTTGCCGACCACCAGGCCGATGGCGAGCGCGACGGTCGACATGGTCAGGAAGTAGCCGAGGGCGAGGCCGCCGACCTTGCCGACCTTCGCGGCCTGCCGGACGGAGCCGACGCCCAGCACGATGGTGCAGAAGATGACCGGGCTGATCATCATCTTGATCAGGTTGACGAAGCCGGTGCCGATCGGCTTGAGTTCCTTGCCGAAATCGGGGGCGACGAGGCCGACCACGATGCCGGCCAGCACGGCCACGATGACGGCCAGGTAAAGGTACCGGGTACGGTCCCGGCGGACCGGCGGTGCCGGTGTGGTGGTGGATGCGGTGGTGTCCATGTCGACAATGTGAAGCGCGTCTCACACGTTGACAGCCTTGCGGTCATTCTGTTCACCGCGAAATCACCGGTGACGCCGTCGAACGACACAGGCGCAACGAGGAGGTGGTGGAGGTGGCCCGACGGCAGTGGAGCATCGCAGGGCAACTGTTCGCCCTCCAGGCCGTGGTGGTGACGCTGCTGGTGCTGGCCGGCGCGGCGGGGGCGTTCTGGCTGGCCCGCAGCGACTCCCAGCAGGCCGCACAGGAGGAGGTGCTCGCGGTGGCACAGACCGTGGCCCGCTCTCCCGACGTCCGCGAGGCCCTCACGACCGCCGACCCGGCCGGCACCCTCCAGCCGTACGCCGAGTCGACCCGGCTGGCGACGGGCACCGACTTCGTGGTGGTGATGGCCCCCGACCGGACCCGCTTCTCGCACCCGACCCGGGAGCTGATCGGTCAGCCGTTCGTCGGGGAGATCGAGCCCGCCCTGGCGGGCCACCCATTCACCATCACCAACGTCGGCACGCTCGGCGAGTCGGTGCGCGCGGTCGTTCCGGTGTACGACGACCAGCGGCGGATCGTCGGCCTGGTCTCGGTGGGTATCACCACCCGGGCCATCAACCGGAAGCTGCTCGGTCAACTGCCGGTGCTGCTGGGTGTCGCCGCACCGGCGCTCGCCCTCGCCGCGTCCGGCTCCTGGCTGCTCAGCCGCCGGCTGCGCCGCCAGACGCACGGTCTCGGGCCGGCCCAGATGACCCGGATGTACGAGTACTACGACGCGGTCCTGCACTCGGTGCGGGAGGGCCTCGTCGTGTTGACCACCGACCGCCGGGTGGCACTGATCAACGATGAGGGGCGCCGGCTGCTGGGCCTCGACGGGGACGCGCCCGTGACCGACCAGCCGGTGGCCGGGATCGACCTGCCGCCCGCGGTGGCCGAGCTGCTCACCTCCCGGCGGGACGCCCTCGACGAGCCCATCCTGGCCGGCGACCGGGTGCTGGTGGCCAACCAACGGACCACCCGCTTCGAGGGCGCGGTGCTCGGCACCGTGCTGACCCTGCGCGACCAGACCGAGCTGCGCGCCCTGGCCAGCGAGCTGGACTCGGTCCGCGCGCTGACCGAGGCGTTGCAGGCGCAGACCCACGAGTCGGCCAACCGGCTGCACACCGTGCTGACCCTGGTGGAGCTGGGCCGCGCCGACGAGGCGGTCCGGCTCGGCACCCGGGACCTGGCGCTGGCCCAACAACTGACCGACCGGGTGGTCGGCGCGGTGACCGAGCCGGCGTTGGCCGCGTTGCTGCTCGGCAAGTCGGCGCAGGCCAGCGAGCGCGGGGTGGACCTGGTGATCGAGCCGGACTGCCGCCTCGACGACAGCCCTCTGCCGACCGGCGACCTCCTCACCGTGGTCGGCAACCTGGTCGACAACGCCCTCGAAGCGGTGGCCGGTACGCCAGCCCCCCGCCGGGTACGCGTCTTCGTCGGCGCGGTCGACGACGAGCTGGTGGTACGGGTCGCCGACAGCGGCCCAGGGCTGGCCCCGGACCGGGTGGCGGACGCGTTCCGGCGCGGCTGGTCCACCAAGAGCACCGGCCGGGGCCTCGGCCTGGCGCTGGTCGGGCAGGTGGTCCGCCGGCACGGGGGCCGGGCCGAGGTGGGCCGCTCGGACGACGGCGGCAGCCTGTTCACCGTCCGACTGCCGGTCGTCGGGGCCCGCCGATGACCGACATTCGGGTGCTGGTCGTCGAGGACGAGCCGCTGCTCGCGGAGGCGCACGCGGCGTACACCGAGCGGGTTCCCGGTTTTGTGGTGGTCGGGGTGGCGCACACCGCGCGGGCGGCGATGGCGGCGCTGCGCGCCAACGACGGCGGCGACGTCGACCTGGTGCTGCTCGACTTCCGGCTGCCCGACCTGCACGGCCTGGACGTCTGCCGGGCGCTGCGCGCGGCGGGCAGCAGCGTCGACGTGCTCGCGGTGACCTCGGCCCGGGACCTCGCGGTGGTGCGCACGGCGGTCTCTCTTGGAGTGACCCACTACCTGCTCAAGCCGTTCACCTTCGCCGCGTTTCGCGACAAGCTGGAGCGGTACGCCGACTACCGCGCCCAGGCGCTCGCCGACGGTGAGGTGGCCGCGCAGCACGAGGTGGACCGGATGTTCGCCACCCTGCGCGGCACGGCCGGGCACAGCCTGCCCAAGGGGCTGGACGCGCAGACCCTGAACCGGGTGCGCGCCGCCCTCACCGACGGAACCCGCGCGGACGTGGGGCTGTCGGCGACCGAGGTGAGCGCGCGGACCGGCATCTCCCGGGTGACCGCCCGCCGCTACCTGGAGTACCTGGTGACCGTCGACCGGGCGGCGCGCCGGCCCCGCTACGGCACGCCTGGTCGACCGGAGGTCGAGTACCGGCCTCGGTGAACGGCCCAGGCGGACAATCGGGCTGGCCAGCGCTGGTCGCCGGTATTAGCAGTGGACCTTCGTGTTCAGGCAATCTGGCGGAGGTCGTCGCCATAGTCGAAGATGATCCGCATCCGGGCGCCGAGTGCTCGTGCGTAACGGCTCAGCGTCGCGACCTCGTTGGCCTCCAGATCGCCGTTTTCAATCTGGCTGACTCGGCCGGGCGTGACACCCATCAGCTCGGCCACCTGCCGCTGCGTCAGCCCCAGCCGCTTCCGCTCTTCGGCAAGGTGGAACGCGCTGATCCAAGCTTCGGTGCGGGCACGTTCTGCGTCGAGCGCTTCATCGTCTCCGTCGTGCAGCTCAGCCCGGATGTCGTCCCAGTCATGGAAGCCGCTCATCAGCCCTCCCTCCGTTTCCTCTCGAAGGCAAGCCAGCCCTCGTACGCGATTTCAGCGACCGGAATCGCTTTCTCGTACCATCGATTCCAGTCCCCTGCCTTGTTGCCGGCCACCAACAGCACTGCCTGGGACCAGGGATCGAAGACGAACAGCAGTCGAACAGCGACGTCCCGTCCGGACCTCGGTCGTAGTTCCTTGAGGTTGCTGATGCTCGAACCTCTGAGGGTGTCGACCAGGGGACGCCCGAGGCCCGGCCCGGTCTCCGCGAGCATGTCGATCGCTACGTTGACCGGCCGGTACGTCGCCGGGTCAGCCTGCCGCAGAGACCGCAACCAGTCCCGGACATCCGTTGTCGTCCTGATCGCCCAGCGACGTGGCGGCTCATGAGACGTAGGAAAACTATAGCCTTACCTATACACGATGTCCCAGCGGAGCCGGGTCTGTTGCCCAGGGCTGCGGTCGACGAGCCGCCATAGCTTGACCGCTCGCCACAAGATCGAAGCGGGCCGCCCTATTGCCGTGGCGGGGGGAAGACCCGTTGCTAGACTCGGCGGAGTTGGGTGTCAAGTTGACGAGGGAGACCAGACATGGCGGGTGACGACGACATCTCCGGGTGATACCGGATGTCTCAGGCCACCGTTCGGCGCGCGTCAGCGCAGCCGCCGTGGCCATGCCGTCGTTCCACCGGTCCCCGTTTCGTCTCGGGCAGCTCCGGCGCGCCCACCCCACCCTTTGAGGTCACTCGCATGTCCGATGCGTTCATCGTCTGCTCGAACCTGTCCTTCTCCTGGCCGGACGACACTCCGGTCTTCTCGGAGCTGTCCTTCACCGTCCCCGGCGGCCGCACCGGCCTGGTCGCGCCCAACGGCGCCGGCAAGAGCACGCTGCTGCGGTTGATCGCCGGAGAGCTGCGCCCCAGCAGCGGCAGCGTCACCGTCGACGGTGTGCTCGGCTACCTCCCGCAGACCCTGCCCCTGGCCGGCGACCTGACCGTGGCCGAGGTGCTGGGCGTCGCCGAGCGGATCGCGGCGCTGCACGCCATCGAGGCCGGCGACGCCAGCGAGGAGCACTTCGCCACGATCGGCGACGACTGGGACATCGAGGAGCGCACCCGCGCCGAGCTGGACCGGCTCGGCCTGGGTGAGCTGTCGCTCGACCGACGTCTGCACACCCTCAGCGGCGGCCAGGTGGTCTCCCTCGGCCTGGCCGCACAACTGCTCCGGCGCCCCGACGTGCTGCTGCTCGACGAGCCCACCAACAACCTGGACCTGGAGGCCCGGCACAAGCTCTACGACGTGCTGTCGGAATGGACCGGCTGCCTGCTGCTGGTCAGCCACGACCGGGAACTGCTGGACCGGATGGATCGCATCGCCGAGCTGGACCGTGGCGAGATCCGCTGGTACGGCGGCAACTTCACCGCGTACACGGAGGCGGTGCGGGCGGCACGGGAGGTGGCCGAGAGCAACATCCGCAACGCGGAGCAGGAGGTCAAGCGGGAGAAGCGGGAGATGCAGCAGGCCCGCGAGCGCGCCGACCGGCGAGCCAGCAACGCCAGCCGCAACCTGAAGAACGCCGGCCTGCCGAAGATCTTCGCCGGCACCATGAAGCGCGGCGCGCAGGAATCCGCCGGGCGGTCCCAGGAAACGCACTCCAACCGGGTCGGCCAGGCCCAGGCGCGGCTCGACGAGGCCGGCCGGGCGCTGCGCGAGGAGGACCGGATCGTCGTGGACCTGCCGGACACCACCGTCCCGGCCGGCCGCACGGTCTTCTCCGGGCTCGGCATGCGGGTCCGCTTCGACGACCGGGAGCTGTTCGCCGGCGACGGCGCCGACCTGGTGATCCGGGGGCCGGAACGGATCGCGCTCACCGGTCCCAACGGCGCCGGCAAGTCGACGCTGCTGCGCCTGCTCGACGGCGACCTTGAACCGGAGGACGGCGAGATCCGGCGGGCCGACGGCCGGATCGCGTACCTGTCGCAGCGGCTGGACCTGCTGGACCTCGATCGCACGGTGGCGGAGAACTTCGCCGCGTACGCGCCGAGCCTGCCGGACGCGAAGCGGATGAACCTGCTCGCCCGGTTCCTGTTCCGGGGCGCCCGGGTGAACCTGCCGGTCGGGGTGCTCTCCGGCGGCGAGCGGCTACGCGCCACCCTCGCCTGCGTGCTCTGCGCCGAGCCGGCACCGCAACTGCTGCTGCTCGACGAGCCGACCAACAACCTGGACCTGGTCAGCGTCGCGCAACTGGAGAGCGCGCTGACGGCGTACCAGGGCGCGTTCGTGGTGGTCAGCCACGACGAACGGTTCCTCGCCGAGATCGGCGTGCAGCGCTGGCTGCGGCTGGCCGACGGCCAGCTGCGGGAGATCGCGGCCCTCGACCGGGGCTGAGCCCGGCGGCGTCCGCGGCCCGGTCAGCTCACGTTGGCCGGGCCGAGGACGCTCTTCAGGTCCCCCATCAGCGCGGTGGTGGCCGCCACCCGGAACGGACCCAGCCGCAGGGTGGTGGTGCGCCCGCCGTTGAGCAGCTTGATGTGCACCTCGGTGTCGCCGGGGTGCAGCACCAGGGTTTCCTTGAGCTTCTCCACCAGCGGTGGCGTGCAGCGGTGCACCGGGATGGTGAGGGTGACCGGCTTGTTGGTGGCACTGGTGCTGACGTCCGGCATGGACATGTCCATCGCCATGATCCGCGGGGTGTCGTCGCGGCGGTCCACCCGCCCCTTGACCACGACGATGGCGTCCTCGGCGATGTACTGCCCGATCACCTCGTACGTGTTGGGGAAGAACAGCGTCTCCACCCCGCCGGCCAGGTCCTCCAGCGTGGCCGAGGCCCAGGCCCGGCCCTGCTTGGTGACCCGGCGCTGCACCCCGGACAGGATGCCGGCGAGGGTGACCACCGCCCCGTCGGGCACCGCGCCGTCCTCTGCGAGGGAGGCGATGGTGGTGTCGGCCGCCGCGCCGAGGATGTGCTCCAGGCCGAACAGCGGGTGGTCGGAGACGTACAGGCCGAGCATCTCGCGCTCGAAGGCCAGCTTGTCCCGCTTGTCCCACTCGCTGTCGCCGATGGTGGGCATCACCGTCGTGCTGCCGGTGTCGGTATCGCCGAAGCCGGCGCCGAAGAGGTCGTACTGGCCGACCGCCTCCTTGCGCTTGACGTCGGCGTACGCGTCGATGGCGTCGGCGTGCACCGCGAGCAGGCCCTTGCGCGGGTGCTCCAGCGAGTCGAAGGCGCCCGCTTTGATCAGCGATTCGATCGTCTTCTTGTTGCAGACCACCGCGTCCACCTTGGACAGGAAGTCGTAGAAGTCGGCGTAGTCGCCCTTCTCCTCCCGGCAGCGCATGATCGACGCGACCACGTTGGCGCCGACGTTGCGCACGGCGGCCAGGCCGAAGCGGATGTCCTTGCCGACCGGGGTGAACGGCCCGGCCGAGGTGTTCACGTCCGGTGGCAGCACCTGGATGCGCATCCGGCGACACTCGGACAGATAGAGCGCCATCTTGTCCTTGTCGTCGCCGACGCTGGTCAGCAGCCCCGCCATGTACTCGGCCGGGTAGTGCGCCTTCAGGTACGCGGTCCAGTAGGAGACCAGCCCGTACGCGGCGGAGTGCGCCTTGTTGAAGGCGTACCCGGCGAACGGCACCAGGACGTCCCAGACCGCCTGGATCGCCTCGTCGGAGTAGCCGCGCTCGCGGCAGCCGTCCCGGAACGGGATGAACTCCTTGTCGAGGATCTCCTTCTTCTTCTTACCCATCGCCCGGCGCAGCAGGTCGGCCTGACCGAGGGTGTAGCCGGCGAGGATCTGCGCCGCGCGCTGGACCTGCTCCTGGTAGACGATCAGGCCGTGGGTGGGCGACAGGATCTCCCGCAGCGGCTCCTCCAGCTCCGGGTGGATCGGCGTGATCTCCTGGAGGCCGTTCTTGCGCAGCGCGTAGTTGGTGTGCGAGTCGACGCCCATCGGGCCCGGCCGGTACAGCGCCAGGACGGCGGAGATGTCCTCGAAGTTGTCCGGCTTCATCAACCGCAGCAGCGAGCGCATCGGCCCACCGTCGAGCTGGAACACGCCGAGGGTGTCACCGCGGGCCAGCAGCTCGTAGGCGGCCTTGTCGTCCAACGGCAGGGCCAGCAGGTCGAGCTGCTTGCCGTGGTTGAGCTTGATGTTCTTGACGGCGTCATCGATGATCGTCAGGTTTCGCAGGCCGAGGAAGTCCATCTTCAACAGCCCGAGCGACTCGCAGGTCGGGTAGTCGAACTGCGTGATGATCGCCCCGTCGGCGTCGCGGCGCGTCAACGGGATGTGCTCGATGATCGGCTCGGCGGACATGATGACACCGGCCGCGTGCACACCGGTCTGCCGGATCAGCCCCTCGATGCCCTTCGCGGTGTCGATCACCTTGCGCACGTCCGGGTCGGACTCGTACAGGCCGCGGATCTCGCCGGCCTCGGCGTAGCGGGCGTGCTTCGGGTCGAAGATGCCGGTGAGCGGGATGTCCTTGCCCATCACGGCTGGCGGCATCGCCTTGGTGATCCGGTCGCCGACCGCGTACGGGAACCCGAGCACCCGGGCCGAGTCCTTGATCGCGGCCTTCGCCTTGATCGTGCCGAAGGTGGCGATCTGGGCGACCTTGTCCTCGCCCCACTTGTCGGTGACGTACTTGATCACCTCGCCGCGCCGACGCTCGTCGAAGTCGATGTCGACATCCGGCATCGAGACCCGCTCGGGGTTGAGGAACCGCTCGAAGATCAGGCCGTGCAGGATCGGGTCGAGGTCGGTGATGCCCAGCGCGTACGCGACGAGGGAGCCGGCGGCCGAACCACGGCCCGGCCCCACCGCGATGCCCTGGTTCTTCGCCCACTGGATGAAGTCGGCGACCACGAGGAAGTACGACGGGAAGCCCATCTGGTTGATGACGCCCAACTCGTACTCGGCCTGGACGACGTGCCCCTCCGGGATGCCGCCCGGGTAGCGGCGGGCCAGGCCGGCGAAGGTCTCCTTGCGGAACCAGGACTCCTCGGTCTCCCCTTCCGGGACCGGGAAGCGCGGCATCAGGTTGTGGAACTCGAACATCCCGGTCGGGTCGACCTTCTCGGCGACCAGCAGGGTGTTGCGGCAGCCCTGCTGCCACAGCTCCGAGGAGTCGACCCCGCGCATCTGCTCGGCGCTCTTGATGAAGTAGCCGCCGCCCTCGAACCGGAACCTGTTCGGGTCGTCGATGTTGCTGCCGGTCTGCACGCAGAGCAGCACGTCGTGCGCGGTGGCCTGCGCCTCGTGGGTGTAGTGCGAGTCGTTGGTGACCACCGGCGGGATGTCGAGCTTGCGGGCGATCTCGGTGAGACCCTCGCGGACCCGGCTCTCGATGGAGAGGCCGTGGTCCATGATCTCCAGGAAGTAGTTGTCCTTGCCGAAGATGTCCTGGTAGCTCGCGGCGACCTTGAGCGCCTCGTCGAACTGACCCAGCCGCAGCCGGGTCTGCACCGCGCCGGAGGGGCAGCCGGTGGTGGCCATGATGCCCTCGGCGTGCTCGGCGATCAGCTCCATGTCCATCCGGGGCCACTTGACGTAGTGCCCCTCCATGGACGCGCGCGAGTTGAGGGTGAAGAGGTTCTTCAGGCCCTGCGCGTTCTTCGCCCACATGGTCTTGTGGGTGATCGCGCCGTTACCGGAGATGTCATCGCTCTTCTGCTCCGGCCGGCCCCACTTGACCCGCGCCTTGTGGTAGCGCGACTCCGGTGCCACGTACGCCTCGACGCCCAGGATCGGGGTGATCCCGGCGGCCATCGCCTGGTTGTAGAAGTCGTTCGCGCCGTGCATGTTGCCGTGGTCGGTGATCGCCACCGCCGACATGCCGAGCCGGTTGGCCTCGGTGAACAGGTCCTTGAGCCGGGCCGCTCCGTCGAGCATCGAGTACTCGGTGTGCACGTGCAGATGCGCGAACGAATCGGCCATGCGTGGCGCCCCCCGGCGGTGTGGATCTTGATGGTCGGAACCGACCGGGACCTACCCTACCGAGGTGATCTCGGCGGCTCCACCGTCCGCGCCGAGGGTGGCCCTCGTCTCCTCGCAGCGCCTAGTCTCGGAGGATGGCGAGGTACTACGACGTGCACCCGGAGAACCCGCAACCCCGGGTCATCCGCCAGGTGGCCGACCTGATCCGCGACGGCGGGCTGGTCGCCTACCCGACCGACTCCTGCTACGCGCTCGGCACCCAACTGGGCAACCGCGAAGGGCTGGACCGGATCCGCGAGATCCGCCACCTCGACGATCGGCACCACTTCACCCTGGTCTGCAGCGACTTCGCGCAGCTCGGCCAGTTCGTCCAGATCAGCAACTCGGTCTTCCGCCTCGTGAAGGCGTCCACCCCGGGCAGTTACACCTTCATCCTGCCGGCCACCCGCGAGGTCCCGCGCCGGATGTTGCACCCCCGCAAGCGCACGGTCGGTGTCCGTGTACCCCGGCACACCGTCACCCAGGCGCTGCTGGCCGAGTTGGGCGAGCCGCTGGTGTCGAGCACCCTGGCCCTGCCCGGCGAGGAGGAGCCGATGACCCAGGGATGGGAGATCAAGGAACGGCTCGACCACCTTCTCGACGCGGTGCTCGACGCCGGCGACTGCGGCAAGGACCCGACGACGGTGGTCGACCTGTCGGGCCCTGAGCCGGAGATTCTGCGCCAGGGTGCGGGCGACCCGTCGCGCTTCGAGTAGCGCCGCTCAGGTCGTCGCCGGCGCCTGGGCCGGATGCCGCCGGGCTCTCAGGAGTTCGCCGACGGCGACGCCCAGCAGCACGAGGCCGGCGGCAACGCTCACCGCCAGACCGGACAGGTGCACGGCGAGCGGCCCGAGGGCGATCGCCGCGACGAGACCGACGACGTGGGACAGCGGCACGCGCTGGTAGACCTCGTGCTCCAACACCGCCCGGCCGCAGAGGAAGAGCCCGGCGCCGCCCAGGATGAGCGCGGTCATGGGGGTGCCCGGCTGCTCCCCCGGCCACGCGATGACGCGTTCGACGCCGGCGGCTGTGCCGACCACCCCGGCCACCATCAACCAGTGGGCGTACGGATTGGTCTGCACCAGCCGGCCTCGGTGAGGTGACGACTCGATGGCGGCGCGGAGCGTCGCGCCCGCCCCTCGTGCGTAACTCCACCACAGCACCACGGCCGTCAGGACCGCCGTGCCGAAGGCGCCGATCCGGCCCGCGGTGAACGGCTGGTGGCTCAGGCTGAGGACGCTCACCAGGATGAGTTCGCCCAGGGTGAGGATGTAGATCTGCTGGTACCGCTCGGCGAGGTGCTCGGGCGCCACCTGGTACTGCGGCAGGGGTGGCCGGCCGGGGATGGGGAAGCGGAACCCGAACGCGATGTAGTCGACGGCCAGCGCGGCCAGCCACACGACCAGCCGCCACCCGGGGTCGGACACCAGGCCGCCGACCACCCAGAGGGTCCCCGAGCCGAGGCTCCAGACCAGGGCGCGCACGGAACGCTCCTGCTCCGACCGGCCGCGCAGGGACCGGATGAGCGTCAGCCCGCGGCCCAGGTTGATCGCGGCCCAGGTCCCGCCGAAGATCAGCCCGTGGTCGCCGAACGCGGCCGGCAGCGCGGCCGACATCAGCATGAGGCCGAACATGACGGCCAGGATCAGGTACGGGATCGGTCGCTTCCGCGGACTGTAGGTGTCGGTGATCAACGTGGTGGTCACCCATACCGCCCAGAGCGTCGACAGGACGAGTAGGCCCTGGCTGATGCCGGTCCAGGTCTGGTCGGCGGCCATTTTCGCCGACGTCAACGCCAGGCCGGCGACGACGGCGAGGTCGAAGAACAGCTCCAGCAGATCCGCCCGCTGCGAGCCGCTCGGGATGCGGGTCAACGGCAGACGTGGCTCCTTCGTCACCGGCTCTCCGCCATGGGGACAGCTTCACATCCAGGGCCGGACCGCCAGCCACCTTCGCCGGACCCGAGCGGACACGATGTTATCGGTCTGGACAACACTGTGTGCCACACAGTATGGTGTGACACATGGTTAGCGAGGACGTTCTGAGGACGCACCTACAGGAGTTGCGTCGAGGCACCGTCGTGGTAGCCAGCCTGGTCGCGCTGCGCCGACCGGACTACGGCTACGCACTGCTGCAACGGCTCACCGACCACGGCTTCCCGGTGGACGCCAACACGCTCTACCCGCTGCTGCGCCGCCTGGAGGACCAGGGCCTGCTGACCAGCGAGTGGAACACCGAGGAAAGCCGGCCGCGCAAGTTCTACCGGACCAGCGACGAGGGCGAGTCGATGCTGAGCCGGCTCCTCGACGACCTCGCCGCCGTACAAACCTCTATCACCGGCCTGATCCAAGGAGTGGACCGATGAACACCCTGACCGACCGCTATCTCGCCGCCACCCTGCGCTCGGTGCCCACCCAGCGCCGGGACGAGATCGCCACCGAGCTGCGCGCCTCGATCGAGGACATGATCGAGGACCGGACCGGCGGCGGCCAGGACACCACCACCGCCGAGCGGGAGGTGCTCACCGAGCTGGGCAACCCGGACCTGCTGGCCGCCCGGTACACCGACCGCCGGCTGCAGCTCATCGGCCCGACCTACTACCTCGTCTGGCTGCGGCTGCTGAAGGTGCTGCTCAGCCTCGTCCCGGCGATCGTCGGCACGGTGGTCGCGATCATCGACGTGGCGGACGGCAAGGGCTTCGGGGCCATCGGCTCCGGCATCGGCACCGCCATCGAGGTGGCCGTGCAGATCGCCTTCTGGCTCACCCTGACCTTCGCCCTCATCGAGCGCTTCCAACCCGTCTCCGGCCTGCCCGACTGGACCGTCGACCAGCTGCCCGACGTCCCCGCGCACCGGGACATCTCCCTCGCCGACACCATCGCCTCGGTGGCCATGCTGGCGCTGGCCATCGGCTACCTGCCCTTCCAGCACTACCAGTCCTGGGTGCACGAGACCGACGGCAACAACATCCCGATCCTCGACCCGGCGCTGTGGTCGTTCTGGCTGCCGGCGCTGATCGCGGTGCTGCTGGCCACCATGCTGTTCGAGATCGTCAAGTACCGGATCGGGCGCTGGACCTGGACCCTGTTCGGGGTGAAGGCCCTGCTCAACCTGGCGTTCACGGTGCCGGTGGTGTGGTTGGCGCTCTCCGACCGGCTGCTCAACCCGGCCCTGGGCGATCGGCTGAGCTGGCTGGCGGAAGGGGACAACCGGAACACCCTCGGAGCTGCCATCGCGGTGGGCGCGGCCGTGGTGCTGGTCTGGGACCTGATCGACACCGCCACCAAGAGCCGCCGCCAGGTAGCGAGAGCGTGAGCAGCAGCCGACCAGGCGGCCCGGCGCGGACCCCGCGCCGGGCCGCCGCCCGTCCACCGGACCAGGCCACCGGCGTACGGACCGGCGAGCGGCCGTGGCGGTTGGCGTGGCCGGCGTGGCATCGTTCCCGGATGACCGTGGCACAGCGTGACGAATGGCGTCGCCCGGCTCCGACGCCGGAGCAGCGCCGGATCGATCTCTGGATCGGGCTGGCGGTGACCCTGCTGGCACTGATCAGCCTCACCCTGGCCCGCAGCACCGGGGCCTTCCTGCTGGGCCCGCCGCCGTCCGGGCCGGAGCAGGTGCTCTGGACCGTCGCGGTCACCCTGCCGCTGATCTGGCGGCGGCGCTGGCCGGCCGCCACCCTGCTGGTGGTCTCGGTGGCGTTCATCGCCGCGCAGGCACGGTCGGCTCCGGAAACCCAGCTCTCCTCGTGGGCGCTGTTCAGCGCCCTCTACACCGTCGGCGCCTGGGGACGGGACCGCCGGCTCGCCCGCCGGCTGCGGATCGGCGTCATCGCCGCCATGTTCGCCTGGCTGGGGGTCTCCTACGTGGTGAGCATGGGCCAGATCCCGGACGGTGCCTTCGCCGACGCGGTCGGGCCGGTGCCGCCGGTGCTCGCCGCGATGGTGACCGGCGTACTGATCAACGTGTTGTACTTCGGCTTCGCATACTTCTTCGGTGAGACCTCCTGGGTGGCCGCGCGGCGCGAGCACGAGCTGCGCGCCCAGGCCGAGGAGCTGCGCCGGTCGCAGGCCGAGGCCCGCGAACGGGCGGTGCTCGGCGAACGGGTGCGCATCGCCCGGGAGCTGCACGACGTGGTCGCCCACCACGTGTCGGTGATGGGGGTGCAGGCGTCCGCCTGCCGCCGGGTGTGGGACCGCGACCCGGGCAAGGCCCGGACGGCGCTGAGCGCCATCGAGCAGAGCGCCCGCACCGCCGTCGACGAGCTGCGCCGGATGCTGGGCGTGCTGCGCGCCCCCGACGGCGACACCGCGCCACCGCCGCCGTCGACCGGGACGGTCGACCGGATCGACGAGCTGGTCGAGCGGGCCCGCGCCGCCGGGCTCACGGCCACCGTCGGGGTGTACGGCGAACCGGTCCCGCTACCCGCGTCGGTCTCCCAGACGGCGTACCGGGTGGTGCAGGAGGCGGTGACCAACACGCTGAAACACGCCGGGGCCGGTCTGCTCGACGTGCGGATCCGCTACCTGGCGCGAGAGGTGGAGCTGGACGTGAGCGACGACGGACGGACCGGCGCTCCGCCCCACGCGGACGGGCTCGGCCTCATCGGCATGCGGGAGCGGGTCGCCGCCCAGGACGGCGTCCTGGAAGCCGGCCCGCGCCCCGGCGGCGGCTGGCGGGTCCGCGCCCGACTACCGCTGCCCGCCGAGACGTCGAGGCTGGGCGAAACCGCCGCGGCCGGCGCCGGGTGGTCGGCGTGACCGCCCCGCCGGCCGACGCCACGCTGCCCGGCGCGGACGACCCGATCCGGGTGCTGCTCGCCGACGACCAGCACCTTGTCCGCACCGGCTTCCGGGTCATCCTCGAGGTGGAGGACGACATCGAGGTGGTTGGCGAGGCGGCGGACGGCGCGCGCGCCGTCACCATGACCCGGGCCACCCAACCGGACGTGGTGCTGATGGACGTGGAAATGCCCGGGATGGACGGGCTGGAGGCCACCCGGCGGATCACCGGGGACGGGCCCGACGCGCCAGCGGTGCTGATCCTCACCACCTTCGACCGCGACGACTACCTGTTCGCCGCGCTGCGGGCCGGGGCCAGTGGCTTCCTGCTCAAGAACGGCACACCGGAGGAGCTGATCGAGGCGATCCGGGTACTGGCCAGGGGCGACGGCCTACTCGCCCCGGAGATCACCCGTCGGGTGATCTCCACCTTCGCCCGCCCCGGCGACCCGACAGGCACCGCCCACCAGGGGCCGGCCGCCGAGGCCGCACTGCGCGAGCTGACCCCGCGCGAACGGGAGGTGCTGGTGCTGCTCGCCGCCGGATCCAGCAACGCGGAGATCGCCACGACCATGCACCTGGGCGAGGCGACGGTGAAGACGCACGTGAGCCGGGTGCTGGCCAAGCTCGGCCTGCGCGACCGGGTGCAGGCGGTGGTCTTCGCGTACGAGAACGGGGTGGTCCGCCCCGGCGGCTGACCGGCATCCGCCGCGAGGTGGACCCGCCGGCTCAACCGCCGGGCGGACGGCGGACCGACGTGTTCTCTCTACCGTGGGTGCGTGACCAGAACGCTCCGCCTCGACGGCGTCGACCGCAGCTTCGGCGACCGGCAGGTACTCAAGAACGTCTCCTTCGAGGTGGCCGCCGGCCGGATGACCGGCTTCGTGGGCGCCAACGGCGCCGGCAAGACCACCACCATGCGGATCGTCCTGGGCGTGCTCGCCCCGGACGCCGGCGAGGTCACCTGGCAGGGTGCCCCACTGACCCGGGAGGACCGGCAGCGGTTCGGCTACATGCCGGAGGAACGCGGCCTCTATCCGAAGATGAGCGTCCGGGAACAGGTGACCTACCTGGGCCGCCTGCACGGGCTGAACGCGGTCGCGGCCCGGCGCAGCACCGACACGCTGCTGGAACGGGTCGGGCTCGACGAGCGCGGCGACGACCTCCTGGAGACGCTGTCACTGGGCAACCAGCAGCGCGCCCAGATCGCCGCCGCGCTGGTGCACGACCCCGAGGTGCTGGTGCTCGACGAGCCGTTCTCCGGCCTGGACCCGCTGGCCGTCGACACGGTCGTGACGGTGCTGCGGGAGCGGGCCAAGGCGGGCGTGCCGGTGCTCTTCTCCAGTCACCAGCTCGACGTGGTCGAGCGGCTCTGCGACGACCTGGTGATCATCGCGGACGGCACGATCCGGGCCGCCGGCAGCCGGGAGCAACTGCGCGCGACATACACGGTGCCCCGGTTCGAGCTGGTGGTCGACACCGACGCGGGCTGGCTGCGCGACCAGCCCGACGTGACGCTGGTGGACCTGGACGGCGCCCGCGCGGTCTTCGACCTCGCGCCGGGCGCCGACGAGCAGGCGGTGCTGCGGGCGGCCCTTGCGCGGGGCCCGGTGCGCGCCTTCCGCCCGGTCACCCCCTCGCTCACCGAGATCTTCCGAGAGGTCACCCAGTGAACACCTACCAGGCCACCCGGCTGGTCGCCGCCCGCGAGATCCGGGTCAAGCTGCGCGACCGTACCTTCCTGTTCGGCACGCTCTTCTTCCTGCTGATCGCCGCGGCCGGCACGATCCTGCCGCCGTTGCTCTCCGGCGGGCCGGCGAGTGTCGCGGTCACCCAGGACGCCGCCGGCCCGCTGCGAGCCGCCGGCCTCGACGTCCGCGTGGTGCCCGACGACCGCGCCGCCGAACAGGCCGTCCGCGACGGCGACGTGGACGCAGCGGTGGTCGCCGGCCCGGCGGTGCTCGCCATGGACGAGGCCCCCGACGACGTGGTGCAGGCGTTGAGCAGCGCTCCGCCGCTACGGCTGCTGGACCCGGACGCGGTCGACCCGGTGGTGGCATTCCTGGTGCCGTTCGTCTTCGCGTTCGTCTTCTTCCTCACCTCGCAGACCTTCGGCCTGCAGATCGCACAGAGCGTCACCGAGGAGAAGCAGACCCGGATCGTGGAGATCCTGGTCGCGGCCATACCGGTACGGGCGTTGTTGGCCGGCAAGGTGATCGCCGGCGGCATCCTGGCGCTCGGGCAGATCGCACTGATCGCCCTTGTCGCCGTCGTCGGCATGCAGATCGGCGACAGCGGCGACCTGCTCACCCTGCTCGCCCCGGCGATCGGCTGGTTCGTACCGTTCTTCCTTCTCGGCTTCGTGCTGCTGGCCGCGATGTGGGCGGCGGCCGGAGCACTGGTCAACCGGCAGGAGGACATCGCCGGTGTGTCGACGCCGGTGCAGCTCGCCGTCATGCTGCCGTTCTTCGCGGTGATCTTCTTCAACGACAACCCCGCCGCCATGAAGGTGCTGTCGTACCTGCCGATCTCGTCGCCAGCGGCGATGCCGCTGCGGCTCTTCACCGGGGACGCGGCCGGCTGGGAGCCGATCGTCTCGCTGGCCATCCTGCTGGTCGGCGCCTGCGCCTTCGTGGTCGCCGGGGCCCGCATCTACGAGGGGTCGCTGCTGCGGACCAACGGCCGGACCTCCCTGCGCGCCGCCTGGCGCGAGCGGGAGACCATCGGCTGACCGGTGACCGGCCAGGGCGGGCGTCGGTGTCCTGATCGGACACCGGCGCCCGTTCGCGTTCAACGGGCGGGCGGCACCCGGTCCCAGTCGGCGGGCAACCGGGGCACCGGCCAGGACGGGTCGGGTCGCCAGGACGCCCACGCCGGGTCCCACCAGCGTTGGCCCGCGTCGAGCAGCGCGGCGATCCGGTCGCCCTCGCCGCGGATGGCTTCCGCCATGCCCGGGTAGCGCCCCTCGACGAGGCGCTGCGCGAACATCTCCACGTCCTTCCAGACGTACCGGTCGGCGTCCGCGCCCCACCACAGGTCCAGCTCGTGGTCCAGGGTGTCCACCCCGATCGGGGTACGCCGCAGCGGATCCTGGAGGTTGAAGTACCAGCCGGCGAAGTCGCGCTCCGGGCCCGTCCAGAAGACGTCCACCGAGTGCGCCTCGCCGGGGCGTTGCAGCATCAGCTTGCCGTGCCCCTGCCAGGCGCGGTGCCCGGCCGTCTGCCAGGGGTGCCGCCCGCACGGGAAGGTGCCGGACTCCGGGAAGCCGAACTCGGCCCCCGGTGGGAGGTAGAGGGCGAGCAGGTCGGGCGAGTCCTCGACGCAGATCGTCGGGCAGCCGAACCAGACCTCGCCGAGCAGGACCTCGCGCCGGACGACCACCTCGCCCGGCGCGAACCGCACGGTCAGGCGTCCACCGCGGCCATCACGTCGTCGCTGACGTCGAAGTTCGCGTAGACGTTCTGCACGTCGTCGCAGTCCTCCAGGACGTCGATCAGCTTGAAGATCTTGCGCGCGCCCTCCTCGTCCAGCGGGATGTTCATGCTGGGGATGAGGGAGGACTCGGCCGACTCGTACTCGATGCCAGCGTCCTGAAGCGCGGTGCGGACCGCGATCAGGTCGGTCGGCTCGGAGACCACCTCGTACGCCTCACCGAGGTCGTTGACC
This sequence comes from Micromonospora sp. NBC_00389, assembly GCF_036059255.1. Classification (NCBI taxonomy): domain Bacteria; kingdom Bacillati; phylum Actinomycetota; class Actinomycetes; order Micromonosporales; family Micromonosporaceae; genus Micromonospora; species Micromonospora sp. NBC_00389. Next base: position 3,889,701 of record NZ_CP107947.1, on the reverse strand, counting down.
TCCTCGGCGCCGGCGTCGAGGACGGCCATCATCACGTCGTCCTCGCTCGTGCTCTCCTTGGGGACGATCACCACGCCCTTGCGGGAGAACATGTACGACACCGAGCCGGCGTCGGCGAGCGAGCCGCCGTTGCGGGTCAGCGCGGTGCGCACCTCGGTCGCCGCCCGGTTGCGGTTGTCCGTGAGGCACTCGATCAGCATCGCCACGCCGTTCGGGCCGTAGCCCTCGTACATGATGGTCTGCCAGTCGGCACCGCCGGCCTCCAGGCCGGAGCCGCGCTTGACCGCGCGGTCGATGTTGTCGTTCGGCACCGAGCTCTTCTTCGCCTTCTGGATGGCGTCGTAGAGCGTCGGGTTGCCGGACGGGTCGCCACCGCCGGTCCGCGCGGCCACCTCGACGTTCTTGATCAGCTTGGCGAACATCTTGCCGCGCTTGGCGTCGATGACGGCCTTCTTGTGCTTGGTCGTCGCCCACTTTGAGTGGCCGGACATCTGTTACCTCCGTTGCTACCCGCCGTCTGCATCGAGGGCACCGCGCACGCCCCGCTTCCGCCGGCGCACGCGGAGGTGCCGGTCAGCTCTGGTGGAAGCCGTGGCGGGCAGATGGCGCTGCCGAATCTCGGCAATCCTACCGACGTCACCGGGGTCGCTGTCATGCACCGCGCGCGGCGGCTCCGCCCCGTCCGCTCCAATCGGAGCAGACGGGACGAAAATCCCCGGACGGCTACGACGACCCCAGCAGGGCCCGGTCCGCCGGGCGCAGCGCCCGGGACCAGGTCACGACCTCGGCGAGCATCGTCGACAGCTCCGCCTCCCGGCCGTCGCCCGGCGCGAAGCGGCCGGCGGTCCGGTCACCAGGGTCGGCCCCGGTGAAGTCGAAGTCGGTGAAGATCGACAGCGCCACACCCGTCGGCACCACCACGGTCCGCACCTCGGTGAGGATCGCCCGCAGGTGGTCGGCGGCCCGGTTGCCGCCCTGCGCGCCGTAGCTCAGCACTCCGGCCACCTTGCCGGTCCACTCCGCGTACAGGTAGTCGATGCCGTTCTTGAGCGCGGCCGGTATCGAGCGGTTGTAGTCCGGGGTGACGAAGACGAAGGCGTCGCAGCCGTCCACCACGGCCGCCCAACGCCGAGTGTGCGGGCGCCGGTAGTCGCCGAACAGCGCCGGCACCGGCTCGTCGAGCAGTGGCAACGCCTGCTCCGCGAGGTCGACCAGCGTGAAGACGGCGTCCCCGGCGCGTACCGCCTCGTGCCGCTTAGCCACCTCCATGACCCAACGGGCGACCGCCGCGCCGCGCCGGCCGGGCCGCGTGCTGCCCACGATCACACCGACCCGCAGCGGTCCTGTGCTCTGTGCGTCACTCATGACCACGATCCTGCGGGCGACGGGACGGGGCGGGGAGACCGCCGCGAGGATGGCCTTGCCAGGGCCACCCACCGGCCGGCGCCGGCTGCCAGACTGGTTCGGTGATAGACGGAGAGCTGGGCGCGTTCCTGCGCAGTCGCCGCGAGGCGCGGCGGCCGGCCGAGGTCGGCCTCGCCGAGGGTCCCCGCCGACGTACCCCCGGGCTGCGCCGGGCCGAACTGGCGACGCTGGCGCAGGTCAGCGTGGAGTACCTGACCCGGCTGGAGCAGGGCCGCGACACCCGGCCGTCGCCGGAGATCCTCGCCGCGCTCGCCGACGCCCTGCGCCTGGACAGCGCCGACCGGGAACACCTGCGGCAGCTCGCCTCGGCCCAGCACGCCCGACAGCTGTGCTCGGGCGACCGGACGACGATTTCCCGCACCGTCCGGCCAACGGTCCGCGCGATGCTCGACGCGATGCTCGACACCCCGGCGCACGTGCTCAACCGGCTCGGCGACGTACTGGCCTGGAATGAGCCGTTCGACCTGCTGGCCCGCCCGCTCGGCCTGCTGGACGGGACGCGACCGAACCTCATCTGGTGGGTGCTGACCGACGAGCGGGCCCGTGCGTACCACCCGCAGTGGTCGGCGCTGGCCGACCAGCAGGTCGCGGAGCTGCACCTGCTGCGCCGGGGCGACCCAGCCAGCGACGCCTTCGCCGAGCGGCTGGCCCGTACGGTGGGCGCGCCGTTCACCGACCGCTGGCGGCGGCGGCCGGTCACCGCCGCGCGTACCGGCGTGCTGACGGTGCGCCATCCGGAGGCGGGGCTGTTGCGCCTCAACTTCGAGACGATGGAGCTGGCCGAGGTCGACCCGCAGCGACTGGTGGTGCAGTTGCCCGCCGACGCCGCCACGGCGACCGCGCTCGACCAGTTGGCGGGTCGCCGCCCGGGGCAACTGCGCGCGGTCGCCGGCTGAGGCGACGGGTCACGCCGTCAGGAGGCGGTGCGGATCATGTCCACGAAGTACGCGTGCACGCGCAGGTCACCGGTCAGCTCCGGGTGGAACGAGGTGGCCAGCAGATTGCCCTGCCGGACCGCCACGATCCGGTCGGCGGCCGGGCCACCGGTCACCTTCCCGATCACCTCGACGCCGTCACCGACCCGCTCGACCCACGGCGCGCGGATGAACACCGCGTGGAACGGCTCGCCCTCGACTCCGGCGATCTCCACCGGCGCCTCGAACGAGTCGACCTGCCGGCCGAACGCGTTCCGTCGGACGGTCATCTCGATGCCGGCGAAGCCACGCTGGTCCGGCCGGCCGTCGAGCACCTCGGTGGCCAGCATGATCATGCCGGCGCAGGACCCGTAGACGGGCATACCGTCGGCGATCCGCTTGTCGATCGGCTCGCGCAGCTCGAAGATGTCGGCGAGCTTGCTCATGGTGGTGGACTCGCCCCCGGGGATGACCAGCCCGTCGACCGCGTCCAGCTCGGTTGGACGGCGGACCGGGCGGGCGTCCGCGCCCACCGCGGCCAGCGCCGCCACGTGCTCGCGGACGTCCCCCTGGAGCGCGAGCACACCGATGGTGGGGGCGCTCAGGGCGCTCACCAGCCCCGCTCGGCCAGACGGTGCGGCTGCGGGATCTCGTCCACGTTGATGCCGACCATCGCCTCGCCGAGACCACGGGAGACCTTGGCCAGCACGTCCGGGTCGTCGTGGAAGGTGGTGGCCTTGACGATCGCGGCGGCCCGCTGAGCCGGGTTGCCGGCCTTGAAGATGCCGGAGCCGACGAAAACGCCCTCCGCGCCGAGCTGCATCATCATCGCGGCGTCGGCCGGGGTGGCGATCCCACCGGCGGTGAACAGCACCACCGGCAACTTGCCGTTCTCGGCGACCTCCTTGACCAGCTCGTACGGGGCCTGAAGCTCCTTGGCCGCGACGTACAGCTCGTCGGTCGGCAGCGAGGAGAGCCGGCGGATCTCCTGGCGGATCTTGCGCATGTGGGTGGTGGCGTTGGAGACGTCACCGGTGCCCGCCTCGCCCTTGGAGCGGATCATGGCCGCGCCCTCGGTGATCCGGCGCAGCGCCTCGCCCAGGTTGGTCGCACCACAGACGAAGGGGACCGTGAAGGCCCACTTGTCGATGTGGTTGGCATAGTCGGCCGGGGTCAGGACCTCGGACTCGTCGACGTAGTCCACGCCGAGCGACTGGAGGATCTGCGCCTCCACGAAGTGGCCGATGCGGGCCTTGGCCATCACCGGGATGGAGACCGCCGCGATGATCCCGTCGATCATGTCCGGGTCGCTCATCCGGGACACCCCGCCCTGCGCGCGGATGTCGGCGGGCACCCGCTCCAGGGCCATCACCGCGACGGCGCCGGCGTCCTCAGCGATCTTGGCCTGCTCGGCGTTGACCACATCCATGATCACGCCACCCTTGAGCATCTCGGCCATGCCCCGCTTGACGCGGGCGGTGCCGACGACGGGGGTGGTTCCGGTGTTCGCGGTGGTTTCGGACACGGGTCAGCGCTCCTCGGGACGTGCTCTGGGGGTGGCAGGAAAAATGCTACGCGGAGGTCAACGCCGTTCCGACAGCCAATCAGACCCCCGGTGGCCTGCGTAGTGGCAACCGTCACCGGCCCGCCGAGCAGCTCCCGATCAGTTCGCCGGCACGTCCGTGGGAACGGCCAGGGTCGGGTCGTCGATGTCGAAGTAGCGCGGCCACTCCCGGCCCCGCCCCATCCGCAACAACCGCACCAGCGGCCGGCTGCGCGCCGACCGGGCGTCACGGACCAGGTCGGTGTGCACCTGCCGGGACAGCGCGAGCCGGCGACTGGCGGCGATAACCGCCCCACAGTCCGGATCGGTCGGATCGAGCTGCACCCCGCGGAGCTGCCGGGTCAGGTCGTTCTCGGCGGCCTCCCGCTCGTCCGGGTGGGCGTCCAGGGCGATCCGGGCCGCCGCGTACAACTCGACGCCGAAGTGCCGCTCAGCCAACACGGCGGCGGCCGCCGCCCGGCGCAGCAGGTGGGCGTCGAGGGCCCGGGCCGCCAGCTCCGCGCGGCCCTGCAGCCGCTCGACCCGCCCGGCGGTCCAGATCAGGTACGCCGCGACCAGCCCCACGACCACGCTCGCGGCCACCACCCACCACATGTGCGGCATCGTAGTGCTGCTCCGTTTCCGTCCGTCCGGGCGCGGCCGCGCCGGGAACCCCGGTCACCGCCCGCACCATGCGTCACACCGGCTCAGCCCAGCCCCACCCATTCCTGGTCGATGACCCGCCCGTCGGTTGCCTCGATCGCCGCTGCGTATACCTCCAGAACGCGCCGAGCAACCACCGGCCAGTCGAAATTCGCCACGACCTGATCACCGCAGGCGCTCAGCACGGCCCGACCGGCCGGATCGTCGAGCAGATCGGCCAGCGCGTCGCGCAACCCCGCCGGGTCGCCGGTGGGGAAGAGCCGCCCGGCCCGGCCGCCGTCGAGGACCCGCCGGAACGCGTCCAGGTCGCTGGCGACCACCGTGGTACCGGCGGCCAGGGCCTCGGTGAGGATCATGCCGAACGACTCGCCGCCGGTGTTCGGCGCCACGTAGAGGTGCACGCTGCGCAGCATCCGCGCCTTGTCCGGCTCGGACACCAGGCCGAGGAAGGTCACCCGGTCACGCAACTCGGCCGGAAACCGGTCATACAGGTCGTCGGGGTCGCCCGGGCCGGCGACCAGCAGCCGCAGCTCGGGTCGGGTGGCGGCCAGCTCCACGAACGCGTCACGCAGCACCGGGAAGCCCTTGCGCGCCTCGGTGAAGCGGCCCAGGAAACCCAGCGTGCCGCCGGTGCCCGGGGTGCACTCCCCCGGCCAGCCGGGCAACGGCTCGGCGTCGGCGAACTTGGCCACCGCCACCCCGTTGGGGATCTCCACGGCGCCGCCGTCCATGTGCTCGACCTGCACCTTGCGGGCCAGCGCGCTGACCGCGATCCTGGCGGTGATCCGCTCCAGCACGATCTGGAGCACACCCTGCGCGGCGGCCAGCACCCGCGAACGGGTCATCGCGGTGTGGAAGGTGGCCACCACCGGGCCCCGGGCGGAGAGCACCGCCAGCAGCGACAGGCTCAGCGTGAGCGGCTCGTGCACGTGCAGCACGTCGAAGTCGCCATTGGTGATCCAACGCCGGACCCGGGCGGTGGAGACCGGGCCGAACGCGATCCGGGCCACCGAGCCGTTGTACGGCAACGGCACGGCCCGGCCGGCGGAGACCACGTACTCCGGCAGCGGGGAGTCCTCGTCGGCCGGGGCGAGCACGCTGACCTGGTGGCCGAGCGTGATCAGCGCCTCGGCGAGGTCCATCACGTGGTTCTGCACCCCGCCGGGGACGTCGAAGGAGTACGGGCAGACGATGCCGATCCGCATACGTCAGCGCCCCTCGCTCGCGACTGCGGGGCTCCGCTGCGGTGCACTCCTCGCGCTCACCGTGCCCACCCCCTCAGGCCTGACCGGCGGCCGGCGAGGGCAGCACGGTGCCGCCTTCCGTCCCCCGCTGGTCCAGCCACATCCGCTGCAACATGTGCCAGTCTTCCGGATGCCGGGCGATACCCGCCGCCAGACGGTCGGCGATCAGCTGGGTCAGCGACCGGACCCGCTCGTCCAGCGGCCCCTCCTCCGGCCCGGGTACCGGCAGCGGGCCGGCGAGAGATGCGCACGCCCTGTCCGGTTCGTACCACATCGATGCCACGTAGAGCGGGGCGCCGGTGTGCAGCGCGAGCAACGCCGGCCCGGCCGGCATCCTGGTCTTCCCGCCGAAGAAGTCCACCTCCACCCCACGGGCGGAGAGGTCCCGGTCGGCCAGCAGTGGCACCACCGCGCCAGCGCGTACCCGGTCCAGCAGCACGTCGAACGCTGGACGCGGCCCGCCGTGGGTCGGCAGGATCTCCATCCCCAGACCCTTCCGGAAGGCTACGAAACGCTCGTACACGCCCTCCGGCTTGAGCCGCTCCATGACCGTGGTGATCGGCCAACCGGTGGCCGCCACCCAGGCGCCCGCGGCATCCCAGTTGCCGCCGTGTGGCAGCGCCACCACCGCGCCCCGGCCGGCAGCCACGTCGGCGGCGAGCAGCTCGGCGCCGTCGAGCCGGAAATTGGCCAGGATCTGCGCCCGGCTCATCGAGGGCAGCCGGAACGCCTCCATCCAGTACCGGGCGTACGAGCGCAGCCCGCGCTTCACCAACTCGTCCAGCTCGACCTCGGGCAGATCCGGGCCGACCACCCGGCGCAGGTTCGCGCGCAGTCGAGCCGTACCCCCACCGGCGCGGCGGTGGGCGCGGTCCGCGCCCGCCTGGAACGCCGCGGCCACCAGCGGCCGGGGCAGCGCACGGATTACCCGCCAGCCCGCGACGTAGCCCAGCTCGGTGAGGTTCACGCGGCCCGGCCGCCGGTCGTCCGGCGCCGGGTCGCCCGCGCTTCGCTCACGCCTGGCCGTCCGGCTGGAGCTGCTGGGCCTGGCGGTAGACGTGTGCCATCCGCTGCCCCACCGTGAAGATCGACACGGCGGCGAGCAGCCAGAGCGCGATTTCCAGCGCCGGGTCGACGCCGACGCCGGTGAGGATCCCGCCGACCCCGACGATCAGCAGCCGCTCGGTTCGCTCGGCGATGCCCACGTTGCAGGTCATGCCCAGCCCTTCGGCGCGGGCCTTGACATAGGAGACCAACCCGCCGGCGGCCAGGCAGAGCAGCGCGGCGGCCACCCCGGAATGGTCGTTCTGGGTGGCCAGCCAGTACGCGACCGCGCCGAAGACGGCGCTGTCGGCGACCCTGTCCATGCTTGAGTCGAGGAACGCGCCGAACCGGGTGGAGCCGCCACTCATCCGGGCCATCGTCCCGTCGAGCAGGTCGGTGAGCGCGAAGAAGGTGACGATTAACGCGCCCGCGACCAGGTGGCCGCGGGCACCGAAGCCGAGCGCGCCGACGAGCACACCGACGGTGCCCGTAACGGTGACGGCATTGGGGGTGACGCCTGCGCGGAGCAGTGCGCGTGCGATCGGCTCGACGACGCGGGTCATCCCCGCGCGGGCCGACACTTGGAAGATCTTCGCCATGGCGGTCCCCACGATAACGGTCCGCCCAGCTCCGGCGATACGGACGGTCCGGTCGACCCGCCCGGGGCAGGCTTGTGCCTACCCGGCAACGGGTGTGAGATCGAGCCTGGAGGTGAGCCAGCTCACCTGCCCGCCCGTCCCGTTCCCGCTGTGCAGCAGACCACCGGAGGATATCGCCGCGCACTTGCCTCGGGCCGCTTCCCGTCGCGCGGCGGTCGCCACCAACCACCGGCTGAGGGAGGTGCGCCCCATGGCGCAGAAAAGTCAGGAGAAGGGTCCCACCGGCGGCACGCCGGTGGTGACGGAACCCGGCACGGTTCGCAACGTGGTGCTCGTCGGGCACTCCGGAGCGGGCAAGACGACCCTGGTCGAGGCGTTGCTCGCGGCGACCGGCACGATCAGCCGGGCCGGCAACGTGGTGGACGGCACCACGGTCGGCGACCACGACCCGGCGGCCGTCCGCCAGCAGCGCTCGGTGAGCCTGTCCTGTGCGCCCCTGCTGCACGACGACATCAAGGTCAACCTGCTCGACACCCCCGGGTACGCCGACTTCGTCGGTGAGTTGCGCGCCGGCCTGCGGGCCGCCGACGCCGCGCTCTTCGTCGTCTCCGCCGTCGACGGGATGGACGCGGCCACCGCGGCGCTCTGGGAGGAGTGCGCGGCGGTCGACATGCCCCGGGCCGTCGCGGTCACGCGGCTGGACCACCCACGCGCCGACTTCGACAACGCGGTGGCGCTCTGCCAGCGGGTCTTCGGCGACAACGTGATGCCGCTCTACCTGCCGATGCTCGGCGACGACGGAGTCTCCACCGTCGGCCTGCTCGGCCTGATCACCCGCCGGGTCTTCGACTACACCGCCGGGCTTCCCGCAGACGTACGCGATCCGGACCCGGAGCACCAGCCGGCCATCGACGAGTCCCGCAACGAGCTGATCGAGGGGATCATCGCCGAGAGCGAAGACGAAACCCTGATGGACCGCTACCTCGACGGCGAGGAGATCGGCACCGAGGTGCTCATCGAGGACCTGGAGAAGGCGGTCGCCAGGGGCCACTTCTACCCGGTGATGCCGGTCTGCGCGGAGACCGGCGTCGGGCTGGACGCGCTGCTGGAGGTGCTGACCGCCGCGTTCCCGTCGCCGCTGGAGCACGAACTGCCGGCGGTGACCGGCGTGGACGGCTCACCGCGCCCGCCGCTGACCTGTGACCCGGACGGGCCGCTGGTCGCCGAGGTGGTCAAGACCACCGTCGACCGGCACGTCGGGCGGGTCTCGCTGGTCCGGGTCTTCTCCGGCACCCTGCGCCCCGACCAGACCGTGCACGTCTCCGGGCACGGCATGGCTGAGCGCGGGCACCCCGACCACGACGCCGACGAGCGGGTCGGCCACATCTACACCCCGCTGGGCGCCACCCTGCGCGAGGTGTCGCTCTGCGTGGCCGGCGACATCTGCGCGATCACCAAGTCGGGCAGCGCCGAGACCGGCGACACCATCTCGGCCAAGGACGACCCGCTGCTGATCGCGCCGTGGGAGATGCCGGAGCCGCTGCTGCCGGTGGCGATCGTCGCCAGGAGCCGCGCCGACGAGGACGCGTTGGCCCGCAACCTGGCCCGACTGGTCGCCGGTGACCCCACGCTGCGGCTGGAGCGCAACCCGGAGACCCACCAGCTGGTGCTCTGGTGCATGGGCGAGGCGCACGCGGACGTGGTGCTGGACCGGCTGCGGGCCGGCGGCGTGGAGCTGGACACCGAGCCGGTCCGGGTGTCACTGCGCGAGACGCTGACCGTGCCGGCGAAGGGGCACGGCCGGCACGTCAAGCAGTCCGGCGGCCACGGCCAGTACGCGGTCTGCGACATCGAGGTGGAGCCGCTACCCCGGGGCGGCGGCTTCGAGTTCGTCGACCGGGTGGTCGGCGGCGCCGTGCCCCACAACTACATCCCGTCGGTGGAGAAGGGCGTCCGCGCCCAACTGGAGCGCGGCCTGGTCGCCGGCCAACCGGTGGTGGACCTGCGGGTGACCCTGGTCGACGGAAAGGCGCACAGCGTCGACTCCTCCGATGCGGCCTTCCAGACCGCTGGCGCCATGGCGCTGCGCGACGCCGCCGAGCGGGGCCAGCCGGCGCTGCTGGAGCCGATCGACGAGGTGACTATCCGGGTGCCGGACGGCTCGGTGGGCGCCGTGATGGGCGACCTGTCCGGCCGGCGCGCCCGGGTGCTCGGCACCGAGCCGGACCAGGACGTCGAGGGCCGCACCCTGGTCCGCGCCGAGGTGCCGGCCAGCGAGCTGCTCCGCTACGCCGTCGAGCTGCGCTCGATGACCGCCGGCACCGGCACCTTCCGCCGCCACTTCGTCCGCCACGACCCCATGCCCGCCCACCTGGCCGACCAGGCCCGCAAGGAACAAACCCCCTAACCCCGCGCCCGCCCCGCCCACCGCAACTCCATGATTGGGTGGAGCGGCCGGCAGGGGCGGGTGGGCTTCACCATGCTTAGGCCCTGTCGAGCTGCCCCAGATTTGGGGCAGAGCTGCCTACGCGCACGGAGACCCTGACGGAAGCACCACCCCGGACTTCGGGGCAGAGCTCCCGGCGCTCACAAAGACCCTGACGGAGGCGCTGCCCCAGATCTGGGGCAGCTCGACAGCGAACAGCACCGGCAACAGTGCGAGCGCAGGCCCGGGTCAAGGGTCCGTGATGGGGTCAGTAGGACGAGCCGACAGCGAACAGCAACAGCGCGTGCCCGGGTCAAAGGGTGCATGGTGGGGTCGGTAGGGCGAGCCGACGGCGGACAGCACCGGCGACGGGGGGGCGGGGCCCGGGTCAGGGGTGCGTGGTGGGGTGGGTGGGGCGGGGCCAGTGGGGGCGGTCGGCGTCCCGAAGGGCGGCGGTACGTAGGGCGGCCAGCTGGCGCTCCACCTCGGCGAACTGGTCCGGCGGCAGTGGACCCAGGTGCAGAGCGGCGGCGTTCTCCTCGACCTGGGCGACGGTACGGCAGCCGGGGATCGGGATGGTGCGCCCACTGCGCGCCCAGATCCAGCCCAGCGCCCCCTGCGTCAGGGTGCGCCCGTCGGCGGTGAGCGCGGCGCGTACCGCCCCGACCCGGCGCAGCCACTCCGGTGCCGGCCGGCCACCGCGGAACCACTCCAGCCAGCCCGGGGTCAGCCCGCGCACGTCGTCGCGGGGCAGCGTCGAGGCGGCCGAGTACTTGCCGGTGAGCAGCCCCATCCCCAGCGGCCCCCGGTTGACGCTGGCCAGGTCGTACTTGTCGCAGACGGCGAGCAGCTCGGGGGCGTCGCGCAGCACCGACAGGGTGTGCTGCACGGCGGTGGCACCGGCGGCGGCGTGCCCGAACGCGGTGGCCCGGTCGGGGCGATCGGTGCTCCACCCGTACGCCCGGATGAGGCCTTCGGTCACCAGGTCCTCGCAGGTGCCGATCAGGGCTTCCGCCCGGGGCACCGGCAGGTCGGCCAGGTGCAGTTGGTAGAGGTCGATCCGGTCGGTGTCCAGCCGGCGCAGCGAGTCGGTCACCGCCCGCCGCAGGTATGCCGGCGACGCGTCCTCCCCGGTTGCCTGCCGGCTCGCCTCGTCGAAGGTGTAGCCCCATTTGGTGGCGATCACGGCCTCGTCGCGTCGGCCGGCGAGCGCCCGGCCGAGCACCCGCTCCCCGTGCCCGGCGCCGTAGGTGTCGGCGGTGTCGAAGAGGGTGACGCCCAGGTCGAGCGCCCGGCGTACCGCTCGGGCCGACTCGTCGTCGTCGACCGCGCCCCAGCCCAGCGGCTGGGTGCCCTCCGCCCAGGGGCCGCCGATCGCCCAGCACCCCATGCCGAGGGCGCTGACCTCGATGCCGCTGCGCCCCAACGTCCGTGTCGTGACTGCCATCGAACGATCGTGCCACCTCCACCAGCGCGGGGCGTAGCACTTCCCGAGCCGGGGACGCCGGGGCGCGGCGTCCGCTGCGGTGCGGCATGATCGGCCCCATGCGGCGGTTGGGTGTGGACATCGGCGGCGTGATCATCGAACCGGCCGACGAGGACGCCGACACGTCCTTCTTCGGCGAGCACTACCTGCGTACCCCCAGCGTCGACGGGGTTTTCGATGCGCTCGGCGCGCTCGGTCCGGTGTTCGACGAGGTGCACCTGGTCTCCAAGTGCGGCGAGTCCACCGAGCGGCGGACCCGGGAGTGGCTGGCTCACCATGACTTCCCGGCCCGCACCGGCATCCCCGTCGAGCGGGTGCACTTCTGCCGTACCCGGCCGGCCAAGGCGCCGATCGCCCGGCGGCTCGGGCTGACGCACTTCGTGGACGACAAGCTGGAGGTGCTCGGCTACCTCGACTCGGTGCCGCACCGCTACCTGTTCCGGCCCCGCCCGGCGGAGGTGGCCGCGCACGCCGCGCTGCTGCCGGGCGTACACCGGGTGCAGAGCTGGGCGGAGCTGACCGCCGTGCTGCGCGCCGGCTGACCGCGCCGGGGCGCTGGCCGCGTGGCGGTCCGGCGGGTCAGGACGGCCAGGCGCGGGCGATCAGGTCGCGGGTGTCGCCGAGCAGTTGCGGCAGGACCTTGGTCCGGCCGATCACCGGCATGAAGTTCGCGTCGCCGCCCCAGCGCGGCACGACGTGCTGGTGCAGGTGCGCTGCGATGCCGGCGCCGGCCACCCCGCCCTGGTTCATCCCCAGGTTGAAGCCGTGCGCGTTGCTCACCTTGCGGATCACCCGCATCGCGGTCTGGGTGTACGACGCCAGCTCGATGGTCTCCGCGACGTCGAGCTCGGTGTAGTCGGCGACGTGCCGGTACGGGCAGACCAGCAGGTGCCCCGGGTTGTACGGGTAGAGGTTGAGCACCGCGAACACGTGCTCGCCGCGGGCCACCACGAGGCTCTCCTCGGGCGGCAGCCCGGGGCCCCGGCAGAACGGGCAGCCGGTGGGCTTCTCGTAGCCCTCGGCCGGGCGGTCCTCGCCGGAGATGTAGGTCATCCGGTGCGGCGTCCAGAGCCGCTCCTGGCCGTCCGCCATGCCGCCGATGTCCGTGTGCCGTTCCGCCCCTGTCACGAGCCGATCCTACGGAGCCGCCCGGGACGGCTGCGACACCCGCCGCTGGGAAACTCCATTGCTGGAAGTTATTGACGGATCGAGACCTAGATCTGAAGATTCCATGCATCCAGATACTTCCATGTACTGATGGAGGGTTTCATGATCCGACGGCTCGGCAGGTTCCTCGCGGCACTTGCGCTGACCGCCGCCACCACAGTGGCCGGCTTCACCGTCTCCGCCGGCCCGGCGCACGCCGACGGCTGCTACACCTGGGGTCGCGCCCTGTCCCAGGGGATGACCGGCGAGGACGTCCGGCAACTCCAGATCCGGGTCGCCGGCTACCCCGGCTACGGCGCCGTGCTCACCCTCGACGGCTCGTACGGTCCGGCCACCCGGTCCGCGGTGATCCGCTTCCAGCAGGCGTACGGGCTGAGCGCGGACGGCGTCGCCGGCCCGCAGACCTTCAACCGGCTGTACGCGCTGCAGGACGACGACTGCACCCCGGTCAACTTCAGCTATGCCGAGCTGAACAACTGCAACAGCACCTGGGCCGGCGGCGCGGTCTCGGCGAGCACCGCGCGGTTCAACGCGCTCGTCTCGATGTGGAAGCTCCAGGCCCTGCGGCACGCCCTCGGGGACGTGTCCATCGCGATCAGCAGCAGCTTCCGCAGCTATGCCTGCAACAGCGCGGTCGGCGGGGCGTCAAACAGCCGGCACCTGTATGGCGACGGGGTGGACCTGGTCGGGTCCCCGTCGTTCTGCCGGCTGGCCCAGCAGGCCCGCTACCACGGCTTCGGGCAGATCCTCGGCCCCGGCTACCCGGACCACAACGACCACACCCACGTGGCGGCGGTCGGCGGCTGGTCGGCGCCGAACTGCGGCATCTGACACCTGGGCGTCCGCCCGAGATCGCGCTCGCACACGGAAGTAATGGCCTCCCCGACGCGGGGAGGCCATTACTTCATGGATCGAGCACGATCATGGGCGATCGCGACCGGCCCGCTACTCCGCGGCGGCGGAGGGGCCGATGTTCGTACGGGACGTCACCACGTCGAGGACGTGCGACACCGCCTCGGCGATCGGCACCCCGTTGCGCTGGGAGCCGTCGCGGTAACGGAAGGAGACCGTGCCGGCGGCCACGTCATCGTCGCCGGCGATCACCATGAACGGGATCTTCTGCTGCTGGGCGGTCCGGATCTTCTTCTGCATCCGGTCGTCACCCGCATCGACCTGCGCCCGGATCCCCTCGGCCCGCAGCGCCGCGACGAAGCCGTGCAGGTAGTCGGTGTGGTCCTCGCGGATCGGGATGCCGACCACCTGCACCGGGGCCAGCCAGGCCGGGAACGCCCCCGCGTAGTGCTCGGTCAGCACCCCGAAGAACCGCTCGATCGAGCCGAACAGCGCCCGGTGGATCATGACGGGTCGCTGCCGGGTTCCGTCGGCGGCCTGGTACTCCAGCTCGAACCGCTCCGGCTGGTTGAGGTCGACCTGGATGGTGGACATCTGCCAGGTCCGGCCGATCGCGTCCCGGGCCTGCACGGAGATCTTCGGACCGTAGAACGCCGCACCGCCCGGGTCGGGCACCAGCTCCAGGCCGGAGGTGGCGGCGGTGCTGCGCAGCGCCTCGGTCGCCTCCGCCCAGTCCTCGTCGCTGCCGATGAACTTGGGCGAGTCATCCCGGGTGGACAGCTCCAGGTAGAAGTCGTCCAGCCCGTAGTCGCGCAGCAGGTCCAGCACGAAGCTGAGCAGCGTGGACAGCTCGCCGGCCATCTGCTCGCGGGTGCAGTAGATGTGCGAGTCGTCCTGGGTCAGGCCCCGGACCCGGGTCAGGCCGTGCACGACGCCGGACTTCTCGTACCGGTAGACCGTGCCGAACTCGAACAGCCGCAGCGGCAGCTCCCGGTACGACCGCCCGCGCGACCTGAAGATCAGGTTGTGCATCGGGCAGTTCATCGCCTTGAGGTAGTAGTCCGCGCCCTCCAGCTGCATGGGAGGGAACATCGTGTCCGCGTAGTACGGCAGGTGCCCGGAGGTGTGGAAGAGCTGCGCCTTGGTGATGTGCGGGGTGTTGACGAACTCGTACCCCGCCTCCTCGTGCCGCCGCCGCGAGTAGTGCTCCATCTCCCGGCGGATGATGCCGCCCTTGGGGTGGAAGACCGCCAGGCCGGAGCCGATCTCGTCGGGGAAGCTGAACAGGTCCAGGTCCGCGCCGAGCTTGCGGTGGTCGCGCCGGGCGGCCTCCTCCAGCAGCTTCAGGTACGCCTTCAGCTCGTCGCGGGTCGGCCACGCGGTGCCGTACACCCGCTGGAGCTGCGGGTTCTTCTCCGACCCGCGCCAGTACGCGGCGGCGGAGCGCATCAGCTTGAACGCGCCGATCAGCCGGGTGTTCGGCAGGTGCGGGCCCCGGCACAGGTCCGACCAGCAGACCTTGTCCTCCTTGGCGTCGAGGTTGTCGTAGATCGTCAGCTCGCCGCCGCCGACCTCCATCACCTCGTCGGTGTCCAGGCCCTCGCCCTTGACCTCGATCAACTCCAGCTTGAAGGGCTCGTCGGCCAACTCGGCGCGGGCCTCGTCCAGGCTGCCGAAGCGGCGGCGGCGGAACCGCTGCCCGGACTTGACGATCTCCTGCATCCGCTTCTCGACCTTGCCGAGGTCGTCGGGCTGGAACGGCTTGTCGACGTCGAAGTCGTAGTAGAAGCCGTTCTCGATCGGCGGCCCGATGCCCAGCTTGGCCTCGGGGAAGATGTCCTGCACGGCCTGGGCGAGCACGTGCGCGGTGGAGTGGCGCAGCACGGTGAGCCCGTCGGGCGAATCCAGGCTGACCGGCTCGACGACGGTCTCCTCGGCCGGCGACCAGTCCAGGTCGCGCAGTCGACCCTCCGGGTCGCGGACCACGACGATCGCCTTGGGGCCGTTCGCGGGCAGTCCGGCCGCGGCCACCGCGTCGGCCGCCGTGGTCCCGGCGGCGACGACGACGGGGTCGGCCACGGCGGGGGTACGGGGTGCGGACACGGTGACTCCTCCAAGTGGTACGAAACGGTGCCGATCCTCGGCCCCTGCCGATGTTATCGGTCCACCCACCCGGGCCAAGGAAGGGCACCTTCTTAACGCCTGCGGTAGCCGAAGGCCCCTTCCGCTACCGCAGGCGTTGAACCTTTTGGCGCTCGGAGCCGAACTAGGAGGTGTGGCCGGAAACCGGTGCCGGTCGCGTCGACACGGATGGGGGCACGAGATGGCGAGCACGCACGGCGGTGGCCGTCGGCAGCGGATCGCGGCGGTGACCGCGCTGACCGCCGCCGGGCTGCTGCTCGGATGGCCCGGCACGGCGCACGCGGCGGACGTGACGACCACTCCGACCGAGGCCCGGCAGGGCGACGCGGTGCGGCTGGAGTTCACCGTGCCGGAGGAGCGCGCCGGCACCACGACCCGCCAGATCGAGGTCCGGTTGCCGGCCGACGCGCCGGTGGCCGAGGTCTACCCGATGTCGGTGACCGGCTGGGCTCCCCGGATCAGCTCCCGCACCCTGGACAAGCCGGTGGCCGGCATCCACTCCACCGGGGTGAGCACGGTGACCACCGGGGTGACCTGGATCCGGGTCGGCAAGGGCGAGCCCGGCCCGGCCCGGCTTGCGCTGTCCATGGGTCCGCTGCCGCAGGCCGAGCGGCTCACCTTCGAGGTGGTCCAGACGTACGCCGACGGCACGGTGGTCCGCTGGGCGGACGCCAGCGGCGCCCACCGGGCCCCGGTGCTCACCCTGCTGCCAGCGGCGGCCGGCGCGGCCGGCCCCGTCGGGCACGGTGGGCACGGCGCCCCGGCGGCCGGCGCGGGGGCCAACCCCGGCGTCGACGCGGAGCCGGCGGCGGACGGCGCGGGCGAGGAGTCGGGCAGCGCCGACGGGATGCTGGCCGCCGGGCTGCTGGCCGGACTGGGCGGCGGCGCGGCGATCGGCTGGCTGGTCAGCCGGTGGCGCCGGCGCGACCCGGCCGAGCGCGCGGCGCTGGCCGAGGTGACCGGCGGAGCAGACGACACGGCCGCACCGGCCGACCCGACGCCGGCGGCACCGGGTACGGCGGGGCCCGATGCCGCAGCACCCGCCGACACCGAGCCCGCCACGACGGCGCCCGATGCCACGGCACCCGCCGGCGCGGAGCCCGCCACGGCCGGCACCCCGGTCCGCGCCGGCTGACCCGCCACCGCGTCCGGAGCCGCTCGGCCGAGTGTCAGGGCGCCCAGGTGGGTAGCGGCTCGCGAGCGGCCAGCCACGGCTCGGGCACACCACCGGGCGTTCCGACGCCGGTGTACGCGGCCACCACCGCCCCGACGATGGCGGATGTGGTGTCCACATCCCCGCCGGCCTGCACGCAGACCCGGATCGCCGTCGGGTAGTCGTCCAGGTGGGTGGCGGCCACCCAGAGCGTGAACCCGACGGTGTCCTGGGCGGTCACCCGGGAGCCGTTGCCGAGCGCCGCGACCACCCGGGGCAGTGGGCGGCCGAGCAGCCCAGCCGCCCGATTCACACTCCGGTGCACCTCGGTGCCCGAGTCGATCTGGGCGGCGATCCCGGCGAGCAGCCGCTCCGGGGCCGGTCGGTGCCCGTCGAGGCGGGCCCGCGCAGCCAGTGCGGCGGCGACCGCCACCGCGACCGCACCAGCGATCCCCTCCGGGTGCGCGTGGGTCACCTCGGCCGAGGCGCGGGCCTGCGCGGCGGCGCGGGTGGTCGAGTCGGCGAAGTACGCGCCCAGCGGGCCGACCCGCATCGCCGCGCCGTTGCCGCAGGAGCCCTGGCCGTCGAAGGCGGACGCGGCGGCCACCGGCCACGGGGTGCCGGTGCGGATCAGCCGCAGGATCAGCATCGCGCCCGAGCCGTAGCCCCGCCGTGTCGCGCAGCGCTCGGCGAACGCCAGCGCCAGTCGGTCCCGGTCGATGCCGCCGGACTCGGCCAGCTCGGCGAGGACCGAGCACGCCATCTCGGTGTCGTCGGTCCACTCCCAGGGCGCCGGCGGCAAGGGGCCGGCGGCGAGATCCGCCGGTTGCGACCCCGGCAGGAAGTACTGCGCGCCGAGCGCGTCGCCGGTCGAGAGGCCGGCGAGGCTGTCCCGGGCGAGCGCCAGGCGGGCGTCGGCGAACAGAGTGAAGGACATCGTCGTACCAGCTTGCCCCCTTGCCAGGTACGTGGCAACGCGATCAACTTGCCACGCCAAGTACGGTCTTGGGGTGGCCTCCGTGCTCCTGGTCGAAGATGATCACGTCGTACGCGGCGCGATGCTCCGTTCCCTCGCCGACCGGGGGCACGCCGTGCACGCCGTGGGCACAGCACTGGACGCCCTGCGCCGGGTCGCCGCGGAGACACCCGACCTGGTGGTGCTGGACCTCGGCCTGCCCGACCTGGACGGCTCGGACGCGCTGCGGATGCTGCGCGGCATCACCGACGTCCCGATCATCATCGCCACCGCCCGGGACGACGAGCAGTCGGTGGTCAAGCTGCTGCGCGCCGGCGCCGACGACTACATGGTCAAGCCGTTCACCGGCGCGCACCTGGACGCCCGGATCACCACCGTGCTGCGCCGCGCCGGGCGGGCCAGCCGGACCGTGCAGCCCGCGGTACACACCGTCAGTGGGCTGCGGGTGGACGTCGGCGAGCGCAGCGCGCTGCTCGACGGGGAGCCGCTGGCGCTGACCCGCAAGGAATTCGACCTGCTGGCGTATCTCGCCGCACGACCCGGGCGGGTAGTGTCCCGCCGGGAGCTCTTGGAGGAGGTATGGCGGCAGCCATCGGTCGGCGAGGATCAGACCATCGACGTTCACCTGTACTGGCTCCGCCGAAAGATGGGCGAGTCCGCGGCGAAGCCGCGCTACCTGCGCACCGTGCGGGGGGTCGGGTTCCGGTTGGTGGCTCCGGACTGAGGACCGCGCTGGCCATGCTCACGGCCGGCATGTGCAGCCTCGTCGCGCTCGCCTTCCTGATCCCGCTCGGGCTGAGCCTGCGCGAGCAGACCCGGGACGAGGCGATCGCCGACGCGGCCCGGCGCAGCGCGCTGGTGACCGGGGCGCTGGCGGTGAGCACCGATCCGGCGGTGGTCGAGCGGGCCGTGGTGGCCAGCGCCGAGGGCGCACCCACTCGGCCGGTCGTGCACGGGCTGGGGCTCGACGAGTCCGCCGGCCGTGCCAGCGACGCCGACCTGGACCGGGCGCGTACCGACCGACGCTCGCTGGACGTCGACGTCGACGGCGGGGTGGTCCGACTGGACCCGGTGGTCCTCGGCGACCGGACCGCCGTGGTCGAGGTGTTCGTGCCCGACTCGGAGCTGGGCGAGGGCGCCGGCGGCACCTGGCTGCTGCTGCTCGCGGTCGGCGCGGCGATGGCCGTTGCGGCGGTGCTGGTGGTCGACCGGGTCGCCGCCCGCGCGGTGGACTCGACCCGGGGTCTGGTGAAGGCCGCACTCTCGATCGGTGACGGCGACCTGGGGGTACGCGTGGAGCCGACCGGCCCCCGCGAGCTGGCTGAGGCCGGGTACGCCTTCAACCGGATGGCCGACCGGCTGGACGCGGCCCGCACCGACGAGCGGGAGCTGGTGGCCGACCTGTCGCACCGGCTGCGCACCCCGCTGACCGTGCTGCGGCTGGACGCGGAGGCATTGGAGTCCGACGACACGAGCGTGGGTTCGTTCTCCGAGGCGGAGCTGGACCGGCGGCGCGGCATCCGGCGGATCCGCCAGGCGATCGTCACGCTGGAGGGTGAGATCGACGTGCTGATCAAGACCACCCGCAAGTCGGTGGCGCACGAGGCCGGGCCGGCGATGTGTGACGTCAGCGAGGTCGTCCGGGACCGGATGGTGTTCTGGGCGGCGTTGGCCGGCGACCAGAACCGGCCGCAACGGGTGAACGGCGCACAACTGCGCATCCCGGCGCCGGTGCCCCGCGCCGAGTTGGCCGCCGCGCTGGACGCGGTGATCGGCAACGTCTTCCGCTACACCCCGCAGGGCACGGCGTTCGAGGTGGCGGTGTCCCGCCGGGACGGCTATGTGGCGATCCGGATCGACGACGCCGGCCCCGGCATCGCCGACCCGGACCGGGCGCTGCGCCGGGGGACCAGCGACCAGGGCTCGACCGGGCTCGGCCTAGACATCGCCAAGCGGGTGGCGTTGCAGGCCAACGGGTCGGTGAGCATCGACCGGGCCCGGCTGGGCGGAGCCAGCGTGGTGATGCTGCTGGCCGACCCGGAGGCCACACCCCGGCAGGTCAGCCGGTTCGGCCTGGTCGGCCGGATGGCTCGGGACGCCCGGGACCAGAAGACCGGCCGTCGCTGGCCCCGGCAGCGCCCCACCGACAGCTGACCGGGCCGCCGGCCGGCCGGCGCGAACCGGCTGTCCGGGGCCGACTGTGCGCTGGCGCAAGTCTTCCTTAGATCGCGGTTAACGACCGTGGTCCAACGGCTGCGGGCTGTCAGGATCGAGGCACGAACCCACCAGTTCCACCGGCTGGCGCACCGTGTGCACCCACCGGCCGGTGGAGCCGCGCGCGCGGCGGGAGTCAGGTCCCCCCACACCCAAGCTCCCGCCGCGCGCCCTGCTCCCCGACCGGCTCAGCCGGCGGCGGTGGCGAGGTGGGCGTCGATCTCGGCCATGATCCGCTGCTTGCCGACCGGGTCCAGGAAGGACGCGGTCACCGCGTTGCGGGCCAGCCCTGCCAGCCCTTGCGGACCCGCCCCGAGCAGTCGGGCCGCCACCGCGTACTCGTCGTTGAGGGTGGTGCCGAACATCGGCGGGTCGTCGGAGTTGATGGTGACCAGCAGCCCGGCTTCGACCAGCTGGGGCAGCGGGTGCTCGTCGAGGTTGGCCACCGCCCGGGTCCGCACGTTGGACGTCGGGCAGATCTCCAGCCCGATCTGCCGCTCGGCCAGGTACGCGAGCAACTCCGGGTCCTGCGCGGCGGAGATGCCGTGCCCGATCCGCTCGGCGCCCAGCTCGTTCAGCGCGTCCCAGATCGTCTGCGGGCCGGTGGTCTCCCCGGCGTGTGGCACCGAGCGCAGCCCGGCCGCCCGGGCCCGGTCGAAGTAGGGCCGGAACTGCGGCCGGGGTACGCCGATCTCCGGGCCGCCCAGGCCGAAGCTGATCAGCCCCTCCGGGCGCTCCTCCAACGCGATGCGCAGCGTCTCCTCGGCCGCCGGCAGGCCGGCCTCACCCGGGATGTCGAAGCACCAGCGCAGGTCGAGGCCGAAGTCGACCGAGGCGCGCTTGCGGGCGTCCTCGATCGCCTCGCAGAACGCCGGCGCGGGGATGCCCCGGCGCACGTGCGAGTACGGGGTGATGGTCAGCTCCGCGTACCGGACCTGCTGGCGGGCCAGCTCCCGGGCCACCTCGTGGGTGAGGATCCAGACGTCCTCCGGGTCGCGGATGAGGTCCACGACGCTCAGGTAGACCTCGATGAAGTGCGCGAAGTCGCGGAACTCGAAGTAGTCGGCGAGCGCCGCCGGGTCGGCCGGGACCGGGGTGCGTCCCTCGTGCCGGGCGGCCAGCTCGGCGACGATCCGGGGGGAGGCGGAGCCGACGTGGTGTACGTGCAGCTCCACCTTGGGCAGGCCGGCGATGAAGGTGGACAGGTCGGTCACGGATTCTCCTCGGCAGGGTCGCCGGTACGGGCAACGACGAAGACGCGGCGGAACGGGAAGTACACCTGACCCTGCCGCGGCGGGTAGACGGCGGCGAGGCGTACCCCCAGCTCGGCCCGGAAGGCGGACCAGCCGGCGGCGTCGAGGGCCGCCCGGACCGGGCGCAGCGCGGTGCCCTCCATCCAGGCCAGCACCGGGTGGTCGGCGTCGGGCCGGGCCGGTAGCAGGTGCACGTAGGTAGTCTCCCAGGCGTCCACCGCGCAGCCGGCACCGGTCAGCAGCGCCGCGTAGTCGGCCGGGTCGTCGACCGGGTCGGCGCGCAGCAGCGGGGCCAGCTCGGCGCGCCAGGCCGGCCGGTCGGCGACCTCGCGCAGCGCCCGGTGTGATCCGGCGGCGAAGTTGCCCGGGACCTGCATGGCGAGCCAGGCGCCGGCGGGTAGCTCGGTGGCCCAGCGCCGCAGCAGCTCCTGGTGGCCGGGGACCCACTGGAGCACGGCGTTGGTCACCACCACGTCCTCGTCGCCGGCCGGCCGCCAGTCCCGCACGTCGGCGACGGCGAAGTCGACCGGGGCGTCCAGGGCGGCGGCGCGATCGATCATCTCCGGCGAGGAGTCGAGACCGATCACCCGGCTCACCGGCCAGCGCTCGGCGAGGGTGGCGGTGAGGTGGCCGGGGCCGCAGCCGAGGTCGACCACCGTCCGGGGCCGCTCGGCCGGGATCCGGGCGACCAGGTCGTGGAACGGCCGGGACCGCTCGTCGCCGTAGCGCAGGTACGTCGCCGGATCCCACATCGTCGCCTCCCAAACCGTACGTCCGTCTTATTTACCGTACGACTCGCCTGGCAGGTCGGCAACCCGATCACTAGGCTCGGGGAATGGAACAGCGCAGCTTCAACCGGCTCGGCCGGACCGTCGGGGTGGTCGGCCTGGGTGCCTGGCAGCTCGGCGCCGACTGGGGCACCGTCAGCGAGGACGACGCGATGGCGGTGCTGGCCGCCGCCGTGGACGCCGGGGTCACCTTCCTCGACACCGCCGACGTGTACGGCGACGGCCGCAGCGAGCAGCTGATCGGCCGCTTCCTGCGCTCCCGTCCCGACGCCGGGCTGACCGTGGCCACCAAGATGGGCCGCCGGGTCGAGCAGCGTCCGGAGGCGTACACCCTGGCCAACTTCCGGCAGTGGACGGACCGGTCCCGGGCCAACCTGGGGATGGACACCCTGGACCTGGTCCAGCTGCACTGCCCGCCCACCGCCGTCTTCGCCGACGACGCGGTCTTCGACGCCCTGGACACCCTCGTCGCCGAAAAGGCCATCGCCGGGTACGGGGTCAGCGTGGAGACCTGCGACCAGGCGCTCACCGCGATCGCCCGGCCCGGGGTGGCCAGCGTCCAGATCATCCTCAACGCGCTGCGGCACAAGCCGCTGGAGCGGGCGCTGCCGGCCGCCGCGGCGGCCGGGGTCGGCATCATCGCCCGGGTGCCACTGGCCAGCGGCCTGCTCTCCGGCCGGTACGACGAGCACACCGAGTTCCCGGCCGACGACCACCGCAACTTCAACCGACACGGCGCGGCGTTCGACGTCGGCGAGACGTTCTCCGGAGTCGACTTCGAGCGCGGGTTGGCCGCCGTACGCCGAATGGCGCCGCTGGTCGACGCGGACCGCACGATGGCGCAGTTCGCGCTGCGCTGGGTGCTGGACCAGGCCGGCGTCACCGTGGTCATCCCCGGCGCACGCGACGCCGATCAGGCCCGGCGCAACGCGGCCGCAGCCGACCTGTCGCCGCTCTCGGCCGACCAACTGGCCGGGGTGCGCGAGGTCTACGACGAGCTGATCCGCCCACAGGTGCACGACCGGTGGTGACCCGCGCACCCGGGGTGCTCGCGCCGCACCGCCCGGCGGGTAATGCTGGGAGCCCGGGGCGGCCCGCCGCCCGGCCCTGCGGAGAGGGGACGCGATGAGGGGTTGGCTTGCGCTCACCCTCGGCCTGCTGGCGATCGTGGTCGGTGCGGTGTGGACGGTGCAGGGCCTCGGCTACGTCAACGGCAGCGTGATGACCGACGAGCGGATCTGGGTGGTGATCGGCCCGCTCGTGGCGCTGGCCGGGCTGGTGGTGCTCTGGCTCGGCCTGCGGTCCCGCCGCCGACGCTGACCAGCGACGCCCGGTCCACAGTGGCGCCGGGAGCGGGCCAACCGGTCCCGGGCACGTGGAAAGCCCCGCATTCCGAAAGGAATACGGGGCTACACAACGACCCCTGGCCGGATCGTCCCCACTGGCCGGCGGGGGCCGGCCACACTACTCAGAGGGGACGGACCTGCTCAGCCTGCGGGCCCTTCTGACCCTGAGCGATCTCGAACTCCACCCGCTGGTTCTCCTCCAGCGAACGGTAGCCGCTGGTCTGGATGGCCGAGAAGTGGACGAACACGTCAGCACCCCCGCCGTCGACGGTGATGAAGCCGAAGCCCTTGTCAGCGTTGAACCACTTCACGGTTCCCTGCGCCATGTGTATCTCCTTCTAAAAACTGGTGGCCGTGCACGCCGTACGGCCGATTGGCCGTTTCGAGCAGCGGCGCCTGAGGCGGCCCCCACGAAGGAGACTTCTCTCAACCCACGCCATCTCGCAGCAGCGTGGACCAGCAAATCACGGACCCAAAAAGTCTGTCACGACCTCTCCGACGAATTTCTCCGACATGTGACCTGACGGATGTCTGAGATCGCTGGGCGGCGTGCGATGCCGTGCGAAAGGCCCCCTACCCGTCGATGCAGGTAGGGGGCCGAAGTCGCAGCGCTGGTCAGTCCGGCCAGCGGCCGGTCATCCGGCGGACGCCGACCGCTCCGCCCCGGTCCACGGCGGCCCGGACCACCGCGAAGATGGCCCCCTGCAACGCCGCGGCGGCCAGGATCTCGCCCCAGCCGCGATCCTCGTCGGTCGCGACGGGCGCCTCACCGTCACCCGCGGTGACCTTCCAGACCTGCCGGAAGATCGCGCCCGCCGCCGCACCGGCGGCGATACCCAACAGCACGCCGACCGGCCGGTACGCGGCCCTGCCGATGCCCTTGCTCACCTACGCCTCCCCCGCACGATCATCAGCACCACCACGGTGGCCACCGCACCGGCGGCGATGGCCGCCCACGGCACCGGGTTGCGTCGTACCAACTCGCCCTTTTCGTGCGCCTGGGCGCGCACCAGCTCGCCCTTTTCGTGTGCCTGCGCCCGCGCGTCCTCGGCGCGGCGCACGGCCTGCCCGCGGACCCGGGCCACGGTCTGCGCCGCCTGCTCGCGGAGCCGTTCCCGCGCCTGCTCGGCGGACTCCTTCAGGCGCGCCTTGACGTCGGCCTTGGCGGCCAACGCCTCCATCGTCTCGCCCAACTCCACCCGGGTGCGACGGATCTCCTCGCGGAGCGCCTCCGTGTCGCCGGTCCCGTTGCCCGTCATGACCGTCCCCTGTCCTTCACCGCGGCGGCGACGGTGTCCATGTCGGCCCGGAGGCTGCGGACCGTGGCCGCGGGAACCGGCGGGACCGCACGGCTCACCTGCTTCTTGCCCACCAGGGCAAGGATGCCGGCCAGCAGGAAGGCAGCCACCGCCACGATCAGCGCGGCGGCCCAGGCGGGCAGCACCAGGTCGAGCAGCAGGATCGCCGTGGCGACCAGCGCGCCCAGGCCGAAGAACGCCAGCGCTCCGCCGCCGCCGAACAGGCCGATCCCGATGCCGGCGTGCTTGCCCTTCTGGGTCAACTCCGCCCGGGCCAGCGCCAGTTCGTCCCGCACCAGACGGGAGACCTGCTCGGTGGCCCGCTGCACCAATTCGGCGGTGGAGGGCTCGCTCCCATTGTGGGATGTGCGGGCTTTCGCCACGTCAGCCATGCTGTCCTCCTTTCCTCATCACCGCGCTGTATGCCCGGAGTCGCCGCCCGTCAATCCTAAAGCGCGCCGACCCGGTCGCCGTTCCTGTTGTCCGGTTGCCACGCCGCCGACCTGGCGTCCGGCCGGCCCCGATCGCAGCAGAGACGTCCGGCAGCAGGTCCCCCACCTAAGCCCGACCAAACCTCCCGGACCGGACCACCCCCACCCCAACCTCTCCCCCACCCAGCCCTCGGCCCTCCGGCCCTCTGGCTCGCCGGCCCGTGATCATGAAGTTAGCGACGCGACACGCCGTCACGGCCGCCGATACCTCATGGATCAACGCGGACAAGGGGTTAGGGGCGGGGGGCGGGGGTTTCTTCGGGGCCGACGAAGGCTTCGCTGCGGGCGGCGCCGTCGTCGCTGCCGCCGAAGACGCGGGCGTCGTCGGGTACGTCGGTGTCGCCGGCCCGGCGCACCGGGCGCCGTGGCTGCACCCACTGCCAGGGCAGGTTGCTGCTGGCGTCGCCCAACTCGGTGCGCATCCGGGGCATCGCGATGGGGCGGTTGTCCCGGATCCAGGCCACCAGGTGTTCACGAACCAGGCAGCGCAGATCCCACAGGCTGCCCGCGTCGGCGGCGCTGACCAGCGCGCGCACCCGGACCGTCCCACCGGTGGCGTCGGTCACCTGTAGCACGCAGACCCGCCCGTCCCACAGGTCGGTGCCCTCCACCAGCCGGCGCAGTTCCTCCCGCATGGCCTGCACCGGCACCGCCCAGTCCACGTCGAACTCGGCGGTGCCGAGCACTGCGGCCTCGGTCCTGGTCCAGTTCTGGAAGGGCTTGCTGGTGAAGTACGAGGTGGGCAGGATCAGTCGCCGGTCGTCCCAGATCTGCACCACCACGTAGCTGAGGGTCAGCTCCTCGATCCGGCCCCACTCCCCCTCGACGACCACCACGTCGTCCAGCCGGACCGCGTCGCTGAAGGCGAGTTGCAGGCCGGCGAAGACGTTGCCGAGCAGGCTCTGGGCGGCCAGCGCTGCCACCACACCGACCACACCGGCGGAGGTCAGCACGCCGGCGCCGATGCCGCGCACGCTCGGGAACGTCATCAGCATCACGCCGACGGCCAGGACGACGATCACCGCGATGGTCAACCGGCGCAGCATCACCACCTGGGTCCGTACCCGCCGGGCGTGCCGATTGTCCGGTACGTCGACCCGGAACCGGGCCAGCGCGGTGTCCTCCACGACCACCAGCAGCGAGGCGACCAGCCAGGCCGTGGCGGCGATGACGCCGAGGATGAGCAGGTGCAGCAGCAGTTGACGCCAGCCCTCACCGACCGCGTACCCGGTGCTGAGGTGGACGGCGAACTGCACCGCGAGCACCGTGGCCGCGACCTGGAAGGGGCGGTGTGAATGGTCGGTCAGTTCGGTCATCAGCAGCGACCGGCGGCCGAACCGCCGGGTGGCCCGATGGACGACCTCGACCAGCAGCAGGGCGGCCGCCGCCGCGGCGAGCGCGGCGACGGCCGTTCCGAGGTAACTCTGCACGGGTGTGGTGCTCCCCTCCGGGCGCGCGACGGCGCTTCAGGCAAAAGCCCAATAGTGCCTGCGGTCTCCCGAATCGGCCAGTTCAGACCTTGCGGTACCGGGACTGGAGGAAGCAGTAGACGCCGAAGGCGGCGATGCCGAGGGCGACCAGGCTGAGCAGGAAGGTGCCGTAGGACTGCTCGCGCAGCGTGTGCAGCGCGGCGTCCAGGCCACGGGCCTTCTCCGGGTCGTAGTTCACCGCGGCCACGATCACCAGCAGGCCGGCGATGCCGTACGCGGTGCCCTTGGCGACGTACCCGGCGATGCCCAGCCGGCGGACCAGCTTGCGGGTCTTCGGGCTCATCTCGCCGGTCTTCAGGTGCTTCTCGAACCGCTTGACGACTCCGTAGATCACCAGGCCGACACCGATCGCGGCGAGCACCAGCCCGGCCAGGCCGACCAGCCAGCGACCGCCACTGGAGGTCATCAGCTTGCCGGTCAACGCCTCCTGCTGGTCGGCGCTGTTCGACTCGGCGTCCTTGAAGACCTTGAACGCGGTCCAGGCGAAGTAGAGGTAGACGACGGCCCGACCGGTCGAGGCAAGCCGCTCCACGACGCGTTCCTTGCCCCGCTCGGCGCGGTGCCCGACCGCCGCCTCCAGCGCCTGCCAGATCGCCATCGCGAGCAGGCCCACCGCGGTGGCGATGACCAGGACCTTGCCCAGCGGCTGTGCGGAGAGCGTGCGCAGCGCGCCGGACTGGTCGCCGTCGTCGCTCGACGTGCCGAACGCGATCTGCAACGCCAGCCAGGCGAAGAGCAGGTGCACGATGCCGTAGCCGATGAAACCGGCCCGGGCGAGGAGTTCCAGCCACCGGCTGTCCGCCGTACGGGAGGCGGTGGCTTCGGCGCTACGGGTAAGTGACATGGCGCCACAATCTCCGATTCCGGAGATCCCCAAACGTCGGCCACCGCCGCCCGCCCGGATCAGTTGCCCGGGTTGCGCGAAACGCGAATCTTGACCTGCTGGTCGGTGACGCTGTCCAGGGTGACCGCGAAGCCCCCGGCCTCGGTGGCCTGCTGTCCGGTGGTGAGGGTGAGCTGCTCGCCGGCGACCTCGACGGTCACCTGGTCGTTCTCTGCGCCGACCAGCTTGGCCTCGACGCCCAGGATGTTGGCGCTCGCGTCGACACCCCGCTCGAAGGTGACCGTGCAGGCGTCCAGCCCGCAGTCTGTGGAGGCGCCCTGCGAGCTGCAGCCGGCGAGCACGGCGAGGCCGAGCGCGAGTCCGGCGAACAGGCCGGCGGCGCGGCGGGTGGGGGTCAACGGGATGGTGGCGGGTGGGTTCGTCACCCGGTCAAGGGTACGAGACGCCCGCGAGGCGGGTCTCCGACGTCGAGCCCGGACGTGCGGGCCTGGTCGGGGCACCGGCTAGTGCGGTGGCCGCTAACGTTCGCCGGGTTGGTGAGTGGTTGGGAAGTTGTCGTACCGGTGGTGTTGGGTTCGGTTTGTGCCTCGCCGTCGGGATTCCGCTGCGCCGCGGGTCGTGTATCGCACGGCTCGGGTTGGGTTGCGGGTGACGCCAGGGCAGCGGCGGCGGTGTTTCGGCTTGCTGCGTTCGGGTGGTGATGTGTGGGCGTGTGTGTTGGAGGTCAATGCGTGGCGGCGTCGCCGCGGGGATGCGCCGGTGGCTGGCTATCAGGAGTTGTGTCGGGAGTTGGCGGCGTCGGGGCCGGGCACGTTCGGTGAGCTGGACAGTACGGGTGCCCGGTCGGTGTTGCGCCGGTTCTCCGATGCCTGGTTCGCGGCGGCGAAGCGCCGTAAGGCCGGTGACGACTCGGCGCGGTTTCCGCGTCGCCGGCGGGGGTTGGTGCCGGTGCGCTGGTATCACGGCACCTTCACGGTTGACGGGCGGCGGGTACGCATCCCCAGCGCGAGAGGCACCTGCCCGTTGTGGGTTCGCCTGGCCCGGGATCTGCCGTATCCGGTGGAGCAGGTCCGCTCGATCACGCTGCTGTCTGAGGGCGGGCGGTTGTTCCTCGACGTGACCGCCGAGATTCCGGTCGCGACCTACCCAGCGGGGGTGGGGCCGCAACCGGGTCGGGTGGCCGGGGTGGACCTCGGCATCATCCACCCCTACGCGGTGGCCGGGCCCGACGGTGCCGGGCTGTTGGTGTCCGGGCGGGCGGTCCGCGCGGAGCACCGGATGCACCTGGCCGACACCAAAGCCCGCCGCCGGGCGGTGGCGCGGCGGGCACCGAAACCGGGCCAGCGGGGGTCACGGCGGTGGCGTCAGTATCGCCGCCGGGCCCGTCTGGTGCAGGGACGGCATCGACGGCGGGTCCGCCAGGCCCAGCATGAGGCCGCCCGCACTGTCGTGTCCTGGGCGGTGGGTCAGCGGGTTGGGGTGCTGCACGTCGGCGACCCCCGCGGGGTGCTCGACATTGCGGCGGGGCGGCGGCACAACCTGCGGCTGCGGCAGTGGCAGATCGGCCGGTTGATTCAGGTCCTCACCGACAAGGCCACCCTCGCCGGGATCACTGTGCGGCTCGTCGACGAACGCGGCACCTCCTCGACCTGCCCCGCCTGCCGGCGGCGGGTACCGAAACCGCGTGGGCGCACCTTGTCCTGCCCCCACTGCCGATTCTCCGGGCACCGCGATCTCGTCGCGGCGGCCAGCATCGCCACCCGCACCCCGGGCGGCGGACCCACCACCCCCACGACGGCCGTTCCTGTGCTGCCTGGGGTGGTCACGCACCGTCGAGCCGGCCGGAACCTCCCCGGCGCCGGCCGGTCCCGGCGTGACCCCCGCCGCCCAGCCCGGGCAGCGAGAGGATCAGTTGGCCTGCGGAGGCCCGCCCCACCACCCAGTGGGGAGTCGCTCGCCCTCCAAGGCGAGGATCCACAACATCCCACCGGAACACCCGGTGAACGTTAGTGGACACCGCACTAGGGTTCCCGGCATGCCCTTCGACATCGCCCGCACCCGGGCCGCCTACCCCGCCCTGACCGAGGGTTTCGTCCACTTCGACGGGGCCGGGGGCACCCAGACCGCAGCCGGTGTGATCGACGCGGTCGCCGACGCCATGCGCACTGCGGTCGGTAACCGCAGCGCCGCCTTCGCGCCGGGTCGCCGGTCGCTGGAGCTGGTGGCGGCGGCCCGGTCGGCGGTAGCCGACCTGCTCGGTGCCGACCCGGCCGGGGTGGTGCTGGGTCCGAGTGCCACCGCACTGATGTACACCCTGGCCCGTACGCTCGGCGCGGGCTGGCGCCCCGGCGACGAGGTGGTGGTGTCCCGGCTCGACCACGACGCCAACGTGCGGCCGTGGGTGCAGGCCGCCGAGGCTGCCGGCGCGACGGTGCGGTGGGCCGAGATCGACCGGCACACCGGTGAGCTGCCCGCCGGCCAGTACGCCGAGCTGGTCAATGAGCGCACCAAACTGGTCGCGGTGACCGCCGGCAGCAACGCCATCGGCACGGTGCCGGACGTGCCGGCGATCGCCAAGGCCGCGCACGCGGTCGGCGCACTGGTCTGCGTCGACGGCGTGCACTCGGTGCCGCACGGGCCGACCGACCTTGCCTCGGTCGGCGCCGACGTGCTGGTCACCAGCGCCTACAAGTGGTCCGGGCCGCACCTGGCGGCGATGGTGGCCGACCCGGCCCGGTGGGCGGCGCTGCGCCCGGCGAAGCTGGTCCCGTCCTCCGACGCGGTGCCGGACCGGTTCGAGTACGGCACCCCGAGCTTTCCCCTGCTGGCCGGCGTGGCCGCCGCGGTGGACCACCTGGCCGGGCTAGACCCGGACGCCGTCGGGGACCGGCGTGCGCGGGTGCGGGCCGGGCTGGCCGCCGCCCAGGCGCACGAGGAGGCGCTGCTCGACCGGCTGCTCGCCGGGCTGACCGAGCAGCCCGCGATCACCGTCTACGGCTCGCCGGCGCGGCGCTGCCCGACGGTCTCCTTCCGGGTCGCCGGGATGTCGCCGGCCGCCACCCAGGAGGCGCTGGGGACAGCCGGGTTCTGCCTCTCCGCCGGCGACTACTACGCCTACGAGTACTTCCAGACGATGGGGCTGCGGGACAGCGGGGGCGCGGTCCGGGCCAGCATCTACCACTACAACACGGCCGACGAGGTCGACCGGTTGCTCGCCGAACTGGACGCGCTGGCGGGGAGAATGGCCCGATGAGCACCCTGGTCGAGGACAACCCTGCCAAGCGCCGGTTCGAGATCCTGGTCGACGACGCGTTGGCCGGCTTCACCGCGTACCTGACCCGCGGGGAGGTGCTGGTCTTCACCCACACCGAGGTGGACCCGGGCTTCCAGGGCAAGGGCGTGGGCGGCGCGCTGATCCGCGGCACCCTGGACCAGGTACGCGCCCGCGGCGGCACGCTGGTGCCGCAGTGCCCGTTCATGGCCGCGTTCATCGAGAAGCACCCGGAGTACGCCGACCTGGTCGCCGTTCAGCCGTAGCGCCGGGCGCCTCAGCCCGGTGCGGGCGTCGGGTCAGCGGGCGCCGGTCAGCACCTCGGCGGCAGCCCGTCCGCTGGCCCGGGTGGCGCCGTGGGTGGCCAGGTGCACCGCGCCGGTGACCAGCTCGGGCACGCCCAGCTCGACCACGACCGCGTCCGGCCGGGCGGCCAGCGCCCGCTGCACCGCGGCACGCATCCACTCGTGCCGGTGCAGGTCGCGGACCACCAGCACCAGCGGGCGGTTGCCCGCCCCGGCGCCCGGGTCGGTCGGCACGTCGTGCTGGGCGTAGCGGACCGCGCTCGTGCCGGGCAGCAGCTCGCCCATCGGTACGCCGAGGCCCCACGGCGTCTCGGCGCCGATGGCGATGTTGCGCGGTGGCTCGAACTCGACCACGTGCGCCGCGCGGGTCAGCGGCAACGCGGTCGTCCCGCCCGCCGCGACGGTGACCCGAACGGCGCGGCGGGCGGCGACCAGCCCGACGTCGGTGCTGCCGCGCGCTCCGGTCGACCGCTCGGAGCGGGCCGCCACCGTCCAGGCCGCGAGCTGACCGACCCGCTTGGCCGCCTCGGCGAGGCGCTCCTCGGGCAGCTCACCGGAGACGACCGCGGCCACGATGGCGTCGGCCAGTTCCCGGGCCGACTGCTCGTCGGCCCGTTCGCCGCCCACGCAGATCGCGTCGGCCCCGGCGGCGAGCGCGCGGACCGCCGCCCCGGCGAAGCCGTACCGGTCGGCGACCGCGCGCATCTCCACCGCGTCGGTCACCACCACGCCGGAGAAGCCCATCTCGTCGCGGAGCAGGCCACCCAGGATGCGTTGGCTCAACGTCGCCGGCAGCTGCGGGTCCAGCGCGGGCACCAGCAGGTGGCCGGTCATCACCGCCTGCACCCCGGCGGCCACGGCGGCCCGGAACGGGGCCAGCTCGACGGCGTCCAGGCGGTCCCGGTCGGCGGTGATCCGGGGCAGGTCGTGGTGCGAGTCGACCCGGGTGTCGCCGTGCCCGGGGAAGTGCTTGGCGCAGGCGGCGACGCCGCCGGCCTGCAGCCCGCGTACCCAGGCGGCGGTGTGCCGCGCGACCAGCGCCGGGTCCGCCCCGAACGAGCGGACGCCGATCACCGGGTTGGCCGGGTTGGAGTTGACGTCGGCGTCCGGGGCGTAGTCGAGGGTGACCCCGGCCCCGGCCAGCTCGACGCCGAGGTCCCGGGCGACCGCCTCGGTCAGCTCCGGGTCGTCGACCGCGCCGAGGGCGAAGTTGCCGGGCCGGGAGCTGCCCCGGACCGACTCGATCCGGGTGACGTCGCCGGCCTCCTCGTCGATCGCCACGATGACGTCCGGCCGCTCGGCGCGCAGCGTGGCGGTCAGCGCGGCCACCTGGGCGGTGTCGACGACGTTGCGGGCGAAGAGGACCACCGAGCCGAGCCCCTCGCCGAGCCAGCGGCACACCCACGGTGGTGGGGTGGTGCCGACGAACCCGGGTTGCAGGACGGCGGCGGCCAGCGCCGGAAGGTGCCCGCTGGGCGCCGTCACGCCGCCCGCCCCTGGCGGTCGGCGTTGGTCCCCGGCGCTGGCGCGCCCGCGCCGACCCGCTGGTTGCGCTCGCTCATGCGGCCCCCGTACCCCATCTCTCGCGCGCCCTCGGCGCACCGCCACCGGCAGGCGGTGCTGCCATGGTCACACCGAGCGATTCAATAGTCAATAAACCTTACAGTTGCCTGGAGGCACGGTCCCCGGGAGAGTGCGGGGATGGATCCCGCCCTGCTGGCCGACGCGACGAGCCCGGCCGATATCCCCGGCGTACGCCTGCTCGGCCTGGTGGTCGGCGCCCTGCTGCTCCTGGCCGCGATCCGGGCGATGTTCGGCCGACGCTGAGCGCGACCCGCCCGGCGCGATCGGGTGAGAGCCGGCGGACCGGGTGTGGCCGGCGACGGCCGGGGTACCGCTAATCCACCCAGCAGGTCCGTGCCGAGGGGGGACGATGAAGGTCGGCTACATCCTGTCCAGTGAGGAGTTCACGCCGGCCGAGCTGGTAGCGCAGGCGCGCGGCGCCGAACAGGCCGGCTTCGAGGCGCTCTGGATCTCCGACCACTACCACCCGTGGGTGGACGCACAGGGTCAGAGCCCGTTCGTCTGGTCGATGATCGGCGCGCTCAGCCAGGTCTGTTCGCTGCCGGTGACCACCGCGGTGACCTGCCCGACGGTGCGGATCCACCCGGCCGTGATCGCGCAGGCGGCGGCGACCAGCAGGGTGCTGCACGGCGGGCGGTTCGCACTCGGCGTCGGCAGCGGCGAGGCGCTCAACGAGCACATCTTCGGCGACGCCTGGCCGCAGGCCGACGTCCGGCTGGAGATGCTGGAGGAGGCCGTCGAGGTGCTGCGGAAGCTCTGGACCGGCGACTTCGTCAACCACCACGGCAAGCACTACACCGTCGAGCACGCCCGGATCTACACGCTGCCTGACACTCCCCCGCCGATCTACGTCTCCGGCTTCGGCCCGAAGTCCATCGACCTCGCCGCCCGGATCGGCGACGGCTACGTGAGCACCAGGCCCGACAGCGAGATGGTCCGGCGCTTCCGGGAGAACGGCGGCGGCGACAAGCCGTGCCAGGCCGGATTCAAGGCGGCGTACGCGGACAGCGAGGACGAGGGCATGCGGATCGCGTACCAGCGCTGGCCCAACGCCGGGGTCCCGGGCGAGCTGTCCCAGGTGCTGCCCTCGCCGCGCCACTTCGAGCAGGCCGCCCAGCTGGTCCGGCCGGAGATGCTGAAGGAGGCGTTCGTGTGCGGCAACAGCGCCGACGCGAACGTCGAGATGATCGGGAAGTTCGCCAGAGCCGGCTTCGACGAGGTGTACGTGGCCAACGTCGGCCCGCACTACCAGGGCCTGTTCGACCTCTACCAGCGCGAGGTCCTGCCCCGGGTGCGCTGAGTCCGTGGTGCCTCGGCGAGACCCTGGACAGTTGCCGTCGGGCGCGTTTCGGCGGTGATCGGGTCGGGTACCTCCGGCCCTCGATGAAGCTGTCCACGCACTCGATGACGTTGCGCCGCGCGGCACGGAGCCTCTTCGGCTGGACCGCGTTGCGGCCCAACCAACTGGCGGCCATGCGCGCGGTGATGAAGCGACGCGACGCCCTGGTCGTGCTGCCCACGGGCGCCGGCAAGTCCGCCATCTACCAGATCCCGGCCAGCCTGATCCCCGGCCCCACCGTGGTGATCTCCCCGCTGCTGGCTCTCCAGCAGGACCAGATCGCGGCCCTCAACGAGCGCCAGCGTCCGGAGCTGCGGGCGGTGCGGATCAGCTCGAACGAGTCGGCCGCCCAGCAGGCCGAGGCGATCAACGAGATTCGCGAGGGGCGGGCGGAGTTCCTGTTCATCACCCCGGAGCAGCTGAGCAACCCCGATCGGATGGCCGAGGTGGCCGCACTCAAGCCGGCGCTGGTGGCGATCGACGAGGCGCACTGCATCTCGGCCTGGGGGCACGACTTCCGTCCCGACTACCTGGCGCTCGGGCACCTCATCGAGGGCATCGGGCGGCCACCGGTGGTCGCGCTGACCGCCACCGCGTCCCCGCCGGTACGCGACGACATCATCGCCCGGCTGCGGCTGCACAAGCCGGAGGTGGTGGTCTCCGGGCTGGACCGGCCCAACCTGTTCCTGGAGGTGGCGCACTGCCCCACCGAGGACTACCGGTGGCGGCGCCTGGTCGCGCTGCTGCGTGACGATGAACGGCCGGGAATCATCTACGTGCCGACCCGCCGCGCCGCCGAGGAGCTGGCCACCCGGTTGACCGACGCCGGCTTCCCGGCGCAGTGCTACCACGGCGGAATGGCCGCCGGGGCGCGCTCCGAGCTGCACGAGGCGTTCCTCGCCGACCAGGTGCCGATCATGGTGGCCACCTCGGCGTTCGGGATGGGCATCGACAAGCCCAACATCGCCTGGGTGGTGCACATGGCGCTGCCCGACTCGCCGGACAGCTACTTCCAGGAGATCGGCCGGTCCGGGCGCGACGGGCAGCCGGCCCGGGTGCTGCTGCTCTGGCAGGCCGAGGACGTGGGCCTGCAACGGTTCTTCAGCGGTGGCCTGCCCGACGAGAACGAGCTGCGCGACCTGGCCGCGCTGCTGCGCCGTGAGCCGGCCACCAAGACCGAGCTGCGCGAGGCCACCGGCCTCGGGCCGCGCAAGCTGGGCCAGTACATCTCCCTGCTGGAGCAGGCCGGGGCGGCCGAGCCGCGGGCCCGGCAACGCATCGGTGCCCCTCCCTACTCCCCCACCCCGGTCGACGCCGCCGCGGCGGCGCTGGCCGAGGCGGAGCGGCAGCAGACCGTGACGCGGTCCCGCACCGACATGATGCGGGCCTTCGCCGAGACCAGCGCCTGCCGGGGGCAGACCCTGCTGGCGTACTTCGGCGAGCAGATGACCCAGGTCTGCGGGCACTGCGACAACTGCCACGCCGGCACCAGCGTCGCCGACCAGGGGGCGGTCGGGCCGTTCGCGGTGCACAGTCAGGTGCGCCACCCGGAGTGGGGGCACGGCATGGTGCTCGGGTACGAGGAGGACAAGATGACGGTTCTCTTCGACGAGGTCGGGTACAAGACGCTGTCGGTGCGCGTGGTGTCCGAACAGGGCCTGCTGACCCTGGACTAGCCTGACCGGGCACCGGGCCAACCGATTGACCAAGCAGAGCAGGGTGGAAGGGGCGTTGCCGTGATCGAGCAGCCGGCGTACACCGGTTTCGGTTTCTCCGACGAGGAGTGGGGGCTGCTGGTCGGCCTACCTCAGTCGGTGCTGACCGCGGCGAGCGCCGCCGAGTCCGACGGCACCCGCCGGACCATGGCGGAGAACGCGGCCGGACTGGAGACCATCGCCGCTGGCCGGGAGTCGGCCAGCCCGCTGGTCGCCGCTGTGGCCGGCGAGATCGTGACCCGGGTCGGCGATCCGGAGACCGGCGAGGAGTTGCCGGTCATCGCGCCCGCCGACCCGCGGGCGATGATCGACGACGTGCTGCTGCGGGCCGGCCAGGCCGCCGCGTTGCTGGCCGCGCGGGTCGACGAGGGTGCGGCCGGGGCGTACAAGCACTGGCTGGTGAAGATCGCCGAGCAGGTGGTGGGCGCCGCTTCCAGCGGCGGGCTGCTCGGCCTCGGCGGCGAGTCGGTCAGCGATTCCGAGCGGCGCTTCCGCGACCGGCTCGCGCACGTACTCACCGACTGACCGACGACCCACCCGACAACAACCAACCGGGCGGCCGCCCGGTGGTCCCCCGCACGGGCGGACCACCGGGCGGCCGCTCTGCTCCGCCGGTCACGACGCCGTTGGACCACCCGGACCGGTCGGGTTCGGCGTTCGCTGCACCGCCGTCCCGGCCACAACCGGCGGGGCCGGGACCGGGTCGGCGGCCAGCACGGCGGGGTCGCCCGGCCGGGCTCCGCGCAGCGCGACCAGCGCGGTCACCGCGCCCAGCAGCATCGCCACCATGGCGGCGATCGCGGCGAGGTGCAGCCCGTCGGTGAACGCCAGCCGGGCGGCGTGCAGCACCGCGTCGCCAAGCTCGGCCGGCAGCCCGTCGGCCACCGCCAGCGCACCACCCAGCGTCTCCCGGGCCGCGTCGCGGGCATCCCCCGGCAGCCCGGCGGGCAGGCCGTCGACGACCTCGCGCCGGTAGACCGCGGCACCCACGCTGCCCAGGATCGCCATCCCCAGCGCGCCGCCCAACTCGCTGCTGGACTCGGTCAGCGCCGAGGCGACACCGGCCTGCTCCGGCGGCGCCGCGCCGAGCACCAGTTCGGTGACCAGCGACATCACCATGACCAGCCCGGCGGCGTAGATGCTGGCGCCGAGCAGCAGCAGCCAGAGCGGCGACTCCGGCGTGACCCGGGTGAGCACCACGAAGCCGACCACGGCGATCCCGAAACCCGTCCCGATCAGGTACGCCCGCTCGATGCGCTGGGCGAGCGCGGCGGCGGCCGGGGCGATCCCGCCCACCGCCAGCGACGGCACCAGGCTCCACAGTGCCGCCCGCAGCGGGCTCAGGCCGAGCACCGACTGGAGGTGCTGGGTGGTGAAGATGGCGAAGCCGACCAGGGCGAACATCGCCAGCAGGTTGACCGCGAGCGACCCGGCGAAGCCCCGACGGCGAAACAGCGCCAGGTCGATCATCGGGTACGCCCGGGTCCGCTGCCGGTGCAGGAACAGCGCCCCGACCAGCAGGCCGGCGACGATGGCCAGCACCCGAGCGGCACTGACGCCGTCCCGGGCCATCTCCTTGATGCCGTAGATCACCGGCAGCAGCGCGCCGAGCGACAGCACGGCGCTGACCAGGTCGAACCGCCCGGCCGTCGGGTTGCGGAACTCGGGCACCAGGACCGGGGCGAGCAGGAGCAGCAGCAGCATCGCCGGAATGTTGATCAGGAAGATCGAGCCCCACCAGAAGTGCTCCAGCAGGATGCCGCTGAGCACCGGACCGATCGCGATGCCGCCGGTGAGCGTGGCGGTCCAGATGCCGATCGCGGTGCCACGCTGCTTGGCGTCGTGGAACATGTTGCGCACCAGGGCGAGCGTGGAGGGCATCAGGGTGGCCCCGCCCACGCCCAGCACGGCGCGCGCGGCGATCAGGGTGGCGGCGCTGTCGGCGTACGCGGCCAGCAGGGACGCCGCCCCGAACGCGGCGGCGCCGATCAGCAGCAGTCGGCGCCGGCCGATCCGGTCGCCCAGGGCGCCCATGGTGATCAGTAGCCCGGCCAGCACGAAGCCGTAGATGTCGAAGATCCAGAGCTGCTGGGTGCCGGTGGGGCGCAGTTCCTCGCTGATGAACGGGACGGCGAAGTAGAGCACCGACACGTCCATCGAGACCAGGAGCAGCGGCAGCATCAGCACCGTGAACCCGATCCACTCCCGCCGGCCCGCGCGCGGTGCCGGTGCGGTCGTCGCTGTCATGGGAAGACTCCTTCTGCGTATGGCGTACGCTGTTCTGCGTAGACCATACGCAGAACTAGGATGGCGAGGCAAGGAGGAAATGTGGCGGCGAAGACAGACGACAGCGGCCCGGCGATCCCGCCGGCCATCCAGAGCGCCTGGGGGCTGCGCGAGCGGCCTCCCAAGGGGCCCCGGCCCGGGCTGACCGTGAGCGGCATCGTGGACGCCGCCGTGCGCGTGGCCGACGCCGACGGGCTGGCGGCCGTCTCGATGAGCCGGGTGGCCAAGGAGTTGGGCGCCGCCACCATGGCCCTCTACCGGTACATCGGCTCCAAGGACGAGCTGCTGATGCTCATGGTGGACGCCGGGTACGGCCCGCCGCCCGGTCCCGCCGCACCGGACGCCGACTGGCGCGCCGGCCTCACCCGCTGGGCCTGGGCCGAGCACGACGTGCTGCGGCGGCGGCCCTGGCTGCTGCACGTGCCGATCACCGGCCCGCCGATCACCCCCCAGACGCTCGGCTGGATGGAGGACGGGCTGCGCTGCCTCGACGGCACCGCGCTGGCCGAGGGCGAGCAGATGTCGACACTGCTGCTGATCACCGGGTACGTCCGCAACGAGGCCACCCTCTCCACGCAGATCGCCGAGGGCAGCCGGGCCGCCGGCATGAACCCGGGCGAGATGATGCCGGCGTACAGCCGGATGCTCAGCCGGCTCATCGACCCGGCCCGCTTCCCGGCGCTGCACCGGGTGCTGACCTCCGGCGTGCTGAACCAGGACGACGACCTGGACGAGGAGTTCACCTTCGGCCTCGACCGGATCCTCGACGGCATCGAGGCCCTGATCCGGCGGCGAGCGGTCTGAGGGGCGCCGGATGCTGCACCGGGACACCGTCGACACCACCGTCCTGCCGCCGGGTGAGCGGTTCGGGATGTGGCTCGACCTGGTCGCGCGCACCTCGGCGCCGCTGCGGATCCAGTCCGCGCACACCGACGACTTCGCCGCCCGCGCCGACTTCATCGACCTCGGCCCGATCCAGCTGGTCGAGTACCAGTACCCGTCGCTGGACGCCACCCGCACCCGCAAGCTGGTCCGTCGCTCCGACCCGGAGTTCTACGTGCTCGCCCTCACCACCGGCGGCGTCGGCACGTCCAGCCAGGACGGTCGCCACAGTGAGATCCAGGCCGGCGAGTTCACCTTCTACGACGCCTCCCGCCCGCACGACGTCTGTCACCACGCGACCGAGCCGGCACGGGACCAGGCCACCTCGATCATCACGCTGATTCCGCACGCCGCGCTGCCGCTGCCGCCGCAGCGGATGGCCGCGCTCTACGGCGGCCGGATGTCCGGCAGCGAGGGGATCGGGGCGCTGCTGGCGCAGTTCCTGCGCCAGGTCACCGGGCACCCCGAGCAGTACCACGCCGCCGACGCCAGCCGGCTCGGCGCGGTCGGGCTGGACCTGGCCACCACCATGCTCGGACGGCACCTGGTCGCCGAGGACGAGGTGCCCACCGAGGTACGCCGCCGCGCGCTTGTCACCCAGGTGCAGGCGTACGTCCACCGCCACCTCGGCGACGCGGCAATCAGCCCGCAGGCCGTCGCGGACGCCCACCACATCTCGCTGCGCTCGCTGCACCGGCTGTTCGAGGGCGAGGAGGCCACCGTGGCGTCGTACATCCGGGACCTGCGGCTGGCGCGGTGCCGACGCGACCTCACCGACCCGACGCTGCGTACCCAGTCCGTGCAGACCATCGCCGCGCGCTGGGGGTTTCCCGACAAGGCCCACTTCAGCCGGGTGTTCCGGGTCGCCTACGGGCTGAGCCCGCAGGCGTACCGCGAGGGCCAGTCGGATCCGGCGCGGATCGTCAACCGCCCGGCGTCCACGGTCAACTTGTCGCGGGCAGACTGACAGGCAGCGCGGCCGACCCGAGCTCATGATCGGCCGCCAACGGGGGCCGTGGCGAGGCGCCCGCCGCCATGCCGCAGCGGGCGGCCGCCCGGTGTCACCTCCGCTCGCCAAGCCGAGACCCCGGTCCCGTCGCTCTCCCCCAGGAACGTCGGCGGGGCCGGTCAGGCCTTCTCCAGCAGCTCCAACACGACCCGTTCGGCCTCCTCACGCGGCGCCCGTGGATCCACCGGCGCCACCATCCCGTCGTGGTAGAGGTCGACCACCCGAGGATCCACATAGGATGCACGCGCCACCGTGGGGGTGTTGCCCAACAACTCGGCCACCGCGCGCATCACCGCGACCACGGCCTTGCGCCGGGCGGTCATCGAGCGCGCCGGGCCGACGGTGGCCAGCTCGGTGGCGGCGAGCACGGTGGCGTGCCAGGTGCGGAAATCCTTGGCCGTCATCTCCCCGCCGCTGGCGTCGCGCAGGTAGCCGTTGACCTCGTCGCTGCGCACGTCGCGCCACTCCCGACCGTCCCAGTAGCCGAACAGCCGGTCCGCCTCCCGTCGGCGACGGCGCAGGTTGGTCAGCACCTGGCACAGCTCCGGATCCTCGATCCGGCGCACCTGCTCGATGCCGCCCTTCGCGGGGAACTCGAAGACCACACAGCCGCCTCGGGTCCGGGCATGCTCCGGGCGCAGGGTGGACACCCCGAACGTCGGCTCATCGCCGGCCGCGTACTGGTCGCTGCCGACCCGGAACATTCCCATGTCCAACAGCCGGGCCACGGTGGCCAGCACCCGGTCCCGACCCAACCCCCGGCCGTCCAGGTCGCGCCCCACGCGCTCGCGCAACACCGGCAGCCGCCGGGCCACCTCCAGCATGTGGTCGAACTTCGCCTCGTCCTGCTTCTCCCGCCACAGCGGGTGGTACACGTACTGCTTGCGCCCGGCCGCGTCGACGCCGGTCGCCTGGATGTGCCCGTTCGGGTACGGCGAGATCCAGACGCCCTGCCAGGCCGGCGGGATGACCAGCTCGCGCAGTCGGGCCAGGACGTCGGGGTCCTTGACCGGGGCGCCGGCCGGGTCGACGAAGAGCCACCCCTTGCCGCGCCGTCGACGGCCGTATCCGGGCCGACCCGGATCACTACGCCGCAACCGCACCGGAGACCCGCACCACCCGTTCCACCTCAGCCACGGCGGCCAACACCTCGTCGAGGGGTACGGCCGCCAAGGTCGGATGGCTTCCCACCCCGTCCCACCTGGGCCGGTCCCCCTCGCCGGCCCAGAGCACCCGGTGCCGGGGCCGGTCCGGCGGCGGTCCCCAGTGGGCCGGCGGCACCGGCCCGAAGAGCACCACCGAGGCCGTGCCGTA
The DNA here is from genome assembly GCF_036059255.1 of Micromonospora sp. NBC_00389. Classification (NCBI taxonomy): domain Bacteria; kingdom Bacillati; phylum Actinomycetota; class Actinomycetes; order Micromonosporales; family Micromonosporaceae; genus Micromonospora; species Micromonospora sp. NBC_00389. The sequence continues at coordinate 3,848,639 of NZ_CP107947.1, read as the reverse complement.
GCCGGTGGCCAGGTGGGCCACACCGGTGTCCCCACTGACCACCAGTCGGGCGTCGGCGACCAGCGCGGCCAGCGCGCCGAGGTCGGTCCGGCCGGCCAGCACGGCGGTGGGCGGCAGGCCGGCCGCGTCGGCCACCCGGGCGGCCAGCGGTCGCTCGTCGGCCGATCCGGTGAGCAGCACCCGGTGCCCCCGGTCGGTGAGCGCCCGGGCCAGCGCGGCGAACCGCTCGGCGGGCCAGCGCTTGGCGGGAATCTTGCTGCCAGGATGCAGCACGGTGGCGCCGGTGGGCAGTCCGGCCGGCGCGGGCCGGCGCAGCGCGAGATCCCCAGGGTCGGCTGGGATCCCGTACCAGGACAGCAGCCGGCACCACCGATCCACCTCGTGTTCGTCGGCGACCCACCGCGGGCCGGCGGCGAAACCGGCGTCCCGGTTGGCGAAGGCGAGCAGCCGCCCGGGTCGGGCGGCGGCGAGCAGCCGGTGTGACTGCGGGCCGCGCCCGTGCAGGTTCACCGCGACCTCCGGAGCCGGGCCGGGCCACGCCGGCCGATCCAGCCCGGCGGTGTCGACCAGGTGGTCGACACCGCCGACCAGGTCGACCAGCGGGGCCAGCCAGGCGGGCGCGGCGAGCGCCAACTCCCGATCGGGGTACGCGGCGCGCAGCGCCCGCAGTGCGGGCACCGCCGTGACGAGGTCGCCGACGCCGAGGGCGCGCAGGACGAGGATCACGGGTACGAGGTCTCCTGCTCGGCGCAGACCACCAGTTCGCGTACCGCGCAGCCGGAGGGCTGGCTGAGGGCGAACATGATGGCGGCGGCGGTGTCGGCGGGATCGTTGAGGATGGCGTCCGCCCCTGGCTTGTACTGCGGGTCGCGCTCGTCGAAGAACGCGGTCCGCATTCCGCCCGGGATGAGCAGGGTGACGCCGACCTGTCCGGCGAGTTCGGCGGCGAGTGCGCGGGTGAAGCCGACCACGCCGAACTTCGCCGCGCAGTACGCGGTGGCGTCACTGACCGCCTTCACGCCCAGCGTCGAGGCGACGGTGACGATGCGGCCCCGGGAGATCTGTAGGAACGGCAGGGCGGCCCGGATCACCGCGGCGGTGGCCAGCAGGTCCACGGCGATGATCCGGTCCCAGGTCTCCCCCGGCACGTCGGCGAGCCGGCCCGGCACGTCGATGCCGGCGGCGGTGACCACCGCGTCCACGCCACCGGCCTGCTCGGCGATGTGCCGGGTGGCCACCTCGGCGGCCCGGGTGTCGGCCAGGTCGCACTCGGTCCAGGACACCCCGTCGTCGGCCGGCGGCCGCCGGTCCAGCACGAGTGGCCGGCCACCGGAGGCGGCCACCGCGGCGACCACCGCTGCACCGAGCCCGCTGGAGCCGCCGGTGACCAGCACCGTGGGCCCGGCGCCGGGTGACGTGGCGGTCATCGCGTCCGCTCCCCGCCGGGCGTGGCCGACGACGGCGCGGAGAACCGGTCCTGCTCCGCCGGTTGGCCGACGGTGCAGCACGCGCCGGTGGCGTGCCCGGAGCGAGCGATCATGTCGGTGGTGGACCGGCCGTCCAGGTACGGCACCACCACCGTGTGACCGCCCCACCGGCGCAGGACCTCCGCCTCGGGCAGCGTCGCGGCGTCTCCACCGCCGGTGGCGTAGTCCCCGCCCTTGACCCAGATGTCCGGGCGCAGCCAGGACAGCGCCGCGTCCGGGGTCGACTCGTCGAAGATCATGACCGCGTCCACACAGCTCAGCGCGGCCAGCAACCGGCTGCGGTCGCCCTCGGACATCACCGGCCGCTCCGGCCCCTTCAACCCGGCCACGCTGGCGTCGGAGTTGACGCAGACGATCAGGCAGTCGCCGAGCTGCCGGGCTGCCTGCAGGGTGGCAACGTGCCCGGCGTGCAGCAGGTCGAAGCAGCCGCCGGTGGCCACCACCGTGCCGCCGGAGGCGCGCACGTCGGCGAGCAGCGTGGCGACCGCCGCGACACCCACCCGGTCACCACCCGAGCCGACCACGCCGGTGCTCACCGGGCCGCCTCTCGTTCCCGACTGCGGCAGTGCCGCGGCCACTCCCCCACCGGCCACGTACGCGGACGCCTCGGCGACCGCGGCCTGCACCGCCTCGGAGACCAGCGCGCCCTGAGCCAGCGCGAGACTGGCGGCGGCCGCGAACCGGTCGCCGGCCCCGCAGGTGTCCCCCTCGGCGCTGCCCGGGGTGGGCACCACCAGCGGCGTCGATCCGGCGTGACAGAGCAGCGCGCCGTCCCCGCCCAGGGTCACCGCGACCGCGCCGGCCCGCCAGCGCCGGCGCAGCCCCTGCGCGCCCCGGGAGGCGGTCGCCAACCGGGACGCCCCGGGCAGGGTGGGAACCAGCTCGCGTACCTCCGACTCGTTCGGTGTGGCCAGGTGCACGCCGGGCACCGCGGCCGGTCCGCGCGGGTGCGGGTCCCACACCACCGGCGCGCGGGTGGCGGCCAGTGCGGCGCGCAGCGCGGGCTGCCGCGCCACCCCCCGGCCGTAGTCGCTGACCAGCACCGCCGATGCCGCGCCGATCACCCGCAGCACCTCGTCGGAGGGCTGGCCCGGTTCGCCGGGCGCGACGCCGCGGTCGTGGCGCAGCAGCACCCGCCCTCGGGCCCGCAGCCGGATCTTCTCCGGCGTCGCGCCGGCCAGGGCCAGCGGATACACCTGCACCCCGGCGGCGGCGAGCAGCGAGCTCAGCCGGGCGCCGCCAGCGTCGTCGGCGAGCGCGGTCACCAGCACCACCTCGGCGCCCTGTGCGGCCGCGAAGACCGCCGCCAGGCCGGCGCCACCGGGCCGGTCGATGGCCGAGGTCTCGTCGAGCACCGGCACCGGGGAGTCCGGGCAGAGGCGGTTCACCACCCCTTCCACGTCCCGGTCGAGCAGGGTGTCCCCGATTACCACCACGGGTCCCCTCACGCTTGCCTCCTCATCCTCACGCGTCGACCTGCTGTCCGGTCCCGCTGTCGAGCACCACCTCGACCCCGGTACGCACCGGCCCGGATGGGAGCCGACCGGCCGGGGCGGGCTCGGCCGGCGGGGGCTGGGTGGACGCGGCCAGCGCGGCGGGCAGTTCCTGTTCGACGTACTCGCAGAGCAGGTGGCTGGTGACCAGGTGCAGTTCCTGGACGACCTGGGTGTCGGGGGACCCGACGGCGAGCACGTCGTCGCAGGCGTCGGCGAGGGGGTTGGGGGCGGGCCCGGTGAGCGCCCAGGTGACCAGGCCGGCGTCGCGGCCGGCATGGGCGGCGGTGAGGAGGTTGGCACTGGTGCCGCTGGTGCTGAGGAGCAGGAGGATGTCGCCGGGTCGGCCGTGGGCGCGGACCTGGCGGGCGTAGACGTCGGTGTAGCCGTAGTCGTTGGCGATGGCGGTGAGGGCGCTGGTTTCGGCGTGCAGGGCGATGGCGGAGAGCGGTTGGCGGTCGTGGTGGAGTTTGCCGACGAGTTCGGCGGTGAGGTGCTGGGCCTCGGCGGCGCTGCCGCCGTTGCCGGCGACCAGCAACCGCCCGCCGGCGGCCAGCCGGCGCGCCAACTGCGCACCCCAACGCGCGAGCTGTGGCTCGCACCCCCGATAGGGCGCCAGCGCTGCGGCGAGATTCGTCAGGTGGGTGTCGAGCAGGGTGCCCGCCGGCATCAGGCCACCACCCGGGTCGGCCGACGCACCGCGGCCACCTCGCCGTAGACCTCCGCCAGCCGCTCGGCGGTGACCGCCCACGAGTACCGCGACCGGACCCGCTCGCGGGCCGCGGTGGCGTACGCGAAACGCCGGATCCGGTCGTCCAGCAGCCGCTGGATCGCGGCGGCCAGGGCGCGCGGGTCCCGGGCCGGTACGAGAAGACCGGTCGTCCCGTCGACCACGGTGTCGCGGATCCCGCCCACGGCGGTGCCGACGACCGGCACCCCGCAGGCCATCGCCTCCAGTGGGGTCAACCCGAACGGCTCGTACCAGGGGGCGGCGACCAGCAGGTCCGCGGAGCGGTACCAGCGGCCCATCTCCTCCCGGGGCACCGCGCCGACCAGCCGTACCCGGTCGGCCACCCCGCACGACTCGGCCAACGCCCGCAACCGCCGGGCGTACGGGTCGGTCTCCAGCAGCCCCTCGGGTGGGCCACCGACCACCACGCACTCGGCGTTCGGGACCAGCTCCATCGCGCGGACCACCGTCTGGAAGCCCTTGCGCTCGACCAGCCGGCCCACGGTCAGGATCCGGGCCTGACCGGGCTCGCGGTCCGCCGCCGGCCCGAACGGCGAGAACGTGGTGAGGTTGACCCCGGAGGGAACGACGGTCATCCGAGAGCGGGGCACCCCCATCCGGACCAGCTCGCCGACCTCGTCGCGGCACTGCGCGACCACCCGGTCGACCGAGCGCCCCAACTCGCGCTCGTAGGACACCCGCCGGGCCGGGCTGGTGTCCTGCACGCCCTGGTAGCGGCGCTTCACGGTGCCCAGCGCGTGGTACGTCTGCACCACCGGCACCCCGGTCTGCCGACCGGCGGTCAGCGCGGCCAGGCCACTCATCCAGAAGTGCGCGTGGATAACCTCGGGCACCCAGTCCCCGCCCCGCCACCGCTCGATGAGCCAACGGCTGAACTCCCGCATGTGCGGCAACAGCGCGTCCTTGGCCACCGGCTCGGCCGGACCGGCCGGTACGTGCACCACGTCGTACCCGTCCGGGCTGCGGACGGTCACCGGCAGGTCGAGCGCGTCACGGCGGGTGTAGACCTTCACCTCGTGCCCGGCGGCGGCTAGTGCGGCGGACAGCTCCGCGACGTGCGTGTTCTGGCCGCCGGCGTCCTCCCCTCCGAGGATGGCGAGCGGGCTGGCGTGCTCCGAGATCATCGCGATCCGCATACTTCCTCCTCCAGCAGCCGGTCCCAGTCAGCGAGGAAACGGTCGAGGCCGTACCTGTCACGCGCGGCGGTCCGTGCCGCCGCGCCGGCTTGACGCGCTGCCGCCGGCTCGGCGATGAACCGGCGGGCGGCGTCGAGCAGGGTGTCCATCCGGGTGGCGAGAGCCCCCGCCTCCGGGGGCACGGCCGTCACGGCCTCGGTGGTGGCGAGGGCGACGACGGGCATGCCGATGGACATCGCCTCGATGAGGCTGAGTCCGAGGGAGGTCCAGCGGCACAGGTGCAGGTAGGCGCGGCGTCGGGCCAGTTCGGCGTGCATCTGGTCCTGGGGTACGTCGTCGTGGCTGACGACTCGGTCGGGGCTCAGACCGAGGTGGTCGGCGAGGCCGGTGACGCCCATGCCGTAGACGTCCAGCGGTGCGATCTGGGCGAACTGGGGCAGCAGGTCGGTGCCGGTGACGCGGCCTCGCCGGATGGGTTCGTTGATGACCACGGCGAGTCGGTCCAGCTCGCCGGTGTAGGACACGGTGGGTGCCACGATGCCGTGGTCGACCACGGTGGTGGGGGTGGTGCCGGTGTCCCAGAAGATCTGGTTGAAGCCGGTGACGTGGGCGATGAGCAGGTCGTCGCGGTCGGCCATCGGGTGCCGGGTGTTGGGGACGTCGCCCTTGGGGGTGTTGTGTTCGACGTAGATGGCGGGGACGTCCTGTCCGGGACGGCGGTGCAGCCACTTCTCGGCGAGGTCGACCTCCTCCGGGCGTTGCAGGATGACCAGGTCGACGTCGGTGCCGGGCAGGTCGTCGGGGCTGACCTCGATGGCGGTGTCGGGCCAGGGATAGGTGCGGGCCCGGCCGAGGCCGTAGGGGCCGCGGTCGGGTGTGGTGGGGATCAGGTAGCGGTGGCTGCCGTGCACGAACGACGTGGTCCAGGAGCCGTGCACGTGCCAGAGCAGGACGTTCATCGGCCGCCACCACCGCTGACGGCGAGCACCCGCAGCGCCTCGACCACCTCAGCCGGGTCGACGCCGCTCAGGCACGGGTGCCCGGGGATCGGGCAGCTGGCCGCCCGGGTGTCCCGGCAGGGCGCTCCGGCGTCGCCGAGCCGGACGGTGGGCACCCGGTACGGCCCCCACTGTCCGAACGGGACGGTCGGTGCGAAGAGACTCACCACCGGCACCCCGGCCGCGGCGGCCAGGTGCGCGGGCCCGGTGTTGCCGACCACCACCGCACCGGCGTCGGCGACGATCCCGGCCAGCCCGGCCAGGTCGGTACGGCCACCCAGGTCGGTGCCGCCGGCCGCCGCGACCTGGGCGGTGACCGCACGCTCGTCCGGGCCGCCGGTGACCAGCACCCGGTGCCCCGCGGCGGTCAGCGCCTCGGCGATCCGGGCCGCGAACGCGGGCGGGCAGGCCCGGCTCGACGCGGCCGAGCCGGGGTGCAGCACCACGTAGCCGGGGTCACCGAGGCCGGTCGGCCGGGGGACCACGGCGTCCGGCCGGAGCCGGAGCACGGGTTCGTCGTCGGGGGGCAGCCGGTGGCCGGCGGCGGCGGCGAGGGACAGGGCGCGTTCGGGTTCGGGAACGCCGACAGGCACCCGGTGGCGAATGTCCAGTAGCGAGCCCGGATAGTCGTCGCTGATCGCGGCGATCCGGCCGATGCCCGCCATCCGCAGCAGCAACGCCAGCGGCAGTGCGGACTGGTGGAACGAGGTGAACACCACCGCCTGGTCCGCGCCGACCCCCGCGAGACGCGCGGTCAGGCTCCGCATCGCCTCCGAGTCCACCGACTCCGGCGTCGGGTCGATCCACGGCAGCGGAAACTCGATGATCTCGTCAACTCCGGGCAGCAGGTCCGCCGCAGCGCGTCCCCGTGGCCCGCACAGCAGCACCACCCGCTCCGCGCCGGCCGCCACGGCGCGGATCGCCGGCCCGGTGACCAGCACGTCCCCGGCGGAGTCCGACCGCACCACCAGCGCCGTCCCCACCCGCCCGCCCACTCGATCGGGCACCGAGTGGACCGCCTGCTGGCGGCGCAGGATCTCCGCCACGGCCGACGGCAGATCGGAGGCCACCCAGCCGGCGGCGGCGATCTCCTCCGGTCGGGTCACCGGGGTGGGCACCAACACACCCGCCGCTCCTGCGGCAAGCGCCGCGGCAACGTCCCGGCCGATGTCGCCCACCATGACGCACCGCGACGCGGTCGTCCCCAACTCCCGGGCGGCGGCGTGCACCAGCCCGGGAGCCGGCTTACGGCAGTCACAGTCGTCGGCGTCGTCGTGCGGACAGATCAACCAGGCGTCGAAGCGACCCAGCAGCTCCTCGACCCGGGCGTGCACCGCGCGCATCTGCTCACCGGTGAAGTAGCCCCGGGCCAGGCCCGACTGGTTCGTCACCACGGCCAACCTCAACCCGGCTGCCCGCAACCGGTCCAACGCCGCCCGCGCGCCCGGCACCGGCCGCACCTTCTCCGGATCACCGTTGTACGGCACGTCCTCGATCAGAGTGCCGTCCCGATCCAGCAACACCGCGTCGTACAGGACGGGCCGAGGGCCCCCGAGCGGCCCGGAACCGGCCCGGTCAGCACCGGCGTAAACCCGGGCTGACCTGCGCTGATCCGGATCCTCCTGGTCCTGTCGCACAGCCGGCGGGTTCCCTGCGCCCCGAGGAGTAAACGTCACCGTCGAGGCGTCGGCAGGGTGGGGCCAGCGCCGCCGACGGCTGCCCCGACCCGGCCTTACCCGCCGCCCCGGAGAAGCTAACCCGGCGGCTCGTTAGCCTCCGCAGAGGTGCGGGTATGGGATCACGGTGGCGATTGTGGAGAAAGTGATCGAAGCTCCCGCGCAGCAGGTGTTCGAGGTGTTGGCCGACGGGTGGACGTACAGCGACTGGGTGGTCGGGACGGCACACGTGCGGGACGTGGACGAGGCCTGGCCCCGGGTGGGCAGCCAGCTGCACCACCGGGCGGGGCCGTGGCCGTTCTCGTTGCAGGACGCCTCGACCGTGCTGGCCTGCGAGCCACCGCACCGGCTCGTGCTGCGGGCCGGTCTCTGGCCGGCCGGCGAGGCGATCGTGACCTTCACCCTGGAACCCGTTGGCGAGGGCGCCACCCGGGTCCGCATCGGCGAGGACTTCGCCGCGGGCCCGCTGCGCTGGGTCCAAAACAAGCTCAACGACCTGGTGCTGCACCTGCGTAACCGCGAGACGCTCAGGCGACTGTCCGACATCGCGACCCGGCAGAAGGGGTCGCAGTGACGCCAGAGCGGCGCGAGCGCCGGCGTGGCGCTGGCCCTCACCGCAGTGGCCCGCCGCCGGCGCTGAACGGCAGCGCCCGCACCCTGCGACACAATGCCCGTACGCAGCGGAGCAACGCCGTCCGCAACGCCCGGAAGGGGAGCCTTTTGAACCTCGATGTGGCAACTGGCTACCCTCTCAGGTAGCCCTGTCCGCAAACCGAGGATGTCCGACATGATCGAGCCCGTGCAGCTCCCGTCACCGTGGCGGGATGCGCGCCTGACCGTCGTGGTGCCCACCTACAACGAGGCGGGCAACCTCCCGGCGTTGGTCGAGCGGCTGCTCGCGCTGCCGCTGCCGGGGCTACGCATCCTCGTCGCCGACGACAACTCCCCCGACGGCACCGGTGAGGTGGCCGACAAGTTGGCCATCGAGCACCCGGATCGGATCGAGGTGGTGCACCGGGCCGGCAAGGAGGGCCTGGGCCGGGCGTACGTTGACGGGATGGGGCGGGCGCTGGAGAGCGGCGCCGAGTACGTGGCGCAGATGGACGCCGACCTGTCCCACCCGCCGGAGGCGCTGCCGGGGATGCTGGGCGCGCTGCTCTCCACCCAGGCCGGCGTGGTGATCGGCTCCCGCTACGTGCCCGGTGGCGAGCTGGACGAGAACTGGCCGCTGTACCGCCGGGCCCTCAGCGGCTGGGCGAACCTCTACGTGCACACCCTGCTGCGGGTGCGGATCCGGGACCTGACCGCCGGCTTCAAGATCTGGCAGGCCGACGCGCTGCGGGACATCGGCCTGGAGCGGGTGCAGTCCAACGGCTACAGCTTCCAGGTGGAGATGCACTACCTGGCCACCAAGCTGGGCCACACCATCCTGGAGGTGCCGATCCGCTTCGAGGAGCGGCGCGACGGTGAGTCCAAGATGACCACCGCGACCAAGGTGGAGAGCGCGCTGATGCCGTTCCGCCTGCGCAGCAAGCACCGCAACATCACCCGTTGACCCGCGCATCCCGCCTGCGCGTCTGACGGAGGCGGGATGCCGGGTCGGGCGGGCGCTCAGTCCGGGTAGACGGCGCGGTGTGCGGCACCGATGGCGGCGGCGTAGGCGCGGCCGGTGAGCGCGCGGTCCCGGGCCAACGCGGCGCGGGCCGCGTTCGCGCCGGGCGCGCCGTGCACCCCGCCACCGGGATGCGCCGACGCGCTGGCCAGGAAGAGCCGGTCCACCGGGGTGTCCGCCCGGCCCAGGCCGGGGATCGGGCGCAGGAACAGCTGCTGGTACGCGGCGGCGGTGCCGCCGCCGAGCGTGCCGCCGACCAGGCTCGCGTTGCCCTTCTCCAGGTCGGCCGGCCCGGCCACGTGCCGGCCGACGATGAGCTGCCGGAAACCCGGGGCCGCCGCCTCCAGCACGTCCTCCATCCGCTGGACGTGCCCGGCGACGTCCTCGGCCCGCCAGTCCCGGCGGAACGGCAGGTGGGTGTACGACCAGAGCGACTCGGTGCCCGGTGGGGAGTGGCTCGGGTCGGCCACCGACATCTGCCCGAGCAGCAGGAACGGGTCGCGCGGCAGCTCACCGCGGGCCAGTTCACCGGCGTAGCGGGTCAGCCCGTTGAGGTCGGCGCCGAGGTGCACGGTGCCGGCGCCAGCCAGCTGCCGGTTCGTCCACGGCACCGGCGCGGAGAGCGCCCAGTCCACCTTCAGCGTCGAGCCGTCCCACCGGAAGTGCGCCAGGTCCTCCACCAGCCGCGACGGCAGCACCGCCGCGCCGACCAGGTCGAGGTAGAGCGCTGGCGCCGGCACGTCGGCGAGTACGGCCCGCCGGGCCCGCCACAGCGCGCCACCCGCGGTACGCACTCCCATCGCCCTGCCCCGGGCGGTGAGCACCCGGTCGACCCGGGCGCCGTAGAGGATCCGCCCGCCGCGCTCCTGTAGCCGGGCCACCAGCGTGTTGGTGATCTGCTGTGCGCCGCCGTCGGGCACCGGCCAGCCGACGTGCTGGCCGAGCATGGCCAGCAGCCACCCGTACACCCCGGAGCCGGCGTCCTCCGGGGACAGGTCGGTGTGCAGGGCGCAGCCGGCCAGCAGCGCCGGCCCGCCGGGGCCGTCGAAGAGTTCGTCGCCGAGCTTGCGGACCGGCACCACCAGCCGCCGGGCCAGCCGCAGCGCGCCCGCGATCCGCAGCTGGCGCAGCAGGCCGAGTCCACCCCGCACGGGCGGGAACGGCGTGGTGATGGTCTCCAGCATCGGCTCGGCCACCTGGAGCCAGTCGGTGTACGCGTTGAGCCAGCGCTTGCCGTCGCCGGGGGCGAACTGCTCCAGGGAGGCGGCGGTGACGTCCGCGTCCCGGTTGATCACCGCGGCCCGGCCGTCCGGCAGCAGGTGCGCAAGGACGTCCGGCGAGTGCCGCCAGGACAGCCCGTACCGGTCCAGGTCGAGCCCGCGCAGCACCGGCGAGGCGTACCCGAGGGGGTAGAACGAGCTGTAGAGGTCGCTGAGGTAGCCGGGCGCGGTCACCTCGGCGGAGCGGACCGCGCCACCGGGCACCGCGGTCGCCTCGAGCACCACCACGTCCCACCCGGCGTCCGCCAGCAGGTTGGCCGCTACCAGGCCGTTGTGGCCGGCCCCGACGACGACGGCGTCCGCGCTCTCCGCGCCGGTGGTGGTCATCCGATCCGCCTACCCGACGCGCAACCGGGCGAAACGCGTTTGTCCCGTCGAGGCCGGGGCATCCAGCGCCGCATGTACACGGTTACGCAGCTGGTGGGCGGGGTGTGGGGCGCGGGTGGCGCGGGCGGCGAACTGGTCGTCCATGATCCGGCGGATGGTTCGCCGGTCAGCAAGGCGCCGGTGGCCAGGGCCGACGAGGTCGGCAAGGCGGTGGGGGCGGCGCGCGACGCGGCCGCGGAGTGGGCGGCGACCGCGCCGGCCGCACGGGCGGCGGCGCTGCACCGGGCCGCCGACGCGGTGGCGGCGGTCACCGAGGAGCTGGCGGCGGCGGTCACCGCGGAGATGGGCAAGCCGCTGGCGGATGCCCGTGGCGGCGTCGAGGCGGGCGTCAGCACCCTGCGACAGTACGCGGAGCTGGCCCCACTGCGGGGCGGGCGGACGCTGCACGGCGAATCGGACGCGCTGGACTTCATGACCCCGCAGCCGCGCGGGGTGGTAGCCGCGATCACCCCCTGGAACGACCCGGTGGCGGTCTCCTGCGGGCTGCTCGGCGCGGCCCTGGTCACCGGCAACGTGGTGCTCTTCAAGCCCAGCGAGCGCACCCCGGCGACGGGCTGGCTGCTGGCCCGCGCGCTGGACCAGGCGCTGCCGGCCGGGGTGCTGTCGCTGCTCACCGGCGGGCCGGAGGTCGGTGCGGAGCTGGCCGGCCAGGAGGTGGACGTGGTCGCGCACGTCGGCTCCACCGCGACCGGGCGGGCGATCGCCGCCGCCACGGCCCGCACCGGCGCGAAGGTGCTGCTGGAGAACGGCGGCAGTGATCCGCTGGTCGTCGACGCGGCTGTCGACGCCGACTGGGCGGCCGGACAGGCCGCGCTGGGCGCGTTCGCCAACGCGGGGCAGATCTGCGTCGCCGTCGAGCGGATCTACGTGCATCGGGAGGTGGCCGACGACTTCGTGGCGGCGCTGGTGCGGCGGGCCGACGCGCTGCGGGTCGGGCCGGGCCGGGACCCGGGCACCGAGCTGGGCCCGCTGGTCGACCGGCGGCACCGCGACCACGTGCACGGGCAGGTGACGGCGGCGGTGGCGGCCGGCGCGCGCGTGTGTGCCGGCGGGGAGCTGCCGGACGGGCCAGGGTCGTTCTACCCGGCAACCGTGGTCACCGACTGCCGGCACGACATGCCGCTGGTACGGGAGGAGACGTTCGGGCCGGTCGCCCCGGTGGTGGTGGTCGACTCGTTCGACGAGGCGCTGCGCTGCGCGGCGGATTCCCCGTACGGGCTGGCCGCCACGGTGTTGACCGCGTCGATGAGCCACGCGCAGCGGGCCTGGCGGGAGCTACCGGTGGGCACCGTGAAGATCAATTCAGTCTTCGGCGGCGCACCGGGCGGCGCCGCGCACCCGCGCCGGGCCAGCGGGCAGGGCTTCGGGTACGGCCCGGAGCTGCTGGACGAGTTCACCGCCACGAAGGCGGTGCACATCGAGGCCCCCGGCGGCGGGCACTGGTAGCGGAACGGGCGGGCGCGGGGATGCCGCGTCCGCCCGTACCGCCTCGCTGTGCCGCCGTCGCGGGCCCGCTGCCGGCGTCGCGGCGGTCAGTCGCCGCGCGCCTTGCGGGTGGCCCGGTCGTTGGCCTTCTCGATCGCCGTGACCAGCTCCGGCTTCGTCATGCTGGACCGGCCGGGTACGTCCAGCTTGCGGGCCACCGACATCAGGTGGTCCTTGCTGGCGTTGGCGTCCACCCCACCCGCGGTGGGTGCCCGCCGTTCCGGCCCACCGCCGGCGGCCTGCCGGTCGCTCGGGCCCTTGCGGCCCTTTGGCTCCCAGTGGTCGCCGACCTTCTCGAACTCGTGTTTCACCGCGGCGAAGGCGGTGCGGTGCGACCGCTCCCCCTCGCCGTAGGTCTCCACCGCCGAGTCGTGCGTCTTCTCCCAGGTGCGCTGCGCCTTATCCGGGGAGCGTCGCAGCGTGCTGGGCAAGTCCTCGCGCCCGGGCATCTCGTCCTCCTCCGTGTCGACAGGGTCACTGTGACCGTTCCCCGGTGACCGGGCGGCAAACCCTGCGCGGCGGGCACCGCGTTTGTCGATTTCCCGGTGTGGGTACCGGCCGGGCCAGGCCCGACCGGATGACCGGTCATCCGACGGCCGGGGCAAAGGGAGCGGGCATGACGACCACGGAGCCCGGTACGGCACTCGGCGGCGCACAGGGCACGCCACTGCCCCGACGGATGCGGCAGCTCAACTGGCGGACCTGGAGTGGGGTGCTGGTCCGCAGCGTTCGCAACTTCGTCACCGACAACTGCTCGGACTGGGCCGCCGCGCTGACCTACTACGGGGTGCTGGCGCTCTTTCCGTCCACCATCATGGTGGTCGCGCTGGTCGGCCTGGTCTCCAACGGCGAGCAGACCGTGGACACGGTGGTCGAGTTGGCCACCCAGATGGGCGCCGGGTCGGTGGTGGCCGACGACAGCATGGTCGAGGTCATCCGGGCGGTGGTGGTCCAGGAGAGCTCGGCGAAGGCGCTGCTCAGCTTCGGTCTGCTCGGCGCGCTCTGGTCGGCGTCGGGCTTCATCGGCGCGTTCACCCGGGCCTCCAACGCCGTCTACGGGGTGCAGGAGGGGCGGCCGGTGTGGAAGCTGCGCCCGTTGCAGATCGGCCTGGCCGCCGTCTCGCTGGTGCTGCTGGCTGTCGTCGCCCTCGGTCTGATCGTCAGCGGTCCGGTGACCGACGCGGTCGGCGACCTGATCAACGCGGGCGGGCTGGCCCGCACGGTGTGGAGCGTGGCCAAGTGGCCGGTGCTCGCCCTGATCATGATGGTGTTGCTGTCACTGCTGTTCTGGATCGCGCCGAACGTTCAGCAGCCCCGGTTCCGCTGGCTCACGCCGGGTGGCGCCGTGGCTCTGGTCGCCTGGGCGGTGGCCTCCTTCGGCTTCGGCCTGTACGTGGCCAACTTCGGCTCGTACGACGCCACCTACGGCAGCCTCGGGGCGATCATCGCGTTCCTGGTCTGGCTCTACCTGTCCAACTCGGCGCTGATGCTGGGGGTGCAGATCAACGCCGAGGTGCAGCGTGGCCGGCAGTTGCAGGCCGGCGACCCCGACCCGGAGGAGCCGGTGCTCCCTCCCCGCCAGCCGGCGGACTCCTGACCACCGGTTCGGGGCCGGGTGTCCGTTCCTGGGCCGGTCCGAGGGCCGGTTCGTGACCCGGTGCCGGTTTACCTGGCGGGGTGCCGGGTAGCGCAGAAGGCATGGAGCGTGGCAACAGCAAGCACGGACCGAGGATCGACGATCAGATGAGCCAGGAGGTCAGCGGCCTCGTACAGGGTCCGGGGACCGGTGGCTCTCGCGTCGACGAGTCGCGGGTGCCGGAGCCGGCCGGCGAGGACCAGCCGGAGACGACCACCGCCCCGGCCGGTGATCTGCGCACCGGCGCGCCCAACGGCATGAGCTCGCAGGACGTCGAGCAGCGCAGTCGGCTCGGACGGTTCATCACGATGAGCGCCCTGCCCGGCGACCGCGCGGCGCTGGTCGCCAACGCGCGGGACAACGATGCGCCGGACGACATCGTGGCGGCGCTGGAACGGCTGCCCGAGGGCACCCGGTACCAGACGATCTCCGAGGTGTGGGCCGCGCTCGGCAACAAGAACGAGACAACCCGCTGGTGACCGGATCGTCCCCCGATCCGGACGACAACCGGCGACCGAAGGAGGTTTCCTGATGAGTGGCGTGACCGAACATGTCGATGTTTCCGTACCCGTGCGCACCGCGTACGACCAGTGGACGCAGTTCGAGGAGTTCCCCGAGTTCATGGAGGGCGTCCGGGAGGTCCGGCAGCTCTCCGAGACGATGACCCACTGGACGGTGGACATCGCCGGGGTGAAGCGCGAGTTCGACGCCGAGATCACCGAGCAACTCCCCGACGAGCGCGTCGCCTGGCGCTCCACCGGCGGCACCCAGCAGGCCGGCGTGGTGACCTTCCACCGGCTGGACCAGGACAAGACCCGGATCACCCTCCAGCTCGAGTTCGAGCCGCACGGGGTGATCGAGCAGGCCGGTGACAAGTTCGGCATCGTGGACCGGCGTGCCAAGGGTGACCTGGAGCGGTTCAAGACCTTCATCGAGCGGCGCGGTCAGGAGACCGGCGCCTGGCGCGGCACGGTGGACCGGCCGCAGCCCTGATCCTGAGCACCGATCCGCGATGGCCGCCGGAGTCCCCGGCGGCCATCGCCGTGTCTCGGCCCGCCACGGCGGGGCGGCGACCGTTTGCGATCACCGCGCCCGGGTACCGCTGTAGGCATGACCGACGACAACAGGGTGTGGCGGGACGAGGAACGACTTCCGCTGGAGGAGTTGGAACGCGCCGTGTCGGGCTCCAGCCTCGACGGGCAGGCCGACGACGTGACCGGCAACGACGCCGGCGAGGAGGCCGCGTTCGGGCATGGACCGGCGGCGGCGGACCGCGGCGGGCAGGCCGAGGGCGCCGGCCGGGAGCCCACCGACCCGGAGCGCGCCTACCGCCCGTCGACCACCGGCCGTACCGGACCGGACGTCTGACCGTCCCCGCCGACCTGACCGGTCCGGAACTGAACGGGCGTCCCCGCCTGAGCGGTCCCGGACCGAACGGGCGTCCCGGGCTGATCCGACCCGGGCTCGACGGGCGCGGGCCCATCGGGTCCGGGCTGTTCCGGGCCGCGCCGGCCGGCGGACCGGTGGGCGCCCAGCTCGTACAGCGCGATCAGCGCCAGCGCGAGCACCAACAGGGCCGAGCCGAGCACCTGCACAGACGTGTTGCCGATCAGCATGCCGAGCCCGGCCGGCACCAGCGCGCCACCGACACCGGCGGCGCCGATCTGGAGCCCGATAGCCCGGTCCGCATGCGCCGCGCCGACCCGGTCGCCGGTGGTCAGGGTGAGCAGCGGGAACACCGGCGCGGCGGCGAATCCGACCACGACCAGACCGAGCACGGCCAGCGCGGCCGGCCCGGGTACGGCGATCAGCGCCGCGCCGACGGCCATCCCGGCCAGGCTGGCGCGCAGCACCAACGTGGCCCCCAGCCGCTCGGCCACCACGCCCTGCACCACCCGACCGACGAAGAGGCTGCCCCAGTACGCGGAGACACAGCCGCCGGCCACCACGGCGCTCAGCCCGCGTCCGTCGGTCAGCAACAGGAACGCCCACAACCCGGCGGCCACCTCGATGGCCACGTACAGCGCGAAGGCCAGCGCCCCCGACCAGACCGCCGGCAGCCGCAGAGTCGCCAGGATCGGGACCCGGACCGCCGGCGGGGCGGACGAAGCCGATGACGTCCCGACCGACTCGGCGGGGCCCGGGATGCCGCGCCGCCAGGCCCGCACGGTGAGCGCGAACGCGGTGGCGAGGGCGATCTGGGCCGCGGCCACGATGCCGTACCCCCACCGCCAGGACAGCCCCGCGCTCAACGCCCCGGTCATGATCAGCGGGCCGATCGCCACGCCCAGGCCGAAGAAAGCGTGCATCCAGTTCATGTGTCGCGGGCCGAAGGCCCCGGCGGCGTACGCGTTGAGCCCGGAATCGATCGCGCCAGAACCCAGCCCGAGCACCAGCGCGCAGCCCGCCAGCACGGCCAGCCCGGGGCTCAGGGCGTACCCGGTCAGCGCCAGGCTGGCCAGCAGGGTGCTGCCGGCGAGCAACGCGCCCACGCCGACACGGGCCAGCGTGAACCCGGCCAGCACGCTGGAGGTGAGGTAGCCGACGGTGCCCGCGGTGAGCAACAGCCCGACCGCCTCGGTCGGTACGCCGAAGTCGGCCCGGATCGAGGGCCAGCCGACGCCGAGCAGCCCGTCGGGCAGGCCGAGACTGACGAAGGCGAGGTAGGCCAGCAGGAGCAACGAGGCGCGGGGTGGCGCGGGCGCGGTGGACACGGGACCCCATCCTGCCGCAGCCGCACCCTAGCGCCACCTCCGGCCGATCGCTCGTCGCGAGAAGAAGTGATGTCCGGACGGTCGAGAAAACGGACAGCTCATCCAGAATCGGCCGATCGGAGGACGGCAATCCGGCCGATGCGCGTAAGAATTTCGGGATGCATCAGGGCTCCGGAATCCTCTCCCCGCGTCAGCGCCGGCTCGCCTGGCTCGGCTTCATGCTCGCCGCGCTACAGGCGCCCGTGTCCGCCTGGCTCGTCGCCGACGAGTCGTGGCTGTTCAGCCTCTGCGTCGCGCTCATGGTGGCCACCGTGATCATCGCCGACGACGCCGCGCGGCGGCGCCCGGCCGACGCGACCGGCGACTAGGTCCTAGCCCTCGGTGCCCGGTCGGGCCTCATGCCCCGGCCGGCCCGGGCTGCGGCGGCGCTCCTTCATCTCCGCCTCGTAGAGGTGCCGCCGCCCGCCCACCAGCTCGTCACGCGCCTGCTGGTCCAACTCCTGGAACAGCGCGTGGTAGCCGTCGTCGAAGTCCTCGACGATCTGGAACGTCCACCGGCCGGCGATGACGTTGCGGCCCAGCAGCTCGGCGTCGATCCGGTCGGCGATCTGCGGGTGCCCGGCGGCGCGGAACTGCTCCACCGCGTCGTCGAGCATCAGGTCGGCGTGCCCGATCAGCTGGTGCAGTGAGTAGAGGTGCCCACGGGCCTGCTCCACGCACTCCAGCGCCTCGCTGAGCTTGCCGAGCGCGGCGACGGTCTCGTCGCTCACCCCGGCCGGCCGGCGGTGCTGCTCGTCCGGCCCGTCCGCCTGCTGTCCCATCCGTACCTCCGTGCCCTGTTCCGTCGTGTGCGGGTGGTTCTCCTGCTGCCCCGTCTGTGCCGGATCAACCCCCGCGGCCAGCCCGAATCGGCCAGTGGCGTACCCGACACCCGCCGAGCGGCCGAGGTCGACCCGGTGACCGGTCGGTTAGCCTCGGTCACCATGCGTGTGCCGTTCACCCGGGTCGCCGCCCGTTCCGCCGTCGACTCGGCGCGGTCCAGCCTGGCCGCCCTCACCGTCTCCGTGGGCACCGTCGGGCTCGCCGCCGCCGCCGCGCGGCCCGGGCTGCTGGCCCTGGTCGACCAGCACGCGGCCGCCGTGCGGGACAGCCTCGACGGGGACCGCCGCCCGCTGACCGCCGCGGCCCTCGCCGGCTACGCCGAGGGGGTCCGCACGGCCGCACTGGAGCACGGGTGGACGCTGCCGAGCGGCCCGGTGGACTGGAGTGAGCCGGAGTGGCTGCTCACCCGGCTGCTCGCGGTCTGCGCGCTGGCCCGCTCGCTCGACCGGGCCTGACACGCGGAGAGGGCGCCCGCGCGACATGCGGACGCCCTCCCCACCGCGGCCGTGCCATGCCGCTACGGACGGTACTGCTGGGTCTCGTCGGCCGCACCGGACTGGTACGTGCCGCGCCCACCGGCCATCGTCGACTGCTCGTCGACCCGCGGCATGGCCTGGGTGCGGTCGCCCCCACGGTCGGCCATCTGCCGCTCCACGTCGCCGCGCCCGGCCGTCGTGGCCTGACGCTGCTGCTGCACCGCCCGGGCCTCCTCGGCAGCGCGGTCCAGCCAGCCGTCCCAGCGCCTCTGCATGGGCTTCACCAGACCACCACCGACACCGACGATCAGGATGCCGGCCACCGTGGCGAGCACCGCGATCAGCACCGGCGTGGTCACCGTGGTGGCGATACCCACCTGGTTCAGCGCGGCGATCACGCCGAGCGCGATGATGAAGATCGCCGTCAGATCGGCCAGGACCTTGCCGTACGAGAGCCCGCCCAGCGCCCCGGTGACCAGATCGCGGACGGCGCTCGCGATCGCAGCCGCCACCACCACCACGATGATCGCCACGAAAGCGCGCGGCAGCCAGGCCACCACGCCGGCGATCAGGTCACTGATCGCGTTGGGTCCCCAGACCCCGAACGCGAACTGCAGCGTGAACAGCAGTACCGCGTAGTACGCCAGTCTGGCCAGAATGTCACTGGCGTCGTACTTCGTCCTCTCCAACGCTCGTTTGATGCCGCCGCGTTCGACCGCCCGGTCGAAGTTCACCCGTTCCAGGGCCGCGTCCACGATTTTCAGGACCGCTCTGGCGATGAGCCAGCCGATCACGAGGATCACGATGAAGGCGACGGCCTTCGGAATGAAGAGCAGCACCGACCTCCAGGTGTCGGCGATGGCGTCACCGATGTCGGCCTGCCCGACCGCGAGGGTTTTCAGCATGATGTCCCTCCTGTCGCATGGACTCCGCCGGGCGCATACCCGGCCACCGGTGCGGCAGTCCGCCCAGCTCGCCGCGTTTTTTCCGACGTCGCCGGACAGCGACCCTGAACTGCCCGAACAGACACCGCGACGGGCACGCCACGACCCACGGCCATGATCGGATGCGGTCGCCGGACGGCCGGCTAGGCTGCGGACATGCCAGGAACGGTCGGGCGAGTCCCCACGCCAGCAACTCCGGCCCCGGGCGCATCCACCGGGCACAGCGCTGCTGCCGCCGTACTCGCCCACGACTGGGCTGGCACCTCGCTCGGCCCGTCCGAGCGGTGGGACCCGGCGATCCGGGCCGTGGTCGAGCTGGTCCTCGCCTCGCCGATGCCGATGGCGCTGGCGTACGGCGACGACCTCGTCCTGCTCTACAACGACGGCTACGCCGAGCTGCTGGGCAGCAAGCACCCGACCGCCCTCGGCCGCCCGTCCGCCGAGGTGCACGCCGAGATCTGGGCGCTGCCCGGTGTCGGTGAGGTGATCGAGCGCGCCTACCGGCAGGGCGTGCCGTTCCTGGAGAAGGAGTCCACGCTCCCCATGGGCCGGGGCCGCTCCGGCGTGACCGAGCAGGCGGTCTTCACCCGGAGCTACTCACCGGTGCACGACAGCACCGGGCAGATCGTCGGGATGCTGACGGTCGCCGCCGAGACCACCCACGTCACCGAGCAGTTGCAGAGCCTCAGCGAGGTCGCCGCCGCGCTCGCCGGCACCCTCACCCTCGATGACGTGGCGCGGGTGGCGCTGCGGTACGCGATCACCACGTTCGACGCCGACTCGGTCGCGTTCGCCGTCGACGAGGGCGGCGGCGGTTGGCGGATGGTGCGCCGGGTACGCGGCGAGCTGATGGACGAGGCCGACGAGCGGCTGCCGCCGCTCTGGCGACGTACCCCGGTGGACTGGTCGGCTCCGGTGGTGCAGGCGGCCCGCTCCGGCGCGTCGTCGTTCACCCGCGACGGGCAGCCGCTGCGGGAGACCGCGGTGGACCGCCACGATCAGAAGATCCGCGCGATGGCCGCGCTGCCACTGGGCACCTCGGTGGTCCGCGGCGGGCTGGCGGTCGGCTACGGGGTGCCGCACACCTGGTCGGCCGCCGAGCGGGCACTGCTGGCCGCCTCGGCCGAGCTGATCGGCCAGGCGGCCGAACGGGCCCGCCGGTTCGAGACTCAGCACGGCACCGCACAGCTGCTGCAACGCAGCATGCTGCCGGAGCACCTGCCGGCCCTTCCCCGGCTGCGGATCGCGGCCCGCTACGACCCGGGGGTGGACGGCAACGCGGCCGGCGGGGACTTCTACGACGCTTTCCTGCTGCCCACCGGTGGGCTCGGCGTCGTGCTGGGCGACGTGGCCGGGCACGACGTCCAGGCCGCGGCGCGGATGGGTCAGGTTCGTGCGGCGCTGCGCGCGCTGGCCCTGGCCGACCCGGCCCCGGACGCGGTGCTGACCGGGCTGGACCGGCTGGTGACCAGCCTGGGCGCGGAGGCCGGCACGCACGAACTGTTCGTCACCGTGGTGTTCGGGGTGGTCGACGCGGAGCGGCAGGAACTGACCCTGGCCAGCGCCGGCCACCCCGCGCCGCTGATCCGCCGCTGCGACCCGGACGGCCGCTCCCACGCCGAGTATGTGGACGTGCCGACCGGTCCCCCTCTGGGGCTGGGTGGCCGGCCAGCCACCACCACCGTCGCGTTCCGCCCCGGCGACACCCTGCTGCTGTTCAGTGACGGGGTGGTGGAGCGCCGCCGGCAGAGCCTCACCGCCGGCCTGGACGCCCTCGTTGACGCGATCGCCAAGGCCGGCAGCGGCGACCCTCGCGCGCTCTGCGCGGTGGCCACCGCCGCGGTGCCAGGCGGAACCGAGGACGACGTGGCGGTGTTGGCGGTCGAGCACGCGCTCAAACCGAGCCGGTCGACGAGCATCGAGGTGCCGGCGGAACCGACCGCGCCCAGCCGGGTCCGGCACTGGATGACCGGCCAGCTCGCCGAGTGGCGGGTACCCGAGTCGGTGATCGGCGCGGCGGTGCTGTGCACCAGCGAGTTGACCACCAACGCGCTGCTGCACGCCGGCACCGCCGCCCGGGTGGCGGTCGACCTCAGTCCTGAGCGGCTGCTGGTCTCGGTCGCCGATTCCGGCACCCGGGGCACCGTGACCCGGACCCGGACCGACACGTTGAGCAGTCGCGGGCGCGGGCTCGGCCTGATCGAGGAGCTCAGCGACGCCTGGGGCACCGACCCGACGGTCCGCGGCTCCACGGTCTGGTTCGAGATCCTCGTCCCGCCGGCCGAGGGCCTCTGAAACCGGCTGGGCGCTCCTGGGGCCTGGACGGATCAGCCGGGCACTGAGCGGGTAGGAGGACGCCCATGCGCACCGACCGACCCGCCGGGGTCCTCTTCGACGTCGATGGCACCCTGGTCGATACCACCTACCTGCACACCGTGAGCTGGTGGGAGGCGCTCCGCCAGACCGACCAGCCGGTGCCGATGGCGACGGTGCATCGCTCGATCGGGATGGGCTCGGACAAGCTCCTGGACCACCTGCTCGGCCCGGAGCGGGACCGCGACGCCGACGGGAAGCTGCGCGACGCGCACGACACCCTGTACGCCGAGTACTGGGAGCGGCTCACGCCGCTGCCCGGGTCGGCGGACCTGCTGCGCGCATGCGCCGAGCGGGGGCTGCGGGTGGTGCTCGCCACCTCCGCCTCGGAACACGAGGTCGGCGCGCTGCGCCGGGCGTTGGCCGCCGACGATGTGATCGACACGGTCACCTCGTCGGCGGACGCCCAGCAGAGCAAGCCGGCCCCGGACATCCTGGTCGCCGCGCTGGACCAGTCCGGGCTGGCCGCCGAGCGGGTGGTCTTCGTCGGCGACTCGGTCTGGGACGTCGCGGCGGCCGGCAAGCTGGACATCCCGTGCGTCGGGCTCACCTGCGGCGGGACCAGCCGGGGTGAGCTGGCCGGTGCCGGCGCGGTGGCGGTGTATGACGACCCGGCCGCGCTGTTGGCCACACTGGACGATTCGCCCGTCATCCGGCCGCGCTGAGGCTCACACCGGTTCCGGTCGCTGAGAAGGCTTACACGTACGGCCTCCGGGGCATGGTGTGTCACCACCTGCCCGCAACTCGTGGGCGCGGTCGGAGGGTGGCACGGTGGAGCCGGTAGACATTGCTTTCGCGCTGGTGGGCGTGGGCGCCCTGCTCGCAGGCATCCTGCCCCGGGTGCTGGAGCAACGCCCGCTGTCCATGCCGATCGCGTTCCTCGCCCTCGGCATGCTGGTCTTCGTCCTGCCGGTGGGGCTGCCGACACCGGATCCGCTGGCCCATCCGGTGCTGACCACCCACCTGACCGAGATCGGGGTGATCGTCGCCCTGATGGGCGCCGGGCTCAAGATCGACCGGCCGTTGAGCTGGGCCCGGTGGTCGTCCACCTGGCGGTTGCTGGTCATCGCGATGCCGTTGTGCATCGCGGCGGTGGCGCTGCTCGGCTGGTGGTGGGCGGGGCTGGTGCCGGCCGCCGCGCTGCTGCTGGGCGCCGCGCTGGCACCCACCGATCCGGTGCTCGCCGCCGACGTGCAGGTCGGCGAACCGACCGACGTGGAGGATTCCGAGGACGAGGTCCGCTTCGCGTTGACCTCCGAGGCCGGCCTCAACGACGGGTTGGCGTTCCCCTTCGTCTACGCGGCCATCGCGATCGCCTCAACCAGCCTCGCCCCAGGCGACTGGCTGGCCGACTGGTTGACCGTCGACGTGCTCTGGAAGGTGGGCGTCGGGGTCGGTGGCGGGCTGCTCATCGGCTGGCTGCTCGGCAAGCTGTTCTTCCGGGCGCCCAGCCAGCTGCGGCTGGCCCGGCACGCCGAGGGCTTCCTGGCGCTGGCCGCCACGTTCCTGGCGTACGGGCTGGTGGAGGTGGTCGGCGGGTACGGCTTCCTGGCGGTCTTCGTGGCCGCCCGCGCGATCCGGGCCGCCGAGCGGACCCACGAGTTCCACTCCGTGCTGCACGACTTCGCCGAGCAGATCGAGCGGCTGCTCACCCTGGTGCTCCTGCTGCTGCTCGGTGGCGCGATCGTGGGCGGCCTGCTCGGCCCGCTGACCTGGCCGGCGGCGGCCGTCGGGCTGGCGCTGGTGTTCCTGGTACGGCCACTGGTCGGCTGGTTGTCGCTGCGGGGCGCGCCGGGCCGACCGGCCGAGCACTGGGTGATCTCGTTGTTCGGCATCCGCGGGGTGGGGTCGTTCTACTACCTCGCGTACGCCACCACGAAGGCCGACTTCCCGCAGGCGGAGCTGCTCTGGGCCACCGTCGGGCTGGTGGTGCTCGTGTCCGTGGTGGTGCACGGCATCGCGGCGACCCCGGTCATGCAGTTGCTGGACCGCGAGGGCGAGCGGACCTCCGACCCGAGCGAACGGGACACGTCCACCCAGCCCGTCGCCGCCGGGCACGCCTGAACGCCAACCCCAGCGGTCAGGACCTGCGGTCAGGCGAGGCGAACTGCCAGGGCGCGACCGAGGTCCCGGCCGGAGCGCCAGGCGCTCTGCACCCGGGGCTTGCCGAACGCGTCGCCAGCCAGGCCGATTCCGTCGGCGTCCAGGTGGTGGGTGTTGCCGTCGGAACCGGCGGTCGGCTGCGCGTACGTCCAGCGGTGCACGTGCACGTCGGCGGCCGCCTCGGGTAGTCCCAACAGGTCCCGGACCGCCTGCTCGATCGCCGGACCGGCCGAGGTGGGCTGGGCCAGGTGTCCGGCGGCGAACTCCGGCACGGTGTGCGCGACCAGCACCGGCCCCCCGTCGCCCCGCCGGTCGCCGTCGTCGCAGACCAGCTTGAGCACCGGGTGGTCGTTGACGAACGCGCCGCGGAAGTCCGGCCAGCGCCGGCTCGGGAAGCGCAGCACCGCGGCCAGCGACGGCGACCACCGCTGCGCCTGGACGGCCCGGGTGGCGTCGGCCAGATCCGGGTCAAGCAGCAGGGCCGCCTGCGGGCCCGGCATGGCCAGGGCGACCGCCGCGCACGGGTGGCCGTCCACGACAGGCCCGGGCTCCACGGTGAGCACCAACCGGTCGACGGTCACCGGCACCGCGCCGGCCAGGTGTTCGACCAGCGACCGCAGCCCGCGCGGCGCGGCGAAGCGCATCGGTCCGGGCATGTCGTGGCGCCCGTCCCGGTCGTACGCCTGGAAGGTGTCGGTCCACTCGCGGACCAGGCCGGCAGCACGCCACCGCTCGACCACGGCGGCGAAGTCCGGGTCGTCGGCGGTGAAGTAGGCGGCGCCGATGTCGGCGGGACGACCCTCGAAGCGTTTGCTGGCCATCCGGCCGCCGCAGACGTGCCCCCGCTCCCGGACCTGCACCGGCACTCCGGCCGCGGCCAACTCCACCGCGCAGGCCACCCCGGCGATGCCCGCCCCGACCACCACCACGCCCGACCGGTCCACGCTCATCCGGTGATCGTAGGTGCCGCCGGGGGCGGCCGGCGGGCATGAACCGGCGGTGGAGGGGTCGCGGGTCAGCGGCGGGGGAGGCTGTGCAGGGTGACCTTGGTCAGGCCGGTGGCGTGGATTTCCGCGGTTTGAAAGGTGGCATGGGGCTGGGAGCGGCGGTCGGTGGGTGAGCCGGGGTTGAGCAGGCGGAGACGACCGGGGGCCACGGTGTCCCAGGGGATGTGCGAGTGACCGAAGACGAGCAGATCGACGTCGGGGAATCGGGCCGCGCACCGCTGCTCGCGACCGGTCCGCGGGCCGGTCTCGTGCACCACGGCCATCCGCAGGCCATCGAGGTCCGCCCGCACCACCTCCGGCAGCCGGGCGCGCAACGCCGGGCCGTCGTTGTTGCCGTACACGCCGATCAGCCGGCGCGAGCGCGCGAGCATCTCGTCGAGCAGCGACTCGTCCACCCAGTCACCGGCGTGCACCACCACGTCCGCCGCCTCGATCGCCGCCCAGAGCGGCCCGGGCAGGTCCCGGGCGCGCTTCGGTAGGTGGGTGTCCGCCGTGAGCACCAGCCGCATCCGAGCATTCTCCCCCGAGCCTCGGCCGTCCACCCGAGGGCCTTGATCTCCGGTCTCAGTGCTTCGTCGGGGTGAAGTGCGGCGGAGCCATGCCGCGATGGCGCAGCGCCGGGTCCCGCTCGACGTCGGTGAGCTGACCCGCGGCGTTGATCAGGCCGATGTGCGAGAACGCCTGGGGGAAGTTGCCCAACTGCTCCCCGGTCAGCGGGTCGATCTGCTCGGCGAACAGGCCGAGGTCGTTGACCCGACCGGCCAACGTGCCGAACAACTCGTGCGCCCGGTCCCGCTCGCCGCCCAGCGCCAGACAACCCACCAGCCAGAACGAGCAGATGACGAAGCCCGCCGGGTCGCCGTCCCAGCGCCGCAGCAGGCCGTCGTGGGACAGCCGCCGCTCCACCGCGCGGACCGTCGAACGCATCCGCGAGTCGTCGGCCGGCAGGAACCCCACCAGCGGCATCACCAGCACCGAGGCGTCCAGGTCGTCGGAATCGAAACTTCCGGTGTACGCCCCGAGCCGGTCGTTCCACCCCCGCTCCAGCACCGTCGCGCGCACCTCGTCGCGGGCGGCCGCCCAGCGTGCCACGTCCTGCGCCCGCCGAGCCGTTCGCCGAAGCGGACCGCCCGGTCCAGCGCGACCCAGCACTGCACCTTCGAGGAGACGTGGTGGTGTTCGATCCCGCGCTCCTCCCACATGCCCGCGTCCGGCCGTCGCCAGTCCAGCACGGCCTGGTCGGCGAGCACCCGCAGCACGTGCTGCACCTCCGGTTCCATCGGTTCCAACTTGTCGCGCATCAGCCAGGCGGCGTCCAGCGCCTCGCCGAAGATGTCGGTCTGCCGCTGCCGCCACGCGTCGTTGCCGATCAGCACCGGCGGGCTGTGGCGGTAACCGGCGAGCTGGTCCAGGCGGTGCTCGGTGAGGTCCCGCTCCCCCTGCACCCCGTACATGATCGGCACCGGCTCCTCGCCGATCCGGCCCATCGCCCGACTCACCCAGGAGAACTGCCGCTGCACCTCGTCGAAGCAGGCTGACCGCCACAGCGCCCGCAGGGTGAGGCTGAAGTCGCGCACCCAGACGTAGCGGTAGTCGTAGTTCCGGGTTCCGCCCAGCTTCTCCGGCAGCGAGGTGGTCGCCGCGGCCACCACCGCCCCGCTCGGCCGGTACGTCATGCCCTGCACCACCAGCGCGCTGCGCCGCACCTGCTCGGAGTAACACCCCTGGTAGGGGTGCTCTCGGGTCCAGGACCGCCACCCGGCGACGGTGTCGGCGATCGTCCGATCGGCGTCCGGCACCTCCGGCGGCGGGGCGTCGTAGGTCGGGGCGTACCCGAGGGTGAAGTTGTGCACCGAGCCGGCGCGGGCGGTGAACGTCGTGGTGGCCTCGCCCTCGCCACAGTCGAGCCGCATGGTGCCGCGCAGGGTGAGCCGGGCGGCCCCGGCCGTGGCCTCCAGCGTGCCGTCCCGCTCGATGAGGAACGCGGTGGTCCGCCCGTACTCGAAGCGGGGCCGGTAGTGCATCCGCATCGGGACCTCGCCGGAGAGGCTCTGCACGCTGCGGACCAGCACCTGCGGCGAGCGCAGCCCGATGTCGTGACCCCGGGCGCCGGGCTCGAAGGCGAGCGCGTCGGTCAGCGCCACCTCCCCCTGCCCGGTACGGAAGACGGTCCGCAGCACCAGGGTGTCGTCGAGGTAGCAGCGGTCGACGGTGTAGTCGCCCTCCGGTCGGATCGACCAGTGCCCGGCGCCGTCGTCGAGCAGCCGCCCGAACACCGACGGCGCGTCGAACCGGCCCGGGCACCACCAGTTCACCGATCCGGAGCGGTCCACCAGCGCCGCGCTGCGGCCGTCGGCGAGGAAGCCATGGTCGCTGATCTGTCCGCTCTGCACCTGGCTACCTACCCGGGGCGTCCGGGCGCATTCCTGCCAGGTGCGACGGCGTAGCTGGCGTTATCGGGCTGCGCAGGCGGGAACCCGGAGGGTTGACGAGGGAGGATGCTCATGACGTCAGCTTCAGGGCCGGCCGCCGCCTGGCGGTCCGCCAACCAGGGCGACCTGCTTCCGTCCGGTCCGGCAGGCCGTCTGTCGGCGCCGGCCCGTGACGGGCACGGGCCGGAGACCGGCCCGCCCACGGTGACTATCGGCTCATACCCGGACTATCCGTCCGCCCAGCGCGTGGTCGACTATCTCGCCGACAACCGCTTCCCAGTAGAGAACACTGCCATCGTCGGCACCAACCTCACGCTGGTGGAGACGGTGCTCGGCCGGATGACCACCGGACGCGCCGCCCTGCTCGGGGCCGGCACCGGCGCCTGGTTCGGGCTCTTCATCGGCCTGTTGTTCGGCATCTTCACCGTCGGAAACTGGCTGGCGGTGATTCTCGTCGGGCTGGTCATCGGCGCGATCTGGGGTGCCGTGTTCGGCGCGGTCGCGCACGCGATGACCGGCGGGCAGCGGGACTTCACCTCGGCCAGCTCGCTACGCGCCGGCCAGTACGCGGTGACCGTCGACGCGCAGCTCGCCGACCAGGCACGGCAGTTGCTGGGCCGGCTGAACATGCCAAGCTCGGCCACGAACGCCGGCTGAGCCACCGGTCGACCGGCCGTCCCGGCGGCACGCCGGGACGGCCGTCAGCCGTGGTACGCCAGCTCGCCGGCCCGCAGGGGCACGTCGACCCGGTTCTCAGGCGGGGCGAGCGGGCAGGCCCAGCGCTCGTCGTACGCGCAGCTCGGGTTGTAGAGGTAGTTGGCGTCGAGCCGCACCCGGTCGCCGGGCAGCAGCTCGACGCCCCGGCCGAAGGTGCCCTTCACCGTGTCGGTGAGGTACCTGCCACCGCCGTAGGTCTCCTGCCCGCAGGTGCCGTCGCGCAGCGGCACGAACAGCCCTCCCCCGTACGCCTCGATCCACCACAGGGTCAGCGGCCCCCAGGGCGTCTCGGCCACCGCCACCCGCCGGTACGCGACGACCCCGTCCGGGCCGCCGGTGTCCACCCGCAGCTCACCGCTGGCCGGCCGCAGCGGCGCCTCCACCACGGCTTCGGGGTTGGCCGGGAAGTAGCGCACCCCGGTGAAGCCGGGCCGCTCCGCGGGCGGGATCGGGCTCTGCGGGTGGGTGGCGAAGAGGTTGTCGCGGCCGGCGCGGAAGCCGGTCAGATCGACGTCGGACAGGTACAGCCGGGCTACCCGCTCCCGCCAGTCGGCCAGCTCCAGATCATCCACACGTCGAGCCTAGGCGGTTGCCGTCTGTCACCGAGCGGTCTCTGGATCGGCGCTCTGGGCGGGCGGCCAGTTGCTGAGGACGGCGTCGAGGGCGTCCAGGGTGCGGGACCACGAGTCGTCCGTCGTACGCGCCGTGTGGCGGAAACCGCCGGTCCTCTCCAGGCTCACGAAGCCGTGGAACGTGCTGTGCATCATCCGTACCGCGTCGGTCTGGTCGGGCTCGGGCAGCCGGTAGCCGCGCAGGATCGCCCGCGTCATCTCTGCGTGCCGGACGCCGGCGCTCGCGGCCGCCGTCTCCGGGTCGAGGTCGATCTGCATCGCGGCGTACCGACCCGGATGCTGCTTCGCGTAGCCCCGGTAGGCGTTGGCGAAGGCCACCAGCGCGTCCTTGCCCGCGCGACCGGCCAGCGCGGCGCCGACCCGGTCGGCAAGCTCCGCGAGCGCCAGCAGCGCCACCCTGACCCTCAGGTCCTGTCCGTTCCTGATGTGGAAGTACAGGCTCGCGTCCTTGACGCCGAAGTGGCGGGCGAGCGCCGCGACGGTCACGTTCTCCATGCCCGCCTCGTCGGCCAACTCCGCCGCGGCCAGGGTCAGGCGTTCGGCGGTCACCCCCGCACGTGCCATGCAGCACACCCCAAACCTAGTCGACTTAATCGTTTGCCTAGGATGGCTAGGCTACTACCTATGCTAGCGATAACCGAGCCCGCCATCCGCTCGTCTTTCGTCAACTGCACCCAGGGCGAGACGAAGCGGCTGGCCGTACCGAACGATCTCGCCCTGCGCCCCTGGCACGATCTTGACTTCCTCGGGTGGCGGGATCCCGCCGCGGCCCAGCGGGCCTACCTGGTCGCCGAGTCCGACAGCGGGCTGGTCGGGGTGGCGTTACGGGTGGCCGCGCAGACCACCCGTGTCCGGCGCAGTATGTGCTCGCTGTGCCTGACCACCCACACCGGCGACGGCGTCTCGCTGATGACGGCCCGCAAGGCCGGGCGGGACGGGCGCCAGGGCAACTCCGTGGGCGTCTACATCTGCTCCGACCTGGCCTGCTCGCTCTACCTGCGCGGGAAGAAGGCCGGCGGGCGACGCCTGCACGAGACCATCACCCTGGACGAGAAGATCGAGCGAACGACGACCACCCTCGCCGCCTTCCTGCGCAAGGTGGTCGAGTGACGACCGGCCCGCGAGTCGCTCAGCGGTCGGTGGCCAGCCGGGCGTGCAGGTGCTCGTCGTGGCGGCGGCCATCGCCGTACCGGTACGACTCGCGCAGGGTCCCCTCGGCGGGATAGCCGGCCCGGTCGGCGACCCGGCAGGAGGCCGCGTTGGCCACCGCGTGGCACAGCTCCACCCGGTGCAGTCCGACCTCGGTGAATGCCCAGTCGGTGAGCCGGACGACGGCGCGTACCGCCACCCCGCGCCCGCGCGCCGCCGGCACCGTCCAGTACCCGATGGACGCGTCGCCGTGGTGGATGTGGTGCAGCGACACCGAGCCCAGCAGCACGCCATCGGCCCCGGCGGTCACCGCCATCGAGGCGTGGTCGCCGGCGGACCAGTCGGCCCGGCGGCGCACCCAGAGCAGGGCGCTCTCGTCGTCGATCGGTCCGCCACCCTGCGGGTTCCACTGGGCGATGGCCGGGTCGCGTAGGGCGTCGCGCACCGCCGGGGCGTCCGTCTCCCGCCAGGGACGCAGCAACAGGTCGGCGGCGGTGAGCTGCACGTGTTCCACGACGCCGGAGTCTGGCACATCGC
Source organism: Micromonospora sp. NBC_00389 (assembly GCF_036059255.1). NCBI lineage: Bacteria > Bacillati > Actinomycetota > Actinomycetes > Micromonosporales > Micromonosporaceae > Micromonospora > Micromonospora sp. NBC_00389. The sequence goes on along the minus strand of NZ_CP107947.1, from coordinate 3,818,732 downwards.
GGCGCGGCTCCGCCGCGGGATTCCCGCCGGCTTCCTTCAAACCTGCACGAACCGCTCCGATAGACCGCCAGGACGTGACCCACACGACTATTCAAGGCACTAGTTAAATTTTTAAAGAGTGCTACTGTCATGGACGTGACCGAGAACCTGGACAGTGCCCGATCGGCCGCCTGGCGCGCCTACATCGAGGCCAGCCAGCGCCTCTACACCCAGCTGGAAGAGGACCTGCGCGCCGACAGCGACCTCAGCTTCGCCGACTACCACGTGCTGGTCCTGCTCTCCGAGGTGCCGGGGCAGCGGCTGCGGATGGGCGAGCTGGCTGGCCGACTGGTCTTCTCGCCCAGCCGACTGACGTACCAGATCTCCTCGATGCAACGCCGCGGCCTGGTCAGCAAGGAGTCCTGCCCGGACGACCGACGGGGCAGCGAGGCGGTGCTCACCGCCGCCGGGCTGCTCGCCCTGCGGGAAGCCGCACCCCACCATCTGGCGTCGGTGCGTACCCACCTGATGGACGACCTCGACGACGCCGAGGTCGCCTGCCTCACCCGGGTCTTCGACCGGCTCGGCGCCCGCCTACGGGCGGCCCGGGCGACCTCGACCACCCACGCCACGAACTAGGAGCCTTCGATGCCCGCGATCACCGTTGACAACGTTCTCGTCCTGCCGCGCCTGCCCCAGCTCGACGAGTCCACCAAGATCCGCCCGGTCCGCAAGGTGACCACCGCGCCCAGCGGCTTCGAGGGTGAGGGCTTCCCGGTCCGCCGGGCCTTCGCCGGGGTGCCGACCAGCGACCTGGACCCGTTCATCCACCTCGACCAGATGGGTGAGGTGGACTACGCGCCGGGCGAGCCCAAGGGCACCCCGTGGCACCCGCACCGCGGCTTCGAGACCGTCACGTACATCATCGACGGCGTCTTCGACCACCAGGACTCGCAGGGTGGCGGCGGCACCATCACCGACGGGGACACCCAGTGGATGACGGCCGGCAGCGGCCTGCTGCACATCGAGGCCCCGCCGGAGCACCTGGTGATGAGCGGTGGGCTCTTCCACGGCACCCAGCTCTGGGTCAACCTGCCCCGCTCCGCCAAGATGAACCCGCCCCGCTACCAGGACATCCGGGGGCGGGAGTCGGCGCTGCTCACCACGCCGGACGGCGGCGCGCTGATCCGGGTCATCGCCGGTGAGGTGGCCGGGCACCGCGGCCCGGGTTCCACCTTCACCCCGATCACCATCACCCACGTGACCGTGCAGCCGGGGGCGCAGGTCGACCTGCCCTGGCAGCCGGAGTTCAACGCCCTGGTGTACGTCCTCGGCGGGCGCGGCACCGTCGGCACCGACCGACGGCCGGTGCGTACCGGCCAGCTCGCGGTGCACGGTCCGGGCGACGCGCTGCGCTTCAGCGCGGACACCACGCAGGACAGCAACACCCCGGCGCTGGACCTCTACATCATGGGTGGTCAGCCGATCCGGGAGCCGGTGGCACAGTACGGCCCGTTCGTGATGAACACCCGGGACGAGCTGATCCAGGCGTTCGAGGACTTCCAGGCCGGCCGGCTCGGCGTGATTCCCACCGAGCGGCTGCCGCACACCGGTGGTCAGGGCGCTCGGCCCTGACCACGGTCGACCTCTGAGATCGGCGCCGGCGCCCCGCTTCAACCCGGGGCCCGGCGCCACCTCAGGAGACCGCAAATATCCCAGCGACACCCAGAATCACCATCACCAACACCGCTACCAGCGCCCCCCGTTCGCTCTCCACCGCCGGCTCGCGGTACTCGGTCACGGGGTTCGTCGTCTCGCGGGGCATGGTGTGGCCTCCTCGGTTGTCGCGCGTCGAACATGGCGGCGGTCAGGTCGACTGGTCCGTCGACCTGGCGTGCGGTTGCACGGCCGGGGTCCTACCGTGAGGACGTTGTCGACCTCGGGGAGGGCTGGACGTTGCCATTGCAGGACTGGTTCCTCACCGCGCAGGAACGCGCCAACCCGGTCTCTGATTTACCCGTCTGGACCACCGGAAACCTCGCCGAGCCGTTGATTCACGGTGCGGCGTACTTCGACCGGCTGGTCGACGAGGTGGAAGCACTCACCGAGGGCGACCACCTGTTCTTCACCGACTGGCGGGGTGACCCGGACCAGCGGCTGCGCCCGGACGGCCCGACCGTGGCCCAACTCTTCGCCCAGGCCGCCCAGCGCGGGGTGGTGGTGAAAGGGCTGATCTGGCGCTCACACCTCGACGCGCTGTCCTACAGCGAGGCGGAGAACCGCGACCTCAGCGAGACGATCTCCGCGGCCGGCGGCGAGGTGCTGCTCGACCAGCGGGTCCGGCGCGGCGGCTCGCACCACCAGAAGCTGGTGGTGCTGCGGCACCCGGGCGCCCCTGAGCGGGACATCGCGTTCGCTGGCGGGATCGACCTGTGCCACAGCCGCCGTGATGACGCCGCGCACCGCGGCGACCCGCAGCCGGTGCAGATGTCTCCCCGGTACGGCCCCAACCCGCCCTGGCACGACGTGCAGCTCGCGGTGCGTGGCCCGGTGGTCGACGCACTGGACACGGTGTTCCGGGAACGCTGGACCGACCCGATGCCGCTGGACTCGGAGAACCCAATGGCCTACCTGCGGGACCGGCTACGCGGCGCCGACCTGCGCCCCGACCCGCTGCCCGAGCAGCCGGCCGAGCCGCCGCCCTGCGGGCCGCACCAGATCCAGGTGCTGCGCACCTACCCCGCCGTCCGGCCGCGCTACTCCTTCGCACCGGAGGGCGAGCGGACCGTTGCCCGGGGCTACACCAAGGCGGTACACCGCGCGCGCCGCCTCATCTACCTGGAGGACCAGTACCTCTGGTCGACCGAGGTGGCGGACCTGTTCGCACACGCCCTGCGCGACAATCCGGAGCTGCACCTGATCGCCGTGGTGCCCCGGCACCCGGACGTGGACGGCAGGCTCGCGCTGCCACCGAACATGGTCGGCCGCGAGCAGGCGCTGTCGCTGTGCGAGCGGGCCGCGCCGGAGCGGGTGCACGTGTTCGACGTGGAGAACCACGCCGGTGACCCGGTCTACGTGCACGCGAAGGTCTGCGTGGTCGACGATGCCTGGGCCAGTGTGGGCAGCGACAACTTCAACCGCCGTTCCTGGACGCACGACAGCGAGTTGTCCTGTGCGGTGCTCGACGACACCCGTGACCCGCGGGAGCCCACCGATCCCGCCGGGCAGGGCGACGGGGCACGGGCCTTCGCCCGGGAGTTGCGGCTGCGGCTCTGGCGCGAGCACCTGGACCGCGACCCGGCCGGCGCGGACGACGCCGACCTGCTCGACCCGGCAGACGCCGTCGCGACCGTCACGGCCGCCGCCGACGCGCTGCAACAGTGGTACGACGACGGCCAGGTGGGCGACCGTCCGCCCGGCCGGCTGCGCCCGCACCGCCCCGAGCGGCTGCCCTGGTACACGCGCCTGTGGGCGTTGCCGCTGTACCGGCTGGTCTACGACCCGGACGGCAGGCCGCTGCGGGCCAGGTTGGCCGGCACCTGGTGAACCTGCCGGGTCGGCTCGGGTAGGACGGCGGCGCCGTGCACGGTCAGTCCGCCCGGGTAGGCGAACGAGGAGCGCGGCGAGTAGTAGCCGAAGCCGATGGTCAGCGGGTTGGCGGGGCGGAGCGCGTACATCGGGTGCCCGGGCTGCAGGAACTCCACCGACTCGATCTCGAACGGCGCGACCGGCTCCGCCACGAACGGGTAGACCGAGCTGAGCAGTTGCCCGTCGCGGCGGGTGAAGTAGCGGTGGTGGCCGCTGCTGATCACGTGGCCGGTCTCCCCCACCCGACATCGGGCCCGGATGAGCGGCGCTCCGTCGACCTCGGTCTCGGAGAGCAGGTCCTCACCGCCCACCTCGATACGCGTCCGTCCGGCGACCGTCGGGGCGCCGCGGGCGGCGGCGTACTCCCGGACCAGCCGGCTGGAGGCCACGTAGTGGGTCCACCAGCCGCCCGGGCTGAGCCCGCCGGGGGCGTCCACACCGACCAGCGAGACACCGAGGTAGGTCAGCGAGTAGGCGCCGAAGCCGGAGGTCTGCGTCTCGTCGTCGACGACGTACTGGTTGAGGAAGACCTGCCGGTCCGGGCGGGGGCGCAGCCCGGGCGGGACCAGGGCGGCGACCGCGTCCGGATCCGCCGGCAGCCAGCTGAAGTAGAGCGTGCGACTGTTCACGACGAGCTGGGGAGCGGCTGGATCGAGCACGGTGCCTCCGAACCGGGTCTGTACGGGCAACGCTACGGCCGGTCCCGCCAGCGGGACAAGGACGGGATAGTCGACCCATCGGCCCTGATGTTGGATTTCCTGTTGACCGCTCAGGCGATCGGGGTGGCCGATCGGCCGGCTCGGGTGGGACGACCGGGGGCGCCACCTACCAGGTAAGGATCCTCACAGGCATCCGGAGATCCGCCCTATTTGCTCCCTTCGTTACTGAAAACACCTTAAGTACATCAGCCTTTCGGCTAGATTTCGGGGAGACGATCAGGTTAAGGTGAGTCCCGAACGGCCCATACGAAGCTAAACCAAAGCGTCACGTCTTTTATCCGCGGACGAGGTGCAGGGAGGACCACCCATGACCGCGCCAACGATTAGCGAGCAGCCGACCGCCACGGCCCGGAGCACCACGAAGCTGGACCCGCGGGCGCTCACCGACAGCGCCGCCGACCTGCTCAACGCCATGGCCGCACTGCCCGCCAACCACCCGTCGCGTCCCGCGCTGCGGGACCGGGCCATCGAGGCCTGGCTGCCGCTGGCCAACCACCTCGCCCACCGCTACAGCGGGCGGGGCGAGCCGACCGACGACCTGGCGCAGACCGCCGCGATCGGCCTGATCAAGGCGATCGACAAGTTCGACCCGTCCCGCGGCGTCGACTTCGCCGGGTACGCCATCCCCACCATCATCGGCGAGCTCAAGCGGCACTTCCGCGACCGCACCTGGGACATCCGGGTGCCCCGCCGGCTCCAGGAGCTGCGGCTGGCCATCTCCGACGCCAACAGCTCGCTGCTGCAGACCCTCGGCCGGTCGCCGACGGTCGCCGACATCGCCGCCCACCTCAAGCTCACCGAGGAAGAGGTCCTGGAGGGCCTGGAGGGCGCCCGCGCGTACAACGCGGTGTCGCTGTCCACCCCGACCGGCGACGGCGAACGGGCCACCGAGCTGGGCGACATGCTCGGCGGCGAGGACTCCCAGTTCGAGCTGGCCGAGCTGCGGGTCGCCCTCGGCCCAGCGCTGGCCACGCTCGACGAGCGGGAGCAGAAGATCCTCACCCTGCGGTTCTACGGCAACCTGACCCAGTCGCAGATCGCCGACCAGATCGGCGTTTCGCAGATGCACGTCTCCCGGCTGCTGACCCGGGCTCTGACCAAGCTGCGCGGCCAGCTCGACGGCGCGTACTAGGCGGTTCGGCGGTTGAGGGCCGGGTCGGCGGACCCGGCCCTCAACCGTCCGCACCGGTTGTCACGCGAACGTGACAACGGGTCCGCTCGGCGTCCGGCCGGGTCGCTCCCCTCGGGGGCAGCGACCCGGCCGGTCCCGTCAGCGGCCGACCGGCTCCCGCCACATCGGCCAGAACGGCGTGCCGTCGGGCACCCGGAACGGCTCGCCGGCCCGGTAGCCGTGCCGCGCGTACAGGTCGCGGCTGCGAGCGCTGCTCGCCTCCAGGTAACCCGGCATCCCGTTCTCGTCCAGCCACCCGTGGTGGTGCGCCAGCAGCGCGGTCCCCAGCCCCTGCCCCTGCCGGCCCGGCTGGGTCGCCAGGAAGGCCAGGTGGTGGTGGTCAGGATGCGGGTGATTGGCCGCGAACAACTCGTCGAGATGCTGGAACCGGTCGGTCCACTCGCCGCAGGCGGCGGCGAGCCGGGCGTCGTAGTCCGTCGGCGGCGGCGCCGGCTCACCGACCGACGGGAACCAGACGGCGACCGCACACCGGTCCGCGGTGGCGTCGACGAGGCCGTGCCGCATCGCGTGCTCGACCAGGATCTCGAAGTTCCCCGCCAGCACGGCCTCGCGCTTGCTCGCGTCGGGCACCAGCCAGTGCGTCACCTCCAAGGCGGTGAACGCCTCGGCGATCCGGCCGGCCACCAGCGCGGTGTCCTCCGGCCCGAGCCGGTCGATGGCCACGCTCACCGGGATACCTCCGCGCCGGCCGGTGCCGGCGGCTGCTCCACCGGCGGCACCGCGGCAGCGGCGCTCGCGCCCAGGCCGATCCGGGCGTACGTGTCCGGACGCCTCTTGCGCAGCACCAGCGCCCAGTTGACGCCCAGGGCGGCCGCCACCGGGTAGACGGCGGGCAGCGCCCAGCGCAGCGGGGAGTCCGGCGCGACGCCGAGCAGGTTGGCGAAGTTCGACACGGCCAGCCAGATGATCACGACGAGCGCGACGGTGGCCAGGCCGGGTGCGATGAGCCGCCGCCACAGCGTCTCGCCGTCGCCGGACCGGACGAAGTAGGCGATCACCGCCACCGAGGTGGTGGCGATCAGCAGCAGCACGCCGAAGCCACCGGTGGTGCCGACCCAGAAGAACAGCTTGATCACCGGATCCCAGCCGTTGACCGCGTACAGCAGGATGACCAGCAGGCCGAACACGCTCTGCGCCAGCGAGGCGGCCCGCGGCGCGCCGCTGCGCGGTGAGGTCTGCCCGAACACCGCCGGCAGCACCCGCTCCCGGCCGAGCGCGAACGCGTAGCGGGCCGTGGTGTTGTGGAAGGAGATCATCGCGGCCAGCACCGAGGTCAGGAAGAGTGCCTGGCCGATGGTGACCGCGGTGTCGCCGAGGTGCTCCCCGGCCAGGTTGAAGATCAGCCCGACGCTCTGCTCGCCAGCCGCGGCGACGATCTGGTCCGGTCCGACGGCGACCGTCATGGTCCAGGCGGAGAGCGCGTACAGCACGGCGATGATCCCCACCGAGAGGTACGTGGCCACCGGCACCGTCCGCCTCGGATCCTTGCTCTCCTCGCTGAAGACCACCGCGGACTCGAAGCCGACGAACCCGAGGATGGCCAGCACCAGCACCGCGCCGACCCCGGGCACGAAGAGGTTGTCCGGCGAGAACGCGGCGAAGCTGACCTCGCCGCCGGCCGGATTGCCGAGCTGTCCCAGGTCGAAGATCAGGATCACCACGATCTCGGCGACCAGCAGCGCCGCCAGCACCATGCCGTTGATGTCCACCCGGAGCAAACCGAGCAGGCCGACCAGTGCCCACGCCACCAGGGCGACGATCGACCAGTGCGGGTGCCCGCCGAAGATCCGGTCGAGCACCGGCTCGGCGGCTACGCCGATGGTGCCGTAGAGCCCGACCTGCAGCGCGTTGTACGCGGTCAGCGCCACCCAGGCGGCGGCCACGCCGGCCGGTCGGCCCAGGCCACGCGAGACGTAGGCGTAGAAGGCGCCGGCGTTCTCCACCCGGCGGGACATCGCCACGTAGCCCACCGAGAACAGGGCGAGCACCGCGGCGACCACCAGGAAGGCCAGCGGGATGCCGGTCACCCCGACCACGCCGTAGCCGGTGGTGACGACACCCGCCACCACGGTCAGCGGCGCGGCGGCGGAGAGCACGAAGAAGATCACCGAGGGGATGCCGAGGCGGCCTCGGGCAAGAGATTCGGAGACGTTGCTGGGTCGCTGGACTGTCGATGTCGGGGGCATACCACTACTCCGGTTGTCGAGGAGGGGGTTACCGGGGAATCAGGGGGCGCCGCGCAGCACCGCGGCGCCAACGGCGGCCTCGGTGTACCCGACGAGTTCCTTCAGGGGCGCCGGCAGCGCCGGGATGAGGACGTTCAACCGGTGGTGAGCACGGGGTCCGGCGCTCCAGAGCACCTCTCGGGTCAGGCCGGCGGCCACGACCAGGCCGAGCAGCAGGGCGTCCGGCACGCTCGGCGGGTCCGGACGGTCCAGCAGTGCCCGCAGCCGGGTGGCCGGCCAGGCCACCGCGTTGAGGTCGATCGGCAGGTAGCTGACCGAGGTGCGCAGCAGCCGGCGGCTCTCCTGGCGGCGCAGCACACCGGCCCGGGCCAGGCGCTCCCCCACCGAGGTCGTCGCGCTCTGCGCCAGGAAGCTGAGCCAGGTGCCGACCGCCTGATGCTGGGGCTCGCCGATCATCTGGTCGAGCACGGTGTGCGCCAGCGCGTCGGCCGGCGGGCGTCGGTCGACGAGGGTGATACGTCCGCTCGAGACGGTGATATGTCCATACAGGACCAACTCACCGAGCAGCCCGCCGGCCAGCCCGAGCCCGGTCGCGGCCGGATGCAGTTTGGCCTTGCCACGGCTGTCGTTGTGAGCGATCAGGAAGAACTCGTCGGCGATGAGCAACGGTCCTCCCGCACGGATGTGTCCACAGTGATCGCGACCGGGAAAGGATGCACCGACAGCTACTGCAATGCAACTCCCAGATTTGAAAGTTGCACTCCGTGCATGTGCGACCTGCGGATCTTGTCGTGACAGACTCGGACGGTGACCGCCACCCCCGCCATCCGACCGGCCGCCAGCCCGACCGTGCGCCGTCGACGAATCGCCCGGGAGCTCCGCCAGCTCCGGGAACGCGCGGGCATGACCCTCGATGTCGCCGCGCGCCAGCTCGACATGTCCAAGAGCAACCTCTCCCGGATCGAAACCGCGCAGATCGGCATCAAGCCGCGCGACGTCCGGGCGGCGCTCGCGCTCTACGAGGTGACCGGGGCGGACGCCGAGGCGCTGATCGAGATCGCCCGGGGTGCACAGCAGCGCGGCTGGTGGCAGAACTACAGCGACGTACTGCCCGAGTGGTTCGAGTTCTACGTCGGGCTGGAGGCCGAGGCGGCGGCGCTGCGCACGTACGAGGCCGAGTCGGTGCCGGGGCTGTTGCAGACCCAGGCGTACGCCCGGGAGATCTACCGGCGCACCGCCGGCGAGGACGGCGTGGAGCGCAAGGTGGCGGCTCGGCTGCACCGGCAGGAGGTGCTGCGCCGCGACAACCCGGTTCAGTTGTCGGCGGTGGTCAACGAGGCGGTGCTGTTGCGCCCGGTCGGCGGCGCCGCCGTGATGGCCGAACAGTTGGTCCACATGAGCCGGATCACGCAGTTACCCAACGTCACAATCCAGGTACTGCCGTTCGCGGCCGGCGGGCACCCCGCGATGAGCACACCGTACGTGATCCTCAACTTCGCCGAGGCCGCCGACGCGTCCGTGGTTTACCTGGATAACCTCACGATGGGACTGGCGCTGGAGGATGCCGATCAAGTGCTCGGGTATAGCCTTCTGCACGAGGAGCTGTGTCGGATGGCGCTCGATCCGGCGGCGTCGTTGACCCGTATCGAGCATGCTTCTCGTAACTTTGCGTGACCGCTTCTGCGGCACGCCGACGCAGACGAGAGGTATCGCGGATGACGGCAATCGACCTGACCCGGGCGGACTGGCGCACCAGCACGCGCAGCAGTGGCAACGGCAACTGCGTGGAGGTCGCGACAGCCGACGGTCAGGTCGCCGTCCGGGACAGCAAGGACCGCTCCGGCCCGGTGCTCGCCTTCGGCCCGTCGGCCTGGCGTACCTTCCTGCGCGGCGTCGGCGAGGTGCGCCGCAACTGACCCACCCGGGCCGGTGCGAGACTTGGCCGTGCTCTCTGACGTAACCCTGGACCTGCCGGTACGCCCGGTGCTGCCGGCGCTGATCGCGGCGCTCGACGCGGCCGGCGCCGGGGTCCTGGTGGCTCCGCCGGGCACCGGCAAGACCACCCTCGCGCCGCTGGCCGTGGCCGACCGGGTGACCGGCCGGGTGGTGATCGCGCAACCCCGCCGGGTGGCCGCGCGCGCCGCCGCCCGGCGGATGGCCGAACTGCTCGGCGAGCGGGTCGGTGACCGTGTCGGCTACGCGGTACGCGGCGAGCGCCGGGTCAGCCCGGCCACGCGGGTGGAGGTGGTCACCACCGGCCTGCTGGTCCGCCGGCTGCACCACGACCCTGAGCTGCCCGGCACGGGCGCGGTGCTGCTCGACGAGTGCCACGAGCGGCAACTCGACGCCGACCTCGCACTGGCCTTCACGGTGGAGGCGCGGGCCACCCTCCGGCCGGACCTGTGGCTGCTGGCGATGTCCGCCACCCCGGACACCGACCGCTTCGCCGCTCTGCTCGGCGGGCCCAGCCCGGCCCCGGTCGTACGGGCCGAGTCCGCGCTGCACCCCGTGCAGCGAATCTGGGCGCCGCCACCCCGGCCGATCGCCCCGCCCGGAGCCGGTCCGGTGGACCGGTCCCTGCTCGACCATGTGGCGGCCACCGTCCGGCGGGCGCTGCGCGAGCACGACGGCGACGTGCTGGTCTTCCTGCCCGGGGCCGGCGAAATCGCGGCGGTCACCGGCCGACTGGCCGACCTGCGGGACACTGTCGCGCTGCTCCCGCTGCACGGCCGGCAACGCGGCGCCGAGCAGGACGCCGCCCTGCGTCCGGCAGATCGACGCCGCGTGGTGCTGGCCACCGCGCTGGCCGAGACCAGCCTGACCGTGCCAGGCGTCCGGGTGGTGGTGGACGCCGGACTGTCCCGGGTGCCCCGCATCGACCTGGCCCGCGGGCTCGGCGCGCTGATCACCGTGCCGGTCTCCCGAGCCGCCGCCACCCAGCGGGCCGGCCGGGCCGGCCGCGAGGCCCCCGGGTCCGTCTACCGCTGCTGGTCCGCGGCGACCCACGAGCGACTGCCCGCCCGGCCGGAGCCGGAGATCGCCACCGCCGACCTGACCGGCTTCGCGCTGGAGCTGGCCGCCTGGGGCCGGCCGGACGGCGTCGGGCTCGCCCTGCCCGACCCGCCACCGCCTGCGGCGATGGCGGTGGCCCGGGACACGCTGACCACCCTGGGCGCGGTCGACGCGGACGGCCGGATCACCGGGCGGGGGCGGGCCATCGCCGCCGCCGGCGCGCACCCGCGGCTGGCCCGGGCTCTGCTCGACGGCGCCGGACGGGTCGGCGCCGACCGGACGGCCGAGGTGGTGGCCCTGCTCTCCGAGGAGAGCGCGGCCGGCCCGGGCGACGACCTGACCGCCGGCTGGCGCCGGCTGCGGACCGGGGTCGACCCGGCCGCGACCGCCCGCTGGCGAGGCGAGGTACGCCGGCTGCGCGCCGCGCTGCCCGCCGGCTCCACACCCGAGGGCCGTGGCGACGGCGACCGGGCCGCCCGAGCGAGCGGTCCGGGAGCCGGCGGACGTGCCGCCTCCGCTGGGCTGACCGACGACCTGGCCGCCGGGCTGCTGGTCGGGCTGGCGTACCCGGAACGGCTGGCCCGGGTCCGGCGGCCGGGCGGGTCCGCGTACCTGATGACCGGTGGGACCGCCGCGGAGCTGGCGGCCGGGTCGGGGCTGACCGGGTCCGACTGGCTGGCGGTGGCCGTCGCGGACCGCACCCCCGGCGCGCCGTCGGCGCGGATCCGCCGGGCCACGCCGCTGGACGAGGCGACGGCCCGCGAGGCCGCCGGGCCGCTGCTGTCCACGCGCCGGGAGGTCGGCTGGTCCGACGGAGACGTGGTGGCCCGGGAGGTGACCCGACTGGGCGCGATCGAGCTGCAGGAGCGCCGGCTGGACCGCCCGGACCGGGCGCAGGTGGCGGAGGCGCTGCTGACCGGTCTGCGCCAGGAAGGGCTGGGACTGCTGCCCTGGACGCCAGCGGCCCGGGCCTTGCGCGAGCGGCTCGCCTTCGGCCGGCACCACCTCGGTGCCGAGTGGCCGGACGTGGGCGACGAGGCGCTGCTCGCCACCGCGCCGACCTGGCTCGGCCCGGAGTTGGCCGCCGCCCGGCGCCGCGCCGACCTGGCCCGGGTGGACGTCGCCTCGGCGCTGCGCCGGCTGCTGCCGTGGAAGCAGGCCGCCCAACTGGACGAGTTGGCACCGGAGCGGATCGACGTGCCCAGTGGTTCACGGATCCGGGTGGACTACAGCGACCCGGCAGCGCCGGTGCTGGCGGTGAAGCTCCAGGAGACGTTCGGCTGGCCCGCGGCCCCCCGCATCGGCGACGGGCGGGTGCCGGTGCTGCTGCACCTGCTCTCCCCCGCCGGGCGGCCGGTGGCGGTCACCGCCGACCTGGCGTCGTTCTGGCGCACCGGCTATCCGCAGGTCCGCGCCGAGCTGCGCGGTCGCTACCCCCGGCACCCGTGGCCGGAGGACCCGGCTACCGCGACGCCCACCCGGCGGGCCACGCCACGCCGGCGCTGAACGCCGGTTACTCCTCCTCCACGTCGGCCACCACCACGGTGACGTTGTCCGGCCCACCGGCGTGCAGCGCCAGGTCGATCAGCTTGCCGGCACAGGCGGCGCGGTCCGGGTAGCCGGTGAGCACCTCGGCGAGGGTGTCCGGACGGACCACGTTGGAGAGCCCGTCGCTGCACAGCAGCCACCGGTCGCCGACCCGGGGCACCATCGTCGCGTAGGACGGGGAGACGTCGTCGCCCTGGAGCGCCTGGGTGACCACCGCCCGGCGCGGATGGCTGCTGGCCTGGTCCGCGGTGATCACGCCCTGGTCCACCAGCATCTGGACGAAGGTGTCGTCCCTGGTGACCTGCTTGAGCACGCCCTCGCGGAACAGGTAGGCCCGGGAGTCGCCGACGTGCGCGAGGGCCAGGCAGCTGCCGGTACGGGCGAAGAGCAGGGCGGTCAACGTGGTGCCCATGCCCTGGCGCTCCGGATCCTCGGCAACCGCCTGCCGGATCCGCGCGGTGGCCACCGCGATGCCGCCCTGGAGCGCGGCCACCAGGGCGTCCTCGGGGGTCTCCACGTCGAGTGGGGAGACCGCGTCGATGGTGAGCGCGCTGGCCAGGTCACCGGCCGCCATCCCGCCCATGCCGTCGGCGACGGCGACGAGCCAGGTCCCGGCGTGCAGGGCGTCCTGGTTTCCACTGCGGATCAGCCCACGGTCGCTCGTTCCCACGGAACGCAGCTTCAGGGTCATGGGAGGCAGCCTGCCAGGCGAAGGGCGCAGTTGTCTCTAGGAGATCAGGACGACGGGGCGTGGCGCGGCCAATCTCACGTGTCCGCAACGGCGCGTCGCGGCACCCCGGCCCGGCGTCGTGCTGGCCGGCCGCCCTAGTCGGGCACCGAAAGCCATCTAGTCAGATCGATTGACATGCCCCTGACGCGCTGGAAACATCGAGCCGACACCTGGGAGCGCTCCCAGCTTCCGCCGCCACCGTCTCACTTCCCGTCCCGGAAGGACTCCCCCGTGACGCCATCCCGACGCCGCCTCCTGCTGGCCGCGGCGACCACCCTGGCCCTCACCGCCGCGGGCGCCGGCCCGGCCCACGCCGACCCGCCACCGGACGCCCCCGAGCAGATCGACAACGGCGACTTCAGCGGCGGCGTGAGCCCCTGGTTCTCCTTCGGCACCGGCGCGCTCGCGGTGACCGACGGCCGGCTCTGCACCACCGTCCCCGGCGGGCTGGCCAACCCGTGGGACGCCGGCATCGGCCAGGACGGCGTGCCGCTGATCGCCGGAGCCGAATACACCCTCGGCTTCGCCGTCTCCGCCACTCCCGGCACCGCGGTCAAGGCCGTCCTGCAGCTCGGCAGCGCCCCGTACACGACGTACGCCGCCGTGGACGCCACCGCCCAGCGGGTCGAGCAGACCTTCACCGTCCCGGACGACAACCCCGCCGCCCAGCTGATCTTCCAGGTCGGTGGCGCCGCCGAGACGCAGACCGTCTGCCTGGACGACGTCTCGCTGCGCGGCGGCGAGCCGCCCGAGCCGTACGAGCCGGACACCGGGCCACGGGTGCGGGTCAACCAGGTCGGCTACCTGCCCGGCGGCCCGAAGAACGCCACCGTGGTCACCACGGCCACCGAACCGCTGCCGTGGCAGTTGCGCTCGGCCGGCGGCGCGGTCCTGGCCAGCGGCACCACCACCGCCCGCGGCGTGGACGGCGCCTCCGGGCAGAACGTGCAGACGGCCGACTTCTCCAGCTACCGCACCCCCGGCAGCGGGCTGACGCTGACCGTGGACGGCGAGACGAGTCACCCGTTCGACATCTCCGGCACCCTGTACGACCGGCTGCGCGCCGACTCGCTCCAGTTCTTCTACGCCCAGCGCAGCGGCACCGCCATCGACGGCGACCTGATCGGCGACGAGTACGCCCGACCCGCCGGCCACCTCGGCGTGGCACCCAACCAGGGCGACACCAGCGTGCCCTGCCAACCGGCCGTCTGCGACTACTCCCTGGACGTGCGCGGCGGCTGGTACGACGCCGGCGACCACGGCAAGTACATGGTCAACGGCGGCATCGCCACCTACCAACTGCTGAACACCTTCGAGCGGACCAGAACGGCGGCCACCGCGGCCGGCGGCACCGGGTTGGCCGACGGCACGCTGCGGGTACCCGAGCGCGCCAACGGCGTACCGGACATCCTCGACGAGGCCCGCTGGGAGTTGGAGTTCCTGCTGCGCATGCAGGTGCCGGCCGGCCAGCCGCTCGCCGGAATGGCGCACCACAAGATCCACGACCGAAACTGGACCGGGCTGCCGCTGGCCCCCCACGACGACCCGCAGCCCCGCGAGCTGCACCCGCCGTCGACCGCAGCCACCCTCAACCTGGCCGCCACCGCCGCCCAGTGCGCACGGCTCTACGCCCCCTACGACGCGGCGTTCGCGGGCCGCTGCGCCACCGCCGCGACGACGGCCTACGCCGCGGCCAAGGCCCATCCAGCGGTGTACGCCAGCCCCACCGACGGCACCGGCGGCGGCGCGTACGACGACTCGACCGTCACCGACGAGTTCTACTGGGCGGCGGTCGAGCTGTACCTGAGCACCGGCACGCAGACCTACCTGAGCGACCTGACCGCCTCGCCGCACCACACCGGCGACGTGTTCGGCCCGCAGGGCTTCGGCTGGCAGAGCACCGCCGCGCTCGGCCGCCTCGACCTGGCCACCGTGCCGAACGGGCTACCCACCGCCGAGCTGACCCGGGTCCGCGCCTCGGTCACCGCCGCCGCCGACGCGTACCTCGCCGAGCTGCGCCGGCAGGCGTACGGGCTGCCGATGCCCGGGGACGCCGGCAGCTACTTCTGGGGCGCCAACAGCAACATCATCAACAACGCCGTCGTGCTGGCCACCGCCTTCGACCTGACCGGCGACGCCGACTACCGCGACGGCGCCGTGCAGGCGATGGACTACCTGCTCGGCCGCAACGCGCTGAACATCTCCTACGTCACCGGGTGGGGCGAGCACGCGGCGGAGAACCAGCACAGCCGGATCTTCGGCCACCAGCTCGACCCGAACCTGCCGAACCCACCCGCCGGCTCCCTCGCCGGTGGCGCGAACGCCGCCCTCCAGGACCCGTTCGCGGCGCAACTGCTCGCCGGCTGCGAGCCGATGTTCTGCTACGTCGACGACATCAACTCGTACGCGACCAACGAGGTGGCGATCAACTGGAACTCGGCGCTGGCCTGGATCGCCTCGTTCCTGGCCGACCAGGGTGACGCCAGCTCGGTGCCGGCCACCACCTGCGCGGTCCGCTACACCAACTACGGCGCCTGGCACGGCGGGACCGGGTTCACCGCACAGCTGACCGTGCGCAACACCGGCGCGACGGCCGTCAACGGCTGGAGCGTGCGGTTCGCGTTCACCGGGGACCAGCGGGTACGCGAGGCGTGGCTGGCGAAGGTCACCCAGTCCGGCGCGACGGTGACCGCGCGCAACGAGTCGTACAACGCCCGGATCGTGCCCGGCGGCACCGTGACGTTCGGCTTCAACGCGACCACCGGCGGCGGCGCCAACCCCAACCCGGGCCTGGTCACCGTCAACGGGGCGCCCTGCACCCTCTCCTGACCCCGACTCCTGGTGGCCGTCCGCTGTGGGCGGCCACCAGCGGGGGCCTCGGGCCGCTGGCGGTCATCCGATGGACACCTGCCCGACGGTTGCACCGGTCAGCCAGAACAGGATCGTCACCACGATGCGCGCCAGCGGGGTGCTGAACGATCCCACCAACGCCCTCGCGGTCGAGGCGGCCGCCTGGTCATCCCGGCGCTGACCCGGTGGGCGTTGGCCACTCGCCCGGGGTGTAGCAGCATGGTGGGCGTGACGGATCAGCAGAGCATCACCATTCGCCCCGGTGGTCCCGACGACGCCGCGACCGTGCTGCGGCTGCTCGACGGCGCTACCGCCTGGCTGGCGGCGCGCGGCCGGACCGGTCAGTGGGGCACCGAGCCGGCGTCGACGGATCCACGCCGGATCGCCCAGGCCGACGGCTGGGCCTCGGGCGGCGGCCTGCACCTGGCGATGCGCGACGACCGCCCGGTCGGCACCCTGGTGGTCGGCGCCGCCAGCGACTACGTGCCCCCGGCCACCGAGCCGGAACTCTACGTGCGGCTGCTGGTCACCGACCGGGAGCACGCCGGCCTGGGGATCGGGGCGCGGCTGCTGGAGCACGCCGCGGAACTGGCCCGGTCGCGGGGGCTGGGGCTGCTCCGGGTGGACTGCTACGGCGGCGACGATCGGGCGCTGGTCCGCTTCTATGAGCGCTGCGGCTTCACCGCCACCGACTCGTTCACTGTCGCGCGACCGGGACGCGACCCGTGGCCCGGGCAGCTCCTCGTCCGTCGGCTCGGCTGAGCAATCGTCCCGACGCTGACGGCCGGGCCGCCTCCAGTCGTCGGCCCGTCAGCCGATCTCTTCGTCGACGTAGCACCAGCGCCAGGTCTCGCCGGGCTGCACCGACTGGATCACCGGGTGGCCGGTGGACTCGAAGTGCTTCGTCGCGTGCTGGTTCGGTGACGAGTCGCAGCAGCCGACGTGCCCGCAGGTCAGGCAGGCTCGCAGGTGCACCCAGTCGGCGTCTCCGATGGCGACGCAGTCCGGGCATTCCTCGGTGGTGCCCGACTCCACGGCGCCGGCCTCGGTCAGGTGCTGACAGCTCACTTCTCGACCTCCTGCCGCAGCAACGACTCTTCCAGGTCCAGGTCACGATAGGCCCGCACCAGCACCTCCTCGGGGATCCGACCGGCGTCCCGGGCAGCCCGGAAGACGTCCCGCTCGGCGTCGATCATCTCTTGTCGGAGCCGACCGTACGCCTGGGACGGGGTCTCCCGCTCGGCGCCACCGAGCCGTTCCCAGGCCAGGTTCGTGCGGTCGTCCAGCGCCCGGCGCAGCCGGTCCACCACCGCCGCCGGTGCGTCGGCGGCCAGCGCGTCGAGGCGGTCCCGGGCGGCCCGGCTGGCCTGCTGCTGCACCCCGGCGGCCGACAGCGCGTCCTGCACCGGGTCGTCCTGCGGCAGCTTCAGCCGGCGGGCGACCAGCGGCAGCGTGGCCCCCTGGCCGACCAGGGTGACCACGATCACCGCGAAGGCCAGCCAGATGAACAGCGCCCGGGGGTAGGGCGCGTCGTCGGCCAGGGTCAGCGGCAGGGCCAGCGCGGCGGCCAGGGTCACCACGCCACGCATCCCGGCCCAGCCGATGATGATCGGGAACTTCGGCGACGGGGTCTCGTCCCGGCGGCGGATCCGGGGCACCAGCCGGGCCAGGTAGGTGGCCGGGAAGAGCCAGACGAACCGGGTGAGGAAGACCGTGGCGAGCACCGCGAGGGTGATCGTGATGAGCGAGCCGATCGGCTCGTCGAGGTCCCGCAGCACCTCCCGCAGTTGGAGGCCGACCAGGAGGAACACCAGCCCTTCCAGCAGGAACCGGGCCAGTCGCCAGAACGCCCCGACCTGCAACCGGGAGGCCGCCGACAGCAACTGGGGCAGCTTGTGGCCGAGTGCCAGCCCGGTGACCACCACCGCGACCACGCCGGAGGAGTGCACGGCCTCGGCGGCGAACACCACCGCGAACGGGATGATCAACGACAGCGCGTTGTCCAGCAGTGGGTCGTTGATCCGCCGGTGTAGGAAGCCGAAGATCACCGCACCGAGGGCGCCGATCAGGATGCCGCCGCCGGTGGCCCGCAGCACCTCGATGGCGACCTCGGCGGTGCCGACCGCCGAGCCGATGGTGGCCAGCGTCGCGACCCGCAGCAGCACCAGCGCGGTGGCGTCGTTGACCAGGCTCTCCCCCTCCAGGATGGTGACCACCCGACGGGGTAGGCCGACCCGCCGGGCGACCGCCGTGGCGGCCACCGCGTCCGGCGGGGCGACCACCGCGCCGAGGGCCAGGCAGATCGCGAACGGCACCTGCGGCAGCAGCAGGTGCAGCACGAGCCCGACCACGAACGCGGTGAACAGCACCAGGCCGACGGCGAGCAGCAGGATCGGCCGGATGTTGTTCTTGAACGCCGGCACCGAGGTTTCCAGCGCGGCGACGTAGAGCAGCGGCGGCAGGATGCCGACCAGCACCAGCTCCGGGTCGAGCCGGACCTGCGGGAAGCCCGGCACGAAGGAGAGCGCCAGACCGAGTACGACCAGCAGGATCGGCGCGAGCAGGCCGAGCCGGCGGGCCAGCGCCGCGCCCAGGGTGGCGATCGCCAGGAAGACGACGACCGGAAACAGGCTCTCCATGGGTACGAGCCTAGGGGTCCGGGGGCCGGACCCCGCTCAGCCGCCCGGGCGCAGCTTCGGCAGCACCTCGGCGCCGAACGCGTCGATGAACCCTCGCTGCTCCTGCCCGACGTGGTGCAGGGCGATCTGGTCGAAGCCGAGCTCCAGGTACTCCTCCAGCCAGCCGACGTGCCGGCCGAGGTCGGCCGAGACGTTCACCACCTCGGCGACCCGCTGGGCCGGCACGTCGGCCGAGACCATGTCGAAGTGCTCGGCGGTCTCCAGATCCCAGCAGACCGGCGGGGCGAAGACGTTGCTGCGCCACTGGTCGTACGCGATTGCTTCGGCCTGTGCCTGCTCCGGCGCCCAACTGACGTGCACCTGCAGGTGCAGTGGCCCGCGCCCGCCAGCGTCCCGGTACGCGTCGATCATCTCGCGGAGGTGCGCCACCGGCGCGTTCACGGTGATCAGCCCGTCCGCCCACTCGGCGCACCAGCGGGCGGTGGCCACGCTGACCGCGGCACCGACCAGCGCCGGTGGCTCCTCGGGGCGGGTCCACAGCCGGGCCCGGTCCACCCGGACCAGGCCGTCGTGGCTGACCTCCTCGCCGGCCAGCAGCGCCCGGATCACGTCCACGCACTCGCGCAGCCGCGCCGCGCGGACGTCCTTGCGTGGCCATGGATCACCGGTGATGTGCTCGTTGCTGGCCTCACCGGTACCCAGCGCGGCCCAGAACCGGCCCGCGTACATCGCGCCGAGCGTGCCGATGGCCTGCGCGATGATCGCCGGGTGGTAGCGCTGGCCAGGGGCGTTGACCACGCCGAACGACATGCCAGTGGCCTGCAGCGCGGCACCCAGCCAGGACCAGGCGAAGCCCGATTCGCCCTGCCGGACGCTCCACGGGGAGAAGTGATCCGAGCACATGGCGGCGTCGAAGCCGGCCCGCTCGGCGTGCATCACCGCCTCCAGCAGGGCACGGGGGTGGATCTGCTCATGGGACGCGTGAAACCCGAACACCGTCATGGGCGCACTTCCTACCCACGACGGCGTCCGGTTGAACCGCCCCGCCCCGCTCCGGCCGCCCGGTCCGCGCCGGTTACTCGGCGTGCGCGCCGGCGCCGGCCGACGCGGCGCCCTCGCCCACCCAGACCGTCTTGGTGTTGCAGAACTCCCGCATGCCCAGCGCGGACAACTCCCGGCCGTAACCGGAGTTCTTCACGCCGCCGAACGGCAGCTCCGGGAAGGAGGTGGTCATCCCGTTGATGAAGACGTTGCCGGCGTCCAGGTCGGTGGCGAAGCGCTCCTGCTCGGCCGGGTCCCGGGTCCAGGCGTTCGAGCCGAGCCCGAACGCGGTGCCGTTGGCCACCTCGATCGCCTCCTCGTACGACGACACCCGGTACAGGCCGGCGACCGGGCCGAAGACCTCCTCGCTCCACATCCGCATCTGCGGCGTGAGGTCGGTGACCACCGTCGGTGGGTAGAACCAGCCGTCACCGGGCGGCAGTTCGCCGCCGCAGAGCACGGTCGCGCCGTTGTCCACGGCGTCGCGCACCTGGGCGTGCACCTCGTCGCGACCGCCCTGGCTGGCCAACGGCCCCACGTCGGTGTCCGGGTCCATCGGGTCGCCGACCCGCAGCGCCGCCATGTTCGCGGCGAACTTCTCCGCGAAGGCGTCGAACACGTCGGTGTGCACGATGAACCGCTTGGCGGCGATGCAGGACTGACCGTTGTTCTGGCAGCGGGCGGTGGTGGCCACCTCGGCGGCCCGGTCCACGTCGGCCGAGGGCATCACCACGAACGGGTCGCTGCCACCCAGCTCCAGCACGGTCTTCTTCAGCTCCCGGCCGGCGACCTGGGCGATGGAACGGCCGGCGCGCTCGCTGCCGGTGAGCGTGGCGGCGCGTACCCGGGGGTCGCTGAGGATCCGGTCGACGGCGTCCGAACCGACCAGCACGGCGGTGAACGCCCCCTCCGGGAAGCCGGCCCGACGGAACACGTCCTCCAACAGCATCGCGGTCTGCGGCACGTTCGAGGCGTGCTTGAGCAGGCCGGTGTTGCCGGCCATCAGTGCCGGTGCGGCGAAGCGGATCACCTGCCAGAGCGGGAAGTTCCACGGCATCACCGCGAGCACCGCACCGATCGGCTGGTAGCGGATGAACGCCCGGGTCGCCTTGACCGCCGTGGCGTCGGCCGGCTCGTCGGCGAGGAACGACGGCGCCTGGTCGGCGTAGAACCGGCAGGCGGAGGCGCACTTGGTCACCTCGGCCTGCGCCGCGATGTACGTCTTGCCCATCTCCGTGGTCATGATCCGGGCGATCTCGTCCCGGTCGGCCTCCAGCAGGTCGGCCGCGGCGTTCATCCAGCGGGCGCGCTGGCCGACGGTGGTCTCGCGAAGCTGCTGGTGCGCGAGGTCGGTGCGCTCGATGGCGGCGTCGAGCTGCTCGGTGGACATCGCCTCGTAGGTCTTGAGCACCTGTCCGGTGGCGGGGTTGGTGGTGGCGATGGGCATCTCGTCCTCCTGTCACTCGAACAGCGAGTGCTTGACGCCCGGCTCCTCGCGGTGGCGGGCGGCGCGGCGGCGCTGGATCACGACCAGGTCGACCACGGCGACCACGGCGAAGATCGCGCAGACCACGCCGAGCCAGGCGATGCCGGCCCAGAACGCCAACACCGCGAAGAGCGCCATGATCACCAACCCGAAGCCGGCGAGGGTGAGTCGGAGGTTGAGCGCGCTGTTCGCGTGGCCGACCGTGCCGCGGGCACGCCGGGGCTGCGATCTCGTCATACCCCCCGACCTACCCCAGATCGCCAGTGTTAACCGGCCCCGGGCACCCCGGTCGGTCGCGCCACCGGGGTGCGCCGGTGTGCTCGGTTACACCCGTTCGCCCCACGGCCCCGCCGACCGCAGGATGGACGCATGCCCATGACCCAGACCGTGCCGGTGACCGTCGCCATCGCCCGGCGCGCCGATCCGGCCCGGGCCAGCGAGATGGTGGCCTGGATGCGGGCCGGCACGGCGCTGGCCGAGGCGTTTCCCGGGTTCCTCGGCGCCGGCTGGGTGCAGAGCGGTCCGGGCTCGGCGGATTGGCACATGCTCTACCGCTTCGCCGACGCCGAGACGCTGCACCGGTGGGAGGAGTCGCCGCAGCGGCACTGGTGGCTCAGCTCGGCGCAGGGCATCGTCGAGCACACCCGGGTCGAGCGGCGCACCGGGATCGAGGGCTGGTTCGACCCGCCGCTGGAGCACTGGGTGGACCCGGTCGAGCCGATCCCGCCGGCGTCGCCGCCGAGATGGAAGCAGGCGGTGACCATCTGGCTGGCGTTCTTCCCACTGAGTCTCACCGCCACCCTGCTGACCACCCGGTTTCTCGCCGACGTGCCGCTGGCGGCTCGGGTGCTGCTGATGACGCTCTGCCTGACTCCGCTGATGACCTACCTGGTGCTGCCCGGGATCACCCGGGCGCTGCACTGGTGGCTGCACGGCCAGCCATGGCCCGCGTCGACGTGGCGGCGATCATCCAGCCGTCCCGCCAGGCGCCCGGGCGGCATGCACAAAGGAGCGTGATACCTGTGAGGCATATTGATGACTCACAGGTATCACGCTCATTCAGACAGATGGTCAGACGCGCCGTAGCACGCCCGAGGCGGCCATACCGACGCTCTGCCGCATACCCGACAGCAACTTCCCGACAAACCACGTCCTGCGCATAGAGTTACCGCGCTGTCGCTCTGTGCTGCGAAGACGGGGGATGTCATGCCTCGACGCTGGGTCGCCGCCCTGGCCTGTCTCGCGGCGCTGCTCGCGCTGGCCTGCGAGGGCGGCACCTCGGCGACACCCCGCCCGACCAAGGGCACCCCGCAGCCCGGCGGGCCGGGTGGCATCGCCGCGCTGGGCGACTCGATCAGCACCGGCTTCGCCTCCTGCCTGGTGCTTACCTCCTGCGAGCGCAACTCCTGGTCCACCGGGGACGGCCTGCGGGTGCGGAGCCACTACCGGCGGCTACTCGACCAGGACTCCGCGATCCGCGGCCGGACGTACAACCACGCCCGGCCGGGTGCCCGCGCCGACGCGCTGGAGGGCCAGGCGAAGGCAGCGGTACGCGACCGCGCCGACGACGTCACCGTGCTGATCGGCGCCAACGACGTCTGCCGGGGCGGGGTGGACGCGATGACACCGGTGGCGCAGTTCCGGGCCGACGTCGACCGGGGCCTGCGGGTGCTGCGGACCGGCCGGCCGAAGGCCCGGGTGCTGGTGGTGAGCATCCCCGACCTGAACCGGCTCTGGGAGGTCGGGCACGGCGACTCCCGGGCGGTACGCGCCTGGCGGCGGGGCGTCTGCCCGGCCCTGCTGGCCGAGGCGACCTCGACGGCGCCCGCCGACCGGGCCCGCCGGGCCGCCGTCCGGGACCGGATCGACGCGTACAACGCCCAGTTGGTGGCCGCGTGTCGGGCGTACGGCTCGCGCTGCCGGCACGACGGCGGCGCGGTGCACAAGGTCCGGTTCACGCTCGACATGTTGAACCCGCTGGACTGGTTCCATCCCAACGTCACCGGGCAGGGCCGGCTCGCCGACGTCACCTGGCGCTCCTCCGGCCTGGCCGACTGACCGGCCCCCACGCCCTCGGACGATCGCGGGGTGCCGGTCAGGGGTGGCGGGGTTCCGGCACGGTGCTGCGCGGGCGGTAGAGAGCCCGGGAGCGCGCCGCCAACTCCTTGGTGGCCGACGAGTTGGCCCAGGTGCCGAGCACGATCGCGGCACCTGGCACGATCTTGGCGACCATCCGCTTGGCCGCCCGGACGCCGGCCATCTGGGCCAGCCGGACGCCCAGCTTCAGCATGACGTGGCCGAGCGGGCGCTGGCGCCCGCCCAGGCCGAAGAGCGCGTCGGCGCGTTCCCGGCCGGCGGCTACCCCGAGCGCCAGCCGGGCGCTCTCGGCGACCTTGTGCACCCGCTGGAGCACCAGCAGGTCGGTGGCCCGGTCGGTGTGCAGCGGGTCGACGTCGTAGGCGGCGGCGATGTGCAGCACCATCCGCGCCTGGGTCCAGGCCAGCACGCCCACGTCGAGCACGGCGCCGGGCAGCCCGGCCGCGCCGGAGACCGCACCGGAGAGGCGGGCCAGGTTGACGAACTTGCGGGCCGCCTGGTCGGCCAGGGCATCGGCCGAGACACCGGGCTGATCGGCCCGGGCCCGGCTGGCCCACTGCGCGGCCTCCGGGGCGAGCCGGCGGACCGCCTCCAGGGCGAGGTGCTCCGGGGCGTACTGCGGATCGTCACGCATCCGGTCCCAGAGTCGGGCCGGCGGGCCCTCGGGAGCGTCCGCCGGCCCGGCCGGCAGGCCGGCGGACGGTTGGGGGGTGGGTGCGGCGGGCGGGCCGCCGACGGGTGGGGTGTCGGTCACCGGGTCTCCCCAGGGGGTCGGTACGGCGGGCAGGACGGCCGGTGGAAGGGTCAGCGGCGGCGGTTGGACAGCCGGGCCGCCAACCCCTTGAGCTTCTGCTGGTTGCCGGGCTTGGCCATCTCGCGCCGGCCCCGGTCGACCAACTGTTGCCCCTTCGGCGATTTCAGAAATGCGCTGATCCGCTGCATTAGTGACATAACGTCCTCCTGTCGGTGATCCCTCTGTCATGTGTACCCCGAACCCGCAACGGATGTACCCGGGACGCGACAGGCTCAACCGCGACAGTCCACAGTGGTCGACAGGTTACCGCCCGGACGGCACGATGGCTTCGACGACCCTGGTGGCCCGCCACTCGTGCTGCTGGTAGTGCTCGGGGTACGCGGAGACCTGCACCGCCTGGGCGGCGTCGGTGAGCCGCATCTGCTGCCAGCCGGGCACCTGCTCCAGCGCGGTGAGGAACTGCCGGGTGGCGAACTCGGGGTCCATCAGCCCGCTGACCGGGCCCCAGCCGCTGCTGGAGCGCTGCTGGAACAGCCCGACCGAGTCGTGGTCCCAGCCGACACCCTGGTGCGGGTAGTCCTGCGACTCGGGCAGCACGCCGCTGGCCACGTTGTAGAGGTTGCTCTCCTGCATGGCGGTGGCCACCGCGATCACCAGGCCACGGCGGGCGACACCCATCTTGCGGCCGGTACGGACGATCGCCTCGGCGTTCTCCATCTGGTCCTCGTCCAGCCCGGCGACAGGCGCCGGGTCGGTCGGGAGCGCCGGCGCGGTCTTGCGGGCCTTCGGGGTGGTGTCCGGGTCGGCGGAGGTCGCGGCGGCGGAGGGGGTGCCGGAGGGGGTAGCGGAGGGGGTGCTCGAGGAGGCGACGCGCTCGAGGTCACGGGAGGCGCGCTGCTGGTCGGCGCGCTGGAGCAGCTCCGAGCTGTTGGCGAGCGAATCGACCCGGGGCGCCCCGTCGGCGGTCTCGTGGCGGACCTGCGCGACAGCGGCCAGGCCGAGGCAGCAGACCACGCCGGTGGCGAGAGCCACCTGGGCCCGGCGTCGACCGGTCAGGTCCCGGGCGTAACCCCGAAGCCGACTCGCGGCGGTTGTCCGTTCGGATGAGGTGCCATCCTCCGTACCGGTAGTGGGGCTGCTCGGGGCGTACGGGTCGTCGAGGGTTCCGTCGTCACGCATCAGCCGAGGCTAGGCAGGGGGAAACCCCGATCACGCACGGTGATCATGTGGCGCTCGCCACAGAATGGGGGTGCCCTGGTGGACGAGCGGGACGGCTCGACCCGCCCGGGGAACGAACCTCGCGTACCGGGTGAAGCTGGCGCGGCACGCAGGCCGGCACGGTCGGCGACAGGAGCGGACATCCGGCCCCGCCAAACGACATGATCGACAAACTCGGCCTTTGGGCCGAACCGCCCTCAGCCGATCGGCCCACGAGGGCCGACCTGGCGGGGTAATCAGGTGATTAGTCCAGTCCTGCCCATCAGACGGGCGACGAATTGCCCGCCGCAGGAATGCACCAGGATGGCGGGTACGTTGCCCGAACCGGGTGCCGTCCGTTGCGTCGGTATCCCGTAGGCACATTCCAGGGAGGTCCGCACCGGTGCTCGACCCACACGAGCTCTACGAGCTCACCGACGATCTGCCCGACCTCGGGCAACCGGTCCTGATCCAGGCCCTCACCGGGTTCGTGGACGCCGGCAACGCCAGCCGGCTGGCCCGCGAGCAGTTGCTCACCTCGTTGGAGAGCCGGCCGATCGCCACCTTCGACGTGGACCAACTCTTCGACTACCGCTCGCGGCGGCCGGTGATGACCTTCGTCGAGGACCACTGGGAGAGCATCGACGCGCCCAAGCTGGAGCTGCACCTGCTGCACGACGACGACGAGACTCCGTTCCTGCTGCTCACCGGCCCCGAGCCGGACCTGCAGTGGGAGCGCTTCGTGGCCGCCGTCGCCGGGCTCGCCGCCCGGCTGGACGTCCGCCTCACCGTGGGGCTCAACTCGATCCCGATGGCGGTGCCGCACACCCGGCCGACCGGGGTCACCGCGCACGCCACCCGGCCCGAGCTGATCGGCGGGTACGAGCCCTGGCTGCAACGGGTCCAGGTGCCCGGCAGCGTCGGTCACCTGCTCGAGTTCCGTCTCGGCGAGCAGGGCCGCGACGCGCTCGGCTTCTCCGCTCACGTGCCGCACTATGTGGCGCAGACCGAGTACCCGGCCGCCGCCGAGGTGCTGCTCACCTCGGTGTCGCGCAGCACCGGGCTGCTGCTGCCCGGCGACGGGCTGCGCTCGGCCGCCGAGGTGGTCCGGGTGGAGATCGACCGGCAGGTCGCCCAGACCGAGGACGCAGCCGCCCTGGTCCAGGCCCTGGAGGAGCAGTACGACGCGTTCTCCCGGGGACGCGGCGAGAAGAGCCTGCTCGCCCCGGACGCCGGCCCGCTGCCCACCGCCGACGAACTCGGCGCGGAGTTGGAACGGTTCCTGGCCGAACAGACCCGTCCCGGCGACACCCCGGGCAGCTGACCGGGCGTCACGGGGGCGGATGCGGCAGGCTGGGGACATGCGCCTGGCGACCTGGAACGTGAACTCGGTGAAGGCCCGGCTGCCCCGGCTGCTGGAGTGGCTGGCCGGCACCGGGCCGGACGTGGTCTGCCTGCAGGAGACCAAATGCCCGGACGGCGCCTTCCCGGTGGCCGAGGTGGGCGAGCTTGGTTACACCGTGGCCAGCCACAGCGACGGCCGGTGGAACGGCGTGGCCATCCTGTCCCGGGTCGGCCTGGCCGACGTCCGGGTCGGGTTCGCCGGTGAGCCCGGCTTTCCCGAGCCCGAGGCCCGGGCCATCTCCGCCACCTGCGACGGGGTGCGGGTCTGGTCGGTGTACGTGCCCAACGGCCGGACGCCGGACGACCCGCACTACGCGTACAAGCTGGCCTGGTTCGCGGCGCTGCGGGACGCGCTGGACGCCGAGCTGGCCGGTGGGCTGCCGCTGGCTGTCTGCGGCGACTTCAACGTCGCCCCGACCGACGCCGACGTCTGGGACCCAGCGGTCTTCACCCACTCCACGCACGTCACCCCGGCCGAGCGGGCGGCCCTCGCGGCCCTGCGCGACCTGGGGCTCAGCGACGTGGTGCCGACCCCGATGAAGGGCCCCCACCCCTTCACCTACTGGGACTACCGGGCCGGAATGTTCCACCAGAACAAGGGCATGAGAATCGACCTGGTGTACGCCTCCGCGCCGTTCACCCGCGCGGTCCGCTCGGCGTACGTGGACCGGGAGGCCCGCAAGGGCAAGGGCCCCTCCGATCACGCCCCGATCGTGGTCGACGCCGATCTGGTACCCGTGGTCGAGGCGTTCTGAGCCCACCCCGGACGGCGGCTAGGGTGGGCAGATGGCAGTCGTGAAGATCAACGCAATCGACGTCCCGGAAGGCGCGGGCGCGGAGCTGGAGAAGCGGTTCGCCGCCCGAGCCGGAACGGTGGAGAACTCCCCCGGCTTCCTCGGCTTCGAGCTGCTCCGGCCGGTGGCCGGCGAGACCCGCTACTTCGTCTACACCCGCTGGGAGACCGAAGAGGCGTACCAGGCCTGGGCCGCCGGCCCGTCCCGCGCCGCCCACGCCGCCGCCCCCGGCGAAAAGCCCCGCCCCCCGGTCGCCTCCGGCGCGACGCTGCTGGAGTTCGAGGTGGCCCTCCACGTCCCGCAGCCGTAGCTATCCCAGCCCTCTCGGGTCCGGGTCGGGGATATCGGGGTGTCCAGGCCGGCGCGATACCCCAACATCGCCGATCTCGTGTCGATCACCTCGGCGAACGGCGTGAGGTCAGGGGTTGCGGGAGCTCTGCAGGGTGGCGAAGGCGATCACGTTGTCGGCGTAGCCGGTGCGGCCGCCGATGAACTGGCCTCCGCAGGTGATCAGCCGTAACACCGGCGGGCCGTCGTGGCCGTAGATCCGCTCGGCGGGCAGTTGGTCCTTCGGGAAGTGCTCGACGGTGTCGACCTTGAACACCACCACCGATTTGTCCGCCCGGGACACCTCGATCAGGTCGCCGGGCTTGAGCATGCCCAGGTCGTAGAAGACCGACGGGCCGCTCTTGGTGTCCACATGCCCGACGATCACCGCCGGGCCGGGCTCGCCGGGCGTGGGCCCGCGGTCGTACCAGCCGGTCTCGTTGTGCCGCTCCAGCGGCGGTACGGCGATCGAGCCGTCCCGGGCCTGCCCGACCGGCGCCACCGGCGCGGCGACCTTGATCGCCGGTACCGAGAGGCGCACCGGGCGGCTGGCCGACAACCCGACCGACTCGCTGCGGGGCGGCCGGTCACCGCCGGCCGGGGCCCAGTCGAGCGGGCCGACCGAGCGGCCGAGCCCCGCCCCGGTGGCGAAGACGCCGGCCAGCACCAGCACCACGGCCACCGGCAGGGACCAGGGGCTGCGGCCGGGTGCCCGGCTGCGCCGGGGCGCGACGGCGGTCGGCGGTCGGGCGGCCACCGGCGGGCGCTCGGTCACCGACGGGCGATCAGCGGGCGGGCGTGCGTCACCGGGCGGCTGCGAGGGGCGGAAGATCTCCATGGCGGGCTCAGTGGCGGGCGGCGCCGCGGACGGTACGCGGCCGACGCAGGGCCACCACGGCGAGGATCAGCCCGGCGATGGTCAGCGCCGCGCCTCCGGGCACCAGCAGCTTGCCGGTCATCCCGCCCTCGTCGGCGCCGAAGCCGGTGGCCGGCCCTCGACTGGGCTGGATCTTCTTGACCACCTGCAGCATCGTCGAGGCGGTCTCGCCGTCGCGGCACTCCAGCTTGACCCGGTAGTTGCCCGGGCGGGTGCGCTCGCGGACCATCGGGGCGGCGGTGAGCACCCCACGCTGCGGCTGCACGCCGACCGCGCCGAAGGCGTCGGAGACCACGGTGGCGCCGACCGAGTTGTCCCGGCAACTGGCCCGGATGCCGACCAGGTAGCCGGGCTGCACCGTGCTGGGGCTCACCTCGACGAAGACGTCCACCACTGGCCCCGGCTGCGGCGCACCACCCGGCGGGCCGGGCTGGGGCGTGCCGGGGGCGGGCGCGGCGAACGCGAGGGCGACAGGGCCGGCCGCGGCGGACCGGGGCACCGCGTGCGTGAGGGCGGCAGGCGCAAGGGAAGCGGACACGGCGGGCGCAAGAGGTGCGGCGTGCGCGGGAGCGGCGGCCAGCAGGGGGCCGGCGAGCACGGTCACCACCGACAGGGTCACGCCGCCGCGGGTCACTGTCACGATGCCCCCTCTCGACGCCGTGCGGCCGAGCCGAGCAGCGGACCGCCCGGTCTGCCGTACCAGATGGATCCTCTCATTCCCGGTCGCACATCACATCCGATCCGCCGACAGCGTCGCGTACGCTCGGGTCGCTGTGACCACCACCGACCATGACCCCGCCGCCCCGCCCGCGAGCCGGCCGATCCGCACCTTCCACCCCCGACGGGGCCGGATGAGCGGGCGGCAGACCGACGCGCTGGACCGTCTCTGGCCCGCCTACGGCCTGGACGTCCCGGACGGACCCGTCGATCTG
This sequence comes from Micromonospora sp. NBC_00389, assembly GCF_036059255.1. NCBI lineage: Bacteria > Bacillati > Actinomycetota > Actinomycetes > Micromonosporales > Micromonosporaceae > Micromonospora > Micromonospora sp. NBC_00389. The sequence continues at coordinate 3,789,380 of NZ_CP107947.1, read as the reverse complement.
GCCGACCTGTTCGGCCGCCGGGCGCCGGTGGTGTTGGAGATCGGCTCGGGCATGGGGGACAGCACCGCCGCGATGGCCGCCGCTGACCCGGATCGAGATTATCTGGCGGTCGAGGTGCACACGCCGGGAATTGCGAACCTGCTCGACCTGGTGGAGCGCGGCGGCCTGAGCAACGTGCGGGTGGCCCAGGGCGACGCGTTGGACCTGGTCAGCGGCCTGCCCGAGGGTGTCCTGGACGCCGTGCACATCTTCTTCCCGGACCCGTGGCCGAAGTCCCGCCACCACAAGCGGCGGATCATCCAGCCGTCGCACGTGGCGCTGCTGCGCTCCCGGCTGACGCCGGGCGGCACGCTGCACTGCGCCACCGACTGGGCCGAGTACGCCGAGGCGATGCGGCACACCCTGGACGCGGACCCGGGGCTGGTGGACGCGTACGGCGGGTTCGCGCCACGTCCGGCGCACCGCCCGGTGACCAAGTTCGAACGGCGGGCGCTCACGGCCGGCCGGCCGGTGGCCGACCTGATCTACCGCCGACGGTGACCATCCGGGCGTCCACCGCGCCCGGACGGCGATCCAAAGGACTGCGGGTTGGCGCCCGGGGGCATGATCCAGGCACCATGGACACGCTATGACGCTCACCGCCGCGCTGCCGACAAGCGCCGACCCCGACACCCTCTTCGACGCGTTCGCCAGCTGGGCGAAGGAGCGCGGCCTCGACCTCTACCCCCATCAGGAGGAGGCGGTCATCGAGATCGTCTCCGGCGCCAACCTGATCATGAACACGCCCACCGGCTCGGGCAAGAGCCTGGTGGCGGTCGCCGCGCACTTCGCGGCGCTCGCAGACAGCCGGACGACCTTCTACACCGCCCCGATCAAGGCGCTGGTGTCGGAGAAGTTCTTCGCCCTCTGCGAGGTCTTCGGCGCCGAGAACGTCGGCATGCTGACCGGCGACGCCAGCGTCAACGCCGACGCCCCGATCATCTGCTGCACCGCGGAGATCCTGGCCAACCTGGCGCTGCGCGAGGGTGACCAGGCCGACGTCGGCCAGGTGATCATGGACGAGTTCCACTTCTACGCCGAGCCCGACCGGGGCTGGGCCTGGCAGGTGCCGATCATCGAGCTGCCGCAGGCCCAGTTCATCCTGATGTCAGCCACCCTGGGGGACACCACCCGGTTCGTCGACGACCTGACCCGGCGCACCGGCCGGCCGACCGCCGTCGTCCGCTCGGCCGAGCGGCCGGTCCCGCTGATCTTCTCGTACGCGATGACGCCGCTGCACGAGACGCTTGAAGAGCTGCTGGAGACCAAGCAGGCCCCGGTGTACGTGGTGCACTTCACCCAGGCCGCCGCGCTGGAGCGCGCCCAGGCGCTGATGAGCGTCAACGTCTGCACCCGTGCCGAGAAGGACATGATCGCGGAGGCGATCGGCGGCTTCCGGTTCACCGCCGGCTTCGGTAAGACGCTGTCCCGGCTGGTCCGGCACGGCATCGGCGTCCACCATGCCGGCATGCTGCCCAAGTACCGCCGGCTCGTCGAGACCCTCGCGCAGGCCGGCCTACTCAAGGTCATCTGCGGCACCGACACCCTCGGCGTGGGCATCAACGTGCCGATCCGCACCGTGCTGTTCACCGGCCTGTCCAAGTACGACGGGGTCCGCACCCGGCTGCTCAAGAACCGGGAGTTCCACCAGATCGCCGGGCGGGCCGGCCGGGCCGGCTACGACACCATCGGCCGGGTCGTGGTGCAGGCCCCCGAGCACGTCATCGACAACGAGAAGGCCCTCGCCAAGGCCGGCGACGACCCGAAGAAGCGGCGCAAGGTGGTCCGCAAGAAGCCGCCGGAGGGCTCGATCGGGTGGGGTCAGCCCACCTTCGACCGGCTGGTCGACGCCGAGCCCGAGCCGCTGACCTCCAGCTTCCAGGTCAGCCACTCGATGCTGCTCAACGTGATCGGCCGGCCCGGGGACGCGTTCCTCGCGATGCGGCACCTGCTCACCGACAACCACGAGGACGCCGCCGCCCGGCGCCGGCACATCCGCCGGGCGATCGCCATCTACCGCGCGCTGCGCGCCGGCGGCGTGGTCGAGGAACTGCGCGAGCCGGACGAGACCGGCCGGCGGATCCGGCTCACCGTCGACCTCCAGCTCGACTTCGCGCTCAACCAGCCGCTCTCCCCGCTGGCACTGGCCACCATCGAGCTGCTCGACGCCGAGTCCCCGTCGTACGCCCTGGACGTCCTCTCGGTGATCGAGTCGATCCTCGACGACCCCCGACAGATCCTCTCCGCCCAGCAGTTCAAGGCCCGCGGCGAGGCGGTCGCCGCGATGAAGGCCGAGGGCATCGAGTACGAGGCCCGCCTGGAGCTGCTCGACGAGGTGACCCACCCGAAGCCGCTCGCGGAGCTGCTGGAGGCCGCATACGAGATGTACCGGCAGGGGCACCCCTGGGTCGCCGACCACCAGCTCTCCCCCAAGGCCGTGGTCCGCGACATGTACGAGCGGGCCATGACCTTCACCGAGTACGTGCAGTTCTACGGGCTGACCCGCTCGGAAGGGCTGGTGCTGCGCTACCTGGCCGACGCGTACAAGACGCTGCGGCAGACCGTGCCCGAGGACGCCAAGACCGAGGAACTGATCGACCTCATCGAGTGGCTGGGCGAGCTGGTCCGCCAGGTCGACTCCAGCCTGATCGACGAGTGGGAGCGACTGCGCAACCCGTCCGACGTGGCCGAGGTGGCCCAGGCGCACGCCTCGCTGACCGACCGGCCACCGGCGGTGACCCGCAACGCGCGGGCGTTCCGGGTGCTGGTGCGCAACGCGCTGTTCCGCCGGGTCGAGCTGGCCGCGCTGCGCCGCTGGGACCTGCTCGCCGAGCTGGACGCCGGCGACGGCTGGGACTACGACGCGTGGGCCGACGCGTTGCGGCCGTACTTCGAGGCGTACGACTCGATCGGCGTTGGGCCGGACGCGCGCGGCCCGGCGCTGCTCATGATCGAGCAGGGCCGGGAGCGGTGGACCGTCCGACAGATCTTCGACGACCCCGACGGCGACCACGACTGGGGCATCAGCGCCGAGATCGACCTGGCCGCCTCGGACGAGATCGGCGCCGCGGCCATCCGGGTCACCGACGTCGGCCAGCTCTGACGCGTCTTTTCATGGGGGGTCGCCCGGCTCGGGCGGCCCCCTTTCGCATCCTCCGACCTGGATTCTGTTCCTCGATGTCACCGATCCGGTGTCCCAACCAGTCATCACAGGTGGGAGTCCACCGGACCACGGGAGTGAACCTTGGACCAGAACCTGCGCGTGCTCTTCGACCGCGCCATGGCCGACGAGCCCGAGCCCCCGCCGGGAGCCCTGGCCGACCACGCCATGGCGACCGGCACCAGCCTGCGGCGCCGCCGACATCGGCTGATGGCGGCAGGTGTGGCGGGCGTGGCCACCATCGTGGCGTTGGGGGTGGTGAACGTGGCGACACCGCCGGACCGTTCGGTGCCGCCGACGGCGGTGCCAGCGGGGCTCGCGATGCTGTTGAACCCGGTGTGCGAGTGGCCGGCCCGGGACACCGCGACCGATGTTTCGATCTTCCTCACCGACGACGTCACCGATCAGCAGCGCAGCGCGGTGAACCGCGTGCTGGACGCAGATCCGGCAGTCCGGAGCGTGGACCACGAAACCCGCGAAGAGGCCCTCGCCAACTACCGGAAGATGTTCGAGGACGCGCCGGAGCTCGTCGCCGCCGTCAAGGCCACCCAGCTACCGGAGTCGTTCCGGATCAAGCTGACCGGTCGATCACCGTACGCGAGCCTGACCGCCCGCGTCGGTGCCATGCCCGGGGTCGACGAGATCGTCGGCAGCGAATGCCCTGCCGGCACGAACGCCTCGGCGGCCAACGGATGACGGATCCCCGGACCACCCCCCTCGCGGGATCACCCCAGGAGCCCCGACACGGTCTGCTGGCCCGACTGGGCACGGCCCGGCGGCGCGAGCAGACCGCCCGGCAGGCGGAGTTCACCGCGTTCGTCGAGGCCACCGCGCCGAGGCTGCGACGTACCGCCTATCTGATGTGCCGCGACTGGCACCTCGCACAGGACCTGACCCAGATCACCTTCGCGAAGATGTATGCGAGGTGGGGCAGGATCCGGGGCACCACGAATCTCGAGGCGTACAGCCGTCGCGTCCTGATGAACGCCGTCTTCGACCAGAAGAGGCGGCGTAGCGACTCCGAACTCGTGCTCGCCGAGCTACCCGAGGCTCCGCACCCATCAGCCGACGACACCGTGGAGCTGCACGTCGCCCTGTTGCGGGCCCTGGCCACCCTGCCCATCCGCGACCAGGCCATCGTGGTGCTCCGCCACTGGGAGGATCAGAGCGTCGAAGCCGTGGCCAGCACCCTCGACGTGTCCGTGTCGGTGGTCAAGACACAGAATGCCCGTGCCCTGAGTCGGCTGCGGGCGGTGCTGGGCGAGGGCTTCGTACGGATCTGACCGGGGGCTCGCCCGGGCACCCGGCGGCCCCCTTTGTCGCGTCTTCCGGACCCCCGTTTTCGCTGGGCGATGTCAGACCCGTCGATTAGAATGTATGTACTAATCGAGTTCCTGACCTGGGAGGACGCCCGTGACCGCGCCCGCCTCCACGCCCCTCACCCCCTACGCCACCCTGCTCGGCTTCACCCGCTACGTCGACCGCACCGGCCCCACCAAGGCGACCTTCGTTGGCGGCCTGCGCAAGCAGCGAGCCAGCCGCTCCGGCTTCAACCCGCACGGCCAGTTCGTCAAGGCACTCAAGGCCGACATCGCCTTCCACACCGGCGGCACCCACCTCACCGGCGTGGTCGACGTGGTCAAGCCGCGCTGGCGCCCGCTCTACCAGGCGCTGGTGCCCGGCGCGACCGCCTGGCTGCACTCCCTCGGCGATCCGGCCGCCGTCGACCTGGCCCAGACCCGCGACGCCCTGGCCATGCTGGGCGACCTACCCGTCAAGATCAACCCCCATTTCGGGGTACGCCACGCCGACGGCCGGGCCGAGGCCGTCCGCCTGCACTTCGACGAGACCCCGCCGAGTGAGGAGTCGGTGCTCGCCACCCTGCACCTGATGGCCCGACACATGGACGCGGTGCTGCCGCACGCCGAGCCGGTCCTGGTCGACGTCCGGCGCGGCCAGGCCCACCGCATGCCCACCGACGCCAAGCCCGACCAGATCGAACGCTGGCTGGCCGGCGAAGCCGCCGCCTTCCGCGCCATCTGGTCCACCGCCGCCTAACCCGCCCACCTAACCCACCCATCCCCCGCCCCGCCTAACCCGCCCGCCGCCCGCCGCCCGCCGCCCGCCGCCCGCCGCCCGCCGCCCGCCAAGATCGTGCTCGATCCAGGATGTAGTGGTCTCCTCTCCCCGGGAGGCCACTACATCCATGTTCGGGCGCGATCATGGCGGCGGCGTGTGCCCGGCGCCGAGGCGTGGGCGGGTTATCCACAGGGACTGCGTGGCCCGATGGTGATCGGTCAGCCTGGATGTCATGCCGAAAGCTCCCCGCCGGCCGCCACAACTGCGCGGTCGGATCTTCCGTGGCTCCGTCGCCGTCTCGCGCGGCCTGCTGACCCGCAACGACCTGCGCAGCGCCGCGTGGCGGCCACTCTTCCGGGACGTCTACGCCGATTCGCGGCTGAGGGTCACCCACCGTGCCAGGTGTGCCGCCGTCGGACGCTGGCTGATCCCGCCGGGTGCGGCCATCGCCGGGCGGGCCGCAGCGGCCCTGTACGGCTGCCCAACACCGTCCCGGGCCGCGCCCGTTGACGTGCTGGTGCCCAAGGACAGCCGGATCGGGCCGACCGCCGGCCTCCAGGTCCACCATGGGGAGATCGACCTCGGCGACGTGGTGGAACGGGCGGGGGTCAGGGTGACCGGCCCGGCGCGGACCTGCTGGGACCTCGCCCGCTGGCTCGACCTGGTGGAAGCGGTGGTCGTCATCGACGCCCTGCTGGCTCGGCGGCTCACCGACGTGTCGACGTTGCGCGAATATGCGCTGGCCCGGGCCGGTCAGCGGGGCTGGCGGTCCCTGCTGCTCGCGGTTGACCTGGCCGACGCGGGCGCCGAGTCGCCCCAGGAGTCCCGCACCCGGGTGCGGCTGGTGCTCGCCGGGCTGCCCAGGCCGCAGACACGTGGGTCGTCGCCGACCAGGGCCGGTTCGTGGCCCGGCTTGACCTGGCCTGGCCGGCGTTCAAGGTCGCGGTGGAGTACGACGGGCTCTGGCACGACGATCCCGAGCAGTTCCACCGGGACCGTCGACGGCTCAACCGGCTGCTCGGTGGCGAGTGGATCGTGCTGCACGTGACCGGCAAGCGCCTCCGGGAGGACTTCGACGGCTTCCTCGCCGAGGTCCGGGCCGCCCTGCGGGCGCGCTCCCGCTCCCCCTGGACCCCATGATCGTGCTTGAACATGGATGTAGTGGCCTCCCAGGAGAGGGAGACCACTACATCCTGGATCGAGCACGATCATGGGGGTCCAGGCGCCGACAGCCCGCACGCGCGGAGCGGGTGCGGGCTGTCGGCGGGACGCGGCGCGGTGCGCGCGGCGCGGTTAGGCGGCGGGGAGGTACTTGGTCAGGTCGTCGAGGATCTTGTTGGCGGCGCCTACGCCGATGCCGGTCATCCAGACCTCGTCGGCGACCGGGTACGCCTTGCCGGCCTTGACGGCGCCGAGGCCCTTCCAGAGGGTGCCGGCGGTCGTCTTGGCCTGCTCGGCGGCGGCCTTGTCGCCGTACGCGGTCACGAAGATGACGTCACCGTCGACCTCGTTGATCCGCTCGGGGCTGACCAGGTCGAAGCGCTTGTCCTCCTTGTTGGCGAGCAACTGCCGCTCGGGGCGGCCCAGGCCGGTGTCGCCGATGACGATGCCGGAGAACGACTCCGGGCCGTACACCCGGATGTTGCCGGGGAGGAACCGCACGATCGACACCTTGCGGGTGGCGGCGTCGCCGAGCGTCGCGCCGAAGTCCTTGGCCCGCTTCTCGTACGTGGCGAGCAGATCCTTGGCCTGCTGCTCGTGGCCGAGCGCCTTGCCATCGAGGAGGAAGTTCTCCTTCCAGGTGATACCGACCTTGTCGGTGAACACGGTCGGCGCGATGGCGGCCAGCTCGTCGTAGAACTTCTCCTGGCGGAACTTGCTGCCGAGGATGAGGTCCGGCTTCAGCGCGTTGATCGCCTCCAGGTCGGGCTCGGTGAGCACCCCGACCTCCTTGATGCTGGCGAGCTTGTCCGCGCTGAAGTAGGTCGGCCAGCCCTTGGCCTCACCGGCGGTGGCGGCGCCGACCGGCGTGATGCCCAGTGTGAGCGCCGTGTCGATCTTGTCTGTGTCGAGCACGACGACGCGCTTGGGCTCCGCCGGGACCTTGGTGGTGCCCATGACGTGGGTGATCTCCCGGGTCTCCCCGGCGGTGGAGCCGGCGACCGGGTCGCTCTCACCGCAGGCGGTGAGTCCGACGCCGAGGGCGGCGGCCGCGGTGAGGGCGGCGACGAGACGACGCATCAGAGTCCTTTCGAGGGGTACGAGCCGGCGAGCGGGATGCTCGCGTCGTCGGTGGATGTGGCGGAGGGGGTGACCGGGCGGGCGGTGGTGCCGCCGGTCTGGGCGGGCACCACCAGCGGTGCTCCGGTCACCGGGCAGGGCACGACCACGCAGGCCAGCCCGAAGACGTCGCGGACCAGGTCCGCGGTGAGGATCTCCCGGGGCGGTCCGGCGGCCACCACCGTGCCGGCGCGCATCGCGACCAGGTGGTCGGCGTAGCGGGCGGCCTGGTTCAGGTCGTGCAGCACGGCCACCACGGTGCGGCCCCGCTCGACGCGCAGCCGGTGCAGCAGGTCCAGCACCTCCACCTGGTGGGCCAGGTCGAGGAAGGTGGTCGGCTCGTCCAGCAGCAGGGCGTCGGTGTCCTGGGCCAGCGTCATGGCGATCCACACCCGCTGTCGCTGGCCGCCGGAGAGGCTGTCCACCGGCCGGTCGGCCAGGCTGGCCACGTCGGCCAGGGCCATCGCCTGGTCGACCGCCGCGCCGTCCTCCGCCGACCACTGCTGCCACCACCGCTGGTAGGGCTGCCGACCGCGCCCGACCAGGTCGGCCACGGTGACGCCCTCGGGCACCAGCGGGCTCTGCGGCAGTACGCCGAGACGGCGGGCCACCTCCCGGGTCGGCAGGTCGCGGATGGCGCTGCCGTCGAGCAGCACCGTGCCGCGGCGGGGGGTGAGCAGTCGGGCCATGGTCCGCAGCAGGGTGGACTTGCCGCACGCGTTCGGACCGACGATCACGGTGAACGCGTCCGTCGGCAGGTCGAGGTCGAGCCCGTCGAGCACGGTCCGCTCGTCGTAGCCGACGACCAGGTCGCGGGTGGAGAGCATCACGACTCCTTCAAGGGGCCGGGGCGGGTGACGGTCACGAGGACCGCCGCCGTCCACGCAGCAGCAGGAAGATCAGGTACGGCCCGCCGATCGCGGCGGTCAGCACGCCGGCCGGGAGTTGGGTGGGCGCGATCAGTCGCCGGCCGGCCAGGTCGGCAAGCACCAGCAGCAGCGCGCCGAGCAGCGCGGCGCAGACCAGCGGCGGTCGTTCGGCCCGGACCAGCCGCCGGGCCACCTGGGGGGCGACCAGGGCCACGAAGTCGACGGCGCCGACCTGGGCGGTGACCATCGCGGCGACGAGCACGCCGGTGCCGGCGAGCCCGATCCGGCGCGCGACCGGGCGCAGCCCGGCCCCGCGTGCGGTGTCGTCGTCCAGCGCGGTGCTGTTCAGTGCCCAACCGGCCCAGGCGAGCACCGGCAGCAGCACCAGCAGCGTGCCGCCGATCCAGGCGGCCTCGGTCCAGCCCTTGCCGGCCAGGGTGCCGATCAGCCAGATCTGCGCGCGCAGCCCGTCGATCGGGTCGGCGGTGAGCATGACCACCTCGGTCAGCGCCCGGAAGGCGAAGGCGACCGCCACCCCGGCGAGCACGAACCGCTGCGCGGCCAGCCCGTGCCGGGCACCGAGGGCGAACAGCAGCACCGCGGCGAGCAGCCCGCCCACCAGCGCGGTGGGGGCCACCAGCACGGCGGCCGCCCCGCTGGTCAACGCCACGGTCGCGGCGAGCCCGGCACCCTGGGTGATGCCGATGACGTCCGGGCTGGCCAGCGGGTTGCGCGCCACGCTCTGGATCAGCGTGCCGGCCACGCCGAAGGCCGCGCCGGCCACCGCGGCCAGCATGATCCGGGGCAACCGCAGATCAAAGACGACCAGGTCGTACGGGGTGCCGGCGCCGGAGAGCGCGCGCAGCACGTCGGCCGGGGCGACGTACGGGGTGCCCAGGGAGAGGCTGAGCACCACGGCCACCAGGAGCAGCACGGTCAGCGTGGCGGCCACCAGCACCGCACGGCGGCGGATCTGCAGGCTGACCGGGCCGATCCGCAGCAGCGACCGCCCGGGCAGTCGCGCGCCGGGCGACGTGTCGGAGCCGATGGTCGAGAGGTCGGACGGGCGGTCGATGGTGGTCATGCGGTCACCACCCGGGCGCGGCGGACCAGCACGGCCAGCAGCGGCGCGCCGATCAGGGCGGTGATGATCCCGGCCGGTATCTCGCCGGGCGGGGCGACGAGCCGGCCGACGACGTCGGCGCCGAGCAGCAGCGCCGGCCCGAGCAGGGCGGAGACGGCAAGGGTCCAGCGGTGGTCCGCGCCGACCAGGGCGCGCGCCAGGTGCGGCACGGCCAGCCCGACGAAGGCGATCGGCCCGGCTGCGGCCACCGCGGCTCCGGTCAGCAGCACGGCGGCGAGGCCACCGCCGAGGCGGACCAGGCCGACCCGGTTGCCGAGACCGCGGGCCACGTCGTCGCCGAGGGCCAGCGCGTCGAGGCCTCGGGCCACCAGGACGGCCAGCACCAGCCCGGCGAGGACGAACGGCAACACCTGCGCGGTGACCCCCAGGTCCCGGCCGGCCAGACCACCGACCACCCAGAACCGGTACTCCTCGAACGTGCGGGTGTCGATGCTGAGCAGCGCGTACACCCCGGAGGCGAGGCTGGCGTCGAGGGCAGCGCCGACCAGCGCGAGGGTGACTGGGCTGGCGCCCTCGCGGGCCCGGGCGGCGATGGCGAAGACCAGCACTCCGGCGAGCAGCGCCCCGGCGATGCCGAACCAGACGTACCCGGCGAGGGTGCCGACGCCGAAGACGGAGATGGCCAGCACCACGCCGAACGACGCACCGGCGCTGATGCCGAGGATGCGCGGTTCGGCGAGGGGGTTGCGGGTGAGCGCCTGGAACAGCACACCGGCCACGGCGAGGGCGAGCCCGACGGCGAGGCCGAGCGCGGTGCGTGGCATCCGCATCTCACGGACGATGGTGCTGGCGTCGCCGCCGTCCGGCGCGACGAGGGCGTTCCAGACCTGGTCCACGCCGAGTTGCCGGCTGCCCAGAGCGAAGCTGGCCAGCACGGTGAGCAGCAGTACCAGCGCGGCGCCGACGGTGACGGCCACCCGGCGGCCGGTGCGGGTGCCGGTCCGTTTGCCGGCCGGGGCCGGCCGGATGGCGAGGGTGGTCACGAGTCTCCTGCATGTTCGCGCTTAGGTTCGCCTTACCTTAGCCGACGTGCTGAGGGCCGCCTAACTCGTAGTCATCGATCCGGGAGCCGCTGACCAGGACGGACGCCCACGCCGAGGGGCCACCCGCGCCTAGGGTGGGGGCATGCGATTCGACCAGCACACGGTCGTACTCCTGGTGCGGCCGGCGGACGCCCCGGAGCTGCCGCTGGACGCGGTCGACCGGTTGCAGAACGCCCACCTGGCCCATCAGGCGGGGCTGGTGGAGCAGGGTCTCGTACTCGCGGCCGGTCCGCTCCTGGACACCGACGACGAGCGGCTGCGCGGCTTCGTCGTGCTCTCGGTGGACCCGGACGCGGCCCGCGAGCTGTACCACAACGATCCGGCGGTGCGGGCCGGGCGCCTGGCCGTGCAGGTGATGAGCTGGATGGTGCCGGAGGGCAACGTACGGTTCGAGAGCGTGCCGATGCCCCGGTCGATGCTGGAGGCGGCAGCCGGCGACTGATCCGACGCCGGCGGGCTCAGCCGGCCGCGCCGGTGCGCGCCACGGGCACGACGCCCCCGGTCGCCCCCGGATCGACCTGGTGGTCGGCCCAGACGTACGTCTCCGGCAGCAGCTCGTCGATCTCGACGACCCGCAGGGCGTCCGCCGGACCGACGATCACCCGCAGGGCCGGGAAGTAGTCGCGCAGCACCTGCCGGCACCGTCCGCACGGCGGAATGACCCCGCGCCCCCGGTCCCCCACCGCGACGATGGTCTCCAGCTCGGTCACGCCCTGGGTGGCGGCGGCGCCGACCGCGACGATCTCCGCGCACGGGCCTCCGGTGAAGTGGTAGACGTTCACCCCGGTGAAGACCCGCCCGTCGGCGGTCCGGACGGCCGCCGCCACGCTGTGGTTCTCGCTGCGGCAGCGCAGCTTCGCGACCGCCGTGGCGGCCTGCACCAGCGCCCGGTCGGTGTCCCGCAGCTCCATACCGGCCCCCCAGCGCTCGACGTCGGCCGCCAACTCTAGACCGCCGTCCGGCGGTCGAGAGACGCCGTCCGGCCGTCGAAGGACCGGCCGCGCGATAACCCGGCGGCGGTACGTCGTCGGGCTGCCTATCCTTGGGCACGACATGCAGAATCCAGCCGCCTCCGCCGCGACCGACCCGGTTCGCGAGCTGCACCGCCGCCTCTCCCCTCTGATGTTCCGCGACCAGCGCCGGCTCCAGCGGCGCCTGGACGGTGCCCGCAAGCTGCGCGACCCGCAGCGCCGGGAGGCCGCGCTGGCCGAGATCACCACCGACCTGGCCCGTGCCGAGCAGCGGATCGCCGCCCGGCGGGCAGCCGTACCTGTGATCACGTACCCGGCGGGGTTGCCGGTCAGCGAGCGCAAGGACGACATCGCCGCCGCCATCCGTGATCACCAGGTGGTGATCGTGGCCGGCGAGACCGGCTCCGGCAAGACCACCCAGATCCCCAAGATCTGCCTGGAGCTGGGGCGTGGGGTGCACGGGCTGATCGGGCACACCCAGCCCCGGCGGCTGGCAGCCCGTACGGTGGCCGACCGGATCGCCGACGAGCTGGGCACCGAACTGGGCGACGTGGTCGGCTACAAGGTGCGCTTCACCGACCAGGTCAGCGAGCGCAGCCTGGTCAAGCTGATGACCGACGGCATCCTGCTGGCCGAGCTGCAGACCGACCGGATGCTGCGCCAGTACGACACGTTGATCATCGACGAGGCGCACGAGCGCAGCCTCAACATCGACTTCATCCTCGGGTACCTGCGGGAGCTGCTGCCCCGGCGACCCGACCTCAAGGTGATCATCACCTCGGCGACCATCGAGACCGACCGCTTCGCCCGGCACTTCGCCGGGCCGCCGACCGCCGACGAGCCGCAGGGCGTACCGGCGCCGGTGGTGGAGGTCTCGGGGCGAACCTATCCGGTGGAGGTGCGCTACCGGCCGCTGGTCGAGGTCGCCGAGGGCGAGGAGGACGGCGACGGCGACGAGGAGACCGTCCGCGACCAGATCCAGGCGATCGGCGACGCCGTCGAGGAGTTGGCCGCCGAAGGGCCCGGCGACATCCTGGTCTTCCTCAGCGGGGAACGGGAGATCCGGGACACCGCCGACGTGCTGGGCAAGCTGGTGCAGACGAAACGTTCGCTGCTCGGCACCGAGATCCTCCCGCTGTACGCCCGGCTCTCCAGCGCCGAGCAGCACCGGGTCTTCGCCGCGCACACCTCGCGCCGGGTGGTGCTCGCCACCAACGTCGCGGAGACCTCGCTGACCGTGCCCGGCATCAAGTACGTGGTGGACCCGGGCACCGCCCGGATCTCCCGCTACTCCAGTCGCCTCAAGGTGCAGCGGCTGCCGATCGAGCCGATCTCCCAGGCGTCGGCCAACCAGCGCAAGGGGCGCTGCGGCCGCACCTCGGACGGCATCTGCATCCGGCTCTACGACGAGCAGGACTTCCTCTCCCGGCCGGAGTTCACCGACCCGGAGATCCTGCGCACCAACCTGGCGTCGGTCATTCTCCAGATGACCGCGATCGGGCTCGGCGACCTCGCCGCGTTCCCCTTCATCGACCCGCCGGACCGACGCAACATCACCGACGGCGTCAACCTGCTGCACGAGTTGGGCGCGCTGGACCCAGCCGAGACAGACCCGGCGAAGCGGCTCACCGCGCTGGGCCGGCGGCTGGCCCAACTGCCGGTCGACCCGCGGCTGGCCCGGATGGTGGTCGAGGGCGAGCGCAACGGCTGCGCCACCGAGGTGTTGGTGATCACCGCCGCGCTGTCCATCCAGGACCCCCGGGAGCGGCCGGCGGAGAAGCAGGCCCAGGCCGACCAGGCGCACGCCCGGTTCGCCGACAAGGAGTCGGACTTCGTCGCCTTCCTCAACCTCTGGCGCTACCTGCGGGAGCAGCAGCGGGAACTCTCCTCCAGCGCGTTCCGCCGGATGTGCAAGGCGGAGTACCTGAACTACCTGCGGGTCCGCGAGTGGCAGGACATCGTCGCCCAACTGCGCCAGGTTCTGCGTACCCCCGAGGACGGCGACCGGCGCGGCGGGCGACCGGCGCGCGACACGGCGGACAGCGCGGACGCCGGCCGGGGTGCGAGCCGCCGCGGCGGCGCCGACCTGCCGGAGGAGATCGACACCCCGAAGGTCCACCAGTCGCTGCTGCCCGGCCTGCTGTCGCACATCGGCCTGAAGGACGCCCAGAAGCACGAGTACCTGGGTGCCCGAGGCGCCAAGTTCGCGCTCTTTCCCGGCTCGGCGTTGTTCAAGAAGCCGCCGCGCTGGGTGATGGCCGCCGAGTTGGTGGAGACCTCCCGGCTCTGGGGCCGGATCGCCGGCCGGGTCGAGCCGGAGTGGGTCGAACCGCTCGCGCAGCACCTGGTCAAGCGCAGCTACAGCGAGCCGCACTGGGAGAAGAAGCAGGCCGCGGTGATGGCCTACGAGAAGGTCACCCTGTACGGCATTCCGCTGGTCACCTCTCGCAAGGTCAATTTCGGGCGGATCGACCCGGCGCTGAGCCGGGAGCTGTTCATCCGGCACGCCCTCGTCGAGGGCGACTGGCAGACCCACCACCAGTTCTGGGGTGACAACCAGCGGCTGCTGTCCGAGATCGAGGAGTTGGAGAGCCGGGCTCGGCGCCGGGACATCCTGGTCGACGACGAGACCATCTTCGGCTTCTACGACCAGCGGATCCCGGCCGACGTGGTCTCCGGCCGGCACTTCGACACCTGGTGGAAGAAGACCCGCCGGGACCAGCCGGACCTGCTCACCTTCACCCGCGACCTGCTGGTCAATGACGGCCGGCTGGGTGTCGACGAGGGCGACTACCCGGACGAGTGGCAGACCCAGGGGGTGACTCTGCCGCTGACGTACCGGTTCGAGCCGGGTACGCCGACCGACGGCGTCACCGTGGACATCCCGCTGCCGCTGCTCAACCAGGTGCCGGCGGAGAGCTTCGACTGGCAGGTGCCGGGGCTGCGCGAGGAGACGGTGATCGCGCTGATCCGCTCGCTGCCCAAGCCGGTGCGCCGCAACTTCGTTCCGGTGCCGGACTACGCCCGGGCCGCCCTGGCGGCGATCACCCCGGGCGAGGAGCCGCTGCTGGACGCGCTCACCCGGCAGCTGCGCCGGATGACCGGGGTGACCGTGCCCCGCGACGCCTGGGAACCGGCCAAGCTCCCGGCCCACCTGCGGGTCACCTTCCGGGTGCTCGACGCCGACGACAAGCCGGTCGCCGAGGGCAAGGACCTGACGGCCCTGCAACGCCAGCTCCGCCAGGAGGTACGCCAGGTGGTGGCGGCCGCCGCGCCGGAGGTGGCCCGCACCGGGCTGCGCGAGTGGAGCATCGGCACGCTGCCGCGCACCATCGAGCAGGTCCGGGCCGGCTACGCGGTGACCGCGTACCCGGCGCTGGTCGACGAGGGCGCCACGGTCGGGGTGAAGGTCTTCGACTCCCCGGCCGAGGCGGAGGCGGCGCACTGGGCCGGCACCCGCCGGCTGCTGCGGCTCACCGTGCCGTCCCCGGCGCGGTTCCTGCAGGGCCGGCTGAACAACGAGGCGAAGCTGGCGCTGAGCCGCAATCCGCACGGCGGCGTGCAGGAGCTGATCGAGGACGCGGCGGGCGCGGCCATCGACCGGCTGATCGGTGCCGCCGGTGGGCCCGCGTGGGACCCCGAGGGGTTCGCGGCGCTGCGCGAGAAGGTCCGCGCCGACCTGGTCGACACCGTGGTCGAGGTGATGGACCGGGTACGCAAGGTGCTCGCCGCCGCGTACGCCGTCGAGCAGCGGCTCGGCGCCACCCGGAACCTCGCCGTGGTGGCCGCGCTGGCCGACATCCGCAACCAGCTCGCCGGGCTGGTGCACGCCGGTTTCATCACCGAGACCGGGTACGCCCGGCTGCCCGACCTGCTGCGGTACCTCACCGCCATCGAGCGCCGGCTGGAACGGCTGGGTGGCAACCCGCAGCGGGACCGCCAGCAGCAGGACCGGGTCGCGGCGGTGCAGAAGGAGTACGCCGACCTGCTCGCCGCGCTGCCACCGGCGCGTCGGCAGGAGACGGCCGTCCGGCAGATCCGCTGGATGATCGAGGAGTTGCGGGTGAACGTCTTCGCCCAGGCGCTGGGCACCCCGTACCCCGTCTCGGAGCAGCGGATCTACCGGGCGATGGACGACGCCGAGGGCCGCTGACGGCGGTCAGAGCGGATCCACCCCGGGCGGGAGCTCGTCACGATCGATCGCCGACTGTATGTAGTCGAGCAGGATCCGGCGAAGCTCCCGGCCGGCGTGGGTCGGCACGACGTCCCGCCGACGGGCCACCGCGATGGTCCGCCGCACCCCGGGTGCCGCCAGCGGCGTGATTCGCACCCCCGGCCGGCGGGCCAGCACGATGCCGGGCACCAGCGCGATACCGAGCCCGGCCTCGACGAAGCTGAGCACCGCGTCCATCTCGCCGCCGTCCACCGCGAAGGTCGGCTCGAAGCCCGCCTCCCGGCACGCCTGGATGGTGGCATCGCGCAGGTCGTAGCCCTCGCGGAACATCACCATCGGCTGGCCGCGCAGGTCGGTGATGCGTAGTTCCCCGGCTGCCGAGGCGGTCGGCACCTCCTCCACCGACGCCACCACCAGGCTCTCGCGCAGGATCGGGTCGACGCGCAGCCCGGGGTCGGCGCCCTGGGCCGGCATGATGATCAAAGCCAGGTCGAGGTCGCCGCGGAGCAGGTCGCGCACCAGGTCCTGGGACCCACCCTCCTCGACCTTGAGGTCGACGGTGGGGTGCGCGTCGCGGAACCGGCGCAGCACCGGTGGGGCGAGCGAGGTGGCCAGGCTCGGGGTGGCGCCGAGCCGGACCCGACCGCGGCGCAGCCCGACCAACTCCTGCACCTCGCGGGTCGCGGTGTCCACGTCGGCGAGGATCCGGGTGGCCAACGGCAGCAGCACCTCACCGGCCGCGGTGAGGGTGATGTTGCCCCGTACCCGCTCGAAGAGGGGCGCCCCGAGGTCGGTCTCCAGAGCGTGAATTTGCTTACTGAGAGATGGCTGAGTGATGCCGACGATGTCGGCGGCTTGGGTGAAATGTCGAACTTCCGCCACCGCAACGAAGTACCGGAGCTGATGGAGCTGCATCTACATAGCTTACGGCTATCAAGACTGCGAGTTTGATGCATTGGACGACTGATCCGAGTGCTCCTAGCGTCGGTTGCGTGGTAATGACGAAAACTCGGTCGCCCATCCGCTCGAACGTCGGCCTCAAGGCCGTCATGGCGGTGACGGGCATCCTGCTGGCGCTGTTCCTGATCGCGCACATGCTCGGAAACCTGAAGGTGTTCACGGGCGAGACCTCGTTCGACCACTACGCGCACTGGCTGCGCGACATCGGCAAGCCGCTGCTGCCGGGCGTGTGGTTCCTGTGGATCCTGCGCATCGGGCTGGTGGTGGCCGTCGTCGCGCACATCGTGGCCGCGACCGTGCTGGCCCGGCGGGCCCGCGCGGCCCGCCCGGTCAAGTACGCCCACCGCAAGAAGGTCAACGGCAGCTACGCGGCCCGCACGATGCGCTGGGGCGGGGTGATCATCCTGCTGTTCGTGATCTACCACCTCCTGGACCTGACCACCGGCACGCTGAACCCGGTCGGCGACCCCAGCAAGCCGTACGGCAACGTCGTCGCCGACTTCGCGCCGGAGCGCTGGTACGTCACGCTCTTCTACACCCTCGCCATCGTCACGGTGGGCTTCCACGTGCGGCACGGTGCCTTCAGCGCGTTCCGCAGCCTCGGCCAGCAGACGCCGCGGGGTGAGCGCCGGGCGCGCACCGCCGCGCTCATCTTCGCCGTCCTGCTCTGCGCCGGGTACCTGGTGGTCCCGTTCGCCGTACTCACCGGATTGGTGTCCTGACATGGAACTCTTCACCGAGGGCGACCCGATCGCCGACACGAAGGCTCCCGACGGCCCCATCGAGAAGCGCTGGGAAACCCGGCGCTTCGAGGCCAAGCTGGTCAACCCCGCCAACCGCCGCAAGATGACGGTGATCGTGGTCGGCACCGGCCTGGCCGGCGGCTCGGCCGCGGCCACGCTGGCCGAGCAGGGCTACCACGTCAAGTCCTACTGCTACCAGGACAGCCCGCGCCGGGCGCACTCGATCGCGGCGCAGGGTGGCATCAACGCCGCGAAGAACTACCGCAACGACGGCGACTCGGTGCACCGGCTGTTCTACGACACCGTCAAGGGCGGCGACTTCCGCTCCCGGGAGTCGAACGTGCACCGGCTGGCCGAGGTTTCGGTCAACATCATCGACCAGTGTGTCGCCCAAGGCGTGCCGTTCGCCCGCGAGTACGGCGGCCTGCTGGACACCCGCTCCTTCGGCGGCGCCCAGGTGCAGCGCACCTTCTATGCCCGGGGCCAGACGGGTCAGCAGCTGCTGCTCGGCGCGTACCAGGCGCTGGAGCGACAGATCGGCCTCGGCAACGTCGAGATGAACACCCGGCACGAAATGCTGGAGCTGGTCATCGTGGACGGCAAGGCTCGGGGCATCGTCGTCCGGGACATGGTCACCGGCGAGATCAGCACCGAGATGGCCGATGCCGTGGTGCTCGCCTCCGGCGGCTACGGCAACGTCTTCTACCTCTCCACCAACGCCAAGGGCTGCAACGTCACCGCCACCTGGCGGGCGCACCGCAAGGGCGCGTACTTCGCCAACCCGTGCTACACCCAGATCCACCCGACCTGCATCCCCGTCTCCGGCGACCACCAGTCGAAGCTGACCCTGATGAGCGAGTCGCTGCGGAACGACGGCCGGGTCTGGGTGCCGAAGACCAAGGGCGACGACCGCAACCCCCGGGACATTCCCGAGGACGAGCGGGACTACTACCTGGAGCGGATCTACCCCTCCTTCGGCAACCTGGTCCCCCGGGACATCGCCTCCCGTGCCGCGAAGAACGTCTGCGACGAGGGCCGGGGCGTCGGGCCGACCAAGCTCGGTGTCTACCTGGACTTCGCCGACGCGATCGGCCGGCTGGGCCGCAAGGCCATCGAGGCCAAGTACGGCAACCTCTTCGAGATGTACGAGCGGATCACCGGCGAGGACCCGTACGAGGTGCCGATGCGGATCTACCCCGCCGTGCACTACACGATGGGCGGCCTCTGGGTCGACTACGACCTCCAGTCGAGCATCCCGGGCCTGTTCGTGATCGGCGAGGCGAACTTCTCCGACCACGGCGCGAACCGGCTCGGCGCCTCAGCGCTGATGCAGGGCCTGGCCGACGGCTACTTCGTGCTGCCCACCACCATCGCCAACTACCTGGCCTCGGGCCCGCTGGACAAGGTCGACTCCAGCCACCCGGCGGCGATCGAGGCGCGCGCCGACGTCGAGGACCGGATCCAGCGGCTGCTGGCGGTCAACGGCGACCGGACCGTGGACTCGTTCCACCGGGAGCTGGGCCAGGTCATGTGGGAGCACTGCGGCATGGAGCGCAGCGAGGCCGGGCTGCGCAAGGCGATCGACGAGATCCGCGCCCTGCGCGACCAGTTCTGGCAGCGGGTCAAGGTGTCCGGCGAGGGCGAGGGGCTCAACCAGTCGCTGGAGAAGGCCGGCCGGGTGGCCGACTTCTTCGAGCTGGCCGAGCTGATGTGCATCGACGCCCTGCACCGCGAGGAGTCCTGCGGCGGCCACTTCCGGGCCGAGCACCAGACCCCGGACGGTGAGGCGCAGCGCGACGACGAACGGTTCGCGTACGTGGCGGCCTGGGAGTTCACCGCCACCGGTGAGCCCTCGGTGCTGCACAAGGAAGACCTGAAGTTCGAATACGTCCACCCCACGCAGCGGAGCTACAAGTGAACCTGACCCTGCGCATCTGGCGCCAGAAGGGCCCTGAGGACAAGGGTCGGATGGTGACCTACCCGGTCGACGACGTGTCCCCGGACATGTCGTTCCTGGAGATGCTCGACGTGCTCAACGAGCGGCTGATCCTCGCCGGCGAGGACCCGGTGGCGTTCGACCACGACTGCCGCGAGGGCATCTGCGGCATGTGCGGTCTGATGATCAACGGTGACGCGCACGGGCCGCAGCGCGGTACCACCGCGTGCCAGCTGCACATGCGGCAGTTCAAGGACGGCGAGACGATCGACATCGAGCCGTGGCGGGCCAGCGCCTTCCCGGTCATCAAGGACCTGGTGGTCAACCGGGGCGCCTTTGACAAGATCATCGCTGCCGGTGGCTACATCACCGCGCCGACCGGCAGCGCGCCTGAGGCGCACTCCACCCAGGTGGCCAAGGCCAACGCGGACGCCGCCTTCGAGTCGGCGGCCTGCATCGGCTGCGGTGCGTGCGTGGCGGCCTGCCCGAACGGCTCCGGCATGCTCTTCACCGCCGCCAAGCTCACCCAGCTCTCGCTGCTGCCGCAGGGCCAGCCCGAGCGGTACACCCGGGTGATCGGCATGGTCGACGCGCACGACGAGGCCGGCTTCGGCGGCTGCACCAACGCGGGCGAGTGCACCCCGGCCTGCCCGAAGGGCATCCCGCTGAACACCATCGGGCGGCTCAACCGCGACTACCTCATGGCCACCTCGAAGCGGGCCGACAACACCCCCGGCGCCTGACCGCCCGCCCCGCCCGGGGCAGCTCCGCGACGCGACCGCCGCGCCACCTCGCTGGCGCGGCGGTCGCGTCATCTCCCGCCGGCCCGCTCCGCGATCCGGGCAGCCGGTTCAAGCCCTCCCCTGCGGGTAGCACCTGTACGAGGTGCTCGGGCCGTACCTGAAGCCCGGCGACGTCCTCGGCCACGAGCCGATGGGCATGCGCCGGCGGCTCGGGTAAGGGCGTCGGGGGGCACCATGCATCGATCAACTCGCCTAGGGTGGTGGGCCGGCAAACGCTCCGGCCGACCACGATGGGGGAGACGATTGACCATCCGAGTGAACCGCAGGACCGCGCTCGGGCTGGGCACGGTGGCCACCGCCGGTACGGTGCTCGGCGCCACCGCCCCGGCGAGCGCCGCTGAGGGCACCGAGGCCGCCCCGACCACTCCGGCCCAGGCCGGCCGTCGGGTCGCCACCAGCTATACCCGGCACAGCACCGAGGCCGGCGGCAACTGGCAGGCGTACGTGAGCGTGACCGACCCGGCCGGCCCGCCGGTGGTCGCGGTGACGGCCGAGGCGGACCGGCGGATCGAGGCGTACAGCCTCAACAAGATCGCGGTGGCCACGACGGTCCTGGACAAGGTCGACCGAGGGCTGCTGACACTGGACCAGCGGGTCGAGGTGACCGCGGCGATCGTCGTGCCGGGCGGTGACGGCATCTTCAGCCTGGACGGCGCGTACCCGAGCAGCGTGACTCTCGGGCACGTGCTGGCCACCCTGCTGACCGTCTCCGACGATACGGCGGTGCGGCTGTGCGGGCTGGTCTGCCCGGCCGCCGAGCTGAACGCCATCCTGGTCGCCAAGGGCTTCCCGAACACCCAGGTCGAGCCGGTGGCCAATCCGAACCGGTTCTTCCTCGGCACCAGCACCCCCCGGGAGACGCACGACCTGCTGCGCGCCCTGGTCGCCGGCACCCTGCTCTCGCCCACCTCGACGGCGTTCCTGCTCGGGCTGCTGCGCTCCCCGGTGGCGTTCACCGACGGCATCCGGCGCACCATGTCCTCGGAGGAGCGGGCGCGTATCGCCACCAAGGCCGGCTGGTTCGCCGACGCCCGGCACGAGGCCGGGGTGATCTTCGACCGATCCGGCGCCGCGGTGCTCACCTACGCGCTCTTCGCCGACAGGCAGGCCGACCCGGACGACTTCGGCGCCACCCACCCGGCGGTGCAGGCCCGGGCCGCCATGGGCCCCCGGTTCCTGGCCGCGGTGGACCGGCTCGCCGGCGCCGGCACGGCGTACCGGATGGCGGCACGGCGGCCCAGTAACGGCGGCTGAGCCCGGTCCCGGATCGGTCGCCGTGGCGGCGACCGATCCGGTGCGCCGACCGCTGGAGCACGAGCCGGCCCGGGTGACTACCGTGTAGTGCGGGACACGGCGGAGGGACGGCGATGGCACCAGCGGAGCGCACGGACATCGAACGGTCGCTCGGGCGACGGATGCGGGGCACGGCCGGGCTGGCCGCGCTGGCCGGCCTGGCCTGGGTGGCCCGGGACGTGCCGGCGGCACTCGGCGGCCGGCTCGCCGGGGCCCGGGCCGAACGGGCGGCCCGCTCGCCACAGTTTCGCGACGGTACCTTCCACAACCAGGCCGGCACCCGCACCATGGTCGCCGACCCGGGCCGCAACCTGCTCCGCGAGCTGATCTTCGGCAAGCAGAAGCGGCGCCCGACCGCGCCCGTGCCGCTGCTGCGTCCGAGCGCACCGCAGGCCGCCGACACCGCCGACGAGCTCACCATCGTCTGGTACGGCCACGCCTCGGCGCTGATCGAGATCGAGGGCCGGCGGGTGCTGCTCGACCCGGTCTGGAGCGAGCGCTGCTCGCCGTCTGGCCTGGTCGGCCCCCGCCGGCTGCACGAGCCGCCGGTGCGCCTGGACGAGCTGCCGCCGCTGGACGCCATCCTGATCTCCCACGACCACTACGACCACCTGGACATGGCCACCGTGCGGGCACTGCTGG
Source organism: Micromonospora sp. NBC_00389 (assembly GCF_036059255.1). Lineage (NCBI taxonomy): Bacteria > Bacillati > Actinomycetota > Actinomycetes > Micromonosporales > Micromonosporaceae > Micromonospora > Micromonospora sp. NBC_00389. The sequence continues at coordinate 3,767,244 of NZ_CP107947.1, read as the reverse complement.
CCGGGCAGTCCGCACCGTTCCTGGTGCCGCTCGGGGTGGGCGCACACCTGGACCGGTGGGGCGTACCCGCCGACCGGATCATCGAGCTGGACTGGGCCGAGTCGCACCAGGTCGCCGGGCTGGAGATCACCGCCACCGCCGCCCAGCACTTCTCCGGCCGGGGGCTGCGCCGCGACGGCACGCTCTGGAGCTCCTGGGTGGTCGCCGGGGCCCGACGCAAGGTCTTCTACACCGGCGACTCCGGCTACTTCGCCGGCTACGCGGCGATCGGCGCGGAGCATGGGCCGTTCGACGTGACGCTGATGCAGATCGGCGCGTACGACCGGGCCTGGCCGAGCATCCACATGTTCCCCGAGGAGGCGGTCAACGCCCACCTCGACCTGCGCGGCGGGCTGTTCATCCCGGTGCACTGGGCGACGTTCAACCTGGCCCTGCACGATTGGTCCGAGCCGGTGAACCGGCTGTGGGCCGAGGCGAAGGCCCGCGATGTCCAGCTGGCCGTGCCCCGCCCGGGTGAGCGGGTGGTGGTCGATGATCCGCCGGCCGTGGACGGCTGGTGGCAGTCGGTCGCCTGACGGGGTAAGCCGTTCAGAGCACGAAGGCGTCGGTCCAGAGCGCGCCGGAGCGGCCGGAAAGCGCGTCCAGCATGGCCACCGCCTGGCCGTCGGTGAGCTGCGCGACGAAGTCCACGATGGCCCGCCCCCGGGCCCGGCCGATCCGGTCCGGGGTGCGCGGGTGCAGTTCCGCCTCGGCCAGCTCGACCAGGTCGTGCAGCCGGCGGGGCAGCCGGGACTCCTCCTCCGGGTCGAGCAGCCACTCCCACAGCGCCTCGACCAGGGTGCCCAGCAGGCGGGCCTGGCCGCGCTGGTGCAGGGCGAGGTCCGGGCGGGCCAGCACGAACCGGTGGTGCACGAATTTGAGCACCTGCACCTCGTGCCACTGGGCGCAGCCGAGCAGCACGTACCCGGAGCGCACCGACGGGTGCTCGGTCACCGTGATCGCCTCGACGAAGCGGGTGGACCAGCGGGCGGAGAATCGCGCCATGTACTGCTCGGCCTCGATCGAGCCGTCGAACGGCATCGCCAGCAGCCCGTCGACCAACTCCTCCCGGACGTGCTCGACTGCGGCGGCGAACGCGTCGTCGTCGGCGATCCAGGCGTCCTTGCTGTGCAGCTGCCGGCGCAGCCGCTCGATCGCCGCACCGGGCCGCCGGGCCGCGGTGGCCAGCGCCGCGTCGGTGATCGCCCGGAAGTGCCCGCTCTCCCGCTGCCAGGCCATCAGCTCGGCGGAGACCGAGCCCTGCTGGAGCACCCCGACCCGGTAGAAGTCCTCCACGTCGTGGATGGCGTACGCGATGTCGTCGGCAGTGTCCATCACGGACGCCTCCACGGTCTGCTGCCAGTCCGGTATGCGGCCGGCGAACGGCTCTCGGGCCTGCCGCAGGTCGTCGAGCTCGGTCCGGTACGCGCCGAACTTCGACGAGCCGCTCTCCGGGTCGTCCGGCGGCGGGGTGGCCCCGCGCGGCGGCGGGTCCAGCAGGCGGGGGTGCGAGTCGGGGTAGTCCAGCCGGGTCCACGGGTACTTCAGCATCGCCGCGCGGACCGCGGCGGTCAGGTCCAACCCGGTGGTGGCCGCGCCGCGGATCTCGGTGCTGGTGACGATCCGGTACGACTGGGCGTTGCCCTCGAAGCCGTCGGTGAGGCCGAGGCGCTGCCGGGCCAGCCGGTCCAGCACCCGCTCCCCCAGGTGCCCGAACGGTGGGTGGCCGAGGTCGTGGGCGAGCGCCGCGGCCTCCACCACGTCCGGGTCGCAGCCGCCGAGCTTGTCCAGCAGGTCGCGCCACCGCTCGTCGGCCGTCAGCCGCTCGGCGATCGCCCGGGCCACCTGGGCGACCTTCAGGCTGTGGGTGAGCCGGTTGTGCACCAGCAGGCCGGAGCCGACCGGGCTGATCACCTGCGTGACACCGCCGAGGCGAGCGAAGAAGGGCGAGCCGACGATCCGGTCCCGGTCGGCGCGAAACGGGTTGGCGGTGAGGTCGCCGAGGGCCCGGGCGCTGCCGCCGAAGAGCCGCCGGGCGCGCGGCTCCGCAGCTGATTCCATGATCGCCACGCTAGCGCAGGCCCGGCGGGGCCGCCGCCGGGTCGCCCCGGCCGGGCGCGGCGACAGCGCCCGGGTTCGCCCGGCACAATGCAGGGCGGTACCCACTTCCGAAGGCGGATCGAGATCGTGACCCAGTCTGTTCATCAGCGGATCGCCGACGAGCTCGGCGTGGCCGAGCGTCAGGTGCGGGCGGCCGTGGAGCTGCTCGACGGCGGCGCCACCGTGCCGTTCATCGCCCGCTACCGCAAGGAGGCCACCGGCCTGCTCGACGACACCCAGCTGCGCACCCTGGAGGAGCGGCTGCGCTACCTGCGGGAGCTGGACGAGCGGCGGGCCGCGGTGCTGGAGTCGATCCGCGGCCAGGGCAAGCTGGACGAGGCCCTGGAAGCGCAGATCATGGCCACCGACTCGAAGTCCCGGCTGGAGGACATCTACCTGCCGTACAAGCCGAAGCGGCGCACCCGGGCGCAGATCGCCCGAGAGGCCGGGCTGGCGCCGCTGGCCGAGACGCTGCTGGCCGACCCGACCCAGGACCCGCGGGCCACCGCCGCCGGGTTCGTCGACCCGGAGAAGGGCGTCGCCGACGCCCCCGCCGCGCTGGAGGGCGCCCGGGCGATCCTGATCGAGACCTTCGCCGAGGACGCCGACCTGATCGGCACGCTGCGTGAGCAGATGTGGTCGCGGGGCCGGCTGGTCTCCCGGGTACGCGAGGGCCAGCAGGCCGCCGGCGCCAAATTCGCCGACTACTTCGACTTCTCCGAGCCGTACCCGAAGCTGCCCTCGCACCGGATCTTGGCCATGTTCCGGGGCGAGAAGGAGAGCGTGCTCGACCTGACCATGGAACCGGAGGAGGCCGGCGAGGCGGACGCCGCGCCGACCGGCCCGAGCCGGTACGAGGCGGCCATCGCCGGCCGGTTCGGCGTGTCCGACGCGGGCCGCCCGGCCGACCGTTGGCTGGCCGACACGGTCCGCTGGGCCTGGCGTACCCGGATCCTCATCCACCTCGGGGCGGACCTGCGGATGCGACTCTGGCAGGCGGCCGAGGAGGAGGCCGTCCGGGTCTTCGCCACCAACCTGCGCGACCTGCTGCTAGCGGCCCCGGCCGGCACCCGGTCCACCATGGGCCTCGACCCGGGCCTGCGCACCGGCGTCAAGGTGGCCGTGGTGGACGCCACCGGCAAGGTGGTCGCCACCGACACCATCTACCCGCACGAGCCGCGGCGGCAGTGGGACGCCTCCATCGAGACCCTGGCCCGGCTCGCCGGGGCGCACGGCGTCGAGCTGATCGCGATCGGCAACGGCACCGCCTCCCGGGAGACCGACAAGCTCGCCGGTGAGCTGATCAAGCGGCACCCGCAGCTCAACCTCACCAAGGTGGTGGTCTCCGAGGCCGGCGCGTCGGTCTACTCCGCCTCCGCGTACGCGTCTCAGGAACTGCCCGGGCTGGACGTGTCGCTGCGCGGCGCGGTCTCGATCGCCCGGCGGCTGCAGGACCCCCTGGCCGAGCTGGTAAAGATCGACCCGCGTTCGATCGGCGTCGGGCAGTACCAGCACGACCTGTCCGAGGTGAAGCTCTCCCGTTCGCTGGACGCGGTGGTCGAGGACTGCGTCAACGGGGTCGGCGTCGACGTCAACACCGCCTCGGCTCCCCTGCTCACCCGGGTCTCCGGCATCGGCGCCGGGCTGGCGGAGAACATCGTGCTGCACCGGGACGCCAACGGCCCGTTCCGCTCCCGGGCGGAGCTGAAGAAGGTGGCCCGGCTCGGCCCGAAGGCGTTCGAGCAGTGCGCGGGCTTCCTGCGCATCCCCGGTGGCGACGACCCGCTGGACTCCTCCAGCGTGCACCCGGAGGCCTACCCGGTGGTCCGCCGGATCCTGGCCAGCACCGGGCAGGACGTGCGCTCGCTGATCGGGAAGTCGGCGATCCTGCACGGGCTGCGGGCCACCGACTTCGTCGACGACACGTTCGGCCTGCCCACCGTCACCGACATCCTCGCCGAGCTGGAGAAGCCCGGCCGGGACCCGCGGCCCGAGTTCCGCACCGCCACCTTCGTCGAAGGCGTGGAGAAGATCAGCGACCTCACCCCGGGCATGGTGCTGGAGGGCGTGGTCACCAACGTCGCCGCGTTCGGCGCGTTCGTCGACGTCGGCGTGCACCAGGACGGCCTGGTGCACGTCTCGGCGATGTCGAACACCTTCGTCAAGGACCCGCGGGACGTGGTGAAGTCCGGGGACGTGGTGCGGGTCAAGGTGCTCGACGTGGACGTGCCGCGCAAGCGGATCTCGCTGACCCTGCGGTTGGAGGACGAGGCTGGGGCGAGCACCGGCCGGTCGCCCGAGGGGGGCCGCCGCGAGCGGGGCGGTCCCCGAGGCGAGCGCGGCGGCGCGGGCGGCCAGCGCGGTGGCCAGGATGGCCAGCGCGGTGGCCAGGGTGGCCAGCGCGGTGGCCAGGGTGGCCAGCGCGGTGGTCAGAGCCGGCAGGGCGACGGTCGGGCTGGCGCGCGGGGGGACCGGGGCACCTCCCGGGGCGGGCCGCAGCAGCTGCAGGGCCGAGGCGGCTCCACCCCACCCCCGACCAACGACGCGATGGCGGATGCGCTGCGGCGGGCCGGCCTGGCCTGAGGCAGGCCGGGCCAGTCTGGTCCGAACGGGCGGCGGCCCGGCGCCACGCGAGCGGGGCCGCTCCACCGTCTGCAGTCGGCTCGTCAGTTGGGATTGCGGGCCGGGGAGTTCTCGGCCAGCCACTCGTCCATGGTGTCGTTCTTGACCGCCGCGAAAAGTTTCGCCGAGGCGGCCAGGTCGGGGAAGAACACGCTCTGGTCGCCGACCATCCCCACGCCAGTTGTGGGGCTGGTCAACATGGTGACATCCTCGGCGCTGACGCCGCTTAGGTTCCAGATGGTGTCGAAGACCGACAGCTTCTGGTCCACCTGCACGGCGCCGGCCGTCCCCTGGAGGAAGTCGTTGAGCTGGCCCGGATTGGTCAGGACGCCCCTGCTGCTGGCCTTCCGCATCACCGCGGCGATGATGGCCTGCTGGTGGCGCATTCGGCTGTAGTCCCCGTCGGCGAACTGGTGCCGCTCCCGCGCGTACTCGAGGGCAACCGCGCTGTCCATGTGATGCACGCCGGGCTCGTAGACACGCCCGGGCGGCACGCTCGACGTGAAGGCCCGATCGACCGTGACGTCGACCCCGCCCAGCGCATCGATGACCTTGCCGAAGCCGACGAAGTCGACTTCGACCACGTGGTCTATGCGTACGCCGGTGAAGCCCTCGATCGTCCGGACCAGCAGGGGCGTCCCGCCCCAGGCGTACGCGGCGTTGATCTTCGCCTTCGTCGGGCCTCCGCCGTCCTCCACAAGGGAGGCGGGGATGGTGGTCCAGGTGTCCCGCGGAATCGAAATGAGCTGAGCCCGGTCCCGGCTGTGCGGTACGTGGATCAGCATGATGCTGTCGGTACGTGAGACGGTGTCGCCCGGCTCGGACTGGTCCTTGCCGACCACGAGGAAGTTGAGCGCGGAATCCGCGGCCCGGACCGGTCGCTGCTCCTCCTGCAGCCCGTTGAAGGCGTCCACCTTCTCGACCTGCTTCTCCAGTGACCGCACGTAGAGCCACCCGCCGACCCCACCGCCGCCGATCACCAGCAGCACGAGGGCGGCGACGAGGATGGTCACCCGGGCCCACCGGCTCCTCGGCAACCACCGTCGACGTCGCCGTCGACCGGTGTCGTCGCCCCGCGGATTCCACGGCGGTCGGGACGACCGACCGATCTCGCCAGGATGCGCCTGCTCCACCATGAATACGGACATTACCCGCTAAAGGCGATGCAGGCAGTCGAACCGATGTATGGCCAGTACGGGCTTTCGGAAGGGGCGAGCGACAGCGCATCGCGTACCGTCCAGACGTGGAGGACAACGGCCCGACATGGCACGAGCAGCGGCAGCGGGCGGTGCGGGCACGCGCGGCGGCCGAGGAGCGGCGCCGCGCGGCCGAACAGGCCGAGGCCGCGGAACTCGTCGCCCGGTTCGCGGCCGAAGCGACCCGGCGCGCTCTGCGCACCGTGCCGCCGGCCGTCAAGCCTTACGACGGCCCCGGTGGTTACCGGACCCGGCTCACCGGGTGGTACATCGACCGGGCCCGGTCCCGGGCGGTCGACGCCGACGGACGGTTCTACCTGCTGACCGTCGCGGCCAGCCTGCGGGCCCGGCTGCTCGGCGCCGACCCGCGACCGCAACCGCCGCCGCTGGTCATCGGAGCGGGCGGTCGGGATGGCGAATCCGTACCCCTGCGGACGCTGCTCGATCGTCGGCTGGAGGGCGGGGACGCCTGGGGGCGATCGGCCCGGTGGTGCGGCGAGCCACATTCCACCACCACAGCTGTTGCAGGGCCAGGGTCACGAGGCCGGCGAGGACGATGGCGCAGAGGTTGATGACCAACTGAAGCGCCGACCCGGCGGCCTCGTGCCAGACCCCGTACGCGGCGGCGACGGCGACGTTCGCGGCCGCGGGCACGGTAGTGACCGAGATCAGCACCCCGACGAGTGACCCGGACTTCTTCGAGGTGAGCGAGAGCATCCCGGCCACCCCGGCCAGCAGGCCGACCACCCAGGAGAGCGCGTCCGGCCGCCAGATGAAGTCGGTGAGCGGCCGGTCGGCGAGCAGCATCTCCCGACTGACGAGACCGGCGGCGGTGAGCGCCCATGTACTCAGCACGGTGGCGACCATGGCGACCAGGAACCCGACCACGATGGCCTGCACCGACCGCAGGATGATTTTCGCCTTGCGCCGCAGCAGCGCGACGCAGAGCGCGGCGAGCGGACCGAACTCGGGGCCGACCACCATCGCACCGACGATGAGGATGGGCTGGTCGAGGAGCACGCCGATCCCGGCGATCATGGTGGCGACGACGATCAGGACCAGGTAGGTCCCGGACAGTTCGGTCTGCTCACCGGTCTTGGCGGCGATCTCGTCCCAGACCAGCGCGTCGGCGCCGCTGCCCGGAGCGTCCCGGGCGGCCCGGTCGGCGGCGGTCGACAGGGTCAACTCCACATCGTCGGCGGCAATCCCACCGCGGGCCTCGACCCCCAACTGCCGGAGTCCGTGCAGCACGCCGTCCGCGCTCTCCCGCACGACGTCGCAGAGGATCAGGTCGCCCGCGGGCTGGCGGCCGGCTCCGTTGAGCACGGCCAGGTGAGTGACCCCGGGATCCGCGGCCAGCAGGTCGGCCACCGCCGCCGTCTGGTCGGCGGGAGCGATGATCCTCAGGTGTAGCATGCCTCCCCCATCCGCCATTCGGCGACATCGTGGTCGGCCCACTCTACGGGGCAGTTTCCTGGGAATCGAAGACCGACTCGGCCACCCTCCAGCCTGCGCCCACGGTGGACGATTGCCGCGCCGAGGGTTGCATCACTTATCCCCGAAAGATGGCAATACGGCCACGGGGGGACATTCTCCTCGTTAACCTCGAAAGAACATTCGAGCGGGTCGGACGCGTATGCCCGAACCGCACACTGAGCGCCGGATGCCCTCGATGCCTATACCCGACGGTTGCGCGGGCGACCGGTGGTCGCATCCACCAAGGAGTCTGTCCCGTGACCGATCCGGTCCTCCTGTCGCCTCCCGATGTCGGCCCACTCGAGGAGTCCTACGTCCTGGACGCGCTCCGATCCGGATGGGTCGCACCGGCGGGACCGCACCTAGAGGCGTTCGAACGCGAGGTCGCCCAGCGGGTCGGCTGCGCGCACGCGGTGGCGCTGGCCTCGGGAACCGCCGGCCTGCACCTGGCCCTGCTCGGCCTCGACGTACGGCCCGGGGACGTCGTCGTGGTCCCCACCCTGACGTTCGTCGCGACGGCCAACGCCGTGCTCTACACCGGAGCGGAACCCGTCTTCGTCGACTGCGAGCCCGCCACCGGCAACCTCGATCCGGCGCTGCTGGACGAGCTCCTGCGCAACCTGCGCGCCCGCGGCCGCAGGATCGCCGCCGTGATGCCGGTGGACATGTTCGGAGCCTGCGCCGACTACTCCCGAATCCTGCCGCTCTGCGCCGAGGCCGAGGTACCGGTCGTGGAGGATGCCGCGGAGGCGCTCGGGTCGACCCGGCACGGCCGGGCCGCCGGGTCGTTCGGCCGGGCCGGGGTGCTCTCGTTCAACGGCAACAAGATCATCACAACGTCCGGCGGCGGGATGCTCCTCTCGGACGACGCCGACCTGATCGCCCGCTGCCGCTACCTGTCGACCCAGGCCCGCCAGCCGGTGTCCCACTACGAACACACCGACGTGGGCTACAACTACCGGCTGAGCAACGTGCTCGCCGCACTCGGTCGGGCACAGCTGCGCCGGTTGGACGAGGTCGTGGCGCGGCGGCGCCGGCTGCGGGAGCGTTACGCGAAACTCTTCGCCGCGGTCCCTGGCGTACGCCTGCTCGCCGACGATGACGTGGATGCCAACTGCTGGCTAACCACTATCGCCATCGATCCGGCAGCCGCCGGCTGGCGGGCGCCGGACCTCGCCGCCCACCTCGGCGCGAATGACATCGAGACCCGGCCAGTCTGGAAGCCGATGCATCTTCAGCCTGTCTTCGCCGGTGCGCGCGCGCTGCTCACCGGCGCCGCGCAGCGGCTCTTCGAGAACGGCCTCACCCTGCCCAGCGGCACCGCGATGACCGAGAGCCAGGTTGTCCGGGTGCTCAATTCGATCGAACAGTTCCTCGAGGGCCGATGCCCCGGCGGGGATGAGACAGTGAGATGAACTTCGAGATCTGGAACGCCCGAAGGACCGCGGACGCGACGCGATGGCTGGCGGTGCACCGGGCGTGGGCCGCCCGGGAGGTGTTCGCCCACCCTTCCTACGTACGCCTCTTCGCTGGTGAGCGGGATGAACCGCTCGCGGCCTATGCCGAAACGCAGTCCGGGTTCATCCTGTACCCGTTCGTACTCCGGCCGGTCACTGCACGGCATCTGGTCCGCCCGGGGCGGCCGGTTTCCGACATCATCAGCCCGTACGGCTACGGCGGGGCGTTCCACTGTGGTGCGAATGAGGTGGAGGCAAAGGAGTTCTGGTCGGCGTTTGACGACTTCTGCCGGTCCCGCAGGGTGGTGTCGGAGTTCAGCCGCCTCTGTCTCTTCGAGGACCGGCGCCTGCCGTACCCGGGTCAGACTGAGCAAAAGCTCGTCAACGTGGTGCGTGACCTGCGGACGCCTCGGGACCAGATGTGGCAGGAGTTCGACCACAAGGTCCGCAAGAACGTCAACAAGGCCAGGCGGCTGGGTGTCCGGATCGAGGTCGACGAGACCGGGGCACGGCTGGACGACTTCCTCCAGATCTACCAGGGCACGATGGACCGTCGCCACGCCAGGACGGGCTACTACTTCCCCCGAGAGTTCTTCGAGAGCATCCTCCACGAGCTACCCGGAGACTTTGCGTTCTTCCACGCCCTGCACGACGGGCGCGTGGTCTCCACCGAACTCCTCCTCCGGTCCGCCCACACGCTCTACTCGTACCTGGGTGGCACCGAACGGTCCGCGTTCGACCTGCGACCGAACGACCTGCTGAAGTTCGAGGTCTTCCGGTGGGGGCAGGAGCACGGGATGACACATGTCGTACTCGGCGGCGGGTACGCACCCGAGGACGGCATCTTCCGCTACAAGCGAGCCTTCGCCCCCCGTGGCCTGGTCCCCTACGCGGTCGGCACCAGGGTATTCGATGAGTGGACGTACGCGCGACTGGTCGACGCGCACCAGGCGGAGGCGCGGGGCCGGCTCGCCGGCTGGCAACCGCTTCCCGGCTTCTTTCCCGCGTACCGGCAGGACCTGCCGCCCGTACCGGCCTGACCGGCGCGCGCCCACGTCCATCCACGGCCGGGTGTGGGGCGTCCAGCACTCTCCGTGGTCCCACCTGCCTCGACGGGTCGAAGGCGACAGCGAGCGCGATGGGCCACGGCGCCCGCGTCGCCGCCAACAGTCTGATGTCGAGGCGGTTTCGCCAAGCTCCGGAGAGCGCTGGGTAAGTCATATTTGGGGGATAACAGGAACATAACCGCATGAGGCCTGTTAGAAATGGATTTGTCCGGCATAACCGATAGCCGGAGGACCCGGCGCGAGCCGTGGCTGACCGCCGGTCTATGCATCGACAATCCGCGGTGGAGTCCCCCCGTCCGACGTGCCGCCTCGCGGTCCCTACGCCGGGCTCGGCGTTCAGGTGCAGGCGCAGCCACTGACGGCGGGGATCCCGGGAAGTCGGATCCCCGCCTCGGCTGCAGCGCAAGTGAGGAGAGCGATGTGGTTCCGGATGGAGCTGGTCGAATGAGAAACGGTGACCGCTGGGAGGTCGGATCCGCGTTCCCGATGTTGCTGCCCTCCGGCGACAGTCGCGTTGAACCCCCCGAGCAGGTCCGGTTCTTCGGGTCCGGGCGGCAGGCGCTGTGGGCCCTCGTCGAGTTCGGCCGGCGGGAGTACGGGTGGGAGGCGGTTCACGTGCCGGCCTACTACTGCCCGGCCGTAGTGGATGGCATCGTCGACCTAATCTCCGTGCGGCGGTACGACAGCGGACCGCTGGGTCCCCACCCGCGGCCCGAGGCCGGTCCCGGAGACGCGGTGATCACCGTTTCGTACTTCGGCGAGCCGCCCCTACTGCCGTCAACTCCGGCGGCCATGATCATCGACGTGACGCACGACCAGGTCGCACCCTGGCTCGACCGGTCACGGGCCGCCTACGTCTTCGCCTCGCTGTACAAGACCCTGCCGTTGCCCGACGGTGGAATGCTCTGGTCGGGCAACGGCCGCCCGCTGCCGCCCGCCGTGCCGCCGACCGAGGGTCACCTCGCCACGGTCAGCCGGGGCCTCTCCGCGATGTGCCTGAAAACGGCCTATCTGGACGGCGCGCCGCTGCGGAAGGAGGAATATCTCCCGCTCTACGCCGCAGGTGATGCGGGGTTCCGCTCGGCCCCGGTGAGCGGCATCTCCGACCGCTCCCGGCAGGCCCTGCACGTCCTCCCCGCTCAGGACCTGCGCCGGCGCCGGATCGCCGCCGCGGAGCTCGCTTCGTGCCTGCGGAACCGTGCCCGGCGTAGTGGTCCACACCCGCACCTTCGACGTGGTGCTGGAGTTCGACTCGCCCGAACGACGCGAGTCCGTCCGCCACGGACTGATCGCCAGGAACGTCTACCCGGCTGTGCTCTGGGACATCGCCCCGGAGGGCACACCACCGAACCAGTTGGACTTCTGCCGCCGGATGCTCCACCCGCACACCGACTTCCGGTGAAACGGCAGTGACATGCGACAGGCGGCGACGGTCGTGCGCAAGCTGCGCCAACGGTATCCGTCGCGGCACGAACGGACAACCGTGCCCCACCCGATCACGACGTCCCCGGACCGACAGCCGAGTGTTTCTCCCAGATAGGAGCAAGAGTGAACAGTACGAGGCTGAGCGGCTCTGACCGGGCGGATGCGGGCACACGGAAATCCGGTGGTTCCATGCCTGCGCACCGTCAGCCCTACGACCGCGTCAAACGGGGACTCGACGCGCTGTTCGCCGGCCTCGCTCTGCTGGTCCTGTCACCGGTCCTGCTGGGCGTAGGCGTCGCGGTTGCCCTGATGATGGGCCGCCCCGTGCTCTTCCGGCAGACGAGGCCAGGTCTCGGCGGCAGGTTGTTCGAGCTTCGGAAGTTCCGGACGATGCATCCGATCGGTCCAGGTCGGGTCAGCGACGGCGAGCGGCTGACCCGTTTCGGCAGGTGGCTGCGCTCGAGCAGTCTGGACGAACTGCCGACCCTCTGGAATGTTCTGCGCGGCGACATGAGCCTGGTAGGGCCGCGCCCGCTCATGGTGTCATATCTCGAGCGGTACACGCCGGAGCAGGCACGCCGCCATGAGGTACGGCCCGGCATAACCGGACTGGCCCAGGTACGCGGGCGCAACGCGCTGAGCTGGGAGAAGAAGTTCAGCTACGATGTGCATTACGTCGATGCGCGCTGTCTCCGCCTTGATCTGCGCATCCTGCTGGAGACGGTGGTCGTGGTCCTCCGCGGCGAGGGCATCACAGCGGACGGTTACGCGACCGCCCCCGAGTTCCTCGGCACCGCCGACTCAGTGTCGCTGACGAACGCCGACCGTGGCGGCGCGCCCCCGGCCTGATCACACTGGCGGGCGGCGGGCGGCGCTTCAGGTTGACCTACCCAGCCGCCACCGTTTCCGCCGGCGCGGCGACCGCTCCGCCTCGCCCTTCCCTGCGGCCACCGCCAGTTGATCTCGCGAGGGCGTCGAGGATCACCGAAGCGTGAAAGGCGACCACGTTCTCCTGTCGCCAGGACTCCAGCACCCCCGGCCCGATTCGTACTGTGCGTGCCCGTAGCTGTGAGAGCAGTGCCGAGGAGATGGAGGCAGCTCGTGGCGGGACGAGAATCAGTCCTTCCGCGACCTTTTCGGCGATCCCGCGCGTCCCCCGATTGTCGACCGCCACCACCGGCTTTCCCATTACCAACGCCTCGGCCACGGTCAGCCCGAACCCTTCACGGGGGCTGGTCGACAGTACGACATCGGCAGCAGCGAGTTCGACACCCGGTTCCGGTGTCCACCCGACCGCGCTGATGCCGGGCTCATCCGGCGGCACCCATGCGGGCTCACCGATGCTGGTCGAGCCGACGATCCGTAGTTCGAGGTCCGGTAAGGATCGCCGCGCCACCCGCCAGGCGCTGACGGCCAAGTCGAAGTTTTTGTCCGGCGTCAGCCGACCCATGACGACGACCCGTGGCGGCCGCCCTTCCCCCACCGGCTCGCCGGGCCCGGAGGCGCGCAGGCGTTCCGCGTCAACACCCGCTCCCCCGCACGGCGCATAGTGCACCCTGCTGCGCGGAGCGAGTCGGCGGTAGATCTCCTGGTCGTCTGGGTTGAGGGTGACGTAGGTGGGGGTGAGCCGGGCCGAGACCGTCTCGATGACCGAGAAGAGCTGACCGGCCCTGCCGGGAGCACCGAAGAGCGTCCCGTGCACCACCGCCACGTGTGGAGTCCTCGTGACCCGGGCGACGACACGCCCGACTGCGACCGCGTACGGGGTGTGCAGGTGCAGCAGATCCACCCGCTCCTCGCGCACAATCCGTGCGAGGTCTCGTCCCGCTCGGGCGAGGTTCCTGAGGCCTGCCCGCCGGAATGGCGCGACCTCGTGCACTGCGTCGAAGCTCCGGTGCAGCGACGGCGGTACGCTTCCACGGCCGGCAACGGCCACCGGTCGCAGCCCGTATGGCCGGAGCGCGCGGGACACCGGCGCCACGAAGCCTTCCAGGGTCGCACCCAGAGGTGCCAGAAAGAGCACGGACGCCGACCCCGACCTAGCCACGCTGCCACGCCTTCACGTGCTGCACGGTCAACCACGCGAAGTGCCGGGCGTCCGAAAGCGCGACACGTCCGGGATGGGATCCGGCCGCCCGGCGACGGGCCAGCCGGAGTTGCATGGTCTCAGCCGGCTCCGTGATGGGTCTGCTGTGCTGTTGGGAATGTCTTCGGTACCGGAGGAGCGGCGACGCCAGGTTGTCCAGCAGACCGCGGCGGGACATGCGAAGCCACAACTCGTAGTCCTGTGCCCGGACGAAGGTCGGGTCGTAGCCACCGGCCCGCAGGACCTGCTCCCGCCGCAGGACGGCGGACGGGTGAATGACGGCGTTCCGCCACAGCAACTGCCGCCGTACCCGCTCGGGGCCGACCGGGACGGACAGCACGCCTATCTTCCTGCCGCGCTCGTCGATCACGGTGGCGCTGGAGCCGAGCACCACCAGTTCGGGCCGCGCGCGCATTTCCGCAATCTGTGTACGAAGTCGCTCCGGTTCACAGACGTCATCCGAGTCGAACCGCGCAACAAGTTCGGTGGAACTCGCCTCCAAGCCGGTGTTGAGCGCCCTCGCGACGCCCGATCCGGGTGGCACCACCTTGACGCGAATCCTGCCGGACAGCTGGGGCTGCTGCAGGACGGCACGATTCTGGTCGCACTCACCATCGAGAACCGCGACCAGGAGCCAGTCCTGGTGAGTCTGGGCGATCAGGCTTGAAACAGCTTGGCCAAGCCAGGCGGACCGTGGCGCAATGGGCATGAGAACACTGACCAACTCGCTCACGGAAGGACCTTCTCGTAGTAGTTCGTGGCTTCGTTGACTATCGACGACCACTCGAACCGCGCAACGTGCTGCGGCGCTCGTGCGCGCAGGGTCCCCGCGAGTTCCGGATCCTGGAGTAGGCGGGTCACCGCCTCGATGAAGCCACGGTCGTCGCCCTGTGGAAACAGAAGGCCACATGGCCCCACGGCCTCTGGAATCCCGCCGAGGTCTGCCGCCACCACCGGCGTCCCGCAGGCGGCAGCCTCCAGCGCCGCCATCCCGAACATCTCATCCCGTCGGGTCGGGAGTACACAGACGTCAGCCGCAGACAGAAGTCCGGCGACGATCTTCTCGTCCACCGCCCCGAGGCAACGCACTCCTGCTCCGGTGAGGACCTTCGTCAGCTCGGACGGGCCGTTGCGCGCGAAGCGCTCGGGCGGTCCGGCCGCGACGACGGTCACCTGCGGTAGCGTCCGCCGGAGGGCCGCGGCCAACGGTGCCAGCAGGTCCGACCCCTTCTGCTCGCAGACCCGGCCGAGATACACCACGAGCCGCCCGGACGGCAGGTTCAGCGCCGAGCGAGCTCGGCGGGCCGCCTCCGGGTCGTTGCGGAACTGAAGCGTGTTCACTCCGTTGTAAAGGACCCGGGTCCTGTCACCGAGATTCGGATAGAAGCCGACGAAGTGACGGGCGCAGAATTCGGACGCCGCCAGGATCAGGTCGAAGTCGTCAAGCCGCGCGCGATAGTAACGGTGCACCGCCCCGTTCGAGGTACCGCGGTACCGGAAGAAATCGACCGACTGCACGGTCGCGGCGAACCTGGCTCCCAGTGCGGTTGCCGCTACGGGCGATCCGTGGGCGTGCAACACGTCATAACGGGGCACCCCGTTCAGCCACCGCCTCGCGCCGATCAACATTTCGTAGTCGCGTAAGGGCCGATGGCTACGCAGCGGAAGGCTTCTGACCTGGACCCCGTCCACATCCAGCACGCCGGAATGCTCACCCGGAGTGAGCACGACGACCTCATGACCGGCGGCGGCCTGAAGCCGTGCCATTTCCATGATCCTGCGCTGGAGCGCGCCCCCGAAGCGGTGCAGGACCGGCACGTCCGACGTGCCGATGTGTACGATCCTCACATTTCCCCCTTTTGCATGAGGCGCTGGTAGAGATCCAGATGCCGGTCGATCATGTGATCGACCGAGTAGTCGTTGGCGGCGGTTCGGGCACGCGCGAGCGCGCGGTTGGCGAAGTGTTCGTACGCCTGCAGCACGGTCGTGATCGCCGGCGCCAGACTGACCGAACTGGACGGACTGACCAGCACGCCTGCATCGCGCACCTGGTCCGGTACGCCCCCGACCTCGCTGGCCACCACTGGCAGACCGGTCAGCAGGCCCTCGGTGACGACACTGGGCAGGCATTCGTACCCGAGCTCGGACGGCAGAACGAGCAGATGGGCCCGCCGGTACTCCTCCACCAGCTCCGGCCCACTGCGTTGGCCGACGAAGGTGACCCGATCGAGCAGCCCCAGGGCGCGGGCCCGCTCCCGCAGCCGGCACTCCAGCTCGTCGTTGTGGTAGACGAGCCGGAGGACGACCTGTCGGGGCAGGTCAGGCAATGCCTCGATGACCCGATGGATCTGCTTCATCGCGATGAGCTGGCCAACGAACAGAAGGATGATCTGGCCGTCAGGGGCCAACCGACGCGGTCGACAGACGTCACTGGAGATGCCTATCCCGTTCGGAATCACTTCCACACGCGACCGGGGGAGGCGATAGCGGCTTGTTGTCTGCTCCGCCTCCACCTGGCTCAGGCAGACGACCGCCGTTGCCCGGGACATGACCATACGCTGGGCCCTCCGCTGCAGCGGGGTCGGCGGCAGCGCGAAACGGTGCGCCGTGAAGACGAACGGGCGCGCGAGGGGCGAGAGAGCCGCGAGAACGGCTGCCTTCGACAAATGGTGTACGTGGACGATGTCGCTCTCGCGTGCCAGCGCCACTGTCCCACGGTCCTCAAGTCGACAGGCGCGCACCTCTATGCCGCGCCTCCGCAGGCCATCGACCAGTACGACTTCCGGGGCGGGTTCCCTTTTGGCCAGTTCCTCCGCCGAGTGGCGGAAAACGCCGCCAGCCACCAGTATTTTCATGCATTGACCTCCTCGCACGAGTCGTGAAACCGACGACCGATTTAGTAGAGCAATGCCGCCCGGGCCCGGAAAGTTGCGGCGGCGTCACGACACACCATGTCGCCGGATCTCATCGTCTCCCCAGGGCACCGTCTCAGACATGGGCACTTGATGAATTGGCGAGCGAACGGTCCGGAAAGGGGAGTCGCCAGACGGTAAACCATCTCGTTCCGTCGATTCCCTCTTCATGACCCGGGGGACCAGAACGGCAGCAAGCAAGGCCGCCGAGACGGCATAGGCGAAGCCGGTTGCGATCGCCGCGCCATTCGCGCCGTAACGCGGGGCCAGGAGAAGTGCGAGGATGCACAGGGCGGCCGCCAGGACGCCGTCACTGATTACCCAGGCACGGATCCTACCGAGGCCGACCGCCACACTGCCGAGCACGTGGTTGGCGGAGACAGCGACGCCAGTCAACGCCATGATCACAATAACCGAGCTGAACTGTTCGTACGTCGGGCCCAGCAGTGCCGGAAGGTAGTTCGCCGCCACAACGATCGAAAGCGCCGCCGCCACGGCGAAAGCCATTCCGATCTTCACCACGCGGAGCACGACGGATCGCGTCCGCAGCGGGTCGCTCGGACCTGCCACATAGGTGATCGAAGAGTTTGCGAGCGCGCCCGGAAGAAAGCTCACAACGAGGCTCAACCGGCTGGCCAGTGCGAATCCGCCGTTTTCGGCGAGTCCATCCGCTCGAGATAACAAGAGGCTCTGAAGAAGCCAGGCTGCACCGTTGATCGACAACGCGGCCGCACCGGCCGGGACCGCACGCCGGACGAGACTCCTAGCCAGAGCCATGGCCTCGTGCCTCCCGGCGGGGACCAACCAACGCGCTTTGAGGACAATCACCAGGCCGACGGCCGTCATCGCCATTTCGGCGGTCCCCGCTGCGGCGGCCGACAGTGTCGCTGATCCGTACATCGCTCCAACAGTCACCGTGGTGCAGCCGACAAGCACCGCCCTGGCGAAGGTCAGCTTGGCCAGGGTGGCGAACCGCTTGTGTCCGGCGAACACCGCCGAGATCACGATCCCGAAGCCGGTTGCCACCGTCCACCACACCGCCACCGCGCTCCCGAAGCCCTGCAACAGCTCGTTTCCCTGGCCCGACCAGTCGACCTTGGCTACGTCCACCAGCAGAAGGAAGCCCGTGCAGCAGATGAACAGCTGGACGGCGACGAAGGACAGCGCCACCGAAGTGAGCGCTCCAGCCCGCCGCAGATCGCCGGTGGCCGCTATGGCCTGGTTGACCAGCGGTGCGAGTCCGGGGACGGCGAAAGAGTTGAGCAGGCTCACGGTCAGCGTCAAGAAGGCGAACAGTCCGTACTGCTCGGAGCCAAGCACCGCCGCCCCCGCGAGTGCCGCCAACATTGCCACCGCTCCGGCGAGACCGGATCCGACCGCAGTGAGGGCCGTTGCCCTTCCGATGCTGCCAGCCCTCAACAAGTCCCGAACCCTTGCTCGACGGTCCGCGACAGGAAGACCCACAGCCTCTCCTCAATCCACTGCCTGGCCCTCATATCAAGGGAAGTCGACGTCTCCATAGCCGGAAGATCGAGTGCCTAGGGGGACTTACCGGGCTGAAACCATCGTAGGAGACGAAAACGGGCGGGGCTACCCAATGCCGCAATATTGGTGCACGATGACCCCCGCCACCTGTGATGTTCCTTAGTGCGGACGAGGGCGGTCCGGACCCGCCGGTTGACCCGGGCAGGCACACCGCTGTGACCCCTTGGCGGACCTGGCCCTGCCGGCATAAAGCGGTCAACACCATGCTCAAGCGGCAGGGCGTGGCCTATGCCTCAATTCATCATCCACAGCGGCCGCTGTCTCAGATCACCGCCGGGGTGTGAATCACGCCGTCGTAGGCAACCTGGCCGTGCGAAAGATCCATCTTGCCGAGTGAGAGGTCCTGGCCGAGTGCCGCACTGAGTACCGCAAGCCGCGCCACGAACGAATGGTGGCGGCTGAAGTGGGCGTGCACTGCGGCGGGGTCCGGGAGGTCCCGGTTGGACAAGAGCCTCAGGATGTAACCCAGGTCCCGAGCGGCTCCGACGTTCCCGTTGTAGAACCGCGCGAACCGTCCGGTCTCCTGCGCCGCCAGCCATCCCATGTCAGAAATCTGCAACCGCCCGGCCATCCCCAAGTCGAACGTCCGCTCGTTCAGCTCCCGCCCGAAGTGCATCTGGTGCTGCTCATTGAACCCGATCATGGACCTGTTGTAGAGATCGTTCAGCGCCAGCGGCTCGAGCGGGTTTCCCGTCTGAGGAGAATGGACCTCGTAGGCCCACCCGCGCCGATCGCTTTCCTTCATCAATTGGTGCACGAGGACCCGAGCCCGGATGTGCCCGACGAATGACCAAACCAAGTCCGGAGTCACGCCGGTAGGGTGGAAGATTTCCGGGTCAGCAGCGAAGGGCAAGTACAGCAGTGGGATCCCCAGCGCCCGCCAGAATCGCGGGCTGGCGAATCGGTGGAAGTAACGTGCGTGCCGCAGAGTATGGAAATACTGCCGAGAGAGAGCTCGCCTCGGGTTCAGATGGCGCCACCCTAGTGGCGTCCTCATTTCATCAAAGTACGCCAGGCTGCTCGTTGCCACCGCGATTCGGTCCGCGTACTTCCCGTAGTGACTGAGGTTGTCGCCAGCACCGTTCATCAGTACCAACGTCTGGCTTTGTGGCCGGATGCTCCGCAGGACGGTCTCCGGGCACATCCCGTTCCAGATGATGAGATCGTAGTTTCCCAGGTGCATCTCGGTAGCATGCGCCGCTGACAGTTCGTCCACCGTCCAGCCGAAGCGACGGAGACAGCGCACGTATCCCATATGTGGCAGATAAAGGTGACTCCCGGACTGGACACCGACATAGAGAGCGAGCGACATGACCGCCCTTTCCTTTCAGATAAATGCGACTGTGAGATATGTGGCGGCACGCGACGGGTAGTCGAATCTCTATTGTCCATCTCATTTGAAAGACCGACGTAAGTATCGGTCAATTGTGCGCGGATTGGCCTCGTGTGGCCGGGGTCGACACCGCGCAATTAGGCTCTAGACGCTCAACCCACCAGCGGAAGGGTTCGAGTCACGCCCGCTGCTTCGAGACGCTTGCACGAGCCTGAAGGCCAACAGCGGCAGAGCGAAATACAGGAACAGCTGAGATATGACGAGCATGGACACAATTGGGGTGAGGGCCAACCAGATGCCGATGACCGCCGAGCCATAAGCGCCCGCGAACGAGGTTGCCCTCCAGAACCGCCTCTGCACGAACTCAAGCAGGGCGCCGAACATGCCGAAGATGAGTAGCACACCCGGCGGCCCGAGACTCCACCAGGCTTCCACGGCGAGCGGTAGGACCTGGTCATTAACATCGGGAGTGCCGTAGATGGCACGGTTGTACATGGCGGTCCCGTTTGAGTCCCGGTAAGGACCGCCGAGCGCGGGAATAGGTGAAAGTGCCGACGATATCAACAACTGCCCGGGATAATCTTGCGGTGGAGTTGACTCGAGCGCGAACGCCGGGAACTGGGGGCTCTGACCGTAGACCTGAATGGTTTCGAGGAGAGACGCGGCAGGATCCTCGTCGAGGCCGACCTGGGCACGGCTGTATCGTCCCCCTTCGGTAGCAAGGATCTCGCGCCGGACATTGCCCACCTGATAAGCGAAGACGAACAGACCGACCAGAACCAAAATTGTAAGCGCCTTCCGCGACCTTAGCGCCAGGAGCCCATAGGCGGCGAAGATGGCGATCACGGGTACCACTACCGCCGTCCGGTTGTAGCTATAGAGGCTTAACGGGGCAATGACTCCAACCAGAGGAAGGCCGATCCTTGACAGGGTCAGAGACCCGGATCTCCTCAACCGTTCGATCAGCAGCACGAACGCGAACGACAGGAAGGGCGGCCCGATCGCTGCCACCAGCCCCCGGAGAGCGGTGACGTTCTCGAGCTGCTTGACGTCGATCCTGCCCTGGAAATACGCAAGCGCCTGACCGACCGTGCCCACTCGTGCGACGACGCCGATGATTCCGATAGCGGCGAAGCCTGTGATCAGGCCCTCGAGGCTGCGCTGCCGGTGACGTCGCTGGCGGATCGGCCGACCGATCGGCGTGCCGGACGAACCGCCGCCGGCCCTCGACCGAACGCAGCTGGCTCCGATGAAGAACGCCACGTAGGCAATCGTGTTGAGCAGGATCGCGCCGTTGATTGTGCGGTGCGGCGGGATGTCGGGCAGAGTGCCGGCCCATGGCGGAACAACGTTGATAATCGCGGGAAGTGCGACCATCACCAGGAACCACACCGCCAGGCAGACGTTTCGAGGCGCCGGCAAAGGGGTCACCGGACGGGCGGCCGGCACGACAAGCAAGATCACGAAGTACACCACTGCACTGACGGCAGCCGCCGGATACGGGGTCTCCGGCCGTACCAAGATGGCGACAAAAGCCACTAGCGCAACCAGAGACAGTAAGGCAGCGAGGACAACAGTGGCCGTCACGCCTTGGCCCTTGCCTTCTGGATCCGGCGTCGATACCCCCGCTTCGACATAGCTGCCTGACGGCTTGGCGGTGGGCGCCCTAAGCCATGCAGACTCTGCGGGACGCGAACGCACTGGCGCCCGGGCCTCGGCGGTCACCGACACCACCGACACCTTTTCAGCCTGGCTACCGGTCAACGCTGGCACTCCTCTTCGTCTCGCCGCCCCATCTGATGAGAGCGGCCGTGTGCGCCGGCACGACCACCCACCTTTGACCGTTAGATCCGGTTTGTCCCCCCTACAACGAACGAGGTTTCCCGCAGTCACGCACGAGGCCACACGTCACTGCGGACATGGCGGTTCGTGGCGATCCGGCACGGGCTGGGGCGCGACCGGCCAGCCGGCCTGCCCCATCGACGGCCACGACCGCTACCGCATCCGGCTCACCGGCCCGGCCCCGTCGTCCGCGAACGACAAGCCGAAGCGCCATGACCAAGCTGCCCGGCGAAGTTGTCACGGCCGACGGTCACGCGACCGGCCGCGGAGTTCTTCTATATCGGAGAGTCGCTCGGAGACGCCTACCATCGCGGCCCGTCAGGCAGTGCGATACACCGAGATCCACAACCGGGGCCCGAACCGTCTTCCCCTGCGGGACGCCCGACCACACCCCACGTGCGTATCTATCGGGCACGCTCAAGCCCTCGGTCGAGTAGGGCTCGGTGCAGGCGAACCGGACCGCCACGCCCTTTTGGGTGGATTTGATAGTTAGAAGGTTATTCACGCCGACCGTCCGCTTTGCTCCCGGTACCGTCTGGCCCTGACGGATTGGTAGCCCCCTCCTGCGTTTTGCACCGACCGTGGCCCGGAACCTTGAGTACGCAAAGGGAGCATTCATGCCCATCGCCACCGCGTCCCAGCACGCTTCGGAACCTCGCCGGAAGGGGCCGCGCCTACTACTGCCGGCTCTCTTCGCCGCCGACTGTGGGGCCTGGGTGGGCGGCCTGACCGCGGCGGTATGGGCCCGATACGAGTTCGCTGTCACCGCCGGCCAAATGGCCGCGGCCATCACCGCGGGTCTGTCCGCCGCCGTGCTGCATCTCGGCATCTCGTGGGCGCGGCGAAAGCACCGGGGGCGATACCCGCTGGGCAGCGCAGCGGAGGCGCAGGCCCTGGCCGTGACGACCGCCTGCACCGGCCTCGCGTTGCTTCTCGCCGTCACCCTGGTCATGGACCGGCCGGTGCCGGCCAGTTCGCCACTTGTCGGGGCCGCGATTGCGCTGCTCTGCATGCTCGTGACCCGCTTGGTGCACCGCCGCCGCACCGACCGTGCACTACGGCCGGATGCGCGCTCCGCGACCCCGGTGCTGCTGTTCGGGCTGGGCTCGGCCGGGCAGGCGCTGCTGCGGGCGTTGCTCAGCGACCCGCGCGGCCGTTACCTCCCGGTCGGGCTCCTCGACGACGACCCGGAAAAAAGGCACCTGCGCATCGAGGACGTACCGGTACTCGGCGGTCGCGGCGAGATCGCCAACGCCGTCCAGCGGACCGGCGCCAGAACGCTGATCTTCTCCGTCGCCAATGCGGACGCGGAGGTGGTCCGGGAGATCCGCGCGCTGACGCTGACGGCCGGCGCCGAGTTCAAGGTACTACCCCCGGTTCGCGAACTGGTGGATCACCGGATCAGCGTGACCGACGTCCGCAACCCCAACATCTCCGACCTGCTCGGTCGACGGCAGGTGGTGACCGACCCGGTCACCAACGAGAGCGGACTGACCGGTCGACGAATCCTGGTCACCGGGGCGGGTGGATCGATCGGCTCCGAACTGTGCCGGCAGATCATGCGGGCCAATCCAGGTGAGCTGATGATGCTCGACCGGGACGAATCCGCCCTGCACAGCCTGCAGCTCTCGCTCTCCGGCCGAGCCCTGCTGGACGGCCCCGAGCTGATCCTCGCCGACCTCCGCGACCACGAGGGCATCCGGCGCGTCATCCACCAGCGGCGGCCCGACATCATCTTCCACGCCGCCGCGCTCAAGCACCTCACCCTCCTGCAGAGGCACCCAGGTGAAGCCGTCAAAACCAACGTCCATGGAACCCAGGCGGTCCTCGAGGCGTGCCGGGACGTAGCCAAGTTCGTCAACATCTCCACCGACAAGGCCGCCGATCCGGTGAGCGTGCTCGGCTACTCCAAACGGATCACCGAGCGGATGACCGCTCACGCCGCGCAGACCTACCCGGGCACCTTTCTCAGCGTGCGCTTCGGCAACGTACTGAGCAGCCGCGGCTCTGTGGTGACCTCGTTCCGCGCTCAGATCGACGGGGGGCTGCCGATCACCGTGACACATCCCGACGTCACCCGGTACCTGATGACCGTGCAGGAAGCGGTGCACCTGGTGCTGCAAGCGGCGGCGCTCGGCCGGGATGGCGAGGCGCTGGTCCTCGACATGGGCGGACCCGTACGGATCGACGACCTCGCCCGCCAACTCGCCGCCCAGGCGCCCGGGCCCACCCGCATCGTCTACACCGGCCTGCGTCCTGGCGAGAAGCTGCACGAGGACCTGTTCGGCAGGGACGAGCCGGATCTACGCCCCCTGCACCCGCTCATCTCGCACGTACCGGTTCCGCCGCTCGACCCCACCGAGGTCACGGCGCTAGACCCGTTCGACGACCCGGAAAAGATCATCGAACAACTCGCCTGGCTCTGTGAGCCGCCGGCAGGTCCGGCTTCCCGTGTCGCACTGAGGTGATCTCAACAAGATTCGGGTAGGTAGCGGTATTCGAAATGGGTGAGGTGCAGGGCGGCGCGGACGATGTCGCCGAGTCTGCGGGGGCTGGCGGTGCTGTGTCGTTGCGTTCGCCAGCGGCCGTTGAGGATGGCGAAGCCGCGTTCTCCTAGGCATCGCATGGATCGAAGTACGGCGTTGTAGGTGCGGTTGTCGACGGCGAGGCGGCGGCCATCGGCGGGCTGCTTGTACGGGGTGTGGATGCCCTGGCCAGCGCCCTCGTAGCCGGAGTCGGCCAGCGTCGGTAGGTGCAGGTGCGAGGCGGCCCAGTCAGGGCGCCGGTGACGTCCAGGTTCTGGGCGCAGGTCAAGTCGTGCAGGTGTCCGGGCATCACATCGGAGGTCCAGATCGGCAGCCCGTCGGGACGCATCACGGCTTGAATGTTGGCGCCGAAGTCACGGTGCTTGCCGGAGTACCAGGCGTCGATCGTCTCGCCTTTGACGCTGGTGGTGGTCTCGGCGACTCGGTCGGTGTCGAACAGCTTGCCGTCGAGGATCACGTGTGACCAGCCGTCGGCGGCGACCCGCGCGAGCGCGTCGTGCAGGGTGGGTGTCTGCGCCGCGAGGACCCGTACGGCCTCGGCGACGTACCGGTAGGCGGTGGCCCGCGAGACTCCGAAACTGGCCCCGAGGGTGGTCTTGTCCTCGCCCTTGCGGAACCACACCAACACAAGGACTGCCTGGTAGAAGCAGGTCAGGGCTCGGGTTCCCGGTCGGGTGCCCATCGCCAGGCGTTCGGCGCGTAGTAGCCGCGCCACGTGCTGTACGAGTTCCCTGGGGACATCGAGCATGATGCCCCTATGGATGTCAAGCGGGCGTGGGAACCGCGGTTGTCGAGTTCGGCGTTGTGAGGATCTTGTAGATGGTGCGGGCGAGGTAGCGTTTGAGGCAGCGGATGATCTCACGCTTGGAGAGGCCTTCGGTGGTGCGTCGTTGCAGGTAGGCCTGGGTGCGGGGATCCCAGCGCAGGCCGGTGAGGGCGGCACGGAACAGGGCGGCGTTGGCCTGTCGGTGGCCGCCGCGGTTGAGGCGGTGTCGTTGGATCCTGCCGGAGGACGCCTGCACGGGGCTGACGCCGCACAGGGCGGCGAAGGACGCCTCGCTGGTCAGTCGGTGCGGGTTGTCGCCGGCGACGATGAGCAGCGTCGCGGCGCTGTCGGGTCCGATCCCACGCAGGTCGAGCAGGTCGGGTGCGGTGGCCTGCACGGTGTCGGTGATGCGTTGATGCAGGTCACGTACTTCCTCGTCGAGGTGGCGTACCCGCCGGGCGAGGCTGGTGAGGGTGTGGGCGACTACCGCCGTGACCCCGTCGTAGTGAGCTGGGTCCAGCGCACGGCAGGCGCGTAGCAGCCGCGCCGGAGTCAACGACGCGAGTTGCTCACGCAGGCCGGACTCGGCGTTGATCAGGACCGCCTTGAGCTGGTTCACCGCCTGGACACGCGCTTTGACGGCCGAGTCTTTGGCCAGCTTGAGCACGCGCAGGGCCTCCACCGGCCCGTCGGCGGTCTTCGGCGTGGCCGTCGCCGAACCGGCCAGGACGGCGCGGGCCGCAGCTTCGGCGTCGACCGCGTCGCTCTTACCGCGCCGTCGCCGGGCGGCCCGATCAGGCCGGTTGACCTCCACCACCGCGACGCCCTCGGCGTACAGGGCGCGGGTCAGGCCAGCGCCGTACGCGCCGGTGCCTTCCACCCCCGCCCGGTGGAGGAGGCCGTGTCCGCGCGCCCAGGCGATGAGCTGCCGATACCCGTCGCCCGTCGCCGGGAAGGACCGACTGTCCAGCAGCACACCGACCGTGTCCAGCACCGCCGCCACGTGCACGTCCTTGTGGGTGTCCACACCCACGACGACCTCCCGGTCGCCATCCCCAGCATCAACCCGAACCACCACAAGAACCTCGCATCGCTCGACGTGACCAGCAGGGGCGTCACCACCGGTGGTCGGCACGGTCAGACCTGTGACGGTGCTGATGCCAAGGCCCCTATTCGGACACGCACGAGCACCGGTGGTGGCTCGCACCGCCTCGGGGTCGCGGTCGACAGATCAAGCTCAAGGCGACCAGGCCAGGCACGATACGGGTCAGACCACGACCCCGAAGCAGCGCCTGATCATCCTCACAGGCACGATAGGCGATCACGTGGGGCCCTCCGGATAGATCAGCTTCCTTCGCAAGAACCTGTCTATCGGGGGCCCCACACTTCTCCCGGCATCGTCCGCTATGGACCTAATGCCCGTGTCGCCCCAATCGGCGCCGCAATCCTTGCTGAGATCACCTCACTGAATGCCGCACTCGCCAACTAGAGCTGATCTCTGCAGTAACGGCAACTATTGTCGGGAGCACAGCGGTGACCTTGCCGGGTGCGCCGGCGGTGAACCTACCGCTGGCGCGCCTTCCGGTACGACCGCCGGACACCGGGCCGATGTGATGAGCTGTAGGGGTGGCGGGATACCGGCTGGGCCTTGGTGCTGCATCCCACCCGGGACGTCTCCGAGGTGGTCGGGATCATCGAACGGTGGGCGGCGCGCCACCGCAAGACGCTGCTCGTACGCGCGGAGGACCGGCACCGGGTGCCGCCCACGGTCGAGCCTATCCCCGCCGCCGAGCTGGCCACCCGCGCGGACGCCCTGATCAGCATCGGCGGGGACGGCACCATGCTGGACGCGCTGCGCTCGGCGGTACGGGATCCGAAGCCCGTGCTCGGCGTGCACCTGGGCCGGTTCGGCTTCCTGGTCGAGGTCGAGCCGCCGGAGCCGGCCGTGCCGGACCGGCTGGCCGCCAACGACATCACCATCGAGTCGCACGCCTGCCTGGTCTGTGACGTGTGCGGGGACGACGTGGTGGCCTTCAACGACATCGCGCTGGTCCGCCAGCCCGGCTCCGGGTTCGTCTCCGCCACCCTCGGGGTGGACGGGCAGCGGTACGGCTACTACCGCTGCGACGCGCTGGTGGTCAGCACGCCGACCGGCTCCATGGCGGACGGCTACTGCCGGCGGGCCACTGATCTCCCCGGCCACCCTGGCGGTGGTGGTGACGCCGTCCGCGCCGATGGCCGGCATCTCCCGGTCCGTGGTGCTCTCCCCCGACGAGACCATCCGGCTGGAGCTGCGCCCCGGCTCCCCTCTGCCGCAGTCGCCGTCGAGATGGACGGGGTGGTGATCCGGGACGCGGCGACCGAGGGCACGGTGGACATCAGCTACCGCCGGGACGCCGGGCAGGTGGTCCGTTTCGACCCGCGCCGCTACCAGGAGCGCAACCAGCTGAAGCTGAGCCTGCTCGACCTGCCGCCGCGCTGCCGGGACGAGATCACCGCAACCGCCGCCAGTTTCCCCGGACTGGCCAAGGTGGAGACCCTCGGCCGTACGGTGCAGGGCAAACCGATCCTCGCTGTCAAGGTCACGAAGAACGCGAGGACGGTCCCGGACGGCCGGCGTCCGGCGGTGCTCTACGCCAGCACCCAGCACGCTCGCGAGTGGATCACGCCGGAGATGACCCGCCGGCTGCTGCACCACGTGCTGGACAGCTACGGCACCGACGCGGAGATCACCCGCCTGGTGAACAGCACCGAGCTGTGGTTCCTGCCGGTGGCCAACCCGGACGGCTACGACCACACGTTCACCCCGGGCAACCGGCTGTGGCGCAAGAACCTGCGCGACAACGACGGTGACGGGCAGATCACCACCGCGGACGGCGTCGACCTCAACCGCAACTACAGCTACAAGTGGGGGTACGACGACGAGGGCTCCTCGCCGGAGCCGAACAGCGACACCTACCGCGGCCCAGGCCCCAACTCGGAGCCGGAGACGAAGGCGCTGGACGCCCTCTTCAAGCGGATCGGCTTCGAGTTCTTCGTCAACTACCACTCCGCGGCGCAGCTGCTGCTCTACGGCGTCGGGTGGCAGGTGAGCACCCCCACGCCGGACGACGTGATCTACCAGGCGATGGTCGGCGACGACGCGCACCCGGCGGTGCCCGGCTACGACCCGGACATCTCCGCGGAGCTGTACACCACCAACGGCGACACCGACTCCCACGCCACGGTCCGGTACGGCACCCTCGGCTTCACCCTGGAGATGTCCACCTGCCAGGCGGCGGCCGCCTCCGACCCGGACGACGAGTGGCGCCCGGAGGACTGCATCAGCGGGTTCATCTTCCCCGACGACGAGGACCTGATCTCCGCCGAGGTGACGAAGAACCTGCCGTTCGCCCTCGCGGTGGCGAAGTCGGCGGCCGACCCGGACGACCCGGTCTCGGTGGTCGGCCGCAACACCCCGGACTTCGTGGTGGACTCCTTCGACACCTCGTACGGGCGTACGCAGCAGGTCGCCTCGATCACGCGGCGGGCGCTCAAGGACGTCCGGATGCACTACGCGGTCAACGGCGGCCGGCCGAAGACCGTCATCGTCCACGAGTGGCGCGGCGGTGAGCGGTACGGCGACACGAACGACGAGTACTACGCCGAGCTGCGCGGCACCGTGACAGGGACGAAGGCCGGCGACCGGGTCGAGGTCTGGTTCTCCGGCGTCAAGCCCCGCAAGGGTCCGGTCGCCAGCGAGCACTTCACCTACCGCGTGCACACCGACATCGTCGGCGACGTGCTGGTGCTGGCGGTGGAGGACGCGACCGGCCTGAGTCCGGCCCAGGGCACCACCACCGCGAAGTACGCCGACGAGATGGGCGCATCGCTGGCCGCCGCGGGCCGCAGCAGCGACGTCTACGACTTCGACGCGATGGGCCGGCGGGCCCCGCACCCGCTGGGCGTGCTCTCGCACTACCAGGCGGTGGTCTGGGAGACCGGGGACGACATCATCCTCCGCTCGCAAGGGCAGGTCGGCGGCACCGCGGCCGAGGCCGCGCTGAACACCGAGCTGGCCGTGCGCGACTACCTCAACGAGGGCGGCAAGCTCCTGGTGAGCGGCAAGTACGCGCTCTTCGCCCAGGGCGCCAACGGGTCGTACGCCTACCGCCCGGACGCCCCGCCGGAGTGCACCGATCCCGACGACGTCACCTGCCTGCCGTTGCTCAACGACTTCCAGCAGTACTACCTGGGGGCGTACAACTACGTCAGCGACGGGGGCACCGCGGCGGACGGCACGCCGTACCCGGTCAGCGGGTCGGACGGGGCGTTCGCCGGCTTCGCCGGGCAGCTCAACGCGGCCGGGTCGGCCGGCAACCAGGACCACACCGCGTCGTTCCTCACCACGTCGAGCTTCCTGCCGCCGGACCAGTTCCCGCAGTTCGCCAGCTCGGCGGCGGTGGACTGGGCCCGGCCGGGCAGCGCGCCGTTCGACCCGCGCACGGGCGAGTGGTACCTGTACAGCGGGCGGGCCGACGAGTCGTACAAGCGGCTCACCCGGACCGTCGACCTGACCTCGGCGACCAGCGGTGAGCTGCGCTTCTTCACCTCGTACGACATTGAGGAGAACTGGGACTTCCTGATCGTCGAGGCGCACGAGGTGGGCAGCGACGACGACTGGACCACCCTGCCGGACTCCGGCGGCCTCACCGGCACGGTGACCGGGGACAGCTGCGCCTCGGGCTGGGTGGACCAGCTGCACCCGTTCCTCGCCCACTACCAGGGCGCCGACTGCTCCCCCACCGGCAGCACCGGCACCTGGAACGCGGCCACCGGCGCCTCCGGCGGCTGGAAGGAGTTCACCGCCGACCTGTCGGCCTACGCCGGCAGGAAGGTCGAGGTCTCCATCTCGTACGTCTCCGACTGGGGCACCCAGGGCCTGGGCGTCTTCCTGGACGACGTGCGGGTGATCGCCGACGGCGCCGTCGTCTCGGAGACCTCGTTCGAGACGCCGGACCTGGGCGGCTGGACGGTGGCCGGGGCGCCGGCTGGCTCCGCGCCCGGCGCCAACGACTGCGCCCGCAGCCAGCAGGCCTTCTCCGAAGGGGCGGCGGTGGTCACCGACGACACCGTCTACCTCGGCTTCGGGCTGGAGGGGCTGGCCCCGGCGGCCCGGGACGACCTGGTCGCCCGGTCGCTGACCCACCTGACCGGACGTCCGCGCCGGTAGCGGTCGGGGATGCGCCGGCGGTGGCCGCACCGCCGGCGCACCTCCCAGTAAGCCGGGCGCATCCCAACCCGATGTGGTGAGCTGTACGGGTGGCGGGGCTGGGTCTGGTGCTGCACCCCACCCGGGACGTCTCCGAGGTGGTCGGAATCATCGAACGGTGGGCGTCGCGCCACCGCAAGACGCTGATGGTGCGCGCGGAGGACGCGCACCGGGTGCCGTCGAGCGTCGAACCGGTCCCCGCGGCGGAGGTGGCCACCCGAGCGGACGCCCTGATCAGCATCGGCGGGGACGGCACCATGCTGGGCGCGCTGCGCTCCGCGGTGCGGGACCCGAAGCCGGTGCTCGGGGTACACCTGGGGCGGCTCGGCTTCCTGGTGGAGGTGGAGCCGCCGGATCTGCCGGAGGCGCTGAGCCGGCTGCTGGCGAAGGACTTCACCGTCGAGTCGCACGCCTGCCTGGCCTGCGACGTGTGCGGCGAAGACGTGGTGGCGTTCAACGACATCGCGATGGTCCGCCAGCCCGGCTCCGGCTTCGTCACCGCCACCCTGGCCGTGGACGGCCAGCGGTATGGCTACTACCGCTGCGACGCCCTGGTGGTGAGCACGCCGACCGGCTCCACGGCCTACAGCTACGCCGCGGGCGGTCCGCTGGTCTCCCCGGCGGCGGACGCGGTGGTGGTGACCCCGTCGGCGCCGATGGCGGGCATCTCCCGGTCGTTGGTGCTCTCGCCGCAGGAGCGCATCCGGCTGGAGCTGGAGCCGAAATCGGCGGCGGTCGCCGTCGAGATGGACGGGGTGATCTTCAAGGACGCGGCGACCGAGGGGTGGGTGGACATCAGCTACCGCCGGGACGCCGGCCGGGTGGTCCGCTTCGACCCGCTCCGTCACCAGGAGCGCAACCAGCTCAAGTTGAGCCTGCTCGACCTGCCGTTCCTGCCCGACCAGCTCCGCGAGCTGCTTCCCGACGAAATACGGCGGCAGCGCCACGAGCGGAAGCTGCCGCCGCCCTGCTGACCGGAGCCGCCCGCCCACCCGGGGTGCACGGGCGGCGGGTCTGCTCAGGCCTTGGCCAGCACTCCGTCCACCAGCGCCTTCGCCTCCTCCTGGATCTGGGCGAGGTGGTCGGCCCCGCGGAACGACTCGGCGTAGATCTTGTAGACGTCCTCGGTGCCGGACGGGCGGGCGGCGAACCAGCCGGACTCGGTGGTCACCTTCAGCCCGCCGATCGGCGCGCCGTTGCCCGGGGCCGTGGTGAGCGTGGCGGTGATCGGCTCGCCGGCCAGTTCGGTGGCGGTGACCTGCTCCGGGGAGAGCTTGCCGAGCACCTCCTTCTGCTCGCGGGTCGCCGGGGCGTCGATCCGGGCGTACGCGGGGGCGCCGAACCGCTCGGTCAGCTCTGCGTAGTGCTGGCCTGGGGTCCGCCCGGTGATGGCGATGATCTCCGAGGCGAGCAGGCAGAGCAGGATCCCGTCCTTGTCGGTGGTCCAGGTGCCCCCGTCGCGCCGCAGGAAGGACGCGCCGGCGCTCTCCTCGCCGCCGAAGCCGACCGCGCCGTCGAGCAGGCCCGGCACGAACCACTTGAACCCGACCGGCACCTCGAGCAGTGGCCGGTCCAGGTCGGCGGCGATCCGGTCGATCATGGACGAGGAGACCAGCGTCTTGCCGACCGCCGCCGCCGGGCCCCACAGCGACCGGGTACGGAACAGGTGGCCGATCGCCACCGCCAGGTAGTGGTTGGGGTTCATCAGGCCGCCGTCGGGGGTGACGATGCCGTGCCGGTCGGCGTCGGCGTCGTTGCCGGTGGAGACCTGGTATTCGGCGCGGGCGGCGATCAGCGAGGCCATCGCGTTCGGCGAGGAGCAGTCCATCCGGATCTTGCCGTCCCCGTCGAGGGTCATGAACCGCCAGGTCGGGTCGACCGTCGGGTTGATCACGGTCAGGTCCAGCCGGTGCCGCTCGGCGATCTCGCCCCAGTACGCCACGCTCGCGCCGCCGAGCGGATCCGCGCCGATGCGGACCCCGGCGTCACGGATGGCGTCGATGTCGATCGCCGCCGGCAGGTCGTCGACGTAGCTCGCGAGGAAGTCGTACTCCCCGGTGGTGTCGGCGGCCCGGGCCCGCGCGTAGGTGATCCGGCGGACCTCCTTGAGCCCGGCGGTGAGGATCGCGTTGGCCCGGTCCTGGATCCACCGGGTGACGTCGGTGTCGGCCGGCCCGCCGTTGGTGGGGTTGTACTTGAAGCCGCCGTCGTCGGGCGGGTTGTGCGACGGGGTGATGACGATGCCGTCGGCGAGCCCGCTGGTGCGCCCCCGGTTGTGGGTGAGGATCGCGTGCGACAGCGCAGGGGTCGGGGTGTAGCCGTCGCGGCTGTCCACCAGGACGGTGACCCCGTTGGCGGCGAGCACCTCCAGGGCGTCCACCGCGGCCGGCGCGGAGAGCGCGTGGGTGTCCCGGGCGAGGAAGAGCGGGCCGTCCGGGCCGTGCTCCCGTCGGTAGTCGCAGAGCGCCTGGGTGACCGCCAGGATGTGGTCGGAGTTGAACGCGTTGCGCAGGCTGGAGCCCCGGTGGCCGGAGGTGCCGAAGGAGACCTGCTGCGCCGGGTCCGCCGGGTCCGGGTGCTCGGCGTAGTAGGCGGTCACCAGGCGCGGCACGTCGACCAGGTCGGCGGCCTCGGCGGGCTGGCCGGCACGGGGGTGGGTCACGGGGGTCTACCTCCTCGGTACTGCGACGGACGACGGGCCGGCAGGGATCACAGCTCGACCTTCTGGCCCTTGCCGATCACCACGATGCCGTTGTCGGAGACGGTGTAGCGCTGCCGGTCCTTCTCCAGGTCGACGCCGATCTCGGCGCCCTCCGGGACGAACACGTTCTTGTCCAGGATGGCTCGTCGGATCACCGCGTGCCGGCCAATCTCGACACCCTCCATCAGCACCGAGCCCTCGACGTGCGCCCAGGAGTGCACCCGCACCTTCGGCGAGACGATCGAGTTTTCCACCAGCGAGCCGGAGATCACCACGCCCGGGGAGACCATCGAGCCGACCGCGCGGCCGACCCGCTCGCCCCACTGGTGCACGAACTTCGCCGGCGGCCACGGCGGCTGCTCCGTGTAGATCGGCCAGTCGAAGTTGTACATGTTGAACACCGGGTGCACGTTGATCAGATCCATGTGCGCGTCGTAGAACGAGTCGAGCGTCCCGACGTCCCGCCAGTAACCGCGGTCCCGGTCGGTGGTGCCCGGTACCTCGTTGTCCCGGAAGTCGTAGACGTTGGCCTCGCCCCGCTCGACGAGCATCGGGATGATGCTGCCGCCCATGTCGTGCTTGCTGGTCTTGTCCTCCGCGTCGCGCTCGACCGCCTCGCAGAGCGCCCGGGTGGTGAAGACGTAGTTGCCCATCGACGCGTAGATCTCGTCCGGTGCGTCCGCCAGGCCGACCGCGTCGGTGGGCTTCTCGCGGAACGCCCGGATGCGCCGACCGTCCTCGCCGACCTCGATGACGCCGAACTGGTCGGCCGTCGACAGCGGCTGGCGGATGCCGGCGACGGTCACCGCAGCGCCGGAGGCGATGTGGTCCTCCACCATCTGCCGCGGGTCCATCCGGTAGATGTGGTCGGCGCCGAAGACGATCACGTAGTCAGGCTGCTCGTCGTTGATCAGGTTGAAGCTCTGGTAGATGGCGTCGGCGGAGCCGGCGAACCACCAGGGGCCGCGACGCTGCTGCGCGGGTACCGGGGTGACGTAGTTGCCGAGCAGCGTGGACATCCGCCAGGTCTTGGTGATGTGCCGGTCGAGGGAGTGGGACTTGTACTGGGTCAGCACGACGATCTTGAGATAGCCGGCGTTGGCCAGGTTGGAGAGGACGAAGTCGACCATGCGGTACATCCCGCCGAACGGGACGGCCGGCTTGGCCCGGTCCGTGGTGAGTGGCATCAGGCGCTTGCCCTCCCCACCCGCCAGGACGATCGCGAGCACCTTGGCAGCCATGCCCCGACGCTATCCACCCGCGTCGCACTTCACCACTCGTACGGGGAGTCTTCTGCACTAGGGTGCGCACATGACCGACTCCTCCCCGGCCACCGGCTCCCTGCGCGTCGATCTACTGACCCGGGAGTACCCGCCGGAGGTCTACGGCGGCGCCGGAGTGCACGTCGAGTACCTGGCCCGGGAGTTGCGCCGCCTCACCGACGTGCGGGTGCACTGCTTCGGCCTGCCGCGCACCGAGCCGGGCGTCACCGCGTACGCCGAACCGCCCGGCCTCACCGGCGCAAACGCCGCGCTGCGCACCATGGGCGTGGACCTGGAGATGGCCGCCGGCACGGCCGGCACCGACGTGGTGCACAGCCACACCTGGTACGCCAACCTGGCCGGACACACCGCGAAGCTGCTGCACGGGGTGCCGCACGTGATGACCGCGCACAGCCTGGAGCCGCTGCGGCCGTGGAAGGCCGAGCAGCTCGGCGGCGGCTACGCGCTCTCCTCCTGGTGCGAGCGCACGGCCGTGGAGGCCGCCGACGCGGTGATCGCGGTCAGCGGCGGGATGCGCCGCGACGTGCTGGCCGCCTACCCGCAGGTCGACCCGGACCGGGTCCGGGTGGTCTACAACGGCATCGACACCATCCAGTACGCCCCGGACCAGGGCACCGACGTGCTGGACCGGCTCGGCATCGACCCGGCCCGACCCAGCGTGGTGTACGTCGGAAGGATCACCCGCCAGAAAGGGCTGCCCTACCTGCTGCGGGCCGCCCGGGAGCTGCCGGCGGACACCCAGCTCGTGCTGCTCGCCGGCGCTCCGGACACCGCGGAGATCGCCGCCGAGGTGGAGGAGTTGGCCGCCGAGCTGCGGGCCAACCGCTCCGGGGTGGTCTGGGTGGCCGAGATGCTGCCCAAGCCCGAGGTGATCCAGGTGCTCACCCACGCCACCGTCTTCGTCTGCCCGTCGGTGTACGAGCCGATGGGCATCGTCAACCTGGAGGCGATGGCCTGCGAGACGGCGGTGGTGGCGACCGCCACCGGTGGCATCCCCGAGGTGGTCGCCGACGGTGAGACGGGCCTGCTGGTGCCGATCGAGCAGGCGACCGACGGGTCCGGCCGGCCGCTGGCCCCGGATAAGTTCGTCGCCGACCTGGCGGCAGCGGTCAACACGCTGCTGGCCGACCCGGCCCGCACCGCGCGGTTCGGCAAGGCCGGCCGGCAGCGCGCCGTGGAGCACTTCTCCTGGGACGCCGTCGCCCGGCAGACACTCGACGTCTACCGCTCGGCGAGGTAAGCAGTTTCCTCGAAAGTGCGCGGATCTTGACAGCGGGCGGCTGGACGACGACCGAGCGGCAGTCAGTCGGTCGGCGTGATCAGCGTCAGGGTCGGGAAGTACGTGCGGTATCGCGCCCCATCACGGGTCAGGAGGTTGTACCGGCACACCGCCGCATGCGCACCGATGTAGAAGTCGGCGACAGGCGATCGCTTCACGCCGCCTAACTTGCGGTACCGCGCGTAGGCCTTACCGGCAAGGAAGCCCGCCGGGTACGGAAGCTCCTCGCGAAGGAAGTCCCCGGCGGGCAATGCCTCGTCCAGCTCTTCGATACCGGCGAAACGGACCGACACCTCGGCGTACACGATCGGATTGATCACCAGGTTGCCGGCGTCACGAGCCTCGGCGAGGGCAACTCCCGACCACTCCGCCCACTTCGGGTCATCGGTCAGGATGTCCAGCAGCACATTGGTGTCGACCAGGGTCGTCGCCGCATGCGGCGAACGCGACGGCAGGGCGCGGAGCCGGTCACTCGCCACGCAGCAACTCCATCAACTCCTCGGTGGACATGTGCTCGGTCTCCTTGGCGCTACCCCGGCCTCGCATGTGG
The DNA here is from genome assembly GCF_036059255.1 of Micromonospora sp. NBC_00389. Taxonomy (NCBI): domain Bacteria; kingdom Bacillati; phylum Actinomycetota; class Actinomycetes; order Micromonosporales; family Micromonosporaceae; genus Micromonospora; species Micromonospora sp. NBC_00389. The sequence continues at coordinate 3,731,768 of NZ_CP107947.1, read as the reverse complement.
CGCACGAGGCGCTGCCCCCGGGTGTCGGCGCCGTGGACCCGGACGATGCGGAGGGCTCCGCCCTCCTCAACCACGTCCACCTCATCGCCCTCGTGCAGGTTGTACTGGGCCCGCAAGGCCGCCGGGATGGTGACCTGGCCCTTGCTATTCAACCTCATACCCGACCTCCTGTCACGTGTCACATATGATACGCGATACTTGCAGGCGGGCATCACCCATGACGCCTGCCCCTCGGTCACGCATAGCTCGCCAACGTCAGTTGCTTGCCGCGCGCGAGAGGATCTCGCACAGTAGGTTGGCGGGGTGACTGGACGGTTCCCGATCGAAGACGTCTCCCCCGCCGTCGCCTGCGGTCGCTACCCGGCCAAGGCAGTGGTCGACGAGCCGGTGCCGGTGTCGGCCCGCGCCTACCGCGAGGGCCACGACGCCCTCGGCTGCAACGTGGTGTGGCTCGGCCCGGACGGTGCGGCGCGGCCGTTCACCCGGATGCGCCCCGGCGAGCCGGGTCAGGACCGCTGGCACGCCACCATTCGTCCGGACACGGTCGGCGCCTGGGTCTTCACCGTCGAGGCGTTCCAGGATCCGTACCTGACCTGGCAGAACGCGGTGACCAAGAAGGTGGCCGCCGGGCAGGGGCCGGCCGAGCTGGCCAACGACCTGGCCGAGGGAGCCCGGGTGCTCACCGCCGCCAACGAGCTGGTGCCGGCCGCCGAGCGGGCCCGGGTCGCCACGGCTCTCACGGCGCTGGTCGACACCGACCTGCCGCTGCCGCAGCGGGTCGACCCGGCGCTGGCCCTGGCCGACCTGCTCTGGGAGCATCCGGTGCGGGAGCTGGTCACCGAGGGTGACACGTACTCCCTCTGGGTGGACCGGCAGCGCGCGCTCTTCTCCGCCTGGTACGAGTTCTTCCCGCGCTCAGAGGGAGCGGTGGGCGCGCGCTCCGGCACCTTCGCCACCGCCACGGATCGACTGCCGGGCGTCGCGGCGATGGGCTTCGACGTGCTCTACCTGCCACCGATCCACCCGATCGGCCGGGTCAACCGCAAGGGCCCCAACAACGCGCTCACCGCCGGGCCGGACGACGTGGGCTCGCCGTGGGCGATCGGCGCCGCCGAGGGCGGCCACGACGCCATCCACCCCGACCTGGGTACGCCGGCAGACTTCCGGGCCTTCATCGAGGCCGCGGCGGCCCAGGGCCTGGAGGTGGCCATGGATCTGGCGTTGCAGTGCGCGCCGGACCACCCGTGGGTCAGCGAGCACCCGGAGTGGTTCACGACCCGGGCCGACGGCAGCATCGCGTACGCGGAGAACCCGCCGAAGAAGTACCAGGACATCTACCCGGTGAACTTCGACAACGATCCGGAGGGCATCCGGGCCGAGGTGCTGCGGGTGGTGCTGCACTGGGTCGGCGAGGGCATCCGGATCTTCCGGGTGGACAACCCGCACACCAAGCCGTTCGACTTCTGGCACTGGCTCATCGCCGAGGTGAAGGCGGTCGACCCGGACGTGCTGTTCCTGGCCGAGGCGTTCACCCGGCCGGCCATCATGCACGGTCTCGGCAAGATCGGCTTCACCCAGTCGTACACCTACTTCACCTGGCGCACATCGGCGGCCGAGATGCGGGCGTACTGCGAGGAACTGCTCGCAGCGGCCGACTACATGCGGCCCAACTTCTGGCCGAACACCCCGGACATCCTGCACGAGTCGTTGCAGCACGGCGGCCCACCGATGTTCAAGATCCGGGCGGTGCTGGCGGCGCTGCTCTCCCCCTCCTGGGGCCTGTACGCCGGCTACGAGCTGTTCGAGCACGTGGCCCGCCCCGGCGCCGAGGAGTACCTGGACAACGAGAAGTACGAGCTGCGCCCCCGGGACTGGGCCGGCGCCGAGGCGCAGGGCCGTTCGCTGGCACCGTTCCTCGCCACCCTCAACCGGGTACGCCGCGACAATCCGGCCCTGCACCAGCTGCGCAACCTGCGCTTCCACGAGATCGACAACCCGGCGCTGCTCTGCTGGTCCAAACACGACCCGGAGACCGGCAACACCGTCATCGTGATCTGCTCGTTCGACCCGCGCACCGTGCAGTGGGGCAACACCACGCTGGACATGCCCGCCCTCGGCTTCGACTGGCACGAGCGGTTCACCGTGCACGACGAGTTCACCGGCACCAGCTACGACTGGGGTCAGCGCAACGCGGTGCGGCTCGACCCGTACCTGCAACCGGCACACGTGCTGACCGTGCGCCGGTCGAACCCGCCCGCCGCACCGGTACGCGCAGCGACCGTTCCGGCCACGCTCACCGTCGCGGACGTCCCCGCCGACCTGTCCGGCGGTACCACGCCGACCGCTCCCGCCTCGAAGGACGCCCGATGGACCAGCTGATCACCGGCGTGACGCACGACCCGCACGCGCTGCTCGGCGCGCACCCCGCCGACGGGTGGACGACGATCCGCACGATGCGCCGAGGCGCCGGCGACGTCGTGCTGCTCATCGGCGACGAGCGGCACCCGATGAAGCGGGTGCACGACATCGGTGTCTTCGAGAGTCGCGTCGAGGGCACCGTGCTCGACTACCGGGTGGAGGTCGACGGTGCCGTGCACGACGACCCGTACCGCTACCCGCCGACCCTCGGCGAGCTGGACCTGCACCTGATCGGCGAGGGCCGGCACGAGCGGCTGTGGGAGGCGCTCGGCGCCCGGGTCTTCGACGAGGGCGTCGCGTTCACCGTCTGGGCGCCCAACGCGCACGGGGTGCGGTTGGTCGGCGACTTCACCGGCTGGGCGCCCGACGACGGCTGGTCGATGCGCTCGCTCGGCTCCAGCGGCGTGTGGGAGCTGTTCGTCCCCAACGCCCGGGTCGGGGCCCGCTACAAGTACCGGGTGCTCGGCGCCGACGGGCAGTGGCGGGACAAGGCAGACCCCCTCGCGGCGTACGCCGAGGTGCCGCCGGCCACCGCGTCGGTGGTGCACCACTCGACGTACCGGTGGTCCGACGCGGACTGGCTGGCCCAGCGGGCCGAGCGGCAGCCGCACCAGGAGCCGATGAGTGTGTACGAGGTGCACCTCGGCTCGTGGCGGCCGGGGCTCGGCTACCGCGAGCTGGCCGAGCAGCTCACCGCGTACGTGACCGAACTGGGCTTCACCCACGTGGAGTTCCTGCCGGTGATGGAGCACCCGTTCGGCGGTTCCTGGGGCTACCAGGTGACCGGCTACTACGCGCCGACCTCCCGCTTCGGCGACCCGGACGAGTTCCGGTACCTGGTCGACCAGCTGCACGCCGCCGGCGTCGGCGTGCTCCTGGACTGGGTGCCGGCGCACTTCCCCAAGGACGAGTGGGCCCTCGCGCGCTTCGACGGCACCCCGCTCTACGAGCACCCCGACCCGCGGCGCGGCGAGCACCCCGACTGGGGCACCTACGTCTTCGACTTCGGCCGCCGCGAGGTCCGCAACTTCCTGGTCGCCAACGCGCTCTACTGGTGCGACCAGTTCCACATCGACGGGCTGCGGGTGGACGCCGTCGCCTCGATGCTCTACCTGGACTACTCCCGCAAGGACGGCGAGTGGGCCCCCAACCAGTACGGCGGTCGGGAGAACCTGGAGGCCATCGCGTTCCTGCAGGAGGTGAACGCGACCGTCTACAAGCACCACGCCGGGGTGGTGATGATCGCCGAGGAGTCCACCGCCTGGCCGGGCGTGACCCGGCCCACCGCCGAGGGCGGGCTGGGCTTCGGGTTCAAGTGGAACATGGGCTGGATGCACGACACCCTGCTCTACACCTCGAAGGACCCGATCTACCGGCAGCACCACCACCACCAGCTCACCTTCTCCCTGGCGTACGCCTGGAGCGAGAACTATGTGCTGCCGATCAGCCACGACGAGGTGGTGCACGGCAAGGGCTCCCTGGCCGGCAAGATGCCCGGCGACACCTGGCAGCGGCTGGCCAACGTACGGGCGCTGCTGGCCTACATGTGGGCGCACCCGGGCAAGCAGCTGCTCTTCATGGGCTCCGAGCTGGCCGACGACCGGGAGTGGAGCGAGGAGCGCGGCCTCGACTGGTACCTGCTGCACGACCCGGCACGAGCCGGGGTGCAGCGCCTCGTCGGTGACCTGAACCGGGTCTACCGGGACACCCCGGCGCTCTGGGCGCAGGACACCGAGCCGGCCGGGTTCCGCTGGATCGCCGGTGACGACGTCGCCAACAACACCGTGTCGTTCATCCGGATCGCCCCGGACGGCTCGACGCTGGTCTGCGTGGCGAACTTCTCCGCCCAGCCGCTGCACGACTACCGGATCGGTCTGCCGGCCGGCGGCACCTGGGCTGAGGTGCTCAACACCGACGCCCACCACTACGGCGGTTCCGGGGTGGGCAACCTGGGCGAGGTGCACGCCGAGGACGTGCCGTGGCACGGCATGGTCGCCTCCGCCGCCCTCCAGGTCCCCCCACTCGGCGTCATCTGGCTCCGCCGCGACTGACCGGGCGCGCCGGGTCCGGGCGACGTCTGGGCGGGCGGGACCGTTCCCCCGACGCGTCGAGACGCCCCGGGGGGAACGGCGCGCTCAGAGCCGGGTGATGCGGACCGCGTCGGCCACGACGTACCCCTGGGTGCTGGTCCAGCGGCTGACCCCGACGACCTGGCGCGTCCCCGCGGCGAAGTCGTAGGTGCCCAGCACCCGCCACTGCCCGCCGCCGCTGCGCTGGTCGACGATGGCCGTCACGGTCCCGTTCGCCGTCGCCACCAGGTGCGGCGTGGCGCTGTTGTAGCCGGAGTCGGCCGGGTACCAGACCTCGACCCGGTACGAGCCGGCGGCGGGCAGCGTCGCGCTGAACCAGGCCGGATCGCTGACCGCCTGCGGCTCGGCGAACCGGTAGTTGGCGCCGTACCGCGTGGCGAGGTACGACGACGTGCCCCAGGTGGCGGCGGCGGTGAAGCCACCGGCGGTGGCGTTGTCCACGATCACGCTGAACGTGCCGCCGGTGCCGGTGACCACCCGCGCGTTGCTGGCCGGGCTCTCGTGGTGCAGCCGGTCCAGCCCGGTCACCAGGTACCGGTAGGTCGAGCCAGCCGCGGCGGTGGCGTCGGTGAACGTCCCGGTGCTGCCCGAGGCGCGGACGGTGCCGAGCAAGTTGCGGGCGTCGGCCAGGTCGCAGGGGTCGACCGCGCCGTCGCCGGGCAGCCGGTAGACCGCGTACGCGGACGTGCTGCCGGTCGCACCGCGCTGCCAGTTCAGGGTCACACCGCCGGTGCCGCGTACCGCCGAGGTGAGGTTCGGCGCGGCGGGCGCGGCGCCGCCCAACCCGGCCGGCGCCAGCGCGGGCCGGCGGTAGTGGTCGGTCGCCACCCGGGAGACGGCGCCGATGCGGTCGGCGCGGACGTCCTTGGCGCTGAAGTGGATGTCGCCGAGGATCCGGGGGTAGGTGCGGTTGAGCGTCAGGTGGTCGGTCAGTTCGGCCGGGTCCTGCCAGGCGGCGTCCTGCCCGGACGCCCCGGCGCGGTAGGTGGCCTGCCCGACGAGCAACTGCACGTCGGTGCCGGCCACGGTCTCGGACCACCAGCGGACCAGCTCCGCGTAGTCGGCCGAGGAGTGGCCGATGTGCCAGTAGATCTGCGGAGCGATGTAGTCGATCCAGCCCTGCTTCACCCAGCGGCGGGTGTCGGCGTAGATCGCGTCGTACGACTGGAGGCCGCTGGTGCGCGAGCCGAGCGGATCGGTGCCGGCGTTGCGCCAGATGCCGAACGGGCTCACGCCGAGCTTCACCCACGGCTTGATCGCCTGGATCCGGTTGTGCATCTCCTGCACCAACAGGTTGACGTTGTTGCGCCGCCAGTCGGCGATGTTGCTGAAGCCGGCGCCGTACTGGGCGAAGGTGGCCTGGTCGGGGAAACCCCCACCGCTGCCCGGGTACGGGTAGAAGTAGTCGTCCCAGTGCACCGCGTCGATGTCGTAGCGGCGGACGGCGTCCATCATGGCGTCCTGCACGAAGGCGCGGACAGCGGGGATGCCGGGGTTGTAGTAGAGCTGGCCGTTGTAGGCGACGGCCCAGCCCGGGTTCTTGCGGGCCGGGTGGCTGGCCGCCAGCTTGGTCAGGTCGGTGTGGGTGGCGACCCGATACGGGTTGAACCAGGCGTGGAACTCCAGGTTGCGGGCGTGCGCCTCGGCCACCATGAAGGCCAGCGGGTCGTAGCCGGGGTTGCCGCCCTGGGTGCCGGTGAGCCACTGCGACCAGGGCTCGTAGGTGGACGGCCAGAACGCGTCGGCGGCGGGGCGGATCTGCACGACGACGGCGTTCATCCGCCGCTGCTGGGCCAGGTCGAGCCAGCCCCGGTACTCCGCCTGCTGGGCCGCCTGGGTGAGCCCGGTGCGGCTGGGCCAGTCGATGTTGGCCACGCTGGCGATCCACATGCCGCGTAGCTGCCGCTTCGGGGTTGCCGGATCGGTCACGCAGGCCGCCTGGGCGGCCACCGGCACGGTGTCCGGAGGGGCGGGTGGGGAGGCGGGGGCTGCCGCGCCGAGCACCAGCGCCGCTACCAGCGCCAGCCCTGACATATATCGACCATAGTCTCTACGCACGAAAATATGTTCAAGGTTGCCGATCCGTTGCGCAAGTATCCTTCACAATTTTCCCGCTACGAAGTCACCTCGCGACGCCGACCACCGCCCGATACCCGGCGGACCGGCGGTCAGACCAGGCCGGCGTCGCGCAGCAGCTTCCACAGGCCGGCGCCGTCCGGCGCGGAGAGCCACTTCTGCCCCACCGGCCCCGTCGACGGGAGGCCGGCCGGGGCGGGCAGGCTACCGGCCAGCACCGACTGGGTCGGGGAGAGTCGGCGGATCGCCACCCCCGCCACGTTCTCCGGGTGGGCGGCGGCGAACTCCCGGTAGATCTCCTGGTCGTGCTGGCCGTCGTCGCCGACCAGCAGCCAACGCACGTCGGGGAACTCCCGGGCCAGCCGGGCCAGGGTCACCCGCTTGTGCTCCCGGCCGCTGCGGAACCAACGGTCCGCCGTCGGGCCCCAGTCGGTGAGCAGCAGCGGCCCGGCCGGGTAGAGGTGCCGGGACAGGAACCGGGTCAGCGTCGGCGCCACGTTCCAGGCGCCGGTGGAGAGGTAGAAGACCGGGGCGCCGGGGTGCGCGGTGACCAGCCGCTCGTAGAGCACCGCCATGCCGGGCACGGCGTTGCGGGCGTGCTCGTCGAGCACGAACGTGTTCCACGCGGCGAGCAGCGGCCGGGGCAGCGCCGTCACCATCACCGTGTCGTCAATGTCGGAGAGGATGCCGAACTTGACGTCCGGGTCGAGGATGCGCACCGGCGCGTCGACCGGCTCGGCGTCCGGGACGCTGAGCCGGACAGTGCCCCACCCGGGCGGCAGGTCGGCCTCTACCAGCGTGTCGACGAAGCCGCTGCGGTCGGCCCGGGTCTCGTGCCGCACGCCGCCGGCCTCGATGGTCACCGTGACGTGCTTGGCCGGCAGGGTGGTGAAGCTGCGCCAGCCGCGGACCTTGTCCAACCGGCCCCGCTGACGGGTGTCCGGCCGACCGAGCAGCACCCGGCACATCACCCGCACCCAGCCCGGGGAGCCGTAGTTGGTGTACGCGATGATGTTGATCCGCCAGCCGGTGCGCCGCAACCGACGCTCCACGAGCTGGTGCACGGCGTCCTCGATCCGCGCGGCCCGGTGCAGGTTCGGAACGGCCAGTTGGCCGGCGGGAGTGGGTGGCACGCGCCAACCCTGCCACACGTCGACAGCCACGGCCACGCGAGCCGACCCCGGCTGAGCCGAACCACCCCGACCAGCCCGCCACGCGTGAAACACTCCGGTCGGGACGACGACGGGGGCGTGGTCGTGTCGAAACCAGAGCAACACCGTGGGCGGTGGCGCCCACGACTCGACCGACCGGCGCTCGTCGCGCTGCTGTTCGGGCTGGCCGGCATCGGGTACCGGCTGGTCCTGACGCTGTACACCGTGCCGGTGTCGAACAGCGACGAGGCCACCTTCGGCCTCGCCGCGCTGCACATCGGGCAGGGCCGGGAGCACCCGGTCTTCCTCTACGGCCAGCACTACATGGGGATGCTGGAGTCGTACCTGGCCGCGCCGCTGGTCGCGGTGGCCGGGCCGAGCTGGCCGGTGCTGCGGCTGCCGATGCTCGCGCTGTACGCGGTCTTCCTCTACCTGATCCACCGGCTGACCCGCCGGCTCTGCGCGCCGTGGTTCGCCGCCTTCATCGTCGGCCTGCTGGCGCTCGGGCCGGAGCGGGTGGTGCGCGATCAGCTTACCGTGGTCGGCGGACGGCCCGAGGTGAAGCCGGCGGTGCTGCTGATGCTGCTGATCACCGTGGGGCTGGCGGCCGGCACGGTCCACCGCCGCCGGCTCGCCGTCGCGCTGTTCGGCCTGCTCGTCGGGTTGGCCGCCTGGTCGGACTGGCTGATCCTGCCCTACCTGGCGGTGGCCGGGCTGGCGCTGGTGTGGGCGGTGCGGCGGGAACTCGTCGGCTGGTCCGGCCTGCTGCTGGTGGCGGGCGTCGTGGTCGGGGTGGCACCGATGCTCTGGGACAACCTCCGGGCGGCGCCGGGTGACGATTCGCTGTCGGTGTTCCGGGAGGTGAGCACCAAGGAAGGCCCGCTGCCACCGTGGTCGGACCGGATCTGGGGCGGACTGCTGGAGGGGGTGCCGCTGGCGCACGGGCTCTGCCCGGTGGACGGCTGCGGCCGCTGGCAGCAGTGGTTCGGGCTGCTCTACCCGGTGCTGCTGGTGGTCGCCGCGGTGCTCGCGGTCCTCGCGTACCGCCGGGCCGCGAGAGCGCCGCGCGGGGAGCGGGTCCGGCCGGTGGTGCAGCTCGCCCTGGTCGCCGGCGCCGCGTTGACCCTGCTGTCGTACGTGCGCAGCCCGCTCGCCGCGACCAGTCCGCTGGACAACGCCCGCTACCTGTCGGTGCTGCAACTGTCGCTGCCGGCGGTGCTCTGGCCGCTCTGGGTGGCCGCGGTGGCCTGCTGGCGGGGCACGGTCGGGGTGCTCGGTCGGCTCACCGGCGCACTGGCCACCGCCGTGCTGGCCGGCCTGACGGCGACCATGCTGGTGATCACCGTGCTCTTCGTGACCACCGACGTGCGGGCGTCGCGGACCGAGGAGCGCCAGGCCCGGGAACTCGCCGCCGCGCTGCGCGCCAACGGCCCCCACGAGGTGTACGGGGACTACTGGACCTGCAACCGACTGGTCTTCAACACCGACGAGACGGTGGTCTGCGGGGTGCTCGACGATGACCTGTCCCCCGGCCAGAACCGGTACCTGCCGTACTGGCGGCAGGTCGGGCGGGCCGAGCGACCCGGCTACGTGGTGGAGATCGACTCGCCGATGGAGCGGCGGCTGCGTCGACTGCTCGCCGACGAGCCCGATGCCGCACCGGTACGGGAGGTCGACGGCTATCGCGTGTACCACCCCGACACCCCGGTGCGGCCCTGGCGGTAACGGCGGGTCGTACGCTGGCCGAACCGGCGCGTGGGCGCCGCCGTCCCACCCGTCGCGGAGGTCCGATGCTCATCCTGCTGCCGCCCTCGGAGGGGAAGGCCGACGCCGGCACCGGCCGACGGTGGGACCCGGACCGGCTCGCGCTGCCCGAGCTGAACCCGGCCCGGGAGCGGGTGCTGGACGCGCTGGTGGCGCTGAGCACCGGGCCGGACGAGGCGGCGGCGCGGGCGGCGCTCGGGCTCAGCGAGGGCCAGCGCGGCGAGCTGCGCCGCAACGCCCGGCTGCGGGTGGCGGCCACCGCGCCGGCAGCGCAGATCTACACCGGGGTGCTCTACGAGGCGCTGGAGCTGGCCTCGTTGCCGGCGGCGGCGCAGCGGGCGGCCCGCCGGTCGATCCTGATCAGCTCCGGCCTGTGGGGCGCGGTCCGGCTCGCCGACCGGATCCCGCCGTACCGCTGCCCGATCGGTGCCCGGCTGCCCGGCGTGGGGGCGCTGTCGGCGTACTGGCGGCCGGTGCTGGCGCCGGCCCTGACGGCTGCGGCCGGCACCGGGCCGGTGCTCGACCTGCGCTCCGGCTCGTACGCGGCCACCTGGACGCCGCGCGGGGAGTTGGCCGAGCGCACGGTGACCGTGCGGGTGCTGCACGAGCGGGAGGTCGACGGTGTGCCGGTCCGCTCGGTGGTGAGCCACTTCAACAAGGCGACCAAGGGGCGGCTGGTCCGTGACCTGCTGATCGCCGGCGCCCGGCCGCGAACCGCCGGGGAACTGGTCGGCACGCTGCGCGAGCTGAAGCACACCGTCGTGGAGCAGGCCGCCCCAGCCGGCCGGCCGCGACAGGTGGATCTGGTGGTCACCGAGCTGTAGGCGGGTCGCCAGCCGCAAGATTTCCTCAAGGCTGGGCGGGATCAGTTCCGCAAGGGCAGGGCAGGGGTCACGGTAGGGGAACCCAGACTCCGACAAGGGAGCGCCTCGTTGGCCCGTGAACCCGCCCTGCTCGACCGGCTCCGCTCGCCGGCGACGCCACCCCCGCTGGACTGGCTGACCCTGGGCGACGCGTTCGAGGCCGCCTGCCTGTTGCGGTGCACACCCCTGCCGACCGTCGCCCGGCCGACCGCGGCGCTCCGGTCGCACTCGCCGGGAGTGGAGTTCAACCGGGAGGACGCCGCTCAGCGGATGCGGCAGCTGCTCGCCCGGCTGGACATTCCGGTGACCCAGGAGGTGGCCGTCGGCGGCCTGCGCCGCCGCTACGAGCTGCACCGGCTCTGGGTGCCCCCGGAGCATCACGGCGCGTACACCCGGCTGCTGAACGCCGGTTGGTGGCAGGGGCGTCGGGAGCTGCTCGGTGGGCCGCAGCCCGGTGCCTCACCGGCCCGTCGCCGGTGGGTGTCCCGGCTCGCGGCGGCGGCCTGGCGGTCGGCGCTGCTGGCCGGCGGGCGGCACGTCCGCCGGCACATCCTCGGCGTACGGCTCACTGACCGGGACCTGGCCGCGGTGTTGATCCGTAGCGCGGCCGTGCTCGATGTCCCGGCCGTGCTCCGCCCCGGCACCGGCTGCTTCCTGGTCAGTGTCGCCGACGGGCCGGACCGGGAGCGGATTCTGCGCAGCGCGGCGATGGAGGCCGCACGGGGCTCGGAAACGGAGCCGGAACGCCGCCCGGCCTGCTGACCCGGCACGCCCCACCCACCCGAACGGGGCTTGCGCGCACCGTTCCGGCAGCGCACAGTGCTCCGCGTGAGTCGTACCTCGTCCGGCCGGCTCGGCCGCCGCCGCGTGGGAATGGCCGCGCTGCTGGCGCTGCTGCTGGCCACAACCGTGGCCGGTGCCGCCAGTTGCCGGGACGCCCAGGCCGAGCCGCTGCCGATCCGGATCGCCACCGGCAGCCCGACCGCCGTCTACTACGCCTTCGGGCAGTCCCTGGCCGCCATCCTCAACCGGGAGCTGCCCAACGTGCGGGCCACCGTGGTGGTCACCGCCGCCTCGGCGGAGAACGTCCGGCTGATCGGCTCCGGAGCAGCCGAACTGGGCTTCACCCAGGCCGACGTGCTGCCCACCACCACCTCGGAAAGCCCGTCGGTCAACGCTGTCGCCCGGGTGTACGACGACCAGCTGCACCTGGTCACCACCGGCGGCGGGCCGGTCCGCACGGTCGCCGACCTGCGCGGCCGGCGGGTCTCCGTCGGCGCACCCGGATCAGGCACCGAGATCACCGCGATGCGGCTGCTGGAGGTGGCCCAGCTCGGCGGCGACGGGGTGCTCCGGGAGCGGCTCGGGCTGGACGACTCGGTGGCCGCGCTCCGCGCCGGGGAGATCGACGCGTTCTTCTTCTCCGGCGGACTGCCGGTGCAGGGCATCAAGGAGCTGGCCGGACGCAGCGCCACCCGAATCGTGGACCTCGGCGAGTGGACGGAGCCGCTGCGCGCCCGCTACGGCCAGGTCTACGTCTCCCGGGACATCCCCCGCTCGGTGTACGGCGTGGACCCGGTGACCACGGTGGCCGACCCGAACTACCTGATCGTCCGGGCCGACCTGCCGGAGCGGCTGGTCCGGGAGGTGACCCGGCTGCTGATGGAGCGCCGGGCCGAGTTGGGCGCCGCGCATCCGGCGGCGGGGCAGATGAGCCCCCGCTCGGCGATCGCCACCGCGCCGCTGTCGCTGCACCCGGGGGCCGCCGCCTGGTACCGCGCGGCCAAGCCCTGACCGCTACCGAGCCGGGGCGGGCCGCAGGTCGGCGGTCGGTTCCCCGTCGGCCGGGTCGGCTTCGGGGTCGGGTGCGGGCGCCGGGAACCACAGGGCGGCGACCAGCCCGCGCCGCTCCCCCGGTCGCATGGTGAGTCGCCCGTCGGAGGCGTCCACCAGCACCGCGGCGATGGTCAGGCCGAGCCCGGCGCCGTCCACGTTCTGTGCGTCCGGTGCCCGCCAGAACCGCTCGGTGGCCTGCCCGAGCTGACTCTCGGTCATCCCCGGGCCGGTGTCCCGCACCTCCAGAGCCACCCCCTGGTCTCGGCGGGCCACGGTCACCGTCACCGCCCCGCCGGCCCCACTGAACTTCACCGCGTTGTCGATCAATGCGTCCAGAGCCTGGTCGACGGCGGTCGGCACGGTCCGGGCGTACGCCGGGGCGTCGCTCGTGGCGAGCCGCAGCGCGACCGACCGGTGCCGGGCCAACGGCGCCCACGCGGCCACCCGGGACGCGGCCACGGCGGCGGCGTCCACGGTGACCCGCTCGTTCTCCTCGCGTTCGGCCCGGGCCAGGGTGAGCAGCGCGTCGAGCACCAGCGCCAGCCGGTCGGTCTCCTCCAGCGCCAGCCGGTGCTCGGAGCGCCCGTCGGGGTCGGTGAGGCTGGGACCCAGCTCCTCCACCCGCAGCCGCAACGCGGTGAGCGGGTTCCGCAGCTGGTGGCTGGCGTGCGCGACGAACGCGCGCTGCCGGTCCATCACGTCGGAGACCACGTCGGCCATGTGGTTGAAGCTGGCCGCGAGCCGGCGCAGCTCCGACGGGCCGAGTCGGTGCTGCACCCGGGCACCCCGATCGCCCTCGGCGATCTCATGGGTGACCGCGTCCAGCTCGGTGACCGGGCGCAGCACCCAGCTGGCCAGCCCGAACGCGGTGAGTACGCAGGCCAGCATGGCGAGCAGGCCGGCCAGAAAGAGCAGCAACCACCAGGAGGTGACGGCCCGGCGGATCGGGTCGACCGACGTCACGATCACCACCGCGCCGAGCACCTCGCCACCGTCGTTGATCGGCACCGCCACCACCACCGCGCCGGCCGTCCACGGCCAGACCGTGGCGGGGGTGCTGGTCTGCTGCCCGGACAGCGCGATGTCCAGAGCCGTCGCGGTCCCCCCGGCGGGCCGCCAGCTCGCCGAGGCGAACACGGTGCGCCGGTCCCGGTCGACGACCGCCGCGCCGATCCCGTACAGCTCGTCGTAGCTGCGCAGCTCCGCTTCGAGCGGGCCAGGCCCGCCGCCGCGCAGCGCCGGCCCGGCCAGCGAGGCGAACCGGGTGGCGTCGGCGAGCCGGTCGGCGCGGACCTGTTCGGTCTCGCGGCTGGCCAGGGTGACAGCCAGCGGGTTCTCCAACGCGATGAGGACGAGCACCATCAGCAGCAGATAGCTGATCACCAGTCGACGGCGCACGGCAGCCCCTCACGCATCGCGCAGCCGGTAGCCGACCCCGCGTACGGTCTCCACCAGGCGGGCGTCGCCCAGCTTGCCGCGCAGCGACCCGACGTGCACCTCGACGGTGTGCCGGTCGGCCCAGGTGGTGCCCCAGGCGTCGAGCAGGATGCGGTCGCGGGGCACCGCCACCCCCGGCTGGCGGGCCAGCGAGAGCAGCACGTCGAACTCCTTGCGGGTCAACGTGACCTCGCGGCCGTCCACCCTCACCGTCCGGGCGGCCACGTCGATGCGCACCGCCCCGGCCTCGATCAGGTGCCGCTCCGGCGCGGTGTTCGCGGCCCGGCGCAGCACCGCCTCGATCCGGGCCTGCAACTCCACCATCGAGAACGGCTTGACCACGTAGTCGTCCGCGCCGAGGCGCAGGCCGAGCACCCGATCGCGTTCCTCGCCCCGCGCGGTCACCGCGATGATCCCGAGCTGGCTGCTGCGCCGACGCAGCTCCCGGCACAGGTCGGTGCCGTCCCCGTCGGGCAGGGTCAGGTCGAGCAGCACCAGGTCGCACGGAGCGGCGGAGAGCGCCGCGGCGACGGTGGCCGCGTGCTCGACCTGGTAGCCGCGGCGGGTGAGGGCGGAGGAGAGCGCGGCGGCAACCCGACGGTCGTCCTCCACCAGCAGGATCCGCACCTGTGCCCCCGTCCGTTCGCAGCGCTGTCCAGCGAATGGTGGCAGAAGCAGGGCGCGAGCGGGAGGGCCGCCTCCCGGACGGGTCGGTCAGAGGCCGAAGACGTCGTCGGCGGTGGCGTCCCGGACGCCGTCGGTGAAGCCCCGGAAACCGGGGTCGTCGTGGCGGGCCGGCACGCTGGTGACGTTGACCCCGCTGGCCTGGGTGACCGCGTCGACCAGGGGTGCGTAGTCGATCTCGGCGTCCTGGAAGGCGTCGTCGTCCGCCTCGGCCAGGTTGATCACGTGCTGCACGTCGTCGGACGGGGTGTCCGGATCGTCCGCCCACTCGCCGCCGGCCCGGTAGCACTCGTCGTACAGCGCGCGCTGGCTGTCGGTCCAGTCGTCGTCGTAGCTCTCCATCGCCATCCCCTCCGCGGCCGCTCCACCTGAGCATGCCCGGCAGGGGGCGACGGCCGAGGCGGTACGCGCGAAAACCGGGCGGGGACGGCCGCGAGGCGCACGTAGGCTGCCGCTGTGATCTACAAACTGCTGCCGACCGCGGAGTGGAACGACGCCCTCGCCGCCGGCACCTTCACCGGCACGGCGATGGACCACGAGTCCGGGTTCATCCACCTCTCCGGTCCGGACCAGGTGGTGCAGACCGCCAGCCGATACTTCAGCGGAGCGAGCGGGCTGACCCTGCTCAGCGTCGAGGAGGAGCGGCTGGGCGACGCGCTGCGCTGGGAGCCGTCGCGGGGCGGGCAACCCTTCCCGCACCTGTACGGCCCGCTGCCGGTGACGGCGGTGGCGGCGGCGCGGGCGTTGCCGGCCGACGTCCCGGTGCCCGACGCGGTGGCCGCCCTGCTGGGCTGACGTGACCGCGCCCGGCCCGACGGGTGTCGGGCCGGGCGCGGATCTCCGAACGCGAGGTTCAGCGGCAGAGACGGCCGATCTCCTCCTGGAACCGGTCCATCGGGTTGGCCTCGGCGGGGCCGAGCAGGTAGGTCTTCAGCTCCCGGCGGGCCTCGGTCATCGGGTCGTCGCCGGCCCGGGTCACCGCCACGATCTTCTCCAGCTCGCCGCAGTCCTTGGAGAGCAGGTACGCGGCCCGCGCGGTCGGGTACTCCCGGCGGAACTCGTCCTCCGGCAGGCCGGCCGGGTTGGCCACCACGTACGGCCGCTGGCTCTGCACGAAGTCGGAGACCACACTGGACACGTCGCTGATCAGCAGGTCGGTCTGGTTGAAGCAGTCGAACAGCGCCGGCGTGCGGCCGGTGACCACCAGGTGCGCGGTCCCGTCCAGAGAGGCCGCGTTCGGGTTGCCGCCGGCGGCCCGGATGGCATCCACCACCCGCTCGTGCGTGACCCTGGCAGCCTTGGACCGCGACCCGGTGAGCGGGTGCGGCTTGTAGATCAGACGCACCCGGGGATTGGTGGCCAGCAGCCCCTTGACGATCCGCTCCCCCATCAGCACCAGCGAGGTGTGGTACGGGTCGTCGTCGAGCCATCCCTCCCAGGTGGGCGCGTAGAGGACGGTGAACGGCTGGTCCACCGACTCGGCGCCGAAGGTGTGCACACCGGCCAGCTGCGGCCGGCCGATCTCGACGATGTCCGAGTCGAGCACGCCCACCCCGGCCCGGGCGTACCGCTCCCGGCCGGCCAGGCCGGCGACCCAGACCTCGTCGTACACCTTGCTGTACGGGTTGACGCTGGCCTGCTTGTCGCTGTCGCCGTGCCCGACGAAGACGTGCTTCATGCCGGGATCGCGGAGCAGGTGGATGTTCGCGCCGACGTTCGCGGAGTAGAGCGCCGCGCGGACGCTGCTGAGCTCGAGGTTCATGAAGTCCACCCCGGCCGGTACGCAGATCACCGGCAGCCGGGTGTCGGCCAACTCCAGGAACGCCTCCCGGTTGCGCATCAGCACCACCGCGGGCTGGCCCAGCGCCTCGGTCGGAGCGAGCCACATGTTCGCCTGGTAGACGTCCTTGGCCGGGCCGGCGAAGTAGAGCGCCACCTCGGGCCGGTGGGTGTCCAACCAACGCTGGACGGCGGGCAGCAGCGGGTCCTGCCCGGTACCCCGGCCACGCAGCCAGGTCAGCGCGATGATCGCGCCCACCAGTCCGGTCGCCACCACCGCCACCACCGCGGCGACGAAGAACGGCGTCGGGTCGTGTTGCACCGCGGCCGCGACGGCTGCCGGCACGAGCAGCACGTTGAGCAGGGGCATCCGGTCCCCGGCGACCGCGGCCGCCCAGGCCGGCGGCCGGGGGGCCGAGCGCAGCGGACCCAGCTCGATGTTGCGCACCATGGCGGAGAGCGGGTTACGACGGTCGATCATCGTGGAGAGCGCTCCGGCGAAGACCGAGACGACCCAGACGGTGGCCGGCAGGACCAGCAGCCAGGTCAGCTCGGTGCCGCTGAGAGACACCTCCGCGGCGACCACCAGCACGGCCGCGAGGTCCCGGGTCAGCTGCCGGTACGACCAGTGCAGGCCGACCTTGTCCAGCAGCAGCAGTGACGGCGGCGACCAACGGGACAGGGCGAACTCGCCGAGCACGGCGATCAGCCCGGCAACGGCGAACAGACCGATCCAGCCGAGTGCGCCGGCGACGAGCATGACCAGGTAGGACAGCACCAGCAGCGCGCTCTGGGCGGCCACTCCGATGCGTCCTGTCAACGTGCCGAACAAAGAGTTCGCTCCCTACGAGTTCGAGGACGGGCTGGGCCCGTGGTGGTCGGCGTCACTTCCCGCCGCGCCTGGCCGACCGCACCCGCAGGAGTGCGGCGGGCCACGGTGGCCGCGGCCCCGATTCCTCGTGGCGGCCGGCCACGTGTGACTGCGACCTTAACGCGAAGGGACACGATGGCGTCGCTCGGGTATCCGGCACCATTCCGGTCAAAGCTCCGTAGCTCGGTAAGCCGGGCACCACAACGGAGCCGGCCATCTCTGCTGGGCGTGCGCTCAGCCGACCCGCCGGAAGCAGGTCATCGCACCGGGTGCCCGGCGCTCGGCGAACTCCTGGTAGCCGAGCTGTGGTGCCATGTCGCGGGCGTACTGGTTGCCGTTGTAGACGCAGATGGTTCCCACGTCCAGCCGGTCGAGCGCTGGCGCCAGCTCGGACGGCGACGGGGTGGTGTCGCCGCCGTCGGCGAACGCGGCGAGCAGCAGACGGTCCTTGGCGAACTGCGAGTTGAGGTCGTACTCGACGAGGTAGAAGTCGCGGGGCAGGACGACCCGGACCTCGCTGGTGACGATCAGGGAGGTCCGCATGATCGTCTTCGGCGCGAGCAGCAGGCCCGGCGGCCGGTCCAGCCCCTTGATCCAGAAGGCGATCGACTGGCGCTGCTGGGGCAGCTTCCACGTGGGTCGGTCGTGCACGTCGACCCAGCTCGTCGGCGACCACATCGGGGTGGCGAAGAGGGCGAACGACGCGACCAGCAGCACCGCGATCCCGCCGGACGCCGCGCGGCGGATAGCCCGTGACGCGACCGGCACGCGCACGGTGCAGAGCAACCCGATCAGCGTTGGCAGGGCGAGCAGCCACGGCACCCGCCAGAGCACCACCGAGATGCCACTGAGCGCGCTCATCGCTTCCAGCACGCCGGGAACGAACAGCACGCTCAGCGCCAGGGTGGCACCGGCTGTGATCAGCGCGGGCGTGCGACGACGGGCCAGCAGCGGGCCGCACCAGAGCGCCAGGCCGCCGATCACTCCGACCACGCCGACCATCAGCGTCCGCCGGTAGGTGTACGCCGCGTCGAAGAAGGCATCGTCCGCGCCACTGGCGCTCATCCCGCCGAGCACCAGGCGGGAGACGACCACCGAGCCGATCGGGTACGCGAGCGCGGCAACCCCGGCCACCAGTGCGGCCTTCCACCGCCCGACCAGGAGCATGGCGAAGCCGGCGGCGCCGACCAGCATCGGCAGGATGATCGCGGCGGTGGTGGTGAGGCCGATCGCGGTGATCGACAGCGCCACGATGAGCAGCAGACTGCGCCGGGAGCGGTTGTCGAACCACTCGGTCAGGTAGAGCCACATCAGCGGGATCACCGCCGAGACGAACATGCCCTTGCCCTCGTACAGCCGGGGCAGGTGGAACGTCCCCAGTGCGGCGTCCCCGCCCACGACCAGGTAGAGGTACGCGACGGCCACGCTGAAGGCGAGCACCGGGCGGCGCGGCGCCCACCGGTGCGTCAGCCGCCAGAGCGCCAGCACCGCGAGTACCGCCATGATCGGCAGGACCAGGTACCAGGTGGCCGAGGCCGCGTGGATGCCGATCACGTTGGCGAGCGCGCCGTCGAACACCTCGATCGAGGGGATCGGCGGTTGCGAGCCCATCGCCGGCAGGACGTTCTCGGAGAACAGGAAGTCGTTGAGCGGAACGATGTCCCGCTCGGCGATCCAGACCGACTTGCCCACGTAGTACACGTCGTCCGGGGTGTTCCGGGCCAGGAAGAACGAGGAGATCCCGACCAGCACCGAGACGACCAGCGCGTACGCCGACTGCGCGGCGGTGGGCGCGGGCGCGACCGACGCGGACGTCGGGCCACTCAGCCAGACCTTGCGCAGCAGCAGGATGCCGCCGACCGCCGCGAGCAGACCGGCCACCGCGGGGATCCACCAGGAGATGTCGACATCCGTCCCGGCCACTCCGGCGGTGATCGCGGCCACGACGGCGGCGACCAGCACCCCGATCAGCAGGCGACGGTCGACGGCGGGCGGCGCGGGTGCCGGATCGGCCGAGGCCGGCTCGCTGGCGTTCAGGGTGCCGGCGGAACGGCGGCGGGCGCGCAGCAGGGCCACGACGGCGAGCAGCACGCAGGCGACCAGCCAGATCCGGAAGGTCACCGACGGGCGCAGGTCCCCCAGGAAGGCCGCGTGGTAGAGCACGGTCCAGAGTGCGAACGCGACCACGGCGCCATCGGTGAGCAGCGCCGGGGTGGCGGCCACCAGCGTGCGGAACCTGGCTGCCGGGACGCGGGCGGGGCCGGTGCTGGGCTGGGGAGCCTGGTCGGACCCCGGTGCCGGGTCCGTGCTGGTGGGCGCGACGGCGATGCTGTCGACGTTGGCCACGGGTGTCCTTCTCGTCGGGCGGATCAGGGGCGGGTTTCGGCACAGTGACGGCCGGGTGTCAATGGGGCAGCCTAGCGGAGACCGACAGCTGAACCGATCCCCCTCGTGGCGGGTGTCGCGGGCGTGCTCAGCCGGAGACCGGGGCCGCCCGAGGTCGGGCACAGGGGCTGTCCACACCGAGCCCGAGGGCCACGGATTCGACCAGACTGTCCAGGTAGCTGTCGGTGAGCGGGAGGCGAGCGATGGCGAGCCGCCAGTAGAGCGGGCCGACGATGAGGTCGACTGCGGCGTCCGGGTCGGTGTCGGCGGGCAGCTCGCCGCGCTGGATGGCGCGGGTGACCAGGCGGCCGCCGATCTCCTGCTGTCGGTCGTGCAGCACCTGCCGAAGGGTCTGGTCGATGCTGGGGTTGCGGGCGGCCTCGGCCAACAGGTCCGGGATGATCTGCGAGGCCAGCGGGTGGCGCAGCGCGTGCGCCACCACCTGGAACAGCAGTGCGAGGTCGCCGCGCAGGGTGCCGGTGTCAAGTGCCGGCAGTTTGCCGTGCGCCGCGGCGGCGACCATCTCCAGGACCAGGTCGAGCTTGGAGTTCCACCGCCGGTAGACCGCCGTCTTGCTGACGCCGGCCCGGCGGGCCACCGCCTCGATGGAGAGCCGGCCGTAGCCGACCGCGGCGAGCTCCTGCATCAGCGCGCGCCGGATGGCCGTGGTGATCTCACCACGGAGCACCGCCGCGCCGGCCGGAGCGCGCCTCTTCTCGGTCGTCACCAGGGACTCTTCTCGCAGGTCACGAAGGCCAGAGTAGCGCAACGACGGTACGGTTGCGTCCCGACGTGTTTCGGACTACTGTCCTCGCAGCGACGAGGCGGCGCTCCGCGCACAACTCCCACTAGGATTCCATCGTCGCGAGCAACCCGTCGTCCCGAAAGATCGGAGCGCCCTTTCCATGGCCACCACCGCGCTGGTCGACCCTGAAACGGGCCTGACCCAGGCGCAGCTGGCCGCTCGGCACGGGCTACGGGTCGCCGGTGAGCGACCCAGCCTCGCCGAGTACAGCCGCCGATTGTGGGCCTACCGGCACTTCATCGCCGCGTACGCCAACGCCAAACTGGTCGCCTCGTACAGCAACGCCAAGCTGGGACAGCTCTGGCAGGTTCTCACCCCGCTGACCAACGCGGCGGTGTACTACCTGATCTTCGGTGTGGTGCTGGCGCAGAACGACATCCCGAACTACATCGCCTACCTGACCACGGGCCTGTTCATCTTCAACTTCACCCAGAGCGCCGTCCTGGCCGGCACTCAGTCGATCAGCAGCAATCTGGGGATGATCCGGGCGCTGCACTTCCCCCGGGCCACCCTGCCGCTGTCCACGACGATGACCCAGTTCCAGCAGCTGCTGGCCTCGATGGTGGTGCTGATCGGCATCGTGCTGGCCACCGGCGAGCCGATCACCCTGAAGTGGCTGATGCTGGTGCCGGCCCTGATCCTGCAGGCGGTGTTCAACGCGGGCGTCGTGCTGCTGGTGGCCCGGATGGGCGCCAAGGCGAGCGACCTGAAGCAGGTCATGCCGTTCATCCTGCGCACCTGGATGTACGGCTCCGGCGTCCTCTACAGCGTCAGCCTCTTCGAACGGCTGCCCGGCTGGGCGACGACGCTGGTGCAGTACAACCCGATGCTGGTCTACATCGAGCTGGCCCGGTACACGCTGCTGGAGCAGGCGCCACTGCTCAACGAGTCGTTGACCCAGCTCTGGCTGGTCGGCGCGGGGTGGGCGCTGGTGGCCGGGATCGGTGGCTTCATCTACTTCTGGCGCGGCGAACAGGAGTACGGCCGTGGTTGAGCACTTCGACGACTCCCTCCAGGCGACCGTGACGCTGGCTCCGGTCGAGGAGCGCATCCCGACCGTGGTGGTGGACGACGCGCACCTCATCTACCGGGTGCACCAGGGCGCCGCCGGTGGCACCACTCCGGTGGCCGCGCTGCGCCGGCTGATCAAGCGCACCTCCGCGCCGAACATCCGGGAGGTGCACGCGGTGAAGGGGGTGTCGTTCACCGCGTACCGGGGCGAGGCGATCGGGCTGATCGGCAGCAACGGCTCCGGCAAGTCCACCCTGCTGCGGGCCATCGCCGGCCTGCTGCCGGTCAACCGGGGCGCGATCTACACCCAGGGGCAGCCGTCGCTGCTCGGTGTGAACGCGGCACTGCTCAACGACCTCTCGGGTGAGCGCAACGTCGTCCTCGGTTGCCTGGCCATGGGGATGCATCCCGACGAGGTGGCCCAGCAGGCCGCCGGGATCATCGACTTCTCCGGGATCAACGAGCGGGGTGACTTCGCCAGCCTGCCGATGCGTACGTACTCCTCCGGCATGGCGGCCCGCCTGCGCTTCTCCATCGCCGCGGCGAAGAAGCACGACGTGCTGCTCATCGACGAGGCGCTCGCCACCGGCGACAAGGGCTTCCGCAAGCGCAGCGAGCAGCGGGTGCGGGAGCTGCGGGAGGGGGCCGGCACCGTGTTCCTGGTCAGCCATCAGCTCTCTTCGGTGCGCGACACCTGTGAACGGACAATCTGGCTGGAATCCGGCGTCCTGCGGATGGACGGGCCCACCGACGAGGTCATCCGGGCATACGAGGCCTATGCGAACAGCAAGTAGAGCGCCGGAGAACCTCCGGCATCGACACGGCGCCGTCGACCGCGTCTCCCCCGTTGGGGTGACGCGGTCCGCGCGTTAAGGTTCATTCCGTCGCCGCTCGGGCGGAACCTTCCGTTAACGCATTCCTGAGAGTGAGGATCCGGCAATGACGCAGGACCAGACCACTGGCCCGGACGCCGCACCGGAGACCCCGGCACCGTGGCGGCCCTCGCGGACGGTGGCCGTGGTGCTGGCCGGCGGCACCGGGACCCGGCTGGGCCTCGGCATCCCGAAGCAGCTCCTGAAGATCGCCGGTAAGCCGATCATCGAGCACACCCTGGCCGTCTTCGAGGCCGCGCCGGAGATCGACGAGATCATCGTGCTGATGGCCACCGGGCACGTCGAGGACGCCCGGCTGATCGTCGAGAAGGCCGGCCTACGCAAGGTCACCCAGGTG
The DNA here is from genome assembly GCF_036059255.1 of Micromonospora sp. NBC_00389. Lineage (NCBI taxonomy): Bacteria > Bacillati > Actinomycetota > Actinomycetes > Micromonosporales > Micromonosporaceae > Micromonospora > Micromonospora sp. NBC_00389. The sequence goes on along the minus strand of NZ_CP107947.1, from coordinate 3,709,368 downwards.
ATCGAGGGCGGCGAAACCCGCAACGCGACCACTCGGATCGCGCTGGACGCGGTCGGCCCGGCGGACTGCAACATCCTCTTCCACGACGCGGTGCGCCCGCTGCTCAGCGGCCGGATCGTGCGCGAGTGCGTGAACGCCCTCTGGACCTACGACGCCGTGGACGTGGCCATCCCGTCCGCGGACACGATCATCCAGGTGGACGACAACGACTGCATCACCGACATCCCGGTGCGCTCCCGGCTGCGTCGGGGCCAGACCCCGCAGGCGTTCCGCTCCCCCACCATCCGCGAGGCGTACCGGATCGCCGAGGGTGACCCGAACTTCTCCGCCACCGACGACTGCGGGGTGGTGCTGCGCTACCTGCCCGGCACCCCGATCAAGGTGATCGACGGCTCGGACGAGAACATCAAGGTCACCCACCCGGTCGACGTGCACCTGGCGGACAAGCTCTTCCAGCTCGCCGCGGCGCAGGCGCCCCGGCTGACCGACCACCGCAGCTACACCGAGGAGCTGACCGGCCGCACCGTCGTGGTGTTCGGCGGCAGCTACGGCATCGGCCACGAGCTGAGCGAGCTGGCCCAGCGCTACGGCGCGCAGGTCTTCCCGTTCAGCCGCTCCACCACCGGCACGCACGTGGAGCGCGCCGAGGACGTCGAGGCCGCGCTGAAGACCGCCTTCGAGGCCACCGGCCGGATCGACCACGTGGTGGTCACCGCCGGGATCCTGGAGAAGGGCGCCCTGACCGAGATGGACGAGGCGACGATGGACCGCGTGCTCCAGGTCAACTTCGTCGGCCCGGTCACCATCGCCCGGCAGGCCCTGCCGTACCTGCAGCAGACCAAGGGTCAGCTGTTGCTCTACACCTCCAGCTCCTACACCCGGGGGCGGGCCCGCTACGCGCTCTACTCGGCCACCAAGGCCGCCCTGGTCAACCTCACCCAGGCGCTCGCCGACGAGTGGGCCGAGTTCGGCGTACGGGTCAACTGCATCAACCCGGAGCGGACCGCGACCCCGATGCGGACCCGGGCGTTCGGCGAGGAGCCGGAGCACACCCTGCTCGCCGCGGAGGCCGTCGCCCAGTCGTCGCTGGACGTGCTGATCTCCGATCTGACCGGCCAGGTGATCGACGTACGCCGGGCACCCGGTGACGGCCCCGCGCCGACCGTGCCGGCCCAGTCCGGGCCGGGTCGGGTCGAGGCGCCCGCTGGCGCGGTCTCCGCGAGCTGACGCTGACGGCGGCAGATCCGGGACGGCGGCGAACGGAGCGACATGCGCGGTGACCTGGTCCGAAAGCTGGCCGCCCGGTGCCTGAGCACCGGCCTGGCCGTGCTGGCGTTCGTCGTGGTGGCGCTGACCGGCGCCACCGGGTGGGGGCTGGCGCTGGCCGTCGCCGCACTGGCCGCGGCGGCCGCCGAACGGCGGATCCGGCCCAGCGCGGACCTCGTCGCGGAGACGGCGCTGATCGCTGCCGCGGTCCTGGTCGGATACTCCCGGCGGCTGGACGACGGGTTCGACCCCGCGTTGGTCGCCACCGCCCTGGTCCTGCTGGGGCTGGTGCTGCTGGTGGGGCCGCTGCGGACCGCCGGCAACCTGGAGATCCGGGGGGCCAACCTGCCGGTCCGGACCTGGACCCCGGTGATCGCCGATCAGCTCGGCACCGCCCTGCTCGGGCTGCTCGCCGCGGTCACGCTGGCCGCCGCGCTGACCCTGCCCGCAGCCGTGGCGCTGGTCGCCAGCCTGCTGGTGGGCGCCGGAGCCGGGGCGGTCGCACTGGACCTGGCCCGGCGGCGGTTCCGGCCGACCGCCGGTGGCGGGGCGGTGGCCCGCGCGCTGCGCCGGCACCAGCCGGAGTTCCTGCTCTACTTCTCCGCGCCGCCCGGCTCCGAGTACCAGGTCACCATGTGGCTGCCGTACCTGGAGCGGATCGGCCGGCCGTTCATGGTCGTGCTGCGCGAGCCGGAGTTCCTGGCGCCGATCGCCGCGGCCACCGACGCGCCGGTGGTCTACTGCCCCACCCTGCGGGCGATGGACGAGGCGCTGGTGCCCAGCCTGCGGGCGGCGTTCTACGTCAACCACGGTGCGAAGAACAGCCACTGCATCCGGTTCACCCAGCTCACCCACGTGCAGCTGCACCACGGCGACAGCGACAAGGCGCCGAGCGCCAACCCGGTCTCGGGGATCTTCGACCGGATCTTCGTGGCCGGTCCGGCCGCGATCGACCGGTACGCCCGCGCCGGGGTGCAGATCCCGGCGGAGAAGTTCGTGGTGGTGGGCCGCCCGCAGGTCGAGTCGATCGAGGTACGCCCGGAGCCGGTGCGCGGGCTGGCGAACCCGACCGTGCTCTACACCCCGACCTGGACCGGGCACCACGCCGACGCCGACTACTGCTCGCTGCCGGTGGCGGAGGAGCTGCTGCGCCGGCTGCTGGAGCGCGGCGCGACGGTGATCCTGCGTGCCCACCCGTACACCGCGCAGAACCCGGCCTCGGCCCGGCAACTGGGCCGGCTGACCGAGCTGCTGGTCGCCGACCGGGCCCGCACCGGGCGGCAGCACGTGATGGGCGCGGCGGCCCGGGAGCTGAGCCTGACCGAGTGCGTCAACCGGTCCGACGCGCTGGTCTCCGACGTGTCCGGGGTGATCTCGGACTACCTCTACTCCGGCAAGCCCTACGCGGTCACCGACATGGGCGACGAGGGCGACCGGTTCGTGGAGCGCTTCCCGCTGGCCGGCGCCGGCTACGTGCTACGCCGGGACATGTCGAATGTGGACGATGTGCTGGCCGCCCTGCTGGACACCGACCCGCTGGCCGAGGCGCGCTGGGCGACCCGCCGCCGCTACCTGGGTGACTTCCCGGCCGAGTCGTACGCCGAGGCGTTCCTGACCGCCGCCCGCCACGAGTTGGAGCCGGCGAAGCCCCTGGCCACCGCCACCCCGGTGTAGCAGCTCAGCGGTACGCGTCCAGCAGCGCCAGCACCGCCGCCGGGTCCTCCACGTGCGCGTTGTGCCCGAGCCCCGGCAGCGTGACGACCGGTACGCCGAACTCCTTGAGCTGTGCGTCGGTGACCATCGGGTCGTGCTCGCCGCGGGCCAGCACCACCGGCACGTCGGTCGCGGCCAGCAGAGCGGCGAGGTGGGGCTCGCCGACGGCGAACGCGGTCGAGTCCATCGCCAGCCGCCACCGGCCGTCGACCTGGCGCAGCCCGGCGTCCACCACCGGATCATCCGACGGGATCAGGCCGGCGAGCCCCGAGACCCGCAGGTAGCGGCGGGCCGCCTCGGTGCGGCTGGCGAACCAGCTCACCGGGCGGGCGGCGAGTTCGGCGGAGCGGCTCAGCTCGTCGGGTGACCAGACCGCCTTGATGCCCAGCCCGACCACCGCGTCCACCGGCATCCCGGCGGCGCGGGCGGCCAGCGCGAGGCCCACCACCCCGCCCAGCGAGTGCCCGAGCACGACGATCCGGTCGTCGGCGGATAGGCCGTGGGCGATACGCTCGGCGAACCCCTCGAAGGAGTACGACGGCAGCGGGGCCGACCAACCGTGACCGGCCAGGTCCGGTGCCAGCCACCGCCCGGGCCAGTGCTGCTCCAGCAGTGGGGCCCAGGGCAGCCAGACGTCTCCGGTCGCCCCCATCCCGTGCAGCAGCAACAGGATCGGCCCGCGGCCTGTCCGGCCACCTGATTCATCCACCACGGCCGCAGTCTTCCACGGTTCGCCCCCGGGTACGAGAGTCGTCACCGCCGATGCGCGCGGGGACCGCGACCAGGGAAGATCCACTGTAGAGTTCGGCGCCTGGACGGGCCCAGCCACCCGTCGAGCCCACCGTGGAGAGGAGCCGACCGTGCGCAGGAGGCATCGATCAACACTGGTGGCGGCCCTGGCGGCCGTCGCGCTCGCCACCGCGCCCAGCGCTCCCGCGCTCGGCACATCGTCAACCAGCCCCACGCAGGGCGCCACCGCGGTCGCGGCGGCCGACCGGGTCCTGCGGGTCTACAACAACAACATCGAGAACCTGGTGGTGAACAACTCCGACGGGACGTGCACCCGGATCTCCGGGCCGGACCACCTGACCTCGATCCTGGTCGACGACGCCGGCCGCACCGGCACCAGTGGCGTGGTGGCACCCGACATCCTGATCGTGCAGCAGGTGCGCGGCACCGGCCAGGCCGAGGCGTACGCCGACCAACTGTCGGCCAAGTTCGGCCACCCGGCGGGCACCTACGGTGCGATCGTGGCGTGGAGTGACCCGGAGCCGTGGGGCAGCACGCACAAGTGCAGTTCGCAGTCGCTCGGCGACCTCAAAAAGAAGCAGACCAACGGGATCATCTGGAACACCCGGACGCTCAGCCTCGCCGCCGGTGACATCTCGAAGTACTGGAGCGCGGGCTGGCTCAAGCCCGGCACGGCCTACGCCAACGGCGCCGGGTGCACCCTGTACAAGCCGCCGAACAGCGACCCGGACAGCACCGACTACTACAAGTGGAAGCGGACCAGCGCCATCGCGGCCCGGTTCACCATCAAGGCCACCGGCACCAGCGTGTTCGCCGCGACGATGCACCTACCGCAGGAGAACCGGCAGAACGCGTGCGCTGGCGACGGCGACCGGGGCATCGCCAACAGCGGCATCCACCTCGGTGCCGACGCGACCAGCCTGCTGAACGCCTCCACGATCCGCATCGTGGGCATCGACGCGAACCGCACTGGCATCGCGCCCGGCACGCTGGGCGGGTACGGCATGACCGGCTACGGGTCGAAGGCCACCAGCGGCTCCAGCAAGATCGACTATCTCTTCGTGAAGGGCAGCGTGCAGCCGTCCGGCATCGACCACACGGTCAGCGGGACGAAGTCGAACCACCTCGCGCTGTACGGCTTCATCAGCTACTGATCGCACGGACAGAGACGCCGCGGGCGCCGGCCCCTTGTGGGGGACGGCGCCCGCGGCGGCTACGCCCGGGTCAGGCGGAGTAGCCCCGAGTGGCGATCCAGTTGGCCAGGTTGATCGTGGTGATCCAGTACGACGGGTCGGCCGCGTTGGCCGAGTCGGCGATCCGCACGGTCCGGCCGTTGTCCTTGTAACCCACCACGGCGATGTAGTGGCCGCCGCCGTAGGAGTGCCAGCCGCCATCGGTGTCGGTGGCGTCGCCGGCGACGTTGGCCACCACGCCGCGGCCGTCGGTGATCGCCTTGACCACGTCGGCCTGGAGCTGGTCCATCTGGGCCGGGCTGGGCGTGCCGGCGAACATTCGGGTCCGGTACGGGGAGCCCTTCACCTCGGCGTTGAGCACCCGAGTGGTGTCCAGGGCCGAGTTGGTGCCCATCTCGGTGGTGCCCAGCTCGGCGCCCAGCTCACCCTGGGTGCGGTCGATGCCGGCGGCGCTGAGGGCGTTGCGGGTGGCAGCCGGGCCACAGTTGTAGTACGTGTTCTGCACCTGGTAGTCGTAGTCGAGCACCTTGGTCGCGGGCGGCTTCGGCTTACTGGTCAGGTCCGGGTTGCTGCTGGCCTTGGCGGCGGGCGACGCGGCCTTGGTGGCCGGCGCGGGGGCAGCGGTGGTCGGCGCGGTGCTGGCCGAGGGGGACGCGGCACGCGCCTCGCCACGGGAGGCAACGGAGTCGCTGCGCATCTCGGCGACCGTGGTCGCGGTGTGCTGGCTGGCCGGGGCGTCGTCGGCGCCGGCGAACAGAGCACCGGTGGTGGTCGCGATCACGAGGGCCGCAGCGGAGGCGGTGACGATCTGGTACGGACGCTCGGTGGTGAGGCGGCGGAGCTGACGCTTCAGGGTGTGCTTCACGGGGTCCTCCACGGATCAGGGGGAGAGCGGCACACCGGGGCCGGACCGATATCCGGGCAGGCGCCAGCGCGCGGACCGTGGTCCGCGGATGATGAACCGCTCAGGGGAATGCCCGGCGCGGCCGGGCGGAAGAGGCGGTGACCCGGGGGTCAGCTCACCGTCACTGGACGGATGAGCGGGGGTACCGCGGCGCCGTGGAGGCGGGGGAACAATCGAGGGGTCGAGAGTTGCTGCACGACGATGGAACTCCTTCCGACACCGCCTACCGGGTTAGCTGACGGATTCGGGCGGGAAGATCGCCCTACCGCGGGCCGTGGCTCGCGGATTCACCCCGGACTTACTGGTGGGTCCCCGGTTCGTTGATCACGATTAAGCGGGTCAGCGCGGCGTCGCCTCTTGCGATCGGTTACCGCACCGGACGGGACGACACTACTGGCCGCTCCGCACCCTGCCAAGTCAGGTTCACCTGCGTAAACCTGAACTGTCGCAGCAATTTCTGCGCGTATTGCCGCTGACGCGACTCGATGGGACAACCGGTTACGGCGGCGCCTGCGGGCGACAACCGGACAGGCCGTCGGCAATGGCCTCGAATTCGTGGGAACAATGCTGCCGATCGAGCCGTCCGCCCGATTTCGAGTGAGTGTGACCGGGCTCACGGCCTAATTGACGACTCAGCCAACCCGGGCCGGCCGCCAGCGCGTCGCGGCCGCCGGACGGAGCACTGCGGTCATCGTCCGACGCGCCGGCAGCGGGTTCGGACGCAGCCGGGCCGCCGCCGCGTAAGCCTCCTCGGTGAGGGCCCGGGCCGAGGAGGCCGCAAGCTCCGCGTCTCGCCAGGCCGACCGTTCCCGCCCGGCGGCGGCCCGGTAGTCGGCGAGCCTCGCGTCCCGGACCGCCCGGTTGAGCAGCACCTCCTGCTCAACCGGGTGCCGGCGGGGGTCCCAGCCGTGCCGCTGCCCGAACACGTCAGCGAGCTGCCGCATGGACAGGTCGCCGCGCCAGTACGCCGCCATCGCCGCGCGATGCAGATAGCGCTCCCGGGCGGCGTACTCGGCGGGGGTACGCGGGGTACGAGGGGTGGGCAGTGCCGCGGCGCCGGCGAACCGACGGGCGGCGGTGTCCGCCTCGTCGTACCCGGCCCACGCACGTTCCACCTGCTCCTGAGCGGCCAGCCAGTCCGCGCGTCGGCGGCGGGCGGTCTGCGCCGCGCCGGCCGCCGCGACGGCCACCTCCTCGGCGTACCGGCGCAGGTCGGCGGCCTCGGCTGCGGCCACCTCCCGGGCGGTGGGCGCCGGAGTCGGGTCGACCGCCGGCCGGTCCCGCTCCGGGCGGGCGACCAGCACGGCGAGCACGGTCAGCACCAGCAGGAACAGGGCCGACCAGATGGCGACGGCCTGCGGCACCTCGGTCAGGAACTGGTAGAAGACGACGGTCTCCATGGTGGGCACCTCGGGGAGAGAGCGATGCGATGGGGATCCGCACGGGCCACCCAGGCTGCGGCGGGGCCACGGGTCCGGCGGGTGTGAAGCTGATGAGTCGACAGGCGCGGCGGCGGGACGCTCGTCCCGGTGGCTCAGCGCCCGGGTGGGGCCCGGGGCGCGCGGCTGGCCGGGCCATCCGCGCGAGGTAGCCGGTCGGCGCCGGCCGCGAGCACCGGGGCCGCGTCGGCGGGGACAGCGGCCTCGCCACCGAGGGGCGCTGCCTGCCCGTCGCTCGACCGCGTCGGGCTGGGCTGCTCAGCAGCCTCCTCGGCGGCGATCGGCGGCATGTGCACGGTGCCATCCATCGGGGCGGGCCGGCCCGACGGCGCGACCGACCCGGGGCTGAACGCCGACAGCCCGGATGCCGGCGCCGACAGCCCGGAGGCCGAGGCGGGCGACGTGCCGGCGCCGAGCGCGAGGGCGGCGACAACGGCGAGGCTGGTCAGCACACGTGTCGCCCAGCGCGCCACCCACCACAGCGGACAGGTGAGCGCGACCGAAAGCACGTCCCCACGCTACCGTCGTGGCCGACCAGGCGCATCGACGACGGGCGTGTCGGCCCGCGCCGCGCCGACCAGAGTGGACGCTGTCAGCGCGAGTCGGCGTAGGTCGATCGCTCGCCAGCTTTACTCGCCCCGCCGGCCTCGGTGCGGGCTTCAGCGTCGCGGGCTTCAGCGGCTTTGGCTTCAGCGGCTTTGGCTTCAGCGTCGCGGGCTTCGGTGCCGCCTGCTCGCTGTCGAGGAATGACCGCCGGGCGGGCCGAACGGCGCGGAGTGAGCCTGCGCATCATCGGGGTCTCGACGAAACGATGCAGTAGCCCGGCGAGGATCAGGTTCACCAGCAGGAAGCCGAGCACCGCCGCCGGGCCGCGCCAGCCGCCGAAGCCGGTACCCCAGTCCCCGGTCCAGCGCAGCACGCTCGTCATCACCAGCACGTGCACCAGGTAGAAGGCGAACGAGACCTCGCCGAGCCACACCAGCGGGCGGGACCGCCACGGTGAGCGTCGCCCCCGCACGTCCGCGTCCGCGGCGGCGGTGATCACCAGCAGATACGCCACCGCGAGCAGGGTGGTCCACAGTTCGGCGCGGATCCACTGCGCGGCGGCCACCCAGGTGGCCACGAAGATCAGGCTGGCTCCGGTCAACCCGGGACCCCGCCAGAGGCCCCGACGCATCAACTCGGCCGCCACCGCGCCCAACCAGAACTCCAGCGACCGCGCCAGCGGGAAGACCTGGGTGAACCACCAGCGGCTGGGCTCCGGCACCAGGTGCTGGGCCGGCCAGAGCGCAAGGATCAGCAGCGGCAACGCGACGACCAGCGTCCAGAGCAGTGCCGGCCGGGACCGGCGTAGCAGCGGCAGTGCCAGCGGTAGGCAGAGGTAGAAGAAGAACTCGCAGGACAGCGACCAGCTCACCGTGTTGATGCTGTAGAACCAACCCGGCCGAGGGTCCCAGGCCTGCAGCAGCAGCAGGTTCTCCAGCGCGGCAGCCGGCAGCACCGGATCGGCGAACCACCAGGCGACCAGCAGCGCCGCCGCCCACAGCACCAGGTGGTTCGGATAGATCTTGGCGACCCGGCGCCGCCAGAAGCTCCGCCGGGAGTCGCCGGGGCGGGCCGACCAGACCAGTACGAAGCCACTGAGAATGAAGAAGAACTGCACCCCGGACAGGCCGAGGGTGAACAGGGCGTCGACCACGGCCTTGTAGTCCGGCTCCGCGATGATCCGCATGGTGCCGGCGTGGAAGCCGAACACCAGCAACGCGGCGATCCAGCGCAGCCCGGTCAGCGAGGGCAGCCGGGCCGGGACGGGTGCGGGCCGGACCTCCGGCTCGGCGACGGTGCTCGTCATGCCGAGGTCCCGGCGCTCCGCAGGATCACCAGCACGTGCGTCTCCTCCTCGGCGCGGCGTCGGACGGCGCAACGGCGACGCCCACGGCGGCCCGGCAGGGCCGCACCGGGGCACCCTACCGGGTTACTCCAGGGTGAATCGGACGTGTCCCACGGGTGGCGGGCGCGCGGCGGACCGTCCCGGCGCCCCGGCTCCGGGCCCCGCGGGGCGGCCGGCGTTAACCTTCCGCTCCGCGGGAGTTCAGGGATTCCACCTTCGTCGGCCACGTCAGGTTCCGAGGCCGGCCACCCGGACCGTCGAAGGTGGCGGCGTGGTCAATGAGCCGACGCACGCACCGCTGCTGAGCATCGTCGTGCCCGTGTACGGCGTCGAGGCGTACCTGTACCAGTGCCTTGAATCGATCCGGGCCGACGTACCGGCGGGCGAGGCGGACGCGGTCGAGCTGATCGCCGTCGACGACGCCTCCCCGGACGGCTGCGGCGCGATGCTGCGGTCGTACGCCGCCGGCCGCGACGGGGTCCGGGTCGTTCATCTGGGCAGCAACGTGGGCCTGGGCCTGGCCCGCAACGCCGGCCTCGACGTGGCCTCCGGCCGGTACGTCTGGTTCGTCGACAGCGATGACTGGCTGCCGCCGGGCACCATCCCGGCGGTGCTGGACCGGCTGCGCCAGCATCAGCCCGACGTGCTGATGCTGGACCACCTGCGGGTGCACGAGGACGGCCGGCGGGAGGTCGACGCGAGCAGCCACCTGCTGCGCGGGATGCCGGGCGTGGCCCGCCTGGCCGACCAGCCGCAACTGCTGCGTGTGCAGCACACCGCGTGGAACAAGGTGGTGCGCCGCGCTGTCCTGGACGAGCTGGAGCTGCGGTTCTACCCCGGCTGGTACGAGGACATTCCGTTCAGCCACCCGCTGCTGATCGGCGCGGAGAAGATCTCCGTGCTGGACCAGGTCTGCTACCTGTACCGGCAGGGTCGGCAGGGTGCGATCACCTCCACCCGCAGCGGCCGACATTTCGACGCGTTCGCCCAGTACGAGCGGCTGATGGACTGGCTGCGCCTGCGGCACCCGGACGAGCAGTTGCGGGCCGAGCTGTTCGAGCTGATGATCAGTCACCTTCTGGTGGTGGTCGGCAACGACGATCGGCTGCACCCGCACCTGCGGCGGGCCTTCTTCCACCGGGTGGCCGAGCACTACCGCCGCTACCTGCCCACCGGTGGCTACCCGGTGCCACCGGGCGTGGCCGGGCTCAAGCATCGCCTGGTCGGTCGCGGCGACTACCTGGCGTACTCGGCGTTGCGGCAGGCGCACCGGGTCGCGGGCCGGCTGCGCCGGTCCGGCCCTGCGGGGGGCGCCGACAACGGTGCCGGGCCGGCCGTCGCCGACGAGGATCCGAGCCGACCGGCCGAGTCCGCGACGGGGACGGGCGGCGGGCTCGCGGTCGGCGACGCGGAGCTGGACCGGGGCGACGCGCTGGTCGGGCGCCGCCTGCCGTGACCACCTCCACCGCACACCACGCCGGGAGCCGGGTCGGCTGCCGGCGCCCTGGTTTTTCAGGTCTTCCGCCCGCCGGGTGGACGACGACAGCACCACCGCACCTTGGTGCGGGCGTACCTGAGCAGAGGTCGGAATGACGGCGACAATCAAGATCGGACCGCACGCGGTCGGTGCCGGGGAGCGACCCTTCGTGGTCGCCGAGATGTCCGGTAACCACAACGGCGACCTGGACCGGGCGCTGGCCATCGTCGACGCGGTGGCCGAGAGTGGGGCGCACGCCCTCAAACTCCAGACCTACCGGCCGGACACGATCACGATCGACGTCGACACCCCGGCGTTCCGCATCTCCAGCGGACACGAGCTGTGGGGCGGGGAGAACCTGTACCGCCTCTACGAGCGGGCACACACCCCGTACGAGTGGCACGCCCCGATCTTCGAGCGGGCCCGCGCGCGCGGTCTGACCGTCTTCTCGTCACCGTTCGACGCGACCGCCGTGGAGCTGCTGGAGTCGCTGGACGCGCCGGCGTACAAGATCGCTTCGTCGGAGCTGGTCGACCTACCGCTGATCCGGTTGGTGGCCAGCACCGGCAAGCCGATGGTGATCTCTACCGGGATGGCGACGGTGGCCGAGATCGACGCGGCCGTGCGGACCGCCCGGGACGGCGGCGCGGCGGGCATCGTGCTGCTGGCCTGCACCGCGTCCTACCCGGCGCCGCCGGCCGACAGCAACCTGCGCCGGCTGCCGGTGCTGGCCGGCGCGTTCGACGTGCCGGTCGGGCTCTCCGACCACACCCCCGGCATCGGAGTGGCGGTCGCCTCGGTGGCGCTGGGCGCCTGCTTCATCGAGAAGCACGTGACGCTGGACCGGGCTGACGGCGGCGTGGACTCCGACTTTTCGCTGAACCCGACGGAGCTGACGGCCCTGGTCGCCGAGTCGGGCCGGGCGTACGCGGCGCTGGGCAGCACCGCAATCGGTCCGACGCCGGCCGAGCGGGAGGGACTGCGGTTCCGTCGCTCGCTCTTCGTGGTCGAGGACGTGCGGGCCGGCGACCCCGTCACGGCGCGCAACGTCCGATCCATCCGACCGGCGGGCGGGCTGGCCCCGGTGGAGATCGACCGGGTCCTGGGCCGCACCTTCACCACCGACGTCCCGCGCGGCACCCCGCTCAGCTGGGACCTCATCTGACCGTCGACCCGGCCCCGAACCCGGCTCAGCTCGTCCCCCGGTCCCCCTGTCCCCGGCTCAGCTCGGCCCGAGGCTCAGCTCGCTCGGGCTCGGCTCGGGCCCGGCCTGGCTCGGGCCCGGCCCGGCTCCGGCCCGGCCCGGCTCGGCTCGGGCCCGGCTCGGGCTCGGGCCGGCATGCGCCCCCGCGGGGCGGCCCGGCGTTGGCGAGCAGGGCGGGGCGGGGGTGGGCGACCACCGTTGCGTCCCTGTCGAACTGCCCCAGATATGGGGCGGCTCTGACGGCGGCGAGCACCGCCCATCGACGGGGCAGCCCTGACGGTCGCACGCACCGCCCACTTCTGGGCAGTGTTGATGGCAGCGAGCACCGCCCATTCGTGGAGCACCCCGACGGAGGCGAACACGGCCGCTTCTAGGCGGCCCTCACGGCAGCGACCACCACCCACCCGTCGCGACAACCCGACGGAAGCGACCACCACCCACCCGTCTGGGCAACCCGACGGAAGCGAACACCGCCCACCCGTCGCGACAACCCGACGGAGGCGAACACCGCCCACCCGTCGGCGAACCTGACGGTGGCGAGCGCCCCAGATGTGGGGCAGCTCGACAGGCACGCGCGACATCGGCAGCACGGCGGCCGTCAGAAGCAGGAGCGACCCCGGCCCATCGAGAGGGCGATGCCAGAACCCGGGGCGATGCCAGAACCCGGGGCCAAGTCAGACCCCCGGGCCAAGTCAGACCCTGGGGCGAAGCCGACCGTGACTACCAGGTCGGCGACCCGCAGGGTGCGCCAGACCGCCGCTCCGTCGGCCGGCGTACCCAGCCCGTAGCGACGCCACCAGAGCGCCACCGGCACGTCGGCCAGCTTGCAGCAGCACTCGGCCCGGGTCCACCGGGCCCAGAAGTCCGCCGTGCCGAACCGGCGGGCCAGCGCCGGAGGGACCGGGGCGTCGGCGCGCTCCGCGTCGACCGCGACCCGCCAACCGGCCGTCGGCGGCCCGTACCAGCCCACGCAGCGGCCGTCGTCAAGGTGGCTGCGGGTCGCCGCATCGGCCAACTGCCCCGCGTCGGCGACCACCCGCAGGTACCGCTCGGCGGCGGCGAGCAGCGCTGGCACCGGGCGGGGCCGGACGACCGGGTCCAGGTCAGATGGAGGCGGCACCGTCCACCACGATGACCTGGCCGTTGATGTTGGTGTGCGCCTGGAGCAGCATCCGGACCACCGGTACGACCTCCACCGGCTCGGTCAGGTGGCCGGTCGGGGTGCGTCGCACGATCTGGTCGAGCTGGGTCGGGCCGAGCACGGCGGACATCTCCGAGGCGAAGAAGCCGGGAGCGACCGCGTTGACCAGCATCCGGCCGCCCAACTCCCGGGCGAGCGAGCGGGTGGCGGCGTCCATGCCGCCCTTCGTGGCCGAGTACGCGACCAGGCCCGGGAAGCCGCGCTGTGCGCAGATCGAGGTGATGTTGACGATCCGCCCGCGCAGCCCCTTGCCAAGCATCCGCCGGACCACCAGCCGGGTCAGCTGGAGCGGGGCGGTCAGGTTGGTCTCGATGATCCGCGCGATGTCGTCGGTGGCCGTGTGTACGTGCAGGGAGTCCTGCCCGACGGCGGCGTTGTTGACGATCCCGTCGATCGGGCCGAGGCGTTGCTCCACCTCACGGACGAAGCCCTGAGCGGCGTGCAGGTCGGTGACGTCCACCGAGCCGACGTGCACCCGGTCGGGGTGCTCGGCGGCGAGCTTCGACAGCTCCGGGGTGACCGTGCGGGCGAACGCCGCCACCCGTACGCCCTGGTCGAGCAGGTCGGTGACGATGGCCAGGCCCAGCCCCCGAGAGCCGCCGGAGACGAGGACCACGGAGCTGGGCGGAACGAACTGGGTGTCGGCGAGGTCAGACATCGCTCTTCAGGGTCTCCTTGACGGGAATTTCGGTCAGCACGCGGATCCGGCGCGGCACCGCGTGCTCGGGCAGCCGGTTGGCACACCAGCGAACCAGCGCGGCCTCGTCCGGCACGCTGACGGCGGGCTGGCCGGACGGGTCGGCGGGGCGGTCGGACGGGTCAGTGGGGACGAGGACCACCTCGGCGACCACCATCCGGCCGAGCACCGGGGCGCGGCGGCCGGTGACCCGGGCCCAGGCCACCGCGGGGTGCCCGGCCAGCACACCGCGGACCACACCGGCGGAGACCTTGCTGCCGCCGACGTTGATCTCGTCGGAGTCCAGGCGGCCGGTGATCAGCACCCGCTCGTCGACCACCTGCACTCGGTCCCCGGTACGGACCGGGCCGCCCAGCCCGGCGCCGTGGTACGGCGAGGTGACGATCAGCTCGTCGTCGCGGATGGAGAGAGTCGGCCGGCCGGGAGCCTCCCGGTCCAGCCAGCCGACCGGGAACCCGGCCCGCCCGTCGTGCACCACGATGGACGCGCCCACCTCGGAAGACGCGTAGATCCAGGAGATCCGGGCGGTGGGAAAGACCTCCCGCAGTTGGTCCAGGATCGCCTGGTCCACCGGTTCCCCGCCGAGGGTGATCTGGCGCAGCGGCACCCGGGCCAGCGCGGCGGCGTCCCGGTGCAGGGTGCGGCGCCAGAAGGTCGGCGTACCGGACGCGGCGTCGACCCCGTGCGCCGCGGCGACCGCGGGCCAGTCGTCCAGCTCCTCCGGCTCGACCACCACGAGGTGCTGACCGGGCTGGGTCAGCGACAGGGTGACCACCTGCCACCAGGCGTACGTGCCGGGGGCGTAGGGACAGAGCCAGGTCCGCTCCGGCTGGTCGGCCCGCACGGTGGTCAGCGTGTCGAGGGTGTGCCCGACCCGCTTGGGACGGCCGGTCGAGCCCGAGGTCAGCAGCCAGAGCCGGCCGGGTTCGGCGGCGCGCGGCTGGGGCGGCGCGCTCGGGTGGGCGCCGTCGTCGTCGAGGACGGTCACGGTGAACCCGGCGTCCAGCAGCTCCGCGCGCATCGTCGCGTCGACCCGGCTCGCGGCGCTGAGCAGCAGCTCGGTGCCGTGCACGGCGTGCTGCCGCGCGGCGGCGAGCGCGTGACCGGCGGAGTGGGCGAGCACCGCGGCGGGGTCCGGTAGCACCGGCGTCGGCAGCGTCCGCCAGGTCAGCGCGGCGCCGCCGACGACGAGCCGGTTGTCGACGCCGGCCGGTTCCGGGGGCGCGGCGGCCGGGGGGCGGGGTGGCGCGACGGTCACTGCTGCTGGAGCTCGACGAGGAAGTCGAGGACGTCCCCGACGGTGGCGATGCGGCGCAGGCCGGGGGCGTCGAAGTTGAGCTCCTCCCCCGTCTCGTCCTCCACCCGCAGGGCCAGCTCGGAGAAGTCCAGCGACCGGAAGCCGATCTCCCGCAACTGCGCCGCGTCGTCGGCGGGCAGCTCCTTGTCCTGGTTCTTCAGCACCTGAGCCATGAGGTCGCGGATCTGCGCGCGACTCAATTCCTTCATGCGCCGGAGTCTACAGCCCCGCGAATAGATATCTGATTTCCCGGTGCGCCCGGGTAGGGTGCCGGGACCGGACGTGAACAGTAAGGAAAGTGAGAGCACGTGCTGCGCGAAGCGACGACGGAAGACGTTCACCTGATGTTGTCCTGGCGTAATCAGGAAACCAACCGTCAGGTCAGCAAGACCAGCCACGAAATCACCGCCGACGAGCACGCCCGGTGGTGGTCGGCGGTCCGTGACGACCCGTCCCGGCGGGTGCTGGTGTACGTCCGCGACGACCTGCCCAGCGGCGTGGTCACCTTCTTCGACCTGCGGCTGGACGGCCCCCGGACCGGCGCCTGGGGCTTCTATCTGGACGCTGACGGGCTGGCCGAGCGGGACGAGACGCTGCCCGCCTGGCTGGCGGTCATGCGGGAGGCCGTCGAGTACGCCTTCGACGGGCTGCACCTGGACCGACTCGACGGCGAGGTGCTCGCGCACAACACCGTCGTACGGCAGATGAACCGGCGTTTCCGATTCGTCGAGGGCACCCCCCGACAGGAGCTGTCCGATGGTCGGGAAATCACCGTAATCCCGATTTCCCTGAACCGGGCCGACCGCCGCCAGCGCTGATTACGGCGAGCCTTTCCGCACTGGCCCGGCACCATTAACCGGCCGTGCGTCCGGTGGACATCCCCCGTTCACGAAAATTGATGTCCACCGGACGCGGGGCGGTGCGGGTCAGGCCCGCCGCCAGGCCGCCCAGTGCTGACGCACGTTGCCACCGAGCCGCACGAAGCCGTACTTCGCGCCGTCCCAGTCGTCGGGTTGGCCGGGCGCCCAGCGGGCGAACACCACCTGAGCCGTGTCCGGCGGCTGCTCCTGGAACCACCGCACGTCGGTCCAGGTCACCTGGTGGCTGAGGTTGAACCGGTGGATGTACTGGACGCCGGTGGAGGCCCACACCCGCTCGCCGGGCCGCACCCCGACGTCGGCCACCCAGGGCGTCGGCGCGCTGCTGGCCACCATCGGCCGCACCAACCGCTGGTCGATCACCTGCGTGGTCACGAGGTTGACCACCACCAGCGCCCCGAGCAGCGGCAGCCGCAGCCGGGGCACCTGGACCGCGGCGACGAGCAACACGCAGCCGGCGATGCCGATCAGCGACGCGACGACCGGCCGCATCTCCCGCCAGCCGCCGGTCAGCGCCATCAGGTCCGGCGCGCCGAAGCCGCCGTAGCGCAGCGAGTGCCCCCGGCTGGCCACGTACGCGAGGCGGACGGCGATCAGGGCGCCGCCAGCGATCAGCAGCGCCACCGCGACGGCAGCCCGGCGCAGCACCACCCGGCGCCCGGCGGTGAGGAGCACCCCGAGCCCGACCAGCAGCCAGAACGGGGCCAACATCTGCACGTAGCGGCCGTAGATCGCGTCCAGCGGCTTTCCGGTGATGCCGGCCAGGATCAACGACGCCCCGCTAGCCACTCCGACGCTCACCACCAGCGCCACGCCCATCGTCCAGCGGGTGGCGTCGCCGCGCCGGGGCCGCCACAGCTCCCGGACGGCTGCCGCCCAGGCCACCCCGGCCATCCCGAACGTGATGACCACGAGGTACCAAAGCTGGGTGGTGACCGCCGCGCCGACCCGGACCACACCCGCGGCGGAGGAGACCGCGTCGACCATGCTGCCGCCCGGGGTATTGCCGAGCAGGTAGACCTTGTCCCCGAGCAGCCGGATACCGGCCTCGTTGACCAGCGCAAGGGCGAGCACCGGCAGCAGCGCCGCGACCAGCACGGTCGGGGTGATCCGGCGGCGGATCAGCAGCAGCAGCACCAGCCCGATGTGCACCGCCACGATCACCAGGCCGCGGGAGTGCAGGAGGTGGAACGCGCCGACCAGCAGGCCGACGGTTGCCGCGGCGAGCGGGCCGGGCCGTTCGATCCAGCGGTGCACGGCGAGCAGCCAGGCGATCACCAGTGGCGCCATCACCGAGTCGATCATGGCGACGCCGGCGTAGAAGGCGGTGGCCGGCAGGGTCGCCGCCACCACCGCCCCGAGCAGGGCGTACGACCGGCGCAGCTGGAGCAGTCGCCGGCCGAGCAGGTACGCCAGCGGCAGCAGCGTCGAGTTCACCATCGCGTTGATCAGCTGGACGAGCCGGTAGCTGTCGCTGAAGTCCCGGTCCCCGAGGAACGCGGGCGAGATCAGCATCGGGTAGCCGACCCGGCGCAGCAGGCCGTTCTCGCTGCTGAACCCGCCCGGCCCGCCGGCCAGCGCGCGGGCGGTGTTCAGGTAGCTGTCCTCGTCGGTGTGCGCGATCGGCAGCACGATGTGACGGGACAGCCACATCCGCCAGGCCACGCTGAGCACCCAACCGACGAGCAGCAGCAGCGGCACCAGCCAACGCCGTGCGGGTACGGCCGGTCGTGTCTCGACCGGGTCAGCCGGGCGTTCCATCACGTGGCTGCCGGATGCCATCGACGCCTCCTGATTTGCCGGCCGCACCGGGGCCACGCGGGCCGGCGGGCACGCCGCTGACGCTCGGGGTGGCCCGCTCGAACCGGGGTGGTGCGAATGTCGGGTGAACGCGGGTACCAGCGGCGCGCAGGGGCGGCCGGGTCGCTCGCGCGGCCACTGTAACGGCCCGATCGGGCCTGGTCAGCCCGCTTGGCGGGTGGCCGGAAGTGTTCGTCTGCCCGGTGCCCGGCATTCACGGGGGCAGGGGGCGGGGTTAACCCGGGAGCGCCGGCCCGTTAACCCGCCATGGTTAGCGTCTCACCCCGGTCGGCCGGCCGAGGGCCGCCCGTTCATCCACGAACACGGGAGCACCAAATTGAGTGAGTTGAATGGATCGTCCATTCTGATCACCGGGGGAACGGGTTCCTTCGGCAGGACCTTCCTGCGGCACATCCTCACCGAAGCCGACCCCGCCCGGGTGGTGGTGTTCTCCCGCGACGAGCTCAAGCAGTACGAGCTGCGCCAGCAGCTCGGTGACGACCCCCGGCTGCGCTGGTTCATCGGCGACATCCGGGACCGGCACCGCCTCACCCGGGCGATGCACGGCGTGGAGCACGTCGTGCACGCCGCAGCCCTCAAGCAGGTGGACACGGCGGAGTACAACCCCTCCGAGTACATCGCCACCAACATCACCGGCTCGCAGCACGTGGTCGACGCCGCGATCGAGGCCGGCGTCCGGAAGGTCATCGCGCTCTCCACCGACAAGGCGTCCAGCCCGATCAACCTGTACGGCGCGACCAAGCTGGTCGGCGACAAGCTGTTCGTCTCGGCCAACCACTACGCCGCCCACCACCCGACCCGGTTCGCGGTGGTCCGCTACGGCAACGTGGTCGGCAGCCGTGGCTCGGTGGTCCCGCTGTTCAGCCGGCTGGCCGCCGAGGGCAAGAGCCTGCCGATCACCGACAAGCGGATGACCCGTTTCTGGATCACGCTGGAGCAGGCCGTCCAGTTCGTCATGGACTCGTTCGACCAGATGCAGGGCGGCGAGCTGTTCGTGCCGAGAATCCCCAGCATGCGGATCCTCGACCTGGTCGAGGCGGTCGCCCCGGAGGCCACCACGCACGAGATCGGCATCCGGCCCGGCGAGAAGCTGCACGAGGAGATGATCGCGCCGGACGACAGCCGCCGGACGCTGCGCGCCAAGGACCGGTTCATCGTCCAGCCGACCATCGCCGGCTGGGGCTACCAGCCGCCGGTCGACTGCGAGCCGGTGCCGGACGGCTTCGCGTACCAGTCGGACACCAACGACGAGTGGCTCAGCGTCGACCAACTGCGCGACATGCTCGGCCTCACCGCATGACGGGGATGCTCCCGTACGGCCGGCACTCCGTCACCGAGGACGACATCGCGGCCGTGGCCGGCGTGCTGCGCGGCGACTGGCTCACCACCGGACCGCAGGTCGAGGCGTTCGAGGCCGACCTCGCCGGCTGGACCGGCGGCGCGGGCTGCGCCACCGTCTCCAACGGCACCGCGGCGCTGCACGTGGCGTACGCGGCGGCCGGCGTCGGCCCCGGAGACGAGGTGATCGTGCCGCCGATGACGTTCGTGGCGACCGCCAGCAGCGCCGTCGCGCTCGGCGCGAAGATCGTGTTCGCCGACGTCGAGGAGGACACCTTCACCCTCGACCCGGCGGCGGCTGCCGCCGCGACCACCGCGCGTACCCGGGTGGTGTCCGCCGTCGACTACGCCGGCCACCCGGCCGACTACGACGCGCTGCGCACCGCGCTGGGCGGGCACGACGCGCTGCTGCTCGCGGACGCGGCGCACTCCATCGGCGCCAGCTACAAGGACCGGCCGGTCGGGTCGCTGGCCGACCTGACCACGCTGTCGTTCTTCCCCACCAAGAACCTCACCACCGCCGAGGGCGGCGCGGTGGTGACCCCGCACCCGGAGCTGCTGAAGCGGGCCTGCCGGTTCCGCAACATCGGCCTGGTCCGCGAGCGCGACGAGCAACGGTGGCCGGACGAGGGCGGCTGGCACCAGGAGGTGCACGAGTTCGGGCTGAACTACCGGCTGCCGGACGTGCTCTGCGCGCTGGGCCGTAGCCAGCTGCGGCGGCTCGGCGAGTTCCTGGCCCGCCGGGACCGGCTGGTGGCCCGCTACGACGAGGCCCTCGCCGACCTGCCGGGCGTCCGGCTGCCGGGCCGGCGGGCGTGGGCCCGACCCGCCTGGCACCTCTACCCGATCCGGGTGCTCGACGGACGCCGCCGCGAGGTGTACGACCGGATGCGCGCCGCCGGCATCGGCGTCCAGGTGAACTACGTCCCCGTGCACTGGCACCCGGCCTTCGCCGACCTGGGTTACCGGCGCGGATCCTGCCCGGTGGCCGAGTCGTTCTACTCTCAGCAGCTGTCGCTGCCGCTCTACCCGGGACTCAGCGACGCCGACCAGGACCGCGTCATCGACGCGCTGGTCGCGGCCCTACGGGCCGGCTCGGTGCGTTCCGCCGCCTGATGGGAACCTGATGCACCACGCCAACCACTTCTACGGCCATGCTCACGTGCTGGCCCGGTACGCCGGCCTCGGCGACCGGCACCCACCCCGGATCAACGGGTACGTGCAGCACGGCTGGAACATCGGCGACGGCCTGGCCCCCGGCCATCCGTACGCCGAGCGCACCCCGAGCCTGCTCTGGTCGGAGCAGACCCGCCGCCGGGCCTGGTCGGTGGGGCGGCGCAACGTGGTCGTGATCGGCGCTCCGTTCGTGTACCTGCTGGCCATGCGGCCCGAGGAGCCGCCCGCCGAGGAGCGGGAGGGCACCATCTGGTACCCCTTCCACGGCTGGGAGGGCCAGCACGTCAAGGGTGACCACCGGGCGCTGATCGCCCGCATCCAGGACACCGAACCCGGCCCCGTCACGGTCTGCCTCTACTGGCACGAGTACCGGATGCGTCACGTCCGCCGCCTCTACGAACGCGCCGGGTTCCGGGTGATCTGCCACGGCTACCGGGGGCACTGGTGGAAGGACACCAACCCGGAGTTCCTCGACAATCAGCTGACCGAGCTGCGCCGGCACCGTCGGGTAGCGTCAAACCGGCTGACCAGCGCCATCTTCTACGGCATCGCGGCCGGCTGCGAACCAGCGGTCTACGGCGACCCGATGATCCTGTCCAATGAGGACCCGACCTTCGGCGGGACCGCCCGCATCCGGCGGCAGTGGCCGGAGTTGCACGGCGCCGCGGTCGACCTGCCCACCGCGGTCGAGATCGCCCGCTCCGAGCTGGGCACGGATCACCGCTGCACGCCGGCCGAGCTGCGCGAGCTGCTCGGTTGGGCGACGCTCCAGGAGGAAGAGGAAGACCGTGACGACTGAGACGGCACCCGCCGGCCGGATCACCCTGCCGGGCGGCGAGATGCTGGCCTGGTCCGACCTGCCGAAGGAGCGGTTGGCCGACGGGGGGCCGCTGGCCGCGCTGGCCGCCCGGATCGTGCCGGCCGGTGCCCGGGTCCTGCTGGCCGGGCCGCACGACCCGGCGCTGCTCGATCGGCTCGCCCACGCCGAGGTGACCTGCCTGCTGCGCAGCCACCCGGACGCGGTGGCGCTGGCCCAGCGGGCCGCCCGCGTGGTGGTGGGTGGCCCGGCCGGGCTGACCGACGACGAGACGTACGACGTGGTGATCGCCGCCGCCGGGCTCGACCCGGTGGAGTCGGTGGAGGGCACCCGGTTCGGCTGGGACGGGGTGCTGGCGCGCCTGGTCGCCGCGGTACGGCCGGGTGGCGCGCTGTTGCTGCGACTGGACAACCCGCTCGGGCTGCACCGGCTGGTCGCCACCTCCCCCTGGTACGCCGACCGGAACGACTCCGCCTGGGTGGTCGGCGGGGTCCTGGACCGGGCGCACCCCGCCAACCGGGAGCAGCTGCGCGAGCGGCTCACCGGGGCCGGACTGCGGCCGACCGCGTGCTGGGCCGCGTACCCCACCGCCGGCGCCGCCACGGCGCTGCTCGACGCCGACCAGCTCGACCGGGACGCCGGGTCGGGGCTGTTCGACGCCGTGCTGCACGGCGCCTGCGCGGGGGGTTTCACCACCGCGCCGGTGCTCCAGGACCCGGCCCGGCTGGCCGTGGACGCGCTGCACGCCGGGCGCGCCGCCGACCTCGCGCCGGGCTGGCTGATGCTGGCCCGGCGCCCCGTCCGGCCCGACGACCCGGCCGCGCCGACCGCTGACGGGGACCTGCCGGCGGTGCTGGCGCAGACCGGGCAGCCCGGGATCGGCGTGCTGGAAGTGTTCGACGGCCCGTCGGGCTGGCGGTGGGGGTTCACCGCGCCGGCCAGTGCGAGCGTGCCGGCCGCCGCGCCGTTCGCCAGCCGCGAGGCCGCGTACCGGGACCCCGGCGCGCTGACCGGGCCGGTGCCGTCCGGACGGCTGCTCCGCACCCTGCTGCTCGACGCGGCCCTGCGCCGCGACCTGGCAATGCTGCGCACGCTGCTGCACGGGTACGCGGGCTGGCTCGCCGGTCAGGCCGACGACGACGGCCGGATCGCCGGAGCGGGCGCGCTGGCCAGCACCGACAACGTGGTGGTCGCCGGGGAGCGCTACGCGGTACTCGACCCGAGCTGGCGGGCCACCAAAGCCCTGCCCCGCGACGTGGTGCTGGCCCGTGGGCTGTGGCGCTTCGCGACGGGCCTGCTCACCGGCGGGTACGCCCACCCCTGGTCGTCCACCCTCGACGTGGCGGGACTGACCGTGGTGCTCGGCGGGCTCGCCGGCCACGACCTGACCCGGGAGACCGTGGCGCAGGCGGTGGACGCCGAGGTGGCGATCACCGCGGCACTGCACGGGCTGGACACCGGCAACCGGGGCAGCCTCGCCGCCAAGCTGCACGCCATCGAGTCGACCGACCCGCCGGTCGGTACACGCAGCTACCAGCAGTTGCGGGAGGCGTGGCTGCGCCAACGCGAGGAGATCAGCCGACTCGCCGCACTGGCCAAGTGGACCGACGAGATGCTCACCTCGCGGGAACGGGCGCTGCGCCGGGCCGAGGCGACGATCGGTCTGCTCAGCGGTTCGCTCAGCTACCGGGTCGGCCGGCTCGCCATCACCCCGGCCCGGCTGGCCAAGCGGGGTGCCCGTGCCGCCAAACGCCGGGCCCGCTCGGCGCTCGCCCCGAAGCAGGAGGAGCAGCAGTGACCGGCCACGACAGCGCGTCGGGTACGACGCACAGGGTGGGCCCGACGGAGGGCACGGGCGCGAACGGGGGGCCACGGATCGTCGGGATCGTGCAGGCCCGGATGGGGTCGTCCCGACTGCCCGGCAAGGTGCTCCGCCCGCTCGCCGGGCGTTCCGTACTGGGCCGGGTGGTGCGCGCCGCCCGGGACAGCGGCGTCCTGGCCGACCTGGTGGTCGCCACCAGCACCGACCCGGTCGACGACGCGGTGGTGGCCGAGTCCGCGCGACTGGGCGTGCCCTGTCACCGCGGGCCGGTCGACGACGTGCTGGACCGCTTCGTGGGCGCGCTGGCGGCGCACCCGGGCGATGCGGTCATGCGGTTCACCGCCGACTGCCCGCTGCTCGACCCGGAGATCATCACGCTGGTCGCCTCGGTGTACCGCGCGGTGCCCGGGCTGGACTACGCGAGCACGTCGATCGCCCGCACCCTGCCCCGCGGGCTGGACGTCGAGATCATCCGGGCGGAGACGCTGCGTACCCTGGACCGGCTCGCCACCGGTCACCACCGGGTGCACGTGACCTCGTACGCGTACACCCATCCGGAGCTGTTCCGGGTCCTCGGGGTGACGCTCACCCCGGACCGCTCGGCGCTGCGGTTGACCCTCGACACCGAGCAGGACTGGGCGTTGGTGAACGCGGTGATCGACCATTTCGGCGACGTCAGCGTGCCGCTGGCCAAGCTCGCCGACTGGCTCGACGGGCAGCCCCGGCTGCGCGCGCTCAACGCCGACGTACGGCAGAAGCGGCTGGAGGAGTCCTGAGCACGCTACGGGTCGGACTGCGCTGCGACGCCGGGCCGCGACGCGGCGTCGGCCACCTCGTCCGCTGCCTGGCGCTCGCCGAGGAGTTCCTGGCCCGGGGCGCCCACGTCGCGGTGTTCGGCGCGGTCGAGCGGCTCGACTGGGCCACCGCGGAACTGGCCGCGCGGGGCATCCCCCTGCACCCGGGCCCTGACTCGCCGGCCGAGCTGGTCGAGGCGGCCCGCCGGCACGAGCTGGACGTGCTGGTTCTCGACTCCTACGAGCTGGACCCGGCCGGAGCGGGCGCGCTACGCGCCGCCGGCGTGTTCACCCTCGCCGTGATCGACGGGGACAGCCGGGGCCAGGACGCGGACCTCTACCTCGATCAGAACTTCGGGGCGCAGGCCCCCGCGCTGCCCGGACGGCTGCTCGCCGGCAGCGGGTACGCCCTGCTGCGCGACTCGGTGGTGACCGCCCGACCGCCGGCACCACGGCCCGCCACGGAGGTCAGCCGACCCCGGGTGCTGGCCTTCTTCGGCGGCACGGACGCGGTCGGCGCGGCCCCGGTGCTGACCCGGGTACTGGTGGCCACCGGCCATCCGATGGACCTCACGGTCGTCGTCGGCCGACCCGAGAT
Source organism: Micromonospora sp. NBC_00389 (assembly GCF_036059255.1). Lineage (NCBI taxonomy): Bacteria > Bacillati > Actinomycetota > Actinomycetes > Micromonosporales > Micromonosporaceae > Micromonospora > Micromonospora sp. NBC_00389. Next base: position 3,685,092 of record NZ_CP107947.1, on the reverse strand, counting down.
CGAGGCGGAGCTGGAGGAGATCACCCCCGGACGCGGGCAGATCATCCGACCGGTCCCACCCACCGGCTCACTGCCGACGCTGATCACCGACGCCGACCTGGTGGTCAGCGCCGCCGGCACGTCCACCTGGGAACTCTGCTGCCTCGGCGCACCCGCCGCGCTGGTCTGCGTGGTCGACAACCAGCGCGAGTCGTACGCCCGGGTGGTGCGGCACGGCCTGGCCGCCGGTCTCGGCGAGCTGCCCGAGCTGACCGGCACCGGGGTCGCCGGACGGGCCGCCCGCGCGACGGCGGCGCGCACCCTGCACGGGTTGCTCAGCTCGCCGCACCGACGCACGGCGCTCGCCGCTCGGGCCTGGTCCACGGTCGACGGGCGGGGACGGGCGCGGGTCGTGGACGCGGTGTTCGACGCCGTCAGCCCAGCCGCCGTCACTGGCTGACCGCGGCCCGGGCTCACCGCTTGATCTCGGCCCTTCCAGGCCGCCACGACCAATTGGCACGGGTGTACGAAAGTGCTGCTAGGGTGATCCCATGACGCAGGCCGCCTACCAGCCGTCGATGCTCGACCTGACCGACACCGGGCCGACCCTGGGTCCGCTGCCCGGCCAGATCCGCCGGCACCACCTCAGCCGGGGCGCCTGGGTCGACCACCTCCCCGGCTGGGTGCAGGGCTCCGACGCGGTCCTCGACACCCTGCTCACCGAAGTCCCCTGGCGGGCCGAGCGGCGCACCATGTACGACAGCGAGGTCGACGTGCCCCGCCTGCTCTGCTGGTACGACGGCGACCGGCAACTGCCGCATCCGGTGCTCACCACGGCACGGGCGGAGCTGACCCGGCACTACGCCCCCGAGCTGGGCGAGCCGTTCGTCACCGCCGGCATGTGCCTCTACCGCTCAGGGCGGGACAGCGTGGCCTGGCACGGCGACACCATCGGCCGGTCGGCGCACACCGACACCATCGTCGCGATCGTCTCCTTCGGCGCGCCCCGGCCGCTGCTGCTGCGACCTCGCGGCGGCGGCGACAGCCTGCGCTTTCCGGTGGGCCACGGCGACCTGATCGTGATGGGCGGCTCCTGCCAACGCACCTGGGAACACGCCATCCCGAAGACCACCCGCCCGGTCGGCCCCCGGGTCAGCGTCCAGTTCCGCCCCATCAACGTCGCCTGACCTCATCCCCTTACCCGCCACGTCGGGGCAGCAAGTGCACGATCGACGCGGTCAGAGGACGGGCTGAGGGCTAGAGGAGGCCGGCGAGTTTGTAGAGGACCAGCGAGCCGGCGACGGCGACGTTCAGGCTGTGGCCGTGCCCGACCATGGGAATCTCCACGGCCGCGTCCAGGTGGTCGAGCGCCTCGGGCGGGATGCCGGTCGCCTCGTGCCCGAGCAGCACCACGGTGCGGCCCCGAGCGGCGGGCAGATCACCGAGCCGGACGGCCTCGTCGGCCAACTCCACCCCGAGGATCCGGGCACCGGCGGCCCGTTCGGCAGCCAGCCAGCGCAGCGGACTGCCGACCCGGTGGACGCAGCCCGGCCTGCGCAGCGTGTTGCCCCGGGCCACGGCCTCGTCCACCCAGCGGAACGGCGGCACGGCGAGGCAGGCACCGACCGCGTCGCAGGTGCGCAGCAGGGTACCCAGGTTCGCGCCGTGCAGCGGCCAGAGCGGGGCGGCGATCAGGTGACCCCAACAGCGGTGCGGCCGGGGCCGGCGAGCGGCGCGCAGCTCGCGCGGCGGCCGGACCCGGATGGCGGCGCTCACGCCGCGCCGGCGACTCCGCCGGACAGAAGAAAGATCATGTGAAGGGTGCTTAGCGGCGCACCCGAACCCTCACCGACAACAGAGCACTCACCATACCGCGCCCCACCCCAGCCCGAGCCCGGTCGATCATGAGGTTACTGCCGGCAACGTCGGCGCGTCGCCGCAATAACCTCATGATCAACGAGGCGGGTTGGGGCGGGTTGGGGTTAGTCGCGTTCGATGAGGTGGCCTACCACCGTTGGGCCGAGCATGACGGCGAAGCCGGAGCCGTCGCGGCGCGGGTCCGCCGCGGGCAACTCGACCGGGTCGCCGGTACCGGTGGCGCCGACCGGGCGCGGCCCCACCCAGGCGACCGCCACGTCCGTCTCACCCTTGAGGAAGCGGTGCGCACGCACCCCGCCGGTCGCCCGGCCCTTCGCCGGGTACGCCTTGAACGGCGTCACCTTGACCGTCGCCCCGGTGGAGGTGACCACCATCGGCTCACCGTGCCCCGGGTCGTCGGTGCGCACCGCGCCGAAGAAGGCCACCTGCACCCCGGCGGGCAGGTTGATGCCAGCCATGCCGCCACCCTTGAGGCCCTGCGGGCGGACCAGCCCGGCGGCGAAGCGCAGCAGCGACGCCTCCGAGGTGATGAAGGTCAGCGTCTCGGCGCCGTCAGCCAGCCAGGTCGCCCCGACCACCTCGTCGCCGTCGCGCAGGCCAATCACCTCGAACTCGTCGGAGCGCACCGGCCACTCCGGCGCGCAGATCTTCACCATGCCCTGCCGCGTGCCCAGCGCCAGCCCCGGCGAACCCTCCGCCGACCCGCCGAGCGGGGCCAGGCCGACCACCGTCTCCCCCGGCTCCAACGGCACCAACTCGGCGGCGGACATGCCGCCGCGCAGCGACACCGTGCCGGCCTGCTCGGGCAGCACCGGCAGCGGCAGTACGTCGACCTTGAAGGCCCGACCGGCACTAGTCACCAGCAACACCCGACCACGCGCGGTGGAGTGCGCGATCGCGCGTACCGTGTCGTGCTTGACCCGGCCGTTGCGCCGGCGCCCCTCGGCGCTCTCCTCCGACTCGGCCGCGGTGCGGGCGACCAGCCCCGTCGCGGAGAGGATCACCTGGCACGGGTCGTCGGCGACCTCCAGCGGACCAGCCGGCGCGGACGCGGCCAGCACCTCCTTGAGGTCGCCGTCGACCAGCGTGGTGCGCCGTTCGCTGCCGAACTGCTTGACCACGGCCGCCAGCTCGTCGGAAACCAGCTTCTTGAGCACCTTGTCGTCGTCGAGGATCGTGGACAGCTCGGCGATCTCGGTGCGCAGCCGCTCCTGCTCGGCCTCGAGCTCGATCCGGTCGTACTTGGTCAAGCGGCGCAGCGGGGTGTCCAGGATGTAGGTGGCCTGGATGTCGGAGAGGCCGAACTGGCTCATCAGCCCGTCCTTGGCGGCCTGCGCGTCGTCGCTGCCCCGGATCAGCCGGACCACCCGATCGATGTCCAGCAGTGCGATCAGCAGGCCGTCGACCAGGTGCAGCCGCTCCTGGCGCTTGCGGCGGCGGTACGAGCTGCGCCGGGTGACCACCTCGTACCGGTGGGCCAGGAAGACCTCCAGCAGCGCCTTCAGCCCGAGGGTGCGCGGTTGCCCGTCAACCAGCACCAGGTTGTTGACGCCGAAGGACTGCTCCAGCGGGGTCAACCGGTAGAGGTCGGCGAGCAGGGCCTGCGGGTTGACCCCGACCTTGCACTCGACTACCAGCCGAGTGCCGCTCTCGCGGTCGGTGAGGTCCTTGACGTCGGCAATACCGGTCAGCCGCTTGGTCTTGGTGACCTCGTTGGTGATCGCCGCGATGACCTTCTCCGCGCCGACGCCGTACGGCAGCTCGACCACCGTGATCGCCTGGCGGCCCCGGCTGCCCTCGATCGGGCCGATCTCGACCTTGCCGCGCATCCGCACCACGCCGCGCCCGGTCTCGTACGCCCGGCGCACCTCGTCGAGGCCGAGCAGCACTCCACCGGTGGGCAGGTCCGGGCCCGGGACGAACTCCATGAGCCGGTCCAGCGTGGCGTCCGGGTGGTTGATCAACCAACGGGCAGCGGAGACCACCTCGGCGAGGTTGTGCGGGATCATGTTGGTGGCCATCCCGACCGCGATCCCGGACGCACCGTTGACCAGCAGGTTGGGGAAGGCCGCAGGCAGCACGGTCGGCTGGGTCAGCGACCCGTCGTAGTTGGGCTCGACGTCGACGGTGTCCTCGCCCAGCTCACCGACGAGCAGCATCGCCTCGCGGGACATCCGCGCCTCGGTGTAGCGGGCGGCGGCCGGACCGTCGTCCGGGGAACCGAAGTTGCCGTGGCCGTCGATCAGCGGCACGTTGAGCGAGAAGTCCTGCGCGAGGCGGACCATCGCGTCGTAGATCGCCGTGTCGCCGTGCGGGTGGTACTTACCCATGCAGTTGTGAACGACAAAGCCCTCGGCGACGAAGGCGTGCTCGTCGCTGCCGACCTGAATGTCGTACGTGACATCAGGTGACACCGGCTCCACCGACGTGACCCGGAGGAAAGAACCACCGACCAACGCGTCCAGCCGAGGAGCGAGTGGTGAGCCGAGGCGGTGAAGCTTGCGGATCCAACCGTCTCGTACCGCGCGCTCCAGTTGGAACGACCGGTCTGCGAGGGGGACACCATTGCGGTCCTTGCCGTAACGCACCTTCGGCCCGTCGCCCGCCGAGAGCGAGTCGCGGAACGCCCGTCCATCCGCATCTCGGAACCAACCGCCGCCCTGATGCGCCGCCGTGAATTCCGCCATGACCGGGCCGCACGGCAACCGGTCGTTGCCCTGCTTGCCGCTGTACTGGTAGTCAGTCTCGGCGACCCGTTGCAAGCCGTCGTGTTTGTAACCGATCCGCACCCAGGGCAGCAGCAGCCGGGCGAGATCCGAGGCGTCTCGGCCCGTGACCGATAGACCGAGAAGCGGACGATTCCCGGAGCGACGACCGCTGGTCCAGTGGTGCCCGTGCAGCCCCAGGTCGGCAAGCATGGCGTAGATCTGCCGCACCAGCACCTCGCTGGTGCTGACGAAGACAATCTCCCTGAAGCGTTTACGGATGTAGCCGTCTCCGTCGAAGAAGCCGGCGAGGAACGGCGCCCACGCCGACCGGTCCCCAATGATGTCGCCGGGCACGTGCTTGTCGCGGCTGAGCGGCTGTGCGGCCTCCAGCAGCCCCTCGTGCCGGCTGAAGGTCAAGATGTGCTGGTCGCGATGGAGGGGGTTCCGGGCCTCACGTTTACCCCGGGAGACGTTCAATCCACTGGCGATGGCCCAGCCGTGGGCGACATCCAGCGGCTCGACGTCACACATGTGGATCCGGACCCGACCGTCCGCTTCGCGAGACCGGTGCGCAGGGAAGCCCTCGGCCACCAACAGCCCGCGCACATAGTCGTAGTCGTCGCCAGCGGGCGTCGACACCGCACTGCGGCGACTCCCGTACGCCAATGTCAGTTGCCCCGGGAGATCCCGAGCCTCCACCCAGCGGACCGAGAGATCATCGGCGACCACGCGGAACCGCTGGCCCGGGGTGACGAGCATCGTGTGCCCATTGCTCCAGGTGACGCGCACGAGGTCCGACGTCGGGTTCCGATACACGGCAGTCACCGGCACCGGGGCGCCGTCGCCGTCCAGGACGCGGTCACCAATCTCAATTTCCTCAATGGCGCGCAGACCATCGGGTGTCGAGACGAGAGTGCCGGCGACGAAGCAGTCGCCGACGATGCGGGCGGACTTCACGTGGCCACGGTCGGGCCGGTAGCCCTGCTCGTACATCGACCAGAGGATGCGCCGGTGTACGGGCTTGAGGCCGTCGCGGGCGTCGGGCAGGGCGCGGGAGTGGATGACCGAGAACGCGTACTCCAGGTAGGAGTCGGAGACCTCGGTGACCAGCGGGTTGTCGAAGACCCGCGCGCCGGCCTGGTCGAACGAGGAGAGGTCGACCTTGTTTTCCTTGCGGCGTGCCATGACTCAGCTTTCCCCTTGAACGAGACCGGTGCTCATGCGTCGATCGCTTCCCGGTCGACCCGGTCGGCGGAGTCGATCAGCCAGTTGCGGCGCGGCTCGACCTTCTCGCCCATCAGCAGTTCGAGGATGCGTTCGGCGGCGTCGACGTCCTCGATGGTGATCCGGCGGACGGCGCGGGTGGCCGGGTTCATCGTGGTGTCCCACAGCTCGTCGGCGTCCATCTCACCGAGGCCCTTGAACCGTGGGATGGGGGTGACGATCTGCTTGCCGGCCTTCTCCAGCTTGCGGACCGTCGCCACCATCTCGGCCTGGGTGTAGGTGTAGACGGTCTGCGGGTTGCGCCCCTTGGTCGTGATCTTGTGCAGGGGCGGCATCGCGGCGTAGAGCCGGCCGGCCTCGATCAGCGGGCGCATGTACCGGGCGAAGAGGGTGATGAGCAGCGTGCGGATGTGCGCGCCGTCCACGTCGGCGTCGGCCATGATCATCACCCGGCCGTAGCGCAGCGCGGAGAGGTCGAACGTACGCCCCGAGCCGGCACCGAGGACCTGGACGATCGCGGCGCACTCGGCATTGTCCAGAACCTGCTGGAGGTTGGCCTTCTGCACGTTGAGGATCTTGCCCCGGATCGGCAGCAACGCCTGGTACTCCGAGGAGCGGGCCATGCGGCTCGTCCCGAGGGCGCTGTCGCCCTCGACGATGAACAGCTCACTCCGTTCCACGCCGGTGGCGCGGCAGTCGACCAGCTTCGGCGGCATCGACGCGCCCTCCAGGGCGGTCTTGCGCCGGGCGGCGTCCTTCTGCTGCTTCTGGGTGAGCCGCACCCGTGCCGCGTCGACGATCTTCTGCAGAACGGTGCGCGCCTCGGCCTTGGTGCGACGGTCCTCCAGCCACGCCTTGATGTGCGCGTCGACCTGGGTCTGGATCACCTTGGTGATGCCGGTGGTGGAGAGCTCGTCCTTGGTCTGCGAGGTGAACTGCGGCTCGGGGATCCGCACGTGCACGACCGCGGTCATCCCCTCCAGGACGTCGTCCAGGGTGGGCGGCTCCTCCTTGGCCTTGAGCAGGCCGCGGGTGTTGCGCACCGCGTCGGCGAGGGTGCGGACCAGGGCCCGCTCGAAGCCCTTGCGGTGGGTGCCGCCGTGCGCGTTGCGGATGGTGTTGGTGAAGCACTCGACGGTGCGCTCGTAGCCGGTACCCCAACGGAACGCCACCTCGACCTCGGCGCGGCGCTGCACGTTGGACTGCATGACGCCGTTGGCGTCGGCGGCATTCTCCCGGTACGTCCCCTCGCCGGTGACCAGCAGCGTGCCGGAGACCGGCCGGTCGCCGGCCGGGGCGAGGAAGTCCACCATGTCGCTGAGCCCGTTGGGGTAGTGGAACTTCTCCTCGACGGGCTCCTCGCCGGTCAGGTCGCGCAGCACGTACAGCACACCGGGGACCAGGAAGGCGGTGTTGCGCAGCTTCATCCGGACCGCGTCGACGTCGAGCGCCGCGCCGGTCTCGAAGTAGCGGGCGTCGTGCCACCAGCGGATCGAGGTGCCGGTGGACTGCCTGCGCTTCATGGCCCCGACCACCTGGAGCCCGGGGCCGGCGGTGAACGGCGCGTCCGGCCCGTCGCCGTCGAAGATCCCCGGCACGCCGTGGCGGAAGGACATCGAGTGGATCTTGCCGGCGCGGCGGACGGTCACGTCGAACCGGCGGGACAGCGCGTTGACCGCGGAGGCGCCGACGCCGTGCAGGCCGCCGGAGGTCTTGTAGCCGGAGCCGCCGAACTTGCCGCCCGCGTGCAGCCGGGTGAGCACCAGCTCGACGCCGGAGATGCCGGACTTGGCGTGCACGTCGGTCGGAATGCCCCGGCCGTCGTCGTCGACCTGCACCGAGCCGTCGGCGTGCAGGATCACCTCGACGTTGGCGGCGTGACCGGCGACACCCTCGTCGGTGGAGTTGTCGAGGATCTCGTTGACGAGGTGACCCACGCCACGGCTGTCGGTGGAACCGATGTACATGCCGGGCCGCTTGCGGACAGCGTCCAGCCCCTCAAGGTGAGTGAGGTCGTCGGCCCCGTACAGGGTGTCAGGCTCTGCGGTCAACTGGTCGTACTCCCCGGTCTCGGCGGTGTGCTGCCGTTCACCGGCGACATCAGCCGGCGTGGCGCGCCGCAGCGAGCCTAGCCCGAGGCTAGGACAACTCCCGGAGGACCTCTGCGACCCGCCGGGTGTCGACCCACCGGAAGTGAGCCACGGAACAGCCCTTCAGCGCCCGGACCAGCCCGGCGGCGGCGTTCACGGGGCCACGGAGGGGCCGTCCGGCCGGTACTCTGACCGGCGATCGCGGCCGGTCGGAGCGCCGGCGCGGGGCGGGGGGCGACATGGACGAGGACGAGTCGGCAGACCGGCTGGCGGCCGAGTCGCTGGCGGCGGGTGATCCGACCGGCTGGTTCGAGCGGCTCTACACCGAGGCCGAGCGCGGCGAGGCGGTCGTCCCGTGGGACCGGGACGCCCCGCACAGCCTGCTCACCGAGTGGACCGTCGAGCGGGGTCTGACCGGCACCGGCCGTCGGGCGGTCGTGGTCGGCTGCGGCTACGGCCGCGACGCCGAGCACGTCGCCGGTTTGGGCTTCGACACGGTGGCCTTCGACATCTCCCCCACCGCGGTGGCCGGCGCCCGTGGACGGCACCCCGCCTCGGCGGTCGACTACCGTCCCGCCGACCTGCTGGACCCGCCACCGGCCTGGCGACGGTCGTTCGACCTGGTGGTGGAGAGCATGACCGTGCAGGCGCTGCCGGCGCAGATCCGGGCCGGCGCGGTCGGCGCGGTGGGCGAGTTGGTCGCGCCGGGCGGCACGCTGCTGGTCATCGCCGCCGGCCGGGCCGACGACGAACCCACGCCGGCCGGGCCGCCGTGGCCGTTGACCCGTGCCGAGATCGACACGTTCGCGGGCGTCGGGCTCGCGCCGGTGCGGGTGGAAGAGATCCAGGACCAGAGCGGGGTACGCCGCTGGCGCGCCGAGTTCCGTCGCGGGCCGATCCGGTGACCGCGCCGACAGAGCCGGGTACGACCGATCGTCAGGAGGCCATCGAGATGGACGGGACGATTCGCGGTGCGCTCCGGCGGGCCATCGGTACGCGGGCCCGGCGGTGGCTGCTCGCGGGCACCCTGCTGGCGGGGCTGCTCGCCGCCGTGGCGCTGACCGCGGCGGCGGCCCCGGCCGACCGGACGTTCGCCGAGCTCTCGGGCACGGTCCAGAGCCTGATGTCGGTCCTGACGCCCCTCTTCGGCATCCTGCTGGTGCGCGACCTGCGACGGGCACCCGACGCCGCCCGGGTCATCCCCACCGTGCTGGCGGTGGGGCTCCCGGCCGCCGTCATCGGCGTCGTCGGGGTGCTGATCTGTGCCGCGACGCTCGCGCTCACCCCGGCCGACATCGCCGACGAGCCGTGGCGGCATTCCGGGACGATCGCGGTGGGCAGCGTGCTGGTGCAGATCGTCGCCGGGCTGGTGGGCACCGGGCTGGGCCTGCTGCTGCGCTCACCGGTGGTCGCGTTCCTCGCCACGATCGTCCTGCCACTGGGCCTGTTCGCACTGCTGGGCGCTGTCGACGCCCTCCGTCCCGCGCAGGCGTGGCTCACCCCGTTCGGCAGCGTGCGCAACCTGCTCTCCGGGGACATGAGCGTGCTGCGGTGGGTGCAGTGGCTCTGCGTCCTGCTGATCTGGGGTGTCGGTCTGAACGCCGCCGGCGCGGCGCTGCTGAAGCGGCGCCAGCAGCCCGCCCGGTAGGTCAGCGCGGGAGCAGTCGGGGCCGGGCGAAGTCGGTGTTGTCGACAATCGCGTCCACCCGGGACAGCGGGTCCGCCTCGGCCAGGTAGACGCGCTGGGCGGCGAGGTAGCGGTCCCGGTGCAGTGCTTCGGCCGCCGCGACGCCTTCTCGGTCGCCGTCGCGGGCCACCCCGCGCCGCACCGACAGCTCGGCCGCGACCTCCACCCAGATCCGGTAGTCCCAGAGGTCGTCCAGCTCGGGGCGGAACGCGAACACACCGTCCACGATGAGCACCGCGTCCGGCGAGGCGGGGGTGACGATGTCGGTGTGCGCGCGCTGGGTGAGCGGGTCGCGCAGGCAGAGCACGCAGGCCCCGGATCCGGCCGGCCCGGCCGGTTCCAGCAGCAGGGTGCGGATCGCCGGCAGGTCGAAGGCGTTGCGGTAGTAGCCGGGCCCGGAGGTCCGGTCGTACTGGTGCCGCTCCGACCAGGGGCGTTTGAAGTCGTCCAGGCTGGCGCGCAGCACCGGCCGACCAGCGGCGGCGACGCGCTGGGCCAGTTCGTGGCCGAGGCTGGTCTTGCCGGCGGCGGTCAGGCCGTCGACGCCGACTCGGAGGCGGGCGGGTCCACTGGCGAGGATCCGGTTGGTCAAATCGTCGACCAGCGCGGTCCGGGTGGCCGACGCGGGCGGAGGCAGGGGCTGCTGCCAGGTGGAGACCGAATGGCGCACCGGGGCGGGCGTGTCTTTCATCGAACGATTCTGTTACGGGCCATTGACCCCCGTCGCACGGGGGTGATCTGATCGCGCCCTCAGAGAATCTTTCATCTTTCGATGGATGGATGTGAGCCAATGCTCAGGTTCCGGCGTACCGCGTTCGCCGCGGCACTCACGATCGCCATGGCCGCGCTGTCGACCGCCATCGCGCTTCCCGCTCCCGCATCCGCCGCGCTGCCCACCGCTGCGGTGGCGGTCGGCGACAGCTTCATCAGCGGCGAGGGCGCTGGGGCGTACACCCCGGTGGTCGACGTCAACGGGGTCGCCCAGGGCTTCCCCGGCTGGACGGCGCCGAACAACAACGCGTTCTTCTGCCACCGCTCCGCGAACGCCTCGCTGAACCAGGCCAACCTGCCGGGCATCCAGAATCGGTTCAACCTGGCCTGCTCCGGCGGCCAGCCACACGACATCGCCAACGCCTCGAACGCCCGGACCAACGGCCGCACGGTGGCCGCGCAGATCGCCCAACTCCGGACCGTCGCGCAGACCCAGGACATCGACCTGGTGCTGCTCGGCCTGGGTTCGAACAACAGCTCGTTCACCTTCGGCAGCGTCGCGGAGAAGTGCGCCAACCGGTTCATCGCCGACGCGTGGACGGGCTGGTGGGAGTTCTGGGCCTACCTGGGTGGCCCGGTGGAGCAGAAGCCGTGCACCGACGCCGATCTGGCCACCGCCGCGCAGTTCAATGCCGCCACCGCCGAGACCACTGCTGCGGTGCGCCAACTGCTGACCACCCTGGACCAGGTGGACGCGGATGGGCAGCACCGGGTCGTGTTCCAGGACTACACCAACCCGCTGCCGCTGGATCTCGAGCCGACGTTCCACACCCAGGACAGCCGGGACGACACCCGGGACAAGTTCCGCGACCTGGGTGCCGAGCGGTACGCGGGCGGCTGCCCGATCCACCGGGCCAGCCTCGCGCCCGGTCACCGCTTCTCGCAGGGCCTGGGCACCCTGGTGAAGTCCACCCGGGACACCCTCGCTGCCGAGTTCCCCGGTGCGGACCTGGTCTACCTCAACGTACAGCGGGCCTTCGACGGCGCCCGGCTCTGCGAGTCGGCGGCCAGCCCGACCGGCGCGCTGGCCACCCCGATCCGGCTGCAGGACGGCGCGAGCGGCACCTTCGTCACCAGCCTCTCCGGCAAGGACAAGATCGACATTCAGCGGATCGCCAACACCTGCGTCAGTTACTTCCAGACCTGCCAGGAGTCGTGGCACCCGAACGCCACCGGGCACCAGGTGCTCGGCCAGTGCCTGGCCGGCGCGGCCGCCACCAGCGCGCGGTCGGTGGCCTGCGTTCGCGCCAGCAACGGGACGATCTCCGTATCCTGACCGGAATCGTCACCGGAGGCCCCGCCACCCGGCGGGGCCTCCGTCGTGTCCGGCCACGTCGGCTCGAACCGGTCGTCCGACGCCTGCGGCTACCCGTCGGTAACCTAGGCCCGTAGGCTAGGCCCGTGAACGGGGACCCGGAGTACGCGCAGGAGTTCGTTGACATCGCCGGCGGTCGGCTCGGCGTGCAGATCTATCCGGAGCCGACCGGCCCGGCGGGTGCGCCGGTGGTGGTGATCTGGCCGGCGATGGGGGTGCGGGCCCGCTACTACCGGCCGTTCGCCACCGCGCTCCGCGCCGCCGGGCTGGCCGTGGTCGTCGCCGACCTGCGCGGTACCGGGACGAGCACCCCCGCGCCGAGTCGCGCCGACCGGCACGGCTACACCGAGCTGGCCGACGACGTGGGCACTGTCCTGGCCGCGCTCAAGCCGCAGCTGGACGGCCGCACCCGGCTGCTGCTCGGGCACTCACTCGGGGGGCAGGCCGCGCTGCTGCACCTCGCCCTGCACGGCGCCGACGCGGTGGACGGGCTGGCGCTGGTCGCGGTCGGAATCCCGTACTGGCGAAGCTATCCCGGCCGGCGTGGCGTCGGCGTGCTGCCGTACACGCAGGGGATCGCCGCCACCACGGCGCTGCTCGGGGTCTGGCCGGGGTGGGGCTTCGGCGGCCGGCAGGCGCGTGGGGTGATCCGGGACTGGGCGTACACCGCGCGGACCGGCCGCTTCCCCCGTCTCGACGGTACGGACACCGAGGCGGCGGTGCGCGCGGTGCGGACCCCGGTGCTGGCCGTCAGCGTCGACGACGACCAGTACACCCCGCACGAGACCATGGATCACCTCTGCGGGAAGCTCACCGCGGCCCCGGTGACCCGGGAGCGGTACACAGTGGCGCAGGCCGGCGCGGCGCTGGACCACTTCACCTGGGTCCGGGCGGCCACCCCGCTGGCGCAGCGGATCGCCGGTTTCGCCAGCGACCTGCCGCCCCGCTGAGCCGTACCGGCCGACCGGTCGGTGGCCGCCCGACCGGCCCGCTCACTCCTCCTGGTCCAGCGGCACCAGCTTGCCGTCGCGCTCCACCCGGACCTCACCGTGGTCCTTGCGTGGGGCGACCTCGGCGATGTTCCTGTGCGGGTCGTTGTCCGGATGCATCAGCACCGCGTCGGTTTTGGCGGTCTTTTCCCGGCTCTCGTCCGGCTGCGACATCCCGTTCCCCTCTCCGTCAGCGTCCCCCGACATCTACCCGCCACCGACCGGACGACTCCTGCCGGCGGCGGTCCGGCACCGCAGCGAACCGATGTCCCTGACGTCCCCGACGTACCGATGCGGCGCCGGTTCGGCACGCACGGGGCGGGGTTAGCGGCCCGGGCGGCGGGTAAGCCGCAGCGCCCGACACGGCGGAAGGGGATCAGATGTCCGAACGGCATACCGCACTGCGCTCGATGCACGATCTGGGCCTGGCGGCCTGGTTCGGCGGCTCCCTGATGGGAGCGCTCGGCGTCAACGGCGCAGCGGCGAAGATCAGCGACTCGACCCAGCGTCTCCCGGTCGCCTCGGCAGGATGGTCCAAGTGGACCCCGGTCAACGCGGCGGCGATCGGCGCTCACCTGGCCGGGGCGGTCGGCGAGCTGGTGACGGAGAGCCCACGGATGGCCGCCCAGTCAGGGGTCGCCCGGGCCAGCACCATCAAGACGGCGCTGACGATCGGCGCGCTCGCGGTGACCGGCTACAGCCGGCTGATCGGCATGCGGTTGGAGAAGGCGGGTGCCCCACCGGTGAACGGTGCCACCGAGCCGAACCACCAGACTCCGGCCAGCGTGGCCTCCTCGCAGCGGCAGATGAAGCTGCTCCAGTGGGCCATCCCGGCACTGACCGGGACCCTGGTGGTGATCACCGCGTACATGGGCGAGCAGCAGAAGCCCGGCCAGGTGTTCCGGGGGATGCTCGGCCGCGCCAGCGGGCTGATGAGCGCCCCGAAGGGGATGGCCAAGATGGCAAGCATGGCGACCATGAGCAACGGCAAGCGGCCGATGGCGATGGCCGGACGCTGAGCATGGGGCCGGGCGGCACCCTGCCGGCTCCTTGACGGCGGGGCGCCGGCCGGCCCCACGCAACCACCGGGCACGACCGGGGTACGGCGCACGGTCCGCCGGGACCGGCATGACCGGCCCGGGGACGGGCAATCGTCCGCCCATAGCGGCGGACCGACGAGCTGAGGTGACCACGATGGCGCACGAGGGACGCAAGGGCGGCGGCGATCGGCTGGTGCCGGAGGCGGTCGAGCCATGGGGCACCAGAGACGGCTTCGATGCCGAACCGCCGTGGGGCACGGGCGAGGACTCCCCGATGGACGAGGGCAGCGAGGAGACGGCGGTGCCCGAGGGGCATCGCGGGGAACGCCGCGCGGGCGCCCCGGCGGGCCGAGCCAACCCGGCCGGTCGGCACGGCTTCGGCTCGGTGGAACCCACCCGCACCCCCGAGGCCGGCCCGGGTGCGCCACCGGACCCGGCACCCAGCGGCCGGACCTTCCCGGACGACGCGGACATCAACGAACGCAGCCAGGACGCGCTGCGTAGCCGCGGCCGGCGGTCCTAGCACAACCCGCGACGCCCGCCGCCGGTCTCCGGCCGGCGGCGGCTGGCGCTCCCAGGGCGGTGGTGCTCCGGACGCCGTTGCCGGGCACCGTCAATTGGTGGACGCGGCCCGGGCGGGGACGTCCCGTCGGTCTTCGCGGGGCTCGGGCCAGAGCATGGTCTCGGTGAGCAGCTGTGCCAGCCGGGTCGCGTCGCGCTGGGCCTGGCCGGCGCAGCAGTTGTTGAACAGCACGTGCAGTTCGTCGGCCGACCCAGCCAGCTCGGCCAGCAGCCCGGCCCAGTGCCGGAGCTCCTCCTCGGCGTACGCGTAGCGGAACTTGTCCTGCTTGTCGCCGTCGCGCCAGGCGCCGCTGTGGCCGTGGAACCGGACGATCGCCGGCTCCGCCGTGGTGGCCAGGATCGGTGGTACCGACGACGGGTGCCCCTGCGGCATGTCGACGCAGACCAGTGAGAGGTCGTGCGCACGCAGCAGGTCCATCGTGTTGGGTGCGGCCGAACCGTCGAACCAGGACCCGTGCCGCAGCTCCACGGCGACCCGCCACGGCCGGCACCGCTGCGCCAACTCGATGATCCGGCGCTCGGCGGCGGCGCCGCGTACCAGCCACGGCGGGAACTGCAGCAGCACCACACCCAGCTTGCCGGCGGCCGTGACCGGGGCCAGCGCAGCTCGGAACCGGGACCACAGCTCGTCGTACGCCCGCTCCGGCAGGTCGCGGCGACGGATCCGGCTCGGACCGGCGGCCGGCCGCAGGTCGCGGGGCAGCGCGGCGACCGGCGTCGGGTGACCGGTGAAGAGGCTGAACGCCTTGACGTCGAAGGTGAAGTCGTCCGGTGTGGCGTCGACCCAGCCCTGGGTGGTCTCCGGTGCGGGGATCGCGTAGTAGGAGGTGTCCACCTCGACCAGCGGGAAGCGGCCCGCGTAGAAACCCAGCCGGCCGGCCGGCGTGTTGGCCGAACGCGGGTACCACCCGGAGCGCAGCAGCGACTGGTCGGCCCAGGAGGACGTACCCACCTTAATCACACCCATGTCATTCAGTGGACCGCCCCGCGCGTGGATCGGCAACCGCTGGCGGCCCACGCCGCCACCGTGTCGAGCCGGAAGTATCGGTGCCGCGTCCTACGCTGGCGCCGAGCGAACTTCGACCGAAGGGCGGCACCATGACCAGCACCGAGCAGCTCACCGGAGAGCGGGCAGACCTGCTGCAGACGCTGCGCCGGCACCGGGGTTTCCTGTTGCAGACCGTGGACGGGCTGACCGACGAACAGGCGGCCACCTGCACCACCGTCAGCGAGCTGTGCCTCGGCGGCCTCATCAAGCATGTGGCCGGCACCGAGGAGCGGTGGATGCGCTTCGCCGTGGGCGGCGCGGAGGCGATGCAGCGCGAGGCGGTCGACTGGACCGGTCAGTTCCGGATGACGCCGGGCGAGACCCTCGCCGGTCTGGTCGTGCGGTTCCGGGAGGTGGCCGACCAGACCGACGACCTGATCACCACCCTCGACCTGGACGCGGCGCACCCGCTGCCGCAGGCGCCCTGGTTCGAGCCGGGGGCGAGCTGGACGGTTCGGCGGGTGCTGCTGCACCTGATCGCCGAGACGTCCCAGCACGCCGGGCACGCCGACATCCTGCGCGAGGCGATCGACGGCGCCAAGACCATGGGCTGAGCCCGGCCGGCCACGGCGACGTTCCCCCACCGTCCACCTTCCGCGGGGCGCCTCCGGTCCGCCCTGCGTGAACGGATGTGACAGCGCACAGGTGAGCGGCGCTGAGGGACACGAGATGAACGCAGACCGGATCGATCAGGAGACCGCCGAGCGGCTGCTCGGCGGGAGCATCGTCGGCCCATCGGGCGGCCCGCAGTCGGTCGTGCTGCTGATGACAGCGGTACGCGCCACACCCCGCCCCGCCGAGCTGGCCGGCGAAGACGTGGCCGTGCAGGCCTTCCGCCGTGCCCTGGCTGAGCCGGCCGTTGCCCAACGGCCGGCCCGCCGGTCACGCACCCTCGCCGGGTTCGGTGCCCGGGCCTCGGTGGCGGCCCTGGCGCTCGCCGCCATCGGCGGGGTGGCACTGGCCGCCGCGACAGGCGTTGCGCCCCGTCCGCCGCACCCACCCACGGCCACCCCGACGCCGCCCGCCGCGACCGCCCCGGCTACACCCGAGCAGGGCACCGCGGGCGCACCCGCCACGACCGGGGCGGTGCCGCCGACCTCGGTTCCCGGTGGGATGGTCGGCCGGTGTCGGGCGTACCAGACGGTCGCCGGAAACGACCACGGCCGGGCACTGGACAACCCGGTCTTCTCCGGGCTGATCGCCGCCGCCGGCGGCCCGGAGCAGGTGGCGGACTACTGCGTGCGGGTCCTGGCCGCGGAGGCGGTTCCGGACACGACCCATGGACGGCCCGGGGCCGTGCCGAGCCGACGTCCGACGTCGCCCGGCCCGCCCGATGGTCGGCCCGACGTCCCTAACCGCAGCGGAACGAGCCGTCCGGCGGCCCTCCCCGCCGGACGGCCCACCGCACCCGGACCGGACCGCAGCGAACCAGCCGACCGGCGGCCCTCCCCCGGGGACCGCCAACCGACACCAGCCCGCGACCCGCACTGACGACGCCCCGCAGCCCCGCCTGGCGGCCGGGCCGAGTTGCCCTGCCGGGCAACCGTGCCCGGCGGCCGTGCCCTGCGGCGCTGCGGCCCTGCGGCGCTGCGGCCCTGCGGCGCTGCGGCCCTGCGGCGCTGCGGCCCTGCGGCGCTGCGGTCCTGTGGCCCTGCGGGCGGTTCGTCCAGCGGGCGGTTCGTCCAGCGGAGCGCGGGGCACCGTGGGCTGATAGCTTGCCCCGATGAGTCTGCGGCGCCGACGCGCGGCGGCGATCCTGCGCCTGATGGTGGTGTTCAGCGTGCTGGCCGGGGTCGTGCTCACCGCGCTCGGCCCGGCCACCGTCACGGGACTGCTGCCGTACTTCACCATCCAGAGCAACCTCGCGGTCGGCGCCCTCGCCGGGTACGCCGCTCTGCGGGCCTGGCGGGACCGGCCCGACCCACCGCCGGCGCTGCGCGGCGCGGTCACCCTCTACATCACCATCACCGGCGTGGTCTACCACCTGGTGCTGGCCAACCCGGCGAGCCCGTTCGCGATGGTCCAGCCGGACCGGTCCGGCGGCGAGGCGCTCGGCAACCAACTGCTGCACACGGTGGTACCGCTGCTGGCGGTCGCCGACTGGGTGCTGTTCGACCAACGCGGCCGGCTGCGCCTTCGGTACGCGGCCTGGTGGCTGGCGTTCCCGCTGGGCTATCTGGGCTTCGCCCTGCTCCGAGGGCTGGTCGTGCACCGGTACCCGTACCCGTTCCTGGACGCGGCCGAGCTGGGCTACGCCGGAGTCGCGATCAGCGCCGTCTTCTTCGCCATCGCCTTCTGGCTACTCGGCCTGCTCTACATCGGAATAGACCACACCCTAAACACCCGAACCCCCGCCCTCTCCCCCGCTCCCTCTCCCCCTCCCTCTCCCCCTCCCCATCCAACCCCGCCCGGTGATCATGAAGTTAGCGTCACCGGCAACGGCGTGTCGTGACGCTAACTTCATGATCACCGGGGGGTGGGTGGGACGGGGAGGGGGCGGGGGGCGGGGGTTTAGCGGAGGCGGTTTCGGGGGCCTCGGGTGGTGGAATGGTCGCGGCCGTAGGCGTCCGAGCGGCCCCAGCGGCCTGGGACGTCGAGTAGCTCCACCCGGCCGAAGCCCTTTGGCAGGGCCGGGTCGACCAGCAGGTTGTCGCCGGTGGGTCGGAGCCCCAGCAGGGTGCCCAGCAGCATCAGCAGCGCGCCCGACGACCATGACTGGGGACGACCGGCCGCGGGCAGTTGGACGGGGTACTTCGTCAGGCTGCGCTCGTAGCCGGCGATCAGCTCCGGTACCGCTCCGCCGAGCGTCTGCGCCATGTCGAAGATTCCGGCCGCGATCCGGCCCGCCTGCGCATCGAAGTGGTAGCGCCGCAGCCCGGCGGCGATCAGGGCGTTGTCTGACGGCCACACCGCTCCCAGGTGTGAGCCCACCGGGTTGTACGGGCGCTGCCCGGTGGCGAAGGTCCGCACCCCCCAACCGCTGAACAGCCGCGGCCCGACCAGGTGCTCGGCGACGGCCTCGGCGTGGTCATCCGCAACGATCCCACTCCACAGCAGGTGCCCGATGTTGGACGTCAGCGCGTCGACCGGTTCGCCGTACGGCCCCAGCGCCAGCGCGTAGTACTCCCGGTCCGGCAGCCAGAAGTCCCGGTTGAACCGGTCCTTCAGCTCCGCGGCCTCCCGTTCCAGCCGGTCGGCGTACCCGGGGTCACCCCAGAACTCCCGGGCCAGCCGGGCGCCGCGCCGTTTCGCGTCGTACGCGTAGCCCTGCAACTCGCAGGTGGCCCGGGGAAAGGCCGGTTGCCGCCCGTGCGCGTCGGTGATCGCGTTCGGGGAGTTCTTCCAGCACTGGTTGAGCACGCCGTGCCGCTCGTTGCGGCGCTGGTAGCGCAGGTACCCGTCGCCGGTCAGGTCGCCGTACTCGTCGATCCAGTCCAGGGCCATCCGAGCCGGGTGCCGCAGCTCGCGGACCAGGTCGACGTCGCCGGACCAGCGCTCGTACTCGTCGAGCAGAACGACGAACAACGGGGTGGTGTCCGCCGCGCCGTAGTACGGCGCGTCCGGCCGTTCGCCGAACGCGGCCGACTCGCCGTAACGGAGCTCGGCCAGGATCTTGCCCGGCTCCTCGTCGTGCTCGTCGTCGAGCTGGCCGCCCTGCAACAGCGCCAGCATCCGCAGCGTCGCGGGGGCCAGTTCGGGAGTGAACGCCATGGTCTGCAGGCAGGTGATGATGCTGTCCCGCCCGGACAGCCCCATCGCCCACGGCAGGCCACCGACCGGCACCCGATTGCTGTACGACAGCGGCTTGTACCGCAGCGCCGCCAGGTCGGCCAGGCTGCCCTGGTACATCGCCTCCAGGCCGTCCCGTTCCGCCGCCAACTGCGGGGCCCGGTCCAGCCAGTCGGCCAGGTCCTCGCGCATCCCCCCGCGCACGATCTGCTGGTGCGACTCCAGAGCGCTGCGCAGATCCCGGCCACCCTCACCCCGGATGGTCATGGTCACGTGCAGGTCGGTCTCCCACTTCCCCTCGGGCGCGATCCGGATCCGGAACGTCATCCCCTTCTCGTCGACCTCGGCGGGAGCGGTGCTGCTCACCGTGGTCTCTCGAACGAACCGCTCTCGCGCGTACCGCAGCACAAGCTGGTGGCGCGCGGAGTCGGCGGTGGCCCGCACGACCCGCTGCCTGCGCTGCCCGACGTCGACGATGTCGACGAAGTCGCTGCCCATCTCCATCCGCACGGTGAACTCGGCAGGATGCGCCGAGTGGTTGAGCAAGATGATCTGCTCGTGGAAGCAGTCGTGGATCGAACGGTGCCGGATGACCGACACGTCAGCGTCGACGTAGTGGCTCGCCGCGCCCGGGACCAGGAAGAACCGGGTCTCGAAGTACGTCATGTCGTCGCGGGAGAGCGCGTTGAGCCGTTCCCCGTCAACGCTGAGCACCCAGTGGGACAGGAAGCGGGTGTCGAACGAGAAGAGCCCGACCGGCTCCTTCGGGTCAACTTCCATGTCACCCTGGGCGTCGCTGAGCGCGAACGCGTTGCCGGCGATGACGTGCACCTGTTCCTGTCTCATCGCCGCTGGTCCCGTTCCGCCAGGGCAGCCTGGCCCAGCTCGCGGGGGTGCCGTGCGCCGGACGGGCCGGGAAAGATCCGCCGCAGCGCCATCAGCAGCCGCATGTTGCCCCGCACGGTCAGCTCGTTGCGCAGCAACGCCGCCGCGACGTGCCTCTCGCCGCTGGCCAGCTGGTCGAAGACCGCCCGGTCGGCGCGGACCACCAGCTCGGCCTCGTCGGCCGACCGGGTCACGGCCACGTGCTGGTCGGCGATGGTCAGGTACCAGTGACTGGTACCGCCGTCACCGCGCACGTCCAGCCGTAGCGTCCCGGCGGTGGTCTCCGGCAGATCGGGACGCCGGCCGGTGTCCAGGTGCTGCAGATACTGTGCCGCCGTCGTGCTCATCCACGTCCCCCTTCCCCGGTTCCCCGCAGGATCACCCGAGCCGGGGTGAGCCCGGCTCACCCGAACCGGGTGACAACCGGCCCGGGTCGGCCGGCGGGCGCTGTTTGCCGGCCGATGAAAAGGGCAGGCACCGGCCGACACGGACAGGAGGCACCGGATGCGGGCGTTGCGGCTGCGGGAGTGGAAGTCGGAACCGGAACTGGTCGAGGTCGCTGAGCCGACGCCCGGGCCGGGCCAGGTGGTGGTCCGGATCGGCGGAGCCGGCGCCTGCCACTCCGACCTGCACCTGATGGACGAGTTCGAGCCAGGCACCGTGCCCTGGAACCCGCCGTTCACCCTCGGCCACGAGAACGCGGGGTGGGTGCACGCCCTCGGCGACGGCGTGACCGGGCTGACGGTCGGGCAACCCGTCGCCGTCTTCGGCGCGTGGGGCTGCGGCACCTGCGCCCGCTGCCGGGTCGGCATCGACCCGTACTGCGAGAACCCGGCCGGCGCGCCGGTGCCGGGCGGGGGCGGCGGGCTCGGCCTGGACGGTGGAATGGCCGCGTACGAGTTGGTCCCGGACGCGCGGCACATCGTCCCGCTGCCGGCCGGGCTCGATCCGGTGGACGCCGCGCCGCTGACCGACGCCGGGCTCACCCCGTACCACGCCGTGCGGCGTTCCTGGCCCAAGCTGCCGCCGGGCAGCACGGCAGTCGTGATCGGGGTCGGTGGGCTGGGGCACGTCGGCGTGCAGATCCTCAAGGCCACCACGGCCGCCCGGGTGATCGCGGTGGACACCCGCGCCGACGCGCTGCGGCTGGCCGAGGAGTGCGGCGCCGACGGCACCGTGACCTCGGGCGAGACCGCCGCCGAGGAGATCCGCCAGGCTACCGGAGGTCGGGGCGCCGACGTGGTGCTGGACTTCGTTGGCGTGGACGCCACCCTGGCGCTCGGCGCGGCGGCGGCCCGCACCGTCGGCGACCTGACCATCGTGGGCATCGGCGGGGGCACCCTGCCGGTCTCGTACTTCTCCGTGCCGTACGAGGTGAGCATCGCGACCACCTACTGGGGCAGCCGCCCCGAGCTGGTCGAGGTGCTGGACCTGGCTGCCCGGGGTCTGGTCCGGCCGAAGACCACCACCTTCGCGCTGGACGACGCCCTCGACGCGTACCGCCAGATGCGCGACGGCACGCTGCAGGGCCGCGCCGTGATCGTGCCGTGAGCCGGCCGGTCAGGCGGCCCCGAGCAGGCCGCGGACGTACCCGGCCTGGCCGACGTGCTGCAGGTCGTCCTCGGCGACGCTGACCAGGCGGACGCCGAGGGTTACCGGCGGGTCCCACGCCTCGTCCACCACGCGGTCCAGGTCCGCCGGGCGCAGTCCGGCCAGGAACGGCGCGGTCCGCGCCGCGACCGCCTCGTAGTAGTCGATCAATGCCTGCGCGCTCTCCGGCCGCACCGCGGCGACCTGTGCGGGCGAGTGGGCATAGCCGGTGTCGTTCGGGTCGGCGGCCAGCCCGAACCGGCTCGCCCAGTCGCCGCTCGTCCAGACCTGGTCGGCGTCGAGCAGGTCGGCGACGTGGTCGTCCTGGATCCTGGTCAGGTGCCAGACCAGCCAGCCGATCGGGTTGGCACCAGGGCCGGGCGCCCAGCGCAGTTGCTCCGGGCTGAGGCCGTCGACCGCCGCGCGAACGAGGTCGGGCAGCCGGTCGTACGTCTCGGTCAGCAGGTCTTTCACGTCCACGGGCACGCCTCCTGGTCTGTTTCCGATCAGGTACCGCCGAAACCGGCGGCCAAACCTCGGCCGCTACGGTGATCAAGTGGTCGCGGCGTTGGAGCTGTATCTGGACCCGGACGCCACCCGGCGGATCCGGGTGCTCTGGGACGCTCTCGAAGCCGAGGGCGTGCAGAGCATGCGCTCGCTGCTGGAGCAGCGCCACCGCCCGCACGTCTCGCTCGCCGTGGCTCCCCGCTTCGACCCCGAGCAGGTCGCCGCGGCGCTGCGCGGCACGGTCGTGGCCGCCCCACTTCGGCTCGAATTCCAGCACACCGGTCAGTTCGTCGGCCGGGTGCTCTGGCTCGGCCCGACGCCCACCCCGGAGCTGCTGGCACACCACCGGCTGGTGCACGACCGGCTCGCCGCCGCCGGCATCACCCTGGTGGAGCACTACCAGCCGGGACGCTGGGTGCCGCACTGCACGCTCTCCATGCGGGTGCCGAACGCGCTGATGGCCGCCGCGGTGCGTCGCTGCCTGGAGGTGTTGCCGCTGGCCGCGACCGTGGTCGGCGCGGCGCTCACCGACCACGCCCGCAACATCGCCCACCCGCTGCCCTGAGGCGACCAGGGCACGACAGACGGGGCCCCGCGTGGAATGTCCGGTTTGGCGGGTCGCAGTCGGGAAACTGAAAACGAGGGGTGCTGACGAGGCCGGGCGTGGGATGGTTCGACATGGATGTCGTTCCGGTGGCCTCCCGCCTGCACGCGGCCGGCCCATCCGGTGGCGCGGGCGCACGCGGCGCTGCCCGGGACGGCTTCGACGAGGAGAGGCAGTGCCCATGCAGGCTCAGCGCAGGCCACCGCGGACGGAGCGGAGCCAGACCAGGGACGACCGGACCGGCGGCGGCATGACCGGGGCGGCCACGCCACTGACCATCTGGGCCGCTGCCGTGCTGCTCGGCCGGATCGGTGCCGGCGAGGACGACAGTGAGGACGAACGGCATATCCTGCGCGGCATCGAGTGACCCTCGGTCACACCGTCACAGCCATCCGCGCCGCTTGAAGATCAGGTAGAGGGTGCCGCAGACCAGCGCCATCAGCAGCAGCGCGAACAGGTAGCCGAAGCGCCACTGCAACTCGGGCATGTGGACGAAGTTCATCCCGTACACCGTCCCGATGAGCGTGGGTGCGAACAGGATCGCCGCCCAGGACGAGACCTTCTTCAGCTCCTCGTTCTGCGCGTAGCTGGCTGCGGTGAGGCTGCGCATCTCCTCGTTCTGCTGCTGCGAGACGAGGGTGGCGTTGACGGTGAGGATGTTCTGCAACAGGTGCCGGAAGCCGTCGACCCGTTCCACGACCTGCGTGAGGTGGTCGGTCACGTCGCGCAGATAGCGGCGTAGCTCCTCGTCGGTGCCGTAGCTGCCGGCGCCGGCCGCCAGCGCGTCGAGCACGTGGAGCAGCGGGCGGGCGGCCCGCTGGAACTGGATGACCTCGCGGCTGAGCCCGTAGATGCGCCGGCTGGCGTTCGGGTCGCCGCCGAAGACCTGGGTCTCGATCTCGTCGATGTCGTTCTCCAAGCCGGCCACCACCGGCGCGTAGCCGTCGACCACCTGGTCGAGGATCGCGTACAGGACGGCCTCCGGGCCTTGGGCGAGCATCTGCGCGTCGGCTTCCAGCCGCCGTCGCACGGCGGCCAGATCCGGTGCCTCGCCGTGCCGGACGGTGACGACGAAGCCGGGCCCGATGAACAGGTGCAGCTCGGAGAACTCGACCTCCTCCCGCAGGTCGTCGTAGCGGGCGGCGCGCAGCACCACGAAGAGGGTGTGCCCGTACCGCTCCAGCTTGGGCCGCTGGTGGGCGTTGATCGCATCCTCCACCGCCAGGTCGTGCAGCCGGAACTCCCGGGCCAGCGAGGTGATCTGGTCGATGTCGGGCCGGTACAACCCGATCCAGGCCATCGCCTCGTCCTGCTCCTGGAGGCAGCGGTACGTCTCGGCGAGCCCGGCCGGCGACGCGAAGCGGTGTCCCTGGATGTAGACGGCGCTGTCCACCAGACCGCCAGCACCTGGCTCGGCCGGCTGCTCGCGCGGCGGCTCGCTGCCGCGGATCTCGTGCTCGTCGAGCTGGCGGCCGAAGCCCTCGCCCCGGCGGAACCGACGGCCACCGACCATGACCCGCCCCCTCCCCGGACGCCTCAACCGGCGGCTGCCCGAACCGCCCGGGCAGTTCGGGCAGGGACGCCGGGAGGCGCTGCTTCCCCGGTGCCCGCGCGCCAAAACCCACCTACGCGCCGGTTGCCCGGCCGGGGCGGTTTCCGCGCACCGCCGGACGGGCGCGGGCCGGCTGGCGGATACTCGCGGTGACCACGGGCGGGATGACGGGGGAAGCGCCGATGGAGGTCGACAGGCGCGCCGGCCCGCGGACCCGCCGGCTGCGGGACTGGCTGCTCGGCGCCGATTCGGAGCGGCCTCGGCAGCAGGGCCCGCACGGCCGCCCGCCGGAGCGCCGGCACCACCCGTGGTGGAAGGTGATGTGCCTGACCGGTGTCGACTACTTCTCGACCCTGGGTTACCAGCCGGGCATCGCGGCACTGGCCGCCGGGGCGCTCTCGCCGGTGGCGACCCTGGTGCTGGTGCTGGTGACCCTGCTGGGCGCGCTGCCGATCTATCGGCGGGTGGCGGTGGAGAGCCCGCACGGTGAGGGCTCGATCGCGATGCTGGTACGCCTGCTGAGCTACTGGCCGGGCAAGCTCCTGGTGTTGGTGCTACTCGGTTTCGTGGCCACCGACTTCATCATCACCATCACCCTCTCCGCCGCCGACGCGACCGCACACATCGACGAGAACCCGTTCTGGCCCGAAGGGCTCAGTGGGCAGAGAGTCCTGCTCACGCTGCTGCTCGTGGCGCTGCTGGGCGCGGTGTTCCTCAAGGGATTCACCGAGGCCATCGGGATCGCCGTCGTCCTGGTCGCGGTCTATCTGGCGCTGAACACGGTGGTGATCGCCGCCGCGCTGTGGCAGGTGGTGACGCACCCCAGCGCGGTCGGGGACTGGACCACCGCGCTGACCACCGGCCACGGCGACCCGTGGATGGTGGTCGGGCTGTCCCTGCTGGTCTTCCCGAAGCTGGCGCTGGGCCTGTCCGGCTTCGAGACCGGGGTGGCGGTGATGCCGAGCGTGCGGGGCGACCCGCAGGACACGGAGGACCGGCCACTGGGCCGGATCCGCGGCACGCGCCGGCTGCTCACCACCGCCGCGACGATCATGAGCGTTTTCCTGATCACCAGCAGCGTGACCACTACCGTGCTGATCCCGCCCGAGGCGTTCGAGCCGGATGGGCCGGCGAACGGCCGGGCGCTGGCCTACCTGGCGCACGAGTACCTCGGCGAGGTGTTCGGCACGGCCTACGACCTGTCCACCATCGGGATCCTCTGGTTCGCGGGCGCCTCGGCGATGGCCGGCCTGCTCAACCTCGTACCCCGCTACCTGCCCCGCTACGGCATGGCACCGACCTGGGCCCGGGCGGTCCGGCCGCTGGTGCTGGTCTTCACCGCGGTGGCGTTCCTGATCACCGTGGTCTTCGAGGCCAGCGTGGACGCGCAGGGCGGCGCCTATGCCACCGGGGTTCTGGTGTTGATCACCTCGGCGGCGACGGCCGTGACCCTCGCGGCACGGCGCCGGCGCCAGCGCGGCCGCACGGTCGCCTTCGCCGTCATCACGGTGATCTTCGTCTACACCACCGCAGCGAACGTGGTGGAGCGCCCCGACGGCGTGAAGATCGCGGCCTGCTTCATCGGCGGGATCATCCTGGTCTCGCTGCTGTCACGGCTGAACCGCGCCTTCGAACTGCGGGTCCAACGGGTGGAGCTGGACCCCGAGGCGGCCCGGATGATCGACGAGTGCGCCGGGCGCCGGATCCGCCTGATCGCGCACGAGCCGGCCGGCCGAGACCCGGCGGAGTACCACGACAAGCTGGCCCAGACCGTCGCGGACAACGACTTCCCGGCCGACAGCGACGTGATCTTCGTCGAGGTGACGGTCACCGACCCGTCCGACTTCGAGACCGAGCTGCTGGTGCGCGGCAGCGTGGTGCACGACAACTACCTGGTGCTCAGCCTGGCCAGCTCCGCGGTGCCCAACGCGCTGGCCGCCCTGCTGCTGGAGATCCGCGACCGGATCGAGCGGCGCCCGCACATCTACTTCGAGTGGACCGAGGGCAACCCGGGTGGCAACCTCCTGCGCTACCTGGTCTTCGGGCAGGGCGAGATCGCCCCGGTCACCCGCGAGATCCTGCGCCGCCAGGAGCCCGACCGGAGCCGCCGGCCGCACGTGCACGCCGGTTGACCCGGCGGTCCGGTGGTCGTCGCGGAGGGTGAGCGTGGTCATAGCGGCTGGACGATCCGCCGGTTCCGGCTGCTAGCCTTTGGACAGGTCATGAGCGCCAGCGCGAAGCCCCGGCTCGCTGGCCGGCAACCCTCCTCCGCGGTGGGGTGCCCCGGGTGAAGACCAGGCACCGGCAAAGACGTCGGTGCAAGCGTGGCCTGGCGCCCAGGTCAGCACAGACCTGGGAGAACCCATGCGCATCCTCAGCACCGCCCCACCGACCGACACCGCGGATTCCCGCGCCGGTTGGCTTCCGCCGGCACTGACCCGGCGGCGGCACGTGGACATGATGCGGGTGTGCAGCGCCGCCTGTCGCTGCCGCGCCGCGCACTAGCGCACCCCTCTTTCCCGAACCCACCCCAGCGGTACGCCCATCGGGCGCACCGTCGGCGGCGCACGCCTGCGCACGCCGCTGCGCAACCTTCGGAGACACCCGTGCGAATTCTTCCTGCCCTGACCCGCGCCGCTGCCCTCGGCGCGGCCACGATCCTGGCCGCCACCGCGCTGACCGCCTGCGGCGACGACACGTCGTCCGACGCCACCGCCAACCCGTACGGCCTGTCGCAGCCGGGCGTGCTGCGCGCCGGCACGCTGACCGACGCCCCTCCGAACGTGTACCTCAAGGACGGCAAGTTCACCGGGTTCGACAACGACCTGCTGGCCGCGGTGGCCGGCAAGCTCGGCCTGAAGGTCGAGTTCGTCGGCACCGACTTCTCCGCGCTGCTCTCCCAGGTGAACAACCGCAAGTTCGACGTCGGCAGCTCCTCGATCACCATCACCGAGGCGCGGAAGAAGACGGTCGACTTCGGCAACGGCTACGACTTCGGCTACTTCGGCCTGGACGTCCCGGCCGGCTCGCCGATCACCAGCTTCGACCAGCTCGCCGGCAAGCGGGTCGTGGTGGTCCAGGGCACCGTCCAGGACGACTACGCCACCGGCAAGCAGCTCGACCCGGTCCGAGTGCCGGACTACAACGGCGCGATCAACCAGCTCAAGGCGGGCACCGCCGACGCGTGGATCGCCCCGGCGGAGATCGGCGAGAAGTCGGCCGCCGACAGCAACGGCAAGATCACCGTGGCGGCCAAGCAGCTCAGCCCGGCACCGACCGCGTACGCGGTCGCCAAGGGCAGCGACAAGCTCCGCGAGGCGCTGAACAAGGGCCTCGACGAGGTGATCGCGGACGGCACCTGGAGCCGGTTGCAGGCGCAGTACTACCCGGGCCGGCCAGTTCCGGAGGACTTCCGGCCGGGCAGCGGCACGGTGACCGTGCCGTCGGCGTCGGCGTCCGCGTCGACCGCGTCCTGAGGCATACCCGGTGACGAGCGAGCGGGGCGGTAGGAGAGGCGACCAATGGATCCGTTGAGCACCCTGTGGGAGACCTTCTTCGACTGGGACGCGATGCGCGAGGCGCTACCCGAGATGCTGACTGTCGGGTTGCCCAACACGCTGATCCTGGCGGTCTCCGCCGCCCTGCTCGGCTCGGTGCTGGGCCTGCTGCTGGCCGTCGCCGGCATCTCCCGTACCCGGTGGCTGCGCTGGCCGGCGCGGGTCTACACCGACGTGTTCCGGGGGCTGCCGGCCGCGGCGACGATCCTCCTGATCGGCGTCGGGCTGGCGCCGCTGGGCATGGAGGTCTGGGGACCCGACCCGTACCCGCTGGGCATCCTGGCGCTGTCGCTGATCGCGGCGGCGTACATCGGGGAGATCTTCCGCTCCGGCATCCAGTCGGTGGAGGCCGCCCAACTGGAGGGCGCCCGGGCGCTCGGCTTCTCCTGGGCCGACTCGATGCGGCTGGTGATCATTCCGCAGGGCATCCGGCGGGTGCTGCCCGCCTGGGTGAACCAGCTCATCGCACTGATCAAGGACTCCAGCCTGGTCTACTTCCTCGGACTGGTGGCCAGCCAGCGGGAGCTGTTCCGGATCGGGCAGGACTACGCGGCCACCACCGGCAACGAGTCCGCGCTGCTGCTGGCCGGGCTCTTCTACCTGGCGTTGACCGTGCCGCTGACGCACGTGGTCAACTGGATCGACCGGCGTCTGCGCCACGGCCGGCCGGCCACCGCGCCGTCCGACGAGGACGAGGACGACACCGAGTCGGCGCTGGCCGGCACGACCGAAGGGGACCGGCGATGACCACTGGCACGACCACCTCGGTCAGCCTCGACATAAGCGACGTGCACCTCGCCTTCGGACCGAACCGGGTGCTGCGCGGCGTCGACCTGGCCGTGCCACGCGGCGCGACGGCCTGCGTGATCGGCCCGTCCGGGTCGGGCAAGTCCACCCTGCTGCGGACGATCAACCGGCTGATCGAGCCGGACCGCGGCGACGTGCTGCTGGACGGGCGCAGCGTGCTGCGCGACGACCCGGACGCGCTGCGGCAGCGGGTGGGCATGGTCTTCCAACAGTTCAACCTCTTCCCGCACATGAGCGTGCTGCGCAACGTCACCCTGGCGCTGCGTCGGCTGCGCAAGCTCGACGAGGACGAGGCGGTGGCGGTCGCCAGGGCACAGCTGGAGCTGGTGGGGCTGGCCGGCAAGGCCGACTCACGGCCGGCGCAGCTCTCCGGCGGTCAGCAGCAGCGGGTGGCGATCGCCCGGGCGCTGGCGCTGCGGCCCGAGGTGATGCTCTTCGACGAGGCCACCTCGGCGCTCGATCCGGAGCTGGTCAAGGGGGTGCTCGGGGTGATGGCCGACCTGTCCGCCGGGGGCATGACCATGGTCGTGGTCACGCACGAGATGGGCTTCGCCCGGCAGGTCGCCGACACCGTTGCCTTCATGGACCGGGGCGTGGTGCTGGAGGCCGGCCCGCCGGAGGCGATCTTCGAGCGGGCCGAGCATCCACGGCTGCGCCGGTTCCTCGCTCAGGTGCTCTGAGCCCGCGCCGACGACGGCCCGCCCGACCTGGCCCCGATCGACGTCAGCCGGCCTGCCGCCGCAGGTGCGCGGCGAACGCCTGCAGATCGCCGAGCAGCACCAGGATGGCGTTGCGGTAGGCGACCGAGGCCCACAGGTGCAGCTCCTCGTCGTCCAACCCACCGAACGCCGCCGACAGGGCCTTGCGTCGGCGCCGGTCGAGCACCTTGTGCGGGCGGGTGAGCAGGTCGCCCTCCCGGCGCAGGGCCTGCAGGTACGCGGCCACCGCGTCCTGGTAGGGCCGGCCGGCGACCCGTACCAGCAGGGTGAACTCGAAGACGTTCAACGCCGCCTCGGACTCCCAGTACGCGCTGTCGCGCTCCGGCGCGCTCGCGTGGTGCCGGCCCATCGCGTGCCGGGCCTCGTACAGCAGCAGCACGCCCCGACCGGTGGTGCTCAGCGGCCGGCGGGGCGCCGGCAACCGCAGCGTACGCACCGGCGCCGCGCCGGTCAGGTCCACCGCACCGCCGTACGACGGCATCCGTTGCGCCCCGGTGCCCGGCTCCGGCACCAGGCACGCCCGCTCCTGGTAGGCCAACGGCGGACCCCCGGCGGGCAGGGTGCGCACCGCCGCCGTGTGCAACTCGGCCAGCGGGCGGTCGTCCGGGGCCCGGTCCGGCGCAAGGGTGAGGACGAGGCCGGCAGCGCCGGGCACCGGCACGCCCAGCATGCAGGAGTTGCGCAGGAACGCCCAGGTCGCCTCCGCCTCGCGGATCCCGCTCGCCACGGCCTGCGCGTCGGCCCGCCAGTCCCGGGCGATCTGCAGCCGCTGCTGAAGATCCGCAGTCGCGGCACCGTCGTGCGGGTACAGCTCCCGCACCGCCCGGGGCAGCGTCCCGAGGCGCAGGTCCAGCAGGTCGCCGCTCGGCGCGGGCACGGCGTGGGTCGCGCAGTCGGCCTCGGTATGCGGGTCGCCGGGCACCGCGTGGCAGTCACCGAGCCAACTCGTCCCGGGTTGCCGCACCGGCCGGGCGAACGCCAGGTGTGGCAGCCGACCGGTGCGTAACACCGTCTCGTACTGCGGCCGGGCGCGCATGGTCCGCAACACGTCCAGCGGCAGCACCGGCGCCAGCGTGAGCACCGCGGCCAGAATCGCGCAGTGTGGGCAGGCCGGGCCACCGGAATCGCGCACCCGATAGCGGCGCAGATGGTCGATGCCGGGCTGCTCCCACTGCACCCCGATCACGCCGTCGCCCTGCGCCATCAGATACAGGAACTCGGTGGCGCCGCGCTCGCGGGTGACCGAGGTCAGCTCGTCGAGGAACGCCCGTTCGGTGACCACCCGCAGGTCGGCCTCGGTCGCTCCGGTGGTCATGGGCACCCCCTCGCGAACCCAGCGCATCGACCGACGCCGACTCGTCCCACCGTACCCGGCGGCGGGGGGCCGGGTGCCCTCCACAGGGGCTGGCCACTGTCACCAATCCGTCGGTCGGCCCCGCGGAGGTGTGCGGCGGCAAGACCTCCGCTCCGTCGTCCCGCACGGCCGTCGGCACCCGAGGGTCAGGCCGGGCGAGGTCACTCGTTGGGCCCGCGACCCAGCAGCCGGATCTCCTCGTTGTCCAGCGCGGCCTGGAGGTCGCGCAGCACGAGGTCGTCGATCTCCCGGCTGTCGCGCAACCGGGTGACCTCCCGCCGCTTGTGTTCGAGGACGCCGAGGCGCAGGTCGCGTTCCAGGCGGCGTTCCTCGGACGTACCAACGCCCTCGCTGACGTCATCCAGGTGCCGTTGGTACTCGGATTGCAGCCGGCGTACCGCTTCCTCCCCGGCTCCGATCTCGGCGGCGACCTGCGGCAGCGCGGCCAAACCCACCTCGGTGGCCCGCTGTCGGGCCTGCCGCAACTCGTCGACGCGCTCGGGGTCGCCGACCAGCCCCGCCCAGCGCACCACCAGCGGCAGGGTGGTGCCCTGAACGAGCATGATCAGCACGATCACCAGCGCGGTGACAAAGATGATCAGGTCACGTTCGGCCACCGGTCGACCGGCGACCGTCGTCGCCGGGACCGCCAGGGCGGCGGCGAGCGAGACGGCACCCCGGAAGCCGGACCAGCCGGCGACGGTGCCCACCCGCCAACTGCCCTGCCCCTGGCTCATGCTCACTACTCGGCGGTCCAGCAACTTCACCGACTCCGCCGTCACGTAGACGAAGAGCAGCCGGGTGACGAGGACGACCACGGTGACCACCAGCACGATGACCAGCGCCCGCCCCGGCGAGGTGCTGGTGATGCCCTTCACCGCCCGGGGGATCTGCGTGCCGAGCAGGACGAACAGCCCGCCGTTGATCAGGAACGTGGACAGGTCCCAGAACGCGTACGCGAGCACCCGGGACCGAGCGCGGATCACCCGAGGGCCGGCGTAGGCCAGGACCAGGCCGGCGACCACCACCGCCAGCACGCCACTGGCGTGTACCGCGTCGGCGAGCAGGAACGCGGCGAACGGGGTCAGCACGCTCAACGCGCCCTCGCGCAGCGGATCGTCGAGCCGCTTGCGGATCAGCACCACACCGCCGCCGACCAGCAGCCCCGCGATCACTCCCCCGGCACTGGCCCCGAGGAACTCCCCGCCGATGCCGAGCGCGCCCGGCGCCGCGCTCCCGGCGAGCAGGCCCACGGTCACCGCGAAGAGCACCAGCGCGGTGCCGTCGTTGATCAGGCTTTCCGCGTGCAGGGTGGTGAGGAGCTTCCGGGGCAGCCGCTTGGCCAGCCCGGTGACCGCGGCGGCGTCGGTCGGCGCGAGGACCGCGCCGAGCACCCAGGCGGCGGCGGGGTTCACCCCGAACGCCTGCGCGGTCAGCGAGACCGTGACCATGGTGAGCACGACCAGCACCACGGCGAGCAGCCCGATCACCGGGAGGTTGGCCCGGATCTCGCGCAGGCTGATCGTGAGGCTCTCCCGGTAGAGGATCGCCGGGAGGAAGATCAGCAGCACCAGCTCCGGTTCAAGGGTGAGGTTGGACAGCGGTGGCGCCAGCCCGATCAGCACCCCGAACGCGATGAGCAGGACCGGTGGCGCGACGCTGTACCGGCCGCCGAGCGTGGTGCCGATCAGGACGGTGACGCCCAGCACCACGATCAGGACGAGCACCTCCACGGCGTACCCCCTCGATCCATGGCCGACGGTGGCCGCGCCGGTGGTTCCATCTGACCGCACCGTGCCGCCCGGTTCGGGGGGAAACCGGCAAGTCGCCGGGGCGGGGTGAGGCCACCGCCAGCGGTCAGGCGCGGGCGCGGGCGGTGACCGCCCGGGCGGCACGACGGTAACCGGCCGCCTCTTCGT
This sequence comes from Micromonospora sp. NBC_00389, assembly GCF_036059255.1. Taxonomy (NCBI): domain Bacteria; kingdom Bacillati; phylum Actinomycetota; class Actinomycetes; order Micromonosporales; family Micromonosporaceae; genus Micromonospora; species Micromonospora sp. NBC_00389. The sequence continues at coordinate 3,652,558 of NZ_CP107947.1, read as the reverse complement.
CGCGGCCCAGGGCGGCGGCCAGGTCGGCGAGGTGTCCGGCCACCGGGCCGACGGTGAGCACCCCGCTGCCGGCGGCCAGTTCGTCGGCGGCCGGTCGGAGCTCGGCGGCGACGCGCTTCATCGTGGCCCGGTCGTCCAGGGCGAACGCCGCCCGGGCGGTGACGCAGAGCCGCGCCTCCCGCAGCAGGTCGTGCGGCCCGTCCGGGAGGACCCGCAGGGCCGCTCCGGCGGCGTCCCGGTCGCCGGCGGTGAGCAGCAGCAGCGGCCGGACCCACGGCTCGTGCGGGCCCCAGTCCATGCCCGCCCAGTCCTCGCCGTCGGGCCCGGGAATCGGCCGGTCGTCCCCGACGGCGTCAGCCAGGCGCAGGCCGAGCAGGGCGAGCGGGAGCAGCCCACGGGTCAGGCCCGGCATGCCGTCGGCGGGCAGCCGGTCGGCAGCCGCCCGGTACGCGTCCGCCGCCGCAGCCGACTCGCCGTCCAGCGCCAGGCGCAGCGCGGCGTACCAGCGGGTGAAGAGGCCGACCAGCGGTAGTTCGTACCGCTGGGCGAGGCGGTCGGCGGCGCGGGCGTGCAGGTCGGCGCCCGCCCGGTCGGCCAGCGCGCAGCAGGCCTGCACCCGGACGAGGTGGCCCAGCACCTCGAAGGTCACCAGTTGGTGCCGGGCGGCCACGTCGACCAGCTCGGCACCGATCCGGGCCCGCTCACCGGCCATTCCGACCCGGTGGAAGGCGTGCATGAAGCGGGCGTTGAGCGCGAACGCCAGCAGCCCGGGGTCTCCGATGGCGCGCGCGATGGACTCGGCTTCGTCCGCCGCCCGGCGACCACGGTCGGTGGTGGTGCCGCGCAGCTCCAGCGCGAGGGTGCTCAGCAGCCGGCTGCGCTGCGCCGAGTCCTGCACGCCGAGTGCGGCCAGGGCGTGCTCGGCGGCCCGGACGATCCGCCCGGAGAGGAGGTCGTCGTCGTTGCGGGTCCAGACGGCGGGTACGTCGAAGCCGGCCAGCACCTCCCCGATCAGCCGGGGGTCGCCGACGGCCTCCGCGTCGTCGATCGCCTCGGCTCGCCGCCGCCGCGCCTCGGCCAGCCGGCCCGTCACGGCCAGCGCGCGCCCCAGGCCGAGCACCGCGCTCAGCCGCTCGCGCCGGTCGGTCCCGCCGGAACGGTCGTACGCGTCGATCGCCTGCCCCCACAGGCGGGCCGCCTCATGCGGGTTACCGCCCCGTTCCGCCTGCTCGGCGGCGGTGCGGGCATAGACCGCGGCGCGGCCGGCAGCGACCGGCCCACCGGCGCGCAGCAGGTGGTGCGCGAGCGCGGCGGGGTCGGTGGGCTGCCGTTGTCGCAACGCCTCGGCGACGGCCATGTGCCAGGCCGCGCGGCGCGGCGCGGACAGGTCGGCGTAGAGCGTGTCGCGGACCAGGATGTGGGTGAAGCGCAGCCGGCCGTCGGGGTCCTGCTCGGTGAGGAAGCCGGCCCGCAACGCGCGGTCCACGGCGTCCAGCAGGGTCGTGGGGTCGTCGGCCAGCGTGCCGAGCACCTCGGGATCGACGTCCCGGCCGAGGACGGCTGCCTGCCGCAGCACGGTCCGGGTCGGCGCGGGTAGCTGCGCCAGCCGGTGCCGGATGACGTCGCGCACCCCCGGTGGCACCGCCGCCAGCGCCGCGCCACCCTCGGTGGCGTACAGCTGGGCCAGCTCCCGGACGAAGAACGGGTTGCCGCCGCTTCGGTGGTGGATCAGCCGCACGGTGGGCGGGTCCAGCTCCACCCCGGCGACGGTGCGTGCCAGCTCGCCGGTCGCCGGCTCGGGCAGGCCGGCGAGGTACTCCCGGACCGGCTCCAGCCCGGCCGCCCGGGCCAGGGTCGCGGTCAGCGCCGGGCTGATCTCGGTGGCCCGGTAGGTGCCGAGGAGCAGCACCGGCCCGGTGGCCGGCTGCGGACCGCTGAGCAGCGCGGTCAGCAGGTCCAGGGTGTCCCCGTCGGCGCGGTGCAGGTCGTCGAGGACCAGCAGCACGGGCCCCCGGTCGGCGACCGCCGAGACCAGCGACGCCACCGCGCGGTGCCGGCGGAAACGGGCCACGGCGGGATCGCCCGCGCCCTCGGTCCCGGCGGCCACAACGGAGTCGGACGGCCCGGCGAGCGCGTCGGTGATCTGCGTCCACGGCCAGGCGGCCGGGGCGCCCTCGTACTCCGGGCTGCGACCCCACGCTGTGGTCCAGCCCTCGGTGGCGAGCCGGCGGGTCAGCGTCTCGGCCAGCGCCGTCTTGCCGGCGCCCGGGTCCCCGCTGAGCAGGGCGAGGGTGGGTCGGACGTCCCGGGCGGCGGCCCCGGCGGCCCGCCGCAGCCGGTCCAGCTCCGCGTCACGGCCGACGAACGGTCGCTTCTCCGCCGGCGTCGGCCCGCCCGGTCCGACGGGTCCGGTCAGCTCCGGTGCGGTCAGGGTGGCGACCACCGCAGCGGCGGGCTCAACCGGCAGGGTGAGGTGTGGCGCCTGCGCGAGGATTTCGGCTTCCAGCCGCCGCAGCTCGGGCCCCGGGTCGACACCCAGCTCGGTCACCAGGACGTCCCGGGCCTGGCGCAGCGCGGCCAACGCCTCGCCCTGCCGTCCGGAGCGGTACCGGGCGATCGCGAGCAGCCGCCAGGCGTCCTCGCGGAGCGGGTGGCTGGCGAGGTGGGCCGGCAGGTCGGCGGCGGCCTCGTCCGGCCGGCCCAGCGCCAACAGCGCCTCCGCTCGACGCTCGACGGCGAGCAGCCGCAGCTCGTCCAGCCGGTTGATCTCCGCGACCGCCCAGACCTCGCCCGCGCAGTCGGCGTACGCGGGCCCGCGCCAGAGCCCGAGCGCCTCGTCCAGATCGGCCAGGGCCAGGGCGGGACGTCCCGCCGCCAGCAGCGGGCCCGCCTCGCCGACCGCCGCCTCGAACCGTTCGGCGTCCACCGCCTCCGGGGCGGCCCGCAGCACGTACCCCGGTGGCTCGGTGACCAGGAGCCGGGGCGGCTGCCGGGGCGGCCGGTCGGGCTCCAGTGCCCGGCGCAGGTCGGCGACGAAGGTCCGGATCGCGCCCACCGCGCCCTCCGGAGGGACCTCCCACAGGTCCTCGACCAGACGGTCCACCGGCACCACCCGGCCCCGGGCGATCAGCAGCCGGGCCAGCACCGAGCGCTGCCGGGGCCCCCTGAGCGGGACCGGGCCACGCCCGGCCGCGGCGGTCACCGGTCCCAGCACGCCGAAGGTCACCGCCACGGGTGCAGTCGGCTGCCTGGTCATGGCACCAATCTAGGCAGGTGCACGCGGCCCGCCGCAGCCGCCGGCACTGATCGGACGCTGACCGGCTGCTGATCACCGCCGAGCAGGCTCGACGACGTACGACGGCGACGGGCCACCACCCGCGCCGGCCCCGCTCACCAGGAAGGTGTTCCCCCGTGGATCCCAGAATCAACGGATTCGACTACCGACGCGTCACCGTCGCCGACGGCGTGACGCTCAACGTCGCCGTGGGCGGCTCCGGGCCCGCGATCGTGCTGCTGCACGGCTTTCCACAGACCCACCTCATGTGGCGGCACGTTGCGGCCGACCTGGCCGCCGACCACACGGTCATCTGCCCCGACCTGCGCGGCTACGGCGAGAGCGACAAGCCCGTCGACACCGACGGCAACGTGTACGCCAAACGCACCATGGGCGACGACATCGTGGCGCTGGCCGCCGCGCTCGGCCACGAGCGCTTCGCGCTGGCCGGGCACGACCGGGGTGCCCTGGTCGCGTTCCGCGCCGGCCTCGACCACCCGGAGGCGATCACCCAGCTCGCCATGCTCGACGTGCTGCCCACCCTGGACATGTGGGACGTGCTGCACGGCGCCAACGCCTCGGTCGCCTTCCACCTGTACCTGATGGCGCAGCCGCCCGGCCTGCCCGAGGAGCTGATCGCTGGCAGCCCGGACGCCTTCTTCGGCCACTTCCTGGACATCTGGACCCGCGATCCGGAGGCGTTGCCGGCGGACGTGCGGGCCGCGTATCTGAGCGCGTCCCGGGCCGCGGTCACCTCGATCGTCGCCGACTACCGGGCGTCCGCCGGTGTCGACGTCGCCCACGACACCGCCGACCGGGCAGCAGGTAACCAGCTGCGGATGCCGGTGACCGTGCTGCAACAGGACTGGGGCGCGGCGCTCGGCTACGACGCGGCCGGGGTGTGGCGGGCCTGGGCGCCGGATCTGGAGCACCGGACGGTCACCTGCGGGCACTTCATGGCGGAGGAGGCACCGGCCGAGGTGGTCCGGGCACTGCGCGCCCTGCTCGCCCGCTAACCGATCCAACGGGCCGGCCGCCACGTCACGGCAAGTAAGATTTCCGACACTCATCGCCACTGAACGCCATGGCGGCCGGCCCACCGACCCCTTCTCCCGGCCCGCAGCGCACAAGCCGGGCCTCCGCCCCCCGAAATGGACCCTGACCTGCGGATATGTGACGTGACACCAGGTGGACGCCAAGCAGTCACCGGTGATACACAGGCAGTAACCGGCCAGCCAACGGCGGCGAGTCGCTCATCTCCTCGACCACCGACCGTCCACACCCCGACCCAGGGCTTGCCACGCGGACCGCAGGGGCCGATCACGGCCCACCACGGCACCGCCCACCGGCCGTCGGCGGCTGACGATGGTCCTCGACCAGGGAGTTGCCGTGGGACATCTGCGCATCCGGTCCCGGCACCAGCCGTTCGAGGTGGCCGCCCTGGCCATGGCCCCCATCTGCGGTGTCCTCATGCTGCTGCTCGGCGTCCGACCCACGTCGGTCCAGATGTCCATGCCGTTGCCGATCCAGTTCGGCTGGGAGATCGGTCTGGTCCTGGTCGGTGTGGGCGGCATGCTGGGCATCCTGTGGCCCGGCCGGCTCGCCACCGGGCTCGGCATCGAGCTCGCGTCGGTCCTGGTGTTCGGCACCATCAGCGGCATGTACACGATGGCGCTGCTGGTCGTGTCGGGCCGACAGGCCACCGCGGCAGCGTCGTTCATCACCGCGCTCGCGGTCGGGTCCCTGTGGCGCGCCGCCCAGATCGCCATCGACCTGCGCCGGCTGGCCCGGGCCAGCCAGTGCATAGGCGACGCACCGGTAGAAGGCGGTGTCACGTGATCTCCACACCGGCGCCCGCCGCACCCCCGTGGCTGCAGGTGGCGCTCAGCGTATTCGGCATCCTCGGCGGCACCACCGGCCTGGCCGCCATCGCCACCGTCGTGGTGCAACGCGGCAAGTTCAAGGCCGACGCCGCCGACACCCTCACCGAGGCCGCCATCACCCTGGTACAACCGCTGCAGAGCCGGATCACCGAGTTGGAGGAAGAGGCGCTGAGCGCCCGATCGGAGCTGGGGGTGCTGCGCGAACAGGTCAACCAGCTGCAGTTCGTGGTCCGGGTGCTCACTCGGACCCTCGACCGGTGGCGTGCCGCGATCCGCTCGCCCGACGCCACCCTGCGCAAGGTCCGTGCGGTGGTCGCGGAGTCCGAACGGCTGCCGGAGGACCGGTGACGAACGGCTCCCGACGACCCTGATCCGTCGACCGTTCAGGTACGGCCCTGGTCGCGTAGCCGTCCGGCGAGCTCGCGCACCGCCGCCCGGAACTCGGGATCGGACTCGCCCGGCTGGTGTCCCCGCAGCAGCGGCGGCTGACGGTCCCCCGACGGCGGCACCACGTCCCGCGGGTCCCGCAGCCGCCGGTCGACCCGCGCGGCGGGGTCGGTGGTGTCCGGAGGCGGATCGCCGGGCCGGTGCGCCGCGAAGATCCAGCCGCCGACCGGATCGGTGTCCCGCCACAGGTTCAGCCACCGCCACCCGATCCGCTTCCCCACCTCGCGGAGCACCTCGTCGTTCAGGTACGCCGGGAACAGCCGGGCGTACAGGCGGCCCAGCGGGGACCCGTAGGTGAGCAGCGCGACCCGTTGGCGCACCTCCGGGGGCAGCCGCAGCACCGCGAGGGCCAGCAGCGCAGAGCCGTGGCTGTGCCCGCAGAGCAGCACCCCGGCGTGTCGCTCGGCGAGCTGGGTGATCCGGTCGGCCAATTCCGGCACCGCGCGGTCTGCGTAGCTCGGGGGTGCGAACGGGTGGGCGGCCCGGGGCCAGAAGGTACCCAGGTCCCACAGGATCCCCACGTGCCGGCGGAACCACGCCGTCCGGTAGGCGAGGACCCCACCCAACAGCAGGGCGAGCACCACGCCGGCGGTGAGGTAGCTGCCCACGGCGAGGCCGACACCGACGGCCCCAGCCGGCAGCCCGAAAAGACGCCGCGCCAACTGGTCCGGTTCGAGCCCGAACAGGCCCAGCAGGCTCGTGGTCAGGCCGATCGCCGCCAGCGCCGCGTACGTCACGGCGAGCCTTCCCAGCCACTCGGTGAACCGCGCCTGGGCGATGGCCTTCGTCACCCGCCGCAGCTGCCCGGCGGCTCCCGGCGGGGGCACCGGGAAGTCCCGGGCGGTGATCGCCGCCGCGGCCCGCCACCGGCGGCGCCGCGAGGTGAGGGTCAACGCGCCGCACAGCACCACCGCCGCGGCCACGTGGAGGAAGAATGCCAGGATCGTCCACCGGTACGACAGCGGCGGCCCACCGTCGCCGCGGTAGCCGCCGAGCAGGTGCCCGGTCTGGTAGACCAGATCGGAGGCGAACGCGCCGGCCAGGCCGACCGCGATAGCCGCGATGACCGCCGCGCCCAGCCCACGCGCCAGCGGGGATTGGCGGTCCCCCCGGCCGTGGTGCCACAGCACCAGCCCGCTGAGCACTACCAGCAGCGTCATCTGGCCTAGCTTCGCCCAGCCGGCGATCTGGTCGTAGCCCGGCAGCCCGGCCGACGACTGCCAGTCGCGCCCGTCCAGGGCGACGGCGGCGAAGGTGGCCGCGCTCAGGCCGTACGCCAACGCCCGTAAGGTACCGGCGGTCCGGGTGGCCGCCCGCGCGGTCGACGCCCCGTCCAGCAGCCCGGGGGCGGCGAGCAGGCCGACGCAGGCCAGCAGCACCGCTCCGCTGAGCGCCAGCAGCACGGTCGTCCACGCCGTCCGGCCGCCGGTGGAACGGGCCGCGAGCAACACCACGTCGAGCACGGCGAGCGCGGCGGCCACGTGGATCGCCCGCAGCCGCCCCACCAGCGGCTCGACGGCCCACAGCGGGTTGCCGGACGGACGGGATCGGCGGGTTCCGAGCAGGCGGAGGAAGGCGACGGCGGCGACCGGGAGCAGAGCCAGCACCGCCAGTCGCTGCCCCACCTGCCGGCCGTTGAGCTCGGTCATCGTGGTGAAGGGTGCCGGACACTGGGCGACCTCGAGACACCGCCAGGCGAGCAGGTCGAGCGCGACCCCGGCGATCGACAGCACGTACACCACGGTGAGGTTGAGCGCGAGGAGCCGGCACAGCACGGAAACACCGGGACCGCTCCGCCGGTCGACCGGTCGCATCCAGACCGCCACGTTGCTGAGCATGAACGGCAGCAGGAAGACCAGGGACAGCGTCCGGGCCACGGTGCCCGAGGGCAGGTCGCCCCACCGGTACGCCTCCAGCGTCACCCCGTCCGGGTCGGCGGCGTCGTCCGGCCGCTCGGGCACCGGACGGTGGAAGCCGCCACTGCGGTCGCCGGCGACCTGCTGGACGTCCGCCCGGTCGAGGACACGCTCCGGTCGCGCCCCGGACACGCCGTGCACGCGCAACTCCACGATGTCGTACCGCCCCGGCCCGTCGCGGTGGCGCGGCGACTCCGGTTGACTACCCATGCCGCCGCCGTTCAACGGCCACGCCCGCGTGGGCCGATCGGCGCCAGCGACTCCGGTCCAGCAGATCCTCGGCCGCGATCACCATCAGAAGCAGGACGGTGACGATCGCGCCGGCACCGAGCAGTGGCAGCTCCACGCTCGCGAAGCCGCCCACCACGATCATCGGCACCACGATCAGCCGGGGCCAGGACAGGCTGCCGTCGACCACCACCGAGAGCAGGATCCGCCCGAGCAGGAACAGCACCGGACCCGTGACGGCCACGGCCAGTGCGGCCGGCTCGCGCGACCTCGGGTCGGTGATCGCCAACTCCATGCCGACCGACGTGGCCAGGACCCCGGCGATCATGACGAGGTGCAGGTAGCCGGCGAGCAGCGCGAGCCGGCTACCGGGCGGACCGGCCGCTTCGATGGCGGCGCCCAGCCGCCCGCCGGCGGGCACCAGATAGAGCCGGGCGAGGGCCACCGCGGTCAGGAACGCCCCGGCGAACGCCAGGGTGCGCTGCCAGTCGAAGCCGGAGTCGCCGTACGCGAGGCCGGACATCAGGATCAGCTCACCCAACGCGATGATGAAGATCTGCTGGTAGCGCTCCGAGAGATGTTCGCCGTTCACCTGGAGGTCCGGCCAGGAGCTGCGGCCGAGCCGCGGCGTCGGCCAGCCCAGGCGCGCCAGGACGTACTCCAGGACCAGGGCGAGGGTCCACAGCACCTCCCGGGCCGAGGCGACGGCCGCCCCGACCACCCACAGCACGCCGGAGGCGGCGAACCAGATCGCCACCCGGGCGGTACGCAGCTGCAGCGGGTGCCCCCGCAGGGCGGGGATCAGCAGGGCGGCCCGGCCCAGGTGGATGGCCACGTACGCGACGGCGAACACCATGGCGTGCCTGCCGAACGCGGTGGGCACGACGGCGGCCATCAGCAGCCCGCCGAACATCACCCAGAGCAGCAGGGCGACGATCAGCGGGGTACGCGGGTCGAACCAGTCCGCCGACCAGGCGGTCACGAACCACACCCACCAGATCGCGGCCAGCAGCAGGAGCACCTGGAAGGCGACGTGGAGGCTGAGGTCGTTGAGCAGTGCCCGGGACAGCCGGGTCAGCGCGAAGATGAAGGCCAGGTCGAAGAAGAGTTCCAGGAACGACGCCCGGCGCGGGTCTTCCCGCCGCTGCAGCAGCCGCCCGGGAAGCCCGTTCGCCATCGCCATCCTTCCCGGCCCCCGATGCCACCGCCGTCCCAGTCGTACCACCCGAAGGGCGGTGGCTGGGCGGGTTCAGCCGGGTCCGGGCGGATCACGGTCGCCGAGGCGGACGAGCCCCTGGTGGCGCGGTACCCCGGACCGCGGCGACACCGGCTGGCGATCGGGTCGGGCTACCCGGGTTGGCCGGCGGCCGCCCGCTCGGCGACCACCACCGAGATGCCGTCGAGGACGCGTTGCAGGCCGAACTCGAAGGCGTACTCCGGCCCGTACGCGGCGCCGTGCTGCTGGCCCGCCGCGGTACCGACCCGCGCGGCGGTCGGATAGCTGCCGGCCGTCATGAACGTCTCCAGCCAGGGCGCGTGCGACTGCCACCACTGGCCGTCGGTCATGCCGGTCTCCCGCTCCAGGTCGACCACCTCGGACGCGGCACGCGCGGCGCTCTTCACGTGCCCGAGGACGAGGGTGAGCACCGCGTCCATCTCCACGTCGGTGAGCCCGATGTCGGCGATCGCGGTGAGCTCGTGGTCGTACTTGGCCAGCAGGTGGGGACCGAGCACCGGCCGGGTCGTCGTCTCGGCCCGCAGCATCCAGGGATGGCGCTGGTAGAGCACGAGATTGTCCCGGGCGATCCGCTCCAGCCGGGCCCGCCAGTCCCCCGCGACGGCGGCGCGGGGCATCTCGCCGTACACCGTGTCGATCAGGACGTCGACGAGTTCGGCCTTGCCCGGCACGTAGGTGTAGACCGACATCGTGCCGACGCCCAGCGCCTCAGCGACCCGGCGCATGGTCAGCGCGTCGAGGCCCTCGGCGTCCACGATGCCGATGGCGGCACGGACGATCCGGTCGACGCTGAGCCCCGGCCCGGCGCTGCGGCTGGTCGGCTCCCGGGTGCGCCAGAGGATGGCCAGGCTGCGGGCCGGGTCCGCCGTCGCCTTGCGCTCACTCGCCATGGTGCGGCAATCCTAACAACGCGGGCGTACGCCGTACGCCGCGCGCCGGCCCGACGGTCAGTCGCCCGCCGGGGCGATCGACCGCAACCAGCGGTATCCCGCCCCGAGCGTGGCCGCGAAGGCGATCACGATGGCGTACGACCAGGCGTCCCCGCCACCGGTCAGCTCACCGAAGCGGTGCGCGAGGAAGCCGACGAAGGTGGCCATGGCCAGCCCGGTGACCGCGACGACCGCGCGGAGATCGGCCACCACCGCCGCGTACGCCCCGGCGGCGACAGACATGAGCAGCGTCCGGGCCGGCAGTTCCGCCGGGGAGAACAGCGCCCCCGCGAGCAGCGCCGCACCGATCATGACCGCCCAACCGATCGCCACACTAATCCCGGTCGGCGTCGATCCGCCGGCCGCCGCGGTCCTCTGCTCCTGATCGACAACCACAGCACGCCTCCGGCGAGGGCGACGGCCCGTACCTCGGACCCGCCAATGGCCATATCAGCGCACCGCGGCGGGCGTCGGCGACGGCTTTCACGCGTCCACTACGCCGATCAGCGCGATTGTGACGCCGCGTTGACGCGCAGCCGCCGGATCACACACCTTCGTCGTTGTCGCGCAGCGTCGGGCCGGCGGCGGCCGGCACCAGATGACGAACCTCCGGTTCGCCGTCGGTCAGCTCCCGCGCCCGCTCCTCGGCCTGGCGGTCCTCGCCCGTCAACCGGCCGCCGTGCTGGCGCAGGTGCTCGCCCCAGGACGGCACCACGTACACCTCGACGAACAGGTTCGTGGTCTCGGCCGGCCGGAACAGCCCCCAACGCATCGCGCCGGTCCGCTGGCGGGCACCACGCACCAGGTCCATCGCGACCAGGAACGGTTGCGTCCGCTCCGGCTGGACGGTGTACTGCACCGTCACCAGCACCGGCCCCACCCCGGGGTCCGGCTCGTACGCCAGGTGCAGTTCCGGCCAGTAGGCCGCCGGGTCACGGTTCACCGTCCGCAGGTCCGGAAGCGGCCAGATCTGACTGGTCACGGTGCCGACCAGCATCAACCCCGCCGCCGCGAGATAGGCGAGGACCAGCCCGGCCACGTCGGCCAACAGCCCCCAGACGAGCGCACCGACCGCCTGCCCACCGGCGAAGCACACCTGGTAGACGGCCAACCCCCGGGCCCGCACCCAGCTCGGTAGGAAGAGCTGCATCTCGGCGTTGACGTTGGCCAGCACCGTCACCCAGGCCATCCCGGCGGGCAGCAGGGCGAGGAGCACCAGCGGCACCACCGGTACCGCGCCGACCACGGCCAGCGAGATGGTGAACAGCACCCCGGCGATCAGCAGGAGCTGATTGGCCGACAGCCGGGTCCGGATCACGGCCAGCAGCAGCCCACCCACGATGGCCCCGACCCCGAGGGCGGCCAGCAGCAGCCCGTACCCGCCGGAGCCCAGCCCGAGCCGCCGGGCAGCCACCAGCGGCAACAGTGCCCAGAGTGCGCTGGCCGGGACCACGAAGACCAGGGAGCGGCGCAGCAGCCGACGCACGGTCGGCGAGTGCTTCACGTAGCGGCCACCGGCGCGCAGCGCCGCGGCGAACCGCTCGGGCACCTCGACCGCACGAGCGTTGCCGGGTCGCCAGCGCACCAACGCGTACGTGAAGATCAGAAACGCGACGGCATTGAGCGCGAAGACCGGGGCGACACCGGTCCACGCGATCAGCACGCCGGCCACCGCCGGCCCGACCGCCCGCGCCACGTTCACGCTGATCGAACCGAGCGCGGACGCCGCCCGCAGTTGACCCTGCGGCACCAGCTCCGGGATCACCGCCGCCCAGGCCGGCAGGGTGAGCGCCTGCCCGACCCCGAACGCGAAGGTGAGCGTGAGCAGCAGCGCCGGCGGCATCCGGTCGGTCACGGTGAGCAGGGTCAGCGCCAGCGCCACCACGACCAGGAACAGCTGCACGGCGATCAACAGATGTCGGCGGTCGAAGTTGTCGGCCAGCACGCCGGCGGGCAGCGCCAGCAGCAGCACCGGCAGCAGGCTGGCGGTCTGGACCAGGGCGACCAGGGTGGAGGCGTTGGAGTGGTGGATCAGCAACCACTGCGCGCCGACCGTCTGCATCCAGGTGCCGATGTTGGCGGCGAGCAGGGCCAGCCACAGGTTGCGGTAGGCCGCGGTCCGCAGCGGCGCCCACGCCGAGGCCGGACGGTCGGCGGGTCCGGCTGCCGCCGTCACCACCGCCCGTCCGCGCGTAGCACGCGTTCGCCGGAGACGTAGAGATCGTCGGGTTCGAGCAGCAGCAGCCGGACGACTTCGGTGGCGACCTGCTCGGGCATGGCGTACACCTCGTCCAGGAACTCGGCGCCAACCCGTTCCTGCAGGCGGGTCGGCATCGGCCCGGGATGTAGCTGCATCACCTTGATCTGGTTGCTGTGCTGGGCCTCGGCCAGCGAATCGACCAGGCTGCTGCCGTAGCTCTTGGTGGCCCGGTACACCGGGATGCCGGGCCGGGGGGCCGCCAGCGCCAGCGCGCCGATGTACACCACGTTCCCGTGGCCCTGCCGGTGCAGGTGCTCCAGCACCTCCCGGAGCAGGTACGTGATGCCCAGTACGTTGATGTCCACGGCCCGCCGGATGTGCTCCACGGCGAGGTCCGCCAGGTCGCCGCCCGCCCACATCGACGCGCAGGCCGCCACCCCGTCGATCCTGCCGTAACGCCCGACCACCTCGGCGAACGCCTCACGAACCTGCTCGTAGGAGGAGACGTCGCAGAGCGCGCCGTCGCACCCCAGCTCGTCGGTCGCCGCGGCGACCTCGCCCGCCACATTGCCGAACACCACGACCTGGTGCTCGTTGACCAGCAGCCGGGCCACCGCGAGGCCGAGCCCGCTGGTACCGCCGACCACCACGAAGGTTCTGGCACCCATGTCACTCCAGCCGCCGCCAACGCAGGTCACGCGGTGCCGCGTGACGGCGCGTTCTTCCCATTTCCGGCCGCGCCACACCCGTTCCGCCCGACCTGCGGCCGGCGTCCGGGTAGCGAGGGTAGGGCTGGGCATACCTCAGAAGTGGATCTGGACGGCTGGGTCGACCCGTACGCTGGCGATTAGCGTCTGCGGCATGACCCCGGAACACCCCCGTCACCTGGCCGACGCGCTGCGCCGCCGCCGCTGGCTGATCTCCGCCTGGCCCTGGCGCGCGCTGGTCTACCTGGTCAGCACCGTGCCGATCGCCGGCGCTCTCGCCGCCGGGCTGCTCGTCATCGTCGCGCCGCTGCTGGCAGCCGTCAACGCGGTACGGCTACAGGGCCGGCCGCCCGAGATCGGGCTCATGCTGTTCCTGGCGGTCGGCAGCCTCACTCTGCTGGCGCTGGCGCCGCTCGCGAGCTTCCCGGTGGCCGCCGTCGAGCGGTGGCGGCTCGGCCTCGTGGACGGCCGACCGTTGCCCCCGTCCCGGTGGCAGGGCCTGGCTGCCCGCTACCGCACCGCCGCCGGCTGGCGGGAGGTGGCGTACCTGTTCTGGCTCGGCGGGTTCGTTCCGGTCGCGTACTGGGTGTTCCTGCTGCTGGTGCTCCTCGACCTCGGGCTGGTCGCCAGCCCCTGGCTGGCCGGCGACGCCAACGAGGTCATCGTGCTGTGGGGCACGGTGGACACCGCCAGCGAGGCGGCCCCGTACGCGATCGTGGGTGTGCTGCTCATCCCGGTGCTCTGGTACGCGGCCGGGCTGCTCGCCGCCGCCCAGGCCGCCGTGGCCCGGTGGGCGCTGGCCTGGCCGGTCGACGCGACGGCGCTGCGCGAGGTCGCCCGGTCCCGGACCCGGCTGGTCGGCGCGTACGAGGCCGAACGCCGTCGGATCGAGCGTGACCTGCACGACGGTGCGCAACCCCGGCTGACCAGCCTCACCCTCCAGTTGGGCCTGGCCCGGCTGGACGTGCCCGAGGACTCCCCCGCGGCCCGCCCACTGGCCGTCGCCCACGACCAGGCCCGGGGTCTGATGGTGATGCTCCGGCAGTTGGTGCACGGCATCCGGCCACAGACTCTCACCGACCTCGGCCTGGCCGGCGCGGTACGGGAGTTGGCCGACGCGGCCACCGTCGCGGTCACGGTGCGCACCGACCTCGACGGCGCACTGCCGGAGATTGTCGAGACCACCGCCTACTTCGTGGTGTCCGAGGCACTGGGCAACGTGGCCCGGCACGCCGGGGCGACCCGCGCCGAGGTGCGCCTCACCCGGGTCGGCGCGGATCTCGTCGTCGAGGTGTCCGACGACGGCCGCGGCGGCGCCGACCCGGCCCGGGGTACCGGCCTGACCGGCCTCGCCGACCGGGTCGCGGCTGCCGACGGTCGGCTGCTGCTGGCCAGCCCGCCCGACGGGCCCACCCTGATCCGGGTGGAGCTGCCATGTCGTCGGTGACCCGGGTGGTGCTCGCCGAGGACGAGGTGCTGCTGCGAGAGGGCCTGGTCGCGCTGCTGACCCGCTTCGACTTCGCGGTGTGCGCCGCCGTCGGCTCCGCGCCGGAGCTGCTGGACGCGGCCCGCGCCTACCAGCCAGACCTGGTGCTGACCGACATCCGGATGCCACCGGGGCGGGGAGACGACGGGCTGCGCGCGGCCGTCGCGCTGCGCGCCGAGCGGCCCCAACTGCCGGTCGTGGTGCTCAGCCAGTACGTGCAGACCGGGTACGCCGCAGAGCTGCTGGACAGCGGCGACGGCCAGCGGGTGGGCTACCTGCTCAAGGACCGGGTGGCGGAGGTGACCGAGTTCGTCGACACGCTGCGCCGGGTCACCGCCGGCGGCACGGCCATCGACCCGGACGTGATCCGGCAACTGCTGCACCGCCCACGTGACCCGCTCGCCGCACTCTCGGCCCGGGAACGTGAGGTGCTGGCGCTGCTGGCCGAGGGCCGGTCCAACGCATCGATCGCCGGCCGGCTGCACGTCACCGAGGCGGCGGTCGGCAAGCACGTCGGCAACATCCTGCTGAAGCTCGACCTGCCGCCCAACGACGACACCAATCGTCGGGTGCTCGCGGTGCTCACCTACCTGCGCGCCGACCCGGCCGCCTGACCGGCGCGCTGCCGCGGCTCAGGATGAGCAGTCCGGCGTGGCGCGCACCGGGCATGTCTGTCTTTCGAGCGTGATACCTGTGAGTCATATCTATGACTCACAGGTATCGCCCTCAACCGAGTGATGCCCCGGATCGGGGCGGCCACTCGGTCTGCGCCGTTGCCCACCCGGGCTCGGGTCGGGCCTGACCAGCCGGGGCGTAGATTCGATCAGCGGGACCGCCGTCACCGGGACGCGGACCGGGAGACGGGAGTACGGCATGGCGGAGGCGCTGCGGGTCGGTCTGCTGGGTTACGGGCTGGCGGGCCGGGTGTTCCACGCGCCGCTGATCGCCGCGACGCCCGGGCTGCGGCTGGACGCCATCATGACCCGTGATCCGCAGCGACGCGAGCAGGCCCGGCAGCACTTCCCGGACGCCCGCCTGGTCGACGACGCCGACGAGCTGTGGCGTACGCCCGACGCGCTGGACCTGGTCGTGGTGGCGACGCCGAACCGGCTGCATGTGCCGATGGCTCGGGCTGCGGTGACCGCCGGTCTGCCGGTGGTGGTGGACAAGCCGTTGGCCCCCACCGCCGCCGAGAGTCGGGCGCTGGTCGAGGAGGCCGACCGCCAGGGAGTGCCGCTGACCGTGTTCCAGAATCGCCGCTGGGACGGCGACTTCCTGACCGCCCGCCGCCTGGTGGAGCAGGGCGAGCTGGGACGGGTGCTCCGCTTCGAGTCCCGGTTCGAGCGGTTCCGTCCGACGATCAAGCCGGGCTGGCGGGAGCTTGCCGGTCCCGAGGAGGCCGGCGGCGCCCTGTTCGACCTCGGCGCCCACCTCATCGATCAGGCGGTGCAGCTCTTCGGCCCGGTCGACCGCGTCTACGCGGAGGTGGACCGTCGTCGCGCGGGCGCCGCGGTCGACGACGACGCGTTCGTGGCGTTGACCCACACCACAGGGGTGCACTCGCACCTGTGGATGGGCGCGATGACCGCTCAGCTCGGGCCGCGACTGCGGGTGCTCGGCGACCGGGCCGGTTACACGACGTACGGGCTGGACGTGCAGGAGGCGGCGCTGCACGACGGCGGCCGGCCGGACCAGCCGGGCTGGGGCGAGGTCCCGCCGGAGCGGTACGGCCTGCTCGGTGTCGACGGTGACCTGCGGCCGGTGCCCACCGAGCCCGGCGCCTACCAGAGCTTCTACCAGCAGGTGGCGGCGGCGCTGCGGGACGGCGCGCCGATGCCCGTGGATCCACGGGACTCGGTTGCCACCGTTGAGCTGATCGAGCTGGCGCACCGATCGGCGGCCGAGGGCGTGGTGCTTCCGGTTCCGGCCTCCTGACCGCGAATCGAATCTGCTTGCGGGCTTGACCCTGACGCTGCGTCAACCCTTCATGCTGGCTGTCATGAACACCCCACCTACAACCGATCGGGTCGAGCAACCCGCGATACACGTGCAAGGCCTGGAAAAGTCGTTCAAGCAGCTGAAGGTGCTGCGCGGCGTGGACATCGACGTGGCACGGGGCAGCATCTTCGCCCTGCTCGGCTCAAACGGGGCGGGCAAGACCACAGTGGTGAAGATCCTGTCCACGCTGCTCAAGGCCGACGCAGGGGCTGCCCGGGTCAACGGCTTCGATGTCGCGACGCAGGCCGCCGACGTACGCGAGTCCATCAGTCTCACCGGGCAGTTCGCGGCGGTCGACGAGATCCTCACCGGGCGGGAGAACCTCGTCCTGGTCGCCAAGTTGAGGCATCTCAAGGACCCGGGCACCATCGCGGATGACCTCCTGAAGCGCTTCTCGCTGACCGAGGCGGCCGCCCGGAGGGTGGCGACGTACTCCGGTGGCATGCGCCGCCGTCTGGACATCGCGATGAGTCTCATCGGCGATCCGCCGGTCATCTTCCTCGACGAGCCGACGACCGGGCTGGACCCGGAGGCCCGCATCGAGGTGTGGCAGGCGGTCAAGAAGCTCGCCGAGGGCGGCACGACCGTGCTGCTCACGACTCAGTACCTCGACGAGGCAGAGCAGCTCGCCGACCGGATCGCGATCCTCCACGAGGGTCGGATCATCGTGAACGGCACCCTCAACGAGCTCAAGCAGCTCCTCCCACCCGCCAAGGTCGAGTACGTCGAGAAGCAGCCGAGCCTCGAGGACGTCTTCCTCACCCTCGTCGGCGCCAGGACGGACAAGGAACAACGATGAACAAGCACTTCCTCGGCGACACCACCGTCCTCCTGGGACGTTCGCTGCGCCACATCAGCCGCAGCCCGGACACCATCATCACGACCGCGATCATGCCGATCGCCTTCATGCTGCTGTTCGTCTACGTCTTCGGCGGCGCGATCGAGACCGGGACCGGGACCGGCTCGTACGTCAACTATCTGCTGCCCGGCATCCTGCTCATCACGATCGCCTCGGGAATCTCCTACACCGCCTTCCGGCTCTTCCTGGACATGCAGGGCGGCATCTTCGAACGGTTCCAGTCCATGCCGATCGCACGATCCTCGGTGCTGTGGGCGCACGTGCTGACCTCGCTGGTCGCCAACCTGATCTCACTCGTGGTCGTCGTCCTCGTCGCCCTCCTCATGGGCTTCCGCACGGGGGCGGGCGTGCTGGGGTGGCTCGCGGTCGCCGGCATTCTGGTCCTGTTCACCCTGGCGCTGACCTGGATCGCCGTGATCCCCGGCCTCACCGCAAAGTCCGTGGACGGCGCGAGCGCGTTCTCGTACCCGCTCATCTTCCTGCCGTTCATCAGCTCGGCCTTCGTGCCCACCGAGTCCATGCCCGGTCCGGTGCGCGCCTTCGCCGAGCACCAGCCGGTGACCTCCATCGTCAACGCGATCCGAGACCTGTTCACCCAGCAGCCGGTCGGCGCGGACATCTGGACCGCCCTCGCCTGGTGCGTCGGCATCCTCGTCGTTGCCTACATCTTCGCCAACATGTCCTACCGTCGCAGAATCTCCTGAACCGGCGTCGACCGGTCTGGGCGAGTTGAGGGCAGGATCAGAGCATGCTGACGATCGGTCAACTGGCGGAGTACGCCGGCGTCACAGTGCGGGCGGTGCGGCACTACCACCAGATCGGACTACTGCCCGAGCCGGAGCGGGATGCCTCGGGTTACCGGCGGTATGGCGCAATGGCAGTCGTGTCCCTCATCAAGATCCGCACCCTCGCCGACGCAGGCGTGCCCCTGTCGCAGATCAGTCGGATGCTCGAAGCCGACCCGTCGACGTTTGCCGAAGTTGTCGAGAGAATCGACAGCCACCTGCGCGACGAGATCGAACGGCTGGAGACCAGCCGCAAGCAGATCGCGCAGCTCGCTGCCGGGGACAGCCTGGCGCTCCCACCGGAGGTGACCTCCTATCTCGATCGGCTTCGGGAGATGGGGGTGTCAGAGCGAATGGTGGAGTCCGAACGGGACGGGTGGATCCTGGTTGCGGCGCGCTGGCCGGATCGGATCCCCGAGGTGATGTCCGGAAAATTCGCGATGCTCGACGACCCGCAAAACGTTCGGCTCTATCGGGTCCTGTCGGAGATCCTCGACTGCGACGCAGGCGACGACCGGCGTCTGGAGGAAGCCGCCGACATCATGGCCGGCCTGGCCGAGCAGGCATACGCCTCCGGTGAGGCCGGCCTCGGCGACCTGGGGCACGACGATCTACCGTTTGACCTTCTGGACGCACTTGCCGTCGAGTCCGACCCGCGGACGGAGCGGATGGTGGAACTGATGCGCGAGCGTGGCTGGACCGGTTGGAACCGGATGGAGCGGCTGGCAGAGCGGCCCGACTGACCTATTCGGCATCCTCGTCGGTAGGGGCGTCGTCCGGCTCCCGGGCGTCCTCGTCGGTCAGCGCGTCGTCGGACCCGTCGGACCGGTCAGACCGGTCGTCGAACACGGCGAGCCGACGCTGCGCCTCCCGCGCCTCCTCGTCGATCTGAGGGCTCTCCTCATCGGGCTCCTGGGACATGGGCGACGACCTCCATCGGGCGGGTGCCTACCCTCTCCTGGTACCCCGCCTGGCACGGCGGACACGGCCGACAGGGCAGGAACCGCGCTGAGTCGGCCAGGTAAGGCCGCAGACCAGCGAAGGGCAGCCGTTGGCGCTTGTGGCGGAGGTCACCTCAGTCATGGTCCAGCAGCAGTGACCCGCACCCTGGCACCGTCAGGGGGAGTCGAACACCGGGCCGGCCGATGACCGCGCCGGGCTGGTGCCCGGGCGCGTCGCCGGCCCGGCCCGGTGCCGGATCAGCGCTTCAGTTCGCGCCAGGAAGGGTGGGTACCGCGCCAGGCGTCGGCGAGGATGGCCGCCGAGGCCCGGCTGGGGCACTGCTGCACCCGCTCACGACCCGACGCCCCACCAATCTGGGCGCGGACCTCCCAACCCTGCCCGTCAGTACGGATGTACACGTCCCGACGCCCGCGTGGGGTCGTGTCTCCGTTCCACCAGTGCTCCTCCACCATCATTCGCCGACCGTATAGCAATTCGCCGGCCAGGGGTACGGCACAGGTGGGCTGCAACCGTGGCAAAAACCGCAATTCAGTCACATTTCCGGCCGCCTGCTGACGAGGAAGGACCGTACCGGCGGTTTCCTCCCATCCTGAGCAACGAAACAGACCACGGATCAGACGCTGCCTGCGCCCGCACTCACCCCTGCGCGGTGAGCAGGTAGTCGTCGGCTTCGGGGCTCCACCGTAGGTCGACCGCGCCACTGGTCGCGGCGGCCTTGCAGAACTGGAGGAAGCTGCGGTAGCCGAGCTTCTTCTCACTGAAGTCGGGGCGGGCCCTGCGCAGCTGGTTCTTCAGCCCGGACAGCGCCACCGGATTGCCGCCGCTGCCGAGCTCCGCCACCACGCCACGGAGCAGGCCGAAGGCCACCTCCCGGTCACCATGCTCGGGCAGCGAGACCTCGGGGTCGCCCTTCGCGGGGCCTTCGGCCAGCTCGACCACGTTGTGCCCGGCGAGGTGGCGCAGCAGTTCACCAAAGGTGCGGAACCCGTAGTCGGACTCGCTGAACGTCGGGTCCTTGCGCAGCAGCGTGCGCTTGAGCCGGGAGGCGGTCACCTCGCCGCTGGCGCTGCCCTGCAGCCCGGCCACCGTCTGGGCCACCAGCACGGCGAGGGCATCCACGTCCCGGCCGGGCTCCTCCCCCGCCGGCCGACGCTCCGCCTCCGGCTCCCGTTCCCGCTCCGGCGCCACCTGCTCGCGCTCCGGCTCGGGCGGTCGCTGGTCCGGGCCGGGCTGCCGCACCGGACGGCCGCGCCGGCTGCTGGTCGGCGGGATGTCCACACCCTCCAGCCGGTCGTAGTAGAGGAACTCGTCGCACGCTGGCGGGAGCAGCGCCGAGGTCGACCCCTCGACCCCGACGCCGATGACCCGCTTGTTCAGCTCGCGGAGCTTGTGCACCAGCGGGGTGAAGTCGCTGTCGCCGCTGCAGATCACGAAGGTGGAGATGTAGTCGCGCTCGAAGGCCAACTCGATCGCGTCCACCGCCATCTTGATGTCGGCCGCGTTCTTGCGGGAGGCGCCCATCCGCTGTGGGATCTCGATCAGCTCGACGTGGGACCGGGTGAGCATCCGGCGGTCCTCGTCGAAGTACGACCAGTCGGCGTACGCCCGCCGCACCACCACCCTCCCCCGCTCGGCCAGCGCGTCGGCGATGGGCCGGAAGTCGAAGTCCGCGCCGGCACGGTTGTCGCGCGCCCCCAACGCGAGGTTCTCGTAGTCCAGGAAAAGGGCGATCCGGTCTTCTTGATCCACGTCGGCCAGCCTACGCCCGGGGTGACCTGGCCGGGCCCAGGTGACGCACGACACGTCGGTTCGCTGCCCGTTCAGTTCTTGCGGCCAAACTGTCGCTTCTTTTCGTTGTTCGATTGGTGTCTTGCAGCACAGTGTTCGGTGCTGCATCATGACGATCAATGTCGGGCGTCGGGGGAACGCCGGGCGGACCTCCATCACCACCCACACAGGAGGGTCACCGATGTTTCGGAGCATCATGCCGGCGCGGGGACGCCCGGGCCGATCGGTCGCCACCGCAGTCGCGCTCGCGACCGCCCTCACCACGCTGGTCGGCGGGCCCACCGTGGCCGTCGCCGGTCCACCCACGCACTCCGGAGCGGCGCCGGTGGTCACCCGGGCCGCCCTCGACCCGGCTCTGGTCGCCGGGCGCGGCGCCGACGTCGACTTCGTCGAGCAGGAGGCGGAGAACGCCCGCACCAACGGCGAGATCATCGGTCCGGACCGGTCCGCGTACACACTGCCCGCGGAGGCCTCCGGCCGTCGGGCCGTCCGGCTCACCCCGGGCCGGTACGTGGAGTTCGTCCTGCCCAGCGCGGCCAACGCCATCACCGTGCGGTACAGCATCCCGGACGCGCCGCAGGGCGGCGGGATCACCGCACCGCTGGGCGTCGCGGTCAACGGCAAGCACCTGCGCAGCGTGACGCTGACCTCGCAGTACTCGTGGCTCTACAACCAGTACCCGTTCTCCAACGACCCCCAGGCCGGGCTGTTGCACCCGGACTGGTGGATCACCGAGTGCTCGTGCGTGCCGTCGGCCACCACCCCGTACCCGACCATCAGCACGCCGTTCCGGCCCACCCACTTCTACGACGAGCAGCGACTCCTGCTCGGGCGCACCTACCGGGCCGGTGACCGGATCCGGCTCACCGCGCCGGCCGGCAGCGCCGCCGCCTGGACCGTCATCGACCTGCTCGACTCCGAGCTGGTCGCGCCGCCGCGCATCCGGCTGCTCGCGGCCAACGTGCTGGCCTTCGGCGCCGACCCGACCGGGCGGCGGGACTCCGCCGATGCCCTGGACAAGGCCATCGCCTTCGCCCGGCGCACCCACCTGAAGGTGTACATCCCGCCGGGCACCTACCAGGTCAACCGGCACATCATCGTCGACGACGTGACCATCGAGGGCGCCGGCAACTGGTACACCATCATCAAGGGCCGGGAGGTCGCCCTGCCCACGGCCGCGCCGGACGGCTCGGTGCACACCGGCGTCGGCTTCTACGGCCGGGACGCCGTCGACGGTGGCAGCCGGAACGTCCACCTCTCCGGCTTCGCCATCGAGGGCGACGTCCGGGAGCGCATCGACACCGACCAGGTCAACGCGATCGGTGGGGCGATGAGCAACTCGACCATCGACGGGCTCTACCTGCACCACACCAAGGTGGGCCTCTGGTTCGACGGGCCGATGACGAACGTGCGCGTCACGAACAACATCATCGTCGACCAGATCGCGGACGCGCTCAACTTCCACACCGGCGTGACCAACTCGCTCGTCGCGCACAACTTCGTGCGCAACACCGGCGACGACGGCCTGGCGATGTGGTCGGAGAAGACAGCCAACACGCGGAACACGTTCGACCACAACACGGTGCAGTCGCCCACGCTGGCCAACGGCATCGCCATCTACGGCGGCACGGACAACACCGTCTCGCACAACCTCATCGCCGATCCGGTCCGTGAGGGCAGCGGCATCCAGGTCGGTTCCCGCTTCGGCGCGGAGCCGTTCACCGGGCACCTCTGGATCACCAACAACACCACCGCCCGGGCCGGCACGTACGAGCTGAACTGGAACATCGGCCTTGGCGCGATCTGGTTCTTCGCCCTGGACCGGAGCATCGACGCGACCATCGAGGTGGCCGGCGACGCGTACCTCGACAGCACGTACAACGCGATCATGCTGGTCAGCGACTGGCCGGTGAAGGACCTCTACTCGATCACCAACGTGCACTTCCGGGACATCCGGGTCGACGGCACCGGCACCTCGGTGGTCAGCGCCCGCACGGCCGGATCGGCCTCATTCGCCAATGTGGACGCCCGCAACGTGGGGGCGGTCGGCGTCAACAACTGCGGGTCCTTCCACTTCACCCCGGCCGGATCGGAGTTCGCGTTGACCGACCTCGGCGGCAACGACGGCGGCTGGCTGGCCCCGTGGCTGCTGCCCAACACCATCACCTGCGACGACCGGCCGCCGGTCTCGCCGCCGCCACCCCCGGCGCACTGGTGAGCGCGGCGGGCGGCCCGAGCAGTCGGGCCGCCCGCCGTCCGTCAGCTGCCCAGCCGCTGCCGGGCCAGGAACTTCGGCACCACCATCCGCCACGCCTCGGTGACCAGCTCGGTCATGTACCCGTGGTCCAGTCGCGCGGTGTGGCAGCACACCCAGTGGAAGCGCAGGTCGGCCTCGCCTGGCAGGAAGAACAACTCCGGCTCGGCGGCGACCAACCCGGCCCGCTCCTGCTTCGGGAACCCGAAGCCCATCGTCGCCTCGTCCCGCGAGAATGCGACATAGACGATCGACCCGACCCGGAACTTCACCCGGTCCCGGATCAGGTGTTCGCTGCTGCGCGGCAGCGTCCGGGCGAGGGCTCGCACGTCGGCGACGGTGACCACACCCCGACCGTAACGGCCGGCCGGCCCGTCCGTCGACCCGCGACGGGCGGACCGGGCCGCCGTGACGTCAGCGCGGCCGGGCGTACGCCAGCGGCACACTCGTCGGCTGCCCGTTCCAGGTGCCGAGCAGGGTGGCCCCGGAGGCAGCGGCGTCCCCGCCCCCGGGCCGGCGGACGACGGCCAGTTCGACGGAGTCGGTGACGATCAGCGTGGCGTCCTCGTCGACCACCCGCCGCACGGCGCCGACCGGTGCCACGTCGGCGTCCCCAGCGCCGCTGGCGGCGATCGTCATGGTGGGCTCGCGCAGTTCGCGCCGACCGTCGACCTCGATGTACTGCTCCGCCTGACCGGTGTCGGCGAGGATCGCCTGGGCCAGCGCCGTGGCGTACACCGGGTCGGCGCAGCCGTCGTACACCCAGCGCGGGCCGAGCACCGAGTGTTCGGTGGTGCCCACCAGCCAGTCGTCGGCGCCATCAAGGGGCGCGGCACGGTAGGTGAGCGGGACCTGGTGGACCGGCCCGTCGGCGGTGCCGACCAGCATCGTCTCGATGCCGACCTCGCCGGCCGGGTCGTCGAAGCGGTAGGCGCCGCGGCTCAGCACCTCCACGCCGGCCGGCCCGTGGTACCACGGTCGGCCGGGCAGCCAGGTCGCCAGCAGGTCGAGCTTCGAGGGGCGCAGAGTCGCCCGGTGCAGCAGTGCCATGCCGCCAGCCTAGGGACGGCCTACCGGCCGGCCGCCCCCGGGTCGGGGCCGCCCACCGTCGGCCGAGAGCACCGGTGGGCGTGGTCTGATGGTCGCCGCAGCGGCGCTCGGGTCACAGGCCCGTGCACGGGTTGCCGCTCACCGTGCAGCCCTCCGGTTCCCTGGCCTTGGGTCGGCTGTCGCGCACGTCGAAGCGGAACGTCTGCGACCCACCGGTCGGCACGGCCGGCCCGGTGAAGGTGACCGCCAACCCGTCCTGCCGCCAGTCCGCGCCGTTGACGTCGTCGATGGTGCTGCCCTCGGCGAGGGTGACGACCACGGCCCACTGCTCCGCCGGCGCGCTGCCCGGGTTCTCGACCACCACCTCTCCGGTGTAGCCGAACAGCCGGCTGGAGTCGGTGTCGTAGCGGGCCGTCACCGGCTGCGTCGGCGGCGGGGCCGCCGTCGGGGTGCGGGACGGCTTGGCCGTCGGGGTACGGCTCGGGCTGGTGGTCGGCGACGCGGTGGTCCGCGAGGGGCGCGCCGAGGCCGCCGTCGCCTTCGGAGTGTCGGTGGGCGCGTCGGCCGCCACGGTCGGCGTCGGTGATGTCGTCGGGAGTGGCGTGGCGGCGTGGTTCGACTCGGCCGGCATCGTGACCCACGCCGCCAGCCCCGCCAGTAGCACGGCACCGGCCAGCACCGCGACCACCGTGCGGCGGCGGCGGGCCCGGGCGCGTCCGGTGCCGACCGCGCCGATCATCGGCAGTTCGGCCGTCATCCCGGCCTCGCCGCGGCGAAGGTCGACCTGCTGGAAGGCGAGCCAGTCGAGGATGGCCGGCAGGCGAACGGTCAGCGCCTGCCGGAGCTGCTGCTCGCGCGGTTCGCTCTGCTCGGCGGACCAGGTGCCGTGCGTCGTGACCTCGCGGACCGCCAGCCGGCAGCCCTGCTTCGTGACGGTGACGGCACAGGTCAGCTCGGTGAGCCGGCCAGCCTCGTCGCAGCGCAGCGCCAGCAGCTCCGGCACCCGCCGCTCGGTCACCTCGACCTCGACGTTGGCGTCGAAGCCAGGCAACCCGGCCGTCTGCAGCACCAGTCGGTCCGGCACGCCCGCCACCGTCTCGGCCTCGGCGAACCACCGGCCGAGCAGCTCCCGATCCGTCAATGCGAGCCAGACCCGGTCAGGCGGGTGGGACAGGTCGACCTGCGCACCGATCTCGATCACGGCGCGACTCTACGGGTTTCGCGCCCGGCCCGTACCGCCCGCCCGGGCCAGTTGTCGGCAGCCCGCTCAGCCCCAGCGGGTCGACCGCTCGGCCGCCGCCGCCAACGCGGCCCGAGCACCGGCGCTCAGCTCGGCGACCAGCGCGGACGCCGGCACGTCCCGGGAGAGGGGATGTGCCTGCCCGGCCCAGAGGTTGACCACCGAGGCGTCCCCGTCGCGCCGGGCGGCGGCGAGCAGCGGGCGGGTCAGGTGCAGCACCTGCGGGTAGCCGGTCGGCGCCGTCGCGTCGTGCCGGCGCAGGAACTCGTTGACCACACCACGTGCTCGCTTGCCGGTGTACGCCCGGGTCAGGGCGGTCGGCGTCCAACTGGCCACCGCCTCCCGGTGCATCGGCGAGGTGCCCGCCTCCGGGCAGCACAGGAACGCCGTGCCGAGCTGCGCGGCGGCGGCGCCGGCGGCCAGCACGGCGGCCACCCCTGGGCCGTCGACGATTCCGCCGGCGGCCACCAGCGGGAGGCGACAGCCGGCGGCGGCCAGCCGGAGCAGCGGCAGCAGCGCGTAGTCGTCGTCGTCCGGCAGGCCGCCGCGATGCCCACCGGCCTCGGTGCCCTGCACCACCACGGCGTCCACGCCGAGCTCGGCGGCGGTAGTGGCGGCGTCCGGCCGGGTGACCGTGGCCCACACCTCGGTACCCCGCTCACGCAGGGCAGCCACCGCGGCACGGTTTGGCAGCCCGAACGCGAAGGACACCACCGGGACCGGGTCGGCGAGCAGCGCCGTCAGCTTCTCCGGGTACCCATCGTCGCCGCCCACCGGCTCGCCCAGGGTCACCCCATGCTGGCCGGCCTGCGGGGCAAGCCGGTCGGCGTACGCCCGGATGGCGGCCTCGTCGACGCTGCCGGAACCGGGCAGGAAGACGTTGACCCCGAACGGCCGGTCGGTGCGCGCACGGACCTCGGCGATGTCGGCGGCCAGCCGGCCGGTGTCGATCATCCCGGCAGCCAGGAAGCCCAACCCACCGGCGGCGGAGGCGGCCGCCACGAGCGCAGGCGTGGACGGGCCGCCGGCCATCGGGGCGGCGACGATCGGGTGGCGTAACGCGGACAGCACGGACATCCACCCATCCTGTCGCATCGGCCCGACTCCTCGGGCCGGTGCTCGGCGGTCAGATCGGTCAGCCGCGGATGAGCCCCTGGCAGCTGCCCGGGTCCACTGAGGGACCGGTCATCGGCGGGCGGCGCGCCGCCACCGCAGCACCCCGGCCAGCCCGAGCAGCGCCACCAGCGTCCCGGCGCCCGCCGCCACCGGCCAGGTCCGGTTGCCCGCGGCACCCGCGTTCCCGGCCGCCGGGCTGGCCGGGGCGGCGGTGGAAGGCTCCGGGCCGGCGGTGGAAGGCTCTGGTGGACGCGGGGAGGCAGCCGGCCCTGTCGGTGTGGGGTACCGCAGAATCGCCGGACGGGTGCCCGGCGGCTGGTTGGCAGACTCGGAAACGGTGAGCAGCGACCGGCCGTCGCGGCTGTAGGTGATCGACTCGCCCTGCGGCTCGTCCGGCAGCGGGGTGATCCGCGGGGTGCCGGTGGTCAGCGCGGCGACCACGTCGCCGTCGGGCACGTCGTACTCGAAGGCGTCGGCGTAGCTGCGCAGCACCACCCGGCGCCCGTCCGGCGCACTCGCCGCGCCGGTGACCACACCCCGGCCGACGAAGAAGTACGGGTTGCTGGTCGTCGAGGCCGGCAGGACCACCTGGCCGACCAAGGCTAGCGGCGTCGTCGCGGCCGGCCGCAACGCGGTAGCCGGTGCGTACAGGAAGACGGTGCCGCTGCCTCCCTTGGTGACGACCAACGGCCGGCCGTCGGCGTCGAGCAGCAGAGCCTCCGCGTCGTGCGGGCGGTCCGGGTACGCCATCCGGTGCAGCACCGGCCGGTCCGCGCCGGGCGCGAGCCGCCACAGCGCGATCGTCTCCCGGGACCGGTCATTGTCGCCGATGTCGGCGACCCAGATGGTGCCGTCCGAGCCGATTGCCAGGTCCTCGGTGTCCCGGGGCCGGGAGGGATAGCCGACCGTTCGCACCACCGCGCAGCGCCGGTCGAGGAAGAAGATCTGACGGCGGGCCTCGTTGTCGGCGCCGTCGTTGACCACCACGTACCCGGTGTCCGTGGCGACCATCCCGGAGATCTCGGTGAGCCGCTCGTCGCGCACCTCGCACACCGGCGCCCCGGCCCCCGGCGCGCCGGCCACCGCCGCGCCCGGTGTCAGCACCACCGCACCGGTGAGCAGGGTGGCCAGCGCCGCACCGGCGCGGGCGTGCCGGTACCGGGTCACCCGCTTCCGTACCCCCATCGCGCGCCCTCCTCGTCGCGGCCATGGCCCGGCCGCCTCGCCAATCCTGGCTGATCCCGGCCGCGGGTGGTGAACATCGACGGGGAACCGACCAGATCCTTCCCTATGCATCGATGATCTATCTATAGTGCTGGCATGGCAGGAATGCGCGAGCCGACGTTCCTCATCCTCACCGCGCTCGCCAACGGTCCACGGCACGGTTACGGGATCGTCCGCGAGGTCTCCGAGCTGTCGGACGGGCGGGTCACCGTGCTGGCCGGCACCCTCTACACCGCGCTGGACCGGCTGGCCGCCGAAGGGTTGATCGCCCACGACCACGACGAGACCGTCGACGGGCGGCTACGCCGCTACTACCGGCTCACCGGCGGCGGCATCGCCGCACTCGACGCGGAGACGGCCCGGCTCCGCCAGCTCACCACCGCCGCCGAGGCGCGGCTGCGTCACCTGCGTTCCCGCCCCGCCTGATCTCGGATCCGAAGGATGGTCATGCCGCCGACCGACCCCTCCTTGGCCCGCCGGTACCGGCGGCTGCTGCGCTGCTATCCCCGCGAGTGGCGCCAGGCCCGCGCGACGGAGGTGATCTCACTGCTGCTCGACACGGCGCCGACCGGCCGCACCCGGCCCACCGTCCGGGAAACCGCCGACCTGGTACGGGCCGGGCTGCGTTGCCGGCTCGGCCGTCCCGCCAGTCGCACGGTCGTCGCATGGGCCGCGCTCGCCTCGGTCATCTGCGGCCTCTTCGCCGGCGCGCTGGCCAGCCGGGCCGCCTGGGAGACCTCTCGACCGCAACCCGACCGGGCCGAGGCCGGTGCCATCCTGACCGAGGTCTTCCCCGGGCACGACCTCGGCGACATCGACACGCCGCCCGCCCTCTTCGTGGTCTACGGGCAGCCGCTGAGCCTGCGCAACGTCAAGACGGTGCTCCTCGGCGACGGCGGCGAATACCAGGAGAGCGCCACCGGCGCCGCCGCCTTCGGCGCGCCACCGGTGCCCGCCGAGCAGATCGTCACGGTGGCACGGCAACGCCTGACCGACGCCGGCTGGCGGGTGTACGACCCGGAGGTGACCGGCGGCACGAGCTGCGCGGACAAGCTGTGCGCCACTCCGTTGGCGATCACCGACACCTCCATGGTCGCCCGGCGCGGCGACACCATCCTGAACGCCTCGGTCTCCTCCCAGACCGCCCTCGACGCCACCTACCTGGCGGTCGAGGTGCACCGGGCGCCGCCGCCGGCGGTGGCCCCCGCCGGGGTGCTCGGGGCGCTGCTCGGTGCGGTGGCCGGTTGGCTGGTCTTCGGTTGGGCGAGCCGACGCACCGAGGGACGCCGGGTGAGTGGCGCGGCGAGCGTCCTCTTCGGCACGACCATGGTGCTGTGGTGGCTGCCGGTGCTGCTGGCCGCGCCGCAACTGTTGGAGCACCACCTCCGCGAGTCGCACCCGGCGTGGCACCCACTGTGGGAGTGGCTCGGTCAGCCGGTGGCCTCGCTGCTCTTCCTGGTCGGCGCGGTGTGCGCGCTGCTGGCGCTGGGGCTGGCCGCCGCGCCCCGCCGCGACCGGTCCCCGGTGGCGCTGGTCGACTGACCCCGCGCCACCCGCGGCCGCGGCGGGCTGGCCCCGCGACCGCTACCGCACGGACCAGCGCTGGGCGCCCGTGCCGTTACAGGTCCAGAGCTGCACCTTGGTGCCGTTGGCGGTGCCGGCGGACGCCACGTCCACGCACTTGCCGACGGCGGTGAGCACGATCGCCCCGTCCGCGCGGAAGGTGAAACGCTGGGCGCCGCTGCCGTTGCAGGTCCAGATCTGCACCTTGGTGCCGTCGGCGCTCCCCCCGGCGTCCACGTCCAGGCACCGGTCGCCGTAGACCCGCAGCTCCCCGGCGGCGGTACGGGTCCAGCGCTGGTTGGCACCGCCGTGACAGTCCCAGATGATGGTCTGGGCACCAGCGGTGGTGCTGGCACCGGAGACGTCCAGGCAGCGCCCGGAGTTCGGGTTGGTCAGGCCGACCGGGCTGCCGACCGGAGGTCCCGGCGGGATCAGGCTGCCGGGCACCGACCGCAGCGCCTCGTACCAGCGGGCCGCCATCTTGTCGTACCCGCCGGCGTTGGGGTGGACGCCGTCGGCGAGGTCGGCGGTGCCGAGCGCGGCGTGCATGTCGACCAGGTGCACCCAGCTCCCCTTTTGCGCCACGATGCCGGGGATCGCCGCGTTGTACGCCTGCACCCGCGCCTCCCGGGTCGAGTCGGTCTCCGGGGTGATGGTGGCGACGAAGAGTTCGACCTCTGGCGCCGTCGCCCTGATCTTG
Organism: Micromonospora sp. NBC_00389; assembly: GCF_036059255.1. Lineage (NCBI taxonomy): Bacteria > Bacillati > Actinomycetota > Actinomycetes > Micromonosporales > Micromonosporaceae > Micromonospora > Micromonospora sp. NBC_00389. Next base: position 3,622,711 of record NZ_CP107947.1, on the reverse strand, counting down.
TCGATCAGGGCGGAGAGCCGGGCCGGAGCGTTGGCCAGGTCGTAGTTCTGGTTCACGTCGTTGGTGCCGATGTGCAGCAGCACCGTACGCGGGGTGGTGGCCTGCAACCAGGCCACGATGTTGGCGTCGAGCTGGTCGATGCGCCAACCCGAGTGGCCCTCGTGGTCGTGGTCGCCGAGGCTGGCCGGCCCGTTGAACCCCGAGCCCACGAAGTCGACCGTGTAACCGCCGGTGGCCAGCCGCTGCCACAGGTTGATCCGGTACCCGCCGGGCACGTTGTACCCGTCGGTGATCGAGTCACCGAGCGGCATCACCCGTACCCCGCCGTTCGACTCGGCCTGCGCGGGTGCGACCTGGGCCAGCGCCAGCACGGCGCCGAGGATGAGCCCGAAGCCGCCGGCGGCGGCCCGTCGTGCGTTCCATCGCATGGTTGATCCCTCTCCTCACCGGTCGTCCAGGGACTTCGGTGGTGGTGCCGCCCGCCGAAAACGGCGCCCACAGCTGGACGTAACCATTGATGTTTAGCTATGGATGGACTGGTCGGGCCGGCCGGGTGCGGGCGCGAGCCGAACGCCGCGTTGGTTGCGCCGAATGGTCGCTCCGACGCCGCCGGTGGTCCGGCACCACGTGCGTGATCTGTCGTACCCGTGGTCCATGATCGTGTCGTCGCAGCGCCGCCGGCACGGGCTGGCGCGCGCATCACCCTGGGTTGGTCGACAGCGGGAGGGCGGGACGTGACGGACGCCGACGGAGCCGAGTGGCGGCGGCGCAGCGTGCTGGCGGTGGTGCCGCCCGCCCGGCCCCGCAAGCTGGCCAAGGTGCCCTTCGTGGAGCTGGCCGACGGGCGGTTGCAGGGGGTGGTCTCCAGCGGGTCGGACGTCGAACGGGTCTACGTCTCGTCGATCGCCGCCGGCACCCACGCCTACCACTGCAGCACCAACAACAACCGGCCCTGCGGCGGGCTGCGCGGCGCACCCTGCAAGCACCTGCACGCGCTGACCGACGAGGCCCTGCTCCAGTACGGCGTTGACCGGGTCGCACGCTACCTGCGGGTTGACGTCGGCGACGGGCTGGGCACCGGTGCCGAGCTGCTGTCCCGGCTGGACGGGCGGCCGGAGCCGACCCCGTCCGCGGTGGTGTTCAGTCGTTTCCTGCGCCACCTGGCCTACCTGGAGCTGCCGGACAGCACGGTCGCGCTGCCCGAGCTGCACTGGTTCCCGGCCCCCGGGGTGGGTCGCTGATGCGGGGCACCCAGGTCGCGCGGCTGCGCGAGGCACCGGCCGGGCTGGCCGACGCACTCGAGGTGGTCGCCGGCTTCGACGACGCCCTGACCAACGGCTTCGGCCGGGTCGGTGAGCGGGACGCAGCGGCGCTGGCCGCGTTCGCCAGCGCGCTGACCGGCACGCCGCTCGCCGACCTGGTGGCCAGCGCGGTCGACGCGGTCACTGCCGGTTCGGTCACGCCGGAGCATCTCGCCGCGCTCGCCGGGGCACGCTCTGCGCTACTCGGCGCGGCGCACGATGCACTGCTCGGGCAGCTCGACGCGACGCTGAGCCGGGACAGGTCACCGTGGACCGCACCCAACACCGGGCCCGCCCAGGCGCCGCCCGCCCTCGCCGGGGCGCGGGCCTGGTGGCACGAGGTGGCCGTCACCGGCTGGCGCGGCGTCGACCACGAGCTGCTCTCGGCCGCGGCCACGGTCGTCGAGGCTGCGCTGGCCGTGCCGGAGCTGCGCCGGCCCGCGGTCCTGCTCGACGGGCTCGCTGCGGAGCTGCGGGCCTGCATCCCGGTCGCCACCATGACTCGGGTGCCGGCTCGCCGCTGGGCCGACCTGTGGGCCCGGGGTGTGCTGCTCACCCAGGGGATGCCGGCGGCCAACGAGCCGCCAAGGGTCTCCGGACGGCTGCTGCCGCTCGGCGTGGACGTGCACGCCCACGACACAGCCGTACAGGTCCAACTGCACGCCATCCTGGAGCCGGCCGGCGGCGGGCCGGCCCGGCTGGTCCGCACCGCGGTCACCGCCGCGAAGGTGGACACCATCGTCGGTCCGGCCGTGTGGCGGCTGCTGTCGACGCATCCGTTGTTGCTCACCGCGCTGGCCGAGCGGCGGGCTCTGACCGTCACCGATCTACCGCTGCACGGCGGCGACCTGGGCTGGGTCGACGACCGGGTCCAGCTCGACGAGCCCGCCGACCCGTTCGCCACCGCCCGGGTGCTGCTGCCCAGGGCGAGCGCCGCCGCGATCGCCCCACTGGACCGGCACCCGACCGCCATCGCCGAGCCGGTCCTCATCGAGGGCCACCCGGTCCGCGAACAGGCCGGTGCGCTCACCATCGAGCTGGACGGCGAGCCGGTGGCGCTTGCCGTGGACCGGTTGCCGACCGCCGGCCCGCTCACCGCCGAGTTGGTCGCCGCCTCGTCGGCCTGCCTGGGTCTGCTGCGCTGGGACGGCGGCCGGTGGCTGATGCAGCCGTTGGCGGTACGAGCCACCGTGAAGCGCCGGCCGGTGCAGGCGCACAACGGCGACTGGGCGTGCGGCGTCACCGATCCGAAGATCGCCAAGGATGAGGCCAGGGCGGGCGACGCCGTGGCCGTGCTGCGCGAGCGCGCGGGACGGTTGCTGCGCCGATGACCGACGACGAACCCACCGGCGGGCTCGCCGATGCCAACCGCCGCCAGGTGCTCTACTGGCGGCTGCTGTCCCGATTGTTCGACCACGACGAGCAGCCCAACCTGGAGTTGGCGAGCGTGGCCGTGGTCGACGACCTCGGGCTGCCGGCCGCACTGCTGGACCCGGCGGTCTCGGTGGACACCATCGTGCAACGTTTCCCGGCGCTCGCGGCCGAGCTGCGCGGGTTGCTCACGTCCACCGACGACGGCGCCGCGTCGAGTGACGACGACCCCTACCAGCCCGGCGAGTCCGAGGTACGCCGTGCCGCGCTGGTGTCGAAGCTGCTGCTGAACGTCTTCGCGACCGGTTCCGGGTCGGTCAGTGCCGGGCAGTTGGCCCGCTGGCAGTCCGACGCCGGCTGGTTCGAGCAGGCGCTCGGCTGCGAGCCCGGCGAGGTGCGCCGCCAGGGCGCCGGGCTGGGCGCCATCCTCGCCGGCCTGGAGGGCGACCTGGTCCGGCGGATGCACCTGCGGGAGGTGCTGGCCGATCCGGCGCTGGCCAGCCAGTTGACCCCCAGCATGTCGCTGATCGAGCAGTTGCTCCGGGACAAGGCCAACCTCTCCGGGGTGGCGCTGGCCAACGCCAAGGCGTTGATCCGGCGCTTCGTCGACGAGGTCGCCGAGGTGCTCCGGACGCAGGTGCAGCAGACCAGCGTCGGGACGCTGGACCGGTCGGTGCCGCCCAAGCGGGTGTTCCGCAACCTGGACCTCGACCGGACCATCTGGCAGAACCTGACCAACTGGAGCCCGGACGACGAGCGGCTCTACGTCGACCGGCTCTACTACCGGCAGACCGCCCGGCGGACCACGCCGGCCCGGCTCATCGTCGTGGTGGACCAGTCCGGATCCATGGTCGACTCGATGGTCAACTGCACCATCCTCGCGTCGATCTTCGCCGGGCTGCCGAAGGTGGACGTCCACCTGATCGCCTACGACACCCGTGCACTGGACCTGACCCCGTGGGTGCACGACCCGTTCGAGGTGCTGCTCCGTACCCAGCTGGGTGGCGGCAACGACGGGCCGGTGGCGCTGGCGCTGGCCCGGCCGAAGATCGTCGAACCGAAGCAGACCGTGCTGGTGTGGATCTCGGACTTCTACGAGTTCGACCGGTCCCAGCCGCTCTACGACGGCCTCGCGGCGGTGCATCGCTCCGGCGTCCGGGTCATCCCGGTCGGCTCGGTCAGCAGCTCCGGCCAGCAGAGCGTCAACCCCTGGTTTCGCCAGCGCTTCAAGGACCTGGGCACCCCGGTCATCTCCGGTCACATCCGCAAACTCGTCGTCGAGCTCAAGAACTTCCTCACCTAGGAGACCCATCCCTCATGACCGAGATGCTGCGCGCCCCCGCCGAGGTCACGTACGCCGACGAGCTGGATTTCCTCGAGTCGGTCGACACCGGCCCGAAGCCGTTCTCGTGGCGGCTGAGCCCGCGCATGGTCCGGCTGTTCGTCCTCGGCTCGGAGCGGGCCGACGGCCTCGACCGGGAGATCCCGCAGAAGTGGTTCGGTGACCGCAGCTTCGTCGAGCGCAGCATCGTCACCCTGGCCTCGGATCGCGGCCTGCTGCTGATCGGCGACCCAGGCACCGGCAAAAGCTGGTTGGCCGAGCTGCTGGCCGCTGCGATCTGCCGCAACTCCACCCTGGTCGTGCAGGGCACCGCCGGCACCACCGAGGACCACATCAAGTATTCGTGGAACGTGTCCATGGTGATCGCCAAGGGGCAGTCCCGGGATTCGATGATCCCATCGCCGATCATGACGGCGATGGAGCGCGGCGTGGTCGGCCGCTTCGAGGAGCTGACCCGCTCCACGAGCGACGTGCAGGACGCCCTGATCTCGATCCTCTCCGAGAAGTACGTCGCCATTCCCGAGCTGGACCAGGACAACATCGTCTTCGCCCAGCCCGGCTTCTCGATCATCGCCACCGCGAACAGCCGCGACCGGGGGGTCAACGACCTCTCCTCGGCGCTCAAGCGGCGGTTCAACTTCGTCCGGATCCCGGTGGTCACCAACAAGCGCAGCGAGGCGGAGATCGTCCGCTTCCGCACCGAGGAGCTGCTGCGGCGGCACCGGATCGAGTTGGACGTGCCGCCCACCCTGCTGGACATCCTGTTGCAGAGCTTCGCCGACCTGCGCGCCGGCGCCGCGGCGGCGACCAGTGACGACGAAAAGTTGGAGTCGGCGCTGTCCACCGCCGAGCAGATCGGCGTGCTGGAGGACGCCATCCTGCACAGCCAGTTCTTCGGCGACCGCACGCTGCGGGCGGCGACCCTCGCCGGGTCGCTGGTCGGGTCGCTGGCCCGGCGCAGCCCGGAGGATCTGGCGATCCTCAACAAGTACCTGCACGGCGTGGTGGAGCCCCGGGCCCGCAAGGACGACGAGGAGTGGGCGGGCTTTCTCGACGGCGGTCGTCAGGCGATCGCCACCCTGTCATGACCGCACCCACCGTCGCCGGCCCGTTCGGCGCGCTGCGGGAGCAGCTCACCGACGCGGTCGCCGCGTTCGCCGACTCCCCGGACGCGCTGGCCGGGATCCTCGCCGGCATCGTCGATGACGTCGACCGCGCCCTCGGCGAGCGGCTGGAGATCTTCCCGGTCTGCCACCACTCGCCAGCCTCCGGCCTGGCCATGGTGCGCCGGCTGCGGGCGAAGCAGCCCCGGGTGATCTACCTGGAGCTGTGCGAGGATCTCCAGCCGCTGCTCGGGGAGTTGCGCAACTGCCGGCTGCCGGTCGCGGTGCAGGCGTTCGCCTCGGAACTGGCCGACTTTCCGGCCGACTGGGGCCCGCTCAGCGTCGTCGCGCCGGTCACCGAAGCCTCGGCGGAATACCAGGCCATCGCGTACGCGATGGAGACCCCAGGGGTCGAGTTGGTGCTGGTGGACCGGTCCACCGACCACGTCTTCCAGTGGACACCACGCGCCGACGGCGACGACGGGATCGGCCCGGCCGGCGGGGCGGGCGAGGAGGCCGCGCTGCACGGTGACGCGGTCGGCGTGGAGATCGGCGACCTGCGGCCCCGGTTCGCGGAGTTGGAGGCGTACCTGCTGCACCACGGCAAGGTGCGGCACTGGTCGGAGTGGTGGGACCAGTACGTCGAACGGCCGCTCGCCGACGCCGACCACGACACCTACCGGCAGGTGATGGTGTTGATCGGCAGCCTGTTCCGGCGGCTGCGCCCTAGCGGGTCCGATCGGCTGGACCGCGACGAGGACCGCGAGCGCTACATGTGGACTCGGATGCGTCAGCACCTCGCCGCCTCGGGCGTCGACCCCGCCGACTGCCTCTACGTCTGCGGCGCGTTCCATGCCGCGAGCCGGGTCGAGCAGTTCGGCATCGGCTCGGCCGCCCCGGATTTCGAGATCACTCCGCGCACCGCCACCCGCTGGCGGTACGGCCTCATCCCGTCCAGCCATTCGGCGATCGAGGCGCAGTTCGGCCTGGCACCCGGCTCGGTCTCGATCGCGGCGGCGACCTGGACCAAGGCGGTGAGCCGCAACGGGCTGACCCCGTTCCGGTTGGACGGCCAGCGCGGCACGTCGACCCGTGGCCGACGCGGTCGCTCCGCCGCCGCCTCCTCCCCCGACGTCGCGCCCTCCCCCACCGCCGTCCCCTCCGCGGCCGCGCCGGTCGCCGACCGGCTCAGCGGCTTCCTCGCCGGGGCGCCCGTCCTGGACGGCCTGGACGAGGCGGAGCTGCGCGGCTGGTGCGTCGACATCGTCCGACTCGCCCGGCGCAATGGATACCTGGCCAGCACCGCCGACGCGATCGCCGTCTTCGAGACCTCGGTCCTGCTGGCCGCCCTGCGCAACCGGGCCCGACCCACCCCGTACGACTTCGCCGACGCCGCGGTCACCTGCATCGAGAAGGACGTGGTGCCCGGCCGGCGCGACGTCCGGCGGCTCTGCGAGATCCTGCTGGGCGGCGACCGGATCGGCCAGGTCGGCTACGACGCCCTGCCACCGCTGGCCCGCGACGTGCTCGACCGGCTCCAGCCGCTCGCGCTGGACCTGGAGAAGCGGACCATCCAGCGGGCGCTGCTGGACCTGCACGCCCAACCGGAGCTGGCCGGCTGCTCGGACCTGCTGTGGATGCTGCGGCACCTGCTGCCGCCCGGCGCAGTCCGCCCGATCATGGGTGAGCGCAGGCTCGGGCACCGCTCCGTCCAGGAGAGCTGGGACCTGGCCCTCGGCCGCGATCAACGCGCCCTGATCGAGTTGGGTTACGAGGGGGTGACCGTCGAGCAGGTGCTTGAGCAGCGGCTACGCCGTGCGGTACGCGGCACCGGGGCCACCGCGGCCGGCGCGCTCGCCGCCGTGGAGGATGCCATTCGGCTGCTCAACAGCCCGCGCCTGGTCGACGAGTTGGGCGAGCGGGCGGTCGACCTGCTCGCCGCCGAGCGCACGGTCGACGACGCCCCGGACGTGCTGCGCCGCATCCGTCGGCTGCTGGCCCACCTCCGGGCCACCGCGCCAGCCCTGCCGGCCTGGTGTGAGGCATTCGTGACCACCGGGTACGCCCACTACTGCACGCTGCTGCCGACGGCCATCGCGGCGGAGGAGACCGAGGTCCGGCAGGTCTCCGCGATGCTCGGCTTTCTGTTCTCCATGGAGGGCCTTGCTCTCTCCCTGGGGTGCGACCGGTCCCAACTGGAGCTCGCCGTCGCTCAGTCGCATCCGACGGCTCCGGCGAAGGTCTCCCTGCTCTGGGCCGCCCGGCACCAGCTCGGCCTGCTGCCGCTGGCGGAGCTGCGGGCCCGGTGTGCTGACCTGCTGGCGAATCCACTGGTGGTGCCCGCGTTCCCGCAGTACCTCTCCGGCTTCGTGCACGCACTGGAGCCGGTGCCCGGGCTGGCGCCGTTCGTGGTGGAGACGATGTCCACCGCCTTCGCCCGGCTTCCCGACCCGGTGCTGCTGCCCTGGCTGCCCACCCTGATCACCACGTTACGCGATCAGGGGCCGGAGCTGGTACCGCTGCTGGTCCGCGAGGCGGGGCGCACCTTCCCGGGGGCACTGTCCGAGCTGGACGCCTGGGTGCCGCCATGGGTGGCGCCGCCATCCTCCGCGCCGGTGGTCCCCGTCGCCGAGCCGCTGCGACGGACGGGCGCACTGCTCGCCGCCCATCCGGCGGCGGTCGACGCGGTGGCCGCGCTGCTCGGCTGTCCCGGCGGATGGCAACCGACCCTCAATCCGAGCGCGAGCCCGAGCGCGGTGGCCGCGCTGCTGGCCGGGCATCCGGACACCATCGAGGCGGTGGCAGCGCTCCTCGCGGTGCCGGGCCCGACGGTCAGCCACGACGTCCACTGACGACTGTCGACGCCCGGTGCGGGGTCACGCGCCGGGCAGCGCAGGGTCACACGGCGGACGTCACGGTGGTGGGGGCACGGGTGACCGGTCGGCTGGTGCTGGCCAGCGCGGGCACCGCGACGGCGCCCACCCTCGCTGGCAGCCGGGTGGGCTCGCTGGCCTGTTCCGGCCCGACCCCGATCGATCTCGGCGCCCCCACCACCGTGCGCGGCGCGACCTCCGGCCGATGCGGGTCGACGCCGGCGGCCTGACGCCGCGCGACGCACAACCGCCTCGGGGGCGGCGCGGGCCAACGCTCGCGCAGCCCTCCCCCGGCCGGGGGAGGGCGGCACCGGTTCGACGCCCGGTGCCGGCGGCGGCCGAGGAAACCGACCGGCTCGTGGTGGTCAGGCGTGAGTGGGACGGTGACGGGTAGGCAGCGGCCCGGCGGCATGTCGACAACAGCCGGGTAGGAGGCCGCGATGAGCACGTACCGGGACGAGCAGAGTGATCCGGTTCCCCCGCCGGAGGCGGACGCCATGGAGCAACGGCAGGACGCGGTCGACATGGGGCCGCCGGACCGAATGTCGGGTGACGTGGACCCGGAGGCCTCCGAGGCCGATCTGGCCGAGCAGGGATCCCTGCCGGCGGGCACGCTTGAGGAGGCGACGTCGCTTCCGATTGAGGCCGACGCGGCGGACGTCCTCGAACAGCGCCAGGAGATCCCCACTCGCGACGAGGGCCGGCGGACGTGACGGTGCCGGCCACCGGCTGAGGCACGTCCGGAGACGGTTCAGTCCAGTTGCCACAGCCTGCGGTTCCACCAGCCCGGGCGGCGGCGGGCCACCTCGCGCAACCGCCAGTGCTCGGCGTGCTGGGTCACGATGAACAGCGGCACCAGGCCGAGCGCCAGCAGCGGCAGGTAGCGCGGCGCCGAGCGGTTCTCCCGCAGCGACGCGGCCAGGGCGGCCGCACCCGACACGTACAGGATCGGATTGTAGAACCGCATCAGCTCCGGCCCCAGCCCTTCGTACTCGCGCAGCCAGGGCACGCCCAGCCGGGTCCGCCGGCGCGGCCAGCCGCGCAGCTGGGCGAGCACCGTGGCCAGCCCGACGCCGTTGCAGACGGCGAAGACCGCATCGGCGGATGCCGGGCGGTTGCCGGCCGTCCGCCACAGCGTTCCGGTACCGAGTGCCCACAGCCCGGCGGCGGGCACCGGGCCCAGGACGGCGGCCGCCGGCATGCCGACGCCGGCGCCCAGCTCGAAGAACGCCTGCGCCGCCAGGCCCGCCGTGGCGAGCCTGGTCAGCGGCCGGCTGCCGGCCGGATCCGCTCGCACCCGGCTTCCGGCCAACCACCCAATCCGGCTTGACCCCACGGCAGGACCCTTCCGCAGTACGGCACCTCGGCTCGTCGCCGGATCACGCCCCCGACCAGCCCGAACGCGGTACCCGCTCCGGCCCGGCCTACACGCTCTGGTCGCGACCCGCCCGACCTGCTCAGCCGGCGACGACCCGCCAGAGGAGGAAGGCGTTGAGCGCGACGACCAGGACGGCCACCAGGGACGCGGCGACGGTGGTGAGCGGGTGGTTGACCAGGTTGCCCATCAGGTCGCGGCGCCGGGTGAAGGCGACCACCGGGATCAGCGCGAACGGAATGCCGAAGCTGAGGATGACCTGCGACAGCACCAGGGCACGGGTCGGGTCGAGGCCGATGGCGAGCACGGCCAGCGCGGGCACCAGGGTGACCAGCCGGCGCAGCAGCAGCGGGACCCGGCGGCGCAGGAAGCCCTGCATGATCACCTCGCCGGCGTAGGTGCCGACGCTGGTGGAGGCGAGCCCGGAGACCAGCAGGGCGATCGCGAAGCCGAACGCGGCGGCGGCGGTGCCGATGGTCTGGCCGAGGCCGGCGTGCACCCCCTCCAGACTGTCCGCGCCGGCCGGGCCGCCGCCGCGGAAGCTGGCCGCGGCGATCAGCAGCATGGCGAGGTTGACCGCGCCGGCCGCCGTCAGGGCGAGCAGCACGTCGGTGCGCTGGCCACGGAACAGGGTCCGGCGCTCCGTGTCGTCGGCGGCGGGTATGCGGTCGCGGGTCAGCGCGGAGTGCACGTAGATGACGTGCGGCATGACGGTGGCGCCGAGGATGCCGGCGGCGAGCAACACACTGTCGGTGCCCTGGAGCCGGGGCACCAGGCCGGCCATGGCGGAGCCCGGGTCGGAGCCGGCGGCGAGCAGGTTCGCGGCGAAGGCCAGGACGATGACGCCGAGCAGCACGGCGATGGCGATCTCGAAGGCGCGGAACCCGCGCGAGCGCAGGGCGAGCACGGCGAACGCGGCGGTGCCGATGATGATCCCGCCGGGCAGCAGGGGGATGCCGAAGAGCAGGTACAGGGCGACCGCGCCGCCGATCACCTCGGCCAGGTCGGTGGCCATCGCGACCAGCTCCGCCTGCACCCACATCATCCGGTTCACCGGCCGGGGCAGGCGTTCCCGGCACAGCTCGGGCAGGCTGCGCCCGGTGGCCAGGCCCAGCTTGGCGGTGAGTGTCTGCACCAGCATGGCCATCACGTTGGCCACCACCACGACCCAGACCAGCAGGTAGCCGTAGCGGGCGCCGGCGGCGGAGTTGGTGGCGAAGTTGCCGGGGTCGACGTAGGCGACAGCGGCGACGAACGCCGGGCCGAGCAGGATCAGCCGGCCGCGTACCCGGCCCCGGGCGCGGGCGACCTGCAGCGGCGTCGCCGTCGACACCATGAGTTCGTTGGTGACCATCGAACACCTCCCCGTCCGGCACGGATCGCGTGTCCGTCCCTTCCCAGGCGGCTGACCCGTCGGGGCCAAGGTGTGGCCTACCGGTGCCAGCACCGCCGACCAGGCCCGAGGACTCGCCCGTTCGGGGGGACTTGCGGTGCCGCCCTTGACAGCGGTGGGGCTCCCGATGAAGCTGTCTATTAGTCCTACTGTCGTAGGACAACAGGAAGGATCGTCTCGAGTGATCGAGTTTGTGCTGGACAGCCGGTCGAAGGTGAACACCTACATGCAGCTCGTGCAGCAGGTGAAACAGGCGCTGCGGGTCGGCCTGCTGGTGCCGGGCGACCAGTTGCCGAAGGTCCGGGACGTCGCGCAGTCGCTGGCGATCAACCCGAACACGGTGCTGAAGGCGTACCGGGAGCTGGAGATCGAGGGTCTGGTCGGTGGCCGACCCGGGGTGGGGACGTTCGTCCAGCGCACCCTGGCCGGCGCTTCCCTGCCCAACCAGGCCGAGCTGCGTGAAGACCTGGTGGCGTGGCTGCACCGGGCGCAGGCCGCCGGCCTCACGGCCGAGGACGTCGTCGCCCTGGTGGAGACCACGTTGCGAGCCACCCTCGCCGACGAAGCCCCACAGAAGGAGCCCGCGTGAGCGAGCACAGCGTGCGAACCATCAGGCACAGCAGCCAGCGCTCGCGCCACCGCGAGGCGGTGGCGTGAACGGAACGAGAGGACAGAGGATGGACATGGTCTTGGAGGCCGACCAGCTGGGCAAGCGGTACGGCAGGACCTGGGCGTTGCGGGACTGCTCGCTGCACCTGCCGGCCGGCCGGATCGCCGCGCTGGTCGGGCCGAACGGTGCCGGCAAGAGCACGCTGCTGCACCTGGCCGTCGGGCTGCTCAAGCCCGACGCGGGAGCGGTACGGGTGTTCGGCAGATCGCCGTACGGCGACACGGAGGGCCTGGCCGACATCGGTTTCGTCGCACAGGACACCCCGCTGTACCGGGACTTCACCGCAGCCGAGTTGGTCACCGCCGGCGGCAAGCTGAACCGGCGGTGGGACGCCGAGTTGGCCCGCAACCGGCTGGCCCAGCTCGGCATACCGCCAGATCGGCCGGTCGGCAAACTCTCCGGCGGGCAACGCGCCCAGGTGGCGCTCGCCCTGGCGCTGGCCAAGCGGCCCCGGCTGCTGCTGCTCGACGAGCCGGTCGCCAGCCTCGACCCGCTGGCCCGGCGGGAGTTCCTCCAGTCGCTGATGGGCAGCGTGGCGGACTCCGGGACCACCGTCCTGCTCTCCTCGCACCTGCTGGCCGACCTGGAACGCGTCTGCGACTACCTGATCGTGCTCAACGCCGCCCAGGTGCAGCTCGCCGGCGCGGTCGACGACCTGGTCGCCGGGCACCGGCAGCTGGTCGGCCCGCGGCACGACGGCGGCCCGATCGGGGGCGTCGCCGCCGTCATCCGGGCCAGCCACACCGACCGACAGTCCACGCTGCTCGTCCGCGCCGACGGTCCGGTCACCGATCCGGCCTGGACGGTGCGCGAGGTCGGCCTGGAGGACGTCATCCTGGCTTACCTGGCGGACGGCAACACGCAGACCAGTCACAGCGAGTGGGGGGTGCCGGCATGATCTGGCTGACCTGGCGGCAACACCGCAAGCAGGCACTCTTCACCCTGCTGGGGTTCGCGGCGCTCGCCGCCCTGATGGTGCCGATCGGCCTGTCGATGCGGCACAGCTTCGCCGACCTCGGGCTGACGGAGTGCGTACGCCAACTGAACGACCCGAACCTGGCGGCGGCGACACGGGACGGCTGCGACGCCGCCTTCCACCGCTTCAGCAACCGCTACGGCAGCCTCAACCTGGTGGCCGTGCTGCTGATCACGCTGCCGGTGCTGGTCGGCCTGTTCTGGGGCGCCCCGCTGGTCGCCCGGGAGGTGGAGCAGGGCACGCACCGGTTCGTCTGGACCCAGGGCGTCGGCCGGAACCGCTGGGCGCTGGTGAAGTTCGGGCTGGTCGGCATCGCCGTGTTGGCCCTCGCGGTCTGCTACGGCCTGGGCATGTCGTGGTGGGTCGACCCGCTCACCCAGTCCGCCCAGGAGGGCCGACTCGGCCTGATCGTCTTCGACCTCCAGGGCGTCGCCCCGATCGGCTACACGCTCTTCGCCGTGGCGCTCGGCATCTTCGCCGGCACCGTCTGGAAGCGGATGCTGCCCGCCATGGGCATCACCCTGGCCGGGTTCATCGGCGTACGGGCGGCGGTAGCGATCCTGGCCCGACCGCACTACCAGCCCGCCCGCACCCAGACCTTCCCGATCGAGGGGGACGGGACACCGGAGATGGGCCGGGGGGACTGGATCCTCGCCCAGGGCGTCCGGAACCCCGACGGGACGATGATCGCGGAGGACACCCGAATCCAGTGCCCGCCGGGCGGAAAGGGGCCGGACGGTCGGACCTGCGGCGCCGAACTGGGTCTCGAGCCGGGCGCGTACAACTGGCAGCTCTACCAGCCGGCGGACCGGTTCTGGCTGTTCCAGGGCATCGAGACGGGAATCTTCGTCGCCCTCGCGCTGCTCCTGCTCTACCTGGCCATCCGCCGGGTCCGCCGGATCGCGTAACCCGGCAGCGGGTGATCGCCGGGGCCACGGGGCCCGGCGATCACCCGCTGCGCAGGCCCTCAGCGGTCAGTTTCAGCCAGGACGCGAGGTCGTGCAGCTCGTCGTGCACGGCCCGGGTCACCTCCGGCGTAAAGGGCACGTCCTCGTGGATGGCGTGCACCGTGAGCGTGCCGCGCCGGCGGTCGGCCGTGGCGTCGACCTTTCCGACCAGCCGGTCGCCATGCAGGATCGGCAACGCGAAGTAGCCCCACCGCCGGTTGGCCTTCGGCTTGTACATCTCCAGGACGTACTCGTACTCGAACAGGTCCGCGAGGCGGACCCGGTCGTGCACCAGCCGGTCGAAGGGCGACAACACGGCGGTACGCCCGGTGAACGGTTGCCCGAGCGCAGCCGGGTCGACCCGCCAGACGCCCGGGACGCCCTCGACGACCGCCGGTTCACCGGCGTCACCGACCTCCGCCGGCTCGCCGGGGACAGTCACCGCCTTCTCCCGCGCGATGCCCAACGCCCGCAGCCGCCGCTCGTTGCGGAGTCGGTGCGCCTGCTCTAGTGGGACGACGGGTGTGCCTGTTGGGTAGACCCGCTCCGCCACGTCCCAGAGGCGCTGTCGGCCCTGGCGGGCGGCGATCGCGACCTCTCCCCGCAGGACCAGGAACTCCAGCATCTGGGTGACGTTGCGGTTGTTGGTCCACCCCGACGACGGCCAGGGCACCACGCAGGTGTCCGGGATGTCGCGCGAGAGCAGCGGCCCGGAGCGGCCGAGCAGGTCGAGCACGTCCCGGCGGAACGAGTCGTTGGCGCGCAGCCACTCGCGCGGGCGCTCGTAACTGGGCCAGGTCGCCATGGCGGCGAGATAGAGCCGCAGATCGTCCATCGGCCGCACCATCGCCTGGTGCTCAAAAAGCGTCCGGTCCCGCTCCAGCGCCTGCCGCAACTCGGCTGGCTGGTACGACGAGCCGAGTCGGCTCCAGGCGACCAGGTCGGCGCTCGGCGCGACGGCGGCCGTCGGGTCAATCTGCAACAGCGTCAGCTGACGCACCACGGTCAGCAGGTCCGTCGGCCGCTGGGCGGCCAGCAGTTGGGCCCGGACGGCGATCCGCCGCGCCTGCGCCCGATCGAGCTGGTGCACCACCACGTCGCCGAGCCTAACGGCGACGCCCGACATTGCGCGGGAACGTGAAGTCGGATTCCGGCCCGTCGCCAACGCGACTGAAAGTGCCCATCCGATCACACCTGGTGCTCCGATGTGGACCTCAGGGCCGGGTCGGCCGGGCCGCAGGGATGGGAGCGCACGAGTGAAGTCCAGAATCCTCCGTCGGGTCGCCGCGTCGGCCGTGGCGCTCGCCTGCACCGTGCTGGGCGCGGTGGCGTTGCCGGCCGCCCCGGCGACCGCCAGCCCGATCCGCAACGCGACCGCCTGGTCGGTGCTGCTGTGCAAGTTCAGCGACAAGCCGGCCGAGCCGCAACCGCCGTCGCACTTCGCCAACTTCCTCACCGCGGCCGGGATCGGCACCGGCGGGGTGGCGGACTACCTGGCCGACCAGTCCGGCGGGCGGGTGTCGCTGGCGGGCTCGGTCGTTCGAGGCTGGTACACCATGCCGTACACGCTGGCGCAGTTCCAGTCGATCGACCGGTGGACCCGGATCCAGCGCTGCGTGGACACCGCGGCGACCGCCGGCTACGCGGTGCCCGCCGGGAACCGGATCGCGGTCATGCTCAACGACTGGGTGGATTCGGGTGCGGCCGGTGGCCGGGTGCTGCTCGACCCGGGCGCCTGGAACGTCGGCTTCGCCGCGCACGAGATGCTGCACGGCTACAACTGGGACACTCGTTGTCCAACGACACCACGTACCAGAACGCGCCATGGTCCCAGCCGGGCGAGTACGACGACCCGTGGGACGAGATGAGCGCCATGCACATCTACGCCTTCGGCACCGCGAACTACGGCACCAGCGCGGTCGGGCTCAACGGGCCCCACCGCGACGAGTTGGGCTGGCTGCCCAAGAACCGGATCTTCACCATGGCCGCCGACGGCATCGGATCGCGCACCCTCACCATGGCGCCGCTGGAGGTGCCCGCCGCGAGTGGCCCGCAACTGATCCGGATCCCGTTCGACCCGGCCGACCTGTTCCACTACTACACCATCGAGTTCCGCCGGAAGACCGGTTGGAGCGCCGGTATCCCCGGCGACACCGTGCTGCTGCATGAGGTCCGCAACGGCACCCCCACCCTGCTCCGTACCGGGCCCGGCGGCGGGCCGACGCAGTCGGTCAACGCCAACGGTGTGCAGATCGGCGTGAACTGGGTCTCCGGCAATGCCGCCTCGGTGACCGTCACCACCGATGTGGTCAACCGCTGCCTGCAGGGGTATGTGTGGCGCGAGGCCCGCCCCGGTGACCTGGTCTGCGTTACCGGCGCCACCCGCAGCCAGGTGTGGGCGGACAACGCCGCCGCGGCGAGCCGCTGGGTGAACGGACCGTACGGGCCGCACACCTGCGTCGCCGGCTACGTGTGGCGCGAGGCGTACGCCGGGGACCACGTCTGCGTCACCGGCACGCAGCGCAGCCAGGCCGCCGCCGACAACGCCGCCGCGGCGTCGCGGCGCAATCCCGCCCGGCTGGTGTTCGGCCCGAACAGCTGCGTCAGCGGGTACGTCTGGCGCGACGGCGACCAGTCCGACTACGTCTGCGTGACCGGCGCGACCCGCTCCCAGGTGCTCGCGGACAACGCGGCCGCCGCGAGCCGCTGGGTCAACGGACCGTACGGGCCGCACACCTGCGTCGCCGGCTACGTGTGGCGCGAGGCGTACGCCGGGGACGACGTCTGCGTCACCGGCACCCAACGCAGCCAGGCCGCCGCCGACAACGCCGCCGGACCGGGCCGGGTGCTGCGCCCCGCCGGCTGATCCGTGGCGCGCCCCGGTGATCGGTCACCGGGGCACGCCGCCTGTCCGGTCGGAGTCCCGCACCTGCGCCTGGTCGAACGCCGGCAGGGGCACCGGCGGCCCGCGGGGGCAGCGGGTACGTCACCGGCGTTCGGTGTCGGACCCCTCGGGCGGCAGGTCGAGCAGGGCGTCGGTCGGATCGGTGCGGGGCGGGCCCGCTGGCCACCAGGCACCGGCGCGGCGCCGGAACGGATACCAGCGTCCGTCCGGGCCGTGGCGCAACTGCACGTCCCGGCCGACGGTCCACCGGTTGCGCCAGGACTTCACGTCGCCGTCCACCACCGCACGCAGCGCCGCGGTGGTTCGGGCGGTCACCTCGGGCGGCGGGGTGAACACCGCGTCGAGGGCGGCCACGCCGGCCGGACCGGCGTACTCCCAGGCCCGGACGGCCCGGGGCAGCTCTGCCGCTCGCCCGCTGGCCTCGGCGAGCCGCTCGACGGCCGGCGAGCGCGGCACGCTGGCGGCCAGCCGGACGGCGTTCGGCCAGGCGTCGGGCTCCGGCGCGAGCAGCTCCGCGCGGGTGGCGGCGAGCAGGTGCCGGGCCCGGGAAGCGACGTCGGCGGCGAGCAGCCCGAGCGCCTCGGCATCGACGCCGGGCGCGGAGTGTCCGGCGAGGATCGGGGCGAGCGCCAGCGGTGCGCCGGGTACCGGCGCGGGCGGTGCAGGTAGCGGCGCCGGGGCGGCGGCCCAGGCTTCCTCCGCCGGGGTGCCGACCGGGGCGGCGGCGTCCGCCACCGCGATGTGCCGCCGGGCGTTGCGCCGGCGCAGCTCCTCCACCAGCTCGGTCTCGGCCCGCCCGCGCATCAGCAGCAGCACGAACGGGTCGCGGTCGAGCAGCCAGGACGTCTGGTAGGCCAGCGCTGCGGCGTGCCGGCAGGGCTGGTCCCAGGACGGGCATTCGCACTCCGGTTCCAGGTCGCCGTAGCCGGGCAGCAGGCGTACCCCGGCGTCCTCGGCGGTGTTGACCAGCTCGGGCGGCATCTCCCGGTCGAGCAGGGCGGCGATGTGGCCGGCCTTCGCGGCGAGCGCGTCGAGCAGACGGTCCCACTGGCGCTCGGAGAGCGGGCCGACGCGCACCACGGTGTCGTGCGGACGGTCCGGGTCGCCGTCATGGACCGGGGCGGAGATCCGGCCCGGACTCACGGTGATCGGGCCGACCTGACCGGCGAGCGCGTACCGGCGCCCCCGGCTCAGCTGCCCACGGTCGAGCGCGGCCCGCTCCATGGCGTCGATCCAGGCGGTGCCCCACCAGGTGGCGGCGAACGTCCGGCCGATCCGCCGGTCCGGTGCGAAGGCCGGGAAGCTGCGGGCCCGTCCGTCGTCCCGCACCGGTTCGGCGTCGTCGTCCCACAGGTCGTCGAACTCCTCGTCGCCAGTCACGTCCCGTCCCCTCGTTCCTGGTCGCCGAGCCGGACGAGCCGGAGCAACTCGGCGTCGGACAGCTCGGTCAGGGCGGTCTCGCCGCCGCTGAGCACGGCGTCGGCCAGGGCTCGCTTGGCCTCCAGGAGGGCGGCGATGCGCTCCTCCAGGGTGCCCTGGGCGATCAGCCGGTGCACCTGCACGGGCCTGGTCTGCCCGATCCGGTGGGCCCGGTCGGTGGCCTGTTCCTCGACGGCCGGGTTCCACCAGCGGTCGTAGTGGATGACATGGTCGGCCCGGGTCAGGGTCAGGCCGGCGCCGGCCGCCTTGAGCGACAGCAGGAAGACCGGCACCTCGCCGGCCTGGAACCGGCGGATCAGCTCCTCGCGCCGCGACACCGGCGTGCCGCCGTGCAGCAGCTGCGCCGGTACGCCCCGCTCGGCCAGGTGCCGGGCCAGCAGCCGGGCCATCCGCACGTACTGGGTGAAGACCAGCGCACCGCCACCCTCGGCGAGGATGGTGTCCAACAGGTCGTCGAGGAGGTGCAGCTTCTCCGACCGGCCGCGCAGCGGACCGTGCGCCTCCTTCAGGTAGTGCGCCGGGTGGTTGCAGACCTGCTTCAGCCCGACCAGCAGTTTGAGCACCAGGCCGCGCCGGGCGATGCTGGTGCCGCTGGCCCGGATCTCGGCCAGCACCTCGTCGACCACCTTCTCGTAGAGGGCGGTCTGCTCGGCGGTCAGCGGGACCAGATGGTCGGTGACCGTCTTGGGCGGCAACTCGGGGGCGATGCCCGGGTCCGTCTTGCGGCGGCGCAGCAGGAAGGGGCGGGCCAGGCGGGACAGCCGGCCGACGCTCGCGGAGTCCCGGTCCACCTCGATGGGCCGGGCCCAGGTCGCGCGGAACTCCCCCGCCGTGCCCAGCAGGCCGGGCGTGGTCCAGTCGAGGATCGCCCACAGGTCGGTGAGGTCGTTCTCCACGGGGGTGCCGGTGAGCGCGACCCGGGCCTGGGCCGGGATCGTCCGCAGGGCCTTCGCGGTGCCGCTGAGCCTGTTCTTCACGTACTGCGCCTCGTCGGCGACCACCAGCCCCCAGCGCTGGGTGGTCAGGGTGTCGGCGTCGAGGCGCATGGTGCCGTAGCTGGTCAGCACGATCCCGTCGGCCAGCTCGGCGAGCGACCGGGTGCTGCCGTGGAAGCGGCGTACCGGCGTGCCAGGGGCGAACCGGCGGATCTCCCGCTCCCAGGTGCCGAGCACCGAGGCGGGGCAGACCACCAGGGTCGCGCCGGCGGTGGCCCGGTCGAGCTGGCGGCGCAGGTGCAGGGCCACGACGGTGACCGTCTTGCCCAGGCCCATGTCGTCGGCGAGGCAGCCACCGAACCCGAGCGAGGTCATCCGCTCCAGCCAGCGCAGCCCACGCAGTTGGTACCCGCGCAGGGTGGTGGCGAGCGCGGCCGGCGGGGTCAGCGGCTCCGGCCCCCGGTCGGGGTCGGCGAGCCGTTCACACAGCGCGTCCAGCCACCCGTCGGCCACCACGTCGACCCGCTCGCCGGCCACCTCGGTGCTGCCGGTCAGGGTCGCCGCCAGGGCGTCGTACGCCGGGAGCGGGGTGAGCCGGCGCTCGGCGGCCCGGTGGGCCAGCTCCGGTGGAACCGCAACCCACCCGTCGCGCAGCCGGACGATCGGCCGGGCGACCGCGATCAGGTCCGCCTCGGCGTCGGTCAGCGGCACCCCGGCGAGGGTCAGCTGCCAGCTCAGCGGCATCGGCGCGGCGGAACGGAAGAAGGCCGCCGGGTCGGCGGGCTGCTCCGGTGGGGAACTGACCAGCACCCGGGCGGCGAGCGCGCGGGAGAGCTGCGCCGGCCACTCGATGTCGATGCCGGCCGCGACCAGCCGTGCCTCGGCGCCGTCGAACAGGTCGACCAGGTCCTCGTCGAGCAGCTCCAGCTCGACCGGCGCGGCCTCGTCGAGGAGGCGTTCCAGCGGCGGCCACAGCGCGGCCGCGCGTCGTACGGCGAGCATCGCCTCCACGGTGGCCCGGTCGCCGAGACCGTGCTGGTCGCCCGCCCAGAGGGCCTCGGCGTCGCTGACCAGGGTGGGGTCAGCGAGACTGCGCAGCCGGACCACGGCGCTGGGCGCGGTGGTGTCGAGATCCCCCCGCATCTCCACGCGCAGCGCCACTCGCAGGCCGGTGTCCACCCCGGCGGAGACCTGCCTGGCCCAGCCGCGCAGTTCCTCGGCCGGCTGGGGCGCCGGGGCGGTGAAGCGGGGATCGCCGGTGAGCCAGGGCGCGGCCGGGGTACGCGGCAGCGTGTCGGCCACCGCGTCGAGGAAGGCGCGGACCAGTTCCTCCGGGTCGGGGAGGACCAGCCGTCGCGCCGTGGGGTCGAGCGGCACCGCGCGCGCCGTCGGGGGCATCGCGGAGGCCAACGCCCGGATACGTCGCATGTCCTCGACGTCGAACGGGCCGGCGCGCCAGCCGTCGTACCCCTGCGGTGACACTCCGGGCAGGATTCGCCCTCGGGCGACGAGGTGGAGCCCGGTGACCGCGACCGCCGACCAGAACGCGGCGGCCGGGTCGAGCTGGTCGGCGTCGCGCAACGCCACCAGCCGGCGGACCGCGTCGCCCACCGGGATGGACCGGACCGGGACGGTGCACAGCTCCGGCCGGCCGCCGCGCGGGAGGACCAGCCCCAGCTCGCCGCCCTCGCCGAACCCGTCGAACTCCTCGGGCAGCGCGTCGGCGGACGGATGGTGGACGTGGACCGTGCCGGCGCGGGGCGGGTCGCCCGGGGTGAAGACGACCACGAACGGCACTCTGCCTCCTGATGGATCGTCGGTGGGCGGCCGCCGACCCGACAATCGTGACCTACGACGTTCGACAAGCCCCGGTTCAACCACTCAGCCGCCGGTAGCGGGCCACCGAGAGCGGCAGGAATACGGCGACCAGTACGACTGGCCACGCGACGGCCAGCCAGGGGTACTGCTGGACCACCCAGGAGTCCCCGCCCCAGCCGGCGTTGCCGAAGAGTTCACGGGTCGCGCCGACGGTCACCGACAGGGGATTCCACTCGGCCACCGTGCCCAGCCAGGCGGGCATGGTGGACGGCGCCACGAACGCGTTGGACAGGAAGCCGAGCGGAAACTCCAGGATCTGCACCCCGGCCACCGCCTGCTGGCCCCGCATCACCAGGCCCAGGAAGATGCCGACCCAGACCAGGGCGAACCGCAGCAGCAGGATCAGCCCCACCGCGGCCAGCGTGTCGCCGACACCGCCGTGCGCCCGCCACCCGAGCGCCAGACCGGCCAACAGCATCACCACGAGGGTGACCAAGGCGAACAGCATGTCGGCCGCCGCCCGACCCATGAGCGGGGCCAGCGGCGAGACGGGCATCGACCGGAAGCGGTCGGTCACCCCGCGGTCCAGGTCGGCCGAGACGGCGATGGTGGTGAGGCTGATGCCGAACACCATGGTCATCACGAACATGCCGGGCAGCAGGAACTCCCGATAGCTCCCGCCCCCCGGCACCTCCAACGCGCCGCCGAAGAGGTAGACGAACATCAGCACGATCAGGATGTCGAAGCCGAGCGAGCCGATCAGCGGCCCGGGATCGCGGCGCCAGTGGGCGAGGCCCCGCCGGGTCAGCGTGACGCTGTCGGCCAGCAGGGTGGGACGGCCGGGCCGGTGGGCCGGCGATCCGGTGCCGGGCAGGGTCAGACTGGTCATGCCGAAACCTCCGCGCTGTCGGCGGGCACACCGACCGCCTCGGCGCCGCCGTCCTCGGCGGGCTGCGGTCGATGCCCGGTGAGGTGCAGGAACACCTCATCCAGGGTGGGGCGGCGCAGCGCGATGTCCGCCACCTGCACGCCGCCCTCCTCAAGCGCCCGTAGCACGGCGGCGAGTGTGGCGGCCCGGTCCCCGATCCGGGCACTGAGCAGCCGCCGGTCGTGGTCGACCGTCGGCTCGACCCCGACCACCTGCCGCAGCCGCGGCAGGGCGGCGGCGAGATCGGCGCGGTCGCGGAGGACCAGGTCGAGGCGGTCGCCGCCGAGGCGGCCCTTGAGGTCGTCCGGGGTACCCTCGGCGATCACCCGGCCGGCGTCGACCACGGAGACCCGGTCGGCCAACTGGTCGGCCTCGTCCAGGTACTGGGTGGTGAGCAGGACGGTGGTGCCGGCGCGGACCAACTCCCGGACCGACTCCCAGACCTCGTTGCGACCGCGCGGGTCCAGACCGGTGGTGGGTTCGTCGAGGAAGAGCACCGACGGGGTGAGGATCATCCCGGCGGCGAGGTCCAGCCGCCGGCGCATGCCACCCGAGTACGCCTTCACCGGCTGCTCACCGGCGTCGGCGAGGCCGAACCGTTCCAGCAACTCGGTGGCGCGCCGCCGAGCCGCCTTCGGGTCGAGGTGGAACAGTCGGCCGAAGATGACGAGGTTCTGCTGGCCGCTGAGCATCTCGTCCAGCGCAGCCTGCTGCCCCACCAGCCCGATGCGGTAGCGCACCTGCTCGGGCTGGCGTGCCACGTCGAACCCGGCCACCTCGGCCCGCCCCTCGTCGAAGCGGAGCAGGGTGGACAGGATCCGTACGGCAGTGGTTTTGCCGGCACCGTTCGGGCCCAGCAGGCCGTACACCGTGCCGGCCCGGACCCGCAGGTCGAAGCCGTCCAGCGCGTGCCGGTCCCCGTACCGCTTGCGCAGCCCCTGCGCGACTATCGCGTCCTCACCGGTCGTCATTTCGCTCCCCCTCGATGCCGCCATCGCCGCTGTCGTACGACGTACGGTAGCAGCTACGGCAGCGATGGGCACATGGAATTCCCGTCGGTTGATGACGGTCATCTGTTCGAGGTGATCGATGAGCCCGATCAGCCGCACTCCGCGTGCCGGCCACCCGGCCCGGCACCAGCGCCGTCGAGGACGTGCCGCATCGGCCGCAGCAGGCGCTTGCGGCTACGCCGGGTCGACGGTCCCCACGTGGCCGGCGACGCCGACGTTCAGCGGGTCGGCCAGCAGCTTGTCGAAGGCCAGTTCGGCGGCGCCGATCAGGACGGCGTCCGGGCCGAGCGCCGCCGCCTCCAGGCGCAGGTGCTCGCGGGAGACCGGTAGCGGCATGGCGCCCAGCCGGCTGCGGACCGTGTCCGCCCCGGCGGTGAAGATGTCGCGCAGCGAGCCGCCGAACACCACGGCGTCCGGGTTGACCACGTTGACCAGGTTGGCCACGCCGAAGCCGAGCCAGTCGGCGACCCGCTCGACCGCCTCTCGCGCGGTCCGGTCGCCGTCCGCCGCCGCGCGCAGCACCTCGGCCACCGCCGCGCGGTCGCCGGGGTCCCGGCCGGCGTGCCGCAGCAGCGCGTTCTCACCGATCTCGGTCTCCCAGCAGCCGCGTGAGCCGCACCCGCAGGGCAGCCCGTTCGGGTTGACCACCATGTGGCCGACCTTGCCGCTGTGGCCCCGGTGCCCGATCATCAGCCGGCCACCCACGATGATGCCGGCGCTGATGCCGAGGCCGCCGTGCAGGTAGATGAGATCGTCGACGCCCGCCGCCACGCCGCGGACGTGCTCGGCCAGGCCGGCGATGTCGGCCAGGTCGCCGGCCACGAAACCCGGGCCGGCGGAGAGTTCGGCCTCGAGCGCGGCGCCGAGGGTCCCGTCGATGCCGACGATCCGGATCCTGTCGTCCGCGTCACGGGTGGTGTCGGTGACCGCGACCGCGCCGCCGACCAGCAGCGCGTCGGCGGCCACGCAGCGTTCCATGTCGCGGACGAGGTCGGCGAGCGGGCCGACGGCGTCGACGGCCGACATGCCGACGGGTCGGGCGACCTCGCGCAGATCGAGGATGCGCCCGCCGAGGCCGACCCGGGCGGCGCGCAGTCGGTCCGCGTCGATGCTCAGCGCCTGCGCGTAGACCCGGTCGGAGCGAGGGCTGACCACCAGCGAGGGGCGGCCGGCGCGGCGGGCGGTGGTCGGCGCCTCCTCGGTGACCAGGCCACTGGCGACCAGGTCGGCCGCGAGGGCACCGATGGTGCTGCGGTTGAGGCCGAGCCGGCTGGTCAGCTCGGCCCGGGACGTCGGCCCGTGCAGGTGGACGTAGCGCAGGACGGCGCCGAGGTTCTGCCGCCGGATCTCCTCCTGGCTCGCGCCGGGGACCGAGGGCAGCGGGGATTCGGGATTGCGGCCGACGCCGGCTGGCCTGGACCGGACGGGTGTTTCCACGGTCAGACCTCCTTCCGGGTCGGCGGCGGGTGGTGCGGGGGTGCCAGGACGACGATGGGTCCCGGAAGAGGAGATCCGGGACCCATCGGCGTTGCTGCCTACCGTGTGGTGCTTACTTGGTGAGCGGCGCGAGCTTCGGGTCGTTGGCGTACGCCTCAGCCGCGTTGGCCTTGGTGACGGCGACCGGCGGGAGCAGGTACGTGTCGACGACCTTGCTGCCGTTGTTGTAGGACTTGGTGTCGTTCACCTGCGGGGTGTTACCGGCCTGGAGGGCCTTGACCATGTTGATGGTCTCCTTGACCAGGTTCCGCGTGTCCTTGTTGATCGTCATGTACTGCTCGCCAGCGACGATCGACTTGACCGACTCAACCTCGGAGTCCTGACCGGTGACGACCGGGACCTGCTTGCCAGCACCCTTGATCGAGGTCATGATCGCGCGGGCCAGGGTGTCGTTCGGGGAGAGGACGCCGTCCAGCTCCTTGTTGCCGTAGGTCGAGGTCAGCAGCTGGTCCATGCGGGCCTGCGCACCCTCGGCCTTCCAGCCCTGGATGGCGGTCTGCTTGACGTCGGTCTGCTTCGAGGCGACGACCACGTTGCCCTTGTCGATCTCCGGCTTGAGCACGCTCATCGCGCCGTTGAAGAAGACACCGGCGTTGTTGTCGTCCGGCGAGCCGGAGAACAGCTCGATGTTGTACGGGCCGTTCGGCTTCTTGGCCTTCATGCCCTCGAGCAGGGCCTGGCCCTGGAGCTCGCCGACCTTGAAGTTGTCGAACGCGACGTAGTAGTCGAGGTCCGGCGTGTTGGTGATGAGCCGGTCGTACGCGATGACCTTCACGCCGGCCTGGTGGGCCGCGGCGACCTGGGTCGACAGCTGCGCGGCGTCGGTCGCGCCGATGACGATGACCTTGGCGCCCTTGGTCACCATGGCGGTGATCTGAGCCTGCTGGTCGGCGACCGTGGTCGACGCACCCGCGTACTGCACGTCGCTCTGGAAACCGGCCTCCTTGAGACCGTTGCTGAACAGGTCACCGGCGAGGACCCAGTTCTCCGAGGTCTTGGCCGGCAGGGCGACACCGATCAGGGAGTTCGCCGCGAAGCCCTTGGCGTCACCGTTGGAGCCGCCGGTCTCCTCGTCGCGGCCGGAGCCGCAGGCGGTGAGAGCCAGCATGGCGACGGCACCGATGGCCACCGACTTGCCGAAGAATCTACGCATGGGAAGTTACTTGCCCTTCTGGAGAGGTGACACGGAGGAGAGGTCGGTGGCCCGTGGTCCGGGCACCGGTGCCGTGGCGGGCTCGCGCTCCGCGTCGGGCGGTGAAACGGGGGTGGTGGGTGCGTCCCGCTTGAAGGAGCGGGTGATGCTCCCGATCACGGAGAAGCGCCCCTGGCTCTTGTTGTAGACGTCGATCGCGACGGCCAGCAGCAGGACCAGGCCCTTGATGATCTGGACGCGGTCGGTGCCCACGCCCATCAGTTGCAGGCCGTTGTTGAGCACGGCCATGACGAGACCACCAACGATCGAGCCGCTGATGGTTCCGATACCGCCGGAGACGGCCGCGCCACCGATGAAGACCGCGGCGATCGCGTCCAGTTCCCAGCCGTTGCCGTCCTGCGGGCCGGAGGCCGCCGAACGGGCCACGAAGATCATGCCGGCCAGGGCTGCCAGGACGGACATGTTCATCATGACGAAGAAGTTGACCCGCTTGAGCTTCACACCGGACAGCTCGGCCGCCCGGGAGTTGCCGCCCACCGCGTAGATGTGCCGGCCGCCGGCCGTGTTGCGGGTGTAGAAGGAGTACGCGAGGACCAGCGCGACCAGGATGATGCCGGAGATCGGGAAGCTGGTGCCGACGCGACCGCTGGCGAAGCGCAGCGCGGCGAAGGCGATCACCCCGACCATGACGGCCATGCGCAGGATCGAGATCCACATCGGGGCCGGATCGGCGTCCATCGCCCGGCGGGTCTTGCGCGCCTGGAGCTCGCGCCACACCACGGCCACCGCCGCGGCCAGACCGAGTAGCAGCGTGGCGTTGTTGTAGCCGGTGTTCGGCCCGAACTCGGGCAGGAAGCCGGAGCCGATCTCCCGGAAGCCTTCCGGCACCGGGATGGTGTTCGCGTTACCGATGAACTGGTTGCCGCCGCGGAAGAGCAGCATGCCGGCCAGGGTCACGATGAACGCTGGCACCCCGATGTAGGCCACCCAGAAGCCCTGCCAGGCGCCGATCAGCGCGCCGATCCCGAGGCCGAAGAGGATGGCGAGGGGCCAGGGCAGTGACCAGTCGGCCATCGCCTTCGCCACCAGGATGCCGGCGAATGCTGCCACGGAGCCGACCGAGAGGTCGATGTGCCCGGCGACGATCACCATGAGCATGCCGATGGCCAGGATCAGAATGTACGAATTCTGCTGGAACAGCGCGATCAGGTTGTCCGAGCGCAGAGTCAGGCCATCGGTCAGGATCTGGAACAGGACGACGATCGCCACCAGGGTGAAGATCATCCCGAACTGGCGAGCGTTGGAGGTGGTGCCTCCGAACAGGTTCTTCTGAAGGTCCTTCAATCGGCTCATCGTGTCAGCATCTTCTTCGTCGAGGTCATCTGCTTCATGAGGTTTTCCGGGGTGGCGTCCTCCCGGGCGATCTCGCCCGTGATGGCACCTTCGAACACGGTGTAGATGCGGTCGCAGAGCCCGATCAGCTCAGGCAACTCCGAGGAGATGATGACGACACCCTTCCCCTGGTCGGCGAGCCGCTGGATGATGCCGTAGATCTCGTACTTGGCGCCCACGTCGATACCGCGCGTCGGCTCGTCGAGGATCAGCAGGTCCGGGTCCGTGAACATCCACTTCGCCAGCACCACCTTCTGCTGGTTGCCGCCGGAGAGCTTGGAGACGCTCTCGTCGACCGTCGGGGCCTTGGTCCGCAACTCCTTGCGGTACGCCTCGGCCGCCTGGTACTCCTCGACCTGGTCCAGGACGCCGTGGTGGGAGATCTTGGACAGCTTGGCGGCCACCGTCGACGACTTGATGTCGTCGAGCAGGTTGAGGCCGATCGCCTTGCGGTCCTCACTGACGTACGCGAGCCCGTGGTCGATCGCGTCCGCCACCGACTTGAGCACGATCTCCTTGCCGTCCTTGATGATCGTGCCCGACTCGTACACCCCGTAGGAGCGGCCGAACACGCTCATCGCCAGCTCGGTGCGGCCCGCGCCCATCAGGCCGGCGAAGCCGACGATCTCGCCGCGGCGCACCACGAAGCTCTCGTTCTTGCAGACCTGCCGGTCGGCGGAGATCGGGTGCCGCACGTTCCAGTCGCGGACCTCGAAGAAGACCTCACCGATCTTCGGCGTGTGGTCCGGGAATCGGCTGCTCAGCTCGCGGCCGACCATGCCCCGCACGATCCGGTCCTCGTCGACCCCTTCGGCCCTGACGTCCAGCGTCTCCACCGTCCGGCCGTCGCGCAGGATGGTGATCTGGTCGGCGATCGCCTCGATCTCGTTCAGCTTGTGCGAGATCATGATCGAGGTGATGCCACGCGAACGGAAGCCGCGCAGCAGGTCCAGCAGGTGCCGGGAGTCGGCCTCGTTCAGCGCGGCCGTCGGCTCGTCCAGGATGAGCAGCTTCACGTCCTTGGCGAACGCCTTGGCGATCTCCACAAGCTGCTGCTTGCCGACCCCGATGTCCTTGATCAGGGTGTCCGGGTCCTCCTGCAGACCGACCCGGGCCATCAGGTCCAGCGCCATCCGGTTCGCGGCCTTCCAGTCGATCGCGCCCCGCTTGCGCGGCTCGTTGCCGAGGAAGATGTTCTCGGCGATCGACATGCCCGGAATGAGCGCGAGCTCCTGGTGGATGATCACGATTCCGGCGTTCTCGCTGGCCCGGATGTCGGAGAACCGCGTCTCCGACCCCTGGTAGACGATCTGGCCGTCGTAGGTGCCGTACGGGTACACACCGCTGAGGACCTTCATCAGCGTGGACTTGCCCGCGCCGTTTTCACCGCAGATGGCATGGATCTCGCCGGCGCGAACCACCAGGTTGACGTCGGAGAGGGCCTTGACTCCTGGGAACTCCTTGGTGATGGAGCGCATCTCAAGGAGGATGGGCACGTCGCTCATCGCTCGTACCACCTCGCCAACGTCATCGGTTGCCTCCGGAAGGTTTGACCTTCACTCGGTTTTGTTGTTGACGGCAACGTATTGCGGCGAGAGGCCCATCCGCAAGGCGGGGGCGTGTTGAAAATGTAACAATCCGGCAATATAGACGTCGCACTGTGTTCGCCTGCCCCAGCGGCCCCTATAGTCCCGCCGGCAGCGGACGACCCGATCGCCACGCTCCCGGGCGACTTCCGCCGGCCGAGCGGGATCGACCCCGGCCGCTGGGCAAGGACCCTCAACAGGCACGACGCGACTTCCGCCGGCGGAAGGGTACCGTGCCGGATGGCCGCCGCCCAGACCGGACGGGCGGCACCTCGTGTCGGTAGGTCCCGCTACCCTCGCCGCGTGGCAGATCCCTTCCGGGTACGCATCACCGTCCGGGGTTACGAGTTGGACACCCAGGGCCACCTGAACCAGGCCGTCTACGTCCAGTACGGCGAGCACGCCCGGTGGGAGTGCCTGCGCGCCGCCGGCATCGCGCAGGACCGGCTCCTGGCCGCTGGCATCGGACCGGTCGCCCTGGAGTCAAACCTGAAGTACCTACGGGAGCTGCGTGGCGGGGACGAGGTGGACGTGTCCTGCCAGTTCCACTGGAGCGAGAGCAAGGTGTTCCAGATCGAGCAGGACTACACCCTCGTCGACGGCACTCCGGTCGCCCGGCTGACCGGGGTGGGCGGGCTGCTGGACCTGTCGACGCGACGGCTGGTGCCCGACCCGCGCGTACGGTTTCGGCAGCTGGCCACCGACCCGGGGCGGCTCAACCTCTGAGGCTGGTCTCCACCGGCCCGAGCGGGTCGACGTGCTCCGCCGCGCCGCTTTCCGGCTCGTCGCTCACGGGTGCAGCACCGCCTTGATCACCCCGTGCTCACGGCGGTCGAAGCTGCGGTACAGCTCGGGCGCATCGTCGAGGCTGCCGTGGTGGGTGACGATCACGCTGGGCCGGGCCCGGCCGGCGACGACCAGGTCCCGCAAGAGCACCGTGTAGCGGCGGTCGTGGGTACGGCCGAACCGGACCGCGACGCCCTTGCTGAACAGCGTCCCCCACGGCGCGACCAGATCCTCGCGGGCGCTCGCGCCGGGACGGGGTTGCAGGTCCTTCTCCGGGTACACGCCAGCGACCGCGATCGCCCCGGCGGGGTTGACCAGCCGGGCCGCGTCGGCGATGACCTGGTCGGGGCGCTCCTGGTCGGGGCGCTCCCGGTCCCGGGCCTGGAACCCGACGGCGTCGATGACCTTGTCGATCCCGCCCAGCTTCTCCTCGCCGAGCGGCAGCCCGGTCCGCGCCCGGTCCGCGCGGATCTGCTCGACCGGGTCGCCGCGGCGGAAGTCGACCGGCACCGCGCCGATCTCGCCGGCCTTGTCGAGCCGGGCGTCGACGCCGTCCACGCAGTACACCACCCGGGCTCCCCGGATCAGCGCCGAGTACGCGCTGAGCAGGCCGATGGTGCCGGCGCCGAACACGGCCACCGTGTCGCCGGCTTCGACCCCGGCCAGGGTGGCTGCGGCGTGCCAACCGGTGACGAACGCGTCGGCGAGCAGCACGAAGTCGTCCTCGTACGCGTCCCCCGGCTCCCCGGGCACGGGTACGCAGTTCGCGTCGGCCCACGGCACGCGCAGCAGGTCGGCCTGAGCCCCCCGGTAGGGGCCCATCCCGGCGTAGCCGTACGCCGCGCCCGGCCCCTCGGCCCGGACCCGCAGGCAGGCCGCCGAGAGCCCTCGGGCACACATCACGCACGTCCCGCAGAACAGGTGCGTGGGGATCACCACGCGGGTGCCCGGACGGACGGTCTGCACCGCGGCGCCCACCTGCTGCACCACGCCCAACGGCTCGTGGCCGAGCACCAGGCCGGCATCGGCGCCGGTCCGCCCGTCGTACATGTGCAGGTCGGTGCCGCACATGGCGGTGGAGGTGATCCGCACGAGCGCGTCGGTCTCGGCCTCCAACGTGGCGTCCGGCACCTCCCGCACCGCGACGCTGCGGACGTCCGCGTAGACGACGGCTCTCATCCCGGCTCCCTCACCAGCGGCGGAGAACCGGTTCTTCCCGCGGCCGGTGCGTTCATGCCGCCCGGCGCTACTCGGGCAGCTGGGCGCTCTGCTGCTGGCGGAACTGTTCGACCGGGAGGCCGCCGCGACCCCAGTTCTCGGTCTCGACCTCGTCGATCACCACGAAGGTCGATGTCAACGGCTTGTTCAGGACGTCGCGCAGCAGTTCGCTCACGCCCTTGATCAGTGCGGCCTTCTCCTCGGCGGTCGCCGCGGACGCGCCGGGTGTGCTGCCCTCGCGGGTGATCTGGATGGTGACGATCGGCATGGGCCTGCTCCTCTTCGGAAGGGGGTGGGGTGGGTTCCGAAGCCACTAGACGACTGGTCGACTAAAACTAGCCGACCGGTCGTGTACCTTCAAGACATGGGACGGACCAGTGACGCGCGGAACAAGATCCTCGATTCGGCCGCCACGCTGATCGAGCAGCGTGGCTACTCGGCGCTGGGCGTGGCCGAGATCTGCGCGGCGGCGGGCGTCCCGAAGGGCAGCTTCTACTACTTCTTCGAGTCCAAGCAGGCGCTCGCCCGCACTGTCATCGACGAGCACTGGGCGACCCAGCGCCGCCAGTGGGAGCAGTTGCTCGGCAGCGGGCGCGACCCCCTGCGGCGGCTACGGGACCTGTTCGAGGCCACCGAGGAGATCCAGCGCGCCGGCCAGCAGAAGGCCGGGGTGGTCGCCGGCTGTCTGTTCGGCAACCTCGCCCTCGAACTCAGCAACCAGGCCGAGGAGATCCGCCGTCGGCTTCAGGAGATCTTCGAGGAACAGATCAACCTGATCGAGCAGGTGGTCGTCGAGGCGAAGGAACGTGGCCTGGCCGGCTCGTCGGTCGACACCCGCGAGGCCGCCCGGTCCATCGTCGCCCAGATCGAGGGTCGGGTCCTGCTCGCAAAGCTGCTCAACGACCCGGCCCAGTTGGAGACGCTGTGGCGCAACTGCCTGGACCTCCTCCAGGTACCACCGGAAGCGCGCACCACCACGGACTGAAGGGCCAGGACCGCACGGTCCACACCGGACGTAGCATCGGCGAGGCACGATATTCAGGCGGACCACTCCCCGACCGGATCGGGCACCCGACATGACGACCGAGCAGACCACGTCTCCCCCGCGCACCGGCGTCGGTATCACGGCCACTGGTCTGGGCCACCGTGTCCGGGGCGGTCGCCGGATCCTGGACGACATCTCGCTGGCCATCCAGCCGGGCGAGGTCGTCGCGATCATCGGCGCCAGCGGCGCCGGCAAGACCACCCTGCTGGAGACGCTCGCCGGGATCCGGCGACCCGACGCCGGCACCGTGGCGTACGACGGCGCCGCCGGGGTCGGCGCGATCGGTTTCGTCCCGCAGGACGACATCATCCACCGCGAGCTGCCGCTGGGACGCACCCTGCGGTACGCGGCCCGGCTGCGCCTGCCGCCGGACACCGGGCCGGCCGAGGTCACCCGCCGGGTCGCCGAGGTGCTCGCCGAGTTGCGGCTCACCGAGCGGGCCGCGGTGCCGGTGGGCCGGCTCAGCGGCGGTGAGCGCAAACGCGCCAGCATCGCCGTCGAACTGCTCACCCGACCGGGCGTGTTCTTCCTGGACGAGCCCACCTCCGGGCTGGACCCGGCGATCGCCGTGGACCTGCTCCGGGTGCTGCGGACCCTCGCCGACGCGGGGACCACGGTGGTGCTCACCACCCACCAGATCACCGACGTGGACCGCTGCGACCGCGTTGTCGTACTGACCCGCCAGGGCCGGTTGGCGTTCGCCGGCACACCGGCCGTCGCCCGGGAGTTCTTCGGCCTGCGGTCCCTCGCCGAGGTGCACCTCCGGCTGGACGAGGAGACGGACCCGACGGCCTGGCCCGACCGCTTCGCCGCGTGCCACGACGGCGACCCGGCGGCCCGTACGGTCGAGCCGGGGGTCGACAGCTCGGGGCGTCGGCAGGTCGGCAGGTTGCGGCAGTGGGCCGTCCTCTCCGCGCGCAACGCGGAGATCGTTGCCCGAAACCGGCTGACCCTGGCGATCCTGCTCGGCTCGCCGCTGATGGTGCTCGGCATGTTCGCGCTGCTGTTCCGGCCCGGGGCGTTCGACCCGGCCCAACCGAGCCCGAACGTGACCGTGATGATCCTGTTCTGGATCGCGTTCGGCGGCTTCTTCTTCGGGCTGACCTACGGCCTGCTCCAGATCTGCACCGAGCTGCCGATCCTGCGCCGGGAGCGGCTGGCGGGTGTCCGGCTGGTGCCGTACCTGTTGGCGAAGGTCGCGGTGCTGCTGCCGCTACTGGCCCTGGTGGACCTGGCCCTGCTCGGGGTGCTGCGCGGTATCGACCGGCTGCCGCCGGTCGGCGGCGCCAACTTCGCCGCGCTGTACGCGACGCTGCTGCTCTCCTCGGCAGCCGCGCTCACCCTCGGCCTGCTCTGCTCCGCGGCCGTCTCCGACGCCGCCCAGGCGACGCTCATGCTGCCGATGCTCTGCTTCCCGCAGGTGTTGTTCGTCGGCGCGATCCTGCCGGTGCCGGTCATGGCGGTCGGCGGCCAGTGGCTCAGCTACGCGATGTCGAACCGGTGGGCGTTCGAGGGCTTGGGACACACCGCCGGGGTGGAGCGGCTCTGGCGCGACGGCGGCTCCCCGCTCGGCCCGCCACTGCTGGCCACGTACGGCGACAGTTTCTCCCGGCCGGTGTGGGTGAACTGGCTGGTGCTCGGCGGGTTCGTGGTGCTCTTCCTCGGCGCGACCTGGGCGGTGCTGGCGCGTCGGGAGGCCCGCCGTGCTGCCTGAGCCGGGTCCCCGCGCCGCGACCCGCACCTCGCCGACGGCACTGCCGGGGTACGCCGACACCGCTCCGATCGACGAACTGCGCGCCACCGAGTACCGGCACCTGGACCGGCACGGCCAGGTCTACCTCGACTACGCCGGGGCGGGGGTGGCCGCACAGGCCCAGGTGAGAGCCCACCACGATCGGCTGCTAACGGGCCTGTACAGCAATCCACACTCGGAGAACCCGACCAGCGAGGCGGCCGGTTCGCTGGTCGAGTCGGCGCGGCGCGCGGTGCTCGACTTCTTCCGCGCGGACCCGGCCGAGTACACGGTCGTCTTCACCCCGAACGCCAGTGGCGCCTGCCGGCTGGTCGGCGAGGCGTACGACTTCGGTCGGGCCGCACCGTTCGTGCTGACCTGGGACAACCACAACTCGGTCAACGGCATCCGCGAGTACGCCCGAGCGGCCGGCGCGCGGGTGCGCTACGTACCGCTCACCGGGCCGGAGCTGCGGGTCGCCGAGTCGGACCTGTCCACGATGCTCGACGCCGGCCGCGGCGGGCTGGCTGGGCGGTGGGGCTGGCCCGGCGGTCGAGGGCTGTTCGCGTATCCGGCGCAGAGCAACTTCTCCGGCGTGCAGCACCCGCTGGGCTGGGTGGAACTGGCCCACCGGCACGGGTACGACGTGCTGCTCGACGCCGCCGCGTTCGCACCCACGAACCGGTTGGACCTCAGCGTCGTCCAGCCCGAGTTCGTCTGCCTGAGCTGGTACAAGCTCTTCGGCTATCCCACTGGGGTCGGCGCGCTGCTGGCCCGCCGCGACGCGCTGGC
Source organism: Micromonospora sp. NBC_00389 (assembly GCF_036059255.1). Classification (NCBI taxonomy): domain Bacteria; kingdom Bacillati; phylum Actinomycetota; class Actinomycetes; order Micromonosporales; family Micromonosporaceae; genus Micromonospora; species Micromonospora sp. NBC_00389. The sequence continues at coordinate 3,589,123 of NZ_CP107947.1, read as the reverse complement.
CCGGCTGCGCCGGCCGTGGTTCGCCGGCGGCACGATCCGCATGGTCAGCGTCCAGGGTGACTGGCACCGGTCGATGGACGACGAGTCGGCCTTCGAGGACGGCACGCTTAACTTCCTGAGCATCCCGGACGTGGAGTTCGGCCTGCGCTGGCTCGACACCATCGGCGTGCAACTCGTGCACACCCGGGTCGGCCTGCTCACCGGCTGGCTGCTGGACCGGCTGACCACGCTGCGGCACCGCACCGGCCGGCCCCTGGTCCAGGTGTACGGGCCGGCGACGGCTGAGGGCCGGGGCGGCACGGTGACGTTCAACTTCCGCCAGCCGGACGGCTCCCTGGTCGACGAGCGGCTCGTCGCGCGGGAATCGGCTGAGGCGGGCTTCTCCCTGCGTACCGGCTGCTTCTGCAACCCGGGTGCGGGTGAGGGCGCGTTCGGGATCAGCCGGGGCTCGCTGCGCCGGCGGCTGCTCGCGCGGGTCGACACGATCGACCAGTACCTCGGTGCGCTGCAGCTGCCGACCGGCGGCGCGGTGCGCGTCTCGTTCGGCCTGGCGTCCAACGCGGCCGACGCGGAGCGCTTCCTCGCGTTCGCCGAGTCGACCTACCTGGACCGCGACGCCAGCACCGAGTCACCGTTGCCGCCCCGGCTGCGCTGCTGAGCCCGATCGTGCGCGCGTCACGCCGGAGGCTGGTGGGCGAGGATGTTGACGACGTGGCCGTTCGGGTCCCGGACGAAGAACCGGCGGACGCCCCAGGGTTCATCGGTCAGGTCGTGGACGATCTCGGACCCGGCGGCCCGCGCCGCCCGGTAGCTCGCGTCCACGTCGGCCACCTCGATGGAGACGACCGGGGCGACCGGCGCGGTGGCGTCCTCGGTCATCAGGCTCAGTTGCACCTCCGGCCGGTCGGGGTCGGCTAGCGTGACGATCCAGCCATGGTCCATGACCACCCGCAGGCCGAGGACCGTGGTGTAGAAGGCGGTCGCCTCGGCCATCGAGGCGCTGTGCAGATCGGCGACTATTCGCTGGGCGGCCATGGCCACTCCCCTCGACTTGCGCTTCGACGGCGAACGCCCACCACGTGTCGGCCGTTCGCGGACACCCGCTGTGGCCAGCGGAGCGTCAGCGGACCTGGGCCGCCGACGTCGGGCGGCGCTTCATCTCCTCCATGAACGGGAACCGCGCGGTCAGCTCGGCGAGCGTCAGCCCGGCGCGCCAGGCCGAGGCCAACTGGGCCACCTGGACGAGGTCCATGGCGTCGCCCCGAGCCTGGACCTCACCCGACACCCGAAGGTCGACCATGAAGTATCGGGCCTGGGAGCCCAGCCCGACGCAGACCACACCCTGATCGGAGTGCAGCTCAGCACAGGTGAACCGGCTACGCCCCTGCTCGGGGGCGGTCACCCGGCCGAGGTCGAGCTCGTGGCGGGCAGCGATCTCAATGAGCGCGGGGGCCAGACCACCCCGCTCGACCAGATCCGGGTAAAGGCGCACACCCAGCGCCGTCGACACGTCGCTCATGACTGACTCCCACTTCCTCGTGACAGAGACCAGCAGCGCGCAGGTTACGGGGATGTTTCCGGCGAGCCTCGTCATCCTGTCCCCCGTGGACGCCCCACGGCAATAGGAAGGGTCGATTCGACCGCTTTCGTGGTAGCACGTGTCCGCGGTCCGGGGCGGACCAGCAGGCCCCGCGGGTGCGGGCGCTCACCCGCGAGCATCGGGCGGTGACCACCCGTCACCGTACTGGTAACACTCTTGACGGAAGGCCAGCATATCGACATTCTTCGTTATAGAGAGCGCTCTCCTACGTTCTCCGGGCGCGAAGCTTCCGCCACCCCCTCGCTGAGGAGCCTCCCGTGTTCACAGCCCGTCCCACCCCCCGCCTCCGACCGTTCGTCCTCGCGGCGGTCGCCCTCATCGCCACCTCCGTGGCGCTCGTCCTCCCGGCCCAGAACGACCGGGCCGAGGCCGCCATCGGCCCGATCAGCTGGCAGGACGAGTTCAACGCCCCGGCCGGCACGCCCGTCGACCAGAACAAGTGGCGGTTCGACATCGGCGGTGGCGGCTGGGGCAACAACGAGCGGCAGTACTACACCAACAGCACCAGCAACGCGGTGCACGACGGCCAGGGCAACCTGGTCATCACCGCCCGCCGGGACAACCCCGCCAACTACCAGTGCCACTACGGGCGCTGCGAGTACACGTCCGCGCGGCTGCTGACCGCGGCCACCTTCAGCCAGACGTACGGCCGGTTCGAGTCCCGGATCAAGATCCCGCGCGGCCAGGGCATCTGGCCGGCGTTCTGGATGCTCGGCACCGGCGGCGGGTGGCCCGACGCCGGCGAGATCGACATCATGGAGAACATCGGCCGGGAACCCAACACCGTCTACGGCACCGTGCACGGTCCCGGCTACTCCGGCGGCGGAGGCATCACCGGCAGCCGCACCCTCGGCGGCCCGCTCGCCGACGGCTTCCACACCTACCGGGTGGACTGGGAGCCGAACGTCATCACCTGGTACATCGACGGGGTACAGTACCACCGGGTCGACCCCGCCCGGCTCGGCGGCAACCGGTGGGTGTTCGACCACCCCTTCTTCATGATCCTCAACGTGGCGGTCGGCGGTAACTGGCCCGGCTACCCGGATGGCTCCACGCAGTTCCCCCAGCAGATGCTGGTCGACTACGTCCGGGTGTCCAGCTACACCTCCGGCGGTGGCGGCGACCCGGCTCCCGGCACCAGCCGGATCAGGGGTGCGCAGAGCGGGCGCTGCATCGACATCCCGAGCGCCAACCCGGTCGACGGCGCCAAGCTGCAGATCTGGGACTGCAACACCACCGCCGCGCAGGCCTGGACGTTCGCCTCCGACGGGACCGTCCGCGCGATGGGCAAGTGCATGGACCCGGCCTGGGCCGGCACCGCCAACGGCACCGAGGTCAACCTGGTCACCTGCAACGGCAATCCCGCCCAACGCTTCACCCTCAGCGCCGCTGGCGACCTGGTCAACATCAGCGCCAACCGGTGCGTGGACGTCCGGGACGCCAACCCCAACAACGGCGGCAAGCTGCACCTGTGGGACTGCACGGGTGCAGCCAACCAGACGTGGTCCCGCATCTGAGGCCCCACGTACCACCGGCGAGTGGGCCGCCCGGCAACACGTCCGGGCGGCCCACCGTCGTCTGCGGGCCCGCCGCGACCGGACCGCGTCGGCTGGTCGGCGATCAGTCGAGGCCCAGGCCACGCCGCCCGGTGGGATTGAGGTCGTCGGGCTGGAACCGGTTGGGCCAGCTGCGCTCGTAGTGCTCCGCCGGGAAGTCCGTCGGGCTGGACCCGGTCTGGAACGCCTCCCGGACGGATACCGAGTACCGCTCGTTGCGCGGGCACCACGGGGCCGCGGGGATGTACATGACGTTGCCCCAACCCTGTTGGCCCTGGACCGGTGCCACGCTGTGGATCATGTCGCAGTGCCACCAGACGGAGTCGCCCGCCTTGACGTCGGGGATGCCGGCGAGTGCCTGCATGAGCAGCGGGTGCCACGTCTCGTTGGCGGGGAAGACCTGGTTGACCGTGACGCCGCACATGTCGTCCGCGGGCACGTCGGCGAGCAGCGGCCGGAGCATCAGGTAGGCCATCGCCTCGGGGATCGGGACGGTGTGCAGCACCCCCTGGTCGTGGTCCATGTCGGAGAGGGCCGTCCAGCCCTGGAAGGTGCGGAAGGCCGAGCACATGGTGGTGCCGGGGTACTGCGGTCCGGCGGTGCGGTGGGCCGGGTCCCAGGGGTCGTACTGCTCGACGGTGCCGTCGAAGAGGTGGCGGAAGGCCTTCTGGTACGCCTCGGTCATCCACAGGTCGAGGGTGCCGGGATCGAGGTGGGTACCGAGGCCGTTGGAGTCGGCGCCCGGCGGCCGGCGGCGGATCCGGTCCGGGTAGAGCGAGTCGCGGTCCGGGTCAAACCACCGCACGCCCTCGGACTCGTGCTTCCACTGCCGGTTGAGGAACGCCTGCACCCGGGCCATCCGGTCGCTCTGGCGGGCCTGCATCTGCGCGGGCGACCAGTAGACCGGGTAGATCTCGGGCTTGGACCCCACGCTGCCGAAGAAGTCGTCGGCGGGACCGCGGTAGGCCTCGGTGAACCCGTTGCTGTCCACGTAGTCGACGATGCCGCGGTCCCAGGCGAGGGCCTGCTGGCGGTCGAAGTGGCCGCGGACGACGAGGCAGCCCCGCTGGCGCAGTTTCGCCAGCGCCTCCGCCGGCACGGTGCCGGCCTCGATGTCGGCGTACTCGATGACCGGCCAGATCGTCTCGCCGCGATCCCTGGCGGCGGCGATCTCGTCGACCTTCGCCTGGACCCGCCGTTCGACGACCGCGAACACCTCCTCGACCGTGCGGCCGGAGGCCTCGATCCGGTCGCGCAGCGCGGCCTTGATCTGGCGGATGGCGGCCGGGAGGTCGTCCGGGGTCGACTCCCAGTGCGGCAGGGGCGGGAGCGGGGCGACGGCCAGGGCGGGCTGGGCGTTCATGGCGCGACTCCTTCTAGTTAGGGCTCCTTCTTGGAAAGACTGTAGGGGTCGGGCACCCTTCTAGGCAAGACTCCTGCCTAGAATCGTGGGGTGACCATCGCCAAGCCCTCGCTGGAGCTGCTGCGCACCCTGACCGACGAGCACGTGCTGCGGGAGTTGATGCGGGCGCGGCGGCTGACCCGCGCCGACCTGGCGGCCCGCAGTGGCCTGTCCAAGCCCACCGTGGGCGAGAGCGTGCGCCGGCTGACCGAGGCCGGCCTGGTCGTGGACACCGGGGAACGGACGCCCGGCGGGCGCGGCCGGGGTCGCGTCGGCTCGTACTACGCCCTCGCCGACACCGTCGGCACCGCCCTGGCCATCAGCATCGCTCCCGACGGCGTGGTGGTCGAGCGGGTCGGCGCACACGGCGACGTCCTCGGGCGGACCCGGCACGACATCAGTCGGCCAGCCCGGGCCGAGCAGGTGGCGGACGCCCTGCGCACCGCCGCCACGCAGGCGCAGGAGGGCACCGGAGAGGCCATCCGGCTGGCGGTCGTCAGCGCCGCCGACCCGGTGGAACGCGCCAGTGGTCGCCTGGTCCGACTGCCCGACGCGCCGTTCCTGCTCGGCGAGCTCGACCCGGTCGAGGTGCTGACGCCACAGGTCGCCGGCCCGGTCATCGTCGACAACGACGTCAACTGGGCGGCGCAGGCCGAGCGCGACACCGATCCGACGGGCCTGGGCGACTTCGCCTACGTGTTCCTCGGCGAAGGACTGGGATGCGCGATCGTCAGCGACGGCGAGGTACGCCGCGGCCACTCCGGAGTCGCCGGCGAGATCGCGCACCTGCTGACCATCGGCCCCCACGGTCAGGCGACCCGGTTCATCGACGTGTTCGCCGACCTCAACCTTCGACGCGCCGGCACGACGGCCATCGACGTCGATCGCGTCCGTCAGCTCGCCGCAGTCGACCGGCAGGCGCTGGGGCGGGCCGTCAGCGGCGTGCTCGCCGCCATCGTCGCGCTCACCGACCCGCGACTGGTCCTCATCGGCGGCCCCTGGGGCAGTCACCCGGCGATCCTCGACGCCATCACCACGGCCTTCACCCAGATGCCCCGGCATGTCGAGGTACGCCCGGCACGGCTGACGAAGGAACCGTCGCTGGCCGGGGCCCGCGCCGAAGCCCTCGACCGTCTCCGCTCGGCCATCATCGCCCTCCCCCAACGGACGGACCCCTCGGCGACCCTCCGGTTCCCGGACCAGCAGGACCACGGATTCGGCTGATGACGCGAGGGGTGCGAGGCTCGCCGCTATGTTCGGATTAGTCCTGTAAGTCCGGCATCACTGGGAGTGAGTCCATGTCGCACCACCTTGACACCCCCCTCGCCGCCCAGAGCGGTCAGCTCTTCATCGACGACCTGTACGTCTTCAACGGCGACCGCGCCACGGTGTTCGTCATGGACGTCAACAGTTCGGTGACAAAGGCCGACATCAAGCGCGGCTTCCACGCCGAGGCGCGCTACGAGTTCAAGATTCACTTCAACGGCGCCGAGGTAGAGGGGCTGGCCTACCGGCTCGCGTTCGGTGAGCCGGACGGCGACGGCAGGCAGACGCTGGAGTTGTACGAACTCACCGGAGCCGATGCCCGCGACGACGGCGCGATGGGCACTCCCATCGTCCAGGGCCACAGCGGCGAGGTGTCCAGCGGCCGCAACGTCCGGGTCTGGGCCGGGCGGATCACCGACCCGTTCTACATCGACCTCGGCGAGCTCGCGACCGTCAACGCCGCGATCAAGAACGGCGCGAAGCTGGACCGCTCGGCGTGGCGGGCCGACAAGGCCACGAACAGCTTCGCCGGCACCACGGTCGAGTCGATCGTCCTCGAGGTGTCCCATGACGAGCCGATGCTGCGTGACGGCACCGAGATCGGCGTCTGGTGCCGCACCCTGCTGGCCACCGACGCGGGCGGGTGGCGCCAGATCAACCGCTTCGGCCACCCCATGATGTGGCCGATCTTCTGGCCCACCGACACCGACTTCACCAACCCGGCCAACGCGCGGCACCCCGGCGACGATCTCAAGGAGGACGGCGAGGAGATCGCCTCCGCGGTCGCGGGGGTCGTGGCGGCGAACGGTACGGCGCCGGATCCGCAGGCGTACGGCTGGAGCGTGGCGCGGCAGCTCTATCCCGACGTGCTGTCGTACCAGGTCGGCACGCCGGCCAACTACGGTTTCGCCGTCCGCAACGGACGCACCATGGCCGACAACGCACCCGAGGTGATGTTCTCCCTGGTGCTGAACACCGGCATGACCTCCGGCCTCACCCCGGACGGGACCAAAGGCGCGCGCGCCGACGCGTTCCCGTACGTGGTGCCGGCCTGATCGGGCCGCCTCAGCTCCCGACGGCGGTGCCACAGGCTGACCTCCTCGGTCGCGCCGAGGAGGTCAGCCCGCAGGATACGGAGGATGTCAGCCCGGGATGTCTCGCGGGTCGCGGCTGCGCGGGTAGGTGTTCTTCTCCCCGATCGTGCCGTCCTGCTTCTTGATCACGTGCTCGACACCACGGTCGGCCGCCATCTCGCGGCCCTGGGTCTGCGCGTCGGCCTTGCCCTCGTGCGTGCTGCTGGCTCGCTCGTTGCCCTCCGGGCGGTTCTTCCACTGCCCGTCCTCTTGGTACGTCTCGACGTCACCCTTGGCCACGGCCGGCTCCTCCCTGCGTCTGGACTGTTCGCCAGACACAGTGCCCCGAGCCGTGTCGGGCAAACGTGCCCGATGTCGTCCTCAGGAGACGGTGGGCGGCGTGCGCGGTCACCCGGAGACGCAGTTGTTGCTCTTGCGCTTGAGGATGAGTTCGCGTTCGTCGGTGGTGATGCCCGACGGCTCCCCGTCGAAGTGGGTCTCGACCTTCTCCCAGCCTCGGCGCTGCTCGTAGTGCAGGTGTGGGGCGCCGGAGTTGCCGGTGCTGCCGAGCCGCCCGATCTGCTCGCCCTGGGCGACCCGCTGACCGACCCGGACCGACGGCGGTTCGAGCAGGTGCAGGTACTGCGTCTCCCATTTGCCACCGTGATCGATCTTCACCCAGTAGCCGCCGCCGCGACCGCGCGGGCCCTCCGGATTCTCCGGGTTTCGCCCGCCCACCGACCCGTTGACGCCCGCCACGGTGACGGTGCCGGCGTACGACGCGAGCACCGGGCGCCCCCACGCCTCGCCCTCGGTCGGAAACAGGTCGACGTCGTAGTCGTCATGGCCGGGGTAGGTGCTGAGCTGCCACGTCTCACCGCAGGCGACCGGGAGCTGGAAGAGCGGTCGTGGACCGGGCGGCCGCAGCATCGGCACGACGACGAAGGCGACGCCGAGGACGGCCACGGCCGCGACGAGCGCGAGGAGAATCCGGGCGGTGCGGCTGCGGACGCGACGGTGGGTGCGAACTCTGGTGGGGCGGCCGGTCGTCACCGTCCCGAGCATGGCAGACGCCGACAACGCCCCGACCCGGGGTCGCACCGCCACGCCTGGCCGTTACATTGCAGTCGTATCGCCAAGTGGGTACCTTGGGATGCAATGCAGTTGCATTGCATAGAGAGAAGGCCCCATGCACGTCATCGCGTTGTCCGAGGCGACTGCCGACATGGTCGACCTGGTCGGCGGAAAGGCGGCCGGGCTGGGCGAGCTGATCCGGCGAGGCGAGCGGGTCCCCGAGGGATTCTGCGTCACCACCGAGGCGCACCGGCTCGGCGTCATCCCGCAGGCGGAGATCGTCGCCGCGTACGAACGGCTCGGTGCGGGCGCGGTGGCGGTGCGCTCCAGCGCCACCGCCGAGGACCTACCGGACGCGAGTTTCGCCGGGCAGTCGGACACCGTCCTGAACGTCACGGGCACCGCCGAGCTGATCGCCGCGATCAGGAAATGCTGGGACTCGCTGCACACCGATCGCGTCGTCGCCTACCGCGACGCCCGCGAAATCGATCATCAGGCGGTGCGGATGGCCGTCGTCGTGCAACGCATGGTTGCCCCTGCGGTGGCGGGGGTGCTGTTCACCGCGAACCCGCTGACCGGTCGCCGCGACGAGATGGCGGTCGACGCCGCGCCGGGCCTCGGCACGACGGTGGTGGACGGCGCGGCGGCCGTGGACCACTACGTGCTCGACGGCGTCACCCGAGACGAGGCTGGGTGCCTGACGTCCGCGCACCTGGCGGAGCTGCGGGCCACAGGTGAGCGGCTGCGGGGTCACTTCGGCTCCCCGCAGGACGTGGAGTGGGCGATCGACGGCGACGGCGTGCTGTGGTTGCTGCAGTCGCGGCCGATCACCAGCCTGTTTCCCCTCCCGCCGGAGACCGGGAAGCCCCTCCCCCGCGTCTACCTGGAGTTCGGCCACGTTCAGGGCATGCTGCAACCGGTCACCCCGATGGGCATGTCGACCCTGCGGTCGCAGATCGCGGCGATGCTCGCCGCTCTCGGCGTCCGGGTCGAGGTCGTCGACATCGGCGGTCGCCTCTACGGTGACCTGACCGACCTGGCTCGGAGCAGGTCGTCCCGCAAGCGGCTGGTCAAGCTCCTGGCGGTCGACTTCGGCCCACGGGCGCAGGCGGTGATGCAGCACGTCCTGACGGATCCACGGTTCGCCGTGACCACGGCCAGCACCGAGCGCGGCGCGGCACAGGGGGCGGCGTCCCTGCGGACCGCCGGCCGCGCGGTGGCGGGGATCCTGCGCGCGCTGGCCCGTCCCGACGCGGCGCGGGTCCGGATGTTCCGGGCGATCGAGCAGATGAGAGTACGGTCGGCGGCCCCCGCCGACCTGCGGACCGCCGCCGACCGGCTCCGCTTCGTGGAGTCGCGGGACTCCGGGGACAGCGCCGACGCGATCATGTGGCCGATCGTCACCGGCATGCTCGCCGCCGCGTTGCCGGCGTCGTTGCTCAAGGGCGTCGCGAGCTCCGACGAGATCCACACCGTGCTGGGCGGGATGCCGCACAACGTCACCATCGAGATGGATCTGGCGCTCTGGCGGCTCGCCCAGGGCGCCGGCGAACACCGCCGGCTCCTGCTCGACACCCCGCCGGACGAGTTGGCCGCGCGGTATCTGCGCGGGACGCTGCCCGACGTCGGGATGGCCGGCTTCCTGGACGCCTACGGCCATCGCGGCGTTGCCGAGGTCGACCTCGGGGTGCCGCGCTGGGCGGAGGATCCGGCACCGGTCTTCGCGGCGATCGCCAACTACCTGCGGGTCACCGATCCGCGGCAGGGGCCGGACCAGCGCTTCCAGCGGGCCGCCGCAGAGGCCGAGGCCGCGCTTCAGGAACTGGTCAGGCGTGCCCGCCGTCGTCGGCCGGTACGCGGCACGATCGCCGGGTTCCTGCTACGCCGGGCCCGTTCGTTGGCCGGCCTGCGCGAGGCCGGCAAGTTCGCCGGGCTGTACCCGCTACGGGAGACGCGCCGGCAACTGCTGCTCATCGGCGTCGACCTGCACGGCGCCGGGCTGCTGGAGCAGCCCGACGACATCATGTTCCTGACCCTCGACGAGGTGCACGCCGCGGTGCACGACGGCAGCGATCACCGGGCGACGGTCGCCTCCCGCAGGGCGGTGCACCGCAGGGAGTCACGCCGCAGGGCGGTGCCGGTGGCGTTGCTGTCCGACGGCACCGACGTCGAGGCCGTACTGCCGACGGCGCCCGCCGTGGACGGCACACTCACCGGCGTGGGCGCGTCGGCGGGCCGGGTGACCGGCCCAGCCCGGGTCGTCCACGATCCGGCCACCGCGCACATCGAGCCCGGCGACGTCCTGGTCGCCGCGACCACCGACCCCGGCTGGACCCCGCTGTTCCTCACCGCCTCGGCGCTGATCACCGAGACCGGCGCGATCATGGCGCACGGCCCCACAGTGGCCCGGGAGTACGGCATCCCCGCCGTCATCTGCGTGCCCGACGCCACCCGGACGATCTCCACCGGTCAGCTCGTCACCGTGGACGGCGGCGCCGGCACCGTCACCGTCCACTGACCGCCCGACCACCATCGCGAGGACGACATGACCGACATGAAGACCCCCACCAGAGCGAAGGTGGGCCCGCTGCTGCGCCGGGTGGCCAAGCTGGAAGCCGCCATGTGGCGCAACCTGTACCTGTGGGCGCGGCGCAGGCCGCTGCCGCTGGCGCCGGGTGACGAGCCGTTCGGCTACCTGGGCGTGGTCAAGCCGATTCTCGGCATCTTCATCGGCCTGTCGATCGTGGAGATTCCGATCTTCGACCTCATCGTCACCAACGTGGTGCCGTGGGGGCCGGCCCGCTGGATCGTGCTCGCGCTCGGCGTCTGGGGTCTGCTCTGGATGGTCGGCCTCTTCGCGAGCATGACGATCAACCCCCACGTGGTGGGTGACACGGGCCTGCGGGTGCGGCTGAATTCCGGCATCGACATCTGGATCCCGTGGACGGACATCGAGGTTCTGCGCAAGCGTTACCGCTCGCTGCCGTCCAGCAAGTCGGTGCAGGTCGAGCAGGAGGGGGACCGCCGGGTGGTGTCCATCTCGGTCGGCAGCCAGACGAGCATCGACGTCCTGTTGCGCCACCCGACGAGCTTCGACCTGCCGAAGGTCGGGTCCGAGCCGATGAACGAGCTGCGGTTGTACGCCGACGATCCGGACGGCCTCCTGCGTAGCGCGCGGGGCACCCCCGCCACCGGAACCGTCAGCCGTTAGCCGCCGACCGCCGGCGGGGCTTCCAGGCCACCCACTGTGAAACGATCGAGGTCATGCCCAAGAAGGTCGATCACCAGGAGCGACGCACCCTCATCGCGGACGCGTTGATGCGGGTCGCCGCGGACCAGGGCCTGGAGGCCGTCAGCCTCCGTCACGTGGCTGCCGAGGCCGGTGTGTCCGCCGGGATGGTCCAGCACTACTTCCGCACCAAGGACGAGATGATGGCGTTCGCGTTGGCCGTGGTCCGCGAGCGCGGTGAGATCCGGATCGCCGAGGCGATGGCGCGACTGGGCGCGGACCCCTCCCCTCGGCTGCTGCTGCGCACGATGATCGCCGCGCTGCTGCCGCTCGACGAGCGGAGCCGCGACGACGGGAGCGTGGCGCTGGCGTTCTTCGCCTACACCGCGGTACGACCGGCCGCCGCGGCCAGCCTGCGCGAGGACACCGCGCAGCTGACCGAGTTCATCGCCAGCATCCTGCCCCGCCGAAACGCCGACGCCGCCGCGGCCGGCCTGCTGGCACTGATGGAGGGGTTGGGCGTCTATCTGCTCGGTGGGCAGTACACCGCCGAGCAGGCCGTGGCGGCGTTGGATGCCCACCTCGACCTGCTCTTCGGTTGACGGGTGCCGCGCCGTCAGCAGCGCGGCACGGTCGGGATGTATCCGTCGTAGCCGGTCAGCAGGTAGGCGTCGGAGACGTAGCGGTTGGTGCCGATCCGGTTCCACACGGAGGTCGTGCCGTACGGGCCGGTGACCGTGCTGCCGACGGCCTGGCAGTAGATGGCGACGGTGGCGCCGTCGGCGACCGAGCCGACGACCGGATAGCTGGCGCCCGGGCCGGAACGCACGTTGAGGCTGGACGCCTCGGTGTTCACCGTGCCGGAGCCGATGCCGGTGATTCCGTTCACCAGTTGCAGGTAGTAGGTCCAGTTCCAGTTCGGGCCCGGGTCGGTGTGGGTGGCGCCGGGCACCTCGGCGTGCGCGATGATGTGCGCCCGGTCCTTGGGTATGCCGTACTTGGTGGCGAGGCTACGGGTGAGCGTCGCGGAGGCGCGGTACATCGCATCGGTGAACCAGGCGGGGTTGTCGACGTACCCCTCGTGTTCGATGCCGATCGACTGGGTGTTGTAGGTCCAGTTGCCGGCGTGCCAGGCGATGTCCTTCTCCCGCACCGACTGGGTGACGGCGCCGTCGGAGGAGCGGAAGGTGTAGTGGGCGCTGGCCTGGGCGGCCGGGTTCTGGAACCAGCTGACCGCGCCGGCGTAGGAGCCCTGCGTCATGTGGATGACGATGCGGGTGACCGGGTGGCTGCCCGGTCGACTGGCCACGGTGTAGTTGCTCGTGCTGGCCGGTGCCCACGCGGCCGGCCCGTAGTCGGTGCTGAGGGTGCCGAATCCGCCGAGCACGCCGGCCCGCTCCAGGCCGCCCCGCCGGGGTGCGACCGGCCGCCCGGCCACCGCCTCGCCGCGCGTCGAGGTGAACCCGACGCGCAGCAGGTCGTAGACGGTGTCCGCGTAGAGCCGCGCCACCGACGCGTCGCTGGCGCCGCCGTACCGGGCGACCGGTCCGTACCAGCCGTTCACGTCGTCGCGGGCAGCGGCGGTGAGGCCGACCTGGTCGGCGTACGAGCGCAGCACGGCGGCCGCCCCGAGGACGTTCGCGGCGGGTTCGGCGCGCAGCGCTGCCCGGGTGAGCCGGGTGAGCGTCGCCGCCTCCTCCAGGGTGTGCACCTGTGTGTTGCTCGCCAGGTGCATGAGCCCGTGGCCACCGGCCGCGCTCGGCGCACCGGAGTGCATGTCCAGGCGCGACTCGGCGTACCCCAGCGCCACCAGCAGGTCGCGCGGGACGTCGTACCGGGCGGCGGCGGTGTCGAACGCGGCGGCCAGCGGGCCGGCCGACGCCGGCGTACCGGTCGGGGCGGCAGCCGCCGGTGACATGGCCGCGACGGGACCGGCCAGGGCGGTGGTCAGGGTGAGCAGGCCGCCGAGCAGGAGCCGGCCCCGGCGGGAGGTTCGTACGGTCATTGCCACTCCTTGCGACGAAGGGGGTCGGGCGGCCGGCGGCCCGCCGGCTCGGCGGTCGAGCTCGTCAGCACCAGCCGTTGATCGGAGCGTTCACACCGGTCCAGAGGTAGGCGTCGGACACCCAACTGCCGTCGCTCAACCGGTCCCAGAGCGCCGTGGTGCCGTACCGCCCGGTGTGGGAGGTGCCGTTGGCGGAGCAGGAGACGGAGACGGTGACACCGTCAGCCAGCGAGCCGACCGCCCCGTAACCGGTCCCCGGCCCGGCTCGACGGGTCAGTGCCCCACCGCCGTTCGCGTCAACCACCGCCTGGGTGAGGCCGAGTGCGCCGTAGTTGTAGAGGCCGGAGCCGACCCCGGCCCAGGCCGACCCGTGTCGCGCCCCACCCTGGTAGGCGGCGGCGCCGTTGGCCAGCACCCACTTGCCGATGTCGTGGCCGGCGATCGGCACGTAGGCGCTGTTCTGCCGCAGGCCGAAGTGGACGTGGCGGCCGGTGGCGGATCCGCCGCAGGTGACGTCGGTGCCGGTGTTGCCCAGGAAGGCGCCCTGACCGACGCTGGCGCCGTTGACGGAGATGCTGTTCCACAGGTGGTAGTAGTCGGTCGAGTAGCCCCGGTCGTGGATGACCCGGATCCACCCCTGACACATCGTGTACGCCGCGCCGGCCCGGGCCGCGCGGACCACCTGGTCGCCGCCGGCCAGGTCGACCGAGCTGTACGGCGCGCTGCCACCCCAGCCGTGCGGGCCGCCGGTGAGCGTCCACGTCTGGCCCACCGCGAACGGCAGCGCCATCCCGGTCCGGTAGTCCCCGCCCGCGTACATCGGGGTCGGAGCGGTGCTGAGCGCGCTTCTCTCCGGACCCGTCACCAGGGGCGACTGGGCGGCCAGTTCACCGAAGGCGGCCTCACCGTCGAAGGCGACCCGCCACCCGGCCGGGTCGGCCCGGGCGATGAAGATCGAGCCGGTCGGGTGGGCGTCCTCCTGTCGGGGTGCGAGGGCGACGGCGGTGCCGAACGCCCACCGGCCGCTGCTGCGGCTGACGGTGACCCGGGTGTCTCGTTCCGCGCCAGCGGTGGACAGCTCGACCGAGCTGAGCAGTTTGGCGGTCACCGCGGCGGTGAGCGCGGGGCCGTCGGCCGCGGCGGCGGCGCTGGGCGCCGCCCCGATCAGGCCCGTGACCATCAGCAGGGCCGCGGCGGCGCCGCCGGCCCATCGTCGACCGTGTCTCATCGTGACCTCACTCTCGGTGCGGGTTTCGTCGACCACGGCGACCCGCACCCCGTCGGGTTCGCGGTTGGCCAGCGGCACGGCGGACACCGCCGTCACCGGCCGGCCCTGGTAGCACACGGCCCGCCGAACAAAAGAGATGTACGTCGATATTGACGGTGATTGTTGTGTCACAAACCATCGAAGTCAACCGCGACATCGAAAGTTTTCTACATGGCGGCGCGACGATCGATGAGGATTGTGCGGTCCCGACCGGGCGTGGCATTCTGCGGACGCCGGTACCGGAGGGGGCGGTTGCACATGCTGACCATCCAAGGGGTGTCTCTCGGGTACGGCGATGCGCCGGCCGTCCTCCGGGACGTCTCGGTGACGGTCCGCCCGGGTCGGGTGCTGGCGTTGACCGGCTCGTCGGGCGCGGGCAAGACCACCCTGCTCAACGCGATGGCGGGGCTGCTGCGGCCGCGCGACGGCGCGGTGAGCGTCGACGGGCAGCAACTGCGCGACCGTGACCACGCGGTGGACCACCGGATCGTCCTCATCCCGCAGGACAACGGGCTGGCCCCGATCCTGACCGCCGCCGAGAACGTGCAGGTGGCCCTCGTCGCCGGCGGCGTGGCACCGCCCGAGGCGCGCCGGCAGACCGCCGCGACGCTGGCCCAGCTGGGCCTCGCCGGGCAGGCCGACCAGTTGGTCGAGGAGCTGTCCGGCGGCCAGCAGCAGCGCACGGCCATCGCCCGCGGCCTGGCGCTGCGCGGCGGCGTGCTGCTGGCCGACGAGGTGACCAGCGAGCTGGACGCGGGCAACCGACAGCGGGTGCTGGATCTGCTGCACGACGAGGCCCGGCGGGGTGCGGCGGTCGTGTTCGCCACCCATGACGCGGAGGTGGCCGCCTCCTGCGAAGCGGAACTCCACCTCGCCGAGGGGCGGGCGCAGGTCGTGCGCGGTGGAGAAGTTCGCGGTAGGTAACCGCTCGGTATCGATGCGCGTCCGCGGGGCGGTGTGCAGGCCGTCCGCTCGATAGCGTGAGCCTCAATGCTGGCCGTCATCGGGGGAGCACTTGCGGCCCGCCGGGCACAAGCCCTGGCGGTGCTCCTGCTCGCGGTGCTCGCCAGTGCCGCCGCCGCAGCCGCGGTGAGCTACGTGGCCGCTGCCGGGCAGGCCCTCGCCCGGTACGAGCTCTCCACAGCCGATCCGAACGAGCTCCGGCTGCGGCTCGTCGCCCCCACGGAGTACCCGGGGATGCCGGGCGACCCGGCCGGAAGCGTGTTCGGCGCTCAGGTCGAGCGACTCGCGCCGGCCGGGTTCGAGGTCGTCCTCGGTGCGCAGAGCGGTGGCGTCGCCACCGGCCCGGCCGGGACGGTCACCTCGAACCTGATCTTCCGAGCGGGGGTCTGCGAACGGGTCGCCGTGGCCGGCGCGTGCCCCCGGTCCACCTCGCGGGGCCAGCTCCCCGAGGTGATGGTCAGCACGCACACCGCAGCACATCTGGGTGTCGCCACCGGCGGCCAGTTCACCTTCGGCGCCGTTCCGGTACGGGTGGCCGGCGTCTACCGGCCGCTCGACGCGACCGACCCGTTCTGGCTGGGTGAGGAGTACCTACGGCCACCCGCACCCGGCCCGGCCTCCACGTCGACCGTGGGCAGCGCCCTCGACGCGATCTTCACGGCGGAGTCCTCGCCCCTGGCCGACGACAATGCCATCCTGTACCGATCGACGGCCGACCTCTTCGTCAGCAGACAACTGGTGGTCACGGGGTCGGTGCAGGACCTGCGGTCGACCGTCGCGACGGTGACGCGCGACGGGAGCCGGCAGGGCTTCGGTGCCGGCACCTCTCTGCCGAGCCTGCTTGATCGCGTCACCCTGCAGCGCGGGCAGTTGGCCGCCGGCGTGACACTGGGTGCCGGGCTGCTCGTCCTGCTCTGCTGGCTGGTGCTGTTCGTGGCGATCAGTTCGGCGGCCGACGAGCGCCGACCAGAACAGGGCCTGCTCCTGCTGCGCGGGGTGCAGCGCCGACGACGGTGGGCCCTGGCGGTCGGCGAGCACGCCGTACCCGTGTTGGTCGCGATCCCCCTGGGCTGCCTGGGCGGCCTGGCCGCTGCCAAACTGCTCGCCACGCACACCCTGCCCGCCCAGGCCGACGTCACATTGGACGCGACCGCGGTCGGCTACGCCGCCGTCGGTGCCGTTGGCGCGCTCGCCGCGGTGCTGCTGGCTCAGGCGCGGACCATGTCCGCACCGGTCGTCGACCTGCTGCGCCGGGTGCCGGCGCGGGTGCGGGGGTGGCGGGCAAGCGTCGGTGACGTCGTCGCGGTGGCCGTCGCCGTGGCCGCCGTGGTGCAGTTGCGCCTCGGCGGATCGCCCACCGGGCTGGCCCTGGTGGCACCGGTTGTGGGCGCGCTCGCCGCGGGCGTCCTGCTGGCGCGGGTCGCCATGATCGCCGGAGCGGCGGTAGGCGCTGCGCTGCTGGCGCGAGGCCGGACAACCGTCGGCCTCGCCCTCGTGCAGGTGGCGCGGCAACCACGCTTCCGGCCCCTGATGGCGCTGCTCACGGTCGTTGTCGCGATGCTCGCCTTCACCGCCGCGACGAGCGAGGTCGCGTCGGCCGCCTACGCGGATCGGGCAACCGTCGAGGTCGGGGCTCCCCGCGTGGTCGAGGTCAAGGCATCCTCGCGGTCGCACCTGTTGGCGTCCGTCCGGGCGGCCGACCCCACGGGTCGCTCCGCGATGGCCGCGGTCGTGACGAACGCGGCCTCCGAGGCCGGCACACCGGTACTCGCCGTCGACTCCGACCGGCTGGCGACGGTGGCCGTACCGCATGCCTCCTATGGCGCGGATCTGGCGGACATCGCGCGAACGGTCCGCCCGGACCCACCCGGAGCACCGCTACACCTGCGAGGGCGTCTGCTCACCGTGGTGATCTCCACCGACCTCGACGCGGCGGCCTTTGCCGGGAATCGGGTCCGCCTCGCGGTCACGGTCTCCAACAGGAACGGCAGCCGAGTGGTCGTCGCTCGCGATGACATCGAGCCCGGCCGCCGCGATTACGTCATACAGGTGCCCGAGTGCGTGCAGGAATGCCGCCTGGTCAATGTCGAGATCGTCGCTCCGGTGGTATCCCGGCAACTGAAGGTCCGGTTCGAGGAGTTGCGCAGCGGCGACGGCGACGGCGAGACGGTTCTGCTGACCGGTGCGGAGTTCGCCGACCTGAATCGGTGGCGGCTGACCGACCCGGATGACACCTTTCTCGACGCCACGAGCGGGCCGGACGCGGCGCTGGTCCTTGGCTTGGTGGAGAACCGGCGAGTGCGGCCGGCCGGCATCAGCGTGGTCGATTCGCCGTTCCCGCTGCCCGGTTGGCTGACCCGGTCGAACGGGACGCCCTTGGGCCGGCCTCATCAGTACGAGGGGGTCGACGGGTCGCCGACGCAGGCGTCGGTCGAGGGCCTGGCGGACCGGCTGCCCCGGCTCGGGGGATCCGGCCTGATCGTTGACCTGGAGTACGCCGACCGGCTCGCCGTCGCCGGCCAGACCGGCGTCGAGGAGGTCTGGCTGGCCCCGACGGCTCCTGCCGACATCCTCGACCGGCTTCGCGCGGAGGGTCTGGTCATCAAGGACGACCGGACGATCGCCGGCGTACGACAGGATTTCGACCGGCAGGGTGCGGCCTTGGCGTTGCGCTTCAACCTGTTCGCCGCGCTGGCCGGGGTCCTGATCGGGGCAGCCGGCCTCATCGCGATGGCAGCGGCCGAACAGCGCAACCGGGTCGCGATGCTGGTGGCGCTCCGGCGGCAGGGGCTGGCCCCACGCGCCGTCCGTGGCGGCTACGGCTGGCCGGTCGTCATCGCCACCGTGTCGGGTGGCCTCGCCACCCTGGCGATCTGGCTCCTCACTCGGGACGGGCAACGCCTGTTCAGTGACGGCCGATCGCCCGTCCCGCTGCCCGACTGGCCGGACGTCGGCCGGCTGCTGCTGTTCACGGTGCCCACGGTGGCGTTCTTCGCCGTCACCGCGGCGGTGCTCGGCCGGATCGTCGCCGCCTCGGTTCGCCGCCGGACCGGCCAATGACCGCCGAGGTGCCCGCAGGGGGCGTAGCGGTCACCTGCCACCGGCTGATCCACATCTACTCCACGAGCACCGGTGACGTGGTCGCGCTCTCCGGCGTGGACCTGCAGATCTCCGCCGGCGAGATGCTGGCGCTGGTCGGCCCGTCCGGCTCGGGCAAGTCCACTCTGGTGGCGATCCTCGGCGGGCTCATGCAGCCCAGCGCCGGGCGGGTGTACGTGGGCGAGCACGACCTGTCCCGGCTCTCCACGACCGCCCTGGCCGCCCTGCGCGGGACCACGGTGGGCACGGTGTTGCAGGGCGCCGAACGCAACCTGCTGCCGTACGTGTCGCTGTCGCGCAACATCTGGTTGGCCCAGCGACCCGCGGCCCGCCTCGCTGGGCGCCGGTTGGACCCGCCGGAGGCGATCCTGGACCTCGTGGGTCTCGCCGATGCCGGCGCGCGGCGCGTCGGCGATCTGACCCCGGGGCAGCGTCAGCGGGCCGCACTGGCGCAGGGGCTCGCCGCCGGGCCTGGGCTGCTCCTCGTCGACGAGCCGACCAGCCAGCTCGACGGGGCCGGCCGGGACGAGGTGCTCGCGGCGCTGGCCACCATCAACTCCGAGCGGGGGACGACGGTGGTCGTGGTGACCCACGACGGTGACGTCGGTGCCCGGCTGGGCCGAGCGGTCACCATCCGCGACGGTCGGGTGGGCGCCGAGGGCCGGGACGGCCGGGACTTCGCCGTGGTGGCCGGGGACGGCACGATCCAGTTGCCGCCGGAGACGTTGGCGGCCTTCCCGGCGGGAACGCTCTTCACGGTCGACCACACCGAGGAGTCGATCACCCTGCGCGCCACAGCGAACCCGTCGTCGGCCGGCCGGCAGGAGATGGCCACGAGCAGCGATCAACCCGGCCACGTCGATTGACACCGGGCCCGGTGGTCGTGCGGAGTTGCCGCCACTCGACAGTGATCCGTCGATCCCGCTGCGCTGTTGGCGGCGCAGCGGGATCGACGCCCGTCGGACTCCGGGGGCCTACGGGCGAACCTGGATCTTACGGCCGGAGCCGGCGGCGAAACGGTCCAGCGCCTCGGGGTAGCGCTCCAGGCTCAGGCGGTCGCTGATGAACACATCCGGGTCGAGCACGCCCTGCGCGAACAGGTCCGCGGCCCGTTCGAAACTGTGCAGAACGGCCATCGACCCGGTGATGGTGATCTCCTGGTTGTAGATCCGGTACGGCTCGATGACCGCGCGGGCGGCGTAGTCGGCGACACCGAACTGGAGGAACGTGCCGCCCTTGCCGACCCGGGTGAGGCCGTCCTGGATGGCGGCGACGTTACCGGTGGCGTCGACCACGAGGTCCCAGCCGCGCGGCTGGTCGAGCTCGTCCGGGCCGGCGGCGGTACGGGAGACGCCGAGGGAACGGGCGGTGGTGAGGCGCTCCGGGTTGATGTCCACCACGTCCACGCTGGCCGCACCGGTGCGCTTGGCGAGTTCGAGCATCATCAGCCCCATCGTGCCGGACCCGTAGATGAGCACGTGCGAGCCGAGTTGGGAGCGCAGCACGTCGTAGCCACGCACCGCGCAGGACAGCGGCTCGATCAGGGCCGCGTCCTCGGTGCGGACGTGCTCGGGCAGCCGGACGCAGTTGGCGACCGGCGCCACGGCGTACTCGGCGGCGCCGCCGGCGACGGTCACCCCGATCGCGGCCCACCGCTCACAGAGGTTGCTCCGCCCGAGCCGGCAGTAGTGGCATTCGTGGCAGTAGAGGGAGGGGTCGACCGCGACCCGGTCGCCCACCGCCAGTTCGGTGACGTCGGCGCCGACCGCCGCCACCTCGCCGGCGAACTCGTGCCCGGGCACGACCGGCAGGGTGGGCGCGAACTCGCCCTGCAGGATGTGCAGGTCCGTCCCGCAGAGGCCACAGGCGGCGACGCGCACGACAACCTCGCGGCGACCCGGGGTGGGATCCTCGACGGTGGTGACCTCGACCTTGCCCGGCGCGGTGATCACAGCGGCTCTCACTTGACGGCTCCCAACGACAGTCCCTGCACGAGTTTGTCCTGAGCGGCGAACCCGGCCGCGAGCACCGGCAGCGAGATGACGGTCGCGGCGGCACACACCTGGGCGAGGAAGAGGCCCTGGCTGGTGACGAAGCTGGTGAGGAAGACCGGCGCGGTGCCGGCCACGACGCCGGTCAGCACCCGGGCGAACAGCATCTCGTTCCAGCTGAAGATGAAGCAGATGAGGGCGGTCGCGGCGATCCCGGGGGCGGTGACCGGCAGGATGACCCGACGCAGGATGGCCGGCAGCCGGGCGCCGTCGAGCGCCGCGGCCTCCAGGATCTCGACCGGCACCTCCGCCAGGAACGACCGCATCATCCAGACCGCGATCGGCAGGTTCATCGAGGTGTAGAGGATGACCAGCAACCAGATGTTGTCCAGCAGACCGACGGTCTGGGCGATCAGGTAGATCGGCAGCAGCGCGGCGACCACCGGCAGCATCTTGGTGGACAGGAAGAAGAACAGCACGTCCGTCCACTTGCGGACCGGTTTCACGGCGAGCGCGTACGCCGCCGGGATGGCCAGCGCGAGCACGATGAGGGTCGACACGACGCTGGCGGTGACCGAGTTGAGCATCGGCGGCCACGGGCTCGCGCCGCTGGAGGCGCCGAAGAACTCGCGGTATCCGTCGAGGGTCAGCGGCGCGGTGAAGGCCGGCGGGTTGCGGGCGGCGTCCGACTCGCTGTGCAACGAGGTCAGCACCATCCAGCCGACCGGCGCGAAGAACAGCAGGCCGAGCAGCCAGGCGAGCAGGCCGAGCAGCGGGCCGCTGCGGCTGCGCGGCCTCGCCCTGGCGACAGCAGGGGCAGTCATCGCTTCGTCTCCTCCCGGAACATGGACAGCACCACCCGCAGCGCGAAGGTGGCGATGATCATCGAGCCGATCACCACGATCACGCCGGCCGCCGAGGCGCGGCCGTAGTCGTGTGCCTGGTAGAAGGTGGTGTAGATGGTGTACGGCAGGTTGGCGGTACCGAGACCGCCCGAGGTGATGGTGAAGACGGCGTCGAAGTTCTGCACGATGTAGATCGAGCCGAGCAGCGCACCCAGTTCGAGGTAGCGGCGCAGGTGGGGCAGGGTCACGTAGCGGAACACCTGCCAGGCCCCGGCGCCGTCGACCCGGGCCGCCTCGAGGGCGTCCAGCGGACAGCTCTGCAGGCCGGCCAGCAGGATCAGCATCATGAACGGCGTCCACTGCCAGACCAGCGAGGCGACCACCGCCGGCAGCGGGAAGTTCGAGATCCAGTCCGGTTGCGGGGCGGTCACCCCGAACCAGTTCGCGACGACGGCGATCATCCCGTTGAACAGGCCGTACTCGGGGTTGTAAAGGGCGTGTTTCCACAGCAGTGCAGCGGCGACCGGTACCACCAGGAACGGGGCGATCATCAGGGTCCGCACGATGCCGCGCCCCGGGAAGGAACGATCGAGCAGCAGCGCCAGCCCCAACCCGATCAGCAGGCTGATGATCACTACCAGGACGGTGAGCAGGACGGTGGTCACCACCGAATTGCGCAGCACCCGGTCTGAGGCGACCGCCGCGTAGTTGTCCAGACCGGTGAACCGCCGCTCGTCGGGATAGAGCGAGTTCCAGTTCAGGAACGAGATGACCAGCGTCGCCACGAACGGCAACTGGGTCACCACGATCGTGAAGATCAGGGCCGGCAACAGTGGTGCCCGGCGGATCCACTGCTGCCGCCGCCACTGCCGCCGCCCGTCGGACGAGCCGCGGGCCGTTGCGGTCCCGGTCGCGGTCGTGGCCCGTAGGTCAACAGCGCTCATCGCTGCCTCCTCCTCTACGGTGGCGCCGGTCCCGCACGGCGGGACCGGCACCACCCGACGGTTACTTGCCGCGGTACTTCTCGGCGACCTGCTCGGCGAGCCGTTGCCCGTCGGCGAGCGCCTGTTCGACGGAGGTCCGGCCGGCGATCGCCGAGCTGACGCCCTGGGAGACCTGGGTGCCGAGGTCGGTGAACTCCGGGATGCCGACGAACTGGATGCCGGGTGCCGGCCGCGGCTGCACTCCCGGGTTGCTCGGGTCGGCGGTGGTGATGGCCTGCTCGGTCACCTTGTAGAAGGCGGCCGCCGCCTGCTGGTACTGCGGGTTGGCGTACAACGAGGCCCGCTTGCCGTCCGGCACCTTGGCCCAGCCAAGCTGGCTGCCGACCAACTGCTCGTACTCGGAGCTGGACGCCCAGGAGATGAACTTCCACGCGTTGTCCGCGTTCTTGCTGGCCTTCTGGATGCCCCAGGCCCAGGTGTAGAGCCAGCCGGAGCTGGCCGTCCGGTTCACCGGAGCCAGGGCGTACCCGGCCTTGCCGGCGACCGGCGAGGAGCTGGCCTCGATGGACCCGGCGGCGGAGGTGGCGTCGTACCACATGGCGACCTTGCCCTGGATGAAGTTGTTCAGGCACTCGGTGAAGCCGGCCTGCGGCGCGCCAGCCTCACCGTGCTTACGCACGAGGTCCACGTAGAACTTGGTGGCCTGGGTGAACTCCGGGGAGTTGACCTGAGCCTGCCAGTCCTTCGTGAACCAGGTCCCGCCGAAGGTGTTCACCACCGTTGTCAGCGGCGCGAAGAGCTGGCCCCAACCCGGCTGGCCACGCAGGCAGATGCCCTTCATGCCGGGCTGTGCTCCGTCGGCCTTCGCGGCCAGGTCGGCGACCTGCTGCCAGGTCGGCTTCTCGGGCATCGTCAGGCCCTTGGCGGCGAACACGTCCTTGCGATACATGAGGAAGGAGGACTCGCCGTAGAACGGCTCCGCGTACAGCTTGCCGTCGGCCGCGGTCAGCGACGCGGTCATCGGCGGCAGGATATCGGCCTGGTTGAACGCGCTGTCCTTGGCGACGTGGTCGTCCAGCGGGGTCAGCCAACCGTTCTTCGCGTAGAACGGCACCTCGAAGTTGCTGATGGTGGCGACGTCGTACTGGCCGGCCTGGCTGGAGAACTCCTGACTGATCTTGTCGCGGACGTCGTTCTCCGGCAGCACCGTGTAGTTGACCGTGATGCCGGTCCGCTTGGTGAAGTTGTCCGCGGTCAGCTTCTGGATGTCCATCATCTGCGGGTTGTTGACCATGAGGACGTTGATCGTCTTTGCGCCGCCGGCGTCACCTCCGCCACCGGCGCCGCTACAGCCGGCGGTTGCCAGGACGGTGGAGGCGGCCGCCAGGACGGCGACGGCGATTGTTCGGGCACGATGAGGCACAACGAACCTCCCAGATGGCGGTCGGGTGATGGCGGTGTGGTTTTTCGGTCGGGGTCAGACCCGGATGACCTGCGGCCCCAGAACGGAGTACCGGTGCGCCTCGGCGGCACCGAGGTGGGCGTCGGTGACGATGGCCTCCAGATCGGCGATCTCCGCGAAGCGGCAGAAGCTGCTCGCGCCGAACTTGGTGTGCAGGCCGACGAAGATGCTGCGCCGGGCCGCCCGCATGGCACGTGACTTGACGTGGGCCACGGCGGGATCGGGTGTGGTCAGCCCGTGCTCGCGGCTGATCCCGTTGGCGCCGACGAAGGCCAGGTCGATGACGAAGCCGGCCAGCATGTCACCGGCCCAGTGGTCCACCGTGGCCAGTGTCCGGCCGCGGACCCTGCCGCCGAGCAGCAGGACGGTCACCGCCGGGGCGGTGGCCAGGCCGGCGGCCGTGATCAGCGACGCGGTGATCACGGTCAGCCGCCGGTCCCGGGGCAGCGCCTCGGCGATCAACTGAGGGGTGAAGCCCTCGTCGATGAACACCGTCTCCGCGTCCTGGAGCAGACCGACGGCAGCCGCGGCGATCCGGCGCTTGTCATGCACCCGCCGGGTCGTCCGCACCGCCAGGCTGCTCTCGAAGCCCGCGCTCTCCACCGGGTAGGCACCCCCGTGAGTACGCCGCACGAGCCCGTGTTCCTCGAGAACCCGCAGGTCCCGACGAATGGTCTCGGGAGCCGCGACCAGCTCGACGGCGAGCTTGGCGACCAGCACCTGGCCCTCGGCGCGGACCAGCTCCAGGATCCGATGCCGCCGCTCCTGAGCCTGCATTCCGCACCTCCTCCGCTGGCACCGCTTTGTCTGGGTCCTGTCTAACACCGGCGCATCGATGTGGCGAGACTCACAGGGGTCGCTCCGGTGCCCGGGTTGTGCCCGGGTCGGACGCGCGCCTCGGCGTTACGACCTGACATCCGGCGATTCGACGGCCCGACCCGGTGACCGAATCGGCCCGCTTACCTGCCCGCCTGGTGACCGATCTTGGATAACGGCCCTCACCCACCGGGCCGGAGGACCTCCCTGAAACGCTGTCGAGCTGCCCCAGATGTGGGGCAGCTCGACAGGAGGGCGCACGGACGGGTTCAGCCCCAGAGGCGCGACGGCACGCGCCGTCCCGGCGTCAGCGGGCCGCGCCGGCGCGTCGCTTGTTGTAGACGTCGAAGGCCACGGCGACGAGCAGGACGAGCCCCTTCACCACCGACTGCGTCGACTGGTCGACGCCCATCAGCTGCATGCCGTTGCTCATCACCGCCATGATCAGACCACCGACCATCGCGCCCACCACCGTGCCCACCCCGCCGGTGACCGCCGCGCCACCGATGAACGCCGCGGCAATCGCGTCCAGCTCGAACATGTTGCCGGCGGCGGGCTGAGCGCCATTGGACCGCGAGGAGTAGATGACGCCAGCGACCGCCGCGAGGAAGCCCATGTTGACGAACATCCAGAAGTTGACGGTGCGGACCCTCACTCCGGAGAGCGCCGCCGCCGAGAGGTTGCCACCGATCGCGTAGACCTGGCGACCGAAGACGGTACGCCGGGTGAGCAGGCCGTAGACCAGGACGAGGACCGCCAGGACGATCAGCACGATCGGGAGCCCACGGGCGTGCGCCAACTGCCAGGCGAAGTACATGATGACCGCGCCGACGACGGCGACCCGGGCGACGAACAGCGGGAACGACTCGACGGGCTGCTGGTAGCGGATGCGCGCGACGCGGGTGCGGAAGCCGCTCACCGCGTACCCGGCCACGGCTACGGCGCCGATCAGCAGCGTGAAGGCGTCGTAGCCCTGCCCGCCGAGCAGTCCGTTGAGGAATCCCGCCGCGACGCGCTGGTACTCGGCCGGGAACGGCGACAGCGAGATGTTGTCGAGCACCCGCAGGGTGAGGCCACGGAACAGCAGCATCCCGGCCAGGGTCACGATGAAGGCCGGGATGCCGGCGTACGCGACCCAGAAGCCATGCCAGGCGCCGACCGCGACGCCGACGGCCAGTGCGGCCAGGATGCCGACCCACCACGGGTAGCCCTGCTGGATCACCAGGACGGCGGAGACCGCTCCGGTCAGCGCGACCACCGACCCCACCGACAGGTCGATGTGCCCGCCGATGATCAGGATGACCATCCCGATCGCGAGCACCAGGATGTACGAGTACTGCAGGACGATGTTGGTGATGTTCCCGGGGCTCAGCGACACCCCGTCGGTCAGGATCGCGAAGAGCGCGACGATGACGACCAGGGCGACGTAGATCCCGCTCTGCCGCAGGTTGTTCAGCACCAGTGCCCGCAGGTCGCTCGTCCCGGTGTGCAGGGCGGCGGCCGGCGCGCCGTCCGGGGGCGTCGGGCGCTCCGTCGATGGGGTCTTGATGCTGGTCATCCCACGAACTCCTTGTCCTTGGTCATCAGCTCCATGAGGCTCTCCTGGGTCGCCTCGCCCACCGGCTTCTCACCGGTGATCCGGCCCGCGGCGAGGGTGTAGATGCGGTCACACATCCCGAGCAGCTCCGGCAGCTCGGAGGAGATGATGATCACCGCCTTGCCGTCGGCCACCAGCCGATTGATGATCGTGTAGATCTCGAACTTGGCTCCGACGTCGATCCCGCGTGTCGGTTCGTCCAGGATCAGCACGTCCGGGTCGGTGAAGAGCCACTTCGACAGCACGACCTTCTGCTGGTTGCCGCCGGAGAGCTTGCCGACGACGGCCATGACGCTGGGCGTCTTGATGTTCATCTCCCGCCGGCTCGCCTCGGCGACCTTGATCTCCTCGTTGCCGTTCACCCAGCCCAGCCGGGCCAGCCGGTCGAGGGCGGCGGCGGAGACGTTGCGCCGGACGTCGTCGATGAGATTCAGGCCGAACCGCTTGCGGTCCTCGGTGACGTAGGCGATGCCGTTGTCGATCGCCTCCGCGACGGTACGGGCGCTGATCTCCCGCCCGTGCACGAACAGCCGGCCTTTGATGTCGCGGCCGTAGGACCGGCCGAACACGCTCATCGCCAGCTCGGTCCGCCCGGCCCCCATCAGCCCCGCGACGCCGACGACCTCACCGGCCCGTACGGACAGGCCGACGCCCTCGACGACCATCCGGTCCTGGGTCGGGTGCCGCACCGTCCAGTCCTCGATCCGGAGCACCTCCTCGCCGGGTGACGACTCCCGGTCGGGGTAGAAGCTGTCCAGGTCGCGCCCGACCATGCCCCGGATGATCCGTTGCTGGGTCACGTCGTCGGCTCGCATGTCGAGGGTCTCCACCGCGCGCCCGTCCCGGATGACCGTGGTCGAGTCGGCGATCGCGGTGATCTCGTTGAGCTTGTGGGAGATCATGATGCAGGTGATCCCCTGGTCCTTGAGCTGTCGCAACAGGTCGAGCAGGTGAGCCGAGTCGACGTCGTTGAGGGCGGCGGTCGGCTCGTCCAGGATGAGCAGGCGCACCTTCTTCGACAACGCCTTGGCGATCTCCACCAGCTGCTGCTTGCCCACGCCGAGCTGGATGACCGGGGTGACGGGGTTCTCGTGCAACCCGACGGACGCCAGCAGCTCGGCCGCCTCGGCGTTGGCCCGGTTCCAGTCGATGAGCCCGCTGCGGCCGCGACGTTCGTTGCCGAGGAAGAGGTTCTCGGCGATCGACAGGTACGGCACCAGGGCGAGCTCCTGATGGATGATGACGATGCCGTTGGCCTCGCTGTCCCGGATGCCGCGAAACTGCATCGGCTTGCCGTCGAACAGGATCTCGCCGTCGTACGAGCCGGACGGGTGGACGCCGGACAGCACCTTCATCAGGGTCGACTTGCCGGCGCCGTTCTCACCACAGATGGCGTGGATCTCGCCCCGGCGCACCGCGAGGGTGACGTCCTCCAGCGCGGTCACCCCGGGGAAGGTCTTCGTGATGCGGCGCATCTCGAGGATGGTGTCGTCCATGCTCACTGTCCTCTGTCAGGTACGGACGCGGTACTCCGTGGCGCCGGGCTCGGCGGTGGCCGCCGAGCCCGGCGGACGGTCAGTTCTTGGCCTGACCGGCGGCGACCTCTTCGGCCGTCCAGTAGCCCGAGTCGATGAGCGCGGTCTTGATGTCGTCCTTGTAGACGGTCGCGATCGGCAGCAGGTACGACGGCACGACCTTCACGCCGTTGTTGTACGTCTGCGTGTCGTTGGCCTGCGGCTGCTTGTCCTGCAGGAACGCCTCGGAAGCGTTCACGGCCTGCTCGGCCAGCAGACGGGTGTCCTTGAAGACGGTGCAGGTCTGCACGCCGTCGTTGATCAGCTTGATCGAGGCGATCTCGGCGTCCTGGCCGGTCACCGCCGGGAGCTTCTTACCCGCCTTGCCGTAGCCGGCGTTCTGCAGGGCGGTGATGATGCCCCGGGAGATGCCGTCGTACGGCGACAGGACGCCGTCGACCCGCGAGCCGTCGTTGTAGCTGGAGGTGAGCAGGTCCTCCATCCGCTTCTGCGCGGTCTCCTGCTGCCACCGCAGGGTCGCCACCTGCTCGGCGGTGGTCTGGCGCGACTTCACCTTCAGGGTGCCGGCGTCGATGAACGGCTTCAGCGTGTCCATGGCACCGCCGAAGAAGTACTGGGTGTTGTTGTCATCCAGCGACCCGGCGAAGAGTTCGATGTTGAACGGTCCCTTCGCCGTGCCCTTCGAGCCGTCCTTGTTCAGCAGACCGAGACCGACCAGCAGACCGGTGCCCTGGGCGACGCCGACCTTGTAGTTGTCGAAGCTGACGTAGAAGTCGACGTTCTTGCTGCCGCGGATCAACCGGTCGTAGGCGATGACCGGGATCTTCGCGTCGGCGGCGGCCTGCAACTGGCCGCTGAGCGCCGTGCCATCGATCGCCGCGATGACCAGGACGTCCGCGCCCTGGGTGATCATCTGGTCGACCTGCTGCGACTGGGTCGGGATGTCGTCGCCCGCGTACTGGAGGTCGACCTTGTAGCCCTTCGCCTCCAGCTTCTCCTTCACCGCTTTGCCGTCGGCGATCCACCGCTCCGAGGTCTGGGTCGGCATCGAGACACCGATGGTCAGGTCGCCGGGCTTCTCTTCGCTGGTGTCACCGCCGCTGCCAGCACCCTCGCCACTGCACGCCGCCAGGCTCAGCGCCAACACCGCGCCGCCGAGAGCAGCCAGGAATTTCCTGCGCACGGGTTTCTCCTCTCCGGACTCCCCGCCGACCGCCGGGGCAAGCTGTCACCTTTCGGGTAGTGTTAGCGCTCACACAGCACACGTCAACACCTTCTCGGAAATCCCGGCGCCACAGTCTCGTAACGGAAGCCACCCGGCGAGCGAGGCCGCTCGCGCTCCCTCCACTCCGGACCGGAGCCGCCCGGCGGGGCTGGGCGGCAGGAGCGGGAGCCGTCAGCGGCGGGGCGGCGCGGCGACGCTGTCGCGGGCGACCAGGGTCGGGGCGATGGTCTGCCGCAGCGCCCCTCCGGTGCCCGTCTCGATCTGGGTCAGCAACAGCTGAAGACTCGCCCGAGCCACCGCGTCGAAGTCCGGCCGGACGGTGGTCAGCGGCGGGATGAAGTACGCCGCCTCCGGCACGTCGTCGAAGCCGACCACGCTGATCTCGTCCGGCACACGCCGACCGAACTCGTGCAACGCCCGCAGCACGCCCAGCGCGAGATGGTCGTTGGCGGTGAAGATCGCGGTGACCTCCGGCATCCGCGCCAACATCTGCCCGCACCGGTATCCCGAGGCCGCGGACCAGTCCCCCGGCATCAGCGGTGGGAGCTCCGCCCCTGCTGCCGCCAATGCCTCCCGCCAGCCCTCGATCCGACCGACGCTGTCGAACCAGTCGGACGGCCCCGACACGTGCCAGACCGTGCGGTGCCCGGCATCGAGCAGGTGCTGGGTCGCCGCCCGGGCACCAGCCGCCTGGTCGACCGTCACCAACGGCACCGGCCTGCGCGGATCACCGTCGACGGTGACCAACGGGACGTCCTTGGGCAGACGTTCCAGAGCCTCACCGGCCGACTCGACCGGTGCGATGACGACGATGCCAGCGACCCGGTGCGACAGGTGCCGCTCCACCGCAGCCGAGATGGAACGGTGGTCCAGGTCCCGCACACTGCCCACACTGACCGCGAAACCCTCTTCCGCGGCGGTCTGCTCCAACGCGGCCAGCAACGACGCCGGACCGTACAACGTCGTGTTCTGCGCGACCACGCCGATGACCTGCGACCGGCCGGTCACCAACGCACGCGCCGCGCCGTTGGGCCGGTAACCGAGCTCGGCGATCGCCGCCCGCACCCGCAGCCGGGTCTGCTCACGCACGTTGGGGTGCCCGTTGAGCACCCGCGACACTGTCTGGTGGGAGACACCGGCCAGACGAGCGACGTCCGTCATCGCCGGACCGTGCACGGCCATGTCACTCCCCCCGCCCACGACGTCGAAGCTGCGGCCCGCCGACGTCGACCGGGGCGGCCCGGGCCCCGATCCTCCGGCTCACCCACCGAACCGGTGCTGAATCCCTGGTGACCAGCGCTGATTGCCGACAGCCTACGCCAACAGCCCTCGTCGACCCGGCGCGGCCGAGCCGGGACGGCGGAGCATGCGGGACTCGGGCGGCGACGTTCTCGTGGTACGGCATGGCAGCTCGGACTCCTTCCGCCGGGAGGGCATTCCGTCGCCGGCGCGGGGTGGCCCGATCCCTACCCGCCCGGCGAAGGCAGGGACGGGCCATCCGTCATGGCTGCGCGGGCCGCGAGGTCAGAAGCCGCGGGCCAGCCGGTAGTACGCCTGGTTCCAGCGGATCTCGTTGGCGAAACGGCGGGGCTCGGTGTCGGCGTCGATGACCACGAGTTCGGTCCGGCTCATCTCGGCCAGGTCGTGCAACTCCTCCACGCCCACCGCCTGCGACAGCACCGTGTGGTGCGGCGCGCCGGCGGTGATCCACGCCTCGGCCGACCCGGGCAGGTGCGGTCGTGGACGCCAGACGGCCCGGGCCACCGGCAGCCGCCGCAACGGCTGCGGCGGAGACACCACGTCGATCTCGTTGGCCACCAGCCGGAAGCGATCCCCCATGTCGGCCAGCCCGAGCACCACCGCCGGACCGGGTGCGGCGTCGAACACGAGCCGGACCGGATCCTCCCGTCCGCCGATGTTCAGCGCGTGGATCTCCACGTCGGGCACGCCCGCCGCGATCGTCGGGCAGACCTCGAGCATGTGGGCACCGAGCACCAACTCCTCGCCCGGGGTGAGGTCGTAGGTGTAGTCCTCCATGAACGACGTGCCGCCGCCCAGGCCGACCGACATTGCCTTGAGGGTGTGGACCAGGACGGAGGTCTTCCAGTCGCCCTCGCCGCCGAAGCCGTAGCCGTCCGCCATCAGCCGCTGCACGGCGATGCCGGGCAACTGACGCAGGCCGCCGAGATCCTCGAAGTTGGTGGTGAACGCCCGGAACCCGCCCTCGTCGAGGAAGGCGCGCATGCCAATCTCCAGGCGGGCGGCGTACCGCAGCGAGTCGTGCCGCTCACCGCCGGGACGCAGCTCGGGGACGATGCGGTAGCTGTCGTCGTACTCCTTGACCAGGTCGTCCACCTGGGTGTCGGCGACCTCGTCGACCACCTGGACCAGGTCGTTGACGCCGTAGGTGTTGACCGAGACCCCGAAGCGCAGCTCCGCCTCGACCTTGTCGCCCTCGGTCACCGCGACGTCGCGCATGTTGTCGCCGAAGCGGGCCAGGCGCAACGACCGCATCGCCGACCAGCCGACTGCCGCCCGGGCCCAGGCCCCGACGCGGCTCGTCACCCGCGGGTCGCTGACATGGCCCGCGACGGTCTTGCGGGCCACACCGAGGCGGGTCTGGATGTACCCGAACTCCCGGTCGCCGTGGGCGGCCTGGTTCAGGTTCATGAAGTCCATGTCGATCTCGTCCCACGGCAGCAGGACGTTGGCCTGGGTGTGCAGATGCAGCAGCGGCGTCTGCAGCGCGTCCAGGCCGGCGATCCACATCTTCGCCGGGGAGAAGGTGTGCATCCACGCGATGACCCCGATCGCGCCCTGGGCGGCGGCATCGCGGCAGACCCGCAGAATGTCACCGCTGTTGGTCAGGACCGGCTTCCAGACCACCCGGGCGGGAATCTGCGGCGAGTCGTCGAGCACGGCCGCGATCAGACGGGACTGCTCGGCCACCTGCCGGAGCGTCTCCTCGCCGTACATGCCCTGGCTGCCGGTGAGGAACCAGATCTCGGGTTCGGTGCGTGGTGCCATGGGGTTGCCTTCCGCGAGAGGGGCGGTCACTTGTAACGGATTCCGATGAGGCGCTGAAGGAGGATGAACGCGAAGAGCAGACCCCCGATCACGATCTTGGTCCACCAGGAGTTGAGGCTCCCGTCGAAGGTGATGAGCGTCTGGATCACGCCCAGGACCAGCACGCCGAGCACGGTGCCGAGGACGTATCCCGAGCCACCGGTGAGCACGGTGCCGCCGATCACGACCGCGGCGATGACGTCCAACTCCATGCCGACGGCGATCAGGGGCGCACCGGAGAGGGTGTAGAACGACAGCAGGATCCCGCCGATGGCGGAGCAGAGACCACTGATCGTGTAGACGGCGATCCGGGTACGCCCCACCGGCAGGCCCATCAGCAGCGCCGACTGCGGGTTACCGCCGATGGCGTACACGTTGCGCCCCAGCCGGGTGTAGGCCAGCGTGTAAGCGGCGACGGCGACCACGGCGAAGGCGATGAGCACGCTGATCGAGACGAAGTTGCCCCGGGGATCGCCGACCCGCTCCTGCGACATCCTGGTCCAGAACCCGTCGGTGATCGGGATGGACGACCCGGAGATGAACGTGCACATGCCCCGGGCGAAGAACATCCCGGCGAGCGTGACGATGAACGGCTGGATGTCGAAGAAGTGGATGGCGCAGCCCATCAGCAGGCCGAGCGTCGGCCCGATCAGCAGCGCGATGACGAGCACGAGCGCC
Organism: Micromonospora sp. NBC_00389; assembly: GCF_036059255.1. NCBI lineage: Bacteria > Bacillati > Actinomycetota > Actinomycetes > Micromonosporales > Micromonosporaceae > Micromonospora > Micromonospora sp. NBC_00389. Next base: position 3,556,430 of record NZ_CP107947.1, on the reverse strand, counting down.
GCCGGTAGGCCCTGCTGGAGCAGCGAGGCCGACACCATGGCCGTCATGGCGACGACGGACCCGACCGACAGGTCGATGCCGCCGGTGAGGATCACGAAGGTCATCCCCACCGCGACGACGAGCAGGAAGCCGTTGTCGATGAAGACGTTGAAGATGACCTGCACGTTGGAGAACGCCTGGTACTGGGACACGCCGATGCCGTACATCACCAGGAGCAGGGCGAGCGTGGCCAGAACGGGTACCTGCCGCCGCGGCAGCCGGATCCGGGGCCGACGGGCGGTGAGCGATCCAGTGGTCATGCCGGCACCTGCTCCTTCGGCTTGTCGGCAACGGCGCCGCGCGGCGGGGCGCCGCTCCTTCGGCGGGTAAAGCGGGCCCGGAAGGCCGGGGCCTGGATGAGGCAGACGGCGATGACGACGACCGCTTTGAACAACAGCGCGGTCTGCGGCGAGATGTTCATGGCGTACACCGTGGTGGTCAGGGTCTGGATGATCAGCGCGCCCAGGATCGTGCCGCTGAGGAAGAACCGGCCGCCCGCGAGGGACGTGCCGCCGATGACGACCGCGAGAATGGCGTCGAGCTCCACCCAGAGGCCGGCGGCGTTGCCGTCGGCGCTGGAGACGTTGGCCGTCATCATGAAACCGGCGATCGCGGCGCAGCCGGCGCTGAGCACGTACGCGAGAAAGATGACCCGGCCGGAGCGGATGCCGGCCAGCCGGCTGGCCTCGGCGTTACCGCCCACCGACTCGATGATCATGCCGAGCGCGGTGCGGCGCGTGAACGCGCCGACGAGCAGGGCCGCCGCCAGCGCGATGAGGATGGCCAGTGGCAGGGTCAGCACGTGGCCCAGCCCGATCGCCCGGTACGGGCCGGAGTTGATGGTGATGATCTGGCCCTCGGTGATCAGCTGCGCGAGCCCTCGGCCGGCCACCATCAGGATCAGCGTGGCGATGATCGGCTGGATACCGATCACCGCGACCAGCACCCCGTTCCAGGCGCCGAGCACGAGCGAGACCCCGAGCGCCATCGCGAGCGCGGTCAGCACCACGGGAAGGCTGTTCTGGTCGGGCTGTTGGCTGATGTACATGCAGGCGATCGCGCCACTGATCGCGCACAGCGAGCCGACCGACAGGTCGATGCCGCCGGTCGAGATGACCACGGTCATGCCCAGCGCCACGAGGATCAGCGGCGCGCTCAGCCGCAGGATGTCGATCGGCGTGCCGTACAGGTGCCCGTCGGTGACCTCGATGGACAGGAACCCGGGCCGGTAGATCGTGTTCGCGGCCAGCATGACGACCAGCACGGCGGCGGGCCAGAACAGCCGGTGAGCGGTCAGCGCCCGGTAGCGGCCCATGGTGTCGTTCATCGGTCTACCTCCTCCCGGTGGGACCCGCTGGCGATGGTCTGCATGATGCGGTCGGCGTCGAGGCTGTCGTCGTTGGCGAGCTGCGCGACCAGTTGCCGGTCACGCATCACGGCCACCTTGTGGCTGAGGCGCAGCACCTCCTCCAGCTCGGCGGAGATGAACAGCACGGCCATCCCGCCGTCGGACAACTGCGTCACGAGCTTCTGGATCTCGGTCTTCGCGCCGATGTCGATGCCCCGGGTGGGTTCGTCGAGGATCAGCAGCCGCGGCTCGGTGATCAGCCACCGGGCCAGGAGCACCTTCTGCTGGTTGCCGCCGGAGAGATTGCGCACCGGCACCTCCGGGTCGGACGGCCGGATGCTGAGGGCCTTGATGTACTTTTCGACCAGCTCGTCCTGGCGGCGGCGCGGGACGGGCCGCAGCCAGCCGCGGGCGGCCTGCATGGCGAGGATCAGGTTCTCGCGCACCGACAGGTCGGCGACGATGCCCTCCGCGCGGCGGTTCTCCGAGCAGAAGCCGACGCCGTGGCCGATGGCCTGGGCGGGGGTGCGGAGGCTGCTCGTGGTGCCGTCCACCGTGACCTGTCCGCCGTCGGCCCGGTCGGCGCCGAACAACAGCCGGGCCACCTCGGTACGCCCGGAGCCCAGCAGGCCAGCCAGGCCGACCACTTCCCCGGCGTGGATGGTGAGGCTGAACGGCTCGACCGCTCCGGAGCGGCCGAGGCCTGACACCGCAAGGAGCGGGGTGCCCTCTTCCAGGGCCGTCACGTCCCGCCGGGAGTGCTCCTCGATGCTTTCGAGCACGTCGAGTTCCTTGCCGATCATCTTCTCGACCAGCGTGAGCTGGGGTAGCTCGGCGATCGGGTACTCGCCGACGAGCCCGCCGTTGCGCAGCACGGTGATGCGATCGGCGATCTCGTAGACCTGGTCGAGGAAGTGGGTCACGAAGAGGATCGCGATGCCCTCGTCGCGGAGCTGGCGCATGATGCGGAACAGTTGCGCGACCTCACCGGCGTCGAGGCTGGAGGTCGGCTCGTCCAGGATCAGCACCCGGGCCTGGATGTCGATCGCGCGGGCGATGGCGACCATCTGCTGAATGGCGAGGGAGTACGTCCCGAGCGGTGCGCTGACGTCCAGGTCGAGGTCGAGGCGGGTCAGGAGGCCACGGGCTCGACGGCGGACCTCGCCCCAGCGGACCGCGCCGAGCCGGCGAGGTTCGCGCCCGATGAAGATGTTCTCCGCCACCGAGAGGTTGGTGCAGAGGTTGACCTCCTGGTAGACGGTGCTCACCCCGGCGGCCGTGGCCTGCATCGGCCCGGTGAAGGACACCGGTTCGCCGTCGAGGGTGATCACGCCCTCGTCGGTGTCGTAGACGCCGGTCAGCACCTTGATGAGGGTCGACTTGCCGGCGCCGTTCTCGCCCATCAGGGCGTGCACCTCGCCGGGGAGAAGCCGGAAGTCGACGTCGTGGAGTGCGCGCACCCCGGGGAAGGACTTGCTGATCCCGGTCATCGTCAGGACCGGACGACTATCCGTCATCCCATCAGACCTCTTCTGGTTGTCGACGTGGACGTGCCCTGGCGACGAGGCGGGGCCGCCACGCGAGCGCGGCGACCCCGGCGTCGATCAGTACTTGCGGTTGGGCAGTGCCTCCTTGGCCTGCTCAGAGGTGAAGGTGGTCTCCTCGGTCTCGATCCGAGCCGGCACCTCCTCGCCCGCGTGGACCTTCTTCGTCAGGTCCATCAACTGCGGGCCGAGCAGTGGGCTGCACTCCGCGATGAAGTTGAACTTGCCGTCGGCGAGGGCCTGCATGCCGTCCTTGACGGCGTCGACCGTGATGATGGTGATGTCCTTGCCGGGCACCTTGCCGGCGGCGGTGATCGCCTCCAGCGCGCCCAGGCCCATGTCGTCGTTGTGCGCGAACAGCACGTCGATCTTCGGGTTGGCCTTGAGGAACTGCTCCATGACCTGCTTGCCGCCGGCCCGGGTGAAGTCGCCCGACTGGGAGGCGACGACCTTCAGGTTCGGGTTGGCGGCGATCGCCTCGGCGAAGCCCTTCTTGCGGTCATTGGCCGGCGCCGCGCCGGTGGTGCCCTGCAACTCGACGATGTTCACCGGCCCGGACGCGGTCTTCTTCTGCTCGACCAGCCACTCCCCGGCGAGCCGGCCCTCCTTGACGAAGTCCGAGCCGATGAAGGTCTTGTAGAGGGACTTGTCGGCCGAGTCGACCGAGCGGTCGGTCAGGATCACCGGGATGCCGGCGTCCTTGGCCTCCTTGAGCACGGTGTCCCAGCCCGACTCCACCACCGGCGAGAAGGCGATCACGTCGACCTTCTGCTGGATGTAGTTGCGGATCGCCTTGATCTGGTTTTCCTGCTTCTGCTGAGCGTCGTCGAACTTCAGCTCGATGCCGGCCGCGGCGGCGGAGTCCTTGATGGAGGTGGTGTTCGCGGTACGCCAGCCGCTCTCCGCACCGACCTGGGAGAAGCCCAGGGTGATCTTTCCGTCGTCGGCTGCCCCGCCGGTGTCGCTGTTGCCGCAGGCGGCCACGCTGCCGACGAGCAGCACGCTGGCGAGGACCGCCGCGGCGCGCCACGGAGCGGAGGGCGTTCGCATCTTTCGCATCGGATCTCCTTGGCTCGGGGTGGTGGGTGACCGCGCCAACCGCCGACGTGCGGAGAGCGGCGTACGCGGGTGGTGCGTACTGGTACCTCGGTGGTGCCGGCCGGCGGATCCGGGCGTGGCCGGTGGTCGGTCAGGAACCCGCCGGTGAGAGCGGTTGTTGGCCGTAGACGTTCTGGTAGCGGTGGTAGAGCGCGTCGATGTCGGCCTGCGCGATCGGCACCGGCTGCCCGAGTGCGCGAGCCAGGTGCGCGGTGCGGGCGACGTCCTCGCACATGACCGCGGCCTTGACCGCCGCGCGGGCGTCACGACCGACGGTGAAGACGCCGTGGTTGCGCATGAGCACCGCGGGTGAGCGATGCCCGGCGAGCGTGGCGACGATGCCCTTGCCGATGTCGTCACCACCGATCAGGGCGAACGGGCCGACCGGGATCTCCCCGCCGAACTCGTCGGCCTGGGCGGTCAGGTGGCAGGGGATCGCCTCCCCCCGGGCCGCCCAGGCGGTGGCGTAGCTGCTGTGCGTGTGGACGACCCCGCCGACCTCCGGCATCGCCCGGTAGACGTAGGCGTGGGCGGCGGTGTCGCTGGACGGGGCGAGGTCGCCCTCGACGAGGACGCCATCGAGGTCGCAGACCACCATGGTGTCCGCCGAGAGTTCGTCGTAGCCGACGCCGCTGGGCTTGATGACCATGAGGTCCAGACCGGGAACCCGCGCGGAGATGTTGCCGGCCGTCCAGGCCACCAGGCGGTACCGGGTCAGTTCGGCGTGCAGCCGGGCGACCGTCTCGCGCAGTTCGCCGATCTGTCGGCTCACCTCGGCGTTCACGCCACCACCTCCAGCGCTGTCTCGTGCGTGGCCACACCGGTCCCGAGGGCGGCGTTGCGGATCGTCCGCAGGCGGAGCATGACGTCGTTGCCACCGCGACCGAAGTGGTCGTGCAACGCCCGGTACTCGGCGTAGAGGGCGTCGTACGCCCGTGCCCGATCGGGATCCGGCCGGTGGACGGCCTCGTGCACCCGGCCCATCGCCCGCGACGCCTCGTGGATCGAGGGGTACTCGCCAGCGGCGACGGCGGCATGGATCGCCGACCCGAGCGCCGGCCCCTGCGCGGAGCCGATGATGCTCAGCGGCCGGTTGGTCACGTCGGCGTAGATCTGCATCAGCAGTTCGTTGGAGGTGAGACCGCCGGCGATCACCAGGTCGTCCACCGCCACGCCGGCCTCGACGAACGCCTCGATGATCATCCGCGTGCCGTACGCCGTGGACTCCAACAGCGCCCGGTAGATGTCCTGCGGCCGGGTGGCCAGGGTCATCCCGACGATCATCCCGCTCAGGTCGTGGTTGACCAGCAGCGAGCGGTTGCCGTTCCACCAGTCCAGCGCGACCAGGCCGTGCGCGCCGACCGGCTGGCCGGCGGCCAACTCCGTGAGGCGTTCGTGCGAGTCGAACCCGGTCGGGGCGGCGTGCTCGACGAACCAGCCGAAGATGTCGCCGACTCCGCTCTGCCCGGCCTCGTAACCCCATGCGCCGGGGCTGATGCCACCGTCGACGACGCCGCACATCCCGGCCACCTCGGCGAGGTGTGCGCCGTTGACCACGTGGCAGGTCGAGGTGCCCATGATCGCCACGAGCCGACCGGGCTCCACGGCCTGCGCGGAGGCCGCCGTGACGTGCGCGTCGACGTTGCCGGCGGCCACCGCGATCCCCTCCGGCAGGCCGGTCCAGGCCGCGGCACGGGCGGTGAGCGAGCCGGCCCGGGCGCCGAGGGGCAGCAGTGGGCCGTCCAACTTGGCCACGAAGTCGGCGAAGTCGGGGTTGAGCGCGGTCAGGAAACCCGCCGACGGGTACCGGCCATCCTGCCGGATCCCCTTGTAACCGGCCGTACAGACGTTCCGGGTCTCGGTGCCGCTGAGCTGCCAGACGATCCAGTCCGCGGCCTCGATGAAACGCTCGGCCCGGTGGTAGACCTCGGGGTCCTCTTCCAGGATCTGCAGGCCCTTGGCGAACTGCCACTCGGCGGAGATCTTGCCGCCGTACCGGCCGATCCACGGCTCGGCACGATCGTGCGCCAGGGCGTTGATCCGGTCGGCGTGCGGCTGGGCGGCGTGGTGCTTCCACAGCTTGACCCAGGAGTGCGGGCGGTCGCGCAGCTCCGGCACCTCGCACAACGGAGTGCCGTCGGCGAACGTCGGCAGCACGGTGCAGGCGGTGAAGTCGATGCCGATGCCGACGATCGCGGCGGGGTCGACCCCGGCGGCGGACACGGCCGCCGGTACGGCGTACCGCAGCACGTCGCGGTAGTCGTCCGGATTCTGCAGGGCCCAGTCCGGCGGCAGTGGCCGGCCTCCGGGAAGCGCCGCGCTGATGACTCCGTCGCGGTACTCGTGCACCGCGGTCCCCAACTCTGCGCCGTCACCGACACGGACCACCAGGGCTCGCCCGGACAGGGTGCCGAAGTCGACGCCGACGACGTAGCTTTCGCCTGCTCCGTCCACACGGGTCATGTCCACCTCCACCGTTGACGGACCCAGTGTTAACGCTCACATCCAAAGCCGTCAAGACATCTGCCCGCAACAGCTTCGCAACGTCCGCGGGTGCCCATGGTGCTCCCGGCAGACCCGAGCATGAACCGACGGCCCGGCTGGTCAGCCGGGCCGTCGGTCTTCGGTGGATTGGCCGGGATCAGCCCGCGGCCCTGCGCTTGTACAGCGCCTTGGCCCAGAAGAAGCAGAGCACGGAGATGGTGGCGCACCAGCCGACCGCGAGGATCGCGTTGTTGCCGATCCCGGTGCCGAGCAGCAGGCCGCGAATGGTCTCCATGACCGGCGTGAAGGGCTGGTAGTCCGCGAACCACCGTACCGCGGTGGGCATGGAGTCGGTGGGGACGAACCCGCTGCCGAGGAACGGCAGCAGCACCAGCGGCATCGGCAGGTTGCTCGCCGTCTCGACACTCTCGCTGACCAGGCCGAGCGCCACCGACAGCCAGGTGAGCGCAAAGGTGATCATGGCCAGGACGCCGATCGCGGCGAGCCACTCGATCGGGTTGGCGGTCGGTCGGAACCCGACCAGCAGTGCCACGCCGGTGACGGCCGCGAGACTGATCAGTGTCTGGAACAGGCTGCCCAGCACGTGGCCGGTGAGGACCGACGGTCGGAAGATCGCCATGGTGCGGAACCGGGCGATAATGCCCTCGGTCATGTCCATGGCAATCGAGATGGCGGTGCCCTGCGCCCCGCTGACCACCGTGATGATCAGGATGCCAGGGGTGACGTAGTTGGCGTACTGGGCACGGTCGCCGGAGGGCCCGAGGCCGGCGCCGAGCGTGCCACCGAAGACATAGACGAAGAGCAGCAGAATGATGACCGGGATGCCGACGAGCATGAGGGTCATCGACGGATAGCGCCGCATGTGCAGGAGGTTGCGCCGCAGCATCGTGCTCGAGTCACGGACGGCAAGAGAGAGAGTGCTCATCGCGCCATGGCCCTTTCGTTGTCGGGTTGGCCGGTGAGGGCAAGGAAGACGTCATCGAGATCGGGGGTGTGCAGGGCGAGGCCGGCCACGCTGACCGAGGCACGGTCGAGTTGGTCGAGCAGGGACCGCAGCGACCCGACCCCGCCGTCGCTCGGGACCTGCAGGGTGAGCGCCGTGTCGTCGCGGGTGGCCGTCGCGAGCGTGCGGGCGGCCGCGTCGAGCCCCGCCAGGTCGGCGAACTCCAGCACGACGTGTCCACCGGGGATGAGCCGTTTGAGCTCGTGCGGGGTGCCCTCGGCGATCAGGCGGCCGTGGTCGAGGAACGCGACTCGGTCGGCGAGTTGGTCGGCCTCCTCCAGGTACTGCGTGGTCAGGAAGATGGTGACGCCATCCGCCACGAGGTCACGGATGATCTGCCACATGGCGCGGCGGCTGCGCGGGTCGAGGCCGGTCGTCGGCTCGTCGAGGAAGATGAGGCGGGGCTCCCCCACCAGGGTCATCGCGAGATCGAGCCGCCGGCGCATGCCGCCGGAGTAGGTCGACACCGGCTTGCTCGCCGCCTCCACCAGGTCGAACTGGTCGAGCAGTTCGGCGGTGCGCCGCCGGCCGGCCGCCCGGTCCAAGTGGCACAGGTCGGCCATCAGGTTCAGGTTCTCCTGACCGGTGAGCAGGTTGTCGACGGCGGAGAACTGGCCGGTGACGCCGATCAGCTCGCGTACGGCGTCGGGCTCTCGGGTGAGGTCGTGGCCGGCGATGCGGGCTTCGCCGCTGTCGGCATTGATCAGAGTGGACAGGATCTGCACGGCGGTGGTCTTGCCGGCGCCGTTGGGGCCGAGCAACGCGAAGATCGTTCCTTCGGCGATCTCCAGGTCGATGCCCTTGAGCACGACCTTGTCGCCGTAAGACTTGCGCAGGCCGGTCGCGATGATCGCGGGCCGGGTGGGTCGGGCCATGGTCTCCTCGATTCGTGGACGGTCTCGCCGTGCGCGGTCCATCAGGCGCGGCGGATCATGATGTCGCCGTAGGCGGTGCTCGCCCGGACCTCGACCGTTTCGTCGGTCTGCCCCGGGCTGTCTGTCGTGTCGAGCGCGTTGTGCACCCGGCCATGGCGGGAGCTGACGTCGAGCCAGGCGGCGGTCCCGCGGCGGACGCCGACCTCGATGGCCCCGTAGGAGGTCTGCACCTCGATCGACCCCCGCACGACCCCACCGAGGCGGACGTTGCCGTAGGCCGTGCGCGCCTCCACCGAGGCCATCGGCTCGTCGACGGCGATGTCGCCGTAGGCGGTGTTGAGCCGGACGTTGCCGTTGCTCTGGCCGATCCAGCAGTCGCCGGAAGAGTTCTTGATCTCGGCGGTGCCGTCGACCACGCCGATGCGTACCTTGCCGGAGGACGCCTTCACCTGGGCAGATCCGGCGACGTGCTCGACGGTGACCTCGCCGTGGCTGCTGTCGATGTCCACCGGCCCGGTCCGGTCGAGCCGGATCGCGCCACCGGTCTTGACGTTGCACTCGCCGAGCCGCCCCTCGCAGCGGAAGGCCGCCCAGGATGCCTTGGCGTCCACCCGCGATCCACTCGGCACCTCGATCAGGAGGTCGACCGAGGGTCCGGCTCCGGGGCCGAAGCGACGCCAACTCTTCGGCGCTTTGATCATCAGTTGGCCGGCGGCGAACTCGACCGTGGTCTGCTCGGAGGCGCTCACGTCGGCCTTGCTCGACGGGTCACGGGGCCGCACCCGCACGACTGTGTCGGTGCGGTCGGTCGCGGCGATCCAGGCGTCGCCGACGGGCAGGTCGATCTGGACGGAGATGGGCTCTGGCGTATCGAAAACAGGCATGGTGGTCTCCCGGAATGTGGGCAGCGGGCATCGCTGCAGGTGAGCGGCGGGAAGAAAGAAGCAGGGGTACGCGGTCAGCGCGCCCAGCCGGTGAAGTGCTGGCCGGAGCGCGGTTCCGTCCGGCGGGTCGGACGACGATCTGGATCGCCCGCCCCGATGGCGCCGGCGACAGCACGCACCAGCCAGGCGTTGACCGACAGCCCGGCGCGGCCGGCGGCCTCTTCGACGCTGGCCTTCAGGTGGTCGGGGAGGCGGAGGTTGATCCTCGACGTGCCGCCGTCGTCACCCTCGGGTGTGAGCACCGGCGCTGGCTGCGCGGGCGCGCGGGTCTGCTCGCCAGCGCCGTCGACCGGCGGGCTGGCCGGCGTCACCACGAAGTCGGGCTCGCGACCGCGCAGCCGTACGTGCACCGAACCCGGGGCGAGCTCGCGGGTGATCTCGTCGGCCGCGTCGGACAGGGCCTCGAGCAGCGTGAGGCGGGTCGCCGCCTCCAACTGGGTGAAGAGCCGCTCGGCCAGCGCGCGACCGTCCTGGTCGACGCCCTCCGCGGCCACAGCGAACTCGTTTCGCAGGTTCTCGACGTACGGCCTCAGTTCCATGGCACCATCATGGCACCACTTTGGCTCAGCCGCAACACCCCTTGGCTCACGATGGTGCCACCAGGTAGGAACCGGTCAGTCCCCGCGGCCCCCGATGGGCGACGTCAACTCGCCGAAGGCGCGCCTGACCAGGAGGTTCGCGTCCTCCTGGTCCAGCCCGGTAGCCACCAGCAGGTCACTGACGGCCGTTCGGACCTGCGCGACCACGACGGCACCGGAGAAGCCGACCCCCTCCCGGTAGGCGTCACCGGCCGCACAGACCGCTCGCAGCGCCTGATCCCGCGCTTGCCGCGGTTCGTCGCCGACGGCGAACTGCCGTTTCAGGAGCCGGACCGCCTCGGCCAGGCAGGCGACCGCCCTCGGCATCGGCTCCGGGACCGGCTCGCCGTCCTCGATGAGACTCACCGCCCTGCGGATCAACGTCCCGCTGTTGCGCATCGCCCGGTCGATCGGTTCCGCCGCATGCGCGAACCGGCCCACCGGCCCGTGCCGCTCGTGCCAGTGCACCGGCGAGAGGGTGCTGGCCTCCCGGGCGCCCTGGGTCGCCTCGACGAGTGCCTTCAACTCGTCCTTGTTCTGCCGCAGCTCGGCCAGGGCCGTACGCGCCGCAGCGGCATCGCGTTCGGTCAGCGCGCCGGCGGTGGCGTCGAGCTGGGTGCTGAGGAGATCCAGCGCCGGCCGCGCGGCCCGGTTGAGCACCCGCAGGGGGTTCAGCGGCAGCAGCACCGCGGTCACCAGCAGCGCCACCCCTCCCCCCACGAGCGCGTCCACGAACCGGGGGATCTCCAGGTCACGCACGGATGGGCTGAGCGTGGTGATGAGCACCGCGGTCGCCCCGGCCTGGACCACCACCGCCGCACTGCCGACGAGGAACAACGCGACGAGGATCGCCAGGACGACGACCACGGCGAGCTGCCACCACCCGGTGCCGATCACGACGAGCAGCAGGTCACCGATCAGCACCCCGACGGTCACCCCGATGATCAGCTCGACGGTGCGGCGCAGGCGTTGGCCGACCGACGCGGCGAGGGTCGACACCGCGGAGATCGGCGCGAACAACGGCTGCGAGATGTGCAGCAGGTCGTGCGCCACCAGCCAGGACAGCGTCGCGGCCAGGCCGGCCTGCACGGCGAGCCCGCCCATGGCGCGTACCCGACGCAACCGGTCCCGCACGGTGGCCGCCGAACGGCCGCGGAGCCGGGCGACGATCGCCGCCAGGCCGGTCTGGGCGGTGTCGTCGGTGCGGGTCGAGGCTCCCCTGTCCGCTTCGTGCCGACCCGCATCGACCATGGCGGCACCTACCCCGCCATGCCCGGATCAATCCTGGCAGCCGTCGCCGCAGCCAGCGGTCAGCTCGTTGGGCGACCGGACGTCGGCCGTGGTGAATGTAGGCTCTACCACCGTGACGTTCGTCCTGCTGGTCGAGGCATACCGCGACGAGCTGACGGCCCACTGCTACCGGATGCTCGGCTCCTTCCACGACGCCGAGGACGCGGTGCAGGAGACCTTCACGCGGGCCTGGCAGAGCGGGGACCGGTACGAGGATCGCGGCACGCTGCGAGCCTGGCTCTACAAGATCGCCACCAACCGGTGCCTCACCATGATCGAACGCCGGGGTCGGCGCCGGGAGTTGCCCACCGACCTCACGCCGGGGGCGGCGGCAGTGGCCGAAACCGCCTGGCTCGGGCCGTACCCGGACCGGCGGTCGGCCCCCGCCGGGGAACTGGACCCGGCGCAGCGGATGGTGGAGCGCGAGCATCTGGAGCTCGCGTTCGTCGCATCGCTGCAGCACCTGCCCGGCCGGCAGCGGGCCGTGCTGCTGTTGCGGGACGTGCTCGGCTACCCCGCCGCCGAGGTCGCCGATCTGCTCGACACCTCCGCCGCGGCGGTCAACAGTGCCCTGCAACGGGCCCGCCGGGTGGTCGACGCGCTGCGCCCGACCGCCACCAGCCAGCAGACGGAGTTGAGCGGCCTCGGCGACGAGAAGGTACGCGAGGTGGCCCGGCGGTACGTGGCCGCGTGGGAGCGGGGCGATGTCGACGCCATCCTGGCGATGCTCACCGACGACGCCCGGTACTCGATGCCGCCGCTGCCCCGGTGGTACGAGGGCCACGAGGGCATCCGAGGGTTCCTGCTGGACGGCCCGATGGCGGTGCGGTGGCGGTTCGTCCCGACGTACGCGAACGGGCAGCTCGCCTTCGGGACCTACCTCTGGGATCCGGAGACGTCTGTCTTCACCGCGGCGGCACTGGACGTCGTCGCGCTGCGCGGCACCATGATCGCCGAGGTGGTGTCGTTCCTAACCCCGGAGACCCTCCGGATGTGCGGCCTCGGCATGGAACTCGGGCAGGACGAGGAAAGTTGGTCAGTACGCGGCGATGAGTTCGTCGCTCCGCGCGGGTTGTAGAGGTGAGAGCTACCCGACCCACGAGGGGACATCATGGCCGACGACGAGACACAGATCCGCGAACTGATCGAACGCTGGACGCAGGCGGTCCGGGTTGGAGACCTGCCCGCCGTCCTCGCCGACCACGCCGAGGACATCGTCATGTACGACGTCCCCCCGCCATACCAGGGCGTCGAGGGCATTGAGGCGTACGAGCGGAGCTGGCCCGACTTCTTCCGGTGGCAGGCATCGGGCGCCACGTTCGAGCTGGCCAGCCTCGACATCACCGCGGGCGACACCGTCGCCTACGCCCACGCGCTGCTGCGCTGCGGCACCCCCGCCGACCTGGCGAAGAGGCCGGAGTTCCTGCTGCGCCTGACCCTCGGCCTGCGCAAGGAGGGCGGATCGTGGGTCGTCGCACACGAGCACCACTCGTTCCCCGACGACAACGGCGCCGGCGAGCGCGAAGAATCCGAACGCGAGGTGCGGGCGCTGCACCGGCGCTGGTTCGAGGCCACTGCGGCGAAGGACCTCGACGGCCTCATGGAGCCCATCGCCCCGGCCGTCGTGTCGTACGAACACGAGCAGCCGCTGGAGTACGTCGGCCGGGACCAGGTCCGCGAGGTCTGCGCCCGCGGCCTCGACGCCAGCGGCGGCACCGTCACCTGGGAGGTTCCCGATCTGGCGGTCGTCGTCCGCGACGACCTGGCCGTGTCATGGGGCCTGAACCGGATGACCGCGCAACAGGAGGACGGCACCACCAGCGAGAGCTGGTCGCGGGGCACGCGGGTGTTCCACCGGACCGACCACGGCTGGGAGATGGTCCACCAGCACGTGTCGTTCCCGCTCGACCTGGAGACCGGGCTGGCGAGGACGGACCTGATGCCCACCCGGGCGCACTAGCCCTCGCCACCGGGGTCGGCTCCGGGAAGCCGGGTGGCCGGGTCGAGAGCGTGGGCGGCCACCCGGCGGGCGGCGCGTGCGCAGTGCGTCCGCTGTTGCCACGATTGGGCTGGTCCAGGTGGGGTAGACCCCGGTCTGCCACGCGGGTGGCGGGGCCCGCCTCGGCGGCTGATCGCGTGGCAGGGGCTGCCGGGACACCTCGGGGGGCGATGTCGGATGGATCAGCGCCGTTGAGCGGGCCACGCAGCTCCGGCGACGTCGTGGAGTTGCGGGTGCACGGGGTCTCCAGCGCGAGCGCCGATCAGGTGTTGGGCCTGCAGCAGGTGGCGCAGGTCGCGGGCGACCGCAGTGGGGGCTTCTACCGACCCAGCCCGTGCCGTTCGGACACCGGCGCGTACGGGGTGAAGCTGGAGGCGTACCGCTGGGGTGACCTGCCCTCCGGGACCGTGGCCCGCACCCTGGCGCTGGTTTTCCTGCTGCCGTTCATGCTGGCCAATGTGGCGATCTGGATGCGCCCGGCGAACCCTGGCTCCGAGACGATGGTCAAGTCACTGTGCCGGGTGCTGGCGCTCACGCTCACCGTGCTGCACGTGCTCGCCGTCGCCGGCGTCGCCCTGGACCTGCTCGCCTGGAAGTGCATGTCCTTGCCCCGCTGCCTGGCCGGGCGCAGCTGGTTGTCCTGGTTGGGAGGACGCCCTGTCGGACTGCGGCTGGCGCTGCTCGCGCTGGTCCCGGCCGCCGCCGTCGGTCTGCTCTGGCGACTCACCAACCGCCCGGGAAGAACGTTCGAGGCGTTTCGCGCACCCGAGAAGGAGGTCTCCGGTTTCCCGCTCGGTGCGGTCGGTCAGTGGGACGCCGAGCCGCTGGTGGGTCGGCTGCGCTCCATCCACGTCGCGGCGGCGTTCGCGACGCTGGACGTCACTCTGCTCGCCGCCCGAGCCACAACCAGCCGCTCGGCCGGCACGATCGCGCTGGCCGTGGCCACCGGGACCGTACTGGCCGTCTGCGTGGTCCTGCTCTGCACGCCCCCGCTGATCGACCGGGCCGCCACGGACCGGCGGCTCGACGGGATCACCCGCACCCTGCGGACGATCGCCATCATCCTGACCGTCGTGGTCGTGGCCCACGTGCTGGCCAGCCCGGCGCCCTGGCCTCAGGGGGGCGGCCTGCCCGGCTACGAGGCGACCCTGACCGGCCTGTTCCTCGCCCAGACGACGCTGCTGGTGGCTCTGGGCATCGTGCTGCTCTGGCGCCGGGACCGGCAGCGGGACGTCACCCCGCTGTTCGGGCTGGGAACGCTGGTGATCGTGGCCGCCTCGATCAGTCTGGCGGTGGCGTACTCCGCCGAGCTGATCTACCGGGTGGCGGACTTCCTGGATCGCGATACGCCGACCGGAGATGGCCTGGAAAGCGTGCCAGCCCGGGCGTACACCTGGGCGATCTACGGCTTCTTCCGGGCGGTACTGATCACGCTGATCGTCTTGGGCCTGCTCATTCTGATCTCCCGCCGCGGGCGGTACCGCGCTGCGGCGAAGATCGTCGAGCACGACTTCCCCGACCCGCCCGCCGAGGCCGCGCCCCGCCTGCGACAGGTGCAGCAAACGATCGCCCGGGCCCTGTTCACCGAGAAACTGGTGCCGTTGGCCGTGGTCTACAGCTGCCTCGCCGGACTCGGCACGGCCACCACCACCATCGGCCTGCTGGAGCTGTTCCCGAGCGACGTCATCGAGCGCAACATCGGCGTGCCGGCCGACGTGGTCACCTTCGGCATCGCGTTCGGCAGCTGGGTGATCGCGGCGATCATCCTCGGCCTGATCATCGGCGGGATCTTCGGCTATCGGACCCTCCCGTTCCGGCGGCACGTCGGCGTCCTCTGGGACCTGGGCACCTTCTGGCCGCGGGCCGCCCACCCGTTCGCACCGGCCTGCTACGCCGAACGAGCCGTGCCGGAGCTGGCCCGACGAATCACGTACCTGGTCTCCCGCGGCAACGCGGTGCTGCTCACCGGGCACAGCCATGGTTCGGTCCTGGTCGCCGCGACGGTGCTCCAGTTGCCACCGCAGGTCGGCAACCGGGTCGCCCTGATCACCGAAGGGGCACCGCTGCGCCGACTCTACGGGCGGCTCTTCCCCGCCTTCATCAACGATGCGGTGCTACACGAGGTCGGCAGCCGGGTCGGCTGGCGGTGGGTGAACCTGTGGCGCGACACCGATGCCATCGGCGGCTGGATCTTCTCCGGCCACCGGCCAGGTGAGCCGGCGGCCGTCGACGGTCCGGCGGCGACGGTGGACCGCCGCCTGCGAGATCCCCGCGACGTGGTGACCCCGCCCAGCGACAGCGTCCCACCACCCATTCAGGGGCACTGGCCGTGCGAATCCGAGGAACGGTTCACCCAGGCGGTGCGGGACCTGCTGGAGCGCCTCGGCAGGCCGGCGGATCCGACCGCCGGCCCGCCGTAGCGCGGCCGGGGCGTTACCGCCCGCGGGCCGCCTGCGTGCGCCAGTCGTCAAGGCTCCGGTCAGCGACGCGGGCGCCGTCGGCGGGAACGAGTGAGCGTTCGCCCAGGGTGGCGCCGAAGTACCGGGCGGCGGGGTCGGTCACCACAGAACGGGGGTCCTTACTGCCCGCGAGAACGGACCGGCCCAGCTCGTCGAGGCGGAACTGCTCCGGCCCGGCGACCTCGACCACAGCGTTCGTCGGCGTCCCGACCGCGACGTCGGCCACCGTGGCCGCGACATCGTCGGCCGCGATCGGCTGGATGAGCACCGGCGCGAGGTGAACCGTGTCGCCATCCGTGCCGGCGTCGATGATGCCCTGGACGAACTCGAAGAACTGCGTGGCGTGTACCAGCGAATAGGGCAGCCCGGACTCGGCGATGAGCTTCTCCTGGGCGACCTTCGCCCGCATGTACCCGCTGTCCGGAAGGCGGTCCGAGCCCACGACGGAGAGCGCCACGTAGTGCCCCACTCCGGCCTCCGCCGCGGCCGCGAGGAGATTCCGGGTGGACGTCTGGAAGAAGTCCAGCACGGCGGCGTCCTCGAACGAGGGCGAGTTCGACACGTCCACGACGACATCGGCGCCGTCGAGTACCTCGCCCACTCCTTCGCCGGTCAGCGTGTTCACGCCGGTCTTGGGCGACGCCGCCACCGCCTCGTGCCCCTGCGCACCGAGGCGGTCCACGAGCTTGGAGCCGATGAGGCCGCTGCCGCCGATGACGACTATCTTCATGATCTAGACACTTCCTACCTGCCCGCGGTGGGGCCGAGTCGTTGCCAACCAAGTACGACGTAACCAGGGCGCCGATCCGTGACACGTCCACCGATGTCGGTGCACGAGGTGGCTACGGTGGGCGGTGTCACGGATGAAATCAGGCTACGTACCTGCGGGTACGCGGCGGGGAGACATCACGACTCATGATTGTGTGCGTCGTACACGATGGGTGACGGCATCCCATCGCCTCTGGAGGTCGGCATGGCAGCGGTGTCCCACCCGGTGTTCGCCCGGTTCTACGAGCGGCTCAGCGTGGCCATGGATCGCGCCGGCACCGCCGAGCACCGACGGAATCTGGTCGCCGGACTCTCCGGCCGGGTGATCGAGATAGGCGCGGGCAACGGCCGCATGTTCCCCCACTACCCACCCAGGGTGACCGAGGTCGTCGCGGTCGAGCCGGAACGGCGTCTGCGTGCCGCCGCCGTCCGAGCGGCCACGACAGCGCCGGTACCGGTCCGGGTCGTCGACGCTCTGGCCGAGGCACTACCGGCCGGCGAGGGCGAGTTCGACGCTGCCGTGGTCGCGTTGGTGTTGTGCACCGTGCCCGATCAGGCGGGCGCGCTCGCCGAGATCGGCAGGGTGCTGCGCCCCGGCGGTCAGTTGCGCTTCTTCGAGCACGTCGCCGCCGAGGAGCCCGGCGGTCTGCGCCGGGTCCAACGGGTGCTCGACGCAACGCTGTGGCCGAAGTTGTTCGCCGGCTGCCACACCGGCCGCGACACCACCGCCGCCATCACGGCAGCCGGTTTCGTCATCGAGGAGTTGCACCGGTTCCGGTTCCCGACAGCCAGCAACAGCCCATCCTCGCCGTGCGTCGTCGGGCGCGCGATCAAACCGGCGCCCACCAGCGGGCAGTGACGACGGCAGCCAGTCGACCGCCGGCGGCGATCCGGCCGTCACCGGCTGGTCGGTTCAGCCGGTGAGCGCGGTCGTTCAACGACGGGGGAGGTCGATCAGCCAGTCATCCAGGTCGGCCGGGGACCGCATCAACAGCACCGGTGGCGCGGACGGATCGGCCTGCCACGCCCGCATCCGCCGCCGGGCCCGGCCGAACCCGCCGATGTGTCAGACCAGGATCGAGTCCCGGGACAGCACACTGCCCAGTGATTCGCGGTTGCCGTTGCAGATCTCCTCGCCCGTCACCAATCGGCGCATGGTGCGACGCAGCAACCGCCAGAAGGAGCACCACCGCGGATAGCCCAGGCCGACCACCAGGTCGGCCCGAGCCAGGGGTACGTCGCGCCACCCGTGGTACGCCCCATCGAGGATCCAGCGGTCCCGTTGGCAGATCTTCTCGATCCGACTCCGCTGCTGCGCGACCGGCACCTCAACCCACCCCGGCTTCCAGAGCAGATCGTCCACCGGGTACCACGGCAACCCGAGGTGCTCGGCCAGCCGCTCCGCGAGGGTGGACTTGCCAGCGCCATGCACCCCGTAGATCAGGACGCGACGCGGTGCGCTCATCGCGGCAGCGTACGCGGCGATCGAAACTCGCTTGCCGGGCGCGGTGGGTTCCACCAGAGTGGCGTCCATGACGTACTGACGGACAACCCCTCTGCTCCGAGCCCCCGGTGACGCCGCCCCGGGGCCGTGACGCCGTCCGCCCCTACGTCTCAGCCAGAAGTGAGCATCCTTGTCCCAGCACCACTCCCGTCGGGAGTCTCTGTCTCCGTCCACCCCTGCAACCGTCACCGTATTCGCCTCCCCCGCCAGTTGGATCGAGTCTGACGCGCTCGCGCAGTGCCAGCAGGTGGCCGCCCTCGACGGCATGATCCATGTTGCCGCCATGCCGGACCTGCACCCAGGCAAGGGCGCGCCCATCGGCGCGGCCATGGCGTCGAGCGTGTTGTACCCGTTCCTGGTGGGCTCCGACATCGGTTGCGGCATCGCCGTGTTCCCCATCCACCTCAAGCGCGCCGTACCCGAACGGCTCGCCGCCCGGTTCCCCGACCTGGACCGCCCGCTGGACCCTGCGCAGGACGCCGACGACCCGGCCTGGGCCGTCGTGTCGGGTGACATTCCCGCCGGCCACCTGGAGGGCCTCGGGACGGTGGGCCGGGGCAACCACTTCGTCGAGCTCGCACGCGTCGAGACCGTCTTCGACCCGGGCCACGCGAGCCGCCTCGGGCCCGACGCCGGTGACCTCGTCCTCATCGTCCACAGTGGCTCGCGCGGGCTGGGCGAGCGGATCCTGCGGGCGCACACCGGTGCCCACGGTGCCGGCCCCGCCCCCGATCCGGCGGCCTACCTGGCGATGCATGACGACGCCGTGCGATGGGGGTCGCTCAACCGGCGATTGATGGCCGCCCGGGTCGCGCACGCCCTGGGCGCCGAACCAACCGAGCCGATCGTCGACCAGTGCCACAACCTGGTCGAGGTCCGTGACGGGGTCTACCTGCACCGCAAGGGGGCTGCCGCCGGCGACGGCCGCGACGTGCTCATCGCCGGTACGCGCGGTACCGCCTCGTACCTCGTGGCCGCCCACGCCGGCTCGGACGCCAACCACTCGGTGGCGCACGGCGCGGGCCGCAAGATGTCCCGCGCCGACGCCCTGCGCCGAGGCCGGGCCAAGCACACGGTCGAGGAGCTGCGCCGCACACCGGTGGGCTCGATCGTGGTGTGCGGCGACCGCCAACTGCTCTTCGAGGAGGCACCCACGGCGTACAAGCGCATCGAGCAGGTGATCGCCGACCTCGTCGACCACCACCTGGCCACGCCGGTGGCCACCACCACTCCGCTGGTCACCTACAAGACACCCGACCTCGGGTCCCCGCACCGATCCGACCGCCGGGACCAGCGCCGCGGGCGAGGCCGGCGATGAGCGTCCAGCTGCTGCTGTCGGCCGGGCGTGGCCCGCAGGAGTGCGCCTGGGCGCTGGCCCAACTGCTGAGCCGCCTGGAGGACGACGCCACCGGACAGCGCCTGACGACCCAGCGGGTCCAGGCCGTGCCGGGCGACCGGCCCGACACCTACCGGTCGGTCCTGATCCAGGTCTCGGGCGCCGGCGCCGAGGCGTTCGCCGCCTCCTGGACCGGCACCCTGTGCTGGCAGGCTCCCAGCCCGTACCGGGCGAGCACCGGGCGCAAGAACTGGTACGTCATCGCTCAACCGCCCCAGCTCGACGCCGCGCCGACGAGGTTCACGGAGGCGGATGTCGACATCGTGGCCTGCCGTACCGGGGGCCCCGGTGGTCAGCACCGCAACAAGGCCAGCACGGCGGTACGGGCGACCCACCGCCCCTCGGGCATCGTCGTGGTGGTGGACGACGAGCGGCAGTTCGGCCTGAACCGCCGGATCGCCCTGAACCTGCTGCGACAGCGCATCGAGCACGGCGACGAGGCGGCCCGACGCGCCGTCACCACATCCCGCTGGCGTATCCACGACGAGCTCGTACGCGGCAACCCCACCCGCGTCGAACGCCCCGAACCGTCGGGACGCGATCTGGCCGCTCAGCAGCGCGGGCACAAGCGACGGCGACCGGCCGGTGGGGCAGCCTGAGAGAGGCCGTTGGCGCGGCCCGCTCGGGGGCGGCTCAGACCTGCAGCACCGCGTCGGCGAAGGCCCCGGGCGCCTCCTGCGGCAGGTTGTGCCCCACCCCGCCGCTGATGGTCCGGTGTTCGTACCGGCCGGAGAACTGCGCGCCGTAGACGCTGGGCTCCAGGTGTGGCGCACCGTTGGCATCCCCTTCCAGGGAGATGCTGGGCACCGTGATCTTCGGCTTGTCGGCCAGCCGTTTCTCGAACTCCTCGTACTGCGGCTCACCCGCGGCGAGGGCCAGCCGCCACCGGTAGTTGTGGATCACGATTTCGACGTGATCGGGGTTGTCGAACGCCGCCGCGCTGCGGTCGAATGTCGCGTCGTCGAACATCCATCTCGGCGAGGCGGTGTGCCAGATCAGCTTGGCGAAGTCGCGCCGGTTCTTGTCGTACCCTTTCCGGCCGCGTTCGGTGGCGAAGTAGAACTGGTACCACCAGGCAATTTCCGCCTTCGGCGGGAGCGGGTTCCGGCCCGATTCCTGGCCGTCGATCAGATAGCCGCTCACCGAGACCAGGCCGCGGCACCGCTCGGGCCACAGCGCGGCCACGATGTCGGCGGTGCGGGCACCCCAGTCGAAGCCGGCCAGCTTCGCCGCCTCAATCTTGAGGGCGTCCATGAGGGCGACGAGGTCGCGTGCGATGGCCGCCGGTTGGCCGTTCCGAATTGATTCGTCGGACCGGAACCGCGTCGAGCCGAATCCACGCAGGTACGGCACGATGACCCGGTAGCCGGCGTCCGTCAGCAGCGGCACGACGTCAACGAAGCTGTGAATGTCGTACGGCCAGCCGTGGAGAAGGATCACGGCGGCACCATCCGACGGGCCAGCGTCGACGTAGCCGATATTCAGGACACCGGCATCGACCTGCTTCACCTCATCGAACGTTGCCATCGCACCGGCCCCTCTTGTCGACTGCTCCCCGTGCCTGAACGCGGTTCGGGCCTGCTGGACAAGGTTGAATCGTAGGGCGGTGGGCAGGCCAGGACGGCGGGTTGCACAAGGACCGGGGCGACCGATTGCCACCTGGGTAAGATGCGCCGCCGCCGTGGGCGGGCCGTGATCACGGCCCGCCCACGGCGGCTCTGTCACCTCCGGCTCAGTTCGGGCCGGTGACGGTGAAGGGCAGGGAAACCCGCGTCGTCGACTTCGCCCCTGCCAGCGTGACGCTGGTCGAGCCGGCCTTCGCCGCCCCGGGAACGCTGACGGTCGCGCCAGAGATGACGCCGTCACCATTCGCGCGCACGGTGCTTACCGCGAGGCCGTCACCAAGGCTGATGGTGACCGCCTCATTCGGCGCGAACCCGGAACCGTCGACCGTGATCGCGGTGCCGCGCGGGCCCGCCGTGGTCGTCAACGCCGCTGCCGGTGCGTACCTCGGCGCCTCCTGCTGCTCGGTCACCTGGACGGTGGCCGTCGCCGGAGTCCGCGAGGACGCGCCGGTGGCGGTGACGGAGTACCGGCCGGGCTGCGCGTCATCGGACGTCGGGACCGAGACTCGGACCGCTCCCGCCGCGGAGGCCGCGACCTTCATGGTCCGTGTCGGGCTGGTGCCGAGAGTCACGGT
The DNA here is from genome assembly GCF_036059255.1 of Micromonospora sp. NBC_00389. Lineage (NCBI taxonomy): Bacteria > Bacillati > Actinomycetota > Actinomycetes > Micromonosporales > Micromonosporaceae > Micromonospora > Micromonospora sp. NBC_00389. The sequence goes on along the minus strand of NZ_CP107947.1, from coordinate 3,534,880 downwards.
CACCTGCTCACCGGCAGCGAACCCGCTGCCGTTGACGGTGATCGTGTCACCAGTGGTGGCGGACGCGGACACCGCGATCGCCGGCTGGCGGGCGCCACGTGCCACGGTCACGGTGAACGTCCCGGTGCTGCTCGACAACGTGTCCCACGCGGTGACGTGCACCGTGTAGGTGCCCTCCTGCGTGTAGGTGTGCTGTCCGCTCATCACACCGGACTGGTCGATCGTGACGTCGCCCGGAATCGTGCCGTCACCCCACTGGACGCGGGCGCGGTAGCCCGGGGTGCCGGGCACGCCGCCGGTGACCGAGCCGAGCTTCGCCGAGAGGACCTGACCGGCGTTGACCGTCTGGTCACTCGGGGCGACGGTCGCCAGCGCGGGGGCCGGTGTGCCGTCGTCCGCGATGGCGAACACGTGGATCCTGCCCTCCGAGCCGGGGTTGCCGGTCTGCGTCGGGAGGGTCACCGAGACGAGCGTCTTGCCCGCCGGGATCTGGTACGGCGCGGTGGCGAACAGGAACGGCTGCGCGCCGTCCCGGCTCGTACCGCTCAGCCGGTACGCGGCCTTGGCGACGACGATGTTGCCGTAGGACGGAGTGCCGTTGGCGTTGCCGCCCAGCGTCCAGTCACTCATCTGGATCGGGATGCTGGCGGTGCTGCCGTCGCTGAACGTCGCCGTGCCGGTGGTGCTCTGGTTGCCCTGCGTGCCGGCGCCGATGAACGAGATGCTCCTGGCGTCGGTCGGAAGGTTCAGAACGATCGTCTTGCCGTTACCGGTGGCATTGTCCGGCTGACCCGCCGGGATCGCCGGCAGCGTGAAGGTCAGTGCCGTCCCGGGCACCTCGTGCCGCTGGCCCTGGGTCACGCCGGCTGCCGTCAGGGCCGCCCGCGAGTACGCCCACGACTTGGCGTCGCAGTTCGCCGCGAGGGCGCCCTCGTCGCCGATGCAGACGGTGTCGAATGCCGCGGTGAGCCCGGAACTCGGCGCGTAGGCCACGTCGACGCCGACCGTCGCCGAGCTCTGGCCGGTGCCGTCGGTCACCGTGACGCTCGCCTGGTGGTGACCCGGCGTGGCGTAGGTGTGCGCGCCACTGACGCTGTAGACGGCCCGAGAGCTCAGCGTCAGGGTTCCTTCGGTGACCGGTGAGCCGTCACCCCAGTCGATCGTGGCCCGGTAGCCGGTGGCGGTGCCCCCGGTGACGGAGGCCAACGGCACCGACACGGGCACGCCGGACGTCGCGTGCACGCTGCCCGCGGCGGTCACCGAGATGTCGCCGCCACCGATTTCGAGGTCGCCTCCGGCGAGCAACTCGATCTCGGCGAGGTTCGTCTGGGCGGCGCCGACGGTCTTCGTCACGGCGAGGCGGAACTGCGCGAACCGTCCCGGATCGCTGATCGTGAACGGACGGGTCTGGTTACGCCACGGGAACACCTCGTCCTTTCGGGAGTCGACGGTGCTCCAGGTGATGCCGTCGTTGGAGCCCTGCAGTCGCCAGGCCGCCGGATCGCCCGCGGCCGCACCGGAGGTGACGGTGTAGTACCTCGGCTTCTGCTTGCCAGCACGGGAGGCCCAGCTGATCTGCGGCGTGGCCGAGGTGAACGTCAGCTGCGTGGTCGACGAGTCGTCGAACAGCTTCGACGCGTCCTGCCCGTCACTCGCGGTCGCGGTGCCGAGACCGGGGCCGGTGGTGTCCTGCAGCGGCTTGGGCGCGGCGTCACCCTTGGTCAGTGACGGCGGCGCGTCGTTCTTGCCGCTGCCCCAGGACGACGGCTTGGGACCCATCTGGAAGTCGATCGTGCCGCCCTTGGCGAGCGCGGACACGTCGAGGGACACCTCGCGCTGCTTCTTACCGTTGACCTTGACGCTCTGCACGTAGACGTTCGTCGTGCTGTTGTTCGACGCGTTGACGACGATGTCGCCGCTCGTGCGGTGGACGGTCATCTTGGTGAACTGCGGCGAGCCGATGGCCCACTGGGCGGACCCGGCCTGCAGCGGGTAGATGCCCAGCGAGCTGAGGATGTACCACGCCGACATCTCGCCGTTGTCCTCGTCGCCCAGGTAGCCCTGGCCGATCTCGCTGCCGACGTAGAGGCGCTGCAGGATCTCCCGCACGATCGCCTGCGTCTTGGCCGGCGCGCCCGCGAAGTCGTACATGTACGGGATGTGGTGCGACGGCTGGTTGCTCATGCCGAGCTGACCCATCCGCACCGCCTGGGCCTCAAGCATCTCGTGGATCGTGCCGCCGTAACCGCCGGGACGGTCGGCCTTCTCCGGGGTGGAGAAGAACTCGTCGAGCTTGTCCTGCAGCGCCTTCTGGCCGCCGTACAGGTTGACCAGTCCCTGGCCGTCCTGCTGCGCGGTGAACGCGAAGTTCCACCCGTTGGTCTCGGTGTAGACGCCACCCCAGTCCAGCGGGTCACCGGCGAGGAAGTTGCCGGCGGCGTCGCGGCCCTGGAACAGCTTCGTCTTCGGATCGAAGAGGTGGACGTAGTTGCGGGCGCGCTCCAGGAAGTACCGCGACTCCTCCTTGAGCCGCTCGCGCTCCGACTTCGGCGTGGCCGGGTCCTTGGCCAGGGCCGCACCCATGTTGCCGATGCCGTAGTCGTTGATGAAGCCCTCCAGCGCCCACGACACCGACTCCCCGGTGGAGGTCGGCGTGTAGCCGAGGAACAGCGAGGTCTCGATGCCCTTACGGCCGACCTCGCTGCGCCCGGACGCGACGGTCGCGTCCTTGACCGCCGCGTCGTACGCCGCCAGCGGGTCGGGCAGCTTGACCCCGGTGAGGTACGCCTGCGCCAGTGCCACGTTGGCGCTGGTGCCGGTCATCAGGTCGGCGTAACCGGGAGACGACCAGCGGGCGATCCAACCGCCGTCGCGGTAGTGCTGGACGAACCCGTCAGAGATCTTGGCTGCGACGTCCGGGTAGAGCAGCGCGTAGGCGGGCCACACGGTGCGGTAGGTGTCCCAGAAGCCGTTGTTGACGTAGATCTGCCCGTCGACGATCTTCGCGCCGGTCTGGGTGGGGGTCGACGTACCGGTCGGCGCCGACACCGGGCTCGCGTACTGCCAGCGCGGCGCGGCGGCGGTGCCGGTGTTCTCCGACTGCGAGTTCGGGTACAGGTTCAGCCGGTAGAGGTTCGAGTACATCGTGACCAACTGCGCCTCGGTCGCGCCCCGGACCTCAACCCGGCCGAGTCGATCCTTCCAAGCCGCGGTGGCGGCGGCGTGGACCTGGTCGAAGCTCTTCCCGGTGACCTCCAGGTCGAGATTCCGGCGGGCCTGGTCGACCGAGAGGAACGACGTCGCGATGCGCATCGTCACCTGACGGTCCGCGGTGACGTCGAAGGTGGCGGACGTCGCCGAGGACGCCGTCGGCGCCCGGTCGAAGGCGCCGGACACGAACATCCGGGTACGACCGGCCGACAGGCCGCTTCCGTTGTCGACCCAGCCGGTGAACGTGCCGTCCGCGCCGATGGTGAACGTGCCGTTGTAGAAGACGAGGCTTCCGGTCGGCTGGCCGGACGGGAAGGTGAACCGCATGATTCCGGCGTGGTCGGTCGGCGACATCTCCGCCGTCAGACCGTTCTGCGTCGTGACCCGGTAGAGGTCCGGCTGCGCCGTCTCGTCCTCGTGGCTGAAGGCGAGCGCCCGGCTGGCGGGCGTCCCGGTGAGGGGTCTGTCGCCCGCCACCGGCATGACCGACATCTGGTTGCGGTCACCCATCCACGGGCTGGGCTCGTGAGAGATCGCGAGGCCCTGCAGGGTCGGCAGGTTGGCCGCGTTGTTGACCCGGTGGTACTGGTACTCCCACGAGTTGGACGTGGCATCGGTCACCGGCGTGAAGAAGTTGAAGCCGTTCGGCACGGAGGTGATCGGCAGGTTGTTGCCGCGCGAGAACCCGCCCGTCGAGTTGGTCCCGCGCCGGGTGTCGACGTAGTTGGTCAGCCGTGAGCCGTCGATCGACGCCGGCGAGCCCGTCAGCTCGACGTCGTCGAGCCAGCCCTGGAACCGGGTCTGCCCGGTGGCCTGCGGATTGTCGTAGGCGAGCAGGATCCGGTCGATCGTCTTGCCGTCTGCCACGGCGCCGATGTCGGACTGCACCGCGTTCCACTGATCGGCGTAGAGCACCTTCGACGCACCCTGTCCGGCTGCGGTGAGCGCGTAGCCGTGCTGGTCGACGGGCGAACGCCCGCTCAGGTAGCTGCCGTCGGTGAAGTGCAGGTCAACCGCCGCGTAGGTGGACGGGTAGCGTCCGTCCTTCCCGGTGAACTCAGGGAAGATCTTGTAGGACAGCCGGGTCTTCGGCCCGACCGGGATGTCGACGTCGAACAGCTTGTTGGTCCCGTACGAGCGTCCGTCGCCTTCGGCGCCACCGGAGTACCGCAGTGCGGCCAATCCGGTGAAACCGGCCTCCGGCTTCGTGGTGTAGCCGCCGTCCGGACCGGCGCCGACCTCGCTGACCATGGGGGTGGCCGGCGGCCGCACGTCCGAGCCGTCGCTGATGTTCCAGTCGGCGAGTTGCACGAGGGGGTCACCGGAGTTCGCGGCGACGTTCAGCCGGTAGTAGCCGTAGGCGGTCGTGTTGGTGAAGCTGTAGATGTTGGTGGCGAACCGCCCGCTGAACGTCTCGCCGGCGCGCCGGTCCAGGTCGGTCCAGGTACTGCCGTCGTTCGAGCCCTGCACGACGAAGTCCCGGGGGTCGCGGCCGGGTGCGTCGTCCGCTGAGGTCAGCGAGTACCGCACGACCGCCGCGGGCTCAGCCAGCCGGTAGGTCACCCAGCCGGTCGAGGCGAACACCAGCCACTTTGTCGCGGGGTCGTCGTCCTTGAGGTTCGCGGCGATCTCGTTGGGCGGGTTGTCGGCGCTCGCGGTTACCGCGCTGACCTGGTCGAGCAGGCTTCCTGGCAGCGTGGTGACCGATCCGCTGAGGTTCGCCTGGATCGGCTTTCCGTTCTGGCCGATCTCCACGGTGCTCGTGGCGGGTTGCGGGTCGGCCGACTCGAACGAGGAGTTGAAGTTGCCGGGCTGCGGCGTGGGGGGCGCGGCGCTGGCCAGCGGTGCGGCGACGAGCAGCCCTACCGGGAGCAGGACTGCGGTTGTCGCGGCGAGCAGACGAGGGGACCAGGAGCGCACAGGGGGGGAATGCGACATGGGGACAGGGCCTTTCGCCTCGAACGGGTCGAGTACGTCGAACGTCTGGGCAGAGTGGACCATGGCTGCTGCGATCGATCCTGACATCGTTGTCATGAAGCTCGTGACCGACGACGCGGGACCGCTGGACTGTGGCTGATAGTTCCGGGCAGACCACGGCCGTGTCAACGGGTTGATCCGAGCGAAACATGCCGCCCAGCGGCGACCGCGTGGCGAAAAGCCGCGGATCAGCCGACGAAGATGCAGAACGGGTGACCCGAGAGGTCCGCGAGGACATAGAGCGGCTCGTCCGCGTGGTCCGACCGGTCCAGCAGCAACTGCGCCCCGAGCGACTCGGCCCGCTCCCGCTGCCGCTGCAGCTCCTCGAAACTGGACACTGTGCAGTCGAGGTGCATCTGCATGGGAATGTCATGCTTGGGCCACGTCGTACGCTCCAGACGCTCCACCTGCTGAAACGCCAGCCTGCGGGCCCCGTTCGCGTCCACGAGGACGAGCCAGTCCGCGTCGTCCGCAACCCCGTCCGCCGGAGGTTCGTCGCCCTGCCGGTACCGCAGTCCCAGGAGTTGCCGATAGAACTCGGCAAGGGCACGGACGTCGGTGGTGTCGATGACCGTGTGCAGCAGTTGCGGATACTCAGCCATGCCCGCATCCAACCACGGACCGCGTGGCCGTCCGTCCATCGACAGAGGTACGGACAACAGCCGGTCGCAGAGCTGCGCTGTCGTCACGCCTGATGAGATGGCATGATCCTGCCGTGCGTATCGATCGACGCTCGATGCTTGGCCTCGGACTCTCCGCTGCCGCTGCGGCGCTCACCGGCTGCCAGTCGAAGCCTTCGACCGGGCAGGCCGGCTCATGGCAGATCCCGGCTGAGCCCGTAGCCGGACAGGGTGGCGCCGCGGCCACCGGCCCCCTGGCCCGCACGTCGAGAACGATCAGCCAGCGGCTGACCGGCGTCCTGAACGTCCACCTGCAGCCCACCAGCCAGAACCCCTCGCACCCCACGTACGCGGGGGCGGTGGCGCTCACCCTCGCCGGCGGGCAGCCGAGCGCTCAGGCAACCGTCGGCGAGGCGCTTCGCTTCGGCGCCGGGCCGGTGCTCCTGCCAGCCGCGCAGCGCGTCCGGATGCGTCCCGACTCCATCTTCGACCTCGCGTCGATCACGAAGGTCTACACGGCCATCCTCGTGCTGCAGCAGGTCGAGCAGGGGCGCCTCGACCTCGACGCACCAGTGGTGAGCTACCTGCCCGAGTTCACCGGCACCGGCAAGTCGGCCGTCACCGTGGCGATGCTCCTGGCGCACACCAGCGGTCTGCCCGTGGGCGCCACCGTCACCGGCTACCCCACCCTCGCCGAGAAGTGGAAGGCGGTCCTGGCCACCCCGCTGGTCAGCGGCGGCGTGCCCGGCCGGGTGTTCCGCTACTCCAGCGTCGGCCTGATGGTCGCCGGCAAGCTCGTCGAGAAGGTCACCGGCCAACGCCTCGACCAGGCCCTGAAGACCGGACTGACCGACCCGCTCGGCCTGCGGTGGACGGGCTTCAATCCGAACACCTGGATCAGCAGCACCGAACGGGACGCTCGGATGGTCGCCACCGACGCCCGCTCCTCACGCGGACTTCTCCGCGGGGTCGTGCACGACGACGTGGCCAACCACCTCGGCGGCATCGCCGGGCACGCCGGCATCTTCAGCACCGCCCAGGAGGTCGCCGTCATCGGTCAACTCCTGCTCGACGGCGGCACCTACGGTGGGCGCCGGGTCCTGGCCGAGAGCACGGTGCGCCGGATGCTCACCAACGCCAACGCTGGACTGCCCGCCGTCGACCCCGAACGGCCACACCGCACCGCCGACCACGGGCTCGGCGTGGTGCTCAACCAGCCCTGGTTCATGGGTCGGCTCAGCCGTCCGACCACCTTCGGGCATACCGGCTTCACCGGCACCTCCCTGCTGGTCGACCCCACCCACAAGCTCGTGTTCGTCCTTCTCACCAACCGGGCCCACCCCAACTGGAGCTGGGCCAACCCCGACCCGGTACGCGTCGCCACCGCCGACGAACTGGCCCGCTGGCATGCCCAGCCGACCGGCCCGCAGCGGTCGGGGCGTCAGGGGTCGGCAACCACGTCGCCGCCTGCCCGTCGACGTTAGGCCGCGTCTCTGGCGCGATGCCGTGGTCCGCGCCTAGGGCAACCCGCAGACACATCCACGTACGGCACAGCCGGCGACCTCGTGTTGCCGGCTATGCCGTCGCGCCGCCACCCTTCGAAAGTTTCGGCATCAGCGCAATCAGGGCTTCGCAGCTCACACAACTGATTTCCGGAAGTTTTCGAGGTTGACGAGGAACATCGACAACCATAATGTTTCGAGCAGCTTTCCGGTTTCCACCCCGAGCTACCGGCACCACCCACGGTCAGCCCGACCGCTCGACACCCGGCGTCGACCCCACCCCCAGATCATCAGCACCGGCCCCGCACCCTCTGTTTCATGATCGACGCTTGTCGATCAATATGAAAGGAAGGCAGATGAAGCTAAGACGGTGGATGACCGCCGGCGCGGTCGCCGTCGCGACCGTTGCGGCCTTGAACACGGTGCCAGCCGCCGCGAACCGGCCCTACGATCCGACCGCGCAGAGCCTGGCCACTCTCGGCCTGCGCCACGGCCTCCAGGTCGGCACCGCGGTGGACATGGCGGCCCTCAACGACACCAGCGACCCGCAGTACCGCCGGCTGACCACCTCCGAGTTCTCCTCGGTCACCGCCGAGAACGCGATGAAGTGGGAGAGCCTGGAGCCCACCCGCGGCGCCTACGACTGGGCCGCGGCAGACCAGCTCGTCGAGTTCGCCAAGCGCAACAGGCAGAGCGTGCGCGGCCACGTGCTGGTCTGGCACAACCAGCTGCCCGCCTGGCTGACCAGTGGCGTCGCCGACGGCTCCATCAGCAGGCAGGAGCTGCGCGAGCTGCTACGCAGGCACATCACCACCGTCGTCAGCCGATACAAGGGCAAGATCTGGCAGTGGGACGTGGTCAACGAGGCGGTCAGCGACCCGTGGGACACCCCGTCCACCCTGCACTACAAGGGCTTCTGGGCCCAGAACCTCGGGCCCGGCTACATCGCCGACGCGTTCCGCTGGGCACGCGCCGCCGATCCCAAGGCGCTGCTGTTCTACAACGACTACAACATCGAGGCGTTCGGCTCCGGCAATCCGGCCGACGACAAGCCGCAGTTCGTCCACGACATGGTCAAGGGTCTGCTCGCTCAGGGCGTCCCGATCGACGGCGTCGGCTCCCAGGGCCACCTGGGCACCCAGTACGGCAACTACGACACCCTCCAGGTGACCGCCGCACTGAAGGAGTTCGCCGCGCTCGGTGTCGCCACCGCGTTCACCGAGGTCGACGTCCGCAGCGAGATGACCGAGGCGGTCCGGGCCGGCAACTCGGCGGAGATCAACCCCAGGTTGCAGGCGTCGGCCGCCAACTTCAGCGTGCTGATGAAGGCCTGCCTCGCCGTACGCAGCTGCCTGTCCTACACCGTCTGGGGCTTCAGCGACAAGCACTCCTGGGTGCCGGGCTGGTTCAACGACCCGCCGCAGGGCATGGCCACCATCTACGACGAGAGCTACCAACCCAAGCGGGCGTACCACGAGCTCAAGTCCGACCTGATCTTCGCGGGACCGCCGTACGTCCTGCCGCGCATCGCACCCAAGCCGCGCCGCTGACCCGCTGGTTCGACCCAAACCAGGCGGAGGGGAATGACGGCCCCTTCCCCATCGCCGGACATCCCTCGGCGGGTGTCGGGGCCCGGTCACCACCCGGGCTCCGACACCCACGCGGCGCGGCGGAAGCCACCGACCGTGCCGTCCATCATCGATCGTCAGATCGGCGTACCGGTGACGCAGGTGAACAGGCGGCTCTGCCCGCGAGCCACGATTGATCTTGTCGTGCGGAACCCGTGTGCGCGGAGCAGGCGTTCGGTCGACATGACGTTCCCCGTGGCGTTCGCAGACGTGGGCCGCTCACCGAAGACGTAGAACACGCCCCCCGGAGCCAGCAGGTCCCGGATCCGCTCGATCTGCTCTGTCGCGGCGCCCAGCCAGAACAGGCTGACGTTCACTGCGAAAATCTTGGTGAAGCGACAGGCCGCAAGATCGGCCGACTCGAACCCCGCACGTCGAATCTCGGCCCGGCCGGCGCTGATGTGGCTCGCGTTCCGTTCTGCTGCGAGCCGCGCCATCGTCGCCGCGCGATCGATCGCCACGATCTTGCCGGTGGTGAGTCGTTCGGCGACCAGCGCGACGGCTGTTCCTCGACCGCAACCGATCTCCAGCAGGTGGTCGTGTGGAGCCACCGCCATCGTCTCGACCGCCCACCGCTGCCGCTGCGCGTCTGCGGTCGTTCGAGCCGGTTGGTGTGGTGGGACGGGCCTGCCACGAACAAGGCTCGACCGCCGGAGGGGGAACGTGCATCTCATGATGTCACTCGCCGAGCCGTGGCCGAAGCCTCCGAGGTGCACCGACTGGACCCTGCACGCACCTGATTGCACCTTTCGGGGTGGCGCCGTTCACGTTGTCGTCGGCGACCCGTGCGGCGGCGCGGGATGGGCTGTGCGGACTGGCGGGACCCCTGAGCAGCATTTGCCCTCGGCGAGCGAGCAGAAACGTGGGCACCGAAAGAATGTCAATCGCTACAGTGGCAACTGTAGCGCCCAACCATGCGCCTCCGCCAGAACCCCTGGTCGTGACCGGCTGCCGGGCCCAGTTCAGCCACCACCCCACCCACTCATACCGCTACAGCTGGGTACGTAGCGCTACATCGAATATGCTAGCGCCATGGGCAGTAGAGCATCGACCGGAACCACCCGGGACCGACTCCTGCTGGCCGCAGCCGAACTTCTGGCCAGCTCCGACGACCGCGCCCTGTCGACCCGAGCGGTCTGTGAACGCGCCGGAGTGCAGGCACCAACTCTGTACCACCACTTCGGCAGCAAGCAGGGTCTGGTCGACGCGGTGATCGGCCACGGTTTTGCCCAGTACGTCCGGCCCTCGCCGGCTTCCGGCGACACCGGCGATCCGGTGGACGCCATCCGCCAGGGCTGGGACCGGCATGTCCAGTTCGGGCTGGACCATCCGACGTTCTACGCGCTGTTGTACGGACAGGTCGAGCTCGGTAAGCCCTGCACCATCACCGCACCAGCGCATGCCATCCTGCGGGACCTGCTGGTCGCGGCAGCGCGGGAAGGGCTGCTCAAGGTGCCGGCCGACGACGCGGCCGAGCAGATCCTGGCCGCCAACATCGGTGCCACTCTCAGTCTCATCACCCAGCCGGATGACCAGCGCGACATGAACCTCTCCGATCGCGTCCGCGAAGCAGCGCTCGCCGGTGTCCTGCGGAACAGCCCGGAGGCCGACCAACCGGCGATGACCCGCGCCTGCACCGCACTGACCCTGCGCACACTGCTCGATCAAGATTCGGCCGGCCTGTCAGCCGGGGAGCAGGCCCTGCTCAACGAACTGCTGGATCGACTGGCCGCCTCCTGACCCGTCTCCCCCGGTGCCCGGCCGCCGTCTCAGCAGGGTCAGGAAGGCGACTCCACCCTGTGCACGCCACCCCCGGCCGCCACTGACCTGACGAGCCTCCGCTCGTTGCCGATCGTCGCCGACGCAATCGCCTTCCCGACTCGTCCGGCCGATGTGGACGGACGGGCAGGGGTTGCCCACCGGGCAGCGCGTCGCCAGGATCACCCAGCGCCCGGCGACCAGCCCCGGCCCGTACGCGCTGCGGCTGCTCGACGCCGCCGGCACCACCCTGGTCGAGCACGCGTTCACCCCACCGGCTGCCACCGAACACGGGGCGACACGCACCTTCGACGAGGTGGTGGACTTCGCACCCGGCACCCGACGGGTGACCCTGGTGGACACCCGGACGGGACGGGAACTCGCCGCCCTCGCGGTGTCGGCGAACCGGCCCGCCGTGTCGCTGACCGGCGAGGCACCGCCCGACCCGGTGCCGGCCACCGGGCCGGTCACGCTCCGCTGGACGGCCGGCGACGCCGACGGCGGCCCGGTCACCGCGAGCGTCCTCTACAGCCCGGACGGGTCCGACGACTGGCGGGTGCTGGCCAACGGCGTCACCGGGACGTCGTACACCCTCGATGCCGGGCTGCTCGCGGGCACCGGCGGTGCGGCCACCGGCCGGCTGCGGGTACGGGCCACCGACGGGGTCAACACCGCCGAGGCCACCAGCGGGCCGCTCACGGTCGCCGGCAAGACCCCGGCGGTACGGATCACCGCCCCGCTCGGCGGCGCGTTCTTCGCCGTCGGGCAGACGGTGACGCTGGCCGCGTCGGCCGCCGACCCGGAGCAGGGCACCCTCGACGGCTCCGCCGTGCGCTGGGCGTCCAGCCTCGACGGCGACCTCGGCGCGGGCGCCACCCTCACCCCCGGACAGCTCACCGAGGGAAGCCACCTCATCACCGTCACCGCCACCGATGCCGACGGTGGCCAGGCCACCGCGCGCACGGAGGTGACCGTGGGACGGCTGCTGCCCGCCGGCAGCCCACCGCTCGCCGACGCCGGGCCGGACCGGACAGCTACCGAGGGCGACGTGGTCACCCCGGACGCGAGCCGGACCACCGACCCGGACGGCGACCCGGTGACCCTGTCCTGGACGGTGCTCGCCGAGCCGAACGGCGGCGGGCTCGGCAGCGGCCTGCAACTGGAGGGGACGGCCAGCCGGCCGTCGTTCCGGGTCAACCGGGGTGGCACCTATCGGCTGGAACTCACCGCCACCGACGCCCGGCACGGCACCACGACCGACACCGTGACGGTCACCGTGGCGAACCCGCCGATCGAGGTGAGCCCGATCGCGCTCGACGAGGAGTTGCGGGCGGCCGGTCCGGTCAGCGTGCGGGCCACGTTCACCGACCCGGGCGTCCCGGACGCTCACCGGTGCACGATGGACTGGACGTCGACGATGCCGAGCCGGCGATCCCCGGCGTGGTCACCGAGGCGCGCAACGAGGGCGTCTGTGTGGCCACCGGCAACCTGGGGCCCGGTGTGCACCTCGCCCGCCTCACCATCACCGACAGCGACGGCGGGACGGGGCAGCAGACGATCCGGATCGTGGTCTACGACCCGGCTGATGTCACGGTCGCCGGTGCGGGTGCGATCGTCTCCCCACCTGGGTCCTGGAGCGCGGACCTGACCGCCACCGGCCCGGGCGAATTCGCCTTCGTCGCCGGCCTGGTGAAGGGCTCGCCCACCCCGTTCGGGGAGACCACGTTCCGGCTGCGGGACCGCGACTTCGCGTTCGCCGGGACGACGAACGAGCGCCTGACCGTCTCCGGCGCGGTGGGCCAGTACCGCGGCGAGGGCACGGTGAATGGCCAGTCCGGGTACTCGTACCAGGTGACGGTCGCCGACGACGCGGCGGGCGGGCGCGACGTGGACCGGTTCCGGATCAGGATCTGGGAGAACGACGGCGGACGGGTCGTCTACGACAGCGGGCGGGGTGCGCCCGACGACCTCGACCCGGCCCACCTGCAACCGGTGCAGGACGGCGGTGTCGTGGTCGTCGGTTAGCAGCCGTCGGCGAAGGCTCGTGGCCGCTGGTCGACACCAGCGGCCACGAGCCGCCGAATCCCGATCCTGGACCGACCTCTACTACGGCCCCAACTACCCGCGACTGCAGCAGGTCAAGGCCCGATGGGACCCACGGAACGTCTTCCAGCACGAACTCTCGGTACAACCATCCCACCGCTGAGCTGCGCGACGTCCTCCCCTGGTCGCACGCTCTCCCGGGACCGCCGCTGAACGGCGCGTTGATCAAACGGGTAGGCTCGGGATTGCTGCAGGCCGCGCTGCCAGGCCTTACGGCGTCGACGGGTGTCACCGATCGGATACGACCGGCCGGCTCGGCCGCGAGCCGGCAGTCGACCCGAAGAACCTCGCACCTCGCGCCGCTCCAGGGGGAAGTCGCCAGGTGAGCACCCATTCGATGTTGTTGTTCGTGCTCGCCGCCGTCGCGGTCATCGTCGCCGTGCGGTGGGTGGCGGCCCACACCGGCCTGCCGGCGGCAGCGCTTCTGCCGCTGATCGGCATCGCGTACGCGCTGCTCCCGGGCCCCAACGTCAGCCTTGATCCCGACCTTGTGCTCATGGTCGTGCTGCCGCCGTTGCTCTACAGCGCCGCACTGGACTCCTCGCTGCTGGACATCCGCCGGAACCTCCGCATCGTGGTCAGCCTGTCCGTGGTGCTGGTGCTCCTCACCGCGGTACTCGTGGGAGTCGGGTTCCACCTGTTCGTCGCCGGGGCGACCCTGGCTGCCGGCATCGCGGTCGGCGCCGCTATCGCGCCGCCCGACCCGGTGGCCGCCCTGGCGGTGGGCCGCCGGGTCAACCTGCCGCCGAAGCTGGTCACGCTCATTCAGGGCGAGGGACTGCTGAACGACGCCACCGCGCTGACGATGCTCAGCGTCGCGGTGGCCGCTGCCGTAGGTGGTGAGTTCTCGTTCCCGTCCGCCGTTGGGCAGTTCTTGCTGGCGGCGGTCGGCGGGGTCGCCGTGGGGGCGGCCGTCGCCTGGGCGGTACGTCTGGCCCGACCGCTCACCGCGGACCCGTTGATGTCCAACGCCATCTCGCTCGCGACACCGTTCGTGGCCTACCTGCTGGGCGAGGAGCTACACGTCTCCGGAGTGCTCGCCGTGGTGGTCGCCGGGCTGATCGTCGGCCATCAGACGCCCCAGCTCGGGTCCGGCGCCGCCCGGCTGCAGACCAGCGCGGTGTGGCGGCTGGTCGACTTCCTCCTCGAAGGCTTCGTCTTCCTGTTGATCGGCCAGCAGCTTCCCGAGGTCATCAAGGGCCTGCGCCAGTACGACCTGTCCACCATCGTCATCGCCGTCGCGATATCTGTCGGCGTGGTGCTGCTTCTCCGCCCGGCGTGGCTGGTGTTGACCCAGTCCCTCCCCCGGTCGCTGCACACCCGGTTGGGTGGCATATCCGAGCAGGACGACCCCGACGAGCCCAGCAGCGCCCGGCAGGTCGCGCGCGCGGATCGCAACGCCCGCCGGCTCTCCTTCCGCGAGGTGACGGCACTGAGCTGGTCCGGCACCCGCGGCGTCATCAGCCTGGCCGCGATCTTCACTTTGCCGCTGACCACCGACAGTGGCGCGCCCTTCCCCGATCGCGACCTCCTTCTGTTCTGCACCTTCGTGGTCGTACTGGTGACGCTCGTCGGGCAGGGCCTGACGTTCGCACCGCTCGTGCGGATGCTGGGCCTGCGCGCCAACGAGACCGACCAGGCTCGCGTACGTAACGAGGCCCGCTCGGCGGCGGTCGAGGCCGCCTTGGCCCGCCTCGACGAAGTTGCCGCCGACGAGCCAGACAGCGCAGTTGCCGTCAACACCACCCGTACGCAGCTGCTGACCCGATTGGCGCGCTACCGCGGGCGGCTCGATCTGCTCGAGCGGAGCGGGTCATCCGAGATACCGACCTCACCGCAGTACGAGACGGCGCTTCGTGTCCGCCGTACTGCCATCGACGCGCAGCGCGAGGAGCTCGTGCGCTGGCGCGACGCCGGCCGGCTGCCCGACGAAGAGCTCCGCATTCTGGAACGTGAACTCGATCATGAGGAGCTGCTGCTCCCGAAGCGGGCATTCAGCTGACCCGTCGCCGCGACACCGCCTGAGCCATCGGTGCTGAGTACTCAGACTCATGCCCACGGCCGTCGGTATCGAGATCGTGGTGGGCATGTCTCTGCACGCCACCCACCGTGTCGGCACTGCCCGGACCGTTCGCACCAGGGATCTGGTCTACCCTGCCGTCACCAGGCTGCTGGCCCTTTTGCTGGCGCCCGTGGCGTACGTGGTCGCTCCGGGGCGTGCCCGCCATACGGCCTGCCAGTGGGCGCTGGCGCTGCGCTTCCCGGCCGAGAACCTGGCCGGCCTGGCTCCCCCGGCCCGGGCGGCTTTCGAGGCGGCGCGCAGCGAGGCGTTGTGGCGGTACGGGGAGCTGATAGGCCTGACCTCTGGTTACCGGGACGCCGCCACGCAAGCGGCTCTCTACGCCGAGGAGGTCCGGCGCAGCGGGTCGGTGGCGGCCGCTCGGCGGTGGACGCTCCCGCCAGACGAGTCCCGCCACGTGGCGGGCACCGCGCTGGACATCCGACCCTCGGAAGGCGCTCGCTGGCTGGAGCGGCATGGCGCGCGGTACGGCCTGTACCGCAGGTACGACAACGAGTGGTGGCACTTCGAATACTGCCCTGAGGGTCGGCCCGACCGCCTGCCGCATCCTGGCGTGGCCGCGGCCGTCACCTGTGGCCGGGCGGACGGCGCGGTTCCGATGGATCGGTCATGATCGGCGCCATGATGGAGAAGCCGCCGCAGTGGCGGGAGGCTCTGGCTGGCCTGGGCGGCTGCCTGTTACTCACGGTAGCGACATCGCCCCAGTACGCTGGCGGGCTGCCGCCGTTCATCGCCACGCCCGTGCGGCCGGTGTACCACGGTCAGGGGTGGATACTCGCCCTGATCCCCATCCTGGCGACCGTGGTGGGCCTGTGCCTGCTGCGTTGGTGGCCGTTTCTGCTGGCCGTGGCCGGCCTGCTGAGCGTGCCCTACGTCTGGGCGCAGCTGACGGGCCTGTCGTACCCGCTGGTGCTGACCTTCGCGCATTCCGCGGCGTATCCACTCGCCCTGGTGGGCGTCCTCGCCGGTGCCCAGAGTCTGTTGGGCAACGGCTCACCACGTGTGGGCGCGGCCCTGGTGGGGCTGGCTTTCGGGTCCCGCCTGGTCGGCTCCGCGCTGGTCGGCCCCGGCTGGTTGTACTCGGACCCGTCGCGGCCTGCCTGGCATGCCGGTATGACCGCGGTTGCCCTCGTTGCGCTCATCCCCGCGGCCCGGCGGATCCGACGTGGCGACGGCGCCGCGGCCGGGCCGCCGGACACCAGCCCGTGGGCGTGGCAGCGGTTGCGGTTGGTCATCGCCGCCGGGCTGGCGGTGTGCCTGGTGCTTCCGCTGTCCCTGTTGACCACCGAGCGGCTCGCGGCGCTGCTGGACGTCAGCTGGTCGTCGCTGTACCGGCACGAGGCAGTGGCCATCGCGGTGACAGGTGTGGTCACGCTGGTGGTGGCGATGGGCCTGGCGGCCGTCGCGGGACTGTGGTCGCTGGCCGCGGCGCTCGCTGTCGCAACCGTCCAGGTGGCGGTGGCGGCACCGCTGATCCTGGCGTTCACCGCGCTCAGCGCGATGGGTCCGGTGCGCTGGCTGGGTGCGCTCGCGGGTGCGGTGGTCGGTGCGGCGGCCGCCAGCAGCCGGTGGCGGGTCGCGGCCGCCGGTACGCTGGCGGCGGGCGCGGCAACGGCGGTGCTCATCGCGTACGCCGCCACGACCGGCCATCCGGAGAAACTGGCCGAACAGCAGCGGGTCATTCCGGCGCTGCTGTTGCTCGTTCTGGTTACCGCGGCGGCTACGGCGGTCGCCGGCGCGACCGCGCCGGTCCTCGCGGCCCGTGGTGCTGTTCCTGCCGTGCTCGGCCCCCTCGTCGGCGTGCTCGCCGCCAGCGGGCTACAGATTGTCCAGGTGACGTATCTGCAGGATGGCCTGCCGGTGTCGTCGTATCTCAACCCGGTCTTCCACATCACCACATCGGCCGTGTTGCTTCTCGTGGCGGGCGCGGCGATCGGCGGTCTGGGCGTCGCGCATCACATTGCCGAACGCTGGGCGGAACGGAAACGGGCCGAGCTGATCCGACAGGAGGCTGCTGCCGCCGAACGGGACCGGCTGGCCCGGCCGATCCACGACGGTGTTCTGCAGGTGCTGGCGCTGGTTCAGCGGCAGGGCTCGCAGCTGGGAGCGACCGGCTCGCAGCTGGCAAAGTTGGCCGGCGAGCAGGAGGTCGCGCTGCGCAACCTACTCACCGGCGGCGCCGAGGTGGCCCGTACCGGCGGTGAAGCGGACCTGCGGACGGCGCTCACCGCCCTGGCCTCCCCCATGGTCGAGGTGTCCGCGCCCGCAGAACCAGTCGTGTTGCCGTCGGGTCCCGCCGCCGAACTTGTCGCGGCGGTCGAGGCCGCCCTGGACAACGTCCGCCTGCACGCCGGCCAGACCGCCCGGGCGTGGGTGCTGTTGGAAGACGAAGGAGACGGGGTGCGAGTGACCGTCCGTGACGACGGGGTCGGGTTCGACGCACAGCGGCTGGCCGACGCGGCCCGCGCCGGCCGGCTGGGGGTGGCTCAGTCGATGCGGGGCCGGATCGCCGATCTCGGCGGCACGACCAGCATCCACAGTCACCCGCCGGAGGGCACCGAGGTGGAGTTCTGGGTGCCACGGCAGCGGTAAGGCCGAGGGCCGGGTAACCGGGGTGGCCAGCAAGCCCCGACATCAGGCAGGGACGTCAGGGCAGCGGGCGGTCGGTCTCCGCAGGCGCGGCCAGGCGCTCCCGGATCAGCGTGATCACGGTGTCGGTGGTCCGGTCGAGGTAACTGCGGCCATCGGGTAGCCCGACCTCCGGACTGATGTAGCTGTGCGGCCCGACGTGGGTCGCCGGGTCGAGCCGGTGCACCGTGATCTTTCCCGCGCGGTCAGCCCGGTTCCAGCCGCTCCAGCGGAACAGCCGCCACCGCTGCGGGAACATCCAGGTGCCTACTCGCTCAATCCGGTCGCCGGCACTGGTGAGCCGGCAGAGGTGCTCGGCGTGGGTGATGTCGTTGGCGCCGTTGTGGAACCCACCGAGAGTGATCAGCCAGAGCGGGCAGCGCAGCTGGGACCACAGTTCGTCGACCGCGCCGGTGGCGACCTGGGCGCCGCCGCTGTAACAGAGCAGTACCACGGGGATACCGCTGTCATGCTGGTAGCCGGCGAACCGGAGCTGCGTGGCGATCTGCGAGCCGACGGCGCGGTTGTACAGGGGACGGTACCGGCGGTCGGCGGCGACGAAGATCTGCACGACGTTGTGCAGGAACAGCACCAGCCCGATGTGGCGGCGTAGCCAGGTCCACACCGGACGGTCGGCCAACGGATCGGCCAGCGGCGAGTAGGGCTGCACCTGGCCCAGCACCCTGAGCTCCGGCGCTCGGGCGATCAGGGACTTGACCAGTCGGCCACCGTCGCGGGTGTCGTGGAAGCGGCGTTTCCCGATGCCGTCCAGATAGACCAGGTAGGCGTCCGGAGGGCGGTCCGGGTCCGCGCCCCGGGCGTAGGGCATGCCCTTGGGCAGCGCGGTGGTGGGAGTTCGCCAGCCGGCGGCATAGGCCAGCACCTCATAGCGGGCGAGCAGAGCTTCGGCGAGCAGCACCGGGCCGATCCCGCCGAGCAGCAGCAGGAGCGCAAACTCGATCATGTACGTGGCTCCGGTGCTCTTCTCGTGTTGAGCCTCACGACCAGGCGACGGACGCCCTCGACGGCGACGCCGAGCCCGATTCCCGCGACGGCCACGCAGCCGGCGGCATCCCACCAGCCGAGGCCGGCCACCGTGGCGAGCGCGGCGGCGAGGCCGGCCCCCACTCCCACCATGAGCACCAGGTGCAGCAGCGGCCCGAGCAGCGGGAACGCGAGGACCGCGGCCAGCAGCAGCGGGGCGGCCATGTCTGGTGTCCAGATCAGCGCGGCCTCGTCGGACGGTGAGGTGGGCAGTGCCAGCTCGGCAAGGGTCCACGCGGACAGCGGCCAGAGCGCGAACACCGCGCCGTCGACCAGGGCGCCGGCCAGCATCAACCCGACCACCCTGGTACGCGACACGCTGGGCAGCCGTGCCACCACGGGCAGGAGACGCCCGGCGGCCTCGGACAGCCCGGCGAGCAGCAGCAGGATGGCGACGACGGGGGACACCGGTCAGCCCTGCGGTGGCAGCTCGGCAGAGGCCGGCTGAGTGACCGGGCCGGTCTGCTGCACATAGCGCTCAAGTTCGTCGGCGGCGCGCGAAGAGCCCCCTGCCTGACGCTGGGCGACCTGCAGGGTGCGTGCGGCGGCCCGGAATCGCGGCTCGTCGAGCAGGCGCTGGGCGAGGGCGCGCACGACCTCCACGTTGACGTCCTCGGTGCGGATCGAGAGGCCGGCGTCGAGCTCGACGATGCGGGAAGCGACCATCAGTTGGTCCGCGCCCTGCGGAACCACCAGCATCGGGACGCCGGCGTACAGGGCCTCGTTGACGCTGTTCACCCCGCCGTGGGTGATGAACAGCGCTGCGCGGGCCAGCACCTCCGGCTGCGGTACGGAGCGCTGGGCGATCACGTTGGCCGGCAGCGGACCGAGCGCGGCGGGATCGGTCTGTCCGGTGGAGACGATCACGGTGCCACCCAGCGGGGCGAGCGCCTCGACGAAGCTGCGCAGCAGCTGTGGGCCGGCGCCGAACACCGTGCCCATTGACGCGTACAGCACCGGGTCCCGCAGCCGATCGACCGGGAACGACGAGTCGGCTGGGCGGGCACCGACGCTCGGCCCGACGAACCGGTAGGACTGGTCGAAACTGTCGGCCTCGGGGTGGAGCGCCCGAGAGGTGTAGACCAGGTTGAGCGGCTGACGGATGTTCGCCAGGTCGATCAGGGGCACCGCACGGCTGTCGTACCGGCGGCGCAGCTCCCAGCGCGACCTCAGATACCCCCCGGCTTGGCGGGGATTGGACGCCGCCGCGGCGAGCAGCTCCCAGGAGCCGCGGGTGGGGCTGGGCACGTGCCGGTTGAACGCGAACGTGGTGAACGACGACGCCGCCGGCACGTCGAGTTCGCGGGCGGCCACCGGCCCCCACGGGCAGAGGGAGTCGTGCACGATCAGATCGGGCCGGACGCCGCGCAGATCGGTGAGAACGCCGGGCAGCACCCGTACGGCGGTGCGCGCAAGCTGCTCCATCACCGTGAGCGGCATCGGCGGGCCGGACAGCGGTACGTCAGCCCCGGAGTACAGGAGCACTCGCGCGCCGGTGGCCGCGATCTCCTCGGCATGGGCGGGCATCGTGTGGTAGGTGACGGAGTGCCCGCGACGAACAAGCTCGGCCACGACCGGCAGCGTCGGGTTGACGTGCCCGTGCATGGCGATGTTGAGGAACGCGACTGCGCTCATCCGCCTGCCCCGGCCAGGAAGGGAGTCAGCGCCCGGCACCACGTAGCGATCATGATCCGCCCTTCTCGCCCGACGCAGGATCGCGTTCGTTCGCACCTGGTACTGCAGTCGCCCGATCGGATCTTGGACGGGGCCGACAGGCGCAACGCAGCCACCGCATGGGCTGTGTGTGGACGACAGTCGCATGGTGCGGTGGCCGCTGGTCACAGCGTAGACGTTGCCGGCGGCAGCACGCCGTGGACCAGGCACTCTCCCCGTTCGCGGGCACGCCGGAAGGGGAGAGGGGTGCGTGTGTCGGCGAGTACAGCGGGAAGGTCGGTTGGATGACCGACCCAGGGGAGCTGGCGCGAAGCGCACTCCAGCGAATCCACCAGGCTGCCGTGAGACATCGGGACCTTGAGCTGCACCACGCGGCCGAGGACATTGTCCGAGCGGCCCGGGCGAGGGGCCTCGATCCGGGACCCGTCGAGTCGTACCGCCCCTGCCCGGTGTGCGGTGCTGAGCCGGGACAGCTGTGCATCAACCTCCCTGGTCGCCCAGTGACCTCGGGCGACATGCACCCTGAGCGCACGAAGGCGGGGAAACCGTAGCGACCCCGATCCCGTCAGCCCAGCACGTCGGGGATGCGGACGCTCGCTTGGCGAGGACTGGGGTCAGGACGGGGCGACGGCCGGGAACCCGTCGGTCAGTGCGGCCAGTGCCCGGCGAATCCGGTTGGTCGCCGTCGGGCTGGTCCCGCCGGTGAGTGCGACGTGGTGCAGCACGCCGACCACCGTCAAGGCCAGCGCCTCTGTGTCGGCCCCCGCAGGCACCCGCCCGAGTTGTTGCTCGGCGGCCAGGTAGTCGGCGGTCGCACGCTCGACCGTCTGCAGTCCGGCGTTACCTTCGCCCAGCACCGCTTCGACGCGTGCCGCCAGTTCCGGCCGGTAGGCCATCAGCCGGGTCAATGCCAGCAGCATGGCCAGCGGTGTCGCCAGGATGGCGTCGCTGAGATTCCCGGTGACCGTGCCGGTCCCGGCGCGCCCCGGGAGGCCGGCGACCTCGCCGGAGATCTGGAAGGCGCGGTCGACCGCGTAGCCGACCAGGAAGTCGTCGAAGTTCGCGAAATGTGCGTACAGCAGGCCGGTGGCGACGCCGGCCTGGCGGGTCACGGCCCGGCCGGTGAGTCGACTCGGTCCGTCTTCCGCGATCACCCGCTCCACGGCAGCGAACAACTGCTGCCTGGGCTCGGGGATGGCGACTCCGCGTGGCATGCCCCGAATTCTAAGCGTTGGCCCCAGCCGCTGTTGCGTCAGTATGAGCAGATGCTCATACTGGTTTGAGCAGATGCTCATTCTCGGCGCTGGGAGTATGGATGAAACGCGCGGTAATCGTTGGCGCCGGTATCGCCGGGCTGGCCACGGCCCTACGTCTCGGACAGGACGGGTGGCACACGCTCATCGTGGAGCGCGCTCCGGCCCGGCGGAGCAGTGGCTACCTGGTGAACCTGCTCGGGGCGGGCTACGACGCCGCCGAGCGCATCGGCCTCCTACCCGCCCTGTCCGACCGGCAGCTGGGCCTGTTCACCACCGTGCTGGTCCGGGCCGACGGGCGGCCCAAGTTCACCGTGCCGTCCGCCATCGCCGAAGCCGCCCTCGGCAAACGGACCATGTCGGTGTTCCGTGGCGACCTGGAGACCGCCCTGTACGAAGCGGTGCGCGACCGCACCGAAATTCGCTTCGGCACCACGGTCGCGTCGGTCGACCAGGACGCCGACCGGGTACGGGTGATGTTGAGCGACGGCACGACAGCGGACGCCGATCTCCTGATCGGTGCCGACGGTGTTCACTCCGCGACCCGCACGGCGGCATTCGGCTCTGGACACCGGGTCGATCTCCCGTACGTTGTGGCCGCGTTCCCGCTTGTCCATCCGGTGGCGGGCGTGCCGGAGTCGTCCGCCACGACCTTCATCGGTCCAGGACGCACCGCGGCGATCGTCAACCTGGGCCCACAACGGTCGTCGGCATTCTTCACGTACCGATGCGCGGACCCGGGCTCGGACCTGAGACGCGGACCGGTGGATGCGCTCAGCGCGACGTTCGGCGATCTGGGCGCGGGCGTGCCCGATGCGATCCGTCATCTTGAGAAGGATCCGGCCGATGCCTACTTTGACTCAGTCAGCCAGGTGGTCATGCCCCGATGGAGCGCCGGCCGGATTGTGCTGCTCGGAGACGCGGCCTGGTGCGTCACCCTCTTCGCCGGACACGGCGCGGCCCTCGCGCTCGCCGGCGCCGACCAGCTCGGCGCAGCCCTGCGGCGGCACGACGACAACATCCCGGCAGCCCTGGCCGAGTGGGAAGCCGGCCTGCGCCCGGAGGTCACCAAACGGCAGGCACTCGCGCGCCGGGGAATGCACCAGTACGCGCCGCCCAGCCAGTTCCACGTGTGGATGAACGACCTGGCGATCCGAGCGATCACACTCCCCGGCGTCCGCGGTCTCGTCCGGCGCGGTATCGAACGCACATCCCGATGAGTGCGTACGACGCCATACCGTCCGTCACTTGTCCTTCCAGGCGGTGCCGGTAACGACGGCCTGCCGCCACCGGCGGATGGCCTTGGGCGGCATGCCGACGGCGAGGGCGCCGACCAGACGGTCGCCACTGCGGTACGCGGCCACGAACCGTCGCTGTTCGAGATCGCCGTCAACGACGGCGACCTCGTTGCTGCCGCGCAGGTGGCCGTAGGCGTGGATCTTCATGTCGTACTGGTCGGACCAGAAGTACGGCACCGGCGCGAACGGCTTCCGCGCATCGGGATACCGCAGGTTCCGGGCGGCCGCCATGCCCTGCTCGGCGGCGTTGGTGCGGTGCTCGACGCGCATCGGCACGCCGAACAGCGGGTTGTGCCAGCGAGCGACGTCGCCGGCGCCGTAGACGTCCGGCGCGGCGGCGCTGTACTGGTCGCAGACCAGTCCGTCGGCGATCTCCAGGCCGCTGCCGTCGAGCCACTCGGTGTTGGGCTGCGACCCGATCGCGACCAGAACCTCGTCGGCTTCGACCAGCTCTCCCCCGGTCAGCAAAACACCGGTGTCGGTGACAGCCGAGACCGCGACGCCGGTGCGCAGGTCGACGCCGTGTTCGCGGTGCGCCTGCGAGAGGACCCGCCCGATCTGCTCGCCGACGGCATGG
This sequence comes from Micromonospora sp. NBC_00389, assembly GCF_036059255.1. NCBI lineage: Bacteria > Bacillati > Actinomycetota > Actinomycetes > Micromonosporales > Micromonosporaceae > Micromonospora > Micromonospora sp. NBC_00389. The sequence goes on along the minus strand of NZ_CP107947.1, from coordinate 3,511,528 downwards.
GCGAGCGGCACCGGGGGATTCGCTCCAGACCTGCCAGGCCATCTGCTCCTTCGACAGCACCCGGCCGGCGTTGAGCAACAGGTGAAGCAGGAGCCGGTACTCCGCCGGGGTCACGTCGAGCACCCGATCACCCCGCCACGCCCGGCAGACGACCTCGTCGAGCAGCAGATCACCGTGCCGCAGCACGGTCCCCGATCCCGTGTTCGTCCTGTCGCGCAGAAGCACCTGCACGCGGGCCAACAACTCCGCGCTCCGGCACGGCTTGGTGATGTAGTCCTGGATCTCGGTGCCGAGCACGGGTACCAGAGCCCCCAGAAACTCGCATGCGGCAAGGCACAGGACCGGCGGGCGGTCGGTGAGGATCGGACGATCACGGGCGAGGGCGTGAACATCGGGGATCTCCACGTCGACCACGATCAGATCGACGTGATGCTCCCCGAGCAGTCGCAGCGCGGCGGCGCCGGTCGCGGCAGAGGTGACCAGATAGCCCGCGAAGCTCAGCTGGGCCGTGAGCGAACCACGCAGATCCGGGTCCGGCGCCACCACGAGCAGGCGGAAATCGTACGGAGACCTCGCTGTCTGGCCGACGCGCATGGTGCAGACCTCACCCTCCAGTGACGCCGTCCCTCCCCGGGGCCGGCTGGCGGACACATCGGATCGACCCGACTCACCCCAGCATCCCCGCCAGTACTCACGGTCGTCTATGCGGCGGAGAAACCCCCTCAGCTCAAGTAATGCTCAAATTCGATGCACGTGAGCCGCTGACGCCCGAAACGCACATACGCTCACCGCACTCAGCTCGCTCACGGCCCTTCCCGACCCTTCTCGCAACGGCAACCACCGTCGTACGCAGGCACACCGTACGACGGCTTCACCAGACTGTCCTCAATGGAGGAGCGACCTCCGCGAGGGCCGACCAGCACATCAATCACACGTCGCAAGCAGAAGGAGGGGGAGTATGCGACACATACAACGACGCATCGCGCTTCTCGCGCTGCCCGCCCTGGTGGCGGGCGTCCTCGTGGCGACCGGGCCCGCGGGCGCGGATCCCACGGAGTCGACAGCCACGGCCGGGCGATCCCAACTCGAGGATCGGGAGCAGGTTCGCCTCGTACACATCAAGCTGGCCGGCGCCGACATGCTGGACAAGGTGGTCGCCGCCGGCTTCGACCTTGAGCACGGCCTCAAGCGCGTGCCGACCGGCATCGAAGGCGAGGCGGTGGTCACCGCCGAGCAGGTCGCCGAACTGAAGGCGATGGGCGTCGAGGTCCTCGGCGACGAGGTGGGCTTCGCGTGGAGCGACGAGGCCGACGGCGGCATCAACGGCGCTGCCTCGCGGGCGGTCCAGCCGTTGAACCACGAGGCGACGGTACGCATCGCCCGCGCCGACTGGTTCACCACGAAGGGCCAGGGCTTCCTCTACGTCGAGGCGCGGACCACCGAGGGGCAGCAGGCAGACCCGATCGTCGGGATGCAGCTCGAGAACGACTCGGGCAAGGGCACGCCGTTCGGCTTCGCCCGGACGATGAGCCGGTTCGTGGACTCCGGGCAGTACATGTTCCATCGGAACCTGTTCAAGCTCGACGCACGCCCCGACAAGATCCAGGTGACGAGCTCCACCGGTGGCGTCGTCACCGGCGTCGTCTCCAACTGGCTCGAGGATGCTCCGCCGCCGCTGACGGCGAACCCGTCCTACAAGTCGGACTTCGTGGACGGCTACAAGCACCCGCAGCAGCTCTACAGCCGCGCCAAGGAGATCGCCCGCCAGTACCCGGACATCGCCGAGATCGTCTACCTGCCGAACCAGACGAACGGCTACCAGCGCAAGGCGCAGGCCACGATCGGCGGCACGGGGCAGGCGGCGGTCGTCGTCAGCTCGGCGGCGTGGGGTCACGAGGGCGGCAACGACATCACGGTCGAGTTCGTGGACCGGCCGGGCGCGAGCCTCCCGCTCGCGGTGGAGGTCGCGGGCAAGGCGGTCCGCGTCCTCCTCGCGAAGGACGCCTCCGGTGGACCGGCGAGTACGGCCACCCAGGTGGCGGACGCAGTGCGGGCCCAGTCCCAGGGCCTCATCGACCGGGCACACCCGTACCGCACCAACGCGGGCACCGGCATCGTCGCGCCGACGTCCGGCCCGGTTGCGCTGAGCGACTTCCTCGACCAGAAGCGGGCCGGCGCACCGGCGGGCGAGGTGCCGCGAGGCCCGGTCACGATCCCCGTCCTGCGGATCGGCAAGCACCGTGACGGCAAGAAGCCTGGTGTCCTGATCCAGGCTCAGGACCACGCCCGCGAGTGGGTGCCGGCGACGACCAGCCTGGAGTCGGCCGAGCGCCTGGTGCACAACTACCGGTCCGACCGGGAGACGAAGAAGATCGTCGACAACACCGACGTCTTCTTCATCCTCTCCAACAACCCCGACGGGGCGAACTACAGCTTCTACAACTTCGCCTCGCAGCGGAAGAACATGACGAACCACTGCCCGGACGCGACCGCCGATCCGGCGCAGCGGAACTCCTGGGGCGTCGACCTGAACCGGAACTACCGGGTCGGGTCGGGCCACGACGGTTACGCGGGAGGGTCAACCAACTGCGTCAGCGGCACCTACCAGGGGCCGGAGGAGCTGTCCGAGCCCGAGTCGAAGAACATCATCTGGCTGGTCGAGAAGTACTCGAACATCAAGTTCATGATGTCGGTGCACTCCAACGGCGGTCAGTTGTTCTGGCAGCCCGGCGCCTACATCGCGGACGGGCGGATCACCACGCCGCGCCCGCCGCTGGGTGACGAGGCGTTCTACTGGCAGTCGGCCGCCAGGATCCTGTCGCAGGTCAAGGCGCACCGGGAGACCGTCGTCACGCCGGAGAACGTCGGCGGTTCGTCCGACGTCCTCTACTCCTCCGCGGGCAACGTGCGCGAGGACCTGTACTACACCTACGGGATCTACGCCTTCGGCTGGGAGGTCGGCGGCTCCGTCTACAACCCGGCCACCGGCGACTGGCAGGGCGGTTCGTTCCAGCCAGAATGGGCGGGCAATCCCGAGCTCGTCAGCGGTCACGCCGAGACGATGGAGTACGCCAACGGGATCATGGAGATGTTCCGGGTCGCGGCGGATTGGGGCCAGGACAAGAAGGACCCGACGTCCCGGCTCGTCCCCGGCGACGGGAAGTACCGCGGGCCCGTCGACGTGCGCTTCGAGACCAGCGAGCCGGCCACCATCTACTACACGACGGACGGCAGCCGACCCACGCTCGAGTCGCCACGCTATGCGGCGACCGAGTTCCGTGAGCCGGGGCAGGTGTTCCACGTGACCGAGACGACGACGTTCCGCTGGTTCTCGGTCGACAGCGCCGGCAACATCGAGAAGAACTACGACCCGACGAAGAACGACAAGCGCAACAACTACCGTACGGCGACGATCGAGATCGTCGAGAAGTAGCGCCCATCCCGTGATCATGTGCCTCGTCAGTGCGGTCCGCCCGCACTGACGAGGCACTGATCGCGCAGGCGCACCCTCGCTGGCGCTACGCCGGAACATGCGTACTGATCAGCTGACAGCCCTTGATTTTGATCTTCTTCGCTGAACGCGAGGATGACCGATCAGGGGCTGTCCGCATGATGAGCCGGGGTCTACGTCGTGGCGGCCAGCGCGAACGAGATCGAGGGCATCGAATGCGCTAACAGGTGGACCGGTCGCGTTGTCGATGATCAGATGTGGCCATGAGGGACTGGCGCAAGCGGGAGAAGAAGCGACGCGCGGAGGTGGCGGCGCTGCCGGAGATGGCGGTGCGTCGGCATGGCGTGATCACGGCAGGCGATGCCGATGACGTGCTGGTCACCACGTCCGTCGGCCCCAACGGTGAGGCCATCGCGCTATCGACCTCGCCGGAGGGTGTCGCCGCGCTGACCGCGACCACCACGCAGCCGGGATGGGCGAGCTTTCCCGACCCACGGGCGTCCGAGGCGGTGACGGTGCGCGTCACCGTGCACCGGGAGGGCGTGGCAACGAGTGTCCGTATCTCAGATCTGCCGCTTGCTCATCCGACTGTCCAGGTGCTGCCCGACGGCCGTGTGCTCGTCGTGGCCGCGCGCTGCCGGTGGCGACCGGGCGGCCCCGACCGCAACGCGATCATCTACGACGGCGATGGGCGCGTTGTCGCCGAGAAGACCGTCGGTGACGGCATCGAGCACGTGCGCGTCTCCCGCTCCGGCCACATCTGGATGGGTTACTTCGACGAGGGTGTCTATGGCAACTACGGCTGGGGCGGCCCTGAATCGCCACCCCCGCTGGGCGCGCCAGGGCTGGTGCGGTTCTCACCTGACCTGGAGCCTGATTGGCGCTACCCCTCGCACGTCGACGAGCCCTGGGGTGCCATCAGCGACTGTTACGCCCTCAACGTCGATGGCGACACCGCCTGGGCCTGCTACTACACCGGCTTTCCCGTTGTGCGGATCCAGGCAGGCACGGTCACCGGCTGGCACAACTCGATCGCCCGGGGCGTACGCGCCCTCGCTGTCGCGGACCAGACCATAGCCATGTACGGCGGCTACGGCCCCAACCATGACGTGCTGGTCATCGCCCGTTGCGACCAGGATCAGCTGCACAAGGTCGCCGAGTACCGGCTCGTCCTGCCCGACGGCTCCCCGATGCCCGAGGCGACCCAGGTGACCGGCCGCGGACCCGACCTGCATCTGATCGACGACGGCCACTGGTACCGCCTCGACCTCGACGACCAGCGTCTGCAGTAGCCCAGCCGGGCGCCGGCGCACCCGGTTGCTCACCGGGGCCTCATCGCGCCCCACCGAAACGCGTCGCGACGGCTATGATCCCCCCCGTTCATCTACGGGGGAGGAACGCTTGTGAGTCGTTCACGTCTGCTGCGCGTCGCCGCGTGGCTCGGCGCCTGCACCATCGGTGTGCTCGGTGCCAACGCGGTCGCACCGGTCTCCGCGGTCGCGTTGCCAAAGGGCACGCAGCTCAGGTTGGACCACACCGCACTGGTGCCCGGTTCGTTTGGCAAGACCCAGTCCGTCTACCTCTACAACTACGACGCCGACTTCACCCTGAACGACGTGGCGGTCACCATCGACACCGCGAAGCTCGCCGGCGTCGCCACGGCCAAGCTCACGTTCGACGGCCCCAGCCCGTGCGAGCAGTCGGGCACGAGCATCACCTGCAGGTTCGACACCCTCTCCTCGGAGAGCCTGTTCGCGGGTATCACCACGCTCACCTTCCGGCCCGAGACGGCAGCGAAGGTCGGCGACGAGGGCGAGGTGAGCGTGAAGGTCACCAGCCGAGACCAGACGTTCACCAAGACCTCGAAGGTGACCATCAGCGAGAAGGTCGCTCTGGAGGTTGGGCCGATCACCACCAAGAAGGCCAAACCGGGCGACACCGTCACGAACCCGCTCACGGTGCGAAACACCGGGGACAACGCGATCACCGGCGTGGACCTGTTCTTCTTCTACGAGGCCATGTTCACCGTGCCCAAGCGCTACGACAACTGCGAGTACGGCAGCTTCGCCGCGTACTGCCACTTCGACGCGACGCTGGATCCGAAGCAGGAGTACGTGCTCTCCGAGGAGTTGCCGTTGCGGCTGCGGCCGGAGGTGCCGGCGCCAGGTGTTGCCGGAGCCAGCTTCACGTGGTCGACCCCGATCGACGGGCGTGACAACCTCGACATGGTCCGGGCCACCAAGCCGACCCGCGGCACGCAGGGCACCCTCGGCCTCGTCCGCAAGCCCGCCGGGCTGCGCGCCCAGGGCGCCCAGACCGAGGACTCGTTCTTCCTGGACACGCAGCACGTGATCCTCACGGTCGAGGGCACGAACCGCTCCGACGTGAGCGCCGTCGGCGGGGAGGTCCGGGCCGTCGTGGGCAGCACGGTCACCGCGAAGCTCGGCGTCAAGAACCTCGGTCCCGCGTACGCCTCCGGCATCACCGAGCCGGCCGCGACCGTCACCTTCACTCCCCCGACGGGCACCACCGTGACGACGGTGCCCGCCGGCTGCACGAAGGCGGACACCGGCTACGTCTGCCGGACGGCCGTCCACCCGCTCGCGGTGGACCAGGCTGTCACGTGGGACTTCGGGCTGCGGGTCGACGCCGCCGGGGAACTCACCGGCACCGTCGCGGCGAAGTCCTCGACCCCTGACGTGACGTCGGACAACGACGTGGCCAAGCTGGTCGTGAACCCGGCCGGCGGCATCGGTGGCGGTGGGGAGGGCGACGGCCCGTCGCTGCCGATCACGGGCCAGTCCGGCATCGTGCTGGCCGGCGCGGCCGCTCTGCTGGCCGTGGGTGCCGCCCTGTTCGTGGTCACCCGCCGCCGCCGTACCCGCTTCGTCGCCTGACACCGGGATTGGTTCAGCAGGACAACCAGAAGCCCTGGTCGGCCCAGTCCGACCAGGGCTTCTGAGCGGCGACGAGGGCGGCGCCGTCGCGGCAGCCCTGCGGTGGCGCGACCGGCTACGGTGCCGCGGGCAGGAGCGTGAGCAGCCGCTCGACAACACCGGTCACCGCGTCCCGTCCAGCGGCGAGGTACCGGCGCGGGTCGCGGGATTCCGGCAGGGCGCCCCGGACCGCGTCGGTGAACGCCACGTTGAGCGCCGTACCAACGTTGATCTTCACCATGCCGCAACCGACCGCGGCGCGGATCTGCTCCAGCGGCACCCCGGACGAACCGTGCAGGACCAGGGGCACGGGTACGGCGTCGCGGATCGCGGCCACCAGGTCGAGATCCAGCGAGGCGGTTCGGTCGGCCATCGCGTGCGAGCTGCCCACCGCGACCGCCAACGCGTCGACGCCGGTCTCGGCCACGTACCGGGCGGCCTCGGCCGGGTCGGTGCGGACGCCAGCGGTGTGAGCGCTCGCCGGGGCATCCGGTTTACCGCCGACGTAGCCGAGTTCCGCCTCCACCCACAGCCGGTGGTCGTGCGCCCAGTCGGTCGCCTTGCGGGTGGTGGCCACGTTGGCGGCGTACGGCAGCGCGGACGCGTCGACCATCACGGAGCTGAAACCGGTGTCGGCGGCCTGCTCCAGCAGGCTGATGTCGTCCACATGGTCCAGATGCAGTGACAGGTTCGCGCTGGACTTCCGCGCGATCTCGGCCGTCGCCGCGGCGATGGCCGACACGCCAGAGTGGTAGCGCGCCGCGTTCTGGCTGATCTGCAGGATCGCGGGCCGGTGGGCACGTTGCGCCGCGGCGGCGATCGCCTGGGCGTACTCGATCGTGATCACGTTGAATGCCAGCACGCCGGTACCAGCGGCGCGGGCCGCCGCCACCAGGTCGGCGGTGGGGACGAGGGTCATCAGCGCTCCTCAGGCGGCCGGTGCGGGCAGGACGACGGACCGGGTGAGCAGTCGGGGTCGGTCCGGATGCAGGCCGCGACGGACCGCGAGCTCGACCGCGAGCCGCTGCGCGGTGGTGAGGTGCGCCATGGCGTCGACGTCCTCGTGCACCACGATCGCGCCCGTGGCGGCCAGGTCGTCGCGGATGCCGGGGACCACCGGGCCGAAGATCCAGACCACGGACCGGTGGTCGACCACGCTGATCGGACCGTGTCGGAACTCCATTGCCGGGTACGACTCGGCCCACACCTGTGCCGCCTCCCGCAGCTTGAGGGCCGCCTCGTGCGCCAGTCCCACAGTCCAGCCGGTGCCGAGGAAGGTGAACTGGTCCCGGCCGGCCACGGCCGGGTCGAGCGGCGTGCTCAGCTGGGCCCGCGCCTGGGTGATCGGGTCGGTCAGGTCCTGCCCGAGGCCGGCGCGCCAGGCGGCGAGTGCGGTCGTGGCGAAGCGGGTCTGCACGACCGACTGCTCGTCGGCGAAGTCGAGGACGACGCAGTCGCTCACGAGCCGGGTCACCGGCCGGTCGGCGTCGGTTGTGATCACGGTCGACCGACTGCCGGGCGGCAACTGCTCAAGCAGCCGGATCACCTCGGTGGTGGTGCCGGAGCGGGTAATGGCGACCACGCGGTCGTACCGCCGTCCGGCGGGGAATTCCGAGGCGGCGAAGGCGTCGGTCTCCCCCTGGCCCGCCGACTCTCGCAGCGCCGCGAAACTCTGCGCCATGAAGTACGACGTGCCGCAGCCGACGACGGCGACCCGTTCACCGGCCTGGGGCAGGGCCCGCGCGACGCCCGGCTGGGCGACCAGGTCCACGGCGCGCCGCCAAGTCTCGGGTTGGGAGGCTATCTCGGAGGCGACGTACGACACGGTTCCTGCTCTCTCTCGGTGCGGTGCTCTTCCAGTGTTTCCACCGTGGTTCCGTCCAGCAGCCGGGAAGCCACGTCGTCGTCGTACTCGCCCGCCCACGGGCAGGCGACGGCGGCCGCCGAGACGGCCGCGCCTCGGGCGAGGACGTCCCGCCACGGCGCGCGGGTGACGAGCCCGTACGCGAGGACGGCCGCGAGGGCGTCGCCAGCGCCGGTCGGGTTGCCGGACACTTGTTCGGGCGCGCGGGCGCTGAACGCGACCCCGCCGGTAACCGCCACGAACCCGTCCGCGCCCCGGGAGACCACGCCCGCGCTGGCACCGAGTCGGACGAGCCGGTGCGCCACCGCCACGGCGTCGTCACGGGTACGTACCGGGCGGCCGAGCAGGTCCGCCGCCTCGTGGGCGTTCGGTTTCGCCAGCGCTGGTGCGGCAGCCAGCGCGTGTCGCAACGCGGGGCCCTCCGCGTCCACGATGGCCTCGGCCCCGCCGGCCCGCGCGATGGTGACGAGATCGGCGTAGGCGGTCTCGGGCACACCCGGTGGTCGACTGCCGGACAGCACCACCACCCGTGCCGCCCGGACCCGCTCCGCGAACGCGTCCAGGAACGCCGCCCACTGCGCCTCGGTGACGTGCGGACCTGGTTCGTTGAGGACCGTCGCCGTGCCCCGCGCGAGGACGGTCACCGTCCGGCGGGTCTCCGCGGCGAGGCGGGTGAACTGCGCCGGCACGCCGGCCGCCGCCAGCTCGGCCTCGATGTGCTCGCCGACGGCGCCGCCGGACAGGCCCAGGACAAGGGTCTCGGCACCCAGCTGACGCAGCACCCGGGCGACGTTCAGACCCTTGCCCCCGGCACGGGAGACCACGCTCGTCACCCGGTGCGACGTGTCCGCCACCAGCTCGGGCACGGTGTAGGTGATGTCCAGGGCGGGATTGAGCGACACCGAGATGACCAGGTCACGCCGCTCCCGGCCCGCTGACGGGCCTTCGGCGGTCACGAGCGCCGCGCCAACCTGTCGCTTCATATCCGCCTCCCCAGAAGATGCCGGCCAGTCGAGCACGCACGATCTTTCGTGACACTGAAGCGCCAGAATCAATCAGGATGTTGCAGACCTTAGGATCTGGCCGTACCGCCGTCAAGGTCCGCCCAGAACGCCCCGGAGTTCCGACCACGAGGGCTCAGCGGCTGCGATATCCGACAGAACACGGGATCCGTGCAGCGATGCGAGCCGTCGGAGCCGGTCGGCGAGCCGGTACGGGGTGCGCGGGCGCCGCCGCAGTGCTTGCAGAAAGTTGCAGAGGTGAACACCGACAGGGTCGCGCCACACGACCGTGCCGCTCGGCGATGCGGTCCCGGATGAGGACTGCGACCGCTCGATCTCGACGGGTCAGACCTGTACCACCTTCACCCCGGCCTGCTCGACGAGGCTCACCTGCTCCGGGTCCGCCGCCTTGTCGGTGATCAGAGTGTCGATGTTGGCCAGCGGGCAGATCCGGTTGAAGCTCCGCCGGCCCAGCTTCGAGCCGTCCGCCACCACGATCGTCCGCGCGGCGCTGGTCACCATGACGTGGTTGATCGCCGCCTCGCCGTCGTTGTGCGCGCTGGCGCCGTGCTGGTGGTCGATCGCGTCCACCCCGAGCACGACCACGTCCAGCGCCACGGACCCGAGCATCGTCTCGGCGATGCGGCCCACCAGCTCGTACGACCGCGGGCGGGCGGTCCCGCCGGTGAGCACCACCCGGATGTGCGGCCGCACGATGAGCTCGTTGGCGATGTTCAGCGCATTGGTCACCACCGTGAGCGCCGGCATCTGCCCATTCGGTTCGGTGCGCAGCGCGAGCGCCCGTGCCACCTCGGTCGTCGTGGTGCCTCCGTTGAGCCCCACCGTGCTCCGCGCTGGGATCAGTGCGGCGGCAGCCGTGGCGATCCGCTGCTTCTCCGACGCCTGCCGCACCGCCTTGTACCGCAGCGGCAAGTCGTAGGAGACGCTGGTGGCGACCACGCCGCCGCGGGTGCGGGTCACCAGCTGCTGCATGGCGAGCTCGTCGAAGTCGCGCCGGATGGTCGCCGTGCTCATGCCCAGCTCACGGGCGGTGGACTCGATGTCGAGCTGCCCCTCGGCCGCCACCATGTCCAGGAGCCGGTGCCACCGCTCGTGCTGGTTCACGGCTCACGCCGGTCGTTTGGCCTGCCCATGCCGCCATCCTTGCATCCCCCATGCAAAGTCCGTGCGGCACGATCATCACCGCCAGGCCGGCCAGCACCCGGCCGCGCGAACTTCTCCTGGCCGTGGCGCTGGCCAGGCCCGCCGGTACCTCTGGCGCTACGAATGGCTGGCTTCCGCCAGGTGCTTGATGTGAACTGCCCGCTGGCTCAAGAGTCGGCGGAGGTACGGCGCAATCAGGGCACGGGTCACAACCGTGCCCATCGGTCCCAGGGGCGCGACAACCCACAGGCGGTCGGTCATCTGAGTTCCTACGCCGTTGAGGTTGTGGAACTGGTGCTCGTGTCGCAGGAGGCGAAAGGGGCCCCGCGTCTGCTCGTCGACGAAGCGGTCTGGACGCTCGTAGACGGTGATTCGGCTCGTCATCCGCCAGCGCAGACCGAAATGGCGGGCGTGGAAGGTGACCTCGTCCCCGAGCGCGAGTTGGCGTCGACCGGTGCTGGTGACGGCTGTCTCCTGGCTGGATCGCAGGGACGCGTCGTGGACATCCATGTCGCGCTTCAGGTCAAATACCACGCTCGGAGCGGCATCAATGACGGACACGATCTCGATCAAGGCCGGCACGGCGAGAGCCTAACGTTCAGCACCACCGCCAGCCGCCCGCTCACAAGCGGCGGCTGAGCACCCGACTGCTCCACCCCCGCGCCGCTCTCGGCTGCGGTGACCATCCCTCAAGAGGCGTTGGCTTTAGGTCAGTCACCACCCTATGGTGGAGGCATGCCGCCGGTGACGTTCCGCTCGCCTGCCGTCACCGAGGTGGCGGCGCTCGACGCTGTCCGCGTGACGACGGCGGCGCGCCGAAAGGCCTGCATGCGGGTGCCGGTTGTCCGCGCGCTGCACATCGCGCCTACACAGCGGCTGTCGAGCCCGGCGCGAACTGGCCGAGGCCCTCCCGCGGAATCGTTGCATCCCAGAACGACCGCAGGGCGAAGCTACTCAGCTTCGGCCCTTTTTCTTTTTCCCGTTCCTTTTGAAAGGCAGACCATGGGCATCGATCATCATCCCGTCGACCAGACTTGGCTGGCTGATCTGCGAGCGTCCCTGGCGGACGACTTCGCCACGCAGACGGCTCGCCTGCGGGAACTGACCGAACTCAACGCGGACACCGGCGACCCCAGCGAGGCCGACAACCGGGCCGCGCTGCTGGTGGCCACCCGCCGCAACATCGAGCAGATCACCGGTGCCCGGAGCCGGATCAGCGACGGCACCTACGGTGCCTGCGAGAAGTGCCACCAGAACATCCCGGCAGAGCGGCTTGAGGTTCTCCCGCACGCTCGCTTCTGCGTGCCGTGCCAGGAAAAGCACAAGGGGTAACACCCGATGCGGCTGCCGTGGCGTGCAGATGGCACGGCAGCCACACGCCGTTGCGTGCGAGGTCGTTGCGTGATGGTGATGTCCGGGGCGGGAGCGGCGGTGTCTGCCGCCCCCGCCCCGCGCCGGCTGCTAGCTGGCGTACGTCTCGAACTCACCGACTCGCGGCGTACTGCTTGAGCTGTTGATCTTGAAGGTGATCTTGACCAGTGAGGTCGGGGGGAAGGGGATGGAACCCGCCCCAGCGCCGGCGGCCAGGACGGCCCCGGTGTCGTGGTTGATGAGCTGCCAGGACCCGATGGAACCCTGGGTTCCCGATGGCTCGCGGATGATCACTCGGGACACCCGGGTGGCGGAACCCCACTTGATCGAGATGGAGCCGGTCGATCCGACCGGCGACCAGTAGGTGCTGATGCTGCCGTCCCGCACGTTGCCGTAACTTGTCCCGCTGGCCTTGCTGGAGCCGTCGGCACCGGCACCGAGGCTGAGGTTGGTCCCGCCGGGCGGGGGTGGGGTGGTCGGCGGCGGCGTGGTGGGCGGGGGCGTGGTCGGCGGGGGCGTGGTCGGCGGGGGCGTGGTGGGCGGCGGGGTCTGCGGCGAGCAGCTACCGTCCGAAACCCTCAGACCCGTGTTGGCGCCCGCCGTCTGACGCACGACGTCCGGCACGCAGCTCGCCCCGTCGAGGCTGTACGAGTACGGGATGCTGACGGTGGTGTTGGACGTCGGGTTGGGGCCGGCGGGGTAGTTCTCGCTGCCAGCGCTGGACCAGGTCACGTTGTCGAAGGTGTTGCCGCTGACCTGCCAGTAGCCGCGCTCGTTGGTGTAGAAGGTACGCCGAGCCAGTAGTTCCAGATCCGCGCCGAATGCGGCACCGACGTGTCGAGCTTCTGCTGCACGTCGACCTGGCCAGCCTCAAGCCGGCCGATCGCCTGCGGATCCATGGTCACGACGAACCGTTCCTGAACAGTGGTCAGAAGTGACCATGAAGATCAAACTGGCACTGCGTCCATCCCGAACGGTCTTGGATGGGCTGGTCCCCCGCGTTCGCTCCCGCGGTCGGCGGCACGGATCGTGTCCGTGGTCCGGTCTGAGGAGGGCGGGTTCCCTCACGTCCCCGTCCACCGGGTCGGGCCTGGGCGGTCCGATGCCCGCCAGCGTCGCTCTGGTGCTGGCGGGGCGGTGCCGTCCGTCGCCTGATCCGGTGTCCGAGGGCGCGTCGTGCGATCGCCACGCTGGCCGTCTGGTGGCGGGTGGTGGCGCGTTTCTTGGTGGTCAGGGGCTTTTGCCAGTGCTCGGCGCCCCACATGCTGGTGTAGGCCGGGTCCACGGCGATGATGCTGATGTCCGCCTCGGCGGTCATCGCCAGCAGACGGGCACGCAGCTTGCCGGTGGGCATGCCGTTGATGAGTTGCCGGAAGCGGCGCTTACGGCCGTGCTTCTCCCGGGTCTTGGAATCGGTGAAGTCCAGGTCTTCGATGGCGATGGCTCGGCAGCCGGTGTGCTTGGCCCAGTGCAGCAGCCGGGTGATGGCGTGCCGGATCTGGGCGTCGCGCCGCTCGGCTGTCCCGCGCAACTGGTACTCGAAGGTGCGGGGCTGGCCGATCGGGTTGCCGTGGATGTCGAGTCGCCAGGCAGCGAGGTGGTCGGCGTTCATGTCCACGCCGATGATCTCGCCCGAGCGCAGGGTCTGGATCGGCACGATCGGGAGATCCTTGCGCTGCCAGGACGCATCGAGGTACCAGCGGCTCTTGGTCACATCCAGATGGATGCGGTAGGCGACCGCCCGGTTGACCTCGATCCGGTCGCGCCACTGCACGCCCCGGTGCGGGAAGCTGACACGGGCGGCCAGCACATACCGGCCGTGCTTGGCGTTCGCCAGGTGCGTCAGCGGCGCGGGCAGCTTGATCGATACATCGCCCTCGGGCGTGACGCGGATCGTTTCGTTGCCGTACCGCTTCCCGGACTCGCCATCAGCACCGAGGAACCAGCGCTGCGCCTCCCAGCGTTCCCGCCACTGGTCCTCGGTCAGATTGGCAGCGGCGAGGTTGTGCCGCGTCTTGAGCAGCATTTGGCCGCCGCGCACTACGCGGACCTGACCGGCGTCGCGCTCGGCCAGTACGCGCTCGCGCTGGCGCTCCAGGTGTGCCAGGCGGCGGGACTTGTGGAACCACTCGTGCTCGCACCGGTAGCCGCCGGGCTTGCCCCGGCTGCCTTTCTCGCCGATCGGCAGGGACAGGCGGTGCCGCAGCATGCGGATACCAGCCCGCAGAGACTCGATGTGAGCCCACTGAGCGCGGCGGGACAGGCCCCACTGGTCGTGCGTGGCCTTGGTGATGCTCCCGGCCCAGCGGGACGACGATTCGCCGGTGAGCTCCCGCTTCCGGTGTGCCCAGGTGTCGGTGGAATGCTCGAGGCCGTCGCGGCAACGCTGCGCCAGGTCCCGGGAGGCGAGCGATCCCAGGTGTTCACCGACCAGACGCAGGATCTTGTCGTCCTCCGCAGTGAGGCCCTTGAGCCGGTCGCGTATGCACACACCCATGGCGGGGTCGGCGACGAACGGCCGGGCGATATCACGCAGATCAGCCACGCGCCGCGGCCTCCAACACGGCCTTCGCCCGGTTCTTCGCAGACCGGCGGCCATACAAGCGGGCGCAGAACGAGGTCAGTATCTCCACCATGTCCCGCACCAGGTCGTCTTCGACTTCACCTTCGTCCAAGACGACGAGACGACGGCCGTGGGCGGCGAGCGTGGCTTCGACCAGCTCCACATTCATCCGGCCCAGCCGGTCCTTGTGCTCCACCACCACGATGCTCACCTGCGGGTCGGCCAGCAGCCGACGGGCCTTGGAACGGCCACCGTTCATCCCGGAGCCGATCTCCGACTCCACACGGACGACACGGTGACCAGCCTGCGCTGCCCACCGGGCCAAGCGGGCGGTCTGCCGCTCCAGATCGTCCTTCTGGCCATGCGCGGAAACACGGGCATACAACCCGACACCACCGACCGTTTCCGGCACGGTGTTCGCTTCGATGTTCACCAGGATCGTGCGCGGCCCCACCCGTCGCGCAGGACCGGCAACGTGCCCTCACGGAACCAGCGATACGCAGTACGCGGTGCAACACCTTGCGCCTTAGCCCATTCCGTCAGAATCACAACGAGGATCATACAACACTAAAAGCACCTAACAGTCACTCATGGACACCCCACAACAAGCAGTTAGCAACCCCTGTCTCAACTGCGTACGCACAATCCGGTCGCGGGACCGCCCCATCGAGGAAGGCACCTCGCGCAACCGTGCCATGGTATAGAAGGCAGCGAATCGACGCCACCCGGCCAGTCCGCGTGAGAGACAAGGCGTGCCGCCCGCCAGCGCCGCCATGGGGTCCGTGCTCGTGGCCTTGGCCCTGGCGCCAACGTCGGCGATCGCTCATCCGGCTGAGTGGTTCAGGTCGCGTCACCTCGGCCATGACGCCGATAGCAGTCGAGGCCGCGGAGCCCACACAACGGGCGCCGGCCCGCCCCCGTTGAACGGGGTCGGGCCGGCGCGATGGTGCGAAGATCAGTGCACGCGGCGGCGGCCGTAGGCACCGGCGGCGATCGCCACGCCGATAGCGGCGAAGACGACCTGGAGGATCAGCTCGATCCAGTCGACCCCGCTGGTGTCATCGACGCCGACGGCGCCGGCGACGAGGGTGCCGAGGATCGCGGCGACCACACCGATGAGCAGGGTCAGCCAGATCGGGATGTTCTGCTTGCCCGGTACGACCAGCCGCCCGAGCGCGCCGATGATCAGACCGATGATGATGGCGGTGAAGACTTCCACGAGAGCCGTCCCTCCAGAGGATTGTCGTCGACTTCGTATTGCCCCAGGCAACTAACGGCGAAACCGGTCCGGGGCGTCAACCGACGAAAGGAACACGAACCGTGCTTCGCGCGCCCCGCCGGGCTGCCGTGGCGGCCACCACCGCGCTCGCGCTCGCCGCCTGTTCGGCAACAGAAGGGCCGACCGTTTCCCCGTCGAACTCCCCGTCGAGCCCCGTCGCCACCTCCCCCGCGGCGTCCGCTGCCAGGCCGGATTTCGCCCTCCTCGAGGCGGAGTTCGACGCTCGGCTCGGCGTCTATGCCATCGACACCGGCACCGGCCGCACCGTCGAGCATCGCGCCGACGAGCGGTTCGCCTACGCGTCGACCTTCAAGGCGCTCGCCGCTGCGGCGGTGCTGGACGCGACCTCGACCGCCGAGCTGAACCAGGTGGTCCGGTACACGAGGACCGAACTGGTGACCCACTCGCCGATCACCGAGCGGCACGTGGGGAAGGGGATGACGCTGCGCGAACTGGGTGACGCCGCCGTACGGTACGGCGACAACACCGCCGCCAACCTGCTGCTGAAGCGGCTCGGCGGCCCGGCTGGCTTCGAGCGGGCACTACGTGACCTCGGCGACCAGGTCACCGATCCTGAGCGGTTCGAGACCGACCTCAACGAGGCGACCCCCGGCGACCGGCGCGACACGAGCACTCCCCGGGCCCTTGCCACCGACCTCCGCGCGTACGTTCTCGGCGATGCGCTCTCCGCCGAAGACCGCACGGTGCTGACCACGTGGCTCAAGGGGAACACGACCGGGGACAAGCTCATCAAAGCCGGCGTCCCGGCCGCCTGGCAGGTCGGCGACAAGACCGGCTCCGGTGGGTACGGCGCCCGCAACGACATTGCCGTCGTCTGGCCCCCCGACAGCGCCCCCATCGTGCTCGCGATCCTCTCGACCCGCGACGAGAAGGACGCCGAGTACGACGACAAGCTGATCGCGCAGGCGGCGAAGGTGACGGTCGAGACCCTGCGCCGGTAGGCCGCCCGCCTACACGCCCGCCGGCGACGACTGATCGGACCTGCTCGACAGCCGGGTCACGGAGTCCTGGCGGCGGGGTAGCAGCAGCGGGCTGGCGAGGATGAGCAGTCCCGCGACGGCGATAGCCGTACGTGGGCTGGTGGCGCTGGCGAGCAGTCCGCCGAGCGCGCTGAGGATGGCGATGGCTGCGCTGCTGCTGATCGACCAGGCCGACAGGGTACGGGCGATGCGGTCGTTGGGCGTGTGTTCAAGCCGGTAGGTGGCGAGTACCGGGTTGTACAGGCTCATGCTGATGATGATCGCGAGCTCGACAGCCATCACGGTCACGAGGCCGGCGACACCGGGCTGCACGAAGGCGAGGCCGATCAGCCAGACCGCGCGCAGCGTACCGACCGTACGAAGGATTCGGTGTTGGCCGTATCGGGCCACGACGCCGCGGGCGAGGCGGGAGCCGATGAGTCCGCCGACGCAGGGGACGGCGAAGGCGAGGCCGTACTGCCAGGGTGGGAATCCGAGCTCGCGGAGCAGGAGCACGGCCAACAGCGGCTCGGTGGCCATGATCAGTCCACTGACGAGCAGCTGGTTGAGGTAGAGCGCCCGCAGGCCGGGATGGCTCAGGAGGTGTCGCCAGCCGTCGAGCAACTCGGCGGCACGTACCCGACGCTTCTCGGCTCGCTGCGGGTGTTCTTCGCGGCCGCGAATCGCCGTGATGCCCAGCGCCGAGAACAGGTAGCTGAGTGCGTCGGCCACCACGGTGGTGACCGGCCCGAGCAGGCCGATCGCCGCTCCGCCCAGCGGCGGGCCGACGGCGATGGAACTCCACGTCGTCGACTCGAACCGCGCGTTGGCCACCAGCAGGTCATCTGGCCGGACGAGGGCCTTGAGGTGCGCGCCGCTGGCCGCGCTGAAGGCGATCTTGGCTGCGGCGACCACGGCCGAGACGATCAGTAGCTGGACGAAGCTGAGCATGCCGAAGGCGTAGGCGACCGGAATCGTCAGCATGACCGCGAACCGGGCCAGGTCCATCGCGATCATCACCGGACGCTTACGGCGGAACTCCACCCACGGCCCGAGCGGCAGCGCGATCAGCGCGCCCACCGCCGGCCCCACCGCGGACAACACGGACACCTGAGCGGGGCTGGCATCCAACACCAGTACGGCGATCAGCGGGAACGCACCGAACCCCAGCGCCGAGCCGTAGGCGCTGGCCGCGTAGGCCGCCCACAGCCATCCGAACTGCCGGCCCAGGGATCGCCGTCTGACCACGCTCCGCGCCTCCCGCTTCGAACAACCGGCCGTTGATCGCTGGAGAGCAAAGCAAGGCCCGGGACGACGGGTCAAACAACTGAACCGGCGGCGAGCCACAACCTTCTGTTGTGCGATTAGGGTCTTCGCATGGATCTCGACGCCGTGCGCACCTTCGTCGCCGCTGCGGACGCCGGCCAGTTCCAGGAAACCGCCGCCGCGCTGTCGATCACCCAGCAGGCCGTCTCCAAGCGCGTCGCCGCGCTGGAGAACGACCTGAACGTACGCCTGTTCACCCGTACGGCCCGCGGGGTCCAGCTCACGATCGACGGCCAGGCGTTCCTGCCCCACGCCCGTGAACTCCTGCGGGTGGCAGAGCGCGCCGACGCGTCCGTGCGCCCTGGCCGGCGCGCCCTACGCGTCGACGTCGTCAACCGGCGGATAGCGCCGGCGGTACGTCTGCAGGACTTCTACCGTCTGCACCCCGAGATCGAGCTGGATGTCGTGACCCTGAATGCCGACGTCGACGCCGCGATCGCCGCCGTCGAGGCCGGGACGATCGACGCCAGCTTCCACGCTGTCACCACTCCCCCGCAGCATCTGCCCGGCGCGATCAAGGCCGCCCGAGTGATCGACGACCCACACCAGCTCCTCGTCGGGCCCAACCACGCGCTCGCCAACGCGCGCGCCGTCACGCCCGCTCACCTTGCCGGACATCGCATCTGGATGCCCGGCATGGCCCCCGGCACCGAATGGGCCGACTACTACGACGAACTCGCCGCCGCGTTCGGGCTCACCATCGACGTGGTCGGGCCCATCTTCGGAAACGAGGCTCTGCTGGCGGAGATCGCCGACTCCCCGGAGTTGGCGACCTTCGTCGGCGAAGGCTCGCGGTACCTGTGGCCGGACAGCTACCACCTGCGGCGGATCCCGGTGCGTGGTCCGACCCCGATCTACCCGATGTCGATGATCTGGCGTGCGGACAACCCGCATCCCGCGCTCCGCAAGCTTCGCGACTACCTCGACTCCAGACGGGCGGAGGCACCCGACGCCGAGGTCTGGACACCGACCTGGGCACGGCGGTCAGTCCCGCATCCCTGAGGATCACGAGTACATCAGGTGCAGCATCATCCCGGCGTCGGCGTGCCCCAGATTGTGGCAGTGGTTGGCCCACACTCCTGGGTTGTCGGCCCGGAACGCCACCTCCCACACGTCGCCGGGGCGTACGTCGAAGGAGTCCAGCCACAATGGGCTTCCGGCCGCCGACTTTCCGTTGCGGGACAGCACCAGGACGTGATGGCCGTGCAGATGCCACGGGTGCACGATCTGAGACCGGTTGACGATCGTGAACCTGACAACGTCACCGAGGCGGACGACCTGTGACGGGATGTCCGGATCGGCCGCGCCGTTGACGGTGTGGGCGTATCGCGGAAGCAGTCGGTGCAGGTCGAGGCCGCGGTCGAGCACGAGGGTGAACTCCCGGTCGAACCGGGACCACGGGACCGGAGAACCGACGCCGTAGGTGAGCGGATCCAGCACCGGCCACGCGGCGGTCTCCGCCGACACCGGTCCGGTCGAGTAGACCGCCCGTCCGTCGACGAACAGCGCCACCGGCGTGGCGGGGGCGGTGAACACCAGGTCGTAACGACCCCCGGCCGGGATCAGCACGGCGGTGTCCACGAGCGACGTCGGGCCCTGCAGGTCGGATCCGTCGATCGCGGCGACCCGGAACGCCGTCCCGGCCAGGGCGTACCGGTGCGTCGTGCTGTCGGTGTTGATCAGCCGCAGCCGCACGGGCACACCCGCCTCGACCGGCTCCGTTCTCGGTGCGGGCAGCGGTAGGCCCGCCAGCGTGTGCACCGGCACCGTGACGTCGACGCCGGTCATCGGCGCCGGGCGCACCACCAGGACACCGTAGAGACCCATCCGGACGCCGACGTCGGAGACCGAATGCGTGTGGTACCAGTACGTCCCGGCCTGGTCGGCGCGGAACCGGTAGACGAACTCCTGCCCGGGCAGCACCGCCGCCTGCGTCACGCCCGGCACTCCGTCCTGACTGTTCGGCACGTCGTACCCGTGCCAGTGCAGCGTGACGCCTCGCTCGATGTCCCGGTTGCGCAGCGTCACCTCCAGGACGTCGCCGACGGTGGCGGTCAGTTCCGGCCCGGGAACCTGCGCGTTGAACGCCCACGCCGCGACGTCCCGGCCGCTCACGCTCACCGTGGTGGTCCCGGCCGTCAGGGCGAACCGCCTGGTGGGTTCGTCGGCGGTCCGCGCATCCCGATATCCGTGATCATGGGGTACGCCGGGAGCGGCGGCCGGGGCGGCGGCCAACCCGGTTCCGGTCACCAGCGCCGCGACCGCCACCACGAGGGCTGCCCGGGACACCAAACGGGACGGGCGCGCGCCGAGGGCGCGCCAGGAGACCGCGGTCGCCGCGACAACCCCGGCGACCGCTAGCAGTCCCGTGCCCGCCGACGCCGGATAGCCGTGCAGGAGCGTCACGAGCAGTGCGCTGCTCGAGGCGTACCCGGCGAAGAGAAGCGGGACCGCGACGGACCGGATGTCGCCCGGCAGCCTCAGCAGCCGCGGCCCGACGACGGCCACCGCCGCGAGCGACAGTGGGGCGGCGATGAGGACCTTCTCCGCCGCGAACCACCAGCCGGCGCGGGCGAGCGCGGTGATCGTGATCGCCCGGGCGAGCGTGGCGAGCAGCGCGAAGGCGGCCAGTCCCAGCGCGAGCGGGCGGCGCCGGGCGGCCGACGCGGCGCCGCCGCCCAGCCATCCGGCGGCCGCGAGGACCGCGATCACGAGGTCGGCCGCGAGCAGTGAGCCGGTGGTCATGCCGGCTCTGCTTCCCGGACGGTCACGGGGGTGGCGTCGACCGGCGCCGGGCTGGCCAGCTGTCGCGCCGCCCGGACCACGCCGACCACGACGTGCACCGCCACGATTCCGTTGACCGCGTGCAGCCCGGCGATGGTCAGGCCGAGTGGGGTGCTGGCGCCCGCCGCGTCGGTGGACGCGTTCGCGAGCATGGCGATGAGCGCCTGCACGACGACGAGGCCGATCGGCAGGATCGCCAGTCCGACGAGCCGGCCCGGCGCCTTCGCCAGCGCGGCGAACAGGGCAGTGAGCAGGGAGAGAACGGGGATGACCGCCATGCCGTTGACGCTGTGCAGGACATAGGCGCCGTCGCCCGCGGGTTTCGTGAACCCGCCCACGGCGGCGAAGACGAACTGCAGGACGAACGAGACGAGCAACAGAATGCTGGTGATGACGAATGCCTTGCGCATGGTGACCTCCTAGAGGTGTGCCGAGGCCAGGGCCTGGGCGACGTGATCGGTGGCCGTGATCGCCCCGTACGCGACAAGCCGCACGAGATCGGCGTCGGCCGGATGGGAGAGCCGCCAGAGGGCGACGTCGCCCACGCTGATGGCGCTGGGAGCGAACGCCGCCAGCAACGCGATCCGCGTCCCGACGCGGTCCGTGCCGGGCACGTCCCGGACCAGGTCGACGGCCCAGTCCGAGGGCCGGGCCGGGTACCGCCCGTCCTCCCAGCGCACGGTGGCCGTGACGGTCTGGCGCGCCACGTCGCCCAGGAGGTCCCCGCACTGGGTGGCGGCGTTCCGCAGCGCCACGTACGCGACACCGACCGGGCTGTCCCCCGCCCAGGCCGGTGGCGCCGTCGTGTCGGCGTCGACGAGCGAGAGGCCGCGGCCGGGCTCCTTCGGCCCCCGGGCCGTCTTGGCGTAGAGCCGACCTCCGACCGACCGCACCAGCGGGGAGCGTTGCAGGCCGCCGGGCAGCAGATCCGGGTCGAGCAGCGCCGAGACGATCCGGTTGATGAAGTGGAAGGCGAGCAGGGTGCCGGTGACCTCGGGGCCGTACGGGCTGGTCCAGCCGGCGGCCTTCGGGCTGCGGCTTGCCTCCGCCCAGCGGGCGAGGTCGGCGTGCCTCGGCTCGGGTGGCGTGCCGCCCTGGGCAATGACCTCGCCCAGCGCGTGCTCGCCCAGTGCGTGCAGCAGCATCACGTGGGCGTCGACGCAGAACCGGCAGCGGTTGGCGCGGGACACCGTCGACGCGACGAGCTCGCGGTCGACCCGGGACGCGTCCCCGGCGAGCAGGGCCTCGCGCATCAGCGCCCAGGTGGCGGCCAGCACCTCCGGTACGGGCGAGAGCGCCTGGAAGGTGGGCACCGGCCCGATGAAGTCGTCCCACAGCTGCCGGTAGACCTCCGCGGTGAGACCGGTCGCCGCCTTCGCGGGGTTGGGGGTGAAGAAGCGGTATGTCATGAGCTCGATGCTTGCCTCGACGGGCCGGGAATACGTCGTGCCGCCGCAGACACTTGCCCGGCCGCCGATACCGCGTCCGCAGTACGCCTCATCTACTGCGGGCGCGGGATGCTCCGCTGACGACGGCCGTTCTACAGTTCGACCATGCGCCGCGACCTGCCGTACGCCCTCAGCGGCCTCGCCCTCGGCGGCCTCCTGCTCGGCAACGCCGCGCTCGCACCGGACGCCGCAACGGTCGGGGCTGTCGACGTCCTCCTGGTCCTGGCCATGGCGGCGGCCCTGGCGGTGTGCCGGCGGTACCCGGTCGTGGCGTTGAGCGTGGTGACCGTCGCCATGCTGACCCTCCACGTCCGGGTGCACTCCGGGGTGTCCGCCGCGTTCCCCGTCCTCGGCGCGGTCTACGTCGCCGCCTGGCGGGGGCACCGATCGGCCGCCGCCCTGGCCAGCGTCGTCTTCCTCGGTGGCTTCCTGGCCCGCGACATCTCGGTCGCGCCCGCCGGCCAACCCGGCCAGCTGATCGCCGAGCGGACCGCCCTGCTGCTGGGCTGGTTTGTGGCGGCCAACGTCGCCGGGTTCGTCGCGCGGCAGCGCCGGGCGTACCTGGAACAGGTCGAGCAGCGGGCGATCGAGGCCGAACGCACCCGCGAGGAGATGGCGTTGCGCCGCGCCGGGGAGGAGCGCCTGCGCATCGCCCGCGATCTGCACGACTCGCTGACCCACAACATCTCCGTGATCAAGGTGCAGACCGGGATCGCCGTGCACCTGGCCCGCAAGCACGGCGAGGAGCCCTCGGCCACGCTGCTGGCGATCCAGGAGGCCAGCAGCGCCGCGATGCGGGAACTGCGAGCCACGCTGGGCGTTCTGCGCTCACCCTCCGACGAGGACCGCGTCGGGCTGACCTGGGTGGGCGAGCTCGCCGAACGGACCCGGGCCGCTGGCGTACCGGTGCAGGTGACCGTCACGGGTCAACCCCGGGACCTGCCCGCCGAGGTCGACCAGGCCGGATATCGCGTCGTCCAGGAGGCCCTGACCAACGTGGCCCGCCACGCCGGCCCCGCCACCGCCCAGGTCCACGTCGAGTACGCCCCGGCGCAGCTGACCGTCTCGGTGACCGACGACGGCCAGGCGTCGCCGGTCCGGCCGGTGACACCGGGTGTGGGCCTGCGCGGCATGCGGGAACGGGTAACCGGAGTGGGCGGCACACTGCGAGCCGCCGCCCACGACGACCGCGGGTTCACGGTACGGGCCACGTTCCCGCTGGACGGTCAGGCATGACCGAGCGCTTGCGCGAGGTCCAACCAGCTCAGTCAGCCACGGATCGTGGCGGCTCCGACCGGAGGGAGGAGCCGGCATGATCAGGGTCCTGCTCGCCGACGACCAGGCTCTGATGCGGGCCGGATTCCGGGCATTGCTCGACGCCGAGGACGACCTGGAGGTCGTCGGCGAGGCCACCGACGGCACGTCGGCCGTCCAGTTGTCGCGACGCCTGCGCCCGGACGTCGTGCTCATGGACGTGCAGATGCCGGGACTCGACGGCATCGAAGCCACCCGGCGCATCGCCGCTGATCCCGACCTCGCCGCGATCCGCGTCCTCATCCTCACCAACTACGGGCTCGACTCCTACGTCTTCGCCGCACTCCGCGCGGGCGCCAGCGGTTTCCTCCTCAAGGACGCCGACCCCGCCGACCTGCTGCAGGCCGTCGCTGTCGTGGCTCGCGGCGACGCGCTGCTCGCCCCGGCCGTCACACGTACGCTCATCAGCGAGTTCGTGGCCGGCCCACCGCCGGCCGAGCCAGCCGCCGGACGCGACGTGCTGACCGCCCGCGAACAGGAGATCGTCGAGCTCGTCGCCCGAGGGCTGAGTAACGACGAGATCGCCTTGCGCATGGTGATCAGTCCGTTGACCGCCAAGACGCACGTCAACCGGGCCATGATGAAGCTGCACTGCCGCGACCGTGCCCAGCTGGTCGTGTGGGCGTACGAGTCGGGACTGATCACGCCGCGTCGCCGGTGACACCGCGTCGTCCTGCGTAGAGGTCGCTCTGCCACCCCGTCACCGGACGAGGAAGGTCCGACGCACTAGCATTGCCGCGGTCTGGGACGGCTTGGCTGAAACGAGGCGAAATGCGTTGGCTCCGGCGGTTGCTGGGCGGCGGGCGGGTCCAGCTCGATGCGGGGCGGCAGGAGGCGCTGCTACGGGACGTCCAGTATCGGTACGGCGCCGGCGCGCAGATCCGGTTCTCCGAGCAGGTCGAGGCCGTCACCGGAATGCTGAACAGCGACGACGGCTTGGTGGTGGCAGCCCGGATCGTGAGCCAGGTCGCCGACGAGGCCCACGCGGACCTGAAGACCCAGGCCCAGGAAATACACCGACGGACGGGCCGGCGGCTCCTGGTGCACCGCCGGAACTACCGGCCGCTGTGGATGGAGGCCGGCCCGGCCCTGCGGTGGCCACTGTTCGCGTTGCCGTGCGGCTTCCACCCGTACGCGCAGGTGGCTGCCGCCGTCGCGGTAGTCGGCAGCCAGGCGCCCCGGCTCGACCGGGTGACCGACCCGAACCCGCTCCTGACCCACATGTTCGAGGTGCTCGACCTCACCACCGCCGGCTGGGAGTACGGCCGGGTGCGGGTAGACACCGACGCCGCCGCCCTGGCCGATCGACTGATCTCCAGCGCCGCGAAGGTCCTGGCGGCCATAGATGACCCGCCCCGGCTGCCACCTCCGGTCCGTGAGCTGATGCGCCGGAACAACACCCTCGCCGTGCACGATCCGACCGGCCCTCGGGCGGTAGCTGGGATCAATCTGGGCGCGAGGATGCGGGAACGTCTGCTGGCCTGACCTCCGGGCCTACGAAGAGGTCCTCGTTGCTGATGACGAGGCAGTCGAACATCTCGTTGAGGACAGCTCGCTGATGTTCGGTCAACGGGTTCGCGAAGACCGCGACGCCGACTCCGGACGCCTGGCACGCGTCGGCGACTTCGCGTGCCTTACCCGGGCTGAGCAACGTCCGTCGCGAGAAGGGAGTGGTCATCTTGTCCACACCGCCGCGAGAGACGCCCCGCCGCTGGACGTGCCGACTCACCACCCGACCACCGTGTGCTTCCACTGCGGTCGCCAGAAGATCGAGCTTGGCACCGAACTCGTTGTCCTGCGCCGAAAACAGGCCCACGAGCGCCACGTCGGCGCCGGCCAGCACCCGGTTCGGGGGCCCAGCCCGGTGTCGGCTCACAGGGCAAGGATGCCAGACATCGCCCTACAGCGGCCGCGGGGCTGTGGCGGCCAACCCTGGCGCCGATGAACGATCTGGTACCGGGCCTGCCCTGGTGGGCCTTCCTGGCTGTGCTGATGCTCGTCGTCCCCCTGCTCGCCCCGCTCTACTGGGGCGAGGAGTTCGGCTGGACCAGCTACCTGCGGCTGCGGATCCTTCCCGGACGACCACTGGCCGCCACCCTGGCCACGGGCCTGATCTGGGCGATCTGGCACTACCCGCTGCCCTTCCTCGGGTACACCGAGTTCAGCAACGTGGCCCTGGGCCTGCTGGTCTGGACGGTGTCATTCATGTGCCAAGAGATCATTCTTTCCTGGCTGCGGCTGCGCAGCGGCAGCATCTGGACCACCACCGTCGCCCATGCCGGGAACAACATGACCCTGTCGCTGCTGACCGGCACGCTGCTGGGTGAAGGGTCCGATGCCACTGCGACCACGATGGTGATGACGGCGCCGATGGCCGTGGTGGCCGGCTGGGTTCTGCTCAGCGGGCGGTACCAGGCCGCGTCACAACACCGGACCCACCAGCTCGTCAGCGCCTCGCCCGACCACCACCGCGACCCGCGTACCAAAGCGAGCTCGACCAGTCCGAAGTGAGCCCACATCTGGAGAACAAGCAACCATCAACCGCACCCCGCCCGCTCATGGACAAGGTCCATGAGCGGGCCGGCGCTCGCAATGTAAGTCGCAAGGGCCGGATTTGGCCCACACAACGCGGCCGAACACGGTCGTGGCCACGCACCGTACGGCCGGCCTTCCCAAGCGGCGTCACCTCCAGAGGCAGGGCCTTCCGGCCCGGCGCCGGAAGGCTGTCACCTGCCCGCGTCCACGAAAGCGGGTTCGGGGTCGGCCTCGCCCGCCGACGGCTGGCGCTCGTGGTGCTTGAACAGCTTGCTGGGCCACCACATCCATCGACCCACGTCCAGAGTCAGCGCGGTGACCAGTACCGAGCGGACGATCATGGTGTCGAGCAGCACGCCGAACGCCACCGCGAACCCCAGCTGCGCCGCGAACACCAACGGCAGCGATCCCAGCGCCGCGAAGGTACCGGCCAGTACCAGTCCGGCCGAAGTGATCACGCCGCCGGTCGCGGACAGCCCGGTCCGCGCGCCGCGCCGGGTGCCGTGCAGCAGTGCCTCTTCCCGTACCCGGGTGACCAGGAAGATGTTGTAGTCGATGCCCAGGGCGACCAGGAACACGAACACCAGGAGCGGGAAGTTCGCGTCCGCCCCGGCGAAGTCGAACACGTGGTTGAACATCAGAGCGCTCACGCCGAGGGCCGCACCGAACGACAGCACCACCGTCGCCACGAGCAGCAGCGGTGCGACGATCGCCCGTAGTAGCAGCGCGAGGATGAGGAAGACCACGATCAGTACGA
Source organism: Micromonospora sp. NBC_00389 (assembly GCF_036059255.1). Classification (NCBI taxonomy): domain Bacteria; kingdom Bacillati; phylum Actinomycetota; class Actinomycetes; order Micromonosporales; family Micromonosporaceae; genus Micromonospora; species Micromonospora sp. NBC_00389. The sequence goes on along the minus strand of NZ_CP107947.1, from coordinate 3,484,755 downwards.
CGGGGATGATCACCTTGGAGTCGCGGGCGGCCGACTGTTGTGTATCGAGTGCGATCGCCGTGCTGCCGCCGAGCCGGGCATCCGCACCCTCGATCTTGTGGACCGCGGTTCTGGCCTGCTCGACGGTGCGCATCGCGGCCTTGCTGCCGGGAGCGTCCTTGAGCGTCCCGAGAACGAAGACCTCACCATCCTTGATCATCGGTGCCGCGACGTCGGCGACCCCTGGGACGCCTGACAGCACGCTCTTGACCTGCTCCGCCGAGGCAGCCTTGGCCACGACGTAAATGGGGTCACCCGACCCGGCCGGGAAGTGCCTGGCCTGGATCTCCTCGCCGACGACCGCCTGCGGCTCGTTGGTGAACTGGCCCTTGCTCGGGATCCCATCGGCCTTGAGCCCCGTCACCCCGATCGCCATGACGCCGAGGACGAGCGCGGTGCCGACCCACACGATCCGCGGCCGACCGGAGATGGCGGTGCCGACCCGCGTCCAGATGCTGTCCTTGGGTGTCCCGACCGAGCCGTACGACGGCTTCACCGGCCAGAAGATCCAGCGGCCGCAGATGACCAACAGGGCCGGCATCAGGGTGACCATGGCGAGCAGCCCGACGAGGATACCGACGGCACAGGCCGGGCCGAGCCCTTTTGTGGAGTTCAGAGTGGCCAGCAGCAGCACCAGCAGGCTGACAGCGACGGTCGCGGCGCTGGCGATGATCGCGGGACTGGAGCGGTACAGGGCCTCCGCCATCGCCTCGTGCCGGTCCTCGTACCGCCTCAACTCCTCCCGGTACCGCGAGATGAGCAGTAGCGCGTAGTCGGTGGCGGCACCGAACACCAGTACGGTCAAAATGAGGCTGGTCTGCGTGTTGACGGTGAGCCCGGCGCTTTTCGCCAGCAGGTAGATCACCGCTTCCGCCGCGACCAGGGCGCCGCCCGCAGTCAGCAGCGGCAGCAGTGGCAGCAACGGGCTGCGGTAGGTGAACAACAGGATGACGACCACCACCAACGCGGTGATCGCCCCCAGGGCGCCTCCTCCGCTGAAGGCCGTTATCGAGTCGGACGCGTAACCAGCCGGTCCGGTGACGTGGAACCCGAGACCGTTGGCGTTCTGTTCGCCGATCTTGGTCATCGCGTCGACGACCTTGTGAGCCCCGTCCCAGCCCTCGTTACCGTCGTCAACCTGGACCACGATCTGGATGGCCTTGCCATTCTGGGCCCTCAATGGCCCCTGTGGCTGCCCCACGATCTTTTCGATGCCCTTGAAGGCGTCGGCGTCGGCTTGGGCCTTGGCCATGTCGGCAGGGGTGACGCCCTCGGGCCGGTCGTAGATCACGATCGCGGGCAGGGTATCGGCGGGCTGGAACTTCTTGGCCTGGTCGATGACCTTGGTCGCCTCCGCGTTGCTCGGCAGCCAGGCCGAATTATCGTTCTTCTCAACGTCGCCCAGGTTGCCGGCCAGCATGAAGGCCGGCACCATCAGGGCGACCCAGATGGCCACGATGGCCCATTTCGCAATCCTGCCACTGGGCAAGGTCATCACTTTTCGCAACATGGGGATTCCTTAGTGTTCAGTCGACGTGGAAAAGCTTGTCGGGATTGATGACGGCGCAGATTCCGCACCCCTGGCTGTCGCCCGAAATGAGGTCGAGTACGACGACGGCGAAGGAAAGTCACCGTCGAACAGCAGCGCCGATGAGTCGCCGCTGGCGCTGCGGTAGACGACATTGAGAGCCTTGCCGAAGCCGGGCGACACCAGCGAGCAGGCGGGCAACTTTGTCCCCGTCCTGGATCGGCGGCAGGCCCTCCGTTACTTGAGCCTTGCCTCCACGAAACCGCCGCCGACCTCCACGTCGCTCAGCCTTCGCAGGGCATACGCGATGGTGACCCAATGCGCTGCGGATTGTCGGCTCCTTACCGGCTGATCTGCCGCGGAACCGTCATCGCGACGAGTTTGTCCGGGTTGCGGATGGCGTAGAAGTTGGTGATCTTCCCGTCGATGATCTCGATCAGGAGGACGCCTTCGGGGCGGTCACCGATGTGGGCGACCATCGCGGGCCCGTTGTTGCAGTTGGCCATCTGGATTCGCATGCCCGGCCTCTGCAGGCCTGTGCGGAGGAGGTCCATGAGGACGGCCGCCACCTTCCGCGCGCCCACCACCGGCCGGCGTGCCGCGGTGGCCTTGCCGCCACTGTCGGCGGTCCAGGTGACGTTCGGCGCGAGCAGGGAGAGCAGCCCTGCCATGTCACCGGTGGCCGCCGCGGTCATGAACTGCTCGGTGATCTGCGCCGTCTTCGCGGCGTCGACGGGCTGGAATCGCCTGCGTCGCGCCTGCACGTGCTCGCGGGCGCGGTGCGCCACCTGGTGCACCGTCGCCACGGATTTGCCTACTGCTGCGGCGATTTCGTCGTAGCCGAAACCGAACACCTCGCGCAGCACGAACACCGCACGCTCATCGGGGGTGAGTGTTTCGAGCAGTACCAGCATCGCCATCGACACCGACTCGGCGAGCACCACGTCGGCCGACGGGTCGTTCTCGTCGAGCAACAGCGGTTCCGGCAGCCACGGGCCGACGTAGTCCTCGCGACGGCGCGCGCTCGCCCGCAACGCGTTGAGCGTCTGACGGGTCACCAGCCGCGCCAGGTACGACCTGGTGTCCCGCACCGTCGCGAGGTCCACCTCGGCCCACCGCAGATAGCTGTCCTGCAGCACGTCGTCGGATTCGGTGGCCGAGCCGAGTATTTCGTAGACGATCGTGAACAGCAGCGGCCGCAACAGGGTGAATCGCTCGGCATGCTCGTCGGTGGTCACGGGGACGTGACCACCCGCGCGGCGGAGGCCGACTGCTCCAGCCGCCGACCGCCCTTGACCCAGCCCGTGGAACCCGGCTTGCGGGCCTCGCGACGGATCCTCGACACCGCGACCTTGCAGGTCAGCTCCTTGATCGCGGCACCCAGCCGGCCGCCGATGTAGATGTTCACCACAGTGTCGTCCTTGCGGGCGAGCTGCCGCATGGCGGCGTGCCGGCCGAGGCTGACGCACGACCCCGTGAGGGCCTGGTTGATCACCGCCGGTTCGATCCCCGCGATGCGGCTCAGCACGGTGTTGGCGGCCTGGGCCCCCAGCGGCCCGGCGGCCTGGCAGCTCATTCGCAGCGGCTGGCCCGACGGTGCCGCGGCGTCGCCGGCGGCGACCACCCGGTCGTCGTCGACACTGGTCAACGTCTCGTCGGTGAGCAGCCGGCCGAGCGTGTCGGTACGCAGCCCGCTCGCGGCCGCCAGCTCCGGCACGCCGAAACCGGTCGCCCATATGGTCAGTGCGCTCGAACGCACCGTACCGTCGGCAAAGACGATCGCATCCGGGCGAACCGCGATCACCACGTCAGCTTCGCGCACGGTGACACCGTGCCGGGACAGCCACTTGGCGGCGTACCGGCGACCCGGCGAACTCCATGACGACACCAGGGTTCCGCCACAGACCAGGGCGACCGTACGTCCTTGCTCCGCCAACTCGGCGGCCGTCTCGATGCCGGTCAGTCCGCCACCGACCACGGTGACCGGAGCATCGACGGGCAACTCCTCCAGCCTGGCGTGCAGCCGCCGCGCAGCCTCGAACTCTGCGATGGGGAATGCGAATTCGGCCGCGCCAGGCACCGATGACGGTATCGCTGCGGTGCTGCCGACCGCGTAAATGACATAGTCGTAGTCCAGCGCGCGGCCCGACGCCAACTGCACTGCGCGGGCGGTGGTGTCGATGCGCGTGACGCTGTCGACAACCAACTGGACACCCTCGCCGAGCAGTTTGGCGTAGTCGACCGTGGCGTCGCCGGTGCCGGCCACGAACTGGTGCAGCCGCACTCGTTCGACGAAGTTCGGCCGGGGATTGACCAAAGCGATGTCGACGTCGGCACGCATCCGCAAATGGTTGGCCGCGAGCGTTCCGGCATAACCACCGCCGATCACGACAATCTTGTGGCGTGTGATGTGCTCAGTCATGCCCCCAAGACACCACGGAACGTCGAAACATGACACGACGTGATGCGAATCACTCCACTTAGTAACGCGAGAACAGGCGGTGGGGCGGCCTGCGGCAACCTGCCGGATGCCGACCCCCCAGGCCCCCACGCTTGCCGGCACCACAAGTCCGCTCAGCGCGGAAGGACGAGACCCACCTGCGGAAAGTGGCGCCACGGCGGTTGACCACCTCGCTGGTCTGCGCCCAAGCCGTCACCCGTCTCGTGTGATACCGACCCGAGTGCCTCCGGGTGGCGTCGACGCTGGACGATCGCTGACCGGAGCTCTGTCAGGATCAGTACATGGCGAACGTCTGGTCCGGTGTCACGATCGATTGCGTTGACCCAGAGCGGGTAGCCCGGTTCTGGAGCGGCCTGCTCGGTCGCGATCCTGGGCCGTCGCAGGAGGGTTGGGTCTACCTCGGCGAACGAAGTGACCCTCAGCCGCGGCTGGTGTTCCAGCCAGTGCCGGAGCCTCGAACAGGCAAGGTGCGGATTCACCTCGACGTCTCCGTCGACGATATCGCCGAGGCGATGGCGCTGGTCATCGGTCTTGGTGGCCGGTTCACCGGTGAACGGCACGACTATGACGAGGGTGTGGTCGTGGTCATGGCCGACCCGGAGGACCACGAGTTCTGCCTCGCTCAGTACTACAGCTGACGGTGGCCGGCAGATCGACCCGGCTACGATCCGCTCGTGATCGAGGAATTGATCAGGAGGACGGCCGCCGAGGACGACGACGCGATCGAGGAATTGTGCGAGATCGCGGACGCCGATCCGCGGAGGCTCGCCCCGTACCAGGGCCTCATGCTCGACCTCGACGTGCTGTGGCCGGCGAAGTTGTACCGTGCGGCAGGCGCCGACGTGGTCCGCCGAGTCATCGAGCGGATCGACGACGGGCGGACACCGGATCGGCTCAATCATCTGCTCCTGATCCTGGCGCACTGTGCTCACCCGCTCGCCGAGAGCGCCATGCGCCGCTGGTCGACGCAACCGCCTGTCGGCGCGGACGAACTGCACGTCGGTGCGCTGAGCTACGCGCTCGAGGGCGGTTGGACGATCGGCCCAGACGACAGCCGACGGGACCTGTGCGGCGACACCGCGCATCGGTGGGTCATGCGCGAAACACCCCGACGCGCAGACGGGCCCACCTGTCCATGGTGTGCGTCGCCGCTCTGGGTTGCCGTGGACCTGGACACCGCAGAACCGGCCATCGAAGCTGCGCTGACACATGCGGCCTGGTCCGGCCGATTGGTGATCGAGACCTGCCACTTCTGCGCCTGCTATACGACGCTGTACAGCCGGGTCACGCCGTCCGGCTCCGCTACCTGGTGGGCCGGCAACACCCGCCCGAGCTACCTCCCGGATGCTGCCGAACCGGAGGACCCGCCGGCGCTGCTTCCGGTCTTGGGGCCGGCCTTGCCGAACCCCTACCAGGCCAGCGCTTGGAATCGCGGCGGCTCGACGCTGGGCGGTCGGCCCGACTGGATCCAGGACGCCGAGCACGCCGACTGCCCCGGTTGCGGCCAACCGATGGACTATGTGGGTTTGATCGGCGGCGCGGACCTGGACGACTTCGGCGAGGGCGCTTACTACCTGCACCTGCACCAGCCGTGCGGGTTCGCCGCGGTGAACTACCAACAAAGCTGAGTCAGCGTGCTTTACCAATCGCCGTCGTCGTGGACGCCCTCAGATTCCGATGAGCGTGGGTTCGCTTCTCGACCTTGGGCCTATGTAGTGGACCATCGCTGCCCTGATCATGGCGGGAGGTTCAGCGGCTCGCCATCCAGCGGTCAGCCGGAGGCGCAATGCAGATCAGGGATGGGTCTTGCGTATAACTCTATCTAGGTAGACTATGGTGTCATGGTCCGCACCCGACATCCCTCCCCGCAGACCGCGGCCGTACTGACCGCCCTCGCCGAGGCAGGCGAGGGCTGGAGCCACGGCTACGACCTGTGCCGCGCCCTCAACCTGAAGGCGGGCACCGTCTACCCGATCCTGATCCGCCTCGCCGAGCGCGGACACGTCGAGACTTCCTGGGAGACCGAACCGCCGCGCGGGCGGCCGGCCCGGCACCTGTACCGGCTCAGCACCGCAGGCGCCGAACTCGCGCGTGCCGTCGCCGCGACGGCACGTGCCAGGAACGGCGCACCCGCCCCGGGCGCGGCCCGGCTCGCGCCCGGGACCACCTGAGCTTCGACCGCTCGACCTCGACCCGCACCTGCCGTTCGGAGGCCCTCGATGCTCGCTTTCCTCTTCATCCTGGTGCTGCTCCTACCGGTGCCCCTGCTCGCGATCGTGGTGCTCGCGGTCCGGCTGCGTGACGCCGTACGCCGGGGCGGTGCGCGCACGCTCGCCGCCCGCGCCCGCGCCGCGTGGCGAGACGGCACCAGACGTCCGGTGTGGCCGGGACTGATCGCCGTCGCCGCAGCCGGCGCGCTGCTCACTGCCGGCCTGGAGCGCCTGTACCTCGCCACGGTCACCAACGGCCCGCGCTGGGACTTTGACGTAGTGCTGCTGTCCATGATGCTCGGAGTGCTTGCGGCCCTCGGGTGCGCCGCGTTCGTCGGCGCGGCTGCAGCCGCCATCGCCCGCGCCCGCGGATTCGGAGCCGGCACCATCGCCGGGCTGCTCGCCCTCGCCGCCATCATCGCCGGCACCGCGGCCGCGCACCTGCCGCTGCGCGCCGCCTATCTGGCCGAGCCCGACATGTTCCCGGTCGTCGCGAACCTCGGCGACGGCGACCTGCTGATGCCGTTCGACGTCCTCCTGGTCGCGCTGGCCTGGAACATGCCGTGGCCCGTCCTCGGAGCCGCGCTCGGCGCCCGCACTGCAGGCCGTCAGCACGCGGCACTCGACGTCTGGCAGATCCTGCTCGACCTGGCCACCGCCGACCTGCCCCACAACCGATCCGCATGGGGTGCCGCGCTGCGGGCCGAACTCGCGGCGATCGACCCGCCAGCCGAGCGCCGCAGGTTCGCCCTCAGCGGGGTACGGGCCGCGCTGCGGTCCGCGCTGCCGCACGGCGCATGGCTGCTGGCCGCAGGGACGGCGGTCGTCGTGGCAGGTGCCACGTTGGCCGCCTCGCGCTGGTCGCTGGCGCACGACCGCGGCGGCATACTCGGCTTCTGGGTGTTCCTCCCGATGCCCCTACTGCTGGCCGTCGCGCTCACCACGGCCTGGCGCAACCGATCCTTCGGCGCCGGGCTGCGCACCGGAGCGCTGGCCGGGCTCGCCGCCCTGGTCGCGGTGCTCGCCGTCAGCCTCCCCGAGGCCGTGGTCTGGGCGAACCAGCATGCCGGCTACCTGAGCACCGGCGACGCCGTGCCGCCGACGTGGCAAGCCGCTGTCCTCGACGTGCTGCGTCCAGAGTTCCTCCTCGGCATGATCTTCGAATGGACGGTGGGTACCGCCACCGGCGCGGCCCTCGGCACCGCGCTCGGAAGCCGGCGCACCCGCGCCACTGGCTGACGTAGCCGGACGCTCCGAACGCCGACCGGGAGGTGCACGATGCTTGCCCACCGAACCTAACCGGCGGCCCAATGTGAGGACGGCGTTCATGCCGAACGGCGGCGCCCTCGAAGGCAACGTCAACCGCACAATGATCAAACAGGCGTTGCCGATGAGCGGACACTCGGTCACGCCAGCAGCGAAGTGCTTGCTCCTCACGCGGCGTCATGCCACATAGTCGGTGGCGTGGAGGATCACCTGACCGTGGGACGTGTGGCGGAGTTGGCCGGCGTCAGCGTCCGCACGCTGCATCACTATGACGAGATCGGCCTCCTGGAGCCGTCCACGCGGACCGCGGCCGGGCACCGGGCCTACTCCGCCGACGATGTGGAGCGACTCCGGGAGGTGCTCGCCTACCGGCGGCTCGGCTTCGGATTGCGGGAGATCGCGGACCTGGTTGACGATCCGGCCACCGACGCAGTCGCGCACCTGTGCCGGCTGCGCGGCCTGCTAATGGACCAGCGCGATCGAGCTGCTGCCATGGTGACGGCCATAGACAGGGAACTGGAGGCACGAGCAATGGGGATCAGGACGACGCCAGAGGAGCAACTGCAAGTGTTCGGCGCGCAGTTGTACGACACCATCGGATCTGCTTACCCAGCGACGCGGCGCACCGAGCCGCGGATCGCCGCGCGCATTTGGGATGCGCTGGGGGACGCACGAACGGTGCTGAACGTCGGGGCTGGCACCGGTTCCTACGAGCCCCCCGACCGCGATGTCACGGCGGTGGAACCGTCGGCGGTCATGCGGGCGCAGCGTCCCGCAGGCGCGGCGCCGTGCGTGGCCGCCGCCGCGGAGAGTCTGCCGTTCGAGGACCAGTCTTTTGATGCCGCGATGGCGGTCAGCACCGTCCATCACTGGCCCGACCCGGTCGCCGGGCTGCGTGAGATGCGGCGTGTTGCCCGCCGCGTGGTGGTGTTCACCTACGACGCCGATGACACCGGCTGGCGTCAGCGGTTCTGGCTCACCCGCGACTACCTGCCTGAATTCGCGGACCTTCTCGTCGGCTGGCCGTCCCTGGCCGACCTGACCCGCGCGATCGGAGGACGCGCGGAGCCGGTGCTCGTCCCCTGGGACTGCGCTGACGGCTTCTTCGAGGCACACTGGCGCCGGCCTGAGGCATACCTGGACGAACATGTACGCCGCGCGGTTTCGGTATGGACCAGAGTCGGACCGCAGGCTGAGCAGCGGGCAGTCAGCACACTCCGCGAAGACCTTTCCTCAGGTCGGTGGGCCGAGCGCAACCGCGACCTCATCCCCCTCGACACCGCAGAGCTCGGCCTCCGCCTGCTCGTAGCCTGAACCACCGTGCGCGAGAACGCCATCAAGGAGCGGACCTACCGCGATCGGTAATTGCGACCACGGCGACGCTTGGCCTGAGTCGCCGCCTTCGGTCGGCGGCGAACTGGTCATGGGCCCGGCTCCGGCCAATCCGAGAGCTCATATAGTCAGGCGGTGAACATCGAGCAGGTCCGGCAGGCGTACGCGTCCGTTGCAGAGCTCTACATCGAGCTGTTCGGCACGAGCCAGCAGGTACACGCCGACGACCTCGCCTTCATCGGGCGACATCTGGCAGGCCGACCTGGCACGGTGCTCGATCTCGGCTGCGGGCCTGGCCATATCACCGGCTACCTTCGCTCACTGGGCGTCGACGCAACGGGAATCGACATGGTCCCCGAGTTCATCGCCCACGCGAGGGCGAACCACCCGAGCGCCGAGTTCCACCTCGGGTCGATGGAACGCCTCGACGTCGCCGACCACTCCATCGCCGGCATCCTGGCCTGGTACTCGTTGATCCATCTACCGCCGCAAGATCTCGACGGCATGCTCGCTGAGTTCCGGCGAGCCATGGCCCCGTCCGGAACGATCGTGCTGGGTCTCTTCGACGGTGACGAGGTCGACGCCTTCGACCACAAAGTCGTGACCGCCTATCGCTGGCCCGTCGACGCGATCTCCGAGCGACTGACGCGTGCCGGCTTCACGGAAGTTGAGCGCCACCGGCGGCCCAGTGACGGCACTCACCGGCCGCTCGCCGCCATCGCGGCAGTCGCAACCGACCGGTGAGCTGAGTCGGTTCCTGACGCGCAACGCCAAGCCAGGACCCGTCCTGAGGCGGAGGCCAGACACGACGCGGCCGCACGCCAGCTCCCTCAACTGCAACTGGAGTACTAACCCGCATTCGCGCGGCGGGTCGTGCTGAACCGGCGCTGGTAGGCGGCGGGGCTGATCGACAGCTTCCTGGCGAAAACCCGTCGCATGCTTTCGTAGCTGGGGAACCCGGCGAGGGTCGCTGCCTGCGTCGCGGTGTGTCCTTGGTCGAGCAGTGCCCTGGCCATGTCGAATCGGATGTTTTCCACGTAGCGGGCCGGTGTCGTGGACAGCTCGTCGTGGAAAAGCCGGGTGAGGTGCCGGGTGCTCACGTTGAGGTGTTTCGCGAGTTCACCGAGCGAGTGGTCCCCACGGGGGTCCGCCGTCACCAGGTCGGTGATTCTGCGGAGCGCCGGCGAGCGGGGCGGCGGTCCTTGCAGCGGCGCCGAGAACTGGGACTGGCCGCCCGCACGCTGCATGTACACCACCAAGGCGCGTGCGACGTCGCGTGCCAGGTCGGGCCCGTGGTCCTCTTCGACGAGAGCGAGCGCCAGGTCGATACCGGCCGTCACGCCTGCCGACGTGTACGTGGTGCCATCGCGAACGTAGATCGCGTCGGGCTCGACGCGGCACGTCGGATACCAGGCGGCAAGCTCGTGCGCGACCTGCCAGTGCGTGGTCGCACGCTTGCCGTCGAGGACCCCGGCGGCGGCGAGGACGAACGCCCCGGTGCAGATCGATGCGACCCGGCCGGCCACAGCCGCCGGTATCCGTACGACGTCCGCCAGGTCGGCGGGGACACGGGCGCGCGGATAGAGGTCGGACCCGGCCACCAGCAACGTGTCGAAAGCCGGCTCCGAGGAGATGGCGCCGTCGACCGCGACCCGGACCCCGAGGTTCGACGTGACGTCCGCACCGGTCGGCGACAGCAGCACGATCCGGTAGTCGGCACCGAACCGGTTCGACTCCTTGAACACCTCCGCGGGACCGGCGACGTCCAGCAACGTCACTCCGTCGTAGACGAAGATCGCGACGCGATAGGGGCCAGCGTTCACCACACCGGTCCCTTCGGAGCCGGATCCCTGCGGTGAGCGACCGGACCCCGGCGGCACTGACCGCCGTCGGGTCGGCGAAACATGAGCATGGACACCGCTTATTGGTAGCACGCCATTACCGGAGACGACGGGGATCCTCGTGGCCGGGTTACTCACGTTTCGACTATTGCAGGTAAACGAACTCCCTGCGATCTTCGGCTGATTATGTACACAGCGGGGTTTATTCAAGAAACGCCGGAGCCGTTGCAAAGGCTGGTCGACGAAATCCTCTTTCCGCAACCGATGCCCGATTGACTCACGCGATCAACCCGACACCAGGCGTCACGTGGAACGGCCGTGACGGACGACACGAAGTCGCAGGCCACGCGCTCGTCCCGCTGGGGGGACACGGCACCGCGCGTCGTGGAGCACGACTGCGACTTCGCCCTGTCCGGATATAGGTGATTTCCGTCCGGACGAAGGCGGCGCCATACGACGATCAGTGGGCAGCATGGAGGTCGGAAACATGGTCCGCACACTCGGGGAAGGTCAGAGATCGTGCCAGAGGTCATCGCGGGGCTGGAGATTCCTGAGACAGCGGCGGTCGCCGAAGCGACCGGGCGCATCCGGGAGACGACCAGCCCTCTCATCTACCACCATTCCCGAAGGGTCTTCCTCTTCAGCCTGATTCACGCTCACAAGCTCGGCGTGAAACCGGACCCGGAGTTGCTCTATCTGGCGGCCATGTTCCATGACGCCGGCCTCCTGACTCCCTTTTCCGACGTCGAGCAGCGCTTCGAAGTCGATGGCGCCGACCACGCGCGCAAGTTCCTCCTCGACCGGGGTTTCTCGACGGCTGCCGCCGAGACCGTTTGGACGGCGATCGCGCTACACACCACGCCGGGCATCCCCGACCGGATGGCCCCGGAAATCGCGACCACGTACCTCGGTGTCTTGACCGACGTGCTCGGGTTGGGCCTGGACGGACTGGAACACGATCAGCTGGGCGAGATTCTCGCCGTCCACCCACGAGGGGACTTCAAGAACGAGTTTCTGCGGGCCCACGTCGACGGGCTGAAGAACCGTCCCGAAACCACGAACGGCACCGTGAACTCCGACGTGCTCGAACACTTCATCCCCGGCTTCCAGCGCTTCACGACGGTCGAACGCATCGTCGGATCGCCCTGGCCGAGCTGATTGGACATCTCACGCGAGCACGCGATGAACGGTAAGAGCCGACGAACTTTCTTGGAAAGGATTCGAGCATGCGAGCGATCACCGTGCGAGACCGTGACGCGGGTGTCAGCGGGCTCACCCTGACCGACATGCCCTACCCCCACGCTGCGGAAAACGACGTCATCGTGCAAGTGCACGCCGCAGGCTTCACCCCCGGAGAACTCGACTGGCCGGGAACGTGGTCCGATCGCGCCGGTCGCGACCGGGCACCCAGCATCCCCGGGCACGAGCTGTCCGGAGTCGTGGTCGAGCTCGGCTACGGAACCACCGGCCTCACCGTGGGCCAGCGGGTGTTCGGACTGACCGACTGGACCCGCAACGGATCCCTGGCCGAATACACCGCGGTGGAGGCTCGCAACCTCGCCCCCCTCGCCGCCGACATCGACCACACCGTGGCGGCCGCGCTGCCCATCTCCGGACTGACCGCGTGGCAGGGACTGTTCGACCACGCCCACCTCACGACCGGCCAGACCGTCCTCATTCACGGTGCCGCGGGCGGCGTCGGCTCGATCGCCGTTCAACTCGCGCGGGAGGTGGGCGCTCGCGTGATCGGCACCGGCCGAGCAGGCGACCGTGACGTCGCGCTCGGCCTCGGCGCGCAGACCTTCCTCGACCTGGACGCCGACGATTTGCAGCACGTCGGCGAGGTGGACGTGGTGTTCGACGTCATCGGCGGCGACATCCTCGAGCGATCGACCAAACTGGTACGCCCGGGCGGCACCCTCGTCACCATCGCCACGCCACCTACCGTGCAGCCCAAGGACGGGCGGGCCATCTTCTTCGTCGTCGAACCCGATCGCGCTCGGCTGACCGACCTCGCCCAGCGCCTCCGGACCGGACGGCTCAACCCCATCGTCGGCGCCGTGCGACCGCTTTCCGAAACCGCCTCAGCGTTCGCCCGCCGCCGCACGCCAGGCAAGACGATCATTCAGGTCGCGGACGAACAAGGAACGCAGCACTCGTGATCAGTGTGCGAATGCCAGCGGCGTGCTGATCGCCGGCACGGCTGCCGCGGTCGTCGGATGCACCCCTGCGACCAGCATCACCATTGCGGCACCCCTCACGATCCACCTTTCCCGATGCCTGACTCATCCCCTTGGGTACGCCATTCCTCGTGCCTGAGAAAGGCGTCATGCAGCTCCGCTGCCCGGGGCGTGGGTTGGCCACCGTGCCGGCAGGACCACCGAGCAGATCCTCAGCGGTATACGGCCGTGACGAATTACCGGCCAGGTCCTGGCATCGCTGACTCGTCGGGACTGCGCGCGATCTCTGACAACCCGTTTTTGACATCCTCCACCGCCCTGAAGGGCGGGGATTCCCTCGGTCACCCGAGGGGGTTCCTGCTTCACCGGGCCGCGCCTTCACCGCTGACGCGGGTCGGGTCTCACCGGCCCTCCACAGGCGTTTCACCTCTCCGCCAGCCCGGCGGCGAGAATGTTCTTCGCGGCGTTGACATCCCGGTCATGCACGGCATCACAGCCGGGACACGTCCAGACACGAACGCCAAGAGCCATCGCGGTGTTGATCCGCCCGCACGCCGAACAGGTCTTCGTGCTCGGATACCAGCGGTCGACGGCGATAACGGTCCGCCCGTACCAGGCGGCCTTGTACTCAATCATGCCGCGCAGTTGTGTCCACGCCGCGTCGGAGATAGCGCGGGCCAGACTGTGGTTGCGCAGCATGGTGCGCACACTGAGATCCTCGATCACGACCGCTTGGTTCTCGCGGACGAGTCGAGTCGACAGCTTGTGCAGGTGATCCCGCCGCCGATCGGCGATGCGGGCATGGATCCGGGCCACCACCACGCGAGCCTTGGCCCGGTTCTTGGTGTCCTTGCCCTTACGGGACAGGTTCCGCTGCGCCTTGGCCAACTTGCGCCGGTCAGCGCGCTCATGACGCGGGTTGGTGACCTTTTCCCCGGTGGACAAGGTGAGCAGGCTCGTGATGCCCACGTCCACCCCGACCGCCGTGAACAGCGGCGGCAGTGCCTTGACGGTGGGGTCATCGACCAGCAGGGACACGAACCAGCGACCGGCCGCGTCGCGGGACACCGTGACCGTCGACGGTTCGGCCCGTTCGGGCAGGGGCCGCGACCACACGATGCCCAGCGGGGCGTCCATCTTGGCCAGGGTGAGTTGCCCGTGACGCCAGCGAAACGCCGAGCGGGTGTACTCCGCCGACGCCCGGGACTTACGCTTGGACTTGAAACGCGGGTACCGCGACCGCTTGCCCCAAAAGGCGGCGAACGCGGCTTGCAGGTGCCGCAGCGTCTGCTGCAACGGCACCGAGCTGACCTCGTTGAGGAACGAAAGCTCCTCGGTGCGCTTCCACTCGGTCAGCCACGCCGAGGACTGCACATAGGTGCTGCGCTGCCGGTCAACGGCCCACGCACGGGTGCGCGCCTCCAAGGCCAGGTTGTAAACCTTGCGCACGCACCCGAAGGTGCGATTCAACTGTTCAACCTGCTGCGGGGTCGGATAGAAGCGGTACTTGTACGCCCGCTTCACCACCTCACCCACGCCTCACATTCTATCCACCCATCACGCAAGACGAGCATCGAGGGGAGGGAGCGCCGTTACCTCCCCCGGCCCTAAACGGCCGGGTTTCCACGCCGCGATCCTGATGAATTCGACCTGTGGGAGGACCCATGGAACTCGGTCTCGCGCTGCCCACCGCCGGGCCGCAGACCTCGCCGGAGACGATCGTCAAGGTCGCCAAGGAGGCCGAACGGCTCGGTTACAGCGCCCTGTGGACGTTTGAACGCCTGCTCCGCCCGATCGACAAGGTCGTGCTGTGGACGGGGGGTGAACCCGAGATGTTGCCGGAGTTCTACGGCTCGACGTACGAGCCGCTGGAGACGCTGAGCTACATCGCCGCCGTGACCGAGCGGATCAAGCTGGGCACCGCGGTTCTGGTGGCGCCGCTGCATGTGCCCGTGATGCTCGCCCGCCGGCTCGCCACCCTGGACCGGTTCAGCGGCGGCCGGGTCATCGCCGGTCTGGGACAGGGCTGGCCGCACAACGAGTTCGAGACGGCGAACGTGTCGAGCGGCCGCAAGGGCGCCCGCACGGAGGAATTCATCACGGCGATGCGGGCCGCGTGGGGCCCGGACCCGGTCCGGCACGAAGGCGAGTTCTACCGGATCGCGCCGTCGCAGGTGAACCCCAAGCCGGTCCAGGCCCGCATTCCGGTGCTGCTGGCCGCGAATGCGCCGGCCGCCGTCAAGCGTGCCGCCCGGATCGCGGACGGCCTGATCCCGATCACCTCCTCGGCGCAGGAACTGCGCGGCGTCGTGTCCGCGTTCTATGACGCCGCCCGAGAGGCGGGCCGCGACCCCGGGGATCTCATGGTGGTCAACCAGGTGCCCTGGCCGACCCCGGTCACCCGTGAGCCGATCGGGGAGGGCCGGCCCTTCCTCGGCGGATCGCCCCGGCAGATCGCCGAGGACCTCATGGCCGCCCGCGAGAGTGGTGTGACCCAGGTGTACCTCGCTGGCGGCCAGGGCCTCGGGCTCGACGTGGGCCTGAAGGCCGCCGACGTGGACCAATGGCTCGGGTTGCTCGGTGAGGTGATCGAGGCGGCCGACCGCCTCGGCGTCCTCGCGCCGTGAGGATCAGCGAGCAGCGGGCTCCGGCGCCCATCGGGCCGGAACGCCGGGACCTCCCTCCAACCTCGCGTGGTGAAGGCGGCGCTGTACTAAATGAGGAGACTCGAATGGCCAAGGTAATAGTTGGAGCGACTCCCTTTCAGGGACACGTGAGCCCGGTCCTCACGGTCGCGGCGGACCTGGTTGGGCGTGGTCACGAGGTGGTCGTATACACCGGATCCCGGTTCGAGGAGCGCGCGCTGGCGATCGGAGCACGATTCCAGGCACTACCGCCGCAAGCCGATCTCGACGACCGGAAGTTGGACACCCTCTTTCCGGTGCGGGCCACACTGCCACCAGGACCGGCCCAGTTGTCGTTCGACTTTGAGAACTTCTTCCTCGGCCATCTGCCCGCGCAGGTGCGGGGTTTACGCGCGCTGCTGGCGAGGTTCCCCGCGGATGTGGTGCTTGGTGAGCTTGGGTTTTGGTCGATACCGGTGCTCAGCCTCTCCACAGCGCCGGAGGAACGCCCGACGCTCGTGACGCTGGGCTCTGTCCCCCTGCTGATCCAGAGCGAGGACACTCCTGCGTTCGGCGCCGGTATCGTGCCAACGCCAGGCGAGGAGGCGCGCGCCCGCAACCGCGCGATGAATGCTGAGGTGCGCCAGGTCTTTGCCGAGCTGCAGAGATTCGGCGAGGCAACGTTCGAGTCGTTGGGTGTGACGGTGCCCGGCTACCTCTTCGACGCGCCGTTCCGCCGTACGGACCACTACCTGCAGCTGACCGTGCCCAGCTTCGAGTACCCCCGCAGCGACCTTCCGGAGCACCTGCAGTTCGTCGGTACGCTTCCTCCAGCCTCCACCGGCGACTACGTAGAGCCGCCATGGTGGCCCGAGCTGTCAGCCGGCCGGCCGGTGGTGGTCGTCACCCAGGGCACCGTCGCCAACAACGATCTGAACGAACTGGTCATCCCCACGGTGCGCGCCCTCGCCGACCTCGACGTCCTCGTGGTGGCCGCCACCGTTCGCGAGGACGGGCCGGACCTGGTACGCCGGGCGCTGGCCGAAGTGCCGGACAACGTGCGGCTGGCCGGCTTCGTGCCGTTCGACCGGCTGCTGCCACACGCCGACGCATTGGTCACCAACGGCGGCTACGGCGGGGTGCAGACCGCCCTGTACTACGGAGTGCCGCTGATGGTCGCCGGTGCCAGCGAGGACAAGCCGGAGGTAGCCGCCCGCGTCGAGTGGAGCGGCACCGGCGTCAACCTGCGCACCAACATGCCGGAGGCGACCGAGTTGCACGCCGCCGTACAGACGGTGCTGCGCGACCCGGGCTACCGCTCCCAGGCCGGGATCCTGGCCAAGGAGATCGGCCAGTACAACCCGTTCGAAGCGATCGCCGGAATCGTCGATGCGCCCGCCCGCCGCTGAGGGCGGGGTTCGGGGAACGGCCGCCCGAAGACCTCGCCGAAGTACCTGGCCTCCCAGACCGACAGGTGCTTGACCAGGCCGAGAAGATTGGTGCCAGCCGCGGTCAGGGGGCGGCGGATGTCGTGCTCGCCCCGGCGGCCTCAGCCTGCGACCACCACAAGGGGCCAGCCCCGACCGACGTCGTTTCCCGACCGCCACCATGGGCTGACCCCAGGCGCCGTCTCAACAACCAGAAGGTACGGCTTGCAGCAGCGAACGCAGCAGTCGTGCGGCGGCGACGGCGGACACCTCGCGGGGTGTGTTGATGATCTGAGAGGCGAGTCCGTCGACGAACGTGTGCAGGAGCGCCGCCCAGAGCTCGACCTCAGCATCGGGGTGCGGGATGGCGGCCTGGCTGGGTTCGCTGGTTGTCTCGTGCCCGCGTAAGGCGGCGATGCACTGGCGATACAGCGCCCGCTGGTCGGTCCACGTCACCGAGCCTCCGTCCGGAGGATGCTGGCGTTCCCATTCCACCACCGCCGACCACAGCGCGTACTCCTCGCGCCGCTCGGCATCGAGCGGCAGCATCTCCTCCACGATCGTGGCGATCCGTTCGATCACCGAGCCGTGAGTGCGGGGTCGCTGCACGCGTGGGACGATCCGCCGGCGAAGGGCGTCGGTGGTGGCCTGCACGACGTAGGCCTGCAATTCGCGCTGGTTACCGAAGTAGTGCCGCAGCGACCCGGTGGACCAGCCGGTTTCGACGGCGACGCCGCGGACGGTCACCCCGGCAAGGCCATCGCGAAGGATCACCCGGATGGCGGCCTCGCCGAGCTCGGCCCGCCGCTGATCGTGATCAACCAGTCGCGGCACTTCCACATGCTAACACGGCCGTGTTATTTTAGCTGACACGGGCGTGTCGCCAAGATGGGCTGGCTTCTCAAGGAGACAGGTTTGTCGATCGAGACGATCGGAGCGGTGCTCGGACTGGCCTTGCTCGATACGCTAAGTCCCACCGTCATCGGGGTGACTCTCTATTTGCTGCTGGCCCGTCCGCACCGCGTGGGCACGCTGCTCGGCGTGTACCTCGGATCGGTCGCGATCTCGTACTTCGCCTTGGGTGTCCTGCTCATGCTCGGCCTGGGTGCTGTCGTGCCACTTGTCGACGACACCGTGTGGGCCTGGGGCCAGGCCGCCCTCGGCGCGGCGCTCATTGTGGGTAGCTACTTCATCCCGAAGAGCAAGCCGGAACGTGCACCCGTCCGGGCCCGGTCCTTCACCATCCCCGCGATGCTGCTGCTGGGGCTGGGAACCTGGCTGTTCGAGTTCACCACCGCCGTGCCGTACTTCGGCGCCATCGGCATCATGACCTCGGCCAACCTGGCCGCCGGCCAATGGTTGCTGCTCCTCGTCGCATACGTGACCATCATGGTGAGCCCCGGCATCCTGCTCTTCGTCACATGGGCCGCCCTGGGCGAGCGGATGCGTGAACGGTTCGAGCGGTGGCAGAGAAAGCTCTCCACGGGATCCAACACGGCACTGAGCTGGATCCTCTGGATAGCAGGGCTCCTGATCCTCCTGGAAGCAGCGGAACACATCATCAACTCGATCATGGGGTAACGCCCTGAATGACCCGCCTTGCCGGAGAGTCCGGTGCGTCGCGACGAACGCGTGGATCGCAAGCCCTTCTGGACAGACGGCGGGCCCACCGCGACCGACAGGATCTCGATCGCGGTGGGCCGGCCGTATAGCCCTTCTGCTTCTCAGAGGCTGCGGGCGGTGATGTCGCCGTGGGAGGTGGTGGCGCGGATGTCGAGTTCGGCGGTGCCATCGTTCTTGAGGGCGTTGCTGACGCGGCCGTAGCCGGTGCCGGCGTCCAGGGCGGCCGAGACGCCGGCGGCGGCGGCGACCGAAATGTTGCCGGACTGGGTGCTGAGCACGACCGTGCCGCGCACGGCCTCGGCGATCCGGATGTCGCCCCTTGCGGTGCTGATCTCCGCAGGACCGTTGAGCCGGCCGATCTCGACGTCGCCGTCGATCGCAGTGAGGCGGACGCTCGCGGCCTCGTCGATCTTGATCTGGCGGTACGCGCCTTCGAAGGCGACGTCGCCGAGCCGTCCGACGCCGCGGAGCTCGGCGCTGGCGGTCTTGGCCTCGATGCGGGAGCCGGCGGGCAGCTGGACGGTGACCTCCAGGGATCCAGAGGGGCCGAAGAGCTGGCTGTTGGGGGTCGAGGCCGTGATCCGCAGGACGCCGTCGGCGTAGGCGACGGTGGTCTGCTCAGCGGCCTTGGTGTCGCGGCTCTTGGAGGGGTCGGCGGGCCGGACCTCGACGGTGGTGTCAGCGCGGTCTGCGGCGATGAACTGGATGCGCCCGGCGGGGATGTCCAGGACGGCGGAGATCGGGGTGGGGGTGGCGAACTTCTGCATCGTGCTCTCCTGTGCTCGTTCGTGTTTCTGACACCGGAAACGCTACGTTGCTTTCCACAGCCCGGCAACACTTTTGTTGCACGGGATGGGCATATGTGCAGGTAGAAGCCTAGAAAGTGTTGCAACGGCTCTGGATTCAATGCAACGATGAGCGGCTGATCATTGCAATGAATGAGAAGTGAACGCTATAGTGGGGGGATCAGGGACCGCTATGAAGGACCACCAAGGAGATCGCGATGCCGGGAGGCAGGCTCACCCAGCAGGAACGCCAGCAGATCGCGCTGGGGGTGGCCGACAGCCTCCCCTACGCAGAGATCGCCCGACGCCTCGACCGTCCCACCTCGACGATCACGCGTGAGGTGATGCGCAACGGCGGCCCCACCGCCTACCGCGCCGACCTGGCCCACCGCGCCACCGAACGCCGCGCCCACCGGCGCAGGCCCGCCTCCTCCCGGGGGGCGGAGTCAGTCCCCCAGCCGCACGGACGCGACGCCGAGGCCGTGGCCGAGTACGAGGAGACGTTCACCACCGTCCTCATGGCTTCCGGCCTGACCAAGATGACAGCCCGGGTGCTGACCTGCCTGTTCACCACCGACGCGGGCAGCCTCACCGCGTCCCAACTCGCCCAGCGCCTCCAGGTCAGCCCGGCGTCCATCTCCAAAGCGATCACCTTCCTGGAGAGCCAGAGCCTCGTCCGTCGAGAACGCGACGAACGCCGCCGCGACCGCTACGTCGTCGACGACGAGCTCTTCTACCAGGCGACGATCGCCAGCGCCCGATCCAACGACCAGCTCGTCGAAACCGCACGCCAAGGCGTCGCCATCCTCGGCCCCAACACCCCCGCCGCCACCCGCCTGGAGAACATCGCCCGCTTCCTCGACTTCATCAGCGAGAGCATCACCCGTGCCGCCGAACAGGCCCGCGAAGTCCTCCACACCAAACTCGAAACAACCTCGGCGGCACCGGCCAACCAGGTCCAGACCACTGATAGGCAGCCGTCTCGACCGCCACAGCCATGAGACGAAGCGTCCGCTAGTTGTCCGCGACCACCAGCCGGTAGCCGACGGAGGGGTCGTTCTCCAGGAAGTGGCCGTCCTCGTCGTGAAGCTTCCGCCTGATCCGATACGCGTAGACCTTGAGGTACTGCAACTCCTTCGAGTACGACGCTCCCCAGACGTTTTCCAGGATCATCCGCCGGGTGCAGATTTTTCCGACGTGGCGGGCGAAGTACGCGAGGAAGTTCTTTCGGGGTGCGGTCAAGAGGACGACCGTCGAAGGTGGCCTCGTAGTGCACGAGGTCGAGACGAAGGGGGCCGGCGCGCAGTTCTGTCGTCTGATCGTCCGCGGTCCCGCCAGGTGCGACGCGTACGCGCGCATCAAGTTCCCGCATACCGAACTGTTTGGTCATGTAGTCGTCGGCACCACCGTCGAGCGCGTCCACCTTGCGGTCTTCGGAGCTGTCGGCCGACAGAACGACGACGGGCAGGTCGCTACAGCTGCGGATGCGTCGCCAGACCTCCAAGCCGTCGATGTCCGGCAGGCCGAAGCGCCAGCCATCCTGAGAGCAACCACCTGACCATTTCAACGGTGCTCGAAGAGGCCGGCTGGACGATCTCGAGGGAGAGGTCGGAGACCAGGCCACCCAGACGAAGAGGACGGATACGCTGATACCAACCGAAGATCGGTAGGAACGGGCGAGCCGGTGACAGGAAGTGGAACAAGCGGTCTGGTTCGCAGGCTCGAGGACGTCGCGCGTGCGTCGTTCCTGGAGCTGTTCTTCGATGTCGTGTTCGTCTTCGCGCTCCGCGCGCTCGCCCAGCAGTTGCTCAACAACCTGACCTGGTCCGGCGCGTTCCAGGCACTGGTGCTGTTGCTGGCCATCGGATGGGTGTGGTCCCTCACCGCGAGGGTGACCGGGCAGTTGAACCCGCGACGGCCGCCGGTGCAACTGCTGGTCATCGCCACCATGGTGGGTGCCCTGGTGCTCTCGGCGGCGGCCCCCGAGGCGTTCGGCAGGACCGGCTTGATCTTCGCGGTCGCCTACCTTGCCATCCAGATCGGTCGCAGTCTTTTCCTCGTGGTCCTGTTGCGGGGCCAGGAGCTACAACGTGTTGCGGGACGGGCGGCGATCTGGCATGCCGCCACCGGGGTGCCCTGGCTTGTCGGGGCGGTCGCCTCAAGCGGAGTACGCACGGCGCTGTGGACGCTCGCGGTTGTCCTCATCTACGTCGCACGGTGGTTCAGCTACCCCCTGCCAAGACTCATGCGCCTGGGCGGTGCACAGGTGCCGGCCGGCGGCGAGTTCCTGGCCGAGCGCAACCGGGCACTGTTCGTCATCGGCCTCGGCGAAGTCATTCTGGCCATCGGATCGACCCTCACCAGTCGCGGTTTTGCTACCGATCGGACCGTGGCGTTCGTGCTGACATTCGCCGTCACTGCATTGATCTGGCGGATCTACATCTTCCGTGCCGGAGAAGACGTCGGGCCAGCCATCGGGGCATCAGCCAATCCCGACCGTCTCGGCACCCTGGTGTCCTACGCACACCTGGTCATGATCGCCGGCCTCGTCGTCGCCTCGGTCGGCGCCCAACTGGTCATCGACGATCCACTAGGCCATCCACGCGCGACCCCGACCGTCACCATCCTCGGCGGTACCGCGCTGTTCCTTGCCGGTCGGATCCTCCTGGAGTACCTGGTGTTCGGCCACGTCTCCAGAAGCCGCGTCATCGGGCTGGTCGCGCTCGCCTGTCTCCTTCCGCCGATGCTGCTCCTGCCGCCGCTCATCAATGCCTTCGCTAGCGGCGCAGTCCTCACCGGCATCGTCATCGCCGACAACATTCGCGTACGACGGCACCCCGCACCGATCTCCCCACCAGGTCCCCACCGCTCCAGCAGCACATGACCACCGGCGGCGGGTCGACGCCTTCAGACGAGCAGGCCGCACAGAGGCGGAAACCGAGCAGGTCGGTCTAAAGGGTGGAGCCGGCACGTGTGGCCGCACGCTTGTTGGCGGCGTAGACACCGCGTGAGAGCGTCATGATCGCGAGAAGGAGAGCAAGTACGGCCATGCCTGCGGCGGTGTAGAACGCGACCACCCCGCCGTGGGTGACCCGGGCCCGGAACGGATTCGCTGTGGCGGCCGCCGCAGCGTCCGCTCCCACGGTGAACTCCGCCGTGCCGGCTACCGGGTGTCCGTCGGTGAAGGTTGCTCGCCAGCTGATCTCGTACCCGCCGTCGGGCATACCTGCTTTCACCTGGTCGATCAGCGTCGCTCCTTGGACAGCCGGCCGACCGCCGGCCCAATCCGTACCCGTGTGGTCCATGATCGTGACGGTGCTGTCAGACATGATCTCGGCGGCGAACACCACCTCGACCCGTTCCGGAGCAGTCGCGAGCGCGGCACCGGCGGCCGGCGTGATCGAATGCGTCGCGCCATGGGCGACCGCGGGGGCGGGCGTGACCGCCAGCGGGAGACCGGCAGCAAGCGCGACCGCGACGATCAATCCGACGGTACGACGAATGCGAGGCGCCCGACCGGTGTCCGACTCGCCGGTCACGCCTGCCGCGACGCTTCTCTTCATGGCGTGCTCCCCTCCGCCGCGAACGACCGCGGCATCTGCGAACTGGACCGAGCGGCCCCCCGATCCGTGACAGCAGAGCTCGCCGCCGGGCCATCTGTCACGAATCGGAGACCTGCTCGGTCCGTACCTGGTGACACTCGCCCACCGGCGGCGGGCATCCGAGACAGCGCAAGGAGCAGCAACTCGTGACCATCATCATCCGCATCGCGCTGGCGATCTTGTTTGTCGACAACCTCGTGGTCGGGGCCTGGAACGCGTTCTGGCCGGCCAGCTTCTACACGAACTTCCCGACGGTGGACCTCACGCCGCCGTTCAGCGAGCACTACGCGCGGGACTTCGGTACGGCATCATTGGCGATCGCCCTGCTGCTGGGCATCGCGGCGGTCAAACCCAAGGCCCACTTCGTCATCCCTGCCGCAGGTGCCTATTCGGTCTTCGCGGTGCCGCATTTCTTCTTCCACATCACGAACATGGAGCAGGCGACGGTAGGTGAGGCGATCCTCCTCACCACCGCAAACGCGGCCGTGGCGCTCATCGGCCTGGTGATCATCCTGCTGACGGTGCTGCGCGACCGTCGAGTGGCTCGGCGCGGCTTCGAGTCGGCTCGGGCCGCCCACTGAACCTTCCGGACCAACCAGTGGGAGAAACGATGGAACCCCGCCGGCCACCTCGGTCAAACGCGCTACCCAGCACGTTCTGCGTCGTCGTCGCCGAACGACGCCTCCTCAAGAACCTCGCATATCACCTGCTCGGTTCGGTCCACGTGGCCGAACACGCGGTGCAGGAGACGTACGCCGGCTGGTACACGATGCCGGACGACGAACAGGACGGCATCGACAGGCCCTTCCTTTGGCTCGTCGGCACGCTCGTGCAGATCTGTATCGGTCTGCTCGACTCGTCGCCGCCCCGCTCCGGTGGCCAGACCGCCGATCGAGCAGGTCGCCTCCATGTTGCGGGCCCTCCACGTCAGAGGTGGGGTGCCTGGCGCCATGCACCAATGCTGTAGTCCGGCCGCGTAGGGGTATCTGTATGCGCTGGTGCCCAACGGACAGTGGCGATATCGGCGGTAGTTCGAAATCACCTGCAGATTCAGGGATAGAAGCGACGAGGCGGGCGGTCATGGTAGGGCGAGGGACAGACGGGACACTGACCGGCGCGCTAGAGGTGTTCGACGCGGTCCGCCCGCGGCTCTTCGGCATCGCCTACCGAATGCTCGGAAGTGTCGCGGAGGCCGAGGACGTCGTGCAGGAAGCCTGGCTTCGGTGGCAACAGACCGATCGCAGCCAGGTAAGGGACCCAATCGGGTTCCTGGTCACGACGACTTCTCGGCTCGCTCTGAACGCCGCGACATCGGCTCGCGCCCGACGCGAGCTGTATCCCGGACCGTGGCTACCCGAGCCCGTCGACACCTCCGCCGACCCGACACTCCAGGCCGAACGGAACGAGTCACTCGGACTCGCCATGCTGCTCCTGTTGGAACGGCTCACCCCGGCCGAGCGGGCGGTGTACGTGCTGCGCGAGGCGTTCGACTACCCGTTCCGGCGGATCGGCGAGGTACTCGACATCAGTGAGGCGTACGCACGGCAGCTCGGCCGACGCGCCCGTACGCACCTGGCCCAGCAGCGGCGCGATCCGGTCGCCCGCGCCGACCACGGCCGCCTGCTGCGTGCCTTTCTCGCCGCCGCCCGGTCCGGTGAGCTGACCCGGCTCGAGGAACTGCTCGCCACAACAGCCACCTCCTATGCCGACGGCGGCGGCACCGTACGGGCCGCCCAGGTACCCATCGTCGGACGTGACAACGTCGCGCGTTACATCCTGGGACTGATCCGGAAGTTCGGCCACGACCTCTCAACGGAGATCGTCGAATCCAACGGCCAAGCCGCGATCCTCATCTCGCGGCCCGGAACAGCGGTCGCGTTGGTCACCATCGACGCCTCACCCGCCGGAATCGAACGAGTGCTGATCGTCCTCAACCCGCAGAAACTAGCCCGGTTCCAGCGGTAACCGTCGGCGCCGGTGACCAGCAGGGCGACGCCGATCGGGGCGACAAAGTCCCGCTGACTGAAGCCGACTGACTTGAGGTCGACTGGCACCGTCGGAGCGGCTACCTCCGTGACATGAGACGGGTCAGTCACGTCTGGATGGGAGCGCCGGTCGCGGAGGGCGGTCCTCGGTGGAGCGGACATCGGCGAGGAACGCCGGCTGGGAACCGGGACGAACAATCTGCGGCAGATACCGCAGGGTCAAGGGAGTCAGCCGCTGCCGAGAAGATCCCAGCGGTTACCGGCGATATCGAGGAAGACCGCGACCCGGCCGTAAGGCTCGGTGCGCGGCGCTCGGACGAAGGTGACCCCGGCTTCGACCAAGCGCGCGTACGAGGCATCGAAGTTGTCGACCCGGAGGAAAAAGCCGACCCGCCCTGCTGCCTGGTCACCCACAGCAGCGCGTTGACGGTCTCCATCCGCACGAGCGAGCAGAATTCCGGTCTGTGCACCCGGCGGCCGGACAACGACCCACCGCTTGGGTCTCCCGTCATTCGTCAGTGAGGGTGAGTCCTCCACGAGGTCGAAACCCAGCACGCCAGCGAAGAACTCGATCGCGGGGTCGTAGTCGTCGACGATCAGAGCAACCAAGTCGATCTGCACCGGGGCAGCCTAGAGAAAATCTCGTCCGGCTCGCCACTGAGCTCGGACTGCGGCAGATGCGGATAACCACGTCGCTGGGCCTATCACCCAGTCGCGTGCTCGAACAGTGGGCGGGGCCTGCCCTCAGGCGAAGTAGTGGCCCTGCTGGAGGTCGGCGATCAGCCCGAGGCCCGCAGGTTGCCATCCGAGAAGGTCACGAGTGATCTGCGCCGAGGCAGGCCCGTCGATTGCCCAGAGGCCGCCAAGCCAGCCGACGTTGTCGCCAGCTTCCTCGGGGCTGACGGAGACTGCGGGAAGGTGCAGATGTGCGGCGAGAGTCTCGGCGACCACACGGATCGGCACGCCCTCGTCGCCGACCGCGTGCAGCACTGAGCCGGCCGGCGCGGACTCGACCGCGAGGCGGAACAGTCGCGCGGCGTCATCGCGGTGGACGGCGGGCCAGCGGTTGCTGCCGTCGCCGACGTACGCAGCGGCGCCCTTCTGGCGCGCGAAGCCGATCGCGGTGGTGGTGAAGCCGTTGTCGCCCTTGCCGTGCGTGGCCGGTGGGAGCCGCACGATCGAGGAGCGGACCCCGTGGCCGGCGAGCGTGAGAGCGTGGCGGGCGTTTGCCATCCGTCCGCCGGCGCCGCTGATCGGGCCCGTGCTGCCGGTGTCCGGGGCCAGCCCGTCGCGTTCGGTGGCGACGACACCGGACGGTAGCCCGAGCACGCCGAGCATGCCGGAGGCCATGACGAACGGCTTGACGGTGCAAGCGAGGGCTTCGCCGAAGGCGTCGATCGCCGCGCGATCGGCGTCGGTGGCGCTGGCGAAGTCGCCGGCGAAGAACATGTCGTGCTTGAACGCGAGGTGGACGACGCCGTCGGAGGCGGCGGCCGCGTCGTGCAGGGCGTCGAGGTCGTCGAGCGATCCCGGGCGGACCTCGGCCCCCATCGCCCGCAGGGATTGGGCCGCCGCATCCGAGCGGGCCAGCCCGGTGACCTTGTGGCCGGCGGAGATTAGCTCGGGGACGAGCCCTCGACCGACCCAGCCCGACGCTCCGGTAACGAACACACGCATGAGGAACTCCCAGTTCCTAGAACGGCCGTACAAGGAACGAATGTAGTACGATCGTTCTAGGAACCGCAACCCAGAGGGATCACGAGGCAGCGATGACGGGACGGCCGGTCAACCACCAGCGACGGGCCGACCTGCTCGACGCCGCGGTCGACTACGCGATGCAGCACGGGTTCGCCGAGCTGTCGTGGCGGCCGGTGGCCCGCGCCCTCGGGGTGTCGACCACAACACTGGTCCATCACTTCGGCACCAAGGAGCAGATGCTCGAGGCCATACTCGGGCGGTTGCGGGAGCGTGCTTTCACGGCCACGAGCGAAGCGGTCGGCGACCAGCCTGACCTGGCTGCGGCCGCGCGTGCGGTCTGGACCCGCGCCTCCGACCCGCGCCAGTGGGCGGAGTTCCGACTGTTCTTCGCGGTCTACGGACGTGCTCTACAGGCACCGCAACAGTTCACGGAGTTCCTCGATCGCGTCGTGACCGACTGGATGAGCGCCCTGGTCGATGCGCAAAGACCGGGCACCGACGTGGAGACAGCGACGCGCACGGCCACCCTGGTGATCGCGACGATCCGTGGGCTGCTGCTCGACCTGCTGGCCACGGGCGACCAAGACCGCGTCCAGGACGCGGCCGACAGCTTCCTGGCAACCCTCGAACACGGCCCGCGGCCACAAGGCAAAGCACAGCCACGCTGAGCGACGCGGAAAGCAATAGTCCTAGCGAAGTTGCGCGATCCTGGCCCGGGTGTTGGCCGGGGCTTCGGGGTGCCCGCGCTCGACGTCGGCCCGGACGTCAGCCACGGTCTTGCCGGCCAACTCCCGCCGCCAGGCCAGGTCGGCGCCCCGCATGGCCTGGGCGAACGCGCAGGACTGTCGATAATCGACGCCCGCGTGCTCCCCCGGCCCCTTGCTGAGGATCTGGTCGCACTGGAACAACTCCTCCGGGCCCTCGATCGCGGCCACGATGTCCAACAGGGAGACCGACCCCGGGGCCCGGGCCAGCTGGAAGCCCCCGCGCGGCCCCGAGGTCGACGTCAGGATCCCGGCCCGGACCAGGGCCTGGAGTTGCTTGTTCAGGTAGGCCGGCGGCAGCTCGTAGAACGCCGCGAGGGTGCCGGTTGGCACCGGGGCGTCCAGCCAGCTCAGGTTGAGGCACGTGTGGAGGGCCCATTCGACGCCCTGACTCATTCGCATAGTCCTGGACTTTACATGTCCAGAATTTGTGACGCGTGCCATGATCACTAGCGCCGAACAATCCTGGACATCTAGTGTCCAGGAAACAGTCAAACAACGAAGGAGCCGACAATGACACTGGTACGCGCAGCCCAGGCCGAGGTTCTCGACAGCGACCCGGCCAGCGTGATCACGCTGCTGCTCGACCCCGAGCACACCGGCGGCGCCCTGACCAGCAACCGCACCCTGCTCAAGCACGGCACAGACGGCGCGCCGCCGCACCTGCACACCCACTCCGGCGAGCTGTTCTTCGTGCTCGACGGCGCCCTCGAGATGCTCGTCGGCGACGAACTGCACACCCTGCACAAGGGAGACGTGCTCTTCGTCCCGCCGAACACCCCGCATGCCTTCGCCCCCGCCGACGACCAGGACGTCGACTTCCTCGTCGTAATCACCCCCGGCAAGCCCCGGTTCGACTACTACCGACTGCTCGACAAGGTGCACCAGGGCGAAGCCACCTGGCAGGAAGTCGGCGAGACCCAGGACCGCTACGACAACCACTACGTGGACAGCCCGGTGTGGGCAGGCCGCGCGGCTAACCACGTCGACCTGAAGAAGTAGTTCCGGCGGGGTGGCCGTGCATGGGTGTGGCCGAGGCGGTATCCCGGGATCGCTTGGAGGGCTGGGGTCTCGGGCGTCGGCGGCGTCGACTGCGGTGATTGTGGCGAGGTTGTGGGCCAGGAGATGTCAACCTAGATGAGCGGCGAAACCAAGGGGTGCGGCGGCGGTCCTGCCAACTGAACGGTCGTCTCTTGCGCGCTGCACTCCCTCGGGCGCCGGTCCATCACCGGGCCCATGTCGACGCGATGCGGAAGGGCCAGCCGCCGTCATCCCCTGGCACCGGCCGGTTCCGCCGATCGCCTGAAGACCAGAAACGCGGCCAGCGTGCACAGCAGCGCTGTTACGGTCAGGGTCGCGCCCGCGCCATTGTGATCGGCCAGGATCCCGGAGATCCATGGGCCGATGGACTGGCCAATCGCGAACACCACGGTGAATGCTGCGAGCGTGGCGCTGGTCGCTTCGAGTGGCACGCTTCGAGTGACATGGGCGGTGACGGCGGCCGGGACCATCATGAACGCCAGGCCGAACAACACGGCGGATGCCGTCGTCCCGGCCGCTGTAGGCGCTGCTCTGGCCAGCGCGGCCGCTGCAGCGACGCCCAGCAGCATCACGCACAGCGGTCGGTTGCCGCCCCAGGTCACGATCGGGCGGCTCCACAGGACGGGTGCGGCCATCGCACTCGCTCCGACCAGGATCCATGTGAGGCAGACCATGGGCAGCGATGCATGCCGGTCGACCAGGTACGCCGACAGGAACGTCAGGTAGCCGATGTAACCGGCACCGAACAGCAGATATGCCGCGGCGATCCGTCGTTGAGGCCACAGGTACCTCCCGCTTACCGCCGCGGTCGGCGTGGTGGCGTCGCGGACGGCCGCCGCGCGCCAGCTGGCCGCGCTGGCCAACGCGGCCGCACCAGCCAGCGCCCACCAGCCGACCGCCCAGCGCTCGGGGTGGACGTGCAGCAGGAGCGGGACGCCGGCGCCGGTGATCGCGATGCCACCTCCCGCACCAGCGAAGTAGACGGTCACGGGGGTCAGGGTTGCGGCGCGGTCGGCGAGTCGGGATGCCAGGGCAGCGCCGGAGATGAAGGTCAGCGCTCCGCCGAGTCCGGCCGCCGCGCGTCCCCACGTCAACAGGCCCAGGCCTGTGATGGCGAGCGCCACGGCAGTCAGGACCATCCCGGCGCGGAACGTCGCCGTCAGTCCGGCACGGCGGATCACTGCTGCGGACAGAATGGCGCCGAGCAGGTATCCGGCGCCGTTCGCGGCGGTCAGCGCACCGGCGGTGGTCATCGTCCACTGCAGGTCTTGGGACATGGCCGGCACGAACAGTCCGTAGGCGAAACGGCCGAGTCCCAGAGCGGAGGCGGTGCCGAGGGCGAGGCCGATGGACGGCCACCAGGGCGTCGCGCGCGAGGCGGCAACGGGTGTTTCGAGGGTCATGCAACTCCCTTCGGTGATGGTACCGAGCGGTACGATGACCCTAGCGAAAGATCGAACCGATCGGTACCATCTGTTTCATGCCAGTGGCCAAAGGAACCTCACTCGACCCGGCGCGCACCCGGGAAGCGATCCTTGCCTGCGCCACCGACCTGCTCTATGAGCGAGGGCTCGACGGTGTCGGGATCGCCGAGCTGTGCGCCGCGGTCGGTGCGTCCAAGGAGACGCTCTACCGTCACTTCGGCTCGAAGGAAGGGCTCGTCGATGCCGTCCTCGCTGCCCGCAGCGATCGGGTCATCCGCTGGCTCACCGACGTGGCACAGGCGGCCGGGCCGGATCCCGAGGCAGAGCTGACGGCGATCTTCGACGCCCTCGGCACCTGGTACGCCGAGCCGGCCTTCCGGGGCTGCGCCATCGTCAACGCCGCCACGCAGCACCACGCAGACCCCGCCCGCACGGTTGCCGTCCGGCATCTGGGCCGTTACCTCAACCTGCTGACCGGCATCGCGCAGCGCGCCGGAGCGCGTGAACCGCAGGTGCTGGCCCGGCAACTGCTGATCCTGATCGAGGGCGCCACCGTCGTCGCCGACCATCACGACACCGCCGATGCCGCCGCGGAGCACGCCAAGCAGGCCGCGCTGACGCTGCTGTCCACTGCCAAACGCTGAGGAAGGAACATCCTGTGGTCGAAGGATTCACCGCTGCCGGATTTGAACCGGTGGCCGACGCATTCGAGCGAAGCTTCACTGAATTCGGCGAAACGGGCGCCGCCTTCAGCGCGTACCACAAGGGAGACCTCGTGGTGGACCTGTGGGGCGGGGTCGCCGATCCGGACACCGGACGCCGCTGGCAGGCCGACACCCTGCAGCTGATCTTCTCGGGGACAAAGGGCCTCGCCACCGCCTGCGTACTGCTGCTCATCGAGCGCGGCGTGCTCGACCTCGATGCATCCGCCGCCCGGTACTGGCCGGAGTTCGCGGCGGCCGGCAAAGGCGCCGTCACCGTCGGAGACATCCTGTCGCACCAGTCACGGCTGCCCGGCGTGCGGCAGCCAGTCACTGACGACGACCTGCTTGATCACGACATCATGGCCAAGCTGCTCGCCGAGCAGCCACCCGAGACCGACCCGCGGGCCGGGTTCATCTACCACGCCCTCACCTGGGGCTGGCTCGTCGACGAACTGGTCCGGCGAGTGGACGGGCGCACGGTTGGCGCCTTCTTCGCCGACGAGTTCGCGCGCCCACTGGAACTCGACGTCTGGATCGGGCTGCCGGACGACCAGCACGACCGGGCGTCCACCATGCTGGCCGCCCCCGGCTTCCTTCTCGACGCACAACCAGCCAGCAACGACCCGCTCGCGGTGCTCACCCACAATCCGATCGTCGTCCCCGACTCACCGCAACTGTGGAACAGCCCGAAGTTCCGCCGCGCTGGGCTGGCCGCAGTGGGCGCGTTCGCCACCGCAAGATCGATGGCCCGGTTCTACGCCTGCCTGGCCGCCGGCGGTTCACTGGACGGCGTGCGCGTACTCCAAGCCTCCACCGTGGAACTCGGTCGACGGGAGCGGCGACGGGGCATCTCCCCCTTGTGGGGCAGCCCGATGGCCTACGGCGCCGGATTCGAGCTCGCCACCGCGGCACAGGTCTTCGGACCGGCGGCTGACGCGTTCGGCCATGCGGGCGCGGGCGGTTCCCGGCACGGAGCCTGGCCGGGGCGGCAGGTCGCATTCTCGTACGCGATGAATGAAGCGCGGGCCGAGTATCCCGATCGCCGTCCCCGCGGCCTGCTCGCCGCTCTCAATGACGCGGTCATCGAACGGCCGACTGGAGGGCGGTCCTCAGTGGCGTAATCTGCCCGCCAGATTGATCCACACGCGGCCGGAGTGGACCTCCGCCTCGGCGCCGGGTGGCTCCGACGGATGAACTCCCGTGCTTGTCACTATCGGAGCCCGGGGTCGAAGGGCGGCCGTCCACCGACTTTCGACCCCGAGCACCACAAGCGGCGGCATGCCGTGGAGTGCGGCAAAGGCGGTGTGCTGTCACGGGTGACCGAGCATGGTCGGGCCGGCTGCCAGCGACACGGTCACTGGTTGCCCGAGCCGCGGCGCCAGCAGCCTGTGGGACAGTCCCTCGGCGGCGAAGGTCGCCTTCACGGTGCTTGCGTCCTCGTGGAAATGACTCCAGCCGTCGTCGTGTACGACGAGGACAGGGCAGTCTCCGAGCAGCTTCGTGGCGTGAGTGATATCCGCCGCGGAGAACGACAGGAGCGCGTCACCGAATGGTGCCAGACGAGCTGCTCCGCCATGTAGCACGGCCAGCCCGATCGGGGCCAGGTCGGCAGCGGTGGTCACGGCATGGGTGGATACACTGTCGCCACTGAGGTACACGGCCGTGCCCTTGGCGGGCTGGATCAGAAAGCCGGTCACCGGGCCGAGGACAGGCAGCAGCGGCTCGGGGCCGTGTTGAGCGTCGACTGCGGTGATGGTCAGGTCACCAGAGGCGCCGCGCATGGCAACGTGTGCGCCCGTCTGCAGGCCGACTGCGCCGCCAGCGAGCCTGAGCGCGGCCGCCGGGGTGGTGATGGTCATCGGGATCTGGGCCAGCAAGGCGCGCCCACTACGGTCTAGGTTGTCGATGTGCTCATCGTGGCTGAGCAGCACCGCGTCGACCCGCCCGAGTGCAGCGACGGGAATGGCCGGCCCCTGGTGTTTGGTCCACGACAGCGGACCATGCCGGTACTGCGTTCCGGCATCGTCAAAGGTGGGATCGGTCAGGAGCCGTACGCCGTCCAGTTCCAGCAGAACCGTCGGGCCGCCGATCCGGGTGATCGTTACCGTGGTGTGCGTCATGTCAGTCTCCTGTCATATCGGTGAGACTGGCTGAGTGTGGCGTGATGACACCGGTTTCCTTCAAGTAACCAAAGGGCACTGCACAGATGATCGATGTGCATGAGTGGCGGTCCCACGATCTCGCAGCCAACGATTGCCCCGTGTCCCGCACGCTGGAGATCGTGGGTGGAAAGTGGAACGCACTTATCATTCGGGAACTGCTGGGCGATGCCCGACATTTCCTCGCCCTGCGCCGCAGCGTGAGTCCGATCAGCGCCAAGGTGTTGACCGAGCGGCTTCGGTTGCTCGAGGACTACGACATCGTCGAGCGGCGGTTCACTGACGGCCGGGTGCAATACCAGCTCACTGAGCGTGGGCAATCACTGCGGCCCGTGCTGGCGGCGCTGTGGCAGTGGGGCGTGCACGACCACAACAGCTGGGTCACCGAGGCCCCTCAGCCGTACTCGTCGCCGATCACGGCCGGACCGCGCGCCAGGTGACGGCGGCAGCCACGGCCACCACGGACAGGGCAGTCCATGCCAAAGGCGTTACGCCTGCTGCTGCCAGCAGCGGTGCACGTTGGCTGCCACTCGAGCGGCCGCGATCGCTGCTTGGGAGTTCAGAGGGCGGTCAATCGGATCGCGCCAGCAGTGGCCCGACCGGGACCGCCACTTCCGCCGCTGTTCCCAATGCAAGTCACACATACAGCGAAGCCCGTTACCGACTACTCCGGTAACGGGCTTCTGACCTGCACAAGGTCAGGTCGGGGCCCCGACATGCATCGACAACTATTTGCGCTGCTTCGAGTGGGGGCAGTCGTCGGCATGCTTGGGTGCGGACGGGTCTCGCTAGCAAGATCGTCTCCCAGATTTCTCCCGACGACCATCGTGGCGCAGCAGCTCTACGATGCGGCACTATGCACCATGCGTGTCGGACAGGCCGGCATGACGCGAGCCGCCCGCCCCTTCCTGCGCGGCCCGCTCGATCTTCGCCCGGTACGCCTCGCGGGCCGCCGTGTCGATCTGCTCCTCGTACTCAGGCCTCACCCCGGTGCGGCCATCGAGTTGCTCACGCAGGATGTCGGCGTGTCCGGCATGCCGGGTGGTCTCCTGAAGGACGTGGATCATGATGGCGAACAGCTTGACGTCCGACCGCGACCACCACGGCACGTGGCCGGGCGCGTCGAGGGGAAGCGCTTGAATCGTCGCGTCCGCATGCCCCCAGGCACGCTGATAGAAGTCGATGATCTGTTCGCGGGTCTCGCCCGGGGACACCCACAGGTCGCTGCCGTCCGCGTCCTGCCATCGCCCCAGCGCATCCGGGGACGGGCGGCCGAAGACCTCACCGAAATACCAGGCCTCCAACGTCGCCACGTGCTTCACCAGGCCGAGGAGGTTGGTCCCCGTCGCTGTCAGGGGACGCCGGATGTCGTACTCGGACAGGCCGTCGAGCTTCCAGACCAGTGCCTCCCGGATCCCCTTGAGCCGGCCATGCAGGCAGTCCTTCGCGAAATCATCGATCATGGGACACGAGCTTGCCATCCGACAGCGAGCGGAGCACTTCGGGGACCTCACAGCGCCGTGGTTCGTAACTCGCCGACACGAATCCGACGACGATCTGCAGTGCCAGGCCCGAGGTTCAACTTGTGTCCGAAGCCGCGGAGAACCCCATACGACAGGCATTCGGACAGTCGAGCTGCCCTCACTCACGCCCAGGCCGAAGACCTCATCACCAAGAACCCGGCCGTGGCGGTCACCCTGGCCACCGTCCGCCGTCGACGGGGCAAGTCGTGGTCGAGCGACGAGGCCCGCACGTTCCTGGAGTCCGCCCGCCACGACGAGGACCCGCTCTACGCCGCCTACGCCCTGGTCCTCGTCGTCGGTCTGCGGAAAGGCGAGGCGTTGGGACTCACCGGGGAGGGCGTCGACCTCGACGCCGGAGAGCTGGCGATCGGCCGCCAACTGCAACGCGTGCGCGGGCAACTCCTGCTCTGCGACACCAAGACCCAGGCGTCCGACGCCACCCTGCCCCTGCCCGACATCTGCCTGACCGCGTTGAAGCTGCGACGCGAGCAACGTGACGAAGCCCGAGCAACCGCCGGCAAGGCGTGGCACGAGAACGACCTCGTGTTCACCACCAGCTATGGCACACCCATCGAGCCCCGCAACTTCCAGCGATCCTGGCAGACCCGATGCGACAAGGCAGGAGTCAAGCTGATCACCGTCCACGACGCGAGGCGGACCTGCGCCACGCTCCTGGCCGACCTCGACGTCCACCCGCGAGTTGTCATGCAGATCCTCCGGCACGCCCGCTTCTCGGTGGCGATGGAGATCTACACCCAGGTCTCGTCGAGAGCGACCAGCGACGCACTCAAGCGCCTCGGCGAGTCGCTAACGCAATAGCCGGGCTGCTGTACTTAGCTGCTGTACACAAGCAGAAAGGCCACCTCCCGAAGCCGGGAAGTGGCCTTTGACCTGCGTGGGCGATGCTGGTATCGAACCAGCGACCTCTTCGGTGTGAACGAAGCGCTCTCCCACTGAGCTAATCGCCCTCAGCGCCGATGACTCTACCCGATCGTGGAACCAGACCGGAAATCCGGGGTCAGTGCGTCGCGAGGTAGTGCATCGCCTGCGCCACCACGTCGATGCCGAGGCTGTACTTGAGCGACAGCCAGACCACCACGCCCACGAAGACCAGGCCGACAGAGCCGAGCACGATGCGCACAAGCAGTGACTGCCGCTTCACCCACTGCGTCCAGCCGTGCACGTGCCGGCGGGTGAAGCCGAGCAGCCGGCGGGCCCAGTGGTACTCGACGGCCCAGATGCCCAGCCCGGCGATGACCAGCAGCCAACCCGGCCCGGGGAGCGGAATGAGGGCGATGCCGATGGTCACCACCAGCGCACCGGCGATCGCGATGAAGACCTTGAGGGCGATCCGGCCGGTGGGGTTGGCCCGGATCAGGTCGAGGGTGGTCGAGATTCGATCCCGCCAGCGCGGGTGCCGCGGCGGGTCCGCCACGACGATGACGCCACCGGCACCACGACCCGCACCACCATGACCCGCACCACCATGACCGGCACCACCGTGACCGGCACCACCGCCGCCGGCACGACCCGCGCCATCGCCGGACTGGTCAGCACCGCCATCACCGGCGCGCGCGCCACCGCCGGTCCGTCCCGCGTCGGACCCCGGCCGACCGGACCACTCGGGCTGCTTCCTCGGCACTCCGTACCCCCGCTTTTCGGCTGCTCGGACCGCGACGTTCGGTGGGCCGGACGCCACGGCCGGATCCACTGAGGATCGGTTCGTAACCATTTCACCCCCCAGTGTCGCTCGGGCCCGTCACTGCAACGGTCGACTGGACGTTACCGGAGTAAGTCGACGACTGAACCACCCGATGCCGGGCGGGATCACACACTGGGCAGAACCGGAAATCCTACATGAATCCTCGCATTCACGAGGCGTTTCCGTCCCCCTTCCCACCACTGGGTGAAGTCAGCGTATGGCGGAGCGTAGCCAGGAGTAGCACCTGAGTATGGGAAAAGCGGGACACGCGCGTTCCGCAGCGGTGCCGGGGGGAGAACGTCCATGAGTGTCATTCGACCGACGACCGTAGAGGTCGAGACGTCGCTAAGGCTCGTCGCGCCTGACGCCACCGCATTGCCGGTGCGTGCCAGTCTGCGTTACGACCCTGCTGACCCGTATGCGGTCCATGTCCTGTTTCATGCCGAATCGGCTGGTGGCGAGGCAGTGAGCTGGTCCTTTGCTCGCGAACTGCTGGTCACCGGCCTGGACGAGCCAGCCGGAATCGGGGATGTGCGGGTCTGGCCCTGGGCCACCCCGCGCGGCGACTTCGTCGCGCTGGCCCTCTCGTCACCGGACGGCAACGCCCTCTTCGAGGTGCCGCGCAGCGTCCTGGTGCGTTTCCTTCGACGGACCTACGTCGTCGTCCGGCGCGGCCGGGAGGCCGAGCACCTGGACGTCGACACGGCGGTGAACCGGCTGCTCGCCGGTCGCTGACCACCGCCCGAACGGGCAACACCGGCCATCACGGGGCCGCGCGGATCTGCCGACCGCGCGGCTCCGGCACACCCGGGGGCACGCGGGCCTGCCCGCCCCGGGTCGGCCGGTGCCTCAGCCGTGCGTGGTGATGCCGCCGTCGACCGGAATGACCGCGCCGGTGAGGTACGCGCCGGCCCGCGAGGACAGATAGATGGCCGTGCCGGCCATGTCCTCAGGGCGGCCGATGCGACCCAGCGGCACCTGCTGCTCGATGGAGGCCCGGCTCGTCGGGTCGTTCAGCGCGAACGCCATCATCTTGCTCTCGAACGGGCCGGGCGCGATCGCGTTGACGGTGATCTGCTCGCCGGCCAGCTGGTGGGCCAGGCTGCGGGTGAGCATGTGCACGGCCGCCTTGGTGGCCGAGTACGCGTACACCTCCAGCCACGGCACCCGGACGCCGTCGATCGACCCGATGTTGATCACGCGGGCCGGGTCGTCGGCGCTGGCGGCGGCGCGCAGCGCCGGCAGCAGCGCGGTGGTCAGCCGGAAGACGGCCTTGACGTTGACCGCCCACAGCTTGTCGAACGCGGCCTCCGGGTAGTTTTCCAGCGGCGCGCCCCAGGTCGCACCGGCGTTGTTGACCAGCACGTCGAGGCGGGGGAAGCGCTCCCGCACGGCGGCGGCCAGCCCCTCGGCGCCGGCGTCGTCGCTGAGGTCGGCCGGGATGGCCTCGCAGCGGCCCTCGGCGGAGAGCTCCTTGGCGACCGCCTCGCAGACGTCCGCCTTGCGGGACGAGATGATCACCTGCGCGCCGGCCCGGACGAAGCCCTGGGCGATCATCAGACCGATCCCCCGCGACCCGCCGGTGACCAGGACCGTCTTGCCTTCGACCGAGAACAGCTGCGTCATGCCCATCCCATCGCGAGTCGGCGAGGTCCGCCGGCTCGGCGTGCGGCCGGCGGGGCGCCGGGCGGGCCGAAACCGGACGGCGCTACCGCCGGGTAACGTAGCCCGGCCGTCGGGACCGCGACAACCCCGTGGCGGCGCGCCGGGTCCGGTGCGGCGGGCATCATCGGCCGGGGGATGCGGTGACCTGCGGTTCGGGCTACCGTCGCAGGCGATGGTCTCCACCGGTCCCTTCACCGCGCCACCGATCGGAGCGGCTCGACCCGTACCCGACGAGATGGCCACGTTCGCGCTCGCCGACCTGGCCGGCGACCGTGGCTGGCGTCGGCCCGTGCTCGTCGAGCGGGAACTGTTGATCCTCACCACCCGTGGGCATGGGGACGCCGAGCTGGATTTCCACCTGCTGCCGTGCCGACCGGGCACGCTGCTGCGGGTCCATGCCGGCCAGGTGCTGCGCTGCGCCGGTCCGCAGTTCGACGCCACCGTGGTCGGCTGGGACGCCCAGGCGCTCAGCGGCTTCGACGTCGACCCGGACGCGCCAACCTGGCGGCAGTTGGCCGGTGAGGACGAGGACGCCGTCATCAGCGAGGTGAGTCAGCTCGCGGTGGACTGCCAGCGGCATGGCGACAGCTCCGCCGCCCGCGCCCTGCTCCGCCACCAACTCGCCGTACTGCTGCTGCGCCTGACCCTGCCCGGCGCGGACCGGTCTCCGCCCCGACCCGAGGCGGAGACGTTCCAGCGGTTCTGCCGGGCGGTGGAGCACGACTACCAGCACACCCGGCGGGTGGAGGACTATGCCGCCAGCCTCGGCTGCTCGGTGCGGACCCTGACCCGTGCCTGCCTGGCCGTCACCGGGCGCAGCGCCAAACAGGTCATCGACGAGCGGGTCGCGTTGCAGGCCGGGCGGCTGCTCGCCGCCACCGATGAGCCGATCGCCCGGATCGGCCGGGATCTCGGTTTCTCCGAGCCCACCAACTTCGGCCGCTTCTTCACGCGGGAGGTCGGGGTCAGCCCCGGCGCGTTCCGGGCCGCCCGGGAGCAGCCGGCCGCCCGGGTGGTCCGGCCCCGCCCGCCCGTCGAGGCGGCGAGCGCCAACGGCGGGCGGTTCCGATCCGGCAACCCCGGCGAACCGGCCAACGGCGGTCACGCCATCCGACCCTGGTAGCCCGCCAGACCAGCAAGCGGCGGCGGCCGGGCATGATGGCAGGGTGCAGATCTCCGCGCGCGGTGACTACGCGGTACGGGCGGCGCTCAGCCTCGCCACCGCGTACCCCTCGCTGCTGTCCACCCAGGCCATCGCCGCAGAGCAGGACCTGCCCCGCAAGTTCCTGGAGGCGGTGCTGGCCGATCTGCGCCGGGCCGGCGTCGTCCGCGCCCAGCGCGGCGCCGAGGGTGGCTACACGCTCGCCCGCCCGCCGCGGGAGGTGACCGTCGGCGCGGTGCTGCGCGCCGTGGAGGGCCCGCTGGCCGGGGTACGCGGCCTGCGCCCGGAGGAGACCCGGTACGAGGGCTCGGCGGAGAACCTGCCCGGCCTGTGGGTGGCGGTGCGCGCCGCCGTGCGGCGGGTGGTCGACGAGGTGAGCCTCGCCGAGATCGTCAGTGGCCGGCTGCCAGCCCACGTCCGCAAGCTCACCGCGCTGCCCGACGCCTGGGAGCCACGCTGATGTCCACTCCGACCCTGCACACCGATCGCCTGCTGCTGGAGCCCTACCGGCCGGCCGACGCCGAGGGTTTCGTCACGCTGCTCGCCGACCCCGAGGTGGGCCGGTTCATGGGCGACGGGCCGATGACCGTGACGGACGCCGCCGACCTGTTCGGACGGGTGTTCAGCCGGGTCTACGCCGACGACCTCTTTGACGTGTGGGCGGTCCGCCGGGACGGCCGCTACGTCGGGCACGCCGAGATCAAGCGGACCGACGACGTCGACGGCCACGAGATCGTCTACGCCCTGGCGACGTCGGCATGGGGCGGCGGGCTGGGCACCGAGCTGGCCACGGCCGTGATCCGGTACGGCTTCGAACGCCTCGACCTGACCCGGGTGTACGCGACGGTCGCCGACGCCAACCACGCCTCGCTCGGGCTGCTGGCCAAACTTGGCTTCGTCCACGAGCGCGACATGGCCGAGGAAGATGGCAGCGTCACCCGGGTCCTCGCCCTGGACCGGGAGACCGTCCCGGCCTGAGCCCGAGTCGGGTCACCGGATGCTGATCACCTCCGTCGCGTCCAGCCGGGGCAGGCGGTCGTGCCAGGCGTCGGGGCCGGGGCGGCCCACGTTCATCAGCAGCAGCGTCTCGTGCCGGCCGTCCGGGAAGAACTCCCGGGTCACACCAGCCGCGTCGAACCCGGCCATCGGGCCGGCGGCGAGCCCGGCCGCGCGTACGCCGACCAGCAGGTAGCCGATCTGGAGGGTCGCGTTGAGCCGTGCCTGCTCGGCCCGCGCCGCCCGGTCGGTCAACCAGTCCCGGGCCTGCGGGCGGTGCGGGAACAGCTCGGGCAGCCGATCGTGGAAGTCCACGTCGGCGGCGAGCACGGCCACCAGCGGGGCGGTGGCCGTCTTCGCCCGGTTGCCCGACGAGAGGTACGGCAGCAGCCGGGCCCGGGCCGCCGCCGAGCGGAGCAGCAGCACCCGCAGCGGCTGGCCGTTGAACGCGGTCGGCCCGTACCGGATCAGGTCGTGGATCGCCGTGACCTGGGCGTCGGTGACCGGCTCGTCGGTGAACGTGTTGGCCGTGCGGGCCGCCCGGAACAGCAGGTCCTGGGCGGCCCGGTCCAGCGCGAGCAGGTCGGTCGGAGCGGGTGCAGTCACGCCGGCACTCCGCTTCGCTGTGTGCCGGCGCGACGCGCCACGCTGCTGTGCCCAATGGTTCGCTCGCTGCGCTCGCTCACGCCGGCACCGGCGGGATGGCCGTGGTGTAGCCGCCCTGGTGGTGCACCAGTGGCGGGCCGTCGCCGCCGTCGCCCAGCGCCAGCGGTTCGGCGATCACGAGCGTGTGGTCGCCGGCCGGCACCCGGTGCACCACCCGGCAGAGCAGCCGGGCCAGCACTCCGGTCAGCAGCGGCACCCCGAACGGCCCGGCGGTCCAGTCCGGGTACGCGGCGAACCGGTCGATGCCGCTGGTGGCGAAGACCCGGGCGGCCTCCCGCTGCCCGGCGGCCAGCAGGTGTACCGCGACGTGCTCGGCCCGGGCCAGCACCGGCCAGCTCGACGAGTCGACCCCGAGGCAGAACGAGACCAGCGGTGGGTCCAGCGACACCGAGGTGAACGAGGTGGCGGTGAATCCGGCCCGGATCGGCGCGCCGATCCCGCCCAGGCAGGCCGGGTCGGTGGCCCGCGCCACCGCGGTGACCACGGTGACGCTGGTGGCCTGCCGGCGCAGCAACGCGCGGAACAGGTCCCGGTCCACCGGCCGCAGCTCGGCGGCGTCCGTCTGCGGACGTTCCACGGTGGTCACGCCGGCACCAGCGCCGGCGCGGCGTACGAGCTGGCCGGTCGGGGCAGGCCGTAGTGCTCGCGCAGGGTCCGGCCGGTGTACTCGCTGCGGAACAGGCGACGGGCGCGCAGCACCGGCACCACGTGGTCGACGAAGTCGGCCAGCCCGCCGGGCAGGTGCGGCGGCATGATGTTGAAGCCGTCCGCGGCGCCCCGGGTGAACCACAGCTCGATCTGGTCGGCGATCTGCTCCGGGGTGCCGGCGACCACCCGGTGGCCCCGGCCAGCACCGAGCCGGCCGATCAACTGCCGGATGGTGAGTTGTTCGCGGCGGGCCAGCTCGGTGACGAGCTGGTAGCGGCTCTGGTGGGCCTGCACGGTGTCGGCGTCCGGCAGCTCCGGCAGCGGCCCGTCCAGCGGCAGGCCGATCAGGTCGATGCCGAGCATGCCGGAGAGCTGGGCGAGGGCGTAGTCGGGGACGATCAGCTCCTCCAGTTCGGCGGCGAGCGCCCGCGCCTCGGCCTCGGTGCCGCCGATCACCGGCGCGATGCCGGGCAGGACCTTCACGAGGTCGGGGTCCCGGCCGGCCGCGGTGACCTGCCGCCGCAGCTCGGCGTAGAAGCTCTGGCCGTCGGCGAGGGTCTGCTGGGCGGTGAAGACCGCTTCGGCGTACCGGGCGGCGAATCCGATCCCGTCCGATGACGAGCCGGCCTGCACCAGCAGCGGCCGGCCCTGCGGCCCACGGGGGATGTTCAGCGGACCCCGGACCTGGAACTCCGGT
Source organism: Micromonospora sp. NBC_00389 (assembly GCF_036059255.1). Taxonomy (NCBI): domain Bacteria; kingdom Bacillati; phylum Actinomycetota; class Actinomycetes; order Micromonosporales; family Micromonosporaceae; genus Micromonospora; species Micromonospora sp. NBC_00389. The sequence goes on along the minus strand of NZ_CP107947.1, from coordinate 3,443,003 downwards.
CCGCGATGGGCCACCTCGTGCACCCGGTCAGTGTCGGCGATCACCCCGGCCGCGGTGTCGAAGACCAGCGCGTCGTCCTCCCAGCTGTCCCAGAGCTTGATCGCCACGTCGACGAACTCGGCGGCCCGCCGGTACCGGTCGGCGTGTGCGGGGTGGCTGTCCCGGTTGAAGTTGACCGCCTCGCGCTCCTGGGCGGAGGTGACGATGTTCCAGCCGGCTCGACCGCTGCTGAGGTGGTCCAGTGAGGCGAACTTGCGGGCGATGTGGAACGGCTCGTTGTAGGTGGTGGAGACGGTCGCGATGAGACCGATGTGTTCGGTCACCGCGGCCAGCGAGGCGAGCAGGGTCAGCGGTTCGAAGACGCTGTGGATGTTGTGCCGGGGGTTCGGCCCGACCGAGAGCCCGTCGGCGAGGAAGAGCGAGTCGAGGGTGCCACGCTCGGCGATGCGGGCCAGTTCCTGGAAATGCCGCACGTCGGTCACCCGGCGCGGGTCGGTGCGGGGGTGCCGCCAGGCGGCCTCGTGGTGGCCGACGCCCATCAGGAACGCGTTGAGGTGCAGGGTGCGGGTCATTGCGGGTGTCCTCTCAGGCGGAGACGTCGACGCGCCAGGTGGAGAAGCGGCGTTCCAGGGCGACGAGGAGCTGGTTGACGACCAGACCGATGGCGGAGATCGTGATGATCCCGGAGTACATGTCGGGGATCGCGAAGTTGTACTGCGCGTAGTTGATGAGGTAGCCAAGGCCGGCCTTCGCGCCGACCATCTCGGCCGCGACCAGCACCAGGATCGAGTACGCCCCGGCCAGTCGGATGCCGGTGAAGATGGTCGGCACCGCAGCCGGCAGGATCACCTTCTGGAACAGCCGCAGGTGGTTGAGCCCCATCGAGCGGGCCGACCGGATCAGCAGCGGGTCGACGCCCTTCACCCCGGCGATGGTGTTCAGCAGGATCGGCCAGGAGCAGGCGTACAGCACCAACGCGATCTTGGAGGTCTCCCCCAGGCCGAGGATGAGCACGAAGACCGGTAGCAGCGCCAGCGCGGCGGTGTTGCGGAACACCTCCAGCAGCGGGCTGAGCAGCTCGGCGAGCGGCCGGTACCAGCCGATCAGCAGCCCGAGCGGGATGGCGGTGAGCACGGCCAGGCCGAGCCCAGCCAGCGACCGGGTCAGGCTCGCCCCGACGTGCTCGGCGAGCTGCCCGCTGCGCAGCAGCTCCCACCAGGCCACCAGCACCTCGGACAGCGGGGGCAGGAAGACCCGGTCCACCAGCCCGAGCCGGGGTGCGCCCTCCCAGATCGCGGCCAGCGCGGCAATCGCGACGGTGCGGTGCAGCACCCTCCCGCCCGCGCCGAGCAGCCGACCGGCCAGGCCGGGCGGGGCGGGATCGGCCGCCGCGCCGGGCACGGCGGGTGGCGCCTCCAGCCGGGTTGGACGTTCGGCGATGTCAACCAACGCGGGCCTCCTCGGTACGGGTCGCCGCCGGTGCCGCACGCTGCGCGTCGGCTCCGGCCACGGCAGGGGTACGACCACCGGCTGCTCCGGTGTGGGCGGTGCGGCTGGCGGCGGCGCCTTCGGCGGCCTGGGCGGCGCGCACCTCGTCGCGTAGCAGCGTCCAGATCTGGTGCCGGTGGTGGCGGAACGCGTCGGTGGAGCGGACGTCCTCGACGGCGTCCCGGTCGCCGAGGTCGATGTCGATGACCTCCTTGACCCGCCCGGGCCGGGAGGTCAGCACCGCCACCCGCTGGCCGAGGTGCACGGCCTCGTCGATGCCGTGGGTGATGAACACGATGGTCTTGCCGGTGCGGGCCCAGATCCGCACCAGTTCGTCCTGCAACGAGTCGCGGGTCTGCGCGTCCAGCGCGGCGAACGGCTCGTCCATCAGCAGCACGTCCGGGTCGTAGGCGAGGCTGCGGGCGATGGCGACGCGCTGCTTCATTCCGCCGGACAGCTCGTGCGGGTAGCGGTCCGCGAAGCCGCGCAGGCCCACCAGGTCCAGGTGGTGGTCGATCAGGTCGGCGCGTTCGGCCCGGGGCACCCCCTTGGCCTCCAGCCCGAACGCGACGTTGCCGGCGGCGGTGCGCCAGGGCAGCAGCGCGTACTGCTGGAAGACGATGCCCCGGTCCAGGCCGGGGCCGGTGACCGGGCGGCCGTCGACCAGCACCTGCCCGCCGGTCGGCGCGGTGAGCCCGCCGAGCAGGTCGAGCAGGGTGGACTTGCCGCAGCCGCTCGGGCCGACGACGACCAGGAACTCGCCGGGGCGTACCCCGAGGGTCACCCGGTCCAGCGCGGTGACCGCGCCCGCGGCGCCACGCCGGGTGGCGCGGACCGGGAAGGTCTTGCTCACCTGGTCGAAGAGGATCTTGTCGGTGCTCACGCACCGCCCCCGTCCACGAAGGGGTTGAACCGGTTGGTGTAGATGTCGGCGGGCTTCGGCCGGTCGCCCTTGAGCTCGCCCTCGGCGGCGAGCCAGTCGATCCAGGTGCCGAACTCCTGCTCGCCGATCACCCCGCCGCGACCGGCGACGCCGCTGCTCTTCCAGTACGCGACCAGCGACGGGTCCTCGTTGCGGCCACGCTTGGCGATGATGTCCCGCATCCGGGCGACCACGGTCTCCCGCGGCTGGGTGCGGGCCCACTCGATGGCCTTGCCGACCCCGGTGACGAACGCCTTGACGGTGTCCGGGTTGCGCTTGATGAAGTCGTCACGGAAGACGTAGGTGCCGGCGCTGAACGCGCCGAGCAGTTCGTGGTCGGTGAAGACGGTACGGATGCCGCCACTGGCGATCGCCTTGTCCCGGATCACCCCGCCGAGCACCGCGACGTCGATCTGCTTCTGGCGCAGCGACTGTTCGGTGTTGACCGGCGGCAGGGCGACCAGCTCGACCTGCTTGATCTCGGCCGGGGTGAGCCGGCCGCGGGCGAGCCAGGTCTTCAGCACCGCCTCGGCGTGCGCGCCGAGGGTGTTCATGCCGACCTTCTTGCCGATCAGGTCGCGGGGGCCGCGGATCGGGTTGTCGTCGAGCACGTAGTAGCCCTGGAAGCTCTGGGCGTCGGAGCCGTAGTAGCTGACCACGGCGGTGATCGGGGCGTTGGCGGCGGCGAGCTTGACGATGGCGCCGTTGAACGCGCCGCCGAAGTCGCTCTGCCCGGTGGCGGTGGCCTGGATGTCCTGCGGGCCACCGGTGACGTTGCCGATCCAGTTGAGCCGGACGTCGCCGAGGTAGCCGAGGTCGGCGGCGAGTTCGGGGAGGGTGACCTGGCCGGCCGAGCCCTGGTAGCGCAGCTCCGTGGCCTGTCCGGCGCCGGCCTCGGCGTCGCCACCGCAGCCGGCGGTGCCGGTGACCAGGGCCAGCACGGCGGCGGTGGCGAGGGTACGCAGGACGGCACGACGGGGTGGGGACATGAGGAGTCTCCTGATCTGTCCACGATGGGAGCGCAGGACGCCCAGGTGATGGGCGCGAAGGCACGCTGCTCCGCGTTGAGCGCGGGCGGTGGGAGTGCGGTGCTGGAGCCGAGCCGGATGAACCGGTCAGCTCAACAGAGCGCGCTCGCGTGCCGGACCAGGTCGACGTGCACGCGAGCGGTGAGGAGAAGCTCATCCCGCTGCGACATGACCCCATGCTGCCGGCGGTGGGATCGACCGGTCAACGGTCTTCCAGAAGGTGAGATTTATGTCCCTGACTATGTTACGAGCCGCCTCCACCAGCGTTTACCGCCCCGCAACACCTATCTGTTGGATAGAGATTCGTGGTGCGTGCGGCCCACTGTCCAGAGCGGACCCGAAGAGGGTTTCAGAAATCGCCGGTTCGGGCATGTTCGGTTTCGACACGGCAGGGAACGGTGACGAAGGGAGTCCTCCGATGGGCCTCATGTTTCGCAAGCGCAAGAAGTACGGTCCGATCATCCTGAACTTCACCGAGAACGGTTTCTCCTCCTGGAGCATCAAGATCGGGCGCTGGTCCTGGAACTCGAAGGCCAAGGCGCACCGGGTCGACCTGCCGGGTCCGCTGTCCTGGAAGCAGGACAAGTCCCGGTCTTGACGTTCTCTCTGCCCTCAAGGGTAGAGATTCCCTCCGCGCTGCGCGCGAAACAGCGCGCAACGCCCGAGCGGATTCCTGCTTCATGGCGCTGCGCCGGCACGGGTGCCGGTCTTACCTGCGCTCCACAGGCGTTTAGGCTCTCGGCGCGTCCCGCCGCGAGCACGTTGATGGCCGCATTGACGTCCCGGTCGTGGGTGTGCCCGCACAGGCAGGTCCACGACCGGACGTTCAGCGGCTTGGGTCCGTCGATCCGGCCGCACACCGAGCACGTCTGGGACGTGGGCGCGAACCGGTCGATGCGGGCGAAGGTGCGCCCGTACCGGGCGGCCTTGTACTCCAACATGGCGGTGAAGCTGGCCCACCCGGCGTCGTGGACACTCTTGGCAAGCCGGGTCCGAGCGAGTCCGCTCACGGACAGGTCCTCGACGTACACCGCTTGGTTATCGCGGATGATCCGCGTCGAGAGCTTGTGCTGCCAGTCTCGCCGGGTGTCGGCCACCCGCTCGTGAGCTCGGGCGACCTTAACGACGGCCTTGGTGCGGTTGTTGCTGCCCCGCTGCTTGCGGCAGAGATCCTGCTGCAATCGCCGCAGTTTGCGGGCGGCCCGACGTAGGAACTTCGGCGCGACCACCTTCGTGCCGTCGGACAGGACAGCGAAGTGGGTCAGGCCCAGGTCGATGCCCACCTCGGATTCGGCTGGCGGCAGCGACTCATCGGCGGTTTGCACGACAAACGAGGCGAAGTACCGGCCCGCAGCATCCTTGATGAGCGTCACTGAGGAAGGGTCCACTGGAAGCTGCCGGGACCAACGCACCGCCAGATCGCCGACCTTCGGCAGGCGCAGCCGCCCGCTGTCCAGCACCGCGAACCGGGAGTTCTTGGTGAACCGGATAGCCTGCCGGTTGTCCTTGCGCGACCGGAACCGCGGCGGCGCGACCTTGCGCCCCTTGCGCCCGCCGGTGACAGAGGCGAAGAAGCTGCGGTAGGCGTTGTTCAGGTCCGCGAGGGCCTGCTGGAGCACCACCGAGGACACCTCGCCCAGCCAGGCGCGGACCTCAGTCTTCTTCGCCTCGGTGATCACCTGCTTGGACAGGTCCCCGTCGGAGATGTACGGCAGCCCGGCCTCCCGGGCTTCCTGCCGTGCGCGCAGCCCGTCGTTGTACACCACCCGCGCGCACCCGAACGCCCGCGCCAGCGCTTCCCGCTGCGAGGGCGTCGGGTAGACGCGGTAGTTGTACCGAAGCTGCACATCGGACAATTTAGCATCGGCCTATGACCAAGATTGACATCGTTCGTACCGGTCGGCACTGCGTCTTCGTGCTGCACGCCCGCTTGGTCTTCGTGACAAAGTTCCGGCACCGCGTGTTCACCGACAGGCACTTGGTTCGCCTGGAGGAAATTATGCAGTCGGTGTGCACCGACTGCGAGTGCGACCTGGTCGTTCAACGGCGAAGGCGAGCACGTGCACCTGGTCAACTTCCCATCCAAGGTGGCCCTGGCGAGGCTGGTCGACAGCCTGAAGGGCGTCTCCTCCCATCGGATGCACCAGGAGTTCCCCGACCTCATTCGCCACTACTACCGGACCAACCGGCTCTGGTCAGCCTCGCACTTCGCCGGGTCCGTCGGCGGCGCAACCCGGAGGGGCGGAGCACTGGCCCGCATCTTGGTAGCGTCGGGGGTCGAGCGGGGTGCTGGTGAATCACCGGCACCCTGCTCGGCGTCCGTGGCCGGGTGACGCCGGCCGGCGCGCCGCGCTCAGCCCCGCACAGTGATGATCTCGTCGCCGGCCAGCCGGCCGGCCTCGCGTTCGCGGCGCACGTCGCCCGCCTCGAGCAGGGCGGTGAGCGCCCGGTTGGCGTCGGCCGCCCGGTAGACGGTGGTGGTGAGGGTGTGCCGGCGTAGTTCGGTGACCGGTCGCGACCCGCCTCGGCGCAGCTCGGCCAGCAGCTCTCGGGCCAGCGCCTCGGGGTTGGGATCGCCGGCCACGTCGACCGGCGCCCCCGCCGGGTCTGCCGGGTCGCGGTAGCGCACGTCGAGATCCGCGCCGATCGCCCAGAGCGCGTCGCGGACCGCCTCCAGGCTCCGGTCCGAGCGGCTGCCGAACGCGATCACGCCGGCCGCCTCGTTGTCCGGGAGCACCGGCACCACCTCGGCGACCAGCGGGAAGCCGGCAGCGATGAGGGCGTCGCGGGTGCCGCTCCCGGCGTGCAGCAGCACCTCGCCAGCGCGGCCGTTGCTCGTGGCGGTGAGCAGCTCCGGAGTCGCGGCGCCGGGCAGGTCCACGAAGGAGAACAGCGGAGAGCCGGCCGCGCCGGCCGCCTTCACGGCGACCGGCAGCCGGTCCGGAACACCGGGCAGCAGGTGGACGGTGACCTCGGCGGGCAACTCCGCCTCGACCGGGCCGAGCCGGGCCGGCAGGTCAGCCGCCCCGTCGGCCAGTACCAGCACGGTCACCCGCCGGCCCCGCACCTGGTCGGCGTGCCCGGCGATCACCCGCAGCGCGGCCTCCGCGCCGCCGCCTTCGTCGGCGCCCGCCCATGCCAGGGCGACGGTGGCCCGCCGGGAGCGTTGCAGGGCCGCGGGCAGCCAGGTCGTCAACTGGCGGACCAGCAGCTCGCGAAGGAAGTTGGTGGTCCGGTTGGTCGGCATCGGTCCGTTCTACCGTATGGCCGGTCAGGCCGGGACGGAGATCCCCACCCCGCCCCGGGTCTGCCCGCCGTAGCGCTGCCGCTCGGCGGCCAGGTCGAGCCGGCCGATCCGCTTGCGCGCGGCCAGCGCGGCGTCGTCGAGCCGGTCGGCCGGGACCAGCCAGACGATCTCGAACTCCAGGCCGTCCGGGTCCTGCCCGTAGAGGCTCTTGGTGGTGCCGTGGTCGGAGGTGCCGACCAGCGCGCCGGCGGCGGTGAGCCGCTCGGCGGTGGCGGCCAGCTCGTCGAGGGTGTCCACCTCCCAGGCCAGGTGGTAGAGCCCGACGGTGGCCCGGCCGGCGGTCGACCGTCCGGCGCCGGCGCCGATCTCGAACAGGCCGAGGTCGTGGTCGTTGGTCGAGTCGGGGGCCTGGAGGAAGGTGGCGCCCCGGAAGCCGTCCGGAGTCATCGCCACCGGGCGGAAGCCCAGCACGTCGCGGTAGAAGGCGACGCTGCGGGCGAGGTCACTGACGTAGAGGACCGCGTGGTTGAGCCGGTGGATACCCATGACCCCAGGCTAGCGCGGTTTAGTTGAGCGTTCAACTATCTCGGGTATGATGGCGGTCATGACCCGCTGGCTGGACTCCGACGAGCAGCGCACCTGGCGGGCGTACCTCACCGCCTCACGGGCGCTGATGGACACGCTCGACCGCGAGCTGCAACGCGACGCCGGCATGCCGCACGCCTACTACGAGATCCTGGTCCGGCTCTCCGAGGCCCCCGACCGCCAGCTGCGGATGAGCGATCTGGCCGAGGTGACCGGATCGTCGCGCAGCCGCCTTTCGCACGCCGTGGCCCGGCTGGAGTCGGCCGGCTGGGTGCGCCGCGAGGAGTGCCCCACGGACCGGCGCGGGCAGGTCGCGCTGCTCACCGACGCCGGTTTCGCCACCCTCGCCGCCGCCGCACCCGGCCACGTCGAGGAGGTACGCCGACATCTGTTCGACGCGTTGAGCCCGGCCCAGGTCGACCAGCTACGCCGGATCAGCGAGACACTGGCCGAGCACCTGACCGGATCCTGACCGATCGACACCGGCGCGGGACTTGTACTTACCGTCGTCAAATGAGCACGATGGGGCGTGTCCTCCGGCTTCGGCGAACTGACTGATCAGGCGCACCACCTCGTGTCCGCCGGTGACCTGGCCGGCGCGCAGCGGCTGCTCTCCGACGCGCTCACCGACGCCGACCCCCGCCCGGCCAACGCCAGCCCCGAGCTGGCCGAGGCGGCCAGCCTCCAGGCACGCGTGCTGGTCGCCCTCGGCGAGCCGCACTCCGCGCGGGGCTGGGCCGCCTTCGCGTACGCGGCCACCAACCGGCTGCACGGCCGCACCGACCCCCGCACGGTGGCCGCCGCGGCGACCCTGGCCGCGGTGCTGCACCGGGTCGGCAGCCACTCCCGTGCCGCTCGGCTCTACCAGGAAGTCATCATCGAGCTGACGGCGCAGGACGGCCCCGAGTCGCTGCGGGTGCTCGCCGCCCATGCCGACCTGGCCACCGTCGGGTACGCCCGCGGCCAGTGCACGGTGGCCCGCGACCGGCTCCAGGACGCCTGGGAGCTGCACCGCGAGGTGTACGGCGACGGCCATCCCAGCGGCATCAAGATGCTGGCCCGGCTCGGCGCGATGCAGCGCGACTGTGGGCAGTTCGCCGAGGCACACGACAATCTGGCGCTGGCCCGTGAGCTGTGCCGGCAGCACCTGGCCGCCAACGACCCGCTGGCCTTGCAGGTGGCGGCACTGGCCCGCGCGGCGGCCAACCCCGACCACGTGTGCGCCGACGACCCGCCCACCGCCCCGGACACCCCGGCGGTGCCGGCCGCCCGCACCCCGCCGCACAGCGACGGGCGGGTCGGGTCCGGCTACCACCCGCCGGAGCCCTCGCCGCACCACTCCGGCCCGGCGTCCACCGACGCTGCCGTTACCGGCGGTGGGGCCACGGCCGGCGGCGGCGCCCTTGCCGGCGGCGCGGCGGCCGGAGGCGGACCCGTGGCCAGCGGCGGTGCGGCGGCCGGCGGCGGGGCCGTCGCGGGCGGCGGTGCGGTGCCGAATCCCCGTGTGCCGGCCGACGAACCCGGTGGGCCGGCGGGCTCATGGTGGCCACCCGGTCCGACCAACGAGTCCACGCTCCACCCCACCGACCCGCCGGTGCCCCCGTCCGTGGTCGGCCTCGCTGGCGGCGAGGAAGAGGCGTCGGGGGTGTACCGGCTGCACCGACCCGGCGCGCCGTCCGAGCCGGGTCCGCCGACCGAGCCGTACACGTCGGCCGAGCCGTACACATCGACCGAGCCGTACACGCCGTCCCAGTCGTACACGCCGGTCGAGCCGTACACGCCGTCCCGATTGCTGCCGGTGCCCGTACACCGGGCACCGCCGCCGCAGCGCAACCGGTTGGTGCCGGTGCTGGTGGGCGGTGTGGTCGTGGTCCTGCTGGGCGCCGCGGCGGTAATCGCCGGGGTGGCCCGGGTCGGCGAGCGGGACGACCAGGTGCCCACGCCGGACACCGGCTCCCCCAGCGCCGGCCCGACCGGTACGGGCGCACCGGCCAGCGCCACACCGGCCACCACCAGCGCGGCTCCGCCCGGCGCGGCGCCGCCCGTAGCCGCACCCGGCACCCCACCGGGCACGGTGGCCCTACGCGACAACCGGGACAACATCGCCCTGTCCTGGACCTACCCGGCCGGCGGCGAGGGGCCGGTGGTCGTCTCCGGCGGTCGGGTCGGTCAGGGCAAGAGCCCGTTCGCCACGCTGCCCGCCGGCGCCACCAGCTTCGTGGTCTACGCGCTGAGCCGCACCAACGACTACTGCTTCACGGTGGCCGTCGTCTGGTCCACCGACACCATCGCCAGCGCCGACGAGGTCTGTACCCGCCGCCGCTGAACATGGTGAGCCGGAGCGTGGTGGCGGCTCGTCACGGGGTGTCGGCGGTCGGCTCGGTTGGCAACGCCGGCAGCAGCAGGCAGACACGTAGCCCGCGCTGGTTGTCGGCGTCCGTCAGCGTGATGCTGCCACCGGCCCGGCGGACCAGCTCCCACACGATGGCCAGGCCCAGGCCGGCCCCGCCGTCGTCACGCGCCCGCCCGTCGTCCAGCCGGGTGAACCGGCCGAAGACCCGACCCCGGTCGGCCACCGGAATCCCCGGGCCGTCGTCAGTCACCGTCACCAGGTGGTACGCCGCCTCCCGGTGTTGCACCGACGTCGCCTCGGCCGCGAGCAGGACGCTGCCCTGCGCGTGCCGGACCGCGTTGTCGACCAGGTTGGCCAGCACCCGGCGCAGCTCGTCGGCGTTCCCGGCGGTCCACAGCGGGCCGGGTGGCGGCACCACCCGCACCGGCGGCGACGGATACCGGGCGGCGACCTCGCTCAGCAGGGCTCCCAGCTCCACCGGCCCGGTCCCCCGGACCGGTGGTGTCTCGTCCAGGCGAGCCAGCAGCAGCAGGTCGTCGACCAGCCGGCTCAGCCGGTCGGTGTCGGCGAGCAGGTTGGCGGTCACCGCCGTCCAGTCCGTCTGACCGGCGAGGCGCTGAGCCACCTCCAGCTCGGTCCGGATGTTGGTCAGTGGGCTGCGCAGCTCGTGCGCCGCATCGGAGACGAACGCCCGCTGCCGAATCCGGGCGGACTCCAACCGGTCCAGCATCCCGTTGAGGGTGACCGCCAACCGGTGGATCTCGTCCGCTGAGGCGGGCACCGGCAGTCGGCCGGTCCCGGCCCGCCCGGTGATCTCCTCGGCACCCTGGCGCAACGCCTCCACCGGCCGCAGGGTCGCCCCCACCACCCGCCAGGCCACCCCGGCCAGCACGGCCACCAGCAGCGGGAACGCCACCAGCAGGATGGTGCGGACCACGTGCATGCTGTGCCGCACGTCGGCCATCGAACGGGCGACCAGCACGGTCAGCGGGTCGTCTGCGGTCCCGGCGGGAACGGTAACCACCCGGACCGGGCCGGCGAGGCCGACCCGCTCCGCCGACACCTCCAGCCGCTGCCGGCGATCGCGCTCCAACCGCTCGGGGCGGACCATCGGTACCAGCCGGTCGGCGTCGATCGAGGCGGCCCGGACCCGCCCCTGCGCGTCGACCACCTGGACGCGTACCTGTCCGCCGGCCACCGGCAGTGGATCGGGCAACGCGTCCTCGGCGGCGAGCAGAGCGACCGCGTCGGCGGTCCGGAACGCCTCGGTGTCCACGGTGCGCTGGAGCACGAAGCCGAGCGCCCCGAGCAGCACCACCCCGCCGAGGGCCAGCCCGACGGTGAGGCCGAACGCCCCGATCGCCATGAGCCGGGCCCGCAGCCCGAGCACCGGCAACCGGCCGCGCCAGGGCCTGCCGGCGGCCGGGGGACCCGCGGCGGGCGGCGGGCCGGCGGAAGTCGTCGGGCCGGCGGAAGTCGTCGGGCCGGCGGCGGGCGGCGGGGTGTTCGCGGGAGTGGGCGACACCCCGGCGGTCAGGTCGGCCGGGACGTCGGTGCTCACGTCGCCAACCGGTAGCCGGCGCCCCGGACGGTCTCCAGCCGGTCCCGGCCGAGCTTGCGACGCAGGTATCCGACGTACACCTCGACCGCGTTCGGTGCGGTCTCCAGGCTCGCGTCCCAAACGTGGTCCAGCAGCTCGATCTTGGAGACGACCTGACCGGGCCGGCGCATGAGGTAGTCCAGCAGCGCGAACTCCCGCGCGGTCAGCGCCACCTCCGCGTCTGCCCGGGTGACCCGCCGCCGGGCCGGGTCCAGCCGCAGGTCGCCGACCGCGAGCACCGCCGGGCGTTCCGGCGCGCCCCGGCGCAGCAGCGCCCGCAGGCGAGCCAGCAGCACGACGTACGAGAAGGGCTTGGTGAGGTAGTCGTCGGCGCCACAGTCCAGGCCGTCGGCCTGGTCGTACTCGCCGTCCTTGGCGGAGAGCATCAGCACCGGCAGCCAGTGCTGCTCGGCGCGCAGCCGCCGGACCAGCTCGTAGCCGGAGAGGCCGGGCAGCATCACGTCGAGGATCATCGCGTCGTACCCGCCGTGTCGGGCGGCGTCCAAGCCGGCCGGGCCGGTCGCCGCCACATCCACCGCGAACCCCTCCGCCTGTAGGCCGCGTTGTAGGGCAGCCGCCAACCGGGCCTCGTCCTCCACCACCAGCAACCGCACGACTCAAGGGTGCCACCCGGGTCAATTGAGACGGATCCGCGTCCTCAGCACGTTCACAGCGGCGACCGGGCAGGATGGTCGCAGGAGGTGCCCACCATGTCCGTTCTGAGAAGTCGTCCCGTCCTGCGCTGGCTGGTCCCGGCGACCGCCGCCGTCGCCGTCATCGGTGGCGGCGCGGCGATCGGCACGTTCGCCGCCGAGGCCGAGCCGAGCCTGCCGCCGCGTACCGCCGCCCAGCTCCTGGTCGATCTGCAGACCTCCCGGCTGGAGGGGTTGTCCGGCACCGTCGTGCAGCGCGCCGACCTCGGCCTGCCGCCGCTGGTCGGGCTGGTCCCCGGCAACGACCTGACCACCCTGCTGACCGGCACGCACACCCTGCGGGTCTGGTACTCCGGGCCGGAGCGGCAGCGGGTCGCGCTGCTGGACACGCTCGGCGAGCAGGACGTGATCCGCAACGGTCGGGACGTGTGGACGTGGCAGAGCCGCAGCAACACCGCCAGCCACCGCACGCTCGGCGCCGATGCGGGCAAGCCCGCACCGGAGGCCGACCCGAGCCTGCCGGCCACCCCGCAGCAGGCCGCCGACCTGGCCCTGGGCGCGATCGACCCGACCACCGAGGTCAGCGTCGGCCGGTCGGCCACCGTCGCCGGCCGGGACGCGTACGAGCTGGTGCTCCAGCCGCGCGACAAGGACTCGCTGGTGCACCAACTGCGGATCGCCATCGACGCCAAGCAGCACGTGCCGCTGCGCTTCGAGGTGCTCGCCAAGGGCAGCGACCAGCCGGCGTTCGAGGTGGCCTTCACCCAGGTCGACTACCAGCGCCCCGACGCCGACCAGTTCACCTTCAACCCGCCGCCCGGGGTGACCGTCACCGAGGAGACGGCCGAGCCGTCGGCCGCGGGCCGACCCGCCCACTCCGCGCCGGCCGGTGATCCGCAGGTCAAGGCCGTTGGTGCCGGCTGGACGACCGTGCTGGTCGCCCGCCTCGACGAAGCGACCGGCGGCAAGCCGGCCGGTGACAAGCCGGCCGGGGCACCGGACGTGGACATGTCGAAGCTGCTCGGCGGGCTCACGGCGGTCAGCGGTGACTGGGGCAGCGGTCGGCTGCTCAGCGGCAAGCTCTTCAGCGTGCTGCTCACCGACGACGGCCGGGTACTCGCTGGCGCGGTGACGCCGGAGCGGCTCTACCAGGTCGCCCGCGGCTGATCCAGCGGTGTTCGCGCCGGGTCGACCTTGTGGTCGGCCCGGCGCGTCGTCGTCTGCGGCCCCGCCGCGCCCGGCCCATTGGTGTCCGGCGTCACCGCACATAGCCGAGCGACGCGCACCGGCGTCGACGGTGCTTGAGTCAGGCGCTGACGGTCGCGCCGAGAGCGGTGAGGAACGCGTCGGCGAGCACCGCATGGCCGGGCAGGTGCGGGTGCACCCGGTCGTCGGCCCAGCGCTTCGCCGGACTGACCGCCAGCACCCGGTCGAACGCCGCCTGGGTGGGCACGTGCACCGCGTTGAACTCGGCGGCCAGCGCGGCCACCACCGCGGCGTACCGGTCGGTGTCGGCGCGCTGCGGTTCGCTGCGGTCGGCCTCAATCAGGAACGGGTCGCCGAGGATCAGCCGGCAGCCGGTGGCGTCCACCGCCCGGCGGAGCAGGTCACGCAGGGTGCGCTCGTACTCGTCGATCGGGACGGCCTCGTCCGGCCGGTCGCCGTAGCGCCGCCAGATGTCGTTGATGCCGATCATCACGGAGAGCCAGTCGGGGCGCTCGGCGATCGCGTCGTCCGCCCAGCGGGCGGCCAGGTGCCGGACGGTGTCTCCGCTCACACCCCGGTTGACCCACTCCAGCTCCAACTCGGGGTGGCGGGCGCTGACGAGGGCGCGGACGAGGCTGACGTAGCCCTCGCCGTACGGCGCGGCGGCGCCCTGCCGGCCGCAGTCGGTGATGCTGTCGCCGATGAAGACCACCCGTTGCCCGGTCCGCAGGATCATCCGCCGCCACCTCACGATCACCGGGCGCGCCCGCCCGTCCGGCTTGGTCCGAGCCGGCGAGACGCGCTATCTTCAACAGTTCGAGGGCACAAAAAAGAACGGCTTAAAAGCCGTTCCTGCAAAGGATTCTAATCTTTAGGGAGACGGCTTGTCAAGGCACTCCGGCGGTTCCGGCGAATTGCCGCTCGACGACGAGATCGGCCGCGAGCAGGAGTACGTCTCGATGCTCTACGACCGGCTGGACGGGCTGCGTGAGCAGGCCGCCTCCCGGCTCACCGACGAGCTGCGCAGCACCGGCGGCACCCGCCAGGACCGCTCCCAGCGGGACAGCTCGGTAGCGATGTACGCCGACCAGGTCGAGCAGTTCTCCGCCGTGGAGGACGGGCTCTGTTTCGGGCGTCTCGACGGCGACGACGACTCCCGCCGCTACATCGGCCGGATCGGCATCTTCGATACCACCGGCGACTACGACCCTGTGCTGATGGACTGGCGGGCTCCCGCCGCCCGCCCGTTCTATCTCGCCACCGCCGCCAACCCGCAGGGCGTCCGCCGCCGCCGGCACCTGCGTACCCGTCAGCGCAAGGTGACCGGGCTCAACGACGAGGTGCTCGACATCGACACCGCCGCTCCGGACGCCCACGAGGAGCTGACCGGCGAGGCCTCGCTGCTCGCCGCGCTCAACGCCGGTCGGACCGGCCGGATGCGCGACATCGTGGAGACCATCCAGGCCGAACAGGACCGGATCATCCGCGCCGATCTGCCGGGGGTGATGGTGGTCCAGGGCGGCCCGGGCACCGGCAAGACGGCGGTCGCGCTGCACCGGGCGGCGTACCTGCTCTACACACACCGGCGGGAGCTGTCCAGTCGGGGCGTCCTGCTGGTGGGCCCGAACGCGACCTTCCTGCGCTACATCTCCCAGGTGCTGCCCACGCTGGCCGAGACCGGCGTGCTGCTGCGTACCCAGGGCGACCTCTTCCCCGGGGTCAGTGCGCAACGGACCGAGCCGGCCGAGACCGCCGCGCTCAAGGGCCGAGCGGTGCTGGCCGAGGTGCTGGCGCTGGCCGTACAGGACCGGCAGTGGGTGCCGAACGAGCCGCTGGAGATCGAGGTGGAGCGGGAGGCGCTGACCCTCGACCCGGAGACCGTGCGCGCTGCCCGGGACCGGGTGCGCCGCGCCGACCGGCCGCACAACCTGGCCCGGGCGCTGTTCGACGTGGAGATCGTGCACGCGCTCGCCGACCAGGTGGCCGAACGGATCGGCGCCGACCCGCTGGGCGGGGACAACCTGCTCGACGAGGCCGACCGGGCCGAGATCCGCCGGGAGTTGCGAGACGAACCGGAGATCCGGGCCACCCTCGACCGGCTCTGGCCGGTGCTCACCCCGCAGCGCCTGCTCGCCGACCTGTACGCCGACCCGGACCGGATCGCCACCGCCGCCCCGATGCTCACCGACGCGGAGCGGGCCCTGCTGCACCGCGAGCCGGGTGGCTGGACACCGGCCGACGTGCCGCTGCTGGACGAGGCCGCCGAGCTGCTCGGCGAGGACGAGCGCGCCGCCGCCGCCCGGCGGGATCGCATCCGCATGATGGAACGGGAGTACGCCGAGGGCGTGCTGGAGATCGCCCGGGGTTCCCGCTCGATCGACGTCGAGGACGAGGCCGAGGGCGGTGAGATCCTCGGCGTGATCGACCTGATCGACGCGGATCGGCTGCTGGAGCGGCAGGAGGAGGCCGACCGCCTGACCACCGCGCAGCGCGCCGCCGCCGACCGGAAGTGGGCGTTCGGTCACGTCATCGTGGACGAGGCGCAGGAGCTGTCGCCGATGGCGTGGCGGCTGCTGATGCGCCGCTGCCCGAGCCGGTCGATGACGATCGTCGGGGACGTGGCGCAGACCGGCGCGCTCACCGGCACGCCCTCCTGGGCGGACGCCCTCGCCCCGTACGTGGCGCAGCGATGGCGGTTGACCGAGCTGACGGTCAGCTACCGCACCCCCGCCGAGATCATGGCGGTCGCGGCCGACGTACTGGCGGAGATCGACCCGGCGCTGCGGCCGCCGCGCTCGGTGCGCGAGAGCGGCGTACCGCCGTGGGACCGGGCGGTGCCCGACGAGCAGTTGGCGGCGGAGTTGGTGGCGGCGGCCACCCGGGAGGCGGCGGGGCTGGCCGACGGCCGGCTCGGCGTGATCGTGCCGGCCGGCCGGGTGGACGTGCTGGGGGCGACGGTGACCGCCGCGCTGCCGGAGGCCGCCGTTGGCGAGCACCCGGAGCTGGAGAGCCGGGTGGTGGTGCTGACCGTCGCGCAGGCCAAGGGGCTGGAGTTCGACTCGGTGCTGGTGGTCGACCCGGACCGGATGGTGGCCGAGTCACCGCGCGGGCGCAGCGACCTGTATGTCGCGCTCACCCGCGCCACCCAACGCCTGGGCATCCTGCGCCCCACCCACTGACCGACGTCCGTGCCCGCCCCCGCCGATCCGTCGATCGGCGGGGGCGGCGGGCGGGCTCCCGCTCCGCGGTCAGTCTCGGGATCTGTCCCTGATGGACTTGGCTGGGCCGATGGCGGAGGTGGACTGGTCGCTGGTGTTGCCGCCGTCCGCCGGGGTGCTCAGGCCGCCGGTGGTGGCGTCGCCGGTGGTGGTCGGCGCCACCGTGCCCCGGTGCCGCTCCGGCTGCCGCGCCACCCGACGCACGCTCGCCGGGCCGGCGGTGCCGCCGGTGGTGGTCACCGCGCCCTGCCCCCGGGTGGGACCGCCGTCCCGCAGCACGTTCGGGTCGACCGGCTGGTGCGCCGGGTCGTACGGGTCCTCGTCCTGGATCACCCGCTCCACATCCGTGCGGGGCAGCGTCACCTCGTCGACGGCGCCCTTGCCGTACACACCGCCGGCGATCCGGTCCTCGGCCCGGCGAGCGGCGTCCTGTCGCATGTCGTCCTCACGCACGTCCATCACCTCGCAGAAGCTGTGGAACTGACTGCGTGCCCGGCCACCGGCCGACCAAACCCGCCGTGACCGGGAGGTCGTCCACCCCGGTTCACCGTCGCGCCGCCCGCCAGCCGCCCACAGGTCTTTCCCGGTGTCCATGCTGTCCGGCGACCGGTGGGAGACGCCCGCCGGCAGGAGGGGATGACAGCGTGCGCAGAGTACGCCGTACCGCCATCGCGGCCCTGGTGGCCGCGACGGTGACGACCGGGCTCGCGGTGCCCGTCCAGGCGAAGCCGCGACCGGACCGGACATTCGACGTGCAGGCCCACCGCGGCGGCCTCGGGCTGCGGGTGGAGAACACCCTCGCCTCCTTCGGCAACGCCCTCCAGCTCGGGGTGAGCACCCTCGAACTGGACGTGCAGATCACCGAGGACGGCCAGGCCGTGGTCACCCATGACCGGAAGGTCACCGGCACCAAGTGCGTCGACACCGCTCCGGTGACCGTCGGCGACCCGGAGTTCCCGTACGTCGGGAAGTACGTCAACACGCTCACCCTGGCCCAGGTGCGCACTCTCGACTGCGGTTCGAAGACCCTGTCGGACAAGCCCGGTCAGCTCGCCGTGCCGGGTGCCCGGATGCCGTTGCTGCGTGAGGTGTTCGCGCTGGTCAACCGTTACCGGGCGAAGGACGTGACGCTCAACGTCGAGACCAAGGTGGAGGCCGGCGCGCCGACCGAGACCGCGCCGCGTGAGCAGTTCGTGCGGGTCACCGCGGCCGAGATCCGGGCCGCCGGGCTGCTCAAGCAGGTCACCATCCAGAGCTTCGACTGGGGCGCGCTGATGCGGATGCGCCAGGTCGAGCCGAAGCTGCCGCTGGTCGCGCTGACCAACTACGACTTCCTGCAGACCGGCCAGCCGGGCGTTTCGCCGTGGCTCGGCGGGCTGGACATCGACGACTTCGGCGGTGACCCGATCCGGGCGATCCGCAGCTTCGGCGCCAGCGCCTTCTCGCCGGTGCACGGCTTCCCGCAGAACGGCACGGTCACCGACCCCGGCTACAAGCCGTACGTGACGAAGGCAATGGTCACCGAGGCGCACCGGTACGGGATCAAGGTGATCCCGTGGACGATCGACGACGTGCCGACCATGGCCAAGCTGATCGACGACGGCGTGGACGGCATCATCACCGACTACCCGGACCGGCTGCGCGGCCTGCTGGCGCAGCGCGGCTACCGGCTGCCGAAGGCGTACGCGGCGCCGTTCGACATCCAGGCGCACCGCGGCGGTCGGGCCACCCGGCCGGAGAACACCCTGCCGGCCTTCGCCAACGCGCTGGCCAACCGGGCCATCTCCACGCTGGAACTGGACACCGGCGTGACGGCCGACGGCAAGCTCGTCGTGCTGCACGACCGCACCGTCAACGGTTCGCACTGCGTCGACACCGCGCCGGTACGCCCCGGCGACCGGCAGTTCCCGTACGTGGGCAAGCCGGTGCACGAGCTGACCCTGGCGCAGCTCAAGACCGTGGACTGCGGCACGAAGACGCTGCCCGAGCTGCCCGCTCAGGTGCCCGCGCCTGGTGCCCGAATCCCCACCCTGGACGAGGTCTTCGCCCTGGTGAAGGCGAGTGGGCGCAACGACATCGGCATGAACATCGAGACGAAGATCAGCCCGGTGGTGAACGACACCGAGCCGTACCGCAGCTTCACCCGCAAGTTGGTCGAGGCGATCCAGCGGGCCGGCTTCACCAGCCGGGCCACCATCCAGTCGTTCGACTGGCGCACCATCACCTACGCGCGGCAGCTCGACCACCGGATCGGCACGGTCGGCCTGGTCTGGCAGTACGGCCCGGCCGAGTGCGCCACCCTCGCCGACGAGTGCTCGCTGGAGGCCGTGTACGGCGACCCGTCGGTGCGGAGCCCGTGGACCGGTGGGCTGGACTGGTGGAAGTACCAGGACCTGGGCAAGCTGACCCGGGCCGCGGGTGCCGGCACGGTGTCGGCGAACTGGCAGGTGCACGACTCGCGCCAGGGCACGGTCGCCTCGGCTGACTGGTACCTGCGGGAGAACCCGGCGTACTTCCACGGACCGGACGTGCGGACCCTTCAGACGCGTTATGACCTGAAGGTGATCCCGTACACCGTCGACGACGCGCGGGTGATGCAGCGGGTCATCGACCTCGGTGTCGACGGCATGATCACCGACGACCCGGACCTGTTGGTGAGCGTGGCGGTGCGCAACGGCCTGCGCTGACGCGCTGACCACCCGAACGCCGGCCGGCTTTTCCGGCCGGCGTTCGGTGTTACCTGCTCAGGGGCCTCGGGTAGTCGGGGGGTGTCCCCGCCACGAACGCGAACCCTGCCGTGGCCGAAACGCGGTAGCGGGGCGAGGGAATGCAGGTAGGACTCATCGCATCCTGAGGAGGACCAGATGAGCACGCAGGCTGCTTCCACCAGGCCGATGAACCGGCCGATGTCGGACGTGCAGAATCCGGCGTCGATGCAGACCCAGCAAATGCCGGTCATGACTGACGGGCACCGGGAACAGATGCCGTCGCCGGGTACGGAGACCAAGCAGGCGTTCCTGACGACGGAATTCTGGATCTACGCCGCTGCGGTCGCAGTCGTCGTGATCGCTGCGTTCTGGCGGGGTTCCGCCACCAACGGGCTGAACATCAACAACCCGAACCAGGCGTGGTGGTTCCTGACCATCCTGACCGGTGGTTACCTGGTCAGCCGTGGTCTGTCGAAGGCCGGATCCGCACGCCGGTCCGGCAAGGAGCGGAGCAACAGGCGGCGCTGACGCGCCATGAGACGAGACGGTGGCCTCCGGGAGAATCTCCCGGAGGCCACCGTCGCATCTGGCGACTACTCGTCGAATCCGCCGAAGTCCTCACCGGCGTCACCCTCGAAGGCGTCCTCGATCATCTCGCCGGCGATCATGCCGCCCGCGACGCCGAGTGCCGCGCCGGCCACCATGCCGCCCATTCCCATCCCGCGCCCCCGGCTGTGCCCGTGACCCGGCCCGAAGCCCTGGGTACGCAGGTTGCCGTAGCGGGAGGTGGTCTCGCGCAGCCAGCCGTCGACGACCTGCGCCCAGTCCACCCGGTCGACGTCGGCGTGCGACACCTGGTAGCGGCCGAACGCGTCGTGCCCGGCGCTGAGGAAGCCACCCCGCTTGTCGCACTCCAGGATCACCTCGACCCCGCGCTGGCTGGTCACGAAGGTCAGCTCGACCTCCCTGATCGTGCTGGAGTACTGCGGCGAGGCGAAGAACTCGATCTCCTGGTAGAACGGCAGCGTCTGCTGCACGCCCCGGATGTGGCCGCGCTCCAGGTCAGCGTGCTTGAACCGGAAGCCGAGCCGCTGGAACGCCTCCAGGATCCGCTCGTGCACCGGAAGCGGGTGCACCGCCACCTGGTCCAGGTCGCTCTTGTCCACGGCGCGGGCCACGGCCAGCTCGGTGCGCAGGCCCATCGTCATGCCGTGCAGGCGCTGGCCGTACACGTCGGTGATTGGGGTTTCCCACGGAACCGGAAGCTGGAACGGGATCGAGACCTGCTGCTTGGGCGCGAGCTGGAGGGGGCCGCTGACGGCCATCCGGTGGAACTCCATGGTGCCCGCGTACTCCGTGTCATGGCCCTCGACCTCGACCCGGGTGACCAGGCCGATCACGACCTGCTCGATCGCCGCCGGGCTGTCACCGCCGACAAGGTTGACCTGCCCGTCGAGGGTCAGGCCGGGCCGGGTGTTGGGGTTGGTCAGCACGGTGTCCACGCTGGGACCGCCCACACCGAACGCGCTCAACATCTTCTTGAAGACCATCGGAAACTCCTGTGCGACAGCCGACCGCTCCAGGATGGAGTCGGACGTTGACTCGCAGGCACTTTATCCAGCAGCCCTGTGAGGTGCCTGTGAAGTGCAGGTGGCCGCCACCCTGTGTCGCCACGCAGGCGCGGTACGTCGCGTCAGCGACTCGCAGCCCGAGCAGCGCCACCCGGCCGAGCACCGAGGCCTTGGGCTGGAAGCCGAGCAGGAGCGCCACCCCGACGACGATGCTCGTCACCAGGTTGCGCGCCACGCTCGCCATGATGTGGCCCACCAGCACCGCCGACCGGAGACGCCGGCTTCGCCTCGACCGACGACCCGGAGGCCGACCGGGACTGGTTATACCAGTTCGGCCTACAGCGGATCCTCGACGGCATCCAGGTCCTGATCGACCAGCGCCTCTCCCAGGAGAGCTGAAGACCCTCGCACTCCCCCGAGCGCAGCCGCCCTGCCGCGGTCGGCCCCTGTCGAGCTGCCCCAGATATGGGGCGAGCGGCGCGATCGGCCCGCCTCACCGGAGCTGAGCCGCTTGATCGACTCCATCTCGCCGATATCGCGGCTCGCTGGGGATTACCGCAATATCGGCGGAAGGGCAGATGATCAAGGGGCTGCGCCGGTTCGTGGGTCTCCGGCCAACCCCGCACCCCTGAATCGAGCCCTCCGGCGGCCCCCGCCCCATTTCTGGGGCAGCTCTACAGGGCTTGAAAGGTGTGCACTGCCGTCAGAAATCGGGTCCCCGATGACGCAAACTTCCTGGCCAACACCCTCGAAACAGTTGCCAGGCATGGGCCACACCGGAGTACGGGGCTGGCATCTTGAAGAGCCAGAGGGTTCCGTCCAAGCCAGCGTGCAGCCCGAGTGCAAGCGGTCAGGAATCGAGAAGCCCTGGTCGACGAGCCGCGGTTAGCGTGACCGCCATCGACATCCCACCCGGCACATCGCCGGGTTACGCGTCCTCAAAGGAGGCTTCCTTGAACTCGAACCGGTGGGTGCGACAGATTCACCGTTGGCTGGCCATCGCCTTCACGGTGACCGTCATCGTCACCTTCGTCGCCCTGGCACAGGACGAGCCTGTCGTCTGGGTGTCCTACGTGCCGCTGTTTCCCCTCGCCCTGCTCCTGTTCACCGGTCTGTACCTGTTCGCGCTGCCGTACCTCCTCAAACGACGGCAAGCTGGGCGGCCGGACTGACGCTGCGGTCGGAGCGTCAGGCCGTCAGTCGGCCTCGACGAGGATCAGCTCGCCGACCTGCTCGCCGATCGCCGTACGCGCATCCGCCGGCAACCCGACGTCGGTGATCAGCACGTCGGCGGCCTCCAGCGGGGCGATGGTGGCGATGCCGATCGTCTCCCACTTGGTGTGGTCGGCGAGCACCACCAGCCGTCGGGCGGCACCGATCAGGCACCGGTTGACCCCGGCCTCCAGCAGGTTCGGCGTGGTGAGGCCGGTCCGTGGGCTGAGCCCGTGCACACCGAGGAAGAGCAGGTCGACGTTGAGCGCGCTGATCGCCGCCTCGGCCACCGGCCCGGTCAGCGCGTCCGACGGCGTACGGATGCCGCCGGTGAGCACCACCGTCTGGTCGGCGCGCGGATTCTGGTAGAGCGCGTCGGCCACCGGGATCGAGTTGGTCACCACCGTCAGCCCTCGTACGTCGGAGAGCAGCGTGGCCAGCGCGGCGGTGGTGGTGCCGGCGGAGAGCGCGATGGCCATCCCCGGCTCCACCATGGTCGCCGCCCGTTCGGCGATGGCCCGCTTCTCGGCCTGCTGGCGGATCGACTTCGCGGCGAAGCCGGGCTCCTCGGCGGAGCCCGGCCCGGCCAGCGTCGCGCCGCCGTGCACCTTGTCCACCAGCCCGCGCTCGGCCAGCACCTCCAGGTCACGCCGGATCGTCATGTCGGACACGCCGAACCGGCTGACCAGGTGGCTCACCCGTACGCCGCCACGCTGACGGATCAGATCGAGGATGGCGGTCTGCCGCTGCTGGGCGAGCACCTGGGGAACCTCCTTCGCACCGACGCTGTCGCCGGATCAGGCTGGGTCGGCGGCCCGGTCCTCGCGGACCACGGCCACCTCGCCGGCCGGCACCGTCAGCTCACCGGCACACCGCACTCCGGTCAACAGCTCGGTGCCGGTCGCCGTGAGTCGTACCTCGGCCTCGGTGTGGTTGATCGCGAACAGCCAGCTCCGCTCGCCGTCGCGACGCCGCACCACCTCGACGCCGGTCGGCGCCTGCGCCGCCGGGCGGACGCCGGCCTCGTCGAGCAGACGGGCGACCAGCCGGTCGGTGGCCGGCTCGTCCAGCCGGGTGCCGACGTACCAGGCGGTGCCCGCGCCGACCGGATGCCGGGTGAGCGCCGGTACGCCCGGCAACGGCCCGTCGGCGTACGAGGCGAGCACCTCGGCGTCCTCGGCGTGCAGCCACTCGGTCCACACGTCGGCCGTGCTGCCGTCGTCCAGCCGGACACTCTCACCCTCGCGCAGCGGGAAGAACTCCTCGGTCCGTACGCCGAGCAGCTCCCGGAAGGCACCCGGATAGCCGCCCATCCGGATGTGGTCGTTCTCGTCCACAATGCCGCTGAAGTAGGTGACCGCCGCGGTGCCGCCGGCCTCGACGAACCGGCTCAGCGCGTCGGCGTCGGCGTCGCGGACCAGGTAGAGGGTGGGTGCCAGGACCAGTCGGTAGCCGCTGAGGTCCGCCGACGGGTGGATGATGTCGGCCGTCACGCCGGCCCGCCACAACGCGCCGTAGAGGGCGGCCAACCGGTCGGCGTAGTGGACGTCGACGCTGGGGTGCGAGTCGAGCTCGACGCCCCAGCACGCCTCCCAGTCGAACAGGATGGCCACCTCGGCGTCCACCCGACTCCCGCGCACCTCGGCCAGCGCCTT
Source organism: Micromonospora sp. NBC_00389 (assembly GCF_036059255.1). Classification (NCBI taxonomy): domain Bacteria; kingdom Bacillati; phylum Actinomycetota; class Actinomycetes; order Micromonosporales; family Micromonosporaceae; genus Micromonospora; species Micromonospora sp. NBC_00389. Next base: position 3,419,557 of record NZ_CP107947.1, on the reverse strand, counting down.
GAGGTCCGCGCCGAGCTGGCAGACCTCGCGGAACACCTTGGTCTCCGGCCCGGCGTGCGGCACCAGCGCGGAGTGGAACTTCTCGGCGCCGGCCCGGGAGGCGCGCCACTGGAAGAACAGCACCCCATCGGCCCCGCGGGCGACGTGCGCCAGGCTGTTGCGGCGCATCTGCCCCGGCAGCTTGGCCACGTTGCGCGGCTGCCAGTTCACGGCGCTGGTGGAGTGCTCCATCAGCAGCCACGGATCGCCACCGGCGACGCCACGGGTGTGGTCGGCGGAGAGCGCCAACCCGACGTGCGCCTGCGGGTCGGCCGCGGTCAGGTAGTGGTCGTTGGAGACGAGGTCCACGTCGTCGGCCCAGGAGTGGTAGTCCATGTACTTGATCCCGGTGCCGATCATGAAGTTGGTGGTCACCGGCTGGCCGACCATCGTCTTCAACAGCTCGCGTTCGGCGCGCAGTTGGGCCCGTTGCTCATCGGAGGAGAAGCGCAGGAAATCCAGCTGCTGGGTGGGGTTGGCGAAGGTCGGCGCGGTGCGCGGCGGGTTGATTTCGGCCCAGTCGCCGTAGCGCTGGCTCCAGAACGCGGTGCCCCACGCGTCGTTGAGCCGGTCCAGGTCGCCGTAGCGCTCGCGCAGCCAATCGCGGAACGCCTGTGCGCTGACGTCGCAGTAGCAGTGCACGTTGTGGCAGCCCAGTTCGTTGGAGACGTGCCACATCACCACCGCCGGGTGTTCGGCGTACCGGCCGGCGACCGCCCGCACCAGCTCCAGCGACCGCTCCCGGAACACCGGGGAGCTGGGGCAGTACGCCTGCCGCCCGCCCGGCCAGAGGATCGCGCCGTCGGCGCGGCGGGGCAGCGTCTCCGGGTACGCACGGGCCAGCCATGGTGGAGGGCTGGCGGTGGCGGTGGCCAGGTCGACCTGGATGCCGCCGTCGTGCAGCAGGTCCAGCACCCGGTCCAGCCAGCCGAACTCGAACCGGTCGGGGGCGGGTTGCAGCAGGGCCCAGGAGAAGATGCCGACGGAGACCAGGTTGACCCCGGCCTGACGCATCAGCTCGACGTCCTCCGACCAGGTCTGCTCGGGCCACTGCTCGGGGTTGTAGTCGCCGCCGAAATAGATGCCGTCACCCTGCCATCGCCGCATGAGAGCTGAGGGTGCACCTGGCAACCCACGGAAGTCAACAGGTTCCAACATCGATTTCTTTTCCAACGTTTACCACGTAACAGCCGTGTCACGACTGAGTTCTGGGAGGCGAATTGCCCTCTTGACAGCGCCCGGCGGACGGGTAGCTTGAGGCCCCAATGGCCGTTCGTGTTTGCCAATGTGGATTCTCGTGGGATCCCGATGTGTATTCACGGCGCCGAACCTGCCTTCACCACCCCTGACGGCCCTTGGGCGTAGCACCTCTTCATTCGCAGGAGGCACAGATGTCCCGTCCCCGATCCCAAGCCGAGTACCTGGCTCGGCTCGTACCGTCCTCTGTCGCCGGTATCAACCGACGCTCGCTGCTGGCCGGCGCTGCCGGCACGGGCGCGCTGCTCGGCACCGGCCTGCTCGCCGGTTGCGGCGACGACTCCGGCGGGTCCGACTCGAAGGACGTGTCCCTCGGCTCGAACCAGTCCGACCCGAAACCGAAGGACGTCGTCGCCAAGGTCACGGACGGTTTCAAGACCTCGTCCGGCGTCCAGGTCGCGGTGAACACGGTCGACCACAACACGTTCCAGGAGAACATCAACAACTACCTGCAGGGCAAGCCGGACGACGTGTTCACCTGGTTCGCCGGCTACCGGATGCGCTTCTTCGCCCAGAAGGGCCTGGCCGGCGACATCAGCGACGTGTGGGGCAAGCTCTCGGGCTACTCCGACGCCTTCAAGAAGGCGTCCACCGGAGATGACGGCAAGCAATACTTCGTTCCGGCGTCGTATTACCCGTGGGCGGTCTTCTACCGCAAGTCGGTCTGGCAGCAGTACGGCTACCAGCAGCCGAAGACCCTCGACGAATTCACCACCCTCGCCGGCCAGATGAAGAAGGACGGCCTGACCCCGATCGCCTTCGCCGACAAGGACGGCTGGCCGGCGATGGGCACCTTCGACATCCTCAACCTGCGGATCAACGGCTACCAGTTCCACATCGACCTGATGGCCGGCAAGGAGGCCTGGACCTCCGACAAGGTCAAGAAGGTCTTCGACACCTGGGCCCGCCTGCTCCCCCTGCACCAGCCGGACAGCCTCGGCCGCACCTGGCAGGAGGCGGCGCAGTCGCTGCAGCAGAAGAAGAGCGGCATGTACCTGCTCGGTCTCTTCGTCGGCCAGCAGTTCAGCAACGAGGAGCAGAGCGACCTCGACTTCTTCACCTTCCCCGAGATCGACCCGGCGATCGGCGCCAAGGCGCTGGACGCACCGATCGACGGCTACATGATGGCCCGCAAGCCCAAGAACGAGGACAACGCCAGGAAGCTGCTGGAGTACCTCGGTGGCAAGGCCGCTGCGGACATCACGGTCAAGAACGACCCGGCCACCCTCGTCGCCAACAGCGGCGCGGACGTCAGCGGCTACACCGCGCTGCAGAAGAAGGCTGCCGAGTTGGTCGGGTCGGCCACCGAGATTGCCCAGTTCCTCGACCGGGACACCCGGCCGGACTTCGCCTCCACGGTGATCATCCCGGCGCTCCAGCAGTTCATCAAGGACCCCAAGGACATCGGCGGGCTCACCTCGAGCATCGAGAACCAGAAGAAGTCGATCTTCACTGACTGACGGCGGAAAGGGGAGGACATCGTGTCCGACCTGCCCCTGATCCAAGCGGATCGCGCCGTGCCGCCGCCGGCCGCGACCACCTCCAAGGGTGGTCGTCGCCGGCGGCTACGGCTCCTGTCCCGCACCGACCGCGTGGTCATCACGCTGATGGTGCTCGTCCCGCTGCTGCTCGTCACCGGGTTCGTCTGGCTGCCGGCGGTGGCCACCGTGCTGCTCTCCGGCACCAACTGGGACGGCATCGGCCCACTGAACGAGATCGAATTCGTCGGCGCCCGCAACTACAGCGACGTGGTGAACATCTACCCGCCGTTCGTGCCGGCGGTCCAGCACAACCTGCTCTGGCTGGCGGCGCTGTTCGTCGTCGCCACCCCGTTCGGCATGTTCCTTGCCGTCCTGCTCGACAAGGAACTGCGGGGCAGCCGGTTCTACCAGACCGCGCTCTACCTGCCGGTGGTGCTCTCGCTGGCACTGATCGGCTTCGTCTGGCAACTGCTCTACTCCCGCGACCAGGGTCTGATCAACGCGGTCTTCGGCAGCAACATCGACTGGTACGGCGACTCGAACGTCAACATCTGGGCGGTCATGGTCGCCTCCGGATGGCGGCATGTCGGCTACATCATGCTGCTGTACCTGGCCGGGCTGAAGGGCGTCGACCCGTCGCTGCGGGAGGCCGCCGCGGTCGACGGCGCCTCGGAGAGCCGGGCGTTCTTCCGGGTGGTGTTCCCGGTGATGCGGCCGATCAACATCATCGTCCTGGTGGTGACGGTCATCGAGTCGCTGCGCGCGTTCGACCTGGTCTGGGTGGTCAACAAGGGCCGCAACGGGTTGGAGCTGATCTCCGCGCTGGTCACCCAGAACGTGGTGGGTGAGGCGAGCCGGATCGGGTTCGGCTCGGCGCTGGCGACCATCATGCTGGTCGTCTCGCTCGTCTTCATCACCATCTACCTGGCGACCGTGATGAGGGAGAACCGGGAATGAGCACCGCGACCGCGACCCGGCGTACCGAAGGCGAAGCCGACGCCCCCGGCCGCCGCCGCAAGCTGACCCCGCTGCGGCTGCTGCTGCACGGTTTCCTCATCGTCGTCTCGCTGACCTGGCTCTTCCCGATCGCCTGGGCGGTGCTGACGTCGCTGCGCTCCTACGAGTACACCGCCGCCAACGGCTACGTCTCGTTCGGCGGCTGGACCATCGACAACTACGTCACCGCCTGGCAGACGGCGGAGTTCGGTAAGCACTTCCTCAACTCGGTGTACATCACCGTGCCGGCAGTGCTGCTGACGCTCTTCCTCGCCTCGTGCGTGGCGTTCGTCATCGCCCGGTTCAGCTGGAAGCTCAACCTCGTGCTGCTCGGGGTGTTCACGGCAGCCAACCTGCTGCCCCAGCAGGCGCTGCTCATCCCCCTGTTCCGGCTGTTCACCGAGGTGCCGCTGCCGGAGTTCATGAGCGACTCGGAGCTGCTCTACGACAGCTACTGGGGCCTGATCCTGATCAACGTGGCCTTCCAGTGCGGGTTCTGCGTCTTCGTGCTCAGCAACTACATGAAGGCGCTGCCCCGCGACCTGTACGAGGCGGCGATGGTCGACGGGGCGAGCATCTGGCGGCAGTACTGGCAGGTCACCATGCCGCTGTGCCGGCCGGCCCTGGCGGCGCTGGCGACCCTGGAGGTGACCTGGATCTACAACGAGTTCTTCTGGGCCACCGTGCTGATGCGCACCGGCGACAAGTTCCCGGTGACCAGTTCGCTGAACAACCTGCGCGGTGAGTTCTTCACCGACAACAACCTGGTCTCGGCGGGCAGCGTGCTCGTCGCGATCCCCACCCTGGTGATCTTTTTTATGCTCCAGCGGCACTTCGTCCGGGGCCTGACCTTGGGAGCCTCCAAAGGATGACGATCCTGCACCTGCGCCGCGCGCGGACCAGCCTGGTGCTCGACGCGCGCGGCCCGGGGCTGCCCCGCATCGTGCACTGGGGCGGCGACGTCGGCGACCTCGACGACGACGGCCTGCGCCAGCTCGCCGACGCGACCGTACCGCCGGTGGTGCCGAGCAGCTTCGACGAGCCCACCGTGCTCTCCCTGCTGCCCGAGGCGAGCGCCGGCTGGAACGGCCGGCCAGGGCTGGCCGGGCACCGCGACGGCACCGGCTGGTCCACCGCTTTCCGGCTGGACGGCGTCGACGTCGACCAGCCGGCCGACGAGGGCTCGGCACGGGTGACCGTACGGGCCAGCGACCCGGCCGCCGAGCTGTCCCTGACCATCGAGATCGAGGTGGACCCGACCGGGTTGCTGCTGCTGCGCCACCGGCTGCGCAATGACGGCGACGGCGCGTACGAGCTGCGGGAGCTGGCCCCGGTGCTGCCGGTGCCGGCGGTCGCCACCGAACTGCTCGACCTGACCGGCCGGTGGTGCCGGGAACGGTCCCCGCAGCGGCACCCGTGGCAGCAGGGCAGTTGGGTCCGCGAGGGGCGGCACGGGCGTACCGGGCACGACGCCACCCTGCTGCTCGTGGCCGGCACCGCCGGGTTCGGCTTCGCCCACGGCGAGGTCTGGGCGGTGCACACCGCGTGGAGCGGCGACCACGTCACCTTCGCCGAGCGCCGGCCCACCGGCGAGTCGACCCTCGGCGGCGGCGAGCTGCTGGCCCCTGGCGAGATCCGGCTCGGCCCCGGCGAGTCGTACGCCACTCCCCTGCTCTACGCGGTCTGGTCCGACGCCGGGCTGGACGGGCTCAGCGACGTGCTGCACACCCACCTGCGCGCCCGGCCCGGTCACCCGCGTTCCTCCCGCCCGGTGACCCTCAACGTCTGGGAAGCGGTCTACTTCGACCACGACCTGGACCGGCTGTGTGCGCTCGCCGACCGGGCCGCGCAGATCGGCGTCGAGCGGTTCGTCCTCGACGACGGCTGGTTCCGCGGCCGGCGCGACGACACCGCCGGGCTCGGCGACTGGTTCATCGACGAGGGCGTCTGGCCCGACGGCCTGCAACCGCTGATCGACCACGTGACGGGCCGGGGCCTGGAGTTCGGCCTCTGGGTCGAGCCGGAGATGGTCAACCCGGACTCCGACCTGTTCCGCGCGCACGCCGACTGGCTGCTGGCCGTGCCGGGACGGCTGCCGCCGCTCTGGCGCAACCAGCAGGTGCTCGACCTGGGCCGCCCGGAGGCGTACGACTACCTGCTGGACCGGCTCGACAAGCTGCTCACCGAACACCCCGGCATCAGCTACCTCAAGTGGGACCACAACCGGGACCTCACCGAGGCCGGGCACCACGGCCGCCCCGGCGTGCACGAGCAGACCCTGGCCGTCTACCGGCTCCTCGACGAGTTGCGCAGCCGCCACCCCGGCGTGGAGATCGAGAGCTGCGCGTCCGGCGGCGCCCGGGTGGACCTGGCCATCCTGGCGCGCACCGACCGGGTGTGGGCCAGCGACTGCAACGACGCCCTGGAACGGCTCAGCATCCAGCGCTGGACCGGGCTGCTGCTGCCACCGGAGCTGGTCGGCACACACGTCGGGCCGGAACGCTCGCACACCACCAACCGGGTGCACGACCTCGGCTTCCGGGCGGCCACCGCGCTCTTCGGCCACCACGGCATCGAGTGGGACATCGCGTCGATCAGCGCCGCCGAGCAGACCGACCTGGCCGCCTGGGTGGCGCTGCACAAGCGGCTCCGGCCGCTGCTGCACGCCGGCCGCGTGGTCCGGGTCGACCACCCGGACCCGGCCGTCTGGGCGCACGGCGTGGTCGACCACGACGGCACCCACGCGGTGTACGCCATCGCCCGGCTGGCCACCTCGGTGGCGCAGTCCCCCGGCGCGGTCCGGCTGCCCGGCCTGGACCCGGGCCGGCGTTACCTGGTCCGACCGGTGTCGGACGTGCCGCCCCCGGCGACCATCGACCGGTCCGCGCCGGGCTGGCTGGCCACCGGCGTCACGCTCAGCGGGGCGGCACTGGCCCGGATGGGGGTGCAACTGCCCGCGTTGCACCCGGAGCAGAGCCTGGTCCTGGAGGTCATCGCCGCCAGCTGACAAAATTTCCGGAGATTCTTTGGGTCGGGGTGTCGAGAACGGTGCCGCCTGCTTCTACCTCAGGGTGAGAGCACCGAAGATGGTGCGCAGGCGTGAGGAGCGAAACCATGAAGTACATGTTGCTGATGCAGTTCAGCGCCGCCGGGACCGACTTCCCGGGCATCGACACCTGGAGCCCCGAGGAGATCCGGGCGCACATCGGCTTCATGCAGGAGGTCAACGACAAGCTCGTCAGCGACGGCGAGATGGTCGACGGCCAGGGGCTGGGCGGCCCGGCGCAGGTCCGGATCGTCCGCGCCGGGGCCGACGGCGCGCCGGTGGTCACCGAGGGGCCGTTCGCCGAGACCAAGGAGTTCCTCGCCGGCTACTGGGTCGTCGACTGCGACACCCCGGACCGGGCTGTCCAGATCGCCGCGCACATCTCCACCGCACCCGGCCCCGGCGGCCGGCCGCTGAACATGCCGATCGAGGTGCACCCGGTGATGTCCGCCCCACCCGTGGAGTTGTGAGGGCTGACGACCACCGATCCCCGCATCGAGGACCTGCTGCGCGAGTTGGCGCCGCAGGTCCTCGGCGTGCTCGCCCGTCGGTTCGGGGACTTCGCCACCGCCGAGGACGCGGTGCAGGAGGCCCTGCTGGCCGCCGCCACCCAGTGGCCGACCGAGGGGACGCCGACGAACCCGCGCGGCTGGCTGATCCAGGTCGGCTACCGCCGGATGATCGAGCTGGTCCGCAGCGAGCAGGCCCGGCGTCGCCGGGAGGACCTGGTCGCCCAACGGGACCCGTACGACCGACAGCACGCACCGGCGGCGGACGAGGAGCTGACCGCCGAGCGGGACGACACCCTGGTCCTGCTCTTCCTCTGCTGCCACCCGGCGCTCGCCCCGGCATCGGCCGTCGCACTGACCCTGCGCGCGGTCGGCGGGCTGAGCACCGCCGAGATCGCCCGTGCGTTCCTGGTGCCGGAAGCGACCATGGCACAGCGGATCAGCCGGGCCAAGCAGCGCATCCGCTCCTCCGGGCTGCCGTTCCGGATGCCCGACGAGGCGGAACGGGCCGACCGGCTCGCCGCCGTGCGGCAGGTGCTCTACCTGATCTTCACCGAGGGGCACACCAGCACCGCCGGCCCGGACCTGCGCCGGGTCGACCTCGCGGTGGAGGCGATCCGGCTGACCCGCGCGCTGCACGCCCGGCTGCCCACCGACAGCGAGTCGGCTGGGCTGTTGGCGTTGATGCTGCTCACCGAGGCACGCAGCCCGGCCCGCACGGGGCCCTCCGGCGAGCTGATCTCACTGGCCGATCAGGACCGCACCCGCTGGGATGCGGCGGCGATCGCCGAGGGCGTCGCGCTGGTCACCTGGGCGCTGCCGCGCGGGCCGGTCGGCCCGTACCAGGTGCAGGCCGCCATCGCCGCGCTGCATGACGAGGCGCCGAGCACCGGGGCGACCGACTGGCCGCAGATCCTGGCGCTCTACGAGGTGCTGGAGCGACTGTCCGGCAGCCCGGTGGTGTCCCTCAACCGGGCCGTGGCGACCGCCATGGTGCACGGGCCGGAGGCCGGCCTGGCCGCCCTCGACGCGCTGACCGACGACCCACGGCTGGCCGGGCACCACCGGTTGTCCGCCGCCCGCGCCCACCTGCACGAGATGGCCGGCGACCACACTCGGGCGATCGCCGACTACCGGGCCGCCGCCGGGCGTACGAGCAGCCTGCCCGAGCAGCGCTACCTCACCATGCGGGCGGCCCGACTCGCCGCCGTGGCGCACCAACCCACCACGAAGGACTGAGGGCCGCATGGCGTACGTGTTGCTGGGGATCGCCATCGCCGCCGAGGTGCTGGCGACCAGCCTCCTCAAGACCACTGCCGGGTTCAGCCGGCTCTGGCCGACGGTGGCCTGCCTCGGCGGTTACGTCGTGGCGTTCATCCTGCTGGCCCAGGCGGTCAAGGAGATCCCGGTCGGGGTCGCGTACGCCCTCTGGTCGGGCCTGGGCACCGCCACCATCGTGGCGATCGGTGCGGTGTTCCTGGACGAGCCGGTCGGGCTGGCCAAGCTCGGCGGCATCGCGCTGATCATCGCCGGGGTGGTCATCGTGAACCTGGCCGGGGAGCACTGACCACGAAGGGTCGCGGTGGCCGGGCCCGTCGCGGGCCCGGCCACCTGCCCGTCGGTCAGCTCGCGGTGCAGCTCACCTCCGGCTTGGCGTTGCTGCCGGTCCAGCCGCCGATGAAGCCGAAGCTCGTGCTGGCGCCGGCGGCCAGCCGGCCGTTGTAGTCCACGTTGCGCGCGGTCACCGCGGCTCCGCTGCTGGTCAGCGTCACGTTCCAGGACTGGCTGACGCTCTGCCCGTTGGCGAAGGTCCACCGGGCGCTCCAGCCGGTGATCGCGGTCGCGCCGGCGGTCACCCGCACCTCACCCTGGAAGCCGCCCTGCCACTGGTTGACGATCGTGTACGTCGCGGTGCAGCCACCGGCCGGCGGCGGAGTCGTCGGCGGCGGAGTGGTGGGTGGCGGGGTCGTGGGTGGCGGGGTGCCGCCGAAGACCGTTGCCTCCCGGGCGGTCTGCCGGATGCCGTTGGCGCCGTTGAAGATCCGCTGGCCCCAACTGGTCAGGCTGGCCGGGTTGAAGGCGGTGGCCATGTCGAGATACTCCACGCCACCGCCGTTGCCGCTCCACGACCAGCCCAGCCAGCCGATCCCGTTGGCCTGGCTGTAGGCCAGGATGGTGTCCTCGTCCGGGTCGCCGTCGGAGTGGTCGAAGCCGAACTCGCCGACCACGATCGGCAGCCCCGCGGTGCGGAACCGGCCCAGGTAGTCGCTGATCTCCGCGGCGGTGTCGAAGACCCCGTACATGTGGATGGAGAAGACGGTGTTGCGGGCCGGGTCGGCGGCGAAGACCGAGGCGGCGTTGTCGCGCATGGTGAACGACCAGTCCTGCCCCCAGTTCGGCGCGTCCACCATGATCGTGTGGGTCAGCCCGGCGGCGCGCAGCCGCTTGATCGCGTTGGCGTTGTCGGTGGCCCAGGAGGCGTAGTTCTGGTTGCCGTACGGCTCGTTGCCGATGTTGACGATGACGTACTTCTCCTGGCCGGCGAGCACGTCGGCGATGCTGAGCCAGTAGTCGACGGCCCGATCGAGGGTGATCGCGCCGCTCTGCTCGCCGTAGCCGGTGGTGTCGTGCACCTCCAGTACGCAGATCAGCCGGTTGGCCTTGCACGTCGAGATGACGTTGGCCACGTCGGCGTTGGTGTTGCGGGTCCACCGGTCGCCGCTGGAGAGCACCACCCGCACGGTGTTCGCGCCGAGCGCCTTGACGTCGGCGAACGAACTGGTCTGCTGCGGGTACCAGGTGTGCGCGTGGTTGACCCCACGCATGATGAATTCGGTGCCGTTGGCGTCGTACAGCTTGCCGCCCGCGACGGAGAAACCGGCCGCGGCGTGTGCCGGCTGGCCGAACGCCAGCACGGCGACGAGCAGCGCGAGCAGGGCCGCGCCGGCGGCGGAGAGTCGAGTCTTCATGGCCTTCCTCAGGGAGGACCCCCGGGTGCCCGACAGGGGTGGGACGTGACAGGGGAAGGCGGCTGCAGCCCGACAGCCGCCGCCCGGATCCCGACGGCGCAGGCATCAGCGTAGGACGATGGATCTGTCGGCGCAACCGGTTCAGTGGCCGGATCCGGGCGGCAGACAGCCGTGACGGCCCACGCGGACGCGGGCCGTCACGGGGCGGTCATCCCCACCACAGGATGTACGCCACACCGGACTCTTAACCGGTTAAGAGCGACCGTAGGCAGGCCATCGTCATCCGTCAAGCGTTGTCCGTCGGAACCGGACGGGATGGTTGACCGCTGCCGACCGGGGTATCCCGGGAACGTCGCCGGTGGGAAGGGAAACCAGGATGGTCAGTGTCGGCTACACCCTGATGTGCGAGCAGTCCGGTCCGAAGCAGTTGATCGACCACGCGGTCCGGGCCGAGGCTGCCGGCTTCGACCAACTGGTGGTGTCCGATCACTACTCCCCCTGGCTGGACGCACAGGGCCACTCCCCGTACGCCTGGTCGGTGCTCGGCGCGGTCGCCCACGCCACCTCCCGCGCGGAGCTGATGTCCTTCGTGACCTGCCCGATCCGCCGCTACCACCCGGCCGTCGTGGCGCAGAAGGCCAGCACGATCGGGGCGCTCTCGGACGGCCGGTTCACCCTCGGCCTGGGCGCCGGGGAGAACCTCAACGAGCACGTGGTCGGCGGCTGGCCACACGTGCAGCAGCGGCACGAGATGTTCGAGGAGGCGTTGCAGATCATCCGGCCGCTGCTCAACGGCGAGTCGCTGACCTTCTCCGGCAACCACTTCGACGTGCCCGACGCCTACGTCTGGGACCGCCCGGAACGGCCGGTTCCCATGGCCATCGCCGCCTCCGGCCGACAGTCCGCCACCCTGGCCGCCGAGTACGGCAACGGCCTCGTGGCCACCGAGCCCGACCGGCACATCATCGAGATGTACGACGACGCTGGCGGCGCCGGCCAACCCCGCTACGGGCAGGTGCCCATCTGCTACGGCCCGGACGAGGCGGAGTGCCGCAAGATCGTGCACGACCAGTTCCGCTGGTTCGGGTTGGGCTGGAAGGTCAACGCCGAACTGCCCGGCCCGGACTCCTTCGCCGCCGCCTCCCAGTTCGTCCGGGAGGAGGACGTCGCCGAGGGCATCTCCTGCGGCCCGGACGTGGACACGCACGTCGAGGCGTTCCGGAAGTTCGTCGACGCCGGCTTCACCCACGTGGCTATCGTCCAGGTCGGCGGGGAGACCCAGCCGATGTTCCTGGACTGGGCGCAGGAGGAGTTGCTGCCCCGGCTGCGCTCGCTGTGAGCACTGCCCCGTTTGACTGGCGGGACCAGATGACCCGGCTGGTCCCGAACGCTCGGCTGGTCGTCGTAGCCACACTCACGGACAGGTGAAACCTCATGCGCTTTGGCAACACGGAGATCCGGCCGTTCGGTGGAGGTCTCGGCTGCCTGCTGATGATCCTCGCATCGATCGTCGCGTCGGTGGTGCTCACCGTACTGCTCAATCTGGTGCTCTGAGCCGAGCCGGCGGTCCGGTGGCCGACCCGACGCCGGGTCGGCCACCGCATTCACCGCTAAAGCGGACGCCAGGACGCCGGGTCGTTCCAGCCCTCGGTCATCCGCATCGAGGCTGCCATTTCCAGGCCCCCGTCGCGGCCACCCACCGCGCTCGCGCCGGCCGGACTCTCCGTCGAGACCTCGGTGACACATCCCGAGCAGCCGGGCACCTGCGCCACCCGGAACACTCCGATGCCCGCGTCATCGCTCATCACCGACCCGACGCGGCCCGCCACCATCGTGCGGGACTCCTCGAAGCTGCTTCCGTCACCGGCGAAGGTCCCGTTGCTCACGCCGATGCTGAGGTCCTGACGGGGGCCTGGTCCACCCGTGCGGTAGTGGACGTGGACGTCCAGCCACTTTCCGTTGTACATCCGCAGCTCGGTGCCCTTCAGCGTGGCGCCGGCCGGTATGGCGACCGGCGCGAACGGGACGCTCACCCGCTGGGTCTCCCACACCAGCCCCGCCGCGATCTGGCGGCCGAGCTCCTCGGGATGGTCGACCTTCGACATGCGGATCGACATCCAGCCGTCCGGCGCGTACTGCCAGGAGAGCAGCGTCTCGCTGCCGTCGGTGTAGAGGAAGGCCGAGTGCCCGTCGACCGGTGCCACCGGTGCGCCGGGCAGGGCGACCGGCGGCGGCGGACCGTCCAACTCGCTCCGCTGCCGCTGGTTGGCGAAGAGATCCACCCCACGCGCACCCAGCCGCACGGTCACCGACCGGCCCACGCCCATGATCGGCCCCGGCTCCACCGGCCCGCCGGGGCTGATCGCCTCGGGAACGCTCGCGTCCACCGCCAGGACCTTCACATCCGTCCGGTACGACTGGCTGACCGCCTCGGCCGTCACCGACCCGAGCCGGAACAGCCGCAGCGTCGGATCAAATGCCTCCGGTGCCACCGTGGGCGGTCCCGCCGGGGCCGTCGCGGACGGCGACGGATCGTCCGCAGGCGACGGGCCTACCGACGGCCGGACACCGGCCAGCAGGGCGGCCGAGCCGAGCAACGCCAACACCGTGGCCACCGCCCCAACCGCGGTCAACTGTCGGCGCCGGCGGACCGTCCGCTCGCCGTCGGCCAACGCCCTCTCCATCGACACCCCGCCGCCGGGCAGGTCGTCGGCCGCGCGCGCCAACAGGCTCCGCACGTACGTCTCCTCCTGATCGATCATCGGGCCACTCCCTTCGACTCCGCGTCCTGCGGCAACTGCCGGCGCAGCGCGGTCAGCCCCCGCGCGGTCTGACTCTTGACGTTCCCGGTCGAGCAGCCCAGCACCTCGGCGGTCTGCTCGACGCTCAGGTCGGCGTAGAACCTGAGCACCAGGACCACCCGCTGGCCGGGTGGCACCGCCGCCAGCGCGGCACGCACCGTCACCGCGTCCGCGGCGGCGTCACCCGGCCCGGACAGCGCACCGCGGGGCACCGGCTCGGGTGTGCGGTCGAACAACTGGACGCCCCACCAGCGGGACCGCCGCTCCTGCTTGAACGCGTTGACCAGCATCCGATGGACGTACGCACCGACGTTGTCGGCCTGCCGTACCCGGGGCCACTTCACGAAGAGTTGGGTGAGCGTCTGTTGCACCACGTCGTCGGCACGGTGCCGGTCACCGGTCAACAGGTAGGCGGTGCGTCGCAGTTTCTCGGTCACTCCGGTGACGAACTCGACGTACTCGTGCCGTTGTGCGGCATGCATCAACCACTCCCGTTCCGGATTCCGACGCTGTCACCCTATGGATGGACGCGGATCTGGATCAGGTTGCACGCGCACCGGCGCGGCCGGCGTCAGCGGCGCAGGCCGAGGGCGGTGAGCACCTCACGGGAGGCCAGCCGGGCCGGATCGAGCACCGAACGGCGGATCCAGCGGGCCACCGGTGACACGGTGGCCCGCCACGCCGCCCCGACGCCACGCGCCACCGGCACGACGATGGCCGACCAGGCCCACCGCAGACCGCGCAGCAGCGGTCGGTACAGCAGCCGCAGCAACCACCCGGCCACCCGCCACGCCCCCACCACGGCGGCGACCACCAGCCGGCCGGCCGGCGCGAGCACCGTGCCCAACCAGCGCAGCGGCCGTACCACCAGGTGCTCGACGAGCCAGACCAACGCCCGGCCGAACAGGACCAACGGCGGGCGGAGCACCACGCGGGCCACCCAGGCCATGGCGTGGCCGAGCCAGACCAGGGGGAGCCAGACGAACGTGCGGACGAGCCAGACCAGAGGGAGCCAGACCAACGTGCGGGCGAGCCAGACCAGCGGGACCCACAGGAGTCGGTGCAGCGCCCAGGCCAGTGGCGCCAGCAGCCAGCGGCGCAGGAACCGGCCGGTCGGGCCGAGCAGGTAGCGGTACAGCAGCCGGCCGGTGGCCGCGATCAGCTCCCAGAGCAGGCGTACCGGCAGCACCACGACCAGCGCCACACCGCGCGCGACGGCCGCGACGAGCGGAAGCTCGGCGGCGGCCGGCGGGTCGGCGGCCGGACCGGCCACAGTGGGCGAGCCCTGGTTGCCGGGCAGCGGCGGGCGGACGGTCGAACGGTCGGTCACGGTGGGCACCGTAACGGGCCCGCGCCACGCCTGGGGTCCCGGTCGCGGCCAGCGGACCGCTCAGCGTGGGGCTGGGTCCAGGTCCAGATCGGCCAGCAACGGATAGTGGTCCGAGGCGGTGTCCGCCGCCCCGCCACGGACCACCCGGCACTCCCGGACCCGCTCGGCCAGCGCCGGGGTCCCGAACAGGTAGTCCAGTCGCATCCCGGCGAACTCGGCCCCGCCGAACCGGGTGGGCACGGTGCGGCCGTCGGCCTCCGGTGCTCCGGCGGCGGCCGACGGCCAGAGGTCGACCAGGCCGGCGGCCAGCAGCCGGGCGACAACGCGGGTGTCCACGGCGCCGCCGCCCCGCCGCAGGTGGCGCCGCCGGTAGAGAGCGGGCATCCCGGCCAGGCGCGCGGTGTGGTCGACGGTCGGGTCGAGCGAGTTGAGGTCACCGGCGACCAGCGTCAGTGGCCCCTGGGCGCGTCGCAGCGCGGCCACCAGCCAGTCGACCTCCATCCGCCGCCGTCCCCCGGAGTACGGGTAGAGGTGGGTGCCGAGCACGGTCAGCGGACCGGCCGACGTGGCCACCACGACGCGGGCGGCGGCGTGGTGGAACGGCCGGCGCAGCGACCCCGCGGCGACGACCCGCAGCGGTGGCCGGACCAGCACCGCCACGGGCTGTCCGAAGCAGGACCGGGCCAGCTGGGGTGTCATCCCCACGCGACCCGCCACCTCGGCCAGGAGCCCGCCGCGGTCGAAGCCGCGCAGCTCCTGCAAGGCCAGCACGTCCGGCGCCTGCGCGGTGATCACCTCGACCAGCAGGTCCCACCGGTCGGAGCCACCCCGGTCTCGACCGCCGGTCCGGATGTTCCAGGTCATCACCCGCAGCACGGGACGCTCAGTCCGCCCGGCCGGCCCGGGCCAGCTCGTCGTCGAGGGTGTCCACGTCCTCCGACTCGATGCTCGGTTGGTTGCCCTCCCGCACGTCGGCGTTCGGCCGGATGACCAGGTAGAGCAGCCCGATCCAGAGCGCGGAGAGCAGCATCGCGCCCATGAAGTCGGTCGGGTGGTGCATCCCCCGGTACATCCGGGAGGTGGCCACCCCGACCGGCATGATCACCGCCAGGGCCACGAGGATCCAACGCCACCAGCGATCGGTACGCGGCAGCACGATGACGGCGATCGCCAGCCAGATGCAGATGGTCGCCGCGATGTGCCCGGACGGGAACGACGAGGTGGGCATCTGCCCGTCCAGGTTCTCCACCGCCGGGCGCGGCCGGTCGACCGCCCTTGCGGAGGCAAGGAAGAGGGTCAGCTCGCCGACCATCGCCAGCGCCACGAACAGCACCGGCCGCCAGCGCCGCCACACCGCCAGCACCAGCGGGCAGAACACCAGCGCGATGAGCAGGATGGCGTGGGTGTCGCCGAACTTGCTCCACCACCAGCTCACCTCGGTCAGCACCTCGCTGTGCCGGTCGGCGAACCAGCGCGGCACCTCGGTGTCGAGGGTGTCGAAGAAGGTGCCCTTGGCGTGGTAGCTGACGTACGTGCCGAAGGCGTACAGCGCCCCGAACACCAGCACCCAGCCGACCAGCAGCTCGGCCACCGCCGAGCGGGGGTGGGCCAGCACGTGCTCCTCGGCCGGGGCGGGGGCGATGTCGTGCCCGGCCTCCGGCTCCAGCCCCTCGGTCAACGGCGGGACCGGGCGGCCCCGTTCACGCCGCCACAGCTGGAAGGCGTACGAGGTGACACCGAGC
The DNA here is from genome assembly GCF_036059255.1 of Micromonospora sp. NBC_00389. Classification (NCBI taxonomy): domain Bacteria; kingdom Bacillati; phylum Actinomycetota; class Actinomycetes; order Micromonosporales; family Micromonosporaceae; genus Micromonospora; species Micromonospora sp. NBC_00389. Next base: position 3,403,387 of record NZ_CP107947.1, on the reverse strand, counting down.
CAGGCGGCGCCGAGCAGCCAGCCGGCCAGCACGTCGGAGACGAAGTGCACGCCCAGCGCGATCCGGGTCAGCCCGATCAGGGTGACCAGCACGCCGACCGCGACGATCGCCGGCTTACGCCAGCGGGGCGCCATCGCCGGCAGGAAGACCAGCAGCAGCGCCCCGTACGCGACGAACGAGCCGAGCGCGTGCCCGCTCGGGAAGCTGTTGCCCGGGGCGCTGGCGATTGGCAGGTCCACCACCGGGCGGAGCCGGCCGACCAGCGTCTTCAGCGACGGGTCGAGGATCAGGCCGCCGACCCCGGTGATGATCAGGTAGACGGCCAGCCGTGGCTGCCGCCGGATCAGCAATCCGACCACGGCGATGGTGACCAGCCAGATGAGGATCGGCCGGCCGCCCAGGTCGGTCACCGCCTGGAGCACGGTGACGAGTGCGTGGTGCGGGGCGACGAGATCGTTGAACCAATCGGCGACCGCGTGGTCGGCGTCCTGCAACGGGCTCCACCGCACCCGGACGAGCAACAACAGCAGCCCGAAGGCCACCCCGGCGCCGGTGACGGCCGCCAGACCAGCGATGCTCCGCTCGGCGAAATGCCCGACGGACGCCGCACCACCTCTTTGACCGCGGTCACCCCGCACCTCCCTTGTCTGCCTGGCGGTGCGCTTTACCCGATCGGCGCCTCCCGTACACGCGGACGTCGGACGGGGGCGGCTACAGGGCCGTCATGTCCCCGGTGTCGAAGAGCTCGGCGCGGTCGGCCTCCGGCTCCCACAGGTCAGGTTGGGCGGGCTCCTGCACGCCGATGCGCAACGCCTCCAGCTGGGCGGCGAAGGCCAGCCCGCCGAAGAGCGCCATGCCGGTGAGGTTGGCCCAGAGCAGCAGCGCCATCATCCCGGTCAGCGCGCCGTAGGTCTGGCCGAAGTCGTCGCTGAACCGCACGTACGCGGCGAGCAGCAGGCTGGCCAGCCACCACAGCGCCGTGGCGATGCCGGCGCCGAAGAACAGCCAGGAGAGGCCGGGCTGCTTGCGGCGCGGCGCGCGCCGGAACAGCACCGCCACGGCGAGCACGGTCAGCCCGAGGCTCAGCGGGAAGCGGATCACGTTCCAGACGCCGTTGGCGACCGCACCCCACTCGTAGTGCTCCCGTACCGAGTCGCCCACCGCGCCGCCGGCGACCAGGATCAGGAAGCCGGCCAACGCGGGCAGGCCGGCGGTGAGGGCCAGCACGGCGGCACGGAAGTACTTCCGCAGCGCCGGCCGGTCCCGCTCCACGCCGTAGATGCGGTTGGCGCCTCGTTCGATCTGGGCCATCGTGGTGGTCAGCGCGACCAGCCCGGTGAGCAGGCCGAGGGTGAGCGCCAGTTCGCCCGCGTCCTCGACACGTTCGCCCTCGCCGAGCAGCTCGGCGACCACCTGCTCGCTCTGGCCGGGGGTGAGCGCCAGGACGGTGTCGGCGACCACGCGGCCGCCTTCTTCGACGCCCAGCTCGCTGATCAGGCCGGTGAGGGCGATCATGAACGGCACCACGGCGAGGCAGAGCTGCAGCGCGAAGGCCCGGGCGTGGCTGAACCCGTCGCCGTAGCGGAAACGGATGAAGGCGTCCCGCAGCAGGTGCCAGCCGCCCTGGCGGCGCAGCGTGTGCCAGGCGTCGTCGGCGGACAGCTCCTCGTCGGCCATCAGCCGGGTCTCCGGCACGATCCGGGTGCTACTCACGGCGCGCTTCCTCGATCAGCTGCTCGCCCCGTTCCCCGGCTCGCTGCGCGTCGACGGCCAGGTCGGGGGCGTCCTCGGGCTGTGGCACGCAGAGCCAGAGCGCCTGCGGCCGGACGTCCGCCCGCAGCTGCCGGCCCGGGGAGATGAGGTCGCCGTCCAGCTCCCGGGGCTGGGCCCGGTTGCTGGTGACCACCACGCGCCGGCCGCGGAACACCTCCATCTGCGGCACCTGGCCGTTGCGGCGGATCACGGCCCAGCCGAGCGCGAGCCAGTGTCGCAGGTTGCGTGGGGTGAGCACCGCGATGTCGAGCCAGCCGTCGTCCGGCTCGGCCTCGGTGAGCAGCCGCACGCCGCCTTGGAGCCGGCCCACGTTGGCGATCAGCACCGAGCGGGCCCGGCGGCGCACCGGCGGGCGGTCGTCGATGCGGATCTGCACCCGCATCGGCCGGTCCCGCAGGTGCCGGGCGGCACCCACCACGTACGCCGGCCAGCCGATCCGGGCCTTGGTGGTCTCGGAGGTGGCGGCCAGCATCTGGGCGTCGAAGCCCATGCCGGCCATCACGGTGAAGTACTGGTCCTCGACGGCGCCGACGTCGAGCAGCCGTCGGCCGCGCTCGATGGCGACCTGCAGCCCGGCGGCCATGTCCGTGGAGAGACCCAGGTTGGCGGCGAGCAGGTTGCCGGTGCCCTGGGGCAGCACGGCCAGCGCCACGTCCGTGCCGACCAGGCCGCTGACGCAGGACATCACGGTGCCGTCGCCACCGCAGGCGAAGACCAGGTCGACGCCGGCCTTGACGGCCTGCTCGGTCTGGCCGCGCCCGGGGTCATCGGCAGTGGTCTCGAACCACTGCGGCTCGGGCCAGCCGGCGGCGGCGAGGGCGTCGTTCACGGTGCGGCGCAGCTCGTCGAGATCGTCGACCTTCACCGGGTTGACCACGACGGCGGACCGCAGCCCGCCGTCGCCGCCCGAGGGCCGCCTTTCCTGTCCAGCATCCACGGCGCCAGTGTGCAGCACCGGTACGCCTTCAGCGAGCCCACGAGCGGCCGGCGTCGGAAGTGCCACAGACAGGTTTCAACACGCCTACCGCTGTTTCACGCGACCGCTGTCAGGCCGCCGTCCGCAGCGCGCTCTCCACCCGTCGGCGCAGATCGTCGAGGTCAGCCCCGGCCTCGGTGAGCACCAGAGCACCCAGGCCCTGGCCCTCGCGGAGCACCCCGAGCAGGATGTGCTCGGTGCCGATGTGGCGGTGACGCAGCCGCAGCGCCTCCCGCAGCGACAACTCCAGCACCTTCTTGGACCGGGGCGAGAACGGCCCGCCGAGGAAGCGACGGCGGCCCCAGCGGCGGCGCGGTGCCGGCACAGCCTCGCGCAGTGCGTCCGGGCCGAAGGACTGCTCGATTCGGGCCACGATCGCGGCCAGGTCGATGCCGATCTCGCGCAGCGCCGCCGCGTCCGCGTCGCCGAGGCCGGCGCCGCCGCTGGCCGTGTGTCGGCGGACCCGCTCGCGCAGGTCGTCGGCGCGTACGCCGGCGTCGGCCAGCACCCGGCTGGCCAGGCCGGCCTCGTCGGCCGTCAGGGCGAGCAGCAGGTGCTCGGTGCCGACCGGGCGCTGGCCCTCGGCCCGCGCCTCCTCCAGCGCCCGGTGCACCACGTCGCGCGCCCGGTCGGTGAACCGTTCGAACATCACGCCTCCCAGGATTGATTGACCGCCGGCCGCCCGGCGTGCTTCTTGTGCACGGCCTGCCGGCTGACCTCGAGCGCGTCGGCGATCTCCTGCCAGGACCAGCCCTGTCGACGGGCGTTGTCCACCTGGACCACCTCGAGCCGCTCGAGCAGCCGGCGCAGCGCGCGGACGGCGCGCAGCCCGACCCGGGGGTCGGTGCTGCCGGCTGCCGCCGCGAGTTCCGTCGCCTGACTCATGCCGTCAACATACGTTGACAACGCCACTCGTGTCAACCTCAGTTGACGAACACCGCCGCCAGGAATCGACTGTGGGTTCTCAGCGAGGTTGATCCGTTCTCACCACCAGGGGCGGGTCCGTGGAGACAACGACAGACCCCGCCCCTATGGTGGACCGATGGCGTCGGTCAAGCAGTTCCAAGTCACCTTCGACTGCGCAGAGCCTGAGCGCGTCGCCCGCTTCTGGTGCGAGGTGTTGGGGTACGTCGTACCGCCGCCACCGGAGGGGTTCGCCACCTGGGACGAGTTCGATCGCGCGCTGCCGCCTGAGCAACAGGGTTCAGCGTTCGCATGCAGTGATCCCTCAGGTGTGGGCCCGCGACTGTTCTTCCAGCGCGTCCCCGAAGGCAAGGTCGTCAAGAATCGGCTGCATCTTGACGTGCGGGTCGGCACCGGGCTCGTGGGTGAAGAGCGCCTGGCCGCACTTGAGGCCGAATGCGCACGACTGGTCCCGCTCGGCGCGGCACGCGTGCGACTACTGCTTGCCGATGGCGACAACGAGTCGTGCCTCGTGATGCAGGACATCGAGGGCAACGAGTTCTGTCTCGACTGAGTGGCCACGAACGTGGCACCTTCGCTGAGAACCCACATCGACAGCACCCCCGAACCGGCCCACCATCGTGACCACCCGACTACCCTCGGTCAGGGACAGCGTGGTCGTGCCGGGCGCGACGCCCGGGAGGTGATGTCGGATGGCCGCATCCGCCGATGCAGCGGTGCTGGTCGGTCTCGGCTCGGACCGCGACCTCCCGGTCGTCCGACTGGCCGCACAGGAGGCCGCCACCCACGGCCGGCCGCTGCACCTGCTGCACGTCTTCGACTGGCAGGCGGCCTTCGCCGCAGACACCGTCGCCGCGCCCCGGGACCACGCCGAAGACCTGATCACCCGGGCCGCCCAGCTCGCCCACGAGGTCGAGCCGGGACTGACCGTACGCGGCGAGATCATCGAGAACGCCACGCTGCTCACCCTGATCCGCCGGTCAGAGGCGGCCTTCCTGCTCGCGGTCGGCGACAGCGGGATGGCCGGCAGCGGCGAGTGCGTCGCGTCCGACACGCCTGCCGTGCAGCTGGCCGCACGGGCCGGCTGCCCGCTGCTGGTCGTCCGCGACGACCCGCCGCCGCCGGGCCCGATGCTGGTCGGGGTGGACGGCTCGCCCAGCTCGACCCTCGCCCTGCAGTGGGCCTTCGAGTGCGCGACCCGGCGCAGCGCCCGACTGCTGGCGCTGCGGGTGGTGGAGCCCGACGAGGACACCGCCGAGGTCACCGATCAGCTCACCGAGCTGATGGCCCGCCACGCCGCCCGCCGCACGGAGGTGCCGGTCGAGTGCCGCGTCATCCGCGGCGCTCCCGAGCAGGTGCTGGTCGACATGTCGCGCTCGGCGCAGCTGACGCTGGTCGCCGCCCGCGGCGACGAACCGGGGCGTGGAATGCTCGGTTCGGTCGCCCAGTCCCTGCTCTACCACTCCCCGGCCCCGGTGATCGTCGTCCGCGGGCTGACCGACATTCCGCTGACTGGACCCGACGTCCGCCCGACCCGGGACCAACGGCCCTGACCCTGGGGCGTCGGCGGCGACGAGGCTGGACGCCGGACGCCCCACTCCTACCCGCGAGAGGTTCAGCATCATGGACACCGCTCTCGACGCGCGCCGTGCCCTCACCGACGACGAGCTGCGCCGGCTGGACGCCTACTGGCGAGCCGCGAACTACCTCACCGTCGGGCAGATCTACCTGCTGGGTAATCCGCTGCTGCGGGAGCCGCTGACCGTCGACGACATCAAGCCGCGGCTGCTCGGTCACTGGGGCACCAGCCCCGGGCTCAACCTGATCTACGCCCACCTCAACCGGGTGATCGTGGCGCGCGACCTGAACGCCATGCTGGTCACCGGCCCCGGGCACGGCGGCCCGGCCATCGTGGCCAACACCTGGCTGGAGGGCACCTGGTCGGAGCGCTACCACGACGTCTCGCGCGACGAGGCCGGGATGGCCCGGCTGTTCCGGCAGTTCTCCTTCCCGGGCGGCATTCCCAGCCACGTGGCGGCGGAGGTGCCGGGCTCGATCCACGAGGGCGGCGAGCTGGGGTACGCGTTGAGCCACGCCTACGGCGCCGCCTTCGACCACCCGGACCTGGTGGTCGCCTGTGTGATCGGCGACGGTGAGGCGGAGACCGGGCCGCTGGCCGGCAGTTGGCTCTCGAACGTCTTCCTCAACCCGGCCCGCGACGGTGCGGTGCTGCCCATCCTGCACCTCAACGGCTACAAGATCGCCAGTCCGACCGTGCTGGCCCGGATCCCCGAGGCGGACCTGCTCGACCTCATGCGCGGCTCGGGCTACCAGCCGTACGTGGTGGCCGGCGACGACCCGGCCCAGGTGCACCGCACGCTCGCCGCGACGATGGACCGGGCGCTGGACGAGATCACCGCGATCCAACTCAAGGCGCGCTCCGGCGGCGCCGTCGAGCGTCCCCGCTGGCCGATGATCATCCTGCGGACGCCGAAGGGCTGGACCGGCCCGAGCGAGGTCGACGGCACCCAGGTGGAGGGCACCTACCGCGCCCACCAGGTGCCGCTGTCCGGGGTACGGGACAACCCGGCGCACCTGGCCGAGCTGGAGCGCTGGCTGCGCAGCTACCGCCCCGAGGAGCTGTTCGACGCCACCGGCGCGCCGGTGGACGAGCTGTGCACGCTGCCGCCGCACGGCGACCGACGAATGAGCGCCAACCCGGTCACCAACGGCGGGGTGGTGCTCCGCGACCTGACCCTGCCCGACTTCCGCGAGTACGGCGTGGACGTCCCCCAGCCGGGCGAGCCGATGGCCGGTGCGACCGGTGTGCTCGGCGCGTGGATCCGGGACGTCATCGCCGCCAACCCGGAGACGTTCCGGCTGTTCGGCCCGGACGAGGTCGCCTCCAACCGGCTGGGCGCCGCCTTCGAGGTGACCGACCGGGCCTGGGTGGCCGACACGGTGCCCAGCGACGAGCACCTCTCCCCGGACGGCCGGGTGATGGAGGTGCTCTCCGAGCACCTGTGCCAGGGCTGGCTGGAGGGCTACCTGCTGACCGGCCGACACGGCCTGTTCACCAGCTACGAGGCGTTCATCCACATCGTCGACTCGATGCTCAACCAGCACGCCAAGTGGTTGAAGGTGACCCGGGGCATCCCCTGGCGGCAGCCGCTCGCCTCACTGAACTACCTGCTCTCCAGCCACGTCTGGCGACAGGACCACAACGGCTTCTCCCACCAGGACCCGGGCTTCATCGACCACGTGGTCAACAAGAAGGCCGAGGTGGTCCGGGTCTACCTGCCGCCGGACGCCAACACGCTGCTCGCGACGATGGACCACTGCCTACGCAGCCGGCACTACATCAACGTGGTGGTGGCCGGAAAGCAGGCGGCGCCGAACTGGTTGTCGATGACCGAGGCGATCCAGCACACCCGGCGCGGCCTGGGCATCTGGGAGTGGGCCAGCAGCGACGGCGGCAGCGAGCCGGACGTGGTGCTCGCCTGCTGCGGGGACGTCCCCACGCTGGAGACGCTGGCCGCCGCCGACCTGCTGCGCCGGCACCTGCCGGACCTGAGGGTGCGGCTGGTCAACGTGGTGGACCTGATGCGACTCCAGCCGGCCACCGAGCACCCGCACGGCCTGCCCGACAACGAGTTCGACACCATCTTCACCGCGGATCGGCCGATCATCTTCGCCTACCACGGCTACCCGTGGCTGATCCACCGGCTCACCTACCGCCGTACCAACCACGACAACCTGCACGTGCGCGGCTACAAGGAGGAGGGCACCACCACCACGCCGTTCGACATGGTGATGCTCAACGACCTGGACCGCTTCCACCTGGTCATCGACGTCATCGACCGGGTGCCCGGGCTGGCGGCCCGCGCCGCGCACCTGCGACAGCAGATGGTCGACGCCCGGCAGTCGGCCCGCGACTACACCCGCCGGCACGGCGAGGATGACCCACAGGTCGCGGAGTGGCGCTGGGTCCGGGAAATCGACCCGACCAACCCCTGAGGAGGACAACGTGCGCGACTCGGAAATTCTGGTCGGCTACGACGGCTCCACCGACGCCTCGGTGGCCCTGGACTGGGCGCTGGACGAGGCTGGGCGCAGCGGCCAGCCGGTGCGGCTGGCGTACGTCTTCGAATGGCTGACCGTGGCCAGCTGGGTCGGCCCGGGCGTGGCGCCCGGCATCTGGCCGGACGACGCCGCCCGGCGACAGGTGGAGGAGTTGGTCCGGGACGCGGCGGCGAAGGCCGCGGCCGCGCACCCCGGGCTCACCGTCACCGGCGAGGTGTTCGACGGGCCACCCGCCCTGGTACTGCAGGAACGCTCGGCCAAGGCCGGGCTGCTGGTGCTCGGCAGCCGTGGGCACGGTGGGTTCGGTGGGCTGCTGGCCGGGTCGACGGCGGTGGCGGTTGCCGCACACGCGCACTGCCCGGTCGTGGTGGTCCGGGACGGGGCCGGCAGCGCACCGGCGGACGCGACGGCCGGGCCGGTGGCGGTCGGCGTGGACGGTTCCGAGCCGTCGCTGGTGGCGCTCGGCTTCGCGGCCGAGCGGGCGGCCCAGCGGCGGGTGCCGCTGCGCGTCCTGCGGGCCTGGACGCCCGGCCCCGGCGGGGCGGCCGGGGTCCCGGACGAGCGGGCCGCGGTGGAGGAGAACGTGGAGCCATGGCGGCGGACGTTCCCCGAACTGACCGTGACCGTCGACCTGGTCCCGGGCAGCCCGGCGGCCATGCTGATCGAGGCGAGCCGCGACGCGCGGCTGGTGGTGGTCGGCAGCCGGGGCCGGGGCGGCCTGGCCGGCATGCTGCTCGGCTCGGTCAGCCAACAGCTGATCCAGCACACCCACTGCCCGGTCGCGGTGGTCCGGGAACGCTGACCCCGGGCCTGGTCCGGCGGGCGTAACGACGCGATGTGATCGGCGCCTGCGGCCCGTGCGGGACTCCCTCGGATGCCAGAGGATGGACCGGCAAGCCGCGCACAGCACCGTGCCGTGAGGCACGATGGGCAGAGATGGAAAGGTCGTGACCATGAGTCAGGAGAGCCAGCTGACCACCGCGCTGGCGGAGGCCGCCGCCACCGCTGGCCACGCCCCCTCGGTGCACAACACCCAGCCGTGGCGCTGGCGGGTGCTGCCTGACGCACTGGAGCTGCGCACCGTCGCCGACCGGCAGCTCACCGCCACCGACCCGGAGGGCCGGCTGCTCGCGATCAGTTGCGGCACCGCCCTGCACCACGCCCGCCTGGCGCTGGCCGCCGAGGGGTGGCGCGCCGTGGTGGAGCGAATGCCCGACCCGGGCGACCGCGAGCTGCTGGCCCGGCTGACCACCCTCACCCGCGTGACGGCCGACCCGGACGCCATGCGGATGGTGCAGTGCATGCAGATCCGGCACACCGACCGGCGGCCGGTCAGCGACGAGCCGGTGCCGACCGCCGCGATCGGGGAGATCACCCGGGCGGTCACCACCGAGGGCGGCCGGTTGCAGATCCTCGACGGCGACCAGGTGCTGGAGCTGGCCGCCGCGGCCGGGCACGCCGACACGGTCGAGGCCGAGGATCCGCAGCTGCGCGCCGAGCTGGAGTACTGGACCAGCAGGGCCGGCACCGGCACCGGGCTGCCGCCGGAGGTGCTGCCCGAGCAGCCTCCGCAGACCACCGTGCCGGCCCGCGACTTCGGCCACCCCGGCGGCCTGCCGATCGGCCCCGGCCACGACCGGGCCGCCGTGTACGGGATGCTCTACGGCGACGAGGACGAACCGGACAGCTGGCTGCGCGCTGGCGAGGCGCTCTCCGCCGCCTGGCTGACCGCCACCCGGCTCGGCGTCTCGCTGGTGCCGCTCAGCTCGGTGGTGGAGGTGGAGGGCACCCGTCAGAGCCTCCGGCACCTGCTCGCCGGGCTCGGCTTCCCGTACCTCGTGCTGCGATTGGGGATCGCGGACCCGACGCACGCAGGCCCGCCGCACACCCCGCGGCTGACCACCGAGCAGGTGATCGACACCACCGCGGTGCGCGGCGAGCGGGGTTGACGGTTCTGGCCACGGCGATCATCGGCGATACCATCGCTCGATGACCAACAGCGCCCCGCAGCCTCGTCAGGAAGCCCATGTGACCCCGTCGCTCGGGCTCAGCCCGCTGCCGCGGGTCCGCCTCGACGAGTTGCTCCAGGAGATGCTGGACCGGGTCGGCGAGGTCGTCACCAGCCGGGAGCGGCTGCGCGCCCTGCTCGACGCGGTGGTCGCCATCGGCACCAACCTGGACCTGCGCAGCACCCTGCAACGCATCGTTCAGGCGGCCTGCGAGCTGGCCGGCGCCCGGTACGGCGCGCTGGGCGTGGTCGGCCCGGACCGGCTGCTGCACGACTTCATCGTGCACGGCATCTCGCCCGAGGTGCACGCGCAGATCGGCGACCTGCCACACGGGCGGGGCGTCCTCGGCCTGCTCATCGACGACCCCCGGCCACTGCGGATGCCGGACATCACCCAGCACCCCCGCTCCTACGGCTTCCCGGCCAACCACCCGCCGATGCACAGCTTCCTGGGCGTGCCGGTGCGCATCCGGGACCAGGTGTTCGGCAATCTCTACCTGGCCGAGAAGCAGGGCGGCGCGCAGTTCACCGAGGACGACGAGGAGATCGTGGTCGCGCTCGCCGCCGCGGCCGGCGTGGCCATCGAGAACGCCCGCCTGTACGCCCTGGCGCACCGGCGGGAACGCTGGCTGGCCGCGACCGCGGAGATCACCTCGGTGCTGCTCGGCGAGGTGCGTCGCACCGACGCGCTGGCGCTGGTCGCCCGCCGTGCCCGGGAGGTCGCCGAGGCGGAGCTGTCGCTGGTGCTGCTCTACGACACCGACAGCACCCAGTTCACCGTGGAGGTGGTCGACGGCGCCGACGAGCAGGCCCGGGCGCTGGTCGGCACGGTCCTGCCGTTCGCCGACACCAGCTTCGGCGCTGCGGTGGCCGAGGGCCGCCACGACCAGGTGGACGATCTCGCGCACGCCGCACCGTGGCCCGCGCTGCTGCACACCGGCCCGGCGGTGATCTCACCACTGGCCACTGCCGAGACCCTGCACGGTGTGCTGGTCGTGGCGCACCGGCCGGAACGCGGCGGCGGCACCAGCGAGGACGACGTGGCCCTGCTGGGCAGCTTCGCCGGGCAGGCCGCGCTGGCCATGGAGCGGGCCCGCGGCCAGGAGGAGCGGGAGCTGCTGGTGGTCCTGGAGGACCGCGAGCGGATCGCCCGCGACCTGCACGACGTCGTGATCCAGCGGCTCTTCGCCACCGGCCTGCAACTACAGAGCGCCGCGCCGATGATGACCCGCCCGGAGGTGGCCAAACGGATCAACGCGGCGGTCGACGACCTGGACGCCACCATCCGGGACATCCGCCGGACCATCTTCGAGCTGCGCACGCCCATGACCGCGGCGCTGCGCACCGAGATCCGCGAGGCGATCGAGCTGGCCGCCGAGTCGCTGGGCCACAAGCCCCACCTGGAGCTGACCGGGCCGGTGGACAGCGCCGTCCCGGACGCGATCCGCCCGGACCTCACCGCCGTGCTGCGCGAAGCGCTGTCCAACGCGGTCCGCCACGCGCAGGCCAACCAGGTCGCCGTGGCCGTACGCGTCGACGCCGGCCATGTCACCGTGACGGTCACCGACGACGGCGTGGGCTGCGATCCGAGCGCCGCCAGGGGCGGGCTGGTCAACCTCCGCGAACGCGCCGAACGTCACGCCGGCACCTTCACGATCAGCCCGGTCGAGCCGCACGGCACCGAGGTGAGCTGGTCCGTGCCGCTGCGCGACTGACCGGCGCGGGTCGGGTCAGGGGGTCTTGCCGAGCAGGCGGGTGGCCAGGACGGCGGCCTGGGTGCGGCGCTCCAGGCCCAGCTTGGCCAGCACGCTGGAGACGTAGTTCTTCACCGTCTTCTCGGCCAGGAACATCTTCCCGGCGATCTCCCGGTTGGTCATCCCCTCCGCCACGTACTCCAGGATCCGTCGCTCCTGCTCGGTGAGCGACTTCAACTCGCGCGGCTGCTCGACGCCGTTGCGGATGCGCTCCAGCACCCGGGTGGTGATCGCCGGATCGAGCAGCGACTGCCCGGCCGCCACCCGACGCACGGCGTCGACCAGGTCGGTGCCGCGGATCTGCTTGAGCACGTACCCGGCGGCGCCGGCCATGATCGCCGCGAACAGCGCCTCGTCGTCCTCGTACGAGGTGAGGATCAGGCCCTTGATGGACGAGTCGACGGCGCGCACGTCGCGGCACACGTCGATGCCGTTGCCGTCGGGCAGCCGTGCGTCGAGGATCGCCACGTCCGGCCGCAACGCCGGAATGCGGCGGGCCGCCTCCTGCGCGGAGCCGGACTCGCCGACCACCTCGATGTCGCCGCTGCTCTGCAGGAGGTCGGCCAGGCCACGGCGGACGACCTCGTGGTCGTCGAGGAGGAACACGCGGATCATTCCTCGTTTCTACCCGGGTCCCGCGTCAGGTGCACGGGCCGAAGGTCCCGATCACACCGGTTCCGCCCGCGAGGCCGGGCCAGCGCGACGGTCGGACCCGGGCAGGGGGCCGGTCGGGCCCGACGGATCGGGACGTCCGGCCCTGCACGCCGCTCACCCGACGGGCGGACGGTAGGGATGCGTCGCGGCACCATCGGCCGCTGGCACCGGGAAAGGAGCACCTGCCATGGACATCGGCTACACCCCCGCACAGCTGCGGGCCGCCGCCGTGGACGCGGTACGGGCACCCTCTCTGCACAACACCCAGCCGTGGCGGTTGCGGCTGCGCGACGGCGGGATCGAGGTGCTGGCCGACCCGGCCCGCCGGCTGCCGGCGACCGACCCGAGCGGGTGGGGAGTGCGGGTCGGCTGCGGCGCCGCGCTGTTCAACCTGCGGATCGCGCTGGCCGTCGCCGGCATCCCGGCCCAGGTGCGGCTGCGCCCCGACCCGGCCGAGCCGAACCTGCTGGCCCGGCTGGTGCCGGACACCCCGCGCCCGCCCACCCCCGCCGAGCAGAGCCTGTACGCCGCCATCCCCCGCCGGTTCAGCAACCGCCTGCCGTTCTGGCCGAACCCGGTTCCGGCCGACGCCCGTTGGCGGCTCGGCGAGGCGGCCCGCACCGAGCAGTGCTGGCTGGAGATGCTGATCGGGGTGAGCGCGGTCTCCGCGTTCGGCGAGATCGCCCGAAGCGCGCACCGGGTGCTGGAGCGGGACCCGGCCTACCGGGCGGAACGCGAGCAGTGGCTACGCCGGGAGCCCGCACCGGACGGCGTGCCCTCCTCGTCCGGCGGCCCGCAGAGCGAGCCGCAGGACGTGCTGCCGGCGCGCGCCTTCGGCGGGCTCGACCGGGCCCCTGGGCGGGACTTCGAGCCGGAGCCGCTGGTGGCGGTGCTCGGCTCGGTGGGCAACACCGCGGTGGACCAGGTCATCGCCGGGCAGGCCCTGCAACGGGTGCTGCTCACCGCCACCGACGCCGGGCTCAGCGTGTCGATGCTCTCCCAGCCGATCGAGGTGCCCGGCGCGCGGGAGCAACTGCGGCTGTCGCTGGGCCGGTTCGGCACACCGCAGATGGTGCTGCGGATCGGGTACGGCCAGCCCGGCCGACCGACCTCACGCCGCAGCATCGACGAGGTGCTGGACCTGCCGGTGGTGCCGGCCTGAGCCGGCATCACCAGCCGCACCCCGTCGACGGCGGACGCCCGGTCAGGCGGTGAGCAGCTCCGCCTCCCGGGCGGGATCCAGCCCCACCGGCTCCCGGGCCGGCCGGCCGGCGCGCGGTGGCACCGACCCCACCGCACGCAGCCAGCGCCAGGTGTCGGCGACGGTGTCGGCCACCGGTCGGCACGTCAGCCCCGCCGCGTACGCCTTCTGCACGCCGCGCTCCTGCATCCACCGGAACTCGTGACCCTCCGGAACCCAGATGGGCAGGTCGTTCCAGGGGACCACGCCGGCGGCCAGGATCGGCCCCGGATCGGTCCAGTGCAACCGGGCGCCGGAGCCGGTCACCGCGACGACCGTGTCGAGCAGCTCGCCCATCGTGGTGTGCCCCGGGTGGCTGATCACGTTGAAGGCACCGCCGACCCGCTCGGCGGCGCGGTCCAGCGTCCACGCGGCCAGGTCGCGCACGTCGATGTACTGCACGGGCAGACCCCGAGGGCCGGGCGCGAGCACGTCACCGCCGCGGGCCACCCGCTGCAGCCACCAGGGCAGCCGGCCGATGTCCTCCCCCGGCCCAAGGATCAACCCGGCGCGCACCAGCAGCGCCCGCTCGCCGTAGACCTCCGTCGCGGCCAACTCCCCGCCAGCCTTGCACTCCGCGTAGTCTCCCCCGGTGGCGTCGGCGGCGGCCGTGCCCACAGTGGGCGCCTCCTCGCCGACCTGCGCCGGCACCGGCTGGGCGTAGACCGAGCCGCTGGAGATGTAGGCGTAGTGCGGGACCGCGCCGACCAGCGCGCGGGCCGCGTCCCGCACTGCCCGGGGGGCGCCGTCCCAGGTGTCGACCACCAGGTCCCATTCGCCGCCCGCCAGCGCCGCCAGGCCGTCCGGCTGCGTCCGGTCACCCCGCAACCGCTGGACGCCGGGCGGGACCGTGCCGTGCATCCCCCGGTTGAACACCGTCACCGACCAGCCCCGGCGAACCGCGTCGGCCACCGTCGCTCCACCCACGAAACCCGTCCCACCCAGCACCAGCAGTCTCATGCGGTCCACCCTGCCCGCTGGCCAGAGCGGGTGACACCCATGTTCACCGGTAGCGGATCTGCCGCTGGCAGAACCGCTGGCTGACGCGGCAGGTCGGTGGGACTAGCCGGCGAGAAGGTGGTCCAACGGTCGGGGTACGCAGGCCGGGTCGAGGGCGCGGACGAGCGCGCGGGCGTACCGGGCCTTGCGACCGCTCATGGTGCCCATGAAGCGGCGCAGTTGCCGCTCGACCGACCGCTCGCGCTGCGCGGGCTGGTTCTGGAAGACCCGGAACCTGGCCAGGTCCTTCTCCGCCGCGAGGACCTGCTCGACGCCGGTGCTGCCGAGCGCGCGGATCAACTCGTCCTCGAGGTCGGCGACGCACACGTAGAAGCCGAGGGCCTCCATCGCCGACCGGGTCAGGCCACTGCCCAGGCCGGCCTGTTCGAGCCCGCGCCGGAAGTAGCTCTCCTCGGCCTCGTCACAGAGCCCTCGCACCGTCAGGGCGAGCCCCTGTGCACCGACGAGCCGCAGGAACCGACCGACGCTCATGGCACCCCCGATCGGCACCACACACACGCCCTCGTCGGCCAGGTCACGGTCGCGCCGTGCGGCCAGCGCCTCCACCGCGCACTGGTCGCTGACCCCCTCGACGAGCACGACCGTGGCCAGGCCGTCGCGGGCCAACTCACGGGCCGCCGTGGCGGCCGCCGCGGCATCCGTGCCGCCAGCCGCCCAGGCGCCGACGGCGGCTCGGAAACGGTCCGGCTCTCGCACAGGTCAGAGTCTCGCAACGACCGATCCGGACCGCCACCGGATTGTCGGCGGGCCGCGTCGCGGATGACGTTCTCGAACCGGATGTGGACTTTGGACTCTGTATCTCAGGTCCAACATCGGCAACCTTTGAAGAAGGAAGACGACGCCGCACGAGCCGCGCACTGGGAGGACCCGATGGCACGCTGGCCATATGCCGATGACGAACTCCGGGCCATGTACACCGGAGGGCGCGGCAACTCGACGGCCCGCCGGTTCGCCCGGTTCTGGGCGGTCGTACAGGGTGCCGGCCTGCTGCCCCGACGTTGGGTCACCCTTGAGGTGCCGGGCCGTCGCACCGGGCGGATCACCCGGTTCCCGCTCGGCATGGCCGACCGGGACGGCGTCTGGTACCTGGTCTCGATGCTGGGCAACGACTGCAACTGGGTCCGCAACGTCCGGGCGGCGGACGGCCGGGTCACCATCCGACGCGGCCGCGCCCGGCCCCGCCAACTGGTCGAGGTACCCGTCGAAGAGCGTGCCCCGATCCTCAAGCGGTACCTGCAGAAGGTGCCTGGAGCACGACCACACCTGCCCGTGGACCGCGGCGCACCCCTGACGGCTTTCGAGGCGATAGCGGCGCGCTATCCCGTGTTCCGCGTAGAAGCCGCCACCGCACCAGCGCGCACCCTCAGGGAAAAGGGGGAATGAGCGCCGCCGCAGCTCAGCATCACTACGGATGAATCTGGTGGGCGATACTGGGTTTGAACCAGTGACCTCTTCCGTGTCAAGGAAGCGCGCTCCCACTGCGCCAATCGCCCGTGGTGATCGCCCGATCCGACAATCAGGATCGCGGGGCGGATCGCGAGCGGACGACGGGATTCGAACCCGCGACCCTCACCTTGGCAAGGTGATGCGCTACCAGCTGCGCTACGTCCGCACGTCTCCGGCAAATGCCGGCGACGGGTGAACTCTACCCGACGCCAAGATCGCTGGGCGCGGCACCCTGCGGCCTGGTGATTGCGCTGGTTGGTGAGGGGGTACTGAAGGACCTCGACAGCGCACCACACCCCCTAAGGAGGCTGTCGTGGGTATCGGCACCAGCATCTTCCTCATCGCGCTCGGCGCGATCCTCACCTTCGCCCTGGACGCGAGCGTCGGCGGCATCGACCTCGACGTGGTCGGCTGGATCCTCATGGCGGCCGGCGTGCTCGGCCTGATCATGACCACGCTGATCTGGGGTCGCCGCCGCGCGGTGGTCACCACCAGCGAGCAGCCGGTCGAGTACCGACGGGTCGAGGAGCCAGTGGAGTACCGCCGGGTCGAGGAGCGGCGGGACATCGCCCCGCCGCTGTGATCCGACCCCTGCCCATCGCCGGTGGAGCCGGCAGATCACGCGACGACGGGCCGGCCACCTCGACCGAGGTGACCGGCCCGTCGTCGGCAACGGCCCCGCCCTCCCCGTTCAGCGCATCAACGCGTTGAGCGTGCCGTAGTCGAGGGCGTCCGCCAGCACGTCGTACGTGCCCGCGCCGAGCGCCTCGTCCGCCGCCCGGCGGGCAACCGCGTACGCGGCCTCCGCGACCGACGAGCCGAGGCTCACCCTGGCCACCCCCAGGCGGGCCAGCTCCCCCACCGCCGGCGCACCCGGCCCGGCGAGCACGTTCAGCGGCGCCGGCACCGCCTGCACCAGCGCGCGGATGGTCACCGGATCGACCACCCCGGGCACGAAGAAGCCGTCCGCGCCGGCCGCGAGATAGGCGGTGGCCCGGGCCACGGTCTCGTCCAGGCCGCCGGTGCCGCTGAGGAACGTGTCGATCCGGGCGTTGACGTAGAGCGGCAGCCCCGCCGCGTCGGCGGCGGCCCGCACCGCGCCGATCCGGGCGCACTGGTCGGGCACGTCGCGCAACGGCGGGCCGGCCTCGCGTCGGGCGTCCTCGATGTTCACGCCGACGGCACCGGCGTCCAGCACCGCGCGGATGGTCGTACCGACCTCCGCCGGCGTCGCCCCGTACCCGGACTCGATGTCCGCGGTGACCGGCAGCGGCACCGCGGCGGCGACCCGGCCGACCAGGTCGACGGCCGCGTCGCGACCGAGGACGTCGCCGTCCGGGGCGCCCAGGCTCCAGGAGACGCCGGCGCTGGTGGTGGCCACCGCGCGGGCGCCGGCGGCCGCCACGATCCGGGCGCTCGCGGCATCCCAGGCGTTGACGAGGACCAGCGGCGATCCGGGGGTGTGCAGGGATCGGAACAGTTCTGCTCGGGTGTGGTGTTCGCTCACCCGGCAAGTCTCGGCCCGCCCCGACCGCCGCAGTAATGTTTCAGTCCCAGCTGAATCCAACGGGGGTGCCGTGGTCGCCATCGGCCTGTCGGCGGGCGCCGTCGCCCGCATCCGGTTCGCCGTCTCCTGCCTGTGGGAGGTCGTCGCGAGCGTCCGGGTGCTGCGCGACCCCGGGGACCACGCCGTCCACCTGCCCTGGGTACGTCGGGTCCGTCCACCGCTGGTCGAGGCCGGATTGGCCGGCCCGGACGGCGGGCTGCTCTGGCAGCTGGTGCCGGCCCCGCCCGGGTACCTGGCCGATTTCCTCACCCCTCCGTCCGCCGGTCTCATCCCGGACCTGGCCGCCGAACTGGCCGCCCTGCGCGCCACCCCGGCCGACACCGTCCGCACGCACCTGGACCTGTACCCGGGCGACCGAAGCCCGGCGCTCGCCGCCCTGTACGCCGACCCGCCGGCCGGGCTGCGGCGGCTGACCGAGGAGATCGAGGCGTACTGGCGGATCGCTCTGGC
This sequence comes from Micromonospora sp. NBC_00389, assembly GCF_036059255.1. Taxonomy (NCBI): domain Bacteria; kingdom Bacillati; phylum Actinomycetota; class Actinomycetes; order Micromonosporales; family Micromonosporaceae; genus Micromonospora; species Micromonospora sp. NBC_00389. The sequence continues at coordinate 3,385,492 of NZ_CP107947.1, read as the reverse complement.
CCCGCACTGGCCACGGCTACGGCTGCTGCTCGACGCCGACGTCACCGCCCGCGCCCGTCTGCTGGCCGAGGACGGCGCGGCCGTGCTCCTCAACGACCTGCATCGGCAGGTCCGGTGGGAGGACGACACCCTGCTCATCGCGCAGCGGCACTGCCTGGCCCCGGACGTCCCGGACGGGCCGGGGCTGGTGCTGGTCCCGTCGGTCTTCGTCTGGCCGTCGGTGCTGAGTGTCTCCGCCGGGGGCGCGCCGCAACTCGCCTACCCGGCACGCGGGCTCGGCACACTGTGGGAGCGCCCGAACGGCGTACCGGACGCGCTGGCCGCCGTGATCGGTCGCGGGCGGGCCCGGCTGCTCACCGAGCTGACCGGGCCGGCGAGCACCACTGAGCTGGCCCGACGCGCCGGGATGTCGCCCGGCGGGGTCTCCCAACACCTCACCGCGTTGCGCGCGGCCGGCCTGGTGGTGACGCACCGGCGGGGCCGGACACTGCTCAGCGCCCGCACCGACCTCGCCGAGGCGCTGCTCTCCGCGACCGGGTAGGCCATCGCCGCGCGGCGGTGCCGGTCAGCCCGCTGCGGGCGGTCAGCTCAGGCAGCTGAGCGCGACCTCGGCGGAGCGCATCAGGGCCGCTCGGTCCGGGTTGATGGCGCCCATCACCCGCAGGCCTTGGAGGCTGGTCACCAGGAAGGCGGCCAGGTCGCTGGCGCTGCGGTCGGCCGGGATCTGACCCCGCAGCTGCCCCTCGGCGAGCAGGTCGTAGAGCGCCAACTCCACGGACTGGGTGGTCGAGCGGAGTCGCTCGGCGACCCGGAGGTCGTGGTGGGCCCGTTCCATCGATGCCCCGACGATCAGGCAGGCGAGACGCTGACCGTCGCCGGCGACGTCGTCCACCAGGTCGACGAACATCGCACGGACGACCTCGCGGGCGTCGTTGCCCGCGCGCAGCATCTCGACCAGCGGGGCGGCGTAGTGCTGCCGGTAGAGGTCGAGCGCGGCCAGGTACAGACCGTCCTTGCTGCCGAACGCGGCGTAGATCGAGCCGCTGCCCAGGCCGGTCGCCTCCGCGAGGTCACGGATCGAGGTGCCCTCGTAGCCCTTGCTCCGGAACACCTGCATGGCCGCGTCCACCGCGGCGTCGAGGTCGAACTCACGAGTACGGGCCATGCACTCACACTAGCGAATATCTGGAACGTACGCCAAAGTATCGTGCATCACGGCGAGCCCGGTGGGACCGCCTTCCATCCGGCAGATTGCCGAAACCGCAGCCAGCCACACCTCTCAGCGCCGATCATTACTTGTACGTTCGTTCCACATACTGCCCAGAGGCCCGCGTTACGATCCGACTCGTGGAGTTCCTCGACACCGTCCTGGCCGCGCACCGGGCTTACCTGCTCGGCTGGAACATCGGCGAGCCCGGGGACCCCGATCTCCTGACCTATCGCAGCGACGTGCCGCACGCGCCCCTCAACGGCGTGCTGCGCGTGACCGGGCGTACGCCGCAGGATGCCCTCACCGAGGCCCGGCGCCGCCTCGACGGCGTACCCCGAGTGTGGTGGGTCGGCCCGGGCAGCGAATCCGGCACGGCCGACGGCCTGGCGTCCCTCGGCGCCGTCGATGTCGCCCGTCTGCCGATCATGACCGTGGCGATCGGTGACGCGGCCGACGCTCCGACGCCCGCCGGGCTGCACATCAGCGAGAGCACCGACCTGGACACGTTCGTCCCGGCGTATGCCCGGGTGTCCGGAATCCCGGCGGAGGGCGTGGCGGCGGCGATCGACCGGGAGAAGGCGTTCTCCGGCGACGGCACCGTGCTCAGGCTGGCCGGCCGCCTCGACGACCGGATCGTCGGGACGGCCGTCGCCTGGCTCAGCCACGGCCTGCTCACGCTGTACTTCGTCGGCACTCAGCCCGAGCAGCGCCGGCGGGGCATCGGCGCGGCAATGACCAGGGCCGCGCTCGACCTGGCCGGCGAGCGGGGCGTCCGCACGGCCGCTCTCACCTCGACTCCCGTCGGTGAGCCCGTCTACCGCCGCCTCGGCTTCCGCACCGTGGGCACCTTCCGGCTGCTGACGTTCTGAGCCGAGCCCTCCGGGTACGGGTTCGACCGCCTGCCCTACGCCAGCAGTGCCGCGGCGGTGGCCGCGACGAAGCCGTCGGGGTTGTCCAACATGATGTTGTGGCCGGCGTCCGGCACGGCGACCACCCGCACGCCGGCGTCGCTGAGGGCACGCGCACCGATCGGTTCGCTTTCGGCCGGGTGGAGGTAGGTACGCGGCACAGGCAGGTCGAGCAGCAGGTCACGCATGGTGGGGGTGGTGCCGGCGCCAAGGTGCGCCGCGGTGCGGTAGAGCGCTTCCGCACCGGTGAGCCGCATGGTCGCCGCCCAGGCCGGGCCGACGCGGTCGAGCGTCTCGGCTCGACCATCGCCGCGGACGAACTGCTCCTCGGTGTAGCGGGCCTGAATGCCGACGCCCGGAGGCTGCGGGTCGAGGGTGGCGTCGACCAGGACCAGTGCGGCGACGAGGTGCGGATGGCGCGCGGCCAGGACGATGGCGACGGCGCCGCCCATGCTGTGGGCGATCACCTCCGCGCCGCTGACGCCGGCCGCGGTCAGCGCCGTGGCGAGCAGATCGGCGTGCTCCTCCAACGTGTACGAGGCGTCGGCCGGTCGGTCGCTGATGCCGTGCCCGAGCAGATCCATCATCAGGCTGCGCCGTCCGGCGAGTGTGGGGTTGGTGGCCACTCCTGCGTAGTAAACCGGCGAGGAGGCGCCCAGACCGTGCAGGTAGACCCGGGTGGGTTCGGCGCCGGGCAGCTCCACCCAGCGGATCGTCGTGCCATCTGGTCGCACCTGGGCGCCGCGCATCACGTACCTCCTGATTAATACCTCGGCTTCGAGGTATACCGTTGCGGAGGTAAGCTAACACGATGTTGGAGTTCGCGATACTGGGCTTCCTGGCCGACGCCCCGCTGCACGGGTACGAGCTGCGCCGGCGCGTGGCCGCGCTCACCGGCCACGTCCGACCGATCGCGGACGGGACGCTGTACCCGACGATCAAGCGAATGGAGCGTGCGGGCTTTCTCCGTCGCGATGTGCAGGCCGGCCAGGTGGCGGCACCACGGCACGTGCTCATCCTCAGCCCAGCCGGGGAGGCGGAGCTGAGACGTCAGCTCCGCACCCCCGACGAACTGTTCATCACCGACGAGAACCGCTGGTTCACGCTGCTGGCCTTCCTGCGCCATCTCGACGACCCGGCCGGCCAGGCCGCCGTCCTGCAGCGTCGGCTCGACTTCCTCACCCAGCCGGCGAGCTTCTTCTGGGACGGTGACCGACCACTGCGTGCCGCCGACTTCCCCGACGACCCCTTCCGCCAAGGGCTGTTCCGCATCGCCACCACCACCAGCCGCACCGAGATCGCCTGGCTGCGGGAGCTGCTGACATCACTCACGCGATGAGGTCGTGCGGCCAAGCGGGGGCACATACATAAAGGCTTTGGCCCGGGCATCGGTGTCACACACCAGGATCGGTCCACCGATCCTGGCTGCCTCGTCCTCGGCTCGGTTCTGGCGCTCGACCACCTCGGCGAAATCGTCCCTCGACCAGGTCACATCGCACCGCGTCTTGCAGTAACCGGTCAATAAACCGAGGTAGTGGGGGTCGACTGTCCCTGGAGGCAGTCGACCCGCCCGCTTCGGGTAGGCTGATCTTTCATCAAAGTCGCCATGCCAAAGGGTGATCGTTGTCGACCATGGCAGAACGTTGAACCCGTCTACGCTTTGAGCCGGCCGCCTCGCAGCCGCGGCAGCCTAGCGCTCAGATTTGTTAAGGGACCTTTGCGTCATGCACGAATTCCCGTCCCCGCCGCAGGCCCGGTTGGCGGGCCGTCTCCGCGAGTCTCGTGCTCGAGGTCTCATCGGTCGAGAGCATTACTTGGCCGAATTTCGGGCCGCGCTGGCAGGTGAGCCCGGCGCATACGCGGTGTGTTTTCTGTATGGGCCCGGCGGAATCGGCAAGTCGTCGCTGCTCCGGCGGTTCAAGGACGAAGCCGAGGAAGCCGGTCGCACTGTGATCGAAATCGACGGCCGCACTGAGCCGTCTCCTGCCGAATTCTTCGTGGAGGCGGAGACGGCACACACCGATCACCGAACGGTGGTATTGATTGACACCTTCGAGAAGTGCGAGGTTCTGGAAGACTGGCTGCGGGACCGCTTCCTTCCACAGGTCAAGACCGGTGTGGTGGTGGTCGTGGCCGGCCGCAGACCACCGGCGGCGAGCTGGACCTCCGACGTAGCCTGGGCGGGCACACTTCAAGTGATGGAACTCGATGGGCTCAGTCTCAAGGAGTCTGCCGCGTTGCTCGATGCCCGTGCTGTGAGGCCGGAATTACGAGACATCATCGCCGCCTTCGCCGGCGGGAATCCGTTGGCCCTGAGCCTCATGGCAGAGGCCGCCGCCCGCATCGGTGCCTCCCATGCCAGGTGGAGACCCACGCAGGACTTCATCGCGCCGTTGATGGGTCAGCTCGTGGGACCCGTGCCGAGTGAGACGCATCGTGTGGCGCTGACCGTGTTGACCCAAGCGCGTGTGACTACGGAAGGACTGCTCCAGACGGTGATGAGCAAGTCGGACGCTGCCATGGTGTTCGACTGGCTGATTCAGCAACCATACGTAGAACTGGGTCCACGCGGAATATATCCGCACGACATCGTCCGCGGGGTCCTGGAGGCGGACCTGCGATGGCGAAATCAACAGCGCTACGCCGAAATCTACAATCGAATCTGGCCGTATCTGCTCCAGGTCGGCCGGGCCGCCACCGGTTCCGACGTGCTGCCCGCGATGCAGGACCTGTCTCACCTCCTGCTACCTGAACTGGGGGAGGAGGACCGCTACTTCTTCAGTACCCCGTACGAAGGACAGCTACACGAGGCAGCCATGAATCCGGAGGACCGCCACGACGTCCTCGCGATGGCGGCCGAGACCGAAGGGCCGGAGTCCATCGCCATTCTGGACTTCTGGCTGCAGCGAGAGCCGGAGTGCGTACGCCTCTATCGTTCGGAATCCGGGGCTCTCGTCGCGTTCATGGTATGGATCCGGCTTCGTGCTGGTGACCGAGAGGCACTCCAGCGAGACCCGGTCGCGGCTGCCGCCTGGGCCCACGCCACCGAGACCGGCGCGCTGCGCGCCCACGAGCACATCAGGATTGACCGGTTTCTTGTCTATCCCGCTTCGTACCACCGCGTATCGGCGAGGCTGCACCCTATGCAGCTGCGCATCATGGCGGAGTGGGTACAAGCGGAGAATCTGACCTGCTCATATGTCGTGCCCTCCGATCCCGACTACTGGCGTCGGCTCATGGACCACGCACAACACCGGCCGGTCCCGCAGCGCCCCCGAATCGACGGCGTGGAGCACACGCTGTTCGGCCGAAATTGGGAGCACGTCCCCCTCGAACACTGGTTCGCGGACCGCTACAACACGTCGCCCACCACTCAACCTGCCGGCGCCATGAACAAACTGTCGCGAACTGAATTCGACTCGGCAGTACGGCATGCGCTCGGCAGCTGGCGGAGCACCAGCGAACTGGCTGCCAATCCACTCAGGCACGCTAAGCTCGTCCGGCATTCGCTCGCCGGTCAGCCGGTCGACGAGGCGGCAGTGGCCGAGGCGTTGCGAGATGTGCTCGGCGACGCCGTCAGCGCACTGCGCGAGGATCCGCGTACGGTCAAAATGCATCGCGCCGTCGCCGCCACCTACCTTGAAGGGTCACGAACCCAGCAAAGTGCCGCCCATCGGTTGAATCTACCGTTCTCAACCTACCGTCGACACCTCACTCGAGGCCTCGACCAGATATGCGAAATCCTGTGGAAGCACGAGCTGAAGCCTCGCCCGCTTGTGACGCCAGAAGGTAGTACGGCAGTCCGGGTCGTTGTATAAATGACCGGCGATGAGTGCGGCTCGTTCCGGGCTGGCCGGCGTGTCTGCGGGCATGGAGACCGTCGCAACTCACGGGTGACTCATGATCTAGGGTGAAGATCAAGAAAAGGCCAGGTCAGATAATCTCTGACCTGGCCTTTTTTGCTGGTGGGCGATACTGGGTTTGAACCAGTGACCTCTTCCGTGTCAAGGAAGCGCGCTCCCACTGCGCCAATCGCCCGTGCCTTGTTGCTGAGGTGGGGACGGGATTTGAACCCGCGTACACGGCTTTGCAGGCCGTTGCCTCGCCTCTCGGCCACCCCACCGAGGTTGCCCCCGTCATACGTGGCGGCAGCTCCGAGCGGACGACGGGATTCGAACCCGCGACCCTCACCTTGGCAAGGTGATGCGCTACCAGCTGCGCTACGTCCGCACGCCCCCGGACGTTCCCGGGTGACGGATGAGAACTTTAGCCGAGCCGGTGAACGACTGCCAACTCGGGGTCCGGCTCGGCGCGTCCCACCCAAGCAGGTGGACGAGTGCGACCGCTGGCGGGATCGGAGCCACCACCGACGGGCTTCCTAGGGGGCTGACCTGGTAACTCCCTGATCGTCACACTCCGGCACCGCCGGGGCCTGCCGGCACCGCACAGGCGGGGCGCCCCTTGGTGGGCGTCCCGGTGCGTCGACCAGTGCCGGCGGACCTCGACGAACACTCCCAGAAGAACGACGGAAGGCACCCTCAGGAAGTGTCCGGCTTCCGACTGTCGTGCGACGAATCGGACGGTGGCAGTAACTGTTCGTGTTCGGGTAGATAGGCTACGGTAACGGTCGTGACGAGACGTGCGGCCGAGATCCGCCTGGATGCCCTGCTGCGCACCGCCTGTGACGTGATCGTCGAGCGCGGTCTGGCCAACACCCGGACAGCGGACGTGGCGCAGGCGGCCGGTGTGAGTCAGGCGCTGGTCTTCTACCACTTCGCCACCAAGGAGCGACTGCTCGCGCAGGCATTCGCGTACGCGGTCGAGCAGGACCTGGCCCGGCTGGACGTGGTGACCCGCTCCTCGGCCCCGCCGCTGACCAAGCTCCGGCGGATCCTCAAGCTCTACACCCCGGCCGGGCGAGCCACCTCCTGGTCGATGTGGATCGACGGCTGGTCGGAGTCGTTGCGTACCCCCGAGGTGGAGAAGGTCTCCCGCCGGCTCGACCTGCGCTGGCGGCAGGACCTGGCCGCGGTGATCTCGGCCGGGGTCGCCGACGACACCTTCCAGTGCGCCGACCCGGACGGGGCGGCCTGGCGGATCAGCGCGGTGATGGACGGCCTGGCCGTGCAGCTCGCCGTGCACGACCGGGTGATCTCCCGCCGGCAGTTCGGCGAGTGGGTCCGACTGGTGACCTCCCGGGAACTCGGCCTGGACCCCACCGACCTGGACTGACCCCGCGGGTTGGCCGGGTCGATCCGACGGGCAGCCGGGCGTGCGGACCCCGGCACCGTTGATTTATCTCGATCTGTCGGCGCGTCGCCGGCCCGGGGCCTTGCCGCCGCCCCCAGCGGCTGATATCCACAGATGCGCATGCGTTACCGCGCAGCGTCGGCCGGCGGCCGCCGGCCATCTCGCTCCCACGAGGAGGTCCCGTGCCACAACCGGAGTGGTCACCCCCGATGAGCCGGCGTCGACGCCGGCTCATCGCCGTACTGGCGACGACCGCGACGGTCGCCGCGCTGCTCCCCACCGGCGCGAGCACCGCGGCCCCCGCCGGCGGCGCGCCGTCCGCCGAGCGCCGCTCCGGGCCGTTCGCCGAGGGGCACCAGCACGCCGACGTCGACAACCGCACCGGTACGGCGGCACCGGACGCCCGCCAGCGCGGGTTGGCCCGCGCCGCCGATCCCGACGTGCGGTGGAACCGGCTCGGCACCCCGCAGGCGCTCGGCCCCGGCCGCACCCCGCTCGCCACCGGCCTGCCCACCAACCCGGAGGCCGCGGCCCGCGCCTACCTGGCCGCCAACCGCGACCTGTTCGGAATGGACACCGCCACGGTGGCCAGCCTGGAGCGGGTGCTGGTCCGGCCGATCGGCAGCGGCGCCGTGGTCACCCTGCGGCAGCGCTTCGGCGACCTGCCGGCCGGCCCGGACGGCCTGGTCACCATCGCGGTCTCCGGCGGCGCGGTGCTCTCGGTCAGCTCCTCGCTGGCCCGCGACACCGGCGCACCCGTGCCGGCCACCCGCACCGCCGAGCAGGCGTACGCCGCCGCGCTCGCCGACGCCAAGCTGGACGCCAGCGCGGTGGCCAGCCACACCGTGCGCGCGGTGGCCGTGCCCACCCCGGTTGACGGGCCTCGGGCCGGATACGAGGTGACGCTGATCGGCGCGGACACCGACCACCCGGCCGCGTTCACCACCTACGTGGACGGGATCACCGGGCAGGTGCTGGTCCGTGAGGACCTCGTCGACTTCGACTCCGACAACCCGAGCTGGGCGGTCTTCCCGGCCACCCCGCCCCGCGACCTCGCTCCCGGGCAGGACCCCCGGGTGCGCTGGTGCGGCGACCCCACGCCCGGCTGTCAGGCCGCGTTCCGCGACCCGGCGACCGGCCAGCCGTGGGACGTCGACGCGGCAACCGGCACGCCCACCTTCACCTCGCGCGGCAACTCGGCCAACACGGTGCTCTCCTGGGGTGCCGGCACCCCGGTCGTCCCGGCCACCCCCAGCCCGGAACGCCGCTACGAGTACCCGTTCACGGACCAGTGGCACCAGGCGAAGTGCAATCCGGAGGTGTTCACCTCCGCGCAGCGCAACGACGCCGACGCGGCGATCGGCAACCTCTTCGCCATGCACAACCGGATGCACGACTGGGCGTACCAGTTGGGCTTCACCGAGTCGGCGTGGAACCTCCAGGCGGTCAACCTCACCCCGGCGGGGCTGGGCGGCGACGCCGAGCAGGGCCGCGCCCAGCAGGGTGCGCTGACCGGCAACCGGAACAACGCCAACCAGGGCACCCCGCGCGACGGGCTGCCGCCGACCACCAACATGTACCTGTGGCAGCCGCAGGCCGGCGGGCCGTACCCGCCGTGCGTGGACGGCGACTATGACATGACGGTGATCGGCCACGAGTACACCCACGCGATCAGCAACCGGATGATCGCCGGCCCGGACAGCGGGATCGGCGGCCACCAGGGCGGGTCGATGGGTGAGTCGTGGAGCGACCTGCTCGCCGCCGAGTACCTCTTCCAGCACGGGCTGCGCGCGCCCGGCGAGACGCCCTTCGTCACCGGCGGCTACGTCACCGGCAACCTGGTCAGCGGCATCCGCAACTACGACCTCAGCCGCAGCCCGCTGAACTACTCCGACATCGGCTACAACACCGGTGGTCCCGCCGTGCACGCCGACGGGGAGATCTGGGGCGCCACCAACTTCCGGGTCCGCTCCGCGCTGGTCAAGCGGTACGGCCTGGGCACCCCGCAGCGGCAACTGGAGTGCGCGCAGGGGAAGGTCGCCGCCGACAAGTGCCCGGGCAACCGGCGCTGGTCGCAGCTGGTCTTCGACTCGTTCCTGCTCCAGGCGGCCAGCCAGGTGAGCATGCTCGACATGCGGGACAACATGCTCACCGCCGACCTGCTCCGCTTCGGCGGCGCGAACCAGGACCTGATCTGGGCCGAGTTCGCCCGCTCCGGGATGGGCCGCGACGCCGTCACCAACGGCGCCGGTGACACCGACCCGACGCCGAGCTTCGCCTCGCCGCGCGGCGGCAACGCGACGCTCACCCTGCGCCCGCGCGGGGACAGCGCCGACGCGCCGATCCGGGTGTACGTCGGGGCGTACGAGGCACGGGCGATGCCGATCGCGGACACTGACCCGGCCACGCCGATCCCGGACACCGTGGAGCTGGTGGCCGGCACGTACGACCTGCTCGCGGTGGCGCCCGGCTTCGGGCACCAGCGGCTCAGCGTGGTCGCCAAGGCCGATCACGACGGATACGTGGACCTGCGGATGAGCCGCAACCTCGCGTCCACGGCGTCCGGCGCCACGGTCAGCGGCGACGGGGTCAACCTGGACCGGGTCGCCGACGACACCGAGGCGACGAACTGGGCCTCGCTGGACGGGGTGGCCGGCCGGCAGCTCACCGTGGCGCTGCCCGGGGACGCACCGCAGGTGGTCAAGCGGGTGAACGTCAGCGCCATGCTGCGCCCGGCGATCACCGGGGACGCCGACACCGGCAGTCAGAACGCGCTCAGCGCGCTGCGCTCGTTCGCGGTGTCGGCCTGCAACGCGAAGACCACTGACTGCGCGGATCCGGCGCGCTGGCAGCGGATCTACACCAGTGCGGGCGACGCGTTCCCCGGCGGGGCGTACCGGGCGTACACCCGGGACATCAACCTCCGGACGTTCGCGGTGCCCACCACGCTCGCCACCCACCTGCGGCTGGAGGTGCTGGCCAGCCAGTGCACCGGCGGCCCGCAGTACGCCGGTGAGCAGGACAACGACCCGGCCACGACGACGGACTGCGCGACCGCCAGCCCGGCCCGGAACCAGGTCAGGATCGCCGAGTTCCAGGCGTTCTCGAAGTGACACCGTCGGGGCCGGCGGACCTCCGCCGGCCCCGACCACCTCGACCTCGAATCAGCGGCCGGCCGTTCGCCAACGGCCGGCCGGCCGCTCCCACAGCCGGTCCACCGGTGGGTCGTCGGCCTCCGCGGTCGCGACCCGGGTCAGGTGGCGCAGCCGCAGCAGCAGCCCCAACCCGAGCGAGAGCAGCAGCCCGCCGAGCAGGAACGCCGCCTGCGTCACGCCGAAGCCGCCGGCCTGCGATACCGGGCGGCCGGCCTCCGGCGGCGCGGCGTCGACCGGTTGGTCGCCGACCGGCCCCGTGCTCTCCTCCTCGCCCGGCGCGTTCGCCGGGTCGCTGGGCTCCGCTGGTGTTCCGGTCGGCTCCGCCGACCTGCTCGGGACGCCGCCCACCCCCACCACCGAGCGGGTGGCCGTCTGGCGGGCCAGCAGGCGCAGGTTCGCGTCGTACGCCTCCGCGGCGAGGGTGACCCGCCCCTGGGTGACGTCCTCGGCGAAGGCCAACCGGTAGCGGGCGGTGACCGTGCGATCCGGGCAGAGCGTGCCCGGGTCGAGCTGCCGGTCGGTCAGCCGGGCCACGTCGCCCTCGGTCTGGATCTCCAGCGGGAAGTCGCCGGTCTCCTCCACCCGGTCCATCTTCACCTGGTCGAGTCGGATGCCCTGCACGCTGAGCACCATCGACCAGCGCACCTTCACGCACCCGCCGCGCCGGTCGGTCCGCGAGACCACCGCGGAGACCGTACGCACCTGGTCGCCGGCGGTGAACCGGGCCGGCAGTCCACTCAACTCGGTGGTGAACGCCGCCTGCGCCGGAGCGGCGAGCACCAGCTCCACCCCGCTCAGACAGGCCAGCACCACCCCGAGCCGCAGCGCGTACCGCCACACCGTCACCACCGCCGTCTCCGTTCGGTTGCCTCCACCACGCAACGCTAGGAGCGGGGCGTCGACCCGACCAGACGGGTGTGTTCGCACCGGGCGGCAAGGACAGGGCGCGTTTTCACCGACGGTGGTGAACCGGTCACCGGTCCCCCGCGACACGCCGGGTGCCGGGTCGCTGGGACAATCGCCGACGTGTCCGAACTTTCCACCACCTTCGTCCGGCTGCACGCCCGGCTCACCCCGGTGGCCTTCGTCCCCGAGGTGCGGCTGCACCAGGCGGACGAGCCGATCGGGCTCTGGGAGCTGACCGAGGGTGAGTTCAGCACCGACCGACCGCCGCCGTTCTGGGCCTTCGCCTGGGCCGGCGGCCAGGCCCTCGCCCGCTACGTGACCGACCACCCGGAGCTGGTCGCCGGCCGCCGGGTGCTCGACCTCGCCTCCGGCTCCGGCCTGGTGGCCATCGCCGCGGCCCGGGCCGGCGCGGCCGCCGTCCGCGCCGTCGAGGTGGACGAACTGGCCGTCGCGGCCGTCGCGCTCAACGCCGAGGCCAACGGGGTACGCGTCGACGCCGAGTTCGGCGACATCCTCGACGGCGACGCCGGTGACGCCGAGGTGGTGCTCGCCGGGGACGCCTTCTACAGCGAGGCGATGGCCCGCCGGATGCTGCGATTCCTGCTCCGCGCCGCCCGGGCCGGCGCCCCGGTGCTGGTCGGCGACCCCGGTCGGGCGTTCCTGCCCCGGGACCGCTTCGATCAGCTGGCCCACTACGACGTGCCGGTGCCGGAGGCCCTGGAGAGCGTCCGGGTGAAGCGCACCACCGTGTGGCAGTTGCGGGCCGGGCTGCCGGGGGCCGCCGGCTAGCGTGGCGGCGTGCTGTTCCGGAGCTGGGCGTCCGAGGTCGAGGCACCCTGGCCGGACGTGGCCACGGTGACCGACCACGTCGGCGTACCCCATCTGGTCGTGACCCGGCAAGCGCTGGTCCGCCAGGTCCTCGCCGACCCGGCGACCTACCGGCCGGACAACGCGCTGGACGCGGTGACCCCGATGCCGGTGACGGCGCTGCGGGTGCTCGCCGGGCATCGATTCCGGCTGCCACCGACCCTGGCGAACAACTCGGGCGCCAGCCATCCGGAGATCCGGTCGATCGTCGCCGGCGCGCTGCACCCCGCCCGGGTCGCCGCGCAGCGCCCCTGGCTCACCGCGCTGGTCCGGGACCGGGTCACCCGGCTGGCCGCCACGCTCGACGCCGGCGCGCCAGTCGACCTCCACACGGAACTCGCCGCGGACCTGCCACTGCTGGTGCTGGCCCGGCTGGTCGAGCTGCCGGACGAACCGGTCGGCGCGGTCAAGGAATTCGCCCGGGCCGCGCTGGAGCTGTTCTGGGCGCCGCTGGACGCCGACCGGCAGCAGGCGCTCGCCACCGAGGTGGGCCGGTTCCACCGCGTGCTGCGCGACTTCGCGGCCACCGGCGGCGGGCTGGCCGCCGAACTGCGCGCGGCCGGGCACGCGCCGGACGTGGTGGTCGGCGCGCTCTTCTTCCTGCTGGTCGCCGGGCAGGAGACCACCTCGCAGTTCCTGACCCTGCTGTTGCACCGGCTGGCCGGGGAGCCGTCGGTGCGGGCCGGGCTCCGCACCGGCGAGGTCGCGGCGGCCGACGTGGTGGAGGAGGGACTGCGACTGGAACCGCCGATCGTCACCTGGCGCCGAGTCGCGGCGGCGGACAGCATGCTGGGCGGGACGGTGGTGCCGGCGGGCACCAGCCTCGTGCTCTGGCTGGCCCGCGCCGGCCGGGACCCGGCGGTCGTCGAGGCGCCCGACGAGTTCCGCCCGGGTCAGCGCGGATCGCGCCGGCATGTGGCGTTCGGCGCCGGTGCGCACCGCTGCGTCGGTGACGTGCTGGCGCGGATGGAGGCGGCCGTGGTGGTGGCCGAGGCCGCGCTGCTGCTCGACGGGGTGACCGTGGTCCGCGCGCCCTGGTGCCCGGACAACCTCACCTTCCGGATGCCCGACGCCTTCGTGATCCGGTCAGTCGAGCGGGCCATGGACCAGTAGCACGATGCTCCCGATCACCGCGGCCGCGCCGAGAAGCAGGGTGCTACCGCCCACGATGAGCCGCCCGATCTGGAAGCCGACATCCTGCCGTACCTCGGCCGGGTCGCGATCGGGCGCTCCCCAGAGGCGGTTCCACGAGCTTTTCGAGATCCGCCGGGCCTGCTCGTCGACCGTCCCGAACAGATTGAAGGTCATGCTCAGCCCGATGAACCCGAGCAGCAGGCCGAAGCCACATGTGGCGAGCACCTGCATGATCCACCGCGCCATCCGCCGCCCCCGTTGACCGAAGCAACTCTGACCCGAGACTAGGCAGCCCGGACAACACCTCGTTGCCGCCAGCGGGAGCACCACCGGGCTGCAAGATCCTGACATCGACTCGATACGTTTCCGGGCGTGTCAGCAACCCCTGTGCGCCGCATCCGCGCGGCAACAACACTTCTGGCCCTCCTGGCGCTGAGCGCCTGCGCAGCCGACCACCGCCCCAGACTCCAGGTCCAGCGGATCACCGCGGATCAACCGAGCCCGTCCGTCGCGCCCTCGGCGACGCCGTCAACCTCGCCGTCCGCGACCGGAAAGCCCGCATTCAAGAGCCTGGCCTGGTACGTGTCGCAGGTGCCGGCCTTCCCCGCGGCACCACCACCGCAACCGGTGCAGCCGGCGGCGAACGGCTCGGCGCCGTTCTGGCACCGGGTGCCAACCGAGCAGAAGGTCGCCTTCATCACCATCGACGACGGTGGGCTGGCCCGCCCGCCCGAGGTGATCGACTTCATCCGGGAGGCACACATCCCGGTCACCATGTTCCTGAACTCGCCAGCGGCAGCCGAGCACACCGACTACTTCCGGCAGATCGAGGCGGCCGGCGGGGTCGTGGCGAACCACACCATCACGCACCCCTCGCTGACGGGCCGGTCGTACGCCTCCCAGAAGCACGAGATCTGCGGCGCGGCGGACACGTTGGAGACGCTGTTCGGCAAGCGGCCGACCCTGTTCCGCCCACCATTCGGCGACCGGGACTCGACCACGCTGAAGGCCGCCCACGACTGCGGCATGAAGGCGGTCTTCCACTGGACCGAGACCGTCCACGAGGGGAAAGTGCGCTACCAGACCCCGGAGAAGGTCGTCCGGCCCGGCGACGTACTGCTGATGCACTTCCGGCCGGCGCTCATGGACGACCTCCTCGCGGCGCTGAAGGCGATCCACCGGGCCGGGCTCACCCCGGCGGTGCTGGAGGACTACGTGGGCTGACCGACGTTGCGGACCTGACGAAAGTCAGGGCGCAGTGCTGCCGTTCGGGCGCGGCGGCAGGGCGGTCCGTACGCCTAGCGTCAGCGCATGATCACATTACGTGGGTTGACGAAACGGTTCGGAGCGACCGTCGCGGTCGACGCCCTGACCGTCGACGTCGCGCCCGGCCGGGTCACCGGCTTCCTCGGCCCGAACGGCGCCGGCAAGTCCACCACCATGCGGATGGTCCTCGGCCTGGACCGGCCCAGCGCCGGGCAGGCGTTGGTCGGCGGCCGGGCGTACCGGGAGTTGCGGCAGCCGCTGCACGAGGTGGGCGCGCTGCTCGACGCCCGGGCCATCCACCCGACCCGGTCCGGCCGGGCGCACCTGCTGGCCATGGCCCGCAGCAACGGCATCCCGGCCCGCCGGGTGGACGAGGTGCTCGACACCGTCGGGCTGGACGAGCGCGCCGCCGCCAAGCCGGGCAAGACCCTCTCCCTCGGCATGGGTCAGCGGCTCGGCATCGCCGGCGCGCTGCTCGGCGACCCGCCGGTGCTGATGTTCGACGAGCCGGTCAACGGCCTCGACCCGGACGGGGTGCGCTGGGTCCGACAGCTGATGCGCTCGCTCGCCGACCAGGGACGGACCGTCTTCGTCTCCAGCCATCTGATGAGCGAGATGCAGCTCACCGCCGACCAGCTAGTGGTAATCGGCCGCGGACGGCTGCTCGCCGACGCGCCGATCGACGACGTGATCGCCGGCAGCGCGGTCGCCGTCCGGGTCCGCAGTCCGCACCCGGACGGGCTGGCCACCCTCGGCGCGCGCCTCGTCGCGGCCGGCGCCACCGTCGAGCCGGCCGGCCCCGACGAGCTGACCGTCACCGGGAGCACCGTGGACCGGGTCGGTGACCTGGCGTACGAGCTGGGGGTGCGGTTGCACGAGCTGAGCTCGCACGGCGCGTCGCTGGAGCAGGCGTTCATGGAGCTGACCGCCGCCAGCGTCGAGTACGCGGGCGGCCCGACCGGAAGCGGGGCACGATGAGCACCGGAACCATCCCGAACACCCGTCCCGCCCCGGTCGCCTTCCGCGGCGCGGTGGCCGCCGAGTGGACCAAGCTGTTCTCGGTGCGGACCACCTGGTGGACGGCGCTGGCCGCGCTGCTGCTGATGGCTGCGAGCGCCGTCCAGCTGGCCATCTACGCGGCCAACGACAACACCAACGACGACCCGCTCGACGACCGGGGAATCGTCACCGTCGGCAGCGTGGTGATCGACTCCGTCGAGCTGACCCAGTACGCCGTGCTGGCGCTGGGCCTACTGGCGATCACCGCCGAGTTCACCAGCGGCACCATCCGGACGACCCTGCAGTGCACCCCGGCACGCGGTCGGGTGCTGCTGGCCAAGGCCTTGGTCGCCGGCGCGGTCACCTTCGCCCTCGGGCTGCTGCTCGGCGGCGTCGGCGCACTGGTCGCGTGGCCGGTGCTCGGCGAGTGGGGCAGCGTGCCGGTCGCCGGCACGATCGGCGACATCGTGGCGGTGGCGACCTACCTGGCGCTGGTGGGCGTGCTCGCGCTGGGCCTCGGCGCGGCACTACGCAGCGCGGTGCTCACCCTCACCGTGCTCTTCGCCACCCTGATGATCGTGCCGCTGTCGCTTCAGGAGCCGGACATCGCCGTGCTGAACCGGATCGCCGACGTGTTCCCCGGCGTGGCCGGGGGGCATTTCCTGGCCGGCGACACCGAGCCGTACCCGGGCGCGGTCGGGCTGCTGCTGCTCGCCGGGTGGGCCGGCGCGGCGCTGCTGCTGGGCCGGGTGGCGCTGCGCCGCCGCGACGCCTGAACGGGTGAGCGGGGGCCCTGCGGGCCCCCGCTCACCCGTCGACCAGCCCCGCCTCGTAGGCGATGATCGCCGCCTGCACCCGGTTGCGCACGTCCAACCGGGTGAAGATGCTGGTCAGGTAGCTCTTCACGGTGCCCTCCACCAGGTGCAGCCGGCGGGCGATCTCGGCGTTGGACAGCCCCGCCCCGACCAGTGCCAGCACCTCCCGTTCCCGCTCGGTCAGCGCCGCCGTCCGGTCCCGCGCTGCGGGCCGGCGGGCCAACCGCCCAGCGCCCAGCTCGATCACCCGGCGGGCCACCCGCGGCGACAGGTACGCCCCGCCGTCGGCGACCGCGTGCACCCCGGCGATCAGCTCGCGCGGGTCCCCGGCCTTGAGCAGGAATCCGCTGGCACCGTGTCCGAGCGCCCGGGCCACATGGTCGTCCTCGCCGAAGGTGGTCAGCATGACCGTCGCCGTCGCCGGCGCCACCCGGCGGATCTCGGCGGCGGCGGCCAGCCCGTCCAGCCGCGGCATCCGGATGTCCAGCAGCGCCACCCGGGGTCGGTGTGCGCGGACCAGCTCCACCGCGGCCCGCCCGTCGCCGGCCTCGGCGACCACCTCGATGCCCGGATCGGCGGCGAGGATGGCGCGAACACCAGCCCGGATCATCGCCTCGTCATCGGCGAGGACAACCCGTACCGGCCCACGTTCCATGGTGTCGCTGGTCATCGTCAGATCCGCTCCTTGCTGACAAGTCGGCCGTCGGCGAAGCAGAGCCGCCAGGTCGGCGCGGCGAGGGGAAAGTTACCGTCCGTGTAGTACTCGCAGCCGGCCCGCCGTACGCCGGCACTCGGGTCGACCTGCCGCCGGGGCAGCTCGGCCAGATCGCCGCGCGCCACACCCGGCCGCATCCGGTCGAACGCCGACTCGTCCAGCACGGCGCCGGCCGTGGCGACCGGGTAGTAGATCAGCGACAGGACGAGGGCCAGGCCGGCCGGGGCGCCGAGCGCCAGCAGCAGGCTGTGCCGTACCCGTCGGTGGGCGTCGCGCAGCTCGGCGTCGGCCGGCCGCTCCGCGCCGCCCTCGACCGGGCCGGGCGCCTCATCCGCGGCCGGCCACCCACCGGCGGCAGGGACAGCGGAGACCACGCTGGCAGGGGCGGTGGGCAGTGGCAGTCGGGCCCGTACCGCGAAGCCACCCTCCGGGCGCGGGCCAACGTCCAGCATGCCGCCGGCCAGGCGGACCCGTTCGGCGAGGGCGAGCAGCCCGCTGCCGGAGGACGGTGGGGTGGGCAGCGGGCCGGCCGGTGCCGGCCCGTTGACTACCCGCACCTCGATCTCGTCCGCAGCGGGGGCGAGAGTGACGGTCACCGGGGCGCCCGGGGCGTAGCGCGCCGCGTTGGTGAGCGCCTCCCGGACCACCCGGTGTGCGGCGAGCCCGGTCATCCCGGGCAGCTCGACCGCACCGGGCGGGACGTCCAACCGGATCGCCATCCCCGCCTCCCGGGCACCCTCCACCAGGTCGGCGACGGTCTCCCCGGCGGGCCGGAGCCCAGCCGGGCCGCCCTCCTCCCGCAGCACGCCGATGATGCCGTGCAGTCGCTCGGTGGCGGCGGCGACGCTGGCCCGCAACTCCCCCACCGACGCCCGGTGTGCGGGGTCGAGGTCGTCGGCGAGCTCCAGCGCGGCGGCGCGCAGCGCGATCAGGCTGAGGTCGTGGCCGAGCGAGTCGTGCATCTCCTCGGCGATGCGGGCCCGCTCGCGCAGCCGGATCCGCTCGGCGGCGCCGCGCTGTTCGCGCGCCAGCGCGTCAGCCTGCCGACGGCCCGCGTCGGCCAACTCCTGCTGCTGCCGGCGGTACCGGCCCACCAGCCACGGAAACACACCGGCGAAGAGCAGCACCGAGGCGAGCATGAACCAGGTGCCCGCCGCGGTGCCGAGCAACCCCAGGTTCAGCACCGTGCCACCGAACGCGATCACGCCGAACAGCACGGCCGCCGGGGCCGCCCCGGCGCTGCGCCGCCCGGTCAGGTAGCTGAACACCGGAATGGCGAAGACGAAATTGCCGTCGACCAGCGACCCGAGCACCACCAGCAGCAGGCCGACCAGCGGCCGACGCCGGCTCAGCACCACCGCCACGGCCAGCAGCGCCAGCCCGCCGACCAGCGACGCCAGACCGTGCCGCGAGAACGGCGGGGTCAGCCCCGCGAACCCGATGGGGGCGGCGAGCACCACCCAGAGCAACGCATCCTTCGGCCGCGCCACGCCCGACGCCCCGTCCACCGGCCACCTCGGGATCCTCACGGCGGCCAGGCTACCCACGCACGACCTGGCCGGACACCGACGAAAGTCAGGTGATCAGCCGATCTCCTCGGCCCAGGCCCGCCAGTCGTCGAGCACCCCGTGCAGGGCTGGGGTAAGCCAGCCCGGCGCGGAGCGCCGGAACACGCCCGGGTCCATGGCGCCGGCACCGGCGGGCAACGCGCCGAGCAGGTTCGGTACCAGATCGGTGAGGTTGGTCCAGTGCACCAGCTCCGGCGTGGCCGGCCAGGCGCCGATCACCACGCCGGCCGGCACCGCCCGCCGGTCCAGCGCCTCCAGGGTCAGCGCCGTGTGGTTGAGCGTGCCCAGCCCGGCGCGGGCGACCACCACGGCGGGCGCACCGAGCGACACCGCCAGGTCGGCCATCGTCCACGGCTCGCCGGACGGGCGCAGCCCCATCGGGACCAGCAACCCACCGGCACCCTCGACCAGCACCAGGTCGTGCTTGTCGGCCTCCTCGCGAACCGCGTCCACGGCGGTGTACAGCTCCAGCGGCGGCAGGTCGGCGACCCGAGCGGCGGCCAGCGGGGCCAGCGGGTCCGGAAAGCTGGCGAGGGTATGGCCGGTGAGCGGGGCGGCCAGCCGGTTGATCGCGTCCACGTCGCCGGGTTCGCCGCCGGACGTACCCGTCTGGCCGGGTTTGACCACGGCCACCCGCAGGCCGGCGGCCTGCGCGGCGGCGGCGATCGCCGCGGTGACCACCGTCTTGCCGACCTCGGTGTCGGTGCCGGTGACGAGCACCGGGCCACGCCACGGCTCGCTCACCGCAGCGCTCGCAAACCCGGCTCACTCCTCGCGCTCACGGCGCGCACTCCACGATGACGTCCAGGGCGCGTTCAAAATCGGCCCGGGACACCCCGGCGCTGATGGTGAGCCGCAGGCGGGAACGGCTGTCCGGGGTGGACGGCGGCCGGAAGCAGCCCACCGCGACGCCCCGGTCCCGGCAGTCGGCGGCCCAGGTGGTCGCCGCCTCCGGCCCGGGAGCGGTCACCGAGATCACCGCCGCGTCCGGCGCGGAGACGGTCAGCCCGGCCGCGCGCAGCCGAGCGACCGCCAGCGCCACCCGGTCGGCCAGCTCGGCGCGCAGGCCGTCGCCGGCCCTGGCCAGCCGCAGCGCGGCGTGCACGCCGGCAGCGACCGCGGGCGGCAGCGCGGTGTCGAAGATGAAGGTGCGCCCGGTCTCGACCAGGTGCCGGACGAACTCGGCCGGGCCGGCGACCACGCCACCCGCTCCTCCGAGCGCCTTGGACAGGGTGGCGGTGACGACCACGTCCGGTTCGCCGGCCAGCCCGGCGGCGGCGACCGCACCGGCGCCGGTCGGACCGGTCACGCCGAGCGCGTGCGCGTCGTCGACCAGCAGGAGTGCGCCGTACCGGCGGGCCACCTCGTGCAGCCGGGCCAGCGGGGCGAGGTCGCCGTCGACCGAGAAGACGGACTCGGTGACCACCACCGCCGGGCGGCCCGGGGCGGCCGACAACGCTGCGGCCACCGCTGTGACGTCCGCGTGCGGCGTCACCACGGTCTCCGCGCCGGAGATCCGGCAGCCATCGATCAGGGACGCGTGGTTGTGCGCGTCGGAGACGAGCAGCGTCCGGGGTTGGACGAGGGCCCGCAGCGCTCCAAGGTTGGCCAGGTAGCCGGAGGAGAAGACGAGGGACCGGTCGGTGCCGAGCCACTGCGCCAGCTCGTCCTCCAGCGCCTGGTGCGCGTCGGTGGAGCCGCGCACCAGCCGCGACCCGGTCGCTCCCAGCCCGTACGCCGACAGAGCCGCCACGGCCGCGGCCGTGACCTCCGGATGGGTGGCCAGGCCGAGGTAGTCGTTGCCGGCCAGATCGGTCATCCCGTCGCCAGCGGGACGCGGGTGCAGCCGCCGGGTCAGCCCGGCCTTCGCCCGCAGATCCGCGCGGCGGTCGAGCGCCGCCAGCCAGTCCGCCACCGTCACCCCTTCGCCGCCGTGCGGGCCGGTCACCCCGACACCCGCCGGGCGAAATTACCACCCGCCACCACCGGCCCGACGGATCCACTCGGTACGCGGGGCCAAACCTGCACCGAACTCCAGCTTCGAGGCAGGCCCGCTGCGAGCGGACCGACCGGCCAGCAGGCCGTTCCCGCTGACCCGGGGGCCTTGTAGGGTACGAGCCATGCCAGAGATCCTCGACCAGGCCCGAACCCAGGTCCTGGGTGACGGCGTCGGCCTCGACCAGGCCGGCGTCCTCGCCGTGCTCAACCTGCCCGACGAGCACCTGCCCGCCGCCCTCCAGCTCGCCCACGACGTGCGGATGCGGTGGTGCGGCCCGGAGGTCGAGGTCGAGGGGATCGTCTCGCTGAAGACCGGCGGCTGCCCGGAGGACTGCCACTTCTGCTCCCAGTCCGGCCTGTTCACCTCCCCGGTGCGCTCGGTCTGGCTGGACATCCCGTCGCTGGTCGAGGCGGCGAAGCAGACCGCGAAGACCGGGGCGACCGAGTTCTGCATCGTGGCCGCCGTGCGCGGCCCGGACGCCCGGCTGATGAAGCAGATGCGCGAGGGCGTCGCCGCCATCAAGGCCGAGGTCGACATCCAGGTCGCCGCGTCGCTGGGCATGCTGTCCCAGGAGCAGGTCGACGACCTGGTCGACATGGGCGTGCACCGCTACAACCACAACCTGGAGACCTGCCAGTCGTACTTCCCGAACGTGGTCACCACCCACTCCTGGGAGGAGCGCTGGGAGACGCTGCGGATGGTCCGCGACTCCGGCATGGAGGTGTGCTGCGGCGGCATCCTCGGCCTCGGCGAGACCGTCGAGCAGCGGGCGGAGTTCGCCGCGCAGCTCGCCGAGCTGAACCCGCACGAGGTGCCACTGAACTTCCTCAACCCCCGCCCCGGCACGCCGCTGGGTGACCGCCCGGTCGTGGAGGGCAAGGACGCGCTGCGGGCCATCGCCGCGTTCCGGCTGGCCATGCCGCGCACCATCCTGCGGTACGCGGGCGGCCGGGAAATCACCCTCGGTGACCTGGGCACCCGCGACGGTCTGCTCGGTGGCATCAACGCGGTGATCGTCGGCAACTACCTGACCACGCTGGGTCGGCCGGCGACCGCCGACCTGGACCTGCTGGACGAGCTGAAGATGCCGGTCAAGGCCCTCTCGGCGACCCTCTGAGATGATCCGGTGAGAACGACGTGACCGAGCTTGTCGAGCCCGTGGCGGCGCAGCGCTGGTGTGACCGCTGCGGCGAGGACGCGGCGATCGGCGGGCACGAGTCGTGCGCGGCGGCCCGGGCGCTGGAGCCGCCGCGCTACTGCCCGCACTGCCGCCGCCGGATGAAGGTGCAGGTGCTGCCGGTCGGCTGGTCGGCGGTCTGCGTCGAGCACGGCGAGATCCGGGGCTGAGCCGATGCTGCGGGGGCGTGCGGTGACGTTGCGGCCGGTGACGGACGACGACGTGGCGGCCCTCGCGGCGATCCGGGCCGATCCGGAGGTACGCCGGTGGTGGCGGGGCGGCGACGACCTGACCGACTCCGTCCGCGCCGACCTGGACGACGACGATCTGACGCTGTACGCCATCGAGCACGACGGCCGGGTGATCGGCGCGATCCAGTGGTACGCCGAATCGGACCCGGACTACCGGCACGCCAGCCTGGACATCTTCCTCGACCCGGCGGTGCGCGGCGCCGGGCTCGGCGTGGACGCCATCCGCACCCTGGCCCGGCATCTGATCGACGAGTACGGCCACCACCGCTTCACCATCGACCCGGCGGCGGCGAACAGCGCCGCCATCCGGGCGTACGCCAAGGCTGGTTTCCGGCCGGTGGGGGTGCTGCGCCGCTACGAGCGCGGCGAGGACGGTCGCTGGCACGACGGCCTGCTGATGGATCTGCTCGCCGACGACCTCGTGGAGTGAGCCGGCCGGGGCCTCAACCGTCCGTAGCGCCCTTATCGACGCCGGCTGGCCGGACGACAAGTGAATCTTGGACAGTTGCCGTTCCCGGGGAACGGCAACTTCCAAGATCTCGGTCAGGCGAGCGAGCAGGCGGTGCCGTTGACGGTGAAGGCGGTGGGTTTCGGGTTGCTGCCGGAGTGGGTGCCGTTGAAGCCGAAGCTCACCGACGCCCCCGGGGCCACGGTCCCGTTGTAGGAGAGGTTCGTCGCGGTCACCGCCGCGCCGGCCTGGCTGATCGTCGCCGACCAGCCCTGGCTGACGGTCTGCCCGCCGGGGAAGCTGAACCGCAGCGTCCAGCCGTTGATCGCGGTGGTGCCGGTGTTCGTGATCGTCACGGTGGCGGTGAAGCCGGTGCTCCAGTCGCTGGTGACGTACCCCACCGCGCAGGCACCGCCGGCTGGCGGAGGCGCGGTGGTCACGGCGACCGGCGCGGACGCCGCGGAGGTGTTGCCGGCCGCGTCCACGGCCACCACGTAGAACTGGTACGCCGTGGAGGCGGTCAGCCCGGACACCGCCAGCGTGGCGGCGGTCGGCGAGCCGACCAGCGGGTCGGTGGCGCCGGCCTCCCGGTAGACCCGGTACCCGGTGACGCCGACGTTGTCGGTCGATGCCGGCCAGCTCAGGGTGAGCCCGGTGGCGGTGACGGCCGAGGCGACCGGGGTGCCGGGCGCGCTCGGCGCGGTGGTGTCGGCGCTACCGGCTGGCGGCGTGGTCACGCTGAGCGTCGGCGAGGCGGCCGACGTGTTGCCAGCGCCGTCGCGGGCCACCACCGTGAACTGGTACGTCCGCTCCGGCAGCAGCGTCGAGACGGTCAGCGAGGTGCCGGTGACGGGCCGGATCACCACCACGTCGTTGCCGACCAGGAATTCGCGGACCTCGTACCCGGCCAGCCCACTACCGCCACTGTCCGTGGACGCCGCCCAGGTCAGGGTGACCGAGCGGGCCGTGAGGTTGGACGCGACGGGCCGGCCGGGCACGGTCGGAGCGGTGGTGTCCGGCGTGGCCGGTCCGGGCTCGTCGCCCCAGACCCGGGTGCCGCCCGAGTACAGCGGAACGCGCGCGTTGGGCCCGGCGGTGGCCTGGTACGACGGGTCGTTGGTGGGGTCCCAGGTGCCGCCCTCCGGGACCCCGATCTTGAACTGGACCTCCATCCGGTGCTGCGACTGGCCGGCCGGCGCGGTGGTGTGCCCGGTGCAGTCCACCTCGACGTACCAGATGTCGCCGCTGAACTGCCGGGCGGTGGTCGGGGACGGGCAGCCCTGGGTGTAGCCGGCGGTGACCTGCACCGGCCCGGTGCCGTCGGGGCGGAAGTAGTACCGGAACCGGCCGTCGGTCAGGGCCCGGGCCGGGAACGCGGACTTGTTGTAGATGATCGCCTTCAGCCCGGTGGCCCGGGGCTCGGCCTGCATCACGGTGGTTTCCACGGTCAATTCGTCGAGGTCCGGCGTCTCGGCGACCGGGAAGCCGGCGAGCGGGTTGCCGCCGTACTCGGAGACCAGCCGGACCAGCGCGGAGGTGAAGCCGGCGTTGTAGTCGGTGGCCACCTCGTTCATCACGTAGTCCGACCGGCTGTCGGTGTACGCGTCGTTGGCTGCGGACGGGCCGCCGACCAGCGCGCCGTAGAGGGTGTGCCGGGTTTCGACGGGCACGCTCTGGCTGTCCCACCAGGAGCCGTGCGCGGTGCGGTGGTGCGGGTTGCGCGGCGCGTTGGGGCCGAACCCGATGACGTAGCTGGAGCTGCGCGGGTTGTCGCCCAGCGCATAGTTGATCTGCCGGACGGCGAAGTCGTGGTAGCGCGCCTTGCGGGTCGCGTCGGTGGTCCTGTCGCTGTAGACCAGCGCGGCGAAGGAGGTGTTGGCGGCGTACCGCAGTGCACCCCAGGAGTCGAGCACCGCCATCCCGCCGGGCGAGTAGGGCACCCGCTGGCCGTTCACGCCGACGGTCCAGTAGTCCAGCCAGCGGTTGGCGTCGTCGACGTACTTCTGCTTGCCGGTCAGGTTGGCCAGCAGCACGTACGCGCCGAACTGCTTGTTGTCCCAGGCGATGGTCCACTTGTAGGAGCGGGTGGTGGACTGGTTCTCGGTGCCGAGCTTGTCGTACTCACTCTCGGCCTTGGCCAGGTAGCTGGCCTCGCCGGTGGCCCGGTACAGCCAGATCGCGCCCCAGACCAGTTCGTCCTGCCAGCCGCTCCACGAGCGGTAGAAGCTGGTCGCGTCGGTGATGCACTCGTGGTACGACTTCCGCACCGTGTCGGCGAAGGTGTAGAGCTGCCGGGCGTGCCCGAGCAGCCGGTCGGCGTAGGCCGCGTCGGTGGGCCGGAACACCATCGAGGAGGCGGCCATCGCGGCCGCCGTCTCCCCCGCCAGGTCCGCGCCGCCACAGCTCGCATCGATCTTGTACGCGGGCCGCGCCATCGGCAGCACCTCGGCCGGTCCCCACCACTTGTGGTCGTCGTCGCCCTTGCCGATCTGTCCATAGAGGACGTTCGGCGCGGGGTGCGCCTTGATGAAGTAGTCGTTGACGTGGCGCAGGTTGTTCAGCAGGTGCGGCAACTGACCGGAGGCCGTGTAGCCGCTGCGGTACTCGACCGCGCCCCAGGCGAGCATGGTGGCGCTGAACGCCATCGGGAAGCCGAACTTGACGTGGTCGCCGGCGTCGTACCAGCCGCCGGTGAGGTCCAGCCCCGCGTCGGCGCCGTCGGTGAGCGCGCTGTCGCCACGCCAGGAGACCCGGTTCCAGTCGGGCAGCCGGCCGGACTGCTGCGCCTCGTAGAAGAGCAGCGACTTCTGCAACGCCTCGGCGTAGTTGAAGGCCGGCGCGGCGGACGCGGGCCCGGACGGGGGTGCGGCGACCGCGAGGGACAGCCCGGTGAGCAGGGCGACGCCGGCAGCCAGCAGTCGCCGCGGCCAGGGCTGGTCAACGACCGGAGATCGGCCGGGGTGGCCGGGGACCGGCCGGGTGGGGTGGCGCATGGCGGGCTCCTGTCGGAGGCGCCGCCGGCGGCCGTACCGACGCGGGACGGCGTCGAACGGCACGGCCACCAGCGACTGCGGGGTGGTGGAGTGACCATGAGCATCTATGGAAGCGCTCCCATGGATAAGCGACAATGTAATGTGGACACCGCCGGTTGGGAAGCCCGCCGAGTGCGCCGGCAGCGTCGTAACGCACGTACGCGTTACCGCGACACGCGCTCGACGGCCGGGAAAGTCCGCCGGGATCCAACTCCTGTCCAGGACGTCGTCGCAGCTCAGGCCGATTGACCGATGCCGGTCGGGGATCCCGCGGATGGATCATGTGCCGTCCCCTCGGCCAATCTCGGAGGAATCCTCATGCCACAGCGTCGGCGCCTCGCGCGCGCGGCCGTCTGCACGGCCGCCGCCACGGCCGGTCTCGCCATCGGCTCGCCCGCCTGGGCGGTCGCCACGTCGATTTCGCTCAACCCGGCCCACGTGGGTTCGCAGGCGGGGACCTTCGCCAACCAGGAGTGTGGCGACGAACGGTTCGACGACCTTCCGGCCGGCTACGACGGGTGGCACTTCGTTCTCCCGCAGCAGGGGCGGGGCGACAGCAGCTTCGAGTCGCTGACCCTCACCTTCGCCAACAGCTCCACACCGGTCCAGGTGCGGGTGCCCGACAGCACCGACGCGTACCCGGACTACTTCTACAAGGCCGGCGACAAGGTGATGCACGCCTACGTCTTCACCCCGGCCGGCTGGACGCTGAGCGCCGGCACCGCCCAGATCACCGGCGGGGCCGACAAGTTCAACCTCAGCCACACGTGCGCCGGCACCAGCCAGTCGCCCAGCCCAAGCCCGTCGACCACCGCGTCGCCGACGCCGTCGACCTCCGTCTCCCCGTCGCAGTCCACGTCCCCCTCGCAGTCGACCTCGCCGTCGCAGTCGGTGTCGCCGTCGGACTCCGTCGCGCCGTCGGACTCGATCTCGCCGTCGCCGAGCACGGGTAGCGGCGGCGGCGAGGGTGGCCTGCCGAAGACCGGCGTCGCCGTCACCAGCATCGCGCTGGGCGGCGTCGCCCTCATCGGCGGCGGGGCGCTGCTGATGCTGCGCCGCCGTCGCGACCGGATCACCTTCACCAGCTGATCCCGCCGCAGTGCCGACCGGCCGCCGGAGCTCCTCCGGCGGCCGGTCGCGCCGTTGCTAGGGTCGGACGATGAATGCCCTGGAACCATCCCGTACCGCCATCCTTCTGATCGACCTACAACGACAGATGGTCGACCAGGCCCTCGCGCCGCACTCCGGTACCTAGGTGGTGGCCCGGTGCGTCGCGCTCGCCGACGCCGCACGCGCCGCCGGCGCGTTGGTCGTGGTGGTCCGGTTCGACCAGCCGGGCGTCGATCCACAGTCAGCCGGCAGCCAACTGGTGCCGGAGGTCGCGCCACACCCGGGCGACCTGGAGATCACCAAGCGCACCTGGGGCCCGTTCCACGACACCGGCCTGGACGCGACGCTGCGCGAGCGGGGCGTCGACACGCTGGTGGTGGCCGGCGTGGCCACCAACTACGGGGTCGAACAGACCGCCCGGATCGGCTACGAGATCGGCTATCGGGTCGTGCTGCCGCAGGACGCGATGAGCGGCCTCCAGACGTCCGCGCACGAGTTCGCGGTGAACAACATCTTCCGCGCGCTGGGCACGGTCTGCACCACCGCCGAGGCGGTCGACGCACTGGGCGGTTGATCCGCTCCCGCCGTCGATCCGTACTGACGGGTAACCGGTCGACGGCGCCCGGGGGCTAGGTCACATCATCGATGTTCGTTGATTTATTAGCGAGTGTCTGCGCAGCTCCGACGGCTCGCCATCGAGCGAGCCGCCGGGCTGCGCGGACGCGACCGTGTCCAGCCAGACAAACGTACTGTTGCTGACCCGCTACCCGGCGCGAGACAGTACCGGTCACCAGTGGTGCCATCGACGCCGCCGCTCCCCGGACAACCCTGAGGAGAACGCGATGGCACTACGACTCGCCGAGGGCACCGCATGGTCCGACGTCCTCGCCCGCGCGGTGGCCGCCACCCCGGAGGCGTTCGGCGCCGAGGTCGACGGCGTCACCACCCTGCACAACCTGGTCGAAGGCGACTGGCGGGCCATCGGCCGCCCCGCACCGGTCCGCACCCCGGTGGACAACACCGTCGTGGTCAACCTGCCCCGACTCGACGCCGACACCGCCCGCGCCGCGGTCGCGCACGCCGCCGCCGCGCACCGGGCCTGGGCCCAGACCCCACTCGCCGAGCGCAAATCCCGGGTCACTGACGCGCTGGACGCGCTCACCGCCCACCGCGACCTGCTCGCGCTGCTGCTGGTCTGGGAGATCGGCAAGCCGTGGCGGCTGGCCTGCGCCGATGTGGACCGCGCGCTGGACGGCGTCCGCTGGTACGCAGGCGAGATCGACCGGATGCTCGCCGACGGCCGCGAACCGCTCCCCGGCCCGGTCAGCAACATCGCGTCGTGGAACTACCCGATGAGCGTCCTGGTGCACGCCGAGTTGGTCCAACTGCTGGCCGGCAACGCGGTCATCGCCAAGACCCCGTCACAGGGCGGCGCGGTCTGCCTGACCGTCGCGCACGCGCTGATGCGCCGGGCCGGGCTGCCCGCCACGCTGGTCTCCGGCGGCGGCGAGGAACTGTCCGAAGTGCTGGTCCGCGCGCCGGAGATCGGGGCGGTGGCGTTCGTCGGCGGGCGCTCCAACGGGGGCAAGGTGGCCGCCGCGCTGCTCGACAGCGACAAGCGGCACTTCATCGAGCAGGAGGGCCTCAACGCCTGGGGCATCTGGAACTTTTCCCAGTGGGACCTGCTCGCCACGCACCTGAAGAAGGGCTTCGAGTACGGCAAGCAGCGCTGTACCGCGTACCCCCGGTTCGTGGTGCAGCGCGACCTGGTCGACGAGTTCCTCGACATGTACCTGCCGGTGGTGCGCTCGGTCCGCTTCGGCCACCCGCTCGCCGTGGACGAGACCTGGCGGCCCGGCGACCCGCTGCCCGAGCTGGACTTCGGGCCGCTGATCAGCGCCGCCAAGGCCGACGAGCTGCATCGCAAGGTCGACGAGGCGGTCCGCGGCGGCGCGGTGCCGCTGCACCGGGGCAAGCTGACCGGCGCACCGTTCCTGCCCGAGCAGGACACCTCGGCGTACGTGGCGCCGTCGGTGCTGCTCGCCCCGCCCGGCCGGTCCCGGCTGATGCACGCCGAGCCGTTCGGGCCGGTCGACACGATCGTCGTGGTCGACACCACCGACGAACTGCTGGCCGCGATGAACGCCTCCAACGGCGCACTGGTCGCGTCGCTGGCCTGCGACGACACCGACGAGGCCGGCAAGCTCGCGGTGGACCTCCAGGCGTTCAAGGTGGGCATCAACAAGCCGCGCTCGCGCGGCGACCGGGACGAGGCGTTCGGTGGCCGGGGCGCCTCCTGGAAGGGCGCGTTCGTCGGCGGCGACCTGCTGGTGCAGGCGGTCACCGTCGGCGGCGACAGCCGGCTCTACGGCAACTTCCCCGACTACAGCAGCTACCCCACCACCTGATCGAGGTGTGCGGAAGGGCCCCCTGGCGGCACGGCAGGGGGCCCGCTCGACACCGCGCTGGCGGAGTTCCTGCTATGCCCCGGGCGTCAGGAAGGTGCCCTTCCTCTCCACCGGAGCGGGGACGGCGAGTGGAACGGTGAGGGTGAGCAGGGCACCGTCACGCTCGCCAACGCTGGGCCGATCCAGCCGGCGCAGGGTCCGCAGCATCGGGGTGTTCTCGGCCTGGACGTGCAGCAGCAACGCCGCGTACCCGGCCCGGTCGGCGTGCCCGACCAGCCGGCGCAGCAGCGCCGAGCCCAGCCCCCGCCGCTGCCAGTCGTCGCGTACCAGCAGCGCCACCTCGGCCTCGTCGCCCTCGCCGAGCAGGTTCGCCATCGCGACCACCGACTCCGCCACACCGTCGGAGGCCGGTGCCGAGGCGATCAGGGTCAGCCCTCGGCTCGGCTCCAGCAGCCGGCGCAGTCGGGCCGGCTGCGGCAGCGCCGCCCCGCCCAGGTAGCGCCGGTGCCGGCTGCGCGCTGAGCAACCCTCGTGCAGCTCCAGCACGCCCGCCACGTCATCCGCGCAGGCCGGCCGGACGGTCAGCTCGGCACCGTCAGGCAGCACCAGGGTGACCTGTTCGGCGGCCCGGCGCGCCACCGTGGCGGCCAGCTCGACCAGAGCCTGCGCCCGCGCGTACTCCGCCGGAGTGAAGGCGGGCGCGGCCCGTCGCAGCGCGAACGAGCCGCCCGCCGGGTCGGCCAGCAGCATGCTGGCGCCGACGATCCCCCGGTCGAGGCCGATCGACGCGGGCCGCCAGCTGACCGAATCCGCGCCGAGCAGGGTACGCAGCGCCTCGCCCGTCGCGTCCGGGTCGCGCACCAGCCGGTTGGCCAGCCCGAGCACCCGGGTGGGCTGGTCGGCCAGGCCGCGCGCCTCGCTGCGCGCCACCCAGCAGTCCCGGCCCCGACCCCGCTCGACGGCGGCGATCAGTTCGGCCTCGTCGAGCGCGTCCGGCGCGTCGACCAGGAAATCGTCCACCGCGCCGTGCTCGGTGGGTTGCACCTGCACGGTGAGGATGTTGACCCCGCGCAGCGCGAGGCTCGCCGTGAGAACCGACAGGTACCCCGGTCGGTCGTCCACGGTGGCTCGAATCCGCCACAACGTCATGGTTGGCTCCCTTCCCCGGTATGAGCCTCGCCTCCGGCTGTTGCCGGCCGGTTGCTCGCCGGTGACGTCCCGGGAACTCCTCGGGTCACTCAGGGGCCAGCGACCACCGGAGGCGCACCGACCAGGTCCAGCCGGTCACCGAGGATCACCGCGCTGGCCCGGACGAGCTGGGTGAGCCGGTCCACCTCGGTGCTGTGGAACGCGGCGGCGGAGAGGGTGTCGCTGTGCTCACGGGCCACCACCAGCACCAGGCCGGCCCGGCCGAACGGCGTGATCGCGTGGTGCGTGCCGTCGGGCGTGGTCACCGACCGGCCGCGCAGCGGGGTCACCTCCGGCAGCCGCAGCGGTACGGGAGCCCGCCAGCTGGCGTGCTCGACGGTCGCCCCGCCGGTGCCTCCGGTCCGCGACGCCCAGTCCAGCGGCACCACGGCGGCAACGGCCCAGTCGGCCGCCAGCAGCCCGGGTACCGCGTCGACCAGGGTGGCCAGCCCGTCGGCGGGGTTCGCCGCGACCTGGGCCAGCAACTCCGCGTCCTGGCCGGTGGTGGTGGGCGCGCCGATCGCCCGCCACACACCGTCCACCCGGACGCCCGGAATCGCCGCGAGGCCGGCCAGCAGCCGCTCCACCCGGGCCGCGCCCGGCCAGACCACCGTGAAGTCGTCCACCGCGCGCCCGCCGAGCCGCTCCAGGACCACCACCTGGACGATGTCCGCGCCGGATACGCCCAGCGTGCGGGCGACCTGGCCGAGGGTGCCCGGACGGTCCGGCAGGGTGACCCGAACTCGCAGCAACATGTCTGTCCCTCCGCTCGGCGGGCCGGCAGCGGCCGGCAGGGCTGGTCCCAGCCTGGTCCGTGACCATTTCGTCCCTGTTGCAGAGGCATGTCCCGAGGGCAAAATCCGACCTTGACAACGTGAGCCGGCTGCCATCAACTAGTCGGATGACCGATCCGGCCGTCGATGCGATCCGGCCGGGAGCCGTTCCGGCCTCGCCCGCCGGGCTGGACCTGGCCCGGCTCGCCGACTATCTGGCAGAGCACCGCCCCGAGTTGGCCGTCGGCCCGCTGCGGGCCCAACTGATCGCGGGCGGCAAGTCCAACCTCACGTACCTGCTACGCCTCGGCGACCGAGAGGTCGTGCTGCGCCGGCCGCCGCTGGGGCACGTGCTGGCGACCGCCCACGACATGGCCCGCGAGTTCCGGGTCATCTCGGCACTGGCGCCGACCGATGTGCCGGTGCCGGGTGCGTTGCTGCTCTGCACCGACCCGGAGGTGCTCGGCGCGCCGTTCTACCTGATGGAGCGAATGCCCGGCGAGGTGTTCCGCAACCGCCACCAGACCGACCCGCTGGGCGACGAGCGACGCCGGGCCCTCGCAATGGCGATGATGGACACCCTGGCCGCGCTGCACACCGTCGAGCCGGCCGCGGTCGGGCTGAGCGACTTCGGCCGTCCCGAGGGCTACCTGGCCCGGCAGGTCCGCCGCTGGGCCGGGCAGCTCGACCGCTCGCGCAGCCGCCCACTGCCCGGCATCGACGAGCTGCGCGACCTGCTCGCGGCGACCGCGCCCGAGGGTGCGAACGCGGGCCGGATCGTGCACGGCGACTACCGGCTGGACAATCTCCTCGCCTCGGCCGACCCGGTGGCAGTGCACGCGGTGCTCGACTGGGAGATGGCCACCCTCGGCGACCCGCTCGCCGACCTGGGGCTGCTACTGACGTACTGGAACGTGCTGGGCGACAGCGAGACGACCGCCGGCAATCCGGTCGCCGACGGGCTCGGCCCGCGCGCCGGCTTCCCCACCGGCGCCGAGTTGATCGACCGGTACGCCGGGCGCAGCGACGTCGACGTCGGGCCGCTGCACTGGCACGTGGCACTCGGCTGTTTCAAGCTCGCGGTCATCTGCGAGGGCATCCACTACCGCCACACGCTCGGGCAGACGCTCGGCGAGGGCTTCGACCGGATCGGCGACATGGTGGCACCGCTGGTCGAACACGGGCTGACCGCCGCCAGGGAGCGGTGATGGATTTCTCGTACGACGCCCGGACCGAGGAACTGCGCGACGAGCTGACCCGGTTCCTGACCGAGCACGTCTATCCAGCCGAGGCGGTGCACGCCGAGCAGGCGGCCGCCGGCGACCCGTGGTCGCGTACCCCGGTGCTCGCCGAGCTGAAGGCGGAGGCCCGCAAGCGCGGCCTGTGGAACCTCTTCCTGCCCGACCCGCGCTACGGCGCCGGCCTGACCAACCTCCAGTACGCCCCGCTCGCCGAGCTGACCGGGCGCAGCCCGCACCTGGCACCGGAGGCGGTCAACTGTGCGGCTCCGGACACCGGCAACATGGAACTGCTGGCCGAGTTCGGCTCGGACGCGCAGCGGGAGCGCTGGCTCATGCCGCTGCTGGAGGGCGAGATCCGCTCCGCGTTCTGCATGACCGAGCCGGACGTCGCGTCCTCCGACGCCACCAACATCGCCACCCGGATCACCCGCGACGGCGACGAGTACGTGATCAACGGGCGCAAGTGGTGGTCGTCCGGTGCGATGGACCCGCAGTGCGAGATCTTCATCGTGATGGGCAAGACCGACCCGGACGCCGACCGGCACCGCCAGCAGAGCATGGTGCTGGTCCCCCGGGACACCCCGGGGGTGACGGTGCGCCGGGGCATGACCGTCTTCGGCTACACCGACGGTTCCCACGGCGGGCACGCCGAGATCGACTTCACCGACGTCCGGGTTCCGGCGGAGAACCTGATCGGCGCCGAGGGCACCGGTTTCGCCATCGCCCAGGCCCGACTGGGCCCGGGGCGCATCCATCACTGCATGCGGATGATCGGGATGGCCGAGCGGGCGTTGGAGCTGCTCTGCCGGCGGGCCAACGAGCGGATCGCGTTCGGCCGGCCGCTGGCCGAGCAGGGCGTGGTCCGGGAGTGGATCGCCGAGTCACGGGTGCGCATCGAGCAGTCCCGGCTGCTGGTGCTCAAGACGGCCTGGCTGATGGACACCGTCGGCAACAAGGGCGCGCACACCGAGATCCAGGCCATCAAGATCGGCACGCCGGCGATGGCGGAGTGGGTGGTCGACAAGGCCATCCAGGGGTACGGCGGCGCCGGCGTCAGCCAGGACACGCCGCTGGCCGCCCTCTGGGCGCAGATCCGCACCCTGCGTTTGGCCGACGGCCCCGACGAGGTCCACCGCAACTCCCTGGCCAAGCGCGAACTCCGCCGCTGGACCCCCACCCCCGCCTGACCACGCCACCCACCGCACCCCGCACCCCGCACCCCGCACCCCGCACCCCGCACCCGATGATCGCGCTCGATCCAGGATGTAGTCCCCTCGCCCAAGCCCAACACCACTACATCCAGGATCGAGCGCGATCATGCGCGCGCTTCACCCGGTGATCATGATGTTAGCGGTGCATCGTGCCCGAATTGTCCCCGTCAACCTCATGATCACGCCGCGAGGGGGCGCGGGCGCGAGGGGCGCGAGCGGGGAGGCCGGGGGGTTAGGCGGAGGCGCGGTGGACTAGTTGGGTGTCCAGGAGGATGTGGGGGGCGGGGAGGTCGTCGCCTCGGATGCGGGCGACCAGCAGTCGCGCCATCTGCCGGCCCATCTCCTCCACCGGCTGGAAGACCGTGGTCAGCGGCGGATCCGCCTGCCGGGAGATCGGCGCGTCGTCGAAGCCGATCACCGCGACGTCCTCGGGCACCCGCCGGCCGGCCTCGCGCAGGGTACGCAGCGCGCCGAACGCCATCAGGTCGGAGGCGACGAAGACCGCGTCCAGGTCCGGGCAGGCATCCAGCAGCCGCCGCATGCCGGCCGCGCCGCTGCCCTCGCTGAAGTCGCCGTACGCGATCAGGTCGGGGTTGACGCCGGCCCCGGTGGCCTTGACAGCCTCGGTGTAGCCGGCCAACCGGGCCAGGCCGGCGCCCATGTCCTGCGGCCCGGCGATGGTGGCGATCCGGCGCCGCCCCCGGCCGGCCAGGTACTCCACCGCCTGCCG
The DNA here is from genome assembly GCF_036059255.1 of Micromonospora sp. NBC_00389. NCBI lineage: Bacteria > Bacillati > Actinomycetota > Actinomycetes > Micromonosporales > Micromonosporaceae > Micromonospora > Micromonospora sp. NBC_00389. Next base: position 3,351,131 of record NZ_CP107947.1, on the reverse strand, counting down.
GGCGCCGCCAACGTTGTCCACGTCGACGAACCAGGCCGCCTGGGCGCCCGGTTGCAGCATCCGGGCGGGCCGGCCGCCGAGGACGGCGGGCAGGCCGCGCTCCTCCAGCAGGGTCGGCAACGGGTCGGAGTCGTGCAACGACAGCAGCAGTACGCCGTCGACGTGCTGGTTGGTCAGGTGGTGCTCGACCCGCTCCCGCTCCACCGGCGACTGGGCCATGGCCAGCCAGAGCTGCATCGGCGTCTCCAACAGCGCGGAGCTGATCCCCCGCACGATGCCGGCGAAGAACGGCTCGGTGAAGACCCGATCACCGGATTCGGACACCACCAGCGCGACGGAGTCGGTCCGCTGGGTGACCAGCGCGCGGGCGGCCCGGTTCGGCACGTACCCCAGCTCGGCGATGGCCTGCTGGACCGCGGCCCGGGCCTCCGGGCTGACCTGGGGCGAGCCGTTGACCACGCGGGAGACCGTGCCCCGCCCGACGCCGGCGCGCGCCGCGACCGCATCGAGGGTCGGGCGCCCGAGCGACCGGGTGCGCTGCGTTGTCATCGTCTGCTCCTCCGACGGCGGGCGGACCCGGTGCCACCTGCGGGAGGTGGACACCAGGACCGCCCTGATGGCTGGCCCGAGCCTATTGTGCGGCCAGACCGTTGCGTCGGATCACCGAGGCGTACCACCTGGCACTGGACTTGGGGATGCGGACCTGGCTGTCGTAGTCGACATGGATCATGCCGAACCGCTTGGTGTAACCCCAGGCCCATTCGAAATTATCCATCAGCGACCAGGCGAAGTATCCGCGCAGGGGCACCCCGGCGTTGATCGCTTCGTGCGCGGCGCGCAGGTGGGCGTCGAAGTAGGCCAGCCGGTCGACGTCGTCGACCTGCCCGTCGACCACCGTGTCGACGAACGCGGAGCCGTTCTCGGTGACGTAGAGCGGCAGGTCGGTGTACTCGTCGTGCACCCGGCGCAACGTCTCGGTCAGGCCCGGGGCGTCGATCTCCCAGTTCATGTCGGTGACCGGGACGCCGCGCGTGACGAACCGGACGTCCTCGCTACCCGGCCAGCAGGAGGGTGCCCGCCAGTACGGCTCCGGCTCGGCGCCCTCGACCGGGGCGGCGACCACGTGCCGGCTGTAGTAGTTGACCCCGACCACCTCCAGTGGCGTGGAGATGGTCGCCAGGTCCCCGTCGCGCACGTGGTCGAAGTCGGTCACCGTGCTCAGGTCGGCCACCAGGTCCGCCGGGTACGACCCGCGCAGCAGCGGGTCGAGGAAGAACCGGTTGGCCAGCGCGTCGATCCGCCGGGCCGCGTCCACGTCGGCGGGGGCGTCGCTGGCCGGGTCGACCGGGTACAGGTTGACCGTCACGCCCACCTCGGCGCTGGGCCGGGCGGTCCGCAGCGCCTGCACGGCCAGGCCGTGCCCGAGCATCAGGTGGTGTCCGGCGCGGACGGCGTCCGCGCCGTCGGAGCGGCCGGGGGCGTGCACGCCGGAGCCGTAGCCGAGGAACGCCGAGCACCACGGCTCGTTCAGCGTGGTCCAGTAGCGCACCCGGTCGCCGAGCGCGTCGGCGACCAGCGTCGTGTAGTCGGCGAAGCGGGCGGCGGTGTCCCGGGCCGGCCAGCCGCCGGCGTCCTCCAGCGGCTGCGGCAGGTCCCAGTGGTAGAGGGTGAGCCACGGCTCGATGTCGTGCGCCAGCAGCTCGTCGACGAGCCGCCGGTAGAAGTCCAGGCCCTGCGGGTTGGCGGCGCCGGTGCCGCCGGGCTGTACCCGGGGCCAGGAGACCGAGAAACGGTACGACTTCAGGCCCAGCTCGGCCATCAGCGCGACGTCGCCGCCGAGCCGGTGGTAGTGGTCGCAGGCCACGTCGCCGGTGTGCCCGGCGAGCACCCGGCCGTCGGTGTGGCTGAAGGTGTCCCAGATCGACGGGGTACGGCCGTCCTCGGCCGCCGCCCCCTCGATCTGGTACGCCGCGGTCGCGGCCCCCCACAGGAAGCCGGGCGGAAAGGTCAGCCCGGGGCGCTCGTCGAGGACGCCGACGGCGGGCGGGCTGGCGGGGTTGCTCACGACTTGACGGCACCTTCCATGATCCCGCCGATGATCTGGCGGCCGAACACGATGAACACGATGACCAGCGGTACGGTACCGATCGCCGTGGCGGCGAACACCTGGGAGTAGTCGGTGTAGTAGGCGTACGACAGGAACGCCAGCGACACCTGCAGGGTGGGGTTCTCCGGGGTGAGCACCGCGTACGGCCACAGGTAGGAGTTCCACGTCTCCATGAAGGTGAGCAGGCCGAGCACGGCTGCGGCGGGCCGCAGCGCCGGCAGCACGATGTTCCAGTAGATCCGGAACGTGTTGGCCCCGTCGACCCGGCCGGCCTCGATCAGCTCGTCGGAGACCGCCTGGCTGGCGTACTGCCGCATCATGAACACGCCGAACGCGCTGACCAGGAACGGCACGGTCACCGCGTAGAGGGTGTCGTACCAGCCGAGATCCTGGATCATCCCCCAGAGCGGGATCAGACCGAGCTGGGTGGGGATCATCATGGTCACGATGATCGACAGCAGCAGGACGTTGCGGCCCCGGAAACGCAGCTTGGCGAACGCGAAGCCGGCCAGCGACCCGGTGATCACCACGGAGAGGGTGACCACCGACGAGACGATCAGCGAGTTGATCAGGCCGGTGACGAAGTTCGCCGCGTCGTTGTCGAGCACCCGGCCGAAGTTGTCGCCGAACGAGTCGCCGGGCGTCATCGGCGGCGGCACGTCGTTGATGGCGTCCAGGCTGCGGGTGGCGATGACGATCATGTAGTAGAAGGGATAGATCGAGAAGAGCACCGCGAGCACGAGTGCGCAGTAGGTCAGCGGGCTGGTGCGCCAGAGGCGCTGGGAGGCGGAGTTCACGGCTGTCTCCTCACTTCACCGAGCGGCGGACGAGCAGGAAGTTGAGCAGCGAGAACAGCGCGATCATGATGAACATCGCCCAGGCCACGGCGGCGCCGTACCCCGCCGTGTTCAGGTTCTCGATGCCGAGCTCGTACATGTACATGGCCAGCGTCTGGAACTCCCGCTGGTCGCCACCGGTGATGTTGCCGTTGGCGAAGACCAGCGGCTCGGTGAAGAGCTGCAGTCCGCCGATGGTCGACAGGATCACCACGAAGACGAAGGTCGGGGTGAGCATCGGCAGGGTGATCCGCCAGAACTGCTTCCACTGGTTGGCCCCGTCGATCGACGCGGCCTCGTACAGGTCACGCGGGATGGCCTGCATGCCGGCCAGCAGGATCAGCGTGTTGTAGCCGGTCCACCGCCAGTTGACCATCGACGCGACGGCGGTCCAGGAGCTCCAGCGTTGCGCGTCCCAGTCCACCGGGTCGACGCCGACCATGCCGAGCAGCCAGTTGAACACGCCGAAGTCGCGTTGGAAGAGCATCCCGAACACGATCGCCACCGCGGCGACCGAGACCACGTTCGGCATGAAGATCGCCATCCGGAACACCGTCCGGGCGCGGAGGAAGGTCCGGTTCAGCAGGTTCGCCAGGAAGAGGGCGAGCAGTAGCTGCGGGACGGTGGAGAGCAGGAAGATGCCGAAGGTGTTGACCGTGGCGTTCCAGAAGTACTCGTCGGTGACGAGCGCGGTGTAGTTGTCGAACCCGATGAAGGTGTGGTCACCGACCAGGTTCCAGTCGTGCAGCGACATCCAGGCGGTCCGCAGCATCGGGTAGAACCCGAAGACGCCGAAGATCACGAAGAATGGCGCGATGTAGAGGTACGGCGAGAACTTCAGGTCCAGGCGGGTCAGCGAGTGCGCGCGGGACCGGCGCGGGGTGGACGGGTCAGGGGGCGGCGCGGCGGGAGGCGGCGGCGCCGTCGTGGCCGGCAGGCTCATGGGATTTCCTTTCCCGGCGCCGGGAGGCCGGCGCTGCGGGGTGGCACGCGGAACAGGACGCCACCGGTGGCGTCCGGACGGCTGCCCGGACGCCACCGCTGTGGAGAGGAATCAGAGGTCAGAAGGCGCCCTGGGTCTTGGCGTCCTTGGCGAACTGCTCCCAGGCCTTGTCCTTCGCGGCCTGCCCGCTCTCGTACGACCGCAGTGCCGGCTCGAAGGCGTTCTCCTTGATGCCCTGGTGCTTCGGGCCGAGGTGCAGCGGCTGGATCTTCGCCACGCTGTCGCCGAAGATCTTTCCGGTCGGGGCGTTGTTGAAGTACTCGTTGGTGTAGGCGAGGAAGTCCGGGTTCTTCAGCGCCTCAAGGTTGGTCGGCAGTGGGCCCTTGAGCTTGAACGCCGCCACCTGGTTCTGGGCGTTGGTGAGGTACTCGGCGAGCTTCGCCGCCTCCTTCTGGTACTTGCTCTGCTCCGGCACGGCGAGCCAGGAGCCGCCCCAGTTGCCCGCGCCGCCGGGGACCGCCGCCACGTCCCACTTGCCCTTGTTCTCCGGGCCGGAGTTCTCCTGGACGATGCCGAGCATCCAGGACGGGCAGAAGGTCGCCGCGAAGGTGCCCTGCTTGAAGCCGGCCGACCACTCCGGCGACCAGGTCGCCGTCTTCGCGGAGATGTTGGCGTCCGCCATGGCGACACCGGTGTCCCAGGCCGCCTTGACCGACGAACTGGTCTCGGCGACGACGTTGTCCTCCTTGTCGTAGAACAGGTCACCGCCCTTCTGGAACATCACGGCGCTGGAGGCGGTGGTGACCGAGTCGAGCATCCCCTTGCCGGTGGCCGCGCGGTACTTCTTGCCGGTCTCGATGAAGCCGTTCCAGTCCGGCCAGAGGGCGGCGACCTGGTCCCGCTCGGTGGGCAGCTTGGCGGCCTCGAACAGGTCCCGGCGGTAGCAGACCGCGAGGCTGCCGACGTCGGTGGGCAGGCCGATCAGCCGGCCGTCCGGCGCCTTGCCCAGCTCGTACTTCCAGGGCAGGTAGTCCTTGCTGTGGTCGGCGACCAGCGGAGCGAGGTCGGCCCAGTTGGCCGGGTTGGCCTTGAACTCGTTGAGGATGCCCTCTTCGAGCGCGATGACGTCGGAGGCGCCCTTGCCGGTGGCCAGCGCGCGGACGATCTTCGGGCGGTACTCGTTGAGCTGGGCAGTCTTGCGCAGCTCGACCTTGATCCCGGTGTCCTTCTCGTACTGCTTGACGATCTCGTCGTAGCCGAATTCGCCGAAGGTGTCGACGACCAGCTTTGCCGGCTTCTCGCCGGCCGCCGGCTCGTCGTCGTTGCCGCAGGCCGCGAGACCGCCGATTGCGGTGATCGCGGCCAGGGCAGCGGCCGCCAGGCGGGTACGCCGCGTGGTGACACTCATTCGCTGACCCCTCTTTCCGGTGGTGAGGCTGGGTGGGTGTGGTGGGGGGTGCTTGCCGCGCCGGATCCGAGGAGCGTGGGTGACCCACGACACTCCCGGGAGCGCTCCCATGAGATTGCCGGCGGGTAACGGGGGTGTCAATAGGTCGATGGGAGCGTTCCCAGATCGTTACCGCCACCGGCCCGCCAGGCGCCTCACCCCACAGTGGGCGGCGCGGCAGGAGCGAGCGGTGGGTGGCGCGACGTCAGCAGAAGCGGCGCAGGAGGGTGTTGGTGCGGCTGGCGTCAAAGCGGGACGGGTCGAACGTGGAGCCTGCCCAGTCGCGCAGCATCGCCTGCTGTGGGTCGTCGAGGTCCGCCGGATCGCCCTGCTCGGCCAGCGCGACCAGCAGCGCGCGGTAGCCCAGCGGCCCGCCGATACCCTCCGGCGGGCAGGCCCGCTCGCCGTCCAGACAGAGCGGGTACCGCTCATCGGGGTCGGCGGTCAGCGCGTCCTCGACCACCAGGTCGTGCTCCCACCAGTCGCCGAAGTCGTAGGTGTAGGAGAACCGACTGCCCTTGCCGAGGACCGCGTCCAGCCGGACGTCCAGCTCGTCGTGCAGCGCCAACTCCCCGTCCGGGTCGGGTTCGCCGTACTGCACAGCGTCGATCTCGAACGAGTGCAGGTGGCAGTCGCGCCAGCCCATCGCGTGCTGGGCCACCCGGTGCAGTCGGTCCAACGTGTAGCCGGCCGGGACGAGCACCCGGCGCCACACCGGCGGGCGTACGCCGGCGAGGGACATCTTCAGCTGGAAGATCTGACGCGGCATGCTGTCCCTGTCCTCCCGCGGCTTAGGCTTCGAGCATGATCTGCCGAGCGTGCCGGGCCCGGCGACACGACGAATGCCCGGGCCGGAACTGGTGCGACTGTCAGCACCGTACCGCCCGACCGACCCCTCCGGTCACTGGTCCGGCCAGCGAATGACCGTCGGAATCCCGATCCGACGGCTCTGGCCCGAGCCGTCCGAGCTGCCGCTCGACGACGCCGCGCTGACCACGCTCTACGGCCGCGCCGACCGGCCCCGGCTGCGGGTCAACTTCGTCTCCAGCCTGGACGGCGCGGTCTCCGTGGACGGCTACTCCGCCGGACTATCCGGCGAGCCGGACAAGCGGGTCTTCGGCCTGCTGCGGATGCTCTGCGACGCGCTGCTGGTGGCCGCCGGCACGCTCCGGCACGAGGGCTACCGGGCGGTTCGGCTCGACGAGCGCCGCCGCGCCTGGCGCCGCGCGAACGGGCTGGCCGAGTACCCGACGCTGGTGGTCGTCTCCGGCACGCTCGACCTGGACCCCGCGCAGGCCGCCCTCGCCGACGCGCCGGTACGCCCGATCGTGCTCACCCACGCCGGCGCCGACCCGCCGCCCGGCCTCACCGACGTCGCCGACGTGCTGCCCTTCGGCGCGGACCGGGTCGACCTGGCCGCCGGGCTCGACGAGCTGCACCGGCGCGGGCTGTCCCAACTACTCTGCGAGGGCGGCCCGCACCTGTTCGGCGCGCTCACCGCCGCCGACCTGATCGACGAGCTGTGCCTCACCGTGTCGCCGCTGCTCGCCGGCCCCGGCCCGGGTCGGATCACCGCCGGCACCGCCACGCCGCCCCGGCAGCTGCCGCTGCGGCACGTACTCGCCGCCGACGACGGCGTCCTCATGCTCCGCCACGCCCGCCCGTAACAGCCGACACCGCGACGGGCCGTCGCCGGTCGCACACCCAGCGTCGTGAGCGCGACGGCGGATGGTGTCGTCCGCCGCGTCGCGTGGCGACCTGTCGTACTCCTCGGGCAGGATGCACCTCATGCGCCCCGACCGTGATGCCCGACCGACCCGAGTCGCCCGATGACCGACGACGGCCCCGACGGCCTCGACAGCCCGGGCCAGCCGGTCGGCCGGGTGCTCGGCACCGCCGACGCCACCCCGTTGCAGTTCTGGACGGCCGTGGCGCCCGGCAGCTACCTCCAGCTCGACGACGTGGTGGTCACCCGGCGTGAGCTGCCCGACCGGGAGCCGGTGACGATCGCCGGGGTGGTCACCCAGGTCCGGGCCCGGCACGAGGGTGCCCAGTTCGACTCGGACGTCTTCGCCATCGCCGACGGGACGCTGCCGGCGCAGGTGCAGGAGGCGGCCGAGGTGACCACCACCCGGGTCGATCCGGAGTTCTACGTGCCGCCGACCCCCGGCGCCGTGGTGCACCGTGCCGAGGGTGACGCGCGCGCCCGGGCGCTGCACTTCGACCGGATGGAGCGGCGCATCCCAATGGGGATGGGCCGCGACGGGGTGCCGGTCTACCTCAACGCCGACTTCCTCGACGGCAGCCGGGGCGCGCACGTCTCCATCTCCGGCATCTCCGGGGTGGCCACCAAGACCAGCTTCGCCACCTTCCTGCTCTACTCGGTCTTCCGCTCGGGCGTGCTGGGCGGCGACGCGGTCAACGCCAAGGCGCTGATCTTCAACGTCAAGGGCGAGGACCTGCTCTTCCTCGACCACCCCAACACCCGGCTCGACGAGCCCACCCGTGCGGCGTACGCGAAGCTCGGGCTGACCGCCGGCGCCTTCCCCGACGTGCGGGTGTACGCCCCGCCCCGGGTCGGCGACTCCGCCGGCACACCGGACGTGAGCAGCCGCCTCACCGGCGTGGACGCCTTCTACTGGACGCTCAGCGAGTTCTGCGCCGACCGGCTGCTGCCGTACGTCTTCGCCGACGCCGACGACGAGCGCCAGCAGTACACGATGGTGGTCCACTCGGTCACCGCGCACCTGGCCCGGTACGCCCAGCCCGCCGACGGTGGGGTGAGCATCGACGGGGTCCGGCTCGGCTCCTACGGCGACCTGGTCGACCACATCGTCGACCAGCTCAACGACGACGAGACCCGCTCCGACTGGGCGGGCAGCGCGGTCGGCCTGGGCACGGTCAACGCGTTCGCCCGGCGGTTGATCGGCAGCAAGAAGGACCTCGCCCGGCTGATCCGCGGCGACCTGACCACCCGCCGCCCGCACTCGATCAACACCAGCGAGTCCGCGCAGGTCACCGTGGTCGACCTGCACAACCTTCCGGACCGCGCCCAGCGCTTCGTGGTCGGTGTGACGCTCAAGAGCGAGTTCGAGCGCAAGGAGAAGTCCGGCACCGCCAAGCCGCTGCTCTTCGTCGTCCTCGACGAGCTCAACAAGTACGCCCCCCGGGAAGGCTCCTCGCCGATCAAGGAGGTCCTGCTGGACATCGCCGAGCGGGGCCGTTCGCTCGGGGTGATCCTGATCGGCGCCCAGCAGACGGCGAGCGAGGTGGAGCGGCGCATCGTCACCAACTCGGCGATCCGGGTGGTCGGCCGGCTCGATCCGGCCGAGGCCTCCCGCCCGGAGTACGGTTTCCTGCCCCCGGCGCAGCGGCAGCGGGCGCTGCTGGCCAAGCCGGGCACCATGTTCGTCAACCAGCCGGACATCCCGGTGCCGCTCTGCCTGGAGTTCCCGTTCCCGGCCTGGGCCACCCGGGTCTCCGAGGCGGGCCGGGCTCCATCGGAGACGCTCCGCTCGATCACCCAGTCCGCCGACCCGTTCGCCGTGGTGGGCTCCGGCGGCGGCACCGACGACGACATCCCGTTCTAGGGGTGGCCCGGTGAGTCCCGCAGTCGCGCAGCACGGAAGGCAGCCACGGTGAAGATCCTGCACACCTCGGACTGGCACGTCGGCAAGGTGCTCAAGGGGCAGTCCCGGGCCGAGGAGCACAAGGCCGTACTGGCCGGCGTGATCGACATAGCCAACGCCGAGCAGCCGGATCTGGTCATCGTCGCCGGCGACCTCTACGACACCGCCGCGCCCACCTCGGAGGCGACCCGGCTGGTCACCCGGGCGCTGACCGCGCTGCGTCGCACCGGCGCGGACGTGGTCGCGATCGGCGGCAACCACGACAACGGCCCGGCACTGGACGCGCTGCGACCCTGGGCGGAGGCCGCCGGCATCACGCTGCGCGGCGGTGTGCGGGAAAACCCGGACGAGCACGTGATCGACGGCACCACCGCCGGCGGCGAGCGGTGGCGGCTGGCCGCGCTCCCGTTCCTGTCCCAGCGGTACGCGGTGCGTGCGCTGGAGATGTACGAGTTGACCGCCGCCGAGGCCAACCAGACCTACGCCGACCACCTGGGCCGGGTGCTGGGTCGGCTCACCGAGGGCTTCACCGAGCCGGACCGGGTGCACCTGGTCACCGCGCATCTGACCGTGACGGGCGCGGCCACCGGCGGCGGCGAACGGGACGCGCACACCGTGCTCGGCTACGCCGTGCCGGCCACCGTCTTCCCGGCCACCGCGCACTACGTGGCACTGGGCCACCTGCACCGGGCGCAGCGGGTCGTCGGCCCCTGCCCGGTGCGCTACAGCGGCAGCCCGCTCGCGGTCGACTTCGGCGAGCAGGAAAACATCCCCTCGGTGACGCTGGTCGAGGTGACCGCCACCACCGCCGCCCGGGTCCGCGAGGTGCCGGTGACCGCGGCGAGTGCGCTACGCACCGTGCGGGGCACCCTGGCCCAGCTCGCCGAGATCGAGGCGCCGGACGCGTGGCTGCGCGTGTACGTGCGGGAGCAACCCCGCGCCGGCCTGCGCGAGGAGATCCAGGAGCTGCTCCCCCGAGCGCTGGAGATCCGGATCGACCCGGAGCTGCTCGCCGCGCCGGGCAGCGGCGCCCGCATCGCGCAACGGTCGGGGCGCTCGCCCCGGGAGTTGTTCGCCGACTACCTGGACAGCCGGGGCCACGCAGACGAGGGCGTCCGGGAACTCTTCGACGAGCTCTTCGAGGAGGTCGACCACTGATGCGTCCCATGCGGTTGGACATGGCCGGTTTCACGGTCTTCCGGGATGACACCACGGTCGACTTCACCGACGCCGACTTCTTCGCTCTGATCGGCCCGACCGGCTCGGGTAAGTCCACTGTGCTGGACGCCATCTGCTTCGCCCTCTACGGCATGGTGCCGCGCTGGGGTGGCGCCCGAGGGCTGGCCAACGCGCTCGCGCCGTCGTCGACCGAGGCCCGGGTGCGGCTGGTCTTCGAGTCCGGCGGCGCCCGGTACGTGGCCACCCGGGTGGTCCGCCGGGACGGCCGGGGCAACGTCAAGACCGCGAACGCCGGGTTGCAGCTGATGCCGGCCGGCTTCGACGTGACCAAGCTGGACACCGGGTTGAGCCCGGACGACCTCGGTGAGGTGGTGGCAGGCACCCCCGCCGAGATGGAGCAGGCGGTGCTGGAGGCGGTCGGGCTGCCGTACGAGCAGTTCACCAGCTGTGTGGTGCTGCCGCAGGGGCAGTTCGCCGACTTCCTGCACGCCAAGCCGGCGACCCGACAGCAGATCCTGGTCAACCTGCTCGGCCTCGGCGTCTACGAGGACGTGCAGAAGCGGGCGACGGCGCGTGCCGCGCAGGCGGAAGCCCGGTTGGACGCGGTCGACCAACTGCTGGCCGGGCTCACCGGCGTGGACGACGAAGCGCTGGCCGAGGCCGACGCCCGGGTCGACCGGATGGCCGAGCTGGCCGCCGCGGTGACCGCGGCCGTGCCGGAGCTGGCAGCGGCCCGGGCCACCGCGCGGGAGGCGGCCGGTGCGCTGACCGCCCTCGACGACGAGCTGACCGTGCTGACCGGCGTGCGCGCGCCGCGTGGCGTGGCCGAGGTGGCCCGTGCGGTGACCGAGGCGCGGGCCGAGGCCGAGGCGGCAGCCGCCGGCGTCTCGCTGGCCGAGGAGCGGGAGGAGAAGCTGCGCGGCGAGCTGGCCGGCGCCGGGGACGAGAGCGCGCTGCGACTGCTGCTGCGGGCGTACGACGATCGTGACCGGCTGACCGGCGAGGCCGAGACGGTCCGCGCGGCGGTGGGCGCGGCGAACGACGAGCACAGCGCGGCGGTGGCCGCGCTCGCCGCCGCCCGCGCCGACGCCGAGCGGGCCGACACGGAGCTGGAGGCGGCCTTCCGGGCACACGAGGAGGCGAAGGCCACCGACCTGGCGGTCAGCCTGCGGGTGCACCTGCATCCCGGCGGGCCCTGCCCGGTCTGCGAGCAGCCGGTGACCGAGGTGCCGGCGGTGCCGGCCGACTCGGCGGTGGCCGCCGCCACGGCGGCCGGCAAGGCGGCGCGGGCCGCCACCAAGGCCGCCCAGGCGACCGTGCAGCAGCGGGACACCGCGGCGCGCGACCTGGAGCGGCTGCTGGTACAGGCCAGGGCCCGGCAGGAGCAGTTGGACGCCCGGCTGGCCGACCTTGACGGGCAGCTCGTTGGCGCGGCCGAGCCGGCCGCGCTGCGCCGGGAGCTGGCCGAGCACGCGCGGCTGCGGCGCGCGCTGGAAGAGGCGGCGACCGCCGTCCGGGCGGGCCGGGACAGCGCCCGCCAGGCCCGCGCCGGAGTGGACTCGGCGCAGGAGCGGCTGCGGGCGACCTGGCGGGGCTTCGACACCGCCCGCGACGGTCTGGCCCGATTCGGTCCGCCCGCGACCGACCGGGACGACGTGGCCGCCGCGTGGGCGGCGCTGACCGGCTGGGCGACAGCCGAGGCGGAGCGCCGCCGCGCCGACCGGGCCGGCCGGGCCGCCGTCGTGGCCGACGCCGAGGCGGCCGCCGACGCCGTGCAGCGGCGGATCGCCGACATCTTCGCCGCCGCCGACGTGCCGGTCGCGGACGATCCGGTACACGCCGCGACGGTGGCGGTGGAGCGGGCCGACGCCGACCGACGCCGGCTGCGGGAGCGCCGCGAGCAGGCCGGGACGCTGCGCGAGCAGCGCACCGGGCACGAGCGGGAGGCGCAGGTGGCCCGCGCGCTCGCCGGGCACCTGCGGGCCAACAACTTCGAGCGGTGGCTGCTGGCCGAGGCGTTGGACCTGCTGGTCGACGGCGCGTCGGGGATCCTGCGGGAGCTGTCCTCCGGGCAGTACGAGCTGGTGCACGACAAGGGCGAGTTCTTCGTGGTCGACCACCACGACGCCGGGCTGCGCCGGGGTGTGCGCACCCTCTCCGGCGGCGAGACGTTCCAGGCGTCGCTGGCGTTGGCGCTGGCGCTCTCCGAACAGCTCGCCGGGATGTCCACCACGGCGGCGAGCCTGGAGTCGATCGTCCTGGACGAGGGCTTCGGCACGCTGGACGCGGCCACCCTGGACACGGTGGCCGCCACCCTGGAAAACCTGGCCGCCCGGGGTGACCGGATGGTCGGCGTGGTGACGCACGTGCCGGCGCTGGCCGAGCGGATCCCGGTCCGGTTCGAGGTACGCAAGGACGCCCGCTCGGCGCGCGTGGAACGGACCGGCCGGTGAGCGCAGCCCAGCGGAGCCCCGCAGTCGCGAACGAAAGGCTCATTCGGTGACTGACGCCGCGTTCTTCGTCGACTCGTGGGACCCGGCGTACGGGGCGTCGTTCGAGGCGTCCGCTTCCGGGCCGGCCACGCCGAGCAGCGCGCAGGTCGACGCGGACGTGGAGCTGCCCGCCGTGGACTGGCGGGCGATCGGGGTACGGCCGGGGGTGCGGGCGCCGGACGTGGTGCTGCTGGTCGACGGGGTACGCCGGATCGACGCGAGCATCTGGACGGCCGAGGCCGACGGCGGGTCGTTCCCCGGGCTGGCCGCCTCGTACGCGGCCGGGGTGGTTCGCTGCGACCTGGGCCGGGGCGCGGCGCAGCTGGCCGGTACCCGGGTCGGTCGGGGTCTGTTCACGGCCAGCCCGTCGGCCCAGGACGTGGTGGCGGGGGCGATCCGCTACCCGGTGCACCGGGTGGGCGGCACCGGTGAGCTGGCCAAGCTGCCGGCCGCCGTGCAGGGCCCGCTGACCGCACTGGAGGTGGCGGTCTCCGACGCCGCCCGGGTCGACGGCGACCTGCTGGTGGTGGACGGCCCGTTGCGTAGCCGCCGGCAGCTGCCGCGCACGCTCGGCTACATCAAGACGCAGCACAGTCAGTACCTCGACGCCCGGCTGACCACGGTGGTGACCAGCCTGGCGCCCGGTGAGCGCTCGCCGGTGTTCCGGCTCGGCACGGCCTGGGGCGGCTGGTCGTGGTATCTGCGGCTGCCGGTGGCGCTCGGCGCGCCGTGGGCGGGCATCGTCCGGGTGGAGTGCTCCGCCGACCTGCCCATCGAGGCGGCGATCGAGCTGGCCGACCTGTCGCTGGTCACCCTGCCCCGGTTCGCCTCCACCCCGTACAAGGACCCGCGGGCCCCGCAGAACCTGATCCCGATCGCCGGCCTGGAGCGCCGCCTGCGGGCGCTGCTCGGCGATTCCCGGCTGCTGCACCGCGCGCTGACCGCCGCGGCCCGCGCCGCCCGCTGAGCGCGGATACTGGTTGCGATGGGACGCAAACGGGCAGGTGACCGGCTGGTCGAGCAGGTGGACACCGGGCAGGCTGAGCTGCTGCCGGACCCGGACCGGCCCGGCTCGTGGACGCTGCTGCTGGACGGCGCGCCGCAGTCGCACGTCGATCTGACCGACCCCACCCACCTGGAGTTCGAGTACGTCCGGCGGCTGGCCGCCGCGCTGGATCTGATCGCACCCGCCGGCGAGCCGCTGCGGGTGCTGCACCTCGGCGGTGGCGCGCTGACCCTGCCCCGGTACGTCTCCGCCACCCGGCCCGGCTCCACCCAGCGGGTGTCCGAGGTGGACGGCGCACTCGTGGAGCTGGTCCGCCGGGCGCTGCCCTGGCCGGCCGACGCCCGGCTGCGGGTCCGGGTCGAGGACGCTCGGGCCGTGCTGGCCGCCACCCGGGACGCCAGCTACGACGTCGTGGTCGCCGACGTGTTCGCCGGTGCCCGCACCCCGGCCCACCTCACCTCGGTGGAGTACGCCGCCGAGGTGGCCCGGGTGCTCCGCCCGGCGGGCTGGTACCTGGCGAACCTGGCCGACGGCCCGCCGCTGCGGCACGCCCGCGGGCAGGTGGCCACGGTCCGCTCGGTGCTGCCCCAGGCCTGTCTGGTCGGGGACGCGGCGGTGCTGCGCGGCCGGAGGTACGGCAACCTGGTGCTGGTCGCCGGGCGGACCATGCCCCCGGTGCCCGAGCTGACCCGCCGGGCGGCCGGCGACTGGTTTCCGGGCCGGGTGGTGGCCGGCGACGAGCTGGACCGCTTCGCCGGCGGTGTGCCGGTGGTGCGGGACGTCGACGCCACGGGCTCCGATCCGCCACCGCCGGGCCTGTTCTCCGTCCGCCGCTGACCGGCCCGTCCGAGGGCTGTGCAGAAACTTTTTTCGCGGTTCGTTGATCCGCTCGGGGGTGGCGGTGCGTACCACCGGGCGGCCCACCTCGTGGGCCGGCGTTGGTCACGGACACCCCGGAGGTCTGCATGCACGCGGTGGCGGCCGGTTGGCATGGCGACGCGGTTCGCGCGGACTGGTTGTCCGCGCGGTCCTCATCGCGGCCAACCTCGTCTGCCCGAGGGGTCGACGCCCGAGCGACCTCTCGCCAGAATGGTCCGGTGACGCCGCGACCGGCGCCCGGGCGCCATCAGGCGACGTCAACCGAGGCGAGCCACTCCGACCAGTTGATCCGGCTGCTCTACGCCGAGCACGCCGGTCCGTTGCTGATGTTCGTCATGCGGCTCACCGGGGGGGACCGGCAGCGCGCGGAGGACATCGTCCAGGAGACACTGCTGCGGGCCTGGCGCAACGCGCACCGCCTCGGGGCGCAGGGACAGGGTTCGCTGCGGCCGTGGCTGGTCACCGTGGCCCGCCGCATCGCCATCGACGAGCACCGCAGTGAGCAGGCCCGGCCGCCGGAGACGTACGACCGGGACCTGACCGCGTTCGCCGAGGCGGACAGCACCGACCGGGTGCTGCGCACCATGACGGTGGCGGACGCACTACGTACGCTGAGCCAGTCGCACCGCGAGATTCTGATCTCGACGTACTTCCGGGGGCGGACAGTGCCGGAGGCCGCCGAGGAGTTGGGGCTTCCACTCGGCACCGCCAAGTCACGGGTCTACTACGCGCTGCGTGCGCTTCGCACGGCTCTGCAGGAACGGGGGGTGACAGAATGAGCCGGCCAGAACATATGGACGTCGCCGCGTACGCGCTCGGCGTACTCGACGAGCAGGACACCGAGCGGTTCGAGGAGCATCTCGCCACCTGCTGGGCGTGCGCGGCCGAGCTGGAGACGATGGTGCCGGTGGTCGGGCTGCTCTCCGACATCGACGGCGAGACGATGATGGCGCTGGAGCAGACCGCCACCGACCCCGCGTTGCTGGACCGGACGCTGGTCGCGGTCCGGGCCGACCGGCGGCGCACCCGGTTCCGCCAAATGCTCGCCACCGCTGCGGCGGTGGTGGTGCTCGGCGGCCTGACCGGGTTCGGCTTCGTCAGCCTGGCCGACAGCGAGCCGCCGGGGGTGCTCGCCGAGTCGACGCCGAGCGCGCCGGCGAACGATCCGCCGACCGGCGGACCGACGGGCGGGCCGACCGGCCCGGGCGTCGGCGGCACCGAGGAGGAGGGCGACCAGGTCGACGCCACCGACCCGACCACGGGCGTGCAGACGACGATGTTCCTGGTCACCCGGGATTACGGCACCCGGATCAACTTCAACCTGCGGAAATTGCCCGGCCCGCGGACCTGCCGATTGGTGGTGGTGCGCAAGAACGCCTCCACCGAGGTGATCTCCACCTGGTCGGTGCCGGCCGGCGGTTACGGCACCAACACCCGGCCACAGGGTCTCGAACTGAGCGCCTCGACATCGGCTCCGGTCGGCGACATCAAGCAGCTCCAGGTGCAGTC
This sequence comes from Micromonospora sp. NBC_00389, assembly GCF_036059255.1. NCBI lineage: Bacteria > Bacillati > Actinomycetota > Actinomycetes > Micromonosporales > Micromonosporaceae > Micromonospora > Micromonospora sp. NBC_00389. The sequence continues at coordinate 3,335,104 of NZ_CP107947.1, read as the reverse complement.
GGTGGACGGCAACGGGGTGGCCAGCCCGCTGGTCACGGTGCCGATGTAAGTCGCGTACCGCGTCGGCGCCGGCCATTTTCACAATGACCGGCGCCGATCTGTCGTTGTGTGGGAACGGTCCCGTGCAGTGCCATACGGACGACCGCCCGAATCGGTTCAACCAATTCAAGTGAAATTGACCACTGTTACTACTTCAACCTTGACAGCTCTCCTGCCGTACCTATGGGTGAACTGCCAAGAATGAGGAGGGCACGTGGCACAGATGAAGCGGACCGTCATCGTCGTGAGCGCGATGGTCGCACTAACGGCCTGCGCTCCCGCGGGTTACGACGGGGCGAACCCGGGCGCGGCCGAGCCGGTCGCCGTCGCTGCGGCCGAGCCCACCGCAACGGCTGAACCCGAGGCCTCGGCGTCTGCGGAGGCCCCGGTGGCCGACGCGCCGCCGCCCGCGAACGTCGACCTGACCGAGCAGTTGATCGGCAAGAAGGTCGCCCGGATGGGCAGCGTGGTCACGGACCAGGACGGCTGGATCCTGTACCGCTTCGACAAGGACACCGCCGACCCGCCCGCGTCGAACTGCGTCGACAAGTGCGCGCAGGTGTGGCCGCCGGCACTGACCGACGGCAACCCGCAGCTCACCGGCGTCTCCGACGACAAGGTCGGCAGCGTCACCCGGCAGGACGGCACCCGTCAACTCACCGTCGGCGGCTGGCCGGTGTACCGCTACATCGGCGACAAGAAGCCCGGCCAGTGGAAGGGCCAGGCCGTCGGCGGCACCTGGTTCGTGGTCCAGCCGGACGGCAAGAAGAACCTGAGCTGCCTGCCCACCTCGACGCCGAAGGCGGTCGCCCCGCCGGCCGACAGCGGGACGGGCGACGCCGGTAGCTCGGGCTACTCGTACTGAGCACGTTCACCACGAGGACGCGGTGGTCGGTCGCAGCCGGGGAGGGCGCGGCTGGCCACCGTCGTACGCGGGACGTCGGCATACCGGTGGTGCCGGCGTCCCGCCCCCGCTCTGCGCAGGGATGACGGGCACGGCGGGCTCCGACGTCGCGGCGGGACCTGGCAGAGTGGCGGGGTGACCGAGACCGAGCCCGCCGCGACCCGGGTGCTGCACCCGCCGGTCGGCTACCGGCTGGCCGCGTCGGTCCGTGCGCTCACCTTCAGCCCGTACGACCCGTGCGCCCGTGTCGCCGCCGGCACCTTCTGGTGGGCCACCCGCACGCCGGACGGACCGGCAACCCTCGCCCTGCGGCCAGCCGGCGGCGAGCTGGTGGCCGAGGGCTACGGGCCGGGTGCCGAGCACGTGCTGGCCCGCGCGGACGCGATCGCGGGGCTCCGCGACGACTTGACCGGGTTCGCCGAGCTGGCCGCGACGCACCCCCTGGTCGCCCGGCTGGCCCGGGAGCATCGCGGGCTGCGGATGCCGGCCACCGGGCAGGTCTTCCCCCGGCTGCTGCGCGCGGTCTTCGAGCAGAAGGTCACCGGCAAGGAGGCGTACCGGGCGTACTCGGCGACCGTGCGGCACTTCCGCGAGCCGGCGCCCGGTCCGCTGCAACCGCTGCTGCTGCCGCCCGAGGCCGCCGCGGTGGCCGCCACCCCGTACTGGGTGTTCCACCCGTTCGGGGTCGAGCAGCGCCGCGCCGACACGCTGCGCCGCGTAGCCGCGCTCGCCGACCGGTTGGAGCGCTGCGCCGACGCCACCGAGGCCACCCGCCGGCTGACCGCCGTCGCCGGCATCGGGCCGTGGACCGCCGCCGAGGTGGTCCGGACCGCCTACGGCGACCCGGACGCGGTCAGCGTCGGCGACTACCACATCCCGAACACGGTGGCCTGGGCCCTCGCCGGCGAGCCACGGGGTGACGACGCTCGGATGCTGGCCCTGCTGGAGCCGTTCCGGGGCCACCGGGGCCGGGTGTGCCTGCTGCTGGAGGCCGCCGGCATCCAGGCACCGAAGTACGGTCCTCGCGCCCCGATCCGCTCGTTCGCCCGGTTCTGAGCAGCCGGCGGTCCTGAGCAGCCGGCTGGTCAGCGGCCCGCGCAGAGCCGGCGCAGGGTGCGGCCGAGCCACCAGGCGTACGTGTGCTGCACGGCTTGCACGGCCGGGCCGGCGGCGCGGGTCAACCAGCGGTCCGGGCGGCTGAACGCCCGCACCTCGAACCAGACCGCGCCGGCGTCGTCGCGGCCGACCACGAACGCCTCCTCGCCGCGCTCCGGATGCCCGGGCAGGGTGCCGTAGCCGAAGCCGGCGAGACCCGGCGACTCCTCGCTCCAGACCACCCGGCAGGGCCCCCAGATGCGGGCCGGACCGACACCCAGGCCGGCTGTCACCAGCACGCCCTCGGTGGCGCGCGGGGCGTCGGTGCGCATCCGGACCCCGGCGGCGCGGTGCAGCCGCCAGCTCAGCACCGCCTCGGCCGCGACCTCGAAACAGCCGGCCGGCAGCGGGTACCGGTGGCGCAGGTGGTGGTACCCGCCGGGCAGCGACCCGTGCCGGGTCCGGCCCACCTCCGGGTACGTCAGCTCGGCCACCGCTCCCCCTCGACCTCGTCTGGACATGCGTCAGGGTACGGCCGGCCGGGTGGGCCGCCGGTCGAGGACGGCGGCGGCTGTGGTGTGCTGCCCGGATGAGCGTCGAGGCGAGCATCGTCCCGGCCGGTGTCGCGGACGCCGGCGAGATCCTCACCGTGCAGCGCGCCGCGTACCTGACCGAGGCGCAGCACTACACCGATCCGTTCCTGCCGCCGTTGACCGAGACACTGGACGAGGTCAGGGCGGTGTTGACCGGTCCGACCACCGTGCTCGCCGCCCGGCTGGGGCACCGGCTGGTCGGCTCCGTGCGGGCCCACCTCGACGGGGACACCGCGCACGTCGGGCGGCTGTCGGTCGCCCCGGACCAGCAGGGGCGGGGCGTCGGGGGTCGGCTGCTCGCTGCGATCGAGGCGGCCTGCCCGCCCCGGGTGGCCCTGTTCACCCTGTTCACCGGCGCGGACAGCGCCCGCAACGTGCGGCTGTACCAACGGCACGGCTACCGGATCGTGGCGCACCGGCCGGACCCGAACGGCATCCGGTTGGCCGTGCTGGAGAAGCCGGCGGTCAGCCCAGCTCGCTCCGGCGCTTGAGCCCGTCGGCCTCCAGTCGCAGGTAGCGGCGGAGCAGACCGCCGTACAGCCAGCCGACCGGCCCGGCCAGCGGCCCGGACTGCGCGATGGCCAGCTCGACCCGGGTACGCCCGTCGGGCAGCGGCAGCAACCGGTGCTCCGCCCGGGTCCGCACGCCGGGGGCCTCGGAGACCCAGGTGAAGTCGCGCCCGTCGGTCAGCTCGGTGACCCGCCACACCGCCGGCCGCAGCTTTGGCTGCGTCAACCGCGCGGTCGCGCCGACGGTGAGCGGCCCCGGCTCTCCCCGTTCGATCTGGCTCACCGAGGCCGTCCACTCGGGCCACCGCTGTACGTCGATCAGCACCGCCCACACCCGCTGGGCGTCGGCGGCGATCTCCGTACCGGCTTCGAACCGCATCGCGTCTCCTCCCCGGCGGCGCCGCCCGGCGACACCGCGCCATGGAGACGAGGCTGCCCGACGGATAGTGACCCGGGCAACCACTGGCCGGCCATGCTGCGGAAGCGCCGCCGGGAATCAGGCGGCTTCGCGCAGGTCGGCCAGGGTGAGCGGGGTACGCCGACGCAGCAGCTCCGCCAACTCCGGCACCGACCCGACCTCGCCGAGCACGTTCTTGCCGCCGCCGAACTGCTCCGGGTAGCGACGGACCAGCCGGTACCGGTAGCGGCCCCGGATCAGCTCGACGCTCACCCGCCACCGCCCGCAGCAGTCACAGACCCACTCGGACACCTCGCGAAACTAGCTCTGACCTGCGGCTATCTGATTCGCCCGGTCGGGACGAGCGGCGCGCGGGCGGACACGCCACCCCGGCACCCACGGTGATCTGCCTCACGACTGTCGGCACCGTCTGATTGACTGGTCGCCGTGGACCTGCCGATCAACCCTCCGGTCGAGCCGATGCTGGCCAAGAGCGTCCCCAAGCTGCCCACCGCGCCCGGCGTGACCTACGAGCCCAAGTGGGACGGGTTCCGGTGCATCGTGTTCCGCGACGGCGACGAGGTGGAGCTGGCCAGCCGCGGCGGCAAGTCGATGACCCGCTACTTCCCCGAGGTGGTCGAGCAGGCCCGCCGACAGCTACCCGAGCGGTGCGTGGTCGACGGGGAGCTGATCGTGATCCGGCGGGACGGCCCGGGCGGCCAGCCCCGGCTGGATTTCGAGCTGCTGGCCCAGCGCATCCACCCGGCCGCGTCCCGGGTGAAGCTGCTGGCCGAGACCACCCCGGCCGACTTCGTCGCCTTCGACCTGCTGGCCATCGGCGACGAGGCCCTGGTCGACCAGCCCTACTCGCGCCGCCGGGAGCGGTTGGTGGAGGCGCTGTCCGGGGTGCGCCCGCCCGTGCACGTCACCCAGGTGACCACCGACCCGGAGACCGCCCGCCGGTGGTTCGACGTCTTCGAGGGCGCCGGGTTGGACGGGCTGATCGTCAAGCCGGCCGACCTGCCGTACGAGCCGGGTAAGCGGCTGATGTTCAAGGTCAAGCACGCCCGCACCGCGGACGCGGTGGTGGCCGGCTTCCGCTGGCACAAGTCCGGCCCGGTGGTCGGCTCGCTGCTGCTCGGCCTCTACGACGACGCGGGGGTGCTGCACCACGTGGGGGTGAGCGCCTCGTTCAGCATGGCCCGGCGGGCCGAGCTGCTCGACGAGCTGGCGCCCTACCGGGACACCGGCGGCGAGCACCCGTGGGTGCACGGTGACCACGAGCGCGGCCAGCGCATCCCGGGCGGGGTGAGCCGGTGGACCGGCACGAAGAACCTGGAGTGGGAGCCGCTGCGCCCGGAGCTGGTGGTCGAGGTGGGTTACGACGCGATGGAGGGCGAACGGTTCCGGCACACCGCCCAGTTCGTCCGGTGGCGGCCGGACCGCGATCCTCGCTCCTGCCGCTACGACCAGCTCGAGCGCCCGATCCGCTTCGATGTGGACCAGGTGCTGCGCGGCGACCCGGCGGCCACCGTGGACCGGGCCGCCACCGGCCCCGCGTAGCCTGGCCGTCGACTCGACTCCGGAGGACCACGTGACCCGCACCGCCGACCAGCCTCGAATGGCGACCAGTCGCCGGGTCCGTCGCACTCTCGCCGGCTTCGCCGTGGCCGCGCTGCTCACCGCCGGCTGCACCTTGCCGGCGTTCGCGCCACGCACCGAGGTGGAGGGCGAGGCGGCGCCAACCGGCAGCTCCCCGACCTGGCGAGCCTGCCCGGAGGTGGCCGACGAGTTGGTCGGGCGGGGCGCACCGGACATGCGCTACGAGTGCACCCGGATCGCCGTCCCGCGCGACTGGGGCACCGGCGGCGGGGCGACCGCCGGCCCGGGCGCGGGGCAGACCTTCGAGATCGCCCTGCTGCGCGCCCGATCCACCAAGCAGCGGGACCGGATCGGCTCGCTGGTGATCAACCCGGGTGGTCCCGGTGGCTCCGGCGTCGACACCGCCGTCTACCTCTCCTTCGGCACCCAGTTCGGTGGGCTGCCCACCACGATCACCGAACGCTTCGACATCGTCGGCTTCGACCCGCGCGGGGTGGCCCGGTCCAGCCCGGTCAAGTGCATCTCCGACGCCGACCTGGACGCCAGCTTCGGCTACGACCCGGATCCGACCAGCCAGTCGGCGTTCGACGGCTTCGTGGGGCTGAGCCAGCGGATCGGGCGCGGCTGCGGCGACCGGTACGGCGACCAGTTGCCGCTGTACGGCAGCGAGCAGGCCGCCCGGGACATGGACGCGGTCCGCGCCGCCGTCGGCGACGACAAGCTCACCTACCTGGGCTACTCGTACGGCACCCTGCTCGGCGCCGTCTACGCCCAGCTCTACCCGCAGCGGGTGCGGGCGCTGGTGCTCGACGGCGCGGTCGACCCGCAGCAGCGGCTGGTGGCCAGCTCGGAGAGCCAGGCCCGCGGCTTCGAGCGGGCCTTCGACAACTTCACCCGCTGGTGCGCCGCGACCGCCGACCGCTGCCCGATCGCACCGGACGCGCGCGCCGCCGTCACGACGGCCATCGACAAGGCCAGGGTCTCGCCGGTCCGCGGCGACGACGGGCGGGAGGCGACTCCCGGCTGGGTCTTCTACGCGGTCATCTCCTCGCTCTACACCGAGTCCGGCTGGCAGGAGCTGGCCCGGGCGATCGACCGGCTGGCCGAGGGTGACCCGAAGGACGTGTTCCGGCTCGCCGACGCGTACGCGGGGCGGGAGAGCGACGGGCACTACTCGAACCTGTTCGACGCCAACCTCGCCATCAACTGCACCGACGAGACGGAGAAGCCGAGCCGGGCCCAGATCCGCCAGTTGCAGTCACAGTGGCGCACGAAGTACCCGCTGTTCGGGCCGGCGCTGGCGGTCGGCATGCTGAGCTGCGTCGAGTGGCCGGGCGGGCGGGACCCGTACCCGACCGGCCGGGCCAACGGCGCGCCGCCCATCGTGGTGGTCGGCACCACCGGCGATCCTGCGACGCCCTACGAACAGACCCCCCGGCTCGCCTCGATGCTGGGCGTCGGTCGGGTGCTCACCTGGGAAGGCGAGGGGCACACCGCCTACCCGCAGACCTCCTGCATCACCGCGGCGGTGGACGCCTACCTGATCGACCTGACCGTCCCCAGGGACGGGCTACGCTGCCCGGCTCGGTGACCGGCCGGGTCGGCGGCAGCGGCGGCAGCTCGATGCCCTGCCGGGCGGCCATCTCCTCCAGCAGCGCCCGCATCCGCCGCACGTCGGTCTTGAGCTGCTCCTGCTCCTCGTGCACGAAGGCGTCGTCATCGACGATGAGCCGGCTGGCGAAGTGTGCGGTGATCAGCGGGATCACCAGCAACACCATGGTCGAGATGAGCAGCGCGGCGAGCGTCCGGCCCGCCCAGGTGGTCGGCGAGATGTCGCCGTACCCGACGGTGGACGCGGTCACCACCGCCCACCAGACGGCGTCGGCAGGGCTGCGCTGCTCGACCTCGCCGTAGATGACCCCCGCCACCACGATCATCAGCAGATACGACGTGATCAGCGTGCGGGGTGAGTTCGCGAACCACACCAACGCCCGGTAGATCCACCGGAACGGCAGGAACAGAAGGTCCATGCCGCCCTATGCTGCCCCCTCCCGGCAAGCGGCACCGACCCATCCGCCGACGTCACTGTGCCAGGCTCAGCGGCATGACCGACATGATCTACCGCGAGGCGGTACGGGCCGACCTGCCCGCCGTCATCGCCCTGCTCGCCGATGACGTCCTCGGCAAGGCCCGTGACTTCACCGAGGTCGACGAGGCGTACGAGCGGGCGTTCGCGGACATCAGCTCCGACCCGCGCAACCAGCTGATCGTCGCCGAGCAGGGCGGCGAGCTGGTCGGCTGCCTCCAGATCACCTACATCCCCGGACTCGGCCGGCACGGCGCCGAGCGGTCCCTGATCGAGTCGGTCCGGGTCCGGTCCGACCGGCGCGGCCAGGGGCTGGGCCGGGAGCTGATGACCTGGGCCATCGACCAGGCCCGGCAGCGCGGCTGTGCGCTGGTGCAGCTCACCACGGACAAGACCCGCCAGGACGCACACCGCTTCTACCTGGGCCTCGGTTTCGTGGCGAGCCACGAGGGCATGAAGCTCGCCCTCTGACCGCCCGCCGACGGCGCCAGCCCGTCGGTGACGTCGGCCCGTCGGTGACGCCAGTCCGTCGGTGACGTCGACCCATCGGTGACGCCAGCCCGTCGGTGATGCCAGCCCGTCGATGACGTCGACCCGTCGGTGGCGTCGGCCCGTCGGCTGCCTCTGACCCCATCACGCCCCGAGGTCCCCAGGTGCCCCTCGATGCCTGTCGAGCTGCCCCAGATCTGGGGCAGCGAACCGCATCGACGGCGAGCTTCCACACCCCCGCACCCGAACACCCCGTGACCCACATCCGGAACTGCGAACAAGCCGACGGCGACGCCCCACCCAGGCTCCCTCACCTGGGCTCCCGTGCCAGCGCCTTCCGTGCCCGCCCCTTCCGTGCCCGCGCCTTCCGCGGTCCATATCTGGGGCAGCTCGACAGGGAGCGAACATGCCCCTGCCGGTCGCCTCTCGCCGAGCCCGTAGCCCACGGTGCTCACGGCCCGCGGCCCGCAGCCCACGGCCCACGGCCGACGGCTCACCGCCCACGGCCGCACGCGCACCGCCCGCCGCCCACGGCCGCACGCGCACCGCCCGCCGCCCACGGCCTACCCGCATGGGTCGAGGGCAGCGGTCAGGCGTCGACCAGGCGGCCGTCGCGCAGGTTGAGCACCCGGTCGGCGAGGTCGATCAGGGCGGGGTCGTGCGTGGCCACCAGCGCCGTCATGCCTCGGGCGTGCACCACCGCGCGCAGCAGATCCATGATGGACCGACCGGTCTCCGAGTCGAGCTGGCCGGTTGGCTCGTCGGCGATGAGCAGGTCCGGCTCGTTGGCCAGTGCGCGGGCCACCGCGACCCGCTGCTGCTGCCCGCCGGAGAGCTCGTACGGGCGCTGCGCCGCGTGCCCGCCCAGGCCGACCAGCTCCAGCAACACCGCGACCCGCTGTTCCCGCTCGGCCGCCGGCACCTGGGCCAGCCGCAGCGGCACGCCCACATTCTCGGCGGCGGAGAGGATCGGCACCAGCCCGAACGTCTGGAACACGAACCCGACGGTGCCCCGGCGCAGCTTCAGCAGCTCCGCCTCGCCGGCCGCGGTCACCTCGTGCCCGGCCACCACCACCTGGCCGCTGTCCGGCCGGTCCAGCCCGCCGATCAGGTTCAGCAGCGTGGTCTTGCCGGCGCCGGAGCGGCCCCGGATGGCGACCAACTCGCCGCGGTTGGCGCTGAACGAGACGTCCCGCACCGCGTGCACGGCGTGCTCGCCCCGGCCGAAGGTCCGGCTGACGCCGCTGACCCGGACCACCTCACCGGGGACCGCCCCGGCCTGGGCCAGCCCGCCAGCCCCGGCTGGGCCGGTCACCACCATGTCCCGACGGCTCACGCCCGCCCCTCCTGCCCATCCGAGGCCCGGTCACCGGGCCGTACCTGCACATGGTCCGGCTCGAGATCGAGCCGGACCCGCTCCCGCATCGCCAACGCGTCGACGAAGGCGGCCGGCAGCTGCATCCGACCGTTCCGGTCCAGCACCGCGTACTCCTCGCTGACCAGTTCGGTGCTGCCGTCCGCGCCGACCCGCGCGGTCCGGCGTACCTCGGAGGCGGTCCGGCCGTCGCGGATCGCGACGGTCCGGCGGACCTGCGTGGCCACGGCTTGGTCGTGGGTGACCACCACGATGGTCACGCCCAGCTCGGCGTTGATGGTGCGCAGCGCCGCGAAGACCTCCGCACCGGTCGCCTCGTCCAACTCGCCGGTCGGCTCGTCAGCGAAGAGCACCTCCGGGTCGTTGGCCACCGCCACCGCCACCGCGCACCGCTGCTGCTCGCCGCCGCTGAGCTGCCCCGGCCGCCGATCCGCGCAGTAGCCCACGCCGACCAGGTCGAGCAGCTCCCGGGCCCGCTCCCGGCGGGCCCGCCGGGAGCGCTTGCCGGCCAACTGCATCGGCAGCTCGACGTTCTCCAGCGCCGTGAGGTACGGCAGCAGGTTGCGGCCGGTCTGCTGCCAGACGAACCCGACCAGCTCCCGCCGGTAGCTCAGCCGCCGCTTGGCGGACAGCGAGAGCAGGTCGTAGTCGGCCACTCGGGCGATGCCGGCGGTCGGGGTGTCCAGGCCGGACAGGATGTTGAGCAGCGTCGACTTGCCCGAGCCGGAGGCACCCACGATCGCGACCAGCTCACCCCGGTCGATGACCAGGTCGAGCCCCTGCAGGGCGACCACCTCCACCCCCTCGGTCTTGAAGATGCGCACGAGGCCGTCGCAGACGATGTGCCCGCGCAGCCGGTCCTGGCCGCCGGCCCGCTCGGCGGCGCGCTGCGCGGCCCGCTGTTGCAGGGCGGCCAGGTCGGGCGCCACGGGAACCTGGGCAGTAGCGGTCATCTCAGCTCTCCTCTCCGAGCCGGAGCACCTCACCGAGGCGCAGCCGGCGGTTGTTCAGGGCCTCGACGGCGACCGCGAAGCCGAGGGCGACCGCCCCGAGCGCGAGCACGGCGGCGACCAGACCGGGCTCGAAGGCCACCCGGACCGGGACACCACTGGTGAACGCGGACAGGCCGAGCACCGGGTTGAGCAGGAGGGGCAGCAGCGCCCCGACCAGCGCGCCGGTCAGCACCGACACCCCGACCAGCGGGGTCAGCTCGACCAGCAGCAGCCCCCGCCACTGCCGACGGGACAGGCCAAGGGTGCGCAGCCGGGACAGCACCTGGCCCCGGGCCCGCGCGCCGGCCAGCACGGTGAACGCGATGGCCAGCAACCCGAGCACGGTGCCACCGATGGCACCGGCCACGAACCCGAAGGCCAGCACCCCGTTCGCGCCGCCGTCAGCCAACTCCTGTCGGACGTCCGCCCGGGTGGAGACCGTCACCCCGCTCGGCCGTTCCCGACCGGTCACCGCCCCGGTCTGCTGGTAGCGCAGCTGCCCCTGGTCACCGGCCTGGCGCAGCACCTCCGCGTCCAGCCGGTCCCCGGCGACCAGCACGCTGGTCGGCACGGGCGTGGTGTTCCGCTCGGGCAGCGCCTGCCAGGGCAGGATGACGAACCGGCTGCTGTTCTCCGGCAGCAGCGGGAAGCTCTCCGCGGTGTCAGCCACCCGGAACTCGTACCGCTGGCCCTGCACGGAAGCGAAGGCGGAACCGTCCAGCCCGGCGCGGGCCAGGTCTGCGGCGACCGCCGGGGAGACGACCGCGGGCAGCGGCCCCGGTTCGGCCCGGGCGGTGAGCAGCGCGGGTGACATCGGCAGGTCCACGCCGGACTCCCGCGTCACCGTGGCCAACCCCGGGGCGTCGACCAACAGCACGGCCACCTGCCCGATCCGGGCGTCGGTGCCGATCTCATCGGCAGCCAGCCGGTCAGCCGGCTCGTTCAGCACGCGGGTTGCGGCCCGTACCCCGGGCAGGCGGCCCAGCTCGTCGATGGTGTCCGGGGCGAACCGTTCACCCCGGATCAGCGCGTCGGCGGGGACGGCCTGCTCGGCGGCCCGGTCCCGGCTCGCGTCGACGCCGGCGGCGACCACCGCGCAGAACGCCGCGGTCCCGATCGCCAGCACCACGACGACCAGTGGGGCGGCGACGGCGGACCGGCCGGCCCGCGCGGTGCCGAGGAAGGTCACACTGCCCCGGGTCCGCGCGGCCAGCCGGCTGACCAACAACAACGGCCAGGGGTACGCGCGCAGCGCGAGCACCGCCGCGGCGATCGCGAACAGCACGGGCACCGACACCAGCAACGGGTCCACCTCGCCGAGGGTGAGTCCGCGCCGGCGCAGCAGCACCGTGGCAAGTCCGGCCAACAGCAGCAGGAAGACCTCGACGGTGAGCTGGCGGGCCGAGGGGCGTACCCGGATCAGGTCCCGGCGGGCGGCCCCGACGGCCGGCACGGCCAGCGTGGCCATCGGCAGTGCCAGGGTGACCAGCACGGCCGCCGCGATGACGTACGGCGCGGTCGGGTCCGGGGTGCCGGGGACCAGGGTGCCCAGCCACCAGCCCAGGACGGCGGCGACCGGTACCACCAGCAGCGACTCGGCGAGGCTGCGCCGGGCGCCGGTGGTGGCCGCGCCACCACGGGCGCGCAGCAGGGCGAACTCCGAGCGGCGGCGCCGGGCGGCGAGGATGGCCGCGAGTACGACGAGCCCGGCCAGGGTGGCCAGCACCCCGGCCGAGATCACCGCCAGCAGGGTCCGGGCGGCGTCCACCTGTGCGGCGAACGCGCGCAGCGGAACGTCGGCGCCCTGGGTCAGCGTGAGATTCGGATCGGCTTCGCGTTGCAGCTGTTGCAGGCCGTCGATCAACTGGTCGAGCTGGCGTGCGTCGATCCGGTCGATGCCGAGCCGGTAACGCCAGTCGGAACGCACCGGCCAACCAGCCGCGGCCCGCTTGTCGATGGTCACCTCGGCGACCACACCCACGGCGATGAACGGTTCGCCGTCCCCGCGCGGACTGATGACCTGCAGCAGCGATGGCAGCGCGTCCCAGATGCCGCCCGCGCGGTCGACGGGGCGGAACAGCCCGACCACCACCATCGGGGCCGGGTCGGTGATACCGGTCTTGGTGGGTGTGCCGATCTGCAGTTGGCTGCCGGCCCGCAGGTTCAGCTTGCGGGCCACGTCGGCGTCGAGCGCCACCTCGGTCGGCCGGTCGGGGACGTACGTCTCGTTCGGCCACGTCCCCTCGACGAGGGTGCCGGCATCCTGGACGCCAGGCATGGCACGCAGGCCCAGGTCGACCAGCAGGTTGCGCGCCTTCAGGTCGGGGCCGACCACTCGGGTCGGCGCGGCGTCCACGCTGTACCACCGCTCGGCCACCGCCGAGCGCACCGGCGCCGGCATCTTCTCGGCCATGGCCTCGAACTGCCTGCGGGCGTCGCCCATGATTTTCGTGGACGGGGCGGTCATTACCCCGGAGGTGTACGAGATGTCCCGGCGCGCGGCCGGCTCGCTGGTCAACTGCGCCCGCAGGCCCTGTTCGGCGAGCCGGTTGACGAGCCGGGGCACGCCGCTGACCAGCAGCGTGACCACCAGCGTCAGCACCGCCAGGAGCAGGAACTGCCCGCCGTACGCCCGGACTCGCCGGACGGCCGCACCGATGCTCATCGGGTACTCCCCCGTCGCGCCCGGTCACCGGGTCGCACGTCGCGCCCGCTCATCGTTCTCCCCCGATCCGCAACTGCACCGCCGCCACCCGCTGCCGGATGCCGGTGGCGATGAACGCGCTGAAGGCGAGCGCCGCCAGCAGCAGGCCGACCGCTGTCGCGCCGATCGGCACCCAGGGCAGCTCGAACGTCGCCGGGGGCACCGGCCGGCCGGCGGCCGGGGTGAGGATGACCAGCGGAGCCATGGTTGCCCCCACCGCGGCGCCGAGCAGCAGCCCGACCCCCACGCCGATGCCGGCCAGGAAGGTCTGTTCGGCCAGCAACGCCCGGGCCAGCAGCCGGGGCGTGGCGCCGAGGGTGTGCAGCACCGCGAACTCACTCAGCCGGCGCCGGGCGGTGGCCCACACGTCGACCATGAGGCCGACCAGGGCGAGCAGCACCGCACCGAGGGCCGCGGCGAGCATTCCGGTACGCGACCCGCGCCAGTACGGGTCCTCGGCGGACGACTCGATCACCGCCTCGCGGGCGAGCACTGTGACAGCGGGCAGCTCGCTGGCGGCGCGGGCGGCGGCCGTCGCGTCGTCGGTGCCGATCCACCACTCCGGCACTGGTCGCACGATGCCGCCGCTTCGAATCAGCGCGTCGACCGCAGCGGGCAGGTCCAGCAGGATGCCCTCACCGGTGGTGGCCGGCACGGCGGTCACCTCACCAACCAGCTTGACCGGCAGCGTCGCTCCGGACAGCGTCAGGTTGATGGTGTCGCCGATGCCGAGGCTCAGCGTGTCGCGTACCTGCGGGGTCATCAGCACCGGTATGGCCGGGCTCTGCCCGGCGGGCACGATGGCGAACCGGGTGTCCGGCTGGTAGGCGAACTGCCCGCCGGGAATCAACGCCACCGGGTGGAATTCGGAGAACCCGGTGGCGGTGGTCCGTACCGGCGAGGGTCGCTCGTCGCCGGCCACCATGACCCAGTCACCGGTCAGTCCGGCGGGCCGGGTGGTGCCGTCCGCACCGACCACGGCCAACCCGTCCACCTGGAGCCGGTAGGACGTGCCGACCGCCGGCCCGCCGTCGGCTTCGAAGCCGGCCAGCCGCAGCCGTGCCCCGTTGACGTCGGGCAGTCGCACGGTGAACGGGGTGATCCGGCCGTCGCTGTCGGCGTCGGCCACCGGGAGTCGCAGGGCGAGCCCGTCGGAACTGGTGACCAGCAGCGTCACCGCGATCTGGAGCGGCCGGGTTGCCCCCTCCACCGGGGTACGGACCGTGCCGGTGATCTCGCGGGCGTCGGCGGGCAGTTCGACGCCGGCGGGGGCACCCCGGGCCCGCACCATCTGCTGGTAGAGCTGCGGCACCGGCTCGTCGGCCAGCTGGTCGCCGAGCCGTACGACGCCGGCGGCGCTGGCGGCGTCGAGGCCGATCACGGTCACCGGCAGGTCCTTCCGGCCGACCCGCACCTCGTCGCGCCACACCGGCAGCGCCCGTTCCACGCCCGGCAGCGCGGCGAGCTGACCGACCCGGGTCGGCGGGCCGGAACCAGCCCGCTCGGTCACCCGCAGGTCGGCGCCGACCGTGTGACCGGCCTGCTCGGCCTGGGACCGCTCCCCCGTGCTGATCAGCGACCAGGCCAGGGTGCTGCCACCGACGGCGAGCGCGAGCAGCAGCACCGGGCCGGCGTGCGGACGCCGGCCGGCCTGCCACATGCCCAACATGGTGGCCGTCCAGGGACGCCGGTCGACGAACCTCTCGGCGAACCGGGTGAGCGGCGGGAGCACCCGCAGCGCCAGCACGGCGCCGGCCAGCACGCCGAGCGTCGGAGCGGCGATCAGCAGCGGGTCGATCCCGAGCCGGCCACCCGAACCGGCCAGCGGAGAGGCATAGCGGCGCAGTTGCACCCAGGCGAGCAGGGCCAGCGCCACCAGCACCAGGTCGACGCTGGCCCGCTGGACGCTCGCCGCCCGGTTCGGCCGGGACCGGGCGGCCATGTCGGCCACGTACGTGCCGGAGCCGCGCAGCGTCGGAGCGACCATGGCCACCAGGCAGCCGGCCGCGGTGGCGGCGGCAGCCGCCCAGACCAGGGTGGTGTTGCCGCCGGCGGTGGAGAGTTCCGCCGCCCCGCCCGGCCGGACGTACCGCAGCGCCTCCACGGCGATCAGTGGCCCGAGCAGGGCGGCCGGGGCGACCACCAGGGCCGCCTCGCGGGCGGCCAGGCCGGCCAACTGCCGGCGGGCGGCGCCACGGGCGCGCAGCAGCGCGGTCTGCGCGCGGCGGTCCTCGTGCAGCAGTGCGGCGACCAGCACCAGCGCGTACCCGCCGAGCACCAGGATGAGCAGTAGTGGGGTGGCCAGCGCGGAGCGGCCCACCAGGTCGGCTCGGGCCATCCGGTCCAGCAGCCGATCCATCCGGGTCAGCGTCTGCCCCGACGCGCCCAGGTTGGCGGCCTCGGGCACCGCCGTCGCGGCCGCCGTCATGGCCGTCCGCACGGCGGGCAGGTCGGCGGCGTCGACGCCCGCGAGGTCCGGTTCGGCCAGCCAGGACGCCGACACCGAGCCCGGGAAGGTGGCCGCGAAGTCGGCCGGGTCCAGCACGAACGGCCCGTACGAGGTGGCCGAGCCGGCGCTGCCCGCACCCACCCCGGGGGCCAGCAGCCAGTACGCCTCGGCAGGATCGCGGGGCCGCCAGGTGCCGGCGAGCACCACCTGGCTGGCCCGCTCGATGGACCGGTCGCGCACCGGGATCGGTTCGCCGGTGGTCAGGCCCAGCGCGGTGGCGACCCGTTCCGGCAGGCTCACCTGGATCGGGTTCGCGCCGGGGCGGGGCCACGCCCCGCTGGTCAGCTCGGCGTGCGCGGCCAGGTCTTCGAGGGTGGCCAGGTTGGCGAAGACCGGTTCGTCGCCGGTACGGGGCACCGACCCGAGGTCGCCGGTCAACTCCCGGCCGGTTCCGTACCGGGCCGCGGCAACGGTGACCGGCACGCCGGCGAGCCCGTCGGCGAACTCGTCCCGGACCGCCTTGTCGCGGGTGGCGAACTCGGCGGCGTCGCGCCCGCCGGAGCCATTGACCAGCAGGCCGCGCTCCTCGGCCGGCGAGGCCGCCACCAGCGCCCGCTGCCCGGCGTCCACCGCGCGGCGGTTGTAGTCGGACAGGCCGGTGACCAACGCGACGGCAACCAGGGCGGCGATCACCGCGGCCACCAGCAGACCCCGTGCCTCGCGGGCCCGCCTCCACACCAGCTTCATCGACGCCTCCCCTGGCCCTGACGGGCCGACGACCTTCAAGACAGGTCATCCCCCGGGAAAGGTTCGCGCCCGTTACTTGATCGTTACTCCGAGGAGAGTCAACTCCAGCTCGACCCGTCCGGTCGGCGCGGTGTCCGCGGACTACAGACGCTTACGCATCTGAATCGCGGTGACCTCGTAGCCCATCTGCTCGTACAGGTCACGGGCGCCGAAATTGAAACCGAAGACACTCAAGCCCACGGACACGACGCCCCACTCCCGGCACAACTGCTCCGCGGCCTGCATGATCGCTCGACCGTAGCCCTTGCGGCGCAGGTCCGATTCCACGTAGAAGTCGTAGCCGAAAGCGTGCAGACCGTCGGACTTTCGTTCGAGGTGCAGCCACAGCATGCCGATCTCGACATCGCCCTCGTAGGCGGTCCAGAGATGATGACCCTCCGTCGCCAAGCCGCCGGGCAGAAGTCGGTCATAGTCCTGGCGCGACTTCTCCTGCGCCTCCGGCAACGGCACCGCGCCGGAAGCTGCGATGTCGTGCGCATAGCTGATTTCCGCTCGATGCCGATACCGCAGGTACTGCTCCTCGGTCATCGGTACGAGTTCCAGTGCCGCCATGCCGGCACGCTATGCCACCTGCGCTCACCACGCAGGCCCCGGACACCGCACCATCGCCGACGTCGAGTCGATCATGAGCAGGTAGGGCGCCGGGGATCAGCTGATCCCCGGCGCCCTTCCCCACAGCCGGCTGGCCGATCCGGGACGGCTATTCGCAGCCCAGGGCCCCTCGGTACCCGGCGGGAAACTCTCCGGCGGCCACCTTGTCGGCGGTCTCCCAGAACACCTCCGGCCAGTCACCCTCGTCGTTCATCTGGTGCAACACCTTCCATTTGTGGCTGCTGCGCAGCGCGTCAGCGGCCCGCTGAAGCGCGGCGGCGTCGCCGGCCTGCTTCGCGCGCAGCCACTCCGCGATCCACCCGCAGCCGACCCGGCTGGTCAGCGCGGCGCCGAACTGGTAGGCGTCGTTCGTGCCGAGGCCGGTCAGGGCGGCCGTGTCGAAGCCCGGCGGGAGCGGCACGTCGGCGAGCACCTTGGCCGCCTGCTCGTCCACCCGATCCGGGGTGACGATCTCCGCCGGAAGCGCGGCCAGCCACGTACGGGCGTCGACGCGGACCACGTCGGCGAGAACCCGATCGAACTCGCTTCGCGTCCAGGCGCCCCCGGTACGCAGTTCGACGAAGGACCCGTCGCGGGGCCGGAGCATGACCGCGAAGTCGCTCGCGCTGTAGCGGAACAGGTCGCCCGGCCAGCGGTCGACCGTCACCTGCTCCGGTTTGCTGACGTGCAGCCGATCCTTGTGGTAGCCGTCGTACTGGTCGGCCGGGTACCAGTTCATCTGCAACCGCTGCCCGTCGTTGCTGAACTCGATGGTGCCCTCCTTCTCGGTGAACCCGTAGACGGTGGTGGCCTTCCAGCCAGGCTGGTCGATCAACAGCCGTGGGTTCTCCTCGGCCGCCTTGAGGACCATGGCGGAGTAGGAGGTTGGTCTCGTCGCCTCGGAGGTGGGACTGGTGTCCGGGGATGCTTCGCGGCCTCCCGGCTGATCGACATTCATGATCGAGACGGTGAGGACAATGGCGAGAACGGCGGCCGCGACACCGGCGCTGGCGAGGCCGCTCATCATGGTTCGGCGCGCCCGCGGGGGCTTGCCCGGCGGTTCGGCGACGGTCTCGAGGGTCGGCGCGGACATGATCTCCTCCAGGAGGTGCTGTGCGGCCCCGTCGAGGTGAGTGATGACATCGGGTCGGTACGGGTCGGCGTCTCGGACCATCCGGTCGAGCTGCTCGTCGGTCATCTGCCCTCCTCCGGGGCTCGTGCGGCCATGACGTCGAGTACATGTCCGGGTGGGCCGAGATCGTCACCGACGAGACTTCGCAACCGGGCCCGGGCACGCGACAGCCGGGTGCGGACCGCAGCCGGGCTCACGTGCAGAACCACGGCGGCCTCGCGTGGCTCCAGGCCCTCCCAGAAGGTCAGCATCAACACCTCCCGGTCCAACTCGCCCAGCCTGGCCAGCGCGGCCTGGACCGTGAGCCGTTCCGGCACCTCGCTGCCCGGGTCGACGGCGACCGCGGCCCTGAGCCGTTGCCGCAACCGTTCACCCAGCCGTCCCCGGCGCACTCCGCCGCGGTGGTGGTTGGCCAGCACCCGTCGGGCCACGCCGTGCAACCACAGCCGGACCTCGGCCTCCGGCGGCATCTCACGGCTGCGCCGCCAGGCGACGAGGAAGGTCTCGGCGACCACGTCAGCCGCGTCTTCGGGCTGCTCGACGCGCCGCATGGCGTACGCCAGCAGCGGCTCGAAGTTGACCGCGTAGATGCGACGGAAGCGGTCCTCGTGCTCAGTCCCGGAGCTCACGTCTACTCCATGTCCGGTCGAGCGCCCGTCGTGACGGGTTCGATCCAGAAATCGCGACGCGCGCCGGGGCCGGCGTTGACCGCCAGCGTCAGGTGCTGTCGTCGCCGGGCGTGCGCTTGGCGCGGCTGGGCTGGACCCGCTTGGGCTCGCCGGGCATCTTCGGGGTGCCGGGGCCTAAGCGTTGTGCATGACCAGGGAAAACGCACCCGGACGGCGAGCGTAGAAGCGGAGGTTATCCGGAGAGTCCGGAGCCTCCCACAGCCCGGAACCGGAGCCGTACCGTGTCCCTTTTGCCGTTTCTTCGTACCCGCCCCCAGCCGCAGCCGTCCGCCATGCACCGCCTCATGGCGGAGGTCATCAGCAAGACAGGCCACCAGGACCGCGACATTACGCGGGAACTGGTGGCCCGTCTCGTTCTCAACGAGAAGTTGGCCCCGCATGAGGGCCGGGAGTTGCTGGCCCGGCTGAATCAGTCCTTGACGTAGTAGCCGCTGCCGGCGATGGACTCGACGACCCCGGCGGCCTTGAGCCGTTCCATGGCCATGCGCACGGTCATCCGTGACACCTGGTACTCGGTGATCAGTTCGGATCCGCTGGGCAGCTTGTCGCCGGGGTTGAACTCTCCGGCGGCGATCCGGTTGGTGATGGCGGACATGAGACGTTCGGTTTTCGTCTGGGCTGGCACGGCTGTCTCCCTGGCAGGATTCGCCGAGTTGACCATGCTGTCCGCCATGTCGTCAATCATCACCGGTGACAACCTGTGATCAGTTCTTGACCGGGCATACCCGGGTATGCCAGATTCGGTTCGGGTGTCTCCCTGGCAGGAAACGCCCCCTAATCCCCTGTGAGGGCCGGTGAACGGGGTTCCCGGCCCCCACGGGGGTCGGTGGCAGGACCTAAACAGGAGGTCAACATGTTCCGGCTCCTAGCCCGAATCCGCCGTCACCCCGCCCCCGCCCCCGAGCCGCTGTGCCGACCCGCCACCGCCTACCCGCACCGGGCCGGCGCATACGGGACCGGTGCCTACGAGCCGCACACCCCTCACGGCCCCAACCAGGTGGCCCGCGTGTACAACACCCGCCCCGCCTGGCCCGTCAACCCCAGGGGTCCGAGGGGCCAGCGCCGCGATGGGTGAGGACCTGCTCTCCCGCATCCCGTTCTACGTCGAACAAGCCAGCTACTGCGTCACGTTCCACGACCGGAACCTGTGCACCCGGTGCACCGACTCCGGGTGCCCCCGCCTGGATGAGGCCGCCGCACTCCTCGCCGACTACCGGGAGCAGCGCAGCACCCGCTACCAGACCAGCCGCAAGGGCCGCACCCGGTAGCCGCAGGCAAGCAACCGCCCCCGGAGCCGTCATCCGGGGGCGGTTGCGTTTGTGGGGCCAGCGAAGCTATAGCCAGGCCGTGTCCCCGCGCATCCGGGTGATCGCCAGCAGTCCGTGTGTCACCTGCGCCACCTTCATCGGGTCCCCAGGGTCCCCGTGCTCCCGTTCGTACTCAAACCACGCTAGGGCCTGGCCGAGTTGCTTACGGGTCAGGAAGTGGAACAACGGCTCATTGCGCCGATAGCCGGTCATGATGCCCCGACGACAGGCCGTTTCCAGGTCTTCCCGCTGCGCTGGCGTCAGGTTCAACAGGTCGACCTTCAGCGTTTCCGCGTAGTGCTTCAGCACCGCCACAGGCCCGTTGCGGAGATCAGCCAGCATCAGCCGGCACTGCGCGTCCTCCCGGGCGGTCACGTCGTAGTCCAGCTTCCCGCCGAGCGACCCGGGACCCTCGTACGGTGCCCGTGCGCGTCGGCGCGCGTCCTCCCGGTCCCCGACCCACCACAGCGGGGACCGGTCTGAGTTGTCCGCCAGATACTCCGGCTGATGCACCGCTAAGCCGCAGTACGCCCCTTCGGTCACCGCGCGGGCAAGGTTGCGCTGCACCGGTACACCGAGATGATCAGCGATCAGGGCATCAAGGATCACCTCCCGGTGGGGACGCCCCGTCATCGGGGCCGGGTCCGGGATGCTCGCCCACAGTGCCGCGCACGGGGCACACCGGGGCACCAGGGCATCGATCGGCAGGCCGCGACGGGTTGCCCGGGGCAGGCTGGCCCCGCTGCTCCGGGGCAGCGGCACCGGGGCCGACCATCCCATCGCGGTCCGACAGCCGCACGTGTCGCAACTGATCGCACCGTGCGGCCCCTGAACACCGGACCGGATCGCCACCCTGATCGGGGTCGCGGCCGGCATCGGGATCTCGGCGGGTAGCGCATCGACTTTGGCGCTCAAGGCCCGGAACCGTTCCGCGTTGCTCGCCTTGACGGCAACGGGGGGCTTGGCCTGCCGTGCCCGCGCGCGGGTCCTGGCCATGTCAGATTCTCCAAATCTTGTACGTGGGCCGGGCGACCGGCTTTTGCTGGCCCGGCTTCCCCGTGGCCGTTAGTGGCTTCCCGGGCTTCACACGGGAGGCCAGGAACGCGTCCACCTTGCCCAGGAGCCGTGCCCGGTCGGCCTGCTCTTGCTGCGGCAACGCTGCGGCAGCGGTGAGCGCGTCAGCGGTCCACGGGATCAGTCGCCAGTTGCCGTAGTGACCTTCCAGGAGGTAAACGGCGTGCCCCTGCCGACTAGAAGCGGTCAGCGGCAAATCGTGCATATTCCGTGTGATGGTGACCTTGCGCCCGAGGCGCGTGAGTAGGGTCTTGCACTTGCGGCACTCACGGCCGGACAACGGCGGGCAACACAGCCGGATTTCATCGCTCTTCATCGTGCATCCTCGGTAGCTAGAAACGCGTCTAGGGTCTTCACGCGCTCCGCATTGGTGGGTAGACGGCCGTTGTCTATGACGAAAGCCGTGAGTCTTGGGTCGAAGCGAACGTCACCGAGGCCGCCCCCAAGGAAGATGACCAGTTGGGCTAGTCCCCGCTTGCACTCCATGCACGCGCTCGAATCGATCGGGCAGCAAAAACGGATCGGTTCACTCATCGCTCTGACCTAACTGGACTGTGTGTAGCTCCGGGGGCCATTCAAAAGTCATCGTTTCTTTCCGGCCGGTCGTAGGCCCAGGGCATGACCGGGCGTGACGGCGGACCATCACCACCAAGCCATGATCGCCAACCCGCGCGGCGCATGATGCGTCCGGGTCCGGGTGGCAGTCTGGGCACCGGAAATGCCGCTCCAGTGCATCGCGTGTGACCCGGTCCAGGTGTGTCCTCACGAGACGTACCGGGTGTGCAGGTACGGGGGCACAACGAACGCGTACCCGCTGATGTCGTCCGGGTTGGTGGTGACGTCCCTGCGCCGGTCCGTCAGTTCCAGCAGCCGACGCAGAGTCTCGTCCGCACGGTCCGGTGCCGGCACGATCAGAGCGCGGGCAAGGTCGGGGTCGCGCTCCCAGTCAGGTTGCGCGTACCGCCTTTCGCCGGACCGGGGCCACGACTCGGGCGGGACGGTCACCGCGACGGTGTCGACCGGGACCGGGACGTTGCCGTACGCGTTCGGGCGGTCGGGGCAGATCGGTGAATGCTGGAGGTACGCGACGCCAGGATCCCCGCTGGCCGACGGCCATTGCACCAGTTCTCGACGCAAGGAACAGCACGAGGGATAAGAGACAATCATGTTGGGCTTCCGATCGGAGTGAGCGAGATAGCGAACACGGCAACCTCACGGCTGCCCGGGGCAGCGACACAGCCAGGAGTATGCCGACGCAGCAACACCGCCTCGGAAATCTCGGCGAGGATCATTGGCACGTCCACGGCCCGGCAGCATTCCGCAGACCCGACCGTTTCCCGCAGGGCCGCAGTGAGACGTTCCTCAAGGGCGATCACTGCTGCTCGTCCCCGGTCATCTCAAAGACAGTCTCGCGGTTCTCCGTGCAGCGGTTACACGAATGCGGCAACGGTGTCAGGTATTCGAGTCGGGCGCGGACCACACACGCCGGACAGGCTTGCGGCCTTGCCCACTGCTCATTCAGTTGCTCGGTTCGGGCTTCCAGTCGCCGCAGCAAAGCCCCGTAAATCTGCCCGACACCGGGGGTAACTGGGCGGGTCTTGTTCTCCCAATGGGCAATCATCCGCTCACTTACGCCGCACATTGCCGCAATTTCGGCTTTCGACATCAGCGCGGACTCTCGGATGCTGCGCGCGTCGCCGTTCTCGACAGCGGCCAGCGCAAAGCGCAGATCATCGAGTGTCGCACTCTGTCCGGAGTTGTCGGCCATGATGCTAATCGTAGTGGAGGAGGAGGTTAATGACCTATAGACGCTTTCTGTGGCACACGGTTCAGCTATTCGAGTTGGTCTATCTATAGATCCCGGGCAGGGTTTCGACTCGCCCTGACCCTGTGCACACTTCGGGAGGTGCCCCAAGATCAAATGGCCTTTGCCTGCCCCTCCGGCCCTCAGTCCGGCTCGGGCCTGGAATCGGGACATTTGTGGGCACAGGCCCCTCGATCTGGCTACTGAGGGTCACCAGAATCGGGGCATGGTCCTGGTGCCGGGAGTCGCCTCCCGTTTCCGCAGGTCAGGGCCATGATCCTGCCTGGCCGCAGACACCATAAGCGTCATTATGATGCTTCATCGACACTGTTCCATATTGGCTAATGGAAATGGTTTTCATAAGCCGGTGGCGGGACAGGGGGCTACCCGCGACAGTTCCGGACATCACGGTTCGCCGGTTCGGTGGTAGCGGATGGAGGTGACCCCCGGGCAGTAAGCCTCCAGGTCGTCCGGGTGGTTGATGCGGTACGTGAGGCCGTGCCGGTGGGCGTAGAGGGCGGCCCATTCCTGCACCCGGTCCGGGTCTTGGTACAGCCACGCGTAGAGGTACCGGGTGCCGTCCCTGGCGACGATCAGCCCGTGGTCCAGCCAGCGGTAGTCACAGCCGTCCCGGTGGGGGTACAGGCCGCAGGTGCGGCAGGAGGCCCGGGTGAGGCCGTGAGCGCAGCCGGGGGCGGTGGGCACGTGCCGGTATCCCTGAGTCTCCAGGGTGGCGATGGTGTCGGGGTAGCAGGTGGGCGCGGTCATGGTGTTCCTCTTTCTGCGGCTGCGGGCCGGTGAATGGTTACTTCTGCCTAGATCAACAAGCGGGTGCCTCTGCCCTGCCCCACCCCTTGTGGGGGTGGGTGGGCAGGCAGGTCAGGTGGGCACTGCCTACACCTGCCCGAAACCTGCCCGGGGCAGGTGTATAAGGGTTCTGACCTGCGGTTTTGTGCTGCCTGGGACTGGACCTGCCTAATCTGCCGGGGCAGGTGTCTCGGTTGGACCTGCCCGACCGCCTCCGGGCAGGTTTTCAGAGGTTCCACGGGATGTATCCGGGCTTCTTGCGGATGCCGACCACGTCACCCCAGAAGGCGTTTCCCTTCTCCTTGATGCCGAGGGCAGGACCCTCCTTCTTGGCCCGGTCCCTGCCGTAGTCGATCGGGATCCCAGCCAGGTCCAGTGCCTTGGCGGCGGCCTGGGCAGCCAGGCCCTCGAACGGCTTCGGGGTGCCCGTCCTGACCTCGTGCCAGGTGGTCCCGTCCTCACCGGGTGCGCCGTGACGGGTGAGCATCAAGTCGTCGGGACCCATGCCGGACCGGGTGAAGGTCCGCCGGAGTCGGAACGTGTTGCCGCCCTGCTCGGTCAGTTCCCACACGTGGTCGATGTCCTGGGTCTTGGCGCTGCTGCCCCGGCCTCCCCGGTCGGTGTCCTTGCCGAAGTGATCCAGGCGGAGCACGCTGACTCCTCGCCCCTTGAGGATCTTTAGGCTGGTGTTGTAGAGCGCGATCCAGGTGTCCGCGTCGTTCTCCTTGCCGGAGATGAACCGCGACACGGTGTCGAGGATGACCACCTGCGGCTTGTAGTGGTCCACGCGGGCAATCAGGGCGGATGCTCCGTCTTTCATGTCCAGCGGCCCCACGGCCGGGAACGATAGGTAGTCGAGGTTCTTCAACTCGTCAGCCTTGTAACCGAGTGCCCGAATCCGGCGCTGGAGGTCCCGTGGGCTGTTCTCCTGGTCCAGGTACATCACCCGGACGGGTTCGCGTTCCTCGTCGCCCAGGAAGCTGTATCCGGCGGACATGGCCACCGCCCATTCCAGGGTGAGCAGGCTCTTGCCCACCTTCCCGGCCCCGATGAGGGACATTTGCTGGCCCTTTTCCATCAACTGGCCCGCGAGCCAGTCGACGGCACCAAGGTCGCTGGCGAGGAACGTGGACCAGTCCAGGGCTTCCGGCTTGGTGGCGGATTCCTCGGTGGTCTTGTTCTTCTGCTTGATGTCCTGGAACTTGTCGAGCATCGCCTCTTTGGTGTGGACTCTGCCGAGGCAGTGGCTCGTGTCCAGGTACCACCGGGTTTCGCTTTCGTGAGGCAGCGGGCAGACGGTCACCCATTGATCACCCCAGGCACCGCCTGGCTTGAGTTCGGGGTCCTGACCGAGGGCACGCAGTTCCTTGACCAGCGACAGCACGGTAGAATCGGTGTCAGCGGAACTGTTAGCGGCCCCCTTGCCGGGGCCGTTTTCCGTGTCAGCCATTGGTGTCGGCACCACCGTTCCGGGTGGCAGCCTCACGGGCGGCCTTCTTCGCGGCACGGGATCGCAGACTAGCTTCGGTGGCCTTTCGGGTGGCCTCTCGCCGCTGCTCCGGATTGAGTCGACTCCAGCGGATCGCGACTAGTGCGGCGGCGGCCTTGCTTGCTTCGGGATTGTGTTCCACGGTGTGGCTCCGGGGCGGTTGAAGGAATCTGCCTTTCCTCCCCAGAAAGGTGTTCCCTCCGTGTCGCTTTCCGGCTTCCCGTCGGCGACACACGTACGTTAGCCCGGTGATCAACCCCGCCGCTAGGTGCCTAATGTCCGATGTAGTCAAGGATGACCGGCCATGATCACCATGTGTCACGAAAGATTTTCGGCGGGCATGAGAAAAGGCCCGGACCGAAGTCCGAGCCTTCCCTGCCCTCCGTACCCCAGAGGCTTTCGCTACTCGACCCGCAGCCAACGCAGCTATTCGATTCTATGCTCCCCGCCCCGGATTACGCCGTAGCCAGGGGTTAGTAGTCCCCTTACCGGGGGCGGGGGTGCATTCGATTCTATGCCGCGTCCCGACCTTTCCGGTCCCGCCGGGCCTGCGCGGACTTGAGGGCCAGCCGGGAGTAGTAGGCCCGCCGCAGGTGCTCCGCCATCTCAGCGCGTTTCTGCGGGTCGGTGACCTCGGGGGGCACCTGGGCTAGGAATCGGTCCCGAAAGGCCCGCCTGGCGGGTTCTGTGGCGGCGGTGCGGTCAACGGTGCGGCCCCACCGTTCCCCGGCTGCGATCCGGGCGATGAGGGTCCGTTCAGCGGGCGACAGTTCGTCGCGGGTCATCCGACACCCCTAGGCGTCGGGGGCACTGAATGTGCCCCGGTCTCGCAGCGGTCAGACGCATCCCCTGTCAGTCATGGCGGTGGTCGCGGTCATTTAGATCCGGTCTCCGAGACGCATCCGGCGGTGCTCAGCGTGGGCACGCTCAACCTGGGTGGACCGGGCGTAGACGGACAGCATCGCGTCGGAGCGCCACCCCATCACGGCCATCAACCCCCGCTCCGATCCGCCTTCGGTGAGCCACCGGTGCGCGGCGGTGTGCCGGAACGCGTGGG
This sequence comes from Micromonospora sp. NBC_00389, assembly GCF_036059255.1. Classification (NCBI taxonomy): domain Bacteria; kingdom Bacillati; phylum Actinomycetota; class Actinomycetes; order Micromonosporales; family Micromonosporaceae; genus Micromonospora; species Micromonospora sp. NBC_00389. The sequence goes on along the minus strand of NZ_CP107947.1, from coordinate 3,309,113 downwards.
GGTGTACGTCCGCGACCCCGGCAGCGTTGCCGACCTGCTCAAGTCTCCACCGGATCCCGTCGGCGGACAGCGGTCCCCGCTCGGACAGGATCAGCCGGTTCGTGGCCTTGGCTTTGGGGTGGGCGGCCCGGATCCGGGTGTACCGGTCGAGGGCTTGGCCGGTACGCGCCCCGTAGGGCACGACACGGGGTCGGTTGCCTTTGCCGGTGACGTAGATGACCTCATGGTCGGGATCCACGTCGTCCAGGTTGAGGCCCGCCAGTTCGGAGACCCGGATCCCGCAGTCAGCGAGCAGTCGGATGACCAGTTCATCGCGGCGACCGTCGAAGATGGCCCGGTCCCAGACTCCGGCCCGGCCTCGGGGCACGGAGCAGGCTTTCAGCATCCGGGTGAGTTCGTCCTCGGTGAGGGTGCGGTTGGGCTTCTCCACCGGGGACGGCATCTCCACCCCGACGGTGGGTGCCTTGTCCACCTCACCCTCGGTTTCCAGCCAGCGGCAGAACCGTCTCATGCCCCGCAGCCGGGTCCGGACGGTTTCGGTCTCGACGGTTTCGGACAGGTCGGCGAGCCACGCCGTGATGGTGTGCCGGGTGAGGTTGTCCAGGGTTGCCGGGCGGCCCTGGGCCTCCAGCCAGGCGACGAAGAACCGGATGGATTGTCCGTAGAGGACCTGCGTCCGGTCTGCCTTCCCGGCTGCGCGTAGGTGTCGCCGGAATGAGGTGGCGAGGTCGGCGATGTGCGGGGATGTCATGCCGTGCGCCGGTCGGCCATGGGGGCGGCACCGCGCTGCTGGAGAGCGTCCTCGACTCCGCGCAGCGCACGTTCGGCGGTGATCTGCCCTTCGCTCCAGGCGTCGAGGTACGCGCGTAGCTTCCCGCGTAGTTCGGCGTCGAGCAGAGACTCATGGGTCTTGGTCATGATTACCTCCCGCTGGCTGGTACCTGCGGTGAGGTTATCCGGCGAGTCAGCGTTATGCTAACCGGGAGGCTCGCCGCTCAGGTCGCGTTACCCCTGTTCAGGTCCCTGTTACGGCTTGGTTGGACCCTCTTCGGTTCGCCGGGCATCTTCGGGTGGTCCGGCGGGTACGGCAGGTCGCCCTGGCCGGCGGCGGCGTCCCGCTCGGCCCACTCCATTAGCGGGGTGATGTCCCACGGGGCGTCGTCGATGCCGGCATGCGGGTCGCCCCGCTCGGTGAGCCGGGCCGGCACACTGCGCAGGTCGAAGTCGTCCGGCTCGACGTCGGGCAGCTCATCCCAGGTGACCGGGGTGGAGACGGTGGCCCGCGCGTTGGCCCGCAGGGAGTACGCGCAGGCGATGGTGCGGTCCCGGGCCATCTGGTTGTAGTCGACGAAGACCCGGTTGCCGCGCTCCTCCTTCCACCAGGCGGTGGTGACCAGAGCGGGGTGGCGGCGCTCCACCTCCCGGGCCAGCGCGATGGTGGCCCGGCGCACCTCGGTGAACGTCCAGCGGGGTTGGATCCGCAGGTAGACGTGCACGCCCCGGCCGCCGGAGGTTTTCGGCCAGCCGGTGGCACCCAACTCGTCGAGGACCGCGCGGACCTCCGCGGCGGCCCGCGCCGCGTCGGCGAAGTCGGTGCCGGGCTGCGGGTCCAGGTCGATGCGCAGCTCGTCGGGCTGGTCGACGTCGGCGGCGCGCACCGGCCACGGGTGGAACACGATGGTGCCCATCTGCGCCGCCCAGGCCACGTGCGCCAGGTCGGCCGGGCAGAGCTCCGCCGCGCTCCGGCCGCTCGGGAAGGTGATCTCCGCGGTGGAGATCCAGGGCGGTACGCCCCGGGTGGGCACCCGCTTCTGGAAGAACATCTCGCCCTCGACGCCCTCGGGAAAGCGTTGCAGCGTGGTGGGCCGGTCCCGCAGGGCGCGCATGATGCCGTCGCCGACCGCGAGGTAGTAGTGGAAGACGTCCGCCTTGGTGAAGCCCCGCTGCGGGAAGATCACCCGATCCGGACTGCTCAGCCGTACGGTGTGCCCAGCCACCTCGACCTCGGCGACCGCTGCCTTGGTGCCACCCATCCCGCGACCTTATGCCACAGCCCCGACGCACGACGTACCGTTGACGGGTGAGTCTTGACGACAACGAGCTGCCCCAGACCGAGGACGAGTGGCGGGTCCGGTTGACCCCCGAGGAGTTCCACGTGCTGCGGGAGGCCGGCACCGAACGCGCGTGGACCGGCGAGTACGTGGACACCAAGACGGCCGGCGTCTACAACTGCCGCGCCTGCGGGCTCGAACTCTTCTCCAGCGACACGAAGTTCGACTCGCACTGCGGGTGGCCGAGCTTCGACGACGCCATCCCGGGCCGGGTCAAGGAGATCGAGGACCGCAGCATGGGCATGGCCCGTACGGAGATCCGCTGCGCCCGCTGCAACAGCCACCTCGGGCACGTCTTCCACGGCGAGGGCTTTACGCCGAAGGACACCCGGCACTGCGTCAACTCGGTCTCCATCCGGCTGGAACCCCGCTGACCTGAGCCGCCTCCGCGTGGCGGGAGGTGCGCCAGCGGCGTACCCCGATCACCGTCGCGCGGCCGGCGGCATGGTCAGCAGCCCGACCTCGGCGGTCCGGGACTGCTCGATCCGCCGGGCCAGGTCGCGTACCCGCTCGTTGCGTCCGACGTCGACCTGGGCTCGGGCCAGGTCGGCCGCCGCCCGCTGGTGGTCGGCGAGCACCTCGCGCAGCACCCGGTCGACGTCGGCGTCCGGCGCGGCCCGCAGGCGGTCGAGCGCGGCGTCATCCCCGTGCCCGGCGTGGTGGTGTGTGGCCGCGCTGGCACCCGGCCCCGCCGTGGGCAGCCAGCCGCGCATGGCGGACAACTCGTCGGCCTCGGTCGCCTCGATGGCGGCGGCCAGGGTGCGCAGCGCGTCGTCGCGCACCCGGTCCCGGGCCAGCCGGACGATCTGCAGGGTGCGCTCACTGTGGCCGACCATCGTGCTCAGGAACACCACGTCGATGCCGCTCATCGAGTCCCCGGCGGGCGCCGACCCGTTCGGGGACTCGACAGCCGAGGGCGGCACGGCCGACGGGGTCACCGCGGGTGGCCCGGCGCAGGCGGCGGTGAGCAGGAGCGCGGTGAGCAGGGGCGCCAGCAGGGTTCGGCGGGTCATGCCGGGTGCTCCGATCAGCGAGGATGGCGCACGGGTGCGACCGGGGGCCGCACCCGTGCGGTCAGACCTGACTCCAGAGCGCCGGCACGTTCGGCGGCTCCCATCCGGGGATCGCGGTGTGCGCCTGCCGGCAGCGGTACGTCCTACCGCCGTAGGTGACCTGGTCGCCGATCTGGTACGCCCGGCCGGCCGTCCAGCTGCCACCCGGCGCCGGCGGAGTGGTCGGTGTGGCGGTCGGGGTGGGCCGCGGGGTGGGTGAGGCGGTCGGGGTGGGGCTGGGCGTCGGCCCGCCGCCGCCACCGATCTGCACATCGATGCAGGAGTAGAAGGCGTTCGCGGTGTCGGAGATGTTCCACACCGCGAGGATCTTCTGCCGGCCCGAGAAGCTGCCGAGGTTGACGTTGTGCGAGACGGTGGCGCCCGGCTGCTGCCCGTTGCCGTTGACCGAGGCGACCCGGGTGTTGCCGATCCAGTACTCCCAGTTGCTGGTCGCGTGCCGGGCGGTGTTCACCCAGGTGAACGTCAGCGAGCTGCCGACCGAGGTGGCCGGCCAGCCCCGGCTGTCGTCGTTGAGGACAGCGAAGTGGGCGATTCCGGCGTTGCAGCTGCGCAGACCCTTGGGGCCCTCGACGCTCTGCGGCTCGTACTTGATCTGCCCGCAGTCGGGCACCCGCCCCTGCGCGCAGAGCGCCTGCCGGCTCGGTGGGGCGGAGACGTAACCGTGCGCCTGCGCGGGCGCGGCGACGGTGAGGGTGGCGGCCACGGCGCCCGCCGCCACCAGCGGGACAGTGATTCTTCGACGCATCGGGGCACTCCTTCTCCAGGTCGGGTGGTGCCCCTCAAGGTAATTTAAACTTTGTTAACAGTAAAGACCCTTGTCGATAAAATACATCGATGGCGACGAGTTTTCTGTCAGAGCCGGAGCAGCCCGCCGCGGTCGTCGACCTGGTCGGCCGATTCGTCGTCGAGCCGCGGCTCAATCGGCCCACCGGGCGACACGCCGGAGCCGACACGCCGCACCGGCCGGTCGACTGGCGGCATTTCGCCCTTCACCGCCCCGTACTGGAGCAGTCTGGTAGCACATGTCCTGATACAGGAGGTTTTCCATGGCAACGTGCGAGGTCTGCGGCAACGACTACTGGATGGCGTTCGAGGTGCGTACGGTCAGCGGAGACGTGCACACCTTCGACTCGTTCGAGTGTGCGATCCACCGGATGGCACCGATCTGCGAACACTGCCAGATCAAGATCGTCGGGCACGGCGTCGAGGTCAACGGCCGGTTCTTCTGCTGCGCGCACTGCGCCCGCTCCGTCGAGGGCACCGAGGGTGCCGAGATCCGCGACGCCGTCGGCTCGCGACCCGCCTGACGCGGCCCTGCGGTACGGTCGTCCCCATGCGGCCGTTCCTGGGCGTCCTGCCCCCGCCGCGCTCCTGAACGGAGCGCCGCGCCTCCCGCCGACCGGTGCCTGACCCGGCTCGGCCATCTCGCCGTACGCGCTCCGTCGACGTCGTCCCCGTCAACGGCTCACCCTTCGGAGCGCACCCGTGTCCACGTCCCGTACCGCGCCGCCGGCCGCCCCGGCCCCGGCCGTCGCCCAGGCCCGCACCGGCCTGATCCAGATCACCGTCACCGGAGTGCTGTGGGGCACCACCGGCGTGGCGGTGCAGCTCCTGCGCGAGAGCACCGGGCTCAGCCCGGTCAGCATCGGCTTCCACCGCCTCGCGATCGCCGCGCTCGTCCTGCTGGCGTGCACCGCCGGCCGACTTGGCGCGATCCTCGTCGCCCTGCGCGCGGCGCCGGTTCCGCTGCTGCTGACCGGAATCGGCCTCGGCCTCTACCAGGCGCTCTACTTCGCCGCCGTGGCACTGGCCGGAGTCGGCGTGGCCACCGTGGTCAGCCTGGGCTTGGCCCCGGTGCTCGCCGCGGCCTGGGAGTCGGTGCGCGCCCGGCGGCTCCCCGGTCCGCTGCGGCTCGGCACGCTGATCGCCGCCGTCGCCGGCCTCGCCCTGATCGCCGGCGCCACCGCGGAACCCACCGGGGCAGCGCCCGCACCGCTGCTCGGCCTGCTCGCGGCGGCCGGGTCCGGCCTCGGGTACGCGGTGACCACCCTGATCAGCCGGCAGGTGTCGCAGCGCGCCGCGCCGATGACGCTGACCACCATCTCCACCACCGTCGGTGCGCTGACGCTGGCGCCGTTCGCGCTGGTCGCCGGGATCGGCGTACCGGTGCGCGTCGACACCGTGGCGCTGCTGCTGCACCTCGGCGTGGTCACCACCGCGGTGGCGTACGCGCTGTTCTACGCCGGACTGCGCACCACCTCCGGCAGCGTCGCCGCCGTACTGACCCTGCTCGAACCGCTGACCGCGGCGGCGCTGGCCGTGGTGCTGCTGCACGAGCCACTGCCGCTGCCGGTGATCGTCGGCGGTGCGCTGCTGCTCACCGCCGTGGCCGCCACCTATCTCACCCCCGCCCGCCCCGACAGACCGTGACCCGGCCCGGCCGGGCGGGGACGCACCGGAACCCGCCCGGCCGGACGGCCTACCATCGGTGCGTGCCCCAGCAGACCACCGAGGTCCGGACGGCCTCGTTCGCCGACCTGAACGCCCGCACCTTCCACGACCTGCTCAAGCTGCGCATCGACGTGTTCGTGGTGGAGCAGCACTGCCCGTACCCGGAGCTGGACGGGCGGGACGTGGAACCGGGCACCCGCCACCTCTGGCTGACCGACGGCGGCGCGCCGCTGGCGTACCTGCGAATCCTGGCCGACCCGGACGGCACCGCCCGGATCGGTCGGGTGGTGGTGGCCCCGGCGGCGCGCGGCGGTGGCCACGCCGGCCGGCTGATGGCCACGGCGCTGGAGGTGGTGGGCAACCGGGCCTGCGTGCTGGACGCGCAGTCGCACCTGGTCGCCTTCTACACCCGGCACGGCTTCGCGGTCAGCGGCCCGGAGTACGTCGAGGACGGCATCCCGCACACCCCGATGCGCCGCGAAGCCATTGACGTCTGACGATCTGCCTGGCATCGTGCCGGGTAGAGCCATCGCGGGAGCCTGCGAGTAGGCACGGGAGCGGGCATCTCCCGGCAGTCCGGGTGTCGTCGTCCGACCTCATCCCCCCGGGGGCTCCATGTCCACTCTCGTCCGATCACCACGCATGCTCTGGCTGCTCGCCATCGCGGCGGCCGCCACGCTCCTGCTGTCCACCGCACTGACCACCGCGCTGGTCCGCCCCGCCTCGGCGCACGGCTCGGTCGTCGACCCGGCCTCGCGCAACTACGGCTGCTGGCAACGCTGGGGCAGCGACTTCCAGAATCCCCGGATGGCCACCGAGGACCCGATGTGCTGGCAGGCCTGGCAGGCCGACCCGAACGCCATGTGGAACTGGAACGGCCTGTTCCGCGAGGGTGTGGCCGGCAACCATCAGGGCGCCATCCCCAACGGGCAACTGTGCAGCGGCGGGCGCACGTCCAGCGGCCGCTACAACGCCCTGGACACCGTCGGCGCCTGGAAGACCACCGCGGTGTCGAGCAACTTCCGGGTCCGCTTCTTCGACCAGGCCAGCCACGGCGCCGACTACATCCGGGTGTACGTGACCCGGCAGGGCTTCAACCCGCTGACCGAGCCGCTCGGCTGGGACGACCTGGAGTTGACCGGCCAGATCGGCAACACCCCGGCGTCGCAGTGGAAGCAGGAGACCGGCGGCGTCTCCATCGAGATCCCGGCCAACGCGCCGGGCCGCACCGGTCGGCACATCGTCTACACCATCTGGCAGGCCAGCCACCTGGACCAGTCGTACTACCTGTGCAGCGACGTCGACTTCTCCGGCGGAACGGGCACCCCGCCGCCCACCACCCCGCCGCCCACCACCCCGCCGCCCACCACTCCCCCGCCCACCACGCCTCCGCCGACCACTCCGCCGCCGGCCGGGGCCTGCACGGCGACGTACCAGGTCACCGGCCAGTGGGCCGGCGGCTTCCAGGCCGAGGTCCGGGTGACCGCGGGCGGCTCACCCACCCAGGGCTGGTCGGTGAGCTGGAACTACGCCAACGGCCAGCAGGTCAGCTCGTCGTGGAACACCACCATCAACACCAGCGGCACGCTGGTCACCGCCCGCAACGTCGGCTACAACGGCACTCTCGCCGCCGGAGCGAGCACCACCTTCGGTCTGCTCGGCTCGTGGAACGGCAGCAACCCCGCCCCACTGGTCTCCTGCACGACGACCAGTTGACCCCGACCGGCGCCGCACCCGCGCGGGGGTGCGGCGCCGGCCGGCGGGAAATCCGGTGGTGCGGGACGCCGGCCCCCGGCACGATCCCCACATGATCGAGACAAGGGTGCTCACCCCCGACGACTGGCCGACCTGGCGCGAGCTGCGGCTGGCCGCCCTCACCGAGGCGCCGGACGCGTTCGGCTCCCGGCTGGCCGACTGGCAGGGCGACGGCGACCGTGCGGAGCGCTGGCGCGACCGGCTGACCATCCCCGGCTCGCACAACCTCGTGGCCGTCCTGGGCGGACGGCCGGTCGGGATGGCCAGCGGCGTACCCACGCCAGACCCGCTCGTCATGGAGCTGATCTCGATGTGGGTGCACCCCGAGGCGCGCGGTCGGAAGGTCGGCCACCTCCTGGTGGACGCGGTGGCGGACTGGGCCCGCGAGAGCGGCGCCGACCGGCTACGCCTCAGCGTCATGCCGGACAACGCGGCGGCGAAGGCCCTCTACGTGCGCGCCGGCTTCGGCCGCACCGACGAACTCGGCGACCTCCTGTCCGACGGCGTACGCCGCGAACAGGTCATGCTCCGCCCGCTCTGACCCGCGCCCGGCGGGGATCAGACCAGGCAGTCGACGATCTCGGCGATCGAGCGGCGGCGGCCGGTGTAGAAGGGGACTTCCTCGCGGACGTGGCGGCGGGCGCCGGAGGCGCGGAGGTCGCGCATCAGGTCGACGATCCGGTGCAGCTCGTCGGCCTCGAAGGCGAGCATCCACTCGTAGTCGCCCAGCGCGAACGAGGCGACCGTGTTGGCCCGCACGTCCGGGTAGCCGCGAGCCATCTTCCCGTGCTCGGCCAGCATCTCGCGCCGCTCGGCGTCCGGCAGCAGGTACCACTCGTAGGAGCGGACGAACGGGTACACGCAGATGTAGGGGCGGGCCTCCTCGCCGCCCAGGAACGCCGGGATGTGGCTCTTGTTGAACTCCGCCGGCCGGTGCAGCGCCATCTGCGACCAGACCGGGGTGAGCGCCCGGCCCAGGGTGGTGCGGCGGAACCGCAGGTACGCGTCCTGCAGCGCGTCGCTGGAGGCGGAGTGCCACCAGATCATCACGTCCGCGTCGGCGCGCAGCCCGGATACGTCGTACACGCCCCGGATCACCACGTCCTTGCCGGCCAGCTCCTCGAAGAGGGACTCGACCTCGCCGGTGACGTTGTCTCGCAGCGACGGCAACGGTGCGCTGGCTCGGAACACCGACCACATGGTGTAGCGGATGCTGTCGTTCAGCTCCCGCAACCGGGCCGCGTTGGTCTGCTCGGTCATCTCGCCGATCCTCCCAGTGCTGTGATGATCTCGTCGGCCGCCGTCTCGCCGGAGCGGACGCAGACCGGTATGCCGACCCCGTCGTAGCCGGCGCCGGCGAGGACGAGGGTGGGGTGCGCGGCCCGCAACGCCGTCCGCGCGGCGGCGACCCGGTCGGCGTGCCCCGGGGTGTACTGGGGCAGCGCCCCGCCCCACCGCTGCACGTGCCCGTCGACCGGGGCGGGCAGCGGGGTGCCGAGCACCGCCGAGAGCTCCCGATGCACGGTGGCGGCCAGGTCCGCGTCGGGGCGCTGGAGATGCGCCTCCTCGCCGTACCGACCCACCGAGGCACGCACCAGCGCCAGCCCGTCCGGCCGGCGCAGGTGCCCCCACTTGGTGGTGAAGAAGGTGGCCGCCTTGATCAGCAGGCCCTCGGTGCTCGGCACCAGGAAGCCGGACAGCTCGGGCAGCCGTGGCTGCGGCAGCGCCAGGGTGACCAGCGCGACGCTGGCGTAGTCCAACTCGCCGACGCCTGCGGCGACCACCGGGGCGGGGCCGGCGAGCAGGCGGGCCGCCGGCCGGGCCGGTACCGCCAGCACCACGGCGTCCACCTCGACCAGCTCCGGGTCCCGGGTCGGGCCGACCGTGAGCCGCCAGCCCGTGTCGGTCGGGGTCAGCTCGCGGACCGCGGCGTCCCGCCGAACCGTCGCGCCGCTGGCCGTCGCCGCCGCCTCGACCAGGCTGCTCAGCCCGTTGGCCAGAGTGCCGAAGACCGGGACGCCGGGGGCGCGCGGCGACGCGGCCTGCGCCGCCCGGACCGCGCCCACCAGGGTGTGCTCCACCCGGGCCGCGCGGGCCAGCGCCGGCATGGTGGTGACCAGGGAGAGGTTGTCGGCGCGGCCGGCATACACGCCGCCCAGCATCGGGTCGACCAGCCGGTCGACCACCTCGTCGCCGAAGCGGGAGCGGACCAGCGCACCCACCGAGACGTCCACGTCCGGTGCGACCAGCGGTCGGCCGCCGTCGGTGTCGGCGTCCGCGGCCGGGCGGGCGACCGCGGCCACCTTGTCCAGATCCCCGGGTACGCCCACCAGCGTGCCGCCCGGGACAGGGCGCAGCCCCCCGTCGACGACCAACGCGGCCTGCCCGACCGTGGGGTGCACGATCTCCTCGGCCATTCCGAGCCGGCGGATCAGGGCCACCGCGGCGGACTCGGCACCGGTCGGGTCGCGCATCAGGAACGACTCGGCGCCGAACTCCACCGGCTGGCCGGCCAGCTCGCCGGTACGCAGCTTGCCGCCCAGCGCGCCGGACTGCTCGTACACCAAGATCTCGGTGCCGGCCGGGGCGCTCTCGCGCAACCGGGCCGCGGCGGCCAGCCCGGCGATTCCGCCGCCGACCACCGCCACCCGCCAAGGCTGCCGCATCGCGTGTCAGCCCTGGTCGGTCCGGCGGCTGGACAGCTCGTGCACCAGCGCCACCACCCGCGTCAGCACGTCGGGGTCGGTCTCCGGCAGCACCCCGTGGCCGAGGTTGAACACGTGCCCGGGGGCCGCCCTGCCCTGGTCCAGAATCCGGCGTACCTCGGTCTCCACGACCGGCCACGGCGCGAACAGCACGGCCGGGTCCAGGTTGCCCTGCACCGCCTTGTCCGGGCCGATCCGGCCGGTGGCCACGTCCAGCGGGGTCCGCCAGTCGACGCCGACGACGTCCGCGCCGGCCTCGCCCATCGCGCCGAGCAGCTCAGCGGTGCCAACCCCGAAGTGGATCCGCGGCACCCCGGCGTCGACCAGCCCGCTCAGCACGGCCGTCGAGTGCGGCAGCACGTAGCGCCGGTAGTCGGCCTCGGAGAGCGCACCGGCCCACGAGTCGAACAGTTGCACGGCGGAGACCCCGGCCTCGATCTGCACCCGGAGGAAGGCCAGAGTCACCTCGGCCAGCCGGCCGCAGAGCGCGTGCCACAGCTCCGGATCGCCGTACATCATGGCCTTGGTCTTGGCGTGGGTCCGTGACGGACCCCCCTCGACCAGGTAGCTGGCCAGGGTGAACGGCGCGCCGGCGAAGCCGATCAGCGGGGTGTCGCCCAGCTCGATCACGAGTTGCCGGACGGCCTCGTCCACGTACGGCACGTCGTCGCGGGTGATCGGGCGAACCCGCTCCACGTCGGCGGCGGTGCGGATCGGCTCGGCGACCACCGGGCCGGTGCCCGGCACGATGTCCAGGTCGACCCCGGCCGCGGCGACCGGCACCACGATGTCGCTGAACAGGATGGCCGCGTCCACCCCGTGCCGGCGTACCGGCTGGAGGGTGATCTCGGTGACCAGCTCAGGGCGACGGCAGGATTCCAGCATCGGCACGCTCGCCCGGATCTCCCGGTACTCCGGCAGTGAGCGGCCAGCCTGGCGCATGAACCAGACCGGGGTGTGCGGGCCGGGCCGCCGCCGGCAGGCCCGAATGAAGGGCGAGTCGGCCGGTCCGCCGGCGCGCTGTTCTCCGTCTCGGGCGGCAGTGCCCGTGGTGTCCGTGCTCATCGCCGCAATCGTGCCACGGCCCCCACCCTCTCCCCGCCTGGGGTGAAAGGAAGAACACGTTGCTGACATCGCGCGGCGGGCCGAGCGGCTCGGATCGCGGGCCGGGATGGCTGGGACCAGCGAACGGGAACGGCGGCCGGATCGGGCGTCGGCGCGCCGCCGAAGCGGGTGGGCGGGCGGCGGCATAGGCTGCCGGCATGGCCCCCCCGATCGCGCTCCCGGAGACCTTCGCCCGCGCGGTCGCCGGGCTGCGGGCGGCGGCGCCCCGGCCGGAGATCACGCTGGAGGAGGTCGGCGCTCCCCAGCGGCTGGCCCCGTACGCGTTCGCGCTCTCCGCGACGGTGCTGCGCGACGGCGACGAGGTGGCCACCGGCCGGCTGATCCTGCTGCACGACCCGGTCGGGCACGAGGCGTGGCAGGGCACCCTGCGACTGGTCACCTACGTGACCGCCGAGTTGGAGGTCGACCTGGCCGCCGACCCGCTGCTGCCCGGGGTCGGCTGGACCTGGCTGACCGACGCGCTGGACGCCCACGACGCCGGCCACCGGGCGATCGGGGGGACGGTCACCCAGACCATGTCGACCCGGTTCGGCGACCTGGCCGGCCCGCCGACCGCCGGTGACATCGAGATCCGCGCCTCCTGGACGCCGGTCGACGACGACCTGACCCCGCACCTGCTCGGCTGGTGCGCGCTGCTCGCCTCCACGGCAGGGCTGCCCCCGCCCGGGGTGACGGCCCTGTCCGACCGCCGCCCCGCCGGCGCGGCCTGAGCCGCAGGCAGCCGCCACCCACCACCTCCGGGCCGATCATGGGGTCGTGGTGGGCGGGATGCCCCTCACTGCGGCATTCGCAGGGCACCACAACCCCATGATCGACCAGGTTGGTGCGGCTGTCAGAGGTAGTTCTCCGCCTCGTCGCAGACCTTGTCCAGGCCCTTCATCGCCGCGTCGTAGGCGCTCTTGTTGCCGGCCGCCGCCGCACCGAGCGCGGTGGTCAGCTTGTCCAGGCAGCTGGCGATGACCTTCTTCTGCCGGGCCTGCTCGTCGCGGTCGTTGCGGGTCCCGGTCAGGTCCTGCTCGGTGTTGTCGAGCTTGTCCTGCATGGTCTGCAGGTCGGACTTGAGCTTGGTGATCTCCGTGGTGTTGGCCGCGATGGTGCCGTCCCGCTCGCTGACCTGACCGGTGAGCCGCTTCTCCGTGCGGTTCAGCTCACCGTTCTTGGTCACGTACAGACCGGTCATCACCCCACTGACGACGAAGAGCAGCGCGGCCACCAGGGCCAGCACCAGTACCGCGCGACCCCGGCCGCCCGCCGGTGCCCCGGCCGGGCCGTACGGCGGTGCCATTCCGGGCGGCGCGGACATCGGCTGCCCATACGCCGGACCAGAAACCGGCGGCGCCGACATCGGCTGCCCATACGCCGGACCGGAAACCGGCGGCGCCGACATCGGCTGCCCGTACGCCGGACCAGAAACCGGCGGCGCCGACATCGGCTGGCCGTACGCCGGACCGGAGACCGGCGGCGCGGACATCGGCTGCCCGTACGCCGGACCAGAAACCGGCGGCGCCGACATCGGCTGGCCGTACGCCGGACCGGAGACCGGCGGCGCGGACATCGGCTGCCCGTACGTTGAACCGGAGACCGGCGGCGCCGACATCGGCTGTCCGTGCGGCGGCGCGGAGACCTGTCCGGCGTACGGCGGGGCGCTCGCCGGGTAGGTGGGTGCGGCCTGCGGGACGCCGTACTGCGGCGGTACGGGCTGGGCGGTGCCGTACTGCGGCGTGGCCTGCCCGGAGGCGTACTGCTGCGGCGTGGCCTGCCCGGGGGCGTACTGCTGCGGCGTGGGCTGGACCGGCGCGTACGGCTGCTGCTGCGGCGCGGGCTGACCGGCCTGGTATCGCGCGGTCGGGTCGGCGGCAGTCGGCTGCGGCACGGCTGGGTGCGGCACGGTCGGGTGCGGCACGGTCGGGCCGGCGGCGCGCGGGCCGGCGGCGTACGACACGGTCTGGTCGGCGGCGGACGGCGGCTGATCCGGGCCGGCCGACGGCGTCGGGAAACCTTCCGGCCCGGTCGGTGGCTGGGACATCGTTATTCCTCCAGGTGAGCTGGTCCCGCGCCGGTAGGCGCGACGGACCGGGGTGCAGCGGCGAGATTCGGCCGGGTCCGGGGACCTGGGCGGGATCGGAGAGGGCCGGCGGTGGCCCTGGATGACGAGAGCGACCCGGCGACGTGGCCGGGCCACCGGTTCAGCAGATCTTGAAACCGTCGCAGGCGACCTTGATCGGTACGGCCAGCCCGATGCCCTCGGCGTCGCGAGCCTTGGCGGTGGCGATGCCGACCACCTGCTTGCTGCCGTTGACCACCGGCCCGCCGGAGTTACCCGGGTTGATCGGGGCATCGAACTGGATGGCCGGCCCGGAGCTGCCCTGAGCGTCGCGCAGCGCGCTCACCACACCGGTCGTGACGCTGTCCTCCAGGCCGAGCGGAGCGCCGACGACGACGATCTGCTGGCCGGACTTCACCGCGGCGGACGCGGTGACCAGGCCGGTGAACTTGCCGCTGGCACGCAGCTGCGCCACATCGTTGGTCTTGTCGACCTTGACGATGGTGGCCGGGAAGCGCTGGTCGGTGCGCTCCAGGAAGACCTGGCGTCCGCCACCGTCCCAGACGGCCTCGACGACGTGGAAGTTGGTGAACAGGTTGGTCCCGCCACCGGTGGCCGGCTTACCGACCGCGAACGCGCTGCCGGTGAACTGACCGGCCCGGACCCGGAACACACTGGGCAGCACCGCGCTGGCCACCGCCTCCGGGTTGAACGCGGCACCGGCCTGCTTCTCCAGTGCCTCCGCGCGCTTCTCCAGGTCGTCGAGGCGGGTGCCGTCGCCGTCCTGGGCCTGCGCCAGGCGCTGGTCGGTGTCGCTGAGCCGATCGCCGAGCCGATCGAGCTGGTACGCCTGTAACCCGGCCACCAGGGCCAGCACCACGACGGTCAGCGTGGCGAGCAGGACCGGCCAGCGACGGCGGCTGGGCCGGGCGGCCGGCGGCGGGGCGGCACCCGGCCAGCCGGGCTGCGCGGGACCACCCGGGTAACCCGCGGTGGCGAACGGCGGGGCGCTGGCCGGGTCGCCGAGCGGTGGGTACCCGCCGCCCGGGAAGCTCGGCCCGGGCGCCCCGGGGAGGCCCTGTCCGGGCGCTCCGGGGACGCTCGGCCCGACGGCCGGCGGATAGCCGACGGCGCCGGTGGCCGACGGTGGTGCGCTCGTGCCGTAGGTCGGGGCGGCGCCCGGGGTGGCTCCGCCGTACGGGCCGGCCGGCGTCGTGCCGTACGGCGTCGGCGACGTGCCCGGGGGTGCCACAGAAGCGGTGCCGTAGTGCGCGGCCGGGGCAGTGCCCGGGGTGGTGCCGTGCGGAGCCGGCGCGGAGCCCCACTGCCCGTTGTTGGGTGGAGCGGCCCAGCCGGTGCGGGGAGCCGGGACGGTCAGGGACGGATCGGTACCGCCGGTCGGGGTGGCGGAGAAGGGCGACCCGGGGTACGGCTCGATGCGCGGTGGCAACGGTCCCGGCCGTTCGGCCCCGGGCATCGTTCCACCCGCGCCGTCAGGCTCGGCGCCCGCCGCTCGCCCGTCCCCCGAACCGTAGCCAGCCGTCATGATCGTCTTGCCTTCCCGTGGTGTCCCCGTGCCGCCATCGACCCGCGTGTCACAAGATCGGGACCGGCGGCTCGATGGACCGTACCTGCGTCAAAGGGCTTTGTCTCCCCCGATGTCCGGCATCCGAAAGGACACCTTGTGGACACCCAACCGACACGCAGCCGACCGGCTGCACCCGCCGGATCACCGCGCGCACTAGGGTTGGCAGGTGACCGACGAACCACCCCTGCGCCGTCGGCCCACCGAAGAACTCCCGGGAAACGCACCCCACCACCCGCCGCCGGCCCAGCCGCAGCCGGCGGGCGAGGGGACCGACCCGACCGACGGTGGGCCCGTTCCGCTGATCGCCCCGCGTGACGGCACCCCCGATCCGGTGGCCGCGCCGGCTGAGCTCGCCGAGGTCGTGGCCCGTTTCGCCGCGGGCACCGGCCCGGTCGCCCTGGATGCCGAGAGGGCCTCCGGGTACCGCTACAGCCAGCGCGCCTACCTTGTGCAGCTCCGGCGGGCCGGTGCGGGTACGGCGCTGATCGACCCTCTGCCGCTGCCCGACCTCAGCGCGCTGGACGCGGTGATCGGCGAGGCCGAGTGGGTGCTCCACGCGGCCAGCCAGGATCTGCCCTGCCTGGCCGAGGTGGGGCTGCGCCCGCGACGCCTGTTCGACACGGAACTGGCCGCTCGGCTGGCCGGATTCGAGCGGGTCGGCCTGGCCGCGCTGACCGAGCAGCTACTCGGGTTCACTCTGGAGAAGCACCACTCGGCGGCTGACTGGTCGAGCCGGCCGCTGCCCGAGTCGTGGCTGACCTACGCCGCCCTCGACGTGGAGCTGCTCACCGACCTCCGTGACGCGCTCGACGCCGAGTTGGCCCGGCAGGGCAAGTCGGAGTGGGCCGCGGAGGAGTTCGCCGCGCTGGTCCGTACCGGGGCACGCCCGCCCCGGGTCCGCGCGGAGCCCTGGCGGCGTACCTCCGGCATCCATCGGTTGCGCGGCGCGCGGGCCCAGGCCCGGGTCCGCTCGATGTGGTACGCCCGGGACCAGATCGCGTCCCGACGGGACGCCGCACCCGGTCGCGTGCTGCCCGACTCGGCGATCATCGCCGCCGCCGAGCTGGACCCGAAGGACGAGAAGACCCTGCTGACGCTGCCCGGTTTCGGCGGCCGGTCGGTACGCCGGCTGGCCCGCACCTGGCTGACCGCACTCGACGACGCCCGGCAACTGCCGGACGATGCGCTGCCGGTCACCCCGGCGGTGGAGGGTCCGCCCCCGCCGCACCGGTGGGCCGAGCGGGACCCGGTGGCCGCCGGTCGGCTGGCCCGTTGCCGGGAGGTCGTGGTCCGCATCGCCACTGAGCACAACCTGCCTCCGGAAAATCTGATCACCCCGGATTCGGTCCGCCGGCTGGCCTGGACCCCGCCGGAGGAGGTCACCGAGGAGACCGTGGCGGAGACCCTGCGCGGCTTCAACGCCCGCGAATGGCAGATCGCCCTTCTCATCCCCCACCTGACCCCGGCCCTGACCCCGGAACCCTCCACCCCTCCCGTCCCCTGACCCACCTCCACCGCAGTTGATCATGAAGTTGTTGCCATCGGGCCGGCGTGTCCCGACAACAACTTCATGATCGACCGGGCTGGGCGTTCGTGGTCGGTGTGGGGTGGGCCACAACGGGGGGTGCGGACGGGGTTGGTTACTGGCGAGTAGCATTCGGTGGAACGTGCCCGTGTCGGCTAGGAGGCTCAAGTGCCCCGTGAAGTTCGGGATGTCGTCTTCGTCGACGGCGTCCGTACCCCGTTCGGCAAGGCGGGTGGCATGTACGCCAACACCCGCGCCGATGATCTGGTGATCCGCTGCATCCGAGAACTGCTGCGCCGCAACCCGCAGCTGCCGCCGGAGCGGGTCGAGGAGGTCGCCATCGCGGCCACCACCCAGATCGGCGACCAGGGCCTCACCATCGGGCGGACCGCCGCCCTGCTGGCGGGTCTACCCAAAACCGTTCCCGGCTTCGCCATCGACCGGATGTGCGCCGGTGCGATGACCGCGGTGACCACCGTGGCCAGCGGCATCGCCATGGGCGCGTACGACATCGCCATCGCCGGCGGCGTCGAGCACATGGGCCGCCACCCGATGGGTGAGGGCGTCGACCCCAACCCGCGCATCGTCGCGGAGAAGCTGGTCGACCCGTCCGCGCTGGTCATGGGCGCGACTGCGGAGAACCTGCACGACCTGGTCCCGCACATCACCAAGGCACGCACCGACGCGTTCGCGCTCGCCTCGCAGCAGAAGACCGCCAAGGCGTACGCCAACGGCAAGCTCCAGGACGACCTGGTGTCGATGTCCATCCGTGACGCGGAGGGCGGCTGGGGTCTGGCCACCGTCGACGAGGCCCCCCGGGACACGTCGCTGGAGAAGCTCGGCACCCTGAAGACCCCGTTCCGCCCGCACGGCAAGGTCACCGCGGGCAACGCGGCCGGCCTGAACGACGGCGCCACCGCGAGCCTGCTCGCCTCCGAGGACGTCGCTCGCGAGCTGGGCCTGCCGGTCGCCATGCGGCTGGTGTCGTTCGGTTTCGTCGGCGTGGAGCCCGAGGTGATGGGCGTCGGCCCGATCCCGTCGACCGAGAAGGCGCTGCGCATCGCCGGGCTCAGCATCGACGACATCGGCCTGTTCGAGCTGAACGAGGCCTTCGCCGTGCAGGTGCTCGCCTTCCTCGACCACTTCGGTATCGCCGACGACGACCCGCGGGTCAACCCGTGGGGCGGTGCCATCGCCATCGGTCACCCGCTCGCCTCCTCCGGCGTACGGCTGATGACCCAGCTGGCCCGCCAGTTCGCCGAGCACCCCGAGGTCCGCTACGGCGTGACCGCCATGTGCATCGGCATCGGCATGGGCGGCACCGTGATCTGGGAGAACCCGCACTGGACGGAGGGCAACAAGTGAGCGCGCTCGCCGCACCGAACGAGGTCGTCACCAAGGCGCTGCTGCGCCAGGTGAACGTACCGGGGCTGGACCGGCCCGCCGCCCTGATCACGCTGGACAACGGCTTCGACCACACCAAGCCGAACACCTTCGGCCCGGGTGGGCTGACCAGCCTGAACGAGGCGATCACCGCCGCGCTGGCCGCCGACCCGGCGTTCATCGCGGTCACCGGCAAGCCGTACATCTTCTGCGTGGGCGCGGACATCGTCGGCCTGCCGCAGCTCGCCGACCGCGCGCAGGCGCTGGAGATCGGCCGGCTCGGCCACCGGGTCTTCGCCCGGCTGAAGGACAGCACCGTACCCACGTTCGCGTTCGTCAACGGCGCGGCGATGGGCGGCGGCCTGGAGCTGGCGCTGCACTGCCACTACCGGACGCTCTCCGGCGGCGCGGCGGCGCTCGCCCTGCCCGAGGTCTCCCTCGGTCTGGTCCCCGGCTGGGGCGGCACCCAGCTGCTGCCGAACCTGATCGGCATCCCCGCCGCCACCCAGGTGATCATCCAGAACCCGCTGATGCAGAACAAGATGCTCAAGCCGAAGCAGGCCGCCGAGCTGGGCATCGCGGACGTGCTGCTGGAGCCGGCCGACTTCCTGGAGCGTTCCCTGGAATGGGCCGCCGGCGTGGTGCGCGGCCAGGTCACCGTGACCCGGCCCGAGGTTGACAAGGACATGTGGGCGGGCGTGCTCTACTTCGCCCGGGAGACCCTCAATCAGCGGCTGCACGGCGCGGTCCCGGCCGCGTACAAGGCGCTGGACCTGCTGGAGACGGCGAAGGACGCCGACTTCGCCGCCGGCACCGCCGCCGAGGACGAGGCCCTCGCGGACCTGATCTTCTCCGAGGAGCTGCGCAGCGGCCTGTACGCCTTCGACCTGGTGCAGCGGCGGGCCAAGCGCCCGGCCGGGGCGCCGGACAAGGGCCTGGCCCGACCGGTCACCAAGGTCGGCATCGTCGGCGCCGGCCTGATGGCCAGCCAGCTCGCGCTGCTGTTCGCCCGTCGTCTCCAGGTGCCGGTGGTGATGACCGACCTGGACCAGTCCCGGGTGGACAAGGGCGTCGGCTACGTGCACACCCAGATCGAGAAGGCCGTCACCAAGGGCCGGATGGACAAGGGCACCGCCGCCAAGCTGTACGGCCTGGTCAGCGGCACGGTCGACAAGAGCTCCTTCGCCGACGCCGACTTCGTCATCGAGGCGGTCTTCGAGGACCTGGGCGTCAAGAAGCAGGTCTGGGCCGAGCTGGAAAAGATCGTCTCCCCGGAGGCGGTGCTCGCCACCAACACCAGCTCGCTCTCGATCAGCGAGATGGCCGCGGAGCTGGAGCATCCCGAGCGGGTGGTCGGCTTCCACTTCTTCAACCCGGTGGCGGTGCTGCCGCTGCTGGAGATCGTCCGCGGCGAGCGGACCGACGACGCCACCCTCGCGACCGCGTTCGCGGTCAGCAAGCAGCTGAAGAAGTCCTCGGTGCTGGTCAAGGACGCACCGGCGTTCGTGGTGAACCGGCTGCTCACCCGTTTCCTGGGCACCGTCTTCGCCGCCGTCGACGCCGGGACCCCGCTGGACGTGGCGAACAGCGCACTGGACCCGCTGGGCCTGCCGATGCGCCCGCTCGCCCTGCTTCAGCTGGTCGGGCCGGCCGTGGCGTACCACGTGGGTGGCACCCTGCACGCGGCGTACCCGGACCGGTTCGGTGTCAGCGAGAACCTCAAGCGGATCGCCGACTCGGGCCAGCCGATCGTGGTCGACGACCAGATCAACGACGAGGTCGCCAAGCTGCTCGTGGTCGGTGACCAGCCGCTGACGGCCGAGCAGGTACGGCAGAACGCGCTCGACGCGATGGCGCAGGAGATCCGGCTGATGCTGGACGAGGGCGTGGTCGCCGAGGCGCAGGACATCGACCTGTGCATGATCCTCGGTGCCGGCTGGCCGTTCCACCTGGGCGGCGTCACGCCGTACCTGGACCGGACCGGCACCAGCGAACGGGTCACCGGCCGCCGGTTCCTGCCGCGCGGGGCGGCGAGCCTGCCCGCCTGACCGATCACAGCACCACCGTCGCGGTGGTCGGACCGTCCCTCGTGGACTGGTCCGGCCACCGCGATCGCTTCTGCGCCAACGGATTGCTCGCGGACCCGAGCACCGACCGCCCGCAGGCGCGCAAACGGGCAGCGCAGGGCACGTGTGAAGGGGCAGCGGGCGGCCCCGCCACCGGGTTAAGATCACCCGCTTTGCCATCCCATCTTGGAGCTGACTGATGTCCCAGCCGCCGGCCACCCCCTACGGCCCGCCGCACAATTCCCCTCCCCCGCCGCACCAGCCGCAGCAGCCCGGTGGTTGGCCGCAGCAGCAGCAGCAGCCCGGTGGTTGGCCGCAGCAGCAGCAGCCCGGTGGTTGGCCGCAGCAGCAGCAGGGCTTCCCGCCCGCGCAGCCGGGTCAGCCGTACGGCGGCCCGAACCTGCCCGCCGGCCCGCCGCCGAAGAAGTCGAAGGCCGGCCGGATCGTGCTGATCGTGCTGGCCGTGGTGCTGGTGCTCTGCCTCGGCGGAGCGGCGATCACCTGGTTCGCCGTCAAGGACGAGGTGGGCGACGTCGTCGATGCCACCAACACCCGGGTGTCCGCACCGGCCACCCTCGCCGGCCGACCGAAGAACACCGACCCGCAGTTGCAGAGCGTCGCCGACGCGATGGTCGCCGAGATGAAGACGACGGCGCAGAACGAGACCAGCGCCGTCGGCGCCTTCTACGGCGACCCGGCCAAGCAGGACCTCTTCATGATCGCCGCCGCGTCCGGGCTGATGACGGACCCGAAGAAGGAGCTGGACGACGCGGTGGCCGGGCTCTCCAGCGAGCTGGGCATGGCCTCCATGGCGACGGTCGAGCCCGGGCCGCTCGGCGGTGACGCGCGCTGCGGCGACGGCAAGGCCAAGGACGTACCGGTGGGCATCTGTGTCTGGGCTGACCGGGGCAGCGTGGGCATGGTGATCATGTACTACAAGTCCGCCGCCCAGGTGAAGGCCGAGTTCGTCACCATCCGGGGGCAGGTCGAGCAGCGCTCCTGAGCCGTACCGACCGAAGCCCCGGCCACCTTCGGGCGGCCGGGGCTCCGTACGTCAGCGTCAGGCCGGTTCGCCGACTGCCGCGGCGGCCCGCGCCGCCGCTGCCGCCGCCCGCTCGGCCGGGTTACCGAGCACGCAGAACTCGTTGCCCTCCGGGTCGGCGAGCACCACCCAGCCCCCGCCGGTCGGGCCGACGTGATCGGCGACGTGGACCGCGCCGACGCCGAGCAACCGCTCGACCTCCTCGGCCCGGGTCCGGTCGGTGGGTTGCACGTCCAGGTGCAGCCGGTTCTTCACCGCCTTGTCCTCCGGCACGGCGATGAAGAGCACCTCCGGGCCACCAGGCGGCAGGAGCATCGCCTCCGGGTCGCCGGGGAAGTCGTCGGGCTGCCGGGGGCAGTCGAAGACCTGCGACCAGAAGCCGGCCAGCGCGTACGTGTCGTGACAGTCGATGCTGATGTTGTGAATCGTCGAACTCACGGTTGAGCCTCCAGAGAGGTGGCAGGGACACGCTCGCCGGCGCTGCGGACCACGCAGAACTCGTTCCCCTCCGGGTCGGCGAGCACCGCCCAACCCGTGCCGTCGGCCTGCCGTCGGTCGGCGACCATGCTGGCCCCGAGGCCGAGCACCCGCTCGATCTCCTCGTCCCTGGTCCGGTCGACGGGTTCCAGGCAGATGTGGAGCCGGTTCTTGGTCACCTTGTCTTCGGGCACCGCTTGGAAGAACAGGTTCGGGGTGGCGTCGTCCGGCGGCAGCAGGGCCGCCTCCGGATCACCGGGGGCGTCCTCGGAGTGCCGGGCGTATCCGAGCACGGCCGACCAGAAGCCGGCCAGGGCGTACGTGTCGTGACAGTCAAAACTGATGTTGCGGATCCGTGGATACACGGGTGTTCCCTCCGTGCTGAATGGGGACGCTCCGCCTCTGGGTGTCAGCCGAGAGAGACCCGGGGCGCGGAGCCAGTGTTGGTGGACATTCGACGCACCCCCCTTCGATCTCGAGCTGACGACGTGATCTTTCCATCCGGCGCGGACCGCCCGCAACCCGGTACGGGACGGGTCAGCCGCCGATGGCGGGCACCGGGCCGGTCACCGCCGGGGCGTCCGCCGACGGCAGGGTGACCGTCACCTCCAGGCCGCCGCCGGTCTGCGCGATGACCCGCACCGTGCCGCCGTGCGCCTGGCAGACTGCCCGGACGATGGACAGCCCCAGGCCCGAGCCGCGGGCCCCGGTCCGCTCCCGGCCGCCGCGCCGGAACGGCTCGAACAGCCCCGGCACGTCGACCTGGTCCACCTCGAAGCCGGTGTTCCCCACCACCAGCCAGGAGCGCTCGCCGTCCGAGCCGGTGCGCACCCAGAGTCGGCCGTGCAGGTGGTTGTAGCGGACCGCGTTCTCGATCAGGTTGCCGGCCAGCCGGTCGAGCAGCCCCGGGTCGCCGACCACCGGCGCGGACTCCAGCGAGGTCTGCACCCGCAGCCCGATCCGGTCCACCTCCCGGCGCATCGCCGACAGCGCGTTGGCCGTCCCGGTCGCCAGGTCACATTCGGTACGCCGACCGAGCCGCCGCCCGGCCTGCGCCTCGCTGCGGGCCAGCACCAGCAGCGCGTCCACCAGGCCGTTGGCCCGCTCGGAGGCGTCCCGGACCACGGTGGCCATCCGGCGGTACTCGGCCGCGTCCGCGTCGTCGTCGCTGAGCGTCACGTCGATCTCGGTCCGCATCACCGCGAGCGGGGTTCGCAGCTCGTGCGAGGCGTTGGCCACGAAGCGCTTCTGCGCCTCGAACGCGGACGCGATCCGGTCCAGCATGGCGTCGAACGTCTTGGCCAGCTCGGCCACCTCGTCGTCGGCGCCCGAGTAGCCGATCCGCTGGTCCAGGGTCGCCTCGCCGAGCCGCTGCGCCGTCGCGGTGACCTGGTGCAGTGGACGCAACGCCCGGCCGGCGACCGCGTACGCCCCGGCCACTCCCACGATGCTGATCGCCAGCAGCGCGACCAGGCCCTTGGCGAGCAGTTCCCCGGAGGCGGCGTCGACCAGTTGGTGCTGCCACTGGCCGGCGTCCAGCGACCGGCCGTCGGCCAGGACCACCGTGGTGCCGGGCAGCAGCTCGTCGGTGGGCCGTAGCGCGTCCCGGACGAGCAGCCAGGCCAGCAGCACCAGGATCGCTCCCGCGCCGACCAGCAGCACGCCATTGAGCAGGGTAAGCCGCAACCGCAGGGTGGGCCGCAACCGTGCCCGCCCCGTCATGCCCCCACCTCGGCGGTGCGGTAGCCCGCGCCGACCACCGTCTCGATCAGCGGTGGATCTCCGAGCTTCTTGCGCAGCGTCATCACGGTGACCCGGACGATCGTGGTGAACGGGTCGGTGTTGGCGTCCCACACCCGTTCCAGCAGTTCCTCGCTGGAGACCACCGCGCCGCGCGCCTTGAGCAGCTCGCTGAGCACCCCGAACTCCTTGTTGGTGA
Organism: Micromonospora sp. NBC_00389; assembly: GCF_036059255.1. Lineage (NCBI taxonomy): Bacteria > Bacillati > Actinomycetota > Actinomycetes > Micromonosporales > Micromonosporaceae > Micromonospora > Micromonospora sp. NBC_00389. The sequence continues at coordinate 3,285,829 of NZ_CP107947.1, read as the reverse complement.
GGTCGACCGGCACACCGGCGCGGGTGGCGACCCGGCGGGCCGGGTCGAGCACCAGGTCGGCCAGTTCGAGCACCGGCGGCGCGGCCGGGGTGGCCCGCCGGCCCAGCGCCTGCACCCGGGCGACCAACTCGTCGAAGGCGAACGGTTTGGGCAGGTAGTCGTCCGCGCCGAGCTGCAACCCCTCCACCCGGTCGGCGACCGTGCCGCTCGCCGTCAGCATCAGCACCCGGGTCAGCGCGCCCGAGGCAGCCAGGTCCGCGCAGATCTGATCACCGTGCACGCCGGGCAGGTCGCGGTCCAGCACGACCACGTCGTACCGGGTGACGAACGCCGCCTCGTGGCCGGCATCGCCGTCGTAGGCCACGTCGACCGCCATCCCCCGCTTGCGCAACCCGCGCGCGATCGCGTCGGCGAGGTTGCGCTCGTCCTCCACCACCAGTACCCGCATCCCGGCCTCCTCGCTGCTGACCACCGACAACGTAGTGCCGGCCGGCAACCATCGTCCCTCGCCGCCCGCGCCGCCCGGCGTTGCGGGCCATCCCGGCGTACGCGATGCTTCCGACACCCCAGCGACGGACGGACCTGTCATGACCATCGCGGCACCACCCACCCGGCGGAACATCGCCTACCAGGGCTTCCACCTGCCGGCAGACCAGACGGCCGGCACCGGAGACGGCCTGCACACCACCGACCGCGGGCTGATTCTGCGCAGCGCCGACCGGCCGGTGTCGCGGGGCAGTTGGACGTCACCGCCGGTGCGGGTCGGCTTCGGAGTCACCGACGTGGTGCCGTCCTGGACCGCCGACACCCCCGACGGCTGCTGGATCGAGGTCGAGCTGCGCGGCTGGCACGGAGAAGCGCCCAGCACCGGCTGGTACCTGCTGGCCCGGTGGGCGGCCAACGACCGCACGGTACGACGCGCCTCGGTGTCCGGGCAGCGCGACGGCGACGCCCGGGTGGACACCGACACGCTGGTCGTGACCGGGGCGACGGTCACCGGCTGGCAGGCCCGGGTGACCCTGTGCCGGCCGGACGGCAGCCCCGCGGCCCCGGTGCTGCGCAGCGTCGGCGCGGTCGCCGCCGGCCACGCCCCGGCCGAAGCCGCCGGTGAGCCGGGGCCGGAGGAAGGCCGGGAGCCGGCCGTCGGCGCCGGGCGTGGGACTGTGCTGGACGTGCCCGGCTACTCGCAGCGGCTGCACGCCGGCCAGCACCCGCAGTGGGGTGGCGGCGGCGACTCGTGGTGCAGCCCCACCTGCACCTCCATGGTGCTCGCCTACTGGGGGGCCGAGCCGACGCCGGAGCGCTACGCCTGGGTGGACCCGCCCGGCCCGCGACCGGTGGTGGTGCACGCCGCCCGACACTGCTACGACCACGCGTACGCCGGGGCCGGCAACTGGCCGTTCAACACCGCATACGCCGGCCTGCACGGGGTGGACGCGTTCGTCACCCGACTGCGGTCGCTGGCCGAGGCGGAGGCGTTCATCGCCGCCGGCATCCCACTGATCGTCTCCGCCGCGTTCCGGGCCGGTGAGGTGCCGGGCCTGCCCTACGACACCAGGGGGCACCTGATGGTGCTGATCGGCTTCACCGCCGACGGTGACCCGGTGCTCAACGACCCGTACGCGCCGGACGACGACACGGTTCGTCGGACCGTGCCCCGGCAGCGGTTCGAGCCGGCCTGGCAGCGGGGCAGCGGCGGGGTGACGTACGTGCTGCGGCCGGCGTCGGTGCCGCTGCCCCCGCCACCCGCCCAGGCCAACTGGTGATCAGTCGGGTAACTGCCACAGCCCGTACGAGCCGTCCATCCGCCGGCACAGCAGCCGACCGACGCTCGCCTGGCACTCCCCGATCGCGTCCGGCAGCACGTCCAGCACCCGCACCTCCCCGGTGCGGACGTCCAGCTTGGCGACGATCAGCCCGCCGCCGGGAAGCCGGCGCACCCCGACCATCGGATCCTTGAGACCGAACTGGGCCAGCTCCCACCGGCCCAACTCGGCCACCACGTCCCCGGTGACTGGATCGAGCGCAACGAACTGCTCATTCCTGCTGCCGGTGCTTTCCGACGGGGTTGTCACCAGCCGACCGTCGTACGGCCAGGCCCACCCCCAGCGCCCGCTGCTCCAGAGCAGCCGGCCGGTCGCGGGGTCGACCGCCCGCAGCCCGCCGGATGGGCTCTGCAGACAGACGACGGGACCGCAGCCCAGCACGTACAGCTCCCCGTCGCCGGTGGCGCTCCAGCGCCGGTCCAGCCGGTCCAGCCCGTAGGCGGTGGCCGTGGGCGGAGATCCGCCGACGGTGACCAGCAGGTCGTCCACCACCTGCACGGTCGGGTACGGCCCACGGCCGGGCGCGCCCAGATTGGCGCGCGCCAGCACCGTACCGGTGGTCGCATCGCGTACCTCGACCTGCCCGTCCGGACGGCTGAGCACCACCCGGTCCACCCCGTGCTCCGTGCCCCGAAAGTTGATCTCAGCGGGGGTGGTGGACAGCTGCCAGCGCACGGTGCCACAGCACGGATCGACGGCGCGTAGGCTGCCCGCCCCCTCGCCGTCGGTGGACTGCAGCAGCAGGTTCCCGTCGGCCAACTCGACCGCGCTGCCCGGCTGCTGCCAGCCGTACGCCCCGGTCGCCCGGTCCAGCGTGATGGTGAGCGCGCCCTGACCCCCCGGGTCGCTCTCGTGCCCGGTGACCAGCAGCATCCCGCCCTGCTCGGAGACCCCCCAGAGCCGGCCGTCCACCGGCAGGGGCACCTGCCAGACCGGCTCGCCGTCGGGCAGCCGGAAGGCGGCCAGCCGCCGCTGCCTCGACTGCGAGCTGAGCGGGTCGAGGAGGAAGAAGAGGTCGCCGGAGACGAACGCTTCGGTGCCCGGCTGCCCTGGCAGCGTCACCACGGCACGGCGGGACGGCGGCCCGGCGGCGGCGAGGGTGACCAGTAGGAGCAGCAGGACCAGCGCGCAGCGCAGCGGCCGGCCGTTGGCGCGGGGCGGGCGGGGCAGCGGGACGGAATCCGGCTCGTGCCGCAGCTCGCCGAGATCGATGACCGGGCCGGTCACGGCCGCAACCGCCACAGCGCGGTCGAGCCGTCGAGGCGCCGGCAGAGCAGGACCGGCAGCGCCGCCTGGCAGCCGCCCAGCACGTCTGGCAGGACGTCCAGGATCCGCGGCCGACCGGCCACCAGGTCCAACTCGGCGACGACCAGCCGATTGTCGGCCCCCGGCCGTACGCCGATCAGCGGATGCTCGCGCTCGGGCACCGGCACCAGGTCCCACTGGCCCAGCTCGACCCGGACCCGCCCGGTGGCCGCGTCCCGCACCGCGTATCGCTGCTCCGGCCCGGCCACCAGCAGCCGGCCCTGCCGGGTGTCGGCCAGCGTGTCCTGGCCCTGGTCTGACCAGCGCACCGCGCCGGTCGCCGGGTCGAGGGTCTGGATGCCGCCGGTCTGTTGCAGCGCGCAGAGCAGGTCGCCGCAGCCGACCACATAGGACACCAGCGGCACGTCGGCCGTCCACCGGGCCTCAAGCCCGGGCAGCCCGTAGCCGACCAGTCGGGTGCTGCCGGGTGGGACGAGCAGCAGCAGGTCACCCACGACCTGCACCCGCTGGAACGCCGCCCGGTCGCCGGGCAGTGTGTCGAGGCTGCGCAGCAGGCGGCCGGTGCCGGCGTCGTGCACCTGCACCTCGCCGGTCGGCTGGACGAGGACGAACCGGTCGACCTGGCCGTCGCCCAGGTGGTAGCCGGGGTTGCCCGGCGGTGGGACGGGCTCCGACCAGAGCATCTGACCGGTCTCCGGCACCACCCGGCGTATCGCGCCCGGCCCGTCCGCCATGGTGTCAATCAGCAGCAGACCGCCGTCGACCGTCCACTGGGCGGCCCCGGGATGCTGCCATCGCTGCTGGCCCGTTTCGGCGTCGAAGGCGGTGGTCTGGAACACCCCGTTCGCGGCGCTGACCTCCAACATCAGCACCAAGCCCCGTTCGGCCCGCACGTCGAGGACATCACCGGTACGGGTCAACCGCACCTGCCACCGACGTCGCACACTGCCCCCCGAGGTGGACGACGGCTGCGCGTACGCGGTCAGGTACCGACTACCGCTGGGTATCGACGGGTCGACGACGAAGACGCCGTCCCCGGCGAGGTACGCCATAGCGCCCTGCGACGCCGGCACCGGGGTCACCACGCGCTCCGGCACCGGTGTCGCACTGGCCAGCGCCACCAGCGCCACCAGCAGCACCGCCGCGCAGCGCAGCGGACGGCCGGCGGCGCGCGGCTGGCGGACCGGCGGCGCCGAGGCCGGCTCCTCCCGGACCTCGCCCAGCTCAATGATCGACACCGACCGTCCTCCCCCCGCCACGCGCGGCTGGCCGACGGGTCACCTCCGGCAAACCGGCCGTGGGTGCACCGGCCCGGCAAATGCGACGCGCGGTCGCCTGTACGATGGCGCGTCGTGGCTGTGCCGGTGGTAGACCCTTCGCTGAATCCCGTGACCGACGTCGACCCGGCCGAGGCCGAACCGACGCGACGGCCCCGACGGCGCCCGGTCCGCGCCGACCTGTTGGCCCTCGGAGCCTATGTGCTGCTGGGCGTGTTCGTCTGCCTCAACTACTGGGGGGACGTGCAGGGCCGGGTCTCCTCCCACCTGCCCACCGACCACAGCTGGTTCGAGTGGCTGTTCGCGCACGGCGCGTACTCGGTGCAGCACCTGGAGAACCCGCTGTTCACGGCCCGTCAGAACGCCCCGGACGGGGTGAACATGATGGCCAACACCTCGCTGCTCGGGGTGACCCTGCCGCTGGCCCCGCTGACCATGCTGCTCGGTCCACAGGTGATGTACGCGCTCTACCTGGGCGGGGCGTTGGCGGCCACCGCCGGCACCTCGTACTGGATGCTCTCCCGGCATCTGGTGCGCTCCCGGGCCGCGGCCTTCGTCGGCGGCGCGTTCCTCGGCTTCGCGCCGGGGATCATCCACCACGCCAACGGCCAGCCGAACTTCGTGTCCAACTTCCTGCTGCCGCTGATCGTGGTGCGGGTGCTGCGGCTGGGTGAGCCGGGTCGGTGGCGGCGCAACGGGCTGGTGCTCGGGGTGCTGGTGGCGTACCAGATCTTCATCAACGAGGAGATGCTGCTGCTCACGGCGCTGGCCTGCCTGGTCGTCGTGCTGGCGTACGCCGTGCAGCGACCGGCGGCGGCACGGGCCGCGGCCGGCCCCTTCCTGGCCGCGCTTGGCGTCGGCGGCGGGCTGGCGTTGCTGCTCGCGGCGTACCCGATCTGGTTCCAGTTCAACGGCCCGCAGTCGTACCGCGGCCTCCAGGGCGGTGTCTTCCACAACTGGGGTGAGGACCTGGTCGCCTTCGTCACCTTCGCCCGGGACACCTGGGCCGGGGACCCGGTGGTGGAGAAGACGATCGGGCTGACCGAGCAGAACACCTGGTTCGGTTTGCCTTTGGTGCTGCTCTCGGTGGTGGCCCTGGTGCTGCTCGTGCGCCGGTCGCTGGCCGCCCGGATCGTCGCGGTGCTGATCGTGGTCTTCACCGTGGCCGCGATCGGGCCGACGGTGCGCTTCAACGGCGTGGAGACCGAGGTGCGCGGCCCGTGGTCGTACGTCCCGGACGACCTGCCACTGGTCGAGATGATGATGCCGACCCGGTTGAGCCTGGTGGTCGCCGCCGCGGTGGGCGTGCTGCTCGCGCTGACCTGGGACGCGGCGGCCCGTCAGGGCCGGCCGCTGGCCGACCGACCCCGGGTGCCTGCACCGCGCGCCGGCGAGCCGAAGCCGGCGACGTCCGGTGAGTCGACCGCACCCGCGCCGGTCGCGTCGCGCCGGCGGTGGCTACGCCCGGTGGGGTACGCGGCGGTCGCCCTCGCCCTGCTGCCGCTCTTCCCCCGGCCGCTGCCGGCCCAGCCCATGGACCCGCCGCCGCACTTCATCACCGCCGGCGGCTGGCGGCCGTACGTGCCGGCGGGCCGGACCCTGGTGCCGGTGCCGATCCCCAGCAACGTGCACGGCCTGCCGACACTGCGCTGGAGCGCGCTGACCGGGCAGGAGTTCCCCGTCCCGGGCGGCTACTTCATCGGCCCGAACGAGGTGGGTGAGGGGGTCTTCGGCGCGCCGAACCGGCCGACCAGCAGCCTCATCTACTCCACGATGGACACTGGCGTGGTGCCGGCGCTCACCGACGAGAACCGCCGTCAGGCCGTCGAGGACCTGCGGTTCTGGCGCGCGTCGGTGGTGGTGCTCGGGGCGCACCCGCGTGAGGCGGTGCTGCGCGACCTGGTCACCGCCCTGCTCGGGCCGCCGCAACGGGTCGACGACGTCTGGGTCTGGGACGTCCGCGCGCTGGTGGGTTAGACGCGGTCCCGGACGTCCCACACCCACCCGCCGTCGACCGGTCGGCCCGGGCCGAGCAACTCCTCGACGGTCCGGCGGACCGGGTCGCCGTGCGGCAACCGGCCGAGCACCACCAGCGCGGCCCGCCAGTGCCGCAGATCCTCCAGGGCCTGCCGGCGGTCGGTGTCGTTGAGCACCGGCACCGTGCCCGTCTCGGCCACCCGGCGCAGCAGGACGGCGGTCGGCCGGTCCGGCGCTCCCCAGCGGGCCGCCGGGTCGTCCGGGCCGCTCGGGCCGATGAAGTACCCGCCCGGCGCGCGGAACGCCAGCAAGGCGCGGGCTGACCAGAGCATCACCGGGCTGAGCGCGGCACCGGTGACCGGGGGTACCGCCACGATGGTCCGGCCCGGCGGCACCAGCGGGCGCCACCCGCCGTCGGCGACGAACCCCGGCACCGGCGCGACGGGCACCGCCCGGATCGGCGTCGGGACCAGGGGCAGCAGCGCGGCGGCCACCGCGCCGGTCCAGAGCAGCCGTACCGGCAGTCCCGGTGCGGCCGACGGCCCGCGCGCCGCCCGGACCCGGTCCAGGGAGAGCGCCACCAGCAGGCCCAGCACCGGCACACACACCAGCGCGAACCGGGCCGGAACCGCGAGGTCCAGCAGCGGCAGCCCGGCGACCAGCCGGTACGGCCCCGGGATGCCGGTGGCCGTGCCGTCCACCCGCAGCTCGGTGCCGAGCGACAGCAGGGCGAAGATCAGGCCGCAGCCGGCCAGCGCGCGGACCAGCGGTCGTCGCCACAGCCAGATCACGATCACCACGGCGAGCACCAGCAGACCGGGGCCGAAGAACGAGTTCTCCTCAGTTGGGTTCGGCGAGAGCAGCCCCGGCAGCCAGTCGTCGCCGAGCACGGTCTGCCGCGCCGATGCGGTGAACGACGCCGCGTCGAGCTGGAAGCCGGGCACGGCGAAGGCCATCCCGGAGTAGTGCTGCGGGCCGCGGAACTGGAACCACAGCGGGTACGCCAGCAGCGCCGCCGCCACCACGGCCGCCACTCCGAGCCGGCCGAGCAGTGCCGGTGCGAGCCGCCGGGCCGCCACCCGGTCGGCGAGCGCGTAGCCCAGCGCGAACACCCCGGCGGCGAGCGCCAGGAAGACCAGCACCTCCTCGCCGATGAAGACCTGCCAGGCGAGCAGCAGGCCGAGGCCGACGCCGGGCCGCCACACCCCGCCCGGACCCGGCCCGGGCCGGAACACCAGGGCGAGGATCGCCGGCACCAGGAACTGGGCGGCCATGTGCAGGTGCGCGCCGGCCTGGGCGATCATGCCGGGGGCGAAGCCGCAGATCAGCCCACCGACCGCCGCCGCGGACCGAGCGGTGACCAGGCGGCCGCGCAGCAGCGCGTACCAGGCCGTGGCGGTGCCGGCGAGGCAGCAGACGACCGCCACGCAGAACGCCGCCTGCGAGCCGAAGAGCAGGGTGACCGGGGTCAGCGGAACACCCAGGCCGAGCACCGAGGTGTTCGCCATCAGGTTGACCCCGTCCGGCGCGTTCAACGCGGTGCTGTAGAGCGGGTTCTCCCCTTCGGCCACGGCGTGGGCCGCGTGGGCCAGCATCCACTCGAAGAGGACCTGGTCGCCCGCCTGATGGAACAACCGCCCGGGGTGACGCCACTGCCCGCTGGTCAGCAGCACGGCCAGAACCAGATAGCCGGCCACCACCAGCGCGTCCGGCAGCCACGCCCGCCGCGGCCGGTCTGGCGTCGCCGGGACCGTCGTCGCCGGTGACGCCGTCCCGGTGGTCATCAGACCGAGCGATCGGTCAGTGTCCGGACGTCCCACACCCAGACGTCCAGCTCCTGGCGGCCGGGACCAACCAGATCCTCGACGGTACGCCGCAGCGGCTCGGCGTTCTGCTGCCGGACCGGCAGCACCAGGATCGCCGCCCGCCAGTGCCGCAGCTCGTCCGTGAAGCGACGGCGCTGCCGGTCGTCCAGCTTGGGCGTGCGACCGGTGGTCGCCACCTCCTCCAGCACCTGACCCACCCCGCTCGGCCGGCCACCGAACCGGCCAGGGTCACCGGTGTTGCCGTTGCGGGGGGCGAGGAAGTAACCGCCGGGGATCTTGAAGTCGAGATTGGTGGCCGCCGCCCAGCGCATGCCGTGCGTGTTGCCCATGCTGGGCACCGGGATCGGCACCAGCGTCTGGTCCGGGCCGACGTACGCCCGCCAGCGGTCGGCGGTGATGAAGTCCGGCACCGGCGGCCGGGAGACCATCCGCAGCGGCATCGGGGCGATCGGCAGAAGCGCGAACGCCAGCCCGGCGACGGTCAGCTTCCGCACCGTGCGCCGGTCGGCCGGACGCAGCGCCCAGGCCCGCTCGACGGCGAGCGCAAGCAGCAGACCGACCACCACGCTGGTGATCAGACCGAACCGGGTCGGCACAACGGCGTCCAGCAGCGGCAGGTGCACCAGGAACTGCCAGGGCCCGGTGACCAGCTCCCGGTCCCACCAGGAGATTCGCTCACCGAGGGAGAGCACGGCGAAGAACACGCCGGTTGCCGCGAGCGCCCGGACGACCAGATTCCGCCGCAGCCAGACCACGACGCCGATGGCCAGCAGCGAAAGGCTCCAACCGAAGAAGGCGTTCTCCTCGGAGTAGTTCGGCGACAGGTTGACGTTGGCCCGCTGGTTGCCACCGAGGGTGGGCGAGCCGGGGGCGAAGAAGGCGGCGATGTCGTTGCCGTAGTCCTGCACCGCGTCGCTGAGCCCGTGGTACGCCATCGGCCCGGCGAACTGCACGTACAGCGGGTACGCCAGCAGCGCCCCGGCCAGCAGCGCACAGGCTGCCAGGCCGGCGCCCAGCGGTCGCCACGCCGCCCGCCAGCGGGCTGGCTCCTGGACGAGCACCGCGAGCAGGAAGATCCCGCAGGCCATCGCCGTGAAGAGCAGGATCTCCTCGTTGATGAACGCCTGCGCGGTGACCAGCAGCGCCAGCAGCATCCCGTCGCGTACCGGCCGGCGGGACCGGGTGAGCACCAGCACCCGCCAGACGATGAACGGCAGCAGGAACTGGCTGATGATGTTCGGATGCCAACTGGCGTGCGAGAGCATCGCCGGGGAGAACCCGCAGAACCACGCGCCGGCCGCCGCCGCCAGCGGGGTACGCACCAGGTGCCGGGAGAGCATGACGTACCAGGCCATCGCGGTGCCGGCGAGGCCGAGCGTGACCAGCACCACGAAGGACACCGCAGGCCCGAAGAGCAGGGTCACCGGCACCATCGGGATGCCCAGCGCCAACACGGCCGTGTTGGCCATCAGGTTGACGCCGTCGGGGTAGTTGAACTGCTCGGTGTAGAACGGGTACTCGCCGTGCAGCACCACGCGTACCGAGTGGGCGAGGAAGAACTGCACCTGGGCCGGGTCGCCGGTGTAGAGCGACGCCGCCCGCCCGGCGGGGTCCAGCCAGATCCGGCTGGTCACCCAGACCGCGGCGAGCAGGAACAACCCGCCCACGGCCAGGTCCTGCCGCCGCCGCGTCCACCGACGCCGCCACGTCCCGACGGTTGGCTCCGCTCGGTCGTCCGCCCCGGACTCAACCGGCACTGGGACCGGCGTGGCGGTCGGCGCTGCAGTCAGTGTGGCGGTCGGCGCGGAGGCCGGAGTGCGATGGCTCACTGTCTCGTCGGGGCCGGCCGCCGCCTCCGGGTGCGGCGCGGACAGGGCGCGGGACTCGGCAGGCGTCACAGTCGGCGGAGTCTACCCGAGGCTCGAAAGGGCACTAAAGCCCCGGTGAGGTCCATTGTGGTGGGTGGACCGGCGGCCACCGGAGGCGTCGCGTCGGACATCTCGTACTATGGCGCTTTCCGACAGCGACTGCGAGGCGATCGGAGGGCGGATCAGGTGATGCCAGGCCGCCGGTACGGCTGGACACTCGCGGTCCTGCTCGGTGCGCTGCTGGCCGGCACCGCGTGCGGTCCGGTCGCCGACCGGAAGCCACAAGACCTGCGGGTCGGCTATGACAGCCTGGACGGCTCGCTGGCGGTGTGGCCGCCCCGGGGTGACCTGGCCGCCGACGCCGCGGTGACGGCGGCCGTCACCGACGTGGTACGCGACTGGCGGTCGCCGGTCGACGACCGGGCGCACCTGCCCTCGTCCGGCATTCTCTTCTCCGGCCGGATCGACGGCACCCCGGTTGCCCTGGTCGCCGCCGACGTGCCCGGCGAGAGCGCCTCCTGGCTGCTGCAACTCACCCGCGACGGCGACCGGTACGCGGTGACCCGCGCGACCGACTACACCGACCCCGGCTACCTGGTCTACTCCGACGTGCTGCCGGTGCAGACCGCTGGCGGCCGGCGCTACCTGGTGTCCGCCCGTGTGCAGAAGCTGCTCGGGCCGCAGGGCCGGGCGCTGACCGTCGCCGACGGCCTCAGCGCTCCGGTCGACGTGCCGGCCTGCACGGCGGTCCCGGTCACCGCGACCCTGCGGGCCACCGAGTCGCTGCCCCGGGGCCGAGCCGCCGACCGGCTGCTCGACCTGGGCACCGGCACCGCCGATCCGCGTTATCCGCTGGTGCGTGACGAGTCCGGCACCGGCCGGCGGGCGCTCACCGGCCTGGACACCTGTGTGCTGGCCGGCGACCGGGGTCCGTTCGGCAGCATTCCGCGCCGGATCGGCGACCGGGACGCGCCGCGCTCGGTGCCGACGTCCTGGCCGATGGCGAAGCTCACGGTCCGCTCGCTCGGTGAGGTCGCCCTGGGCGGCGGCGAGGCCGCCGAGTTGCAGCAGCTCAGCTGGGACACCGATGCCGGCACGATGACGGCGGTGGTCTACCGCCCCGCGGACGGGAGCGCGCCGGTGGTCTCGCCGGCCGACCGGGCCACCCCTCTGCAGACGTACGACCTGCCGGTGCCCGGCCAGCCGCTGGTGGTACTCAGTTGGCGGGCCACCCGGGACAGCTCACTCTCCGTCCCGCCGGGCACCCCAGTGCTGGTCGAACGCCCCGGCCTGGTGGTCGTCCCCGAACCACCCCGCACCCAGACGTTCAGCCTCGCCGGCACCGACAAGACTCACTACCGCTCGATAACCCCCCGCTGATTACACGGCGACGGCGGGCGCCCCCGGAGGGGACGCCCGCCGTCGCGCAGGGGTCAGTTCTGGGCCGGGGCGTCGGTTGCCGTCAGCTGGACCGGGGTGCCGTCCAGGCCGGAGATCCAGCCGGTGACGTCACGGGCCACGTCCTGGGCGGTCAGGCGCAGGTCGGCGAGGATCTGCGCGCGGGTGCCGTGCGGGTGCCAGTCAGCCGGTACGCCCAGATCCCTGAGCGGAACACGGACATCGGCGTCGCGCATCGCCTGGCCGAGCGCGTCGCCCACGCCACCGACCCGGACGCCGTCCTCGACGCTGACCACGAGCCGGTGACCGGCGGCCAGCTCGACCAGCTCGGCCGGGATCGGGCGGACCCACCGGGGGTCGACCACGGTGACCCCGTAGCCCTGCTCGGCGACCCGGGCGGCCACCTCCATGCCCAGGTGGCCGAAGGAGCCGACGGCGACCAGCAGCACGTCGGTACGGGCCGACTCGGCCAGCACGTCGACCGGGCCGACCCGGCGCAGCGCCGGCAGGTCCGCGGCGACCGCGCCGGTCGGGAAGCGCACCACGGTCGGGCCGTCGTCGACAGCCACCGCCTCGCGCAGCTCCTCGCGCAGCGTGGCGGCGTCCCGAGGAGCGGCGATCCGGAGCCCGGGCACCACGCCGAAGACCGACATATCCCAGATGCCGTAGTGGCTGGGGCCGTCCGGGCCGGTGATGCCGGCCCGGTCCAGCACGAAGGTCACCGGCAGCTTGTGCATCGCCACGTCCAGCAGGACCTGGTCGAAGGCGCGGTTGAGGAAGGTGGCGTAGACCGCGACCACCGGGTGCAGGCCGCCCAGCGCGAGCCCGGCCGCCGAGGTGGCGGCGTGCTGCTCGGCGATGCCCACGTCGTACACCCGCTCGGGGTACTTGCGGGCCAGCTTGGCGATGCCGGTCGGCTCGGCCATCGCGGCGGTGATGCCCACCACGTCCGGCCGCTCGTCGGCGACGGCCAGCAGCTCGTCGGCGAAGACGTGGGTCCACTTCACCGAGGGGGCGGCCAGCAGCGCGCCGGTCTCCACGTCGAAGGCGCTGCCGGGGCCGTGCAGGCAGTCCGCCTCGTCCTCCTCGGCCGGGCGGTAGCCGTAGCCCTTGCGGGTGACCGCGTGCACGATCACCGGGCCGCCGAAGTTCTTCGCCGCGCGCAGTGCCGACTCGACGGCCGCCACGTCGTGCCCGTCCACCGGGCCGACGTACTTGATGCCGAGGTCCTCGAACATGGCCTGCGGGGCAACCGCGTCCTTGATTCCCTTCTTGACCGCGTGCAGCACCTCGTACATCGGCCGGCCGACCAGCGGCGTGGAGCCGAGGGCGTCCTTGACCGTGTCGAGGACCTTCTCGTAGCCCGGGTTGAGCCGCAGCGAGGAGAGGTGGTCGGCCAGCCCGCCGATGGTCGGGGCGTACGAGCGGCCGTTGTCGTTGACCACGATCACCAGCGGGTTGCCGGCGGTGGCGATGTTGTTCAGCGCCTCCCAGCACATGCCGCCGGTGAGCGCGCCGTCGCCGACCACGGCCACCACGCTGCGCGCCTCGCCCCGCAGGGCGTACGCCTTGGCCAGGCCGTCGGCGTAGGAGAGGGCGGTGGAGGCGTGCGAGTTCTCGATCAGGTCGTGCTCGCTCTCCGCCTGGCTGGGGTAGCCGGAGAGGCCACCGCGCTGGCGGAGCTTGTCGAAGCCGGCCTGCCGCCCGGTGAGGATCTTGTGCACGTACGACTGGTGGCCGGTGTCGAACAGGAGCCGGTCCCGGGGGGAGTCGAAGACGCGGTGCATGGCCAGCGTCAGCTCGACCACACCGAGGTTGGGACCGACGTGTCCGCCGGTACGGGAGACCTTGGCGATCAGGAAGTCCCGGATCTCGGCGGCGAGGACGTCCAGCTCCTCGCCGGACATCCGCTTGACGTCCTGCGGACCGCGCACCGTCGCCAGCAGCCGGCCGTGGTTGGCCGTGTCCTCTTCAACACTCATGACCGGAGAGTCTATCGGCCCTCCGGTACTCCGCAGCCCGGGCCGAGGCCGGTACACCCACGCCCGCCAGCTGAGCGCCTGGTCAGACCCCGGCCGGCCCGGCCCGCGGCGATCGGCCACGTGCCTGGTCAGGACCGGATTCGCAGCCGGCGCGGCGGGTCGGCCGGGGTGCCGGGGTACGCCGGCCCCGCCGGGGTCCAGGAGCCGAGCACCACACCCCGGGTGGCGCCGGTCACCGACGGGATCGACCCGGGTAGCCCGTGCCAGGACAGCCAGCCGAGCAACGCGAAGGCGTACGCCTCCTTGGCCTGCGCGGGCACACCCAGCTCGTCGGTGCCACGCAGCCGCCACCGGCCGGCGCCCAGCGCCGCGAGCCGACCCAGCAGGGTGGGGTTGCGCACACCACCGCCCGCGGCGACCACCTCGACCACGTGGTGCCGGTCGCACTCGGCGGCCACCACCCGCGCGGTCAGTTCGGTCAGCGTGGCCAGCAGGTCGTCCACCGGCACCGGCTCACCGAGCGCGGCCAGCCGCCGGTCCAGGTAGCCGGCGTGGAACAACTCCTTGCCGGTGGACTTCGGCGGCGCCGCCGCGTAGTACGGCTCGGCCAGCAGCTCGGCGAGCAGGCCCGGATGCACCCGGCCGGCCGCCGCGCGGGCGCCGTCGAGGTCACACGGTTGGTCCAGGAAGCGCCGGGCCGCCGCGTCCAGCAGGGCGTTGGCCGGGCCCACGTCGTACCCGAGCACCGGCGCCCCCGGCGCGACCACGGTGAGGTTGGCGATGCCGCCGAGGTTCAGCGCCGCGCGCGGTGCGGCGGCGCCGTCGGCCGGGTCCAGCAGCAACGCGTCGAAGGCCGGCACCAGCGGCGCGCCCTGCCCGCCGGCGGCGATGTCCGCCGAGCGCAGGTCGCTGAGCACCGGTACGCCCACCCGGGCGGCCACCCGGGCGACCGCGCCCAGTTGCAGGGTGCCCCGGGCCACCCCGTCGGCGACCCAGTGGAAGACCGTCTGCCCGGGTGAGACCACCACGTCGGCCCGCCCGCCGGCCAACTCCAGGCCGACCGCCGCCGCCTCGGCGAAGACGTCGCCGAGGCGGTTGTCGAGCCGGCAGACCGCCTCGATGGTGGTGGCCGCCGGCGGCAGCAGCGCGGCGATCTCGGCGCGCAGCCGCTCGTCGTAGTCCAGGCCGCGGTGCCCCAGCGGACGCAGCCACAGGGTGTCCCTCTCGGCGGTGAACTCCGCCGCCACCACGTCCACCCCGTCGTACGACGTTCCGGACATCAACCCAACGATCCGCATGGAGGACGGCTCCCCTGCTAGTGCCCGGCCGGCGGGAGGAGCAGCCCGACGCACTCGACGTGCTGGGTCATCGGGAACAGGTCGAAGCCGCGCAGCGCGGTCAGCCGCCAACCGAGCTCGGCGAACGTGCGCACGTCCCGGGCGAAGGCGGCCGGGTCGCAGGCCACGTACGCGATCGCCCGTGGGCCGGCGGCGGCCAGCGCGCGGACCACCGGGGCGCCCGCTCCGGCGCGCGGTGGGTCGAGCACCACCACGTCGACCGGGCCGGTGATCCGTCGGCGGGCCAGCGCGGTCTCCACCCGGGCCGACACCACCTCGACCCGGGGCAGATCGGCCAGGTTCTCCCGGGCGGCGGCGACGCCCTGCGGCGCCGCCTCCACCAGGGTCACCCGGCCGGTCGCACCGACCCGGGCGGCCAGCCCGGCGGCGAACAGCCCGGCACCGCCGTAGAGGTCCCACGCCAGCTCACCCGGTCGCGGGTCGAGCAGTTCCAGCACGGCCGTGGACAGGGTGTCCGCAGCGGCCGGGTGCACCTGCCAGAAGGCGGACGCGGGCAGCGTCCAGTCCCGCCCGGCGGCCACCTCGCGGACCACGGTCGGCCCGCTCACCGGGGTGGCCACCCCGTCGCGGACCTCCGCGACGGTCACGTCCCCGCCGGTGCTGGCGATGGTCTCCACCGCCTCGGCGGCCGGCCAGAGCGCGCCGGTCGGCGTGAGCACCGGCAGCTGCTGGATGGCGGGGTGGGCGATGCGGCAGCGGTCGATCGGCACCACCTCGTGCGAGCGGTGCTTGAGCAGGCCGGCCCGGTCCGCGGCGTCCACCGCGTAGCGGACCCGGGAGCGCCAGCCCAGCAGCCCGCCGGGCAGCGCCTCGACCCGGACGCCGAGCTGGTCCAGCTCGGCGTCGGTCAGCCCGCCGAGGCGGACAAGCTGCTCGCGCACCACGGCGGCCTTCCACGCCAGCTGCGCGTCCGGGGCGACGTGTTGCAGGTCGCAGCCGCCGCAGGCGCCCGGCTTCGCGTACGGGCAGGGCGGCTCGACGCGGTCTGGGGAGGCTTCCAGCACGGTGACCGCGTCGGCTCGGACGAACCCCCGGTGCACCTCGGTGACCTCGGCGATCACCCGTTCGCCGGGCAGCGCGTGCCGGACGAAGACCACCTGCCCGTCCACCCGGGCCACGCAGTGCCCGCCGGGGGCGATCGCGTCAACGGTCAGCTCGACCAGCTCCGCCTCGGCCAGCCCACTCTTCGGCGGCGGAGGTGTCACGGCCCGCACGTCCGGCTCAGTCACGGCCGGTCCCGACCGGCCCGCTGTCGACCGGCCCGCCGTCGACCGGTCCGCTCTCGCCTGCCGGCGCGGAGACCACCGGCGGCAGGGTGCCGCGCGGGGCCACCCGTGGGCCGCGCGCCGGGGTCCGGGACAGCGTGGCGTCCAGCCGGTCCAGGTTCTTGCTCGCGGTCGAGGCGAGCTGCCACGGAACGCTGACCACCATCACCCCCGGTTCGAAGAGCAGGCGGCCCTTGAGGCGCAGCGCGCTCTGGTTGTGCAGCAGGTTCTCCCACCAGCGTCCGACCACGTACTCCGGGATGAAGACGGTGACCACGTCCCGGGGTGACTTGCGGCGGGTGGAGGCGACGAAGTCCAGAATCGGCCGGGTGATCTCCCGGTACGGCGAGTCGATCACGGTGAGCGGGATGGCCATCTCCCGCCGCTCCCACTCGGCCTGCAGGTCCCGGGTGTCCTTGTCGTCCACGTTGACCGTCACCGCGGTCAGCGTGTCCGGCCGGGTGGCCCGGGCGTACGCGATAGCCCGCAGGGTCGGCTGGTGCAGCTTGCTGACCAGCACGATCGCGTGGTTACGGGCGGGCAGCACGGCGCGACCCTCGTCCGGCGGGGTCAACTCCTGGGCGACCCGGTCGTAGTGCCGGCGGATGCCCAGCATCAACACGTAGATCACCGCCATCGCGGCGATCGCGATCCAGGCGCCGAGCAGGAACTTGGTGACCAGCACGATCACCAGCACCGTGCCGGTCAGGCCCATGCCGAACGTGTTGATGGCCCGGGACCGGTGCATCCGGCGGCGCGCCTCCGGATCCCGCTCGGTCCGCAGGTGCCGGTTCCAGTGCCGGATCATGCCGGCCTGGGAGACGGTGAACGAGACGAAGACCCCGACAATGTAGAGCTGGATGAGCCGGGTCACCTCGGCCTGGAAGCCGACGATCAGCACGATCGCGAAGACGGCGAGGAAGACGATGCCGTTGGAGAACGCCAGCCGGTCGCCCCGGGTGTGGAACTGCCGGGGCAGGTAACGGTCCTGCGCGAGGATCGAGCCGAGCACCGGGAAGCCGTTGAACGCGGTGTTCGCGGCCAGGAACAGGATCAGGGCGGTCACCCCGGCCACCACGTAGAGCAGGATCGACCCGGAGCCGAAGACCGTCTCGCCGAGCTGGGTGGTGACGGTCTTCTGCACGTACCCCTCGGGGCCGGAGACGATCTGGAGGGCCGGGTCCTCGACGAACTGCAGGTGGGTCAGCCGGGCCAGCCAGATGATCCCGACCAGCATGCTCACCGAGATGGTGCCGAGCAGCAGCAGGGTGGTGGCGGCGTTGCGGCTCTTCGGCGCCTTGAACGCCGGCACCCCGTTGGAGATCGCCTCGACTCCGGTGAGCGCGGCGGCGCCCGAGCTGAACGTCCGCAGCAGCAGGAAGATCAGCGCGAACCCGGTCACGCTGTGCTCGGCCTGGATCACCAGATCGGCGCTCGGCGCGCGGAGTTCGTCGCCCAGTACGAAGACCCGGACCAGCCCGGTGAGCAGCATCCCGCCCATCACGATCACGAAGCCGTAGGTGGGGATGGCGAACGCGGTGCCCGACTCGCGCAGGCCGCGCAGGTTCACCGCGCTCAGCAGCACCACCGCCGCCACCGCGATCATGACCTTGTGGGTGGCCACGAACGGCACCACCGAGCCGAGGTTGGCCACGCCGGAGGAGACCGACACCGCCACCGTGAGCACGTAGTCGACCAGCAGGGCACTGGCCACGCCGACGCCGAACTTCGGGCCGAGGTTGACCGTGGCCACCTCGTAGTCCCCGCCACCGGAGGGGTAGGCATGCACGTTCTGCCGGTAGCTGGCGACCACGGTCAGCATGACCACGACCACCGCCAGCGCGATCCACGGCGAGAAGACGTACGCGGAGGCTCCGGCGATGGAGAGGGTCAGAAGGATCTCGTCAGGCGCGTACGCGACGCTGGACAGCGCGTCGGAGGCGAACACGGGCAGCGCGATGCGCTTCGGCAGGAGGGTGTGCTGCAGCCGGTCGGACCGGAACGGTCGACCGACGAGCAGCCGCTTCAGCAGCGAGGTGGGACTGGCCACGAACGCCAAGACTACGACCACCACGGCAAGAGTGCGGGGGTGGGCGATCACGGCTGGCCGAGGCCACGGGGTACGGTCGGTCCCCGCTGTCGACCCGGACGTGGCAGGCTCGCACCGAAGGCCACCGGAAGCGGGAGCGGTACGCACCTTGGGAGGGACAGCGTGCACGTCGTGATCATGGGATGTGGCCGGGTCGGGTCGACCCTCGCCCACAGCCTGGAGTCCCGGGGGCACTCGGTGGCGGTGATCGACCAGGACGCCGACGCCTTCCGTCGGCTCGGCCCCGACTTCGCCGGGATCACGGTGACCGGGGCGGGCTTCGACGGCGACGTCCTGCGGCAGGCCGGCATCGAGCGGGCGGACGCCTTCGCGGCCGTCTCCAGCGGAGACAACTCCAACATCATCTCCGCCCGGCTGGCCCGGGAGACGTTCGGCGTGTCCCGGGTCGCGGCACGCATCTACGACCAGCGCCGGGCACAGGTCTACGAGCGGCTGGGCATCCCCACCGTGGCGACCGTGCGCTGGACGGCCGACCGGATGCTGCGGCACCTGGTGCCGGAGGGCAACGTGGAGATCTTCCGCGACCCCACGAGCACGGTGTCGATCGTCGAGGTCCCGGTGCACAAGGACTGGATCGGCCGGCCGGTACGCACGCTGGAGGAGGCGACCGGGGCACGGGTGGCCTACCTGATCCGCTTCGGCATCGGCACGCTGCCCACCGCCTCCACCGTCGTGCAGGAGGGTGACCAGGTCTTCATGCTGGTCAGCGACCACATCGTGGCGACGGTCACGTCGGTGGCGGCGACACCGCCGGAAGGGGGGCACTGAGCCATGCGGATCGCCATCGCGGGCGCCGGCAACGTGGGCCGCTCGATCGCCCAGGAGTTGATCGAGAACGGCCACCAGGTGATGCTGATCGAGCGCCAGCCGAAGATGCTGCGCCCGGAGCGGGTGCCGTCCGCCGAGTGGGTGCTGGCCGACGCCTGCGAGCTGGCCAGCCTGGAGGAGGCCAACGTCGCCGGCTGCGACGTGGTGGTCGCGGCGACCGGCGACGACAAGGTCAACCTGGTGGTGTCGCTGCTCGCCAAGACCGAGTTCGCGGTGCCCCGCGTGGTCGCCCGGGTCAACCGGGCCGAGAACGAGTGGCTGTTCACCGAGCAGTGGGGCGTGGACGTCGCGGTGAGCAAGCCGCGGGTGATGGCCGCGCTGGTCGAGGAGGCGGTCACCGTCGGCGACCTGGTCCGGCTGATGACCTTCCGGCAGGGCGAGGCGAACCTGGTCGAGATCACGCTGCCGCCGACCGCGCCGTACGTCGGTCAGCCGATCCACGCCGTGCCGCTGCCCCGCGACGCCGCTCTGGTGGCGATCCTGCGCGGCAAGCGGGTCCTGGTGCCCAGCCCGGACGACCCGATCGAGGCCGGCGACGAGTTGGTCTTCGTCTGCACCGCCGAGGTGGAGGACCAGGTCCGCGCGGTGATCCTCGGTCCGGACAGCGTCGAACGGACCCGCGGCTCACGCTGAGCCGCGGGGGCGCTCAGGCGCCGGGCAGCGGGGTCGGTTGCGGCTCCCGGGTGACCCGGCGCACCGTCCAGACCGTGATCAACAGCAGCAGCGCGTACGGCGGGTAGCCCAGCGCCAGCCGGGCCACGCCCAGCGCGGTGTCCTGATGGGCGAGGTAGAGCCCGGCCTGCACGCCCACCTTGGCCAGCCACACCACGCCCCAGAGCACGGTCAGCTGGGTGAAGGTACGCACCAGCTTCGGGTCGTCCCGCCACTCCGCGCGACCCTTGGCCACCAGCACCGACCAGATCCAGCCCACCAGCGGCTGCCGGATGGCCGCCGAGATCAGCAGGGCGACGCCGTAGCCGATGCCGTAGAGGATGCCGGGAAGGTAGAAATCCCGTTCGTCGCCGGTACGCCAGGCGATGGCAGCGCCGATGCCGACGCCGAAGAGCCCGTTGACCGCGTGCCGGATCGGCCGGCGCTGGGCCAGCCGCAGCCCGGCGATCAGCAGCGCGACGGCCATCGAGGCGATCACCGCGGGCCGCAGCTCGCCGATGATGTTGGCGACCACGAAGACCACCACCGGGATGCTGGACTCGACCAGCCCTCGCCAGCCGCCGAGCTGGTCGGCCATCTGCTCGGCGATCGTGGGTAGTCGCTCGTCGTCCGGAGGGCCGGTCTCCGGCTGTGCCGCCCGGTGCTGTCCCGTGGTCATCGCCGACCTTCCGTCCGCAGCGCCGTCACTTCGGCGAGTCCAGCTCGTAGTACGGGTTGTAGATGACCTTGCGGTCGTCGCGCATCGCCACCCGGCCGCGCGCGGTCAGGTGCCGCCCCGGCTCGATCCCGGCGATGTGCCGCCGGCCCAGCCAGACCAGGGTGACCACGTCGCTACCGTCGTACAGGTCGGCTTCCAGGGTGGGCAGGTTGGTCCGCGGCGTGTAGACCACGGTGCGCAACCGGCCGGCGACCGAGACCACCTGACCCCGGGAGCACTGCTGGGCCGGGACGCTGCCGCACTCGGCGCTCTCCCGACGCAGCTCCTGCGCGTCGATCTCGGCCTCGCTGGCGGTGAACCGTTGCAGGATGCGCCGCAGCGACACCCTGCTCTCGTCGGTCGTCATGACCTCCGCGTCACCCTCTCCACGCTCACCGTCCCCAGCTGGCACCGGCGACGCCGGAACCGTGCCGCCAGCGTACGCCGACGGGGCCGGTTCCGGCGGGCCGGTGCGCGTGGATCAGACCTGGCGGGGCTCGGCGGCGGAGGCGCCCTCGGCCTCGGCTCCGGCCTGGTCGGCGATCTCCTGGGGCAGGCGCAGCGGCAGCGGCTCGCGGACCGGCTTCGCCTCCTGGCCCCGGTCGACCACCAGGCCGTCCAGGCACTCGGCGAGCGGACCGGCAGTGGCCGGGTCGGTGGCCACCGGGCCCTGGAACACGCCGCGGACCATCCAGCGCGGCCCGTCGACACCGACGAACCGCAGGTTCGTCGGGCCGTCCGGGGTGCTCACCTGAGCGTGCAGCTCGGGGCCGTACTCGCCGTCGACCTCCTGGGCGGTGGCACCGTCGCGGAGCAGCGACTGGCGGATCTCCTCGCGCACCTCGTCCCAGATCCCCTCGGACCGGGGGGCGGCGAAGACGCCGAGCTGCAGCGCGTTCTCCCCGTGTACCAGCACCACCTGCTGGATCACGCCCTGCGGGTCGGCCTGCACCCGCACCTCCACCTCGGCGATCGCCGGGATGCGCAGGCTGCCCAGGTCGAGGCGCTGTACGTCGTCGTTGACCTCGGAGACGTCGTACGGGCCGCGTTCCAGCGCCGGCGTCGACTCCTCGACCCCCTGGCCGCCGACCTCGGTGGCCCGCTCGTCGCGGGTGTGCCGTCCAGCACCGGCCCGCTTTCGGGAGAAGATCACTGCGCCCACCCTCCGCTGTTCACACTCACCCTGCCACCTCTTCCGTCCACCTTCGGCCCGGCTCGTCCCGCCGCTGCTCGACCCGGTCCTGACCCGCTGGCGACGGCACCAGCCCGGCGTGCCCGCCGGTGGAGCCGTGCCCGCCGGTGCCGCGTCGGGACCCGGGCAGCTCGGCCACCGGCTCGAACCGCGCCCGTGCGACCCGCTGGACCACGAGCTGGGCGATCCGGTCGCCCCGGGAGATCTTCGCCGGCGTTTCCCGATCATGATTGATCAGGTTGACCAGGATCTCACCCCGGTAGCCGGCGTCGACCGTACCGGGCGCGTTGAGCACCGTCACGCCGAGCCTGGCCGCCAGGCCGGAGCGGGGATGGACCAGGCCCACATACCCCTCCGGCAGTGCGACGGCCACGCCGGTGGGCACCAGAGCACGGCCGCCGGGCGGCAGCTCCACGTCCGCGGCCGCCACCAGGTCGGCCCCGGCGTCGCCGGGATGGGAGTACGCGGGCAGCGGCAGCTCGGCATCGAGCAGGCGTACGGGCACGGGTACGACGTCGGTCACGGGTCCCCTCTTCGTCCGGTTCATCGGGTGACCCTGCCATCCTGCCGGTTACCCGGGCCGCCGTGCGCCGTACCCTCGCAGGAGTGAGCATGTCGCCCTCTCCGTCCACCGATCAGTCGCCGGTCGCGGCCCGCACGGCCTACGCCGAACGGCTGGATCTGCCCTGGTGGCTGTGGCTGGTCGGGCTCCTGGCCGCCGCGCTGCTGGCCGTCGAGATCTGGATGGGCGCCGGCGGCGTCCGCACCTGGCTGCCGTTCGCGGTGCTGCTGCCGGCCGCCGCGGCCGGGCTGTGGTGGCTGGGCCGGATCCGGGTCGCGGTCGCCGACTCCGAGCTACGGGTGGACGACGCCCGGCTGCCGGTGCGCTTCGTGGCCGACGTGGTGCCGCTGGACGCGGCCGGCCGCCGTGAGGTGCTCGGCGTGGGCGCGGACCCGCTCGCCTTCGTGGTGCAGCGGCCGTGGATCGGCGGCGCCGTGCAGGTGGTGCTCGACGACCCGGCCGATCCGACCCCGTTCTGGGTGGTGAGCACCCGGCACCCGGTGGAGCTGGCCGAGGCGCTGCTGACCGCGCGGGACGCCCGATCGCCCGTCGACCACCCGGCCGGCGAGCCGGGCTGACCGCACCGGCGGCAGCGGCTTCCACCAGCGCCGACGTGCGTGGCCCGCTCAGGTGCCGGTCGGCGGGCCCGGGAGGGCCTGCGGCGGGGCCGGACGGGCGATGCCACGCCGGCGCAGGTCCGCCTGGAGCTGGTCGGCCATCTGCCGGGTGGCCCGGCGGTTGAGGAAGCTGGCCACCGCGGCGCCGGTGAGGAACGGCCCGAGCGTGGTGAGGTTGCGCCCAAAGCGCCGGAGCAGCGTGTCCCGCAGCTCCTTGCGGGCGGCGGTGCCGAGCACCGCGCCGACCCCCACGCCGGGCACCATCGGATTGACCCCGCGTTGGGTGGCCCAGGAGTGCACCAGGGCGACCGTCCGCTGGTTGCCGCTGTCCGCCAGCGGCACGCCATAGACCTCGTGCAGCTCACCGACCAGCTTCAGCTCCACCGCCACCACGGCGACCGTCTCGGCGGCGAGCAGCACCGGCGCGGAGAGCAGGGTCGGGGCGACCGTCCACTCGACGGCGGCGACTCCCCCGCCGGCCGCGCCGACCGCGGCGGTGGTCCGGGCCGCGTTGCGGATCAACCGCTCGGCCAGGGCGTCGTCATCCAACCCGGGGAAGTGCTGACGCAGGGTGGCCAGGTCCCGCACCGGTATGTGCGGGGCGATCTCGGCGACGGTGTCGACCATCCAGCGCACGGCGGCGCGGGGCTTGAACAGGTCGGCGATCCCACGGACGCGGGCCTGCCCGACCATCCGGGTGAGCAGTTGACGGCGCTGGGCGGGCTCGATGTCGTCCGCGGTCAACGCCGCGACCGTGGCGCCGAGGTCGTCCGCGCCGCCGCCGGTGGTGGTGTCGCCTCGATCGCTCATGGGTCGAACCTCCCGGTGCTCTGGCTACCCGCTACGAGTCAAGCAGGTACCCACAGGTGCCGCACGCCTACACCGGCAGCGGCGGCCCCGATCAGGAGGCCGCCGCTGGTGTCGTGAGTGTCAGACGCACTCGCGGCAGATCAGCTCGCCGTTACGCTCGACCGCCAGCTGGCTGCGGTGGTGTACCAGGAAGCAGCGGGCGCACCGGAACTCGTCCTGCTGCATCGGTAGCACCTTGACCGTGAGCTCCTCGTCGGCCAGATCGGCACCGGGCAGCTCGAAGCTCTCGGCTACCTCGGCCTCGTCGACGTCCACCGCGCCGGACTGCGAGTCGACGCGCCGGGCCTTGAGCTCTTCCAGGCTGTCCTCGCCGAGGTCGACCTCGTCGCGACGCGGGGCGTCGTAGTCGGTGGCCATCGGTTTCACTCTCCCATATCGATGTTGTCGCTTCCGGTTGTAACGCCGGACGACGCTGTTTCGGTTCCGCTGGCCGGCCACCAGTTGTGTCGGGCACCCGACCCGGGGACCGAACGGGTCGAGACCGCTGGGGCGACTCCCCTGCGAGCGCGGAACCTTACCCCCCCTTTGGGCGAGGCATGTATACCGCCCTCGTGGCTGAGATGTACGCCCCTGCACGCGAAGTTGTTCCCAATGTGATTCAGGCGACACGAAGATAGGGGTAGTAGTACCCGGTTCGCGGTCGGCGCGCCGGCATGTCGGACTGTTTCCACGCGACGGCCGGACAACCGTTAACCTCAGCGGCGTATTCGACGGCCGGCGGGTCACTGCGATCGTTGGCGGCCGCCGCCACCCACCTGAGGTCCCGGGAGCGCCCAGATGAGTTTTGCGCGAGTGCGAGCACTCGTCGTCGTCGGCCTGCTCGGGGTGCTGGCCCTGGCTTTCGTAGTCACTGCCCTGATCCGCGACACGCAGGGCACGGCGGGCACGGCCAAGGGTTGCCCGGATGGCTGGCCACTGGCCGACGTCACCCTGCGCGAAACCAAGGACGTCAAGATCAACGTGTTGAACGCGACTGACGAGGCCGGCCGGGCCGGCAGCGTCGCGGACGACTTCCGCAACCGCAAGTTCCAGGTCCAGAAGGTCGGCAACGCGCCCAAGGGGATCGACGAGGTGGCCGTGCTGCGGTACGGCCCCGAGGGCGTCGGCTCCGCCCACCTGCTGCAGGCGTACTTCCTCAACAACGCCGAACCAGCCTATGACGAGAAGCGCAAGGGCGACACGGTCGACGTGGTGCTGGGCAACCGCTTCCAGCAGCTCGCCACGACCACCGAGGTGAACCAGTCCCTCGGTGACCTGGGCGCCCCGGTGGCGCCCAAGGGCTCCTGCCCCGCCCCAGTCAAGAAGAAGTGATCGCGTACGTCGGCGGGCGCTGACCCGTCCACCGCCACGCGCCCGTCCATCACCGCGCGCCCGGCGTCCCCGCCGGCCCGACGGCCGGCACCGGGGCCCTGGCGCGCCGTGCGTCCGGGTACCCGGTCAGGGGCCGCCGGCGGCGTCCAGGGCGGCCAGCCGGTCGTGCAGCGGCGCGAAGAGCGCCGCCGGGGCCGCGACCACCAGGTCCGGGCCGGGCGGGCGACCGTCCAGGCCGCTGACCCGCACGCCCGCCTCGGCGGCCACCAGGCCGCCGGCCGCCAGGTCCCAGGCGGCGAGGCCCTTCTCGAAGTACGCGTCCAACCGCCCCTCCGCGACCAGGCAGAGGTCCAGCGCTGCGGCACCGAGCCGGCGGATGTCCCGCACGTGGGCGATCAGCCCAGCCACCACCCGGGCCTGGTGCGCCCGGCGGCCGGCGTCGTAGCCGAAGCCGGTGCCGACCAGCGCCTGCCCGAGGTCGGTCTCGCCGGAGCAGCGCAACCGGACGCCGTCGCGCCAGGCACCGCCGCCGGCCGTGGCGGTCCACTCCTCGCCGGTGCTCACGTTGCGCACCACACCGGCGACGACCACCCCGTCCACCTCGGCGGCGAGCGACACGGCGCTGTACGGCAGCCCATAGAGGTAGTTGACGGTGCCGTCGATCGGATCGATGATCCATCGCACGCCGCCCGGCCCGACCGGCCCGGTGTCCCCCGTGCCGTACTCCTCGCCGAGCACCGCGTCGCCCGGCCGCCGCCGGTGCAGCGCCTCGAGCACCTGCCGCTCCACCGCCCGGTCCGCCGCGGTGACCACGTCGGTTACCGTGCTCTTGGTCGCCGCAACCGAAACACCCTCGACCCGCATCCGGTACGCGGTGGCTGCGGCGTCCCGCGCCACGTCGAGCGCGATCGCCAACAATTCCTGCGCTGACGGCACCGAACGGTCCATCCCAGGTCCCCTTCCCGCACGACCGGGGCGTTCCGGGCCACGCGCGAGTATCATCCTTACAAAGTCCACATCTGCGCCGAATTGGCGGTCCCCAACCGCCGTTACGCCGTGCGGCGCAGGATGATCGCCGCAGACGGCGTTACAATTCACCCCTGCCCACGCGCCACGGACCGCCGACCACCGGCCGGCCCGTGACACGGGGGCCCCTCAACCACATCGCCCGGCCTGTTGCCCCACGCTGTGCCGGACGACCCGGCCGTACCCGCTCTTCGCCTCCGGAAGGTCATTCGTGACAGAACCCCGCCAGACCGGCGCCGACGTTCGCTCGCTCACCGACACCCTGATCGCCCACGCGCAGAGCGCCGGTGGTCAGCTCACGTCGGCCCAGCTCGCGCGCACCGTCGAGTCCGCCGAGGTGACTCCGGCCCAGGCCAAGAAGATTCTGCGGGCGCTCTCCGAGGCGGGAGTGACCGTGGTGGTGGACGGCTCGGCGAGCACCCGCCGCCGGGTCGCCGCGGCCCGCTCGACCACGCCGGCGTCCCGGGCCACCACCGCCAAGACCACCAAGAAGGCCGTCGCGCCGGCGCCGAAGCAGGCGCCCGCCGCAGACGAGGCGCCGTCGGCGCCGGCTCCGCGGAAGGTGGCCGCGCGCAAGGCCACCGGCGGCACCGCCGAGGTCGCCGCCGCGGCGGCGACGCCGGCGAAGGCGACTAGGTCGACCCGGGCCACCAAGGCGACGGTCGCCGCGGCCGCTGGCGCCAAGCCGGCCAAGGCCGGCGGCAAGGCCAAGGGCGAGGGCGCCGAGGGTGAGATCGACCCGGAGGAGCTCGCCGCCACGATCGAGGACGTGGTGGTCGAGGAGCCGGCCGAGCTGGCCCAGGCCGCCGAGACCGACGCCGCCGCCTCGGCCACCGACAACGACTTCGAGTGGGACGACGAGGAGTCCGAGGCGCTCAAGCAGGCCCGGCGGGACGCCGAGCTGACCGCCTCCGCCGATTCGGTCCGTGCGTACCTCAAGCAGATCGGCAAGGTCCCGCTGCTCAACGCCGAGCAGGAGGTGGAGCTGGCCAAGCGGATCGAGGCCGGGCTCTACGCCGCCGAGCGGATGCGCGCGGCCGACGAGGGCGAGGAGAAGCTCAGCCGGGAGATGGTCCGCGACCTGGGCTGGATCTCCCGCGACGGTGAGCGGGCCAAGAACCACCTGCTGGAGGCGAACCTCCGCCTGGTGGTCTCGCTGGCCAAGCGGTACACGGGGCGCGGGATGGCTTTCCTGGACCTGATCCAGGAGGGCAACCTCGGCCTGATTCGCGCGGTGGAGAAGTTCGACTACACCAAGGGCTACAAGTTCTCCACCTACGCCACCTGGTGGATCCGGCAGGCGATCACCCGCGCGATGGCCGACCAGGCCCGCACCATCCGCATCCCGGTGCACATGGTCGAGGTCATCAACAAGCTCGGCCGCATACAGCGCGAGCTGCTCCAGGATCTGGGCCGCGAGCCCACTCCGGAGGAACTGGCCAAAGAGATGGACATCACACCGGAGAAGGTGCTGGAGATCCAGCAGTACGCCCGGGAGCCCATCTCGCTGGACCAGACCATCGGCGACGAGGGCGACAGCCAGCTCGGTGACTTCATCGAGGATTCCGAGGCCGTGGTCGCGGTCGACGCCGTCTCGTTCTCGCTCCTGCAGGACCAGCTCCAGCAGGTGCTGCAGACGCTCTCCGAGCGTGAGGCGGGTGTGGTGCGTTTGCGCTTCGGCCTGACCGACGGCCAGCCGCGGACGCTGGACGAGATCGGCCAGGTCTACGGGGTGACCCGGGAGCGGATCCGGCAGATCGAGTCCAAGACGATGTCCAAACTGCGTCACCCGTCCCGGTCGCAGGTCCTCCGGGATTACCTGGACTGAGCAGGTTTCGTCAACCGAACGTGTCGTTTTGACCACCTGGTGTGCAACGCCAGATGGTGATCGTCCGGATGCACGAATGTGATCGTTGACGTGGCACCCTGGGTGCACGGCACACTGTCCCTGCCATGTGTGACCTCGGTCCCCCGCGGGCACACAGGGAAGGCACGGCCCAGCATGGGTGTTGCACGATAGGTGAGCAACGACCGAAGAGATTGTTCATCGGTGACGACCAGAGGAGGAAGGCGATGACCCCGACCCTCACGCCGCCGCCCGCAACGGTGGCTCCCCCAGCCGCCGATGAACGGTGCGACCGCTGCAATGCTGCCGGCAAGCTCCGGATCACTCTGGCGGGTGGTAGCGAGTTGGTGTTCTGTGGGCACCACGCGAACAAGTACGCGGAGGATCTCGTGAAGATCACCGTCCGGTTCGCGACGGACCCCGAGTTCAGCTGGCGTGGCGCCGACCTGATGGAAAACTAAACCCGCAACCCGACATAGCCGACCGGAGGCACCCCGAGGGTGTCTCCGGTCGGCTTTTCTCTGCCCACCAAACCCCCGCGCCCATGATCGTGCCTCGATCCTGGAAGTAGTGGCCTCACCGATACGGGATGCCACTGGATCCTGGATCGAGCACGATCTTGGAGAGCTGACGCCGCCGGACACCAGCCAGCGCCGGTCACCCGGGGCGGGGGCGGGGGTGGTCGGTGCGGGTGGGGCCGGTGGGGTCAGAGGGTCTGCACGGTGGCGATGCGTTCCTCTAGCTGCTCGATGGTGGCCTGGGCACTCGGCGGGCCGCCGCAGAGTCGGCGCAGCTCCGCGTGGATCTTGCCGTGCGGCTGGCCGGTGCGATGGTGCCGGGCGGCCACCAGAGCGTTCAGTTGCCGCCGGAGCGCCACCCGGCGCTGGGCAGCGCTCATGGGTGCCGGCGGCGCCACGGTGGGCGCAGCGGCCGGCTGAGCGGCCGTGCGGCGGCGCTGGGCGGCGAGTTGCTCGGTCTGCCGCTTGGTCAGCAGCAGGGAGACCTGATCGGCGGTGAGCAGGCCGGGCAGGCCGAGGTACTCCTCCTCCTCGGGGGTGCCGGCCTGGGCCGCGGTGCCGAAGGACGCGCCGTCGAAGATCACCTGGTCCAGCTCGGCGGTGGCCGAGAGCGCGGCGAACCGCTTCTCCAGCTCCCCGCTGGCCTGGTCGTCGCGCTGGGCACGCTCCAGCAGATCGTCGTCGAAACCGTCGGCTTCCTTGGGCTTGCCGAGTACGTGGTCCCGCTCGGTCTCCATCTCGCTGGCCAGCCCGAGCAGGTGCGGCACGCTGGGCAGGAAGACCGACGCGGTCTCCCCGGACTGGCGTGCCCGGACGAACCGGCCGATCGCCTGGGCGAAATAGAGCGGGGTGCTGGCACTGGTGGCATAGACCCCGACGGCGAGCCGCGGGATGTCCACACCCTCGGACACCATCCGCACCGCGACCAGCCACCGCTGCTCAGACGCCGCGAATGTCGCGATCCGTGCGGACGCGCCCAGGTCGTCGGAGAGGACCACGGCGGCCTTCTCGCCGGTCACCTGCTCGATCAGCTTGGCGTACGAGCGGGCGGTCTGCTGGTCGGTGGCGATGATCAGCCCGCCGGCGTCGGCCATCCCGGCGTTGCGCAGCACGGTGAGCCGGGCATCAGCGGCCCGCAGCACCTGCGGCATCCAGTCTCCGGCCGGGTCCAGCGCGGTACGCCACGCCTGCGCCACCAGGTCCTGGGTCATCGGCTCGCCGAGCCGGGCCGCCAACTCCTCCCCCGCGTTGGTCCGCCAGCGGGTCTCCCCGGAGTACGCCAGGAAGAGCACCGGCCGGACCACGCCGTCGCGCAGCGCGTCGGAGTAGCCGTACACCGAGTCGGCGCGGGAGCGGAGCAGCCCGTCACCGCCCCGCTCGTAGCTGACGAACGGGATCGGGTTGTCGTCGGAGCGGAACGGCGTGCCGGTGAGCATCAGCCGGCGTACGGCGGGCTCGAAGGCGTTCTTCACCCCGTCGCCCCAGGATCGGGAGTCGCCCGCGTGGTGGATCTCGTCGAGGATGACCAGGGTGCGCCGGGTCATGGTGCGCCGACGGTGCACCTGCGGGGCCATCCCCACCTGGGCGTAGGTGACCACGGCCCCGTGGAAGTCGGCCGCGGAGTGCACGTCCGCGTTACGGAAGGCGGCGTCGAGTTGGATGCCCACCCGGGCCGCGGCGTCCGCCCACTGGTTCTTCAGGTGCTCGGTCGGGGCGACCACGGTGACCGCCTCCACCGTGCCGTCACCGAGCAGCTCGGCCGCGATCCGCAGGGCGAAGGTGGTCTTGCCGGCACCCGGCGTGGCGACCGCCGTGAAGTCCTCGGTGCGTCGGCGCAGGTACTCCACCAGGGCTTTGCGCTGCCAGGCGCGTAGGGCCGGGAACGTCTCAAGCACCGGCGTCCGGGCTGCCACGCGAAGCTCCTCTCCGACCGCACGACGGCGGATCCGGGGCGAGGGCCACGAGTACCGCCGCCCATGAAAACGCCTCCGCGCAGAAGCTGCCGCGAAGGCCGACTCAGCATAACCAGCGCGGGCGCTGCGGCCCAGGCGACGCCACGCTGGTCACATCCACCACCCCCGCCCGCAGCGCCCCACGACCCCCTCGCACGGGCGCCCGGCCCCGACACTCGGTCAGCGCGAGCGCGTCACCACTCCCGGTCGGTGCGGGGATCCGCCCCGCTGGTGCGCGGCGGGCGCATCGTCGCCACCGGGGCGGACCAGCGCCGGCGCAGCGCGATCAGACGCAGCCCGAAGACCAGTACGGCGGCGGCGGTGAGCGGCGCGGGCCCGGTCTGCCCGGCGACGTACAGCAGCGCCACCGCGACCGACCCGACCAGCGCGGCCACGGCATAGATCTCCCGGCGCAGCACCACCGGGATCTCGGCGGTGAGCAGGTCCCGACCGAGCCCACCGCCGATCGCGGTGAGCATGCCGATCAGGCAGGCGCCGACCGCCGGCACCCGGGCGTCGAGCGCCTTGAGCGTGCCGGTCACGGTGAACAGCCCGAGGCCCGCCGCGTCCAGCACCAGCACCGTGGTGCGCAGCCGGGCCAACTGCGGGTGCAGCCAGAAGACGGCGAGGGCGGTGACCGCGGCGGTGGCCACGTACCGCCAGTCGGCGAAGGCCAGCGGTGGCACCTCGTCGATGACCAGGTCCCGGAGGATTCCACCGCCGAGGGCGGCCACGAAGCCGACGAACGCGACACCGAACAGGTCGAGCCGTTTGGCCACCGCGGCCGAGGCCCCCGAGGCGGCGAACACGGCCACCCCGGTCAGGTCGGCGAGGAGCAGGGCGGTGGAGGTGGTCACCGCCGCAGGCTACGTCGCCGGCCGGAACGCCGGCCGGCGTTCACTCGCGGTACGAGTCGTAGATCTCCTTGCACTTGGGGCAGACCGGCGAACCCGGCTTGGCCGCCTTGGTGACCGGGAAGGTCTCCCCGCAGAGCGCCACGACGTAGGTGCCCATGACGGCACTCTCGGCGATCTTCTCCTTGCGGACGTAGTGGAACATCTCAGGACCGGTGTCGGCGTCCTTCAGCTCCGGACGCTCGAGAACCTCTGTGCTCACGTCTGCACCTCCAACCGTCAAGTTTGGCAGGTCATCACGGCCGGGTCCACTTGAGGCCGGCCGAAGCCCCACCCCGTACCGTGCCCCCCGTGACTGACTTTCGCATCAGCTACGGCACCGAGGTGGCCGAGGCCCTGCACGACGGCCGGCCCGTCGTCGCCCTGGAGAGCACCATCGTCTCGCACGGCCTGCCCCGGCCGGAGAACCTGCGCGTGGCCCGGGAGATCGAGCAGACGGTCCGGGACGCCGGAGCGGTACCGGCGACGATCGGCATGATCGGCGGCGAGCTGGTGGTCGGCCTGGACGACGCGCAGCTGACCCGGCTGGCCACCGTCGATGGTGTGACCAAGCTCTCCGTCCGCGACCTCGCGGTGGCGGCGGCGACCGGCGCGGACGGTGCCACCACCGTGGCCGCGACCAGCGCGGTGGCCGCCGGCGCCGGGATCGGGGTGTTCGCCACCGGCGGTCTGGGTGGGGTGCACCGGGAGGCCGCGCACACCTTCGACGAGTCGGCGGACCTGATCACCCTGGCCCGGACCCCGATCGCGGTGGTCTGCGCCGGGGTCAAGTCGATCCTCGACGTGGGCGCGACGCTGGAGCGGCTGGAGACCCTCGGGGTCGCCGTGGTCGGTTACCGCACCCACCGGTTCCCCGGCTTCTACCTCACCGACGGCGGCTTCGACCTGGACTGGTCGGTGGATTCGCCGGAGCAGGTCGCCGCCGTGCTCGCCGCCCGTGACCGGCAGGCCGTGCACGCCGGCGGACTGATCATCGCCAACCCGCTGCCAGTCGACGAGCAGCTCGACCCGGAGCTGCACGACCGGACCCTCGCCGACGGCCTGGCCCGGCTGGACCGGGACGGGGTGACCGGCAAGGCCGTGACCCCGTACCTGCTGGCGCACTTCCACTCGGCCACCGAGGGCGCGAGCCTGGCGGTGAACGTCCGGATCATCCTGCGCAACGCCGACCTGGCCGCGCGGATCGCGGTGGCAGCGGCCGCCCGCTCCACTGCCGTACCGGCATGACCCACCCGGCCCGGGTGGTCGTCGTCGGGGACGTGATCACCGATGTGGTCGCCGTGCTGTCCGGGCCGCTCGCGGCCGGCTCGGACACCGCGGCCGAGATCAGCCTTGGTGGGGGTGGGCAGGCGGCCAACACCGCCGCCTGGGTCGCCGCGCAGGGGGTTGACGTCACGCTCGTCGCCGCGGTCGGCGACGACGACGCGGGGCGGGACCGGATAGCCGAGCTCGACCGGGCGGGCGTCGACTGCGCGATCGACCGGGTCGAGGGCGTCCCGACCGGCATGGTGATCGTGCTGGCCACCGATGGCGAGCGCACCATGGTCAGCCAGCGGGGCGCGAACCTGCGGCTGAGCGCCGAGCACGTCGAGCGGGCCATCGCGGCGCTGCCCGACGCCGGGCATCTGCACCTGTCCGCGTACACCCTGTTGGACGCCGGGTCGCGCGGCGCCGGGCTGCGGGCGCTGGCCGCCGCCCGCGAGCGCGGGCTCACCACCAGCGTCGACGCGGCCTCCGCGGCGCCGCTGCGGCGGGTCGGCGCGGCGGCCTTCCTGGGCTGGGTACGCGACGTCGACCTGCTGCTGCTCAACGCGGACGAGGCGACGGCGCTGGCCGGCGGCCTGGACCCGGCGGCGCAGGGGCGGGCGCTGTCGGCGACCGCCCGGCGGGTGGTGGTCAAGGGCGGCGCGGCCGGCGCGGTCTGGGTGGACCGCACGGACACGGTCAGCGTGGCCCCGGCCCGGCGGGTGACGGTGGTGGACGTCACCGGTGCCGGCGACGCCTTCGCGGCCGGTCTGCTCACCGCCTGGCTCGCCGGCACCACCCCGGCGGCGGCGCTGAACCGCGCCACCGACCTGGGCGCGCTGGCCGTCTCCACGATCGGCGCCCGGCCGCGGCCGTGACCTGCCGGACACTGGCCCGCACGCGGGTCAGGGTTCGGCGTCGATGACCTTGTGCGGGCGCTCGTCGGCGGTGAGGCTCATCGGCGGGGTGTCGTCATGCTGGCGCGGGTGGAACCGGTTGGCCAGCCGGTGCTCTTCCTTGGGCGGCCGGTCGTTGGCCAGCAGCACGGCCAGCCACGGGATGAGCACCATGCCGAGGGCACACAGCGACAGCCAGAGCCAGAGCAGTGGGGCGTTCACGCCAACCAGGATCGCGCCGACAACGATGCAGGCGACCCTGATGCACATCATCAGGACATAGCGGCGCTGACGGCTGGTGAGCTGATCGTCCTGGCTGCGCGAGGCGTCGGTGATCAGAATCGGCTGGTACGCCTGACGCTTCACCATGGACCTCCTCGAGGGGATACGCCCCATCCTGTCACCGCATCGCCGTGATCAGCGAAATTCGACTCATCCCGTCGCGTGTTACGCCCGTGGTACGCTCCGCGACGTGGGCAGCAGGTTCAGCTTCACCGATGAGGCGTTGGCCAACCTGAGGGTCTACGACGTCACGCCCGGGGAAGTCTGGGAGGCGCTGCACAGCGCCCGACGGGTGATTCGCCACCTGGGCGACGACGTGATGGTCGTCTACGCCGTCGCCCGGCGGGGCCGCCGACTGGCGGTGCTGCTCGCCGAGGCCGATGGCACCGACAACGACTGGGACATCCTCTCCGCTCGCGAGCTGAGCGACGTCGAGTCCAAGCGCTACGACGAGGCCGTGCGGAGATCTCGCCGATGAGGAGGCCGTGACGATGCACCGTAACGACGCGACCAAGCAGTTCCACAGCGGCGACGACCGGATCGCCGAGCTGATCGATGAGAGCCCGGCGGTGGATCTGCCCACCCCCGACACCGACGTGCCGATGGTGAGCCGATCGGTCCGGCTGCCGCTGGACACCTACGAGCGGGTGCGGGCCGCCGCAGACGCCCGGGGCATCGGAGTCACCACGCTCATGCGTCAGTGGATCGAGGCCGGCCTGGCCGACCTGGACGACTCCGCCACCGTCTCGCTCGCCGACGTCCGGCGTGCGCTGGCCTCGCTGGCCCACCCCACCGCCGCCTGAGCGATCGGGTCAGCTGTCCGCAGTTTTCGCCTTCGCCGCCGCCTTCATCTGCTGCTTGTACTCCCGCACCTTGCGCAGCGAGTCAGCGTCGGTGACGTCGGCCACCGACCGGTACGCGCCCGGGTCGCCGTACCCGCCGGCCGCCTCCCGCCAGTCCTGCGGGGTCACCCCGAACCGCTTGCCGAGCAGGGCCACGAAGATCTGCGCCTTCTGCTTGCCGAAGCCGGGCAGCTCGGCGACCCGGCGAAACAGCTCGGGCCCGTCGGCGACGTCGGACCAGAGCAGGGCGGCGTCGCCGTCGTAGCGGTCCACCAGGACCTGGCACACCTCCTGCACCCGGGCCGCCATCGCCTTCGGAAACCGGTGCAGCGCGGGCGGGGTGGCGAAGATCGCGACCAGGGCCTCCGGGTCGTACCCGGCCAGCTCCGCGGCGTCCAGTTCGTGGCCGAGCCGCTGCTCCAGCACGTACGGCGAGGAGAATGCCTTCTCCATCGGCACTTGTTGATCAAGAACCATGCCAAGGAGTCTGGCCAGCGGGCTGCGCTCCAGCAGCAGGTTGGCCTCCGGGTCGATGGGTAGCACGAGCGTCATGCACACCATCCTGCCCGGCCGCCCAGCCGGGCGAACACCGACGCTCCGGGTCGGATCCGGCGGGTGGCGCTGACCGGGGACACAACGGGGGGCAGGATGGCGGCGTGGACGAACACGACATGCTGCTCTCCCCCGCCGGCGTCGACGCGCTGCGGACCGCGCTGACCGGGGCCGGGTTCACCAGCAACGGGATCGCGAACCGGCTCGGCGCGCAGGCGACCGGCTCGGTCGCGCGCAACGACTACCGGGCCGCGCTGCGGGCAACCGAGGACCGCGACCCGCTCGGCACCCTGATCCGGGTGTTCATCTGCGACCAGACCGAGTCGGAGGCGACGGTGGCCGCCGCGCTGGCGCCGCTGAGCATCGACGAGGCGGTGGCCGGCGGGCTGGTTGAGCGGCACGGTGACGGCCTGCGCGCCGGCGTCGACCTCGAACCGTACGGCGACGACTGGTGGGTGCTCGCCGACGTGCCGGCCAGCGCCCGGCCGGGCCGGCCGCTGCACGCCGAGCACGTGCTCGGCCTTGGCGGGGCCACCCAGACCCTGATCGGCGCGACCGTCCGTCGGCCGGTCGGCACCGCGCTGGACCTGGGCACCGGCTCCGGCATCCAGGCCCTGCACCTGGCCACCCACGCGGGCTCGGTGACCGCCACGGACCTCTCGGAGCGGGCCCTGCGCTTCGCCGCGACCACCGCCGCGCTCAACGGCCAGGACTGGGAACTGCTGCGCGGCGACATGGTCGCGCCGGTGGCCGGCCGGCGCTTCGACCTGGTGGTGAGCAACCCGCCCTTCGTGGTGGGCCCGGGCACCACCACGCACGTCTACCGCGACTCCGGTCGGGTGGGTGACGCGATCGGCGCCGAACTGGCTGCCGCCGCCCCCGACCTGCTCACCGAGGGCGGCACCATGCAGTACCTGGCGAACTGGGTGCACGTCGCCGGCGAGGAGTGGGACGAGCGGGTCTCCGGTTGGTTCACGGGGACCGGCCTGGACGCCTGGGTGATCCAGCGCGAGGTGGCCGACCCGATGGCGTACGTCAACCTGTGGCTCACCGACGTCGGCGAGAGCGCCGACCCACAGCGGATGGCCGCCTGGCTGGACTGGTTCGACGCGCACAAGGTGGAGGCCATCGGCTTCGGCATCGTGTCGCTGCGCAGGGGCGGGCACGCCGACCCGGTGGTCCGGGTGGAGGAGCTGCGCCAGCGGGTGCAGCCGCCGCTGGGCGACCAGGTCGCAGCCTGGTTCGACCGCCAGGACTTCGTTCGGGTACGCGACACCGAGGCGCTGCTCGCCGAGCGCTACCGGGCCGCCGAGGGCCTCCAACTGCGGCAGGAGGCCACCATGGGCGACGAGGGCTGGGCGGTGGACCGGCAGGTCCTCGCGATGCCGCACGGCCTGCGCTGGACCGAGGAGGTCGACCCGCTGGTGTTGGCGCTGGTCGGGGGCGCCGATGGGCGGCTGCCGCTGCGCGACCAGCTCGCGCTGCTGGCCGCTGCGCACGACGTCGCGCCCGATGAGCTGGCCGAGGCGGCCGGCCCGATCGTCGCGCACCTGGTGGAGCGCGGCATCATCGAGCCGGTGACCGCCTGATGCGGGTGACACGGGCGGCCGGGCCGCTGGCGGGCCGCTGATGCGCGCGGTGGTGCAGACCGTCGGGCGAGCCAGCGTGACGGTGGACGGCGCGGTGGTCGGCGCGATCAAGGACGGCCTGCTGGTGCTGCTCGGGGTGACCCACACCGACACCGCCGAGACCGCCGCGACGATGGCCCGCAAGGTGCACGAGCTGCGCATCCTGGACGACGAGCGGTCCGCCGCCGACACGGGTGCGCCGATCCTGGTGGTCAGCCAGTTCACCCTCTACGGCGACGCCCGCAAGGGCCGCCGTCCGAGCTGGACCGCGGCCGCCCCCGCCGAGGTGGCCGAGCCCCTGGTCACCGCCGTGGTGACCGCGCTGCGCGAGCGGGGCGCGCCGGTCGAGACCGGCCGCTTCCGCACCCACATGCTCGTCGAGAGCACCAACATCGGCCCCCGAACCATCCTCCTGGACCTCTAACCCCACCCCGCACCCCCACCCCCGCAGCGGTGATCAAGAGGTTCGCGTCAGAACTCGCCCTCGATGTGACGCAAACCTCTTGATCACCGGGGAGGTGGGGTCGAGCACGTCCGTTAGGAGAAGAGGCCTCGGCGGGAGAGGGACTGGCGGAGCCAGCCGTCGAGTTCGGCGGTCCAGTCGGTGCGGTCGGCGGTGGCGTGGTCGACCGTGAAGCGACCGAAGGCGTCGCGGCCCTCGGTAAAGACGCCGCCGCGCTTGTCGACCTCCAGCACCACCTGCATCTGCTGCGGGTCGGCGATGAAGGTGACCTCCAACTGGTTGATCGAGCGGGCGTACTGCGGCCCCGGGCTGAACTCGATCTCCTGGTAGAAGGGCAGCGTCTGCCGTACGCCGTAGATGTGGCCACGCTCCACATCGGCGCGGGCGAACCGGAAACCCAGTCGCAGCAACGCCTCCAGCAGGCGCTCCTGCGCCGGCAGCGGGTGCACCGCCACCGCGTCCAGGTCGCCCTTGTCGACCGCGCGGGCCACCTCCAGCTCCGTACGCAGCCCCATCGTCATGCCGTGCAGGTGCTGCCCGTACAGCTCGGTGACCGGCGTCTCCCACGGCACGTCGAAGCGGAACGGGATGTCGTGGCGCTGCCCCGGCTCCAGCCGGAACGCACCGGTGACCTGCTGGCGGTGGAACTCCTGAGTGGTGTCGTAGTCGTTGTCGCCGCTCTCCACCTCGACCCGGGTGACCAGGCCGAGCGCCACGTGGTCGATGTCGACCTGGTGGTCACCGCCGACGACCTGAATGCGGCCCTCCAACTGGCCGCCGGGGCGGCAGTTCGGGTTGGCCAGCACCGTCTCCACCGACGGGCCGCCGACCCCCATCGCCTTCATGAGCCGCTTGAAGACCACACCATCCTCCATCTGCTGTCCCCGCCGACCCGGGATGGCCGACGGTCGGGACGGTAGCCGGGGCGGGCAAGGCACACCGGGGCGACACACCGCTCCGCCGATCCGACCGGATTCCTGTCGGGTGCCCGATCGCCTCACTCCCGTTTCACGCCCCGCCCGCCAAGCTGTGTGTCACACCGGCACCACTGAGCCGGAGGCACGGCACAGACGTGGACACGGGGAGAGACAGAGATGGTCCTGCAGATGACGGAACACCGGATGCGCCCGGCCGCCAGCACCGACACCGACGGGGCCACCGAGGTCCTCGCCGACCTGGACGCCACCGATGAGCGTGGCATCTCCACCGACCTGGTTCGGGCGTACCTCAACGGGATCGGCCGGACGAAGCTGCTGACCGCGGCCCAGGAGGTCGACCTGGCCCGGCGGATCGAGGCCGGCCTGTTCGCCGACGAGAAGTTGGCCACCTGCACCCCGGTCTCGCCGGAGCTGCGGGCCGATCTGGAGCTGATCGTCGCGGAGGGCCGCGCGGCCAAGGACCACCTGCTGGAGGCGAACCTGCGGCTGGTGGTCAGCATCGCCAAGCGCTACACCGGTCGCGGGATGGCTTTCCTGGACCTGATCCAGGAGGGCAACCTCGGCCTGATCCGGGCAGTGGAGAAGTTCGACTACGCCAAGGGCTACAAGTTCTCCACCTACGCCACCTGGTGGATCCGGCAGGCGATCACCCGCGCGATGGCCGACCAGGCCCGCACCATCCGCATCCCGGTGCACATGGTCGAGCAGGTCAACCGGATGGTCCGGGCCCGCCGCGAGCTGGCGGTGTCGCTGGGCCGCGAACCCACGGTCGCCGAGGTCGCCCAGGCGCTGAACATCCCCGAGTTCCAGGTCATCGAGCTGATCTCCTACGACCGGGAGCCGGTCAGCCTGGACCAGGCCGTCGGCGACGACGGCGAGAGCGCGCTCGGTGACTTCGTGGCGGCGGTGGACCCGCGCGGCGTGCCGGGCGACGCGGCCGCGCAGGGCGAGCTGCGCAACGAGGTGAGCATCGTGCTGGCCACCCTGTCGCAGCGGGAGCAGGCGGTCATCCGGCTCCGGTTCGGGCTGGACGACGGCCGGCAGCGCACCCTGGACGAGGTCGGCCGGGAGTTCGGCCTGTCCCGAGAGCGGATCCGGCAGATCGAGAAGGTGACGCTGCTGAAGCTGCGCGCCCCGGAGCGGGCCCAGCGCCTGGAGGCGTACGCCTGCTGACGCACCCGGTTCCCATGGAAGGCCTCGGCGGTTCGCCGGGGCCTTTCATGCTGTCGAGGTGCTTGACGGCGGCACCGATCCGCGATAGAAACCATGTGGTTATACAACCAGGAGGTTATAGGCGGTGGGCACCGAACTGTTGGACGCGACCTTCGCGGCGCTGGCCGACCCGACCCGGCGGGCCATCCTGGCCCGACTCGCGGGCGGTGAGGCGACGGTGACCGAGCTGGCAGAGCCCTTCGCGATGAGCCAGCCGGCCATCTCCAAACACCTCAAGGTGCTGGAACGCGCTGGCCTGATCAGCCGGGGGCGGGACGCCCAGCGCCGACCGTGCCGGCTGGACGCCCGACCGCTGCGGGAGGCCACGGCCTGGCTCGCCGACTACCGCGACTACTGGGCGGAGAGCTACCAGCGCCTCGACGCCCTGCTCGACGAACTCCAGGCCCTCGACCAGACCGACGCCGAGCGCCGGCGCGCCCAACTGGACGGGACGGGCGGGTGACCGGCATCGGCGACCCGCTCGTCGTACACACCCCGGGCGACCGGGAGATCGTGTTGAGTCGGCTGTTCGACGCACCGGCGCACCTGGTGTTCAACGCCTTCACCCAGCCTGAGCTGCTGGTCCGGTGGTACGGCGCACGCGGGTGGCGGCTGGCGGAATGCGATGTCGACCTGCGGGTCGGCGGGCGGTGGCGGTATGTGTCACTGGGCCCGGAGGGCGCTCGGATGGTCCAGGCCGGGGTCTACCGGCAGATCGAGCCACCGCACCTGCTGGTCTGCACCGAGCTCTTCGACGACCAGTCCTACCCGGGCGAGACGCTGGTCAGCCACGAGTTCACCGAACTGGCCGGGCGGACGACAGTCACCACCACGCTGCGCTACGCCACCCCCGAGGGGCGGGACATCGTGCTGCGCTACCCGATGGCCCGGGGCGTCGGGCAGAGCTTCACACGGCTCGCCGAACTGCTGCACCTGACAACGACGATGCGAGGAGAGACACCATGAACTGGACACTGGAAGTGGTGATCGTGCCGGTCTCCGATGTGGACCGGGCAAAGAAGTTCTACGCCGACCAGCTCGGCTTCGCCGTGGACCACGACACGGTGGTCGGCGACGGCGCACGGATCGTCCAGCTGACCCCGCCCGGGTCCGGCTGCTCGGTCGTGATCGGCAAGGGCGCCGTCCCGGACATGCCGCCGGGCTCGCTCAAGGGACTGCAACTGGTGGTGCCCGACCTGGAACGGGCCCGCGCCGAGCTGGTCGAACGTGGTGTGGAGGTCAGCGAGATCCAGGTGCTGGGCGCCAGCCCGAGCCCCACGCCGCACCCGCTGGACAACGTCGGCTTCGTCTTCTTCACCGACCCGGACGGCAACGCCTGGGCCATCCAGCAGATCTCCAGCCGCGCCTGACCGGACCCGCTGAGAAGGGGCCTGACCGGACGCGCTGAGAAGGGGCCCTCACAAGCGGCGAGGGCCGGTGTCCGGTCGGGCGGCCACGCCGCCGACCCGTACCTGGGCGTGCAGGACCGAGATGCCGTCCGGGCGGGCGAGCACCGGGTTGAGGGTCAGCGAGCGCACCCGGGGCTGCTCGTCGGCGAGCTGACCCACCCGCAGCAGCAGGTCGGCCAGGGCCGCCCGGTCGACCGGTGCGGCGCCCCGGTGCCCGCGCAGCAGGGGCGCCGCCCGGGGCTCGTCGACCAGCTCTGCGGCGTCCCGGTCGGTCAGCGGCACCGCCCGCCAGGCCCGGTCGCCGAGCAGCTCGGTGGCGACCCCGCCGAGGCCGAAGCCGACCACCGGGCCGAACGCCGGATCTTCCACCAGCTCCACCACGCAGGCCACCCCGGGCGGGACCATCGGCTGTAGCAGCACGTCCGCGCCGAAGGCCGCCGCCAGCTCGGCGTACGCCCGGCGGACCGTCGACTCGTCGGGCAGGTCGAGCCGGACCGCGCCCAGGTCGAGC
Source organism: Micromonospora sp. NBC_00389 (assembly GCF_036059255.1). NCBI lineage: Bacteria > Bacillati > Actinomycetota > Actinomycetes > Micromonosporales > Micromonosporaceae > Micromonospora > Micromonospora sp. NBC_00389. Next base: position 3,244,693 of record NZ_CP107947.1, on the reverse strand, counting down.
CGGTGCCGCAGCCCCGGGGCGGCGGCCTTGAGCGCGACCGGGAAGCCCAGCCGCGCCGCCGCGCCGGCCGCGGCGTCGACCGAGTCGACGGGCACCGACGCCACCACGTCGATGCCGTACGCGGCCAGTAGCGCGGCCGGGTCAGGCGGGTCGGCGCGCAGCGCGGTCTGCGCGGCGGTCCGGTCGATCCGGGGCAGCTCGGGCGCGACTCCGGGTGGGCGACGCAGCCATTCGGCGTACCGGTGCACCCGGGCGAGTGCCCGCACCGCCTCCTCCACGCCGCCGTACACCGGCACCCCGGCCGGCAGTCGCCCGACCAGGAACGTCGCCACGGTCGGCTTACCCAACGCGAGTGCGGCGGGCAGCGCGGCGGCGACATCGGCGTCCACATTGCTGGGTTGACCGGGCAGCGGTGGGGCGAGGACCACCACCAGCGCGTCCACCCGGTCGTCGGCCGCCGTCTCGGCCAGCGCGGCCGCGAAATCGGCGGCGCCAGCGCTCGGCCCGACGTCACGGGGGTAGCCGTCGACGACGGTGAGGCCCTGCCCGACGCAGGCGCTCGCCGCCAGGCCGGTCAGCGCCGAGGAGTTGCCGACCACCCCGACCCGGCCGCCCGCCGGCAGTGGCTGGTTGGCCAGCAGCACCCCCACGTCGAGCAACTCCGGAACGGTGTCCACCCGGATGACCCCGGACTGGGCGAAGAGCGCCGCCACCGCCACCTCGTCCGGCCCGGCGGTGTCGCCGACCCCGACCGGACGGGCGGGCGAGGCGAGCGCGACGACCGGTTTGGCCCGGCCGATCCGCCGAGCCAGCCGGGCGAACTTGCGCGGATTACCGAAGGTCTCCAGGTACAGCATGATCACGTCGGTGTCAGGGTCGTCCTGCCAGTACTGGAGCAGGTCGTTGCCGGAGACGTCGGCCCGGTTGCCGGCCGAGACGAAGCTGGACAGCCCGAGGCCACGCCGGTCGGCCTCGGCGAGCAGCGCCACCCCGAAGGCACCGGACTGGCTGAAGATGCCGGCCCGACCGGCTGGCGGCAGCGCCGGGGCGAGCGTGGCGTTGAGGCGTACCGCCGGGTTGGTGTTGGCCACGCCGAGACAGTTCGGGCCGACCACCCGCATCCCGGCGGCGTGCGCCGCGCGGACCAGCGCCCGCTGCATGGCCGCGCCCTCGGCGCCGGCCTCGCCGAAGCCGGCCGAGATGACCACCAGGCCGTGCACCCCGGCGGCGGCCGCGTCGGCGACCACCGCGGTCGCCGCCTCCGGCGGAACCGCCACCACCGCCAGGTCCACCGGCAACTTGGCGTCGACCGCCGACGGGTACGCGCGCAGCCCCGCCACGGTCGACGCGCTCGGATGCACCGGCACCACCGCACCGGTGAAACCGCCGTCGCGCAGGTGCCCGAGCACCGCCGCGCCGACGCCCTGGCCGGTGGCGCTGGCACCGTAGACGGCGATCCCGCGCGGGGCGAGCAGCCGGGCGATCGAGCGGGCCTCGGTGCGATGCTCCCGACCGCGCTGCACCTCCAGCGTGGCCTCGGTGGGCGCGATCGGGAAACTCAGGTGCACCACGCCGTCGGCGTACTCGCGCTGGACCTGGTAGCCGAAGTCGGCGAAGACCCGCAGCATCGTCCCGTTGGCCGGCAGCACCTCGGCGACGAAGCTCATGATGCCGTTGCGCCGGGCGGCCTCGGCCAGGTGCTCCATCAGCACCGAACCGATGCCCCGGCCCTGGTGGGCGTCCTCCACCACGAAGGCCACCTCCGCCTCCGGGGCCTGCGGGCCGAGCCGCTCGTAGCGGCCGACCGCGACGATCTGGTCGCCGGCCAGCACCACGAACGCCTCGCGGTCGCGATGGTCGACGGTGACGAAGCGGATCAGATCCCGCTCGGGGATGCGCGGGTACGGCGAGAAGTAGCGCAGGTAGCGGGTGCGCTCGGAGAACCGGCCGTGCATCGCCACGATGTCCGGCGCGTCCTCCGGACTGATTGGTCGCAGTTGGACGGTGCTGCCGTCGCTGAGCAGCACGTCCACCGACTGGTCGACGGTCGTCACCGGCCCGGCTCAGTCCCGCGGATCGTGCGGGTCGAGCCCGAGCAGCGGGAACACCGTCTTGCGGGTGGCCGCGATCGCCCGGTCCACCGCGTTCGGCTCGCCGGTCGGCTGCCACGGCTCGTACGACGGGTCCGCGTCGTCGGTCATCCGCAGAGGCACCTCCCGACCGGGGCCGCGGGCGGCGGCCAGCGCCCGCCACGCCGGCGGGGTGAGCGTCGCCGGGTCGAGCGGGGCGCCGGTGGCCACGGCCAGCAGGTGGGTCCAGGCCCGGGGCACCACCTCGACCAGCGCGTACCCGCCGCCGCCGGTGGCCACCCAGCGGCCGTCGCACAGCTCGTCGGCGAGCGCCCGCAACGCCAGGTAGGTGGCCCGCTGCCCGTCCACCGTCAGGTTCAGGTCGGCGAGCGGATCCAGCCGGTGCCCGTCGGCGCCGCACTGGCTGACCAGCACCTGCGGTCGGAACGCCCGCAGCACCGACGGCACGATCGCGTGGAACGCCCGCTGCCAACCGGTGTCGTTGACGCCCGGGGGCAGAGGCATGTTCACCGCGGTGCCCTGCGCGCCCGGCCCACCGGTCTCGTCCGGGAAGCCGGTGCCCGGGAAGAGCGCGAGTGGGGTCTCGTGCAGGCTGACCGTGAGCACCCGAGGGTCGTCCCAGAAGATCTCCTGCACCCCATCGCCATGGTGCACGTCGACGTCCACGTACGCGACCCGCTCGGCGCCCAGGTCGAGCAGGCGGGCGATGGCCACCGCCGGGTCGTTGTAGACGCAGAAGCCGGAGGCCCGGGCCGGCATCGCGTGATGGAGGCCACCGGCCACGTTCACGGCTCGCCGGGCGTCACCCCGCCAGACCGCCTCGGCGGCAGCCACGGTGGCACCGGCGATCAGCGCGCTGGACTCGTGAATCCCGTCGAAGACCGGATTGTCGGAGGTGCCCAGCCCGTAGCCGGCGAACAGCGGGTCGTACGGCGCGGCGCGCACCGCAGCCAGGTAGGCCGGCTGGTGCACCCGGGCGAGCAGGGCGTCGTCGGCGGGCTCCGGCTTGACCAGGCGTACCCCTGGGCGGTCCAGGATGCCCAGCTCGCGGGCGAGCGCGATGGTCAACTCCACCCGGACCGGGTCGAGTGGATGCTCGCCCATGTCGTAGGCGAGCAACGACTCGTCCCACACCACCACCGTGTCCTCGGACATGAGCCCATCGTCGCACGAGGACCGTCGCCGGCCCATCGCACGCGCTGGTCAGCGACCGGATGTCGGTCCGGAGGCGACCGGCCGGGTCGGGTCGGCCACCCAGTTGCTCCACGATCCGACGTAGAGCGCCGCGTCCGGTCGGCCAGCCAGGTGCAGCGCGAGCACGGCCTGCGCGGCGGTCACCCCGGAGCCGCAGTACGCCCCGACGGACCGCGCCCCGGTCACCCCGACGGCGGCGAACCGCTCGCGCAGCACGTCGGCGGCCGGGAAGCGCCCGTCCGGGCCGACGTACTCGGTGGCGGGAAGGTTCGCCGCTCCTGGCACGTGCCCGGCGACCGGGTCGATCGGCTCCACCTCGCCGCGGTAGCGGGGCGCGGCCCGCACGTCGAGCAGCACGGCGTCGTCCGCGGTCGCCAGCGCGGCGGCCTGCCCCGCGTCGAGCACCGGGAGATCACCCGGGCGCACCTCGACGTCGCCCGAGGCCGGGGCGGGCGCCACGGTGGAGACGGGCTGGCCGGCGGCGACCCAGGCCGGATAGCCACCGTGCAGCAGGCGGACCGGGCGGTGCCCGGCCCAACGCAGCGTCCACCAGGCCCGGGCGGCGGCCAGGCCGTCGCCGCCGTCGTACACCACCACGGGGTGACCGGCCCGAACGCCGGCGGCCCGCAGCGCGGCCTGCAACGCGGCCGGGTCGGGCAGTGGATGCCGGCCGCCGGCACCGGGTGGCCCGCAGAGCGCGGTGTCCAGGTCGACGAAGACCGCGCCGGGCAGGTGACCGGCCAAATAGTCGTCGCGGCCGGGCGGGCCGGTGAGCCGCCAGCGGACGTCGAGCAGGGCGGGCGGATCGGCGCGGTCGAGCTCGGCGGCGAGCCGATCAACCTCGACCAGCGGCTCCTGGGTACCGGACATGGCGACCATCCAACACCATCCCGGTCGTCGGCTCGCGGCTCGGCGGCGGTCGATCGGCGTTCTCCGAGGTAGCATCGTGCACCGGAGGGCCGCTGACGTCATGAAGTCTCACGACCTGGTCGACACGACCGAAATGTACCTGCGCACCATCCTCGAGTTGGAGGAGGAGGGTGTGCCGCCGCTGCGCGCCCGGATCGCCGAGCGGCTGAAGCAGAGCGGGCCCACGGTGAGCCAGACCGTCGCCCGGATGGAACGCGACGGCCTGCTCACGGTTGAGGGCGACCGGCACCTGATGCTCACCGCACAGGGCCGCGGCAGCGCTGTGTCCGTGATGCGCAAGCACCGCCTCGCCGAGCTGCTGCTGGTCAACGTCATCGGGATGCCCTACGAGGAGGCCCACGAAGAGGCCTGCCGCTGGGAGCACGTGATGAGCGACGCCGTGGAGAAGCGGGTGTACGACCTGCTCAACCGGCCGACCCGCTCGCCGTACGGCAACCCGATTCCCGGGCTGGAGGAGCTGGGCTCGCCGGAGGCGGAGACCGCCGAAGCCGGCGAGGGCGAGCGCAACCTGGCCTTCCCCGGCCTCTCCGGGCCGGTCGTGGTTCGCCGGATCTGCGAGAGCGTGCAGACCAACGGTGACGTGCTGCGCCAGCTGCACGCCGCCGGCGTCGACCCGGGTGCCACGGTGACCGTGGCCCAGGAGCGCGACGGGGTGTCGATCGACCGCTCCGGGGACCGGGTCCGGCTGCCCCGCGAGGTCGCCTCCCGGGTCTTCGTCGCCGCCAACTGACCGAGGCCGGCCCCGGCGTCACAGCGCCCGGGTGTTCACCTTCTTGGCCAGTGCGATCAGGTCGGCGGTCAGCTTCTCGACCGCCGACCGCTCGGCGTCGCGGGCGCCGGTCCAGCTCAGCTCCGCCAGCCGCCCCTCGGTGGCCAGCCAGCCCACCTCGGCGACCGGCCCGCGCCCACCCGCCGCTGCCACGGTCCGCCGGTACGCCTGCTGACCCAGCCCGGTGACCTTCGCCGCCTTGTCGGGCACCACGTCCGCGCCGAAGGTGGCCTTGTCGATCTTGGTGTCGGTCACGGTCAACGTCAGCTCCGGCAGCGCCGCGCTCTCAGCCCGGAGCACGCAGGTGTGGGTGTCGCCGCGTTCGCTGGCGGCCGCCACGTCGAAGCGCACCTTCACCAACTGCTCGATCACCGTGAAGTCCAGCAGTCGGCAGGCGCCGCCCGAGGAGGCCGCCGCCACGTCCACCGCGATCGGCGCCGGCGGCGGCACCGCCACCGGCTCGGCGTCGGCGGCACAGCCGCTCACCAGCAGCCCCGCCAACCCGGCGACCACGATCCGCCCGCGCACGCTCCACCCTCTCGCCGACCGACGGCGGTAGGCGCCCGCCGGATGTCCGTCGGAAACCGTACGGGGTGTCCGGGTCCGGCGGAAGCCCTCGTTCGGCGGGTCCGCCGCGACCCGGCCGCGCTCATCCGGCCGGCGGATCGTCCACGTACGGGCAGTGCCGGCAGCCGCGTCCACAACAGGTGCCGCGCCGGGCCAGAAACCCGGCGCTGAGCACGAACAACCCCGTCGCCGGGTCCAGATAGCCGGCCTCCCCGGCGGCCAGCGCGGCGGCGTGCGCAGCGAGGATCCGAACCCGGTCGGGGTGATCGGGCGGCAGCCGGGACGGGTGCGGCTCGGTGAGCGGCCGATCCGCCAACGGTCGTCGCTCTCCGGTCACCGCAGCAGTCTAGGGACGCCCCACCCACTGGTCAGCGGTGCCGGGCCAGGGCGGCGGCCACCTCGTCCCATCCGGCACCAGCGGCCAGCAGCAGCCGCAGCAGCACCCGCGCCTTGTACGGGTCGAGCAACCCCCCGTTGAGCAGCCCGCGCCGTTGCAGGTCGGTCTCCGAGCCGACCGCCCCGTACGTGTGTCGCAGCACCGACCCGGCCCCGGAGCGGGAGGTGAGCACGACCGGCATCCGGCCGGCGAGGTCCCCGAGCACCGGGGCCAGCGCGGCGGGCACGTGCCCGACTCCGAAGCCGGCCACCACCAGGCCCTGGTGGCTGCCGGCCAGGCCGTCCAGCAGCAGCCCGTCGTCGTCCATCGTCAGCACGTACAGGGCCACCCGGGTCGCGTCGAGCCGGGCCGGGTCGACCGGCGGCAGCGGCTCGTGCCGCGCCGGCCGGGTGAGCACCCGCACCTCCCCCTCGATCACCTGCCCGATCGGGCCGGCGTTGGGGGCGGCGAAGGTGGCGGTGCTGGTGCTGTGCGTCTTGCGCAGCCAGCGGGCGGCGTGCACCTCGTCGTTGACGGCGACCAGCACGCCCAGGTCACGGGCGACCGGCGCGGCGGCCACCCGCAGGGCCGCGAGCAGGTTCGCCGGCCCGTCCGCGCCGGCCAGAGTGGGGTTGCGCATCGCGCCGGTGAACACCAGCGGGGCGTCGTGCGGCCAGACCAGGTCGGCCAGGAACGCCGTCTCCTCCAGCGTGTCGGTGCCCTGGGTGACCACCACGCCGGTCGCGCCGCCGGCCACCGCCCGGGACGCGTCCGCGACCACGTCGAGCAGATGACGGCCGGTGAGGTTGGCGCTGGGCACCGCGTGGGTGTCCCGCACGTCCACGGGTACGCCCAGCTCGGCGAGGCCGGGCACGGCAGCGGTGAGATCCGCGCCGGTGAGTCGGGTGACCACACCTGGGCGGCCGGCGTCGACGCCGCCCATGGCGATCGTGCCGCCGAGGGTGATCAGGGCGATGGACACGGGTGGAGCCTCCGTTCCGCCGCCCCGGTGCCGGCGGCCCTGGGACCGTACCCGCCCTGGCGACAGGCCCGGTGACCAGGCCGACGGGGCGAAATGCGGTGTCGCACGGTGTCGCGGCCCCGATAGTGTCCCCGGGCTGCCGCCCGGCGGCACCCGTGATCGCACAGACAGGCAGTGACCGTGACCGAGCAGGCGATCCAAGCCCCGACGGTCGTGGCGGGGCGAGGCCCGTCGCTGTGGCACAGCCGGAACTTCCTGCTGCTCTGGGGCGGGCAGACGGTCAGCGAGTTGGGCGCCAGGATCGCCAGCGTGGCGGTGCCGCTGCTCGCCGCCGACACCCTGAACGCCAGCGTGTTCCAGGTCTCCCTGCTGACCGTCCTGGCCTGGCTGCCGTACCTGCTCTTCTCGCTGCCGGCCGGTATCGTCGCCGACCGGATCGACCAGCGACGCCTGATGATCGCGTGCGACCTGGGTCGGGCCGCGCTCATGCTGTCGCTGCCGGTGGCCGCCCTGGTCGACCAGCTCACCCTGGCCTTCCTGTACGCGGTGGTCGGGCTCGGCGGAGTGCTCACCGTGCTGTTCACCGTGGCGTACAAGAGCATGCTGCCCCGGCTGGTGCCGGCGGACCTGCTGGTGGACGGCAACGCCAAGCTCACCATCAGCCAGGACGCCGCCGAACTCGTCGGCCCGACGGTCAGCGGCGCGCTGATCGGGCTGGTCGGCGCCGCCCGGACGTTCCTGGCGAACGGGTGCGCCTTCCTGGTCAGCGCGGTGACGCTCATCCTGATCCGGGAGGCGCCCGTACGCCGCGAGCCGGCCCCGCGGGTGCCGCTGCGGGTGGAGCTGACCGACGGGCTCGCCTTCATCCGGCGGCAACCGATCCTGGTGAGCATCCTGGCCTGCACCACCTGGTCGAACTTCTTCGTGATGGCGTCCGGTTCGATCGAGGTGACCTTCCTGGTCCGTGAGCTGCACGCCACCCCGGTGCAGGTGGGGCTGGTCTTCTCGGTCAGCGCCGTCGGCGGGCTCGTGGTGGGTGTGCTGGCCGCCCGGCTGTCGACCTGGCTCGGCTCGGCCCGGGTGATCTGGGTGGCGATGACCGCGCCGGGCCCGTTCTACCTACTCATGCCACTGGCGCAGCCCGGATGGGGAGTGCTGCTCTACGGGGTCGGGCTGGCCGCGTTCTCCGCCAACGCGGTGCTGTACAACGTCGCGGCGATGACGTACCGGCAACGGATCACCCCGCCGGCGATCCTCGGCCGGGTCAACGCGGCGTTCCTCTGGATCTGCTTCGGGGTGATCCCGCTCGGCGCGCTGGCCGGCGGCGCGCTCGGTACCGCGCTGGGACTGCGCGGGGCGCTCTGGGTGTGCGTGCTGGGCACCTGGGCGGCGTGCCTGTTCGTGGTCTGCTCCCCGCTGCGCCGGATGCGCGACATGCCGCCGGTGTCGACGGAGCGGCCGACGATTCCGTCGTAGGGTCCGACGATGCTCGGCACGGCACCCGTCGAGGAACACGGAGGGAACACGATGCGGAAGATCGTTGTGCACATGAGCCTGTCGCTGGACGGGTTCTTCGAGGGCCCGGGCGGCGACCTCAGCTGGCACCAGGTCGACAACGAGCTGCACGAGCACTTCAACGAGGTCATCGCCCCGATGGGCGGGTTCCTCAACGGGCGGGTCAGCTACCAACTGATGGCCGCGTTCTGGCCGACCGCCGACCAGGACCCGACCGCCAGTGCCCCGATGCGCGAGTACGCCCAGATCTGGCGGGACATGCCGAAGATCGTCTACTCCCGTACGCTCGACCACGCCGACTGGAACGCCACCGTGGTGCGTGAGGTCGACGTCGAGCAGGTCCGGAAGCTCACCGCCGAACCCGGTGGCGACCTGGCGCTCGGCGGGGCCGACCTGGCCACCACGTTCGCCAGGCACGACCTGATCGACGAATACCGGACCTACATCCACCCGGTGTTACTCGGCCGGGGCCGCCGCCTCTTCCCCGACAGCGACGCCCCGACCGGCCTGCGGCTGGTCGAGAGCAGGAAGTTCGGCAACGGGGTCGTCCTGATCCGCCACGAGCGGGCCCGCTGAGCCACGGCGCCGGGCGGCTCCCGCAGGATGACCGGTCCTGGCAGGGTGTGCTCATGACCACCTTCACCGCGCCGGACGGCACCACGCTCGCCTACCGGGTCCTCGGCGGTGGCGCCCCGCTGGTCTGCCTGCCCGGCGGCCCGATGCGCGATTCGGCGTACTTCGGTGACCTCGGCGGTCTGGGCGCGTACCGGACGCTGGTCGTCCTCGACAATCGGGGCACCGGCCGGTCGGCCGAGCCGGCGGACGTCTCCAGCTACCGCTGTGACCGGCTGGTCGGTGATGTGGAGGCGCTGCGCCGGCACCTGGACCTCGACCGGCTGGACCTGCTCGGGCACTCCGCAGGCGCCAACGTGGCGCTGCAGTACGCCGCCCGGCACCCCGAGCGGGTGGGCCGGCTCACGCTGGTGACCCCGAGCACCCGGGCCGTCGGGCTGGCGGCGACCGCGACGCTACGCGAGGAGGTCACCCGGGTCCGCTCCGGTGAACCGTGGTACCCGGCGGCGGTCGCGGCACTGGACTCGATGGTGGCCGGTCGGGCCACCGACGACGCCTGGCAGGCGATCGCGCCGTTCTTCTACGGCCGGTGGGACGCCGCCGCCCGGGCACACCAGGCGGCCGAGCCCCACCAGCGCAACCAGGAGGCGGCCCGGGTCTTCGGCGCCGACGGCGCCTTCGATCCGCCCGCCACCCGCGCGGCGCTCGCCGCACACCACGGCCCGGCGCTGCTGCTCGCCGGCGAGGTCGACCTCGGCGCGCCGCCGGGCCTGGTGGCCCAGCTCGGCGAGCTGATGCCGGGCGCCGACCTGGTCGTCCAGCCCGGCGCGGGACACTACCCGTGGCTCGACGGCGCCGACCGGTTCACCGCGACGCTCGCGGCGTTCCTCGGCTGACCGTCGGCACCAGCCGCTTGAGTCTCCACCGGGAGGAGACAGCATGGTGAGGGGCATGAACGGCGAGACGCGTTACACGATCGGCGAACTGGCCCAACGGACCGGCCTGAGCGTCAAGACCATCCGCTACTACGCCGACCGGGGCATCGTGCCACCGACCGACCGCAGCCCGGCCGGCTACCGCCGCTACGGCCCGGATGCCGCCGCCCGGTTGGAGCTGGTCCGGACGCTGCGCGACCTCGGCGTGGACCTCGCCGCCATCCGGCGGGTGGTGGACCACGAGGTTCCGCTGCACGAGGTGGCCGCGGCGCACGCCGAGGCGTTGGCGGTGCAGATCCGCGTGCTGCGGCTACGCCAGGCGGTGCTCACCGCGGCTGCCAAGCGCGGCGGCGGAGCCGAGGAGATGGAGCTGCTGCACACCCTGGCCCGGCTCTCCGCGCAGGAACGTCGACGGCTGGTCGCCGACTTCCTCGACGCGGTCTTCGACGGCCTGGCCACCACACCGGCGTACCCGGGGATAATGCGGTCGCTGACCCCGGAGCTGCCCGACGATCCCCGCACCGAGCAGGTGCAGGCGTGGGTGGAGTTGGCCGAACTGGCCCAGGACCCGGACTTCCGGGCCAGCATGCGACGGCTGGTGCGGCAGTACGCCGCCGACCACGACGTCCCAGGGCTGCCCCGCCCGGACGCCGTCGCGGTGGTCCGGGACGGTGTGGCCCCCGCCCTGGCGGCCGGTCTCGATCCGACCGGACCCGAGGCCGATCCGGTGGTCGCGGCGGTCATCGGCCGGTACGCACACCTCACCAACCGGCCCGATGACGCCGACCTGCGCCAGCGGCTGCTGGACCGGCTGGACACGGCGAACGACCCCCGCCGGGACCGCTACCTCGACCTGCTCGCGGTGATCAACGGATGGTCGACCGGCGGCGGGGTGGCACCGGCAGTGGACTGGTTCAGTCGGGCCCTGCGCGCCCGGATGCCGGCCCAGTGACGAGGGCCGCTTGACCTGATCGCCGAAGGGCGTCAGGCGAACCAGCTCATCGCCTGACCGTGACCTCGGGTCCAGGCCAGCGGCGTGCCGTCCAGCGCCAGGACGTTGTACAGCCCCTCTTCCGGCGACTCCGGCAGCCCCTCATAGGGCAGCACCTCCGGGTCCTCGTTGGCGATCCAGTGACCGGGCAGCCCACGGACCAGCCGGACGAACGCCTCCCGGCGCGGCACGGGCACCTGGTAGAGCACGGAGGTGTGGAAGACCACCAGCGTCGCTTCCGCTGGCGCCCGCGCGGCCAGCGCCGGTAGGTCGTCCACCAGGTCGCCACGAATCAGCAGCGGCGGTTCGGCCGCGGCGACCGCCGCCGCGGCCCGCAGCCGCGCCCGCCGGTGCGCGTGCTCCGGCCAGATCAGCGCGTCCAACCAGGACACGTCGTCGGGGTCGGTCACGTCGAGGGGGTTGAGGTCCAGGCCGGCGCGCCACACCACCTGGGGTACGGCTGCCGGCGGGACCAACCCGCTGGCCGCGCACTCCAGGACCGGCTCCCCAGAGCCGACCCGGTGCTCGCCGTAGCGGTAGGCGTACCGGTCGGGATAGAGGCAGAGCCCGGCGGACGCCCCGACCTCCAGCAGGGCGAGCGGCTGCGGCAGCGCGGCGAGCACCGGCAGCAGAACCGCGCACCGGCCGGCCTCGTTCGTCTGGGTGGCCCGAGCCCGCATCTGCGCCTCGATGGCCGGCCAGTTCGCCACCGCGTAGTCGTGGAACGCAGCCGGGTCCTCGACCGGGCCGCCGAGCCACCGGACAACGCCGAACAGCAGGTTCGGCTGCCGCTTGGCCGGCGGGAGCCCGTCGAGCAGGGCGAGCAGTGCGGCGTCCCGGGACACCGCCCGGGACAGCCGCTCGTACGCGGGCGAGACCCCCCGCACCTCGCGGTTGGCGAACCTGGCGTACGCCTCAGCGGTCGTCATGCCCTGATCGTCGCAGCCATCCCCCGGCAATACCGACCCCGCCTCCCCCGGGTCACGGGCGCGGCTTCCTGCGCCGGGATATCTCCTCCAGGTGCTGACGTTGGTGCTGCCTGACCATCTCGTCCCAGGCTTCCTGGTCGTAGTCCGGGTCTGGCGGGATCCACCGGTGCGAGTTGTCGCTGTAGTGGAACCGCTCGTCGCCCCGCCGGATCAGACTCACCGAATCCAGCCCAGGAAGCGCCGGTGCAGCAGCCCGGCGGGCACCCAGGTCAGGTCCTCGGCCGCCCAGACCAGGTAGGAGCCCATGTAGAGGCCCAACGATACCGGAGCACCGTCAAACTCGGCGCGCAACTCCGTGCGCCTGGTCTGGCAGGGCCAAGGGCCGTCGCAGCCACCGCAGGTCCACACCGGAAGGACCGGGCCGTGCGTGGTCACGGCCGGCCGTCCAGAAAGCGCCGGGTGGCGACCCGGGCGTGCCAGCGGGCCGCCCATTCCGCCTGATAGCAGGGGTACGGAGACAGCCGTGCCCACCACCAGCGACAGCCAGCGCACAGGCCGTCGACGCCGGGTAGGTGCACGGAGAGGATTCGTCCGACCTGATCCTCGGTCACTCCTGCTCCTCCCCTGGCCAGTGGCCTCGCCGAATCGGGATGCGGTGTCGGGCTCGACAGGGCAGATCCGCGCCGCAGCGACAGACCCGGCGCCACCGCCGCCACGACCAGACCGGCCGATGCCGCCGCGCCAGAGTCATCGCCACCGCCAGCACGTAGTCGTCGTACGACACCCGATTGGGCATCCGGCCTCCCGGCAGTCCGTTCCGCCATCGCCGGGCGCAGCCGATTCATAGACACCACCCCACCTTTGGCTTGACAATCTGTAAGTGACAATAGTCAACCACGAGTCAAGCCTACTTTCAGCCGGTGAAGCGACCGCGCTTGTACGGGCCTGGCGAGTTGGCCGCCCTGTTCGGCGTGTCGCGACAGCGGGTATTGCAGATCACCCGCCGGCCCGGCTTTCCCGAGCCGGTCGCCCGCCTGATCGGGACGACGATCTGGGACGCCGACGAGGTGGACGAGTGGGCGCGGCACAACCGCCCACCACGGCCTAACGACGGCGACGAAGACCGCTGATCCACGCCTCGATGGCAGACCCGCGCCGGGCCGCAGTCAGGACGGCGGTAATCACCGCCGGGTGAGACTCACCGGTCGGTCAGCCACAGGGCGATGAACGCCGGCAAGCATGCACCACCCTGAGCGGTATACCTCAGAGTCATCAATATGCCTCTGAGGTATACCGGTCTCAGGGCACATGCCCTCGGCGAGGACCTGCGGGAGCCAGAGAACAACACTGCCCCGACCTCCCATCAGGAGGCCGGGGCAGTGCGGTATTTCGCGTACGTCAGCTGTACCTGACCGATCAGGGGGTGTCCCCCCGACTTCGGGGTCCCCTCCGGCACGGCGCATGTCCCTCTATAGTGGAGGTCGCGTCCTCGATCACCGGGTCGGCTCGGCTCAGCATACTGTCCCCTTGCGTCTTGCGGAAGCAAGACATGCGGACGATCCACGCAACGGTGCGCTGCCGGAAATCATCGCGTAGATCCGCGCTCGACGTGAACGCTGGCGGCTATGCCCAGCGCTGAGGCCCGATGGTCAGGACATCGAGTTCACTGACGCGATCCAGTTAGCCGTTGGACCTCGTCTGCCACCTCGGGCGACGTCAGGGGCGCCCAGCGGGCGAAGAGGTCACGGAAGTAGTCGCCGTGCTTGACAAGCAGCGCCGGATTCTGCTCGATGACGTCAAGTTCGTTGACGATGCTCAGATCCACGAACGTCCCGATGTGACGGGGTTCGAGGAGTCTTTCCTGCCCGGTGAAGCGATCATGCACGGTGGAGGTGGTAACCAGATCCGGCCAGGTACGGTCACGGTCACAAGCCCCGCACAGATATACGAGTTCCTCGGCTTCCAGGCCGATCACGGCCCGGAGCAGGTCCCGGTCGGTCCAAGGGATCAGCGCCAGGTCGAACCCATCAGTGCTGTAGGCAGCGTGGGTGAGACCGGCGAGTTGCACGTGTGGGGCAGCACCGGCTGTCGCGAGGCGCTGTTCCACCCGGCACAGGTGGGAGTAGAGAGTGCCGCCGGGATGCTCGATCGATTCCGCGCCATGGTCTCGCAGAAACGCCCGCGCCGCGCTGCCGATGGTCATAGGCGTGACCCTAAGCAAATCAACGCGCACAGGGTGTTCCCCGGCACTGCCTGATAGATCACAGTGCGTGCCAGCCCATCGTTGACGTGCGAAGTCGCCTGCGTCTTCATGTGCCCGGAGACTTCGATCGATGTGAACCGGTGCACTCCCTCTTGCTCACCGTGCGGTCGGCCGGGTTGGGTCGGCGCATGGCTCTCATCGCGTACGACAATGTGGACGCAGCGGCGTTCGAGGAGACCCGGCACCTGCGGGATGATGACCTCGCTACCTGGCGTGCGGCGATCGGCCGGCACTTCGAGCCCTGTCCCGGGGCGCGCCTGCTCGACCTCGGATGCGGCACCGGCAGTTGGGCGCGGGCATTCCACACCTGGTGGCCCGGTATCGACGTCCTGGCGGTCGAGCCGTCGGCGGCGATGCGCGAGCGCGCGGTTTTTCAGCTAGTCGCGGCCGGTGCCGCCGACGACATCCCGTTCCCGAACGCAAGCCTCGACGGGGTCTGGCTCTCCACGGTGATCCACCACGTTCCCGACCTGGAAGCTGCCGCCCGCGAGATCCGGCGAGTGTTGAAGCCGGGCGCGCCGGTGCTGATCCGCTCCGCGTTCGCCGGCCGGCACGAAGCGATCAACCTGTTCCACTGGTTCCCGGAAGCCGTCGTCGTGCTCGACCGCTACCCGAGCATTCCCGACGTCGAGGTGGCGTTCGCCACCGCCGGATTCACGACCACCGGCTGCGAACCGGTCCCGCAGGTGACCGCCCCGTCGGTGGCCGACGCCGCCGCCGGCCTGCGGCGCGAGGCACACACCCCGCTGCAGCTGATCAGCGACGACGCGTACGCCGCGGGCGTCGCCCGCCTGCAGGAGGCCGCACAGACAGAGTCCGGCCCGGTCGTCGATGCCCTCGACCTGCTGGTTCTCCGGTGACCACCCGGCTGGCAGTGGTCACCGGCAGCAGCCGAGGGCTGGGCGCGGCCCTGACCGAGCATCTCGCCGGCCAGGGCTGGGACGTCGTGGCCTGCGTCCGCACAGAGTCCGCTGCCATGGCGATCAAGCGTGCCGGCGTTGAACCTGTTCTGCAGGACGTCCGGGCCCCGGTAAACGAGGCCCTCGTGGCCGCTGTCCGCGGACGGCCGGTCGATGTGCTGGTCAACAACGCCGGCACCGGAGCGCCAGCCCGCCCGCTGGAGGACTGCGACCCGCGGATGATCCTGGACGCCGTTGACGTCAACGTCGCGGGCCCGATGCGCCTGACTCAGGCCCTGCTGCCGATGCTGCTGGCCGCGCCCGCACCGCTGATCATCAACGTATCGTCCCGGCTCGGTTCGCTGGCCGCGCAGGCCGCGGGCGACTTCGCCGGCTGGCGGACCAGCTACGCCTACCGCATCTCCGAGGCCGCACAGAACATGCTGACGGTTGCCCTCGCTCAGGAACTTGCCGGGCGCGTACGGTGCTGGGCTGTCCATCCGGGCAGCCTCACCACCGCCATGGGAAGGGGCGACGCGGACACTTCGCCCCACGAGGCCGCCGTCCGGCTCGGTCAACTGCTGGACAGCTCCGACACCACGTCGCCGCGCTACCTCTCCTTGGAGGGCGCTGACCTCCGCTGGTGAACCTCCTGGCCGATCTCCGGCTCGCCTTCCTCCGGGCCGCCGGGCACGAGGTGGAGGTAGCGGACCTTCTCCTCTCGCTCCCGCAGCCGGGCTTCGTATTCCGGCTTGAGTTGCCAATGCAGCTCGCGGGCGTACGCGGCGACGTGCTTGAGCCGCTCCTCGGCATCCTCGCGAAGGCGACGTTCCTTTTCGATGGTCGCGTGGGCGGCTTCGAGTTGCCGTGCGAGGTCAGCCGCGGACACCTTGGTTCCGGCTAGGCCAAGTTGCGCCTGAACGAGAGCTGGGACAACCGTCTTCGCCTGGTCGAGTAGGTCGGCGTGGTCGCGGTAGGTCGCCGACCGCGCCGCGGGGGCGATTGTGGTGATCGACTTCTTGTTGACCGGCATGTCCGCGGCGGCGAGGGTCACCGCGGCGATGACCAGGCGCAGGGCGACGGGCACGTCCTCCTGGCCCATGAGGTCGCTGGTCAGTTCTTCGCCGCGCTCGATGCGGGCGGCGACGCGGACCAGGGCCGCGATGTCGTCGCTGGTCATGCCCGATCCTCCAGTGCGGCTCGGATGTACTCGTCGATGTGCTCGGTGATGCTTTCGTACAACTCGTCGTCGGTCGTGTCGGCGAACTCTGCGGCGATGTCGGGATTGGCTTCGTGCATCTTGTCCGCAGCGCGGCGTAGGACGTCGGACTTGAGTGCGAGGTGCTGGCGGCGCATCAGTTCGTAGCGGGCTCGATCGGCGCGGCTCATGACCGAGTTGCGGCACTGGCCGGGCAGGCAGAGCCGGAAATCGGGCTTGCCCTTGCCGCCGCAGAGCGCCCCTTCGGCCTGGTAGAGGCAGAGCGTCAGGGGGCCTTGCTCGATGTTGCGGTTGCGTTTGCCCAGCGTCTTGAGGCGGGCGGGAGTCAGCGGCTGCGGATTGGACAGCGCGGGCCGGTTGGCCTCGATGGTCTGGTCGAGGCGAGCCAGCCCCTTGCCGGTCAGCGTGGAGCGGTGGGTGAAGGCTCGGTGTACGCGGCGGCCGGCGTCCTGCTGGACGAGATCGGCCGCCTCGTCGGGGTCGATCGGTGTGATCAGTTTGTAGACGTCGCCGACGTAGCCGCGAGCGACGGCCGCGGTGTCCCACTGGCCGAACGCGGCGGCGAGGGCCTGGCCGTGCTCACGGACGGCGTATGCCTGCGCGCTCGTGATCCGGACATGACGCATCGAGATGTCGACGTCCTCCAGGGACCGCTTGGTGATACCGCGGTCGAAGAGTTCCTGCGCTCCTTCTTTGAGGATCTTGAGAAAGCCGAGGTCGAGGTAGAGGCCGTCGCGGGCCATGCCGTGATGGCGCTTACCCAGCGGCGTGGCGAGGAGCTGGTCGAACAGGTAGGGCACTCCGGTGGCGTCGCTGCGGCGGGGTTCGTAGCCAAGGGCCTGTTGCAACCGGTGGAGCAAGGCGACGATGCGGGCCACGCGGCCGTTGACCACGACGGTGGTGGGGACGTCGGCGTGCCGGTTCTTGGTCTTGTAGGCCGACAGGGTGTGCTTGATGTAGGTGCTGCCGTCCGGCCTGGTGAACTCCTGGGTGCGCAGCGGGTCGAACGGCAGGACAGCCAACTGGCTGTCCCGCAGCATGACGGTGGCGGCAAGGTAGTACATCGCGTAGTAGACGAGGCGTCGCTGCCAGGCGTCGAGGCTCTCCTTCGAGGCGATCAGCCGTTCGGTCCAGGAGGTCAGGCCGCCGGTGCGGGTGGGGAGTTCCGAGGCCGGCAGAGGGCACGGGCTGACCGTGGTCGACAGTTGGACGGTGTCGCGCAGTTGCGACATGGTCCACCGCCCAGCCAGGTATGCCTCGTCGGCGTCGTAAACGCCGAGCAGCCGGGCCAGGGGTGCATGGGCCAGGGTGAGTCCGCCGTTGGCGTTGCGGGAACCGGGAACCTTGCCGTTGTTCTCCTGGGCGATGCGGGCGGTGAGGTCCAGCATGGCCTCGAAGGTATCCTGGCGGCTCAGCGGCGGCTCGGCGCTGGTGTTCTGAGCCCACCACTCGATGTGGGAGACGATCTCCTCGGCTATGTGGTCGAAGATCCAGGCCACGAAGCCCAGGGCGTGTCCGACGCCTTCGTGCGGGCGGATCGCGTTGCGCTTGGTGCGGCCTCCGAACAGTTCGACCGTCTCGCGGCCGTCGAACGGCGGTGCGTCGCCCAGCAGCCCGGGGCGGCCGCCGATCTGGGTGATCTGCCAGAGGGTGATGAGTTGCTGGGCCCGGCCCCGGCCGGTGGCGTTGGAGAGGGTGCTGCCAGCCTGTTTCTCTTTGACGCTGCGGGGCTGGACCAGCAGGACAACCAGCCGTGCCCAGTCGTCGCTGTCGAACCGGGTGATGTGCTGCTGATCGATGATCGCCAGGCCGTGGCTGAGCATCTTGATGTTGCCCTGCGCGGTGACGGGCAGGATCGGTTCCTGGACGTTGGGCCAGGTTTGGGCCATCGGGTTGTCGGCGCGGTCGACGGCCAGGGCTGGGTTCATCTGCAGCAGGACCATCTCCTTGGCGGCGTCGCGCCAACGTTCCTCGATCCCCGTGAAGGGGATGCGCGTCATCGCGCCGGCCTTGTCCTTCCAGGTCCGGTGGCCGGCGAGGTCCCAAACGTCGTCGCTGAACAGCACGGTCTGGTCGAGGTCCTCGCCGCCGGGGATCAGGTCGTTGAGTCGTTCGTCGTCGCGAAACAGCAGACTGGCGCTGCGGCCCCAGTCGATCGGAAAGAGTGGTACGACCTCAGCCATGGCGCATCTCCATGTACATGCCGGTGACGGTCAGGATGTGGGGGACGAGGTCGGTCGATCGTTTGATGTTGCCGACGACCATTGGCGGGAACTTGTCGAGACAGGCTTGGGAGTAGAACCGCAGGTGGGAGGCTTGCCCGTGCTCCCATTCGACGGGGTCGTTGCGCTCGATGATGTCGCCGAGTTCGACGGCGGCGAGCAAGCCCGGGACATGGTCGATGGTGCGGTAGCCGTTGGGGCAGGTGAAGCAGGCGACCATGCCGAGGTCGCAGCGCCTTCCGGAGCCGTCCGGCGCGTTGCCGCCGGAGGTGCATACGCCGATCTCGACGTCCATGATCTCGTCAGGGTCGACGGCGGCCAGGTCGGCGGCCGGGCCTTCGGTGGCGTCGGCGACGACGGTGAACCCGGCGACGGCGTCGTCGTGGAAGGCGTTCTGTGCCGCGGTGGCGTGCTTGTTGAAGACGTGGTCGGGCAGCACGTGCGCGGTGTAGTGCAGTTTCGTACTCGGCGTGTGGCCGTGGACGTCCGCGGTGAGGCCCTCTCCCATTGCCCGGCGCTGGGCGACGTAGCGCAGCGCCGACAGCCGGAGGGAAACGTCGCTGCGAGGGCCGGCTGTGGCTCCGTCCCAGTGCTTGTCGAAGATCGGTGACTTCCAGGCGTTGATGCGCCGAAACTCGTTGATGACCTGGGCTTCGACGGGTTCGGAAGCGTGTTCGACGTAGAGGCGGTCGACGACGGCTGCGAGGGTGCCTGCAGGGGTTATGAGGTCGCGTCGTGAGTGTCGTGCGAACCGGGTGAGGCCGGTCATCGTCTCGACGACCCCGCCCGAGGTGTAGATGGAGGTCAGGCGGGTGGGCCGGGTGTCCTCGGAGTGGTTGCGGGCTTTGACGTTGTGTTCGAGGGCGTGGTCGCTACCCAGGAAGGTGAGGGTGTCGGCGTCCTTCTGCAGCAGGACGGAGGCGTTGAATCCGCTGTTCTCGCCGAGGCAGTGCAGGATCAGCGCGGCGGTGATCAGGATGTTGTCCGGGTAGAGCGCGCGGCCGATTGCCTTGATCTGCGGTCCGCGGAGCGGACTGGTCCGGTTGTACTTGATGTAGCCGAACATGCGCGGGTGGGTCAGTGCCCAAGCGATCTGCTGCTCGTACGACGCGACAAGTGACGGCTGCGGAGCGCCGGGCCGGGAGACGTCGGGCTGTGCGCGTACCGCCCAGTCGATGAGTTCCTGGGCCGGAACGCGGAGCCACTCGCGGCCGGTAACGTCGTACCCGAGCCGCTCGAAGATCTCCCGCTGAGCAGTGAAGTATTCGGTGTAGACGGCCTTGGCCGCTGCCTCGATGGCGTCGCTGACTGCGTCGTCGTAGATGAACGGCGTGGATTCCTCGACCTGGAAGCGGCTGTTCTTCAATGCCCGGCTAATGGCCACACCGTTCGGGTGGTTATCCCGAACGGCACGGGCCAAGAGCCAGCAAGCCGACCTTTTTGTATTGCTGTGCATAGGCTCGTAG
Organism: Micromonospora sp. NBC_00389; assembly: GCF_036059255.1. Lineage (NCBI taxonomy): Bacteria > Bacillati > Actinomycetota > Actinomycetes > Micromonosporales > Micromonosporaceae > Micromonospora > Micromonospora sp. NBC_00389. The sequence goes on along the minus strand of NZ_CP107947.1, from coordinate 3,224,773 downwards.
AGCCACCTGAGCGTGGCAACGTCGAGCCGCGCATCGGCGAATGTATCGAATCCGCGCTCAGCCAGACGGTTGAGCATCGTCGTTGCCTGCCATCTCGCCTGTCGCAGAGTCTCCGAGGACTCCCACGCGGAGTCTGCGTCTCCGTTGTCGCCGACCTTGATCGAGTCGGCCATGGCTTGCAGCATCTGCTCGGCGGCCGGGGTGTGGTCGACGTGCAGCGTGACAACTTGTGGCTGGTAGGCGGCGGCGTGTTGGAAGGTGATGGACAGTCGTCGCTTGTCGACCTTGTTGATGCGCTCGATTTCGTAGGTGCCGCTGCGGTGGCCGCGGGTTGCGTGTGCCATCAGAACCGTCCGACGAAGTGGTCGACCGGGATTCCGAGGAATCGGTGTGCGGTTTGGGTGTAGAGGCGAGTGGATTGTTCGCTGGCGTGGCCAAGGGAGAACTTGACGAGTTCGACGGCGGCGGCGATGTGGTCGACCGTCCAGTCGTCGCGCCGTTGCTTTTCAACGATGTCCGCGACGACGCCTCGGTAGATCGCGACGGTGAGATGAACGGCGTAGGTGTGGCGGAGGTCGTGGATCCTGTAGTTCTCCGGGAAGTCGCGGTCGATGCGTTCGCGTACGAATGTGCGCGCGGTTTCGATGGCGTGCTGGAGGCTGCGGTAGGCGAGCGGCTCGCCGGTGTACTCGTTGAGGAAGACAACCGGGCTTGCGCCCTCGGGCGTGACGAGTCGGCGGCGGAAGTCCGCGTCCGCGTCGGTCCATCGCTTGCTCGCGACCGTGTCGGGATCGTCGGGGGTCCGGTAGCGGACCGTGGTGGAGTCGGCGGATTCGATGTGCAGCGGCCGAGCCGGGCGGTAGGTCGTGCGGGCGACCAGGTCGGCGCGTGCGCCGTCGAGGTACTCCCGGACCGCGGCGAGGTGGTGGGTGAACACGAGAGCGTCGCCACCAGCGTCGCCCTTGGTGATGTGGTCGGCGACCCGCATCGTGGTGAGCGGGAGCCTGCTCGCCGGTGGAATCTCGTAGACAGTGATGTTGGCGAGGTTGTTGCGGCGGACGCCGGTGGCCAGGCCGAGCGCGAAAAGCGCGTGGTCGCGGTCGGCGCCGAGGTAAGGGACCTGGTTGCCGTCGAGGTCAGTGCGGAGCGCACCCATGAGCAGGTACTGGGCAAACTCGGGCGTGATCGGGATGCCGGCCGAGCCGGTGTTGCGGCGGCGAGGTTGGTACTTGGCGATCGTGGTGCCCGTGCCGCCATCTCGCCGGGTGACCGTGATGATCTCGAATGGGGGTAGGTGCTGGTAGTGGCGCTGGGCGTACTCGTAGAAGCGTTTGATCGCGGACGCGGCGTGCGCCCAGCCGCCGGAGGTGAACCGGGCCTTGTCGTCGGTGCCGTACTGGCGCTGGCGGTAGTAGGCGGCGAAGTGGTCCTCGGTCGCGGTGAGGGCGGGGTCGCGGCGGTCCTCGTAGGGGTGCAGGCCGCGGGTGTTGCAGAGGTAGTCGAGCCAGCCGGCGAGGTCGGAGGCGAGGCGGCGGGCGGTGGCGAGGTTCGGCCGGATGGTGCAGTGGTGGCGCAGGAAGTTGCTGGTCGGGGTGTGGATGCGGCCGTTGACGGTGATGAACGGCGCGAGGGCGCGGTCGGTCACGTCGATGGGCAGGGCGTCCTCGCCGAGCACGGCGGCCACGAGGGCTGGGTCGTACTCGATGGGTTCGTTGACCTTGATGGTGTGCGGCACGGGATCGGGTCCTCCTTCGGTCAGGTGTCGTTGCCTGCCGAACCCAGGTCGTGTCCGCGTCCTGAGCAACGGAAAGTCCCCCGGACGGTAGCGTCCGGGGGACATCCCTTTGGTCAGACTCGCCGATGACTCTTCGATCTCAAGGTGCCCCTGGAGGGGACACGCCGAGAATGGTCAGTCTCAGCTGCAGCCGCTGGTGGAGCCGCAGCCCTCGCAGACGTAGCAGCTACCGGCGGGGCGCATCTTCGTACCGCAGGTGAAGCAGAGCGGCGCGTCGGCGGCCTTGCCGATCACGGCCTCCAGCAACTCGGTGCTGGAACCCACGTTCGGGGCCGGCTTGGCGGCGGCCACCTCGGCGAGTTCCTGGGCCGGCTGGGCGACGGGCTCCGGCTTGGCCGGGGCCTCCACCGGCGCCGAGGACGCCATCGCGGTGAGCTCCGCACCGGTCACCGCGGCGCTCTCCGCCTCAGCCTCGGCCCGCAACTGGGCGGCCCGCTCGCTGGCCGTGAAGATGCCCAGCTCGGCCCGGCGCTCGTAGGGCAGGAAGTCCAGCGCCAGGCGACGGAAGATGTAGTCCATCACCGACGCCGCCATGCGCACGTCCGGATCGTCGGTCATGCCGGCCGGCTCGAAGCGCATGTTGGTGAACTTGCTGACGAACGTCTCCAGCGGCACGCCGTACTGCAGCCCGATGCTGATGGCCACCGAGAAGGCGTCCATCACACCGGCCAGGGTGGAGCCCTGCTTGGACATCTTGAGGAAGACCTCACCGAGGCCGTCGTCCGGGTAGGACGACGCGGTGAGGTAGCCCTCGGCACCGCCGACGGAGAAGGAGACCGTCTCGGACGGGCGCTTCTTCGGCAGACGCTTGCGCACCGGCCGGTACTCGACGACCTTCTCGACGACCGGCGCGGCCTTGGCGGCCTCGACGGCGGCCGGGGCGGTGGTCTTGTTCGGCTTGGCCACCGAGAGCGGCTGGCCGACCTTGCAGTTGTCCCGGTAGATCGCCAGCGCCTTGAGGCCGAGCTTCCAGCCCTCGAAGTAGATCTTCTCGACGTCCTCGACGGTGGCCTGCTCGGGCATGTTGACCGTCTTGGAGATGGCGCCGGAGATGAACGGCTGGACGGCTGCCATCATCCGCACGTGGCCCATCGGGGCGATCGACCGCTCACCCATCGCGCAGTCGAAGACCGGGTAGTGCTCCGGCTTGAGGCCGGGGGCGTCCACCACGTGGCCGTGGTCGGCGATGTGCTCGACGATCGCCTCGACCTGCTCCTCGGGGTAGCCGAGGCTACGCAGGGCGCGCGGCACGGTCTGGTTGACGATCTGCATCGAGCCGCCGCCGACCAGCTTCTTGAACTTGACCAGCGCCAGGTCCGGCTCGACGCCGGTGGTGTCGCAGTCCATCATCAGGCCGATGGTGCCGGTCGGCGCGAGGACGCTGGCCTGCGAGTTGCGCCAGCCGTTCTTGTCACCGATCTTGTTGCCCTGGGTCCACTGCTTGGTCGCCTCGCGGACGATCGCGGTGGCCACCGTGCTGGTGGGCTTGATCTCGTCGTTGGCGGCGGCGTGCTTGCGCATGACCCGCTTGTGCGGCTCGGCGTTGCGGGCGTAGCCGTCGTACGGGCCCACGATGCCGGCCAGCTCGGCCGAGCGGCGGTACGCGGTGCCGTTCATCAGCGAGGTGATCGCCGCGGCGACCGAACGGCCCTGCTCCGAGTCGTACGGCAGGCCAGTGGCCATCAGCAGGGCGCCCAGGTTGGCGTAGCCGATGCCGAGCTGCCGGTAGGCGCGGGTGGTCTCACCGATCTTCTCGGTGGGGAAGTCGGCGAAGCAGATCGAGATGTCCATGGCGGTGATGACCATCTCGATCGACTTGACGAACTTCTCCACCTCGAAGCCACCGTCGGCGCGGAGGAACTTCATCAGGTTGAGCGAGGCCAGGTTGCACGAGGAGTTGTCCAGGTGCAGGTACTCCGAGCACGGGTTCGACGCGGTGATCCGGCCGGTCTCCGGGCAGGTGTGCCAGTCGTTGATGGTGTCGTCGTACTGCAGGCCGGGGTCGGCACACTCCCAGGCGGCCTGGGCGATGGTGCGGAACAGCTTCTTGGCGTCGACGGTGTCGATCACCGCGCCGTCCAGCCGGCCGCGCAGGTCGAAGCCGCCGCCGTTCTGCACCGCCGACATGAACTCGTCGGAGACCCGGACCGAGTTGTTGGCGTTCTGGTACTGCACGCTGACGATGTCGGCGCCGCCGAGGTCCATGTCGAACCCGGCGTCGCGCAGGGCGCGGATCTTGTTCTCCTCGCGCGCCTTGGTGACCACGAACTCTTCGATGTCCGGGTGGTCCACGTCGAGGATGACCATCTTGGCCGCCCGCCGGGTCGCGCCGCCGGACTTGATGGTGCCGGCGGAGGCGTCCGCACCGCGCATGAAGCTGACCGGGCCGGAGGCGGTGCCACCGGAGGAGAGCAGCTCCCGGGAGGAGCGGATCCGCGACAGGTTGACGCCGGAGCCGGAGCCGCCCTTGAAGATCAGCCCCTCCTCCTTGTACCAGTCGAGGATCGAGTCCATCGAATCGTCGACGGCCAGGATGAAGCAGGCGCTGACCTGCTGCGGCGACGGCGTGCCGACGTTGAACCAGACCGGCGAGTTGAAGCTGAACACCTGGTGCAGCAGCATCCAGGTCAGCTCGTGCCCGAAGATCTCGGCGTCGGCCGGGCTGGCGAAGTAGCCGTACTCCTCACCCGCGGTGCGGTAGGTGCTGACCACCCGGTCGATCAACTGCTTGAGCGACCACTCCCGCTCCGGGGTGCCCACCGCGCCCCGGAAGTACTTCGTGGTCACGATGTTGGCCGCGTTGACGCTCCACGACTCCGGGAACTCCACCCCGCGCTGCTCGAAGTTGATCGAGCCGTCCCGCCAGTTCGTCATCACGACGTCGCGGCGCTCCCAGGCGATCTCGTCGTACGGGTGGACCCCCTCGGTCGTCCACACGCGCTCGATCTTCAGCCCGGCGCTCGCGCTGGCCTTGCTCCGTGACCTGCTTGTCGTCACACCATCCCCCGACATCTCATCCGCCCCCTCGTCCACGCGGTCACCCGCCGCGCGTCCACCTGTCAGCAACACAAACCTCAATTGGTACGGCCGGCGGTCCCCGCCGCCCCGGCCTCCACCGCGCCCTCCCGGGCGCGGGCGGCGGCCCGCAATGTCTCGATCTCCTGCTCGAAGTCGGCGAGCGAGTCGAAGGACCGGTAGACGCTGGCGAACCGCAGGTACGCCACCTCGTCCAGGTCCCGCAGAGGGCCCAGGATGGCCAGCCCCACGTCGTGGCTGGGGATCTCGGCCGCGCCCTTGGCCCGTACGGTCTCCTCGACCTTCTGGGCCAGCAGCGCGATCGAGTCCTCGTCGACCGGCCGACCCTGGCACGCCTTGCGCACCCCGCCGATGATCTTCGTACGGCTGAACGGCTCGGTCACCCCGCTGCGCTTGACGACCGCGAGGACCGCCTCCTCGACGGTGGTGAACCGCTTGCCGCACTCCGGGCAGGACCGTCGCCGTCGGATGAGCTGGCCGTCGTCGGCCTCCCGCGAGTCGACCACCCGGGAGTCAGCGTGCCGGCAGTACGGACACCGCATCGCCTACCTCCTAATCATGATCAACTCGGTCGCACCGGGCACCCCCGGACATGGCTCACCGCCACGGCGCCACCCTCAGATGGCCCCCGCCGTGAGCAACCCTACGGGAGTGCGGTCGGTAGTCGGACCCAACCTGTAGGCAACTTACGCCCATGTCACTACTACATCTAGGGGTTGACCGTATGTCGCGGGCGAACCCGGGTCAAGTTGGCTGGCATGTCCGGCGCGTCACGGACCATCCGGTCATCGGCACCCCAACGCCCCGCCGGAAGACCCAACGTCGGGGCGCCGCGCGAGTTACCGGCCGGCAGGCCGAAGCGGCCCGGAAAACGGCCGACGATCGAACACCCGTGCTACCCGACGTACCATTTATCAGAACATCCGTACGACCGGAGCCGTTTTTCACCCCGACACGCCGGTGAGAGGTCGTACAGATGTTTGAAAATGACCGATCTCACCTATACGGTCAGGAACAACCGGGCGTGATGGATCTTCAGCACACCCGGCGACGCACCACCCTCAGCACCGTCGTGGCACCACCGCACGCACCACGAGCCGACGAGGCACCCAGCGCCGACCAGGGAGGACGGACGTGACCGAGGACCGGGCCAGCCGGCCGAAGAGCCCGCAGCAGATCACCGAGGCGGGCCCACCGGCCACCCGACGCCGCAGCGCCGCGCGCAGCCGGACGGGCCAGCCCGCCGTGCGCCCGGTCACTCCGGTGGTCAGCACCTTCCCCGACCCGGCGACGGTCGACCTGACCGCCCGCCAGCGCCGCATCCTGGAGTTCATCCGCAACTGGGTGGAGCGGCACGGCTACCCGCCAAGCGTCCGGGAGATCGGCGAGGCGGTCGGCCTGGTGTCGCCGTCCAGCGTCGCCTACCAGCTCAAGGAGCTGGAGAAGAAGGGCTTCCTGCGCCGCGACCCCAACCGGCCGCGCGCGGTGGACGTCCGCGCCCCCAGCGAGGCCATCGACGACGAGCTGAGCCGGGCACAGCGGCCAACTCCGGCGTACGTGCCGATGCTGGGCCGGATCGCCGCCGGTGGGCCGATCCTCGCCGAGCAGGCAGTGGAGGACATCTTCCCCCTCCCCCGCGAGCTGGTGGGCGAGGGCGAGGTCTTCATGCTCCAGGTCAAGGGTGACTCGATGCTCGACGCGGCGATCTGCGACGGCGACTGGGTGGTCGTCCGGCAGCAGCCGACCGCCGACTCGGGCGAGATCGTGGCAGCCATGCTCGATGGCGAGGCGACGGTGAAGACCTACCGGCGGCGCGACGGGCACGTCTGGCTGATGCCGCAGAACCCGGCCTTCGACCCGATCCCCGGTGACGACGCCACCATCATGGGCCGGGTCGTGGCGGTGCTACGTCGGATCTGACCGGTCCGCGGGTGAGTGCCGACAGCACTCACCCGCGCTGACCCGACGACGGTTCGATCGATCGGCCGTCGCACGCACAGCCCTGATCCGAGGCGTCAGTAACGGTCGCCCCGGTGGCCACGACCGCCACCGGGATACTGCCCGTACGGGTCACCGGGCACTTCCTCGTCACGCCGACGGCCGGGCCGCTGGCCCCGGTAGTCGGGCTCCTGACCACCACGCCGGGGCGGCTCCGCACGACCGCCGCCAGGCTGGCCACCGCCGCCGTACACGCCACCGCCGGGACGACCGCCGCCGCCCGCAGGGGGACGACCGCCACCGCCACCCGCCGGCCGGCCACCGCCACCCGCAGGGGGACGACCGCCGCCGTAGACACCACCGGCTCCTCCGCCGCCGGGCCGGGCCGGGCCGTAGCCACCATCGGCAGCCGCCGGACGGCCACCGCCGTACACCGCGCCACCTGCCGGGGCCGGACCACCCGCCGGGCCCGGACCACCACGACCTCCGCCGTAGACCGCGCCGCCAGCCGGCGCGCCGCCGCCGTAGACACCGCCTGAGCGGTCACCGGCCGCCGGGAAACCGTCGTCGGCACGGCCGCCGCGCCGGTCGACGGGAGCGCCGTCCGGATCAGAGCGGTCAGTCGCGTCGGCGGCCGGCGGCCGGCGGCGGGCACGAAGGATGCCGATGATGCCGGCACCGACCAGCAGCAGACCGACCAGCCCGACCGCGCCGACCAGGTAGGTGATGTCGTCGAAGCTCAGCCCGTCGATCCAGGACTTCGAGGCGGCCGGTTTGGCGCCACCGGCGGCCGCCAGCGGCGCCGCCGTCGAGGTGGACGGCGTATAGCTGAGGATGTCGACCGTGTCGTCCTCGGTGAACTGCTGACCGTCGGAGACGGTGAGGAAGGTCTTGCCGTCCAGGGTGTAGGTGATGGCCTCACCGAACGGGTCGGCGAGCGGCGTGACCCGGGGCTTCTCGGTGGTGAGCGCACCGACGATGTCACCGCCGGTCACGTCGAACTCGAAGGCGTCCGCGTAGGTGCGCAGGACCACCCGCGCGCCGTCCGGCGACCGCGCCGCGCCCGTGATCGCGACCCGACCGAACGTGTTGAGCGGGTTCTCGGTCTCTGTCCGAGGCAGTGAGATGTCGCCGACCTTGCGCATCGGCACCGGGTCGGTGTCACCGTTCTTCAACGCCGCTGCCGGCGTGTAGATCTCGGCCTTGCCGCTGGTCACCTTCGTGATGATCAAAGGTTTGCCGTCGTCGCCGATGATCAGCGCCTCGGCGTCGTGCGGCTTACCCTCGGGGTAGGAGAGCCGGTGCAACACCGGCTGCTTGGCGCCGGTGACCGGCATCGACCAGAGCGCGATCCGGGTACGGCGCTCCTTCGAGGTGGCGTTGTCGCCGATGTCGGCGATCCAGAGGGTCGCGCCGTCCTTGGAGAGGGCGAGGTCCTCGGTGTCGAACGGACCCTGCCCCGAGTACCGGACCGGCTCCTTCGAGATCTTGCACTTACTGTCCAGGAAGAAGACCCGCTTGCGTGCCGCGTTGTCGGTGCCGTCGTTGATGACGATGTAGCCGCTCTTGGTGGCCACCAACCCGGACAGCTCCCGGAGCCGCTCGTCGACGATCGTGCAACGCTTCTTACCAGGCGTGACGGCAGGCTGCTCGGACGACCCGGGAGCGGGTGCCGCAGCGGCGACTCCGGCGAGCGCCACGGTTGCCCCAAGCAGGCCGAGGGCAACCGTGACCGAGGAAACAACGCGGCGCATTCGGCCAGTGTCGCATGCCACGCGTTTCTGTTGGATGACGCGTGGACGCTCAGGCCCGGGCGCCAGCCGCCTGACCCTGCCGCTCGACATCGAACGGCGCCAGCTCAGCGGCGAGCGCCGCACCGACCCGGACGTGCAGCAGCGTGCCCTCCGGCAGGTGTGACGTGCTGAGCACCTCGCCCGTGCGGTGCACCCGCGCCACCAGGTCACCCCGGTCGTACGGCAGCACAGCGCGGACCTCCACAGCCGGGCGCGGCAACCGCTCCTCGATCGCCTCGCGCAGCCCGTCAATGCCCCACCCGGAGTGCGCGGAGACGAAGATCGCGTCCGGCCAGAGCCGCTTGAGCCGCAGCAGCGTGTCCTCGTCGGCCGAGTCGGTCTTGTTGACCACCAGCAGCTCGGGAAGCCGGTCCGCGCCCACCTCGGCGAGCACCTCGTGGACCGCCCGAACCTGCTCCTCCGGATCCGGGTGGGTGCCGTCGACGACGTGCACCACCAGATCCGACTCGGCGACCTCCTCCAGCGTCGAGCGGAACGCCTCGACGATCTGGTGCGGCAGGTGCCGGACGAAACCGACCGTGTCGGAGAGGGTGTAGAGCCGCCCGTCGGAGGCGGTGGCCTTACGGGTCGTCGGGTCCAGGGTGGCGAACAGCGCGTTCTCCACCAGCACGCCCGCACCGGTCAGCCGGTTGAGCAGGCTGGACTTGCCGGCGTTGGTGTAGCCGGCGATGGCCACCGCGGGGACGGCGTTACGGGAACGCCGCGCACGCTTGGTCTGGCGTACCGTCTTCATGCCCTTGATCTCGCGGCGCAGCCGGGAGATGCGGGTACGGATCCGACGCCGGTCGGTCTCCAGCTTGGTCTCACCGGGACCACGCAGACCCACGCCGCCGCCGGCGCCACCGCCGCGACCGCTACCACCGGTCTGCCGGGAGAGCGTCTCGCCCCAACCGCGCAGTCGCGGCAGCAGGTATTCGAGCTGGGCCAGCTCGACCTGCGCCTTGCCTTCCTTGCTCTTGGCGTGCTGGGCGAAGATGTCAAGGATCAGCGCCGTCCGGTCGACCACCTTGACCTTGGTGCGCTGCTCCAGGTTGCGCAGCTGGGACGGGGACAACTCGCCGTCACAGATCACCGTGTCGGCACCGCTGGACAACACCACCGCGCCGAGATCCTCAACCTTGCCGCGACCGATGTAGGTGGCCGGGTCGGGTCGGGTGCGGCGCTGGATCAACCCTTCGAGCACCTGCGAACCAGCGGTCTCGGCCAGCGCGGCCAGCTCGGTCAGCGAATTCTCCGCGTCGGTCACCGTGCCCTCGGTCCAGACACCCACCAGGACGACCCGCTCCAGCCGCAGCTGCCGGTATTCCACCTCGGTGACGTCGGTGAGCTCGGTGGAGAGGCCCGGTACGCGTCGCAGCGACTGCCGCTCCGACAGCTCCATCTCGCCAGTGGTGACGTCGTCGAACTCGTCCTCGACGGGGACGAAGCTCTCCTGGTCTCGCAAGCGGGTCTCCTGTCCGTTTTGATAAGTAGAAAGTAATCCTGACATGACGCAACGCTGAGCGCACCTGCTATATGCCCACCCCAGGGGTCACCAAAAGTGGGGGCGAATGCCGGTCGACCTCGACAACCCGGTAGAAATGCGGGGCGGCGGCCGAGCGGCCGCCCAGCCGTGACGGAGGGATCCCGTGGCCATCACCCGACTGCCGAGCGCCGGATTTTCAATCACCATCCGGATCGCCGTAACCGCGGACGCCTCCTCGATCGGCCGGCTCACCACGTCGGTCGGCGAAGCCGGGGCGATCGTCACGGCGTTGGACGTGGTGGACTCGGACCCGACCCACGTGATCGTCGACCTGACCTGTGACACCGCCGACGCGAGCCACGCCGACCAGGTGGTCGACGCGCTGACCGCGCTGGACGGCGTCGACGTGCGCAAGGTGTCGGACCGGACATTCCTGCTGCACCTGGGCGGCAAGATCGAAGTGACCTCGAAGGTCGCGCTGCGCAACCGTGACGAGCTGTCCCGGGCGTACACCCCGGGGGTTGCCCGGGTCTGCATGGCGATCGCCGAGAACCCGGCGGACGCCCGCCGGCTGACCATCAAGCGCAACACCGTCGCGGTGGTCAGCGACGGCTCCGCGGTGCTCGGCCTGGGCAACCTCGGGCCGGCCGCGTCGCTGCCGGTGATGGAGGGCAAGGCGGCGCTGTTCAAGCGCTTCGGCGGGGTGGACGCCTGGCCGGTGGTGCTGGACACCCAGGACACCGACGAGATCGTGGCCATCGTCAAGGCGATCGCGCCGGCGTACGGCGGGATCAACCTGGAGGACATCGCCGCGCCGCGCTGCTTCGAGATCGAGGCCCGGCTGCGGGAGCTGCTGGACATCCCGGTCTTCCACGACGACCAGCACGGCACCGCGATCTGCGTGCTGGCCGCGCTGACCAACGCGCTGCGGGTGGTGGGCAAGCAGCTCGCGGACGTCCGGGTGGTGGTCTCCGGCGCCGGCGCGGCCGGCACCGCGATCATGAAGCTGCTGCTGCGCCAGGGCGTCGGCGACATCATCGCGTACGACCGGGAGGGCGCCCTGCACCGCGGGCAGACCGGGCTCAACTCGGCCTGGCAGTGGCTGGCGGAGAACACCAACAAGGAGAACTACTCCGGCGATCTGCCGGGCGCGATCCAGGGTGCCGACGTGTTCATCGGGGTGAGCGCGCCGAACCTGCTGACCGGCGACGACATCGCCGGAATGGCCAAGGACTCGATCGTCTTCGCGCTCGCCAACCCGGACCCGGAGGTCGACCCGCGGGAGGCGCGCAAGTACGCCGCGGTGGTCGCCACCGGCCGCTCGGACCAGCCGAACCAGATCAACAACGTGCTCGCCTTCCCGGGTGTCTTCCGCGGCATGCTCGACGCGCACGCCGAGGAGTTCACCGAGGAGATGGCGATCGCGGCCGCCCGGGCCATCGCCGACGTGGTCGGCGAGGAAAAGATCAACCCGACGGTGATCGTGCCGAGCGTCTTCGACCCCCGGGTCGCCCCGGCGGTCGCCGCCGCCGTGCGCGCCGCCGCCCACAACCCCAGCCCGCTGCCGGCCGCCGACCCCGGCCCCGCCGACCTCCCCGAGATCGCCGCCAACGCCTCCGCCACCCCCTGACCCTTCCCAACCCCTGTTGATCAAGAGGTTTGCGTCATTCAGCGCCTCGCTGGTGACGCAAACCTCTTGATCAACAGAGGGCAGGGTCAGGCGGCCCCGGGCAACGCGGCGAGGTCGACCTCTCCGGTGGCCACCAGGACGGCAGGGCCGGAGAGCCAGCAGGAATCGTCCGTCACGGTGACCGTGACGCGGCCACCGAGGACGTCCACCGCGACCACCCCGGCGTCCCGGCCGCCGTCGCGCAGGGCCACGGCGGCCACCGCGCAGGCGCCGGTGCCGCAGGAGAGGGTCTCCGCGCTGCCGCGCTCGTACACCCGCATCAGGGTGTGCTCGTCAGTGCCGTCGACCGGCTCGCCCGCCACGATGAACTCCACGTTCACCCCGGCCGGGAAGACCTCCGGGTCGTACCCGGGCGCGGTCTTGAGGTCCAGCGCGGACAGGTCCAGGGCAGCCGGCAGGACACAGACCAGGTGCGGGTTGCCGACGTCCACGGCGGTGCCGGGCAGGGTCAGCCCGCCCAAGGTGGCCGCCGAGCCGGCGTGCAGCCGGGGACGGCGCATCTCGACGGCGACGGTGTCCCCCTCGACCAGCGCGCGTACCAGGCCGGCGCGGGTGGCCACCGGCAGCGCCGCACCCGCAGGCGTGGCCAGCCCGGTGTCGATCAGGTAGCGGACGAAAACCCGGGCGCCATTGCCGCACATCTCGGCGAACGAGCCGTCGGCGTTCCAGTAGTCCATGAACCACTCGGCCTCACCGGCCTGCCCGGCGCCGTCGGGATGCTTGGCCGCGCGGACCACCCGCAGCACCCCGTCCGCGCCGATGCCCCGCCGTCGGTCGCAGAGTGCCGCGACCAACTCCGGGGTCAGATCGAGCTGACCGTCCGGGTCGGGAAGGAGGACGAAGTCGTTGCCGGTGCCGTGGCCCTTGGTGAACTCCACGTCTCCATCATCGCGCAGCGGCGGGCACCAGGCGCAGGGCGGCCTCGATCAGGTCCGGCGTTGCCGAGTCCAGCCAGTGGATCCGCGGGTCGCGCCGGAACCAGGAACGCTGGCGGCGGACGAACCGCCGGGTCGCCCGGACCGTCTCCTCGTGCGCCTGCGCCTCGGTCAGCTCACCGGCGAAAAGGCGCAGCACCTGCTGGTAGCCGAGGGCCCGGCTGGCCGTCCGCCCCTCGGGCAGCCCCCGCCCGACCAGCTCGCGGGTCTCGGCGACCAGGCCGTCGGCCCACATCCGGTCGACCCGCAGGGCGATCCGCTCGTCCAGCAGCCCGGTGTCCAGGTCGACCCCGAGCTGCACCGACGGGTAGTACGGCGTCGGCTCGGGCAGTGACGCGGCGAACGGCGCACCGGTGAGCTCGATCACCTCCAGTGCCCGGACGATCCGCCGGCCGTTGCCGGGCAGGATGCCCTCGGCGGCGGCCGGGTCGGCGGCGCGCAGCCGCGCGTACAGCGGCGCCGGGCCGACCTCGGCCAGCTCCCGTTCCAGCCGCTCACGCAGCGCCGGGTCGGTGCCCGGGAAGTCGAAGTGCTCCAGCACGGCCCGCACGTACAGCCCTGAGCCGCCGACCAGCAGCGGCACCCGGCCCCGGGACAGGATGTCGTCCACCGCGGCACGGGCCAGTCGCTGGTACTCCGCGACGCTGGCCGGCTCGGTGACCTCCCAGACGTCCAGCAGGTGGTGCGGCACCCCGTCCCGCTCGGCGGGGGTCAGCTTGGCGGTGCCGATGTCCATGCCCCGGTAGAGCTGCATCGAGTCGGCGTTGACCACCTCCCCGTCCAGGGCGTGCGCCAACGCGATGCTCAGCGCCGACTTGCCCGCCGCGGTCGGGCCGACCACCGCGACGACCGTGCCGACCGGGCGAACCCCGTCGCGGGTCACGCGGGCTCCCAGGACGCCACGAAGTAGGCGACACCGTAGGGGGCGGCGTCGTGCAGCAGCTCGCCCCGCCACCGGCGCCCCGCCGACCGGGCCGCGCCGGCGAGCACCTGCCAGGGCGCCCGGCCGGCGGCCTTCAGCTCCGCGGACAGGCCGGGGTCGAGGTCAAGCAGGACGTCCAGGTCCGCCCCGGCCAGGGCCGTGGCGACCCGCTGGTCGTACGGGCGGGCGCGCGGGTCGTCGTACCCGGGAGACTTCTCCCCCCGGCAGGCCGACCCGTCCCCGAGCACCAGCAGCGCCACCCGGGCGCCGACGGCGCTGATCTGGTCGGCGAGCGCGGCCAGCTCGGCGGGGCCGGCGTCGGCGGCCACCTGCACGGCGGTCACCGGCGGCCGCACACGGTGCCGGGCCAGCAGCCATGCGCCGATGGTCAGGCTCAGCGGCAGGACCGCGCCCCGGTCGGGCTGGCCGGGAGTCAGCGGCACGTCCAGGTCGACGCCCCAGGGCTGCAGGGAGCCGGTGGCCGGGGGCAGGATCGGGCCGGTGGCCGGGCCGGCGCCGAGGAGCACCACGGCGTCCGGGTCGGTGGTCAAAAGGCCGCGTACGGCGATGTCACAGGCCGCCCGCAGGTCGTCCAGTTCCGGTGCGGCGGCGGCCGCCACCTCGGGCACGAGCAGGGGCGGATGGGGGCAGACTGCGGCGGCGACCAGTGGCACTCGTTCACCGTAGCGGGAATGCTCGGTGCGTCTCCGCGCCGATCCGGTCATTCGGGCGCTAGGACACCGTATGGTCACGGTCGGCGATAGGCGCTCGACGCGGACGGGGTCGGACCTGTGACAATGCCGGAAGCAACTTGACTGCGCCGTGGCGGCGACGGGGGCCAGTTCCCTCGACGCCGGGAGAACGAGGATGGGCACATGAGCGACTGGACTGCCTTCGGACGGGTGGACGCGGACGGCACCGTGTACGTCAAGACCACCGAGGGCGAGCGGGTGGTCGGATCCTGGCAGGCGGGAGCACCTGAGGAGGGCCTGGCGCACTTCGCACGCCGCTTCGCCGACCTGGTGACCGAGGTGGACCTGACTGAGGCGCGGCTCAACTCGGGCGCGGCGGATGCCGGGCACTCGCTGAGCACGATCCGGCGGATCCGCGCCTCGCTGCCCGAAGCCCACGTGGTCGGCGACATCGACGCGCTGGCCGCGCGGCTGGACAAGCTGGCCACCCTCGCCGAGGAGAAGGCCGGCGAGGCGCGCGCTGCCCGGGACGCCGCTCGCGTCGAGGCCCTGGCCCGCAAGACCGCGCTGGTCGAAGAGGCCGAGAAGCTCGCCGCCGAGTCCACCGGCTGGAAGACCGCCGGGGACCGGCTCAAGGAGATCCTCGACGAGTGGAAGTCCATTCGCGGGGTCGACAAGAAGGCCGACGGTGAGCTGTGGAAGCGGTTCGCCGCCGCCCGAGACGGCTTCACCCGCCGCCGGGGCGCCCACTTCGCCTCCCTGGACGCGCAGCGCAAGCAGGCGCAGACGGCCAAGGAGGAGCTGGTCGCCGAAGCGGAGAAGCTCGGCGACTCCACGGAGTGGGCGGCCACCGCCAACCAGCTCAAGGAGCTGATGACCCAGTGGAAGGCCGCGCCGCGCGCCTCCAAGGAGGCCGAGCAGAAGCTCTGGGAACGGTTCCGGGCCGCACAGGACTCCTTCTTCAGCCGGCGCAGTGAGGTCTTCTCCGCCCGGGACAACGAGCAGCGCGGCAACCTGGAGCGCAAGCAGGCCCTGCTGGCCGAGGCCGAGGCACTGGACATCGACGGTGACCCGAAGGGCGCCCAGGCCAAGCTGCGGGAGATCCAGGCCCAGTGGCACGAGGCCGGCCGGGTTCCCCGGGAGGCCGCCTCCGGGCTGGAGCGCCGGCTGCGCGTCATCGACGACAAGGTCCGCGAGGTGATGGACTCGGCGTGGCGCCGGACCACCAAGGAGGACAACCCGCTGCTCGCCCAGATGCGGGCGCAGGTGGCGGAGGCGGAGGACCGGCTGGCCCGGGCGCAGAGCGCCGGGGATGCCCGCCGGATCAAGGAGGCCGAGCAGGCCCTCGCCGCCAAGCGGCAGTTCCTCCAGCTCGCCGAGCAGGCCGGCTGAGCTGACGCGTTCCGGAAGCCCCGGCCCCGCTAGGGGACCGGGGCTTCCGCACGTCCGCGCCCCGCGCCCTGATCGTGCTCGATCCAGGAAGTAGTGGCATCAGGATCGGAGCGAGACCACTACAACCAGGATCGAGCACGATCATGCGGGGTACGCGCGCCGCGGGCAGGGTGGCGCGGACGTGAGGCGCGGGCAGCGCGGACGGCGAGCGGCACGGTGAGGCTCAACGGCACCGGCTGCCGGGCCGCCGGATCACGACGTGAGCAGGGGTCCCTTGTTGTCGCCGGGCGACAACAAGGGACCCCTACCGTCGGATCAGTGCGCGGCGCAGCCGCTGGTGGGTGCGGGCACGACCGCGGGGGCGCCGATCGTGGGCAGCCCCAGCAACACCCCGGGGGTACGCGGAGAGCGCCCCGCCTCGGCGGCGTCGCCGGCCCGGGTCCGCCGATGCGACAGCGGCGCACCGTCGGCGTTGAGGTGATGCGGCGCGGCGTACGTGACGGTGGTGTGCACGATGTCCCCCGGCCGGATCTGGCCGGCCATCGACCCGCCGTCGGCCGTTCCCGTCGCGAAGTGCACCAGCCGACCGTCGCGGGCCCGGCCGGACATCCGCCCGGTCTGCTCGTCCTTGCGGCCTTCGCCGACCGCGACCAGCACCTCGACGGTCTCCCCCACCAGGCGCTTGTTCTCCGCCCAGGTGATCTCCTCGACGGTGGCGACCAGCCGCTCGTAGCGCTCCTGCACGACCTGCTTGGGCAGTTGGCCGTCCATGGTGGCGGCGGGGGTGCCGGGGCGCTTGGAGTACTGGAAGGTGAATGCCGAGGAGAACCGGGCCTCGCGGACCACGTCCAGGGTGCGCTGGAAGTCGGCCTCGGTCTCGCCGGGGAAGCCGACGATGATGTCGGTGGTGATCGCGGCGTCCGGCATGGCCGCCCGGACCTTCTCGATGATCCCCAGGTAGCGCTCGGAGCGGTAGGACCGGCGCATCGCCCGGAGCACGTCGTCGGAGCCGGACTGCAACGGCATGTGCAGCGAGTGGCAGACGTTCGGCGTCTCGGCCATCGCGGCGATCACGTCGTCGGTGAAGTCCTTCGGATGCGGGCTGGTGAACCGGACCCGCTCCAGCCCGTCGATGTCGCCGCACGCGCGCAGCAGCTTGCCGAACGCGTACCGGTCACCGAACTCGACGCCGTAGGAGTTGACGTTCTGCCCGAGCAGGGTCACCTCCAGCACGCCCTCGTCGACCAGGGCGCGCACCTCGGAGAGGATGTCGCCGGGGCGGCGGTCCTTCTCCTTGCCGCGCAGCGCCGGCACGATGCAGAACGTGCAGGTGTTGTTGCAGCCCACCGAGATCGACACCCAGCCGGCGTACGTCGACTCGCGCCGGGTGGGCAGCGTGGACGGGAAGACGTCCAGCGACTCCAGGATCTCCACCTCGGCGGCGGCGTTGTGCCGGGCCCGCTCCAGCAGCACCGGCAGCGCACCGATATTGTGGGTGCCGAAGACCACATCCACCCAGGGAGCCTTGCGGACGATCTCGCCACGGTCCTTCTGGGCCAGGCAGCCGCCGACCGCGATCTGCATCCCGGGGTGCTTGTCCTTCACGGGGCGCAGACGACCGAGGTTGCCGTAGAGCCGGTTGTCGGCGTTCTCCCGGACCGCGCAGGTGTTGAAGACGACGATGTCGGGGGTGTCGTCGGCCGGCACCGCGCGCACGTAGCCAGCCTGTTCGAGCAGGCCGGAGATGCGCTCGGAATCGTGCACGTTCATCTGGCAGCCGTACGTCACGACGTTGTAGGTCCTAGCCACCCTCTTGGTGCCCCTTCCCCTCGGGCTACCAGGGTAGCGGCCCGGTCGGCAGGCCCAGCCGACCGGCATTGACCCGGTGGCCCATGGCGGGGGGTCACGGCGGGCAGTACGCTGCACAACAAGAATATGTCTGGGCGATTTCGGGGGCTTTGCACTCGGTGCCGCCGATGCGCGGCTCCGTACTCGGGGGACCACATGACGACCCGCGGGAGGCAACCGTGACGCGACAACATGCGGCACAGCACTCCGTCGCCGCTCCGGATGGCCGCCGCCTCGCGGTGGAGACCTCCGGCTCGCCGGACGGGCCCGCGGTCTTCCTGCTGCACGGCACACCGGGCAGCCGCAGCGGCCCTCGCCCTCGCGGCATCGTCCTCTACCGCCTCGGCATCCAACTCGTCTGCTACGACCGGCCCGGTTACGGCGACTCCAGCCGGCACGAGGGTCGACGGGTGGCCGACGCGGCTGCCGACGTGGCGGCGATCGCCGACGACCTCGGCATCGAGCGGTTCGCGGTGGTGGGCCGCTCCGGCGGCGGGCCGCACGCCCTGGCCTGCGCCGCGCTGCTGCCGGACCGGGTCACCCGGGCCGCCGTGCTGGTGGGGCTCGCCCCGGCCGGCGCACCCGACTTGGACTGGTACGCCGGCATGTCCGAGACCAACGTCGAGGACTACGGGCAGGCCGATGAGGACCTGGCCGAACTCACGCTCAACCTGAAGGTCCGCGCGGAACAAACCCGGCGGGACCCGATGACGCTGCTGGAATTCCTCCGCCCTCAGTTGCCCGAGGCGGACATCCGGGTGGTCGACGACGTCGCGATCCGCCGGCTGCTGACCGACATGTACGCCGAAGCGCTGCGGCACGGCCCCGAGGGTTGGATCGACGACGTCCTGGCGATGCGGCGGGGCTGGGGGTTCGACCTCGGCGCCATCCACGCGCCGGTGCGGCTGTGGCACGGCGAGCAGGACCGCTTCTCCCCGGTCGAGCACTCCTGGTGGCTCGCCTCGCGGATCCCGCACGCCGAGGTCCAGGTGCAGGCCGGCGCCGCGCACTTCGGCGCGGTGGAGATCCTGCCGCAGACCCTGGCCTGGCTGACCACACCGGAACTCGCGGCCAGCCCGCAGCTCTGAGCCCGAGCCGCAGCACGGCCACGGCGACGGCCCGGACGACCGGACCGGCCGCCGAGCCGCCACCTGCCCCCGGTCAGAACGAGTGCGGGTCGATCACCCGGACCACGAACCGCCGCTCACGCAGGGTCTGCACGGTCGGATGCTCCTGGCCGATCACCTCGGCCAGCCGGTCGGCCACTGCGGCCACGGCCTCGGCGGGAGCGCCGTCACCAGCGTGCCTCGACACCAGGGCGAGATCACCGAGGCAGCGAAGCGTGTCGGGGTGAGCCGCGCCGATCACCTCGGACAGCCGGTCGGCGGTCTCCCGCAGCCGCTCCCGCGCCGGCACCCACTCACCCTCCTCGGCGAGGCACACCGCCTGGTTCACCTCCGCCGCCAGGGTGTGCGGGTGATCCGGGCCGAGCACCTTGCGCAGCTCGCCGGCCGCCCGCGCGGCCGACGCGCGGGCCTCCGACCGGCGGCCGATCGCACGTTCGGCGGCGGAGATGTTGCTCAACGTCGCCAGGGTGTGCGGGTGCGTGGGGCCGAGGCGCAGATCCTCCTCGTACGCCTGGCTGACCGCGGTCATCTCGGTGAGCGCCCGGGCCGCGTCGCCGACGGCCAGCAGGTTCGCCGCCCGGCTCGCCCGGCACGACACCGTGTCCGGGTTGTCCGGCCCGAAGCGTTCGTCGAGCTTCCGGTAGGCCGCCTCGAACAAGGGTGCGGCCTCGCCCGCCCGACCGGTACTGCGCAGCGACACCGCCAGGTTGACCTGGGCACCGAGGGAGAGGCCGTCGTCGGGCCCGAGCACCTCGCAGTACGCGTCGTACACCGTGCGCAGCAGGATGGCCGACCTCTCGTACTCGCCGGCCTCGCGCAGGTCGCTGCCCAGTCGGACGGCGGAGACCAGGGTGTACGGGTTGGTGGGGCCGAGTACCAGCCGCCGCCGCTGGTGCACCTCGTCGTCCCATCGGCGGGCCGACCGGTAGTCGCCGACCAGCCGGTACGAGACAGCGAGGTTGTTGGCCGCGCTCAGCGTCCGGGGATGGTCCTCGCCGAACACCTGGAGCCAGGAGGCGTACGTGGACCGGTCCCGTTCCAGCGCCTCGGCGTACCGGCCGAGTGCCCGCAGGTCACCGGCGAGACTGCCGGCGGTCATCAGACTGTGCGGGTGCAACGGGCCCAGGAGCCGGCGCTGCTCGGCCAGCACCGCCTCGTCCAGGTCCCGGGACTCGTCGAAGCGGCCCAGGCTGCGCAGGATGTTCGCCCGGTTGAACCGCAGGTACAGCAGCTGTCGACCCAGCGCCGTGGCCTCACCCTCGTCGTCCAGGCCCTCCAGCCGTGCGGACCAGGTTTCGTCCACCTGCTCGCTGAACCCGTTGGCCTGCTCCAGGCCGCCGCGCTGCCACAGGTAGCGGACCCGGTCGATCAGCAGTTGACACACCGACTCGTCGGGGCAGGACACCGCGTCGGAGACCTCCAGGTGTGGCCAGAGCATGCGCAGCCGGGGCCAGGTGGTCGGATCGTCCACGTCGCCGCGCGGTCGGGACGCGGCCAGTACGAGGTGCACCTGGTGCCGAACGGTGACGATCTCGTCGTCGGTCATCCGGTCCCGCACCACCGCCTGCAACAACCGGTGCACCTGGACACGACCGCCCTGGACGTCGAGTTTGAGCAGCGCCAGCCGGTTGATCTGCTGGATCAGCGCGCCGCGCACGAGCCGTTCCGACACCGACGGGTCGAACGGCACGAGGGCCGCCGCCATCTCGTCGCTGTAGATCAGGTCGAGGGCGATCTCTGGGGCCAGCACCGAGCAGAGTTGCAACAGCCGGTACGCGGCGGGCGCCTGATCGTGCAGCCGGTTCAACGACAGGTCCCAGGTGGCCTCCACGGAGAGCGCGCTGGGGCCGTGCCGCTCGATCTGCCGCAGGTAGTCGGCGACCGACGTGCCGGTGTCGGCGAGCCACGCGCCCGCGGCGGCCACCGCGATCGGCAGGTCGCCGAGCGCATCGGCCACCCGGTCGGCCTCCTCCCCACTGATCGTGGGCACCCGCTGGGCGAGGTGAGCGACGCTCTCCGTCCGGTCGAAGACATCGACCTGGATCGGGTTGGCCCGATCACCCCAGGCGCGGTTGCGGGAGGTCAGCAGGACGTGCCCGGGCCCCTGTGGCAGGAACGGCTCGATCTGGTCGAGTTCCTCGGCGTTGTCGAGCACGACGAGCCACCGCTCGTACGGCTCGCCCCGGCCCAACACCTGCAGCACCGACCGGACGGTGTCGGGCGTGGTGGGCCCGGCGGTGATGCCGAGCCGGGTGGCGAGGTCGGCCAGGGCGGTGTCGACGAACTGGGGCGGGTCCGCGACGATCCACCAGACCACGTCGTAGGCGGCCTTGAACCGGTGCACGTACTCCAGGGCGACCTGCGTCTTGCCGACGCCGCCCATGCCCTGCAGAGCGACCGGCAGCACCACCGCGCTGCCGCCGCTCTGCAACTGGGCGCGCAGTTGCGCCAGGTCGTCCTCGCGGCCGGTGAAGCGCGCGTTCCGGTTGGGCGCATTGAAGATCAACGGCTCGGCGCCGGGATAGCGGGCACCCCCGCCCGCCGGGCCGTCCGCTGGCGACGGCACCGGTCGGCCGACCAGCCGCAACACCCGCTCCACGGCCGTCGCGGCGCTCACGTTGACCAGGTTGGTCGAGCTCTGGGCCGGGAACTCCGCCAGCGGGCGCAGGTCGGAGACGTACACGGCGAGGGCCGTGGAGCCGGTGCTGGTGTCGCGGGCCGGCAGGCCACCGGACGGTGTCGCCACGTAGGCCGGCGACACCACCGTCAGCGTGCGCGGGGCGGGCGTACCGGCGGACCCGACGGCGGACCCGGGGTCCACGACCCGCATCCCGGCCGAGCTGAGCACTCGCTCCAGCCACTCGGCCCAGATGGCGTCCTCCGGGGCGCAGCGGAGCACGATCTGGTCGTCGATCGCCTCGGTACGCCGGCGGAAGCGGGCCTTGCCCCGTTCCCGCACCGACTCGTCCATGACCGGCAGCGAGGTCACCGCTCCCTCGGTGAGGATCCCGGTCAACGTCTCGAACGCGGCCAGCAGTGACGTCGGGGAGCCGGGCGGGTCGCCGAACGTCGCCAGCGTCTCCTCGTATGCGTAGAACGGCCGGTACGGGACCTCCACCGCCGCCCAGTAGCGGCGCCGCTCGGCCTCCGTCATGCCGGCTGGTAGCCCGCCGAACCGGCGCATGGCCAACAGGCGGCCCGCCTCGGCGCGCTCCTTCTCGGCCTGGTCCACCCGCATCGGCACCGGCAGGACCCGGATGTCCCGCCGCCGATAGCGGTCCCGCACCGAGTGCGCGACCCGGGCCGCGCCGTCGATGCCCTGGTCGCTGAGGGTGAAACAGTCGACCAGGGTGTCCGGCAGGTGCAGGGTGCAGATGTCGGCGACGTCGCTCAGCCCTGTCCGGCTGTCGATCAGCGTGAAGTCGTACTGCCGCTTCATGTCCGCCCGCAGCGCCTCGAAGAACTGCGCCCCGCCCAGCCGGTTGTAGAAGTTGTCCCAGTCCAGCCCGCTCACTGAGACGGCGTAGTCGCTGTTCTGGCGGCCGGCGGAGAGGAAGTCGAGCCCGCCGCCGTCCGGGAAGTTCCAGCGCAGCGAGAACGCGTGGCGGCCGACGCGGGCGTACTGCTCCATCCACCGCTCGGGGCGGTCGTCGGTCCGGGTGGTCTCCCACTCGTAGTCGCGGATCAGGTCGATGACGCCGCTGGTGCCCTGGATGGCCTCGGCGTCGAGAAAGGGGTGAAAGAAGCGGTGCAGGCCGGGTGATTCGAGGTCCCAGTCCGCGACCAGCACCCGCCGTCCACTGGCCGCCAGGATCCAGGCCACATTCGCCAGCGCCATCGTCCGGCCCGTCCCACCCTTGAACGAGTAGAAGGTGACGACCTGGCCTTCGCGATCGTTGCTCATTGGTTCTCTCCGTGGGGACGCGGTGTCGCCGGATCATCGGGCGGGGACGCAAGGTCGGGCGGATTCGCCGGGCCGGGGCCGGGCGGCACGTCGCGCAGGCTTGGCACCGGCTCCGGCGGCGGGGGGAAGGCGACGACCGGGGCGTACTTGAGGAACTGGCGGCGGGCCTCGGTCACCAGCGCCGGCATCAGGTCGACGAACTCCCGCATGGTGCACGCCTGCTTCACCTGGGGCAGGCCGGCGTCGTGCAGCAGTTCCGTCACCTCGGTGGCCCATCGGGCGGCGTCCTGCGGATCGTCGTCGTCGGTGACCACGAGCGGGACGACCCACTCCCGCAGGCCGTGCAGCAGGCCTTCGAGGGTGCCGGGCGCGTCCGGCGCCGCCACGATCCACGGGTCGACCAACAGCACGGCCGGTCGGCGGTCGAGCAGCCCGGCGGCCTGCGCGAAGTCCGCCGTGCGGGCCGACAGCCCGAGCCGCTCGGCCGTGCTGGCCGCGTACTCGGCGGCGGGCAGCTCCTGACGGCTGCCGTACGGCCGCCAGAGCCGGCCGCTGGCGGCGTAGCCGGCGGGATCACGGTCGGCCGGCAGGTGGTCCCGGGTGGGGGCCAGGACGGCGACGACGAAGTCCGGGTCGGTCGGTGCCGGGCGGGTGACCTCGTCCAGGCCGGGCGCCCGGGACGGGCCCAGCGGCTGCCGCTCGGCGGTGTGCACGATCCGGGCGGCCAACCGGCTCAGCAGGAGTTCGTACTGTGCCCGGTAGGAGGCCAGCATGCAGAGCGCGCGTAGGCCGTTCTCGGCGTACTCCGGGATGTCCCGGCCCAGGTCCAGGGCGCCGTCCAGCTCCGGGTGGGTCTCCCAGGGTGGGAAGGGGATCCACAGCACCGGGGTGAGGTGGCCGGCGGCGGTCCGGGCCTGCCCGGCAGCGGCCAGCCGGGCCCGGAACGATTCCTGCTCTCCCAGTGCCCACGGGCGGCTGAAGTAACCGGGCGAGTAGAGCGGGACGAAGACCTCCGCGTCACCGAGCGCCTCCGCGAGGGCCGCCTTCCAGTCGGCGCCCAACGGAATGTGCTGGTCGAAGAACCCGATCCGCAACCCCGCCACCGGCCGCGCCTGGCGGGTCACCTCCGCGGTCAGGTCGTCGAAGAACTGGCCGACCCAGACGTCGGAGTCGGCCCGCGCGCCCTGCGGCGGCGCGGAGTGGGCATAGCTGAGGAAGAAGTACGTCCCCCGGGCCGCCGCCCGGCGTCGGCCCGTCGGCGGGCTCATCCCGGTTCCTCGGCGAACCGGTTGCACAGGTCGTCCACGCTCGCCGGCACCCATGGCTCCACCAGGTACGACCGGTGGATGGCCACGATCCGTTGGGCGAGCCGCCAGACCACCGCCCGGTAGGCGTTCTCCCACTGCATGGTGAGCAATCCGTAGACCCCATCCCGCTGGTAGTGCACCGCGATGTCGGGATCCGGCATCGCGGTCGGGGTGAACCGTTGGATGTCGCGGAGTACCCGGGGCAGTGGCGTGCCGTTCGTCGGCGACCAGGTGACCGGCACGATCGCCGTCTCGTGCGCCGAGGCGGCGCCGGGCCGCCGGACGATCCGCCTGCGGGAGAAGGCATCCCACTCCCGGCCACACCAGTCGCTGCCGAGCAGCGCGCTGGACACCAGCGGAACGAAGACCTGGCAGGTGCCGGCGGCCTCGAGCAGCTCCGGGCTCCAGCGTTCGCCGCCCGCGATGGAGCTGTCCATGAAGCCGGGGTCGACTCCGGTCACCGGGCCGACAAGTTCGCTGACGTGAACCGACAGGTCCTCGTAGAAACGGGAGACGTACTCGGCGGGGTTGCCGGTGGCCCGGCGGACCGGCGACCGTGAGTAGCTGAGGAAGAACAGTGGGGCGCGCGTGCCGGAGTGCGGGTCCACTGTGCTCACCGCAGTCCCTCCGCCCTCCCCACGCGGCCGGACCATCAGAGTAGTCCCCACGTCAATGCCTGGCCGCCAAGCGGTTCGCGGCGAGCCAACCGACCGCGAAGTCCACAGTGGCGCGCAGCGGCAGCAGTCGCGCGCTCGCCCGGCCGACCCGACCGTGCCGGACGAACGGCTCGCCGTCGAGCGCGGCCCCCACTGTCGGAAAGTCGCTGTCGTCCAGGTCGAGGGCGCGGAAGTCGAGGCGGACCCGACGCCCGTCGACGAGCCGAAAACAGCGGTAGTCCCGCTCCGGCGGCGGCACCGGCAGCCGGTACTCGGCCAGGTGCAGCGCGCTGCACGCCTCGTAGCCGACGCCGAGCAGGAGGATCTGCCCGTCCGCCGCGCACAGGGCACCCATCGGTGAGCGTTCGCCCAGGTGGCAGTCGAGGTCGTGGCGGTCGGTGAGCTGTCGCGCCCGGGGACCGAGCGCGGCGAACGAGGTCTGCGGATGATCGCTGCGCACCGCACCGGGGGCGCACCGGACGAACTCGGCGAGCGCCCCCATCCGTTGTGAGGGGGTGGTCCGGCCGTCCCAGCCCGGCAGGGCCGCCTCGTACCGGGCGAGCTGCGCCGCGTCCATGCCGGCGGTGGCCGCCAGGTAGGTCCGGGAGGTGGTCGAGTTGCCGGCGGTCTGGGTGGGGACCAGCAGCGTGCCGGCCGGGCCGAGGACGTCGCGCAGCGCGCCGGCGAGTGTCGCGGGGCCGCGCTCCAGCGGACCCACCCGCCGGAGGCCACAGTGCACCAGGAGGCACGCACCCGGACGGACGCCCAACGCCCGCAGGTCCGCGGCGAGGCGGGGGCGGCCCAGCGCGGGCGGGTCGCGCGCCTCATCCGGGCCCGACACGGGTCTCCTCCAGGGCGTGCCGGATCCGGCCGACGAACCGCTCCCCTGCCGGGGTGAGCGTGCGGCTGGCCAGCAGCGCGTCGGCGCCGTTGCGGGTCCACGACAGGTAACGGGCCGCGTGCGCGGGCGCGTCCGGGTGGCCGGGCCGGTCGGCGTCCGCCCGGGACCGCCACACCTGGGTGACCGCCAGGTGGGCGTACACCCCCTGGAGCACCCCCTCCGGCGGGCGGGGATCGGGGCGCCAGGGCACCCGGATCCGGGTGGCCGAGCTCGGCTCGACGAGGTCGTACAGGTCGAGCACCGCACCGAGCTTCGCGTGCTGCCACTCGTGCACGAGCAGCACTGCCATCGTCTCCGGGTCCGGGATGGGGGTGACGGCGATCGCACCGAACGCGTCCCGGGCGGTGGCGCTCCGCAGCGGTCTCGCCGGGTCGGGGGCCAGCGGCACGACGGCGCGCAGACCGGCGTCGAGCGCGGCCGCGTGGGCCGACACGTCGCGGTGCACGACGCGCCAGGCGTCGGCCAGGGTACGGCCCAACGCACGCGCCGCCGCGTCGTCCAGGCGGGGCGCGACGGGCTGGCCGTAGCAGTCCCGGTACGGGTCGCCGTCCTCGACGAACAGGTGACGACCGGGCACCGGCACGCCGCGCGTAGGTCGCCAGTCGGCCGACGGCGGCCCGGCCGGATCGAGGGACACCACCTGCGCCGCCGGCCCGACTCGGACCCGGAACTCGCCCGGGAGGACGGTCACCTCGGCGCTCTCCCCGCTGCCGCTCGGCAACACCAGGCTGCCGTGCGTGGGCAGCGTGATCGTGCCGGCCAGCACCGGGATGCTCAGCGCGGTCGGGACGCCCGCCCGGAGGGCGGCGGCGACGGCGAGGGCCGGTAGCGGGTCGACCGCCCGGGCGAGCCCGGACCGGGCCGACGGGCCGAGGCAGTGCGCCAGCCACGGGCGGACGAAGGAGTGCGTCAGGACCGCCCGGACCGCGTCCGGTGCCGTGCCGTCGAGGTGCGCGAGCAGCTCCCAGGCGGCGGTGCGGCCGGTCTTCTCCCGCCACGCCGCCAGCAGCGCCCGGGTGATGGAGAGCTGGGTGGCGGCGAGTAGATCCAGGGTCTGCTCCGACTCGTGCCCGGTCGCCAGCTCGTCCAGCAGCTCGTCGACGGGCGAGTCGTCCCGCTCGGGTGACGCGGGGTGGGCGACGTGGCCCGGTGGCGGGTACGCGGCCACCGTGTCGATCAGGCCGCGCAGATCGGCGCAGTACACCGAGGGGTTGTCGAAGCCGGAACCGGTGCGCCAACGGTGGGCGTACAGGCCCCCGCCGCACCGGTCGACGACCGGGCAGGCCCGGCAGGTGGCACTGAGCCCGGCCACACCGTCCTGTCGAATAGCGACCCCCGGATGCCGGGCGGCCTCGTCCACCGACTGACCGAACACGTCGAATCCGGTGCCGGCCGCGCCGTGGTACGCGGTCTTCAGCGAATCGACCTGCTCCCAGGTGCCGTCCGCCTCAACCACGAGCACATCGGCCGGGGCAAGGCCGAACGCCTCGGTGCCGCCTCCACCCGGGCGCAGCGCCTCGAACAGCCGGATCGACACGGGCCGCCCGTCGTCCACCCACCGCCGGTAGATGCGCCCCAGCCAGTCCGCGTACGGGGTGGCCGTGACGTCGGGGCGGGCCGGGGGGTGATCCCAGGTGGCGTGCGGCAGCAACAGGTCGACCCGGGGCGGGTGTTCGGCCAGCAGTGCCTCGTAGACCCGATCGGGATCGTTACGGACGTCGACGGTGCAGAGGATGCCGGCGTAGCTGGCGCGATGAGCCGGGTGCCGGAGCAGGGCCAGAGCCCGCCGGACGTGGTCGTGACTGCTGCCGCCGTGGGCGAACACGCGGTGCCGGTCGTTGGCGGCGCGGTCGCCGTCGTACGACACGCCGACCTTCACGTCGTGGTCGACCAGCACGCCGCACAGCTCCTCGTCTAGCAGCACGCCGTTGGTCTGCATGCGCAGGTCGAGCTTGGTCCAGGGAGTGATCGCCGCCCGCAACTCGACCAGCACCTCGCGCAGCCCGGCCGCACCGAGCAACAGCGGCTCGCCGCCATGCAGCACCACGTGCACCACCGGCAGCCCGTGGTCGCGCGCGTGCTCGGCGATCCGCTTCGCGGCGGCCCGGACGGTGGCCAGTGGCATCCGGACGGGCCGGCCACGCCAGGTCTGGTCGGCGTGCTGGTAGACGTAGCAGTGGTCGCAGCTGAGGTCACACCTGCTGTGCACCTTCAGCACGAACTGGCTGATCCGCCGGCACGATCCGCCCGACCCGGACGAACCACACCAGCAGACCATCGATCAGATGGACGAGTTGAAGGCGGCGACGGGAACGGTGCCCGAGGGCATCGAATCACCGGCGAGGACGCGCTGCCGGACCGTCGCGACCAGGTCGGCATGGTCGACGGCGATCCGCTCCAGCGGGGTGTGCAGGCAACGCGTCAGATCGGCGAGCGCGGGACGGGATGGGCGGGTGGGGGCATGGTCCACAATGAGTCTCCGGGGGCCCGGGGCGCGGGAGCGCGAGCGGCGGCAATGGCTCGAAAGGCTCTGGTCCGTGACCAGGATAGACAAATATCGACCCAGTGTCACCGTCGGTACAATCGCCGGCACCGCCGGTGGCAGTCGGGGTGTCGACAGCGACAGATGAGGGAGTGTCATATGTGCCGGAGCATCAAGACGCTGCGTGAGCCGTTCACCCCGCAGGTGACCGAGGCGGACATCGAGGCGGCGGCGTTGCAGTACGTCCGCAAGATCTCGGGCTTCCGGGCGCCCGCCGCGCACAACGCCGCCGCGTTCGACGCCGCCGTGGCCGCCGTGACCGAGGCCACCCGCACCCTGCTCGACCAGCTTGTGGTGCGGGGTGCCGGGCCGGCCGCCGCGGACCAGCCGGCCACCGCCTCCGGCCGCGGCTGATCGCCAGGGCGGCGCCCGGTGACCGGGGCCGGTCGGGCCGGGACCGGAGGGTCAGGCCGCGGCGAGCACCGGAGCGACCGTGTCCGGCGCCCAACGCGAGCGGTGGCACTGCGACCAGCCCCGGCAGCCCGGGTCGGCCAGCGTGCAGAGCCGCTGCCTGCTGAGCACCTCGCCGTCGTCGGTGTCCCGGATGTCGAAGTGCACCGGGCGGACCGTGCCGTCCGGAGCGACGAGCAGGTGTCGGCCGGCGTCGAGCGTGTCGTCGCGCAGCAGGCAGTTGCGGTCCAGTAGCCGGGCCAGCGCGGCGATGCTGGCGTGCTCGGAGAGCCGCTCGGGCACCCCGTAGCAGTCCACGATCGTCGCGAAGTCGCCCGGCGCCTGCCAGACGTCGCAGACCACCGCGTACGCCGGTAGTCGGGCCGGGTCGGCCACCGCCAGCGGCATCACCACCCGACCGAGCGCCTCGGCCAGCGCCGGGTAGACCTCCACGGGTCGTACCCGGTCGATTCTCCAGTTCCACAGCTCGGTCATTCCGCCTCCTCGCTGCGTTCGTCCCACCGGCCTCCGGATCGGGCCTTACTGACGATGGTGGGGGGCATTTGACCTCAGCCGGGGGCAAGTTACCGGTCTGTGACCATTCCGGGCAAAATTTCCCCGAGCAGCATTGCTTCGAGTGGCCGGAAGGTGACAGTTTATCGGGTATGGTGCGCCATCTGCACCACCGCCGCCGCGTGTTCCAGGCCCCGACGGCGGGGCCGCCCGGCCGGTCAGCGCAGGACGACCAGGTGCTCGCTGCGGGGCAACAGCTCACCCACCACGGGCGCGCCCGGCAGCTCACCGGCGACCAGCAGGCCGCCCGAGGTCTGCGCGTCGGCCAGCAGTAGCCGTTCGCCCTCGTCCGCGGCGCCGAAGTCGGTCCACGGGGTGACCCAGTCCAGGTTGCGCCGGGTGCCGCCGCTGACGTACCCGTCGCGCAGCGCCTCCCGCGCACCGGCCAGGTAGGGCACCCTGGCGGTGTCGATCGCCACCGTGAGGCGGCTGGCCCGGGCCAGCTTCGAGGCGTGCCCGAGCAGACCGAATCCGGTCACGTCGGTGCCGCAACGGATGCCGGCGGCGACCGCCGCCCGGGCGGCGTCCCGGTTGAGCGCGCTCATCGTGGCCACCGCCTCCGGGAAGCTCTCGCCGGTGTTCTTGTGCCGGGTGTTCAGCACGCCCACCCCGAGCGGCTTGGTCAGCGACAGCGGCACCCCGGCCCGGCCGGCGTCGAGGGTGATCAGCTCCTCCGGCCGGACCGTGCCGGTGACCGCGAGGCCGTACTTCGGGCCGTCGTCGTCCACGCTGTGCCCGCCGGCCAGGTGACAGCCGGCTTCCCGGGCCACGTCCTGGCCGCCGCGCAGCACCTCGCGGGCCAGCTCCAGCGGCAGCACGTCGCGCGGCCAGCAGAGCAGGTTGAGCGCTACCAGCGGGGCGCCACCCATGGCGTACACGTCGGAGAGCGCGTTGGCGGCAGCGATCCGCCCCCAGTCGTACGCGTCGTCGACCACCGGTGTGAAGAAGTCGGCGGTGGTGACCAGGCCGGTCCGCTCGTCCAGGCGGACCACCGCCGCGTCGTCGCCGTGGTCCAGACCGACCAGCAGCTCGGCGGTGCCGGTGGCCGGGCCGAGACCCGTCACCATGATCTCGAGTTCGCCCGGGGGAATCTTGCAGGCGCAGCCGCCACCGCGGGCGTAACGGGTCAGCCGTACCGGTTCGGTCATCCCCCTATGATTTCGGTTACTCGCGGCCGATGCCACCGCCGCAGTCCGCACAGTGACCGGAATCGGACTCGGCACGACGATCGTGACCGGTGTTACCGCTCCGTGACCCGCCAGGTTGCGTTCTGCCACATAGCGCCGCCTACAGTGGCCGCACCGGGGGTCAACCGACCCCGATCCGGGAGACGACAGGGACGGTGGACGACGTGACGACGGGCGAACCGCTCATCGTGCTGGACGCGGTCAACAAATGGTTCGGACCGCTGCACGTGCTGGATGACGTCTCGCTGTCGGTGGGTCGGGGCGAGGTGGTCGTGGTGATCGGCCCGTCCGGCTCCGGCAAGTCGACGCTGTGCCGCGCCATCAACCGACTGGAACCGATCAACTCAGGCACCATCACCTTCGACGGCGAGCCACTGCCGGCCGAGGGTAAGGCCCTCGCCAAGCTGCGCAGCGAGGTTGGCATGGTCTTCCAGTCCTTCAACCTCTTCGCCCACAAGACCATCCTCGAGAACGTCACCCTCGGCCCGGTCAAGGTCCGCAAGGAGAAGCCGGCGGCAGCCCGCGAGCGCGGCCTGGCCCTGCTCGACCGGGTCGGCATCGCCAACCAGGCGGACAAGTTCCCGGCCCAGCTCTCCGGCGGCCAGCAGCAGCGGGCGGCCATCGCCCGGGCGCTGGCCATGCAGCCCAAGGCGATGCTCTTCGACGAGCCGACCAGCGCGCTGGACCCGGAGATGGTCGGCGAGGTGCTGGACGTGATGACCTCGCTGGCCCGCGACGGCATGACGATGGTCGTGGTCACCCACGAGATGGGCTTCGCCCGGCACGCCGCGAACCGGGTCATCTTCATGGCCGACGGCCAACTGGTCGAGGACGCCCCGCCGGCGGAGTTCTTCGCCAACCCGCGCAGTGAGCGCGCCCGGGACTTCCTCTCCAAGATCCTCACGCACTAGGTGTCCGCAGTGGGGCGCGCCGGACACCGGTGGGCTCCGTCGAAGAAGGAGAAGAGTATGCGTATCAAGCGCGTTGCCGCGGTCGCCGCGGTCGCCGCTCTGGCGCTCGGCCTGACCGCCTGTGGCGGTGACGACGGGGAGGACGCCGGTTCCGGCAGCAAGTCCTTCGCGGCCGGCAGCACCATGGAGAAGCTGAACAAGGCGCAGAAGATCAAGATCGGCACCAAGTTCGACCAGCCGGGCTTCGGCCAGAAGGGCCTGTCGGGCAAGCCGGAGGGCTTCGACGTCGAGATCGCCAAGATCATCGTCAAGGAGCTCGGTATCCCCGAGGACAAGATCGAGTACGTCGAGACGCCGTCGAAGGTCCGTGAGGACGTCATCGTCAACGGCAACGTCGACCTCGTCGCGGCGACGTACACGATCAACGACAAGCGCAAGGAGCGGATCGCCTTCGCAGGCCCGTACTACGAGGCCGGCCAGAACATCCTGGTCAAGAAGGACGACACCACCATCACCGGTCCGGACTCGTTCAAGGACGGCACCAAGAAGGTCTGCTCGGTCACCGGCTCCACCCCGGCCGAGACGATCAAGCAGTACGTCAAGGACGTCGGCACCCAGCTGGTGCTCTTCGACACCTACGACAAGTGCCGCGACGCCCTCAAGGGTGGCCAGGTCAACGCCGTCACCACGGACAACGTGATCCTGCTCGGCTACATCGCCAAGGACGAGGCGTCCTTCAAGCTGGCCGGCACCAACTTCACCAAGGAGCCGTACGGCATCGGTGTGAAGAAGGAGGACGCGGACTTCCGCAGCTTCATCAACGACACGCTGGACAAGGCGGTCGCCGACGGTAGCTGGAAGAAGGCCTGGGACGACACCGCCGGCAAGTTCGGCGCGGAACTGGGCGCGGCTCCGACCATCAACCGCTACTGATCTGATCCTTCGATCTGGAGGGTGGGGAGGAACACCGACCCGTGAACGTGCTCATCGACAAGTTCGACGTCTTTGCGGGTGGTTTCTGGCTCACCCTCCAGATCTGCGTACTCGCCGCGATCGGCGCCCTGATCCTGGGCGCCATCGTGGCGGTACTGCGGATCTCCCCCGTGCCGCCGCTGCGGGCGGTCGGCACGGTTTACGTCAACGTCTTCCGCAACATGCCGCTGACCGTGGTGATGTTCTTCGCCGCGTTCGGTCTGCCGGCGCTCGGCTCCAACGCCGACTTCCTGCGCATCCCCGTCCTGGACTCGCTGTTCAACCGGCTCGGCACTGACCTGCCGTACTTCCGCTTCGCCCTGATCGCCCTGGTGCTCTACACCGCGGCGTTCGTCTGCGAGGCGCTGCGCTCCGGGGTGAACGCGGTGCCGCCGGGGCAGGCCGAGGCGGCACGCTCGCTCGGGCTCACCTTCGGCCAGAACCTGCGCCACGTGGTGCTGCCACAGTCCTGGAAAGCCTCCGTGGTGCCGCTCGGCTCGGTGATCATCGCGATGATCAAGAACTCCGCGCTGGTCGGCTTCTTCGGGGTGGTCGGTGACCTGTCGCAGACCGCCGACCAGCTCACCTCGGCCGAGGGCTACGCCTTCATCCCCGTCGCCATCGGCATCTCGATCGGATACCTGATCATGACCGTGCCGCTCGGCGCCCTGCTGGACCGGCTGGAGAAGCGACAGGCGGTGGCCCGATGACCCGGCAGACCAGCGTCCTCTACGACGTTCCCGGCCCCCGCCAGCGGCGGATCACGCTCATCAGCAGCCTGGTCGCCACGGTGGTGCTGCTGATCGGGGCGTACTTCCTGATCTACCTGCCGCTGGACGACAAGGGCCAGCTGTCGATGGAGCTGTGGGGCCCCCTTGTCGACCCCTCCAACGAGAACTTCTCGCAGGTGTGGGATCGGATCGGCCTCGGCTTCAAGAACACCCTGATCGCGGCGGCACTGGCCATCCTGGCCTCGCTGGTGGTCGGCACGCTGCTCGCCGTACTACGGATCCAGCTCAAGAGCCTGACCCGGCGCCGGTTCACCGGCGCGGCGACGCCGGTGGCGTACCTGCTGCGCGGGCTGAGCTCGCTGCTGTCGGCGGTCACCCGGGTCTGCGTCGAGGTGTTCCGCGGCCTGCCCGTGGTGCTCACCATCTTCTTCGTGGCCCGCGGCTTCCCCGAGTTCGGCCTCTACTTCGACAACCTCTGGTACCTGGTGATCGGCCTCACCATCTACAACTCGGTGGTGATCGCCGAGATCCTCCGCTCCGGCATGGAGGGGCTGCCGGGCGGTCAGGCGGAGGCCGCTGCCGCCATCGGGCTCTCCCCGGCGCAGATCACCCGGATGATCCTGCTGCCGCAGTCCTTCCGGATCATGCTGCCGGCGCTGATCAGCCAGCTGGTCGTGGTGCTCAAGGACACCTCGCTGGGCTTCATCATCAGCTACGAGGAAACACTGAACATCGGCAAGCAGATCATCGGCGTGCTGGGCAACCCGATCCAGGTGTACGTCGTGATCGCCGTGCTCTTCATCGCGGTGAACTACTCGCTGTCGAAGCTGGCCCAGTACGTCCAGCGCCGGCTCTCCCGGGGCCGCAAGACGGCAGGCATCGCGACGGACCACCTGCCGCCGGCCGCGCTCATGTCGCAGGCCGAGGGCGGCGGCGGGGGCGGCGGCATCTGAGCCACGCCACACCGACCAAGAAGGGCCGCCCCGGAATGATTCGGGGCGGCCCTTCGGTCAATGCCAGGGTCGTGCCATCCCGTCGGCGACCTGGAACGCTGACTCCGGCCGCTTGGTCCGCCCGGCCGCTTGGTCGGGAGGTCCGCCCGGCCGCTTGGTCCGCCCGGGCGGTCCGCCCGGTGAGGGCTGGCGGTCTGACTCAGCGGGCGATCTCGGTGACGCGGGACTCGCGGACCACGGTGACCCGGATCTGACCCGGATAGGTCAGCTCCTCCTCGATCTGCTTGGCGACGTCCCGGGCCAGCACGGCCGCCCCGATGTCGTCCACGTCGTCCGGCTTGACCATCACCCGGATCTCCCGGCCGGCCTGCATGGCGAAGACCTTGTCCACGCCGAGCTTGCTGGCGGCGATCTCCTCGATCCGCTCCAGCCGCTTGACGTACGCCTCCAGGCTCTCCCGGCGCGCGCCCGGCCGCCCGCCGGAGCAGGCGTCGGAGGCCTGGGTGAGCACGGCCTCGATGGTCTGCGGCGGCACCTCGTTGTGGTGCGCCTCGATGGCGTGCACCACGTCCTCGTGCTCGCCGTACTTGCGGGCCAGGTCGGCGCCGATGATGGCGTGACTGCCCTCCACCTCGTGGGTGAGCGCCTTGCCGATGTCGTGCAGGAACGCCGACCGCTTGATGATGGGCACGTCCAGCCGCAGCTCGGCGGCCATGATGCCGGCGATGTGCGCGGTCTCGACCAGGTGCTTGAGCACGTTCTGGCCGTACGACGTGCGGTAGCGCAGTCGGCCCAACAGGGTGACCAGCTCCGGGTGGATCTCGGTGATGCCGACCTCGACCAGGGCGTCCTCGGCGGCCCGCTGGCAGAGCTCCTCCACCTCGTGCCGTGCCAGGTCGTAGACCTCCTCGATCCGGTGCGGGTGGATCCGCCCGTCCAGCACCAGCTTCTCCAGGGTGAGCCGGCCGACCTCCCGGCGCACCGGGTCGAAGCAGGACAGCAGCACCGCCTCCGGGGTGTCGTCGATGATCAGGTTGACCCCGGTCACCGACTCGAAGGCGCGGATGTTGCGGCCCTCCCGGCCGATGATCCGCCCCTTCATCTCGTCGCCGGGCAGGTGCAGGACGCTGACCACGCTCTCCGCGGTCTGTTCACTGGCCACCCGCTGGATCGCGTCCACCACGATGTGTCTGGCCCGCTGCTCGGCGGTGCTGCGCGCGTCGGACTCGATGTCCCGCACCAACAGCGCGGCCTCCCGCTTGGCCTGCGTCTCGATGGCCTCGATCAGCTCCAGCCGGGCCGCCTCGGCGGTGAGCCCGGCCACCCGCTCCAGCTCCCGACGGCGCAACTCCTCCGCCTCGGCCAGGTCGGTCTCGCGCTGGCTGAGCGCGGACTTCCGGGCCGCCAGCGCGGCCCTCGCCTCGGTGAGCTGCCGCTCCCGCTCGGCGAACCGCTCCACCTCCTCGGTGTGCAGCCGCTCCCGCTCGTCCATCCGGGCTGCCCGGCGCTCCACCTCCGCGGCCTGCTCCCGGGTGGTGGCGGCGAGCACCGCGACCTCCCGCTCGCCGCTGCGCCGGGCGGTGGTGCGCAACTGCTCGGCGTCCGCCTCGGCCTGCTTGTGCGCGCGTTCCAGCACGGTGTCCGCCTCGGCGCGGGCGTCGTCGAGCACCCGGCGGGCCTCTGCCCGGGCGGCCTTCGCCTCGGCGGTAGCCGCCGCCGCCTCAGCGCGGGCGGCGGCCGCTGCGGATTTCGCCACGTCGATCGTGCTGTTCGCCTTGTCGGCCGCGGTGCGCAGGGCGGCCAGCGACTGCTCCTGGCGGTCCTTCTCGGCGATGAAGGCGGGATCCTCCGGCGCCGGCGCCGCACCCATCCGGCGCAGCGTCCGGACGCCGACCAGCACGGCCCCGACCACCACCACGGCGAGGATCAGGACGGCCGCGAGGAGCACGATGTCGAAGGCGTTCATGCCGGGACCCCGTGGGGCCCGCTGGTGAACCTGTGCCGCCGCCCCGCCATGGCCGCCTCCCCTGAACGTCGAGACCGCAGCGACTGTGCCGGGGGCACACTCCTGCGGCTGTGGACGCCCGACCGGAGCGGCTGGCCGTGGTTAGCTTTCTCCGCCGGCGGTGCCCTCGGGCAACGTCGGCGACCGGGTGCAGTTGTCGCGGCGTTCCGGACCGGCCTGTCCGGAACTGCCGCCAAAGGCCGCGGAGTCGGCCAAAGTGATGCTGTTCTGTTACGCGATCTATGTTGTGCGCTTAGCCTGCGCTGGTCGGGCAATGTGAGCCTGTATGGCGAGGCTAGGTCGCCAGGGGCGGTCTGGTCAAGGACTCATGATCAAACCCCCCGAACGGAGCGAAGTTACAGCGTCACGGCGTGCTGATGTCGCGTCGGACAGGAGGGGACAAACTCCGCGAGGCGCACTGCCCCCTGGACGTGTCGGGCCTGCTCAGCCCGCGCCCAGTCGGCTGTCAGGCGACGGCCGCCGACCGAGCGGGGTGTGACCCATCCGTCTAACTGAGAACACCGGCCCGACTCCGGTCAGCCGGCGCCGGCCGCCACCGCTGCCGCCACCAACGCCGCGTTGTCCGCAGCGGGCGAGCCGTCCGGCAGGTGCAGGGTGTCCTCGAGCCCGATCCGGGCGCCCAAACTCCGGCGTACCGCCTCGGCGAGGACCGGCCAGGTCGCCGGACCCTCGGCGTGCAGCAGCACCGGCGGTGCGTCTGACGGCAGCGCGGTGAGGATCCGGGATGCGTCGACCAGCGCGACCGCCACGTCCTCGGCCATGCACTCGACGAGGACCCGCCCGGCCGGCACCCGCCAGCTCCGGTACGCCGCGACCGCGTCGAGCGTCCACAGCCCCGCCTCGACGAGCACACCGCGCTCGTGCAGGGCGGCGGCGACCGCCTCGGCGCCGGGCTCGTGTGCGTTGACCGAGGCGAAGTCGGGCAGCACCGGCCAGGCCCGGACGGCGGCGACCCGGGCGGCCGGATCCGGCTCGATCCAGGCTCCGGTGCTCACCCCGACCGGCAGCCCCGGCCGGGCGGCGCGGATCGCGGTCAGCGCGTCAGCGGTCACCGCCGGCCGCAGTGACTCGGCGCCGGCCGCGTCCCTGGGATGGACGTGCACGGCCGCGACGCCGAGTGCCGCGCAGCGGGCCGCGTCGGCGGCCAACTCCGCCGGAGTGAGCGGCACGGCCGGATGGGCCTCCCGGCCGCGTCCGCCGTTCAGACATGCCTTCAGCATCCGGCCCACACCCCCATCGGGATTCGCCCCGGACCACCGACCGGGCCGCTCACTCGACCGGACGGTTGTCGCGGTCCAATTCGCCCTCGGCGTCGGCGAGCGCGTCGGCGTCGATCTGCTCGGCGAACTCGGCCGCCTCGGCGCTCTGCGCCGCGATCGCGTCCTTCACTGCCCGGATCGCCACGCCGGGTGGGTAGCCCTTGCGGGCCAGCATGCCCACCAGTCGCCGGAAGATCGCGTCGGGCTCACCCCGGGCGGTGCGCAGCTTTCTCTCCACGAGGGCACGGGCGGTCTCGGCCTCGGTCTCCTCGTCCAGCTCGCCCAGCGCCTCGGTGGCCACCTCGCCGTCCACGCCCCGCTGGCGCAGCTCGTTGGCGAGCGCCCGGCGGGCCAGGCCACGCCCGGTGTGCCGGCTGGACACCCAGGCCCGAGCGAACGCGGCGTCGTCGATGATGCCGACCTCGTCGTACCGGTCGAGGACCTCGGCCGAGACCTGCTCGGAGATGCCCCGCTTGGCCAGTGCCCCGGCCAGCTCGGCCCGGGTGCGTGGCCGGACGGCGAGTTGGCGCAGGCAGATCTCGCGCGCCACCTCCGACTCGTCACGAGGCGGCGCCGAGGACTCGACGGCGTCGGCCTCCTCGGACCGGCCACGGCGACCCCGGCGAGGGCGGGGCGGGTCACTGGCATCGCCCGTACGGGGTGGGCTGGCATCCCAGCCCCGTCCCGTACGGGCGCGTCGTCCTGCCATGGGTCAGCGACCGGTCAGAAGTCGACCGGCGGCAGCTCCGGGCCGCCGGCGGCGTCACCCGCACCGACCCCGACGCCGAGCTTCTCCAGGATCTTCTTCTCGATCTCGGCAGCCACGTCCGGGTTTTCCTTGAGGAACTCCCGGGCCTTCTCCTTGCCCTGGCCGAGCTGGTCGCCGTCGTACGTGTACCAGGCGCCGGACTTGCGGATGATCGCCTGCTCCACGCCGACGTCGATCAGCGAGCCCTCGCGCGAGATGCCCTTGCCGTACATGATGTCGAACTCGGCCTGCTTGAACGGGGCCGCGACCTTGTTCTTCACGACCTTGACCCGGGTGCGGTTACCGACCACGTCGGTGCCGTCCTTGAGGCTCTCGATGCGTCGCACGTCGAGCCGGACCGAGGCGTAGAACTTCAGTGCCCGACCACCGGTGGTGGTCTCCGGGCTGCCGAACATCACGCCGATCTTTTCCCGGAGCTGGTTGATGAAGATCGCCGTGGTGCCGGTGTTGCTGAGCACACCGGTGATCTTCCGCAGCGCCTGGCTCATCAGCCGGGCCTGGAGGCCCACGTGGCTGTCGCCCATCTCACCCTCGATCTCGGCGCGCGGCACCAGGGCCGCCACCGAGTCGATCACGATGATGTCGATCGCGCCGGAGCGGATCAGCATGTCCGCGATCTCCAGCGCCTGCTCGCCGGTGTCCGGCTGGGAGACCAGCATCGCGTCGGTGTCGACCCCGAGGGCCTTCGCGTACTCCGGGTCGAGCGCGTGCTCGGCGTCGATGAAGGCCGCGATGCCGCCGAGCCGCTGGGCGCTGGCCACCGAGTGCAGCGCCACCGTGGTCTTACCGCTGGACTCCGGGCCGTAGATCTCGACCACCCGGCCGCGCGGCAGGCCGCCAATGCCGAGTGCCACGTCGAGCGCGATGGAGCCGGTCGGGATGATCGCGGTCTGGACGACGGGCCGGTCCCCCAGCCGCATCACCGAGCCCTTGCCGAATTGCTTGTCAATCTGAGCGAGAGCTAGGTCGAGTGCCTTCTCCCGGTCAGGCCCTGCTGCCATGGTTGCCACCCCTGCCTTCGCCGGCGTCTTTGCTGAGCTTCGCGTCACGCGGACACGCTAGGCGCTGGGTCCGACAGAAAACCAGCCGACGGGCCGCGAGCTGTGGACGAGCACCCCGCTGTGGACAATAGCCGAACAGGTGTACGACTCGACAAGCGACACGCGGAAGCGCCGGAAAGGCTGCTCAGCGTAGTCGCGCGGGCACTCGGTCGGGGTACGCGGCGCAAACCGCCCGCCACACCACGTGCGTCTGCTCCCCCGACGCCAACGCCTGCTCGATGGTGCGTCCATCGAGCTGGGACAGCACCTGGTCGCGGGCGATGCTGGCCGCGTAGCCGGGCCCGAACGCCTCCTCCAGCCGCGCCCAGAAGTCGGTCAGCCGCACGTGATCAGCCCTCCTCGTCCGGTGCCCCGCTCGGCACCGGGCGCAACGCTAGCGCCACCAGGGGCACCGTCGCGACCGCCGCGAGCAGGGTGAGCACCGGATAACCGGCGACCTGCATGACAAACCCGCTAGCCATGGCGGCGCCGGCCCCTGCCAGCCCCATGGTCAGGTCGGACAGCCCCTGGACGCTCGGCCGCACGCCGTCCGGCACCGACTCGGAGAGCAGCGTCGAGCCGGCCACCATCGTCCCCGACCAGCCCAGCCCGAGCAGCACCAGACCGACCGAGAGCCGGGGCGTGTGGTGCCCGGCGGTGCCGGCGACCGCACAGGCTGCCAGCAGCAGCCCGACCCCACCGAGGATCACCACCCGCCGGCCGAGCCGGTCGGTGAGCCAGCCGACCAGCGGGGAGAGGGCGTACATGCCGGCGATGTGCAGGCTCAGCACGATGCCGACCAGCCGTAGCACGTCGGCGTCGGCGTGCGACTCACCGAGCCGCACCGGGGTCATCGACATCACCGCCACCATCACCAGGTGGCCGACCGCCACCGCCGCGATGCCGAGCCGGGCGGCGGGCCGCCCGCGTACCACCGACCAGGCCACCCGCATCCCGGCGCCGCGCGGCGCACGCACCTCGACCGGCGCGGCGGCCGGCGCCACATCGCCACCGACCGGGCCGCCGTCCGCTGGCGCCTCGGCGGCCAGCACGGCCGCCGGCACGTCGGCCACCGGCGCGTCAGCCGCCGCGAGACGGCGCGCGGTGAGCAGCGGGTCGGGCCGGAGCAACCCGAGGAGTACGCCGCCGGCCAGCACGAACGCGGCCGCGCTGAACGCGAACGGGCCGGCCAGCGGCGGCAGTCCCCAGCCACTCGTGACCCGGTCGGCCAGGGCGGCGAAGTTCGGCGCGGCCACCGCGCCGATGGTGGTGGCCCAGATGATCAGGGAGAGCTGCCGAGCCCGGCGGGCAGGCTCGGCGAGGTCCACCGCCGCGTAACGGGCCTGGAGGTTCGCGGCGGTGCCTCCGCCGAAGAACAGCATGCCGAGGAAGAGCAGCGGCACCGAGCGGGTGACCGCGGCCAGCACCACCAGCACGCCGCCGACGGCACCGACCGCGTACGCCACCACCAGGCCCGGCCGACGGCCGTGCCGCGCCATGATCCGGGTGACCGGGATGGCGAGCAGCGCCGCGCCGACCACCCCGGCGCTCTGCGCCAGGCCGGCTACCGCGGTGCCGGCGATCCGGGCGGCGAGCAGCGCACCGACGGCGATGCCGATGGTCACGCCGATGCCGCCGATGATCTGGGTGGTGAAGAGCAGCCGCAGGGTGCGCCGCTGGATCGGCGCGACGTCGGGCCGGACGGTACGTGGCGCGCTCAGGTCGGTGGCCATCGGCGCTCCTCAGGACGGGGGTGACCCATCCTCGCGCACCCGCTGCCGCCGACGGCAGTGGGTTTCGCTGTCAGCCGAGCCGACGCTCGTTCTCAGGCGGGCAGGGCGCGGGTGGCGACGGTGAGGTCGGCGACCAGTCCCTCGTACGCCTTGTCCTGGTCGTCGGCGCGCAGCACGGCGGACGGGTGGATGGTGGCCAGCAGCCGGGCCGGCGGCACGCCGGCCACCGTGCCGGCGCTGTCCACCGGCACGCGGGTGAAGTCCTCCGGGTGCTGAGCCGAGGCTGGCCAGGGCAGCAACTCCCCGCGCTGCTTGGTCACCCGGAAGGACGGGCCGAGCAGCGCTTTGGCGGCGGTCGCGCCGAGCACCACCACGATCTCCGGCCGGAGCCGGGCGAACTCGGCGACCAGCCAGGGCCGGCAGGCGGTGATGTGCACCTGGTCCGGGGTCTGATGGATCCGCCGTTTGCCGCGCAGCTCAAAACGGAAATGCTTCACGCTGTTGGTGAGGTACAGCTGCCTCGGGTCCAGCCCGGCGTCGTCGACCGCGCGGCGCAGCAGCCGACCGGCCGGACCGACGAAGGGCAGCCCCTTCTGGTCCTCCAGGTCGCCGGGTTGCTCCCCGACCAGCACCACTCGCGCGCTCTCGTCGCCCCGGCCGAAGACCGTCTGCGAGGCGTCCCGGTACAGCTCGCACCCCCGACAGCCACCCGCGGCGGCACGCAGCTCGTCGATGGTGTCCGCGTCGGGCGGGATGAACCGCTGGGCGCCCGGGGCACTCCCGGTCTCCTTGGCCATGCCGACTGTTATATACCTGTTCGGTGCCTCGTGCCGGGTACGCCCCGGCGACTGCGGGCAGCCGGTCGTACCGCGTCAGTACCCGTTGCCGCCGCCGCCGTCGCCGGACGCCATCGCGATCAGCACGATCACGATGATGATGATCACCACCGCCACCGCGATCCAGATCCCCTTGCGCGTCCCACCTGAAGCCATGGTCCCCACCTCCGGCGCTCCGCATACCCACCCCACGCGGCCCAAACCGTCGCGATCTCCCGCTTTCTGTCCTGGACGGGACCTGGTCGGGGAGAGGTGGGTCAGGTGGAGAAGCCCGGGAGTGGGGTTGGGTCCGCGGCCTGGGCCAGCGCGGCGGCCAGCGGGGCGAGATCGGACGTGGCGAGAGGGCTGATGGTGATGCGGAGGCCGGGTGGGGCGGCGATTCGGTAGAGGCTGCCGGGGGCCACCGACCAGCCGGCGTCGCGCAGCGCGGTGACCGCGCTGGTCTCGTCCGCCACCGGCAGCCAGACGTTGATGCCGCTGCGGCCGTGCGCGGTCAGGCCGTGCTCCGCCAACGCGGCCAGCAGCCCCTCGCGCCGCTGCTCGTAACTCTCCGCCGCCCGCTCCACCAGCTCGGCGACCGCCGGGTCCCGCCACAGCGCGAGCACCAGTCGTTGCAGCACGGTGGAGACCCAGCCGGCGCCCACCCGCGTCCGGCCGGTCACCCGGGCCACCGTGGTCTCGTCGCCAGCCAGCACGGCCAGCCGCAGGTCCGGGCCGAAGGGTTTGCTCACCGACCGGAGGAAGGCCCAGCTCGGGGTCGCCCCGGCCAGCGGGTGCAGGGGTACGCGGGCCAGCTCGGCGGCGTGGTCGTCCTCGATCAGCAGCAGGTCCCGCCGGCCGGCGAGCAGCGCCCGCAGCGCCTCGGCCCGGGCGGCGGAGACGGCCGCGCCGGTCGGGTTCTGCGCCCGGCTGGTGACCACCAGCGCCCGCGCACCGGCGGCGAGCGCGGCCGCCACCCCGGCCACCAGCGGACCCTCGTCGTCCAGCGGTACGCCGATCGGGCGTAGCCCCAGCGCGGCGACCAGGTCGAGCAGGTTGGCCCAGCCCGGATCCTCGACCGCCACCGCGTCGCCGGGACGCAGGTGGGCGCCGAGCAGCCGCTCGATGCCGTCCAGCGCGCCACCGGTGAGGGTGAGCTCCCCGGCCGGCACTCCGTCGGCGCTCAGCCGGGCGCGGGCCGCCACCGCAAGCTCGGGCAGCACTCCGGCGGTGGAGTAGCCGACCGGCGGGCCGGCCTCGGCGGCGAGGGCCGCCAGGTGCGGGCCGAGCGAGGGCAGCAGCCGGGAGTCGGGCTCGCCCCGGGACAGGTCACGGGCACCGGGCAACGGCGCCGGGCGCAGCGCGGAGCGCCGGGCGGCCACCGGCGGGCGGGGGCGCACCCGGGTGCCGTGCCGCCCGGCGGTGGCGAGCAGGCCGCGCTGGCGCAGCTCCTGGTAGGCGCGGGCGACGGTGGCCGGGCTGACGCCCAGCTCGGCGGCGAGCACCCGGACCGGTGGCAGGGCGGTCCCGGGTGGCAGGGCACCCGTACGGATGCCCGACTCGATGCTGGCCGAAATCGCGACGGCCGTCGTCCCGGCGAACTGATAGCGTGCTGACACAAATCAGAGATTGTACTAGAACAAAGGGGCGAGCATGTACCCACCCACCGCCCGGACCACCCCCAACCGTTCCCGCGACAAGATGAGCTACGACCGGGACGCCGCGCACGCCGTGCTCGACGAGGCGTACCACTGCGCGCTGGGGTTCACCGTCGACGGCCAGCCGCGGGTGCTGCCCACCCTGCACGTACGGATCGGCGACACGCTCTACCTGCACGGCTCCACCGGCAGCCGGCCGCTGCTCGCCGCCCGGGGCGACGGGCTGCCGGTCTGCGTCACGGTGACCCTGCTCGACGGCCTGGTCTACGCCCGCTCCCAGTTCCACCACAGCGCCAACTACCGCTCAGTGGTCGCGCTGGGCACCGCCCGGCTGGTCACCGACGAGCGGGAGAAGACCGCCATGCTCACCGCGCTGGTGGAGAAGGTGGGCGCGGGACGCAGCGCGGACAGCCGCCCGCCCAGCCGGCGGGAGCTGGCCGAGACCGCCGTACTGGCACTGCCGCTGCGCGAGGTGTCGGTCCGGGCCCGCAGCGGAGGAGTCCGC
This sequence comes from Micromonospora sp. NBC_00389, assembly GCF_036059255.1. Taxonomy (NCBI): domain Bacteria; kingdom Bacillati; phylum Actinomycetota; class Actinomycetes; order Micromonosporales; family Micromonosporaceae; genus Micromonospora; species Micromonospora sp. NBC_00389. The sequence continues at coordinate 3,181,287 of NZ_CP107947.1, read as the reverse complement.
GAGGACGAGGCCGACCTGCACCTGCCGCACTGGGCCGGGGTCCTGCCGCTGCGGCTGACCGCCGGGCTGCCCGAGCCGGACGCTGGAGTCACCGCGCCGCTGCCGGCGTACCTCCGGGCGCCCCGCACGCCCTGGCACGACCCGGCCCCGATGAGCGGCGAACACGTCCGGCTGGAGCCGCTGGACCTGGCCCACGCCGACGAGCTGCACACCGCCACCGCCGACGAGGAGGTCTGGCGGCACATGAACGTCGCGGCACCGAGCGCGCCAGACGGGACCGCCGAGGTGATCGCCGCCGCGCTGGCCGCGCAGCACCGCGGCGAGCGGGTGCCCTGGGTGCAGCGCTGCGCGGCGACCGGGGCGGTGGTCGGCAGCACGTCCTACTACGAGATCGACCCGGAACGGCGGTCGGTCGCGATCGGGTACACCTTCCTGGGCCGGCCGTGGTGGCGTACCGGGATCAACACCGAGGCGAAGCTGCTGCTGCTCAGTCGGGCCTTCGACGAGTTGGGCGCGGTGCGGGTGGCCTGGCACACCGACATCCGCAACGAACGCTCGCAGGCGGCCATCGAACGGCTCGGCGCCACCCGGGAGGGCGTGCTGCGGATGCACCGGCAACGCCCGGACGGCTCCTGGCGGGACACCGTGCAGTACGCGATGACCGTCGACGAGTGGCCGAACGCACAGCTCAGGCTCCGGGAAAGGCTTCGCCGGACGGCACCGGTGGCGTGATGATGGCGGGCGTGCTGGGGATCACCGACATCTGGACGTACGTGCTGGGCACCGTGGCCATCATCCTGCTGCCCGGGCCGAACTCACTCTTCGTGCTCTCCACCGCCGCCAAACGGGGCGTGGGGGCCGGCTACCGGGCCGCTGGCGGGGTGTTCGTCGGCGACGGGGTGCTGATGTTCCTCTCCGCCGCCGGGGTGGCGTCGCTGCTCAAGGCGTACCCGCCGGTGTTCATGGTGATCAAGTACGTCGGCGCCGCGTACCTCGGGTATGTCGGGGTGACCATGCTGCGCGGCGCCTGGCGGCGCTGGCGCGACCGCAACGACCCGAGCACGCCGCGGCTCATCGACGCCGCGGAGCCGGCGGCGATGCGCAGCCCGTTCCGCAAGGCGCTGGTGATCAGCCTGCTGAACCCGAAGGCGATCCTGTTCTTCATCTCGTTCTTCATCCAGTTCGTCGACCCCGGCTACGCCTGGCCGGCGCTGTCGTTCCTGCTGCTGGGGCTGATCGCTCAGGTGACCAGCGCGCTCTACCTGACCGCGTTGATCTTCGCGGGCACCTTCCTGGCCGCGCAGTTCAGCCAGCGCCGCCGGCTCGCCGCCGGCGGCACCACCGCCGTCGCCGCGCTCTTCCTCGCCTTCAGCCTCAAGCTCGCCACCGCCAGCGCCGGCTGACCCGACCCTGGTCAGGTGCCGTCACCGCCGGAGCCGCCACCACCGACGCCGGCCCCGCCAGCGGTGCCGCCGAGGCCGAAGCCGGGCCGGACCGGCTCGTCGGGATGGCGGCTCACATGGGCGGACTCACTGATCTGCGCGGACCAGTCGGCGTGCGCGGCCGCGGCGGCGTGCCGGTTGATGGCCTGGCGCAACCAGCCGTCCACGGTGGCGACCCAGTCCCGCCGGTCGGCGTCCGCGTGCCAGATCCGGAACCGGCTGATGCTCTGGTGGGTGATCCCGGCCAGCGCCAGCCGGCGGTCCATCCAGAGAATCGCCTCCAGACCCGCCGAGTTGGTCACGAAGATCACCTCCAGCTCGGTGATCGGGCCGGCGTAGAGCGGCGCCACCCAGTAGCCCCACCGCTGGTGCAGCGGCAGGGTGTGCTCCACCCCGGGCAGCCCACCCTCCTGCAACCCGGCTTGGCGGATCACGAAACCCAGCGTCTCCAGCGCCGCCAGCACGTGCTGCTGGGTGGGGATCGGGTGCACGAAGACCGGCACCATGGCGCCCTGATCCAGCTCCGGGTCGACGGACACCTCGGTCCGCAGCCCCATCCGCAGGTTCAGCAGCGGCACCCCGCCGAAGATGGTCACCGGGGTCTCCCACGGCAACGGCATCGCGAAGTCGACCGCTCGCCGACGACCGGCCGGCACGACGAACCGGCCGGCGATCAGCACCTGACAGAACTGCATCAGGCGCCGAGCGGCGGCCGGGTCATCCGGCTCGACCGTGGTGACCAGGCCGAGCCGGATGTGCCGCACCAGTACGTCGCCCGGCCCGGCCGCCAGCGTCACCCGCCCTGGCAGGCGCAGGCCCGGTCGGGTGCTCGGATTGGCCAGCGTGGTCTGCACGGACAGCCCGGTCCAGCCGGACTCCCGGGACACCCCCGTCAGCCGCACCGCGCCCCCTCCACCAGGCCACGCTCACAGCCACCTCAACCCCCGCGAGGCCCCCTCAACTCTCGCGGACCCCGCGCGTGGCCACCTCAACTTCCGCGAAGAGGGACCACCCCTCCGTTTTCACCTCATGCGGCGGCCGCGCGGCACCGTGTCGGTCTCGTCGTCGAACTCGCCGATGACCTCCTCCAACAGGTCCTCCAGCGCCACGAAACCGATCGGCCGGGCCGGGCCACCCCCGTTGCGCACGAGCGCGAGCTGGGACTGCCGGGCCCGCATCGCGGCCACCGCCTCGGTGACCGAGGAGGTCGCGGGCAGGGTGAACGCGGAGGTCATCAGCTCCCCGACGGTGGCGCTGCGGCCGGCGGTGACCACCCGCACCGCCTCCCGGACGTGCACCAGGCCGCAGACGTCACCCGCCTCGTCCAGCACCGCCAGCCGGGACCGGCCACTGTCCCGGCTGACCTGCTCGATCCGCTCGGCCGGGTCGTCCCTACCAACGGTGACCATGGTGGCGAACGGCTCCATCACCTGCGCCACCGATGTGCCCTGCAACTCCAGCATGCTGGTGAGCAGCTGGTGCTGCTCGGCACCGAGCAACCCGTGCTCGCGGGACTGCTCCAGCAGGATCCGCAGCTCGTCCGGGCCGTGCACCTGGGCCAGCTGATCCTGCTGGTTGACCCCGAACAGCCGCAGGATCGCGTTGGCCATGGCGTTGAGCGCGGAGAGCACCGGCCGGGACACCCGGGCGAAAGCACGGAACGGCAGCGCGAGCAGGATGGCCGAGCGCTCCGGGTCGGTGATCGCCCACGACTTCGGCGCCATCTCCCCCACCACCAGGTGCAGGAAGGTGACCACACCGAGTGCGAAGATCAGAGCGATCCCGTGGCTGGCCGCGTCCGGCAGACCCACGGCGTGCAGCAGAGGGCTGAGCAGGTGCTCGATTGCCGGCTCGGCCAGCGCGCCGAGCCCCAGGGTGCACAGCGTGATGCCGAGCTGCGCACCGGCCAGCATCAGCGACAGCTCGCGGACGCCGTCCAGCGCGGCCTGGGCCGCCCGGCCGCCGCTCGCCGCCGCCTGCTCCAGGCGGTACCGCTTGCTGGCAATCAGGGCGAACTCGGCGGCCACGAAGAACCCGTTCAGCGCCAGCAGGACCACCGAGACGAACAGTGCGATCCCGGGGCTCATGCGGACACCTCGCTACGCTCGCCCGGCTCGGCCAGCTGAAGCCGGACCGAGTCGGCCACGTGCCGGTCCACGGCCAGCACCTCGACCAGCGCCCGGGGCTCCGCCTCGCCGTCCTCGGCGTCGGCACCCTCGGGCAGCAACCTGATCTCCAGCCGGTCGCCGACCTCCGGCACCCGGCCCAGCTCCCGCATGACCAGCCCGGAGAGGGTGTCGTACTCCGGGGCCTCGGGCAGCGCGATGCCAGTGCTGTCGGCGACCTCGTCGATCCGCCAGCGGGCCGGCACCACCCAGGACCCGTCGTCCTGTCGGGCGGGCGCCCGCTCGGGCGGGTCGTCCTCGTCCCGGATCGGGCCGACCAGTTCCTCGGCGATGTCCTCCAACGTGATCACGCCGGCGAAGCCGCCGTACTCGTCGACCACGCAGGCCATCTGTCGGTGCCCGGACCGCAGCCGGTCGAGCACCGTGGGCAGCGGCAGCGTCTCCGGCACCAGCAGCGGCGGCCCGGCCACCGCGCTCACCGGGGTCGTGGTCCGCTCCCCCGGCGGTACGCCCAGCACGTCGGCGATGCCGACGATGCCGATCAGGTCGTCGACGCCGTCCGCGCCGCGCACGGGGAACCGGGAGTGACCGGTGTCCAACAACTCCACCACCCGGCTCACCGGCTCGTGCGCCCGTACGGTGTGCACGTCGACCCGGGGCACCATGGCCTCGCCAGCGGTCAGCTCCCGGAAGTCCAGACCTCGGTCGAGCAGCGTGGACATCTCGGCGTCCAGCGTGCCCTCCTCGCGGGACTCGGCGATGATCTGTTCCAGGTCGGCAGGGGTGGCACCGCTGGGCAGCTCCTCGATCGGCTCGATGCCGATCCGGCGGAGCAGCCGCACCGACGCCCGGTCGAAGAGCCGGATCACCGGCCCGGCGATGGCGAGGTACACCAGGGTGGACCGGCTCAGCACTCGGGCCAGCCGCTCGGCCCGGGCGATGGCCAGGTTCTTGGGGGCCAGCTCACCGAGGACCATCTGCACCACGGTGGCGAAGATCAGAGCCAGCGCCACCGACAGCGGCAGGCTGACCGCCTCGCTGACGCCAGCCAGGCCGAACAGGTCGGCGAGGCCGCCGCCGAGGAACGGCTCAGCGACGTACCCGACCAGCAGCGCGGTGACGGTGATGCCGAGCTGCGCTCCGGAGAGCATGAAGGAGAGCCGGCTGGTGACGGCCAGGGCCCGAGCGGCGGCCTGGTCGCCGTCATCGGCGAGCTGGCGGAGCTTGCCCCGGTCCACGGCGACATAGCCGAACTCCTGCGCCACGAAATAACCGGTGGCGGCGGTGAGCACGATAATCAGAAGAAGGCCAACGACGATCAACACGGGTCGCTCAGGGCTCCCGGGGTCGTCGGGGCGGGAAGATGCCGGGCACAACCCGGCTGGCTACTGCTGCCCTCCTGGGCAGACGAGTCGATCATGCCGCTATTTTATCGGCGCTGTCTGGGACTCCGCTGGGGGTAGGCCGAAGGGGCCTGATCGTCCGGTTCACGCGGCCGCCCGATCGTCACGCCGGTCCTGCCCGGCCGCCACCCAGGTCGCGTCCGGCCAGTTCGTCCGCGTCGAGCAGACTTCGGTCCAGCCGGCCGGACCGGTACGCCGCGCGGCCGACCATCTGCGCCGCGACCGGCACGGTGGCCAACTGGAAGACCCCCACCAGCAGGATCATGCCGAGATCCGCCGGGCTACGCAGCCGCAGCGCGATGCCGAGCAGCAGCAGGAGCACCCCGAGCACCTGCGGCTTGGTGGCCGCGTGCATCCGGGACAGCGCGTCCGGAAAGCGCAGGGCGCCGATCCCAGCGGCCAGGCCGAGCAGCGCGCCGGCCACCAGGCAACCGGCACCGAGCCAGTCCGCGATCGTCCCGATCACGGCTGCTCCCGGACGGCGAAGCGGACCATTGACACCGTGCCGACGAAGCCGAGCAGGGAGAGCACCACCAGCACGGGCAGCGTGGTGGCGTGCCGGTTGACCGCCGCCTCGGCGCCCACCGCGCCGACCATGGTGGCGAGCAGCACATCCGCGGCGATCACCCGGTCCAGCAGCGATGGGCCCCGATAGAGCCGGGCCAGCGCGAGCAGCGCGGTCACCGACAGCAGGACGGTGAGGACGACGGCCAGGAACGTGGTCACGGGCGGATACCCCTCTCGACGGGATCGGACTGGACGCGGCGCAGCTCGGCGGCGGAGCCCACCGCGCGGATGATCCGCCGCTCGACGGCGAGGGTGCGCTCCCGGGCGGCGGTCAGGTCCGCCGGCCCGTGGGTGTCCAGCACGTGCAGGTAGAGCGTCCCGGAATCCCGGTCGAGCTCGAGGATCAGCGTGCCGGGCACCAGCGAGACCGCCTCGGCGGTGAGCGCCAGGTTCAGGTCGGTGGGCACCCGCAGCTGAACCGCGATGATCGCCCCGCGCGGCCGGTAGCCGGGCTGCACGGCGATCCGGGCGACGTGCAGGCTCGCGCTCACCAGTTCCGTGCCGAAATTGACCGCGAACACCAGCAGCGCCCAGGGGCGCAGGCGGCCGCCGAAGGTGACCGGCGGTAGCGGGAAGAACAGCAGCACCGCACCGCCCACCAGCAGGCCGCCGGCCAGGTTGGCCCAGTTGACCTCGCCCCAGAGCAGGTTCCAGACCACCACCAGCCAGCCGAGCGCCAGCGCCTGGTCCCGCCAGCGCCCGAGCCGACCCCGCCGCGGGGGTGGGCCGGCGACCGCCGGAGTCGTCCCGCGCGGGCCGGTCACGGTGCGCCACCCGGCAGCACGGCCCGCACGTACGGGGTACGCGAGATCAGGTCGGCGGCCGAGTCGGCGGTGACGTCGAAGATCGGGCCGGCCAGCACGGTCAGCGCCAGCCCGAACGCGACCAGGCCCCCGGTGGCCCCGACCATCAGCGTGGGCACTCGGACGGCGGGCTCGGCGGTGGCCAGCCGGGGCGACCGCCAGAAGGCGATGTTCCACACCCGGGAGGCCACGTAGAGGGTGAGCAGGCTGGTCAGCGTGCCGGCCGCGACCAGCGCCCAGGGCAGCGGACCGCCGGCTGCCGCCCCGGCCTGGAGCAGGCCGAGCTTGCCGAGGAAGCCGGAGAACGGCGGCACCCCGGCGAGGTTCATCGCCGGGACGAAGAACAGCACGCCGAGCAGCGGCGCCATCCGGGCCAGCCCGCCGAGGCGGCGCAGGTCGGTGCTGCCGGCCCGCTCCTCGACCAGCCCGGCGACCAGGAACAGCGTGGTCTGGATGGTGATGTGGTGCACCACGTAGAAGATCGCGCCGGAGAGCCCGGCGGCCGTGCTCAACGCCACCCCGAAGATCATGTAGCCGATGTGGCTGACCAGGGTGAACGAGAGGAGCCGCTTCAGGTCCGACTGGGCCACCGCGCCGAGGATGCCGACCAGCATGGTCAGCCCGGCGACGACCATGAGCAGCCCGTCGACCTGCCCGCCCGGGAAGAGCAGCGTTTCGGTGCGGATGATCGCGTAGACGCCCACCTTGGTGAGCAACCCCGCGAAGACGGCGGTGACCGGGGCCGGCGCGGTGGGGTAGCTGTCCGGCAGCCAGGCCGACAGGGGGAAGACCGCCGCCTTGATCGCGAAGCCGAGCAGCAGCATCAGCTCCAGGGTCAGCCGGACGCCGTCCGGCAGGTCGTCGAGGCGCTGGGCGAGCTGGGCCAGGTTGAGTGTGCCGGTGGCCGCGTACACCAGCCCCACCGCGGTCAGGAAGATCATCGAGGAAAGGATGCTGACCACGACGTACGTCGAGCCGGTCCGGATCCGGGTCTCGGTGCCGCCCAGCGTGATCAGCACGAAGCTGGCAGCCAGCAGTATCTCGAAACCGACGAAGAGGTTGAACAGGTCACCGGCGAGGAACGCGTTGGTGACTCCGGCGGTGAGCACCAGGTACGTCGGGTGGAAGATGGCCACCGGCGCCTTCTCGTCCCTCTCGCTCCCGCCCTGGCCAATCGAGTAGAGCAGCACGCAGAGGGTGACCGCCGAGGAGACCACCAGCATCAGCGCGGCGAGTTGATCGGCGACCAGGACGATGCCGACCGGCGCCGGCCAGGCGCCCACCGCCATCACCACCGGACCGTGCCGGTACGCCTGCACCAGCAACAGAACCGCCACGGCGAGGGTGCCGCTCAGGCAGAGCGTGCTGACCGCCCGCTGGAGCCGGGGCCGGGCAGCCAGCAGCAGGGTCAGCGCCGCACCGAGCAGCGGCACCACCACCGGCAACGGCAGCAGCGCGCTCATCACGCCTCGTCCCCGCGCCGCAGCCGACGCCGGGCGGGCTCGGGATCGACCTGCTCCGGGTCCTCGTCCGGGCCCTCCCCACCGACATCCATGGCGCCCGTCTCGTTGCGCTCGGCCCGGCGGATGATCTGCTGGTCCTCAAGGTCATCGGGCACCTCGTCGTCGCCGGTGAGATACCAGCTGCGGTACGCCACGGCGAGCAGGAACGCGGTAAACCCGAAGGTGATCACGATGGCGGTCAGCACCATGGCCTGCGGCAGCGGATCGCTCATCCGGTCCACCGGGCCGGTGCCGACGATCGGTGCCCCACCGGACCGGCCGCCCAACAGGATCAACAGGTTGACCCCGTTGCCGATCAGGATCACGCCGAGCAGGATCCGGGTCAGGCTGCGCTCCAGCAGCAGGATCACCCCGCAGCCGACCAGCACCCCGACGGCGAGCACCAGCACCAGCGTGGGCCCCGCGCCGCCGGTGGTCATGCCCGGTCCCCCTTGTCGACGGCGAGCCCGCCGGTGGCGGTTCCGGTCGCCTCGATGTGCCGATCCACCTCGGCTCCCAGGCTGCGCAGGACATCCAGCACCAGCCCGATCACGACCAGGTACACGCCGACGTCGAAGAAGAGCGACGTGACCAGGTGGGCGTCGCCGACCAGCGGTAGGGACTGATCGACCTTGGCGCTCTCCAGCACCGATCCGCCGGCCAGCAGCGCCACCACGCCCGTGCCCACCGACACGGCCAGCCCGGCGCCGAGGACCGTGCCGGCGCCGACCGGGGCCGCCTCGGCCAGCTCGTACCGGCCGCCGGCCAGGTAGCGGACCACCAGGGCGAGACCCGCCACCAGCCCACCGGCGAAGCCGCCGCCCGGCGCGTTGTGCCCGGAGAAGAGCAGGAACAGGGAGAACAGCACCACGGTGTGGAAGATCAGCCGGATGACCACCTCCAGGACGATCGACCGCCGCTCCTCGTGCAGGGTGGGCCCTCCGCGCAGCCACACCGGCCGGCCGGTTCGGTTGGCCCGACTGTCCGACCCCGGCCGGCGCGGCCGTGGCCCGCCGCGGGACCGCTCGAAGACCAGGCTGGCCACCCCGGTCGCGGCCACCACCAGCACCGACAGCTCCCCCATGGTGTCCCAGGCCCGAATGTCGACCAGGGTCACATTCACCACGTTCCGGCCGTACCCCTGGGCCACCGCCAGGTCCGGAAAGGCGGCAGAGATCTCCGGTGCCCGACGGGCGCCCGCCGCGACGAGGGCCAGCCCGGCGGCCACCACGCCCGCCGCCACCCCGATCGCCCGGCGGGCCCACCGGCTGCGGCGCAGCGGGCGGGCCGAGAACCGTTCCGGCAGGCGGCGCAGCACCAGCACGAAGACCGCGATGGTCGCGGTCTCCACCAGGAACTGGGTGAGCGCGAGGTCGGGCGCGCCGTGCAGGACGAACAGCAGGGCGATGCCGTAGCCGGTCATCCCGACCAGCAGCATCGCGGTCAGCCGCCGGCGGGCACCGACCGCCAGCACCGCGGCCACCGCGATCACCACCACGACCACCGGTTGCAGCGCGGAGTCCCAGAGCGGGATCCGAGCGTGCCACGGGCCTGCGGCGAGCATCGCCCCGCCGGGCAGCAGCACCAGGACGACCAGGATGATGCCCAGATACTGCGGCAGGGAGCCACGCTGGGTCGCTCCGGTGACCTCGATGGCCATCCGGTCGAACCGGCCCACGATCCACTCGTACCCCTGGCTGCCGGTGATCGGCGAGTGGGTCCGGGCCAGCACCGGGGCGAGCGGTCCGCGCAGGGCGAAGAGCAGGCCGCCGCCGGCGAGCGCCAGCACGGACAGGCCGAGCGCCAGGGTCGGTCCGGACCAGAGCGCCAGATGCGCGTGCACCCCGCCGAGCAGATCGGCGTACGGGCGCAGCAGGCCGTCCACCACGCTGGCGGCCGGGCCGGCGAGCAGGCTGACGCCGGCCAGCACGGCCGGTGGGACCAGCAGCGGCCCAGCGACCCGACCGGCCTGGACCGGCTCCACGCCGGGCCGGTCGGCGAACGCGCCCCAGACGAAGCGGGCGCTGTACGCGACGGTGAGCACCGTCCCGGCAACCAGACCAGCGAGGATCACCGGCTGGTCGGTGAACGCCGCGAACACCGCCTCCTTGGCCACGAAGCCGACCAACGGCGGCAACCCGGCCATCGACGCCGCGGCCAGCACAGCGACCACGAACAGCGGCCGCGACCAGTGCCGCAGCCCGGACAGTTGGCGCAGGTCGCGGGTGCCGGCGCTGTGGTCGATGACGCCGACGACCAGGAACAGCGACGCCTTGAACAGCGCGTGCGACAGCAGCATCGCGGTGCCGGCCAGGGCGGCGTCCGGGGTGCCGGCCCCGGTCACCGTGACCAGCAGGCCAAGCTGGCTGACCGTCCCGTATGCCAGCAACAGCTTCAGGTCGGTCTGCCGCAGCGCCGCCCAGCCACCGAACAGCATGGTGGCCAGACCGGCGACCTGCACCACGGGCCGCCACGGACCGACCGTGGCGAGCACCGGCGCGAGCAGCCCGATCAGGTAAACGCCGGCCTTGACCATGGCGGCGGCGTGCAGGTACGCGCTGACCGGGGTGGGTGCCGCCATCGCGGCCGGCAGCCAGGAGCTGAACGGCAGCACCGCCGACTTGGACAGCGCGCCGGCAAGGATCAGCAGCACCACGGTGACCAGGTACCCGCCGCCGGGCAGCGGCTGTGCGGCTATCTCGGACCAGCGGTAGGTGCCGGCGTGCTCGCCCAGCATGATGAACCCGACCAGCATTGCCAGCCCGCCCAGCGTGGTGACGGTCAGCGCGTGCGCTGCCGCCCACCGGCTGGACCGCCGTTCGGTGCTGTGGCCGATCAACAGGTACGAGAAGATCGTGGTCAGCTCCCACCCCACGTAGAGCAGCAGCAGGTCGTCGGCGAAGACCAGGACCAGCATCGCGCCGGCGAAGGCGACCAGGACCCCGGCGAACTGCGCCAACCCAGTCGAGCCGGCGGCGAAGTACCGGGCGCAGTAGACCAGCACCAGCGCGCCGATGCCGCCGATCAGCAGGGTCATCAGCCAGGACAGCGTGGTGAGCCGTAGCGCGATGTCGAGGCCCAACTGCCGGATCCACGGGTACGTCTCGACCACCGCCCCGCCGTGGCTGACGGCCGGGGTGCGAGCCACCGCCCAGCAGAACGCGGCGGCCGGCGCCAGCGCCAGCGGGTAGCACGCTCGTGGCCCCCACCACCGGACGAGCAGCGGCGCGGATAGGGACGCCACGAGGTGGAGGATGAGCAGTACCAGCACTCGCGCTCCCGATCGAGGTGGCCGACGCCGGACAGCGGTGGCGCCTAGCAGCGATCAGACGTCAGTTCGTCGCTCGCCGGGCCGTTTTGCCGGAATTCGTGCGCTGTCGGCGACGGGCGGGTGCGCCAGGCGTGCGAGGTGCGGCAGCAGGCCGCGGACATCGTCGGCGGTCAGCGCAGCAGGGCGTCCTCGACGGGCACCGTGTCGTCGCTGGCCGGGCGGCCTCGTGCCAACTCGGCGAGCAGGTCGACGCGACCGAGCTGACGCGCGACCTTGTCGACCACCCGCTCCGCTGCGGCCAGCGACCGCACCGAGAGCAGCCGGCCACGGCTCTCCCGGCGCAGCACGAAGTAGTGGACGGCGACGCGGACCTGGCCGCGGTCGGCGGCGCTGGCCTGGGCGGTCGAGACGACCAACTCGCGCAGGCAGCGGGCGAGGCGTTCGGCGAGCTGCAGCTCGGCACCGTGCAGGCCGCCGCGGAGCGTGGCGAGGTGGCTGTCGACCTTGCGGATCAGCACATCGGTGCCGGGTTCGACGTTGCGCTGCTCGCCGGCCATCCGATCCCTCCACCCCGGTTCGCGTTGCGAGTGAAGTTACTTTATGTTGCTCCTCAGAAGCAAGCAGTTAAGTGAGACTTAACGTATTAAGCGCGCGTTCGGTGCTTATGCCGTTCAGCCGGACACATTCCACCGTGGATCGTTCGTGGTTGTCGTACCAGCGGGGCACGATGGACCGGTGACCGGCGCAGACGCAGACACCGGCGCGGCGCTCGCCGGGTTCGGCCCGGCCACCCGCGCATGGTTCGACGCCGCCTTCGCCGCGCCCACCGCCGCCCAGGCCGGCGCCTGGCGATCGGTCGCCGCCGGCCGCAACGCCCTCGTCGTGGCACCCACCGGCTCCGGCAAGACGCTCGCGGCCTTCCTCTGGTCGCTGGACCGGCTGGCCCGCGAGCCGGCTCCGGCCGAGGCCCGACAGCGGTGCCGGGTGCTCTACGTCAGCCCGCTCAAGGCGCTCGCCGTCGACGTGGAGCGCAACCTGCGCGCCCCGCTGGCCGGCATCCGGCAGGCGGCGACCCGGCTCGGCGTCGCCCCGCCCGACATCACCGTCGGGATGCGCACCGGCGACACCCCGGCCGACGAGCGCCGAGCCTTCGCCCGCACCCCACCGGACATCCTCATCACCACGCCCGAGTCGCTGTTCCTGCTGCTCACCTCCGCCGCCCGGGATTCACTGCGCGGCGTCCAGACGGTGATCGTCGACGAGGTCCACGCGGTGGCCGGCAGCAAGCGCGGCGCCCATCTCGCCCTCTCACTGGAACGTCTCGACGAGCTGCTGCCCGCCCCGGCACAGCGGATCGGCCTCTCCGCGACCGTCCGGCCGATCGACGCCTGCGCCCGCTTCCTCGGCGGCGCCCGGCCGGTCGACGTCGTGCAGCCGGCCACACCGAAGACCATCGAGGTCAGCGTGCAGGTCCCGGTGGAGGACATGACCCGCCTGGACGAGCAGGAGCAGCCATCGGAGGACGCCCTCGGCGGTCCCGGGCCGCGCCGCGCCTCGATCTGGCCGGCCGTGGAGGAGCGGGTCTTCTCCCTGATCGGGGCACACCGCTCCACCATCGTCTTCACCAACTCCCGGCGCAGCGCCGAGCGGCTCTGCGCGCGCCTCAACGAGTTGGCCGCCGAGGAGGTGGCCAGCGCACAGGCCACCGCACAGGCAGGCAACGGCGCGGTCGGCGTACCGGACGGGTGGTCGCCGGGCGACGGCCCGGCGGGCGACGACGGCCCGGTGAGCGACGCGCCGCGGTGGGGTGGCCCGGCCGGTCCGGTCCGCAGCCGGCCCCCGGCCGAGGTCATGGCCCAGTCCGGCGCGGCCACCGGCGCGACGCCGGTGATCGCCCGGGCGCACCACGGCAGCGTCTCCCGGGAGGAGCGCAAGCACATCGAGGAGGCGCTCAAGTCCGGCCAGCTCCCGGCGGTGGTGGCCACCTCCAGCCTGGAGCTGGGCATCGACATGGGCGCGGTCGACCTGGTGGTGCAGATCGAGGCGCCGCCGAGCGTGGCCGCCGGGCTGCAACGGGTCGGCCGGGCCGGGCACCAGGTGGGCGCGGTCTCCCGCGGGGTGGTCTTTCCCAAGCACCGCGGCGACCTGCTCTCCTGCGCGGTGGTCGCCGAGCGGATGACCGACGGCGCGATCGAGGAGCTGCACTACCCGCGCAACCCGCTGGACGTGCTGGCCCAGCAGATCGTCGCCATGGTGGCACTGGAGCCGTGGCGGGTCGGCGACCTGGCCGTGCTGGTCCGCCGGGCCGCGCCCTTCGCCGAGCTGCCCGACTCCGCGCTGCACGCCGTACTGGACATGCTCTCCGGCCGCTACCCGTCCACCGCCTTCGCCGAGCTGCGCCCCAGGCTGGTCTGGGACCGGGCCACCGACTTGCTCACCGGCCGCCCCGGCGCGCAGCGGCTCGCCGTGACCAGCGGCGGCACCATCCCCGACCGGGGCCTGTTCGGGGTCTTCCTGGCCGGCGCCGAGCGCGCCGCCCGGGTCGGCGAGCTGGACGAGGAGATGGTCTACGAGTCGCGCGTCGGCGACGTCTTCCTGCTCGGCTCGTCCTCCTGGCGGATCGAGGAGATCACCCCGGACCGGGTGCTGGTCTCGCCGGCCCCCGGGCAGGCGGCCCGGATGCCGTTCTGGAAGGGCGACCAGCTGGGCCGGCCGGTCGAGCTGGGCCGCGCCATCGGCGCCCGGGTGCGCACCCTGCTGCGCCAGACCGACGAGGCGGCGCTGGCCGCGCTGCGCGCCGGCGGGCTGGACGACTGGGCAGCCGCCAACCTGATGGCGTACCTGCGCGAGCAGCGGGAAGCCACCCGCTCGCTGCCCGACGACCGGACGATCGTGGTCGAGCGGTTCCGCGACGAGCTGGGCGACTGGCGGCTGGCCGTGCACAGCGTCCTCGGTGCGCGGGTCAACGGGCCGTGGGCCCTCGCGGTGGGCCGCCGGCTGGCCGAGCGCTACGGGGTGGACGCCCAGGTGATGCCCTCCGACGACGGCATCGTCGTGCGCCTGCCGGACACCGCCGACGAGCCACCCGGCGCCGACGTGGTGGTCTTCGATCCCGACGAGATCGCCCAGCTCGTGGAGGAGTCGGTCGGCACCTCGGCGCTGTTCGCCGCTCGATTCCGGGAGTGCGCCGCCCGGTCGCTGCTGCTGCCCCGCCGCGACCCGCGCCGCCGCCAACCGCTCTGGCAGCAGCGGCAACGTGCCGCGCAGTTGCTCGACGTGGCCCGCGAGTACGCCGACTTCCCAGTCACTCTGGAGGCCGCCCGGGAGTGCCTCCAGGACGTCTTCGACCAGCCTGCGCTGGCCGGGCTGATGCGCGACCTGGCCAACCGCAAGGTGCGGCTGGTCGAGGTGGAGACCAGCCAGCCGTCCCCGTTCGCCCGGTCACTACTCTTCGGCTACGTCGGGGCGTTCCTCTACGAGGGCGACGCCCCGCTCGCCGAGCGGCGCGCCGCCGCGCTCGCCCTGGACTCGACGCTGCTCGGCGAGCTGCTCGGCCGGGTCGACCTCCGCGAACTGCTGGACCCGACGGTGCTCGCCGAGACCGAACGGCAGCTGCGCTGGCTGACCGAGCAGCGCCGCCCACGCGACGCCGAGGACGTGGTCGAGCTGCTGCGGGTGCTCGGCGACCTGAGCACCGCAGAGCTGGCCGAGCGGGGCGCGCCGGAGACCTGGCTGACCGAGCTGGAGGCCGCCCGCCGGGTGCTGCGGGTCCGGATCGCCGGCCAGCAGCGCTGGGTCGGCGTCGAGGACGCCGCCCGGCTGCGCGACGCGCTCGGCGTGGCACTGCCGGTCGGGGTGGCCGAGGCGTACCTCGCCCCGGTGGCCGACCCGCTCGGCGACCTGGTGGCCCGCTACGCCCGCACCCACGGGCCGTTCGCCGCGGCGAGTTGCGCGGCCCGCTTCGGGCTCGGCGTGTTCGTGGTGGAGCAGACGCTGCGCCGGCTCGGCGCCACCGGGCGGGTCGTCTCCGGGGAGTTCACCCCGGATTCGGCCGGTGCCCAGTGGTGCGACGCGGAGGTACTGCGGCTGCTGCGCCGCCGCTCGCTCGCGGCGCTGCGCCGGGAGATCGAGCCGGTGCCGCCCCGCGCGCTGGCCACCTTCCTGCCCCGCTGGCAACAGGTCGGCTCGTCCGCCCGGGGGGTGGAGGCGCTCGCCGCGACCGTGGAGCAGTTGCAGGGCGCGGCGGTGCCGGCGTCCGCCCTGGAGCGGCTGGTGCTGCCCGGCCGGGTCGCCGACTACTCCCCCGCCCAGCTCGACGAGCTGTGCGCCAGCGGGGAGGTGCTCTGGGCCGGGTCGGGGGCGATCTCCGGCGGCGACGGCTGGGTCACCCTGGCGTACGCAGACTCCGCGCCGCTGCTGCTCCCGCCGCCCGACGAGGCGCTGACCCGCACCCCGCTGCACGAGGCGGTGCTCGACGCACTCGGCGACGGGCAGGCGCTGTTCTTCCGGCCACTGGCCGACCGGGTCGGCTCGACCGACGACGCGGCGCTGACCGCCGTGATCTGGGACCTGGTCTGGGCCGGTCACCTCACCAACGACACCCTCGCCCCGCTACGCGCGGTGCTCGGCGCCGGCGGTGCGCACCGCTCCCGACCGTCCGCGCCGCGTACCCGCTACCGGCGGCCGGGCCGGGTGGCGCTGCCCAGCCGGGGCGGTCCGCCGACGGTCGCCGGCCGCTGGTCGCGGCTGCCGGAGCGGGACCTCGACCCGACCCGGCGCGCCGCCGCCCTCGCCGACGTGCTGCTGGAGCGGCACGGGGTGGTCACTCGCGGCGCGGTGATGGCCGAGCAGGTTGTCGGCGGGTTCGCCGCCGTCTACCCGGTGCTGTCGGCGTTGGAGGAGCGCGGCGCGGCCCGCCGGGGCTACTTCGTGGAAGGGCTGGGCGCAGCGCAGTTCGCGGTGCCCGGCGCGGTCGACCGGCTGCGCGCACTGGCCGAGCCGGCCGACGGCGCCCGAGGCCGGGGCACCCCGGCCACGGTGCTCGCCGCCACCGACCCGGCCAATCCGTACGGGGCGGCGCTGCCCTGGCCGGAACGGGTGGTCGACTCCGGCGACGGGGCCGTCCCCGCGACCGGGCACCGGGCCGGCCGTAAGGCGGGCGCCCTGGTGGTGCAGGTCGGCGGCGACCTGGTGCTCTACGTGGAGCGCGGCGGCCGGACGCTGCTCTCCTTCACCGACGACACCGACACGCTCGCCACAGCCGGCAAGGCGCTCGCCGACGCTGTCCACTCCGGAGCGTTGGGCGCCATGTCGGTGGAGCGGGCCGACGGCGAGGCGGTGCGCTCGTCGGCGCTGCGCGACGCGCTGACCGCCGCCGGCTTCCGGGCCACCCCACGCGGCCTGCGCCTCCGCGGCTGACCCGACCTGCCGAACGGCCGACGCCCGGCGGGCCCCACCCGGTTGAGCGTGATACCTGTGAGTCATAGATATGACTCACAGGTATCACGCTCAAAAGACAGACATGCCCTGGGCCGCCGACGCCACGGGCTCGGTGCTCAGCGCAGGTTGGCGAGGACCTCCTCGTAGCGCGGGCGGTCGGCGGCCGGGGTCTTCGCCTCCAGGTAGTTGAGCACCACCGCACCGCGCTGGTACGACTGGCCGCTCCAGGTCGCCGCGATGTCACTGGCGCTAATCTCGTCGGGGAACACGTACACCGTGACGGCGTCGGTGGCGATGAGCTCGGAACAGCCCAGGCCGAGCCCGTCCGGGCCGCAGTCGACCGAGCGGTCCTTCGGGTGCGTCGCCTTCAGACCGGCGGCGACGAACGCGTCGACGACCTGCTTCGCGCCGGGCGCCCCGGCCGGGCGCTGGGGCAGCACCACCGGCGGCGGGCTGGACCGGCGCTCAGTCGGCCCCTGCGGAGCGGCGGGCGGCGGGGGCCGGCAGGACTGGCCGGGCTGACGGAGCCGACGAGGGCGCGGCACTGCCGGCGCTGGGCGCGACTACCGAGGGCATCGGCGCCGCCGGCAGCCCGGTGGCCGCCGGAGCCGAGGCGGACGAGGCGTCCGGCCGGTCGGCGTCGTCGCTGCCACAACCGGCGGTGAGGGCGACGGCGACCATGAGTGCTCCGACGGCCGGCAGGCTCCGATATGTCACCAGGGCAGTCTCCCCAACGGCACTCGGCGGCGGGAGTGGCCGGTCGGCCAGTGCGCCTGTCCCATATCCGCCAGCCGGCGTTGGGCCTTTGGGGTGGCTCCGGGCGACCTCCTGCGGGTCGCCCGCTGATATTCAACTGTGGAATGCTTCCCCGGTGGGTGAACACGTAGTTCCCGTGGGTTGTCCCTGCTGCGCCTCCCGGACCGGCGGCGGGACGTGCCCGGTCTGCTTCTGGACCGACGACGGTCAGACCGATGCCGATGCCGACGCCGTCCGGGGCGGCCCCAACGGCGATCTCAGCCTCTCGCACGCCCGCCTCAACTACGCCGTCTACGGTGCCAGCCACCCGCGCTACCAGGACATGGTGCGCCAGGCCCGCCCCGACGAGCGCCCCTGACGGCGCCCGACGGAACGAACTCGGCTCAGCAGACCCGCACCGCGCCTCCGTACACGCTGGAGATGTACGCGTGGCTGACGTACTGCCCGCTGGCCAGGCGGTTCCACCGCGTGGTGGTGCGGTAGGGGCCGGCCACCGACTGGCCGGTGACGGAGCACTGGATCGGCACGTTGGCGAACCGGGCGGCGAGGCCCCGGATCGGGGACGACGTGCTGGCGGCGGTACGGATGTTGAGCGGCCCGTCGCCCACCACCCCGCGCGGCCCGCCACCGGTCCACAGGTAGGCCACGTTCACCCAGGCGTTGGTGGTCAGCTTCAAGAGGTGCCAGAAGGTGCCGTCGGCCAGGTCGACGCCGGCCGGGTTGAGCATGGTGCGGCCGAACTGGTCCCGCCCGCCGTTGTAGCCGGACTGGTACGCGGCCTGCGCCTCGGGTCGACCCTGCGGCAGGTTCTTCCAGTTCTCCCGCACCGCGGAGGGGTTGCTAACTGCTTGTTGTGGGGTGTCCATGAGTGACTGTTAGGTGCTTTTAGTGTTGTATGATCCTCGTTGTGATTCTGACGGAATGGGCTAAGGCGCAAGGTGTTGCACCGCGTACTGCGTATCGCTGGTTCCGTGAGGGCACGTTGCCGGTCCTGCGCGACGGGTGGGGCCGCGCACGATCCTGGTGAACATCGAAGCGAACACCGTGCCGGAAACGGTCGGTGGTGTCGGGTTGTATGCCCGTGTTTCCGCGCATGGCCAGAAGGACGATCTGGAGCGGCAGACCGCCCGCTTGGCCCGGTGGGCAGCGCAGGCTGGTCACCGTGTCGTCCGTGTGGAGTCGGAGATCGGCTCCGGGATGAACGGTGGCCGTTCCAAGGCCCGTCGGCTGCTGGCCGACCCGCAGGTGAGCATCGTGGTGGTGGAGCACAAGGACCGGCTGGGCCGGATGAATGTGGAGCTGGTCGAAGCCACGCTCGCCGCCCACGGCCGTCGTCTCGTCGTCTTGGACGAAGGTGAAGTCGAAGACGACCTGGTGCGGGACATGGTGGAGATACTGACCTCGTTCTGCGCCCGCTTGTATGGCCGCCGGTCTGCGAAGAACCGGGCGAAGGCCGTGTTGGAGGCCGCGGCGCGTGGCTGATCTGCGTGATATCGCCCGGCCGTTCGTCGCCGACCCCGCCATGGGTGTGTGCATACGCGACCGGCTCAAGGGCCTCACTGCGGAGGACGACAAGATCCTGCGTCTGGTCGGTGAACACCTGGGATCGCTCGCCTCCCGGGACCTGGCGCAGCGTTGCCGCGACGGCCTCGAGCATTCCACCGACACCTGGGCACACCGGAAGCGGGAGCTCACCGGCGAATCGTCGTCCCGCTGGGCCGGGAGCATCACCAAGGCCACGCACGACCAGTGGGGCCTGTCCCGCCGCGCTCAGTGGGCTCACATCGAGTCTCTGCGGGCTGGTATCCGCATGCTGCGGCACCGCCTGTCCCTGCCGATCGGCGAGAAAGGCAGCCGGGGCAAGCCCGGCGGCTACCGGTGCGAGCACGAGTGGTTCCACAAGTCCCGCCGCCTGGCACACCTGGAGCGCCAGCGCGAGCGCGTACTGGCCGAGCGCGACGCCGGTCAGGTCCGCGTAGTGCGCGGCGGCCAAAAGCTGCTCAAGACGCGGCACAACCTCGCCGCTGCCAATCTGACCGAGGACCAGTGGCGGGAACGCTGGGAGGCGCAGCGCTGGTTCCTCGGTGCTGATGGCGAGTCCGGGAAGCGGTACGGCAACGAAACGATCCGCGTCACGCCCGAGGGCGATGTATCGATCAAGCTGCCCGCGCCGCTGACGCACCTGGCGAACGCCAAGCACGGCCGGTATGTGCTGGCCGCCCGTGTCAGCTTCCCGCACCGGGGCGTGCAGTGGCGCGACCGGATCGAGGTCAACCGGGCGGTCGCCTACCGCATCCATCTGGATGTGACCAAGAGCCGCTGGTACCTCGATGCGTCCTGGCAGCGCAAGGATCTCCCGATCGTGCCGATCCAGACCCTGCGCTCGGGCGAGATCATCGGCGTGGACATGAACGCCGACCACCTCGCTGCCTGGCGACTCGACATCCACGGCAACCCGATCGGCCAGCCCCGCACCTTCGAGTACCAGTTGCGCGGGACAGCCGAGCGGCGCGACGCCCAGATCCGGCACGCCATCACCCGGCTGCTGCACTGGGCCAAGCACACCGGCTGCCGAGCCATCGCCATCGAAGACCTGGACTTCACCGATTCCAAGACCCGGGAGAAGCACGGCCGTAAGCGCCGCTTCCGGCAACTCATCAACGGCATGCCCACCGGCAAGCTGCGTGCCCGTCTGCTGGCGATGACCGCCGAGGCGGACATCAGCATCATCGCCGTGGACCCGGCCTACACCAGCATGTGGGGCGCCGAGCACTGGCAAAAGCCCCTGACCACCAAGAAACGCGCCACCACCCGCCACCAGACGGCCAGCGTGGCGATCGCACGACGCGCCCTCGGACACCGGATCAGGCGACGGACGGCACCGCCCCGCCAGCACCAGAGCGACGCTGGCGGGCATCGGACCGCCCAGGCCCGACCCGGTGGACGGGGACGTGAGGGAACCCGCCCTCCTCAGACCGGACCACGGACACGATCCGTGCCGCCGACCGCGGGAGCGAACGCGGGGGACCAGCCCATCCAAGACCGTTCGGGATGGACGCAGTGTCAGTTTGATCTTCATAGTCACTTCTGACCACTGTTCAGGAACGGTTCCAGTAGTCGTCGCGGGTGTTCCACGGCCCGACGTCCCAGACCGGGGCGTACTCGCAGCACGAGCCGGTGGTGGTGCAGACCCGCACCGTGTAGTCGCCGCTGTTCAGCGGCGACAGGCCACGCCGCGACGGTAGCGCCACGAAATGGTCCCGCGGCTGCACGGTGCGACCGTTGGCGGTCTGCTCGCCGACCAAGCCGATCCGTACACCCGGTAGGTGAGGCCGGGCGTGGCGGCGGAGACGGCGGCGGCCGCGTCGGCGGCGAGCTGGACACCGCGTACCGTCGCGGTGGCGCCGCCGGCCCGCGTGGTGAGCACTACCCGGGTCTGCACCCGGCTGACCGGCCGGTCGAAGACGGCGCCGGCGGTGGCGGCCCCGCCACTCGGCCCAGCCGTTGACCCGCCAGCCCCGGACCTGCGCCTCTACGGTGGCACCGGCGGGGACCCGGGCGGTGATCTCGGCGCGGACCCGGGTTGCCGGCCGGCTGAGGGTGCGCGGGGCGGTCAGCAGCATCCCTTCGGCGACCGCGCTGCGAGGGCTGCGCCCGGCGGACCGGGCCTCGCGCAGCCGCAACCCGGCGGCGGTACGTCGGACGTTGACGTCGTCGCGGTCGACGACCGACAGGTCAGCGTTCCAGCGTTCGCCGGCCGGGGCGGCGACGAGGGTGAGCGAGTGGCCTGCGGCGAGGGTGGCCGGGACTGCGGTGATGGCGGGTATGAGCGCGACGGTGAGCCCGAGGGTGAGGGTGGCGACGAGGGCGACGGATCGGATACGACAACGCGGTCCCATCATGGGCATTCTCCTCAGAACCTCCTGACCCTCGTATGTCGGGAGATCATGGGGAACCAGAGTACAAATAGCGACACATGCGAATGCTGCTCTAAAGAGGGAGAATGGCGGGGTGCCCGAAGGCGACACTGTCTGGAACACCGCGCGCGTGCTGCATCGTGCGCTGGCTGGCACGCGGCTCACCTCCAGTGACTTTCGGGTGCCGCAGTTGGCCACCACCGATCTCACCGGATGGACCGTGCGCGAGTCCGCCAGCCGGGGCAAGCACCTGCTGCTCCGCCTCACCGCCCCCGCCCGGCCGCGCGGAGCCGCCCCCGCCGACGGGCCGCGTGGAGCCGCCGCCAGCGCGAGCGCGGGGGCCGATGAGCCGCACTGGACGTTGCACTCGCACCTGCGGATGGACGGCGCCTGGCGGGCGTACGCGCCGGGGGAACGCTGGAGTGGTCGACCGGCGCACCTGATCCGGGTGGTGCTGCGCAGCCCCGGCGCGGTCGCCGTGGGCTACCACCTGCACGAGCTGGCCCTGGTGCCGACCGTCGAGGAGGACCGCCTGGTCGGCCACCTCGGCCCCGACCTGCTCGGCCGGGACTGGGATCCGGCCGAGGCGGTGCGCCGGCTCGCCGCCCACCCGGAGCAGACGATTGGCGAAGCGCTGCTCGACCAGCGCAACCTGGCCGGGGTGGGCAACCTCTACAAGTCCGAGCTGCTCTTCCTGCGGGGCGTGTCACCGTGGGCGCCGGTGGGCGCGGTGCCCGACCTGGACGGGATGGTGGCCCTCGCGCAGCGACTGCTGGCCGCCAACCGGGGCCGCTGGACGCAGAGCACCACCGGGTCGCTGCACCGGGGGCAGACCAGCTATGTGTACGGCCGCCGCGCCCAGCCCTGCCGCCGCTGCGGCACCGCGATCCACAAGCGGGAGCTGGGCGAACGGGTCACCTACTGGTGCCCGGTCTGCCAGCCGGAGCACCCGGCCGCCCCGTCGCCCGGCTGACCATCCCTCGTGAACCGAGGTCATCCCAGATACGGACGATTGGGTAATTCCTAACCGGCCGTCCGAGTCTCATGCTGCGGTTGGGTGCTCACCGACCGTCAGCAGAGTGCAGGGCTCGACCAGGTCGCCACGCCGGGGTGGCGGCCCTCGTGCCCCGACCCCGGGAGAGTCATGGCGATGTTCCGCAGACTCCGCTCCACCTTCTTCGAGCGGACAGCCCGCGACAGCAACAGCCGCGCCAACGGCTGGACCGCGTCCGTGCCGGCCGCCCGGACCGCCGAGGAGGCCGGCCCGACGGCCAGCCTGGACCCGGCCGTCCTGCCCCGCTGCTTCGGCCCGGTGCCGAACTTCGCGCACAGCCCTCGCCCGGCGCGTGATCTCGACGGGCGCGTGGTGCGAGGCACCGGGCTGCGGAAGTTCGTCGACGCGCTGCCGATCCCGGGCCAGCAGGGCCGCACCGAGCTCGGCGGGTACCTGCCGGTGGCGGTACCGGACACGATCAGCTACCCGGGCTGCGACTACTACGAGATCGGTCTGCAGGAGTACGCGCAGCGGCTGCACCGGGACCTGCCGGCCACCCGGCTGCGCGGCTACCGCCAGCTCAACCTGGGCACCGACGCGTCGGGCCACAACACCGTGGCGCCGCCGGAGCGGCCCTGGCACCTCGGTCCGATGATCCTCGCCCGGCGGGGCCGACCGGTCCGGGTGAAGTTCATCAACCAGCTCCCCACCGGTCGGGCCGGCGAGTTGTTCCTGCCGGTTGACGACACGGTCCCGGGGGCCGGCATTGGCCCGCTGGACGGCCCGGCGCCGTACCCGCAGAACCGGGCGGTGCTGCACCTGGCCGGGGCGCGGACCGGCTGGACCAGCGCCGGCAACCCGGGGCAGTGGATCACCCCGGCCGGGGAGATCACCCCGTACCCGACCGGGCCGGGCCTGACCCACGTGCCGGACATGCCGCCGCCCGGGACCGGCGCCACCACGCTCTACTACCCGAACGAGCAGAGCGGCCGGCTGCTGTGGTTCCACGACAACACCCTCGGCCTGGCCCGCCTCACGGTCTACGGCGGGCAGCTCGCGCTCTACCTGCTGACCGACCCGGCCGAGGAGCAGCTCGTCGCGGACGGCGTGCTGCCGCCCGACCAACTGCCGCTGGTGATCGAGGACAAGACGTTCGTGCCGGACGACACCCAACTGGCCGCCGAGGACCCGACCTGGGACCGGGAACGCTGGGGCGCTCGGGGCAGCCTCTGGCATCCGCACGTCTACCAACCCCGGCAGAACCCGTACCGGTCCGGCGGGCGCAACCCCACCGGCCGGTGGGACTACGGCCCCTGGTCCCGCAACCCGGCCCCGGACGGCACCCGTACCGACGGCTGGCCGACGGCGGACGGTGCTGGACCGCCGCTGACCGGGCCCGGCCCGGTCCCGAACCCGCACCACGACCCGGTCGGCGCACCCGACGAGCCGCCGCTCAGCCCCGGGGTGCCGCACCCGTCCGCGGTGCCCGAGGCGTACGGCGACACCCCGCTGGTCAACGGCGCCGCCTACCCGTACCTGGAGGTGCGGCCGCGCGCGTACCGGTTCCGGATCCTCAACGCCTGCCTGGACCGCAGCCTCAACCTCCAGCTCTACCGTGCCTGCTCGGACAGCCCCATGTGGACCGACGACGGCGACCTGGTCGACGCCGACGCCGGCGAGGTGCCGATGGTGCCCGCCGTCCGGGCGGCGGACCGGCCGGCGAGCTGGCCGACCGACGGGCGGGACGGCGGGGTGCCGGACCCGCGCGCCGCCGGACCGGAGTTCATCCAGATCGGCAACGAGGCCGGGCTGCTGCCCGCCCCGGTGGTCCTGCCGAACCAGCCGATCGGCTACCGCTACGACCGCCTCGACCCGACCGTGCTGAACGTCGACGGGCACGCGCTGCTGCTCGCCCCGGGCGAGCGGGCCGACGTGCTGGTCGACTTCTCCGCCGTGCCACCGGGCAGCACGCTGATCCTGTACAACGACGCCCCGGCCCCGCTGCCCGGCTTCGACCCGCGCTACGACCAGCACACCGACGCGCCGGACCGGACCGCCGAGGGCGGCCCGCCCGCCACCGAGCCGGGGTACGGCCCGAACACCCGCACCCTGCTCCAGTTCCGGGTGACCGGGGCGCCGGCACCGCCGTACAACCTGGCCCGGCTGCGCGACCGGCTGCCGCTGGCGTACGTGGCCAGCCAGCGCCCGCCGATCGTGCCGCAGCCGGCGTACGACCCGGCGTTCGGCACCCGGACCGCGCGGGAGACGACCGTGCCGGTGCATGCCAGCACGGTGACCTTCACTCCGGCGGGCAGCTCCGGCCCGGTCACCCTGCCGGTCGCGGTCAAGGCCGCGCAACAGGTCTTCGAGCCCGACCACGGCCGGCTGGCCGGCCGGCTCGGCGTCGGGCACCCGCACGCCGGGCCGCTCACCGCGGCGACCCTGCCTCTCGGGCCGACCGACCCGGTCACCGAGGTGCTCTTCGCCGCCGACCCGGCCGTGCCGGTCGGCGCGCCCACGGACGGGACGCAGCTCTGGCGGATCAGCGGCAACGTCCGGCAGACCGAGCCGCTGCGCTTCGGCGGCTGCGACGTGCAGCTGGTCAACCGGGTCGGCTGGGACGGCACGCTGCGACCCCCGCACGGTACGGAGCTGGGCTGGAAGGAGATCGTCCGGGTCAACCCCCGGGAGGACGTGGTGGTGGCGCTGCGCCCGGTCGCCCCGACGCTGCCGTTCAAGCTGGGCGACAGCGTCCGGCTGCTCGACCCAGGTCGCCCGGCCGGGGCACGGACCGGGTCGACCCCGGTCAGCCCAGCCGATGGGCGACCCGCGGTGGTGGTGAACCAGCTGGTCAACCTGGGCTGGGAGTACCGCTTGCACAGCCAGCTCGCCGGCCACCGCGACCTGGGGATGAACCGGCCGTTGGTGCTGCGGGTGGCACCGAAGGCACCGACCGGGCTGACCGCCACGCCGGCGCCCGGCTCGGCCACCGCCCTGCCCGCGATCGCGCTGGCCTGGACCGGCAACGGCGGCCGCCCGCCGGCCACCAGCCACCTGCTGCAGCGGGCCACCGACGCGACCTTCGGCGGCGAGGTCACCACGATCACCGTCGCGGCCGCCGCCACCCGGTACACCGACGCGACGGTCACCCCCGGAGTCACCTACCACTACCGGATCCGGGCAGAGAACGCGGTCAGCTACTCGTCCTGGTCGAACAGCGTGCCGGCCTCCGTACACCTGGCCGCTCCGGGTGGGCTGATCGGGGCGATCCCGCCGGCCGCGCCGCTACGGGTGGCACTGCGCTGGACGAACCGTTCCTTCGCCACCGGCATCGACGTGCAGCGGGCCACCAACCCGACCTTCACCAGCGGCCCCGGCACCACCGCGATCGGGGTCGGCGACAACCACCTGGACGTCACGGTCGCCCCGGACACGACGTACTACTACCGGGTGCGGACCACGTACCTGGGCGCCGCCTCGGCCTGGTCGACGGTGGCCGCGGTGAGCACCCCACCCGCGCCGGGCGCCCCGAGCGGGGTGAGCGCCACCGCCAGCGCTCCGGCACCGGACACCGCGACGGTGATCCTGGGCTGGGCGGTGACCACGCCCGCCGGCCCGGGGTCCGGATTCATCGTTCAACGGGCGCTGGACCCGGCGTTCGGCCGGGAGGTGGCCACCTTCACGGTGACCGGTCGCGGATTCACCAACACCGGGCTGGCGCGGGGCGTGACCTATCACTACCGGATCCGGTCGTTCAACGTCGTGGGCAGCTCGGCGTACACCGGCCCCATCCCGGTCACCACCCCGCCGTGACCGGCCGGAGTGCGCGGCGCCGATCAGCGGTGGGTTGTGCTCAGCGAGGCGCGCGCAGCGGCGGGTTGTGCTCCGCGGAGGCGCGCAGCGGCGTGCCGACGGCGCGCAGCTCGGCCAGTGCCGAGGCCACCCCGTGCAGCAGGTCGGTCGCCTCGGTGAGTCGGGCGGCGGCCGGGTCGGCGGTCTCCGGGCGGGCGTCCTCGGCCAGATAGCCGGCGGCGGCGACCACCAGCCGTTCGTAGGCCGCGACCCCGCTCTCCAGTTGGGCGGTCAGCGCGCCGTGCGCCTCGGCCAGCGGCGGTCGGGCGTCGGTCGGGGCCAGCCGCAGCGCCCGTTCGACGCTGGCCACCCGGCCGACCAGGTCGCGCAGCGACCGGTCGGCGGCGGTGGCCTCCAGAACCGCTGGTTCGGCCAGCCCGGTGAGACGGGGGGCCATCCCGGCCAGGGTGAGCGCGGCCCGGTCCAGTCGGGCCCACTGCTGCCCGGCGCTGGTGCCGCGCAGTGCGACCCGGGTGCGGACCCGACGTACCTCGGCCAGCACGCCCGGACCGATCGGCAGCCGCTCGACGGCGGCGACCAGGCGTGCCCGCGACCGTGCCGCGGCCTCGGCCGGGTCCAGCGCCGGGGGCGCGGGGCGGGCGGCCAGTGCGCGCAGGTCGACCCAGCGCCAGGCGGCCAGCGCCACCGCACTGCCGGCGGCGCCGGCCCAGGCCGCGTCGGGCAGACCGAGGCCGGCGTACGGAGTCAGGACCGCCGCCGCGCCGCCGAGTCCACCGGCCAGCACACTCCACCGCCGGGCGGACCGGCGCAGCCGATCCAGCCGGCGGAAGTACCGCGTCCGCTCGTCTGCCACCCTGACCTCCTCGGACCGGTCGTTCAGCCGGCGGCGGTCGGGTCGCCGGTGCCCCGCTCGCGGGCCATGCTGGCCCGGAGCTCGTCCAGCCGTGCAGCGGCCGCCGGGTCACTGGCCGGGCTGGCCGAACTGGCCGGGCTGGGCGTCCCGGCCTGCGGCACGGCCGGTCGCTGCGCCGCACCGCCGAGCTGCTCTCCGGCCATGCTCGACCGGATCTGCTCCAACCGGGCCGAGCCTGCCGAGTCGATGGTCGCCTTCTGGATCTCCAGCATCCGGCCCTCGACCGAGTTGCCGGCCAGCTCCGCGCGGCCCATCGCGTTGGCGTACCGCCGCTCGATGCGGTCGCGGACCTCGTCCAGGGACGGGGTGGTGCCCGGCGCGGTCAACGACGACATCGACTCCAGCGAGCGGGCCACCGTCTCCTGCATCTTGGCCTGCTCCAGCTGGCTGAGCAGCTTGGTGCGCTCGGCCAGCTTCTGCTGGAGGATCATCGAGTTGTTCTCCACTGCACGGCGGGCCTGCGCGGCGGCGCCCAGCGCCTGGTCGTGCAGGGTCTTCAGGTCCTCGGTGGCCTGCTCGGCGGAGACCAGCTGGGTGGCCAGGGTCTGCGCAGACTGCTCGAATCGCCCGGCCTCGGCCTCGTCACCCTTGGCCCGGGCCTGGTCCGCCAGCACCAGGGCCTGCCGGGCGTTGCCCTGCAACCGCTCGACCTCGGTCATCTGCCGGGACAGCTTCATCTCCAGCTGACGCTGGTTGCCGATCACCGCGGCAGCCTGCTGGACCAGCGCCTGGTGCTGGCGCTGGGCATCCTCGATGGCTTGCTGGATCTGCACCTTGGGGTCGGCGTGCTCGTCGATCTTGGCACCGAAGAGCGCCATCAGGTAGTTCCAGCCCTTGACGAACGGGTTCGCCATCTCCGCGGTATCCCCTCAGTAGCGTCGCTCCGTCGCGCTCGGGCCGGATGGACCGACCCGAACGTGACCCGGCCGATCTCCATCGTCCCAGCCGGACGCCAACAAGGCATCCGTACCGGACGGTCGAGAGCACCGCCAGCTCCTGAGGGCAACCCTACGCGGCTGGTGCCACCTCGCCCATGGTCCACACGAAGGACCTCAGGCGGCGCAGACCACGTCCCGGTCGCGCTCGGTGGGGCGGACCCGGGTGCTGCGCAGCGTGGCCTTGAGCGGCGAGTCCTGACGGACCGAGACCGCGACCTTGCCGTCGGAGGTGACCTGACGTACGCCCCGGTTGGGGGTGTTCCTGCGCACGGCGGACGCGGCACCGACGGGAGCGGCCTCGGTCTGCTCGTCCGGCATGGGAACCAGCACCCCGGGCATCTGCTCGGCCAGCGCCACGGTGTCGCTCACCTCGCGCAGCAGCTCGGACAGGCGGGCCCCGAGCGCGTCGCAGATCGCGGCGAGCAGCTCGCTGGACGGCTCCTTGTGCCCCCGCTCGATCTCGGAGAGGTAGCCGAGGCTGACGTTGGCGGCGGTGGACACCTCGCGCAGCGTGCGCTGCTGCCCCTGCCGGCGCGCCCGCAGTGCGTCACCGATCACCCGGCGTAGCAGGACCATCGCACCTCCCCCTGAGGGATACCTCTCACCCGGTGCCGGACAACCAGTCGCGGCGAACCGCGCCAGCCCCGAGCGCCGAAGTCTTCCCGCAACCGTACCCGGTGCGGGCCCGGGCGACATCCCGCCCCGCCCGTCGGTTCGCCGGATCGGCTCACCGCCGCCCGGCCCCGGCCGTCCCCGCCCCGTCCCAGGCGGTCCCGGCGGCGTCGGCGTCGTCGGCCGCGGCGTCGGCCCGGTCGTCAGCGTCAGCGTCGGCGGCGTGGATCCGCTCGGCGAGCAGGCGCAGCGCCTCGATCACCGCGGCCGAGCGGATGTGCTCCCGCCCACCGTTCAGGTCGAGCTCGCGGACCTCACCACCGTTCGGCCCGGCGACCGCGACGTAGACCAGGCCGACCGGCTTGCCGTCCTGCGGCTCGGGACCGGCGACCCCGGTGGTGGCCAGCCCCCAGTCCGCGCCGCAGCGCTGCCGGCCGCCCTCGGCGAGCGCCTCGGCGACGTCCGGGTCCACCGGCCCGCGCTCGGCGAGCAGGTCAGCCGGTACGCCGGCCAGCGCGGCCTTGAGGTCGGTGGCGTAGACCACCAGCCCACCCCGGTAGATCTTGCTGACCCCGGCGATCTCGACGATCGATGTGGCGAGCAATCCCCCGGTCAGCGACTCGACCGTGGCCAGGGTCTCGTGCCGCTGCGCCAGCCTGTGCACCACACCAGCCGCCGGGCTGCCAACCGGCCGCTCAACATCCGCATCCCGCTCCATAAAAAGGTCCTTCCCCACCCACCCACCCCTAACCTTCGCGACATTCCACGTTGACCATGAAGTCATTGCCCCGACACGCCGCGCCGGACGGCAACAACTTCATGATCGACGGGGTGGCGGGTGGGGTGGGCCCAGGGTGGGTGGGCCGGTGGGGGTTAGCGGGTGCGGCGGAGGCGGAGTGCCTGGGATATGTAGTCGAAGCCGGTGGCGACCGTCACCAGGACGGCGGCACCCATGATCCAGGGGCCGACGGCGGCGAGAGCGGCCGGCATCGGCCAGAGGTACCAGGCGATGGCCAGGATCTGGAGGGCAGTCTTGATCTTGCCGCCCCGACTGGCGGCGATCACCCCTTGCCGGATCACCCAGAATCGCAACCCGGTGATGCCCAGCTCGCGGACGAGGATCAGCGCGGTCACCCACCAGGGCAGCCGGTCGTACCAGGAGAGCAGCACCAGGGCCGCTCCGGTGAGCGCCTTGTCGGCGATCGGGTCGGCCACCTTGCCGACCGAGGTGACCAGCCCGAACCGGCGGGCGATCCAGCCGTCGACCAGGTCGGTCGCGGAGGCCACCGCGAAGATCAGGCAGGCCGCCATCCGCCAGCCGGCGTGGCTCATCTCGGACATGATCACCGAGGCGCCGAAGACCGGCACCAGCACCAGCCGCAAAGCAGTCAGCGCGTTGGCCGCGTTGAGCACGGGCACCCCGGGCACCACCCGGGCGGGCGTCGACTCCGTCGCCCCCGTCACCGCCTCGCCCCGCTCCGGCCGCCGTGGCGTTCCGGGCACCGCACCACCTGGCTCCCCCGCTCCGCTCGGGCCTGGCGTCACCGTGCCGCGCCGGGCGCCGCCGAGATCATCTCATCCGGCACAGCGAGCAGGTCCACCCCTTCGGTGCCGGTCACCGTGGCCCGCACCAGGTCACCCGGGCGCAGCGCGGCCAGGTCGACCCCACCCTCGGCCGGGGCGACCAGGGTGGTGGAGCCGTCCACCTCCGGCGCCTGGTGCGCCGCCCGGCCCTCCACCACACCGTCGGCGACCGAGTCGACCAGCACCTCGACGGTCGAACCGAGCCGGTCCTCGGCCCGCTGCGAGCAGAGCTCGTCGGCGAGCGCGCTGAGCCGGTCGTAGCGACGCTTGATGGTCGCGGCCGAGACCTTGCCGGGCAGCCCCGCGGCCTCGGTGCCGTCCTCGTCGCTGTAGTCGAACATGCCGATCGCGTCGAGCCGGGCCTCGGTCAGGAACCGGACCAGCTCGTCGACGTCGGCGCGGGTCTCGCCGGGGAAGCCGACGATGAAGTTGCTCCGCGCGCCCGCGTCCGGGGCCAGCGCGCGGGCACTTGCCAGCAGCTCCAGGAACCGGTCAGTGGAGCCGAAACGCCGCATCCGGCGCAGCACAGGCTCGCTGGAGTGCTGGAACGACAGGTCGAAGTACGGGGCCACCCCGGGCGTGCCGGCGATCGCCTCGACCAGCCCGGGCCGGGTCTCGGCCGGCTGGAGGTAGCTCACCCGGACCCGGACGATGCCGGTCACCGCGGCGAGCTGCGGCAGCAGCTTCTCCAGCGCGCGGGGGTCACCCAGATCCTTGCCGTACGAGGTGGAGTTCTCGCTGACCAGCACCAACTCCCGTACGCCGGTCTTGGCCAGCCACTCCGCCTCGGCGAGCAGCTCGTCCGGGGTACGCGAGACGAACGCCCCACGGAAGGCGGGGATGGCGCAGAACGCGCAGCGACGGTCGCAGCCGCTGGCCAGCTTCAGCGAGGCGACCGGGCCGGTGTCCAGCCGGCGGCGCAGCACCTGACGCAGGTGCGCCGGCGTGTGCTCGTCGGTCTCGACGGCCGAGCGGGTCGGGGTGCCGTGCCCGGGCAGCGACACCGCAGCCTCGCGCCGCTTCACCGGGGTGAGCGGCAGCAGCTCCCGGCGGTCGCGGGGGGTGTGCGCGGTGACCTGTTCGCCGGCGACGACCGCGTTCAGCCGGGCGGCGATCTCCGGGTAGTCGTCGAAGCTCAGCACCGCCTGCGCCTCGGGCAGGCTGTCGGCCAGCTCCCGGCCGTACCGCTCGGCCATACAGCCGGCGGCGACCACCTTGGCGCCGGTCTCGGCGGCCGCCAGCAGGGTCTGGATGGAGTCCTGCTTGGCCTTCTCCACGAAGCCGCAGGTGTTCACGACCACCACGTCGGCGCCCTCGCCGTCGGTGGTCACCTGCCAGCCGTCGGCGTGCAGCCGGGCGGCCAACTCCTCCGAGTCGACCTCGTTACGGGCACAGCCCAGGGTGAGCAGGGCCACGCGACGGCCCTCGGCGGCGGGCGACAGCTCCAGGTCGCGGCGCGGCGTCAGAGACGCCGAGCTGGAGCTGTCGGAAGGGGCGGTGGCAGAGGCAGACACCATCCGAGGGTACCGGGCCGATCGGGGGAGCCCACGCACGCGGGCGGGCTGGCGGCCCCGGCACGCCTGCACTCGTGCCCGGGGCCCGCTTCTGAACGGAGGCTCAGCCCGCCCCGCTGTGCTGCGGTGCGGGCTCGTTCGGCAGCCGGGACAGGGCGGTGGCGAGCAGTCCAGCGAGCTGGGCGACCTCGATCCCGCCAGCGCCCGACCGGCGGACCAGCAGCAGCACGAGATCCCCCCGCCGGCCGACGACCCGGTCCGGCCCTGCGTACGCCTCGTCACCCACCCCGGGCAGCGGGACACCCGTGCTCCGGCCGACGGTCAGGTTGAACCGGGCCATCGTCCCCCGGGTGACCTGGAGCGCGAGGACGGTCGCCCCGCTGCCGTCGACGAACGAGGCCAGTCCCCGTACCTGGCCGGTGCTCCCGGCCGGCCGCGCCAACGACACCCGTCGACCGGTCGCGGCGCCCACCTCCGCCGCGCTGAGCAGGCGGTCCGGCTGGACGGCGCCGTGGGTCGCGGTGGCGGGCAGGGCGCTGCCGGACGGCGGCTCGTCGTCGTCGTACGGATCGGGGTCGGGTGCGGCGCGCTGGACGGTCACCCCGAGCACCCGGCGGCTCCACGGCCGGACCCGTGCGGTGACCACGTCGCCGAGCCGGCACTCCCCCGCCACCTTCTCCGGAATGATCCAGGCGCGGAGCCGCTCGGCGTGACCGTCGTCGATGACGAGGTGGTGGTTGATCGGTCGGCCCGGCCCCTCGTCCGAACTCTGTCGCTGCCAGACCTGGTGCCAGAGCACCTCGCCGGTGACCGTGGCCGGGGCCACCAGGTCCAGGAGCGCCCGAAGGAGGAGGTACCCGGCGAGGCCGAGCAGCGCGAACCCGAGCAGGACGATGCCGAGCGTCACCGGGCCGAGGTCCGTGAGCCGCGTCCCGCCGGCCGACGAGCCGCCGGTCGAGCCGAGGAACGCCCCGCCGACCACCCGCGCGAACGTCCAGCCCAGCAGGCCGGCGATCAGCGCCCGGAAAACGACCCAGCCCAGCGCCTGGCCGTACCGGGGCAGCCCGCCGGGATAGCTGACGCTGACCCGGCGCCACCTGCCCCCGTACGACGACCAGAGCCGCCTCCGGTCGGCCATGCCCAGGTCGATCACCTGCGAGGCCGTGCGGGTCACCCCGAGCGCGGCGCCGTAGGGCAGGTAGCGGTCCCAGACCGTGACGGATGCGGGCGGCAGGTCGGCGAAGCTCTCGTGCCCGGCCAGCCAGGCGCGCAGCCCGAGCCAGTGTGCGGCGGCGGCCCGGCCGGCGGGGGTGTCCCGCTCCCCGAGGTCCCGGCCCGCGAGGCTGGCGAGCGCGGCGGTGGTGACGACGAACACGGCGACCGCGCCGAACGAGTCCCCGTCGGTGCGGGCCACGTAGTGCCAGGCGCCGGCCGCGGCGCCGGCGGCAGCCACCCCGCCGAGCAGGCCCAGCAGGACGACCAGCGGACGGGAGAACCGTGGGCGGGAGAGCCCGAGCCGATTGGCGTCGGCCACGACCGCCCGGCGCAGTCGCTTGGACCAGGCGGCGGCCTGGCCGCCGTCAGAGAAACTCAGCGCGGTCAGCGGCACCACCCCGTCCACTGCCCGCGCGGCCACCCGGTCGTAGACCTGCCGCTCGTACCGGTTGAGGTCGTCGGCGGCGCGGCCCGTCACGTGCACGGTGGTGTGACGGGGATCCGGGCCGGCCTGGCGCAGCTCCAGGTAGTGGCGCGCGGCGAGGTCGAGCAGGGTGGACTCGGCGGCGTCCACGGTGATCTGCCACCGGTTTGCCAGCAGGCTGACGATCGCCGGGGGCTCCTGGCCGGGGAGGTCCATGGTGGCGGGCGCCGGGGTGACGGCGGCGGGTCGCCTGGCCAGCCGGATGATCCCGTAGACCAGTGCCCAGAGGGCGAGACTCGCGACCGGCAGGCCGATCTCGACGATCGGGTCGGAGAATTCCATTGCGGCGGCTAGAACCGGACGGAGACGTCGGTGCGCTCCGGGCCGGTGGCCTCGAAGTACGACTCCGTCCGGAAGCCGCCCATACCGGCGATGACGTTGGTGGGCAGGGTCTGCACGGCGGTGTTGAGCGACTGGACGGCGCTGTTGTAGAACTGCCGCGCGTAGGCGATCTTGTCTTCGGTGGCGGTCAGCTCACGCTGCAGCTCGGCGAAGTTCTCACTCGCCCGCAGTTGCGGGTACGCCTCCGAGACGGCGAACAGCCGGCCGAGCGCCTCGGTCAACGCGCCCTCGGCGTCGACCCGGGCCTGGCCACCGCCCGCCACCGTCGTGGCCGCGACCCGGGCGGTGGTCACCGCCTCCAGAGTCGCCCGCTCGTGCCCGGCGTAGCCCTGCACCGTCGACACCAGGTTGGGGATCAGCGAGTGTCGTCGTCTGAGCTGGACGTCCACCTGCGCCCAGGACGCCTGGACCTGTGCCCGCAACCGGACGAGCCGGTTGTAGCCGCCGATCGCGACGACCAGCAGCACGACGACGAGCACCACCAGGACAGCTACCAGCACCAGTCCGAGGTTCATGGCACCTCACGTTCGGGTTGCTCCGCCGGCCCCGTCGCGACGGACGCTCCCATGATGATCGGTTCCTGGAGCCGGCAACTCCGCTCGGTCGCCGATGTGACCGTCCACTGTTCGGTCAGTCCCGACCGCGGCGGCCCGTGAACCGAAGCGGTCAGCGCGTCGCGGCGGCCACCCGGGTCAGCCGGTCGAGCAGGAAGACCTCGGTGCCGGCCAGGCCGGTGGAGCAGAAGACGGAGAGCTGGTCCGCGGTGGTGCGGCCGGGGACCGCGCCGGCGAGGATGCCACCCAGGTCGCGCAGCCGCCCGGCGTACGGGGGCGAGGCGGCGAGCATCGGCGGTTGGTAGTCCGCCGCCTGGGCCGGCGAGTCGGTGACCAGCAGGTCGGCGGCGTCCAGCAGGTCGGTGCCGAACTCGCTGCGGTCGCGTTGCTTGAAGCCGACCGCGTTGACGTGCGTGCCGGGGCTCAGGTCTGCGGCACAGAGCACCGGCGTCGGGCTGGTGGTGGCGAGCACCACCATGTCCCGCCCGGTCACCGCCGCACCGGGGTCGCCCACCGCACGAGCCGGGACGCCCAGCTCGGCGCGGACCCGGGCGGCGAAGGCGTCCCGCCGGGCGGCGGAGCGGCTGTGCACCACCACCTCGCGCAGCGGGCGGACCGCGGCTGCGGCCCAGACCTGGGTCCACGCCTGGCGGCCGGAGCCGATCACGCCGAGGGTGGCCGCGTCCGGCCGGGCCAGCGAGTCGACCGCGACGCCACCCAGCCCGCCGGTACGCCGGGAGCCCAGCTCCTCGCCGACCGCGACCGCTCGGATCGCCCCGGTCCGGGCGTCGTGCAACACCACCAGCTGCTCGCCCTCCGGGTGGCCGAAGGTGTCGTACGAGCGGAAGCCGTACCACTCGTCGACCAGGTGACCGGCGGTGAGCACCATCCGGCCACCGCCCAGCGGGGCGGTGGCCCGGGGCGGGGCGACGAGCCGCCCGTCGTACGCGGCCAGCAGGGCAGCGCGCATGGCGTCGACCGTGGTGGCGGCGTCCAGTACGGCGGCGACCTCGGGGTCGGCGTAGAGCAGGGTCATGACGGCCATACTGCAAGTTGAAGTGAGGTACAGGTCAACGTGGGGTGGCAGGGGTCACCAAGCCATCGGCAGACGCGCCAACCACATCGCCTCCGGCGGCGTCCGGTGCTAGCGTCGGTGCTGGTGGCCCGGTTCGTCCGTGGCCACTCCGGACGAGTGGTGGGCGTACCCGGTAAGGCCAAGACGCCCCGCGTGACGTGCAGACTCCACTCGTCCCGGCGCGACAGCCCGGGCGCTCCCCGTGAGGTGAATGATGGCCTGGCTGGTATTGGTGATCTCGGGACTGCTGGAGACGGCCTGGGCGATCGCCCTGGACCGCAGTGCCGGCTTCAGCCGACTGGTTCCGTCGCTGGTGTTCGTGGTGACCCTGGTGCTGAGCATGGGCGGGCTGGCGTACGCGCTGCGCGACATCCCGGTCGGCACCGGGTACGCGGTCTGGGTCGGCATCGGCGCGGTCGGCACCACCCTGGTCGGGATGCTGGCGCTCGGCGAGTCGGCGAGCCTGCCTCGGATCCTCTGCCTGCTGCTGGTGGTCGCCGGCGTGATCGGACTGAAGATCTTCCACTGACCTGCTGCAGCACGCGTGGCCTGCACCCACAGTGGGTAGTGATCGATCCGTCACGACAGGCTCTCAACCGGAGGCAGACATGGCCGACATGCCCAGCACCGCCCGCCCGCGCAGTAACGCCGCCCGGATCCTCACCATCGTGGGCTTCGTCTTCGCGGTGCTCGCCCTGTTGCTCAACCCGATCATCTTCGGCGTGCTCGGCGTGATCGCGGGCATCGTCGGCGCCGTGCTCGGCGACAAGCCACTCGGCTGGTACGCCGCCGCCGCCAGCGTCGTCGCGGCGGTGATCAGCCTGGTGATCATCTCCGCGCTGATCAACAACTGACTACTGCTCGGTCACGGGCCCGCCGGTCACCGGCGGGCCCGTCGCGTTTCCCCAGCCCGGTCGTGCCGTCGAGCTAGTGCGGTGTCCACTAACGTTCACCGGGTGTTCCGGTGGGATGTTGTGGATCCTCGCCTTGGAGGGCGAGCGACTCCCCACTGGGTGGTGGGGCGGGCCTCCGCAGGCCAACTGATCCTCTCGCTGCCCGGGCTGGGCGGCGGGGGTCACGCCGGGACCGGCCGGCGCCGGGGAGGTTCCGGCCGGCTCGACGGTGCGTGACCACCCCAGGCAGCACAGGAACGGCCGTCGTGGGGGTGGTGGGTCCGCCGCCCGGGGTGCGGGTGGCGATGCTGGCCGCCGCGACGAGATCGCGGTGCCCGGAGAATCGGCAGTGGGGGCAGGACAAGGTGCGCCCACGCGGTTTCGGTACCCGCCGCCGGCAGGCGGGGCAGGTCGAGGAGGTGCCGCGTTCGTCGACGAGCCGCACAGTGATCCCGGCGAGGGTGGCCTTGTCGGTGAGGACCTGAATCAACCGGCCGATCTGCCACTGCCGCAGCCGCAGGTTGTGCCGCCGCCCCGCCGCAATGTCGAGCACCCCGCGGGGGTCGCCGACGTGCAGCACCCCAACCCGCTGACCCACCGCCCAGGACACGACAGTGCGGGCGGCCTCATGCTGGGCCTGGCGGACCCGCCGTCGATGCCGTCCCTGCACCAGACGGGCCCGGCGGCGATACTGACGCCACCGCCGTGACCCCCGCTGGCCCGGTTTCGGTGCCCGCCGCGCCACCGCCCGGCGGCGGGCTTTGGTGTCGGCCAGGTGCATCCGGTGCTCCGCGCGGACCGCCCGCCCGGACACCAACAGCCCGGCACCGTCGGGCCCGGCCACCGCGTAGGGGTGGATGATGCCGAGGTCCACCCCGGCCACCCGACCCGGTTGCGGCCCCACCCCCGCTGGGTAGGTCGCGACCGGAATCTCGGCGGTCACGTCGAGGAACAACCGCCCGCCCTCAGACAGCAGCGTGATCGAGCGGACCTGCTCCACCGGATACGGCAGATCCCGGGCCAGGCGAACCCACAACGGGCAGGTGCCTCTCGCGCTGGGGATGCGTACCCGCCGCCCGTCAACCGTGAAGGTGCCGTGATACCAGCGCACCGGCACCAACCCCCGCCGGCGACGCGGAAACCGCGCCGAGTCGTCACCGGCCTTACGGCGCTTCGCCGCCGCGAACCAGGCATCGGAGAACCGGCGCAACACCGACCGGGCACCCGTACTGTCCAGCTCACCGAACGTGCCCGGCCCCGACGCCGCCAACTCCCGACACAACTCCTGATAGCCAGCCACCGGCGCATCCCCGCGGCGACGCCGCCACGCATTGACCTCCAACACACACGCCCACACATCACCACCCGAACGCAGCAAGCCGAAACACCGCCGCCGCTGCCCCGGCGTCACCCGCAACCCAACCCGAGCCGTGCGATACACGACCCGCGGCGCAGCGGAATCCCGACGGCGAGGCACAAACCGAACCCAACACCACCGGTACGACAACTTCCCAACCACTCACCAACCCGGCGAACGTTAGCGGCCACCTCACTAGCCGCTCAGTCCTCGTCGCCACGCAGGCCGGCGAGGACCTCCTCCAGCTCGTCCGGCTTGACCAGCACGTCGCGCGCCTTGGAACCCTCCGAGGGCCCGACCACGCCGCGGGTCTCCATCAGGTCCATCAGCCGGCCCGCCTTGGCGAAGCCGACCCGCAGCTTGCGCTGAAGCATCGAGGTGGAGCCGAACTGCGAGGTGACCACCAGCTCCACCGCCTGCACCAGCAGGTCGAGGTCGTCGCCGATGTCCTCCTCGACCTTCTTCTTGGTGTCCTGCGCGGGGGCGAGCACGTCCTTGCGGAACTCCGGCTCGCGCTGGTCCTTGCAGAACTTCACCACGTCGGCGATCTCGCGCTCGGTGACCCACGCGCCCTGGATCCGTACCGGCTTGGAGGCGCCCATCGGCAGGAAGAGCCCGTCACCGCGGCCGAGCAGCTTCTCCGCGCCCGGCTGGTCGAGGATGACCCGCGAGTCCGCGAGGGACGAGGTCGCGAACGCGAGCCGGGACGGCACGTTGGCCTTGATCAGACCGGTCACCACGTCGACCGAGGGCCGCTGGGTGGCCAACACCAGGTGGATGCCCGCGGCCCGGGCCAGCTGGGTGATCCGGACGACGGAGTCCTCCACGTCGCGCGGCGCCACCATCATCAGGTCGGCCAGCTCGTCCACGATCACCAGCAGGTACGGGTACGGGCGCATCTCCCGCTCGCTGCCCGGCGGGGCCTTGATCTCGCCGTTGCGCACCTTGCGGTTGAAGTCGTCGATGTGCCGGACCCCGTTGGCGGCGAGGTCGTCGTAGCGCATGTCCATCTCGCGGACGACCCAGTCCAGTGAGTCCGCCGCCTTCTTGGCGTTGGTCACGATCGGGGTGACCAGGTGCGGGATGCCCTCGTACCCGGTCATCTCGACCCGCTTCGGGTCGATCAGCAGCAGCCGCACCTCGTCCGGGGTGGCCCTGGTGAGTACGGACACCAGCAGTGTGTTCAGGCAACTGGAGTTGTGCGTGGGGATGCACGCACGACTGGCCAGGTACAGGTGGCTCGGACTGTCGACCTCGATGCATCGGACGGGAACCGAGGGGATCGGCCGCACGTCCACGATGTAGCGCCGCGAGGTCGTCGCGCGCGTACTGATCACCTGGCGGCTTGCTTTGCGGGTCAGCCGAAAGACCTTGTCAGCCGGGGTGAAGTGGATTCGATAGCAGGTGGAGGTCGACTCACTCCGACCCTTTACCCGCTTGGTCGTCAGCGTGGCCTGGTAACCGAGCCCGATGATCAACTCGAGAGCGTCCTGCGCCAGACGCTCATTGGTGAGTGCGAGCTCGACCCCGCCTTGCTCGGAGACCGTGCCATCGGTGTCCAGCAGACCTGCCAGCAGGGCTCGTCGCTGCTGCTCGGAAGATCGCAGATAGCTGGCAGGGATGTGTTTCGTACCGAGCTCGCGGAACAACTGCCGCAGCGTCCGGTACCGGTCACGGGGAGGATCTCCCGGCTCGAAGTGGCTCGGCGGCTGAAGCCTTTCCTGACCGCGGGCTGCCAGACACACCGCGGAAAGGCCGACCCCGAACTGCCTGGCCGCCCGAGCGAGGCTCACGCCCCGGGTGAATAGCTCCACAGCCTCGGCGATTCGCCCGTCCCGTTCCGGCCTGTTCGAGATCGTGTACTGCATCCGGCTGGCGGGATGCTTTGTCACGACGTACCCGTCCAAACGAATGTTGTCCAGCAACTCCTCTTCGTCGCACGTAAAGCCCGCCGAACCAGTGGTGCCATCACCCAGCCAGCAGCCCAAGGTGTACGG
This sequence comes from Micromonospora sp. NBC_00389, assembly GCF_036059255.1. Lineage (NCBI taxonomy): Bacteria > Bacillati > Actinomycetota > Actinomycetes > Micromonosporales > Micromonosporaceae > Micromonospora > Micromonospora sp. NBC_00389. Next base: position 3,141,776 of record NZ_CP107947.1, on the reverse strand, counting down.
AGCGATCGGTAGATCCTGCTCTGGATAGTCGAGCGCTCCGCACACTGCCACCGCATGATTGGTCCAGGATCCGCTACGCCCGACCACCCGTAGCGAGGCTGCTATCTCTGCCGTCGTGACTGGTCGGTCGTCAAAGCTTCGCCTCCGACCTGACCGTCCCGGATCCGCGACAAGCTCGCGCAATGCCTGGTAGACCCGGTGACGGGAATAGGTAGGGACCCGGCGGGTCACCTCGCGACCACCCCGCAGGTAGGTGGTCAGAGCGTTTCCTGGCTCCTTGGGCAACCCACGCACGACCCGGTACAGCACGTTTCGGAACTGCTGGCCGACATCTGCGATGACCTCGTCAGTCGACACCGGCCGATCGAGATCCGACAGCACCGTGTCTGCCTGTGCGACCACCCGCTGCACATCATCGACGGACCAGTAGGAACCATCCTTCCAACGGTGGGTTCGCTGGGTCCGCCCGGCCCTCGTCGTCGTCTGCCACTGGTGCTGGGCGTCGGCGACGATGACCGTGCCGTCGGAAAACTCCACCTCGTAACAGGGGCGGTCATACATGACCGGTGTGGCGGCGACGATGGTGCACGGCCGGCCCTGCTCGTCGAACACCCTCCCACCAACCCGGAGGGCACCCATGGTGGACCATCCGTCAGGCGTCGGGATCGGTGTATCGAGGGCCAGCGCCTTGCCGGCACCCGTCGCACCGGCGATCAGGATGTGCGGCATCTTGGCGAGGTTGGCCACCACGTAGCCGCCCTCGATGTCCTTGCCGAGCGCCACCACCATCGGATGGTGGTCGCTGGTCGCCGCCCGCGAGCGCAGCACGTCGCCGAGCGCGACGTTTTCCGGGTCGGTGTTCGGGATCTCCACGCCGACCGCGCTCTTGCCCGGGATCGGGCTGAGGATCCGCACGTCCGGCGACTTCACGGCGTACGCGATGTTGCGGGAGAGCTGGGTGATCCGTTCGACCTTGACCCCGTGCCCCAACTCCACCTCGTACCGGGTGACCGTCGGGCCCCGGGTGAAGCCGGTGACCGCGGCGTCCACATCGAACTGGTCGAACACGCCGGTCAGCGCGGCGATCACCTCGTCGTTGGCCTTGCTGCGGGTCTTCGCGGCGGCACCGGCGCTGAGCATGTTGGCCGGCGGCAGGGTGTAGTCGCCGGCCAGCCCGGTCAGCGCGAGCTGCTCGGCCCGGGTCGGCGCGGGCGAGTGCTCCGGCGGCTCGGCCGGTTTGCGGCTCGCCGGCACCTTCCGCGCCGCCTTGCGCGGCAGGACCATCGTCTCCTGGAGGTCGACACCGTCCAGATCGTCGAAGTCGTCCGGGTCCACCGGCGGCGGCATCCGCTTCGCCGGTCGCTTGCGCGCCGACCGGGCGGCCGTCTCGTCCGCCTCCTCCGCGGTGGCGTCCGGCGGGGCGACCAGCCCACCGGCGAGCAGGCCCAGCCGCTCGGGGATCTTGTTGATCGGCGTCGCGGTCACCACGAGCAGGCCGAAGAGCAGCAGCAGGATCAGCAGCGGCACCGCGACCCAGGCGGTGACCGCCCGCTCCAGCAGCCCGCCGATGCCAGCGCCGACCAGGCCGCCGGCGAAGTCACGTTGCACCGGGTCGACCGGGTCCTGGCCGATCTGGAGCAGCGCGGCGGTGGACACCAGCAGCGAGCCCCAGCCGATCAGCCCTCGGCCCCGGTGCGCGGGATCGGCCGGCTGGCGCATCAGCCGCCAGGCACCGATCATCAGCAGCACCGGCACCACCACGGAGATCGCGCCCAGGAACAGCCGGATCGAGTCGGCCAGCCGCGCGCCCACCGGGCCCGCCCCGGAGAACCAGAGCGCGACGGCGCTGAGCAGGGCGAGCCCGAACAGCAGCAGCCCGCCGCCGTCGCGGCGGTGCTCGGGGTCGAGGTCACGGGCGGAGGCGGCCTGCCGACCGGCGGCCCGCACCGCCCAGCCCATTCCGTGCGCCAGCCCCATCCACAGTGCACCGACCGCGCGGCCGACGTAGACGGCCGGGCCCGGACGGGCGGGTGTCGTGCGGCGCCGGACCGGCGCCCGGGTCTTCTTCGCCGGTTGACGGGCACGGCTGTTGGAGCCACCGCGCGGCGACGCGCCGCGCCGTCGGCTCGCCTGAGAGGTACGGCCCGCCATAGAGTCACGGTAACGGTGGGGGCCCGCAGATCCCCGCTTTTCCGGGTCGTGTCCGCGCGTCGCAGCGTGGACACCGCCGCCGGTCGTGATATCCGCCTCAGAAGGGATGCCCGATGGCGTCGCCGGGATTCGAGGACGGTCCGGACGATCCCCTGGCCGGGCACCCGGGTGCGTTGCGCCCGCTGACCGGCGAGCTGGTCGCCGCGGTGCTCGCCGCCCGCGGCCGGCGGGTCGGTCGGTCGGTGAACGGCGACCTGGTGGGCCGCTTCGACGACAACCTGATCTGGTTCCTGCGTCTCGGCGGGGACGGCGAGCTGCTCCAGGTTCGCACCATGGTCGCGCCCACCTTCCCGATCGAGCAGGTGCCCGCGCTGTACGCCTTCTGCAACTCGTGGAACCACGACCGACTCTGGCCGAAGGCGTTCGTGCACGTCGACGATGACGGCCGGGCCCGGGTCTACGGCGAGGTGATCACCGACCTGGAGCGTGGGGTGACCCCACACCAGCTCGACCAGCTACTCGACTGTGGCATCTCGGCCGGCTGCCAGCTCGCCGTGGCGGTCGGCCGGTTGCCGGGCGCGGTGCCGGCGTGACCGGCCGGGAGGAGTCCACGGGCAGCCGGACCGACGGGGCGGTCGACCCCGGCGCGCCGCACGCCACTCCCCGTGACCGGGTCGCCGACCGTCGCGTTCCCGCGCTGGTGGCCGCGCTCGCCGACGCCCGGGACCTGCCCGACGGTCCGGGCCGGCTGGTGGCCCTGGAACGGCTCGCCGAGCGGGCAGACGCGGCCGGGGACGTGCGGTCCGGGGTGGACGCCCGGTTCGCGCTGATCGAGGCGTACCTGCTGCACGGGGAGCGGTGGCGGCTGGTGGAGCCGGTACGGCGCTGCCGGGCCGCCGCCGACCACCGTCCCGAGCTGCTCACCGACGCCGACGCCGGGCTGCTGCTGCGCTACCAGCGGTACGCGGTGGAGGCTCTGCTCGGCACCCCCCGGGTCGGGCTGGACCAGACCCGGTCCCTGCTGGACGATCTGGCCCACCGGGTCGGGGCGGACGGGCCCGACGCGCCGACCGTCGCGGAGCTGCGCACCCGGATCGCCGACCATCTCGGCGACGAGCCCACCGCCCGCCACTGGTACGGGCGCTGGGCGGGCATCCGCCCCGGACCGGCCGGCGGTTGCCCCGGCTGCGCTCCCGCCCGGCGTGCGGAGCTGCTGGCCGGTTGGGGCGAGTGGCGAGCCGCGCTCACCGAGTTGCGGGAGTCCCCCGGCGACCTGGAGGCCTGCACCGACCAGCCCGAGCGGGCACTGGTCGCCGGGCTGCTGCCCGCGCTACGGGCCGGCGAGCCGGAGCGGGCGGCGGCGGCGCACGTGCGGTCGTACCGCCGGCACCGGCGTGAGCGCGCCGCGTTCCCGCACCTCGCCGCGCACCTGCGGTTCTGTGCGCTGGGCGGGCACCTGGAACGCGGGCTGGCCATCCTGGCCGAGCAACTGCCCCGGCTGGACCGGCCCACCGACGACCTCGCCGCGATGGAGTTCGCCGCCGCTGGCGCGCTGGTCTGCGGGCTGGCCGTCGAGGCCGGGCTGGGCGGGCGGCCCGTCCAGCGCCCGGCGTACGGCGGGCGGGCGGCCACCGAGCTGGACGTGGCCATGCTCGGCGCGCTGCTGGTCGGGGTGGCCAGCGAACTGGCCGGCAGCTTCGACGCCCGCAACGGCACCGGCCACCACTCCGGTCGGATGGCCGCCTGGTTGGCCGAGCGCCCTCTCACGGCACCGGTCCCGCTGCCCACCGACGCCACCGACGCCGAGCACGTCGACGACGCCACCGACGACGGACGCTCCGACGAGTCCGACACGGACCCGGGTGGCGACGGTCGGGCCGACGCTGGCCAGCCCGGTGCCGGTCTGGGCGACCAGGAGCTGGTGGCGCTCACTCTCGATCTGATCACCTCGGTGCTGGACCGGCGCGGCGACCAGTACCTGGTGGACGAGGGCGGCACGGTGGTCGGCCGGTGGGGCGACGCGGTGATCCAGTTCCGCCAGGCCGGGGAGCGCAGCGAGGTGCTGCACACCCGGGCGATGGCCGTCCGCCGGCTGCCAGCGACCCGCCGCGCCGAGGCGTACGCCTTCTGCAACGCGTGGAACCACGACCGGCTGCTGCCCAAGGCGTACGCGCACGACCTCGGCGAGGAGCTGATGCTGGCCGGCGACGTCGCCACCAACCTGGCGCACGGGGTGGCCCCGGCACAGTTGCTGGTGCTGGTGGAAGCCGCGATAGCCACCGGCGTCGCGTACGCCGAGGCGGTCGCCGCGCTGCGCTGACCCGCATGCCGGGCCGACCCGCCGGTCGGCACCCCGGTCCGGTCCGTGCACGGCGACGCCCGCCGCACCTGGGGTGCGGCGGGCGTCGGAACGCGCGGTGTCAGACCTCGACGACGGTGGGCACGATCATCGGCCGACGACGGTACGCGTCGTTGACCCACCGCCCCACGGTCCGCCGGACGATCTGCTGGAGCTGGTGCGGGTCGGTGATGCCGTCCGCGGCGGCCCGGTTGAGCGCCTCGGTGACCAGCGGGATCACCGGGTTGAACGCCGCCGGGTCCTCGGAGAAGCCCTTCGCGGACAGGGTCGGGCCGGCGACCACCTTGCCGGTGACCGAGTCGACGACCACGGTGGTGGCGATGAAACCGCCGTCGCCGAGTATCCGCCGCTCGGTGAGCAGCGACTCACTCACGTCACCGACCGCGAGGCCGTCGACGTAGACGTACCGGCTCTTCACGTGCCCCACCAGGGTGGCCCGGCCCTCGACGAGGTCGACCACGTCGCCGTCCTCGCAGATCACGACCCGGTCGGCGGCCACCCCGGACTCGATGCCCAGCCGGGCGTGGGCGCGCAGGTGACGCCACTCGCCGTGCACCGGCATCAGGTTGCTGGGCCGGACCACGTTGAGCAGGTAGAGCAGCTCCCCGGCCGGGGCGTGCCCGGAGACGTGCACCTTCGCCACGTCCTTGTGCACGACCACCGCGCCGGCCCGGGCCAGCCGGTTGATCACCCGGTAGACCGAGGTCTCGTTGCCCGGCACCAGCGAGCTGGCCAGCACGACGGTGTCGCCGGGCGCGATGGTGATGTGCCGATGGTCCCCGCTGGCCATCCGGCCCAGCGCGCTCATCGGCTCACCCTGCGATCCGGTGGACATCAGCACGATCTGATCGGGCGGCAGCGTGGTCGCCTCCTCGATCCCGACGACCAGGCCGGCCGGGATGTTGAGCAGGCCGAGGTCGCGGGCGATGCCCATGTTGCGGACCATGGACCGCCCGATCAGCGCGACCTTGCGGTTGTGCTCCGCAGCGGAGTCGAAGACCTGCTGCACCCGGTGCACGTGCGAGGCGAACGAGGCCACGATGATCCGGCCCTTGGCCTTCGCGAAGATCGAGTCGAGCACCGGCCCGATCTCCCGCTCCGGGGTGACGAAGCCGGGGATCTCCGCGTTGGTGGAGTCGGACAGCAGCAGGTCGACGCCCTCGGCGCCGAGCCGGGCGAAGCCGGCCAGGTCGGTGATCCGGCCGTCCAGCGGGAGCTGGTCCATCTTGAAGTCGCCGGTGTGCAGTACCAGGCCGGCGGGGGTGCGGATGGCCACGGCGAGCGCGTCCGGGATCGAGTGGTTGACCGCGAAGAACTCGCACTCGAACGGGCCAAGCCGCTCCCGGCCGCCCTCCCGCACGGTCAGCGTGTACGGCTGGATCCGCCGCTCGGCCAGCTTCGCCTCGACCAGGGCGAGGGTGAACTGTGAGCCGACCAGCGGGATGTCCGGCTTGTGGGCGAGCAGGTAGGGCACCGCGCCGATGTGGTCCTCGTGGCCGTGGGTCAGCACGATCGCCTGGACGTCAGCCAGCCGGTCCAGGATCGGACCGAAGTCGGGCAGGATCAGATCCACGCCCGGCTGCTCGACGTCGGGGAAGAGCACCCCGCAGTCGACGATCAGCAACTTGCCGTCGTACTCGAAGACGGTCATGTTGCGACCGATGGCGCCAAGCCCGCCGAGCGGGATGATCCGCAGGCCACCTTCCGGCAGCGGCGGGGGCAGTTCCGCCTCGATGTGCGCCTCGGTCACGCGTCCACCTCATTCTGCGACGCCGTCAGTCGGCGCCCATCGTGTCGTTCGATCATTCGGGCAGCTCCAGGCCCGCCGCCGCGAAGTCCGCGCGCAGCTGGGCTATCTCGTCGTCGGTGGCATCCACCAGCGGGGGTCGCACCGGGCCGGCCGGCAGGCCCAACGCCGCCAGGCCCGCCTTTACCAGGATGGTGCCCTGGGTGCGGAAGATGCCGGTGAACAGCGGCAGCAGCCGCCGGTGCAGCGCCAGCGCGGCCGGCATGTCCCCCGCGTCGTACGCCTCGATCATCTGTGCGGTCAGCGCCCCGGTGAAGTGCGTCGAGGTGCCGACCACGCCCACGCTGCCGACGGCCAGCGCCGGCAGGGTGAGTGCGTCCTCGCCGCTGTAGAAGGCGAGGGCGGTCCGGCTGGTCACCCAGCTGGTGGCGGTCAGGTCGCCCTTGGCGTCCTTGACCGCGACGATCCGGCCGTGCTCGGCGAGCCGGACCAGCGTCTCGGTGTCGATCGGCACACCGGAGCGGTGTGGGATGTCGTACAGCATCACCGGCAGGCCGGTGGCGTCGGCCACCGCGGTGAAGTGCCGCAGCAGACCGCTCTGCGGCGGCTTGTTGTAGTACGGGGTGACCACCAGCAGGCCGTGCGCGCCCGCCTTCTCGGCGGCGGAGGCCAGCTCGATGGTGTGCCGGGTGTCGTTGGTGCCGACCCCGGCGACCACCTTGGCGCGGTCACCGACGGCCTCCACCACGGCCCGGATCAGGCGTTCCTTTTCCGCATCGGTGGTGGTCGGCGACTCACCGGTGGTGCCGTTGACCACCAGCGCGTCGTTGCCCTGTTCATCGACCAGGTGGCTCGCCAGCCGGACGACGCCGTCGAGGTCGAGCGAGCCGTCGGGAGTGAACGGGCTCACCATGGCTGTGAGCAGCCGCCCGAAGGGGCGGGACACCGGCCGGCCGGCCGCGTCAGGGTGGTCGTGCGTCATACCCTCCAACCTAGCGGACGACCAGTCGGCACCCGCCGGGGAAGGGCTCAGGACGCCTCGTGCGGGCTGGCCGCCACCTCGGTGCCGTCCGGCAGCGTGGAGAACACGAAGTCGGCGAAGACATTCGGTGCGACCGCCAGCAACTGGCGCAGGCACTCCACGGCCAGCTCACGGATCTCCACGTCGGCGTGCTCGGTGGCCCGCATCGAGATGAAGTGCCGCCAGGCCCGGTAGTTGCCGGTGACCACGATCCGGGTCTCGGTGGCGTTCGGCAGCACGGCGCGGGCCGCCTGCCGGGCCTGCTTGCGACGCAGCGTCGGGTTCGGCTCGTCGGAGAAGCGCTGCTCCAGCCCCTCCAGCAGTTCGTTGTACGCCCGCACGCTCGCCTCGGCGGCCTCGACGAAGCGCTTGTGCAGCTCCGGGTCGTCGGCGATCACCGCCGGCTCGACCATGGCCGCGTCCCGCTCCGGAACGTACCGCTGGGAGAGCTGGGAGTACGAGAAGTGCCGGTGCCGGATCAACTCATGGGTGAAGGAGCGGGACACCCCGGTGAAGTAGAAGGTGACCGAGCCGTGCTCCAGCACCGAGAGGTGCCCGACCTCGAGGATGTGCGCGAGGTAGCCGGCGTTGGTGGCGGTCGCCGGGTTCGGCTTCTTCCACGACTGGTAGCAGGCCCGGCCGGCGAACTCGGCGAGCGCCTGGCCACCCTCCGCGTCGGTCGACCACGGCACGTCGTCCGGGGCCGCGAACTGGGTCCACGCGATCAACTTGACCTGGGGCTGCACCATCTCCGGCATGCCTGGGACTGTAATGGTCGCCGGCCCCGCACCCAACTCGGGCTCGCGGTGGCGAAACCGCCCAGCCGCCGCCAAATCACCGACACGTCCCGGCCCATCGGGCCCGCAGGTGTCCAAGATCTCGACGATCGGGACCTACGGCCCGCCCGCCCCGGCCGGGTCCCGCACCGCCTGTCGAGCTGCCCCAGATATGGGACGCGGCGCAGCCCTGGACCGGCAGATCACCGCGACACGACAGCGACCTCGACGCTCACCCAAGCGGCCCAACGGTCCCGGCCGCCTGTCGAACTGCCCCAAATATGGGACGCAGCACGACCCTGAACCGGCAGATCACCGCGACACGACAGCGACCTCGACGCCCACCCAAGCGGCCCGACAGTCCCCCGCAGCCTGTCGAGCTGCCCCAAATATGGGACGTGGCACGGCGCTCGACCGGCGGATCACCGTGACACGAGTGGGACGTGGCACGGCGCCCGACCGGCAGATCACCGCGACACGAGGTCGGTCTCGCGCTCACCCAAGCGGCGCGATCGCCTGGCGGCGGCTCAGCCAGAGCGCACGGCGACCGGTCAGCCAGAGCGCACGGCGGCGGGTCACCTACGACGCGGCGCGACCGCCCCATATCTGGGGCAGCTCGACAGGCACGACAAGGGGCCTGGCGGGCCCAGGCGGAGACACCGCCAGCGATGGCGGGTCAGACGTAGAACGCGGTGAACGGAGCCCAGGGCAGGTTGCGCAGCACCGAGAAGGCGAGCCACGCGGCCAGGAAGCCACCGATGACCTTGGAGCTGATCCGCAGCTCGGGCAGCCGCCAGCCGAACGCCTGGTTGCCCGCCCAGGCCACGAAGAGGTACGCCAGGAACGGCAGCGCGAAGATGAACAGGAAGTGGTGCCGGGCAGCGGCCGGCAGGTCGCCGTGCAGCACGTACCAGAGCGCGCGGGTGCCGCCGCAGCCCGGACAGTCCAGCCCTGTCGTCAGCTTGAGCAGGCAGGTCGGCGCGGCGTCGGGGTCGGCGTAGGTCGGGTCGCTGACCAGTGCGTAAGCCATGCCGACGGCGACGCAGCCGACCGCGGCCAGCGGCACCGCCCAGCGCGGCGAGCGCTCGTAGAGCCGCAGCACGAACCGGGTGAGCCGGTCCGGCTCGGTGACCGGGTAGCCGCCCTGTGGGCTCGCCGGCCAGCCATCCTGCGGGCTTGTCGGGTAGCCGCCCTGTGGGCTCGCCGGCCAGCCATCCTGCGGGCTTGTCGGGTAGCCGCCCTGTGGGCTCGCCGGCCAGCCGGCGGGGCCGGTGTCGGCAGCGCCGGCCGGGAACCCGCCCGGCGGCTCGGCGGTGACCGCCACGGTCGGCGACCCCGGCTGGCCGTCCGGCCAGGCCGGGACCGTCCCGGGCGCGGGCTGCGGTTGGTCGACCGGTCCGGGAGCGCTCGTCACGCGCTCACGGTACACCGGACACGCCGGCCAACGCGGCGGTGAGCGGACCGGCCAGGTCGCCGGCCGCGGGCGGCGCCACCGCGTCCAACCCGAGCCAGCCGGCGAGCCGGTACAGCTCGGCGGCGAGCGCCACCGCGGTCTCCCCCGGGTCGGCCCCGGGCTCGATCCACGCGGCCGGCACCAGCAGCACCCTGGCCTTGCGGTCGGCCTTCAGGTCGACCCGCGCGGTGAACCGATCGCCTTGGAGGAAGGGCAGCACGTAGTAGCCGTACACCCGCTGCGGCGCCGGGACGTAGATCTCGATCCGGTAGCTGAAGTCGAAGAGCCGTTCGGCGCGGCTGCGCTCCCAGATCAGCGGGTCGAACGGGCTGACCAGTGTGTTGCCCCGGACCCAGCGCGGCAGCCGGGCGCTCGCGTGCAGCCAGGTCGGCTGCCGCCAGCCCGGCACGGTGACCGGCACCAGCTCACCGGCCTCGGCCAGCTCCGCGACGGCCTGCCGGGCACCGGCCAGTGGCAACCGGAAGTAGTCGCGCAGCTCCGGCTCGGCGGCCACCCCGAGCGACCGCGCGGCGAGGGCGACCAGGGTCCGGTACGCCTCGGCGTCGGTCGGGGTGGACGCGGCCAGCACGGCCGGCGGCAGCACCCGCTCGGGCAGGTCGTAGCGGCGGGCGAAGGAGGTGCTGCGCTCTGCGGCGGTCACCTCACCGGCCCAGAACAGGAACTCCAGCGCCCGTTTCACCGCCGACCAGTTCCACCCCCAGTTGCCGGTCTCCCGGGGTGCGTCGTGTTCGATCTCGGCGGCGGTCAGCGGACCACGGGCGGCCACCTCGTCGCGCACCCAGGCCACCAGCTCCGGCTGCTCCTGGGCGATCCGTCGCATGCCACCCCAGGACTCGCTGTGCGCCCGGGCCATCCGCCAGCGCAGCGTCGGGTGCAGCCCGACCGGGACCAGCGACGCCTCGTGGCCCCAGTATTCGAAGAGCTCGCGGGGGCGGCGGTAGGCGGCCTGGTCGAGCAGGGTGGTCGGATAGGGCCCGAGCCGGCTGTACAGCGGCAGGTAGTGCGCGCGTTGCAGCACGTTGACCGAGTCCATCTGGATCAGCCCGACCCGGTCGAGCACCCTGCGCAGATGCCGGCGGGTGGGCAACCCGGCCGGGGCCGGGTCGGCGAAGCCCTGGGCGGCGAGCGCCACCCGCCGGGCCTGGGCAAGCGAGAGTGATTCCGGTGCGGCCATCGTCGGGGACCCTAATTCATTGGTACGACGCCGGTGCGGGAAGCTGGACGGGACGGCTACCGGGGCATAGAACGGTGCAATGCTGACCATCCGCCGGGAGGAACCGGACGACGCCGAGGCGGTCGCCCGGGTACACGTGCACGGCTGGCAGGCGGGCTACGCCGGGTTCATGCCGGACGAGGTGCTCGGGCGGCTCAACGTGCTGGCCTGGGCGCAGCGCCGACGCGACATCGGCACCGCCGACCCGGAGCATCCGTTCACCACCCTGCTCGGCGAGGTGGACGGGCTGGTGGTCGGCTTCACCACCTTCGGGCCGTACCGCCGCAACCAGGACCGGGACGACCTGGACCCGGCGGTCGGCGAGGTGCTGGCGCTCTACGTGGAGCCGGCCTTTTGGGGCGACGGGACCGCCGCCGCGCTGCTGGCCGCCGCCCGAGCCGGGCTCACCGAGCGGGGCTGGACCGGCTACCGGCTGTGGGTACTGGCGGAGAACCTGCGGGCCCGCCGGTTCTGTGAACGGGCCGGACTGTCAGCGGACGGTGAGCGGTCGACCTACCACGTGCCGCTCGCCGGTGGGAGCCCGCCGGTCGGACTGGTCGAGCTGCGGTACGCCGGACGTCTCGACGGCTGACCCGCCCGGGGTCAGCCACCGGCGCACCGGCAGGAAGGCCAGCAACGCCAGGCTGATCCAGACGTACGCGTTGCTGCCCACGAAGCCGTCGACGCCGGTGAAGTCCTTCTCCCAGAACCAGACGGTCCGGCTGATCAGCAGCACGTACCCGACGGTCGCGGCGGCCAGCAGGGTCCGGCGGCGGCCACCGGCCGGAGCGGCCATCGCGTTGTCGACCAGCAGGATCAGCGCGGGCAGCAGCCAGACCAGGTGGTGCACCCAGGTGACCGGGCTGACCAGGCACATCACCGCGCCGGTCAGCGCCAGGCCGGTCGCCTCGTCGCCGGCCGCGACGGCGACCCGGGACCGCCAGGCCCAGAACGTCAGGGTGCCGAGCACCAGCAGCAGCCAGAGCAGGGTGCTCGGGTGCTCCGGGTTGAGCCGGGCGACCACCCCGCGCAGCGACTGGTTGGAGACGAATGCCAACTCGCCCACCCGACCGGTGTTCCACAGCGCTTCGGTCCAGAACTCGCGGGAGGCGTCCGGGAAGAGCGCGCCGGCCAGCAGCGAAACCCCGGCGGCCGCGCCGCTGGCGGTGAGCGCCGCCCGCCAGCGCCCGGTGACCAGCAGGTAGACGATGAAGATGCCCGGGGTCAGCTTGATCGCGGTGGCCAGCCCGATGCCCACCCCGGCCCACCGGTTGCCGGCCGGCAGCAGCCGCAGCAGATCCACCGCCACCAGAAAGAGCAGCAGCGTGTTGACCTGGCCGAAGTTGACCGTCTCCCGCATCGGCTCGAACGCGGCAGCCAGGCAGAGCGCCACAGCGAGGGCGAACCACCCGGTCCAGCCGGCCCGACGGGCGATCGGGTCGACCAGCCACCAGATCAGCACCGTGGTGGTGACCACGCTGGCGAGCACGCTCACCACGATCGCGGCCGACCACGGCAGGTACGCCATCGGCAGCATGACCAGCGCCGCGAACGGCGGGTAGGTGAAGCCGTACTGGGTGCCGGGCTTGAGGTAGTCGTAGATCTCCCCACCGTCGTGCACCCACCACGTCAGCGCGCCGTAGTAGACCTTCAGGTCGAAGAAGCCGTGCCGCACGGCCGCGACGGCGAGGAACGCGGTGACCGCTGCGGCGAGCACCACCACGCCGACGACCTGCGCGGCCGTCCTGTTGGCACCCTGCGCCACCGTCGCCTCCCTGGCCCTGCGTAGGCTTCCGTCCCATGGCTCTCGGCTACGTCCGCCCGGCGCGTCCTGAGGACGCCGGCGAGATCGCACGCATCCAGCTCGCGACCTGGCGGGTCGCGTACCGCCGGATCCTGCCTCGGCACGTGCTCGACAACCTGGACGAGGCGTTCCTCGCCCGGCGGTGGAGCGCCGCGGTGCTGGAGCCGCCCTCGGGCGCACACCGGGTGCTGGTCGCCGTCGAACAGGCCGAGCAATCGTATCTGGTGGGGTTCGCCGCCTCCGGCCCGGCCGACGCCGAGGCGCTGGCCCCGGGCGAGCCGGCCGACGCGCTCGGCCCGGACGTGGCTGCGGTGACCGACCTGCTGGTCGAGCCGCGCTGGGGTCGGCGTGGGCATGGCAGCCGGCTGCTCGCCGCCACCGTCGACCTGTGGCGGGAAGACGGCCTGAGCCGGGCGGTGGCCTGGGCGTTCGAAGGCGACGAGGCGACCCGGAACTTCCTCACCAGCACCGGTTGGGAGCCCGACGGCTCGGCCCGGGCGCTGGACGTCGACGACATGCTGGTGCCCCAGGTGCGCCTGCACGTGGGCGTTCCGCCCGAGAAGGTGCCAGCGGACGACTGACGTGACCGGTGCGGCGGCCCGCGCCGGGGCCGCCGCACCTTTCGGGTCAGCCCTTGTCGGAGCCGTCGTTGGCGTCCCGGACGAAGTATCGCTGGAACACCACGAAGATGATCGCCACCGGGATGGTGGCCAGCAGCGCGGCGCCCAGCTTGAGCGGATACTGGGTGCCACTGCCGAGCGACCCGCTGACCAGGTCCGCCAGGCCACGCGGCAGGGTGAACAGGTCCGGGTCCTGCACCGCCACCAGGCTGTGCGGAAACTCGTTCCAGGAGCCCTGGAAGGACAGGATGGTCAGGGTGATCAGCGCCGGTTTCGCCATCGGCAGCACCACCGACCAGAAGGTCCGGAAGATGCTCGCCCCGTCGATCCGGGCGGCCTCCTCCACGCTCAGCGGGATCGACTCGAAGAACTGCTTCATGATGAACACGCCGGCCGCGTCGGCCAGCAGCGGCACCACGAGACCGGCGTAGCTGTTGTAGAGGCCGAGCTGGTTGAGCACCAGGAACTTCGGGATCAGCAGCACCACTCCGGGCACCGCCATCACCGCGATGACCGCGGCGAACAGCCCGCCGCGACCCCGGAACCGCAGCCGGGCCAGCGCGTACCCGGCCAGCGAGTCGAAGAACACCCGACCGATGGTGACCAGCACCGTCACCAGCAGCGAGTTGCCCAGCCAGAGCGGGAAACTGGTGCCCGCGAAGATCCGTTCGAAGCCGGCCAGCGAGAGCGGGTCCGGGAACGGCGAGAGCGGGTTGGCGGCCGCGTCCGACTCGGTCTTGAGCGCGTTGCCGATCTGGATGACGAACGGGTAGAGGAACACCAGCCCGAAGAAGACCAGCGTGGCGTACCCCAGGAAGCGGGTGGCCAGCGTGCGGGCCGCGCGCTGGTCGCGCCGCGCGGGCGCCGCCGCCGGGCGGTCGGTCAGCACGGCCATCTCAGGACCTCTCCGGTACGCGCCGACGCCACCAACCGCGGCGCGGCCGGTCGGTGTCCCGTTCGGCCAGCGCCCGGCGCTGGATCAGCGTGAGCACGATGATGATCAGGAACAGCACGAACGAGATCGCCGCGCCGGAGCCGTAGTCGAAGTCCCGGAACGCGGTCCGGTACGACAGGTAGGCCGGGGTGAGCGTGGTCTTGGCCGGGCCGCCCTGACTCATCACGTACACCTGGTCGAAGACCTGCCAGGAGCCGATCAGGCCGAGGGTGAGCACCAGGAAGGTGGTCGGCCTGATCAGCGGCAGGGTGACGTGCCGGAACCGCTGCCACCGGGACGCGCCGTCGAGGGTGCTCGCCTCGTCGAGGGCGACCGGCACGTTCTGCAACCCGGCCAGGAACATCAGCATGAAGGTGCCGGAGGTGGTCCAGACCACCAGAGTGATGATCGATATCATCGCCACGCTGGGTCCGGCCAGCCAGTCCCACCAGCTCAGCCCGAACGGGCCGCCGTCGGTCAGCGCCGCCGGGGGCGAGTCGACACCGACCGCGCCGAAAAGCAGGTGCAGCACCCCTCGGGAGTCCGCGAACCACTCCGGGCCGTCGATCCCGAGGAAGCCGAGCAGCGCGTTGACCGCCCCGGAGTTGGCGAAGAGGAACAGGAACACCACGCTGATCGCGACCGAGCTGGTGACCGAGGGGAAGTAGAAGGCGCTGCGGAAGAAGCTCTTGCCCTTGAGCATCCGGTTGTTGACGACCAGCGCCAGCCCGAGGGCGAGCGCGGTCTGCGCCGGCACCACGATCGCCACGTAGTAGATGTTGTTGCGGATGCTGGTCATGAAGTCGCGGCGGGCCAGCCCGTCCTCGGTGAACAACTGGGTGTAGTTGTGCCCACCGACGAACGGCACCTCACCCGTGAACGGGCTGCCCTGACCGTTCCAGTCGGTCAGGCTGACCCAGAACGCCATCAGGATCGGCAGCAGCAGGAACAACCCCAGGATGACGATCACCGGTGCGACGAAGAGCCAGCCGGCGAGGTTCTCGTTGCTGCGGATGCCGCCCCGGCCTCGGCGAGGGCTCCTCCCCGGCGCGGTCGCCACGGCGGCCAGTGTCTCGGTTGCCATCTTCCTTCCCTCCCTCCCTGTCTCGGGCCGAAGGTGAAGCGGGGGCCCCGGTGCTACCGGGACCCCCGCCGTCACCTCAGCTGCCGCCGAGTGCCGCCTTGGCGTTCTTGTCGAAGTTCTGCAGCACCGTCTTCGGGTCGCCGTTGGTCAGGCCCTGCAGACCGGTGTCGAGCTCACTGAGGACGCTGTCCATCTTCGGGGCGTTCACCGGACCCTGGGCGTACGCGGCGCCGTCGATGAACGGCTTGTCCGCCGGGAAGGCGGCGGTGTACTGGTCGCGCACCGACTGCCGGGACGGCATCACGCCGAACGCCTTGGCGAAGGCCATCTGCTGCTCGCCGCTGGTCATCGCCTCGACGAACTTGATCGCCTGGTCCTTGAACTTGCTCTTCGCCGCGATGCCCCAGCACTGGGTGAAGGAGAGCGTGCCCTGGCCCTTCGCGCCGGCCGGCAGCGGGACGACCTTGTACTTGACGTTCGGGAAGTCGTTCTGCAGGGCACCCTTGATCCAGTTGCCCTCAATGGTCATCACGGCCTTGCCCTTGCCGAACGCCTCACCGGACCAGCCGGCGTCGAGCTGCTTCGGGAACTTGGCCAGGCCACCGGTGAGCATGGTCTTGACGTACTGGAGGGCGGCCAGGTTCTCCGGAGTGTCGGCGGTGGGCTGCTTGCCGTCCTTGCTCAGCAGCCAGCCGCCGTTCTGCACCATGAAGGCGCCGATCCGGTCCCGGGTGTCCCCGAGGGCCAGCGGGACCTGCCCCTTGGCCTTGATCTTCTGGGCGGTCGTGGTGAGCTGGTCCCAGGTGGTCGGCACGTCGGCGTCGGTCAGCCCGGCCTTGGCCCACAGGTCGGTGTTGATCTGCAGGGCCAGGGTGGAGAAGTCCTTCGGCGCGCAGTAGAGCTTGCCGTCGTAGGAGAACGTGGTGCGCAGGCTCTCGTAGAAGTCGCCCGAGT
Source organism: Micromonospora sp. NBC_00389 (assembly GCF_036059255.1). Classification (NCBI taxonomy): domain Bacteria; kingdom Bacillati; phylum Actinomycetota; class Actinomycetes; order Micromonosporales; family Micromonosporaceae; genus Micromonospora; species Micromonospora sp. NBC_00389. The sequence goes on along the minus strand of NZ_CP107947.1, from coordinate 3,125,639 downwards.
TGCTGACCTTGTCGCCGTACGGCTCCAGCGCGCCGACGCTGGCGTAGTCGGCGAACCGGGCCGCGTCGACGTAGAAGACGTCCGGCGGGGTGCCACCGGCGAGGGCCTGGCCGAGCTGCTGGGTGAGGTCCTGCGCCGGGGTGACCGTGGCGGTGTTGCCGGAGCTGCCGGCCCACTTCGCCGCGGCGTCCTGGACGGCCTTGGTCTCGGCCTCGCCCGAGGAGCCGATCAGGATCTGCAGGCTGGCCGGCCCGCTGCTGGACTGGGCGGCGTCGCCGGACGAGTCGTCGAAGCCGCTGCCGCAGGCCGCGGAGCCGAGGAGTGCGACGGCGGCGAGGCCGGCCACCGCCGCCCGGGTGAGGGTTCGAGGTGCCATGGTTTCTCCTGGTGGGGGAAGGGACTAGGCGGTGTGCCGGAGCGCCAGCGCGGGCTGGAGCAGCACGTGGGTGGGCGTCTCGTGGTTGCCGTCGAGGACCCCGGTGAGCAGGTCCACGCAGCGGGCGGCGGCCTCGCCGAGCGGCTGGCTGACGCTGGCCAGCCCCACCGCCGCGGCCACCGGCGTGTCGTCGAAGCCGATCACCGACACGGGCGGGTCGGTGCCGCGGATCGCCTGGAGGGCGCCGAGGGCGAGCGAGTCGCTGGCGCAGACCACGGCGGTCGGCTCGACGGTGCCGAGCAGGTCGTGCATCCGTCGCTCGCCCTCGGCGATGCTGTCCTCGGTCTCCCGGTGCAGCCCGGTCGGGTCGACGCCGGCCGCGCGCAGCGCGTCGCGCCAGCCGGCCCGGCGGTCGTCGCCGACGCCGGAGCCGAGCGGCCAGCCGATGAAGGCGATCCGCCGGTGCCCGGCGGCCAGTAGGTGCCGGGTGGCCTGGGCGGTGCCGGCGGCGCCGTCCACGTCCACCCAGGGGTGGGCGTCGAGTGCGTCCCACGGCCGGCCGAAGGTCACGAACGGCACGTCCCGGCCGGCCAGCCAGGCGGTACGCGGGTCGCCGTACTTCGTGCCGACGAGCACGAACGCGTCCAGCTCGTACGTGCCGAGCAGGTCGTTGTAGGTGGCGATCTCCCGCTCGTCGTCGGTGGCGGTGTAGAGCAGCACCCGGTAGCCGGCGGCGTCGGCGGTCTCGGTGAGGCCGTGCAGGAAGCGGTCGAGCACGGAGCCGTTGATGCCGTCGCGGGTGGGCTCGATCCGGGCGGCGATGAGACGGGATCGGCCGGTGCGCATCTGTCGGGCGGCCTGGTTGGCCCGGTAGCCGAGCGCGCTGATCGCGTCCTCGACCCGCAGCCGGGTCTCCTCCCGCACGATGTGCGGGGCGTTGAGCACGTTGGACACCGTCTGCCGGCTCACTCGGGCGTGCTGGGCCACCGTGGCGATGGTCACCTTTTCAGCCACTAAATCCCTCTCGCCATCTTGAACGATCCAATCTGGATAAGGCAGGATTAGATCGTTCAAGTTTCTGGAATGTTTCGCACTTTGCACCGCCGGGGGCTGCGTTGTCAAGACGTCCGCCCCGCACCCTCAGGATCTGGAGCCACACCGTGATCGAACGCCAGCTGCAACCCCTCCTGCACGAGTTGGTGGGGGTGGTCCTCGCCCCGACCAGCGCGCTGGGGGACGCGACCGGGCAGATCCGCCCGACCGGCGTCCAGGGCGTCTTCCACGCCGACGCCCGCGTGCTCTCCCGGGCGGAGCTACGCGTCGACGACCGGGAGCTGGAAGGGCTGACCCGCGGCGACGACGGTCCGCACGGCGTCCGCTTCGTGAGCCTGGCGCGCTGGCTCGGCGACCCCGTGCCCGACCCCACCGTCCGGATCGACCGGCTCCGCCGGGCCACCCGCAACGGCCTCACCGAGGAGCTGCGGATCGTCTCCACCGCCACGGTCGGAGTACGCGCCACCGTCAGCGTCGACCTCGGCTGCGACCTGGCGCCCATCGAGGTGGTCAAGTCCGGTGGCGCCGCGACGCCACTGGAGGCCAAGACCGGCCAGCCCGGCGTCCTCACCTGGTCGGCGGAGGGGATCACCGTCACCGTCACCGGCGCGGGCGCCGACGTGCTCGCCACCGATGAGCGGGTCACCGCACCCCGGCTGGCCTGGCCTGTCGAGCTGCCCCCCGGCGGCGAGACGGTGCTGCGCTGGCACCTGACCGTCGAGGACCCGCGCGCCGTGGTCGTCGGCCCGGCCGGCGAGCCGGACTGGTCCCGACCCGAGGTGACCGCGGACGATCGGCGGCTGGTCCGGCTGCTCGACCGCAGTCTGGACGACCTGCGCGGGCTGCGACTGGCCGAGACCGGCGCCCCACGGGACGTCTTCCTCGGTGCCGGGGTGCCCTGGTTCCTCACCCTGTTCGGCCGGGACAGCCTCTGGGCCGCCCGGATGATGCTGCCGCTCGGCACCGACCTGGCCGCCGGCACCCTCAGGGTGCTCGCCCGCCGACAGGGCACCCGGATCGACCCGGCCACCGGCGAGGCCCCCGGCAAGATCCTGCACGAGTTGCGCCGGCACGAGTTCGCACTGCCCGACGACGGGCTGCGCCTGCCACCGGCCTACTACGGCACCGTCGACGCCACCATGCTCTGGGTCAACCTGCTGCACGACGCCTGGCGCTGGGGTCTGTCGGTCGAGCAGATCGAACCGCTGCTGCCGTACCTGGAGGCGGCACTGCGCTGGCTCGGCGAGCACGCCGACCCCGACGGCGACGGGCTGGTCGAGTACGTCGACACCACCGGCCACGGGCTCTCTAACCAGGGCTGGAAGGACTCCGGCGACGCCGTCCGGTTCCACGACGGCTCCCTGGCCACCGCACCCATCGTGCTGGCCGAGGTGCAGGGGTACGCGCACGAGGCGGCGGTGAACGGCGCCGCGCTGCTGGACGCCTTCGGTCGTCCGGGCGGGGATCGCTGGCGCGAGCACGCCGCCGTGCTGGCCCGCCGGTTCCGGGACAGCTTCTGGGTCGACGGCCGGTACGGCCCGCAGCCCGCGCTGGCCCTCGACCGGGACAAGCGCCCGGTCGACTCGCTGACCAGCAACATCGGCCACCTGCTCGGCACCGGCCTGCTCAGCGGCGCCGAGGAGGACCAGGTCGCGCGCCTGCTCACCACCGACGCGCTCGCCGGCGGCTTCGGGCTGCGGACCATGTCCACCGACGACGCCGGCTTCAGCCCGCTGTCGTACCACTGCGGCTCGATCTGGACGCACGACACCGCGATCGTGCTCGCCGGGCTGGCCCGGGCCGGGCACCGCGACGCCGCGCTCAGCCTGGCCGAAGGTCTGCTCACCGCGGCCGAGGCGTTCGACTACCGGCTGCCTGAGCTGTACGGCGGCGACGACCGGTCGCTGGTGAACCGCCCGGTGCCGTACCCGGCGGCGTGCCGGCCGCAGGCCTGGGCCGCGGCCAGCGCGGTGCTGCTGCTCCAGGCCGCCACCGGGCTCTACCCCGACGTGCCGGCCGGCACGGTCCGGCTGGCACCGCTGGCCGGAGCCGAACTCGGCGCGCTCACGGTCAACGGCCTGCGACTGGGCGGCGCACCGATGAACATCACCGTCGACCGAACCGGCCACCCCACCCTCACCGGCCTACCCACAACCCTGACCCCGACCGTCCCCACCCAACGCCGCCCCACCACCCCAATCCCCCACTGACCGCAGCCCCACCGGGGTGGGTCAGCGGGTTCGTTCGGCGATCAGTTCCTCGTCGTCCATGGCGCCGGTGGGGTGGAAGTCCAGGGCTGAGTAGAGGCGGGCGGCCTGGGTGTTGTCGGGGTGGTACGAGAGGCGGACCGGGGGGTTGCCGTCCCTGCCGGCCAGCCAGGTCGCCAGGGTCTGCACGGTGGCCCGGCCCACGCCCCGGTTCTGCTCGGCGGCATCGATCACCATCCCGCCGATCCAGTGCGAGCCGTCGTCGTCCACGCCCCACATGACGTGGCCGACGACGGTCTCGTCGGCGTACACCGCGAGCGAGGTCCACACCTCGGAGCGGGTGCTGAGCAGCAGGTAGCGGGCGGCCAGCGCGGCCACGAACCGACGCTGGTCGTCGCGCGGGGCGACGTCGGCCACCGCCCGCCAGTTGTCGTCGTCCACCGGGCGCAGGGTGACCCGGCGTCCGGCCCGGTCCAGGTGTCCACTATTGATCATGGAGGCAGCCTAGGATCGGCCCGTCCCACCCGCGACCAGGTTTCCGCCCCGGACGACCGGCCACCGGGCGCCGGCGCACCCGTCGAACGGCGGTCAGTCGAGCAGGGCGTCCAGGGCGACGGTGAGGCCGGGACGGTTGGGCACCGCGCGGACGGCCAGCAGCACGCCCGGCATGAACGACGCCCGGTCGTACGAGTCGTGCCGGATGGTCAGCGTCTCGCCGGTGGTGCCGAAGAGCACCTCCTGGTGGGCGACCAACCCGGTGGCGCGCACGGCGTGTACGCGTACCCCGTCGATCTCGGCGCCCCGCGCGCCCGGCACCTCGTCCTTGGTGGCGTCCGGCACCGGCCCGAGGCCGGCCTCGGCGCGGGCCCGGGCGATCTGTCGGGCGGTGTGCGTGGCCGTGCCGCTGGGGGCGTCCAGCTTGCGCGGGTGGTGCTGCTCGATGATCTCAACGGACTCGAAGTGCCGGGCGGCCCGCGCGGCGAACTGCATCATCAGCACCGCGCCGATGCCGAAGTTCGGTGCGATCACGACGCCCACGCCGGGCTTGCGGGCCAGCCAACCGCGCACCCGCTCCAGCCGCTGCTCGGTGAAGCCCGTGGTGCCGACCACGGCGTTGATGCCCTGATCGATGCACCAGTGCAGGTTGTCCATGACGACGTCCGGCGTGGTGAAGTCGACGACCACCTCGGCGCCGGCGTCGGAGGCGGCGAAGAGGCCGTCACCCTGGTCGATCATCGCCACGAGCTCAAGGTCGTCGGCGGCGTCCACCGCCTTGCACACCTCGATGCCCATCCGGCCCCGGGCACCCAGCACACCGACCCGCAGCGGCTCGGCCGGGTTTCTCTCCTGCTCGTCAGTCACGGGGCACAACCTATCCCAATCGGGACGCGCACCCCCGGCCGGATCGGGTCCCCGCCAGGTGCCGGGACGCCCCCCACCCAGCGGCGGGACCACCCGCCCGACGGACGGCGGCAGCCCTCAGTTGGTGAAGTCGCTGGCGCCGAACGGGCCGACCACGGCCAACGACATCGGCCGGCTGAGCAGCTCCGCGGCGAGGGAGTTCACGTCCGCCACGGTGACCTCGTCGACACGGCGGAGCAGCTCGTCCACCGGCATCAGGTCGCCGTAGAGCAGCTCGCCCTTGGCCAGCCGGCTCATCCGGGAACCGGTGTCCTCCAGGCCGAGCACGAACGAGCCCTTGCTCATCCCCTTGCCCCGGGCAACCTCGGCCTCGGTCAACCCGTCGGCGGCCACCCGGGCCAGCTCGGCGCGGGTCAGGGCCAGCACCTCGTCCACCTTGCCCGGCGCGCAGCCGGCGTAGACGGCGAACAGCCCGCTGTCGGCGTACTGGCTGGCGTAGGAGTAGACCGAGTACGCCAGGCCGCGCTGCTCCCGGATCTCCTGGAACAGCCGGCTGGACATGCCGCCGCCGAGCACGTTGTTGAGCACCCCGAGGGCGAAGCGCCGCTCGTCGAGGCGGTCGATGCCGGGGCAGCCGAGGATGACGTGCGCCTGCTCGGTCTCCTTCGGCTCCACCAGGGTGGTGGCCGGTCGGGTTCGTACCGCGGGAGTGGCCTCGCGGTGCGGCGCCGGGGTCGCCGGGTCGCTGTCCAGCGGGGTGCCGCGCACCGCCTGGCGGACCAGCTTGACCACCGCGGCGTGGTCGAGGTTGCCGGCCGCGGCGATGACGATCTCCGGCGCGGTGTAGCGGCTCCGGTAGAAGCTCTGGATCTGCCGCCGGGTCATCGGCGTGACGGTCTCCTCGGTGCCGGAGATCAGTCGGCCCAGCGGGTGGTCGCCGTAGACGGCGCGGGCGAAGAGGTCGTGCACCTCGTCACCGGGCTCGTCGTCGTGCATGGCGATCTCTTCGAGGATCACGCCGCGCTCGGTCTCCACGTCGGCCGGCTCCAGCAGCGAGTCGGCGACCAGGTCGCACATCACGTCGATCGCCAGCGGCAGGTCCTCGTCCAGCACGCGGGCGTAGTAGCAGGTGTATTCCTTCGTGGTGAAGGCGTTCGTCTCACCACCCACCGCCTCGATCTGCGACGAGATCTCCAGCGCGGTGCGCTTGTGGGTGCCCTTGAAGAGCAGGTGCTCCAGGAAGTGCGCGGCGCCGGCCTGCGGGCCGGTCTCGTCCCGCGAGCCGACCGACACCCAGATGCCGAAGGAGACGCTGCGCATCGCCGGGATCGCCTCGGTGAGCACGCGCAGGCCGCTGGGCAGCACGGTACGTCGTACCGTGCCGCCCAGCGGGTCGTCGCTGAGCGTCCGGGTCACCGCCCGGGCGGTGCCGCCGGAGCGGCCCGCCCCGGTGTCCCGAGACGCAGCCACCCCCCGTCGATCCGGTGGAAACGGCGCACTGAAGGCCCGACTCACGTACTGCTCCCGGTTCGACGAGGGGTGGGTGATGCGATGTACGACGATCAGCTGTGCCGGGTCCGGCGGCGCGGACGCTCGCCGCCCTCGCCACCCTCGCCGCCGCCGTTGCCGCCCTCGCCGCCGCCAGTGCCGCGCTCCGGGCCACGCCCGCCCCGGTCGCCGCCACGCTCGCGGTCACCGCGGTCACGCGGGCCACGGTCGCCCCGGTCCCGGCCAGCCGGACGGTCGCCACCGGCGGCCTCACCGGCGGCCGGCGCCTCGGCGCCCTCCGGACGGACCTTGTCCAGGTAGATCTTGCCGCGGGCGTCGATGTCCGCGATCTCGACCTCGACCCGGTCGCCGACGTTGAGGAAGTCCTCAACGCGCTCGACCCGCTTGCCGTCGCCCACCTTGGAGATGTGCAGCAGGCCGTCGCGACCCGGCAGCAGCGAGATGAACGCACCGAACGCGGCGGTCTTGACCACCGTGCCGAGGAACCGCTCGCCCTGCTTCGGCAGCGTCGGGTTGGCGATCCCGTTGATCCGGTCGACGGCCGCCTGGGCCGACGGGCCGTTGGTGGCGCCGACGTAGATCGTGCCGTCGTCCTCGATGGAGATCTCGGCGCCGGTCTCGTCCTGGATCGCGTTGATGGTCTGCCCCTTCGGGCCGATCACCATGCCGATCTTGTCGACCGGGATCTTGACGGTGGTGACCCGCGGCGCGTAGTCCGACATCTCGGCCGGAGCCTCGATCGCCGCCTTCATCACGCCGAGGATGACCTGCCGGGCCTCGTTCGCCTGCTGCAACGCGGCGGCCAGCACGTCCGACGGGATGCCGTTGAGCTTGGTGTCGAGCTGGAGCGCGGTGACGAAGTCCGGCGTGCCGGCGACCTTGAAGTCCATGTCACCGAACGCGTCCTCGGCACCGAGGATGTCGGTCAGCGTCACGTACTGGGTCTTGCCGTCCACCTCGTCGGAGATGAGGCCCATGGCGATGCCGGCGACCGGCGCCTTCAGCGGCACACCCGCGGAGAGCAGGCCCAGCGTCGAGGCGCAGACCGAACCCATCGAGGTGGAGCCGTTGGAGCCGAGCGCCTCGGAGACCTGCCGGATGGCGTACGGGAACTCCTCGCGCGACGGCAGCACCGGGATCAGCGCCCGCTCGGCGAGTGCGCCGTGGCCGATCTCGCGCCGCTTCGGCGAGCCGACCCGGCCGGTCTCACCGGTCGAGTACGGCGGGAAGTTGTAGTTGTGCATGTAGCGCTTGCGGTTCTCGGGGGACAGCGTGTCCACCATCTGCTCCATGCGGAGCATGTTCAGCGTGGTGACGCCCAGGATCTGGGTCTCGCCCCGCTCGAACAGCGCCGAACCGTGCACGCGGGGCAGCACGCCGACCTCGGCGGTCAGCGACCGGATGTCACGCGGGCCGCGGCCGTCCATCCGGACCTGCTCGCGCAGCACCCGGTTGCGCACCTCGGACTTGGTCAGCGACCGGAAGGCGGCGCTGAGCTCCCTCTCCCGGCCCTCGAACCGACCGCCCAGTTCCTCGGCGACCCGGGCCTTGACCCGGTCCAGGGCCTCCTCGCGGTCCGCCTTGCCGGCGATGGTGATCGCCTCGGCCACGTCGCCGCGGGCCAGCTCGGCCACCGCGTCGTACACGTCGTCCTGGTAGTCCAGGAACACCGGGAACTCGGTGACCGGCTTGGCGGCGACCTCGGCCAGCTCGCTCTGCGCGCGGCACAGCTCGCGGATGGCGGGCTTGGCGGCCTCCAGACCGCTGGCCACGATCTCCTCGGTCGGCGCGACGGCGCCGCCCGCGATCAGGGCGACCGCGTTCGGCGTGGCCTCGGCCTCGACCATCATGATCGCGACGTCGCCGTCCTCGAGCGTGCGGCCGGCCACGACCATGTCGAAGGTGGCCCGGGCCAGCTCCTCCAGGGTCGGGAAGGCAACCCACTGGCCGTCGATGTGCGCGACCCGGGTCGCACCGATCGGGCCGGAGAACGGCAGACCCGACAGCTTGGTCGACATCGAGGCGGCGTTGATGGCCACGACGTCGTACGGGTGCTGCGGGTCGAGCGCGAGGATGGTCTCGACGACCTGGACCTCGTTGCGCAGGCCCTTGACGAAGGACGGGCGCAGCGGCCGGTCGATCAGCCGGCAGGTGAGGATCGCGTCCTCGCTGGGCCGGCCCTCACGGCGGAAGAACGAGCCGGGGATCCGGCCCGCGGCGTACATCCGCTCCTCGACGTCGACGGTCAGCGGGAAGAAGTCGAACTGCTCCTTCGGGTGCTTACCGGCGGTGGTGGCGGAGAGAACGACCGTCTCACCCAGCTGGGCGATGACGGAACCGGCGGCCTGGCGGGCCAGCCGGCCGGTGGAGAAGGTGATCTCACGGGTGCCGAAGGACCCGTTGTCGATCACAGCGGTACGGGATTCGGTGCCGAGTGTGGTCTCGGTCATGTGCTGTCGTGCTCCTTCGCGTCGTGGGCCCACGACATTGGGGAGCTGCTCAGCCGGCCGGTCTTCGATCGAAGCGCCCGGGTGGCCGGCATGATGCCGGGGTTCCCGGGGGCCACTACCGGAGACCGGTACGCTGACCGGCTCCCTCTCGGGTGGTCGCGCGGCCCGTGTTCTTCAGGTGGGACGCCGATCGGGGGAGCGGCCGGTCGGCCACTCCCCCGTCACGTCACCGGCGCAGGCCGAGCCGCTCGATGAGCGACCGGTAGCGGGCAATGTCCTTCTTCTGGACGTAGTTGAGCAGCCGACGGCGCCGGCCGACCAGCAGCAGCAGCCCACGGCGGCTGTGGTGGTCGTGCTTGTGCACCTTCAGGTGCTCGGTCAGCTCAGCGATCCGCTTGGTGAGGACCGCAACCTGGACCTCCGGCGAACCGGTGTCGCCCTCGGCGGTCGCGTACTCCGCACGGATCGTGGCCTTGGCTTCCTGGTCGAGCGCCATGTTCTCCCTGTTTCGGTGGGTTGATCAAGTAGGTGTCCGTCGTCCCGGTAGACCGGGAACGGACCGGTACCTCGCACCCGCGGCGTCGAGCAGGCACGCGAGGCCCCACGCCGGTCACCCGACGTCTCCGCAAGACTACCAGCACTCGCCGATAGCACCCGGTCAAGGGCTCGGCCGAGGCCGCATCGTCTCGCGCGACGATCAGGCCAGAGCGCGCCGGGTGCGTACGACGTCCTGTTCCATCTGGGCGATCAACGGCTCGATCGAGTCGTACCGGATCTGTCCGCGCAGGTGCGCCACGAAGTCCAGGGCCAGCCGCTCGCCGTAGAGGTCGCCGTCGAAGTCCAGCGCGTACCCCTCCACCCGCCGCTCCCGGCCGGAGAAGGTCGGGTTGGTGCCCACCGACACCGCCGCCATCAGCGGCTCGCGCTGCCCGCGACGGACCAGCCGGGCCGCGTACACCCCGTCGGCGGGCACCGCCGCGTGCCGGTGGCAGAGCAGGTTGGCGGTGGGGAAGCCCAGCTCCCGCCCGCGCTGGTCGCCGCGGACCACCACGCCCTCCAGCCGATGCGGGCGACCCAGTGCGGCCGCCGCCGCGCCCACGTCGCCCGCATCGACGCAGGAGCGGATGTACGTGGAGGAGAAGACGGTCCCGTCCTCGGCGACCAGCGGGCCGCCCTCCACGCCGAAACCGAAGGTGCGGCCCAGCCGCTCCAGAAGTGCCACGTCGCCGGCCGCCCGGTGCCCGAAGCGGAAGTTGCTGCCGACCACCACCAGCGCCGCGTGCAGGTGCTCGACCAGGATGTCGTGCACGAACTGTTCGGCCGGCAGCCGGGAGAACTCCGGGGTGAACGGCACCACGCAGAGCACGTCCACGCCGAGCGCCTCGATCAGCTCCGCCTTGCGGGCCGGCTCGGTGAGCACCGCCGGATGCGAGCCGGGGCGGACCACCTCGGCCGGGTGCGGGTCGAAGGTGACCACCACCGACTGCACGCCCAACTCCCGGGCCCGGGCCACCGCGTGCCCGATGGTCGACTGGTGCCCCTTGTGCACGCCGTCGAAGACGCCGATGGTGACGACCGAGCGCCCCCACCCACCGGGCGCCGCGTCGTACCCCCGCCACCGCTGCATGCCGCTCCTCCCTGCTGGCCCGCCGACCGGCGGGTGAAACCGCCGGCCGCTGGCCGGCGGACCTGCGCCCCGCCGTCAGGCCGGGGCGAGCACGATCTCCGCGCGGGCCCGGCCGTCCCGCTCGCTGACGATAGCGATCAGTCCGCCGGCCGGCCCGAAGACGGCGTACGGCCCGGCGAGGCCGGTCGGGTCCAGCGGACCGCCGTGGGCGAGCACCCGAGCCTCGTCGGGCGTGGCCTCCCGGCGCGGGAAGAACCGGTCGGCGGCCGCGTCCAGCGGCAGGTTGACCACGTCCGGGGCGCGCTGCTCCAGCTCGTCGAGGGTGGCCGCCTCGGCGATGGTGAAGCCGCCCACCGCGGTCCGGCGCAGCGCGGTCAGGTGGCCACCGACCCCCAGCGCCAGGCCCGCGTCCCGGGCGATGGCCCGGATGTACGTCCCGGAGGAGCAGGTCACGTCCACGTCCACGTCCACCACGTCCGGCTCGCTGCGGCGGATCGCCAGCACCTCCAGCCGGGAGATGGTGACCCGCCGCGCCGGCAGCTCGACGGTCTCCCCGTCGCGCACCCGCTTGTACGCCCGCTGCCCGTCGATCTTGATGGCGCTGACCGCGCTCGGCACCTGGTCGATCTCACCGGTCAGCGCGCTCAGCGCGGCACGGATCCCGTCGTCGGTGACCTGACCCGCCGGGGTGCTGGCGATCACGTCGCCCTCGGCGTCGTCGGTGACGGTGGCCTGGCCGAGTCGGATCGTGCCGGTGTAACTCTTGCCGGCGCCGATCACGTAGGTCAGCAGTCGGGTGGCCCGACCCACCCCGATCACCAGCACACCGGTGGCCATCGGGTCGAGGGTGCCGCCGTGCCCGACCCTCCGCGTCTTCGCCAGCCGGCGGATCCGCGCCACCACGTCGTGCGACGTCATGCCGCCGGGCTTGTCGACCACGATCAGACCATCGGTGCTCACGACGCCCAAGCCTGCCAGACCGGCCCGGCGACGGGGCACCAGGGCGGCGCGCCGGATGCGAAGATCACTCGCCCGCTCCCGTCGACCCAGGACGACAGATGACCAGCGAAGACCCCGCCAGCCCGCCCACCACCGCGGCCCGATACAGCGTCGCCACCGAACCCGAGCGGATCCGGGTACTGGACTGGATGCGGGAGCCCGCGACGGAACACGCGTTGACCCGGCGGGATCGGCTCCGACTGCTGTGGGAGCGGCACGCCGGAAAGCTGCTCGGCGGCGTCGGCGCGGTGGTCGCCCTGGTGGTGGTGGCCATCCTGGGCTGGAGCGGATTCAGCGCCGTGCAGCGGATCCACAACGGAGAGCCGCTGCGGCCTGGACTGGCCAGGTCACCCTCGCCGGCGCCGCGGCCGGTCGACGAGAGTGGCAACAGCCTCGGGCCGTTCGTCGCCACGCCGGCCGAGAAGTACGCCGTGGGCGAGGCCGCCATCACCCTGCCTGCGGCCCGGGCCGCCGCCCCGTTCACCGCCAAGCAGGTTGCCGACGCGCTGGCGATGGTCAAGCAGGCGCTGGTCCAGGGTCGGCTCGATGTCTCGATGCTCCTCGGTAAGCCCGACAAGTTCCTCGCCCTGCTGGCGCCGGAAGACCGGGACCACGTGCGTAAGGAGTTCGCGGAGGGCGCGAGCCTGGGCTACGCCACCCGGACCGACCGCGACGCGTCCCCAGAGTTGGAGTTCAGGGACGGCATTCGGGCCAGCGGCACCGTGCAGTACCGGTCGACCGTCGACCGCGACGGGATCCGGGTGCTGGAGATCTCCACCCGGTTCATCTGGGTCTACTCCTTCGACCTGCCCCGACCGCAGGCGTACCCGCCCGGCGCCGAACTCGTCACCCTTCGGGACGAGGTGGTCTGGCACGTACCGCATCCGGAGGACGTCCGGTCGACCTCGCGCGGGCTCTGGGTGGAGAGCGCCGACGTCACCGTGCTCAACGCCACCTGCCCGGCGCTCCGGAAAGGCCTGATCGACCTGGAGGTTGAGCCGGAACGACGCCTGCCGGCGGCGGCACCGACCGGGGACATCTACGGCCCGGGCTGGCGTCCCGGCGACGGCGAGGAATGCTGACCGGCGGGCCCGGCGACCCGGTCAGCGGACCGCGCCGACCACCGCCCAGCGGCCGTCGCGCATTCGCAACAGCAGGGCGACCAGCCGGATCACCACGAACAGGGTGAGCCCGGCCCAGATGCCGCCCAGCCCGAGGTCGAGCCCGTACGCCAGCCAGATGGCCGGCAGGAAGCCGCCGAGCGCCGCCACGATGGTGAGGTTGCGCAGGTAACGCACGTCGCCGGCGCCGATCAGCACGCCGTCGAGCGCGAACACCACCCCGGCCAGCGGCTGCATGGCCACGAACCAGGGCCAGGCCACCATGGCCTGCTCGCGTACCCCCGGGTCGGAACTGAACCACGACGGCACGACTCCTGCGCCGGCGGCGATGAGCAGCGCGAAGGCGACGCCGCAGACGCCGCCGAGCAGCGCGATCCGGCGGGCCAGCGCCCGGGCGCCCGCCTCGTCGCCGGCCCCGAGGGCGGCACCCACCAGGGACTGCGCGGCGATGGCCAGCGCGTCGAGCACCAGCGCGGTGAAGAACCAGAGCTGCAGCGCGATCTGGTGGGCGCCGACGGCGGCGGCGCCGAAGCGGGCGGCGACGGCGGTGGCGGAGAGGAAGCTGGCCTGGAACGCCACGCCACGGATCAGCAGGTCCCGGCTGAGCACCAACTGCTGGCGGATCAGCCGGGGCCGGGGTCGCAGCGACACCCGCTCGGCGACCAGCGCCGCGGCGAAGAGCACCCCGGCGAGCGTCTGCGCGATCACGTTGGCCACCGCCGAACCCACCAGGCCGAGCCCACCGGGGTAGACCAGCAGCGGGCAGAGCAGCGCGGAGAGCAGGTTGGGGCCGAGCACGAAGACCAGCGGGCGGCGGGTGTCCTGTACTCCGCGCAGCCAGCCGTTGCCGGCGGCGGCGAGCAGCAGGCCGGGGGCGCCGAGCGCCGCGATCCGCAGCCACTGCGCGGCGGCGTCGGCCACCTCGCCGCCACCTCCGGCGAGGGTACGGGCCAGCGCGCCCCCACCGAACTGCATGCCGATGGCGACCAGCAGCCCGACGCCGAACGCCAGCCAGGACGACTGGACACCCTCGGCCACCGCCGCCGCCCGGTCACCGGCGCCGAAGCGGCGGGCCGATCGCCCAGTGGTGCCGTACGCGACCACAGTGCCGAGCCACGCGGTGAGCGTCATGACCGTGCCGCCGACGGCGAGCGCGGCGAGTGGCACCCGGCCGAGGTGACCGACCACGGCCGTGTCGACCAGCACATAGAGCGGCTCGGCGGCCAGCACCACGAGGGCGGGCAGGGCGAGGCCGGCGATCCGGCGGGGGGACGCGGCAAGCGTGCTGGTGTCCATCGCCGGCGATCCTGTCACGAGCCAGGTAAGGATCGCAAGGTAGGCCGGCACTTACCGGCGAGGACCGGCGGGGCTACGCCGTCGTGCGCTACGGGATCAGTGCGAGGCGCGGCCCGGGCGGACTGAGGTCAGACGGGCGGTGACGCCGTGGACGGAGGCCGTCGGCGGCGTCATCGCCGGACGGATCGGGTCACTGGCGGGTGTCCATCGACGTCTGCAACGCGCGGCGGGCCTGCTCGCGGGCGTCGTCGGTGGTCTCTGGCTTGGGCTTGTTCGGCATGGTGGCGCTCCTTCCAGGGTGCGAGCCACCGGCACGCGGCGGCCCTCACGGGCGGTCGTGCTGAGCGCCCCCACGGCGGTCCGGGGTTACCGGAGCAGCCGGCTGGGAAGCGTGAGCCCGGGTCGGTCCGACCCTGGAGGGAGGCAGCGCGAGGTGTGGCACCACCGCCCATGACCTGCACCGCAACGCGATGCCGACCGTCTCCCAAGCTATCGTTCAGGTCCACATACTGCTCACGGTTCCCGCCATCTGGACATCGCGGGGCCCGGCTCAGCGGGCCAGGAAGTGCCAGCCCAGCCACCACCAGAAGCCGAACAGACCGATCCGGCCCACCGGCACGGGGCCGACCTCGTAGCGCATCACGTACGCGCAGACTTCGCCCAGCGTGGGGATCCGGGAGCCCTCCCGGCGGGCCAACCACTCGACCACGGCGAAGAGCGCAAACGCGGTGATGAAACCGCCGATCGCGAGTGCCCGCATCATCGCCGCACCAACCCCCAGAACGCCCCCAGCCAGGCGAACCAGGCCGCCGAGCGGGTGAGATGGTCCTCCAGGAGGGGATCGGCCAGGCGTGAGAAGGTGGGGAAGTCGTCGCCCACCGCCATCACGAAGGTGACGCCCTCGAAGACCCCGAAGACCACCACCGGCAGCGCCCACCAGGCCGCGCCCACGCCCAGCCGGCGCGGCGCCGGGCGGCGGGGCACCCGGTTGCTCAGACCGAGCCAGATCAGCACGCCGCCGGTGCCGAGGGTGTACAGGTTGGCTTCGGTGGAGAACGAAGCGAACCGGCCACCGACGAGCGACAGGCAGAGGAGTACCGGTACGGAGACGGCGGGCCGGTCCCAGGTGCGGGGGGCCTCCAGGGTGAGGTCGTGCGGCTGCTCCATCCCGCAATTCTTCCCGGTCTCACGGAACGCGGAAAGACCAACACTCCCCGGAGTTGACCCTGATCTTCCTGCAGGGCGAACGCGCGGCGTCGAGGTCAGACGCCGGGACGGATCAACGCCGTGTCGAGCTGGCCCCGGATCGCCTCGACCACCTGATCGACCGTGCCCCGACCGGTGAACCCCGCCGCGAACCGATGGCCACCGCCGCCCAGGGCGATCGCCACCCGGCTGACGTCGACCGCGCCCTTGCTGCGCATCGACACGGCCCACTCGCCGGGCGTGGTCTGCTTCAGCACGCAGCTCACGTCCGCCTCGGCGGTGCACCGCACCGAGTCGATCAACGCCTCCAGCACGTACGGCCGCTGGTCGTGCCGGGCCAGATCGTCCAGGGTGGCGAACGTCCACACCAACCCTCGACCGTCGGCCGCGGCCGGTTCCAGCCGAGCCCGGCCGAGCACCTCGCCGAAGAGCCGGACCGCGCCGAAGGGCCGGGTGTCGAAGACCCGCCGGGAGATGTCACCGGGCGAGATGCCGGTGGCCAGCAGCCGGGCGGCCAACTGGTGCACCGCCGGGGTGGTCGCCTCGAACCGGAACGAGCCCGTGTCGGTGGTCAGCGCCACGTAGAGGCATTCGGCGATGGCCGGATCCAGCGCCACGCCGAGCCGGGCCAGCAACTGCTCCGCCACCACCGACGTCGCCGCAGCGGTCGGGTCGATCAGGTTGACCGTGCCGAAGCCGCCGTTGGAGGCGTGGTGGTCGAGCACCAGCGCCGAGCCGGCGGACGACAACCGCCCGGCCAACTCGCCGAGGCGCGACTCGCTCGCCGCGTCGAAGCAGATCACCAGGTCCGGGTCGGCGTCCGCGGCGCTCGCCGGGACCAGCAGATCCAGCCCGGGGAGCCCACGGAACGGCTCGGGTACCTCCGGCGGCCCGGGAAAGGTCGCCTGCAACCGGCGTACGCCGAACTGGCGCAGGCCCAGACCGAAGCCGAGCATGCTGCCCAGCGCGTCGCCGTCCGGGTTGACGTGGCAGATCAGCAGCACCCGGCCCGTCGGCGGGAGAGCACGTAGCAACGCCTCGGCCGCCGCCCAGTCCGCTTCGGTGGGGCCGGCGCCGACCGCCGTGGCGAATTGAGCGCCGGCGGTGCCGGTCACCGCGCTTCCCCACCCCGGGGGGTCTCGTCGACGTCGGTGGCCTGGTCGGCCTCGTCCGTCTCGTCGTCCTCCTCGTCGACCCGGTACGGCTGCGCCTCGCCCGCGTACTCCGCCTGGGCGGCGAGCCGCTGCACCTCGGCATCGGCGTTACGGGCCGCGGCGAGCAGGTCGTCGATGTGCTTGACCTGGTCCTGGACGTCGTCCAGGACGAAGGTGAGCGTCGGCGAGTGCCGCAACCCCAGCGCCTTGCCGACCGTGCTGCGCAGCATCCCCTTGGCGCTCTCCAGCGCCGCCGCCGTGTCCGACTGGGCCGCCACGTCACCGAGCACCGTGTAGAAAACCGTCGCGTCACGCAGGTCGGCGGTGATCCGGGCGTCGGTGATCGTGATCATGCCGAGCCGCGGGTCCTTGATCTGGCTCCGCACCACCGACGCAACCAGCTCACGCACCCGTTCCGCGTGCCGGCGTACCTTGGCCGGATCAGACATCTCGCCACCTCCACGGCGTCCTGCTCCCGGCCGACCCGGCGACCCGGGGGCCGCCGGCCGACCGGCCAACATCTCGAACATTACCTTCGCGGCCGGACCGGGTCGCCGGCACAGCCGGCACCCTGGTCAGTCGTCGTCCGCGCCGTACAGCCGGCGCCGGACCGACAGCAACTCGGCCTCGGGCCGAGCCGCCACCAGACGCTCGCAGGAGTCCAGCACCTCGCGGACGTGCGCCGCCTCGGCGGCCACCACGGCCACCGCTATCTGCGCTCGACCGTGCAGGTCGAGCGCTCCCACCTCGGCGACCGACACCTCGAAGCGGCGCAGCGCCGCCACGATCGGCCGTACATATGATCTCTTGGCTTTGAGCGACCGGGAGTCGCCCGGCAGCAGCAGGTCGAAGACCGCGGTTCCGGTAAACATCGCCCCGGACGATACCGGCAACCCGCCCTGCATGATCAAGGGGTTTACGCCGGTTCGGCGTAAACCCCTTGATCAGCGTGTCACTGCCGGATCAGGCGCGAACCTTCTCCCGCATCTCGAAGGTCTCGATGATGTCGCCGGCCTGGACGTTGTTGTAACCACCCAGGGTCAGACCACACTCGAAGCCCTCGCGGACCTCCGTGGCGTCGTCCTTGAACCGCTTCAGGGAGCTGATCGTGAGGTTGTCCGCCACGACCGCCCCGTCCCGCAGTAGGCGCGCCTTCGCGTTGCGCCGGATGACACCCGACCGGACGATACAACCGGAGATGTTGCCGATCTTGGACGAGCGGAAGACGTCGCGGATCTCCGCGCTGCCCAGCTCGACCTCCTCGTACTCCGGCTTGAGCAGGCCCTTGAGCGCAGCCTCGATCTCCTCGATGGCCTGGTAGATGACGGTGTAGTACCGGATCTCCACGCCCTCGCGGTCGGCCATCTCACGGACCTTGTTCGAGGCCCGCACGTTGAAGCCGATGATCGTGACCGGCTCGGACGAGGCGCTCGCGAGCATGACGTTGCTCTCGGTGATCGCGCCGACGCCCCGGTCGAGGACCTTGAGCTGGACCTCCTCGGGGATGTCGAGGTTGAACAGCGCGTCCTCGAGGGCCTCCACCGAACCGGAGCCATCGCCCTTGAGGATGAGGTTGAGCGACGTCTTCTCGCCCTCCTTGAGCTGCTCCATGAGCGTCTCGAGGGTGGCCCGACCACGGGAGTTGGCGAATGCCGCCGCCCGCCGCCGCGCCTGGCGCTGCTCGGCGATCTGCCGCACCGTACGGTCGTCCGCCGCGGCGAGGAACGTGTCACCCGCGCCGGGCGGCGCGGTCAGACCCAGGACCATGACCGGACGCGCCGGCCCGGCCTCGGCAACCTGGTTGCCGTTCTCGTCGAGCATGGCCCGAACCCGGCCGTGCGCCCCGCCGGCGACGATCGAGTCGCCCGCCCGCAGGGTGCCCTTCTGCACCAGCACCGTCGCCACCGCACCGCGACCCTTGTCCAGGTGCGCCTCGATGGCCACACCCTGCGCCGGCCCGTCGATCGGAGCGGTCAGTTCCAGCGACGCGTCGGCGGTCAGCAGGACAGCCTCGAGAAGCTCCTCGATGCCGATGCCCGGCTTGGCTGCCACGTTGACGAACATGGTCTCGCCGCCGTACTCCTCAGCGACCAGGCCGTACTCGGTCAGCTGCTGGCGGACCTTGTCCGGGTTGGCCTCCGGCTTGTCGACCTTGTTGACCGCGACCACGATCGGCACGTCGGCCGCCTTGGCGTGGTTCAACGCCTCGATGGTCTGCGGCATCACGCCGTCGTCGGCCGCGACCACCAGGATCACGATGTCCGTCACCTGCGCACCACGGGCACGCATGGCGGTGAACGCCTCGTGACCCGGCGTGTCGATGAAGGTCACCGCGCGGTCCACGCCATCGTGCGGGACGTGCACCTGGTAGGCACCGATGTGCTGGGTGATGCCACCCGCCTCGCCAGCCACGACGTTCGCCTTGCGGATCGCGTCGAGCAGCTTGGTCTTACCGTGGTCGACGTGACCCATGACGGTCACCACCGGCGCACGGCTGACCAGACGCTCCTCAGCCACCTCCGCGTCGAGGTCGATGTTGAACTGCGCGAGCAGCTCGCGATCCTCGTCCTCGGGGCTGACGATCTGGATGTCGAAGCCCAGGTGCTCACCCAGCAGCTGCAGGGTGTCGTCCGAGCAGGACTGGGTCGCCGTGACCATCTCGCCCAGGTTGAACATCTCCTGGACCAGCGAACCCGGGTTGGCGTTGATCTTGTCGGCGAAGTCCGACAGCGAGGCGCCACGGGAGAGCCGGACGACCTGACCCTGACCCCGGGGAGCACCCGAGCTCATGGTCGGAGCCGACAGGTTGTCGAACTCCTGTCTGCGCTGCTTCTTGGACTTGCGACCGCGCGTCGGCCGGCCACCCGGACGCCCGAAGGCACCCGCGGCGCCACCGCCACGACCACGACCACCGGCACCCGGACGACCGCCGCCACCGGACGGAGCACCCGGACGGAAACCGCCACCGGGAGCACCGCCACCGCCGCCGGGACCGCCACGGTAGCCACCGCCACCGCCGGCACCCGCGCCGCCACCGGGGCCACCGCGGTAACCACCGCCGCCACCGGCACCGCCGCCAGGACCACCGCGGAAGCCGCCGCCACCGCCACCGGGACGACCAGCGCCGCCACCGCCACCGGGGCGACCAGCGCCACCGGGACCGGGACGACCGGCAGCCGGACGCTGGCTCGGCATCGACGCCGGGCTGGGCCGCGGCGGCATGGAGTTCGGGCTCGGCCGCGGCGGCATACCCGCCGGGCCACTGGGCCGGGGACCACCCGCGCCAGCGGCCGGGGGCCGCTGCTGCTGGCCACCCTGGATACCGAACGGGTTGTTACCGGCGCCGCGCGCCGGCGGGCGACCGCCGGGCCGGGCACCCGGACCCGGAGCCGGCGTGCCCGGACGGGCGGCCGGTGAACCGGGACGGGGCGGCATCGCCGTGGGACCCGGCCGAGGGCCGGGGCCGGGACGGTTGCCGTCTGCCGGAGGCTCCCGGCGGACGTTGTCCCGCTGCTGCTGACGGGCGGCCTGCGCGGCCTTGACCGCGGCCTCCTGCTCAGCCTTCAGCGCGGCGGCACGCGCCTCCGCGGCCGCCACCTCGATGTCGTGGGCACTCGCCGGCTTGGCGACCGGAGCCGCCGGTTGCGGCGCACCGGGAACCGGGCCCTTGGGCTTCGGACCCGGGGCCGGGGCCGGGGCCGACGGCCGCCGGGGCGGCATCGGCTTGGCCGAGACCCGGGGCGCGCCCGGGGTCGGGGATGGCGTCGGGGTCGAAGCCGGCGCCGCAGTCGGCGCGGGCGCCGACGGGGCGGCCGGCGCCGGAGCACCGGCGGACGCGACGAATGCGTTACGCAGCCGCCGGGCGACTGGCGCCTCGACGGTGCTGGACGCGGACTTCACGAACTCGCCCATTTCCTTCAGCTTGGCGAGAACGGTCTTACTCTCGACCCCGAGCTCTTTTGCAAGCTCGTGTACGCGGGCCTTGCCTGCCACTGCACTCCTCACTCCGAGGTCGTGCGGGCAGCACCCGCAGCGACCTCACTCGTGCACTTGAAGCCTGGTCATTTCAGGGACTTCATCGTGTGCTCATGTCGGTCGTCCTACCTTGCTAGCGACCCTCGCCCGGTCGGGCTGACCGGACGTAGTGGTTGGCGCATCGACGTGCTCCGCCAGCGCACCGTGGTCGGGGACCCCGGTGATGCGCAGCGCACGCCCGAAGGCGCGGCGCCGCACTGCCAGCGCGAAGCAGGCCGGATCCGGGTGCATGTTCGCTCCCCGACCCGGCAGCCTGCGGAGCGGATCAGGCCGGAGGCTGTGACCAGCCTCGTCCCCGATCGCTACGACCCGCAGCAATTCGCTGGCCGGCGCACGTTGCCGGCAACCCACACAAGTGCGCTCCGGCTGCGCGCGTCGTACCACTGGAGGAAGTCTACCCCTAGCTGCCCGAGATCGCGCCGCCCGGCTCCCGGACGTGATCAGCCGCGCCCCGCGCGGCCGGGCTGGTCTGCTCCGCGTCGGAGCGGATGTCGATCCGCCAACCGGTCAACCGGGCCGCGAGGCGGGCATTCTGCCCCTCCCGCCCGATGGCAAGAGAGAGCTGGAAGTCCGGCACGGTCACCCTTGCGGTCCGGGTGGCCAGATCCACCACCTCGACCCGCAGCGCCTTGGCCGGCGACAACGCGTTGCCGACGAAGGTGGCCGGGTCATCCGACCAGTCGATGATGTCGATCTTCTCACCGTGCAGCTCGCTCATCACGGCACGCACCCGCTGGCCCATCGGGCCGATACAGGCACCCTTGGCGTTCACCCCGGGGGTGGCGGAGCGTACGGCGATCTTGGTGCGGTGACCTGCCTCACGGGCGATCGCGCCGATCTCCACCGTGCCGTCGGCGATCTCCGGCACCTCCAGCGCGAACAGCTTCTTGACCAGCGCCGGGTGCGACCGGGACAGGGTGATCTGCGGACCACGCATGCCCTTGGCCACATGGACCACCACGCAGCGGATCCGCTCGCCGTGCACGTACCGCTCGCCGGGCACCTGCTCGGACTGCGGCAGCACGCCCTCCAGCTTGCCCAGGTCGACGCTGACGATGCCCTTCTCGGACCGCGCCTCGTGCGCCTGCACCACGCCGGTGACCAGGTCACCGTCGCGACCCACGTACTCGCCGAAGTGCACCTCGTCGGTGGCCTCCCGCAGCCGCTGGAGGATCACCTGCTTGGCGGTCATGGCGGCGATCCGGCCGAAGTCGTGGGGAGTGTCGTCCCACTCCCGCACCAGACTGCCGTCCTCGTCCATCTCCTGCGCGTACACCAGGGCGGCGCCCGACTTGCGGTCGATCTCCACCCGGGCGTGCGGCTCGGCACCGTCGGTGTGCCGGTAGGCGGTCAGCAACGCGGTCTCGATCGCCGCGAGAATCGTGTCGAACGGGATCTCCCGCTCGCGCTCGAGTGCGCGCAGCGCCGCGAGGTCGATGTTCACCTCTCCTCGTCCTCCACATCATCTTCGTCGTCGATGTCGTCTGAATCGTCGATCTCGTCTGTCTCGTCCGCGTCGTCCGCGTCGTCGGTATCGTCCGCGTCGTCGAACTCGTCCGGCTCACCCAGCTCGGCGAGCCGGGTGAACTCGACCTGCACCCGACCGGGGCCCAACTGGGCGTACGCCCAGGAGGCCCGGCCGTCGTCGGTCTCCAACTGCACGCCCTCGTCGTCGGCCCCGACCACCCGGCCGGTGACCTGGCGGTCCCCGGTGGGCTGCTCGCCGCGCTGATCGGGCAGCACGGCCGCGCCCCGGACGGTGACCTTGACCAGCCGACTGACGTTGCGCCGCCAGTGCCGGGGCAGGGTGAGCGGCCGGTCCACGCCCGGTGAGCTGACCTCCAGCTGGTACTCCCCGGCGACGATGTCGCCGCCGGTCTCCTCGGCGGCGTCGAGCGCGGCCGAGACCGCGCGGGAGACGTCCGCGACGGCGTCCAGGTCGATCCCGCCGTCGGCGTCCACGATCACCCGCACCACGTGCCGGCGGCCGGCCCGGGAAACCGACAGGTCCTCCAGGTCGTAGCCCACGCCGTTGACCACGGGCTCGATCACGGCCCGCAACCGGTTACGTCGCGCGGTGAGATCACCGCCGCGGGGACTCACACCACCACGGGGTCGATCCGTCGACCTGGTGGCACGGCCACGCTGCGTCATCTCCGCACCCTTTCCCTGGTCGACGGCGACGGTCGTCCCGCCATGCCGGCACGCCACCGGAGCGAACGCCCCGGTGGCTGCGCAGAGCGTAACGCGCCTGCCCGCTGGTGGACCGGGCGGCGCACCGACGCGGGTGGCCCCCGGACCGGGCCGGATGGTGTTGACTTGCCCGGTGGGGATCGGCAGAACGACACAGCGCGACCAAGCATCCGGACATTCCCGGCGAAAGCTCCTGCGCGCCGGAGCGCTGCTGGCGCTCGGCGGTGCCGCGGCGCCGCTGACCGGCTGTGATCTTTTCGACCGCGATGGCCAGCCGGCGCCGCCGCCTGACCCGTTGCGGCCGATGGTGGACGAGTCGCTCGGGCTGGCCGCGGCGCACCGGGCGAGCGCGGCGGCGCACCCGGAGCTGGCCGACCGGCTCGGCCCGATCGCCGAGGCGCACACCGCGCACGCCACCGAACTGGCCCGGGTGATCGGCGTCGCGTTGCCGTCGACGCCCGCCGCCGGCCCGACCACCGCCCCGGCGGCCGAACCGGCCGGCGCGCTGGCCGCCCTGCGAGCGCTGGAGAAGACCGGCCAGCAGTCCGCGACCGCCGCCTGCGCCGCGGCACCGGCGGAACGGGCAGCGCTGCTCGGGTCGATCGCCGCCGCGCGGGCCACCCACCAGGAGGCACTGAAGTGAGGCAGCCATCCGCCCCGGAGGCGCTCGCCGCCGCCCTCTCCGCCGAGTACGCGGCCATCTACGCCTACGGGCGGATCGGCGTCCGGCTGACCGGGGCGGCGCGGGACGCCGCGCGCCAGGCAGAGGCCGCGCACCGCCGCCGGCGCGACGCGCTGGTGGTGCAGCTCAGCACCTCCGGTGGCGACGTGCCACCGGACCGGGCCGGGTACGCGCTGCCGTTCGCGGTCACCGACAAGGCGAGCGCGTTGCGGCTGGCGGTCGAGGTGGAGGAGCGCACCGCGGCGCACTGGCGGGCGGCGCTGGCGTCCACCACCGGCGCCGACCGGGACCAGGCGCTGGCCGCCCTGGTCGAGTGCGCCGTGCGGGCCACCCGCTGGCGCAAGACCGCCGGGCTCACCCCGCAAACTGTCGCGTTTCCCGGCCGCCCCACCTGAACCGGTCCGCTCCGGTTGCGGAGCGCCATACCAGGTATGCATACTCCGTTCCCATGTCCATCCGTCACGGGTTGCTCGCCCTGCTCGAACGTGGCCAGATGTA
Organism: Micromonospora sp. NBC_00389; assembly: GCF_036059255.1. Lineage (NCBI taxonomy): Bacteria > Bacillati > Actinomycetota > Actinomycetes > Micromonosporales > Micromonosporaceae > Micromonospora > Micromonospora sp. NBC_00389. The sequence continues at coordinate 3,101,871 of NZ_CP107947.1, read as the reverse complement.
CGGCTACCAGCTGCGCGCCGCGTTCGAGGAGTCGACCGGCTCGACCTGGCCGCTGAACATCGGGCAGGTCTACACCACGCTCTCCCGGCTGGAGCGGGACGGTCTGGTGCGCCCGCTGCCGGAGAGCGAGTCCGGGCAACGCCCGTACGAGATCACCGACGCCGGCCGGGCGGATCTGGCGCTGTGGTTCGCCACCCCGATCAGCCGCACCGACCGCCCCCGCGACGAGCTGGCGATCAAGCTGGCGCTGGCGCTGACCACCCCCGGCGTGGACGTCCGCTCGGTGGTACAGGCCCAGCGCAGCGCGACGATGCGGGCGTTGCAGGAGTTGACCCGGTTGAAGTACGGCAGCAACCGGCCGGAGGACCTGCCCTGGCGGCTGGTGCTGGACTCGATGGTGTTCCAGGCCGAGGCGGAGGTGCGCTGGCTGGACCACTGCGAGACCAGCCTGGTCCGGCACCAGCCCGGCACCCCCGCGCCGCCCGTGCCGAGAGCCGGCGACGCCGACATGTCCGACGCGGCGCGGTGGGCCGACGAGGAGGCGCGACGGTGAGCGGAGCGGACGACGCGGTGCTGGAGCTTCGCGCCGTCCACCGCACCCACGGGGTCGGCCCGGCGGCGGTGCACGCGTTGCGCGGCGTCAGCCTGGTCGTCCGGCCGGGTGAGCTGGTCGCCGTGATGGGTCCGTCCGGCTCCGGCAAGTCGACACTGCTGGCCCTCGCCGGCGGCCTGGACCGCCCGACCCGCGGCGAGGTCCGGGTCGAGGGGCAGCCGTTGGGTGCGCTGGACCGCCGAGGGCTGGCCCAGCTGCGCCGCCGCCGGATCGGCTACATCTTCCAGCAGCTCAACCTGCTGGGCAGCCTAAGCGCGATGGAGAACGTCGCCCTCCCGCTGGAACTCGACGGCGCCGGCGGGCGCCGGGCCCGCGCGGCGGCCCTCGCCGCGCTGGCCGAGGTGGGCCTGCCGGCGCTGGGCGACCGCTTCCCCGACCAGCTCTCCGGCGGCCAGCAGCAGCGGGTCGCCATCGCCCGCGCGCTTGTCGGCGAGCGGCGGCTGGTGCTCGCCGACGAGCCGACCGGGGCGTTGGACTCGCAGACCGGCGAGGCGGTGCTGCACCTGCTGCGCCGCCGGGTCGACGCGGGCGCAGCCGGCGTACTGGTCACCCATGAGGCGCGACACGCCGGCTGGGCCGACCGGGTGGTGTTCCTGCGGGACGGGGTGCTGGTCGACACGACGGCACCGCTGGGCAGCGTCGAGCAACTGCTGTCCGGTAGCGACCGGTGACCGTCCGCCGGGCGCGCCGGGCCTCCGGCCGTGCCGACGTCCCGGCGGCACCGCCGGGCGCGCCGCCGGCACCCGCGGGCCGGCGTCGGTTGGCCGAGCTGACCGGCTCCTGGCGGGCGGCGCTGCGGATCGCCCGGCGGGAGTCGCGCCGGGCCCGCCGGCGAACCGCCCTGGTGCTCGCCATGATCGCCCTGCCGGTGCTGGTGCTGGCCTTCCTGGCCGTAAGCTACGACATGGCCGAGCTGACCCCGCAGGAGCGCATCGACCGCCGACTCGGCGTCGCCGACGCGGAGCTGCGGTGGATCACCGACACCCCGATCGGGCAGGACGAGTGGGGCGAAGGCTGGTACACCCGGGAGGGCGACCACGGGACAAACGGTCGGGTGGCCACCGCCGCCGAGGTGTCCACGCTGCTCGGCCCCGGCAGCCGGGTCACCGAGGTGCGCGCTCTACTCCCGCTGACGGTGCGCGGCCCGGAGCGCGACGAGAACGTCGAAGGACGGGTACTGGACCTCAACGACCCGTTGGCCCGGGGGCTGGTGCGGTTCCGGGCCGGACGGGCACCGCGGCAGCCCGGCGAGGTCGCCGTGAGCCCGGCGGCGCTACGCCGCCTGGACGTACGCCTCGGCGACGCCGTGGCCACCGCCGACGGCACCCGGGCGTACACCGTGGTCGGGGTGGTCGAGTTTCCCGACGATCTCGGCCCGGTGTTGGCGTTGCACCCGGGTGCCGTGCCACGAAGCGATCCGCTGCCGGACAGCAGCTGGCTGGTGGACGTGCCCGGCACCGTCGACGCCGCGCTGGTGTCCCGACTCAACGACCATGGCGTGCTGGTCACCCCGCGCCACCCGACCATCCCGGCGGCGGGACAGTCGCGGCCGTGGCCCGGGTCCATCGGTCCGAGCAGCGCCACGGACCTGAGCACCGGCGTGCTGATCGCCGGCCTCGGGCTGCTGGAGGTGGTGCTGCTGGTCGGGCCGGCCTTCGCGGTCGGCGTCCGCCGCCGGCGGCGGGACCTGGCACTGGTCGCGGTTGCCGGTGGGGACGCCGCCCAACTGCGTCGGGTCGTGCTCGCCGACGGCGTGGTGCTGGGCGTGCTGGGCGCCGCCGCCGGCCTGATTCTCGGCGTCGGCACGGCGTTCGCCGGTCGTCCGCTCGTGGAGCAGTACGTCTTCGGCGCCCGCTTCGGCGGGTACCGCTGCTGGCCGTCGGCGCTGATGCTGCTCGGGGGGGTCGCGGTGCTGGCCGGGGTGCTGGCCGCGCTGGCACCGGCCTGGACCGCCGCCCGGCAGGACGTCATCGCCGGGCTCGCCGGGCGACGCACCCCTCCCCCGAGCCGAGCCCGGTGGCTGACCATCGGGCTGGCACTGGTGGCCGGCGGGGCGGCGCTGGCGGCGTTCGGGGCCACCCGAACCTCACCGGCGGTGATCCTCACCGGCCTGATCCTCGGCGAACTGGGCTTGGTCTGCTGCACACCCACACTGATCGGCGCACTCGCCCGCCTCGGCCGGGTGCTGCCCCTGGCACCCCGGATCGCGCTACGCGACGCCAGCCGCAACCGGGCCGTCGCGGCACCGGCGATCTGCGCCGTGATGGCGGCGGTGGCCGGCAGCGTCGCGCTCGGCGGGTACCTGGCCAGCGACGGGGCCCGCGACACGCGCGCCTACCAACCGATGCTGCCGACCGGGCACGTGCTGGTCAGTGCGACCGAGCCGACCCGGCTGCCCCGACCCACGCTGGCCGAGGTCACCACCGCGGCCCAGGCGCAGCTGGGCGCCGGCGCGGTGGCCGCGGTGCACACCGTGGCCTGCCCACCGGATGGCAACCCCGGCGACTACTGCTACGTCGCACCGAGGCTGCCGCCGGAGCGGGCCTGCCCCTGGCTGCCCGGGGACAACCTCGCCCCGGCGGAGCGCCGGCAGGCCCGGGCCGACCCGCGCTGCCAGCTCCGCGACGGGGACTACTACGGCGGCTACGTCGAGACGCTGGTGGACGACGGCAGCGCCCTGCCGATCCTCACCGGCGCGGACCCGGCGGCCACCGCTGCCGCCACCGCGGTGCTGCGCGCCGGGGGCGTCGTGGTGACCGACCCGCGCTACCTGCACGACGGCCTGGTGACCGTGCAGGTGAGCCGGGCGGAGGCCGGAACGGACGGGCCGAACGGTGCCAGCGATCTGCCCGGGTACGCGCTGCCCGCGGCAGTCGGGCAGCCCCGCCTGCTGCTGTCCCCGTCCGCGGTCCGACAGCTCGGCCTGAATTCGTCCCAGACCGGCTGGGTGATCGACACCCCGGCCCCGCCGGACGAGAACCGGCAGGAGCGGTTCACCGGTGCGCTGAGGTCCTTTGGGGCGTTCTCGCTGAGCGTGGAGCAGGGCGCCGCCCCCCGCGACGTGTCACCGCTGCTCCTGCTGCTCGCCGCGGCGGCCGGGCTGATCACGGTGGGCGCGGCCGGAATCGCCACCGCGCTCGCCGCCGCCGAGGGGCGCGCCGAGCTGTCCACACTCGCGGCCGTCGGCGCGGCCCCGGCGGTACGCCGGCTGCTGGCGATCTGCCAGGCCGGGGTCATCGCCGGCCTCGGCTCGGTACTCGGCATCGTGGCCGGGCTGGGCACCGCCGCGATCGTGCTGTTCTCCGTCAACCGGCAGTACGCCACCAGCTGGCCCGTGAGCGAGCCGTACCCGTTCCTGGTGCCGTGGCCGGCGCTCGGCGTCCTGGTGCTGGTGCCGATGGTGGCGATGCTCGGCGCCGGCCTGTTCACGCGTGCCCGCCTGCCCATCGAGCGGCGGTTGGACTGAGCGGGACGCTCCGGCGGGCAGCCGAAGCGGCGCAGGGGGCTGGCCACCGAGGCGCGGCAACCGGCAGACTGGGCGGCGTGTCAGTGCTGGGATCCCTCACCCGTCGAGTCGGCCACCACCGTTGGTTCGGCGCCGCCGCCCGCCTGCTGGTTCCCGCCGACCGGGTGGTCGGCCGGCTCACCCGGGGCCGGGTGGTCGCACTCGGCCTCGTCTCGTCCCTGATCATCACCACCACCGGCCGCCGCTCCGGCAAACCGCGCAGCAATCCCCTGATCTACGTGCCCGACGGCGACGCGTACGTGGTGATCGGCTCCAACTGGGGGCAGACCCAGCAGCCCGGCTGGGCGCTGAACCTGCTCGCCGAGCCGGCCGCCGAGGTGGACGTGCGGGGTCGACGGGTTCCGGTGCGGGCCGACGTGGCCACCGGCGCCGAACGGGACCGGCTGTGGGCACTCCTGGTCACCGAGTGGCCGGCGTACCGCACATACGTCCAGCGAGCCGGCGGCCGGGAGATCCGCATCTTCCGGCTGGTGCCGACCGGGCGCGGCGCGCCGGCTGGCCCGCGACCGGCTGGCTAGGCTGACGCTCAGTCGCCAGGCGGGGACGATCCGGTGAGCCCCACGGTCGGGAACGAAGGGTGGCCCGTGAGCGCGAGGAGTGAGCCGGTCCTGCGAGCCCCGCAGTCGGGAACGAAGGCGACCCCGTGAGCGCGAGCAGCGAACAGGCCGATGTCGACCGGGGCTTCGACGATCGACGGTGGACGGTGGCGGAAGGGGTCGCCCAGGCGGCCCAGCGACGTTTCGCGGCCGACGTGCTCGCGGTCGCGGTGCACGGCCCGCTGGCGCACGGCGACGACGATGGCGGCGGGGACCGCGAGGTGGGGATGCTGGTGGTCACCTACCGACCCGGCACCGGCCCACCCCCGGCGACCCGGCGGGTGGACGGGGTGCTGGTCGACCTGACCGTGGCCGCCGCCGAGGACTACCTCGGGCAGGCCCGGGTGCTCTCCCCGCTCTGGCCGCTGACCGCGGACCGGTACGTCACCACCCGGGCGTTGCACGACCCGACCGGCTGGCTGCGGACGCTGCGCGACGAGCACCTGGGCCGGCTGGCTCGGGCACGGCCGGCGGAGTTCAGCACCGCAGCCCGGCAGGCCTGGTACCGGGGCAGCGCGGCGCACGCGCGGGCCGCCCGGCTGGCCGAGTGGTACGAGACCGACCAGGCGCTGCTGATGCTCGGCGAGGCGCGGCTGGCCGCGGCCACGGTGACCGGTCTGCTGAGCCGCACCTATTTCCGCGACCCGGGGGACGCGGTGCGCCGCACCGGTCTGGCCGGCGCGGACATGACCGAGGTGGGGCTGGTGCTGGGCCGGCAGGCCGAGGAGCTTGCCGCCCGTGGCCGGCCGGTGGACGGCACGGTCGACGAGTTGCTCAGCTGCTGACCGGCGTCACAGCGCGCCCTGTACGCCGATCAGAGCGCCGATCAGGTAGGTGGCGGCGGCCGCCGCGGCACCCAGCAGTAGCTGGCGCAACCCGCTGGTCCACCAGGGCCGGTTGGTGAACCGGGCCACCGCCGCCCCGGCGGCGAACAGCCCGAGCCCGCCGACGGCGAGCGCCAGCCAGAGCTCGGTGGCGCCGAGCAGGTACGTGAGCAGCGGGATCAGCGCCCCCACCGAGAAGAACAGGAACGAGGAGATCGCCGCCGTCCACGGGCTCGGCTGGTCGTCGGGGTCGACGCCCAACTCCTCGCGGACGTGCACCCGCAGCGCCTCCTCCGGATCGCGCCGTACGGCTTCCGCGACCTGGGTGGCCAGGTCCCGGGGCAGGCCGCGCGCCACCCACGCGTCGGCCAGTTCGCGGGCCTCAGCTTCGGGATGCCGCTCCAACTCGCGCCGTTCCTTGGCCACCTCGGCGGCGACCTGCTCGTTGGCCGAGCGCACGCTGGTGTACTCGCCGAGCCCCATCGAGATCGCGCCGGCCACCAGACCGGCGGTGCCGGTCAGCACGATGCTGCGCGGCGAGACCCCACCGCCGCCAACGCCGGCGATCAGGGCGATGTTGGTGACCAGCCCGTCCATCGCGCCGAAGACGGCCGGGCGCAGCCAGCCGCCGGAGACGTCCGCGTGATGCGCCTCGCGCAGCGCCGCAGGGGTGTCGGTCACGGCAGGGTGAGAATCTCGTGGCCGTCGTCGGTCACCACGATCGTGTGTTCGAACTGGGCAGTCCACTTCCGGTCCTTGGTGACCACGGTCCACCCGTCGTCCCACATGTCGTACTGATAGGTGCCGAGCGTGATCATCGGCTCGATGGTGAAGGTCATCCCGGGCTCCATCAGGTCCGTGGGACGCGGGCTGTCGTAGTGCGGCACGTACAGCCCGCTGTGGAAGGTCTCTCCGATGCCGTGGCCGGTGAAGTCGCGGACGACGCCGTAGCCGAACCGCTTCGCGTACGACTCGATGACCCGACCCACGACGTTGATCTGGCGGCCCGGCGCGACCGCGCGGATGCCCCGCATCATCGCCTCGTGGGTCCGCTCGACCAGCAGCCGGGCCTCCTCGCTGACCTCGCCGACACAGAAGGTGGCGTCGGTGTCGCCGTGCACCCCGTCGATGTACGCGGTCACGTCGACGTTGATGATGTCGCCGTCCTGCAGCACGGTGGTGTCCGGGATGCCGTGGCAGATGACCTCGTTGAGGCTGGTGCAGCAGGACTTGGGGAAGCCCTTGTAGCCCAGCGTCGACGGGTACGCGCCGTGATCGCAGAGGAACTCATGGACCACCCGGTCGATCTCGTCGGTGGTCACGCCGGGCTTGGAGTGCTCGCCGGCGAGCTGGGTCGCCTGGGCGGCCAGCCGGCTGGCGATCCGCATCTTCTCGATGGTCTCCGGCGTCTGCACGTGCGAGCCGCGCCACTCCTGGGGACGCTTCTTGCCCACGTACTCCGGGCGGGGAATGTGGGCCGGCACCGGTCGCATCGGGGAGAGCGTGCCTGGGGTCAGCGGCGGACGGACGGTCATGCCTCAAGCCTATCGCCGGCCCGGCTGGTGACCCGCGCCACGGCCGCTCCGGACCGGTTGTTGCCCTGCCAGGTCGGCTGTGCCATGGTGTCTGCGTGGATCAAGGAGGAGCACCACCCGTCTTCTCCGCCAGCGCGGAGATCCACGGCGATCACCTCCACGTGGTGGTGGCTGGTGAGGTCGACATGGCTACCGCCGACACCATGCTCCAGACGGCCCTGCGCGAGCCCGCCGAGCGGATCACCCTCGACCTGACCGCGGTCACCTTCTTCGACTCGGCCGCCATCCACGCGCTGGTCCGGCTCGCCCAGCAGTTTCCCGGCACGCTCACCGTGCTGCCGTCCCGGCAGGTCCGCCGCGTGCTGGACATCTCCGGCCTGGGCGAGCAGAGCTGGCTGAGCCCGGCCTGAGCCAGCCGCGGCCCGGCTGGTCTGTAGGGCGCACGCGCACCGTCGGGCGCGAGGTCAGTCCTGCAGCTGCCGGCGCAGCGTCACCTCGGTGCCCTCGTCGGTACGCCGCACCGTCAGCTCACCCAGCGCCTTGATCAGGGTCAGCCCGCGCCCGCGGAACCCGGAACCGGCCGACTCCCGCCACCGGCCGCTGTCGCGCACCGTGACGGTCACTGTCCGGTTCTCGATGGCCACCTCAACGCTGATCACCGGCTCGGCGGGGTGGACCGGGTGCTCGATGGCGTTCGCGGCGGCCTCGGAGACCGCCACGGTCACGTCGAACAGGTCCGTCTCGCCGACCCCGTGCGCGACCAGGAAGTCCTCCAGGCGCTTGCGCAGCACGCTCAGCCGGGTCGGGTCCGCGGGCAGCCGCAACGCGAAGCGGTTCAGCTCGGCCGCCTCCAGGGCGAGCACGGCCACGTCGTCGCGGCGCGGTTGACCGGCGACCCGCTCGATCACCGCTTCGATCAGGTCCGTCACGTGCTCACCGGGGGTGGCCGCGTCGGTACACAGCTGGGCCAGCGCGGCGTCGATGCCGAGCTGCCGATCCTCGATCAGCCCGTCGGTGTAGAGCAGCAGCCGGCGGCCGGGAGGCAGCTCCCCCTCGACCGAGTGGTACGTCGCGTCGGGGATGGCGCCGACCGGTGGGCCGAGCGCCCGGTCGTGCAGGAATGCCACGTCACCTCCCCTGATCAGCAGTGGGGACGGGTGACCTGCGCTGGCGTACCGCAACCTCCCGGTGCGCGGGTTGAACAGCAGACAGACCACAGTGGCGAAGGAGCGGCGTTCGGTGGACCCGACCAGCCGGTTGAGCCGGGTCAGCGACTCACCCGGGTCGAAGCCCTCCAGCAGGTACGCGCGCAGCGCGTTGCGGAGCTGCCCCATCGCCGCGGCGGCCTGGACGCCCTTGCCGACCACGTCGCCGATGACCAGCGCCAGCTCGTCGCCCTCCAGCGCGATCACGTCGTACCAGTCGCCGCCGACCTCGACGTCGGCGCTGCCCGGCAGGTATCGGCTGGCCACCACCGCGCCCGGCAACTGGGGCAGCGACCGGGGCAGCAGGCTGTGCTGCAACGTGGTGGCGATGCGGTGTTCGGCCTCGTAGAGCTGGGCGTTCTCCAGCCGTACCCCGACCAGCCGGGCGAGCTGGGTCAGGGCGGCCTCGTCGGCCTGCGCGTCGTCGCCGGCCGACCGCCAGACCCGCAACTCGCCGAGCCGCTCACCGGTGGTGCCGGTCAGCTCGGCCACGAAGGACGGGTCCGCGGCGGTGGTGCCGCCGGCGTCCGCCTCGGACCGGGACCCGGTCGCGGTGACCACCACCCGGGCGGCTTCGGCGAGGCTGAGCGCATGCCGGGCGGCGACCTGGAGGACGTCGGCGGTCGATCGGGCGGTGTTCACCGCCACCGCCGCGTCGGCCAGCGCCCGCAGCCGGCGGATGATCTGCCCCCGCAGTTGGCCCAGCTCGACGTTGGCCCGGACCCGCGCCACCAGCTCCTGCCCGGAGAACGGCTTGGTCAGGTAGTCGTCGGCGCCGACGGAGAGGCCGGCGACCGCCTCCGCGGAGCCGGCCCGGGCGGAGAGCAGCACGATCGGCACGTGTCGGGTACGCGGGTCCGCGCGCAGCGCGCCGACCAGCCCGAACCCGTCCAGCCGGGGCATCATCACGTCGGTGAGCACCAGGTCGAACCCGCCCTCACGGGCCAGCGGCAGGGCCGCCAGACCGTCGCTGGCCGTGACCACCTCCCAGGTCGGGGACAGCAGCCGGGTGACGTGCTCGCGCAGGTCCGGGTTGTCGTCGACGACCAGGATCCGGCCGGCCGGGGTGACCGCCGCCGGCCGGCTGCCCAACTCCGGCGGCGGCTCGGCGCCGGTCCACAGCGCGGTCTCCGCGACGTAGAGCCGGGCCTGTTCCGGCTCGCCCGACGGCTGAGGGCCAAACGGCGCCACCCGGTCGGCGGGCAGGTGCGCGGATCCGAACGGGACGGTCACCGCGAAGGTGCTCCCCTCGTCGATCCGGCTGGTGACCCCCACCTCGCCGCCGTGCATCTCGACCAGCTCCCGGACCAGCGCCAGGCCGATCCCGGTGCCCTCGTGGGTGCGGGCGCGCACCCCGGACACCCGGTGGAACCGCTCGAAGACGTGCGGCAGCTCGGCCGGCACGATCCCCACGCCGGTGTCGGTCACCTCCAACCGGGCGGCGCCGCCAGAGGCACTGACCCGGACCCGGATCTCGCCGTCGAAGGTGAACTTGACCGCGTTCGACACGAGGTTGAGGACGACCTTTTCCCACATGTCCCGGTCGACGAAGATCGGCGCCGGCAGGGGTGGGCAGTCCACCACCAGTCGCAACCCGGCCCGGTCGGTGGCCGAGCGGAAGGTGCTGGCGAGCCGTGCGGTGTAGCCGGCCAGGTCGGTGGGCTGGTAATGGGCGGCCAGCCGGCCGGACTCCAGCCGGGAGAAGTCCAGCACGGTGTTGACGAGCTTGAGCAGGCGCAGCGCGTTGCGGTGCATCATGGTGAGCCGGTCGGTGTAGGCGGCGGGCAGTGCCGGGTCGGCCAGCATGTCCTCCATCGGGCCGAGCACCAGGGTCAACGGGGTGCGGAACTCGTGGCTGACGTTGGCGAAGAAGTTGGTCTTCGCCTGGTCCAGCGCGGCCAACTCCGCGGCGCGTGCCCGCTCCTGCTCGTATGCCCGCTGTTTGCCCACCGCGCGGGAGATCTGGGCGGCGACCAGGTCGAGGAAGTCGCGGTACTCGTCATTGAGCGCCAGCAGGCTGGCCATGCCGACGACCAGCGCGCCGACGGTTTCGTTGGTCGCCGTGATGGGCAGCACGAGGGCGTGGTCGGCTGCGTCGGCCGGCGGCGGGTCGAGCAGACTGGCCACCTCGACCGTGACGGGTGCGCCGGCGGCGGCCACCCGGGCGAGTACCTCGGGGGCGATGTCGACAGCGGCCTGGCCGGTGCCCTCGGAGCCGGCCAGGGTGAACCGGCCGGCCTCGTCGCCCAGGTAGATCAGCGCGAACGGCACGTCCGCCCGGTGCCGACCGAGCACCTCGGCGGCGGTCCGGCCGAGTTCGGCGGCGCTGACCACGTCGGCCAACTCGGCGCCCAGCTCGGCGAGTGCCCGCAGCCGGCGCTCGCCGAGCACCCGCCCGGTGGTCTCGTTGACGATGCAGTAGACGCCGTGGACCGAACCGTCCGCGCCCCGGATCGGGTCGTACGAGACGTCGAAGTAGGTCTGCTCGACAAAGCCGTGCCGGTCCAGCAGGAAGGGGTGGTCCGCGCCCCGGTACGACTGTCCGGTGCGCTGAACCTCGTCCAGCAGCGGGCCGAGCACCGCCCAGGTCTCCGCCCAGTGCTGCCGGGCCGGTTGACCGAGCACGTCCGGGTGCTTGCTGCCGATGGTCGGCCGGTAGGCGTCGTTGTAGAAGGCGAGTTGGTCGTCGCCCCAGAACATCACGATCTGCGCGCTGGAGGCGAGCATCATGCCGACCGCGCTGGAGAGCGCCGTCGGCCAGCGACCCGGCGGGCCGAGCGGAGCGGTGGACCAGTCGAGGTTCCCCAGTCGCTCGCCCAGCTCACCGCCGGCCGCGAAGGCGGCCGTCAGCAGTGGGGGCACGTCGCTGGCGGCCGCGAGGGAATGCCCCGCGTCCGCGCCCCCCTGGGCCGAGCTCATAAAGCCTCCCGCTCCGGCTGCCCCCCAGCCGATGATCTTCGCCAGCCGTGTTCCGACTTGTACCCCGGCGGACGAGGAACGTAACGCATCGCGCCTGTTGGACGCTGATTGCCTACGCCGCTGTCAGTGACCGGACAGTGGCGGCGGGTGCGGCGTCGGCGTCGGCCGTGCCGGAGCGCGCCCGGCGGCTCAGAAGACCGGCAGCCCGTCGATACTCGCCGCGTTCTTGGTGGCCCGGTAGACCACCAGATCGTCGGCGGTGCGGCGGGAGTGTGAGCTGAGCAACAGATCGCGTTCCGCGCGGTAGTCCATCAGTGGCACGGCATAGCCACACGAGTCGCTGACCCGATCCACCTCGACGGTGATCACGGCCCGTACGGCGTGCACATCCGGCGGCTCGGGAAACTCGGCGAGCCGGTCGGCGAAGGCGGCCTCGGTGACCGCGACGGTGCTGCCCCGGCCGTGCAGTCGGAGGATCTTCGGCGGCCCGTCGAAGGCGCAGAACATCAGCGTGATCCGGCCGTTGTCCCGCAGGTGGGCGATCGTCTCCGCGCCGCTGCCGTGGTAATCCAGGTAGGCCACCCGGTGCGGACCGAGAATCACGAACGTGCCCCGCATGCCCTTCGGCGAGACGTTGACGTGCCCCTCCGCGCCGGATGGCGCGGTGGCCACGAAGAAGACCGGCTGGGCTGCGATGAAGTCGCGCAGCCGACCGTCGATCGCCGGATACACCTTGCCCATGCGCTGATCCTCCCACCGGCCGCCGCTCCCGTCGGGGGCGACGTACGTCACACCCGCAGGTGGAACGCGCGTCACGGCGTTGGCGGCCTCGCGAGATCCACGCCACCGTCGCGGGCGGCGACCAGCGGGCCGGGCGGTCGCTGGCGGGCGGCCCGGACCAGCGCGGTGATCGGCCGCGGATCCGGCTCGTTCTCCGGATGCCACTGCACGCCCAGCACGAACGGCCGGCCCGGATCCTCGACCGCCTCGATCACCCCGTCCGCCGCCCAGCCGGTGACGGCGAGCCGCCCCGGGTCGGCAACCGCCTGGTGGTGGTACGAGTTGACCCGGCCCACCCCGGCCAGCACCGTCGCGGCCAGGCTGCCCGGCGCGAACCGCACCGGATGGGCACCGTAGACGCCGGGCGCCGGACGGTGCTCCTCGTGACCGACCACGTCCGGCAGGTGCTGGTGCAGGGTGCCGCCGTAGGCGACGGCGAGCAGTTGCATCCCCCGGCAGACACCCAGCACCGGCAGGTCGGCGGCGAGCGCGGCGGCCAGCAGGGTCAGCTCGCCGGTGTCCCGGTCCGGCCGGTCCTCGGTGCGCGGGTCGGGCGGTTGGCCGTACCGCCGCGGGCCGACGTCGGCGCCGCCGGCCAGCAGCAGCCCGTCGAGGACCGCCAGCACGTCGCCGTCCTCGTCGTCCGGCGGCAACACCACCGCCCGCCCGCCGGCGGCGCGCACCGCCCGCACGTACGCCTCCGGCACCAGCACGGCTGGCACACCCCGCCAGGTCGCCCAGTCAGCGGGCTCGACGTACGCACTGATCCCGATCAGTGGCCGCTGCGTCATAGCGGTGTGACGTACGCGCCGGTGATGCCGCCGTCCACCACGAACTGCGCGGCGGTCATGAAGGAGGCGTCGTCGCTGGCCAGGAACGCCACCGCGGCGGCGATCTCCTCCGGTTGCCCGAACCGGCCCATCGGCACGTGCACCAGCCGGCGGGCGGCCCGCTCCGGGTCGGCGGCGAAGAGTTCCAGCAACAGCGGGGTGGCCACCGGGCCGGGGCAGAGCGCGTTGACCCGAATGCCCTCGCGGGCGAACTGCACGCCCAACTCCCGGGTCATCGCCAGCACCCCGCCCTTGCTCGCCGTGTACGCGATCTGCGACGTCGCCGCGCCCATCAGCGCCACGAACGACGCGGTGTTGATGATCGAGCCCTTGCCCTGGCGGCGCATGTGCGGGATCGCGTACTTGCAGCAGAGGTAGACGCTCGTGGTGTTGACCCGCAGCACCCGCTCCCAGGCATCCAGGCCGGTGTCCAGAATGGAGTCGTCGTCCGGTGGCGAAATGCCGGCGTTGTTGAACGCGATGTCGACCCGCCCGTGCCGGTCGGCCACCCCGTCGAACAGGTCACGCACCGCCGACTCGTCGGCGACGTCGGTGGCCACGAACTCGCCGCCGCACTCCTCGGCGGCCCGCTCGCCGGCCGCCACGTCGATGTCCACGCAGACCACCCGGGCACCCTCGGCGGCGAACCGCCGGACGGTGGCCAACCCGATCCCGCTGCCCGCTCCGGTGACCACGGCCACCCGGTCCTGCAACCGACCCTGCACTGGCGTTACTCCTCTGTCGCGATGAACACGTTCTTGACGTCGGTGAAGGCGTGCAGCGCGTCCGGACCGAGCTCCCGGCCCAGCCCGGAGCGCTTCATCCCGCCGAACGGGGTCCAGTAGCGCACCGAGGAGTGCGAGTTGACGCTGAGGTTGCCCGAGTCGATGGCGCGGGCCATCCGGAGCGCGCGACCCACGTCCCGGGTCCAGATCGAGCCGGAGAGGCCGTACTCGGTGTCGTTGGCGAGCCGGATCGCGTCGGCCTCGTCGTCGAACGGGAGCACCGAGACCACCGGGCCGAAGATCTCCTCCCGCCAGTGCCGGTCGGCTGCCGAGTCGGCCAGCAGCACGGTCGGGGCGTGCCAGAAGCCGGGGCCGTCGGGGCAGGAGCCGGTGAACGCGACCCGCGCCCCGGCCAGGTAGCCGGCGACCCGGTCCCGCTGGCTGGCGGAGATCATTGGGCCCATCTCGGCGGTGTCCTGGGCCGGGTGTTCCACCCGCACCGCCCGCACCGCTGGTTCGAGCAGTGCCAGGAAACGGTCGTGCACCGGGCGTTGGACCAGGATCCGGGACCGGGCGCAGCAGTCCTGGCCGGCGTTGTCGAAGACCGCGCCGGGCGCGGTCGCGGCGGCGCGTTCCAGGTCGGCGTCGGCGAACACGATGTTCGCGCTCTTGCCGCCCAACTCCAGGGTGAGCCGCTTCACCTGGCCGGCGCAGCCGGCCATGATCCGGGTGCCCACCTCGGTCGACCCGGTGAAGCAGATCTTGCGGACCGCCGGGTGGCTGACGAACCGCTCCCCCACCACCGCGCCCTCGCCCGGGACGACGATGAACACGTCGTCGGGCAGGCCGGCCTCGCGGGCCAGTTCGGCCAGGCGCAGCGCGGTGAGCGGGGTCAGCTCGGCGGGCTTGAGCACCACGGTGTTGCCGGCCGCGAGGGCCGGAACGAACCCCCAGGCGGCGATCGGCATCGGGAAGTTCCACGGCACGATCACCCCGACCACGCCGAGCGGCTCGTGGAAGGTGATGTCCAGCCCGCCGGGCACCGGGATCTGCCGCCCGGTCAGCCGCTCCGGCGCTCCGGCGTAGTAGTCCAGCACGTCCCGGACGTTGCCGGCCTCCCAGCGGGCGTTGCCGATGGTGTGCCCGGAGTTGCGGACCTCCAGCGCGGCCAGCTCGTCGAGGTGCGCGTCGACCACGGCGGCGAACCGCCGCAGCAGCCGTGCCCGGTCTCCCGGCGCCACCGCCCGCCACGCCTCGAACGCGGTCGCGGCCCGCGAGATCGCCGCGTCAACCTCTGCCACCGAGGCCGCGGGCACGTCCCGAAACCCCTCCCCGGTAGCCGGATCCACCACCACAGTCACGCCGGCACCCCCATCCCTGCGTCGTCAGAGGCGTTCGAAGCCACGGGTCAACTCCCAGTCGGTGACGGCGGCGTCGAAGGCGGCGATCTCCACCCGGGCCTGGTTGGCGTAGTGGGCGACGACCTCGGCACCGAAGGCGTCGGCGGCCACGGTGGAGGACTCCCAGAGGGCCAGGGCGTCACGCAGGGTGCCGGGCACCCGCTCGGCCTCCGGATCGTCGTACGCGTTGCCGGTGCACTCCCGGCCCAGCTCCAGCTCTCCGTCGATGCCGTGCAGCGCGCCGGCGACCAGCCCGGCGATCGCCAGGTACGGGTTGACGTCGGCGCCGGGCACCCGGTTCTCCACCCGCATGCCCTGCCCGTGGCCGACCATCCGCAGCGCGCAGGTGCGGTTGTCCACTCCCCAGCGCAGCGCGGTCGGGGCGAACGACCCCGGCTGGTAGCGCTTGTAGGAGTTGATGTTCGGGGCGAAGAGCAGGCTGAACTCCCGCATGGTGGCCAGCAGTCCGGCGAGCACCCGCTGCCCGGTCTCCGACAGGTGCGCCGGCCCGTCACCGAGCATCGCCGAAGCTCCGGCGGCGTCCCGCAGGGAGAAGTGGATGTGGCAGGAGTTGCCCTCCCGCGCGTTCGGCTTGGCCATGAAGGTGATCGCCATGCCCTCCTGGGCGGCGATCTCCTTGGCTCCGTTCTTGTAGATCACGTGGTGGTCGGCGCAGGCCACCGCCTCGTCGTACCGGAACGCGATCTCGTGCTGGCCGAGGTTGCACTCGCCCTTGGCGCTTTCCGGGGTGAGCCCGGCGCCGGCCATCTCGGTGCGGATCCGGCGCAGCAGCGGCTCGACCCGGGCGGTGCCGAGCAGCGAGTAGTCCACGTTGTACTGGTTGGCCGGGGTGAGGTCGCGGTAGCCGCGGCGCCAGGCGTCCTCGTACGAGTCACGGAACAGCACGAACTCCAGCTCGGTGCCGGCGTATGCGGTCAGCCCGTGCTCGGCCAGCCGGTCCAGTTGCCGGCGCAGGATCTGCCGGGGCGAGGCGATCACGTCACCGGAGCCGTCCAGCCAGGCCAGGTCGGCCAACAGCAGCGCGGAGCCGGGCTGCCAGGGCGTCCGGCGTAGCGTGCCGAAGTCCGGAACCATCGCGAAGTCGCCGTAGCCCCGCTCCCAGCTCGACATCGCGTACCCGTCGACGGTGTTCATGTCGACGTCCACGGCGAGCAGATAGTTGCAGCCCTCGCTGCCGTTGGCCACCACCTGGTCGAGGAAGTACGGAGCGTGGAACCGTTTGCCCTGCAACCGGCCCTGCATGTCGACCAGGGCCAGCACCACCGTGTCGATCTCACCCTCGGCGACGGCGACCCGCAGTTGTTCCAGCGTGAGCGGCGCTTTCCTCATTCGCGGGCCTCCATCACCAAGGTCTACCGGTCGAGCGGATCATCGTCAATGCCCGCTGCGGCCACCCCGGCAAACGGGATGGCTCGGGTGGATCGCCTGTGCACCGGCGGCAGGCTGAGGCCACGACCGCGTCCCGGTCCGCCTGTGCGGCGGACCGGGACGTCCGGGTCAGCCAGGCCCGTCGACCGGTGCCGGGTCGGGCGCTCGTGCCGGGTCCTCGACGGTACGCACGGGGCCGGTGAACCACTTCCGGGCCGAGGCGTACCACCAGACGGCGACCACCAGCAGCACCCCGCCCACGGCCAGTGGGGCGTAGTTCACGGCCGACCAGGTGAACCCGTCGTTGCCGGGCACCCCGGTGGGCACGATCGGCAGCACGAAGTAGACCGCGATGACCGCGATCTCGATCACCGCAATCCAACCGAGCAGCTTGTACTTCCGCCCGAGCGTCCACGGCCCGGGGATGAACCGGTCGCCCATCCGCAGCCGCAGCGCGATCGGGATGAGGAAGGACAGGTAGAGCCCGAGCACCGCGACGGAGACGACCGCGTAGAAGGCGATCGGGATGCCGGCGGAGCTTTCGTAGAGCGCCGGCAGGGTGAGGACCAGGCCGGCCAGGGTGGCGCCGATGATCGCGTTGGCCGGGGTGCCGTTGCGGTCCACCTTGGACCAGAGTCGCCAGCCAGGCACCGCCCGGTCGCGGCTGAACGCGTATGCCATCCGGCTCATCGAGGTCACGCAACTCATCCCGCAGAAGAACTGCCCGATGGTGGAGATGATGATGACGATCTTGAAGAAGACCGGGGTCAGCGCGGACTCGAAGATCGCGCCGGAGAAGCCGCCGGCGGCGTTGACCGCCTCGACGTCGGTGGCCGCGAAGAGGAACGCCAGCAGCAGGATCCAGCCACCGACCGCCGAATAGAAGATCGACTGCCACAGCCCGCGCGCGGCGGCCTGCGAGGCGCCCCGGGTCTCCTCGGAGACGTGCGCGCAGGCGTCGAAGCCGGTGATCGTGTACTGGGTGAGCAGGAAGCCCAGCGGCAACACGTAGAACCAGAAGATCAGCCCGCCGCTGTCCCCGTCACCGAAGCCGGAGTTGTTGAACCGCTCGGTGAACACGAACTGGAAGCTCTGGTGATTGTCCGGGACGAAGACCAGGATGGCCACCACGACGGCCGCGCCGGCCACGTGCCACCAGACCGAGACGTTCTGCAGGACGTCGATGATCCGGTGCCCGAAGATGTTGATCAGACCGTGCAGCGCCAGGATGATCACGAAGAGGATGAACGCCTGCCGCAGCGTGCCGGCCCAGCCGTCGAAGAGCGCCGACAGGGTGAGGTTGAGGAAGGTCGCGCAGCCGTAGTCGACCGAGGCGGTGACCGCGACCAAGCCGATCAGGTTCAACCAGCCGGTGAACCAGCCGTGCACCGGGCGGCCCATGGTCGCCGCCCACCAGTAGATCCCACCGGCGGTCGGGTACGCCGACACCAGCTCGGCCATGCAGAAGCCGATGATCAGGATGAAGAGCGAGATCAGCGGCCAGCCCCAGGAGATGGCGACCGGCCCGCCGTTGTTCCATGCCTGGCCGAAGGTGGTGAAACAGCCGGCCAGGATCGAGATGATCGAGAACGAGATGGCGAAGTTGGAGAAGCCACTCCACTTGCGGCGCAGCTCCTGCTTGTAGCCGAGTTCGGCGAGCCGTCGGGCGTCGTCGTCCATTGGTTGCTCGGCGGTTGGCACGGGGGTCGTTGCCACTGCACACCTCCCTGAGGTGGTTCCGCGTGCGAGTGGGCAAAGTGTCGTCCCGGCGATCAAGGCGGTCAATACGCAGTCGGTGGGAATCTCACCGCCGTCACGGCTAATTGCGTTGCCGCCCGGCCGGCCCGGGCGCATCCTTGACCTCGTGACCAGGCCCGTTCGCGACGGGTCCACCTCCGGGCGCTCGGACCGCCCGGCACCGCGGCGGCGCGGGGCACCCACCTCTCTCTCACGTACGGCCTGCTCCGCCGTACCCGACGGGTGTCCCCCGCCGCCGCCCCACAACGAGCCCTCACGTCAAGCGGGCAGGTCGACCACCAGGCCCGGTCGAGCCACGCCGACCGGACCGCGGTACGCCCGCCGTGCCGCCGCGACCGCCGCGTCGGGGTCCGTGCCCGGCCACAGGTGCGTCAGCAGGACCTCTTTGCTCCGTGCCGCACTGGCGTAGCGACCCACCTCGGCGGCGCTCGACAGGAATCCGACATGCCGGTCCGGGATCTCGTCGACGTACGTCGCCTCGGCGATCAGCAGGTCGGCGTCGCGGGCCAACTCGACCAACATCGGGCTCGGCCCGGTGTCCCCGGTGTAGGCCAGCACCGTCCCGCCAGCGGAGAAGCAGCCCGCCGCGTTAGGCACCCAGTGCGGCAGCGACCAGGTCCGCACGGTGAACGGACCGACGTCGAAGCCGTCGCCGGGGGTGAACTCGTGCAGTCTGTACGCCGTGTCGATGAGCCCTGACTCGTCGATCGCGAGCAGCGGGTCGAGGCTGCCGGTGGGCGCGTACACCGGCAGGGCCGGGGCGGACCGGTCTGGCAACACCCTTGCCCGCAGCAATGGCTGCAGGTCGGCGCAGTGGTCGGGATGGCCGTGGCTGACGTAGACCGCGTCGACCGCCGAGGCATTCAGCCGGGTCAGCAGCGGTTGCAGGGTTGCGTAGCCAGGATCGATCAGCAGCCGAAAGCCCTGGTGCTCGACCACGAAGCCAGCACACCCCTGGCAGGCGGAAGGCCAGGCACCAAGACCGCCCAGCACCACGATGCGCACGGAGCCGACCCTAGCCGGCGCGGGTCCGCCGCACGGCCCCGAGCTCGTCCGCCCGAGGGCCGCGGGTCACGTCAGTAGCAGGCCGGCCAGCCAGAGCGCGGCGATAACCAGGCCGGCGGCGAACTCGACCAGCATCGACAGACCAGCGGCCTTGACCGCCTGCTTGGTGGACGGCCAGGCCAGTCTGGAGTCACCGAGCCGCAGTCGCTCCGCCGCCCACACCCCGGCGACGAAGCCGAGCACCAGCCCCACGACCGGCACCACGAAGAACCCGACGATGCCGAGCACCCCACCGGCGAGCAGCGTGGACGTCGGCACACCGGTGCGTTTCAGGTTCCGCCCGGGCCACGCGTACTTGATCACGACTCCGGCCGCGGCGACCAACGTGGCGACGGCGAACACCGCCCAGCCACCCATGCCGGCGCCGCCGAAGATCGCCCAGACCAGCACCCCACCCCAGCACAGCGGCAGCGCCGGCAGGCCGGGCACCACCACGCCGGCCAGCCCGGCCACGATGGCGAGCGCGGCCACCACCGTCACCACCGTCTGCGAGTCCGTGAGGCTCACGCCGCCCTCTTCCGTTGCCACCGCCGGACGGGTCCCCGGCTCACGCCGCCGCCCCGCCGCCCAGCCGGGCGGTGATCGCCTCGGCCGGGGCCGGCGCGCCGAAGTACCGCCCCTGCCCGGTGTCACAGCGCAGTGCCCGCAGCCGTTCCGCCTGCACCCCGGTCTCCACCGCCTCGGCGGTGACCCACAGCTCCAGCGCGTGCGCCAGCCGGACCAGCGCGTCGACGATCCGCTCGTCGCGGTGGTCGGCCGCGATGTCCGTTCCGTCGGCGCGGATGCCCTCGACGAACGGCCCGGCCAGCTTCAGACAGTGGATCGGCAACCGTCGCAGGTACGCCAGGTTCGAATACCCAGTGCCGAAATCGTCCACCGCCAGTCGGATGCCCAGCGCGGCAAGCCGGTGCAGGCTGCGCAGCGGTTCACCGGCGCTGCCCATCACGGCGCTCTCGGTCAGCTCCAACTGGAGCAGCTCCGCCGGCAGCCCACTGGTGCGCAGCACGTCGGCCACGGTCTCCACGATCGCCGGGTCGTCGGCCTGTCGGGCGGCCAGGTTGACGCTGACCACCAGCCGGGCGTCGGGGAACTCCCGCCGCCACCGCTCGGCGTCGCGGCACGCCCGCCGCAGCACCCACTCACCGAGCCGCACGATGAGGCCGGTCTCCTCGGCCAGGCCGATGAACCGGTCCGGCCCGATCAGACCCAGCTCCGGGTGCTGCCAGCGGACCAGCGCCTCCACCGCGAGCATGCTGCCCTCCAGCAGCGACACGATCGGCTGGTAGTGCAGCACGAACTCGCCCCGGTCCAGTGCCGCCGGCAGCCCGGCGACCAGCGCCGACCGGGCGAGGTCCCGGGCGCTGCGCTCCGGGTCGTAGACCGCCCACCGGCCCCGGCCCGCCGCCTTGGCCCAGTAGAGCGTGGTGTCCGCGGCCTTCATCAGCTCCGAGGCGGTGGTCTCCCCGGCCGGGCACTCCACGATGCCCACGCTGGCTGAGACGGCCAACTGCTGGTCGTCGACGTGCACGGGGGCGGCGACGGCGGCCAACGCGGCCTCCGCCACGGCCACCGCGTCGTCGATGTCGTCCCCGCCGTCGACCAGGATGACGAACTCGTCGCCGCCCATCCGGGCGACCAGGTGGCCGTGGTCGGCCACGCACTCGGCCAGCCGCCGGCCGATCATCACCAACAGCCGGTCACCGAAGTCGTGGCCGAGGCTGTCGTTGATCGCCTTGAAGCCGTCCAGGTCGAGGAAGCACACGCCGATCCGCTGCCCGGGCCGGGCGGTGTCGAGGAACCTGCCCAACGTCTCGAAGAACAGCGTCCGGTTGGGCAACCCGGTCAGTGGGTCGTGCAACGCCTGGAAGCGCAGTCGCTGCTGGAGCTCGTACCGCTGGGTGATGTCCTCGATCATCGCGACGGTGAACCGGGGCCGGCCGTCGTCGTACCGGATCAGCGAGACGGCCAGATCCGTCCAGACCACGCTGCCGTCCTTGCGGTGGTAGCGCTTCTCCACCCGCACCGAGTCCTGCTTGCCCTCGATCAGCTCCTGGTACAGCTCCCACATCCCGACGGCGTCGTCCGCGTGGAACAGCGCCGCCACGTTGATCTCGCGTAGCTCCTCGGCCGAATAGCCGAGCATGTCGGCGAACGCCTGGTTGACGTCGATGATCTGGCCGTCCAGGTCGGCGATGCCGATCCCGATCGCGGCGCCGGTGAAGACCGCCCGGAACCGCGCCTCGCTGTCGCGCAGCGCCTGCTCCACCTCGTCACGCGCCTGCCAGGCCGACCGGGCGATCCGCTCCTGCTGGGTGAAGGTGCGGTCGCGCAGCGCCCGGGCGAACCCGGCGGCCAGCCCGCCCTGCATCGCCGCGATCCGTTCGGTCAGATCCGCCGGCCGGTCGTCGGCGGCCAGCACACGGCGGGGAAAGTCGTCACCGAGGGCGCGCAACGACCACTCGAGGGCGCCAGGCTCGGTGAGGTGTGCCTCCACCAGTGCCCGCCCGATCTCCTCGGCGGGCCGGGCGGAGAACGGCTCGGCCAGCACCGCCTGGGCCATCCGAACCGTGTGCACCAGCAGCAGCCGCTCGGTCTCGGCCGCGCTGAGCGGCACGAAACCGAGGCGGCGTACCGCGCGGGCCCAGTCGGCGGCGTAGCCCTGGGCATCGGCACGGCCGACGTCGACCCCGACGGGATCCGGGACGGCGGCCACCGGATCAGCCGGCGGGCTGGTCGTACCGGGCGACCGCCCCGAAGGCGCCGAACCGCTCCGGGTGCTCGTCCACATCCGACGGTGAGTCGGGGCGCCACAGCGGCATGTGCACCACGCCCGGTTCGAGGACCGTCCAGTCGCCGAAGAAGCCGGTGACCTGCGCGCGGGACCGCAACGTGATCTCGGTGTCCGTCCGCGCGGAGAGCCGCTGGGCGTCCAGCATCTCCTGCGGTTGGTCCTCGAAGGTGGAGTGCGAGATGACCAGGAAGCTGCCGGGCGCGGCGGCGGCCCGCAGGGTGGCCAGGATGTCCTCGGGCCGGTCGGCGTCCGGGATGAAGTGCACCACCCCGGCCAGCAGGATGCCCATCGGCCGGCTGAAGTCGATCAGCCCGAGCTGCCGGGTCTCGGCGAGGATCCGCTCCGGCTCCCGCAGGTCGGAGTGGATCACCCCGGTCAGCTCGTTGCCGGCGAGCAGTTCCCGGCTGTGCGCGACGGCCACCGGGTCGATGTCGACGTAGACCACGCGGGCCTTGGGGTTCGCCCCCTGGGCCACCTCGTGCACGTTGCCCACGGTGGGAATTCCGGAGCCGATGTCGAGGAACTGGTCGATGCCGGCATCGAGCAACGCCCGGACGGCACGGCGCAGGAACTCCCGGCCGGAGCGCATGGTGGCGGCGAGGTTCGGGGTCATGCTGGCGATCTGCTCGGCCAACTGCCGATCGATCTCGAAGTTGTGCGCCCCGCCCAGGAAATAGTCGTACACCCGGGCCGCGCTCGGCCTGGTCAGATCGATCTCGGTCGGCAGTCCGTCCGGCATCAGCGTGCTCCCCAGTTCATCGCCGCGGCGCGGGACGGCACCGGCGTCGGCGTGCCCGCGCCCCCCGGCCGACCCACGGGTCGTGTGGTGTGGACCACTCTAGGCCGCTGACTCCCGCGTTCGGGAGATCCCTTCACGCTCTTTCCGCGCTCAGGCGGCCGACTCCAGCAGCAGCGAGATGCCCTGCCCGACCCCGATGCACATGGTGGCCAGTGCCCGGCGGCCGCCGCGACGGCGCAGCTCCAGCGCGGCGGTCAACGCCAGCCGGGCCCCGCTGGCACCCAACGGGTGCCCCAGCGCGATGGCGCCGCCGTTCGGGTTGACGTGCTCGGCGTCCACCGGCAGCCCCAGCTCGCGCAGCACCGCCACCGACTGCGCGGCGAACGCCTCGTTCAGCTCGATCACGTCCACCGCGCCCAGCTTGACGCCGACCCGGTCGAGCAGCTTGCGGGTGGCCGGCACCGGCCCGATCCCCATGATCCGGGGCGGCACGCCGGCCGCCGCCGCACCACCGATGCGGGCCAGTGGGGTGAGGCCGTAGCGGGCCACCGCGGCCTCACTGGCCACCAGCAGCGCGACCGCGCCGTCGTTGACGCCCGACGAGTTACCGGCGGTCACCGTGCCGCCCTCCCGGAACGGGGTGGGCAGCGCGGCCAGCTTCTCCAGCGAGGTCTCGCGGGGGTGCTCATCGACCTCGACCAGCCGGGTCTCCCGCCGGCCGGCCGGCACGGAGACCGGCACGATCTCCTCGGCGAACCGGCCGTCGGCCTGTGCCTTGGCGGCACGCTGCTGCGAGCGGTACGCGAACGCGTCCTGCTCGGCCCGGCCGACGCCGTACTCGGCGGCCACGTTCTCCGCGGTCTCCGGCATCGAGTCGACCCCCCAGCCGTCCCGCATCAGCGGGTTGACCAGCCGCCAGCCCAGGGTGGTGTCGTACACCTCCGCCGAGCGGGAGTACGCCGAGGTCGCCTTCGGCATGACGAACGGCGCCCGGCTCATGCTCTCCACCCCGCCCGCGACCACCAGCTCCGCCTCCCCGGCCACGATGGACCGGGCGGCGGTGGCGAGGGCGTCCAGCCCGGAGCCGCAGAGCCGGTTGACCGTGCTGCCCGGTACCTGCTCGGGCAGGCCGGCCAGCAGCGCCGCCATCCGGGCCACGTTGCGGTTGTCCTCGCCGGCCTGGTTGGCGCAGCCGAGCACGACGTCGTCCACCCGGGCCCAGTCCACCGACGGGTGGCGGGCGACCAACTCGCGGATCACGTGCGCGGCCAGGTCGTCGGGGCGGACGCCGGCCAGCGCGCCGGCGTACCGGCCGATCGGGGTACGGACACCGGCCACCAGGTATGCCACGGTCATCGCGAGTCCTTCGGGGGTGGAGACGGCGGGGGTGGAGGCACCCGCTGGGGTCTTGCGGGCTACCGAGCGCCAGGATATCCGCGCCGACACCGGATAGGTTGACGGCATGGCCCGGGCCCAGTTCAGCGCAGAGACCAGCGGCGGTGGCGCGTTCGTCCGTCAACCCAACCGGTTCACTGGCCGGGTCACCCCGGACTCGACCTCCCCGCCCGGCGGCGGCCCCGACGAGCAGGACCGCTGGCCGCTGGAGGCTGGCCGCTACCGGCTGATCTGGTGCCGCGCCTGCCCGTGGGCGCACCGCGCCCGGATCGTGCGCGGTCTGCTCGGGCTGGACGACGCGATCTCGCTGGGCACCGTCGACCCGATCCGGGACGAGCGGGGCTGGGCGTTCGCCCTCGACCCGGACGGCTTCGACCCGGTCCTCGGCGTCAGCTTCCTCTCCGAGGCGTACCTGGCCACCGACCCGGACTACACCGGCCGGGTGACCGTGCCGGCGCTGGTCGACACGCTGACCGGTCGGGTGGTCACCAACGACTACCCGCAGCTCACCCTGGACTTCTCCACCGAGTGGCGGCGGTTGCACGCCCCGGACGCGCCGGACCTGTACCCGATCGATCTGCGCCCCGAGATGAACGCGCTGATGGCCGAGATCCACACCGACGTCAACAACGGCGTGTACCGGTGCGGGTTCGCCACCTCCCAGGAGGCGTACGACGAGGCGTTCCGGGCGCTGTTCGCCCGGCTGGACGCGCTCTCTGAGCGGCTGGCCGGGCAGCGCTACCTGATGGGCGACGCGATCACCGAGGCCGATGTGCGGCTGTTCACCACGCTGGTCCGCTTCGACACCGCGTACCACGGACACTTCAAGTGCAACCGGCACAAGTTGACCGAAATGCCGGTGCTCTGGGCGTACGCCCGGGACCTGTTCCAGACCCCGGGCTTCGGCGAGACGGTGGACTTCGACCACATCAAGCGGCACTACTACGGCACCCACCGGGAGATCAACCCGAGCGCCATC
Source organism: Micromonospora sp. NBC_00389 (assembly GCF_036059255.1). NCBI lineage: Bacteria > Bacillati > Actinomycetota > Actinomycetes > Micromonosporales > Micromonosporaceae > Micromonospora > Micromonospora sp. NBC_00389. The sequence goes on along the minus strand of NZ_CP107947.1, from coordinate 3,076,802 downwards.
GTGCCGCTGGGGCCCGACCAGTCCGGCTGGACCACGCCGCACGGGCGTGGCTGAGCCGGGTCGGCCCGGCACCACGACCGCGCCCGCCGTCCACGCGGACGTCGCGCGCCGGGTCGCCGCGTCGGCCGCCGCCGGCTGCGCGCTGGGCGGCGCGGTCGCGGTGACGGTCGCCGTGGTCGCCGGTCCCGGTCCGGGGCTCACCGGGTACGTCAGTGAGGCGGGCATCGCCGGCAGCGGCCACGCCGCGACGTACCGGATCGGGGTCCTCGCACTGGCCGGAGCGCTGCTGCTGCTCGCCGCCGCGCTGCCTGCCGAGGTGCGGGCCGCGCCAGCACTGCCCCCCTGGGTGCGGGCGGCGCCGGCGCTCCTCGCCGGGGCGCGGGCTGCGCCAGCGCTGCTCGCGGTCAGTGCCGTGTGCACCGCCGTGTCCGGGGCGGTGACCTGCTCCGCCGGCTGTCCGCTGCCGCCGTTCGAGCGAGCCACGGTGGCGGACCTGGTGCATGGCGGAGGAAGCATCGCGGCGACCGCGGCGGTGGTCCTCGCGATGGTCGCGCTCGCCCTGGCCGGCCCGGCCGGCCGGGCGGTACGTTGGCTGGCCGGCGGGGCGGCGGCGCTGGCCCTGCCGCTCTGCGCCACGGTGGGGCTGGCCATGCTCCTCGTCGGTCGGGGCGGGGTGGTGGGCGTGCTGGAACGGCTGATCCTGGCGCTCGCGGTGCTGTGGGGCCTGGCCACCGCCACCGTGCTGGCCCTGGCCCGCCGCTGAGCACGCATCGGCGGCGACTGTAAGGAGCCTCACGATCAGCGGTCCTTCCACCCAGGAGAAGGACCGGCGTAACGTTGGCCGGCGATGACCAATGTCTGGGGCCTTACCGTCCGCCTGTACGTCGATCTCCGACTGCAGGCCAGCGGCGTCTGTCCGGCGTAGCCGCACTCTCCCGCCTACCCCGCCCGGACCAGACAATTGGACAGACCCACATGCCTTTCGGCCTGCGCAAAATTCCCTTCTCCGTGCAGATCCTGCTCGGCCTCGTGCTCGGCGTGGCGCTCGGCTTCCTGGCCCGCACCAACGACCTGAGCTGGCTGACCAGCACCCTGCACACCGTCGGCGGCCTCTTCATCCAGCTGCTCAAGCTGGCCGTGCCGCCCCTGGTCTTCACCGCCATCGTGGTCAGCGTGGTCAGCCTGCGCGGCGTGGCCAACGCCGCCCGGCTCGCGTTGAAGACCCTGCTGTGGTTCGGCATCACCGCGCTTATCGCGGTGGGCATCGGCATCGGCCTCGGCCTGCTCACCAACCCGGGCAAGGGCGTGACCCTCGACCTGGGTGGCGCGGCACCGCCGAAGAACACCGGCTCCTGGACCGACTTCCTCACCGGCATCGTGCCCACCAACCCGGTCGGCGCGTTCGTCGAGGGCAACGTCCTCCAGATCGTCTTCCTCGCCCTCGTGGTCGGTGCGGCGGCGCTGCTGGTCGGCGAGGCCGCCGAGCCGTTCGTGGCGCTGAACCGCTCGCTGTTGGAGATCGTCCAGAAGGCGCTCTGGTGGGTCATCCGACTCGCCCCGATCGGCACCCTCGGCCTGATCGGCAACGCCGTCGCCTCGTACGGCTGGGACCTGCTGGCCCCGCTGGCCAAGTTCACCACCGCCGTCTACGTCGGCTGCGCCATCGTGCTGTTCGTGGTCTACCCGCTGGTGCTGATCCTCGCCGGCCGGCTCAACCCGCTGCGCTTCTTCGCCGGCGCCTGGCCGGCGATCGAGCTGGCCTTCGTGTCCCGCTCCTCGGTGGGCACCATGCCGGTGACCCAGCGTTCCGTCGAGCGGCTCGGCGTGCCCCGTGAGTACGCCTCGTTCGCGGTGCCGTTCGGCGCCACCACGAAGATGGACGGCTGCGCCGCGATCTACCCGGCACTCGCCGCGATCTTCGTGGCCCAGGTGTTCGGCGTGGACCTCGGCATCACCGACTACCTGCTGATCGCCTTCGTCTCGGTGGTCGGCTCGGCGGCCACCGCCGGCCTGACCGGCGCGATCGTGATGCTCACCCTCACCCTGAGCACGCTGGGCCTGCCGCTGGCCGGCGCCGGCCTGCTGCTGGCCATCGACCCGATCCTCGACATGATCCGGACCGCCACCAACGTGGCCGGGCAGGCCCTGGTGCCGACCGTCGTCGCTGCCCGCGAGGGCACCCTCGACCGGGCCGCGTACGAATCCGCCGGCCGGCGGGACCTGACCGACCCGGAGCCGGTCGCGAACACCCGGCCCGACCGGCAGGACGAGCTCAGCCCCGTCCCCGCCTGACCAGTTCGCACCACCAGCGACGGGCCTCTCATCCGAGGGGCCCGTCGTCGGTTCTTGAGAGGATGACGAGATGAGCTCCCTGTTCACGCCGCTGACCCTGCGCGCGGTGACGCTGCCCAACCGGATCGCCATGGCGCCGATGTGCCAGTACTCCGCCGGCCCGGACGGTCTGCCCACCGACTGGCACCTGATCCACCTCGGCACGCGCGCGGTCGGAGGGGTCGGGCTGGTGCTGACCGAAGCGACCGCCGTGCTGCCCGAGGGCCGGATCAGCCCGCAGGACACCGGGCTGTGGTCCGACGCGCATGTCGACGCGTGGCGGCCGGTGACCGCGTTCGTCGCCGGCCAGGGCGCGGTGCCCGCCGTGCAGCTCGCGCACGCCGGCTTCAAGGCCTCCACCTACCGTCCGTGGGCCCAGACCCGCGGCGGCGTGCCGGACGCCGAGGGCGGCTGGACGCCGGTCGGTCCCGGGGCGGAGCCGTTCGTCGCCAACTACCGGGTGCCGACCGCCCTCGACGCGGCCGGGATCGCCGGCGTGGTCAAGGCCTTCGCCACCGCCGCCGGGCGGGCGCTGGACGCCGGCTTCGCCGCCGTGGAGATCCACGCCGCGCACGGCTACCTGCTCCACGAGTTCCTCTCGCCGCTGACCAACCACCGCACCGACTCCTACGGTGGTGACCGGGCCGGCCGCATGCGGCTCACCCTGGAGGTGGCCCGCGCGGTACGCGCGACGGTCGGCGAGACCGTGCCGGTGCTCACCCGGATCTCCGCCACCGACTGGGTCGAGGGCGGCTGGACGGCCGAGGACAGCGTCGTGCTCGCCGCCGAGCTGGCCGGCGCCGGCGTGGACCTCGTCGACGCCTCCTCCGGCGGCGCACACCCGGACGCGCGCGTCCCGCTGGGCCCTGGCTACCAGGTGCCGCTGGCCGCCCGGATCCGCCGCGAGGCCGGCGTACCGACCGGTGCCGTCGGCCTGATCGTCGAGCCGGAGCACGCCGAGCAGATCGTCGCCGGTGGCGAGGCCGACCTGGTGCTGCTCGGCCGGGAGCTGCTGCGCGACCCGTACTGGCCGCGCCGCGCCGCCGCCAAACTCGGCGTCACGTACACCGGGCCCGCCCAGTACGCCCGCGCCGCCTGACCCCTGCCGGTGGGGCGGCTGCCGCACCCGCTGACCTCCGCCGGTGGGACGGCTGCCGTGCCGGGCGGCCGCCCCACCGTCAGCCAGCCAGGTGCGACCAGTCGCCCTCCAGGTCCCGCCAGGTCCCCTGGGCTGCCACCGTGCCGCCGAGCAGCACCACCACGTGGTCGGCGCGGACCAACGCGGCGCGCTTCGCGGTCGAGCCGACCACGGTCACCCCGTGCGCGCGCAGCGCCTGCCACAGCGCCAGCTCGGTGGTGACGTCCAGCGCCGACGACACGTCGTCGGCGACCAGCAGCTCGGTACGCGGCGCCAGCGCCCGGGCCAGCGCCAGCCGTTGCAGCTGGCCGCCGGAGAGCCGGGTGCCCTTGTGCCCGATGAGCAGGCCCAGCCCACCGCCGGCAGCGGCCAGGTCGTGGTCGAGCTGGGCGGTGGTGACCGCCCCGGCCGCGTCCACCTGGTGGCCGAGCGCGATGTTGTCGGCCACCGTGCCGGAGAGCACCCGGGGCAACTGGCCGACGTAGCCGACCTGGTTGGGGCGCAGGAACAACTCCGGCTCGGTGACCGGGTCGCCGTTCCAGGACAGCTCACCGGTGTGGTGCACGATCCCGGCCAACGCCCGCAACAGCGACGACTTGCCCGAGCCGACCGGCCCGACGACCAGCACCAACTGCCCGCGCTGCACGGCCAGGTCCACATCCCGGACGGCGACCGTGCCGTCGGAGTGCACCACCCCGAAGCCGCGCAGCTCCAGTCGTCGCAGCGGATGCCGGGGCGGCATACTCGGCGCGGGCGCCGTCCCGGCGGCCAGATCGACCGCCGGCACCCCCGCGGAGTACGCGTTCACCCCGGTCATCGCCACCGTGCGTCGGGTCCAGACCCGCGCAGAGGGCAGCTGGGAGATCAACGACGCCGTCGTCCAGGCGAACCAGCGGGCCGCGCCCAGGGTGGAGACGGCCACCAGCACCGCCCCGGCGGAGAGTCCGCCGTTCAGGTAGAGCGCCCACGCGCCGATCGGCAACAGCCCGCTGGCGACCGACGGCGTGGAGCGCGACCACACCTGCACCGAGATCTCCCGCCGCTGCCGGTCGCTGCGCACCACATCCAGGTCCGCAAGGTGACGTAGCACCGCCGCGGTCGCGCCGGCGAGCTTCACCGTCCGCGCCGCGGAGAGCGTGGAGACCAACGCGGTGGCGAAGGCAGCCCGCGCCGCCACCGTCGCCCGGGCCGCACGCTCGAGCTTCGGCCCGAACAGCGTCGCGGCCAGCCCGGAGACGACCATCGTGCCGAGGAAGAACAGCCCCGGTACGACGCTGCCGGTGACCGCCGTCATGGCGACCACCAGGACCAGCGCGACGGCCTGGTCCAGCACGTTGTCGGCGAGCTGGACCACCCGCTCGGTGTCGCCGCCCTGCGCCACCACCTCGGCCGGGGTGTGCGAGCTGACCCGGCGCGGCCCGGTCTGGCCGTGCACCAGGCGCAGGCCGATCCGCAACATCTGCCGCACCCACCACTGGGGGAACCAGACGTGGGTGTAGTACGGCAGCGGCAGGGTGACCAGCAGCCCGGCCGCGATCCCCACCGCCGGCAGGTACGGGTTGCCGGTCCCGTCGACCACGTCGGCCCAGAGCCACGGCAGCACCGGGCCGTCCAGCCCCAGCAGGCTGAGCCCGAGGAACAGCCCGATCGCGGCCAGCCCGTACCGGGGATCGTTGGTACAGAGTCGGAAGATCTCCCGCAGCGTCCGAGCCGGCGGTACGGGCGGCAGTGGCGGCGGGTCGGCACGGGTCGGCCCGACCGGCCCAACCGATCCAGTCGGCTCGACCAGCCCAATCGGCGCGCTCGTTCCGACCGGCCCGACCAGCCCACTCGGCTCGACCGGCCCAACCGGCCCGGCCGGCGTGCTCGTTCCGACCGGCCCGACTGGCCCGACCGGCTCGGCCGGTGCGCTCGCCGGCTCGCTCGGCCAGGCGTCGGCCGGGCCGGGGCCGACCAGCAGGTCGGTGCCGGCGCCCGCGCGGCCGGCCGGCGCCGCTGCGGCGTACGCGGCGGCGTGACTGGTCGCCAGCAGCTCGGCGAAGCGTGTCGACGTCTCCAGCGGGCCGGCCTCGACCACCGCGCCGTCGGCCAGCACGACGACCTCGTCGCAGCGGCGCACCGAGGAGAGTCGGTGGGCGATGACGATCCCGATCCGGTCGAGCAGCAGTCGTTCGGTGGCCCGCTGCACCCGCGCCTCGGTGACCGGATCCAGCCGTGCGGTGGCCTCGTCGAGGATCACCACATGCGGGTCACGGACCAGGATCCGGGCGAACGCCACCAACTGCTCCTGACCGGCGGAGAGCACGTGCCCGCCCTCGCCCAGCCGGGTCCCCAACCCGTCCGGAAGTTCGGCGATCCAGCCGGCCAGGCCCAGCTCGTTCAGCGCCCGGGCTGCGGCGTCGAGCAGCTCCGGGTCGAAGAGTGCGACGTTCTCGGCGAGCGTGCCGGCCAGGATCTCGGTGCGCTGCGGTACCAGCGCCACCCAGCGGCGCAACTGCTCGACGTCGAGGTCGCACAGGTCGGTGCCGCCGAGGAAGACCGTTCCCGGCGGCACGTCGACGGCCCTGGTGAGCACCTTCGCCAGAGTCGACTTGCCCGAGCCGGTCCGCCCGATCAGCGCGTACGAGCGGCCGCGCGCGAAGGTGAGACTGAGCCCGCGCAGCGCCGCCCCCCGGCCGCTCTCTGGGCCGCTCACCTGGTACCCGAACGTCAGCTCGCGGATACGCAGGTCACCCTCGGTCGGGCTGGCCCCGCCGACGGGCTCCTGTCGGGCTTTCTGGAGCAACTGCACCCGGGCCCACGCGCCGAGAGCCTCCTGGATCTCCGGCACCATCCGGCTGACGTGTTCCGCGGTGGCCCCGAAGGCCAGGGCGAGCAGCCAGATGGCGGTGAGCCGGGCAGCGTCGACCCGGTCGGTGGTCAACGCCCAGGCCCCGCCGAGCACCACCACGCCGATGCCAGCCCGGATCGTCGCGGTGGCGGCCGTGGCCACCCGCGCGGACAACACCCAGACCAGGTGGCCCCGGGACAGCACGGCGGCGGCCCGCCGGGCGTACAGCCGCAGTACGTACGGCCGGGCCAGGCTGGTCCGTACGTCGTCCTGGCCGTGCACCGCCTCCTCCATCACGGCGGCCAGGTCCGACCATGCCTCCTCCTCGGCCATCCGGGCCGGACCGATCCGCGCCGTGGGTCGGCGCAGTCCGACCGCGAGCACCACCGTGAGCAGCAGCATCGCGATACCGGCCGGCCACCACACGACCAGCGCGACGACCATCGACAACAGGCCGACGCAGAGGCCCTGGGCGAGCCGGGTGCCCTGGTTACGGACCGCCGACGCGACCTGGTAGACGTCCCCGTCGATGCGGTCGAGCAGCTCGCCCACCGGGGTGGTCTCCAGGGTGGGCAGGTCCTGCCCGAGGGCGACGCGGCAGAGCCGGCGGCGCACGTCGGCGGACCAGTCGGCGGTTAGGCCGGCCATCAGCAGGCTCACCGCGAGGTCGCTGAGCACCACGGCGACCAGCGCCGCGGCCAGCACGGCGAAGAAGCCGGCCGAGCGGTGCACCAGCACCGCGCCGGCCAGCGCCGACGCGCCCGCCTGACCGGCGGCGCCGAGCACGATCAGGACGGCCACGATCGTCATCCGACGTGTCGAGGTGCCCCACAGATCACGGAGCAGGCGCATTGGTGTCCCTCCGGACGTGGGTGGCGGCGAACCCAGCGTGCCGGTACGGAACCGATCAACTCAACCGATTTACCGTCTCTGAGCAGGGCTTCCGGTCAGGTCAACCGGTCCGAACTCGCGATCTGTGGAACCTGTGATCCCGGTCATCATCGGGCATCCACGCCGTCCGGTTTCCGTGCTCGGCCGGTGCCGGACTGACCGGGTGGGCGGGCTTCCGGGCCACGTCCGTGCGGGATGCGGTGGGACGTGGGACTGCCGTGGTACGCGCGCCGCCGCCGCTTCTCGCGCTCGACCCAGGCGATCCCGGCTCCGGGCGGTCAGGCTTGACGCTGTTGTTGGCGTGATCCCTGTGAGGCATCAATATGCCTGTGAGGTATCACCGGTGTTGTCGACTCCGGGCCGGGTCGCGAGGTTTCGGGTTGATCGACTCGGTGTCGGCGATGTCGCGGTATCCCGCCGCGGTGATGCCCCCATGTCGGCGATCTGGAGTTGACCATCGCCAGCCGGCCCGGTCTGACGCCGGGGGCGGTGCCGGGCGCGCGTCGAATGTCCGGCTGACGCCGGGAGCGGTGGGCGGTCCGGGCGTCGAATGTCCCTTATCGGGGTCTCTGGTGTGTGACCGGCTGCACCCGTGCGGTGGAATGGGGGCCGGCCTGGGGTCGTTACATACCCTGACGATCGCAGTACCACGGCCCGCCGCCCCACCCCCCGGGGTTGGAATGCCAGGCCCGGCCCGGTCGTTACAGATCCCCGAACGACCGCACCAGGCACCCGCTCGACCCGGTGCCAATGCCGGAATGACCCCGGCCCGCCGGTCGTTACAGATCCCCTGAACGACCGCCCCCCGCACCCCCGCTCCACTGGGTGCCGGCGGATGGGCCAGGCCCGGAATGATGTCGGCCCGGCGGTCGTTACACACAGACCCGGCGCCACGAGCCCCCGCCCGTTGGTCGCCGAAAAGACTTTGTTGTTAGCGCCGGACGAGGTGCTCGCACCCTGTAACGCCGATCCCCCGGTCGGCTGGGTGTTTACCCCCGTGAAGGAGCTACCCCCATGAACACGATCATGCGTAAGAGTGTGCTGTCCGTTGCTGGTCTGGCCTTCGCCGGTGGTGTGTTCGCCGGTCCGATCGCCGCCCACGCCGCCACCCCCGTCGACACCAAGCCCGCCGCCGTGGCCGTGCAGTCGGTCTCGCCGCAGGGTGAGCAGTCGCGCATCGACCTGAACGGTGAGCAGACCGCCAACGTCAAGGCGATCATCGCCGCCACGAAGAAGGCCGGTCTGCCGGAGCGCGCCGCGGTCATCTCGATCGCGACGAGCCTGCAGGAGTCGAAGCTGGAGAACCTCGGCCACCTCGGCGACATGAACGACCACGACTCGCTGGGCCTGTTCCAGCAGCGGCCGAGCTCGGGTTGGGGTACGCCGGAGCAGATCACCGACCCTGAGTACTCGACCACCGCGTTCCTCAAGGGTCTGAAGCAGGTCGACGGGTGGCAGGACATGCCGCTGACCGACGCCGCGCAGACCGTGCAGGTGTCGGCCTACCCGGACGCCTACGCCCAGTGGGAGAAGCAGGCCACCGACCTGGTCGGCCAGTACTGGAACAGCTGACCCCAGCACCGCATGAACGAACCGCTGGCCGGCACCCCAACCCGGGGTGCCGGCCAGCGGCATATCCACCCAAGATCTTGGACAGTTTCCGTTACCCGCTAACAGTTACCCGCTAACGGAAACTGTCCAAGATCTGCCGGGCCGGGCCGGGCCGAGGGCAGGCCGGGGGCGGAGTCGGGCCAGGCAGGCAGAGCCGGGCGGGCGGGCGGAGCCGAACCAGGCCAGTCCGAGCCGAACTGAACCGGAGCAGGCCAGGCCGGCCCGGACCGAGCCAGGCCGGACCGGGTCGGGTCGGGTCGGGTCGGAAGGCAACCTGCACACGAAAGTTGGCCCGCCTACCAAATGGAACTGGCGGTCAGAAGAGGACCGTGGCGAGGGTGCCGATCGGCTGGAAGCCGCAGCGCTCGTAGACCCGGCGCGCTGGCAGGTTGAAGTCGTTGACGTACAGGCTGACGGTCGGGGCGACCCGCAGCAGGGCGTCGCGTACGACGGCGGCCATCGCGGCGGTTGCCATCCCCCGGCCCCGCCACTCCGGAGCCACCCAGACGCCCTGGACCTGCGCGGTCCGCTTGGTCACCACGGCCAGCTCGGCCTTGAACACGACCTTGCCGTCGACGAACCGGGCGTACGCCCGACCGGCGCGGACCAGGTCGTTGACGCGCCGGCGGTAGCTGCGTCCGGCGTCCTCGGCCAGCGGGGAGACGCCGACCTCCTCGGTGTACATGGCCACCGATGCCGGAAAGAGCCGGTCGACCTCACCGGCGCGAACCTGGCGTACCTCCGGGTCGGCCGGTACGGCCGGCAGCGTGTCGGTGGCCAGCAGCGGCTGGTTGGGGCGGACGTCCCGGGCCGGGCCCCAGGCGTCGGAGAGGCGGTCCCAGAGGCCGAGGACGGCGTCCGCCCGGCCGACGATGGAGGAGCAGAGCCTCTCCTCGCCGGCGAGGAGATCGGCGAAGGCGGAGATGGCTGGTTCGGTGGCGAGTACGGGGGTCAGGTTGCCGCCGAGCCAGCAGAGTGATTCGAGGTTGCGCCGTGCGCCGTACCCCAGGATTCTGCCCTCGGCCCGCCACCAGGAGAGCCCGCGCGCGGCGATGCGCTCGGCGACCTGCGCGCCCGCGAAGGGGTCCAAGTCGAGCAGTCGCTCGACCGCGCGGCGCTCCGATTCTCCCAGTTGCCGTACCGGCACCGTCAGCACGTGTACCAGCCTGCCAGATCGGAACCCCGCCCCGCCGGCCGAGTGACGAGCCCGGCCTCAGACGGGCACGGGCTCGGCAGGAAGGCTGGTCGGTCGGGTGCGGCCGGCCCACCGGACGACCGGGGGCACCAGGGCACCAAGTAGGAGGAACAGCCCGCCGAGCAGCAGCCAGCCCGGTATGCCCCAGCCGAGCGCGAGGCTGGTCACGACGACCGGGGCGAGCATCTTGCCCAGTTCGTACCCCATGCCGTATGCCCCCTGGTACTGCCCCTGCGCGTTGGCCGGCGCCAGCCCGAAGGAGATCCCCCATCCGGCGGCGGAATGCCACAGCTCCCCGATCACGTGCGCCAGCGACCCGCAGCAGAGGAGAGCGACGGCGGCCGCCGTGGGCAGCGAGCCGCTGGCGGCGAAGAGTACGCAGGCCAGCGCGATGGCCACCCCCGCCCGACGGGAGGCGCGGGCGGCTCCCGGCAGGGTGACGGCGCTGCGCGCGGCGCGTACCTGGAGGAGCACCACCAGCACAGTGTTGACCAGCGTCAACCCGGAGATCATCCAGGCCGGTGCCCGGGTGTGCCCGGCGATCCACAGCGGCAGGGCGATGGTGAGCAGGCTGAAGTGCATGGACATCAGCCCGTCGAGCAGGGTGAACGCGAGGAACGGGCGGTCCCGCAGGGCGATCAGCCGGGGTCCGTGGGTCGGGGCGGCGACCGGCGCGACGGTGGGCAGCCGGAGGAAGACCACCGCCGCGGCCAGCGACGCGGCCGCTGCGGTCAGGATCAGCGCGACGTACCCGGCGCGGGTGTCGGCGGCGATGGCGAAGCCGCCGAGGACGGCGCCGACGGAGATGCCGACGTTGGTGGTGGCCCTCAGGTAGGCGCGGGTGTGCACCCGCTGGTCGGCGGGGATCACGCCGGCGATCAGCGCGCCCCGGGCGCCGCGCTCGACCGCGTCGGCGAGTGCCGTGGCGGCGCCCACCGCCAGGAAGGCGACGAACGACCGGACGGTGATCAGGCCGGCGGTCAGGGTGCCGGCGGCGATCAGCCCTCCGACCTGTGCGCCGCGCGGCCCGATGCGGTCGGCGAGGTAGCCGCTCGGCGCGCTGGCGAGTACGCCGACCAGCGCCGAGATGGTCAGCCCGACGCCCACCTGGGTCGGTGAGAGGCCGACCGACCGGGTGAGGAAGAGCGCGCTGGCGACCAGCCAGAGGCCCCGACCGACGGTCTTGACCAGGGTGCCGAGGGTGAGGGTCCGGGCCGGGCCCGGTGGAGGAAGCAGGCGCATGCCCGACACCCTAACAAGACGTACGTACGGTTTGTAGCCCGGTACTTGTCAGCGATGCGTTGCCGATATATCGTTGATGCATCAGCGACAGTCCAAGGAAGGAACGGACATGAGATTCCATCGAGATCAGCACCCGATGCACGAGGCTCGGAGGCGCGGCTTCGGCTTCCCGCCCGGCCCGCACGGCCATGGCCACGGCGGACCCGGCGGCCCCTGGGGTGGGCGCGGCCGGGGACGGGGTCGGGGTCGACGCCCGAACGTCCGGGGCACGGTGCTGGCACTGCTCACCGAGCGGCCGATGCACGGCTACGAGATGATCCAGGAGATCGACTCCCGCACCGGCGGGGCCTGGCGGCCGAGCCCTGGCTCGATCTACCCCACCCTCCAACTGCTGGAGGACGAGGGGGTGATCGTCGCCAGCACGGAGGAGTCCGGCGGCGGACGGAAGCGGTTCGCGGTCACCGAGGCCGGTCAGGCCGAGGCCACCGAGGCCGCGCAGACCCCACCGTGGGCGGAGTTCGCCGAGGACACGGTGAACAGCTGGCACGACATCCGTGACGCCGGTACGCAGGCGATGAGCGCGCTGCGCCAGGTGATGATGAACGGCACCGACGACCAGCGGGAGCGGGCCGCCAAGGTGCTCGACGAGACCCGGCGCAAGCTGTACGCGATCCTCGCCGAATCCGAGTGACGCGAGGCAGCACCACCCGGAACGCCAAAGAGCGGCCGTTTCCCCTGGGGGAGACGGCCGCTCTTTTCGGTACGCGTCGTCGGCGCGAGAGAGCGCCGCCGGACGGATCAGTGCACGGTGACGGTCGGGCCGGTGACCAGCCCGCGCAACTCCTCGGGCAGCTCGGCACCCATCTCGTCGGCGATCCGGAGCGCCTCCTCGATGAGCGTCTCCACGATCTGCGCCTCGGGCACCGTCTTGACGACCTGCCCCTTGACGAAGATCTGGCCCTTGCCGTTGCCGGAGGCGACGCCGAGGTCGGCCTCGCGGGCCTCGCCCGGACCGTTGACGACGCAGCCCATCACGGCCACCCGCAGCGGCACCGGCAGCCCTTCCAGACCGGCGGTGACCTCCTCGGCGAGCTTGTAGACGTCCACCTGGGCCCGCCCACAGGACGGGCAGGAGACGATCTCCAGGCCCCGCTCGCGCAACCCCAGCGACTCCAGGATCTGGTTGCCGACCTTGATCTCCTCGACCGGCGGGGCGGAGAGTGACACCCGGATGGTGTCGCCGATCCCCTCGGCGAGCAGGGCGCCGAAGGCGACCGCCGACTTGATGGTGCCCTGGAAGGCCGGGCCGGCCTCGGTGACGCCCAGGTGTAGCGGGTAGTCGCACTGCTCGGCCAACTGCCGGTACGCCCGGATCATCACGACCGGGTCGTTGTGCTTGACCGAGATCTTGATGTCCCGGAAGCCGTGCTCCTCGAACAGCGAGCACTCCCACAGCGCCGACTCGACCAGCGCCTCGGCGGTGGCCTTGCCGTACTTGCTGAGCAGCCGCTTGTCCAGGGAGCCGGCGTTGACGCCGATCCGGATCGGCACGCCGGCGTCACCGGCGGCCTTGGCGATCTCCCGGACCTTGTCGTCGAACTGGCGGATGTTGCCCGGGTTGACCCGGACCGCCGCGCAGCCCGCGTCGATCGCCGCGAAGACGTACTTGGGCTGGAAGTGGATGTCGGCGATCACCGGGAGCTGCGACTTCTTGGCGATCGCCGGCAGCGCCTCGACGTCGTCCTGGGACGGCACCGCCACCCGGACGATCTGGCAGCCGGACGCGGTCAGCTCGGCGATCTGCTGGAGGGTCGCGTTGACGTCGGAGGTGAGGGTGGTGGTCATCGACTGCACGGACACCGGCGCACCGCCACCGACCGGGACCGAGCCGACCATGATCTGGCGGCTGGCCCGGCGTGGTGCGAGCGGCGGGGGCGGCACGGCGGGCATACCGAGACTGATTGCGGTCACTTCAGGCACTCACCTTGAGAAGAGCGTGATCGGGTTGACGACGTCCGCGGCGATGGTGAGCAGGGTGAACGCACCACCAATCAGGATCACCACGTACGTGAAGGGCATCAGTTTGAGGTAGTCGACCCGGCCGGGGTCGGCCCGGCCGATCCGCGCGTAGATCCAGGAGCGGGCCCGTTCGAACCAGGCGATGGCGATGTGGCCGCCGTCCACCGGGAGCAGCGGCAGCAGGTTGAACACGCCGATGAAGAAGTTCAGCGACACGAAGAGCATGAAGAAGACCAGCCAGGCGTTGTTCTCCACGGCCTCGCCGCCGAGCCGGCTGGCGCCGACCACGCTGATCGGGGTGTCCACGTCCCGCTCGCCGCCGGTGAGGGCGGTCCACAGGGCGGGGACCTTCTGCGGGAGCCGCTGCAGCGCTTGGGCCGTACCGACGGCCAGGTCGCCGGTGAAGGAGGCGGTCGCGCCAAAGGCGCCGACCGGCCCATACGTCACCCGGGTGGGGGTGCTGGGGACGAGTCCGACGCCGAGGGCGGCCACCGGCCCGGCGGCGCCCTTCGGGTCGTCCAGGGGCGGACGCTGGGTCTGCGCGAGCACGGTGCTGGTGCTGCCCGACTGCCCGTCACGGACGTACTCGATCCGCGCGGTCTCCCCCGGCTTGAGATTGCGCAGCGTGGTGAGCAGGTCGCCGTAGTTGCCGATCGGGGTGCCATTGACCGAGGTGATCCGGTCACCGTCGCGCAGTTGCGCCTGGGCGGCGGGGCTGGCCGCGTCGGCGGGCGTGCATGCCCGCAGCGCGTTCTCCGGCACCACGCACGGGCTGAGCTGGATGACCGCCGGCTCATTGCGGGCCTGCGCGTCGGTGGTCGGGAAGTCCGGGTTGGGCAGGCCGGCGGAGACGGCGAGGATCCAGATGGTGATCAGGGCGAGCGCGAAGTGGGTGATCGACCCCGCGGCCATCACGATCGTCCGTTTCCAGACCGGGTAGCGCCACATCGCCCGCGGCTCGTCGGCCGGGTCCACGTCGTCGTCCTGCGGGGTCATCCCGACGATCTTGCAGAAACCGCCGAGCGGGATGCCCTTGACGCCGTACTCGGTCTCGCCCCGCTTGAACGACCAGAGGGTGGGGCCGAATCCGACGAAGTACTTGGTGACCTTCATCCCGAACGCCTTGGCGGTGAGCAGGTGCCCCGCCTCGTGCAGACTCACCGAGATGAGAATGGCCAGGGCGAAGAGGACCACCCCGAGCAGGTACGACATCAAGCTCCTTCCACCGAACCCGCGATGATCTCCTGCGCGTGCGCGCGTGCCCACGACTCGGCCGCGAGCACGTCCTCGACGGTACCTGGTTCGGCGAAGTCGGGAGCGTCCTCCAACACGCGCTCCAGCGTGTCGACGATGCCGAGGAACGGCAGCCGGCCCGCCACGAACGCCTCGACGCACTCCTCGTTCGCCGCGTTGTAGATCGCCGGGCGGCAGCGCCCGGCCTCCCCGGCGGCCTTGGCCAGCGCCACCGCCGGGAACGCGGCGTCATCCAGCGGGGCGAACTCCCAGGTGTGCGCGCTCGTCCAGTCGACCGCGGCGGCGGCCCCGGGCACCCGGTCCGGCCAGCCGATCCCCAGCGCGATGGGCAGCCGCATGTCCGGCGGGCTGGCCTGGGCAATCGTGGATCCGTCGGTGAACTCGACCATGGAGTGGATCACCGACTGCGGGTGCACCATCACGGTGATGTCGGCGTAGGGCACGTCGAACAGCTCGTGCGCCTCGATCACCTCAAGCGCCTTGTTGACCATCGTGGCCGAGTTGATCGTGACGACCGGCCCCATGTTCCAGGTCGGGTGCGCCAGCGCCTGCTCGGGTGTGACCTGCGTCAACTCGTCGCGGCCCCGGCCCCGGAACGGGCCGCCGCTGGCGGTGACGATCAGCCGGCGCACCTCACCGCGTGACCCGGAACGCAGGCACTGGGCCAGCGCCGAGTGCTCCGAGTCGACCGGGACGATCTGCCCCGGCCGCGTCACCGCGGCCTTGACCAGCGGGCCGCCGGCCACGAGGGACTCCTTGTTGGCCAGGGCGAGAGTACGACCACCGCGCAGCGCGGCCAGCGTAGGAGCGAGGCCCAGCGAGCCGACCACCCCGTTGAGCACGATGTCGCACGGCCACTGGGCCAGCTCGGTCATCGCGTCCGGCCCGGCCACGATCTTGGGAAGCTTGAAGTCGCCGGTGGCCCACCCGCGCCTGCTCGCCTCGGCGTAGAACGCGAGCTGGAGGTCCTGCGCGGCGGATGCCTTGGCCACCCCGACCGCGTCGACGCCGAGCTCCAGGGCCTGCGCGGCGAGCAGCGCGACGTTGCCGCCACCGGCGCCGAGCGCCACCACCCGGAACCGGTCCGGGTTGCGCCGGACGATGTCGATGGCCTGCGTGCCGATCGAGCCGGTGGACCCGAGCAGGACGAGGTCGCGGGGGGAAGTCACGGGGCCATTGTTCCCCAGAGGCGCTGAGCGCCCGCTGGGAGCCTCAGTCCTCGCCGGCCGACTCCTCCGGCGGCGCCTCCTCGTCCAACAGCTCCGCCGGATCGATGGCGAACTCGAACGGCTCCCGCATGGCGAAGGTGCTTCCCGCCGCAGCGGCGGCCAACGGTCGGTATTCACCGTCCACCAACTCGAACAGGGCGATGGTCGGCACCCGGTTGCGCAGGTCCACCCGGAGGAAGAAGGGCACCCCGACGGCCGCGTACTCCCGGGGGCGGTCGATCACGTCCTTGCGCCGATTACCCGGTGAAACGATCTCGCCCAGCAGCACCGCCTCGGCGATGGGAACCGTCGTGCGGCCACCGCCCGAGTTACGCAGCACAGCGATGTCCGGGATGAAGAGATCATCCTCAGACAACACGTTGATCTCCGGGTAGACCCAGAATCCGGCCTTCCGCGCGGCGCGGTGCAGCACGTAGGGCAACTCTCGCTCGACCGACTGATGATCGATTCCCGCATGTGGTGTCACGATCACGCTTCCGCTCAGGACCTCAACCTTGGGGCCGTTGGTCTCCGGCAACAGGTCAAGGGCGAGCTGCGCTGTCCACGGCTCGTCGTGCCACCGCAGCACGTCGAACGACGGCTCGGTGTGCTGCGGCGCCGGCTCCGGCGCGAACGCTGCCTGGGCCATCCGGGCTCACCCCCTTCGCGGACCATCCTGCTCAGCTCAGCCTAGCCGCGCAGCCCCGCCAACAGGCACGTCGCACGCAGTGTCCGTCAATGAGCGCGCCTGCGATGCCACGCCACCCACCGACCCCACCCCACCGTTGATCACTTTCTGCTGAGTATTTGCGGGGGCTGCTGCAGAGCGCCGGCCAGAACTCCGGGGTGAGGACCGCATCGAACTCCCCCGCAATCTCCGGGCTGCGCGACAACGCCCGGCGCTGATCGGCTCCAGATCGCCGATGTCGGGGTATCCCTGACACCCGGATACCCCGACATCGCCGAACCCGTGTCGATCAAGCCGCCGGCCGGCGACCGAGGGCCGCCGCAGCGGCCCTCGGTCGGGACTAGCCGCCGTTGATCACGAACTGCGATCCTGGCTGGATCACGATGTTGCCGTCGGCCGAGTTGGTGATGGTCACGTTGGTCAGCGTGGCGCTGCCCCGGGCCCCGCTCATCGCGAGGATGCCGGCGCCGTTGTTGGACTTGTCGATCCGCACGTTGGTGATCGCGACGTTCGGCATGTTGCCGCCGCCGTTCTTGAACTGGATGCCGTCGTACGTCGAGTCGTAGATGTCGGTGTCCCGGATCGTGACCCCGACGATGTCCCTGGTGGCGGGGAAGAGGGTGATGGCACCGAACTCCTGGTCCTCGTTCCAGAAGGCACCGCCGGTCCTGTAGAGCCCGTTGTTGGCGATCAGCGTCGTCCCGGAGAAGGGCAGCGGGTCGTGGTCGGTCGCCAGCATGATGCCCGGGTAGTTCGCGGTGTCGTAGATCAGGTTGTTCTCGATCGAGTTGTCGTAGCCGCCGTAGATGGCGATGCCGTTCGCGCGCCAGGGCAACTGGATGGTGTTGTTGACGAAGTGGTTGTCGTGGGCGATGTCCACGTTCCGGTCCTTGACGTACGGGTTGGCCCAGACGGCCAGCGCGTCGTCGCCGGTGGTACGGAAGGACGAGTTGAACACCCGCGAGTTCCGCGTGCCGTTGCTGAAGTTGATGCCGTCGGCATAGGTGTTGCGGATCCGCATACCGGTGAACTGCAAGCCGTCGGCCGGGCCCCAGAGGTCGGGGATGTTGTCGTAGTCGCGTCCCACCCAGACACCCACGTTGGCGTGCTCGATCCAGACGTTACTGATCCGGGTGCCTGTCCCGAACCGACCGTTCAGACCGACCCCGCCCTCGGCGTTGCCGTCACCGCCACGGATCCGGCCCGAGCCGAAGATGGCGATGTCGGAGATCTGGGTGTTCTTGTCGATGTCGAAGCCGAAGTTGCCCTCGTGCGGGTGGTTGATGCCGCCCACCACGTTCTGCGGCTCGGTCAGCGTGTAGAGCTGTGAGTGCCACATGCCGGCGCCCCGGATCGTGACGTTGCTGATGCCGACCTGGTTGTGCGTACCCCGGTTCAGCGGGTCGTCGGTCAGGATCTTCTGCTCCTGCCGCCACTGCCCGGCCGGAATCCAGACGCAGCCGATGACCCCGTTCTGGTCGTCGGTCACGGCCCGTTGGATGGCCGCGGTGTCGTCGAGCCCGTCGTTGGGGACCGCACCGTACGACGTGATCGAGGTGCACTCGGTCGGTTGGCTCGCGGCCGGCGCCACCTGCTCCAGGTCGATCATGTCGATGACGTAGAACGAGGCGGAGTCGCCGGCATCGCGCTGCAACTTGAACCGGGTGCCCGCCGGGTACGACTGCGACAGCAGCGCGTTCGACTCGTCGAACAGCCGCCGGGCGTCGGCCTGCGGGGTGTTGGTCAGCGCCTCCGGCCCGTCGGTGTTGCCGTAGAGCCAGCTGTGCCGCGACGAGAGGGTCAGCTTCCGGGAGAAGACGTCGTTGACGTAGAGGCTGATCGTCGCCTCGATGCCACCCCCGCCGGGCGCGTCCGGGATGGAGTTGCGCACCACGATGGAGTTGGCCTGGTTGGTCGAGGTGAACTCGACGAACTGGCCGGTGCTGTTTAGTCGTACCGACTTGCGGCCCGAGGACTCGGTGGCGAAGTTGGTGTGGCCGAAGGTGCGCAGCGGGTCGGCCTCCAACAGCGCGCCCTGGTACCGGCCGGCCTCGGCTTCGTAGGAGACGTACGGGACCGCCGCCCCACGCCCGACCACGATCGACTGGGTGAACGCGTTGTTGGTCTCGTTGGTCTCGGCGACGGTGTTGGTCGCGTCGGCGGTGGCGGTGATGGTGGCTCCGCCGCTGGTGGCGGTCCAGCTCCCGGCGACCGCGACGGTGACCGTCGCGCCGGCGGCGATCGACGCGGTGTTGGTGTTGAGCGTGGTGCCGCCCACCACCAACCGGGTGACCGTGGTCGCGCCGGTCGCGGTGGTGCCGCGGTTGCGTACCGCCACGGTGAACGTGACAGACGCCCCGACGGCCGGGTTCGGCGGGTTGGAGCTGATGCTGAGGACCTGCAGGTCAGGCCCCGGAGCCTGCGTGACCACCAACGGCGACGGTGCGGTGAAGCTGTTGTTGCCGTTGTTCTGCTCGACGATCGTGTTCGTCGGGTCGACCACCGCCGAGACGCTGTAGCTGCCCATCGGCCGGGTCCCGGCGTTGAACGAGACAGTGGTCGAGCCTCCCGCGCTGAGCGCACCCACCGCGGCGCTACCGGCAACCGTGCCGGCCAGGCTGAAGTTCACCGTGGTGGGTCCGGCCGCGGCCGAGCCCACGTTCTGGACCACGGCCGAGAGAGTGACCGGGGTGACCTCGCTGGGCGACGCGGGAGACCAGGTAGTCGAGCTGATGACCAGGTCAGGGTTGGGTGCCGGCGTGCCGCACACCTCAAGCTCGGCCACCTGGCCCGACGGCGCACCGGTGTTGGCGGTGAACCGCAGTTGCACGTCGGCAGTGGTCGCGGTGACCGGGATGGTGACCACGTTGTTGCCCTGGACGAACTGGTAGTTCGCCGCCGACACCAGACTGGTGTACGTGGACGAGGCCTGGTCGCGGCCGAGGATCTGGATGTTCTGGGTACGGGTGCCCCAGGCCGGGTCCGGGTTCAGCTTGACGGCGACGGCCGTGATCGAGTGGTTCGCGCCCAGCGCCACGGTCAGGGTCTGCGGGTAGCTCGCCGCGCCCTCCCAGTACGTCGTGACCTGCCCGTCGTTCGCCTTCTCCGGCGTGAAGGTGAAGGTGGAGCCGCTCGCCGTCATGGTCTTGCCCTGCGCCACGTTGGTGCAGGCGGGGGGCGGGGTGCCGGTCCGGGTGACGGTGTTGCTGTTTCCGGACAGGTTGCCCGCGCCGTCGCGGGCGCGGACGTAGTAGGACACGGTCGCCGTCGACGGCTGGTTGTCCTGGTACGTGAGGACGGTGCCCAGCGTCGCGATCAGGCTGCCGCCGCGGTAGACGTTGTAGCCGGCCAGCCCGCTGCCACCGGAGTCGGTGGAGGCGCCCCAGTTGAGCGTGATCGTGGTGCCCGACGTGCTGTGCGACAGCGTCCCCGGGACGCTCGGCGCGATGGTGTCACCGCTGCCGGTACGGGTCACCGTGTTGCTGTTTCCCGAGAGGTTGCCCGCGACGTCGCGCGCCCGGACGTGGTACGACACGGTCGCCGTGGCCGGTTGCGTGTCGTTGAAGGTGGTCACGTTCCCGATGGACTGCAGGAGCGTGCCGTTGCGGTAGATGTCGTAGCCGGCGATGCCGCTGCCGCCCGGGTTGTCGGTCGACGCGACCCAGTTGAGGGTGATCGTGGTGCCCGACTGGGTGTACGAGAGATTGCCCGGCACGCTCGGCGCGGTCGTGTCCGGACCGCCACCGCCGCTGCCGTAGACCTCAAGCTCGGACAGCTGCCCGGCCGGCCACCCGCTGTTCGCCGTGATGTCGATACGCACGTAGCGGGTCGAGGTCTGGCTGAAGTTGATCGTGACCGTGCTGCCGCTCGCCGGGTTGAACGTGTAGGTCTGCGACGGCACCAGGTTGCTGAATGACGATCCGTTGGTACTGCCCTGCACGCTCAGGGTCTGCGTGCGGGTCGCCCAGCCGGAGGTCGGCACCTTCAGCACGACCTGGTTCACGGCCTGCGACGAGCCAAGGTCGACCTGCACCCACTCGGGGAACGAGTTGTTGGTGCTCTCCCAGTAGCTGCCCGGGTTGCCGTCGACGACCTTCGACGAGTCGTAGACGTCGGCGTGGCCACTCTCCTGGGTCGGGCGGCCCTGGGCGAGGTTGGTGGCAGCCGGGGCGAAGGCGGTGCTCGTCGCGGCTGTCGTGCCGGCGGAGCGGGGGTTCTCCGCCGCGTTCGCGATGGCCGTCGACCCGGCCGTGGCGATCACCGTGGCCGCGACTGTCGCCGCCACCATCCTGAACAGATTCGTTCGTCTCATCACTGTCCTGTCGTTGGGGGGACGGTGCCGCGACGGACTGGCCACGGCGTGGGGCGTGATTCGGCGCGTCGTCGGCCGACGCGCGGGGGCGTGCCGGCCGGTGTGGGGAGGTGCCGAGGAGGCGAGGGTGGTGGTGGCAGCGGGAAAGGGCAGAAAAGACGCCAAAGAGTCGTCCCGCTGAAACTTGCGGCGTCATGCAAAGAATCAAGCACACCTTTGTCGAGATTTTGCATGACGTTGACCAGATGTTACTGACGTGCTACGAGGGCGTCAACACTTCGACCACCGTGACTATTGACGGCCGCCCATCCGTCGGCGTTCGGTGGAAATGAAGGGGCCCCTGTCAACGCCTGGCGTCGACAGGGGCCCTTCCTTCGCTTCGCTGGCGGTGGTCAGTCGGTCGGGGCGGGCAGGACGAAGGTCTCCAGCTCCTCGCCGCCGTACCAGTCGGTGCGCCGGCCCACGTGAGCCATGCCGAGTCGCCGGCAGACCGCCATCGACGGATCGTTGCCCGGCGAGACGACCGCGTAGATCTGCGGGGTGCCGGTGACGAACTCCCGCGCCGTCACCGCGCGGGCCGCCTCGGTGGCGTAGCCGTGACCCCACGAATCCGGGTGCAGGTGCCAGCCCACCTCGATGTCATCGGTACGCCGCGCCTCGTCCCGCCCCGGCAGCGGCTTGAGCAGCACCGTGCCGACCACCAGACCGGTATCGCGCACCTCGATCGCCCAGGTGCCGTACCGGCCATGGTCGGCGGCGTGGCGGTCCCGCCAGATCTGCAGCCGGTCGGCGGCCTGCGCCGGGTCGGTCAGCGGCAGCCCGGGTGCCGCACCCAGCCATCGCGTGATCTCGGGGCGGGAGTAGATGTCGTAGATGCGGGCCAGGTCGACCGGGTCCGCGGTCCAGTCGCGCAGGATCAGGCGTTCAGTGGTGAGAACGGTCATGGCGGGCGATCTTAATGAGTGACCGACCCTGGACAGGCAAAGGCATCATTGGCCGGCTGGTCCACCGCGGCGACCGCCTTGGTGCTGGTGATGCCGATGGCGCCGCCGACCACCACGCCCCGGGATCCGCCCGAGCCGGCCACGACGCTCACCCCCTCGCACCGGACCGGCGCGCCGCCGCCCGGCTGCGGGTGACGTTACCGAGACAGCCGGCACCCCGTACGGCGATCACGGGCCTCGGCCGTTACCGAAGGGTTGGGAAAAGTGCGGCGATAGTCGTTGGGATTCGTAATAGCGCCGGCCCCTTCGATTGCGTTACATCGTGGAATCTGGGCCGCCCTATTTCATGCTTCGCGCATTCGAACTAATGACATGTACCGGCCAGTTCGGCGCTTAGCGCACCTGGCAGGGTCGCCGGAGAATGGGCGACGGCAATATGCTCCCCGACGCGCCCCTTCCCTTGTCAATAGAGGAAGGTCAATCAATTCTTTCCCCATCCACGATCGACGCACGAAGCGGAAATCGAAAATAGGACTGCCGCCCAGAGCGGATGCGCCACTATTGGGGGGACACCATGGCCGTCGTCGTAGTGCTCGATATCGATGAAACTCTGCGCGAGCAGCACTGCCTGACGATCGAAGTCCGCTCGGACGACGCCGGTGTGCCCGTGGCGGTGGCCGCACTCCGGCAGGCTCTGCTCCGGCTCGAAGCGACGGGAGCCGGCGGGGAGCCGGTGGGCCCGGCCGTCGTCTCGTCACCGATCGCCTTGCCCGGCGCGCAGCTCCTCGTGATCGACTTCGGCCCGCTCCCCGCCGAGCATGTCCTCGCCATACCGGAGCTGCTGGCCCGGCAACTGCGCGATGCCGGTGTGCGCGACGCTCTGGTCTCGGTGGCCAGGCGCGGCCCGAGCCACGACATCGAGGAGTTCGGCGTGTCCGCCCGGGCCTACCTGCGCGGGCCACTCGGCGCGCCGTTCGGCGACGCCTCGTGCCAACTGCCCCCGCCCCTGCTGAACGTGGCGCTCGACTGGTTGCACGCCGAGCGCGGACCCGCGGACGAGCTGAGCGCGGTCGTGCTCGGCGTGCGGATTCCGCTCACCGCCGAGGCGGCCGGCTCGGCCACCGCCGCCGTACTGTCCACCCTGCCCACAGCCATCACGGTGACCCTGCTCGCCGGCGACCTCACCAACCGGCTGGTGGCCGCGACCGTCGGCGGCTACCACGACGTGCTACCCGCGGCGGCGTTCACCGTCGCGCCGCCGCGCGCCGACCCTACCGACGCTGACGACCTGGCCGGGTCGATGCACCGGCTGCGCGACAAGCTGCACGCACACAGCGGACTGCTGGCCTGGGCCGGAGTGGACGCCGAGCCGGACAGCCGTCGGGTGACCACGCCACAGTGGTCGCAGTGGCTCCCGAGCGACGGAATGCCGGTGACCCGGCGGCCCGGGGTGGAGATGCTCGCCGACGCGCTCATCCCCGACGCCATGTGGTACCAGATCCTCTCCGCCGGGCACCTCGACCGGCTCGGCGGCCTGCCACCCGGGGCGACGCCGCTGCCCGGCCGGCGGGCCGAGTTGACCGTCGGGGACGCCGAGCAGTGGCTGCCGGGCCACCCCGACGCCCTCGCGGTCCTCGCCCGGGGCCGCGAGCTGCTCGCCGGCTGCCTGGTCGACGAGGCGCAGGCGTGGCAGATGACGGCCGACCGGATCCGCCGTGCCACTCCGCCCGCCGGCCATTGGCCGCGCCGTCGCGATCCGAGAGGTTGAGGCGCAGGTACCAGCGGACCGCGACCACGATCACCTCGGTCGGGAACAGGAACCCGGCGAACGCCGACGTCGGAGGCAACCACGGGCGAGAGCGGGTCGATGACTTCACCGCTCACTGGTGCAGCATCCCTGTATCCGAGTCGCCCGTTTGATCGCTGAGTGGGAGGGTTCGGGTGCACCCCTGGTCCCCGCCGTGCCATCGCCATCACTGCTCGACCTTCGAGGTCCAGCTTGAGTTCTGCGAGGCCCGGCGGCCCAGGACACCCCGACTGGCTACAGGGCTATGCGCCAATGAGCGCCGATCAGTGAGCGACCGGCTGCGGTGTCCCGGGACCACCGGGTGTCTTCCCACTGATGCAACAGCGAGGAGACAACTGTGAGTATCAACCCCAACCCCACTGCCATGCGCGTCACGGCGGGGGTGGACTGGGCCAAGGACGACCACGCCGTCTGCGTGCTCGGCGATCAAGGGGAGGTCCTGGACCGGTTCACCGTGCCGCACGACGCGGCCGGGTTGAAGCGGATGGCCGCCCGGCTGCTGCGCGCCGGTGTCGAGCAGGTCGGCATCGAACGCGGCGACGGACCGGTGGTCCAGACCCTGATGCGGGCCGGACTGACCGTGTACGTGATCCCGCCCGGTCAGGTGAAGAACCTGCGCAGCCGGTACGGATCGGCCGGGAACAAGGACGACCGATTCGACGCCTACGTCCTGGCCGACGTGGTCCGCACCGACGTCCGCCGGCTGCGACCCATGGTTGTCGACAGCGAGCAGACCACCGCGCTGCGCGGCAGCGTCCGCGCCCGCCGAGACCTCGTCACCCACCGGGTCGCCGCAGCCAACCAGCTGCGGGCACACCTGCAGATCGTGTTCCCCGCCGCCGCAACGCTGTTCGCCGACATCGACTCGCCGATCACTCTGACCTTCCTGGGCCGGTTCACCACCCAGCAGGCCGCGGACTGGCTCTCGCCCAAACGCCTCGCCGTCTGGCTGCGCTCCGTCTCATACAGCGGAGGCGTTGACCCGGCCGTGCTGCACGCCCGGCTGCTTGCCGCACCCCGCGGCGTCACCGGCGAGCCCGCCGGCATCCACGCGGGCACCACCACCGCGCTGGTCGCCGTCCTGCGAACCCTGACAGCCCAGATCCAGATCCTGGCCGCCAGCATCGGCGAACAACTGGACGCGCATCCCGACGCGCCGATCTTCACGTCCCTGCCCCGCTCCGGCAGCGTCCGGGCCGCCCGGCTGCTCGCCGAAATCGGCGACGCCCGCGGACGGTTCCCCACCCGCGAATCGCTGACCTGCCTCGCCGGGGTCGCCCCCTCGACCCGACAATCGGGCAAGGTCAAGACCGTCATGTTCCGCTGGGGCGCCGACAAACAACTGCGCGACGCCCTCTGCGATTTCGCCGGCGACTCCCGCCGCGCCAACCCCTGGGCCGCCGATCTATACGCAAAAGCAACCGCCCGCGGCTGCGACCACCCCCACGCCGTCCGCATCCTCGCCCGCGCCTGGGCACACATCATCTGGCGCTGCTGGCAGGACAACGTCCCCTACAACCCAGCCACCCACGGCACCCTCCAAACCCTCCTCAACCAAAACCAACCAACAGCCGCCTGACCCAGGGGTTGACACAGGGCAACTCACTGCCCGCCCCCAGCGACTATCAGGTGGCCGGTTGGTATGCGGGCGGCCCGATGCCGGGGGAGCCAGGAGGTCCACCGGCGGTGATCGTGGGTCACGTGGACTCCCACACCGGCCCAGGGGTCTTCTACCGGTTGCGGGACCTGGTGGTGGGTAGTGAGGTTCAGGTCCGCGACATCGCCGGGTCGGTTATGAGTTTCCGGATTTATCGGCTCGACGAGTATCCGAAGGACAGGTTTCCCGCTGGCGCGGTCTACGCCCCCAGTGAGCGGGCGGAATTGCGGCTGATCACCTGCACCGGCACGTTCGACCGGCGGGCGGGCAGCTATCGGGACAACCTCGTCGCGTACGCCACTCTTGTCGGCGGTGGCTCATGAGCGGCACCCGGCGTCGGCTGTCCGTCGTGTGCCGGGGGCTCACCCGGCTGCCCGTCGTGTTGCTGCTGGCCGGCGTCGTGCTGCTGGTAGGCACCCCGATCGTCACGGGGCAGCTGCAGGAACAACAACGTTCCCCGGGCCTGGTCGGCCCGCCCGCGCGGACCGGGCCGCAGGCGGGTGCCGACGCCCTGCGATCCACCATCGCGAAAGCCCAGCGGCGGCTCGTCGATGTGCCGAAGGACTGGTCGACGTGGGCCGAGCTCGGCTCGGCATACGTGCAACAGGGCCGGATCACCGGTGACCCGTCGTACTACCCGAAGGCCGACGGCGCGTTGCAGCGCTCGCTGGAACTGGAGAGCGCCACGAACTGGAAGGCGATGGTCGGCACGGCGGCGCTGGCCAACGCCCGCCACGACTTCAGCGCCGCACGTGACTGGGGACGCCGCGCCGAGGCCCTCAACCCCCACTCCGGCAACGTCCACGGCGTGCTGGTCGACGCGCTCACCCAACTCGGCGACTACGACGGCGCGCGTATCCAGCTGCAGCGCATGCTGGACGTCGAACCAGGGGTGGCGGCGTTCACCCGCGCCTCCTACGACTTCGAACAGCGCGGGCAGGTCGCGGCAGCCCGCGACGCGCTCAACCGTGCCCTGGCCCAGGCCAGCAGCCCCGCCGACCGGGCCTTCTGCCGCTACTACCTCGGCGAGTTGGCGTTCCACAACGGCGACCCGCAGGCAGCCCTGCGGGAATACGACGCCGGCCTCACCGCCGATCCCACCTACCAGCAGCTTTACGCCGGACGCGGTAAGGCGCGCGCCGCGCTCGGCCAGAGCGACGACGCCCTCGCCGACTACGCCCGCGCCGTGCAGGCACTCCCGCTGCCCGAGCTGCTGATCGAATACGGTGACCTCCTCACCGTCGCCGGCAAGGCCGACCAGGCGCGCCAGCAGTACGACCTGGTCGCCGCAGCCCGACAGCTGTCCGCCGCCAACGGCATCTCCGACCACCTCACCGCGGCGACCTACCTCGCCGACCACGACCAGGCCGCCGAAGCATTGACCGAGGCACAGGCGGAATGGTCCGCCCGTCGCACCGTCCTGACCGCTGACGCCCTGGCATGGGCGCTGCACCGCAACGGACGTGACGCCGAGGCTCTGGACTACTCCCTGCAGGCCACCCGCCTCGGCTGGCGAAACGCCACCTTCTACTACCACCGCGGCGTGATCCGCCACGCCCTCGGCGACCGGGACCACGCTCGCGAAGATCTCAGCCTCGCGATGACGATCAACCCGCACTTTGACGTCGTTCAAGCGCCGATCGCGCGACGCCTGCTCGACAGTCTCGGCGGCGGCGGATGAGGCGGCGACAGGCCGGCGCCGCGGTAGCGGTGACCTTCATCGCGGTCGGGTGCGCTCTGGCACCGACGAGTCCGGCCATCGCCCACCCGCTGGGAAATTTCTCCGTCAACCACTATCACGGCCTGCAGCTGCATCCCGACCGGATCGAGGACCTGGCCGTCCTCGACGAAGCGGAGCTGCCCACCCTGCAGCAGAAACCCGCCGTCGACCGGGACGGCAACGGCACCATCGAGCCCGCCGAGGCGGCAGCCCACGCTGCCACCACCTGCGCGGCGATGGCAGGCGCCCTACACGCCGAGGTAGCCGGCCACACCCTGACGTGGACAGTTCTTGCCAGCAACCTCACCTACCACTCCGGGGCGGCGAACCTGGTCACCGGTCGCACCGAGTGTCACCTCACCGCCAGCGTCGACCTGCGGCGGGCCACCACGATCAGCTTCGAAGACACCTTCCGCACCGACCGCGTCGGCTGGCACGAGGCCACCGCCGTCGGACACGGCACCGGACTGCGCGACTCGCCGTTGCCGAGCACGAGCATCTCCGACGAGCTGCGCACCTACCCCAACGACCTGCTGTCCTCACCGCTCAACCACCGCTCAGCGCGGATCCAGGCCCTGGGCGCAGGCACCACATCCAGCGGCGAACGTCAGTCCGCGATCGCCGCCGCCGGCCCGATCGCCCGATCGATGACCGCCCTCGGTGACCGACTCAACACGATCGCCGGCGCGGACCGACTCACGCCGCTGGCCGGCGTACTGGCGATCCTCCTGGCCCTGCTGCTCGGCGGCGCCCACGCGATGCTGCCCGGGCACGGCAAGACGGTCATGGCCGCCTACATCGCCGGCCGGCGCGGCACCTACCGCGACGCCTTCACTGTCGGCGCCACCGTCACAGCCACCCACACCGCCGGCGTCCTGACCGCAGGACTGCTGCTCACCACCGCGTCGACCCTGGCCGGTGAAACCCTCCTCGGCTGGCTCGGTGTAGTCAGCGGCCTGCTCATCGCCGGCATCGGCGCCAGCCTGCTCCGGTCAGCGCTCCCTGCCCGGAGGAAGCACCAGCTGCCACAGCCGCAAACACTTGTCCTCGCGGGATCGGCACCCGGCGCCCACGTCACCGCCGAGTCCGACGTCACGGCATCGGGTCACCATCACGGTGACAGCCACCGCCACGACCACGATCACGGACATGAGCATCACCGTGGGCACCACCACCATCACCATGCCCGCGGCAGGGCCGGCCTACTCGGCATGGGCATCGCCGGCGGCATCGTGCCCAGCCCCTCCGCGCTCATCGTCCTGCTCGGCGCAGTCGCGCTGGGCCGAACATGGTTCGGCGTTCTCCTGGTCCTCGCCTACGGCCTCGGCATGGCCGCCACCCTGACCCTCGCCGGGCTCCTACTCGTCGGACTACACCAACGACTGCATCGCGGAATTTCCCCGCGGCCAGGGAGCTGGACCGGCCGACTCGCCACCGCCACCCCAATCCTCACCGCCACCCTCGTCCTCGTCGTCGGCGCCGTCCTCACCCTGCGAGCGGTATGGCCCCTCCTGACACCTACGACATAGCCATTACCGCGGATGCCTCAACCGCTTCGCGTCGACCGACGAGTCACGGCGCCTGGGCGTGGTTTCAGTCCTCGACTGTCAAAGACGATCTACGCTATGCCCCGACCTCCACATTCCTGACGTTCCCGTGGCCTTCCCCCGTCACGGACGACCAGCGGGCGCGGGTGGCGGAGGCAGGTCGGCGGGTGATCGCCCGCCGGCAGGAGATCTGCGCCGAGCAGCAGTTCGGGCTGAACAGGCTCTACGACCTCGTGGACGAGGGCGCCTACGCCGACCTCAGGAAGCTGCACAGAGAGCTGGACGAAGCGGTGGCCGCCTGTTACGGATGGCCCACGGCGATCGCCCAGGACAAGGACGAGATCGGCCGACGACTGTTCGCTCTCAACGTCGAGATCGCTCGGGGGCGAGGCTATGACCCGTTCGCTTGGCGGGCCGGCGAAGCGTCCGCCGAGCAACTCGGTTTCCCGGCCGTTTGACGCCCCGATCTCCGGCGCCCGCATGGGGCGGGGCACCGGAGGATCGTCACAACGGGCGGTCGAGGCTTCCCGCCGCGTCACCGAACCCCGCCACCTCGACACAGTCCCCGTCCCCGCCGGATCGGGAAGACGTGCGCCACGCACCGCCGCAGGGACCGCCACCGGGAGATTCATGAAGGTCTCTTTCAATCATCGATGGTTGTTGGTTGAATATCTTCGCCCAACCGACCTTCGTGCCCCTTCGACCCTCGGAGAAACCTCGTGAAAATCGCCACCGCCGCGCGCGCTCTGATCACCGGGGTGACAGCGGCCGCCATGGTGCTGCTCGGGCCGGTGGGATCCGCGTCCGCGGCGACCACCACCGTGGACAACGCGACCGCCGGACGCTTCACTGCCAGCGCCAACTGGGGCACCTCGTCCTGGTCCGGCCAGAAGTACGGAGCCGACTACCGGTTCGCGACGCCCTACACCGGCGGCAGCGACGCCGCCTGGTTCTCCGCCTCGATCCCGACTGCCGGCGCCCACCTCGTCGAGGTGTGGTACCCGGCGGACGCCGGATACAACAGCGCCACCCCGTTCATCGTGGCGACCACCGGCGGCAACCAGACCGTGGTCGTGGACCAGCGCTCCAACGGAGGCCGTTGGGTCAGCCTCGGCACCTTCACGCTGGCCGCCGGCGACCACCCCGTGGTCGGGGTGAGCCGCTGGAGCACCGGCACCGGCTACGTCGTCGCGGACGCCGTCCGGATCACCTCCACAACCGGCGGCTCCGGCTTGTCCTTGCCGCTGACGAAGAGCGCGCTGCCGCGCTCCGAGTACGACGACCCGCACCACGACTACCCCGCCATCGACCTTCCCGTCGGCACCGGCACCCGGGCGTACGCCGTGCGGGCCGGCACCGTGACCATCATCAACGACAGCTCCTGCGGCCAGGGCGTCAACCTCACCGGCACCGACGGAGCGGTCTACACCTACTGCCACTTCTCGGCGTGGTCGGTGAGCAACGGCGCGTCGGTCGCGCCCGGCCAGCAGCTCGGCCTCACCGGCAACACCGGCAACTCCACCGGGCCGCACCTGCACTTCGGTATCCGCACCGGCAGCACCCGGCGGTGCCCGCAGAACTTCCTGCTGGCGCTCTACGACGGGGTGACCCCGCCGGCGGCGACGAGCCTGCCCACCACGGGCTGCTTCTACACGAGCCTCGGCGCGGCCCGGAGCCTGCCGCTGGGCTGACCACCGACACACCGTACGCCGGAGCCGCCGGATGACGTCCGTCCGGCGGCTCCGGCATGCCGCACGGCGGGCGATCCCGTGCGTGACGGGAGGCGGTACGGGGAAAGGAACCCCGATGGGCGGCGGGCTGCAACAGACAAAGCGGATCATCAGTGCGGCGTTCCGCCCGGTGCAGGGGCGGGACCTGTCGTTGCACGCCGCCGCGATCACCTTCTACGGGGCGATCGCCGTGGTGCCGGTGGCTCTGCTGGCGATCTGGCTCACCTCTCTGGTCGCCGGGGCCGACCGGGTACGCCGGCTCACCTCGTACGCCGTGGAGGCGCTGCCCACCGCGATCGGCGCGCCCCGGGCGGTGGCCGCGCTGGTCAACGCCGGGGTGGAGTTGACGCCGCTGCTGGCGCTGGCCTCGCTGCTGCCCGCGTCGCTGTACGGCGAGGGCCTACGGCGGGCGTTCGTCTCGGTGGCCGAGCCTCGCTCGGACGAGCACCTGGTCGGCTGGCGGGGCCGGCTGCTCCTGCTACCGCTGCTCGCGCCGGCCCCCGCGCTACTGCTGTCGATCCTGCTGGCGCTGCCGCTCACCACCGGCCTGGTCCGGCAGGGCGGCTGGGTGGGTGCGGTGGGTGTGGTGGTGTCCTTCCTGGCGGTCTGGCTGGTGCTCACGCCGGTGCTGCTCTGGGTGTTCCGGGTGGTCGGGCCGGCGTCACCGGACTGGCTCTCGGCGCTCGTGATGGGGTCGTTCACGGCGGCGAACCTGTCTGGTTTCATGCACGGCTTCGTGCTCTTCGCCTCCCTTCCGCTGGACCTGGGTGTGCCGTTCGGCGGCTTCGACGAGATCGGCGCCGGCGTCGCCGTGCTGCTCTGGCTCTACCTGTTCCACGTCATCGTGCTGTCCGGCTACTCAGCCACCCTGGTCCTGTCCCGGTGGCGCGCCCAGCGCAGCCCCGGGCAGGACGCGGGGGGTCAGCGGCGGAAGGGGCCGGTGACCTCGTAGGTGATGCCGCCGCTGCCGGTGGAGGTGCCGGAGGGGCCGCGCTGGGAGGAGAAGTAGAGGCGCGATCCTTCCGGGGAGAAGGCCGGGCCGGTGATCTCGGAGGAGGACTGCCCCAGGATCCGCACGACCGGCGCGACCACGCCGGCCGGCGTGATGACGTTGATTTCCATGTTGCCGCCGTCCTCGGCGACGTAGAGGTCACCCGCAGCGGTGCCGGTGATGTTGTCCACGCCGGTCAGCGGTGCGGTGCCGGCCGGCACCAGCGAATCGTCGTAGGCCAGGTCGAGGCGCTGGTTGACCGCGTCGTACGCCCACACCCGGTTGTCGCCCTTGGTGGTGAACCAGCAGGTCCCCCGGTCGTACCAGCAGCCCTCACCGCCGTCGAAGTGCTTCGCCGCGCCGACCTGGAAGCGGGTGGGGATCGGGAAGCCGTCCCGGTCCGGCACGTCCCGCCACGTGACCGGGCCGGCGACCTGCCCGGCCGGCGCACAGAGCACCTGGACGCGTCCGGTGCGCAGGTCGCCCCAGGTGTCCGGCACGAACCGGTAGAAGCAGCCGTCCTCCTCGTCCTCGGTCAGGTAGACCACCCTCCGGTCCGGGTCGCAGGCAGCGGCCTCGTGGGTGAAGCGACCCATCCGGGTCCGCTCCTCGGCCGCCCGGCTGCCGTCCGGCCACGTCTCGAAGACCCGGCCGAGCGGCACCTCCTCACAGGAGAGCCACGTGCCCCACGGAGTGGGGCCACCGGCACAGTTGACGTTGGTGCCGCCGAGGATCCGGTACGCCGAGGCAACCGAGCCGTCCGCGGCGAACCGGACCGCCGAGGCGCCGCCCACCAGCGGGATTTCCGAGTTCGACACATAGATCCAGCCGTCGCCGGCCGGGAAACAGGCACCCCCGTCCGGCGCCCAGTGCCAGAGGTACGAGGTGCCGGCGACCCGCTGACCGGAGCGGGCGATGACCCGGCTGGTGAAACCGGCGGGCAACTGGACGCCATTGGCGTCGGCTTCCAACAGTTCCCCGTAGGGACCGGGCCCGGGCTGGGCGGGGGCGGCCAGCGCCGCGCCGGCCCAGAGACTGCCGGAGAAGGCGGCCGCCCCGGCGACGGCGGAACGCAGGACAGTACGACGATCCACGGATACCTCCCAGATGACGGTCGATGCCCCGATGACGCTAGGGCCACCGGGGCATCGATCGAATCCACTATCCGGTAAACGCGAAATGACGCCTCCCGGGCTCCGTATCCCGCCGGCACCCCCACAACCGGCCCGGCGCGACTAGGCTGCCCGGGCATGAGCAGCCCCGATGCGCTTCCCGCTCGCGCCGACGTCGTGATCGTCGGTGCCGGGCACAACGGCCTGGTCTCCGCCATCCTGCTGGCCCGCGCCGGGTTGGACGTCCTGGTGCTGGAGGCCGCCGACGTGATCGGCGGTGCGACCCGCACCGAGACCCCGTTCCCGAAGGTGCCCGAGCTGCGTCACTCCACCGGGTCGTACCTGCTCGGGCTGATGCCACCGGAGCTGCTCGCCACGCTCGACGTGCGGATCCCGGTGCTGCGCCGCGACCCGCACTACTTCCTGCCCACGCCGGGCGGCCTCGGCTCGCCCTACCTGCTCTTCGGCAGTGACACCGCGGCGACCCGGGCGCAGCTCGCCGAGTTCTTCTCCCCCGCCGATGTGGCCGCCGACGACGCCATGCAGGCCGAGTTGGCCGCGCTGCGCGAGGATCTCGCCCCGGCCTGGCTGGCCGAGCCGCTGACGGCCCAGGAGACCGCCGAGCGGCACGTCCGCCCGGCGCTGCGCCAGGTGTTCGTCGACCTGGTCCAGGGCTCGGTCGCCGACTACCTCGCCCGCTTCGAGTTCCGCTCCGAACTTCTGGTCAGCATGTACGCGGTGACCGACGGGCTCTCCGGGCTCAACGCCGGCCCGGACGACCCCGGCACCGGCCACAACTTCCTGGTCCACAACATGTGCCGGCTGCCCGGCTCGGGCGGCACCTGGATGATCGCCGAAGGCGGGATGGGCACGGTCTCACGTACGTTCGCCGACGCCGCCCGCGCCGCCGGCGCGACCATCCTGACCGGTACGCCGGTCACCGCGGTGACCCTTGACGGCGGCGCGGCGAGCGGTGTCGTGCTCGCCGACGGCCGGCAGGTCGCCGCCCGGGTGGTGCTTGGCGCGTGCGACCCGTACCGGCTGATGGACCTGTTGCCCGACGGCGCGCTACCGGCGCCGCTCGGCGAGCGGATGGCGGCGGTCCGCCGGCCCGGCACCACGCTGAAGCTCAACCTGGCGTTGACCGGGCTGCCGCACTTCTCCTGCCTGCCGGCCGGCACGCCGAGCCCGTTCGGCTCGACCATCCATCTGCTGCCCGGCTCCGCGTCTCTGGTCGGCGGGGAGGCCACCTCGCCCATGGCCGCGCTGCGCGCCATGTGGGCGGACGTGCAGGCCGGCCGGCTGCCGGCCGAACCGACAATCGAGTGGTACCTGCACACCACCGTCGACCCGTCACTCTCCGACGCGGCGGGGCACCA
Source organism: Micromonospora sp. NBC_00389 (assembly GCF_036059255.1). Taxonomy (NCBI): domain Bacteria; kingdom Bacillati; phylum Actinomycetota; class Actinomycetes; order Micromonosporales; family Micromonosporaceae; genus Micromonospora; species Micromonospora sp. NBC_00389. The sequence continues at coordinate 3,043,196 of NZ_CP107947.1, read as the reverse complement.
CTCGTCGGCGCTCTTCGTCCAGTCGGTCCCCTACGAGCTGGCCGGCACCACCTGGGATGCGGCGCTGCCCGGCTACGTCGACCGGCTGATCGAGATCGTCGAGCGGTACGCCCCCGGCACCGGCGACCTGATCGCCGACGCGGTGCCACTGCCCCCGCCGGGCATCGAGGCCCACTTCGGCATCACCGGCGGGCACATCCACCATGTCGACAACACCGTCTCGTTCACTGACCGGATGCCCTACGCCACCGGGATCGACGGCGTGTACGCCGGCAGCGCCGGCTGCCACCCGGCCGGCAGCGTGATCGGCGCCGCCGGCCACAACGCCGCCCGCCGCATCCTCGCCGACCTAGGCCGCTGACCCCTCCCTGGACGGGCCGGCGGACGGCCGAAGGTCGCCGGGACCCCCGATCAGGTAGAAGGCGACCAGCAGGAGGTACGCGCCGAGGCTGAGGATGGGGTCGACGAAGACGAAGGCGAAGGCGACCAGGTAGAGCAGGGGCTTTATCAGGATCCGCCGTGCGATCGCCCGGGCCAGCCGGGGATCCAGGTCGGGGTGGAGCAGCCCGCGCCGACGGGCCCACCACCAGCTCAGGTTGACGAAGAGCGCCTCACCGAGCACGGTGCCGAGGTAGAGGGCGGCGGTCAGCCGCTGCTCGGTCGCACTACCGCGCAGGTTGTCCGACAGCAGGTCGGCGGTGAACGGGATCGTGGCGATGAAGAGCAGCACGAGCAGGTTGAGGACCAGCAGCATCTGGTCGACCCGGACCACGTACCGCCACAGGTTGTGGTGGGCCAACCAGACCTGCCCGGCGATCGCGAAGGTGATCACGTACGCCAGGTAGGACGGCCAGGCGTGGGCGAGGGCGTCCGGAAGCTCCCGCCCGCCCTCCCGGGCCGGGCCCGTCTGGAGCAGCTCGACGGCCATCACCGTCAGCACGACCCCAAAGACCCCGTCGCTGAACGTCTCCACCCGGGCAGCGTCCCGAGCCTTCTCCCGGCCGCGCCCGTACCGGTACTCGTTCTCCCGCGCGTCCGCCCCCGCCACGCCCGCCCCACTCTCGGTGGTGTCCGGCTGCTACCGGCCCGCGGCTTTCGCCACTCCACTGATCGTGGCGCACGGAGGGGCCGCGCGGACGCGGATCGAGGTGCGACCGGGGCACGACGTCGCGCGCCCCGGCCGGCTCGTCAGATCACGGCTTCGCCGGCCGGGGCGGGGGCTTCCGCGTCGACGCGGTGGGCGCGGACCTTGTGGCCGACGCTGGTCAGGCAGCGGCCGCTGGGCAGGTCGAAACGCCAGCCGTGCAGCTGACAGGTGAGCTGGTCGCCCTCGACGATGCCGAACCGGGTCAGGTCGGCCTTCAGGTGCGGGCAGCGCCGCTGGATCACCCAGTCGCCCAGGGTGACGTCCTCGGCGTCGGTGCTCCGCTCGTGCTCGTCGTACCAGCCCTCGGCGTACTGGAGCCGCTCCTCGGAGAGGCACTTGAAGAACGCGTAGACGAACTCGTTGTACTGGCCGATCCGGGCCGCCGAGAACCGGCAGGAGAGGAAGAGCGAGTTGACCCAGTCCACCTCGTCGATGAACAGCAGGTGCTCGATCAGCGCCCGCTCGGTACGGAACCGGTAGCGGACCTTCTCGTCGGCGTACGGCCGGACCTCCTTGCCGGGGAAGTCCACCACGATGGATTCGACACTCTCGCCGTCGTAGCCCACCAGGTCGAAGCGGACCGGGCCTCCGACCCCCTTGGCCAGGTAGATCGACTCGTCGAGCAGCGGCTCGATCCGGGCCTTCATCTGGCCGAGCACGTCCACCTCGGGGTGCCGCCAGGACGCCTTCTCCGCCTCGATGATGGGGCGCTTGCGCTCCCGCATCTCCTCCAGGTGGGCGACCTTGTTCGCGAAGAACTCCTCGATCGGCACCGGGTGGGTGGTGGTCGCGCCCTCGGTGGTGACCTCGGTGACGCTGCCGGGCAGCAGCACGATCCCGTTGGTGCCGCCGACCTTGGCGTACTCCGCCAGGAAGACGGACTGGTCGGGGAAGATGTTGCCCTCGTCGCCGTGGATGTCGTTGAACTGCCACAGCGCGTCGTCGAGGAAGCACGGCGGGCCGGCGATCGGGAAGACGTGCGACGCCTTCAGGTCGTCGATGTAGCGCCAGGTCCGGTCGAACTGCCGCTCGCGCTTCTGCTTGCCGAACGCGGTCTTCGCCGCCTGCGGCAGCTCGTAGACCATCGGGTACCAGATCGCACCGGAGAACTGGAGCATGTGCGCGTGCACGTGCCCCAGCTCGGTGAAGACGCTCAGGTCGGTCGGGCGGGCGTCGTTCTGGTTGAGCAGCCGCACCCCGTCGTACTCCACCCAGAGCGAGGAGTCCCCGATCGGGCCGTCGGTGGGGCTGGTCAGCGCCTGGATCATGACCTTGAGCCCGCCGTCCAGCTCGACGACCTGCTCGTTCGGCGCCTTGAGGAACTTCGTGAAGCCCAGCTCCCGCAGCTCGTCCTCCATCTCGGAGGTGGGGAACTCGGGCAGCAGCACGGTCGCCTGCTTCGACACATACCGCCTCAGGTGCTCCGCGTCGAAGTGGTCCCGGTGCAGGTGGGAGACGTACAGGTAGTCGACCTGGCCCAGGCTCTCCCAGTCCAGCAGAGAATTATCCGGGAATGGGAACCATGAGGCGAAATAGGCCGGATTGACCCACGGGTCGCACAGGATGCTGCCCGCGGCCGTGTCGATCCGCATACTGGCGTGCCCGGTTCCGGTCACTCGCACCGCACAGTCCCCCTCAAACAGACAATCAGGTGTACGCCAAACGCTACCGGAGGGAGTCTGACCGCCGCCCCGCGACGCCCGTAGTGCCATTGGGCCCGGGCCGGCAGGGCCTGACGGCCGGGAAACCCCCACCGCGCCGCCCCGGGCAGGAGGCGTGCCAGACTAACCAAAGATCCGATCGCGAGGGAAGGACCGACAGTGGCAGGAAGCGAGCCGGTAACGTCGCCAGACCAGCACAAGCCCGGGCACCGTAAGTCCGGGCGCATTGGCGCAGTGCTCTCCGCGCTGGCGCTGCTGGCGATGATCTGCGGCAACCACGAGGGCAAGGTCGAGGACATCTGGCTGGTCGGCCTGGCCGCGCTGCTGCTGATCATCGTGATCGGCGACGCCGTGCTGCGGCGCAACGGTCTGCGCTCCTGACCGACCGACCGTCGGACAACCGGCCGACAACGCCGAGGGCCCGCCCCCACCCGGGGGACGGGCCCTCGTCCGTACGCGTCGGGGTCAGCGCCCGAAGAGGATGTCCTGCACGTCCTTGAGCGCGGCGTCGACCTCGGCCTCGAAGTAGCCGCCGGGAACCAGGCCGAACCGGAGCGTGTCCAGGTCCTTCGGGTTGACCGGCATCGGGTTGCGGCCCTGCATACCGCCGAGCAGGGTGTCGAAGAACCGGTCGACCTGGTCCGGGTCGTACCCGCTGCCGAATCGGCGCACCTGGAAGCTGCGCCGGATCTGATCGACCCGGTACAGGTCGCTGCCGGGCGGGCCGGCCATCGGCGGACCCCCGACCGGCGGGCCGGCAACGGCGGGCGGACCGGCCATCGGCGGGCCACCGATGCCCTGCTGCGGCATCGGGGGCGGGCCGGCCGGACCACGTCGCATGTCGCGCAGGTCCCGCTCGGGCATCCGGATCTCGGCGGTCATGTCGGCGCGACCGTGCCGACCGGCCTCGAAGCCGTCGAAGCGCGGCTCCTCCGGGGGGTAGCCGCCGGGCGAGCGCTGGTCATCGGGGGGACCGTAGCCACCGGGCATCCGCTGGTCGTCGGGGGGGCCGTAGCCACCGGGCATCCGCTGGTCATCCGGGGGGCCGTAGCCACCGGGACCGGCGGGCAGGCCGCGCTGCGGGGCACCGTGCCCACCCATCGGGCCGCCAGGCCCCATCGGGCCGGGGCCGCCCGGACCGCGTGGCCCGTCGTAACCGCCGCGGGGGGCGTCATACCCACCGGCGAAGGCACCGGTCGGCTCGTCGTAGCGGCCGTAGCGATCGGCGGGTGGGCCGGCCTGCGCCGGCATCGGCCGGGGCGGCATCGGCTGCGGAACCATGCCCCGGTCGTCGCGCATGGGCGGACCCAGCCGGTCCGGCGGGCCCATCCGGTCACCCATCCGGGGGTCGCCGCCGCGCCCGGCGGCACTGCGCTCCTCCAGCTCGGCCAGCTGCCGCTCGACCCGGTCCAGGTGCAGGTCGACCTGCCACTCGTCGTAGCCGTTGAAGCGGACCCGGAAGACGACGTCGTGGACCTCCTGGGAGGCCACCGGCGCGCCGACCTGTCGGCCGTCGAGCGTCGCCTCGACCCGGTCGAGGAAGGCATCCACCTCGTCGACCTTGTATCCCCGGCGGAGCGCCTTGCGCCGGAAACGCTGACCCTGACTCGCCACTATGTCTCCTGGTCTCGTTCGCCACGCCCGGTCACGCCGGTGCCTCTCCGGCGCGGTCGGTGTCGGTGTCGGTGTCCTCGGCGGCGGCGAGCTGGCCACACGCGCCGTCGATCTCGCGACCTCGGGTGTCCCGTACGGTGGTGGACACCCCGGCGTCGCGCAACCGCCGGACGAACTCCCGCTCAACCGGCTTCGAGCTCGCGTCCCAGCGACTGCCCGGCGTCGGATTGAGCGGGATGAGGTTCACGTGCGCCAACTTGCCGGCCAGCAGCCGCCCGAGCAGGTCGGCTCGCCACGGCTGGTCGTTCACGTCCTTGATCATCGCGTACTCGATCGACACGCGACGGCCCGTCCGGGCGGCGTAGTCCCACGCTGCGTCCAGCACCTCGGCTACCTTCCAGCGCTGGTTTACCGGCACGAGTTCGTCGCGCAGATCATCATCGGGCGCGTGCAACGACAGCGCAAGGGTCACTGAGAGGTCTTCGCTGGCCAGTCGGTGGATGGCCGGAACCAGGCCGACCGTGGAAACGGTGATGTGCCGCTGGGACAGGCCGAGCCCCTCCGGAGCCGGGCTGACCAGGCGACGGATCGCGCCGATCACCCGAGAGTAGTTGGCCAGTGGCTCGCCCATGCCCATGAAGACGACGTGCGACAGTCGCGGCGGAGAGCCGGCGACCGCGCCGGAGGCCGCGACCCCCGCCAGGTACACCGCCTGGTCGACGATCTCGGCGGTGGACAGGTTACGGGTCAGCCCGGCCTGGCCGGTGGCGCAGAACGGGCAGGCCATGCCGCAGCCGGCCTGGCTGGAGATACAGACGGTGACCCGGTCCGGGTAGCCCATCAGCACGCTCTCCACCAGCGAGCCGTCGTGCAGCCGCCAGAGCGCCTTGCGGGTCGCGCCATCGTCGCAAGCCAGCTCCCGCACCGGGGTGAGCAGCTTGGGCAGCAACTGGTCGGCCAGCCGCTCCCGGGTCGCCGCCGGCAGGTCGGTCATCGCCTGCGGGTCGCGGACCAGCCGCCCGAAATAGTGGTTGGAGACCTGCTTGGCGCGGAAGGCCGGCTCGCCCAGGCCGGCGACCAGCGCCTGGCGGCCGGCAAGGTCCAGGTCAGCGAGGTGCTGAGGTGGCATCGAGGCTCGGCGTGCGGCGGGGGCGTCCGAGGTGGCGGGGATCAACGGCAGGCTCGTCATGGCTGGTCCAGTGTGTCACGCCATCGGCGACACGTACCTGTCCGGAGGTGTCGAACCGGCCCCGACCACTGGATCGGGCTGACCGTGCCGACGTGTTCCATGCCTCACTTCACCAACGGCACGAAGATCGCCAGCAACAGGTACGCGGTCGGCACCGCGAACAGGATCGAGTCCAGTCGGTCCATCAGCCCGCCGTGGCCGGGCAGCAGGTTGCTCATGTCCTTGACCCCGAGGTCGCGCTTGATCATCGACTCGGCGAGGTCGCCGAGGACCGCCGCGCAGGAGACGGCCACCCCGAACACCGCACCCCACCAGAGAGCCACGTCGAACATCAGCCACAACAGCAGGGCACTGCCCAGCGCCGCCGCGGTGACCGAACCGGCGAAGCCCTCCCAGGACTTCTTCGGGCTGATCGACGGCGCCATCGGGTGACGACCGAACGAGACGCCCGCGGCGTACCCGCCGGTGTCGGAGAGGACCACCGCGATGAGCGTGGCCAGGATGCGCAGCGGGCCGTCGTCCGGCGCCGCCGCCAGCAGCGCCGCGAACCCGGCGAGGAACGGTACGTAGACGGCGATCAGGGTGGCTGCGGTGAGATCCCGCTGAAAGCCGGCCGGGCCATCGCCCAACCGCCAGATCATGGTGCCCACGACGGTGACCAGCAGCCCCAGGCTGAGCGCGTCCGGGCCGGCGAACCAGGCCAGACCCACGGTCAACACGCCGCCAGCGATCAGTGGCACCAGCGGCGGGTGCGCGCCGCTGCGCCGGACCGCCCGGGCCATCTCCCAGATGCCGACGCCCACGGCTGCGGCGATCACGAACAGGAACGCCAGCGGGTAGAACACCAGCGGCACCACGATCAGCGCGCCGAGACCGAGACCCACCCCGATCGCCGCCGGCAGGTTCCGGCCAGCCCGCCCGGTGCCCACCTGCTGGGTGGCCGGTCGGTCGGCGCTCGCGCGGCGTCGGCCCTTCGACCGCCGGCCGGGCGGAGGCTCCGACTCGGTCGCCGGGTCCTGGTCCGGCCCAAGGTCGTCCCGCACCGGTTCGAGCTGTGCGGTCGGATACCCGGCATCGTCGTCGTACCGGACCGGGCCATCGCGGTCGTCGTGGCGCATCGGGCCGTCGTAACGGTCGGGCACGTCGTAGCGCTCGGGGGCGTCGTAACGCTCGGGGCCGTCGTAACGGGCCGGGCCGTCGCCGCCAGCGGGCGGGCGGGCGTCGTACTGGCCGACACGGCCCCGCTCGTCGTACCGGTCCGGCTGGTTGCGGTCGTCCTCGTACCTGCCCCGGCCGTCGAAGCGGTCGTGCCGGTCCCGGTCGTCCGGGCGGACCGGCCGGCCGCGCTCGTCGTACGGCTCTGCCGGATACGGGCCGGCGGGGTACGGCTCTGCCGCGTACGGGTCGGCGGGGTACGGGTCGGCCGACGGGCGGGTGCGCGGCTCGGCATACAGCTCAGCGCCAGCAGCCGGACGGCGGCTCCGATGGCCCGGCTCGAACTCCGGCTCGGGCCAGGGCAGGGCCACCGGGTGCTCCGGCCGGTCCCAGCTACGAGGCTCGCTGCTGTAGGGGTCGGGGTGGGACATCACGCACCGCGACGCGGCACGAGTACCACCACATGACGCAAGACCACAAGCATCCCCTACACGCGCGACTTTTGTTCCTCCGGTTGACCGCCCCGACGGTCGGTCGATTCCCGGTGTTCACCGCCCGGTGGCCGGGAATCCTGCCGAGCCTACTGCACCGGCCTCCGGCGCGAGGTGGACGATGGCGCCCCGGCCTCCCCGCCCTGGCAGCGAGCGGGGCGAAGGCGGCGCCGGCCAGGGCCCACCCGGACCGGCGGATCCCTCGCTGACCGGCCGGATCCCTCGCTGACAGACGGCAAGAGGCCCGTCCCCGGATCGGGGTCGGGCCTCACGTCGACTGCACGCCCGGCGGATGCCGGGCCGGAGGTCAGACCTCCAGCAGCTCGGTCTCCTTGTGCTTGACCAGGTCGTCGACGCTGGCCGCGTAACGCTGCGTCAGGTCGTCCAGCTCCTTCTCGGCGCGGCGACCATCGTCCTCGCCGGCCTCGCCGTCCTTGACGATCCGGTCCAGCTCCTCCTTGCCACGGCGGCGGACGTTGCGGATCGCCACCTTGGCCTCCTCACCCTTGTGCCGGGCGACCTTGATCATGTCGCGGCGGCGCTCCTCGGTCATCTGCGGGAGCAGGATGCGCAGCTGGGTGCCCTCGTTGTTCGGGTTCACTCCGAGGTCCGAGTCGCGGATCGCCTTCTCCATCGCGTTGATCTGCGAGTTGTCGTACGGCTTGATGATGGCCATCCGCGGCTCGGGGATCGCGATGGACGCCATCTGGGTCAGCGGCGTCGGGGTACCGTAGTAGTCGATAATGATCTTGGAGAACATGGCGGGGTTGGCGCGACCGGTACGGATGGCGCCGAACTCCTCCTTGGCGTGCTCCACCGCACGCTCCATCTTCTCCTCGGCCTCGAGGAGGGTGTCGTCGATCACCGGTCTCCTCGCCTCCTTCTGTGCTCGTCGTGGGCTCTGCTGAAAGTCGCCGGGACCGCTGCTGCCGTCGCCGCGGGCGGGGCCAGGCTCAGGCGGTGATCAGGGTGCCGATCTTGTCGCCAACCACCGCGCGGATGATGGTGTCGTCACCCTGCGCGCCGAAGACCAGCATCGGCAGGCCGTTCTCCATGCAGAGGCTGAACGCCGCCGCGTCGGCCACCCGCAGGTTGCGGCGCAGCGCCTCGGAGAAGGTGATCGAGTCGAGCTTGCTGGCGGTGGGGTCGATCCGGGGGTCGGCCGTGTAGACGCCGTCCACGCCGTTCTTGCTCATCAGCACCACGTCAGCCCGGATCTCCAGCGCCCGCTGAGCGGCAACGGTGTCGGTGGAGAAGTACGGCATCCCGGCGCCGGCGCCGAAGATGACCACGCGGCCCTTCTCCAGGTGCCGGATCGCCCGCAGCGGAATGTACGGCTCGGCGACCTGGGCCATGGTGATGGCACTCTGCACCCGGGTCTCGATGCCTTCCTTCTCCAGGAAGTCCTGCAGGGCGAGGCAGTTCATCACGGTGCCGAGCATGCCCATGTAGTCGGCGCGGGCCCGGTCCATCCCGCGCTTCTGCAGCTCCGCGCCGCGGAAGAAGTTGCCGCCGCCGACCACCACGGAGACCTGCACACCGCGGCGGACCACGGTGGCGATCTGCCGGGCGATGGCCTGGACGACGTCCGGGTCGACGCCGATCGCGCCGCCACCGAACACCTCACCGGAGAGCTTCAGCACCACCCGGCGGGCCCGCCCGGGCGGCGGTGCCGTCGGATCGTTCGCCGCCAGCGTCCGGTCACTCACAACCTGCGTCATCCGCCCCGCCCTTCCCCACGCGCACGCCCCGTGCGCCGCGTACCGCGAACCTGCCGCTGCCGACCTTATGTGACGAGGAGGCCGCGGTGCCTGTCACGTACACCGGCGGCCTCCTCGTCGACGTTTCCTGCCCACGGGCGCGTGCGGCGCCCGGTGGCGGCTCAGGCCTGGCCGACCTCGAACCGCACGAAGCGGGTGACCTCGATGCCGGCCTCGGCCAGCACCTGCTTCACCGACTTCTTGTTGTCAGTGACCGACGACTGCTCGACCAGGACGTAGTCCTTGAAGAAGGCGTTCACCCGGCCATCGACGATCTTCGGCAGCGCCGCCGCGGGCTTGTTCTCCTCGAGGGCGGTCTGCTCGGCGATACGCCGCTCGGACTCGACGACCTCGGCCGGCACCTCGTCACGGGTGAGGTACTTCGGCCGCATCGCGGCGATCTGCATGGCGACGCCACGAGCGTCGGCGTCGCCGGCCTCGTCCGCCTTGCCGGAGTACTGCACCAGCACGCCGACCGCCGGGGGCAGGTCCTGGGCCTTGCGGTGCAGGTAGACGGCGGTGGTGCCGTCCAGCTTGGCGAAGCGGTTGAGGACCAGCTTCTCGCCGATCTTGACGGACTGCTCCTGGATCAGGTCAGCGACCGGCTTGCCGTTCAGCTCGCTGGCCAGCAGCTCCTCGGCGCTGTTCACGCCGGAGCGCTCGCCGTGCTCGACCAACTGCTGGGCCAGGGCGATGAACGAGTCGGTCTTGGCCACGAAGTCGGTCTCGCAGTTGAGCTCGAGCAGCGCCTGGCCGGAGTGGGCCACCAGGCCGTTGGCGGCCGTCCGGCCGGCCCGCTTGCCGACGTCCTTGGCGCCCTTGACGCGCAGGATCTCGGTTGCCTTGTCGAAGTCGCCCTCGGCCTCGGTCAGCGCCTTCTTGCTGTCCATCATGCCGGCGCCGGTGAGGTCGCGGAGCTTCTTGACGTCCGCGGCGGTGAATTGGGACATGGCTCTCTCTTCGGTGTTGAGACGGCGTGTGGATGGTCAGAGGTGCCGGTTACCCGGATCCGGGCCGATCGTGCCCGGCATACCGCCGCTGCCCCGCCGTACGAAAAAACGGACGGCGGGGCAGCGACGGGGCGGTCACTCCGCGGTGGCGGTCGCCGGCTGCTCGGTGGCGGCCTGCGCCGGCTGCTCGGGGGCGGCGGTCGGCTGCTCAGTGGCGGCCTGCGCCGGCTGCTCGGCCGGGGCGGCCGACTCGTCGGCCTTCTTCGGCTCCTCGAGCAGCTCGCGCTCCCACTCGGTCAGCGGCTCGTCGCTCGCGACACCCGGCTCGGGCTTCTCGTCGGTGCCCCGACGGCGGCCGGAACGCGCGATCAGACCGTCCGCGACGGCGGCGGCGACGACCTTGGTCAGCAACTCGGCCGAGCGGATCGCGTCGTCGTTACCCGGGATCGGGAAGTCGACCTCGTCCGGGTCGCAGTTGGTGTCGAGCACCGCAATCACCGGGATGCCCAGCTTGCGGGCCTCATCGACGGCGATGTGCTCCTTCTTGGTGTCGACGATCCAGACCGCAGCCGGCAGCTTCTGCATGTCCCGCAGACCACCCAGCGTGCGGGTGAGCTTGATCTTCTCGCGGGAGAGCTGCAGCGTCTCCTTCTTGGTGTACCCGGCGGCCGTGCCGCTGAGGTCACCCAGACCCTCCAGCTCCTTCATCCGCTGGAGCCGCTTGTACACCGTCTGGAAGTTGGTCAGCATGCCACCGAGCCAGCGGTGGTTGACGAACGGCTGGCCGACCCGGGTCGCCTGCTCGGCGATAGCCTCCTGGGCCTGCTTCTTGGTGCCGACGAACAGGATGCTGCCGCCCTCGGCGACGGTGCCACGGACGAACTCGTACGCCTTCTCGATGTAGTCGAGGGTCTGGCGCAGGTCGATGATGTAGATGCCGTTGCGCTCCGTCATGATGAAGCGCTTCATCTTCGGGTTCCAGCGCCGGGTCTGGTGCCCGAAGTGGACACCGCTCTCCAGCAGCTGGCGCATGGTCACGACGGCCATGGTGGGGTACTCCTCAAGATCCCTGGTTGTCACGCCCGGCCGGTGGCCGGGCGTCCTGGCGCCTGGTCGCCGGCCATGGTGCTCCCGACAAGATCGGGACCAGGGAGGCCGTCGCTCCACGACGATTCGTGGAGAGGGCGCGCGAGGTCGACCGCGCAAGGCGGTCGCCAGTTGGCAGTGTACGCCCCTCACCCGTCCGACCGCCCCGGGGTGCGCGCCGCCACACTCTGGCCGCACGGTCACCGCCCGCCCCGTCCGCCCGCCGCGCTTGCATGATCCGCACTACTTCAAGGAAAGAGTGGCCTCCGCGTCCCCCGAGGCCACTCTTTCCAGATGTTGCGCGGATCATGCAGTTTCGGCTTGGCGTGGCGCGGCCGGGGCCGCGGCCCGGTCCGACGCGGCCCCGAGCGGCGCGGGCCCGCCCGGTCCGACGGCGGTGCGGGCACGGCCCGAGCGGTGCGGCCCGCCCGGGAGTGGCCGCGGTGGGTCAGCCGGCGGCGAGCGCGGCGGCGACGAAGAGCACCAGGCCGGCGATCAGGTAGGCCGCCGGTGGGCGCAGCCAGCCCCGGCCGTCGGAGAGTGCCAGACCGCCGGTTCGTAGCCCATACAGCCCGGTCGCGAGGATCGGCAGCCCGGCGACCAGGGCGATACCCGTCACCACGTTCCCGGCCGACAGCGGATCACCGGTCACACCGGCCAACAGCACCCGCAGCGCCGGGGCCTCGAAGATCAGCACCAGCAGGGTGAAGAGCGCAGCCAGTGCCGGGCGGCGGGTCCGGTAGACGCCGTCGGCGACCGGCGGGTACGCCGGCGGCTCCCCCGCGGGCAGATCGCCGCCCCGGGGACCGACCGGGGCCATCGGACCAGTCGGCATCTCCAGCGGGTGCGGCTGATCGCCGCTCCGGGCCGGTTCGACGATCGGGTACCCGCCGAGCGGGGCCGGACGAGTCTGGTCGGCGAGCAGACCGGCCGCCGGGTCGCCGACGAGTGCCGCCTCGCGGGCGCCGGTCGGCGGTGTCGACTCCCGGCCAGCGACCAGCGGCGAGCCCGCCGACGCCGCGTCCCGGGCAGCCCGCCGACCGGGTAGCTCACCGGAGACCTCCGACGGGTCACGGTCTGCCCGCCGTGAACGGGTCGCCCGGTAACCGTCGGCCTCCGGCCGGCCGTCACTCAACGGGTCGACCACGCCGAACCGTCCCGACTCACGCTCCGACGTACCGAAGCGGCCAGCCTGAGCGTCGACGGCGCCGAAGCGACCGGAGTCCGGCTCCGGCGTGCCGAAGCGACCGGCGTCCACCGCGCCGAAGCGGCCAGAGTCCGGCTCGCCGAGCCGGTCGGGCACCGCCGCGAACCGGCCCGAGGTGCTCTCGGGCGGCGTCAGGTCGGTCCCGGTCGAGCCGACCCGAGCCGAGTCCCGGCGCCGACCCGCACCGGCGTCCTCGCCATAGCGCCCCTCGTCGGCACCGCGCTGCTCGGGAACCTCGTCGTCCCGGTACCGCGGCTCGCCCGCGCCACGCCACTCCGACTCGCCGTAGCCGCGACCCCGCTCGTCGGGATGCCAGCGAGACTCCTGATCTTCCGGAAAGCTCCGTCGTCCGTCCACGTCCGGCACCGTATGCGACCGGCCGCGACCGCGCCATTCAGCCCCGCCGCCGCCACCGCTGCTGACCTCTCCACAACGTGCGGCGACACCGTGCGGGCAGGTCACGCGAAGGTGCGTGGTGACACGGAGGCTCAGCGGGCCGACCGCCCGAGCAGGTCCATGTCGGCGAGGAACGCAGGCTCGCCGCCCGAGCCGGGGTCGGGGTGCGAATCGCGCTGCGCAGCTGTCCCTCTTGGAGGAGTTGTCGCTGGTCGTCCGCCGCGAGGACGGCTACGCCCTCGCCCCGCACGCTCGACCGAAGCGCGGGACGCCGGCACCGGAGACGCCGACGACAGCAGCGCACGGAACGCCGACCACACCGGCGCCGACCACACCGGCGGTGACCACAGGGGCGCCGGCGCCACTGCCGGCCGCGCGAACGACACCGGCGGTGACCACAGTGGCGCGGCCGGCGGTGGACGACGCTCGGCCGTAGGCTGGTGCCGTGCCAGCTGTCAGCGGGGATGCGCGGGCTGATCGACCGGCCCGCACCGCGACGCCGCCGGCCGGGCGGCGATGAGCCGGCCCGCCCGGGGCACCCGGGCCGTGCACCAGGAGTTGCCGCCCGCGCTGCGCGATGCGGTCGACGACTTCGCCGAGCACCTGTCCAGGGTCCGCAACCGGTCGGCGCACACCGTCCGCGCGTACGTCACCGACCTGGTCTCACTGCTCGACCATGCCGTCCGGATGGGCTGCGTCGACCTGGCCGAACTGGACCTGTCGGTGCTGCGCAGCTGGCTGGCCCGACAGCGGACCACCGGTGCCGCCCGCACATCGCTGGCCCGGCGGGCCGCGTCGGCGAGGGCGTTCAGCGCGTGGGCGCACCGGGCGGGGCTACTCCCCGCCGACGTGGGCGCCACGCTGGCCAGCCCTCGCGCGCACCGGGAGCTGCCTTCGGTCCTGCGCGCCGACCAGGCCGCCGCCCTGGTCGAGGCACCGACCCGGCTGCCACCCGTCCCCACATCAACGCTGAAAACACCGTCCGGGGCAACGCAAATCAGGGCAACGCCGGGCGGGCCGACACCGGATGCGACGACTGGCACGGCAGAAGGTGCGGCGGCCGAGGCCGTCCCGTTGCGCGACCGGGTGCTGCTGGAACTGCTCTACGCCACCGGGGTGCGGATCAGCGAGGCCTGCGGGTTGGACGTCGGAGACGTCGACCACGGCCGCCGGGTGATCCGGGTGTTCGGCAAGGGCGGGCGGGAGCGCTCGGTGCCGTACGGGGTGCCAGCACAGCGGGCGCTGGACGACTGGCTGAGTCGGGGGCGCCCAATTCTGGCCGGCGCCCGCTCGGGTGACGCGCTGCTGCTCGGCGCCCGGGGCGGCCGGCTCAACCCGACCACCGCGCGGCAGATCGTCGGCGGGTACGCCGAGGCCAGCGGCCTGCCCCGGACCAGCCCGCACGGGCTGCGCCACACCGCCGCCACCCATCTCCTGGAGGGCGGCGCGGACCTGCGCGCCGTGCAGGAACTGCTCGGCCACTCGTCGCTGGCCAGCACACAGATCTACACGCACGTCTCGGTGGAGCGGCTACGCGCTGCCTACCGCCAGGCCCACCCCCGCGCCTGACCCCGGGCGGGCCGGCTCCGCATGGACGCAGCCCGGCAGATGCAACAGCGAACGCCACCAGCGGCCGCAGCCAGCGACGGGCAGCCAACCGAGCCACGGCCGATCGGCGCCGGCCCTGCCTGGTTGGCGAACCGCTCGGTGATGATCGACCGGCGGTTACGCTCATCGGGTGAGCGTCCCGCAACCCCCCGAGCCGATCCCGGGCGCCCGCCTGCTGTTCGCCCTCGACCCGGCGGTCAGCCATCTCAACCACGGCTCGTTCGGGGCGGTGCCGATCGGCGTGCAGCGCGCCCAGCAGCGCCTGCGCGACGAGATGGAGAGCAACCCGCTGCGCTTCTTCACCCAGGGGCTGGTCGATCGGATCGCGCACACCCGCCGGCACCTCGCCGGGTTCCTGGGTGCCGACCCGGATGGCAGCGCCCTGGTCGGCAACACCACCACCGGCGTCGCCGTGGTGCTCCACTCGCTGGGCCTGCAACCCGGTGACGAGGTGCTCAGCACCGACCACGGGTACGGGGCGGTGAGCCTGGCCATCCAGCGGGAGTGCCGCCGGACTGGAGCGGTCAGCCGGGTCCTGCCGGTCCCGCTGGCGGCCACCGACGAGCAGGTGGTGCAGACCATCCGTGCCGGCCTGCGCCCAGGGCGGACCCGGCTGCTCGTCGTCGATCAGCTCACCTCGGCCACCGCCAAGCTCTTCCCGACCGCCGCCATCGTCGGGGTGGCCCGGGAACACGGCGTGCCGGTCCTGGTGGACGCCGCGCACGCGCCGGGCATGCTGCCGACCCCGGTGAGCAGCATCGGTGCCGACTTCTGGGCGGGCAACCTGCACAAGTGGGGGTACGCCCCCCGCGGGACCGCCCTGCTGGCGGTGGCCGAGACGTGGCGGGACCGGATCGAGCCGCTGGTGGTCTCCTGGGAGCAGGACTCCGGCTTCCCGGCCCGGATCGAGTGGCAGGGCACCCTCGACTACACCTCCTGGCTGGCCGCCCCGGCGGGCCTGTTCACGTTGCGCAGTCTCGGCGTCGACCGGGTGCGGGCGCACAACGCCGCGCTCGCCGCGTACGGCCAGCGGGTGGTGGGCGACGCGCTGGGGGTGTCCCCCGCCCGCCTGCCCGACCCGGGTGGACCGGGGGTTGCTCTGCGTCTCATTCCGCTGCCAGCTGGCACGGCCACCACCATCGACGCGGCGCGGGCGCTGCAGACACGGATCGGCGAGCGGCTGGCTGCCGAGGTGGCGGTGACGAACTGGAACGGGCGGGGGTGGCTGCGGCTCGCCGGTCAGGTCTACAACACCGCCGACGAGTACGAACGGTTGGCCGTGCGGCTGCCGGCGCTGCTCGCCCAGCGCTGACCCCTCTGAGAGGGAGCAGTCGGATCGGTCCGAGGCCGAGCAGGGCCAGCGGGTCGAGATATTGCGCGCCTCGGCGCAGCCCCCAGTGCAGGCAGACCACGGCCGGGCAGCCCGGATGCCCGGGCAGCAGCTCGCCCAGTGGCGCACCGGCGGTGACCGGCTGGCCGGGGCGTACCGCCGGGCGCACCGGCTCGTGGGTGGTCCGCAGCCCGCCGGCGTGCCCGACGGTGACCACCGGTCGACCGGCCACCAGGCCCGCGAAGAGCACGGTGCCCGGCCCGGCGCTGCGGACCACCGCCCCCGGCGGGGCGGCAAGGTCCACCCCCCGCTGCCCGGCCAGCCACGGCCGGGGCGGCGGGTCGAACCGGCGCACCGGGCGGGGCGGCCCGTCGACCGGCCAAGGGAACCGCCCCGGCCCGGCGTCGGCCGGGACGGACGCCACCACCGCGACCGGCACGACCGGAGCCGGTGGACGACCGGGCACAGCCCGCGACCAGCACCGCGAGGCAGCAGAGCTGGATGGTGAGCGCGAGTGGAAAGGCGGCGCAGAGCAGCACGGTGCGGCGGATCGAGCCGGTACGCGGGGCGGGTGGCGGTCGCATGACGGCAGCCTCCGACCGGGCCCGGGTCGCCCACCACCTCGGGCGGCCGAGCTGTGGATGACCGGCGGTGCTGTGGACGACCACCCGGAGCCGTCAACGATCTGCTATGTCAGAGCCGCCCGAGGCTCCATAGGCTGGGCGGATGAACCGGGACTGGCTCGCCTGGCACAGCGACTACGACCAGCCGGGTTCGGCGCTGGCCGCCCGGCTGGCCGAGGTGCGGGGTCAGGTCCGGGCTGCCCTGGACCGGGCGCCGGCCGGGCCGCTGCGGGTGGTCAGCGCCTGCGCTGGCCAGGGTCGGGACCTCACCCCGGTCCTCGCGACGCACCCCCGCCGCGACGACGTGACCGCCCGTTTGGTCGAGCTGGACCCGCGCAACGCCGCGGTGGCCGTGGCCGGCGCCGAGGCGGCAGGTCTCACCGGCGTGCAGGTGGTGGTCGGCGACGCGGCGGTGACCGACGCGTACGCCGATCTGGCCCCGGCCGACCTGGTGCTGCTCTGCGGGGTGTTCGGCAACGTCTCGGACGCCGACGTCCGGGCCACCATCGGGCACAGCGCCGCACTCTGCGCGAGTGGCGGCACGGTGATCTGGACGCGGCATCGGCGTGAGCCCGATCTGGTGCCCACCATCTGTGACTGGTTCGTGCAGGAGGGTTTCGCCCCGGTCGCGGTCGGTACCCCGGCGGACGGGGTCGGCGTCGGCGTGCACCGCCAGCTCGGCCGTCCCCGGCCGCTGCCGTCCGGAGTGACGATGTTCCACTTCCTCCCCCGCTGACCCACCACGCCGCAGACCCGCCAATCTGCCGCTCCCGTCACCCGACCGGCCGGCCCCGCTGCCGGCAACTCCCGCCGCTCGGGGAGGCCGCGCACGGGGCAGTGCTGGGACCTTCGCGGAGGGCCTAGGCTGGGCCGCGAGCGCGATGCAGCGCCGCCGCACGGACCGGGGAGGCCCACATGACCGTTGTCGATGACCGGAAGTCGGGGCCGGGCAAGGACGACAGCACGCCGTACCCCGGGGCCGTCGGCGCGCCCACGGTGGCCGACGTGAGCGGCCCGTCCCGGCTGGCCGAGGCGGACGAGGCGATCAGTGCCGAGGAGTTGCAGCTCGCGGCCCGCAACCACGGCATCCCGTTGGAGGCGCTGCGCTACGACGTCACCCCGGCCGGGCTGCACTACCTGCTCATCCACTACGACATCCCGGAACTGGACCCGGACACGCACGCGCTGACCGTCGGCGGTGCGGTGGACCGGCCGCTGACCGTCACCCTGGCCGAGTTGCGCGAGCGGCCCCGGGTCACCCACCAGGTCACGCTGGAGTGCGCCGGCAACGGTCGGGCTTTGCTGCACCCCCGGCCGGTCAGCCAGCCCTGGCTGGTCGAGGCGGTCGGCAACGCCGAGTGGACCGGCACCCCGCTGGCGCCGCTGCTGCGCGAGGCGGGTCTCGGTCCGGACGCGGTCGACGTGGTCTTCACGGGCGCCGATCACGGCGTCGAGCGCGGGGTGGAGCAGGACTACCAGCGGGCGCTGCCGGTCGCCGACGCGCTGCGTGAGGAGGTGCTGCTGGCGTACGAGATGAACGGGTCTCCCCTGCTGCCGCAGCACGGCGCGCCGCTGCGGCTGATCGTGCCGGGCTGGTACGGCATGGCGCACGTGAAGTGGGTTCACTCGATCGACGTCCGGACCGAGCCGTTCGAGGGCTACCAGAACGCGGTGGCCTACCGGGTGCGCCGTGACGCCGACGATCCGGGAATGCCGGTCACCAGGATCGAGCCGCGCGCGCTGGTCCGCCCGCCCGGCTTCCCCGACTTCATGTCCCGCCGCCGGGTGCTTCGGGCGGGACCGTGCACTCTGGACGGTCGGGCCTGGTCGGGGCACGCGCCGGTGGTCGCGGTGGAGGTGACCACCGACGGCGGGGCGAGTTGGGTACCGGCCGAGCTGGACCCGGCGGAGGGCGGGGATTTCGCCTGGCGACGGTGGCGCCACGAGTGGACCGCGACGCCGGGCCGGTACGTGCTCGGCGCGCGGGCGACCGACGCGTCCGGGCGGACCCAGCCGGTCGAGCAGCCGTGGAATCGTGGTGGCTTCGCCAACAACCTGGTGCAGCGGGTCGAGGTCGTGGTGCCGGCCGAGTGACCGGTCGCGAGGGCTATGCCACGGGTGGGGGGCCCGTGGTACGCCCGGGCGGGACGGGCGCGGTCAGCCGCCGAAGCCGGAGTCGGCGGGCAGCGAGATGTCGGGCTTCTCCAGCTCCTCGACGTTGACGTCTTTGAAGGTCATCACCCGGACGTTCTTCACGAAGCGGGCAGGACGGTACATGTCCCACACCCAGGCGTCGTGCATCTCGACCTCGAAGTAGACCTCGCCGTCGGAGTTGCGCACGTGCAGGTCGACCTGGTTGGCCAGGTAGAACCGGCGTTCCGTCTCCACCACGTAGGAGAACTGGCGGACAATGTCGCGGTACTCCCGGTAGAGCTGCAGCTCCATCTCGGTCTCGTACTTCTCGAGATCTTCCGCGCTCATCGCACTCCGCCTTCCATGACCACATCTTCCCCCACCGGCGCCGGAGGCTGAGGCTGCTCGCCCAACGCCACGCCGACGGTACCCCCTGACGCCCAGGAGCGCTCCATCGGCTCGTCCGCGCCGGGACCGACGGGCCGACGGGCGCGCGGCGGCCGGCCGTCACGGCCGGAGATCGCGGCGACATTGATGTACGAGAACCGGTGCTCCCGGCACGGCCCGTGCTCGCGCAGCGCCGCGGTGTGCTCCGGGGTGATGTAGCCCTTGTGCTCGGCGAAGCCGTACGCCGGGAACACCCCGTCCAGCTCCACCATGATCCGATCCCGGGTGACCTTGGCGAGCACGCTGGCCGCCGCCACGCAGGCGGCCACCCGGTCGCCCTTCCACACCGCCAGCCCCGGCACGCCCAGGCCGTCCACGCCGAAGCCGTCGGTCAGCACGTACTCCGGCCTGGTGGTGAGCGAGGCGAGCGCCCGGCGCATCGCGGCCAGGTTGCACACGTGCAGACCCCGGGAGTCGACCTCCTCGGCCGGAATGACCACCACGGCGTACGCCAGTGCGCGGTCCACGACTTCCGCGTACACCCGCTCCCGGCTGGCCGGGGTCAGCAGCTTGGAGTCGGCCAGCTCGTCGATCTCGCCGCGCCGCCCCTCGGGGAGGATCGCCGCGGCGGCGACCAGTGGACCGGCGCACGCGCCTCGGCCGGCCTCGTCGGCCCCGGCCACCTGCCGGAAGCCGCGCCGTTGCAGCGCCCGCTCCAAGGCGTACAGCCCGGCCTCCCGGCGCACGACGGTGCGCGGTGGGGTCAGCACGACGCCTCGTCCCGGCCGGCGTCGGCGGTTGGGCGCAGGAGCCGCGTCAGCAGGGCTGGCAGCTCGGCCGGGTAGTACCGCTCACCGCTGGCCGCCAGTTCGGCCGGCGGCCACCACCGGTGACCGGCGATGCTGCGCTGCTCGATGTCGTCGAAGCCCGCGGTGTCCACCTGCCATGACGGCACCCGGAGCAGGAAGAAGTCCTGCTGCTGGCGGTACCACCTGCCGTCGAACGGAAACTCGGTGGTGTCGGACCAGACCGGCTCGCCCAACTCGGCGGGGTCGAGCCGCAACCCGGTCTCCTCGGCCAACTCCCGGGCCGCGCCGGTCGCGGGCGACTCCGCCGGATCCAGCCCGCCGCCCGGCGTGAACCAGTAGCGGTGCCCGGGGCGGGCCGGGTCGAAGCCGTGGAAGAGCAGGACCCGGCCGGCCGCGTCGACGAGCAGCACGCGGGCCGCGCGTCGAGGGGTGTAGACGGTCACCGCCCCAGCCTGCCAGACCGACGGCGGATCGCCCACGCCCCGGTCGGCCTACGGCTTCGGGATGCCCTCGAACTGCTCCGGCACGGTCAGCCAGGTGGCCCGGTTGACCGGCCAGAAGACGGTGAACGCCCGCCCGACCACCTCGTCCTCGGGGATGGTGGCATCGGTGATGTTCTGCCCGGACTGCTGCCAGTGCTCCAGCGAGTCGCCCGAGGCCGAGCGGTGGTCGCCCATCACCCACAGCCGCCCCTTCGGCACGGTGATGTCGAACTCCTGGTCGGCCGGCTTGTCGCGGACCCCGTCCATCGAGAAGATGTACGGCTCGTCGAGCGCCTTGCCGTTGATCACCAGCCGCTCCTGCGGGTCGCAGCAGACCACGTGGTCGCCGCCGACGCCGATCACCCGCTTGATGAAGTCCTCACCGTCGGGGTTGCCGCTCCACTCGGTGGGCGCCTTGAACACGATCACCTCACCGCGGTGCGGTGACCGGAAGTCATAGACCAGCTTGTTGACCAGCACCCGGTCATCGATCTTGAGCGTGTTCTCCATGGACGGGGAGGGGATGAAGAAGGTCTGCAGCACGAAGGCGCGGACCAGCACCGCGACCAGGATCGCCACACCCAGCAGGATCGGCAGCTCCTTCCAGAAGGAGCTGCGGGGCTTGTCGGTCTGCTCGTCAATCACGCCAAGGAGCCTACGTTGCCGGACTGGACGGCACCGTCCGGAACGCGCGAGAACCCCGCAGAGCGGCTACCAACGGAAGAAGCAGCAGCACACCGCCCTGCGGAGTCGGTCGGACCGGGGGCGCCCCGGAGGACGCGGCGCGCGGCCCGGCCACGTCGTCGAACGTCGACGGCACCGACAGCGCGTTCCACCGGGAGGACGGCCAGACCACCATGAAGGCCCGGCCCACCACGTTGTCGATCGGCACCGGGCCCTGGCAGCGCGCGTCCTGGGAGACCTCCCGGTGGTCGCCCATCACGAAGATCTGGCCGGGCGGTACGACCACCTCGTCGAAGCGCCGGGAGCGGCACTCCCCCGGGTTAGGTGGCAGGTCCAGCGGGGAGTCCCGCAGCACGTACGGCTCGTCGAGCGGGGTGCCGTTGACGGTGACCCGGCCCTGGCTGTCGCAGCACTTGATCCGGTCGCCGGGCAGGCCGATCACCCGCTTGATGAAGTCCTTTTCACCGGGGCGGCTCACCCCGACCAGGTCGCCGACTGTCCGGGTGAGCTTGCCGGCGAAGCCCGGCTCGGGCTGCTCGTCGACCTGCGGCGCCCAGCGGTCGGTGCCCCGGAAGACGACCACCTCGCCGCGCACCGGGTCGCGGACGTCGTAGACGACCTTGTTGACCAGCACCCGGTCCCCGATCAGGAGGGTGTCCTCCATCGAGCCGGACGGAATGAAGAACGCCTGGAGCAGGAAGGTGCGGATCAGCACCGCGAGGCAGAACGCGACGACCAGCAGCAGCGGCAGCTCCTGCCAGAGGGGCATCTGCCGGCGGGTGCGCCGGGCCCGTCGGCGCCACGGATCGACGGTGCCGTCCTCGTCAAGCGTCTGCACCACGCCACTCCCCGGTCCGCAGATACACAACCGCCCGGGAGCCTCGTCGAGGCTCCACGGGCGGTTGTGGACGGCTGCCCGCCACGTGGGCGGGGCCGCCGCCTCGCTGCGCCCGTACGACCAGGGTAGTGCGGTCCGGTCGGTACGGCATACGCTCAGTTCAGGCGGCGTGGCGAGCGTGAAGTCAGCTGGGCTGCTTCTCCCGCTTCTCCTTGATCTTGGCCTTCTTGCCGCGCAGCTCGCGCAGGTAGTACAGCTTGGCGCGACGCACGTCACCGCGGGTCACGATCTCGATCCGGTCGATGCCCGGGCCGTTGATCGGGTAGGTCCGCTCGACGCCGACACCGAAGCTGACCTTGCGGACCGAGAAGGTCTCGCGCAGTCCGTCACCCTGGCGGCGGATGACGACGCCCTGGAAGATCTGGACACGGGACCGGTTGCCCTCGACGACCCGGGCGTGCACCTTGACGGTGTCACCGGCCCGGAAGTCGGGAAGGTCGGTCCGCTTCGACTGGGCGTCAAGGGCGTCCAGGATGTTCATCGCTGCGTCCTCGTAAGGCTCACGGCGCACCGTCACTCGGCGCGCGGGTGGGTAATTCTGATCTCCGGGTGGTGGTCGGCGAGCCGACCCCGGTCGGGGATCCTCGCGGCCGCCCGCGGGCGCGGACGGATGCGGCAACCCCTCTACTTTGCCACATCATCCGGTGGCGACTGAAATCCGGCCCGGTCCAGCGCCGCGATGTCCCGTTTGTCGAGCTGATCGGGCGGCAGGGCGGCGAGCAGGTCCGGGCGCCGGGCGGCGGTGCGCAGCAGCCCCTCCTCGCGCCGCCAGCGGGCGATCTTCCCGTGGTCGCCGGAGCGGAGCACCTCCGGCACCTCGTGCCCGCGCCAGCTCGGCGGCTTGGTGTAGATCGGCGCCTCCAGCAGCCCGTGCGCGTGCGACTCCTCGTCCAGCGAGCCGGCGTTGCCCAGCACGCCGGGCAGCAGCCGGGTGACCGCCTCCAGGATCACCAGCACCGCCACCTCGCCACCGAAGAGCACGTAGTCGCCGAGCGACACCTCGGTGACCGGCATCCGGGTCGCGGCGTGCGCCAGCACCCGCTGGTCGATCCCCTCGTACCGGCCGCAGGCGAAGAGCAGGTGCGGCTCGGCGGCCAGCTCGTAGGCCATGGCCTGGGTGAACTGGGCACCGGCCGGTGAGGGCACCAACAGCCGGGGCGGCGGGGCCTCGGCCGGCGCGAGCGCGTCCAGCGCCTCACCCCACGGCTCCGGGCGCATCACCATTCCCGGCCCGCCGCCGTAGGGGGTGTCGTCGACCGTGCGGTGCACGTCGTGGGTCCAGGTCCGTAGGTCGTGCACGGCGAGCTGGAGTACGCCGTTGGCCCGGGCACGTCCGATGAGCGACAGGTCCAGCGGGGCGAAGTACTCCGGAAAGATCGACACGACGTCGACGCGCATGCGGGGGTGCTCCAGCGGGCTAGAGATCGAGCAGTCCGGCCGGCGGGTCGACGATCACACGTCCACCGGCCAGGTCGACCTCCGGAACGATCGCCCGGACGAACGGGATCAGCGCGGTACGCCCCTCGGGGCGCCGCAGCACCAGCAGGTCCGAGGAGGGGGCGTGGTCGATCCGGGCCACCTCGCCCAGCCGCTCACCTGTTGGGGTGACCACGGCCAGCCCGACCAACTGGTGGTCGTGGAACTCCTCCGGGTCCTCCGGCGGCTCCACGTCGGCGCTGTCCACCACGAGCAGGGTGCCGCGCAGCGCCTCGGCGCCGTCGCGGTCCAGTACGCCGTCGAACGCCACGAGCATCCGCCCCTGGTGCCAGCGGGCCGCCTCGATGGTCAGCTCCGCCGGGACCCGGAACAGCACCCCGGGCCCGTCCGCCGGCTCGGGCGGCGGAACCGCCCCCGGCTCGGTGCGCAGCACCAAGCCAGGGGCGAACCGCGCTTCGGGCTCGTCGGTCCGCACTTCCACGGTGACCTCACCGCGGACGCCGTGCGGCTTGCCGATCCTGCCAATGACGAGCTGCATCAGTACGAGTCGACGATGTCGACGCGTACCCCGCGCCCGCCGATGGAGCCGATCACCTGGCGCAGCGCCTTGGCGGTCCGGCCGGACCGCCCGATCACAGTGCCGAGGTCCTCGGGGTGCACGCGGACTTCCAGCCGCTTGCCCCGACGGGAATCGACCATCCGCACCCGGACGTCGTCCGGGTGGTCGACGATGCCCTTGACCAGGTGCTCCAACGCCGGACGCAGAGGCATGTCAGGCCTGCTCACCGGCGTCGGCAGCGGCGGCCGGGGCCTCAGCCGGAGCCTCGGCCGGAGCCTCGGTCCTCGGAGCCTCGGTCTTCGGAGCCTCGGTCTTCGGAGCCTCGGTCTTCGGAGCCTCGGTGGCCTTGGCGGCCTTCTTGGCCGGCTTGGCCGGGGCCTCCGGGGCGAGCCCGGCAGCGGCCTTCGCCTCAGCCTCGTACGCCGCCTTGCGGTCGGCCCGCTCGGGGGCGACCAGCAGCGGCGGCGGGGCCGGCAGGCCCTTGAACTTCTGCCAGTCACCGGTCAGCTCCAGCAGCCGCTGCACCGCCTCGCTCGGCTGAGCGCCGACGGACAGCCAGTACTGGACCCGCTCCGACTTGACCTCGATGACCGAAGGGTCCTCCTTCGGCTGGTACACCCCGACGAACTCGATCGCCCGACCGTCACGCTTGGTGCGCGAGTCGGCGATGACGATGCGGTACTGCGGGTTGCGGATCTTACCCATCCGCAGGAGCCGGATCTTTACGGCCACAGTTGTTTCGCTCCTGTTGCGATCTCACCAGCCCGGCACGGGCGGTGTGTATGGGTGAGCGCCGACGGCACAGTGGGGTTGGGCCGGAGACCACTCGGTGGACTGGCAACGCGCCTGGGTTAGAGGGCGCCGGACGCGCGCCGGATACCAGCGACCCATTCTGCCAGATCCGACGCCGATCTCTCGCACCGGACCCGGACACCGCGCCCGGCTCGCCCCGGCCGGTGACCGGGGACACCTCTCAGCGCACCGGCGGGCGGTCCCATCCCGGCGGAAGTTCGTCCGGTACGTCCAAGTCCTCAGGGGGTGCGAAGTCGCACCAGGTGCCGTCGAACGGGAACTCACCCGCCTCGGCGAGCGCGATCACCCGCTCCCCCTCGGCCCGGACCGCCTTCTCGTCGGTCACCCAGTAGTCGTCGGGGAAGGCGAGACGCTCGACGAACTCCTCCTCGTCCTTCCACTGCCAACGGCGATCCGGGCGAACCAGCACGTCGAGGTCCTGGTCCACCACGTCGACTCCGGCCACCGGGCCGTCATCCCAGCGGACGCCGGGCTCCTCCAGGTTGACGTACCAGTGGGCGAACCGGCCGTGCTCGTCGCGGAACCACCAGACGGAGTGCGCCGCCCCGGTGGGCAGGAACTTCAGCAGCGGCGGCCCGTTCCAGCGGCCGTGCGCCAGCCGGTACGTCGACGAGATCCACTGGGCGAACGGCATCGTCCGCATCCCCAGCCCCGCCTCGGTGACCTCGTGGGCCACCGGCGAGTCCCGGGCGATCCACACCAGCAGCCCGCGCTCGTCGTCGCTGACCACACGGCCCGGCCGGACCCACCCGATCCGGCCGTGCCGCACGTTGCGGTGCATAATCAGCCGACCCGGCGCAAACCGGTCGGCGGGGCCGCTCGGACGCACCTCAGTAGGCGCGGGCGAGGATCGCGACCAGGTCGGGCTCGTCCTCGGAATCCGGCACCGAGCCATCGGCGCGGAGCAGGCAGCGCACCGTGACGCCCTGGCCGTTCGCCTCGGCCTCGCCGGCCACGCCGACCACCGACCACGGCACCCGCGCCCAGCCGGTCGCGGCGGCCTCGATCGCCTCGGCGAGGGTGGCCACCTCCACCGTGCGCGACTCCCGGTTGGCCAGCGCCTGGTCGTGCAGCACCTGCTGGTCGGTCTCCAGGGCGGCGAGCACCGCGCCGATCACGTCGGCCACCGGCGTGGGGGCCTTCGATCCGTCGGTACGGCGCACCACCACCGCGTTGCCGGCGGCCAGGTCGCGGGGGCCGACCTCGACGCGTACCGGATAACCGCGCAGCTCGGCGTCGACGGCCCGGCGGCCGAACGGGGTGTCGGTCCGGTCGTCGAGCGCGACCCGGACACCGGCGTCGCGCAGGCCGTCGCGCAGCTTGGCCGCCGCCTCGCGCACCCCGTCGCCGTCCTTGACCACCATGACGTACGCCTGCACCGGCGCCAGCTTCGGCGGCACGCGCAGGCCGTTGTCGTCACCGTGGGCCATGATCAGGCCACCGAGCATCCGGGTCGACGTGCCCCAGGAGGTGGTCCAGGCGTGCTCCCGACCGCCCTCGGCCGAGGAGTAGCTGATGTCGAACGCCTTGGAGAAGTTCTGGCCCAGCTCGTGACTGGTGCCCAACTGGAGCGCCTTGCCGTCGCCCATCATGCCTTCGCAGGTGTACGTGGCGGTCGCGCCGGCGAACCGCTCGCGGGCCGTCTTCAGGCCCACCACCACCGGGATGCCGATCACGTTGACCATCAGGTCCTCGTACGCCTCGTGCAGGATCCGCCGGGCGTAGGCCCGGGCGTCCTCGCGGGTGGCGTGCGCGGTGTGCCCCTCCTGCCAGAGGAACTCACTGGTACGCAGGAAGATCCGCGGGCGCAGCTCCCAGCGAACCACGTTGGCCCACTGGTTGAGCAGCAGCGGCAGATCCCGGTACGAGTCGATCCACTTGGCCATGAACTCGCCGATCACCGTCTCGCTGGTGGGGCGCACCACCACCGGCTCGGCGAGCTTCTTGCCGCCACCGTGGGTGACCACCGCCAGCTCCGGCGAGAAGCCCTCGACGTGCTGGGCCTCACGCTTGAGGTAGCTCTCGGGGATGAACAGCGGGAAGTACGCGTTCTCCGCGCCGGCCGCCTTGATCCGGACGTCCATCTCGGCCTGCATCCGCTCCCAGATGGCGTAGCCGGCCGGTCGGATGACCATCGTGCCGCGGACCGGGCCGTTGTCGGCCAGCTTCGCCTTGGCGATCAGGTCCTGGTACCAGCGGGGGAAGTCCTCCGCGCGGGGAGTGAGCACGCGTGCCATGACCGCATATCCTATGCGTCGTACGGAGGGCGGCCGCGTCCGGGAGGCGCCGCGCCGCGCCGGGCGGTGTTCCGCACCCACTCGTCACGGCGACTGTGTCGGCCCCTGGGCGCGCTGCCGGGGCGACCGTACACTTCGACCACCATGACTGCATCGACGGACTCACCGCGGCAGCGACTGCGGGACACGATCGTGGACGCCGCCCGCGCGCGGACCATCGCCGCCGGCTGGGACGCGGTCCGGATGGGTGGGGTGGCCACCGCGGCCGGGGTGAGCCGGCAGACCGTCTACAACGAGTTCGGCAGCAAGGCCGGCCTGGCCGAGGCGCTCGCCCGACAGGAGGTCGACCGGTTCGTCGGCGACGTCCGGGCCGCGCTGGTCGCGAACGGTCCCGACGTCCGGGCCGGCGCGTACGCGGCGATCGCGCACACCCTCGCCGCAGCGGCGGACAACCCGCTGGTCAAGGCGATCCTGACGAGCGCCCGGGGCGGCTCGGACGAGCTGCTGCCGTACCTGACCACCCGGGCCGAGGTGGTGCTCACCGAGGCGTCCGGCGCGCTGATGGAGTGGGTCGGCGACTACCTGCCGGACGCCGACCCGGCCGCGCTGGCCTTCGCCGCCGACACCATCGTCCGCCTGGTCGTCAGCCACATCGTGCTCCCCCGGGACCCGATCGACCAGACCGCCGCGGCCCTGGCCGACCTGGCCGTGCGTCTCTTCATGACGGCCGCCCGCGCGCCCCGCTGACCCCACGAACCAGCCCGGCGGCACCGCGCCGCCCACAAGATCACCCCACGCGGGACGCCGCCGCCCCGCAAGATCACGCTGCTTCCTGGAAGTAGTGGCATCCCACGACGCCGGGGCCACTACATCCAGGATCGAGCGCGATCTTGCAGGCCGCGCGGGCGGTGCGGGGAACCCGCGACCCCGCACGCCGCGCGGGCCGCGCGTGTGTCAGCGGATGACGCGACCGCGGAGGATGGTGCGGGACGGGGCGCGGACGACGCGCAGGTCGTGGCGGGGGTCCTCGGGATAGACGGTCAGGTCGGCGAGGCCGCCCTCGACCAGGCCGGGGAAGCCGAGCCACTCCCGGGCGCCCCAGGAGGCTGCGGCGAGCACGTCGAGCGGTGCCATTCCGGCCCGTTCGTGCAGCAGCAGCATCTCCTCGGCGGCCAGCCCGTGGTCGATGCCACCGCCCGCGTCGGTGCCCACGTAGATCGGCACGCCCGCCTCGTGCGCGGCCCGCACCACCTCGGGGAAACGGTCCCGCAGCGCCAGCATGTGCTCGGCGTACCCGGGGAACTTGTCCCGCGCCTGCTCGGCGATCCCGCCGAAAGTGGCAATGTTGATCATCGTGGGGATCAGCGCGGTGCCCTGGCGGGCCATCTCGTCGATCAGGTCGAGGCTCAGCCCCGTGCCGTGCTCCACCGAGTCCACCCCGGCCCGCACCATGATCTCCACGGCCGACTCGGAGAAGGTGTGCACCGCCGCGCGTACCCCGGCGTCGTGCGCGGCCCGCACGGCCGCGGTGAGGGTGTCCGCGTCCCAGGCCGGCGCCAGGTCGCCCACGCCGCGGTCGATCCAGTCGCCGACCAGCTTGACCCAGCCGTTGCCGGCGCGCGCCTGCGCGGTCACCGTGGCCGCCACCTCGGCCGCGCCGACCTCCACCCCGATGTCGCGCAGATAGCGCTTCGGCGGCGCCACGTGCCGGCCGGCACGGGCCAGTCGCGGCAGGCCCGGCTCGTCGTCCAACTCGGGGTACGGGTACGGCGAGCCGGCGTCGCGGATCGCCAGCACCCCGGCGTCCCGGTCGACGTGAGCCAACTCGCGGGCCTGGTCCAGGGAGGTGATCGGCGCTCCACCACGGGCGATGCCGATGTGGCAGTGCGCGTCGACCAGCCCCGGCAGGACGAAGCCACCGTCGGAGACCGTCTCCGCTCCGGGCACCGCAGTGAAGGTCACCCGGTCGCCGACCAGCCAGAGATCCCGGACCTCGTCGTCGGGAAGCAGCACACCGCGCACATGAAGAGCCATGTGCACAGTCCTACCGGATCATCCCGTCGTCCGCGATGTCGCCCGCCCTCACCGACACCCGTTCACCGGGGACGGTTGTCGCCCTTGCCGAGCTTGTTGAAGTCGATCTTCGGGAGCTTGAAGCCGGGTGGCAGGCCCTGACCGCCGGCCAGGTCGTTCGGGTCCATCCCCGGCGGGAGCTGCGGCATGCCACCCGGGAAGCCGCCCGGCATCCCCGCGCCCGCCCCGGTACGCGGCCGACCGCCACCCTTGGTGCCCTTGCGCTTGTTCTTGGGCGACTTGGTCGCCTTGCGCCGGCCGCCGCCGGGCAGGCCCATCATGCCGCCCATCTGCTTCATCATCTTCTGCGCGTCGGCGAAGCGGTTGAGCAGCTGGTTGACGTCCATCACGGTGACCCCGGAGCCGTTGGCGATGCGCGCCCGGCGAGAGCCGTTGATGATCTTCGGGGTGGTGCGCTCGGCGGGGGTCATCGATCGGATGATCGCGGTGACCCGGTCGAAGTGGGTGTCGTCCAGATCCGCGAGCTGATCCTTCATCTGCCCCATGCCCGGCATCATGGCCAGCACGTTGGCGATCGGCCCCATCCGCCGCACCGCGATGAGCTGGTCGAGGAAGTCCTCCAGGGTGAACTGCTCGCCGCCCATCAGCTTGGCGGTCATCTTCTCCTTCTGATCGGAGTCGAAGGCCTGCTCGGCCTGCTCGATCAGAGTGAGGACGTCGCCCATGCCGAGGATCCGGCTGGCCATCCGGTCGGGGTGGAAGACGTCGAAGTCCTCCAGCTTCTCGCCGGTGGAGGCGAACAGGATCGGCTGCCCGGTCACCTCGCGCACCGACAGCGCGGCACCGCCGCGGGCGTCGCCGTCGAGCTTGGAGAGCACCACGCCGGTGATGCCGACGCCGTCGCGGAACGCCTCTGCGGTACGGACGGCGTCCTGACCGACCATCGCGTCGATGACGAAGATGACCTCGTCCGGGTTGACGGCGTCGCGGATGTCGGCGGCCTGCTGCATCATCTCGGTGTCGATGCCGAGCCGGCCGGCGGTGTCGACGATGACGATGTCCCGGGCGGCCCGCTTGGCGTGCTCGATCGAGTCGCGCGCGACCTGCACCGGGTTGCCGACGCCGTTGCCGGGCTCCGGGGCGTACACCTCGACGCCGGCACGGCCACCGAGCACCTGGAGCTGCCCGACGGCGTTGGGGCGCTGGAGGTCGGCGGCGACCAGCAGCGGCTGGTGCCCCTGGACCTTGAGCCAGCGGGCCAGCTTGCCGGCCAGGGTGGTCTTACCGGAGCCCTGGAGGCCGGCCAGCATGATCACCGTCGGCGGCTGCTTGGCGAACTGGAGCCGCCGGCCCTCGCCGCCGAGCACGTTGATCAGCTCTTCGTTGACGATCTTGATGATCTGCTGGGCCGGGTTCAGCGCCTGGGAGACCTCTGAGCTGCGCGCCCGCTCCTTGACGTTCGCGATGAAGCCCTTGACTACCGGCAGCGCGACGTCCGCCTCCAGCAGCGCGAGACGGATCTCGCGCGCGGTGGCGTCGATGTCGGCGTCGGTGAGCCGGCCCTTGCCGCGGAGCTTGGTGAAGATCCCGGACAGGCGGTCACTCAAGGTGTCAAACACGCGAACATCCCGTTTGTCAGTGTTCCGGCGGGCACAACGCGGCCGGCAGTGCGGAGTCCGGCCACCGCAAGGGTAACCGGCCGGCCGCACGGCCGCTGTCGGCCGGCCCGGCCCCGCGTCCCGGCCGTGCACCGCGCCGCCCGCGCGGGGCCGTCGGCGCCGTCAACCGGACACCAACCCCGACTGGTACGCGAAGACGACGAGCTGGGCCCGGTCCCGGGCTCCCAGCTTGCCCATTGCCCGGCTGACGTGGGTCCGCGCGGTCGCCGGGCTGACCACCAGCCGGGCGGCGATCTCCTCGTTGTTCAGCCCCTCACCGACCAACCCGACCACTTGGCGCTCCCGGTCGGTCAGCGCGTCCAGTCGGGGGTGCGGACGGGCGACCCGGGACGGCCGGGTGGCGAACTCCCGCACCACCCGACGGGTCACCGACGGCGACAGCAGCGCCTCCCCCTCGGCGACCAGCCGGATCGCCCGCAGCAGCTCGGCCGGTCGGGTGTCCTTGGTGAGGAACCCGCTCGCACCGTGCCGCAGCGCGTCGAAGACGTACTCGTCCAGCTCGAAGGTGGTGAGCACCACCACCCGCGTACCGGCCAGGTCCGGGTCGGCGACGATCCGCCGGGTCGCCTCGATCCCGTCGATGCCGGGCATCCGGATGTCCATCAGCACCACGTCCGGCCGTTCCTGGCGGGCCAGCTCCACCGCGCGCAGCCCGTCGGCCGCCTCGCCGGCCAGTGCCAGGTCGTCCTCGCTCTCGACCAGCGCGCGCAGCCCGATCCGGACCAGGTCCTGGTCGTCGGCGATCAGCACCCGGATCACGGGGACGGCTCCACCGGCAGCCGGGCGTGCACCCGGAACCCACCGTCGGGGCGCGGCCCGAGGGCCAGCCGCCCGCCCAGCGCGTCGACCCGCTCGCGCATCCCCGCCAGACCGTGCCCGCCGCTCTCGTCGCCGGCATTCTCGAACCCGGCGCGGGCAGCGCCCGTGCCCCGGTCGGTGACCTCGACGGTCACCTCGTCGGAGCGGTAGCCGACGGTCACCTCCGCGCTGGCCACCCCGGCGTGCCGCAGCACGTTGGTCAACGCCTCCTGCACCACCCGGTACGCGGCCAGATCCACCGCCGCCGGCAGCTCCCGGGGATCACCGACCAGCCGCACCTCGACGGCGAGCCCAGCCCCGGCGAGCCGGTCACGCAGCGCCGGAAGCCGGGCCAGGCCGGGAACCGGCCCACGCTCCGCCCCCCGCCGTACCGCGCCCAGGGTGACCCGCAGCTCGTCCAGGGCCTCCCGGCTGGTCCGGCTGATCGCGGTGAGCGCGGTCTCCGCCTGCTCGGGCCGTTTCGGCAGCAGATGCAGGGCGATCTCCGCCTGCATGCTGATCGCCGCCAGCCCGTGTCCCACCACGTCGTGCACCTCCTGCGCGATGCGCAGCCGCTCCTCGTCAGCCTGGCGGCGGGCCTGCTCGGCACGGGTGCGGGCCTGCTCGGCGCGGCTGCGTTCGGCCGCCTCGCGGTTGACCCGCACCACCACTCCCACCGCGAACGGTACGACCGCCCAGGCCGACGCGGGCAGCACTCCGGCCCAGCCGGGCGCCGTGCCCCGGGACCAGAAGACGTGGGTCAGCAGCAGCACGAACGCGCCACCGATGGCGAGCGACGCCGGGCGCACCGGCAGCCGCACCGCCACGGTGTACACCGCGACCAGGAAGGTGAGCAGGACCGGCCCGTACGGGTAGCCGAGCACCAGGTACGTCGCGGTGGCCACGGTAACCACGGCGAGGGTCGCGACCGGAGCACGCCGCCGGGCCAGCAGGGCCAACGCGGCGAGCGCGATCAGCACCCGGCAGGTGGCGTCCACCGGTCTCGACCCCGGCTGGTTGTCCCCGGCCAGGCCAGTGGCGAGCAGCCCGAATCCGAGCAGCACCAGGGCGAGCACGGCATCGGGAGCCGCCCGCCTCGCCCACTGCCCACTCCGCCGCATGGCCGTCATTCTGCCGGCGTCGACGCCAGTCGGCGTGCGTCCACGGGCGGCACCGCCACTACGCCCCCGGACGTACCCGCCGCCCCAGCGCCACCACGCCTCCCTGTTTGCCCCGCCCCGCCGTGCCGGCTGGCACTGCACGTTCTGCGGGGCGATGTGCCGGTCGGACAACCGCGCCGTCACCACCGCCTCGGTCGGTCAGCGCACCCGGCAACGCGCCCCGGGCGACGCACCCCCGGCGGCGCACCCCGCTGCGACGCACCCGGGGCGGCGAAAGCGGGCGGAAGGCTCGGTCGCACCGGGTCGGTGGCGGACACCCGAAAGTGCGTGATGACCCTGAGGCATAAATATTGACTCTGAGGTATCACACTCGTGGGAGTGACCGGCTGGACGAGGGTCCGGCGGCCGAGCATCCAGGGGGCACCGCGCGCGGCAGCCGGACAGCGACTGCCCCCGGGGCGTCTGCAGCACGCACGAGATCCGAGGGCAGCGCGGCGGCCAGGCAAACGCCGCGCAGGGCCGGGAAGCGCCGCGCAGGGCCGGGTGGCAGGCCGGATCCGAGGGTGGTTCAGACGGCGGCCAGGACCGCGGCCTCCAGGCGGGCCCGGGTGGCGTCGTCCGGCCAGCCGCCCACCAGGTAGAAGGCGTCGACCACGTCGGCTCCTAGGGTGGAGATGCGGGCCGCGCGGACCAGGGCGCCAGCCTCGTCGAGCGCGCAGGTGACCCGGTAGAGCAGCCCGGCGGCGTCCGCGGCGCGCAGCTCCAGCAGCACGGCGTCGGTGGCCGCCTCACGGTGCCAGACCACCCGGGGAGCCGCGCCGCCGCTCCGGGCGGCGAGCGCACGGCCGCGCAGTCGCTGGGTGACCGACACATCGCCGGCGACCGCTCTGCGCAGGTCGGCGCGGAGCGAAACCGGGTCCGGCGGCAGCCCGTAGCGGGGCTGCACCCGGCATTCGACCAGGGCGCGCCCGTCAACCGCGGAGGCGTCCGCGGAGATCACTTCCAGCCGGTGCAGGGCCAGACAGCCGGCCACCGTGGCGAGCAGGCCCCGACGGTCCGCGGCGGCCACCGCCACCCGGTCCCCGGTCAGGTGGACGACCGGCAGTGGCCCGGCCAGCAACGCCGGGTCCGGGGCCGGCGGTTCGGGCAGCACGCCGGTGTCCAGCGCGGTGCGGACCCGGGCGACCAGCTCTGCGACCAGTCGACCCTTCCATTCCGACCAGGCCGCCGGCCCGGTGGCCGCCGCGTCCGCGCGCACCAGCGCGTGCAGCAGGTCGAGGGTGCCGGTGTCGCCGACCGCCTCGGCCACCGAGGCGATGGTGACCGGGTCGGCCAGGTC
The DNA here is from genome assembly GCF_036059255.1 of Micromonospora sp. NBC_00389. Lineage (NCBI taxonomy): Bacteria > Bacillati > Actinomycetota > Actinomycetes > Micromonosporales > Micromonosporaceae > Micromonospora > Micromonospora sp. NBC_00389. The sequence continues at coordinate 3,009,569 of NZ_CP107947.1, read as the reverse complement.
CCGGCGGGTGGCCACGTCGGGCAGCAGCAGGTGCAGCCGGACCAGCTTGCCGATCAGCTCGGCCTCGGCGGTGGGCAGACCGATCCGGGTCGCCACCGCCTCTGCCAGCGGCACGCCGACCTTGCTGTGGTCACCGGGCAACCCCTTGCCGATGTCGTGCAGCAGTGCGCCCAGCAGCAGCAGGTCCGGCCGGTCCACTTCGCGGGCGTGTCGGCTGGCCTCGTGGGCGGTCTGCACCAGGTGCCGGTCGAGGGTGTACCGGTGTACCGGGTTGTGCTGGGGCAGGCTGCGCAGCCGGGTCCACTCGGGCAGCCAGCCGTCGACCAGCCCGTACCGGTCGCAGGTCTCCCAGGCCGGCACCAGGCCGGGCCCGGCACCGAGGAGGGTGGTCAGCGCGGCCCGGGCCTCGGCCGGCCAGGGCGCGGGCAACGGCGGGCAGTACGCCGCCAACCACTCGCAGGTGGCACGGGCGATCGGCAGTCCGGTGGCCGCCGCGGCGGCGGCCACGCGCAGCGACAGGCTCGGGTCAGGGCGTGCGCCGATCGCCGTACGGGCGAGGACCAGCTCGCCGTCGTGCTCGACCACGTCCCGGGCCACCGGGCGGCGGGCGGGGCGGGTGTTCCCGCCCCGGGAACGGCCCGAACGCAGCCGGTCGGCGGCCCTGAAGGCGTCGTCCAGGGCGTGGCTGACCGTGCGCGCGTCGCCGGCGACCCGACGCAGGAGGGCGTCACCGTCCTCGACGACGGCTCCGGGTCGCCGCGCGGGGTCAGACCCGCCCAGCTGGAGTTGTCGGAGGCCGAGTAGCGCGGCCACCCCGTCACGTTCCTGGGCCACCAGCCGGTCGACCCGGCGGCCGACCTGCTGGTGCAGGGCGTCCCGGGTGTCCAGCAGGCGCAGGTGGGCGGCGCGCACGGCGGGGCGCAGCGCGTCGGTGATCCCGGCGGCGGAGATCGCCCGCAGCAGCCCCACGTCGCGCAGCCCGCCAGCGGCCTCCTTGAGGTCGCCCTCCAGCAGGAAGGCCAGCTCACCGTGGGCCTGCCAGCGGGCGGCGGTGACCTCCCGCAGCCCGGGCAGCTGGCGGACGGCGGTCCGCCGCCAGTGGTCGGCGGCGGTGCGGATCAGTGCGTCGGCCAGCGACCGGTCACCGGCCACCAGCCGGGCGTCGAGCAGCCCGAGGGCGACCTTGACGTCGTCCTGGGCCACCGAGAGCGCCTCGGCGACGGTACGCACCGAGTGGTCCAGCCGCAGGCCGGCGTCCCAGATCGGGTACCAGACCGAGGCGGCCAGCTCGTCCGTGCCGGGCACCCCGGCGTGCAGCAGCACCAGGTCGAGATCGCCGTACGGGGCGCACTGCCGCCGGCCCAGCCCGCCGACGGCGACCAGAGCCACCCCGTCACCCTCGGGCAGCAACCCCCGCAGGAACCTGTCGTACGCCGCGGCACGGGCCAGCCGGGCCGGCTCGCCGATCCCCCCGGGTACGCCGACGACCTCGTTGATCAAGAGGTCCGCGTCGCCGTCACCGGCGTGCCCTGACGCGTTCCCCTTGATCAACGAGGTCATGTCGGTCGTGGTCCGGGTCAGAGTGCGTCGAGGCCGCGCTCGCCGGTACGCACCCGGACGACCTCCTCGACACCGGTGACCCAGACCTTGCCGTCCCCGATCTTGCCCGTGCGGGCAGCCCCGACGATGGCGTCCACGATTTTTTCCACGTCGATCTCGTCGGTGAGCACCTCTACCCGGATCTTGGGCAGGAACTCGACCGTGTACTCGGCACCCCGGTAGACCTCGGTGTGCCCCTTCTGCCGCCCGTACCCCTGCACCTCGCTGACGGTCAGCCCGGCCACCCCGAGGGCGTGCAGAGCCTCCTTCACCGCGTCCAGTTGGTACGGCTTGATGACTGCGGTCACCAGCTTCATGTCCAACCCCTCCATCCCAGGAACGTTAACCGGCGACCTTCGCGCTGACCGGCTCGGCGGAGTCCGCCTCCGGCTTGGCACCGCTCGCCGCGCCGCCACCGGGGGTGCCGATGCCGGCCATCGCGAACGCGCTGCCCGTGCCGCCGCCGGCCGGGGACAGGTCGTAGCTGCTCTCGGCGTGCTCGGCGATGTCGATGCCATCGACCTCAGCCTCGCCCTTGACGCGGAAGCCGATCGTCTTCTCGATGACGAAGGCGAGCACCCAGGCGATGCCGAACGACCAGACGGAGACGATCAGGCCGGCGAGCGCCTGCCGACCCAGCTGGGTCGCGCCGCCGCCGTAGAAGAGGCCGTCCGAGGCACCCACCACGTCGCTGATCGCGGCGTTGACCGAGTTGGTGGCGAAGAGACCGAGCCAGAGCGACCCGATCCAACCGCCGACGAAGTGCACGCCGACCACGTCGAGAGAGTCGTCGTAGCCGAGCTTGTACTTGAGGCTGACGGCGAGCGCACACACGGCTCCGGCGACGATGCCGAGCAGGACGGCGGCCCAGGGTGCGATGAAACCACAGGCCGGGGTGATGGCGACCAGGCCGGCCACGGCACCGGACGAGGCGCCGACCATGGTCGGCTTCCGGTCCTTGATCCACTCGACCGCGATCCAGCCGAGCACCGCCGCCGCCGTAGCGAGCTGGGTGTTGATGAAGGCGAGCCCGGCGACCGAGTCGACGGTCAGCTCCGAACCGGCGTTGAACCCGAACCACCCGAACCACAGCAGGCCCGCACCGAGCGCGACCAGCGGGATGTTGTGCGGCTTCATGCCCTCGCGCGGCCAACCGAGCCGCTTACCAAGCACCAGCGCCACGGCCAGCGCGGCCGCACCGGCGTTGATGTGCACCGCGGTGCCACCGGCGAAGTCCAACGCGTGGATGTCACCGCCGATGATCCCGCCGCCCCACACCCAGTGGGCGACCGGGAAGTAGACCAGGGTGGCCCAGCCGAAGGCGAACAGCAGCCAGCCGGCGAACTTGGCCCGGTCGGCGATGGCACCGCTGATCAGCGCGACGGTGATCACCGCGAAGACCATCTGGAAGGCCATGAACACGTAGAGCGGTACCCCGATGCCGCTGGGGTTCTCCGCCGTCGCGCCCCACAGGTCGGTCTCGGCGAGGAAGGTCTTGGTGCCGAGGTACGCGCCCGGGTCGCCCCAGAATCCGTTCACGTCGGTCCCGAAGGCGACGCTGAAGCCGTAGAACCACCACAGAATAGAGATGAGCCCAATGGCGGAGAAGCTCATCATCATCATGTTGAGTACGCCCTTGGCCCGGTTGAGGCCGCCGTAGAACAGCGCCAATCCCGGGGTCATGAGCAGCACGAGCGCGGTCGAAACCAGCAGCCAAACGGTATTGGCGCCGTCGATCGTCGGTGCTTCAGGCACGCTGGCCTCCTAAAGGTGAAGTCCTCCTTCGCGGCTTTCCGGGGCAGCGTCGCCCGTAGGCCGGTTGCGCGGAAGCTTCGCGGCCGGCTGTTTCACCCAGGGTCTCGTGCCGGTTTCCGTTTCGTGACGGGTTGTTTCGTACGTGTCACGAAGTCCGCACAGCCAGCGGCATGGACAGTGGTGGATCGTCCAGACAACGTACGCCGATGGCTGACCGGCCAGGCACATCGACCGACGCGCTCACCGAGGCCGGCCGGGCATCGACCGGCCAGGGCTCAGCGGAGGGCGTTCTCCAGCGCGTGCCGCTCATAGTCGAGCAGCCGCAGGTCGCGCATCGGCCGGCGCAGGTGCCCCTTGTGCACGATCCGGACGAAGGCCGGCTCACCGGCGGCGGCCATCCGGCGGATCCCCTCGACGTGGTCCACGATCCGCTTGCGGATGGTCCGGATGAGCCGGTGCCGGTCCCGGGGGATCAGCCCGTAGGCGTCGGCGAAGAGCCGCAGCCGGCGCGGCCGGTCCGGACGCTTCCAGCCCAGCGTGATCGAGTCCCGGTCGGCGAAGATCGGCACCCAGGTCCAGGCGGCGTACGCCACGTCGTAGATCCGGGAACCCGGCGAGGCGAGATCGAAGTCGATCAGCCCGAGCGTGCCGTCCGGCCGCCAGATCACATTGTGCGGCGCGGCGTCGTGGTGGCAGATCACCTCGGTGTCCGGTGGCGGCGGCCCGAACGAGCGCCAGACCGCCCCCTGCGGCGGGGTGAAGCCGTACTGCGCGTCGTGGAACATCCGCAGCATGGTGGCGACGGTGACCAGCGCCTCGTCGGTCACCCAGTGCGGGGCGAGCGGGTACTCCCCGCACTCCCCCTCCAGGTACGACAGCACCTCGCGGTTGCGCTCGTCCATGCCGAGCGCCCGGGGGGCGCCGGTGAACCCGACGTACTCCAGGTGCCGCAGCAGGGCGTGCACGGACGGGGTCCACGGCCCGGCGTTGCGGCGGACCGTGTCTCCGACCCGGACCACGGTGCTCACGTTGCCGCCGTGCAGCGGGATCTCCTGCGAAGTCACGTACGGTCTCCCGAGGCGCTGCGAGGGGTGGCCGGGGTCGCGCCAGCCCGCGTACGCGCGATCGTCGGTGGTCACCCGAGACTACGCGTCCCGTCCGGCGGCCTCGGTCCCCAGCAACGCGTCCACGAACTGCGCCGGGTCGAACGGGGCCAGATCGTCCTTGCCCTCACCGAGGCCGACGAGCTTCACCGGGATGCCGAGCTTGCGCTGCACGGCGATCACGATGCCGCCCTTCGCGGTGCCGTCGAGCTTGGTCAGCACCACGCCGGTCACGTTGACCACCTCGGTGAAGACCCGTGCCTGTTCCAGGCCGTTCTGCCCTGTTGTGGCGTCCAGGATGAGCAGTGTCTCGTCGATCGGCCCCTGCTTCTCCACGACCCGCTTGACCTTGCCCAGCTCGTCCATCAGGCCGATCTTGTTCTGCAGGCGACCGGCGGTGTCGATGAGCACGGTGTCCACGCCGGTGTCGATGCCGCGCTTGACCGCGTCGAAGGCGACGCTGGCCGGGTCGGCGCGCTCCGGGCCGCGGACGGTCTCCGCACCGACCCGCGACCCCCAGGTCTCCAGCTGGTCGGCGGCGGCGGCCCGGAAGGTGTCGGCCGCACCGAGCAGCACGCTGCGGCCGTCGGCCACCAGCACCCGGGCGATCTTGCCGCAGGTGGTGGTCTTGCCGGCGCCGTTGACGCCGACGACCAGCAGCACCGCCGGCACGCCGTCCTTCGGCGCGGTCCGCAGGGACCGGTCCAGGCTCGGGTCCAGCGCGTTGACCAGTTCGGCGGCGAGCAGCGCGCGCAGCTCGGAGGCCGAGCGGGTGCCGAGCACCCTGGTCCGCTCGCGCAGCCGGTCGACGATGTCGCGGGTGGCGTCGACGCCGACGTCGGCGGTGATGAGGCTGTCCTCGATCTCCTCCCAGACGTCCTCGTCGAGGTGGTCGCGGGCGAGCAGGCCGAGCAGGCCCTTGCCGAAGACGTTCTGTGAGCGGGACAGCCGGGACCGGAGCCGGACCAGCCGCCCGGCGGTCGGCTCGGGCACCTCCACGGCCGGCGCGGGCGCCTCGATGACTGGCGGCTCGACCAGGACACCGGTGGACAGATCGGACTCCGGTGCCTCGACCGGCGGGCCCGCGAGATCCTCTTCGGCCCGGGTGTCGACCTCGGTGCGCGGTAGCGGAGGCTGTGGCCGCCGCCGCAGTCGCGGCACCACCAGCCCGACTGTGCCGACGATCAGCACACCGAGCAGGACCAGAACGAGGACGAGATATTCGGCCATGCCGGAATCCTGTCAGATGCCGGCGATGGCGTCCCAGCCACCGCACCCGACCGGTGCCAGGAACCGGCGGTAGGCTCGGCCGCATGCCCGCCCCACACCTGCTCATCGGCCCCCTCCTGCGGCGCGTGGTGGGCACCCGGGCGACCATCTGGGTGGAGACGGCGGCGCCCGCCGTGGTCACCGTCCGCACCGCGTCCGGCGCCGGCGGCACCGCACCCACCTTCTCGGCGTACGACCACCACTACGCGCTCGTGGTGGTGGAGGGGCTCACCCCGGACAGCGCGACGACCTACGAGGTGCAGGTCGACGACGAGGTCGTCTGGCCGGTGCCGAGCAGTGGCTTCCCGCCGAGCGTGATCCGCACCCGGGCCGCCGACGACCGGGACCAGCCGGTCAGCCTGATCTTCGGCTCATGCCGGGAGACCACCCAGCACGCCACCACCCGCAAGCTCCCGCCGGACGCGCTGGACGCGTACGCCCGGCGGTTGATGGCCGACCCGGAGTCGGCCGCGCGGCCCGACCTGCTGGTGCTGCTCGGCGACCAGGTCTACGCCGACGTCACCTCGCCGACGGTGCGCCGGCTGCTGCGCCGGCGCCGGCGGCGGCCGAAGGGCGCCCCGGCCGACCAGGTGGTGAGCTTCGACGAGTACACCAAGCTCTACCTGGAGTCCTGGCGGGATCCGGAGATCCGCTGGCTGCTCTCCACCGTGCCGAGCGTGATGATGTTCGACGACCACGAGATCATCGACGACTGGAACACCTCGGCCAGTTGGCGGGCGGAGCTCCGCGGGCAACCGTGGTGGGCCGAGCGGATCGGCAGCGGGCTCGCCTCGTACTGGGTCTACCAGCACCTGGGCAACCTCTCCCCGGACGAGGTCGCCGCCGACCCGGTCTTCGCCAAGGTCGTGGCCGCCGAGGACGCCACCGGCGTGCTGCGGGAGTTCGGGCACCGGGTCGACCAGGAGTCCGACCTGGCGCACGACACCGAGCGCTGGCGCGCGGTGCAGTACCAGTGGAGCTACGCACTGGACCTGGGCCGGACCCGGCTGGTCATGCTGGACAACCGGTGCAGCCGGGTGCTCGACCAGGGCAACCGGGCCATGCTGCCGCCGGGCGAGTGGTCCTGGTTCCTCGACCAGGCGCACGGGGTCTACGACCACCTGGTGGTCGGCGCCTCGCTGCCCTGGCTGCTGCCGCAGGGCATCCACCACGTCGAGGCGTGGAACGAGAAGCTGGCCGACTCGCACCGGCCCTGGGTGGCCCGCGGGGCGGAGAAGCTGCGCCGCGCACTGGACCTGGAGCACTGGGCGGCCTTCCGGCAATCCTTCGAGGCGCTCGCGGAGACCTTCGCCCGGATCGGCACCGGCACGCCGAGCGAGCCCGGCGCGCGGGTCGGCGCAGGGCCGGCGTACGCCCCGCCAGCGTCGATCAGCGTGCTCTCCGGTGACGTGCACCACTCGTACGTGGCGAGGGCCCGGTTCGCCGATCCGACGGTGGTCACCCCGGTGCACCAGCTCACCTGTTCGCCGATCCACAACCAGGTACCGGCCGGCATGCGTCCCGTGATGCGGCTGGGCTGGTCGTCCGGCCCGGCGGGGGCCGCCCGGGCGCTGGCCCGCTCGGCCGGTGTCCGCCGGCCGGGGGTGCGCTGGCGCAAGCTGGCCGGCCCGTACTTCGGCAACGCGGTGGCCACGCTGACCCATCAGGGCCGGGGGGCCGACGTGACCATCGAGGGCACCACGAGTGACGGACGACTACGCCCGGTGATGGCCCGCCGACTCTCCCACGACGGCTGATCCGACCCGACCGTAGTCTTGAGCCCGTGGACGAGCACCTGTCGGAGCCGATCCGGGCGGTCGAGCACGAACTGACCGCCCTGCTGCGCCGTGGTCGGGCGGTTTCCTGGGAGATTGGCCGGGAGGTGCACCCGAACCTCGAACCGAACACCTACGGGCTGCTGCTCTGGCTGCGCCGGAGCGGGTCGATCCGGTTGACCGAGTTGGCGGCGCGGCTCGGGGTCGGCAAGGGGACGCTGAGCCGGCAGATCAACGGGTTGGAAGCGCTCGGCCTGGTCCGCCGCGACCCCGATCCGAGCGACCGGCGGGCCGCGCAGATCAGGTTCACCGAGGAGGGCCAGCGCCGGTTTGATGCCGCCCGGTCCGCGCGGGTGGGAGAGTTCCTGCGCACCCTGAACGACTGGCCAGCACGGGACGTCGAGGAGTTCGCCCGGCTTCTCGCCCGGTTCAACGACACCCGGAAATGACCCCCGCCGACCCGGAATGTTCCTCCCCTCCGACAAGTTGTTGCTTGAGGCAACCAAGAGGCATGGTTGCCTCAGGCAACTCCCAGGCGGCCGCCGCACCGCAGGCCCCCGCCGTTCCACCTCGACTCCACTCGGAGGCAGCAACGATGAGCCAGGCGACAGCGCCCACCCGGGCGACCGGCGTCGACATGACCCACCGGCAGATTCTGGAGGCTCTCTCCGGCCTGCTGCTGGGCATGTTCGTCGCAATCCTCTCCTCCACGGTCGTCTCGAACGCGCTGCCGCGGATCATCACGGAACTGCACGGCGGTCAGTCCGCGTACACCTGGGTGGTCACCTCGGCCCTGCTCGCGACCACCGCGACCACCCCCATCTGGGGCAAACTCGCCGACCTCACCAGCAAGAAGCTCCTGGTCCAGCTCTCCCTGGGGATCTACGTGCTGGGTTCGGTGCTGGCCGGCGCCGCGCAGGGCACCGAAGAGCTGATCGCCTGCCGGGTGCTCCAGGGCATCGGCGCCGGCGGCCTCACCGCGCTGGCCCAGGTGATCATGGCGACCATGATCGCGCCGCGCGAGCGCGGCCGCTACAGCGGCTACCTCGGCGCCGTGATGGCCGTCGGCACCATCGGCGGCCCGCTGATCGGCGGCGTGATCGTGGACACCTCCTGGCTCGGCTGGCGCTGGTGCTTCTACGTCGGCGTCCCGTTCGCCATCGCCGCGCTGGTCGTGCTCCAGAAGACCCTGCACCTGCCCGTCGTGAAGCGGAAGGCGCAGATCGACTGGTGGGGCGCCACGCTGATCACCGCGGCCGTCTCGCTGCTGCTGATCTGGGTCTCGCTCGCCGGCAACCAGTTCGCCTGGGCCTCCTGGCAGAGCGTCGCCATGGTGGTCGGAGCCCTGGTGCTCGCCGCGCTGGCGATCCGGGTAGAGACCCGGGCCGCCGAGCCGATGATCCCGCCACGGCTGTTCCGCAACCGCACCATCACCCTGGCCGTCGTCGCCAGCATCGCGGTCGGCGTGGGCATGTTCGGCGCCTCGGTCTTCCTCGGCCAGTACTTCCAGATCAGCCGCGGCCAGAGCCCGACCATGTCCGGCCTGATGACCCTGCCGATGATCCTCGGCCTGCTGGTCTCCTCGACGCTGAGCGGCCGGATCATCACCCGTACCGGCCGCTGGAAGCGGTTCCTGGTGATCGGCACTGCGCTGCTCACCGTCGGCTTCGCGATGATGGGCACGCTCCGGGCCGACACCAGCTTCACCCTGCTCAGCGTCTACATGGCGCTGGTCGGCATCGGCCTGGGCATGACCATGCAGAACCTGGTCCTCGCCGTGCAGAACACCGTCGGCACGCACGAGCTCGGCGCGGCCAGCTCGGTGGTGGCGTTCTTCCGCAGCCTGGGCGGCGCGATCGGCGTCTCCGCGCTCGGCGCGGTGCTCGCCCACAAGGTCACGGGTTACACGTCAGACGGCCTGGCCCGGCTCGGCATCTCCGCGTCCAGCTCGGGCAGCGGTGGTGTCCTGCCCGACGTGCACACCCTGCCCGGCCCGATCCGGGCAGTGGTGGAGAGCGCCTACGGTCACGGCGCCGGCGACATCTTCCTGGCCGCCGCCCCCTTCGCGCTGATCGCGCTGATCGCGGTGAGCTTCATCAAGGAGGTGCCGCTGCGGCAGCACAACAGCTCCCCGGTCGGCGCCGAGATCGAGCAAGAATCAACCATCGCGGCCGGCGCTGGTGCCGCCGTGGTCCGTACCGGCGAGCAGAGGTGAGGTAGCCAGCCATGAGCGTGGGAGCACCGGACCGCGAGGAGTACGGCCCCCGGACCCGCCCGCTGCCGTTCGAACGCGGCACGGACGGGCCCCGGGTGGTCCTGGTCGGCGTGGACGGCACCCGCACCTCCGAGCGGGCCGGCTGGTACGCCGCCGGCCTGGCCCGCCGGCAGGGTGCCGCGTTGGTGGTGGTCTTCGTCAGCTCAGCGAGCGGGTTGACCGCCCTGGTGCCCGGGATGGACGCCGGCGCGGTGCAGCGGACCCACAACGAGCTGGCCGACGAGCTGCGCCGGGAGTGCCGGCGCGGGGCCGAGGAGCTGGGCGTACCGGTGACCTTCCTGTGCCGGCGCGGCGACGCGTACGGCGAGCTGCGCGCGGCGGCCGACGAGTTCCAGGCCGACATGGTGGTGGTGGGCGCCTCCGAGCAGGCCGGTCACCGGCTGGTCGGCTCGGTCGCCACCCGTCTGGTCCGCACCGGGCGCTGGCCCGTCGTCGTGGTGCCCTGACAACCCGTCGCGGACTGTCCGGAACGCCGGGCAGGATACGCGGCATGACCTGGACCGCACCGGAGATCACCCGGACCCCCGAACCGTACGTCGGCGACGAGCGCACCATGCTCGAGGGCTGGCTCGACTACCACCGCCAGACGCTGCTGCTCAAGTGCGCCGGGCTCACCGAGGACCAGTTGCGCACGCCCAGCGTGCCGCCCTCCGGGCTGACCCTGCTCGGCCTGGTCCGGCACCTGGCCGAGGTGGAGGCCTGGTGGTTCCGGGAGAGCTTCGCCGGCCAACCGGTCGACTACCCGTACTTCACCCCGGAGACGCCGGACGCCGATCACGACGTCAGCGCCGCCGACGCCCAGGCAGACTTCGCCATCTTCCACCGCGAGGTGGCGTTGGCCCGGGAGGCCGCCGCCGGGCACTCGCTCGACGAGACCTTCACCGAAGTCGGTGCCAAGAAGCGCGTCTTCAACCTGCGCTGGGTCTACGTGCACATGATCGAGGAGTACGCCCGGCACAACGGCCACGCCGACCTGATCCGGGAACGCATCGACGGCGCCACCGGCGAGTGACCGGCGGCGCTCAGTACGCCAGCGCCGCCCGCAGGTAGCGCAGGTCGCCGTGGCCGCCCCAGCGGTGCGCCGACAGCCCGGCCGCGCGGGCGCCCCGGATCGCCCAGTCCTCGTCGTCGACGAAGAGCACCTTGGCCGGCAGGATGCCCAGCGCCGCGCAGGCCGCCTGAAAGTACTCCGGTGCCGGCTTGTGCACGCCCAGCGTGGAGGAGTTGACCACCACGTCGACCTCGTCGGTGAGGCCGAGTGCGGCCAGGTCGGCGTCGAGCAGGTCGGTGGCGTTGGTGGCCAGTCCGACCCGGATCCCGGCGGCGCGTACCTCACGGACGAAGTCGAGCACCTCGGTGTCCACCTCGCCCCGGTAGCGCTGCCACTGCTCCACCGCCGCCCGGGCCTGGTCCGGACCGCCGGCCGGCTCGGCCAGCGCATCGGCCACGCTGCTCACCCAGTCGGCGTGACTGACCTGACCGGTGAGCACCGGCTGGAGCCGCCCCCACTGCATGGCGATCTCGGTGAGCACCCCGTCGGCGAGGCCGAACTCCCGTTCCACCCCAGCGGCCACCGCCGGGTCGAACCGGCGCAGCACGCCGTCCAGATCCAGCAGCAGCGCCGTCGCGCGTTCCCGAGCCACTACCTGTACTCCTCGCCGCGGTCCTGCCGCTGGTCGTCCTCGTCGGCCCGGTTGAGCCGTTGGCTGATCACCTGGGTGACGCCGCTGCGCATGGTCACTCCGTAGAGCGCGTCCGCGATCTCCATTGTCCGCTTCTGGTGGGTGATGACGATCAGCTGGCTCTTCTCCCGCAACTGTGCCAGCAACGTGATCAGCCGGCCCAGGTTCACGTCATCCAGGGCCGCCTCCACCTCGTCCATGATGTAGAACGGGCTGGGCCGGGCACGGAAGATCGCCACCAACATGGCCACCGCGGTCAGCGACCGCTCGCCACCGGAGAGCAGGGACAGCCGCTTGATCTTCTTGCCGGGTGGGCGGGCCTCGACCTCGACGCCGGTGGTGAGCAGGTCCTCCGGGTCGGTGAGGATCAGCCGGCCCTCGCCGCCGGGGAAGAGCACGGTGAACACCTGCTCGAATTCCCGCGCGGTGTCCTCGAACGCGCTGGCGAAGACCTCCAGGATCCGCTCGTCCACGTCCTTGACCACGGTGAGCAGGTCCCGCCGGGTGGCCTTGAGGTCCTCCAACTGCTCGGAGAGGAACTTGTAGCGCTCCTCCAGCGCGGCGAACTCCTCCAGCGCGAGCGGGTTGACCTTGCCGAGCAGGGCCAGTTCGCGTTCCGCCTTGCCGGCCCGCTTCTCCTGCACCGGCCGCTCGTACCGGACCGGCTCGGGCACCGGCAGCCCGTCACGTTCGGCGGCCGCGACGTCGGCCTGGGTGGGCGGGACGGGCTGGGTGGGGCCGTACTCGGCGACCAGGGTCTCCACGTCCAACCCGAAGTCCTCGGCCGCCTTGGCCTCCAGCTGCTCGATGCGCAGCCGCTGCTCGGCGCGGGCCACCTCGTCCCGGTGCACCTGACTGGTCAGCCGCTCCAGCTCCGCGCCGAACCGCTTGGCGGCCCCGCGTACCTCCTGGAGCTCCGCCTCGCGGGCGGCCCGTTCCCGGGCCACCGCGTCGCGATGCTCCTCGGCTGCCGCGATCGAGGTTGTGAGCCGGGTGAGCGCCTCCCGGGCGCCGCCGGCGACGGCCCGGGCGATGCCCGCGCCCCGGGTGCGCGCGGCCCGCCGGGCCGCGGCACGTTCCCGGGCCGCCCGTTCCGCGGTGGCCTGCCGGGCCAGCGAGTCGGCCCGGCCGGCGATCGAGGAGACGCGCTCCTCGGCGGTACGCACCGCGAGCCGGACCTCCATCTCGTTCTGCCGGGCCTGCGGCACCATCGCGGCGAGCTGGTCCCGCTCCTCGGCCGAGGGCTCGGCGTCGACCGGGGTCTCCTCGGCCAGCCGCAGCCGTTCCTCCAGCTCGTCGAGCGCGGTGAGGTCCCGCTGCCGGGCCGCCTCGGCGCGGGCCCGGGACTCACCGAGCCGGTCGGTCTCCGCCTTTGCCGAGCGGGCCGCCGCGCCCAGCTCGGCCAGCCGGCGGGCGGCGGCGTTGCGGTGGCTCTCCGCCTCGCGCTTCTCGGCAGCGGCGTGCTGCACGGCCTCCTTGGCGGCGGTCACCTCGGCACGCGCCTCGACGAGCTGGTCGCGCAGCTCCGCGCCGCTGCGCTCGGCGGCGAGCCGGTTGGTGCGGGCCTCCTCGACGGCAGCCTGCACCTCGATGTAGCTGGGCGCCTTGGCCGACCCACCGGCCGCCGCGTACGCCCCGACCACGTCACCGTCCGGGGTGACGGCGCGCAGTTCGGGGTTGCCGGCGACCAGCTCGGCGGCGGCGGCCAGATCGTCGACGAGCGCCACGTCGCGCAGCGCGCGGTGCACGGCGGGGCGCAGCTCGGCGCTGCACTCCACCAGGTCGGGTGCCCACCGGGCCCCGTCGGGCAGCTTCGGCCGCAGCGCGTCGGCGGAGCCGGTCATGCCCGGCCCGGCGGGGCTGCCGACCAGCAGGCCGGCCCGGCCGGCGTCGGAGATCTTCAGCAGCCGCATGGCCTCGACGGCCTCGTCCACCCCGCTGACCGCGACCGCGTCGGCAAGGCCGCCGAGCGCGGCGGCCAGCGCGGCCTCGTTCCCGGGCGCGACGGTGAGCAGCCCGGCGAGGCTGCCGAGCAGGCCGGGCACGTCGCCGGCACGGGCGAGCAGCGCACCCGCGCCGTCCTTGCGCCGCAGGCCCAGGGCGAGCGCCTCCTCCCGGGCCTTCCAGGTGGCCGCGTCCTTCTCCGCCGCCCGCTCGGCGTCGGCCAGCGACCGGGCGGTGGCTTGTGCCCGGTCCTGCACGGCGACCGCCTCGGCGTGCCGGGCGTCCAGGTCGGCGTTGTCCCGATCCGCCTCGGTGGACTGCGCGGCCACCGCGTCCAGGTCGGCCTGCGCCTGCTCGGCGCGGCCCAGCGCGTCGGCGTGCGCGACGGCGAGCCGTTCAATCTCTTCGCCGGCGCTGGTGGTCCGGGCCCGGGCCGAGTTGACCTGGCCGGTGAGCCGGGCCATCCCCTCCCGCCGGTCGGCGATGGCCTTGGCGGCGGCGACCAGTTCCCGTTCGGCGGCGGCGAGCTGCCGTTCCAGCTCCTGGCGGTGCTCCACCGCCTCGGCCAGTCGGATCTGGTCGTCGGTGAGCGCCCCGCGCAGCTCCTCCTCCTGCTCGCGGACCCGCTCAGCCTCGGCCTCCAGCTGGTCCGGGTCGCGGCCGGTCCGCTCGTCGTCGCCGCTGGTGCTCAGGTGCCGCAGCCGCTCCCGGGCCAGCTGTTCGATCGAGCGGAAGCGTTCCTGCAGGGCGGACAGCTTGTACCAGGTGTCCTGGGCGGCGGCGAGCAGCGGGGCGTCCTCGGCCAGCGCGGCCTCCAGCTCACCGAGCCGGCCCTGCACCTCGGCGTGCTCGGCCTCGACCTGCTCGCGCCGCTCCCGCACCGCGGTCTCGTCGGCGATCTCCCGATCGAGGGTGCTCCGCAGGGTGGCCAGGTCATCGGCGAGCAGCCGCAGCCGGGCGTCGCGCAGGTTGGCCTGGATGGCGGCGGCACGTCGGGCCACCTCCGCCTGCCGGCCCAGCGGCTTGAGCTGGCGGCGCAGCTCGGCGGTGAGGTCGGTCAGCCGGTTGAGATTAACTTGCATCGCGTCGAGCTTGCGCAGCGCCTTTTCCTTGCGCTTGCGATGCTTGAGGACGCCGGCCGCCTCCTCGATGAACGCCCGGCGGTCCTCCGGCTTGGCGTGCAGCATGCCGTCGAGCCGGCCCTGGCCGACGATGATGTGCATCTCCCGGCCGATGCCGGAGTCGGACAGCAGCTCCTGGATGTCCAGCAGCCGGCAGGTGCTGCCGTTGATCTCGTACTCGCTCTCGCCGGAGCGGAACATCCGGCGGGTGATGGAGACCTCGGTGTACTCGATCGGCAGCGCGCCGTCGGTGTTGTCGATGGTGAGGGTGACCTCGGCGCGACCCAGCGGCGCCCGGCCGGCGGTGCCGGCGAAGATCACGTCCTCCATCTTGCCGCCACGCAGCGCCTTGGCGCCCTGCTCGCCGAGCACCCAGGCGATGGCGTCGACGACGTTGGACTTGCCGGAGCCGTTGGGGCCCACCACGCAGGTGATCCCGGGCTCCAGCTTCAACGTCGTGGCGGAGGCGAAGGACTTGAAGCCCTTCACCGTCAGGCTTTTGAGATACACCTTCTCGATCCTCGTCCGGTGGCCGCCGTACCGTCGCCGGCTGCGCGGACCTGGGTGAACCCGCAGACTAACCCGGTGGCGGGAACGGTCGGGCACTCGACCCGCCCCGGGTCACACCCGTCGTGAGTGCGGGACGCGACCGCGAGCCGGTCGCGCTGTTGTTGCGGTGGTGACGAGAAAGGCAAACACCATTCATGATCGACCCGCCGGCCGACACCTTTTCGGAAACAGTCGGCGCGGTTCCCAAGCGGTCAACAACAAGATCATAAATCGTCGTCCGCGATAGGAGCCGGACAGCGTTGCGCGCCGGCACAGAGGTGTCGGCGCGCATTTTTGCGATGGTGCGATTCAGTTTTCCGACCCCGAAGATCAGGTCAGCGCCGGCTCGGCCAGACGGAGCAGGTCGTCCGCCTCCGCCGCAGCCGCCGCGAGCCGATCATTGTCGGCACGCAGACGCGTGATCTCGAACTCCAGTGCCTGAACCCTGGCACGCAGTCGGGTGACCTCGTCGAGCAGACGCCGGTCGGGCGCTGCACCTACGTGGCCGTAGAGGGCCTTCGCCATGCTGACTCCTTGATATGCGCTGCCGGAAAGGCCGGCCAACGCGCGCCCATTTGTACGCGGCTGTCATTCCAGCTGTATCTGGACATGACCGGGCGCGACTGGCGACACCTACATATTGAGCCGCAAACCCCTCCTTCGTCAAGTTCTCGCAGGCCGTAGATCATCTCTACGTCGACCTGTCCACTTGTCGGGGGGCTGCCTCAAGGCACGGACACTCTCTGTCCGGACACCTTTACTGTACGCCGTGATTGCCGGAAGTCCGCACCTTGGCGTCCGACTTCCCCTTAACTCTTCCTTAGCCACGTTGCCGCAGGTAACGGGCTAGTCGTAGCGTCACCTCGGCCTATAACCGACCCCGTGGAGGCAGTGCGTGTACGGCTGGACCGACCCGATGGACCCGAACGGCGCCCCGCGGCGCGCTGAGCGGCCGACCGACGAGCCGGACTGGCTGAGCGACCGCCCGGAACCCCGTTCGGCGTACCTGTTCGGAGACGACCCCGACCAACCCGGCGACGAATGGCACCGCGCGGAGCCCACCGGCCGTTGGCAGTCGGAACCGGCGACCCCCGCCGGGCCGGCCGACGGCCCCACCGCTGCCTGGCCGGCGTACGCGCCCGCCAACCGACCGGGGGACGAGCCAACCGGCGACTGGCGCGCCAGTCGCCCGCTCGAGGAGACCACCGGCGGCTGGAGCACCGACGCTGGCGACGAGACCACCGGCGGCTGGCAGACCGATACGACCGGTGCGGGCCGTTCCAACGAGGGCCGGCACCGGTCCCAGCGGCGCTGGCGCCGCCCGTTGATGATCGGCGGCGCCGCCGCAGCGGCCACCCTCGTGGTGAGCTTCGGCGTCGGCGCGCTCGCCCTGCCCGGCGGAGACGGCGCGGCCAGCGAGCCGAGCGCTGTCGACGACACCCTCGCCGCCGCCCCGGCGGTGCCGACCGAGGAGCCGGTGGGCGACAACCTGGTCGCGCCCTCCCCGACCGGCTCGCCCAGCCCGGCGCGGCCGAGCCCGACGCCGAGCAAGGTCGTCAAGCCGACCCCGGAGTCATCGCGGACCACCGCCGCCTCGCGGCGCAGCACCCCGCGCACCAGCGCGCCGAGCACCACCACCGGCTCGGGCTCCGGCTCCAGCGGCACCGTCAGCGCGCAGGCCCAAGAGGTGGTGAACCTGGTCAACGCCGAGCGCACCAAGGCCGGCTGCAAGGCGCTGAGCGTTGACGACAAGCTGATGACCGCGGCACAACGGCACAGCCAGGATCAGGCCGACCACCAGAACATGTCGCACACCGGCAGCGACGGCAGCAACGCCGGCGTCCGGCTGGACAGGGTCGGCTACACCTGGCGCACCTACGGCGAGAACGTGGCGTGGAACCAGAAGACCCCGGCCGCCGTGATGGACGCCTGGATGAACAGCTCGGGCCACCGGGCCAACATCCTGAACTGCGCCTTCACCGAGATCGGCGTCGGCATCGCCAACAGCAACGGTCCGTACTGGACGCAGGTCTTCGCGGCGCCGCGCTGACCGCGCGTCGTTCCCGCCCCCGCGCTCGTTTGACCCGGTGAGGTACGTCGGGCCGGAGCGTGGGGGCGTCGGCGTACCGGTGAGGGCGGCGACGGGCCGCCCGCGACCCGGGAGCTGCCGATGCGGATCCGGCCGCGGCGACGCGCCGCCGTACGCCCGCTGCGCCGGATCCTGTCGGCCGCCGTCGCGCTCGTCCTGGTGGTGCCGGTGTACGGCTGCCGGGTCGACCTGCACACCCCGCCCGGTGCGCCCACCCCGTGGCCGTCCGACCAGGCCCGCCACTGGCAGTGGCAGTGGCAGCTCAGCGGCACGCTCGACCCGGCGGTGGACGCCGACGTCTTCCTGCTCGACCCGGTGGTCACCACGGCCGCCCAGACCGCCGAGCTGCGCTCCCGGGAGCGCCGGCTGATCTGCCAGGTGCACGTCGGCTCGGTTCGCTCGGTCGACCCGGACGCCAGCCGGTTCCCGGTGGCCGTACAGGGCTCGGCCGGCCGCCGGCCCGGCAGCCGGTGGCTGGACGTCCGGGGGTGGGACGCGCTGGAGCCGGTGCTGGCCGACCGGTTCCGGCTCTGCCGGGGCAAGGGCTTCGGCGCGGTGGCGCTGGCCGACGCCGACGGGTACGCGTCTCGCAGCGGCTTCCCGCTCGACTTCGACGACCAACTGCTGTTCAACCGCCGACTGGCGCAGCTGGCCCGGTCGCTGGACCTCTCCCCTGGGCTGGTCAACGACGTGCCGCAGCTCGCCGCGCTGGCCCCGGACTTCGACTTCGCGGTCAACGAGGAGTGCGTCCGGCTGGACCAGTGCGCCAAGCTGCTGCCGTTCGCCGACGCCGGCAAGCCGGTCTTCCACGTCGAGTACACCGGCTCGACCGACGACTTCTGCGTCACCACCGTCGGCTACGGCTTCGCGTCGATCCGCAAGGAACGGGCGCTGGACGCCTGGCGGGCAGCCTGCCCGCTGCCCTGAACGTTCGAGGGCCGACCGGGGCGCGACGGTGAGACACCGCCGGGCCGGGCCGCGGTCGCGGCTCGGCCCGGCGGCACACGCGGGTCAGGGCACCGCCACCAACTCCGGGGAAGGGGCCGGCGGTTCGGTGGGCGCGGGCGCCGGACGCCGCCGCAGGAAGCGCGGAGTCCACCAGTTCGCGTCACCAAGCATGGTCATCAGCGCCGGCAACACCACGCCCCGGATGATCGTGGCGTCCAGCAGGATCGCCGCCGCCAGGCCGATGCCGAGCTGCTTCATGTCGATCGTGCTCAACGTGGCGAAGATCGAGAACACCCCGACCATCACGATCGCCGCGCTGGTCACCACGCCGGCCGACGAGGTGATCCCGTACGCCACCGCGTCCCGGTTGGACATGCCGGCCCGGATCCCCTCGCGGATCCGGCTGACCACGAAGACGTGGTAGTCCATCGAGAGACCGAAGAGCACCACGAAGAGGAACAGTGGCAGCCAGGACACGATCGCACCCATCGAGGTGAAGCCGAGCGGCCCGGCCGCCCAGTCGCCCTGGAAGATCAACACCAGCAGCCCGTACGCGGCACCGGCGGAGAGCAGGTTCAGGGCGATCGAGCTGGCCGCCACCACCACCGACCGGAACGTGAACATCATGACCAGGAAGGTGAGCACCAGCACGAAGCCCATCACCAGCGGCAGCTTGTCCCGGATGTGCTGTGCGTAGTCCTCGCTGTCGGCCACACCGCCGCCGACCGCGTACTCGATGCCCGGGATGTCCCGCAGTTCGGCCGGGACCAGGTCCTCACGCAGCTTCTCCAGCGACTGCACGGAGCGGTCGTCACGGCTGGCGTACGGGGTGGCGACGTCCAGCACCGACACCCGCCGGTCGGCCGACACCTCGATCTTCGGGCCGTCCGTCTCCGTGGGGGCGAACAGCGGGTCGCCGGCGGCCCGGGCGGCCAGGTCGGTGAGCGCGGCGTGGACCCGGTCGGCCTGCTCGGCCGGTGCCCGGACCGCCACCACGTGGTTGGTGCCGGTGCTCGGGAAGGCGGCGGTGAGCCGGTCGTACGCCTGCATTGCCGGGGTGGTGCGTGGCAGGTCCTCCATGCCGGGGAACTTCAGCTTCATGCCGAGCGCCGGGGAGGCCAGCGCGAGCAGCAGACCGACCGAGATGACCAGGGTCGGCACCGGGGCGCGCAGCGCGGGCCGGAGCACCGCCGGCCAGAGCCGGGGCGAGCGAGGCTCGCCGTGCCGGCCGGCGCGCGGCGCGGTCAGTCGCCAGAGCAGCGGCACCCGGGGCCGGTCGACCCAGCGACCGAGCTTGGCCAGCAGAGCGGGCAGCACGGTCAGCGAGCCGACCACCGCGACCGCGACCACCAGGATCGAGCCGACCGCGAGCGACGAGAAGACCACGTCGCCGGCGAGCAGCAGCCCGGCCATCGAGATGATCACGGCGAAGCCGGAGACCACCACGGCGTGCCCGGAGGTCTCCGCCGCGATCTCCACCGCGTCCAGCCCGGAGCGGCCCTTGGCGCGTTCCTCCCGCTCCCGGCGGACGTAGAACAGCGAGTAGTCGACCCCGACCGCCATGCCGATCAGCAGGATCACGGGGGCCGTGGTGTCGGTGGCCGGCACCAGGTGCGAGGCGAGGGTGGACAGACCCATCGCGGCGGCCACCGAGGAGAGCGCCAGCAGCACCGGCACGCTGGCCGCGATCAGCGCGCCGAACGCGATGATCAGGATGGCCAGGGTGACCGGCAGGCTGAGCAGCTCGGCGCGCTTGAAGTCCTTGCCCAGGGTGTCGTCGAGGGCCTGCCCGATCGACGGCCCACCGACCTGCTCGACGCGCAGTTGCGGGTGCGCGTCCTGCACGGTGGCGGTGGCGTCGCGCAGCGGCTGCACCCGGTCCGACGCGGTGTCCGGGTCACCGGACATGGTGATCGGCAACAGCAGCGCCGAGCCGTCCCGGGAGAGGACCGGCTGACCGACCTCGGCGACCCCGGTGACCGTACGCAGCCGGGCCGCCGCATCGTCCGCCGCCGCCTTCGCCGCCGCCGGGTCCAGTGCGCCGCCCCGGGAGGTGATCAGGACGTTGTCCACGGCCGGGTCTTCGAAGGCGCCGGCGTCCACAATCAGGCCGGCCCGGCCCGCCTCCCCGATCGCCTGGTCGCCGCTGGTCGCCTCGTTGAGGCCGGCGGCGTTGCCACCGACGAAGCACACCGCCACGAACACGGCCCACAGCGCGATCGCCCGCCACGGGTGCTCGGCGCTCCACCGCGCCATCCGCACCGTCACCGGTCTCGTCCCCATCTCGGGTCCCCCTGTCACGTCAGCCCCCTGTCAACGGTGCTGACGCTAGGGACGTGACGAGGCGATCACATCGGGGATCGGCCCCGGCCGTCCCCGGAGTCCGATCCCCCCACGTCGAAGGGACCGCTCGGGCGGCGCGGCGGGCATCAGCCCGCGATTCGGACAACCGCCGGGGTCCAACCCGGAGCGGTCGGCCGCGACCCGCCGGCACCGACCCGGAGCCGACTCCGGGTCATCCCCGAAGGGAACCCCGGGGCCGCGGCTGGCAGCGTGGGCAGCTGTACGAGGACCGGTTCATGAACGCCTCGCGGCGGACCGGCGCGCCGCACCGCCGGCACGGCTCACCCTCCCGGCCGTAGACGTTCAGCTCCCGGTCGAAGTAGCCGCTCTCGCCGTTGACGTTGACGTAGAGGGCGTCGAAGCTGGTGCCGCCCTCCTTGATCGCCTCAGCGAGCACGTCGCGGACGTGGCCGAGCAGGCGCTGCGCGGCCGGGCCGGTCAGCGCGTCGGTGGGACGGGCACCGTGCAGCCCGGCGCGCCAGAGCGCCTCGTCGGCGTAGATGTTGCCCACGCCGGAGATCAGGGTCTGGTCGAGCAAAGCCCGCTTCACCTCGGTCCGCCGGCGGCGCAGCGCGGCGACGAAAGCCGCGTCGGAGAACCCCGGGTCCATCGGGTCGCGGGCGATGTGCGCGATCTCCGCGGGCAGCTCGGCACCGCCCTCGCTGACCGAGAGCCCGCCGAACGTGCGCTGGTCGACGAAGCGCAGCTCCGGCCCATCGTCGGCGAACCGGAACCGCACCCGCAGATGGGTCTCGTCCGGCGTGCCGGGTGGCTGGAGCAGCAGCTGACCGGACATCCCGAGGTGCCCGATCACCGCGTCGCCGCTGTCCAGGGGCAGCCACAGGTACTTACCGCGGCGGCGGACGTCCAGCACGGTCCGGCCGGCGAGCACGTCGGCGAAGTGCACGCCGCCGGGGATGTGCCGGCGGACCGCACGGGGGTGACGAACCTCCACCGACGCGATCCGGCGGCCGGTGACCCACTGCGCCAGCCCCAGCCGGACGGTCTCCACCTCGGGCAGCTCAGGCACGGCGTCGCCCCGTCTCACGGCCTTCGGTGGCTCCGGCCCGGTCGGCGCCGGCCGTCTGGGCACCGTTGCCGCCAGCGGCCGGACCCGCGCCATTGCTGCTCGGACCGGCGCCGTTGGCCCGCTCCGCCGCGACGTCGGCGGGCATGGCCTGCGCCGCGTGGTCGGCCTCCTCGGTCCGGGCCACCCGTGCGGCCCGCTCCATCGGCCCGATCGGCCCCTCGCGGTCGGCCGAGCCGTCCAGGTTGGTCCGTCCGTCCGCTCCGGCCTGGCCGTCCTGGCTGTCCTGATCGTCCTTGTCGTCCTGGTCGGCGAGCATCCGCCAGGCCGCCTCGGCGGCCCGCTGCTCGGCCTCCTTCTTGCTGCGCCCCTCGGCGCCGCCGTACCGGTTGCCGGCCACCACCACCCAGGCGGTGAACGTCTTGAGGTGGTCCGGACCGGTGCCCTCGATGCGGTACTCCGGCACGCCGAGCCCGAGCGCCGCGGTCAACTCCTGGAGGCTGGTCTTCCAGTCCAGGGCGGCGCCCCGACCGGCCGACTCGGCCATCAGCGGGTCGAAGAGCCGGTGGATGACGATCCCGGCGGTGTCCAGCCCGTACTGGAGGTAGATCGCGCCGAGCAGCGCCTCCAGGGTGTCGGCGAGGATGCTCGCCTTGTCCCGGCCGCCCGTGGTCTCCTCGCCCTTGCCGAGCAGCAGGTACGCGCCGAGGCCGTCCGGGCCCAGACCACGGGCCACATCGGCGAGCGCGCGCATGTTGACCACGCTGGCCCGCAGCTTGGCCAACTGCCCCTCGGGCAGGTCCGGATGGTTGTGGAAGAGCGCTGTGGTGATCACCACGCCGAGCACCGAGTCGCCGAGGAACTCCAACCGCTCGTTGGTCGGCAGGCCGCCGTTCTCGTACGCATACGAGCGGTGGGTCAGCGCGCGTTGCAACAGGTCGGGTTCCAGGCTCACGCCGAAGGCGGCTTCCAGGTGACCGACGGACGCCTGCCGCCGCTTGTCGTTGCTCATGATGTGCGTACCTCGGTGTCGGTGGAACGGTCTGTGCGGTCCGTCGCGGCGTCGCCGTCGAGCAACGCGGAGATCAGGTCAGTGGCGCGCCGCCGCCACAGGTGGGCGGCGAGGGCGATGCCGGAGGCGACGTCGTCGGCACGGGCGGCGCCGTGGCAGACGACCACCGTTCCGGCCACTCCGAGCAGGGCGGCGGCGCGGGGGGCGACACCACCGACGGGCGGGCCGCCGGCCATCGCGTACGCGCCCTCGATCGCCTTCAGCAGCACGTTACCGGTGAAGCCGTCGGTGACCACCACATCGGCGCGCGCGCCGAGGGCCACGTCGTACCCCTCGACCAGGCCGACGTAGCGCGCCCCGCGGGGCAGCGGCTCGACGGCGAGCAAGGGGTCGGAGGCGCGGCGAACCCGGTCGCCCTTGCCGGCCTCGGTGCCGACGGAGAGCAGCCCGACCCGAGGCTCGGCGATCGAGTGCGCCACCGCGGCGTACGCGGCGCCGAGCACGGCGTGCCGGGCGAGGGTGGCCGGACGGGGCTCCAGCGAGCCGCCGACATCGAGCAGGACGACCGGCCCGGCGACAGCGGGCAGGGTGGCGACCAGGGCGGGTTGGCGGATCTCCGGCCAGCGGCCGAGGCCGAGCACGGCCGCGGTGACGGTCGCGCCGGTGGCACCGGCGGAGACCAGGGCGTCGGCGGTGCCGTCGCGGACGGCGGTGACAGCGGCCCGGACGGTGCTCTCCGCGCGGGCGGCGCTCGGATGGTCGGCCATGCCGACGGCGTCGCGAACCGGCCGCACCGTGATCCGGGCCCGTTGGGCCGGATCGAGGGCAGCAATCAGCTCGTCGGCCACCTCACTCGGGCCGACGAGCAGCAGATGCAGGTTGGGGTCGGCGCGCACGGCACGCAGAGCGCCGTCAACCACGACGGCGGGAGCGTCGTCCCCGCCGAGGAGGTCAACGGCGATCCGCGCGGTGCCCGGCTCCACCGGGACGTTGACCGGAGTAGGCCGGCCGGCGTCGGAGGGAGCCGGGGCACCGGGCGAATGCCAGGGTGCGCGCGCCGCCCGACCTGGGGTCGGGGGCGTCACTCGGCGTCCAGGTCAGACCTCGAGAACCTGGCGGCCGTTGTAGGTGCCGCAGACGGAGCAGGCGGCGTGCGGCAGCTTCGGGGACTTGCACTGCGGGCACGCGACGGTCGCGACCACGGTCGCCTTCCAGTTCGCCCGGCGGGACCGGGTGTTGCTGCGCGACATCTTGCGCTTCGGGACGGCCACGGTTCTTACTCCTCTGTACGGGTCAATTGCGTCAGGCCCGCCCAACGCGGGTCGATCTGCTGGTGACTGTGGTCGGCCGGCAGATCGTCCCAGTGCACCCCACACTCGGGGCACAGTCCTGGGCAGTCCTCCCGGCAGAGCGGGTTGGTCGGCAGCGTGAGCACCAACGCGTCCCGCAGCGCCGGCTCCAGGTCGATCAGATCGCCCTGCATCCGGCCCACCTCGTCCTCGTCGGTCGTGACGTCCGTGGTGCTGTTCTCGTACGCGTACAGCTCCTGGATCGTCACGGCCATCGATTCGTTGATCTCGCGTAGGCAGCGCCCGCACTCGCCCCGGATGGGACCGGTGATGGTCCCGGAGACGAGCACACCCTCGGACACCGACTGCAACCTCAGATCGAGGTCGAGGCCCGCGCCCTCCGGCACGCCGATCAACTCCACACCGAGGTCCGCCGGTGCCGGCACGACCCGCTGGACCTCACGCAACGCGCCAGGGCGGCGCGGCAGGTCCCTCGTGTCGAGGACCAGCGGCGACCTGGGGTCGAGTGTCGATGGCGAGTGCTTGGGCATAGTCAGACTCCGGCCGGTGAGAGGCCGACAAAAAAGGTTACCTGGGCGACCGCCGGACCGTCGAACCGGGGGCGACGCCCGCCCGAGAATGTCGGCTGGTGAGGTGCCGCTCAGAAGGGTAGCGGGCGTTCGGCCTCATCCCCACCGAAGGTGCCGATCTCCCGTAGCGCGTGCATCTTGTCGCGGCCACGCTCTATCGAGGCGAGCGCCCGGGTGAGGAACTGCTCGAAGTTGGCCAGCGCCGTGTCGACGTAGTCGTCGACCTCCTCGCGCAGGCGCTGCGCCTCCGCCCGGGCCTCGGCGATGATCCGGGCGCCCTCGTGCTCGGCCGACACAGTGATTTCGTTCACCGAGACCAGGCGGGCGTGTTCCGCCTCACCCTCGCTGATGATCCGGTCCGCCTCGCGCTTGCCGGCTTCCATGATCTTGTCGCGCTCGTCCAACAGCGCGGCGGCACGACGCAGGTCGGCGGGGAGGTCGGCGCGCACCTCGTCGAGGGCCGCGATCATCTCACCCCGGTCGACCATGCAGTTGTTCCGCGACATCGGGACGGAGCGGGCCTGCTCCACCATGGCGATCAGTTCGTCGATGCGATCGAGCGGGTCCACCGGTACCTCACTCCCTGTCGTTCTTCGGCCGACCTCCATGATGCGGGCTACGGCCGGTTCCCCGCTCTACCAATCATGTCGTGCCCGCCCCACACCTGCCCCATCCACCCCAACCCGGCGCGTCGCGACATCATGACATTCCGCGACCACCCACGATCCAGCCCCGTCGATCTTGCACTGCCACGACAGGGCCCGCCCAGTCGCCGCAGAGGCGCGCGATCCACCGACCGCAACTGCAGACCGGCGGCGCGGAGGGTTACGGGCGGGGGCCGAGGCGGGACTGGAGGGCTTCCCGGACCGGGTCGGGGACGTGGGCGGAGATGTCGCCGCCCCACTTGGCCACGTCCTTGACCAGGCTGGAGGAGAGGAAGGAGTAGAGGGGGTTGGTCGGCATGAACAACGTCTCGACCCCGGCCAGCCCGATGTTCATCTGGGCCATCTGCAGCTCGTAGTCGAAGTCGCTGACCGCCCGCAGGCCCTTGATCAGCACGCTCGCCTGCTGGGCGCGGCAGAAGTCGACCAGCAGCCCCCGGAACGACTCGACCCGTACGTTGCCGTACGAGGCAGTCACCTCGCGGAGCATGTCGATCCGCTCCTCGACGGTGAACAGGCCACTCTTCGACTGGTTTATCAGCACGCCGACGATCACCTCGTCGAAGAGCCGGCTGGCCCGGCCGATGATGTCGAGGTGTCCGTTGGTGACCGGATCGAACGAGCCGGGACACACCGCACGTCTCATGATCGGCGACCGTACCAAAGGGTGGTCTCGCCGTAACGGCGACTGCGCTCGGCAGTGATCCCGTCCACCCAGTCGACCGGCCCGGTGCGGCTGGACCGCTCCACCACCACCAGGGCGTCGGGCGCCAGCCAGCCGCCGTCGACCAGCGTCGTCTGCAGCGCGGTGATCTCCGCGTCCGGCACGGCGTACGGCGGGTCGGCGAACACCACGTCGTACGGCCCACCGTCCGGGCCGGCGGCCAGCACCGTCGCCACCTTGCCGGTCACCAGGCGGACGGCCGGGCCGGCCCGCAGGGCCGCCGTGTTCTCCCGGATCACCCGGGCCGCCCGAGCGTCGGACTCGACCAGCAGGACGTGCCGGGCCCCCCGAGAGAGCGCCTCCAGCCCGACCGCGCCGGAACCGGCGTACAGGTCCGCGAAGCGGGCGCCGTTGAGGTCGACCTCGGCCTCGACGGCGCTGAAGAGCGCCTCCCGGACCCGGTCGGAGGTGGGTCGGGTGCCGGCGCCGGGAGGCGCGGCGATCCGCCGGCCGCCGAGCGTCCCGGCCACGATCCGGGTCACCGTTTCCTCCTGCTCATACCCCCGACGCTACGCGAGCCGATGGAGACCACGACCGACACCATAGGTATCGCCTGGGCGAGCACATGATCACTATTCGTATATCAATGATCTCACATTCATAACATCAGTCTTAGCAAATCCTGAGGGCTGTATCACTCGCGAGGATCTCGCTAGGGTCTGCCGGGTGTCGGCGGCCACCCGCCGGCCCACGGCTCGGGAAGGCACCTAGACATACGGACGTGCAGTTACCGTCCACTGTCGCTCCCGGGCCACGCCCCTAACGCTTCAGCACTCCAGGAGTACCAGTGATCCGTCCGAAGTCTCCGTTCCGGCGCATCGCGGCCGTCGCCGCTGGCGCGCTGATCGGCGTCGGCGCCATGACGACGTTCGCCGCGCCGGCCAGCGCCCACCACCCCGAGCCCTCCGGCACCTACTGCCTGGCCGCCGACGGCCAGACCACGGTCACTTGGAAGGTCGGCAACAGCGAGAACATCGATGCCAGGATCACCGCGGTCTCGTCGACCATCACCAGCGAGTTCACCGCTGGCGACCTGAAGGTCGATGCCATCCTCCCGGCGAAGGGTGGGAACCTCCTCACCGCCACCCAGACCCACACCTTCACCGAGCGGGAGCCGAAGATCGAGCTGACCGTCGAGGCGCGGTGGGAGCGTCCGGACCGGATCGTGACCGAGCACCGGACGGTGGCAGCCACCCCGGCCGGCACCTGCGCCGTGCAGCCCACCCCGACGCCGACCGCCACCCCGACGGCGTCCCCCACCCCGACCCCGACCCCCACCACCGCGTCTCCGTCGCCGAGCCAGCCGCCGGCCGAGAGCCCGAGCCCGACGCCGACCGTCACCCCGGCGCCGGCCGAGCCGGTGGGCACCGTCGAATCGACCTGCGACAAGCTCACCTTCACGATCGAGAACCCGGCCGACGGTGAGACCGTCAGCATCACGCTGACCCCGAACAAGGGCGAGGCGAAGACGCTGACCGTCGAGCCCGGCGAGACCGGCTCCGTCTCCTTCGTCGCGACCGAGGGTCTCACCGTCACGCCGGCCGGCGACGGCCTTGACGACACCGAGCCGATCGCCTGGGAGCAGCCGGCCGAGTGCGACGAGGGCGAGGGTGGCGGCCTGCCGCTCACCGGCACGAACACCACCCTGATCGCTGGCGGCGCTGTCGTCCTGCTGGCCGCCGGTGCGGGCCTGTTCCTGGTCGCTCGCCGTCGCCGGCTCCGGTTCACCGCCTGAACCGAACCGCGCTGAACCCGAGGGCGCGTCGACCACCCGGTCGGCGCGCCCTCGGGCGTTTCACCCGCGTACCACGCGCCTCGTGGCGGGTCGAAACGTCAGCCCTTTTCCAGGTACTCCGCGCGGTCCTCGTCGACGAGGGCGGTGACCGACGCGGCCAGCGCCGGATGCCGGGTCAGCTCCGGGTCCTCCTCGACCAGGGCGATCGCCTCGGCGCGGGCGTCGCGGATCAGGTCGGCGTCGCGCAGCAGCGACAGCAGCCGCAGGTGTGAGCGGCGCCCGGACTGGGTGGCGCCCAGCACGTCGCCCTCGCGGCGCTGCTCCAGATCCAGCTCGGCGAGCTTGAAGCCGTCGCTGGTGGACGCGACCGCGTCCAGCCGCTCCCGGGCCGACGACCCCTCGGCCGCCTCGCTGACCAGCAGGCAGAGCCCGGCGGCGGCGCCCCGGCCGACCCGGCCGCGCAGCTGGTGCAGCTGCGAGACACCGAACCGGTCGGCGTCCAGCACGATCATCACGGTCGCGTTCGGGACGTCCACACCGACCTCGACCACCGTGGTCGCCACCAGCACGTCCAGGTCACCGGCGGCGAAGGAGCGCATCACCGCGTCCTTCTCGTCGGCCGGCAGGCGGCCGTGCAGCACCCCGATCCGCAGCCCGTGCAGCGGCCCCTCGGCCAGCAGCGGTGCCACCTCGGTCACCGCCAACGGCGGCCGGCGCCCGTTGTCGTCCACCGGCGGCGGCTCCTCCTCCGACGCCGGTCCCTCACCGATTCGCGGGCACACCACGTACGCCTGGTGCCCGGCGGCCACCTCCTCGCGCAGCCGGCGCCAGGCCCGGTCCAAAAAGGCCGGTCGCTCGGCGGCCGGCACCACGTGCGAGGCGATCGGCGAGCGGCCCCGAGGCAGCTGGGAGAGGGTGGAGACCTCCAGGTCGCCGTAGACGGTCATCGCCACCGTGCGCGGGATCGGGGTGGCCGTCATCACCAGCACGTGCGGCGGCTGGTCGGCCTTGGACCGCAGCGCATCACGCTGCTCCACGCCGAAACGGTGCTGCTCGTCGACCACCACCAGGCCGAGGTCGGCGAAGTCCACCCCCTCGTAGAGCAGCGCGTGGGTGCCGAGCACGATGCCGGCGGCGCCGCTGGCCACCTCGCCGAGCGCCCGGCGGCGGGCGGCCGCGCCCAGCGAGCCGGTGACCAGCTCCACCCGGGTGGCGTTGTCGGCGGAATCCAGCTCGCCGGCCCGGCCGAGCGGCCCGAGCAGGTCGCGCATGCCGCGGTGGTGCTGACCGGCCAGCACCTCGGTGGGCGCCAGCAGCGCCGCCTGCCCGCCCGCGTCGACCACCTGGAGCATCGCCCGCAGCGCCACCACCGTCTTGCCCGAACCCACCTCGCCCTGCAACAACCGGTGCATCGGGTGCGGGGCGGCCAGGTCCGCGGCGATCTCCACGCCGACCTCGCGCTGACCGGCGGTCAGCTCGTACGGCAGCCGGGCGTCGAAGGCGTCCAGCAGCCCACTGGCGCGCGCCGGACGGGGCCGGGCCGGCCAGTCAGCGGCCCGGTGCTTGCGCTGCACCAGGGTCACCTGGACGGCGAACGCCTCGTCCCACTTGAGCCGCCGCCGCGCCCGGTAGAGCTCCTCCTTGCTGGTCGGTCGGTGGATCTCCCGCAGCGCGGTGCCCAGCCCGACCAGATTGCGGCTGGCCAGCACGGTGGCCGGCAGCGGATCCTCCGGCGGGGTGAAGGTGTCCAGCACGACCCGCACGCAGCGGGCGATCACCCAGGTCGGCACCGCCGCCGCGGCCGGGTAGACGGGGATCAGCGCGCCGGCGAACTCCTCGATCTCGTCGCTGAGCGCTGCCTCGCCTTCGCCGCCCTCGCCGAGCAGGACGTACTCCGGACCGTTGAGCTGACGCTTGCCCCGGAACTCGGTGACCTTGCCGGCGAACAGCCCCCACCGGCCCGGACGCAGCTCCCGCTCGCGCCACGCCTGGTTGCCGAAGAAGGTCAGCGTCAGCAACCCGCCCGAGCCGTCGC
Organism: Micromonospora sp. NBC_00389; assembly: GCF_036059255.1. Classification (NCBI taxonomy): domain Bacteria; kingdom Bacillati; phylum Actinomycetota; class Actinomycetes; order Micromonosporales; family Micromonosporaceae; genus Micromonospora; species Micromonospora sp. NBC_00389. Next base: position 2,980,043 of record NZ_CP107947.1, on the reverse strand, counting down.
CGACGGTCACCTCCAGCAGGTTGCCCCGGCGCTGGCGCATCGGGCGCACCGCGGTGCGCTGCACCTGGGCCATCACGGTGACCTGCTCACCGACGTCCAGCGAGCGGATGTCGGTGTGCTCGCCGCGCTCGTCGTAGCGGCGCGGGAAGTGGTAGACCAGGTCACCCGCGGTGTGCAGGTCGAGGTGGGCGGCCAACGCCTTGGCCGTCTTGTCCCCGACCAGCTTCTTCAACGGAGTGTCCACCGTGGCCGGCTCGCTCATTCGACTCCCACCAGGAGCGGATAATACGGCTGGCCGCCGGGGTACGCCTGCACCTCGACGAACGGCCAGCGCCGCGCGACGTGCGCACGGACGGCATCGGTGAGCCCGGCCGGCGCGTCCACCCCGGCCAGCAGGGTGACCAGTTCCCCGCCGCCGCCGAGCATCCGGTCGACGACGGCCGCGCAGGTGTCGGTCAGGTCGGTGCCGATCAGGTGCACCTCCCCCTCGACCAGCGCCAGCACGTCGCCAGGGCGGCACGGGCCGGCCACGGTCAGCGCCTCCCGGCTGGCGTGGCAGACCTCGGCGTAGCGGCAGGCGCCGGCCGCCTCGGCCATCGCGATCACGTCGTCCTCGAAGCGGCGGGCGCCGTCGCGGACCGCGAGGGCGGCCAGCGCCTGGACCGGCGAACGGGTCGGCACCACGCTCACCTTGATGCCGTACCGGTGTGCCTCGCGGGCCGCCGCGCTCGCCACGGCCTCGGTGTTCGGGTCGTTGGGCAGCACCACCACCCGGGCCGCGCCGGTGCTGCGCACCGCGTCCAACAGCTCGCCGGTGGACGGGTTGCCCGGCACGACGGTGGCGCCCTCCGCGGCGAACAGCCCGGCGATCCCGACGCCGGTGGCCACCACCACGGCGGCTCGGCCGTCCGTCGCCGGGCCGAGGGACGGCTCCGACTGGTCGGCGAAGCGGGTCACCGAGATCCGGTACGGGCGACCGGCGGCGACGCCCGCCTCGACCGCCGCGCCCACGTCGTTGACGTGCACGTGCACGTTCCAGGTGCCTTCCGGCTCATGCCCGTCGCCGACGACGACCAGCGAATCCCCCAGTGCGTTCAGCGCCTGGCGCATCCCAGCCACCGCCTCGGCGTCGGCGTCGAGGAGGAACTGCACCTCGTAGGCGTACTCGTCGGAGCCTGTCTCCCGGGCAACGGTGGCCGCCGGCCGGGCGGAGCGCGGCGCCGGCGCGAGCCGGGCGGCGACCTCCCCGGTGAGCACCTCGACCAGGGCGTCGAGCAGCACGCAGAGCCCTCGGCCGCCTGCGTCGACCACGCCGGCGCGGGCCAGGGCCGGCAGCTGCTCCGGGGTCCGGGCCAGCGCCTCGGCCGCCGCCCGCGCCGCGGCCCGGGCCACCGCCGGCAGGTCGTCGCTGTCCGTGCGCTCGGCCGCGAGAGCGGCCGCGCCGACCACGGTGAGCAGGGTGCCCTCCACCGGCCGGGCGACCGCCGTGTACGCGGCGGCGGTGGCGGACCGCAGCGCGGTGGCCAACTCCCGGCCGCGCACCGCCGGCACGGCGACGACCGCGTCGGCGAAGCCGCGCAGGATCTGCGACAGGATCACCCCAGAGTTGCCGCGTGCGCCGAGCAGCGCGCCCTGGGCCATCAGCCGCAACGCGTGCCCGTGCGCGGTCGGCCCGCTGTTTGGGAGGGTGTCCAGGTCCATCGCCAGAGCCTGCTGGGCCGAGGTGAGGGTGAGCACCAGGTTGGTGCCGGTGTCGCCGTCGGGCACCGGATAGACGTTCAGCTGGTCGATCTCACCCTGGTGGCGCTTCAGCGCGGCCAGCCCGCTCGCGCACCAGCGACGGACCGCGGCGGCGTCGAGGGTGTCCAGCACGGCCAGAAGCCTACTGGCGCACGCCGACACCCGTCGGACTCGTCCGGCGTGTCCGGTCGCCTCCGGCCCGGCGGTGATCCTGGCGCCGGTGGTCGGGGCTTCCGGTACCGTTGCCGCCGGACCGGCCCACCAGACGGCGGAAGTGCCCAGCACCACCTGCGGGCTGGGGCGCGGGCGGTCGCCCGACCGGGCCGGTTCGCCGGGTCGGCGGGTCATCGGGTAACCTGACCAGGTTGCCCGGGCAGCACCTGCCGGCGACCTCATGAACGTTTCAATCCCAGGAGTATCCCGTGGCTAGCGTGTGCGACGTCTGTGGCAAGGGACCGGGCTTCGGCCACAACGTGTCCCACTCGCACCGGCGGACCAACCGCCGCTGGAACCCGAACATCCAGTCGGTGCGTACCCCGGCCGGTGGCGGCAACACCAAGAAGTTGCAGGTCTGCACCTCGTGCATCAAGGCCGGCAAGGTCACCCGCGCCTGACGCGGTAGCACCCACCTTCTCGTACTGCTCAGCCGGCGGACCCCTGTGGTCCGCCGGCTCTGTCGTGTCCGCGCTGGGTCGCTGACGAGTACGCGACGCGGCTGCCGACCCGGGCCGCCGTCCGGTTAGGGTCGCGCTGCGCCGGCCGTCCGGTCCGGCGCGGGCGGAGGGGTGACGGGTGCAGCTGGACCTGGGCCGGGACGAGATGGTCATGGTGGGCACCGCGTTGGACCTGCTGCACGGGCTCGGCGAACTGCTGCCCACCGGCAGCGTGGTGGTGGTCGAGGAACCCGACCTGATCCGCCGCCGCGACCTCGACCGGCACTGCGCCGCGCTGCCGTTCGTCTCCCGGGTGGTGGCCGCGGAGTACCAGACCGACCTGGACCCGGCGGCGCTGCTCGCCCGGGAACCGGGGCTGACCGCCGCGCGGCTGGTGGTGCCCGGCCAGGAGTACGGGGTGCTCGCCGCGGCTCGGCTGGCCGACGCGCTCGGCCTGCCCGGTGCCGGCGTCAAGGCCGCCGAGATCTTCACCGACAAGCACCGGATGCGGTTGCTCGCCGCGGCAGCCGGCCTGACCAACCCGGCGTTCGCGCTGGTCGGCACCGCCGCCGAGGCGACCGCGTTCGCCCACCGACAGGGTGGGCGGTGCGTGTTGAAGCCGACCCGCCGCGCCGGCAGCCTCGGCGTGCAGATCGTCCCCGATCCGGCCCTGGTCGCCGCCGCGTGGGCCGCCAGCGCCGACCCGGAGACCTCCCCCGACACCACCGGCCGTGGCCTGCCGACCGCGGTCCTCGCCGAGCAGGTGCTGATCGGCACCGAACACAGCGTGGAACTGCTGGTGGCCGACGGCGAGGTGCGCTTCGGCAACGTCACGGACAAGCGGGTGCTGGCCGGTGGGCGTCCGGTCGAGACCGGACACACCGTGCCGTCCGCGCTGCCCGAGGATGCCCGGCGGGAGTTGCTCGACGTGGCGGCCCGGCTGGCCGGCGCCGCCGGCTTCCGCACCGGCGTGCTGCACAGCGAGTGGATCCGTACCGCCGACGGCCCGGCGTTGGTGGAGTGCGCCGCCCGGCTGCCCGGTGACCTGATCACCGCGCTGATCTCGGTCGCCTACGAGTGCGGGTTCGTGGCGGCGTACCTGCGGACTCTGCGCGGGGAACGCCCGAACCTGCCGGCACGGCCGTCCGGCGCGGCGGCGGTGGAGTTTCTGCTCGCCCCGCCGGGCACCGTCACCGCCGTGGACGGGGTACGCGCAGCCCGCCGGGTGCCCGGCGTGCTGGACGTCGGCGTGGGCGTGGCGGTGGGCGACCAGGTGGCCGAGGTCACCTCGTCGGTGCAGCGCAGCGGCCAGGTGCTGGCCTGGGGCACCGACCCGGCGGAGGCGACCGGCGCGGCCACCCGGGCAGCCGGCGGGATCCGGATCACCACCGGCTGAGCACCGCCGCCCGCACCCGTCGGGTCAGAGGGTGCGGCCGAAGGAGACGCAGCCCTCCGCGTCCTTGTAGAAGCCGAAGTTCGGGATCTGGTCGTAGCCGGCGGAGGTGTACATGGCGATCGCCTCGGGCTGCTTGTCCCCGCACTCCAGGACCATCCGCTTGCGGCCCTGCTCGCGGGCCGAGCGCTCGACGGCGGCCAGCACCGTCCGGGCCACACCCCGCCCACGGGCCACCGGGGCGGTGTACATCCGCTTCAGCTCCGCGGTGTCCGCGCCGTGGCTGCGCCAGCCGCCGCAGCCGACCGGCTCGCCGGCCAGAAAGGCGATGAGGAAGGCGCCGTCCGGCGGCTCGAACTCAGTCGCGTCCACCGGGGTGTCGTCGCCGGTGCCGCCGTAGCGGGCACCGAGGTCGGCCAGCGCGGCACTGATCAACTGCTGCGCCACCGGCGCGTCGAACCGCACCACCCGGATCTCGATCTCACTCACGGTATCCAGCGTACGACGGGCCTGGAGCCTCACCGGAAGTGGTCCCAACCGCGCGGGCCGTCGTAGGCCGCCCCATCGACGGTGACCCCGGCACCGGCCGTGACCAGGCCGATCGGCCGCCACTCCGGCGGCAACGCGACCGCCGGGGGGAAGGTCGCGGCCAACGCGTGGTCCTCGCCACCGGCCAGGATCCAGGTGTATGGGTCGACGCCGAGCGCCTGCGCGGCGTCGGCCATCTGCCGGGGTACCTCGAACGCGTCCCGGCGCACGTCGATCGCCACCCCGCTGGCCGCCGCCACGTGCCCGACGTCGGCGAGCAACCCGTCTGACACGTCGATCATGGAGGTGGCGCCGAGCCGGGCGGCCTGCGGCCCGGCCGAGTACGGCACCTCCGGCCGCCGGTACGCCTCGACCAGCAGCCGGGGGGTGCGGAAGCCGCGGGTGAGCACGGTCAGTCCGGCCGCCGCGTACCCCATGCGGCCGGCCAGGGCCAGCACGTCGCCGGGGCGGGCGCCGGAGCGCACGACCGGCGGGCGGCCACCGAGGTCACCCAACGCGGTGACCGCGATGGTCAGGGTGGGGCTGGACGACATGTCCCCGCCGACCACGCTCGCGCCGACCGTGGCCGCCTCGGCGCCCAGCCCGTCGGCCAACTCCTCGGCCCAGCTGGTCTCCAGGTCCGCGGGCATGCAGAGGGCGACCAACAGGGCGGTCGGGGTGGCGCCCATCGCCGCGATGTCGGCCAGGTTGGCCGCCGCCGCTCGATGCCCGACGTCCCGCGCCGAGCACCAGTCCCGCCGGAAGTGCCGCCCGTCGACCAGCACGTCGGTGGAGGCCGCCACCCGGCCATCCGGGGCGGCCACCACCGCCGCGTCGTCCCCTGGGCCGAGCAGGGTCATCGGCCCGGACGGCAGCCGGGCGGTGATCCGCCCGATCAACCCGAACTCGCCGATCCCGGCCACGCTGGCGCCACTGCCGGCGTTCCGCCCGTTCTGCCCGGCTCCGCCGCGCTCGCTCACTGCTTCTCCTTGACCACCGATAGGGATCAGACCTGGTCCGTAAGGTAGTTTCACCCTTCGGGCCGCCCCGGGGCGGCGACGGACGGAGGTCGAGTCGTGGTACAGGCGTACATCCTCATCCAGACCGAGGTCGGCCGGGCACGTGACGTGGCCGGTCTCATCGCGGACCTTGCCGGCGTGGTGCGCGTCGACGCCGTCACCGGGCCGTACGACGTGGTCGTCCTCACCGAGGCGAACACCGTCGACGAGCTCGGCAAACTCATCGTCAGCAAGGTGCAGATGGTGCCTGGCATCACCCGCACCCTCACGTGTTCGGTGGTGCGGCTGTAAGTGGACGAGATCAGGCCCTCCTCTTCCGCAGCTCTCGACGGCGACGGGTCCGACGCGACGCGTGACGTGGCCGACGGGACCGGGCCGGCTGACGGTATCCGCGAGCCGGCCGAACCGGCCACGGACGCGCCGGCCGGCCGGGACCGGACCATTCGCGGCGCCGCCCTGCTGGCCACGTTGATCGCGCTGCCGGTCACGCTGCTGGTGGCCGTGCTGGCCTTCGCCAAGCTCTCCCCGGCCGATCCGGCTGCCGCGCCCAGCCCCTCCGCGACCACCGCCCGGGTGCAGTCCACCGCCCCGGTCGAGATGGCCGCCCCGGCGTTGGCCGCCCGCCCGGCCACGGTCTGCCGCGCCCTGCTCTCCCAGCTACCGCAGAGCATCCGCGACCTGACCCAGCGCCCGGTCACCGCCGGCCCGGAGCAGAACGCCGCGTACGGCGACCCGGCGCTCACCGTCGCCTGCGGCGGCACCGAGCCGGCCTTCCCGGCCACCGACGAGGTCTGGCGGGTGAACTCGGTCTGCTGGCACTCGGTCGTGCAGGGCGACGCGACCGTGCTCACCACGGTCGACCGGGAGACGCCGGTGACGGTGCGCGTTCCACTCTCGTACGAGCAGCCGTTGCAGTGGGTGTCACCGCTCTCCGACGCGGTCGTGGCATCGGTGCCCTCCGGGGGCGCCATCCCCGCCGGCTGCCGGGCCTGATCCGACCGGCGTCCGGCCCCCGAGCGGAAACACGGGCCGGCCCCGTCGTCGAGTGGTGGCTGCTCAGTGCAGGCCGACGCCGCGTCGCTGGGCGGTACGGATCAGGCGGTTGACCAGCTTCGGGTACTCCAGGCCGGAGGCCGCCCACATCCGCGGGAACATCGACGTCGGGGTGAACCCGGGCATCGTGTTGATCTCGTTGAGGTAGATGTCCAGCTCGGGGGTGACGAAGAAGTCGGCGCGGGCCAGGCCGGCGCAGTCCAGCGCCGTGAACGCGCGGACGGCGTACTCCTGCACCTGGCGGGTCACCTTCTCCGGCAGCCCGGCCGGAATGTCGTACTCGCAGGAGTCGTCGAGGTACTTCGCCTCGAAGTCGTAGAAGTCGTGGTCGGCGACGACCCGCACCTCGGCCAGCACGGACGCCTCGGGCGCGCCGCCGGCCTCGCCCTCCAGCACGCCGCACTCGATCTCGCGGCCGACGATCGCGGCCTCGATGATGACCTTCGGGTCGAACTGCCGGGCGGTGGCGACGGCCGCGTCCAGCTGCGCCCAGTCGGTGACCCGGGTGATGCCGAACGACGAGCCGGCCCGGGACGGCTTGACGAAGATCGGCAGGCCGAGCCGATCCTTGTCCTGCTCGCTGAGCGTCATGCCGTTGCGCAGCACCGCATACGGGCCGACCGGGATGCCCTCGACCGCGCAGAGCTTCTTGGTGAACTCCTTGTCCATCGCTGCGGCGGAGGCGAACACGTTCGCCCCGACGTAGGGGATGCCGGCCATCTCCAGCATTCCCTGGATGGTGCCGTCCTCGCCGTACGTGCCGTGCAGCACCGGGAAGACCACGTCCACGTCGGCCAGCGCCCGGGGGCCCTCGGTCGGGTCGAGCACCATCAGCCCGTTGCCGGTCGGGTCGGCACGCAGCACGATGTCCTCGCCGGAATCGGCGGTGATCTCCGGCAGTTGGCGGGCGTTGATCGCGAGCTGGGCGGGATCACCGCTGGTCAACACCCACTGGCCAGCCCGGGTGATGCCCACCGGCACCACCTCGTACTCGTCCGGGTCGAGCGCGCCGAACACGCTGCCCGCGCTGACGCAGGAGATGCCGTGCTCCGGGCTGCGGCCGCCGAAGACGATCGCCACGCGGGTCCTGCCTGGGGTGGTCACTCCGGTCACCTCTTCGTACGCGACTGCGGCTGGTCGTGCTCGCCGGTGGCGCTCACCCGGTTGACCTTACTGTGCGTGGCGGTGGGGCGAGGCGATACCCGGCGAGCCACGGTACGACACGGCATTCGGTCAACAGAGGATATACGGTGCGTGACGGGATGTTCGACGGAGCGCGGGGCGCTGGTCGGGGTGGTCAGTCGCGGGAGTGTCGGCGGCCGACCGCGATCACCTTGACCCGCTGCCGGCCGGCCCGGACCATGCCCAGGGCCATGAACGCCCCGGCGATCCGGTCGGCGGCTTCCCGATTGCTGGCGCCGACGACCTGCCGGCGCCGCTCGGGGGCGGTCCGCTCGTTGCGGTCGATGCCCTCGACGGGACGCACGTCGGTGAGCACGACCAGGAAGCGGGTCATCGCCGGGGCTCCTGACCGGTACGCACGTCGTCTCCTTCCGGCGGGCCGGGATGGCGGCGGCACGCGGCGATCGAGTACGGGGGAGAAACCCGATCGCCGCGTGCCCCATCCCCTCCGGTCGCTCACCACCACCGTCGCCACGACAACCGGCAGTGAGGACGCGATGACAGATTGACACGTGTACAGCAATGAATGCAACTCTCATCGACGTTCTCTCATGCAGACGTTCCCGCAGATGTGTGCGACCATCGATGCATGGCTCCGAAGACCGCCCGTGCCCGCCGGCTCGGCATCGCCCTGCGCCACCACCGGGAAGCCGCCGGGCTCACGCTGGAGACCGCCGCGGACGAGATCAACAGCACCCGCAGCACCCTGTCCCGGTACGAGAACGCGCAGACGCTGATCAGCCCGGCCACCGTGCGCGCCCTGCTCACCTCGTACGGGGTGGGCGCCGACGAGGTGGCCGCGGCGGTGCAGCTCGCCAAGGACGCCCGCAAGCCGGGCTGGTGGGTGTCGTACTCCTACCTGCTGGACCCACGCACCATCGACTTCATCGCCCTGGAGGCCGAGGCCACCGCGATCGCCAACTTCGAGCCCTCGGTCGTGCCCGGCCTGCTGCAGACGGCGGACTACATCCGAGGCGTGATGCGCGGCGGGCCGCACACCCTCGGCGACGACCTGGTGGAGCAGCGGGTCAAGGTCCGCCTCGACCGGCAACAGCGGCTCACCAGTGACGAGCCGCCCATCCTCGACGCGATCATCGACGAGGGCGCGCTGCTGCGCCCGGTCGGCGACCGGTCGGTGATGGACGGGCAACTACGCCACCTGGTCAAGATGGCCGAGCTGCCGAACATCACCGTCCAGGTGATCCCGCTCTCCGCCGGCTACCACCGGGGCACCCGCGGCTCGCTGCACATCCTGGAATTCGCCGATCCGGAGGACCCGATCATCGCCTCGGTGGAGACCGTCGCCGGCCAGATGATCCTCGACCGAGCCGGCGAGACACGCACCTGCACCAAGATCATGGAGCACCTGCGGAGCGTGGCGCTCAGCCCGGCCGACAGCCGCGACCAGCTCCTGACACTCCTGAAGGGACGGTAGGACCGATGACACCGACGATCACAGCGGCGCTGGCCGCGGCGGCATGGCGCAAGAGCAGCCGCAGCGGCGACGAGGGCGCCTGCGTGGAGGTGGCCGCGATCCCGCGGCTGGTGGCCGTCCGCGACTCCAAGGACCCGGCCGGCCCGGCCCTGCTGTTCCCGCCGGCCGCCTGGGCCGCCTTCGCCCAGGCACCGCCCCGCCCCTGACCGGGCGAGGTGGGCCGGGCCGGGCTCAGGCCACCAGCGGCCTGGGCTCCGGCACGGCACGTAGCGCCTCCAGCGCGGCGATCGCCACCCCGCGGGCACCGGCCATGTCCCGCTCCGGCACCAGGGCGAAGGTGGCCACCGCCGCCTGCTCCTCCCGGAGCACGGTGTGCTCGCGGACCGTCGCCAGGAACCAGTCGCGGAACTCCGGCGCCGCCTCCACCACCCCGCCGCCGACGAAGTACGCGTGCGGGTCGGTGAAGTTGGCCGCCACGGTGAACAACCGGGCCAGCGCCATCGCCTGCTGGGCGAAGAGGTCCCGGGCCAGCGCGTCCCCCCGCTCGCCGTAGCCCCGGACCAGCTTCGCCGCCCGGGCCACCGGCTCCGCCGTGAGCGGGTGGTCGGGATACCGGGTCAGCCAGTACGGCAGCAGATTGCGCTCGATGCCGGTCAGCGAGGCGACGCTCTCGACGTCCCCGACGAAGCCGCAGGCGCACGTGGGCTCCGGCTGCCCCGGGCCGAGCAGCCCGGTCAGCGGGATGTGCACGTGACCCAGCTCCCCGGCCATCCCGGCCGCGCCGGCGATCACCCGGCCGCTCTCGACCACCCCGCCGCCGAGGCCGGTGCCGACGATCGCGGAGACCGACGACCGGTTCATCGCCTCGGCGCCGAAGTACACATGGTGGGCGTAGAGCGCGGCCGCGTTGCCGTCGTTGTGGTAGACCACCGGCAGGCCGAGCCGCCGCTCCAACGCGCCGCGCACGTCGAAGCCGCGCCAGGCCGGCTGGGAGAAGTTGGTGGAACCCCGCGAGGAGATGACGCCGGTGGCGCTGGCCGGGCCGGGGGTGTCCAGCCCGACCGCCCGGACCAGCTCGCGCGGCACACCGGTCTGCGCCAGGGCCCCGTCCAGCGCCCGGGCCAGCGCCTCGATCGCCGCGTCCGGCCCGTCCCGCACCTCGCTCGGGATCTCCAACAGCCCGTCCACCAGGAAGCGGCCGTCGACCGTCAGCACCGTGGCGTTGTTGCTGGTGCCGCCGTTGTCCAGCCCGACGACCACCGGCACCCCTGCGCTGCCCACCGAAACCGCCTCCCGCCGTCGTGAGTGTGAGCCGAGGCTAGTGCGTGGGCCCCTCCCCCGCCACGCCCGCCTACCCCAACCGGGCTCAGCCGGGGCTGCGGGCGGTCACCGCGGTGGCGTCCAGGTCCTCGTCGTGCCGTACGGCCGGCACCAGCCCGGCCGCGCGGAGCGCCGCGCAGAGCGCATCCGCCTGCCCGGCGCTGACCTCCACCGCCAGGTGTCCACCGGGTGCCAGCCACCGGACCGCGCCAGCGGCCACCCGGCGCAGGACGGCCAACCCGTCCGGCCCACCGTCGAGCGCCACCGGGGCCTCGTGCAGCCGCGCCTCGGCGGGCATCAGCGCCACCTCGGCCGTCGGCACGTACGGGGCGTTGGCGACCACCAGATCCAGCCGACCCCGCCAGTGCGACGGCAGCGGTGCGAACAGGTCACCCTCGAACACCTCGGCGGCCAGCCCGGCGAGGTTGCGGCGGGCGCACGCCACGGCCGCCGGGTCGATGTCGGCGGCGGCCAGCCAGCGGGGCGCGAGCCGGTGCGCCAGCGCCACCGTGGTGGCCCCGGAGCCGCAGCAGAGGTCGACCACGGCCGGCGCCGGGCCGGTCACCGCGGCCGCCGCCTCGACCAGCAGGGCGGTCCGGCCGCGCGGCACGAAGACGCCTGCGGCGACGGCGATCCGCCGGCCGCAGAACTCCGCCCAGCCGAGCAGGTGCTCCAGCGGTTCGCCGGCCACCCGGCGGTCGGTCAGGGCGGCCAACTTCGCCGGGGTGTCGGCGGCGGCCAGTAGCAGGTCGGCCTCGTCCTCGGCGTAGACACAGCCGGCGGTGCGCAGCCGGTGCACGAGGGCGGGTCGGTCGGTGGAAAACGGTGGTGCCATGGGAAACCTCCGGGAAACGCTCGCCGGCGCTCCCGCGGCCGCTATCGCGGCGGGCACACGGGAGGAAGCGCCGGTCCTCTGGGCTGGCGGATCGGACTCACCTCCTCCGGTCGAGGCCCACTGTGGCGGGCCGCCGACACGATAACTCAGACCGGCCCGGCGGCGTCCAGCGCGGCCGCGATGTCGGCCACCAGGTCGGCCGTGTCCTCCGCCCCGCAGGAGAACCGGACAAAGCCGGGAGAGGTGTCGTCGCCCCACTGCGCCCGCCGGTCGGCGGTGGTGTGCAGGCCACCGAAGGAGGTGGCCGCCGCCACCAGCCGGGCCGCGTTGATGAAGTGGCCCACCCGGTCGGCGTCGCCCAGGTCGAACGAGAGCACCCCGGGCATCCGGCGCATCTGCGCCGAGGCCACCGGGTACGCGGGGTCGTCCGGCCGCCCCGGCCAGCGCAGGCCGGTCACGTCCGACCGACCGGCGAGCAGGTCGGCGACCGCGGCGGCGTTCGCGCTCTGCCGGGCCAGCCGCAGGTCGAGGGTGGCCAGCGACCGGTGGGCCAGCCAGGCGTCGAACGCACCCGGGACCGCGCCGGTGGTGGAGCGCCAGACCGTCATCGCCTCGATCAGCTCGGCGGACCGGCTGGCCAGGTAGCCCAGCAGCAGGTCGGAGTGGCCGGTGAGCGCCTTGGTGCCCGAGGCGACCACCAGGTCGGCACCGAGGTCCAGCGGGCGCTGGCCGAGCGGGGTGGCGGTGGTGTTGTCCACCGCGAGCAACGCGCCGGCAGCGTGCGCGCGCTCGGCCAGGGCGGTCACGTCGACCACGTCCAGGCCCGGGTTGGCCGGCGTCTCCACCAGCACCAGGCGGACGCCCTCCAGCGACGGGTACGGCCCGACGGTCGGGACGAAGAGCACCCGGACACCCATCGTCTCCAGCACGCCGGTGGCGAACGCCCGGACCGAGAAGTATCCGTCGCTGGGCAGCAGCACGGTGTCCCCCGGGCGCAACAGGGTGAGCAGCATCCCGGTGATGGCGGCCTGACCGGTGGAGAAGACCAGGCAGTCACCGCCCTCCAGCTCGCCCACGGCCGCCTCCAGCAGCCGCCGGGTCGGGTTGTCGGGGCGGCCGTAGCCGTTCGGCGAGCCGGCCGGCCCCTCCCACGGGTCGAGGTGGTACGGCGCGGCGAAGACCGGCCCCGGCAGGAACGGGTCCCCCGGTGCCGGCTCGGGCAGCCCGGCGCGTACGCAGCGGGTGCCGTCTCCCAGATCGCTCATCGAATCCTCACTCGTACGACTCGGGCTTGGCTGTCCGGCTCATCAAGTTCTCCACAGCGAGACGCGGGTCCATCCCCTCGTGGCAGATCCGCTCGACGTGCTCGGTGATCGGCATCTCGACCCCGTGTGCCCGCGCCAGGTCACGGATCGCCAGGCAGCTCTTCACGCCTTCGGCGGTCTGCCGGGTGGCGGCCTGGGCCTGCTCCAGCGTCTCGCCCCGGCCCAGGTGCTCCCCGAAGGTGCGGTTACGGGCCAGCGGGGACGAGCAGGAGGCGACCAGGTCGCCCATGCCCGCCAGGCCCGCGAAGGTGATCGGGTCGGCGCCGAGCGCCACGCCCAGGCGAGCCGTCTCGGCCAGCCCGCGGGTCATCAACATGGCCCGGGTGTTGTCGCCGAACCCCATCGCGGTGGCGATGCCGTACGACAGGGCGATCACGTTCTTGACCGCGCCGCCCAGCTCGCAGCCGATCACGTCGTCGTTGGTGTACGGGCGCAGGTACGGCGTCCGGATCGACGCCTGCACGAGCGCGGTGCGGTGGCCGTTCGTTCCGGCGACCACCGTGGCGGCCGGCTGCTCGGCGGCGATCTCCGGGGCCAGGTTCGGGCCGGAGACCACCACCACGCGGTCCGCGGCCACCCCGGCGGTCTCCACGATGACCTCGCTCATCCGCTTGGTGGTGCCGAGCTCGATGCCCTTCATCAGCGACACCAGGGTGGCGTCCGGGTGCAGGTACCCGGCCCACTCGGCGAGGTTGCCGCGCAGGGTCTGCGACGGCACGGCCAGCACCACCACCTCGGCACCGGTGATCGCCTCGGCGGCGTCGGTGGTGGCCGTGACCCGGGCCGGCAGCAGCAGGTCCGGCAGGTACTCAGGGTTGCGGCGCTCGCTGCGGATGCTCTCGGCCACCGGCGCCCGGCGGGCCCAGACCGTGACGTCCCGCCCGGCATCGGCGAGGATCTTGGCGAACGCGGTGCCCCAGGAGCCGGCGCCGAGCACCGCGACATGGCCGTGTCCGACGGTTCGCCCGCTGCGCTCGCTCACGCGGCACCACCCTGCTGCTGGCGCTCGGCGGACGGCCGGGCCGGTCGTTCCCACAACGGCGGCGGGGTACCGCCGCGGATCTCGGCGAGCATGTCCCGCAGCCGCAGCATGATGGCTTCCGTCATCTCCTCGAGGGTGGCCCGGGTCGGTGGGGCGTCCGCCCACCGGCTCAGGTCGATCGGTTCACCGGCGACCACGGTCACCGGTATCCGTGGGCGCAGGCTGAGCCGGGTGGTCCGCGGGTCGAAGATCTTCTCCGGCCCCCACATCACCAACGGCACCACGGGCGCGCCGGTGGCCAGCGCCAGCCGGGCGGCGCCGGTCTTGGCCTTCATCGGCCACAGGTCGGGTTGCCGGGTGGTGGTGCCCTCCGGGTAGATCACCACGGCGCCGCCCTCGTCGAGCGCGGCGACCGAGGTCTCCAGCGAGCGGACCGCGTCGACGGTGCCCCGCTCGACCGGGATCTGCCGGCACCTGTGCAGGATCCAGCCGACCACCGGCACCCGGAACACGCTGGCCTTGCCCAGGTACTGCGGCCACCGCCCGGAGTCGTAGACGAAGTGCGCGGAGACCAGCGGGTCGGCGTGCGAGATGTGGTTCGCCACGATGATCACGCCGCCGTCTCCGCCGAGGTGCTCCAGGCCGCGCCAGGTACGCCGGGTCCAGACGATCATCACCGGCTTGACCAGCGCCACGGCGAACCGTTGCCAGAACCCCAGCCTCCGCCGTGCCACTGTGCCTCCTCGTCGCGCCCCGACCCCGCCGCGGAACCCCGCCCGCGACACCCGCAGCGGAAATCATGCCTGCTCGCCCCCGGTACGGCCAGAGAGGGTCCCAGCGGCTGGCTGGCAGGATTGCGGGCGTGAGTCAGCCGAGGTGGGCCGTGGTGGTGCCGGTGAAGCGTCTGGCCGCCGCCAAGAGCCGGCTGCGGGGCGGGCTGCCGGGCGTACCGCACGAGGAGCTGGCCCTGGCACTGGCGGCCGACACGCTCCGCGCGGTGCTGGCCTGCCCGGCGGTCGCCGAGGCCCTGGTGGTGACCGACGACCCCCGGGTGGCGGCGGCGGCCCGGGCCGCCGGCGCACGGGTGCTCCCTGACGAGCCGGACGCCGGCCTGAACGCCGCCTTCCGGCACGGCGCGGCGGGCGCGACCACCGGGTGGGTGGCCGGGCTCACGGCCGACCTGCCGGCGCTGCGCCCGGCCGAGCTGGCCGCTGCGCTGCTCGCGGCGCAGACCGGCCCGGCCGGGGTGCGCCGGTTCGTGCCGGACGCCCCGGGCGGCGGCACGGTGCTGCTCGCCGCGCCGCCGGGTGTCCCCCTGGACCCGCGGTTCGGGGTGGGGTCGGCGGCGGCGCACGCGGCGAGCGGAGCGCTCCCGCTGACCGGCGACTGGCCCAGCCTCCGCCGGGACGTGGACACCGCCGCGGACCTGACCGCCGCCGCCCAGCTCGGGCTGGGGCCGCACACCGCCGCGCTGACCGACGCGGGCTCCCCGGCGCACTCCGCGGGCTGACCCGCCCGGTGTACGGTGCCAGCATGCAAGGCACGGTGGCCAGCTACGACGCGGCGACGCGCAGCGGGGTCCTGCTGCTCGACGACGGCACCGAGATGCGCTTCCCGGCTCGGGCCTTCGACGCCTCCGGGCTGCGGCTGCTCCGGCTCGGCCAGCGGGTCCGCATCGACACCGATCCCGACGGCGAGGTCGTCCGGGTGACATTGCCGACGATGAACTGAGCTGGCGAAGCCAAGTTCATTTTGCGTTAACCAGAATCGGGTGATTATGAGCGGGTGAGCACCCCTCGCGAGCACCCGGCCAGCCCGCCCACCACCGACCCCCTCAACGGCGTCCGCACGCGCGGCGCCGACGGCCGCTTCCGCCCGTCCAGGGCCGAGAGGGCTGGCGCCGCCCGCGCCGACGCGCTCGACACCGACCCGGCCGCCGCCTCCTCCGGCCTGGACGAGGTCATCGACCCCGCCGCCGAGCCGACCGAGACGGACGGGCCGGAGGCCGGTGGGGTACGGCCGTACGGACCGCAGACCGGCGGCGAGCCGGACGACGAGCCGCCGGCGCCCACGCCGCTGCCGGAGGACCGGTTCCTCAACCGCGAGCTCTCCTGGCTCGACTTCAACGCCCGGGTCCTCACGCTCGCCGAGGACCAGCGCACCCCGCTGCTGGAGCGGGCCAAGTTCCTGGCCATCTTCGCCAGCAACCTCGACGAGTTCTACATGGTGCGGATCGCCGGTCTGAAGCGGCGGCTCTCCGCCGGCCTGCCGGTACGCGGCGGGGACCGGCTGCCCCTGCGTACCCAGCTGGATCTGATCTCCGAGCGGACCGCCGAGCTGGTGGCCCGGCACGCCGCCTGCTTCGGCGACGACGTGCTGCCCAAACTGGCCGGCGAGGGCATCCGCATCCTGCGCTGGAGTGAGCTGGGCGACGCCGAACGGGAGCGGCTGCGCACCTACTTCCGGGAGCAGATCTTCCCGGTGCTGACGCCGCTCGCGGTGGATCCGGCGCACCCGTTCCCGTACATCTCCGGGCGGTCGCTGAACCTGGCGGTCGCGGTCCGCGACCCGGACGGCGGTTCGGAACTGTTCGCCCGGGTGAAGGTGCCCAACAACGTCCCCCGCTTCGTACGGGTGGACCGGGAGCAGCCCGGTGTGCGGATGCTGCCGGTGGAGGACCTGATCTCGGTGCACCTGGGGCAGCTGTTCAGCGGCATGCAGGTGGTCGAGTGCCACCTGTTCCGGGTCACCCGCAACGCCGAGGTGGAGGTCGACG
This sequence comes from Micromonospora sp. NBC_00389, assembly GCF_036059255.1. Classification (NCBI taxonomy): domain Bacteria; kingdom Bacillati; phylum Actinomycetota; class Actinomycetes; order Micromonosporales; family Micromonosporaceae; genus Micromonospora; species Micromonospora sp. NBC_00389. The sequence continues at coordinate 2,963,802 of NZ_CP107947.1, read as the reverse complement.
AGGACCGCGACGAGGACCTGCTACAGGCTCTGGAGCGGGAGTTGGCCCGGCGCCGCTTCGGCCCGCCGGTCCGGCTGGAGGTGGCCGCGTCGATCTCCGACCACATGCTGGAGCTGCTCGTCCGGGAGTTGGACATGGACGACCAGGACGTGCTGCGAGTGCCCGGCCTGCTCGACCTCTCCGCGCTGTGGCAGGTCTACGGCGAAGCCGACCGACCCGATCTCAAGGACCCGCCGTTCGTGCCGGCCACCCACCCCCGGCTCACCGAGGGCGAGGTGCCGCGCAGCGTCTTCGCCACCCTGCGCGACGGGGACATCCTGGTGCACCACCCGTACCACTCGTTCGCCACCAGCGTGCAGCGCTTCATCGAGCAGGCCGCCGCCGACCCGAACGTGCTGGCCATCAAGCAGACCCTCTACCGGACCAGCGGAGACTCCCCGATCGTCGACGCGCTGGTCGACGCGGCCGCCGCCGGCAAGCAGGTGGTGGTGCTGGTGGAGGTGAAGGCCCGCTTCGACGAGGTCGCCAACATCGGCTGGGCCCGCACGCTGGAACGCGCCGGGTGCCACGTGGTGTACGGCCTGGTCGGCCTGAAGACGCACTGCAAGACCGCGCTGGTGGTCCGGCAGGAGGGCAACCAGATCCGCCGGTACTGCCACATCGGCACCGGCAACTACCACCCGAAGACCGCCCGTCTGTACGAGGACTTCGGCATGCTCACCGCCGACCCGGAGATCGGTGCCGACCTCACCGACCTGTTCAACGTGCTCACCGGCTACAGCCGGCAGACCGCGTACCGGCGGCTGCTGGTCGCGCCGCAGGGCATCCGCAGCGGCCTGATCGAGCGGATCGAGCGGGAGATCTCACACGTCCGACTGGGCATGCCGGGCCTGGTCCAGTTCAAGGTCAACTCGCTGGTCGACGAGGGGGTGACCGACGCGCTGTACCGGGCCTCCCAGGCTGGTGTGCACGTCGACCTGCTCATCCGGGGCATGTGCACGCTGCGCCCGGGGGTGCCGGGGCTGTCGGAGAACATCCGGGTCCGCTCGATCCTCGGCCGTTTCCTGGAGCACTCCCGGGTCTTCCGGTTCGGCAACAACGGCGAGGCCGAGTTCTGGATGGGCTCGGCGGACCTGATGCACCGCAACCTGGACCGGCGGGTGGAGGCGCTGGTGCAGGTGAGCGACCCGGTCGCCCGAGCCGAGCTGGACCACGTGCTGGCCCTGGCGATGGGCCCCGACGTGGACGCGTTCGAGCTGGCCGGCGACGGCCGCTGGACCCGGCGCACCGGCGACGACGCGGCCCGCGTCCATCTCCAGGAACTGCTGCTGCGCCGCGTCGGTGGCACCGCCGGCTGACCGGGTAGCGACATAGGCTGAGCTGATGGTGGAGGAGGAGCAGAAGTACGAGGTGGACGACGCCTACGTGCTGCCGGACCTGTCCGCCACGTCGCCGGACGGTGGCCGGGTCCGGGCGCTGCCGCCGGTGACGCTGGTCGCCCGCTACCTCGACACGGTCGACCTGCGGCTGGCCCGCGCCGGGGCCTCGTTGCGCCACCGCCGGGGCGACGAGCTGCCCTGGACGGTGAAGCTGCCCACGTCGACGCCCGGCGTCCGGCACGAGATCTCGCGGCCGGGGCCGGTCAAGCAGCCGCCGCCGGAGTTGGTGGAGCTGGTCACCGCCCTGCACCGGGGCGCGCCGCTGGCGCCGGTGACGGTGGTGCGGACCGTTCGGCACGCCCACGAGGTGTGCGACAAGGGCGGCACGGTGCTCGCCGAGGTGGTGGACGACCACGTGACCGTGCTCGACGCCTCCGGTGCCACGATCGGCTCCTTCCGGGAGTTGGAGGTGGAGCGCAAGGCCGGCGACCGGAAGCTGCTGGACCACGTCGGCACGGTGCTGCGGAAGGCCGGTGCGCGGGGCGGGTCGTTCACCCCGAAACACGTGCGGGCGTTGGGCGCGGCGGCGCGGGCCGAGCCGGATCTGGTCGCACCGGCCGGGCTGAGGGCCGACCCGAGCGCCGGTGACGTGGTGACCGAGGCGGTCCGCAAGGAGGTCCGCCGGCTGCTGGCGCATGACCCGCTGGTCCGGCTGGACGTCCCCGGCCGCGGGGGCGACAGCGCGGTGCATCAGATGCGGGTTGCCTGCCGGCGGCTCCGCAGCGACCTGCGCACCTTCGCGCCGCTGGTCCGCAAGAAGTGGTCCCGCCCGCTGCGTGCCGAGCTTCGCTGGCTGGCCGGGGTGCTCGGCGCGGCCCGCGACGCCGAGGTGCTGCGCGACCGGCTGCGGCGCACGGCGACCGCCGATCCGCTCAGCCCGCTCGACCCGGGGGCGGTGGACCGGCTGGACGAGGCGCTCGCCGAGCGGCAGCGGCAGGCGCTCGCCGCCGTCAACGAGGCGCTGCGCTCCGCGCGCTACGTGGCCCTGGTGGACGCCCTGGTACTGGCCGCCAACGCTCCCCAGCTCACCAGCCGAGCGGCCGCCCCGGCGACGCGGGCCCTGCCCGGGCTGGTGGCCCGCCCCTGGCAGCGGCTCACCGGGCCGGACGGCGTCGACGCGCTCGATCCCCTGGCGCCCGACGACCGCTGGCACGCCGTACGCAAGGAGGGCAAGCAGGCCCGGTACGCGGTCAACGCGGTGGCCCCGGCGCTCAGCAAGGCCGCGCGCCGACTGTCCCGCGCGCTCGCCGGGGTGCAGGACGTGCTCGGCGAGCACCAGGACGCCGCCGTTGCGGCGGACACCTGGCTGGCCATCGCCGCCGAGCGGCCGGACGATCACGAGATGGCCGTCACCGCCGGGCGGCTGGCCGAGCGGGAACGCGCCACCGTACGCCAGATGCGGGGCCGTTTCCCGGCGGCCTGGCACCGGGCCACCCGGCGGCGGCGGACCAGTTGGCTGCCGTGACCGGCATCCGGGCGGCCGGCGGGGTCGTCTGGCGGCCGTCCGCCGACGGCGCACAGGTCTGCCTGGTGCACCGCCCGCGCTACGGGGACTGGACGCTGCCGAAGGGCAAGTTGGAGCCGGGCGAGCATCCGCTGGTCGCGGCGGTCCGCGAAGTCGCCGAGGAGTCCGACGTCCGGGGTGTGCCGCAGGTGCGACTGCCGTCGGTGCGCTACCGCAGCGAGGGCCAGCCGAAGCTGGTCGACTACTGGTCGATGCTCGCGGTGGGCACCGGCGGTTTCCAGCCCGGCACCGAAGTGGACGACACGCGCTGGCTCGCCGTGGACGACGCCATCCGGCTGGTCAGCTATCCGCACGACGCCGAGGTGCTGGCCGCGTTCGCCGCACTGCCACCGGTGACCGGGACGATCGCGTTGGTCCGGCATGCGCACGCCGGCAAACGGACCACCTGGACCGGCCCGGACACCGGCCGGCCGCTGGACGCCGAGGGGTGGGCCCAGGCGGACGCGCTGGCCGGGCTGGTGGCCGTGGTCCGGCCGGCCCGGCTGCTCTCGGCCTCGCCGCGCCGCTGCGTGCAGACCCTGGACCCGGCCGCCGCGCTGCTCGACCTGCCGATCGAGATCTGCGGTGACCTGGACGAGCCACAGCCGGGCCAGCAGCACGACGAACAGGTCCTCGCCACCGCCGCCCGGCTGCTCGAGTTGGCCGGCGCCGGCGGGCAGGTGGCGGTGTGCAGCCAGGGCAAGGTGCTGCCGGGCGCGTTGGAACGGCTGACCGGCCGCGACGACGAGGACTTCACCACGCCGAAGGGCGGCGGGTGGCTGCTCGCCTTCACCGCCGACCGGCTACTCGCCGCCGACCGCCTGTAGCCCCCGTCGGCCCCGGGCGTCGTGGAGCGGGGTCAGCGGGGCGGGAGGGTGAGGGTGACCGCGACCGGCAGGTGATCGCTGGCCGTGCCGCGCGGCGCGACCGGATCGCTGGGAGTCAGGCCGGGCGATACGAAGACGTGGTCGATCTGCTCGCGCGGGTCGTCGGCCGGGCTGGTCGCCAGCGGTCGGGCGGCCGCCAACGCGTCGACCAGACCGGCCTCGGCGAACTGTCCGAACGCCTCGTCGCCCGGCTCCGTGTTCAGGTCACCGGCCACCACCAGCGGCCGGCCGGCCGCGTACCGGGTGGCGAAGTCGGCGACCGCGCGGGCCTGGACCACCGGACCCTGGTCGGGCGGCGGTTGCAGGTGGGTGCTGACCACGGCGGTACGGACACCGTCGCCGAGGTCCAGGGTGACGGCGAGGGCCTGCGCCCCGGTGGGCGCCCCGACGGCGGGCAGCGGCAGGGTCCGCGGATCGGTCACCGGCCAGCGGCTGAGCACCGCGTCGCCCCAGACGGGGTCGGCGGCCGGCCCGAAGACGTACGGCATGCCGAGCCGGTCGGCCAGCAGGTCCAGGGTGTCGTGGCCACCGTTGAGCAGCCAGCCCCGGTCCACCTCGCTGAGCAGCACCACGTCGGGCGCCTGCCGTCGGACCGCGTCGGCCAGCCCGTCCAGGTCGAGACGGCCGTCCAGCCCGAAGCCCATCCGGATGTTGTACGCCACCACGGTCAGCCGCTCGGGCGGACCGGCCCGGTTGCCGGCCACCGGCACATCGTCGGCGAGCAGCGGCGCCAGCAGGGCCAGGGTGGCGACCACGGCCGTGGTCCGCACCGGCGGCAACGGTGCCGGTGCCGTACGGCCGACGGGATCGGCGGCGAGGGCCACGACGGCGACCAGTCCGGCGACCACCACCGGCACCGCGCCGTTGGGGTAGCCGAGGTCGTAGGCGGAGTAGTACGCGACGGCGCCCAGCACGAAGACGAGCATGCCGGCGGCGACCGCGTACCCGCGGCGGCCCGCCCACCGTGCGCTGCCTGTCGCGCCGCCCGGCGGCCCGGCACCAGCGGCGGCCTCAGGGCGACCGGCATCGCCGATTCCGCCGGCCTCGTCGGCACTCCCGGTCGCGCCGGCCGTGTCGGTACCGCCGGCCGCATCGGTGACGCCGGCAGTGTCGGTGGCACCGGCCGTGTCGGTGAGGGCCAGGCAGGCGCCGAGACCGACGGCGGCGAGCAGGACGGCCGGGACGAGCAGGTCGCCCCGGTCGAGGGCGAACAGCAGCGCGCCGGCCAGCAACGCCGCCGGCCCCAGCACGCGGCCCCACCGCCGGGGTGGGCCGGTCAACGCGGCCAGCAGGAATCCGGCGACGGCCAGCGGCACCGGGGCCAAGCCGAGCAGCGGCGAGCGGGCCAGGCCGTCCTCGGCGACCAGGTACGAGGTTCCGGTCCGGGCCAGCGCCGGGGCGAGCGCCACCATCCCGGCCAGCAGCAGTGCCGGACCGGCCAGGAGCCAGGCCCGGGCGCCGCCGGGGCCGGCCGGCGCAGTGGGCAGCGCCGTACCGAGCAGGAACAGCGTCACCGCGGCGGCGCTGAGCAACCACGCCACCCAGTCGCCCCGCCAGACCAGGTCGTGGGTGTCCAGCAACGCGTGTACGGCAGCGTTGACCGCCAGCCCCAGCGCCAGCCCCGGCACCGGCCGTTCGGTGCCGGCGGCGACGCCGACGAGCCAGACCAGCCCGGCGAGCAGCCCGGCGGTGGCCAACCAGAGCTGCGGACGCCCGCCGGGAGTGGCGGTGAGCGCAAGCCGGGCGGCAGCCAGCACAACGGCCGCGACGACGGTGACCGGGCGGACGCCCACCCGGCGGACCAGCGCCGGTGCGGCCAGCGCGAGCACGAACCAGCCCAGGGCGAACGCGCCCATCAGCTCGGCCGGAGTGGACGCGGCCTGGCCGAAGATGGTGATGATGCCGGGTAGCCAGACCCGCAGCACGTCGATGAACAGGATGACGCCCAGCGCGAGCGATCCGGTGGTCAGCAGGCGGTAGCGCACCAGCGCACTCTTCCCGTCGACGGGCCGGCGGAGGGGGCCGGCACGGCGATTCTGCGCGCGCCGGCCGGCCCGGTCAACGGGTCGGTGACGGCGAAAGGGCGCCCACCCTACGGGTGGACGCCCTTTCGTGAAGGTCGATCAGCGCTTGCTGGCCGCCTTCTTGGCCGGAGCCTTCTTCGCCGGGGCCTTCTTGGCCGCCGCGCTCTTGCTCGCCGCCGCGGTGGTCTTCCTCGCCGCGGTGGATCTGGTCGCCGCGGTGGTCTTCTTCGCCGCAGCGGTCTTCTTGCTGGCGGCCGTCTTGGTCGCCGTGGTGCTCTTGGTCGCCTTGGCCGGGGCGGTCTTCTTGCTGGCGGCCGTCTTGGTCGCCGTGGCGGTCTTGGTCGCCTTGGCCGGGGCGGTCTTCTTGGTGGCCGCCTTGGCGGCGGTGGCCTTGGTGCCCGCTGCCTTGGTGCCTGCCGCCTTGGTGCCTGCCGCCTTGGTGCCTGCCGCCTTGGTGCCCGCCGCCTTGGTGCCGGCGGCCTTGGTTGTGGCGGTGGCGGTCTTCTTCGCCGCCGCCGTGGCCTTCGGCACCTTGCCGCTGGCCACCATCTCCTTGAACCCAGCGCCGGGGCGGAAGGTCGGCACGGACGTCTTCTTGACCTTCACCGCCTCGCCGGTACGCGGGTTGCGCGCTGTTCGCGCGCCACGCACACGCTTTTCGAATGCTCCGAATCCGGTGATCGCCACCTTCTCGCCCTTGGTAACCGCCGCCTGGACCTCGGTGAGGACCGCCTCGAGGGCGTTCGTCGCCGTCTTCCGGTCCCCCAGGCGAACGGCGAGCGCCTCGATGAGCTCGGCCTTGTTCACGACTTCCTCCCGATTGTGCAACTGACTCGACGCGAGCCATTCTGCGCGCACGGTATGCCCTGTGCTGCCGGGACACAAACATTCGGTAGAAAAAAGCCCTTGTGTCGTAACGGATTCACCCCCACCGGTTGGCCCGATGGGGGTGGAATCCAGTGTGCGGTCGGGCGTACGGCTATGCCACCGAGGGCAGGAACGGCAGTCGGCCTGTCTCGTAGGCGTCGATGTCGGCGGCGTGCCGAAGGGTGAGTCCAATGTCGTCCAGGCCCTCCAGCAACCGCCACCTGCTGAAGTCGTCCAGCGGGAATGACCAGGTGAGATCCCCGGCCCGGAGCTGACGGGCGGTCAGGTCGACGGTGATCTGGGTGCTCGGATCCGCCTCGATCAGGCCCCACAACTCTTCGACGGCTTTCAATTCCAACTCGACCGGCAGCAGACCCTCCTTGAGTGCGTTGCCGCGGAAGATGTCGCCGAAGCGCGGGGCCACCACCGCGCGGAAGCCCCAGTCCCGCAAGGCCCAGACGGCGTGCTCACGGGAGGAGCCGGTGCCGAACTCCGGGCCGGCGATGAGGATCGACGCTCCGGAATACGTTTGATCGTTGAGAACGAATGCCGGATCTTCCCGCCAAGCGCTGAACAGCCCGTCGGCGAAACCGGTCCGGGTCACCCGCTTGAGGTACACGGCCGGGATGATCTGGTCGGTGTCCACGTTGGAGCGGCGCAGCGGCACGGCCGTCCCGGTGTGGGTGGTGAACGACTCCATCGGTCGGGTCCCTTCTACAGGTCGGCGGGGGCGGCCAGCCGACCAACCACGGCGGTGGCGGCGGCGACCGGCGGGGAAACCAGGTGGGTACGCCCACCCCGGCCCTGACGGCCCTCGAAGTTGCGGTTGGAGGTGGAGGCGGACCGCTCGCCCGGCTTCAGCGTGTCGGGGTTCATCCCCAGGCACATCGAGCAGCCGGCGAACCGCCACTCGGCGCCGGCGTCGGCGAAGACCTTGTCCAGCCCCTCGGCCTCGGCGGCCTCCCGCACGGCGGCGGAGCCGGGCACCACGAGCATCCGGACCCCGTCGGCGACCCTGTGGCCGCGCAGCACGTCGGCGGCGGCCCGCAGGTCCTCCAGCCGGCCGTTGGTACAGGAACCCACGAAGACCACGTCAATGGGCAGCTCGCGCAACGGGACGCCGGGGCGCAGGTCCATGTACTCCAGCGCGCGGCGGGCCGCGGCGCGCTCCGAGTCGGTGGCGAACTCCTCCGGGTCCGGCACCGGCGCGCTCAGCGGCGCGCCCTGCCCGGGGTTGGTGCCCCAGGTGACGAACGGGGTGATCTGGCTGGCGTCCAGGGTCACCTCGGCGTCGAAGCGCGCGCCCTCGTCGGTGGGCAGCGTCCGCCACCACGCCACCGCGGCGTCCCAGTCCGCGCCCTGCGGCGCGTTCGGCCGACCCTTGAGGTACGCGAAGGTGGTCTCGTCCGGCGCGATCATGCCGGCCTTGGCGCCCCACTCGATGGACATGTTGGCGATCGTCATCCGCCCCTCCATGGAGAGCGAGCGGATGGCCTCACCGCGGTACTCGACGATGTGCCCGCGACCGCCGCCGGTGCCGACCTGCGTGATCAGCGCGAGCACCAGGTCCTTGGCGGTGACCCCGGGGGCGAGTCGGCCGGTGACGTTCACGGCCATGGTCTTCGGCCGGCTCTGCGGCAGCGTCTGGGTGGCCAGCACGTGCTCCACCTCGCTGGTGCCGATGCCGAAGGCGAGCGCGCCGAACGCGCCGTGGGTGGCGGTGTGCGAGTCGCCGCAGACGATCGTCAGGCCCGGCTGGGTGAGCCCGAGCTGCGGGCCGATCACGTGCACGATGCCCTGGTTGTCGTCGCCGAGCGGGTGCAGCCGCACGCCGAACTCGGCGCAGTTGCGGCGCAGCGTCTCGATCTGCGTACGCGACGTGGGGTCCGCGATGGTGAGCAGGTCACCACGGCGGAGCCGGAACGCCGGATCGGCGTACCCGGTCGGGGTGTTGTGGTCCTCGGTCGCGAGCGTCAGGTCGGTACGGCGCACCCGGCGCCCGGCGAGCCGCAGCCCGTCGAACGCCTGCGGGCTGGTCACCTCGTGCAGCAGGTGCAGGTCGATGAAGAGCAGGTCCGGCTCACCAGCGGCGGACCGTACGACGTGCGCGTCCCAGACCTTCTCGGCCAGGGTCCTCGGCTCAGGAGTGACTCCCACCATCTGGACATCCTAAATTCTGGGAGGTAAGTTTCGGCTTGTGGGACACAGTATGAGCGGTGTCGGCGTTCTCGACAAGGCGGTGGTCATCCTGGCCGCCTGCGTCGACGGCGCCAGCCTGGCCGAACTCGTTGAACGTACGAAGCTGCCCCGGGCCACCGCACACCGGCTGGCACAGGCACTGGAGATCCACCGAATGCTGGTCCGGGACACCCAGGGCCGCTGGCGGCCCGGCCCCCGGCTGGGTGAGCTGGCCAACGCCGCGCCGGACGTCCTGCTGACCGCCGCCGAGCCGTTGCTGGCCGCGCTGCGCGACGCCACCGGCGAGAGCGCACAGCTGTACCTGCGCCGCGCCGACGAGCGGATCTGCGTAGCGGCGGCGGAGCGCGCCAGTGGCCTGCGGGACACCGTTCCGGTCGGCTCGGTGCTGCCGATGACCGCCGGTTCGGCGGCTCAGATCCTGCTCGCCTGGGAGCCGCCGGAGGCGGTGATGCCGCTGCTGCCGCGCAGCAAGTTCACCGGCCGCACCCTGGCCGAGGTACGCCGCCGCGGCTGGGCGCAGAGCGTCGCCGAGCGTGAGGCCGGCGTGGCGAGCGTCTCCGCCCCGATCCGCGACCGCACCGGCCGGGTGATCGCCTCGGTCAGCATCTCCGGCCCGATCGAGCGCCTCGGCCGCCGCCCCGGCGAACGTCACGCCATGGCGGTGGTGCGAGCCGGCCAACGCCTCTCCGGCCTCTGACCGACGCGGTGATCATGAAGTTGGCGTCACCGGCACCGGCGTGTCGCACCGCTAACTTCATGATCAACGCGGGTAGGTGGGGGTGGGACGGGAAAGGCTCGTCTCGCGCAGCGAGACGAGCCTTTGGTTTGTAGCCCCGACCGGATTCGAACCGGCGCTACCGCCTTGAGAGGGCGGCGTCCTGGGCCACTAGACGACGGGGCCAGAACTTTCCTGCTTCACCGCCCTCGCGGGCGGTGCGGCTGTAGTCTAGCGGCACCGCACCCGGGGGTGAGCCCGGGGTGCGGGGCGGCCGGCGCACTCCGCTCGACACGAAACAGCCCGCCTCACCAGGTGAGACGGGCTGTACACAGATGTAGCCCCGACCGGATTCGAACCGGCGCTACCGCCTTGAGAGGGCGGCGTCCTGGGCCACTAGACGACGGGGCCAGAACTAATTCTGCTCCTCAGCCCTCGCGGGCGGAGGAGCTGCACTCTACCAGAGACCACTCTCCGCCCCCGAAGGGGCGGAGTCGAACTCCGTCAGAATCCAGCGATCCGGGATTCTCGCGAATCCCAGCTGCGCTGGGGTACCAGGACTCGAACCTAGACTAACTGAACCAGAATCAGTCGGGCTGCCAATTACCCCATACCCCATTGGCCCCTTGCGGCGCCGGGAGTGAACATTACCCTCCCGGTGCCGGCAGGCCAAATCCGATCCCCCCGAACCACGTGTGAGCTGTGGAAACAGGTGCATCGCGCGGATCAGGCGACGGGGACCACGGTGTTGCTGAGTTCGCCGATGCCCTCGATCCGCACGGTGACGGTATCCCCCTCGACGAGCGGGCTAACCCCCGCCGGGGTGCCGGTGAGCACCACGTCGCCGGGCAGCAGAGTCATCACATGCGAGATGTACGACACCAGGCCCGGCACGTCGAAGACCATGTCCTTCGTCCGGCCGAGCTGGCGTACCTCCATCTCCTCCGGGTTGCGGCCCACCTCACACCGGATCTCCAGGTCGGAGACGTCCAGGCCGGTGGTGATCCACGGACCGATCGGGCAGAACGAGTCGAAGCCCTTGGCCCGGGTCCACTGCCCGTCCGAGCGCTGGAGGTCCCGGGCGGTGACGTCGTTGGCGCAGGTGTAGCCGAAGATGGCGCGCTCGGCGGCGGCCCGGTCGGCCCGGCGCGCCCCCGGCGCGCCGATCACCACCGCCAGCTCCGCCTCGTGTTCGACCTGCTTGGAGAAGATCGGCAGCCGGATGGCGTCCCGGGGACCGATCACCGAGGTGGACGGCTTGAGGAAGAGCAACGGCTCCTTGGGCACCTCGCTGCCGTGCTCGGCGGCGTGCTCGGCGTAGTTGCGACCCACGCAGACCACCTTGCTGGGCAGGATCGGCGAGAGCAGCCGGACGTCGGAGAGGGCCCAGCGGGCCCCACTGAAGGACAGTTGGCCGAACGGATGACCCTCGATCTCGGCGATGGTCAGGCCCTGCAGCCCGGCCTCCGCCTCGCCCTCGACGACCCCGAACGACATTCCCTTGGCATGAGCGAAACGAGCGATACGCACCTCGCCAATCTAGCCCCGTCGACGGGCCTGCCGGCCAGGACCGGCTGCCGGGTGTGCTCAACCCGTCAGGGCGGGGCACCTTACCCGAGGCGGCAACGGCCGGGGCGGACTTCCCGACTTCGTACCCGCACGGAGGGAGCCCGCCCCTAGCGTCGGCTCCGGAGGTTCGTTCGTATGCCTGCATCGACACGACACCACAGAGCCCTCGCAGTGTTCGTGCACTGCCTCGGCATCCTCGCCGCCGTGCCGGCCCTGCCGGCGGCGGCTCCGGAGGCGGCGGCCACGCCACGACCACCGGCCGTCACGCCACAACCAGCGGCAGCCACGCCACGACCGACGGCGGCGGCCACGCCCGGTTCGGTGGCGGCCACGCTGCCACCGGTCACCAGCACGCCACCACCGGTGGCGGTGGCCGCGCGGGCGCCCACGGCGACCGCGGAGCCAACACCACCCTCGGCCCCACCGGCGGTGGCGCCACCCGCCCGGGTACCGGCGTCGACGCCGCCGCCACCGGTCACGGTGGCGGTCGCCCCGGAGAGCAGCCCGGCACCGCGGTACCGGATCCACGTGCGCAACGTGGGCAACTCGCCGGTCGACACCACCGTGCGCCAGGAGCTACCACCCGGCTCGTCGGCCACCTCGATCAGCGCCGGCGGCCGGTCCACCCGGGCCGGCGGGTCCGCCGCAGAGGTGACCTGGCGGTTGAGGCTGCCCGCGCACAGCACCACCACGCTGGGCACCGCGCTCACCGCGACCGCGCCCGGCCAGCCGCTGACCGCGCCGGCCTGCGCGTTCACCAGCGACGGCAGCCGGCCGTACGACTGCGGCACGGCCACCTGGCAGGCGGCAGCGCCACCCCCGGCCGAGGTCACCGAGGCACCGCCCTGGCAGCGGATCCCGGTGCTGCTGGCGGGAGCGGCCATCCTGCTGCTGCTCAGCGCCGGCCTGGTCTGGGTGTGGCGACGGCGGCGCGGACGTCGGGTGACGGCTGCCGCGCTGGCCACCGACAGTGGGCCAGACGCTGGACGGGGCACGATCTACCCGCGCCCGGCCGCACCCAGCCCGGCGAAGCGCCGGCGTACCCCGCCGGTCTGGTTGCTGGTGGGCGTGGCCGTGGCGGTGCTGGCCGGGGTGATCGGCGCGGCGGGGTGGACGGCGACCCAGCGGGTCGCGGCGATCGACACCCAGAAGCAGCCGACCAGCGGCGCGTGGATGGGCACCGGTGTCTCCGGGCCGGTTGGTGTGCCGCTACGCGAGTCGGCGTTCGAGTTCACCGTGTACGGGATGTCCTGCGGCTCGGCCGGCGCCGCCCGGCCGGCTGACGGGGGCGGCGCGGCTCCGGCCGCCGGTAGACGCTGCCAGGCCACCGTGGGCGTGCGCAACGTCACGGGCGACCACCAGCCCTGGCACGGTCAGCTGCAACGGGCCTACCTGCCCGGGGGACGCTGGGTGAGCACCGACGAGTCGGCCACCAGGGCGGCCAACCTGGGTCGGGACGTCTTCGCCGACCCGATGGCGGCGGGCAGCCGGGTGGTGCTCCCGCTGGTCTTCACCGTCGACGGTCGGGACCCGCCCCGGCAGTTGGAGCTGCGCAGCGGGGTGTTCTCCGCCGGCGTGCGGGTGGACATGCCCTGACCGGCGGGCGGGCGGCGGTCGTACCCTGGGGTCCGTGACCGCCGCCCTCGCCCCCGCCGTGCTCGACGTGGCGACCTGGCAGGCCCGCCGCCGGGCCCACGAAGAACGGGTGGACGTCTGGCTGACCCCGCACCTGGCCCGCCGACGCCGCGGTGAGCGGCACCCGGTGAACGACTTCCTGTTCACCTACTACTCGCACCGGCTGGTATGCAAGCGGTACGAAGCGGACAACAAGGGCCCGAACCGGTGACCAGCCTCCCAGCCACAACCTGGCTTCCCCTGTTGGAAGCTCACGAGAAGCGCGCCGACTCCCTCACCGCAGGCCACCGTGCTCGCAAGGCAACGAGGGAACGCCATGCGATCGATGACTTCTTGTACGACTACTACGGCACCAGGCCCTCTGTGCTGCGGCGGTGGCACCCCGGCGTAGGCATCTCCTTGGAGCCCGGACCGAACGGCTCTGCTCCACATCAGCAGTGGCGTTGGTACGCCACGAACGCGAACGGAGTCGTGAGCCTCGACGTCGCAGCGCTCAGGGCCGACCGGGCAGAGTCGGTACGCTTCATCCATCGGCTGCTCTCCGCGATCGCATCGCGGCCAGCCTTCACTGGCTGCTTCGGCCTGCATGAGTGGGCGATGGTGTACCGCCAACGTGAGCATCGGCATCCCCTCCCCCTGCGACTTGGGCAAAAGGGCACTGACGCGGTAGTCGAGTCCCACCAGATCCGCTGCACACACTTCGACGCGTTCCGGTTCTTCACCCCGGACGCAGTCAGCCTCAACCGGCTCCAACCCACCAGGGAGAGCCAGGTAGAGCTTGACCAGCCAGGCTGCTTGCACGCCTCGATGGACTGCCACAAGTGGGCGACCAAGCTGGGGCCTGCGGTTCCAGGGGACCTGGCGCTCGACTGCTTCGAGTTGGCGAGGGACATCCGGCTACTCGACATGCAGGCATCCCCGTACGACTTCTCCTCGTACGGGGAACCGGCAGTAGCCATCGAGACTCCTGAGGGCAAGGCCGAGTACGTCGCGCGGCAGCGCGAGTTCTCGCAGCGTGCCGGCCATCTGCGTTCCCGACTGATCGATGTCTGCGCGGCCTTGCTCGACCCAGCGGAGCCAGCGGCACGGGTGGGAGTATGACCCCCTGAAGGGCCTCACCCGCACGGCCATGTGTTAGCAGCTGTCATCTTGCCCCGCTTTCCGGGTCGATCAGACGGGGCGTCCCCCTTGAACTGTGCCGACACCACCGGATCGGCTGCCGTAACCGACCTGGCATCAACAGACGCCCGCCTCGGCGTGGCCGCAGCCGTTCAGGCGCTTGTCAAGTGGGCGACCACACGGTCCAGCACGGCGCGGAACTGCTCGACGTCGTCCAACTCAACATGTTCGCTCACCACCGCATCCGAGCCTGCCGCAACGTAGTCGACATCGACCCATCCACCGGCGTAGAGCACGAACATCGGAGTCCGAAGATGGGCCCCTTCGGGGCCCTCTCCCCGGTTCGGTTCCTCCCCTGTGTCAGATGCTTGCCACCTTCGCGGGGTCGCCCGCCCTGAACAACACATCGACATGCCACTCATCGGTGCGGCGGACGCCACGCCCCTTCTGGCGGAGACGACAGCTCACGACAACCGCGAGGATCAGGGACCGCCTGCGGTCTACATCCAACCCATCCCAGTGACGGCGTACCTGCTCGTCCGTCATCCCGGTGATGCCCTTGACCGCGCTGTCACTCCCCAGTTGGGATAGCTGATCCTCCAACTCATCCACCCGACTGCGCATGGTCTGGGATGCAGTCAGGAACTGCGATCGCGTAACGAGCCCGGCAGCGTAGTCGGTGGCCAGATCATCGAGCCGTGACCGCAGGCTCCCCAGTTCGTCTCTCATCTGCTGAACAGGCAGGTCATCCTCGCTCTGCTCGAACGCTTCCGCGAACTGAGGAGCGGTCAGGAACCGGATCACACGCTCGCTGACCATGGTGTCAGCCTCGTCCTGACGGTGGGATACGCAGTGCTTGAGCTTGCACTCGTACACGGCGTAGCTACCCTGCTCGCCCTTCCGTCCACGCCGTGCCGTGCGGATGGGGCCACCGCACTTGGCGCAGGTAGCGACACCCGTCAGCAGGCTGCGACGGGGACCGCCACCACCAGTCTTGCGGGCAGGGGAGTTGAGCACACGGACAGCGGAACGGTAGATCTCCTCGGGCACCAAGGCATCCCAGTTCCCAGGGCCGACCTCACCCCCTGCGTACGTACGGATAGCGCAGTTCCTGGCAGACATGAGGAGCTGACGAACAGTCGCGCCCGTCCAACTCCTCCCCCTGGTGGTGAGCATGCCCTGGCGGTTCCACTCGTCAGCGATCGACAACAGGGAGCGCCCCGCCAGCAGATCCTGGTACGCACGCTGAACGGCGTCGGCTTCGCCAGCACGAGGCGATCCGTCACGCTCGTATCCGAAGGGTCGAGCCGACCACCAGGGCCGGCCCTGGGAAGCGCGCTGCGTGGCTGCGAGGCGCTGACGAGCAGCCCTCTGCTGGCCCTCGAACTGAGAGAACGCGGTGACCACGTTGGCCATCAGGATGCCTGTCGGGTTGCTCAGGTCCAGCATCCCTGCGGTCACGGCGTGGACGGGTACGCCGTAGCTGATCACCCGGTCCAGCTCACGGGTGAGGCGGACGAGCCGGTCGAGATGCCAGACGATGATGGCATTAGGCTTCGGGCTCAGGGTGAGCAGCTTCTCGAACGCCGGCCGGACACGGCCGGTCGTGGCGCTGATGCTGTTGTCGATCAGCTCCCGCGTCACGGTCCAGCCCTGACGAGCTGCCAACTCCCGGCAAGCTTCGAGCTGCCGATCAACGCCCAGCTCGTTACCCAGCTTGTCCAGGCTGAGCCGTGCGTAGATGACGACGTCCATCCCTGCGTTCCCTCCCTCGAAGTTGCCGGGGAGGATGATGCGCATGGATCTGTACAAGTGGGCGTACAAGCTCTCCCCGCTGGTCAGCTCGGAGCTGGTGGCCGATGCCTTCGCGCTGGCCCGGGAGATCCGCACGCTGGACATGCGGGCCAGCCCGTACGACCTGGCGGCGCTTGGTTGCCCCCCGGTACGGGTGGAGACGCCGGAGGGCCGGGCGGAGTACGCCGCCGCGCAGCGCGGGTTCGCCGACCGGGCCGCCGTGCTGCGCGACCGGCTGCTCGCGGCCGTTCCCGCCTGACCGGGGTCGGCCAGGTCAGCTCGCCGGGCGGGTACGCAGGCCGTCGATGAGCAGCGCGACGACCGCCGCCAGGTCGTCGTCGAGACCCGGCTCGCTCCACTCGGCGCGGTGGGCGGGATGGTGGAACCGGGCGGTGGCCTGCAACAGCGCCCGGCCGGCCACCGCCGGGTCGGGCACGCTGAACTCGCCAGCCGCCACCCCGTCCGCGACGATCAGGCTGAGCTGACCGGCGAGGACCTCCAAATGGTTGGCGACCACGCCCTCGGAGAGGGTGGCGAGCTGGTGGAAGTTGGTGAACAGCTCGGGGTCCTCCCGGGCAATCCGGCGCTTGGTGCCGCTCAGCTCGGCCAGCCAGCGGCGCAGCCGTTGCGGGGCCGGGCCGGGCCCGGTGGCAACCTCGATCAGCGGGGTGGAGACCCGGGCCAACCAGCGGTCGGCGACCGCCTCGCGCAGCGCGGCCTTGCTGGCGAAGTGCCGGTAGACGCTGCCGTGGCTCACGCCCAGCGCGCGGGCGACGTCCAGCACGGTGGCCTTGGCCGGCCCGTACCGGCGCAGCACCTCCTCGGCGGTGTCGAGGATGCGGTCGGCCGTCAGGGCGGTGGCGTCGCTCATCACCCCAGCCTTCCTGACCGCGCGGACGGCCGTGGCGCGGCCCCCGGCCGGCGGTCGCGCCACGGCCGGGCGGTCATGCCCGCTCGCTGTCCAGGAACGCCATCTGCGCCTCGTCGTAGCGCGTGCCGGCTGCCGCGCCGGCCGGGACGGCGGCCTCGATCGCGGCCAGGTCCGCCTCGGTCAGGGTGACCGCCGCCGCGCCCAGGGCCTCGGTGAGCCGGTCCCGGCTGCGGGCACCGATCAGGGGCACGATGCTCTCGCCCCGGGCGAGCACCCAGGCGATGGCGATCTGCGCCACGGTGACCCCCCGGGCCTCGGCGATGGCGCGCAGGGCGTCCACCAGGGCCAGGTTGCGGTCGAGGTTGGCGCCGGAGAACCGGGGCAGGTGGCTCCGGAAGTCGGTGCCTGCGGTCTCCCGCCGCGCCGTCCAGTGGCCGCTGATCAGCCCGCGGGACAGCACCCCGTAGGCGGTGATCCCGACGCCCAGCTCGCGGGCCGTCGGCAGGATCTCGGACTCCGGGTTGCGGGAGATCAGCGAGTACTCGATCTGGAGGTCGGTGATCGGGTGCACGGCGTGCGCCCGGCGCAGCGTCTCCGCGCTCACCTCGGACAGACCGATGTGCCGGACGTGGCCGGCCTTGACCAACTCGGCCAGGGTGCCCACCACGTCCTCCACCGGCACATCCGGGGAGAGCCGGGCCGGGCGGTAGATGTCGACGTGGTCGGTGCCGAGACGGCGCAGGGTGTACGCCAGGAAGTTCTTGATCGCGGCGGGTCGGACGTCGATGCCGTTCCAGCCGCCGTCGGCGTCGCGCAGGGCGCCGAACTTGACGCTGATCACGGCGTTGTCGCGGTTGCGGCCACGCAGCGCGTCGCGCAGCAGCAGCTCGTTGTGACCCATGCCGTAGAAGTCGCCGGTGTCGAGGAGGGTGATGCCGGCGTCCAGTGCGGCGTGGATGGTGGCGATGCTCTCGGCCTCGTCGGCGGCGCCGTAGAGGTCCGACATGCCCATCAGGCCGAGCCCGAGAGCGGAGACGGTCGGGCCGGTGGTGCCGAGGGTGCGGGTGTCCATGGGTGTTCCTCTCACCTGGGTTACCCGGCCAGCGTACATCCTTTGACTGACAGATTCCAGATTCTGTCACCCGATAGCCCGAGAGGTCGCGCTCGGACTGGAGATGCACTGGTGGTCGCTACTCGCCGTCGGTCCGGCGGTCGCGCTTGCGCTGAGACTGACGCTTCTTCTCGGCCAACCGGCGCTCCTTGGCGCCCCGGGACGGACGGGTCGGCCGGCGCGGCGGCGGCGGGGGCGACGCGGCCTCCCGCAACAACGCGAGCATCCGCTCGCGGGCGGCCTCCCGGTTGGCCAGCTGCGCCCGGTGCTCACTGGCGGCGATCGTCAGCACCCCGTCCACCAGGCGGTTGGCCAGCCGGGCCAGCGCCCGCGACCGGACCGACTCGGGCACGGCTGGCGAGTTGGCCAGGTCGTAGCTCAACTCCACCCGGGAATCGGCGGTGTTCACGCCCTGCCCACCCGGCCCGGACGAACGGGAGAAGCGCTCCCGCAGCTCCCCGGCAGGGACGACCCACCGGTCGGTCACCCGCAGTCCGTCGTCCACGCCCCGAGGCTAACCCCCACCGGCGTTCCCGGGGTCAGCGGTGCGGCGGTTCACTCTGCGTCGCTGACGGGCTGGGCGCCGGGCCTGCGGTCTCCTCGTCCGAGCCGACCGCGGCGTACGCCACCGCGCCGAAGAGCAGCAACCCGATCACCGCGGCCTTCACGGCGACCCCGCGGATCAGCAGCCAGGCGCCACGGCGGGCACCCGGCACCGATTTCTTGACGGTCTGGTAATCGCTCCACCCACGCCGCGCGCGGGTGTACGCCGACCCCACTGCACATCCGATGACCAGGCCCACCAGCAGGAGGACCGCGAGAAGAGGACGCTCCACCTCCGCCAGTATCCATACCGAGCGTAATATTTCCATGGCCCGATGCTCTCCGGCCGGATATCCGACACTGCCCGTGATCCCAGCGGCCACCTCCGGGCCGTCCGCGCAGCTCAGCCACCCTTGCCGATGATCGTGTCGGCGGTCTGCTGCACCTGCTCGATCGGGATGGCGAAACCAATGCCGATTGATCCATTGCCGTCGATGGTGGCGATTGCGGTGTTCACCCCGACCACCTCACCGCGGGCGTTGACCAGCGGCCCGCCCGAGTTACCGGGATTGATGGAGGCGTCGGTCTGCACCGCGCTGTGCCGATTGTTGCCCAACCGCACCTGACGGTCCAACGCACTGACGATGCCCGCGGTGACCGTCCCGGACAGACCGAGCGGCGAGCCCACCGCGAGCACCGGCTCACCGACCCGGGTCGCCCCCGGCTTGGCCAGCGGCAACGGGGCGAGCCCGGCCGACGGTGGCACCTTCAGCACCGCCAGGTCGCTGCGCGGTTCCCGGCCGACCACCTCGGCGGCGAACCGGCGGCCGTCGGGCAGCTCCACCGTCACCGGTCCGCCACCGCCCTTGGCCAGGATGTGGTCGTTGGTGATCAGGTGCTGCTCGTCGTCCACAGCGAAGCCGGAGCCGGTCGCGGAGCCGCCGTTCGCGCCAGCGAGCACCGACACCACTCCGGGCACGGTTCGCTGGGCGGCGGTGACCAACTCCGCCGGCACCGGGGCGGCGGACGCCGCGGCCTCGCCCGGGACGCCGTCCCGGCTGGCCACCACGCCACCGGCCACAGCCCCGGAGACGGCGGAGAGCGCCACCACCGCCAGCGCGGCGAGCAGGCGGCCCGGCCGCCGGCCGCTAGGCTCCCGGCCGGAACCGGGCGCGTCCCACCACCCGCGCCCGTCCGGGTCGAGCTCCGGCGAGATGAACCAGGGACCGCGCGGTTCGCCCAGTCCGGTCTGCACTGCCATGCGTACTCCTTCCGGTCGAAGTCCGTTGCGCGGCGGGGTCAGGGCAGCCGGGAGAACCAGCGCATCGAGCCGGCGGCGGCGCCCATCGCGAAGACCAGGCCGAGGCCGATGAACCGGGCCGAGACGTCCTGCCGCTCGGTGCGGTAGCCGACCGAGCTGCCGATGTCGTCGTAGACGGCGCTCAGCTCTTCGGTGGTGCTGGCCTCGTGGAACATGCCGCCGGTCTCGTCGGCGACCGCCTTGAGGGTCTGCCCGTCGACCGGCACCTGGATCGGCCGCCCGCCCCGGTCCACGAACCCGGACGGGGTGCCGAAGGAGATGGCGTGCACCGGCACCTTCGCCGCCACCGCGTCCGCCGCCGCCTCCATCGGATCCATCCCAGAGGTGTTCGCCCCGTCGGAGAGCAGGATGATCCGGGCCGGCGGCGGCTCCTTCGCGGCCTGGCTGTCCAGGCCCTTGACTGCACCGAGCGAGGTGTTGATGGCCTCGCCGATGGCGGTGCCCTGCACCCCGGTCACCCCCTCGGCGAGCCGGCCGATCCCGTCCTCCAGGGCGTCCCGGTCGGTGCCGGGTGGCACCAGCACGGCCGCGCTGCCGGCGAACGCGACCAGACCCACGTTGAACTCGTCGGGCAGGCCCTCGACGAAGCGCCGGGCCGCCTGCTTGGCCGCGGCCAGCCGGTCCGGCTCCACGTCGGTGGCGAGCATGGAGGTGGACACGTCGACGGCCACCATCACCGTCGCCCGTTCCCGGGGCACCTGGACCTCGGCGGTGGGCCGGGCGAAGCCGACCACCAGCAGCGCCAGCATGGCCAGGAACAGCCCGGCTGGTACGTGCCGGCGCCAGGCCGGCCGCTCCGGCGCCACCCGGTCCAGCAGCCGCAGGTTGGTGAAGCGGACCGCGTACCGGCTGCGTCCGCGCTGCATCACCAGGTACGCGACGACCAGGGCGAGCACGCCGAGCAGCAGCCAGAGTCGCAGCGGCGACTGCCAGATCACGCGGCACCTCCCCGGGCGACACCGGCCGGCGCGGCGGCCAGCCGGCGCTGGGCGTGCACGTGCCGGACGATGTCCGCACTCCAGTCCCGGTCGGTGCGCAGCGCCAGGTGGGTGGCCGCACTGCGGCGCAGCGCCTGGTGGACCTGGTCACGCTGGGCGGCTGCGGCCTCGGCGTACCGCTCCCGCAGCCGACGGTCCGATGTGCACACCTCCCGGCGGCGGCCGGTCTCCGGGTCGACCAGGGTGATCAGGCCGACGTCCGGCAGCTCCAGCTCACGCGGGTCGGTCACCTCGATCGCCAGCACCTGGTGCCGGGCGGCCAGCCGGCGCAGGGTCCGCTCCCAGGGCGGCGGCTCACCGGGGTCGTCGGGCAGGCCGTCGAGGAAGTCGGAGACCACCACGACCAGACCGCGCCGGTTGGCGACCCGGTGCAGCGCGGCGAGCCCGTCGGTCAGCTCCGGCGGCCCGACCGGCACCGACACCCCCACCGACGGCATCCGCCCGGGCCGGTCGTCGGGCCCGGTGGCGCGCGGGGCGGCCAGTAGCGCGCGGAGCAGACCGAGCAGATGGGTACGCCCAGTGCGGGCCGGAAAGCGGCGTACCCCGTCGGCGCGCAGCACCTGAGCACCGAGCCGGTTGCCGACACCGGCGGTCAGGAAGCCGATCGCAGCGACCGCGGCGACCGCCAACTCCCGTTTGTCCAGGTCGGCGGTGCCGAACTCCATGCTCGCGCTGGCGTCGACCAACAGCCAGGTGGTCAGTTCACGGTCGGCGTCGACCTGCCGGACGTGCGGCACGGCGGTTCGGGCCGTCACCGCCCAGTCCATCCGGCGGACCTCGTCCTCGCCCGGCCGGTACTCCCGACTGCCGGCGGGTTCGCTGCCCGGCCCGGGCAGCAGGCCGCGGTACTGGCCGTGCAGCAGGCCATTCAGCCGGCGGGTGACGGTCAGCTCCAAGCGGCGCAGCCGCTGGTCCGGAGCCAGTTCGGCCAGACCGGGGTCCGCCGGCACAGCGACCGGCGTGGTGCTCGCGCGCCTCATGCCGCGGCCAGATCCTGGGTCTGCTGCGGATGCCCGGTGGCCAGCCTGGGCGGTGGCACCGCCTCCACCAGCCGGCGGACCACGGTCTCGGCCGACACGCCGTCGGCCACGGCGTCGAAGGAGAGCACCAGCCGGTGGGCGAGGACGTCCACGGCCAGTTCACGGACGTCCTCGGGCAGCACGTACTCCCGCCCACGCAGCAGTGCCTGTGCCCGGGCGGCCGCGACGAGGCCGAGGGTGGCGCGTGGACTGGCCCCGTACGCGAGCAGCGGCGCGAGCTCCTGCAACCCGAACCGGCCCGGATCACGGGTGGCGAGGATGAGCCGGACCACGTACTCGGCCAACGCGTGGTGGACGAAGACCCGCTCCGCCCGGGCCTGGAGGTCCAGCAGCCGTTGCGCGTCGAGCACCCGGCGCGGGCTCGGCCGGTCGGTGCTCATCCGGTAGAGGATGGCCAGTTCGTCGGCGTCGCTCGGATAGTCCACCACCACCTTCATCAGGAACCGGTCCCGCTGCGCCTCCGGGAGCTGGTAGACCCCCTCGGATTCGATCGGGTTCTGGGTGGCCAGCACCAGGAACGGCGCCGGGACCGGCCAGCTGCGCCCGCCGATGGTGACCTGCCGCTCGGCCATCGCCTCCAGCAGCGCCGACTGGACCTTGGCCGGGGCTCGGTTGATCTCGTCGGCCAGCACCAGGTTGGCCATGATCGGGCCGAGCTCGATGTCGAAGGTCTCCTTGGAGGCCCGGTAGATCCGGGTGCCGACGATGTCCGAGGGAACCAGGTCCGGAGTGAACTGGATCCGGGAGAAGGTGCCGCCGACCACGGTGGCGAGGGTCTGCGCGGCCAGCGTCTTGGCCACGCCGGGGACCCCCTCCAGGAGGCAGTGGCCATTGGCGACCAGGGCGGTGAGCAGGCGCTCGACGAGCCGATCCTGCCCCACGATCACGCGTTTGACCTCGAAGAGGGTCTGTTCCAGCTCGACGCCGGTCGGCTCGGGATCGACCGAGCTGGGCATGCTGGCCAGGGTGTCCGAGATGTCCGTCACGGTGCTTGCTTCCCGGGCGGCAGCCCGGCAAACGTCGGATTATCGGCGCCGAAGCCTCCGAGGTGGGCGGGGTCGGGATGAACTGCCCGGTCGGGGGACAACATCCCGGGATGGCATGAGCCACGCGACCTGCCCCAGACCGGACGCCGTCCGCCCCGACCGGTGGCGGTCGCTGTTGATCGACTCGGTGTCGGCGATATGGCGGTGTCCCGGTGCGGGGATGCCCCGATGTCGGTGATCTGGAGTTGACCATCGCCATGAACCGGCGGCTGCAGGACGAACCGGGTGCCGGCCCCGCGTGGGGCCGGCACCCGTGCCGTCAGGCGGTGTGGATGACCAGGTGGAAGCCCAGGTCGACCGGGGTACCGGCCGAGTTGCGGGTCTGGATGAAGACCGCGTTCGGTGTGCTCAGCCGCGGTGCGACCGAGATCTCGCCGCCCGCCGGGACGCAGCAGGCGTCACCGCGGCCGAGGGTGGCCACGAAGACACCAGCGGTGACGGTGTAACCGACCTGGACCTCGTACTGGCCGGGGCCGTACTTGATCACGGTGCCGACGCCGCGCACCTTGGTGCCGTTGGCGTTGACGACGACGATGCTGGTGGTCGCGATGAGCGTCGAGTTGGCCTTCAGCGCGGCGCGGGCCTTGCGGGCGGATTCCGCCGTCACCGGCGGCTGGGCGTTCGTGCCGCGCGCAGCCGGCTGGACGGCCTCCTGCGGCGCCTTCGCCGACGGCTGTGCGACGGCGATGCCCCCACCGGCCAGGCTGAGCGCCAGAACGGCGAACGTAATCGCTGCCGCCTTGCGTCGGAAAGATGTTTTCATGACAGGTCCCCCTTGTGTGACCGTGCGGATTCGGCCGACCCGCGGGGCGGGACGGATGACTGCCTATAAATAGGTGGACGACGACAATAGGACCGGAAAAAGGTCTCTCACGCGCACCTGGTGAGGTTGATTTCTCAACGATCGAGATCCGGCCTGAGCTGGGCTTACTACTCAGAGTTGCGTCGTTTAGGCCAGGTGGAACGTAGCATCGTAAAAAGCCGAGCGTCAATAGTTGACCTGGCCTTATGCCGCTGTCGGCCAGCCGTCAGATAATTGTGAAATGTGAGCGGATAACCGTTCACGAAATGGCGCGACGAGTTCCGCTAGGCTGACCGCCGTGATCGTCGACGCTCCTCCCGGTCCGACCCGACGCCGCGCCGACCGGCTCGGCACGGTGCTCTGCTGGTTGGCGGTCGTCCCGACGACCGCCTGGGCCGCCATCCGGCTGGCCGGCCTGGACCGGGGGCCGCTGGTGCAGGCGCTCGCCTTCACCCCGTACGTCGCGGGCTGGAGTGTGCTGGCCCTGGCCCTCACCCTCGCGCTGCGGCGCTGGTGGCCGGCGGCGATCGCGGCGCTGACCGCGGTGGCGCTGCTCGGCGTGGTCGCACCCCGGGCACTGGCCGCCCCGCAGCCGGCGGCGGGCGGGCCGACCGTGCGGCTGCTCACCGCCAACCTGCTCGCCGGCTCCGCCGACCCGCGGACGCTGGTCGAACTGGTCCGGCAGCATCGGGTGGACGTGCTCACCGTGCAGGAGTTCACCCCGGACGCGCAGGTCGCCCTGGACCGACTCGGCCTCGACCAACTGCTGCCCCACCGCCAGCTCAACCCGCAGATCGGCACACCCGGGTCCGGGCTCTACTCGCGGTGGCCGATCACCGACGCCGGCATCCGGCACAACCTCGAAGGGTGGGGCTTCAGTCAGGCGTACGGCACGCTGGTCGTGCCCGGCGCGCCCCCGGTCCGCGTCGAGTCGGCCCACCCCTCGGCGCCGTACGCGCTGGACCAGGTCGACGCCTGGCGTACCGACCTGGCCGCGCAGCCACCGGCCACCCCGGACGGTGGCCTGCGGATCCTTGCCGGGGACTTCAACGCCACCCTCGACCACAGCCCGCTGCGAGCCCTGCTGCGCACCGGCTACGTCGACGCCGCGGACGCCTCCGGGGAGGGGCTGACCGGCACCTGGGGCCCGTACGACGGCGACCTCATCCCGCCGGTCACCATCGACCACGTGCTGGTGGATCGCCGTATCGCGGTCCGCTCCGTCACGGTGCTCACCCTCCCCGCCACCGACCACCGACCCGTGCTGGCCACCCTCACCCTCCCCACCCCCTGACCGCCCGCCCGCGATCCGGGGGCCGGCGTGGGTCAGACGGTGGTGGGGGCCAGGCCGTAGGTGAGGGCGTCCACGAGGGCGTGCCAGCTGGCCTCGACCACGTTGTGGTGCACGCCCACGGTGGTCCAGTCCCGGCCGTTGCCGTCGGCGGTCTCCAGCAGCACCCGGGTGACCGCGCCGGTGCCGTGACTGCCTTCCAGGATGCGCACCTTGTAGTCGGCCAGCTCGAAGTCGCGCAGTTGCGGGTAGTGCCGCGTCAGCCCCACTCGCAACGCCTCGTCCAGGGCGTTGACCGGGCCGTTGCCCTCGGCGGTCGCGATCACCCGCTCGCCGCGTACCCGGATCTTGACGGTCGCCTCGGAGACGACCGCGCCGTCCTCGCGGTGCTCGACCAGCACCCGGTACGACTCCAGGGTGAACGGCCGGGCCGGCCGGCCCTCCGGCAGCTCGGAGCGGACCAGCAGCTCGAAGGAGGCGTCCGCGGCCTCGAAGGACCAGCCGCCCGCCTCCAACTCCTTGACCCGGTTGGTGACCCGGGTCAGGGCCTCCGGACGGCCGGCCAGATCCAGGCCCAGCTCACGGCTCTTGAGCTCGACGCTGGCCCGGCCGGCCATCTCGGTCACCAGGATCCGCATGTCGTTGCCCACCACCGACGGGTCCACGTGGTTGTAGAGCAACGGGTCGACCTTGATCGCGCTCGCGTGCAGCCCCGCCTTGTGAGCGAAAGCGGCGGCCCCGGCGTACGCCTGGTGGGTGTCGGGGGCGATGTTGGCGATCTCGGCGATGGCGTGCGAGACCCGCACCATCTGTTCCAGGCAGCCCTCCGGTAGGACCGGCATGCCCAGCTTGAGTTGGAGGTTGGCGACCACCGCGAAGAGGTCGGCGTTACCGGGGCGTTCGCCGTACCCGTTGGCGGTGCCCTGGACGTGGCGGACGCCCGCCTCCACGGCGGCGATCGTGTTGGCGACCGCGCAGGCGGTGTCGTTCTGCGCGTGCATGCCGAGCAGCCCGGCGTCGACCCCGAGCCGTTGGGTCAGGTCGACGATCGCGGCGGTCACCTGCGAAGGCAGCATGCCGCCGTTGGTGTCGCAGAGCACCATCCGCTCGGCGCCGGCGGCCAGCGCGGTCTGCACCACGGCCGCGCCGTACGCCGGGTCGTGGCGGTAGCCGTCGAAGAAGTGTTCGCCGTCGACGAAGACCCTGCGGCCCTCGCCCACGAGGTGGGTGACCGTGTCGTGGATCATCGCCAGGTTCTCCGCGCCGGTGGTGCGCAACGCGCGCTCGACGTGCCGGATGTCGGCCTTGGCGACCAGCGCCACCGCCGGGGTCTGCGCGTCCAGCAGGCCGCGTACCTGGGGGTCGTCGGTGACCGCGACGCCGGCCTTGCGGGTGGCGCCGAACGCGACCAGCACGGCGTGCCGCAGGTTGAGTTCGCTGCGCGCCCGCCGGAAGAACTCGGTGTCCTTGGGCACCGCGCCCGGCCAGCCGCCCTCGATGAAGCCGACGCCGAACTCGTCGAGCAACCGGGCCACCGCCAGCTTGTCGACCACCGAATAGGTGAGCCCTTCGCGCTGGGCGCCGTCGCGCAACGTCGTGTCGAAGACCTGGAACGTCATCAGGATCCTTTCTGGGAGCAACAAAAAGACCTCCCGCGGGTGCGGGAGGTCTGCGCGCTCGGCGGAGGGGAGGGCCGGCGCGCTAGGTCGCAATAATCAGGGCGGTGCTGGTCACGATCACTACTGTGCCACCCCGCTCCTGTATTTGGGAGGAATAACCCACATGGCGGGACGCCGACGCAGAGTCGGTACGCCCCGACGGCCCGACGCCGCACCTGCGGTGTCGACCCCTCGCCGTTTCCGGACCCCGGCGGCCGGGTAGCTCCTGCGGGGACGCACCCACCGACGCCGAGACGATCGGCGACAGTCAGGAGTGAACGGCATGGACAGGATCGATCCGCACGCCACCCACGCCGGGCCGGACCCGCTGCGCGGCGGCGACCAGGGCGCTGTGCCCGGCGGCGCGCCGGCCGGCACCTTCGACCCCTGGCGCTACCGGGATCAGGCCGGGGTGGCCGACGCCGACCTGGTCGACTACAAGGTCGAGGCCATCGACGGCGGGATCGGCAAGATCGACAGCGCCAGCCACGAGGTGGACGGCAGCTACCTGGTGGTGGACACCGGCCCGTGGATCTTCGGCAAGAAGGTCATGCTGCCGGCCGGCACGGTCAACCAGGTCGACCACGACCAGCGCACCGTCTCCGTCGACCGGACCCGCGACCAGATCAAGGCCGCCCCGGAGTACGACGAGACCAGCCACAGCGACCCGAGCTACCGGGATCGGCTGGGCGGCTACTACGACGAGACGTACGGCGCACTCCCGCCCGGCACCGCACGGTAGCTGAACGGACCCGACGGCCGGTGGGGCACTGCCCCACCGGCCGTTACCGTGTCAGCGTGGACGCCATCGACGACAACCGACACATCTCGCTGCCCGCGACCTTCAACTTCCGCGACGTCGGTGGCTACGCCGGCCACGACGACCGGACCGTGCGCCGGGGCCGGCTCTACCGCTCCGACTCGCTGCACCGCCTCGACGAGCAGGACCAGGACGCGTTTGCCGCGATCGGCATCCGCACCGTCATCGACCTCCGCCGCCCCCAGGAGGTGGACCGGGACGGCCGGGTGCCGGCGTACCCGGGGCTGACCTACCGGCACATCCACCCGGAGCACGCGGACTGGGCCGGACAGCCGCACGAGGAGGGTGCCAGCCTGGCCCGCTACCTCGCGGACCGGTACGCCGACCTGGCGCAGACCGGCACCGCCGGCCTGGCCGAGGCGGTGGGGCTGATCGCGGACTCCGCCAACGCCCCGGTGGTGGTGCACTGCGTGGCGGGCAAGGACCGCACCGGCATCGTCTGCGCGCTGACCCTTGCCGTACTGGGCGTCGACGACGCCGACATCGTCTCGGACTACGCGCTGAGCGCGGAGGCGTCGGCCCGGTACAGCGCCTGGCTGGCTGCCACCACCAGCGGCAGGGTGGACGTGCCGGCACCGTTCCTGGCCTCGCCCGCCGAGGCGATGGAGATCTTCCTGGCCGAGCTGCGCGCGGGGCACGGCTCGGTCGAGGGGTACCTGCGCCACGCCGGGGTCACCGAGGCGCAGCTCGCCGCCCTCCGCGACCACCTGCTCGACTAGCCCGCCGGTCGTCGGGGGCGATACCGCACGGTCATGGTGATGCCCGTGCGGTATCGCCCTCCGAACCGACCGTGTCGACCCGGCCGCGCCCACCCGTCCAGCCGGACCCGTGGGCGCGTGCGGGCGTCAGAGGACCCGGTGCACCCAGCCCTGCGGGTCGGCAGCCTTGCCCCGCTGGATGTCGACCAGCTGCTGGCGCAGCGCCATGGTGACCCGGCCGGGCTCACCGCCGCCGATCAGGAACTCGCCGTCCGGGAAGCGGACCCCGCCGATCGGGGTGATCACCGCGGCGGTGCCGCAGGCGAAGACCTCGCGGAGCCGGCCGCTGGCCGCGTCGGCCTGCCAGTCGGCGAACGTGACCGGCCGCTCCTCGACCCGGTGCCCGGCCGCGCCGGCCAGCGTGATGATCGCGTCCCGGGTGATACCCGGCAGGATCGTGCCGGTCAGCGGCGGGGTGACCACGGTGTCGTCGTCGTAGACGAAGAAGACGTTCATGCCGCCCAGCTCGTCGACGAACCGGCGCTCCACCGCGTCCAGGAAGACCACCTGGTCGCAGCCGGCCTCGATGGCCTCCGCCTGGGCCGCGAGTGACGCGGCGTAGTTGCCGCCGCACTTGGCCGCGCCGGTGCCGCCGGGCGCGGCCCGGGTGTAGTCCGGCGAGACCCAGACGGTGACCGGCTTGACCCCGCCGGTGAAATACGCGCCGACCGGCGAGGCGATCACCAGGTAGAGGTACTCGTTGGCCGGGCGGACGCCGAGGAAGACCTCGCTGGCATACATGAACGGCCGCAGGTAGAGGCTGCCGTCCTCGCCGGTCGGGATCCAGTCCCGGTCGACTTCGATGAGCTTGTGCAGCGAGTCGACGAAGACCTCGGGCGGTAGCGCCGGCATCGCCATCCGCTGCGCCGAGGTGGCGAACCGGGCGGCGTTGGCGTCCGGCCGGAACATCGTCACGCCACCGACGGCGGTCCGGTACGCCTTCAACCCCTCGAAGATCTCCTGCGCGTAGTGCAGCACCGCGCTGGCCGGGTCCATCGGGATCGGCGCGCGCGCCTCCACCCGGGCGTCGTACCAGCCCTTGCCGTCGGCGTACCGGACGGTGACCATGTGGTCGGTGAAGACCCGGCCGAACCCGGGATTGACCAGCAGGGCGGCCCGGTCGGCGGCGGATACCGGCGCGGGATTCGGACGGATCTCGAAGTCGAGCTTGTCACCACCGCTCATCGCGCTGACCTCCCTGCGGGACAACGGCATGCGGGACCGCACACCGACATGGCTGTGCCAGAAACTTACCCCGAACGGTCGTTCAGCGGGTAGCGCCGCTCGGGGGCATAGGGAACCCCGGATGGCCCCTCGTCGGACCGACTGGCGGGTGGCTGGTCGGCCCCGGGGCGAGTCAGGCTACGGCGTGCGCGGCGAGCCGGTCGCCGACCTCGGCGGTACGCAGCGTCACGCCCGAGGTCCGGCCGGCAAGCTCGGCGGCAACCGCCGCGTTGACCCGGGTCGCGGCCTCGGCGTGCCCGAGCTGCTCCAGCAGCAGCGCGGCGGAGAGCACCGCGGCGACCGGGTCGGCAATGCCCTGCCCGGCGATGTCCGGCGCCGAGCCGTGCACCGGCTCGAACATGGAGGGGTACGCCCCCGCGGGGTTGATGCAGCCGCTGGCGGCCAACCCGATCCCGCCGGTGACCGCCGCGGCGATGTCGGTGAGGATGTCGCCGAACAGGTTGTCGGTGACCACCACGTCATAGCGCTGCGGCTGGGTGACCAGGAACATCGCGGCCGCGTCGACGTGCTGGTACTCGGTGGCGATGTCCGGGTGCTCGGCGGCGACCGCGTCGAAGGTACGCGCCCACAGCGACCCGGCGTGGGTGAGCACGTTGGTCTTGTGCACCAGGGTGACCTTGCGCCGCTCCCGGCGACCGGCCCGGGCGAACGCGTCGCGGATCACCCGCTCCACGCCGTGCCGGGTGTTCAGGCTCTCCTCGGTGGCGACCTCGGCAGGGGTGTCCCGATGCAGGGAACCGCCGGCCCCGGCGTAGAGACCCTCGGTGCCCTCGCGCACCACCACCAGGTCGACCTCGCCCGGCTTCACGTTGCCCAGCGGGCCGGCGACCCCGGGCCAGAGCCGTGACGGGCGCAGGTTGACGTACTGGTCGAAGGCGAACCGGAGCTTGAGCAGCAGGCCCCGCTCCAGCACTCCCGGCGGAACGGTCGGGTCACCGACCGCGCCGAGCAGGATCGCGTCGTGCCCGGCCAGCTCGGCCAGGACCGAGTCGGGCAGCACCTCTCCGGTACGGTGCCAGCGGGCCGCTCCGAGGTCGTACTCGGTGGCCTGCACGCCGGGCAGCACGGCGTCGAGGACCTTGCGGGCCTGCGCGACCACCTCGGGCCCGATGCCGTCCCCGGCCACCACCGCGATCCGCGCCACGCCCGCACTCCTCTGCTCGACTGTCCCGTACCGGGCAACGGTACGTCGTCGTCCCGCCTCCCGGTACGGATCGTCCACAATCTGGGACACACCGATACACAGCACCCTCACAGGTGGGATCCATGAGCCAATCATCTCCGCTGCCTAACGTAGGGGTCAGCGGGTCAGGGGGGCCCGCGACACGGGGTCGCCGATGACGCGACGCCACACTGTGAGGGGCAGGTGCCATGCGCATCGACGAGCAGCCGCGGACCCGCTGGCCCGATCCGTCGGCCTTCCGGAACCGCCGGCCGGACCTGCGGCTGGGCCGCCGCCGCCAGCGGATCGATCCGGCCAGCGCCACCGAGGGCCGGATCGCCGTTCAGCACACCGTGCAGACCCCGACCGCCGAGTACACCCTGCTGCTCAACGCACCCGAGTGGCTCGGCCGCCGGGGCGTCGGCGAGGCACTGCGGGACAGCGTCGCCGAGTTGCGCGCCATCGACCTCACCTATGGCCCGAACCGGCCCGAGAGTCTGGTTTCCATGCTGCGCCGGGGTGAGATCAGTCCCGATTCGTACCCCCCACTGGCCGACCTGGTGGACCGCTGCACGGCGATGCGGGCCGCCACCGACGGGTGGTTCGACGCCTGGGCGGTGCCCGGCGGCTTCGACCCGGGCGGTCTGCTCGGCGGCTGGGCGGTGGAGCGCGCCGCCGCCCGGTTGCGCGCCGCGGGCATCCACGACTACGCCCTACTCACGGGCGCCGACCTGGTGGTCCGTGGCCACGCGCCACACGGCGGCCCGTGGCGGGTGGCGGTGCATCACCCGACCGCACCCGAACGCGCGCCGCTGGTGCTGGAGATGACCGCCGGAGCGGTCGGCACCTCCGGGGTGACCGGGCGCCAGGGACATGTGGTGGATCCGCACACCGGTGAGCCGGCCAGTCAGCTCGTCGCCGCCACCGTCGTCGGCCCCGACCTGACGGTCGCCGACGCCTACGCCACCGCGCTCTACGCCGCCGGCCCCACCGGCCTGTCCTGGTTCCGCGCCGGCTCCGACTACCGCGCGCTCTTCGCCCACCGGCGCTGAGCGGAACGTCGCCGCACCGGCCCGCCTCCCCGTGGCGCTGCGTCCGATTCGCACGTCGGCCGCCACTCGGGCCCGCGATCGGCCCCCACAGTCTCGGCAACGACCGTGGGGGCCGGTCAGCGACGAGTGCGCGTGGCTCGCACAATCGAGGGGTGCGGACCGGTCGGGCCGGACGTCGACCGCGCCACCCGAAGACGGGTCGGCGCCGCGAACTCGGCCAGTGACCGCAGTCGGTACGCTAGCGAATCGACGCAACTCGACGCAAGAGTCTCCACAGCGGACCGTCGTGACCGGAGTGTGGCGGCTCGGCGATTGGCCTGCGGCGAGGCAGTTTCGACATGGTGAACGACGGATGGCACGCTGTCCGCCGTGAGTTTCGATCTGAGCGTGTGGGCCCTGCAGGACGGGGCGACGCCCGAGGACGTACGGGCCGCGGTCGAGGGGTGCCGGCAAGGGCGGCACGTCGACCGATACCCGGACCCGCGAGTGGTCAGCTTCTATCGGGCGATCACCGCCTCCTACCCGGACCGGCACCCCGGCCCGGACAGCCCGTGGGCCGTGACGCCGCTGCACGCCGCCCACGACCACGTCGAGCTGAACCTGCACCCGACCTGTGCGGACCAGGTGCTGCTGGACATCGAGCGGCTGGCCGGCGAGCACGGGCTGATGCTCTTCGACCCGCAGGACGGCTCCGTCTACCCGCCCCCGGCCCGGCTGCCCGGCTGACCGGGCGGCAGGACACCCCACCACGGGTATGACGAGGGGCCCGGCGAATCGCCGGGCCCCCCGTGGTGCTGCCGTCGACTACTCGTCGCGCAGATCCGCGGCGCTGGCCGCCGTCGCGCCGATCGAGTCGGCCGCCGAGGTGAGCAGGTCGGCGCCGAGCGCCTGGTCGACGGTGAGCGTCATCAGCGTCTCGCCGCCCGCCTCGCGCCGGGCCACCTGCATGGCGGCGATGTTGATGCCCGACTCGCCGAGCAGGGTGCCGACGGTGCCGACGACGCCGGGCCGGTCGGCGTAGCGCAGGAAGAGCAGGATGCCCTCCGCGCCGATCTCCACGTCGAAGCCGTCCACCTCGGTGAGCTTGAGGACGTCGCGAGCACCGGCGTGGGTGACCGTGCCGGAGACGCTGACCGTCCGGCCGTCCGGCAGCGCGCCGCGCACCGTGACCAGGGTCGGCTGCTCAGCCGTCTCGGCCAGGCTGGCCAGGGTGACCTCGACGCCACGCTCGGCGGCCAGGTGCGGGGCGTTGACGTAGGTGACCTGCTCCTCGACCACCGAGCTGAACAGGCCCTTGGTGGCGGCGAGCTTGAGCACCGACACGTCGTGGCTGACGATCTCGCCGCGAACCTCGACCGTGACGCTGGCGGCGACACCGCCGGCGACCGCGGTGAAGGCCCGGCCGAGCTTCTCGGCCAGCGGGAGCAGCGGCCGGACGTCCTCGGCGACCACACCGCCGGCCTGCACGTTGACCGCGTCCGGGACGAACTCGCCCTGCAACGCCAGCTTCACGCTCCTGGCCACCGCCAAGCCGGCCTTGTCCTGCGCCTCGTGCGTGGAGGCGCCCAGATGCGGGGTGGCCACCACGTTGTCGAAGGCGAACAGCGGCGAGGAGGTGCAGGGCTCCTTGCTGTAGACGTCGACGCCGGCACCGGCGACCCGGCCCTCGGCGATGGCGTTCGCGAGCGCCTGCTCGTCGACCAGACCACCGCGGGCGGCGTTGACGATGCGGACGCCGGGCTTGACGATCGCCAGCTCCTTCTCACCGATCAGGCCCACCGTCTCCGGGGTCTTCGGCAGGTGGATGGAGATGAAGTCGCTCTCCCGCAGCAGCTCCTCCAGCCCGACCAGGCGTACGCCGAGCTGCGCCGCCCGCGCCGGCTGGATGTACGGGTCGTACGCGATCAGCCGGGTGCCGAACGCGGCGATGCGCTGCGCGAACAGCACACCGATGCGGCCGAGCCCGACCACGCCGACGGTCTTGCCCTGCACCTCGACGCCGGTGTACTTCGACCGCTTCCACTCCCCCGCCTTGAGCGCGGAACTGGCGCTCGCGGTGTTGCGGGCCACGGCGAGCAGCAGCGCGACGGCCTGCTCGGCGGCGGACACGATGTTCGAGGTGGGCGCGTTCACGACCATGACGCCGCGCGCGGTGGCGGCGGGCACCTCGACGTTGTCCAGCCCGATACCCGCCCGGGCGACCACCTTGAGTCGCGGCGCGGCGGCGATCGCCTCGGCGTCGATCTGGGTCGCGCTGCGCACGATGACGGCGTCGGCCTCGGAGAGCGCCGAGAGCAGGGCCGGACGGTCGGTGCCGTCGACGTGACGGACGTCGAAGTCGTAGGCGAGCACCTCGATGGCGGCGGGGGCGAGTTCTTCGGCGATCAGTACGACAGGATTCATCGGTCCTCGTAGAGGTCGTGTTTGCGATCGGCCCGGGCGATAAGGCGCCGCACTGCGCCCTGCGCTGATCCGTGCCGTGGCCGTCAGGTGCCGGCTGCGCACCTACCCGCGATCGTAGGGGCCTCGCTGGTCGGCATGTTCCGGTCCGCGGGGTGAGGGCCCTCACACAGCGGGTCGGGCGACGGACATCGGGCGTTCACCTGACCGACATGGTTGCCCTGGCCAGCTACAACCGGAGGCACCAGCCCTCGGGGAGGAGCCGCCCGTGCCGCTCGTCATCCGCATCACGCTGCTCCGACAGCTGACCCGCATCGATCTCGCGCGGTTCGGTCCGATGCTGGCCGAGGCGTTGGTCACCCGGTCCCAGCAGGTGAGCATCCGACGCGGTTTCGTGGTCCGGCGCACCGCCGCCGCGGACGAGGCGGTCGCGCTCTACCGGCGGCTGGTCCAGGACCGGCCGGACCGGCACGAGGTGGGGCTCGCGCGAGCGCTCGTCGCGCAGGGTTCGGTCCCCGACGACCGCACCGTGGCCTCCGCGCTCGACCAGGGCCGGGAGGCGATCGGGTACGTCGAGAACGCGACCGACCGAGACGGGCTGGTCGTTCTGGCCGCAGCGCACCTGATGATGGCCAACCTGCTCTCCCCCAGCGCCCCTCAGGACGCGCTGCCCCTTGCTGAGCAGGCCCGGGCGACATGGCTACGCTGCGCGCCGCTCGGCGTCCGAGAGCTGACGGGGCTGGCCCGGTCGCTCACCGTGCTCGGTAGCTGCCGGGCGGCGCTGGACGCGCCGGTCGAGGCGTTGGCCGCCCGGGAGGAGGCGGTCGAGACCTTCCGGCGGCTTTCCGTCTGGGCGCGGCTGCGGTACATGCCCGCCCGATTTGACGCGGTGACCGGGCTGGCCGAGTCCCTCGCCAGCGACGGACGGTGGGCCGAGGCGCTGACGCTGGCAGCGGACCCCCGCGAGGATCTGACCTTCTGGGCCCGTTGGGAGCCACTGCGGGCCCGGCCGGCGCTCGGCCGACTGCTGTTCGTGATCGCCACGTGCCACTCAGAGCTCGGCGAACCGGAAGCGGCCGTGACGACGGCCGAGGAGGCGGTGGGGCACTTCCGTTGGCTGGCCGAGCACGATCCCGTCCGGTACGACCACCGGTTGGTCGCCGCGCTGCGCACGCTGGCCGGCATTCTCAAAGGCCTCGGCCGGTACGAGGAGGCAGCCTGGGCAGCCGGTGAGGCCAGGTCGATCGAGCGCGGCTGAGTAGCGCACGCGGCCGCCCGGCCGTGTCTGGACGGCCGGGCGGTCGCGCCGCGACGTCAGGCGGTCTCGGTGATCGGGCGGTCGACCCAGCTCATCATGCCGCGCAGCTTCTTGCCGGTCTCCTCGATCGGGTGCGCCGCACCCTCGGCCTGCCACTTCTTGAAGTTGGGCCGGCCCGCCTCGTCCTCGGCAACCCACTCGCGGGCGAACTCGCCGGACTGGATCTCCCCGAGGATCTTGCGCATCTCGTCCTTGACGCGCGAGTCGATGACTCGCGGGCCACGGGAGAGGTCGCCGTACTCGGCGGTGTCGGAGATGCTGTAGCGCATCTTCGCGATGCCGCCCTCGTACATCAGGTCGACGATCAGCTTCAGCTCGTGCAGGCACTCGAAGTAGGCGACCTCCGGGGCGTAGCCGGCCTCGGTGAGCACCTCGAAACCGGTCTGCACCAGCGCCGCGGCACCACCGCAGAGCACCGCCTGCTCGCCGAAGAGGTCGGTCTCGGTCTCCTCGGTGAAGGTGGTCTTGATCGCGCCGGCGCGGGTGCCGCCGATCCCCTTGGCGTACGCGAGGGCGAGCGCGAGCGCGTTGCCGCTGGCGTCCTGCTCGACGGCGACCAGGCAGGGCACGCCCTTGCCGTCGGCGTACTGCCGGCGGACCAGGTGGCCCGGGCCCTTCGGCGCGACCATCGCCACGTCCACCTCGGCCGGCGGCTTGATCAGCCCGTACCGGATGTTGAAGCCGTGACCGAAGAAGATCGCCTTGCCCGGGGCGAGGTGCGGCGCGATCGACTCGGTGTACAGGGCACGCTGGGCGGTGTCCGGCGCGAGCACCATGATCACGTCGGCCTCGGCCGCGGCCTGCGCCGGCGTGACCACCCGCAGGCCCTGCTCCTCGGCCTTGGGGCGGCTCTTCGAGCCCTCCGGCAGACCGATCACCACGTCGACGCCGGAGTCGCGCAGCGACAGCGCGTGGGCGTGGCCCTGGCTGCCGTAGCCGATGACCGCGACCTTCTTGGCCTGGATCAGGCCGAGGTCGGCGTCGTCGTCGTAGTACACCTCAACACTCATTGGGACTTCCCTTTCGTACGACGGCCGGGGCGGCCCGTCGTGGTCCGTGTGGATGGGTCAGGCGGCCCGCAGCGCGGGGCCAGCGGTGATCGAACGCGAGCCGCGCCCGATCGCCACGAGCCCGGACTGGACCATTTCCTTGATGCCGAAGGGCTCGAGGTCGCGCAGCAGCGCGTCGAGCTTGTCCGGGGTGCCGGTGGCCTCGATGGTCAGGGTGTCCGGCGCGACGTCGACCACCCGGGCGCGGAACAGGTTGACCGTCTCCAGCACCTGGGTCCGTGCGGACCGGTCGGCGCGGACCTTCACCAGCAGCAACTCCCGGGCGACCGAGACCTGCGGGTCCAGCTCGACGATCTTGAGCACGTTGACCAGCTTGTTGAGCTGCTTGGTGACCTGTTCCAGCGGCGACGACTCCGCGTTGACCACGATGGTGATCCGGGAGACGTCCGGGTTCTCGGTCTCGCCCACGGCGAGGCTGTCGATGTTGAACCCGCGCCGGGAGAACAGGCCGGAGACGCGGGCGAGCACGCCGGGCTTGTTCTCCACGAGCACGGACAGGGTGTGCATCGTCATGCCACGACCTCGCTTCGCTCACTCATGTCAGATGTCATCCTCGTCGAAGGCCGGGCGGACGCCGCGGGCGAACATGATCTCGTCGTTGCTGGTGCCGGCGGCGACCATCGGCCAGACCATGGCGTCCTTGCCGACCACAAAGTCGATCACCACCGGGCCGTCGTTGATCTCCATGGCGGCGGCGATGGTCTTGTCCACGTCGGCGGCGTTCTCGCAGCGCAGCCCGACGCAGCCCAGTGCCTCGGCGAGCTTGACGAAGTCGGGAATGCGGTGCTTGTGGGTGCCGAGCTCGGTGTTGGAGTACCGCTCGTTGTAGAACAGCGTCTGCCACTGCCGCACCATGCCGAGATTGCCGTTGTTGATCACGGCGATCTTGACCGGGATGCCCTCCAGCGCGCAGGTGGCCAACTCCTGGTTGGTCATCTGGAAGCAGCCGTCGCCGTCCACCGCCCAGACCACCGTGTCCGGCTTGCCGACCTTGGCGCCCATCGCCGCCGGCACCGCGTAGCCCATCGTGCCGAGGCCACCGGAGTTCAACCAGGTGTGCGGCTTCTCGTAGGAGATGAACTGGGACGCCCACATCTGGTGCTGGCCCACCCCGGCCACGAAGATCGCGTCCGGGCCGACGATCTCGCCCAGCCGCTTGATCACGTACTGCGGCGAGAGCGTGGCGTCGGCCGGCTCGTCGTAGCCCAGCGGGTAGCGGTCGCGCAGGTCGTCCAGCTGAGTCCACCAGTCGGCCAGGTCGGCGCTGTGCCCGGCCGAGCGCTCGATGGTCACCGCGGCGATCAGCTCGTCGATGACGTGCCGGGCGTCACCCACGATCGGCACGTCCGCGTGCCGGTTCTTGCCGATCTCGGCGGGGTCGATGTCGGCGTGCACCACCGCCGCGTCCGGGGCGAACGAGTCCAGCTTGCCGGTCACCCGGTCGTCGAACCGCGCACCCAGGGCGACGATCAGATCCGCCTTCTGCAGGCCGTAGACCGCCGCGACCGTGCCGTGCATGCCGGGCATCCCCAGGTGCTGCCGGTGCGAGTCGGGGAACGCGCCGAGCGCCATCAGCGTGGTGACCACCGGGATGCCGGTCTGCTCGGCCAGCTTACGCAGCCCGTCGGTGGCACCGGCCTTGAGCACCCCGCCGCCCACGTAGAGCACCGGCCGGCGGGCGGCGGCCATCAGCCGGGCCGCCTCCCGGATCTGCTTGCCGTGCGGGTGCAGGGTGGGCCGGTAGCCGGGCAGGTCCAGGGTGGGCGGCCAGGCGAAGGTGGTCGGCGCCTGGAGCACGTCCTTGGGGATGTCGACCAGCACCGGGCCGGGCCGGCCGCTGCTGGCCAGGTGGAAGGCCTCGGCCAGCACCTGCGGGATCTCCTCGGCGGTCTGCACGAGGAAGTTGTGCTTGGTGATCGGCAGGGTGATGCCCTGGATGTCCGCCTCCTGGAAGGCGTCGGTGCCGATCGACGGGCGGGCCACCTGACCGGTGATCGCCACCATCGCCACCGAGTCCATGTACGCGTCGGCGATCGGGGTGACCAGGTTGGTGGCGCCCGGGCCGGAGGTGGCCATGCAGACGCCGACCTTGCCGGTGGCCTGCGCGTACCCGGTCGCCGCGTGCCCGGCGCCCTGCTCGTGCCGGACCAGGATGTGCCGGACGGTGGAGTCGTAGAGCGGGTCGTAAGCCGGCAGGATCGCGCCGCCCGGGATGCCGAAGACGACGTCGACGCCGAGCGCCTCAAGGGACCGCACCAGCGAACCGGCGCCGGAGACCTGGGCCGGAGCGGATGGCCGTACCGCCGGGGTGGCCGGGCTGGCCGGGCTGGCCGGGGTGCGCGCGGCGGCGGGGTCGACGTCGCCGGCCGGCTCGGTGGCCGCGCGGGCACGGCGGGCGGTATGGGCGAGGGTCTCGGGCGTGGGTCTCGTCATGGCGGTTCTGGCCTTCGGCTGGAGTGGCTGGGGCTTGTCAAGCGATGCGACGCGGGCGGGGCCCGCCCCGACAGGTTCCGATGGCAATAAAAACGGCCCTCGTGCAGATGCACGGGGCCAGCGCACTCTCAATGAGGGAGAGTGCGCTCAGGTAAGTACTCGCAGCGACCGGTACGACGACATGCGGCTAAGCCTGACGCATCTCACGCGATGAGTCAACTGATCCCACATGTTGGTTAACGGAACGCGGCGCGTCCGCCGGCGACACGCCCTCGGCAACCGGGATGACCTGCCCGGGCCCGCCCGAAACCCGGCGCGGCGCGGGCAGCGGCGCGGGTCGCGCACCCGGCGAGGTGGCCGCCTCCAGCATCGCCTCCAGGTGCTCGGCCGGCACACCCCAGCCGAAGAGCGCGCCCTGACCGAACCGGCAACCGGCCGCCACCACCGCGGCCAACTCCGTCGGCGTGGTCACCCCCTCGGCGATCACCTCCAGCCCCAGCTGGTGGCCCAGTCGCATGACGATGTCGACCATCGGCGCGAACGCCGGGCCGTCCTTGCCGACCGGGCGGACCGGCTCGTGCTCGGCGACCAGGCTGTGGTCGATCTTCAGGATGTCGATCGGCAGCCGGCGGAGCTGCCCCAGCGAGGAGTAGCCGGCGCCGAAGTCGTCCAGCGCGATCCGCACGCCGGTCAGCCGCAGCGCGGTCAGCCGCCGGATCAGCTCGTCCAGGTCGGTGGCGACCGCGTGCTCGGTGACCTCCAGCACCAGCCGCTGCGGCGGCACGTGGTGGGCGCGCAGCGCCTCGGCGACCTGGACCACGTACTCCGGGGCGTGCAGCTCGCGTGGCGAGACGTTCACCGAGACCCAGACGTCGTGCCCGTCGGCCAGCCAGCGGGAGAGCTGGTAGCAGGCCTGGTGCAGCACCCAGGCCCCGAGCGTGGCGATCATCCCGCACTCCTCGGCCAACGGGATGAACTCGTCCGGACGGACGTTGCCCAGCTCGGGGTGGTGCCAGCGGAGCAGCGCCTCGGCGCCGACCGGCCGCACCGACGGCAGCGAGGCCACCGGCTGGAAGGCCAGCCGCAGCTCGTCGCGCTCGATGGCGCCGCGCAGCTCGTGCTCCAGCGTGGTGCGCCGACGCAGCAGCTGGTCGTACGTGGCGTCGTAGCGCTCGATCCGGTTCTTGCCGCGCTGCTTGGCGTAGCGCAGCGCCAGGTCGGCGTGGCGCAGCAGCAGCTCCACGTCCGGCTCGCCGGCCCACCCGGCCACCCCGATGCTCACCGACAGGAAGACCGGCCCCTCCGGTTGGTCGTACGGACGGTTGAGCACCCCGAGCAGCCGCTCGGCGACCCGGTCCGCCTCGGCCGGCCGCCCCGGCATGAGCACGGCGAACTCGTCGCCCCCGAGCCGGGCCGCCACATCGCCGGGGCGCAGGTTGCCGCGCAGCCGCCGGCCCACCTCGGCCAGCACCGCGTCGCCCACGTCGTGGCCGCGCATGTCGTTGACGTTCTTGAAGCCGTCCAGGTCAAGCCCGAGCAGCACGCACGGGGTGCCCGCCGCCGCGCTGTCGTGCAGCGCGCGCAGCAGCCCCCGCCGGTTGGCCAGCGCGGTCAGCGGATCGGTGTGTGCCAGCTCACGGAAGTGCGCCTCCCGCTCGGCCAACCGGCCGGCGTAGTCCCGGACGTCCTTAAGGGTGAGGTACTGCCGGGCCACCAGGGCGAAGCCCTCCACGCTGCCGGCCACGATGCCCGCCGCGGTGAACCGGCCGCCCTGCAGGAGGTGGTGCATCGCCGAGGCGGCCATCGCCAGCATCGGGGCGATCGCGTACTCGCCGTCGCGACCGGTCAGGTCCAGCTCGACCTGCCCCGGCCGGTCGGCCCGGAGCACCGCGAGCGCAACGGTCAGCAGGCCGGCGGCGAGCACCACCGCGCCGGTCAGTGCCATGGTCGGCCCGGCCTGGCAGAGCCCGGCGGCGAGACCCAGCCCGCCGCAGGTCACCGCGCTGATGCCGACGCCGAGCGCGGCCAGTCGCTGGCGCGGGGCGGCGGCCCGGAAGACGACGATCACGGCGAGCCCGGCGCCGAGCGCGGCGGCCACCGTGGCCACCAGGATCGCCGGGCAGGCCATCGGGGTGGAGGCGCCGAGCAACCGGGTGGGCTCGGAGAAGAGCACCCAGCCGACGAACCACAGCGCGGCGGCCATGATCAAGCCGTCCAGGGCGAGCCGGGCGGTAGCCGCCGAGGTGGCGGCCACCCCGGGCAGCCGGAGCAATCCGGCCGCGAAGGCCAGCCCGCTCACCGCCGTGCCGATCGCCACCACGGTGGCCCAGCCGGTGCGCTGCCCCTGCTCGTGCGCCCAGTGGTCGTTCGCGGCGAGCGCGGCCACCACCCCGACCACGAGGCTGAGCAGAGCGACCCCGGCGGCCACCGCGAGTAGCAGATGCGCGGGCCGGCGCGACCCGGTGCGCCGCCGGGCGACCACGGTCAGCAGTACGACGGCCGCAGCGGCGACGAGCCCGCTCAGCACCGCGACGGCGACCATGCCCGGGGGGAGATGCACGCCCCCAAGAGTGCCGGATGCGCGCTCGTCGTGGGGGACCGGATGTGCATCTGTTGGGACACGCGCGCACTCTGGACAGCCACCGTGGCGGCGGTGTCAGACTGGTACGCATGCCTGAGCTGCGGTCGAAGACCTCCACGCACGGTCGGACGATGGCCGGCGCCCGGGCCCTCTGGCGGGCCACCGGGATGACCGACGACGATTTCGGTAAGCCGATCGTCGCCATCGCCAACAGTTTCACCCAGTTCGTGCCGGGTCACGTACACCTCAAGGACATGGGCGGCCTGGTCGCCGACGCGGTGGCCGAGGCCGGCGGTGTGGGGCGGGAGTTCAACACCATCGCGGTCGACGACGGCATCGCGATGGGCCACGGCGGCATGCTCTACTCCCTGCCCAGCCGGGAGTTGATCGCCGACGCGGTGGAGTACATGGTCAACGCGCACTGCGCGGACGCCCTGGTCTGCATCTCCAACTGCGACAAGATCACCCCCGGGATGCTGCTGGCCGCGCTGCGGCTCAACATCCCGACCGTCTTCGTCTCCGGCGGCCCGATGGAGGCCGGCAAGACGATGGCGATCGAGGGCGTCGTGCACAGCAAGATCGACCTGATCGACGCGATGATCGCCTCCTCGAACGAGGCGGTCACCGACGACCAGCTCGGCGAGATCGAGCGCTCCGCCTGCCCCACCTGCGGCTCCTGCTCCGGCATGTTCACCGCCAACTCGATGAACTGCCTCACCGAGGCCATCGGGCTGGCGCTGCCCGGCAACGGCTCGACGCTGGCCACCCACGCCGCGCGCCGGTCGCTCTTCGTCGAGGCCGGCCGCACCATCGTGGAGATCTCCAAGCGCTGGTACGACGGCGACGACGACTCGGTGCTGCCCCGCACGGTCGCCTCCAAGGCAGCCTTCGAGAACGCCGTCGCCCTGGACGTCGCGATGGGCGGCTCCACCAACACGGTGCTGCACCTGCTCGCCGCCGCCCGCGAGGCGGAGATGGACTTCGGCGTCGCCGACATCGACGCGATCTCCCGGCGGGTGCCCTGCCTGGCCAAGGTCGCGCCGAACTCGCCGCTCTTCCACATGGAGGACGTGCACCGCGCCGGTGGCATTCCGGCGATCCTCGGCGAGCTGGACCGGGGCGGGCAGCTCAACCGGGACGTGCACGCCGTGCACTCGCCCTCGCTGGCCCAGT
The DNA here is from genome assembly GCF_036059255.1 of Micromonospora sp. NBC_00389. Lineage (NCBI taxonomy): Bacteria > Bacillati > Actinomycetota > Actinomycetes > Micromonosporales > Micromonosporaceae > Micromonospora > Micromonospora sp. NBC_00389. Next base: position 2,921,357 of record NZ_CP107947.1, on the reverse strand, counting down.
GGCTGACCGACTGGGACGTACGGGGCGGCTCGCCGACGCCGACGGCGGTCGAGCTGTTCCACGCCGCGCCGGGCGGGGTACGCACCACCGAACCGTTCTCCACCACCAACCGCTGGTCGTCGCTGGACACCGACGCGGCCGAGGGCTGCATCCGGGACCGGGAGCACGCGTACTCCGCCGACGGTGGGCTGGCCATCCTGCACGGCAACCTGGCCCCGGAGGGCAGCGTGGTGAAGACCGCAGGTGTGCCGGACGACTGCCTGACCTTCCGCGGGCCGGCGAAGGTCTACGAGTCCCAGGACGACGCGGTGACGGCGATCCTGGCCAAGCAGGTGGTCGCCGGGGACGTGGTGGTGATCCGGTACGAGGGCCCCAAGGGCGGCCCCGGCATGCAGGAGATGCTCTACCCCACCTCGTTCCTCAAGGGTCGAGGGCTGGGCCGCTCCTGCGCGCTGCTCACCGACGGTCGCTTCTCCGGCGGCACCTCCGGGCTCTCCATCGGGCACGTCTCCCCCGAGGCGGCCTCCGGTGGGCTGATCGCCCTGGTCCGCGAGGGCGACGAGATCGTCATCGACATCCCCGGCCGGTCCATCGAGCTGAACGTGCCGGAGGACGTGCTCCAGGCCCGGCGGGTCGAAGAGGAGAAGCGCGACAAGCCGTACACCCCGACCGACCGGCAGCGGCCGGTGTCGGCGGCGCTGCGCGCGTACGCCTCGATGGCCACCTCGGCCAGCGACGGCGCCTACCGCCGCGTCCCGGAGTGAGCGGACGCATCCCGGGACGCTCTGCGCTCGCCTGATCAGCGATATCGGGGTATCCCGTCGACTTGGACACCGCGATGTCGCCGACCCCTTGCCGATCACCCGCGCAACGCGGTCCTGGGCACCAACGATAGATCGACGGAAAGGTGTTGCCCCGGGGTCGACAGCGTGGGATAGCGTGTCGTCGGTCTATTGGGGAGAGCCCCAAATCCTTCGGGGAAAGAAGCGCTCACGTGTCACTTTGGAAGAAGACCGCGGTGGTAGCGGTCTCGGCGCTCACTGCGCTCGCTGTCTCTGCCTGCGGCGCGAAGTCCGGCTCGTCCGAGGCGCCGAAGCAGCCCAGCGTCCTCGAGCTGCTCGCCAGTGATCTCAAGGGATCGTTGCAGAAGACGGTCGACGCCACCGACAAGACCGATTCGGTGACCGTGACGATGACGGGCACGGCGGGCGGCGAGAAGATCTCCGTGCAGGGTGTCCTGGACCTGGGTGACCCGCTCAAGGCCGAGATGAAGACGTCCGACCCGGACGGCACCACGACCACCGTCCGGATGATCGGCGCTGTGGTCTACGTCGAGATCCCGGCGGAGGACCGCGAGAGCACGGGCGGAAAGCGCTGGATGAAGATGGACCTGAGCGCCGTGGGCGAGCAGGCGGGGATGGACTTCACCAAGCAGTTCGAGGACGTCGACCCGATCAAGCAGGTCAAGACGCTGCTCGCCACCGAGGGTGTGACTGTGGTCGGGCAGGAGACGGTGAACGGGGCGCCTACCGTCCACTACACCGTCACCACCCCCGTGGCGACCTACCTCGGGCAGGTCGACGCCAAGCTGCGGGCGGACGTCGAGAAGGGGCTGGCCAAGCAGGGCGTCAAGGAGATCAAGATCGACCTGTGGGTCGACGAGCAGTACCGGCCGCGGCGCGCGGGCATGGTCATGGGCAAGATGGGCGACATGGTGGTCGACTACACCGACTACGGCAAGGCGGCGACCATCGAGACGCCGGCGGCGGCCGAGACCGCCGACTTCGCCGAGATGCTCAAGGGCCTGGAGGGCCTGACCGCCGGCAACTGACCAGAATCGGAATACTGCCCGGTCGGCGAGGAGACTCACCGGCCGGGCAGTGCCGTTTCAGGAGCCGGGCAGGCCCCATCCCGGAGCCACGCCGTGCCCATTGACCCGGCACGGCCGGTCTTCGCGGTGCCGCACGCGTACGCAGTCCTTTCAGCGAGGGCTGGTGTGCAGCGGGTCAGTTACTTGCCACGACGTGGTCGATCACCAGGTGGGCGGCGCCCGTGATGCCGACATCCTGGCCGGTGGCAACCCGCTCGATGAGCAGGGTCTGGGTGGCCAGCGGCAGGCACCGCTCGTAGAGGGTGCCCCGCATGCTGGCGAGCAGGGGTTCGCAGTCGGCGAGCCGGCCGCCGATGGCCACCACCTGCGGGTTGAAGAAGTTGACCACCACGGACAGGATCTCGCCGATGGCCCGGCCAGCCTGCCGGGCGAGCGCGGTGGCATGCCGGTCACCGTCGTCGATCAGGCGGATCACGCCGGTCAGGTCGGAGACCGGCACGCCCTGGTCACGTAGCGCGGTGACCAGGGCCGCGCCGCTGGCCACCGCCTCCAGGCAACCGGCGTTGCCGCAGGTGCAGGGTGGTGCGGGATCGGCCACCACCCGGCAGTGGCTGATGTCCCCGGCCGATCCCTGTGCGCCCCGGTGCAGCCGTCCACTGGAGATCACTCCGGAGCCGATCCCGGTGCCAGCCTTGATGTAGACGGCATGGTCCAACTCGGAATGTGCCGTGCGGTGCGCACCGAGCGCCATCAGGTTGGCGTCGTTGTCCACGAGGACCGGTACCTCGACCCGGTCGGCACAGAAGGCGGCGACGTCGAAGCCGTTCCAGCCGGGCATCCGGGACGGGCTGACGATCCGCCCGGTCGCGTGCTGCACCGGGCCGGGGATGCCGATGCCGATGCCCCGCAGCGTGCCCGCCGCCACCGCACGGCCGGCCGCTTCCCGGCCCGGACCGGGGGCCACGGCCACCAGCGCGGAGACCTCGGCCAACAACCCACCGAGCACCTCCTCCGGACCGTCCTCGATGCGCACCGGCAGGGTACGGGCCTGGACCACCCGGCCGGAGAGATCCAGCGTGCCGACGCGTGCGTGATGCGCCCCCAGGTCGATGGCGCCGACCACGGCGCCGCCGGTGGGCACGGCGAGCTGGCGCGGTCGTCGGCCACCCCGGGACCGCCCGGCGCCGGTTTCCTCCAGCAACCCCTCGTTGATCAACGCCTCCACCCGCTGGGAGACCGTCGAGGGGGACAGCCCGGAGAGCCGGGACAGGTCAGCACGACTGACGGCCGCTCCAGTGGCCACCCAGCGCAGCAGCTCCCGGGGGCTGCTCCGGAGAGCGTCGCGCGGCGCGTCGTCAATCGTCACGTCAGCTTCTTAGCACCCACAGTTTGTTCAAGCAACCGGTTGACTTAATTTCTCGTCTACCTTTAGATGGCGCTGTTGCTTCGATATGAAGCAAACTTAGTTCTGTAGTCGAAGAAAGTGGGGACGTCTGGTGGCACCGACGACGGTCTCCGATCGCGCCGGCCGGTCCGGGACGACGGGTCCGGACCGACCGATGGTGTCGGTCCGCGGCCTGAACAAGTGGTTCGGTCCACTGCACGTGCTCAAGGACATCGACCTCACGGTGGCCGCCGGCGAGGTGGTCGTCGTGGTGGGGCCATCCGGCTCCGGAAAGTCGACCCTGTGCCGCTGCCTCAACCGGCTGGAAACGGCCGGTCAGGGCACCGTCGAGATCGACGGTGAGCCGCTGCCCGCCGAGGGCCGCGCGCTGGCCCGACTGCGCGCCGACGTCGGCATGGTCTTCCAGTCCTTCAATCTCTTCGGGCACAAGACGGTGCTGGACAACATCACCCTCGGCCCCACCCGGGTCCGCCGGATCGCCCGGCCCGAGGCACGCCAGCAGGCGATGACGCTGCTGGAGCGGGTCGGCATCGCCGACAAGGCGAACCACCACCCCGCCCAGCTCTCCGGCGGGCAGCAGCAGCGGGCCGCCATCGCCCGGGCACTGGCCATGCGGCCGAAGGTGCTGCTCTTCGACGAACCGACCTCGGCCCTCGACCCGGAGATGGTCAACGAGGTGCTCGACGTGATGGTCTCTCTCGCCGCCGAGGGGATGACCATGATCGTGGTCACCCACGAGATGGGCTTCGCCCGCCGCGCCGCCGACCGGGTCGTCTTCATGGACGACGGCCGGATCGTCGAGTCCGGCGCCCCCGACGAATTCTTCGCAGCCCCGCGCACCGAGCGGGCCCGCGACTTCCTGTCCAAGATCCTCCAGCACTAGCCCCCAACGGGAGGGTGTCATGTCAATCCTCAAGATGAGCTTCACCGGGCGGCGCTCGCTCGCCCTCACCGCCACCGCGGTCGCGGTGGCCCTCGCCGCGACGGGCTGCGGCGGCGACAGCGACAGCGGCGCACCGGCCCTGCCCGGCAACCCCGGCCTGGGCGGCGACGGCGTGGTCGCCCAGTCGGTGTACGACGCCGCCCCGGTGGCCACCGACGCGGACATCCCGGCGGGCTCCGCCATGGACGCGATCCGCAAGCGCGGCTACCTCAGCGTCGGCGGCTCGCTGGACGCACCGCTGCTGTCCCAGCAGAACCCGGTCAGCGGCACCATCGAGGGCTTCGACGCCGACATGGCCAAGCTGCTGGCGAAGTACATCACCGGCAAGACCGAGGTGAAGACCACGACCATCGGCACCCAGACCCGGGAGGCGATGCTCCAGGCCAAGTCGGTGGACGTCGTCTTCCAGACGTACACCATCACCCCGCAGCGGGCCACCCAGATCGCTTTCGCCGGGCCGTACCTCACCTCCGGTCTGGCGGTCGGGGTCCGCAAGGACGACACCTCCATCAAGAGCGTCAAGGACCTCGCCGGCAAGACCGTCATCGTCGGGGCGAACACCCCAGCGGTCACCGCGCTGCCCAGCGCCGCTCCTGGCTCGAAGCAGATCGCCTTCGGGACCGACCCTCAGGCGCTGCAGGCGCTGCTGCAGAAGCGCGGCGACGCGTACGTGCAGGACTTCACGCTGCTCGCCTCCGGCGCCAAGGCGAACCCGGGGATGAAGGTGGTCGGCGAGCCGTTCACCACCGAGGCGTACGGCATCGGCCTCAACCGGGAGGACGCGCAGTTCAAGGAGTTCGTCAACAAGTGGCTGACGAAGATCCAGGCCGACGGCACGTGGGCGAAGGTCTGGGAGGCCACCCTCGGCTCGGTGGTGGAGGGCGGGGCGCCCACTCCGCCGGCCCTCGGTTCCGCCGACGGCTCCTGAGTAGCCTCCCGCGCCGATGGACGCCCTCACCGCCCACCTGAGCGAACTCGGCCACGGCCTGGTCACGACGGTCGAACTGACCGTCGTGACCACCGTCGGCGCGATGCTGCTGGGCATCATCGTGGCCACCCTGCGGATCGCCCCCGTACCGCTGCTGCGCGCCATCGGCACGGCGTACGTCGAGGTGTTCCAGAACCTGCCGCTGCTGGCCCTGCTGGTCCTCTTCGTCTTCGCGCTGCCGACCATCGGCATCACGTTCCCGCTGTTCACCTCCGCCGCGATCGTCATCGCCGTCTACGAGGGGGCGTACCTGGCCGAGGCGATCCGGGCCGGGATCAACACGGTCGGCGTCGGCCAGGCCGAGGCGGCGCGGGCCATCGGGCTCACCTTCGGTCAGTCCCTGCGGCACGTGATCCTGCCGCAGGGACTGCGGGCGGTGATCCAGCCGATCGGCAACATCTGCATCGCGCTGCTGATGAACACCTCGCTGGCCGCCGCCGTCGGCGTGGTCGAGTTGACCCAGGCCGCCAACACCGTGAACCTCATCGAGGCCCAGCCACTCGCCGTCTTCACCGGCGCGGGCCTCGCCTACATGCTGCTGGCCTTGATCATCGGTCAGGTCACCGGCCTGCTCGAGCGAAGGCTGGCGATCGTCCGATGAACCAGACCCAACAGATCCTGTTCGACGAGCCCGGCCCCCGGGCCCGGCGACGGATCCGGATCGCCACCGTGCTGGGCGCTGTCATCCTGGTCGGCGCCGTCGTCGCGGCCGTGTACCAGTTCGCCAGCCACGGCGAGCTGGCCGCCGCCCGCTGGGAACCGTTCACCACCTGGCCGATCTGGCGGTACCTGCTCAACGGGCTCTGGGCCACCGTGCGCGCCGCCGCCGCGACCGCCGTGCTCAGCGCCGCGCTCGGGTTGCTGCTGGCGCTCGGCCGGCTGTCGGCGCACCGACCGCTGCGGTGGTTGGCCGGCGCGTACGTCGAGATCTTCCGGACCGTACCCACGCTGCTGCTGATCTACGTGACGCTGTTCGCCCTGCCGCAGTACGGGATGAACTTCCCGCTGTTCTGGAAGCTCGTGGTGCCACTGGTGGTCTCCAACTCGGCGGCGTTCGCAGAGATCTTCCGAGCCGGCATCCTGGCCCTGGACCGGGGGCAGACCGAGGCCGGCCTCGCGGTCGGGCTGCGCCGCGGCCAGGTGATGGCGCTGGTGGTCCTGCCACAGGCGCTGCTCCAGCTCACCCCGTCCCTGGTCAGCCAGCTGGTCGGGCTGCTCAAGGACACCTCGCTCGGCTTCGTGGTCAGCTACACCGAGCTGCTCTACAGCGGGCAGGTGCTCTCCTCGTACACCCACCTGCTGATCCAGACATTCCTGGTGGTGGCGCTGATCTACCTGGTGGTCAACGCGTCGCTGTCGAAGTTCGCCCGCGTACTCCAGGCCCGCAACGGTCGGTTCACCGGCCGGCGCGGACGACGATCCGCGGACCTGCCGCCGTCGCTCACCGAAGGGAACATCCGGTGACCATCCCCCGGTACGCCGAACTGGCCCGGGTCGTCCGCAACGGTTTCGTCGAGAGCCGGCACTACGGCAGCGTCGTGGTGCTCGACCCGGACGGCGCGGTCGCCCGCACTGCCGGCGTACCCGACGAGCCGGTGCTCCCCCGCTCCACCCTCAAGCCGGTGCAGGCGCTGGCCTGTCGGATCGCGGCGACCGCCGGGCCGCGCGACACCGACCCACTGACCGGCCGGGCGCTGGCCCTCGCCGCCGGCAGCCACACCGGCGACGACCGGCACGTCGAGGTGGTCCGGGCGATGCTCGCCGGCGCGGGTCTGACCGAGGACGCGCTCGGCTGCCCGGTGGACTGGCCGGAGGACGAGCCGACCCGGGACCGGCTGATCCGCGCCGGCGGGCAGCGCGAGCGGATCCGGATGAACTGCTCCGGCAAGCACGCCGCGATGCTCGTCGCCTGCGTCGCGCGGTCCTGGAGCACGCACGACTACCTCGATCCCGACCACCCGCTCCAGCGGGAGACCGCCGCCACCGTCGCCCGACTGGCCGGCACGCCGATCACGCACCAGGCGGTCGACGGCTGCGGCGCACCGCTGTTCGGCCTGCCGCTGACCGGCCTGGCCCGCACGTTCCAGGCGCTGGTCACGGCACCCACCGGCAGCGACGAGGAGCGGGTCGCCCAGGCCATGCGCCAGCACCCCGAGTACGTGGGCGGCTGGCACGGGCACCCGAACACCGACCTGATGCGGGCGCTGCCCGGAGTACTCGCCAAGGGCGGGGCCGAGGGCGTACTCGCGGTGGCCGCCCCGGATGGCCACGCGGTGGCGGTGAAGGTGGTCGACGGCTCACCCCGAGCCACTACCGCCATCGCGCTCGCCGCCCTGGAGGCCGTGGGCGTACCGGTCGGCGGGGCCGACGCCCTGCGCCGGGTGCCGGTGCTCGGCGGCGGCGAACCCGTGGGCGCCGTCACCGCCGTCATCGATTGGACCGCGGCATCGTCTCGCACCGAAAAGGAAGAGTCATGAGCACATTCGAGATCTGCATCGACAGCGTCGAGGGGGCGGTCTCCGCCGAGGAGGCCGGGGCCGACCGGGTGGAGCTGTGCTCCGCGCTCTTCGACGGCGGGTTGACCCCCAGCCTGGGCACCATCGAGACGACCCTGCGCACCGTCACCCGGATCCGGGTGCACGTGATCGTCCGGCCGCGGGCCGGCGACTTCATCTACTCGCCGCTGGAGATCGAGGCGATGGAGCGGGACGTGCGGGCCGCGGTGGCGGCCGGCGCGCACGGCATCGTGATCGGCGCGCTGACCGCCGAGGGTGACGTCGACGTACCGACCACGCGCCGGCTGATCGCCGCCGCCGGCGACGCCAGCATCACCTTCCACCGCGCGTTCGACATGGTCCGCGACCCGTACGCGGCCCTGGAGCAACTGGTCGAGCTGGGAGTGCACCGCGTGCTCACCTCCGGCCAGGAGGTCAGCGTGCTGGAGGGTGCTCCGCTCATCGCCGACCTGGTCCGCCGGGCCGCCGGACGGATCGTCATCATGCCGGGCGGCGGCATCACCCCGCGCAACATCGCCCGGATCGTCGAGGCGACCGGCGCCGACGAGTACCACTTCGCGGCCCTGGTCAGCTCCGACAGCCCGGCTGTGCACCGCAACCCAGCGCCGCTGATGGGCGGCACTCTGCACCGGCCCGAGTACGAGCGGTCCGGCACGTCCGGGGCGTTGGTCGGCCAGGTGCTGGCCGCCGCCCGGGCCTGACCCGCCACGCACTCCGACGAGCGGTGGGCCTGAGGGACGTCCTACCCCTCAGGCCCACCGCTCGTCGCTGTCGCCCGGTCGATCGCCCCGGACTGGCCCACGGGCAGCCTCAGTAGGCCACCAGCGCGATGAGCAATGAGGACACCGCGGCGACCAGGAGCACGATGCCGGTGCCGAGCCCGACCACCGCACTCACTGCCACGGCGCGCGCCCGGGCCACCGGGATCGCCGCGACCGCGATCAGGGTGACCAGCGCGGCGACCACATGGATCAGCGGGTAGTCCATCAGTACCGCCACCGGGAAGAGGTGCACGCCCACGACAAGGGCGACCCAGGGGGCGGTCAGCTCACGGCGCCCCAGCAGGGCGAGTAGGCCGGCACCGACGGCGGCAGCCCCGAACTCGATCCCGACGACGATGCCGAAGGTGCGGCTGGTGTCGGCGTCGAACGCCGTACCGTCCGACCAGTGACTCCAGGCGAGGAGACCACCGGCGGCGGCCGTCAGCAGCGAGAGAACCGAACCGGCGATGAGCACCGGCCGCCACGGCTTCGGCGGCGCCTCCTGAGCCCAGCCGAACCAACTGGAGGCGAAGAACCCGAAGACGAACGCCGTCGCCGCCGCGTCTCGGACATGTTCGGTGATCATTGCGCTCCCCCGGGGTACCGCCTGGCTCGACGACCGTTTTCGCCTCTGTCGGCCGCGCTGTCACCAGCGTCCACGACGCGGTAATACTGCCCTGACGGTGCGCTCGCCGACAGCGCGGGTTGCGGTCGCTAAGGCCATGGCCCCCTGTCCCGTCACGAGGTTGCTGGCGACGCCGATCGGGATGAACGCCGCCAGCCCCGCAACCTGCCATGGACTGTCTGGAGCGAATCGGCCGAGGCGACCGGTGACGCTGCTTAGCTTCGCCCGATGTCGTTGACGCAGCGCAGCACCGGCCGGGAGGTGAGGGCTGCGGCGTCCAGCGGGGTGTCGGCGTGGACGGTGAAGGTCGTCGACTCCCCTGGCAGCAGGGTGACCAGCACCTCGTCCACCTCGGCGGACGGCTCCAGCCGGTCCGGGAAGAGGGTCAGGTCGCGCAACACCGTGCCGGCGGTGACCCGGACCCGCTGTCCACCGTCGACCGGCTCGACCGTCGCGTCCCAGGCCGCCGCCGGCCAGTCGACGTCCCGGTCCTCGGCGAAGAACCAGAGCGCACGCCGCGCGCTCTCGCCCGCCTCGGCCACCAGCAGCTCCCGCCGGTCCTCCTCCGGCTGCGACAATTCCGCCGGCAGCGTCAGCGTCACCGCCGAGTACGCGGGGACGTCCAGCTCCATCGTCGTCTTCGCCCGGGGCTCGCCGGTGAGGGTCAACCGGGTCACCGAGGCCGACGCCCGCCAGGGCGTGCCACCGTCGTTCACCGCGACCAGTGCCAGGCCGCCTTCGCGGGGCTGCACGGTGAGCAGCCGGTCGGCGTACGCGTGGCGCAGCGCGTACCACAGTGGTTTGCGCCGGCCGTCTCCGTCGACGGCCGACCAGGAGGTGACCGGCCAGCAGTCGTTGAGCTGCCAGACGATGGTGCCCGCGCAGACGCTCCGGTGCGAGCGGAAGTGCTCCACCCCGAGCTGGATCGCCCGGGCCTGGTTGAGTTGCGTCAGGTAGTGCCAGTCGTCGAAATCTGCCGGGGCGGGGAGGTGCGCGTCCAGGCCGCGCTGGAGCTTGGCGTCCCCGCCGGCCGCCTTCTGGTGGTGCGCCATCCCCGGCGAGTCGTGGGCGAGGGGTTCGTCGCTCAGCGCCCGACGCAGGGTGGCGTACGCCGGTGGGCCCTGGTAGCCGAACTCGGCGACGAAGCGCGGCACGTACTCCCGGTATTTGCGGTAGTCGTCGGTGTTCCACACGTCCCAGATGTGCGTGGTGCCGTGCGCCGGGTCGTTGGGGTGGATCTCGTCCGTGCCTGACCAGGGGCTGCCCGGCCAGTATGGGCGGATCGGGTCCAGCTCGCCGACGATGCGGGGCAGCACGTCCAGGTAGTAGCCGCGACCCCAGGTGCGCCCGGCCAGCACCTCCTGCCAGTCCCAGTCGTGCCAGCCCCAGATGTTCTCGTTGTTGCCGGTCCAGAGCACCAGCGACGGGTACGGCGCCAGCCGGGTCACCTGCTCAGCGGCCTCGGCGGCCACCTCGCTGCCGAACGGCTCCTCCTCCGGGTACGCGGCGCAGGCGAACAGGAAGTCCTGCTGGACCAGCAGTCCGCGCTCGTCGGCGAGGTCGTAGAAGTCCGCCGACTCGTACCGGCCACCGCCCCAGACCCGCAGCAGGTTGATGTTGGCGGCCGTGGCCTGGTCGAACCGCTCGGCCAGCCGCTCCCGGGTGACCCGGTTGGGAAACACGTCGTCCGGGATCCAGTTGACCCCGCGTACGAAAACCGGGACGTCGTTGACCGACAGCGCGAACGGGGTGCCGTGCTCGTCGGGGGTGGTGTCCAGTCGGACCGAGCGGAAGCCGATCCGCCGGGACCAGCTGTCCAGGATGTCGCCGTCCGGCGCGTGCAGGGTCACCTCCATCAGGTGGCGCACCTGCTCGCCGTACCCCCGGGGCCACCACAGCGCGGGCTCGCGGGCGGTGAGGGTCAGCACGGCCGTGCGCTGCCCGGCCGGGACGACCACCTCGGCGTGGGCGCCGGCGACGGTGGCCCGGACGGTCAGCGGGACGTCCGCGACCCGCTCGACCTCGACGTGCAGCTCGACCCGCCCGTCCCGGCCGGCCAGGGTGACCAGCGGGCGGACGGTGGCCAGCCGGGCGGTGGACCAGGCGTGCAGGCCGATCTCCTGCCAGATGCCGGCGGTGACCAGTGTGGGGCCCCAGTCCCAGCCGAAGTTGCAGGCCATCTTGCGGATGAAGTGGAACGGCTCCGGATAGGCGTTGGGCCGGTCGCCGAGCCGCTCCTGCTGCGCCTCGGCGTAGCGGTAGGCGGAGTCGAACGCGACGACCAGGTCGTTGTCGCCGTCGCGCAGCAGCGCTCGGACGTCGAACCGGTAGCCGCGGTGCATGTTCTCGGTGCGGCCGACCTCGACACCGTTGACGGTGACCGTGGCGACGGTGTCCAGGCCGGCGCAGACCAGGTCGACCCGGTCGTGGTCGCCCGCCGGGCGCCGGAAGCTCGTCCGGTAGCTCCAGTCGGTGCGCCCGATCCAGGCCAGTGCCAGTTCGTTGTCGTCGAGGTAGGGATCGGGGATCAGCCCGGCGTCGAGCAGGTCGGTGTGTACGCAACCGGGCACGGTGGCCTGGACGGTCAGCCCGGCGATCTCGGCCGGCACCTGCGCTCCGGGCGTCGCCCGCAGGGTCCAGCCGTCGTGGAGTGCCTGTCGGCTCAAGACTTCACCGCACCTTCCATGATTCCGCGGACGATCTGCCGTCCACCGATGAACAACATGATCAGCAAGGGGATGGTAGCCACGAAGGCACCGGCGAGCACCCGACGGTAGATGACGTAGTTGCCGCTGGCCAGGTCGGAGATGGCGACCATCGAGGTCGGGTAGTCGGTGCCGCCCAGGGTGATCAACGGCCACTGGAAGTCGTTCCAGGTCGCCACGAAGGTGAGTAGGCCGAGCACCGCGAGGGCCGGCCGGATCGCCGGCAGGACGATGGACCGGTAGACCCGCATGGTGGTCGCGCCGTCCATCCGGGCCGACTCGATCAGCTCGTCGGGGACGGTGTTGAGGATGAACTGCCGCATGTAGAAGACGCCGAACGCGGTGACCAGGCCGGGCACGATGACCGCCAGCAGGGTGCCGTTCCAGCCGAGCTTGCCCATCACGATGTACAGCGCGACGACGCCGAGCTGGTTCGGCACGGTGAGGGTGAGCACCACGAACAGCATCAGCCACCGGCTGCCGGCGAAGCGCAGTTTGGCGAAGGCGAACCCGGCCAGGGAGCAGAAGAACAGCATCGAGACGGTCACCACGGTCGAGACGATGACGCTGTTGATCAGCGAGGCGGCGAAGTAGACGTCCTGGAGGGAGAAGACCTCGTCCAGGTTGACCAGGAACCGGTCCCCGGGGATCACCGCCGGTGGGATCTGGGCCAGGGCCTCGTCGTTGCTGGTGGCGATGACGAACATCCAGTACAGCGGGAACGCCGCGAACAGCATGGTGGTGGCCAGCAGGAGGTACGTCCCGACGCCGGCCGGGGTGTCCTGCGGGGCGCGACCCATCAGGGCGGCCCGTCGCCGGCGGCTCTTGGTGACCGCCGACCGGGGCGGTGTGGTGTCGACGGCGCTCACCTGGATCGCCCTCCGGAGAGTCGGTTGGTCAGCAGCGTGTTGATCCCGGCGACGACCAGGATGATCAGGAAGAGCGCCCAGCTCATCGCGGCCGCGTAGCCGAGGTTGAGGTCCTTCCAGCCGACCTTGTAGATCAGCTGGGCGATGGTCTGCCACTCGCCGTTGGGTCCGCCGGTCGCGGCCTGGGCGTTGAGGTCGAAGAGCATCGGCTCGATGAAGAGCTGGAATCCACCGATGGTGGAGAGGATGACGGTGAACACGATCACCGGCTGGATCATCGGCACGGTGATCCGCCAGAGCTGACGCCACGGGCCGGCCCCGTCGACCGCGGCGGCCTCGTAGACGTCGCGCGGGATGGACTGCATGGCGGCCAGGTAGAGCAGCGCGTTGTAGCCGATCCACTTCCAGTTGACCATCGTGGCGATGGCGATCCAGGCGTGCAGCTTGTCGGCCCGCCAGTTGATCGGGTCGTCGTCGCCGATGCCGAACAGGCCGAGCACCCAGTTGGCCATCCCGAAGTCGCGGGAGAAGAAGACGCTGAACACCATGGTCGAGGCGACGATCGGGGTGACGTACGGCAGTAGCACGCCCACCCGCCACCAGGTCTGCGCCCGGAGCCGGCGGTTGAGCAACGACGCCACGATCAGCGCGAGCAGCAGCTGTGGCACCGAGGAGAGCAGGAAGATTCCGAAGGTGTTGTAGAGCGCGTTCCAGAAGTCGTCGTCGCCGAAGAGCTGGCGGAAGTTGGCCAGGCCGGCCCAGCCGGTGAGCGTCGGATCGTCCAGCCGGTAGTTCCGCAGGGCGATGACGCCGTTGAAGATCAGCGGGAACAGGCCGAAGACCAGGAAGATCAGGAAGAACGGCGCGATCAACACGTACGGCATGTACCGCATGTCGAACCGGTACAGCCGGTCGCGCCAGCTGGGCCGGCGGTGGTCCGGGTCGGTGCCGTGACCGTGCCGCCCGGCGGCGGCACGGCGGCCCGACGACGCGGGCGCGGCGCGGGTGGTGGACATCGGGACACTCCAGGGCCGAAGAGACGGGGTACGCGCGGATGGCGCGGGGGCGGCCCGGGTCCGGCCCGCCCCCGCCCAGCGGGCTCAGGAGGTGCTGGCCTTCTCGGCTTCCTTGACCGCCTCGGCCCAGGCGGCCTCGGGCTTGAGGGTCTTGTTCTGCACCCGGATCAGCACGTTCTCCACAGCCACCCGGGTCGGGCCGTTCTTCTTACCCAGGTACTGCGGGGTCAGGCCCTGCGCCATCTTCGGGAAGATCTGCCCGACCGGCGCGTCGGTGAAGAACGGGTTCTTGAAGTCGGCGATGGCCGGGTCGCTGTAGAGGGCGGGCTGCGACGGCAGATTGCCGACCTTCTTGAAGATCTCGATCTGCTGCTCCGGTTGGACCAGCCACTCCAGCAGCTTGTACGCCTCGTCGACGTGCTTGCTCTGCTTGGGGATGGTCAGAAAGGAACCGCCCCAGTTGCCGCCGCCACCGGGCACGGCGGCGATGTCCCACTTGCCCTGGGTGCCGGGGGCGGTGTCCTTGATGTGCCCGAGCATCCAGGCCGGGCAGGCGAGCACGGCGAAGGAGCCGCTGGTGAAGCCCTTGTCCCAGTCGGCCTGAAAGCTGGCCAGGTTGGCGGAGAGACCGGCCTGGATCGCCTTGATGGTGTAGTCGAAGGCCACCTTCGGGCCCTGCTCCATCTGGAGCTGGTCCTGCTCGTTGTAGAAGCCGACCTGCTGCTGGCCGAGGATCGGGTTGAACAGGTTGCTGCCGGCGTCGATGAACTTCTTGTTGGTCTTGCCGGTGTACTGCTGGCCGACCTCGATGAACCTGTCCCAGGTGGGCCAGAGCGCCGAGACCTGGTCGCGCTCGGTGGGCAGCCCGGCGGCCTTGAACAGATCGGTGCGGTAGCACATGGCCAGGCCGCCGGTGTCGGTGCCGAGGCCGATCTGGGTCTTGCCGTCGGCGGAGAGCGACTGCTTCCACTTCCAGGCCAGGTACTTGCTCTCGTACGAGCCGGCGCCCTTGTCGAGCAGGTTGACGAACTTGTCCGACTGGCTGCGGAACTGCACCATGAAGCCCTCGTCGATGGCGGCGATGTCCGCCGCGCCGGAGCCGGCGACCAGCTTCTTCTGCAGGTCCTCGTGCTGGGCGTTGTACTCCCCCGAGTTCAGCTGGATCTTGACGTTCGGGTTGGCCGCCTCGTACTTCGTCTTGAGGTCCTGGAGGCCGAAGTCACCCCAGAAGTTGATTTTCAGGGTGACCTGCCCGTCCGTCGCGCCGGAATCCTGCCCGCTCTTGCCGCTGCACGCGGCGACCAGGGCGAGACCGACCGTGCCCACGGTGACCGCGCGGGCCCACCGGGTCCAGGAGCGTTTCATGGCATCCTCCGAACAAGTGGGAACGCTCCCGACATCGAGAGACGTTGACTGAACCGGATAAGTGAGGCCACCGTACGGGCCGGTTCCAGGAGTGTCAACGGCTCGTTAACGCGGTGCACGAACGGTCCAGGTAAAGGGTCATGGGAGCGCGAACAGGCGTGGTGTAGCGCTTGCTGTCGCAGCTCCGTGTACCGGCCGGCACGCCGGAACCGAGGACGCACCGGTACGCTGAACCGGGCAAGTACGCCGCGCCCGACGGCCGAGGTCTACCGTGGACGGTCGGTTGGCAGCCGCCGACACCGGTTGCGCTAGGTTGAGGCCCCCGGCTTGCCGCGGCAGTCAGAAGATCCGACCCCCGTGGCCGGAGAGTGGAGGAGCACGCCGGTGAAGCGGCCGACCATCGCCGACGTCGCCCGACGAGCCGGGGTGTCCAAGGGCGCCGTGTCGTACGCGCTGAACGGGCAGCCCGGCGTCTCCGAGGCCACCCGGCAGCGCATCCTGGCCATCGCCGCCGAGATCGGGTTCAGCCCGAGCAGCGCCGCCCGGGCCCTCTCCGCCGCCACCGCCGAGGCCGTCGGCCTGGCCCTGTGCCGGCCCGCCCGGATACTGGGCATCGAGCCGTTCTTCATGGAGCTGATCAGCGGCGTCGAGGCCGAACTCTCCGCCCGCTCGTACGCCCTGACCCTCCAGGTGGTGGCCGACCACGACGCCGAGATCGCGGTCTACCGACGCTGGTGGGGCGAGCGGCGGGTCGACGGCGTACTCGTCTGCGACCTGCGCACCGACGACCGCCGCATCCCCGCACTGGAGCAGCTCCAACTGCCGGCGGTGGTGATCGGCGGGCCGGGCGGCACCGGCGACCTGGCCAGCCTCTGGTCCGACGACGCGGCCGCCCTGACCGAGGCGGTGGAGTACCTGGTCGCGCTCGGGCACCGGCGGATCGCCCGGGTCGGCGGCCTGCCCGACCTGCGGCACACCGAGATCCGCACCGAGGCCTTCGCGGCGGTGTGCCAGCGGCTCGGCCTGGTCGACGCGGTCACCGTCTGGTCCGACTACACCGGCGAGGAGGGCGGACGGGCCACCCGCCGGCTGCTCAGCTCGGCCCAGCGGCCCACCGCGGTCATCTACGACAACGACGTGATGGCCATCGCCGGGCTCTCCGTCGCCCAGGAGATGGGGCTCACCGTGCCGGGTGACCTGTCCATCGTGGCCTGGGACGACTCGCCGCTCTGCCGGCTGGTGCACCCGCCGCTGACGGCGCTGGGCCGGGACATCCCGGCGTACGGCGCGCACGCCGCCCGGCAACTGCTCGCCGTCATCGCCGGACAGCCCGCGACCCGGGTGCAGGACGAGACCCCGCACCTCACCCCGCGCGGCAGCACCGCACCGCCCCGGGACAGGTGAACCGGTTCACCCCGGGGCCGGTCAGCGGGACGTCGAGGGAAACTCCTCGAAGTACGCCTCGACCCGCTCGGCGGTCGCCGGGCGGGCCAGCGCGAAGCCCTGCCCGTACCGACAGCCGGCCCGGTGCGCCCCCTCGACCTGGGCCGGTGACTCCAACTCCTCGGCGACGATCTCCACTCCCAGCCGCTCGCCGACGTTGACCACCACGTCGATCAGCGGCGGCTGCCCGTCCGGCCGCGCGCCCACCAGCTCCGGGCCCACCTTGAGCAGATCGATCGGCAGCCGGCGGAGCTGGGCCAGCGAGGCGTGCTCGGCCCGGAAGTCGTCCAGGGCGGTGCGGACTCCCAGCGACCGCAGGCCGGCCAATCGGGCCACCACGGTCGACAGGTCGGCGGCGACCCTCGGCTCGGCCACCTCCACCACCAGCCGCTCCGGCGACACCCCGTACGCGGCCAGCACGGCGGCGGCGCGCTGCACGAAGTCGGGGGTGGTCAGCTCCCGGGTGGTGACGTTGACCGCCATCCACAGCTCCCGACTGCCCGCCGACCAGTCGGCCAACTGCCGGCAGGCCCGGTCCAGGACCCACCACTCCAGCTCGCCGACCAGGTCCAGGTCCTCGGCGACCGGCAGCAACTCGGTCGGGAGCACCGTGCCGAGCACCGGGCTGCGCCAGCGCAACAACGCCTCGGCGCCCACCGGCTGCCGGCTCGCCAGGTCGAGCACCGGCTGGTAGACCAGGTCCAGCTCGCCGCGCGCCACCGCACCGGGCAGCTCACGTTCCAGATCGAGCCGGCGGACCAGCTGCTCCTCCAGGAACGCGTCGTACCACTCGACGCGGTCCCGGCCCAGCTGCACGGCCCGCCGCCGGGCCAGCTCGGCCTGGCGGAGCACGTCCGCCGGCCCGGCGCCGCTCACCTCGGCCAGCCCGATGCTCGCCTGCACCCGCAGCACCGACCCGGCCAGCTGGTAGGGCGGGGTGAGCACGGTCAGCAGCCGGGTGCCCAGCGCATACGCCACCACCGGGCCGGCGGAGGTGACCACGGCGAAGCCGGCGCTCGTGCACCCGACGACCAGGTCACCGGGCGCGATGATCGCGCGGGCCCGGCGGACCGCCTCGGCAACCACGTCCTCGCGGCCCGTCGGCCCGATCGCGTCGGCGCTGTGCAGGTCCACCAGCAGCAGCGCGCCGACCGGGACCGGCACGTCGCCGATCGCGGCGAGGGCGTCCAGCAGGGCCGCGCGGTCCCCCGGACCGCCGCCACCGGACAGAACGGACCGACGGCCGAACGCCGACCAGGTCGCGCCGTCGTCGGGCGGCCAGGTCGAGCCGACGCCGTACGAGATGGCCGACCCGACAGCAGTCGTACCTGGGTGCTCCGACGTGCCGAGCCAGCGCTGCTGAGCCGCACGGCGGTGCCGGACCGCCCGACCGCTACGCCGGCGGTGTGCGGCACGCCGCTCGGGGAAGGCCGCGTCACCGGCGCGTAGCAGCTCGCGCAGCACCAGTGGCGGCACCGCCGCCAGGGCCAGCAGCACGCTCGTCCGATCCGGCGCCCGGCCCGCGCCCAGGTGCAGGCCCCCCGCCAGCAGCAGCACCGCCGCCGGAAGCACCGCCCGGGGCCAGGCCGGGGCGACCCGACCCGCCGCCGCCGCCGCCGCGTCGCCCGTGGCCACCGCGTAGCCCGCCGCCACCGCGTCGCCCTGCGCCACCGCGTTGCCCGCACCGAGCGCGGTGAGCAGCATCCCGAGCACCAGCGGTGGCACGGCCAGCAGGGCCGCCCGACCGGCCGACGCGGGCGGCAGGGCCGTCAACAGCACCAACCCGACCAGGGTGAGCAGGACCCCACCCCGGCAGATCGCGCCGGCCGCGCGTCGGTACGGGCCGGTGAACGCACTGAGCGCCGCCATGCCAAGCCCGCCGAGCACCAGCGCGGCGGCCATCCGGGCCGGCACCGGCAGCGTGTCGCGGGGCAGCAGCAACCAGCCGGCGAGGGCCAGCCCGATGGCCGGGCCGGTCGCCTCGATCAGCAACCGCAACCGGGCCTGGTTCGGTGACCGCGTCCGGCCGACGAGTCGGCGCAGCCCGGCCGCGGACAGGGCCGCCACGACCAGCGACCCGACCAGCGCGGCGGCCCGATGCCCGCTGTCGGCCAGCGGCAACACAGCGGCGCTGACACCGGCTGCCACCACCGCCGCGTCGAGCAGCACCGCCGCCGCGCGCGGCGAAGAATCGGGGTGCGACAGATCGGGGTGCGACGGATCGGCGGGCGACAGATCGGCGGGCGACAGATCGGCGGAGCCCCGGGTGGCCAGCCGGGAGAGCCGCACCCCGGCGAGCGTGGCGCCCGCACCGCCGGCCAGTGCGATCACCACCGACGTCGGGGCCAGGCCAGCGGCGCCGGCGAGGACGAGCAGCGTCACCGCCGCGGACACGGCGACCTCCGGCGCCGCCCGGCGGGGGACGAGGACGCGGAACGGGTACGCGAGGAGCACGGCGGTCGCCTTCGTGAGGGGGCACGGGGCGGTGCGGCGGTGCGGGACATCGGACGTTGCGGGTCCGCTGCCCACCAGTCGAGAACGACCGGCGGTCAAATCGGTTACGCGCCGGCCACCGAAAGGAGGCAGTGACCCGTGCCACTGTACGGCGTGCCGGGCGGCCCGGCACCGCCCGCCGCGAGCCGGACCAGCCGGGGGTGGGATCATCGGAGGGTGAGTACGCCCAACACGATCCGCTTCCGGTACAACCAAGGCATCCTGGCCGCCGCGATCATCGCTTTCATCGGCGCCCTGCCGCTGGCCAACGCCCGGGCGTACCTGCTGCCGGTGCTGCTCGTCCCGCTCGCCGTCGGCGTGTGGGCCTGGCGGGCCGGCACCGACGCCGACGACCGGGAGCTGCGCCTGCGCGCACTGGCGGGGCAGCGCCGGATCGGCTGGGACCGGGTCGTCGAGCTGGCCACCGACCCGCGCGGGCGGGCGGTCGCCCGGCTCGACGACGGCCAGCAGGTCGTCCTACCGGCGGTACACGGCTCGGACCTGCCCCGGCTGGTCTCGGCAACCGGCCAGACGCTGCCCGGCGCGGCCGGCTGAGCCACGCGGTCAGCGGCCGGCTGAGCTACGCGGTCAGTAGCCGTCGACCACCGTGTTGATCAGCGGCTGGCCGGCGGCGAAGCGCCGCACCTGATCGCCGACCAGCCGGTAGGCGCGCGGCAGCAGCCCTCGCACCGACCCGGCCACGTGCGGAGTAAGCAGCACGTTCGGCATCGTCCACAGCGGAGAATCGGCGGGCAGTGGCTCCGGGTCGGTGACGTCGAGCGCCGCCGAGATCCGGCCGGTGCCCAGCTCGGCGACGAGCGCCTCGGTACGGGCCACCGGCCCCCGGGCCGCGTTGACCAGCAGCGCACCGTCCGGCATCGCGGTCAGGAACTCCTTGTCGATCAGGCCGCGCGTCTGGTCCGTGAGCGGCACCAGCACCACCACGACGTCGGCCTCCGGCAGCAGCCTGGGCAGCTCCTCGACGCCGTGCACCCCCTGCTCGGGCCGGGCGGTCCGGGCCACCAGGGTGAAGCTCACCTCGAACGGGGCGAGCCGGTCCCGTACCGCGGTGCCGATCGAACCGGCCCCGACGATGAGCACCCTCTTGCCGGTGAGCTCGTCGGTCGGGGCGACGTCGCCAAATGCCCACCGCCGGTCGGCCTGCGCCCGGACGAAGGCCGGGAACGCCCGTAGCTGGGTCAGGATCGCCGTGACGACCCACTCGGCCGTGGACGGATCGTGCACTCCCCGGGCGTCGCAGAGCGTGACACCCGTCGGCGTCCGACCCGCCCAGGCGTCCGCACCGGCGGAGAGCAGTTGCACCACCGCCAGATCGGGCAGCTCGTGCAGCAGCGCGGTCGCGTCCGAGCCGGCCAGGAACGGCGGTACCCAGAACCGCACGCCGGCCACCGCGGAGGGCAGCCGCTCGGCGTGCTCGACGACTTCCACCGTCACGTTCGGGGGCAGCTCGCCAACGAGGTTCAGGCCGGCCTGGTGCGGAATCCATACCTTCACGTCCGCCGACGATAGCCCCCGCACCGGCGGCCGGTGCGGGCACGGCGGCGAACCGGCGTCCCGGGGGATGGCGCGCCGAGTCGGCCCGGGCGAGACTCGGCACACCGACGTTCGGCCGCGGCGCGAACCAGGTATAACGGATGGTCGGAGTGCCGGTCGGCCTCCGCCCGGCAGACAGGTGCTCATGACCGACGGCTCCCCCGCCCGCCCCCGGCGTTCGATCGCACCACCCCCGGCGCTCAGCGATCCGGCACGGCTGCGGGCGCTCGCCGACACCGGGCTGGACGCCGCCCCGGACGAGGCGTTCGACCGGTTCGCCCGCCTGGTCAGCGACCTGCTGGACGTACCCGTCGCGCTGGTCTCCCTGGTCTCCGCCGAGCGGCAGTTCTTCCCCGGCGCGGTCGGGCTGCCGGAGCCCTGGGCGGAGCGCCGGCAGACCCCGCTGAGCCACTCGTTCTGCCAGCACGTGGTGGACATCGAGGTGCCGATGGTGCTGCCGGACGCCCGGCTCTACCCCCGCGTGCGGGACAACCTGGCCATCGAAGACCTCGGCGTGGTCGCGTACGCCGGGATGCCGCTGACCGACCTCTCCGGCCGGGTGCTCGGCTCGCTGTGCGCCATCGACAGCAAGCCGCGGGCCTGGACCGCCGGGCAGCTCCGGACGCTGGCCGACCTGGCCGCCGCCTGCTCGTCGGAGCTGCGACTGCGGATCGCGCTGGACGGGGCGCAGGAGGCACGTCGGCGGGTCGTGCGGGCGCACGAGCGACTGGAACTGCTCGCCGGCCTGAGCGAGACGCTGGCCGGCACGCTGGACGTGGGCACCGTGCTGCGCCGGCTCGCCGACACCATGGTGCCGCTGCTCGCCGACTGGTGCCTGCTCACCCTGGTCGGGCCGACCGGCCTGCCCCGCGAGGTGGTCGCGGTACACCGGGACCCCGCCCGGACTGCGGACGTCGACCGCTTCGCCGAGCTGCTGCGCACCGGGCTGAGCGCGGATTCGGCCATCCGGGCGGTGCTGCGGACCGGCCGGCCCCGGCTCGGCGCTGTGGCGTCGCTGGCGGACGTGGCACGTGGCACAACGAATCCGGAGATGGCGTCGATCGGCGACCGCCTGGGCATCGCCTCCTACCTCTGCGTGCCGGTCCGTGCCGCCGGCGGCACGGTGCTCGGCGCGATCACCCTGGTCAACGACGCCCAGCGCCAGCAGTTCGACGACCGCGACCTGCTCACCGCGGTGGACATCGGCCGCCGCGCCGGGCAGGCGATCGGCAACAGCTCGATGTACGGCGAGCAGCGGCACGTCGCCGAGGTGCTGCAACACAGCATGCTGCCGCAGCTGCCGGTCGTACCCGAGCTGGAGCTGGCGGCCCGCTACCAGCCGGCGGCCGACCGGGTGGAGGTGGGCGGTGACTGGTACGACGCCTTCGTCCAGCCCGACGGGGACCTGATCGCGGCGATCGGGGACGTGGCCGGGCACGACATCGAGGCGGCGGCGACCATGGGCCAGCTGCGCAACCTGGTGCGCGGCAACGCGTTCGGCCGGCAGGACGCGGTCGGTGAGCTGATGACCCACCTGGACGGCGCGATCCGCGGCCTGCGGCTGCCGATCGCGGCCACCGCGACGCTGGTCCGGATCTGTCCCCAACGGTCCGGCGGCTGGGAGATGACCTGGTCCAACGCCGGGCACCCGCCGGCCCTGCTGGTCCGTGCCGGCGGCGCGGTGGAGGTCCTCGAAGCGCCGCCGGAAGCACTGCTCGGCCTGGCCCGGCCGGTGCGGCGGACCAGCCAGTCGGCCAGCCTGGCCACCGGCGACACCCTGCTGCTCTACACCGACGGGCTGATCGAGCGGCGGGACCGGTCCATCGACGAGGGGCTCGCCGAGCTGCTGGACCGGCTGACCGGCACCGACACGCTGCCCCTCGACGAGCTGTGCGACCTGCTGCTCGCCTCGACCCGGCACCGCGAGGACGACACCGCGCTGCTGGCCGTGCGGGCACGCTGAACGGTCCACCCCGGAGCACCGCCGGCATCCGCCGTGTCCTGTCGGGCCCGGCCGGGCCGTCCGGCGGGATACCCTGGGCCGGGTGAGCGCCCGTCCCCCGTACTCTCGCACCCGCCGCCTCCGGGCGGCCCTCGCGGCGTCCTGCGCGGCGCTGCTGTTCGCCGCCGGTTGCAGCTTCGGCGAGCCGGAGCCGGACCCGGCCGGTGAGCCGCCCAACCTGCCGACCCCGTCGGCGCCGGCGAGCCCCGGCGGCGCCGGCCAGCAGGCGGTGGCGACGGTGCTCGCCAAGGGGCTGCGGGTGCCCTGGGCGATCGCCTTCCTGCCGGACGGCGGCGCGCTGGTCACCGAGCGGGACAGCGGCCGGATTCTCCAGGTCGGCCCCGAGTCCGGGCCGGACGGGCTGCGGGTCCGGGTGGTGCAGACGATCACCGACGTGGCGGCGGCGGGCGAGGGCGGCCTGCTCGGCATCACCGTCTCCCCCGGCTACGACAAGGACCGCACGGTCTTCGTCTACTACACGACCGAGCAGGACAACCGGGTCGTCCGGCTGCAGCTCGGTGGGCAGCCCACCCCGATCCTCACCGGCATTCCCAAGGCCAACGTGCACAACGGCGGCGGGCTGGGCTTCGGCCCGGACGGGCAGCTCTACGCCAGCACGGGTGACGCCGGTGAGCGCCCCGCCGCCCAGGACGTGAAGAGCCTCGGCGGCAAGATCCTGCGGATCACCCCGGACGGGAAGCCCGCCGCGGGCAATCCGTACCCCGGCTCCCCGGTCTGGTCGCTGGGGCACCGCAATGTGCAGGGCTTCACCTGGGACGCCGCCAAGCGGATGTACGCCGTGGAGTTCGGCCAGAACACCTGGGACGAGATCAACCAGATCACCAAGGGCGGCAACTACGGCTGGCCGCAGGTCGAGGGGCGGGCCGGCGACAAGCGGTACAGCGACCCGATCACCCAGTGGGCGACCTCGGACGCGTCCTGCTCCGGGCTGGCCGCCGCGGATCGGCTGCTGGTCACCGGCTGCCTGCGCGGCAAGCGGCTCTGGGTGATGGAGCTGACCGACATGGGCACGCTGCTCGGTCAGCCCAGTGAGCTGCTCACCAACCGGTACGGCCGGCTGCGCGCGGTGGCCGCCGCGCCGGACGGGTCGCTCTGGGTGAGCACCTCCAACCACGACGGGCGGGGCAACCCGGCGGCCGACGACGACCGGCTCCTGCGGGTGGTCTTCGCCGGCGGCGACGGCGGTCGCAGCTGACCTTCGTCACCATCCCTGCAGGTTTGCCAAGATCCTCCGACGGGCAGGTCAGAATCTCAGCATGGACGGGCAGCACGACGAGCAGCACGACGACGCCGGAGACCGGGACGACCCGGTGACCGGTGGCGAGTCGGTGACTGATGGCGAGCCGCAGCGGTCGGCCGGCCTGCGAGCTGGCCGGCTCGGTGCACTGCGCCGCACCGGGGTGATCCTCGCCGTGCTCGCCGTGGCCCTGGCCGGGGCGGTGCTCGGGGTGCTGGCCGGCGGCCGGGTGGACACCGACATCGGGCCGTTCCGGGCCAGCCTCACCCTCACCCCCGCCAGCGACGGCGGCACCACCGTCGACGTGCCTCCGCTCGGTGCGCTCCTGCTGAACAGCCACGACGGGCCGACACACCTCACCGTGCGGCTGGGCGCGCTCGACCAGGGACGCACCGAGGCGCTGATCGACGACCCGGCCAGCATCAGCCGGGCCAGCCAGAGCGCCGTCGAGGACGTCCGGTCCGGGGTGATGCGGCTCGGCCTGCGGACCCTCGCCTCGGTGGTGCTGGTCACCCTGATCCTCGCCGGGCTGATCTTCCGCGATGTGCGGCGGACCGCCTGGGCGGGCGGGCTGGCACTGCTCGTCACCGCCGGCAGCCTCGGCACGGCGGCGGCCACCCTGCGCCCACAGGCGATCGAGGAGCCGCGCTACGAGGGGCTGCTGGTCAACGCCCCGGCCATCGTGGGCGACGCCCGCCGCATCGCCAACGACTACACCAAGTACGCCGAGCAGCTGCAACGCATCGTCGGCAACGTCAGCCAGCTCTACACGACCGTGTCGGCGCTGCCGGTGTACGAGCCAGCACCCGGCACCACCCGGGTGCTGCACGTCTCCGACATGCACCTCAACCCGACCGGCTGGCAGCTGATCCGGACGGTGGTGGAGCAGTTCGGCATCGACGCGGTGATCGACACCGGCGACATCACCGACTGGGGCAGCGAGCCGGAGGCGTCCTTCGTCGGCTCGATCGGCCTGCTGAAGAAGCCGTACGTGTTCATCCGGGGCAACCACGACTCGGGCCGCACCGGCGCCGCGGTGGCCCGCCAACCGAACGCGATCGTGCTGAACAACTCGACGACCACGGTCGCCGGGCTGACCATCGCCGGCATCGGCGACCCGCGCTTCACCCCGGACAAGAACACCTCCCCGGCCGGCAGCGGGCTGACCCAACAGGTGGCCGACCAGGTGATCGGGGCCGGCGAGCAGCTCGCCAGCACGGTGCGCAACTCACCGCAGCCGGTGAACATTGCGCTGGTGCACGACCCGGCGTCCGCCGGGCCGCTCGCCGGCACCTGCCCGCTGGTGCTGGCCGGGCACACCCACTCCCGGCAGGTCTCCAAGCTGCCCCAGGCACCCGGCCAGCAGCCCACCACGCTGATGGTGGAGGGCTCCACCGGCGGCGCCGGGCTGCGCGGCCTGGAGGGTGAGAAGCCGACCCCGCTGTCGATGTCCGTGCTCTACTTCGACCAGCAGAAGATGCTCCAGGCGTACGACGACATCACCGTCGGCGGCACCGGGCAGGCCCAGGTCAACCTGGAACGGCACGTGGTGGAGAACCCGTCCGCCGGGGCACCCGCCTCGGTCACCCCCACCCCGACCCGCTGAGCGCGGGCCGGGGCGGCAGCGTCGGGAACGTGAGCGTCAGCGCAGCGCGAGGGCGGCCAGGGCGGCGTTGACGATGCTGCCGGGCAGCAGGTCGTGCAACTCGTACAGCTCGGCAACGCTGCCGGACTGGCCAAACTCGTCCACCCCGAGCGGCACCGCCGGCGCGCCGAGCGCCGAACCGAGCCAGGCCATGGCGTGCGACGCGGCGTCGTGCACGGTCACCACCGGCACCCGGTCGGCGAACGCGGACCGCAGCGCGCCCGGCACGCTGGGCACCGTGGCGGTCCGTACGCCCTGGCGCAGGGTGCGCTGCCAGGCCCGGTAGAGCCGATCCAGCGAGGTCACGTCCACCACGTGCGCGGCGACGCCCTCCTCGGCCAGCTCCGCCGCGGCGGCCAGTACCTCGGGCAGCACCGCACCGGAGGCGGCCAGCTGCACCACCGGGGCGTCGGCCAGGTGCGGGTACGCCTGATGCGCGTCCACCAGCCGGTACGCCCCGGCGACCACCTGCCGGCGCAGCACCGCGTCACCGATCCGGGCCCGGGCCGCCTCGAACGGCGCCTGGTCCAGCGGTCGGGTGCTGAGCCGGAAGTAGTACGCGCCGTCCTCGGTGGGCGCGGCGGTCGCGGTCGGGGCCGACCCACCGGCGATCTGCCCGAGCGCGTCGCAGAGCAGCCAGTCCAGGCTGGCCGCGTACGCCGGTTCGAGGAAGGTCACCCCGGGCAGCTCCAGGCCGACCGAAGCGGTGATCGTGGACTGGTGGGCGCCGCCCTCCGGGGCCAGCGTGATGCCCGACGGGGTGCCGGCGACCACGAACCGGGAGCCGGAGTAGGTGCTGTACAGGAACGCGTCCAGGCCGCGCAGCACGAACGGGTCGTAGACCGTACCCACCGGCAGCAGCGGCTGCCCGGACAGGTCCCACGACAGGCCGAGCTGCCCGAGCAGCAGGAACAGGTTCATCTCCGAGATGCCCAGCTCGATGTGCTGCCCCGCCGGGCTCTCGGTCCAGCGCAGCATCCGGTCCTCGGTCCAGGAACGCTGCTCGGTGGGGGCGAACACCCCGGTCTTGTTGATGAACCCGGCCAGGTTGGTGGAGGTGGCCACGTCCGGCGCGGTGGTGACCAGGTAGCGGCCGACCTCCCGGTCCCGGGCCAGGTCCACCAGCACCCGGCCGAAGACCTCCTGCGTGGAGATCGGCTTGGCCGCGCGTACTCCGGTGCTCTCCGGGACGGTGACGCCGAGCGCCCGCTCGCGGGGCGCGCGGGACAGCGCCTCCCGACGGGCACCGGCCCGGATGCCGGCGGGTGACGCCGGGTCGAGGCGGTCCCACTCGGTCTCCCGGGTCAGCCCCTGCGCGGCACGCAACACGTCGACCTGCTCGGTGCTGAGCAGCGCCGAGTGGTTACGCGGATTGCCGGCGATGGGCAACCCCCACCCCTTCACGGTGTACGCGAAGACGACGCTGGGCCGGTCGGTGACCGCGTCGCACTGGGCGTACGCGTCGAGCATCGCGGACAGGTCGTGGCCGCCCAGGTCGGTGACGAGCGGGCCCAGCTCCTCGTCTGCGATGCCTCCCACGAAGGCACCCACCTCAGCCGGCGCACCGTCCAGGAACTGCTTGCGCAGCGCCGGGCCGGCCAGCCCGAACAGCGACTGGTACTGCTCGTTGGGCATCGCGTCGATCCAGTCGCGCAGCACCTCGCCGCCCGGCCGGGCGTACGCCTCGGCGAGCCGACGGCCGTACTTGACCTCCACGACGTGCCAGCCGGCCGCCTCGAACTGACCCCGCCACTGGTTGATCCGGATGCCCGGCACCACCCGGTCCAGCGACTGCCGGTTGAAGTCCACCAGCCACATGACGTTGCCCAGACCGGTGGTGGCGGGGTCGGCGACCGCCTCCCAGATGTTGCCCTCGTCCAGCTCGGCGTCGCCGATCAGCGCCACGAACCGGGAGTGCGGCCGGGCGCCGAAGTGCGCATCGACGTAGCGCCGGGTGGCGGCGGCGAAGAGCGGAGCCGCCGCGCCGAGACCCACCGAGCCGGTGGAGAAGTCCACCTCGTCGGGGTCCTTGGTGCGCGACGGGTACGACTGGAGGCCGCCGCGGGCCCGCAGCCGGGGCAGGTACGAGCGGTCCAGGTTGCCGAGCAGGTACTGGATGGCGTGGAACACCGGAGAGGCGTGCGGCTTGACCGCAACCCGGTCCTCGGCGTCCAGGTGGGCGAACCAGAGCGCGGTCATCGCGGTGACCAGGGAGGCGCTGGACGCCTGGTGCCCGCCGACCTTCACCCCGTCGCCGGTGGCCCGGTCGTGGTTGGCGGCGTCCACGATCCGGGTGGCGAGCCAGAGCACCCGCCGCTGGATCTCGTCGAGCACATCGAGGTCGTGGTGGTTCACGGTGGCTCCATCCGGGCGTCGCCGTTGACGCCCTCGCGAGGGGTGCGGATCACGCCGCCCGAGTGGGCGACCCAGCGGGGTGGGACGTCAGGAAGGGCCCCTTCCTGTGCACGAGGCGTTGAGAAGGGGCCCTTTCGGACGGTCAGCCCTGGACGCCGAGGCGCTCCAGGACCAGCTCACGGACGGTCTTCGCGTCGGCCTGACCGCGGGTGGTCTTCATGACCGCTCCGACCAGCGCGCCGGCTGCGGCGACCTTGCCACTACGGATCTTGTCGGCGATGCCGGGGTTGGCGGCGATCGCCTCGTCCACCGCGGCGGTGAGCGCGCCGGTGTCCGACACGACCTCCAGGCCCCGGTTGGTCATGATCTCGGTGGGCGAGCCCTCGCCGTCGACCACGCCCTCCAGCACCGCGCGGGCCATCTTGTCGTTGAGCTTGCCGGCGTCCACCAGGCCCTGCAACTCGGCGACCTGGCCCGGGGTGGCGCCGATGTCGGCCAGCTCCACGCCGCTCTCGTTGGCCCGGCGGGACAGCTCGCCCAGCCACCACTTGCGGGCGGCGGCCGGGGTGGTGCCGGCGGCGACGGTGGCCTCGATCAGCTCGACCGCGCCGGCGTTCAGCACCGACTGCATGTCCAGGTCGGACAGCCCCCACTGCTGCTGGAGCCGACGCCGGTGCACCCGGGGCAGCTCCGGCAGGGCGGCCTTCAGCTCGGCGACCCACGCGGGGTCCGGGGCGATCGGCACCAGATCCGGCTCCGGGAAGTACCGGTAGTCGGTGGCGGTCTCCTTCGAGCGGCCCGGGGTGGTGTCGCCGGTCTCCTCGTGGAAGTGCCGGGTCTCCTGGGTGATCCGGCCGCCGGCGTCCAGCACCGAGGCCTGCCGGAGCATCTCCGAACGGACCGCCCGCTCCACCGAACGCAGCGAGTTGACGTTCTTGGTCTCGGTGCGGGTGCCCCACTCCTGTCCCGGCAGGTTGAGCGAGGTGTTCACGTCGCAGCGCAGCGAACCCTCCTCCATCCGCACGTCCGAGACACCGAGGGTGCGGATCACGTCCCGCAGCTCGGCGACGTAGGCCCGGGCCACGTCGGGGGCGAGCACGCCGGTGCCCGGGATGGGCTTGGTGACGATCTCGACCAGCGGGATGCCCGCCCGGTTGTAGTCGACCAGCGACTCGGTCGCGCCGTGGATGCGGCCGGTGGCGCCGCCGACGTGCAGCGTCTTGCCGGTGTCCTCCTCCAGGTGCACCCGCTCGATCTCGATCCGCACCGTCTCGCCGTTGACCTCGACGTCCAGGTAGCCGTCGACGCAGATCGGCTCGTCGTACTGGCTGATCTGGAAGTTCTTCGGCATGTCCGGGTAGAAGTAGTTCTTCCGGGCGAACCGGCACCACTCGGCGATGGAGCAGTTCAACGCCAGGCCGATCCGGATGATCGCCTCGATGGCCGCCTTGTTGGCCACCGGCAGCGAGCCGGGCAGGCCGAGGCAGACCGGGCAGACCCGGGTGTTCGGCTCGCCACCGAAGTCGGTCGGGCAGCCGCAGAACATCTTTGTGTTCGTGCCCAGCTCGACGTGGGTCTCCAGGCCGATCACCGGTTCGTAGCGCGCGACGACCTCGTCGTACGCGGGCAGCGTCGTCGTCATCTGGGCTCCTGCCTCACAGTGCCGGTGGGGTGAACGTGCCGACCGCGGACTCCAACGCGGCGGCGACCCGGTACATCCGGTCGTCGGCCATCGTCGGGGCCATCACCTGCAGGCCGACGGGCAGCCCCTCGGAGAGGCCGCAGGGCACCGAGATGCCCGGCCCGCCGTACAGGTTGGTCGGGATGGTGAACAGGTCGGCCAGGTACATCTGGTACGGGTCGGCGGTGCGCGCGCCCAACGGGAACGCCACCGACGGGGTGGTCGGCGAGATCAGCGCGTCCACCCGCTCGAACGCGGCGGTGAAGTCCCGGGTGATCAGCGTCCGGACCTTCTGCGCCTGCCCGTAGTACGCGTCGTAGTAACCCGACGACAGGGCGTACGTGCCGATCATGATGCGGCGCTTGACCTCCGGGCCGAAGCCGGCCTCCCGGGTCAGCGACATGACCTCCTCCAGCGACCGGTTGCCGTCGTCGCCGACCCGCAGGCCGAACCGGACACCGTCGAACCGGGCCAGGTTGGAGGAGCACTCGCTCGGCGCGATCAGGTAGTACGCCGGCAGCGCGTAGGCGAACGTCGGGCAGGACACCTCGACGATCTCCGCACCCAGCTTCGCCAGCGCGTCCACCGACTCGCGGAACGCGGCCATCACACCCGGCTCGGCGCCCTCGCCGACGAACTCGCTGACGATACCGAGCCGTACGCCGGTCAGGTCGCCGGTCGCGCCGAGCTTCGCCGCCGCCACCACGTCCGGCACCGGCTGCGGGATCGAGGTGGAGTCGCGCGGGTCGTGCCCGCCGATCACCTGGTGCAGCAGGGCCGCGTCGAGCACCGTACGGGCGCAGGGGCCGGGGGTGTCCAGCGACGAGGAGAAGGCGACCAGCCCGTAGCGGGAGGTGCCGCCGTAGGTGGGCTTCACACCTACGGTGCCGGTGACCGCGCCGGGCTGGCGGATCGAGCCGCCGGTGTCCGAGCCGATCGCCAGCGGCGCCTCGTACGCGGCCAGCGCGGCGGCGCTGCCGCCACCCGAGCCACCCGGGATCCGGTTCAGGTCCCACGGGTTGTGCGTGGGGCCGTACGCCGAGTACTCGGTGGAGGAGCCCATGGCGAACTCATCCATGTTGGTCTTGCCGAGCATCACCGTGCCGGCGGCGCGCAGCCGCTGCACGATCGTGGCGTCGTACGGCGGGCGCCAACCCTCCAGGATCTTCGACCCCACGGTGGTCGGTACACCCCGGGTGGCGAGCACGTCCTTCACCGCGACCGGCACCCCGGCCAGCGGGCCCAACTCCTCGCCGGCGGCCCGGCGCTCGTCGACCGCGCGGGCCGCGGCGAGCGCGCCGTCGGTGTCGACGTGCAGGAAGGCGTGCACCCGGTCGTCGACCGCGGCGATCCGGTCCAGGTGTGCCCGGGTCACCTCGACGGCGGAGGTCTCGCCGCCGGCGACCAGGGCAGCGATCTCCGTCGCGGTCATTCTGGTGAGGTCACTCATGAGGCCACATCCTCGGTGAGAATCCGCGGAACGCGGAACCGCTGGTCCTCAGCGTCCGGCGCACCCGACAGTGCCTCCTGCGGGGTCAGGCACGGCGTGACCACGTCCTCCCGCAGGATGTTGGTCAGCGGCACCGAGTGCGAGGTCGGCGGGATGTCCGCCGCGGCGACCTCGCCGACCTGGGCGACCGCCTGGAGGATCACGTCGAGCTGGCCGGCGAAGGTGTCCAGCTCCTCCTCGGTGACGGCGAGCCGCGACAGGCGCGCTAGGTGCGCGACCTCCTCGCGGGAGATGGCGGCCATCCGTGCCCCCTTCTGATGTCCTGCTGGTCGGGCGGTGTGCCGGCCGCGCGACGGCTGAGCGTGACACGCGGTGACCGGAGCGAGTCTATTGTTCCGCTCCGGTGCCGCGTCCCCGACTCCCCCTCCGCCGACCGGTGCGCCGCGTCGACGGGCGGGTCAGCGGGTGGGATGACGGCCGCCGTCCGGCTCCGGACCGCCGGTCGGGCGGACCGGGCGGTACCGGGCCAGCCACGTGACCAGCTCCTCGGCGGGCATCGGTCGGGCGTAGAACCAGCCCTGCGCGGCGTCGCAGCCGGCGGCGTGCAGCATCCGCCAGGTCCGCTCGTCCTCCACACCCTCGGCGACCACCCGCAGCCCCAGCGCGCCGGCCAGCTCGATCATCGACCGGACGATCGCCGCGTCGTCGGCGTCGTCGGCCATGCCGAGCACGAACGAGCGGTCCACCTTCACCTCGGACAGCGGCAACCGGCGCAGATGTTGCAGGGAGGAATACCCGGTGCCGAAGTCGTCCAGCGCGATGGCCACCCCGATCCGGTGCAGCCGGGAGATGGTGGCCAGCACCCGACGAGGGTCGGCCATCAGGGCACCCTCGGTGATCTCCAGTTGCAGTCGCTCGGCCGGCACCTCGTAGCGGGCCAGCCGGTCGGCGATCTGGTCGGCGATCTCGCCGGTGTGCAGGTCGCGCACGCTCACGTTCAACGCGGCGCGCAGCCCGATGCCAGCCGCCGACCACTTGGCGAGCTGCTCCACCACGTCGTCGACCACCCGCCGGGTGAGCAGCCGCATCACCGCGCTCTGCTCGGCGACCCGGATCAGCTCCTCCGGGTCGACCATGCCCCGGCGCGGGTGCCGCCAGCGCAGCAGCGCCTCGACGCCGACCACCTCGCCCGTCGCGATGGCGATCTGCGGCTGGTAGTACATGGTGATCTCGCCGGCGTCGTCGGCCGGCTCACCGCCGGAGCGCGCCCACTCGGTCGGGGCGAGCGGTTGCTCCGAGGCGCCCCGCCCGATGTCGCGCCGCGGACCGGGACCGCCGTCGGTCAGCGCGGGGGCGGGCACCGCACCGCCGTTTGGCGATCGCCGCCCGCGCCCGCCGCCGGAGTGCCGGTCCCGGGCCGGACCCGGGCGGGTACCGGCGACCGTGGCGCGGGCGTTCCGGCCACGGATCGGGTCGGCTCCGGTGGCGATCCGGTTGATCAGCTCGTCGGCATGCACCAGCTCGGCGTCGGGCCGCCGCCGGCGAACCCACCACCGGCCGCCGACCCGCCGCGCCGCGGCGATCACCGGTGCCGCGCCCGCGTGCGGCGCGGCCTCGGCGGGCAGGTCACCGGCGGGCAGCGCCGCACCATCCCCGCCGCGCACCTCCGCCGCCGCCCCGAGGGGTACGTCGACAGCCCGCTCCGGGCCTGCCGGCTCGACCGGTCCGGAATCCCGACGGTTCCCGTCGGCCTGTCCCGTCAGCTCGCCGTGTCGCGCTGGTTCGGCGTAGAATCGCTCGTCGGCCGACGGGCCGGACTCCAGCACGCGGCGCAGGTCGGCGAGGAGGCCGAGCCGCTCGGCGGAGTTGTGGTCGGACTCCGGGGCGTAGAGCGCCACCGTGTCGTTGCGGTGCTTGGCGTCGTACATCGCCACGTCGGCGTGGCGCATCAGGGTGGCGAAGTCCTCGCCGTGCTCGGGGAAGAGGGCGATCCCGATCGAACCACCCACGTCCAGCGGCAGCCCGTCCAACGGCACCGGCTCGGCCAGCGCCCCGACCACCCGGTCGGCCAGATCACGCGCCTGGCTCGCGTCGGTCAGCCCGGTCATCACGATGGCGAACTCGTCCCCGCCGAGCCGGGCGATCATCTGCGGCCGAGGTTCCACGTCGGTGAGCCGGGCGCTGACCTCGACCAGCAACCGGTCGCCCACGGCGTGCCCGAGCGCGTCGTTGACGTTCTTGAAGCGGTCCAGGTCGATCAGCAGCAGCGCCAGGTGCCCGTCCGGTTCCCCCCGGGCGGTCCGCTCGGCGTGCAGGTGCACCTGCTCCGCCACCTCGGTCAGCAGGGCCTTGCGGTTGGGCAGCCCGGTGAGCGGGTCGGCGGCGGCGAGGTGCTGCTGCTCAACGGTCAGCCGGGCCATCCGGTACACGGCGAAAAGCGGCACCAGCACCAGCGGGATCAGCGCCGCGCTGACGCGCGCGGCGGCGACCAGCACCGGGGCGAGCAGCAGCAGCGAGCCGGTGGAGAGCAGTTCGAAGCCGAGGCCCTGCCGGACGGTAGGCCACCACCGGTCGCCGAAGCGCAGCCGCACCGCCCAGCTGACCAGCCCGTAGTTGACCACGAACCACGCCACCGTGGCGCCGCCGACGGCGGCCACGTCGGTCCAGTGCAACCGGCCGCCCGAGAAGATGGTGCCCGGCCCCAGCTGGATGACCCCGTACGCGGCGGCGAGAGCGCAGGCGTACTGGCCGACGTTGAACGCGGTCCGCCACGCGGCGTGCCGCATCCGCCAGCCCGAGACGACCACCCCCACCGCCTGCACGGCGACCGCCGGGCCGAGCCCCCAGCCGAGCAGGATCGCGAAGGTGAAGCAGGTCGAGGGGAAGACCGCGGAGGACTGCCGACGCCCCGGGGGGACGAACGGGCGGGCATCGCAGACCACGGCGAGCACGGCCATCGTCCAGAACGCCACCGGCAGCCGGGAGAGCTCGCCGGGGAGTGTCGCGAGTGGACCGGCGGCGGTCAACGCGGCGACCGCCAGGATGCCGAGGACGAAGCCGGCGAACGGCGCCACCCGTCCGGGAGGGACGAAGTTGCGCGGGTCGGCGACCTCCATCACACCTCCCGACCGACGGTCGGCGTGCCGGTGAGCACGCCGTGACCCAATGAAACGCCCTCAGCCCCGATTTTCCCGGTATGACAGTCACGAATCGGTCGTAGTCGTAATTAAGTTGGTATGCGCGACCAGCCGGTGCGGCGAGACGCCGGCGGCGGTCAGCCCTCCAGCCGGGCAGCCCCCCGCGCGGCGTCCGGACCCGCGTCCAGCAGCAGCCGGAACCCGTCCTCGTCGAGCACCGGCACCTTGAGGCTGGCCGCCTTGTCGGCCTTGGACCCCGGGTTGTCCCCCACCACGACGAAGCTCGTCTTCTTGGAGACCGACCCGCTCACCTTGCCGCCCCGGCTCTGCACGGCCTCGGCGGCCTGGTCCCGGGAGAAGCCCGCGAGCGTGCCGGTCACCACCACGGTCAGCCCCTCCAACGTGCGCGGCCCCTCGTCGACAGCCTCCTCGGCCATCCGTACACCCGCCTCGGCCCACTTGCGGACCACCTCGCGGTGCCAGTCCACGGCGAACCACTCCCGGATGCTGGCCGCGATGGTCGGCCCGACCCCGTCGACCGAGGAGAGCTCCTCCTCGCTGGCCGCGTCGATGGCCTCCATCGAGCGGAAGTGCCGGGCGAGCGCCTGGGCCGCGGTGGGGCCGACGTGCCGGATCGAGAGCGCCACCAGCACCCGCCACAGGTCGCGCTCGCGGGCGACCGCCAGATTGTCGAGCAGTTTGACCGCGTTGGTGCCGAGGCTGCCGTCCTTGTTGACGAAGAACGGGGACCGGGACAGCTGCTCGGCGTCGAGCTGGAAGAGGTCGCCCTCGTCGGTGATGATCTCCGCGTCCAGGAGCGCCCCGGCACCCTTGTAGCCGAGCACCTCGATGTCGAACGCGCCGCGGCCGGCGAGGTGGAACACCCGCTCGCGTAGCTGGGACGGGCAGCTGCGCGTGTTGGGGCAACGGATGTCGACGTCGCCCTCCTTGGACGGCGCGAGCGGGGTGCCGCAGGCCGGGCAGTTGGTCGGCATGACGAACGGCCGGGCGTCGGGCGGGCGACGCTCGACCACCGGGCCGAGCACCTCGGGAATCACGTCACCGGCCTTGCGCAGCACCACCGTGTCGCCGATCAGCACACCCTTGCGCTCCACCTCCCGGGCGTTGTGCAGGGTGGCCAGTGCGACGGTGGAGCCGGCCACCCGCACCGGTTCGAGGACGGCGAACGGGGTGACCCGCCCGGTGCGGCCCACGTTGACGTCGATGTCGAGCAGCTTGGTGGTGACCTCCTCCGGTGGGTACTTGAAGGCGATCGCCCACCGCGGGGCGCGGCTGGTCGAGCCGAGCCGACCCTGGATGGAGACCGGGTCGACCTTGACCACCACGCCGTCGATCTCGTGCTCGACGTCGTGCCGGTGCTCCGCGTAGTAGGCGATGTATTCCGCCACACCGGCCAGATCCGGCACCACCCGCCACCGGTCGCTGGTCGGCAGCCCCCACGCCTTCAGCGCGGTGTACGACTCGGACTGCGCCGTCGGCTGGAACCCGCGACGGGCGCCGATGCCGTGCACCACCAGGCGCAGCGGCCGGGAGGCGGTGACCCGTGGGTCCTTCTGCCGCAGGCTGCCGGCGGCGGCGTTGCGCGGGTTGGCGAAGGGTGCCTTGCCCTGCTCGACCAGACCCGCGTTGAGGTCGGCGAACGCGGCGATCGGGAAGTAGATCTCGCCCCGGACCTCCAGCAGCTCGGGCACGTCCGGGAATTCGGCGGACGGGGTGAGCTGGCTGGGCACGTCGCGGATGCTGCGCACGTTGGCGGTGACGTCCTCGCCGGTGCGGCCGTCACCGCGGGTGGCCGCCCGGACCAGCCGACCGGCCTCGTAGGTCAGGTTGATCGCCAGCCCGTCGACCTTCAGCTCGCAGAGGTAGGGCACCGGGCCGCCGGCATCCCGCTCGACCCGCTCGGCCCAGGCGGACAGTTCCTCGTCGGCGAAGGCATTGTCCAGCGAGAGCATGCGCTCGGCGTGGGTGACCGGGGTGAAGTCGGTGGAGAAGGTGCCGCCCACCCGTTGGGTCGGCGAATCCGGCGTGCGCAGCGCCGGGAACTCCTCCTCCAGCGCCTCCAGCTCGCGCAGCTGCTGGTCGAACTGGGCGTCGGCGATGGTCGGCGCGTCCAGCACGTAGTAGCGGTACTGGTGCTCGGTCAACTCGCCGCTGAGCGTGGCGTGCCGCTCCCGCGCCTGCGGCGTCGGCTCGGCGCCGGCCGCCGCCTCCTGCGCCGGGCTGACCTGTTGGCCGATCTGCTCCTCGGACACACCGCCACCTTCGGACACGCCTGCGACCTCCCTGATCACGCTACTCCCGCACGGTATCGGGCCGGTCAGACAATCCGTCGGCCACCCGCGCCCACCGGCCGCGCGGTTGACGGGCGGCAAGGTCGACGGCGTGCGAGGATCGCCGGACGACAGTGGCCGGTGGGGCCACCGGAAGGCGGAGGTACCGATGCCCGAGGCCCTGCTCTGGGCGGTGGCGATCCTGCTGGCGGTGGCCGCCGGCTGGGCGTGGAACAGCTGGCGGCACCGGGTGGCGAACCGGCGGTCGGGCACCCGGCCGGGCCGGGGCGCCACGGCGCGTACCGGTGGCCGCCGCACCACACCGCCCCGGCCGCGCGGCGGCGACCGGCCCGCCACCAAGCCCCGGTCGCGCGACACCGACCGGGCGACCGGCAAACCGGCACCGGGCGAGATCTGGTGGGCCGACGTGCCGTACGCCGACGGCAGCGGGTCGAAGGTCCGGCCGTGCCTGGTGCTGCGCGCCGACTCCCGGGGCGCCGACGTCCTGAAGATCACCAGCCAGGACAAAAGCGAGCGGGACGACCACGTCCGCATCCCCACCCGGGACTGGGACCCGGGCGCCGAGCACGACAGCTACCTGAGCCTCACCGAGCCAGCCCGGATCAGCTCGGCCGCCTTCGCCGACCGTGCCGGCAACTGCGACGGCGACCTGTGGCGACGGGTCCGCAGCCTGCACCACCTGCCCACCCGCTGACCGTCCCCCGCCCGGCGATCCCCCGGGGCGGGGCACGCCTCCGCCGCCGAACGGGATCAGTCCCAGGCCGCGCCGAGCGTGGCGAGCTGGTCGGCGTACTCGATGCGGTCGACCCAGGCGGGTGGCCAGGCGGTCATCCCGGCGGCCGCACCCACGAAGGCGCCGGCCAGGGCGGCGATCGAGTCGGAGTCACCGGCGGTGGTCGCACCCCGGGCCAGTGCCGAGACCGGGTCATCGGCGTGCCGTACCGCGCAGAGCAGAGCGGTGGCCAGCGCCTCCTCGGCCACCCAGCCATCCCCGGTGACCCGGCACGGGTCAGCGCCGTCATCCGGTTGGCCCAGGGCGGTCGTCAGTCGCCCCAGCACCGCCAGGCACTCGTCCCAGCCCTGGGCGATGAAGTCCTCCGGGGTCCGGACCCCGGGGCGCTGCCAGAGGTCACCCAGCCACTGCTCCCGGTACACCCGGCGCTGGGTGCGCGCCCGGTCGATGAGAATCGCGGGAAGCTCGGCGAGCGTGGCGCCCCCGCGCAGTGCGAAGACCGCGTACGCGGTGAGCTCGCTGGCAGCCAGCCCGGTCGGGTGGCCGTGCGTCAACCCGGCCTGTAGCTGGGCCAACCCGGCCAGCGTGTCCAGGTCCACGTCGAGCAACCCGACCGGCGTCACCCGCATGTTGGCGCCGCACCCCTTCGACCCGGCGACCGTCGCCTCCTGCCAGCGGAGCCCGCGACCCAGCTCGGCGCAGGCGCGCAGGCAGGTCATCCCCGGGGCGCGGTTGTTGTCCGGGCTGATCGCCCAGGCCAGGAAACGCCGCCGCAGCAGCGGCTCCACGACCTCCGGGGTGAGCGACGGCGCCTCGTGCAGCGCCCAGCCCACCGCCAGCGCCATCTGGGTGTCGTCGGTGACCAGCGCCGGCTCACCGGACAGCTCCCGCGGACCGGTCGGGCCGTACCGCCGCTCGATCTCGGCGACGGTCAGGAATTCGGTCGGCTTGCCCAGCGCATCGCCGTAGGCGAGACCGAAGAGCGATCCCGAGGCGCGCAGCGGAGAGTTGTGGATCACGGCGGCCATGATGCCCGGCCGTCGTGATCCACGCCAGGCTCAGTCCCAGCAGAGGCAGAACGGGTGGCCGGCCGGATCGGCGTAGACCCGCCAGCCGTCGCCCTCACCCGGCAGCCGTCGGGCGCCGAGCGCCAGCGCCGCCTTCTCGGCGGCCTCGACGTCGGTCACTGTCACGTCGATGTGGAACTGCTGCGGGCGCTCCGGATCAGGCCAGGCCGGCGGACGCAGGTTGAGCGCCCGCTGGAACGCCAGCCGGGGCTGCTGCCCGGGCGGGCCGCCCAGCACCACCCATTCGTCGTCGGAGTCGCCCTCGGCCAGAGGCATGCCGAGCAGCTCCGCGTAGAACGCGGCCAGCGCCCGCGGATCCGGGCAGTCGATCACCACTGAACGTAGCTGTCCAACCATGACGCTCATCCTGCCCCCACCAGGTACGACAGGAAACCTCAGTCCTCGACGAGGCGCCGGCCGGCGTCCCGGCAGGCGGCCAGCACCGTCCGGGCGTACTCCGGGGTGGCGCCGGCGAGGCCACAGGCCGGGGTGATCACCACCTGCTCGGCGAGCTGTCGACGGGGGAAGCCGAGGCGGTCCCAGAGCTGGCGTACCCGATCGGCGATCTGGGCGGAGGTCGGCGCCGGACCGGTCGACGGCGGCCGCGTCGGCGCGGCCCCGGCCAGCAACCCGAGGCCGGCGTCGATCGCCTCGCCCAGCGGGTCCAGCTCGGTGAGCAGGCCCAGGTCGAGGGCGACGGCGGCAGCGCCGGTCGACCGGATCAGCTCCAGCGGCACGTCCGGGGCGCAGCAGTGCACCACGGTCGGCACGCCGACCGCTTCGACGACCGTGCGCAGCAGCGCCGCCGCGTCCACCGACTCCACCGCCCGGTACGCGCCCAGCCCGCTCTCGGTGGGCACCCGCCCGGCCAGCACGGTCGGCAGCGACGGCTCGTCCAGTTGGAGCAGCACCGAGGCGTGCGGCAGTTGCCGGGCGACCGCCGCGACGTGCACGCGTAGCCCCTCGGCGAGGGAGTCGGTGAGATCACGGACCGCGCCGGGGTCACGCAGCAACCGGCCGCCGATCGGCAACTCCAGCGCGGCGGCCAGGGTGAGCGGGCCACCGGCCTGCACCTTGATCGGGCCGGCGTACTCCTCGGCCTGCTCGGCGAGCTGGTCCAGATCGCGTTCCAGCAGGTCGCGTGCACGGCGCAGGTCACGGCCCGGGCGCGGGGCGACCCGCCAACGGCCCGCGTACAGCTCGACGGGCAGCTCGACCAGCATTCCGGCGGTGCGACCGATCAGGTCGGCCCCGGGGCCGCGAGCCGGCAGCTCGGGCAGGTGGGGCAGCGCCGGAAGCTCGCCGAGGACCACCCGCTGGGCCTCGGCGATGTCGGTGCCGGGCAGCGAACCGATACCGGTTGCCGCGCCGGCCGGCCAGGGCCACGCCTGATCTGTCACGGCCGAAGGGTATCCGGTGCGCGAGATGCCCCGGGCTGCGACGGCCACCTCGCCGGCCCCGGCTCGCGGCGGCCGCTCAGCGCCGGGTCAGCCGGTGATGGTGGCGGAGCCGAGGACCACGTCGCCGGCCGGGTCCGGCCGGTACGCCACCACGGCCTGACCGGCGGCGACGCCGCGGACCGGCCGACGCAGCTCGGCGTGGAGCCGGTCGCCGTCGAGGGCCACGGTGGCCGGCACCACCTCGCCGTGCGCGCGCAGCTGCACCTCGCACTCGACCGGCGCGTCCGGACGCGAGCCACCGGTCCAGACCGGCCGCTCGGCGTGCACCTGGAACACCTCCAGCGCCTCGGCCGGGCCGACCGTCACCGTGTTGGTCTTCGGCGTGATGGAGAGCACGTAGCGCGGCCGGCCGTCCGGGGCGGGTCGGTCCAGGTGCAGCCCGCGACGCTGGCCCACGGTGTACGCGTACGCGCCGGTGTGGCTGCCGACCACCGCGCCGGTGCTCGCGTCCACCACGTCGCCGGGCGCCGCACCGAGCCGGCCAGCCAGGAAGCCCCGGGTGTCGCCGTCGGCGATGAAGCAGATGTCGTGCGAGTCCGGCTTGTCGGCCACCGCCAGGCCGCGCTCGGCGGCCTCCACGCGGACCTGCGCCTTGGTCGAGTCGCCGAGCGGGAAGATCGACCGGTCCAGCTGCTCGCGGGTGAGCACGGCCAGCACGTACGACTGGTCCTTGGCCACGTCGACGCTGCGCCGCAGCAGCCCGTCCGGGCCGAGCCGGGCGTGGTGGCCGGTCACCACCGCGTCGAAGCCCAGGGCCACCGCCCGGTCCAGCACCGCCGTGAACTTGATCTTCTCGTTGCAGCGCAGGCAGGGATTCGGCGTACGGCCGGCCGCGTACTCGGCCACGAAGTCGTCCACCACGTCGGCGTGGAACCGGTCGGCCATGTCCCAGACGTAGAACGGGATGCCGATCACGTCGGCCGCTCGCCGGGCGTCCCGGGAGTCCTCCAGGGTGCAGCAGCCACGCGCCCCGGTCCGGTAGGTCTGTGGATTGCGAGCCAGCGCCAGGTGCACGCCGGTCACGTCGTGCCCGGCCGCCACCGCCCGCGCCGCCGCCACGGCCGAGTCAACCCCGCCCGACATAGCCGCCAACACCCTCACCAGCCCACTCCCCTTCCCTCCCCCCAGCCTATCCACCGACCCAACCCACCCCCATCCCCGCCACAACACCCCGCCCCCGCTCCGTCGATCATGGAGTTGTGGTGGGGGACAAAAGCCGCCTGCCATCGCACTCCGGGCACCACGACCCCATGATCGACCGGGTGAGGGGTGGCCGGGGCGGGGGGGTTAGCGCTGGGTGCGGTGGGCGGCGGCTCGGCGGGCGCGGTCGACGGCCGCCGGGAGGGCGGCGATGAGGGCGTCGATCTCGGTCTGGGTGCTGGTGTGACCGAGGGTGAAGCGCAGCGAGGAGCGGGCGCGGTCATCGTCGGCGCCCATCGCCAGCAGCACGTGCGAGGGCTGGGCCACCCCGGCCGAGCAGGCCGAGCCCGTCGAGCAGGCGATGCCCTGGGCGTCGAGCAGGAGCAGCAGGGCGTCGCCCTCGCAGCCGGGGAAGGAGAAGTGCGCGTTACCGGGCAGCCGGTCGACCGGGTCACCGTTGTAGATCACCTCGGGCACCGCCTGGCGGACCCGCTCGATCAGGTCGTCACGGAGCGCGGCCACCCGGGCCGCGTACTCCTGCTGGCCCTTCACGGCCGCCTCGACGGCGACCGCGAAGGCGACGATGCCGGCGGTGTCCAGGGTGCCGGAGCGTATGTCGCGTTCCTGGCCGCCACCGTGCAGCAGCGGCGTGGCCGCCACGTCCCGGGCGAGCAGCAGCGCCCCCACCCCGGTCGGACCGCCCAGCTTGTGCCCGGTGACGGTCAGCGCGGCGACCCCGCTGGCGGCGAAATCGACCGGCACCTGACCGACGGCCTGGATGGCGTCCGTGTGGAACGGCACGCCGTGCTCGGCGGCGACGGCGGCCAGCTCGGCTACCGGCTGGACGGTGCCCACCTCGTTGTTCGCCCACATCGCGGTGACCACGGCCACCCGGTCGGTGTGCGCTGCCAACTCGGCGCGCAGGTCCTCCGGGTCGAGTCGACCGGCGGCGTCCACCGGCAGCCAGCCGACCTCGGCCCCCTCGTGCTGGGCCAGCCAGTCCACCGCATCCAGCACCGCGTGGTGCTCGATGGCGCTGGAGACCACCCGTCGGCGGTCGGGGCCGGCTCCCCGGCGGGCCCAGAAGATGCCCTTGACCGCAAGGTTGTCGCTCTCCGTGCCACCACCGGTGAAGATCACCTCGGAGGGCCGGGCGCCCAGGACGGCGGCCACCCGCTCGCGCGACTCTTCGACCCGGCGGCGGGCACGGCGACCCGCCGCGTGCAGGGAGGACGCGTTGCCGACCTCGCGGGCGGTGGCGACGTACGCCTCCAGTGCCTCATCGAGCATCGGAGTGGTCGCCGCATGATCCAGGTAAGCCATCACCGTTCAGCCTACGGCCGACAGGTCGGAGACCGGATGGCGGAGGGGACTCCGGTGAGCGGCCGACCCCGGAGGCCCCCGCTCGACGCGGTACGGCCGGGGCGGGAAGAGGTTCCTCTCCCCCGTCCCCGCCCGCATCCGGACCGGGTCCGGGAGACCGGCGCGGTGGCTGGTCCCGCTGGGCGGCTGCCAACGGTGACGCCCGGGTCTTCCAGGGCGGCCAACTACATCTGCACGTGGCGAATCTCCCGCGCGTGCCGGGGTACTACGAGGTCTGGCTCATCAACCCGACGACGATGCAGATGTTCTCGGTCGGCACCCTCGGTGACGGCCCGGACGCGCTGCTGCCCCTGCCCTCGAACGTCGACCTGCGCTCCTACTCGGTGGTCGACGTCTCCGCCGAGCAGTACGACAACAAGCCCGCCCATTCCGGCGACAGCCTGCTGAGGGGCACCCTGACGGGCTGATCGGCGGGTCGGCTCAGCTCCCCGGCCCGCCGATCAGCTCCCTTTCCGCCAGCACGAAAGTGGCCGCCCACTCGGGCGGCCACTGTTCGTCGTGCGGTGCCGGGGTGTGCCGTTGGGCGGCAGCCCCGGGTCGGTCACTTCCGCTTGCGGATCTCCTCGGCGGCCTGCGGGACGATCTTGAACAGGTCGCCCACCACGCCGAAGTCGGCCAGCTCGAAGATCGGCGCCTCGCCGTCCTTGTTGACCGCGACGATGGTCTTCGAGGTCTGCATGCCGGCCCGGTGCTGGATGGCACCGGAGATGCCGAGCGCGACGTAGAGCTGCGGGGAGACCGTCTTGCCGGTCTGGCCCACCTGGAACTGGTGCGGGTAGAAGCCGGAGTCGACCGCCGCGCGGGACGCGCCGACGGCGCCGCCGAGCAGGTCGGCCAGCTCCTCGACCAGCTTGAAGTTGTCCGCGTTGCCGACACCGCGACCGCCGGAGACGACCACGCCGGCCTCGGTCAGCTCGGGGCGGGAGCCCTTCTGCTCGGCGACCCGCTCGACGACCTTGGCCAGCTTGTCGCTGTCGGTGACCGACACCGTGAGCTGCTCGATCGTCGGGGTGGCCGCCGCCGCGGTCGGGGTGACCGAGTTGGGCCGGACGGTGACCAGCGGCAGGCCCTTGGTGACCTTGGACTTGACGATGGTGGAGCCGGCGAAGGCGATCTGGGTGGCGGTGCCGTCGGCGGCCAGGCCGACCACGTCGGTCAGGATGCCGTTCTCCAGCTTGACGGCGAGCCGGGCGGCGATCTCCTTGCCCTCCTGCGCCGAGGCCAGCAGCACGGCGGCGGGCTGTACCCGCTTGACCAGCTCGGCCAGCACGGTGGCCTTGGGGGCCACCAGGTAGCCGTCGATCTCGTCACCCTCGGCCGCGTAGATCTTCTCCGCGCCGTACTCGCCCAGCTTGCCGCTCAGCGCCTCGGCCGCACCAGCGCCGCCGAGCACGACCGCGCTGGGCGTGCCCAGCTCGCGGGCGAGGGTGAGCATCTCCAGGGTGACCTTCTTGACGCCGAATTCCTTGGTGGCTTCGACGACGACGAGAACCTCAGACATGTCCAGACCCGCTCTCACACGAACTTCTCGGTAGCGAGGAACTCGACCAGCTTGACGCCGCCCTCGCCCTCGTCGGTGATCTTGGCTCCGCCGGAGCGCGGCGGGCGCTTGGTGTGCTCGACCACGGCGCTGGTGGCGCCGTCGAAGCCCACCTCGGTCGGTGCGACGCCGAGGTCGGCCAGGGAGAACGTCTGCACCGGCTTCTTCTTGGCGGCCATGATGCCCTTGAAGGAGGGGTAGCGCGGCTCGTTGATGGTGTCCCAGACGGAGACCACGGCCGGGGTGGAGGCGGTGACGACCTCGTAGCCCTCCTCGGTCTGCCGCTCGACGGTCAGCGTGCCACCGTCGACGGTGAGCTTGCGGGCGCCGGTGAGCGCCGCGACGCCGAGCCGCTCGGCGAGCATGTGCGGCATGACCTGGACCCGACCGTCGGTGGACTCCGCGCCGCAGATCACCAGGTCGGCGTTGAGCTGACCGAGCGCGGCGGCGAGCACCTTCGAGGTGGAAACCGCGCAGGAACCGTGCAGGGCGTCGTCCACCACGTGCACGGCCTTGTCCGGGCCCATGGAGAGCGCCTTGCGGATCGACTCGGTCGCCCGGTCCGGACCCATGGTCAGGATGGTGACCTCGCCACCGTGCGCCTCCTTGATCTTCAGCGCCTCCTCGATGGCGTACTCGTCCATCTCGTTGATCACGTTGTTCGCCGAACCGCGGTCGACGGTGTTGTCGTCATTGCGCAGGTTGCGGTCCGCGCCCGAATCAGGCACCTGCTTGACGAGTACGACGATATTCATCGCGTTCGACGACCCTCCTGTGTGGTGATGCGATTCGCTCGCCCGGTCTCGGGCGCAGCCTCGCGCGTCGGTCGACGCCCGGTCAACCGCGGGCTGCTGTGCAGTTGCCCACGGCGCAATGTTACCTGCCAGTAGGTTGCGGGCCCCGGGGCACTCAGAGTGACACAGCTCACCGATGTCGCCGGGACCGCCGCCTGCTCAGGCCGGTCCGGCCAGCGCACCCCGGATCCGGTCGATGGCCGCGGCCTCCGCCGGAGCCACCCCGTCGTGCGCCCGGGCCACCCGGTCCGCCGCCGTCAGCACCACCTCTCGGTACGCCTCCACGTCCGCCGGCGACTTCTCCCGCAGGATCCGCACCGCCCGACCGAGCGCCGGCAGCACCACCGACTCGATCTCCAGCTGGGAATCCCGGGGCAGCCGGGGCAGCGGACCGCTGGTCAGCGCATCCTTGACGACCCCGCTGGCGTCGGCCAGCGCGCCGGAGGCGGCGAA
This sequence comes from Micromonospora sp. NBC_00389, assembly GCF_036059255.1. NCBI lineage: Bacteria > Bacillati > Actinomycetota > Actinomycetes > Micromonosporales > Micromonosporaceae > Micromonospora > Micromonospora sp. NBC_00389. The sequence continues at coordinate 2,876,433 of NZ_CP107947.1, read as the reverse complement.
GCTCTCCCGGATCACCCCCAACACGCCCGGGGCGGCGTTGGAGACCAGGAACACGGCGCCAAAAACACCGGTCTTGAGGGTCAGCCGCTCATCTTCCGTCAACCGCTGCTCCATGATCACGGAGTGTAGACGTACGGGGTGGTGGTGGTGACCGGGACGAGGCCGAGCCGCTGAAGGATCGGCCGGCTGTCCTCGGAGGCGTCGACCTGCAGCAGCGTCCGGTCCCGCTGGTCGGCCAGCCGGGCCCGATAGGTGACCAGCGCCCGGTAGATGCCCTTGCGACGCCACTGCGGCAGGGTGGATCCGCCCCAGAGGGTGGCGAAGCCGGTGTTCGCCGGGAAACGCACCCAGCCAGCGCTCACCACCGTCTCGCCCGCCTCGGCCACCACCACCGTGATCGAGTGCGGATCGGCGTCGATCTCCTTGGCCAACCCCGTGACGAGGTGCGAGCGGTCCTCCTGCCAGACCTCCTCCTCCATGGCGGCGATCCGCTCCAGGTCGGCCTGGCTGCTCACCTCACGCAGGCGTACCCCCTCGGGGGCGACCGGCAGCGCGGCCGCCAGCGGCGCGACCGGGCCGACCACCACGGTCTCCCGGTCCTCCGCCACGAACCCGGCGGCACGCAGGCGGTCCGCCAGGTCCGCTGGCTCGTCGTGCTCGTTGAGCTTCCACTCCACCGACTGACCGCGCTGGCGGAACAGCTCCACCTGCCGGGCGATCAGCGCGTCCAGCTCGTCTCCGGTCAACCCGCCGAGGTCGCGATAGGTGAGGAACCCGCCGGCGTCGAGCCCGATGATCCGGACCAGCGGCCCGTCCCGCTCCACGGTCACCCCGGCTGGCACCGGGTCCGGGATCTCCGGGCGGAGTTGGGTGTCATAGGCGGTGCGCAGCGTCATCACGTCGAGATCGGTCACCGCCCCAGGCTAAGCCGGAGGGGGTGCAACAGCTAACGATTAAAACGCAATATGATGCAGGAGTGAACTTGAAGGAGTGGGCGGCACGCGAAGGTGTGCACCACACGACGGCGTACCGGTGGTTCCGGGAAGGCAAGCTGCCGGTCCCGGCGCGCCGGGTCGGCAGGCTGATTCTGGTCGACCCGGCGGCGACCGAGCCCGCTGCGGAAGGCGTCACCGCCGTCTACGCCCGGGTGTCGTCGGCCGATCAACGCGCGGACCTGGACCGGCAGGTGGTCCGGGTGACCGTGTGGGCGACCGGGCAGAACCTGGCAGTGTCACGGGTGGTGACCGAAGTCGGGTCCGCGCTCAGCGGGCGCCGCAAGGAGTTCCTCGCCCTGCTGCGCGACCCGGCCGTGACGACGATCGTGGTCGAGCATCGGGACCGGTTCGCCCGCTTCGGCGCGGAGTACGTCGAGGCCGCTCTGTCGGCGCAGGGCCGACGGCTGCTGGTTGTCGACCCGGCCGAGGTGGACGATGACCTGATCGGCGATGCGACCGAGGTCCTGACGTCGCTGTGTGCCCGGCTCTACGGCCGCCGGGCGGCGGCGAACCGGGCCACCCGGGCTGTCGCCGCGGCCACCGCCGAGGACGAGTCGTGATCGTCAACCAGGCGTTCCGGTACGCGTTGGACCCCAACGCAACCCAACTCGCCGCCCTGGCGTCGCACGTCGGGGCCAGCCGCAAGGCGTTCAACTGGGCACTTGGATTAGTCAAGGCGCAGATGGACCAGCGGGCCGCGGAGAGAACCTACGGTCTGACCGGCGACCAGCTCACCCCGGCTGTGTCATGGACGCTGCCCTCGCTGCGTAAGGCGTGGAACGAGGCCAAGGGCGACGTGGCGCCGTGGTGGGCGGAGAACTCCAAGGAGGCGTACGCCGCCGGGATCCGTAACCTGGTGCGTGGTCTGGACACTTGGCGGGACTCGAAGTCTGGCAAACGCAAAGGGCCGAAGGTCAACTTCCCGCGGTTCAAGGGCAAGCGGACTGAGGCGAAGTCGTGCACGTTCACCACCGGCGTCATCCGGGTCGAGCCGGACCGCAAGCGCGTCACGCTGCCCCGGCTGGGCACGATCAAGCTGCACGAGTCGGCCCGTAAACTGGCCCGCCGCCTGGACGCCGGCACCGCCCGCATCCTGTCCGCGACGGTGAAGCTGAACGCCGGCCGCTGGTACGTGTCGTTCTCCTGCGAGGTGGACCGCCAGATCGGCGCCCATGAGAAACCGGCCGCAGTGGTTGGTGTCGACGTGGGCATCAAGCATCTCGCCGTGCTGTCCACCGGCGACGTGATCGACAACCCGCGGCACTTCACTGGCGCAAGTGAGCACCTGCGTCGTCTGTCGCGGCGGGTGTCCCGCCGGATCGGTCCCGACCGGCGCTCGAAGCAGGAAGCGTCCAAGCGCTGGCTGAAAGCCAACGCCGACCGGTCCCGGGCGTACGCGCGGGTGGCGAATCTACGCCGCGACGGCCTGCACAAGCTGACCAGCACGCTTGCCGCCGAGTACGCCACGATCGTGGTGGAAGACCTCAACGTTGCCGGGATGCTCCGCAACCGGAAGCTCGCCAAGGCCATCAGTGACTGCGGGTTCGGCGCCATCCGCACCATGCTGGATTACAAGACGACGTGGAACGGTGGTCGGCTGGTCACGGCCGACCGGTTTTTCCCGTCCAGCAAGACCTGTTCGGCCTGCGGAGCGGTGAAAGCCAAGCTGCCACTGCAGGTCCGGACCTACGAATGCGAAGGCTGCGGAATGGTTCTCGACCGGGATCTGAATGCGGCCAGGAATCTAGCGCGGCTAGTGCAGCGCGAGGCGGGTACCGGAGTGGCCGGAGACCCGGAGCCGCAAGGCTCGAACGGACGTGGAGCCGACCGTAAGACCCCGCTCGCGGGGCCGGTGGCCGTGAAGCGTCCACCCCGACCGGGGATCGTCGTCCGGCAACGGCCGACTGCCGATCTGCTGCCAACGACAGCATCATGAACGGCAACGGAAGCGGATAATTGGCAGCGTGTGGGAGGCGATCAGGCGGTGGTTCGACCCGGCGGACCTGCGCTCGGTCGGCGAGCCACCGGACTACCGGTTCTCCCTGGCCAACGAGCGCACCTTCCTGGCCTGGCTGCGTACCGGCCTGGCGCTGGTCGGCGGCGGGCTGGCCGCCGCGCAGTTCCTGCCGCCGCTGCCGCTGACCCACCTGCGGGAGGTGATCGCGGTCGCGCTGCTGCTGCTCGGCGGCGCCGTCGCGGTCCGCGCCGTGGACCACTGGGCGCGAACCGAACGGGCCATCCGGCTCGGCCAGGAGCTGCCCGCCTCCCGCTTCCCCGCGATCCTCGCCCTCGCCGTCGGAGCCGGCGCCGTGCTGCTGGTGGTCGCGGTGCTGGTCCGGGCGGTCGGCGAACCGTGACCGGCGGCCAGCGCCCAAGGCCGGGGTTCGGCCGGTGACCGCCGGGCGCGATCCGGGGCTGCAACCGGAGCGGACCCGGCTGGCCTGGCGGCGCACTGCGCTGACACTGACCGTGGTGACCGCGCTGGCCGTCCGGCTGGGGTCGACCGGCGACCCGACCGGGGCGCTGATCGCCGGCGCAACCGTGCTGGTCTGGGGGGCCGTGCTCGTGCTCTGCTGGCCCCGGGCCACCGGCACCGGGCCGGCGCGCACCGGCGGCCGCACGCTGCCCCTGGTCGCGCTGGCCACCGTCGGGCTCGCACTGCTGGGTGTGCTGCTGGTGGTTCGCCGACTGTGGTGACGGGACAGGGTGCGCCATGATAGGCGTATGGCCCGGCTGTACGTACTCCTCTTCCTGGCGCAGATCGTCCTCGCGGTCTGCGCGCTGATCAGCTGTCTCTCCGCCGAGGAGGGCCAGATCCGTGCCCTGCCCCGGATCGCCTGGGTGCTGATCATCCTGTTCTTCCCGCTGATCGGTTCGATCGCCTGGTTCCTCGCTGGCCGGGAGCCCAGCGCCGGGACCCGCAAGGCCGGGCCGGCCGGCAACGGCCGCACCGGGCGGCAGCGCCCGCGCCCGCTCGCCCCGGACGACGACCCGGAGTTCCTCCGCTCGGTGCAGGACCGCGCCCAACAGCAGGACCAGGAGCTCTTCCGCCGCTGGGAGGAAGACCTGCGCCGACGCGAGGACGACCTGCGCCGCCACGACGGTGATCCGCCGCGTGAGGGTGACCGGCCGGAGGTGTGAGCACCGGCCCGGCCGCGCCGGTGCCGGCGACCGGGCCGCTGCGGGTCAGACCCGACGCTTGAGCCCGCGCACCGCCAGCGGTGCGAAGATCACCGCGATGCCGAAGCCCCAGAGCAGTGTCTGGAGCACCGGGCCGGCTACCGGCCCGCCGACCAGGAGCCCGCGCAGCGCGTCGGCCACCACGGTCACCGGGTTGACCTCCACCCAGTTCTGCAACCAGCCCGGCATCCGGTCGGTGGGCACGAAGATGTTGCTGGTGAAGGTCAGCGGGAAGATCACCATGAAGCCGAAGATCTGCACCTTGTCCGGTTCGCTCACCAGTACCCCGACCAGCACCGAGATCCAGGACGCGGCCAGCGTGAACGTCAGCAGCAGCGCGAACGCCCCGACCACCCCGAGCAGCCCGTTGCCGACCCGGAAGCCCAGGATCGCCCCGACGCCGAGCAGCAGCGCGATCGACCAGGCCTGCTTGACGGTGTCGGCGAGGATCCGGCCGGCCAGCGGCGCCCAGCGGGCGATGGGCAGCGCCCGGAGCCGGTCGAAGACGCCCTTGGTGAGGTCGTTGTTCAGCCCGAACCCGGTCGTCATGGTGGCGAAGAGCGCGTTCTGCACCATGATGCCGGGCAGCATGAAGGTGAGGTACTCGCCGGACGAGCCGGCGATGGCGGTGCCGAAGACGTAGGTGAACAGCAGCACGAACATCACCGGCTGGATGCTCAGGTCGAGCAGCTCCATCGGGTTGTGCTTGATCTGCACCAGGCTGCGCCAGGCCAGCGTGAACGTGTGCCGCAGCCCGGCGGCGGGACCGAGCCGGCGGGCCGGCGTCCGCGCAGGGGTGAGAGTGGCGGCGGTCATGCCGAGGTCCTTTCCAGGTCGGTGTCGGCCGGGGCGTCCTCGGCCCGGTGGCCGGTGAGGGAGAGGAAGACCTCGTCCAGGCTGGCGCCGCGCAGCGCCAGCTCGGCGACCGGGATGTCGGCGGCGTCGAGGCGACTCACCACCGCGGGCAGCACGCTGGGGTCGTTCACCGCGACGGTGACGGCGTTCTGGGCCACCTCGGGGGTCACGCCGGACACCTCGCCAGCGATGGCGACCACGGTGCCCAGGTCGGTGAGCTCGGCCGGTCGCACGGTCAGGGTCTGCCCGCCGGTCTTGGCCTTCAGCTCCTCGGGCGTGCCCTGGGCGATCACCCGGCCATGGTCGACGACCGCGATCTCCCCGGCGAGCTGATCGGCCTCCTCCAGGTACTGCGTGGTGAGCAGCACCGTCACCCCGTCGGAGACCAGGGTGCGGACGATGTCCCACAGGTCGTTGCGACTGCGCGGGTCCAGGCCGGTGGTCGGCTCGTCGAGGAAGAGCACCTGCGGCCGGCCGACCAGGCTGGCGGCGAGGTCCAGCCGACGCCGCATGCCGCCGGAGTAGGTCTTGGCGGCCCGGTCGGCGGCGTCGCTGAGCTGGAAGTCGGCGAGCAGTTGGCGGGCGCGCAGCCTGGCGTCGGCCCGGCTCAGCCCGAGCAGCCGGCCGATCAGCAGCAGATTCTCCGCGCCGGTCAGAGTCTCGTCGACCGAGGCGTACTGGCCGGTCAGGCCGACCAACTGGCGCACCTGGTGGGCTTCGCGGACCACGTCGAAACCACCGACGGTGGCGTGCCCCTCGTCGGGGCGCAGCAGGGTGGCGAGCACCCGTACGGCCGTGGACTTGCCGGCGCCGTTCGGCCCGAGCAGGCCGAAGACGGTCCCGGTCGGGACCGCCAGATCAACGCCGGCGAGAGCGGTGGTGGCGCCGAAGCGACGCACCAGACCCTCGGCGCGGACTGCGTAGTCCATCGCAACTCCTGTCGTCTCCGGTGGTGGCACCACCATGGGCGACAGGGCTGACAGCCCGCCGATCCCGGGCTGACGTTACGACGATCGGCGCTGACATTCCGCTGATTTAGCTGCGGAAAGACCGCGCCGCCGCCCGCTGGGCGGGCGACGGCGGCGGCAGTTGCGACTCAGGCCAGGTTCGACGACCGGGGGTACGCGTCGGTCGGGTCGGTGAGCACGTTGACCAGGTACGGCACTCCGGCGTCGAACGCCCGCTGCAACGCCGGACCCAGGTCGGCGGCCTTGGCGACCGTCTCCCCCGCACCGCCGAGGGCGCTGACCACCGTGTCGTAGCGCAGCTCCGGCTGGAGGTCGGCGGCCACGTCGTAGCCGTACATGGCCTGCATCGGGTGCTTCTCCAACCCCCAGATGCCGTTGTTGCCGACCACGATCACCACCGGCAGCTTCTGGCGGACCAGCGACTCGACGTCCATCAGCGAGAAGCCGGCGGCGCCGTCGCCCATCAGCACGCAGATCTGCCGGTCCGGGTGGCTGACCCGGGCGCCCATCGCGTAGCCCATGCCGGTGCCCAGGCAGCCGTACGGACCCGGGTCCAGCCAGGTGCCGGGCTGGGCCGGCTCCAGGTACCGCCCGGCGTACGAGACGAAGTCGCCACCGTCGCCGATGGTGATCGCGTCACGGGCCAGCACCCGGCGCAGCTCGCCATAGATCCGGGCCGGCCGGATCGGGTCGGTCTCGGCGGCCATCTCCGCCGCGTCGCGGGCCCGGGCCGCGTCCTCGGCGGCGCGCAGGTCGGCGATCCAGCCGCTGTGGTCGGCCCGGTCACCGGCGTGGTCGGCCAGCGCGGAAAGGATCAGGCGCAGGTCGCCGGCGGGAGCGGCGGCCGGCTGCACGTGCCCGGCCCGCTGGCTGGGCGCGTCGACGATGTGCACCACCTTGGCGTCGCCGAAGTCACCGAAGCTGAGCCGGAAGTCGAGCGGGGTGCCGACCACCACGACCACGTCGGCGCCGGAGAGCGCGGCCCGGCGCGCCTTGGCGAAGGCGAGCGGGTGCTCCGGCGGGAGCGAGCCGCGGCCCATGCCGTTGGTGAAGACCGGCACCTGCAACGCCTCGGCCGCCTCGCGCAGCGCGGCCACCGCGTCGCCGGCGTACACGTCGGAGCCGGCGATGATGACCGGCCGCTGCGCGCTGGCGATCAGCGACGCGGCCCGGGCAACCTCGTCCGGGTCCGGCGCGACGGGGTCGATGCCGCTCGGGGCGGGCACCTCGGCCTCGGCGACGGAGAAGACCGTCTCCAGTGGGAAGTCGAGGAAGGCCGGCCCGCGGTGCGGGGTGAGCGCGGCGGTGAGCGCGGCGCCCACCGCGCGCGGGATGTCGTCGGTGCTGAACACCGTCTCGGCGTGCTTGGTGACCGGGGCGACCAGCGGCAGGTGGTCCATCTCTTGGAGGCTGCCCGAGCCCCAGCGGAACGCCGGCGCCCGGCCCCCGAGCACCAGCACCGGGGAGGCGTTGAAGTAGGCGCTGGTCATGCCGGAGATGCCGTTGGTGACACCGGGACCGGCCGTGAGCACGGCGAGGCCGGGACGGCGCTGGAGCTTGGCCACCGCCTCGGCGGCGAAGACCGCGGACTGCTCGTGCCGGACGTCGTAGATCGGGAAGTCGTTCCGGTGCGCGGCGTCGTAGAGCGGGAAGACGTGGCCACCGGAGAGGGTGAACATCTCGCGCACCCCGTACGCCCGCAGCGCCGCGAGCGCCAGCTCCCCGCCGTGACCTTCGACCCGCTCCGTCATCGCCGCTCCCCTTCGTCGCTCATGACCGAAGCCACACGCTACTGGCCGGTAAGCAGAATGTGAACCGTCCTCGGCTCACCGTCGGGCCGGCGACACGCGCCGCCGGCCCCGTCCGCTCAGCGGCCGGTGAAGCCCGGCTTGCGCTTCTCGACGAAGGCCGCCATGCCCTCGCGCCGGTCGTCCGTGGCGAACAGCGCCGCGAAGAGCTGACTCTCCCAGGCCAGGCCCGAGTTCAGGTCCATGTCCAGGCCGCCGTCGACCGCCAGCTTCGCCGCGCGCAGGGCCTGCATCGGCCCGTTCAGGTACGGCGTGACCAGGGCGACCGCCGCGTCGTAGACCTCGGCGGCCGGGACGACCCGGTCGGCCAGGCCGATCCGGAGCGCCTCCTGCGCGTCCACCATCCGCCCGGACATGATCAGATCCTTGGCCCGGGCCGGGCCGACCAGGCGGGCCAGCCGCTGGGTGCCGCCCGCGCCGGGGATGATGCCCAGCTTGATCTCCGGCTGGCCGAGCTTGGCGTCCTCGGCCACCACCCGCCAGTCGCAGGCCAGCGCCAACTCGCAGCCCCCGCCGAGGGCGTAGCCGGTGATCGCGGCGACGACCGGCTTGGGGATCCGGGCGATCGCGCCGAGCGCACTGGACAAGTTCGCGGCCCGCTCAGCCATGTCCACGTAGGACATCTCGGCCATCTGCTTGATGTCCGCACCGGCGGCGAAGACCTTCTCCCCGCCGTACACGATGACGGCGCGGACCTCGGGGTCGTCGGTGGCCGCCGTAGCGGCGGCGCGCAACTCCTCCTGCACCTGGGTGTTGAGCGCGTTCATCGGCGGCCGCTCCAGCCGGATGGTGCCGATGCCGTCCTTGGTCTCCAGCCGAACGAACTCGCCCACGCTGCCCTCACTTCCTCGTCGAAGTCGCGTGCCAACCTTACGACCCGGCTCGTTGGAGTAAGTAGTCTGGTGTCAGCCCCGCGGGCGGGAGTCCAGCGATGATCACGTATTACGACGACAAGTCGGTCCAGGTCACCTCCACCGCAGTCCGGGTGGACGGCCGCAGCTACGCGCTGGCCGACATCAGCATGATCTGGCACCGCCGGGGCAGCCGCTCCTGGCGAGTGCTCGTCGGGCGAGGCGCGATCGGCGCCGCGCTGGCCGGTCCGCTGATCGCGGCCGTGCTCGGCATCGGCGTGGCCGTCTGGCTGCACCGCTCACCCACCGTGACGATCGCGATCGTCGGCGCCTCGGTGCTGGTCGGGCTGGCCGTCGGGCCGGTCGCCGACTTCCTCTTCGAACACCTGGACCGCTCGTACGCCCGGGGCAGCCGGCAACTGGAGATCTGGGCGCGCTGGCGCGGCCAGCCGGTACGGCTGCTGTGCACCGGCGACGCACTGCGCTTCGGGCAGATCTACCGGGCGGTGCAGCGCGCGGTCGAGCACAACCACCCGGTCCGCCCGACCAGCCGCCGATAGCGGCCCACGCTCAGAACCGGATCGGCTCGTCCGGCAGCTCGACGATGTCCCTGGTGACGAACGTACGCGGGTAGCGGCGCACCGCCTCGACATCGCGCTCGACCGACCGCACCGCCGGCCAGCGCTCAGGACGCCTGGGTTGCCTGCCGGTGGTTAGGCTTAGTGGTGACCCTCTATTACCGGGACGACGCGGTGCAGGTGACCTCCGAGTCGATCCGGGCGGGCGGTCACGTGATCGCCCTCTCCGATGTGACGTTCGTCTGGCACGCGCGCGGCCCGAAGACCCTCGCGGTGCGCGGCCGGGTGCTCGGCCGGGGTGTCCTGGTCCTGCTGCTCTCGCTGCCACCGCTTGTCGCGCTGGTCTGCGTGCTCTCGCTGGCCTATGCGGCCCAGGACCGGGGCAACTGGAGGATGGCGCTGATCATCCTCGCCGCCTGCGCGGTGGGGGCGCTGGCGCTGACCCCGTTCCTGGAGATTCCACTGAGTTGGCTGGACCGCTCGTACGAGCGCGGCAGTCACGTGCACGAGCTGTGGGTGCAGCACCACAACCGGGAGCAGTTGCTGCTCCGTACGCCGGACGCGCTACGGTTCGGCCAGATTTACCGGGCCGTCCAGCGTGCCGTCGAACAGCAGGGGGACCGTCGGTGAGCAACCGCAGTGGCGAGGCCGCCGCGCTGGCCGGGCTGCTCGCCGTAGCCGGCGTCACCCACCTGCTGCGCCCCGGCCTCTACGACCCGATCGTGCCGGGCGCGCTGCCCGGCCCGGCCCGATTCTGGACGTACGCCAGCGGGGTCGCCGAGCTGGCGGTGGCGGCGGCGGTGGCGAACCCGGCCACCCGACGGGTCGGCGGTCGGGCCGCGGCCGCCCTCTTCATCGCCGTGCTGCCGGCGAACGTGAAGATGGCCCTGGACTGGCGGCATCGGCGTCCGGCGAAGCGGGCCATCGCCTACGGCCGGGTGCCGATGCAGGTGCCGCTGATCTGGTGGGCCCTGCGCGTCGCCCGCGCCGGCCGGTAGGCCCGGGGCCGGTCAGGTCAGGTCAGGTCAACGGCAGGGTGGTGGCGATCGGCCAGCTCACCAGGGCGGCACCCAACGCGGCCGGCAGCCAGCGCGGACCGGCGTACCGGCGCAGCACGGTCGCCCAGGCGGCCTGCCAGCCGAGCAGCAACGCGAACAGCGGCACCACCAGCACGACGAAGCCGGGCGCCAGACCCACCAGCGCCGACGCCGTCAGCACGAGCACGGTGACCGCGACGACCAGCAGGTGTCGCCCCGTCCGCCCGGCGGCGACCAGCTCGACGCCCAGCAGGAACAGCAGGCAGGCGCCCGCCACCAACGGGAGCAGCCACCAGCGGGCACCGACCGGCAGCCCCGAGGTCAGTCCGAGGTGGATCGGGAGGGCGACGGCGAGGACGGCGTACCCGGTCAGCACCAGCGCCGCGACGGCGGTCCGTGCCGGTGCCCGCCGGCCCGCCAGCGCGGCCGTGCCGGACGGCGGTGGCGACGCGCCGAACAAGCCCGGCAGCCAACGCTGACCGGCGACCAACAGCACGCCGGTGACCAGCAGGGAGCCGGTGACGTAGCCGCCGACCGCGAGCGGGAGCCAGGCGGTCGGCAGCACCGCCGCGACGGCCGCGCCGCCGCCGGCCGCGAGCACCGCAACCGTGAACAGCAGCAGGCCACCGAACGGCACCCGGTCCCCGGCCGGCGCCGGACTCCCGGCCGGCGCTGGGCTGTTGGTCTGCGTCGGGGCGTCGGGTTCCCGGCCAGAGGGTGGCTCGGTCGGTCGGCGGTCGGTCGCCGGGCGCGGCAGGAGCAGGGCCGCCAGCGGGACCACGCCGATGCCGAAGGCGAACACCAGCAGCGCTGCCCCGGCGAGCCGGGCGGTCGGTCGCGGCTGGGCGGTGCCGTCGGCGATGGGCAGCCAGCCGGCGATCTCCTCGTGGGTACGCGGGGCGAAGAGCACCGAGATGTGCTCAGCACCGGGCACCACCACCACTGGCTGTCGGCTCGTTCCCGCGCCGCGCCGGACGGCATCGTCAGCCGCCCGGCGGAAGGCGGGGAACTCCGCACCGCCCACGATCAGCAGCAGCTCCGCCGGTCGGCCCGGGGACAGCTCGCTGGCGTCGGGCAGCGAGATCGCCACGGTTCGAGCGATCTCCGGGTGCCCGCTGGCGTACCGGGTGACCGCACCGGCGCCCATCGAGTGTCCGACCAGGACGATGCCGTCCGGATCGACGTCCGGCCGGGAGCGTAGGTAGCCGACGGCGGCGTCCAGGTCGGCGGCGAGCGTGGCGGCGGACGTGTCCCTGCCCGCGCCGGGCAGCCGGGCCGGGTTGGCACCGTGTCCGGCGAAGTCGAACAGCAGCGCGACCGCTCCCCGCCGGGCGACGGTGTCGGCGATCGGGCGCATCAGCTGAGCCGAGCCGGCGAAGCCGTGCGCGATCACCACCCCGGGCCGCCGGACGCCGGGCGTCGGAGGGCGGGCACGCACCTCGGTCATCGGCACCCCGGCGACGGTGACGTGCCGGGCGGTGAGGCCGGCGTCCGCCCGGACCAGCACCAGCGTGCCGAGCGCGGCGGCGGCCACCGCCAGCACGGCGAGCAGGACGGCGGTGCGGGTGCTCGGCGGGCGGTGCGGCGTGGGTGCCGACATGCCGGCACCCTACCGTCGGACGACCCGCCCGACGCTCCACCGAGCGCGCCGGCCGAGCGCCGTCGGGCGGTTGTGGTGCGGCCGACGCACACTTGATCCCATGGCGATTCCCCTCCCCACACCGGCCGCCGTGGTCGGCCTGACCCGATCCGCTCTCGACCAGGCGCTCGGCTCGGCCGCCTCGTTCGCCGCCGTGCCCGCCCGCGCGTTCGCGGTGCTGGACGGGGTTGAGGCGCTGCTGGCCCGAATCAACGGGGTGGTGGACCGGATCGAGACGACCCTGGACCGGACCGACCAGGTGCTCGCCGACGCCGAGACGGCGGTCCGCGAGGTGGCCGTGATCAGCGCCGCCGCGACCACCGCCATCGACACCGCCACCGAGGTGGCGGCGGCCGCCGCCGTACTGGTCCAGGAGGCCGACAAGGTCGCCCGGGTGGCCGGCACGGTGGTCGCCGAGGCCGATGCGGTGGCTGGCCGGGCCGCCGTCACCGTGGGCACGGCGGCGGAGGCGGCCGCCACGGCGGCGGAGCTGCTGGCGGCGTACGAGCCGACGCTACGGCGGGCCGCACCGATGACCGAGCGGTTCGTCGAGCAGCTCAGCCATGAGGAGATCACCGCGGCGATCCACCTGATCGACGAGCTGCCCAAGCTCAAGGAGCACCTGACGGCGGACATCCTGCCGATCCTCGCCACCCTCGACCGGGTCGGGCCCGACCTGCACGACCTGCTGGACGTCACCCGCGACCTCAAGCTCGCCGTGGCCGGCATCCCGGGGCTGGGCATGCTGCGCCGGCGCGGCGAGAAGCTCAGCGACGACGCCGTCTGAGCCCTCGTCGGCCAGCGGCGACCTGTCCGCCGCCGCGTCAGCAGTCGCAGGTGATCGTTGACCGTGGCGCGGTCAGGTCGTCGACCGGGCGACGGGTCACCCCGGTCCCGGTCACCACCGGTAGCCCTTCCCGCACCCAGTACTCGAACCCGCCGAGCATCTCCTTGACCGGGTGGCCGAGCCGGGCGAACTCCAACGCGGCCCGGGTCGCACCGTTGCAGCCCGGCCCCCAGCAGTAGGTGACCACCGGCGACCCGGCTGGGATCAGCCCGGCAGCCCGGGTGGCGATCTCGGCGGTGGGCAGGTGCACCGCCCCCGGCAGGTGTCCCTGCGCCCAGGCGGCCTCCCCCCGGGAGTCGATGACCACCAACCCGGGAGTCCGGGCGGACAGGTCGGCGTGCACGTCGCTGACGTCGGTCTCGACGCTGAGCCGGGCGAGGAGGTGGGCGGCGGCGGTGGCCGGATCGGCCGCCGGGACGGCAAAGGTGTAGGTCATGCACCGATCCTGGCCGCCGTCCCCGCTCCGGACGAGTGGCGGAAACGACGTCCTGCGCTAATATCCCGCCATGCCGACCCGCGCCGTGGCCGCCAACCCACTCCCGTTGCCAACGGCCCGTCGGCCGGCCGCCGGGCACCGCGTCGCCGTGCTCGCGTACCCGGGGATGTCGGTGTTCGAGACCGGCATCGTCACCGAGGTGTTCGGACTGCCCCGGCCCGAGTTCGACGTCGACTGGTACGACCTGGTGGTCTGCGCTGAGCGGCCCGGGCCGGTGCCGGTCGTCGGTGGGGCCAGCCTGCACACCCCGTACGGCCTGGCGGAGCTGGCGGCGGCGCAGACGGTCATCGTTCCCGGCGTGCCCGACGTGACCGCCGACCCGTCATCCGAGTTGGTGAGCGCCCTGCGTCGAGCGCACCGGCGGGGTGCCCGGATCATGTCGATCTGCTCTGGCGCGTTCGCGCTGGCCGGCGCCGGGCTGCTGGACGGGCGGCGGGCCACCACCCACTGGCAGTACGCGGAGCTGCTGGCGCGGCGGTACCCGCGGGTCGAGGTGGACCCGGACGTGCTCTACCTCGACGACGGCGACGTGCTCACCAGCGCCGGCAGCGCCGCCGGGCTCGACCTCTGCGTGCATGTGGTTCGGCGGGACCACGGCTCGGCGATCGCCAACGCGGTCGCCCGTCGGTTGGTGATCCCCCCGCACCGCGACGGTGGGCAGGCCCAGTTCGTGGAGGCGCCGGTGACCACCGACCCGGACGACGACCGGATCGCCGCCAGTATCGACTGGGCGCTCGCGCACCTCGCCGAGCCGCTGACCGTGGCCCAGATCGCCGGGCGGGCGCACATGTCGCCCCGCACCTACCTGCGGCACTTCGCCCGGGCCACCGGGACCAGCCCGATCCGGTGGCTGATCGACCAGCGGGTCCGGGCCAGTCTGGCGCTGCTAGAGGAGACCGACGGCCCGGTCGAGCGGATCGCCGGCGCGGTGGGCTTCGACACCCCGGTCACCTACCGCCACCATTTCGGTCGGGTCATGCTGACCTCGCCGTCGGCGTACCGCCGGGCTTTCCGCACCGGAGCGGCGACGGGCCGGCCGGCGTAGCGCGGGCGGGTCAGCCCCGGGCGTACAGCTCGTCGATCTCGGCGCGGCGGGGCAGAGCCACCGAGGCGCCGAGCCGGCGCACGCAGGCCGCGCCGGCCGCCGCCGCCCAGCGCACCGCGTCGACCAGGTCCCGTCCCTCGCCCCAACCGACGGCCAAGGCGGCGGTGAACGCGTCGCCCGCCGCCGTGGAGTCGACCACGTCGACCCGGACGGCGGGCACGTGCACCTCGGCGCCCTCGCGGTCGACGTACCAGGCACCCTCGCCGCCGAGGGTGAGCACGGCTCGGGGCACCAGGTCGAGCAGCGCCCGTGGCTCCCGACCTCGGCCGGTGAACGCCTGCGCCTCACCCTCGTTGACGACCAGCAGGTCCACCGCCGCGAACAGCTCCGGCGGGACATCCCGGGCCGGTGCGGCGTTCAGAATGAACCGGGTGCCGGCGGCGCGGGCGGCCGCCGCGGCGTCGGCCACCGTCTGCACCGGGATCTCCAGCTGGGCGACGAGGACGTCCGCCGCACGGACCGTGGCCAGCTCCTCCTCGGTGAGGCCGAGCAGCGCGTCGTTCGCGCCGGGGGTCACCACGATGGCGTTCTCCCCCTCCGCGTTGACCATCACCAGCGCCACCCCGGACGCGCCGTAGACCACCCGCAGCTGGCCGGTGTCCACCCCGGCCGCCGCGATCCGGGCCGTGAGGGTCACGCCGAACGCGTCGGAGCCGATCGCACCGAGGAAGGCGCAGGAGGCGCCGGCCCGGACGGCGGCGACGGCCTGGTTGGCGCCCTTGCCGCCGGGCACCATCACGAAGTCGGTGCCGAGCAGGGTCTCGCCCGGTCGGGGCAGCGCGGGCGCCATCGCGACCAGGTCCATGTTGGCGCTGCCCACCACGACCACCCGGGTCTGCGGCACGGTGACCTCCCGCCCTGTCCCGGGCTCAGGCGGCGCGGGCGGTGAAGCGGTCGCCCGAGCGCTCGACCACCAGCGGCAGGCCGAAGGTCTTGGAGAGGTTGTCGCCGGTCAGCGTCTCGGCGAGCAGGCCCTGCGCGACGGCTACGCCCTCCCGCAGCAGCAGTGCGTGGGTGAATCCCGGCGGGATCTCCTCCACGTGGTGGGTGACCAGCACCAGAGCCGGGGCGTCCGGGTCGTACGCCAGCTCGGCCAGGCGGGCCACCAGGTCCTCGCGGCCACCCAGGTCGAGCCCGGCGGCGGGCTCGTCGAGCAGCAGCAGCTCCGGGTCGGTCATCAGCGCGCGGGCGATCTGCACCCGCTTGCGCTCACCCTCGGAGAGGGTGCCGTAGCGGCGCTCGGCGAGGCCGCCGATGCCGAGTTGGCTCAGCAGCGCCCGCGCCCGCGCCTCGTCGCCGCGCTCGTAGCTCTCCCGCCAGCGGCCGACCACCGACCAGGCGGCGGTCACCACCACGTCGCTGACCCGCTCGTCGGCGGGCAGTCGCTCGGCGAGCGCGGCGGTGGAGAGCCCGATCCGGGTGCGCAGCTCGTTGACGTCGGTGCGGCCGATCCGCTCACCGAGCACGTGGGCGACACCGGTGGTGGGGTGCAGTCGGCCGGCGGCGAGGTTGAGCAGGGTGGTCTTGCCGGCCCCGTTGGGACCGAGCACCACCCAGCGCTCGTCCAGCTCGACCCGCCAGGTCAGGTCCTGCAGTAGAGCGGTGCCGGACCGGCGTACACCGACGCTGTCGAGGCTGACCACCAGATCCGGGTCCACGGGTGCGGAGGCGGAGGCGGCGCCGGCAGCGCCGCGGATCAGGTCACCAGTCACCGGACCATCCAACCACGCAGCGCGGCGGTGCCCCCCGCGGGCGGCGCCGCGGCCATAGGGTGAGGCACCGTGTCGTTGATCACCACACCCGGAGGACCGACCATGTCCGGTCGAGGTACGGAGTCGCGCGAATGAGCGCGGTCATCGAGATCGAGGGTCTGCGCAAGACCTTTCAGAGCCTGCGGAGCGGCCGACGGGTCGCGGTCGACGGCTTCGACCTGCTGGTCGAGGCGGGCCAGATCCACGGTTTCCTGGGCCCCAACGGTTCCGGCAAGACCACCACGCTGCGTGCCCTGCTCGGGCTGGTCCGGGCCGACAGCGGGCAGATGAGGGTGCTCGGCGAGCCGTCGCCGCAGCAACTGCCCCGGGTGGCCGGCAGGGTCGGCGCCATCGTGGAGAGCCCGCAGTTCTTCGGCAACTTCACCGGGCACCGCACGCTGCGGCTGCTGGCCCGGGCCGGTGGGGTGCCGACCTCGCGGGTGGACGAGGTGCTGGAACTGGTCGGCCTGCACGACCGGGGCGACGAGCGGGTGAAGGGTTACTCGCTGGGCATGAAGCAGCGCCTCGCGGTGGCGTCCGCGCTGCTGAAGGATCCGCAGCTGCTCATCCTGGACGAGCCGGCGAACGGGCTGGACCCGGCCGGCATCCGGGAGATGCGGGACCTGATGCGGTCGCTGGCGGCGGCCGGCGTGACGGTGCTGGTGTCCAGTCACATCCTGGCCGAGATCCAGCTGATCTGCGACCACGTCACGATCATCTCGCAGGGGCGGCGGGTGGCGGCCGGCCGGGTGGACGAGGTGCTGGCCGGCCACGACCGGCACGAGTTCCTGGTCCGGGTGGCCGAGCCGGAGCGCGCCGCCGAGTTGCTGCGCGCGGCCGAAATGGCGGCGACCGTCGATGGCGGGGCGCTGGTGGTGGGCGGGGTGACCGACCCGGCGGCGATCAGCCAGGTGCTCGGCGAGCAGGGGCTTTGGGTGGGCGAGCTGACCCCGCTGCGGCCCGATCTGGAGAGCGTCTTCCTCGAGCTGACCGGCGCCGGCGGGCACCCGTCGGTGCCCCGCCAGGTGGACGACTCGGCGCTGCCGCCCGACGTTGAGGGTGACGCTGTGATCAATCTTGATCGAGGAGTGGACGCGTGAACCTGGTTCGTGCCGAGCTGGAGCGTCTGTCCGCGCGTCGCTTCGTGCAGCTCATGGTCGTCCTGCTGGCACTGGCGTTCGCCGTCACCGCGGCGACCACCCTGGCCGGCTCCCACAAGCCCACCCCGAGCGAACTCAGCACGGCGCGGGCGCAGGCCGCCGAGGCGCGGCAGAGCATGGAGAACCACTTCCAGCAGTGCCTGGCCCGAAAGAACGGCACGTTCCCGTCGAGCGACTCGGAGCTGTACTACCCCTCCGACTGTTCGGAGATCGACCCGATCCGGCAGGACCGGCTGCCGATCGCCGCCGACTTCCTCCCCGGGGTGTTCAGCTTCGCCCAGCAGGCCCGCCCGCTGCTCTACTTCCTCATCGCGTTCCTGGTGCTGTTCGGGTTCCTGGTTGGCGCCTCCTACATCGGCGCGGACCTGAACTCCGGCGGCGTGGTGAACCTGCTGCTCTGGCGACCGCGCCGGATGACGGTGCTCGGTGTCAAGCTGGGCACCCTGCTCGGCACGGTGCTGGCGCTGGCGGTGACGGCCTCGTTGGTCTACCTCGCCACGTTCTGGGTGATCGGGCAGACGGCCGGTCTGGCCGGCCGGCTGGGCGGGGACTTTTGGCGCTCACTGGGGGCGGTGCACGGCCGTGGCCTGGTGCTGGTGCTGCTGGCCAGCGCGCTGGGCTTCGCCATCGCCACGCTGGGCCGACACACCTCGGCGGCGCTCGGCGCGGTCGCCGCGTACGCGGTGGTCTGGGAGTTGGGCGCCCGGCTGGTGCTGCAGATCGTCGACGCCCCGCGCCCGGACCAGCTGATGCTCTCCAGCTACATCGGGGCGTGGCTCAGCGGTGAGGCGCGGTTCTACGACGGCCAGCTCTGCAGGGGCGACAGCGTGGGCGGCGGCTTCTGCGACGGGTTCTACTCGCTGACCTGGGCGCCGGCCCTGGCGGTACTGCTCGTGCTCACCGGCGGGTTGACGGCGGCGGCGTTCGCCGTGTTCCGTCGCCGCGACCTGATGTGAGCCTCCGCCGGGCCGTCCGCCTGGGCCGGGCGGCCCCGCCTGCTGCGGGCCGCCCGCCCTGGTCCGGGCGGCCCGCGGACCGGAACGGATGGATGCGGCAAGAGCTTGCAGCACGATGGCCGGCGGTGAAATATTCCTTCACATGACCCCGCCAGCGGGCTCAGCCGACGGTGGAGCCGAACACCTCGTCGCGGACGGCGTCCAGCGCGGTACGCAGCGCACCGCGCAGAATCGGCTCCTCGGTCAGCCCGGTGGGCACCACCCGAGGCCGGACCAGGGTGATCGCCGCGACCTCCTGCTGCACCCGGTCGGCGAGCGCCGCGCCGCCGGCCTGACCGACCTCACCGGCGAGCACCACCAGCGGTGGGTCGAGCACCACGCACGTGCTGGCCACGCCGAGCGCGAGCCGGCGGGCCAACTCGTCGAGCATCGGGCCGCCACCGGCACCGTCGGCGACGGCCGCGCGAACCGCGCCGGCGGCGTCGGCGTCCGGGTAGCCGTACTCGCGGGCGATCGCGCGCACCGAGTCCGCCCCGACCAACTGCTGGAAGGCCGGCTTGGCGCGGCGGGAGACGTCGCGTGGGATGGGCGCGCCGGGCACCGGCAGGTAGCCGATCTCACCGGCCGCGCCGCTGCTCCCGTGGTGCAGCCGCCCACCCAGCATGATCGCCAGGCCGACGCCAGCGCCCACCCAGACCAGCACGAAGTCGGTCAGCCCCTGCGCGGCGCCGGACTGCGCCTCGGCCACCGCGGCCAGGTTCACGTCGTTCTCGAAGACCACCGGCGTGTGCAGGTCGTCGCGCAGGGCGGCGAGCACCCCGCTGTGCCAGCGCGGCAGATTGAAGGCGAAGGTGATGTCACCGGTGCCGGGGTCGACCAGGCCCGGCGTGCCGAGCACGATCCGCCGTACGCTGCTCAGCTGCGCCTGGGCGCTGCTCGCGGCCTCCACGACGGCGTTGTGCACCACGCCCACCGGGTCGTCGGTGTCCCGGGTGGACTGCTCCACCCGGCCGATGACCGCGCCGGTGATGTCGGCGCAGGCAGCCACCACCCGATCCGCCCCGACGTCCACCCCGACCACGTGGGCACTGCTCGGGCGTACGGCGTAGAGCTGGGCGTTCGGCCCTCGTCCACCGGCCTGCTCGCCGACACGGCTGACCAGACCGCGCTCCTCCAGCCGCTCGACCAACTGGGAGGCGGTGACCTTGGACAGCCCGGTCAGCTCACCGAGCCGGGCCCGGGTCAACGGGCCGCGTTCGAGGAGCAGTTCCAGCGCCGCACGGTCATTGAGCGCCCGCAACAGGCGGGGGGTGCCGGGCAGCCGGGTCGCACTCATGCCACGTCCTTTAGTTTTAGTAAACTTTGCTAACTGTAAACCGACCTGCGAACGGGTAGCCGTAGCGTAACGGCCACCCGGAGGTGGAACGCTCGGCCGACCCGGCAGGGCGATGACCACCGCCGTACGACGTTTCATGCCCGCCGGGCACCGAGAGGAGAAGATCACGTGGGGCTGGATCCAGGACTACGCCGGCTCGCGCTCGGCACGTTGCTTGCCGCGTACCCGGGACCGATCCCGCCGGACTGGGCCGTTGACCTGGTGGCCGACGGGCTGGCCGGGCACACCCTCTTCGGCACCAACGTGCACGACCCGGCCCAGGTCGCGGCGAGCACCGCCGCCCTGCGCGTCGGCCGCGCGGACGTGCTGATCGCCATCGACGAGGAGGGTGGCGACGTGACCCGGCTGGCGCACGCCACCGGCAGCCCGTACCCCGGCAACGCCGCCCTCGGCGCGATCGGCGACGTGGCGCTCACCCGACGGGTCTACCAGGCGATCGGCGCCGAGCTGGCCGCACTCGGCATCACCGTCAACCTCGCCCCGACGGTGGACGTGAACACCGCCGACGACAACCCGGTGATCGGCACCCGGTCGTTCGGCGCGGACCCGGTACGGGTGGCCGCCCACTCGGCCGCCGCCGTGAGCGGGCTACAGGCCGCCGGCGTCGCCGCCTGCGCCAAACACTTCCCCGGCCACGGCGCCACCATCACCGACTCGCACCACGAGTTGCCCACCGTGGACGTCCCGCTGAGCCTGCTGCGCCAACGCGACCTGCCGCCGTTCGCCGCGGTCGTGGCCGCCGGGGCGCGCGCGGTGATGACCGCGCACATCCGGGTGCCGGAGCTGACCGGCACCGGTCCGGCCACCTTCAGCCGGGCCGTCCTGGTCGACCTGCTCCGCACCGAGTACGGCTTCACCGGCGCCGTCATCACCGACGCACTGGAGATGAAGGGCGCCGCGGTGGCCGCTGGCGGTGTCGGGCCGGCCGCGGTCCGCGCTCTGGCCGCCGGCGCCGACCTGCTCTGCATCGGCGCGAAGGTCGACGCCGCGCTGGTCGAGCGGGTGGCCGCCGAGATCGTCGACGCGCTCGCCGACGGTCGGTTGGCGACCTCCCGGGTCGAGGAGGCGGCCGGCCGCGCCGCCGCGCTCGCCGCCTGGACCCGGGCCGCCGGCGCATCGGCGACCGCCACCGAAACCGATCTGGGGTACGCGGCCGCGCGCCGGGCGGTCCGGGTGGACGGAGTGCTCACCGGCCTGGACCGTCCGCTGGTGGTGCAGCTGCACACCGAGTCCACCATCGCCGAGGGGCGGGTGCCGTGGGGCCTCGGTCCGCACCTGGACGGAGTGCAGGAGGTCCGGGTGATCGCCGCCGAGACCGATCAGGCGACGCTGCGCGGGCTGGCCGGTGACCGGCCGATCGTGCTGGTCGGGCGGCACCTGCACCGGCTGCCCGGCGGCCCGGAGCTGATCGCCGGCCTGGCCGCGGACCACCCGGTGACCGTGGTGGAGATGGGCTGGCCGGCGCAGTGGCGCCCGGCGGGCGTACGCGCCTTCGTCACCACGTACGGCGCGAGCCACGCCAACGGCCGGGCGGCCGCCGAGGCGCTCGGACTGTCCGGCTGAGGCAGAGCGGCAACCGGTCGGGCCGGGAACGGCCCACCATCCTCTCTTGAACACGTTCAAGAACTGCCCTACGCTGACACCGTCGGTAGTTGAACACGTTCAAGAAGGGCCTATGCGCATGGACATCAAGGTCTGGATGTACCTGATCTACCTCGCGGTCAGCATCGGCCTGACCATCTGGGTGGCCCGGGCGTTGTCCCGCAACGGACAGGTATTCCTGGAGGAGGTGTTCGCCGACGAGCGGCTGGCCCGAGCGGTGAACAGCCTCCTGGTGGTTGGCTTCTACCTGCTCAACCTCGGCTACGTGACGGTGGCGATGAAGCACCCCGACCCGGTGGATTCGACCAGCCAGGCGATGGAAGAGCTATCCCTCAAGATCGGCTTGGTGCTGCTGGTGCTCGGCGCGCTGCACTTCTTCAACGTCTTCGCGCTCGGCCGCTACCGCCGGAGTCGGCTCCGCCAGCTCGCCACCCACCCGCCCATCGCACCGATCGGCCGGCTGCCCATGCCGTCCTCACCGGTCGGCTCATACCCGATCGGGGCGCAGCCGGGCGCCGGGCCGGTGACCAATCCACCGCCGACCCGATGACGCTCCCACCGACCGACGGCTCCGGCCGACTCCCGGATCCCACCGCACACGGGGGCGGTGGGATCCGGGGGTTCACCGTCCTGTTCGACGCGAACTGCCCGCTCTGCCGTACCGCCCGCCGATGGCTGGCATCCCACGCCCAGCTCGTACCCCTGGAGTTCGTGCCCGCCGGGTCGGCCGAGGCCCGGCGGCGCTTTCCCGGCCTGGACCACGACGCGACGCTGCGCGACCTCACCGTGGTGGCCGACACCGGCGAGGTGTACGCGGGCGACGGCGCCTGGTTCGCCTGCCTCTGGGCGTTGGCCGACCACCGGTCCACGGCGGAACGGCTGGCCCGACCGAGCCTGTTGCCGCTCGCCCGGCAGGTGGTGGCCACCGCCTCAGCGATCCGGGAGCGGGTTCGCGATCCGTGGGCCGAGCCGACGGACGAACCAGCGGGATACGGTGACCCCGATGACCGAGCAGCCTGCGCCGACGACCACTGCGGGTGAACCTGCGACCGCCCGGGGCGAGCAGACCCGGCAGCTGATCCGGGACACCGCGATGCGGCTGTTCCGCGAGCGTGGTTACGCCCAGACCACAATGCGCGCGATCGCGCAGGAGGCCGGCGTGGCGGTGGGCAACGCCTACTACTACTTCGGCTCCAAGGACCACCTGATCCAGGAGTTCTACGCCCAGTCCCAGGTCGAGCACCGGGCCGCCGCCCAACCGGTGCTCGACCGGGAGGACGCGTTCGCCGCCCGGCTCGCCGGAGTGCTGCACGCCGGCATCGACGTGCTGACCCCGTCGCACGAGTTCGCGGCGACCTTCTTCAAGACGGCGGCGGAGCCCACCTCCCCGCTCAGCCCCTTCTCCGCAGAGTCGTCCAGCCCCCGACAGGCGGCGATCGACCTCTTCGCCGAGGTGCTGACGGGCTCGACCGCCAAGGTCGACGCCGAACTGCGCCCCCAGTTGCCCGAGCTGCTCTGGCTGGCGTACATGGGCGTGGTCCTCTACTGGGTACACGACCGATCTCCCGGGCAGACCAAGACCCGGCAGCTGATCGACGGCGTCGTGCCGCTGATCGACCGGCTGGTGGCGCTGTCCCGGCTGCGGGTACTTCGCCCGGTGACCCGACAGGTCCTCGACCTCATCCGCACGCTACGTCACTGACCCGGCCAGCAGCTTCGCTCGACTCCACCGCAGGTCAAGTCCGCTATTCGACACTCCGAACCGACAGCTCACACCTTGCACCGAGCGTGTTCGATACGTAGCGTGATCGACACGAACCGGCCCTGCCCAGCGGGCGGCCGGTCGCCCGAAACCGGGACCTGGGGGGAGGTTGCGGACCGTGGATCCGGCCCGGGATCCACGGTCCGCGCCCTACGACGACAGCGCTGCGCGGGCACTCGCGGTGCCGCTCAGCGCGGATAGACCCCGTACGCCCGCCAGCCCCGGTCCGGGAAGCCTGCCGCGTCCGCGACCCGGGCCGAGGCGGCGTTGTCCCGCTCGTGCAGGTAGGTCGGGATCGCCCCCTCGTCGAGCACCCGCCGGGCCGCCTGCGCCACCAGCCGCCGGGCGAGGCCGCGACCCCGGGCGGCGGGCACGGTGCCGATGGCCAACTCCTGCCCGTACGCGTCGTGCCGTTTCATCCCGGCCCCAGCCAGGTAGTTGCCGTCCGCGTCGCGGACCACCAGCACCGGACGGTCGAACAGCCGAAGCCAGGGCGGCAGGCCGGGGGCCGTCGACTCGGTCCACTCCCCCACATCGGGCAGCGGCGCGGGGGCCAGGCTCCACCGGAAGGGACCGTCGTGCACACACCAGTCGGGCAACCCGACGGCCTCCGGCAACGCCGGCAGCAGCCGGTCCGGCGTACGCCGGGCCAGCGCGCGGATCGCCGCCACCCGGTCCGGCGGGACGGAGAGCACGGCGCTCTCACCGCTGTCCACCGCGAGCGCCGGGCGCAGCCGGCCATCCCAGGCCGGTCTGGCCCGCCGGTGCGAGGCAACCACGTGCAGCCCCTTCCCGGCCGGCCACTGGCCGAGCCAGGTGGCCAGGTGCAGCTGAAGCCGCCGGTCGAGCATGCGTACCTCCCCGTCACCCGGCCCGTCGTGGATCACCGTACGCCGGGCGACGCTACCGGGCGGGGCGATCCGTCGGGGCCGGGGCCGGAGTCTACGACGCCGCCGGAGTGGTGGGGTGGTGCTCCCCGTGGTGGTGCTGGTGCACGACCGCGTGTCCCCTCCCGCGGACGATCAGGGCCCGGTTCACCGGCACGGTGACCACAAAGGCCAGCGCCAACGCGCCGGCCAGGCTGCCCCAGAACAGTGGGTCGGCGAGGCCGGCCCGCATGGCGCCCGGCACGGCGAGCATGACGCCGTTGTCCACCACCTCCATGACCGCGATGCTGAGCGTGTCGGCGACCAGGGCCACCCGGATCGCCCGGCCCAGCGGCAGTCCGGAGCGGAGCACCGGGCGGACCG
Source organism: Micromonospora sp. NBC_00389 (assembly GCF_036059255.1). NCBI lineage: Bacteria > Bacillati > Actinomycetota > Actinomycetes > Micromonosporales > Micromonosporaceae > Micromonospora > Micromonospora sp. NBC_00389. The sequence continues at coordinate 2,852,197 of NZ_CP107947.1, read as the reverse complement.
TCAACGCGTAGCCGAAGACGAACGCCAGCGCGACGGCGAGGGCGATGGTGGCCAGGTCGGACCAGCCGAGTGCGGTGCCGATGACCATGCCGAGCACCTCGCCGATGGCGCAGCCGGTCAGGCAGTGCAGGGTGGCGGCGACGGCCAGTCGAGTGGGATTCGCGTTCTCCATGACCCGTAGCCTATACCCCCCGGGGGTACCCGGCCGAGCGACGAGGATCACTCTTTCGTCGAGTTCACCGATCCGGTCGATTACCGACGCGGCACCCGGGGTACGGCTCGGGTCACCGTCAATCCCGTGCCGGCAAACGGAACCCGATCGACCGTCATATCTATTTCCATACATGGACACCTTTCTTTGGGACGGTATGGTCATGCCGATTCAGCCGAACGACCGCTACCAGCAGGACCCCGAGCGACTCTGGCGGTCAACGGAGCCCGCCGAACGCTTTCCGGCCCAGCCGCGATACCGCGGGACCCGTACGACGAAAGGCGCGGCCGCCCTGTCCTGGGCGGAGCTGAACAGGCTGCCGGCCGGCAGTTCCGCCCGGCCCGGCCTCAACACCCGCTGACTCCGGCAGTACCGACCACGACACACCCGAGCCGTCCAACGCGGGTTTTCGCACACCTGTCGGGTAATTTCTTCTGGTCCGGAATCCCGGCCTACGACAGGAGTAGCTCCGCGCATGGGCAAGAAGACGATCCACGTCTCCGACTTCAGTGGCACGGTTCTGCAGAGCGACGACGAGGTGGTCCGCATCGTCGTCCTGGAGCACCCAGACCTGATCGCCGGGCCCGTGCAACTGGATGCCACTCCGACCGAGGTGGAGAACGTCGATGATGCCGCGCTGGACGTGGCGGTGGTCGAGATCCATGACCGGCACGGCGGCGGCGAGCCGCGCCGGGTGGTGCTGACCGCCAGCGAGTTCGACGCGATGGCCACCGACGTGCCGATGGCACAGCTACTCAAGACGGCCGAGCGGGTCCGTCCGCCCAAGGCCCGCAAGAGCGCCGAGAAGATCGACTACGGGACGTTGGAACACGCGGGCAAGCCACATCGGGGACGGGTCACCGAGGAGGAGGCCCGACTGGTACGCGAGCAACTCGACGAGGTCAACAAGCGGCTCGCCGACGCGGGCGTACGCCAGATCGACCCAGCCGATCCGGAGCACGCCCTGCGTTACGGCTTCCCGACGCCCTGACCCCGGGAGGTCACTTCTGCCCGGCGACCGCGGCGACGGCAGCGAGCAGGTCGGCCTCGACGGCGGCCTTCTCCAGCCCGAGGTCGGTGAGCACTCCCGTGCCGTCCTCCTGCTCCAGCAGGGCGAGCAGGATGTGCTCGGTGCCGATGTAGTTGTGCCCGAGCCGCAGCGCCTCCCGGAAGGTCAACTCCAACGCCTTCTTGCCGCGCGCGTCGTACGGGATGAGGTCCGGCACCTGGTCGGCCGGCGCCGGGAGGGCGGCGCTGACCGTCTCCCGCACGGTCTCCAGCGGTACGCCCCGGGCGACGATCACCTTGGCTGCCAGCGCTTCCGGCTCGGCCAGCAGGCCCAGCACCAGGTGCTCCGGGCCGATTTCGGCATGCCGGCTGGCGCGGGCCTCCTCCTGTGAGGCCATCACCACGTTGCGGGCGCGGGGGGTGAACCGGCCGAAGCCGGCGTTCGGGTCGAGCGCCGCCGCCTCGGTCGACGCCTTCGCCACGAAGCGCTTCTGCGCGGCCTGCTTGCTGACCCCCATGCTGCGGCCGATGTCGGTCCAGGAAGCGCCCGAGCGCCGCGCCTGATCGACGAAGTGCCCGATCAGGTGGTCGGCGACGTCACCCAGGTGATCGGCGGCGATCACGGCGTCGGTGAGCTGGTCGAGCGCGTCGGTGTGCGCCTTCTTGATCGCCTGGATCAGGTCGTCGAGGCGAACCGGATTGGTCATCTGAATAGGATCCGTCATGCGTCAACCATAGGTTGACGCATCCCTCGTCGTCAACCTCAAGTTGACGATCGCCGGCAGCCCGGAGTGCGGCACGGCACCCCGGGCTGCCTCGTCACCGCACGGTCAGCCCCATGCCTGCGGGGCCGGCTGCCGGGTGGTGACGTTGAGCCGGTTGAAGAAGTTGCTGGTCGCCACCCAGAGCACGATCGCGGCCAGCTCCGTCTCGCCGAAGTGCCGAGCCGCCTCCGCCCAGACGTCGTCGGGCACGGCATCGGCCCGGTCGGCGAGCCGGGTGGCCGCCTCCGCGAGCGCGAGCGCGGCCCGCTCCGCCTCAGTGAAGTACGGGGTCTCCCGCCAGGCGGCCACCGAGAACAGCCGCTCCTCGGTCTCACCAGCCTTTCGGGCGCCCCGGGCCCCGGAGTCGACGCAGGCGCCACATCCGTTGATCTGGCTGACCCGCACGTGCACCAACTCCAGCGTGCTGCCCGCCACCCCGACCGAGTGCGCGGCCTTGTAGAGCAGATTGATCGCCTTCACGGCGTCCGGCAGCAGGCCGGCGGGGTTCTGGATGCGCGGTTCGATGATCATTTCTGTCGTCCCGTCTTGTTAGGCTGCCCGGCATGTCTCGCCTTACGACGTCCCGGTTGTCACTGGGATGTCGGCCCGCGAGCCGACGGCGTGACAGATGTGTCAGCGGTCACAGGACCGCTCGGGTGCGCCCGGGGGCGGAGCGGTCGTGAGCGAGGCGGACCTGCTGGCCCGACGCTTCGAGGAGAACCGGTCGCGGCTACGGGCGGTCGCCCACCGAATGCTGGGCTCCGACACCGAGGCCGAGGATGCCGTCCAGGACACCTGGCTACGGCTCAGCCGAGCGGATATCGCGGGCATCGACAACCTGCCCGGATGGCTGACGACCACCGTCGGCCGGGTCTGCCTGGACCGGCTGCGAACGCGTACCACCCGTCCCGAGCAGCCGTGGGACACCGCCACACCGGAGCCCGACCCGTCGGACGGCGGGCCGGTCGACCCGGAGCGGGAGGCCATGCTGACCGAGTCGGTCGGCCGAGCGCTCCTGGTCGTCCTGGACACCCTCGCGCCGACCGACCGGTTCGTGTTCGTCCTGCACGACATGTTCGCGGTCTCGTTCGAGGAGATCGCAGCCGTGGTCGATCGCAGTCCCGCCGCCGTCCGCCAGATCGCCAGCCGAGCCCGCCGCAGGGTGCACCAGGGCGGGACCGTCCGGGAGACGGACCCAGCCCGTCAGCGGCAGGTGGTCGAGGCCTTCCTCGCCGCCTCGCGGGAGGGCCGGTTCGACGACCTGGTCAGCCTGCTCGACCCGCACGTCGTCATGCGCGCCGATCCGGTGGCCGCAGGCCTGGGGTCAGCCGCCGAGACGCACGGCTCGGCCGCGATCGCCGGCTTCTTCAACGGCCGCGCCCAGGCAGCGTCTCCGGCGTACGTCGACGGGGTGCCCGGCGCGGTCGTGAACCTCGGCGGGGATCTCCGGCTCGCGATCAGCTTCATCGTCACCGACCGGATCATCGGCATCGAGGTGGTGGCCGACCCGACGCAGCTCGCGACGCTCGACCTGACCGTCGGGTAGGTCTATCCCGCCCTGGCGTACTCGGGTAGGCGGCGGGCGACGGCGGCCGGGGAGGGCATGCGGGCGATCTCCTCGGCGATCGTCCGGGCCGCGTCGCGATGTTCGGCGCTCCCCTGGCGCGGCAGCAGCCTCCGGGTGTGTTCGGCGATGGCGTCCGCGTTCACCTCCTCGGGGAGCAGGCGCAAGGCGGCACCGGCGGCGCTGACCGCGTCGGCGTTGGCGAACTGGTCGGCACCCTGCGGCAGGATCAGTTGCGGAACACCGACCGCGAGCGCCCCGAGGGTGGTGCCGCTGCCGCCGTGGTGCACCACCACGTCGACGTACGGCAGCAGCTCCGCCTGAGGCACCCAGGGGTGCACGGTCACCTGCTCGGGCACCCCGCCAAGCTGATCCGGGGACACCCGACCGGCGGCCACCACCACCCGCGCGTCCAGCGTCGCCAACCCCGCGATGGCGGTGGCCAGCAGCTCCGGCGTGCCGAACGCCGTACCGAGGGTCAGGTAGACCAGTGGCCGGGACGCGTGACGGCTGACCCACTCGGGCAGCGCCGCCGGCGTCGAGAACGGGACCGGTCGCAGCTCGATCCGGCGTTCCGTGGCGAGGAAGTCCCTGTCCTGCAAGGAGGGCGGGCAGATGTCGAGGTGCGGACGGCCGGCGACCTCGCCGGTCTTCGTGGGCAGTTCGAGACCGATGCCGTCGGGGAACATCCGACCGAACCCGTGCCAGAGACCGGGAATGCCGGCACGCTGGGCGGCGATCGCCGCGCCCGGCAGTCCCCATTCGTGCACCACCAGGTCGGGGCGCAACCGGGCCAGTTCCGGTTCGAGATCCTCGGCGTACACCTCGTAGAACGCGTCGCCGGGGCGGAACGGCCGCAGGCCGTTCGCGGCCAGCGGCGCGTGCACCTCCGCACCGGCGGCGAAGTGCACCTCGTGACCAGCCTCCCGCGCCGCGACCGCCAGCGGGATCAGCGGGTAGGTGTGACCGACGGACGCCAAGCTGGCGAACAGCACGCGCATGGCGTGGGACCCTACCCGCCGTACCGTCGGTCCCGTTCCCACCGGCGGCGCGTATACCGTGGGCTCCGGTCAGGCGCGGTTCACCCCGAGGAAGGGCGGTCATGCGGCTTCACGTGGGATGCGCGATGTGGACCCACAAGTCGTGGCAGGGACGACTGCTGGCGCATCCGCTTCCACCACAGGAGCGCCTACGGCACTACGCCAGCTGGTGCGACGCCGTCGAGGGAAACACGACCTTCTACGCGACGCCGGCCAGGGACACCGTCACATCGTGGGCCCGGCAGACCGATCCCGATTTCCGGTTCGTCCTCAAACTTCCCAAGGTCATCACGCACGAACGTCGGCTCACCGACTTCGAGGACCCGCTGCGCGCCTTCCTGGACGCGATCGAGCCGCTCGGCCCACGCACCCACGCCCTCTGGATCCAACTGCCAGGCTCGTTCTCCCCCACCGACGTCCCGACACTGAGCCGGTTTCTGGGCCAGCTCCCCAGGTCGCACCGGTACGCCGTGGAGGTCCGCCATCCCGCGTTCTTCGACGACCCCCGTGCGGCCCGGCTCCTCGCGGAGGCACTCACCACCGCGGCCGCCGAGTGGATCCCCTTCGACACCACCGCGTTCTTCGCGAGCCCGCCGACCAGCGACGCGGAACGAGATGCCTGGACCAAGAAGCCGCGCGTACCGCTCCGGTCGCTCGCGCTGACCGATCGCCCGATCGTCCGCTACCTCGGCCGCGACGACACCACGCGGACGGTCGAGGGGTGGCAGCGCTGGGTCGACGTCACCGCCGACTGGCTGCGCGAGGGGCGCTCGCCCACGGTGTTCATCCACACCCCGGACAACGCCGACGCGCCCGTGCTCGCCCGCCGCTTCCACGACGAGGTACGGGCCCGCGTACCCGAGCTGGAAGCACTGCCCGAACCGATACCGGTCGAGCCTCTGGCCCTCTTCTGACGGGTGCGGCCGCCGACAATTCCCGACCGTGCCCGTCATTGCGGAAGCTCACCTTCCGCAATCGTCGATACCGTGACCCGGAAGACATCGACGAGAGGACGCGTAATGAGCCTGCGAGGATTCGCCACACTCAACATCTGGGCGGACGACGTGGCAGCGGCCACGGCCTGGTACGCGGAGTTCCTGGGCCAGGAGGCGTACTTCCTGCGGTCGGGGCCCGACGGACGCCCGGCCTACACCGAGTTCCGGATCGGCGACTACCAGGGAGAGCTGGGCATCATCGACCGCAGGTACGCGCCGCCCGGCGCGACCGGGCCCGGCGGCGCGGTCATGCACTGGCACGTCGACGACCTCGACGCCACCGTGCGGCGACTGCTGGCGATGGGCGCCACGGAGTACCAGCCGATCACCCCGCACGGGGACGAGGGGTTCGTCACGGCCGCGGTGGTCGACCCGTTCGGCAACGTGCTGGGCGTCATGAACAACCCGCAATACCTCGACATCCTCTCCTCCATGAAGCCGGCATGACGTGGACGTCCTCGACTTTCCCGATGCCGAGGCGTGGGAGTCCTGGCTCGCCGCGCGGCACGAGGTGCGGGGCGAGGCGTGGCTGCGGATCGCCAAGCGACACTCCGGGCTCGCCTCGATCGCGATCGCGGACGCGCTCGACGTGGCCCTCTGCTACGGCTGGATCGACGGCCACCGCAAGGGCCTCGACGACGTCTCGTTCCTCCAGCGGTACTCGCGCCGACGCCCGCGGAGTTCGTGGTCTCAGGTCAACGTGGCGAAGGTCGAAGCGCTGACGGCGGCCGGCCGGATGCGGGCCGCCGGGCTCGCGGAAGTCGCGGCCGCCAAGGCCGCCGGCCGCTGGGAGGCGGCGTACGAGTCGCAGCGCACCGCCGAGGTGCCGCCCGATCTCACGGCCGCGTTCACCGGTGACCCCCGCGCATCCGCCGCGTTCGAACGGCTCGGCCGATCTGCCCGGTACGCCGTGATCCTTCCGCTGCTCAAGGCCCGTACCCCGGAGGCGCGGGCGAAGCTCCTCGCCCAGACGGTCGCACGGCTGGTGGCTCAGGAGTAGGCAGTGTCCCTTGGGATGTCAGGGGCCAGTGGTACGACAGGCGATGACAGAGGTGCCGGTTGACAGAGGAGGCGTACGTGGACACTCGAGAGGCGGCCCAACGGTGGGCCAGGACCTGGACCGATGCCTGGCCGGTCAGGGACGTCGAGGCGCTCACCGCCCTGCAGAGCGAGAGCGGCGACCACTGGGCCTCGATGTTTCGTCCGTACCGTGGGCGGTCCGGCCTTCGGATCTATCTGGAGGAGTGCTTCGCCGAGGAGACCCGCCCCGCTCAGGTGTGGTTCGCCGAGCCGCAGGTCGACGGCGATGCGGCAGCGGTGGAGTACTGGGCGGTGATCCACGTCAAGGACAAACCCGTGACCGTCTCCGGCTGCACGTTGCTGCGGTTCGACGAGGCTGGCCTCGTGGCCGAGGCTCGCGACTACTCGGACGTCAAGGAGGGCAACCACGCACCGCCGGCCGGCCTGTTCGAGTGACGCGCGGAGCTGACTCAGTCCTGCTCCTCCCAACCCACCGCCCGCCGCACCATGCTGGCCGCTGTGCGGGCGTCCAGCCCGCTGGCGATGAGCAGATCGTGCGCGGCTGTCCGGATCTCCCCCACGGCGACCAACCCCGAGTAGTGCAATCGGTGGGCGTGCGGGCCGCCGCTGTCCCTTGACGAACCCCCCTGCGCCCGTCCGGCCAGCTCGACGGCCGTCAGGATCTGCTCGCGCGCCTCCCGCGGTTCCTCACTGGCCTGGATCGTCCACCTCAGGGTCAGCACGGCGGCGGCCAGTAGGTCGATGGCCGCGGGGAACTCCTCCGGTATCGGTTCACCGTCCTTGAGGGCCGTCGTGAGTCGTCTCGCCATGGACCGGCAGCTGTGCAGGCTGCGCTCAAGATGCCGGATGGACTCCGTGTGGAAAGCCAGGGATTGTCGCTCACGCCAGCGCAGCGGCGCCAAGCGCACCACCTCCTGGGCGGCGCTGAGCCCCTCGTTCAGCGCGTTGACCTGCGGGCCGAGATTCCGCAACTCACGCAGGCTCTGCTCGGCCTCGCCAAGATCGCGGGCGCGCAGGGCCGCAGCCAGCTTATGCATGGCGGCGGCCGCCGGGCCGACGACGGGTTCGGCCAGCCGCAGCACCGTCTTCTGCGGGTGGATGGGCACCAACAGCAGACCGACCGCCAGCCCGACCAGCCCGCCGACTGCGGCGTCGACGAAGCGGGGGATGGACAGTTCGCGTACGGGCGGCTCCAGGGTGGCAATGAGCACCGCGGTACCACCGGCCTGGGTGAGCAGGGAACCACCACCCTTGAGCAGTACGGCGACGATGATCGCCAGCACGACGACCACGCCGGTCTGCCAGGGACCGATGCCGAACAGCGGCATGAGCGTGTCACCGACGGCGAGCCCGAGGACGACCCCGATCAGCAACTCGACGGTGCGCCGCAGGCGTGATCCCATCGCGGCGGCCACGATGCCGACCGCGGTGGTGGGTGCGACGACCGGGGAGGCATTGTCCAGGAACTCGTACGCCACGAACCAGGCGATCGTCGCCGCGACGCCGGCCTGCACGGCGAGCAGACCGAACAGGCGTAACCGCCAGGCGCGGGCGTGTAGCGCGTGCTGCCCCCGCTCCCGCAGGCCGGCAACCGTTCGGGCAGCCCGAACGCGCCCGTGTGGTGCCGGGTCGGATTCGGCTGCCGGCTCCTCGCTCCCGGGCACGCGCGCCGCTTACCCACCGAACGCGAACCTATCCGGCGAGACCACGCCCGCGTGAAGAAACAGTGCGGGGCACCCACCGTCAGACTCGACGGCGAATGCCCAGCACACGGTGGAGATCAGCTCAGTGAGCTGGCCCGGCCTCAGGGATTCCAGTACACGAAGACGCGGGCACGGTCGAAGCGCTGGACGATCAGGTCGTCACGTTGGATCGTCCAGTAGATGGTCGCGCCTCCTTGCCTGCCGCCGTGGAACTCGGCCAGCAGAACCCAGTCACCAGGGCTGGGTGGCCCCGGCTGGACGGAGCCCTGTCGCTCCTCCTTCATCGCGTAGTCGGCGGCCAACCAGGCCGGATTGAAGCCGTTGCAGCCCGTGCCGTGTCCGCCTATCAGCAGCGGCGTTGTGTGCCCCCGTACGAGAACATGCCGTCCGGCACGTCGGTCAGGACGTCCCGCCACACCCGGGTCAGTGCCTCGAACTGGGGATTTCTAGGCTGCGGCGCGGACCACGGGGGTCCTGGGACCGTCGGGACGGACGGCAGGGAGATATCGACTGTCAGGTGCAGATCGCCCTGCGGGAGCTCCGCGTAAACCTCGGCATTCTCCGGCTCGTCCGGAGGGAAGCCAGGCGGGTACTGCTCTCGCTCCTCGACGGCCACGCCTGCCGGCACGTACCTCACCTCGCCCCAGCCGTGCTCTTCGGGCCAGCCGAACAGCAGCAACTGACCGTCGGTCGGCAGCGGAAGATCCGTTACGTCTGCCGGAACGGCCGCGCAGTCGATGGTGGCGATGAGGGGATAATCGGGGTCCTTGGCGTCGGCGGGAAGCATCACGGGACCCCGGACCACGCCCACGACCGGCCCATCCCCCTCCTGGGTCAGGAGCGCACACGGGCGGGTGAGCCCCAGCCACCGCTCCACGTCGTCCGCTGGGATGTCCCGGCTCAGCGCCTCGGCGTGTACCTGATCGAGGATCTTCAAATTTCGCGGAATCACGGGCGAACCTTAGGGCGAGGGTGCGACGTTCTCCAATGTCCCGCAGGAGCCGCCAGGGACTCGACCCCCGAACCGCGGATTAAGGTCCACACTCGTCAGAGGTGTTGCGGGTCATGACGTTGTTGACGGCTCGATGAGGTCTGCCTGGTTCGCTGCGGCCCATTGGGCCAGTTGTGCGAGTGGGCCGTTGGCGAACGACCCGCCCAAAGGCGACAGCTGATAGACGACGCCGTGGCTTCCCGGCAGCCGCTCGTCGTTGCCCTGCCGGACGACCAGTCCCCGCGCTCGAAGGCGGTGCAACGCCTGCGTCAGGACCTTGTCGCTGATGCCTGTGATGCGTACCAACAGGTCGTTGCGTCTCGTTGGGCCGGCGCGCAGCGCTGACAGGACTACCGGATCCCACGTGTGGTTGATGAGTTCAACTGCCGCGCGGACATGACAGTCCGAGACAAACGTCTGGCAGGTGCCGTCGATCATCGTTCCAGTTTCGCAGGATCTCTCCCACCAAACGGTAGGAAGCGGCCTCCTAACGTTCCCCACGTCGTCCCACAGATGAAGGAGATCGCGGTGAACGTAGGAATCCTGGGAACGGGCAACCTCGCTATAGCGCTTGGCCGAGTGTGGGCGGGAGCTGGCCATCTGGTCGTGGTAACAGGGCGCAACCCGGAAAACGCCAGTCGGGCTGCTGGCCAGATCGGCGGCGCAGCCCAGGCTGTCGGTCCCGCCGACTTCGCAGCACAGGTCGAGGTGGTCGTGGTCGCGGTCGCGTGGGAGGGCCTGGAGGAGGCGCTCTCCCTCGTCGGTGGTGCTGACGGCTCACTGAGCGGGGTTACGGTGATCGACTGCACCAACGCTGTCGACTACGCCACCGGGCAGCTGAAGCCGACGTCGGGCTCGGCAGGAGAGCTTGTCGCTCGCGTTGCGCCGGGCGCTCACGTGGTCAAAGCATTCCACTTGTTCGCTGGAGCGTCTTGGCCCTACGCAGGACCGCGCGACTCGGCGCCGGTCGTGGCGATCTGCGGCGATCAGCCCGAGGCGCTTGAACGCGCCGGCAGGCTGACTGAGGATCTTGGTGCGCGGACTGCCGTGGTTGGTGGGCTCGCTAGTGCACGTCAGTTGGAGGAGGCCGCAGGATTCGTCATGCGTGTCGTGGCGGCAGGGTGGAACCCCAGGCTCGCCGTCCCCGATGTGGATCCGGCGTTGCTGAACGCAGGATCGGCCACGGCCAACTGACCGACCAGGCCACTGGAGGAGGTCGCGACCCGACGTCGCGGCCTCCTCGACTCGACATGGCGACGTACGCGAGGCCGAGCGCCTCACAGCTGGTGCAAAATCACCGGGTCCTTGATCTTCTTGTCGGCCGCCAGTAGCAGCGCCTTACTGATGATCTCGGCGAGCCGGCTGTCGCCTTCGAAGGGCAGGAACATCTCCGGCTCCTTCGCCTTCGCCGAGTCCGGGATGATGCACAGGTAGCGGCCGTCCGGGGCGATCAGGATGTTGCCCGTACCGCAGTGGATGCGATACGTGTGCAGATCACCGCGCACCTCAAGGAACTTGTCGGTGACGGTGCAGCGGTCGGCGATCGCCAGCCGAGGGATCAGCTCGGCCAGCACCTCCCGGCGCGTCTCGCCGCGCGGGGTGAGGTCCCCGAAGCTGTTCCGCGCCCAGTAGTCGCGATACCGGCCCAGAGGGCCACCGTCGTACCAGTTCGGGTCGTTGCCCACCCCGGCGGCGGCCACGAACAGGTCGACGTCGCGCATCACCTCGCTCAGCACGACCGCCGGGACCTGCTCCAGCGGCATTGGCGTGCTGTCTTCCCGGGTGATCCGCAGCTGATCGGTCGCCATCGTGTCGAACGTCAGGTCGTCGCCCCGATCCTCGATCCCGGCGATGCCCAGCTCGGCACGTAGCTCCCAGTCGGGCAGGGCCAGCCAGGGCATGCCGTAGGAGGCGCCGTCGTTGCGGTGTCGCACGTGCAACCAGCCGCGCCGGGACAGGAGCGCGTTGAGGCGGTGCTGGCGCACGATGTGCGCGGCGAACCGGTTGGAATACGTACCGGTGGCCCGCTCCGCGTCGGTCAGCAGGTACTGCTCCCGGTGTGCCTGCTTGAACGGCTGGGTGATCGCGTGCCGGGCCAGGAAGTCCCGCCAGGAACCGACCGCGGCCGGGTCGTCGACCGGGTGCCAGAGCCGGACCGTGGCGCCGTCGGCGGGCTCGAGCACCGCGTCCTCCACGGTCCGCAGGGCATCACCGCCCCAGCAGCAGGCGACGCCGTCGACGGTCCAGATCAGCCGCCGGGCCAGGGTCCCGGCCAGTGGGTGATCCAGGAATCGCTCGCGCCACTGCTCGGCGGTCCACGTGCGGTCGCGCCGCAGCAGCCCTTCCAGGCGGTCACGGGTGCCGATCAGCGTGGCGCCGATGTCCGTGACGGTCGCCTTCAGCTCCTTCACCTCCTCGCCGTGGTCCTTGCGCACCTGCGCCGGAGGGGCCTTGACCACCTTGCCGTCCGCATTGCGCCACACCACTACGGCGTCGGTGCCGCGAACCTCAACCTCGTACGAGCAGTCACCCAGCTTGTCAGCGAGCGGCAGCCCGAAGCCGGGCAGCGCCATCTCCTCGACGTCCTCACGGCCGATGCCGAGCGCCTCGGCGTGCTTGGTCAGGCCCTTTTCGACGATGCGCAGCGTGCTCTTGTAGGTCAGCCGCGACGCCAGCCGAGCCAGTTGCGCGAGGGCTGCGGGATGATCGGCGTCGATGAGCGCGCCGACCGCGACGTTCGCCAGTTTCGGGCTCGCCGGACCATGCCCGGGTATCTTGCGGGTGGCCCGTTCCGCGATCTGGCCGAGGCTGCGCAGGGTGTCCTCCGACGGCGGGCAGATCGCCCGCATCCAGATCAGGCCCCACAGCAGCCCGACGTTGTGACGGTCGAGCATCCGCGGCGGTACGTCGGCGAAGTGACCCCTACAACACGTGGTCATGCGCAGTGGCAGGCTACGTGCCAGACCCACCAGCGGGAGCCAGTCGTCGAGCCGGGCGGTGAACTCGTCGCCGCCGACCGCGTCGAGCAGGAGCCGGGCGCTCTTTTGCCAGGCGGCCGTCGGCCTCGCCTTCTCCGCGCCGAGCAGGCAGTGGGCGAGCAACGCGCGCCAGGCGGGCCGGCGTTCCTCGGGCATCGCCTCGATGTCCGCGATGGCGCGGTCGGCCCACGGTTCACCGACGTTGGGAATGGGCCACAGCGTCTCGTCCGCGTCGCCCACGTCGCGAACGAAGTGCTCGATTCGCGTCCGGCGCCAGGTTGCCAGCGCCGCCGGGTGCGTACGTCCGGCGAGGTACTCCGTCTCGATCGATTCCCAGGTCCACTTGAGGAGCCTGTAGCTCCAGTCGTTGAATCCCAGTCGGGCGTGACCGCCCAGCCGATCCAGCCATCCGGAACCGTCCAGCCCACCGGCCGAGAGCAGACGGCGGATCAGCGTGGTCCGCCCGTCGCTGTCCTGCTCGGGCACCGTCAATGCGTCGAACAGTGTCTGCCGCACGTCCGCCGGCTGCGCGGCCAGGAGTTGCTCCGTCCGGGCCCACATTTCGTGGCAGGCGGCCCCCCACGGGTTGTCCTTCGTGATGTTGTGGCGGCGCGGCAGGCTTCCGATCACCGTCATCGCCGCGGCGACCCGCCGATCGTGATCCGCCTCGGCGTCCTCCAGCGCCGCCACGGCCGAGCCGAGCAGCTCGGCCTGTCGCGTGGCCTCCGGAAGGAGTTCGAGCTGCGCGGGAAGAAGACCGTACGGTCCGTCCGGGTCGTTCAGCGCGGCGAGCAGCACCCGACCCGCGTCGGCCGGCGCCCAGCCACACACCGTGGCCACCTGATTGACGAACTCCCGCTGATCACTTCGGTTGAGGGTGAAGCCGTCAAGCCGCTCGTACCACTCCTTGACGCGGTTGACCACCAGGCGCAGCGCCTGATCCGGGTCGAACGTGCCCATCAGCCACCCACCAGCGGGACGAGCTTGAGGAACGTGACCCGGGACCCCACGTGCAGGTGGACCTTGTCGTCCAGGCTCGTCACCTGACGGTCGTCGACCAGCACCACGAAACCGTTGCGGCCGAACGCCTCGAGCGTCGCCCGGGTCCGCTTCTCCGGATCAACGCGTGCGCCGGACTCGGCGACCTCCAGAAACACCCGCCGGCGAATCAGCTCGTCGAGTCGTACCTCTTCCTTGAAGATCTCCATGATCCACTCGGGCCCGCTCGGCGCTCCGGTCGCTTCATCGGCGATTGTGATCAGCGGCATGGCGGCGACGGTAGCGCAGACCCCAGACATGGCGTGTGGCGTGGAAGCGACCAGCACCGCGACCTGGAACGCCTGTCATTCGCGCGATCGCCAGAGCCCTCGACGGCCAGCGCGCACGCATGACCGCCTATGCACTTGAGCTCGCCGCGCTCCTAGCTCCCTCTCAGGGTGGAGTCGACTCGCGCCACCAGGGGAGGTCGCGGGTGTCGCTTGCCGGCAGCGTGGATCTCGACGGCGACGACCGGTCGCCACGAGGGAGGACCCATGAAGAAGACGTTTCGGGGACTGGGCGCGGCGGCGGTCGTGGTCGCCGTGGCGCTGGTCGCCGTGCCGGGCGCCAGCGCCACAACGCACAAGCCGAGGACGGCCGGCGTGGGAGGGGCGGGCGAGGTTCGCTTGACGTTCGCGCCCGACCGCGACGTACGCAGCTTCACCTTCGACGCGCACGCCACCCCGTACACCCGACCGATGCCCGGCGCGCCCCACGGCCTGCCCACCGACGCGACCGGCACGGTCCGCGTCGCCCACCGGCTCGCGGCGAACGGCGTCACCGTCCGCTTCGCGGCCCGCGTCGACTGCCTGGTCACTGCCGCACGGACCGCGACGCTCACCGCCGTGGTCACCGAGGCCGACCCGCTGGCGGCCGACCTGGTCGGCCGCCGGCTCGGATTCAGCGTGAACGACGCTCCTGGCGGTGACCGGGTCGGCTTCTCGTGGGCGGTGGTCAACGCCGACCAGGGGCCCGACGGCCAGTGGCGCGAGGGCACGGTCGGCACCTGCATGGCGCCGGTGCCCTTCGCCCCGGTCACCGCCGGCGACTACGTCGTGCGGCACGCCGAACTGGCACCACCCCCGACCGACGACTGAACCGCCAGCGGCCGCCGTGGGGGCCGGTGGAGCGGACATCCTTGGATGAGGATCGCCGCCAGGTCTTGCGGGGGTTGGCCACAACGAGCCTGTGCGTCCTTACCAGGGGTAGGGACGCGCAGCTCTGTTCTGGGCCGTGCGGCCGTCCGCGGCGGGAAGTGTCGCCTTGAGGCGTACTCGGCGCCAGTCCGGCCGCGCCCGGAGGCCGCTGGCCTAGCTGCAGCGGTACCGGCCGCCCCGACGCCGTCAGGTCGCGGCGGAGCACCTCCGTCCCCTCGGCCGTGACCTCGTACCACCAGGTATGGGTACAATCCTCCGCCGAGCGCCCGCGGCGTACCAGCCCCGCCTCACGTAGCCAGACCAGGTCCCGGTGAGCCGTCAGCCGCGACACGGCACAAACCAGGGCCACGTCCAGCGTCGACGCCAAACCATGCTGCGCCAGGAACGACAGGACCCGCCACCGCCGCGGCGACAACCGCCGCACGGCCAGCTGGTCATCCATCTCCCGATGATCCCTCCGGACACCGGCAATTCGACACCCGGTTTTCCGAGCTGTCACGGAGCGTGGTCACTGGGCCGACCTGAAGACTGTGGCGTCGGGACGACCGCGACCGGAGACAACACCTTCGGCGGGTCGCTGGGCGAAGCGCCGGCAGGCCGTGCGAGCACTCGCGTGCTCAAATCGGGGTTTCGGGGCCAATTATGGAGATCACTGTTCAGTGAATCAGCCGAAGAGCTGAGGACATAAGAGGCGATGCAACCAAACCTGACCACCATTAGTTGATCTTCAGGAACCGGCTCGCGGCCCGGAACCGATCACCCAAAGGCGACTGACACGTGCCTCACCGGCTCGGCGAAACGCACCGCCGCGTTGGAGCGACCGTCACTGACAGCAACACTTCCGACCCCGAATCGTCGCAAGCCGGAGCTCCACCCGGGCCAGCACCGCTCGCCGCCGCCGTCAGGCCCGAGCGCGTGTCCATGACGCCACGTCCACCGACCGCCGGAACGGTCTCACTGCTCCCGACCACCCACTGAGCACCCTGCCTTCGCCACGGACACGAAAAGGGTCTGGCCAGGTGGAGAACCACCAGGCCAGAGCCTTGATTGCTGGTGCGCCGCCAGGGACTCGAACCCCGAACCCGCGGATTAAGAGGCAAATCCATAGTCACGGTCCGACGAGCGTGACCTCGGCCGTGGTGGGAGCCAGTGTCGGATGCGATCCGAGATCGCCTGCCTCGGTTGTTGTCAGCGTTGCTGTCGGGTTGACCCGGGCGGCGAGGGTTCCTCACCTGGGTGTTCCCGCTCGCGTATCGTGTCCCACGCCGCGACACCGGCCAGCACGGTGGCTGCGGTGCTGGTGGCGATCAGCGGCGGCAGGCGGACCATCACCGGCGCCAAAGCGGCAAGCGCGAGAAGTCCGATGGGCCGGGACGGGGACACCCGGGCGAACACCTCGTACTCGAGGCCGGACCGCCCGGCCAGGAACAGCGCAGGCCCACCCAGGATGACCGCTAGCCACAGCGGATCCTCGTTTCCGACCGGATGGTGGATGACCAGTGCGTGGCCGACGCCGGTGGCAAGGATGCCGGTCACGATGACCAGGTGGGTGTGGAACGCAGACCGACCGAGGCGGGCTGGGCGGGGGATGGCCTCGATGGCGGCGGGCAACACCGCCCCAGCGCGGTGAAAGTAGATTCGCCACATCAGCATCGTGGTGGCGAACGCCACGACGCTCGGCACCACCCGATCAGGGGTGAACTCGTCGGCGAACGTCAGTCCCGTGAGCAGGATCGTCTCGCCGAGCGCGATGACGATGAACTGCTGATAACGCTCGGCGATGTGCTCGCCGGCGAGCCTCCAGTCTTCGATACGGGTGCGGCCAAGTCGCGGAACGGGCCAGCCGAGGACGAGTCCCGTGTAGTCCAGCGCCAACGCCAGCGTCCACAGGACCCCGCGCGCGGGACTCTGCGGGAAGAGAACCGCCCCGGCGATCCAGGGTACGGCGGATACCGCCGCCCAGCAAAGTATCCGCGCGCAGCTGTGCCGTTCAAGGTCGTACCGGCCGAGCAGGAGGACGAGGGGCTTGCCGAGTTGGATGGCGACGTAGGTGACCGCGAAGACCACGCCTCGATCGCCGAACGCAAAGGGCAGCGTAACCGCCATGATCATGCTGCCGAACATGACCAAGACGAGTGCGAGCCGGATCGCCCGTTTTCGCGGATCGTAGGCACTGGTCAGGACCGCCGCGCGGACCCAGGTATACCAGAGGGCCAGCAGCAACAACGCCGTCTGACCGAGTTCTGGCAGAACGACCCGCCGCTGTGTGGTGAAGTCCAGGATCAGCCGCTCCGAGATCCCGGTGAGCGCGAAGACATAAACCAGGTCGAGTAGGAGCTCCCCCTCGCGGCCACGGAACAGACCGCGCAAGCCACCGACCGTCATCTTCCGCCCGTTTCCGTCCGCCTCGCGCCACTATTGACGCAGTCGTACCACGCCGGTCAGGGCCTCCGACACGGATAGCGGAACCCCAGGCGGCTGACTAATCCGCTGCTACACCCTCTCGGCGGGCCTCCGCCCGGCGCGCATCTCGCGCACAGCCAACGATCGACGACCCAGGTCACGCGAGTGAGGACTAGGCCTCAACCCAGTGAGCCTTTCCGCGTAACCGGTCGTGGCGTTGGGTGATCAGGTTGTGCGGTTGTGGCCGAAGCGCAGGAGTACGAGGGCTGCCGCGGTGATTCTGCCGATGCTCCAAGGGCACAAGCTGACGTTGCGCAATGCTTTGAAGGTGGTCTTGAGCGGGGCGTTTCCGCGTTCGCCGATGGCGCGGACACCGTTGTGGGCTCTGTTGAACTGCTGCTGCACGTCGGTGCAAGGCGCCGTTCTTCGGCTTCTTGAACGCGATCGTGATCGTGTCGGCTTCGCCTTCGTAGCCGAGGTCGCCGAGCACCCGCTGGTCGTCGTTGGTCCAGGTGGCCAGCAGCGGCAGGATGTCGTGTTCACGCAGGGCGGTCGTGTCGTTTCTCCGGCCGGGCCGTACCGCCGAGGTCCACAGCGGCCACCCGTCCGGAGCGGTCACGACCTGCACGTTGCCACCATGGTTGTCGTGCTTGCCGGACCACCACAGGTCCACCCCCGGTGTCGGCCCAGGTGTGTGCGGCACCGGTCAGTCTCGACCAGGGTCCCGTCGATGTTCACGTTGGCGTAGCCGGCCACTTTCGCCGCCAGCAGCACCGATTCCAGCCGCGGCGCGTGGGCGGCGAGGACCCGGATGCCCTCGTGCGGGTAGTCGTAGCCGATCGACGAGCTACCCGACGTACTCACACCGTTGCGCGGACAGGCTCACTGGCTACCTCTGGTCGATTAGCCGGTACCGGGCAGGCGGAGGAACGAACAAGCGACCAAGCAGTGGCGGCAGTAGCGGCATGGTTTCTGGGTGGACCGGTCGACGGAAGACTGATGCCGGTGGAAGTCGCCGCCGACGTCAGCCTGCCAGCGGTGGTCAGAATGCCACAGACGGGCTGCTACGTCGGAGCGAGCGATGTCACGGCGCCCGCGGTTGAACACGTCTACGTCCTCGCTCACAGGATCGATGACACCCAGGTCTACCAGCATCTGCCGCCCACGCCGGAGGCGGACTAACAGCCACGGCCGCGAGCACGTGACGCCCAACGATGCAGCGTCGTCGCGCCAGGCCTCGCCCTGGCCCGCGCAATACGAGTTGGTCGCGGCCTAGCGGTGGTCGTGGTCCTGGTC
This sequence comes from Micromonospora sp. NBC_00389, assembly GCF_036059255.1. Classification (NCBI taxonomy): domain Bacteria; kingdom Bacillati; phylum Actinomycetota; class Actinomycetes; order Micromonosporales; family Micromonosporaceae; genus Micromonospora; species Micromonospora sp. NBC_00389. The sequence goes on along the minus strand of NZ_CP107947.1, from coordinate 2,834,008 downwards.
TTCGCCGACCTGGCGATGTCGTCCGCCGACGTCCCTCGCCGTTCGTAGCTTTGGCTGCTCGGTTGGCTGCTTGATCTTGCGCCCACTGGTGGCTGCAGTCCGTTCCGGTACGGCCTTTTGCAGGTCCTCCCAGCTACGTTTGCCGTAGCCATGCCGTGCTTTGCAACTGTGGTGAGATGGCTCCATGGTCACTCCTCGCGTCATCGCCACGGATCTCGACGGCACCCTCCTCCGCAGCGACTCGACGCTGTCTGACCGCACCCGCAAGGCACTGCGAATCACGCGAGCGGCTGGCGCGCGTGTGGTGGCGGCAACTGCCCGCCCGGCCCGCGTCATCGAGGATCTCTTCGGGTCCGAGAGTCTCATCGACATGGCAATCTGTGGTAACGGGGCGGTGCGGTACGAGGTCGGCAGCCACAAGGTTCTGATCACTCACCCGCTGCGTCAGGACGTGACGCAGCGGGTGGTGGCGGATGTCTCGCGTCTGGTGCCGGAGGCGGGATTTGCCGTGGAGACCGGTTACCAGGTGCTCTTCGAACCCGGCTACCGCTACCGCCCGACGCTGGACAACGAACGGGTGCCCGTAGCGGCGCTCTCGGAACTCGTTGCCGACCAGTTGGTCAAGATCATGGTCTGGCTACCCGATCAGGACCCGGATGCTGCCTGGACGCGGCTGCGTCCCAGTCTCGGTCAGTTCGTTGAATGCACATGGTCTGCCGAACGCGCGCCGCTGGAGATCGCCGCGCCAGGCGTATCCAAGGCCGCGGCCCTGGCCACGCTCTGCCAGGACTGGGAGGTCGATCCAGCTGAGGTGATCGCCTTCGGCGACGCTCCCAACGACCTACCCATGCTCGCATGGGCGGGCACCTCATATGCCGTCGCAAACGCACACGGCTCGGTGCTCGCGGCGACAGCCAACCACACAGCCGGCAATGACGAGGACGGCGTTGCCCAGGTCCTGGAGGATCTCTTTGCCTAGTGGCGGCTGTTCCGTCGGACACCGACACAAACGATCCGCCGCGTCGATGCCCGAGGGATCCTAGATCCTAGATCCTAAAGGGACGAAAGTCGGTGGGATAACCTTTCGCAATCTCACGGGCGCAGACCGTCCAAGCAATCAAACCCACCACGTGCTGTTGCCATCCCAGTGCTCCTATGGATGTCAAGCTCCGTCGGCCGCCGTCTCGGTCTACCTTCACCCATGGCAAGCGGGCTCGCCTCACCGGTTCACCAACTACAGGTAAGCCTCGGTAATTTCGGCCGGCCAGTAGCCCATCCACCCATTGTGACCTGGGCAGACGTCGTCGCCCATGGTCGTCGTTCGTCACCGTTGGTTGACGGCCGACGGCTAGGCGGCGGCCTGGCGACGGCCTGGCTTCCCCGCCGGCTGCACCTCTCTCACAGGTCCCCGGGAACTCGGGGAGACCAAGTCGGCTTCGGCGCGCTCCGCCTTGCAGGACAGCGCAGACCACCGCGAACTCCTATGGTGGCACGTATGTTCGAGACAGCATTCGTCAATCTCTACACGCACGACATCGAAGCGGGGATCCGCTTCTACCGCGATCTGCTCGGGTTCACGGAGACGTTCCGGACTCCCACCGAGGGAGTCCCGGAGCACATCGAGCTTCGGCTCGGCGGATTCACCGTCGGACTCGGCACGGTCGAGGCTGCCAAGAGGGTCCACGGGGTGGAGGCGGAACCGGGCAGACCTGCCATGGTCCTGGTGGTGTGGACACGAGACGTCAACGCGGCCTTCGAGAAGCTGGTTGCCGCTGGCGTCCCTGCGATCCAACCGCCACACGATGCCGGCAACAACAACCGCAACGCCCTGCTGCGCGACCCGGACGGCAACCTTGTAGAGATCGTCTCCAAGGTCGGGTAACGCAGCCTCAGGCACCAGATGACGCCCGCGCCATCCCGATGCTCCTACGGAGGTCAAGTGGTCAGGTGTCGCCACGAACCGTTCAGCAGGTTCATGCGGTGCTGCGAGCGATGCTCAGTCAGGCCGTACGCGAGGAGTTGCTTGCCCGCAACGTCGCCCGGTTGGTGCAGGCGCCCACTCCTGATCGGGAGGAAATCCACCCCTGGACCGAGACCGAAGCCCGCGCCTTCCTGACGGCAGCAAGGGCACACCGGCTGCATGCCCTGTTCGTCGTCGCGTTGGCTCTTGGTCTGCGACGTGGTGAACTGCTCGGACTGCGGTGGTCGGATGTCGACCTGGACGCCGGACAGTTACGGGTGTGGCAGACATTGCAGCGGGTTCGCGGCGACGGTGTGGTGTTCGGCCCGCCCAAGTCGCGCCGCTCCCGGCGGGTGCTGACGATGCCGGCCGTCGTGCACCAGGCGCTCAAGCGACACCGCAACGCGCAGGAGCATGAGCGCAGACTCGCCAACGGGCAGTGGCAAGAGTCGGGGCTTGTCTTCACCACCGCCACCGGTCGCCACGTCGAACCACGCAACCTGAACACTGCCTTCGGCCGCTTGATCGCGCGAGCCGGTGTTCGGCCGATCCGGTTCCACGACATGCGGCACAACTGCGCGACCCTGCTGCTGGCCGCAGGCGTGTCGCCACGGGTGGTCATGGACATCCTCGGCCACTCGCAGATCGCGGTGACCATGAACATCTACGGACACGTCATGCCGGCGATGCAGCAGGAGGCCGCAAGCCACATGGATGCGGCGCTCAGCGAGCCGGAAGCAGAGGCAGGTGATGACGCTGACGAGTGACACGGCTGCTGTCGCCGTTGCTAATGACTCACCCGGAAACGACATCTGGGCACCCACCCATGAGGGGTGAATGCCCAGATGATTGCTGGTGCGCCGCCAGGGACTCGAACCCCGAACCCGCGGATTAAGAGTCCGCTGCTCTGCCAGTTGAGCTAGCGGCGCTCGTCGGCAACGGAGAGAAGATTAGCACCCCGCTGAACCGGGCTCCAATCCGGTTGCCCATGTCCCCCCTTCGGTCGAGCTTAGCCGGCAAAAGGTCCCAAACCGACCCGCGCGGCAGAGACGGGACCGTCGGCCAAGGCGGTGATACGGCACGATGTCCGCCAGGTACGCGAGAACAGAGGTGGGGATGGCACGGTTCACGCGAGCCGGGGCGGTGGTGGGCGCTCTGACCCTGGCGGCGTCGCTGGCACTGACCGGGTGCGGCGACGAGCAGAAGAAGCCGGAATTCGTGGGTGGGGCCGAGCCGAGCGCGAGCGCCGACCCCGGCACGGCCCAGCCAGCGGCGCCGGCTGCGCCGAGCGGCCCCCCGCTGGCGCTGAATCCGGCCGACGGCACGAAGAACAAGCCGGTGAGCACGGAGATCAGCGCGAAGCTCCCGGACGGCGGGAAGGTCTCCGCGGTCACCCTGACCGCTGCGGGTGGCGGCGCGGTGGAGGGCAAGTTGCGGACCGATGGCTCCTCCTGGGTGCCGTCCGCTCCACTGAAGTACGGCACCCGCTACACGGCCACGGTCACCGCGTCTGCGCCCGACGGCACGAGCAGTCAGGGCACCAGCAACTTCACCACGATGGCCAAGCCGAAGTCGACCGTCGGGTCCGGCCTGTACCTCTTCGACGACAAGAGCTACGGGGTGGCCATGCCGGTGGTCACCGAGTTCCACCCGGGTATCCCGAAGAAGGACCGGGCGGCGGTGCAGAAGCGGATGTTCGTCCGTACCGACCCGCCGCAGCCGGGGGCTTGGCACTGGGTCGACAACGGCACGCAGGCCTACTACCGGGCGCCGGAGTACTGGCAGCCGGGCACCACCATCACTGTACGGATCGCGCTGGCCGGGGTGCCGCTCAGCAACGGCAGGTACGGCGACGTCGACCGCAAGGCCACCGCCAAGATCGGCCGGTCGTTCGTGATGAAGGTCGACAACGCCACCAAGAAGATGACGGTGTACGAGAACGGCGCGCTGATCCGCACCGTGCCGGTGAGTCTGGGCAAGAAGAGCACCCCGTCCTCCAGCGGCACCATGGTGGTGATGGAGAAGAAGGAGTCCACGGTCTTCGACACCCGCGACGATCCGGACCCGACCAACCGCTACGTCACCGAAATCGATTTCGCCCAGCGGCTCACCTGGGGTGGCGAGTACATCCACGCCGCGCCCTGGTCGGAGCACGTGCAGGGGCGGCAGAACGTGTCGCACGGCTGCGTGAACGTGTCGATGGCGAACGCCCGGTGGTTGTTCGAGAAGACCCGGATCGGTGACCCGATCACGGTGAAGGGCACCGAGCGCAAGCTCGCCGCCGGCAACGGTTGGACGGCGTGGAGCCTGAGCTGGTCGCAGTTCGTCAAGGGCAGCGCGTTGCCGGTGCCCTCGGGCGGGTCCGGCCCGGCACTCTGAGCCATCCGGCGTCCCGCGCCGGCCCGTGCGATGGGGCGGGTCGGCGCGTACCCTTGCACTGCCCGCGACGCGACGGCGCCAGCGGCGACCCCTCAGTCCCGGTACGGAGACGAGTCAGGCTCACGAATCGCCGGATTCTAGCAAGATTCCGGCATCATCGTCGGCGTGTTCCGGTTCACCCTCGGCAACCGGAGCCGGTACTGGCGCGTCTGTAGGAGACGATGGGTCCGGGACCACGACTGTGAGGGAATCATGCGAGCTAGCCAGGACCAGCTGATCCGGCCCGGTGGGCGACGCCGCGTGTTCGCGGCAGGGCTTCTCGCCGTGGCGCTGGCCTTGACCTCCGCCTGCACCGATGGCAGCGGCGACAAGCCGTCCTCGTGGCAGGGTGGCGGCGAGAACCCAGCGCCGAAGGCGGCGGCGACCATCAGCGAACCGGCGACCGACGCCAAGGACGTGCCGGCCTCCACCGGCATCACCTTCAGCACGAAGGACGCCGTGGAGACCGCCGTCGAGCTCAAGGACGCGGCCGGCAAGGCGGTCGAGGGCACCCTCGCTGCGGACGGTAAGACCTGGCTTCCGGCCGGAGCGCTGGCGTACGGCACGAGCTACACGGCCACGGTGACCGCCACCGGCGACGACGGCCGTCCGGCGACCGCCACCAGCACCTTCACCACGATGGCCAAGCCGGCCAACCAGGTGCGGGTGAGCAGCTTCCTCGGCGACAACCAGGTGGTCGGGGTCGGGATGCCGCTGATCGTGAAGTTCAGTCGGGGCATCCCGGAGGACTACCGCGACGACGTGCAGCGCCGGATGACGGTGACCTCGACGCCGGCCCAGGAGGGCATCTGGCACTGGGTCAGCCCCACCGAGATCCGGTACCGGCCGAAGGAGTTCTGGAAGGCCGACAGCAAGGTCTCCTACCGGGTGCAGGCCGGCGGCCTGCCGCTGGGTGACAACTGGTACGGCCGGGCCGACCTCAGCGTGGACATCAAGATCGGCGCATCGGTGGTCATGACGGTCGACAACAAGACCAAGCGCATGACGGTGACCCGGAACGGCTCCGTGATCAAGACCATTCCGGTCAGCCTCGGCAAGAAGGCCACCCCGTCGTCCAGCGGGACCATGGTCGTGATTGAGAAGCTGCGCAAGACGGTCTTCGACACCATGGAGGAGTTGGGCCCCGAGGAGGGCTACCGCACCAAGATCGACTTTGCCCAGCGGCTCACCTGGGGCGGGGAGTTCATCCACGCGGCCCCCTGGTCCGAGGGACAGCAGGGCAGGGTGAACGTGTCGCACGGCTGCGTGAACGTGTCGATGGCCAACGGTGACTGGCTGTTCAAGAACACCCAGATCGGCGACCCGATCACGGTCAAGGGCACCGAGCGCAAGCTCCAGAACGGCAACGGCTGGACCGACTGGAACATGAGCTGGGACGAGTACGTCAAGGGCAGTGCCCTGCCGTACGAGCCGCCGGCCGATCCCGACACCTCGGCCACCCCGGGCGCCACGGACGGGAGCGCCCCCACCCCGACGCCGACCGCCTGAGCAGCCAAAACGACGAAAGCCCCCCTCGAAGGAGGGGGGCTTTCGTATGGGGTGACTGATGGGAATTGAACCCACGACAACCGGGACCACAACCCGGTGCTCTGCCAACTGAGCTACAGCCACCACGCCGCCGTCGCCCGGTAGATCGCCCCGGGCGGGGTGCGGACCAATAATAGCCACACCATGGCGGACCGCGTCCAGCGGGTTCCCGGCTCCCCCGACGGCAGTCGGCGACCACCGTGTCGGCCATGCGCGGGGTCGAGCGCGCGGGTCAGAGCTCCGCGGCGATCCCCTTGGCGGTCTCCACGTCCGGGCCGGGCAGCGGCACGAAGATCGTCCGGCGGTAGTACTCCAACTCCCGGATGCTCTCCCGGATGTCGGCCAGCGCCCGGTGCGCCAGGCCCTTCTGCGGCTGGCCGAAGTACACCCGGGGGTACCAGCGGCGGCACAGCTCCTTGATCGACGAGACGTCGATCATGCGGTAGTGCAAGTGGGCGTCGAGGCGGGGCATGTCCCGGGCGATGAAGCCCCGGTCGGTGGCGATCGAGTTGCCGCACAGCGGCGCGGTACGCGGATCCTTGACGAAGCTGCTGACGTACTCCAGCACCTGGTCCTCGGCCTCGGCCAGGGTCACCGGCGAGCGGCGCACCTCCTCGGTGAGGCCGGACTTGGCGTGCATCGTCCGGACGATCTCCGGCATCGCGTCCAGCGCGGCCTCATCGGCGTGGATCACCACGTCGACGCCGTCACCCAGCACGTTGAGGTCGGGATCGGTGACCAGTGCCGCGACCTCGATCAGCTTGTCGCTGCCAAGGTCCAACCCGGTCATTTCACAGTCGATCCAGACGAGGAGATCAGCCACCGGCACAGACTACGCGCAGCCCACGACCCGCGGCTGCGCGCTCTCGGCGGAGCAGCCCGCTAGGGTTTCGGAGTGCCAGCCGAACCCGTCGCACCGCCAGCCGTCACCGACGACGATCCCGGCGGCCGTACGGTCCGTCGGTTGGTCACGGTGGTGGCCCTGATCGCCGTGCTGCCGGCGCTCTACCTGCCCGGCCTGGTGCACAACTTCTTCGACCTGAAGATCTACATGTCCGCGATGGACTGGTGGACGGCGGGCAACCCGCTCTACGACTACGTCCAGCCGGATCGGGTGCAGGGTGAGCTGTACTTCACCTACCCGCCGTTCAGCGCGCTGCTGCTCTGGCCGTTCGGCCTGATCCGGCTCGGCGCCACCGTGGCGATCTTCACGGTCCTCACCGTGCTGGCCGTGGTGGTGACCACCCGGTGGCTGGTGCTGCCGGTGATCGCCCGGCACAACCTGCCGCGGGCGTTCACCCTGACCGTCGCGGTGCTGCTGGTGCTGGCGGTGGAGAGCACCCGCGAGACGATCACCTTCGGGCAGATCAACATGCTGCTGGTCGTGCTGATCCTGGCCGACCTGCTGTTCGCCGTGCCGCAGGCGCGGCGCTGGGCCGGGGTCGGCGTCGGTCTGGCGACGGCACTCAAGCTCTTCCCCGGCATCTTCATCGTGTACCTGCTGGCCACCCGCCGGTGGCGGGCCGCGGCGGTGGCGAGCGCGACCGCTGCGGCGGCGACCCTGCTCGCGGCGGCCATCGCGCCCCGCGACTCGTGGCGGTTCTGGACCCACGAGTTGTGGGCCACCGAGCGGGTGGGCCGCACCGACTACACCGGCAACCAGTCCCTGTTCGGCCTGCTCAGCCGGTTCAGCGCACCGGAGAAGCCGAACCAGTTGCTGTGGCTGGCGGTGGTCGCCGTGGTGGCCGGCTACGGGCTGTGGCGGGCCGTCCGCGCCGCCCGGGCCGGCGACGCGTTGACCGGCCTGACCCTGACCGGCTTGGTCGGCGCCATGGTCAGCCCGATCACCTGGACCCACCACATCTACTGGTTCGTCCCGGCGGTGGTGCTGCTCGCGGACGCGGCCCTGAGCGCCGACCGTCCGGACGAGGTGCGCCGGCGACGGTGGCTGGCCGGGCTCGCGGTGGGCATCACCGCCCTGATCATCTACGGCGTCGTGTCGTTCCACGACTGGGGTGTGGCCCCGGTCCGCACCGACGACCCGGTGGATTTCGTGCTGCGCAATGGCTACGTGCTGCTCAGCCTGCTGCTGCTGGTGACCCTGCCGGTCCGGTCGGGCCGCGCGGTGGAAAAGTCGCACCAAATGGACACAACTCCCCAGTAGCCGCTATCGGCGCTAATCTGGTCTCACCTACCTCAAGCGTCGCTCGGGTAGCACCGATCCCCCGGTGAAGGTGGCCCTCCGCGTCGGCAGCGCGGAGGGCCACTCGCCGTTCCGTCCACCGCCACCGGCCGAGCCGTCGCCGCCTCCGGAGAGGTCGGTGGCCAGGCCAGACTCAAGGTCACCTCCGGCGGTCGGGCTGGCGCGTCCAGGTCGGCGAGGGTGGCCGGTCGGCCCGGTGCGGTGCCGATCGCCGACCGGGGCCGCGCACCCGCGCCGGAGCCGACCGGGGTGAGCTGCCGCCCGGCCGGCAGCGGCCGCGCCGCCCCGGTGTCCCCGGCGGGTGGGGCGCCCAGGCCGCTCAACGAGCTGACCCCGAGCCGGCCGGCGAGCACCGGCACCTGGTCCGGCTCGACCACGAAGACCACCTCACGTGGGCGCGGCGGTCGCAGCAGGAGCAGCACCGCGCACACCACCAGCAGCACCCCCGCGGCCAGCAGCCCCCAGGTGGCCGGAGCGGTCCAGCCCGCCTGCAACTCGGCGCGCAGATCCAGGGCCAGGTCGCCACCGCCGTCCGGGCGCATCACCACCAGGCTCATCGGCTCGCCGGCCAGATCGTCCGCGCTCCACTCCAGCGAGCCGATTCCCTCGCGTACCCAGAACGGGCGACCCAGTGGGGTGAGCGATCCGGCGGCGGCCGGAGCACCGACGGCCGGACCGGCCGGGTCCGCGCGCACCGGCAACGGACCCCGGGCCAGCGCCACCCGGCGGACCGAGGCGTGCGGGACCGGCTCCAGCCAGCGGCGCACCTCGGAGGTGGGCGCCAGGCCGACGAAGGCCGGGCCGTCCGGTGTGCGGGCGTCCAACCGCAGCCGGGCCTGCGCGGTACGGGCGAACGGCACCTCCTGCCGCAGCAGTCGGTCGAGGTCGGTGACCACGACCGCGTGGCCGGGTGTGCGGACCGTCTCGAACCGGGCGGCGAAGGTCCCCCCGGGGTCGGCGTGCCGGGTCACCAGCCAGAGCGCGCCACCGGCGAGCAGCGCCGGAATCCCGATGACCAACAGCAGCACTCCGGCGATCGCCCGCACGAACCGCATCCGCTCCGTCTCCCTCCGTAGCCAGGTACTCGGCAGACCTTACCGACGTACGCCGGCTGATCAGGGGATATCCACGGCACGGCCGGTTCCGGTCCCGGAAAGCACGCTGGCCCGCCGGATCGCTCCGGCGGGCCAGTGGGTGCGGCGGGGTCAGGACTTGGCTACCGGCTCCCGGCGCGTCCGGGCGAACGCCAGCCCGCCCAGCACCAGACCGGCCAGGCCGGCGACGAGACCGGCGACGCCGAGGCCCACCGCCGCTCCCTCGCCCTCGTCGTCATCGTCATCGTCGGTCGCGGCGACGGGCGCCGCGGCGGGCGCGGCCGACGCCGACGGCGACGCGGCGGTGAGGGTGAGCACCGGGGCGGGGTGCTCCGGCTCCTCAGCGCCCGGCGTCGGCTCCTCGATCCAGCGCGACACATTGCCGTCCGAGTAGGTCTGCACGGTCTTGAAGACCATCGTGTTGACCTGCGGCAGCGGCCCCATCGAGACCGGGAACTCCTGGAACTGGCCCGGCTTCACACCCGCGTCGCCGGTGGCGGTCCAGGTCAGCTTGGCCACCGCCTCGGTGATCGGGCTGCCGTGCACCTCGATCGGCGGGTCCACCTTGCGCTTCTCCACGGCGACCGTCCACCCGGGCACCGGCATGGTCGACACCGAGCCGACCGGGGCGTTCTCCGGCAGCACCACCTCCACCTTGGTGGTCGACGCGGTGTCGCTCTCGTTGGGCACCCGGAACGCCACCCGCGCGTAGCCGCCCTGGGTCGCCTCCTTCGGGTTCACCGTGACGTGGGCGGACGCCGGGCCAGCGAAGCCGAGGACGGCGGTCGCGACGGCGGTGAACGCCAGGGCGGTGGCGGCGGTTGCGGTACGCCGGAGACGGGTCATGGGATTCGAGAGCCTCTCTAACGGATGGGCACGGTGGCGGTCACCGTGGCCTGGTCGATGTCGGACGTACGCACGGTGACCCGCAGTTGCCAGTCACCAGCGGCCGGCAGGCTGACGTCGCCGTAGGCGTGGTTGTCCGTCAGCGGCAGCAACGGGATCTCGATCGGCTCGATCCCGGCCGAGGGAAGCGCGGCAGTCGCCCGCCACTCCGCCACCGGCTGTGGCCGGTTGTCCTTGGTGTACGCGTACAGGTGCAGCGAGTTGTTGCCCCGCTCGGCCGGGTCCAGCTCGACCTGCAGGGAGAAGAGCGGGCTGGACAGCGTGGTGGAGAACAGACCGGCCTGGGTGCCGGACGGCTCGGACACCGCGGTCCGGGCCGGCGTGGTCTGCACCAACGTCGCGGACAGCCCCAGCACCACCACAGTGACGGCCAACTCCACCCAGACCGCCCGGCGTACCGGCACCGGCCGCTGCGCCGCGGTGCGCCGGCGCACCAACTGCCGGGAGTACGCGGCCACGGCGATCACCAGCGCGAACAGCCCGACCTTCGCCAGCAACAGCCGCCCGTAGGTGGTGCCGAACAGGGCGTCCAGGGTGGCCACCTCGATCAACGCCTGGACGATGCCGGCCAACAGCAGCGCCGAGACGGCGAGCGCCGCCCAGCGCGACCAGATCGGCAGGATCGCGCCCAGCTCACGCTCGTCGGCCTGACGCAGCAGGAAACCACCGAGCATCAGCAGGCCGCCCAGCCAGACCGCCATGCTGCCCAGGTGGACCGCGTCGACCACCACGGAGACCGCCGGCGCGGGGGACGCCGCCGGGTGCCCGGCCAGCGGCCAGGTCAGCAGGGCGGCCCCGCCGAGCACGGCCAGGATGATCGCGTCAGTGCGGCCGGACGGCCGGGCCAGCAGCGGCCGGAGCAGGAACGCCGAGGCCGCCAGCAGGCCGAGCCGGACCAGGTGGGCGGCACCGAAGGCGCTGCCGAACACGCTGCCGAACCCCTCGCTGGTCACGTCAAAAAGGCCGCCTCCGGCGGTGTAGGGCACCTGCAGCCACAGGTCGGCGAGGGTGGCGACGGCCACCAGGCCAAGGCCGGTCCAGGCCAGCCGGGCCGGGCCCCGCCGGGACAGCCGTCGCGGCCACAGCGCGGCGAGCACCAGCGCCGGCCCGACCAGCAGCACCAGGCCGGCGTAGCCGAGGAAACGGGCCACCTTCACCCCGGCGCCCACCACCGGGTCGGCCCGACTGTCATCGCCGGAGTCGACCGGAGGCGTCGAGGGCGCGCCCACCGAGTACGTGAACGCGCCGGAGACCGGGTGGCTGTCGGCGGAGATCACCCGGAAGCTCACCAGGTAGGTGCCGCGCTCACCGGCCGGGTCCACCGGGATGGTCACCGTGGCGCCGTCGAAGCTCGGCTCACCCCGATCGGCCCGGGAGCCGTCCGGCGCGATGACGCGGATCTTGCCGGGAACCTTGCGCACCGACTCGCTGAACGTGAGGACCACCTCGGCCGGCCCGCTCGGCACCACGGCCGAGGCGGCCGGGCTGGTGCTCTGCAGCACCGCGTGGGCGCTGGCGGGGGTGGCCGGGGTGATCAGGAGGACGACGACAGTGACCAGAAGGCCGGCGGTGGCGGCCAACCGGGCGAGCCAGCGGCGGGGGGCGACAGTCATGTTGGCCATGCTCGCCGACCGGAGTGGATCTCGGCGACCCGAGTCGGGTGAGTCATTCACCCGCGCCCTGCCGCCAGCGCCGACGTGAGCGGCCGGTCCTCCCCGCTGGTGCGGCCCAGCGCCCACAGCAACCCCGCCTGCACCACGGCGGCCAGGTGGCCGGCCTCGTGCACCAGCGCGGTGGTCGAGTTGGCGATGTCCACCACGCTGGTGCCGGCCAGGCAGACCGCCAGCACCAGGGCCACCGGCAGGAACGCCCGGGCCCGCTCGGGCCGCCAGGCGGCCAGCGCGAAGCCCACCGCCAGCGCCACGTCGAACGAGGCCATCTCCCGGCTGGTGTGCGGGTCCACCGACACGCCCAGCCCCGCGAGCAGGATCGGCAGCGCGATCGCCAACTGGGCCACCGCGGCCACCGCCACCGCGATCCGCAGCACCTGCCGGCGGGCCCGCCGGACCGCGGCCGGGCTGCGGTGCGCGGAATCGGCGGCAACCGCCGCCAGCACCGCGGCGGTGAGGTCGGGCACCTCCACCGGCTGCACCCGGACCAGCCGGGTCACCTGCTCGGCGCGAGCCAGCCAGTCGCGGCAGCCGACGCAGGTGGCGGTGTGCGCGTCCAGCACCGCCGACGACGTCTGCGGGTCCTCCCCGTCCAGCCGCGCCGACAGCGCCCCGCGTACGTGGTCGCAAGTCATGACGGGGTAGTCGGCCCAGGGTGGGGAAAAGTTCCCGACGTGGCGCAGACCATCCAGGGTCGAAGGGCCCTGTCGCCACGCCGGACGCCGCGTAACCTGGGTTGTCGTGATCCCCGTCCCGCGTGACACCGGTGCCGCCGGTCCGGCTGACCCGGCCGGTGGCGTCGCCCGGGACCCGGCCACCGAGTGGGCGTTGACCGCGCGCGACGGCGACCCGACCGCCCAGGCCGCGTTCGTCCGGCTGACCCAGGTCGAGGTCTGGCGCTTCGCCGCCGCCCTGGTGGACCCGGACAGCGCCGACGATCTGACCCAGGAGACGTACCTGCGGGCGTTCCGGGCACTGCCCGCGTTCGAGGGTCGCTCCAGCGTCCGCACCTGGCTGCTCGGCATCGCCCGGCGGGCCTGCGCCGACCACCTGCGCACCGTGGTCCGCCGTCGGCGACTCGACGAACGGCTGGCGGCCAACGCGTACACCGACCGACCGCACCCGGACCCGGCCGGTCAGCTCGGCGCCAGCGACCTGGTCCGCCGGTTGAGCCCTGAGCGGCGCGGCGCGTTCGTGCTCACCCAGCTGCTCGGCCTGTCGTACGCCGAGGCCGCCGCCGTTGAGGGCGTGCCGGTGGGCACCATCCGCTCTCGGGTCGCCCGGGCCCGTGACGAGCTGGTCGAGGCGGTCGGCGACGCCCTGACCGGCTGAGAGGACGGGACGACAATTGACATCCTCCACCGCTTTGAAGGGCGGGGATTCCCTCGGTCACCCGAGGGGGTTCCTGTTTCACCGGGCCGCGCCTTCACCGCTTGCGCGGGTCGGGTCTCACCGGCCCTCCACAGGCGTTTCACCTCTCCGCCAGCCCGGCGGCGAGAATGTTCTTCGCGGCGTTGACGTCCCGGTCATGCACGGCATCACAGCCCGAGCACGTCCAGACACGAACGCCGAGAGTCATCGCGGTGTTGATCCGCCCGCACGCCGAACAGGTCTTCGTGCTCGGATGCCAGCGGTCGACGGCGATCACAGTCCGCCCGTACCAGGCGGCCTTGTACTCGATCATGCAGCGCAGTTGCGTCCACGCCGCATCGGAAATGGCGCGGGCCAGCGAGTGGTTGCGCAGCAAGTTGCGCACACTGAGATCCTCGATCACGACCGTTTGGTTCTCGCGGACGAGTCGAGTCGACAGCTTGTGCAGGTGGTCCCGCCGCCGATCGGCGATGCGGGCGTAAATCCGGGCCACCGCGAGGCGGGCTTTCGCCCGGTTGGCGGAGTCCTTGGCCTTGCGAGACAGGTTGCGTTGCGCCTTCGCGAGCTTGCGGCGGTCAGCGCGCTCGTGGCGCGGGTTGGTGACCTTCTCCCCGGTGGAGAGGGTGACCAGGCTGGTGATGCCCGCATCAACGCCCACCGCCGTGCTGAGCGGGGGAAGCGGCTTAACGGTGGAGTCCTCGACCAGCAGGGACACGAACCACCGGCCGGCCGCGTCACGGGACACTGTGACCGTGGACGGCTCGGCGCCGTCGGGCAGGGGCCGGGACCACACGATGGTCAGCGGGGCGTCCATCTTGGCCAGGGTGAGCTGCCCGTCGCGCCAGCGGAATGCCGAGCGGGTGTACTCCGCCGACGCCCGAGACTTGCGCTTGGACTTGAAACGCGGGTACCGCGACCGCTTGCCCCAGAACGCGGCGAACCCGGCTTGCAGGTGCCGCAACGCCTGCTGCAAGGGCACGGAACTGACCTCGTTGAGGAACACCAACTCCTCGCAGCGCTTCCACTGCGTCAGCCACGCAGACGACTGCACGTAGGTGCTGCGCTGCCGGTGCACCGCCCACGCGCGCGTGCGCGCTTCCAGCCCCAGGTTGTAGACCTTGCGCACGCACCCGAAGGTGCGGTTCAACTGTTCGGCCTGCTCAGGGGTCGGATAGAAGCGGTACTTGTACGCCCGTTTCACCACCTCACCCATGCCTCACATCCTAGCAGTGGATCATGTAAGACGACTATCGAGGGGAGGGAGCGGCGTTCCTCCTCCGCCTGAAGGCGGAGGTATCCACGCTGCGATCCTGATGACCGTGACAGCACCTCCCACCCGGGCCGCCCGCTGGTCCACCATCCGGCCCTGGCTCGGCACCGCCGCCCGACTCGGCCTCGCCGCCGTCTGGCTGGTCGCCGGCGCGTCGAAGGTCGGCGACCTGGCCGCCTCCGGCCGGGCCGTCAACGCCTACCAGGTGATGCCGTACGACGTGGCGACCGTGGTCGGTGCCGCGCTGCCCTTCGTCGAGCTGGCGCTGGGCGTGCTCCTGCTGCTCGGGCTGGCCACCCGGCTCAGCGCGGTGGTCTCCGCCGTACTGCTGGTGGTCTTCATCGCCGGGATCGCCTCGGCCTGGGCGCGTGGCCTGGCCATCGACTGCGGCTGCTTCGGCAGCGGCGGGCAGCTCGCCGAGGGGCAGGCACCGAGTTACCTCCCGGAGATCCTGCGCGACCTGGGATTCTTGGTGCTGGCCGGTTTTCTCCTGATCTGGCCGCGTACGCCCGTCTCGGTGGACGGGTGGCTGTCCGGTGAACCCGCCTTGGAGGACGAGGATGAGTAGTCGCAAGGGGCAGCGTGACGCGGCCCGGGTGGTCCGCCAGCAACTGGCCCGCGAACGACGCCGCCGGCGCACGCTCTGGGTCTCCGCCGCCGCCGTCGCCGTGCTGGTCATCGCCGGCCTGATCGGCTGGAGCGTCTGGTCCAGCCAACGCTCGGACGACTTCACCACCCCGCCCGGCGCCAACGCGGACGGCACCGGCATCGTCACCGGCGGCGGGCCGGTCACCGTCGACATCTTCGAGGACTTCCTCTGCCCGGCCTGCAAGCAGTTCGAGCAGACCAGCGGGGCGACCCTGGAGCAGTTGGTGGCCGAGAACAAGGCGACGGTGGTCTACCACCCGGTGGCGTACCTCAACCGCTTCTCCACCACCGACTACTCCACCCGCTCCTCGGCCGCCTCCGGCTGCGCCGCGGCCGGGGGCAAGTTCCGCGAGTACGCCAAGGCGCTCTTCGACAAGCAGCCACCGGAGGGCAGCGCCGGGCTCAGCGACGACGAGTTGATCGACATCGGCACCGGCGTGGGGCTGGACCGCGGCTCGTTCGCCGGCTGCGTCAAGGACAACACGTACCGGACGTGGACCGAGCACGTCACCGACGAGGCCAGCCGGGGCGATGTCACCGGCACGCCGACCATCCTGGTCAACGGTAAGCCGCTCGCCGACCGCAGCCCGCAGGGCCTCACCGCAGCCGTGGCGGCGGCCGGCTAGTGATCCGTACCCTGCTGGCCCGTGCCGGCCTGGTCGCCACCGCCGCCTGCGCGGCCACCCTGCTCACCGCGGCACCGGCCGCCGCGCACGGCGCGGACGCCCCGGACGGCACCGACTACCGAACCCGGACCACCGGCGTCGCGCCCGCCCGACCCGGGCTGGAGGTACGGGTGATCGAGGCGGGCGCCCGACTGGAGCTGACCAACCGCACCGGCCGCCCGATCGAGGTGATCGGCTACTCCGGCGAGCCGTACCTGCGGATCGGCCCGGACGGGGTGTTCGAGAACAGCCGGTCCCCCGCCACGTACCTGAACCGCACGATCGCCGGGGACACCACGCTGCCCGCCGAGGCGGACCCGGCGGCAGCGCCGTCCTGGCAGCGGATCGCCGACGGGACGACGGCCCGCTGGCACGACCAGCGCGCGCTGTGGCAGGAGCCGGCACCGCCGGACGCCGTACGCGCCGCGCCGGATCGTGAGCACCGGGTCCGGGACTGGACGATCCCGCTGCGCGACGGAGGCGACCCGGCGCAGATCCGCGGCACGCTGGACTGGGTGCCGCCACCGGACGCGTACACCTGGTGGGCGGTGACCATCGTCGGGGTGCTCGCGGTAGGTGCGCTCGGCCTGCTCGCCGCCGCCGCGCCGGCCGGCGCACGGGCGTTGTCCGCGCTGGGCGCGCTGCTCATCGCCGGCGGCGCGGTCGCCGTGCTGTACCCGGTGGGCCGGGAACTGGACGCCGGCGCCCAGGGCGTGGGCGGGGTACTGGTCGGGCTGCTGTCCGGGCAGGTCTGGTCGCTGCTCACCGGCCTCGGCGCGATCGCCGCCGGTTGCTACGCGCTGGCCCGCCGCCCCGCCGCCGACTTCGCGGTGGCGCTGGCCGGGGCCTGTCTGGCGCTCTTCGCCGGGGTGGCCAACGCCGCGGTGTTCGCCCGTTCCATCGCCCCGGTCCCCTGGCCGGCCGAGTACGCCCGGATCATGGTCACGCTGGTGCTGATCACCGGCGCCGGCGCAACCACCGCCGGCATCCTCCGGCTACGCGCTGCCTCCCGAACCCCCGCTCCCGCCCAGACCTGACCCGCACCCGCCCGCTGGTCAGGGGCGCGGCGCGAAACCGTAGGGAAGTTCCAGGCGGTGGCGGGCGAGCAGCGTGGGGTTGGACAGCAGGTCGAGGGTGGGGGCGTCGGCGACGATGCGGCCGGCGTCGAGGATCACTGCGCGTTCGCACAGCTCGGCCGCGTAGGGCAGATCGTGCGTCACCATCAGCAGGGTCACCGGCAGCTCGCGCAGGATCTCGGCCAGCTCGCGGCGGGCCGCCGGGTCCAGGTTCGATGACGGCTCGTCCAGCACCAGGATCTCCGGGTGCATGGCGAGCACGGTGGCCACCGCCACCCGGCGGCGCTGCCCGAAGGAGAGGTGCTGCGGCGCCCGGTCCCGGTGCTCGCTCATCCCCACCGCGGCGAGCGCCTCGTCCACCCGGGCGGCGAGCTCCGCACCGCGCAGGCCCAGGTTGGCCGGCCCGAACGCGACGTCCTCCGCCACCGTGGGCAGGAAGAGTTGGTCGTCCGGGTCCTGAAAGACGATGCCCACCCGGCGGCGCACCTCGGCGAGGGTGGCCCGGTCCGTCGTGACGGTCAGCCCGCCGACGCTCACGCTGCCCTCGGTCGGGGTGAGGATGCCGTTGAGGTGCAGCACCAGCGTGGTCTTACCGGCACCGTTGGGCCCGAGCAGCGCCACCCGGTCGCCGCGCGGCACCGTCAGGTCCACCCCGTGCAGGGCCACATGCCCGTCCGGGTAGGCGTACCGAACGCCACGAACGTCCAGCGAGACAGCGGTCTGCACGGCACCGATCATGTCAGCACGACGGCGGTGGCGGCGATGGAGGCCGCCAACACCGGCACGGTCGCCGCGACCAGCCACTGACCGGCGGTCGCCGCGCCGTCGCCCTGCCACACCGCGGGCATCCGCCCGGTGTAGCCCCGGGACAGCATCGCCAGGTAGACCCGCTCACCGCGTTCGAAGGCCCGCAGGAACAGCGCCCCGATCCCGGCGGCGAAGCCGCGCAACTGCCACAGGAAGCGCGGGTCGTCACCCCGCGAGATCCGCGCCACCCGCATCCGCCGCGCCTCGCCGACCAGCACGTCGAGGTAGCGCAGCATGAACGTGGCGATCTGGGTGAGCACCTGCGGGCAGTGCAGCCGGTCCAGCCCCACGATCAGGTCCCGGGTGGTGGTGGTCGCGGCGAGCAGCAGCGAGGCGAGGACGCCCAGGGTGCCCTTGGCCAGGATGTTCCACGCGCCGTGCAACCCGTCCTCGGACAGTCGCAGGCCCAGCACGTCGACCCGTTCACCGGCGCCGAGGAACGGCAGCGCCACGGCGAACAGCACGAACGGCACCTCGATCAGTGCCCGGCTGAGCAGCCACCGGGGCCCCACCCTGGCCAGCGCCGCCACCGCCGCCACCAGCAGGGCGTACGCGCCGAAGGCCCAGAACGCCGCGCGCGGGGTGGCTACCACGGCGATGGTGAAGACCACCATCGCCACGATCTTGACCTCGGGCGGGAGCCGGTGCACGGGAGAGTCCGACTCCCGGTACAGCACGTGCCCGTGACCGGCACCCATCTGCGTACTCCTCGCTCAGCCGGCCGCGCCGGCGCGGGACGTCGCCGCGTCACCCTCGGCCGGCGCCGCGCCCTCGACGGACGTCGCCGTGTCACCCGGGGTCGACGTGGTGCCACGGCGGCGCAGCAGCCAGAAGCCACCGGCACCGATCGCGAAGGTCAGCAGCACCCCGAGCACCCCGGAGAGGCCGGTGGAGAGGAAGTCGTTGCCCACTCCCCGCACGCCGTAGTCGGCGAGCGGGCTGTCCCCCAACTCGTGGTCCCGAGTCTGCTGGGCCGGGCAGCTTCCGCCGACGATGTTGTCATCGGCGTCGACGGTGCAGCCCTTCAGCAGCGACGAGTCCAACCCGTCCGGGTGGGACGAGGCGTAGTTGCTCACGACCCCGGCCAGCAGCAGGGCGACCAGCAGCCCGCCGACCAGGAAACCCCAGGAACGGTTCTTCACCGGACACCTCCGACGACCGGGACGGCGGGCGCGGACGTCGACCGCAGCCCGCGCAACGCGTAGACGAGATCGGGGCGAACCTTCGCGACGGTGAGCACGGTCGTCGCGGTGATCAGGCCTTCACCGATGCCGATCAGCAGGTGAACCCCGGCCATGGTTCCGGCCAGGCCGGCCAGGTTGCCGCCCAGGTCGGTGGTGCCGCCCAGCCAGTACTGCAGGACGAAGCCCTGCGACGCGACCACCACGCTGAGCATCGCGGAGACGAACGCGGTCACGGCCAGGCCGGCCCGGGTACGGGGCAGCACCCGCAGCAGCACCGCGATCAGCAGGTACGCCGCGGCGGTGCCGAGCAGCGCCATGTTGGTGATGTTGAGGCCGAGCATCGCGACGCCGCCGTCACCGAAGATCAGCGCCTGCACGACCAGCACCACGGCCACGCAGAGCGCGCCGACCCACGGGCCGACGAGCATCGCGGCGAGCGCGCCACCGAGCAGGTGGCCGCTTACCCCGGCCGTGAAGATCGGAAAGTTGAGCATCTGGACGGCGAAGATGAACGCGGCCACCAGGCCGGCCATCGGGGCCAGCCGGTCGTCCAGGTCGCGCCGGCCGCGCAGGACGCAGCCGGTGAGCGCGGCGAGGGCCAGCGCCGCGAAGACCGCTGCGACGGGACCATCGATGATCCCGTTCGAGATGTGCATCGCCAGGGTTTCCACGCGACCTCCCACGCGTCAGCGGGCCCGTACGGGCCGGCGAGGTCAGCCTATTTCCCATACCTCGTTGTTGCCAGACTCTGGCAACAACGCATGTTCTTGATCACCTTCGGAGGTACGGCGCAGGGGTCAGGATCGCCGCCGCGCTGGCGCGTGGGCAGCGGCGGCACCGGCCGGCCCGGCGGTAGGGTCGGGCCATGACCGCGCCCGACCGCCTCACTCCCGGTGACCCCGCCCCCGAGTTCACCCTCCCCACCGACACCGGTGACCAGCTCACCCTGTCCGACCTGCGAGGCCGCAAGGTGGTCCTCTACGCCTACCCGGCGGCGATGACCCCGGGCTGCACCAAGCAGGCCTGCGACTTCCGCGACTCGCTCGCCTCCCTCCAGGCCGCCGGCTACGAGGTGGTGGGCATATCCCCCGACAAGCCGGAGAAGCTGGCGAAGTTCCGCGACCGGGACGCGATCACCTTCCCGCTGGTCTCGGACGTGGACAAGGCGGTGCTCAACGCGTACGGCGCGTACGGCGAGAAGCAGCTGTACGGCAAGACCGTGACCGGCGTGATCCGCTCGACCTTCGTCATCGACGCCGACGGCAAGATCGAGCACGCGTTCTACAACGTCAAGGCCACCGGGCACGTCGCCAAACTCCGCCGCGACCTCGGCCTGGACTGACTGTCGTATCGGGCCGTCACCATGTGTGAATGGTCCGATACAAGTACACGCCCGAGGCGCTGGCCACGGCGGCCGCCGCCGCGCGCAACATCACCGAGGTGACACCGCCGTAGCCAGACGCTCTAGAATCAGCAGGTTGGCGGGAGTGGCGTAACGGCAGCCGCGGTAGGTTTAGGTCCTATTGTCCTATTGGACGTGGGGGTTCGAGTCCCCCCTCCCGCACGATTGAGCCACACGTGAGTGCTCGGGGCCCGCACTGTTGGTCGGAGCACACCTCGGGCCGATCGGGTGCTCGCGCGGTCAGGATGGGTGCCGTGAGCCTGCACTTCGTCCTCGATCCCGACCTGACCCCGCAGCTGCGCGCCGAGATCGTCGCCCTCTGGGTGGACGTCACCAACGCCGGCGGCGCGGTCGGCTTCGTACCCCCGGTCACCGCCACCGACGTCCATGCCACCGCCGACCCGACCTTCGCCGGGATCACCGACGGGCCGGACCGGCTGCTGGTCGGGTACGCCGGTGACCGCCTGGTGGCCGTGCTGATCTTCAGTGACAACCGGTTCCCGCTCAAGGCGCACTGGTGCGTACTGAAGCGGGTGATGGTCCACCCGGACACCCAGGGCACCGGGTACGGCTCGGCACTGATGCGCGAGGCCACCCGGCTGGGCCGGAAGTTGGGCCACGAGGCACTGCACGTGACGGTGCGGGACGGGCTGGGATTGGACGGGTTCTACCGCCGCCTGGGATACCGCGAGATCGGCAGGCTACCGGGCGCGCTGCGGCTGGCGCCCGGAGACGATCGGGATGAGATCCTGATGTGGCTCGACCTGACCCCGACCGACTGACCGGTCAGCCGCACCAGCGGGCCGTGGCCCCGGCCGGGCGGGTCGACGGCGTTTCGGCGGCCGGCGCGCTCGCCCTCGCGACCTCGACCGGACGGCGGGCCGGTGTCGGCGTACCCCCTGCTCGGGTGGCGGACGGCCGCGCCGAGGCGGGCGGGCGCGGGGTGGCCGCCGCGGCGCCGGTCGCGTACATCCGGACCGCGCTGGTCTGCACCTGGCCGGGTGCCATCCGGATGCCGGCGACGGTGGCGCGGTGCCCGTAGACGTCGCTCACCCGGACGCTGAACGGCCCGGCGCCCGCGCCGGAGGCGATCAGCCAGTAGTTGTAGTCCTGCCGCACGGCCGTCCGCCACGGACCGCTGTCACCCTGCCGGACCTCGACGGCGCGCAGCGGATTGCCGTGGTTGCCCACCCGGACGGCGAACCACCACTGCGACGCGCCCTCCTTGATGCGGAAGGTGAGCGGGCCGGGCAGCGGCGGGTTGACCACCGCGCGGTAGGTGACCGGGACGAGGCCCTTGACCGGGTCCGCGATCCGGGCGAACGCCTCCCGGGACAGGTCGAGATGTCCGGGCGCGCACTCCGGGCACTGATCCATGATCAGGACGCGGACGGTGCCCTTCGGGCCGGTCACGTCGAGGAACCCGCCGCAGGCGGCGCCGGCGGCATACTCCGTGGGACCGAGCGCGACGTAGAGCCGGTTGGCCGGCGCGGCGGGGTTCGAGCAGTTGCCGCCGGCACCGTTCAAGTCGTAGAAGGTCGCCTTGCCGTTGTGCGTGGCGGTGCCGGTGAGCGGCGCGGCGGCGAGCGTGCGGCCGGCGGCGCAGGCCGGGGCGGAGCCGGATCGCAGCGTCAGGGTGAGCCCGAGCGCCGCCGCGAGGATGGTGACGCCGGTGGCGACCAGCCAGGGCACCGGGCCGGACGAGGGCGCGGGCCGGCCGTCCGGAGCCCGATCCAGGTCAAGCTCGATGTCGACGCCGCCGGGAGCGCTTCCGTCCGTCACGACGGCGATGCTGCCGGACCCGTGAGGGGCCGGACAAGCCGGCTAAGCCAAAGCTAAGACAGCATCGACGGACGGTGACCGGTGCGCTCCCGGAGCAGCGCAGCCGGTCAGGGCTCGATGACGAGCGGGGCGCCGACGGCCAACGGTCCACTGTCGACCGGTACCAGATTCAGGCCGAAGAGGAGCTTCTGCTGGACGTTGCGATACCGCCCGAGTGTGCGCAGCGGTTCTTTCGTGCGTACCCCGGTCTCCTGGTCGGTGGTGGTCACCACGCAGCGGTCGCACGGCCCGGCGGCGCGGAACCGCAGGTCGCCGATACGCATCGACCGGCCGACCCAGTCGTCCTCGGCCCAGGCCGATGCCCCCTCGACCACCAGGTTGGGCCGGAACCGGGCCATCGGCACCGGCTCCTCCCCGGCCTCGGCCAGCCAGCCGTTGAGCGCGTCGAGGGAGGCGGCGTTCGCCAGCAGCAGCGGGTAGGCGTCGGCGAAGCTGACCTGGTCACCGGTGTCGTGCTCGCGGTCAGCGGCGGCCAGGTGACGGGTCGGCCGGGCCAGCCAGACCAGCCGGACCGGCCAGCCGAGCAGCGCGCCGAGCCAGGCGTCGGCCGCCGGGCCGGCCGGCAGCGCGGGAACCGGGAGCTTCCGGGTGCGGAAGGTGCGCACCGCGACCGGATCACCGCCGGCTGGCTCGGACACGTCGAGGTCGGGCTGCCCGTCGGCGCGCAGCGAGAGACCTCCCGGGCGCACGGTGGCACGCAGGCCGACCAGCCGGGTGGTCTCGCGCTGGGTGACGCCGACACCGTTGGCGTCCACCACCATCCAGCGCCGGTCACCGGCCAGCCCCCACGGCTGCACGAACGCGCCGTCGTGGTCGAGCCGGTGACAACCCTTGACGGGGTACGTGTGAATCGATGTCAGCCGCACCCGGCTACCATGCCACGCCGATGCCGTCGCCCGGGTACCAGTGGTTGGCGGGGCTCTCCCGGTAGGCGAGGAACCGCCGCCCGGTGCGCTCGGCGTGCTCGGCGAGCACGTTGGTGCTGGTGACGTTGTCGGTGAGCAGGATCGCGCCGGGGGCGAGCTTCGGCTCCACCGCGTCGAACTCGCGCTTCTCGTGGGCCCGGCTGTGGTCGCTGTCGTGCAGGAACAGGTCGACCGGGCGGTCCAGCGCCCCGATCGAGGCGATCGAGTCGCCGATCACCAGGTCGACCACCTCGGACCAGGGCGCGCTGGCGGCCAGGTAGCCAGCCTCCGGGTTGATGTCCAGCGAGGTGACCCGGCCCGGATGACCCTCCTGCGCGTTACGCAGCAGGGCGGCAGCCAGGACGCAACTGCCCAACCCCTTGTCGACGCCGGTCTCCACCACGTGTGCGGGGCGGGTGGCCCGCACGATCGCGTACCAGCCGATCCGCCGGGCGTAGTGGACCTGCTTGTCCGCGAGGCCACGGCGGGAGGCAGCGGCGGTGGCCTGCTCGATGTGCTGGCGCAGCGCGTGGTCTGACTCGATCTCGTCGAGCCACCCGCGGACCTCCTTGACGGGCCGGTCGCAGACCACGCTGACGAACCAGGACAGGTGGTGGCGGCTGAGCTTGGTCAGCTCGTACGTGTAGTTGTGGTGCTCCCGAGAGGTGACCAGCCACCGGGCCGAGATGCGGAGCACCTTGGCGTCGTGGCGGGCGACCCGGGCAAGCCGCTTGGGGAAGGCAGCGACGGGTGCGAGGGGAGTACGGGCGATGGCTCGGCGCAACTGAGTGGCGTCCACGGCAGCTTCATACCAGGTTCACGTGACCGATGGTCGAAGAAATTTTCGGTCCGGAAATGGACCCGTATGGCACGGACGGGGGGTACGGCGCCGGAGCAGCAATTAGTAGCATCGCGACCATGCAGTATCGCCAGGAGTACGCGGAGCCCGAGACTCAGTTCATTGAGGCGCAGTCGCCACCGGAGCCGACCGAGGAGGCGCCTCCGCGGCGTCGCCGGTGGCGCAAGGTCGTACTGATCACCTTCGTGGTCCTGGCGTTGCTCGGCGGTGCCGGAATGGTCGCCGGAGGGCTCTACTTCCGCTCTATCAACTCCGGGATCGAGCGAGTCGACGCTTTCGGGGAGGTGCCGGAGGCCGAGCGCCCGCAGGTGGTCGAGACCGCCAAGGGCGCCATGAACATCATGATTCTCGGCAGTGACTCGCGTGACCCGGAGAACGACTCCGGCTCCCGCACCGACACGATCATCCTGGCCCACCTCCCGAAGGACCGGTCGAGCGCGCAGCTCATCTCGATCCCCCGGGACACCTGGGTGAACGTGCCAAAGTCCCCGCAGGGGCGGGGTGGCCGGGACGCGAAGATCAACGCATCGTTCGCGTGGGGTGGCGTTCCGTTGATGGTGCAGACCGTCGAGAAGTTCACCGGCGTCCGCGTCGACCACGTGACGATGGTCGACTTCGGAGGCTTCAAGGAGATCGTCGACGCGCTCGGTGGCATCAACGTGGACGTGGAGAAGGGCTTCACCACGCTGTACGCGCTCAACGGCAGCCGGACGTTCAACGCCGGCCCGCAGAAGATGGACGGGGCAGCGGCGCTCGACTACGCACGCGAACGCCACGCCTTCGCCGATGGCGACTTCGCCCGGATCCGCCACCAGCAGCAGGTGATCAAGGCGATCCTGGACAAGGCGGCGTCGGGCGGGACGCTCGCCAACCCGGCCAAGCTGAACTCCTTCGTCAAGGCGACGGCGGACGCGGTGGCGGTGGACAAGTCCCTGAACCTGCTGGACCTCGCGGCCGAGCTTCGCGAACTGCGCAGCGGCAACCTGACGTTCCTCACCTGCCCCACGAAGGGCACGGGTCAGATCGGCAACGAGAGCGTCGTCCTCGCCGACAAGGAAAAGGCCACGCGGGTGTTCAACGCGGTACGCAACGACAACGTGCCGGAGATTCTGTCCGCCGCAAAGTAGGACAAGGAACTGGCTTGCTGGCCATGGTGGCGCGCCCCTGCCGATCGTAAAGTTCGGTCGCCCTTCTGGTCGTGATGTCTGACCGGGGCGTTCACGGGGAGGTCCACACATGTCAGGCCAATCGGCGACCAGCCATTCGCCCACGCCGCACGTCGGCGAAGGGCAGTCCAGCCTTCCGGGCGACGGGGCCCGTCACTACGGTGCCCCACCCGTCGTTCAAGCCCGGGAGCCGGAGGCCCATGCAGAGGCGCCCGGCCTCAGCACGACCGCCGTCCTGCCGTACGCCAGGTCCAGCACCTCGTCGCGGACCCGGTGGCTGCGGGCGTGGATGATGATCGCGCCCGTCGACGCCGTCGCGCTGATCGCTCCGCTGCTGCTGACGCACAACTACTGGCGCGGGACCCTGGCCAACGCCGTCCTGACGGTGGCCTTCTTCGCGGTCGGCGGTCTCTACCGGCCCCGCCGTCACGTGAGCATTCTGGACGAACTGCCGAGCCTCGGTGGGCGACTGCTCGCCTCGGCCGCAGTGGTGGCCATCATCGCGGCGGAGCGCCACTCCTCGGTGGCGTACGTGGGCGGGTTCATGCGGGGTGTCGCGCTGTCGGCGGCGCTCGTGATCCTCGGGCGCGCGGCCAGCAGGGCGTTCACCGTCCTGTCCCGCAAGCGGCGGTGGGCGGAGCACAACGCGATCATCGTCGGCGGTGGGCCGATCGGTGTCGAACTCGCCCGGCTGCTGCGCCGCTACCCGCAGTACGGTCTGCGGTTCGTCGGCTGCGTCGACGCTCCGTCCCGCGAGGGCACCGGGGTGCTTCCATTGAGCGGCACGCTGTCCGACCTCGACCACCTTGTGCGGTTGCTGGAGTGCGAGGTCCTGGTCATCGCCGACCCGGACTGCGACGAGTCCACGCTCATGGAGACCCTGCTGCGTCCCCGCAGCTCCCACTGTGACCTCTGGGCGGTGTCGCGCCTGTGGGGTTCCCGTTCGCACAGTGGTTACCCGGACCACATCGGCGCGTTCCCGATCGTCAAGATCGGCGACATCTCGCTGACCGGTCCGCGGTGGGCCATCAAGCGGGCGTCCGACATGCTGTTCGCCGCTGTCGCACTGATCCTGCTGAGCCCCGTGCTGCTGCTCTGCACCATCGCCACGTTCATCGACGGGGGCCGGGGCATCTTCTTCTATCAGGAGCGGATCGGCCGGTACGGCAAGCCGTTCAAGGTCATCAAGTTCCGGTCGATGCGTCCGGTGAACGAGCAGGAGTCGCAGACCAACTGGTCCATCGCGCACGACCGGCGGGTCGGGCCGATCGGCCGGTTCATGCGTCGGACCTCGCTGGACGAGCTGCCCCAGCTGTGGAACATCCTGCGCGGCGACATGAGCGTGGTCGGGCCGCGGCCGGAGCGGCCCTACTTCGTGGAGAAGTTCTCCGCCGAGTACCCGAACTACGCGGCGCGCCACCGCGTACCCGTCGGGCTCACCGGTCTCGCCCAGGTCAGCGGCCTGCGCGGCGACACGCCGATCTCCGACCGGGCGCGGTTCGACAACTACTACATCGAGAACTGGTCGCTGTGGTTGGACGTCAAGGTCGTGCTCCGTACGGTCGCGGAAGTCTTCCGCGCCGGGGGCCGCTGACCGGACGCCGGACGCCGCGACAGACGGCGTGGTGCCTGACAGTCCGATGGAACTCAGCTCACCGGCGCCGGCATTCCGCCGGCGCCGGTGAGGAGTAGTCGGGTCATGCGGTGGGGGTGGTCTTGAGGGGTTCCCACCAGGCGCGGTTTTCCTGGTACCAGCGGACGGTGTCGGCGAGGCCGTGGTCGAGGTCGATGCTGGGGCTGTAGCCGAGTTCGTCGTGGATTTTGGTGATGTCGAGGGAGTAGCGGCGGTCGTGGCCCTTGCGGTCGGCGACGGGGATGACGCGGTCCCAGTCGGCGTCGCAGGCTTGCAGGAGTCGGCCGGTGAGTTCCTTGTTGGTCAGTTCGGTGCCGCCGCCGATGTTGTAGACCTCTCCGGCGCGGCCTTTCTGCTGGACCAGGGCGATGCCTCGGCAGTGGTCGTGCACGTGCAGCCAGTCGCGGATGTTGGCGCCGTCGCCGTAGAGGGGGACGGTGCCGCCGTCGAGCAGGTTGGTGACGAACAGCGGGATGACCTTTTCGGGGAACTGGTAGGGCCCGTAGTTGTTGGAGCAGCGGGTGACGACCACGTCCATGCCGTGGGTGCGGTGGTAGGCCAGGGCGAGCAGGTCGGAGCTGGCCTTGGACGCCGAGTACGGCGAGTTGGGGGCCAGGGGCCAGGTCTCGGTCCAGGATCCTTCGTCGATCGAGCCGTAGACCTCGTCGGTGGAGACGTGCACGAACCGGCCGGTGCGGTGGCGCAGCGCGGCGTCGAGCAGTGTCTGGGTGCCCAGCACGTTGGTGGTGACGAACGGCGCGGCGCCGGCGATGGACCGGTCGACGTGTGATTCGGCGGCGAAGTGCACGATCACGTCGTGGTCGGCGACGACCTGGTCGACCAGGACCGGGTCGCAGATGTCGCCCTGCACGAACCGCAACCGTGGATCGTTTTGTACCGGTGCCAGGTTGGCCCGGTTACCCGAGTAGGTCAGTTTGTCGAGCACGGTCACTGCCGCCGGCTCGAGCGGCGGCACGCCGTCGGCACTGCCGAGGGGCTCGCCCAGCAGCAGGCGAACGTACTCCGACCCGATGAATCCGGCTCCGCCGGTGACGAGGATCCTCACGGGTCCGGAAGTGTACGCGGGGCAGGTCGGGGAGCAAGCCACCCGACCGTTCGGTTGCCGCGGAGGAGATTCGGGGGCCTCCGGGTCGAACCGCCCGGGCGATTGCAGGTAGAGCGGTCGTCCGGTAGAAATCACCAGCGGCGTACGACTCGTCGTACTGCACGTGTCGCAAGTATGGGGGGCGAAACGGCGTGTCGCTGGTCAATGCTGCTCGGCCGTCCTCGGGCTCCGGCGTGACACCACCCCCCGGTCGTCGCGCCATGGATCTGCTCCGGCGGCTCATCGCACCCGAGCGTCTCTTCATGGGCGCGCTGGGCCTGACCGGCCTGGCGGCGGTCCTGTCGGTGGCGCTGCCCCCGGCTGAGCGTGGCGAACTCTCCGCGAACATGGTGAGCGCCACGCTGGGCGCCGCCGTCGGTGGTCTGTCGCTGGACACGTTCCTGCTGTCCCGCCCGGCCGGTTGGGTCTTCTCCCGGGGCCGTCCGTGGGTCCTCGCCCTGTTGGGGGCCTCGGTCATCCTCTCCGCTGTCGCCGCCGCGTTGCTCATCGCGGTGGCCGGCCTCGGTAGCTACGTGATCGCGGTGGGGTCCGCGGCGGGTCTGACCATCTTCAACACGGTCTCGTCGATCGCGCTGCGGCAGAAGAGCTTCATGCTCGTCTACTCGATGCGTGCGGTGAGCGGGGCGGTCCTGGTCGGTGGTTACCTCGCTCTCTACGCCGCCGGGCACCTCGACGGCGGCCTGTGGAGCATGGTGTGGCTCGTTGTTCAGTGGCTCAGCGCGCTGGCCGTGTGCGGTCTGGTGCTGGGGATGGTCCGGCGGATCGGACCTGCGCCGACGCCAGCGGCCACGAGATCGGAATACCGCTCCGACGTGGTCGCGGTCGGGAACCTGCATCTCGGGATCTTCGCCCAGATGATGACGCTCCGGTTCAACCAGATCCTGGTGGCCCGGTTCGTCGGTGCCGGACCGCTCGGTGTCTACGCCCTGGCGGTCGCCGCGCTGGAGTTCGCGCAGGCCGGTGCCGTCGTGCGCGCGCAGCGGATCCTGGCCAGCCGGGACGGTGCCGACGGGCCCGACCCGACGCGAGCCGTGGTCAAGGCGGCCCTGCCGATTGCTCTGGCGGCTGTCGTCGGACTTGCCGTGCTGGGCTACCTGCAGCCGGAGTACCGGCACGCCTGGATCCTCGGCCTCGTCCTTCTGCCCGGTTCACTGGCCACGGCGGCCGGCAAGAGCTGGAGCGCCCTGCTGTTGAAGAGGCGGGGCGAGCGGGCGACGACCGTGGTCGCCATGATCACCCTGGCGTTCGCGATCCCCGCGTACTTCGCGATCATCCCCTGGGCGGGCGTGATCGGGGCGGCGGCTGCCTCCACGCTCGCCTACGCCGTACACGCCTTCGCGTCGAGAGCGAGTCTGCGCCGGGCGCAGTCGCCGAATCATGGGACGGTTTGACATGGATGTCTCCATTGTTGTCCTCGCGTGGGAGGACTTCGAGCGCACCCGCGCCTGCGTCCTGTCGCTGCCGAGCGCGGCGGAGATCGTTGTCGTGGACAACGGCAGCTCCCCGCACATCCAGGAGGCGTTGAGCGAGTTCTGCGCCCAGCAGGGTGTCCGGTACGTCCAGTCCGGCTCGAACCTGGGGTACGCACGGGGAATGAACCTCGGCGTGCGTCACACGAGCCGGGCGAACGTCATCCTCTCCAACAACGACATCATCGTGCACGCCGATGCCGTGACCCGACTGCTGGCCGCCCTCGAGGACCCCAAGGTGGGTGCGGCCTTCCCCGGCGTGGTGACGCCAGCGGGTGTGTCGCAGACGGAGGGCGGGCGGTTCCTGAGCATGGGCGTCGGTTTCGCCCACGCCACCGGGCTGAGCCTCGTGCTGCCGAACCTGCGGATCGTCGCGCCGCCGGAAAAGGCGGACTGGCTGACCGGGCCCTTCGTGGCCATGCGCCGGAGCACCTTCGACGCCATCGGCGGCGTCGACGAGACGTCCTTCTTCTACTCCGAGGACATGCGGCTGTGCTGGGCCGTGCGTCAACAGGGCATGCGGCTGGCGTACGTGCCGGAGGCCGTGATCATGCACGAGGACGATGCGACCGCCAAGCGGCGCTGGTCCGAGGAGGAGATCTCCCAGCGCCGTACCCGAGAGTTCATCCGGGCGAGCCGGGACATGGGCGGCCGGCGCGGCCGCATCGCCACGACGGCGTACGTGGGCGGGGTGCTGCTGCGGGCGGCGGTGGGCGGAAACCCCGTCCGCCGGGCGATCGCGCGCGGTGCCGTCGAGGGACTGCGTGCCTCGTGAAGGTGTTGTTTGTCTGCACCACAGGCGGCTCCGGACGGCGGCAACTCGGCGGCGCGGAACGGATCCTGACCGAAATCATCCCGGCTCATGCCCGGACGGGTGTCGAGGTCATCGCCGCCACCTCGGACGACGAGGTGGGCCATGCGTTGCGCGAGGCCGGGGTGCCCTGGATCGGGCTCAGCGCCACCAGCCGGATCGACCTGGCCTATGCCCGGGAGATCCGCCGCCTCGTCACCGAGGTGCAGCCGGATGTGGTCTGCGCCCACCTGCTGTCGGCGGCGATGCACTCCCGGGCGGCGCTGAGCATGGAGCGCAAGCGGACCCCGCTCGTGGTCACGCTGCACAACAGCCTCTGGCAGTACCGGGACACCGCCGCGTCACTTCAGCAGAAGGCCGCCATCCAGTCCAACATCACCCTGGACCTGGCGATGCGCCGCGCCCGGCCACACGCGACGGTGGCGGTGTCCGAGTTCGAGGCCGCCGAGCTGCGCGACCGGGGCCGCGTCAAGAACATCCATGTGATCCCGAACCCGCTGCCGGCCACCTGGCCCAGCCCGAAGCCCGCGCACCCGCGGGAGCCGGGTCGGCGGCCGCTGGTCGGCTACCTCGGCCGGTTGGAGAAGGAGAAGGGGGTTGACCTCCTACCCGAGATCGCCGGCCTCCTCCCGGACGTGGACTTCAAGGTCGCTGGCGCCGGCTCACTGCCGATCGCCGCCCGACCGAACCTCGAACTCGTCGGCCGGGTCACGGCCGCGGATTTCCTGCAGCAGATCGACTGCCTGGTGGTGCCCTCCCGGGTCGAGTCGTTCGGGCTCAGCGCGCTGGAGGCGCTGTCCCTGGGCGTACCCGTTGTGCACACCGGGGCCGGCGGCCTGGCCGAGGTCACCCGGCATGCCACGGGCACGCTGGCGTTCCAGGCGGACCTCGCGCCCGCCGCGCTCGCCGGTTCCATTCGGGAGGCGGTCGGCCGCCGCGCGCCAGACGAGGGGCAGCGGGTGGCCGAGTGGTACGCCGAGGAGTACGCCTTCGACCGGTGCGTGACCCGCTGGCAGGACCTGTACCGCTCGCTGCTGTGACCAGCACGCGTTGTCCTGCCCGGCTTTCCTTGAATGACCAACCAATGATGAGGGGGGTGCCCGAGTGGCAGAGACGCTGACCATCGTCACGGTCCTCTACCGGTCCAGCGACATGCTCGCCGAAACGCTGCCGACCTGGGTACGCGCTGCCGACGGGCTCCCGGTGCGGTTCATCTTCGCCGACAACTGGCCGGAGGACGGGTGCGCGAAGGTCATCGCCAGTTGTCTGGACGACGACCGGTACCAGTACCTCCCGGACTCGTCGAATCCGGGTTTCGCGGCGGGCTGCAACCGGGCCGTCGCGGCGGCGGAGACAAGCCATGTCCTGCTGCTGAACCCGGACGTCTGGCTGCCGGAGGGCGCGTTGGCCCGTCTCTGCGCCACCATCGAGGCTGACCCTGGCAACCCGATCGCGGTCGGCCTGGCCATGCACGGCGGCGAGTACGTCGGCATCGACCTGCACCCGGTCTCGCTCTTCATCGACCGGGCCGCGACGGTGCCGCGGGGGCCACTCGGTCCGTCCGGCGGCGCGGCCGTCTTCCCGACCGCGCTCTTCCGCCGCTTCGGCGGATTCTACGAGCACCTGTTCGCCTGGGGCGAGGACGCCGACCTCGCCTTCCGGCTCTATGCGGAGGGCCTGCGCACCCGCCGGCTGGACATCATGCTCCCGCACGCCGGGGGCCACAGCGTCGAGGGCGACAACAAGCTCCAGGGATTCCGGGCGTTCCTGCTGGCCCGCAACCGGCTCCTGGTCGCGGCCCGGACCTTCACCTGGCCGCTGATGCTCGTCGCGATCCCGATCCTCGCGTTGGCGCACCTGGCGCTGGCCGCCCGACGCGCGAGTCAGGGCCTGCTGCGACCGTTCCTGCGCGGCGTGGGACGTGGACTGATCGAGGGGCCGGCCGCCCGCCGGCAGTGGAAGGGCAAGCGGTTCGGCTTTGCAACCCTGTTCAGCTATCTGAGAGTTCGGAGCGCGTGATGGCAGGACACCAGTGGAGTGTCGTAACGGTCACCTACAACTCGGCGGACACCCTCCGCCAGTGCTGGCGCGACGCCGACAAGCCCTACGAGTGGATCGTCGTCGACAACTGCTCCGCCGACGACTCGGTCGCGGTGGCGGAGGAGCTGGGTGCCCGGGTCATCCGGCTACCGGAGAACGTCGGCTTCTCCAGGGCCAACAACGTCGGCGTACGCGAGGCGGCTGGTCAGTACATTCTGTTCGCCAACCCCGACCTCGAAATCGGCCCGGACGGTTTCGACGTGCTCCGGCGGCACCTCGACGCCCACGGTGGTCTGGTCGCTCCCCAGTTGCTCTCCACGGAGGGGGTCCCCCAGCCCAACGGGCGAGGTTTCCCCTACGCCACCGCCAAGCTGGGCAACCGGAAGATCTGGCCCCTCTCCCGGCTGCACGCGACCTACCGGGTGGTGGCCAATGCCGGTGAGGCGGTCTACGTCGCCTGGGTCATGGGCGCGGCGGTCGCCGCCCGCACCGCCGACTTCATCGCGATGGGTGAGTGGAACGAGCGGTTCTTCCTCTACTACGAGGACCACGAGCTCGGGCTGCGGGCATGGCGACACGGCCTCCCGGTCGCCCTGCTCGGCGACGTCCGCTGGACCCACCACTGGGCACGTGCGACAAACTCCTTCCAGTGGTCGCGGGCGCACACCTTGGAGTTGCAGAGCGCCAAGACCTTCTTCGGCATGTTTCCCGAGTTCCTGGTCGGTCTGCCCCTAGCCGCTCGACGACACCGGCGGGCGGCACGCCTGATCGGTTCACCGGTGGCTACGGACCACGGCGCGGGTGAACCCGTACCCATGTCAGCCCCGCGGGCGACGTCCAGCTAGTGCCCTCCTCGCTCCTGCGGCGTTCGGTGCGACGAACAACGACGTGGCAGCCGATGGCCGAGGCGTATCGCGGACGCGCGAACAGTTTCGGGGCCCTCCGGCTCGCATTCGCGCTCATCGTGGTGCTGTCCCACACGGCGGCGCTCGACTTCGGGCGTCCGCTCATGCAGCGGCTCGACGTGGGCGACGTGGCAGTGGCCGGATTCTTCACGATCTCTGGGTTCCTGATCGTCCGTTCCGCCCGGCGCAGCTCGGTGCCCCGCTTCCTGTGGCGTCGGGCCCTGCGGATCTGGCCCGGCCTGTGGGTCTGTCTCCTGCTCACGGGCCTGGTCGTCGCACCCCTGCTCTATCTCGATCGGCACGGCACAGTCGACGGATTGTGGCGGAGTCCCGGAGGCGCGCTCGACGACCTGCGGCAGAACTGGTGGGGTGGTCTCCGCCAACTCGGGATCAGTGACCTGCTGCAGGGTGACACGCCGTACTGGCGGTGGCAGGGCGGAAACACGATCAACGGATCGCTGTGGACGCTCGCCTACGAGTTCTACTGCTACCTGTTGGTAGCCGTCCTGGCCGCTCTCACCATCCTGCGCCGGCAGCTCCGCTGGCTTCCGCTGCTCGGCGCGGTGGGCGTCTTCGGGGTCATCTGCTGGAACTACTTCCTGCATCGCAGCGACGGGCAGGGAATCTGGATGACGGGACGATCGGGCCGCTGCCGCTGCTCGGCGTGCTCCAACAGAACGACCTTCTCTGGTTCGGCTTCATGTTCCTCCTCGGCGGGGTCGCTGAGCTGTGCAGCGACCGTTTGCCGATCAACGACGCACTCGGTGTGCTCGCGCTGGTCGTCTTCGGCTGGTTCGCCGTCAGTGGGAACTTCTTCGGCCCGGGGCTGGTCGCCTATGCGTACGTCATCCTCTGGCTCGCCGTGCGGCTGCCGAAGCCGTTGCACCGGGTTGGACACCACAACGACTACTCGTACGGGGTGTACATTTACTCGTTCGTCGTGCAGCAGGTCATGGCCAAGTTCGGGGTGCAGGCAATCGGTCTTCTCGGCTTCTTCACGGCCAGCGCCCTGGTCAGTACGGGGCTCGCGATGCTCTCATGGCACTGGGTCGAGAAGCCGGCGCTGCGGCTCAAGAACTGGACGCCATCCAAGCTACGCGAGCGACCCGACGAACCGGCACCGCCGAGAGGTGGTGGCCCGACTGAGGACGTATCGGAGGGGAGCACCGCCGCACCACCCAGTCGCTTCCCCACACCGGAACTTCACCGGGAAGCGGCCGTTGCATCAGCACCTGCTTAAGACCGGCAGCGCGTCTCGCTCCTTCCGACGACGCCGTCAGGTTGGAGTATGACGCCCGACCGTTCCGCACTCGGGATGGGAATCCGTGTGGTTACACAGCTCGCATGCGCGGACGTGAGTCATTCCGACACGTCGGCGGCACCCGCGACCGGGCGCCGTCCCATCCCCGCCGACTGGATCGCCGTCGCCGTTCTGCTGGCCTTCATCCCGGTCGTCCACGACCTCAAGACCATGCTCACGGCGTCGTACTGGCTCGACGAGGCATGGGTGGCACTCTCGGTACGGCTACCGCTCAGCGATCTGCTGGTGGCCACCTCGTCGACCCCGATCGGGTGGAGCCTCCTGCTGCGGCTGGTGCCGGACACCGACTACCTACGGGTGGTGCCGCTCGCGTTCCACGGGCTCTCGGTTGGCGCCGCGTACGCGCTCGGTCGTTTGCTGCACTGGCCGACGCGGCGACTCGGCATGGTGGCGGGCATGGTCTGCGGGGCGGCTGTCCTACTCCTCCCGGCCCAGCAGATCCGTCATGACCTCAAGCAGTACACCGCCGACGCCGCCGTCACGGTGTGCCTGCTCGCCCTGGGCGCCTGGACGGAGCAGACCTGGTCGCGGAGGCGGCTCGGAGTGATCACGGGCGCGGTCGCCGCGGGCATGCTGTTCAGCCACGTGACCGCCATCGCCGCTCCGTGCGTGTTCGGCGGGTTGTTACTGGTCACCGCGATCCGCCGCCAGTGGGCGCGGCTCGCGGAGGTGGCCGTGGCCGGGCTCACCGCCGCAGCGATCATCGCGATCGTCTACTTCGGTATCTCGGCGAGGGGCAGAAATGAAGCGATGCAGCAGTTCTGGGCCGGGAGTTTTCCCAGCCTGACCGATCTGCCCGACTACCTCGGCCGGCAGATCGACGCCCTGACCCCGGTGCTCGGCGCGCCGGCCCTGGTCGTTGGCGGCCTGCTCGTCGCTGGCGTACTGACGCTCGTCGGGCAGGCTCGTCCCGCCTCCGCGACCGCGGTGATCCTGCTACCGGTGGCGGTGACATCGCTGGGGGTCGCGAGGTCCTATCCGCTGCTGGAGCTGCGTACCTCCCACTTCCTGCTCGTCACGACGGCGGCGGTGGCCGGCATCGGGGTCACCGGCCTGGCGAGCGGTGTGGCCGCGCTCGTCCGCCGCGGGCTCCCACGTGCGTGGCCCACCGCCATGACCGCGACGATCTGCGCGGTTCTGCTCGGGACGTTCGCCATGAACAACGGCCGCTGGTACCGGTTCGACGGCAACGAGTCGGGGCTCTACTACACCGCGATCGCGGTGACCGACATCCGCGCGGCCACCGAGTACGTGGCCACGCACCGATCGAGGAACGACGTCGTCGTCATGAACAACGCGGCGTGGTACGGCTTCGCGTTCTACTCGCAACACGACGACGTCAAGCTGGTCGCACCGTACGGCAACACCGTCGGCTGGTGGGTCGACATGCCCACCCGGTCCGACGTCGTCGTGATCCGGAACCGTGACACGGCAGGTATCCGTGCCGGCCTCGACCGCGCGCTGACGTTGGCAGGACGGCGGGGTGGCGCTCGGATCTGGCTGATCCGCTCCCACGTCGTCGGCGAGGACGTGGAAGCCTGGCGATCGGCGCTCACCGGCTACCGGGTGGAACAGGTCACCGATGGGTTGGAGCCGGTCGCGTTGATCAGCGAGGGATGACAAACCCCGGCGCGACTGGCCGCACCGCGGCTACCTCGTCAGCTCGCTCTCCTGCTCCGGCCGCCGCCTTCCGGGAACGAACACCGACGTCGGCCGGGTTGACTCCGACGTGTTGTCCGCAGCGGACAATGCGACCGCCAGGACGAACACGGCCACCGCCCCGAGCCACAGCCATGCGTCGAAGAAGAAGACCTGGGCCGCGATCCCGACGAGCAGGATGCGAGCCGTCAGCGAGCGGAAGCGCCAGTAGAGAACCAGCAGGATCGCCAGCAGGCAGGCCAGGCCGAGCAGCCCGTAGTTGTACCAGAAGGTCAGGTAGGTGTTGTCGAAGACCTGCGCCTCACCGTCGCCGATACCGACCTTCTCCAGGTAGCGAACGTTGGACTCGGGTCCGTTCCCGAACAGGACCGTCGACCAGTCCTGCGTGATGCCGTCCCAAACGACGCTGATCCGGGTGAAGCGCGCACTCGCGCTGGCCGATTCCAAGGGGTCAGAGATGCGCGACCCCGCCACGTCGACGGAATCTCCGTGGCTTGGTGTGGCGGCGGGGGTCGCAGGGGTGGGGGATTGCGCTGCGGGAGGTTCGGATGCTGGGGCAGGAACGGAGGCCGTCGGCGTACCGGCGAACCAGACCGGCCCTGGCGGAGTGGAGGATGAGGAGGAGGAGAAGCCCGGCGCCTTGACAGCCACGATCGCGAAGGCGACCGCGGTGATGAGGATCGCGCTACCCATGCCGCGCAAGGAGACCTTGCGCCATCGGAAGAGCAGCCACAGGGTGAGGGCGAGAACTGTGCCGACCCAGGCGCTCCGGGTGCCCGACAGCACCAACCCAACAAGGTTGGCGGTGAAGGGGACGTACCAGAATCTGCCCCGGATGGTCAGCGCAACGAGAGCCATCGCCATGGCGAAGCTGCCGTAGATGATGGGGTGCCCCGAAATGCCGACCGCCCGTGTCGCGTCGAACGCGGAGGTGTAGGTCCAGTGGTACGCGAATTGATCGAAGATCGGCCAGCTCAGCGAGAGCGTCTGATACTTGGCGAATACCGCGACCGGAACGCTGAGCCAGGTGAGCGTCTGGGCGATTCGGATGATCAGCTGTCGATCATGACGCGCTTCCTCGACAACATGCCAACACAGCACGCCGACGCACGCGAGAGGCGCGAGACCGACAGCGATCGGCTTGACCCCGTGCCAGTGCACCATTCCGGAGAGCAGCCCGGACAGGGGTAGGAGAAGCGCCGCCAGGATCACGTTCCGCCGCCACCCGTCGCGTTCGGCGCGAAGAAGGCGCCCCCAGACGGCGAGGAGGAAGAGAAGCAGCAGCAGTGAGTACGACGGGTTGGTCGGGTAGCCGAAGTTGATGGTCACCGGGATGGTGAAGGCAACGACGAACACGGCCCAGGTGGTCCGGGCCGGTTCCAGCAGCACCCAACCGAGCACGGCACCGACGCCGACCGCAACCGAGAGGTCCCACCTGCCGGCCATCAGGAATGCGGCAGCCAGGACGACAAGGCCGAAGCTGAGGATGCGGTACGCGAGCCCCATGCTCTTGATCTTGTCGGTCAACTCCCGCATTCCGGCATAGAAGGT
The DNA here is from genome assembly GCF_036059255.1 of Micromonospora sp. NBC_00389. Lineage (NCBI taxonomy): Bacteria > Bacillati > Actinomycetota > Actinomycetes > Micromonosporales > Micromonosporaceae > Micromonospora > Micromonospora sp. NBC_00389. The sequence goes on along the minus strand of NZ_CP107947.1, from coordinate 2,796,499 downwards.
ATCCACCATCAGCTGCCGCGGCGCCACAGATCCCGCAGAGCGTCCCAGTTCCCGGCGATGCCTTCTTCACAGAGCGTCTCGACGTAGAAGGCACCGTTCGTGTCGTCCGGGTCCCACCAGAGACCGCAGATGGTCCGGCCATCCCCGCCGTCGAAGGCGTACTCGACGTAGCTGCCAGCGGTGTTGCTCACCCCACCGGTCGTACGGGTCGCCTCGCGCAGCCCCGGTGCCAGCGCACCGCCGGAAAGGTTGAGCCCCAGACGGAACTTGCGCGCCGAGTCCTTCTGAGTCTTCCCGGGGTAGAGCACGAAGTGCAGCCACGCGCCGCTGTGGTCGCAGAAGACGTGCTGCTTCTCGTCGGCCGGCAGCTTCGGGGCACCGGGCCCGTTGTAGGACACGCAGCCGCCGATCCGGCTCAGCCAGGGCTTTGCCAGCGGAGCCAGCTCGCCCTCGAAGATGGCGCTGTTGATGGAGAACTGCGTCGCCTCGTACGGCGCGAGGGAGGCGCTGGCCGACGGCGAGGGCGGGCCGTCATCGTCGCCGCCAGCACTGCCGACGAAGAACCCCGCGGTGCCGGTGACCAGGGCGAGCACCAGCGCGCCAACGACGTAGAGCCAGCTGTGCCGCTTCGGCTCGGGCCGCACCGGGGCGATCCGCCGGCCCGTGCCCGCGAAGGGGTCGTACGCGGCCGGGGACGGCAGCGCCGGGTCATTGGCGGGAGGGGTCGCCGGGGTCTGCGACGCCGCCGGCGAGGTCGGCATACCCGAAACCGGCTGCGGGGGCGCGGACACCGGCTGCCCGGAGACCGGGTTGGTGTGCACCGCCCATGGCAGCTGCGGCATGTGGGCCACCAACTCGGGCACCCCGGAGACCGACTGCGGCGGTCCGCTGACCTGCTGCGGCACGCCGGACACCGGTGGCGCCGACGAGGGCGGAGCCGACGATGGGGGCGCCGAGACCGGCACGTCGGGCACCGGCTGGTAGTCCATGCCGAGGCTCTGGAAGAGCCGCTGCGGGGCGTGCCCCTGCTCGGCCCGGTAGGCCACCCAGGGGTGGGCGGCCGACAGGTCGGCTGCGGCGTACTGGTGACCGCCGGCGGCCTGCGCCAGCGCGTTGGCCGCGGTGCCGAAGGCTTCGCGCCAGCGCTGGTCGGACGCGGCGACCCCGTCCAACACGGCCACGGTGGCGAACTGCCCCTGCCCGTCCACTGCCGCCCAGGCCTTACCAACCTGGCACGCGCCCAACAAATGGGTGTACCTGTACGGGCTCTCCGGCTGCATGCCACTCCTCCGCTCAACCGCCGTGCGGATCCTACAGAGCCTGTGCCAACTCAGCGTCCCGCCGGTCGGCCGAACGACAGGTCGGTAGAACGAGTGGTTCATGCGAACCCTTGCCGTCTGAAAGTTTTGATGCATAGAGTCCTGGCGTGAATGAAGGAGCTGTCGGGGCGCCGGTCGAGCAGGTGCTCGATCTGTTCGACGGGGTGCGACTCACCCCGACCCAGCGCCGGATCGCGCACTGCCTCGTCCAGCACGCCCCGGCCGTGGCGTACCTCTCCGCGGCCGAGGTCGCCGAGTTGGCCGGGGTCAGCCAGCCGTCGGTCACCCGCTTCGCCGTCGCACTCGGCCACGACGGCTACCCGGCCCTGCGCCGCCGGCTGCGCGACCTGACCACCGCCGCGCCCGGCGGACCGGCGGACGCCGGCAACGAACTCCAGCAGGCGGTACGCGCCGAGATGGGCAACCTGGACCGGCTCGCCGGTCAGCTCGCCGACCGGCACCGGCTCGCCGAGACCGGCCGGCTGCTCGCCGCCAGCCGCCCGCTGCCGGTGCTCGGCCTGCGGGCCGCCGCGCCCCTGGCCGCCTACTTCGCCTACTTCGCGGCCAAGGTGCACCCGGACGTGCGGGTGCTCGACGACGGCGGCAGCCTGCTCACCGACCGCCTAGAGCAGGCAGCCGAGGCCGGGGCCGGCGCGCTGCTCGCCTTCGTGCTGCCCCGCTACCCCCGGGAGACCCTGGACGCGCTGCGCGAGGCACGCGCCGCCGGGTTGACCGTGGTGGCGATCACCGACTCCCCGGTCAGCCCGGCCACCGAGCACGCCGACGTGGTGCTGCCCGCCGCGGTCGGCGCCCAACTCGTCTTCGACCTGCACACCGCCCCGATGACCCTGGCCATGGTGCTGTTGCAGGCGATCTGCGACGCCGCGCCGGCCGACACCCAGCGCCGACTGGAGGCGTTCGAAGCCTCCGCCACCCGCCGTCAGCTATTCCTCGGATGACCGGAGAAGACCAGAGATGACCCAGCCCGTCCGTGCCGCACGGGGCAGCCAGCTCACCGCCCGTGGGTGGCCGCAGGAGGCCGCCCTGCGGATGCTCATGAACAACCTCGACCCCGAGGTGGCCGAACGCCCCGACGACCTGGTGGTCTACGGCGGCACCGGCAAGGCCGCGCGGGACTGGCCGTCGTACCACGCGCTGGTCCGCACGCTGACCGACCTGCGCGAGGACGAGACGATGCTGGTGCAGTCGGGCCGTCCGGTCGGGGTGATGCGCACCCACGAGTGGGCACCCCGGGTGCTGCTGGCCAACTCCAACCTGGTCGGCGACTGGGCTACCTGGCCGGAGTTCCGCCGGCTGGAGCAGCTGGGCCTGACCATGTACGGGCAGATGACCGCCGGCTCGTGGATCTACATCGGCACCCAGGGCATCCTCCAGGGCACCTACGAGACGTTCGCCGCCGTGGCCGCCAAGCGGTTCAAGGACACCCTCGCGGGCACGCTGACGCTCACCGCCGGGTGCGGCGGGATGGGCGGCGCGCAGCCCCTCGCGGTCACCATGAACGGCGGCGTCTGCCTGATCGTCGACGTGGACCGGACCCGCCTCGACCGCCGGGTGCACGACCGCTACCTGGACGAGGTGGCCGACTCGCTGGACGACGCGGTGCGGCGGGTGCTGGCCGCGAAGCGGGACCGGCGCGCCCTCTCCGTCGGCGTGGTCGGCAACGCCGCAGAGGTCTTTCCCGAGCTGCTGAACCGGGGCGTCGAGATCGACATCGTGACCGACCAGACCAGCGCGCACGACCCGCTGGCGTACCTGCCGGTGGGGGTGGAACTGGCCGACGCCCGGGATTACGCGGCGGCGAAGCCAGCCGAGTTCACCGACCGGGCCCGGGCGTCGATGGCGAAGCACGTCGAGGCGATGGTCGGCTTCCTCGACGCCGGCGCCGAGGTCTTCGACTACGGCAACTCGATCCGGGGCGAGGCGCAGCTCGGCGGCTACCAGCGCGCCTTCGCCTTCCCCGGCTTCGTGCCGGCGTACATCCGGCCGTTGTTCTGCGAGGGCAGGGGCCCGTTCCGGTGGGCGGCGCTCTCCGGCGACCCGGCCGACATCGCCGCCACCGACCGGGCGATCCTGAAGCTGTTCCCGGAGAACGAGTCGCTGGCCCGCTGGATCAAGCTGGCCGGTGAGCGGGTCGCCTTCCAGGGCCTGCCGGCCCGGATCTGCTGGCTCGGCCAGGGCGAGCGGGACAAGGCAGGTGTGCGATTCAACGACATGGTCGCCTCCGGCGAGCTTTCCGCCCCGGTGGTGATCGGCCGGGACCATCTGGACACCGGCAGCGTGGCCAGCCCGTACCGGGAGACCGAGGGAATGGCCGACGGCTCCGACGCGATCGCCGACTGGCCGCTGCTCAACGCACTGGTCAACACGGCCAGCGGTGCCTCCTGGGTGTCCATCCACCACGGCGGTGGGGTGGGCATCGGCCGCTCCATCCACGCCGGGCAGGTCTGTGTGGCCGACGGCACCGCCCTCGCCGGGCAGAAGATCGAGCGGGTACTCACCAACGACCCGGCCATGGGTGTGATCCGTCACGTCGACGCCGGCTACGACTCCGCCCGCGAGGTCGCGGAACGCACTGGCGTCCGCGTCCCGATGACGGAAGGGCCGGCGTGACCGACGACCTTCCCGGCCGGTTCCGGACGCTGTGGGACGAGCTCGCGCCGATCGGGCGGGACGCCGGCAGCGGCGGCTACCTGCGCTACGCGTTGACCGAGCCAGAGCTGGAGCTACGCAACTGGTTCCGGTCGCAGGCCGACCGCCGAGCCATGCCGGTCACCGAGGACGGCAACGGCAACCTCTTCGCGCACTGGGGTGACCCGGAGGCCGGGGACGCGGTGCTGACCGGCAGCCACTTCGACTCGGTGCCGCACGGCGGGGCGTACGACGGGCCGCTCGGCATCGTCAGCGCGTTCCTCGCCGTCGACGAATTGCGCGCCGCCGGCGTCACGCCGGGCCGACCGCTGGTGCTGGGCGCGTTCGTCGAGGAGGAAGGGGCACGCTTCGGCGTACCGTGCCTGGGGTCGCGGCTGCTCACCGGCGCGCTTCTGGTCGACCGCGCGGCCGGACTGCGCGACGCGGCCGGGGTGAGCTTCGCCGAGGCGCTCGGCGACCAGCCCGCAGGCGCCCGCCCGGAGCTGCTGGGCCGGTTCGGCGCCTTCGTGGAGCTGCACGTCGAGCAGGGCCGCGCGCTGGTCGAGACGGACGCGCCGGTCGCGGTGGCCAGCGCCATCTGGCCGCACGGCCGGTGGCGCTTCGACGTCGTCGGCGAGGGCAACCACGCGGGCACCACCCGGATGGCCGACCGCCGCGACCCGATGCTCACCTACGCGTTCACCGTGCTGGCGGCCAACAAGGAAGCCCGGCTGCGCGGCGCGCACGCCACCGTGGGCCGGGTCGCCGTCGAGCCGAACGCCACCAACGCCATCCCGTCGAAGGTCACCGGCTGGCTGGACGCCCGGGCCGCCGACCCGGAGACCCTCTCCGGATTGGTCGACGCGGTGCGGGGCAAAATCGCCGAGCGGGCCCGTCGCGACGGTACGGCGGTGACGCTGACCGAGGAGTCAGCGACGCCGCTGGTCGCCTTCGACGGCGGGCTGGCCGGCCGGCTGGCCACACTGCTCGACGCGCCGGTGCTGCCCACCGGCGCGGGACACGACGCCGGAGTGCTCGCCGCGCACCTGCCCACCGCCATGCTCTTCGTGCGCAATCCGACCGGGGTGTCGCACTCCCCCGCCGAGGCGGCCACCGACGCCGACTGCGCCGCCGGGGTACGGGCTCTGGCCCGCGTCCTCCAGGAGCTGACATGCCGGTGACCCCGACCCGCTGGCTCGCCGAGTACGCCTGGCTGCCCAACTACGCCGAGCCCACGCCCGACGTGCTGATCGAGACCGACGGGGAGCGGATCACCGGCGTGACGCCGCTGACCACCGGAAGCCGGCCACCCGCCGGGGTCGAGGTGTACGCCGACGCCGTGCCACTGCCCGGGCTGACCCTGCCAGGGCTGTCCAATGTGCACTCGCACGCGTTCCACCGGGCACTGCGCGGGCGCACCCACGGCGGCCGGGGCGACTTCTGGAGCTGGCGGGACCGGATGTACGCCGTCGCGGACCGCCTGGATCCGGACACCTACCTCGCCCTGGCCCGGGCGGTCTACGCCGAGATGGCGCTGGCCGGGATCACCTGCGTCGGCGAGTTCCACTACCTGCACCATCGCCCCGACGGCGGCGCCTACGACGACCCGAACGCGATGGGTGCGGCCCTGGCCGAAGCCGCCGCGCACGCCGGAATCCGGCTCACCCTGCTGGACACCTGCTACCTGACCGCCGGCGTGGACGGTCGGGCGCTGGCCGGGCCGCAGCGGCGTTTCGGTGACGGCGACGCGACCCGGTGGGCCGAGCGGGCGGCGGCGTTCCAACCGACGGACGGGCACGCGCGGGTCGGCGCTGCCGTGCACTCGGTGCGGGCGGTCCCCGCCGACCAACTCGGCACGGTGGCCGCCTGGGCACGGGACCGGTCGGCGCCGCTGCACGTGCACCTCTCCGAACAGCCCGCCGAGAACGACGAGTGCCGGGCCGTACACGGCCGCACGCCGACCGCGCTGCTCGCCGAGCACGGCGTGCTCGGATCGAACACCACGGCCGTGCACGTCACCCACCCGACCAGCGGTGACCTGACGCTGCTGGGGGAGAGCCGGACCGGGGCGTGCCTCTGCCCGACAACCGAGCGGGACCTGGCCGACGGGATCGGCCCGGCGCGGCGGATGGCCGACGTGGGGATCCAGCTGAGCCTGGGCAGCGACAGCCACGCCGTGATCGACCTCTTCGAGGAGGCCCGGGCGGTGGAGCTGGACGAGCGGCTGCGCACCCGGCGGCGCGGCCACTTCACCCCGGTAGAGCTGCTCAGCGCCGCCAGCGCCGCCGGGCACGCCGCGCTGGGCTGGGCCGACGCCGGGCGGATCGCCGTGGGAGCGCGCGCCGACCTGGTCACGGTACGGCTGGACAGCGCCCGCACCGCCGGGGTGCCGCCGGTTGGCGCGTTCTTCGCGGCCGGGGCGGCGGACGTCGAGCAGGTCGTGGTGGACGGCCGGGTGGTGGTGGCCGAGGGCAGGCACCTGAGCGTGGACGTGCCGGCCGAGTTGGCGGCCTCGATCGAGGCGGTGACACCGGCATGAGCAGCCTGCTGGTCGACAACATAGGGGAGCTGGTCACCAACGGCGCTGGCGAGGGCCCGCTGGGCATCCGCCGCGACGCGGCCGTGCTGGTCGAGGACGGCCGGGTGGCCTGGGTCGGGCCGGCGTCGTACGCGCCGGCCGCCGACCGGCGGGTCGACGCCGGTGGGGCCGCCGTGCTGCCCGGCTTCGTGGACAGCCACGCACACCTGGTCTTCGCCGGCGACCGGGCCGCCGAGTTCGCCGCCCGGATGGCCGGACAGCCGTACACCGGCGGCGGCATCCGGACCACGGTCGGCGCGACCCGGGCCGCCAGTGACGACGAGCTGCGGGCCACCGTACGCCGGTTGCGCGGGGAGGCGCTGCTCCAGGGCACCACCACCATGGAGATCAAGAGTGGGTACGGGCTGACCGTCGCCGACGAGGCCCGCTCGCTGCGGATCGCCGCCGAGACCAGCGCCGAGACCACCTTCCTCGGCGCGCACGTGGTGCCCGCCGAGTACGCCGGCCGTCCCGACGACTACGTCGGGCTGGTCTGCGGGCCGATGCTGGCCGCAGCCGCGCCGCACGCGAAGTGGATCGACGTGTTCTGCGAGCGGGGCGCCTTCGACGTCGACCACGCCCGGGCCGTCCTCGCCTGCGGGCAGGCCGCCGGGCTGGGCGTGCGGGTGCACGCCAACCAGCTCGGCCCCGGCCCCGGTGTCCAGCTCGGCGTGGAACTGGACGCCGCCAGCGTCGACCACTGCACCCACCTCAGCGACGCCGACGTGGACGCGCTGGCCTCGGCGACCACCGTGGCCACCCTGCTGCCCGGTGCCGAGTTCTCCACCCGCTCGCCCTACCCGGACGCCCGCCGGCTGCTCGACGCCGGCGTCACCGTCGCGCTGGCCACCGACTGCAACCCCGGCTCGTCGTACACCTCGTCCATGCCGTTCTGTGTGGCCCTCGCCGTCCGCGAGATGCGGATGACCCCGGCGGAGGCGGTCCGGGCCGCGACGCTGGGCGGCGCGCGGGCGCTGCGCCGCGACGACATCGGCGTGCTCACCCCCGGCGCCCGGGCCGACCTCGTCGTCCTGGACGCCCCCTCGTACCTGCACCTGGCCTACCGGCCCGGTGTTCCACTGATCCGCCAGGTCCTGCTCAACGGAGTGCCCCAATGACGACCGTGACCATCCAACCCACCGGAATCTCCGCCGACGACGTGCTCGCGGTGGCCCGCGGCACCGCCACCGTGGTCCTCGACCCGGCCACCCGGGAGGCGATGGCGACCAGCCGCGCGATCGTGGACGGCATCGAGGCCGCCGGGCGGCCCGTGTACGGCGTCTCGACCGGGTTCGGGGCGCTGGCCAACACCTTCGTCGCCCCGGAGCGGCGGGCCGAGCTGCAACACGCGCTGATCCGCTCGCACGCCGCCGGGGTGGGCGCGCCGATGCCGCGCGAGGTGGTCCGGGCGATGATGCTGCTACGGGTCCGGTCGCTCGCCCTGGGCCGCTCCGGAGTCCGCCCGCTGATCGCCGAGGCGCTGGTCGACCTGCTCAACCACGACATCACCCCGTGGGTGCCGGAGCACGGCTCGCTGGGCGCCTCCGGCGACCTGGCGCCGCTGGCGCACTGCGCGCTGGTGCTGCTCGGTGAGGGCTGGGTGCTCGGCCCGGCCGGCGATCGGCAGGACGCAGGGGACGCGCTGGCCGCGGCGGGGCTCAAGCCGATCGAGCTGGCCGCCAAGGAGGGGCTGGCGCTGATCAACGGCACCGACGGGATGCTCGGGATGCTGCTGCTGGCCATCCACGACGCGGCGCACCTGTTCGCCATGGCCGACGTGACCGCCGCGCTGGCGATCGAGGCGATGCTCGGCTCGGAGCGGCCGTTCCTTCCCGAGCTGCACGCGATCCGGCCGCACCCCGGCCAGGCGACGTCGGCGGCGAACATCCACCGGCTGCTGCAGGACTCGAGGGTGATGGACTCGCACCGCGACGACCTGGCGCACGCCGTGCAGGACGCGTACTCGATGCGCTGCGCGCCGCAGGTGGCCGGCGCGGCCCGGGACACCCTGGACTTCGTCCGCACGGTCGCGGGTCGGGAGCTGGTGTCCGTGGTGGACAACCCGGTGGTGCTGCCGGACGGCCGGGTCGAGTCGACCGGTAACTTCCACGGCGCGCCGCTCGGCTTCGCCGCGGACTTCCTCGCCATCGCTGCCGCCGAGGTGGGCGCGATCGCCGAGCGCCGGGTGGACCGGCTGCTGGACGTCACCCGCTCCCGGGAGCTGCCGGCGTTCCTCTCCCCCGACGCCGGGGTGAACTCCGGGCTGATGATCGCTCAGTACACGGCGGCCGGGATCGTCGCGGAGAACCGGCGACTGGCCGCCCCGGCCTCGGTGGACTCACTGCCCACCAGCGGTATGCAGGAGGACCACGTCTCGATGGGCTGGGCGGCGGCCAAGAAGCTGCGCACGGTGCTGGACAACCTGACCAGCCTGCTCGCGGTGGAGCTGCTGGCCGGCGTACGCGGCCTTCAGCTGCGTGCCCCGCTGGAGCCGTCGCCGGCCGGCCGGGCCGCGGTCGCCGCACTGGGCGGAGCGGCCGGTGAGCCGGGCCCGGACGTGTTCCTCGCCCCGGTGATGGAGGCGGCCCGCGCGGTGCTGGCCGGACCGGAACTGCGCGCCGCCATCGAACGGGAGGTCGGCCCGCTGGGCTGACCTCTGCGGGGTCGCTGTCGTCCGCTGCGGGTCAGGCGGCGGGCGGCAGCACCTTGGCGACCAGCTTGGCCAGCTCGCGCAGCGCCTTGCCGCGGTGGCTGATCGCGTCCTTCTGCTCCGGGGTCAGCTCGGCGTTGGTCCGGTCCTGCCCGTCGCCCAGGAAGATCGGGTCGTAGCCGAACCCTCCATCGCCACGCGGGGCGCGCAGCACCCGCCCGGACTGCCGGCCGTCGACCAGGTGCTCCTTGCCACCGGGCAGCACCAGCGCCACCGTGCAGACGAAAGAGGCGGCTCGCTCCTCGTCGGGCACGTCGGCGATCTGATCCAGCACCAACTGGAGGTTGGCACGGTCGTCGCCGTGCTGGCCGGACCACCGGGCGCTGAACACACCCGGCATCCCGTTGAGCGCGTCCACCGCCAGCCCGGAATCGTCGGCGATGGTCGGCAGCCCGGTACGCCGGCAGCCCTCCCGCGCCTTGATCAGCGCGTTCTCGCCGAAGGTCAGGCCGGTCTCTGGCAGCTCCGGGTACTGCTCGACGTCATCCAGCCCGAGCAGGGCGATCCGGTGCGCGCCGAGCGCGCCGTCCAGGATCCGCTGGAGTTCCACCAGCTTCTTGCGGTTGCGCGTGGCGAGCAGGACCTTGTTCATGAGAGATCACCTTTGTTCGCGGCTACGGGGCTCGCAAGCTCACTCCTCGCGCTCACGAGCCGAGGGCCTTCCGCTGGGCTTCGGCCAGGTCCGCGCAGCCGGCGACGGCCAGGTCGAGCAGGGCGTCGAGCTGCTCCCGGGCGAACACGCCCGCCTCGCCGGTGCCCTGCACCTCCACGAAGTCGCCCGCACCGGTGCAGACCACGTTCATGTCCACCTCGGCGGCCACGTCCTCCTCGTAGCAGAGGTCGAGCCGCGCCTCGCCGGCGATGATCCCCACGCTGACCGCAGCCACCGAGCGGTGCATCACCTTCTCCGGCTTCCCGGCCAACGCCTTGCGGGCGGCCAGCCAGTCCACCGCGTCGTGCAGCGCCACGTACGCGCCGGTGATCGCGGCGGTCCGGGTGCCGCCGTCGGCCTGGAGCACGTCGCAGTCGAGCACCACCGAGTTCTCGCCCAGCGCCTTCAGGTCGATGCAGGCACGCAGGCTGCGGCCGATCAGCCGGGAGATCTCATGGGTCCGGCCACCGACCCGACCCTTGACGCTCTCCCGGTCGGAGCGGGTGTTGGTGGCCCGGGGCAGCATCGCGTACTCGGCGGTCACCCAGCCGAGCCCGGAGCCCTTGCGCCAGCGGGGCACCCCCTCGGTGACGCTCGCCGTGCAGAGCACCCGGGTGCCGCCGAACTCGACGAGCACCGAGCCCTCCGGATGGGTGCTCCAGCCTCGGGTCAGGGTCACCGGTCGAAGTTGATCGGGCCCTCGCCCGTCAGGTCGCGCCATGCCTGCACCCTATGTGGTGCGGTGATCTCCCTGCCCCGGGGTGCCCCGACCGGACTCCGCGCCGTGCACCCGGAGGAATCCGGCGACGGCCGCCGGCCAGCCGAACTCCTCGGCCCGGGCCCGGGCAGCCCGCCGCCGCTCCGCCTCCGGCCGGGCCGCCAGCCGGGTCACCGCCGCGGCCACCGACGCCCCCGAGCCGTACGCGGCCAGCCCCGCCGTCCCGACCACCTCGGGCAGCGCGCTGGCCGCGTTGACCACCACCGGGGTGCCACAGGCCAGCGCCTCCAGCCCGGCCAGGCCGAAGGTCTCCACCGGGCCGGGTGCCAGCACCACGTCCGCGCTGGCGAGCAGCGCGGCCACCGCGGCGCGGTCGGGCAGGAAGCCGGTGAACGTGACCGGCAGGTCGGCGGCGCGGCGGGCCAGCGCGGTGCGCAGCGGGCCGTCCCCGGCCATCACCAGCACCGCCGGCACGCCGGCCCGGCGCAGCTCGGCCAGCGCCCGCACGGCCAGCTCGGGGCGTTTCTCCGGGGACAGCCGGGCGCAGTGCACCAGCAACAGCTCGGTCGGGTCGGCGTAGCGCTCACGCAGCCGCGGGTCGGCCCGGTCCGGACGAAAGGTGTCCAGGTCCACCCCGAGCGGCACCAGGTCCACGTTGTCCGCGCCAATCCGGTCGAACTCCTCGGCCGCCCAGCGGGTGGTGCACACGATCCGGTCGTACGCCCGGCTGGTCGCCCGGTTGAGCAGGTCGGCGGTCGGTCGGCGCAGCGCGTCCGGCACGCCCCACTGGCCGAGCAGCCCGGTCAGCGACTCGTGCGAGACCATCACCGACGGCACCCCGTGCGCCTTCGCCCAACTCCCCGTCCAGCGCAGCGACGACCGGTCGGAGACCTCCAACCGGTCCGGCGCCAACTCGGCGAGCACCCGGGCCAACCGGCGCCGACCGGCGAGCAGCCGGTAGCCGCCGCTGCCGGGCAGCTCCGGCCCGGGCAGAGTGACGACCCGACCCCACGGGTGCCTCTCGTCGGTGGCCCGTGGGCCGGGTATCACCAGCACCGGATCGTGCCCGGCCGCCCGGTAGCCCTCGCCGAGATGCCGCAGCGCGGTGCGCAGGCCGCCGGAGCGCGCGGTCACGAAGTTGGCGAGCCGCACGATCCGCAGCCCACCGGCGGTCCCGGTCACGACGCGGCTGGCAGGCCGACGGTGGCGGCCCCGGCCCGTACGGCGTGATAGTGGCCGATCAGCTCGTCGCCGACCGCGGCCCAGCTACGCCGGCCCACGGCGGCCCGGGCGGCCAGCCCGTACGCCCGCCGCCGGTCGGCGTCGGCGGCCAACTCGGCCACCGCGTCCGCGAGCGCGTCCCCGTCGTTCGGCGGCACCAGCAGCCCGGTCACCCCCGGGTCGACCAGGTCGACCGGCCCGCCGCTGGCCGGCGCCACCACCGGCACGCCGGAGGCCAACGCCTCCTGGAGGGTCTGGCCGAAGGTCTCGTGCGGACCCGTGTGCACGAACAGGTCCAGGCTGGCGTAGAGCCGAGCGAGGTCCTCGCCGTGCTGCACCCCCAGGAAGTTCACCCCGGGCAGCGCCCGCGCCAGTTGGCGGCGGGCCGGGCCGTCGCCGGCCACCACCACCCGTACGCCCGGCAGCCGGGAGGTCGCCGCCAGCAGCTCCACCCGCTTCTCCGGGGCCAGCCGGCCGACGTAGCCGACCAGCAGTTCCCCGCCGGGGGCCAACTGGTGGCGCAGCGCCGCGCAGCGCTTGGCCGGGTCGAACCGGACGGCGTCGACGCCCCGGCGCCACAGCCAGATCCGCTGTACCCCGTTGGCGATCAGGTCGGCCGCGGCCCGGGTGGACGGGGCGAGGGTGCGCTGCGCCGAGTTGTGAATCTCCCGAAGCCGACGCCAGGCTGCCGCCTCACCCCAGCCCACCCGGTACGCCCGGGCGTAGGCCGCGACGTCGGTCTGGTAGACCGCCACCGTGGGCAGCCGGTGCCGGCTGGCCAGTGTGGCCGCCCGAGCGCCGAGGATGAACGGACTCGCCAGGTGGACCACATCTGGCTCGGCCGACAGCAGCGCCCCGGCCAGCCGGGTGGTGGTCGGCACGCCCAGCCGGAACCCCTGGTATCGGGGCAACGGCACGCTGGGGATGCGCACCACCGGGTACGGCAACCCGTCGGTGTCCTGCCGGCCGGCCCCGGACGGGGCGGGCGCGATGACGACCGGCTCGTGGCCCCGGGCGAGCAGGTGTTCCGCCGTCCGCACCACGGAGTGCGCGACGCCGTTCACGTCCGGCGGGAACGACTCGGTCACGATGGCGATCCGCATGCCCACACCGTGCGGGTGCCACGGGTGCGCCAGACGACCGTCCGCTGACCGGCTGGCGAACAGTACGGCACAAGACCGCTGGCCGACCCGGAAGACCGGGACGCGGTGGGTCAGACGTCGTAGCTGGCGCCGGCCCGGACCACCTCGAGCGGCCCGGTGTACGCACCGGCGGCCGACTCCAGCGTGTGCGCCTCGCTGCCCCAGGCGGCCACCAGGTGGGTGAGCAGCAGCCTGCCCACCACGGCCTTGGTCGCCGTCTCACCAGCCTCCCGGCCGGTGAGGTGCAGATCCGGCGGATTGTCCGCGCCGTCGAGGTAGCTGGCCTCGCACAGGAAGACGTCGGCGTTCTGGGCCAGCCGCAGCAGCGCGTCGCAGGGCGCGGTGTCCGAGGAGTAGCAGAGCGATCGGCCGCCGTGCTCCAGCCGCACGCCGTACGTCTCGACGGGGTGGTTGACCCGGTCGACGGTGACCGTGAACGGCCCGATCGGGAAGGTGCCCGGTTGGAGGGCGTAGAACTGGTAGACGTCCTCCACGGTGCCGTCGTCGCCGTAGGCGGCACTGAGCCGGTCCGGTGCGCCGGAGGGCGCGTACACCGGCAGCGCCGGGCGGGGGCCGTCCGGGGCGTACCGGCGGACCACCACGTACGACACGGCGTCGAGGATGTGGTCGCAGTGCAGGTGGGTCAGCAGGATCGCGTCCGGGGCGTGCAGCCCCGCGTACCGCTGGAGGCTGGACAGCGAACCTGAGCCGAAGTCGACCAGGAGCCGGAAGCCGTCCGCCTCGACGAGGTAGGCCGAACACGGCGACTCGGGGCCGGGGAAGCTCCCGGCGCAACCCAGAACGGTCAGTCGCATCGAGTCGTCTCGCTGTCACTGTCAGTAGCATCCGTGTCGGCCATCGTCCAGGCCGTGATCTCTACCGACGCGTGCGCCACGCTGCGCAGCCTACGCCGGGGTACCCGGCAGCAAGAATCATCCTTTGGAAGTTGTCACGAACGTGACACCTGTTCACGAGGCTGTGGACAGCGTGCGGGCCGCCGACGCGAGCGTCGACGGCCCGTACAAACCGACCGGATTGTTCAGGCCCAGAGCTGGCCCTCCAGGGCGTCCTCGGCGTCGGCCAGCGTCCCGCCGTACGCGCCGGTGGACAGGTACTTCCAGCCGCCGTCGCAGACCACGAAGGCCACGTCGGCACGGCGACCGTCGCGGACCGCCTCATGCGCCACCGCGAGCGCGGCGTGCAGGATGGCGCCAGTGGAGAAGCCGGCGAAGATGCCCTCCACGTCGACGAGCTGCCGGGTGCGCAGCACCGCGTCCCGGGTGCCCACCGAGAAGCGCCGGGAGAGCACCGAGGCGTCGTAGAGCTCCGGCACGTACCCCTCGTCGATGTTGCGCAGGCCGTAGACCACCTCGCCGTAGCGCGGCTCGGCGGCCACGACCTGGATGCCGTCGACCTTCTCCCGCAGGTAGCGCCCGGTGCCCATCAGGGTGCCGGTGGTGCCCAGCCCGGCCACGAAGTGCGTGATGGTGGGCAGGTCGTGCAGCAGTTCCGGGCCGGTCGTCTCGTAGTGCGCCCGGGCGTTCGCCTCGTTGCCGTACTGGTAGAGCATCACCCAGTCCGGGTGCTCGGCGGCGATCTGCTTGGCCGTGGCGACGGCCTGGTTGGAGCCACCCGGCGCCGGCGAGAAAATGATCTCAGCCCCGTACATCCGGAGCAGCTGGACCCGCTCGGTGGAGACGTTCTCCGGCATCACGCAGACCAGCCGGTAGCCGCGCAGCTTGGCCACCATGGCCAGCGAGATGCCGGTGTTGCCACTGGTCGGCTCCAGGATGGTGTCACCCGTCCGGAGCCGGCCGGACTCCTCCGCGGCGCGGACCATGAACAGCGCCGCGCGGTCCTTGATGCTGCCGGTCGGGTTCCGGTCCTCCAGCTTGGCCCAGAGCCGCACCGGAGGCGCCCCGTCGGGCACCGTCGGGGAGAGCCGGGGCAGGCCGACCAGCGGCGTGCCCCCGCAGGCGTCGAGCAGGCTGTCGTACCGCGCCATGGCGACCGCCCTCAGCGGGCAGCGACGGCGCCGCGAGCCACCGCAGCCGCGGCGCTGTGCTGACTGATCGCCGCCGCCGCGGCGCTGTGCTGGCTGATCGCCGCTGCCGCGGCGAAGCCGAACGCGCCGCCGGCCACGGCCGGCAGGATGGTGACGCTGTCGCCATCGGCGAGCTTGGCGTCCAGCGCGCCGAGGAAGCGGACGTCCTCGTCGTTGACGTAGACGTTGACGAAGCGGTGCAGCGTGCCGGCCTCGGTGACCAGCCGGCCCCGCAGCCCGCCGTGCCGGGAGTCCAGATCGGCGAGCAGGTCGCTCAGGGTGTCGCCGGCGCCTTCGACGACCTTGGCGCCGCCGGTGTAGCTGCGCAGGATGGTGGGGATGCGAACCTCAATGGCCATGATGTCGTGCTCCTCGTTCAGGTGTGCCTACGGTGACGGGACGAAACGGGTGCGGCTGCTGACGGGTCAGCGGCCGGAACACTCGTAGTCGACCGTCGCCGGGCTCTGCCCGAACATGTAGGACTGGACGGCATGCGGGTCGACCCCGGCCTCCACGATCCGGACCGGCTCCTCGGCGACCACACCGTCGACGATCCGGAACGACCGGATCTCCTCCGAGTCGGGCTCGCGGGTCGAGACGAGCAGGTAGTGCGCGCCCGGCTCACCGGCGAAGGAGACGTCCGTCCGCGAGGGGTACGCCTCGGTGGCGGTGTGCGAGTGGTAGATGACCACGGGCTCCTCGTCCCGGTCGTCCATCTCCCGCCACACCCGCAGGTGCTCCATCGAGTCGAACTCGTAGAAGGTCATCGACCGCGCGGCATTGTCCATCGGGATGTGCCGGGTCGGGGTGTCGCTGCCGACGGGACCGGCGACCACGCCGCACGCCTCGTCGGGGTGGTCCCGGCGCGCGTGGGCGACGATCGCGTCGATGATCGACCGGTCGATGCTCAGCACGTGTTCCAGCCTAACGCCTGCCGGGCACGGGCCGAAGTGGTGCCGGTCACCGCTAGTCGATCAAGGCGTTGAGCAGCGACTCCTGCAGATATCCCAGGTACGCGTAGACCGACAGCTGGAACACCCGGCTGGAGGCCGGGTCCTCGGCCACCGCGTCGTCCAACTCCTCGCCCAGGTCCGTGCCGTCCTTGATCTCCAGCCGGACGCCCATCGCCAGCCGGGCGTCGTTCAGCGCCCGCAGCCACGCCTCGGCCGCCTCGGCGTCCAGCCGCACCTCGCCGCCGGCCTCGTCGGGCAGCGCCGCCAGGATCGCCCCGGCCTGGTCGATCTTCGCGGTCTTCAGGTCGCCCTCGGTGTAACGGCGGAACTCGGCGGAGCCGGCCGCGTCCTCCGGGTAGACCGCCGGGAAGAGCCGGCCGACAACCGGGTCGGTGTGGTCGAAGCCGTCGGTGAGCAGGCCGACCACCTCGGAGGCGACCTTGCGCAGCACCCGCACCTCGTCGACGGCGAAGGTGGCGACGTAGCGGCCGGCCTGGCGACGGAACATGCTCACGAGCGGTCCACCGTCGCCCACAGCCCATACGCGTGCAGCTGCGACGCGTCGTGCTCCATGCGTTCCCGGGCGCCGGTGGAGACCACGGCCCGGCCCTTGTGGTGCACGTCCAGCATGAGCTGCTCGGCCCTCTCCCGGCTGTAGCCGAAAAGCTTCTGGAAGACCCAGGTCACGTACGTCATCAGGTTGACCGGGTCGTCCCACACGATCGTCACCCATTGCCGGTCAGACGCCGGCACCTCGTCAGTGTCCGGCGTCTCGACCGGTGCAACCTGCGGAGCCGCCATGCCCCCCATCGTGCCACCGGTTTCCCGGAACCGAGGAACCGGAACGCCGGCCCGGCGAGGATCGCCCACTCCGGCCGCCCCGGACCCGCCCTGGACGTCGCCGAACGGGAGGTGTGGTACCGACCCGGGTCGGGGGGCAGCCACGCCGTCAGGCGAGCAGGATGCCGTGGTCGACTGCATCGGAGAGCACCGCGCCCAGCGAGAGGCGGATCACCTCGAACCGTCGGGAGATCTCCCGGGACAACCCCAGCTCAACCTCCCACAGCGCCCGCTGGGACCACGCCCGCGCGGCGTTGCGGTCGTCGTTGCCGGGAGTGCGCCACGTCTGCCAGCACCCGCCGGAGAGCGCCACCGCGACCGGCGGGAACACCTCGTCGCGGGACGCCGCCGGATAGCCGGACAGCGCGTCGATCGCCTCCGGGCCGGTCAGATTGGCCACCCCGGCCGTGCTGGTGATCAGCAACACCCGGTCCAGGTCGCGACCATGCCGGTGGTCAGCCAGGCCGTACTGCACGGCCGTGGCGATCCGGCGCCGCACGCCCTCGGCCAGCGGAGCGCCGAGCACCCGGGCCGCGGCATCGGCCACGATGCCCCGCACCGCGTGGTCGCACTGGGCGGTGGCCAACAGCGACAACGCGGCCATCTCCCGGTCCAGCAGCTCGGGCAGGCCGGCGCAGCCGACCCCGAAGACGATCTCCTGAACCACCCGCAGGTGGGTGTTCGCCAACTCCAGCGCGAGGTGCTGGCGGATCCGCTGGGCGCAGGAGCGGGTCTGCCGGTCAAGCTGCTCGGACCAGTCCCCCGGGTCAGCGACCACGGCCACCCGGTCGTGCTGGCCCGGCAGCACCGGCGGATCCACGCTGGCCCGATGCAACCCCTCGTCGGCCGACCAACCCACCAGCGCCCGGCGCAAATCCGCAGCGGTGTCGGCGTCGGCGACCGGGAACCACCGCGCTCCGGCCAGCGAGGGCACCGCGGCCAGCAGCACCGCCCGGTGCGCCTCCACGGTCACCGCGACCGGGTCGACCTCGCCGGGCAAACCGCCGGCCGGCGGGACGGACGCCCCCGCGTCCTCCGTCGTCGCCGCGCCGTCGGGCACCGGCGCCCAGCCCGCCGCGCCGGGGGTGACCGCGAAGACGACCTTCACCGGGGCGGGGGCCACCTCGGCGAGCAGGTTCAACTCCGCGGCGGTGAACGCCTGGTCGGCCGCGATCACGAAGAGCAGCGCGCCGGCCCGGCCAACCGCGTCGAGCAGCACCCGACCCCCGGCCACGCCGAGCGTGCCGCTGTCCGGCGTGTCGATCAGGGTGAAGTGCCGCAACAGCGGCTCCGGCACGCTCAACTCGACACGCCGGGGCGGGCGGGCCAGCGCCGGGCCGGCCGCGTCCCGGTCCGCGCCGTACGAGTGCGGCTGGCGGTAGCCCGGCACGTACGCCGCACGGGTGGGCTCCTTGGCGTGCCGCACCACCAGCCAACTGCCCGCCGGCACGGTGAGCATGACCGGGTCGAGCCCGAGCAGGGTGGCGAGCACCGCGCGCCGCTCGGCGCCGGCCGGGCCGACGGCGACCACGCCGAGCGGCTCCTCCGGAGCGGGGCCGGTCACCCCGACCTGGGTGGGCAGCGGGCCGCCGCGCGGCAGCTCGACTGAGCCGGCCATGTCGTCCGACGAGTCGACCGAGGGGAGAGGGCCCTGCTTCATCAGGTGGCCTCCCAGGGCAGGCGACCGGCGCGCCGGTCGCGTTGAAAATCCGGTGACAGTACCCGTATATCGGAACAGTACGGGCGGCCCGATGACCGGACGGAACACTACACATACTCACCGGTAATCACGAGATTACTCAACTTCGGTGCGTGACGGTCCGCACGCAGACAGGTTTCGATGGATATGCTGCCCGGATGAGTCGATGGAAGTTCGTCGGCCGAACCGACGAGCTCAACCGCCTGCTGGCTGCGGTGACCGGCGAGGCCGGCCGGGGGCTCTTCTTCAGCGGCAGCGCGGGCATCGGCAAGAGCCGGCTGCTGCGCGAGGGCGTCAGCACCCTGCCCACCGACCGGTACGCGATCTGGTCCATCGCGGCCAGCGCCACCACCGCCGCACTGCCGTTCGGCGGGCTGGTGCAGGTCCTCCCCGCCGAGCAACCCCAGGGGCTCTCCCCCGCCGGCATCCTGCGCTGGGCCCTGGGCGTGCTGCACCAGCAGGCGGCCGGCCGCCGGATCGTGCTCGCCATCGACGACGCGCATCTGCTCGACCCGCCCTCGGCCGCGCTCGTGCATCTCGTCGCCCGGGACGAGAACGCCACCGTGGTCGGCACCCTGCGCGACGGCGAGCAGATCCCGCTGCCGATCCGGGCACTCTGGACCGACGACCTGGTCGAGCACATCGAGCTGACCCCGATGCCACAGGCGGAGACCGCCGGCCTGCTGGCGTCGATCCTGGATGGCCCGGTCGACGCCGGCTCCGCCGACCGGCTCGGCCGCCTCTCGTCCGGCAACCCACTGCTGCTGCGCGAGCTGGTGCACGCCGCCAACGGCAGCGCGGAGCTGAAGCGCACCTACGGCATCTGGAAGTGGACCGGGCGCCTGGAGCTGGCACCCAACCTGACCGACCTCATCGACACCCGGGTCGGGCAGCTCACCGACGGCGTCCGCACGGTCGTCGAGCTGGTCGCCTTCGGCGAACCGCTGGGCCTGCACCTCCTCAACCTGGCCGCCGACCCGGTCGACGTGGAGATCGCCGAGGAACGCGGGCTGATCAGCGTCGTACAGCGCGACCGGCGGACCGACGTCCGGCTGGCCCACCCGCTCTACGGCGAGGTGATGCGCCGCCGCTGCCCGGTCAGCCGCACCCGACGACTCCAGGCGCACCTCGCCGAGCTGTTGGAGCGGGTCGGCAAGCGCCGCCGCGACGACCTCCTGCGGGTGGCGGTGTGGCGGCTCGACTCGGGCACCGCGCAGGACGCCGCCCTGCTGGTGGACGCCGCGGTGCAGGCGTTCACCCGCTACGACGTGCCACTGGCGACCCGGCTGGCCCGCGCCGCGCTGAACGCCGACGGCGGCTCGGACGCGGCGGAGCTGCTGGCGACCATCCTGATGTTCGCCGACCGGCCGGACGAGGCGATCGACGTCCTCGACGCGGTGACTCCCGAGCCCGGCGACGAGCGGCGGCTCTGCCGGTGGCTGACCGTGCGGGGGATGGTCAGCTACTGGGGGCTGAGCCAGGAGTCCACGGTGGAGGAGATGGCGAGCCGGGTCGAGCAGCTCAGCGACTCCGCCGACCGGTCCCGGGTGCACGCCTTCGAGGCGATCATGCGACTGCATCGGCTGGACACGACCACCGCCGTGCGGCTCAGCCAGCGGGTGCTGGACCGGCCGGCAGCGAGCGTTGCCGCCCGCGAGCTTGCCCGCAGCACCATCGCGTACGTCCAGGCCGCGCAGGGCCAGCTCGCCCGCAGCGGTACGGCGATCGCCCAGGTGCACTCCGCGGCGGCCAGCTGGCGTACCGACATGCCGTACCTGCAACTGGCCCTGGAGCTGGCCCGGGGCACCCGGCTCATGCTCACCGGCGACCTGGCCGGGATCGACGCGATCGTGGCCGACGAGTTCGCCGACCTCGCGGGCGCCGGTGACTTCCGGCTCGGCACCGGGTACCTGGCCATCCTCCAGGCGTACGCGGCCCGCCTGCGCGGGCAGAGCGACGCGGCGATGCGGGCCTCGCTGGGCGCCTGCGCGGTGCTGGCCACGAGCCGGGTCTACGCCGGTCTGGCCCAGGCCGAGCGGGCCCAGGCGGCGGCCCTGCGCGGCGATGCGGCGCAGGCAGCGGAGGCGATGGCCGAGGCGGACCGCACCCACTCGCCGAGCATGGCGGTGCTCTATCCGTGGCTGGAGCAGGCCCGAGGCGCCGTGCTCGCCGCGTCGGGCGACCTGCCCGGCGCAGCCAAGCAGCTCACCGATCTGGTGGACCGGCTGCGCGCGGACGGCTTCGCGGGGCACGAGGTGCACGTCCTGCACGACCTGGTCCGGCTGGACCAGGCCGGCGCACCGGTCGGGCCGACCTGCTCCGACGGCGGCCGGCGCACCGTCGCGCAACGCCTCGCGGAGCTCTCCGAGCGGGTCGACGGGGTGCTCCCGCCACTGCTGGCCCGGCATGCCCGGGCCGCGGTGACCGACTCCGCCCCGGGTCTGCTCGCGGTCGCCGACGACTACGCCGCGCTGGAGCTGCACGTGTACGCCGCCGAGGCCACCGCCCAAGCGCTGCACCGGCTGCGGCAGCAGCACTCGCCGGCGGCCGGTGAGGCCCGGGAGCGCCTGGCCGGGCTGCTCGGCCGCTGCGAGCTGATCCGCACGCCGGCGCTGCACGCCGGGGCGCCGGTGCTGACCGAACGGGAGTGGCAGGTGGCCCGCCTCGCCGCCCACGGTGCGACCAGCAAGGCCATCGCCGAGCGGCTCTATCTCTCCGCCCGCACCGTCGAGAACCACCTCCAGCGGATCTACACCAAGCTCGGCGTGACCGCCCGGGCCGAGCTGTGGGCTGCGCTGCGATCGATCCCGGGGCACGAAAGCGGCGACTCAGGCTGAACCTTAGGCTTGGGCGGTGAGCACCCTCCGCCCCGCGCTTCTGACCGACCACTACGAGCTGACGATGGTCAGCGCGGCTCTGAAGGACGGCACCGCCGACCGCCGCTGCGTCTTCGAGGTGTTCAGCCGCCGGCTGCCGACCGGCCGCCGGTACGGCGTGGTCGCCGGGACGGCCCGGCTGATCGACCTGATCCGTGACTTCCGGTTCGACCCGACGGAGATCGACTTCCTGAGCCGGACCGGTGTGGTCGACGAGGCGGGCGCGGCCTGGCTCGCCGACTACCGCTTCACGGGCGACATCGACGGGTACGCCGAGGGTGAGCTGTTCTTCCCCAATTCGCCGATCCTCACCGTCTCGGGCGGCTTCGCCGAGTGCGTGGTGCTGGAGACCCTGGTGCTCTCCGTGCTCAACCACGACAGCGCGGTGGCGGCCGCGGCAGCCCGCATGGTGACCGCGGCGCGGGGTCGCGCGCTGATCGAGATGGGTTCGCGGCGGGCGCACGAGGAGGCCGCGGTGGCCGCGGCGCGCGCGGCGTACCTGGCCGGGTTCCGGTTCACCTCCAACCTCGCCGCCGGTGCGCGCTACGGCATCCCCACCGCGGGCACGGCGGCGCACGCGTTCACGCTGCTGCACCACGACGAGCGGGCGGCGTTCGCCTCGCAGGTCGCCACGCTGGGCAAGGACACCACGCTGCTGGTCGACACGTACGACATCAGCCAGGGCATTCGCAACGCGATCGCGGTGGCCGGGCCGGAGCTGCGGGCGGTACGGATCGACTCGGGTGACCTGGCGGTGATCGCTCAGCAGTCCCGGGAGCTGCTGGACTCGCTGGGCGCCACCGAGACCAAGATCATCGTCTCCGGCGACCTGGACGAGCACGCCATCGCCTCGCTGGCGGCCGAGCCGGTCGACATGTACGGCGCGGGCACAGCCGTGGTCACCGGCTCCGGTGCGCCGACCGCCGGGCTGGTCTACAAGCTCGTCGAGGTCGAGGGGCGGCCGGTGGTGAAGCGCTCCGAGCACAAGGCGACCATCGGTGGCCGAAAGGTGGCAGTCCGCCGGCACAAGCCGACCGGCACCGCCACCGAGGAGATCATCGTCCCGCAGGGCGTACCGGACCGGCAGCCCAACGACCGGATGCTCCAGCGCTCGTACGTGGTCGACGGCGAGCCGGTGGCCCTACCGTCGCTGGACGAGTCGCGGGAGCACCTGCGCGAATGCCTGATCTCCATCCCGTGGGAGGGGCTGAAGCTCTCCGGCGGCGACCCGGCCGTACCGGTCAGCGTCGTACCCGCCGACTGAGCTCATCCAGGACCGGCACCGCAGACCCGATCATGAGGAGAGGGAGACCTCGATGGCCAACGCACTGATCATCGTGGACGTGCAGAACGACTTCTGCGAAGGCGGCTCGCTGGCCGTCGGGGGCGGCGCGGATGTGGCCGCCGGCATCTCCCGACTGCTCGCCGCCGAGCCGGACCGCTGGGCACACGTGGTCGCCACCAAGGACTACCACATCGACCCGGGCGCGCACTTCGGCGATCCGCCGGACTTCGTGGAGTCCTGGCCCCGGCACTGCGTGGTCGGCACCAGCGGCTCGGAGTTCCACCCCGATCTGGACACCGGGCGGGTCGAGGCGATCTTCCACAAGGGCGAGCACGCGGCGGCGTACTCCGGGTTCGACGGGCACGCCGACGACGGCGAGTGCCTGGCCGACTGGCTGCGCCGGCACGACGTGGACCAGGTCGACGTAGTCGGCATCGCCACCGACCACTGCATCCGGGCGACCGCGCTGGACGCCGCCCGGGAGGGCTTCGCCACCACCGTGCTGCTCGAACTGACCGCCGCGGTCGCTCCGGAGACCACCGACGTGGCGCTGCGGGCACTGGACGGCGCCGGGGTGACCATGCACGGTCAGCCTGTGATCAGGGCCGCATGAGGCGGTAATTGGTTGGTCATCCGCCCGCCGCCGGTCGAGGATGTCGCCGGAGGTACGGACCCACGTGAACATGAAGCCTTACCGGGAAGCGCTCGCCGTGCCCGGCCTGCGGTCGCTGCTGCTGCTCGCCGTCCTCGCCCGCATCCCACTCACCGCGACCGGTGTGACGCTGACCTTCTACGTCGTGCTCGACCTCGACCGGGGCTACGGGGCGGCCGGCCTGGTCGGCGCGGCCGTCACGGTAGGCGCGGCGATCGGCGGCCCGCTGCTCGGCCGGCTGGTGGACCGGCGTGGCCTGCGCCCCGTCCTGGTGCTCACCGCGATCGCCGAGGCGGTGTTCTGGACCACCGCGCCCTCGCTGTCGTACCCACTGCTGCTGCCGGCCGCCTTCGTGGCCGGCTCGCTCGCCCTGCCCATCTTCTCGGTGGTCCGCCAGTCGATCGCCGCGATGGTCCCGGAGGACCGGCGCCGCCCGGCGTACGCGCTGGACTCGATGTCGGTGGAGCTGTCCTTCATGATCGGCCCGGCGCTGGCAGTGGCCCTGGTCACGGCGATCTCCGCGCGCACGACCCTGTACCTGGTCGGTACCGGCATCGTCGCCGCCGGGATCGGCCTGTGGCTGCTCAACCCGCCCATCCGGGGTGCCAGCGAGCCGACCGGCCCGCGGCGCCGGGTGCCCCGCCGCGAGTGGCTGACCCCCCGACTGCTCGCCGTGCTGGCCGTCAGTACCGCCGCCACGCTGGTGCTCGGCGGCACCGACGTGGCGGTGGTGGCCGTGCTGCGGGCGAGCGGCGAGGTCGGCTGGACCGGCGCGGTTCTGTCCATCTGGGCGGTCGCCTCGCTGGCCGGCGGCTTCGCCTACGGTGCCGTACACCGTCCAATCTCCCCACTGGCCCTGACCGCTGCGCTCGGCCTCTGCACCATCCCGATCGGACTGGGCGGCGCGCACTGGTGGCTGCTCTGCCTGGCACTGATCCCCGCCGGCGCGCTCTGCGCGCCGACCATCGCGGCCGCCTCGGACGCGGTCAGCCGGCTGGCCCCGCCCGAGGTACGCGGAGAGGCGATGGGCCTCCACGGGTCGGCGGTCACCGTCGGCATCGCGATCGGCGCTCCGCTCGCCGGCGCGGTGATCGACGCCAGCGCGCCGCTCTGGGGCTTCGTGGTGACCGGCGCGCTGGGCGCGCTGGTCACCCTGGTGGTACTCCCGATCGAGTTGCGCCGCCGCCGCAACGCCGTCACGGCCGCCCCGGCGCCGCCCGTCGAAGCCGACGTCACCCCCGCCACCCGCTGACGTCCCGGGTCACCATTCCGGTGGGCGGCAACCCGCCCGTCCCGCCTGGTTGGCGCTGCGATTGCCAGCCTTGAGAGCGGGCCGGCGCCGGGCCAGCAGGCACCGGGCCAGCAGGCACCGGGCAGCGGGCGCTGTTCTTAGGGGCCACGTCGAGATGGCGACGATCGTCCGGGCAGCATGCACAAAAGAGCTTGATACCTGTGAGGCAAATTTGTGCCTCACAGGTATCAAGCTCATGTGGAACAGTGGCCGGACAGCCGGGACGGGCGACCCCGGGGCCGGCCGGAAGCGCAGGCCGAACCGAAGCAAGCCGAGCGAGCCGGGCCGGGCGGAAGCGCGGGCCGAGCTGAGCCGCCCGCCGGCTGCGCTAGGTGAGCCGACTCGGAACCGAGCCGAACCGAACCGAGCCGAACCGAACCGCGCCGCGCCAGCCGGCCAAGCCGAACGAACCGAACCGCGCCAGCCACGCCAGGCCGAGCCGAGCCACGCCGGCCGGGCAGCCGCGCCAAGCCAGTCGGGCCGGGCCGGGTCGGGCCGGGCATGAGGCGAGCGCGGGTCCGACGGTGGCCGGACATGGCGACGGGCGCCGCTCCCTGTGGTCCCGGGGGCGGCGCCCGTCGTACGGCTGCTGAGCTGAGCGTCAGTTCCGGTCAATGTCGCTGGCGGTGTCCTCGCGGTAGCTGGCCCCGCCGTCCGACTCGCTGGTGAGCGGCTTGGCGCCACCCTCCGGCGGGCCGGCCAGGCTCTGGCCGCCCGCGGCCAGCTCCGGGAACTTCATGTCGAACGCCGGCCGCTCGGAGCGGATCCGGGGCATCCGGTCGAAGTTGCGCAGCGGCGGCGGGCTGCTGGTCGCCCACTCCAGCGAGTTGCCGTAACCCCACGGGTCGTTCACCTCGACCACCGGGCCGGTCTTGTACGACTTCCAGCAGTTGTAGATGAACGGCAGCGTGGAGATACCGGTAATGAACGCGCCGATCGTGGAGACCATGTTCAGCGTGGTGAAGCCATCGCTGGGCAGGTAGTCGGCGTACCGACGGGGCATGCCCTCGTTGCCGAGCCAGTGCTGCACCAGGAAGGTGGTGTGGAAGCCGATCATGGTGAGCCAGAAGTGCACCTTGCCCAGGCGCTCGTCGAGCATCCGGCCGAACATCTTCGGGAACCAGAAGTAGATGCCGGCGAAGACCGCGAACACGATGGTGCCGAAGAGCACGTAGTGGAAGTGCGCCACCACGAAGTACGAGTCGTGCACGTGGAAGTCGAGCGGCGGGCTGGCCAGCAGCACGCCGGTGAGACCACCGAAGAGGAAGGTGACCAGGAAGCCGATCGCGAACAGCATCGGCGTCTCGAAGCTGATCTGCCCCCGCCACAAGGTGCCGATCCAGTTGAAGAACTTCATACCGGTGGGCACGGCGATCAGGTAGCTCAGGAAGCTGAAGAACGGCAGCAGCACCTGGCCGGTGGCGAACATGTGGTGCGCCCAGACGCTCATCGAGAGCGCGGCGATCGCGATGGTCGCGGCGACCAGCCCCTTGTAGCCGAAGATCGGCTTGCGGGAGAAGACCGGGATGACCTCGCTGATGATGCCGAAGAACGGCAGCGCGATGATGTACACCTCGGGGTGCCCGAAGAACCAGAACAGGTGCTGCCAGAGCATCGGCCCACCGGTCGCCGGGTCGTACACGTGGGCGCCGAGGAGGCGGTCCGCGGCGAGCGCGAACAGCGCGGCGGCCAGCAGCGGGAAGACCAGGATCACCAGGAGGCTGGTGACCAGCATGTTCCAGGTGAAGATCGGCATCCGGAACATGGTCATGCCCGGCGCGCGCAGGGTCAGGATCGTCGTGATCAGGTTGACCGCACCGAGGATCGAGCCGAGGCCGGAGATGGCCAGCCCCATCACCCACATGTTGGCGCCGACGCCCGGCGAGTGCTCGACGCTGCTCAGCGGCGTGTAGGCGGTCCAGCCGAAGTCGGCGGCACCGCCCGGGGTGAGGAAGCCGGCGGTCGCCATCGTCCCGCCGAACAGGAACAGCCAGTAGGCGAAGCTGTTCAGCCGCGGGAAGGAGACGTCGGGTGCACCGATCTGCAACGGCACGACGTAGTTGGCGAACGCGAACACGACCGGCGTCGCGAAGAACAGCAACATGATCGTGCCGTGCATGGTGAAGAGCTGGTTGTACTGCTCGGGCGACAGGAACTGCATCCCGGGTCGAGCCAGCTCAGCCCGCATGACCAGGGCCATCAGGCCACCGATCATGAAGAACACGAACGCGGTGACCATGTACATGATCCCGATTTGCTTCGCGTCCGTAGTACGAAGCAGCCGCGCGATGGCCGACCCCTTGACCGGCTCCCGGACCGGCCAGGGCCGGGTCACGACCGGCTTGGGTGCGACGGTGGTCACGAGTGGCCTCCGGTTCTCGGTTGTCCCGCTCGGCACACGCTGGTTATCGGCGGGCCGTTATCCGCAGGAAGAATAGTCCCCGGCAGGTCGGAGCGCCGCGTGGGGTGGCGGGACACGATCTACAGCGGCCCGACCAGCAAGCGGTAGTGCTCTCCGAAGATCCGACCGCCCCGTCCGCGCAATAGCGGGTCGCGCAGCGCTGGCGGCACGTCCCTGGTCCGGTTGCGGTCCCGGGTCCGGTCCCGCACCCAGCGGGTACGCGGGCGGCGGCGACTCTCGTACGCGACCAGGGCCGCCTCCACGCTGCCGGCAGCGCGCAGCGACTCGGCCAGCACCACCGCGTCCTCCAGCGCCATGGCCGCACCCTGGGACAGTGTCGGCGCGGTGGCGTGCGCGGCGTCGCCAACCAGCAGCACCCTCCCCCGGTGCCAGCGCCCCAGCTCCACCTCGTCGGTGATCCCGACGTGCACCCCGTCGAGCGCCGCGAGCACCTCGGGCACCGGGCCGCGGTAGTCGGCGAAGAGTTCGCGCAGCCGGGCCAGCGGGTCGGCCGGCGCTTCGGTGCCGGCCTCATCGGCGTAGCAGTGCAGCCTTCCGGCGCCGATCGGCACCATCAGGAACCCGGAACGCTGACCGAGCAGGGCGGTCCACTCGCTGACCGGCGGACCGTCGCGTAGCACGGCCCGGTAGACCACCTGCCCGACGGGTCGGGGCGGCCCGCCGAGCGAGGCCAGCGCGCGGACCGAGGAGCGCGGCCCGTCGGCACCGATGACCAGGTCGTACTCGGTGCTGGTGCCGTCGGTGAAGGTGACCCCGACCCCGCCCGGGAGCAGGTCCAGGGTGCGGACCTCGGCGCCGTGCCGGACGGCGCCGCCGGCTCCGCTGAGCAGCACCCGGTGCAGGTCCGCCCGGGGCAGCGCCCGGCACTCGCCGACGCTGGCCCAGAGGGTGTCGAGGTCGACTTCGCAGAGCGGCGCGCCGGCAGCGTCGAAGAAGCGCTGCCGGCGGATCACCTGCCCGAGTGGGCGTACCGGGTCGTGCAGGTCCAGCCGGTGCAGCGCGCGGGCCGCGTTGCCCGGCAGGTAGAGGCCGGTCTCGGTGGACTCCCCCGGCGGCAGCTTGTCGGTGACGTCGGGCCGGAAGCCCGCCAGGCGTAGCGCCCGGGCCACGGCCAGGCCGGCAATGCCCGCGCCGACGACGAGGATGCGCAGGGGGGAGCCACCCATGGTGGTGTACGCCTCCGGAGGGGATGCGGCACGCGTTGGAGGCAACACGCTACTCGGCGCTATCGGCGCACACCAGGGCCCATTTGGCCCGCCCGGAGCCGCTCGTCGGCGGTTCCCGCCGCTTAGCTGGACGTCCGCTGCCGGCTGTCCGGCGCGGGCGTGGCAATCCTCACATTTCACCAGTTTGACGCGTACGGTTGCGCACCACTATCAGACATGTAAATGTGTCATCGAGCGTGGGAGCGCTCCCGTACCCGCCCCGACCTCATTTCGGCGCCTGGCACGCGCCGCAGTCAAGGAGCGTCATGAAACGTCCACTTCGGGCCCTGGTCGCCGCTGGCCTGCTGCTCGGCGGCTCGATCGTCGCTGTGGCCCTCGGCGGCAACGCCTCCGCCGACACCCAGATCTGCGAGCAGTACGGCTCGACCGTCATCCAGAGCCGGTACGTGGTGCAGAACAACCGGTGGGGCACCACCGCCCAACAGTGCATCAACGTCACCGACACCGGCTTCGAGATCACCACGCAGAACGGCAGCAACCCCACCAACGGCGCGCCCACCGCGTACCCCTCGGTGTTCTTCGGTTGTCACTACACCAACTGCTCCCCCGGCACGAACCTGCCGATCCAGGTGAGCCAGATCAGCAGCGCCACGAGCAGCATCAACTACCGGTACGTCAGCGGCGCCACCTACAACGCCTCGTACGACATCTGGCTGGACCCGACGCCCAAGCGGGACGGGGTGAACCAGATGGAGATCATGATCTGGCTCAACCGGCAGGGCTCGATCCAGCCCATCGGCTCACCGGTCGGCACGACCACCCTGGTCGGCCGGACCTGGGAGGTCTGGCGGGGCAACAACGGCGGCAACAACGTCATCTCGTACGTCGCGCCGTCACCGATCACCAGCCTGAACTTCAGCGTGCTCGACTTCATCACCGACGTCCGCAACCGGGGCGCGATCACCAACAGCTGGTACCTGACCAGCATCCAGGCCGGCTTCGAGCCCTGGCAGGGTGGTGCCGGTCTGGCGGTGACCTCGTTCTCCGCCGCCGTCAACGGTGGCGGCCCACAGCCCACCACGCCGCCCCCGACGACTCCGCCGCCGACCACCCCGCCGCCGGGTGGCGCCGGATGCGCGGTGAAATACACGCCGAACTCGTGGAACAACGGCTTCACCGCCGACGTGCAGATCACCAACACAGGGTCCAGCACGGTCAACGGCTGGACGCTGAGTTACGCGCTGCCGAGCGGGCAGCAGGTCACCAGCGCGTGGAACGCCACGGTGAGCCAGAGCGGGTCGGCGGTGACCGCGCGGAACCTGAACTGGAACGGCACGCTCGCCCCGGGCGGCACGGCCGGCTTCGGGTACCAGGGGACGCTGAGCGGCGCGTACTCGTCGCCGACGAGCTTCACCCTCAACGGCGTGGCCTGCTCCCGCTCCTGATCAGTAGCCAACTGGCAGTGGGGGCGTGACCATCCGGTCACGCCCCCACTGCTCACCCGCACTCCCTTGCCCTACCCGCCCGGGACTTCACCAGCTTCGGAAAGCTCCCCGATCAGAGCCAGCATGCGATCAATCAGCCGTAGCTGCGTCTCGGGGCCGAGGTCGTTCAGGTTCACCGCACATCGTCGCACCACGACAGGGTCAGACCCGGGTGAGCCGGACGGCGTCGGCGATGACCAGGCCGGCGGCGCTGCTCCACCGGCTCACCGCCACCCGGTTGGCGTCCCCGGCCGGAAGCGTGAACGTGCCGAGGGACCGCCACTGCCCGCCGGTGGCCCGCTGGTCGACGATGATCGTCCGGTTGCCGGTGCTGGTGGCGACGATGTACGGGGTGGCGCTGTTGTAGCCGGAGGTCGCCGGCCACCAGGCGTCGACCCGGTAGTTGGCGGTGGCCGGGACGTTGAACTTGTACCAAGCGGCGTCGCTGGACGCGACCGGCTCCGCGTACCGGTAGTCGGCGCCGTACCGCTGCGCGGAGTACGTCGACACGCCCCAGTTGGCGCTGGCGGTGAACCGGCCAGCGGTGGTGTTGTCCACGATGGAGGACCACGCCGGAGGATTGCCGCCGGACATCTTCGCGGCCACGTCGGCGCGCATCACGTTCAGGTCGATGAACGACGGGTCGATCTTGCCGCTGGTGCTGGTCTCCCGGTGCCCCCGGGCGTAGCTGCTGTCCCTGCCCAGCCGGGTGAGCACGGCGGCGGTGGCGGCGATCGACGCGTTGTACTGCGCGGCGGTCATCTGCTGGTTGACGCCGTTGTAGTCGATCTCCCACCCGATCATCAGGGTGTTGCCGTCCCCGGCCGGAATCGGCCCACTGCCGCCGCTGGCCCCGGCGTGGTTGCACCGGCCGGCCGAGATGACGTGGAAGACCCCGTTGTAGTCGACGAGCGCCTGGCAGAGCGGGCCGGCCAGATCCGACCGGCCGTTGATGCAGATGTTGAGCGCCGGGTGCGGGTTGCTGGCGCTGGAGGTCGCGGCAGTGTGGTGCCAGAGCACGCCGATCGGGTCGAAGGATCCCGGCCGCATCCGGTTGAGCCAGTCGCCCTCGACGACGACCTGGACGCCGGCGGCGCGCAGCACGTCCACGAGCCAGGGAATCGTGGCCATCAGGACGCCCCGAGAAGGTCGGCCAGGCACTCGACCTTCGGCGCGGCGCTCGCCGGGGTGGGCCGAGCAACGGTGGTCAGCGCGACGGCCACCAGGGCGGGGATGCCGAGCATCCCGCGGCGGCGCAGACGAATGGATGGTGACCGGGCCATGAAGATCCTCCAGCGACGACGGGTTCGAACGCATCGACGAATGTGATGACGGGCACGCTATACCGTCACGAGCGTCGATGTCGATACCCTTCATCAACGAGCCGGTCACTGAAGGAATTTGGCAGCGGGAGCGCTGTCAGGCGCCGCCGAGCGCGTCGATGTCGCGCATCTCCTCCGCGGTCAACGAGAAGTGAAAGACGTCGAAGTTGGCGGTGATCCGTTCCGGGGTCACCGACTTCGGGATCACCGGGATCTCGTGGTCGATGTGCCAGCGCAGCACCACCTGCGCAGGCGAGACGCCGTGCGCACCGGCGATCCTGGTCAGCACCGGGTGGCTGAGGTCGCTGGTCTTGAACGGGCTGTACCCCTCCAGCACCACGCCCCGGTCCCGGTGCTCGGCGTGCCGCTGCCGGTCGTACAGCGCCGGGCTCCACCGGATCTGGTTGACCGCCGGGTTCTCCTCGGTCGCCTGGATCAGCTCGTCGATCTCCGGGGTGCTGTAGTTGCTGACCCCGACCGACCGGGTCAGGTTCTCGTCCCGGGCGGCCAACAGCTCCCGCCACATCGGGATGCTGTCGGTGGGCGACGGCGGCCAGTGGATCAACCAGAGGTCCACCTGGTCGAGACCGAGCGCCTCCAGGCTGGCCTCCAGCGTCTCCCGCTCCCGGCCCACCCGGTTCGGCGGAACCTTGGTGGTGATGAAGACGTCCTCCCGGCGCAGCCCGCTCTCCTTCACCGCCCGGCCGACCTCCCGCTCGTTGCCGTACATGGTGGCGGTGTCGAGGTGCCGGTAGCCGGTGTCGAGCGCGGCCAGCACCGCGTCGTAGCCGGCCTGACCGGTGGCCTTCCAGGTGCCGAACCCGAGCAGGGGCATCCGCACGTCACCGGGGAGCAGGACGGTGGGCTGGTCGGTGAGGTCCATGAGGACCGTTCTACCCCGCCGCGGACCCGGCCGGCGAGTGAACCGGACACTCCGGTGTCCAGCACAACCGTCCGGTTTGCCGGAGAATGCGGGTGTGACGGACCGGCTGGAGGAGTACCGGCGCCGACGGGACGCGGCCCGCACGCCCGAGCCGGTGCCGGAGCGGAGCCCGACCGCGGCCGGCCCCGACGACGGCAACGCCCGCTTCGTCATCCAGCAGCACCACGCCCGCAGCCTGCACTGGGACCTGCGTCTGGAGCACGACGGAGTGCTGGCCTCCTGGGCGGTGCCGCGCGGCCTGCCCCGCGACCCGGGCCGCAACCACCTCGCCGTGCACACCGAGGACCACCCGATGGAGTACCTCGACTTCGCCGGTGAGATCCCCGCCGGCGAGTACGGCGGTGGCCAGATGGTCATCCACGACCGGGGCACGTACCACTGCGAGAAGTGGCGCGACGACGAGGTGATCGTGACGCTCTCCGGTGAGCGGACCGCCGGCCGCTACGCGCTCTTCGCGACCGGCGGGCGGGACTGGATGGTCCGGCGCACCGACCCGGCTCCGCCCGGCTGGACGCCGATGCCCGAACTGGTCCGCCCGATGCACCCCACGCCCGCCGCCGGGCTCCCCCGGGACGACGCCGCGTGGGGGTACGAGCTGCGCTGGGACGGGGTCCGGGCGATGGCGTACGTCTCCGGCGGACGGCTCCGGCTGCTCTCCGAGACCGACGAGGAGATCACCGCCGGGTACCCGTGGTTGCGCGCGCTGGCCGAGGCGCTGGCGCCGACGGAGGCGGTGTTGGACGGGGTGCTGGTCCGCATCGACGGCGCCGGCCGGGTCCGCCCGGCCCGTCCGGCCAGCGGCGGTCGGGTTCCGGCGGGCGCCCAGTACCTGCTCGTCGACCTGCTGTGGTTGGAGGGCGTGAGCAGCGTCGACGTGCCGTACGCGCAACGCCGGGAGCTGCTCGATGGGCTGGCATTGACCGGTACGCACTGGCAGACTCCGCCGTGGTTTCCGGGCGCCGGCGACGAGGCGCTGCGCACCGGGCGGGAGCAAGGCCTGCCCGGCGTGATCGCCAAGCGGCTGGACTCGGTCTACGAGCCGGGCCGGGGCAGCCGACGCTGGCTGAGCATCGACGCGGTCTGACGGCGAGGAGCGACGTGTACCTGACCCACCTGGACTGCCCGCGCTGCGGCCGGGAGTACGCCGCCGACCGGTTGCAGAACCTCTGCGAGTGCGGCTCCCCGCTGCTGGCCCGCTACGACCTGCCGGCGGTGGCGAAGGCGGTCACGCCGGAGCGCTTCCCGCTGCGCCCGGCCGACCTGTGGCGTTACCGGGAGCTGCTGCCGGTCGCCGACCCGCGGCACATCACCACGCTCGGCGAGGGCTGGACGCCGCTGCTGCGCGCGCCCGCGTACGGCGCGGAGATCGGCATCACGGACCTGATGGTCAAGGACGAGGGGTTGATCCCGACCGGCTCGTTCAAGGCGCGGGGCGCGGCGGTCGGCGTGAGCCGGGCCCGCGAGCTGGGCGTCGAGCGCATCGCGATGCCCACCAACGGCAACGCCGGCTCGGCCTGGGCGACGTACGCGGCGCGGGCCGGGATGGGTGCCACCATCGTCATGCCGCTGGCGGCGCCGACCATCTGCCGGAACGAGTGCGTTGCCGCCGGGGCCGACCTGCGCCTCGTCGACGGGCTGATCAGCGACGCCGGCCGGCGGGTGGCCGAGCTGATCGCTGAGTCCGCTGGCGCGATCTTCGACGCCGGCACGCTGCGCGAGCCCTACCGGCTGGAGGGCAAGAAGACGATGGGGTACGAGATCGTCGAGCAGCTCGGCTGGCAGGTGCCCGACGTGATCATCTACCCGACGGGTGGCGGGGTCGGTCTGATCGGCATCCACAAGGCGCTGCACGAGATGCGCGAGCTGGGTTGGATCGGCGACAAGCTGCCCCGGCTGGTGGCTGTGCAGTCGAGCGGTTGCGCGCCGATCGTGCGGGCCTTCGCCGCCGGCGACGAGCGGGCCGAGCCGTGGGCCGACGCGCACACCGTGGCGTTCGGCATCACCGTGCCGGCGCCCCTGGGCGACGAGCTGATCCTGGGCGCGCTGCGGGCGTCCGCCGGCACCGCGGTCGCCGTCGACGACGCGGACATCCTGGCCGACCTGCGGGACTTCGCCACCCGGGAGGGGCTGCTGCTCTGCCCGGAGGGCGCGGCCTGCCTGACTGCGGCGCGGCAACTGCGCGCCGGCGGGTGGATCCGGGCCGGTGAGCGGGTCGTGGTGCTCAACACCGGCGCCGGGCTGAAGTATCCGGAGACCGTCGACGTCTCCGCCGTACCCGTGCTGGCCTGAGACCGCGGGTGCCCCGCGGACGTGCGGTCCGCGGGGTGCCCTCTGGCCGGCCTACTGGTAGGTGATGTCGGACGGTGCGTAGAGGCAGTTGACGCCGTCGGCGCCCTCGCCGATCTCGGTCGGCTCGTCGCCCTTCGGCACGCCGCGGTACTTGACGCAGATCGAGGTGTCCCGGTCCGGGTCGTCGACGATCGTGATCCGGCTGAACCGGGCGGTGTCGCCCCAGTTGGTGTTGATGCCGGCGATCGCGTCGGTGTCCCGGACGACCACGTTGTCGATCACCACGTGCCGCTGGTACGAGGTGGAGCAGTTGCCGCAGGCCCGGTAGAGCTTCCCGGCGTTCTCCACCCGGAAGTTCTTGATGTAGACGGTGCCCGAGCCGTTGTGCTGGAAGACCTTGTCGCTGGCGGACCGGGCGCCGCCTCCGTCGACGGTGTACGTGGTGCCGCCGCGGAAGGTGGCGGCGTCCTCGCCCACGTCCTCCCACCAGACGTTGATCAGGGTGCAGTTGCCCTCGCAGTGCACGCCGTCACCGGCTGGCGCACCGATGATCACGTTGCGCAGGGTGGCACCGGCGGCCAGCTCGAACATCGGGTCCTGGCTCTCGCTCTGCCCGCCGTCGCCGATGCCGTAGTAGCGCTTGAGCCCGCCGTCGAAGGTGCCGGAGACCGGGATCGTCGCGTCCACCTTCTGGCTGCCGGTGGGCGTCGGCCAGCCTGCCGGCGGTGGGGTGGTCGGGCCCGGCGTGGTGGGTGGCGGGGTGCTCGGCGGCGGGGTGGTTGTCGGTGGGGTGGTCGGAGTGCCGCCACCGGCCGAGTCGACCGCCACGTCGTCGAAGCTGCCACTGGCGTACGCGGTGACCAGGCCGATCCGGCCGGCGCTGGCCAGGCTGTTGCTGCCGGCGGCGATCTGGGTGCCGTTGACGAAGCCCCGGATGGTGCTGCCGCTGGTCTCGATGCGCAGGGTGTACCAGGTGCCGGTGCCGGTGCCGAGCGATGCGGAGCCGATCGCGGTGATGGCACTGCCGTTGACGGCCTGGAGCTCGGCCCGACCGGAGCCGAGCAGGGCCAGCCGGTACATCTTGGTGCTGCTGGTGGACCGCGCGGCCAGCCCGACCAGGGCGCTGGACGAGCCGAAGCTCACCGGCTTGACCCGGGCCTGCACGGCGTAGTCGGTCCAGCTGGTCTGGCCGGCGAACTGCCGGGCCAGTTCGCTGCCGGCGTTGGACTGGTTGAACACGCCCGTGCCGTCGACGGCCCAGGTGCCGCCGGACTTGGACCAGCCGGAGGCGTTGCCGTCGTTGAAGTCGTCGGTGAAGACGGTGGCCGCGAAGGCCGAGGTCATGCCGGCCGCGAGGGCTGCCGCGGTCGCGCCGGCGCCCACCGCGAGCAGCAGTGGTCGTCGGCCGGGGAGTCGTCTCTTCTGCACAGTTGTCCTCCTTGACGCATGTGGTGGCGATCCCCCGGCCGTCCGTGCGAGGACGTGTTGGCACCGCGTGATGCCACGACCTGGGATCGGTGCGCCCCGTCGGATGCCCGGTTTCCGGAGCGGGGTGAAGCGGGATCAAAACCCTGGGGAAAGGGCTTTCCCGTCTCTTCGAGGCTAGGACCGCGTACGCATCAACGTCAATGCCTGACGCTTGCAGGTCTGTTGCAGGATTCACCGCACGGCAACCCGGCACGTCGCGGCCAGATCCCGCCGGCGTACCCCGGTCAGTAGCTGTCCGGCTCGGTCAGCCGCCAGGCCGCGTTGATCAGGCCGATGTGCGACAGCGCCTGCGGGGTGTTGCCGAGCTGCGCACCGGTGACCAGGTCGATCTGCTCGCTGAACAGACCCACATCGTTCGCGTGCCCAACCACCCGCTCGAACAACTCCGCGGCCCGTCGCCGCTCGCCGGCCATCACCAGGCACTCCACCAGCCAGAACGAGCAGAGCAGGAAGCCCGCGGGGTCGTCCGTCCAGCGCCGGACCAGCCCGTTCTCGGTGCCGAGATCCCGCTCCACCACAGCGATGGTGGAGCGCATCCGGGGGTCGGTGGCCGGCAGGAAGTGCGCCACCGGCATGAAGAGCACCGAGGCGTCCATCTCGGCCGAGCCGAACGCGCCGGTGAACGCACCCAACCGGTCGTTCCAGCCCTGACGGAGCACCTCACCGCGGATCTCGTCGCGGATCGCGGCCCAGCGACGTGGATCGGCCCGCTCGCCGAGCCGGTCGGCGAGCCGCACCGCCCGGTCCATCGTCAGCCAGCAGAGCACCTTCGAGGAGAGGTAGTGCCGTTCCCTGTCCCGGGTCTCCCACATGCCCCGGTCGGGCAGGTGCCAGGTGCTCGCCACCTGCTCGGTCAGGCCGAGCACCATCTCCCGCAACTCCCCGTCGAACGTCGTGCCCAGGTAGTCGCGCAGCCGCCAGACCGCCGACATCACCTCCCCCGGCACGTCGAGCTGCCGCTGCCGCCAGGCGTCGTTGCCGATCCGGACCGGCGCGCTGCCGACGTGGCCGCGCAGGTGCGTGCACTCGTGCTCGCTGAGGTCCCGCTCCCCCCGCAGCCCGAACAGCACCGGCACCGGATCGTCGCCGATCCGGCCGATCGAGCGCGACACCCAGGCGAACAGCCGGGCCGCCTCGGTAGGGCAGGCCGCCACCCAGAGGGCGCGCAAGGTCATCGAGAAGTCGCGCAGCCAGGAGTACCGGTAGTCGTAGTTGCGGTCGCCGCCGAGCCGCTCCGGCAGCGACGTGGTCAACGCCGCGGCGACCGCGCCACTGCGGGCGTACGTGAGGCCGGTCAGCACGGTCGCGCTGTGCCGGACCAGATCCCGGTACCGGCCGTCGTACCCGTGCGCATCCCGGTACGCCTCCCACGCCTGCGTCGTCTCGGCGAGCGCGGCCACCGGGTCCAGCCGAGCTGGCGGGGCGCCGTACGTCTCGCCGAACGCCACGTCCAACCCGACCACCTGGCCGGCGGAGACCTCGAACTCGTGGGTCACCCGGTCCCGGCTGGCACGCAGCGGCAGGTCACCCGCGTGCAGCACCAGCACCACCGGACCGGCGCCGGCCAGCACCCCGCCATCCGGCTGGTCATGCAGGTACGGGGTGAGCAGCCCGTACTCGGGCCGGGGCGCGAAGTCCAACGCCATCCGGACCCGACCGGACAACCCCTCGACCACCCGGATCAGCACGGCCGGCGAGTTCTTGCCCAGTTCGTGCGCGCGGGCACCCATCTCGGCGGCGAGCGCGTCGGTGACGGCCACACTGCCGTGCGGTGTGTGGTGCACCGTGCGCAGCACCAGCGAGTCCGGCCGGTACGCGCGCTCCACCCGGTACCCGGGCCGGCCGGCGCCAACCGGCGCCAACCGGAAGTGCCCGGCGCGCGGGTCGAGCAACCGCCCGAACACGGACGGGCCGTCGAACCGGTCCGGACACCACCAGTCGATCGAACCGTCCCTGCCGACCAGCGCGCCGGAGCGGGAGTCCGAGAGGAACCCGTAGTCGGAGATCGCCGGCTGCTGCTCCACCCGCCGCGGGTACCCGGATCGGCCCGGATCAGACCGCCGCCAGCGGCTCCGTCAGCCGGTCGGCGGCTCGTCCTCGCCGGCCTCCTCGGCCGCGTCGGCCTCCTCCTTGGTCCGGTGCACGGCCTGGTCGGCGTGCTCCGGCGGGCCGTAGACGGTGTACAGCACCAGCGGGTTGGGGCCGGTATTGACGAAGTTGTGCTTCGTGCCCGACGGCACCACGACGAGGTCGCCCGCGACGACCTCCCGCTTCTCGCCGGCCACCCGCGCCTCGCCGGCGCCGCTGACGAAGGTCAGGATCTGGTCGATGCCCTCGTGCACCTCCTCGCCGATCTCTCCACCCGGCGGAATGGTCATGACGACCAACTGGGTGTGCTCCCCGGTCCACAGCACTCGGCGGAAGTCCGGACTCTTCTCGGCGACGGTTGCGATCGTGAAATGCTCCATGTCGCGCTCATACCCGGTTCAGGGGCGCCCCACGCCGGGACGCGCAGATGGTGGAATTCCCCACGCTGGGCAGGTTTGGATCTGCACCGACCGGGGATCGACAGGTTGACCGGTGCACGCGGCCGGTCGAGCCAGGTCCCCGCCGGCGTACCGCCGAACGGCTGCGGTGGTGGGAGACGGCCAGAGCGCGGCGACGTTCCGACCACGGTCGAAGCGGCGCCGTGCGCTCGTCTGTGCACCCCGGCCGGCTGGTCAGCCGTCGCGGTGCAGCCAGGCGAGCAGGTCCGGCGGCGCGAGGGCGGCCGTTCGCGCCCGGTAGCGCGCCTGCCCGGCCGGGTCCAGCAGGTCCCGCCCCTGCCCCGAGGCACCTTGGCGGAAGAAAGCCCGGCGGTCGCGCAGCACGCCGAGCGTGTCCGGGGCGAGCTGGTCGGCGCGCTCCCGCATCCGGCCGAAGGTGGCCGCCTCGACCAGCTCGGGCCAGCGCTCGGCAGGCACCGTGAGGCCCCACCGGTCGGCGAGGCGACGCATCTGGCCGCCCAGGTCGGCCCGCAGGTCGTCGTAGTGCACCAGCTCGACGTTCGGCTCGTGCCGACGGGCCCAGGCGTCGCTCAGGTGCCACAGCACCCCGGCCAGTGAGTCCAGCTCGGTGCGCGGGTCGGCCTCCCGGTCGACCCAGCTCGGCAGCCACTGGCGTACCGGCAGGCGCGCCCGGGGCGGTCCGGCAGGCGCAGGTTGACCGGTCAGCTCGGCGAGCCGCACCCGGTCCAGGTTGCCGGCCTGGTGGTAGAGGGACACCGCCATGTCCAGCGGGTGCCGGGCCACCACCACGTAGTGCACCCGCGGGTCGATCGGCACACCGTCCAGGGGGGTGTGCGTCTTGATGAACCGTCGGTGCGGCTGGGCGGCCAACCGGCGGTACACCTCGTCCTTCGGCTCGACCAGCCAGTCCAGCCACGGTGACAGCTGGGTCAACGGCGCCGGCAGCTCCGGGGTGCGCAGCACCAGCAGGGCACAGATCATCTGCATCCAGGTGGTGCCGCTCTTGGACCGGGTGCTGATCACGATGTCGCCGTCCCGGAACGGGAAACCCGTCCAGCGCCCGCTGTCCTCGTCGTCGGATCGGTAGCGGTGGGCCGGCGTGAGCATCCGGCGAGCGTAGTCGCCGAGCCGACAGCCGAGCAGCCGATTTTGGATTGGACGGCCTGTGACATATGCGCATGCCTGGCTAGATTTGACGTATGGTGCCCGCCCACGGAGGCCGGGCGGCGGAACCTGTCTACCGCCCCATCCTCGCCAGCCGGCGCGGCGAGCTGGAAGCGTTGAGCCACCTCGACCCCGCGGCCGCCCCACTGCTCGCCCCGATCCTGGAGGTCGGCACGGTCGATCGGTCCACGATGGACGTTCTCCGCCGGATGCCGGCCGGACTGCTGACGGCCGTCGACGTCACCGGCCTCCCGGACAGCCCCGACACGGAACTGGCCCGCTGGGGCGTCCCGCTGGTGCCGGTGGTCGGGCTCGCCGAGAGCGACCGGCGGCTGGTCGCGCACGGCGCGGCGGCGCGGACGTACGCCCGGCGGGCGCTGGTCCGGCTGCGTGCCGGTCAGGACCGGGCTGGGCCGGCCGCGAGCACCACCGCCGTCGAGCGGATCTGGCGGCTCACCGGGCTGGTGCCAGAGGAGTGCGACCTGCTGGTGGACGCCGGGGACGTGTGCTGCCCGGCGGACGTGCGGCTGGCCGAGCCGCGGGTACGCCGGCTGCTGGACTGGGCCCGCCGGCACTCCTGGCGGTCGGTGACGGTGGCGGCGGGCGGGATGCCGCCGACGCTGTCCCGGCTGCCCACCGACGAGCCGGTCCGGCTCGACCGCTGGGACTGGCAGCTCTGGCAGCGGCTGACCGACGCCGGGGTCGGCTACGGCGACTACGGCGTCGGCCCGGCCCTGCCGGGATCGGGTGACCCCGGAGACCGGCTGCCCACCGTGCGCTACACCGCCGACGGGAGCTGGTGGGTTTACCGCTGGTCCCGGCGGGGCGGGCGGGGCGACGACCGGTTCGCCGACCTGTGTCGCACGCTCGTGTCGGCGCCGCACTGGCCGAGCACCGGCGCGGCCTTCTCCTGGGGCGACCACGAGCTGCTGCGCCGGGCTCGACGGGGTGCCGGTGCCGGCTCGGCCGCCAACTGGGCGGCATGGAGCACGTCGCACCACCTGGCGCACGTGCTGACCGCGCTGTTGCGCCCGGCCGGCGGCAGCGCCCCGGGTTCGCAGCCCAGGCCGGACCCGCCGCAGCGCGGGCGATCGCTGCGACAGCCGCGCGGCGGCGAGACCCGCCGCGCCGGTTGAGCCGGGCTGCTACTTCTCGGTGAAGCCGAACTGGATGATGCCCTCGTCGTCGACGGTGGCGTCCACCGAGGCGTCGCCGAGCAGTTCGGCGGCGTCCTCGTCGAGGAAGATCCGGGCGCCCTGGTTGTCGACCACGCGGTCGCCCTGCGCCGGCTCGGGCACCAGTTCCACGGTGAGCGATCCGGCCTCGGTGTCGGCGGCGATCCGCACCCCACCGTCCTCGGCCACGTCCTGTTGGTTGGCGAGGTCACGGATGACGAGCACGGCGTTGTCGGTCATGGTGAGCATTGGCGGAACTCCTCGTGGATTCTCGGCTCGCGGTCGGTTACCGCGCAGACCGGACAGTCGGTCCGCGTACGAGCACACGTGGGAGGCGACAGAAGGGGCGAACGGTCGTCGCCGTCGCATCGCGTCGGGGCAGCTGACGGGCCCCGTCATCACCTACGTTGCCCGCTGCCGGGCGATCCGTCAAATAGAGCCGGATCAGTCGAGAGCGGCGACCGGGGCGAGCCACGCGCGAATCTCGTTGACCGCCGCACGGCCGGCGCGGTTGGCCCCGATCGTGCTCGCCGACGGGCCGTACCCGACCAGGTGGATCCGCTCGTCGGCGGCCACCCGGGTGCCGTCCATGGTGATACCGCCGCCCGGCCCGCGCAGCCCCAGCGGGGCGAGATGGTCGAGCGCGGCCCGGAAGCCGGTGCACCAGAGGATCACGTCCGCCGGCACGAACCGCCCGCCGGCCCAGGTCACCCCGTCGGGAGTGATCCGGTCGAAGACGGGTAGCCGGTCGAGCACACCGCGTTCGCGCAGCCGGCGTATCTCCGGGGTGACCGGCAGCCCGGTCACGCCCACCACGCTGCCCGGCGAGCGCCCGGCGCGCACCGCCACGTCCACCCGGGCCACCGCGGCCCGGCCCAGCTCGGTGCCGAACTCCTCGTCCCGGAACTCCGGCGGCCGACGGGTCACCCAGGTGGTGGCGGCCGCGACGGTGGAGACCTCGGCGAGCAGTTGCACCGCCGAGGTGCCGCCGCCGACCACCACCACCCGGCGGCCGGCGAACTCGGCCGGCCCCTGGTAGTCGGCGGTGTGCAGCTGCCGGCCCCGGAACGACGACCGGCCCGGGTAGTGCGGCCAGAACGGCCGGGTCCAGGTACCGGTCGCGTTGATGAGGGCCCGCGTCGTCCACTGGTCGCCGTCGGTGTGTACGTCCAGCCGGCCGTCCGGGCGGGAGTGCACCGCGCGGACCCGCACCGGCCGCTGGACCGGCAGGTCGAAGGCCTTCTCGTACTCGGCGAAGTAGGCGCTGACCTGCTCGGCCGCCGGCCCTTGCGGGTCGGCGGGCGG
Source organism: Micromonospora sp. NBC_00389 (assembly GCF_036059255.1). Lineage (NCBI taxonomy): Bacteria > Bacillati > Actinomycetota > Actinomycetes > Micromonosporales > Micromonosporaceae > Micromonospora > Micromonospora sp. NBC_00389. The sequence goes on along the minus strand of NZ_CP107947.1, from coordinate 2,754,605 downwards.
GAAGGGCAGCCCGGGCAGGTCGTGGATGCCGTGCACCCGGTCCATCCGCAGGGTCGGCCAGCGATGCTGCCAGGCTCCGCCAGGGCCGTCGTCGCCGTCGAGGATGACGAAGCCGCTGCCCGGGGCGAAGCCCGTGCGGCGCAGGTGGTAGCCAGCGCTCAGGCCGGCCTGGCCGGCACCGATCACCACGACGTCGACGGAGTGGGTGTCCACGTGGGGTGCAACACCGCGGGTACCGCCGCTGTGCCCGCCGCCGGCCGTCGCGCCGATCACAGACCGCCGATCCGACACGAAACTGCCTAAATTATCCCTAAGCTGGACGAATGGAAGATGCCCGCCGCGCCGCCGCCGAGTTCCTCGGCACCCTGCTGCTGGTCTTCTTCGGGGTGGGCAGCGCCGTCGCGGCGCGGGTCCAGGGCGGCGTGGTGGTGGTCGCGCTGGCCTTCGGGTTCGTCATGCTCGCCCTGGTTTACACCATCGGCCCGCTCTCCGGCAGTCACGTCAACCCAGCGGTGACGCTCGGCGTGCTGCTCTCCGGAAAGATCTCGGCGATCGGCGCGGTGGCCTACTGGATCGCGCAGTTCGCCGGCGCGACCGTGGCCGCCTTCGTGCTGTGGGCACTGACCCGCTGGGGTGACGTGGCGGACCAGTCCGGGGCGCTGGGCTCGAACGGGTACGGCGCGCACATCAACCGGGGCGGCGCGGCCGTGCTGGAGGTCGTACTGACCTTCCTCTTCGTGCTGGTCGTCCTGGTGGTGACCAGTCGTAGCGAGAATCCGGGCACCGCCGGGGCCGCCATCGGACTGGCCCTGGCCGCGACCCAGTTGGTCGGCTTGACACTGACCGGTGCCGCGGTCAACCCGGCCCGCGCCTTCGGCCCGGCGGTTTTCGAGGGCGGCGTGGCCCTGCGGCAGCTCTGGGTGTTCATCGTCTTCCCCCTGCTCGGCGGGGCGCTCGCCGCACTGGTGGCACCGCTGATCATGGGGGCGCAGCGGCACTACTGGGGCGGGCACGACAAGTCGGTCGGCCGGCCGACCTAGCACGACTGGCAATAACCTTCGTCTGAGACTCTTCTCCGGCGAATACCTTCGTGGCAGCATCAGCGCATGCATCGTCGTCACTTTCCCAGGGCCCTCGCGCTGCTCGCGCTGGTCGCCACCGCGGCCACCGCCGGCGCGCCCGGCGCCACCGCCGAGTCGCCCACCCCCGCGACGACCCGGCTGAACGCCACCATCGACACGATCCTCGCCGACACCCGGCTCGCCGGCGCGCAGGCCTCGGTGGTGGTGGTCGACACCAGCACGGGACAGACCCTCTACGACCGCAACGGGGACCGTCGGCTGATCCCGGCCTCCAACACCAAGCTGCTGACCTCGACCGCCGCCCTGGAACTGCTCGGCCCGGGGCACCGCTTCACCACCGACGTACGGACCACCGGCAAGCGTCGCGGCGGGCTGCTCTCCGGCAACCTGTACCTACGCGGCGGGGGCGACCCGACCATGCTCGCGGCCGACTACGACGCGCTCGCCGCGCAGGTCGCCGCCGACGGCGTCCGGGTGGTGACCGGCACCCTGATCGCCGACGACTCCCGCTACGACCGCACCCGACTCGGCCCCGACTGGACCTGGGACGACGAGCCCTACTACTACGCCGCCCAGGTCTCCGCGCTGACGGTCGCGCCCGACACCGACTACGACGCGGGCACCGTGATCGTGCACGCCGGCCCGGCCGGCCGGGCCGGCGCCCCGCCCATGGTCAGCACCACCCCGCCCACCGATTACGTCCGGATCGACAACCGGGCCGAGACGGTCGCCGACGGCGAGACCTCGATCTCGACCGAGCGCGAGCACGGCGGCAACACCATCGTGGTGAGCGGACAGATCGCGGTCGGCGATGCGCCGGCCAGCGACTGGGTGACCGTCTGGGAGCCCAGCGGCTACGCGGCCGGCGTGTTCCGGGCGGCGCTGCACCGGCACGGCGTCCGGGTGCTCGGCCGGACCGTGCTCGGCCAGCCCACCCCCGAGGCGGCCCACCCGGTGGCCCGGCACGACTCGATGACCCTGGGTGAGCTGATGACGCCGTTCCTCAAGCTCTCCAACAATGGGCACGCCGAGGTGTTGACCAAGGAGATCGGCAGGGTGCTCTCCGGTTCGGGCACTTGGTCGGCGGGGCTCACCGCGATCAGCGAGTACGTCGCCGACACCGGGATGGACACCGGCAAGCTGCGCCAGCGCGACGGATCGGGCCTGTCCCGGCGCAACCTGGTGCCGGCGACGGAGTTCGTCGACCTGTTGGCCGCTGTCCGGGCCGAACCCTGGTTCGCCACCTGGTACGCGGCGCTGCCGATCGCCGGGCAACCCGAGCGGTTCGTCGGCGGCACACTGCGCAGCCGGATGGCCGGCACCCCGGCCGCGGGCAACGTGCACGCCAAGACCGGCAGCCTGACCGGAGTCTCCGGCCTGTCCGGCTACGTCACCAGCGCGGACGGCCGGCTGTTGGCGTTCTCGATCCTGCTGAACAACTACCTGACGGCGTCGGTCAAGGCGCTGGAGGATCAGATCGCCGTGGCGCTGGCGGGGTACCGCGAGGACGGCTCGACCGCGGCGCGGACGGCAGTGCCGTCGGTGCCGGAGACGCCCCGCACCCCGGAGGGTGTGGAGTGCTCCTGGGTCAAGCCGATCACCTGCTGACCGGCGCGGCGCGTACCCCAGCCGCCGGTCAGGCCGGACGGTCCGGTACGGGGACCACCGCCGTCGGATCGCCGCGCTCGATGAGCGCGGCGATCTCGGCGGCCCGCAGGCCGCGCAGCGCCAGCACCCGGGTGCCCCAGCGGTGCAGCCGGCACGGGTGCGGGCTGGCGTCGTTGCGGCAGACCATCCCGCCGGACCACCGCCGGGGCGCGTGCACCACCACCGCCCGCACCGCAAACTGGGCGTCCTCGCCCGTCACGTACGGCGGCAGGGGGATGTCGCGGAGCACCTCTCCGGACGCTTCACCGGCGCCGGACGAGGCGGCGGGACGGACGCGGTGGGCGGTACTGGCGCTCGTCTGCGCGGTCTCCACACTGGATGGTCGGACGAGGACAGCAGAAAGTTACGTCCCCCTCGACGCCGCCCGACGGACAAACTGTCCCGCAGTTTGAGCGCGACAACAGACGCCAGGTCAGAGCCGTTCCAGCACCACCACCGGGATCTCCCGGTCGGTCTTGGCCTGGTAGTCGTCGTACGCCGGCCAGATGGCCGCCATCGTGGACCACATCCGCGGCTTCTCCTCCGCCGTCGCGGTGCGGGCCCGCGCGGTGAACGTCTCCCCACCGACCTGCACCTCGACCTGCGGCTCCGCCAGCAGGTTGAGGAACCAGGCCGGGTGCTTCGGGGCACCGCCCTGCGACCCGACCACCAGGTAGCCGTCACCGTCCCGGCCGTAGATCAACGCGGTGCGCCGCAGCTTGCCGCTGTGCCGACCCCGGGTGGTCAGCAGCAGCGTGTAGACGCCTGGCCGCCACTCGTGCCCCTCGGCGCCGCCGGTCTCGACGTACCGCTGGATGTGCTCGGCGACCCAGCCCTGAGGGCTGTCCACCACCTGCTCGCTGGCCGTCATCGGCGCTCCCTACGGATCGGTGGCACTCGCGCCCAGGCTACTGCCGCCAGCCGCCGCCGGCAGGGCGAACGCCGTGGTGACGGCGGCCGGTCAGCGCACCGCCACGGCCTGGAGGCCGACGTTGCCGCAGTGCTCCGTGAAGACCTTCTCGACGGTCCAGGTCAGCACCAGCCGGGCGCCCTTCGGCAGCCGGAACCGGATCGTGAACTGGGCGCTTCGGCTGGTGTACGGGTCCTCCAGCCGCACGGTGCTGGTCGGCCCACCGGTGGACAACCGCGCGTCCAACCGGCCGCGGGCCATCCAGGTCCCGGCATAGAGCTGGACCGTGCGTGGCTCGCCGCTGCCGGCGACGGCGAGGCTGAACCCGTTGCCGGCCCCGCAGGTGTAGACGCCGTTCGCGCTGCCGCTCACCGACCGCTCCGGCGTGCCGTCGGACCAGCGGACGGTTTCCTGGTTGCCGTCCCAGCCGACCCGGGTGCCTGCGCCGCCCCCGTCGATGATCTCCCCGGAACCGGCGCGCTTGCGGACCGTCGATTTGCCGCCGCTCAGCCCCCAGTGCATCCAGTCCCTGGTGCCCACGGCGGTGAGGTTGACCTCGGCGGGTATCTCACCCTGGCTCACCGACAGCGTCGATCCCGCTGCCGGTGGTGGCGCCGGCGGGACCGACGCACTGACCGACGGCGTCGGGTCGGGCGAGGGTGGACGCTGCCGGGGACGCAGGCCGGGCGTCGCTGGTCCGGTCTCGGTGGTGCGCCCCTCGGCACCCGGGAAGCCGGTGGAACGGGCGACGGCTCCGGCGTGTACGCCGTCCGGGCGACCTGCCTGCTCGTCGCCGGCCTCCGGCTCGGATCGCGTGCCGAGGTACGTGACCAGGACCACCAGGCAGACGAGCACGGCGAGCCCCTCCACCGCCCAGAACCGACGTCGCCGGGCACGGGCGAGGCGGCGCAGCGCGCTGCGGGTCTGCCTGATGGTGACGACGCGCGGTCGGTGCGCCGGTAGGTCGGAGGACTCGTCCCCGGCCCGCGAATTCGCCCGCGTGCGGTCTTCGTCCGCCACCGACCCCTCCAACTCCGCCGCCCGGCCGTCATCGACCCGTGCGGATCGCACCGTCCACAGTGGGCCTTCTCACGTCTGCGCCGACGTGATCGACACGCTAGATCCGGACGGGCGGGCGTGTCCAGCCGTTACCGGAAGTATCGGACGCACGGACACGCTCGGCCGGAGACGTCGGTCGCCGCCAGCACCCCTCGCGTCAGCCGATCTGGAAGCCGAGCGCCTGCGCGATGATCACGGCCTGCTCGCCGTCGATGATGGCACCGGCCCGCTCGACCACCGTCGGGTCGAGCGCGGTCAGGTCGCTGCCGCGCAGGTCGGCGCCGCCCAGCCGGGAGCTGTGCAGCTGCGCGCCGGAGAGGTCCACGCTGCTCAGCGTGGCGCCGGTCAGGTTGGCGCCGGTCAGGTCGGCCTCGCGCATCCGCACGTCGGTGAGCCGGACGCCGCGCAGGTCCGCGCCGGGCAGCGCGACGAAGGACCAGTCGCCGCCGGCGACCGTCAGCGGACGCAGGTCGCACTGAGTGAAGGTGCTGCCGACCATCTTGCAACCGGTGAACTCGGCCTCGAAGAAGTTGCACCGCTTGAAGGTGCAGCGGGTGAAGGCGGAGTCGACGTGCCGGGAGGCGTTGAACAGCACGTTGCCGAACGTGCAGCCGGTGAAGACCGCGCCGCGGCTCACCGCCTCGGTGAGGTCCACGTGGAAGAACTCGCAGCCCACGAAGTGCCGGTCGGTCAACTCCTCGCCGTACCAGTCCTCGTGGCGGAAGGTCACGTCCTCGGTCAGCTCCGGCATCCGACCAGGCTAGTGCCGGCCACCGACCACCGGACGACGGGTCCGGGGCAGCCCCTTCCGGTACCGGCGAACCGACTAGTAGGTTCGGCGACGTGAGTGTGGCGCGGAGCAAGGACCCCGATCAGATCGGCTTCGACCCGGCGCGGCTGGCGCGGATCGACGAACACTTCGGCGGGTACGTCGACGACGGCCGGCTGGCCGGCTGGCAGGTGGTGGTCACCCGCCGCGGCGAGGTGGCGCACTCCTCGACGTACGGGCTGCGGGACCGGGAGTCGGGTGCTCCGGTCGAGGCCGACACTCTCTGGCGGATCTATTCGATGACCAAACCGGTCACCTCGGTCGCGGCGATGATGCTGTGGGAAGAGGGCCGGTTCGAGCTGACCGACGAGATCAGCCGCTGGCTGCCGGAGTTCGCCGACCTGCGGGTCTACTCGAAGGGGTCGACGCTCAAGCCGCACACCGTGCCGGCGATCGAGCCGATCCGGGTCTGGCACCTGCTCACCCACACCGCCGGCCTGACGTACGGCTTCATGCAGACCTCGGTGGTCGACGGGCTCTACCGGGCCGCCGGCTACGACCTGTACCCGCCAACGGACGTCGACCTGGCCGGTGCCTGCGCGGCGTTCGGCGAGCTGCCGCTGCTGTTCCAACCCGGCACCGCCTGGGGCTACTCGGTCGCCACCGACGTGCTCGGCCGGCTGGTCGAGGTGGTCTCCGGGCAGAGCCTCGACGCGTTCTTCGCCGACCGGATCTTCCGCCCGCTAGGCATGACCGACACCCGGTGGTGGGTCGAGGGCGACGAGGCCGAGCGGCTGGCGGCGCTCTACGCACCGGACCCGCGCAGCGGCCAGGCGATCCGCTACGACAGGCTCGGCTCGCTCGCGTACCGCAAGCCGGTGTTGCACTCCGGCGGCGGCGGCCTGATCTCCAGCGCCGCCGACTACCACCGCTTCACGCAGATGCTGCTGCGCGGCGGCGAGCTAGACGGGGTCCGCCTGCTCGGGCCGCGCACGGTGCGCTTCATGACCCGCAACCACCTGCCCGAGGGTCAGGACCTGGGCACCCTGTCCACCGGCGGCTTCGCCGAGACGACCCTGGACGGGGTCGGCTTCGGCCTCGGCTTCGCGGTGATCGACGACCCGATCCCCAGCCGGGTGCCGAGCAGTGTCGGCGAGTACTACTGGGGCGGGGTGGCCAGCACCGCGTTCTGGGTGGACCCATCCGAGGAGATCACCGCGCTCCTCTTCACCCAGCTGATGCCGTCGAGCACGTACCCGTTGCGCTCCCAACTACGCCAGCTCGTCTACTCCGCCCTGGTCGCCTGACCCGACGCGGCCGGCGCCGCAGGCCGCAGCCGTGCAACCGGGGCGGGCAGGGCTCGCTGCGGCCCACCGCCCGCACGGGCGACGGACCGCAGCGTTGACTCAGCCCAACTGCTGTGGCTGGATCGCCCGCACCTTCGCTGCACGGGTCGCCGACAGGTTCGAGATCAAGTACGCCCGCACGGTCCCGTCGGGGAACACCGCCCACAGGTCAGCCACGCCGTCGGTTCAGGTCGGCGGCGGCGAGGCTGCTGATCGCGACGCCGGTGTTCCAGCCGGAGGCGAGCCGGTACGGCGTGTAGGCCAACACGCCGGTCCCGTCGCCGTTGTCGGTCATGGTGACGCCCTGCCAGAGGAAGAGGTCACCGGTGGAGGCGTTGCGCAGCACCAGCGCCGCACCCGAGGTCAGCTCGGTGCTGGCCAGGGTCCAGTTCTCCCAGTCGCTGCCGCCGGTGGGAGTGGCGTTGGTCAGCGCCAACCGGGGGAAGTAGGCACCGGGCGCCCAGAGGTTCGGGTAGTAGGCCGGCCGGTAGCCGTTCGTCGCGTCGCCCCCGATGCCGAGCAGGTCCGGAATGCCGGTGTCGACGCCGTCCGCCGCGTACCCGTTGACGATCTGGATCGGGGCGTTGCCGTACTCGTCGACGAGACTGTTGGCGTCGACGCTGACGTTGTTACCGCTGATGTAGGGGTTGAGCATGGTGCCGTCACCGGCACCCGCCATGACGCTGGCGTGGCCGGCGTTGATGCCCGGGTAGTAGGCCAGGAAGTCCTGGTTCGCCGTGCCGAAGAAGCGGCCGGTGATCACCTGGGCGCCGTCGAAGTCGGCCGGCGAGTTCGTGCCGGTGACCCCGTTGCCGTAGACCCCGATGTTCACCGCCGGAACCCTCACCCGGCCGGTGCCCACACCGGTGGTCGCGTTGACCCGACCGAGCGCCGCCCACACGCCCACGTCGAGCCCGGCGGTGCCGCCGATGGTCACCAGGTCCGGTACGCCGTCGCCGTTGAGGTCCTTGTCGACCGGGCCAACGACGGCCGGAGTCGGGGCGCTGGTCCGCGCGGCCTGGGCCGGGAGCGCCGGCGCCACGACGGTGAGGGCCAGCGTGACCGGCGCCGCCCAGGCGAGCAGCCGGCGACGGGTGGAGAGGTGGTTCATGAATCTCCCGGGGGGTTCGGTGGATCTTGCACGGCTCACCATATTCGATGGGTGCCAGCCCGCTGGTCCGCCGAACATGGCGGCCGGGTTCGTCGTTACGGCATCTCCCGGGCGGCGTGCTCCCTAGCCTGGAGGCGGACAGCCGGCCGGCACCGCCGGCCGGAGCGGGAGGCGGGAGGCGGGAGGCGATCGTGAGCACCATCGTCGTGTTTGGCGCGGGCGGCACCGCCGGTTCGCGGGTCACCGCCGAGGCGATCGGCCGGGGGCACCGGGTGATCGCCGCGGTCCGCCGCCCGGAGGCCACCTCGTACCTGCCCACCGGGGTACGGGTCGTGACCGGGGACGCCACCAGCGAGCGGAGCGTCCGGGAGGTGGCGCCGGACGCGGACGCGCTGGTGGTGGCGATCGGCGGCGGCGGACCCGAGCTGTGGCGGAACGCGGCGGAGAACCTGGTGACCACGCTGCGGGAGATGCCGGCCGCGCCGCGGATCATCCACCTGGGCGGCGGGTCGACCCTGCTCACCCCGCGCGGCACCCGCATCATGGACGAGCCGGACTTCCCGGCGCAGTACCGGGACTCGGCGCTGGGCCAGGCCGACGCCCTGGACTACTACCGCACCGCCGCCGACGGGGTGACCTGGACCTACGTCTCCCCGCCGCCGCTGGAGTTCCACCCCGGCGAGCGCACCGGGCACTACCGCACCGGCACCGACCAGCCGGTCACCGACGATCAGGGCCGCTCGGTGCTGACCTACGAGGACCTGGCGGTGGCGATCGTCGACGAGATCGAGCAGCCTCGGCACCAGAACGCGCGCTTCACCGCCGCGTACTGACCCGGGGGCCGGCCGGTCATAGTCAGCCGGCGAGCCGGGCCGGGAAGCCGCCGGTGGCGATCGGACCCCACGCGTCGATGGTGACCCGGATCAGCGACTTGCCCTGGCGCACCATCGCCGCCCGGTAGTCGTCCCAGTCCGGGTGCTCGCCGGAGATGCACCGGAAGTACTCGACCAGCGGCTCCAGCGCCTCGGGCAGGTCCAACACCTCGGCGGTGCCGTCGAGCTGCACCCAGGGCCCGTTCCAGTCGTCGGAGAGCACGCAGGCCGAGACCCGGGGGTCGCGGCGGATGTTGGTCGCCTTGGCCCGCTCGGGGTAGGTGGAGACGACCAGCCGGCCCTGGCCGTCGATGCCGGCGGAGACCGGGGAGGACTGCGGGCGGCCGTCGGCCCGGGTGGTCATCAGTACGACGCGGTGTCGCGGCCGAAGGAAGTCGAGCAGGGTGTCCCGGTCGACCCGGGTGTTCTTCGCGATGCTGGGCGCCATCACTCGTTCCTACCAGGGCGGCGGCCGATCGGTGGCGGCGGGTCAGGAGGGCCGGGTGGCGGCGCGGTGCACCACCTGGGCAGGCACCCGGGGCCGGCCGGACGGGCGCCAGGCCCGACCGTTGGCGTAGATCACCCGGAAACCGAGGTACGAGGCGAGCGGCGCCCAGTGCGCCGAGCCCATTCGCAGCTCGGCGGCATTGTGTCGCTGGCCGTTGGCCAGCACGTCGAGCAGTACGGTTTCGAAGGCCGCCGATTCGACCCAGTCGACTTCCCGGGTAAAACCGCAGATCAGCGCGGCGCCGGTGACCTCCAGAAACTCGCGCAGCACCGCATCCGAGGCGCGCAGCACCGAACAACTGCCGAAATAGAGTCGGCGCCCCTCGGCGCGGCCGGCCATCAACTCGGCCACCTCGTTCAACTCCACCGACTGCCAGTCGGTGAGGCAGAGCCGGCTCGGCTCGCCGTGCATGGCGAAGAAGCCGACCCGGTGGTCGGCGTACTGCTTGAGCAGCCAGCGGTCCAGAAAATAGAACAGCTCGTCGCGGGTCGCCGCGTCCTTGTGGATGAAACGGATCTTGCCCAGCCGTTCCAGCAGCTCAAGGGTGGGCAGCACGGAACCCCGCTCGTTGAGGTCGCGGTGCCACTGCCCCTCGACACAGAAGACGCCACCGCGTGCCACGTGCACCTCCGCCAGTCCGCCGCCCGGGGCTGACGTTACCGCCCGAGTACGACAGGGGAACATCACCCTCGGTGTGGCCAATCGCGACGTTCGGTGTGGTTAGCCCGTGCGCGGGGCAATCGGGGTGAATGGCTGTTTCACAAATCAGCCCAATTCCCAGCCAAGGCCCAGGTAACGCGAATCGTGAGGACAATTCTCGTTAATTGCCGCCAACGGCACTGATCAGTGCGAGGGTGGAAATCACGGGACGTCCCGGTCGATGTCCCGAAGCCCACCCCATTCGCTCTCCTATCGGGAGGACTTCTGTGCGCGTAAACACCTTGAAGCGGGCTGCCGTCGCATTCGCCCTGGCGCTGCCCGGGGCAGCGATCGCCGCGGTGATCGCCGCGCCAGCGGCGCACGCGGACGGCTGCTACACCTGGAACCGCACCCTGACCCAGGGACGCTCCGGCGACGATGTCCGCCAGTTGCAGATCCGGGTCGCCGGCTGGGCCGGGAACCGGGACATCGTGGAGCTCGACGGCCGCTACGGACCGAAGACCGCCGCCGCGATCAAGCGGTTCCAGCAGGCGTACGGGCTGCGCGCCGACGGGATCGCCGGCCCGCAGACCTACGCCAAGCTGTACCAGCTCCAGGACAACGACTGCACGCCCGCGCACTTCACCTACAGCGAACTGGACGACGGGTGCGGCCGCGGCGGGTACAGCGGCGGCCCGCTGTCGGAGGCCCAGACCCGGCAGAACGCGCTGCACACCATGTGGAAGCTGGAGGCGCTGCGCAAGAGCCTTGGCGACAAGCCGCTCAACGTGACGAGCGGGTTCCGCAGCCGGGCCTGCAACAACCAGGTCGGCGGCGCGGCGGACAGCCAGCACCTGTACGGCAACGCGGCCGACGTCACCTCGCGGACGTCGTCGCTGTGCGAGGTCGCCCGCGGTGCCCGCAACAACGGCTTCAGCGGGATCTACGGGCCCGGCTACCCCGACCACGACGACCACGTGCACGTCGACTCGCGGCGACAGAACAACAGCGACCGCAGCTCGAACACCACGAGCTGGTCCGCACCGGACTGCGGAATCGGGGCGGGCAACGACTGACCCCTACGGACAGCACGACGTCGGCCCGGCGTGGGTGGGGAAACACCCGCGTCGGGCCGACGTCCTGTCGCCCCGGGCCGGGCGACGGAGGGGTAGTGCCGCTCAGCTCGCCCGGGGCCAGCGCGGCGCGGTGACGGGGGGAGTCACCGGCCGGCCGGGAGCGGTGGGCCGTACCCCGGGTGGGACGACCCGCGCGGCCTGGTGCCGCGCCGGCAGCCCGCCGGTACGCGGCGCCTGGGCCGGGTAGCCACCGGGACGCGCGGGCGCCGGCCCGTTCGCGGTGAACGGGAAGGGCACGTGCACGAACGGGTTGCCGTGCCGGATCAACGCTTCGATCTGGCGTTCGTTGAGCCCGTGCGTCTCCAGCACCCGTCGCCCCCAACGGTGCAGGCGACACGGGTAGGAGGCGCCGTCGTTGCGGCACAGCGGCCCGGTCGGCCACTCCTCGGCGGTGTGCACCACCACCGCCCGGACCGCGAGCCGGACATCCTCGGGGGTCAGCGGCGCCGGCATGGGCACCTCACCCAGTACCTGATCGATGGGATCCGTCGACTGCTCACCAACTCGCACGGCAGGCCTCCCGCAGTTCGGCAGCGGTACGGCGGACCCACCGCACCGACATCCTCGGGCAGTGGTACGGCCGGCACCGGACAAAGGTTCAATTCCGATACCCGGTAAGGAGATCGTCCGGGGACAACACGCGCACCCCGTCGACGGCCGCGCCGCTGCGCGACACGGCCAGGGCCGGCACAGGCGGCAGCTGCCTCCACGAATACATCCACCGATGGAACACTCAAAAATGAGTGTGACCTCAGACCAGGCCGGCGTCGTGCACCAGCAGGGCCACCTGGACCCGGTTGTTGAGGTCGAGGCGGGTCAGCAGCCGGGAGACGTACGCCTTCACCGTCGCCACGCTCATGAACAACTCCCCCGCGATCTCCGCGTTGGTGCGACCCCGGCCCAGCGCGACGGCCACCTGCCGCTCCCGCTCGCTGAGCCCGGTGAGCAACCGCAGCGCCCGCTCCCGACGCGGGTCGGGGCCGGCCGGGCCCGGGGTGGCGGCGGTCACGTGGGCGATCAGCGTCCGGGTCACCGTCGGGGAGAGCGTCGCCTCGCCGGCAGCCACCCGGCGCACCGCGTGCACGATCTCCGCCGGCGGCGTGTCCTTGAGCAGGAAGCCGGCCGCCCCGGCGCGCAACGCCCGCAGCACCTGCTCGTCGGCGTCGAAGGTGGTCAGCACCAGCACCTCCGGCGGTTGCGGCTGGGCGCGCAGCGCCTCGGTGGCGGTCAGCCCGTCCACCCGGGGCATCCGGATGTCCATCAGCACCACGTCCGGGGCGTACGCGGCCACCGCCGCCGGCACCTCGCCGCCGTCGGCCGCCTCGCCCACCACGATCAGGTCCGGCAGGCCGCCGAGGATCATCGAGAGCCCGGCCCGGACCAGCGCGTCGTCGTCCACGATCAACACCCGTACCGGCGAGGTGCCGGTAGCTGCCCCGGCCTGGCCGGGCGGCCCGGTCACGCCGGCCACGGCAGCCAGGCCGCCAGCCGGAAGTCGCCCGCGTCGTCCCGCCCGTACGCCAGCCGGCCGCCGGCCAGCGTGACCCGCTCGGTGATGCCGACCAGGCCGGTGCCAGCGCCCGGCACCTCTCCCCCGGCCGGGGCGCCCACCGGCCACCGGTTGCCGATCGCCACGGTCAGGCCGGTGCCCGGCCCGCCGGCCAGGTCCACGGTGACCGCCGCGCCGGCCGCGTGCTTGCGGGCGTTGGTCAGCCCCTCCTGCACGATCCGGTACGCGGCCCGACCCAGCGCCGCCGGCACGTCCCCCGGCGCGACGACGCTGTCACTGACGTTGACCCGCACACCGGCCGTGCGCGACTCGTCGATCAGCGCCGGCAGGTCGGCGAGGGTGGGCTGCGGAGGCTCCGGAGCGTCGCCGTCGCCCTCCGCCCGCAGCACCCCGATGACCTCCCGCAGGTCCTGCAGGGCGGCGTGCGCGCTGCCCCGGATCACCCCGGCCGCCCGGGCCACCTCGTCGGGCGGCGCGTCCGGGCGGAACTCCAGAGCGCCGGCGTGCAGGCTGAGCAGCGAGATCCGGTGAGCCAGCACGTCGTGCATCTCCCGGGCGATCCGGGTGCGTTCGAGATGGCGGGCCTGGGCCACCCGGAGCTGCTGCTCGGCCTCGGCCCGCTCGGCCCGGTCCCGCAGCGACACGATCAACTGCCGCCGGGCCCGCACGAACATCCCCCAGGACAGCACGACGAAACTGAGCACCACGCCCCACGACGCGGTGGCCCAGTACGGCATGTTCGGGTCCGGGCGCAGCAAACTGAAGACCATGTTGGTGACCAGTCCGGCGCCGGTCACCGCCACCGCGACGGCAGTCCGCCGGTGCACCACCACGGTGAAGTAGAGGATCAACAGCGGGATGGCCGCGGCCATCGAGAACAGCGTCAGCGGTGTGGTGGCCACCACCAGCCCGAGCGGCCACCGCCGACGCAGCCAGAGCAGCCCGCAGCAGGTCAGCCCGAGCAGCGCGTCCACGCCGGCCATCCAGTCGTGCGGAAGCGCGGTCGTCATCGCCGGGTCGGGCGACAGGGCGTCCGCCGTGGCGAACAGCACCCAGACCAGGGAGAGCAGGAACGCCAGGGTGTCCACCGCCCAGTCCCGGGTGGTGCGGCGCGGTCGCCGGGTGGCCGCGTCCGGGCTGGCCGCGCCGGCCAACGCCCCGGGCAGCAGCCAGGGGTGTTCCGGCACGGCGAGGCTGGTCACGAGGCCATGCTAGGCAGCCGACCGGCACCACGACCAGCTACCAAAGTCGAGACCGGTCGGTCGACCAAGGTCGGTGCGGCGCCGACCGGTGGCCGCAGCGGATGGCCGGGCGGCGCGGGCAGGCTCGACGACATGATCACCGTGGAGAACCTCACCAAGCGATACGGGCCGCACCCGGCCGTGGACGACGTGTCGTTCCAGTGCGAGCCGGGCACAGTCACCGGCTTCCTCGGCCCGAACGGCGCCGGCAAGTCCACCACCATGCGGATGATCTGCGGGCTCACCGCACCGACGGCCGGCCGAGCCACCGTCTCCGGTCGGCCCTACCGGGACCTGCCCAACCCGGGACGGGAGGTCGGGGTGCTGCTGGACGCGTCCGCGCAGCACGCCGGTCGCACCGGCCGCGAGGCGTTGACGCTGTCCGCGTACACCATGGGGTTGGACCGGCGCGAGGTCGCCGCGAAGCTCGACCTGGTCGGGTTGAACGCGGTGGCCGCCAAGCGGCGGGTACGGGCGTACTCGCTGGGCATGCGCCAGCGGCTCGGGCTGGCGCACGCGCTGCTCGGTGACCCCCGGGTGCTCATCCTCGACGAGCCGGCGAACGGCCTGGACCCGGAGGGGATCTTCTGGATGCGCGGCCTGCTGCGCGACTTCGCCGACCGGGGCGGCACCGTGCTGCTCTCCTCCCACCTGCTGCGCGAGGTGGAGGCGATCGCGGACCGGCTGGTGGTTATCGGGGGCGGCCGGATCGTGGCCCAGGGCGACAAGAACGAACTGCTCGCCGGCGGCGGCACGCTGGTCCGGGCCCGCGACGGCGCGGCACTGCGCCGGGCGCTGGACGCGGCCGGCCTCACCGCCGCGGACGGCTCCGACGGGCTGCTCGTGCAGGCCGACGCCGAGGTGGTCGGCCAGGCCGCCGCGGACGCCGGTGTCGCGCTGGCCGAGCTGCGCCCCGCCAGCGGCGGTGGCCTGGAACAGCTCTTCCTCACCCTGACCGCCGGCGAATCCACCAAGGAGGCCGTCCGATGACCACCACCACCGCGCCCACAGCCGGCGCCGTCGCGCCCCGGCAGCACAATCCGGTACGCCGCCCGTCGCTGCTCCGGCTCACCGCCGTGGAGCTGCGCAAGCTCGCCGACACCCGGGCCGGCCGCTGGCTGCTGATCACCATCGGCCTGGTCGCCGCCGCGATCGTCACCCTCCAGCTGATCTACGCCAAGGACACCGCACAGACCTTCGTCAACTTCTTCACGCCCTCGCTGCTGCCGATCGGGGTGCTGCTGCCGGTGCTCGGCATCCTGTCGATCACCAGCGAGTGGTCCCAGCGCACCGCCCTCACCACGTACGCGTTGGTACCCCGCCGGGAGCGGGTGGTGGCCGCGAAGCTGATCGCGGTGGTGCTGGCCGCACTGGCCTCGGTGCTGGCCAGCCTGGCCATCGCCGCCGCCGGGACGCTGGTGGCGTCGGCCACCGGCGGCGCGGGCAGCTGGCGGATCGACGGGGCGCTGATCCTGAACGCGGTGATCCTCCAGGTCACCGGCGTACTGATGGGTGCCGCCTTCGGCCTGCTGCTGCTCAACCCACCGCTGGCCATCGTCGGCTACCTGCTGCTGCCCACCCTCTGGGGAGTGCTCGGCGAGGTGGTCCGGCCCCTGCGCGGCCCGGCCAGTTGGCTGGACACCAGCCGGACCATGGAACCGTTGTTCAGCAGCGACACCATCACCGGCGAACAGTGGGGGCGGATGACGGTGTCCCTGCTGGTCTGGATGGTCCTTCCGCTGGCCGCCGGCCTGGTCCGGACGCTCCGCCCGGAAGTGTCCTGACCATGGATGTCGCCGGCAACCGTCCGCGCACCGTGGTCAGCGGCGGCCCACTGGAGCTGGTGGTCATGTGGGGCGGCTTCCCGCTGCTCGGTGCCGCCACCGGCGGCCTGCTCGCGCTGGCGGCGGGCTGGGTCGCCGGGCTGCCCTGGGCACCCGTGCAGTGGCTCTTCGGGCTGCTGGACCGGCTGCCCGACGCACAGGCCATCGCCGGCACGGCCGCGGTGGGTGCGCTGGCCGGCCTGGTCGTCGCCGGGAACGGCACCGCCGAACGGCTCATCGTCACCGTCGACGCGGCGCAGGTCCGGCTGCGCCGCGCCGGCAAGGACCGGACCGTCGGGCGAGCCGAGACCCGGGCGGTCTTCGTCGACGACGGGCGCCTGGTGCTGCTCGACTCCGACGGCGCCGAGCTGGCCCGGGAGTCGACGGACCTGCCGGCCGACCGGCTGGCGGCGGCGTTCCGGACGCACGGATGGGGGTGGGCCGACGGCGATCCGCACCGGTCGGCCTACCGGCTGTGGGTGCCCGAGCTGCCCGGTCTGCCCACCGGGGCGGACGCCCTGCTGCGGGCACGCGACCGAGCGGTCCGGAAGGATCGCCGCGACGACGCCCGGGAACTGCGCAGGGAGTTGGGCCGGCTCGGGGTGGTCCTGCGCGACGAGGAGAAGCGGCAGTACTGGCGGCTGAACGGGCGCGCCGTCACGCCCGGGCAGCAGGAGACGACTTCTGCCGAGCGCGGGCCGGAAGGGCGGTAGCGTCTCTCCCAGGAGATCACTGGGAGCGCGCGATGACCGAGCGGCAGCCGTACCGGGTGGTGGCCCGACACCCGGGCTTCGAGCTGCGCCGGTACCCGGCCCACCTGGTGGCCGAGATGCAGGTCGAGGCGTCGTTCACCAGGGCACCGCTGGAGGCGTTCCGGCCGCTGGCCGCGTACCTCGGGGGCGCCAACCGGACACGGCACCCGGCCGGGCTGACGACACCGGTGATGCCGGAGGCCACCGGCACGGAGAAGATCCCGATGACCGTGCCGGTGGTCCAGGAGGAGGGCGAGCGGCCGGGCGCGTACCTGGTTCAGTTCGTCATGCCGGCCAACTCCACCGCCGCCACCCTGCCCGAGCCGGTGGACCCCCGAGTGCGGATCCGCGAGATCCCGGCACAGCTCGCGGCGGCGATGCGTTTCTCCGGGCGGTGGACGGAGCAGGCATTCGGGCAGCGGGCCACCGCGCTCGGCCGGGCGGTCACAGCCGCCCGGCTGCAACCCACCGGCGCCATCCGGTACGCCCGCTTCGACTCGCCGTGGAAGCCGTGGTTCCTGCGCCGCAACGAGGTCGTGCTGCCGGTGGTGGAGTGAGTCAGCGACGGTCGACCAGGGTCGGAAGGGCCAGCAACAGCGCCATCCCCAGCCCGGAGAGCAGCCCGGCCAGCGAGAGCAGCACGTCGGAGTCGGCGGCGTTGATCGGGCTGTTGCCCGCCAGCGCCGTGAACGCCGCACCGATCGGCAGCAGCACCATCATGGCGATGGCCGCGACCACCAGCATCGGCACCGGGCCCACCAGCGCGGCGAGGCCAGCCAGCGCGTGAAGTCGCCAGGCCGGTCGACCGCCCGGCCAGTCCCAGGCCAGCAGGGTGACGCCGGTGAGCAGCACCGCCCCGAGGGCAAGCTCCACCAGGAGCCGCGGGCCGGGCGGGACGGCACGGATCAGCCCGACACCGAACGCCGCCGCGACGCCGAGAGCCGCCGCCAGCCAGAACCGGGCGCGGGCCAGAGCCGGAGCCGCCGCCAGGGCGGCGCCGATGGTCAGAGCGACCAGCAGCGCCGCCGTGGCCACCGCCGCCTGGTTCAGCTCCGGCTCGCGGTCAGTCGGCGACTCCATACCGGCGGCCACCAGCGTCAGCACCCCGGCCACGCAGGCCACAGCGATCAGCGCCGGCCGATCCGGACCGGCCGGCGGCGCGCCTCGCTCCCGCCACAGCAGGACCGCCGCCAACGCGCCGACGACCGCGCAACCACCCGCGGCGAGCAGTACGGTCGCCCCGACGCCGCCCGGGTCGACCCGGTCGATCGCCACGTCGACGGCGACCCAGAAACCGCCGAGCAGCACCGCCGGGCCGCACCAGCTCAGACGCCCCCGGCCAGCCAGCACCAGCCCCAGTGCCACCGCGACGATCGCCGCGAACCGCAGGTCCCGCGCCCAGTAGGCGTTGTTACCCGGCAACCGCTCCGACCACGGGCCGAACGGTTCGGTCAGCGGTTGCAGCACCGTCATGCCGATCGCCCAGAGCACGACGGCGGCGGCGGACAGGAGCAGCCCGACCGGGCGCGCGGATCGCATCCGTGGACCGTAGCGGCCCGACCGCACCCTCGGGGCCCTCGAGAGGCGGCCGGGCCGGAACGCGGGTCATCCGGCGATGACGCCAACCGGCGATCGGGCGGGACGGTGGCGCAGCAGCCGCCACGTCGGCAGCACGCTCGCCACCACCGCGAGCAGCAGGCAGAACCCCACCACCCCGCCGATCACCGGCCACGGCACGACCAGGCCGACCGGGGCGCCGACCTGTTCGGCGAGGCCGGCGCGGATGCTCAGCAGGCCGGCGAACGCGACAGCCCCGCCGAGCACCGCGCCGATCAGCACCACCAGGGCGGACTCGGCCGTGACCAGCCAGAGGACCTGCCGCCGGGTCGCCCCGGCCAACCGGACCAGCCGCAGATCCGCGGCCCGGCCGGCGGCGGCCAGCAGCACCGTGTTGGCCACCGCGATTGCCCCGTAGCCGGCCGACACCCCGATCAGCAGCAGCGTGAACAGCCAGACGAGGCGGTCCTCGGCGCGGTCCGCCTCCGCCGCCCAGGCGGCGACGTCGACGATCCGCGCCCCAATCGGAGGATCGATCCGGTCCCGGACGTACACCGCGGAGGTCAGCGCCGACGGGTCGTGCGCCCGCACCACGGCCCGGGGCAGGAGCAGGTCGCCGGGGATCGAGTTGTCGGTGACCACGGCGACGACGCGCAGCGACACCCGTTCCCCGTCGGCGAAGACCACCGGGTAGGGCTCCGGCGGCAGCCCGACCGCCGACACCGCCGAGGCGGTGAGCACCACCGTGTCGTCGCCGAGCAGGTCATCGAGCGAGCCGGCGACGACGGTGAGCACCCGGTTCGCCGCGGCGAAGCCCGCCGGGTCCACGCCGAGCGCGATCAGTGGCAGGTCCTTTACCCTTGCGCCGGGATCGGTGCGGAAGACCGTGGTCGGTAGGAGGGCGGTGCCGCCCGTCGCGGCGACGGCCCGGTCCGACAGGCCGGGTGCGCGGTCGGGCACGACGACCCAGCCGGCGTTCACGTTGTCCGCCCGGCCCGCCGTGTACGCGGCGGTCGTGGTGAGCACCATCCCGGACACCAGCACCGCGAAGGCGACCGTGAGCAGCACCGGCGCGGCGGTCGACGCGGTCCGTCGGGTCGCGGTCAGCGCCCCGGCCCGGACGAGCAGCCCGATCGCGCCGCCGCGCCGACGCACCGGAGAACGCAGCAGCCGCACCGTCGGCCCGACGACCGCCGGGGCGAGCACGGTGGCACCGGTGACCAGGGCCATCACCGCGTACAGGGCGTACGTGGCACCGTCGCGGGCGTCGTCGGAGGTGGCGGTCGCGAGGCTGAGAGCAGCCCCGGCCGCAAGGAGAAGCGCCCCGGCGGCGACGCGCAGCCGACCGATCCGTCGCTGCTCCACCGCCGCCTCGCGCAACGCCTCCAACGGGCGAACCCGCGCCGCTCGCCGGGACGCCGACCAGACGGCCAGCAGCGCGATCACTGGGCCGGCGGTGAGCGAGACCGCGACCGGCCAGTGTTCGTACCGGACCCGGAAGGTCGCTGGCTCGAAGCCGACATCGACCAGCAGTCGTCCCAACGCCGGGGCGAGCGCCGCGCCGACCAGCAGGCCGACGAGCCCGGCCGAGGCACCGACTGCGAGCGCCTCGGCGTACACCATGCGGCGGACCTGGCGCGGGGTGGCGCCGACGGCGCGCAACAGGCCCAACTCGCGGCGGCGCTGCGCGACGGTGAACGCGAAGGTGGAGGCAGCCACGAAGACCGTGACGAAGCCGGCGAGGGCCGCCGTGGCGGTGAGCACCTGCATCCCGATCCAGCGGGTCCGGGCGTCGCCGCGTGGCTCCAGCGCGCCGCGCCGGTCGCCGGGGAGCACCCGTCCCTCGCCGCCGACGACACCGCGAGCCGCCACGGCGAGTTGCTCGGGATCGACGTCCGGCGCGAGCACCAGCCCAATGACCCGGACCCCGGGTGCGAGCGCGGCGGCCACCTCGTCCGCGACATGGACGCCGGGCGCGTCGACCAGACCGGTGACGGTGTACGCCTCCGGACCCGCCGCGGTCAGCAGGGTGACCGCCGCGCCGGAGCGAAGCCCGAGCGCGCGGTCGACGACCACCTCGCCGGGCCTCCGAGGCGGCTCGCCGGCCGTGAGGCGCAGTCCACCCAGCCGGGCGCTGGACCAGCCGTGCCCCTGGTGGGCGTCCTCCCGCTGGCCGTCGGTCGCCGGGGGCCGGCCGTCGACGAGCGGCTGGGCGTAGAAGGTCCGGTCCGGCACCGCCGCCGCGACGCCAGGCAGGCCGGCCAGTCTGCCGACGAGTTCCGCCGCCCTGGTGGCGGACCAGGGCCGGGTCGGCGCGAACGAGTCGGCCGCCGTACCCGCCTCGGGGCTCTGCACGACGACCGCCGCCTGCGCCAGCCGGTCCGGCACCTGTGGTCGCCCGGAGGCGAGCAGCAGGGTGGCCGCCGTGACCAGCGCGACCCCGATCGCGACGGCCACGAACGCGCCGGCCGACCGCCGGACGCTCAGCACGACCGCTCCACGGCCGGGTCCGCCGCCCGTCGGGACGTGCCCACCGGATCCGTCTCCCGCTCGGCGATCCGTGCGGCGACGACCGCGGCGGTGATCCCACCGGTCAGTTCGTCGGCGAGGCGGCCGTCGGCGAGCAGGAGAACCCGGTCGGCGTACGCGGCGGCGCTGGGGTCGTGGGTCACCATCACGACCGTCTGCCCATGCTCGTTGACTAGCGCCCGCAGCAGCCGGAGGACCTGCCGGGACGCGGCACTGTCCAGCGCACCGGTCGGTTCGTCGGCGAAGACCACCGCCGGACGGGTGATCAACGCCCGAGCCACGGCGACGCGCTGCTGCTCGCCGCCGGAGAGCTCGCTCGGCCGGTGCCCGGCCCGATCGGCCAGCCCCACCGCGTCCAGCGCGGCGGCGACGTCCCGGGCCGGCGGGCGGCGACCGGCCAGGCGCAGCGGCAGCTCGACGTTCTGCGCCGCGGTCAGCGTGGACAGCAGATTGAACGCCTGGAACACGAAGCCGATCCGGTCGCGCCGCAGTCGGGTCAGCTCGTCCTCGCTCAGGTCGTTCAGGCGGATGCCGTCGATCGTGACGGTCCCCTCGGTCGGGTGGTCCAGCCCCGCCGCGCAGTGCAGGAGGGTGGACTTCCCCGAGCCGGAGGGGCCCATCACCGCCGTGAACGTGCCGCTGGCGAAGCTGGTCGTCACGCCGTCGAGCGCCGTCACCTGCCGATTCCCGGTGCCGTACACCGCGCGCAGCCCCGTCAGGGTCACCGTGTCTGTGGTCATGACCGTCACGGTGCCCGTCCCACCTGGTGCCGCGCGTCGGACAGGGGCCGGCACTTTCCGGCCCTCCCGGAGGTGGAGCCGGGGCCCGTGACGAGGCCGGGCGTCGTCCCCGAGGATGACGTCCTGCGGGTGGACGCGCGGGCCACGTCCGGCCGATACCGTCTGACGGGTGACCGCTCTCCTGCTGACCCGGCGGCTGCGGCCGGTGGATCTGTACATCGTGGACGCCGTGCTGGCCGTGGTGGTCGGCGGGATGCTCTGCGCGTACGCGGCGCTGGAGTCACCCCTGCACGGGGGCGTACGCGAACCGGCCTGGGTGTCCGTGCTGGTCGGGCTGACCATCGGGCTGCCGCTGGCCGTGCGCCGACGGTGGCCGGTCGCGGTGGCCGTCACGATCAGCTCCGCCGCCGCCGTCGCGCTGATCACCGGGCTCATTCCCAACTTCGCCGCCGCCGCGCCGGCGGTCGCCATCGGGCTGTCCTTCTACACGGTGGCCGTGTCGATGCCCCCACGCCGGTCGGTGGTCTGCGCCGCCGGCTGTCTCACCGTGATCAGCCTCGGGTTGGCGACGACCGCGGGCGACCTCTGGTCCGGAGGCGGCGCGGTCGGCTACGGCATCGTCATGATCGCGCCCGCCTGGCTGATCGGATGGTTGATCCGGGAACGCCGCGCCCTCGCCGCCCGCCAGGGTGAGCACCTGGTCCGTCAGGCCGCTACCGAGGAGCGGCTGCGGGTGGCCCGGGAGCTGCACGACGTGGTGGCGCACACGATGAGCCTCATCGTGGTGAAGGCGGCCGTCGCCAACCACGTCGCCGAGGCCGACCCGCGCGAGGCGGGGGCCGCGTTGCGGGTGATCGAAGAAACCGGCCGCAACGCGCTGACCGACATCCGCCGGGTGCTCGGCGTACTGCGCGAGGGCACGCCGTACGCGCCGACGCCCGGGCTGGACGAGCTGCCGGGGCTGGCCGAGCAGGCGGCGATCGGCGGCGTCGACGTCCGGCTCGACGTCCGGCGCGAGGAACCGGACGGCGCGGTGCCGGAGTCGGTGGGCCTCGCGGTGTACCGGATCGTGCAGGAGGCGGTGACCAACGTCGTGAAGCACGCCGCGCCGGCGGCCTGTCGCGCGACGGTGACCGTGACACCCGGCGAGGTACGGGTGGAGGTGACCGACGACGGCCGGCGCCCGGTCCTGCCCGCAGGGGACGGGCACGGGCTGACCGGCATGCGGGAGCGGGTGGCGTTGCACGGCGGGGACTTCCGCGCCGGGCCGCGCGCCGGCGGGGGTTTCGCGGTGACGGCGCGCCTGCCCTACCGGGTGGCCGCGTGATCCGCGTGCTGATCGCCGACGACCAGGCGCTGCTGCGCGGCAGTTTCCGGCTGCTGGTCGACCTGACCCCGGACTGCACCACCGTCGGCGAGGCGGGCACCGGCGTGGAGGCCATCGCGCTGGCCGGCCGGCACCGGCCGGACGTGGTGCTGATGGACGTGCGGATGCCCGAGATGGACGGCATCGAGGCGACCCGGCGGATCTGCGCCGATCCGGCGACGGCGGGCACCCGGGTGCTCATCCTGACCACGTTCGACCTGGACGAGTACGTCTACGGTGCGCTGCGCGCCGGGGCGAGCGGCTTCCTGCTCAAGGACACCCCGCCGGCGGAGCTGCTGGCCGGCATCCGGGTCGTCGCCACCGGCGAGGGGTTGCTCGCACCGACCGTGACCCGCCGGCTCATCGACGAGTTCGCCCGGCGGCCGGAGCCGGCCCGGCCACTGCCACGACGGCTGAACGGGGTGACCGAGCGGGAACGGGAGGTGCTCGCGTTGGTCGCCCGGGGCCTGTCCAACGCGGAGCTGGCCGCGCACCTCAGCCTCAGCCTGGCCACCGTGAAGACGCACATCGGGCGGCTCCTGACCAAGCTGGCGGTACGCGACCGGGCGCAGCTCGTCATCGTCGCCTACGAGACGGGCCTGGTCGGTCCGAGCGGACCGGGGCCGGTCGACCTACGCTGAGCGGGTCCGCCCAGTTTCCGAGGAGGAGCCCCATGACCCGCTACGTCGCCCTGCTGCGCGGGGTCAACGTCGGCACCACCCGGCTCGCGATGGCGGATTTGCGCCGGCTGGTCACCGACCTCGGGCACGACGATGTCAAGACGTACCTGCAGAGCGGCAACGTGGTGTTCGGCAGCAGCGTGCGCGACGCCGAAAAACTGGCCGGTGGGATCGAGCGGGCGCTCGCCGACGAGCTGGGGCTGACCGTGCCGGTGCTGGTGCGCAGCGCCCGGGAGTTGGCGGCGGTGTCCGGCGGCAACCCGTACGCCGAGCGGGAGGACGACCCGACGAGGCTGCTGGTGGCCTTCCTGCGCAGCGGGCCGACGAAGTCGGCGGTGGGCGCGCTCACCGTCCCCGGCAGCGAGAACGTGGCGTTCACAGTCAGCGGTCGGGAGGTTTTCCTGCACTACCCCGACGGTGGCTACGGGCGGTCGAAGTTCACCAACGCGTACCTGGAGAAGAAGCTCGCCGTGGTGGGCACCACGCGGAACTGGAAGTCAGTGCGCGCCCTCGCGGACCTGGCCGCTGGCTGACCCGGCGGGGGTCGCGACAGCCACGCCGCGACCGCCCCCGGGGTCGGTCAGAAGTGGTACGCGGTCTCGTACTCGGGTACCAGCACCCGGCTGCGCGGCGAGATCCGACGCACCGCGGCGATCATGTCGTCCAACCGCTGGCGGTCGGCCGGGGCGACGACCGGCGGGTTCTGCAACCCGGTCTCGAAGTTGTCCCAGTGCACCGGCACCACGACCTTCGGGTAGTCCAGACCGGCCAGCAGCCGGGGCAGGTAGTCGCCCGTGGTGGTGGCGTTCTGCAGTGCCACCATGGCCACGTCCGGCGCCAGGCCGGTGAGGTTGCGCTCCGCGACGTCGCTGGCCCCGGTGAAGTAGACCGACGGGCCGCCATCGACCCGCAGCAGGTAGCCCAGCGTGTCCCCCTCCGGCAGGTCGGCGATGGTCGCCGGCCGCGCCGGCTGGCTCACCCGCACCCCCGGAAAGGCCAGCGAGTACGAGGGGTTACGGCTGTGCAGCGAGCCGACCACCTCGACGGTGTGATCGCCGAAGTCCAGCACCTCCCCGCCCTTCACCGGGCTGAGCTGCGTCGACGGCACCCCGTAGGCCAACCCCAGGTGGTACGCGGTCAGCGTGCCGAACACCCGCGCGCCGGTGCGGCCGGCGATGTACGGCACGTCCATGAAGTGGTCCCAGTGGGTGTGCGTGACCAGCACCGTCGTGGCCCGGTCGACCCGCGGGTCGATCACGTCGGGGCGCACGGTCAACGCGGTGGCCGGCTTGAACGCGCCGGTGAAAAGCCCGGTGTCGATCCGGCTGAGGAACGGGTCGACCAGCACCGTCCGGTCCCTGATGTCGATGCGCCAGCCGGCCGTACCCCACCAGCGGAAGCTGACCGCGCCGCTGCGGCGGCTGGTCGGCGCGGGAGCGGCGACCGGCGGCGCGGCCTGGGCCGGGGCGGCCGAGCTGGTGGCGGCGAGGCCGCCGGCGGAGACGAGGGCGGTGGTGGCGGCGGCGTCGCGGAGGAAGCGACGGCGGTCGAGACTGGGCATGAAGGATCTACTCCCCGTGGTCGGGCGGTTGGTCGCCACGAGCCAATCAGCGCCAATCAGCCCAGGTCCAAGATCCAACACCACCCGCACCGATACGCACCCGCATATCGGGCCGGCTCAGCGACGGTGCGGCGAGGCTCGGACGAGCGAGAAATCAATCGCCGCGCAGCGCCTCGACGGCTGTCCGAGCGGCGTGCCCCATCGCCAGGTCCACGTCGATCCGGCGCGGGGTCAGCCGGTCGGCACGGGCGAAGACGGCGATGGCGTACCGGCCGCCGTCCGGATACTCGGCGACCCCGGCCTCCAGGTGCAGGCCGGGCAGTGTGCCGGTCTTGCCGGACACCCGCACGCCGGGCGGGAACCCGGCGGCCAGCCGGGTCCAGAAGATCTGCCGGGCCATCCAGGTGCGGACCATCGCGCAGGCCTCCGCCGGGCCGGCCTCGTCGCGCCAGATCAGGGTGAGCAGCCGGGTGATCTCCCGGGCGGTGCTGGACGTGGTGCGCGCCGGGTCGAAAACCCGCATGGCCCAGACCCGGTCCGCCGGCAGGGTGGGGAAGATCCGGGCGAACTCCGCCTCGGTCCGCGCGCCCACGTCGGCGAGCATCCCCTCGACCAGGTCCCGGGGGCCGCCTCGGACGCGGGTGCGGGTCAACCCCAGCTCGACGGCGAGCATCGGCAGCAGGTCCGGGCCGACCCGGCGCAGCAGCAGGTCGGCGGCGGTGTTGTCGGTGACCGACATGGCGAAGTACGCCAGGTCACGCAGTGACACCTCGGCGTCGTCGGCGCAGCCGGCCAGCCCCCACCCGCCGAGCCGGTCCGCGGCGGTGACCAGGACCCGTTCGGTCGGGTCCAGTTGACCGGCGACGACCTGCCGGGCGAACTCCAACACCAGCAGGATCTTGAAGATCGAGGCGATCACCACCTGCTCGTCGGCGCGCACCCCGACCTCTCCACGGCCGCCGGCCGCACCGCTGGTGGACCCGGCGGTCAGGTCCACGGCGTCCAGGTCGACGGCGTGCAGGCTGGCGGTCACGCCCGCACTGGCGAAGATGACCTCGATGCGCTCCCCCACGTTCACCCCGGAACGGTATCCAGCAGCACGATGCCGGCGCTGGCGTAGGGTCCGGCCGTGGACCTGCTCCGGCATTTGCGGCACTTCGTGGTGGTAGCCCACGAGCTGCACTTCGGGCGGGCCGCGGAGCAACTCGGGATGGCCCAGCCGCCACTGAGCCAGTCGATCCAGCGGCTGGAACGGGAGCTGACCGTCGAGCTGTTCGACCGGTCCCGCCGCCAGGTGCGGCTCACCACCGCCGGTGAGCTGCTGCTCGGCGAGGCCGAGGAGCTGCTCGCCGGGGAGGGCCGGCTGCGCAACCTGATGGGGCAGGTCCGCGCGGGTGAGCTGGGTGTCCTGCGGGCCGGGGTGCCACCGGAGACGCCCGCCGTGACGCTGCGCGCGCTGCTGGACGAACTCACCGCCCGGGCACCCGGGCTGGACGTGGAGCTGCACGAGCTGACCACCGGCGAGCAGGTGCGGATGCTCACCGAACGGAACCTGGACGTGGGGCTGGTGCACCACCCGGTGGCGGCGGACGGGCTGCGCTTCGGCACCCCGGTCGACGTACCGCTGGGGGTGCTGTTGCCGCGTACCTCGCCGCTGGCCCGCGACCGGGAGGTGACGCTCGCCGCGCTGGCCGGCCTCGACCTGGTGGCCGCGCCCCGGGCCACCGCACCCGGCTGGCACGACCACCTGCTGGCGGTGTGCCGACGGCACGGCTACCGGCCGGCACGGGTCCGGCCGGCACGCAACCCGGAGTTCCTCTTCGGGCTGGTGCTGGCCGGTGGCGCGGTGGCCGTGGAGCCAGCGACGGTGGCCCGTCGGGAGCCCCGGATCGCCTGGCGGCCGATCGCCGGCGCACCGCTGCCGAAACGCACCTCGGCGGCCTGGCCGGACCGCTCGGCGCACCCGGCGGCGCCGATGTTCGGGCAGCTCGCCGCCGAGGTGCTGGCTGGCGAGCCCACGCCGCCCGCGTCGACCGGCCCACCGTCGGTGCCGGCGGCGCGACCCTGGCCGGTGCTGTTCGACACGACCGGGTGAGCGGCCGGCACACGGCGTTGCGCTCGTCACCACGGGAGGGACGGTGAATCGACCTCCCGCTCGGGTATGGATGACAAGATCGACCTCCCGCTTGGTATGGATGACAAGGTGGCGGACGTGGACGCGACTCCGCGCCCCGGATGCCTCCGACGAAGACGCGAAGGAGCCGCAGTGGCCAGCACGATTCCTGACATCAGCCTGAACGACGGCACCACCATTCCGCAGCTCGGCTTCGGGGTGTTCCAGATCGAGCCGAAGGACACCGTCGCCGCCGTGGCCACGGCGCTGGAGGTGGGCTACCGGCACATCGACACCGCTGAGATGTACGGCAACGAGGCCGAGGTGGGCGAGGCCGTGCGCAGGTCCGGCCTCGACCGGGGCGCGGTCTACATCACCAGCAAGCTGAACAACGGCTTCCACCGCCCGGACGACGCCCGCAGGGCGTTCGACTCGACGTTGGCGGCGCTGAAGATGGACTACATCGACCTGTTCCTGATCCACTGGCCGCTGCCGACGCTGTACGACGGCGACTTCGTCTCCATCTGGAAGGTGCTGGAGGAGTTCCAGCGCGACGGCCGGGCCCGCTCGATCGGCGTGTCGAACTTCCAGGTGCCGCACCTGCAGCGGCTGGCCGCTGAGGCGGACGTGGTGCCGGCGGTGAACCAGATCGAGGCGCACCCGTATTTCGGCAACGAGGATGTTCGCGCTTACGGCCGCAAGCACAACATCCTCACCGAGGCGTGGTCGCCGATCGCGCAGGGCATGGTGCTGGGCGACCCGACGGTGGTCGACATCGCCGAGCAGCTCGGCCGGACCCCGGCGCAGGTGGTGCTCCGCTGGCACGTGCAGCGCGGCGACATCATCTTCCCGAAGTCGGTCACCCCTAAGCGGATCGAGGAGAACATCCGGATCTTCGACTTCGAGCTGGACGGCGCGGCGATGGAGCGGATCACCACGCTGGACAAGGGCGAGGCCGGCCGGCAGGGCGCGCACCCGGACACGTTCGCCTACCTGCCGGCGTAACACGCCGGCCGGCGACGGCGCACATAGAAAGGGGGCCCGGCCGGGCCCCCTTTCCGCGTGAAAGGACCGCGCCCGGCGATGTCGCTCCGCCGTACCATCCTGGCCCTGTTGTCGTTGCTGGTGCTCGTGCCGGCTGCCTGCTCCCCGAGCCAGGCCGCCGAGGCCCCCCGCTGGTCCGTGCCGGCGGTGTCGGCGTCACCGACCCCGCCGAAGCCGCGCCCGGCGCCGACCTCCACCGCCGAGGTAAGCAGCCGGGTGACGGGGGCGATGCTGGACCTGGACGCGGAGTTCCACCCGGAGACGGCGCAGTACACCGACGAGAACACCGACGCGTGGAAGCTGATCTCGTTGTGTAAGGCCAGCCTGCCGTCGGACCGTCAGCGCACCGCCTACCGCGAGCGGAGCTGGGACGGCGAGAGCGTGTGGGTCCGGCAGTACGTGGTTGGCTACCTGAAGGTCCCCGGCCGCAAGCTCGCCGACGAGCTGCGGTCCGTCCTCGCGACGTGCAAGCAGTACGAGGTGCCCAACGACGGGCGTACCTCGACGATCGTGCGGCCCTCGCCCCCGCCGGTCCCGAACGGCCCGGACGTGATCACCTTCTGCGAGCGGCTGAAGGGCAAGGCGACCCGGCACCAGTGCACGCTCATCCTGGTACGCGGCAACTTCGTCATGGAGGTGGACGCCTCGGCGAGCGACGGCGACCTGGCGGCCGGCACCGCCCTGATCGCGAAGATCGCCCCGCTCGCGACGGCCGCTCTGGAGAAGATCGCCTGAACGCCGCCGTGGGGCGGGCGCTGCTGCTGCCGCGCCCGCCCCTCCCCCCGGATGGCGACCCCCCTGGTCAGATTCGGCCGACGGAATCCTGGTTCTGCAGCACCAGCCATCGGCCGTGCTGGTAGGTGTAGCTCACCCCGATCAGCAGCGGTACCCGGGTGCCGCTGGCCGGCACCGCGTAGACGGAGTCGAACAGCACGAAGCCGGTGCGGCAGCCCGCCACGGTCTGCTTCGCGACGCTGAACGACTGGGTCCAGGAGTCGTCGGCGAAGAACCCGCGCAGCCAGTCGACGGTGGCCCGCTTGCCGTCGAGCACCTCCCCGTCGGAGGCGAAGACGGAGGTGACGTCGGGGTGCAGCAGCGCGGCGAAGCCGTCCAGGTCGCGCCGGGCGGTGGTGTCCACGTACGCCCGGACGGCCTGGTCGAAGGAGCGCTCGCAGCCCCGGGCGGCCGCGTCGCCGGTAGTGGTGTCGCCCGGAGCGGGGGTGGCGGCCGACACCGCGGCGGGAGCCGCGGCCAGCAGGCCGGCGGTGAGCCCGACCAGGGCGATCGTGCGGCCGAGCCGGCCGGCGGGACGGGCGGAGGCAGGTGGGAGCATCGGGTTCTCCTCAGGACGAGTGGCTCTGCCCTCGCAGCCAACCCGGCCCGCCGCGCCGCCGGGTAGTGATTCGAACCAGCTCGAATGCGGACCGCGCATCGACGCCACCGCTTGTACGATCCGCGCTGTGATGGTCGCGCATCTGGACGGCCCGAGCCTCGCCCGGCTCCGGTTGGCGATCTCGCCCGCCTCGGAGGTGACGTCCTGGATGCGGGCCGCGCTCTCCCGGTTCGGGCATCCGGTGCACGGCGATCCCGGGCCGGCCGCCCGCGCCGCACTGCGGCACCCCGACGTGGCCCTGGTCGCGGCGCTGGTGACGCCACCCGGCCGGCTCGGCTACACGCCCGACCTACTCACGCCGAAGCCGCCGCTGGGCCCGCTCGACGCGGTCTTCGACCGACAGTTGGCGGCCATGGCGGCGACCCCAGACGACGAGGTGACAATCCAGGTGAACGCCCGATACCCGGCGGACGGGATGCCGGCGCGGGTCCGCGCGGCGGTCGAGGACGGCACCCTCGCCCGGCGGGTCACCGACGGGCTGCGGCACTTCTGGCTTGCCGCGCTCGCCGAGCAGTGGCCGGCGGTGCGGGCCACGCTGGAGGCCGAACTCGCCGTCCGAGCCACCGCGATGGCGACCGCCGGGGTGGGCACCATGCTGAACAATCTGCACCCGAAGGTCGGCTGGACCGGCAGGTCGCTGACCATCGACAGCTCGTACCGGATCACCACCGCGCTGACCGGCGCGGAGCTGGTGCTCGCGCCGTCGGCGCTGGCCTGGCCGCAGGTGTCCACCCAGCTGTGCGACGAGGGCAACGCGGTGCTGGTCTACCCGCTCGGCGTGGGGCGGGCGGAGCAGCGCCGGGCGGGCCGGCTCGATGACCTGGTCGGCGCGAGCCGAGCGGCGATCCTGGCGGACCTGGACGTGCCCCGCTCCACCGGGCAGCTCAGCGAGCGGCACCGGCTGGCCCCGGCCACCGTCTCCTACCACCTGGGGGTGCTGCTGCGCTCCGGCCTGGTGGTGCGCAGCCGCGAGCGGCACAGCGTGCTCTACCGGCGATCCGCCCACGGGGACGGGCTGGTCGGCTGCCGGTCGGGTCAGGAAGCGACGCGCTCAGCGAGCCGGCGGAACACCGCCTGGGTGGGCGAGCCGGGCTCGGGGACGTAGACGATCATCCGCTGGTCGGTCTCCTGCACGTGCAGTACCCGGCACTCGAACTCCAACGGCCCCAGCTCGGGGTGCGGCACCCGCTTGACGACGGGCCGGCGTTCGGCCACGTCGTGCTCGGCCCAGAGCTGGGCGAACCGGGGCGAGGTGCCGAGCAGCTCGGTGACCAACTGCTGGACCGCCCGGTCGCCGGGGTAGCGGCCATAGGCGGCGCGCAGGTCGGCGACCGAGGCGCGGACGAACCGGACCAGGTCGGGGTCGGTCCAGTACCTGTCCTCGGCGGGCCGGCGGAACATCCAGCGGATCATGTTGCGGTCCGTGGTGGGCACGGTCGCAAGATCCCCTACGAAGTACGTGGCCAGCCGGTTCCAGGCCAGCACGTGGTACGCCGCGTCGACCAGGTACGCCGGGGTCTCGGTCATCGCGTCGAGCAGGTGCCGCAGCCCAGGGGTCACCTCCCGGCTCGGCCCGGCCGTCAGTGGTGGGCTCTCCCCCGCCACCCGGAACAGGTACTCACGCTCGTCCCGGCTGAGCAGCAGCGCCCGGGCCAGCGCGGACAGCACCTGCCGGGACGGGTGCGGGCCACGGCCCTGCTCGATGCGGATGTAGTAGTCGACCGACATGCCGGCGAGCTGGGCAACCTCCTGCCGGCGCAGGCCGGGCGTGCGACGCCGGACCCCGTCGGGGAGGCCGACCTCGGCAGGACGCAGTCGGGCCCGGCGGCTGCGCAGGAACGCCGCCAGTTCGTCACGTCGCAGGCAGTTGCGGTCCATGTCCCCAAGCTTGCCTCAGCCACCGGCGGTGAGGGTGGTACCCCTGGTCCCAGCCTCAGCCGGTCTCTCCCGCCGGCCGGGCCCGGCGGGCAGTGTCGAGGGCATGACAACGAACATGATCGCCCTGATCACCGGGGCCAACAAGGGCATCGGCCTGGCCACCGCCCGACAGCTCGGCAGCCTCGGGATGACCGTGCTGGTCGGCGCGCGGGACGCCGAGCGGGGTCGGGCAGCCGAGCGGGAGCTACGCGACGGCGGCACGGACGCCCGGTTCGTGCCCGTGGACGTCACCGACGCCGAATCGGTGTCGGCCGCAGCGAAGCTGGTCGAGACGGAGTACGGCCGGCTGGACGTGCTGGTCAACAACGCCGGCATCGTGCTCGGCGACGGACAGCGGGCGCTGCCCAGCGACACCACCGTGGCGACGCTGCGTCGGGTGTACGAGACGAACGTCTTCGGGGTGGTGGCGATGACCAACGCGCTGCTGCCACTGCTGCGCCGGGCACCGGCGGCCCGGATCGTCAACGTCTCCAGCGAGGTCGGCTCCATCGCGGTGATGACCGACCCGGCGGGCGCGCTGTTCGCCTTGACCTCGGTGCCGTACCCGTCGTCGAAGGCGGCGCTGAACATGATCACCGCGATGTACGCCAAGGAGCTGCGGGACACCCCGATCAAGGTGAACGCGGCGAACCCCGGTTACTGCGCCACCGACCTCAACGGAAACAGCGGCTTCCGGACGCCGGAGCAGGGCGCCGAGGTCAGCGTGCACCTGGCGACGCTGCCGGCGGACGGGCCGAGCGGGCTGCTGTGGGGCTTCCAGATGGACGCCGGCGGCGGGTACGGGGAGCTGCCCTGGTGAGGGGTTGACCTCGAGTGCGCTCCAACCGGCAGGGTGGCGGGCGGGCGCCCACCGGTAGGGCGCACGAGAGGAGATCCCATGCGGTACCGCACGATCGGCACCGACCCGGCGACCCGGCGCGAGGTCAGCGTGCTCAGCCTCGGCGCGATGCTCTTCGGCAGCGCCACCGACGAGGCCACCTCGTACGCGATCCTCGACCGGTACGTCGAGGCCGGCGGCACCTTCATCGACACGTCGGACAACTACGCGTTCTGGGTGGACGGCGGCCAGGGCGGGCAGAGCGAGGAGCTGCTCGGCCGGTGGCGGCGCAGCCGGGGCGTCGGCGCCGAGATCGTCATCGCCACCAAGGTCGGCGGCCGCCCGCTGGCTCCGGGGACCAGCTACCTGGACAACGCCGAGGGCCTGTCCGCCAAGGTGATCCGCGAGTCGGCGGAGCGCAGTCGGGACCGGCTCGGCGTGGAGCGGCTGGACCTGCTCTACGCGCACATCGAGGACCGCGTGGTGCCGCTGACGGAGACCGTGGAGGGCTTCGCCGAGCTGGTCGCCGAAGGGACAGTGGGCCTGCTGGGGGCGAGCAATCACCGGGCCTGGCGGGTCGAGCGGGCCCGTGCGCTGGCCGCCGCCGCCGGCCTGCCGGGCTACGAGGTGCTCCAGTACCACCGCAGCTACCTGCCGAACCGGACCGACCTGGCCAGCGACCTGGACCCGGACGGCGAGCCCGGCGGCGTCAGCGGCGACCTGCTCAGCTACCTGCGCGCCGAGCCCGAGCTGACCCTGGTGGCGTACTCGCCGCTGCTCAAGGGGGCGTTCACCCGGGCGGACAAGCCGCTCAGCGCGGCGTACGACCTGCCGAGCGCGCCGCGCCGGCTGGCCGCGCTGCGGGAGGTGGCCGGGCAGACCGGCGCGACGGTCAACCAGGTGGTGCTCGCCTGGTTGCTGGGCGGCGACCTGCCGTCGATCCCGCTGGTGGGCGCCTCCTCGGTGGCTCAGCTCGACGAGAGCCTGGCGGCGGTGGACCTGGAGCTGACCGCTGAGCAGCGGCACCGCCTCGACACCACCTGGTGACCGTGCCCTCGCGGTGACCGCCCCGCCGGCGTCAGCCCTCGGCCGGTGGGGCGGTCAGGTCGAGCTGCCAGTCGTTGGCGCGCATCATGTGCCCCGGCGGGTATTCGAAACCGGTCTCGCCCAGCAGGGTGAAGCCGGCCTTGCGGCAGACCGCGTTCGACGCGGGGTTGTCGACCGAGGGGTAGGCGTGCGCGTAGCGGCGGGTCCGCCGGGCGCGGGCCACGTCGACGACCGCGCGCACCGCGGCGGTGGCCAGCCCCTGCCCCCGGTACGCGGGCAGCACCGCCCAGCCCATCTCGTACACCGGCTGCTCACGCCACTCGCGGGCCCAGTAGCCGACGCTGCCCGCCCGCGCGCCGTCGGGCAGCACCAGGGTGAACATGCAGCCCTGCCCGCCGTCGGCGAAGTGCACGTAGCGGTCGTGCCGGGCGAGCACCTGCTCGTCGGTCTCCGGACCGCCGGTGTGCTTCCGCGTCTCCGGTGAGTTGAGCTGCCGCAGCAGGTCGAGGTCATCCTCGTGCCACGGCTCGATGCGTACCTGTGCCATTCCTCAACTGTGTCGCAGCCGAGCGACCCGCAGGGTCGCCTGGGCAAGTCGGTCGACCCGGTCGGCAAAACCCGTGCGCGGCCCGTCCTTGGGCTCAGCGACGGGGACCGGCGCTTCGACGGAGCTCCCGGCGTCGCGGTCGCCTGAGGGTGTGACCGACAGGTTCGCCTCGTCGATCAACGCACGGGCGCGATCCTCGACCTGCCGACGCTGCTGAGGCGACTCCCGGGCCTCCGCCCGGAGGGTCGACATGGTGAGTGACCAGGCCCGGTTGAGGCGCTGAGGATCGTCGAAGAGGCTCGTCTCCAACGGCGGCCCCGGGTCCACGTAACTGCTGGACGGCAACACCCAGACGGCGTCGTCGACGAGATACCGATCCTCGGACTGCCCCTCGGATTGTGGTGTGTCGGGTGTCGCCACAGGTCCTCCAGTCTCTCTCATCATCGCCATGCGAAGTCACCAGCACCAAGGTCTTCGCGCCTTATCAGGTCATTGAAGTGCACGAGCTTGAGCGCGAACCGGTAGCTGATATAGGTCAAGTTCAACGCCGAGACGATACAGAGCGTGATCCAACGCCAGTCAGTGATTCCAACGAAGGTCAGCGGGTCGGCGATGCTCCCCCCAACGATGGGTGCCGGCGCGCTCGGTGGCGGGGAGCTGAGATACAGCACAACCGCGATCACCGAGACCACCCCGCTGACGACGAGTGACAGACGCGCAAGCAGTGAACCACCGACCAGCGCGTCCTTGTCCGACGAGAGGCCGAACCACGAGGCGGCCACTGCCGGCAACGCGAGCATCAGGGCCGGCAGACCTCCCACTTGGGTGCCCTGCGGGCTGTTCAAGAGGTTGCCGGCAACCGCGAGCAGGAGGGTGGTGGCCAGGGCGGTGATCGCCGCGCGCCCACGGGCGCCGGGTGGGGTTTCTTTGAAGGTGGTGATCAGTTGCAGGTCTCGCAGTTTCGGCGCGGCCCGGGAATATCCCCGCATATAGACATGCACGAAGTTCTGCCCGCGCTTACGACGAACTCGGAAATGGTGGTCGGTGACCCGGTCGTCGTCGGTCGCACTTCTCGTCTGGTCGAGCTCATGC
Source organism: Micromonospora sp. NBC_00389 (assembly GCF_036059255.1). Lineage (NCBI taxonomy): Bacteria > Bacillati > Actinomycetota > Actinomycetes > Micromonosporales > Micromonosporaceae > Micromonospora > Micromonospora sp. NBC_00389. The sequence continues at coordinate 2,719,776 of NZ_CP107947.1, read as the reverse complement.
GCGCAGAGGTGCCTTTTGTTGTCGGGCTTCTTACCGGACCGGTCCTCGTCGGCGGGGATCCCGACCGGTGCCCTGCCGCGCCACTGGCGAGTCAGCAGGACCCGGCAGTGCCGGCACTGCAGGTACTGCTTGATGACGTACTTGTTCGCCGGAGCGTTGACCCGCAGGTGGTAGCTCTCGGCGGTGAGCGCCAGCTCCACCGGTATCGCCACCTTGTCCGGCTTGAGACCGAGCCCGAGCCGGAGCAGCCCCCGCCAGCTCGTGGTCAGGGACGCCGGCACGAAGGTCCGCTCGTACTTGATCAGGAATCGCCCGCTGGACGCGTCAACCGTGGAGACAACGGCGACGATCGGGTACGACCAGCTGAGGGCCGCGACGTATTTGCGGACGCGTTCCCGGCTGTCGTCGTCGGGAAATTTGATCTCCTCGAGAATGACGTCCAACCGTCCGTGCACCTGCCCGGTGTGCAGTGGCCCACGGGTCGCCACGATCTGAAGCATGGCCAGCTCGGCCGCGCGCACGGGCTCGTCCAGTGTCTTCGGCGGGGAAGGCGCATCCTTGGCAGCGAAGATCTCCATCAGGATGAGCCGAAGCCCCGCCGCAGCCAGCTTGGTGGTCTCCTCGTAGGAGAGCGTCGGCAACGAACTGCCGCCGGCCGACTGGAGCTGGAAGTTGTCCACCAGTTCGCCCTTTATCGGCTGCAGGATCGGGATGTAGAGAGCCCTTCCGCCGTCCTCGGCGTCGGGCAGCGCGAACGAGATCGACACCTGCTGCCTTACCGCCCGCTCGTCGAGGTCGACGGTTTCCGCCAGCCGAGAGCGGGAGCGGGCCGGGTCGACGATGAGCTCCACGAACATCGTGATCGCCTTGCGGTCCTGCTCGCTGAGGCGCTCGGCCGCCGACGCCTGTAGGCGCTGCAACCACGGGACGTCGGGTTGTCCCGGGCGCTGCGCCACGGTCTTCTCCTCGCCCAGACGCTGCCGCAACCTCGAGAAGATCACCCCGCCGAGGATGAGCGCCGCCGCCAGGCAGAGGGTTCGTGCGAGGCCCTCCAGCAGGTTGCCGTTGCGGACGAACCATTCGCCGTACGCATCGAGGCGGTTACGGAGCCAACCCGTGCCGCCCGCAGCGGTGACGAGAACGGCGGCCGCCCCGGCGAAGGCAATGTTCATCATCATCTTTCGTACGGAGTGCGGCTCATCCATGACCATCACGCTCCCCGCCCTGCGACAGCGATGAGTACCCGAGGGGGTACACGCTGCTACAGCACCAGAACCATGTCGAAGTACCGACCAAATAGGACAGCTCGCAATGTTTAGGAAGAGACTCGTGTGACGGAGAACACTGTGACCTGCCGTTGTGGGTACGGGCGCTAAATGCCGACAGATCTACACCGCTAATACTTGTTACCACACCGTGATGCGACCTCACCGGAACGGTCACCCCTGCCTGCCCGCGCCGCCAGGAAACGTACAAATATCGGGCCTCGTTACTCAATGGAATGGCCGCAACACTGTCATCTGGCCGACTGGATGCACTGGTCAGAGGGCTGATACAGCCGGACGGCCAGCATCGGTCGTCGACTTCGGTTGGGGCATCAGGGCGCCATTGGCGACAAGGAGTCCGAGCCCGCTAGATCAAATCTAGCGGGCCGCCGGCCGTCCCCTCGCGCCTGACTGGTGAGAGTCCGGGGGCCGGGAGGGGAAACGATGACACCGCTCAGGATCGCCGTGATCGTCGGCAGCACCCGCGAGGGGCGGGCCGGGGACCGGGTCGCCCGCTGGTTCGTCGACCAGGCCGAGCGGCACGACGACCTCACGGTGACAGTCGTTGACCTCAGCGAGTACGACTTCCCGGCCAGCTATCCGGCCGAGCCGACCGCGTCCATCCGGGCGTTCGTCCGCGAGGTCGGCCGGGCGGACGCGTTCGTCGTGGTCACCCCCGAGTACAACCACAGCTTCCCGGCACCCTTGAAACAGGCGATCGACTATGCGTACGACGAATGGCAGGCCAAACCGGTCGGCTTCGTGTCGTACGGTTGCCGGTCCACCGGCCTGCACGCGGTCGACCAACTGCGCACCGTCTTCACGGCGCTGCACGCGATGACGGTGCGCGACGTCGTCGGGATCGACCTGCTCGCCGGTGAACCGACGCCGCAATGCACCGACGAACTTCGCCGGGACACCCGCGTCCTGCTCGACCAGCTCCGCTGGTGGGGTCTGGCGTTACGCGACGGCCGCGCCGCCCGGCCGTACGCCTCCTGAAAACGTCTGACGAAAGGTAAGGATCATGAGTAGACGCACCACCGGCCTGGCCATCGAGGCCGAGGGGCTCACCCGCTCGTTCGGGGACACCCGGGCGCTGGCCGGCATCGACCTCCAGGTGCCCGCCGGCACCGTCTACGGCCTGCTCGGCCCCAACGGGGCGGGCAAGACCACCGCGGTCCGGGTGCTCGCGACGCTGCTGCGACCCGACGGCGGCAAGGCGCGGGTCTTCGGGCACGACGTGGTCACCGAGGCCGACGCCGTCCGCAGCCGGGTCAGCCTCACCGGCCAGTACGCCTCCGTCGACGAGGACCTGACCGGTACGGAGAACCTGGTTCTCCTCGCCCGCCTGCTCGGCCTGCGCAAGCCGGCAGCCCGCGACCGCGCGGCGGCCCTGCTCGCCGCGTTCGGCCTGACCGAGGCGAGCGACCGCCAGGTGAAGAAGTACTCGGGTGGAATGCGGCGGCGCATCGACATCGCCGCCAGCATCCTCAACACCCCCGACCTGCTCTTCCTCGACGAGCCGACGACCGGTCTCGACCCGCGCAGCCGCAACCAGGTATGGGAGATCGTGCGGGCGGTGGTGGCACACGGCACCACGGTGCTGTTGACCACCCAGTACCTGGACGAGGCCGACCAGCTCGCCGGGCGGATCGCGGTCGTCGACCACGGCCGGGTGATCGCGGAGGGCACCCCGGGCGAGCTGAAGTCGTCGGTCGGCTCCGGCACCGTCCACCTGCGACTGCGGGACCCGGGGCAGCGGCCTGAGGCGGAGAAGGTGCTCCAGGCGGCACTCGGCGTACCGGTGCAGCTCGAAGCCGATCCGGTCGCGTTGGTTGCCCGGGTCGGCGAGGCCGGCAGCGACCTCGACGCCAGCGCGCAGGCCGCCCGCGCGCTCGGCGACCTGGCCCGCGCCGGCATCGTCGTCGACGACTTCTCCCTCGGCCAGCCCAGCCTGGACGAGGTCTTCCTAGCCCTGACCGACCACCCCGCCGTGCCCGCCGACGAGCGGGACGACCAGCTGGAGGCAGCCCGATGAGCGAGGCCACCACCACCACGACCGAACGGGCGCCGTCCGTCTACGTCCCGTCCGCCGAGGCGCTGGCGACCGTGCTCGCGCCCGGTGCACGACCGCCCCGGCCGAGCGCGCTGGGCGCGTCGCTGATCTTCGGCTGGCGGGCCATGCTGAAGATCAAGCACGTGCCGGAGCAGCTCTTCGACGTGACCGCGTTCCCGATCATCATGGTGCTGATGTTCACGTACCTGTTCGGCGGCGCCCTCGCCGACAGCCCGCGCGACTACCTGCAGTTCTTCCTGCCCGGCATCATGGTCACCAGCGTCGTGATGATCACCATGTACACCGGCGTCGGCCTCAACACCGACATCGAGAAGGGCATCTTCGACCGGTTCCGGACGCTGCCGGTCTGGCGGCCGGCCGCCCTGGTCGGCATGATCTTCGGCGACGTGCTGCGGTACATCCTCGCCTCCCTGGTGATCCTCGGCGTCGGGCTGGCGCTCGGGTTCCGTCCCGACGGTGGGGTGGGCGGCGTCGCCGCCGGGATCGGGCTGCTGGTGGTCTTCTCGTTCGCGTTCTCCTGGGTGTGGACGTTCTTCGGGCTGGTCCTACGCAGCGAGAAGTCGGTGATGGGCGTCAGCATGATGGTGCTGTTCCCGTTGACGTTCCTGAGCAACGTCTTCGTCGAGCCGAGCACCATGCCCGGCTGGCTCCAGGCGTTCGTGAACGTCAACCCGGTGACGCAGCTGGTGGCCGCGGTCCGCGCGGCCATGTCCGGCTCGTCGGATGCGTCCGCCACGATGTGGTTGCTCGTGTGGAGCGTCGGGTTCGTGGTCGTCTTCGGCACGCTCACCATGTACCGCTACAACCGCCGCTGACCCTGCTCTGACCGACGGGCGCCGCCACCGACGCGGCGGCGCCCGTCGTCGGTCGTCTGACCGCCGGGGTGTGTCCGCCGGCGGTCAGACGACCGCCGGCACATCGGCGCGGGTAATGCCGTGCAGGCGGGCGGCGTCCTGGCTGGGAGGCGCGCCGAACTGGCGACGATATTCGCGGCTGAACTGCGACGGGCTCTCGTAGCCGACGCGGATGCCCACCCCGGTGACGTCGTTGGGGTGTGTGGCGAGAAGGAGCCGCGCCTCCTGCAACCGAATCTGCTTCTGGAACTGGATCGGGCTCATCGCGGTCACGGCCTGGAAGTTGCGGTAGAACGCCGACACGCTCATCCCCGACAGCCGCGCCAGATCCTCCACCCGGAACGGCTGCGCATAGTGATCGCGGATCCACCGGACCGCCCGGGCGACGTGACTGAGGCTGCTGTCGGCCAAACCGAGTTGCCGGACGGCGGCACCCTGCTCGCCGACGAGCAGCAGCCACAGGATCTCCCGTTTGATCAGGGGCGCGAGCACCCTGACGTCCCGCGGCCGGTCCAGCAGCCGAAGCAGTCGGATCACCGCGTCGCCAAGTTCGTCGGGAGCGTCGCTGACCACCATCCCCGACGGCGTCCCGCCGGTCAGGGGCGGGAGATCGCCCGGTGCCGCCTGCAACAGCAACTCCGCGACCGTGGCCGGGTGCAGCACCAGCCCGAACCCGAGAGCCGGCGAGTCGGCACTGGCCTGGGTGAAGTGGCCGGTGACCGGCAGATCGACCGACGCGACAAGGTACTGACCGGCGCGGTACTCGTACACGCGGTCGCCCAGCGCCATCTGTTTGGCGCCTTGGGCGATGAGTGCCAGCACGGTGCCCGACATCGACGTGGTGGGCGCGGTCTGGTGCTCGACCTTCGAAATCAGCACCCCGTCGATGGCGGTGCTCATGTCCGGCCGGGCGTGGCGGGCCAGCAACGCCCGCAGCTCTTCGAGGTCCACGACACGATTGAAGCACGAGGTCAATACTCGCCGCAACAGTAGGATCAGGCAAGAGGCCGAGAGCATCTGTCTAACGTTTCCGCTGGTGGCGACACTTCCATAGGAGTGTCAATTTCCCACGAGCTGATCGCAGCTCGATAATTGAGGAGACACTTCGATGACTGCCCAGCACGGGTTCCAGGCCACCATGACCGCCCAGCCGGGAAAGGCTGACGAGCTGATCAAGCTGTTGCTCGACGCGCCGTCCCTGCCCCACGACGACTGCCTCGTCTTCCTGGTGTCCCGCTCGGCTTCCAACCCCGACGTCGTCCACGTCATCGAAGGCTGGACCAGCGCCGAGGCGCACAGCGCGTTCTTCGGCGGCGAGCAGGCGCAGGCCCTGGTCGCGAAGCTTCAGCCGCTGCTGACCGGCGAGTCGACGTACACCGACGCGGTGCCGGTTGGCGGCAAGGCGACCCTCTGAACCGGCGACCACACCCAGCACCCCGACCCGCATCAGCGAAAGGAGCCCGATGAACTTCCCCCGACCGGGCATCGACCCCGAGTTGCTCGTACCCCTGGCCGAACTGCCGCCCATGCCGCCCCTCGGCCCCGAGGTGATCGAACAGCTGCGCCACTTCCCCCAACCGTCGATCGAGAGCCACCTGGAAGGCCGCGCGGGTCGAGCGGCGCGAGGTCACCGTTCCCGCCGGTGACGGAACTCGGATCCCGCTGTCCATCTTCAGCCCCACCGATCGTGCCGCTGGGGTGCCCTGCGTCTACTGGATCCACGGCGGCGGGATGATGTGGGGCGACCGCTTCTCGAACATCGACGTCCCACTGGAATGGCTCGACCTGTTCGGCGCCGTCGTGGTCTCCGTGGATTACCGGCTGGCCCCGGAAGCAAGCGGCGAGACCCTGGTCGACGACTGCTACCACGGCCTGCTCTGGGTGGCCGAGAACGCCGCAGACCTCGGCATCGACCCCGCCGGCATCGTCGTGGCCGGTGCCAGCGCCGGAGGTGGCCTCGCGGCAGGGGTGACGCTCATGGCCCGTGACCGCAACACCCCGGTCATCGCCGCCCAGTTGCTGTCGTGCCCGATGCTCGACCACCGCAACGACACCAACTCCAGCCGTCAGTACAGCGGACTGGACGGCGTGTGGACCCGGGAGTTGACATCCTCCACCGCCCTGAAGGGCGGGGATTCCCTCGGTCACCCGAGGGGGTTCCTGTTTCACCGGGCCGCGCCTTCACCGCTTGCGCGGGTCGGGTCTTACCGTCCCTCCACAGGCGTTTTACCTCTCCGCCAGCCCGGCGGCGAGAATGTTCTTCGCGGCGTTGACGTCCCGGTCGTGCACGGCATCACAGCCGGGACACGTCCAGACACGAACGCCAAGGGTCATCGCGGTGTTGATCCGCCCGCACGCCGAACAGGTCTTCGTGCTCGGATGCCAGCGGTCGACGGCGATCACGGTCCGCCCGTACCAGGCGGCCTTGTACTCAATCATGTCGCGCAGGTGTGTCCACGCCGCGTCGGAGATGGCGCGGGCCAGACTGTGGTTGCGCAGCATGTTACGCACGCTGAGGTCTTCGATCACGACCGTTTGGTTCTCGCGGACGAGTCGAGTCGACAGCTTGTGCAGGTGATCCCGCCGCCGGTCGGCGATGCGGGCGTGGATGCGGGCCACCGCAAGCCGGGCTTTGGCCCGGTTCTTGGTGTCCTTGCCCTTACGGGCCATGGTGCGTTGCGCCTTGGCCAACTTGCGCCGGTCAGCGCGCTCGTGCCGAGGGTTGGTGACCTTCTCCCCGGTGGACAGAGTCAGCAGACTGGTGATGCCCGCGTCTATCCCTACCGCCGTGTCGACCGGCGGCAGGGCCGCGACGGACGGGTCTTCCACCAGCAGGGACACGAACCAGCGGCCGGCCGCGTCGCGGGACACCGTGACCGTGGACGGTTGCGCGCCCTCGGGCAGAGGCCGGGACCACACGATGGTCAGTGGGGTCTCCATCTTGGCCAGGGTGAGCTGCCCGTCGCGCCAGCGGAACGCCGAGCGGGTGTACTCCGCCGACGCCCGAGACTTGCGCTTGGACTTGAACCTCGGGTATCGCGACCGCTTGCCCCAGAATGCGGCGAACCCGGCTTGCAGGTGCCGCAGCGCCTGCTGCAACGGCACGGAACTGACCTCGGTGAGGTAGGCCAGCTCCTCGGTGCGCTTCCACTCCGTCAGCCACGCCGACGACTGCACATAGGTGCTGCGCTGCCCGTGCACCGCCCACGCGCGGGTGCGCGCATCCAAGGCCAGGTTGTAGACCTTGCGCACGCACCCGAAGGTGCGGTTGAGCTGATCGGCCTGCAGCGGGGTCGGATAGAAGCGGTACTTGTATGCACGCTTCACCACCTCACCCACGCTTCACATTCTAGCATTTGCCTATGTGAGTCTACTCTTGAAGGGAGGGAGCAGCGTTTCCTCCTCCGCCTGAAGGCGGAGGTATCCACGCCGCGATCCTGATGAACGAATTCGGCTGGCGCAGCGTCCTTGGTGAGCACACCGGCGAGAACGTCTCACCCGCGCTGGCGGACGACCTGTCCGGCCTGCCGACCACCTACATCGACGCCGGGACCGCCGAGGTCTTCCGCGACGAGGACGTCACCTACGCGACCGGGATCTGGGCCGCCGGTGGCCAGGCGGAGTTGCACCTGTGGGCCGGCGGCTTCCACGGATTCTCGGCGCTGTTCCCGCATGTCCGCGTCTCGGCCGCGGCCCGGCGCACCCAAGCCGACTGGCTCGCCCGGGTCCTGGACCCCAGCCCTGACAAGGACTGAGCCGGACCCACGGCCGGCGCCGATCGGGCATCGCGCCGGCCGTGGATACCCGCGTCAGTCGCGGCATCCCGGCCCTCGGATGGCCGGGTCCATTCCTCACGTTTTTCAGAGCCGCCAGCGCAGCGGCTGGGTCGGCAGGTAGCGGCAGGTGCTGCCGGTCGAGACGGCTTCGCGCAGGTGGCTGGCGAGCGCCGGGTGCCGCTCGTCGAGCTTGCGCAGTGTGTCCCGGATCCGCGCGGTGACCGTCTTGCGGGCCCGCTCGGCCTCGTCGCCCAGCCGCCGGCTCCGGCCGGCCAGCCCGGCAGCCGCACGCAGCTCGTCGAGCAGCGCGCCGCGCTCGGCGTCCAACTCGGCCACCTTCCGGTCGTCGTCGCGCACGGCAGCCCGGTCGATCTCCTCGTCGAGGCGCGCCAGGTGCCGTCGGTAGCGGGCCTTCGCCTCGTCGTCGAGGACCGGGTCGCCACCCATCCGGCGGGCGGCGACCAACTCCGGCCCGGCCGCCGGGTCGAGCAGTTCGACCGCCGGTACGTCACTGCCGGGCCGGCTCAGCAGCAGGTGCAGGTCGTGTAGCCCCTTGGCGTCGGGCAGGTGTACGACGGCACCGGCGTAGGCGAGTTGCCAGACCGGCCCGTCGCGGCGGAACTCGTACTCCTCGACCGGCGCTCCGGCCGGCGGGACCTGGCGCGACCCGATGGTCTGGCCCGACCCGGCGGCCTGGTCCGGCTTGACGACCTGGCGCGGCGCGACGGCCTGGCCCGACCCGATGACCTGGCCTGGATTGGCAGCGTCGGTGGGTGCCGGGCCGCCGAGCCGGTCGAGCACCTGCGCCATGTCGAGGGCGGTGGCGTCCCGGGCGGTGGCGGCGCGCAGTGCGGCCGCTGTCGCGGCGTCGCCCGGCTGGTCGCGGCGGGCCAGGGCGGTCGCCAGCTCGGCGCTGGCGATGAGCGCCCAGGGCCGGGAGCCCATCCGGTTGGCCGCGTCGCGGGCTGCCGTGAAACCGGCGATGGCGCCGTCCCAGCGCTCCTGTGCGGCGTCGACCACCGCCAGCCAGTGGTCGACGGGACCGCTGATGTCACAGCCGAAGAGCCCCACCATCCACTGCCCACGGTGTGGGGCCAGCGCGGCTCGTGCGTCGTCGCAGCGCTGCGGGTCGCGGGACGCCGCGGCGGCCTGCGCGCGCAGCCGCAGCCACAGCGGCGACACCGGACGCGGGTACCGGATGTCGGCGGCCTCGATACCGGCGGTCAGTCGGACCGCCGTTTCGTCGTCACCGCGCTCCGCCGCGGTGATCGCCAGCAGGAGATCCCGGTAGGGGTAGTCGGTGGGACCCAACCCGTTCAGCAGCGTGGCGGCCTCGTCGAACCGGCCCTGCAGCAGTAGCCGGGACCAGAGCACGTGATGGCCCATGAACGCGAACTCGGCGTGGCCCGGGTCGGCCAGGTCGGTGAGAATGGCGAAACGCTCGTCGGCCTCGGCGAAGTCACCCCGGAACGCCGCGATGATCCCACCGTCGACGGCTGCCGCCACCCGAGGTCGGGCCAGGTCGTCCTGCTCGCCGGCGGTGACGAAGGAGGTGAACTCCTCGGCGAAGCGGGGGTCGCCGAGCTCCAGCAGCGCCACCCAGCGCAGCGAGGTGGCCCACAGCTCGGTCTCCCGGTCGCCAGTGCGGCGGGCCACGTCCCGGATCTCGGCGGTCAGCGCCGCCCGTGCACCAGCAGTGCCCAACCCCCAGGTGGTGTCGTGGCGGGCCCACAGGCTGAAGGTGAGCGTCTCGTCGTCCCGGCCCCGGCGGGCGATCGTCTCGGTGGCGGTGATCAGGTCGGCGATCAACGTGCCGACCGACGCGGTGCCATCCGGCTCGCCGATCAGCCTCCGGTACGCCTCCCGCACCAGCTCCGCCGCCTCGACCGAGCGCCCAATCTCCACCTGTCGGGTGCGATGGATGGTGAGAGCGACGCGGGCCAGCAGGACCGGGTCGTCGAGCGTGCGGGCCAGCTTTGCGGCCTCGGCCAGGAACTGCCCGGCCTCCTCCCGGCCGGCGTGGTGGTAGCGCAGCTGACCGAACTCAACCAGGATCCGGACCCGCTGTGCCCGGTCCTCGACGACCTCCAGCGCCCGGCCGAAGTGCACCCCCGCCTCGTCGATGGCGAGCCGGGAGAACGCATGCCGTGCCGCGGCGACCAGCAGCTCAGTGACCCGGGCCCGGTCGAGCGCGGGGCCGGCCAGGTAGGCGTGGCGGGCCAGGTCGGCCGGGATCAGCCGCTCGGTGAGCTCCGCCAGAGCGTCGACCGCCCGGACGACGCCGGCATGCCGGGCCCGACGGTCCTCCTCGGTGAGCCCGTCGTAGAGCGTCTCCCGGACCAGGTCATGGGCGAAGGCGAAGCGGCCGCCGCCCCGGGCGACCACCAGTCGGGCGGTCACCGCCCGGTCGAGCAGCCGGTCGACCTGCGCGGCCGGCGCCGCCACGCTGGCCGCCAGGACCTGACGGTGAAACTCCCGGCCCAACACGGCGGCGACGGTGAGCGCGTCGACGACGGCCGGGGGCAACTGGGCCAGCCGACGCCGGACCGCCTCCCGTACGCCGGGTGCGATCGTGCCGCCCGCACCGTCGGCGCGCCACAGCCGGGCGGTCTGCTCGATGAAGAACGGATTGCCCCCGGTACGGCGGTGCACCTCGTCGACCAGACCGGCGTCGGGCTCCCGCCCGGCAGTACGCGCCATCAGCGCGGCCACCTCGTCCCGTGACAGGCCGGTGAGGGTGATGGTGGTCGCCTTCGTGACCAGCGGCATCAACAGCGGGCGCAGCGGGTGCTCGCCCGACTCGACCTCCGCGTCGCGGTAGGTGCCGATCAGCAGCAGCCGTTCGAACCAGGTGTGCTGGGCGGCGAACCCCAGCAGCCGCAGCGAGGCCTGGTCGGCCCAGTGCAGGTCGTCGAGGACGACCACGACCGGCCGCTCATGGGAGACCGCGACCAGTGCGGCGGTCACCGCGTCGTACAGGGCGAAAGCCTCGCGGTCGCCGATGTCCGCGCCCGTGTCAACGCCGGCCCAACTGGCGGTGCGGCCGACCTGCTCGCCGTTGGTGTCGGCCTCGCCGAGCAGGGCCGCGAGAGCCGGCTCCGCGGCCGGACGCGCCACCGCCCAGTCGTCGGCGGAGCGTTGCAGGCCGCGCAGCACCTGCACCCACGGCCAGTAGCCGGGGGCGCTGTCGGAATCCCAGCAGGCGGCGCCGAGCACCAGCGCGCCGCGTTGCCGGGCCTCCCGGGCCGCCGCCGTGACCAGGGTCGTCTTGCCGATGCCTGGCTCGCCGGTGACCAGGACGAGACCGCCGTGGCTGGTAGCGGCCCGATCCAGCTCAGCCCGCAGCAGACCGACCGGATGATCCCGCCCGATGATGGCGTCGCCGAGCCGCGCGTCCATGGTTTCCAGACGGTACTGGAACCGTCTGACAGCGGTCGGCTGCTTTTCCGGGTCGTTGCTGAGGCCGCCGTCGACGGCGACCCTGGTGTTCCGCAGGCCCTCTGGAGCTGATGCCGTCGGGCGCACTCCCCATCACTCCCTAACCTTCCCTATTGAGGTAGGGTAGGGAGTGATGAAGGAAGACATGTACTCGGTAGAGCAGGTCGCCGACCGGCTCGACCTGCACGTGCGCACGGTGCGGGGCTACATCCGGTCCGGCCGGCTGAGGGCGGTGCGAATCGGCAAGCAGTACCGCATCGCCGCCAGCGACCTCGACGCGTTCACCGGGCAGACCCGCACCGCCACCACGACCGCCGGACCGGCGGAGGTGTCGAGCATCGTGCAGATCGACGGCGTCGACCGGGCCGCTGCCGACCGGCTCGGCACGCTCATGCTCGCCAGCGCCAACACCGGCCATGACCCGGCCAACCCGCTACGGGTGCAGACCGTGCACGACGAGGAGCGGCACCGCTTGAAGATCATCATCCTGGGCGATCCCGCCGCCACCGCCGAGTTGCTGCATCTGCTCGACGCCGTACTCAACGCCGACAACGGCCTGTTCGACCGGGAGGTCAACGATGCCTGACGAGGTCCAGGAACGCGTCGGCGTGCAGGTGCTGGTCTGCGACCCGGCCGGCCCGCCGATAGCCACCGAACAGGACGCGCTGGACCTGATCGGCGCGGCCTTCCTCGGCGCCCAGGTGGTGGCCATGCCGGCCAGCCGGTTCGACGAACGCTTCTTCTCGCTGGGCACCCGCTTCGCCGGCGAGGTGATGCAGAAGTTCGTGAACTACCGGCTTCGGCTGGCCGTGGTCGGCGACATCTCGGCTCACCTGGCGGAGAGCTCGGCGCTGCGCGCCCTGGTGCACGAGTCGAACCGGGCCGACCACATCTGGTTCGTCCCCGACCTCGACGCCCTCGACGCCCGCCTCCGCGCCGTGTCGTAGCCGCCTCAGCGGTCGTAGAAGACCTCTATCTCCAGCGCATTCGGTTCGGTGTGCCTGGCCTGTGCCTGCTCGGCCGCCCAGCGCAGATACGCAAGCCACTCCTCGGACGACCAGCCGTTTCGGCGACCGACGCCGGCCTCGGCGGGGAGGAGGCTGGCGACCACGCGGTCGAGGATCAGTGGCTGCACCCCACCCACACCGCGCCGGTAGCCGACGAAGTAGAGGACCTTCGTGAACAAGCCCGGCCCCAACCACGGCAGGCGAGCGTGGTTGGGGTCGCGGAAGCGGCGGTACGCCGTGCATAGCGCGTCCTCGTCCGGCGCTGACGCGGACACCTCTTCAAGGGCGTACGCCAGGCGCTGGCCCTCCGGATCGGCGTCGAGCGACTTCGCGGCGCGCCACGGCCCGTACCCGATGGGCCCGTAACCCCAGACCAGCACGGCGGTCAGCAGTTGCCGAGGACTTGCGGAACCCGCCCGGTAGGCATCGGCCACGGCGAAGACGTCGCGCCGCCAGACGTCGCCGCTCAATGGGAAGTTGTCAGGCCACGCGTCCGGCGGTAGCGCCGCCCGCCACCGGTCCGGATGGACGGTGATCGGAGCCTGTTCCCCCGGCAACGTCAATTCGCCGGCCATCGTCATGACTGCCTCCCTCGAATCGCGGAGCAACCCGCCGCGGGCAGGCATCTCCGTCGCCCGAACGCTAGGGCTGGGCACTCCCGGCACGCTGACCGCTGACGCCATATCGGGGTATCGAGGGGCGTGAACCACCTGGTGTGGTGTCGAGCTGGGCTGCCCGCCACCACGGCCCCGACCGGCTCAGGACTAGCCGCCGAGCGACCGGGTACGCGCGGTGCATGGGTAGCCACAAGCAGAACAAACACGACAGCGGCGGCGAGTCGGCGCGAGGCCGGCGGCATCCGGGCAGCGGTGCTCCGGGCCGCCAGGGCTCGCCCATGGAGCACTCACCCGACCAACGGCACCGCCGTACCGCGACCGGTTCCGCCGGCACTGAACGCGACCAGGGCCGCTCCACGGTCGCCCGGGAGGGGCGAGTGCACCGCCAGGGCGGCTCCTGACCTGACGCGTCACCGGTGCAGCCGCCCCGCGGCGGCTGCACCGGATGAGTGGTTGCTACGCCGTCGCGCAGATCGCGTACGCCGTGTCGGACCAGTTCCCGGCGAACGCGTCCTCCTCGTACGCACCCGAGGCGGCCACGTCGGGGCGGTTGCCGGACCGCCGTTGGGGCGGAAGTCGTCCACGATGCCCTCGCCGGTGACCCCGTTCAGCTCGTAGCCGGCGCCGGTCATCACCCTTCCGATCGGGCAGGTCGCGACGACGCTGCGGAAGTCGAGGGAGTTGCTGGTGCCCACCGTGGACGCCCGCACCAGCCCGGGCAGCGGGTTGGCGCAGATGGCGTACGCGGTCGCGGACCAGTTCAGGGCGGTGGCGTCCGACTCGTAGGCGCCGACGGTGACCGAGGTCGGTGCTGCGGCGACACCTCCGTTGGGGCGGAAGTCGTCGACGACACCCTCGCCGGTAACACCGTTCAACTCGTAGCCCGTACCGGTCAGCACCTTGCCGACCGGGCAGGTCGCCGTGGTGCTGTGGAAGTCGGCGGAGTCGCTGACGCTGGTCGTGGAGACCCGCACCAGACCGGGCACCGGGTTGGCGCAGATCGCATACGCCGTCACCGACCAGTTGCCGGCGAACGCCTCGGTCTCGTACGCGCCCACGGTGACCGCCGTCGGCGCGGTGGCCGGGCCGCCGTTGGGGCGCAGGTCGTCGACGATGCCCTCACCGGTCACACCGTTCAACTCGTAGCCCGTACCGGTCAGCACCTTCCCGACCGGGCAGGTCGCCGTGGCGCTGTGGAAGTCGGCCGAGTTGCTGACGCTGGTCACGGAGACCCGCACCAGACCGGGGACCGCGGCGGACGCCGGGCTCGCCGGGGCGAGCACCGCTCCGGCCACGACAAGACCGAGCACGAGTACGGACGCTCGGGCACCGAACCGCCGGGCTTGTTTCTTGGTACGCATGTGTTTCTCCCGTCTGAGACCTGGGCGGGCGGGTGTTACGACGCCGACGCCCAGGCCGTTCGTGATGACGGGTTGACGGTAGGTAGTCGCCTGACCAGGCATTATCTCCAAACCGACTACGTCATGTAACGGACCGCATGAACCCCAGCCAAGGAATCCGCTACAGGTGGCGGCAATGTGTATAGAGTTTCCTTGTGGGGTCGGAGGAAAGATCAGAAACCGGGCGCACCCCCCTTAGCGCCCTCCCGGTCACCTTTAGCTACTCCGAGGCCCTCGACGCTGGCCTCTCTGAGTGGCAGCTGTACCGGTTGAGGGATCAAGGGCTCATCGCATCCATCGGTCGTGGTCTCTACCGGCGGCACGACGCCGCAATGGCCGACATTGACCTCATAGAACTCGCCCGCCGCGCCCCCTCAGGCACGCTGTGCCTGACCACCGCGCTAGCTCGTCACGGCCTCACCGACGAAATCCCCTCCCGCATCGATGTCGCACTACCCCGCGGGCGGCATCGGCCGGCTACAACCGCACCCGTCGCCTGGCATTGGTTTGACCCGACAACCTTCGAGATCGGACGTACGGAGCTGCCGCTTGATCTGGCTACCTCGATCGGGATCTACGGCCCGGAGCGCAGCATCATTGACGCGATCCGGCTACGACACCGTGAGGGACCAGACCTGGCGTACGCGGCGCTGCGGCGTTGGTTGAGACGGCCCGGCGCATCACCATCAAAGCTGTTGACGATCGCTCGCGAGTTTCCCAAGGCAGAGCGACCGCTCCGAGAGGCACTGGAGATCCTGCTGTGACCGCACGTCCGACCCGCGCCACAGTTGGCGGCCGCGCCTACCTCGACCTTCAGAACCTGGCCCGCCGCACCGGGCGGCCCACGGACGAGCTGCACCAGGTCTACGCACTCGAGGGCTTTCTTGCCCGCCTGAGCAAGTCCCCCTACGCGGACAAACTCGTGCTCAAGGGTGGGGTGCTGTTGGCCGCGTACGCAGCCCGCCGGCCCACCCGCGACGTAGACCTACAGGGCCGATGGATCTCCAATAGCACCGATCGGGTGCTCGAAATTGTTCGCGGGATCTCGGCGCTGCACCTCGACGACGGTCTGGTCTTCGACACGGCAAGCGCCACGGCGGAGACGATCCGGGACGACGACGTCTACGCCGGAGTGCGCGTTAGCCTCACCGGCAACCTCTCCGCCGCACGACTGACGTTCCACATCGACGTCAACGTCGGTGACCCGATCTGGCCCGATCCGCTGCAGATCAAGTTGCCACGTCTGCTCGACGGCGAGATCGTCG
Source organism: Micromonospora sp. NBC_00389 (assembly GCF_036059255.1). NCBI lineage: Bacteria > Bacillati > Actinomycetota > Actinomycetes > Micromonosporales > Micromonosporaceae > Micromonospora > Micromonospora sp. NBC_00389. Next base: position 2,704,077 of record NZ_CP107947.1, on the reverse strand, counting down.
TGACCGGCTATCCACTACCGATGGTGTACGCGGAAAAGCTGGTGACGGCGTTGCAGCGCGGTGAGGCTAATACCCGTTGGCGCGATTTCGCGGACGTCTACCTGCTGTCGGGCAGACACGACGTCGACGGCGACCATCTGGTGGCGGCTCTGCAGCGGGTCGCGGAATATCGCGAGGTGACGCTCGTGCCGCTGAGCCAGGCGCTTGATGGCTACGCGATCCTGGCGCAGCCGCGCTGGGCCGCCTGGCGCCGTAAGCACCGCCTCGACGATCGTCTTCCCCAGGACTTCGCCGAGGTCCTGCGGCAGGTGTTTGCGCTTGCCGACCCTGCCGTGACCGGGCTATCCCGAGGACGGGCCTGGATCGCGACGACCTCGCATTGGACGGATAGGTGACGATCCCAGGCCTTACGGTAGGGCTCGGCCGTTGAGGCTGGCCATGTCTTGTTGAGCGGTATACCTGCGAGTCATAGGTTTTGACTCGCAGGTGTACCGCTCGTTGCGTCGCTGGGCCGGGATGTCCCGCCAGGTGGCCGATAGCGAGAGTCCACGTTGGCCGGCACGGATGCAGAGCTTTCTCCACCGGCATCGATTTCCCACACGCTGCGCAAACGCTGCAGATCCGAGACCGTCGCCGGCGCCTGGACCAGCCGAAACGCATCACCACCGAAACCGTCTTCGCCATCATCGACCTACGCGTGCACCAGGCCAAACCCGCCCACCTGGCCAATTGGACCCGCGGCCATTGGTCGGTCGAAACCAAAGTCCACTGGGTCCGCGACGTGACCTACGACGAAGACCGCTCCCAGATCCGCACCGGCACCGGGCCCCAGGTCATTTGCCGCCCTCCGCAACGCCGCCATCGGCGCCATCCGCACCGCCGGCATCACCAACATCGCCGCCGCCAACCGCCACCACGCCCCCGACAGCCGCCGAGCGCTGGCCCTACTCGGCATCACCTGAGGACTTTGCCGGGACCTGCCCAGCTCGGGGACGTCGGCCGGCGAGAGCCAATGCCACCGACTCGGCAGGCGCGGCGTGCAGAGCGGAACGACGTCGCCGGCGATGCCTGCGATCAGGTAGGCCTAGGCGTCCGCCGGGCCGCGACCACATCGAGTATGCGGCTCGGTGACGGCGGCTAACTGGCTGGCAGTCCTTGCTGCGGTACGCAGGTCACCAGGTTTCTGAGATCAGCGAACTCGTGCGGCGCGAGGTTCGCGACGGCCGCGAACTCCTCCACGCTGCCGAACCCGCGGCGCACCTGCCGTTCTGCCACCACCCGCTGCGCACGCTCGGGGTGAAAGTGAGCAAGGGCGGCGAGCTGCTCGAACGTCGCCGCGTTGACATCCACGGCCTCTGGGGGCGTGGCCATGGCGCCGAACAGCGGTTGCGGCGCCGGTACTGGCGACGGCTGAGTGGGCACGGGCACCGCCGTGGTCCCGTTACCGAAGTAGGCGCCGGGCTGCGGCATCATCTCGGCGACGGCGGGCGGCGCGGATGTGGGGAGGGACGGTGGCCCTGCCTGCCCTGGTGGATACTGGCTGCCGGGCCAGGTGGGCGGCGGCGCCTGGGGCCGGGCGTACCAGGGAACATGGTCGGCCCGCCAGCGCAGCCAGGACGGGTTGATAACGCAGCCATGCACGATGCTCGCCACCCACAGCGCCATGAGCGCGGCGGTTGCCACCGTGCTCAGGGTGCGTGTCTTGTCCGCCTCACCGATAGTGGCGAAGGACGTCCAGCCGATCACCAGGTAGGCGATGCCCGCAATCCACCAAGCCGGACGCCGGGCACGCAGGCCAACGTAGAGGAATCCGGCACCGGCGAGGAAGCCGCAGCCGACGACGGGCAGCAGCAGCCAGAGGCTGTGCCGGATCCGCCAGCCGAGGCTCGCCGCCGGACTCGGGGGCGCTGGTGGAGGCTGCCAACCTCCGTTAGACACGCTCGACATCTCGCTCCTCCTGCAGACACTGCACGTTCACGTTGGTCCTCGTGTCTCGACCATCCAGCGGACGCTGGACCGCCGTCACGGCGGCTACGGCCAGCGGCAGGAGTATCAGCGACGCCCAACGCACCCCTCGATCATGCCGCACTCCCAGGGCTTGATGATCTTCCACCAGGGCAGGCAGCGGCGCATCGTCGGGGCGGATAGCACCAGGCAAACGGAACGGTGGGTCGAGACAGCCAGCCGGTCCGATCTTGACGTTGCCGGCGCTCCAATCGAAAATTTGGATCCTATGACCGGCCATCCGTCTCTGCAGGCTCGCCCGCCGCGACGTCAAGTGAAGGGAACACCCTGAGCGCTCCCGGCACTTCGCGTCGCCGCTGAAGACCCGGTGCCTACGCCACGTACTGATCTCGCTCGTCCATAGACCCGGCCGGTCGCCCCCAGCGCCGAAAGGTTGAGCTGGCAAACATGCACTCGACCGAGCGACAAACCCGTTTACCGACCGTACGGTCGAGGGATCTTGAGCGGACTCGCTGAGCCGACCTCAGCGGCCTCGGCTCCGCGCGAGATGGGCCGATTTGTCGTAGCGAGGCGCTACGGCGTACGCCATGTCAGCGGGAGGTCCAAAATGTACCCGGTCTCGGAAGAACTAAGTCGCGAGCAGAAGTACTTCGACGCGGCTTGGGACCACCGGGAGCGCATGCGCACGACTCTGGGTCTCGCCGCAGGCGCTGCCGCCAACAGCGGCGCCGCCGCGAGGATCAGGCAGGACACCCAAGCGCGACTGAACCGCATAGGCGGATCGGACGAACCCGTCGCCTTCGGCCGGATGGATTACGAGGACGGCGAGGTCTTCTACATCGGCCATCACGCGATCTTTGATGACCACGCTGAGCTGCTCGTCATGAACTGGCAGGCACCTGCCGCCGCCCGTTACTACGAGGCAAGTCACGCTGACCCGTTTGGGCTGCGCCTCAAGCGCAATTTCGAGTGCTCGAGCAACACGATCACGTCGTTCAGCGACACGGTGTTCGCCCAATTGGCCGCTGACGTCGCGGAGCTGGAGGCGCACGAGGACGTCGACGACGCGCTGCTTGCCGACCTCAACAGCAACCGCACCGGCACGATGCAGGACATCGTCCGGACAATCCAGGCGGCGCAGTTCGATCTCATCCGCGCCCCGATGGACCAGCTGTTGGTCATTCAGGGCGGGCCGGGCACCGGCAAGACAGCAGTTGCGCTGCACAGAGTCTCGTGGCTGCTGTTCAACAGTCAGGGCCGACTCTCGGCCCAGGATGTGCTCATCATCGGCCCGAGCCCCACCTTCACGCGCTACACCCGCACGGTGCTGCCCAGCCTGGGTGACACGAGCATTGAGCAACGTGACATCAACCAGCTGCATCCACCGGTGAAACGTGGTCGCCGAGAGGATCCCGAAGTCGTGAGGCTGAAGGGCGACGGCAGGATGGCTGGGCTCGTGCGGCGGGCTCTCTACGCTCGGGTCGGGCCGCCCGAGGGGCAGCATTGGGTTGAGGCGCAGATCGAGGGCCGCCCCGTGCCGATAGCCGCCGAGGAGCTCAAGCCCTTGATAGCGCGGTGCCGTGCCAGCGCCGGCACATACTCCGAGCGCCGGCACCTGTTCCGGGATCTGCTGACCGATCTCGTCTCCCCCCGGGTCCGCGTGAATCCGCAGCGACTACGGACGGCACTCGATCCCGTGATGGACAGGCTCTGGCCGTCGTTCACAGCCGCATCGTTCCTGCGTGAGCTCTACGGCTCGCGGGACCGGCTGATGGGAGCGGCGGGTGACGAATTCACGGCGCGGGAAGTTTCACTGTTGCACCGGCGGCCCGCCGATCGGCTCTCCGAAGAGACGTGGAGCGACGCCGACCTTTCGGTGCTCGACGAGGCCGAGCACCTAATCAACAGCGTGGAGGCCCGCTTCACGCACATCGTCGTCGACGAGGCGCAGGACCTCTCCCCCATGCAACTGCGAGCCATCGCCCGCCGCTCTGCCAACGGGTCCATGACCATCGTCGGGGACGTCGCTCAGTCGACCGGCCACTGGGCGCGCGACGACTGGGACGAGCTTCTCGATCACCTGCCTGCCGATCTTCCCCAGGTCCGGCAAGAGCTGCGTTACGGCTACCGGGTACCTCGACAGGTCTTCGAGCTTGCGGCCCAGCTCCTCCCTCTCGCCGCTCCCACGGTGCAGGCACCGCAGATCGTGCGGGACGGTCCCGCCGAGCCTCTCATCCACCGGATCGACGGGGACGAGCGTGCGGCTGTGGCCGTCCGCGTCGCGATGGGGCACGCATCCCACGGTCGATCCGTAGCCATCATCTGCCCCACTACCTGCCGCCCCGACACCGAACGAGAGCTGAAGGCCAAAGACGTGGCCTGGCGTGCCGCGTCCGCCGGTGAGCTCGGCCCAGGAATCAACCTGGTCGGTCCTCAGGAAGCCAAGGGCCTCGAGTTCGACGCGGTCGTCGTCATGGAGCCCGAAGACATTGTCGCCGAGGACGACCGGGGCCACCGCTTGCTCTATGTCGCACTGACGAGAACAACCAGGTATCTCGACATCGTCTGCGTCGGCGACCCGCTTGCTATGAACGACGACGACCGCGGATCGGGCGAACCGACGACAGACGGCACCGATGATCCCTCTGATGCGGGGACCGGCGATGCGGTCGATGCAGAGGAGGGTTCGGAGCTCGAACCGGACCCGTGGGGAGAAGTCCTCGACGAGTTGCTCGGTTCGAAGTCGGATCCAGCCGCTGGGTCAGATGCGGCCGAAGTCAAGGACGGCCCGCACGGTGGTCCTCGCGCAGCGGTGGAGCCTTCCAACGCCCCGCAACCCCGAGGACACGTCTCCCAGCGGTTCGTCGATCTGGCGGCGGAGGAGGTAGTCGCACTACTCCGCGAAACGGTCGCGCCGAATCTGTGGAAGTCCGTACTAGCCAGAGCGGGCGAGGTCCTCGACGCAGAGGGCTGAACCACGGAGATTGCTCGGCAACAGGTCGCCTCGCCGCCGATCTGTGACAGATGCTGCTATTCGCGCAACGAACCGCTCCCACAGCCCGTGTGATCGGCGGTCAAGGGGCCCGACAGCAAACGGTTTGGCCCTCACGACCGCCCTCCCTGTGGGGTTGGTCGCAGATCCAGGATGTCAGGCACCCCCTCTGCGCCGTTCTCTTGACGTCGCAGCAGGGTTAGCAGGTCCTCCTGGCGTGGCTGGCCGAACGCCAGCCGGTACACAACCAGGTCTGCCTTGAGCCGGTCGAGCCTCGCCTGGTCGCGGCTGAGCGGGTATGGCAGGACGTGTCGCTCGATCTTCGCCGGCCCGGGGAACACCCAGTACGGCGCAAAGTCGCCCAGCTCCCCCGAGATCGCTCGGGCGGCGTCGTAGGCGGCCTTCCACACGTCTGGCTCGGTGGAGCGCAGGGCGTCGGCGCGGTGTGCGGCGGCGACGTTGCGGCGGACGGCGTGCCCGCCGAAGCGGTGCACACGCCCCTCGCGCTGCTCGAAGTCCACGGGGTTCGCGGGGGTGTTCCAGTGCACGACGGCCGAGCACCACTGGTGGAAGTCGATGCCCTCCTGGCCGGCACTGGTCGTTGCGACGACGAACGGCCAGAACGGGCTGTTGAAGGCACGGCGTACGGCCACCTTGCGGTCGACCTGGGATTGTTCCTCGCCGCGACCGCCGTAGCGCAGCGCGAACCGGCCCGGCAGCTTGATCGGCTGGTTGGGGTGGTGCGGGTCGAAGGCGACGTACGTCGACGGGCGGCTGGCGATCGCCTCCCGCGCCTCCTCGGCGAGCGCGTACAGCCCGTCGTCGTCCAGCCCGGTGTCCGAGGCGGAGCTGCGCAGCGTGTGCAGGTGTTCATCGAGGGCCGCCTGCAGACCCCCGGCCGCGCAGTAACGCAGCACCGCCTGCCAGTAGACCTCGCCCATCGCCAGGCTGTCGATCAACTGCGCGGATTCGGGCCGGTTGAACAGGGATCGCAGCCCGTTGGCGAGCAGCGCGGCCGCTCGCCAGTGTCCCTCCGGTGTGACGGTGCTGCCAGGTATCAGCCGGGACAGCGCCCGCCAGGCGATGTTGCCGGGGCCGTGCAGACCGATCGCCGCGACACTGTCGATCAGCCCGTTCAGGTGGCCCGCTGTCGGGTAGGCGGCCTGGCTCGCCAGCTCGCGGGCCCGTGCCACGTGCCGGTCCAGACCGGTGGCCGCCCCATCGTCATCGGCGGACGTACCCAGGGTCGCGGCGGCGTCCTCGATGCTGGGATCGGCGCCGGGCCACCGGAAGACCAGCTCCCACGGCTCTGCGGTGCCCGATCCGGGGTCCGCACGCTCAGTGGAGGCGTGATCCAGCAGCCGTTCCCGGCCTTCCCGCTCGAGGACCTCGAGTGGTGCGGTTTCGTCCGGTCGTTGCCGGGCCAGGGCCAGGGGGTCGCACAGCGCCGCCAGGGTGGGATGCGGCCAGAAGAGCGCGAGTGTACTCATCGCCGCCGGGCGGCCGTGCTCCACGCGATAGTCGAGGTGTCGGTGTGCCTCGCCCGCCCGGCCCAGCCGGCGTTCGGCTTCGTAGCTGAGCAGCCCTGCCACGGCCGTGGGGGTGGCGTTCCAGGAGGAGAACAGCAGCCGCTTGGTGATGCCCTCGCGCGCCGCGCCGGCGAACGGCTCGCCGAGCGCGTAGTACGGCATTGAAGGGGGCAGCCACAGCAGCTGCCACCAGCCTCGGTCAACAGTGTCCGCAGCGAGCTGCCGCAGCCGGCCGTTGCCAAGATCGACCGGCTCTCGTCGGCTGATCACGTCGCCGTCAAGCAGCTGTGCGGAGGCCAACAGCGCGGGCACCTCGGGGTGTGGCTGGCCACCGAGCGCCGTCCGGACCTTGTCACCGAGCTGATACCCGTCGAGGAAATTCAGAAAGTACGGGGCGGACTTCCAGTACTCGACGGTCATTGGGGCACCGAGCGTGGTGGCGATTCGGCGCATCGCCACGTAGCTGCGCACGTCGGGGACCTCGAGGTCGTCGGCGAGGCTGATGTGCTCGCGCAGCATCCCGTCCTGGCCGAGCACGGGCCGTTCCGTGCGGCACATGACGCGCAGCAGCAGATTGCGCAGCCACTCGCGCAGGTCACCGCAGGGCTCGCCGCGCACCAGGGCGTCCCGGTACGCCTCGAACGCCTTCGTCACGTCGGCGTGCCAGGACTCGTCGTCGCTGAGGAAGCGCAGCACCTGCCGGAAGTCGGCGTAGTGGTCCTCGCCGGCGGCAGCCTCCTCGGCGAAGGTGAACGGCTTGTACGGGGTGGCCGACAGCAGCAGCACCCGGGCGGCCCGGTAGTCGAACAGGTGCCGGGCGAGCTCGGCGCCCTCGCCGCCGCTCGGGTCGAGAAGCTCCCGGAACCGCTGGAACTCGTCGAGGATGATCAGGTCGGGTTCGAGGACCTCGACGCCGGCGGTGGCCAGCGCCGTACGAAGATCGCCGGTGAGCTTGCGGGCGTCTTCGCGCAGCGCGTTGGGCAGGCTGGAGCGCCGACCGATGCCGTCGAGCAGCGCGTCGAACTCGTCGAGCAGGCCCCGCTGCCGCGCCTGGCGCAGGAACTCGCCGGTGATCGTGGGGTCGAGTTTCCCGTCGAGTTGCGTCCACAGGCGGTTGCACTGCTCCTCGAACCGTTCAGGGGTTGCGACGCCCGCCTGCAACGCCCGTAGCGCGGCCCGGGTTCGCCAGCCGTTCCATGAGTTGGCCTGTTCGAGGATCAGGAACAGCAGCGCCCGTTCCTCCGCCGTACCGGTGCGCCAGCCCTGGTCGAAGGAGGTGCCGGGGGTGAACGCGACCAGGTTGATCGGCTTGCCGGCGGTGGCGGTCGTGGCGTTGAGCTGGTCCGCGTGTTTGGCGAGCAGGGTGAGCCGGCTGGACAGGGTGACTGTTTCGTCGGGGGTGACCCGTAGCCGGCCAATGTTCTGCCGCGCGACGTCCTGGTTTGAGCAGACGTAGATGACGTCGACCCGCTCCACGCTGTCGTCGTCCTGCAGCCGCTGCAGGGTTTGCGCGATGACGCCTCGGGCGACGACGCTCTTGCCGAGGCCGGTCTCGTCGGCGACGAGGAAGCGGCGGGTCGCCTCGGTGCCGAAGTATCGGTCGATGACGTGCGCGACCGTGGCGCGCTGGAAGTCCTTCAAGCCGGCCATGACCGGGCCGGCGTCGTACCGCTTCACGAGCGCACCGCCTCTGTCATCGTGTCACGTGCCTGCGTGATGACCCGCCACAGCTCGGTGAAGCCGCGCGGCAGCAGGTGCTTGCTGTCGCCGCTGGCTTCGATGCGGGTGACCAGCCGGGCCAGGTCGTCGAGCTGTTGCGGCCGGTCGACGAGAGCGTTGAGTAGCAGTTCGAGGATTCCGGTCCCGCTGGTGCGCCAGGTGCCGTTATCGCCGGCGCCGCCGCTGACGGCGGCGGCAGCCTCGGTCCCGAGGCCGAGCATGAGTAGCAGGAACTGCAGGAACTTCTCCGGCGTGTCGATCTGTTGGGCGATGACGTGGTCGAGCCGGTGCGCGGGGTCGCCGATCAGGGTGGCCAGGACGACGGTTTGTTCCCGACCGGTGCTGTCCTCCGCGATGACGACGACGAACGGGGTTATGTCGACCAGCGCAAGCCCGCTGAACGTCGCGTCCGCCGGTTGTCCCGGAGGAAGCAGCGCCGCCTCGCCGCGGCGCGTATGCAGCTGCGCGGTGATGCGGACGCCCGGCACGTCGGGCAGGGCGTCTTCGGAGGTCAGCCGGATGCCATAGCCGTCTCCTGCGGACGTGACGGTGGCCGACAGCGGGATGGCGGCGATGTCGCGGACCAGATCACGCAGTACGCCCGTTTCCGGCTCCGGTTCGGTGGCGTCATGGCGTTCGTAGGGTTCGAGGATCTCCCGGAATCCCGCATCGGGACCCAGGAGCGCGTCGATGCCCCACTGGGTGCGGCTACCGGCCAGCTCCACCAGCAGCTCGACGTTGCCGCTGAACGCCGCATCGGTGGCGTTTGCCGAGCCGAGCAGGACCCGTGCCTGGCGGCCCTTCTCCACCACGTACACCTTCGCGTGCAGCCCACTGAGCACCTCTAGGGCGGACGGCGCCCCCTCGACGGGTAGGCCGGCCAGGGCACTGACCACTAGCGCCTCGGATCCGGCCAGGCTCTCCTGCGGCAGGCAGTCGAGCGTCTCCTGCCGGCTCACCAGCGCCAGCTGGCCGCTCGGTGCGCACCGATCCAGGCCACCGGGCGTACAGAACGGCGAAATGACGAGGTGACGCGTGCCTTCGAAGTCCGGTGGACGAGCACGGGGCACCCCCAGTGCATGAAAGTACATCTCCCTCACGCCCTCGGGGTACTCCCACTCGGCCCGACGCAGATCCTCACCCAGCGCCTCGATCGCCGCCCGCCGGTCCGCCGGCAGGGGCGCGACCGTCAGCTGCAACGTGTGCTGCACGAGGTCGAACAACGGCTTGTTGCCCGCCACCCGGCGAGTGCCCGGGTTACCGTCCAGGCGCAGGCACACGTCCCAGCTGCGATCCTTGGTCAGGTTGCGGCTGAGCACCAGCAGCCGCAGCGACGTCTCCCCGGTCGCCTCGTCGTGGAAGCGCAGCGCCCACAGCTTCGGGTGGAACAGGTGGCCCGGCCTGGGCCGGCGCACCTGGTGCACCATCGGCTCGACGAACGCCAACAGCGCAGACTGCGTCGGTGGCACCACGATCTGCCCCGTCTGACAGAACACGTCGATGCGGTCGGCGCAGTGCCGTACGCCCTCCATCACCGCAATCGGGTCCGTCGACTCACGCACGCCATGCGCGGCGAACGCCAGCGGGGCGACCAGCAGACTCTCCAGATCCAGGGTGAACGTCAACGCCATCGCCCGGGACAGCCGCGCGCCCGGCGGCGGGCGCAGAGCATCCAGCAGTAACGCACGAGAGTCAGGCGCGAGCACCGGCAGCCTCCGGCAGATCGGCGGCGCAGCCGTCGTGGATGTCGGCGAGGATCCGGCGAACCTGTGGCCAGCGAAACACCAAGCGTCGGCTGCCCGACGCACCACTCCACGTGCGCAGCAGCTTGTCATTGACCAGCCGCGACTGGCCTTTCTTCACCGACCGTTCCCGCTCGGCCACGAGGTTCCGCAGGCTCTGGTTGGTGGCGGCGTCGCCCGCGGCTCCGCTGGTGACCGCGTCGAGCCAGCGGTCGATGAACCGGCGTGCGGCGACGTTCGCGGCGATCCGCGGGTTCTGCTGAATGAGCCGGGTCCACATGCCCGACCGGTCCCAGCCCTTGAGGCCGTGCTCCGCCGACACTCGACCGTTCCAGTCCAGAAGGGCGTCGCGGTACCAGGCCACCGGCTCCTCGTGCTCGGTCAAGCCCGCCTGCTCGTACCGATCGGCGATGAGCAGGTTGTACAACAGCGCCGCGCCGTGAATCGCCAGCGAGAATCGCTCGGCATCGCGCACCAGCGAGCCGATCGGCTCCGGCGCGGCCAGCGTGGCCGGCTCATCCCACGCCGCCTCACTGTCCCAACCCGGGCGGTTTTCAGCCGCGAGAAGGTACGCCAACAGGGTGTTCGGCGCCGCGGCGAGAATCCGCTCGCGCAGCCAGCGGGCCTCATCCGGGCGCAGCCTCAGCCCACCCTCGACCTCATTAGGGAAGCCCGCCGGCGCCCCTGGCAGCGTCGGGTGCCAGGTTCCGCTCGACCGTTCGGTCAGTTCATCGGCCTCGGCCATGCTGGCTGCCAACCGCCGGTCCGATGCGGCGTCGTCGTCACCGGTGCGGATGCCGTACCGCAGCAGCGCCGCCGCGTAGATGCTCGACGGCAGCGTTCGCACGCCGACACCGGCCCGCCGTCCGATCACGCCCTCGGTGTTGTCTCCGCGCAGCAGGGCGTCGATCACCTTCCGTTCGTTGCGGTCGACCTGCGCGGCGAGGCGGTCACCGCGCAGCCCGCGCCGCTGCGCCTCCTGGTAGCACCAGGGCGCGATCAGCAGATATCGGGCTCGGTTCTGGAGGACGGAGGTACCGGGAAAGAGCAGGTCGCTGAACGCGTCGCGGACCTGGCCGATGCCCAACTCGTCCCGGCTCTCCGTGTCGCTGAAGAGCTTGAGCAGCTCGCGCATGCGTTGCTGGTCGTCGCGGGAGCTGTCCAACCAGCTCAGTCCCGAAGTCATAGGTGCCTTTCGCTCATGCTTCTGCCATATCGATGAGGCCGCTGGGTGGGCAGGTGGGCAGGGCGATCCAGCCCTCGGTACGCGCGGCCGCCCGCTGCCCGTCGTTCGGACGGCTGGCCTTCCCGATCGCCGCGGCGCGCGCACTCAACGCCGCGATCACCGAGTCGAACGCGTCGTGGCTGCGCCGACACAGCGCTTCGAACGCTCCCAGCTCCAGCCACGGTGCGGCCGCGCACAGTGCGGTCACGAGGTCGGCGTGCTGGACCTGCTGGCCTCGTCCCTTGTAACCGCGGTGCGTCAGCCCCCAGCAGTTCAGGGCCGCCGCCGGGTACACCTCGACGATCTTGCCGCCGCCGCAGCGATCGACGTCCTGCCCGTCGGCGGCGAGCATTGCCAGCAGGCCGGCGCAGCGGAGAGCGGTGTGCGCGATGCGGTCCGCTGCCACGCTGAGCGGAACGATTCCGGTCTTCTCGCGCACGACCTCGTCTGTGAGACGGTAGGCCATGCGACGGCGCCACTGTGCGCCCTCGCCCTCGCCTTCGGCGATGGTGACGTGACCGGACTGGTGGGCCGTCATGAGCGCGACGAACGGTCCCGGCCATCCGAGCGGGCAGTCCAGCCCGGTCTTGTCCGCGTGCTGGCTGGCCTTGACGATGCAGGCGTCGCTGACGTCGAGTATCAGGTCCCGCACCACCGCGCGGTCCGACAGCCACTCGATCGCGGCCATCGCCGTGCGCTTGTCTGCTGCTGCGAGGTCAACGCCGAGGGTCAACACCACAACCACACTAGATACGCCGGACCTGATCGGACATGATCCGATCGATGATTGTTGCGCGACGTTCAGCTGTGGCAGCGCGCCTCCACCCAGGCTGCTGCGGCTTGCTACCCACGCCGAGGATGTCGCACAGGCACGACACGATGGCTCTTACATCCTTGGGAGGAAGGCGTCGGATGACTTCGATTGCAGGCGACACCGAGGTGGCTACGGTCATGGCCGAGCTGATCACGCGGCGATCTGTTTTCCATTCGGAGGCCGACTTCCAGCACGCGTTCGCCTGGGCCTTACACAGCCTGCGGCCCTCGGTCGAGGTTCGGCTGGAGGCCAGACAATCCGGGGGCGAACACCTCGACCTGTTGTGCTGCGGACCGCACGGACGCACTGCCATCGAGTTCAAGTACTTCACCGCGCGGTGGGACGGTACCGACCCGACAAGCAGCGAGCAGTTCCAGCTGCGGGCACACGCGGCCGACGACGTGGCCCGCCGCAACTTCATCTTCGATGTCGCCCGGCTGGAGGGATTCTGCGCTACTGATCCCACCCTGACGAACGGGCTCGCGATCATGCTTACCAACCATCAGGCGCTGTGGACCCCGCCCAGCCGATCACGACCCACGCGCGACCAGGACTACCGCATCCACGAAGACCGTAATCTGACCGGCACGCTGCGCTGGGGCGTGGAAGGCAACTACTACACGGCCAACGAGCGGCATCTCGCCGGCACCTATCAACTCGCCTGGAACGACTACACGAATGTCGAAGGCCGGAACGGGCAGTTCCGCTGGCTTGGCATCGACATCCGGGCGGCACGCTAATTCCGGGCAGGAGGCCCCAATGACGCAATGGACCGCACTGAGCGAGGCCTTGCAAGAGGTGAGCCGTCGGTTCGACTGACGTGGCCAGAACTCGACCGCATGGTCGGCGGTCTGCCACCCTCCGCAACACGGCACCGCGCCTGGTGGTCCGGCGACCGCCCGCACGTCCGTATCTGGCGCTCGGCCGGCTACACGCTCGGACACCTGGTCCTCGGAGAAGAGATCACGTTCCTCCGGACGGCGCACCACGAGGACGCAACCGATCAGCCCGCTGCCCCCACGTTCCGCCCGGACCAAGCCGCTCGCCCCAATCTCCTCCTTCTTGCCTGCGCGCAAACCAAGCTCGACGTGCCGGCACCCGCACGCCGGCTCTACACCTCTCCCTTGTTCCGCAGGGGGCGCACTTACGCCGAACATCTGGGTGTCCCATGGTTCATCCTGTCGGCCGAACACGCGCTCGTGACTCCAGACCAACTCCTGACTCCCTACGAGCGGTACCTGCCCCGCACGTCGGACAGCTACCGAGCCGCGTGGGGCCTCTGGGCGGTGGAACGCCTCGACCTCCTCGCCGGCCCACTGAGCGGACTCGTTGTCGAAGTGCACGCCGGGGCGGCATACGTCGGTGCCATCGCCCATCACCTGACGGCCGAGGGCGCCCACGTCGTTGACCCGCTGCGCGGCATGGCCATTGGAGCGCGGTTGCACTGGTACGACGCACAACGGACGACCGGCGCCGTCCGGCCCACTGCCGAGCCGGGCACCATGGCCGACAGCCTTGTCGAAGGCCTCACCACTGACGATGCCGCGATCACGCCGAAGGAATTCCTCGCCTCCCAGGGCGCCCACCTGAAGGTCCCTGGCCTCTACAGCTGGTGGGTTGACGACACCGGTGCCGCCGATCTGGCTCGTGGACTCCAACTTCCGATCCCGCCCGGATTGATCTACGTAGGCCTGGCCGGCGCTACCCGATGGCCCAGCGGCAAGCGGTCCACGAACACACTCTGGTCCCGCATCGCCGGGATGCACCTCGGCGGAAACCACGAGTTCTCCACCTTCGCCGCACGCTCGGCGCAATCCTGGCGAACGCCGCAGACCTAGACCGCATCGACGAGAACCACCTCACTAGCTGGATGTACGACCATTTGAGAGTCATCACGGTGCCCTGCGGCGACGCGGACACCCTCGGCAGACTCGAGGAAGCCGTACTGGGGGAGACGAACCCGATCCTCAACCTCAAAGGCATGCCTCGGACGACTATCCGGGCTCGCATCACGGAACTCCGGCGCAGGTACACCTGAGCCTCCGTCCGCCGCGTCACTGCAGAGATAATGATCAGCATGGGGCAGGTGTGGGACGGAATCACGCGCAGCGCGACCTTGTCCGACTGGGCGCCAAGGCGAGACGTCAACTGGCCGACTGCGCCAGGCGCTACGACTGGCCTGGGATGTTCGACGTACCGGCCGAGGCGATGCACCGGGATTTCGTCAATGCCAGCTGACCCACACAGCTTGGCGAGGGGCTGTGCTACACCGGCGCCGTCAAGTCATCTGCTTTGATCATTTCCTGAAGATCAAGCAGGTGCTTTTCGGTGTAGCCGATGACGACCGGCGAGCCGCAGAGCTGGATCCGGAGCTTACTACCGCCACCGCCTTCCGCGCCCGTGCTCCACTGCTGGATCTGCTGCAGCAGATCAACCGACTCGACGTGTCCGTGAAGGAATTTGCTGGTGCAGGTGGGGCACAGGCACAGGGTGTTGCCGCGACGATCGATCCAGGCCGCAGCCGTATGCGAGACGAGATGGACAACTTCGAAATACGGCGATCCGTCCCGCTTGGGGAACGTAGCAGTGCAGATCTGGCAATGTCCGGCGTACTGCTCCAGCAGAAACTGCCGGACTGCCGGGTCCTTGCCGTCCCAGACTTTGCGCCCGATGACTCGGAACCTGTCTCGCGGTGCCGGCTCGTCCGCCAGGTCCTCGCTGATGTCATCCCGGGTCCGCTGCCGCCGAATCACTGGGGCGGTGACTCGGCCGCCTGACACCAGAGGGCTCTCCGGATCGGCGTTCGCTGCCGGTTTGTCGAAGGCATCCTGCAGGGCGTCCGCATATCCATCAGGAGTAAGTCTGGCGGCAGCGTCGCTCACGCCCGATTCATGCTCCTTCTGTTCGAAACGCCGACGCAACTGGTCAAGTTCAGCGACCGCTTCCGGGCTCTCACCGAGGAAGCGCAGGAAGGCAACGGGCAGGTTGAGTTCTGCGCTCGCCTGAACGATGGCGGAGGAGATCATGCCGAGTGCGTCGGCGAGGACCTGGCTCGGCTCGAAGTCGTCGGGTAGATCGTCCAGCGAAAGCTTGGCGGGCTTCACGAAATCGCCGGCTTCCGTCGGAAGCCACGCATGAGACATCGCGAGTTCGAGGCCCTTGGACATCTTCTCGACCGACTTGCTGTTGGAGTAGTCCTGCCGGGTCGAGGCCTCCACGGTCCCTCGCAGCCGGCTCGCATACGGCAGCAACAGCCGATTCCAGACGTACGTGGACCGAGCGGGTTCAGCGTGGGTCAGGGCAGCTTCGAGGCCGGCGAAGCGCAGCTCGGGATCGAACCCGTGCAGCCCCCGGCTGTGGTCGCCATGGTCTGCCCGGATGACAACGTGTCCCAGTGCATTCGGCTGCGACGCGACGACCCGGACCGCTTCTGCCACCCCTAGCAGGCTGAGCTCCTTGTGATGTGGCCGGTAGCGATCGTGCAGGAACCAGCCATGAGGGCTGGGCAGAAAGTAGTGTTCCAGGTCCTCTTGAGGCCAGTACGCGACAGATGGGGACTGGAATGCGTACGTCGAGCCGCCTGCTGGCCGGCACTGCAGGAACCGCGTGTTGCGTAGCGCCTCGACCAGCTCGTCCCTGCGTCGTCTCGTCGCTGTGCGCATCGCGCGAAGGATCATTTCAAGATCGGCCCCGTGCTGGTCGTCATCCACAGCGTCAGGCAGATCGCGGTACCTCGGCACGAGGTATTCGAGAACCTCATCCACTGCATCGGGTTCGGAGAGGCCGAGATCTTCGAGGAACGCTCGCGCCTCCGGGTTGGCCGCGATCCACCGGCGCACCGTCGGAAAACCTGACGGCGCCGGACCCGGCAGGTACGCCTGCGGACGTCCACCCGCGTCGAATGGCACAATGTTGCGACCGTCTTCCAACCGGATCAGCGGCAGCAGGCGTGCAGGCCCCGGGCGGTTCCAGGGAGGGTGCGGCCTGCGCCACAGTGCCGGCCTCTGGGCGAGGAATCGATAGAGCTGGACCAGCCACGCGTCCTCGACGGTTTCAAGGAACTTGCTGTCGAGTTGATCGACGAGCCACTCGGCATCGAGCTCGTCGACCTCGACGGTGTCGGTGAGGTAGTCCCACAGGTCGCGATTGCGCTCCCGGGTGAGTCGCGCCGGCTGCCACTGCAGCGGTTCGGTCACCCCCTCGAGCGCTCTTAGCTGCTCCGGCGTCAAGAGCTCCCGCAGGCCCGCGCTTCGGGCAAGACGCATCCGGGTGGCAGAAGCGTGGCCCATAGCGCCGGCGACCGGAACAAGTGGCCGGGTCCGCACAGCGTGGAGCAGTGCGTCGAACAACGGCCGCAACAGTGAGCCTTCGGGGAAGTCGACCTTCCTGATGGGAAGGACGCCGAACACGTCCAGCCCAAGACGGCCCTTACGGCGCAGCTCTTCCAATGCGTCGATCAGCAGGTGGCCCGCCTCCGCGATGACACGGGCATTGTCCGGCTCCCGATCAGGGATGTTGTCGCGCGCAGGGGTTGTCCGCAGCGGTGCCTGCAGCAGAAACCCCATCCCACTCGGCTTGTCAGTGGGGAAATACACGACCAGCGGCGCGTGGGGGATCGGTTCCACCGGAGCATCCGGCGCGCCGCTCATTCGCTTGAACGCGATCTCGACCCGCCTGCCAGGGTGCCCGATGCGGTCGAGACTGCGGCGGAAAAGCTCCCAGTACTGGTGGTTGATCACCCGATCGTTCTGGCGGACTTCGAGCTCAACGTCTGCTGACGACTCGCCTCGCTCCCGGCGAGAAAAGGTGACCGCACCGGTGCCTCCCTCGACCGCGACCTGCCGTACATGCCGAAGAAACAGCAGTGCGGCCGGATCAAACCGCTGCAGGCCACCGCGGATCTCGGTGTACGCGGTCTCCGGACCGACATCTCCCCGGTCGAAGGGGAAATCGAACCGGGTGAGGCCGTGGGGCAAGTCAGGAGGCGCATCAGCGGTCTCGGGGCGCACGTAGTGGCGGATGCGGAAGTGCTCCGAGCCGGAGTGCACCGTGGGTGCAAGGGTGTAGGCGTAGACGGACTTGAAGCCGATGCCGAACTTGCCGATGCTGGTCAGCTCGCTGGTTTTGGTGGAGGCGTCGACTCCGCAGATGCCTCGGACGTCCTGCTCGTTGAACGGGCGGCCGTCGTGCTCGACGACGAGTCGATTCGGGTGCAGGGTGAACGTGAGCTGGGATGCGCGGGCGTCCTCGGCGTTCTGAAGCAGCTCGAGGATGAAATGGGTGCGGTCGGCGTACAGCCGTTGTAGGAAGTCCAGGTGGCGGGTGCCCTCGCCGTACTCCCGGATGTTGTCCTGGCGGATGCGGGTGTAGTCACTTGGCATGGCTGATCGTCAGCACTCCCTCTGCGATGCGATGGCTGACGATGTCGACCCGGCGTCGTTCTTCTAGTTGCTCACGGCGCTGCTCGAATTTCCGCACGGCGCGTGCGCGTTGTGCCGTGAGCATGGTCCGCATTCGAGGCTCGGTCTCGTTGGTGAGGCGGTCGTCGAGGCGCTGCAGGGCTCGTTGGTGGTGCGCTTCGAGGCTTCCGGTTCGGCGGGCCAGCAATACCTGGTTGAGGGCGTGGGCGTCCCTCGCGGCGTCTCGGCGGCGCTGCTCGGCGTATTTGTCAAGTGCCGCTCCCGCGTCCTGCAGGTCTGCGGCGGGTCCGCCATCCCCGGGCAGCGCGTTGGCGAGCAGCGCGAAGAGGCGACGCTCCACGATTCTGCTGGCCGTCAGCCGGGCTGCGTCCACGACGAACGACATGGTGCGGAACTCTGGCCGCACGGCGATCGTCTCCCAGGTGTCGCAGGCGAAGGCGTAGCGGCCTTCCGGCAGTTCCGGATCGACGACCCGAAGCTGCGCGCGAAGCTGCTGGTCCTGAGCTGGCGCGAGGGCCACCACGGCGAGGCGAACGAGCGGATGGGTGGCGGTCAGGAAGGTGATGGACCGATCTCGGCGGGCTGCCTCGTCGGAGAAGGTCAGCCGCAGGCCGCTGTCCTTCTCGTTGAGCCAGTGGCGCAGCTGCTGGACGGGTCGGCCGCCGCCAAGCCTCGTCTCGTTTCGGCTTATGGCGGCGAGCAGTTCTGACCGAGCGGACTGAGGCAGTCGGAGCCGCAGCTCGTCCTCGGCAAGCCGATCGAGCTGTCCGGAGAGAGGGGGCCGCGTCAGGTACGCGCGGACCAGTTCCTCCAGCTGTTGTTCGGTGACTGCCCGGCCCTCTTCGACGAGGGCGTCGAGGTCCTGGGTGAGGCTGTCGTCCAAGCCAAGCAGGTCCTGGCTCGCGTCCTCGACGCCCCGGGTCTCGGCGACCAGCCGGACGGCGTTGTCGGCGAGCTGTCGAGCCCGTTCCTCCATCTGCTCGGGCGTCAGGTCCGGGCTGGTGGCGATGGCCGTCAGGTCCTGCGTCATCTCGCCAAGCACACCTTCGAGGTCGCCGACGGTGTCTCGGAAGAGGTCCAGCCGATCCCAGCAGCGGTAGAACACGCGTTCCTCGACGGTGTCGGGGGTCACGAAGTTGAGGATCAGCACCTTCGGGCTGCGCTGCCCGAACCGGTCGATGCGGCCGATGCGCTGTTCGATCCGCATCGGGTTCCAGGGGATGTCGTAGTTGACGAGCCGATCACAGAATTCGTAGTCGAGGCCCTCGCAGCCGACCTCGCTGGAAAGCAGGACGTCGATGGCCTCCGCGTTTTCCCGGTCGAGGCGGAACCGGTCCCGCAGGCGCTGCCGGTCGGGCTCGGCTACTCGTCCGGTGACGACCCCGACGCGTACGCCGGCCGCCGTCAGGTGCTCGGCGAGGTAGTCGAGGGTGCCGAGGAAGAACGAGAAGACGAGGAGCTTTCCGGGACCGTCGACGGCGCGGGCGTCGCTGACGGCCTGGAGGAGCCGCTCGAGTTTGGGGTCGTACGGCTGCAGTTGACGGGCCATCTCACGGAGGTCCGGGTCCGTCGGGAGGGGAAGCCTCGGCGGAGCTTCGTCCGGTTGGGCCTCGGGGGCGTCGGTCAGGTCCGTGATGGCCGGCTCGCCGGCCGCCACGATGCGTCGAGCGAGGGCGGGCAGGCAGCTCGACGCCTGCCTCTCGAGGGTATCGAGAATCAGGCGGACCACGACCGGGTTGTAGCGGGTGAGCAGCTGGTCGCGGCGGGCTTCCAGCAGGCGGTCGTAGAACTGGCGCTGCACCGGTGTGAACGGCACCGACACGGTGTGGGGCTCACGGATGGTGAACCCTCCGATGTCCCGTCGGCGGGTGCGGTTCACCAGTGGCGCGAGAGTGTTCAGCTCCTCGATCTCGCGCACGCAGCGGACCCTGTCGTCGGTCGTCAAGGTGGCCGCGTCCAGGCGTCTGCGCACGTCGTCATACCGGGGGTCGATCGCGATCGCCTGCCGGCCCCAGCTGGTGTACGCGGCGGTGTCCAGCGCCTTGAGCGCCTCCTTGGCGGCGTCAGGCGCACCGCCGCGCAGGGCCCGTACGGCGGAATTGAGGTGTCGATTGGGCTCGACGACCTCGAAGAACGTCTGCCGATCGGGAAACAGGTCCGGGCGGAGGAGGTTGAGCAGGATGAACAGGTCCCGGGCCTGCGTCTGCACCGGTGTCGCGGACAGCAGGACGAGGGCAGTGCTGATCTCGCTGAGGTACTCGGCGAGATCGTGCGAGTTTGTGCCCGGCGTACGCAGGTGGTGTGCCTCGTCGGCGATCACCAGGTCGAAGGCAGGCGGCGGGTCCAGCTCGCGCAGGCCCTTGTTCTTCTTCCGCTTGGCATCCCCCTTCAGATATGCCGTGCGCGCGAAGAGCTCGTAGTGCACGATCGCCCGCCGGTACTCCTCGGGCCAGGCGCCGTCCAGGTGAGCCTCGTTGAGGCAGTAGCGCAGGCTCGCCGAGTCGAGCACCCGGAAGTCCTCGTCGAAGCGGCGCATTTCTTCGCGCCACTTGACCGTGAGCGCCTTGGGGCAGAGGACGAGCACGTGGTCCAGCGGCTGTCGGGCAGCCAACTCCTTCATGATCAAGCCGGCTTCGATGGTCTTACCGACGCCGACGTCGTCGGCGATGAGCAGCCGCGGCTCGTCGGCGCGGGCGAGGCGCAGGAGTGGCCGGAACTGAAACGGCACGTACTTGATCCGCGCTGCCCGCAGCGAATAGACGTGGTCGGTGAGCGGGTGACTGAGCCGGGCGGCGACCAGGCGGGCTCGGAACTCCTCGGGAGTCAGGCCGCCAGTCGTTGCCTCCTGTTGCGCCGCCACAAGAACCAGCTGGTCCTCTGCGTACTCGCGCATGCTTCCCGCTTCGTGGAAGACGCGATAGCGGCCGAACCCATCGACGCTCTGAAGAATCCCGATAACCGGTCCGAGTCGACTGGGGTCGGCTTGAACGGCAACGATGTCACCGACGTTGAATGCCACGCGCGCCCCTCGAACTCGCCCCACGCGACTGGCCCTCAGCCGCAGTCTCGCCCGATGCCCAGAGCATAGGCACGCTTCGACGGTCTCGACGGACCCGCTCAGCCGTATGGAGATCGATCTGCGCCGAAGGTGGGAAGACGGAGCCGTTCCGGCTTAGGGCAGTCGCCCCCGCGCTGCTCCGCTATTCGCCACCGTCCGCGTCGCGTGGCTTCGGCACCTGCCGGTTGAAGCGCGGCTTGAGGGCCAGGACCAGGGCTTCCTTCGTACCCTCCGGGTTGTCGGTCTCCTGCCAGCGGACCTCGCACCGACCCAGCCAGCCCGCGATGTCGGCGGCCGACGCCCCGTTGCCCGCGGTGTCGAGGAGCTGGCCGACCTGGTCGTGCAGCACCGACGATCCGCGGTTGCCGGTCAGGTGCTGCCGGAGGCGATCCCGCAGTCCCCGCCTCGTCCGACCGACGTAGATGACCATGCCGCCGTCGAGGACCACGCCGGGCGCGCGGGGAGCGCCGGCGACAGTCTCCATGGCGTACGGCTGGGGAGCCGTGAAGCCGGCCAGCAGGTCGTCGCGCGCGGTGTCGGGCATCCCCGGACGCTACCGGCGTGAGCCCTCATCCGTGTCCCCGCACGGGCCGTCGTGGTCGTCGCGGCGCCGGCAGCGGCCGGCCCCGTCGAGCTTGGCGTCGCACCAGATTCGGGTACGCAGGAATTGCTGATCCTCCTCGCTGAGGGTGGTCTCGCCGAAGTCGATGGCGGTGACGTGACCGAGCGAGTCGCGTAGGGCGACGGCCAGGGTGATAGCCCCGTCGAGGCTGGTCAGGGTGGTGGGAAGGTGGATGACCCAGCGGGGTGCGGTCATCGCTGCCACCGGCTGTTTGATGAAGCTGGATCCGTGTGGCGGCAGCCGGTGTGCCGGGACTGCCACTGCCGCAGCGCCTGGCGGATGCGTTCGGCCTCAGTGTTCGCCGTGGTCAGCTCGCGGTGCAGACGTTCGAGTTCGTCGGCTACTCGGTTGAGGTAGTCGTGCACCTGGGCGGGGTCGAGGCCACGCCAGCGGGTATCGAAGGAGGCGACGCGGGCGTGGTGCGGCTGCAGACGCTCCCCGGTCACGTAGATCATCGCTGCGGCGCCTCCTGCTCGGCGATCAGCGCGCGGATCTGCCGGTTGGTGGGGCCGCGTTGGTCGAGGACCCGACGGCCCCAGCGGTGCAGGCGGCAGGGGTGAGGTGCGCGGTCGTTGCGACACCGCGGGCCGCCGGGCCACCGCTCGGCGGCGTGCACGGTGACCGCCTTGACGGCGAAGCTGACGTCTTCGGCGGTGACGTGGGTCGGTACGGGTAGTTCACCGAGGATGTCGTCGATCGAGTCCATGTCCCTCCCTGGGTTGTTGGGTGCGGCGCCGAGGCGGGCGGGGTCGGACGGTACGACCGCGCGTCCGTACCGACCGGAGCCCAGCACCCACCCCGGGCCTGCTTATGCGTTCCGCAGCGGCCTTGAGCAGCGGAAAGATGTGCGACACGTCGCTGCCGGCGCATCCGTGCTACCTGCCCAGTCGCGGAGCCGGAGACCTTCCGACTCGGCGATGCCGGGACAGCTCTGATGACATGAGCGCTCTGCCACAGCCGCTGCCCCGACACCGTTCGGGCAATCACCCAAAGCGCGGGAAACCAAGCTGCCGAGCGAGGAAACCCGCGCCGACGACGTTAGGTGACGTACTTACCTAAGTCAACATGCATCTTGTAGTTGATGACGTCCTCGTGCTCAAATCGAAGAGCCGAGCGAGGAGTGCCATCACATGCCCAACCGACCCGCGGACTATCTACGCGTCGTCAACGCCATCACCGAGCAGATCGACAGCGGAGAGCTGGCTCCGGGCGACAAGCTGCCCACGTACGCCCAGCTGGCCGAGCAGTACAAGGTCAGTGTTTCCACTGCGCAGGCTGCCCTACGGATCCTTCGCGACCGAGGCCTGGTCGAAGGCCAACAGGGCAAGGGAACGTTCGTCGCCGACCGAGCTACCAAATCCTCTAGCGGATGAGGGCAAGAAGGCGGCGGCACCAACATCGGGGCTGGTCACTACCTCGAACGAACGCCATCGCCCACCTACACAACATCGCCCTCGGCGGCTGAACACCGACGCGGCTACGGGCAACGCCATCACCGAGTTACGAGACGTCCCTTAGTACTCCAGCCGGGGATTGTGATTACGGTTCGGTGAGTGCTTGTCGGGCGTAGTGGCTGGTCATGGCTCGTGCTTGGTGACGGCGTCGGCGGATTGACCAGAGCAGTGGGTCGCAGCGGCGGCGGGTGGGTTCGATGATCAGGGTGTTGAACAGGTGGCGTAGTTCGTTGGCGGTCAGCGCGATCAGCCCGGCCGGGTCGGGACGGCTGCGGTGTGTGGTCGCGGCGGCGAGGAAGGCGTGGGCGAGGATCGTCAGGGTGGTCCAGCGGTGCCAGGACGTCCAGCGGCGGTGTTGGTGCTGGTCCAGGCCGAGTCCGGTCTTCGCGGCTTGGAATGACTCTTCGATCTTCCAGCGGCGGCCGGCCACCAGGACGAGGCTGCGTAGCGGGACGGCCTCGGGTGACCAGCAGCGGTAGAAGGCCAGCTCACCAGTGCGGCGGTTGCGGCGGATCAGCAGCCAGTGGTGCCCGCCGTGGGCGTCGGCGGCGTGTGGCAGGGCGGTGAAGGACCAGTCGTAGTAGCGATAGCCTTTCGCGCCTCGACCAGCGGAGACCCGCTGCCAGGCGGTGGCGGGAAGACCGGCGGCGAGGGCGTCAACGCGGTAGACGCCGAGGCCGGTGATCACCTGATGAGAGCAGGCCACGGCCAAGACGTAGCCCAGTCGCAGCTGACGGAGCTGGGCGGCCAGGCGCGGATCGTTGCCGTAGGCCTCGTCGCCGGCCACCCATCGACATGGCAGCCCGGCGGTGACCGCTGCGGCGATCATCCGGGACGCCAGCTGCGGCTTGGTCGCGAACCGCACCTGCTCAGGGACACCGGCCTCAGCCCGGCGCTCGGCGTCGTTGCACCAGGATTTGGGCAGGTAGAGCGCCGTGTCGAGCATCGCGTGACCAGCATCGGTGGCGTAGACCAGATGCACGGCGACCTGACAGTTCTCGATCTTCCCGGCGGTGCCCGAATACTGCCGCTGCACGCCGACGGTGTGCTGGCCCTTCTTCAGATCGCCTGTCTCGTCGATGACCAGCACGGCCTCGGCGTGACCGAGGTGGTGGCCGACGAACTCACGGACATCGGCGCGGACCTCGGCATCGTCCCACTTCACCCGGGTCAGCAGGTCCTGCATCCCGTCCGGACCCATGTCCCCGGCATGCTCCGCAATCGTCCAGCAGTTCTTCCGCGGCAACGGCGCCAGCAAGCCACGGACGAAGTCACCCACTCGACGACGCGGCTCCGGCCTGCGGAAACGTTGCCCGACCGTCAGCATCAGGTCGTCGAACAACACCCGCCACCGCTGGGCGTCTACCCTGTATCCGGCAGCCACCGCTGCATCATGGTCAGTCCACACAACCGTCCATGATCGACGGTGGCTGCCTTCGTTCGCGCATCACATCGAACCGCAGCTCAGCCATGGTCAACAACCCCGGCTGGAGTATTAGGGACTCCCCGGTTCGTAACGGTTCGAAGACGCGACCTCGCTACCGAGTGACGAATACCATCGGTCGCCGGCCGAGGGCCATCCCGAGGCGCAGCAAAGGGTTACCGTAATGCCGTGAAGGATTGGATGCCGCTCGTGGTGGTCGCCATCGGCGTGATGCTATTGCCGTACAACACCTTCCTGACGGAGCGCGCAAAGGTGCGACGAGGGGCGAGGAAGTCACTGAGCGAGTTGATCGCGACCTTCCGCCATGAGGAGCTGTACTACCGCGATATGGCGCACCAGGAGGGCCGCTACCGGGAGGAGCATCTTTCTCCCAAGCGCCTGGAAGAATTTGCCCTGGGCGTACTGCGAGGCGCTCTCGACCTGTCTCGCCGGAAGCGGCATAGACTACGCAAGTCGCTCGTAAGGCTGGTGGGCGCCGTTACCGTGGACATGGTGGAGGCACGGATTTACGTCCGCGATGACCTCGTCACTAAACGGACCGACAATGTCCGCTTCGATACGGCCACTAAACAGCACGTCATCGGCCAGCGAGCCGAAGATGCCTTGTTGGCGATGGTGGGTTACCTCGGGGCCTTCCGCGCGGACAAGAAATATAGCGATCTGTATAGCCGGCCCGCGCTGAAGGAGCTGGACAAGATGCTCGTTATGGCAGACCCCAACCGCTGGCTCTGATAGATTTAGCCTCTTTGACATCCTTGGAACTTATTGAACCGGAGGAGCAACATTCGCAGTTGGGCTGGGACCCGTCGAGGAGCCCTCAGTCTTTAACAGCCCACGCTATAGCCCCCCTGACAGCAGCACCATCGCTAGGCGCCAATCGATACGAAACGGGTCGGCTCCTTCAGAACAGTAGCTGCAGCGTCCAAATTTGCGAGCCGCGTGGCTACCGTCGCCATGGCCAGGCGCTTCGGCAGGGCCGAACTGAACTTGAGGCCGGTGAGGGCCTTCTCGTTCACCTCAGGAAGGCAAAGCCGCTCCCCGGCATTCGCGACGAGCTGCCGCCAGTTGCTCGGCGTTAGGTCCTCACGGAGTCTGATGCTTGTGTCGTCGAACCGCTGCACCGGGTCGACCACTTCGCTCAGGGTTGCTGTGAGTGTCGCGTTGGCGCGAAACCCGGCCCACGTCCACCAACGCAGGTCGCCGTTAGGTTCCCGCACGATCACGCTGCCGCCTGGATGGACGAGGTGGATCCTCTCGTCTCGTTCCCGCGCCAGTCGCTCAACTGCTCTCCGAGTAAGCATTACTGGCGGATCCGCTCCGAGCAGGACGTCGCGCATTGCCCGGGTCAACTCAAAGCTCAGTCCGGCCCAGCCGCCGGCGAACCACCGTGCCCGGCCCCCGCCGTCCGCAGGCTCCACGAAGCAGCGCCGCCGACGCCAATCTATGTACGTGACCCGCCAGCTACGTCCGGCCAGTAGGAGCCGCCGGTCGCCGTTCGGGACCTCCTCGGTCAGCAGGCTGGGGTCGATCTGGCCCAGCTCGGTGCGCCCGAGCAGCACGGTGAACTCCGGCGGCCCGGTGAAGACTGCCATCATTTCCATGAAGTGGCGACGACCAAACTGCAGCTCGGCGGCAAGGCCGATAAAGAGCATGCCACCGTCGCTGTCGAGGTAGCCCTGCTCGACGAGGTAGCCCACTATCGGCTCAGCACTTCGCGCGAAGGGTTCCAGCCCATTCCACCACTGCGCCCACAGTTGGTCACCAACCCGGTGCTCCTGCAAGCACAGCGCGAGTACCTGCTGGGCCACGATGTGCCGGGGCTCAGGCGGCGGAGTGACCGGCTCTACCCAGCCTCGGCCCCAGAGCAGCAGCAACGCCGCCGCCTCGGTCAATGCCGCGCCGTCGCGCGTTAGGAAGAGGCAGTTCCGGCTGCTGCCGGACCGACGACCTGTGCGACCGAGCCGCTGCAGGAAGGAGGCCACCGTCGACGGGGCGTCGATCTGGATAACCCGATCCAGGTCTCCGACGTCGATGCCCAGCTCCAGCGTGCTCGTCGAAACGATCACGCAGTCGCGCGCCTCGGCGAACGCTTGCTCTGACCGGCGGCGCTCGTCTGCGGAGAGCGACGCATGTGAAAGGAATGTGGTCACGCCCTTCTCGCGCAGCAGTTGGCCCAGTTCCTCGACCGTCTGTCGGGATTCACAGAAAACTAGGCGCTTCTCTCCCGCGTGTAGCGAGGCAATGACCGTGGCCGCGTTGTGCAGCGAGCCCACGTAATCGAGTTCGATGTCTCCGGGCGGTGGTCCACCACCCTCGGGAAGGCCGGCCGCCATTTGCGCTGAACCGCCAATCGCGGGTGCCAGCGCCAGGTCTGGCGCAACAACACGACCCGGCCGGCTACCGACACCGGAGCCCTGGAGCCAGGTCAGTAGCTGCGGCGGATTGCCCACAGTGGCGGAAAGGCCAACACGTTGCAGAGGTCGGCCAATCACATGCGTCAGCCGCTCCAACACGGCAAGCAGGTGCCAGCCTCGGTCATCACCGGCAAAGGCGTGCACCTCGTCCACCACGACTGCCTGCAAGCCCTCGAAGAACAATCGGTGATCAACGTTGGTGCTGACCAGCATCGATTCCAACGACTCAGGGGTGGTGAGCAGGATGTCGGGCCGTCCTGCGAGCACAGCACGCCTGCGGGACGTCGTCACGTCGCCGTGCCAAAGGGCCGCGCGTCGGCCCACCCAGTCCGTGTAGCGCTCTAGCCGGGGCAGCAGGTTGTTGAGCAGTGCCTTGAGCGGGCACAGGTAGAGCACGGACGTGCCGCTCCAGCGCTCTGCAACCATCCGGGACAGCAGCGGGAACACCGCTGCCTCCGTCTTCCCGCCCGCGGTCGGCGCCAACAGGAGCGCGTCCTCGCCGGCGAGCAGCGGCTCCATCGCCAATCGCTGCAACGGCCGCAAGTCCGGCCACCCGAGAGTGTTGACGACGTTGTGCACCACTGCGGGGTGCAAGCGCTCTACAGAATTCACGGCAGGTCCAGCGACACCTCGTCGGCACTGGCGGCATTGCGCTCAACCGCAGTCATCTCGGTGGCGGCAACGGTCAGTGCGTAATCAACGCGCGGGTCGAAGTCGGGAAACTGATCCACGCGGTCTAGAACCTCGCCGACGAGCTTCTTGAGAAACAGTCGAGGCGCGATTCCCACCTGGCCGCCTAAACGTCCAGCCATGGCTGATGCCAGATCGCCGATATACCGCTCGTCGACCACCTGACTAATGCGTGTCGAATTCCCAGCATCACCGGCGAACAGGTCCCGCACGCGTGTCCCAACCTCGCGCAACGAGTCCTCCGTGAAACCAGGCAGCCGCACTTGTACCGCACGGGGGTTGTCGAAGCGAGCGTCAGTCTTAAAGTCGGTGGCCAGTCGTTGGGCGAGCGGCGTCAGTCGCTGCACGCCCTGGGTGCCTTCGAAGAACGCCGGCGTGCCGGTAATGAGCAGGTAGAGCCCAGGGAAGCGCCCGGAGTCGACCTCGTCGATGAGCTGGCGGAGAGCGTTCAGCGCTTTGTCTCGTACATCGGACCTGGCCCGCTGCAGCGTCTCAACCTCGTCGAGCACAAGCAGCAATCCGGGATGACCGCTGTCCCTCAGGACGGTGAGCAGTCCTTGCAGGAAGCCGAACGCCCCGAAGTGATCCAGGTCCCCGCGCACGCCAGCACCCCGTCGGACGGAGGTGGACACATGGGGCTGGCCCCCGAGCCAGGCAACGAGACCCTCGGCAGTAGATACGTCGCCGCCGTGCAGAGCGCATCGGTAGGCGCGCAAGGCGGCCGCGAAGGCAGGCGTGGTGCGGGACACCGACGCCAGGCGCCGCTCCAATACCGCGTCGGCCGCCTCGCCGGCCTCCTGCTCCAAGCCGAATAACCAAGCGTCCAGTACGGGCCGCAGCGCGGAGGGCGGGAACTCAGCGGTCTGCAACGATTCACAGATCCGCCGGTACACGGTCTCCAATCGGTGCAGCGGGGTCTCAGTTTCGGAGATCTGCACCTCGGCAACCGCCATGCCTCGCCGTTTGGCCCTTTCACCTAGCCAGCGAGCAAAGAACGTCTTGCCGGAGCCATACTCACCGCGCACGGCCTTGAAGACAGCGCCGCCAGACGATAGGACTTCGAGCTCATCGTCCATCGTGGATTGAAAGCGATCAAAGCCCACCGCCAGCACGTCAAGACCGTTTTGTGGCACGGTGCCACGCCGCAACGCGTTGATCACTTCTTTCCGCCGGCGAGGGCTGAGCGTAGCTGTCACAGCTGCACCCCGAACTGCTCCCGCATTAGGTCCACATCAAGCACGACGGTGGCGCCGTCCGCGTCACGGCTCAGCACGGGATACTGCTCGACGTTCAACAGACGCTGAGCTTGCGACAGCGCGCCGGTGAGCTGAATTGTCGCGACGCCGAGCGCCGCGGCGGCCGACTCGGGGTCGAGCCGGTGAGCCGGCCCGGCCAGCAACGCCCCCAGCAGACCTCGAATCTGCTCGTCTGTCACGGCTGCCCGCGTTGCGCGAGCCCGTTGCTCCCGATAGACGGACGAGGCCAGTACGGCCTGCGCGACCGTCGTCGGGCCGTCGGCCGTGACCGACTCGGGGAGCGTGACGTCGAACAGCGTCGGAACCACGGCACGAGACGGGGCCTTCCCGTCCTTTAGGCGGACCGACTCGGCCAGCGGCCCGCGCCACCAGCTCGGCGATTGCGGAGGCGCGAGTCGCCATCCGTCGGGTGCCTCACCGGGCACAAGCACGCTGACCGGAACCACTACTTCGGCGGGTGACGCACCACCGTGGTAGCCCGCCTTGAGCGGGCCGTACCGCAGCCGCTCGTCGACGGCAAGCACCGCGTCACCGTCATGCAATAGCACGCGAGATCCACGGACGCGGACTTCTCCGTCTGCTAGAGCCGGACCTCCGGCAGCAGGTCGGGAACGGTTGCTCGACGCCCCAATCACCGAATGCAGACGACCCTGTCGGCGCTCGACAACATGCCCATGATCGGAGGTCAGCACAACGATCCGACCGGCACGGCGGGCTCGTTCGAGCAACGGTCGCAAATGCTTGACGGTGTCGGCTGTCCACGCTGTGCCACCAGGGTCTGAACGGTCCAACGCATCGTCGATGGTGTTGAGCACGCAAGCGACGAGTGCCGTGCCGGATAGATCGTCGATAGCCGCTGCCACATCGTGGGCTAGGGCGTAACCCTCCACGCTCGTGTCCAGCGATACCTTGTGGAAAAGCCGGGTGGTCAGGCCGTGGCTCTTGGCGAGCACCTCCAGACCGTTCCGTTCTGCGTGCTGTTCGCCGACCGTCAGCTCTCCGCTGAACAGACTGGCCCGGCACACTTTGGTCAGCGAGGGCAGGGGCGCGATGGCGGCCACCCGCCTGTCGCGCTCGGTCGGCAGGCACTCCAGCCAACTGTCGTAGCGGCGCACCACGTCGTCGACGACCTCGGTGGCCACGGCCTGGCTCATGCCGTCGGCAACTATGAGCAGCACCGGGTGGCGCTTCGCAAGGGGCATGACGGTGCCGGCCAACAGGTCCTCGAGGTAGACCAGGCCAGCCGGCGCCGCCGCACGGCGCTCGGCGTGCTGTGCGAACAACTGCCCGAAGGCCGCGTCGTGAGCGTCTCGGCGTAGCCGGGCCGCTCCGAGCATCGCGCGAAGGCCTTGTGAGAGCGCTTCGTCCTCTACCCCGGTCCAGGCGTCGGCGATTGCTCGGTCGGCCCAGGCATCGTCGTCGCGGTGCCGGGCCACAAGCGCACCGACGTCGTGGGCGGCAGCCGCGGGTTGGGCGAGCCAGCGCGCCAAGCGGACACCGGCAAGCGCGCGGGGTACGCGTACTTCATCAGAGTGGCGAGATAGTGCATGCTCCTCGACTCCGCGGCGGGCGTCCTCGATGGCGGGCAGCACGATCGCGTCCACGAGCGGCCCGTCGGATCCGTCTCCGGCCATGCGAGCGGAGGCGCGATCCGCGCCCCGGCGCAGCGCGTCGCCAAGGGCGGCCAGCCGGTAGGAGAGGCCGCGCCGCAAGACTGCTGACTCCGCCGCGAGTGAGCCGGCTTCCAGCCGATCGAGCAGGACTTCGGCCCGTCCGAGGACATACGCCGCCGCGTCGTGGTCACCGACAACGAGGTCGCGCGTCACCATCTCTGCCTCTGCAGCCCATGCGCTCCAGACGTGATCGGCCAGCTGTCCGCCTACTTCACGGCCTAACAGGGCGCGGGGGCCGGATCCGGGGGCGGCGGCAAGCACCACACGGGCGACGAGTCCAGCGGGGACGACATCTCCGGCCCGTCCGTTGCGAAGCAGTCGACCGATTCCCTCTCCCGGCGTTCCGCAACGCTCGGCGATCCAATCGAGCAGCGCTTCGACGAGTCGGTCGCCGGCGAGGGCCCGCAAGTCAGCGAGGGCGGTGGCTGCGTCGGCGCGGGCACTCCAGCGCAGTACGGCCGGGAGATCGAGCGGCTCTCCCGGCTTTCCGAGCTCCAGCCGGGCGGCGGCTACCGCACCGAGTGCGTGGTCGCGGGTGAGGAGAGCGGCACGGGCTGGTGCCCACCC
Organism: Micromonospora sp. NBC_00389; assembly: GCF_036059255.1. Classification (NCBI taxonomy): domain Bacteria; kingdom Bacillati; phylum Actinomycetota; class Actinomycetes; order Micromonosporales; family Micromonosporaceae; genus Micromonospora; species Micromonospora sp. NBC_00389. The sequence goes on along the minus strand of NZ_CP107947.1, from coordinate 2,673,493 downwards.
GTCGGGTGGTGTAGCGGTCAGCAGTCCGATGGCCAGCTCTCGCGTCTGCCCACCGGTCACCAGTCGGTGATCAATGCGGGTAGCGCCAAACCGGTCCTGCACCGCCGCCCACGGGTCGGGCCGGCGCAACCGGTGCCAGACGAGATGCGCGGTGATACCAACGCCAAGTTCGGTGTCTTCGCGGTCCGTGAGCACGACGAGCCAGCGATCGGGTGCCCGGTCGAGCAGGGCCTCACGCACCGCCAGGGCTGACGGGCAGGCCACGACTCGGACGGGGACTCCGTTGTGGTCGAACTCAGTCGGACCGTCCCAATCGGGCTTCGCGCAAACACCTAGGACGCCACCGGCGAAGCGCTTGCGGTCAGCCTCGTCGAGCAGCGCCTTGATGACCGGAAGAGTGACGACAGTTGTTGTTGTCACTCGTCGACCCGCCATTCAACAACGATTTTCTTCCCCTCGTGCTCGGTCACGAACGACCGCAGCCGCGTCACCGCGTCGTCGAGGTCTGCCTGGCTCGTCACCTGGCGCCGGTCGCGTGCCACCAGTTTCTTGCGCTTGTCGTCCTTGCCCTCGTCGTCCTTGTCCTCATTTTCTTTGGAGGTGCGAAGCGCCCAGGCGAACGCTTCGTCTTCGGCGCGCTTGAGCGCTGGTTGCAAGGCCTGGGCGAGCTCGTCAGCTTTGAGAGCCGTCCGGACCCGCTCGAGGATCCCCCGAGCCTCCACGCTCCGCTCGTCGGTGCCACCCGAGGCGTCTCGCACCGGCGTGAGCCGGTCCCATGGGTACTGCTTGATGGCACCGGCCAGCAGACCGGCGGTTTCCAAAGAGCGGGCGGTGGCCTGTACCGTACCGGGCAACTCCTGCCTGGCGAGCACCTGCACGAGGGCCACTCGGTCCTGGGCAGAGATCAGCGCCTTCATTAGAGCGCGAGCCGCCAGGGCGGTCGCCAATCGACCGCCCGCGGTATTTAGATCTAGGCCGAATCGCTGGTAGACGCCCTCGAGTGCCGTCACGAGTTGCTCTGATGCCCCAGCGAATTGGCCGGCGCGCTCACTGACCGTCTGGGTCAGCTCAGTCACGGACTGGCCGGTCAGGTACGGATTGCCGACCATGTGGAATAGGCCGGCGGCCCGCTCGACGGCAGCGGTCCAGTCGCCTGCGGCAGGCAACGGTTCGGGACGAAGCTCCATTTCCGGGGTCAGGGAACCCGGGGCCGGCGCGGGGGTTACTGGCCCGCCGTAGCGGTACCAGGCCCTTGTATGCAGCACGGCCCAGGCACAAATGATGAGGTCGCTGACCTCCGGACGCAGGCCGGCCGGCGGGTTCACCGCGGCAATCCAGGCCCGCATCCGCTTCACTTCCACCGGGTCGCTTGGCGAGAGCCCGTCGCGGCCCATCGCCGTCGACAGCAGCATGTCCCAGCGGAAGCGATCGGAGCCGAAGAGGAAATGCGTCTCACCCATGTGGCCGACGCCGAGTGGGTTCGCGACTCGGCGCACCGCCTCCCGCCGGGCCGGGTCGATGAAGGCCCGGCCGTCGGGATCTTGCCGCGCCGCCTCAACAGCGTCGAGGACAGCCTTGAGGTCACTAACCCGCACCTCTCGGTCCTCTGGCTCGAAACGGGGGTGACCGGGGAATGTCGCGGCAAAGGCCTGCTCTACGAGATTGGTGAAGGCCGCCGCCAGGTCATGGCCGACCGGCGCTGCTGGATTCAGTTCCGGATGCAGGCTGAACAGCACTCGATCATGCCCCTGATGCGTCTCCAGCGTTCCAGGGGTAGCCGTAGCGGCGCCATACGCCTCCTGCACGGCCTGGCGCAGCCGATCACGCAGTGAGTCGCGCTGATTCTCAAGGATGATCTTGGCTTGTACCCGGTCGGCTTCGGCGAGGTGGTCGGCGTGCGAGGTCCAGCGGTCACCCGAGCCCCCGAACAGCCATTCGAGGATGACCAGCCGGCCCAGCTCCCGCTGTCGCTCGGCGCCGAGGAAGTGCGGCACCCAGACGACGGTGCGGGTCACCAGACCGCCATCCTTCAAGCTTTCGATACGGCTGAGGTCCTCCAGCGAACTGTGCCCCTCCTCATCCAAGGGATAGTCGATGACAAACCGCCAGGTGTGCAGGCCCGCCTCGAACGCGCCGTCAGTCAGCCAGCCACGATCCCGGACGTTGCCGAACACGACCTCGACCTCGCGCCGTGACCCCCGCCAGACCTGCACCTGCCGCGACACACCGAACGCATCGCCGCCAATGTCCTTGAGACCGAGCGCCTCCCAGACCAAGTCCTTAAGCGCTTCACGGCGACGGCCGTCGTTGTCCTCACCCTTGGCTCTTTCAACGACGCTCTCGTAGTCGACCTCCGCGATGCGCAGCCGGATGGTTGGGTTACGGGTGTCACCAGCAATCTGGATCTCGGGCACTGGAGATTGCCAACGGCGCAGCTTCGACAGCACCAGCGTGCCCTCACGCCCCCGAAAGGCGGGCGCGGTGATCGAGCCGTGGTTCAGGGCGGCGAGCCTGGACGGCGTGAGGTCCTTCAGTGCCGGCACCTCGGGGGCCACGGCGGAGAGTACGAGCGTCTTGACCAGACGGTCGTCCGCCCAGAATGAATGCTCGGGTGGTAGGCCGGCCACGTCGGACTCGGCGACTTTGTGGTCGCGGAACAACTCCGGCCGCAGCTTCTCGTGGTAAAGGGCCCGGGCGTTCTTGAATCGGCCCGCCATCTCGGGGGTGAGGGCCTGGTTACCGTCCACCACCAGGTCGAAAACATCGCCGACCGGCACCACGTCGTCGATGGTCAGGCGGTCCCTCTGGCGTACCAGCAGCTGCTGCATGACCTTGAGTGCCGTGCGGTCGCGCTGCATAGCGGAGGCCAGCGTCCGCAGAGTCGATACCAGCGCCGGGGAGAAGGGGTACGTACGCCGGAACGCCTCCTGATCCGCGCCGCGGTGGCTGTCGTCGGCGTTGACCCCGTCGAGGAGCACGTCCCACACTTCCGGCCGCCGGTCAAGCTGGCGGAAGGCGTCGTCCAGGATTGTGCGGGCGGCGGGGTCCTTCGGCTGGAGCAGCCGCTTCTCCGCCACGTATGGCAGGTTGTCGTCGCCGAGCGGGATAGTGAGGAACCGACCCTCCTGGTGGCGGAAGGCATTGTCGAGCGCGTCCTGCTCAGAACCCATGCCGCCACCCGCGTCGACGAAGTACCGGCGCAAATCCATCTGCCGGGCTACAAACGACACCAGCGGGATGGGCCGCTCGCCGGAACCGGACTCGACAAGCTTGGTGATCTTCTGTGCCTCACGGCCGAAGAGCTCTCGGTTCCGCACGCTGAAAGCCAGCCACAGCACCAGCTCGTCGAGGAACATGACGATGGCGTTGTATCCGAGGCTCTTGGCATGCCGGGAGATCGCAGCCAGTCCTTCATCGAGCGAGACGAACTCGCCGGTCGACGTAAAGGCGGTGAAGTACCCCTTCACCAGCGCAGACACCAGTCGCTGCCGGCGCTCACTGCCCGGCGCGGCGGCGCGGGCCTCGTCGTACGACTGCGCGCTCCACGGCTCCTCGCCTTCGAGCACACCGGACCAGACGTCGGCGTTGCCTGCGTGCTGGTTCAGACCGGCGAAAAAGGCATCGTCGCCAAGGCGCTGCCGCATAGCCTCGCCATCACGGAGGACAGCGTCGCCGCGGTGGACGGCGGGAAGGTCACAGTCAGGGTGAAGCGCCTGGATCTGCGCGACGTAGCCGCCGAGCACGGTCTCTTCGATGCTCCGGGCTTCCAGGAAGTGGAAAGCCAACCGAAGGATGTTCTTGCCGGCAAGTACCGGGTCATGGCGGGCGATCGCGGGCTGGAGCTCCGAGATGGCGCGGGCGTGCGGATCGTGGCCGAGCAGGGCGTAGAGCACTGCCATGAAGTGGCTCTTACCTGAGCCGAATGAGCCGGACAGGAACGCTGCTCGGCTCTGATCGTCGCGCAACGCCGAGCCGACCAGGCCAAGCGCAGAGTCGAACGACTCGGCCAGCGCGTCGGTGACGACGTACTCCTCAACAGTACGTGCAAGTCGATTACGGCCGACGCCTTCGGTGAGGCGCAACACGTAATCTTCGGCGCCGGCGGTCTCGGGAATGTCGATGATGTCGCGCAGCAGGGTGCTCATGTGGTTGTTGCCTTTCGTGCACGTCCACGCCGCGCTGGGGCTGGCCGCCAGGTAGCGAGTTGCTCTCGGGTGCGCTCCACCTGTCGACACCGGTCGGCGAGCTGTTCGCGGAAGAACTCGGCCGGTGATACCCCGCCATAGAAAGCGTCCGGCTCGGCGTGCCACTGCTCCACCCAGGGTAGTAACTCGGCCAGGCCGGCCGCCAGAGGGATCAGCTTGTCCTCACGCCAACCCTCGGCCTCCCGCTGCTGCAGGAGCTGATCGATGGCGAACGCCTGCTGCGCGTGGTCCCAGCCGGCCCAACCGAGCACGGGGGTCGGGTCGGTGTCGCGGCTCGCGTCAGGGTAGAGGATGAACCGCTCCTTCGGCACGTCGAGCTTGCCCCGGTGGTCCCAGTACTCCTTCCGGGCGAAGTCGGCCGAGGTGTACTTCGGCGGAACAGGGATCGGGCCGTTCAGGGTATTCGAACCGAACTTCTCGCCCGCATCCTCGCGGCGCTGCAACGCCCAGGTGTGCTCCCACGCCTCGCGCTTGCGCAGACCGCTGTCCTTGTACCGGTAGGCAGCCAGGTACGGCACCGCCTCCTTGGCCAACAGCTTCTCCAGGCTGGCAGCCACCGGCACGTCCGGGCGGCCCTCCCACAGCGCCAGCACGGAAACCAGGTCCGGGTCGCGCGCAACGTCGTCGGCAAGCTGCGCGACGCTGCGCGGCGTCGGCACACCGGTCCGGTCGAACCAAAACCGCTTGTCCTCCAGCCGGTCGAGCAGCCAGTCACGCAGCGCCCGCCCCTCCTGCTTCTCCCACGCCTCGCGGGCCCAGCGCCGCTTGTACTCCGGACGTTCCAGCAATCGCAGGTACGGGTGCGACTCGATCAACGCAATCCGTCGCTCAACCAGCTCCCGGTATGCCACGGGCCAGTGGGCGGGGGGTCCGGTGATCGCTGTCGAACCATGCCGGGCGAACCAGGCGGTCTGCTCCTCACCGGCCGCCATACGACGAGCGAGGACGATCTCGAAGGCCCGCTCGCCCAGCGCCAACTCCGGCAGGTCGTCCCCGAGATAGGTCAGCTCATCGTCCACCAAGCCGTAGAGCCGGTAGACCTCCCAGTCCAACTCCTCCTGCTGCGCGATCATCTCGGAGCGCGTGGCGTCGTAGGCGTGGTACGCCTCCACCAACGCCTCGCGAGTGGGGGTCCCCGCCTCGATGGTCGACAGCGGAGTCAGCCTGGCCAGCCGCTGCGCGAGCCGGTTCAGCAACCGCCCCCGGTCGAGGGGCAACGACGCAGGCAACGGAAAGTCCTGCAAAGTCGTGCCGGTAAACTCGAAAAATCGCTCCCATTCCTGATCGGCGATGCCACCCCCGTAACCGCCATTCCCCTTGTCATGGCTGTTCTGTTTGAGCCAGAAACAGGCGGTGGAGGAGTTTAACACCCCGAGCAGCACCAAATGGTCGTTCTCTGTCGCGCCATCCGCCAACTTGATGACGGGTGCATGTCGGTTATGCAGCAAGCACTCCCGAAGGAAAACGAAATGGTTCGAGGTTTGCACGAAGGCCCATGTGATGACCGGTCCGGAAGTCCGAGATTTCGCGACCTGATGCCAGGACCACCACGGCCGACCTTCTTCGCGATAGGTTGACTTCCCGAATGTAGCCCTTGCCCATAGCGTTGTTCGGTTCGGCCACATCAACCGCCAAAGCAAAGAGCCAGCGTTCAGCTTGGCTACGTTGTTTCTTTCGTAAGGGAAGATTGCTTCGTTCTTGGGCGCTACCTGGTAGTCACGAACATCATCACCCGTCAAGAACGGCCGATGCCACCCTTCATCAATCTCACGCCGAGCCAACGCACCTGCATGGAACAAGAAGGCGTCGTCTGCGTTAGTTTGGCCTGTGTAGCCAATTGACGAGGCTCTGCGCGACAAGGGCTCGGTGCCAATGCTGAGATAGCTTGCCAATTCGGAAGCGCCGCCTCCGGCCAAAGACCAAGGATGAGTAGCAAGACGCTTACGATCGAGGTCGGCAATGGTTACCCAGTCGTCGGAGTGCCCCGGCTCATCGACATACCCTGTAATTGCCGTCCACACCACGCCCTTGGCCGGCTCATCTGGGCGGCCAGGCTCGCCGCGCACCCCGAGCACCGCCCGCACCGAATCCCTCACCGGGCGGGCGTTGCGGCCTACCAGGATCACCGTTGGGGTGCCGTGGCCGGGAATGTAGGCGCCCGATGTGTCCGCAACCAACCGCAGGTCCTTTGTCGGAAAAAACTTTTCGATGAGCGGGGCGCCGAACTCACGCTTCATAAACGAGTTGCTCGTAATCTGGCCGACCCAGCCGGCTCGTTCCCCGGGCTTCGCCAGGTTGAAGAAACGCTCCATGAATGGCACCGTCAACGCATAGGTGCCCTTGAGGTAGTGATACCGGTCCCGGTACGCCTGGTTAAGCGCCTGGTCCTTGACCGCGATATAGGGCGGGTTGCCAACCACCACGTCGTAGCGGCCATTCGTCAGAATCTTTCGCAGCGCAGCTAGGTTTTCCGTCGGGTACGCATAGTTAGCCGCCGTGCGATCTACGCTGTGCTCTGGCCCGTAGTCCAGCTCAGCCTGGTCCAGGCCGTGCAGCAGGGAGTCTCCCACCGCCAGGCGGTAAGCGAAATTCGGAGCGTCCTCCAACAGCCTGTCCCCCGAAGCCTGCATCGCCGAAATGGTGAGCCGGAACCGCGCGATGGCTATCGCGAACGGGTTAAGGTCGACGCCGTGGACAGCGTCGAGGGCCTTCTGCACCCGCGCCCGGTTCTCCAGGCCGGGTTCCTTCCGGTCCCAGCGCTCAAGCAGCCGTGAAAACGCGCCCAGCAGGAAGTGCCCGGAGCCGCAGGTGGGGTCAATCAACTTAAACCCGTCGAGCGGACGCTCCTTGAGCGCCGGCTCCAGCGTGCGGTCAAGGATGAACTCCTCGACGAACACCGGGGTCTGCAGCAGCGCGTACCGGGACTGTGCCTCCTCCGACAGGTCCTGGTAGAGGTCGCCGAGGAAGCGGGTGTCCAGCTTCTCGTCCTGCAGGTCGCGCAGGAGCTCGCCCGCCTCGTCGCGCTCGCGCCAGAAGGCCAGTAGCCGGCTAGCGGCGTCACCGGACGGCGTGACCAGCCACAGTGCTGACGTATCGTCCACCAACGGCTGGCTGGCCGGGAGGCCGGCTAGATAGTCGACCGCCTGGCACAGCCACTCCCGGTCGGTGACATCAGGATTGTCGCGGGCCTCCTGGCGCAGGAACTCGGCCTGAGCGTTCAGCGCCTCGGCCCGCCGCGACTTCGGCCCGGAAATCCACACCGGCTTGACCAGGGCATTGTCCTCAGCGAAGCGAATAAAGACTGTGGTCAGCACCCACGCCACTGCGGCCTGCGTGATCCGGTCGTCCGACCACTCCTGCCACGACGCCCCGGTACGCCCGCACGCCAGCGCCGCCCGATGCTGCGCACGCCAATCGGCATCCACATCCCGCTGCGTTGCGACCCGCGCCCGCAGGTCGCCCTCCAGCGCCTTAACCTCGGCCCGCAGTTCCCCGGTCAGACTGGTCTTGGCACTCATGCGGACTCCTTCTTTAGTGATGGCGTACGCAGCCAGTCCTCGTTCAGCCGCAGGAACTGACCGCCGTGGCCAAGTCGCAGCGGTGCTCCGTCGAGCACCGGGCCGCCGCCGGATTCCTCGGGGAGCAGCAGCCACACCGCCTGCGAGCGGCGCAGCGTGATGTCGGCCAGCCGGGTCAACAACTCGGTGTGCCCGTATCGGGCCAGTGGCGCCGCCTCGACCATCAGCACAGGTCGGCTACCCTCCGGTCCCCCGGCCGACGCTGCTACGGCCGCTTCGACGGCAGGTACTGCGGCGCGAACCAGCGCCGCCAGGCCCTGCTCGGGCCGGCTGCCCGGTTCCGCAGCGTCCGCCGCCCGCACCATGTCCCATGGGACGCTCCGGCGCGCGGCCTCCTCCCGCAGCGCCCGCAGCAGCACGTCGGTTACGTCGACGACCTGCGCTCCGTAGCGCTCGACCAGCATCTGTGCGGCGACGTCCAGCCGGTGCGGCGCGACCGCGAGAGCGAGGAAGGAACGGCTGCGAACGCTCTCGGCCAACCGGGCATCCTCAGCAGTGCGGACCCCAGGGCTCGACACGACGGAAACGGCGATCACGGAGGCGCGGCTGGCCACCGTGGTGTCGGCCGGCCGCGACGGCACCGCGTACGCCTCGCCGTCCCACCGCAGCGACAACCCTGCTTCCTCTACGACCCGGTCCAAGCGGGGCCGACCGGGCAGCGGCGGCAGGTCGGGGAAGCGAGCACGTACCCGCTCGGCCAGGTCCTGGACGGTCATCCGCTGCGACGGTGCCAAACCACCCAGCGCGATCCGTACGGCGGAGGCGGGATCGAGGTCGCGGTCGTGCAGTTCGCCACGCCGGGACGCGCCGGCGCGGTTCGACATGCGGGCAGCCAGGCGTGCAAGGCGCATGTCATCCGGCGCCGGCGCCGAGGCCGGCCACACTGAGCGCAGCCGGGCCGCCACCCGGCCGACCGGCACGATGTCCTCACCTGCGGCGCGCGCTGCCGTAACCAGCTCTTCGGCCCGCGCCCCGAGCTCGTCGGCCACGTCAAGCAGTACTGGAGTGGCTGCGAGAAGTTGAGTGCGGTGGCGACGACGACGGCGGGCGATCGGCGCACGGTTGCCACCACCGCGTTCGACGATCTCGGCACGGTCCAGCGCGAGCCGCAGCAGACCCGCAATGACGCGCGACGCGTCGGCCCCAGCCGTTTCCGCCGTCAGCTCCGCGACGACGTCATCGGTGGTTCCCAATCCGCCGAGGCTGCTCAGCACATCGGAGCCGCGGGCCAGCACCGCGTCGAGCCGGTCCCTCGCCTCAGGATCAGCGGCCCACGCATCCTGGAGGCCGGCAAGGGTGCGGGAAGCCTGGGGCTGTCCGTTCACTCCGAGGGCCGGAGCGAGGTCGGTCAACGAGGCGAAGGCATCGACCGGCGCTTCCCCCTCCTCAAGGAGGCCAAGCATTCGCCGAGCGGCCTTTCGGCGAGCCGGAGTTCGAGCCACGCGTACCAACAGGTCAGCAGTGCCCCACGCATCCGAAACCGGATCGTAAATGGCGCGGGGGGTTTCCGTCTTCTCGTCACTTTTCCGAGCCGGGCCGAACCGTTCCCGCCACTGCTTGGCGCGGCTGCGCACCTCACGCCGGGTTGCGTCGGCAACCCCGGCTAGCCGGGATAGCCGCACGGGGTCCACCGCCGCCAAGTCGCCGGCAGTATTGAGCCGCAATGGCTCTAGGGCGGACAGTGCCCTGGCGGAAAGGCCCGCAGTCGCCAACGGTGTCGAGGGCTGCGCCGCGGCCGCAAGGGCGTCGGCGCCATCGGGGAGCGTAGTCCCGGTATCGGCGAAGACCGCCCGCCAGGCCGCAAGCATCTCGGTGGCCGTGTGAAAGCGGTCGCGGACGTCGCGGCGCAGCGCCCGGCGGAAGAAGTCAACCAAGGCCGCCGCCACACTCGGGTCGAAGGGCGCCGGTTCGACCGAAGCTTCATCGGCGATTACCGATGGATTGGTTCGCCCATCGCCGTAGCGGGGCACCTGGCCGGTGGCCATCTCGAAAAGGGTCACCGTCGCGGCATAGCGTTCCGCGCCGGAGTCCCAGGTCGGGCGGGTGGTAGCGCCGAGGAAGGGGTCAAGATACGGCGGCGTTCCCGCCTCCACCGCCGAGGCACCAGCCCGGGACAGCGAAAAGTCGAAGAGCACGAGGTGCTTGGCCCGGTCACCGCGCTGCTCACGAATACCGAGGTTGGCGGGCTTGATGTCGCGGTGGTCGATCCCGGCCTTGTCCAGGGCGACCAAGGCTTCGAGCAGGTCGCTTCCGTACCGCTCCAAGAGGTCGAGCGACAGGCGCGACCGCTCCCGCAGCGCCTCGGCGAGGGTCGATTCCCCTGCGCTCTCCAAGAGCAGGGCCGTGCGCGCGCCAACCAGCAGCGGCTCCTTCTCGGCGAGCCGGATCAGCCGAGAATGGTTCAGCGGCAGCAACGAGCCCAGGACCTCGGCCTCACCGCGCAGTCGCGCGGCGGCCGCGTCGTCGAGTGCGACCTTCAACACCCGACGCTCACCGCCGGCAGCGCGGTCTTCGACCAGCAAGCCGACGGCCGTGGAGCCGGAGCCGAGCCGACGCACCAGTTCGAAACGCTGGCCCAGCAGCATGCCAGGGGACGCGTCGAGTGGGTCCTCGACCACGTCGGAGGCGCCGGCGGCGGTCTCCCGGTCAACATCGTCGAGTAGTGCCAGAAACGCTTGCACGTCTGCCAGTCGTTCGGTGACGACCGGGCGTGTGGCCTGGAGTACCAGGCGGCGCAGTGAGGCGGGCACTTCCGGGACGTCAGCGACGAGATCCAGTCCCTTGTCCCGGCTAATCCGGTCGCGCAAGTCAAGCCAGTCGATGGCCGGCCGCCGCCCGCCCACTACGTGGTATGTCACCGCGCCGAGCGCGAAGACGTCCAGGCGTACCCGATCCGCACCGGGATCCCACCGGCCCTCCGGCGCGAGGTATGCCTGCGCCCTCTGCCGGTCCTGGTCTACCGCCTCACGTCCCTCCAGCGCGGCAAAGAGTCGGGTAGCCGTGCCGCTGGGCGTCTTGCTACTGCCGGGCGCATCGGCTCCAGCAACCTGCCAGTCGCCAAGTCGCACCTCGACCTCGTCGCGTTGGCGAACCAGCACGGCCGTTGGCGACAGCCCACGGTGCACCACATGATGGCGATGGGCGTAGGCCACCGCTTCGGCGAGCTGGCGGATGATGCTGATCCGCGCCGGCAGTGACAGGTCCTGACCATGGTCGTCGAGCCACAGGTCCAGGCGGCGAAATTCGTCGTCGCGCGGGTAGACCAAACCCACGCCCAGATCGTCCTCAACCAGGTCGCGGGGACGAAGGATCGAGTCGTGATGCAGCCGGCTGGTAAGCGCGTACTCCCGCTCGGCGAGCTGGAGGGTGGACCGGCGCTCCGCGTCGGAAGCGCCCGGCTTGCTAACGAAGAACCGGATCCGGGCCTCGTCCCGGCGGGCGAGTCGGTGCTCGGCCGGCCAGTCCTGCCAGCCATCGCCCTCGGCCAGTGGGGCACCGACAAGGCGCCACGAGCCGACCTCATGTTCTCTGCGCAGGGCGAAGCCGATCCGCTCGAATAGGGCGACCACCAGGTCGTCCTGGTCGATCAGACCGGCGCGCTCACCCGGCAGTGACGGCTCCAGCACTCGCTGCGCGATACTCGGCAGCCCGCTGCGCTGCTCGTGGCCATCCAGGCCGAACAGATCAGTGGCGTCGCTGGGCGGCAGCGCACATCGCCCGTTGGCCGCGTGCAGGAAGACAGAGTGCTGCACGTACGGGATGTGCCGGGAATCCAGGGTTGGCTGCAAACCGCGCAGCGCGTCGGTAATCACGCCCTTGAGGCGTTGTGCCTTGCGGCGGGCAAGCAGCAGCGGGGAGTCTTCGCTGCGCCCGTTGCGCTGCCAGCGGTACGCGTTGCCGGTGATTGTCCCCTGGTAGTGCTTGAGTTCGATCAGGTGTAACCGGCGCTCGCCCAGCACCAGCGCATCGACCTCGTACCACTTTCCGTCACGGTCCCGGAACTCAAAGTTGCTCCACGCCTGAAACGGTCCTCGATCGGGTAGCAGCTCGCGAAGGTGCGCCAGTCCTTCACGCTCATGGGGGAACTCGGATGGGGTCGTCTCGTGCCACCGAGCGCTATCTGCCCGCACGTCGCGCCACCTCCTGTTCATCCCCGGCCACCAGGGCCGACCCATCGTTCCAGAACCCACGCCGGCAGCTCCGGGTGGTCGTCATCGCCCGCACCTTGTTGGTCTGCTAGTCGACGACGCTGACACCGAGCGCACCTGTCAGGCGTTTCCGCATGCGGGCCTTTCGCTCCTCGAAGAAGCTCAGGAAGCCGCCCATGTCGGCGGGCAGACTGATCAGGTCGTTGTCCCGCTCGTACGTCTCCTGCTCGGCGTCGGTGGCGAACGCGGTCGGCAGCCACTCGGCCGGCAGCTTCGCCCGCTTTTCGACGTTCGGCACCCCGCCGAGCAACTGCAGGTTGGGCAGCAAGTCCGTGCAGGCCTCGTACTTCTCCAGGAGGTCCTCGCCGATGCCGGCGTCGCGCAACTGCTTACGGCGGAACCGTACGCGCGGGAAGATGTGGTCCTCGTGGAACTCCTTTGACAGATCGAGCCCGGGGTAGAGCAGCGCCAGCACTGGGAAGGTGCGAGGGCTCGCGTACTTGAGCTCCAGCAGCTCGTCGATCTCGGTGGGGTCGAAGGAGAGCGACTTACCGAGCGCGGCCATCTCCTTCTCGATTTCGGCAGCCGGGAACCCGTCGGCACCATTCATATCGATCGCCTGACGGATGCGGCCGAGCAGGCTGTCGAGGCCGGAACCCCAGATGCCCCGTTTGACCAGTGAACGTGTAACCCACTGGCGGACGGCGAACCGGTCCTTGGCGTCGGCGCCGGAAGTCAGGTAGTTGTCGGTCAGCTCCCGGTAGGCCAGGTAGTAGGCCAGCGGCACCACCACGCTGGCCGCGGTCAGCGTACGAGCGGTGAAGCCGAAGGTGTCGAGCAGCGCGGCCGCCCGGGTGAGCGCAGCCCGAGTGGTGCCCCACGAATCCTCGACCTTGCGCATGTTGCTCTCGGTGAAATTGGAGACCTGGAACCGCAAGTCGACGCCGGCCACCATCAGGGCGGTCTTGAGCACCACATCCTTCGAGAAGGAAAAGGCCCGCGCTCCGCCGGTGTTGAGCTCTTGCACCAGCTTGCGGACCTCCTCGCGCGCGTCGAGGTGCAGCCACTGGTTGGTGGCCATTGACAGCAGCAGGTCCGAGTACGACAGCGTGGTACCGCCGCTGTTGACGCGCACGAAGATGTCGAGGACCTTGTCGGAGTCCTGGGTCTGCTCAAGGAAGTAGTTGATGGGCTTCTGAACCCGTACCGCCTTGTAGAGGTCGTAGAGCCGCTGGTAGCAGTCGGGGCTGCTCATGTCGAGGTTCCGATGGGTCAGCTCTCCATAGAGCGCCGGCCCGGCATCGGCCAGGCCGAGTACAGCGCCCACGCGGTACCAGCGGTCGGGCTCGCCGTCCTTCGGCTGCGCCTCCTGGTCAGTGAGGAACCTCAGATCGTAGCGCAGCCCCAGCTCATTGGCGTCCGCTTCCTTCTGTAGGTTCAGGTAGAGCCTCTTCTTGGGGAACGCGTCCGCACTGCTCCACCAGGCGTACTTGCGCTTCTCTGCGTGACTGCCATAGATGGCGATGTTGAGCGCGGTCAGCCGCTGTTGACCGTCCAGCACGGCAATGATGCCGCTGCCCGTCGGCACGGTCGCCTTGGCGGCGTACGGATTGTCCCGCTCGTGATAGTCGGTGAGGAAGTCGTAGAACGTGTACTTGGTGGCAGTCTCTGGCCCCACCTTCCACAGCAAGAAGGACCCGATCGGATAGCCGCGCATGAGGCTGTCGAACAGTCGGCGAATCTGATCTGGGTTCCAGACGAACTCGCGCTGGATCGCCGGAAGGAGGTACTCCTTGCGGTGGATCGCGGTCAGGATTTCTTCCACTGAAACCGGGGTCTGGAAGGCCACTGCTCTCTTCTCCCTCGGCCGACTCATCGGCGTTCACGGGTAACAGGACGGGGGGATATGTCGTAAGCGCTCACGTATGGCCCGGCGGGCTCCTGTAGGCGGCCAACCGATACATCACTGACTGGTTCGCTTCCCAGCCATCGGGGAACTTGACCGGCACGTTGAGGTGCACCGGCTCGGTCGACGGGTGGGCGTCGAGCAGCTCGGCGATCCCCGCCCGGGCCACCACGATACAGGCGTGTCGATGCCGTGAGGTGAGCACGCAAAGCCGCCCTGACTCCAGGTGGAACGCGGTCGCGTCCCGCCGGCCGGACAGCGGATGCAACACGATCATCACGTCGTATTCCCGGCCCTGGAGCCGGTTGGCGGTGTCGACGGTGATGTCCGCTCCGGGCGCGCCAAGCTGCGCGCGGATGGCCGCGACCTGGTCGCGGTGCGCGGCCCCGATGGCGATCCGCTCCGCGGTAACCGGCGCTCCCCCCGGTTCGCGTTCCGAGACCGCGACCGCTCCCCGCTCCAGCACTCGCCGCGCCAGGGCAGCACATGCCGCAGCCGCCTCCGCGTCGGTCCGCAGCGTGTGCCGGGCCGGCAGCTCGTACAGCGCCCACCCGGTCGCCGCCGCCGTTTCCACGGCCGCATCCACCGGCCCACGCCCGAACCCGGCCGTGGTGAACGACAGCGACCGCTCACCGGCGGTCGTTCCGGCCTGGAACCCGGTGAAGGGGTAGAACGCCTGGGCCACCACCGGCGCCGCCGAGGGAGGCAGTCGCCACGACACCGGGAGCCGGTGCACCGGCAGGTCGGGGTTGTGCCGCAGCAGCGCCGCTACCGCAGACTGCATCGGGTCCCAGGTCAGCCCGGTCCACCGCTCGGTGTCGACGGTGGCGAACGGGTCGAGCTGGCCGGGGTCACCGACGAACAGGGCCCGCTCGAACCGGCTGGCAACGCGCAGCAGGGCGTCCGACCGCATCTGGTACGCCTCGTCGACGATTGCCCAGGGCCAGCGGCCCTCGGACACCATGGCCCACTTGGCGGCCGTACCGATGATGACGGACGGACCACCGAGGTCGGCGACCTTGGCGGCGACCCGGACCGTGGCGTACTGCTTGATCCGGTCGGTCGCCGTGTAGTCGGTCGCCGAGAGCCGCCCGATGTGCAGCTCCGGCGCCTTCTGCGCCAGGCGGTCGATCAGGTCGTCGACCTGTTCGTTGGTCTGCGCGATGACGATCAGCGGCTCGCCGGCGCGGGCCAGCTCGGCGGCGGCGCGGACGACGAGGGTCGACTTGCCGGCCCCGGGCGGGGAGTCGACCACGACGCCACGGTGTAGGCCGGAGCGCAGGTCGGCCAGCACCTCGGTGATGACGCGCTCGGCCTGGACCGACGGCGGGTCCGCCGGCGCGTCCGGCAGGAGCAGGGTGGTCATGGTGCTCACCGCCGTGCCGCGGCGTCGTAGTCGAACTGCCGCAGTCGGTGCCGGGCGATGTCGAGCTCGTGGGGCGTGAAGAGCGACTCGTACTCGTCCTTGACCACCAGGGCCTCCACCGTGAGGTCGAGTCGCCCCCGCTCCCACAGCGCCGCGAACCCGTCGGACACCACCGGGCTGGCGAGCAGCTTCTTGGCGGTGGCCAGCCCACCGTGAGCGGCGACCATGCCAAGGAAGTAGGTGGCGTTGTAGCCGGCCTCGCGCCGCGCCGCCTCGTACACCCCGCGCATCGCCCGCTCGAAGTCCGCGACCGTCCCCTGGTCGCCACCGGCCTGGGCCGGCACGACCGGCGCATCCTCCGAACCGGTGGTCGTCTCGGCGTCGGCGTCCGGCTCCTCGACGAACGGCTCAGCGTCAGCGAGTCCCGCCGCCTGCTCGTTGCGCCGGGCGACGTAACCGCGCAGGGCGTCGACCGAGGTAAAGACCTCGTAGCCGAGCTCCTCCATCCGGGCCAGCTCCGGGTTGGCGTCCAGCTCCAGCACGACCGGGTTACCCAGCCCCGGCTGCAGGCCGTCCGGCCAGTACGCCTCCGCCACGCCGAGCAGCCGACCGGTGGCGGGATCGGCGATCTCGCTGTCGAGGGCGGGCTCGGCGCAGCCCGCCGCCACCAGTTCCTCGACGAGGGCCTTCACCTGCCCGGCGCGGACGTCGTCGACCTCCTCCTCGGTGACCACGACCACCGGTCGCAGTGGCTCGGCGGCCGGCTTCGTGCCGTCCCGGAGGCCGGCGAGGAATCCGTTGGCGGCGTTGGCCAGCAGCTCCCGGCGGGCGGCGAGGAAGTCCAGGTAGCGGTCGGGCCGCCACAGCTGCGGGTCGGTCGGAATCCACTGGGATTCGAGCGCGTCCGGGTGCTTCTGCTCGGTCTCGGCGAAGTACTCCTCCGGAGGCCGCTTGCCGATCGCGAGGTTGGTCTGCTGGGTCAGGAAGGAGAAGTTGGCAACGGCGTTGACCTCGGACCGGCCGTAGCCGTGCTTGTACAGCAGCGCCTTGGGGAAGATGTGGTGGACCTGCAGCGAGGTGAGGTGGCCCAGCATCTCGCTCTTGAGTTCCAGGCCGGAGCCGAAGTCGCGGGCGCCGAGCACCCGGGTGAGCAGGTAGAGCAGGGGGTAGAAGCGGGAGCCGCGGCCGAAGCCCTCGAAGTCCTGGCCGTCGATCACCAGGTTGCCGCCGCGCCAGCGGCTGAGGCTGGTGATCAGGCCGTCGATGCCGCTGCGGGCGACCGTCTCGTAGTCCTGGGTCAGGATCGTCTCGGTGGAGCCGGCGAAGCGTCCCCACAGCGCGGCGTGGATGTACCAGAAGAGCATCCGGTCGCGCTGAGTGGCGTCGGCGAACGTGCCGCCGTTGAGGTGCAGGAAGCGGGAGACCACCGGGAAGGCGTAGCGGCCCATCAGCACCCGGTCGTGGTCCAGGCCGAGCCGCCCGGAAATCACGTCGAGGAACCCGCTGAGGTAGCGCTCGCTGGAGGTAAGCGCCTGCGCGAAGTCAGTCGAGCCGACTCCCTCCAGGGACTCGAACTGGGCCCGGCCCGTCGCTACCGCGTTGACGTTCCGCAGCAGCCAGTCGAGGTTGAACTGGAACCCGGCGGTCGACCAGGTGCCCAGGTGCTTGCGCATCGTCGAGCGGGCCTCGGGCCAGTCGGCGCAGATCTTCGCCAGCGCCAGGTCACCCTTGGAGAGCTTGGTGCCGCCCGAGTTGACCCGGTTGAAGATGTCGACGACCACATCGACGCCCTTGTCCGCGCCGGTAATCTTCTCCTGGTGGAACTCCCGTTCGAGGATGTTCCGCAGCCGGATGAGCCGACCCATGTAGGTCGCGAAGTGCGGCATGGTGTCCGGGTGCGCCGTGAGGTTTCCGATCTGCGGTTCGATGCCGTCGATGAAGAGCTCGGTGACGTCGACCCAGGTGGGGTCGTCCCTCATTTTCGCCGGCGCGTAGAACTCGAAGGTCTCTTCCTCGACGTTGAACCGCAGGCCGGTGAAGGCGGCCGGGTCACCCTCGAAGAACGCCGGCGGCTTGCCGCGGACCACCCCGTAGAGAGAGGTGATCCGCTGCTGCCCGTCGAGGAGCAGTTGCTTCACCCCACCGCCGACGTGGTCGCTGCCACGGACCGAGCCGTGGTCGGCTTCCGTCTCCCAGACCAGCAGCCCGCCGACTGGGAAGCCGAGGTAGAGCGAGCGCATCAGGCCGCGTACCTGATCCCGGTTCCATACGTAGCCGCGCTGGAACTCGGGCAACAGCACGGTGCCCGAGTCAATCTGGTCGAGGATGGTGCCCAACTTGCTCAACTCAGCTCCCCCACGGATCTGATTGGTTGGTCGTTGACTAGCACTGCTGCGGGCCGAAACGTCACGACCACTCTTCGTGGGCGTCCTCCTTGGTCGGTGCGCTGTCTTCGTACGGCGCCGGCGGGCCGCCGTGGGTCCACGGCGTCTCCTCCCGAGACGGGAAGGCGCCCGGCGGCATGAAGGAGTCGCTGAGCGTGGTGTAGCAGATCCGCTTCCCCACCTCTGGCACAGTGCCCGGGGCCGGGGTGAGCGAGCGCCCCATCCCGCCGGTCAGCTCCAACACGACCGCGGTCGTCCCGTCGTCCTTCTGCGCCACCGACATCACCCGCGCCTTCTGCCCACCGGGCTGCTCGGGCGAGAACAGCGACGTGCCCGGCGTGACCAGCACCGGGTCGGCGGTGGTCACCGCGATCCACGGCCGCAGCGCGCGCCGCTTCCCGCTGTCGTCAATCCGCGTCGGGTGGGCGGCGGTCACCTCACCCACAAACGCCTCACCGGTGAGCCGGTAGTCGGCCATCACCATCGGGTCGTCGTAGGCCCGCTGCACGTCATACGAGGTCAGCGCCCGCTCCATGCGGTGCAGCTTCCTTGCCGCGACAACCGCTCCGTCGCGTCGAGGCTGCGGGAACCCGCCCTCGTCGAGGTACGCGGTGAAGCTGGTGAAGCCGTCCCGGTCCTCCGCCCAGCGTTTGGGCACGTGCGCTCCGGCGGGCAGGTCCCGCAGCAGCGAGATGGCCTGCCACATCAGCCGCCAGGTCGGCTCCAGCTGCGAGCGCAGAATGTCCTCCAGCTCGTCGCGACGCCGAGCCACCTGCGAGTCGGTGGCCACCGCCCGGTCGTACGCGGACATGGCCGGGGCCAGCACCTCGTTGTCGAAGGTCGGGTCGGTGGCCGGACCGGCCGGCGGCCAGGTCACCGGATCCTCGGCCGCGGCGGCCGCGTCGGCGCCGGTCATGCCCGGCGGGGGCGTGATCCAGGCCAGGAGTGCGGCCAGCTGAGCGTCCTCGAGCGGGCTTTGCCCGGTGGCCCAGTGCATCGAAAGCGCCTGCGTCATCGCCACCAAAGTTGACGACCCGGGGTGCTCGGCGCGCTCAAAGAAGTACGTGAGCCACCGGCCGAGCAGCGGCACCGACGGGTTCACCGGGTAGTCGCCGTCGGTGCGGCGGAACCGGGTGGACCGGCCGAAGAGCCGGGTGAAGCCAACGCCGCCGGGATTCGGTACGAGCATCTGCGGCGCATCGGCGTACCGGTGGCGGACGTCCTTGCCCTTGTTCGTCGGCACCGCTTCGACATCGCTGCTAAAGCTGTCCACATAGGGGACGACGACGCCCGCCAGCTCGGCGGCGAACGCGAACCGCTGGTCCCGGTTCCGGGGCTGCGGCACGATCAGCAACGTCGGATCGTGCCGGTCGTCACCCACCATCGCCGCAAGCGGCGCGTTGGCCTCGCCCGCCATGGCGAGCGGGATGAAGACCAGCGGTCGGTCGGCGACGTGTACGTGGCGGACCATGGTGATCCGCTGGGCGACCCCCTCAACCACGGCCTCGGCCCTCGCCAACGTCGTCAGGGTGCTCATCCGGCCACCCCACTCATCAGCTCGGCCCGCAGCCGCGCGGCGGCCCGCAGCAGCTCTGCGGCCTCCTTCTGGTCATCCGCCGGCGCGAGCTGATTGCGCGCGATGGCCAGCGCGGTTTCAACCCGCTCGATGCCGCCCATCTCCTCTCGGGCGGACTTGCCCAGCGCCGCGGTGCAGCCGCGCGCCTCGTGCCGGCAGAAGTACGCCAGCTCGCAGCTGGCCAGGCACTCCGGCGAGTACCGGGCCTCGACGGCTTCGAGGGCGGCGACCAGCGAGGCCGGCGAGCGGGTGGGCACCCCGTTGTCGTCGGGCGCGAAGTCGAAGCTGAGCGTGGCCGGCAGGTCGGCCAGCAGCGCGTCGATCCGGGTCATCCGGGACAGCTGCCGACGCAGTACGGCGAGCTGCTTGCGGACGTCGACCCGGACTGCCATCGGCTGGTTGGAGAAGTCTCGCGGGCAGACCAGCACGACATCATGCGACACGATCTCCGGGTCGAACCCTGCCTCGCCGAGCAGCTCACGCATCGCCAGCACGTAGACAGCCGCCTGGATCGCCGCGCCGGCCACCTTGCCCGAGTCGGCCTGCCCGTCGATGACCGCGAACGACTTGATCTCTACGACGTGGAACTGCCCGTCGTGCTGGAACGCGATCAGGTCCGGCTCCAGGTAGGCCTGCTGGCCGGCGACCTCCAGCCGCAGCAGCGGGTGATCGAAGAGCGTGCCGGCCCCATCGGCCTGCGCGGCGGCCCGGGTGAGCAGGGCGCGCGACCGGGCGTATCGAACGTCCTGGCTCTCGCGGCCGGCAACCGACTCCAAGTCGTCGTACGAAACCTCCGGGATCTCGAGGTCGAGCCGCTCCCGCAGCAGCCGCAGCAGCTCGGCGCAACCATTGGCCTTGACCTGCGCCTCGAAGGCGTTGCCGCGGGTGATCGCGAACGGCGACTGGCCGAAGCGGGCCGGGTAGTCGACGTAGGCGGCCAGCCGCTGCTTGTCGACGCCCGCGCAGTCGAGCACCGCCCGGCGAGCGCAGCCCGGGTTCGTGGTCAGGGCGGCGATGGTCCGGGCGTTGTGCCGGCTCGCGACGCCCCCGCCCCGAATCGTGGCGAGTCGTTGGCCAACGTTGGTCATGCCGTCTCCCTGACTACCCGCAGCTTGCTGCCGAAGAGCTGCTCGGCCTCATCCATCTGCCGGCGGGCACGCTCGGCCGCCGCTTCCCGCTGCGACTGGTCGGCCACCACGTGGACGTCGAGTTCGGCCTGGGCGGCCTTGACCACAGTGGCCGCGTCTACCGCCCCGTGTGGTTCGGCTGCTCCCGGGATGGTGCTCGCGAACCGCCAGAGCAGCCGGGTAACGCCCGGCTCCTGCTCAGGCATCCTGGCTGCTCGTTCCGTCACGTTGATAGCGGCTGTCAGGAAGTCGACACGGAGGCTCAGCGGCCCGATGATGCGCCGCTCGAGTGGCCAGGTGGAGATGGCGAGCAGGCCCCGGGCCGGGGCAAGGTGCTCGGCCGTGAGCGCGGAGCAGAGGTAGTACGGCCGGGAGTGCCGTGCCGTCCGGAAGGACCGCTCCTCGTCCCGACGCAGGTGGGTGAGCTTGCTCGCCGCGATCCCGGTGGCGCTCGCGCCGTAGAACGCGGCGTGGACCTCGGCGATCAGCTTCGGCGCGGCCGGCACCGACAGCAGGGTGAGCGCGTGGTGCACCTGCTCGCGTACCGGCACCAGCGGCATCTCCGGCTTCGACGACTCGATGTTCGTCTCCGCCTCGTCGGCCAGGTCCGTCAGTGCCTGCTCCCAGTCCCGTTCAGCACTTCGCAGCTCAGCCCGCATCGCCTTGGCTCGGGCAGGGTCGCGGGCCATCACCGCGCGGCGGACCGCTGCTCGCAGCTCTTCGATCCGGCGTTCGAGGTTCTCTATGGACTCGGCCACGAAAGGCATGGTACAAGTTCCAGTGTTTTCCAGCAATCCCCCGAGAGCGGGTTGTTTGCTGACGCAACAATACTTAGCGTCGTGCCTGGAAGGGAGACCCGTATGGCCCCGGACCAGTCCCTACTTGACCAGGTTTTTGACCGGTTGGCCGAGGACAACGTCGCCGACGATGTCGTAGATCTTGTGCTCGCCGCATACGTCGGGGACGACCAACTCGCCGCCGTCCTCGCCGGAGAGCCCGCCGACCTGCCGGAGCGGGATCCCTCCACTCGACCCCGTCCCCAGCCGCTCTACCTGGAGTCCATCACCGTCGCCGGTTTCCGGGGCGTCGGTCCACAGCAGAGCCTCCGGCTGCAGCCGCACGCCGGCCTCACCCTCGTCGTCGGCCGAAACGGCTCCGGCAAGTCGAGCTATGCGGAGGCCATCGAGCTCGCCCTCACCGGTAACAGCGCGCGCTGGGCCGACCGCAACAGCGTCTTCAAAGAGGGCTGGCGCAACCTGCACTGCGGCTCCCCCTGCGAGATCGAGGTCATGCTGCGGGCCGAAGGAGCCGCGAAACCCATTCGAGTACGCCGCTCCTGGCGCGATGACCACACCGGGGCGCACCAGGGGGTCGGCCACGTCCTGGCAGATGACGGGAACCGCTACGCGAACACCGCGGAACTGGGGTGGCAACAGCCCCTCGATGCCTACCGTCCGTTCCTCACCGCGAACGACCTCGCCCGGCTCGTCACCTCCACACCCAGCGGGCTCTTCGACGCCATGGCCCCGATCCTCGGCATGGACCCGATCGTCGACGCCGACAAGCGGCTGATGCGAACGCGCAAGGACCTGAGTGACCAGGTCTCGGCCGTCAAGACGGCGCGCGAGGCGCTGCGTACCGCGCTCGTCGGCGTCGACGACCAGCGGGCGCAGGCCGCGGTGGCGCTCCTCGCGAAGCGAGCTCCCGACCTCGAGGCACTCGACCAGCTGCTCGCCGACGCCGGTAGCGACACCAACGACCCGGTCGCCGTCGCGGCCCGCCGCCTGGTCGCCGTCGCGCTGCCCGACGCGGCATACGCCACCGAGGTGGCCGATGAACTCACCGCAGCGGCGGCGCACGTCGCCGACCTTTCCACCACCCGCGCCGGCACGGCCGAGCAGGCAGCACAGCTGCTCCGGATGGCGGTCACCTTCCACGACGAACACGGCGACCGCCCCTGCCCCGTCTGCGGAATTGGCACCCTCGACGCCGCCTGGCGCACTCGCGCCGGCAACACCATCCATCAGATCCAGCGCGAAACCGTCGCTGTCGAGGAAGGGCACCGGCGGCTCCAGGAGGCGCAGGCACGGGCCGCGCGGCTGCTCGACCTAGACCGGCGAATCAGTAGCGACGACCTCGAGTCGTTGGCCAGCGCGCTCGACCAGCCTGATGTGGTGAAGCGGTTCCGCGCGAAAGCGGACGAGCTCCGCTCGGCCGCAGCCCAGCTCTCCTCCGACGAGCACGCCGCGCACCTCCGGGCCGCCTATCCGCCGATGCTCGAGGCGTTCACCGAACTGCAGGATGAGACGAGCGCCTGGCTGCGACAGCGCCACGACGCCTGGCGTGAGCATGCCGTCTCGCTGCAGGACTGGCTGAATCGGGCGCGAGTCGGCGTGCAGAACGACGCGAAGCTCAAGCGGGTCAACGCCGCCCGGGACTGGCTGAAAACTGCCATCACGGAGCTGCGAGACCAGCGGTTCGAACCCTTCGCCCAGCGCTCGCAGGAGATCTGGGACGAGCTCCGTCAGGAGAGCAACGTCGAACTGAGCGGGATGCGGCTCGACGGCACCAACACACACCGCAAAATCTCCTTCCCCGCCCGGGTCGACGGCACCACCACCTCCGCGATGGCCGTCATGAGCCAGGGCGAGCTCCAAGCCCTCGGCCTGTCCGTGTTCCTGCCTCGCGCCTGCGCCGACGACAGCCCGTTCCGATTCCTCATCATCGACGACCCGGTGCAGAGCATGGACCCGTCGAAGGTCGACGGCCTGGCCCAGGTGCTCGCCAGCCTGGCGGAGACCCGCCAAGTCGTGGTTTTCACCCACGACAACCGGCTGCCCGAGGCGGTACGCCGGCTGCGCATCGAAGCCACCATCTGGGCAGTGACCCGGCGCGACGAGTCGGTGGTGGAGATCCGGAAGAACAGCGACCCGATCGAGCGGTACCTCAACGACGCCACCTCAATCCTCAAGGCAGAGGAGCTGGCCGACAACGCGCGCTATCCCCTGGTGTCCGGCTTCTGCCGTTCGGCCCTGGAGGCCGCCTGTCACGACCGAATCCGGCGGGAACGGATCGCGCGCGGTGAGCGGCACGGTGAGGTGGAAGAGCTCATCGAGAAGGCGCTGACCCTCAACCAGGTGACCGCACTGGCGCTCTTCGGCGACATGCATCAGGGCGGCAAGGTGCTCACGAGGATCAACCAGTTCGGCAGGTGGGCCGGTGACGCCTTCCAGGCCTGCAAGCAGGGCGTACATGGACCGGGCGCGTTCGATCTCGAGGTGCTGGTCCGGGACGCACGCCGACTCGCGGAGCACCTGCGATGACGGCCGGCCCGCTGGTGACGATGCCGCAGAGTTGCCTGGACGCCGCCGATCAACTGCTGTCCAGCGTCGTACGCGGCACCCGTGGCGCCTGGCCCCGCGCCTGCGCATGGTTACTCCGGCTCGCGCTCGAGGCCGCCATGGACGACTACTGGCGGCGCTGCCACCCCGAGGTGTTGCCGATGCGCGCCCGCTCGCCGCAGTTCCTGATCCTCGACCGCTACGCTGGCCGGCGCGTCGCCGCCCGGGCCGGATACACCTGGTCGGCGCTGTCCCGCGCCGGGCACCACCACTGCTACGAGCTGGGTCTCACCGCAGGGGAACTGCGCCGGCTTCGGGAGATGGTGGCGACAATCATCACCGACCTCGCCGCGGAGCAGGTCGTGCGGCAACGGGGAGTCGATGAGGATGCTTGACGTGGAGCGCCTGCGGCGAGTGGCAGCGGCCGCGGACCGCTGGGCCAAGTCGCTGATCGACACCTCCGGCAACAACAGGCTGCTGTACTACCGCGATCTGAAGGCCGGCACGCTAGCCCTGGCCACCGCCGACCCGACGGCGGTCATCCGGCTGCTCTCCGGCAAGCCCCAGACCCTCGGCCAGCTCTTTCCGTTTCAGGAATCGCGTGCGGACGCGCAGCGCCGCCTTCGAAACATTCGGGCCAAGATGCGCGAGCTGTCCGAGGAGCGCGGTCTCGACGCCGGCTACGTCGTCACCGGCATGGCGAGCTGGCGTGAGCCGGACCGCACCCCCCGCGCACCGGTGATCATGCACCCGCTGCAGATCGACGCGACGACCGCTACCGAGACCGACTTCCGGCTACGGGTCGAAGCCTCGCCCATCGTCAACCCGGTGCTGCTGTTCAAGCTGGCCCGTGACTACGGCGTGACCATCACCGAGGACGAGCTACTGGCCGAGCTGCCCGAAGCCGGTTTCGCGCCAAGCGAGCTGCTCAACCGACTCAACCGTGCGGCATCACGGGTGCCGGAGTTCGTCGCCGCCTCGACGCAGGTCATCGGCACGTTCCTCTACGAGAAGCTGCCGATGGTGCAGGACATCGAGAAGAACGGCGAGCTGCTCGCCGAGAGCGATGTGATCGCCGCGCTCGCCGGCGACGTCGCGGCCGGCACCTCGCTGGCCTCACCGGTCTCGGTCACTCCCGCGACTCCGGACACCGTCCCGCTCGGCGACGAGTTCCTGGTGCTGGACGCCGACTCGTCGCAGAGCTACGCGATCAACGCGGTCGTCGCCGGCCAGCACCTCGTCATCAAGGGCCCCCCCGGCACCGGCAAGAGTCAGACGATCGCGAACATCATCGCTGCGCTCGCCGCGCGCGGCCGTACCACGCTCTTCGTCGCCGAGAAGCGGGCCGCCATCGACGCCGTGCTCAACCGCCTTACCTCCGTCGACCTGGACGACCTCGTCATCAACCTGCACGGCGGCGGAACCAGCCGCCGCGAGCTGGCCCAGGCGCTGGGCAGCCGCTTGCAGCGCATCGCACAGGAGCGGCAGCCGCAACTGCAGAACCTCGGCCGGCAACTACTCGCCCGGCGGGAGCAGCTCGTCGCCCACGGCCACATGCTGCACCGGCGGCACGCGCCGTGGGACATGTCGGCGTACGAAATCCAGGAGCGGCTGATCGCGCTCGGGGCCGGCGTCCGCACGGCGTTCCGTTGGCGGGCGCCGATGCTTCAGCGGTTGGACCCGGCCGTGGCCGAGCAGCTCTGGCGGGCTGTGGGCGAGCTGGCGCGTCTTGGCGCCTTTGACCGGTCCATGCCGTCCAGCCCATGGCAGGCCGCGACCGTCGCGGCGACAGCGGCGGTCCCGGAGGTCATGGCGGCGGCCGGGCAGGCCGCCTACGAGATTCTCCCCGAAACGCAGCAGTTGCTGCGCACGCTGACCGGTGACTGTGGGCTGCGACCGCCGCAGACTCGGACGGCTTGGCGGGACCTGCTCGCCCTCGTCCACGACGTCACCGGGTCGCTGGACCGCTTCACGCCGGAGGTGTTCGCCGGCGACCTCGACCGCTGGATCGCCGCCACAGCCGACCGGCGCGGCCGGAAGTCGACCACGGTGTCGCTCGGTTGGCTGGAGCGGCGGGCGGCATTGAAGGAGGTCCGCGCCCTCTGGACCGGCCCAGACAAGCCTGCCCGCAAAGAACTACACACCGCTCTGCTCGCCGTGGCCGACCAGCGCGACCGTTGGCAGCGATGCTGCCAGAACGGCAGCCAGCCGCGCGGGGCCGACTGCCTGCCGGCGGCGCTCGCCAACGCGGATCACCTGGACCGGTCCCTGGCAGTGCTGGAAGCGGTTTTGCCCGCCACGTTCACCGACGCTCCAGAGCAGCTTCAGCAACAGCTCTCCGCCCTGGCCGGCGACCAGTTGGGGTTGCAGCGGGTGGCCCGGCACAACGAGTTACGGGCGGCGTTGCTCGGGTGGAATCTGCACGCGCTACTGGCCGAGCTGGCGGAGCGCCGGGCCGGCGCCACCGAGGCCGAGCGTGTGCTGGAGTACGCCTGGCTGCACTCCATCCTTGATCACATCGCCCTCACCGATGCCCGTTATGCGGGTCTAAACGCCGAGCTGCTCACGGCCGCGGTGAGCGACTTCCAGCGGGCCGATCATCAGCACATCGAAGCGACCCCCGGTCGAATCCGCCGCGCTGCGGCGGCTCACCTGGTCGCGACGCTCGACGCCAACCCGGAGCAGCAACAGCTCGTCCGCAAGGAGGCCGCCAAGAAGGCCCGGCACCGGCCCGTGCGGGAGCTGTTCCGGGCAGCGCCGGAGGTGCTGCTGGCCGTCAAGCCCTGCTGGGCGATGAGCCCGCTACTGGTGAGCCAGGTGCTACCGGCGCAGCGCCTCTTCGACGTCGTCATCTTCGACGAGGCAAGCCAGGTCGAGCCCGTCGACGGCATCACCTCGATCATGCGGGGCCGGCAGATTGTGGTTGCTGGCGACGAACACCAGCTGCCGCCGACCCGGTTTTTCGACAGTAGCGACGACGACTCCGTCGCCGACGAAGACGGCGAGACGGCGCTGACCGACGACGTGGAGTCACTGCTGCAGGCCTTCGCCACCGCGCTCCCGCTGTCACAGAACAAGCACCTCGTCTGGCACTACCGAAGCCGGGATGAGCGACTGATCGCCTTCTCCAACCTGCACATCTACGCGCCGAACGGCAACGAGCTGGTCACCTTCCCGGGCGCCGCCACGGAGGGCTGCCTGACCCACGTCCTGGTCGACAACAACCCGGTCGGCTACGGGCCGGGCGACCGGGTGAGCGCCGAGGTGGACCGGGCCGTCGAACTGATCCTGGAGCACGCGGAGAAGCGCCCGGACGAGTCGCTTGGCGTCATCACCATGGGCATCAAGCACGCCGAGCGGATCGAAGCGGCCCTGCGTCGTGCGTTGATCGACCGCGGCGGCTTCGACGAGTTCTTTCAGGAGCGGGGCGAGGAGCCCTTCTTCGTTAAGAGCATCGAACGGGTGCAGGGCGACGAGCGAGACGCGATCATTCTGTCGGTCGGCTACGGCAAGGGGCCGGACGGCCGGATGCTGTATCGGTTCGGGCCGATCAACAACAACGGCGGCCACCGGCGCCTCAACGTTGCGGTGACTCGGGCGCGGCAGCGTGCCACGGTGGTCAGCTCGTTCAGCGCCCGCGACCTGGACCCGAACAAGCTCAACGCCCATGGCGCCAAGCTGCTGCGCAGCTACCTGGAGTACGCCGAGAGCCAGGGCGAGCGGCTGTCCGCCGTCGGCACCGCGCCCACACTCAATCCGTTCGAGGCGGACGTGCGCGACCGGCTGACGGCGGCCGGGATTCCACTCGTCGCTCAGTACGGCGCCAGTGGCTACCGGATTGACTTCGCCGCCCAGCATCCCGATCGACCGGGCGAAATGGTGCTGGCGATCGAGGCGGACGGGGCCACCTACCACTCGTCGCCGACCGCCCGGGACCGCGACCGGCTGCGACAGGAGCACCTGGAGCGGCTCGGTTGGCGCTTCCATCGCATCTGGTCCACCGCCTGGTTCCGGAATCGGGACCAGGAAGTCGCGCGGGTGAAGGCGGCCCACGACGCAGCCGTCGCCGAGGCGAGCCGACCGGCGTCGGTGAAGCGGCCGGTCGTGCGGCCACGGTCGGAGAGTGCCCCGCCGTCTCCCACCGAACCAATCCGAAGCATGCCGAAGCCCCAGCTCTACCCGGGCGCCCCCATCACCGAGTACAGCCGAAGGCAGCTCGCCGGCTTGGTGGCGTGGATCAATAGCGACGGGCGTCTGCGTACGGAGGAGCAGATCATCACGGAGGCGATGCAGGAGTTGGGCTTCCGCCGCCGGGGTCCGCGCATCAACGCCGCCATTCGGCTCGCGATCCAGGACGTGCGCAACAGTGGGACGCCTCGCTAGGAGTCAGGAGAGACGCGCGGAGATGGTGGGCGGGTCCGTCTGCCAGAACAGTCATCGGGTTAGCGTTCGCGCCTCGTGTAGGGGCAACGGGGACGCCTGCGAGAAGGTTAGGTTGCCGGCGTGACGGATCTTGAGCGGGGCATCTACGAGCACCTGATCACCCAGCAGCTCGCCGACCAGCTCCACCGCGTCGATCCCGCCCTGATCCAGCACCGCGCCCTAGACGCTGCTGACTCACACGGCCCCCTCACCCGTCACCTCGCCGCCCTGATCAGCCGCGCTCTCCAAGCCGTCCCTGGCGGCGACGACAAGCTGCACCACCAGGTCGAGCTGACCAACCGCATCGCCGAAGCCATCGCCGTCCTCAGCCCGGCCGCAACAAATCACAGCGACCAGGTAGCCGACACCAAAAACCTCCTACACGCCATCGCCGCCCCGCCCACCCCGCCGGCGCAACCGACCTTTCCGCAGCGCCCGACCACCCCACTCTCCACCGGCGCTCTCCTGGTGAACGGCAAGCACCAGCCCCGGATCGGCCACGAGGTCACCCACGAGATGGCCTCCGCAGAGCACGTCGACCTGCTCTGCGCCTTCATCAAGTGGCACGGCCTGCGCATCGTCGAGCCCGCCATCCGCGACCTGATCCGACGCGGCGGCCGACTCCGTGTCATCACCACGACCTACATGGGCGCGACCGACCAACGAGCCCTCGACCGACTCGCCGAGCTGGGCGCCGATATCAAGGTCTCCTACGAGACCCGGACGACCCGGCTGCACGCCAAGGCGTGGCTGTTCCGTCGAACCAACGGCACCACCACCGCGTACGTGGGCTCCTCAAATCTCTCGAAGTCGGCGCTGGTCGACGGGGTGGAGTGGAACGTCCGGATCTCGAACATCGAGCAGCCGCACGTCATCGACACCTTCACCGCGACGTTCGAGGACTACTGGCACGACCCGGCGTTCGAGGAGTACGACGCCGCCAAGGACGCTGAGCGGCTCCGGCAGGCGCTCAGCGGTGAGCGCGCTGACGACGTGCCGACGCAAATCGCGAACCTGGATGTGCGGCCGTACCCGTATCAGGCGGAGATCCTGGCCGACCTGGATGCGGAGCGGCAGGTGCACGGCCGGCACCGCAACCTGGTCGTGATGGCGACGGGCACCGGCAAGACGGTGGTGGCAGCGCTGGATTACCGGCGGCTACATCGGGCAGGCCAAGTCGACTCGCTGCTCTTCGCCGCGCACCAGGAGCAGATCCTCAAGCAGAGCATGTCGACGTTCCGCCAGGTCATGGGTGACGGCAGCTTCGGCGAGATGCTGGTCGGGGGCAAGGAGCCGACCCACTGGACGCACGTCTTCGCCTCGATCCAGTCGCTGCACCGCCGGGAGATCAACCCCGACGCGTACGACATGGTGATCGTTGACGAGTTCCACCACGCGGAAGCGCCGACGTACGCCCGGTTGTTGGAGCGGCTGCGGCCGCGCGTACTGCTGGGACTGACGGCGACCCCCGACCGGGCCGACGGCGGTGATGTGCGTCGGTGGTTCGACGGCCACGCGGCGGTGGAGCTGCACCTGTGGGACGCGCTGGAGCGGCAGTTGCTGGCGCCGTTTCAGTACTTCGGAGTGCACGACGACGTAGATCTGTCGCACCTGCGGTGGAAGCGCGGGCAAGGGTACGACCCGGCGGAGCTGGACGGCCTCTACACCGGCAACCACGCGCGGGCACGGATGGTGCTGAAGGCGGTACAGGACACGGCCGACGTGGGTCGGATGCGGGCGCTCGGGTTCTGCGTAAGCATCGGGCACGCCGAGTTCATGGCGGACTGGTTTACCCGGCGCGGCGTACCCTCGGCGGCGGTGACCTCGCGGGCGGACCGCACGACGCGGGACGGCCTGCTGCGGGAGTTCAAGGCCGGCAAACTCCGCGTGCTGTTCACCGTCGACCTGTTCAACGAGGGTGTCGACCTACCGATGGTCGACACGATCCTGATGCTGCGGCCCACCGAAAGCGCGACGATCTTCCTTCAGCAGCTCGGCCGTGGGCTGCGGCTCGACGACGACAAACCCTGTCTGACGGTGCTCGACTTCATCGGCGGCCAGCACGCCAACTTCCGCTTCGACCTGCGGTGGCGGGCACTGACCGGGGTCAGCCGTCGGGCCGTCGAGGCGGCCGTCCGGGACGGCTTCCCGTCGCTGCCGAGCGGCTGCCACGTCGAGCTGGACCGAGTGGCGAAAAAGGTCGTGCTCGCCAACCTGAAGTCGGCCCTGCCGACCTCGAAGAACGGCCTGGTGGCGGAGCTGCGGCAGCTCGGTGACGTGAGCCTGGCCGAGTTCCTGCGGGAGACCGGCCTGGAAGTCGAGGACGTCTACCGGTCGGCGAGCATCGGCGGGTGGGCCGGGCTGCGGCGGCTCGCCGGCATCGAGACCTCGACCGCCGGGCCGGACGACCGCGAGCTCGGCCGGGCTATCGGGCGAATGTTGCACATCGACGACGTGGACCGGCTGTCCCTGCTGGCCCGGGTCGCGGGCGGCGAGCACCCTGGCCGCGGACGGCTGCTGGACATGCTGCACTTCAGTCTCTGGGGGCCGTCGGTGTCGCTGACCGAGCGCGATGCCCGGCTGAAGCGGCTCTGGGGGGAGCCGGCGCGCTGCGCGGAGCTACGCCAGGTCGCCGAGGTACTGCGGGACCGAATCCACCGGGTGACGGTCACGCCGCAGCCGGGCCGGGTACCGCTGCGGGTGCACGCCCGCTATAGCCGCAACGAGGCGTGCGCGGCCTTCGGAATGGCGAACCCGGGGTCGCTGCGCGAGGGAGTGAAGTGGCTTGAGTCGGAGCAGGCGGACCTCTTCTTCGTCACCCTGGTCAAGTCCGAGGAGCACTACTCCCCCACCACGATGTATGCCGACCGGGCCATCACCGACAGCCTGTTCCAGTGGGAGTCGCAGAGCACCACGTCGTCGGCGTCGGGGACCGGGCAGCGCTACATCCAGCACGCCGAGCGCGGGTCGGCGGTGCACCTGTTCGTCCGGGAGACCAAGCTCGCCGACCGCGACCTGGGCGCGCCGCCGTACCTGTACGCCGGGCCGATGACGTACCAGGAGCACAGCGGCGATCGACCCATGCGCATCATCTGGCGGCTGCAGCATCGGCTCCCCGCCGACATGTACGCCGCCGCTCGGGCCATCGCCGCCTGAGATCGACCGGCTGGCCTCTCCGCCACGCCGGGCATAGCCGCTTGCGCCCGGCTGCAACGCTTTCGTCAGCACCCTTCGGGAAAGCAGGGCGGGACCGTGGAGCTTCGCAGGAGCCGATCCATCCTGGTCGGTGGCATCGTGTTGCTGGCGTTCGGCGTCTTCATGCTGCTGTGCGGCCGGACTGACAGTGCCTTCCGTGGGATCGGGACACTGATCATCGGCGTGTTGAGCCTGTTGATGGGCGGAGTACTCGCCTTCTACGGGCTCCGGCCGTTCAGGTTCCACATCGGGACTGAGGGGCTGACCGTACGGCTGCCCGGAATCGACCGGCTGGTGCCGTGGGCCGAGATCGACATGATCGTCCTCGATCAGCCGCTGCCGGTTCTCACCGGCAGGAAGACGCCCTCTCCGGTGTTGTTGCTGGTGCCGGCCAGCGGGTCGACTCTCGATAGTCCGCTGACGCATCGGAGCCCTGTGGACGACCGTCCCTGCCTGGTCCTGCTCGAACTGCAGGACGTCCGAGAAGCGCCGGACGAGGTGGGGGCCGCCCTCGCCCGCTTCGGCGGCAGCCGCTTCACCGATTTTCGGCAGCTGATTCGGCAGCATTTCGACTCGCCGGACTTCACGATGGTGCTGCGCGGATACGACCCGGCCGGGGTGAATCACCTCGTCAGGCAGGGCCAGGAGGCGCTCATCTCGGACGTGATGCTGAAGCGCTTCGGGGCGAAGGCAGAGATTGAACGGGCTCGCGGAAGCCTTCCGGCCGCCATGCACGGGTACGACCGCGCGCAGGTCGACGCGTTCCTGGACGACCTCTCCGACGCACTGGCGCGGTGGGATGACGACGAGCGGGATGCCGGATAGCGTTCCCGCCGATCAGGTGGACCGGCACTACCCGAGGCGCGACGTCGTGTGCCGCTCATGGGATCTGTCACCGCAGGGTGGCTGGTGTGGGTGTAGGGGCGGTCGCCGGTTCTGTCGCCGGAGGCCGACCCCTGACAGGTCCGTGAGAGCTGTTGAGGTACGCCGGGCGCTGCATTGGCGACCTACGGCCCGCGCCCCTGTCCCGCCCTCGGGGCCATACGACGCGCGGCGTTCGCTGCCCACGAGGTGGCGGGTGTGGGCGCGCGGGGCGGCGTATGGGCCACCTACACCGCGCGACGCGTCCGTCTGCCCCGCCGCCCCATCAGGCCGCCCGCCCGCTCGGGCCGGGCTCGGCGAGGTTGGGAAACTCGGCGTCGTGGGCGGTGTCGGTGTAGGGCAGGTCAATGAGGCGGTGGCGGCCGGCGCCGAAGCCGGATAGCTGCCACACCTGCTCGGCGGGGCTGGCGCCGGTGGCGGCGCGCAGTTCGGCGGTGGTGGTGGCGATGATCGCCTGCGGACCGACCTCGGCGAGGCGGTGGTGCAGGTTCGCCTCCCGCCGGGCGGAGGGTAGATGGAACAGGACTGGCCACGCCCAGTTGCTGAGGCAGACCAGCCGTTCGTACTTGGCGATTTTCTCGGTGAGGATGTCGAGGCGTTCGCGGCCGGTGTCGTACTCGAGAAAGAACTGCACGGACCGTCCGTGCTCGGTCCACACCCCGGCGCCGTCGGGGCGGGGCAGCCCGCTCGGTCCGTGGACCATCATCTGCGGGTTGCTGCCTCTGCGGTAGAACACGCCGGGCTCGTGGAAGGCGGACGCGGGCTGCCACCGGTCCAGGGCCGTGTTGGGGTGGGTGCGGGCGTGGGCGGCGAGGTCGATGAAGACCTGGTTGCCGCCGAGCAGGTGCGGCAGGTCCGGCCGGCCGGTCAGGGACTGCTTTCGGCGGCGGGCCTGGTCCCGGCGTGGTCGTCCGAGCCCACGTTGGGCGTGGACGTGGTCGTAGCCGAGCTGGTCCAGGACGTAGTGGTACGGGTAGGAGCCGCCGTAGGCCCGGTTGGGTCGGAACCGGTCTGTCGCGCGTAGCACGGTGAGGCGACGTAGCCGGCGTTGGGCGAAGTCCAGGGACGGGAACAGGGCGGTGGCGATCTGGTCGGTGGTGAGGACTCCATGGTCGTAGAGCCAGCCGAGGAGGCGGTCGTCGCGGGCGGTGATGCTGGCCTGTAGGCGCAGCAGCGGGTCCGGAGCCGGTAGCGGTTTACGCATGGGCGGCCCCTGGGGGGACACCCCACACATGAGGGTGTGTCTGGAGCCGGCCCGCACTCCTGAAAGGGGACCTGACCTGGGCTGTAGGCGGGATCGGCGGGTCGGTTTGGGGGTCAGGATCAAGGCGGACGGTGCAACGGAGACCGACACCGACGTCGACACGGCCGGCCACACCGCTTCCGCCTTGACAGTGGTTTGACAGCGAGTGCGCCGCAGGTCGGTGACGACTCTGGCGGCGCGGGTGAGGGTCGCTGAGCTGGGTCAGCATGCTTGTTGCTCCTTCGAGGATCCGAACAGGGGGATGGAGAGCAAGGTGCGCACTGCTCGCCTTGCCGTGACGGGCGGGCCGGTGTTCGCTCTGCCAGGTCGGGTCAGGTTTTGTCAGGAGACGGGCTTCCTGACAGACCCGTGTGCTGGTCTCACGGCGACTGCTATGGCTGACAGAGGTCGCAGATTGTGGTTCCGTCACGCGGCCTCCCGCTGTGACAGGTCCGGCGCGGGTGGGGTGCTCTCGCCGCGCAGGACGCGCACGAGCGTGGAGGCGGTGGCGTTGGACAGTTGGTGCCCGTCCGCGCGCAGCTGTCCGGCGAGGGCCTTGCGGGACAGGGGTGTTCCGTGGGCGTCGAGGGTGCGGGCGGCGGTCCGGGCGGCCGGGACCAGCGCGGTGATCCCCGGGCCTCGGTCCCGGACCGGCATGTCCTCGGCCCGTCGGTCCGGGACCGCCGGGTCCGGGACCGCCGGGTCCGGGACCGCCGGGTCCGGGACCGCCGGGTCCGGGACCGCCGGGTCCGGGACCGCCGGGGCGGGGACCACGGCGATGCAGTCCCGGACCGGGCCAGTGTTCGTGGGGACCGGCAATGGCGGTGCGGGGACCGGCTCGCGGGTGTCCGGGACCCCGGCCTCGACGATCAGCGGCGGTCCTGGGGCGACCCGCGTGGGCCGGGCGGTGCGCTCGGGTGGGGCGGGGTCGGCGCGGCCGAGGGCGATCTTCACCATCGTCAGGAAGCCGAGCGCCGGCAGCGCGGCGGCGATCCAGCCGATCGCCGACGCTTCCGCCTCCACCACCTGGGCGGCGAGGGACAGGAACACCGCCACTGTCAGGACGGTCGCCGGGAAGGCGACGCTGGTACCCAGGCGCCGGTGGCGGCGCAGCTCCAGACCGGCAGCGATCGACGTCAACTCCAGCACGACCGCGTCGGCCCAGGCGAGCCAGCCCGGCTGGCCGTGTGCCGCCGCGACGTCATGCACGTGCCGGAAAGAGGCCGCGCCGGCCGCGCCGCCGATCAACAACATGATCAGCACCTGGACGCGGTTCTCCAGCCGCTCCCGCCCCGACCGCTGATCGGCGGGGACGTCGCGGGATCGCTGTTCAGTTGTCGCCAACGGCCCACCTCCCATGGTGAGGCAGCACGTGCGCAATCTTGACTACCGTCGTCGTACAGGGGCGGACCGACCTGGCAGTCGACTTCGTGTAATTGATGTGGGTTGATGTCATGTTCGTGCTCCAGTTGAATGATGTTCAAGGTGCGGGCGACGAGGGGTGCAGTCCAGCCCGCTCGGATCAGGGATTGGGCAGACGCGACCCTGCCGGCTGACGCCCGTCCGGACGGAACCCCTCCTGTCATGCGCAGGGGCAGGCACCAGGGCAGCAGGCGTCGCCACAACCGGCACAGCAGGCTGCGGTCAACAGGCGGACACGGGGGCGGACGGCCAAGCCGAGCCACAAGGGGTCAGGACTCTCGCCACCGGCAGCGCTCGACAAGCGCCATGGTGGTGCGGCGGCTCAACTCGCCGACGAACGATCCTTCATGTGGGGCCTCCCTCTCTCGACGGTCCCAGCACCGTCGGCGCGAACAAGAGCAGGCAACCCCACTCTGGGAGTGCCTGCCCGCCTCTTTCTGGCCGACCGCGCCAGCCGGCAGTGCGGGAACGTGTATCCAGTACGCCCCGGGAACACCGTCGAGTCAACCCCAATTTCGCGCGGATCGGCCACGGAGCCTTGACGTCAGTCCGGTGGAGTGTTAGTCAGTCCGTTCCTGTTGCTCGCAGTCCGCCTGTGTCCGCCCAGTCATGGGCGAAAAACCTCCAGATCTGGCCACCTGGCAGGACGGGGATCTCATCGAATGGACGAGCGCCGCCGAGCGACCCGACCATCGACGGCGAACTCCTCGCCCGCCTGCTGTTCTACTCAGCCGCCGTCACCCGAACCGCCGGAGACAACCTCTGGTTCCGCGCTGCCCCCTCCGCCGGCAATCTCCACCCCCTCGAGATGTACGCGGTGGCCAGCGAGGTCGCCGGGCTCGACGCCGGGCTGTACCACTTCGCGCCGGAGGTGTTCGGCCTGGAGGCACTCGCGGCCGGGGACCACCGCCCGGCGCTGGCCGACGCCACCGCCGACCCGGACGTCGCGGCCAGCCCGCTCGCCCTCGTCGTCACCGGCCTACCGTGGCGAACCGCGTGGAAGTACGCCGAACGGGGCTGGCGGCACGTCTACTGGGAC
This sequence comes from Micromonospora sp. NBC_00389, assembly GCF_036059255.1. Lineage (NCBI taxonomy): Bacteria > Bacillati > Actinomycetota > Actinomycetes > Micromonosporales > Micromonosporaceae > Micromonospora > Micromonospora sp. NBC_00389. Next base: position 2,637,659 of record NZ_CP107947.1, on the reverse strand, counting down.
GCCGGGACAGGGTGAGGGCATGGACGGGTCAGGCGTACACGGGGCGTCGGGTGCCGCCGTGGTCGGCGCACGGCCCGCCTGGCACGCCGGTCATGCTGACCAGGCCGTCGTCGCACTGCACCACGTAGCCCTTGCCGTTCCAGAAGGTGGGCACGCAGTCGAACCAGTCGCAGACGTCCGCGGCCGGGTCGTTGATGTAGGAGCCGCCGCAGTAGTTGTAGCCGTACGGATTCTCCGGTGCGCCACAGAGGTCCACCGGGGTCGGGCTCGGCGAGCCGGTGGACGGGCTCGGGCTGCCGCCGCCGGTGCTGCTGGCCGACGGCCACCCGGAGGGTCTGGTCGGTGAGGCACCATCGGTCGGGCCCGGTCCAGGCGAGGTGACCGGCACGGAACCGGGCCCCGGCGCCGTAGCGGGGCCGGACGTGCCGGGCGCGGTGGTGGCGTCCCGCTGCGGACCAGCGATGGGAGCGGTGGAGCTGAGCGGCGCGCCGACGGCGGTGGACGGCGAGGGGTCATCCGGGTCGGCCGAGGTCGCGCCGGGGCGGCCGTCGAAGTCCATTCCGACCACCGGGCGGTCCGTCGCGGACCAGCGGACCGCGCCCGCGACCCCCGCCACGGCGACCAGGACCGCGACGGCGGCGACCAGCGCCGGACGGGCGAGGCGGGCGGCGGCCGGGGCCTCGGCGGGCGTGGCCGGTGTCGGGGCCGCCGGCCGGGTACGCCAGTGCGCCACCACCGCCTCGTCGAGCCGGTCCAGGAGCGCGTCCCGCTCCCCGACGGCCTCGGCGTACGCGACGGTGAGGCGCAGCCGGAAGGCGGACGCCGCCGTCGGCGGCACCCGTACTCCCCGGATCCTGCCCGGCCCGTGCTCGTGCAGCAGGGTGAACGGCTCCGCCGGATGGTGTGCCACCCCGGTCAGCTGCCGGTACGGCCACTCCCGGACCCCGAGGCGCCCGATGAGGATCAGCCGCCGGTCGGTGACCACCGCCATGCCGGCGTCGACCACCGCGACGCCCTTCGTCAACCCGCGTACCCGGACCGAGTCCTCGAGGGGAACGGCGGCCAGCTCCGGTGCAGGCAGGCCGGCGGTGTGCCGAGCCGTCACCTCGAGGAGTTCCGCGCCGGACTGCACGGTGGACACGACCTCGTCGTGGTCGAGGGCCACCGGCAGCCCCACCGGCGTCTCCGCCCGCGGCTCCGGCTCCTCCGCCCGCGCGCAGAACTCCCGTAGCTCCGTGTCGCGTCGTCGCCACGCCTCGACGGCGGTCTCGTACGCCGTGCGCCGCCGCTCGTTATCTCGGTTGACCCACCGGGCCCGCCAGCCCACCGCCGTCCCGTCCGTCGCCACCGGGTCGCCTCTCATCGCGAAGGGGTTCCGCGTCCACCCGGTACAACCGCGCGCGGCGGCGCAGGACACGTCGTAGCCGTCGACCGGTTCGGCTGGTTCCGTGGGTGTCGATTCGTGGAGGTGGCGTCGAATCACCCGGTGCGGCCGCCCAATGATCCACAGCGCCTGCTCGACGCTGGTGCCCGACGTCATCTTCGAGTACCCGTACCGGTTGGCGGATGGGGCCGAACCGCCGATATCCACGGCTGTCCCCGACCGCCTCGCGGCGATACGGTGCACGCACCGCCTCGGGCCGCGCCCCGCCGACAGGTCGCGACGCCGCCTTACGCGTCCCCATCCGCACCACCGGATCGATCTCACGTCCGACGCCGGCGTAGTCGCCGGGAGAGAGGATCGAAGAGGATGCTCCCCATACCCACCACCTCCTGGCGAACGGCGAGAGTCACCCTCGCAGCCGCCATCGCCCTGGTCAGCCTCGGCATTTTCGGCGCACCCGTCCACGCCGATGGACAGTCCAAGGTCACCGTGATGACCCGGAACCTCTATCTGGGCGGCGATCTGACGCCATCCATCGGCGCGCCGACACCAGGGGCGTTCCTGGCCGCGAACTCCGCGCTGTTAGGCCACGTCGACCTGGTCGACTTTCCCGCCCGGGCGAAGCTGCTCGCTCGGGAGATCACCGAGAACAAGCCGGACCTGGTCGGACTGCAGGAGGTCGCCCTGTGGCGCACCGGCACGTTCGGTGACCCCGCACCAGCCACCGAAATCCGGTACGACTACCTGGCACTGCTCATGGGCGAGCTGAGCCGCTCCGGTCACGCGTACGACGTCGCGGTCGTACAGGCCGAGGCCGATCTGGAGGCGCCGGCGGGCGCGCCGCACTTCCTCGACGTCCGGCTCACGATGCGCGACGTGATCCTGGTGCGCCACGGCGGCCGGGTGAAGGTGACCGACTCCTCGTCTGGCACCTTCACCAACAACCTCACCTTCACGCTCGCGGCAACGAACGGGACCGTGACCAGCACCCGCGGTTGGACCGCGGTGGACGTGGTGCACGGGCAACGCCCGTTCCGGTTCGTGAACACCCACCTGGAGGCCTTCCACGCCGGTGTCCGGGTGCTGCAGGCGCGCGAGCTGCTGGGCGGCCCCCTCGCCACGGCACCGGGTGACGTCATCCTCGCCGGGGACCTCAACACGGGCCCCGACCTGCCCGTCGCCGAGAACCGGCTCGCCTACGCGGCGCTGGTGGCCGGCGGGATGCGGGACACGTGGCAGATCCTGCATCCGGGTGAACCCGGCTATACCGCGGGTCTGGGCGACGACCTGAACCAACCCGCCGACGCCGTCGAACACCGCATCGACATGGTCCTGTTCCGGGGGGCGGTCGTTCCCGTCTCGAGCCTCATCTTCGGGACCAAGCGGCAGACCCCCGACGGCCGGTGGGCATCGGATCACCTCGGCTACCTGGCCGTGCTGGCCTTGAAGTAGCGCGAACGCTGCTCCGGGCTGGCGCCGACGCGCCAGCCCGGAGTTGCCACAGGCACAGAGGGCCATAGCGTGAGCGGCCCGCCGCGATGACCGCCGCCCCGACGCGTCCGGCCGGCCCGGCTGTCAGTAGGTCCCGCCCCGCGCCACCTGCGCGACCACCCGCTCGTGCAGCGCGGCGAGGGCCGGGCTGACGGCGGCGGTGAGCGGCGTCGGGTCCGCCAGCCGACGCGCCGGCTCCGGTAGCCAGGCGAGGTCCGCGTCGAACCGGCCGCGCGCGGCGCGTACCTCACCGGCCGCGTCGGCGACGGCCAGCTGACGGCCGCCGCGTATGACCGGCACGAGCAGCGGCGAGCGCGACCGCGGCGAGCGCCTCGGCACGGCGGAACCCGGACAGGCCAGGAGTGGAATCAGTCATGCCCGTGAGGGTGGCGGCGCAACAGAACCACCTACCCGACTCCACCGCAGCGAGTCGAATTGTGGCGTAAGTAAGGGCTCACCCGGGAGGAGGTGCTCCATCGGCATCAGGGCTGCACCACCGCGGGCAGGTGGATGCGGTGCGCGGGCACCCCGGCGGCGAGCCGCCGTGGTTGCGCATCAGCGGTACGAGCACCCGTGCGGACGACCGGGGTGGTGTCCGGTGGCGATCCACTGCGAACACGGACCACGCGTCGTACCCCGCCGCTAGCGTGGCGTCAGCCTCGCCCAGAGACGCTTGGAGGAGCCCGCGATGATCGACCACCTGTCAGTCCAGGTCCGCGACGTGCCGAGCAGCGCCGCCTTCTACGACGCCGTGCTCGCCCCGCTCGGCGGCCGCCGGCTGCTGGAGTTCCCGAACGTCGTCGGTTACGGCCGGGACCGGCCCGACTTCTGGCTGGGCCCGACCGAAACCCGCGGCGAGGCCCGCGAGCTGCACCTGGCTTTCACCGCCGACGACCGCGCCACGGTCGAGGCGTTCCATGATGCCGCCATCAAGGCCGGCGCGGAGGTGCTGCACGCGCCCCGCGTGTGGCCGGAGTACCACCCGACCTACTTCGCGGCGTTCGTCCGCGACCCGGACGGCAACAACGTCGAAGCCGTCTGCCACGCCCCGCAGTGATTGGATCTACCGACATGGAACAGCGAATCAGCCTGATCACCCTCGGAGTCACAGACGTGGCGCGCGCAAAGGCGTTCTACGAACAACTCGGCTGGCGCGGCCAGGAGGTCGAGGAGACGGTCTTCCTCCAGGCCGGTGGGTCGGCGTTGGTGCTGTGGGGGCGGGACAAGCTGGCCGAGGACGCGGGCGTCGACGATCCGGGTGACGGCGGCTTCGGCGGGATGGCCCTGGCGCAGAACGTCCGCTCGCGGGCCGAGGTCGACGAGGTGTTCGCGGCGGCGGTGGCCGCCGGTGCCGAGGTGACCAAACCGGCTCGGGAGACGTTCTACGGCGGCTACGCCGGCTACTTCACCGACCCTGACGGTCACGTGTGGGAGATCGCCTGGAACCCCGGCTTCCCCCTCGCCGAGGACGGCACCATCACCATCCCCGACTTCGGCGCGATGGGCTGAGTCAGGAAGGGGTCACGGCTCGGTTGGCGGGCAGAGCAGCCGGTGCACCAGTGGTAGCTGTAGGGGATCCAGACAGAGCGTGATCAGGGCGGGGTCCGGCGACGGCGTGGCAGTAGTCGGGGCCGGTGCGGTGGGCGTGGCCGATGCGGTGGGCAGAGCCGGTCGGCCAACCGGGGGCGGGTCTGTGGTGGGAGCTGGGCCGGGCGTCGGCACCGAACTGGCGGACGGGACCGAAGCGGTCGGCCGGCCCTCAGCGGTGGGCGACGCCGAAACCGCCGGCGGGACGGGCGTGCCGGTGGTCGACAGCCCGTACGGCGTGGCGCCGGTGGTGGGGACCTGTGTCGCACGGCCAACCGGCCCGGTCCTAGCCCTCTCCGGTGCCACCGGTCCGATGGGGAGGACGGGGGCAACGGCGTCGCCGTCCGCCGGAGCGTCCGTGGCGACGATGACGGCCGCTTCCCTCCGCTGCACAGGGCCGGCCTGCTCTGGCCCGAGAGCGCCCGGGCCCAGTGTCGAGAACACCACGACCCCGACGGCGGCGACGGCGAGCGCCCGGCGGTCGGGGCGCAGCGCTGTCAGCGGGGCCTCGTCCGGCTCGACAAGCGGCGGCGGCGTCGGTCGTGCGCCCTGGTGGGCGTCCAGCAGGGCGTCGAGTTGTGTGGCGACGGCGGCGCGTTCTCCGGCGGCGGCAGCGATGGCGAGGGTGAGGTAGAAGCGGGCGTTCACCGCGGCGCTGGCCGGCACCAGCAGCCCGGCGAGCGGGCCGCGGTCGGTGGTGTGCAGCAGGGTGAGGGGGACGTCGGGGTGGTGGGCGGGGGCCGACAGGTCCGCGTACCTCCACTCGCGCCGGTGGTAACGCCCGGCGAAGGCCACCCGGTGGTTGGTCACGACGGCCATGCCAGCGTCGACGACCCGCAGGCCCGCCGGCAGGGCGTCGCCGGGTGCGTCGGCGCAGGTGAGGGGCCCCGGCGTCGGCAGTCCGACGACGTGCCGTGCCTCGGCCTCGACCAGCTCCGCGTTGGGGAGTACCCGGAAGACGAGTTCGTTGTCGGCGAGGTCCACCGGCAGACCGGTACGCGGCTGCGTGCACCCGAGGAACCCGACGGCCTCGATCCGCAGCCGGGTCAGGTGGTCCTTGCGTCGGAGCCAGGCGACGGCGGCGCTGCGGTACGCGCGTCGCCGCCGCTGGTTCTCGCGCTCGGCCCAGGCGATCCGCCAGTGCGGCTCCAAGGCGGTGGGGCGTGAGGTCACGGTCACACGCGGTACAACCGCTCATGTACGTGACAGGCAACGCGGGCGGGATCGATGCTTCCCTTTGTTCCCGAAAGGAGAGATTTGGCTACCCGCGAGGGCTACCGAGCTCGGACAGCTCGGCCCGGTCGCTCGCGGGGACGATCGCGAAGTGCACCGTCCGGCCGGTCCTGCGCCGCCCGAGGCGGTGCATCAGCGGCACGAGCACGCCGTGCAGCAGCGGGTACTTGCGGCGCAGCGTGCGGGCAGCCATGTCGTACTCCGCGCCTTCCAGCCGCTGGGCGGTGGCCTGGACGGCCGAGCCGGTCGGCACGCCGCGCGCGGTCGACGCCGCCACCGTGACCATCGGGTTGTTGCCGATCCGCCGGGTCTTCCAGGCCCGTTCGAAGCTGCGCACGTACGCCCGGCCGCCGGCCACCGCGATGCTCACCGGCGTCCCGACCGGTCGGCCGTCCCGGCGGTACGTAGTCAGTACGACCGTCTTCTGCGGGCCGAACGGTGCCAGCGCCGGCACACCGGTCGGTGAAACCACGCCGAGCACCCAACCCCGCTCGCGCCACCGGTACGCGAACGCCGCGCCGGCTACCACCACGGCACCGCCGATCGCGAGGGTCTGCCCGGTGGTGCCGCCGAGATTGCGGTCGGCGACGTGCACCACCGTGTGAGCGGTCCCGCCGACCATGTAGCCGGCGAAGGCCACGGTGAGCGCGTCGGACCAGATGGTGGCGAGCAGCAGGGTCACGCCGATGCCGAGCTGGAAGGCACCGATGTCGTGCACGAAGTGCCGGTGCGGCGGGAAGTCGGCCCAGGTGCTGAACGAGGCCGGGGCGAGCATCGCCCACAGCCCGACGACCGCGCTGGCCAGCCCGAGCAGGGCGGCGGAGGTTCGCACGATTGTTCTCATACGCCCATGACGAGACCACGCACCTCGGCGTGACACCCGAACGGCCCGGCTCCGCCAGTGGTCACGACGGGCGCAGCGAGGCGAAGAACTGCGGCGCCCGCTTCCACGGCAGCGCGGCAGGCGACCAGTCGCACGTTGCCGGCCTCTCGCCGCCGGTTGAAAGACGCTCACCGGCGCTTGCCTGGACGCCGGGGCTATCGCGGTAATGCGGGCGTTCCCCTCGCAAGCATGGACTAAAAATAGGGTGTTCTAAATATAGATCACCATGACAGACTGTGCCCCGTCATTGATCAATCACGGGGATGGAGCGGCATGGCCGACAACAGACGTACTCGATATTTCAGCAGGTCCTTGCGCGCGGCGGCATTCGCCGTCGCGCTCGTCCTACCGGTCTCCCTGATCAGCCAGCCGGCTGCCCAGGCGGAGGCCCAGGCGGTGGTCGAGGAACAACTTCCGGCCTGCGCCGACCCGTCCGTACCGGAGGACATCAACCACGCCTCCATCCGGCTCGAAGGACCGACAGCCGGGTCGGAGGTCGCGGTCGATGCGAACGGCAAGATCGCCATCAACGGCTACCTGCACAAGCAGGCCACGATGGTGGACGTCTCGATCGAGAAGACGACCTCGTCCAGCTTCACCTTCGGTCCGCCGCCGCCCGGCGTCACGGACTGGTCCGCCTCGTGGACCACCAGCATGCGCCCGCCGCACCTGGGCCCGGTCCAGGTCTGCTCCCGCGCCGAGCGTGAACCCGGCCGGTACGCGAAGATCCTGCGCGACATCACCGTGGTGGACCTGATCCCACCGAGCAACGTCCCGAACCTGGCGGTCGGCACAATCACGGCGACCAGCGCCAAGGTGAGCTGGGGCGCGGCGACCGACAACTACGGCCTCGCGGGATACGAGGTCAAGGTCGACGGCGGCACGGCGCAGCGGACCACCATCGGCACCCGCTCGTACTCGATCACGGGGTTGCAACCGTTGAGCAACCACACCGTCTCCGTGGTCGCCATCGACCTGGCGGGCAACCGGTCGGCGACGCCCGCCACGACGTCCTTCACGACGGACGCGTTGCCGCCGCCGCCGGACGTTGACGCCGGTCTGACCCTGGACCCCGATGAGGGGGGCGCCATGGCCAGCTGGCACCCGCAGCCCGCCAACGAGGCGAGCTACCGTGCCTACCTGGACGGCGAGATCTACGACCAGTTCGCGCTGGAGCAGCTCTGCGTGGACGGCAACGGCAACGTGGCCAACCCGTGCACGGCGGACAGCGTCATCAAGCTCCCGATCGAGCCGCTCGAGGAGTACACGCCGTACGCGTTCCGGGTCGAGGCGCTGCGCGCCGACGGCACGGTGGCACGGGAGCTCGCCGGTGACTTCACCACGATGATCCATGTGGACGAGGTGTCGGCGGCGACCACGCAGACGACCGCCAGCGAAACGTCGCAGTGCGCCGGCGCCGGTGGTGACTTCTACATCGCGGCCAGCTCACGCGCCACGGTGCCGGTACCCGCCGGCAGCACGGAGATCTTCCTCGGCTGCTACCGGGCGGCGAACAGCAGCTGCCTCGACGCCTTCCTGCCGCCGTCGGGCGAGAAACTGCTCGACTGCGCGGACAACATCACCGACATGCTCTTCGCGGTGGCCCCGTCCGGCCGCGGACCGGTGATCTCCTCGGTGGACGCCGCGCAGGCCCGCCTGCTGGTGCCGGGCCCGGTGGCGCCGATCGCCTGGTGTGCGAGCGGCGCCTGCGCGACGCTGCTGGCTCCCATCGCGGAGACGGTCGAGGTCGTCGCGGCCGCTCAGGTCGCCGCCGCCGGCACCTCGTGGATCGTCGTCGGTGCCGCCGGCATCGGCATCGGTGTCGTGCTGGGCGTCCTGCTCGCCATCCTGTTCCCCAGCACGATCGGCGTGAACGGCCTCATCGAGTACCCGATCGAGCACGACGTCGACTTCGACACGTTCGAGAACTGGGGCCTGGACGAGGGCGAGTGGTACAACAGCCTGAAGGTCTACGCCGAGGTCATCAAGACCACGAAGTTGGTGGCCGACCAGCGCGATCTCGACTTCGCGTGGGACTCCACGGAGGATTCGCGCCTCAAGCGGATCATCGACTCGGCGTGCACGGCCCAGCGCGGCACCCAGGGCAAGGCCGGGTGCGACGACAACGTCATCGTCTACGTCCCCGGCGCCAAGAACTACAAGGGCGCCGACATGACGGAGACCGGCAAGCACATCGTGACCGCGATGGGTGACGGCGGATTCCCGCAGCCGCCGACCCGGGCGGTGTGGTTCTACCCGGCGCGCAGCGTCGGGGGGCAGGCGGCGCGCGCCAAGGGCTACAACCACGGATGGTTCAACAGAGTGGAGTTCAAACCGAACGCGTGCGACGTGCGGGTGCCCGGGCAGACCTGCGACGAGTTCCCGTTCTGGTCCACGAACCAGGCGGTCAACCTGACCGGCCAGGTCGCCAGCCTCAAGCTGGTGTCGACGACGGAGTCGCTGCCGCAGGCCAACGACATCAACGCGTTCTACGGCAAGTGCAAGGTGAACAACAACACCGAGTTCATCGTGCTGCCGGTGAAGCCGTGGGTCGAGGCCGGCGGCACAAGCTTCGCCTTCAAGGTCAGCGGGGGCGGGGCTAGCCTCTGCATGACCCCCACGGCCCCGTAGCCGAGGAGCTTGCTGATGCTCGATGACATGCGCGTGTTGCGCGACGCGGTGCGGGAGTACCGCGTCGCGGCGACGGCTGCCGGCCTCGACTGGCCCGACCAGGGCGAGTCGCCGGCCGGGCAGCCGCCGGACGTGGTCCACCGGATCTTCGGGGTGGATCACGTCGCGGAGCAGCTGACCTGGTTGCAGTCGCAGCGATGGCCCGACCGGCGGTTGCTGCCCAACGCCGGATGGCGGATGCCATGGCCGGAGGGCGGGGACGCGCTGGACTATCTGGGACTGTCGATCGGCACGCCGTTCCCCTGGCGGCAGCAACTGCCCCTGTTCCACTTCGATTTCCTCCTCTACACGTTCGTCCTCGCCGGCGAGCACGAGGGTGAGATCTGGCGTTACGTGATCTCAGAAGACGCCTGGGAGTCCGTCCGTGCCGCCACCAGCCTGGCCGGGCTCTTCGACCAGTGGGCCAGGGGAATCGCCGCCGGGGTGGTCGGCTACGACGAGCACAACAAGTGGCTCCTGGTCGACGACGTGGCCAGGGCTCCCGGCCTCGACCCGCTGGCCTTCCCAGTGGCTCCGGTAGAGGAGACGCTGCTGCAGGCGCGGCAGCGCGAATGCGGAGTGAACATGGCCGTCGTCGAGGAGGGCTTCGAGCACCAGGAGGAGTTGCTCGACGCCATCGACGCCGCCAAGGCGTCGCTCGGCGCGTAGCCCGGGTGCCGGCGGCTGTTCCGGGGACAACCGAAACAGCCGCCGGCCACGCCGGGCGCTAGTCAGCCAGGGCGCCGACCGGCCCGGCTCCCCTGCCGATCAGTACGGGCGCAGCGAGGTGAAAAACTCCCTCATCTCACCGGCGAGCAGGTCCGGCTCCTCCAGCGGCATGAAGTGCCCGCCCCGGCCCGGTTCGCTCCAGTGCCGAATGTCGGTGCAGGCCCGCTCGGCGATCTCCCGGGGGAGGTTGGCCTGCGAGGGTTCGGTGCTCACCGTGAACGCGGCGGGCACGGTGATGTCGGGCCGTGGGGTGTTGTGGTCGAAGTCGAAGTACTGCCGGAACGAGGAGCCGATCGTGCCGGTGGCCCAGTACAGCGTGATGATGGTGAGCAGCGTGTCCCGGTCGAAGCTGTTCGCCAGGTCACCGTGGTTGTCGCTCCAGTCCCGGTACTTGTCGACGAGCCAGGCGGCCAGCCCGGCCGGTGAGTCGACCAGCGCCGCCGCGAGGGTGTCCGGCCGGGTGCCCATGATGGCGCTGTAACCGCCGTCGGTCTCGTCGTACGCGGCTTCGGCGTCCAGGTACGCCTGCTCGGCCGCCGACAGCGGACGGGCGTCGAAGCTGGCCGGGAACGGTGGGTGGATCATGTGGATGCCGGCGACCTGTTCCGGATACAGGGCACCCAGCCAGCCGGTGACCACCCCGCCGACGTCGCCGCCGAAGGCGCCGTAACGCTCGTAGCCGAGCACGTCGGTCATCAACTCGTGCAGCGTCCGAGCGAGGACCGCCCGGGTCACCGGCTCGTCAGGCACCTCCGAGAAGCCGAAGCCGGGCAGCGAGGGCACCACCACGTCGAACGCGTCGGCGGGGTCGCCGCCGTACCGGGCGGGGTCGGTCAGCCGGTCGACCAGCGGCAGCATCTCGACGAAGCTGCTGGGCCAGCCGTGGCTGAGGATCAGGGGCAACGGCGCGGGCGTACCGGCCGGACGGGCCGCGCGGACGTGCAGGAAGTGCAGCTTCCGGCCGCCGACGAGGGCCAGGTGGTGTGGGTAGGCGTTGAGTTCCGCCTCGCGGGCCCGCCAGTCGAACCCGTCGCGCCAGTAGGACACCAGGTCCCGCAGGTAGTCGGGGTCCACGCCACCCTGCCACGGCTGCTTGCCGCTGCGTTCGGTGAAGCGGGTACGGGCCAGTCGTGCCCGCAGGTCGTCGAGGACCGCATCGGATACGTCGATGCGGAACGGGGAGATAGACATTGGTCCTCCGATAAGGAGGGCGCTCCCCGACGCGAATGGTCAGCTGAGGGGGACGGCCGAGTGGAGCGCCCAGACGTGACAGTGGGTGTTCACCGGGCTCACCTCCTCTCGTGGCTGACGGACGTCACCCTACCCGTGGCCGTTGCCGGCCGCGCCATCCGGGTTGGCCGCCGATTCGAGCGGCTCGGTGAGGAAGTCGATGATGAGGCGGTTGCACAGGTCGGGCTTGTCGGCGAGCAGGCCGTGGCTGGTGCCCGGCACCACGGCGAGCTGCGACCGCGGCAGCCCGTCGCGCAGCGCCAGGGTGTGCTCGACGCGGACCTCGTCGTCGTCGGCGACCATCACCAGCGCCGGGCCGGGGTAGCCGGCCAGGTCGGCGACGGTCACCGTCGGCTCCTCGTGGTGCATCCGGTCCAGCTTGGCCTTGACGATCGGGAAGTGCTGCGGCCCGTCCGGTGACACCTCGCCGTGGTACCGCACGAAGAACGCGACGGTCTCCTCGTCGAGGTCGACGGCGCCGTCGATCCAGCCGTCGTGGTGGAACACCCCGGCGGCGAGCACCAGCCGGCGGACCAGGTCGGGGCGGCGCAGCGCCACCAGCAGCGCGACCGGGGTGCCGTCGCTGTGCCCGACCAGGTGCGCCGGCCCGCCGACCACCTTTTCCAGGAACGCGATGGTGTCCTCGGCCATCAGTTGGTAGCTGATCGGGCCGCCCACATCGGGGGTACGACCGTGCCCGCGCCGGTCCGGTCGGTAGACGGTGAACCGTTTCGCCAGCCCCGGCACGTTCTGCCCGAGGGCCCGGGAGTCGGCGAAGCCGGGGTGCAGCAGCACCAGCGGCTCCCCCGCGCCATCGCGCTCGTAGAACGTGTTGACCTCGCCGAGCTGCACGTAGCCGGGCATCCCGGGCTCCCTTCCGGGCGGAGGTGCCGCCCGAGCGTGATGACTCTGGAGTATCGATATACCGCAGAGGTATCACGACCGTCCGACACTGTCGCGCGCCGAGCCGGGCAAAGCCGCCGCCGAGTCGCACGGGCGGCACGGCGGCGGCACGGCGTGGCCGGATCAGGCCGGTTGGCCGGCCTCCGGCGCCTCGTAGACCCGGCGAATGTCCACCTCGACCTCGCCGATCGTCTCGGCGAAGACGTCGGCGAACCGCCGCCCCCACTCCACCGCCTCCTCCTGGGAGCGCACGTCCACCAGCGCGAATCCGGCGATCAGCTCCTTGGTCTCGGTGAACGGCCCGTCGGTGACGGTGGTCTTGCCGCCGGTCACGGTGATCCGGGTGGCGCCCTTGGAGGTCTCGCACAGCCCCTCGGCGGCGAGCAGTATCCCGGACTGCGCCACCTCCTTCATGAAGGCCTCCATCCGGGCGATGAACTCTGGGCTCGGGTCGAACGCCCCCGGCAGGTTCTCGTTGAGCTTGTGCATCAGCATGTAGCGCATCGGTTCGGTCCTCTCGTGATCGATGAAACGACGGTCAGCGGGCGAACTGCCGGCCGCAGAGCGCGGTCAGCCAGGCGAAGATGACGGCGCAGGCGAGCGCCATCCGGACGCTCACGGTGTCCTGGTCGGGCCAGGCCAGCACCACGACGACGGCCAACGCGCAGCCGAGGGAGAACGCCGCCCAGCCACGCTGCCCGGCCCGCCACCAGCCGCGGCCAAAGACCAGGCAGGCGATGGTCAGCGATCCGAAGGCCAGCGCCGCGCCGACGCCGTGGCCGACGGCGTGCCAGCTCAGCGTCTCCGGCGCACCCTCCGGCGCGCCGGTCGGCCAACCCATGCTCGGGTCGGAGACCAGCACCCCGCCGATGATCAGCCCGACACCGTGCACGGCAACCAGCGCCGGCCCCCACGTTCCGGCGGGCTCGCCGCGCAGCGTCCGCCGTAGCCCGACCGCGCCGGCCAGGGCGAGCAGTCCGGTCACCACGAAGTTGGTGATCTGGATCCAGCCCAGGTCGCCGAGGGCGAGCAGGCTCAGCGGTTGCCGGCTCAGGTCGAACCCGTCGCGGGTGAGCACCTGGGCCGCGGCCACCACCCCGAACAGCGGACCGGCGGCGGCCCCGCCGGCCAGCAGCGCCCTTGTCGTCGTACGCCGGGAGCCGACGCCCGCCACCGCGGACCCAGCGCCCATCGCGTTCGCCGTCGTCGTCATGCCGATCTCCTCATCTGTCCCGACCGGCCGGTGGCCGGTCTCGTGCGCCGGTGCGAGCCGGCTTCCACTGACGCGTCGAGCGGTTCGGTCGGGATACGACATGGCGGTTGACATTTCTTCCGGCGATTTTTCAGCGGGTCGGCGCGACGCCCCGGGCGCAGTCGGCGGCGCGGGCGAGCAGCAACGCACGCTCGCGTTCGTTGCTGGTGAGCTGAGCGGCCCGGGCGAACTCAAACCGCGCCTCGTCGTAGCGGCCCAGCTTCGCCAACAGGTCCCCGAGCACGCTGGGCAGCAGGTGGTAGCCGGCCAGCGCCGGCTCGTCGGCCAGCGCCCGGGCCAGGTCCAGGCCGGCGGCCGGGCCGTCGGCGAAGGAGACCGCGACGGCCCGGTTCAGCTCCACGACCGGCGACGGCACGACCCGGGCCAGCTCCGCGTAGCCGGCCGCGATCCGCGCCCAGTCCGTCTCCTGCGGGGTACGCGCCCGCGCGTGGCAGGCCGCGATCTCCGCCTGGAGGGTGAACGGGCCGGGCGGTCCGTCGGCGGCGCGGGCCCGGTCCAGCGCGGCCTGGCCCCGGCGGATCAGCATCAGGTCCCAGCGTCCCCGGTCCTGCTCCATGAGCAGGACCGGCTCGCCGGTGGGGTCGACCCGGGCCGCAGTGCGCGACGCCTGGATCTCCAGCAGCGCGGCGAGCCCGTGCACCTCCGGTTCGTCGGGCATCAGTCGCTGGAGGACCCGGGCCAGGCGCAGCGCGTCCGCGCAGAGGGCCGGGCGCATCCAGTTGTCGCCGGCGGTCGCCGAGTAGCCCTCGTTGAAGATCAGGTAGATCACCTCCAGCACGGAGGCGAGCCGTTCGCCGCGCTCCGCGACGCCGGGCACCTCGAACGGCACCTTCGCGTCGGCCAGGGCTTTTTTGGCCCGGGTGATCCGCTGCGCGACGGTCGTCTCGGGCACCAGGAACGCCCGGGCGATCTCCTCGGTCTTCAGGCCGCCGAGCATCCGCAGGGTCAGCGCCGCCCGTGCCTGCGGCGACAGCACCGGGTGGCAGGCGGTGAAGACCAGGCGCAGCAGGTCGTCGTCGATCCGTTCCTCGAAGGCGGCGTCGAAGTCCGGGGTGAACTGCTCGTCGCCGAGGTCGTGCCCGAGCTCGGCGACCCGGCGTTCCAGCAGGCTCCGGCGGCGTAGCGCGTCGATCGCCCGCCGCTTCCCGACTGTGGTCAGCCAGGCGCCCGGGTTGGCCGGTACGCCGTCGCGTGGCCACTGTTCCAGGGCTGCGACCAGGGCGTCCTGGGCCAACTCCTCGGCCCAGCCGACGTCGCGCACCAGTCCGGCCAGGGCGGCGATCACCCGCCCGGCCTCGATCCGCCACACCGTCTCGATGGTGCGGTGCACCTGCTCATCCCCCATGACCGCCCATCAGAGCAGCCCGGTACCGCCGGGACAAGGAACGACATCGGCGGCGGGCCGTGCCGCGACTGCGGGGATGCGCGGCTGGCCGGTCAGCCGGCGCGCCGGGGGTGCGTCATCGGCCCGGGCAGCGGGCCCCGGGCCGGAAACCGCGACGGCGTACGCGGCGGGTACGCCTCGCAGTGCCCGGCCCACTGGTCGGCGGCGACCACCAGCGCGTCCGCGGAGACGGTGAGGATCAGCGGGTAGATCGCGGTGGTCGGGCGGCGCATCCACGGTGGCAGCGACTCGGCGGAGAACTCGACGGTCAACTCCAGCCGGCGGCGGCGGATCACCCGTGTTCGCAGGGTCAGGTTGGGTTCGGTGAAGCTGACCACCGCCGGGGGCGGGTTCGGGCCGACGGCCGCCTCCGCCTGCCCCCGCAGCCAACTGCCGAGCGCGCGGGCCTCCTCCACCAGGAGACTCGGGTAGTGATGCGACCAGGTCTGACCGTCAGCGGTACGGGCGTCGACCTCGATGAGCAGCCAGTCGCGCCAACCGGGTGCGGACCGGTCGGGGTCGTCGGGCGGATCGATGCCGGGCTGGTAGCCCACTGGGCGGATCCTCAGCCGGGCACCGTCGTCGGACCGGATCTCCATCCGGCCAATTCTGACCGACCGAAGTCGACGAGCGGGCGGAAACCGGCATTAAACGGTCACTTCCAGATGGTTCGCCGCACGCCCCGGTGCTCGGTGCAGGCGTTCGACCGGCCACCGTTCAGGCTGACCGAACCGTCGCGGCACTGCACCAGGTAGCCCCGACCGGCCCAGAACTGCGGCACGCAGTCGAACCAGTCGCAGACCTCAGTGGCCGGCCGCCGGATCCGGGTTCCGCCGCAGAAGTCGTACCCCAGCGGGTTTTCCGGCGCGCCGCAGCGCTGGTCCCGGGTCGCGGTGAGCGACGGGCGCGGCGACTTCGTCGGCTTCGGTGTCGTGCGGGGCGAGGGCGGGGCCGCCGGGTAGAGCAGCGCGGGAACCGCGCTGGCGCTGGACGCCGGGGTGGCCGCGACGGCGACCTCCGCGCCGCCGGTCGGGTCGGACGGGTCCGACTCGAACAGCGCCGCCGGCACCAGCAGCGCCACGGCCGCGGCCACCGCGACGGTTCGCCGGCCGCCCGGCACCAGCGCGGAGAGCCGGGCCTGCCCGGGAGTGGCCGCGGCCGGCCGGAACGGCTTGAGCTGGGCGTGCTCGGCGATCAGCTCGTCGAGCTGGGCGAGCACCGCGGGACGCTGCTCGATCGCGTCGGCGAAGGCCAGGGTGAGCTTGAACCGGAAGTCCGCCGCCGCGTCGGTGGGCAGCATCAGCCCGGAGGTCCGCCGCCGGTCCAGCACCTGGATCAGGGTCACCGGCGCCGCCGGGTCGTGGCCCAGGCCGGTCATCCGGCCGTACGCCCAGTCGCGCCGGCCGCGCCCGCCGAGCAGCACCAGTCGACGGCTGGTGATCACCGCCATGCCTGCGTCGGCGACCCGGACGCCGTCCGGGCGACGCTGGCGCAACGGCCCGGCCGGCGGGGCGACCGTGAGATCCGGCGCGGGCAGCACCGTGGTGTGCCGCACCTCGACGAGCTGTGCGGCGGGCAGCGCCCAGAGCACCACCTCGTCGCCGGCCAGCTCCAACGGTAGGCCGGCGCCGGCTGCCGCAGAGCCCTGGAAGTCGGCGGCCAGGGCACGCAGCCGCCGCAACTCGTCGTCGCGTCGCCGCCACGCCGCCTCGGCGCCGCGGAACGTGCTGACCCGCCGAACGTTCTGCCGGCGCGCCCACCGGTACCGCCATGTGGAACCCGTCGATTCAGTCTTCGCCACGCCGACTCCTCCGCCGCGCTGGCCACCAACCGGGGTGTCACACCTTTTAACAGCGGCGGCGCGCCGCCCGGACACGCCAAAAAAGGGCGAAGTACCCGATCGGCGGAGCAAATTGCACGATAGGGCGATACTGCTGCCGACACTCATTCGGTCCGGAGCGCCGTCTCGCTCGGTAACGTCAGCCGCAGCCGGGTGGCGATGCCGCCGTACGGAGGGGGTGAGGGTCGTGCCGCAGGAAACCCGGCCCGAGGTGGTGATCGGGGTCGACATCGGCACCACCAGCACCAAGGTCGTCGCGTACGGCGCCAATGGCCGACAATTCGCCAGCCACACGGCCGGCTACCCGCTGGACGACCCGCAGCCCGGGTACGCCGAGCAGGACCCGCAGGTCATCCTCGACGCGGTGCTCATATCGATCCGCGCGGTGGTGGCCGAGCTGTCCGAGCCGGTAGCCGGGCTGTCGTTCGGCTCCGCCATGCACAGCCTGATCGGTCTGGACGCGGACGGCGTTCCGCTCACTCGGTCCGTGACCTGGGCCGACGCGCGATCCACTCGGCAGGCCGAGCGCCTGCGGGCGGTGCCGTCCGGCCTGGCCCTGCACCGACGCACCGGGACGCCGATGCACCCGATGGCGCCACTGCCCAAGCTGCTCTGGTTCGCCGAGCAGGAACCGAAACTCTTCGAACGGGTGGCGCACTGGGTCGGCATCAAGGACTGGGTGCTGCTGCGGCTCTGCGAGGTGCTGGTCACCGACCACTCCGTCGCCTCGGGCACCGGCCTGATGGACATCCACAAGCTGGAGTGGGACAGCGAGGCACTGGCCATCGCCGGTATCACCGAGGAGCAGTTGCCCCAACTGGTCTCCACCACCGCCGTACTGCCCGGGCTCACCCCGCAGGCCGCGGCGGCGACCGGCCTGCCGCAGCGCACCCCGGTGGTGGTCGGCGCCGGCGACGGGCCGTTGGCGAACCTGGGCCTGGGCGCGGTGCACCCCGGCATGGTGGCCTGCTCGATCGGCACCAGCGGCGCGATGCGGGTGATGGTCGAGCGGCCCGGCGTGGACCCGCTCGGCGGGGTGTTCTGCTACGCGCTGACCGAGGATCGCTGGACGGTCGGCGGCGCGATCAACAACGGCGGCATCGTGCTCCGCTGGGCCGGTGAAGCGCTCGCCCCGGACCTGGGCGCGCACTCCGAGGAGGAGCTGGTCGCACTGGCGGCCCGGGCGCCGGTCGGCTCGGGCGGGCTCATCATGCTGCCGTACCTGCACAGCGAGCGGGCGCCGCACTGGAGCGCGCTGCCCCGCGGCGCGTACGTGGGGCTGACCCATGGGCACCGCCGCGAGCACCTGGTGCGCGCCGCGCTCGAGGGGGTCTGTCAGCAGCTCGCGCTGGTGCTCAGCTCGGTGCGCGCGGCCGGCAACGAGGTCCGTGAGGTCCGGGCTGGCGGCGGCTTCGCCCGCAGCGGCCTGTGGCGGCAGATGCTCGCCGACGTGCTCGGCCTGCCGGTGAGCTTCGCGACCGGGCCCGAGGGGTCGAGCTTCGGCGCGGCCATGCTCGGCATGCAGGCGTTGGGGCTGATCCCCAGCATCGACGTGGCCTTCGACCTCGTGCGGATCGAGGAGACGGTCCGCCCCGACCCAGCCGCCGCCGCCACGTACGCGGCGCTTCTGCCGCTCTTCGCCGAGCTGTACGAGGCGCTGGTGCCCACCTTCACCTCGATGCGCCGGATGGCACCCGGCCTGCCCACGGGCCTCATCCAGGGTTGAGCGCTTGTCAGGACATGGCCGCCCGGACGGGTGACGCCAGTCCCGATGACCCCAACCGCCTCCGGCGCTTCATATCGTGCAAACGTGAGAAAAAGCGACAAGAAGCCCTCATCTTCCCAGTCGGGTCCGTTCTTCCGGGTACCCCTGAAGTGGCTGGCGGCGGTGGTCGCGCTGGCCGTGGTGGCGACGACCGGGCCGGCCACCGCCGACGGCCCCGGCCCGGGGCCCACAACCGAGCCGGGGTACGGGGCCGAGCCGGGGTACGGCGAGGCGGAGGCGGGGGACGAGCCTGGGGCGGAGCCGACTCCGGAGCGGGCACCGACCAGCGAGGTGTCCTGGCTGTCGTTCCCCGGCGGGGTGTTCGCGGTGGACTCACTCGGGCACACCGTGCGGTACCGCGCCTGCGACGGCGACACCGGCCGGGTCGCCGACCCGGACATGCGGGTCGCCGCCGGGGTGGCCAGCGGCGAGGTCACCGTCGAGGGCAGCAGCTACCGCTACCGGGTGCCCCTGGTCGGACGGAGCGAGGGCACGCTTGCGGTGACCCGGCGGTACCACCCGCCGACCGAGCTGACCGGCGTGGTGGTCACCAGCCCGCAGCCGCCCACCGACCCGGTGGCGGGAGCCCGACTGTTTCCGCTCAGCGGGCAACTCGCCCGGGTGGTCGCCGACGCGAGCCTCAACCCGGCCGGGGTCACCGTCCGCGACCTGTCCGGCCGGTACGGCGATCAGCAGATCGCGGTCAACGGGGCGCTCCGCCCCAAGGCCGCCAGCGTGATCAAGCTGTGGATCCTGGTCGAGCTGCTCCGCCGCGTCGACTGTGGACAGGTCTCCCTCGACGACGGGGTGCTGGTCACCCCGGCGGACGTGGTCGGCGGCACCGGCCAGCTGCAATTCGAGACGTTCCCGCAGGTGGTCACCCTGCACCGGCTCGCCCAGTACCTGATCAAGTACAGCGACAACATCGCCGCGAACGTGCTGATCACCTACCTGGGTGGGTTCGCCCCGGTCAACGCGCTGATCGACTCGATGAACCAGCGCTCGACCATCCTGGCCCGCCGGATGCTCGACAGCGCGGCCGCGCTGCGCGGCGAGGAGAACTACACCAGCCCGGACGACGTGGTCTCGCTGCTCGGCGCGGTCTGGGACGCAGAGATCCTCACCCCCGCCTCCCGCGACCTGATGATCGGCTTCATGCGGGAGCAGACCCTGAACACCAAGATCCCGGCGGCGCTGCCGCCCGGCGTGCCGGTGGCGCACAAGACCGGTGACCTGCCGGACGCCTCACACGACGTCGGCTACTACCTGATCCCCGGCTCGGAGACCGCCGTCGCGTTCCTCACCGCCGGGCCGATGGACACCGGCGACGAGACGGTCCGCCGGATGGCCCGCACCGTCTACGACTTCCTGGTCAGCCCGGCCGGCGGGGCGTACGAGGAGTGAGCCGGGCGTCAGGCGCCGGGGATGTTCTCCGGCGGGTCCTCGCCGACCAGATCGGCCGCCGGCGGGTCGGCCGCCACCGACAGCCCGAAGTCCGAGTACGTCAGGTCCAGCTGCGCGGTCTGCGACTGCTCGCTGGCCAGCTCGATCCGGTAGCGGACCAGCCGCCCCTGCTCGTCGACGGTGGCGGTGAACGGCACCGCCCCGGCCCGCTCGCCGAGCACCGTTCCGACCCCGCTGCCCAGCACCTCGCCGGCCTCGCGCAGGTCCAGCGTGCCGGCGTACTCCCGGACGCCGGTCTGCCGGACCTGCGCCGGCGCGGTCAGCGTGCCGGCCAGCCGGGTGTTGTCCAGGCCCTGCTTGCCGGCCGGGGCACCCGGCGCGCCCACGTGCCACCAGGTGCTGCCGTCCCAGACCGGGATCCGGCGGTCCGGGGCGGTGACCCGCACGTAGACGTCCGGCCCGGTGGTCAGGCGTTCGATCTTCACCTCGCCGGTGGGCACCTTGAGCGAGGTGGTCTCCAGACCACGCCGCGCCTTCGGGTCCCACAGCAGCACCGTGCCGTCCCCGCCCGACGCCCCGCCGGTGCTCACGGTCAGCTTGTACGTCTGCTGGTCGATCTTCCCGGCGGCGGCGACCAGCACGCTGACCGGATCGGTCGCGGCCGGGGCGGGTGACGCGTCGGCCGCCGGACGGCCCGCGTCCGGCTCGTCGCCGGTGGCGACCAGGGCCCACGCCCCGGCGGCTACCGCCACGGCGAGAATGGCGCCAGCGGCGACCAGCTTCGGCTTCTTCACGGTCATCTCCCCCCGGGCGGCACGCCCGCCGGCCGGTGGCCGATCGACGCTGACCGCGGTGCGGTCCGGCCAGAGTAGCCGGACCGCACCGGCCGCTGTTCCGGGTCTGTGCCCCGCCCGATCAGGCGCGGCTGATCGCGTTGGCGTGGATCGCCTCGTTCAGGTACGCGGCCAGGCCCGGCGCGATGTTCTCGTAGTGCCTGGTGAACCGCTCGTCGGCCAGGTACATGTCGGCCAGTCCGGTGTGCACCTCGTACGAGCACTCGTAGAACCAGCGGCTGATGATCTGCCGGTGTTCCTCGGCCAACTCCATCACCTCCGGACTGTCCGCTGGCGCGCCCGAGGCCAGCGCCGCGACGATCCGCCGACCCCAGTCCTCGTTCTCCGCCTTGATCCGCAGCCAGTCGTCCTTGCTGTAGCGGGAGGCCCGCCGGTTCGACTCCCGGTACGCCTCGCTGTCGCCCCAGCGCTGTTCCGCCTCGGCCTCGTGCTCCTCCGGGTTGAAGTCGCCGAAGACCTCGAACCGCTCCTCCGGGGTGAGTTGGATGTTCAACTTGCTCGCCTCCATCGCGAACTCGATCGCCGTAACCATCTCCTGCAACCGCTTGATCCGCACCGTCAGCAGGTCGTGCTGACGACGCAGGTGCGCGGCCGGGTCGGCCGCCGGGTCGTCGATGATCGCGGCGATCTCCTCAAGCGGGAAACCCAGCTCCCGGTAGTACAGGACGAGTTGCAACCGTTCCAGGTCCGCGTCGTCGTAGCGGCGGTAGCCGGCCGTGGTCCGTCCGCTCGGCGAGAGCAACCCGATCTCGTCGTAGTGGTGCAGCGTCCGTACCGTCACGCCGGCGACCTTCGCCACCTGACCCACCGTGTACGCCATGGTTCCCCTCCCTTCCGGAAACCAGGCTCTCGCCTGCCGCTACGTGAGGGTCAAGCCCGATTCTGACCCACCATGGCGGGGCCGTCCGGTCGCCCGTACAGATAGCCCTGGCCGCGCGGGCAGCCGATCGCGGTGACCGCCTCGTGCTGGCGCTCGGTCTCCACGCCCTCGGCCACCACCGCCAGGTCGAACGCGCCGGCCAGCCGCGTGACCATCTCCACCGTGGCGTACGCCCGGTCGTCCGCCCCCAACCGGGCCACGAACGAGCGGTCGATCTTCAGCTCGGTGGCCGGGATGCGGTGCAGATAGCTCAGCGAGGAGTAACCGGTGCCGAAGTCGTCGATGGCGATCTGGAGGCCCAACTCCCGGAGCTGGCGCAGCCGCTCCAGCACCGCGTCGGTCCCCTCGATCAGCGCCGACTCGGTCAGCTCCAGGGTCAACGCGCGCGGCGCCAGCCCCGCGCTGGCGGTGGCCGCGGTGACCGTGGCGATCAGGTCCGGCCGGCGCAGGTGCGCCGCGGCGATGTTCACCGCCACGGTCGCGTCCGGCGCCCGGTCCCGCCAGGTCGCCGCGGCCCGGCACGCCTCGTGGATCACCCAACGGTCGATCGGCAGGATCAGCCCGGTCTCCTCGGCCAGCGGCAGGAACCGGGCCGGCGGCAGCATCCCGAGCCGGGGGTGCCGCCACCGCACCAGCGCCTCGGCGCTGCGCACCGCGCCGGTGGCCAGGTCGACGATGGGCTGAAACTCCAGGTGCAGCTGCTCCTCGTCGACCGCCCGGCGCAGGTCGGCGATCAGCTCGGCCCGGGAGACGGCCGACTCGCGCAGCGCCGGGGTGCACGTCCGGTAGGCGGACTTACCGGCCGCCTTGGCCGCGTACATGGCGATGTCGGCGTCGCGCAGGAGGTCGGAGTGGGAGGCGTGCTGGCGGGCCGTACTCGGCGATGCCGATGCTCGCCGACGGGTGCACGCCGACGTCGTCGTCGCCGTCGGAGGGTTGCAGGGCATCCAGCAGCCGTTGGGCCAGCCGCTCGGGGGGCACGGGCCGGTCGCCGTCGACCAGCACCGCGAACTCGTCCCCGCCGAGCCGGGCGATGGTGCCGTCGCCGTCCACCGCGGCTCGCATCCGGGCCGCCAGCCCGGTCAGCAGGGTGTCGCCGGTGGCGTGCCCGAACCGGTCGTTGACCTGCTTGAACCCGTCCAGGTCGAGCAGCAGTACGGCCACCGGCCGGCCGTCGCGCAGGGCCAGGCGCAGCCTCCGGTTGAACAGCAGCCGGTTGGGCAGCCGCGGTGAGCTGGTCGCCGTACGCGAGCCGGCGCAGCCGGGCCACCAGACGCAGGTTCTCGTTGGCGGCCAGCCCCTGGCGCAGGGCGAGGGCGGCCAGCAGCACCATCATGGTCACGAAGACCAGTTGTGGGGTCTGCCCGGTTGGGCGGCGGGCCAGCACCACCGCGATGATGGCCCCTCCGACCGGCAGGTACGGCAACGCCACCCGCCACCACGGCGGCGGAGGTGACTCGGCGGTGTCGTCGGTGCCGTCGCAGTCCAGCGGCGGCGGGTTCCGGGTCGCCAGGCCGATCAGCAGGTAGCTCAGCGGCCAGCACAGGTCGATCGGGTGACCGGCGGCGTAGTCGCCGCGCGCGACCAGCGAGACGTAGACGACGTCGGCGACCACCCGGATGGTGAGGCTCGCCGCGAGCACGCTCATCGGCCGCCACACCTGCCGGGCCGGGCCGGAGACCGCGACCAGGATCGTGAGCTGCATCAGGTCGAACATCGGGTAGAGCAGCCCCAGGGTGCGCGCCGGATCGGCCAGCTCGGCGGCGGCGACGCCCCGGAACACCAGCACCCAGCCGATCGGCACCAGGGCCAGCGCGACGATCACCCCGTCCAGCAGCGTCCGGGCCCGCCCAACGGCGGTCCGTGGCGCGGAGGGCGAGCAGAGCAGCGCGGCGGTGCCGGTGAGGATGCCGGCCGTGAAGACCGCCCCGACCAGCGGGGTGTGTGGCAGGTCGCCGCCGCCGAGCCGCTGCACCGTCCAGATCGCCCGGCCGAATGCGGCGAGCGCCATGGTGACCGCCAGCAGCGTCCAGAACCGGCGCAGCGGGGCCGGATGACGGCGGACCACCCGGGCGCAGGCGACGGTGGCCCAGCCGGCGACCAGCAGCCCACCCAGGTCGCTGACCAGCGCGGCGCCGGGCAGTGCGGCAACCAGCCAGAACGCCTCCAGGAGAACGACCGCAGCCACAGCGGTCAGCCCAGCGCGTCCCGGCCGGGCCGGCGCGACGGCAGTGGCCGGCCCGGCGGCCGGCGCCCGTGGGGCCGGCGTCAGCAGGGTCGGTTCGGTGAGGGTCGGCGGCACGCCGTTCGGCTCGGCAGGGGTGGACTCCCCCGCAGCCTGCTTCACGTCCTGTCGCGACACGGTCGCTCCGGCTCTTCGTCGTGCGTGCACCCTCGGCGGACCTGACCACGGCAAACCCCGAAAGCCTAGCCAGCGCCCGGGGTGCCCGCCAAGGTCCGGACGGCCGCCCAAATCGAGCTGGTCCGGCCACACAGGAGCGGCCGTGCGCTGATCTCGTCCCGGAGCGCGGTGAGGGTGTCGCGGGCCCGGACCCTCTGCCCTGGTACGCGCTCCTGTCGAGCTGCCCCATAAGTGGGGCAGGCCGAGTGCTGCCAGGGCGGCGATAACCGGTGTGTGTGCAGGCGGAATCCGCCACGCAAGATCATCGGCATGGTCGAGCGGCGTCAATGACCGCCCTATCGGCGGCTGAAAAGAGAATGGCGAAGTCGGGCGGGCATCGCGAACGTGGATCGGCGTCGCGGTGTGCGACGTGCGTACGGCAAGTACCTGGGCCTTTATTTGTTCCGGCCGTACTATCTCCCGGTGATCACCACCACCCGCCGACGGCTGGTCGCCGCGTCCATCCTCTTGGTGTTGGAGGCGGTGGCGTTCGCGCTGTTCGTCACCGAGTCCGTGACGGGTGCGATCGCCGCCGTTGGCATCACCTGCGTGTCGTTGTGGGTGCACGTCGTCCTGCACGAGTGCGGGCACCTCGTCGCGGCGAAGCTGCTGCGTCTGCCGGTCATCGCGGTCCGGATCGCACCCTTCACCGGGTGGCAGAGCGAAGTGGCGGTCCGCCCGCCGTCGTCGGCGACCGCGTTGCCGCTGCGGATGGTGCTGTTCTACCTCGGTGGCCCGATGGCGAACCTGTGCACCGCGGCGGTGCTCGGTGCCGCAACGGCGTTGACGAGCACGGCATTGACCCGCGTCGCACTGCTCGGCGCAGCGCTTGTTGCGGTGCTGCTCGGGGTGGTCAATCTCATTCCCGGGATATCGCCCCACAGTGACGGCCGCAACCTGCTTCGCTGGCTCCTGGCGCCAACGGCCAGCGGCGCCGCGCTACGGGCGGGCTACTACCAGGAGGAGGTATACCGGACGTTGCGGGCGCTTGCCCAAGGGGACGTTGACGACGATCTTCTCGGAGATCCGGTTCGCGACCGCAACGACCCGCGACTCGCGCTCGCTGCCTTCCAACGGCGCTGGAGCAGGGGACACGCGCAGTCGGCGGCAGACTTCATCGCCGGCGCCGAGCGCCTTGCGGCGCTGGCTCGCGCCGACAGCACCGATCCCATGGCCGCCGCCGCAATCGGGCAGGCGCTTACCGTCCAGTTCGGGTTGTGGTACCTGCACGCGGCAGTGGTGAACAGATCGCCGGTCGAACACCGAGAGGTGTTGGAGATCTCGGAACTGGCCCAGATCGGCCTCCACGTGCAGCCGCACAGGTTGTCCGCTCGGGTCGCTATGAGCCTGGCCCACCTGCTCAACCAGCAGCCGGAGCACGCGCGGTCGCTGCTGCTCGACATTCGGCCGGGTGTTGACCCGCCGGACCTGTGCAGCGTCGCGTTTCTCCTGCGAGCCATCGCCGAGTGCTACCTCGGCAACCACGCCGATGCGGCCACCCTCATCAGGGCGGCCAGCGGCGACTACCAACAACTGACACAGGTCGTTGCCGCGATCCAGGCGGCCGATCCGGTGCCGCCCTTGTTCGCCCCGGCACCGATGGCTGACACCTGACCGGTGTGCCCGCGCCAGCTGGGCGGCGGAGGTGGGTGTGCGACGGATGTGGTCAGCGGCCGGCGGAGCGGTTCCACGGCGAGCGGGGCAACCTGGTGCCGGCCAGGGGACGGCGGGTGCGGCGGTGCTTGCGCCGGCCGGGGGTGCAGGGCGCGCGCGGGGCGGTGTGCACCGGAGGGCCGGAGGACGGCGGCGGCCGGCGGATCAGCCAGCAGAGGAAGCGGGCCATCTGCGGCTCAGCCGACCGGGAGACGCTCGGCGTCGGACTTGGAGATCTCGTATTGCGCCCCGCAGAACGTGCACTGCTGCGCGTACCGGGTGCGCACCGGGATGAGGGGGATGAAGAAAAGGGTGAACTTGGTCGATCGGCGGGTGATCACCTGCGCGGCGTGGTTGCCGCAGTGGCGACAGACCTGCTGCACGACCCCGGAACGGTCGACCTTGGTACGCAGACCAAAGATGAAGAACATCGCCAGCCAGTACCCACTCCAGCCCGATAAATCACCAGCACCGCCGTCGGACGCGCGGCGAGCGCCGGCCCGTGGTGCGGTGGGCCGGCGCTCGCCAGGGGTGTCACGGCGTCAGCTGGCTGCTCCGGTCGGCTCGGGCTCCAGGCCGGGGATTTCGGCGGGGAGCCAGATCGGCTGCCAGTCCGGCACCTCGTGGAAGCGTCGCAGCTCGGCCAACCCGGACACCGACCCGGTCCAGGCCGCGTACGGGGGGTTGCCCTCGTCGAAGCCGCTCTGCACGAAGGTCAGTGTGGTCCGCCCACCGGACTCGGCCAACTCCCAGCTCGTGATGCCCGTCGGCCCCCAGTCGACGCTCATCTTCCGCCCCGGCTCCAGATCGATGACCTTGGCCGCGTAGCCGGCGTCGAAGCCGCCCATGGCGTATCGGCCACCGACCCAGGGCTCGATGCCGATCGGGTAGCCGAACCAGGCGCTGGCCTGCTCGGAGTCGGTCAGCGACTGCCACACCTTGTCGGCGGGGGCGGCGATGACCAGCTCACCGCGCAGGTCTGCGGAGGTGAAGTCGGTCCGCGGCAGCAGCGACCGGCCCTCCAGGTGGGCGGCCAGGTTGGCGATGGCCAGCGACCAGTAGGTCTGCAGCACGCCGCGGATGCTGGAGCCGCTCATCGCCTCGGCGAAGTCGAAGTGGCTCTGCGTCAGCGTCAGCACGGTGCTGTCCGGGCTCTGGGCGGTCAACTGGAACTCGCTGGTGGTCTCCACGCCGTCGAGCAGCCAGCTGAAGCGCAGCGTGTCGTCGTCGGCGTGCAGCAGTCGCTGGTGCGGGGCGTCGCCCTCGGGCGTGTACCGGCCCCAGAACTCGTACCGCTCGGGCAGCTCGACCTCGACGTGCTCGGCCAGCCAGAGTCGCAGCTCGGCCGGGTCGGTCAGTGCCTGGCGGACGCGCCCGACGGGCGCGGAGAGGCGGGCCTGCACCTTCATCGGTTCACTCATGGTCGTTCCCTTTCGGATAGCAGGCCACGGCGAGCTTGAAGGCATCCCCTTCGCTGCCGCCGTAGCGGGTGAACAGGTCCTGAAGTGCGGTTTGCAGGTCGTGCAGGAACTGCTGGCGTTGCTCGGCCGGCACCCGGATCTCGCCGGAGACCCCGATCGAGGGCAGCTCGGGCGCTGCCCGGTCCAGGGCGGCGATGTCGGCCTGGACCTCCTCCATCAGGTCGAGCAGGTAGCCCAGGCTGAGCTCGTCGCGGGCCCGGCGCAGCCCGATCCGGCCGACCAGCCGGGGGGAGAGCCAGTAGGACCGGGCGGCGGCCTGGTAGATGCCTTCGGTGATGCCGCGGACCTTGCGCTCGTTGACCAGGTCGACCAGGCCGGCCGCGACGAGTTGCTTGACGTGGTAGTAGACGCGCTGCGGCGTCTGGTCGAGTCGGGCCGCGACCTCGGTGCAGGTGCGCGGCTCGGCCAGTTGCCGCAGCACCGCTACGCGCTGCGGCTTGAGCAGGGCTTCGGCCTGCTCGATCTGCTCCAGGTACAGGACGTCTCTCATGGCAAAATCAGTTTGTACGTACAAAACTTGTTTGTCAATCGGTTCGCCAAAAGCCGCGCCGACTTTTCGGAGCGGCTTCAGGCGGAGACGGTCAGGGCAGCCAGTCGGGCCGCAGTGGGTAGCTGCTCTGGCCCTCCGGGCCGTTGTGGGTGGCCAGCACCTGGTGCAGCTGGATGCCGTTGCGCTCGAACGCCATCCGCGACCCGGCCATGTACAGCCCCCACACGCGGGCGGTGCCCGCGCCCACCTCGGAGACGCAGAAGTCCCAGTGCTCGACCAGGTTGCGACACCAGGCGGCCAGCGTCAGCGCGTAGTGCTGGCGCAGGTTCTCCTCGTGGTGCACCTCCAGGCCGGCGTCGTGCACCTCGCTGATCAGCCGACCCGGCCCGGCCAGCTCACCGTCCGGGAAGACGTACCGGTCGATGAACGCGCCGGAGCGGTGCGGCGCCCGATTGTCCGCCCGGGTGATGCAGTGGTTGAGCAGCCGCCCGCCCTGCCGCAGCCGATCGCGCAGCGCCCCGAAATAGGCGGGGTAGTTGCGCACCCCGATGTGCTCGGTCAGCCCGATCGAGGAGATGGCGTCGAACTGCTCCGCAGGCGCGTCCCGGTAGTCCAGGTGCCGCACCTCGGCCAGCTCGGTCAGCCCCTCCCGCTCGATAGCGGCCTGCGCCCACTGGGCCTGCGCCTTCGACAGGGTCACCCCGAGCGCCTTGACGCCGTACTCGCGCGCGGCGTGCCGCACCATGCCACCCCAGCCGCAGCCCACGTCCAGCAGCCGCATCCCCTTCTTGAGCGCCAGCTTGCCGGCGACCAGGTCGTACTTCGCCGCCTGGGCCTGCTCCAGGGAGTCGTCCGGGGACCGGTACACCGCGCAGGTGTACGTCATCGACGGGCCGAGCACCTTCTCGTAGAACGCATTGGAGACGTCGTAGTGGTGCGAGATGGCGGTGCTGTCCCGGACGCGCGAGTGCCGCAGCCCGTTCATCACCCGCTTCCAGCGCGGCTGCGCCTCCTGCGGCGGGGCCGGCGGCGGCAGCAGCCGCTCCCAGCCCAGCCTGCGGGCCAGCGCCAGCCCCTCCGTCAACGACGGTGGGCGCAGCCGCAGCTCGTCCTTGAGCACCCGCAGCGCCTCGTACGGGTCGCCCTCGTGCACGCCCTGCAACGCCAGGTCGCCACTGACGTAGGCCCGGGCCATGCCCAGGTCGCCGGGGGCGGTGAGCAGGTACGACAGGCCCCGCTCGGAGCGGATCGCCAGGGTGATACCGGCATCGGCCGGGCCGACGGCGCTGCCGTCGTACCCGGTGATCCGCACCGGCAGCGGCCCGGCAGTGACCGCACGGACCACGTCCGCCACAGTCGGAACCGCTTGCCGGCCCCCCGCCGGCGGGGTGGCGGGGACGCTCGCCGCCCCCTGATCTCGGTCGGTCAGGCTCATGCTCGTGCTACCGCCTTTTCGTACAGTCCCGTCAGCCGGTGGTCCGGGTCGTAGCGGTCCTTCACCGCGCGCCAGGTCTCGCCGCCGTAGAGGCGATCAAAGGCGTCCCGGTCGTAGTACGCATCGGAGTACAGCGACTTGTGCCCGCCCGACTCCGACACCCTGCGTTCAATCGTGCGATTGACGTCGCCGTCGGCGGCGCCCGGCGCGATCGGCACGCTCCCCCAGAACCCAATGTTGACGTAGTCCTGCCCCGGCCGGAGTGGATACAGCGGCCAGGACCGCGCGGAGCCCGGACCCTCCGGCTCGCGCAGGCGCAACGGACAGAGCCACACCGGGTTCATCCCCACCGCGCCAGCGAACCAGCGCAGGAAGTCAGCCGTACGTTCCAGCGGGACCTCCACGTCCTGCACCACCCGCTCCCGGGCCGGCTGGCCGCGCAGCCGGTCGATCCGGGCCGCCACCTGGTGCCGATGCTCGAGCCGGACGAGACGGTGATAGACGTCGCTGCGCCGGTAGCGGGCCGGCCAAAGCCGGCGCACCACCGGGTGCTGCGCGCCGAAGGCCGCCGAGCACCAGAACCAGTCGGTGTCCCAGCGCCAGAGATAGTCGTACGCGGTGAGCACGTCGCGAGTGCGCTGGCGCAGCGACCGGTAGTAGATCCCCTGGCCGGTGTAGTCGCTCGGCGGCTCGGCCGCGTCAGTGAACGTGGCCAGCACCAGGTACGCCTCGCCGGGGCTGAACATCACCCCGTCCATCGCGTCGACCGGCTCGCCGGCCCAGGACCGGGTCGCGGTCACCTCGGCGATCGCGTCGGTGAGCGCCTCCAACTGGGTGAACCGGATGTTGCGCAACGCCACGTACCGGCCGACCGGCTGCAGCTCGATGCGCAGCCGGGTGGCGTAGCCGAGGCTGCCCAGCGAGTTGGGGAACGCGGTGAACAGGTCGGCATGCTCCCCGTCCGGCCGGGCCGTGATGATCTCGCCCGAGCCGGTGAGCACATCCAGCTCTCGTACCGACTCGTGCGGCAGGCCGTTGCGGAAGGAGGTCGACTCGATCCCGAGGCCGGTCACCGCCCCACCCAGGGTGATGGTGCGCAGCTGCGGCACCACCAGCGGCATCAGCCCGTGCGGCAGCGTCGCGTCGACCAGGTCCTCGTAGGTGCACATGCCCTGCACGTCGGCGGTACGCCCGGTCGGGTCGACCGAGAGCACCCGGCCGAGGCCGCTCACGTCGAGCCCCGGAGTTCGGGGAGCGGACCGGGGGCGGAACAGGTTGGAGGTCCGTTTGGCAAGCCGGACAGGCTCGCCAGTGGGCACCGCGGCGTACGACCGCCGCAACGTGGCCACCGCTTGATCATGGTCAATCGAGGGATCCACACGCTCAGCGCGCATGTGATCACCTTACGCCCGTACCCAAGATTCGGTGGGATGTCGACGACGGCCGTTTCCCGTCCAGTGGCTGGCCGGGCGGTTACCGTGGCGGGCATGCCGTCGCCCGCGATCACCGCCCTGGACGCCGCCGGCCTGCCCTACCGACTGGTCAGCCACGGCCCGGTCGGCAGCCTGGCGGAGGCCGCCGCCGCCCGGGGCGTGGCCGTCCCCGACGTGGTCAAGACGATCGTGGTCCGCCGGGGCGCGGACGACCACCTGTTCGTGCTCACCCCCGGCGACCGGGTCGTCTCCTGGCCCAAGCTGCGCGCTCTGCTCGGGGTGCACCGTCTCTCCATGCCGGACGCGGCCGGCGCCCTCGCCGCCACCGGCTACGAGCGCGGCACCATCACCCCGTTCGGCGCGAGCACCGCCTGGCCGGTGATCGCCGACGAGCGGCTGCGCGGCCGGGAGATCACCCTGGGCGCCGGCGAGCGCGGACTCGCCATCGCGGTCGACGCCGACGCCACGATCGCCGCTCTCGCGGCCACCGTGGCCGATGTCACCGACCCACAGCCGACCCGGTGAGCCTCCCCGCACCGACCACTGTCATCGTCGGTGGCACGGCCTAGTGTTGGTCTCATGCCAAAAGCCATGTGGAACGACCTGGTCGTCGCCGAGAGCGACGACACCGTGCTGGTGGAGGGCAACCACTACTTCCCCCGCTGCGCCCTGCGCGACGAACTGATCCAAGAGTCCGCGACGCACACCGTCTGCCCGTGGAAGGGCACCGCCTCCTACTACACCCTCGAGCACGAGGGCAGCACCAGCGAGGACGCGGTCTGGTACTACCCGGAGCCGAAGCCCGACGCCGAGATGGTGCGCGACCGGGTGGCGTTCTGGAAGGACGTCCGGGTCGTCGACTGACCCGTCCGCCGTGGCGGCCGGCCGCCGGTGTCCGACTGGCCCCGGCCCGCCGCCGTGGGTGAGGATGGCTCGCATGTCCGCGCCCGAGGAACGCCCCGACCCCGCCGGCACCGTCTACGGCGGTCGCCGGGCGCCCCGTTCCGGCCTGCTGAGCGACCCGCTGCTGCGGGTGGCGCTGGCGGTCGGGCTGGTCGGCGTACTCCTGGGGGTGGTCTTCGCCACCGGGCTGTTCGACGGTGACGACGAGCCGGTGGTGCCGGCGACGGTCGGCGCCCCGACCAGCGCGGCCGAGCCCACGACCCCGGCGGCCGAGCCGAGCCCGACCGCTGCGGCCGAGCCGTCACCGACCCCGGCGGCCACCACCCCGGCCGCCCCGGCCACCGGCCCCAAGGTGCTGCGGTCCGCCTCCGGGCTCTGCCTCGGGCTGGACGGCGACGGCGAGAAGGCCGAAGCCGAGTTGGCCGCGTGCACGGGCGGCCCGGAGCAGCAGTGGGTGGTCAACCCGGCCGGCGCGGACGTGGTGACGCTGACGAACGCCGCCTACGGGCAGTGCCTCGACGTCGAGGGCGGCAGTGCGGACGACGGCGCCCGGATGCAGCAGTTCCCCTGCCACGGCCAGGTCAACCAGCAGTGGCGGCTGACCGCCACCGGCACCGGCCCGGTGCTGCTGGTCGCGGTGCACAGCGGCAAGTGCGGGCAGGCCGACGACGACGGCGCCGAGGCCGGGGACGAGGTCCGGCAGCGGTCCTGCGACGGTCGGCCCGCCCAGCAGTGGACCCTCGGCTGACCGCCCGGCCTCAGCCCCGGAAGCTCCACGCCCGGGGCGCGGTGGCGGCGACCAGCACGGCCTCCGGCACCGGCCGGCCCGGCCGCCTGCGCAGCAGCAGCGACAGACCGGCCGCGCCGATCGACAGGGCGCCGGCCACGTACCAGGCCATCGCGTAGTCGCCGAGCCGGTCCCGGACCAGCCCCGCGCCGGTCGCCGCGAACGCCGCGCCGAACTGGTGGGCGGCGAACACCCAGCCGAACACCACAGCGCCGGCGCTGCCGAAGTACTCCCGGCACAGCGCCACGGTGGGCGGCACGGTGGCCACCCAGTCCAGGCCGTAGAAGATGATGAACACCAGCATGCTCGGCTTGGCGGTGCCGGCGAACAGGCTCGGCAGCACCAGCAGGGACGCCCCGCGCAGTGCGTAGTAGGCGCCGAGCAGCAGGCGGCTGTCCACCCGGTCGGTCAGCCAACCGGAGGCGATCGTGCCGACGATGTCGAAGAGCCCGACCAGGGCGAGCAGCCCGGCGGCGGTGGTCTCGGTCATGCCGTGGTCATGCGCGGCCGGCACGAAGTGCGTACCGACGAGGCCGTTGGTGGTCGCGCCGCAAATCGCGAACCCCCCGGCCAGCAGCCAGAACGGCCGGGTCCGGGCCGCGGCAGCCAGCGCACCCAGCGCCCGGCTCGCCGCACCGCCGGTCGCCGGTGGCGCCGCGACGACCTCTGTCGCGCCGTAGGCGGGCAGGTCGAGATCCGCCGGGTGCTCGCGCAGCAGCCACACCACCAGGGGTACGACCGCCAGCGCGGCTCCGGCCACGACGAGCGCCGCCGTGCGCCAGCCGTGGTCGCGCACCAGCACCGCGATCAGCGGCAGGAAGACCAGTTGCCCGGCCGCCCCACCGGCGGTCAGCACCCCGGTGACCAGGCCCCGCCGGCGGACGAACCAACGCCCGGTGACGGTGGCCACGAAGGCCAGCGCCATCGAGCCGGTGCCCAGCCCGACCAGCACGCCCCAGCAGAGCAGCAGCTGCCAGCTGGCGGTCATGAAGACCGTCAGCCCACTGCCGGCGGCGACCAGCAGCAACGCCACCGAGACCACCCGGCGGATGCCGAACCGGTCCATCAGCGCGGCGGCGAACGGCGCGGTGAGCCCGTAGAGCAGCAGGTTGACCGAGACGGCCGCAGAGATGGTGGCCAGTGGCCAGCCGAACTCCTCATGCAGGGGGTGCAGCAGCACCGAGGGGGTGGCGCGGAACCCGGCCGCGCCGACCAGCGCCACGAAGGCGACGGCGGCGACCAGCCAGGCGGGATGCAGGCGGCGGTTCTTGGACACGCGACCAGTCTGGGCGGCGCCGTTAGCACCGACGAGTGGCCGGAAAGCCATCATGCGCAATAATCGGGCCATGACCGCACGCCCGCACCGGATCGCCGTACTCGCCCTGGACCAGGTGGTCGGCCTCGACCTCGGCACCCCGTCCCAGGTCTTCAGCACCGCCCGGAGCGCCGACGAGACGCCCTTCTACGACGTGCGGATCTGCACCCCGGATGGCGGGGCGGTCCGCAGCACCGCCGGCTTCCAGGTGCTCCCGGACCACGGGCTGGAACTGCTCGACACCGCCGACACGGTGATCGTCCCGGGCATCCACGGCGGCAGCGCGCTGACCTCGGGCACCCTCGAACCGGAGGTGGCCGAGGCGCTGCGGTCGGCGTACCGACGGGGTGCCCGGGTGATGTCGATCTGCACCGGGGCGTTCGTGCTGGCCGCCGCCGGGCTGCTCGACGGACGTCGAGCCACCACCCACTGGGCGTACGCGGAGCGGTTCCGCCGGCTGCACGACCGGGTCGACCTCGACCCGGGCGTGCTCTTCATCGGCGACGACCGGGTGCTCACCTCGGCCGGAGTGGCCGCCGGCATCGACCTCTGCCTGCACGTCATCCGCCTCGACCACGGCAGCGAGGTGGCCAACCGGGCGGCCCGCCGCTGTGTGATGCCGCCCTGGCGGGACGGCGGCCAGGCGCAGTACATCGAGCAGCCGGTGCCGAAGGCCACCGACACCAGCACCGCCGGCGCGCGGGAGTGGGCCCGGCAGCGGCTGCACGAGTCGATCGCCCTGCGCGACCTGGCCGAGCAGGCCCGGATGAGCGTGCGCACCTTCACCCGGCGCTTCCGCTCGGAGACCGGGCTGAGCCCGGCACAGTGGCTGCTCCAACAGCGCACCGACCACGCCCGGCTGCTGCTGGAGACCACCGACCTCACCGTCGACCAGATCGCCCACCACTGCGGCTTCGGCACCACCGCCGCCCTGCGCCAGCGACTACATCAGCGCGTCGGCGTAGCCCCCTCCACCTACCGCCGCACGTTCCACCCACGCCCGGAGTTGATCGACACCTGATCCGCCCCGCGCGGCGGGCCGAGCCCGTCACTGCGACAAGCCTGATACCTGTGAGTCATTTTGATGACTCACAGGTACCACGCTCAGCAGACCGGGTTGCCCAACCCACGCCACGCCCGAACGGCTGCGCAGGCACGACACGTCTCAAGGGCTGCGCAGCATGTGGAGCTGGGCCTGGTGTTTGGGGAGATGGACCCGGGTGTGCAGGTCGAGGGTGCGGGACCAGGGCAGCGGCTCCTCGACGATCAGGTCGAAGCCCTCGCGCAGGTGGGTCTCGACCGACGTCTCCGCCGCCAGGCCCAGTCGGTCCACCAACGCGCACAGCCGGTCGCTGGTGCCGTGCAGCAGCGCGGTCAGGCCGCGCAGGCCACCATGCTCGGCGACCAGCGCGTCGAGCTGCGGGCGGTGCATGTCATCCAGGTCGTAGTAGGCGAACGTCGAACCGGCCAGCAACGCCTCGGTGGCCTGGATCATCAGCTCGTCGTTGGCGACCAGGTGCGCGACGATCTGCTCGGCGCTGAGCTGACCCTCCGGCGGCGGACCGAACCCCGCCGCGTCGATCTCCGCGAACACCGCGTCATACGCCCGCCGCAGCCCCCCGCTCTCCACACCCCCAGTCAACCGCGCCCCGCGGGGGTTAGCGGCGGGATTGGCGGGAGCGGAGGTAGTCGCTCACCACGTATTCGCCCAGATCGTCGGTGTCCGGGGTGAACATCCGACCGCGGCTGCGCCGGGCCACCGCGTCGACGAACCGGCGCAGACCGGGATCGTCGCCGAGCATGAACAGGTTGAGCGTGGCGCCGTAGCGGCTGAGCCGGTCCACCTCTCGGACGGTCGCCTCGATCGTCTCCGGCAGCGGCGGCCAGTGGAACAGCGCCTCCCCGTCGTCCGGGTCCAGGTGGGCGGTCGGCTCCCCGTCGGTGACCACCAGCACCACCGGCTCGGCGTCGGGGTGCCGCCGCAGGTGCCGGCCGGCCAGCCGCAGCGCGTGCTGGAGGTTCGTGCCCTGTTCCCCGTCCGGCTCCACGGCGGCCAACTCCTGCTGGCTGAGCGTCATCGCCTCCCGGCCGAAACCCACGATCTGCAGAGCGTCCTGCGGGAACCGGGTCTCCATCAGGTGCGCCAGCGCCAGCGCCGTCTGTTTCATCGGCCCCCAACGACCCTGGGAGATCATCGAGTACGAGAGGTCGACGCAGAGCACCACCGCCGCGGAGGCCCGCTTCTCGGTCTCCACCACCTCGAAGTCGTCCACCGCGAGCTGCACCGGCACACTCGGCCCGCCCCGGCTGACCGCCCGGGTCAGCGTGCGAACCACGTCCAACGGCTGCTCGTCCCCGTACTGCCAGGGTCGGGACGCACCGCTGACCTCGCCGGCGGCGCCCGCCGAACGCAGGTCGTGCTGGCCGCGTGGCCCGGCGGTCAGCTCGGAGAAGACCCGTCGCAGCGCGGTCCCGCCGAGTCGGCGCAGCGCCTTCGGGCTGAGCGTGAGCCCGTCCGCGTCGCGGCTCACCCAGCCCTGCCGGCGTAGCTCCCGCTCCAACTCGCGCAGCCGGCGGACCTCGTCGGCGGCGTCCCGGCCCAGCGTCCGGGCCACGGCGTCGACGTCCACGTCGTCGAGGGTGGCCCCGGGGTGTTCCTGGTCGAGCTGGTCCAGCAGGTCGTCCAGCTCGCCGATCTCACTCAACGCGCCGGCCGCGTCGGCGTAGCCCAGCGGCTGCTCGCCCCGGACCCGCTCGCCGCGCCCCCACCGCAGATCCGGCCGCAGCGCCCGCAGGTTCGCGTCCAGCGCGGACAACTCCCCGGCCAGCCGGTCGCCGAGCGACTGCTGCATCAGCCCGGACAGCTCGGCGCGCTGCCGATCGGAGAGCGAGTTCATCAGCCGCTCGCCGGCCGCCGAACGGCGGGCCAGCACGTCGATCAGCTCGTCGACGGTCTCCGGCCGTTCCGGGAAGAAGTCGCCGTGCCGGCGCATGAACTCGGCGAACGCGTCGGTGGTGTCCTCCGCGCGGCCGTGCCGGGCCAGCAGGTCGTTCAGGTCCCGCATCATCTCGGCGAGCCGCTGCTGGGTGGCCGGGTCGGCGGACGCGCGCACCGCGTCCCGCAGCCCGGCGAAACGCTGGCCGAGCACGTCGTCGCGGAGCTGGTCGAGGATCTGCTGGTACGACCGGCGGGCGTCCTCGCTGGCCCACTGGTAACCGGCCAGCTCCTCCACGGCACGCGCCGTGGAGCGGGGCAGGTTGTCCAGCACGGACTCGGCGAACCGCGCCGCGTCGTCGTCGCGCCCCCGCAGCTCGTCCCGCTCGGCGGCGAGGGCCTGGTCGAGGAGTGCCTGTGCCCGGGTCACCGCGCCGTCCAGATCGCCCCGCCGCAGCGCCTCCCGGCGCAGCCGCCGGGCTCGGGCGGCCAGGTCGTCCAGCCCGCCACGCCCCTGCGGGCCACGGCGCAGCAGGTCGCGCAGCGCCTCGCGCAGGCTGCCGCCGGCCAGCACCTCGGCGCCGACCGCGTCCACCGCCTCTTGCACGTCGTACGGGGGCGCGAGCGGGTCGGGCCCGCCGCGCCACTGCCCGTACCGGAACCGGTTGCCGGCCACGGTCAGCCCCGGCCGCCGTAGACGGTGCGACCGGAGTCGGTCACGTCCTTGCCGAGCCGGCGGGTCAGGTGCAGCCCTTCCAGCACGAACTCGACGCCGGCGGCGGCCTCCTCGGGGGTGGGAGCGTCGCCCAGGCCCAGCCGGTCCAGCACCTTGGCCAGCCCGGGCACGGTGCCCACCTGGCGCAGCAGCTCGGCGGCACCGACCAGCTCGCCGGTCTCGATGGCCGCGCCGTCCTCGACCAGTCCGGTGAAGCCGGACAGGTCCAGCCCGGCCAGGTGTGCCCGGAACGTCTCGGCGGTCGCGGTCCGCAGCAGGTGGGCGAGGATCTCGATCTCCCGACCCTCCTCGCCGCTCTCGAACTCCACCTTGCCGCGCAACGTGCTGGTCACCGACACCGCGTCGCCGACCCGGGCCACGGCGGCCTCCGGCCGTCCCCCGGGGGTGCCACCGGCGGCGAGCAGGCCGGCGCGGCGCAGCGCGGCACCGGCGACCGTCTCGGCGGCGGCGATGGCGAACCGGGCGGAGACGCCGGAGCGCGGGTCCACCGACGGCGACTCGCGCACCGCGCGGGCGAACCGGGCCAGGACCTCCAGCACGTGCTCCGGCACCTCGGCGACCAGGTCGGCCTCCTGCCGGATCAGGTCCAGCTCCAGCTCCAGGTCGAGCGGGTAGTGGGTACGGATCTCCGCGCCGAACCGGTCCTTGAGCGGGGTGATGATCCGACCCCGGTTGGTGTAGTCCTCCGGGTTGGCGCTGGCCACCAGGAGCAGGTCCAGCGGCAGCCGTAGCTGGTAGCCGCGGACCTGGATGTCCCGCTCCTCCAGCACGTTGAGCAGCGCCACCTGGATCCGCTCGGCCAGGTCGGGCAGCTCGTTGACGGCGAAGATGCCCCGGTTGGTGCGGGGCACCAGCCCGAAGTGAATGGTCTCCGGGTCGCCGAGGGTGCGCCCCTGGGCGATCCGGATCGGGTCGACGTCACCGATCAGGTCGCCGACGCTGGTGTCCGGGGTGGCCAACTTCTCGCCGTAGCGCATCGAGCGGTGCAGCCAGGCGACCGGCTGGTCGTCGCCGGCCTCGGCGACCTGGGCGCGGGAGGCCGGGGTGAGCGGGTGCATCGGGTGCTCGTTGAGCACCGAGCCGGGGATGACCGGCGTCCACTCGTCGAGCAGCCCGCCGAGCGCGCGGATCAGGCGGGTCTTGCCCTGGCCGCGCTCGCCGAGCAGCACCATGTCGTGCCCGGCGAGCAGCGCCCGCTCGACCTCGGGCAGCACGCTGTCGTCGTAGCCGACGATGCCGGGAAAGCGGGTCTCGCCGTTGCGCATCCGGGCGAGGAGGTTGTCGCGGAGTTCCTGCTTGACGGTGCGGTACTGGTGACCGGCCGCCCGTAGCGCGCCGAGCGTGCCGGGCAGGTCGGCCGGTGGAACCGGAATTACCGGGGAGGGCGCAGTCACCCGACCCACGCTAGCTCACACTCGCGGGGGTGCCCCGTGCATCGGGGGGCACCCCCACTCCCACCTTCAGCTCCGGCCGCAGCGCCGGCAGGCACCGCGGCGGCGCAGGTGGTACGCGTAGGTGGCCGCGCCGAGCGCCACCCCCCAGAACGGCCAGAGCAGCATCGGCGCCCCCGCCAGGCTGAACCCGTGGGTGAGCTGCCAGAACTCCGGGTTGCTCAGCAGTCCCAGGGTGGCCGCGGTCACCGCGACGGCGACCAGGGTGGCCGGCACCACGGCCAGCTTCACCGGCACCCGACGGCCGGCCAGTCCGAGCATCCAGCGCGGGAACCGCTCGCCCCAGCGCTGCACCAGGCCGAGGGTGAGGATCGCGCCGACGGTGGCGAACGCGCCCAGCCCGAACCCGGCCCACACCATCCCGGTCTCGCGCATCTCGGTCAGGAACTCCCGGGAGATGCCCAGCGGGATGCCGGCCGCCCAGGCGAACCGGGTCAGCGCGTACGCCAGCGGGATGGCCGCGGCGATGCCGGCGGCCCACCGACCCCAGCGCGCGGCGGCGGCCGGGGTGGTCCAGCCCTGGCCGGTGTCCCCGCGGCCGCAGCCGACGCAGGCTCCGGCGGTGCGGCGCTGCCAGGCGAGCACCGCCCCGGCCAGCAGCAGACCGCCGACGAGCGCGGCGAACCGGGCGAACAGCGCCCAGGTGAAGATCTCGGCATAGTCGACCGGCGGCCAGCCGAACGGCGCCCCGACGATCAGCATCGGCAGATAGCCGAGGATGACCAGCACCCGGGCGTCCGGGACGACCACGGCGAGCACGAACGCCACCGTCCAGCCGTAGCCGGCCAGCAGCACCCGCAGCGGGCCGGACGGGCGGACCGCCGGACGACTCATGGCCAGTGCCGCCACCGCGGTGGTCAGCAGCAGGCCGGCGAAGAGCGGGGTGGCCAGCTCCACCGGCACCAGGCGCAGCAGGTTGGCGTCGCCGCCGTGCGGGTCGTTCGCGCCGAACGGGTAGCCGGCGCCGGTGAGCGTGCCGAGCAGGGCGAGGACGCCCCACAGGCCGAGCCAGCCGGCGGCCAGAGGGGCCAGCCGGTCGGGCCAGCGGGAGTCGAAACGGGGTCTGGGAGCAGTGATCGTCGTCATGCTCCCAGCGTCGGCCGGTGGCCGGCCGGAACCCTCCCGGGCGGCGGTGAACCCGCTCCCCCTCAGGTGGGACGCGTCAGCCGGACGGGGTGACGAAGCCCGACTCGTAGGCGGCGATCACCGCCTGGGTGCGGTCGCGTACGCCCAGTTTGGCCAGCACGTTGCCGACGTGCGTCTTGACCGTCTCCACCCCGACCACGAGGTGCGCGGCGATCTCCGGGTTGGACCGGCCGCTGGTCATCAGCCGCAGCACCTCGGCCTCCCGCTCGGTGAGCCGGGCGGTGGCCAGCCGGTCTCCCCCGGCCGGCCCGTACGCCCCGACCAGTCGACGGATCGCGGCCGGGAAGAGCAGCGATTCCCCCGCCGCGACCACCCGGACGGCCTCCACCACCTCGGCCGGTCGAGCCCGTTTGAGCAGGAAGCCGGCCGCTCCGGCGCGCAACGCCTCGTAGACGTACTCGTCGTTGGCGAAGGTGGTGACCACCAGCACCCGGGGCGGGTCGGCGGAGGTGGCCAGCAGGTGCCGGGTGGCCTGGATCCCGTCGATGCCGGGCATCCGCACGTCCATCAGCACCACGGCCGGCCGGTGTCGGGCGACCAGCGGCGGCACCTCGGCGCCGTCCGCGGCTTCGGCGAGCACCCGCAAGTCGGGCTGGGCGTCGATGATGGCCCGCAGCCCGATGCGGATCAGCTCGTCGTCGTCGACGATCAGCACGCCGGTGGTCATCGCGTCCCCTCGTACGGAAGGCGGGCCTGGATCCGCCACCGGTCGCCGTCCGGCCCGACAGTGAGCTGGCCGCCGAGCAGCAGCACCCGCTCGCGCATGCCGTCCAGGCCCCGGCCGCCGCGGCCCGGGTCGGCGCGATCGGGCCGGCCCACCGCGTTCACCAGCTCCAGGTCCAGCGCGTCCGGGTGCAGGTTCAGCCGCAGCGTCACCGGCCCCTGCCCGTATCGGGCGGCGTTCGTCAGCCCTTCCTGGACGATCCGGTAGCCCTCCCGGGAGACCACCGCGGGCACCCGCGCCGGGTCGCCGCTGCGCTGCGCGTGCACCGCCAGCCCGGTCGTGCGGGCGTCGGTAAACAGCCGCTCCAGGTCGGCGAGGGTACGCTGCGGCGCCACCGAGGGCCGGTCGCCACTGGTCTCCCGGAGCAGCCCGAGCACGTGGTCGAGTTCGTCCATCGCGGTCCGCCCGGCGTCCTCGATGGCGCTCAGCGCCCGCCGGACGAACTCCGGGTCGGTGTCGAGCATCTCGCGGGCAGCCCCGGCCTGGAGGGTGGCCACGGTCAGCGCATGGCCGACCGAGTCGTGCAGCTCCCGGGCCAGCCGGTTGCGTTCGGCGAGCCGGGTGGCCTGCGCTTCCAGGGCGGCGATCCGCTCCGCCGGGGCCGGGCCGAGCAGCACCGGCGCCATCGACCCGGCGAGCGCGCCGAGCCCGGCGACGGCGTAGCCGAGGCCGACCAGCACGGCCACTCCGGTCAGCATCAGCCAGCCGGTGTCCCGCCCGTCCAGCGGCCCGAACCGTTCCCGGCTCATCAGCTCGGCGCCGATGCCGAACTGCTGGGCGATGAAGGCCAACGCCA
The DNA here is from genome assembly GCF_036059255.1 of Micromonospora sp. NBC_00389. NCBI lineage: Bacteria > Bacillati > Actinomycetota > Actinomycetes > Micromonosporales > Micromonosporaceae > Micromonospora > Micromonospora sp. NBC_00389. Next base: position 2,596,463 of record NZ_CP107947.1, on the reverse strand, counting down.
TCGGCACGGCGGTGATCAACGCGACCATCACCGCGGCGCCGATGGTGAGGTGGGTGCCGATCCAGAGCGCGCTGCGCAGCCGGGTTTCCCGGTCGCTGCGGTGCCCCGGCACGGGGTCGGGCAGGTCGACGCCCAGCAGCGCCCGCACGGCCGCGACCTCCAGTGCCCGGCTGCCATCCAGCAACAGCGGCACCACGGCGATCACCACCGCGATCACCAGCAGGGCGAACACCAGCGGGCGGGGGATCTCCGAGCCGGCGAGCAACTGCGCGAAGGTCACCGCGAGCAGCCCGTACGGGAGCGCCAGCACCCCGCCCAGCAGCAGGAACACGCCACGCCGCCAGGTGCTGCCGGCGACCAGCGGGGCCAGCATCGCTCGGGGGGTCACCCCGTCATTCTGCTGCCGTGGCCGCCCTTTGCGACTCCCCCGTGCCGGGGAGATCGAGCCGGGCTCAGCGGTGGTCGGCCACGTACGACTGCGGGTCCTTGTCGCGGAACGGCAGGTTGCGCCCGTTCTTGTGCTCGCCGTAGAAGGTCAGCCACCGCTGGCCCAGCTCGGCACGCAACTCGGTGCCGGCGTGCCGGCGGAAGTCGGGCAGCGCCCCATCCTCCTCCTCGGCCAGGTGCTCGCTGTTCTCCCGGCGGGCCGTGCCCACGGCCGCCCACCAGCGTTCCGAGCCGACCGGGTGCAGCTTGGACTCGGCGATGGCGTCCCGGATCTTGTTGTGGTCACCGATCGCGTCAGCGGTCTCGTCCTCGCCATCGTCGCCGTGCTTGACCAGGTGCGGGTAGAGGATCGCCTCCTCCGCCTCGGCGTGGATGTCCAGGTGCAGGGCGAGGGCATCCCAGATGGCCAGCAACTCCTGCTCGTCGCGGGCGTCGTCCAAGCGGGCGAAGCCGCGCCGGAAGGCGGCATGGTCGTCCAGGATCAGTGCGGTGATGTCGTCCACTGTGCTCACTTCTCCGTCGGGCTGGCGAACCGGGCGCGCAGCATTCGAGGCATCGCGGCGAGGCCGGTGACCGGGCGGAACCGTTTGGCGGCCTCGGCCAGCGCCGCGTACTCGTCGTCGGCGAGATCGATGTCGGCGGCGGCCGCGTTGCGTTCCATCTGCTCCACCCCGGACGCGCCGGGGATGGCCAGCACGTTCGGGTGGCGCAGCAGATAGGCCAGAGCGATCTGGCTCGGGGTGGCGTCGTGCGCGTCGGCGACCTGGCGCAGCGTGCCGATCAGGGTGGCGCCCCGCTCCAGATTCTCCGGCAGGAAGTACGGGTTGGCCCGCCGGACCGCGCCGCTCGGCGGATCCTTCACGTCGTACCGGCCGGAGAGGAAGCCCTGGGCCAGCGGGCTGTACGCGATGACGACCCGGCCGGCCTGCCGCGCGTACGGCAGCAGATCCTGCTCGGGCGCCCGGTCCAACATGCTGTAGCGGACCTGGTTGCTGAGCACCCGCCGGCCGAGCGCCGCCTCGGCGACCTGCCAGCGGCGCAGCCCGTAGTTGCTCACGCCGACCTCGTTGACCAGCCCGACGTCCTGCAACGCCCGCATCCCGCGCATGGTGCTGTGGTCGGCGACCAGCGGGTGCGGCTGGTGCACCTGGTAGAGGTCGAGGGCGGTGACGCCGAGCCGGGCCGCCGAGGCGACGGCCCGCTGCTGTACGACGGCAGCCACCGGCAGCACCGGGAAGATCTTGGTGGCGACCACCACCTTGGGCCGGTCATCGCCGAGCGCCGCGCCGAGAATCCGCTCGCTGCGCCCGAAGCCGTAGATCTCCGCGCTGTCGAAGACGGTCACGCCCAACTCGACGGCCCGCCGGACGATCTGCGTCGCCTGCGCTTCGAAGGCCGGGCCGTAGCCCCACTCGCGGGACCCGAACTGCCAGGTGCCCAGCCCGATCTTGGACAGCGGTTTGGGAGTGTCGAGCGCGATGAAACGCATGGCGTCGAAGCTACCCCGATGTCCTGGTTCACACGCCTGATCCCGCGCAACCTGCCAGGGCTAGGCTCATTGATCGTGACTTACCTCGCCGCGGATGACCGCTACGACACCATGACCTACCGGCGCAGCGGACGCAGTGGCCTGCGGCTGCCCGCCGTCTCCCTCGGCCTGTGGCACAACTTCGGCCCGGACCGCCCGTTCGAACGGCAGCGCGACATCGTCCGGCGCGCCTTCGACCTGGGTGTCACCCACTTCGACCTGGCCAACAACTACGGCCCGCCGCCCGGAGCGGCGGAGGAGAACTTCGGCCGGATGCTCGCCACCGACCTGAAGCCGTACCGGGACGAGCTGGTCATCTCCAGCAAGGCCGGCTACCTCATGTGGCCCGGCCCGTACGGCGAGTGGGGCTCGCGCAAGAACCTGATCTCCTCCCTGGACCAGTCGCTGAGCCGGATGGGGCTGGACTACGTCGACATCTTCTACTCGCACCGGTTCGACCCGGACACCCCGCTGGAGGAGACGATGGGCGCGCTGGACGCCATCGTCCGCTCCGGCAAGGCGCAGTACGTGGGCATCTCGAACTACAACTCCGAGCAGACCGCTCGCGCCGCCGCGATCCTGCGCGAGCTGGGCACGCCGCTGCTGATCAACCAGCCGTCGTACTCGATGCTCAACCGGTGGACCGAGGCCGACGGCCTGCTCGACACGCTGGAGGAGGTCGGCGCCGGCTGCATCGCATACAGCCCGCTGGCCCAGGGCCTGCTGACCGACCGCTACCTGGCCGGCATCCCCGCCGACTCGCGGGTGCGCACCAGCGTCTTCCTCAACGAGAGCGACCTCAGCGAGGAGAAGATGACCACCATCCGAGGGCTCGGCGCGGTCGCCGAGGGCCGTGGCCAGTCACTGGCCCAGCTCGCGCTGGCCTGGGCGCTGCGCGACCCGCGGATGACCAGCCTGATCATCGGGGCGAGCAGCGTCGAGCAGTTGGAGACGAACATCGCCGCGCTGGACAACCTCGACTTCACCGCCGAGGAGCTGGCTGAGATCGACCGGCACCTGGGCTGAGCGCCGCCGCGCCGGCTGGCCGGGTCACCAGATCCGGCGCCGCCCGGCCCGGTGGTTGCGCACCTCGCACTGCCGGCCGACCGGCGGGCCGCCGCTCCGCCGCCGCCGGCTCGCGCCGATCAGCAGCGCCAGGACCAGCACGATGGCAGCGCCGGCCAGCACCGGCCACCGGTCGCCGAGGTCGGTCACCGCCGCCACGGGCACGCCCGGGTCGGCCGCCGCCACCACCGCCGGGTCGGTGGCGGCCGGCCGGCTCGCGGCGGTACGCGGTGCGCTCTTCGTCGCGGCGGCCGGCTTCGGCGTGCCCGTCGCCGTGCCGGCGCGCGCCGAGCGGAACACCACGTCGGAGCAGGAGTAGTAGGTGTCCGGGGTGTTGGAGTTCTGCCAGATCGTGTAGATCAGGTGCCGGCCGTCGCGACCCGCCGGCAGCCGGCCCGGCAGCTGGTACGCCCCGCCCCGCACCGGCGGGTCGGTCAGCGTCAGAAACGGGCGGGCTTCCAGATCCGCCCAGGTCAGCGATGCCCGGGGGTCGTAGTCGGGCCGGGTGACGTAGAGCCGGAACGTGCCCCGGTGCTCAATGGTGGTCCGGTACCGGAACGTGAACCGGGCACCGGCGGCCAGCTCGGTGGCCGGCCAGTCGGTCCGGGGCAGGTCCAGCCCCCGGTACGCGGAGAGCCCGCCGCTGCACAGCTCCCCGTCCGGGATCCGCTCCCGGTCCCGGCCGTTGATCGCGGCGACCCGGACGTTGTCCCACTCACGGACCGCCGCACCCGCCTCGACGGCGGCTCGGCAGGCGCTGGTGGCCGCGTACCGGCCCTCGGGTCCGCAGGCCGCCGCGCGGCTGATCGGGTCGGTCGGCGCGCCGTGCGCCCCGGCCGGCGCGGCGCTGACCGGCACGGTCGCCGCGGCGACCAGCACGGCGGCGAGCACTCGACGCACGGTCATGGCTTGACCTCCCGCGCAGTGGTACGGACGCGGGGCGGCAAAGGTTCGACGTCGGGGTGGCCGGGATTCGCGGCGACGGCTAACTGATCTTTGTGGGACCACCAACGTGATCATGGCCAGGGTGGGAACCGTCGTGCCAGGGCCGGAGCTTCTCGGGGTTCAGTACGGCCCAGAGGCGCGTGATCCGGTCACCGACGAAGTCGAACGCGTACACCGCCACGGTGATGCCGTCCTGCAGGGCCACCAGACCGGGCTGGCCGTTGACCGTACGCTCCAGGATCGTCACGTTGGTTGCCCTGCCGGCGAGGCCCACGAGGTAGCGCGCGATCTGCTCGCCACCTTCGATCGGGCAGGGCGCGGCGCTGGCGAGGCCGCCACCGTCGCCAGTCGCCGTGGCGTGGGGGTCGAGGAGGCCGATGAGGGCATGGATGTCCTTGGCCTCCCATGCCCGCTTGAAATCCCTGACGATGCCGGTCTGGTGGGCTGTCGGGGTTGCGGGAGCCTGCGTCGCGCGAACACGATGGCGGGCTGAGGAAGCCAACTGCCGGCATGCCGCCGGGGTACGGCCGACGATCTCGCCCACCTCGGCGAAGGAGTAGCGGAAGACATCGTGCAGGATGAACGCGACGCGCTCGGCCGGGGTCATCGATTCGAGCACGACGAGGAAGGCCATGTTGACCGACTCGTCGAGGGTGACCCGGTCGGCCGGGTCGACGGCGCTGCCGTCCGACCGCCCGCTGTTCCACTCCGTACGTTCGGGCAGCGGCTCCGGGATCCATTCGCCCACGTAGGTCTCTCGCCGGGCCCGTGCCGAACCCAACAGGTTGAGGCAGATGCGACTGGCGACCGTCGTCAGCCAGGCGCCGGGGGTTTCGACGGCTTCCTGCTGCTGTTGCGGCATGGCATACCAGCGCGCGTAGGTTTCCTGGACGACATCCTCGGCGTCGGCCAGGGAGCCGAGGAGCCGGTACGCGAGGTTGATCAGTTGGCGCCGCTCGCTCATGATCGCGCTCAGGCCCGGATCGGGTCGGGCGTGCCCTGGTTCGGATCGGGTGGCCATGGTGTCGCCGACTCCCTCGGTCGCAGCGGCTCTCACCAGTTCGACAAGACAGCGCACCGAATTGTGAGGTTGGCGTCGCCTCACATTTCGCGGGGCTGCATTGTCGTACTGCTGAGACGAACTCACCATCCAGCGGGCGTCGTACGCCGGGCTCGATGTGACAGGGAGGCAAGAGGAGCCGAAGAGTGACTTTCAGGCCATCGCGGATCGCGTCGAGATCGAGGCGCTGCGCGGCGAGTTTACCGACGCGGCGATGATGCGCGACCGCACCCGCCTCGCGTCGCTGTTCACGCCGGACGGCGCGCTGCGGATGCCCAACATCCCCGCCGAACTGGTCGGCCGGGAGGAGATCCGCGCCGGAGGCGAGCGGCTGCAGGCCCAGTGGGACGTCTTCGTGCAGACCACGCACTCGGGCACGATCCAACTCGACGGCGACACCGCGACGGGCCGCGCCTACATCCAGGAGCTCGCGCGCACCCTCGACGGTCGCCAGGGACTGAACTACGCCATCTACCACGACCGATGCCAGCGCACCCCGAACGGCTGGAGGTTCACCGAGCGGGTCTACGAGGTCAGGTACCTCGACACCACTCCACTGGCGGGCTCGGCACCCGAAGCCACTGTCACCGCGTCCAGCCCAGGAGGCACCATGACCACCCCGATTCCGGCAACGATGTTCGCTGACCCGGCACCCGCGCAGCTCCTGGAACGGGCTGCGACTGCGCTGACAGCACATGGTTTCACCGTCGAGATCCTCGACGACGCCGCCGCCGCCCGTGCGCGCATCGAGGATCTGATACCCGAGGGCGCCAGCGTCTTCACCGCGGCCAGCGAGACCCTCCGCCTGTCTGGCATCGACGAGGCCATCAACACCAGCGGGCGGTATCAGGCCGTCAAGCCGCATGTACTGGCCATGGACCGCGTCACCGGTGCCGACGACATCCGGCGGCTGCTCGCCAGCCCCGACGTCGTGGTGGGAAGCGTCGCCGCGCTCACCGCAACCGGTTCCCTCGTGGTCGCCTCGGCCAGCGGAAGCCAACTACCCGCCTACGCCGGCGGCGCCGCCCGCGCGATCTGGATCGTCGGGGCGCAGAAGGTGGTGCCCGACCTGGACACCGCGCTGCGCCGCCTCGAAGACCACGCCCTCCCGCTGGAGAGCGCCCGCGCCCAGGTGGCATACGGGCAGCCCAGCGCCATCAACCGCCTGCTCGTCCTCAACGCAGAACCCCATCCCGGGCGCGGCACCGTCCTGCTGCTCCGCGAAGCCATCGGATTCTGAAACGGACTCGAATCGCAGCTCGGCACGTGGTGGTACGAACCACATGTCGACGAAAAGCCAATCGGCACCAGTCAATTGACTGGTGCCGATTGGCTTGCACAACCAAGGGTGGAGCCGAGGGGACTCGAACCCCTGACCCCCACACTGCCAGGGGGATCTCTCGAACTCTCCTGACCTGGCGGAGCGCTGACCTGCGGCAGAGCCTCAGATCACTCCGCCAGTCCCCGTCAGCCCCCCAGCGTCACCGGTTGACCTGGCACGGATTTGGCACACCGGAACCTCTGCGGCTCGTCGTCTACGGCTTGCGCAAGCCATGGAACCGGGAGACCGCCTCACGCTGCTCCTCGACGGTGCCGATCTCCTTGGCGCCGGCCGCAGCGAACATGTCGACCTCTTCGGGCCTGTCACCCATAGAAGGCGGAGCCAGGACGTATCCGAAACGACCGTTGGTGAACTGCCTGAGCTGGCCGGACGGCCAGACGTCCGGCCGCGCTCCTTTGCAGCAGAGATTGAGTCCCTCGGCTTCCAACTGTCGCCGTATGCCAATAAGGCAGACGAGCAAGTCCTCGCCCTCCGCCTCCAAGACAAGGCTGGCCCTCGTGAGGACGACCCGCGCTGGGACAGCGTTATAGATGGCGACGGTTGAGTTCGTAGTCATGCCGAGCCGGTCCACGATGTCCAGCTCTAGAAGCTCGTCCGGTGATGCCCCGTGCACTCGATCAGCCTACCGACCGTCATCGACCCCGTGACCCCCAGGCAACCAACACGGCGCTCTGGCCTGGCGCTTCATGGGGATTGAACTGCTGGAACCGTCCATCACGGTCCCCGCTCGTCCGCTGGCGTCTGTCCCGATCGTCACCGAGTTGGTCACCCGCCTCTTTGTGCGGCCCGCCAGCACGCGGCCGCTGCTACCTACCACCTGGTGATCACCGCCGTACCGGCGGTTCGCCGAACCTGCCACTCCGGACGAGGGCATCGGCCGCGATCTCTTCGACTGTCCAGACGTGGTCCACGAAGTCGTCTACCGCCACACCGCCCGACCGCATCAACGCCCGAGTCAGCGTCATCATCTCGTCCCGGCACGAAGCTCGGTAGTTGATCTGGACCGCCCAGGTGGGCCGCTGTCCGACAGCCCGCTCCAGTGTCGCCACCATCTGGGGCTCCCAGTCGACGTACAAGTCGCGGTCCTCCTCCGCCAGCCAGACGAAGACTGGCCCCGGTGCAACCCATTCGCCCGGCTGAGTCTCGGCAAGGACGCCCAGGAGCCGAACGACATCGACCTTTGGCATGGCCGGGAAGACGAAGGCGTCCTCGCTCATGCGCAGACGATACGACCTTCAGTTTGGAAGGTGCATTGGTCAACACTCTTCGCTCTCGTCCCCGGGCGCCTGATCGGGTGGGGTGACTACTTGTAGTGGCCGGACGGATGGCCGAGGTGCCCTTGCTGACCGTTGTTGACCACACGTCGGGCGCGGATCGGGCACGGACCGCTTCGTCCCGAACTGCTGGCAGCGGCTTCTGGTGCGGTTGCGTCCGAGGTCAGGCGGGCTGTACCGGTCGGCAGGGGTGCGGTACGGCCGGCTTCGTTGCTGTACTTCTCTGCTGTGCGCGGCGCCGACCCCCGTCGGGGGAGCCTGGTCGTGGTAGTCAGCGGGTGTCAATCAGCGTCGTCTCGTGCTCTCATGCACGGCGGCTGTCTCGCTTCTTCCGCCCGTTGTCGTCGCGTAGCCAGCCAATTTGCTGACTCACTGCTGACTCCCGCCGTGGTAACCGGCGAACCCGGCCCCCACGATCACCACACGAGGTTTCGTCATGTCCGGTGCCATTCCCGCCGACACCCGAGACAAACGTGCGGGTCGGGGCGCTCAATCGGCGGCGAGCCGCACGTACCCCTCCGAGCCGACGGCCTCGACGTCCCAGCGGTGGCCGAACGCGCTGATGCCGCGAATGTGAATCCGGCCGACCTCGTGCGGCACCGCCGGGTCGACGACGAGCTGGCCGTCGACCGGGTGGAGCCCCAGCATGGTGCGGATCAGGTTCAGTGGGGCGCCGGACGCCCAGGCCTGGGGGCTGCAGGCGGTCGGGTACGGGATGGCGTCGAGGGTCCGCTCGCGCGGGTAGCCGGCGATCGCCTCCGGCAGTCGGTCGCCGAACTCGGCGGCGGCGTCGAGCAGGGCGAGGGCCACTCGGTTAGCCTCGTCGCGGAAGCCGTATCGGGCCAGGCCCAGCGCGCTGATCGAGCTGTCATGCGGCCAGACCGTGCCGAGGTGGTATCCGAGCGCGTTGTATGGCGCGTCGGCCCGGGACAGCGTCCGGATCCCCCAGCCGCTGAACATGTCCTCGGAGAGCAGTTGCCGGGCGAGCGCGGCGGCGCGTTCCTGCGGGACGATGCCGCTCCACAGCAGGTGCCCCAGGTTGGACGTCATGGAGTCGATCTTGTTCTTGTCGCCGTCGAGGCCGACGGCGTAGTAGCCGCCCCGCCCCTCGATCCAGAAGTCCCGGTTGAACCTCTCGCGCAGCCGGTACGCCTCGGCGCGCAGCCGGTCCGCCAAGGCCGGGTCCGCCAGCGGCCCGTCGGCGAGTTCCGCCAGGCGTAGCTTCGCGTCGTAGGTGTAGCCCTGGATCTCGCAGGTGGCGATCGGTAGCACCGGCATCCGTCCGTCGGCAAAGCGCACCCCGTCCCAGGAGTCTCGCCAGCACTGGTTGCCCAGCCCTTCCGGGGAGCGGGTGGCGTACTCGACGTAGCCGTCGCCGTCCCGGTCGCCGTACCGGTCGATCCAGTTCACCGCCGCCAGTGCGTTGTCCCGGAGCGACCGGACCAGGTCGTCGTCGCGGGTCCAGCGCCAGTACTCGGACAGCAGGATCAGCCAGAGTTGGGTGGCGTCGGCGGTGCCGTAGTTGGGGTTGTACGGCATGAGTCCCTGCTGGGTGAGCTCACCGAAGCGGACCTCGTGCAGGATCTTGCCGGGCTCCTCGTCGGTGAAGTCCTCGCACTGCCGGCCCTGGTGATGTGCCAGCGCCAGCAGGGTTCCCTTGGCCATCCGGGGCCCGAAGGTGAGCGCCTGGTACGAGGTGATCAGGGTGTCCCGGCCGAAGATGGTGAGGAACCAGGGCATGCCGGCGGCCGGCAGGCTGATCCGTTCCTCCCCCACCTCCATCTCCAGCCGCAGCGCGGACATGTCCGAGCGGGTCTGCGCGGTCGCCCGCTCCAGCACCAGGTGGTCGCTGGTCAGCTCGGCGGCGCGGGCGAGCCACCGGGCGGCCGGATCCTCCACCCGGTGGTGGAAGACGTCGGCGATATCGCCCCGGACCGGCTCGGTCACCCCAATGCCAATGCCGGGCGGCACCGGCACCTTGAGGTCGACCTGCCACTGCTCGCGCGGTCCGAGGTCGATCTCCCAGACCAGGTGGTCGCCCTCCAGCCGCTGCGGCGGGCGGGTCGACCGGACCCGGGTGTCCGCGGTGAAGCCGTCCTGCTCGTAGCTGAACACCAGCTGCGAGCCGTCTCGCGCGTGCCGCCGCTGGATCCGCTCCGACCGGTCGCGGACGTTGGTCTTGATCTCGAGGATGTCGGCGAAGTCGTTGCCCACCTCGAGGCGCAACTCGAACCGGACCCGCTCGGTGGCGAAGGAGGCGACTTCGATCCGCTCGTGCAACCCGTCGCTCAGGTAGCGCAGCCGACGGACAGCGATGGTGTTCGCCGGCAGCTGGGGCAGCGCGGGGTTGGTCAGGAAGAACTGCGCCGAGTAGTGGTCGACCACGCTGGAGCGCAGCACGAGCAGGCGTTGGCCGTCGATGGTGAGCACCCAGTGGTTGAGCAGGCGGGTGTCCCGGTGTACCAGGCCGCCGATCGTGCCGGGCGGGACGTCGCCGGCCGGATCCGAGTACATGAAGGTGGCACCGCTGACCACGGCGATCGCGTTCGAGCCCAGCTCCGGGGGCAGGGCCCGCGCCTGCGCGCCAGGGCGTGCCGGGTCCTGCGGCTTGGTCGGCATTGGATTGGCCGGGGTAGGACGCTCCAGCACCATGACCCGGACGCTACGCCCTTGACCTGCGGTTCGACCTCACCCGGACCGGGTGAAGTTTGCTCGTACGGGGTGCTGGAGACATCTTCAGGGCCTTCGGCCGACCGGCGCTGCATCAGACCTGGGAGCGGTCCAGCGGTCGACGATCCCGCCATCGGTAATCTCCGAGGCAGGGTCATCAGTTCACCAACTACAGGTAAGGCGGACCCGGCCGGGCTGGTGATCAGGCCGAACACGTCCTGCTACCTGGACAGATGTCCTCACCAGTGGTCATCGTTGGTCACTCACGATCGACCTCCGACGGCCTGGTGACGGCCTGGCCCTGGTCCTCGTCGACCTGCCCCGAGCCGAGCCGGCCCGCTACGACCGAGGTCCGTGGGTTCATGAGTTCATGTCGACAACCCGAAAGAGCCGTGCCTCGTAGATCATCAGGGCAGATCCGGGCAGGCCTACGTCGGCAACCACGGCCCGGAGAACGGATCGCAGTCGTTCCTGGCATTCCTCGCCGAGGTCAGTCCGACATTGCCCAGTTCGAGCGGTCACGCCTACACCCTGGCGCGGTCGCCGAGGCCCTACAGGGCTGGAAGCTGTACGTTCGCGCATCTCGGCAGCAGAGGTCAGAGATGCGAGGTTGTGGCCAGCCCTCATGCTGTCCAGACCCCCTCGATCATCGTCGGGTCCTGGACCTCGCCATGCGTGCCTTGCCACCGGTCGCAGCCAGAGTGCTCCGACGACGTGTCGAACAGCTAGATGCGCTCATCGCAGACCCGAACGAGCTACCGGACCCGTAACGTGGGCCGCCGTCAGGGCGGGTGCCACGCCCGGAGCACCGTCAGCCGTGTCAGACGTTGAAGCGGAACTAAGCACTCCAGCACTCGGGCGGCGATGATCTACCAACACGCGACGCGTGACCGAGACCATGCAATCGCCGCTGCCCTGGATGCGCTCATTCAGGAAGCGAGAGGACGCGCCGACACATGATCTGGCATGGATCTGGCATGTCGACCGGGTAGAGGGTGGAACGACGAACGCCCTGGCCTTCACCGTCTCGGTGTTGACCAGGGCGTCTGTGTCGCCTGCTTCAAGGGTGGAGCCGAGGGGACTCGAACCCCTGACCCCCACACTGCCAGTGTGGTGCGCTACCAGCTGCGCCACGGCCCCTTGCTGTTCCCGGTCGCCCGGGCACTGGGAAACTATACACATCCCGCCCGGCATGGTCATCTCGCGGGTCCCCGCGCGGCGGGGACGCCAGCCGCCGGTTCGCCCCCGAACGGGTCAGTTGAGCGCCACGTCCGGTGGGAAGTGGGCGACGGCGGACATCATCCCGCCCTGCCGGCGCAGCACCATCGGCCACAGGTCGTCCGGCCGGTCGACGAAGGCGTCACCGGGCAGCGCGTCCAGCAGGAACCAGGAACCGTCGGCGATCTCCTGCTCCAGCTGCCCGGTCCCCCAGCCGGAGTAGCCGGCGAAGACCCGGATGCCACCGATGCTCTCCCGCAGCCGCTCCGGGTCGATCGAGAGGTCGATCGTTCCGACCGCCCCGGAGACCTGGTGGAAGCCCTTGACCCGCCGCAGCGGTTGCCGCATCCGGGCCAGGCAGATGGCCGAGTCGGGCTGCACCGGGCCGCCCTCGAAGAGCACCGCTGGGTGGCGGGCCAGGTCGCTCCAGTCGCCGAGCACCTCGACGACCGGCACCTCGGTGGCCCGGTTCAGCACCACGCCGAGCGCGCCGCCCGGCTCGTGGGCGACCAGCAGCACCACCGTGCGGTCGAAGTTCGGGTCCTTGAGCGCCGGAGTCGCGACCAGCAGCCGCCCGGTCATCGACTCCATCGCCCGTCCGCCGATCGCCTGGCCCTCTCCCTGCATCCCACACACCCGTCAACCGTGAACCCGCGCCGGGGATCCGTCACTCACCGGACCCGCACGGTGCGCAGGGATCAGCCGCGTCGTCAACGCCATGCCTGGCACCATAGCCTGCACTCCGGGTGCTGGCTAAGGTCTGACCGGCGGGTGATCGGACAGTTAAGACGGAGGGTCGATGGCACCGAAGGCGGACCTCGCGGTGATCGGCGGATCGGGCCTGTACGCCCTCCTCGACGGCACCACCCATGAGCTGGACACTCCGTACGGCCCGCCGTCGGACGCGGTGACCATCGCCGAGGTGGCCGGGCGGCGGGTCGCGTTCCTGCCTCGACACGGCCGCGACCACCGGTACCCGCCGCACCTGATCCCCTACCGGGCCAACCTCTGGGCGCTGCGCTCCCTCGGCGTACGCCAGGTGCTCGCCCCGTGTGCGGTCGGTGGGCTCCGCCCGGAGCTGGGCCCCGGCACGTTCGTGGTGCCCGACCAGTTGATCGACCGGACCAGCGGGCGGGCGCAGACCTACTACGACCAGGGCGCGGTGCACGTGCCGTTCGCCGACCCGTACTGCCCGAGCGGCCGGCGGGCGCTGCTCACCGCCGCCGCCGGCCGGGACGTCACCGCCGTGGACGGCGGGACGGTGGTGGTCGTGGAGGGTCCACGGTTCTCCACCCGGGCCGAGTCCCGCTGGTTCACCTCGATCGGCGGCATGGTGGTCAACATGACCAGCCACCCGGAGGCGGTGCTCGCCCGGGAGCTGGCCCTCTGCTACTCGTCGATCGCGTTGATCACCGACCTGGACGCCGGGTTGCAGGCCGGCGAGTCGGTCACCCAGGAGGAGGTGTTCCAGGTCTTCGCGGCGAACACCGACCGGCTGCGGGGCGTGCTGCTGGACGCGCTGGCCGCGCTACCCGCCGCGCGGGACTGCGCCTGCGGCCGAGCACTGGACGGCATCACCCTGCCGTTCCCGCTGCCCTGAACCGGTGCCGGGCGCAGCCCGCCGCGGTGGGTCGCGTCACCGACGCCTGGGAAACGCCCGAAACGTCCGTGACATCCCGATAGATTCGGCTGATCGGGAGGGCGACCGCGGTCGTCCCTGCGCGCGACACGGAAGCAGGTGGCGATGGCAACGGTCCGGGACGCGACGTACGACGTGCTCCGCGCCCTCGGCATGACCACCGTCTTCGGCAACCCCGGCTCCACCGAGGAGCCGTTCCTGCGGGACTTCCCGGCCGACTTCCACTACGTTCACGCGCTGCACGAGGCGACGGCGGTCGCGATGGCCGACGGGTACGCCCAGGCCACCGGCGCGCCCGCGCACGTCAACCTGCACACCGCCTCGGGCACCGGCAACGGCATGGGCAACCTCGTCACCGCCTGGCACAACAAGACCCCGCTGATCGTCACCGCCGGCCAGCAGACCCGGGAGATGCTGCTGCTCGAACCCCGGCTGACCAGCCGCCGAGCCGCCGAGCTTCCCCAGCCGTACGTCAAGTGGGGCTACGAGCCGGTCCGCGCGCAGGACATCCCCGCGGCGCTGATGCGGGCGTACGCGACCGCGGTGCAGCCCCCGGCCGGGCCGGTCTTCCTCTCCCTGCCGATGGACGACTGGGCCCAGCCGGCCGACCCGCCGCCCGCGCCGCGCTCGGTGGCCACCCGGTTCGCACCTGACCCGCAGCGGTTGGACGAGTTCGTCCGGGTGCTGGCCGGCAGCCACAACCCGGCGCTGGTGTTCGGGCCGGGGGTGGACCGGGCCGGAAGTTGGGCGGCCGCCGTGGCGTTGGCCGAGCGGCTGGCGGCACCGGTCTGGTCCGCCCCCGCCCCGGAGCGGAGCGTGTTCCCGGAGGACCACCCGCACTTCCGTGGGGTGTTGCCGTTCGCGATCGGGCCGCTGGCCGAGGCGCTGAGCGGGCACGACACCGTGCTGGTGATCGGTGCCCCGGTGTTCCGCTACTACCCGTACGTGCCGGGCGACCATCTACCCGCCGGCACCCGCCTGCTGCACGTCACGGACGACCCGGACGAGGCCGCCCGCGCTCCGGTCGGGGACAGCCTGCTCGGCGATCCCGGGCTCACCCTGGCGGCGCTGGTCGACATGGTGCCGCCGGCCGACCGGACACCACCGGCACCCCGGGACTCGATGGCGCCGCCGGAGGTCACCGCGCCGCTGAGTGCCGACGCCCTGTTCGCCGCGCTGGCCGCGCACTGGCCGGCGGACGGGGTGCTGATCCAGGAGTCACCGTCCAATCTGTCCGCACTGCGCCGCCGGGTACGCATCAACCGCCCGGCGTCGTACTTCACGATGGCCAGCGGCGGCCTCGGCTACGGTCTGCCGGCCGCGATCGGCGTGGCCCTGGCCGAGCGGGACACCGGACGCGGCCGGCCGGTGGTGGCGGTGGTCGGTGACGGCTCGTTCCACTACTCGGTGCAGGCGCTGTGGACGGCCGCCCGGCTGTCGCTGCCGGTGGTGGTGATCGTCCCGATCAACCAGCAGTACGCGATCCTCAAGGCGTTCGCCGAGTTGAAGGAGACGCCCGGGGTGCCCGGCCTGGACCTGCCGGGGCTGGACATCACCGCGATCGCGGCCGGCTACGGCTGCGCCACCGAGGTGGTGGAGACCCCCGACCAGCTCGGCGTGGCGCTCGCCGCCGGGCTGCGCGCCAACCGTCCCACCGTGCTGCCGGTACCGATCGCCACCGAGGTGCCCAGCATCCTCTGACCGCACACCGCCACCAGCACCAGCGGCCCGTCCGGGACGGTCGTGCGCGGTCAGCGGGGGGCGATCGACAGCGGCGCGCCGGTGGAGACGTCCAGCACCGGCCGGGCACCCAGCGGCGCGGCCAGGGTGACGGTGACCGGCTCCAGCTTGAGCAGGTCAATGCACTCGCCGGTGGACCGGGTGACCCCGCCGCCGACCACCACCACGTCCGGCCGTTCCTGTACCAGCGGGGTGATCCCGGTGTCGCAGGCGCCGACACCGAGCCGGACAGTCAGCCGCGCACCGTCGACCGCCGTCAGGTCCTGGGCTGCCACCAACCCGTCCGGCAGTGGCCGTGCCGGCGCGGTGGGCTCGGGGACCGGGGTGACCGCCGTCGGCGCGACGGCGAGCCGGGCCACCGGGGTGGCCAGCTCCTTGATGGTGAACAGCCAGGCCGGGACCTGCGCCTCGCCCCGGCTGGTGCGTACCGGCACGGTGCCGAGCGTGACCCCGGTGACGGTCAGCGGAAGGCAGGCGGTCTCTGGGCCACTGCTGACCCAGCCGTCCGGTCCGGGTTCGACGGTGGGGCCGGGGGTCGGTAGTCCGGGCCGCTTCGGCCGTCCCGGACAGGGCAGCGGATCGCCCTGGTCGAGCTGCCGGTACGCCTCGGCCGCGCTGACCAACGGCAGGGTCAGCCGTCCGTCCGGGAAGCGGATCTCCCCGCCGACCCGGGTGGGCGGGATCGGGACCTGCGCGCGGTACCAGCCGGCCCGGAAGGCGGCCTCGGTGTCCGGCGTGAAGCCCGGGTCGCCGTTGAGGATGGTCGGTCCCTGCAACGGGACGTACCCGGTGCGCCAGTCGGCACCGGGCCGCCACGCCTCGGCGACCTCGGTAGCTCGCTGCTCGAACGCCTCCGAACGGTGTTCCGGGGCGGTGGGCGCGTCGGTGTCGGTCGGAGCGCAGCCCGCCGCGAGCACCAGCAGGGGCAGAGTGAGCAGCAGGATCGATCGACGCATGCTGGTACGACGCACCCGCCGACGCTCCGGTTCCCCGACCACCGGCAGCCGGCTCAGGTCTCGCCGCCCAGATCCATCTGGTACGCCTGCCAGAGCAGGTCGGCGCCGCGCCGTCGATGCCGGGCCAGCGTCCGCACGAGGTGCCCAGCCCGGCCGCGCACCTCGTCGGGGCAGGTCTGGGGCTGCTCGGCGGCCCGCTGCACGGACAGGATCGCGGCGACGATCTCGGCGTGCTCCCGGGTCAGCAGCCGGACCCCGTGGTCCAGCCGGGGTGAGTGGGCGAGCAGTTCCCAGTAGAGGCCGGTGGGACCCTCGGTGACCCGGACGTGCTCGGCGAAGCCCTGCCCGACCGGGCGCAACCGGACCAGCACGCGCTCGCGCCAACGGGGCTCGGTCGCCGCGACGGCGACGGCCCGGGCGAGCGCGTGCAGGTCACCAGCGAGCCCGGCCGGGCGCGGGTCACCGGGCAGCCCGGTGGGGTGCGGACCGGCGGGGAGACCGGCCGAATGCGGATACGCGGCGGCACGTGACGGCTGCTGGACCGGACCGGTGGCCATGGGCACCTCCCGCGCTCCGTTGCTACCGCATACCGCGATGGTGAACCCGCTCGTCCGCCCTGTCCAGAGCCCTCGGACGCCTCATCTGCCCCATCCGCAGCAGCAGTCCCACAGACACCACAGGCATACCTTTTCGCGAGGCGATGCAGCCGGTCAGCCCGCCGACGGGTGCTCCGCCAGGCGGCGCAGGTGGCTGGCGACGGCGTGCGCGTCGCCGTCGCGCCCGTCCACGGGACGCCCGGTGCTGATCGCGTCCGCCAGCGCCCGCAACTCGGACGGGGGCAGGGTGTCCAGCCCCATGCCGCGCAGTGGGATGGTGACCCGCCGCCCGCTCTCGCCGTCGGTGGCGACGACGGCCGGCGCCCGGTGCCCGCGCGCCCGCACGTCGTCCCCCGCCTCGCGGTACGGCAGGGTCGCGGCGTCGATCCGGGCGGTGGCGAGGTCGACGGTCCGGCTGGCGAACGCCCCGCGCACCCGGACCCGGCTGCCATCCAGCCAGGCGGCCGTGCGGAGCACCCGCAGCACCAGGTAGACACCGAGCAGGGCGAACGGCAGGCCGCACAGCCCGACGAGCGGGCCGGGGCCGGTCTGGTCCCCGCCACTGCCGGAATCCTGCAGCCCGGGCGGCAGCAACCCCGGGGGCAGGTCGCGAGCCTCCTCGTAGGTGGCGAGCCCGTCGCCCGGGCCGGTCAGCCGGCGCAGCAGCCCGTCGGCGACCAGGGGCAGCACCACGAACGCCGCGCCGACGGCGGCAACGAAGACGCCGACCACCACCGAGACGGTGCGCTGAGCGGGTGACGCGCCGACCGACAGGCGCAGCTCCTCGTTCGTCACAGCCGGCAGCGTAGGCGAGCCACGCCGCGGCCGGCGTCATGGCTCCCGGGAGTGCCGGAGCCGAGTGGGCCCGGATACGACGATGCGCCCCGGCCGGGGGGCCGGGGCGCATCGCTTCGAGGTGGTGGAGGTGCCGGGAATCGAACCCGGGTCCTTCGCCGGTTTGTCAGGGCTTCTCCGAGCGCAGCTCGCTGTGCCTCTACTCGGCCCCACCGCTCACGCGAGCAAGTTGGTGTGACGGGCCCAGTCGCTGATTAATCTCGCCGCACGGACCCCGCGACCGGGTCCGATTGGCCAGCCTTCTAGCTGATGCCGGCTACTGGGACGAAGGCGTTCCCAGGCCGACAGACTTAGCTACTCGCCTCAGGCGGCGAGAGCGAAGTCAGCGCGATTGTTCTTGGCGCTTATAAGTTTCCGACGACCGATTCTCGAGACGACGTCGGCTTCCTCGGCTCGCTTCCCCTGTCGCTGCGTACGAAGTCGAAACCAGTCACCCCCTCGACAGGCCGCCGATGTGGCGGCACTGACAAGACTAACGCCTGCCGCAACGGGTTTCATCCCGAGCCCCGGGCCGGCGCGCCGACCCGGACAAACAGGGTTATTCAGTCGTCCATGCCCTTGCCGCGCCGACCGGAGACCCGGGCGATCTCCCGGTCCGCGTCCCGCTTGGCGAGGTCCTGACGCTTGTCGTACGACTTCTTGCCCTTGGCCAGGGCGATCTCCACCTTGGCCCAGCCGTCGGAGAAGTAGACCTGCAACGGGACGATGGTCAGACCGCCCTCACGGGTCTTGCCGAGCAGCCGGTCGATCTCGCCCCGGTTGAGCAGCAGCTTGCGCGTACGCCGGGGCTCGTGGTTGGTCCAGGTGCCCTGGGTGTACTCCGGGATGTGCATCGAGTGCAGGTACAGCTCGCCGTTGCGCTCCTGGGCGAACGCGTCCACCAGCGACGCGCGCCCGGCCCGCAGCGACTTGACCTCGGTGCCGGTGAGCGCCATACCCGCCTCGTACGTGTCGAGGATCGAGTAGTCGTGACGCGCCTTCTTGTTGGAGGCGACGACCTTGCGCCCCTTTTCCCGTGGCATCGGTGCCACCCCCTCTCCCGGAAAGTCCATGGCCGGGATCACCCCGGCCGGACAACCGATCATGCTACCTGAATGACAAGGACCCTCCCGCGCCGTTTATTTCCGGCAGCGGGAGGGCCCTCGGGCGATGACGGGACGACCCGTACGGCGCCTAGACCCGCAGGTAGAAGCGGAGGGTGATCCAGGCGGTGCCGGCGCTGACCAGGCCACCGACGCCGGCCATCAGCGGGAAGATGAACATGATGTCACCCCAGCTGATCGGCGAGAGCAGGCCCTGCAACGCGCTGAGTGACCCGTCGAAGAGCAGATACTTCGCCGCGACGAGGGCAACCAGGCCGAGCAGCGAGCCAATCAGGCCAGCCACCACCGCCTCCAACACGAACGGCGCCTGGATGAACCAGTTGGAAGCGCCGACAAGTTTCATGACCGCCACCTCACGCCGCTTGCTGTAGGCGGCCACCTGGATGGTGTTCGCGACCAGCAGCAGGGCGGCGACGGCCATCACGATGGCGGCGGCCAGCGCGATGTTCTGGATCGAGGTGAGGATGTTGAAGATCTTGTCCAGTAGTCGGCTCTGGTCGACGATCTCGTCGACGCCCTCGGTTTCCTTGTACTGGTCGTAGATGTTCTTGTACTGCTCCGGGTTGTTCAGCTTCAGCCGGAACGACTCAGGCAGTTGGTCCGGCTTGACCGCGTTCACCAGGTCCGGCGCGTCCTGGTACATCTCCTTGAAGCGCTTGTACGCCTCGTCCTTGTTGACATAGAGGACCTCCTTCACCAGGGGGTCGCCGTCCAGCTTGGCGTTCAGGTCGGTGCGCTGCTGCTCGGTCACCTCCTGGCTCAAGAAGATCGAAACCTCGATGTTCTTGTAGTAGAGGTCCTTCATGTCGTCGACCTGGCGGTACATGAGACCGCTGGCGCCGAGCATGGTCAGCGAGACCGCCATCGTGATGATCATCGCGATGGACATGGTCACGTTGCGCCACAGTCCGACCAATACCTCGGACAGGACGTATTTCACGCGCATCGGGGTTTCCTCCGGGTCTCCGGCATCAGGTGTTCGTCGTCAGGCTGCGCAGGGGTGGAGCGCCGGCTCACCCGTAGACGCCGCGGGCCTGGTCACGCACGATGCGACCGCTCTCGATCTCGACGACGCGGCGGCGCATCTGGTTCACGATGTTGGAGTCGTGGGTGACCATCACGACGGTCGTGCCGGTGCGGTTGATCCGGTCCAGCAGACGCATGATCTCGATCGAGGTGTCCGGGTCCAGGTTTCCGGTCGGCTCGTCCGCCAGCAGGATCAGCGGACGGTTCACGAACGCCCGGGCGACGGCGACGCGCTGCTGCTCACCACCCGAGAGCTCGTGCGGGTAGCGGTGCTCCTTGCCGCCGAGCCCGACCAGCTCCAGCACCTCGGGCACGACCCGGCGGGCAACCGCCTTGGTCTTGCCGATCACCTCAAGGGCGAACGCCACGTTCTCGTACGCGGTGCGGTTCGGAAGCAGCCGGAAGTCCTGGAAAACGCAACCAATCGAGCGCCGGAAGTGGGGTCGCTTCCAGGAGCGCATCGAGGTGACGTCCTTGCTGTTGACGATGACCCGCCCCTTGTTGGGGGCGACCTCGTGCAGCAGCATCTTGATGATTGTGGACTTGCCGGAGCCGGATGGACCGATGAAGAAGACGAACTCGCCCTTCTCGATCGAGACGGACACGTTGTCGAGCGAAGGCCGGGACGCCTTCGGGTACGTCTTCGTCACTTGCTCAAGCTGAATCACGGGTGGTGAGTCTACGCGGTGTAACGACAGTGCCAAGCCCCACGCCCCGTAGATACGCCGCGCGTCCTCGATTAGGGCTCTACCAGGAGATCGACGACGCGCTCCGCCTGCGTGTCGTCACGCACCGTCGCCGGCGAGTTGGCGCTGCTTGCGCCAGCGGATGCCGGCTTCGATGAAACTGTCCAACTCGCCGTCGAAGACCGAGCTCGGATTGCCGGTCTCCTGCTCGGTTCGGAGATCCTTCACCATCTGATAAGGGTGCAGGACGTAGGACCGCATCTGGTCCCCCCACGAGCCGGCGGCGTTCTCCTTGAGCCCCTCCAGCTTGGCCTGCTCCTCCTGGCGCTTACGCTCCAACAGCCGGGCCTGGAGAACCCGCATCGCGGAGGCCTTGTTCTGCAGCTGGGACTTCTCGTTCTGGCAGGTCACCACGATGCCGGTCGGAATGTGGGTGAGCCGCACCGCCGAGTCGGTGGTGTTGACGCTCTGCCCGCCCGGCCCGGAAGAGCGGTAGACGTCGACCCGCATCTCGTTCTCGGGGATGTCGATGTGGTCGGTCTGCTCGGTGACCGGCAACACCTCGACGCCGGCGAAGCTGGTCTGCCGGCGGCCCTGGTTGTCGAACGGGCTGATCCGGACCAACCGGTGGGTGCCCGACTCGACACTGAGCGTGCCGTACGCGTAGGGCACCTTGACCGCGAAGGTGGCCGACTTCAGGCCCGCCTCCTCGGCGTACGAGGTCTCGTAGACCTCGGTCGGGTAGCCGTGCCGCTCCGCCCAGCGCAGGTACATCCGCAGGAGCATCTCGGCGAAGTCCGCCGCGTCCACGCCACCGGCACCGGCCCGGATGGCGACCAGCGCCTCCCGGGAGTCGTACTCGCCGGAGAGCAGGGTACGGACCTCCATCTCCTGGATGGCCTTGGTCAGCCCGGTGATCTCCGCTTCGACCTCGGTGAGCACACCCGGGTCGGATTCGGCCTCGGCCAGCTCCAGCAGCACCTGGGCGTCGTCGAGCTGCGAACGCAGGCTGCCCAGCTTGCTGATCTCGCCGTTGACGTACGACAGCTGCGAGGTCACCTGCTGAGCCTTGGCCTGGTCGTCCCACAGATCGGGGGCGGACGCCTCCTGCTCAAGCCGGGCCTTGTCCTCGTGCAGACGGTCAAGGTTGAGGACGGCCTCGATGTTTCGCAGGGTCGCGTCGAGTTCCTTGAGCTGTTCGGCGTAATCGGCAGCGGTCACGACAGACAAGCGTACTGTGCCGCGAGCGAAGCAGCTCGTTCCCTATGGGCGAACCCGCCGGAGGTCACCCGACGGGGGCGGACTTCAGCCACGACAGGGCCGCCCGGTGGTAGGCGACGGCGAACTCCAGCGCGCTGGCGTCGTACGTCTCCCCGTCCCGTTTGGCGTTTTTCACCTGTTCCCGGACCTGCGCCAGGGCCTCGGTGTGGTACTCGTTGGCGGAGGCGTACAGCCCCTTCAGCTGGCTGGCGGAGTGCAGCTCGCCGAACGCCATCCGGAGCGCTATCGGGTTGCGGATGGTGTCCCGCCCCGGGTTCTCCGTCAGCCAGCGGGAAAATGTCCGTTTCCCGGCGGCGGTGAGCGAGTACGGCTGGCTCATCCGCGGCCCCGGCTTGCCGAGCCGCACGAACCCCCGCTCGGCCAGCACCGGCAATTCGCGGTAGACCTGGCTGCGGGTCATCGACCAGTACGGCGCCAGCCGGCGCTCAGCGGCGGCCATCAACTGACCGCCTGTCATCGGGCCCTCATGGAGCAGGCCGAGAAGGGCCGCCGCCGTAGGGTTGACTCCGGAATCCGCCATGCCCACTACGCTGCCACTTTACGCTCGCGGCGTCCAGGATTTGACGGTTTGCCACCCGACAGGACTTCCTATGTGCACTGTCGGCGACAGACTGTCCGTTGAGGACCATCGATGGGTACGGCGATGGGGTGAACCCGGCCGGGCTACCGCCGGCAGCGCACGCGCGCCGCCGGCGGTCGGCGCCGGTCAGCCCATGTGCGGGTACGTGTGGTCGGTCGGCGGCACGAAGGTCTCCTTGATCGTCCGCGGCGACACCCAGCGGACCAGGTTGAGCCAGGAACCCGCCTTGTCGTTGGTGCCGCTGGCCCGGGCGCCGCCGAAGGGCTGCTGCCCGACCACCGCGCCGGTCGGCTTGTCGTTGATGTAGAAGTTGCCGGCCGCGTACCGCATCCGCTCGCCGACCGCGTCGATCACCCGGCGGTCGGTGGCGAACACCGACCCGGTCAGCGCGTAGGGCGCGATCGACTCGGCCTGCGCGACCACCTCGTCGAAGCGGGCGTCGTCGAACACGTGCACGCCCAGGATCGGCCCGAAGTACTCGGTGGTGAAGGTCTCGTGGGCGGCGTCGCTGCACTCGAAGAGCGTCGGCCGGACGAAGTACCCGACCGAGTCGTCGGCGGTGCCGCCGGCCAGCACCCGGCAGGTGTCGTCGCCGGCGATCAGCTCCAGCGCGGCGGTGTGCCGGGCGAACGCCTTGTCGTCGATCACCGCGCCGCCGAAGTTGCTGAAGTCGGTCACGTCGCCGTAGGTCAGCGAGTCGGTGGTGGCGGCCAGCCGGTCCCGCAGCCCACCCTCCCAGAGCGAGCGCGGCACGTACGCCCGGGAGGCCGCCGAGCACTTCTGGCCCTGGTACTCGTAGGCGCCACGGATCAGCGCGGTGTGCAGGGCGTCCACGTCGGCGCTGGTGTGCGCGACCACGAAGTCCTTGCCACCGGTCTCGCCGACCAGCCGCGGGTAGCCCCGGTAGCGGGCGATGTTGTCGCCGACGGTCCGCCAGAGCTGCTGGAAGACCTTGGTCGAGCCGGTGAAGTGGATGCCGGCCAGGTCCGGGTCAGCGAGCACGACGTCGGAGACCTCCTCGCCCCGGCCGGTCACCATGTTGATCACGCCGGGCGGCAGGCCGGCGGCCTCGAACAGCCGCATGGTGAAGTGCGCGGCGAACTGCTGCGTCGGGCCCGGCTTCCAGATCACCGTGTTGCCCAGCAGGGCCGGCGCCGAGGGCAGGTTGCCGGCAATGGCGGTGAAGTTGAACGGGGTCACCGCGTAGACGAAGCCCTCCAGCGGGCGGTGGTCGAAGCGGTTCCAGACGCCGGGCGAGGAGCTCGGCTGCTCCTCCAGCAGGCGCCGGGCGAAGTGCACGTTGAACCGGAGGAAGTCGATGAACTCGCAGGCCGCGTCGATCTCCGCCTGGATCGCGGTCTTCGACTGGCCGAGCATGGTGGCGCCGTTGAGGGTGTCCCGCCATGGACCGGCGAGCAGTTCGGCGGCGCGCAGGAAGATCGCAGCGCGCTCCTCGAACGGCAGCGCCCGCCACATCGGAGCGGCATCCTTGGCCGCCTTGATCGCGGCACGGGCGTCGTCGTGGGTGGCGTGCGCGGTCACGCCCAGCACGTGCGCGTGCTGGTGCGGCTGCACCACGTTGATCGAATCACCGGCGGCCATCCGCTGCTCGCCGCCGATGGTCATCGGCAGGTCGATGCGCTCGGCGGCGAGCTCGGTCAGCCGCCGCTGGAGCCGCTCCCGGTCGGGGCTGCCCGGCTCGTAGTTGCGAACCGGCTCGTTGCGCGGCTCGGGTACGGAGAACACGGCGTCCATCAAGGCTCCTGGCGATCTCGACAGCAGTGGCGAAACCGGACCCGCGGGCACCGACCGGACGGCCGGACACCGGACGCCGCGCGGAAGGGCCGAGCAGCGGCGGGACCTCCCGCGATTGTTCCATGCGCGGGTGCCCGCCTCACCTGCACCACCACCCTCCCGTCAAGGACCGCCCCACCCCTCCTCCCCTTACCGATGCGTCGCGGGCGGACACCGGGCACCCGTCCCGGGGGAGCCGGGCCGGGCCGTACCGGTCACGGCCAGTCCCGGGCGGCGGGGGCGCCCAGCGGACCCGCGTACCCTGAATGGTCGGTGACCTGCCGCCTCGAAGGGGAGACGATGACCAAGCAGCCCGGCCGCGTCCCGGCCGCGGAGTCGGACGAGCCGGCGGTCGACACGGCCACCCCCAACGGCCGGCCGGTGCCCGCGCCTGGTGCCGCGGTGCTCGCGCTGCTGGCGCTGGGCTGGTTGGCCGCCATGCTCTGGTCGACCAGGGAGGCGATCATCTCGTCGGCGGCGGGGGTCACCGCGATCAGCCTCTCCGCGTTCGCCCTGCCCGGCGTGATCTCAGCCGCGCTGGTGGCCGGGGCGGCCGTCGCCCTGGCCTGCGGCAACCTGCTGTCCCGCCGGTACGGCGACTGGGTCACCCTGCGCTTCGTCGGGGCGATCGGGGCGGGAATGCTGGTCGGGCTGGCCGCGGCGCTGACGATCAACCTCACCTACTTCGACACGTCGACCACCAACGTGATCGCCGGCACCACCGCGGCCGCGGCGATCATCGGTGGCGCGATCGCCGGTGCGCGGACGGCCCCGGCGGTCGGTGCGGTGGTCACCGCCGCGCTGGGCACGCTGGTCTTCGTGGTCGCGTTCAGCCCCGCCCGGGACCCACTGTTCGACCTCTTCGGCGCGGGCGACAGCCAGGAGTCGCTGGTCGACGCGGCGAAGTGGGTGTCGCGCACCGAGTCGCTCCTCGCCGGGCTGCTGGCCGGGCTCCTCGCCTTCGGCTACCTCACCTGGGCGCGCCGACGGGCCGTCCGCCGCGATCCCGAGACGCCGACGCTGCGCTGGCCGGCCTACCTGCTCGCCGGCGCTGGGCCGGGGCTGCTCCTGCTGCTCGCCGAGGTGATCATCCGGATCGGTGGCCGATCACTGCTCGACCTGGCCAGCGCGCTGAGCGAGGCGGACGCGGTGGCGCAGACCTCGCTGGGCACCTCGCGGGTGGACAACGGCATCTGGGTGCTCTTCGTGGGGGCGTTGACCGCGCTCATCGCGTTCGGCCGCACGCTCAGCCCAGCCCACTCCGACGACGACGAACCCGTCGCGGCGAAGGCCCCGGACCGGGCCGACCCGTTCGACTCGGATCCAGCCGACGCGGACCTTGTCGACGCGGACCAGACCGAGGCGGACCCAGCCCGCTGACCGCGCTGCGTGCTGCCGGCTCAGCCGGCAGCGCGCAGCAGCAAGTCCAGCTCGGTCACGTCGTACCACTCCAACTCGTGGTCCTCGGCGCCGTCGACCGTGAACTGGGCGTCGGGGTCGCCAGCGGCGGCCTCAGCCACCACGTCGGCCGCGGCAGCGACCTCCTCGACAGCGTCGGCGCCGTCCACGTGGATCGCCGCGACGGCGCCCACCGGCACGGCGTCGGCCAACGTCACCGTGCTGGAACCCAGCTCACCATCGCCCCGTCCGACCGCGGCCGGAGGCAGGTCGACCGAGACGACGACCCGACGGCGGGGCGCGGCCGAATCGGCCCGGAGCAGGTGCAGCGCGTCCTGGGCGGCGCGGGTGAACGCCACGTACTCCAACTCCTCCTCATCGCCCTCCGCGTACCACTCGCGCAGCGCCGGGGTCACCGCGTGCCCGCTGTCGGCGGTCAGCCCCTGTTCCCGCAGCCGGGCCAGCATCGGTACGGTCGCCGGCACATACACCCGGACAAGCTCGTCGGTCACCGGTCGTCTCCCCGCTCAGTCCTCCACCGGCGGCAGCCGGCACGGGCGCAGATCATGCCGCACGCCGTGACCGTCATACACCTCGCCTCCGGCCGGTGGAAGTTCCCCGCCGGTGTGTCTCGCCATGGTCGGTCCGCCGCCGGGCCCCGCGTGCTGGGCCGCCGAGGCTGTCAATGGCAAACTAAGGCAAACGACATCAACCCCGGGAGTTTCTGTGGAGCCGAGGTTCCTGCTGCTCTCCGACGTCGCCGCCGAGCTGAACGTGTCGGACTCGCAGGTCTACCACATGGTGCGCAGCGGGGAATTGCCGGCGATCAAGATCGGTGGACGAGGCCAGTGGCGGGTCGAGCGTGCCCGGCTGGAGGAGTACATCGAGCGCAAGTACACCGAGACCGCTGACTGGGTCCAGGACAACCCGCTCGTCGAGCGCGACCCGGAGTAGCCTCCTGCCTCCACTGGGCCATTGACCGCAGCCGTTCCATCACTCAGAATCGAGCCTGTCGGAGGCAAACGAAGGCAAACGCAAGATCAAAGGGGGTAACGATGAGCTAGCCGCGACCCGGTCCGTCCCGACCACCCGTGCGGCTGCGCCCCGTCCCGCCCATCGACCCGCCGTACGCGGACGAGGCCGACGGGGCGTACTGGCCGGCGCCGACCCACGGCCAACTCGCCCTCGACCTGTTCGCCTCGACCCGGCCGGACCCGGTTCGGCCGCCGGACCGTCGCGCCGCCCTCCGACGGGTGCCCACCCGGCCCACCACCCACCCGGGCGCACCGCTGCCACCGGCGACCGCACCCGAGGCGGCCCGTGCCGCGCACCGTTTCGTCGGCACCTGCCTGGAGGTGGTCAACGGCTACCGGTCACCGGCGCAGGTGCGGCCCCTGCTCGACCCGGGCCGGGCCGGTGAGCTGCTGACCGAGCTGGCCCGGGCGTCCGGGCGAGCCGGTTCACCCCGCCGCCGCGCCGCGCGGCCGGTGGTCCGACTGCTCCGGCTGCGCCTCTGCGAGCCCCGCGAGTCGGCGGTGGAGGCAGCCGCCGTGGTCACCGGCGGCGGTGGTCGGACCTGGGCGATGGCGCTCCGCCTAGAGCACCGACGAGGCCGCTGGCTCTGCACCGCCCTGCACATCCTCTGAGCGCGACCACCGCCCCGCCGGGACCGCCCGACCAGGGCCGCCCGCAGGGGCCGCCCACCGGGGTCGCCCGACCAGGGCCGCCCTTCCAGCGCCGCCAGCCAGCCGGCCTGCACCGGGGCGGCGAGCAGCCGGACCTCGTCCCCGACCAGGGCCGGGGAAGGGGCCTGGCGGCCGGTTGAGGTGTTGATCGACTCCATGTCGCCGACATTGGGGCATTCCGGCGCCAAGACACCGCGACATCGCCGACATGGAGTCGATCACTCCGACCCAGGCGACCCCACCCTGCGCCGGTCGGCGGCCCGGGCGGTCTGCGCGGGTTCCCGGCGTCGGTGCTGGAGACACGGACGGGCCCCGGCCAGATCGGCCGGGGCCCGTCGCGCTGCTGTCGGTCAGTTGCCGCCGTTGGGGGCGCCGTGGCACCGCTTGTACTTGCGGCCCGAGCCACACGGGCACGGCGCGTTGCGGGACGGGCCGTTGCTGGCCTCGGCCTGGTTCGGTGCCGGCCGTCGGGAGGCGGCCGACGGCACCGCCGGGCCACGCAGCCCGGAGGCCGGCCGCTGCGGGGCGGACGGGGCGCTCGCCCCCGGCGAGGCCGGGGCACCCGGGGCCGGTCGACCCACACCGAGCGCAGGAGCCTGCTGCTCGGCCTGCTCGACGGCCACCGCGCCGGGGCTGGCCTCACCGTCGATGGTGGGGGCGGAGTATTGCAGGCCCTGCCGCTGCGGCGCCCGGTTGAGACCCTTGGCTCGGATCTCCACCGGCTTGTCGAGCAGCGTGACCTCCTCCGCGTCCGGCTCCGGCTCGGTCACCTGGACATCGACGTTGTAGAGGAAGCCGACCGTCTCCTCCTTGATGCCGTCCATCATGGTGGCGAACATGTCGAAGCCCTCGCGCTGGTACTCCACCACCGGGTCGCGCTGGGCGTACGCCCGAAGGTTGATGCCCTCCTGGAGGTAGTCCATCTCGTAGAGGTGCTCACGCCACTTGCGGTCGATCACCTGGAGCAGCACCATCCGCTCGAGCTGGCGCACCCCCTCGGTGCCGACCTGCTCCTCACGGCGGTCGTACGCGGCGTTCGCGTCCTCCTTGAGGCGGGCGACCAGGAAGTCGGCGTCCATGCCGGCCCGGGAGCCGCCGGCCTCCTCCTCCAACTCCTCGATCGTCACGCCGACCGGGTAGAGCTGCTTGAGGCTGGACCAGAGCTGCTCAAGGTCCCAGTCCTCGCCGTAACCCTCGGAGGTGGCACCCCGCACGTACGCCTCGACGGTGTCGTCGATCATGTTGCGAACCTGCTCAGAGAGGTCCTCGCCGTTGAGCACCCGGAGCCGCTCGGCGTAGACGACCTGGCGCTGCTTGTTGAGCACCTCGTCGTACTTGAGCACGTTCTTACGGATCTCGGCGTTCTGGCCCTCGATCTGGGCCTGGGCGCTCTTGATCTGCCGGGTGACCATCTTCGACTCGATGGGCACGTCCTCCGGGATGTTGAAGCGCTCCATCACCGCCTCGACCGCGCCGGCCCGGAAGCGCCGCATCAGCTCGTCCTGCAGCGACAGGTAGAAGCGGGACTCGCCCGGGTCACCCTGCCGGCCGGCGCGACCGCGCAGCTGGTTGTCGATCCGCCGCGATTCGTGCCGCTCGGTGCCCAGCACGTACAGGCCACCAGCGGCGGAAACCTCGTCCGCCTCGGCGTCGCAGGCCTGCTTCCACGTGGGCAGGACCTCCTCCATCGCCTTGGCGTACTCGTCCTCGTTCTCCAGCGGGTCGAGGCCGCGCTGGCGCAGATCGTTCGCGGCGAGGAACTCGGCGTTGCCGCCGAGCAGGATGTCGGTGCCACGGCCGGCCATGTTGGTGGCCACGGTGACCGCGCCCTTACGCCCGGCCTGGGCGACGATCTCGGCCTCCCGCGCGTGGAACTTGGCGTTCAGCACGTTGTGCGGGATGCCCCGCCGGCGCAGCAGCTGGGAGAGGATCTCGGAGTTTTCCACCGAAACGGTGCCGACCAGCACCGGCTGACCCATCTGGTGCCGCTCGGCGATGTCCTCGATGACCGCGTTGAACTTGGCCTTCTCCGTCTTGTAGATGACGTCCGGCCGGTCCTCGCGGACCATCGGGCGGTGCGTCGGGATCGTCACGACGCCGACCTTGTAGACCTTGTTGAACTCGCTCGCCTCGGTCTGCGCCGTACCGGTCATCCCGGACAGCTTGCTGTAGAGGCGGAAGTAGTTCTGGAGGGTGATGGTGGCCAGGGTCTGGTTCTCCTGCTTGATCTCCACCCCCTCCTTGGCCTCGATCGCCTGGTGCATGCCCTCGTTGTAGCGGCGGCCATGCAGGATGCGACCGGTGAACTCGTCGACGATCAGGACCTCACCGTCGCTGACGATGTAGTCCTTGTCGCGCTTGTAGAGCTCCTTGGCCTTGATGGCGTTGTTGAGGTAGCCGACCAGCGGAGTGTTCACCGACTCGTACAGGTTGTCGATGCCGAGCCGGTCCTCGACCTTGGCGACACCGCGCTCGGTGACCGCGATGGTGCGCTTGGAGTGGTCGACCTCGTAGTCGCCCTCGCCGTCGGTGCCGGGCTGGAGCCGGGCCACCACGCCGGCGAACTCGCCGTACCAGCGGGCCGAGTGCTCGGCCGGGCCGGAGATGATCAGCGGGGTACGTGCCTCGTCGATCAGGATCGAGTCGACCTCGTCGACCACCGCGAAGTTGTGCCCGCGCTGCACCAGCTCGTCCTTCGACCACGCCATGTTGTCGCGCAGGTAGTCGAAGCCGAACTCGTTGTTGGTGCCGTAGGTGATGTCGCACTCGTACGCGGCACGGTGCTCGGTGGCCGGCCGGTTGGGCAGCACCACGCCGACGGTCAGCCCGAGGAACTCGTGCACCCGGCCCATCCAGGCCGCGTCGCGCTGGGCGAGGTAGTCGTTGACCGTGATCACGTGCACGCCGTCGCCGGAGAGCGCGTTGAGGTAGACGGCCATGACCGAGGTCAGCGTCTTACCCTCACCGGTCTTCATCTCGGCGATGTTGCCGAAGTGCAGCGCCGCGCCGCCCATCACCTGGACGTCGTACGGCCGCTGGCCGAGCACCCGGGCGGAAGCCTCGCGGGCCACCGCGAACGCCTCCGGCAGCAGGTCGTCGAGGGTCTCGCCGTCGGCGAGCCGCTCGCGGAACTGCTCGGTCATGCCCCGCAGTTCCTCGTCGGTGAGGTTGACGTAGTCGTCCTCGATCGAGCTGACGGCGGCGGCGATGGCCTTGAGCCGGCGCACCATGCGGCCCTCGCCCGCGTTAAGGACCTTTTCCAGAATCGACACGGATCAACGCTCCCCTAGACAGTCTCGAACCATCGTAGGCGCTCCATCGGCGCGATGGTCACTGGTGGCGGCGGTCCACCCCGCCAAACCCGACATAACTCGCGCACCGGGTGCGTACCGAAGGTTATCCGGTTACGCCGTCGGCGAACGGTCCGGCACGATGCACGGGTGGAGCCTGTGGAGATCATCGAGGACGGCCTGCTGTTGCGGCCCTGGCGGGACGCCGACGCCGACGCGGTGCACCGCGCGTGCCAGGACCCCGACATCCAGCGCTGGACCACCGTACCGCGCCCATACCTACCCGAACACGCGCACGGTTTCGTCACCGAATTGAGCGGGCGGGCCTGGGCGGAGGGCACCGGGGCACCGTTCGCGGTCTGCGACCCGACCACCGGCGAGCTGTTGGGTTCCTGCGGGCTGATCTCGATCAGCGATGCCGGCACCGGCGAGATCGGCTACTGGACGGCCCCGTGGGCGCGCGGCCGAGGGGTGACCGTCCGGGCCGCCCGCGCGGTGGCCCGCTGGTCCTTCGACACGCTCGGGCTGCGCCGGCTGATCTGGCAGGCCGAGGTGGGCAATCACGCCTCCCGGCTGGTCGCGCTCCGGGCCGGGTTCCGGATCGACGGCCGGCTGCGGCTGGCCGACCCGGCGCTCAAGAGCAGCGCGGACGGCTGGATCGGGTCTCTGCTGCCCGGCGAGGTGCCCGAGCCGGGGTCGACCGAGCCGGCCGGTCCGGGCACCCTGGCCGCCCTGCGGGCCGCCGTCTTCGGCCGCCCGCAACCCACCCTGTTCGCCACCGCCGAGGCCGGCGAGCTGCGGCTGCGTCCGATGGAGGAGCAGGACCTGGACGCCGTGGTGGAGACCTGCCGGGACCCGGAGACCATCCGCTGGACCACCGTGCCGGACCCGTACGAGCGCTCCGACGCGCAGTGGTACGAGAACTTCGGCCGGGAAGCCTGGGCGCGGGGGGAGGCAGCCTGCTTCGTCATCGCCGACCCGGATGACCGGTACGCCGGTTCGATCGACCTGCGGCTCTCCCCCGCCGATCCGCTGCTCGCCGACGTGGGCTTCATGACCGCCCCGGCGGCCCGTGGCCGCGGCTACATGCCGGCAGCGCTGGCCGCCCTGAGCGCCTGGGGCTTCACCACGCTGGGCCTGGCCCGGATCGAGTGGAAGGCGCACGTGGGAAACACCGCCTCCCGCCGGGTGGCCGAGAAGGCGGGCTTCGCGTTCGAGGGGACGGCCCGGGGCGGCCTGCAGCACCGGGGCGAGCGGGTCGACGTCTGGATGGCCGCGCTGCTCCCCAAGGACCTGACGTGACCCTGCAGCAGGTCGTCGAGGCGCACGGGGTACGGCTGCGCCCGTTCCGGGCCGCCGACACCGCCGACGTCGTCGCCGCCTGCGCGGACCCGCTCACCCAGCGGTTCATTCCGGGCATGCCGGCCCCGTACACGGAGGCCGACGCCCGCTGGTGGATCGACGCTGGCGCACCGGCGGTCTGGACCGGGGGCGGCGCGGTGTACGCCGTCGCCGACCCGGCCACCGACCGGCTGCTCGGCGGGGTCGGGCTGAGCAACCCGGTGCCCGCGCGAGGTCAGGCCGAGGTCGGCTACTGGGTGCGGCCGGCGGCGCGCGGGCGGGGGGTGGCCGCCGCGGCCACCCGCGCGCTGAGCGAGCACGCGTTCGACACCGGGACGGTCCGGCTGGAGCTGCTCACCGACCCGGAGAACGGGCCGAGCCAGCGTGTCGCGCTGGCTGCCGGCTTCCACCACGAGGGGGTACGCCGCTCGGCCGGCGCGCGCCGCGACGGCGTCCGGCACGACCTGCTGGCCTGGGTACGCCTCGCCGACGACCCGCCCGGCCCGGCCGCCCGGCTGCTGCCCGACCTGCCGGGCGGGGTGCTCACCGATCAGGTGGTGGCCCTGCGCCGGCTCGCCCCGGACGACGCGGAGCTGATGTACCGGCTGCACAGCCGGCCCGAGGTGGTGGCGAACCAGGCGCCGCCCGTGCCGCCGGAGCGGTCCGCCATCGAGCGGCGCTGCCGGCTCGCCGAGAGCGGGTGGCTGACCGGCGACATCGCCCGGCTGCTGATCACCGACGTGGCCAGCGGCGAGCCGGCAGGCAGTTGCGGGTTGTCGTACACCGACGTGTCCAGCGGCGAGGGGTCGATCGGCTACGCGTTGCTGCCCGACTGGCGGGGCCGGGGGTACGCCACCCGGGCGGTCCGGCTGCTGGCCGGCTGGGCGTTCGGGGCGGCCGGCATCGCCCGGCTGACCGCCGGCACCGTGCCGGAGAACACCGCCTCGCACCGTGTGCTGGAGCGGGTCGGCTTCCACCGCGAGGCCCTGCAGCGCGCCCGGCTCCCCGGCCTGGCCGGCGCCCGCCTCGACGACCTGACCTTCGCCCTGCTACCCGCCGACCTCCGCTGACAGATCATGGAGTTGTGGTGGGCGGTCGGGGCCGCCCCACCACAACTCCATGATCGACGCGGGTCGGGCCCGGTCAGGTGGCGAGGGAGATGATGCCGTAGTCGTAGGCGTGGCGGCGGTAGACGACGCTCGGGCGGCCGGACTCCTTGTCCTGGAACAGGTAGAAGTCGTGGCCGACCAGTTCCATCTCGAACAGGGCGTCGTCGATGGTCATCGGTTCCGCCGGGTGCACCTTTTCCCGGGCGATGTGCCACGGCTGCTGGTCGTACTCCTCCTCCACCCGCTCGGCGACGGCCGTGCCGGAGCGGGCACCGTCACCGTTCGCGCTCAGCGGGGCAGCCACCAGGTCCGCGACCGGCAGGTCGGCGGTGGCGGCGGCGACGGAGATCGGCGCGTGCCGACCACGGTGTACGCGGCGACGATCGGCCGCGCGGCGCAGCCGCGTGTCGAGCTTCGCGATGGCCGCGTCGAGCGCGCTGTAGAAGTCATCCGTGCAGGCCTCGGCCCGGATCACCGGGCCCCGGGAAATGCAGGTGATCTCCACCCGCTGGCAGTGGTCGGCCTGGCGCGGATTGCGCTCGTGGAACAGCTCGACATCGACACGAATAAGTTTGTGGTCGTAGCGTTCGACCTTTGCGAGTTTCTCGGCTACGTGCACCCGGTAATGGTCCGGCACTTCGACGTTACGGCCCTTGACCACGATGTCCACGTGACCTCCCTTGTTCGGACGGTCTTCGATCCGGTAACCCGGTCGCGCGCCCTGGGGAGCCCCGCTGGCGTCGACCGGTCAGTACGGCTACGCCTCCTCTCACCGCCGGAGGCGGGTGGAATGACCTCCTACCCCCGACAGCGAAACGCTAACTCTTGTTCGCCCGGTCGTCACCCCAAGTTGCCGAGACCGCCCAGTATTTTTCGCAGCTCATACACCAACGGGTGAAACGGAAACACGGTCGGTTACGAACGGAGTCGTTTCTCGGTCGCCGCGAGCACCACGGCGACACTCGGTGCCCGCCCGGTCCCGGCCAGCACCCGGGACGCGGCGGCCAGGGTGACCCCGGTGGTGACGATGTCGTCCAGCAGCACCACCACGGGTGCGCCGCCCCCGCTGGGCGCACCGGAACGGGGCCGGAACGCCGCCTCGGCCGCCGCCGCCCGGCCGGCGCTGTCCAGGTTCACCGAGTCGGGTCGGGGCAGCGCGCGCAGCGGCCGGTCCACCCGGACCGGCCAGCCGCCCCGGCTCAGCCGGGCCGCACAGTGCCGGGCCAGCCGATCGAGGTGGTCGCCGTAGCGGGCCCGGGCCGCTGCCGCGGTGTCCGGCACCGGCACCAGCGCCACCGGACAGGCCCGGCCGACCGCCGCCGCGACAACCTCGGCGAGCAGAGCGCCGAGTGGGCGGGCCAGCCCGTGCCGGCCGCGCTCCTTGTATGCCAGCAGGGCCTCGCGCAGCGGGCCGGCGTACGGGCCGAGGGCGACGCAGGGCGGCAGGCCGGGCGGGACGGGGGTGGGAAGGACGGGCCGGGGGCGGAGTGCGCCCAGCGCCGTCACACAGGCCGGACAGACGCCATGCCGCAGGCCGGGACGGCGCTCCCGACAGCCCGCGCAGTCGGCGGGCACCACCAGGTCGGCGAGATCCGCCCAGAGCCCGCGCACGACGTCAGTAGAGGAAGAACGGGGCCGACGGGTTGCTCGCGCGGACCCCGGCGGGCGGCGGGGCGATGTCCCGCACCCGTTGGGCCTCGATCCGTTCGAACGGGCTGCTGCGGTAGGCCACCCCGTTCGCCTCGTACATGTACGCCCCGCTGGGCAGCGGCACACTGCGGTTGGTCGGGTACGCCGCCAAGTGGCTGACCTTGGCACCCACGTCGGTCCGTAGCGGCGTCTCCAGGGCGCCGTCGACGCTGATCTCGTAGATCGCCGGCTGGCCGGCGGACCCGGCCACCATCAGCCGGTCCTCGCTGCCCCAGTCCACCGCGGTGAGGCCGGTCAGCGAGGTGACCAATGACCGGGGCGGGCCGATGGAGACTCCCCCGCCGTCCAGGTTGACCGCCGCGACGTAGAGCCGGCCGCCGGCGATCAACGCGACCCGCTGGCCGTCCAGCGCGGCGGCCACCGCGGTGACCTCGGTGGAGGGCAGGTTGAGCGGTACCGGGTACATCCGGGCGGCCTCGTCGAAGCGGTAGAGCCGGCCGTCGGC
Organism: Micromonospora sp. NBC_00389; assembly: GCF_036059255.1. NCBI lineage: Bacteria > Bacillati > Actinomycetota > Actinomycetes > Micromonosporales > Micromonosporaceae > Micromonospora > Micromonospora sp. NBC_00389. The sequence continues at coordinate 2,561,680 of NZ_CP107947.1, read as the reverse complement.
CACCACCAGGCCCCGAGCCGGGCGGGAGTCGATGGTGCGCAGCCAGACCGGGCGGCTGATCGAGGCGTACTCGGGCCCGCTCCGGTTGAGCACGCTGACCGGATCGCGGCCGGTGCCCACGGCGAGCCGGTGCCGGCTCTTGCCGCTGGTCACCACCATCGCGGCGAGGATCCTGCTGTCGTCCCGGGCCAGGCTGGCGGAGACGATGTTGCGGTTGACCTCGGCCGCCAACGGCACGGCGCCGCTGGGCTCACCGACGAAGTCGAGCGGGCGGATGGCGCCCTCGTACACGCCGAACCGCTGCGGGCTCTCCGTGATCGGGTAGAGCCCACGGGACATTCGGCGCTCGTTCAGATCCTGTACGGGCTGCGAGTTGTTGCGGATCTTCAACTCCAGCTCGCCCGGCAGGTCGCCCAGCGACCAGGCGAGCTGCGTGATCAGCTGGTCGATCCGGGTCTTGTCGTCACCGGACATGTCCAGGTTGACCTCCCACCGGCCGTTCGCACCGGTGGCATTGTTGATCAACTCGGTGCGGTCGGGTAGCCCGACGACACCGGGACGCAGCCACTCGGATGGGCCGCCGACCAGCCACTTCACCACCTCGTTGACCCGGCGCTCGTCCGGCACGGCCAGCGGCAGGTAACGCTGGTCGGGCACCAGCCGACTGCGGTCGGAGTTCCAGAAGTAGATCGACTCGTCCTGGTAGTACTGCTGGAGGGCCACGTCGCTCAGCAGCAGCACGTTCGGTGGGTTGAGGACGTACAGGCCGGCGCGCTCGTCGTTGCCGGCTCCGCCGAGTGCCCCGCTGCGCAGCCCGAACTCGTACTCCGTCTCGGTCGCCACCGGCGGAGCCAGGGTGCCGTTGGTCCCCAGCACGCCGATCTGCTGCACCGTGATCTTCACGGTGGTGGTCGAGTCGCTGTTGAGGGTGAAGACCGTCTCCCGCAGGCGGACCACGGTCAGCGCGACCTCACTGCCCTTCTTCTCCTGCAACCGGGACCGGTGCTCCGGGGCAACGAACTGCTTGACCCGCTCGTAGGCCCGGTCCGACTCGCCGGCGGCGGCGGACAGGAAGTTGCGCACGAACGCATCGTTGGCACTGCCGCTGGCCGTCCGCGACGGCGGTTCACTGCCCCGGCCGTTGACCGAGGCGGCCTCCGCCGCGGTGCCACCCTTGCCGTCCACCCGCACGTCGGACGCCTCCGGGATGCCGCATCCGGCACCCAGCAGCAACACCACGCCCAGTGCCCCGAGCAGACCCTGACGCCTCACGAGCGCACCTCCGCCCGCTGCCCGTCCCCGGCCGGTGCCGGGTTGATCGCCAGTGCCCCGCCGGTGCCCGGCCCGATGGCCAGCGGCCCACCGTCCCGGGGGCCACCGAACGGCAGCGCGGCGTCGGCGGGCACCAGCCGCAGCGGTGAGGTGGTCAGCCGGTCACCGGCGCGGGCCGGCAGGGTGAGCCGGAACTGGGCGCCCTGCCCGGGCGCACCCCACGCCTCCAGCCAGCCGCCGTGCAGCCGGGCGTCCTCCAGGCTGATCGACAGGCCCAGCCCGGTGCCCCCGGTCTGCCGGGCCCGGGACGGGTCCGCCCGCCAGAACCGGTTGAAGACCAACTTCTCCTCGCCCACCTTGAGCCCCACCCCGTGGTCCCGCACGGTGATCGCCACGGCGGTCTCGTCGATGCCGAGGGTGATCAGCACCGGCCGGCCCTCACCGTGCTCGACGGCGTTGCCGACCAGGTTGCGCAACACGCGCTCGACCCGGCGCGGGTCGACCTCGGCGATCACCGGCGTGCCCGGGAGATCAAGCTCGATCGGTACGCCCACCCGCTCGGCCAGGCCGGCCAACCGGTCGACCACCCGGTGCACCACCGGCACCAGGTCGGTCGGCTCGGCGTCCAGCATGGCGAAGCCCGCATCGAACCGGCTGATCTCCAACAGGTCGGTGAGCAGCTCCTCGAAACGGTCCAGCTCGGCCTGGAGCAGCTCGGCGCTGCGGGCCACCGCCGGGTCGAACTCGTCGCGCTCGGCGAAGATCAGGTCGGCGGCCATCCGGACCGTGGTCAACGGGGTACGCAGCTCGTGCGAGACGTCGGAGGTGAACCGGCGCTGCAGGCGGGACATCTCCTCCAGGCGCAGGATCTGCCGTTGCAGGTTGGTAGCCATCTGGTTGAACGAGGCGGCGAGCAGAGCGAGGTCGTCCTCGCCGTTGACCACCATCCGCTGGTCGAGCAGGCCGGCGGACAGCCGCTGGGCGGTCCGCGCGGCGACCCGGACCGGGTTTACCACCAGGCGGGTGACCAGGGCCGCGAGCAGCCCGAGCAGGATCACCAGGGCACCCCCGGTGGCCACCACGGTGGCTCGGGCGTCGGCGGCGGTGGTGTCCTGCCGGGTCAACGGCACGAGGTAGTACAGCTCGATCTGGCCGAATCGGGTGGGCACCGGCGAGCCGTACACCAGATATTTGGTCGGCTCCCCGGTGAGCCGTCCGGTGCGGATCTGGCTGGCCACCTTGCCGCCGGCGACCGCGGCCCGCAGCTCCGGGCTGATCAGTGGCTGGACGTTCACCGCGGGCGCCGTGCGGGTCTGGATGATGTTGGGGTAGCCGTCGGCGGTGATCGCCACCACCACACCACCGGTCTGCTGGGGGTCGCCGCCGGCCAGGTAGTTGACCGTGTCCTCGATGGTCTCCTGGAGCTGCGCCTCCTGTGGCTGGCCGTAGAGGGAGACCTGCTTGACCGCGTAGCCGGCACCGCTGTTCACCCGAATCCGGACATCGGTGCGGGCGTTGTCGAGCAGGATCGTGGTGATCTTGTCAGCGATCAGGTACGCGAAACCGCCGACCAGCAGGCTGGAGGCGACCAGCGTGATGGTCACCACCCGGACCTGGAGCGAGCGGCGCCAGGTCTGGTGCACCCGGGCCACCATCCGGGCGGCCCGCCCGCTCAGGGCACGCCACAGCTCCCAGCCGGCGCCGGGCCGGCGGGGAACCGTGGTCGGGGGGTGCGGGGGCGGGGAGGTCGACACAGTGTGACCAGGTTATCCGGTCCCCGCCTTATAGCCCACGCCCCGCACGGTGAGGATGATTTCCGGCCGTTCCGGGTCCGGCTCGATCTTGGCGCGCAGCCGCTGCACGTGCACGTTGACCAGCCGGGTGTCGGCAGCGTGCCGGTAGCCCCAGACCTGCTCCAGCAGCACCTCGCGGGTGAAGACCTGACGCGGCTTGCGGGCGAGCGCGACCAGCAGGTCGAACTCCAGCGGAGTCAGCTTCACCTCCTCGTCGTTGCGGCTGACCGTGTGCGCGGGCACGTCGATGGTGATCTGGTTGCTGGGCGGCCCGATGGTCAGCATCTCCGGCGCCACATCGTCGCCCCGGCGCAGCCGGGCCCGCATCCGGGCCACCAGCTCCTTGGGCTTGAACGGCTTGACCACGTAGTCGTCGGCCCCGGACTCCAGGCCGAGCACCACATCGACGGTGTCGCTTTTGGCGGTCAGCATGACGATCGGCACGCCGGACTCGGCCCGGATCGAGCGGGCCACGTCTATACCGCTCATTCCGGGCAGCATCAGGTCGAGCAGCACGATATCCGGACGACTGTCGCGAAATGCCGCCAACGCCCGCTCGCCGTCGGCCACGAACGAGGGCAGGAAGCCCTCGCTACGCAGCACGATGCCGAGCATCTCGGCGAGTGCGGGGTCGTCGTCGACCACCAGTACCCGGGCTCTCATGGGATTAATATTGCATCCCCATTCAGTTCGGTGGGACCGGCGTCACCCGGCACGGATAGCGCCGCCGGCAAGTGTGGCATCCCGACCTGCGGCGGCGGCGCCACGTGGTGCGGGGGCGCGGCGCGCGGAAAGTTCCGGAGCCGAGCCATCACCATGATCCCCCTTCGGCGCCGCCCGGCGCCACCGCTACCTCCGGCCGGTTGCACTGTCACGATCACGGCGGAGGTCAGCCGAAGAGTGCCCGCCCCCAGTGGTCCCCGCCGTCGCGCACTCCGGGCGGGCAGGCGAACAGGCCGCTGGAGACGTGCCGAAGGTATTCGTTCATCACGTCGTGCCGGGCCAACTGGGTCTGGATCGGCACGAACTGCCGGCGTGGATCCCGCTGGTAGGCGATGAAGAAGAGGCCCGCGTCGAGCCGACCGAGGCCGTCCGAGCCGTCGACGAAGTTGTAGCCCCGGCGCAGCAGGTGCGCGCCGGCGTTGCGGCTGGGGTGCGCCAGCGTGACGTGGGCGTGCTCGGCGATCACCGGCTGCCCGTCGTCACCACGGGCGGCGAAATCCGGCTCGTCGAACTCGTCGGTCCTGCCCAGCGGGGCACCGCTGCCCTTGGTCCGACCGACGATCTCCTCCTGCTCGGCCAGCGAGGTCCGGTCCCAGGTCTCCACGAGCATCCGGATCTTGCGAGTGACCAGGTACGAGCCGCCGGCCATCCAGTCCGGCCCGTCGCCCGGCTGCACCCACAACTGCTCGCGCAGCAGGTCGGTGTCCTCGGCCTTGAGGTTGGCCGTGCCGTCCTTGAAGCCGAACAGGTTGCGCGCCGTGGCCTGGTCGCGGGAGGTCGACGAGGTACGACCGAAGCCGAGCTGCGACCAGCGGACACTGACCACACCCATACCGAGCCGGGCCAGGTTGCGGATCGCGTGCACCGCCACCTGCGGATCGTTGGCGCACGCCTGCACGCAGAGGTCGCCGCCGGAGAGTTGCGGCTGCAACGCGTCGCCGGGGAACTTCGGCAGCTCGGCCAGGGCGGCCGGGCGCCGGTCGGCGATGCCGAACCGGTCCCGGCCATCGGCGTCGCGGAACAGCGTCGGCCCGAAGCCGATCGTCAGGGTGAGCTGCGACGGGGGCAGGCCGAGCGCCTCGCCGGTGTCGTCCGGCGGGGCCTCCGGCATCCCGCCGACCGCGCCGAGCACCCCGGCGTCGCGCCCGGCGGTCATCCGCACGGCGGCAGCCGTCCACTCCTGGAGCAGCTCGACCAGCCGGGCCCGGTCCTTGGTGATCACGTCGAAGGCGACGAAATGCAGCCGGTCCTGAGCCGGGGTGACGATGCCGGCCTGGTGTTCGCCATGGAACGGCACTGCCCCCGCCGGGTGGTCGCTGGCCGCGGCCGGGTCACGAGAGTCGCTGATCAGCGCGCCCGCGCCCGCCGCCACCCCGGCGACTCCGGCCACTCCGACACCGGCGAGCGTGATCGCCCGCCGCCGGCTCAACCTGCTTCCGCTCATCGACTCGACTCCCCCTGACGTCCGGTCACCGGGCGACGACCGCAGCGACCTTGCTGATCGGCTCGGCGAGCGCGTTGATGCCGTCGGAAAGCTCCTTGAGCTCGGCCTTGCTCAGCGCGGTGTGCAGCTTCCAGCCGTCGCCGTCGCGGTGCTTGCCGAGCAGCGCCTCGACGTTGGTGAACTCGGTGTCGAGCTGCGTGACCAGCTCCGGCGAGCGCTGCTCCAGCGCCGGCCGCAGGGCGGACACGGCGGCCTTGGAACCTTCCAGGTTGGCGGCGAAGTCCCACAGGTCGGTGTGCGAGTAGCGGTCCTCCTCGCCGGTGATCTTGCCGCTGGCCACCTCGTCGAGCAGTTCCTTGGCGCCATTGGCGAGCTGCAGCGGAGAGAGCTTCTCGGCGTTGGCCTTGGCCACGATCTCCTTGACGTCGGCCAGCAGCCGGTCGGCGATCGGGCCGTCCTTGCTGATGTCGCCGGACTGCCAGAGGTCCTTCTCGATCCGGTGGAAGCCGGTGAACTCCATCCCCTCCTCGATGACCTCCTCGCGGCCGTCGATCTTGGGGTCGAGGTCGCCGAAGATCTCGGCCACCGGCTCGATCCGCTCCCAGTAGGTGCGGGCCACCGGGAACAGCGTCTTGGCCTTCGCCACGTCGCCGGCCTTGACCGCGGCCACGAACTCCTCGGTCTTCTCCAGCAGCGCGCCGGTCTGGCTCTTGACGTACCGCTGGTAGTTGTCCGTGGCGCCCGCCAGCGCGGCGTCGGCGGTCAGCGGCTGCGCCGACCCGCTGACCTTGAGCGCGCCCCGGATGCCCTTGCCGCTCATCCCCGGCTTGCAGGCCGTCTCGTACGTGCCGGCCGGCAGCTCCACATGCAGCTCGCGGCTCAGCCCGGGGGCGATGTTCTCGACCTCGCCCATCACCCGGTCGCCGGAGGCGTACACGTAGAACTCGGTCACCTTCGCACCGGAATTAGTGATCTTGAAGGTGGCGGTGCCGGCGCCGAGGTCGGTGGTGCCGACATCGCAGGCGGTGTCGCTGGCCTTGACCACGATCGGGCCGCCGGCCGTGGCCGAGTCACCCTTCTCCGAGTCGGAGCAGGCGGCAACACCGGTCGTCGCCAGCACGCCGGCGGCGGCCAACGCGAAAAATCGGGCGGTACGCATCTGAGCTTTCTCTCCTCGTGGGGTCAGGCACGCTGCGGCGTGGTCGCCGCGTCGGCCTCGGGGTCGGCCCCGCGCTCGGTGCCGGTAGCGGTGGTGGGGGTGGGGGTGTTCGCGGTGTCGCTCGCGCCGGTCGTCGGGGCCGCCTCGCTCGCGGGCCCGGCCGGTGCCGCGACGGGTGCCGACTTGCGGCGGGTCGGGCGCAGGAAGAGCAGGAGGACCGGCACGGCGTACCCGACCCAGGCGATCGTCTCCAGCACGGTGGGCGCGGGGGTCACGTTGAACATGCCGGCGAGCAGCGCGGCGTACCAGGTGCTCGGGTCGAGCACGGTGGTGATGTCGAAGGCCAGGTCGTTCAGGCCGGGCAGGACGCCGGCCTCCTGGAAGTCGTGCACGCCGTACTTGAGGATGCCGGCGGCGACCAGGATCAGCAGCGCGCCGGTCCAGGTGAAGAACTTGCTGAGGTTGATCCGCAGGGCACTGGCGTACAGCAGCCCGCCGATCACCACGGCGGTGGCGATGCCGCCGATCAGCGCGAGCAGCGGCCCGCTGTCGCCGGCCGCGCCCTGGGCGGCGGAGTAGAAGATCAGCGCGGTCTCCAGGCCCTCGCGGATCACCGCGAGGAAGGCCATTCCGGCGACCGCCAGAGAGCCGACGGCCAGCGCCTCGGTGAGTTTGCCCCGCAGCTCGCCGGCGATACTCCGGGCGGCCCGACGCATCCAGAAGATCATCCAGGTGACGAAGACGACGGCGGCAACAGAGGTGACCGCCTCGAACAACTCGCGGTCCTCGGAGCGGGCCAGCAGGGAGGTCGAGGTGTACTCGATCAGCCAGCCGAAGAGCACCGAGAGCGCAACGGCCAGGCCGACCCCTGCCCAGACCTGCGGCAACCGGTCCCGCCGCTGCGACTTCACCAGGAAGGCCACGAGGATGCTGACCACCAGGGTCGCTTCCAGGCCTTCCCGCAGGCCGATCAGATAGGTGGCGAACATCGGGACTCCGAGATCCTCAGGCACTTCTCAGCTAACTTAGGGCAGCCATACCTTCCTCCTGATCAGAGGCCTCGTCAAGCCGTTCTCGACAAGCTCACCTGGGTCGCGACCTAGCCTCGGCCGAGCGACGATCAGCCGGTGTCGTCAGGGCTGTGAAAGGATCCCGCCGTGAAGGGATTCCTGCCGTGGCTGACGGTGCTGGCCGTGGTGCTGCTGCTCAGCGCGCTGCGCATGCGGGCGCTGGCCACCGTCGTGTCGCTCGGATGGCTGGCCTGGTGTCTGTGGACGTGGTTCCGCCCCGCCCGCCGTCGTTCCCACCCGGACTGACCAGGGTCCGAACCGGCCGGGAACGACGAACCGGGCCGGCTGCGGACAGCCGACCCGGTACGAAAGTGTCGATCAGTAGCGGTAGTGGTCCGGCTTGAACGGACCCTCGGTGGAGACGCCCAGGTAGGCGGCCTGCTCCTTGGTCAGCGTGCTCAGCTTGGCGCCGAGCGCGCCCAGGTGCAGCCGGGCGACCTTCTCGTCCAGGTGCTTGGGCAGCACGTAGACGCCGATCGGGTAGTCCTCGGTCTTGGTGAACAGCTCGATCTGGGCGATCGTCTGGTTGGCGAACGAGTTCGACATCACGAAGCTCGGGTGCCCCGTGGCGTTGCCCAGGTTCAGCAGGCGGCCCTCGGAGAGCACGAGGATGGCGTGCCCGTCGGCGAAGCGCCACAGGTCGACCTGCGGCTTGATGTTGACCCGCTCGACGTCGGAGCGCTTGGCCAGGCCGGCCATGTCGATCTCGTTGTCGAAGTGGCCGATGTTGCCGACGATGGCCTGGTGCTTCATCCGGGCCATGTGCTCGTTGGTGATGACGTCGTAGCAGCCGGTGGCGGTGATGAAGATGTCACCCTGCTCGACCACGTCGTCCAGGGTGGCGACCTGGTAGCCGTCCATCGCGGCCTGCAACGCGCAGATCGGGTCGATTTCGGTCACCACGACCCGGGCGCCCTGGCCACGCAGCGACTCGGCGCAGCCCTTGCCCACGTCGCCGTAGCCCATCACGACGGCCATCTTGCCGCCGATCAGCACGTCGGTGGCCCGGTTGATGCCGTCGATCAGCGAGTGCCGGCAGCCGTACTTGTTGTCGAACTTGCTCTTGGTCACCGAGTCGTTGACGTTGATGGCCGGGAAGAGCAGGGTGCCGGCGCGGTGCATCTCGTAGAGCCGGTGCACGCCCGTGGTGGTCTCCTCGGTCACGCCCTTGATGCCGGCGGCGATCCGGGTCCAGCGCTGACCGTCCTCAGGGAGCGAGCGGTGCAGCAGCTCGAGGATGACCGCGTACTCCTCGGAGTCGGCGGACTCGACCGGCGGCACGACCCCGGCCTGCTCGAACTCGGCGCCCTTGTGCACCAGCAGGGTGGCGTCGCCGCCATCGTCGAGGATCATGTTCGGGCCCTGCCCGTCCGGCCAGGCGAGCACCTGCTCGGTGCACCACCAGTACTCCGGCAGGGTCTCGCCCTTCCAGGCGTAGACCGGCACGCCGGCGGGGGCCTCGGGGGTGCCGTCCGGGCCGACGACGATCGCCGCGGCGGCGTGATCCTGAGTGGAGAAGATGTTGCAGGACGCCCAGCGCACCTGCGCGCCGAGGGCCACCAGCGTCTCGATCAGGACGGCAGTCTGGATGGTCATGTGCAGCGAGCCAGTGATCCGCGCGCCGGCGAGCGGCTGCGCCTCGGCGAACTCCCGGCGGATCGACATCAGGCCGGGCATCTCGTGCTCGGCGAGTTGGATCTCCTTGCGCCCGTATTCGGCAAGCGACAGATCCGCCACCTTGAAGTCGCCCTCGGCGAGGGTGCTCGGCCGGGCCTCGGACGGCGTACCGCTGGGGAACGCCGGGAGGGTGCTGGTCATGAAAGCTCCTGTCGAACGATGTCTGCGCCGACCCTCCACCTTACGCGCGTCGGCGACGGGCGCCAGGGACGGTCCGCGGACAGCGCACGGGGCGGTCGGTGATGGACAGAAATTCCGCCCACTCCCGCCCGCCCCGCGCATCCCCCCGGTTTGGTTCCCCGCACGTTGTCGGACCGTCGTCGCGATAACGCTGCGTACTCATAGAGTCACACCTGAGCAGCACAGCGTCAAGCTATTCCGGGAAAGTCGGACTTGTGTCGTCGCGGTGAGTCAGCGTCAACGCAGTCCGGCGGTGGCCACGTACGCCTCACCGCTGCCGCTGACCCGCAACTGCTCACCGGCCGCGGTGCCGATCGCCGCCTGACCGGACCCCAGCGTCAGCGCGCCAGCCCCGTCGTCCACGGTGATCGGGCCGACACCGCAGAGCACCACCCGGGGACCGGGCAGCGACAGCGTGACCGCGGGCACCGCCGCCCCGACCCGCACCCGGTGCAGCGCGAAGTCGTCCACCGGCACCGGCCACCAGTCCACACCCGGGGCGACCGGCTGCGCGGTCCGTACCGGATCGTCGAGCACCTCGAAGCGCAGCACCCGCAGCAACTCGTCGACGTCCACCCGCTTCGGGGTCAGCCCGCCGCGCAGCACGTTGTCGCTGGCCGCCATGATCTCCACTCCGCAGCCGCTCAGGTAGGCGTGCAGGTTGCCGGCGGGCATCCAGATCGCCTCCCCGGGCACCAGCCGCACGTGGTGCAGCAGCAGCGCGACCAGCACGCCCGGGTCCCCCGGGTAGGCAAGAGCCAGCCGGCGGGCCAGTTCCGCGTCCGGGCCGTCGGTCGAGGCCACCACCACGGAGCCCAGCAACTCGCCGCGCTCCGCCGCCGGCCAGGCGAGCAGCGTCTGCACCGCCGCCCGCAGCCCCGCCAGCCCGGTTCGCAACGCGGCGACCACCGGCGCCAACGCCGGTACGCCGAACGCGGCGAGCGCCTCGGCCGACTCCGCCGGGTCCCGGAAACCGCACAGCGCCTCGAACGGCGTCAGCGCCACCAGCAGCTCCGGCTTGTGGTGCGGGTCGGAGTAGTTGCGCTCCTCCAGCGGGCGCCCCGCATCCGCCGCGAAGCCCGCCCGAGCCTGCTCGGCGTCCGGATGGGCCTGCAGGCTCAGCGGGGCGTCGGCGGCGAGCACCTTGAGCAGGAACGGCAGCCTGCTGCCGAACCGATCCGAGACCCGCTGGCCGAGCCACTGCCCCGGCTCGTCGCGCACCAGGTCGCAGAGGCTGACCCGCAGACCGGCCCGCTCAACGCTGGCCGGGGCGCCCGGGTGGGCGCCCAGCCACAGCTCCGCCTCCGGGCCGGCGCTGGGCACCGGTCGCCCCTGCAACATGGCGATCGCCGAGCGGGACCCCCAGGCGTAGTCCCGAATCGGTCCGTACAGCAGCTCCACCTGTCAGCCCCCGGGCCGCCCGGCCGCCTCGCCCGATCCATCCCCGGGTTGCGTCACGGCGGTGTCGGCGGCCGCACCGGTGCCGGCCTCAGCGGCGGCAGCGCTGTAGATGTCCGGCTCCAGGTAGATCACCCGGGCGGTCGGAACGGCGGCACGGATCCGCAGTTCCACGGCGTTGATGCCCCGGGCCAGATCGTGGGCGTTCTCGCAGGCCTGCACCCCGATCTTCGCGGCCACCATCAGCTCTTCCGGCCCCAGGTAGAGCGTCTTCATGTGGATGATCCGCTCCACCTCGGGGCCCTCGGTGATCGCCCGCTCGATGGCGGCCACGTCCTGCTGCTCGGCGCCTTCACCGAGCAACAAGCTCTTGGTCTCGATGGCCAGCACGACGGCGATCGTCACCAGCAGGATGCCGATCATCGCGGTACCGGCGGCGTCCCACTCGCCGTTGCCGGTGATCAGCGTCATGGTGACGCCGAACAGCGCGAAGACCAGACCGACCAGCGCGCCGAGGTCCTCCAGCAGCACCACCGGCAGCTCAGGCGCCTTGGCCCGGCGGATGAAGTGCACCCAGGACTGGTTGCCCCGGACGAGGTTGGACTCCTTGATGGCGGTTCGGAAGGAGAACGACTCCATGATGATCGCCGCCACCAGCACGACGACCGGCACCCAGTGCCAGGACTCGATTCCCCCCTTGTGCTCCCACTTGTGGTACGCCTCGTACAGGGCGAACAGGCCACCGACGCTGAACAGCACGATCGACACGATGAACGCGTAGACGTAGCGCTCCCGGCCGTACCCGAACGGATGCTCCGGGGTGGCCGCCCGCTTCGCCCGCTTGCCGCCGAGCAGCAACAGGGCCTGGTTGCCGGAGTCGGCGACCGAGTGGATCGCCTCGGCCAGCATCGACGACGAACTGGTCAGCAGGAACGCGACGAACTTGGTGACGGCGATGCCGACGTTGGCCAGCAGGGCGGCGACGATCGCTTTGGTTCCGCCGTTGGCGCTCATGCCAGCGCCCCGCTCTGCCGCACTGCGCTGCCCGGTGCGCGCGTGCCGCGCCGCCCCCTACATTCGTTCACTGGTTCGACAGCTCCTTCATTTCGGTGATGGCTGGTACCGCCATCGGGTCCAGTCCGTGGGCCAGGGCAAGGTAGATCGAGGCGAAGTCCGGGACGGCGATCAGCGAGGCCAGCCGCTCCAGCGCGGAGCCACCCTCGGCGGTCACCACGTCGCACCGCACCCCGCGACGCTCGGCGAGGGTCTGCACCGCGTCCGCGCGGCGCTCCTCGACCGCCAGCGGCTCGTCCGTGTCGTCCTCGGCGTTGAGCCCGCCATCGCGCAGCAGCACGAGCCGCAGTCGGGTCCCCTCGCCGTCGTCCTCCGCCGGGTCGGCGAAGATGTCACGCTCCCCCTCGGCCAGGCCACCGAAGACGCCGTCCAGCAGGCCGACCCGGCCCCGACCGGCCTCGCCGAGCGCCCCGGTGACCACCGGGTAGCGGGCGTTGGCCGACAGGGTGTCGCCGAACCGGCGGGCCGCCACGGTGGCCAGCGGGGACGAGCCCCAGACGATCGGGATCGAGCCGGCCAGGCCCAGGGCCAGTGACTTCGCCGGGTTGACGAAGGACTCCGCGGCGGACCGGCAGCGGTCGGCGTCCGCGTCGAGCCGGGCCGCGGTCTCCGCCAGGTCCGCCTCGTTGACCTTCACCAGCCCGAGGGAACGGGCGGCGAGCAGGACCGGCACGGTGAGCGCCCAGAGGCTGGCCCGCGCCGGTGCGCGCCGGGGCACCGGGATGAACGGCGCCCGGGCCCGCTCGGCGACCGACTGCAACTGCGAGTCGGGGGCACCCACCGCGACCAGCCGGGCGCCCCGCCGGTGCGCCGCCTCGGCGGCGCCCAGCGCCTCCGGGCTGCGACCGGACGCGCTCACGGCGATCACCACGTCGGCCGCACCCACCCAACCGGGTACGCCGGCGCTGCGGTGCGCGATGACCGGGACCGGGCAGCGCGGCCCGGCGACCGTGGCGAGTATGTCCCCGGTCCGCCCCGCGGTGCCGATGCCGGCGATCACCACGGCCCGGGGCCGCCCGTCGTCGGCGAGCACCGCGAGGTTCGCCTCGGCGGCCAGTGCGGCCGTCTCGCGGACCTGCGCGCCGGCCGAGGCGGTGTGCCGGAGCATGCCGCCCGGGTCCTGCTCGGCCAGGGCATCCGGGTTGTCGAGCAGGGCCTCGTCGGCGTCACGACGTCCGCTGACCCCGGCCGTACCGTCGATCATGAGGGCTGCCCGGGGCCGCCGCGCGCCTCGTCGAGCAGCAGCACCGGCACGTCGTCGCGGACCTCGAAGATCCGGGCGCACTGCGTGCAGGTCAGCGTCTGCGCCTCGGCGTCGTAGGCGAGCGGGGCGTGGTGCGTGTCCGGACAGGCGAGAATCTCGAGCAACTGCGGATCCAGGGCCATGGCACGGCTCCTTCCACGTGTGCGGCTTCACCGGCGGCGGTGCCGACCGGCGCAGGCGATCTTATCGGCGAACGCGGCCGAGCACCTCGTCCCGCAGCGAGACCATCCGCTCGCGGGTGGGCGCCTCGACGTTGAGCCGCAGCAACGGCTCCGTGTTGGAGGCGCGCAGGTTGAACCAGGCGCCATCGGGGAAACGCAGCGTGAGCCCGTCCATCTCGTCGGGCACCGCATCGGGGTACGCGGCCCGCACCTCGGCCACCGCCGCCGCCTGGTCGAGCACCGTCGAGTTGATCTCACCGGAGGCGATGTAGCGCTCGTACTCGCCGGCCAGCACGGACAGCGGCAGTGACTGCTCACCGAGCGCGGCCAGGGTGTGCATCGCGGCGAGCATCCCGGTGTCGGCGAACCAGAAGTCCCGGAAGTAGTAGTGCGCGGAGTGTTCACCGCCGAAGACAGCGTTGGTCCGGGCCATCTCCGCCTTGATGAAGGAGTGCCCGACGCGGGCGACCACCGGCTCCCCACCGTGCTCACGGATGATCTCCGGCACCGCACTGGAGGTGATCAGACCGTGGATCACCGTGGAACCCGGGTGCTTGGCCAGCTCGCGCGCGGCGACCAGGGCGGTGATCGCCGACGGCGAGACCGGCTCACCGCGCTCGTCCACCACGAAGCACCGGTCGGCGTCGCCGTCGAAGGCCAGCCCGATGTCGGCCCCGTGCTCGACCACGGCGCGCTGGAGGTCGACCAGGTTCGCCGGGTCCAGTGGGTTGGCCTCGTGGTTGGGGAAGGTGCCGTCGAGTTCGAAGTAGAGCGGGACGATCTCCAGCGGCAGGGCCGACAGGGCGGCGTCGCCCAGCACGGTGGGGACGGTGAAGCCGCCCATCCCGTTGCCGGCGTCGACCACCACCTTCAGCGGCCGGCTGCCGGAGAGGTCGACCAGCTTGCGCAGGTACGCGGCGTAGTCGGGGAGCAGGTCCCGCCGCTCGGCGGGCCGGGTCGGCTCGCCGGCCGGCCGGGACTCGCCCGAGTCGAGCAGCGCCTGAGCCCGCTCACGGATCTCTGCCAGCCCGCTGTCCTGGCCGATCGGGCGCGCACCGGAGCGGCACATCTTGATGCCGTTGTACTGCGCCGGGTTGTGACTGGCGGTGAACATCGCACCGGGCAGGTCGAGCGAACCGGAGGCGAAGTAGAGCAGGTCGGTGGAGGCGAGCCCGATCTCGATCACCGAGCGTCCCTCGGCCCGGACGCCAGCGGCGAAGGCGGCGGCCAACCCGGGCGAACTGGCCCGCATGTCGTACCCGACGACGACCGCGTCGCCCGGCTCCTCAGTGGTGTTGAGCAGTTGGGTGAATGCTGCTCCGAGTGCCTCCGCGACCCGCTCGTCCCACTGGTCCGGCACCGTCCCTCGGACGTCGTACGCCTTCACGATCTGGGACAGATCCGACACTAGTTCCGCTCCTCGGGCCGCAGGTTCCACCGAACCTGAGCGTATCGGAGGGTCGACGCCGGTCCCCGCTCAGCCGGGGAGCCGGGGCATGAACACGGTGTGATCGCCGCCGTCGGCGGGCGGGTCGCCGGGCAGCGGGCGGGCCGGAGGATTGCCCGGCATCGGCTGCGTCGCGTCCGGCGTCGGCGCGGGATCGGCCGGCCGTGCCCCGTAGACCCCACCGGCGGCGGGCCGGGGGGAGGGCACCGTGCCGTAGCCGTCCGCCGGCTGCGGCTGGCCGTACACCGGGCCGGGGTGACCGGGCGCGGTCGGCGACCCGCCGCCGGAGCGGTAGGTGGTGCCACCGGGGTTGCCCGGCAGCGGCCCCAGCGCCCCGTCGGTCGGCGTCCGATCCTGCCGCGAGCGACGGAACAGCAGCCCGATGAGCAGCAGCCCAACCGCCACCATCGCGATGCCGAAGAACATCACCGGCGAGCCGCCCCCGGACGATTCGGCCGCGGTAGCCGTGGTGTCGGGCGCACCGTCCAGCGCGGCCGGATTCACCGCGTCGACCGGCGCGGCCTCGGTCGTGGCCACGCTCGGGGTGGGCGACGGCTTCTTCGACGGGGTCGGCGACGCGGCGGCCCGGCCGCCGGTCACCTTCGCCGAGTCGGAACCCCGACCCAGCTCCTGCCCTGCCGTGCTGGCGGCCGCGCCGGTCACCACGAGCCGACCAGCCGGAGCACCGGCGGCGAACGCCACCCGGTAACGCACGGTGATGCCCTTGCCCTTGCACAGGGTCGGCTTCGCCGGCGAGGTCTGCCCGGTCACCACGTTGCCGTCACCGCCGGAAACGGCCACCGGGAACCAGGTCCCGCCCGCGTTGACCTGCACCGTCACCTGGTCCGGCTGGAGACCCTCAAGGCGCAGACCCAGGGCGGTACGCAGCAGGACGCACCCGTCGGAGCGCTTGCGCACCGCGACGTTCACCCCCTGCGCGGAGCCGCCGGCGGCGAAGCTGCTGGCCGAACCCACCCGGACCGAGTCGTCGTCGGCCAGCGCCGGCGACGCACCGAGCATCACCAGGCCGCCCACCAGACCGCAGACCGTCCCGAGCCGCGCCACGCGCCGACGTACCGTCATGATCACCTCACCGTTCCTCCCCGGGTGGGGTCCGCGGTCAGGCTACTACCGGCCCACCCCCACCCCTGGTCATTGAGCGGGCCGTATGTGTGCGGCGTTACGGTTTGAGGGCTCGGCCCGCCGACCTGCTGCGGGCTCTGCCGGACTGCTGGCTAGGGATGCCCAGCTAGCGCGCGAGCGAGGGCGTCCCGGCAGAGCCGGTCGGCGGTACGGGTGGTCTCCGGCAGTCGGTAACGCGGGGTCAGTGCGAGCACCTGCGCGGCGGCGTTGTCCAGGCTCATCCGGTGCCCGACGCTCACGAAGACCGGCTTCACCCCGTCCTGGGTCCGCAGGACCCGGCCGAC
Organism: Micromonospora sp. NBC_00389; assembly: GCF_036059255.1. Classification (NCBI taxonomy): domain Bacteria; kingdom Bacillati; phylum Actinomycetota; class Actinomycetes; order Micromonosporales; family Micromonosporaceae; genus Micromonospora; species Micromonospora sp. NBC_00389. The sequence goes on along the minus strand of NZ_CP107947.1, from coordinate 2,545,591 downwards.
GACCTCGTCGCCGTCGCGCAGCGGCGACCAGGCACCCCGCTCGGCGGGCGGTGGATCCCACTGACCGACCAGGGGCGTCTTCCCCACCCCGATGGCAGGCAGCCCGGTGACCACGCCGAGGTGACAGGCAAGCCCGAATCGGCGCGGATGGGCCAGCCCGTGCCCATCACAGACCAGCAGGTCCGGGCGGGTGCTCAGCCGGTCCAGTGCGGCGAGCAACGCGGGCAGCTCACGGAAGGCGAACAGCCCCGGAACGTAGCCGAACGCGGGCCGGCCCACGCTGACCGCGGAGTCCACCACGGCCAGCGTCCGGGCGTCCAGCACGGTCACGGCCGCCGCGAGGAGATCACCGCTCTGCGCGTACGCGACGTCCAGGCCAGCCACCGTCGCTGGCGCGGTCGGCCCCGGCCCGACCAGGTCCACCAGCGGCCGCAACTCCTCCTGCACAGCCACCGCCTCCCCCACACTGCCCGGCACCGCCACCAGCGGTGCCGGCGGTGGTGGCGGCGGCCATGATCCACTCGATATCGGCGACATCGGGCTATCCGACGGCCCGGAATGCCCCGATGTCCCCGACATGGAGTCGATCACCCTCGATCCGGGCCGTCGGCGTCGCCCCCGGTGGTGCTGCCGTCTGGATTGTCCCGGGTGGAGGGACCCGCCGGGCCAGTGCCGGTGGAGCTGGTATCGCCATCTGGGTCGCCGTGGGCGGCGGGAGCTTCGGTGCGCTTACTGGTCGCGCCAAAGGCGATCGCGAAGGCAACGCCGATGGCGACGCCGAAGGCGACTCCACCCGACGAACCGAACACGGGGATGCCGATCGCCAGGCCGACCAGGATCCCGACCGGCCACGCCCACGCCTTGGACCTGCTGCTGTCCGTCTCGGAGCTCGCCATGCCCCGATGCTATTCGGGCCTTACGATGATCTGCCCCCGGCGCAATGGCTCTGACGCGCCTTCCCGCTCGCGGAGTGCGGTGGCCAAGCCGATCCGCCCGGGTCGCCGGCGGTCCATCGACCCGCCATCATGAGCGGTGCGTCACTGGACGGAGGGCGACGGTTGCCGACTGTCGCCGCCGCCGGCCGTGAACATCGAACGGATGGCTTCTTCGTCGGGCAAGCTGGCACCACTCGTGACAATCTCAGCCACGGTCTCGGCCGTAGCACGATCGACGGTTTCGTACCGATCAAGGTTTCGGTAGTCGTTGACGAAGCGCACGACCAGGCCCGGATCGAACGGCTAGAGCGCCAATCCAGTCAGCACCATGACCCGCGGCTCGGTGTAGTCGTCCATCGCGCTGCGCAGTCCTTCCCGGCCGACGCCGCTGCCCTTGACCCCGCCGTACGGCATCTGGTCGGCCCGGTACGACGGCACGTCGCCGACGATCAGCCCGCCCACCTCCAGGGACCGCGCGGCGGCGAAGGCCACGTCCAGCCGCCGGGTGAACACGCCCGCCTGCAACCCGTACGCCGAATCGTTGACCGCGGTGAACGCGGCCTGGTCGTCGGTGACCGGGGCGACCACCAGCACCGGCCCGAACACCTCCTCGGCGACGACCTTGGCGTCCGCCGGCACGCCGGTCAGCACGGTCGGCGGGTAGGTGGCGCCGTCACGGGCCCCGCCCACCTCGACGGTGGCGCCGGCCGCGACCGCCTCGGCCACCCACGTCTCGACCCGGCGGGCCGCGTCCTCGGACACCATCGGCCCCACGTCCGTCAGCTCCGAGGAGGGGTCACCGGTGCGCAGTGCACGCACCGCCGCCACCAGCCGGGGCAGGAAGTCGGCGAAGAGCGCGTGGTGCACGTACACCCGCTGGACGGCGATGCACGACTGGCCGGCCTGGTAGTTGGCGAACGTGGCGATGCGCTGCGCGGCGAAGGCCAGGTCCTCGTCCGACGTCCAGTCCGCGCAGATCACCGCCGCCGCGTTGCCGCCCAGCTCCAGCGTCACGTGCTTCTCCGGCACCTGGCGACGGATGGCCGCGCCGACCGGCCCGGATCCGGTGAACGACACCACCGGCAGCCGGGGGTCGGTGACCAGTTCGGCGGCACGGGAGTTCGGCAGCGGCAGGACCGAGAACATCCCGGCGGGCAGCTCGGTCTCGGCCAGCAACTCGCCCAGCAGCAGCGCGGACAGCGGGGTCGCCGGGGCCGGCTTGACGATGATCGGCGCGCCGACCGCGATGGCCGGTGCCACCTTGTGCGCGACCAGGTTGAGCGGGAAGTTGAACGGCGCGATGCCCAGCACCGGCCCCTTCGGCACCCGCCGGACCAGCGCGATCCGCCCGCTGGCGGCCGGGTCGGTGTCGAGTCGTTGCAGTTCCCCGGAGAAGCGTCGGGCCTCCTCTGCGGCCCACCGGAAGGTGGACACCGCCCGTCCGACCTCGGCTCGGGCCCATTTCACCGGCTTGCCGTTCTCGGCGGTGATCAGCGCCGCGACCTCCTCGGCGCGTTCGGCGAGCCGCCGGGACACGTGGTCCAGGGCCGCCGCGCGGGCGTGCGCGGGCAGGGCCGCGGCCTGCGCGGCCACTCCGGCCGCCGCGGCGACGGCGGCCTCGACCTGGTCGGCGGTGGCCAGCGTGGTACGCCCCACCAGGCGACCGTCGTACGGGTGGTGGACGGTCAGCTCCCCCTCGCCGTGGGCGGGGCGGGAGGCGACGAAGAAGGCTGCGGACTCCACGCCGAGCAGCGTAGACGAGGAAGCACCCGACGGAAACAGTCGCCGGAGCCCTTGTCTGCCGCGAATTCAGTAGCCAAGATGGCAGACAGATTGCGATAACCGCCGCAGAAGCGCACCCCCGGCCCCCTCGGAGAGATCCAGTCATGAGTGACCAGCAGCAGCTGCGCAACTTCGTCAACGGCTCCTACGTCGAACCGGCCGACGGTGGCTACGCCGACCTGATCGACCCCTGCACCGGTGAGGTGTTCGCCCAGGCCCCGGTCTCCGGCGCCGCCGACGTGGACGCGGCCATGACCGCCGCCGCCACCGCGTTCGAGAGCTGGCGGGAGGTCACCCCGGCCGAGCGGCAGAGGGCCATGCTCAAGCTCGCCGACGCGGTGGAGGCCCGCGCAGCCGAGTTGGTCGACGCCGAGGTCCGCAACACCGGCAAGCCGCGCCAGCTCACCGCCGAGGAGGAGCTGCCGCCGGCGGTGGACCAGTTCCGCTTCTTCGCCGGCGCCGCCCGGCTGCTGGAGGGGCGGTCCGCCGGGGAGTACCTGGCAGGGCACACCTCGTACGTGCGGCGCGAGCCGATCGGCGTCTGCGCCCAGGTCACCCCGTGGAACTACCCGCTCATGATGGCCGTCTGGAAGATCGCCCCGGCGCTCGCCGCCGGCAACACGGTGGTGCTCAAGCCGTCGGACACCACACCGGTGTCGACGCTGCTGCTCGCGGAGATCGCCGCTGAGTTCTTCCCGCCGGGCGTGTTCAACGTGGTCTGCGGCGACCGGGACACCGGTCGTACCCTCGTCTCGCACCCGACCCCGCAGCTGGTCTCGATCACCGGCTCGACCCGCGCGGGCATGGAGGTCGCCGGCGCGGCGGCCCCCGACCTGAAGCGGACCCACCTGGAGCTGGGCGGCAAGGCCCCGGTGGTGATCTTCGATGACGCGGACGTGGCGGCGGCAGCCGAGGCCATCGCGATGGGCGGCTACTTCAACGCCGGGCAGGACTGCACGGCCGCCACCCGCGTGCTGGCCGGTCCGGGGATCCACGACGACTTCGTGGCGGCGCTCGCCGAGCAGGCCCGCAACACAAAGACCGGCGCCCCGGACGACGCCGATGTGCTCTACGGCCCGCTGAACAACGCCAACCAGCTCGCCCGGGTCAGCGGTTTCGTCGACCGGCTGCCGGACCACGCAGCGATCCAGAGCGGCGGGTCCCGGCAGGGCGAGCGCGGCTACTTCTACGCGCCGACCGTGGTCTCCGGGCTGCGCCAGGCCGACGAGATCATCCAGGACGAGGTGTTCGGGCCGGTCATCACCGTGCAGCGCTTCTCCGACGAGGACGAGGCGGTGCGCTGGGCCAACGGCGTCGACTACGGCCTGTCCGCCTCGGTCTGGACGAAGGACCACGGGCGGGCGATGCGGATGACCCGGCGGCTGGACTTCGGCTGCGTCTGGGTGAACACGCACATCCCGTTCGTCTCCGAGATGCCGCACGGCGGCTTCAAGCACTCCGGGCACGGCAAGGACCTGTCGGTCTACAGCCTGGAGGACTACACCCGGATCAAGCACGTCATGCACAACATCGAAGGCTGACACCGGTGACCACATCTGACGAGTTGCACAAGCGACGCGGCGCGGCGGTCGCCCGGGGCGTCAGCAGTGTCGTGCCGTCCTACGTGGACAGAGCCTCCGGCGGAACGATCACCGACGTCGACGGCCGGGAGTGGATCGACTTCGCCGCCGGCATCGCGGTGACCAGCGTCGGCAACTCCGCACCGAAGGTCGTCGAGGCGGTACGGGCGCAGGTCGAGCGGTTCACCCACACCTGCTTCATGGTCGCACCGTACGAGTCGTACGTGGCGGTGTGCGAGCAGCTCAACGCGCTGACGCCGGGCGGGTTCGAGAAGCGCTCGGCGCTGTTCAACTCCGGCGCCGAGGCGGTGGAGAACGCCGTGAAGATCGCCCGGCACGCCACCGGCCGACCGGCGGTGGTGGTCTTCGACCACGCGTACCACGGCCGCACGAACCTGACCATGGCGTTGACCGCGAAGAACATGCCGTACAAGCACCGGTTCGGGCCGTTCGCCGGGGAGATCTACCGGGTGCCGATGTCGTACCCGCTGCGCGACGGCGGGCTGTCCGGCGCGGATGCGGCGGCCCGGGCGGTCGAGATGATCGAGAAGCAGGTCGGCGCGGAGAACGTCGCCGCACTGCTGATCGAGCCGATCCAGGGTGAGGGCGGTTTCGTGGTGCCCGCGCCCGGTTTCCTGCCGGCGCTACGGGCCTGGGCCACGGCGGCCGGGGTGGTCTTCGTGGCCGACGAGATCCAGACCGGCTTCTGCCGCACCGGGGACTGGTTCGCCTGCCAGCACGAGGGCGTCGAACCCGACCTGGTCACCCTGGCCAAGGGCATCGCCGGCGGCCTGCCGCTGGCGGCGGTCACCGGTCGGGCCGAGCTGATGGACGCCGTGCACGTCGGCGGGCTCGGCGGCACCTACGGCGGCAACCCGATCGCCTGTGCCGCCGCGCTGGCCACCATCGAGACCATGCACGAGCTGGACCTGGCCGGCGCGGCCCGCCGGATCGAGGCGGTGCTGACCCCCCGGCTACGGGCCATCGCCGAGCGGGACCCCCGGATCGCCGAGGTACGCGGGCGGGGCGCGATGCTCGCCGTGGAACTGGTGCAGCCCGGCACGCTCATCCCCGACCCGGTCGGCACGGCGGCGGTCTCGGCCGCCTGTCACGCCGCCGGCCTGCTCACCCTGACCTGCGGCACGTACGGCAACGTGCTGCGCTTCCTGCCACCGCTGGTGATCTCCGACGCGCACCTCACCCGGGGCGCCGACATCCTCGACGCCGCCTTCGGCTGAGTGCGGGAAGGGCACCTTCCCAAGAAGGTGCCCTTCCGAACCCGGCAACGTCAGCGCAGCACCTCGACGGTGTTGCGGCGGACCAGGTTCTTGCCCGGCTCGCGGATCTGATCCATGGCGGCGGAGTTGAGCAGCACGCAACTGCCCGACGGGCCGGTCACCGTCACCGTGGTCACCCGGTTGTTGTCCAGGTTGGTGACCCGCAGCCGGGTGCCCACCGGGAACTGGCCACTGGTCGCCGCGGGAGCCCCGCCCTCGGCGAAGAAGGTGATCGAGCCCTGGCAGGCCGAGCGGGGCGCCGGACCGGGCACGCCGGGCGATGCGGCGCCGGGACGTACCGTGCCGGCGGCCGGCTGCCCGGCGGGCGGCGCGGCGGCGCCGTCCAGGCGTTCCACCACGTTGCGGCGGATCACGTTCTTCCCCGGCTCCCGGACCAGCTCCATGGCTGCGGCGTTGAGCAGCACACAACTGCCCGACGGGCCGGTCACCGTCACCGTGGCCGCCCGGTTGTTGTCCAGATTGGTCACCCGCAGCCGGGTACCCACCGGGAACCGGTCACTGGTCGCCGCCGGCGCACCGCCCTCCGCCGAGAAGGTGACCGAGCCCGAGCAGGCGGACTGCCCCGTCGGGGCGGTGCCGGCGAACCCGAAACCGGTCCCCACCGCCACTCCCGCCGCGGCGAGCACCGCCACGGTCGCCGCCAGCACGTGCTTGCGCTGCACCCTCATCGCCGTCACTCCCGTCCTCGGTGTGTCCTTCACCGCCTGGTACGGACGGGAGCGCCCTACCGTTCAGCCGGCACGCGCACCGATCCCCGAAACGGCCAGGTTCGCCGACCCTTTCCACCCTCGGGGACCCGGCGGTTGGCGAACGGGGGTGAGCTGCGTCACGATGGGGGCCGAGGAGGTCGCCCGATGGCTGACCCGTGGCTCGCCCTGGAGTTCGGCGTCGATCCGGCAGAGCGGATCGCGCAGGTCGGCGCCGCCCACGAGGCGTTCCTCACCGCCGGCGCCGCGCCGCACCGGGTGCGGGAGGTGGTGCGCCGCTCATGGGAACGCTCGGCGCGACTCGACCCGGAGGCCACCCCACCGGTCGACCTGGTCGACGACGCGCTGGCCGCCTACCGGGCCGCCCACCCGCTGGCCCGGGTGCTGCCACTCTTCCGGGACCTGCTCGGCGGCATCGCGCAGGACGGCGCGCACCTGATGGCGGTGTGCGACGCGTACGGGCGGCTGCTCTGGGTGGAGGGACATCCGGGGGTGCTCCGGCACGCCGAGCGGATGAACTTCGTGCCCGGCGCCCGGTGGGACGAGACGCACGCCGGGACCAACGCCCCCGGCACCGCGCTGGCCGTCGACCACAGCGTGCAGATCTTCGCCACCGAACACTTCAGCCGGCCGGTGCAGCGCTGGACCTGCGCCGCCGCGCCGATCCACGACCCGGTCACCGGGCGGCTGCTCGGCGCGGTCGACATCACCGGCGGCGACCACCTGGCCAACCCGCACAGCCTGGCGCTGGTCCGGGCCACCGCCCGGGCCGCCGAGGCACAGCTGGCCGCCGACCGTCCGGTGGAGCCCGGCGTCGCCATCGTGACCGCGCTCGGCCGGGACGAAGCGGAGCTGCGGGTCGACGGACGGCGCCTCCGGCTCGGCCGGCGGCACAGCGAGCTGCTGGTGCTGCTGCTCCACCATCCGGAGGGGCGCACCGGCGAACAGCTCGGCCTCGACCTGTACGGCGACGACCGGCTGCACCCGGTGACTCTGCGCGCTGAGCTGTCCCGGCTGCGCCGGGTGCTCGGCCCCGAACTGCTCGATTCGCGCCCGTACCGGCTGCGCGGCACCGTCCGGGCCGACTTCACCACCGTCGCCGACCGGCTGGAGCAGGGCGATCCGGCGGGCGCGCTCGACGCGTACCCCGGGCCGTTGCTGCCCGGCTCGGACGCACCGGGAGTGACCCGACTGCGCCGGCTGATCGACGGCCAGCTCCGCGCGGCCGTGCTGGCCGCCACGGACCCGGCGCTGCTCGCGGCCTGGACCGCGACGCCCGCCGGCGCCGACGACCTGACCGCCTGGCAGGCCCTTGCGCGGGCGTTGCCGGTGGGCGCGCCACGCCGGCCGCTCGCCCTCGCCCGCATCGACCAGCTCGCCGGGGAGTACGACCTACCGCGCGCAACGTGGCTGCAACGTTCCTGAAACTAACGTCGCCGTCGGCACACCCGCACAACGACGGCGGAGGTAACCATGACGCGCTACGACGCGCCCACCCACTGGCAGTCCCGGTACGACCACTTCATCGGCGGCGAATACGTCAAGCCGCACGGCGGCGACTACTTCGAGAACCCCACCCCGGTCACCGGGCAGACGTTCACCGAGGTGGCCCGAGGCACCGCCCCGGACGTGGAGAAGGCCCTGGACGCCGCGCACGGCGCGGCCGACGCCTGGGGCCGCACCTCGGTGGCCGAGCGGGCGTTGATCCTCAACCGGATCGCCGACCGGATGCAGGAGAACCTGGAATCGCTGGCCATCGCCGAGAGCTGGGAGAACGGCAAGCCGATCCGGGAGACGCTGGCGGCCGACATCCCGCTCGCCATCGACCACTTCCGCTACTTCGCCGGGGCCATCCGGGCCCAGGAGGGCTCGCTCGGCGAGCTCGACGACGACACCGTGGCGTACCACTTCCACGAGCCGCTCGGCGTGGTCGGGCAGATCATCCCGTGGAACTTCCCGATCCTGATGGCGACCTGGAAGCTGGCACCCGCGCTGGCCGCCGGCAACGCCGTGGTGCTCAAGCCGGCCGAGCAGACCCCGGCGTCCATCCACTACTGGCTGTCGCTGGTGGCGGACCTGCTGCCGCCGGGCGTGCTCAACATCGTCAACGGCTTCGGCGTGGAGGCCGGCAAGCCGCTGGCGTCCTCGTCCCGGGTGGCCAAGGTGGCGTTCACCGGCGAGACCACCACCGGGCGGCTGATCATGCAGTACGCCAGTGAGAACATCAAGCCGGTCACCCTGGAGTTGGGTGGCAAGAGCCCGAACATCTTCTTCGACGACGTCAGCGCGTCCCGCGACGACTTCTTCGACAAGGCGCTCGAAGGCTTCACCATGTTCGCGCTCAACCAGGGTGAGGTCTGCACCTGCCCGTCGCGGGCGCTGATCCAGCAGGGTCACTACAGCGACTTCCTCGCCGCAGCCGTCGAGCGCACGCAGGCGATCGTCGCCGGGCACCCGCTGGACACCGACACGATGATCGGGGCGCAGGCATCCAACGACCAGTTGGAGAAGATCCTGTCCTACCTGGACATCGGTCGGCAGGAGGGCGCCAAGGTGCTCACCGGCGGGTCCCGCGCGGACCTGGGCGGCGAGTTGTCCGGTGGGTACTACGTCGAGCCGACGATCTTCGAGGGCGACAACTCGATGCGGATCTTCCAGGAGGAGATCTTCGGTCCGGTGGTTTCGGTGACCTCCTTCGCCGACCTCGACGACGCCGTCAAGACCGCCAACGACACCCTGTACGGGCTGGGCGCGGGCGTCTGGACCCGGGACATGAACACCGCGTACCGGGCCGGGCGGGCCATCCAGGCCGGCCGGGTGTGGACCAACTGCTACCACGCGTACCCGGCGCACGCCGCCTTCGGCGGGTACAAGCAGTCCGGCATCGGCCGGGAAAACCACAAGATGATGCTGGAGCACTACCAGCAGACCAAGAACCTGCTGGTCAGCTACTCCACCCAGAAGCTCGGCTTCTTCTAATGAACCTCGTCTCCGTGACCCCCGCAGCGGCCGACCTGATCCGGTCGCTGCGGGAGCGGCACGGACCGCTGATGTTCCACCAGTCCGGCGGCTGCTGCGACGGCAGCGCCCCGATGTGCTACCCGGCGGGCGAGTTCCGCACCGGCTCGTCCGACGTGCTGCTCGCCTCGCTCGCGGTCGACGGAGTGTCCGAGCCGGTCGAGTTCTGGATGTCGAAGTCCCAATGGGAGCTGTGGAAGCACACCCGCCTGACCGTCGACGTGGTCCCCGGCCGAGGCAGTGGCTTCTCCCTGGAGGCCCCCGACGGCCTCCGCTTCCTCATCCGCTCCCACCTCGCCGTCTGACGTCGACGCCGGGCACGGGTGGGACGTGGGCGCCGGGAGCACTCGGGCTGGAGAGCGTGATACCTCTGAGGCATCAATATGACTCAGAGGTATCACGCTCTATACCCAGTCATCCACCTCGCGAGTGACACGGCACGGGATCAGTCGCAGCCGTAGCCGTCGTTGTCGTTGTCCAGGCGGTAGATGTCGTTGCCGGTGACCTTGACGGTTCCGCTGACGTAGGCGGGGCCGTCCCCGCTTCCGCCCGCGCAGTCGACGTCGCTGGCGATCGGGACGCAGGGGCTGTAGTTCGGGTCGCAATTCGCCTGCGGCTTCTTGGTGCCGACGGCGACGACCTCGGTCACCGGCTGCTTCGTCACGACGGACTTGACCAGCGTCTTGCCCGTCTGCACCCCGTCCGTGGTGGTCACCTGGTAGGTCAGCGTCTTCACGCCGTCCACACCCTTGGTCCGGACCACCCGCTTGCCCTCGGCCAGGGACGAGTCCTTCACGGTGCGAACACCGTGTCTGACCACGGCTCGCTCCGTCACGGTCGTCACCCGCACGACCGGCGAGGGCGCGACGCTGGACGGGGTCGAGGCCGGCGGGGTCGCGGCGGAGTCGGAGGGTGCCGCCACCGGCGACGCGTCCTGCGCGGCGGCCGCGTCGGTCGGCTCGGCGGGCGCCGCCACGATGGGCTGCTGCGGCTCCTCGGCGGCGGTGCCGGTCCGGGTCGGGGTCGGCTCGTCGACCATCGCGCCGATGATGGCGGTGCCGGTGCAGCAGAGCAGCAGGATCGACAGGGTGATCGAACCGAGGACGACGGCGACGCGGCGGCCCGGACTGGCTCGGCGGAACCAGTTCGGGGCGGGCGGGGCCCGCGACCGAACGACGGCGGGTGCGGCGGGCCAGGATTCGGCGGTGGTCGCATCGTGACGGCGATGAGTGTCGTCGCAAACACTGTGTGCAATATCCGCCGTCGCGCTCGTCACCTACGCCGTTCGCTCGTCACCGGCCATCGATGAGCGGCGGCCCTGCCACCGACACGTTGCGGACCACTGACGGGACGACAGGCCAGGCATCCGCTTGGCCGAACCGGGCGGGCTGATCGTGCGGCCGACCTGGGCACCAGATCCGCGAATCACCATTTACCGACCACCGTTGCGCGTAATCCACAAAGGAGGTCCGTGGTTGGGGCCCTGACGTGTCGGGTTGCCGTCAATCCGCTGGTCAGCGGGCGTCGAGTAGGGGTTGGTTCGGGTTCCATGGTGAACCACCGGCGGCATCGCGGCGGCGGCGGGCGATTGCCGAGAGCGCCTCCAGGACCACCCGGTTCCCCAGGTACGCGGTGATGTCGGCGTGGTCGTACGGCGGGGCGACCTCGACCACGTCCACCCCGACCACGGGCAGCTCGTAACAGACCCGGCGGACGGCGTCGAGCAACTGCCGGGAGGTCAGGCCGCCTGGTTCCGGGGTGCCGGTGCCGGGTGCCATCCCGGGGTCGACCACGTCCACGTCGACGGAGAGGAACACTCCCTCGCACTCATCGACGGCGATCGTGAACGCCTCGGTGAGGCACGTGTCGAGTCCGCGGGCGACCAGCTCGGTCATCTCGTAGGACCGCATCCGCTGCTCAGCCATCCAGGACAGCATGTCCGGGCCCGGCCAGTAGCCGCGCAGCCCGATCTGAAGGAAACGGTCTCCGCGTACCGCGCCGGACTCGATGAGCCGGCGCATCGGCTGGCCGTGCCCGTGCAGCGAGCCGAACTCGATTTCGCCGGTGTCGGCGTGCGCGTCGAAGTGCACCAGCGACACCCGGCCGTGCCCGTGCTGCCGGGCCACGCCGGTGGCGTCGGGCAGCGCGATGGAGTGGTCCCCGCCGAGCACCACCGGGATGGCACCGGCGGATGACGCGGCGTAGACCGCTGCTTCCAGGGCGGCCAGCGAGCGTTCGATGTCGCCGGAGAACATCTCGACGTCGCCGGCGTCGTACACCCGCAGGTCGCGGAGCGCGTCGACGCGCAGCGCGAGCGATGGGCGGGAGCCGTCGTGGGCCAGGTAGCACGCCTGGCGGATCGCCGACGGCCCGAACCGGGTGCCGGGCCGGTGCGAGGTGCCGCCGTCGAAGGGCGCCCCGATGATCACCACGTCGGCGTCGGCGTACGAGGCGGGGTCGTCGAGCGTGCACCGGTCCACCCCGAGAAAGGTGACGTCCGGCCCGTACATGGCCCCGTAGCGGCTCATCGCTCCTCCATTCCCCACGGCGAGCCGTAGGCGGTCAGCAGGTCGAGGAAGGGCATCGGGGGCAGCGCCTCCGGGCCGAGCACGCCGACGCCGGACCAGACGCCGGTGGCGAGCAGCTCCAACGCGACCATCGGGTTGACCGCGGTCTGCCAGACCACCGCCTGGTGGCCGTACTCCCGCATCGACCACTCGTTGTCGACCACGTGGTACAGGTAGACCTCCCGGGGCTGCCCGTCGGGGCCGAGACCGCGCACCCAGGTGCCGGCGCAGGTCTTGCCGCGCATCCGCTCGCCGAGGGTGGCCGGGTCGGGCAGACAGGCCGCGACCACGTCGCGCGGGGACACCTCGACGCCGCGCACCCGGACCGGGGAAGCAGCGTCCAGGCCGAGTTTGTGCAGCGTCTTGAGCACCTCGATGAACTCGTCGCCGAGGCCGTACTTGAAGGTGACCCGGCGGGCCTTGACCCAGCGCGGGATGAGCAGCACCTCCTCGTGCTCGACGTTGACGCACTCGACCGGCCCGATCCCCTCGGGGAAGTGGAAGACCTCCGGCTCGGAGAACGGCTCGGTTGTATACCAGCCCCGATCCTTCTCCCAGACCACCGGCGGGTTGAGGCACTCCTCGATGGTGGTCCAGATGGAGAACGAGGGCGCGAAGTCGTAGCCGTCGACGGTGAGGTTCGCGCCGTCCCGGACGCCGATCTCGTCGATCTCGCTGAACAACTCGTCGGCGGCGTACCGGGCGAACACGTCGGACAGGCCGGGTTCGACGCCGATGCCGCAGAGCGCCAGCCGACCGGCCCTGGACCACGCATCGGACACCGCGAACTGCTCGTCGCCGAGCATCACCCCGGTCTCGGCGTACGGGTGGGACGGGTGCGGGTGCGACAGCGACATCGCCATGTCGAGGTAGTCCGCACCGGCCGCGAACGCACCGTCGAAGATCGGCATGACGAAGCGCGGGTCGACGGCGTTGAGCACGTGGGTGATCCGGTGCTCCCGGCAGAGCGCGGCGACCGCGTCGGCCGACGAGGCGTCCACCTGGGCGGCGACGAAGCGGTCACCGTGCCCGGCGATCGCCCGCTCGGCGCGGCCCGGGTCGTGGTCGGCGACCACCATGGTCTCGAAGTAGGAGCGTCGGGCGGCGATGGCTACGGCGGCGGAGCCGACGCCACCGGCGCCGACGAGGAGGACACGCATCAGGAATCAAACCCCAAACCGAGACGATCGAGAGTACGGAGCCAGAGGTCGCGACGGCCGTCGCGCGCGTCAGCACGGGCCATTGACCAGCGGGTGAGGTTGATGCCGATCGCGCGGACGGGTTCCGGCGGGAACGGCAGTGGCTTGCTGCGGACCAGGTCGAGCCGGGTCAGCGGGGTGTCCCCGCCGGCCAGCAGGTCGAGCAGTACCCGGGCTGCGAAGCGGGTGGCCCCCACGCCGAGACCGGTGTAGCCGGCCGCGTACGCCAGCCGGCCGCCGTACGCGGTGCCGAAGAACGGGCAGAACCGGGTGCAGGTGTCGATGACGCCACCCCAGCGGTGGCTGAAGCTCACGTCGGCGAGCTGCGGAAAGGTGGTGAAGAAGTGCGCGGCGAGGGCGGCGAAGGTGGCCGGGCGCTGCTCCAGCTCCGGCGCTACCCGGTTGCCGTAGTGGTAGACCGCGTCGTAGCCGCCGAAGAGGATCCGCCCGTCGGCCGTGATCCGGTAGTAGTGGAACTGGTTGCCGGTGTCGGCCAGCCCCTGCCGGTTGCGCCAGCCGATCGCGTCCCGCTGGGCCGGGGTGAGCGGTTCGGTCATCAGCACGTGGTCGTAGACCGGCACCAGGTACGCCCGCAGCCGGCGCAGCAGCGGCGGGAAGGCGTTGGTGGCCAGCACGATTCGTCGGGCCCGCACCGACCCGGGCCGACCTGCGGCCGGCGCACCGGCCATACCGGCGTCGGCGGGATCGGTGCCGAGGGTGCTGGCGTACAGCGCGGCACCGTCGGCGCGCAGCCCGGTGACCCGGGTGTGCTCGTGCACCCGCACGCCGAGGTCGAGGCAGGCGCGGCGCAGCCCCCACGCCAGCTTCGCCGGGTCCAGCATGGCCACCCGGTCGGCGTCGAACATCCCACTCAGGTACGTCGGTGAGTTGACCTCGGCGCGCACCTCGTCGCGGTCCAGCAGCCGCACGTGGTGGCCGTACCGCTGGGCCAGCTCCGCGTCGGCGGCCAGCCCGGCCACCTGGTACGGCGCGACGGCGACGGCCAGCTCCCCGGTGCGCTCGAAGTCGCAGTCGATGCCGAAATCGGCGACGGTGGCGGCGATGGCGTCCAGGTTCTCCCGGCCAAGGCGTTCCAGCTCGCCGATCTCACCGGGGAACCGGTCGACGCCGTTGGCCAGCCCATGGGTGAGCGAGGCCGCGCAGAAACCGCCGTTGCGCCCAGACGCGGCCCAGCCGCAGGTACCGGCGTCGACCAGCAGCACGTCGCGGTCGGGGTCGGCCTGCTTCGCCAGCAGGGCGGCCCAGAGCCCGCTGTACCCGCCACCGATCACCAGCAGGTCGGCGTCCTGCGGGCCGGCGAGCGGCGGCAGCGGGTCGGGGCGGTCCGGGCGGTCGAGCCAGTACGGCACGGGCGCCGCGTCGGCCAGCGCCCGGCCGGTATGCGGCAGGGTCATGACGACCGGCGCGTCTGACGGCCCGATGCCGTGCCGGCCAGCAGGTTGGCCCGGCGGGATCGCCGGCCGCGCAGCGAGCTGAGCCCGACCAGCAGCAGCGCGATCGCGAACATCGCGGTGCCGATGACGTTGACCTGCGGCGGGATGCCCCGCTGGGCGGCACCCCACACGTACATCGGGAACGTGACGGTGGTGCCGGCGTTGAAGTTCGTGATGATGAAGTCGTCGAAGCTCAGCGAGAAGGCCAGCAGCGCGGCGGCCACGATGCCGGGCAGCACCAGCGGCAGCGTGATCCGCCGGAAGGTCTGCCACTCGCTGGCGTAGAGGTCCATGGCGGCCTCCTCCAGCCGCCGGTCCATCCCGGCCAGCCGCGCCTTGACCGTGACCACCACGAACGAGACGCAGAACATCACGTGCGCGATGACGATGGTCCAGAAGCCCTGCGGCACCCCGGCGGAGACGAAGAGGGCCAGCAGCGAGGTGCCCATCACCAGCTCCGGGGTGGCCATCGGCAGGAAGATCAGCACGTTGATGCCGGACCGGCCGCGGAAGCGGTGCCGGACCAGCGCGAACGCCATCAGGGTGCCGAGCACGGTGGCGACCACGGTGGCGATGAAGCCGATCTGCACACTCCGGACGACCGCGTCACACATGTCGGAGGTGGCGCACGGCTGACGCCAGTTGTCCAGGGTGAACTCGTCGAAGTCGTACGACAGCCGGCTCGACGGCCGGTTGAACGACAGCCCGGCCACCACCAGGATCGGCAGCGCCAGGTAGCCGAGCACCAGCAGCGCCACGATCATCACCCAGCGGTCGGCCAGCCAGCGGGACACTCTCATCAGAGAACCTCCTCCGTGCCGGCCTTGCGCAGGTAGCCGAAGACCACCGCGAGGATCGCCGCCATCAGCAGGAACGACAGCGCCGCGCCCTGCGGGTAGTCCAGCCGGACCAGGAACGCCGAGTCGATGACGTTGCCGATCATGTACTCGTTCGGGGTGCCGAGCAGCTCGGCGTTGATGTAGTCACCGCTGGCCGGAATGAAGAACAGCAGCGTGCCGGCGATCAGGCCGGGCATGGACAGCGGCAGGGTCACCCGGCGGAACGCCTGCACCGGGCTGGCGTACAGGTCACTGGCCGCCTCCAGCAGCCGGTAGTCCAGCCGTTCCAGGCTCGCGTACAGCGGCAGCACCAGGAACGGCAGGAAGTTGTACGTCAGGCCGAGCACCACCGCGAACGGGGTGGCCAGCAGCCGGCCGTCCGGGGCGAGCAGGTGCACGTCGCGCAGCAGGCCGACCAGCGCGCCGTTGTCCGACAGGATGGTCTTCCAGGCCAGCGTGCGGACCAGGAAGCTGGTGAACATCGGCGCGACCACGCAGACGAGCAGCAGGTTCTTCCACCGGCCGGCCTTCTGTGCGATGGCGTACGCCAGTGGGTAGCCGAGCAGCAGCGCCAGCACCAGGGCCAGGCCGGCGTAGCCGAACGAGCGGAGGAACTGCGGCCAGTACGCCTGCAACACGTCCGGGTAGTTGCCGAACGCCCAGGTCATCGCGTACCCGGTGGAGAGCGAGCCGCTGGGGTCGTAGAGGCTGGCCGAGGCGAGCTGCACCAGCGGCACGCCGAAGAAGACCAGCAGCCAGGCCGCGCCGGGCAGCAGCAGCAGGTACGGCAGCAGGCGGTACTTCCCGGACCGGGCGGCCGGCGGCGTGGGCGGCGGCTGCCCCGATCCGGTGGGCACCTGGGCCAGGAGGGTCACGACGACGCACCCACCGGCTCGTCGAGCACCGGGGAGGTCCGATCGGTGTCGGCGGCGTCCCGGGGCAGCAGGAACGCGTGCCGCGGATCCCAGTACGCCACCGCCTCGCTGCCGACCGGAACCTGCGCCACCGCACCGCTGTTGGCCGCGAAGACCGACAGTTCGGTGCCCCAGCCGGTGCGCAGGAGGTACTGCGTGCTGACTCCGACGTAGGAGGCGTCGGTGACCACCCCGGTGACGTGCTGGTGGCCCGCGGGCACCTGGTCGGCGGAGCCGACCAGGTGGAGCTTCTCCGGGCGTACCCCCAGGTGGACCGGGCCCTGGTCGGCCCGGGCGCGGCCGGCGGGCACCGAGAAGCGCGCGCCGTGCGCGGTCACCGCGACCTCGCCGCCGCCGGTGCCGGCGGCTTCGCCGGCGAGCAGGTTGGACTGGCCGAGGAAGTTCGCCACGAAGGCGGTTGCCGGGAACTCGTAGATGTCGGCCGGGGTGCCGAGCTGCTCGATCCGGCCGGCGTTCATCACCGCGACGGTGTCGGCCATGGTCATGGCCTCCTCCTGGTCGTGCGTGACGTGCACGAAGGTGATACCCACCTCGGTCTGGATTCGCTTCAGCTCGATCTGCATCTGCCGACGCAGCTTCAGGTCGAGCGCGCCGAGCGGCTCGTCGAGCAGCAGCACCTGCGGCTGGTTGATCAGCGCACGGGCCAGCGCGACCCGTTGCTGCTGGCCGCCGGAGAGCTGGGCCGGGCGTCGGTTGCCGTAGTCGTCGAGCTGCACCAGCGACAGCATCCGCATGACCTCGTTGTCGACCGAGCGGATGCCACGCCGACGCAGCCCGAAGGCCACGTTCTCGAAGATGTTCAGGTGCGGGAAGAGCGCGTAGCTCTGGAAGACGGTGTTGACCGGGCGCTTGTACGGCCGCAGCCGGGCGATGTCCCGGTCGCCGAGCAGCACCTGGCCGCTGGTCGGCTCCTCCAGGCCGGCGATCATCCGCAGCGTGGTGGTCTTGCCGCAGCCGGACGCGCCGAGCAGGGCGAAGAACGAGCCCTGCGGGACGGTCAGGCTGAGGTCGTCGACGGCGGTGAAGATGCCGAACCGCTTGGTGAGGTTGGCCAGGCGCAGGTCGCCGGCGGGTGTCTCGCGCGCCATCCCCGTCACGCTCCGATGACCTGCTGGAACTTGCCCTCGAACTCCTTCTCCTGCTTCTCGTCCAGGGCCATGAACACCTTGGACTTCGACAGCAGCGCCTCGTCGGGGAAGATCAGCGGGTTGGCGGCCAGCTCCGGGTCGATCTTCTCCATCTCGGCCTGGGCGCCCTTGACGGGGCAGATGTAGTTGACGTACGCGGCGAGCGTCGCGGCGGCGGCCGGCTCGTAGTAGTAGTTGATCAGCGCCTCGGCGTTGCCCTTGTGGGTGGCCTTGTTGGGGACCATCATGTTGTCGCTGAACAGCATCACGCCGGAGTCGGGTGCGACGAACTGCACCTTCTCGTTCTCGCTGGAGAGCTGGATGACGTCGCCGGACCAGCCGATGCACGCGGCGATGTCGCCCTTTGCCAGGTCGGGTGCGTAGTCGTTGCCGGTGAACTTGCGAATCTGCCCCGAGTCGACGGCCTTCTTGAGCTTGTTGAGCGCGTCGTCGAACTGGGCCGTGGTGAAGTTGGCCGGGTCGTGCCCGTTGGACTGCATCAGCAGGCCCATGGTGTCGCGCATCTCGCTGAGCGCCGTCACCTTGCCCTTGAGATCGGGGCGGGTGAGCAGCTCGTCCACAGTGCGCAGCTCCTTGGTGACACTGCCGTTGTACGCCAACCCTGCGAGGCCGGACTGCCACGGGATGGAGATCCGGTTCTCGGTGTCGAAGGAGCGGTTGAGCAGTGACGGAAGCAGGTTGGCCTGGACGTTCGGGATCTTCGCCGGGTCGAGCTTCTGGATCCAGCCGAGCCGGATCATCCGGGCCGCCATCCAGTCGGTCAGCACGATGATGTCCCGGTCGGTGCTCTGGCAGGCCGCGAGTTGGTTCTGCACCTTGCCGAAGAACTCGTTGTTGTCGTTGATGTCCTCGGTGTACGTGACCTGGATGCCGCTCTTGGTGATGAACCCGTCCAGGCTGGGCCGCTTGGACTCGTCCTTCTCGTCCACGTCCATGTACTGCGGCCAGTTGGAGAAGGCAAGCTTCTTCTCGGTGCCGGAGAGGTCCTCGCTGACGCAGCCGGCCTCGGTCTGCTGGGCACCCTTGGTGCCACAGCCGGCGAGGCTGCCGCCAGCGGCGAGCAACGCAGCCGAACCGAGAGTGCCGGTGAGCAGTCCACGCCGGGTGAGGGGCCGGAGGGGAGTACGCATGACGACTCCTAGGGGGTCATCGTCGGCGGGCGGGACGGGGGTGGCGCGCCGGCGGGAGGTCAGGTGCCAAGGACGACTGATCCTGACATGAGGTGACCTCCCTTACAAGGGATTCCGTTGCGGGAATAGCGATGCACGACGAAATACGCCAGACTGCGCGGGGACACACGCGCGACATCACGATTCGGGACATGGGGAACGGACGATGACGAACCGACAGCATGAGAACGGCACCGGCGGGCGACGGGTAGCTGTCCGTGAAGGTGCCAATCACGCTCTGCTGGACGACGTGGCCAAACAGATCATCGAACAGCTCCAGGAGGACGGCCGCCGGCCGTACGCCACCATCGGCAAGGCGGTCGGGCTCTCCGAGGCGGCGGTCCGCCAGCGGGTGCAGCGGCTGCTCGACTCCGGCGTGATGCAGATCGTCGCGGTGACTGATCCACTCCAGCTCGGTTTTCCCCGGCAGGCGATGATCGGCCTGCGTACCGACGGCGACCTGGAGGCGGTGGCCGACCGGCTGGCCGAGCTGGTGGAGGTCGACTACGTGGTGATCACCGCTGGGTCGTTCGACCTGCTCACCGAGGTGGTCTGCCGCAACGACGACCACCTGCTGGAGATCCTGCAACGGCTGCGCGCGGTGCCCGGGGTGCTCTCCACCGAGGCGTTCGTGTACCTCAAGCTGCGCAAGCAGACCTACACCTGGGGTACGGCCTGACACACGCCCTTGATCCACTCGACATCCCCGATGTCGCCGTATCAACCCTGCCCTGACACCGCAGTTTCGGCGATATGGAGTGGATCAGTGGGTCGTCTGGCGAAGAGCGTCGACGAAGGACGCCCAGGCGGCCGGAGCGAAGGTCAGGATGCCGCCGTCGCGGTCCTTGCTGTCCCGGACCAGCACCCGGCCGGGCAGGTTGTCGGCCACCTCAACGCAGTCGCCGCCGTTGTTGCTGCTGCGGGTCGCGGTACGCCAGCGGGCGTCGGTCATGTCCATGTCTTGGCCACTTCCCTGATCAGCTCGATCGACCGGCGTTGGGGGAACGCCTCGCCGGTGACGCTCTCCCACCTGCGTCCCAGGCTAGCGACGTCGATGGGATCGGTCACGACCTGACCGCGTAGCTGATTGTCGAGATACGCCAATTCCGTCCCGTCGGGCAGCCGGCCCAGAACGAAGGGCCCGGCGAGCCCGGTGTGCCACGGACTGTCGGCCGGAATCACCCGGACCTGCACGTGCTCCCAGTCAGCCACCGCCACGAGATGTGCCAGTTGTCCGGCCATCACCGATCCATCGCCGACCGGTCGGCGAAGCACCACCTCGTCGATCACCGCAACGAGTTGCGGTGGGTTGTCAGCGGCGAGGACGGACTGACGCTCGAACCGGCTCGTCACGATCTGGTCCACCTCGGCCGGCGCGACCAGCCCGCCGGTGCCCAGCACCGCGCGGGCGTACCCCTCGGTCTGGAGTAGGCCCGGCACCAGCAGCGGCTGATAGGACCGGATCGAGGTGGCGTCCTGTTCGAGCTCGGCCCAGGGGCGAAACCACGGCAGGTCGCGGCGGCGGAACGGCTCGGGCCAGAGGTCGGCGGCGTCCCGGCGCAGCACCTCCGCAACCGCGACCCGGGTACGCGGGTGTGGAATGCGCCCGCGGCGAGCCACCGCGCCGCCGACTTCGGATGGACGTCGACCTTCTCGGCCAGCGACTCGACCGTCTCCCCCGCCTGGGCCATCGCCACCCGCAACGCCTCGTTCGCCACCGGATCCTCCTGCCAGCCAGGTGCACACTGCGGCGCACAGTAGCCACGCTCCGTGTCCGCGTCCGCCGACTACCGGCGTGTTGCGGTGGACGTGTTGGCGCGCATCCAAGACGCTCCGCAACAGCCCCGAAGGTGCTCTGCCACCGTCCCCCGCGCGCCCACCCCCCGCGCCGCGCCGACCCCGCCGGGTTGATCCACTCGACATCCCCGATATCGCGGCATCAACCTCGCCCCAAGTCCCCACATCGGCGATATGGAGTGGATCAACCCGCTACCAACGCCCGACGGCGGGCGGGCCAGCCGTCGACAGGCGGCGCGGGGCGCGGGGCGGCGCGGGGCGCGGCGGGCGGCGGGCGGCGGCCGGCGCGGGGCCTGGCGGGGCGGGGCAACCGTCGGCGGGCGGCGCGGGGCGTGGCCGGCGGCGGGCAGCGCGGGGCGACCGTCGGCGGGCGGCGTGGGGCGTGGCGGGCGGCGGCGGGTGCTCATATTTGGGGCAGCTCGACAGCGGGGCGCGACCACACCCGCCGGGTCACAGGGCAGGCACCCGCCGACCAGGCCGGCCGCCCGTGATACGAATTCCGTTGCGCATACTGTAACCCCTCGCTGAATCCGTTGCGCTCGGGCCAGTGCGCCACCGATACCACTTGCCTCGGAGCACAAGACTGTGCGATAACCGTTGGCAGAGCGGCCGGCGTCACCCCTTTGACCGGCCCGACGAACCGATGGGGCTGACATGGCCAACGCCACCGACCACCTGTGGATGCACTTCACCCGGATGGCGAGCTACTCCGCCGGCGAGGTGCCGACCATCGTGCGCGGCGAGGGCGCATACGTGTGGGACGCCCAGGGTCGCCGCTATCTGGACGGGCTCGCCGGGCTCTTCGTCGTCAACGCCGGCCACGGCCGCACCGAGCTGGCCGAGGCAGCCGCGAAGCAGGCCGGTGAGCTGGCGTACTTCCCGCTCTGGTCGTACGCCCACCCCAAGGCCGTCGAGCTGGCCGAGAAGATCGCCACGCTCGCCCCCGGCGACCTGAACCGGGTCTTCTTCACCACCGGCGGCTCCGAGGCCGTCGAGGCCGCGTGGAAGCTCGCCCGGGCCTACTTCAAGCGCACCGGCCAACCCAACAAGTACAAGGTGATCAGCCGGTACATCGCCTACCACGGCACCTCGATGGGCGCGCTGTCGATCACCGGCCTGCCCGGCATCAAAAGCGACTTCGAGCCGCTGGTGCCCGGCGCGATCAAGGTGCCGAACACCAACTTCTACCGCGCCCCAGAGCACGGCGACTCGCCCGAGGCGTTCGGCCGCTGGGCCGCCGACGAGATCGGCCGGGCCATCGAGCGGGAAGGGCCGGACACTGTCGCCGCGGTCTTCCTGGAGCCGGTGCAGAACTCCGGCGGCTGCTTCCCACCCCCGCCCGGCTACTTCGAGCGGGTCCGGGAGATCTGCGACGCGTACGACGTGCTGCTCGTCTCCGACGAGGTGATCTGCTCCTGGGGGCGGCTCGGCGAATACTTCGGCGCCGTGCGCTACGGCTACCAGCCGGACATCATCACCACCGCCAAGGGCATCACCTCCGGGTACGCCCCACTCGGCGCGATGATCGCCAGCGACCGGTTGATGGAGCCGTTCCTCACCGAGACCGGGATGTTCGCCCACGGGGTGACCTTCGGTGGCCACCCGGTGTCCTGCGCGGTGGCCCTGGCCAACCTGGAGGTCTTCGCCCGCGAGGACCTGATCGGGCACGTACGGGCCAACGAGGACGCCTTCCGATCCACCCTGGAGAAGCTGTACGACCTGCCGATCGTTGGCGACGTTCGCGGCGACGGCTACTTCTACGGCATCGAACTGGTCAAGGACAAGACGACCCGGGAGACCTTCGACGAGGCCGAGTCGGAGCGGCTGCTGCGCGGCTTCCTGTCCACGGCACTGTTCCAGGCCGGGCTCTACTGCCGGGCCGACGACCGGGGCGACCCCGTCGTGCAGCTCGCCCCGCCGCTGATCGCCGAGCAGCAGCACTTCGACGAGATCGAGCAGATCCTGCGCACGGTGCTCACCGAGGCATGGGCACGACTCTGACCGGCGATCCGGCCGGGATGCCCCGCTATCGGGAGCTGTCGCACTGGCTGTCCGCCGTGGACGAGTCGCTGACCCCGCGACCGACGCTGCCCGGCGACACGGACGCCGACGTGGTGATCGTGGGCGCCGGCTACACCGGGCTGTGGACGGCGTACCACCTGGCCCGGGCCGAGCCTGGGCTCCGGATCATCGTGCTGGAGAAGGAGATCGCCGGGTACGGGGCGTCCGGTCGCAACGGCGGCTGGTGCTCGGCGCTCTTCCCCACCTCCCTGACCGGGCTGGCCCGCCGGCACGGACGGGACGCAGCGGTCGCCATGCAGCAGGCCCTGCACGAAACGGTCCGCGAGGTGGGTCGGGTGGTCGCGGCGGAGGGCATCGACTGCGACTGGGCCGACGGCGGCACGGTCACCCTGGCCCGCACCGGCCCGCAACTCGTCCGCGCGCGGGCCGCCGTGGACGAGGCCCGCGCCTTCGGCTTCGGCGCGGAGCACCTGGCGCTGCTCGACGCCAGCGAGGCCGCCGCCCGCTGCGCCGCCGAGGGGGTACGCGGTGGGACGTACACCCCGCACTGCGCGACCGTGCACCCGGCGAAGCTGGTCCGTGGCCTGGCCCGGGTGGTGGAACGACTCGGGGTGACCATCCACGAGCGCACCCCGGTCACCGCGATCCGGGCCGGCGCGGCGGTCACCGCCGCCGGCACGGTACGGGCGCCGGTGGTGGTCCGGGCGACCGAGGGGTACACGCCCACGCTGCCCGGGCAGCGGCGGGCCGTGGCACCGGTGTACTCGCTGATGGTGGCCACCGAACCGCTGCCGACGGAGACCTGGGCACGGATCGGGCTGGCCCAGCGCGAGACGTTCTCCGACCACCGACACGTGATCATCTACGGCCAGCGCACCGCCGACGGTCGGCTGGCGTTCGGCGGGCGCGGTGCTCCGTACCATTTCGGGTCCCGGGTCTCCCCCGACTACGACCGGGAGCCACGGGTCTTCGCCGCGCTACGACGGACGCTCGGGGAGCTCTTCCCGGTGCTCGGCCCGGACGTGCCGGTGACGCACACCTGGGGCGGGCCGCTCGGGGTGGCCCGGGACTGGGCCGCCTCGGTCGGCTTCGACCGGGCCAGCGGCCTGGCCTGGGCGGGCGGCTACGTCGGGGACGGGGTGGGCTCCAGCAACCTCGCCGGCCGCACCCTGGCGGACCTGATCCGTGGCGAGCGCACCGGGCTGACCACCCTGCCCTGGGTCAACCACCGCTCCCCCCGCTGGGAGCCGGAGCCCCTGCGCTGGCTGGCGGTCAACGCCGGCCTACGACTCATGACCAGCGCCGACGCAGCGGAATCCCGCACCAATCGCCCGTCCCGCCGAGCCACCACCTTCTCCCGCCTCCTAGGCAACTAACCGTTCCTGAACAGTGGTCAGAAGTGACCATGAAGATCAAACTGACACTGCGTCCATCCCGAACGGTCTTGGATGGGCTGGTCCCCCGCGTTCGCTCCCGCGGTCGGCGGCACGGATCGTGTCCGTGGTCCGGTCTGAGGAGGGCGGGTTCCCTCACGTCCCCGTCCACCGGGTCGGGCCTGGGCGGTCCGATGCCCGCCAGCGTCGCTCTGGTGCTGGCGGGGCGGTGCCGTCCGTCGCCTGATCCGGTGTCCGAGGGCGCGTCGTGCGATCGCCACGCTGGCCGTCTGGTGGCGGGTGGTGGCGCGTTTCTTGGTGGTCAGGGGCTTTTGCCAGTGCTCGGCGCCCCACATGCTGGTGTAGGCCGGGTCCACGGCGATGATGCTGATGTCCGCCTCGGCGGTCATCGCCAGCAGACGGGCACGCAGCTTGCCGGTGGGCATGCCGTTGATGAGTTGCCGGAAGCGGCGCTTACGGCCGTGCTTCTCCCGGGTCTTGGAATCGGTGAAGTCCAGGTCTTCGATGGCGATGGCTCGGCAGCCGGTGTGCTTGGCCCAGTGCAGCAGCCGGGTGATGGCGTGCCGGATCTGGGCGTCGCGCCGCTCGGCTGTCCCGCGCAACTGGTACTCGAAGGTGCGGGGCTGGCCGATCGGGTTGCCGTGGATGTCGAGTCGCCAGGCAGCGAGGTGGTCGGCGTTCATGTCCACGCCGATGATCTCGCCCGAGCGCAGGGTCTGGATCGGCACGATCGGGAGATCCTTGCGCTGCCAGGACGCATCGAGGTACCAGCGGCTCTTGGTCACATCCAGATGGATGCGGTAGGCGACCGCCCGGTTGACCTCGATCCGGTCGCGCCACTGCACGCCCCGGTGCGGGAAGCTGACACGGGCGGCCAGCACATACCGGCCGTGCTTGGCGTTCGCCAGGTGCGTCAGCGGCGCGGGCAGCTTGATCGATACTTCGCCCTCGGGCGTGACGCGGATCGTTTCGTTGCCGTACCGCTTCCCGGACTCGCCATCGGCACCGAGGAACCAGCGCTGCGCCTCCCAGCGTTCCCGCCACTGGTCCTCGGTCAGATTGGCAGCGGCGAGGTTGTGCCGCGTCTTGAGCAGCTTTTGGCCGCCGCGCACTACGCGGACCTGACCGGCGTCGCGCTCGGCCAGTACGCGCTCGCGCTGGCGCTCCAGGTGTGCCAGGCGGCGGGACTTGTGGAACCACTCGTGCTCGCACCGGTAGCCGCCGGGCTTGCCCCGGCTGCCTTTCTCGCCGATCGGCAGGGACAGGCGGTGCCGCAGCATGCGGATACCAGCCCGCAGAGACTCGATGTGAGCCCACTGAGCGCGGCGGGACAGGCCCCACTGGTCGTGCGTGGCCTTGGTGATGCTCCCGGCCCAGCGGGACGACGATTCGCCGGTGAGCTCCCGCTTCCGGTGTGCCCAGGTGTCGGTGGAATGCTCGAGGCCGTCGCGGCAACGCTGCGCCAGGTCCCGGGAGGCGAGCGATCCCAGGTGTTCACCGACCAGACGCAGGATCTTGTCGTCCTCCGCAGTGAGGCCCTTGAGCCGGTCGCGTATGCACACACCCATGGCGGGGTCGGCGACGAACGGCCGGGCGATATCACGCAGGTCAGGCACGCGCCGCGGCCTCCAATGCGGCCTTCGCCCGGTTCTTCGCAGACCGGCGGCCATACAAGCGGGCGCAGAACGAGGTCAGTATCTCCACCATGTCCCGCACCAAGTCGTCTTCGACTTCACCTTCGTCCAAGACGACGAGACGACGGCCGTGGGCGGCGAGCCTGGCTTCGACCAGCTCCACATTCATCCGGCCCAGCCGGTCCTTGTGCTCCACCACCACGATGCTCACCTGCGGGTCGGCCAGCAGCCGACGGGCCTTGGAACGGCCACCGTTCATCCCGGAGCCGATCTCCGACTCCACACGGACGACACGGTGACCAGCCTGCGCTGCCCACCGGGCCAAGCGGGCGGTCTGCCGCTCCAGATCGTCCTTCTGGCCATGCGAGGAAACACGGGCATACAACCCGACACCACCGACCGTTTCCGGCACGGTGTTCGCTTCGATGTTCACCAGGATCGTGCGCGGCCCCACCCGTCGCGCAGGGACCGGCAACGTGCCCTCACGGAACCAGCGATACGCAGTACGCGGTGCAACACCTTGCGCCTTGCCCATTCCGTCAGAATCACAACAAGGATCAAACAACACTAAAAGCACCTAACAGTCACGCATGGACACCCCACAACAAGCAGTTAGCAACCCCGCCCTGCCCCCTCAGCCCCGATGATCATGACGTTGTTGCCACGACGCGCCGAGGCGAGTGGCAATAACTTCATGATCACCGGCGAGAAACGGCCGGGCGGAGGCCGGGAGGCCGGGAGGGTGGGGGTTAGTGGTTGGGGGGGATTACGCGGAGGTGGCCTCGGCGGCCGGTTTGGTGGGGGTTTTCGTGGTGCTGGTCGTCCGATGGGGGGCGGGGGGCCGGGCGGGCGGCCTCGCGGACCGCCTCGGCCAGCGCGACCAGGTCGTCGGTGGTGGGCGGCGGCGGCTCGAACTCGCCCTCGTGCCGGACCACGTCCCAGCCCCGTGGCGCGGTCAGGCTGCGGGCGTGCTGCTCACACAGGTCGTACGTGTGCGGCTCGGCGAAGGCCGCCAGCGGACCCACCACCGCTGTCGACTCGTTGTAGACATAGGTCAACGTGGCGACCGCTTGCCGGGGGCAGCCGTTACGGGAGCAGCGCCGTGGTGACCTCACGGCGGCAGGGTATCTCCATTACCGGGTCCGGCGCACCGCTTCGCGTTGCGACACGCCCGTCGTGGTGATCACATTCCGCCGCTCCCGTCGCGCCGCGCCACGGGAGCGGCGCTGCCGCTGGCCAGCCCGACGCGGGCGCTACCCTTTGCCTCATGACGAGCCCGGAACACCGCCGCCCCGGCTCCGGCCGGCGCGCTCACCGCGACCGGCATGGACGCGGCCTGCGCGGGCGGCTGGTGCCGGCAACCGTGCCACTGGCGCGGACCAAGGCGGAGGTCTTCGACGACCTGGTCCTGGACACCGTCGAGACGCTGGAGCGCCGCTTCGCCAAGGAGCTGGCCGGCGTCGAGTTCGCGGTCGAGGACGTCCCGCCGGACCTGAACGTCTACGACTCCGACGTGCTGGAGGACGGCGAGGTCCCGCTGGCCCGGCTGCTGCCCGGCCGCCCGGGCCGGCAGGAGGTGCCGCCGCGGATCGTGTTGTACCGGCGACCCCTGGAATTCCGGGCGATGGACCGCGAGGACCTCGCCGACCTCGTGCATGATGTGATCATCGAGCAGGTAGCTAACCTGCTCGGGGTCGACCCCGACGAGTTGGCCTGAGCCGTCCCCGCACGGGCGAGCCGGGCGGCCCCCACCGCCCCGACCCGAAACCGCTCAGGCGACCCGCCGCTTCAACTTGCGCCGCTCCCGCTCCGAGAGCCCACCCCAGATGCCGAACCGCTCGTCGTGACCGAGAGCGTATTCGAGGCATTCGGTCTTGACCTCGCAGCGCGAGCAGATCCGCTTCGCCTCGCGGGTCGAGCCGCCCTTCTCGGGAAAAAACGCCTCGGGGTCGGTCTGCGAGCACAGCGCCCGCTCCTGCCACTCCGGCGCGTTTCCGAGCAGGTCGGCCACCTCAAGCTGGCCGTCCATCAAATGCCTCCTTGTCGCGCACCGGCGTCATCGCCGCTGCAACCCCCCACGCGAAAGGCGTGCTTGTCCGTCCGGTCCCGTTTGTTGCGTTCCGCGCGAACAACCCCATTCAAATTACACGCGTGTAATGCGTGCGCCGTCAAGCCAAACTTGATAATGGAGTCGCCCTCCCGACACACCCGGCCGGACACTCGGACCGTCCAGCCTCGCAACCTGCCCTATCGATTCAGACCCCGGCCGAGTAACGCCCTCTCCGGCGAGTTGCCCGACTTTTCTGCCGTGGCGCTCCCACGACGGCTCGCCACCACGACGCCGCCAGGAACACCGAATGACCCCCTCCACAAAAGCTGATCTTGGTGGGAGACAGGTTAACGCGGCATGGCCCAGACCGCCCGTCGAGCCATGGACACCGCTCGCGCCCCGCCCACAATGTGGACGGGGCGCAGCGGATAAAATGTGTCGTGGGGTCAGCCGGTCGCCCCGAAATCCCTGCTCGGCCACACGAACTCAGCTATCCCTCCACCGTGGACAGAAACCGTCCCGACTCGTACATCGTCGTCCCACCAGACGGTATAGATGGCGGCCGGCAGATCGGGGTAGACCGCCGTGTGGAACGACCCGTCCCGCACCCGGCGTTCCCGCACCGCCGAATGTGTCCGCTGCGCACCGTCCCGGCTGATCTCGATCTCGCGGCCGAGCAGATCCTGACCGGTGTAGACGATGAGGGCTCCGGTCTCGCCGCCCAGATCGAGGACGACGCTCCCGGTCTCCGACGGCCCGTACGCGTGCTCGTGCATCCGCTGCTCCCCCGCGCCGCTCAGGACGACGCCGACGGGTTGTTGAACCCGCCGTACGGCGTACCCAGGTAGGGGAAGTTCCCGAGGAACGGGGCACTCACGTCGGCGGCGCTCAGCCCCGGGGTGAGCGCGGCGGTCGCCGCGTCCGGACGGAAGGTCCTGTCCACCAGCGGGACGGTCAACCCGGCGATCGCCCGCAGCGCGATGCTCACCACGTCGTCGCCGACCCTTCGCCCGTTCGGGAAGCCGGCCAGGTCACCGCCGAGCACGCCGAACCGGTCCGGCTGCCGACTGGGCGGGATCGCGGTGTTCAGCCGCAGCATGTCGGCCTGCACATCCCCGGTGGCGTTGGTGAAGCCGTCGATCAGCCCGGCCGGCACGCCGGTGAGCAGGATCGCCACCAGGTCCGCGCGGGCCTTCTTGGCCTTGGTGAGCTTGTCCAGGTTGGGAAAGACGTCCGGGTAGAGCGCCGGCAGCAGCGCCGCCAGCTCGGGTTGCTCGACGAACTGCGCGAACCGCTTGTCCTCCGACGGCGGCAGCGAGTTCCACAGGTCCTTCTTGGACATCGGCACGATGACCTCGTTGAACAGCGGATTCCCGAGCCGGGAGACCTGGGTGAACGGGCCGGTCGCGGTGTCCGCGGCCCCTCTGTCGCCGAGCACCCGGACCTGCCGGCGGGACGCCGACGTCCACACCCCGATCACCGACGCCCGGTCGGCCGCGCCGTACCGGTTGGCGCGCCGGCGCACGCGGCTCAGCGGCACCTGCACGGCGATGCTGTGCACGTTCATCCGGTCGGTGGCGTTGACCGGCTCCCCCTCGGCCTTGAAGATCTTCTTGCCGGCCACGTGCAGTTGCTGGAACGGCCGCAGCGTGCCGAGGTCGAAGATCGCCCCCAGGTCGACGAAGAAGCCGTCCGCGCGTTGCCCGGCGAAGACCCGCTCCCCGGTGGAGAGCGAGTAGGTGGCCTGTCGGACCAGTTCGGCGTACTTCGGAGTGGAGAGCGGGCCGACGTTGCACGGCGGGCAGGGCAACTTGTGCGCCAGCCGATGCTCCCGGCCGTCGGCCACCCGGGTCAGGCTGTAGAACTGCCGCCGGTTCCAGTTCTCGCTGTCCAGCGAATCGATCGGGCCGGTGTTGTAAAGAAAACTGTTCGGATTCGTGATCTCGGTCGTGAATTCGAACCGGTAGGTGACATCCGGACGACCATCGCCGTCGTTGTCAATATGGATCTCGTAGCGCACGTCGTCACCGAACTCGAAGAAGTTCGGGCCCCCGGAGGGGAGCTGCAACGGCACGTAGTTGGCAATCAGCGTGACCGAGTCGGGCTTGTCGGGGCTGACGAACGCGTACAGGTCGGAGCTGTCGGCGACCGGATCCTTGGCTATTTCCGGGGCCTCGCGGTGGGAAGACATGGCGGACCAACCTCACTGGGCGGGGACAGGGTGGCGGGCGGAGCGTCGGGTCAGCGCCGGGCGGCGCGCCGCAGCCGGTCCGCCAGGCCGCGGTCGCGTACCTCGATCCGGGACTCACCGACGAAGATGTCCATCGTTCCGGAGGCGGCGTCCCGCAGGTGCACGACGATCGGGTCGTCGGCCCGGCCGGCCGCGCCCGGCGCGTTCTGTGCGGCTGACAGGCCCGGCACGGTGAGCGCGGCGGCGCCGAGGGTGGCGCTGGCCGCGGCGGTCAACGTCTGCCGGCGGGTCAGTCGCGGCCAGGGCCGCTTCCGCTGATCACTGGTCATGGGCAACCTTTCGGCGGCGGCGCCAACGCGCCCGATGGGACGGACGGGTCCCGCGCCGCCTACCGACGCCGCCGGGCCCCAGGGACACCGGCGGCGGTCCTCGCCGCGACCGCCGCCGGCACCGCTTGGTACGGCCGGCGGCGGGAAAAGGTTCGACCTCAGGGCCGGACGTGACCGTACGCGGTCGTGCGCTTGCGCGCCGGGCGACCGGCCGCCGTGGCGATGGCCCGCAACTGCTCCTCGGTCCGCGCCGAGCCGTTGTCCGAGCCGGCCATCCGGGAGATGGTCTCCTCCATCAGCGTGCCGCCCAGGTCGTTGCAACCGCCCCGGAGCATCGCCACCGTGCCCTCGTCGCCCAGCTTCACCCAGGAGCACTGGATGTTGTCGATCCGGCCGTGCAGCAGCAGCCGGGACATCGCGTGCACCACCCGGTTCTCCCGCCAGGTCGGCCCCGGCCGGGCGATGCCGGCGAGGTAGATCGGGGCGTTGGTGTGCACGAACGGCAGCGCGACGAACTCGGTGAAGCCACCGGTGCGGTCCTGCACACCGGCCAGCACCCGGAAGTGCGCCAGCCACTGCCCGGGATGGTCGACGTGGCCGTACATCATCGTGGAGCTGGACCGAATGCCCAGCTCGTGGGCGGTGCTGACCACGTCGACCCAGGCGGCGGCCGGCAGCTTGCCCTTGGTCAACACCCAGCGCACGTCGTCGTCGAGGATCTCCGCGGCGGTGCCCGGGATGGTGTCCAGCCCGGCCTCGCGCAGCTGGGTCAGCCACTCGCGCACCGGCACGCCCGCCTTCGCCGCGGCCGTGACGATCTCCATCGGGGAGAACGCGTGCACGTGCATCTCCGGCACCCGGGCCTTGATCGCGCGCACGATGTCGGCGTACCCGGTGACCGGCATCTTCGGGTCGATGCCGCCCTGGAGGCAGACCTCGCTGGCGCCGGCCGCCCACGCCTCCTCGGCCCGGTCGGCCACCTGATCGACGGAGAGCCGGTACGCGTCGGCGTCCCGCTCGCGCTGAGCGAAGGCACAGAACCGACAGCCGACGTAGCAGACGTTGCTGAAGTTGATGTTGCGGTTGACCACGTACGTGACGTCGTCGCCGACCGCACCCTGACGCGCCTCGTCGGCGAGCCGGCACAACTCGTCGAGCGCCGGCCCGTCCGCGCCGAACAGGGCCAGCGCGGCATCGGTGTGCCGGGGCTCCAGCAGCGCGGCCGGGTCGTCGGCGGCCAGCCGCAGCCCGGCCCGCAGGTCGTGGTCGCCGGCGAGGGCGCTCGGCCCGGCGGTCACCTTCGTGGCGACCTCCGCCCAGTCCCCGTAGACGCTGTCGAAGTCGCCACGCCGGTCGTCCGTCCGACCGGTGGTGTCGATGGTGGCATGCAGGTCGGTCCGCCCGCCGAACACCTCCTCCGGCTCCTGCCACGGGCGGCCCTGCGGCCGGGCCGACTCGACCGCCAACCCGGTCGCCGGATCGGCCAGCGCGCTGACGTGCGGCAGCAGCCGCGGGTCGAGCCACGGGTCACCGGCGCGCACGTACTCGGGGTAGATGGTCAACCGCTCGCGCAGGGTGAACCCGGCCAGCTCGGTGTGCCGGGCCAGCTCCTCGATCTGCGGCCAGGGACGCTCCGGGTTGACGTGGTCCGGGGTGAGCGGGGAAACGCCGCCCCAGTCGTCGATGCCGGCCCGCAGCAGCAGGCCGTACTCCCCGGCGATGAGGTTCGGCGGGGCCTGGATCCGGGCCTTCGGGCCGAGCAGCAGCCGGGCCACCGCCACCGTGGCGGCCAGGTCGTGCAGCTCCGCGTCGGGCATGCCGCGCATCGCCGTGTCCGGCTTGGCGCGGAAGTTCTGCACGATCACTTCCTGGAGGTGGCCGTACTCCCGGTGCGCGCGGCGGATCGCGAAGAGTGCGTCCACCCGCTCGGCCTGGGTCTCCCCGATGCCGATCAGGATGCCGGTGGTGAACGGCACCCCGACCCGGCCGGCGTCGTCGAGCACCCGCAGCCGGACCGCCGGTTCCTTGTCCGGCGAGCCGAAGTGCGGGCCGCCCGGCTCGGACCAGAGCCGGGTCGCGGTGGTCTCCAGCATCATGCCCATGCTCGGCGCGACCGGCTTGAGCCGTTGCAGCTCCGACCAGGACAGCACCCCGGGGTTGAGGTGCGGCAGCAGCCCGGTCTCCTCCAGCACCGCGACCGCGCAGGCGCGCAGGTAGTCCAGGGTGGAGTCGTAGCCACGCTCGTCCAGCCAGGTCCGGGCCGCCGGCCAGCGCTCCTCGGGCCGGTCACCGAGGGTGAACAGGGCCTCCTTACAGCCCTGCGCGGCGCCTGCCCGGGCGATGGCCAGCACCTCGTCGCGGTCCAGGAACGGTGCCGGCAACCGGTGCGGCACGGTGGCGAACGTGCAGTAGTGGCAGCGGTCCCGGCAGAGCCGGGTCAGCGGGATGAAGACCTTCTTGGAGTACGTGACCACGCCGGGCCGGCCGGCGTCGCGCAGCCCCGCGTCGCGGATCCCACCGGCCACCCGGAGCAACTCGTCGAGCGCGTCACCACGGGCGGAGAGCAGCGCGGTCGCCTCGTCGACGTCCAGCGCTCGCCCGGTCGCGGCCCGGCCCAGGGCCCGCCGCACACTCGCCTCGCTCGGACCGGAGTGGGTGCGATCAACCATCCACTCAGCCTAGGCGCTGCGCCCGGCTGCTCCACTGGTCCCAGCCCGCAGGGTGGGAAAGGGCACGCCTCCCGCGTCCGGCCACGGTGGGCGCGGTCGGTCACGGGAGGCGTGCGGGTGTTGGTGCGCAACGCGGCCCGCGCGGTCAGGCGCGGGCGGCGCGGCTGATCAGCGCGGCTGTTCCGGGTGCTCGCCCGGGTTGATCCGCTGGGTACGGTCGCTGTCCACGTCAGCGGGGAGGACGATGGCCTCGGTCGCGTCGGCGGACTGGCGCGGGATGGCCTGGGTCGGGTCGGCCGACGGCGGCTGCCCGAACGGCGGTGCGGCCGGCATCGGCGGCGCGGACTGTGGGGCGGGGTTGGCCGGCGGCGCGGACTGCGGGAACGGCGGGGCGGACTGCGGGAACGGCGGCGCAGACTGCGGGGCCGGCTGGAACGGCGGCGAGGGCTGGCCGTACTGGCCGGGGTACTGCGCCGGCGGGTAGCCGCCGGGCTGGCCGGGGGCCGGCCATCCGCCCGCCGGCTGGCCGCCGGGCTGCCCCGGGGCGGGCCAGCCACCCTGCTGCTGCGGCCAGCCCGGCTGGGGCTGGCCGTAGACGCCCGGCTGCGGCTTCGGCCGGGGCACGTAGTACAGCTTCCGCCAGATCGTGTAGACCACCCAGGCGGCGACCGCGAAGATCATCAGCCAGGCGAAGCGGGTGAGTACGCCGAGCAGCACGTCGAGCACCTCGGCCTCGGCCAGCCGACCCACCATCCAGATCAGCATGGTCAGCGTGCCGAGCAGCGCGCTGAACGCGTACTCACCGAGGGCCACCTGCG
Organism: Micromonospora sp. NBC_00389; assembly: GCF_036059255.1. Lineage (NCBI taxonomy): Bacteria > Bacillati > Actinomycetota > Actinomycetes > Micromonosporales > Micromonosporaceae > Micromonospora > Micromonospora sp. NBC_00389. Next base: position 2,512,056 of record NZ_CP107947.1, on the reverse strand, counting down.
TGATCAGCTTCGCCTTCGGCAGCACCGGCGAGATGTGGGTGGCCAGCAGCACGGCCAGCAGCGGCAGGACCGCCGCCTCGAAGCCGATGAACGTGAAAGAGGCGCTGCCCGAACGGTCGGTGAAGTCGCTGAAGTCGCTCGGGATGAGCAGCCGCAGCAGGCCCACGAAGAGGAACACCGCGTTGGCGCCGAGCAGCGCGAGCGCACCCAGTTCCCGTAGTGGCTTGGTCAGCTGGCGGGCCTGCGTCGCGTCGGTGGACGCGGGCTCGGCGGGGCTGGTCACGAACTCCCCCTCGGGGCATGGACGGACAGGGCGCACGTGAGCCTAGTCTGCTTCCTTGTCATTGCTCATTGCTGAGCACTTCGGATGATTCGCTCTCCGCCTGGCGGGCCGGGCTGGAGTCCGGGAGCGGCAGTCTGCTCCGGTGGCGATCGGCCCGCGCCTGCACGATCTGCTTCACCACGTGGTGCGGGGTGTGCAGGGTGATGTCGGGATCACCATGTCGTCGCAGGACGTTGATCGCGGCGTTCACGTCGGCCTGCCACACCACCCCGCACGAGGTGCAGTGAAGTCGGTCCCCGCTGCGGTGCCCGAGAGCGCCGCAGCGGTGACAGACTTGTGAGGTGTAGGCGGCGTTGACGTGCACGAGCGCAGAACCTCTGCGCTCCGACACGTTCGTCAGTGCCTCGGCGGTGACCCCTTTGGTCCACGCGGCGAGACGCCGGTTGGTGTTCCTGCCGAACTGCTTACGCCCGGCGAACGTCTTCGTCAGGTCTTCGGCCACCACGATGGCGGCGGTGTCGACCACCCGGTGCACGGCGGTGAAGATCTCCGTGCGCACCCGCGCCTGGTGACGGCCGGCCTGCCGGTCACGCTTGATCGCGCCCAGGTTGTTGCGGGCAATCCGGTCAGCTTTGGCGTGGTTGCCACGCAGGGCGGCGGTGTTGGCGACCGACCGCACCTTCGCACGGCGGCGGTTGCGTTCCTTGAGGCGGTCGGACTCGGTGGTCAGCAGGTGGCCGAGACCTTCGCCGTGGTAGTTGCCGTCGGAGTCGGTCAGCGCCTCCGTGTAGCCCTTGTCCACGCCGATTGTCGCCTCACCGCACGGCCGCTGCGAGGTCTTCATCATGGCGGCGTCGATCTGGTAGTGGATCTCCACCCGGTCGCCGCGCAGGATCAGCCGCAAGGTGCCCGTTGGGACGAAGGTGGTGTTCAGCGGGATGCGGACCAGCTGACGTCGCACGAGGCCGGGTACGGCCAGCCACAACCGCCCACGCGCGTCGACGCGCGTGTTGTGCTGGTCGGCGCGCACCACGATCTGGTCGCGGGTGCGGTTGTGCCCGCGCCGCCAGCGCGAGCGCATCAGCCGCGACAGATACGGGTCCTCGGCCCACCGATCAGCTTTGAGCAGACCGAACAGCCGCCTACGCTGGGCAGGGTCGCTGGTGTGGCGTCGGATGGCCCTGCGCACCGGCACCTTCGCGGCCTCGAAGTTCGCCGTGATGTCGGCCATCGCGTCGCGGACGGTCTCCTTCCACGCGTTGGCCAACACCCCGAACTGGCGGTGGGTGCCGTCGGCCAGCCAGCCGTCGCGGACCTGCCGGTCGGTGAGCCGAGCACCGCCAACCGAGGCGTAGCGCTGCCACACCTCGGAGCGCACCCGCCCCAGCCGCCGAGCCTGCTCAACGAGCGCGGCGTACTTGCCAGCGTTGAGCCGGTGCGAGTAGGCGATCCGGGTCGTCTTCACGCCGGGTCCTCGGTCAGGTCCACTGACGTGAGCTGCTTCTCGTAGCGGCGTAGTCCATACAGGCGGCAGGAGAAGGTGTGCACGATCGCCAGTAGGTCCTGCACCAGCTCCTGCCGGAACGGACGGCGATCTTGCCTTCCGCCTCCCACCGCCGGATGGTCGACGTCGACCGCCCCACCCGGTTTGCGAACTCCCCCGATCCGGTAAACGCTGCTCATTACACCCACTTGTAGCCACTTCCAGTCAAGAAATCAACCCTAGAGTCACTGCTCCCGGGCCGCCAGCGGACCGGAGGCGTCACGTGCGCGAGGATGGTCGACATGCGCATCGTGGTTCTGGCCGGCGGCATCGGCGGCGCCCGGTTTCTGCTCGGCGTCCGGGCGTACGCCCGCGAGGTCGGCGCCGAGGTGACCGCCGTGGTCAACGTCGGCGACGACCTGTGGCTGCACGGGTTGAAGATCTGTCCCGACCTGGACAGCGTCATGTACACCCTCGGCGGCGGCGCCGACCCCGAGCGGGGCTGGGGCCGAGCCGGGGAGACCTGGACGGTCAAGGAGGAGCTGGCCGCGTACGGGGCGGAGCCGACCTGGTTCGGCCTCGGCGACAAGGACATCGCCACCCACCTGGTACGCAGCACCATGCTCAACGCCGGCTACCCGCTGCACGCGGTCACGGAGGCACTGGCGACCCGCTGGGAGCCGGGCGTACGCCTGCTGCCGGCGACCGACGACCGCCTGGAGACGCATGCTGTGGTCGACGGCGACCAGGGCCAGCAGGCGATCCACTTCCAGGAGTGGTGGGTGCGGTACCGGGCCGACATCCCCACCCACCGCTTCATCTTCGTCGGCGCGGAGACGGCGAAGCCGGCGCCGGGGGTGCTGGACGCGATCGGCACGGCGGATCTGGTGCTGATCGCGCCGAGCAACCCGGTGGTGAGCGTCGCACCGGTGCTGGCCGTGCCGGGCCTGCGCGAGGCGGTGGCCGACGGGCCCGCCCGGGTGGTGGGCGTCTCGCCGATCATCGGCGGTGCGCCGGTCCGGGGGATGGCCGACCGCTGCCTCGCCGTTCTCGGTGTCGAGTGCAGCGCGGCCGGCGTGGGCCGGCTCTACGGAGGCCGAACGGCCGGTGGGCTGCTGGACGGCTGGCTCGTGGACGAGCAGGACGCGGGCACGCTGGTGCCGGAGGTGACGGTCCGCGCGGTGCCGTTGCGGATGACCGACGATGCGGCGACGGCGGCGATGGTCCGCGCCGCGGTGGAGTTGTCGTGAGGTTGGAGATCCTGCCGGTGCTGGGCATCGGCCACGTGACCGAGGGCGACGACCTGGCCGCGTTGATCGCCAACGCCGCGCCCTGGCTGCGCGACGGCGACGTGCTGGTGGTCACCAGCAAGATCGTCTCCAAGGCCGAGGGCCGGCTGGTCGACGTCCCGGCGGACGGGCCCGAACGGCTCACCGCGCGGGACGAGGTGCTGGCCGGGGAGACCGCCCGGGTGGTGGCCAGCCGGGGGCCGACCCGGATCGTGCAGACCCACCACGGCTTCGTGATGGCCTCCGCCGGGATCGACGCGTCGAACGTGGACAAGACCCGGTTGGTCCTGCTGCCGGTGGACCCGGACGCCTCGGCCCGGGCGCTGCGCGCCGCGCTGAAGGAGCGCTACGACCTGGACCTCGCCGTGATCATCACCGACACCATGGGCCGCCCCTGGCGCAACGGGCTGACCGACGTGGCGCTCGGGGTGGCCGGAATGCCGGCCATCCGCGATCACCGGGGCGAGGTGGACCCGTACGGCAACGAGCTGCAACTGACCCAGATGGCCGTGGTGGACGAGCTGGCGGGTGCCGGCGAGCTGATCAAGGGCAAGTGCGACCAGGTCCCGGTCGCGGTGGTGCGCGGCTACCTCTCCGCCACCCGCCCGGACGACTCCGTTGGCGCGCGCGCGCTGGTCCGCGACGCCGCCCAGGATCTGTTCTCGCTCGGCACCGCCGAGGCCCGGGCCGCAGGGCTGGCCGACGCCGCCACCCTGGCCGACGCGCCCGGCGCCACGCCGGCCGACCCGGCCGCCGCCCGGCGAGCGATCGACGCGGTCGCCGGGGTGGTCGCCCCCGGCACGGTCTTCACCCTGGTCGACGAGGCGGAGGTACGGGCCGGTCTGATCGCCGCGGTGCCCGGCTGGCCGGCCGGCGCCACCGCCCTGGTGCTCGGTTCACCACCGGCCCCGGTCGACCCAATGGACCTGGTCCGCTTCGGCGCCGACCTGCACCGGCTGCGCATCGCCCTGGCCGCCGAGGGCATCGGCTCGGCCCTGCTCCCCCCGCCCGCCGGCAGCCCGGCCAGCGCCGCGCTCGCCCTGTAGACGGCTGGCCGGGTCAGGCGTCCAGCATGGCCCGGCCGAGCGGAGTCAACGTGTGCAGCACGGTGTTGCGTTCCCGGTGACTGACCAGCAGGCCGGCGTTGCGCAGCACGGTGGCGTGCTGGCTGGCCGCCGCCGGTGAGATGTTGAGCCGGCGGGCCACCTCGCCGGTGGTGCAGCCATCGTCGCTGGCCTGCAACACCGCCGCCCTGGTCCGGCCGAGCAACGCGGCGAGCGAGTCCCGGACGGAGCCCGGCACGGTCGGTGCGGCGCCGTCGGCCGGCGCCAACCCACCCAACCGGTCCACCGGATAGACCAGCACCGGCGGCAGCGCCGGGTCGAGCAGGGCGACCGGGGTAGCCGCGCAGAAGAACGACGGCACCAGCAGCAGCCCCCGGCCGTCCAGGTGCAGCTCCCGGCTGTGCGGGTAGTCGCGGACCTCAAGCACCCCGCCCTCCCAGCGCATCGCCGGTCGGAGGCTGGCCAGCAGCCCCCCCACACCGCCGTCGAGCAGGGCCCGGGCCCGTCGGGTCCGGTCCGCCTCCACCGCGGACTGGATCCGGCTCCAGTACGGGCCGATCGCCAGCGACCGGTACTGCTCCATCGACTCGGCGAGGTGACGCAGCACGTCCACGTCGCCCCGGGCCAGTGCGGAGGCCGAGGAGGGCAGCGGGTTCTCGGAGGCCAGCACGGTCAGGTCCCGGTGCAGCACCTCCTTGGGAGTGCTGCGGACCGCGTCCAGCCCGGCCTCGAAGCCGTGGACACTCGCGTACGGGGTGAGGAAGTCGGGGAAGTAGCCGCGCGGCGGGTTCAGCGCGAAGAGCAGCCGGAGCTGGTCGGAGGCGACGTCCTGGCGCAGGTGCCGGGCAACGGTGCGCCGCCAGTTCGACGTCAGCGGATCGCGGGTACGGCCCTGCAACACGTGCAGGCTGAGGACCGACTCCCAGACCGGGTCCGCCGCCGGCGCCACCCGGGTCCGGAGGATGTCCTCGCCGGAAAAGTGGATCTTCAGCATGGAGTGCTCCCGTGTCGCCAGCAGAGGGATGCCGGGCGACCGTTCGACTCTACCTGGCCGGCAATTATCTCCATCTTTAAGCCAGAGCTGAAAAACCTCGACGCCTCCGGGGCGGTTCGGCATGCTTCCAGTTGCCCGTACACGGCACCGGCGCGTCTCGCACGCACCCGGCACCGCGGGACCGGGGAGGACCGGTGATCGGGCGGCACCACGAGGGTCTGCGGCCCTTGCTCCGCAGAGGTGCCGTCCGGTCATCCGTCGTCTCATCATGACGCCGTCCCACGAATTCGACGAGTCGCAGGGTCACCGCGCAAGCCTACGGACCAGGCGCTCGTACAGTGGCGGGGTGCCCGACACCGCGTTCACCGGACCCGCCGCCCACCCCAGCGCCTACGCGACGCTGCACGCCGACGCCACCGCGCTGCTCGACGGCTGGCGACCCACCGGCCCGGCCGCCGCCGAGGCGCGGGACCGGACCCTCGCGCTGCTCGCCGCCGGGCCCGTCGCGATGAGCCGACCACACCGCCCCGGGCACGTCACCGCCAGCGCACTCGTGCTGGACCACACCGGCTCGCGGGTGCTGCTCTGCCTGCACGGCAAGTTCGGGCGCTGGGTGCAGCTCGGCGGGCACTGCGAGCCCGACGACCTGACCCTGGTCGGCGCCGCGCTGCGCGAGGCCACCGAGGAGTCCGGAATCGCCGGCCTGCGCATCGACCCCGTGCCTATCGACGTGGACATCCACCCGGTGAGCTGCCAGGGCGGCTCGCTGCACCACGACGTCCGGTTCGCGGTGATCGCCCCGCCCGGCGCGGTGGAGCAGGTCAGCGACGAGGCCGAGGCGCTGGGGTGGTTCCCGCCGGACCGGCTGCCCGAGCCACTGGCCGGCGGGACCGTGCAACTGGTCGCGCCGGCCCTCGCGGCCCTCAGACGTAGCCCTCTTCGCCCCGCTCCTTGAGCTCGTCGACCAGGGCCTTGACGTCCTGGGCCCGGTCGCGTGGGCAGACCAGCACCGCGTCCGGTGTGTCCACCACGATCAGGTCACGCACCCCGAGAACCGCCACCAACCGGCCGGACTGCGGCACCACCACCAGGTTGGCGCTGTCCCGCAGCAGCACACCCGGCTTGGAGCCCGCGCCGAGCACCACGTTGCCCGCCGCATCGGCCGGCAGCACGTCACCGAGGGTGTGAAAGTCGCCGACATCGTTCCAGCCGAAGTCGCCCGGCACGGTCGCCACCCGACCGGCGGTGGCCGCGCCCTCCATCACCGCGTAGTCGACGGAGATCTTCGGCAGCGTCGGCCAGACCGTACCGAGCATGTCGTCCTGCTCCGGTGTGCCCCAGGCGGCAGCGATCGCGGTGACCCCGGCGTACAGGGCGGGCTGCTGGCGGGCCAACTCTTCGAGGAACACGTCAACCCGCCAGACGAACATGCTCGCGTTCCACAGGTGCCGGCCCGAACGGACGTACGCCTCGGCGACCTCGGCGGCCGGCTTCTCCTTGAACTCGGCCACCGGGCGCCACGGAACGCCCTCGATCGGATCGCCGGTCTCCAGGTAGCCGTAGCCGGTCTCCGGACGGGTCGGCGTGATCCCGACCGTCATCAGCATGCCCTGCTCGGCTCCGCGGACCGCCTCCCGGACCGTACGCACCCAACTCTCCGGGTCGCCGATCAGGTGGTCGGCGGCGAAGCTGCCCATCACCGCCTCCGGGTCGCGCAGCGAGATCACCGCAGCGGCCAGCGCGATCGCCGCGCAGGAGTCCCGGGGCGAGGGCTCGACCAGGATGTTCTCCTCGGGCAACCCGGTGAGCTGCCGCGCCACCGCCGCGACGTGCGCGGCACCGGTGACCACAAGGGTGTGATCCGGTGTGGCCAGCGGCGCCAGCCGCTCCACGGTCGCCTGGAGCAGCGACGCGTTGGAGCCGGTCAGCGGATGGAGGAACTTGGGATGACCGGCGCGGGACAACGGCCACAACCTCGTGCCACTGCCACCTGCCGGAATGACCGCATAGAGCATCCGCACATCATGCCCGAAGGACCTGGACCGGGTGGGCGGGTCCGCAGCCGGCTGCCCGGCCGGTCAGGAGCGGGCGCGGCTCCAGGCGGCGATGTGCACCTCGGCGCTGGACTCCCAGGTGAACTCCTTGGCTCGATCGAAACCGGCCTTCGCCAGCGACAACCGGCGCTGCTCGTCGTCCAGCAGGGCGGCCAGGTCGGTGCCGATCTGCTCCGCGTCCTCTGAGGTGTACGCGACCGCGTCGCCGCCCACCTCGGGCAACGAGAGCCGGGGCGTGGTCAGCACCGGGGCGGCGCACGCCATCGCCTCCAGGATCGGCAGCCCGAACCCCTCGCCATAGGACGGGTAGGCCGCCACCAGCGCACCGCCGAGGAAGCCGGGCAGGTCGGCGTAGCGCAGGTAGCCGGGCCGCAGCAGCCGCAGGTGGGAGGGGACCTCGGCCACCGCCCGGTCGATGTCGTCGTCGTGCCCCTGCCCGCCGGCGATCACCAGCGCGGGCGGGTCGGCCCGATCGGCCACCGCCCGGGCCCAGCCACGGATCAGGTTGGGCACGTTCTTGCGTGGCTCCTTGGCCCCGAGGAAGGCCACGTAGCTGCTGTTGCCCAGCCCCAGCCGGGCGCGCACGCGGGCCTTCTCCTCCTCGCTGGGCGCGTGGAAGGCGGCGTGGTCAACGCCGTGGTAGGCCACGTCGATCCGGGTCGGGTCGGCGTCGAGCAGCCGGATCAGCTCGTCCCGGGTGGCCTTGCTGGGCACGATCACCCGATCGGCGCGGCGCAGCGAGGTCTTGATCGCGCTGCGGAAGAACGTCCGGCGGGACTTGTCGTAATGCTCCGGCTCGGTGAAGAACGTCGCGTCGTGCACGGTGACCGTCACCGGACACCCGGCCCGCAGCGGGCAGGTGTAGAAGGGCGAGTGCAGCACGTGCGCACCAACCTGCTGGGCGAGCAGCGGCAGCCCGGTCTGCTCCCACGCGAGCCGCGCCGGGCGGTGCGCCACGGCGGCCGGGGCGGGGATGATCTCCGCACCGGGCAGCATCCGGGTGTACCGCTCCAGGTCGGTGCGGAGGCTGACCACCGCCAGCTCCACCCCCGACCCGCACACCTTGCCGAGGGCACCGAGCAGACCGTCGACGTATCGACCGACACCACCACGGTCGGCGGGGACACTCGTGGCGTCGATGAGCACGCGGGGCGGGCGACCGGCGGTCACGGGGCGACTCCTTGTAAATGGCGGGTCTGTGGGCAACAACACTCCGGTGGCCAAGCCTACGCTGGAGCACAGGGCCGACGCTGACTGCGACCCGACGGTACGCCGACTTGTCACCGTCTTCGAGTACGGGCCACAGGGGCGTATCGTTCGCGCCGATGGCCGACAACATTGCCCGGGTGTTCGCCGACGCGATCACGACCGACCCGACCCGACCGTTGCTGACCTGGTACGACGACGCCAGCGGCGACCGCACCGAGCTTTCCGGCGCCACGCTGGCGAACTGGGTGGCGAAGACCGCCAACCTTCTCGTCGACGAGGTCGGCCTCGCACCGGGCACCCCGGCCGGGGTGCTGCTGCCGCCGCACTGGCAGACCGCAGCGGTGCTGCTGGGTTGCTGGTCGGCCAAACTGGCCGTGGTCGACACGCCGGGCGACGTGGACGTGCTCTTCGCCGCCGCCGACCGGCTCGACGAGGCGCAGTCCTGGTCCGCCGACGAGCGGTACGCCCTCGGGCTGTCCCCACTCGCCGCCCCGCTGCGACAGGTGCCACCCGGGTTCGCCGACTACGTGGTCGAGGTACGCCGGCACGGCGACCACTTCACCCCGCAGCCCGGGCCAGGCCCCGCCGACGGGCCCCTGCTGGCCCGCGCCCAGTCCCGCGCCACGGAGTTGGGCATCACGCCCGGTGCCCGCATCCTGATCGACACCGCCCGGTACCCGGACCCGGTGGACTGGCTACTCGCCCCGCTGACCCAGGCCGCCACCGTCGTCCTCTGCGCCAACCTCAACCCCGCCAGCCTGGCCGCCCGCACCACCACCGAACAGGTGACCCACACCCTGCCCTGACCCACCGCCGCCAGCGTCAGGCGGGGGTGTTGTTGGGGGCACGGCGTTGGGCGAAGGTGGCGAAGGCGGTCAGGGACTCGGGGTTGACCAGGGCACCCTTCGCGGCGGCCGAGTCGACCGGAGTGCCGGTGAGGATCTTCTTGACCGGGACCTCCAGTTTCTTCGCCGAGAGGGTGCGGGGCACCGCGCGTACCTGGTGGATCTCGTCGGGCACGTGCCGGGGCGAGAGGGCGGTACGCAGCTCGCGGCTGATCTTCGCGCGCATCGGGTCGTCCAGCTCCAGGCCTTCGGCGAGCACCACGAAGAGCAGCAGCTCGCCGGCGCCGCCCTCGTCGTCCTCCAGGTGCACGACAACGGAGTCGACCACCTCGTCCAGCCCCTCGACCACCGAGTAGAACTCGGCGGTGCCCAGCCGCACGCCGCCACGGTTGAGGGTGGCGTCCGAGCGTCCGGTGATCACGCAGCCGCCCCGGGCGTTGATGGTGATCCAGTCACCGTGCCGCCAGACGCCCGGGTAGACGTCGAAGTACGCCTCCCGGTAGCGGGTCCCGTCCGGGTCGTTCCAGAAGCCCACCGGCATGCTCGGCATCGGTTCGGTGATCACCAGCTCACCCAGCTCGCCGATCACCGGGGTGCCGTCGGCGGATCGGGCCTCCACCTTGGCGCCCAACGCCCGGCAGGCGATCTCACCGGCGTACACCGGCAGCAGCGGAACCCCACCGACGAAGCCGGTGCACACGTCGGTGCCGCCGGAGAGCGACTGGAGCTGGAGGTGGTCGCCGACGGTCTCGTACACCCAGGTGAAGCCCTCGGCGGGCAGCGGCGCACCGGTGGAGCCGACGCCGCGCAGCGCTGACAGGTCGGCGACCTCGCGGGGCACGAGACCGGCCTTGCGGCAGGCCAGCAGGAACGGCGCCGAGGTACCGAAGTACGTGGTGCCGGTCTCCGCCGCCAGCCGCCACAGCCCGCCCAGATCGGGCTCAGCCGGCCGGCCGGGCTCCGCCCGGACCGCCGGGTTGCCGTCGAACAGCACGATGGTCGCGCCCACCGCCGGACCGGAGACCAGGAAGTTCCACATCATCCAGCCGGTGGTGGTGAACCAGAAGAACCGGTCGGCCGGGCCCAGGTCGTGGTGCAGGGCGAGCATCTTCAGGTGCTCCAGCAGGATGCCGCCGTGGCCGTGCACGATCGGCTTGGGCAGCCCGGTGGTGCCCGAGGAGTAGAGCACGTACAGCGGGTGGTCGAACGGCACCGGCGTGAACGCCAGCGGCTCGTCGGTGGGCGCGGCCAGGTCGGCCCAGCCCAGCGCGTCCACTGGCGCGGCCTCCGCCGGGTCCAGGTAGCCGATCCCGACGGTGTGCCGCAACGACGGCAGGGCGGCCCGGATGGCGGCGACCTCGGCGCGCCGGTCCACCGGCTTGTCGCCGTACCGGTAGCCGTCCACGGCGACCAGCACGGTCGGCTCGATCTGCTGCCAGCGGTCGACGACGCTGCGGGTGCCGAACTCGGGCGCGCAGGACGAGAAGATCGCCCCCAGACTGGCGGTGGCGAGCAGCAGGACGTACGTCTCGGGAATGTTCGGGGCGTACGCCGCCACCCGGTCACCGGCGGTGACGCCGAGCCGGCGCAGCCCGGCCGCCACCCGGCGGACCTGTTCGCGCAGCTCGGCGGCGGTCAGCGTGACCGGCGCCCGGGTCTGCCCGTGCGCGATCACCACCGGGTCGTCGTCGGCCCGCCCGGGCATCCGCAGCACGTTCTCCGCGTAGTTGAGCGTGGCTCCGGGGAACCAGCGGGCGCCGGGCATCCCCCGCTCGGCCAGGGTCGCCGTCGGCGGGGTGTGCGCCACCACCTCGAAGTGGTCCCAGATCGAGCGCCAGAACGCGTCCAGGTCGGTGACCGACCAACGCCACAGCGCGTCGTAGTCGGCGAAGTCCAGCCCACGGTGCTCCCGCAGCCAGCGCAGGTAGTCGCCGATGCGGGTCCGCTCCAGTACGTCCGCCGGCGGCGTCCACAGCACGTCACCCACTGCTCCACCCTCCCCCTGGCCCGGCACGACACTGTGATTGGGCCGTGGCGCCATCTTGCCCTACCTCGAAGCGCCATTCTGCGCACCGGGTAGGGCCACCGACGCGTGCCCACGCCACATGCCCCAGCCGCGACCTGTGTGGGCCGCCGCTCAACCCGCCCCGGCCCGACCGCGTTCAGCCCGCGCGGTGCGCCTGGATGGCGCGGCGGCGAGCGAGACGGTGGGCGCGACGGATCTCCGCCTCCCGGTACCGGCGCTCGTCCTCCGGCGTCTCCGGCAGCACCGGGCGGACCATCCGCGGCGCCCCGCCCACGTCCACCCCGACGAAGACCAGGTACGCGGTGGCCACCCGGACCGGCGCGTCCTCGGCCGAGTCCCACCGCTCGGCGACCACCCGCACGCCCACCTCCATCGAGGTCTGCCCCGTCCAGTTCACCTGGGCGTGCGCGTGCACCAGGTCGCCGACCCGGACCGCCTCGGAGAAGACGATCTCGTCGATCGCCGCGGTCACCGCCGTGCCGCCACTGTGCCGCGCGGCGGCGGCCCCCGCCACGTCATCGACGAACTTCATCAGGACTCCGCCGTGAACGGTGCCGTAGAGATTCACGTCGACGGCGGTCATGATCTTACTCAGCGTGACCCGGGAGTACGACGTCGGCTTGCCGGTCGGAGCGGCGGAGAGGTGCTCGGTCATGCCGGAAACGGTACGGTGCGCGGATGCGACATCTCTGGAGCTTCCTCGCCGGGCTGGTGGTGGCGCCCATCACCTGGGTGTTGGTCACACTGGGGCAGGACGGGTCGAGCCGGACGGTCGACCGCTGGGTGGAGATCGGCACCTTCAACACGGCCAACCTGATCGAGCCGGCTGTGTACCTCGGTGTCGGTGCTGTCCTGCTCGGCCTGCTCGGCACACTGCGCGTCTCGCCGCTGGGCCCGCTGGTGGCCGGGCTGCTGCTGGCCATCCCGTACGTCGGGATGTTCATGGCACCGTTCGAGGTGCGGGATGCGATCCCGCAGGGGTGGAAACTGTTCGGCGATCCGCTGCCGCTGCGGCTACCGCTGGAGAACGGCACCCTCTTCCTGATCGGCCTGCTGCTGCTGATGGCGACGTTCAGCAGGCAACGCTGGCAGGCCTGGCCGCGTCCGGCGACCGAGCCGGCCGCGACGCCAACACCCGTGCCAACGGACGGCCCCCCGAGCGACAACCCCACACTGACCGACTGGCCGCCCCGCGAGCCCGCGGAGCGCGACACCACCCCGGTCACCCTGGGTTACCCGGCCGATCCGACACCGACCGACCCGCTGCCCCGCCGGGTGGGTGGCGAGTCGCCGTGGTCCGCGCCGCCGCGCGGCCAGTCCCGCCCCGAGGACACCACCGAAATCCGCTGATCATCGGGCGGGCCGGGTGACCGGCCCGCCCCCTAGTGCACGGCGACAGCCAGGTCCGGGTCGACGGTGCCGAGGTCGGCGCGGGGAACGACGAGGAGCATGACCGCCAGCGCGGCGGCCATGCCGCCCGCGATCACGATCGCCATCGGCACGCTCCCGGTGCCCAGGAACCCCACCAGGGGTGCCGACACCGCGCCGATGCCGAACTGCACGGCGCCGAGCAGCGCCGCGGCGGTCCCAGCGGCCTCGCTGTGCCGGGTCATCGCCAGCGCTGGCGCGTTCGGCAGGGCCAGGCCCGCCGCGGCCAGGACCAGCCACAGCGACGCCAACAGGGCGCCCAGGCCACCGAGGCCGGTCACAGCGAACATAATCAGCAGCAGCCCGGCCGCCGTCCCGGCGATCAGGGCGCTGACCAGGATCTGCTGTGGGGTGAAGCGACGCAGCAGCCGGACGTTGAACTGGGTGGCCCCGATCAGGCCGACCGAACCCGCCCCGAAGGCCAGGCCGAACTGCTGCTCGTCGAGGCCGTACTGCTCCTGCAGCACGAAGGACGACCCGGAGACGTACGCGAACAGGGCGGCCATGGCCAGCCCGGCGACCAGCACCAGACCGATGAAGGCCCGGTCGTTGAACAAGCGCCGGTAGTCGCGCATCGTCGCACCCACCCCGCCATGCCGTCGGCGAGCCACCGGCAGGGTCTCCGGCAACCGGAGCGCGGCCACGACGGTCAGCAGCACGCCCAGCACCGCCAGCGTCGCGAAGACACCCCGCCACTCGGTCCAGCGCAGCACGCCGCTGCCCAGGGTCGGCGCGAGGATCGGCGCCAGGCCCATGACCAGCATCAGCCGGGAGAAGATCCGGGCGAAGGCGGCACCGCTGAACAGGTCGCGTACGACGGCGGTGGCGACCACGGTGGCGGCCGCCACCCCGAGGCCCTGCAGCACGCGCAACGTGCCGAGCACGGCGATGCTGGGCGCGAACACGCACAGCACAGATGCCACGACGTGCACGACCAGCCCGGCCAGCAGAGGTGTACGCCGCCCGACCACGTCGGAGAGCGGCCCGATCAGCAACTGGCCCAGCGCGAGGCCGACCAGGGTGCCCGTCAGCGTCAACTGCACCGCGGTCTCGGTGGTCTGCAGACCGGCCGTGATGGCGGGCAGCGCCGGCAGGTACATGTCGATGGTCAGCGGCCCGATCGCGATCAGCGCGCCCAGCACGAGCACGAGCTGCACCCGTTGGCGTTTGGTCATCAGGTCGCCGGGCAGCACCTCCTGCTCGGCGGCGGAACCGGGGCCGGTCTTGTCCACCAACTGCTTCATCATCTCGATCTCTCTGCGTGTTCGTAGACGTCGTTGGGCGCGCCCGACGCTGGGCAGCGAGTGGAGGACAAGGCAAGGGACGGCGGCACGGATCAGCCGGAGGTCAGGTGCGTTGATTCTCCCCGCTCGTCAACGACACGAACCCGCACGAAATGCTCGGTGTGTGGGGAGTCACGTGTGCCCTCGTGGCACAACACAGGCAGCCGACCGAGAAATTCAACTCGGTCGGCGCCCGGGATCTGACTGGGAGGAAAGCCTAGGCAACGCCGTTGAGCAGCTGCCGCGCCATGACGATCCGCTGCACCTGGTTGGTGCCCTCGTAGATCTGAGTGATCTTGGCGTCCCGCATCATCCGCTCGACCGGGTAGTCCCGGGTGTAGCCGTAGCCACCGAGCAACTGCACCGCGTCGGTGGTGATCTCCATGGCGGCGTCCGAGGCGAAGCACTTGGCCGCCGCGCCGAAGTAGGTCAGGTCCGCGTCGCCCCGCTCGGACTTGCCGGCCGCGGCGTAGGTGAGCTGCCGGGCCGCCTCCAGCTTCATGCCCATGTCGGCGAGCATGAACTGGACGCCCTGGAACTCGGCGACCGCCTTGCCGAACTGCCGGCGCTCGGCCACGTACCCCTTGGCGTAGTCGAGCGCGCCCTGCGCGATCCCGATGGCCTGCGCGGCGATGGTGACCCGGGTGTGGTCCAGGGTCCGCATCGCGGTGGCGAAGCCGGTGCCCTCCGCGCCGATGATCCGGTCCGCCGGGATCCGCACGTTGTCCAGGTAGACCTCACGGGTCGGCGAGCCCTTGATACCGAGCTTCTTCTCCGGGGCGCCGAAGCTGACCCCGGCATCGGACTTCTCGACCACGAAGGCGGAGATGCCCCGGGACCGGGCAGTCGGGTCGGTGACGGCGAAGACGGTGTAGAACTCGGAGACGCCGGCGTTGGTGATCCAGCGCTTCACACCGTTGAGCACCCAGTGATCCCCGTCACGTACCGCGCGGGTGGTCATCGACGCCGCGTCGCTGCCCGCCTCCGGCTCGGAGAGGCAGTACGAGAACATCGCGTCCCCCGCCGCCACCGGCGTCAGGTAGCGGCGCTTGAGCTCCTCGGAACCGGACAACAGCAGCGGCATCGTGCCAAGCTTGTTGACCGCCGGGATCAGCGAGGAGGACGCGCAGGCCCGGGCCACCTCTTCGATCACGATGGCGGTGGCCAGCGCGTCCGCGCCCGCACCGCCGTACTCCTCGGGGATGTGCGGGGCGTGGAAGTCGGCCGCCCGCAGCGCGTCGTAGGACGCCTTCGGGAACTCACCGGTCTCATCGGCCTCGGCGGCGTGTGGGGCCACCTTCGCCGTACAGACCTCGCGGACCGCCTCCCGGATCGCCACGTGCTCCTCAGGCAACCGGTAGACGTCGAACGACTCCCCTGCGGCCATGTCGGCCCCTCCCCTTCACCGCTATCATGCGCAGTCTGTAGCGTCTCCTGACCGCCGACCGCGCAGACTGAAGACTAGCGACTGCAGTTCAAGTGATGTTACCGGCGCGTAGGTATAGACATGACGGAGCACCCAGGCCGCTGCGCGATGATGGAAGAAGACAGTTGAGCCACCCCTCCGGTGCCCGGCCAGGCGCCGCAGCAAAATGCGACGCGACGAAGCGCCGCCAGTGCGAGCGGAGAAGACAGGCGTGACGATCCCCTATCCCACCATTCAGCCGACCCCCGCCATCGCCGCGGTGACGCCGCCCTCGGGTGCGGCCCGGCCGCGGGTGACCTTCCTGGGGACCGGTTACCTGGGTGCGACGTACGCCATCTGCTACGCCGAGCTGGGGTACGAGGTGCTCGGGTTCGACGTCGACGCTGACAAGATCGCGATGCTCAACGCCGGTCAGGTGCCGATCCACGAGCCCGGCCTGGACGAGCTGCTCAGGCGCAACCTGGCCGCCGGCCGGCTGCGGTTCAGCACCGACATCGCCGAGACCGCCGACTTCGGTGACGTGCACTTCATCTGCGTCGGCACCCCCCAGCGCGCCGACGGGATGGGCGCCGACCTGTCGTACGTCGAGGCCTCGGTGACCAGCCTGGCGCAACACCTCACCCGCAAGGCGCTGATCGTCGGCAAGTCCACCGTGCCGGTGGGCACCGCCGAGTGGGTGGAGCAGTTGGTCGGCAAGCACACGCCCAACGACCTGGGCGTCGAGGTGGCGTGGAGCCCCGAGTTCCTCCAGGAGGGCTTCGCCGTCGACGACGTGCTGCGCCCCAACCGGATCGTGGTCGGCGTGAAGAGCGAGTGGGCCAACGGCATGCTCTATGCCGCCCACAAGGGTGTCTTCGACCTGGCCGCCACCGAGGACCGCGAGGTGCCCCTGGTGGTCACCGACTTCGCGACCGCCGAGCTGGTCAAGGTCGCCGCGAACGCCTTCCTGGCCACCAAGATCTCCTTCATCAACGCGATGGCCGAGGTCTGCGAGGCCTCCGGCGGCGACGTGACCCAGCTGGCCCGGGCGATCGGCTACGACCCGCGGATCGGCAACCGGTTCCTCCAGGCCGGTCTCGGCTTCGGCGGCGCCTGCCTGCCCAAGGACATCCGGGCCTTCCAGGCCCGGGCGCAGGAGCTGGGCGCTGGCGAGGCGCTTCGCTTCCTGCACGAGGTGGACCTGATCAACCTGCGCCGCCGGACCCGGGTGCTCCAGCTCGCCGCAGACCTGCTCGGCCGCCGCTCCGGGCCGGCCGGCCCGGACTTCTCCGGCACCCGGATCGCCGTGCTGGGCGCCACCTTCAAACCCAACACCGACGACGTCCGCGACGCCCCGGCGCTCGCCGTCGCCGCGCTGCTGCAGAAGGCCGGCGCCGACGTGCACGTGTACGACCCGCAGGGCACCGAGAACGCCCGCCGCGCCGTACCCGAGCTGACCTACGAGACCGGCATCAACGAGGCGGTCAGCGGCGCGGACCTGGTCTGCGTCCTCACCGAGTGGGCCGACTTCCGCAACGCCGACCCGGTCGCCCTCGGCGAGCTCGTCGCCGGCCGCAAGGTGGTCGACGGCCGCAACTGCCTCGACTCCACACTGTGGACCCAGGCCGGCTGGGAGTACCGGGGCATGGGCCGCCCCTGACGGATCAAACCCCACCGGCCGGTCTCGGAGCACCCTCCGTGGCCGGCCGGTGTCGTTTGTTTGCCCCGGACCCGCCGACAAGTGTCGTAATCCGCGCCAGCTTTGGGCATGCTGCGACAGTGGATGTCCACAGTGCGGGTGGAGGGATGTCGTGGCGACGTTTCAGTGCTCCTCGTGCGGCCAGGAGATCAAGCCGGCTGTCCGCTGCCCACACTGCGGGGCCGACCAGCCGCAGTGGGTCGAGCACCTGGCGGACATCGAGCGCTCGATCGCGGAGATGAAGGCGCGCGACGCCGCCATCGCCAGCGAGCAGCGGCAGATCGCCGCCAAGATGCAGGCCGCGCTCTTCCAGCGGGACATCCTGGCGCACGCCAGTGAGGAGCGGCTCAAGCAGGCCACCCGGCCACGGCGGGTGCTGCGCCGCCGACCCGGCCGCCGGCCACCGACCGCCACCACCGGCGCCCCGCCCCGGGTGCCCCGCCAGGGCAGCCCGCCCGCCCCGGAGGACCCCCCGCCGCCACCACCACCGCCCCGAGCGTCCTGGCTGGACGCGGACGACCCGGAGCACCCGCCGGAGGCATCCTCCCGCGAGGTGCAGAACATCCCACTCGGGCTGGGCGCGTTGCTGCTCGGGGTGGCCGCGGTGGTCTTCGCCGCGGTGGCGACCAGCTCGATGGACGCGCTGGCCCGGCTCGGCATCCTGCTCCTCGCCACCGTCCTGATGCTGCTCGCCCCACCGGCGCTGGCCCGGCGCGGGCTCACCTCGACCGCCGAGACGATCTCCGCGGTCGGCCTGCTGCTGGTGCCGCTGGCCGGAAACGCCCTGTGGGCGGTGGACCGGATCGGCAACGGGGGCTCCTCCGGAGCGGTCTTCGCCGGGGTGATCTTCGCGTTCACCGCCGCCGTCGCGTTCGGGTACGCCAGGTGGACAGGTCTGCGCACACCCCGGTTCGCCACCGTGCTCGCCGCGCAGCCGGTGCTGCCGCTGCTCGCGTACGACCGGATCACCGGGCCGGGTGGCTGGGCCCTGCTGCTGACGCTGGTCGCCCTCTTCGACCTCTGGCTGACCCGCACCGGGGTCGCCGTGGAGCGGCCCGTCCGGCAGGACCTGCCGGAGCCCGGCATGCCCCCGGCGCCCCCGCAACGCAGCGCCGACAGCCGACCCGAGGGCGACCCGGAGGAGGCTGCGGAGCTGCTCAACGCCGATGCCGGGGCCGCCGACACCCGGCCGACCCGCCCGGTGCCCGGGCTGCGCGAGCTGATCTGGCTGCTGCACGCGGTGGCGGTCGCCGTCGCCTTGGCGTACGCCGTCACCGCCCTGCTCCAGGCCGAGACCGTGCCGGCGGCGACCGGCGCCGGGGTGGCGCTGCTGCTGGCCGCCGCGGTCGGGCTGGCCGGCGCGCTGGTGCTGCGCCGCCCGCCGCTGCCCGACGTCGCGGCCGGCATCCTCACCCTGGCCGTGATCGGCGCGCTCGGCCGGATCGCCTCGGTGGCCCTGCCCGGCCGGTCGTTGCTGCTGATCGCGGCGGTCATCACGGTGACCGGGCTGGCGGTGCGCGCGGTCCCCGAGGCCGCCCGGCGCGGCCCGCAGGTCGCCTCAGCGGCGGCGCTCACCGTCAGCGGGCTGGTGGTCGCCGGGGGCGCGCTGCGCGCCGGAGTGGCCCCGGTCCAGGCGGCACTGCCCGCCTGGGGCGCCGACCTCGACCAGTACCAGGCCGAACTGGCCGCTGCGGTCGGCCCCACCACCTGGCAGCTCGCCGCCGCCGCGTTCCTGCTCACCATCGCCGCGGTGCTGGCCCTGCCGCCGGAGATCCGCCGCGAGTTCGCGGTCGCCGGGGCGGCGCTGACCGCGCTGGCCGTGCCGGCCTCGTTCGGTCTCGGCTGGGCGTATGCGCCCTGGCCGATGGTGCTCACCGCGGTCGGCATCGGCGTGATCGGCCTCTCCGCGCGGACCAGCCGGGCCGCCCTGGCGCATGGCATCGGGGCCGCCGTGGTGGGCATGTTCGGTGCGGGCGCCAGCCTGGTCGGGCCGACGCTCACCGCCGCGGTCCTGCTCACCCTCTTCGCGGCCGGCGCGCTGGTCGCGCTGGCACCCCGGATTCGGATCGCCTCGGCCGCAGCCGACACGGTCGCCGCCTGGGCCGCCGGGGGCGCCGCTTTCGCGCTGCCCGGGGCGGTCGCCGCGTTCGTGGCCGCCACCGTGCCGACCGATCCCACCCCCACCCCCGCCAGCCTGCGCGAGGTGACCGTCCCGGTGCTGGCGGCGAGTTTCCTCGCGGTCTGCGTCACCCTCGGCTACGCCGCCGTGGTGCAGGTCTCCCAGCGGCGCATCCCGACACCGCTGTCCGTCGGCACCGGTCTCGGCGCGCTGGTGGTCACCGCCGCCGCCTTCGGCGCACCCGGGGCGACCGTCGCCGACGCCTGGGTCGGCGCAATACTGCTGGTCGCCGCCGTGCTGCTCTTCCTGGCACCGTCGATCGACGCCGGACGCCGCTCCGACCTCACCCTGGACGGCTCCGACCTGGCCGCTGCGGCGGTGACCACCGCCCTGATCGCCACGCTGGTCCGGATCGCCTCGGTACTCACCCCGGGCGGGCAGTTGGCGGTGGCCGCCGGTCTGGTGCTGGTGGTCGCCGTAGGTGCCCGCGCCATGCCCGAGGAGTGGCGGCGCGGGCCAATCCTCGGCATCACCGTCGGCGGCGCACTGATCGGCGTCCTCGCCGGCTGGACGGCGCTGCGCGGCGGGCTGGGCGTGCTGGCCACGCCCGGTCCGATCTGGGACGGCAACCTGACCGGCTGGCCGGCCGCGCCGACCGGAGGCGCCACCTGGCAGGCCCCGGTCGCGCTGGCGCTGCTGGCCGTCGCCGCCGGCATCCTGCTCCCGCCGCCCTGGCGGTGGGACGTGTCCGGGGCCGCGGTGGTGCTCGCCACGATCGGCGCACCGACCGCCTTCGACCTGCCCTGGTGGTCGCCGGTCCTGGTCGGCGGGATGGTCGCCACCGTCTTCGGCATGGCTGCCGTGGCCACGGAGGAGGCCCGGGCGGGGCTGTCCCGGGCCACCGTGGCCGGGGTGGTCGCGCTGCACGCGGCCGGCGCCGGCCTAGTCCGGCCGTGGACCACCGCGCTGGCGCTGGGCAGCATCGCACTGATCGGCGTGGTGGTGGCCGCCCTGGCCCGCGTACTGGCGGGTCCGCAGGTGACCGACATCGAAACCGACGGGATGCCACCGCACCTGGCGCAGATCGGCGGCGCGGCGACCGGTGCCGCGCTGCTGGCCCTCCCCGGCGCGGTAGCCGCGCTGTCCGCCGAGTTCCAACACTCGGCGCAGGTGGTGCTGACCGCGGCGCTGGCCGCGTCCAGCCTGGGCCTGGCCGCCGCGGCCGCAGTCCGCCGGCAGGTGCCGCAGTACCTGCCCTGGGTCAGCGTGGCCGTGGTTGGCGGGGCCACCATCAGCGCGCTCGCCGCCATCCCCACCGGCCTCCCCTCGGGTGTCTACGCGGCCGCCGCCGCCCTGCTCGGCGTGCTCGCCGAGTTGATCCGGGCGGCCACCGTGCCGCCGACCGGCTCGGCGCAGCCGGTCCGCCGCTGGGCGGTGCTGTTCAGCGGCGCGATGCGGCGGTTGCCGGACGACCCGGACCGTCGGCGATGGCGGGTCAGCCCGTCCGCCGGCGCGCTGGCCGCGGCGGCCCTACCGACCGCCCTGGCGCTCGCCTCGATCGGACCCGCCCTGGTCACCGCCCTGGTCGAACCGCACCGCACATTGGCCCGCATCTGGCAGGGGCCGCCGCCGGAGCTGCTCACCCCGCCCCCGGACGTGGTCAACCCGACCCACGTGCTGACCGCGCTGCTGCTCACCGCGACCGCGGCGCTGGCCGCCACCGGGTTCAGCGGCGGGCGGCGGTCCCGGGCCGTACCGGTGGTGCTGCCCGGCGCCGCCGTCACGCTGCTGATCGCGCCCATCGCGCTGGGCATGGGTTGGCCGGCGAGCACCGTCGCCGCGCTCTCCGTCTTCACCATCGCGATGCTCGGCCTCGCGCTGACCCCGCCGCCGCCGCTGGTCGAGCCGGCCCGTTCGCTACGGCTGGCCCGGGTGCTGGTGTTCCTCATCGGGTTGGCCGGCGGCGGCGCCGGGCTGGCCGGCAGCCTGGCCGACCGGCAGCTGACCCTGTTCACCCTCGGCAGCGCGGTCGGCGTGGGCGCGGTGGCGGCGCTGTTCGGCACCACTCAGCGGGCGCGCATCCTCGGCTGGCTCTTCGCATCGCTGATGGCGCAGCTCTTCGTGCTCACCGTCGGCCTGGTCGCCGGCCTGGCTGCGGTCTGGTCCGCGTTCGGTGTGCTGGCCGTCGGTGCGGTCCTGCAGGTGCTCGCCGCGACCCTGCCCCGGTTGCGCCGTCCCGAGGCGCAGCGCGAGGCCTCCACGGTGGAGTGGAGCGGGTACGCGGCGGCGCTGATCGCCTTCGCCCTCGCCTTCGACTCGCCCCGCCACATCGCCGCCCTGCTGGCCGCCTGGGGCGCGGTCCTCGGCGTGGCGGCGACCCGGCCCGGTCGGCGGCCGGTGGAGCGCCGGATCCTCTTCTGGGCGGTGGTGGTCTGCGAGATCACCGCCTGGTGGATCCTGATGCGCGTCGCCGACGTGGCGCTGCCCGAGGCGTACACCCTGCCCTTCGCCGCGCTGGCCCTGCTGGTGGGGGTGCTCGAGTTGCGCCACCGGCCGGACCTGAGCAGCTGGGTGGCGTACGGGCCGGCGCTGGTCGCCGCGTTCCTACCCACCCTGGCGATCGTGCTGGCCACCGAATCCAGCACGCTGCGGCAGATGCTGCTGCTGCTCGGCGCGGTGGCAGTGCTGATCTTCGGCTCGACCAGCCGACAGCAGGCGCCGGTGATCGTCGGCGCGTCAGTCACCGCGATCACCGCGATCCACGCGCTGTTCAGCCTCGGCCCATGGCTGGCGCTGATCCCGGTGGGCATCCTGCTGCTGATCCTCGGCGCCAGCAACGAGCGCCGCCGCCGCGCCCAGGAACGCCTACAGACCGCGCTACGCGGCATGAGATGAAAACGGAGGGTCCTGCGGCGTGCGTGAGTTGGCACGGCGAGCGTGCCGGGTGCGTACGTCCGGCGCGGTGAGTGTGCCGGGTGCGTACGTCCGGCGCGGGGAGCGGGTCGGGGGCGGACGCTTGGTGCCGGGGGGGGTTAGGTGAGGGTGGCCTGGAGGGCGGCGTCCTTGGCGACGATCAGCTGTTCCAGGTCCTGCTGGTAGGTCGTCATCCGCGCGCGGAGGTCCTCGTCGGCGACGCCGAGGATCCGCACGGCCAGCAGGCCAGCGTTGCGGGCGTTGCCGATCGACACGGTGGCCACCGGGATCCCGGCCGGCATCTGCACGATGGACAGCAGCGAATCCATGCCGTCGAGGTGCTTCAGCGGCACCGGCACGCCGATCACCGGCAGCGGGGTCACCGAGGCGACCATGCCCGGCAGGGCGGCGGCACCGCCCGCACCGGCGATGATCACCTTGAGACCCCGGTCGACGGCGTCGCGGCCGTAGTCGATCATCGCGACCGGGGTCCGGTGCGCCGAGATCACCCGGACCTCGTACGACACCCCGAAGTCGTCCAGCACCTCGGCCGCGGCCCGCATCGTCGGCCAGTCCGAGTCGCTGCCCATGATCAACCCGACAGTGGTCACTGCGGTCCCCTCTTCGTTCGCGACTGCGGGACTCGGGCTCACTCGTGCCCCTCACGCAGCCAGCGGGCGGCCCGCGCGGCCCGCGCCCGTACGTCGTCCAGGTCGTCCCCGAGCACGGTGACGTGCCCGATCTTGCGGCCGGGTCGTACCTGCTTGCCGTAGAGATGCACCTTGGCCCCCGGCTCGGCGGCGAAGAGGTGGTGCAGCCGCTCGTCGATCGACATCCCGCCCGGCTCGCCGCCGAGCACGTTCGCCATCACCACGACCGGCGCGGCCAACGCGGTGTCGCCCATCGGGTAGTCCAGCACCGCCCGCAGGTGCTGCTCGAACTGGGAGGTCCGAGCCCCCTCGATGGTCCAGTGCCCCGAGTTGTGCGGACGCATCGCCAGCTCATTGACCACGATCGCCGGTCGGCCGGCCTCGTCGCGCACCTCGAAGAGTTCCACGGCGAGCAGGCCGACCACGCCGAGCGCGGTGGCCAGGTCGATGGCGAGCTGCTGGGCGGTGACCGCCAGCTCCTCGTCCAGGCCGGGTGCCGGGGCGAGCACCTCCACGTTGATGCCGTCCCGCTGCACCGTCTCGACCACCGGGTACGCGGCCACCTGGCCGAACGGCGAGCGGGCCACCTGCACGGCCAGCTCCCGGCGCAGTGGCACCCGCTCCTCGACGATCAACCGCGTGCCGCCGGCGAGCAGCGTCCGTGCCAGCTCGACAGCCTGGGTGGCATCGTCGACCAGCCAGACGCCCCGGCCGTCGTAGCCACCCCGGGCCGCCTTGAGCACCACCGGCCAACCGACCTGCTCACCGAAACCGACCAGGTCGGCTGGCTCGCCGACCGGCCGCCACACCGGGTTGGGCGCGCCCAGCTCGGTCAGGCGTTCCCGCATGACCTGCTTGTCCTGGGCGTGCAGCAGCGCGTCCGCCGGCGGGTACAGGGTGACGCCTTCCGCCGCCAGCGTGCGGATGTGCTCGGTGGGCACGTGCTCATGGTCGAAGGTGACCACGTCGCAGCCCTTGCCGAAGGTCCGCAGGGCGGCCAGGTCGGTGTGGTCGCCGTACTGGACGTCGGCGGCGACCAGCGCCGCGCCGTCGTCGGGGGCGGTCGCGAGCACACGCAGTGACTGGCCAAGGGCGATCGCGGCCTGGTGGGTCATCCGGGCCAGCTGGCCGCCGCCCACCATGCCGACAACGGGCAGACCGGTACGGGAATCCATAGCGCGGCCAGCCTATCCGGGCCGCCGACGCGGCCAACCGGAGGGCCGGCGCTCGTGCCCGACCCGTCCAGGCGCCGCCGGCCAGCGCCCGCCGTGGGGCCTGAGCGACCTCCCGGGCACTACTCCGGGCAACCATCGGGCCGCACCCGGACGGCGGGGACGCTCAGCCGAGCTCGGCGACCAGCTCCTCGACCGTGGTGACCGGGCGTTGGCAGACGAAGCCCCGACAGACGTACGCGGCGGACCGGCCATCGACCAGCGGCCGGTCGGCGAGCAGCGGCACACCGGGCTGGTCCGGGCGCCCGGCCACGACCACCGCGCCGGGCGGGGCGTGCCGGTGGGCGGCGGCCACCAGCGGGTCGCCGATCGGATCGTCGGTCGCCACGGCGATCTCGTACGGCCCGGAGAGCAGCGCCTCGCCGACCGTGGCCGCGTACCCGGTGAACCGGGCGTGCTGCCCGACGATCGGCGCGACCGTGCCGAGCGCCACCTCGGCGGCCTCCCGGTAACGCGTCTCCCCGGTCAGCGCCGCGTACGCCACCAGCCCGGCGATCAGCGCCGACCGGCCGGACGGGGTGGCGTTGTCGGTCGGGTCGGCCGGCCGGGTGACCAGCCGCTCCGCGTCGTCGGCGGTGTCGTAGAAGGCGCCGCCCGGCGCCGCGAAGTGCTCCAGCGCGGTGTCCAGCAGCCCGCCGGCCAGGGTGAGCCAGCGGCCCTCGCCGGTGAGCTGGTGCAACGCGCAGAACGCCTCGGCCACGCAGCCGTAGTCCTCCAGCACGCCCGCCGGCTCACCGACCACACCGCCCCGGGAGACCCGGCGCAGCCGGCCGCCCACCAGGTGCACCGAGGCCAGGTGCTCGGCGGCGTCGCGCATCGCGCCGTCGGCGACGATGGTGACGCCCTCCATCAGGTTGGCATCCTCGTCCTGCGGCGACGCGTACAGCGCGGCCACCTGCTGGAACTCGACGATGGCGGTGATCGCCAGGCCGTTCCAGGCCGCCACCACCTTGTCGTCGCGGGCCGGTTGCGGACGGGTGTCCCGGGCCGTGAGCAGCCGCCCCACCACCTGCTGCCAGCGGACCCGGGTCTCGGGTGCGACGTCGTCGACGTCCCGGGCGAGCCGGAGCACGCTCATGCCGTGCTCAAAGGTGCCCTCCTCGGTCACGGCGAACAGGTCGGCGGCGAACCGCCCGTCGTCCTCGCCCAGCACCTCGACGAGTTGGGCCGGCGTCCAGGCGTAGGTGAGCCCCTCGACGCCCTCCGTGTCGGCGTCCAGCGCGGACGCGAACCCGTCCCCCGGCCGGTGCAGCTCGTCGGCGAGGAACCGGGCGGTGTCCCGGGCCACCCGACGGGCCAGCGGGTCGCCGGTCAGCCGCCAGAGCTGGCTGTAGAGCCGGAGCAGCAGGGCGTTGTCGTAGAGCATCTTCTCGAAGTGCGGCACCGTCCAGTGCCCGTCCACCGAGTACCGCGCGAAGCCCCCGGCGAGCTGGTCGTAGATGCCGCCCCGGGCCATCCCCTCGGCGGTGTGGCGGACGATCTCCAGGCTGCGCGGGTCGCCCGTCCGCTGGTGATGGCGCAGCAGGAAGAGCAGGCTCATGTGCGGTGGGAACTTCGGCGCGCCCCCGAAGCCGCCGTTCGTCGCGTCATACTCGCCGGCCAGCTTGGCGGCCGCGGCGTCGAGCAGCGGGGCGTCCAGCGGCGCCGTGGGACCGCCCACGGCCTGGGCGCCCCCGATCGCCTCGACCACCGCGGCGCCCTGACGCACCACCTCCTCGCGCTGGTCCCGCCAGGCGGCGGCGACCGACTGGAGCAGCCGGACGAAGTTGGCCCGCGGGAAGTAGGTGCCGCAGAAGAACGGGGTGCCGTCCGGGGTGGCGAAGACGGTCATCGGCCAGCCGCCCTGGCCGGTCATCGCCTGGGTGGCGGTCATGTAGACGGCGTCGACGTCCGGACGCTCCTCACGGTCCACCTTGATCGACACGAAGTCGGCGTTCATCAGCGCGCCGACCTGCTCGTTCTCGAACGACTCGTGCGCCATCACATGGCACCAGTGACACGCGGCGTAACCGACCGAGATGAGTACCGGTACGTCCCGTCGTTTCGCCTCGGCGAACGCCTCGTCGCACCAGGGCCACCAGTCGGCCGGGTTGTCGGCGTGCTGGAGCAGGTACGGACTGGTGGCGCCGGCGAGTCGGTTCACCCGACGACCATAGCCAGCCCCGGCGCGGACCGCGCAGGCTCCGCCCGGATGGTCAGGCCGGCCGGTCAGCCACGGGAGCGTCCGGCCCGGGCCGCGAGGCCCGGGCCGGACGTGGGTCAGCCCTTCCTCAGCCGGACCGCGGCGGAGTCGGCGTCGCTGACAAAGATGTCATACGTCGTGTCGTAGGAGCTGGCGTTGGCGGACACCGCCACGTCGCCCCACCGGAACGGGGTGGAGGTGAACGAGGGCGACCGTGACGTCCAAGCGATCGACCCGCCGGGCGTGCACGCCACCTCCGCCCGGACGATGCCCTCGGCGACCTGCCCGTGCCGCGTCTGCGTGATCTGACCCTCCACGTAGACCGTGGCCGGTGCGGTGCAGGTCACCGTGCCGTGCACCGTCACCTCGTCGGTCCCGGTGTCGATCGTGCCCGACCTGGCCACGTCCACGCCGACGGCGAGCACCGGCGGCGCGGGCGGATTGGCGATGTGCACCGCCCCGCGGGCCGAGCCCGTGCTGTAGTTGCAGCGCTGATCGAACGTGGCGTCGAACCGCTCCAGGTAGCCGTGTGGGCCCCAGGAGATGTCGGTGACGGTGAAGGAGCCGGTCTGCCCGTTCGTACAGAACCGGTCGTTGCCACTGAGGGCGATCCCGGGCAGCGGGCTCTCGTAGAGATACTCGGTCGCGCCGGTGTAGGTGCCCACGGTCAGCGGCTGACCGACCGGCGCGCTCAGCGCGATCCTCCAGGGGCCGAGGGGCGGGTCCCAGACCTCGACGGTGAGTTGGTTCGCCGTACCCCAGACGTTGAAGCCGTCCCCGTCCGGCGTGGCGAACGAGTAGTCCCGGCCCTCGGTGACCGGGTCATCCGGGTCGCCGGTGACCACCAGCGAGCCGGACTGCGGCGCCTTGGCCTGCACCGGGGTGGCGACGGCCAGCGCGCCGAGCGCCACGGTGGTCAGCGTGAGCGCCGTCGCGAGGATGGAACGTTTCCGGGAGAGTCGCATGCTGCCCCTTCGGCAGGTGAACATGACCCGCTGAACAGATCGACACATCTGCGCAGCTCAATCGACTCTAGAAGGTCGGCGGGCGATTGGCCGCCCCGTCCGAAACCGATCAGCGGGGGTCGCCCCGACGGTCAGGAGGCGCCGTCGGCGCGGAGTCGGAAGACGTTCGACTCCGCCGAGTCGCGCAGCGACCCGAGCACCGCGCCGATCTTGTCGGCCGGCATCGGCTTGAAGAAGTGGTATCCCTGCGCCGAGGTGCAGCCCAGCTCGGTCAGGGCGATCCGCTGCTCGGCGGTCTCCACCCCCTCTGCCACCACGCGCAGGCCAAGCTCGTGGGCGAGGCCCACAGTGGTCCGTACGATCGCCGCCGCCTCGGGCGAGTCGGCCATTCGGATCACGAACGAGCGGTCCACCTTCAACTCGTCCACCGCGATCCGGGTGAGGAACGTCAGCGAGGAGAAGCCGGTGCCGAAGTCGTCCACCGCGAGTTGCACACCCATCGACCGGAGCGTCGCCAGCACCTCGTCGATGACCTCCAGCTCGCTCATCACCACCGTCTCGGTGATCTCCAGGACCAGCCGGTGTGGTGGGACCTGGTGCCGGCGCAGCGCGTCGGCGATCTCCGCCGGCAGTCGGGGGTCGAGCAGGCTGCGCGCCGACAGGTTCACCGAGATCGGGACGTCCAGCCCCTCCAGGGCCCAGCCTGCGGCCACACCGAGCGCCTTGTCCAGCACGTACCGGGTGAATGCGCCGAGCTGCTCGCTGTTCTCCACGGGGCGGATGAAGTCGGCCGGGCTCAGCCAGCCACGCCGGGGGTGCCGCCACCGGATCAGCGCCTCCACCCCGGTGGGCGCGCCGGTGGCCAGGTCGACCGCCGGCTGCAACGCCAGCACCAGCTGGTCGTCGACCTCCAGCGCCTCCCGCAACTCGGCCAGCAGGGCGAGCTGATCGGTGCTGGCCGCGTCCCGGGCGCTGTCGTAGGCGGCGACGCTGCCGCCGCCCTCCTTGGCCTGGTACATCGCGATGTCGGCGCGGCGCAGCAGCTCGGTCAGGTCGGCGGTGCCGGCGTCGGCCACGACCACCCCGACGGAGACCTCGATCGACATGCGTACGCCGGCCACCTCGGTCGGCGCGGCGAGCCGCTCGGCGATCTCGCGGGCCTGGCGCAGCGCGTGCGCCATCGGGGCGGCCCGGTCACCGAGCACCGGCACCGAGGTGAGCAGCAGCGCGAACTCGTCGCCGCCGAGCCGGCCGAGCAGGTCACCGGGGCGAGCCAACGCGCTGAGCCGGTTCGCGGTCAACCGCAGAAGCTGGTCACCGGCGGCGTGCCCGAGGGTGTCGTTGACTTCCTTGAACTGGTTGATGTCCAACAGCAGCAGCGCCACCGGGTGATCGTGCGCGAGCTGCCGCAGCGACTGATCGCCCTTGCCGAGCATGGCGGCCCGGTTGGCCAGCCCGGTGAGTGGGTCGTGCACCGCCTCGTACGACGAGCGGGCGGTGACCAGCCGCAGCTCGCGGTGGGTCGCGGCGTCGTGCAGCGCGGCCGCGAGCGCGTCGCCGAACGCGGCCACCGCGTCGCGTTCCCGGGCGGCGGGCGGGGCGGAGCGGGGGAACCGGATCCGCAGCTGACCGACCGGCGCGGCACCCACCGTCAGTGGACGGATCAGCTCGTCCTCATCGGGCGCGGACGGGCGCGGCGGGTCGACCTCCCGATCGACGAGCTGGCCACCGGCGTCACCCCGGTAGCGGCGCCACCGGCCGTCGGCCCGAGCCACGTCGACGTCCACCAGCTCGGCGTTGAACAGCGTCAGCGCGCCGGTCACCGCCGCGCTGGCCACGCCCCGCTCGTCGAGCTGGTTGAGGGCCGCGGTGGCCTCGGCGAAAGCTCGCCACGTCCGGCGTTCCTGGTCGGAACGCAACCGGTAGCGGTAGGTCTGCTGAAGCAGCCAGAGCAGCGGCGGAAGCAGCAGCAGCCACCGTGGGTCGAGCTCCAGCAGCGCGACCACCACCAGGCCGACCGCCAGGTTGCCGACGAACATCAGCAGCTTGCCGCGCAGGGCGGCGAGCAGTGGTGGCCCGATCGGCACTCCGTGCCGCAGGCCCAGCGTCACCCCACCGAGCCAGGCGGTCACCAGGAGGTAGGTCACCGACCCGGCGATCACGGCCAGCGCCAGCCTCGGGGTGGGCGGGGCGAGCAGCGGCTGCCCCAGCGCGCTGGTCACGGACACGGCCAGTGCCGACGCGGCGGCCAGCGACGCAGCGATCCGGACGATCTCCAGCGGCGGGCGGCGGTCGTTGTGCAGTGAGTGCACCGTCCAGGCCAGGCCGGCACCGAGGAGGGTGGCCGACGGCAGCCAGCCGGCGGGCGCCAGGTAGAGGCAGACGATCAGCGCAGCCTCACCCCAGGTGATGCTGACCATTCCGGCGGCCGAGCGGAACCGCAGCCGGGCGAACTGGGCGACAGCGAGGACGGCGACGGCGATGCCGAAGCGGGCCGGACCGCCGAGCGGATCGTCGGCCGGCAGCCCATCCGGCAGGGTCAGCCCGACCCCGGCGGCGACCAGTGCGGTCAGCGTCACGGCGGCGGTGAACACGAGCAGCCGAGCAGGCATGCCGCGCACCCCGAGCCGGTCGAACGGATCGCCGGCCGGGCCGGAGGTCATCGACCTCCCCCGTCAGCCGACCGACCGACGGTACGGCGGGCGGCCGGTGCTGTGACGGTCATCGGCGCCCCCTTCCGCACACGGCTCGGGGACTTTTGGTCCCCCCGGCGGAAGGCTAAGCCAAACCGGGTGGTCGCAACAGGGGTCGACCACCCGGTTCGGCGTGAATCATGCGCGGACTACCCGTTCCGGTGCTGCTGGTGCCCGTTGGGAGCGGGCGTGGATGAATCGTGCGCCGCGGTCTCGTCTGTCGGATCAGCGACTGCCGATTCGGCCCTGGTCGGGTCGGTCGGGTGCGCCTGCTGCGGGAACCGGTCGGGCAGCCGGCGCAGCCGGGCGTTCATGTTGCGGATCAGCAGGATGGTCGCGGTGGCCAGCAGCAGGATGAGGAAGAGGCCCATCGGCCCAGCCAGGCCACCCGTGCGGGTATCCCCGAAGTTGTTCTCCGCGAGCACCTCGGCAGCGGTCAGCATGGTGTTCCTCCGATGGGCGACTGGTTACCAGAGTAGCGCCGTACGGAATCAGCGCGCGTGCGCCGTCTCCCGCACGCCCGCGAAGAGATCGGACTCGGGCATCGGGCTGTCCACCACCGAACGGGCCAGCTCGTAGTCCTCGGTCGGCCAGGCGCGCTGCTGGAGCTCCATCGGCACGTGGAACCAGAAACCATCCGGGTCGACCTGGGTGGCGTGGGCGCGCAGCGCGTCGGCGCGGACCGGGAAGTAGTCGGCGCACTCCACCCGGGTGGTGATCCGAGGGCCCTTGTCCGGCCGCTCCTCCCAGCGCTTGAGCCAGTCCTCGTAGGGCGACTCCAGGCCGGCGGCGAGCATGCCCTCGTGCAGAGCCATGATCTTGGCCTTGGAGAAGCCGATGTCGTAGTAGAGCTTCAGCGGCTGCCACGGGGTGCCCAGCTCCGGGTAGCGCTCCGGGTCGCCGGCGGCCTCGAAGGCGGCCACGCTCACCTTGTGGCACATGATGTGGTCGGGGTGCGGGTAGCCGCCCTCTTCGTCGTACGTGGTCACCACGTGTGGACGGAACTCGCGCATCAGCCGCACCAGCGGGCCGGCGGCCACCTCGACGTCCTGGAGGGCGAAGCAGCCCTCCGGCAGCGGAGGCAGCGGGTCGCCCTCGGGCAGCCCGGAGTCGACGAAGCCGAGCCAAGCCTGCTCGACGCCGAGGATCGCCCGGGCGGCGTCCATCTCCGCGCGCCGGATGTCGGCGATGTTGGCCCACACGTCGGGTCGGTCGAGCTTGGGGTTCAGCACACTGCCGCGCTCCCCGCCGGTGCACGTCACGACCAGGACATCCGCCCCCTCGGCGACGTACTTCGCCGTGGTCGCCGCACCCTTGCTCGACTCGTCGTCTGGGTGCGCGTGCACGGCCATGAGACGCAGTTGCTCTGCCAACTTCGGCGCTCCTCGTCTGTGCCGGACGGTGGACCCGACCGGGCTCGACCGGCTGACCTGCCGGGGATCCTCCTCACCCCGTCGCCGGTCGGCACCACGGGGGCTCGACCTGCCATTCCTGCCGCTAAGCCGGGCTGGGAGGATGGACCCTGTCATTCTTGCTGATGCCGCCGACAACAACGCCAGGAGATACCCGCCGGTGACCGAGACGCACGCCACAATTCCGCCGGGCGCGCCCGTTTTTCCGGCCGGTCGCTACGGCCGGCGCCGGGCGCCCGGGGGCGGCCGCCCCCGCAAGCTGCTGGCCGCGCTGGCGCTGGTGGTGCTGCTGGCAGCGCTGACCTTGATCTCGGTCCGGCTCTACCAGCAGTACGGCGACCCGGAGTACGACGGCCAGGTGATCACCTACACCGACATCACGGACAACCAGGTGGTGGTCACCTTCCGGGTGACCGTGCCGCCGGGCGGATCAGCGGTCTGCGTGCTGCGGGCGCGGGACCTTGCCGGCGCGGAGGTGGCCCGCGAGGAGGTCACCGTGACCGCCGAGCCCGGCGACCGGCACGTCACCACCCAGCACCGCCTGGCCACCTCCGCGAAGCCGTTCATCGGCGAGGTGCTGCGCTGCCGGCCCCCGGCCTGACCTGCCAGAACGCCGTCTCGGCAGGCCACCTGAGGTGTTCCGGTGGACGCCTACCAGCGGTGTTGGATACGGACACCAACGGTCATCGCCGACACGCTGTGTCGTACCGCACTGGTAACTTGGTAGTTCACCTGTCAGCCAGCCACGCACAACTGAGGAGACCGCCTGTGTCTACTGGCAACGAGGCGCCCGCCACCTGGCTGTCCCAGGACGCGCACGACCGCCTCCAGGCCGAGCTCGACGAGCACATCGCCAACCGCCCGGCGATCGCCGCGGAGATCAACGCCCGGCGCGAGGAGGGCGACCTGCGGGAGAACGGCGGCTACCACGCCGCCCGCGAGGAGCAGGGCAAGGCCGAGGGACGCATCCGCTACCTGCAGGAGCTGCTGCGCACCGCCAAGGTCGGCGAGGCACCGACGACGGACGTGGTGTCGCCCGGCATGGTCGTGACGATCTACTTCGACGACGACACCGCGGACACCGAGACCTTCCTGCTCGGCTCCCGGGAGATCTCGTCCACGACCGAACTGACCGTCTACAGCCCCGAGTCGGCAATCGGCAAGGCGATCCTGGGCGGTCGGCCCGGGCAGACCTGCACCTACACGGCGCCGAGCGGCGCCGACATCAAGGTGACCGTGGTCAACTTCGAGCCGTTCTCCGGCTGACCGGCACACAACCCGCCGAGGCGTGGCACCCAGCAGTGTCACGCCTCGGCGGCGAAGACCACCTGGTAGCCGCTGGCCCGTAGCGCGCTGATCAGCGTGTCGGAGTGCTCCACCCCCCGGGTCTCCACCGACAGCGCCACCTCCACCTCGCCGAGGCTCAGGTGCGGGTTGGCCCGCTGGTGCTCCACGTCCACCACGTTGGCCCGGTGCTCGGCGATCTGGCTGAGCAGCGAGGCGAGCTGCCCGGGCCGGTCCGAGCAGCGCACCGTCACTCGCAGGTAGCGACCCGCGGCGGCCAGACCGTGCTCGATCACCCGCAGCAGGAGCAGCGGGTCGATGTTGCCGCCGGAGAGCACCGCGACCACCGGGGCCTCCACCTCCACCACACCGGCCAGCAGCGCGGCAACGCCGACCGCGCCGGCCGGCTCGACCACCTGCTTGCCCCGCTCCAACAGCATCAGCAGGGCGCGGGAGATGTCCTCCTCGGAGACCGTGACGATCTCGTCGACCAGCTTGCGGACGTGGTTGAAGGTGATCTCCCCGGGCCGGCCGACCGCGATGCCGTCCGCGATGGTGGAGAAGGCGGGCAGCCGGACCGGTTCCCCGGCCACCAGTGAGGGCGGGAAGGCCGCCGCGCCGGCCGCCTGCACACCGATGATGCGGACGTCCGGCCGCAACGCCTTGGCTGCCACCGCCATGCCCGAGATCAGACCACCGCCGCCCACCCCGGTGATGATGGTCCGCACGTCCGGGCACTGTTCGAGGATCTCCAGCGCCACGGTGCCCTGGCCGGCGATCACGTCCGCGTGATCGAACGGGTGGATCAGCACCGCCCCGGTGCGCTCGGCGTACGTGTGTGCGGCGACCAGCGACTCGTCGACGGTGTTGCCGGCCAGCTCGACCTGCGCGCCGTACCCCTTGGTGGCGGCCACCTTCGGCAGCGGCGCGTTGATCGGCATGAAGACCGTGGCGTGCGTGCCGACCAGGCCAGCGGCCAGCGCCACCCCCTGCGCGTGGTTGCCCGCGCTCGCCGCCACCACGCCGCGCTCCCGCTCCGCCGCCGACAGTCGGGAAATCCGCACGTACGCGCCGCGCACCTTGTACGAGCCCGCCCGCTGCAGGTTCTCGCACTTCAGCCAGGTCGGCCCGCCGAGTGCCGCACTCAGCGGCCGGGAGGGCTCCAGCGGGGTGGTCCGGACAACGCCGGCGAGCAGTTCCCGCGCAGCCCGAACATCGTCGAGACCGACCAGTTCCGTCATGCCCCGATCGTGCCACCCGCGCGCGCCGCACCCTGCGGCGACACCGGGGTCGGCGGGAGCGCCGTCCCCGTGCACCGGGTTGATCCACTCGACATCCCCGAAATCGCGGGATCAACCTCGCCCAGATAGCGCGATATCAGCGATCCGGAGTAGATCAATCCCGGGACTGCGCCTCCGGGCCCGACGGGGCCTCCGGGCCCACCTGAGGGCTCACGGTGGTCGGCGTGAGTGCGGGCGCCACCGGCGCACCCGAACCGGCCGGTGGCTCCCCGCCCGGCGCAGAGGGCGACGGCATGGCGCCGCCAGCGGCATGCCCACCCGAGACCGACCCAGCCGGCCAACCCTGAGCAGCCGGCCAGACCGGAGCGGTCGGCCAGACCGGCAGCGCGCGGGCGATGCGGGCCTCCTGCTCGGTGGAGATCCGCTGGATCAGCACGATCAGCGCGACCGCGGCGATCACGCAGGCCACCCCGGGCACCGAGTACCGGAGCAGGGAGTCCCGGTAGTAGTCGATGTGCGCCTGGTAGCCGGCGTCGTTGAAGGGGGTCTCCGGCAGCTTGTCGTACGCCTGACTGTCGAGGCGGCTGACGACTCGCTCACCGATGCTGAACACCAGCCAGGCGGTCCACCACAGGAAAACCAGGGCCGGGGTGCGCCGCCGCCAGAGGCTGTCCCGGGCCACGTTGGCCACCACGCGGGCCGGCACCACGAAGCTCGCGAACGGCACCAGCCAGCCGGCGATCGCCCAGCCGGCCCCGAGCGTTGGCAGCGCGCCCGGGAACGCGTCGGTGTTCTTCCGCGCCCGCCAGGTCCAGATGATCACCAGTACGGCGGCGGCAAGGTACGCCACCGCCATGGGCAGCGCCGCCACCACGGTGACGATGAGCGCGCCGAGCAGCAGATCCGGGTCGCCGTCGGCCCGGGCCTGCCGGGCCATCGCCATGCCCAGCAGCGGGGAGAGCGCCACCGCCAGGAACAGGACAGCGGTCGCACCGACCGCGATGGCGGCAGCCAGGCCGATCCCGCGTACCCGGTAGGTCGCTAACCCCGGAGTGACGGCGGGCTGGCCCAGCGGGGTGTGGCAACGCGGGCAGTCGTTGTGCTCGGGGGACCTGGGGTCCCCGCAGGTCTGGCAGCGCATTGGTGTCCCCCGGTCCGCGCGACGATGCGCGCACACCGTAGACGATCATGCAGCGGCCGGCGACCCCGTTCCGACCTGGGGGTAGCCGGGGGCGTGCCTCGACCACGGGGCGGCCATCTCGAACTGGCCGGCCACGCCGAGCAGCAGCAGCTCCGAGCCGGGCGGACCGACCAGCTGCACGGCGACCGGCAGCCCGTCCGGGCGGCGGCCCACCGGCACCACGATGGCCGGCAGACCGGCGATGTTCCACGGAGCCGCGAACGGGGCGTACCGGATGTTGGCCGACATGTTCGCCCGCCAGGACCGGTCGGACCAGCGCGCGGCCTCCGGCGGCGCGCTGGCCAGCGCCGGGGTGAGCAGCAGGTCGACCGAGTGGTCGGTGAAGAAGTCGATCGACCGCTCCCGCCAGGCGGCCCGGTCGGCCTCCCGGACGTAGCCGCGGCGCTGGGCCCACTCGCCCAGCGCGACGTGCCGCCGGCTGCGCCGCTGCAGGTCGCGCCGGTTCAGCCCAGCGGCCCGGACGTCGGCGGCGGCGGCGGCAAACCAGGTGGCGATGCCCTGCAGGCCGAGCGCGGTGGGGTAGACCGGATCGGCCGGCACGGTGTCGTGCCCGGCGGCGGCGAGCAGTCGGCCGGCGGCGGCGACCGCGTCCCGGTTGGGCGCGTCCGGCGAGACACCGCGCACCGGGGAGCGCAGCGAGACGCCCACCCGGAGCCGCTGCGGCGGGACCAGCTTCTCCGGCCGCCGACCGGCGAGCACCGAGAAGCCGACCGCCGCGTCCGCGACCGTGCTGGTCAGCATGCCGTGCTCGGTCAGACCGAACCAGTCGTCCGCCCCGAGCTGGCACGGGACCACACCCCGGCCGGGCTTGAGCCCGACCAGGCCGCAGCAGGCCGCCGGGATCCGGATCGAGCCGAGGCCGTCGTTGCCGTGCGCGATCGGCACCAGCCCGGCGGCCACCGCGGCAGCCGCGCCGCCGGAGGAGCCGCCGGGGGTACGCGCGCTGTCCCACGGGTTGCGGGTCACCGCGCTGTCGTCGTCCGTGAGCGCCCACAGCCCCAGTTCGGGCATCCGGGTCACCCCGAGGATCACCGCGCCGGCGCCGCGCAGCCGTCGGACCACCTCGTGATCGGCCTCCGCGACGCTGGTGCGCACCGCTGCCGACCCGTTCCAGGTCGGCAGGCCGGCGACCGGAGTGTTCTCCTTGACCGCCACCGGCACCCCGGCCAGCGGCAGGTTGGCCAGATCCTCCTGCTCGTCGACCTTCTCCGCCTCGGTGATCGCCTCGCCGCCGCGCACGGCGCGGAACGCGCCCAGCTCGCCGTCGGCCCGCGCGATGTATTCGAGGTGGTCAGCGACGACCTGAGTGGCCGAGACATCGCCTCGGCGTACGCCCCGGGCGATCTGCTTGGCGGTCGCCCCGACCCAGGTCGCCATGATGTCCTGCACGGCCATCCTCCCCAGCGGTCAGCCCAGTGCCTGCTCCAAATCGGCAAGCAGGTCGTCGACCGTCTCGATGCCGACAGACAGTCGCACGAGATCCCCGGGAACTTCAAGCGGCGAGCCGGCAGCACTTGCATGTGTCATCCGGCCGGGGTGCTCGATCAGGGATTCCACCCCGCCCAGCGACTCGGCGAGAACGAAGAGCTTGGCCCGGTTGCAGATCTCCACAGCGTGGTCCTCGCCGCCTGACGCACGGAAGGAGATCATGCCGCCGAACCGGCGCATCTGCTTGGCGGCCACCTCGTGGCCGGGGTGCGAGGGCAGCCCGGGGTAGATCACCTCGGTCACCTTGGCATGCCCGTCCAGGTACGCGGCGAGCCGCTCGGCGTTGTCGCAGTGCCGGTCCATCCGTACCCCGAGGGTCTTGATGCCGCGCAGAGTGAGCCAGGCGTCGAACGGGCCGTTGATCGCGCCCATCGCGTTCTGGTGGTAACGCAACTCCTCGCCGAGCGCGGCGTCGGCGACGACGAGCGCGCCACCCACCACGTCGGAGTGCCCACCGATGTACTTCGTGGTGGAGTGCACCACCACGTCCGCGCCGTGCGCGATCGGCTGCTGCAGGTACGGCGAGGCGAAGGTGTTGTCGACCACCAGCAACGCGCCCGCGTCGTGCGCGACGCCGGCCAGGGCGGCGATGTCGGCGATGCCGAGCAGCGGGTTGGTCGGCGTCTCCACCCAGACGATCTTCGTCCGGCCGGGCTGCACGGCGGCCCGGATCGCGGCCGGGTCGGAGACCTTGGCCGGGGTGAACTCCAGGCCCCAACGCTGGGCGACCCGGGCGAAGAGCCGGTAGGTGCCGCCGTACGCGTCGTCCGGGATGACCACGTGGTCGCCCGGCTGGCAGACGGCCCGCAGCAGGGTGTCCTCGGCTGCCAGGCCGCTGGCGAAGGCGAGCCCGACCGGCCCGCCCTCCAGCGCGGCCAGGCATTCCTGGAGCGCGTCGCGGGTCGGGTTGCCGGAACGGCTGTACTCGTATCCGAGCCGGGGCGCGCCGACGGCGTCCTGGGCGTAGGTGCTGGTCTGGTAGATCGGTGGGATCACCGCGCCGGTGCGGGCCTCAGGGTCCTGACCGGCGTGGATGGCGAGCGTCTCGAAGCCGTGGTTCATTCTGGTGAGGCTAGTGCCCCGCCCCGCGGGCCGTGGCGGAGCCGGGCAGTCGGCATAGCCTGGGCCGATGAACGGGTGCGTGTTCTGCGGGATCGTGGCCGGCGAGGTGCCCGCGTTCCGGGTGGCCGACGAGCCGGACGGGGTGGCTTTCCTGGACACCCGCCCGGTCTTCGCGGGGCACGTGCTGGTGGTGCCCCGGGTCCATCTGGTGACCCTGGCCCAACTGCCGGCCGATCTGCTGCCGGGCTACTTCGCGCTCGTTCAGCGGCTGGCAGTGGCGGTGGAGACCGGTCTGGGAGCCGGTGGGACGTTCGTGGCGATGAACAACAAGGTGTCCCAATCCGTGCCGCACCTGCACACCCACGTCGTGCCCCGGACCAAGGGGGACGGGCTGCGCGGGTTCTTCTGGCCGCGTACCCGCTACCCGACTGACCAGGACGCCCGGGACATCGCGGTACGGGTGGCCGACGCGCTGCCGCCCCCGCCCCGACCGGCGGCCTGACTGCCGGCCAGGCGGGTAAGGAACAAGGGCCCGCCGGCGTTGCATGCGGCAGAGGTACGAGAGGAGTTCCACCGTGTTCCTTCGCCAGTCCAAGGCTGAGCTGCCCACTCCCGACCAGGCCCTGCCGGGCCGCCCGATCGCGATGCCGGTCGCCGACCGACACGAGGTGCTGGGCACCCCGTTGAAGGGCCCGTTCCCGGAGGGCCTCCAGGTCGCCGTCTTCGGTATGGGCTGTTTCTGGGGCGCCGAGCGGCTGTTCTGGACCCTGCCCGGGGTCTTCACCACCTCCGCCGGCTACGCGGGTGGCAGCACGCGGAACCCGACGTACGAGGAGACGTGCTCCGGCCGGACCGGGCACGCCGAGGTCGTCCAGGTGGTCTACGACCCGAGCAAGATCACTTATGAGGACCTGCTGAAGGTGTTCTGGGAGAACCACGACCCGACCCAGGGCATGCGCCAGGGCAACGACGTGGGCACCCAGTACCGGTCGGCCATCTACACCACCACCGACGAGCAGCGGGCCATCGCTGAGTCGTCCCGGGACGCGTTCCAGCCGATCGTGACGCGGGCCGGCAAGGGTGAGATCACCACCGAGATCGCCCCGCTCGGCAGCTACTACTTCGCCGAGGACTATCACCAGCAGTACCTTGCGCCGACGAAGAACCCGAACGGGTACTGCAACCACGGCCCGAACGGGCTGAGCTGCCCGGTCGGCGTGGCCCGTACCGCGGGCTGACCAACCGCCCACCCTGCACGACCTCGATGCCCGGCCGCCGAAAAAGGCGGCCGGGCATTCCCGTCTGACCGTGTGATCGAAATCCGTTGCCGAGCCCAGCGGGGACTCGATAGCGTGGCGGTACACGTGAAGGGAGGTGGTCCAGACTTGTATAGCAATCGGACTCGTGAGGTGGCTGTCCGCTAGCCGCTGTCCTCGACAGTGATCGGTCCGCCGCGAGGCGGGCACAAGCAACAACGTCGAGACCGTGTGGCAGCGGTGCGGCGAATCCACGACAGCCACCCGACCCCCGGGGCGCCGGCCCAGTCCAGCCGGCCCGCGCACGAGCGCGGAAAACCCCGGGGGTCGCTCCATCTGCCGGCGAGGCCGGGCCGGTCAGCTCAGCCGGAGGAGATCACCGTGTCGATGCGCGAGCTGGTGGTGCTCGGGACGGCCAGCCAGGCCCCGACACGGCGGCGCAACCACAACGGGTACGTGCTGCGCTGGGACGACGAGGTGATCCTCTTCGACCCGGGCGAGGGCAGCCAGCGGCAACTCCTGCACACCACGGTCACCGCCACCGACCTGACCCGGATCTGCGTCACCCATTTCCACGGCGATCACTGCCTCGGCCTGCCCGGCACCATCCAGCGACTCTCCCTGGACCGGGTGGCGCACCCGGTCGCCGTGCACTTTCCGGCCGGCGGCGCCGAATACTTCGCCCGGCTGCGGCACGCCACCTCCTTCTACGAGACCGCCGAGCTGCGGGTCGAGCCCATCGAGGCCGACGGGCAGCGGATCACCCTGCGCTGCGGCACGCTGGAGGCCCGCCGGCTGCAGCACCCCATCGAGACGTACGGCTACCGGCTGATCGAGCCGGACGGCTGCCGGATGCTGCCGGAGAAGCTGGCCGCGTACGACATCACCGGGCCGGCCGTCGGCGAGCTGATCCGGGTCGGGCACCTGGACCTCGACGGGCGCCGCGTCACCCGGGACGAGGTGAGCGTGCCCCGGCCGGGGCAGCGGTTCGCCTTCGTGATGGACACCGGTCTCTGCGACGGGGTGTACGCCCTCGCCGAGCACGCCGACCTGCTGGTCATCGAGTCGACCTTCCTGGAGTCGGAGGCCGCGCTCGCCGCCGAGGTCGGTCACCTGACCGCGGGACAGGCCGCCCGGGTGGCGACCGAGTCCGGGGTACGCCGGCTGGTGCTCACCCACTTCTCCCAGCGGTACGGCGACCCGCGCCGTTTCCACGACGAGGCCCGCGCACACTTCGACGGTGACCTGATCATCGCCGAGGACCTGACCACGGTGCAGCTCCCGCCGCGCCGGGTAGCCTCGGCCGGGTGACCGTCACGCTCCGCCCCGCCACCGGTGACGACCTGATGGGGGTGGGTGCCCTGCACCAGCGTTCCCGGGTCGCCGCGTACTCCTCGTTCCTTCCGGCCGGGGCGCTGGCCGACCCGACGCAGGAGGCGATGGGCCGCTACTGGACCGAGCGGTGGAGCTGGGAGCGGGACACCCACCGCCTGACCGTGGCGGAACGCGCGGGGAGGCTGGTCGGGTTCAGCTACCTGGGCCCGGACGACGAGGACGACCCGACGACCGGGCTGCTGAACGCCATCCACCTGGACCCGGCCGAGCAGGGCCGGGGTGTCGGCCGCGCGCTGATGGTGGACGCGCTGGACGCCATGCGGGCCCGGGGCTGGCGGCGAGCGGTGCTCTGGGTGCTCCGGGACAACGCCCACGCCCGTGACTTCTACCAGCGCGGCGGGTGGACCCCCACGGGCACGCAACGCGACGAGTACATCGGCACCGCCCCCACCCCCCAACTCCGCTACAGCCGCCCCCTGCTCGCGTAAGGAACGGCACCTGTCGAGGCGGCGCCGGTCGGTGTTCGCTGTCGGCGGATCGGGGCATGCCGGAGCGACGGGCGGCGTTGGCCCCGACATGGACACCGATCACACCAGGTCCGACGCTGCCGAGGAGGCCGCGCTGGACGCGTACTCCCGGGTGGTCACGACCGTGGCGGCCCGGGTGCTGCCCAGCGTGGCCGCCCTGGCGGTCCAGACCCCGCGCGGGGCCGGCGCCGGCTCCGCGGTCACCGTGGGCACCGACGGCCTGCTGCTGACCAGCGCACACGTGGTCCAGGGTGCCGCCGGCGGCACGGCGGCGTTCGGCGACGGCACCGAGACTCCGTTCCGGGTCGTGGGCAGCGATCCGCTCTCCGACCTCGCCGTGCTGCAGGTCGAGGAGACCACCGTGCCGCCGGTGGAGCTGGGCGACGCCGACGGGCTGCGGATCGGCCAGTTGGTGGTGGCCGTCGGCAATCCGATGGGCCTGGCCGGGTCGGTCACCGCCGGCGTGGTCTCCGGGCTGGGCCGTTCACTACCGGCCCGCGACGGGCGGGTCACCCGGCTCATCGAGGACGTCATCCAGACCGACGCGGCGCTGAACCCGGGCAACTCTGGCGGCGCGCTCGCCGACTCGGCCGGCCGGGTGATCGGGGTCAACACCGCCGTCGCCGGCTACGGGCTGGGGCTCGCCGTACCGATCAACGCCACCACCCGCCAGATCATCGCCGAGCTGACCGCCGCCGGCCGGGTCCGCCGTGCCTGGCTCGGTGTGGCTGGCATACCCGTGCCACTGCCGCCGGACGTGAAGGCGCGTACCGGTCAACGGCGCGGGCTGCGCGTGGTGGAGGTGGTACCGGGCAGCCCGGCCGGCATGGCCGGGCTCTACCTGGGCGACATCATCCTCAGCGCCGGCGGACGAGCGGTGGTCGACGGTCAGGGGTTGCAGCGGTTGATGCTCGGCCCGGCCATCGGAGCCCGGCTGCCGGTGACCGTGTTGCGCAAGGGCGCGTTCGTCGACGTCGTCGCCGTCCCCACCGAGCTGCGCGCCTGACAACCCCGGCCGCCGGGCACCCGGTGGGTGCTTGGCGGCCGGGATGTCAACAGGGGCCCCGGTCTGGGTGGGAGGTCCCTTCGGCTCAGTGGGCGCCGAGGTGAGCGAGGAGGTCCTGGCGGGTGAGCACGCCCTTGGGCTTGCCGTCGACGAGGACCAGCGCGGCGTCGGACTTCTCCAGCAGGCCGACGGCCTCGCTGACCGGCTGACCGCCACCGATCATCGGCAGCGGGTCGCCCATGTGCCGCTCGATGGTGTCGTGCAGGTGGGCCTGACCGGTGAACAGCGCGTCGAGCAGGTCCCGCTCGGCGATCGAGCCGGCCACCTCGCCGGTCACCACCGGCGGCTCGGCCTTGAGCACCGGCAACTGCGAGACGCCGTACTCACGCATGTAGTCGATCGCGTCCCGGACCGTCTCGGTCGGGTGCACGTGCACCAGCTCGGGCAGCCCGCCCGGCTTGCCGGACAGCGCGTCGGCCACCGTCGGCTCGGTGCCGGAGTTGTCGAGGAACCCGTACCGGGCCATCCACGAGTCGTTGAAGATCTTCGAGAGGTAGCCCCGGCCGCCGTCCGGCAGCAGCACGACCACCACGTCGTCCGGGCCGGCCCTGCGCGCCACCTCCAGCGCGGCGACCACCGCCATCCCGCAGGAGCCGCCGACCAGCAGCCCCTCCTCGCGGGCCAACCGCCGGGTCATCTCGAAGGACGCCTTGTCGGAGACCTCGACGATCTCGTCGGCGACGCCCCGGTCGTAGGTCTCCGGCCAGAAGTCCTCGCCGACGCCCTCCACCAGGTACGGCCGGCCGGTACCGCCGGAGTAGACCGAGCCCTCCGGGTCGGCCCCGACGACCCGCACCCGCCCCTCGGAGGCCTCCTTGAGGTACCGGCCGATGCCGGAGATGGTGCCGCCGGTGCCGACGCCCGCCACGAAGTGGGTGAGCCCACCTTCGGTCTGCTTCCACAGCTCCGGGCCGGTCGTCTCGTAGTGCGAGCGCGGGTTGGCCGGGTTGCTGTACTGGTTGGGCTTCCAGGCGCCGGGGATCTCCCGGGTCAGTCGGTCGGAGACGTTGTAGTACGAGCGCGGGTCCTCCGGGGCCACCGCGGTCGGGCAGACCACCACCTCGGCGCCGTACGCCCGGAGCACGTCCTGCTTGTCCTGGCTGACCTTGTCGGGGCAGACGAAGACGCAGTGGTAGCCCTTGAGCTGGGCCACCAGGGCCAGCCCGACGCCGGTGTTGCCGCTGGTCGGCTCGACGATGGTGCCGCCGGGCTTGAGCAGGCCGGCGGCCTCGGCGTCCTCCACCATCCGCAGCGCGATCCGGTCCTTCACCGAGCCGCCCGGGTTGACGTACTCGACCTTGGCGAGCACGGTGGCCTGGATGCCCTCGGTGACGTTACGCAGACGTACCAGCGGGGTGTTGCCGATCATGTCGACGACGTTGTCGTAGTACTGCACGGTGTGCCCTTCGTTGCGGCGCCGGCAACGGCGGCCGGGCAGACGTTTCCTCGCCGCCCAGGGTACGTGGCGTCAGGGCACCACCCCTCCGGGGATGACCGAGTCGCGACGCGCCTCCCACTCCAGGAAGCGGTCGGTCTCGGCGAGCACGCTGCCGGCCAACCAGGTGATCATGACCGCGTCGTCGGCCAGCCCGAAGATCGCCAGTGGGATCTCCGGGAGCAGATCGATCGGCGAGACGATGTACGCCGTCGCCGCGGTCATCAGGGCCAGCCGGAGGCCTCCGTCGTACTGCCCCCGGGTGGTGGCCCTGATCATCCGGGGCAGCGCCGCCAATCGGGCGCCCAACGAGGGCCCACCCCGTGCCCCGGCCGCCAGTGCTCGGGCCAGGGCCGTGAATGCCGCGCTGCGCTTCAGTGTCTTCCCCATCGTCGCGCTCCTCTCCGCCGGATCAGCGTGGCGGGTCGGCGCAAGTCGGCCGGCCTCCCCCGGTCAGGTACCCCGTCGCGTCGATTTCCAGGCACCCGCGAGCCGTCACGACGACAGCGCCGTGTCGGACCGGCGCGATAATCTCGCGGTATGGGGGTGGATGGTTCCGTCGTACCCGTTGGTCCGCGCTGGCGGCACGCCCGGCGGGTCGCCCGCCTGGCGGCCATCGGCACGGGCGCCACCGCGGCGGCCGTGGTCGCGACCGGCGGCGTGCTGCTCGGGCAGGCCCGCCAGGCGCGGCGCACCATCCCGACGGCCGAGGCGCCGCCGCCGCGCTGCGACGGGGTGTACGGCGCCAAGTTCCCCGGCCCCGCGCTCACCATGGTCGTGCTCGGCGACTCGTCGGCCGCCGGCTACGGGGTGCACCGCCGCCGGGAGACGCCCGGCGCCCTGCTCGCCACCGGCCTGTGCCGCCGGCTGCAACGGCCGGTGCGGCTGCACCGTTACGCGGTGGTCGGAGCCATCTCGTCGGCGCTCCGGCACCAGGTGGAGGCCGCGCTGGAGTGTCAGCCCGACATCGCGGTGATCCTCATCGGCGGCAACGACATCACCAACCGCACCCCGCGCGGGCTGGCCGTGCGCTACCTGGTCGAGGCGGTCCACACGCTGCGCGACGCCGGCTGCGAGGTGGTCGTCGGCACCTGCCCCGACCTGGGCGCGATCCGCCCGATCCAGCCCCCGCTGCGGTGGCTGGCGCACCGGTGGAGCCGGCAACTCGCCGCCGCCCAGACGGTGGCCGTCGTCGAGGCCGGCGGCTGGACGGTCTCCCTCGGTGACCTGC
The DNA here is from genome assembly GCF_036059255.1 of Micromonospora sp. NBC_00389. Lineage (NCBI taxonomy): Bacteria > Bacillati > Actinomycetota > Actinomycetes > Micromonosporales > Micromonosporaceae > Micromonospora > Micromonospora sp. NBC_00389. The sequence continues at coordinate 2,467,702 of NZ_CP107947.1, read as the reverse complement.
TCGGCCCCCGCTTCGCCGCCGAACCGACGCGGATGTTCGCCTGGGACCGGTTCCATCCCTCCGCCGAGGGGTACGCGGTGGCCGCCGCCGCGCTGCTGCCGACGATGATCTCCGCGCTCGGCGCGGGGCAGGAACGACGGGTCGCACCGGTGCCGGGCGAGGGCGTACGGTCGCTGCCGGAGGCCGCGCAGGAGGCGGCCCGGCACGCCGGCACGGAGGTCAGCGGCACGCAGGTCCGGGGCCGCGACCGAGGGCCGGCCGGTCGGTGGGCGCAACTGCGCCGCCGGGCGTTCTTCGGTGTCGGTGCGGTGCCGCAGCGCGGGTCCGCCCCGGACACTTCGACAGTGGAGGGACTGGCATGAACGAGCGCAGCGAGCGGGGCGTGACCGCCGGTTTCCCGGGCCGACTGGGTCGGGCGGCGGCGCTCTCGCTGCTCGCCGGCACCGTGGGCGGCGCGGCCGTCCTGGCCGGCGAGGCGTTCGTCGCCCGGCACCGGCGCTACGCCCAGCCGGAGCTGGGGCTGGCCCTGCGGGCCACGATCGGCCGGGCTGGCGCGCCGCCTCTACGGCTGGTGCTGCTCGGCGACTCGTCGGCGCTGGGCGTGGGCGTCGACCGGCTCGACGACACCATCGGCGGGCAGGTGGCCAACCTGCTGGCCGAGGGGCCGGCCGGCCGGCGGGTACACCTGTCCAGCGTCGGCGTCGCCGGGTCCCGCTCGACGGACCTGTCCACCCAGGTGGCGCGGGCCCTGCTCGGCGAGCGGCCCGACGTGGCGCTGATCCTGATCGGTGCGAACGACGCCACCGGGCTGCGCCGGCCCGCCGACGCGGCGGCGTATCTCGGCGCGGCGGTGCACCGGTTGCGCGAGGCGCGGGTCGAGGTGGTGGTGGGCACCTGCCCCGACCTCGGCGCCGTGCGGGCCATCGCGCCTCCGCTGCGCCAGCTGGTCGGCTGGTCCGGGCGGCGGGTGGCCCACGCCCAGACCACGGCCGTGCTGGACGCCGGCGGCACGGTGGTCGACCTGGCCACCGAGACCGGGCCGGTGTTCCGGGCCGACGCGGGGACGCTCTGTCACGACGGCTTCCACCCCTCCGCCGACGGCTACCGGGTGTGGGCGCACGCCCTGCTGCCCGCCGTCGCGGCAGCGGCGGCGGTCGCCTCCCGGCGCTAGACCCGCCCGGTCCGGGGTGACATTTCCCGCCGGGCGGGCTTCTTCCGCGCCAAGTTACCGGCGGGTTAACGTGGTTCCATGCCGATTGAGTCGTCCCGCGACGCCGTCATCGTCGCCACCGCCCGCTCCCCCATCGGCCGGGCGCACAAGGGGTCCCTGCGCGACGTCCGCTCCGACGACCTCGCCGCGACCATCGTCCAGGCCGCCCTGGACAAGATCCCCCAGCTCGACCCGACCACGATCGACGACCTCTACCTCGGGTGCGGCCTGCCCGGCGGCGAGCAGGGCTTCAACATGGGCCGGGTGGTGGCCACCCTGCTCGGGCTGGACACTGTGCCCGGCGCAACGCTGACCCGCTACTGCGCCTCCTCGTTGCAGACCACCCGGATGGCCATGCACGCGATCCGCGCCGGCGAGGGCGACGTGTTCATCTCCGCCGGCGTGGAGATGGTCTCCCGCTACGCCCGGGGCAGCTCCGACGGGCTTCCCCCTCAGGCGCAGGCGCTGGTCGGCGGCGGCTGGGAGAACCCGCGCTTCGCGGCCGCCGGTGAGCGCTCGAAGAGCCGCGCCCAGGGCGGCGCCGAGGTGTGGACCGACCCCCGCGAGTCCGGCGAGCTGCCGGACATCTACCTGACCATGGGGCAGACCGCGGAAAACCTCGCCCAGGTGTACGACGTCACCCGCGCCGACATGGACGAGTTCGGCGTCCGGAGTCAGAATCTCGCCGAGAAGGCCATCGCCGACGGCTTCTGGGCCCGGGAGATCACCCCGGTCACCACGCCGGACGGCACCGTGGTGAGCACCGACGACGGCCCGCGTGCCGGCGTGACCCTCGATGCCGTCACCGGCCTGAAGCCGGTGTTCCGCCCGGACGGCCGGATCACCGCCGGCAACTGCTGCCCGCTCAACGACGGCGCCGCCGCCGTCGTGGTGATGAGCGCCCAGCGGGCCGAGGAGCTCGGGCTGACCCCGCTGGCCCGGATCGTCTCCACCGGCGTGACCGCACTCTCGCCGGAGATCATGGGCCTCGGACCGGTCGAGGCGTCCCGGCAGGCGCTGCGGCGGGCCGGCATGACCATCGACGACGTCGACCTGGTCGAGATCAACGAGGCGTTCGCCGCGCAGGTCATCCCCTCCTACCGGCAGCTGGGCATCCCGGAGGAGAAGCTGAACGTGATGGGCGGCGCCATCGCGGTCGGCCACCCGTTCGGCATGACCGGCGCCCGGATCACCGGCACCCTGCTCAACGCGCTGGAGTGGCACGACAAGACCATCGGTCTGGAGACCATGTGCGTCGGTGGCGGCCAGGGCATGGCCATGGTGCTGGAGCGGCTCAACTGAGCCGACGTCAGAGCGCGCCGCGGGTCGCCGTCACCTCGGCGGCGGCCCGGGCCAGCGCCTCGGCACCCGGCCCGGCGGCGATCAGATCCGCCGCCACCACCCGCAACTGATCCGGCAGGGCCAGGTCGTTGTCCAGCCGAGGCACCACCCGGCGGGGCTCACCCTCGGCGTCGGCGGTCAGGTTGGCGATCTCCTGCACGAGTCGGTGCACCAGGTCGGCGCGGGGCACGTTGCCGGTGGTCGCGACCGCCGCCCAACGGGGCTGCTGCCAGTGCCCGATCTGACGGACCAGCGACTGCACGGCCTGATCCAACTCCGCTGCGCTCATCGCCACCGAGTCTACGGCCGGCACCGGCCGCGTCTCGCCGGGCCGGTCAGCGACGCAGATAGCTGAGCAGCCGCAGCAGCTGCCAGTAGAGGAAAACCAACCCGGTGATCAGGCCGAACGCGCTCAACCACGCGTACCGACGGGGTCGACCGTCGCGCACCGAACGCTCGACGAGGTCGAAGTCGAGGATGAAGCTGAACGCGCCAGCGATGATGGCCACCACCGAGAAGGCGTACGCCAGCCAGCCGACCTCCCCGCTGGCGCTGTAGGTCGCCAACCCCGGGCGCCCGGAGACCAGGTACGACACCAGGTTGACCACGCTGAGCACGGCGATGCCGAGCAGTGTGCCGATCACCAGGCGGGCCAGCCGGGGCGTCGCCCGGATCACCCGGGCCCGGTACAGCGCCGCCATGCCGAGGAAGACGCCGAAGGTGCCGGCCACCGCCTGCGCCACGATGCCCGGATAGATCAGCTCGAAGGCGCGGCTGGCCACCCCCAGCAGCAGCCCCTGGAGCACGGCGTAGGCGACGATCGGTACCGGGTTGGTGATCCCGCGCAGCGAGATGACCAGAACCAGCACGATCGAGGCGAGAGCGCTGCCGGCCAGCGCGGCGGGCAGCCAGGCCGCCTCCGGCACCACCGCCCAGGACACCGCCGCAGCCACGACGGTGACGAGCAGCAACCCGACCGTGCGGACCACCACGTCGTCGACGGTCATCGCCTCGACGTCGCGGGTGCCGAGCACCCGGGCCTCCACCCGGCCGGTCTCGTCCAGCCGGTTGAGCACCGGGTTGTTGCTGCGCACCGCCGCCTCCTCTGCCCGCGTACCCCCTCGCAGTCACTCTGCCCCGGGCCGGCCGGCGACGGCGGCCAAACAGCGCGCCCGGTACAGACGACGGCGCCCGCCCCCACAGAAGCGGGAGCGGGCGCCGGTCAGCAGCGCGGACGAGGTCAGTCGTCGCCCTGGAAGTAGCTCAGCAGGCGCAGGATCTCGATGTAGAGCCAGACCAGGCTGACCAGGATGCCGAAGGCGGCCGTCCAGGAGTAGCGCTGGGGCAGGCCCATCCGGACGCCGTCCTCGATCTCCTTGAAGCTGAGCACGAAGCTCAGCGACGCGACCACGATGCAGACCAGGCTGAAGCCGATGGCCAGCGGGCTGCCGTCACGCAGGCCGGTGTTGACGCCGAACAGGGCCAGCACCAGGTTGATCAGCATGACCGCGAAGAGGCCGGTCATCACCGCGATCATGCCCTTGACGAAGGCCGGGGTGGCCCGGATGACCTTCGCCCGGTACAGGATCGCCATCAGGAAGAAGATGCCGAAGCTCGCCGAGGCGGCCTGCAGCACGATGCCGTCGAACGCCGACTCGAACGCCTTGCTGACCATGCCGACGAAGACACCCTCGACGACCGCGTACGTGATGACCAGCGCCGGGTTGGCCATCCGGGAGAACGAGATGATCAGGCCAAGCACCAGGCCGACCACCGCCGCGCCGATCCAGGCGGCACCGACCAGCGAGTCGGGCACGAGCACCCAGGCGGCCGCGGCGGAGATGCCGAGGATGCCGAGCAGGGCGACAGTCTTGACGACCACGTCGTCGACGGTCATGGGCGCCACGGCGGGCGGCGCTGCCGGGTAACCGGCCTGGGACGGGTACTGCTGGGGAATGCCGGGCTGTCCGTACGGCCCGGTCGGTGCGTACCCGGCGGAACGCTCCCGCTCGGCCGCCTGGCCGAGCCGGGCGAGCACCGGGTTCGAGGTCTTCACTGTCTGGCCTCCCTCAGGGGGTCGTTTGCACGTGAACGTGCCCTCCAAGAGTAAACGGCCCGGCCAACTCCTGGTGATCACGAATGGGAATGCGGCCCGTGGCGGCTGGTGCCCGGGGCGGGGGTCGAACCCGCACGCCTTGCGGCAGCCGCTTTTAAGGCGGCCGTGTCTGCCGTTCCACCACCCGGGCGGGTGGCACCGGCGCGCCGACACGCACGGTGCAGTGTCACCGTAGCGGGTCGTTGGCGACCCGGCGTACCCCGCCGGCCAGCCCGCACTAGGGTCGATGGCGTGAGCAGCGCAGCCCCCACGGCCCCCGACGCCGCCCCTGAGCAGGCATTCCGCCGCTCCGATCAGATCAACCGCCTCGCCTGGGCCGTCCGGCTGCTGGCCGCCGTCCGCCGGCACCGGGCGGACCTGCTGGTCGCCTTGATCTGCACTGTCCTGGCCGGCTGGCTGACCCACGGCCTGTGGCCCGACCCGGGCGGGCGGGTCATGGCGCTCAACCCCGAGGACCAGGCCCTCTACGAGTGGTTCCTGGCGGTCGACGCGCGAGCGCTCCTCGGCGACTTCAGCCTGCTCACCGACCGGCTCAACGCCCCCGACGGGGTCAACATGATGGCCAACACCACGGTCATCGCGCTCGGCATCGTCTGCGCACCGATCACCCTGCTGCTCGGCGCGCCGGTCACCTTCGCGCTGCTCGCCGCCGCCAACCTGGCCGGCACCGCCGTCGCCTGGTACCTGCTGTTCCACCGGACGCTGCACGCCCGCCGGCTCGCCGCCGCGCTCGGCGGAGGGCTATGCGGGTTCGGCCCGGGCATGATCTCGCAGACCAACAGCCACCTGCACATGACCGCCCAATGGCTGGTGCCGGTGATCGTCTGGCTGGTGATCCGGCTACTGCGAGCGTCCGACCCGAAGCCCACGTCGCCCGCCACCCACGGCGGGACCGACCGCGCCCGGCCCGCAGGGCTGGACCGGCGGCGGATCTTCAGCTCCGCGGCCGGGCTGGCCGCCGCCGTCACCGCGCAGGTCTTCATCGGCGAGGAGGTGCTCTTCCTCGCCGCCGTCACGCTGCTGGTGATGGCGGTCAGCTACGCCATGGCGGACCGGGACCTTGCCCGGCGGGCGCTGCCCGCGTTCGCCGGCGGGCTGGCCATCGCCGCCGGGCTGGCCCTGCTGGTGCTGGGGTATCCGCTGTGGTTCCAGTTCGCCGGGCCGCAGGGAGTCGCCGACGGGATGTTCAGCCCCGACTACTTCTCGGCCGACCTGAGCAGCTGGTGGACGGTCTCCCCACTGTCGGTGGCCGGCAGCGACGAATCCGCCCGGCTGACCACCGGCCCGGCCGAGTACAACACGTTCCTCGGCTGGCCGCTGCTGCTGGTCGCCGTGGCCAGCGCGATCTGGGCTGGGCGGCGCCGGCTGGTGCTCGCGTGCGTGGCAGCCGCCCTGGCGATGGGCGCGCTCTCGCTCGGCCCGGAGGTGGTGCTCGGCGGCACCCGGACCGCGCTGCCCGGCCCGTACGCCCTGCTGGCCGGGCTGCCGGTGGTGGACGGCGCCCTGCCGATGCGGTTCGGCCTGGCGCTGCTCCCGATCGTCGCGACGCTGCTGGTGCTTGCGGTCGACCGGGCACTGCGGAGCACCGGTCGGGCCCGGCGGCTGGTGCCGCTGGCCGTCGTCGCGGCGCTGCTGCCGATCTTCCCGGCCCCCCTGCCGACCGCCGCACGACCCGCCCTGCCGGAGTTCATCACCGGCGGGCACTGGCGGCAGTGTGTCCGCCCCGGCGGGGTGCTGGTCCCGGTGCCGCTGCCCACTCCCAAGGAGCCGTGGCCGATGCGGTGGGCGGCCGCCGCCGACGCCGGCTTCGGTCTGCCCGAGGGGTTCTTCATCGGCCCGTACGGCCGGGGCGGCACCGCGGCGATGGGCACCTTCAAGCAGCCCACCTCCGCGCTGCTGGCGGACGTGGCCCGACGCGGCGACCAGCCGCCCATCGGTGACGAGCAGCGCCGGCAGGCAGCCCGGGACGCGGACTTCTGGGGCGCGTCCTGCGTGGCGCTGGCCGACGACGCCCCACACGTGGAGAGCCTGCGCGCCACCCTGGAGCAGCTCTACGGCCCGGCCACCCGGATCGCCGACGCCTGGACCTGGCGGGTCTGACCCGGACGTCGAACAGGGCCCCTCGCGGCACCAGGAACGGTGCGGCGGGGGCCCTGTTCGTCGATCGGGTCAGACGCGGGGGGCGCCAACCGGCTGGGACGCCTCGACGAACTCCTCGCGCGGGTCGTGCAGCTGGCCCAGGGCGACCACCTCGCGCTTCAGGAAGAACGCCAGCGACCAGTCCACCACCACCCGGACCTTGCGGTTGAACGACGGGATCCGGCTCATGTGGTACGTCCGGTGCATGAACCAGGCCGGCCAGCCGGTCATCTTGATCCCGTACACCTGGGCGACGCCCTTGTGCAGGCCGAGGCTGGCCACGCTGCCGACGTGCTTGTGCTTGTAGTTGACCGGCTCGCGGCCTCGGATCACCGCCGCGATGTTGTCGGCCATCTGGGCGGCCTGGCGGACCGCGTGCTGGGCGCTCGGCGAGCAGTAGTTGCCCGGCTCCTTGGTCAGGTCGGGCACCGCTGCGCAGTCACCGGCGCTCCACGCGCCCTCGATCACCCGGTCACCGTCGACCACCTGGAGGGTCGGCAGGCAGGTGACCCGCCGACGGTCGTCGCGCGGGAAGTCGGTGGCGTCCAACATCGGCGACGGCTTCACGCCGGCCGTCCAGACGATCGTGTCGGAGCGGAAGCTGTCACCGTCGGAGAGCTTGACCACCCCGTCGACGCAGGACTCCAGCCGGGTGTCCAGCCGGATGTCCATGTTCCGCTTGAGCAGCTGCTGCACCGTGTAGGCGCCCATGTCCCGGTCCACCTCGGGCAGCACCCGCTGGGTGGCCTCGACCAGCACCCAGCGCATGTCCTCCGGCTTGAGCTCCGGGTAGTAGCGCATGGCGTCGCGGGCCATGTCCTCCATCTCGGCGAGCGCCTCGATGCCGGCGTAGCCACCACCGACGAAGGTGAACGTCAGCGCCGAACGGCGGACCTCCGGGTCCGGGGTGACGGCCGCCACGTCCAGTCGGTCCAGCACGTGGTTGCGGAGGTAGATCGCCTCACCGATGGTCTTGAACCCGATGCCGTGCTCGTGCAGGCCGGGGATCGGCAGCGTCCGCGACACCGAACCGGGGGCCACGATCACGTGGTCGTACGCGATCTCCCGGACCGGGCCGGCGATCGGCTGCACGGTGGCCACCTTGCGGTCGTGCTCGACACGGGTGACCGTGCCGGCCACCACCGTGCACCGACGCAACTCCCGCCGCAGCGGCACCACGGAGTGCCGGGGGGAGATGTTGCCCGCCGCGGCCTCGGGCAGGAACGGCTGGTACGTCATGTGCGGCTGGGGGTCCACCACGATGACCTCAGCCTCACGGGAGCTGAGCTTCTTCGACAGGCGCAGGGCGGCATAGAGACCGACGTGCCCGGCACCCACCACAAGGATCCGCTTCGGATTCACGTCATCTATCTTTCCCCGAGCGGCTCAGGTAATCCCGCTCGCGCCCCCCTTCTGTGACGGAGCACAACCCCTGTGACCTGGGTAACCCGGTCGTACGTCCGGTTTACCTGCGGCGTAGCAGCCAGCCGAGCAACCCGGCCGTTCCCACCGCCACCAGCAGCCCCAGCACGGTGGCCCACTGGTGGCCGCTGTCCCCGCCCAGGCTGGCGACCTGCAACAGCAGCACCCCCAGCACGGCGGTACCCAGCAGCACCGCGGCCGCCCGCAGCAACCAGCGGGTGATCAGCTCTGGGTCCACCACCCCGTCGTAGGGCAGCAGTGCGGCCAGCGCGCACAGGGTGTGCGCCAGGTAGAGCAGCGCGGCGAGGGCGAGCAGCCGCCACAGCGCCACCGGCCGGCCGTACCCGTCGGTGGCGAGCAGCCAGCCACCGACCGTGACCAGCGCCGTGAAGGTCGGCCAGACCCGGCGCGGGCCCACCGCGGGCAACAGCGCGGCCACCGCCATGAAGAGCAGCGGCCGGCCGGTCAGCACCTCGGCGGGGAACGCCAGCGCGAACCCGGCCAGCACACTGACGAAGATCCCGGCCCGGACCATGAGCGGGGCGGGGCTGATCCGGGCGAAGGCGTCCTGCGCCGCCCTGACCCGCCCGGTGACGGTGTCGATCATGGGTGCCCGCCCTCACTCCTCGCGCTCACCGGCCACCAACCCTCGGGGCGGTGGCCAGACGGGCGACGTCCCGCAGCACCTGGTCCAGGCTGCCGGCGCCGGCCCAGCGCACCACGGGCACCCCGTGCTCCCGGAGCTGCCCGATCATGGTTTCCCGGTCCAGCCGCCACAGCCGGTACGCCACCTCGGCCCAGCCCCGGTCCTTGGGCGGCGTCAGGTCGGTCGGCAGCGTGTCGACCGCCACCACGAACCGCCCGGCGCGGGTCAGCCGGGCCAGCATCTGTGCCGACCGCTCGTCCAGCAGCGGGGTGAGCACCACCACCAACGCGTCCGACGAGAGCAGTTGAGGGCCGAACACTTGGTCGTACGGCTCGTGCTGGGAGGCTTGGGCGCGCACGTCGAGCAGCCACTCCAGCACCGTCAGGTACTGCCGGCGACCGGCCGCCGGGCGCAGCCGCCGGGCCGCCGGGCCGTACTCCAGCAGCGAGACCCGGTCGCCCCGGTGCAGGTAGTGCTCGGCGATCGCGGCGGTGGCCCGCACGGTGGTGTCCAGCACCGAGGCTGCGCCGCCCACGCCGCCGGACCGGCCGGCCTCGGCGAGCACGTCGAGCAGCACCACCACCTCCGCGTCCCGATCGGAGAGGGTGGCCGCCACGTGCAGTTGCCGGGCACGCAGTGAGACCCGCCAGTCGATGCGGCGCAGCCGGTCACCGGGGGCGAAGATCCGGACGCCGGCCAACTCGCCGCCCTCGCCCGGCCGGCGGGAGTGGTGTGCCCCGACCAGGCCGGCGGCCCGGGGCATCGCCTCCACCGCCTCGAACGGCTCGGTCCGCGGATAGACCCGCACCCGGACCGGCTCGGTGATCACCGCCCGGGAGACCAGCAGGCCACCCGCCGTGGCGACCCGGGCGCCGGCCGGACCGACCGGATGCCGACCCCAGCGCAGGGCCCGGCCGGCCAGTTCCAGGTCCACGGCCTCCGACCTCGGCACCGAGGTCACGAACGGCCGGTCGGCGACGGAGCGGCCCGTCCCCCCGGTCGGTACCGCACCCAGGTCGGGGGTCGCGTCGCCGGGCGACTCGTCGCGGGCGAAGCCGGCCCGCTCGATCCGCAGCCACGGCGACACCCGGGACCGCACCACCACCAGGTCGTAGTCGACCGTGTCCGGATTGCCGACGCTCACCGCCGCCGTCACCTCGCCGCCCTCGACCAGCGGCCCGTCGTCACCCGGGGTGATCCAGACCTGCGGCAGCGCGGTGGGCCGGCGGCGCAGCGCGTACGCGGTGCCCAGCGCGAACGGGGCGGCCAGCACGATCAGGTCGACCCGTCCCAGCAGCACGCCCGCCACCAGCAGCAGGCCGGCGAGCAGCACCGCCCGGCTGAGCGCCCAGGTGGGTGCCCAACCGGTCGCCGGCTCTGGCTCGGCGGATCGCGGCACGGGCACGGTCGGTCCGGTCATCAGCGCCGGGGCCCGCCGGCGGCGTAGCTGGGCAGTGCGCCGCTGGCCGGCGCGGGGGTTGCCTCCAGCACCTCGCCGACCACGAACGCCGGGTCGACCCGGCGCAGCCACATCTCCGGGCGCAGGGTGATCCGGTGGGCCAGCGCGGGCGCCGCCACTTCCTTGACGTCCTCCGGCACCACGTAGTCCCGGCCGCCGAACACCGCGCGGACGCGGGCCAGCAGCAGCAGCGCCAGCGAGCCACGCGGCGAGGCGCCGACCAGCACCGACGGGTGCTCCCGGGTGGCCGCCGTGAGCGCCACGATGTAGCGGCCGATGGAGTCCTCCACCACGACGTCCTCCAGTGCGGCCTGCATCGCCCGCAGGGTGGCCGCGTCGACCACCGGTTTGATCTCCGCCTCCTCGCGGCGGCGGCTCATCCGGCGGCGGAGCACCTCCCACTCCTCCTCGTGGTCCGGGTAGCCGAAGGAGACCCGGAGCAGGAAGCGGTCCAGCTGCGCCTCGGGCAGCGGGTACGTGCCCTCGTACTCGATCGGGTTGGCGGTGGCCAGCACGTGGAACGGCTCGTCCAGCTTGTAGGTCACCCCCTCCACCGAGACCTGCTTCTCCTGCATCGCTTCGAGCAGCGCGGACTGGGTCTTCGGGGGCGTCCGGTTGATCTCGTCGGCGAGGAGCAGGTTCGTGAAGATCGGGCCGGCCCGGAAGGTGAAGTCGCCGTTGCGCTGGTCGTAGAGGAACGAGCCGGTGACGTCGGCGGGGAGCAGGTCCGGGGTGAACTGGAGCCGGCGGAAGTCCAGCCCGAGCGCCTGGGCGAAGGAGCGCGCGGTGAGCGTCTTGCCCAGCCCCGGCAGATCCTCCAGCAGGACGTGCCCACCGGCCAGGATGCCGGCGAGGACAAGCTCCAACGCGTCCCGCTTGCCGACCACGACGGTGCCGACCGCATCCAGGACCGCCCGGGCCAGCTGGCCGACCTCGGCGGCGGGCAAGCTCCGGTCCACGTCGTTCATGAGATCTTCTCCAGTTCGGCGACGATCACCGCGAGGTCGCGCGGCGACGGGGGGCGGCGAGGCGGGCTTTCCAGGAACGTCCACAGTCGGTCGCCCAGCAGGGCACGGGCGCGGGCCGGGTCCGCTTCACGGGTGACGCCGTGTTTCAGGCGCATCCGCTCGTCGGCCAACTCACCGATCCGGGGCAGGATCACGCTGCTGAAGCGTTCGGGTCGCGTGGTGGACCAGTCGAGCGGCCACTCCCAGCGGTTGATCGCGGCGCGCAGCGCGTCCCGGGCTCCCCAGTTGTAGCTGCCGTCATCCTCGCCCGTCGCCACCCGGCCGCCCGTTGGCGGCGGTGGTGGCGGCGCGAGCAGGGCGGTGACCCGGCGGACCGCCAGCACGGCGAGCACCCCGGCGATCAGCACGGGGAGGGAGACCTGGAGGCCGACCCCGCGGAGGCCGACGACCAGCACCACGACCACCGCGGCGGCGATCGCGAGCGAGCGCAGCACCAGTCGGGACCGACCGCCACGCGACTGCGGGCCGACCGGCGCCGGCTCCTCCTCGAAGGCGAGCAGGTCGTCGATGCTGGTGCTGCTCAAGCCGGCACCTCCGAGGTGGGTGCCACCGTGGCCAGTTCGTGGCGCAGCCGGCGCAGCGCGGCGCGGGCCTGGTCACGGGTGCGCTCGTCGACCGGGCGGGTGGCGTACCGGGCTTCGCGGTAGACGTGCGCGAACTCCGCCAGCACGTCGGTGCTGACGATCGCCGGCACCCCGGCCGCCGGATCGCCGCGCAGCAGACGGGTGACCAGGTCGGTGGGGGTGTCCCCGGCCCGCCGGGAAACACCGGCTGCGCCAGCGGCCTCCTCCAGGCGTACCCAGCAGGCGATCACCGCCACGCGGGGGTCGGTGTCCCGGTCGTCGAGCTCCAGCAGGCCGGCGTCGAGGGCGGCGACCACCTCCCGGGCGGTGCCCTCGGCCGTACGCCGGGACCATTGTCCGGGCAGCGCGCGGGTGGCCCGGCGGCGGCGGAGGCCCCGCAGCAGGATCCAGCCGAGGTAGCCGAGAGCGGCGAGGATGGCCAGCCCGAGCAGCACCATCGCGACCGTCGCGATCCACTGCGGGATGTGCGCCTGGGTGGCCTCGCCGGCGTCGCGCGGCTCGACCGGAATCGACGGCGGCGGCTCGGCGGTCGGGTACTCGGGGACCCAGGGGACCTGCTCCACCGGCGGGATCCGGCTGGCACCGATCGACGAGTGCGCTGCGGCCAGCGTGGCCCCGACGAGCAGCGCGGCGACCGCACCAACCGGCCACCAACGGCGGAGCAGGCCGACCGCCGGACGCAGCACCCCCGCCTCGGTGGCCGGGGACGGCGTGGGCGGGCGCGTTCCGTCCGTCATCGCCACCACCCCACGCGCTCAGTCCACTCCGGCCAGCTGCTTGGCCCGACCGAAGACATCGTCCAGCATCGCTGGTGTCAGCCGCCCGGTGAAGGTGTTCTGCTGACTGACGTGGTAGCAGCCGAGCAGTTCTGGTGCGGCCGTGCCGGACCAGTGTGCCCCATGGCCGAACGCCGGTCGCGGGCTGGGCGGGCGCTGCCCGTACACCTGGCGCAGCACCGGCCACCACGCGGCCCACGCGAACGCACCGAGCGCGACCACGACGCGCAGGGTGGGCCGGATCAGCGTGACCTCGCGGTGCAGCCAGGGCGCGCAGGTGTCCCGCTCGACCGGGGTGGGCTTGTTGTCCGGCGGCGCGCACCGGACGGCCGCGAAGATCCGGGTGTCCCGCAGGGCCAGCCCGTCGTCAGCGGCGACACTGGTCGGCTGGTTGGCCAGCCCGGCGCGGTGCAGGGCGGCGAAGAGCACGTCACCCGAGCGGTCACCGGTGAAGATCCGGCCGGTGCGGTTGCCGCCGTGCGCGGCGGGCGCCAGCCCGAGGATGGCGATCCGCGGGTCGGCGGGGCCGAAACCCGGGACCGGGCGGCCCCAGTACTTCTGGTCGCGGAAGGCGGCCCGGCGGGTGCGGGCCACCTCCTCCCGCCACCGGACCAGGCGGGGGCAGGCGAAACAGTCGCTCACCGCGGCGTCCAGGTCGGCCAGGTCGGTCGCCCGCGCTGCGCGGGCGACCACCTGCTCCGGGGTACGCGGCTCAGCCAAGCTTGGCCCGGAAGAGTTCCAGGGTGCGGGCGAAGGCGCTGGCGGCGGCGCGCTGGTCGAACGCCTCCGGCCGGTCGTCGTTGAAGAAGGCGTGCGAGGTGCCCGGGTAGTCGTAGAGGTGGCAGGTGCCGCCGGCCTCCTCGATGGCTTGGCGGGCGGTCTGCACGCCCTCGGCGGCGGAGGTGCCGTCCTCTTCGGAGCAGTGGATGACGGCGGCCTTGCCGGCGTAGTCGCCCCAGTCGGGGCTCATCGACTCCCAGGGCAGCACGGGGTAGAAGCCAGCGGTGGCGACGATCCGCTCGGAGAGGGTCGCCGACCAGAGGGCCAGGCTGCCGCCAGCGCAGAAGCCCACCGCACCGACCTTGCCGGTGACCTCCGGTCGCCCGGCGAGGTAGTCGGCCGCGCCGGCGATGTCCTTCGCCGCCTCGTCCATCCGCATCGCCATCAGCAGCCGCTGCGCCTCGTCCGGCTCGCTGGTGGTCTCACCGTGGTAGAAGTCCGGGGCGAGGGCGACGAAGCCGGCCTCGGCGAACCGGTCCGCCACCGACCGGATGTGTGGCACCAGGCCCCACCACTCCTGGATGACGATGACGGCGGGGCTGGCCAGGCCGCTGGCGGGTATCGCGAGATACCCCTCGCTCGTCCCCCCGTTGCTGCGGTAGCTCACCATCTCGCCCATCGGCCGTCCTCCTAGCGGTCAGTCATCGTTGGCTGGTCGCCCAGTGGTCCTACGTGCCGGTAGCCTGCCACGCCACGCCACCCCCCGGGAAGACGCGGGAACAGTGGCATTCACCTCCCGTTCGCCCGGCGGTGACCCCGGGTACGCCGACGGCGGCGGGGGAAGCTTCCCCCGCCGCCGTCGTTCGTGCTGCTGCCGTCTGTCGGTGCTCCGGTCAGGCCTTCTTCGTCAGGCACAGCAGGTAGCCCGTCTTGCCCGGCTCGATGTTGTAGAAGACGTAACCCTCTTCGCCTTCCTTCAGGTACTGGTCGCAGGCGGTGCCGGCCTTGGCCTGGGCCTCGGTCTGCCCGTCCACCCGACCGACCACGCTGTACGCCGCGTCCGTGGAGGTGCACTCCACGACCTTGGCGCCGTCGACCTCCTCCTCCTCGGTGCCGGTGATCTCGGGCAGCTCGGCGATGCAGTCGCCAGCCTTGGCGTCGGCGGTCTCGTCCTTGTTCAGGTAGTTGCCGATCGCCGAGCCGACACCGAACTTCAGGCCGGCGATGACGACGAACACGAGGATCGCGCCGACGATGCCGAGCGCCTTCTTTGCACCGGACTTCTTCGCCTCCGGCTCGGCCGGCGGCGGCGTCTCGACGACCGGCTGGGGCGGCACGGCGTCGGACGCGGGGGGCGGTGCGACCTGCTCTGACACGGGGGGTCCTTCCGAGGGATTGATGAGCAGACGACACCGTAACGATCATTGATTTACGGCGTCGTCCCGCTCGCCTCGTCCGTTCAGCTATTTCCCAGCTTCGCCTGCATGATCCAGTTCACATCGTCCGTCAGCCCGTCACAGCGGGAGTCGGTTCGCCACTCGGGGTGCTGGTCGGCGTCGCGGTCGGGCCCGCCGTGGGCTCACCGGTGGCCGTCCCGGGCGTCGTGGCCGGGGGCGCCGTCGGCACCGGGCTCGGCGTCGTCGCCGGAGCTGCGGTCGGTGCGGGCGCGCCCGGAGCCCGGGGTCCGAATGGCGCCTGGTCCGGGCAGTACGGGTACGCCCGCAGCAACGGCTTGGCATAGGCGTCGGCCAGGTCCGCGCAGTCCGGGTAGCCGAGCCGGATCGGGTCGCCGTTCTGGTCGAAGAGCCGGGCATTTTCCACGAGCCGGCCCTCGCTGTCGTAGACGAAGACGTCCCGGACCCGGTCGTACGGATTGTCGACCGACGTCGGGTCGTAGCCGTAGTCGCCGTAACGCATCCGGTCCTCCGCCTGCATCAGAGCGGCGAGCGCGAAGACCACCAGCACCGCGCTGCCGACCTGCATCGCCGATCGCGGCCAGCGGGTCAGTCGGGCGGAGCGACGACCGAGCCAGATCGAGGCGAGCACGAAGCCGACCAGCATGATCAGGCCGGCGAGCAGCTCGCCGCCGAACCGGGGCAGCAGACCGAAGCTGCCGCCGGTGCTGATCACGGTGACGAGCATCGCCGCCAGGTAGCCGCGCAGCACCCACCAGCCGGGACGTAGCAACCGGAGGAAGTCGCTGGCCGTCTCGTACCCGAGCGGTGGACCGAGCCGGGTATCGACGGCACGCAGCCGGCTGCGGAACCGGACCACGGTGGCGGCGACCCGCTGGTCGAGGTTGCGCCCGCTGGCCGGGGCACCGGCGGCGGCCCGCAGCTCGGCGGCGTACGCCTCGGGCTCGCCCAGCCGCTCGACCAGCGTGCCGTCGGCCTCGGCGGCCACCTCGGCGAGGTGGTCGGGCAGGTCCTCGGTCAGCTCGTCGCGCTGGGCGGGCGGCAGGTCGGCCAGCGCCGCCCGGACCCGTGCCACGTAGTCGGTGATTTCCTGCTCCGTGACGGTCATGCCGCCATCCCCCGATCGTCGAGCAGACTGTCCATGGTGGTGGCGAACGAGCGCCAGAGCTTGCCGGAGCGGGTCAACTGGTCACGCCCGGCGGCGTTGAGCGAGTAGTACTTCCGGTGCGGCCCGGATTCGCTCGGCACGACGTAGGTGGTGAGCAGGCCGGCGGCGAAGAGGCGGCGCAGCGTGCCGTAGACCGAGGCATCACCGACCTCTTCCAGGCCGGCCTCGCGCAGCCGGCGCAGGATGTCATAACCGTAACCGTCCTCCTCCCGGAGCACGGCGAGGACGGCCAGATCGAGCACGCCCTTCAGCAACTGTGTGGTGTCCACGCACTGCACACTACTGTGCAATGCGAAGTAGCGTCAACGATTCGACCCCGACACGCCGGGCGGCTGAGCGACTGGGCGACTGGGCGACTCCAGATCGGCGATGTCGGGGCATCCCGGCCAGCGGAAACCCCGACATCCCCGATCTCGCGTCGATCAACCCAGCTAGTTCGAGGCCGGCTGGAGGCTCCAGGCGATGCCGTCGAGGATGTCGTGCTCCGAGGCGACCACCGACGGCATCCCGGCCCGCTCCATGATCACGCGGAGCACCAGCGCGCCCGCCCCGATCACGTCGGCCCGACCCGGGTGCATCACCGGGATCGCCAACCGCTGCTCACGGGTCTGACCCAGCAGGTCCGCGGTCACCTGAGCCACCGCCTCGTACGACACCCGGGCGTGGTGGATCCGCTCCGGGTCGTACTCCTGCAGGCCCTGCGCGATGGCGACCACGGTGGTGACCGACCCGGCGAGGCCGACCAGCGTGGCCGCCTCCCGACCAGGCACCGCCGCGAGCGCCCGGTCCACCGCAGCCGCGATGTCGGTCTGCGCGGCGGCGACCTGCTCCGGCGTCGGTGGGTCTCCGGCCAGGTGTCGCTCGGTCATCCGGACACAGCCGATGTCCACCGAGATCGCCGCACGGACCCCGTCGGCCCGGTCACCGACCACGAACTCGGTGGAGCCACCGCCGATGTCGACGACCAGGAACGGCTCCTTCGCGTCGGCGGGCAGCCCGCGTACCGCACCGGTGAACGAGAGCCGGGCCTCCTCGTCGCCGGTGACCACCTCGGGCGCGACCCCGAGGGTGCGCTGCACCATCTCGGTGAAGTCGGCGGCGTTGGCGGCGTCCCGGGAGGCCGAGGTGGCACACATCCGCACCCGCTCCGCACCCAGCTTCTCGATGTCGGCGGCGTACGACGCCAGCGCCACCCGGGTCCGCTCGATCGCCTCCGGCGCAAGCCGGCCGGTCCGATCCACGCCCTGCCCCAGCCGGACGATCTCCATGCGCCGGGTCAGGTCGACCAGCGGAGCCTGCGGCCCGGCCGACGAATCGGGCAGGTCAGCGACCAGCAGTCGGATCGAGTTGGTCCCGCAGTCGATGGCCGCCACACGCGTCGTCACGGCAGCAACCTTACGGTAGGACCGGCGGCCCTCCGGCGGCTTGCCCAGCCGAGGGCCACGCCTCGGAGCAGGCCGCCCCCGGGCCCGCCCCCAGCACACCCGCACCGAGCGGTGTCACGTGGTGCCGGACGGCCCCACCGTCCCGCTCGCTGGCGATCAGGCCGGCCTCCCGCAACGCGGTGGCATGCTCCGACGCCGACGAGAGACTGATCCCGACGGCCCGGGACAGCGTGGTCGTGCTCAGCCCGCCCTCGTCCGCGAGCCGCCGCAGCACCAGCGCCCGGGTCGTGCCGAGCAGCCGCCCGAGGGAGTCGCCCGCCGCCGTGGCGGGCCGGTGCGGCATCGGCGCCGGATAGACGAGCAGGATCGGGCGGCCCGGCTCGACCAGCACCCGGGGGCGGGGACCGGCCAACGGGGTGGGCAGCAGGAGGATCCCGTGGCCGGTGCCGCTCAACTCCCCATCCCACCAGGTGCGCACCTCCAGCACCGGCTCACGCCACCGGATCGCCGGGTGAAGCCCCCCGAAGAGGCCGGCCAGGCCGTGCAGCGCCAGTCGCTGGCTGGCGCAGGTCACCTGCTGGCGGTGCGTGGACACCAGATCGGGCCAGTGCGGCGCGAGGACGACATCGAACCAGGTGCGCACGGCCTGACCGAACAGGTCCAGCACCTCCGGGTCGGCCGCCGCGAACCGCCGCCGCAGCGGGGTGGCGGCCGCGTCGGCGTACGACTCGGTGACCTCGGCGCGGACCCGCCGCGCCGGCGCGGC
Organism: Micromonospora sp. NBC_00389; assembly: GCF_036059255.1. Lineage (NCBI taxonomy): Bacteria > Bacillati > Actinomycetota > Actinomycetes > Micromonosporales > Micromonosporaceae > Micromonospora > Micromonospora sp. NBC_00389. Next base: position 2,449,527 of record NZ_CP107947.1, on the reverse strand, counting down.
CCGGATCGCTTCGAGGCCGGCCGCCACGGACTCCAGACCGTCGAGGGGGGTGACGAAGTCCGGCAGACGCCCCCGGTCGGGCAGCAGGTGTCGCAGGATCGCGGTGGCGGCCTGCGCGTCGCCGGCGCCCTCGACCGCCGCCGCCCGCTCGGCCAGGGCCGGCGCCATCACCGCGACCGTCGGATCGCGCAGCCACTGACCGGCCAGCAGCGCGGTCCCGACCGGGTGCAGCCGGTCACCGAACCGCACCCGGCACAGGTCCGCCGGCCCGAGCCGAAGCCGAAGCATGGGAACAGCCTGCCTGCCTTCGCCCTGGACCGAAAGGGTTGATCCACGAGTGGAACACGCCCACTGTGGACCACGGGTCGACGAGGGGTGGCCGACGTGCGACGGATGTTGGCATTGCTGACGGGGCTGTGCCTCATCGTGGTGGTCGCGGCGTGTGGTCAGCGGGGGCGACCCTCGTCGACCCTGTCCGCACAACCCTCGGCGTCGACCGAACGCCCGGCGCCCGGCGACCACCGGCTCACCCTGCGACACAACGGGGTGGACCGCGCCTACCTGCTGCACGCCCCGCCCGGGTACGACCCGAACCGGCCGCCCGCCCTGGTCATCGCGCTGCACTTCTACCCCGGAACCGGCCCCTTGATGCAGGAGCTGGGAGGCCTGGACGCCAAGGCCGACAAGGACAACGTGCTGGTCGCCTACCCCGACGGGCTGGGCGGCGGCTTCAACGCGCTGATCTGCTGCGGCAAAGCGGACGACGTCGGTTTCCTCACCACCCTCACCGACCACCTGGTGCAGACCTGGCGCGCGGACCCGAACCGGGTCTTCCTCACCGGCATCTCGAACGGCGGCGACATGAGCTTCCGGGCGGCGGTGGAGGGCGAGGGCCGGTTCGCCGCGATCGGGGTGGTCAGCGGCGGCTACAGCGGGTCCCTGACCACGTCCGAGAGCTACGTGCCGAAGAGCCCGGTCTCCGTGATCACCTTCATCGGCGGCCAGGACCGGTACGCCTCGATCTTCCAAACCGGCATGCAGACCTGGCAGCAGCGGCTCACCTGCCGACCGAGCCCGAAGGCGTCCGGGGTGCCGGGGGTGACCCGGACGGTGGCGGGCTGCGCGGACGGCAGCGAGGTCAGCGTCTACACCATTCCCGACATGGGCCACAGCTGGCCGGGAGCGACATCCGGGCAGCTCGCCGCATCCACCGCGGGCCTGTCGGCCACCGACCTGATGTGGGAGTTCTTCGCCGCGCATCCCCGGCGGGCCTGACTACAGGCGCAGCAGCATCCGGGTGTTGCCCAGGGTGTTCGGCTTGACCCGCTCCAGGTCCAGGAACTCCGCGACACCCTCGTCGTACGAGCGCAGCAGCTGCTCGTAGACCGGCTGCGGCACCGGCGCACCGTCGATCGCCCGGAACCCGAACGAGGCGAAGAACCGGGTCTCGAAGGTGAGCACGAAGATCCGCGCCACACCCAACTCCCGGGCCGCGTCGATCAGCTCGCCCACCAGCCGGTGGCCGATCCGCAGGCCCCGACACGACGGATCCACCGCGACCGTGCGGATCTCCGCCAGGTCCTCCCACATCACGTGGAGCGCGCCGCAGCCCACCACGGCGCCGTCCTCGGGCCGAACCGCCACTCGGAACTCCTGCACGTCCTCGTAGAGGGTGACGGTGGCCTTGCTCAGCAGTCGCCGGTCGTCGGTGTACGTGTCGACCAGCCGCCGGATGCCCCGCACATCCCCGGTGCGGGCACGCCGCACCAGGATCTGACCGTCGGCACCCGCTACCGGGGACACGGCGTCCGCTCTCATTCGGCCGTCGGCACGTCCACGCACGGGCCGGCCGTCCACCAGGGTTCGACCAGCTCCAGCGTCTCGTCGCCGAACGGGTTCACCCCGGGGCCTGCGCCCAGCGCGTGCCCCAGGTGCACGTGCAGGCACTTCACCCGGCCCGGCATCCCGCCGGCCGAGATCCCGGCGATCTCCGGCACCTCGCCGATCGCCGCCCGGCGGGCGAGGTAGTCCTCGTGCGCGGCCCGGTAGTGGGCGGCCAGCTCCGGATCCGTCGACAGCCGCTCGGCCATCTCCTTCATCAACCCGGCCGACTCCAGGCGGCTGCACGCCGCCGTGGCCCGGGGGCAGGTCAGGTAGTACAACGTCGGGAACGGGGTGCCGTCGGCGAGACGGGGCGTCGTCTCGACCGCGTCCGGCAGGCCGCACGGGCAGCGGTGGGCCACCGCCCGGGTACCCCGGGGCGGGCGGCCGAGCTGCGCGGCCACCGCGGCCAGGTCGGCCTCAGTGGCCGGCTCGCGCTGCGGCAGGGGTACGGAATCCGCCGCCGACTCCGGCGGTGGTACGACAGTCACGGTGCCCATCTCTCCTGGTGCGCTGGTCGGTGGATCACTTGCCCGGCTGTTGGCTGTCCGCCGCCTGGACGCTCGACCAGAGCGTGTCGTACCAGGTCACCGGACCAGCCGGGGCGCCCGAACCGGCCGGCTTCCCGGCGTCCCGGGCGGCGCCCTCCGGGTCGTGCAGCACCACCATCATCTTCTCGCCCGGCCGGCCCATGAAGAACCGCTCCCGGGCCTGCGTCTTGATGTACTCGGCGTCCTGCCACTTGGCCGCCTCGCTGGCTAGCTTGGCGATCTCTTCTTCCTGCGCCGCCTGGGCGGCCTCCATCCGCTCGATGTCGGCCTGCTGGTCCAGGTAGACCCGGACCGGGTAGGTGTAGGCGAGGGCAAGGGCGATCAGCACCGCGAACAGCACGGTGGCCCGGCCGGTGAAGCGACGGGGGTGGGGTGCGGCGAGCCGCTTGACGGCACCGCCAGCGGCGGTCCGTCGGGCCGCGGCGGGGCGGTTCGCGGAGCGGACCCCGTCGGCACCCCGGGCCGCGCCCGGTGCCCGACCGGCGGCGCCCCGCGGCTCGGCGCGTACGCCGGCCTCACGGACCGATCCCCGGGTGGCCCGGCCACCGCCCGGCCGGCCGGACTGACCCGACCGGCGGGCGGGACGCTGACCACCCGGTGTGCGGCGCTGCTGCATCGTCACACCCCTCCCCCGAGGCTTCTCGCGTCTCAGGCCGAACGGTAGCGCGGGAACGCGCCGGCACCGGCGTAGCGCGCCGCGTCGGCCAGCTCCTCCTCGATCCGGAGCAGCTGGTTGTACTTGGCGACCCGGTCCGAGCGGGCCGGCGCGCCGGTCTTGATCTGACCGCAGCCGGTGGCCACCGCCAGGTCGGCGATGGTGGTGTCCTCGGTCTCGCCGGAGCGGTGGCTCATCATGCACTTGAAGCCGGCCCGGTGGGCCAGGTCCACCGCGTCCAGGGTCTCGGTCAGCGAACCGATCTGGTTGACCTTGACCAGCACCGCGTTCGCCGCCTTCTCCGCGATGCCGCGGGCGATGCGCTGCGGGTTGGTGACGAACAGGTCGTCGCCGACGATCTGCACCCGGTCGCCGATCGAGGCGGTCAGCGTCTGCCAGCCGCTCCAGTCGTCCTCCGCCAGCGGGTCCTCGATCGACACGATCGGGTAGTCGCCGGCCAGCTTGGTGTAGTAGTTGCTCATCTCCTCGGCGGACTTCGCGGCACCCTCGAAGGTGTAGGTGCCGTTGTCGAAGAACTCCGTCGCCGCCACGTCGAGGGCGAACACGATGTCGGTGCCGAGCCGATAGCCGGCCTTCTCGACCGCCTCGGCGATCAGGTCCAGTGCCGCGGCGTTGGTCGGCAGGTTCGGCGCGAAGCCACCCTCGTCGCCCAGCCCGGTCGACAGGCCCTGCTTCTTCAGCACCGACTTCAGCGCGTGGTAGACCTCCGCGCCGGAGCGCAGCGCCTCACGGAAGGTGGGCGCGCCGATCGGCGCGATCATGAATTCCTGGATGTCGACGTTGGAGTCGGCGTGCGCGCCACCGTTGAGGATGTTCATCATCGGCACCGGCAGCAGGTGCGCGTTCGGGCCGCCCAGGTAGCGGAACAGGCTCAGCTCAGCGCTGCCGGCGGCCGCCTTCGCGACCGCGAGGGAGACGCCGAGGATGGCGTTCGCGCCCAGCTCCGACTTGCTGTCGGTGCCGTCGATGTCGAGCATCTTCTGGTCGATCAGCCGCTGCTCGCTGGCCTCGTACCCAATGATCTGGTCGACGATCTTGTCTTCGACGTTGGAGACCGCCTTCTCCACGCCCTTGCCCTGGTAGCGGTCGGCGTCACCGTCGCGCAGCTCGATCGCCTCGAAGGCGCCGGTGGAGGCGCCGGAGGGCACTGCGGCGCGGGCCACCGTGCCGTCGTCCAGGCCGACCTCGACCTCGACCGTCGGGTTGCCCCGCGAGTCGAGAATCTCCCGGGCGACGATTCCCTCGATGGTTGCCACTGAGTCGCTCCTCGTTGTTGTGATCCGGTCCATGGGTGGGCCGCGACGGTGCGGCTGAGGCAGGTGTTGAACGCAGCGTATCGGGCCACGGGAACGGGCACGGCGTCGCCCGCGCACCCGAGTCGCCTCCCACTGACGGACATTCCCGGATTTCCGGGCGTCAACCGGCAACTGGTTTGCGCTGCGCCGACCCGATCCACCAGGCTGGTCGCCATGCCCGCCGCCTCGACCACCCTCCGCATGCTCGCCGTGTCGGTCATCGCGTCGCTCACGGTCACCGGCTGTCAGACATTCGAGGACGCCGGACGCGCCATGGGGCGTTCCGATCTCGTCAACGACCTCGCCGCCCGGCTCGACCGGGCGCTGGAGTTGACCTACTCGGCCGAGTATCAGCTCCCGGGCGGCGAGAGCGCCGCGATAGCGCAGGCGCAGGACCCGGCCCGCTCCACGTACAGCTACCCGGGTGGGCGGCTCACCGTCACCCAGGAGGCGGTAACCCGGTGCACGGCGGCCGGCGGCCGCACGGAGTGCACCATCGTCGCGCCGCCGACCCCGGCCAGCAAGCCCACCGTGGCGCTCTTCGACGAGGCCAACCGGCAGGGCCTGGTCACCCCGCCGGTGGTGGTCGGGCTGCTGACCGCCGCCGCACTCGACCCGCAGGCGGTCATCAAGCAGAGCGACACCACCATCGCCGGGCACCACGCCACCTGCGTCGAGGTCCAGCGGTCGGACGGCGACTTCACCGCCTGCGTGACCACCGACGGCGTGCTGGGCAGCTTCACCGGGCCGATCGACGGCAAGCCGATGGAGTTGGCGCTGAGCCGCTACTCCGAGACGGTGGCGAAGGACGCGTTCGACCCGCCCGCCGGCGCCGGGGTGGTGGACCGCCGGCCGGGCGGCTCGTGACCGGCCCGACCGTCGGGTCCGCGCCGCACGTCGGGTCTGCGCCGCACGTCGGGTTCCAGCCGGCGGCCGACCTCGGCCGCCCGCCCGCGCCCACCGACCTCGCCCTGCCGGTGATCGGCGCGAAGCTGCTGACCGCCGCCGACGGGACCGTGGCGCGGGTCGCCGACCTGCCCGCCGACATCCGATGGGTGCCACTGGGCACCCTCGACGGGGTGCCCGCATGGGCGACCGACCTGGCCACGGCCGACGAGTTCCCCGGCCGGGCGCGCGGCTGGGCGTCGCTCGCCGCCGAGGTGCCCGAGCCGCTCGCCACCCTGGCCGGCCGAGCGTTGGCGGTGATCACCTGGCGGCGTACCCACCGGTGGTGCGGCGCCTGCCGGGCCGAGCTGACCGACCTGCCCGGCGAGTCGGCCCGCCGCTGCCCCGACTGCGACCTGTACGTGCCGATGCAGCTCTCCGCCGCGGTGCTGGTCGCGATCACCCGGCCAGGCCGGGCCGGCCACGCGGACCAGTTGCTGCTGGTCCGGCACGCCACCGGGCCGACCGGGCTGTGGGCACTGGTGGCCGGCTTCGTCGAGGCCGGCGAGACGCTGGAGGCGGCCGTGCACCGGGAGGTCGGCGAGGAGGTCGGGCTGACCGTCGACGGGCTGGCCTACTTCGGCAGCCAGCCGTGGGCGATCTCCGGCCCCGGGGTGCTGCTCGCCGGCTTCACCGCCCGTGCCGCCGACCCGCATGCCGAGCCGGTGGTCGACGGCCGGGAGCTGACCCAGGCCCGCTGGTTCGGCCTGGACGCGCTGCCGGCGGAGCTGCCGCCCGCGTACTCCATCTCGCGCTGGCTGATCGACGCCACGGTGACCGCCGCGCGGCGCTGAACGCACCCGGACGGCGCTCGATCGGGGCGGATCAGACCCCGAGCAGGGTCCGCAGGTGGCGCGGGGGCGGGCAGTCGTGGGCGAGCATCGCGTCGTGCCAGTCGCGCACCGACACCCCGTCCGGGCGGGCGGCGGCGATCTCGGCCACCTCGCTGTACCCCACGAAGTAGGTGGAGAGCTGGGTGGAGGTGAGCAGCGACCGGCGCCACTTGCCGGCCGCCTCGCCCTCCTCCTGGAAGCCGCGCCCCGTCATCAGCGCCATCGCCTCGGCCTCAGGCAGATCCTCGGCGTGCACCAACTGGTCGAGCAGCGCGTTGATGGTCATCCGCAGCTGCATCTTGAGCTGCTGCAACCGCACCGGGAGGCCACCGAAGCCGAGCCCGGCCATCAGCTCCTCGGCGTAGACGGCCCAGCCCTCGATGAACGGGCCGGACCTGGCCAGCGCCCGGACCCGGGTGCCGCCGACGTAGTGCCGGGCGTGGGCGAGCTGGAGGAAGTGCCCGGGCATCGCCTCGTGCACGGTCAGGTTGCGGATCATGTGGTCGTTGTACTCACGGTAGAACGACTCGACCCGGTGCGCCGGCCAGTCCGACGGGGTGGGCGCGATGCAGTAGAAGGTCGGCAGGGCGGCGGTCTCCAGCGGGCCGGGAGCGTCGCAGTACGCCACCGCGACGCCCCGGGCGAACTCCGGCATCTCCTGGATCACGCACCGGTCGTCGACCAGAGAGACCAGGTCGTGCGCGCGGACGAAGTCGGTCGCCTCGTCCAGGGTCACCCCGGCCAGCTCGACGATGGTCCGGTCGTCCGGGTGCTCGGCGGCGAGCACGTCCAGCGCCCGGCGTACCGCCGCGTCGTCGGCCTGGCCATCGACCAGCTCGACGGCCGCCTCGCGGATCTCCGCGGTGACCCGGTCCAGGTTGGCCCAGGCGCGGCGCTGGATCTCGGCGGCGCCCAGCTCGGTGTCCAGGGTGTGCCAGAGCCGGGCCTCCCAGCGGCGGCGGCCCAGCCGGGGGTCACGGCCCGGGCCGGCGTCGGTGGCCAGGCCGATGCGCAGCCAGGCGACGAACTCCTCCAGCGCGGCGATCGCCGCGGTTGCCGCCGGCTCCACCCGGTCCAGGCTGCGCGGCGCCTGGGCGAGCAGCGCCGGCAGCTCGTCGCGGATCAGCGCGGCCGTGCCGGTGAACTGCCCGACCGCCGTCTCGGCGTGGATCCGCGGCATGTCCCGCAGCGTCGCGCGCGCGGTCGCCAGGGCGTCCGGTACGGCGGCGAGCCGGCCGGCCAGCTGGGTCAGCCGCACCTCGGCCGGGGCGTACGGGCGGGCCAGCAGCGCATGCAGCAGCGGGCCCGGGTTGTGGCGCAACGGGTTCCACTCGTGCGACCGGATCTCGGTCAGCTCGAACAGCTCCCGATCCACGAAGGAGGTGAGCAGCGCGTGATCGACCTGCTCCTCGACGTCGAACGAGTCAGGGTCCTGTTCGGACAGCGCGTTCGCCGCGTCGGAGAGCATCGCCCGGTCGGCGGCGAGCGCGTCGGCGGACAGGTCCGGCAGCCGATCGTCGTACCGATGGTCCCCGGCTGCGGTGGCGGCCCCCGGCCGACTCTCCAGCAACGCCTCGACAACCCGCTCCGCCAAAACCCCGAACGCTTCCACCCCCCGACCCTACCGACCGCCCTCCGCCAGCCGCGTTGATCAAGAGGTTTGCGTCAGGATCCGGCCCGGAGCTGACGCAAACCTCTTGATCAACATCATTCCGCGGGAGGTTCGACGGGTGGGGTTTCGGCGGCGCGGACGGCCTCGGCGTACGCCAGGGTGGTGCGGCGTAGGGCGGCTTCCGGGTCCAGGTTGGCCTGGCGAGCTGCGGCGACCGTGGCCAGGAGGCTGGCGCCGAGCCTTGCCTCCTCGTCCACCTGAGAGTCGGCCAGTGGGGGCGGGACGGCCAGACCGACCCGGGCGGCGCGGTCCAGGATCGTCGCGGCCAGAGCGAGGGCGGGCTGGCTCAGCGCCACACCGTCCAGCACCGAGTCACGTGCCTTCTCGGCCCGCTTGATCCGTTCCCAGTTGGCGGTGATCTCCTCCAGCGTCCCCGCCTCGGCACCGGCGAAGACGTGCGGGTTACGCCGGATCATCTTGTCCACCAGGCCACCGGCGACGTCATCGACATTCCAGCGCTCGCCCTCGGGCAACTCCTCGGCGAGCCGGGCGTGCAGCACCACCTGCAACAGCACGTCACCCAACTCCTCGCGGAGCGCGTCGGTGTCGTCGGCGCTGATCGCGTCGTACGCCTCGTAGCTCTCCTCCAGCAGATAACCGGCGAGGCTACGGTGCGTCTGCGCCCGCTTCCACGGGTCGCCGCCCGGGGAGGCCAACCGATCCAGCACGGCCACCGCGTCCAGCAGCCGCGCGCCCGGCGGATCCCACGAGCCGTACATCAGCTCCAACTCGGCCAGCCCCGGCTCCCGGGCCAGCCGTAGCCCCAACTGCCGGGCCAGCGACTCGTCGCCGGCCGGGCCGGCCAGCCAGACCACCGTGCCGTGCGCCGCCACCGTGTCCAGCAGCGGCTGCGTCGCCGGGCCGTCCACGAGGGTGACCTCGGCGCCCGCCTGGCGCATGGCCGTGGTCAGCTCGCTCTCCGCGCCGGTCAGCACCGGGTGCGCGCGTACGACATCCCAGGCGGCGGAGGTCAGCAGGCCGGCCGGCAGTCGGGGCGAGGTGACCAGCAGGACGATCCGTGCCGTCATGCTCAGCTGGCCGTGCCCTCGGCCTCAGGGGCCGCGCTCGACGGCACCGGCTCCGGGGTGGAGATGTCGGTGACCGGGCCAGCCTCATTGATGTACGGAAGCGAGTAGAAGACCAGCGACTCGCCGGTGCTCACCACCGACGGCACCCCGACCGCCCGGTAGCGCGGGTTGATCGAGACGTCGACCTTGGTGGCTTCCTCCTCCAGCGCGGTGCTGAGCGCGGTAGCGGCGCGGACGAAGCCGCCGTCACCGAACGCCCGGCGGACGTCGGCCACCGACATCCCGCCCTGGATCGCGCCGGTCTTCGTGAGGGCCTGGTAGACGGCCATCATCGAGTCGTCGCTCAGGTCGGCCGGCGGAAGCTGCTGGTTGAGCACCTGGAGCAGGTCGATCCACTCGCCCCAGAGCTTGGCGTACTCGGTGCTGGCCGGCACCCGCAGGTTCTGTTCCAACTGCTGCGGAGTCACCTCGTCGGGCACCTGGAGGTTCTTCGCCGCCGCGACCCGCTTGCCCAGCTCAAGGCTGATCAGCAGGTTCACCACGTCCTGCCGGGTGACGGCGGACCGCAACTGCTCGGGCGAGGGCGTCGCACCGGCCTGGCTGGCCTCCTGCCGGACCGCGTCGCCGAACTTCGCCTGCACGTCGGCGTAGATCGCATCGACACGGTCCACCGAGTAGGTGGCGTCACCGACGTACGCGGCGACGTCCGGTGCGGACTTTCCGCAGGCGGCGAGGGAGAGGACACCCAGGGCCGCGACGCTGGCGGCGGCGATCAGACGGCGAGCACGCATGCCCGCCACTCTCTCATGCCCTCTCCCGTGCTGTGACGGCCCCCACCTCACCCGGCCGCGACCGCCAGCGGGGCGGGGGCGCCCAGCACATCGGAGAGCAGTTGGGCGCACCACTCCAGCAGCGCCTGGTCTCGCAGCGGCTCACCACCGACCCGACGGGTGCTCGGACGGGGCACGCTGACCTGGTCGGTGGCCTGCTTGTAGACCGCGTCCGGGTGGTAGCGCTTCAGCCGTAGCTGCTTGGAATCGGGCAGCGGCAGCGGCCCGAACCGCACGTGCTTGCCCTGCATCGACACGTCGGCGAGGCCATACCGGCGGGCCAGCAGACGGAACCGGGCCACCGCGACCAGGTTCTGCACCGGTGCCGGCAGCTCGCCGTACCGGTCGGTCATCTCGGCGACCACCTCGCGCAGCCGCTCCTCGTCGCGCGCCTCGGCGAGCTTGCGGTACATCTCCAGCCGCAGCCGCTCCACGCTCACGTAGTCGTGCGGCAGGTGCGCGTCGACCGGCAGGTCGATCTTGACGTCCGCCTCCTCCTCCGGCCGTTCGCCCTTGAACGCGGAGACCGCCTCGCCGACCATTCGCACGTACAGGTCGAAGCCGACCCCCTCGATGTGCCCGGACTGCTCGCCACCCAGCAGGTTGCCGGCGCCCCGGATCTCCAGGTCCTTCATCGCCACGTACATGCCGGCGCCCAACTCGGTGTGCTGGGCGATGGTGGCCAGGCGCTCATGGGCATGCTCGGTGAGTGGCTTCTCCGGTGGGTAGAGGAAATAGGCGTACGCCCGTTCCCGGCCCCGGCCGACCCGGCCGCGGATCTGGTGCAGCTGGGCCAGGCCGAGCAGGTCGGCCCGCTCCACGATCAGGGTGTTGGCGTTCGGGATGTCGATGCCCGACTCGACGATCGTGGTGCAGACCAGGACGTCGAACTCCTTCTCCCAGAAGCCGACCATGACCTTCTCCAGGGCGTCCTCACCCATCTGGCCGTGCGCCACCGCGACCCGCGCCTCGGGCACCAGCTCCCGCAGTCGCCGCGCCGCCCGGTCGATCGACTCGACCCGGTTGTGCAGGTAGAAGACCTGCCCGTCGCGGAGCAGCTCACGGTGGATGGACGCGGCCACCTGCCGGTCGTCCTGCGCCCCGACGAAGGTGAGGACCGGGTGCCGCTCCTCCGGCGGCGTGGCGATGGTGGACATCTCCCGGATGCCGGTGATCGCCATCTCCAGGGTGCGCGGGATCGGGGTGGCCGACATGCTCAGCACATCGACCGAGGCCCGCAGTGTCTTCAGGTGTTCCTTGTGCTCGACGCCGAAGCGCTGCTCCTCGTCGACGACCACCAGACCCAGCTGCTTGAACCGGGTGGCGGTCTGGAGCAGCCGGTGGGTGCCGATCACGATGTCGACGGTGCCGTCGGCGACCATCTCCAGCGTCCGCTCGGTCTCCTTCGGGGTCTGGAACCGGGACAGCTGCCGAATCTCCACCGGGAACTGGCTCATCCGCTCGGCGAAGGTGTTGTAGTGCTGCTGCACCAGCAGCGTGGTCGGCACCAGCACCGCCACCTGCTTGCCGTCCTGCACCGCCTTGAACGCCGCCCGGACCGCGATCTCGGTCTTGCCGTAGCCGACGTCGCCGCAGATCAGCCGGTCCATCGGGACGGTCTGCTCCATGTCCCGCTTGACCTCGTCGATCGCGGCGAGCTGGTCCGGCGTCTCCTGCCAGGGGAAGGCGTCCTCCAACTCCCGCTGCCAGGGCGTGTCCGGGCCGAACGAGTGACCCTTGGACGCCTTGCGGGCGGCGTAGAGCTGGATCAGCTGCGCGGCGATCTCCCGGACCGCCTTGCGGGCGCGGGCCTTGGACTTCTGCCAGTCCGAGCCGCCCATCTTGTGCAGGGTCGGCTGCTCGCCGCCCACGTAGCGGGAGAGCTGGTCGAGCTGGTCGGTCGGGACGAAGAGCCGGTCGCCGGGCTGGCCCCGCTTGCTGGCCGCGTACTCGATGACCAGGTATTCCCGGCTGGCGCCGTTGACGGTGCGCTGCACCAGCTCCACGTACCTGCCGATGCCGTGCTGCTCGTGCACCACGTGGTCGCCGGCCTTGAGCTCCAGCGGGTCGATGGTGTTGCGCCGCCGGCTCGGCATCTTGCGCATGTCCCGCGTCGAGGTGCCCCGGCCGCCGGTCACGTCGTTGCCGGTGAGCAGCACGAAACGGGACGCCTCGTCGACGAACCCGCTGCTCAACGCCCCACAGGTGACCACCAGCTCGCTGGGGACCGGCGCGGTCGGCACCTCCTCGACCAGCCGGGCGCCCAGTCCGGCGTCGCGCAGCACCTCCACTGCCCGCTGGGCGGGACCGTGCCCCTCGAAGACCAGCGCGATCGACCAGCCCTCGCCGGCCCAGCGCTTGAGGTCGTCGACCAGCCGCGCGGTCTCACCGTGGTAGAGCGGGGCCGGCTGGGCAGAGAGGGTCACCGCGATGGCGTCGTCGGGGCTGACGGCGGCCTGCTCGGGTGCGTCCTCCCAGGGTTGTCGCGTCTCGGCCGTCTCCGCCTCGACCAGGCCGAACGGGGACAGCGTCCACCACGGCTGGCCGAGTTTTCCGGCGGTGGCCCGCACCTCACCCAGGGTGCGGAAGGCGGCGGCGCCGACGTCCACCGGGGCTTGGCCGCCGATCGCGGCGGCGGCCCAGCTGGCCTGGAGAAACTCCTCCGAGGTACGCACCAGGTCGTGCGCCCGGGTGCGGATCCGCTCCGGGTCGCAGAGCAGCACGTGGGTGCCGGCGGGCATGGCGTCCAGCAGCAGCTCCAGGGAGTCGGGGCCGACCAGCACCGGCGCCAGCGACTCCATTCCCTCCACCGGGATGCCCTCGGCCAGCTTGTCCAGGATCTCCGCCAGCTCCGGGTGCTGCTCGGCGAGCGCTGCGGCCCGATCGCGGACCGGCGGGGTGAGCAACAACTCCCGGCAGGGCGGCGCCCAGAGCAGGGGGACCTGCTCGATGGTCCGCTGGTCGGCTACGGCGAAGGTGCGGATCTCCTCCACCTCGTCGCCCCAGAACTCGACCCGGGACGGGTGCTCGTCGGTGGGCGGGAAGACGTCCAGGATGCCGCCGCGCACCGCGAACTCACCGCGCTTGGTGACCAGATCGACCCGGGCGTACGCCATGTCGATCAGACGGCGGGCGACCTCCTCCAGGTCGGCCTCCTCGCCTGCGGCGAGCTGCACCGGCTCCAGGTCACCGAGCCCCTTGAGCTGCGGTTGGAGCAGCGAACGGACCGGGGCCACGACCACCCGCAGCGGCCCGGTGCGGCCGTGCGCGTCGGCCGACTCCGGGTGCGCCAGCCGGCGCAGCACAGCCAGCCGCCGGCCGACGGTGTCCGAGCGGGGGGAGAGCCGCTCGTGCGGCAGCGTCTCCCAGGATGGGAAGACCGCCACCTGATCGGCCGGCAGCAACCCGGCCAGCGCGGCGGCCAGGTCGTCGGCCTCCCGGGTGGTGGCGGTCACCGCCAGCACGGGCCGCCCGGCCCCACCGGCGTCGTTGTCTGCGGCAACCGCCGCCACGGCGAACGGGCGCAGCGCGGCGGGGGCGGTGATGTCGAGGCCGTCGACCTGGGCGGCACCGGAGCGCGCCAGGTCACGCGCCCGGGTCAGCCCGGGATCGGCCAGGGCGGCGGAGAACAGACCGGTGAGCATGTGATCACTTCCAGGGGATTCGACGCACACGACTGCTACCCCTCGTCCGGTCGGACGGGGGGTGCACGAGAACCAGCCTATCCCCGTCCACCGACATGCACCCCCTTCCGCCCAGGTCCACGCCGCGCGCCGTCACCCCACGCCACTCGCCCCGCGCCACGCCACTCGCCACAGCCCGTGCCGCCCCGCGCCCCGCGCCCCGCGCCCCGCGCCCCGCGCCCCGCGCCCCGCGCCCCGCGCCCCGCGCCCAAGATCCACACAGTTTCAGGGAAATAGTGGCCTCAGCGCGCCGGGACACCACTACTTCCTTGAAGTTGTGTGGATCTTCCCGCGTGGACCGCGCGGACAGACCCGTGATCCCGCGCGGACCGATTCGCGATCCCGCGGACCGGGCGGATATAGATCTTGACGGGTACGGGGGGTCGTGATCAGGTTCGGGTATGAGCGGGCAGTGGAGGGCGCAGTTCGACGCTGAGGTGAGCTTCGCCAATGGCGGTGGGCTGCGCACCGAAGGGTTCCGGCTGGACATCCCGGGTCGGGAGATCACCGACGAGGACCTGGCCGCGTTGTTCGTCCGGCACCTCGGGCTGCTGATGGTCGCCGAGGTCCGGATCAGCGCGAAGACGATCATCGAAGAACCGCACAAGGGCGGCCGAGGAGTCACCGTCGGTGAGCCCGGCGCTGGCCGTCGGCTCGTCGAGCTGAGCCACGTGATCAGCGACGGGATGACCACCCTGCCCGGCTGGCCAGGGCCCCAGGTCGGCGACTGGGTGACCTTCGCGGCGTCGCGGGCGAACTACGCGCCGGGCACCGAGTTCCGGGTAGCCCGGATCGACATGATCGCCAACACCGGTACGTACCTGGACACTCCCGCCCACCGCTGGTCCGACGGAGACGACCTGGCCGGAGTGCCGCTGGACCGCCTCGCCGACCTGCCCGGCGTGCTGGTCCGGGTGCCGGCGGGGACCCGCGCGGTGGACCGGCTGATGCTGGCGCCGTACGAGGTAGCCGGGCGCGCGGTGCTGCTGCACACCGGGTGGGATGCGCACTTCGGCACCGAGCGGTACGGCGCGCCGGAGGCGCCACACCTGACCGGGGACGCCGCCCAGGCGCTGGTTGACGCCGGTGCGGCCCTGATCGGCATCGACTCGATCAACATCGACGACATGAGCCCGGCGGCCGGCGGTGAACGCCCGGCGCACAGCACGCTGCTCGCCGCCGGCATCCCGATCGTGGAGCACCTGACCGGTTTGGACGCGCTGCCGCCGAGCGGTTTCCGGTTCACCGCCGCCCCACCGATGGTGGCCGGCATGGGCACCTTCCCGGTCCGCGCCTTCGCCACCCTCGACGCCTGACGCCGGCGTCGCGGGCGCCCCAGCGGACGCGGAGGTCCCGGTCGACACAGCTCTTGCCGCTTGCCAGCGTGCGACCGGAGACACCTCACGAGCCATGCACGTCAGGGCCGAGCACGGTCAGACCAGCGACCCCGGCCAGCCACTCGGCGCGTGCCAACTCCCGCTCCTGGGCGCCGACGTGCACGAAGACGGTGTGCTCGTCGGCCGGCTCGGTGGCCCAGATGTCCGCGGCGCTGAGCACCAACTGGACGTACGCGTGCTTGAACTGCCCGGGCAGGTCCCGACAGGGCACCGCAGGCCAGCCGTAAAGCCACCAGTCCAGCCGCGCCCGGTCCGGCCCGACGGCCTCCGCCAGCCGCCCCTCCAACAGGCCGAGACCGCACACCACCACCTCGACGTCGAACGGCGGATCCGCAGGGTCCTGCGGCCCCGTCTCGTCCTCCCGGGCCAGCTCCGCCCACATCCGGTCCTCCCCGTCCGCGCCCAGCCAATGGCCGTACGCGTCGAGGTAGCGGGGCAGACCCGAATGCCGCCCGGTACGCGCCCAGAGCTGCACCTCCGTGTCGCGCAGGTTGGCCACGCTCAGCAGGTGGCCGACGGCGTGCAACGCCCGGTCGACGTCCGTCGTCCGCAGAATCGGGTACGCCCTCGAATTGCTCATCAGTAGCGCACGGAGATCCGGCGCTCGACGGCGTCGACGAGGACCTCCCCGCCGTACGGGATGATCAGCTGCGGGTCGGCGTGCCCGAAGTCGACGTCGAAGACCAGCACCGCGTCCGGGGTGTACTCGGCGCATGCCCGGGTCACGGCGGCTCGCTGCGCCGCCGCGTACGCCCGGCGTTGGTCGAGGGTGTGCGGCCGGTCGAAGTCCCACGCCTTGGCCCGGCCGACCAGCACCGCCGGGAAGCCGCCGAGCAGGCCACGCTCCCCCAGGTTGCGCAGGATCCGGTACACCTCGGTGTCGGAGGGCAGCTCCTGCGAGGTCTCGATCAGCAGGACCGACCCGGCCAGGGCCGTCGCCGAAGGGACCCGGTCGGCGGCGAGCAGCCAGTGCAGCACCTCCAGGTTGCCGCCCCAGGTGCGCCCCCGGACCACGCTCGACGGCCCCTGCCAGTGCCAGCCCTCGCCGGGGAACATCACCGGCTCGTCGGCCAGCGTCGCGGGATCGCGCCAGTCGCCCGGCTCGTCGCCCCACTCGGTCGCCGGGGCGAGGTCGTACCAGCCGGTGGTGAACAGCGCCGCCCGCAGCGAGTCGAAGGTGAGGGGGTGCGGCTTGCCCGGCCGGCCGAGGTGCACCAGCACCGACCCGCCGTGGTACCCCACGATCCCCAGCCGGTACAGGTGGTTGAGCACGTTGGTGTTGTCGGAGTAGCCGAAGTAGGGCTTCGGGTTGGCCCGCAGCACGTCGTCGTCGAGGTGCGGGGTGACCGTGATCAGGTCCTCCCCGCCGACGGTGGCGAGCACCGCGGTGATCGTCGGGTCGGCGAAGGCGGCGGTCAGGTCGCGGGCCCGGTCGCGCGGGTCGGCCCCCATCACCCGGGTGGTCGGGTACTCCACCGGTTCCAGGCCGAAGTCCTCGCGCAGCCGCCGCAGCCCCAGCTCGTAGACGTGCGGGAACAGAGCCGGCAGACCGGCGGAGGGGGAGACGACGGCGACCCGGTCGCCCGGCTTCGGCTTGGTGGGATATCGGGGCGCGTCCATGATCAAACGGTAGCGGGCGGGGCCAGCGGATTTCGCCCGGCGAAACGCCGCAAGCCGGACAACGGCCGCCCTAGGCTGGGCTGGTGGACGAGGTGGTGCTCGGGCTGGCCACGCTGCTCGCCGCGACCCTGGTCCGGGGCCGTCGGGCGAGCACCCGCGCGGGGCGTTGAGTGATCTCCGAGGTGTTCCGCGTCACGGCGCACCACGCGGAGAGCCCCTCCTGCCACCCGGCCCTGCGCGGATACCATCCAGGTAGTCGGACAGCGCTGTCCTTCGTACTCACGTAAGGAGCGCATCGTGACCGACCAGCATGACCACGACGGCCCGGACGCCGCGCTGCGCGCCGACATCCGCCGGCTCGGCACCCTGCTCGGCCAGACGCTGGCCCGCCAGGAGGGCCGACCGCTACTCGACCTCGTCGAGGAGATCCGCGCCCAGGTACGCACCGACGCCCCGGCGGCCGCCCAGCGGCTCGGCGGGCTCGACGTGACCACCGGCACCAAGCTGGCCCGCGCCTTCTCCACCTACTTCCACCTGGCCAACATCACCGAGCAGGTGCACCGCGCCCGGGACCTGCGCCGCCGCCGCGCCGTGCAGGGCGGCTGGCTGGACCAGGCAGCCAAGATGATCGCCGAGCGCGGCGTGCCGGCCGAGGAGATCGCCGCCGCGGCCCGGCGGCTGGCGGTCCGGCCGGTCTTCACCGCGCACCCCACCGAGGCGGCCCGCCGCTCGATCCTGTCCAAGCTGCGGGCCATCGCCGACGAGCTGGACACCGAGACGGCCAACGCGATCCTCTACGGCGCCAGCGACGAGGGCCCGGCGAACCGCCGGCTGGCCGAGCTGCTGGACCTGATGTGGCAGACCGACGAGCTGCGGCTGGACCGGCCGGACCCGACCGACGAGGCCCGCAACGCGATCTACTACCTGCGCGACCTGTACGCCGAGGCCGCCCCCCAGGTGCTCGACGACCTGGCCGACACGCTGCGCACGCTCGGCGTGGAGACCTCGCCGACGGCCCGCCCGCTGAGCTTCGGCACCTGGATCGGCGGTGACCGGGACGGCAACCCGTTCGTCACCCCGGCGGTCACCCGCGAGGTGCTGACCATCCAGCACGAGCACGGCATCGCGGCCACCGAGAAGGCGATGGACCACCTGATCAACGAGGTCTCCGTCTCCCGCCGGCTGCGCGGGGTGTCACTGGACCTCTCCGCCAGCCTCGCCGCCGACCTGGACGCGCTGCCCGAGGTGGCGCCCCGGTTCCGCCGGGTCAACGCCGAGGAGCCGTACCGGCTCAAGGCGCGCTGCGTGAAGGCCAAGCTGGCCAACACCCGGCAGCGGCTTCGTCAGGGCACGGCGCACACGCCGGGCCGGGACTACCGCGGCTCCGCCGAGCTGATCGCCGACCTGGAGCTGCTGCGCGCCTCGCTGGCCCGCAACTCCGGGCAGCTCACCGCCGTCGGCCGGTTGGCCTCCACCATCCGGACGGTCTCCGCGTTCGGTCTGCACCTGGCCACCATGGACGTCCGGGAGCACGCCGAGGCGCACCACGCGGTGCTCGCCCAGCTGTACGGGGCCGTCGGCGAGGTCTCCGACTACCCGGCGCTGACCCGGCTGGAACGCACCAAACTGCTCGCCGACGAGCTGACCGGCCGCCGGCCGCTGTCCACCCTGGACACTCCGCTCTCCGAGGCGACCCGCAAGACGTTCGACGTGTTCAGCACCATCCGCGAGGCACAGGACCGGTTCGGCGCCGAGGTGATCGAGTCGTACATCATCTCGATGACCCTGGGCGTGGACGACGTGCTGGCCGCAGTGGTGCTGGCCCGCGAGGCCGGGCTGGTGGACGTGCACAGCGGTCGCGCCCGGATCGGGTTCGTACCGCTGCTGGAGACCCCCGCCGAGTTGAACGCCGGCGGCGAACTCCTCGACGAACTGCTGTCGCTGCCCGCGTACCGGGCTCTGGTGGCGGCCCGGGGTGACGTGCAGGAGGTCATGCTCGGCTACTCGGACTCCAACAAGGAAGCCGGGATCACCACCAGCCAGTGGTCGATCCACCGCGCGCAGCGCGCGCTGCGCGACGTGGCCGCCCGACACGGGGTGCACCTGCGGCTGTTCCACGGCCGGGGCGGCACGGTGGGGCGCGGCGGAGGGCCGACGCACGAGGCGATCCTGGCCCAGCCGTACGGCACCATGGACGGCGCGATCAAGGTGACCGAGCAGGGCGAGGTGATCTCCGACAAGTACACCCTGCCGTCACTGGCCCGGGAGAACCTGGAGCTCACCCTCGCCGCGGTGCTTCAGGCGACGCTGCTGCACACCGCCCCCCGACAGCCGGCGGAGATGCTGGAGCGCTGGGACGCCACGATGGACGTGGTCTCCGAGTCGGCGTACCGGTCGTACCGGTCGCTGGTCGAGGACCCGGACCTGCCGGCGTACTTCTGGGCGTCCACCCCCACCGAGCTGCTCGGCGCGCTGAACATCGGCTCCCGGCCGGCGAAGCGTCCGAACACCGGCGCGGGACTGTCCGGGCTGCGGGCCATCCCATGGGTGTTCGGCTGGACGCAGACCCGGCAGATCGTGCCGGGCTGGTTCGGCGTCGGGTCCGGGCTGGCCGCCGCCCGGGAGGCCGGGCTGGCGGACGTACTGGCTGAAATGCATCGCAACTGGCACTTCTTCCGCACGTTCCTGTCCAACGTCGAGATGATGCTGACCAAGACCGACCTGAGCATCGCCCGCCGGTACGTCGAGACGCTGGTGCCGAAGAAGCTGCACCCGATCTTCGAGCAGATCGAGCAGGAGTACGAGCTGACCAAGCGGGAGGTGCTGGCGGTGACCGCCTCGCCCGCCCTGTTGGAGAACTCGCCGGTGCTCCAGCGCACCCTGGCCGTACGGGACACCTACCTGGAGCCGTTGCACCACCTTCAGGTGGCGCTGCTGCGGCAGTACCGGGAGTCCGGCGCCGCCGGACGGGCGGTAGCCACCGCGCCGGGTGGCCGACGCGCCCCGAGCGATGGCACGGCCCTGGAGCGGGCGCTGCTCACCACGGTGAACGGCATCGCCGCCGGGATGCGCAACACCGGCTGAGCGACGGCACGGACAGGCCCCGGTCGCGCTGACCGGGGCCTGTCCGCGTGTCACTCAGCGACGCTCACCAGTCGCCGCCGCCGAAGTCCCCGCCACCGAAGTCGCCACCGCCGAAGTCGCCGCCCGCGTAGTCCCCGCCGCCGGCGTCGCCACCCTGGTCCGCGCCACCGAAGTCCTGGTCGCCGCCCTGGTCACCGCCGTCCGCGCCCTGCTCGGCACCGGCACCGGCACCGGCACCGGCGTCTTGATAGCCGGGGTCGGCGAAGGCCGGCGAGAACAGCGCGTCGGCGATCAACATGCCGCCGAGCACACCGGCGCCCGCGCCCAGCGCCGTCTTCCACCACGGCGTCGAGTACCAACCGGACGGCACCGGCCGGCCCTGGTACCGGCCACCGGGGTAGTAGTAGGGCGTCTCCCGGCCGGGTTGCGGGCCGGCCCGGAAGGTCTGCCCCTGCACGTCGACCTCGCGCTCCTTGGTGAGCTGCCCGACGCCGCGCGCCGCAGCCAACTGCGGCACCTCGGGGCCGGGATCGATGCCCAGCGCCGTCCGTGCCGCCCGGATGTACGCCAGCCCCTCCAGAGCGGTCTCCCGGGCCAACCCGAACTGGTGCGGCGTACGCGCCTGCTCCAGCTGCGAGCCCGCCGCGTTGTACCGCTCACCGGCGTCGGACAGGGCCTGGCGGACCGCCGGCTCGTCACCGTGCAGGTTCATCAACTGCCCGCCGAGGCGCTCGTACCAACGCTGCGCCTCCGCGCGGGCGTCGCCGAGCTCGGTGCGCCGACGGGCGGTGGCCTGGGTACGGATGAGCGCCGCAGCGCCCAGCGCGCCCACCAGCACGATGGCGAGGCACAGCACAAGTTCCATGTATCCGAACGTACCCCCGGGTGTCCCGTCGTATCCGTCTGGCAAGCTCCGGTGATGGACGTCTCGACGCTGCTCCTGGTGATCGTGTGCCTCGGCACCGGTGGGGCGGTGGGCTGGCTCGCGGCCCGGTCGCGGTCGGCGGCCGACATCGCCCGGCTGGACGCCACCCTGACCGCCACCCGGGAGGGCGAGGGGCGGCTGGAGCAGTCGATGCGGGCGTTGAGCTACGAGGCCACCGCCCAGTCCCAGGAGGCGGTGGCCCGGGCGGTGGCGCCGCTGCACGACACCCTGCGCCGCTACGAGCAGCGGGTGGCCGAGCTGGAGCACGACCGGGTCGACGCGTACGCCGAGTTGCGTGAGCAGGTCCGCTCGATGAGTGCGGTCTCCGGCGAGCTGCGCACCGAGACCAAACAGCTGGTGGCCGCGCTGCGGGCGCCGCAGGTGCGGGGCCGCTGGGGCGAGCACCAGCTGCGCCGGATCGTCGAGGCTGCCGGCATGCTGGAGCACTGCGACTTCTCCGAGCAGGTCACCGCCGACGCCGACGGGCAGGTCGTCCGCCCGGATCTGGTGGTCCGGCTGCACGGCGGCCGGTCGGTGGTGGTGGACGCCAAGGCGCCGTTCGACGCGTACCTCACGGCGATGGAGGCCCGCGACGAGCGCGGCCGGGACACCCACCTCGACGCGCACGCCCGGCACCTGCGCGGGCATGTCGACGCGCTGGCCGCCAAGTCCTACTGGACCGCGTTCGACAGCTCGCCCGAGTTCGTGGTGCTGTTCGTCCCCGCCGACCCGTTCCTCGACGTGGCGCTCCAGCGTGACCCGACGCTGCTGGAGCACGCCTTCACCCGCAACGTGGTGCTGGCCACGCCGGCCACCCTGGTCGCCCTTCTGCGCACGGTGGCCTACTCCTGGCGACAGGAGGCGCTGGCCCGCAACGCGCTGGCGGTGCACACGCTTGCCCGGGAGCTGTACAGCCGGCTCTCCACCCTCGGGGACCACGTGGGCAAGCTCGGGTCGTCGCTGGCCGGGGCCGTGACCGCGTACAACCGGGCGGTCGGCTCACTGGAAGCCCGGGTGCTGGTCAGCGCCCGCAAGCTCGCCGAGCTGGGCGTCTCTGACGAGGAGCTGGCCAGCCCCGCCCAGGTCGAGCTGACTCCCCGCCAGCCCCAGGCACCCGAGCTGCTGGACGACGTCATCCCCGCCGACCACGACCGCTGAGCGACGCCGCCGGTCGGCGGGCTGGCCCACCGGCCGGGTCAGCTCGGGTGCGCGCCCTCCACGACGAACGGGGTGCCCTGCTGGCAGGTGGTCATCATGCCCGGCTCGACCCGGCCGGTGACGGTCACCCGGGCACCGGCGGTCAGCACGTCCCGGGGGCCCCCGATCAGCAGGTAGCCATCCAGCAGCAGACAGTTCGGCTCCACGCCCCGCGTGATCGTGCCGGTCAGCTCGGTGGCCCCGACCGGCGGTGGGAGTGTCGGTCCACCGGGTGGCTTGAGCGTCGAGGAGGGTGCGGGTGTCGCCGGCCCGGAGGGCGACGGGACGGTCGCGGACGGGCTGGGCTGCCCGGTGGCCGGTGACGGCCCGCTCGGGGCGGGGGTGCCGGGACCGTCCGTTTCGCCGCAGGCGCTCAGCGCCGCGCAGACCAGCAGGGCGGGGACGACGAGCCGAAGGGTCCTCATGCCCGGTTCGACGTGCCGGGGCGGCGGGGCGTTCCCGCCGGGACCCGGCCGACGCTGATCAACCGCGGGCCGCCGCGGCCTTCATGTCCCGCTTCAGCTCCTGCGGCAGCGAGAAGGTGAGCCGCTCGTTGGCGGTGGTGATCTCCTCCACGTCGGCGAACCCGCGCGCGGCCAGGTGCTCCAGCACCTCCTGGACCAGGTCATCCGGGACGCTCGCGCCGGAGGTCACGCCGACGGTGCGGGCACCGGTCAGCCAGGCGTCGTCGATCTCGCGGGCGAAGTCGACCAGGTGACCGGCGCGGGCGCCGGCGTCCAGAGCCACCTCGACCAGCCGGACCGAGTTGGAGGAGTTCGTCGAGCCGACGACGATCACCACGTCGCACTCCGGGGCGATCTCCTTGACCACGTGCTGCCGGTTGGAGGTGGCGTAGCAGATGTCGTCGCTGGGCGGGGACTGGAGCAGCGGCAGCCGCTGCTTGAGCCGGGCGACCGTCTCCAGCGTCTCGTCCACCGACAGCGTGGTCTGGGAGAGCCAGACCACCTTCTCCGGGTCACGGACGGTGATCTTGTCGACGCCGTCGGGGCCGTCCACCAGTTGGATGTGCGCGGGAGCCTCACCGGCGGTGCCGACGACCTCCTCGTGCCCCTCGTGGCCGATCAGCAGGATGTCGTAGTCCTCGGCGGCGAAACGCTTCGCCTCCTGGTGCACCTTGGTGACCAGCGGGCAGGTCGCGTCGATCGCCTTCAGCGACCGCTCCTTCGCCTGCTCGTAGACCTCGGGGGCCACGCCGTGCGCGGAGAAGATGACGGTGGCGCCCTCCGGCACCTCCTCGTTCTCCTCCACGAAGATCGCCCCCAGCGCCTCCAGGGTCTGCACGACGTGCTTGTTGTGCACGATCTGCTTGCGGACGTAGATCGGGGCGCCGTAGAGCTTCAGCGCCTCCTCGACGGTCTGCACCGCGCGGTCGACGCCCGCGCAGTAGCCGCGGGGCTTGGCCAGGAGCACGCGCTTGCCGGTCTGGGGGGTCGCCTGAGCCTCGGTCACGAGCCCATCGTACGTGTCCCGCCTCCCACCGACAGCGCCTGCGAGCCGCACCACACCCCACGCCCCCTCTCCCCGCCCCGCCCACGCCTGGCCTCGGTGATCAAGAGGTTTGCGTCAGAAACGCGCCCGGAGCTGACGCAAACTTCTTGATCACCGCGAGGGTCCGTAGGGTGGGCGGGTGGGCGACGGGGCGCGGAGCAGTGCGGAGGAGCCGTGGCCGGTTCGGGTTGTCAGCCAGAAGGTGGGCGCCTGGATCGCGAAGCTCGGCTGGGTGTGGGTGGACGGGCAGGTGGCGCAGATCAGCCGCCGACCCGGGGCCAGCACCGTCTTTCTCACCCTGCGTGACCCGTCGGCCGACCTGAGCCTGACCGTCACCACCAACCGGGACGTGCTGGACGCCGGCGCGCCGGAGCTGCGCGAGGGCGCCCGGGTGGTGCTGCACGCCAAACCGGAGTTTTACGCCGCCCGGGGCACGCTGAGTCTGCGGGCCGACGAGATCCGCCAGGTGGGGCTCGGCGAGCTGCTGGCCCGGTTGGAGAAGCTCAAGAAGCTACTCGCCGCCGAGGGGCTGTTCGACCGGGCACGCAAGCGCCGGCTGCCGTTCCTGCCCGGCCGGATCGGGCTGATCACCGGCCGGGCGTCGGCGGCCGAGCGGGACGTGCTGACCAACGCTCGACGGCGCTGGCCGGCGGTGGAGTTCCGCACCGTCAACGTGGCCGTGCAGGGCCCATCGGCGGTGCCGCAGATCATCGACGCGCTCAAGGTGCTGGACGCCGACCCGAGCATCGAGGTGATCATCATTGCCCGGGGCGGTGGCGGCATCGAGGACCTGCTGCCCTTCTCCGACGAGGCGCTCTGTCGCGCGGTGTTCGGCTGCCGTACCCCGGTGGTCAGCGCCATCGGCCACGAGACGGACGCGCCACTGGTCGACTACGTCGCCGACGTCCGTGCCTCCACCCCGACCGACGCGGCCAAGCGGGTGGTCCCCGACCTCGCCGACGAGGTACGCCTCATCGGCCAGGCCCGGCACCGTCTCCAGCGGGCGGTACGCAACCTGGTCGACCGGGAGTCCCACCGGCTCGACGCGCTGCGTTCCCGACCGGTGCTGGCCCGCCCGCAGGTGATGGTGGAGCAGCGGGCGACCGAGCTGGCCGCGCTGCGCCAGCGTGCCGGACGCTGCCTGGACCACCGGCTCGGCGCGGCCGACGACGAGCTGCGACACACCCTGGCCCGGCTGCGCGCCCTCTCCCCCGCCGCCACCCTCGACCGGGGGTACGCGATCGTGCAGCGCGCGGACGGTCACGTGGTCCGCGCGGCGGCCGAGGTCGGCAAGGGCGACCCGCTGCGGGTCCGGTTGGCCGACGGCGAGCTGGCCGCGACGGTGGACGGCTGAGTGGCGGGGCGCGACGGCCGACGAGTGGTGTGCTGAGATGGACGCGATGACTGACGATACGAAGGCCGGGCCGGACGAGCGGCTCAGCTACGAGCAGGCCCGCGCCGAGTTGGCCTCGGTGGTCGAGCGGCTGGAGGCCGGCGGGACGTCCCTGGAGGAGTCGCTGGCGCTCTGGGAGCGTGGCGAGGCGCTGGCGGTGATCTGCCAGCGCTGGCTGGACGGCGCCCGGGCCCGGATCGAGGCGGCCCGGCAGGACCCCGCCTCCTGACCGCCGGTGGGGCGACCGGAGTCGCCCCACCCGTTCGCCGCCACCGAGTCGATGGCGAACACCACGACGACGGTCAGTTGAACAGGCTGTACAGCTCGGCGGGCGCCTCGACGACCTGGGCCGCCGGCGGCTTCTGCGCTGCGGTGGCGGCACCGTAGTCGGAGTACGTCATCCGGATCTCCTGGGCGGCGGTCTGCCCGGCGGCCGGCATCTGCAGCACCAGCTCGGTGAGTCGGCCCTGCGGGTCCACCTTCGCGGTGAATGGGACGGTCTTCGCCTGCGTGCCGAGCGCGGCGATCGTGGCGGCGTTCAGCGAACCGGCCTCGGCCGCCTTGGTGACGTCGATGGTGCCGGCGTACGTGCCGGTGCCGGTGCTCCGGACCTCGGTGATGCCCTGGGTCAGCACGGCGCTGCCGGCCGGGTCGACCTTGTCGAAGTCGAAGCCGAGGCTCCGGTTGCCCTTGATCCGGGTCTGGTCCAGGTGCTGGTACTTGCCGAGGTTGAGTTGCTTGATGGCGGGCAGGCTGTTGGCGGTGGGGCCGGTCAGCTCCAGCTTCACCCAGCTGTCCGGCTTGAAGTGGATCACGTCGAGCTTCATGGCGAGGTCGGATGAGGGACCGCCGATGGCGATCTTCATGGCCGCGCTCTGGCTCGGTTGGTGCACCTGGCCCTCCGCCGTCGAGCCGGCGCCGGCGAGGGTGAACCGGAAGTTCCCGTTGCTGATCTCCTTGGTGGAGTCGAGCAGCGCCTGCTTGGCATCGCCCGCGACGGGCGTGCCGGAAGGGGCCGCCGCGCCGGACGCGGTCGCCGTCGGCGACGCGGTCGATCCGGCGGTACCGGTCCCACCGTTGGTGCAGGCGGCCAGGGCGGGCGTGAACAGCGCGGCGGCCACCAGGCCGGCACTGAGTCGTCGAACAGTCATGTGTGTCTCCCAAGGGGGTCACCCGACGACCTGGTCGGCGCCGGAAACCGGGCGACGCAGCAGCACCGTCGGCTGCGTCGCGCGACCCGGGCCGAGCAGCGCGCCCGGGTCACTCCCTCTCTGTTCCCTGCCGACGCGCCGGACAATCACCGTTCCGTCCGATTACCCGAAGGTGATCGGTGCCGGGAGAACCGGACCGGGGTGGCCCCTGGCCACCCCGGTCCGCCCTGTCGACCTACTTGAACAGCTCGTACGTCTCCGCCGGAGCCTCGACGACCTTGTCCGCCGGCGGCTTCTGCGCGCCGGCGCCGGTCCCGTAGTCCGCGTAACCGATCTTGATGTCGTGCGCCGCGGTCTCGCCGGCGACCGGCACGGAGATGGCCAGTTCGGTAAGCCGGCCCTGCGGGTCCAGCTTGGCCGTGAACGGCAGCGCCTTGGCCTGCGCGCCCAGCGCCGTGACGACCTCCTCGTCGAGGGCGGCCGACTCGGTGGCGGCGGAAATGTCGATCTTGCCGGTGTAGGTGCCCTCACCGGTCTTTTGCACCTCGGTCACGCTCTTGACCAGCGCGTCACTGTCGAGCGGGTCGAGCGTCTCCGGGTCCAGCTGGAGATCCTTGACATCCTTGATCTTGGTCTTGTCGAGGTGCTGGTACTTGCCCTTGTTCTTTGCCGCACCGGGGACGGCGGCGAACATGGCGCCACCGAGGTCCATCTTGACCCAGCTCTCCGAGTCGATGTAGATCAGGTCCATCTCGATCGACATGTCCTCGGACGCGTCACCGAACTTCACGGTGAACTGTGCGCTGTTGCTGGGCTTGTGCACCAGGCCGCCGCCGGTCGTACCGTCCCCCACCAGGGTGAAGGTGAAGTTGCCCTTGGCGATCTCCTTGGTGGAGGCGAGCAGCGCTTCCTTCGGATCGGCCGGGGTGGACGGGCTCGGGGCGGCGGCCGGCTCGGCAGCGTCGGAGTTGCACGCGGCCAGGCCGGGGACGAGCAGGGTGGCGGCGAGGACGCCGACGCTCCACCGTCGAATGTTCACAAAAATCTCACTTCGCCGAGACGGACATGGCCCGGCATGCATGGTGCAGCCGGACCGAGCCGGGGCAGCCTAGCGAATGGCCCACCCGGCCATGGAGGGCGTACGGAACGGGGCCGGTCAGCGCAGTGCGCCGGCGAGTTGGCGCAGTTCGTTGTCCCGAGCGTCGCCGACGACGACGACCGTACGGGTCGGCTCCAGCAGGACCAGCGCCTGCTGATTGCCCCGGGCGGTGTAGCGCTGCCAGGTGCGTCCGGCCAGCTCCGTCGGGCCCTGCGGCTGGGCCTGGTCGGTCAGCTCGGCCGGAAGCAGGCGCTCCGCCGGCACGCTGCTCTGCAACAGCTGCACACCCCGTCCTTCCGGGGTGAGGTAACCGATTCGCAGATTCGCGCCGCCCTCGACGGTCTGGTACCGGGCGCTGACCGTACGCCAGTCAGAGCCGAGCCCCTGCGGCCGGCTCACCGGGAAGGCGTTCGCCGACTGGGCCTGGTCGATCGCTGGCGCCGGATCGACCGTGGCGGCCTGGTCGCCACCGAGGAAGCCCCGGTAGAACGCCAGCAGCAGCGCGATCGGGACCAGCAGTACCAGCAGCGATATCGCCATGTCCTTCGGCGACCGCTCGGATCGGGCTGATTGCACAGGCGGCGGCGGTGCGGGCCGCTCGCCGGTCTCCACGGCGTCGACCCCGGCCACGGGTCGGCCCGGGGCCGGTTCGTTCACCGGTGGCGCGGCGGCCGGGCCCGACGCGACCAGGGCCGGCTCGCCGGCCGGCGGCGTCGTCGGGTCGGTCGCGGCGGGCTCACCACCGGGGCCGGTGGGGACGGCGGCCGGCGGCTGGCCGCCGGGCGGCGTGCGGTCGGCGGGTACGCGGTCGGCTGGCTGAGCGGGTTCCACCCTGCCATCTTCGCAGCCGCCCGACCGGCGGTATCCGGCCCATCACCGCCCCGCGCCGAGGCCGGGTCAGCCATCGTGTGAGGATCAGCGACAAAGCCGGCAGCGGGCCACGCCCTGCCGGTCGTCCCCGCACCGTCGCGAGGAGGAGCAGCCGTCATGACGAACACCAGGACGCGGATCCCACAGGATCTCGACCGTAACCTTGCCCTCGACCTGGTCCGGGTCACCGAGGCCGCGGCGATGGCCGCTGGCCGCTGGGTCGGCCGGGGCGACAAGGAGGGCGGCGACGGGGCCGCCGTCGACGCCATGCGCAAGCTGATCAACTCGATCCAGATGCGCGGCGTCGTTGTGATCGGCGAGGGCGAGAAGGACAACGCCCCGATGCTCTTCAACGGCGAGCAGGTTGGCGACGGCACCGGCCCGGAGGTCGACGTCGCCGTGGATCCGGTCGACGGCACCACGCTGATGAGCAAGGGCATGCCGAACGCGTTGGCGGTGCTCGCCGTCTCCGAGCGGGGTGCGATGTTCGACCCGAGCGCGGTCTTCTACATGGAGAAGCTCGCCGTCGGGCCGGCGTACGCCGACGTGGTGGACATCAACGCCGGGGTCGCCGAAAACCTGCGCCGGATCGCCAAGGTCAAGGGCACCGACGTCTCCGAAGTGACGGTCTGCGTGCTGGACCGCACCCGCCACGACGACCTGGTCACCCAGATCCGCCGGACCGGGGCGGGCATCCGGTTCATCTCGGACGGGGACATCGCCGGCTCCATCGCGGCAGCCCGGGGCGAGTCGGATGTCGACGTGCTGATGGGCATCGGCGGCACCCCCGAGGGCATCATCTCCGCCTGCGCGCTGAAGTGTATGGGCGGGGCGATGCAGGCCAAGCTCTGGCCGCGCGACGCCGAGGAGCGGGAGAAGGCGCTGGCCGCCGGGCACGACTTGGATCGCGTGCTGAGCACCGACGACCTGGTCACCGGGGACAACTGCTTCTTCGTGGCGACCGGCGTCACCTCCGGCGACCTGCTGCGCGGAGTTCGCTACCGGGCCGGCGGCGCGTACACCCAGTCGATCGTGATGCGCTCGAAGAGCGGGACCATCCGGGTGATCGACTCGTACCACCGGCTGGAGAAGCTGGCGCTCTACTCGGCCGTCGACTTCGACGGTCGGCCGCTGGCCGAGCAGGAGTGACCGCCACCGGCACTGCGACACCGCAGTCCCTCTCAGCCACCCGCCGGATCACCGGCGTCGCGCTGGCGTCGGTCTCCGGGGTCGCGGTGGCGGTGCAGTCTCGAATCAACGGCGAGCTGGGGGTACGCCTGGCCGACGGGTTCGCCGCCGCGGTGGTCTCGTTCGGCCTCGGCCTGCTGGTGCTGCTGGTGCTGGTGCCGGCCACCCCGGGCGGGCGACGGGGTCTGGTCGCGCTGCGGGCTGCCCTCACGGCGGGCGCGCTGCGGCCGTGGCAGTGCCTGGGCGGAATGTGCGGGGCGTTCCTGGTGGCCACCCAGGGGCTCACCATCGGCTCGTTGGGCGTGGCGGTCTTCACCGTGGCGGTGGTCGCCGGCCAGACCGGCAGCAGCCTCGCCGTGGACCGGGCGGGGATCGGGCCGACGGGCCGGCAGCCGATCACCCGGCAGCGGCTGGCCGGTGCGGTGCTCATCGTGCTGGCCGTCGCCCTGGCGGTCGGCGACCGACTCGAGGACCCGGGCACGCTGGCGCTGGCCCTGCTGCCGTTGCTGGCCGGGATGGGCATCGCCTGGCAGCAGGCGGTCAACGGCCGGGTCCGGGCGGCGGCCGACAACGCGTTGACCGCCACACTGGTCAACTTCGCCGTCGGCACGGTCACCCTGCTCGTCGCGTTCTCGATCGACCTCGCGGTACGCGGCTGGCCGACCGGCCAGCTGCCGACCGAGCCGTGGCTCTACCTGGGTGGCCCGATCGGCATCGTGTTCATCGCGATCGCCGCGACGATCGTGCGCTTCACCGGTGTGCTGCTGCTCGGCCTGGCCACCATCGCCGGTCAGGTCGTGGGGGCCGTCCTGTTGGACCTGCTGCTGCCCACGGCGGCCTCGCACCTCGGCGTGGACACCCTGCTCGGGGCAGCGCTGGCCATGGTGGCCGTGCTGATCGCCGCGCTCGCCCCGCCGTCCCGCCGCTGAGCCACTGGCGGGTCGGCGGCGGGGACGGGCGGGCTCAGCGGCGCAGAGCTGCGACGATCTCCGTGAGCGCGTCGTCCAGCGGGGTCGGCTCGACACCCAGGGCGGCGGTGGTGGCGGCCGATTCCATCAGGAACGGCCGGTCGAACTGGTAGGCGGTTTCCCGCAGTTCCCGGACGAACGGATTGGCCAGGCCGCCCAGCCACAGCACCGGGTAGGGCATCCGGGTCAGCCGCGGCACGGGCACTCCGGCCAGCGCCGCGGCCCGGGTGGCCAGCTCACGCATCGGTGCTGCCGGCGCGCTGGGCACGTGCCAGGGCCGTCCCCACGCGCCTGCGTCGGTCGCGGCGGCGACGAGGGTACGGGCGACGTCCGGGATGTACGTCCAGGTGTGCGGGGCGTCCCAGTCGACCGGCAGGAAGACCCGCTGCCCGGCGAGCACCCGGGGCAGCACCATCATCGCCAGCGAAGTGCCGTCCACACCGAGATAGTCGGAGCCCCGTACCTCGGTGACCCGAGCCCGACCGGCCTGGTGGGCGGCGAGAGCGTCGGCCCACATCTGGTTGCGTACCCGCCCCTTGGTGCCGGTCGCCGCCGGCAAGGTCTGCTCGGTCATCGGGCCGTCGACGGGTCCGTACCCGTAGAGGTTGCCGACCGTGGCGAGCACCGCGCCGGACCGCTCGGCGGCGGCGAGCAGCGCACCGGCCAGCGGCGGCCAGTCGATGGACCAGCGGTGGTACGCCGGGTTCGCGCAGTTGTACAGCGCCTGCGCGCCGTCGGTCAGCACGCTGAGCCGGTCGACGTCAGCGGCGTCGGCGGCGATCCGTTCGATGGACGGGTGCTCCGGCCCGGCACCCCGGCGACTGATCACCCGGACCCGCTCACCTCGTTCGGCGAGAAGGCGGGCGGTCGCGGTGCCGACCGGGCCGGTGCCGACGATCACGTGCAGTGCCATGGGAACTCCTTGGAAGCGGGGGTACAAATCAAGAGCGGTGCTCTCGGTTGCTCACCCAGCATGGCCCGCCAACACGACTGCGTCAAGAGCGGTGC
Source organism: Micromonospora sp. NBC_00389 (assembly GCF_036059255.1). Lineage (NCBI taxonomy): Bacteria > Bacillati > Actinomycetota > Actinomycetes > Micromonosporales > Micromonosporaceae > Micromonospora > Micromonospora sp. NBC_00389. The sequence goes on along the minus strand of NZ_CP107947.1, from coordinate 2,418,724 downwards.
TCTCTTTTTTGATTGGCGCTCCGATCCGTGGCAGACTGGCCCCATGCCCGCTTCCTCGGTCCGCGCCCGGGTCCGCGCCGAAATGCTCGACGAGATCAAGGTGGTCGCCCGCCAGCACCTCGCCACCGATGGCGCGAACCTCTCGCTGCGCGCGGTGGCCCGGGACATGGGCATGGTCTCGTCGGCCATCTACCGCTACTTCCCGAGCCGGGACGACCTGCTCACCGCGCTGATCATCGAGGCGTACAACGCACTCGGCGAAACGGTGGAGGCGGCCGCGGTCGCCGCCCCCGACCGGGTCGACCTCCGCGCCCGCTGGCAGGCGGCCTGCCGGGCGGCCCGGGACTGGGCACTCGCCCACCCCGCCGAATACGCGCTGCTCTACGGCAGCCCGGTCCCCGGATACGCCGCCCCGGACGACACCGTCGGCCCGGCCCAGCGCCCCCCGCTGACCCTGGTCAGCCTGCTCCGCGAAGGGCTGGAGGCCGGCCTGCTCAGCCCGCCGCCCGCCGAAGAGCTGCCGACGCCGCTGCACGACGACCTGACCGAGCTGGCCGACGCGTTCTTTCCCGGCTTGCCCCCCGCCCTGCTGGCCCGGGGCATGGCCGGCTGGACCCAGCTCTTCGGGCTGATCAGCTTCGAGCTGTTCGGCCGGCTCAACCGGACCGTCGAGCACCGGGACGCGTACTTCGACCACCAGGTCGGGCTGCTGGCCGACCTGATCGGCCTGCCCCAAACGGGCTGACCGGAGTGGACACCACCGGTCAGCCCGGTGGCACCGACGTCCACGGCGGCGGGTAGGACGGTTCGACGTGGACGCGAACCGGGTCCGGCAACCGGGCCACCCACCAGGCCAGCAGCAGGCCGGGCACGGTGGCCAACCCGGCCAGCAGCAACGCCATCCGACCTCGCTCCGGAGCGCCGTACAACCAGCCGGTCAACGGCAGGCCAACGAGAATCAGGGTGAGCAGGAACCCGCCGGCCACCCGGGCGGTCCACCGACGGGTCCCACCCGCGTACCACGCGGAGCCCAGCATGACGATCGCCGTCAGCGCACCCAGTGGCAGCACGGCCATCAACACCGCCAGCACCGTGCCGAGATCATCGCTGCGGGGCCAGACCGCCGCCAGGGCCACCACGACGAAGGACATCGACAGCGCACCGGCGAGGCCGGGCCAGAAGGGGCCGCCGCGGCGGCGGACGGTCAGGTGGGCGGCGACGACGGTAACCAGGAACCCGAGGGTGAGCGCCACCGCGACGACAAGCAGCACGTCGGTCTGCCGCTGACCCGGCCCGCCATCCTCCAGCGCCGGCAGACCCCTCCAGTACGTTCCCTGTGGACCCTCCTGCCCGAGGAAGCCGTCGCGCCGCCATTCGCCGTCCGGCAGGCGGCGCAGGAAGCCGTCCCGGCCGTTGGCGACCAGCACCCGTGACCACCGTTGACGGTGGGATAGACGATCAGCTCGCGGGAGGCGAAGTGCCGTTGGATGTCACCCGGGTTCGGGAACCGGCGGGCCAGCTCCTCACGCCGCCCGTCCGACACCTCCCAGGCGGCCCGCCAGCTCACACCGGCGTCGTCGCTCTGCTCCACCCGCAGCTGACCCGCGACCACCCGGTAGCACCGCCGCGGCTCGGCCGGCACGCACGCCTGCCGGTTCGGATCGTCGAGGTCGGACAGTCGCGGCTGCTCGGCCTCCGTGGCGAGCCGCCAGGTGGTCGCGCCGTCGTCGCTGACCGCCCACTGCCCGTCCGCCGCACGCTGCGGCCAGGACGTGGCACCCGAGCCGACCGAGATCGCCGGACGGTCGTCAAGCAGGGTGACGCCGAGGGCGTACGGAAAGTAGGCCGGGCTGGTGGCGGTCACCGCGACCAGCGCCAGCGGCAGCACCACCAGCAGCCGTACCAGCCGGGCCAGCCGGTATCGCACCGGCCGCTCACGGGCCTGCGTCCAGCACCACCAGGCCAGCGCGAGCGCCGGCAGGGTGAGCAGGTCGGTGGGGTCGGCCCGGACCAGCGACGGCCCGGCCAGCGCGCTCCAGGCCGACGAGGCGACTTCGGCGGCGTACCCGCTGGATTTGACGACCGCGAACCCGGCGCCCACCGCGACCAGCCCGGCCAGCGCGGCGGCCCGGGCCGGCAGGCGCGGCACCAGGAGGGTCAGCAGCACCGCGACCAGTGGGGGCGCGAGCAGCAGGCCGGCGACGTCGCTGAGCTTGCCGGTCAGCAGGCCGGGGAAGGCCGGCTTCAGCAGGTGATCGTTGACCACCAGGACGAGCAGGGCGAGCAGCGTCGCCGGGTGGCAGAGCCAGGCCAGCGTCGTGGGTGCGCCGTCGTGCGGTGTCTCGGGACCGCTCATCCAATCAGGGTCGCGTCGGGGCGTCTCGGTCCGGCTACGGAGCGGTCTGCTTCCGATACCGGCGTTCAGCCGGCGTCGGAGGAGTGCCCGGGGAACAGGTGGGCGCTCGGGTCGATGGCCACCGCCGCGTTGTTCACCGCCGTCGCGGCCTCGCCGAAGCCCGTCGCGATCAGTCGGACCTTGCCCGGGTACTCGGTGATGTCACCGGCCGCGAAGACCCGGGGCAGGTTCGTCGCCATCGCGCTGTCCACCAGGATGTGCCGGCGGTCCAGCCGCAGCCCCCACTCGGCGAGCGGGCCCAGGTCGGCGGTGAAGCCGAGTGCGGCCACCACAGTGTCCACCGGCAGCGTCTCGGCCGCGCCGCCGCGCACGGTCACCTCGGCACCGGTCACCGTGCCGTCCCCCAACAGCCGGGTGACCTCGGCGTTGACCACCACCCGCACGGGCAGCGACAGCACCCGGGCGACCGTCGAGGCGTGTGCCCGGAACTTCTCGCGTCGGTGCACGAGGGTCACCGAGCGGGCCAGCGGTTGCAGCGTCAACGCCCAGTCGAAGGCCGAGTCGCCGCCACCGACGATCAGCACGTCCCGGTCGGCCAGCTCGGCCGGCTCGGTGACGAAGTAGACGATCCCCGCCCCGGGAGCGCCGTCGGCGCAGGGCAGCGGCCGAGGGCTGAAGCTGCCCAGCCCGCCGGTGACCACGACGGCGCCGCAGGCCAGCTGCTCACCGCCGGCCAGGCCGAGCACCGGCCGGTCGTCGGCGTACGAGAGCTTCTCGGCCCGGGTGCCGAGCAGGTACTGCGGCCCGAACGGGGCGGCCTGGGCGACCAGGTTGGCCACCAGGTCGCGGCCCTTGACGGCGGGGAAGCCGGCCACGTCCAGGATCAGCTTCTCCGGGTACATCGCGGTGACCTGTCCGCCGGGCTCCGGCAGCGCGTCGATCACCGCCACCGACAACCCTCGGAACCCGGCGTAGTACGCCGCGAAGAGGCCGGCCGGACCGGCCCCGATCACGGCGATGTCGACCTCGCGCATGGCGTACCGTCGCTTTCCGCTCACGGATCAACGCTTGCTGATCTCGACGGTAGGCGGGTGGCAGCGGTCGGGCAAGCACGTCCCAGGGGCGCGCCGAGGAACCGGTCAGGACAGGCTGAGGGTGGACCCGGAGTAGTCGGGACCACCGGCGACCGGCCGGCGACGGCGGAACAGGATCGCGGCCACCACCCCGCCCAGCAGCCCGAACAGGTGACCCTGCCAGGAGATCCGCTCGTCGGTGGGAAGGATGCCGACCAGTTGCCAGCCGTAGAGCAGGCCGACCAGCAGGAAGACCGCGAAGTTCCACCAACTGCGCTCGAAGATGCCCCGCGTGAGCAGGATGCCCAGGTACCCGAAGATCACCCCGCTGGCGCCGACCACGACCGAGTTGGGCGAGCCGGTGAACCAGACGCCGAGCCCACTGACCAGGATGATGATCAGGGTCGACCAGAGGAACCGGCGGGCGCCGGCAGCGAGCACGAAGGTGCCCAGCAGGATCAGCGGGATGCTGTTGCTGTAGAGGTGGTCGAAGCCGTGGTGCAGGAACGGGGAGAAGAAGACCCCGTCCAGCCCGTCGATGCGCTTCGGGATGATGCCGGCGGTGGCGTCCAGGCCGAACGCCAGCCCCTGGTCGACGGCCTCGATGAGGAAGAGGAACGGGACCACCGCGCACATCGCGACGAAGGCCCGGCCGAGCGCCGCGTAGAACGCCTCGGTGCCGAACCGGTTGGGGTCGCCGCTTCCAGGCTGCAGGGTCACTCCACAACTGCTATCAGCAAAACCGGCCAGCCGCCACTCGCGTCCCGTCCTGGCGGGCCCGGTACGTGTGATGGCGGGGCGGGTGATCGCCCACCCACCCCGCCATCGACCCCGTCAGTAGTGGCCGTTGCTCTGGAAGTAGCCCCAGGCACCGCAGGGCGTGTCGTACCTGCCCTTGATGTAGCCCAGCCCCCACTTGATCTGGGTGGCCGGGTTCGTCCGCCAGTCGTCGGCGACGGTACCCATCTTGCTGCCCGGCAGGGCCTGCGGGATCCCGTACGCACCGGACGAGGAGTTGCTGGCCTTGTGGTTCCAGCCGCTCTCCTTGGTCCAGAGCTTCTCCAGGCACGGGAACTCGGCGATGCCGAAACCCGCCTCGATCATCATGGCGCAGCCGATCTTGCGGTTGCCGCTGAACTCGGCGCAGGACGCCGGGATCGGCCCGTCGTACGGCTTGGGGGCGGCATTCTGGGCCTCCCGCTCGCGCTTGCGGGACGCCGCGGCTGCCTCGGCCTTACGGGCCCGCTCGGCGGCTTCCTTGGCGGCCTGCGCCGCCCGCAGCTTGGCCTGGTACTCGGCGGCCCGCTGCTTGGCGAACTTCACCTGGTGGGCGGACTGCCGCTCGCGCTGGTACGCGAAATCAGCGCGGTCGACCTCGAGGCCGACCTGCGCGGTCAGGCCCTGTTGCTGGGTTTCCCGGTCGTCGCCCAGGTAGAAGCCACCGGCAACGCCCACAGAGAGCAACGCGACAGCAGCCGTACGGGCGCCCAACCGGCTCCACAGCCGACTCACGAAGTGGTCCCTTCGTCGGGGGCAAGGACGCGGCGCGGCGTCAGGCCACAGGAGGGCCGTCAGCCGTACCGCGAGCGCCCCGACCGGTGCCGGTCGCGCCGACGCACCGACCTTCGCCGATGTCCGTCCATCTCGGGACGAACGATCACCAACGATGCCTGTGGTGCGTGGACGCTCGTGGGACACCATCGCGCACAGTGAGGCTGATGGGAAACCAACCGACCCGTTTGTGATCTGTGCCACACTAAAAATGCGGACAAAACCCTATATAAGCACCATCAGAGTGGGATGTCCTCCAACAGATCCGTCACCATCGCTGCGATCGGCGACCGCTCCGAACGGCTGAGCGTGACATGGGCGAAGAGCGGATGGCCCTTGAGCGCCTCGATGACCGCCGTCACGCCGTCATGCCGGCCAACCCGCAGATTGTCCCGCTGGGCCACGTCGTGGGTGAGCACCACCCGTGAGCCCTGCCCGATCCGGGACAGCACGGTCAGCAGGACCCCGCGCTCCAGAGACTGGGCCTCGTCCACGATCACGAAGGCGTCGTGCAGGCTGCGCCCACGGATGTGGGTCAGCGGCAGCACCTCCAGGATGCCCCGCGAGGTGACCTCCTCCAGAACGTTCTCGTGCACCACCGCGCCGAGCGTGTCGAAGACCGCCTGGGCCCACGGCGACATCTTCTCCGACTCCGACCCGGGCAGGTAGCCCAACTCCTGGCCGCCGACGGCGTACAGCGGGCGGAACACGATCACCTTCTTGTGCCGGCGGCGCTCCATCACCGCCTCCAGCCCGGCGCAGAGCGCCAACGCCGACTTGCCGGTGCCGGCCCGACCGCCCAGCGAAACGATCCCGATCGACTCGTCGAGCAGCAGGTCGAGGGCGACCCGCTGCTCGGCCGAGCGGCCGTGCAGCCCGAACGCCTCCCGATCACCCCGGACCAACCGCACCGACTTGTCCGGCAACACCCGGCCGAGCGCGGAGCCGCGCGCCGAGTGCAGCACCAGGCCGGTGTGGCAGGGCAGCCCGGCCGCCTCGTCGATGTCGAGCGACTCACCGGCGTACAACCGACCGATCTGCTCCTCACCCAGCTCCAGCTCGGACATCCCGGTCCAGGTCGGATCGCTGGCCTGGCCGTGCCGGTACTCGTCAGCCCGCAGGCCCACCGAGGCGGCCTTGACCCGCAGCGGCATGTCCTTGCTGACCAGGGTGACCTCCCGCCCTTCGGCGGCGAGGTTGAGCGCCACGGAGAGGATGCGGGCGTCGTTGCTCTCGGTGCGGAACCCGGGCGGCAGTACGCCGTCGTCGGTGTGGTTCAGCTCCACCCGCAGCGTGCCGCCGGCGTCGTTGGCGGGCACGGGACGATCCAACCGACCGTGCTGGATCCGCAGCTCGTCGAGCATCCGCAGCGACTGTCGGGCGAACCAGCCCAGCTCCGGATGGTGCCGCTTGCCCTCCAACTCGGTGATGACCACCAGTGGCAGCACCACCTCGTGCTCGGCGAACCGGTGGAATGCCGCCGGGTCGGAGAGCAGCACGGACGTGTCCAGGACGAACGCCTGGCCGGCTGGTCGCGGCTCCTTGGGATCGGCCGGCGCGGCGGCCGCCGTACGGCGGCTCCGGGTGGCGCGGCGGGTCGTGGCAGTCGCGGCCGGGGTCTGGTCGGCACCGGCGGTGGTACGGCGAGTCGTCACAGGCCTGCTCCGACGGATGGGCACCCGGCCACCCGTGTTCCGCCTCGTCCGGTGCCCGGAGACACGGGGTCGGATGCGGGCCCCGTGCGCGAGGTCGCAGGTCCGGGCGGGCCGGTTGGCTCGGGAGAACCCCGTGCCATGCCTAGACGCTAGCGGCGGCGGACCGTCCCGGCTAGAGGGCGATCGTGGATCTCCGGGGACAGCCGTGTGAACAGCCCGCCGACCGGGGCGCTGGCCGGCCGGGAGAAGTACGGCCGGGATCGGCGCGGCGAAGCCGGCCGGGATGCATGCCCCCTGCGCGCATCCCGGCCGGCGGGGCCACCGTCACCGGTCTGACGTGGCCCCGACGGTGCGTGTCCGCCGCGGACGACGCACCGCGCTCGTGGTGGCGGTCGGCGGGTCCGCGCTTGACGGCCCGCCGACCGACCTCAGCCGGTCCGTCGGACGAGCGTGCCGGTCGGGTGCCGCCCGGTGATCGGGGCGGCCGGCGCGGTGAACGACGAGCCGGTGTAGGTGGTGCCGGGGCCCACGACAGTGCCGGCCCGGGCGACGGTGCCGGGGCCCGCGCCACTGCCGGCGCGGGCAACGGTGCTGGCGGACCGGACGGCGCCCGTTGGAGAGACCGACAGGGCGGAGGCGATCGCGGCCTGGGCGTCGCGGCGGCGCCGGTTCCAGGCACCCCGGTCGCCGTCGAAGTAGCCCTGCCGGTAGCCGAAGCGGTAGCCGATGCGGTAGCTGAGCTGCCCATGCAGCCGGCCGGCCGCGTAGCTGGTCGCACCGAGCACCAGGACGAGGAAGACCGCGAGGAATGGGCTCATCGGGCGGCTCCGGCCGGCCCCGGACGTCGGGTCATCGCTCCTCCGGCTCGACGGTGGTGGGATCCGCGACCAGCAGCCGGTCCAGGTCGTCGGTGCTGACCTCCTCGACCAGCTCGACGCTGATCCGGCAGCCGTCCAAGACGACCTCGGCGACCGAGGAGCGGCGGATCTCGCCGCCCGCGTCGTAGACCCGGACGCTCAGCTCAGGGCAGCCGAGATGGGTACGCCAGGAGTTCCACTCGTCGCGGTCGCCGACGCTCAGCGACAGGTAGCGGCAGCCTCGGGCGAGGTAGAGGCGCCAGGGGGCGCTCAGCCCTGCGGCCACTCCCTCGGCGATCAGCCCGAAGGCCTGGGCTCGGGTGGCGAGCTCGGTCACCACACCTCCCAGGCACCGGAGGCGTGACGCATGTGAGCACCAGTCGTCTCATGCACGAGACACACCGTAGATTGTCCCATGAGCGTGACAGTATCAGCTTTTCGGGCGTTTACCGCCACCACTAGGAGCATCTATTCTGCCCGGGTGAGACCCCTCAAGAGCGGCGCTGGATCGTTTACCAGAAATCCGAAGCATCCGTCACGTTCGCGTGACAGCAGCGTGCCAGAGCACGCCCCCACAGCCGGGTGGCCGTACCGTCACGGGGTGACCGAGACGGCCAACGCGCGGAAGATCGCCTTCGCCACCTTCGTCCGGCGTGCGCTCGACGAGGCGCGGGCGACCCGGGCCTGGAGCGGCACCGAGGTGTCCCGGCGCACCGGCGTCTCCCGGCAGACCATCAACCGGTGGGTCCGGGGCGACTGGGCCAGTGATCCGGAGGCCGAACGGGTGGTCGCCTTCTGTGAGGGCCTCGGGCTGAATCCGGCCGCCGCCTTCGCCGCGCTCGGCTGGGACCGCACCGCCGCCGGCCCTCGCGCCGGCCAACCGGCACCTCCGATGGACCCGGACGTGGAGGCGTTGCTGCGCCGGCTGGTTGATCCGAACGTGTCGGACGCGGAGAAGTTCCACATCCGCGAAACCATCCGTTACCTCGCATACCGACCAACGTTGCCGACCGATGTCCGAAAAAGAGGGAATCAAGCAGGGTAGTTCCTCAGATGGCGAAAGAACGCCTGGTCGGGTTCATTCGTTTGCCTGCGGGGCCGGAACGGGCACGCTAGCGTCCCTATTCGTACTGCTTGGGCTCGTCATCGGCGGGGGGACGGGACAAGGCCGAACCCAGCCCTGCGGGACAAAAGGAGGGGTCTGTCCATGGCCCTGAAGTGGTTGGCAGTCGTGGTCGCCACGGTGTCGATGACACTGTGGCTGACCGGCAACGTGGTGACCCTCGCGGTCAACGGCGGGCAGCTTCCAATGCTCGTCAACCTCCTCGCGCTCACCAGCGCCGGCACCGCGGTCATCCTGGCCGTCGTCGCCGAGCTGCACGAGCGGCTGAACGACCGGATCAGCGCACTCACCGAGTTCCTGGTCGCACGGCTCAATGAGATCGAGAACCACACCGGTGATCGCAACACCGGGTTCGTGGAGGGATATCTGCTGAGCCACGGCCAGGATGCTGCGGTGGTGCCGTTCGGCCGCCGCGGACGAGGGGCCGCCGAACGCTGACCACACGCCGCCGAACGGGTCCGCTCGGCCAGGAATGAGCCCCGATCGCCGGGGTACGCTGACGCGCGTGCCGCCGTTGAATCTGGGCAATCAGCAGCCGAGGACCCCGTTGAACGCCGACCAGGCCTGGCGAACCACCGCCGGCCGGGCCGGGGGGACCGTGCTCTTCTTCGACTTCGACGGCACGCTCGCGCCCGTCGACGACGATCCGACCGCGGTACGCCCCGCTCCCAAGGCGCTGGCCGCCATCGAGGCCCTGGCCCTGGTGGTGCAGCGGGTCGCGATCGTCTCCGCCCGACCGGTCGAGTTCCTCCGGGACCAACTCGGTGGGCTCGCCGGCGTGGATCTCTACGGCCTCTACGGGCTGGAGCACAGCCACTCCGGCGGCGAGACCGTCACGGAACCGGCCGCGCTGCCCTGGGTGCCGACCATGTCGGAGCTGGCCGACCTGGCTCGGGCGGAGCTGCCGCCGGGCACGCTGGTCGAATACAAGCGGCTCTCCGTCGCGCTGCACTGGCGTACCGCGCCGCAGCTCGGGCCGACCGTGCAGCAGTGGGGGCAGGCGCAGGCCGACCGACTGGGGCTACGGGTGCAGGCCGGGCGGATGGTGCTGGAGCTCAAGCCGCCCGTCGACCGGGACAAGGGCATGGTCATCGGCGAGGTGGTCCGGGATGCCACCGGCGCCTGGTACTTCGGCGACGACGTCTCGGACATCAAGGCGTTCGCCGCGCTGCGCGCCCGGGCCGCCGCCGACCCGGACTTCTTCGGCGTCTGCGTCGCGGTGGCCAACCCGGAGACCGGCCATGAGGTGGCCAACGCCGCCGACCTGACCATCGAGTCCCCGGCCGCTCTGGGTGACTTCCTCACCCGGGCGCTGACCCACCTGCCCTGAGCGGGCCGGGCGTCTGAGCGGCGCTGCCCGCTCAGACGCCGTAGCGGCGTTGCCGGGTGGCGTACGAGCGGAGTGCGCGCAGGAAGTCGATATGCCGGAAATCCGGCCAGTTGAGCTCGCAGAAGTAGAACTCCGAGTGCGCGGACTGCCAGAGCATGAAGCCGGACAGGCGCTGCTCGCCACTGGTGCGGATGACCAGGTCGGGGTCGGGCTGGCCGCGGGTGTAGAGGTGCTCGCTGATGTGCTCGACGTCCAGCACCTCGGCCAACTCCTCGATGGTGCCGCCCGAGGCGGCGTGCTCCAGCAGCAGCGAGCGGACCGCGTCGGTGATCTCCCGCCGGCCGCCGTAGCCCACCGCGATGTTGACCTCCGCGCCGCCGCTGCGCTCCCGGGTGCGCTCCTCGGCGCCCTTGAGCGCCGCCGCGGTCTGCGCGGGCAGCAGGTCGAGCGCGCCGACGATGCGCAGCCGCCAGGGGTTGCCCTCCTCGGCCAACTCCACCACCAGATCCTCGATGATCTTCAGCAGCGGGTCCAGCTCGCGGGCCGGCCGGCGCAGGTTGTCCGTGGCCAGCAGGTAGAGCGTGACGTGCCCGATGCCGGCCTGGTCGCACCAGCCGAGGACGTGTTTGATCTTCGCGGCGCCGACCCGGTGCCCGTCGTTCGGGTCGACGAAGCCCATCTCCCTCGCCCACCGGCGGTTGCCGTCGCACATCACCCCGACGTGTCGGGGCACCGGCTTACCCGCGAGCTTCGCCGTGAGCCGGCGCTCGTACACGGAGTAGATAAGGTTCCGCAGCGTCATCACCTAGCAGCGTAGCGACCCGCGGGGCGGATCATCGCCTCGGAGGCCCATCCCCGCCTGGCAGCGCGATGCCGATCATGGCCAGGGTGCGGGCGGTGAGCCGCCCGTCGCCGAGCCCCAGCTCCACCACATCGTCGAACACCCGGTCGTCCCGACGGGCCGCCCGGACCGCCGCGTCGACCACTCGCCGGCGTCGCGCCAACCAGGCTGCCACCGAGCTGTGCCGCAGGTGGGTGCCGAGGCGGCGGCGCAGTCCGTCGGCGTAGCGACGGGCGGCACCCTCGGGTGCGTGAGCCGCCGCCGCCCCGGCCAGCGCGCCGGAGAGCAGCGCATAGAAGATGCCCTCCCCGGTGAACGGGTTGATCAGCGACAACGCGTCCCCGACCAGCAGGGTGCGGCCCTGCCCCGGTGCGGGCCGATGGGTGGACAGCGGCAGGTGGTGGGCGCGCAGCGCGGTCACCGTCCCGAGGTCGGTGCCGGGCAGCAGCGCGGCCAGCCGATCCAGCAGGTACGCCCGGCTCAGCGGCTCACCGCGCAGCACCTCCCCGTACCCGACGTTCGCCCGCCCGTCGCCGATCGGAAACGACCAGGCGTACGCCGGCCAGCGCGCCCGCGAGGTGACGATGACCTGCTCGGACGGGCCGGGCAGCGCCGGCGCGTACCCCCGGATGGCCAGCGCCAGGTGCCGGTCGGGGTTCACCGGGTGACCGAGTGCCCGGCGCACCACCGACCCGGCGCCGTCCGCGCCCACCACCACCCGGCCGGACAGCTCCCCGTCGAGCACCACCCGGGCGGCACGCGGCTCGACCTGGCGGACGGTGTGCCGGCGCAGCTGCGCGCCGGCAGCCACCGCGGCCGCCACCAGCCGCGCGTCGAAGACCTGCCGGGGCACGGTGTACGCCGGCCGGGGCAGCGCCCGGGCCACCGCGCCACCGCCCGGGGCGATCATGCGCAGCGCGGGCAGCGGGGCGTATCCCGCCACCGCCTCGGTCACGCCCAGTTCGGCGAGCACGTCCACCGAGTGCGCGGCGATCCCGTCGCCGCACGCCTTGTCCCGGGGAAAGTCGGCCCGGTCCAGCAGCAGCACACTGGCACCCGCACGGCGGGCCGTCAGCGCGGCGGCCGCCCCGGCCGGCCCCGCTCCCACCACCACCACATCGAACTCCTCGCTCACCACGCGCCTCCCTCCCGCCGACGCGGCCCGGCCCTTCCCGCCCTTCCCCGCCCGGCGAGCCGCCTGCGCCGCTCGACGCCGGCCGCTGTGACCGACGCCACCCGCCATCCTGCCCCCTGCCCGCTCGCGTCGACCGGTCCTCAACGGCCCGGCCGGGCCGAAATCCCCATCCCCAATCCCCAATCGCCGCCGCCTACGCCCCGCCCGGCCCCTGCCCCCGCTTGGGTTCCAGGCCGGCCGCGACCAGTTGTGCCCGGGCTTCCGGTCAGCTGCTCGACCCTGGAGGGCCGAGCTTGCGGATCGTGACGGCTCGTGGTGATGAGCACGAGGTCACGCCGCGTTTGGCAGGCTGACGGCTGCCCAGCCTGTAACACCGCGTGCGGCGATGTTGCGGGCTGCGTTCCGGTCGGCGTGCTCGGCGAAGCCGCACGACCGGCAGTGGAAGGTGGATTGGTTGGGCCGGTTGGCCTTGGCGACGTGTCCGCAGGCGGAGCATCCCTGCGAGGTGTACGCCGGGTCGACGTGCACGACCGCCACTGCGGACCGCTTCGCCTTGTAGGCGATGTACTGGCCGAGTTGGTGGAACGCCCACGAGTGCAGCGTGACCCGCTGGGGCCGTCGGAGCCGTACCCGGTCGCGGATGCCGCCCAGGTCTTCCAGGGCGATTCCGCGGCCGGTGCGTTCGGCCTCGGTCACGATGCTCTTGGCGATGCGGTGGTTGGTGTCGGCGGCGAACCGGGATTCCTTGCGGCGGCGTTTCTTCAGCAGCCGCTTGGCGGACTTGGTGCCGATGGCCTGGAGTTTCGCGCGGAGGCGCTGGTTACGGTGCCGGATGCGGTTTGTGGCTTTGCCGCTGTGGTGGCGGCCGTCGGAGTCGGTGGCGAGGTTGGCGATGCCGAGGTCGACGCCGAGGAACCCGTCCGGTTCCTTGGTCGCGGTGTCGGGGATGTCGCAGGTGGCGTACAGGAACCACTTGCCGTCGCGGCAGACCAGGTCCGACTCGCCGCGGCGGTGCGCGACCAGGGTGGCGTGCTGCTGGTCGGAGCAGCCGAACCGGATCGGCCCGGATCGGCCAGCGACCGTCCAGATCGACACGGTGCGGGCAGCCAGTTGCCAGGACAGGCAACGGTCGTCGAACGGCTGCGCCGCGTCGCGACGGAACCGGATCGGTTTGCCCTCGGCGGCCTGGCGCCTCTTCGAGGCTGGCTTGCCGAGGTTGCCGGCCTGGATGTTGGCCGTCAGGGCGGCGTACGCGCCGGATACCTTCCGGGCGACGTGGATGGCGGGCTGCGCGGACAGACCCATGTCCTTCAACTGGCCGTAGGTGAGCCGCTGCAACGACTGCTTGGCGAACACCCGCCGCTGGTACGCCAACCCGGAGGCGACGTTCGCGGCGTCGTTGCACAGGCCCACAGTGGCCCGCAACGCCGCCTGCTGAGCGGCGTCCGGGAACAGCCGGACCTGCACGACAATCTTCACCAGGCGTCCTCGTCCGCGTAGTCCTCTTCGGCTGCCATCGACGTCGGCCAGCGGCGCCACGCGGCTTTCGCAGGCATGCCCACACCATACCATCTTATCTATGTCGCCACGATGGACGCCGGACCCGAATATTCGCAGAGGTAGAAGCGTTGTCTACAACCTGCACGTACATCTTGTCTTCGTCACCAAGTATCGGCGGGACGTCCTCAACGACGCGATGCTCACCCACTGCGAACAGATCATGCGGCAGGTCTGCGCCGACCTGGGCGCCGAGCTGCGCGAGTTCAACGGCGAGGACGACCACGTCCACCTGCTCGTGCACTACCCGCCCAAGCTGCCGATCTCCACGCTGGTCAACCGACTCAAGGGCGTCTCGGCGCACTACCTGCGCAAGGAGTTCACCGACCGGATCAACCGGCACATCATGCACGGACACCTGTGGTCCCCTTCGTACTTCGCCGCGTCCTGCGGCGGCGCCCCACTGGAAGTGATCAAGGACTACATCAAAGGGCAGAAACGTCCCGGTCCGTGACGCGATCCCTCCCGGCCCTGAAGGACCAGGATTCCTCGCTAATCCAGTTGAATCCCCGTCGGTCGGGGCACCTGTCCAGGACCCTGTCGAGCTGCCCCAGATATGGGGCACCGGGACCCAGACGCGCAGGCGCAGGCGCAGGCCAGCCGGTCCATGTGTGGGGCAGCTCGACAGGTCCCACCCGCACGCACACGCCAGGCCGGTCCAAATCTGGGGCAGCTCTGTAGGACCCACCCGCACTGACATGCCAGCCGGTCCATATGTGGGGCAGCTCAACAGGGGCCACCCGCACGCACACGCCAGCCGGTCCAAATCTGGGGCAGCTCGACAGGCCCACAAGCACACAGGCGGCGGTCCTCGCCGCGACCGCCGCCGACACCGCACGCCGTTCGTATCTGAGGCAGAGACAGGACCACCCGCACGCGTAGGCCAGTCCGCCTTATCGGAGGCCCGCCGACAGGTGAGTACGGCCAGGTGGAAGGGTCCAGACGGGCTGCGGCGTCGGTGGCGCGAACAGCGCTCCGGTGAATCGGAAGCGGCTCAGACCGGACCTAGCCGCATCCACCGCGCCGCGCACCTGCCAGGCCGAACCGGTACAACCCAGGACTGCGGGGCATCGACCGGGCGCCGCGCGCCGGCCACGTGAGGCCGGGTTCAGGCCGGGTTCAGGCTGGGACGGCGGCGTCGGCGGCGCGGGGCGCTCGCCAGAGTCCGTGCAGCGTCAGCCCGGCGGCGGCGAGCAGCGGGCCGCCGTCCCGGACCAGGCCGTCCACCCCCAGCAGCCACCAGCACAGCGGCAGGTCGACGGCGAGCACAGCCACCGTGACGACGACCAGCAGCCCGCGAGCCCAGTCCTTGCCGCGCATCAGGAACGCGGTGCAGAACAGCACCGCGTAGCTGGCCGCGATGCCGGCGCCGAACCAGAACAGCACGGCCGGCACCGCGGCCAGCCGACCGTCCAGGATGGATCCGCCGGCCACCAACGCCGGCACCAGCATCAGCGGGCTGTAGGTGAACGCCGCGACCCGGCTGGTCAGCAGCCAGGCGCTGGCCTGTGGCCGACGCGGCGGGGTTTCCCGCCAGGAGATGCCGGCTCGGTCGATGACCAGCCGGGGCCGGTGCCGGACGAGGTGACCGGCCAGCGCCGGCGAGCGGTAGAGCAGCCAGACCACCGCCGCACAGAGTGCGGTGAGCGCGGCGAAGCCGAGCAATCCGGGCAGCGGAGGCACCCCCTGCCGGGGCACGATCAGCCGGCCGACGGCGAAGATCGTGGTGACCGCGAGGATCAGCCCGAACGGGCGGGCCACGGTCCGGCCCCGGCGGACGTGCCCGATCAGCAACAGGAAGCCGAACGAGCGCAGCATGGCCCAGCCGGTCCGCACCGCCAGCCCGAAGCCCTGCTCCGGGGCGTACCACCAGTTGAGCAGCTCGACCACGACGGTGGCCGCCGCGGTCGTCGCGAGCAGGATGGTGAGCACCCGGACGGCGGACGGCCGCCGGACCTCGGTCTCGGCGGCCGTCCTCATGGGATCTGATGATGCCCGCGACGGGCGATCTTCACACCTACCGTTGCGGCTGCGTGGCGTCCAGGCGGGCCCGCAGCGCGTCCAGCTCGGCCCAGAGCACGCCTGGCAGCTTGTCACCGAACTTCTCGAACCACTCGGTGACGAGCGGCAACTCGTTGCGCCACTCATCCGGGTCGACCTTCAGCGCGATCCGGACGTCCTCCGGGGTCATGTCCAGACCCTCGACGTCCAGCGCGTCCGGGGCTGGGACCATGCCGATCGGCGTTTCCACCGCGTCGGCCCGGCCCTCGATCCGCTCGACGACCCACTTGAGCACCCGGGAGTTCTCGCCGAAGCCCGGCCAGAGGAACGAGCCGTCCGGGTCCTTGCGGAACCAGTTGACGTAGTAGATCTTGGGCAGCTTGGCCTCGTCGCCGTCGGTGCCCTTGCCCATCTCGATCCAGTGCCGGAAGTAGTCACCGGCGTTGTAGCCGATGAACGGCAGCATGGCCATCGGGTCGCGGCGGACCACGCCGACCGCGCCGGACGCGGCGGCGGTGGTCTCCGAGGAGAGCGTCGCCCCCATGTAGACGCCGTGCACCCAGTCGCGGGCCTCGGTCACCAGCGGGATGGTGTCCTTGCGACGGCCGCCGAAGAGGATCGCGTCGATCGGCACGCCGTTCGGGTCGTAGTAGTCGTCTGCCAGGATCGGGCACTGGGTGATCGGGGTGCAGAACCGGCTGTTCGCGTGCGAGGAGAGGCCGTCGCTCTCCGGCGTCCAGTCGTTGCCCTTCCAGTCGATCAGGTGCGCCGGGGGCTCTCCCATGCCCTCCCACCAGATGTCCCCATCGTCGGTGAGGCCGACGTTGGTGAAGATGGAGTTGCCCCGGTCCAGCGTCCGCATCGCGTTGGCGTTGGTCTTCCAGTCGGTGCCCGGCGCGACGCCGAAGAGGCCGTACTCCGGGTTGACCGCGTACAGCCGGCCGTCCTCACCGAACCGCAT
Organism: Micromonospora sp. NBC_00389; assembly: GCF_036059255.1. Lineage (NCBI taxonomy): Bacteria > Bacillati > Actinomycetota > Actinomycetes > Micromonosporales > Micromonosporaceae > Micromonospora > Micromonospora sp. NBC_00389. The sequence continues at coordinate 2,402,284 of NZ_CP107947.1, read as the reverse complement.
CCAGGCGATGTCGTCGCCGATGGTCTCGACCTTCCAACCGGGGATGGTCGGCTCCACCATGGCCAGGTTGGTCTTGCCGCAGGCGGAGGGGAACGCGCCCGCGATGTGGTAGACCTTGCCCTCCGGCGAGGTGATCTTGAGGATCAGCATGTGCTCGGCGAGCCAGCCCTCGTCGCGCCCCATCACGCTGGCGATCCGCAGCGAGTAGCACTTCTTGCCGAGCAGCGAGTTGCCGCCGTAGCCGGAGCCGTACGACCAGATCTCGCGGCTCTCCGGGAAGTGCGAGATGTACTTCGTCTCGTTGCACGGCCACGCGACGTCCTGCTGGCCAGGGGCGAGCGGGGCGCCGATCGAGTGCAGCGCGTGCACGAAGTCCGCGTCGTCACCCATCGCCTCGAGGACCCTGGCGCCCATCCGGGTCATGATGCGCATCGAGGCGACCACGTACGGGCTGTCGGTGATCTCGACGCCGAACATCGGGCTCTCGGCCTCGACCGGGCCCATGACGAACGGGATGACGTACATGGTGCGCCCGCGCATCGAGCCGCGGTACAGGTCGGTCATCGTCCGCTTCATCTCGGCCGGCGCCATCCAGTTGTTGGTGGGGCCGGCGTCCGCCTCGTCAACGGAGCAGATGAAGGTGCGTTCCTCGACCCGGGCGACGTCCGTCGGGTCGGTACGCGCGTAGAACGAGTTGGGTTTCTTCTCCGGGTTCAACCGGATCAGGGTCCCGGCCTCGACCAGTTCGTCGGTGAGGCGGCGCCACTCCTCGTCGGACCCGTCCACCCAGACGACGCGGTCGGGGGTGGTCAGTTCCGCGACCTCACGGACCCAGGCGAGTAGTTTCGGATGGGACGTCGGGGCCTGATCGATACCCCGCACAACAGCCGGAGCAACCATGACACATCTCCTTGTGGTCGACGCTGACCGATCTATGGGATGCACGAGTCTCAGCGGCGCGATGCGTCGCCTTCGTGGAAACCTGGGATTGGCCTCAGCGTAAACCGGGCAGCCTTCCGAGTCAGTGGGACAGGTTGTGAAGAACTGCACAAGGTACGGCCACGCTGCGGCATCACGATCTGATACCCGCTTTCCTGCGCAGTTTCACGCAAATCTTGTTGTGCACCCCGGTCGACGCGAGTCGCGGTCCGGCCGTGGACCGGTCCCGCCGACCGGTTGGTTGATTCCCGTTCCGTGGCGCGTCAGTCCTCCGGATTGGTTACGCTGCGTTCAACAGCGGCGCACCCGACGGAGGGTCGGAACCAGTGACGACGCCTGCTCGCCGTTGCTACCCCGCTGACTGGTCAACAGCCGGTAGGCTCGGCCCGTGGCCGCCACAATGACCGGGGAGCAACCGGGTCCCCGGCAGACCAGACCGGGTCTGGTCCGGGCACTGCTCGACCGTTTCGGTCACCTCGTCCGCGAGTTGAGCAAGTTCGCCACGGTGGGCGGCATCGCCTTCCTCCTCGACTTCGCGCTCTTCAACTACCTGACGACCGCGCGCGGCATGGAGCAGGTAACGGCGAAGACGATCTCCACCGTTATCGCGGCCTCCGTCGCCTTCGTCGGCAACCGGTTCTGGACCTGGCGGCACCGCCAGCGCAACAACCCGGCCCGGGAGTACGCGCTGTTCTTCTTCTTCAACGCCGTCGGCCTCGGCATCGCGGTGGCCTGCCTCGCGATCAGCCGGTACGGGCTGGGCAGCATCTGGCCGGCCGTGTTCCAGACGAGGCTGGCCGACAACGTCGCCAGCTTCGTCGTCGGCACGGGCCTCGGCACGCTGTTCCGATTCTGGTCCTACCGGCGGTTCGTCTTCGTCGAAGCGGGAACGCGGCCCGTTCCGCAGGTGAAGCACGACCGTGACCACGGGGCGTGACCTGCCGCCCACTCGTTCGGCCGGTGATCGCCGGCTTCACCGACTGACCTAAGGTGTTTCGCATGCGTCTTGTCCGTCTGCTGCCTGAGCGCTGGCAGAAGTTCATCCACGAGGCGCTCAAATTCGGCATCGTCGGCGGCATCAACACCGTCATCAATTACGCGGTGTTCAATGCACTTGCACTCACCGTCTTTGCCGACGGTCAGTTGAAGGCCACCGTGATCGCGACCATCGTCGCCACGATCACGTCGTATCTAATGAATCGCCACTGGACGTACCGGGATCGCCCGAAATCGGCGCTCCGACGGGAGTACGTCCTGTTTTTCCTTTTCAACGCGACCGGCCTGATCATCGAACTGGGTGTGCTGGCCGCGGCCAAGTACGGGCTCGGCGTGAACAGCCTGCTGGCGCTGAACGTGGCCAAGACGGGCGGCGTCCTGCTGGCCACGCTGTTCCGGTTCTGGTCGTACCGGACCTTCGTCTTCCAGCCCGTCGAACCAGCCGAGGCCGAGGCGAAGGCCGAGCCCACCTGGCACAGCATTCCGCGTGACGAGTGGGACAACGTGGCCGAGATGGACCCGGTCGCCGAGCTGGCCGAATCCGTCTCCGAGCTGGAGGAGGCGCAGTCTGATGAGCGCCCGGCCCCGACACCCAGCCCGAACGGTGCTCCCTCTCAGGGGCGGCCGACGCCGCTGACCGCCGGCCTCACCGCCGACCTGGACGCGGAACTCGCTGCGGAGCTGCATGTCGGCACCCGGCGCACGCCCCGCCGGTGACCGCGCCCACCGCGCGCTCCGGCACCGGAGCCCCCGCCGAGCTGTTCTTCGAGGATCTCGTGCCGGGTCTCACCGTCGACCTGGGCGTGGTCACCGTGGACGGCGACGAGATGGTGGCCTTCGCCCGCCGCTTCGACCCGCAGTGGTACCACGTCGACCCGGAGCTGGCCGGGGCGAGCCGGCACGGCGGGCTGATCGCCAGCGGCTTCTACACGGTCAGCCTGTTCATGCGGGCGTACGTCGACCACCTGCTGTGCCGGGCGGCGGCGGACGCCTCCCCTGGTCTGGAGGAGTTGCGCTGGCTGGCCCCGGTACGTGCCGGGGACCGACTCGCTGTCCGGGTCGACGTGATGGGCGCCCGGCCGTCCACCGCCCGCCCGGGCCTCGGCACCGCCAGCCTCACCGGCACCATGCTCCGCCTCGGCCCGGACGACCGGCCCGAGCAGGAGGTGCTGCGGACCCGCTTCCGTGGCTGGTTCGCCCTCCGCCCGTCCGAGCCCGCACCGGAGAACAACCCGCCCGAGACGGGCGGCCCGGCCGAAACTGGCGCCCTGACCGAGAGCAGGCCGGCGGACTGACCCCGCCCCGGCCCGTCGGCCAGGGCGGTCGTGCGTCGGGGTCAGCTCGTGGTGTCGCGGAGCGGCTTGCCCTCGCGCATGTCGGAGAGGATGTCGCGCATCTCCCCATCGCCCAGCGAGTGCTTGTCGTGCTGCGCCTCGACCAGTTCGTACAGCTTGGTCTGCACCCGGCCGACACCTGGGACGTCGGCGAGCACCGACTGGCCCCGCTCTCCGGCGGACTCGATGGTGAGCGTGCCGCAGCCGAGCACCCGCTCAAGGAAACGCTGGTTCATCGAGTGGTCGTTGATCCGGGTGAGCGGGATGTCCCGCCGGTCCCGGGAGAAGACACCCTGCTGGAGCAGCACCCGCTCGTCGGTGAACAGATAGTGCGTGGTGCGCCAGACCAGGAACGGCCACAGCCCGAGCCAGAGTGCCGCGACCAGGGCGATCACCCCGATCACGGCCAGCGCGATCGACCCACCGCCGCTCGAGGGGAGCAGCAGCACGCCGGCCACCACCGCGGCGATGGCGAGCACCAGCACCGCGATCGGCCGGATCAACGCCTTCCAGTGCGGGTGTAGGTGCAGCACGACATGCTCGTCCTCGGTGAGCACGTCTTCGGGGAACGCCACGGCAAACCTCCAACGCAGAAATGACGCGCTGACCGTAAACCCCCCACCCCTGTACACAACATCCGCCACGCGGCCCCCATCCCACTCTTCGCGATCTTGCGCCCTCGATCACCGCTACGCGACTCTCGCCCGTTCTGCCGGAAAGCACCTGCAAGATCGCGAAACGGTGTGGTGCGGGTCAGCGGAGGTGGAGGACGTCGCCTGCGGCCAGGACGCGGCCGCCGGCGGGGGTGGTGATGAGGAGTTGGCCGTCGGCGTCGATGCCGGTGGCGGTGCCGGTCACGTCGTCGCCGTTGGGTAGGAGGACCCGCACCTCGCGGCCGACCGTGGCGCAGGCCGCCAGGTAGGCGTCGCGCAGGCCGCTGGCCACGGCGTCCCCGCCCGCGGCGCGCCAGCGGTCGTACCAGTCGGCCACCGCCCGCAGCAGCGCCCGGAGCAGCGGGTCCCGGTCGGTGGCCGCCGCGCCGGCCAGTTGCAGCGAGGTGGCCGGCAGCCCGGTCGGGTTCACCGGCAGCTCGTCGGCGCGCAGCGTCACGTTGAGCCCAATGCCGAGCACGATGGCTGGCGGCTGGGCCGGTGCGCGCCCGGGAATCCCCTCGGCCAGCACGCCGGCGCACTTCGCGCCGCCGATCAGCAGGTCGTTGGGCCACTTCAGGCTGGCCTCCAGCTCGGCCAGCCGGGCCACCGCCTCGACCAGCGCGACGCCGGCCAGGAGCGGCAGCCAGCCGTACCCCGTCGGTGGCGCCGCCGGCCAGCCGCGGTCCGGCACGGCCTCGCCCGGCCGGAGCAGCACGCTGGTGGCGATCCCCGCCCGCGGCGGCGACTGCCAGACCCGGCCGCGCCGGCCCCGCCCGGCGGTCTGCCGCTCGGCGACCACGACCAGACCCTCCGGCTCGCCGGCCCGCGCCGCCTCGGCCACATCGGCGTTGGTGGAGCCGGTCTCGGCGCGCAGCTCCAGCCGGGCCCACGGGCCGTGCGGCGCGACCAGCGCGCGCCGCAGCCGGGTCACCGACAGCGGCGGGCGGTCCAGATCGGTGTACGGGGAGCCCGGCATTCCGCCAGCCTACGGCGGTGGCCGGACCGGCATTGAGGCGTACTGCACAGCAGCGTCGGCCTGAACCATCGTTATATTCCCTGGGTGACTACCGAGACCGGGACCAACATCCACAGCACCGCGGGCAAGCTGGCGGACCTGGAGCGCCGGGTCGACGAGGCGGTGCACGCCGGATCGGCGCGTGCGGTCGAGAAGCAGCACGCGCGGGGTAAGAAGACCGCCCGTGAGCGGATCGAGATGCTGCTCGACGAGGGCTCCTTCGTCGAGCTGGACGAGCTGGCCCGGCACCGGTCCACAGCCTTCGGGCTGGAGAAGAACCGCCCGTACGGCGATGGCGTGGTCACCGGCTACGGCACGGTGGACGGCCGACAGGTCTGCGTCTTCGCCCAGGACTTCACGGTCTTCGGTGGCTCGCTCGGCGAGGTCTTCGGCGAGAAGATCGTCAAGGTGATGGACCTGGCCATGAAGATCGGCTGCCCGGTGGTCGGCATCAACGACTCCGGCGGGGCGCGAATCCAGGAGGGCGTGGTCTCCCTCGGCCTCTACGGCGAGATCTTCTTCCGCAACGTACGGGCCTCCGGGGTCATCCCGCAGATCTCGCTGGTGATGGGGCCCTGCGCCGGCGGCGCGGTCTACTCCCCCGCGGTCACCGACTTCACCGTGATGGTCGACCAGACCTCGCACATGTTCATCACCGGCCCGGACGTGATCAAGACGGTGACCGGCGAGGACGTCGGCATGGAGGAGCTGGGCGGAGCCCGCACGCACAACTCGCGCAGCGGCAACGCGCACTACCTCGCCAGCGACGAGGAGGACGCGGTCGACTACGTCAAGGCGCTGCTGTCGTACCTGCCGTCGAACAACCTCGACGAGCCGGTGGTCCTCGATGCCCCTGCCGACCTGGAGATCAGCGACGACGACCGCGAACTGGACACGCTGATCCCGGACTCGGCCAACCAGCCGTACGACATCCACCGGGTGATCGAGCACGTCCTCGACGACGGGGAGTTCCTCGAGGTCCAGCCGCTCTACGCGCAGAACATCGTGGTCGGCTACGGCCGGGTCGAGGGACGACCGGTCGGCGTGGTGGCCAACCAGCCGATGCACTTCGCCGGCACGCTGGACATCGCCGCCTCCGAGAAGGCCGCCCGGTTCGTCCGCACCTGCGACGCGTTCAACATCCCGGTGCTGACCTTCGTGGACGTGCCCGGCTTCCTGCCCGGCACCGGCCAGGAGTGGGACGGCATCATCCGCCGGGGCGCCAAGCTCATCTACGCGTACGCCGAGGCGACCGTCCCCAAGGTCACCGTGATCACCCGCAAGGCGTACGGCGGGGCGTACGACGTGATGGGCTCCAAGCACCTCGGCGCGGACCTGAACTTCGCCTGGCCGACGGCGCAGATTGCGGTGATGGGCGCGCAGGGCGCGGTGAACATCCTCTACCGCTCCGAGCTGGCCGGCGCCGAGGACCCGGCTGCGGTCCGGGCCGAGAAGATCGCCGAGTACGAGGACACCCTGGCCAACCCGTACGTGGCGGCCGAGCGTGGGTACATCGACTCGGTCATCCCGCCGCACGAGACGCGCACCCAGATCGTCCGGGCGCTACGCGTCCTGCGCACCAAGCGCGAGACCTTGCCCCCGAAGAAGCACGGCAACATCCCCCTCTGAGCGCGACGCGCGCGGATCAAGAACCGGCGTCAGCACGACGGATTGGCGGCGAGGCACATACGGCGGGCGGCCGTCTCGGCGAGGCGGCTCAGCTCCGGCTCGGTGCCGTCCTCGCCCAGGGTGAGCACCGCGATCAGGTCGCCCACCTGCACCACCGCGATGCTGGTCGACCGGGGTCCACCCCCGATGGCCTTGCCGGTCATCTGATCGCGGGGCTGCGAGACGGTGTGGCGCAGCAGGGCTGCTCCGTCGCCCGCGAAGCCTCGCTGGACCACCGCCCAGCGGTGCACCGCCTCGCCGGTACCCGTGCTTCCGGCCACCTCGTAGGGCCCGACGCTGCGCCATTCGGCGCAGGGTGCCACCCGCCGGTCGAGGTCGCCGAAGAACGACTCCGCCGCATCCGGCGTCACCCGGTACAGGTCCTGACTGAGCAGCACGTCGGTGGGGGTGAGGGCGGCACCATCAGGGCCTTCCCGCAGCAGGGTCTGCGATCGTGACCAGCGGGACGTCTCCCAGACGGGTGTCATCCCCCGGCTCTGCCGGCAGTAACCCAGCACGTCCTCGATGAGGACCGGCTCCCCCAGCCCCGACTGGCTGAGCTGCACCTGCGCCGGCTGGGCCAGATCGGCCGGCTGCACCAGGGAGTCGGCGGTGATCTCGCCACGGGCGGGTGCGTTCGGGGAGGCCGAGGCCGCCACCTGAGGCGGTGCCAACTCCCTCCCGCCTGCGGTCACCACGAAGGCCGACACGCCCGCGAGCGTCAACACGACCGTCGCCGCCACGGCGGCACGTCGGCTGCGTCGCCGGGCCCGCGCCCGGATCTCCTGCGGCTCTGGCCACCGCACATCCCCCAGGTCCCGGTGGACCCGCTCGATGAATGCCAGGTCGTCACGCATCGGTAGCCTCCTCCAGATCAGAGACGGCGAGCAGACCGGCGAGCGCGGCGCGCCCCCGGGAGAGTCGGGCCTTTACCGTGCCGACCGGTGCATCGGTCTCCCGCGCCACCTCGGCGACCGGCATGCCGACCAGGTAGTACAGGGCGATGGCGGTGCGTTGCTCCTCGGGCAGCCGGCGCAGCGCGGCGACCACCTCGACGGTGTCGGTGCCCGGGCCGGGAACGGCTTCGGTGGTGGCCCCGTGCCGCAGGTACGCGCGGGCGCGGCTGCGCAGGCTGCGCCACCGGCTGACCGCGATCCGGCTGGCCACCACCCGCACCCACGCCTCCGGCTCGTCGTACCGGCTGACCGTCGACCAGCGCTGCCACGCCCGGATGTACGCCTCCTGCACGGCGTCCTGCGCCTCGACCCGATCGCCGGTGAGCACGTAGACGAAACCGAGCAGCCGTTGTCGGCTGCCGCGGTAGAACTCGTCGAACCCGTCGACGTCCGGCACCCGCTACCTCCCCGTGTCGGTCGCAGGGAACACGCGTCGGGCAGGGTCGTCGGTTGCCCCGATCAGGCGATCATCTTCTCCAGCTCGGCGAGCGGGAACGCACCGGCCGCGATCCGCTCCCGGACCGCTCGGCGCACCGCGCGCTGCACGGCCACGTTGGCCGGCGTCGGTACGCCGTGCAGCCGGCCCAGCAGCGCGATCTCCCCGTTGAGGTGGTCGACCTCGGTGGAGCCGGCGCCTCGGGCGAGGCTCTGCCAGGTGGAGCCGCCGGAGCGCTCCGCACCGGCCACTGGGCGCTGCTGGACCAGGTCGCCGCGTTCGGCCTTCTCCTCCTCGGGCGAGGTGTGCGCGATGCTCGCGGCGGCGAACGCGGCGAGGCCCTCGGCGCGTACCCGCTCGGACAGCGCCTCCGGGATGTCCCGACCGAGCAGCGCCTGCAGGCCGTTGCCGAGGTTGTTGAGCAGCTTGCCGTACTTCCAGCGCAGCACGTCCGCGCGGACCGGGGCGACGAAGCCGGCGGCGGCCAGGTCCGCGGCGATCGCCCGATCGGTGTCGTCGGCACCGGTCGGGTACCGCCCGACGTGCAGCATCCCGGGGTGCGGGTAGCCGTTCGCCACCACCACGCCCGGATCCAGGTGGGTGGCCGGCAGCCAGACGCAGACCGGGTGCACGTCGGCGAAGAGCCGCAGCGCGGCCCGCTCGTTCGCGACCCCGTTCTGCGCGGTGACCAGCGGCAGCCGCTCGCCCGCCGTGCCGCCGCCGGCCACCGGCGCGTCGACCCAGGCCGCCAGCGCGCCAGCGGTGTCCTGCGACTTGACGGTGAGGATCAGCACCGTGTCGGCCGGCAGCGGCTGGTCACCTGGTCCGTCCACGGCGGCGAGCCGGGCGGTGACCTCGCCGTCGGGCTGGCGCAGGGTCAGGCCCCGCGCGCGAATCGCGTCCAGGTGCGCGCCCCGGGCCACCAGGGTCACGTCCCGGCCGGCCTGGGACAGCCGTACGCCGATGGTCCCGCCGACCGCGCCCGCCCCGATGATCACGTATCGCATGGCCTCATTCTGCCCGCCCAGCGAGGTGGTCCCGGTGCTCGCTCCCGTGCGGCGCCCTGGCGGTCAGCCGGTCAGGCCGGCGTCGGTGAGGATCGGGCCGGCGAGCAGCAGTGCGCCGGCGACGAGCGCTACCAGGTTGACCAGGGCAAAGAAGGTCACCCAGAAGAACGCCGGGAACGGGGTGAGCCCGGCGAGCTGGTCGGCGTCGGAGGCGGGCATCCGGCCACGCGAGCGCAGCCGTTGCAGCTCCACCACCGGCCGTACCCCGCCGAGCAGCAGGAACCACACCCCGGTGTACGCGAACGCGGCCTGCACCTGCGGGGTGGCGTACCACGAGACGGCGAGCACCAGCGCACCGGTGACCAGCAGCGACACCACGCCGAAGGCGTTGCGGATCATGACCAGCATGGCGAGCAACAGCACCACCGCGACCCAGAGCAGCAGGGTGATCCGGTTGCCGCCGAGCAGCCAGGCACCGGCCAACCCGACCAACGGCGGGGCGACGTAGCCGGCCAGCAGGGTGAGGATCATGCCCGGCCCGCTGGGCCGGCCGGCGGAGAGCGTGAGGCCGGAGGTGTCCGAGTGCAGCCGGATGCCCCGCAGCTTGCGACCGGTGAGCAGGGCGACCAGTGCGTGCCCGCCCTCGTGCGCGATGGTGATCGCGTTACGGGCGATCCGCCACGGCAGCCGGGTGGATACCACCACCAGCGCGACGACCGCGGTGATCAGCACCAGCAGCGGGGGCGGGTCCGGCTGCGCGCCGAACAGCGTGTCCCACAGGTCGCCCAGCCCGTCGATCGACATCATGGGGCGCGAGCCTACCGGTGCCGTTCAGTGCCCCGGGCCCTGCGCTGATCGTTCCGCTCCGGTCACCGGGACGACTTACGCCCGTTGATGAAGCTTTTCTTAACCACTCTTGTGATCTAGGGCAGTTACCTCCAAAGATGGACGTCAATAGACCGACGTCCTTGGAGGCAGCCATGGCCCGTACCAGATCATCGCTGCGCCGCGTGCTCGCGGCCGGCCTCACCGTGCTCGCCACCGCGGCGGCGGCCCTGGTCGCGACCGCTGGACCGGCGGCGGCAGCCACCACGCCGGGCATCGACGTGTCCAACTACCAGGGCTCCATCAACTGGACCAGCGTCCGCAACTCCGGCATCCAGTTCGCGTTCATCAAGGCGACCGAGGGCACCAGCTACAAGGACCCACGCTTCAACGCGAACTACGTCAACGCGTACAACGCCGGGGTGATCCGCGGGGCGTACCACTTTGCCCGGCCGAACATCTCCGCCGGCTCGACCCAGGCCAACTACCTGGCCTCCAACGGCGGCGCCTGGTCGGCCGACAGCCGGACGCTCCCCGCCGCGCTGGACCTGGAAGCCAACCCGTACGCCGGCGGCTACTGCTACGGGCTCAGCACCACCGGGATGCGCAACTGGGTGCAGGACTTCCTAAACACCTACCGCTCCCGCACCGGCCGCTACGCGGTCATCTACACCACGGCCAGCTTCTGGAACCAGTGCACCGGCAGTTGGACCGGCCCGTGGGCGAACCACCCGCTCTGGCTGGCCCGCTGGGCGAGCACGCCGGGTGCCCTGCCGGCGGGTGCGCCAGTGTGGAGCTTCTGGCAGTACACCAGCACCGGCGCCGTCTCCGGGATCAGCGGCAACGTGGACCGCAACTACTGGAACGGCGACCGCACCCGGCTGATCGCGCTGGCCAACAACACGGCCTGATCCGCGCCGCTCCGCCCGATCCGCCTGGGGAGGCAGTTGGCGGCAGCGGGATCGGCTGTCACCTCACGGTCGACAATCGGTCCGGCTGCCGCCACTGGGCCGGTACGGGTCAGGCCCGCCGCCGACTCATCGCCGGAACCACCACGGGAGCGTCCTCGCGCGCCAGGGTCGATCTCCGGCTCAGCCGCCAGGCGCCCACGCCGCAGACGGCAACGGCCACGACGCTGAGCAGTGCGATGAGCGCCGAGATCCCCACGCTGACCAGCAGCAGGACCGCGTCGCCGAGTGCGACGAGCATCCACAGTGCCAGCCGGGGCCGCGCATCCCTCCGTCGGTAACCCATGTCGTACCTCCTTCCGTCGTCGAAGGTCAGATACCCCAGACGACGGAAGGTCATGCGAATCAGTTCCGTACCGGCGCGAATCCCGCGGCTCAGTCCTTGCGGTCGGGCACGAACCCGGTGGCGATCCGCTCGAAGTTCGGCAGGTTGGCCTGCCAGTCCTTGTCGGCGACCTCCCACCGGATGGCGTACCCGCGGTTGGTGGCCGTCACGAAGCCCCGGTTACGGACGTGGATCCGGGTCCCGTCACGGGTCTCCAGCCAATCCCAGTCCGCGCAGGTCTTCCAGAAGTCGCACCGCTTGATGTCGATGTACTGGTAGTTGTTGACGAACTTCCTGCGGTCCGGCTCCTTGTCCCGCCAGTCACTGACCGCGTCCGGTGCCGGCCTGCTGGTCCACTGCACGAGCAGCTCGCCCGGCCCGTTGGACTGGTCGAAGACAACCGTGCTGCCGTCGACCTGCTGGCGCACCCAGCCGTCGGGCAGCGGCAGGGCGAACCCGGCCGGGTCCCTGTACAGCTTCCAGCCTGGCGGCAGCGCGTTCGGGTCGACCGAAGGAGTGGCCGACGGCCTCGGGCTGGGAGCGCCGCTGGCGGGCGGGGGCACCGCCGGCGCGGCGGTCTGCGGCGCCGAGGTCCCGGCCGCCCCGGTCGGGCCGGCCTCCGGGGTCTCGTCCTCGTTGCCGAGCAGCGGCACGATCACCGCGAGGCCGATGAGCAGCAGGGCCACCACGGCCCCGATCAGCAGATTGCGTCGGGTGTTGTTCGGCTTCGTACCGTCGGACGGCGGCACTGCCGCGCGCCCGACCGGGTCGACCGCAGCCGCCATGACCGCCGTCGGCGTGGTCGGCCTGCGCTGCTCCGGCGCCACCGGCGGACCGTCGACCACGGTCGGCTCGTCGTCGTCGGCCGCCCTCGTACCGTTGGCGGGTGTGTTGCCCGGAACCGCGACGCTCGCGGTGGGCTCGGCGTCGGAGGTCGCCGGGCGTTCGTCCGCGGCGGTCGGGTCGTCGGCCGGCACCGTCTCGGTCGGGTCAGCGTCCGCCCCGGAGGGCACCACGGCAGTCGGCGTGGCGTCGACAGCGGGGGTCGCGGCAACGGCCGCTGGTGGCGGGGTACGCGGCGCAGGTGGCGACACCGGCTGGTCGGCGTGATTCTCGGCGGGCCGCGGGACCGGCACGTGTGGCGGGCGCGGCTCGCGCGGACCGTTCGGCCCCGGCCGGCGTACGCCATCCAGCAGCGAGATGCTGCGTGCCCGCTTGCCCCCGGCGCGGCGCAGCAGCCGCTCGGCCACCTCAGCGTTGATCCGCTCGTTCGGGTCCTTGCGCAGCAGCCCGTTGAGCACGGCCTTGAGCGGGCCGGCGTTCTTCGGCGGCGGCATCGGCTCGGTGGCCAACGCGGCCAGCGTGCCGATCGCCGACGGCCGGGCGTACGGCGACTTGCCCTCCACGGCGGCGTAGAGCGTCGCGCCCAACGACCACAGGTCGGCCTCCGGCCCGGCGGTGCCGTCCCGGGCCCGCTCCGGCGAGATGTACGCCGGCGAACCGAGCACCATGCCGGTGCGGGTGACGTTCGGGTCGCCCGGAATGGTGGCGAGTCCAAAATCGGTCAACACCACCCGGCCGTCGTCGCCGAGCAGAACGTTGCCGGGCTTGACGTCGCGGTGCATGACGCCGGCCTTGTGCGCCGCGTTGAGGGCGCCCAGCACGCCGAGCCCGATCTCGACCGCGCGGGCCGGCGACACCGGCCCGTCCTCGGCGAGAGTGTCCTGCAACGACCTCGACGCCACGTACTCCATGACGATCCACGGGTCGCCATCAGTGCGGAGGACGTCGAAGATGCGGACGACATTGACGTGGTTGAGCCGGGCGATGGCCCGAGCCTCCCGCAGCGAGCGCTCCCGCATCTCGCGGCGCTCCTCGTCGGTGAGGCCGGGAGGTGGCACCAACTCCTTGATGGCGACGTCCCGGTGCAGCACCTCGTCGCGCGCTTTCCACACCCGACCCATGCCGCCCTGGCCGAGCGGCGACAGAAGCCGGTATCGGTCAGCGACAAGTTGGGGAAGCGCGTTCGACATCGGTGAGACGGTACCCGGAGGGCCCGACCCTCACACCGCCGGCACGCCACTCTGCGTTCCCCACAACTTCGCGCCGCGTACCCTGGCGTCATGTCTGCCGAAGAGCCCCTGTTCCGGGTCGTCCGCGGCGTGCCCACCGCCGAGGAGCTGGCCGCCCTGATCGGTGCGATCGTCGTCCGATCCCGCCCGGCCGTCGCCCCCGCGCGAGTGAACCCCTCCGTCTGGGCCCGCAGCGGTCGACCGGCCGGCACGGCGCTCGCGGCCGGTCCGGGCGGGTGGCGCTCCGCCGGCCTGCCCCGCTGACCCGACCCGCCGTACGGGGGCTGTCAGCGTCGCTCCCAGCCGTTAATCTCACTCAGGGAAACGGTGCAGTAACGGGTAGGGAGGATCAATGATCCCCGAAGAAGACCGCCCCACGCCCTGGCTGCGCAACTACGGCGGCATCGAGGCCGACATCCGTCAGCTCCGGGAGTTCGCCGACCGGCTCGCCGCCGAGGTCGAGAGCAACTACGCGCCACACCTGTCGTACATCGCCGACGACATGTCCGCGAAGGTGCCCAACCCCTGCGACGCCTTCATCGAGCTGGTCACCTTCCTGCACGCCCATCACGAGACACAACAGGCCACCACCGACATGGTGTACGCGGTCCGAGGTGCCACCGGCCACCTGGCCGCCGTCGCCCGGGTCGCCACCCAGTACGCCGACACCGACGTCTTCTCCGCCGCCCGGGTGGTGGACGTCCAGCGGGCCCTCACCGACCCGGGCACCGTCCTGCCTGGCGGCCCGACGCCGACGCTGACCGACCCGACCAGCCCGGACAGCGAGAGGCCGGTGGTCCTACCGTGATCGAACGGGGCAGCGGCCGCACCTCCGGCCTCACCGACTGGCAGCTGATGGACGTCAGCAGCATGTGGGCGTGCCTACAGGACCACGACACCGCCAACCACTGGAAGCAGGTCGCCGGCTGGCGCAAGGTCTGCGACCTGGCGCAGATCCACCTCGGCCGACTCCAGGACTACCGGCGCGGGCTGGCCGAGGCATGGCCGCCGGAAACCAGCGCCGCCTCCGTCACGTACCTCGTCCAGCTCGACGAGCTGATCGACAAGGTGCGGCACACCCACGACGCCGCCGCCGCCAACTACACCGCGCTCTCCGCCACCACCCAGGCCATCGGCACCACCCGCGCCGAACTCCGCAAGGTTTACGAGGAGTACGCGACCAAACTTCAGCAGAAGCAGGCGTACGAGGCGACGGCCGCCGACCCGAAGGCGATCATGGGCAGCCGGGTCACGGCATCACCGGTGACCGACGTCGAGTTGGAACGGCTGAACGTGCAGGCGCGCGCCATGATGTTCAACCTCAGTGGCGAACTCCAACAAGCCCAAGCCACCCTCCAAAAACCACCCGCAGCGCCGAAGAGCGCGAGGCAGCCAGACGACCCCGACGTGTACGGCGGGTTTGCCCCGCCCGCTATTCCGCCGATCATGCCGGTTCCACTGACTATTCCCACGACCATCGACGCGCCTAGTGCGACCGCTGCACGGCCGATTCCGGCGCCAGCGGCGCCAGCGATGGGCCCAGTGCTCGGCGGGGCTGCCGCTGGACTCAACGCGCCTCCCATCACAACGCCGCCCAGCATTCAGACAGCGGGAACGGTTGGTCCACCAGCCACTATTGGGCCGGGGCATGGGCTAACGCCAACGCTGCCTCCTGCTTCTGCGGGTTCGCCGCCGTTGCCGAACCCCCGGACGACCCAGCATGGGGTAACCGGAAGGGCGGTCAGTGGAGGTTCCGATGGAAGTGCGGCGCATCCTGGGTCGCCCGCTCGTTCGACCCCTACAACTGGAGGCTTGATCGGGGGAGTCCCAGGCCTGAGCCCGGGCCAGGCGGTCAACAACTCTGGTTCCCCTAGAAGGGTCAACCCGATCGGCGGCGTCATTGGCGGTGGCGGTGCCGGGACTGCACCAACTGGTTCGGCAGGCACCCGTCCGGGTGGGGGCCGCAGCTTCAATGGGAGCCCGAGCAGCCTTCCGATCGGCGGGGCACCTGGGCTGCATGGGAACACAGGCCGTTCGGGAGTTGGGCCCGAGGCCGAAGATAAGCCCCGCCAATGGAATCCGGACCACCCCTGGGAGACAGAAAAAGGCGTTCCGCCGGTAGTCCGTCCACCGGACAGGGATGACCCAATCGACCCTGGACCAGCTATCGGCTTCAACAGGTGAATAGACCGCTACGGGCCAGCATTCCTAAACTGGCCCTGGCCGCAATACTACTGCCCGTAGGTCCATTCACAGCACAACAAGATCCAGACCTTATACGCGGCGATCAGTGGCACTTGCCGTTCCTGCGTATCACGCAGGCGCACTTGTTGAGCCAAGGGTCAGGGGTGGTCGTCGCCGTGCCGGACACAGGAGTCGACCCTCATCCTGACCTACGTGAGAACCTCCTAAGCGGCACCGACGTAATCCCTGGGGGTAGCGGCGATGGGCGCCAAGATCGAGACAGTCATGGGACATCGATGGCGGGCCTAATAGCTGCACATGGAAGAGCCAACGATCAGGGTGCCCTTGGCATTGCGCCTAAGGCACAGATCCTTCCAATCCTTGACACCCCACTTGACGGCAAGGGCGACCCCGACGCCCTGGCCTCCGGTATCGAGTTTGCCATCGCAAGGGGTGCCGACGTAATAAGCATCTCAGCCGTCGCCGGAGCCAGTGTGCGCCTTCAGCAAGCACTGAGGGCCGCCAAAGACGCCAACATTCTCGTGATAGCGGCTGCGGGCAATTGGCCGCCCGACACCGATGTGCGGTATCCGGCTACAGAAGAAGGTGTAATTGCCGTGGGCGGTGTCGACCGTGCTGGACAGCACGCGGCCGTCTCGGTGACTGGGCCGCAGATCGACGTGGTCGCACCGGCGGTCGACATCTACAGCACCAGCTACGACGGCAAGTACTCGAAGGGAACCGGCACCTCTAGTGCGACGGCGATCGTGGCGGGTGCGGCGGCGCTGATCCGATCCAAGTACCCGTACCTGCCGGCGCGGGAGGTGGCGCACCGGCTCACGGCCACGGCCGTCGACAAGGGGCCGCCGGGGCGCGACGACGAGTACGGCTATGGCGTGATCGACCTCGTGGCGGCGCTGACGGCAGACGTACCCCCGTTGGGGTTTGAGTCGGCGAGCGCGCCGGCCGGTGGTGGTCCGACTACGACGGCCGGCGCTCAGTCGGGCGACGACGGCGGCGCGACGGTACGCGGCCTGGCCACCCTAGGGGTGATCGTGGCTGCCGGTGTCGGATGGGCGCTGGTGGTGCGGCGGAGGCGGCGAGGCGGCGATCCGCCACCCCGAATCAGTCGCTGACGGGTCGACGGCACGGTGATCGACTCAAGGTCGGCGACCTGGGGGCGTCCGCGAGATGGGATAGCGCGATGTCGGCGATATGGAGTGGATCAAGGCGTTCGGCGCGCGAGCTGGGGCGGCTGGGTGGTCGTGGTGCGCGGGTCGTGGGGGCGGTGGGCCGGTAACGTCGGTCGGGTGTCTGTATCTCTGCCGCTCCGCCTCGTGCTCGCCTCGGCGAGCCCTGCCCGTCGCAAGTCTCTCCAAGCCGCTGGCATCGAGCCAGACGTGCTGGTCAGTGGGGTGGACGAATCCCTGGTGGTGACCGAACGAGCCGAAGAGCTGTGCCTGGAGCTGGCTCGGCTCAAGGCGCAGGCGGTGCTGACCCGGCTGAGCCCGGCCGCCGACCAGCGGACGTTGGTGATCGGCTGTGACTCGGTGCTCGCGTTCGACGGGGAGATCCTCGGCAAGCCGGCCGACCCGGCGGACGCCACCCGGCGGTGGCAGCGGATGCGGGGACGCAGCGGCGTTCTGCACAGTGGGCACTGCCTGATCGACGTTGCCGCCGGGCGTCGCGCGGAGGCGGTCGCCTCGACCACCGTCCACTTCGCCGACATCAGCGACGACGAGATCGCCGCGTACGTGGCCAGCGGCGAGCCGCTGGCCGTGGCGGGCGCGTTCACGATCGACGGGTTGGGCGGGCCGTTCGTGGAGCGGATCGAGGGTGACCCGGGGACGGTGGTCGGGCTCTCGATGCCGTTGCTGCGCCGCCTCCTCGCCGAGTTGGGCCTGCGGATCACCGACCTGTGGACGAAGGTCGCGCCCGGAGGCCAGACGATCGAGCCACTCGGTAACGTCCGGTCATGACCACCAAGTCGATCCCGCTCACCGACGAGCTGCACGCGTACCTGGTCGCGCACGGCTCTCCGCCCGACGAGATCATCCGGGACCTGGCCGAGGAGACCCGGTCGGTGCTCCCGGAGCACGCCACCATGCAGGTGGCCCCGGAACAGGCCGCGTTCCTGACCTTCCTCACCCGGCTGCTCGACGCGCGGCAGGCGGTCGAGGTCGGCACGTTCACCGGGCTCTCAGCGTTGGCGATCGCCCGAGGACTGCCCGAGGATGGGCGGCTGACCTGCTTCGACATCTCCGAGGAGTTCACCGGCATCGCCCGGCGCTACTGGGCTCGGGCCGGCGTGCAGGACCGGATCGACCTGCGTATCGGCCCGGCCGGGGACAGGCTGCGGGAGCTGCCGCACGAGCGGTACCTGGACTTCGCGTTCATCGATGCGGACAAGACCGGGTACCCGGTCTACTGGGCGGAGTTGGTGCCCCGGATGCGTCCGGGTGGGGTGATCGCCGTCGACAACGTGCTGCGCGGCGGCCGGGTGATCGCGCCGCAGAACGAAGCCGACCGTGCCATCGCCGCCTTCAACGACGAGGTGCTGGCCGACGTGCGGGTCGACCCGGTGATGCTGCCGGTCGCGGACGGCCTGACGCTCGCCCGGGTGCGCTGAACGGCGACAACCGCTGAACGCGGATATCGGGGTGTCCACGTGCGAAGGACACCCCGATATCCAGGAACTGGGTCGCGTCAGCGCACGCTGCGGGCGAACTGGCGGGCGGCCCAGACGACCCCCGCCGCGGCGAGCACCGTGGTGATGGTCAGGCCCTGCCAGACCTTGTCGCTGCCCAGGTCGCCGGCGAACAGCGCCCGGGTGCCGTCGACCGCCCAGGAGAACGGGTTCCAGTCGGCGATGCCCTGCAACCAGCCGGGCGCGAAGGTGAGCGGCAGCAGGATGCCGGAGAGCAGCAGCACCGGCTGAGCCACCGTGTTCATCAGCGGGGCCAGCGCATCCTCGCTCTTGACCTTGAGCGCGACGCCGTACGAGACGGCCGAGGTCATCAGCGCGATCAGGGCGAGCATCAGGTACGCCAACAGCAGGTCCCCGATGAACACCCGCAGGTCGAACAGGAGCGCCAGCAGGGTGATGATGACCGCCTGCGCGAGGAGCGAGACCACGTCGCGCAGCGAGCGGCCGAGCAGCAGTGCGAGCCGGCTGATCGGGGTGACCCGGGAGCGTTCGATGACCCCGGCGCGCAGCTCGGCGATCAGGCCGAAGCCCTGGAACAGGCCGCCGAAGATGGCCAGCAGCACCAGCAGACCGGGTACGAAGATCTTGTAGGCGGCGGCCTGGGTGGGCGCGTTCAGCGCCGGCTTGAGCAGCGGGGCGAAGAGCAGCAGGTACATCACCGGCTGGAAGACGCCGACGAAGACCCAGACCGGGTTGCGCAGCAGCAGCTGGGTCTGCCGCTCGAAGATCAGCCAGGTGTCACGGGCGAATTTCATGAGTCGTCTCCGGGTGGTCAGGACTCGCGCAGCGAGCGGCCGGTCTTGGTCAGGAAGACGTCGTCCAGGCTGGGCCGGTGCAGCTCGATCGAGCGCAGGTCCAGCCCGGCGTGGTCGAGTCTGCGCAGGACCTGCGGGATGGCGACGGCGCCCTCTTCGACGTAGAGGCGCAGGCCGCCCTCGTCGGCGGTCTCCAGCTTGTTGACGTACGGCTCGCCGTCGAGCACCTGGGCGGCCTGCGGGGTGGCGGCCAGATCGAGGCCGACCAACACCACGTCGCCGGAGATCTCCCGCTTGAGCTCGGCCGGAGTGCCTTCGGCCACCACCTCGCCGTTGTCCATGATCGCGATCCGGTCGCAGAGCGCGTCGGCCTCGTCCAGGTAGTGCGTGGTGATGAAGACGGTCATCCCGTCGCTGCGCAGCCGCCGGATCTCGTCCCACATGTGGGCGCGGCTCTGCGGGTCGAGGCCGGTGGTCGGCTCGTCCAGGAAGACGATCTTCGGCTCGTGGATGATGCCGAGCGCGATCTCCACCCGCCGGCGCTGGCCGCCGGAGTAGGTCTTGCACTTGCGGTCGGCGTACTCCGTGAGCTGGAAGGCATCCAGGGCGCGGGCGGCGCGCTGCTGCGCGTCGGCCTTGCGGATGCCGTACATCCGGGCGTGCAGCACCAGCTCCTCGCGCGCGGTCGACTCGTCCCAGGTGCTGCCGCCCTGCGGGACATAGCCGATCCGGCGGCGCACCTCGGCCGGGTCCTTGCGCAGGTCGGCGCCGGCGATGGTGGCATCGCCGCCATCCGGCTCGATCAGCGTGGCGAGCATCCGCAGCGTGGTGGTCTTGCCGGCGCCGTTCGGGCCGAGGAAGCCGAAGATCTCACCCTCGGCGACCTCAAGGTTGACGCCCCGCACGGCGTCCACCGTTTTCGTCTCTCGACCCGCGCGGGAGCGGAACGACTTCCGCAGCCCCCTGGTCTCGATCATCTCTGCTCCTGGTCGTCCGGGCCGGCCGGGCCGGCCGTCAAGGGGGACGACGCCGGACGGCGCACTCCCCGCTGTGCCGTCAGCAGGCTAACGCGATATAGCTTTTGTGGTCAACGTTGATTATTTCGTGTCGGGAGCGGCCGGCTCTCCGCCGTCCGTCCACTGCGGCCAACCTTCGGCGTTCGTCAGCTCAGCAGGCAGGTACGACACTCCGGAGTCGATCCGTTCCGCGATCCGCTCGCACCAGCTCATCTCCGCCTCCGCCCGTGCCGACCACAGCTCGAACATCCAACCGACGTGCACCGGTTTGGTGTTACGCACCCAGTCCGACTCCAGCGAGGCGCGCATCGACTCGATGCCCGCACGCAGCAGGTTGGCCCGGTTGCGCAGGGCCGCCGCCGCCTCGGACCGCGGCATCGCGGGCAGGAACGAGAACGCCGCCGTGAACGGGTCCGTCGGCTCGTTGAAGTTCCACCAGAGGTTGCGCAGCAACGTCTCGAACTCGTCCTCCCCCTTGGCGGTCACCTCGTACGTGGTGCGTGCCGGACGGGCGCCGACCTGCTCGGTGGCGACGGCGCGGAGCAGTCCCTCCTCGGTGAGTTTGCGCAGCGCGTGGTAGATCGACCCGGGCTGCACGTTGGCCCACTTGTCGGCGCTCCAGCTCAGCAGCTCGCGGCGCACGTCGTAGCCGTGCACGGGCTGCATCCACCGCACCAGCCCGAGGATCATCATCCGAGTCGCAGACACCACACAAGCGTATTAGCCAAGTTTGACTAGAGGCGGCAGGGACAGTGCGGCATCCCACACTGAGCGATCGTTAGGGCCACCAGGGTGGCCGATACACTCCCGGTCAGTAACCTGCCGGGAGGAGCCACGAAGGTGCGCAAGGTACTCATCGCCAATCGCGGCGAGATCGCCGTCCGGGTGATCCGCGCCTGCCGCGATGCCGGCCTGGGCAGTGTCGCGGTCTACGCGGACTCCGACCGCGACGCCCTGCACGCCACTCTCGCGGACGAGGCGTACGCGCTCGGCGGGGACAGCGCGACCGAGACGTACCTGCGCATCGACAAGCTGCTCGACGTGGCCGCCCGGGCCGGCGCCGACGCCGTGCACCCCGGCTACGGCTTCCTGTCCGAGAACGCCGACTTCGCCCAGGCGGTCATCGACGCCGGGCTGACCTGGATCGGCCCCACCCCGCAGGCCATCCGCGACCTGGGCGACAAGGTCACCGCCCGGCACATCGCCCAGCGTGCTGGCGCACCGCTGGTCCCCGGCACCCCCGACCCGGTGGCCAACCCGGACGAGGTGATGGCGTTCGCCGTCGACCACGGCCTGCCGGTCGCCATCAAGGCCGCCTTCGGTGGCGGCGGGCGCGGCCTCAAGGTGGCCCGGACCATGGAGGAGATCCCCCAGCTGTTCGAGTCGGCCACCCGGGAGGCGGTCGCGGCGTTCGGCCGGGGCGAGTGCTTCGTCGAGCGCTACCTGGACCAGCCGCGGCACGTCGAGGCGCAGGTCCTCGCCGACCAGCACGGCAACGTGATCGTGGTGGGCACCCGGGACTGCTCGTTGCAGCGGCGGCACCAGAAGCTCGTCGAGGAGGCGCCCGCGCCGTTCCTCACCGACGCTCAGCGCGCGCAGATCCACGACAGCGCCAAGGCGATCTGCCGCGAGGCCGGCTACCACGGCGCCGGCACGGTGGAGTACCTGGTCGGCGCCGACGGCACCATCTCCTTCCTGGAGGTCAACACCCGGCTCCAGGTCGAGCACCCGGTCACCGAGGAGACCGCCGGCATCGACCTGGTCCGCGAGCAGTTCCGGATCGCCGACGGCGAGAAGCTGCGGATCACCGAGGACCCGACGCCGCGTGGGCACTCCATCGAGTTCCGGATCAACGGCGAGGACCCGGGCCGCAACTTCCTGCCCGCCCCGGGCACGGTCACCGCGTTGCGGCTGCCCACCGGCCCCGGCGTACGGGTGGACACCGGCATCTCGGCCGGAGACGTGATCGGCGGCAACTTCGACTCGCTGCTGGCCAAGGTGATCATCAGCGGTGAGACGCGGACCGAGGCGCTGGAGCGGGCCCGGCGCGCGCTGGACGAGATGGTGATCGACGGGATGGCCACCGCGCTGCCGTTCCACCGGCTGGTGGTACGGGACGAGGCTTTCACCGCCGAGCCGTTCACCGTGCACACCCGGTGGATCGAGACCGAGTTCCACAACACCGTGCCGCCGTTCGCCGCGGCCGCCAGCGCCGCCGAGGCGCCGGCCGAACGCGAGACCGTGGTGGTCGAGGTGGGTGGCAAGCGGCTGGAGGTCAGCCTCCCCGCCGGCTTCGTCGGGGGTACGACCACCGCCGCGCCAGCCGCGCGCAAGCCGACCCGGCGCGGCGGCGGAGCCAAGGCCGGCGCCCCGGTCGGCGGCGACGCGCTCACCTCACCGATGCAGGGCACCATCGTCAAGATCGCGGTGGCGGACGGCGACACCGTGGCCGAGGGCGACCTGGTGGTGGTCCTGGAGGCGATGAAGATGGAGCAGCCGCTGCACGCCCACAAGGCGGGCACGGTCAGCGGGCTCACCGCCGAGGTCGGTGCCGTGATCACCGCCGGTGCCGCCATCTGCACCATCGCCTGACGGGTACCCCTTCCGCACGCTTTGTCCGCAGGCGAGGCGTTGCGGGGGTGGTTTGCGGCACCGACGGGGGCACGGGTGGCCGCAGGCAGGAATGATGGCCGGGTGCGGTTTCTTCACGGCGCGGTCCCCGCGCACGACCTGACCTACACCGACGTCTTCATGGCGCCGGCCCGCTCCGACCTGGCTTCCCGGCTCGATGTCGACCTGGCCACCGGCGACGGCACCGGCACCACCATCCCGCTGGTGGTGTCCAACATGACCGCGGTCGCCGGCCGGCGGATGGCCGAGACGGTGGCCCGGCGGGGCGCGATCGCGGTAATCCCGCAGGACATCCCGATCGAGGTGGTGGCGAACGTCGTCGCCTGGGTCAAGCAGCGGCACCTGGTCTACGACACACCGATCACCCTGGGCCCGACCGAGACCGTGGGCGACGCCATCCACCTGCTGCCGAAGCGCTCGCACGGCGCGGTGATCGTGGTCGACGAGGCCGGCCGACCGATGGGCGTGGTCACCGAGGCGGACACCCTGGGCGTGGACCGGTTCGCCCAGCTGCGGCACGTGATGTCCACCGAGCTGCACACCGTTCCGGCGGACGCGGACCCGCGTACCGGCTTCGACCTGCTCTCGGCGGGTCGACGCCGACTCGCCCCCGTGGTGGACGCCGACGGCCGGCTGGTCGGGGTGCTGACCCGGCAGGGCGCGCTGCGGGCCACCCTCTACACGCCGGCGGTGGATGACCGGGGTCGGCTGCGGATCGCCGCCGCGATCGGGATCAACGGGGACGTCACCGGCAAGGCCGCCGCGCTGCTGGAGGCGGGGGTGGACACGCTGGTCGTGGACACCGCGCACGGCCACCAGGCGCGGATGATCTCCGCCCTGCAGGCGGTCCGCAAGCTGGACCCGGGGGTGCCGGTGGCGGCCGGCAACGTGGTCACCGCCGAGGGGGTACGCGACCTCGTCGAGGCGGGTGCCGACATCATCAAGGTCGGCGTCGGCCCGGGGGCGATGTGCACCACCCGGATGATGACCGGGGTGGGCCGGCCGCAGTTCTCCGCCGTGCTCGACTGCTCGGCGGCGGCCCGGGAGCTCGGCCGGCACGTCTGGGCCGACGGTGGCGTACGGCACCCGCGCGACGTGGCGCTCGCGCTCGCCGCCGGCGCCTCGAACGTCATGATCGGTTCCTGGTTCGCCGGCACCTACGAGTCTCCCGGTGACCTCTACACGGACGCGGACGGCCGGCGGTACAAGGAGAGCTTCGGGATGGCCTCGGCGCGGGCGGTCAGCGCCCGTACCGCCGACGACAGCCCGTACGACCGGGCCCGCAAGGCGGTGTTCGAGGAGGGCATCTCCTCGGCCCGTATGCACCTGGACCCGGCCAGGCCCGGCGTCGAGGACCTGATCGACGAGATCATCGCCGGGGTACGCAGCGCCTTCACCTATGCCGGCGCGCGGGACCTGACGCAGTTCCACGAGCGGGCGGTCGTCGGCGTACAGAGCGCCGCCGGCTACACCGAGGGGATGCCGCTGCCCACCAGCTGGTGAGGGTCGGCGCAGGCCGCCACGTGGTGGTCAGTTGACGAGCCGGCGCAGTACGGCACGGGCGGCCACGCGCGGGTCGTCACCGACCCGGTCCGGCAGTGCGCCCGCCAGCCAGAGGGTCGCGAAGCCGTGCGCGATCGACCAGGCCGCGAGCGAGTCCCGGTCGGCATCGGCGGGCGCGCCACGGGCGGGCAGTGCGCCCACCCCGGCCCGCAGTGCGGCCCGGGCCTGCCCCTGCGCGGCGACCAACTCGGCGTCGTCGGCCCGGTAGAGCTCGGGCCGGAACATCACCTCGAAGTGCGCCCGGCGTTGGACGGCGAAGTCGACGTACGCGACACCGGCCGCCAACATGTCGTCACCCGCCCTGACCAGCGTCTGCGCCAACAGGTCGAAGCCCTGGGCTGCCAGCGCGGTGAGCAGACCCGCCTTGTCGCCGAAGTGGTGCGCGGGCGCGGCATGCGAGACGCCGGCCCTGCGGGCCAGGTCGCGCAGGCTCAACGCGGCCGGCCCGACCTCCTCGATCGCCTCCACCGCAGCGGCGAGCAGGGCATGGCGCAGGTCGCCGTGGTGGTACGCGCGCGTTTCGGTCATGCCCGAATCATATCTTGCCATTGACAAGATGCCGGCCCAGGCGGCAATCTTGTCACTGACAAGTTTTCCCGAGGAGGATTCGATGGCACCCCTGATCGCCCTGGTGGTCGGCACCGCACTGGCCCGCCTGGCCGGCCTGGCCGGCATCACCGCACTGGACGGCTGGCACCCCGCACTACGGGTCGGGCTGGCCCTGATGTTCGTGTTGACCGGCGTCGCGCACTTCGTCGGCCAGCGGCGCGCCGGCCTGATCGCGATGGTCCCGCCCGCCCTGCCCAGGCCGGCCCTGCTGGTCACCCTGACCGGCGTACTGGAACTGGTCGGCGCGGTCGGCCTGCTGGTGCCGGCGACCGCCCGCCTGGCCGCGGCCGGGCTCGGCCTTCTCATGCTCGCGATGTTCCCGGCCAACGTCTCGGCCGCCCGCCGAGGGCTGACCCTGGGCGGGAAGCCGGTCACCCCGCTCGGCCCGCGCACCGCCCTGCAGATCGCGTTCGTGGCTACTGCGGCGGTTATTTCATTTGGCCCCTGACTATCAGGGGGCTAACCTGCCTTCCGTGGAACTCGTCTCACTCCAGGATGTGCCGCTCGGCCGGCTGGTGGTGGTGGCCGGGCACCTGGTCGGGCAGCGGTGGAACCGCTACCTCGCCGAGGAGCACGGCCTCACCCAGGCTGGCATGGTGACGCTGATGACGCTCGCCCGACACGGCGAGCTGCCCCACCGGAAGGTCGCCGAAAAGGGCTTCGTGCGCCCGGCGACCCTGACCGGCATCGTGGACACGCTGGCCCGCGACGGGCTGGTCGAGCGGCAGCGCGACGAGAGCGACCGGCGCAGCGTCCGGCTCGCCATCACGCCCGCTGGGCGAGAGCGGGTGGCGGCGCTCACCACGCTGATGCACTCCGGAATTCCGCTCACCTCGGTCGACGCCGACCCGGCGAAGGCCCAGGTCATCCGCGAATTCCTGCTCGAGGTCATCGGCAGCGGGGACGACCCGCGGATGGCCGGACGTGACAACGAACCGAAGGATCCGTCGTGCTGATCCGACTGTTGCGCAATCATCTGCGTCCCTACCACCAACCGTTGACGGCGGTCGTGCTGCTCCAGTTCGTGGGCACCATGGCCTCGCTCTACCTGCCCAGCCTCAACGCCGACATCATCGACCAGGGCGTGGCCCGCGGCGACACCGACTACATCGTGCGCACCGGCGGCTGGATGCTGCTGGTCAGCCTGATCCAGATCATCTGCTCGATCGCGGCGGTCTACCTGGGCGCGCGGATCGCGATGGGCTTCGGTCGGGACGTCCGCGCGTCGCTGTTCGGGCACGTCAACCGCTTCTCCGCCCGCGAGGTGGCCCGGTTCGGCGCGCCGTCGCTGATCACCCGCAACACGAACGACGTGCAGCAGGTGCAGATGCTCGTGCTGATGAGCTGCACCATGCTCGTCGCCGCACCGATCATGAGCGTCGGCGGCGTGTTCATGGCGCTGCGGGAGGATCTCGGGCTCTCCTGGCTGATGCTGGTCAGCGTGCCGGTGCTGGCCGTCGCGCTCAGCGCGATCATCCGCCGGATGGTCCCGGGGTTCCGGCTGATGCAGACCCGGATCGACACGGTCAACCGCGTGCTGCGCGAGCAGATCACCGGCATTCGGGTGGTCCGCGCCTTCGTCCGCGAGCCGTACGAGACGGATCGCTTCGGCGTCGCCAACGCCGACCTGACCGCCACCGCGCTGCGTACCGGCCGACTGCTGGCCCTGATCTTCCCGGTGGTCATGCTGGTGCTGAACGTCTCCAGCGTGGCGGTGCTCTGGTTCGGCGCGCAGCGGGTTGACGCCGGTGCGATCCAGGTCGGCGCGCTCACCGCCTTCCTTCAGTACCTGATGCAGATCCTGATGGCCGTGATGATGGCCACCTTCATGCTGATGATGGTGCCCCGGGCCGCGGTCTGCTCCGAGCGGATCATCGAGGTGCTGGACACCGACTCGTCGGTGGTCCCCGCCGCCGACCCGGTCACCGAGCTGCCCACCCGGGCCGAACTGGAGCTGCGCGGGGTGCGTTTCCAGTACCCGGGCGCGGTCGAGCCGGTGTTGCGGGACATCTCCTTCCGGGCCACCCCGGGCACCACCACGGCGATCATCGGCAGCACCGGTGCCGGCAAGACCACCCTGCTGTCGCTCGTTCCCCGCCTGGTCGACGTCACCGCCGGGGCGGTGCTGGTCGACGGTGTGGACGTACGGGAGCTGGCACCCGACGAGCTGTGGCGGCGCATCGGCCTGGTGCCGCAGCGGCCGTACCTGTTCACCGGCACGGTCGCCAGCAACCTGCGCTACGGCAACCCGGACGCCACCGACGACGAGCTGTGGGCGGCGCTGGAGATCGCCCAGGCCCGGGACTTCGTGGCCGAGATGCCCGGCGGGCTGGACGCCCCGATCGCCCAGGGCGGCAGCACGGTCTCCGGTGGGCAGCGGCAACGTCTGGCCATCGCCCGGGCGTTGGTCCGGCAGCCGGAGATCTACCTGTTCGACGACTCGTTCTCGGCGCTCGACCTCGGCACCGACGCGCGGCTGCGGGCGGCGCTGCGCCCGGTCACCGCGCAGGCCGCAGTGGTGATCGTGGCCCAGCGGGTCTCCACGATCGTCGACGCCGACCAGATCATCGTGCTTGAGGACGGAGGGGTCGTCGGAGTGGGACGACACGAGGAGTTGCTGGAGAGCTGCCCGACGTACGCCGAGATCGTGGCCTCCCAGCAGACGGCGGAGGTGCCGGCATGAGCGAGCCCGACGAGTCGCGGACCGCGGCCGTACCCACGCAGAAGCCGGCCGGCGACGCGCGGACGCCGGAGGGCGACGCGCAACAGCCCGGCGGCGACGCGGCGACGCCGAAGCGGCTGCCTCCGGGCCGCCAGGGCGGCGGGCCGCCGTGGGCGGGCGCCGGGATGCCCGCCGAGAAGTCGATGAACTTCGGGCCGTCCGCCCGGCGGCTGCTCGGCCGGCTGCGCCCACACCGGCTGCACCTGACCGCGATCATCACGCTGGCCGTGGTGAGCGTCGGCTTCAGTGTCGCCGGGCCGAAGATCCTCGGCCACGCCACCGACCTGATCTTCAACGGGGTGATCGGCCGGCAGTTGGAGGCGGGGACGACCACCGAGCAGGCCGTCGCGGCGGCCCGGGCCAGCGGCAACGAGAGCTTCGCCGACATGCTGGCCCGGATGGACATCGTGCCCGGGGCGGGCATCGACTTCAGCGCCCTGAGCCGGGTGCTTTTGTTGGCGCTCGGGCTCTACCTGGCCGCGAGTGTGTTGTCGTGGTGGCAGGGCTGGCTGCTCAACGGGGTGGTCCAGCGCACCGTGCTGCGGCTGCGGGCGGAGGTGGAGGAGAAGCTCAACCGGCTGCCGCTGCCCTACTTCGACCGGCAGCCCCGCGGTGAGCTGCTCAGCCGGGTCACCAACGACATCGACAACATCTCGACCAGTCTCCAGCAGACCCTCAGCCAGCTGCTCACCTCGCTGCTGACCGTGATCGGCGTGCTGGGCGTGATGTTCTGGATCTCGCCGCTGCTGGCCCTCGTGGCCCTGGTCGCGGTGCCGTTGTCGGTGCTGGTCACCCAGCGCATCGCCAAGCGCTCGCAGCAGCAGTTCATCGCGCAGTGGAAGCACACCGGCGAGCTGAACGGCCAGATCGAGGAGGCGTACACCGGTCACGAGCTGGTGAAGGTCTTCGGCCGGCAGCGCGAGGTGGAGGCCGCGTTCGCCGCGAAGAACGAGGAGCTGTTCCGGGCCAGCTTCGGCGCGCAGTTCATCTCCGGGATCATCATGCCGTCGATGATGTTCATCGGGAACCTCAGCTACGTGGCGATCGCCGTGGTCGGCGGGCTGCGGGTGGCGTCCGGGACGATGAGCCTTGGCGACGTGCAGGCGTTCATCCAGTACTCCCGCCAGTTCACCCAACCCCTCACCCAGCTCGCCTCGATGGCCAACCTGCTCCAGTCCGGGGTGGCCTCGGCCGAGCGGGTCTTCGCAGTCCTCGACGCCGAGGAGCAGAGCCCCGACCCGGTCGAACCGGCCCGGGTTCTCGACCCGCACGGCCGGGTCGAGTTCGAGCACGTCTCGTTCCGCTACGAGCCGGACAAGCCGCTGATCGACGACCTGTCACTGGTCGCCGAGCCGGGGCACACGGTTGCCATCGTCGGCCCGACCGGCGCCGGCAAGACCACCCTGGTCAACCTGGTCATGCGGTTCTACGAGCTGGAGGCCGGGCGGATCACCCTGGACGGGGTGGACATCACCACCATGCGCCGCGACGACCTGCGCGGTCGGATCGGCATGGTGCTCCAGGACACCTGGCTCTTCGGCGGCACCATCCGGGACAACATCGCCTACGGCCGGCCGGACGCGACCGAGGAGGAGATCCTCGCCGCAGCCCGGGCCACCTTCGTCGACCGGTTCGTGCACAGCCTGCCGGACGGCTACGACACGGTGATCGACGAGGAGGGCAGCAACGTCAGCGCCGGCGAGAAGCAGCTCATCACCATCGCCCGGGCGTTCCTCGCCGAGCCGTCCCTGCTGATCCTGGACGAGGCGACCAGCTCGGTGGACACCCGCACCGAGGTGCTGCTCCAGCGGGCGATGGCGGCGCTGCGCTCGGATCGGACCAGCTTCGTCATCGCGCACCGGCTCTCCACCATCCGGGACGCCGACCTGATCCTCATGATGGAGAACGGTCGCATCGTCGAGCAGGGCACCCACGAGCAGTTGCTCGTCGCTCAGGGCGCGTACCACCGGCTCTACCGCTCCCAGTTCACCGGCGCCGCCGTGGACGACGACTCCGCCGCCCCTGCCGCGCCCGCCAACGCCCAGCCCGCGTCGGTCTAGGGCGGATCGCCGTGCGCACTGTTCGGTCGACGACGATCCGCCCCGGATCGGCGGGTGGGTCAGTCCGGCGGCAGCAGGTCGGCCGCGCGGCTGGCGACCTGTCGGCTGATCAGGGCGAGCGCGGCGGCGGCGGGCATCGGGTCCAGGGCGCGGCCGCCGCGCAGGCGCAGCGCGAGGTGCCCGTCGGCCGCCTCGCGGGAGCCGAGCACCCCGAGGTACGGGACGCGGCGGCGGGCCGCGTCCCGGATCCGGGCGCCCAGCGAGCCGGCGGCGTCGACCTCGACCCGCAGCCCGGCGTCGACGGCCCGCCGGGCCAGCTCGGTCACCGCGTCGACCTGCCCGTCATCCACCGGCAACAGCATCAGCTGGACCGGCGCGTACCAGGCCGGGAAGGCGCCCTCGTGCACCTCGATGAGGTACGCGAACAGCCGCTCCATGCTGCCGACCAGGCTGCGGTGCACCATCACCGGCCGCCGCCGGCTGCCGTCCCGATCGGTGTACGACAGGTCGAACCGCTCCGGCTTGTCGAAGTCCAGCTGGATGGTGGAGATGGTCGACTCCCGGCCGGCCGCGTCCACGATCTGTATGTCGATCTTCGGGCCGTAGAAGGCGGCCTCCCCCGGCGCCTCGACGTAGTCCACCCCTGCCAGCGCACCCCGGAGCAACTCCTCGGCGCGGGCCCACTGCGCGTCGTCGCCGACGTACTTCTCGCCCGGCCCGCGCAGCGACAGCCGGAAGCCGGCCGGGCGGACGCCGAGCGCGGCGAGCGCGGCGCGGATCAGCCCCAGGATCTCCACGACCTCCTCGCCCACCTGGTCCGGAGCGCAGAAGGTGTGCGCGTCGTTGAGCGAGATGGCACGTACCCGGGACAGCCCGCCGAGCACCCCGGAGCGCTCCGAGCGGTACATCCCGCCCAGCTCCGCGATCCGCAGCGGCAGCTCCCGATAGGAGCGGCCCCGGGCCCGGAAGACCAGCGCATGGTGTGGGCAGAGTGCCGGCCGGAGCACGAACTCGTCGTCGGCGCTCAGCCGCATCGGCGGGAACATGTCGTCGGCGAAGTAGCCGAAGTGCCCGGAGAGTTCGAAGAGCTCCCGCTTGCCCAGCGGCGGCGAGTAGACGTGCTGGTGGCCGGAGCGGCGCTCCAACTCCCGGACGTACTCCTCGACGGCGTGCCGGGCGGCGGCGCCGGCCGGCAGCCAGATCGGCAGGCCTGCGCCGGCCAGCGGGTCGGAGACGAACAGGTCCAGCTCCCGGCCGAGCCTGCGGTGGTCAATCATGTCGCGCTCCTGGATCGGGTACGACCCGGAGGCGACCTGGACTCCGAACGCCGCGCGGCCCTCGGGGGCGGATCGCCCCGGGGCCTGGTCGACGGTGGTTACGTCAGAGCGGCACGCCGGGGACACCCGGCGTCGTGGTCACCACTACCGCGCTGCGCATGCGGCGACGGTACCCGCCGGGCGGACGCGGACGCACCCGGATTTGTGGTGCCGGAGGAAGGGGCGGGCCGCCGGCGCGGGACCCGCCGGCGGCCCTGGGCGGCCCGAATCGTCAGGAACGGGGGACCCGACGGACGGGGCCGCGCGCACAACGGTACGCCGACGGACGCCGATCCGCCGACCCCACGCGGGCCCGGTGGGACGGTCGTCGAGCCGTCACCCGAGGACCGTTCGCCTCGTTGTACAGGGGTGGCCCGGCAGTGTCGACGGTCACGACGGGACGGGGCTGTCCACGGTGACGCCGGACACGCCGTCAGGCTCAGGACACTCAATCGGCCGCATCCGGCGAGGTGGCAGGCGTGCCCGAACTACTGACTGACGTCGCATCGCCGACGTGGGCGTACCTCGTGCTGCTTAGCCTGCTGATCGCGGACGCCTTCGTCCCGGTGATCCCCACCCAGATCATCATGATCACCAGCGGCGCGCTCACCGTCTACGGCGGGCTCAACCTGCCGGTCACCATCGCCGTCGGCGCGCTCGGTGTGTTCGCTGGCGACCTGGCCTGCTACCTGCTCGGTCGGAGTGCACCGGACCGGCGGGCGCCCCGGCACACCGAGCCGAGCCGTGCCCGCCGAATGGCCAGCCGGGTCACCCAAGGGCTGCGCCAGCCTGGGCCGGTGGTCATCCTGCTGTGCCGGTTCGTGCCTGGCGGTCGGATGGCGGCCTGCTTCTCGGCCGGCCGCAGCCGCTACCCGTACCGGCTGTTCCTGCTCTACGAGGCGGTCGCCGCACTGGGCTGGGCCACCTACGGCGCACTGGTCGGGCACCTGGGCGGCACCGCGCTGACCGAGTCGGCGTGGCGGCTGGCCATCATCGCCACCGCCGCGGCGGCCGGCTTCGCCGCGGCCGGCTGGGCGATGACCCTGGTCAGCGCCCGGCACGCCCGCGCCGCCGCCGCAGCCGACATCCCCATCGACTGAGGGTCGCACCGGTCGCTGTCCGGGTACGTCTAGGGGTGGTCCCCCGGGACGATTTCGGTGGCCGTCCCGGATCCGGCTCGGGTCTCTGCGGCGACAGGCTGAGGCATGCCTGGAACCCGGAGCACCGGCCTGCTCGCCCTCGGCGGAATCGCGCTGGCGGCGCTGCTCACCGTGATCGGTCACCTCGAAGTCAACGACGACCTCAACCCGTGGGCGCTGACCATCAGCGACTTCGCGGTCTCCGACCGGGGCGGCGTCATCGACATCGCGATGGTGGTGCTCGCGCTCGCCACCGTGGCGCTGCTGTACGGGCTGCGCCGCGCCGGACCGCCCCAGCCGGTCTCCGATCGACCGACCGAGCTGCTGCTCGGCGCGTGGGTGGCCGGGCTGCTGCTGGCCGCGGTGGTGCCGACGAACGAGCCGGGCACCGCCATGACCACCGCCGCGTACCTGCACCGGTACGCCTCGGTGGTCGCCTTCCTGGCGCTGCCGGCCGCCGGCTGGCTGCTCGCCCGCCGGCCCGACCTGGCACCCGCCGCCCGGACGCTGCGCACCCTCGTCCTGCTCAGCCTGGCCCTGGCGACGGCGATGATCTGGTCCGCCTACCCCGGTGAGCGCCTGCTCATCGGCCTGGCCGAGCGCCTGCTCATCCTCACCGAGGTGGCAGTGCTCGGCACCGTCGCGGTGACCCTGGCCCGGACGCCGGTCGCCCGGTGGCGGGTCACTCCAGCTCGTGGAGCATGAGCTGGCGGGCCGCCTCGGTGATCGAGCCGGACAGCGACGGGTAGATGGTGATGGTCTGTGCCAGCTCGTTGACGGTGAGGTTGTTCTCCACCGCCATGGTGATCGGCAGGATCAGCTCGCTGGCCTTAGGGGCGACCACCACACCGCCGACCACCTGACCGCTGGCCGGCCGGCAGAACAGCTTCACGAAGCCGTCGGAAAGATCGTCCATCTTGGCCCGGGCGTTGCCGGACAGCGGCAGCATCACCTGCCGGGCCGGCACCTTGCCGGAGTCCACCTCGTCCTGGGAGACGCCCACCGTGGCCAGCTCCGGGTCGGTGAAGACGTTCGCCGCGACGGTGCGCAGCCGCAGCGGGCGGACCGCCTCGCCGAGCGCGTGCCACATCGCGATCCGGCCCTGCATGGCGGCGACGCTGGCCAGCAGCAGCACGCCGGTGCAGTCACCGGCGGCGTAGATGCCGGGCACGTTGGTGCGGGACACCCGGTCGACCGTGACGTAGCCACCCCGGCCCAGCTGCACGCCGTACTCGGCGAGGCCCAGGTCGGCGGTGTTCGGGATCGAACCGACCGCGATCAGCGCGTGGGAGCCGAAGACCTTGCGGCCGTCGGAGAGCTCCACCTCGACGCCGTCCGCGGTACGCCGGACCGCGTCGGCCCGGGAGTTGTTGAGGATGTTCATGCCCCGGTTGCGGAACACCCGCTCGATGGCAGCGGCAGCGTCGGCGTCCTCGTGCGGCATCACCCGGTCCCGGCTGGAGACCAGGGTGACCTCGACCCCCATCGCCAGGTACGCGCTGGCGAACTCGGCGCCGGTCACGCCGGAGCCGACCACGATCAGGTGCGCGGGCAACTCCGGCAGGTCGTACACCTGACGCCAGGTCAGGATGCGCTCGCCGTCCGGTACGGCGGTGGGCAGTTGGCGGGGCGTCGAGCCGGTGGCCACCAGCACGGTGGACGCGGCGATCGAGTACTCCTCGCCGCCGCCGGCCGGGGTGACGATGACCCGGTGGGTGTGCCCGAGAGCGTCCTCGCCCAGCCGGGCGGTGCCGGCCACGAAGGTGACCCCCGCCTTGAGCAGCTTGGCGTGGATGTCGGCGGACTGCGCCAGCGCGAGTCGCTTGACCCGCTCGTGCACCGCCCGCGCGTCGACGGTGACCGCCTCCAGGCCGTCCGAGTGCACCCCGAACTCCTCGGTGTCCCGGTAACCGGTGACCACCCCCGAGCTGGCGATGAAGGTCTTCGACGGTACGCAGTCGGAGAGCACGCAGGCCCCGCCCGCGCCGTCCGCCTCCACCACGGTGACATCGGCATCCAGCTGGGCGGCGACCAGCGCCGCCTCGTACCCGGCCGGCCCCCCGCCGATGATCACGATCCGGCTCACAACGTTCGCCCTTCGTCGATGCTCACAGTGACTTTCTTCTCCCGAGCGCACCCGACACGCACAGTCGTATTCTCCCCCACCCGTCGGCAGGGCTATCGTCATCGCCGTGCGTCATCACGCCGCCTACGGCTCAAATCTCGACCCCGCCCGGATGCGCGCCTACTGCCCGCATTCGCCGATGGTGGGCACCGGCTGGCTGGAGGGGTGGCGGCTGACCTTCGCCGGGGCGGACGTGATCGGCTGGGAGGGCGCGGTGAGCACTCTGGTCGAGTCCCCCGGCGACCGCGTCTTCGTGGCGATCTACGACATCCACCCGTACGACGCGGCCCAGCTCGACGAGCTTGAGGGGGTGGCCGCCGGCACGTACCGCAAGCTGCACGTCCGGGTCTCCACCCTCGACGGCGACGTGACCGCGTGGATCTACGTCTTCGACGGATACGAGGGCGGCCTGCCGACGTCGTGGTATCTCTCGGAGATCGCGAACGCCGCCGAGAAGGCGGGCGCGCCGGACGACTACGTCACCGAGCTGCGGTCCCGCCCCACCGGCACCGCGTCGGCGTAGGGCGTATCGCACGCCCTCAGTCTGCTCCCGACGCCGGCCGGACCGTTCGTCGGCCCCGGCCGGGGTCGTCAATCACACACCGGCCGCCGGGACGAGCACCTCGAACATGTCGGTCCACCGCGTCTGCCGCAGGCCCACCGACCGGTAGAGCGACAGCGGCGCGGTCGGGGTGGTGAGGTCCACCCCGAGGCCGGCCGACTGCCGGCCCTTCTCGGCGTAGCGGGCGAAGGCACGGCGCAGCAGCGCGGCGCCCACCCCCCGCCGGCGGTACGCGGGCAGCACCGACAGGCTCCGCACGAAGCCCTCCTGCTGGTCGAGCGCCTGGTCCGAGGACTGCAACGCACCGGCTGGTACCCCGTCCACCTCGGCGACGAACCACTCGTCCCAGGCGGTCACGTCACCGATCCGGGCCCGCCACCGCTCGTACGACAGCGGCTCGTGGTCCGGGGTGTCGCCGAAGGCGATGTCGTGGATCCGGTGGAACTCCCGCAGGTCGGCCTCGTCGTCCGGGCGGACCGGGCGGACCGTCACGCCGGGCGGCGGGGGCGGCTCGGCGGGCAGGTCGGCCAGCGGACGGCTCATCCGGACGTACCGCTTGGCCAGGGTGAACCCGGCCGTGCGCAGGTCCCGTTCCCAGTCGCGTTCCGGCTCGAAGACCGCGCACCGGACGGTGAGCGCGGGCAGCCCCCGCTCGGCCGCCCGCTCGGCGACCCGGTCCAGTTGCCGGGCCAGCAGCGGAGCCCGCACCGCGGCGGCCCGCTCCGGGTCGACGTAGACCTCCACGAACTCCCGGCCGACCCCGGTCGGGTTGTCCAGGGTCGCCCAGGCGACCACGGCGTCGTCCGGGTCCACCGCCAGCCAGGAGTCCCGCGCGGGGTCGAAGAAGGGGGCGCCCAGCGACTCGGCGACGTCCTCGGCGTCGAAGTCGGGATGGCCGATGGCGAAGGTGTCGGCGGCGTGCACCACCGCGAGGATCGCCGGAACGTCGTCGAGGGTGGGCCGGCGCGTGGTCCAGCCAGCGGGAAGGGTCACGGCAGGTGATCCTGACAGCCGACCGCCGCCGGCGCCGCCCATTTTTGGACAGCCCGTCGTCACCGGCCGAGGGGCAGCGTGGGGGCGAGGTCGGCCCGGGTCCGGTGCAACAGCTCCACCAGCTCGGCGCCGTCGGCGGCGCCGAGCACCGCGAACGCCGGCGCGGCCAGCCGGTTGGTCACCGCCTCCGCCCAGAGCCGCCGACGCACCAGCGGCCCGACCGGCGGGTACGGCGGCGGCCAGCCACAGGCCACCGCGCCGGCCTCCCCCTCGGGCCCGGCCAGCACGGCCTCCAGCGGGGTCATTCCGGCGGCGCGCACCGCCAGCAGGTAGGCGCCGGTGAAGTGTTCGCGGAGCAGTCGCAGCCCTGCGGCGCTCCGTGCGCCGGCGGAGAGATCCGGCAGCGGCATGGCCCGCCAGGCGGCGAAGAGCGGCATGCCACTGGCGTCCGCCGCCGTCACCGCGCGCTCGACCAGCCCGGCCAGGCGCTCGGTGCCGGGCAGCGCGCCCAGGTGCTGCGTCCCCCACCGGCAACACTCGGCGAGGCTCGCGGCAGCCACCTCGGCCGGCCGGAGGACCCGGGCCGCGGCGTCCCAACCGTCCGCGACCGCGTCCGGGGCGATGAAGCCGAGGGCGGCGGCGGCCGTCTCGGCCCGTACGTCGCCGAGCGCGCCGGCCCTGCCGCTGATGTAGAAGGCCCAGCCGGAGATGCCGAGCAGCCGAGCCCGGCGCAGTGTGGTCGGGCATCGACTGAACCCGTCGCCCAGGTCGAGCACGACCGGCTTGCTGGCGGCGGCGACCTGCTCCGGCGTCATCCGAACGCCACCCCCGGGCGCACCGGCCCACCAGCCACGGCGGATTCCCGACCCGGGACTGCCAGCCCGCGACGGCCCGCCCGCTCGTCGTCGTCCATCGATGGTCAGTCTGCCGGGCCACCGCCGGAGTCCGCAGTCCCCTCTTCGGCCGCCAGCGCCTCGACCGCCGCCTCGACCTCGCCCGCGCGCCGCCGGGCCACGGTGACCGCCCGCTCGGCCGCGCGCCGGGCCAGCTTGGCCCGGCTGAGATCCTGCTCCGCGACCGCCCGCCGCCGCTCCAACTCGGCCAGCTCGGTCTCGATCCGATCGAGTACGGCGGTGCCGTCGCGCTCATGGTCGGTCGCCTCGGTCAATTCGGCTTCGGCACGCTCCTGGTCGGTGCGGGCCCTGGCCAGTTCCCGGTCCAGTGCCCGGCGCTGCCGGTCCCGCTCGGCGCGGGCCGCCCGTTGCGCCGCCCGCTCGGCCCGCTCTGCGGCCCGGTCGGTACGGGGGGCCGCCTCCTCGGGGCGGGCCCGCTGGGCACCGGGGCGGCGGACCGGGCGTTCCACGGCCGGCCCCTCTTCGTCGCCGGTGACCAGCCGCAACTGCGGGCGGGGCACCTCGCCGAAGCCGGCGTAGCTGGCCGCTCGGATCAGGCGTCCGGCCCGGACCTGCTCGGCGACCTCGGTGTCGGAGAGCGCCGCGTTCAGGGTCGCCTCCACCTCGGCCAGCGGCAGCTTGCTGGCCGGCGGGGCGTCCGGCTCCGCTGCGGCGAGCTTGCGGACCTCGGCGACCAGGGCGGCCACCACCGCCCGACGCTGCGCGGACAGCTCCCGGAGCCGAGGCCCGCGCAACTCCCGCTGGGCGGCACGCAGCGCGTCGGCGAGCTGGACGAGGTCGGCGACCAGCTCGGGGCGGTGGATGGCGAGCAGGTTGACCAGCCAGGCGGCCACCGTGGGGCGGCGCAGTCGGGCCAACTGCCGGGCGGTGGTCGGGTCGCCGGCGCGGCGGGCCTCGGACACGGCGGCGTCCCGGGCGGCCACGAACCGCTCCGGTGGGGTGCGGTAGAGCTGCTCCACCAGCTCCGGGGAGGGGCCGGGCATGGCCTCAGACGTCCACCCGGCTACCGGGCTCCAGACGCTGGTACTCGGTGCCGGACAGCGCGGCGTACTGCCGGTCGAGCACGCCCAGCCCGTTTGCGTTGAGCAGCCCGTCATGCAGCGCGTACGCACGCCGGGGGGCGACCGCCCGGATGAAGTCGACCACCTCGGAGAACTTCGACCAGGGGGCGTGGATCGGCGCGAAGAGCGTGTCGACCGGGGTTTCGTCCGGCACCACCAGGGCGTCCCCGGGGTGGTAGACCACGTCGTTGATCAGGAAACCGAGGTTGTCCACCACCGGGATGTCCGGGTGGATCACCGCGTGCCGCCCGCCGTACGCGCGGATGGCGATCCCGGCGGCGGTGAACGACTCGCCGGCCGCGACCGGGTGTAGCGCCTCGGCCGCGTCGCCGAGGGTGCCGGCGAGCGAGGCGGGCCCGTGGATCGTGAGCGGTCCCCGGTCGAGCTGGAGACACACCGCCGCCACATCGAGGTGGTCGGCATGTTCATGGGTGACCAGCACCGCGTCCGCACCTTCCAGCGCTGCGGGATCGCTGAACACCCCGGGGTCGACGACGAGCACTCCCCCGTCGTGTTCCACCCGGAGGCAGGAGTGGGCGTACTTGGTGAGCCGCATCGTGACTCCTCGATTATCGAATCGTGACGTCCTCAGCGCAGTCTGCCGGAACCAGCCGACGAGCGCGCCGCGTCCGAGGTATCGCCACACCGGCTGACGACAGAAGGAGCGGGGATGGACGAACGGGCGGGACGACGCCACGGCACACTGCTGGCGGTAACGGCACTGGCGGCGGCGATGGTGTTGACGGGGTGCGGTGCCGGCGACAGCGGGGCGCGGGACACGGCCGGCTCGGCGGCCGACGCGCCGGCCGCGAACGGCGGCGCCGCGGACAAGGACAGCGCCGCGGGCGCACCGGAGGCGGCCGGGGCTGGCGGGCCCGGGGCGGCCGGGGCCGGCGCACCGGACCTGCGGATCGACCAGCGGGCGATCATCTACACCGGAGCGATGCGGGTCCAGGTGGACGATGTGGACGCGGCCGCCCGCGAGGTCACTGCCGTGGTCACCCGGGCCGGTGGCTTCATCGGTGGCGACCAGCGACACAGCGCCGAGGCCGACGCGGTGGCGGAGTTGCAGTTGCGGGTGCCGGCGCCGAAGTTTTCCGGCGTGGTGGACGAGATCGCCAAACTCGGCCGGCAGCAGAGCCGGGAGATCAGCACCCAGGACGTCACCGAGGAGACGGTCGACCTGGACGCGCGGATCATCAGTCAGCGGGCCCGGGTGGACAGCGCCCGCCGGCTGCTCGCCCGCGCCACCTCGATCACCGACCTGGTGTCGCTGGAGAACGAGCTTGGTCGCCGGGAGGCGGACCTGGCCTCACTGGAGGCCAAGAAGCGGCGGCTGGCCGACCTGACCGCCCTCTCCACGATCACCGTGTCGCTGGCCGGCCCGGCGGCGAAGACCGCCGAAGAGAAGACCGAAACCGGCTTCCTGGTCGGGCTGAAGGGCGGCTGGAAGGCGTTCGTCGCCTCGCTGACCGTCCTGCTCACCGTGCTGGGCGCGCTGCTGCCCTGGCTGGTGGCGCTCGGCGTACCGCTGGCGGTGCTGCTGCTGGTGCTGCGCCGGCGGCGGAAGGATCCGGCCCTGGTGGCACCGGTCAGCGCGCCGCCGCCAGTGCCCGCAGCGCGGTCTGCACCATGACGCGTACGCCGGCCGGGATGGCCCGCTCGTCCACGTCGAAGGACGCGCGGTGCAGGTCGACGTTGGGGCCGGAACGGCCCACGCCGAGGCGGGCGAGGGCGCCGGGGACGTACTCCAGATACCAGGAGAAGTCCTCGCCGCCCATGCTCTGCGGCGTCTCGGCGATCCCTTGCGGGCCGAGCGCGGCGGCGGTGGCTGCCGTCAGCACCTGGATGGCCCGGGAGTCGTTGCTCACCGGCGGCCGGCCGCGCAGGTACTCCAGGTCGACCGTGGCGCCGGTCGGAGCGATCACGTCGCGGACCACCTGAGCCACGATCTTGGGAGCCTGCTCCCAGGTGTCGCGGTCCATCACCCGCAGCGTGCCCGAGGCGCACGCCTCGGAGGGAATGACGTTGTAGCGGGTGCCGGCCGAGGCGTGGCCGAAGACCAGCAGCAGCCCGCTGTTGGCCGGCACCCGGCGGCTGACCAGGGCGGGCACCTCGGTGATCAGCCGGCCGAGCGCGTCGACCAGGTCGACCGTCAGGTGCGGACGGGCGGTGTGCCCGCCCGGTCCGGAGAGCCGGACGGTGACGTTGTCGGCGGCCGCGGTGATCGGGCCGACCCGCAGGCCGACCTGGCCCACCGGCAGGTTCGGGTCGCAGTGCAGCGCGAAGATCTGCACCACGTCGTCCAGGCCGCCGGCCTCGATGACCTCGAGCGAGCCGCAGGGCAGGATCTCCTCGGCGGGCTGGAAGATGAGCCGGACCCGGCCGTCCAGCTCACCGAGGTCGGCGAGCTGGGCCAGCAGCATGCCGACGCCGAGCAGGATCGAGGTGTGCACGTCGTGGCCGCAGGCGTGGCAGACGCCCTCCACGGTGGACCGATACGGCACGTCCTTGGGATCGTGCAGCGGAAGGGCGTCGATGTCGGCGCGCAGCGCGATGACCGGGCCGTCCTGGCGGCCGTCGACGTCGCAGATCACGCCGTTGCCCTTGGGCAGCAGCCGTGGGTGCAGCCCGGCCAGTGAGAGCTCCCGGGCGATCAGGGCGGCCGTCTCGAACTCCGTGCCGGAAAGCTCTGGGTGCGAGTGGAGGTGACGGCGCGTAGCGATCAGCCCTGGTACGCGGAGCGCGAGGAGGTGGTCCAGATCGCGGGGCAGAGGGATGGACCCGGGCGGCGTCTCCGGCCAGGACGACGCCAGCTGGCTGCCCGTGGGCAGCGTCAACGCACTCGTCACGTCGAATTCTCGATCACTAGAGATGGATGGATCATCGGGGACAGCAGACAGCCTAGACCTCCGGCGGTGACGCTGCGCAACCTCGTTACGGTAATGATCAGACCGCGCAGCGTCACGTATGCCCTGCTGAGGGCGCTCGGAGATGTGTGGGACAGCAGGTAGATCACGGTCGAACGCCGTCATCCGCCCCTCACCTCCTACAACGCGTAACCGATCTCGGCGGTCACGAATCCCGGCGCCACTCATGGGCCCCCGTTGCGAATTGTCGCATTAGTCCGGCTGATGAACGGACACTCCGACAATTAGCCGACCACGCTCCGCAACGAGCCGGATAAAGACGCTCACACGCACCCGTCCGCCGTGACCGCACACCGTGTGCGTCCGCGTTCACCCGGTCGGGTTACCCCTAAACCTGGTGGGCACACCCCGGACGCCGTCGGGGGCCACGCCGCCCCCGGCCTAGCCGGAGGATCCGCTTCCGACTGTAGCTCCGCCGACGCCCAGCAAACCCGCCTTGACCTGGCAAAACAGCCGATCGTCCGATCAGAACCGGTCGGTGGGCCGGTACAGCCCCCACGCCTCGCGCAGCGTCCCGCAGACCTCACCGACCGTGGCCCGGGCCCGCAGCGCCTCCTTCATCGGGTACAGCACGTTCTCCGTCCCGTCGGCAGCGGCCCGGAGCCCGGCGAGGGCCCGCGCCACCGCGTCGGCGTCCCGTTCGGCGCGCAGCCGGGCCAGCCGCTCGGCCTGAGCCGCCTCGATCGTCGGGTCGACCCGCAACGGCTCGTACGGCTCCTCCTCGTCCACCGCGAACCGGTTGAGCCCCACCACCACCCGCTCGCCCGAGTCGATCTCCTGGGCGATCCGGTACGCGGACCGCTCGATCTCCCGCTTCTGGAACCCGGCCTCGATCGCGTCGACCGCCGAGCCATGGTCGGCCACCCGCTCCATCAGCTCGACGGCAGCGGCCTCGATCTCGGCGGTCATCGCCTCCACCACGTACGAGCCGGCGAACGGGTCGACGGTGGCGGTC
This sequence comes from Micromonospora sp. NBC_00389, assembly GCF_036059255.1. NCBI lineage: Bacteria > Bacillati > Actinomycetota > Actinomycetes > Micromonosporales > Micromonosporaceae > Micromonospora > Micromonospora sp. NBC_00389. The sequence continues at coordinate 2,360,848 of NZ_CP107947.1, read as the reverse complement.
AGGTCCGTCTCGTACGCCAGCACCTGCTGGGTACGGAGCGCGAGCCGGGCGGCCTTCTCGGTGGGCAGCGCGATCGCCTCGTCGAAGCTGTTGGTGTGCAGCGACTGGGTGCCGCCGAGCACCGCGCCCAGACCCTGCACCGCGACCCGGACCAGGTTCACCTCCGGCTGCTGGGCGGTGAGCTGCACGCCCGCGGTCTGGGTGTGGAAGCGCAACATCATGGACTTCGGATCCTTGGCGCCGAAGTCGTCGCGCATCAGCCGGGCCCAGATCCGCCGGGCGGCGCGGAACTTCGCCACCTCCTCCAGCAGCGTGGTGCGGGCCACGAAGAAGAACGACAGCCGGGGGGCGAAGTCGTCCACGGCCAGCCCCGCCGCCAGCGCGGCCCGGACGTACTCCACGCCGTTGGCGAGGGTGAACGCGATCTCCTGCGCGGGCGTCGCTCCGGCCTCCGCCATGTGGTAGCCGGAGATGGAGATGGTGTTCCACTTCGGCACCTCCTTGCGGCAGTACGCGAACGTGTCGGCCACCAGGCGCAGCGACGGCTTCGGCGGGAAGATGTACGTCCCCCGGGCGATGTACTCCTTGAGGATGTCGTTCTGGATGGTGCCGTTGAGCGCCGAGCCGGGGACGCCGTTCTCCTCGGCGACGAGCTGGTAGAGCAGCAACAGCACCGACCCGGGCGCGTTGATGGTCATCGAGGTGGAGACCTTGTCCAGCGGGATGTCGGCGAAGAGCAGCCGCATGTCGTCGATGGAGTCGATCGCGACACCCACCTTGCCGACCTCGCCGTGCGCGATCGGCTCGTCCGAGTCGTAGCCCATCTGGGTGGGCAGGTCGAAGGCGACCGAGAGGCCCATCGTGCCGGCCCGCAACAGCTGGTGGTACCGCGCGTTGGACTCGGTGGCGGTGCCGAAGCCGGCGTACTGGCGCATGGTCCACGGGCGGGAGGTGTACATCGTGGGGTAGACCCCCCGGGTGTACGGGAACTCGCCCGGGCCGCCCAGGCGGGTGTCCAGGTCCTCCGGAAGGTCGGCCGCCGAGTAGACGTCCTTGATCGGGAAACCGGACTCACTTGACCGCCGTTCGCTCATCCCCGGATGGTAGGACCCGTGGGCGCGTCGTCGGGTGAGGGATACCGCACAGTGCGTCCCGACAGCTCAACAGGAGGTGAACGGTTGGCCACGTTCTGTCGAGTTGGATAAACGTCCGTCGCGTCGGCTTTCGCATCGGGCGTCGGAACCAGCAAGATAGGGGGGTTGTGTCCCAGCCCCCCTCGATTTCCCCCGGTGGCTTTTCTGTGACTCAGATCCCGACGTGGAGCGGCGGACCGGTTAGTTCCGCCAACGGACGAGCGGCGCCCGGCACCACCATCGGTGGCCGGTACTCGCTGCGGTCCTCGGTGGGCAACGGCGGCATGGGTACGGTGTGGCGCGCCACAGACACCCTGCTGCGCCGGGACGTGGCGGTGAAGGAGGTCGTCCTGCCCCCGGGGCTGGCCCCCAGCGACCGCGACGCCATGTACGAACGCACCCTGCGCGAGGCCCGCGCCGCGGCTGCCATCCAGCACCCCGCGGTGGTCCAGGTGTACGACGTGGTCACCGAGGCCGGCCGGCCGTGGATCGTCATGGAGCTGTTGGACGCCCGCAGCCTCGCCGACATGGTGATCGAGGACGGGCCGGTCGCGCAGCGCGCGGTTGCCAAGATCGGCATCGCGCTGCTCGGCGCGTTGGAGGTCGCACACGCGATCGGCGTGCTGCACCGCGACGTCAAACCGGCCAACGTGCTGATCTGCACCGACGGGCGCTGCGTGCTGACCGACTTCGGGGTCGCCCGGATGCCCACCGACGTGCAGCTCACCACCCCCGGCATGGTGCTCGGCTCGCCGCACTTCATCTCGCCTGAGCGGGCCATGGGCCAGGAGTTCGGGCCGCCGAGCGACCTCTTCTCGCTGGGTGTGACGCTCTACACGGCGGTCGAGGGGCGGCCCCCGTTCGACAAGGGCGACCCGATCGAGACCATGCACGCCGTCGTCGAGGACCCGCCCGCCCCGCCGCAGCGCAGCGGTCCGCTGACCCGGGTGCTGATGGGCCTGTTGGAGAAGGACCCGGCCCGCCGGCTGGACGTGCACACCTCCCGGTCCATGCTGCGCGAGCTGCTCGCCGGCCCGCTGGGCAGCACCGCCACCGCCGTGCACTCGGTCACCGACCCGTACGCCGTGGTGCCGGTGCAGCAGCGACCGGCGCCCCTCGCCCTGCCTGCCCAGCCGGAGCCGAAGCCGGACAACCAGATCGGCGGCCGGGCGATGCTGGCCCCGGGCGAGTCGTTGACCGACCGGCTGGCCGCGCTGCGCCGGGGCGAACGCCCGCAGCCGGCCGGCGCGGCCGGCGCCACCGGGCTCGACGAAACCAGCGCCGACGCGCTGGCCGGCCCGCTGCACACGCCCACCGGCGCCATGCCGGTTCCCGGCCGACCCGCTACCGGGCGCACCTACGGCGGCAACGCGGACGCCACCCAGCGGGTGGACGCCGGCGGGCACCCGGACGCCACCCAGCGGGTCAGTTACGGCAGCCGGTCCGACGCCACCCAGCAGGTCGCCTACGGCGGCGCGCCGGAGGCCACCCAGCGCATCGGCGGCACCTACGGCGGTGGAAACCAGTGGTCGGTGCCCGGCACCGGGCAGCCCTGGGCCACGCCGCCTGCCCCGTCGGGCGGCGGCGCCCTCGGCAAGGTCCGTGCCACCGGTGGTCAGCTGGTCAGCACCGTGAAGGGCTGGCCGCGCAAGGTGCAGTTGGCCGCGGCCGGTGGGCTGGTCGTGGTGCTGCTGCTCGGCATCGTGGCGCTGTCCAGCGGCGGCGACGAACCCCCGCCGGTCACCCCCCAGGCCCAGCCCACCGCGTCCGCCCCGGCTGATCCGGGGGTGGAGATGCAGGAGCACTCCGCCCGGGGCGTGCAGGTGCTGGTGCCGAAGGGCTGGAAGAAGTCCACCGGCGGCAGCTACACCGACTACATCGACCCGGAGGACGACGGTCGCAAGATCCGGATCCTCACCGAGAAGTGGACCGGGACGCCCACGCGCTGGGCGGAGAGCGCACAGAACTTCCTCCGCACCAAGAGCACGTCCTGCAAGAAGCCGTACGAGCAGGTCGCCATCAGCGAGCGGGAGTCGGCGGGCAGCCCTGGCGTCGAATTCGAGTACACCTGCGGCGAGGGTGGCGACATGCGCCACGGGGTGTGGCACGCGGTGGTCAACGACGGCAAGGCCTACTCGTTCTACCTGTCCTCCAGCGACGCCCGGTACGGCGAGAGCAAGCCGATCTTCGACGAGATGGTCCGGACGTTCCAGCTCACCGGCGACGGCTGAGCCGGAGGGAACCGACAGCGGTGATCCGCCGCCGTGCTATCAAGGGGCATGGCGGCGGACACCACTGAAATCGACGACATTCGCGAGCAAGCCCGGCGCTGGCTCGCCGACGACCCGGACCCGGCCAGCCGGGATGAGCTGACGGCAGTGCTCGACCGGCTGCCGGCGAGCGCCCCGGAGTTGGCCGACCGGTTCGCCGGGCCGCTGACCTTCGGCACCGCGGGCCTCCGCGGCCCGCTGCGCGCCGGTCCCAACGGAATGAACATCGCCGTGGTCACCCAGGCCGCCGCTGGCCTGGTCGGCTGGCTCGCCGCCCAGGGCGGCACCGGCCCACTGGTGATCGGGTACGACGCCCGGCACGGCTCCCGCGAGTTCGCCGAGCGGACCGCCCAGGTGGCCACCGGTGCCGGCCGGCCGGCTCTGCTGCTGCCCCGCCCGCTACCCACCCCGGTGCTGGCGTACGTGGTGCGCCAGCTCGGCGCGGTCGCTGGCGTGATGGTCACGGCCAGCCACAACCCACCGCAGGACAACGGCTACAAGGTCTACCTCGGCGCCGAGCTGGGCGGGGAACTGGGCGCGGGAGCGCAGATCGTGCCGCCCGCCGACGCCGGTATCGAAGCCGCCATCCGCGCGGTCGGCCCGCTGACCCGGGTGCCGCTGGGCCAACCCGGTCAGGTGCTCGGCGACGACGTGGTCGCCTCGTACGTCGAGCGGGCCACCGCGGTGATCGCGCCGGACGGGTCACGGGACCTGACGGTGGCGTACACCCCGCTGCACGGGGTGGGCGCCGCGGTGCTCACCGCCGCCTTCGCCCGCGCCGGCTTCCCGGTGCCCGGTGTGGTGCCCGATCAGGCCGAGCCGGACCCGGAGTTTCCCACCGTGTCATTCCCCAACCCGGAGGAGCCGGGAGCGGTGGACCGGCTGATCGCGTTGGCCGACTCCACCGGCGCCGACCTCGCCATCGCCAACGACCCCGACGCGGACCGCTGCGCGGTGGTGGTCCGCGACGGCACGACCGACGGCGGGCAGAGCTGGCGGATGCTGCGCGGCGACGAGGTGGGCGTACTGCTCGCCGACCACCTGATGCGCCGCGGGGTGACCGGGCTCTACGCCACCACCATCGTCTCGTCGTCACTGCTCCGGGCGATGTGCGCGGCCCGGGGGCTGCCCTACGACGAGACGCTGACCGGCTTCAAGTGGATCGTCCGGGCCGGCGGCGGGAGCGCGCCGCTGGTCTACGGCTACGAGGAGGCGCTCGGCTACTGCGTCGCCCCGGAGCACGTACGCGACAAGGACGGCATCACCGCCGCGCTGACCGTGGCCGAACTGGCCGCCGGCCTCAAGGCGCAGGGTCGTACGCTGACCGACCGGCTGAACGAGCTGGCCGCCGAGTTCGGTGTGCACCACACCGACCAGCTCTCCGTCCGGGTGGACGACCTGCGGGAGATCGCCCGAGCGATGGCCCGGATCCGCGCGGCCACCCCGACCACGCTGCTGGGCCACCCGGTCGACAGCACCCAGGACCTGCTGCCGGAGGCGGACGTGGTGATCCTGCGCACCGGGGCAGCCCGGGTGGTGATCCGGCCGTCCGGCACCGAGCCGAAGCTCAAGGCGTACCTCGAGGTCGTCGAGCCGGTCACGGACGGCGACGTCGCGGCGGCCCGGACCGGCGCGCAGGCCGCGATCGCGCAGCTCCGCACCGAGATCGCCGCCGCCCTCGGCCTCTAGTGCGAGGAAGGGCCCCTTGCCGACGCCTGGTGCGTGGGCAAGGGGTCCTTTCGTGTCGGGGTCAGGCGCGCTTGCCGAGGGCCTGGTCGACGGCCTTCGCCAGGGCGGCGACGACCAGGCCGACCGAGGGGCGGACCACCGAATCGTCGGTGCTCACCTCGCCGGAGAAACCGGCGCCGGTGGCGATCTCCGCCAGCCGGCGGCGGGCGTCCGCGGCGGCCTCGCCGGTCACCCCGAGCGCCGATTCCATCCGGAGCACCACGACCAGGGTGGCCAGCGCGGCGGTCCGCTCGTCCGGTGCGGCCACGCCGGTCAGCGCCTCGGCCAGCCGCAGCCGGGTTTCCGCCTCGACGGACGTGTCCACCACCGGGTAGCGGTGCACGTGGATGAAGCCCAGCTCGGTCTCGTCGATGTCCCGGACCACGCCCTGCCGGCACAGGTCACCGAGGATCCGGTCGCGCAGGCCGTGCCGCAGGCGCTGCACCCACGAGGCCGGGGTGTGCGGGGTGTCGGCGGCGATCCGGCCGAGCACCTCGTCGGTGACCGGCTCGCCGGTGGGCGTCGGGTCGACCACGGTCAGGGACCCGTCGGCGTACGCGATCCGGCCGGCCAGGGCCAGCTCGACCAGGACCGCGGCGGCCATGCCCAGGTCCAGGCTGATCCGCGGCATGGTCGCCTTGCCGGTCGTGTCGTCGTAGGCGAGGAGCAGCAACTCCTCGGCGAGCGCAACACCAGTCATGGCCGGAGACGGTAGCGGGTCCGCGCACCACCGCGCGCGAACCCGCCGGACCCGGCACCGACCGGGGTAACGCGTCAGAAGCGGGGCATGCCGCCGAACTGGCGGTCGCCAGCGTCACCGAGCCCGGGGACGATGAACTTCCGGTCGTTGAGCCCCTCGTCGATCGAGGCGGTGACCAGCCGCAACGGCAGGCCGGAGCGTTCCAGCCGCTCGATGCCGACCGGCGCGGCCAGCACGCAGAGCACGGTGATGTCGGTGCAGCCCCGATCGGCCAGCAGCCGGCAGCAGTGCTCCAGCGAGCCACCGGTGGCCAGCATCGGGTCGAGCACCAGCACCGGCAGCCCGGACAGCTCCCGGGGCAGCGACTCCATGTACGCGCGCGGCTCGTAGGTCTCCTCGTCGCGGGCCAGGCCGACGAAGCCCATCGAGGACTCGGGCAGCAGGCCGAGCGCGGCGTCCGCCATGCCCAGGCCGGCCCGCAGCACCGGCACCAGCAGCGGCGGGTTGGCCAGCCTGGTGCCCACGGTGGCGGTGACCGGCGTCTGCACCGGGTACCGCTCGACGGGGAAGGAGCGCGCCGCCTCGTACACCAGCATGGTGGTCAGTTCGTGCAGCGCGGCCCGGAACGTCGAGGAATCGGTGCGCGAGTCCCGCATGGCGGTCAGCCGAGACTGGGCCAGCGGGTGGTCAATGACGTGTACGTCCACGATCGCTCAACCTACCGGTCCGTCCGGCGTGGCGGTGCGGCTGCGGCCGGACCAGCGACGCCGCTCACGCCGGCGCGTCACCGGGCGGGCGTGAGCAAGATCACTCAGTGTTCCCGTGCGTAGACTTCTCGGCATGACGGCGACAACGACGTCGGCCCGGTCGGAGCTCTCCGAGCTGGGACGATCCGAGACCGCTCTGCGGACCTTCCTGCACGGCCTGCCCGGCGTGGACCAGGTCGGCGCGGAGCAGCGGGCGGCACAGCTCGGCACCCGCTCCATCAAGACCACCGCGAAGGCCCAGGCGATCGACCTGGCCATCCGGATGGTCGACCTGACCACCCTGGAGGGGGCGGACACCCCCGGCAAGGTGCGCGCGCTGGCCGCGAAGGCGCTGCGCCCGGACCCGGCCGACCCGTCCTGCCCACACGTCGGCGCCGTCTGCGTCTACCCGGCGATGGTCCCGTACGTCGCCGAGGTGCTGCGCGGCAGCGGAGTGCACCTGGCCAGCGTGGCGACCGCCTTCCCATCGGGCCAGGCGCCGCTGGAGATCAAGCTCGCCGACACCCGGGCCGCCGTCAAGGCCGGTGCCGACGAGATCGACATGGTCATCAACCGGGGCGCGTTCCTGGCCGGGCGGTACAAGGAGGTCTACGACGAGATCGTGGCCACCAAGGAAGCCTGCGGGGACGCCCACCTCAAGGTGATCCTGGAGACCGGCGAGCTGGCCACCTACGACAACGTGCGTCGGGCCTCCTGGCTGGCCATGCTGGCCGGCGGCGACTTCATCAAGACCTCCACCGGGAAGGTCCCGGTCGCCGCGACGCTGCCGGTGACCCTGGTGATGGTGGAGGCGGTCCGCGACTTCCGGGCCGCCACCGGGCGGCAGGTCGGCGTGAAGCCGGCCGGCGGCATCAAGAACACCAAGGACGCGATCAAGTACCTGGTGATGGTCAACGAGACCGTCGGCCCGGACTGGCTCGAGCCGGACTGGTTCCGCTTCGGCGCGTCCAGCCTGCTCAACGACCTGCTGATGCAGCGCACCAAGCTGACGACCGGCACCTACTCCGGTCCCGACTACTTCACCCTGGACTGATAGCCGATGTTCGAATACGCACCCGCCCCCGAGTCCCGCTCGGTGGTGGACCTCAAGCCCTCGTACGGGCTGTTCATCGACGGTGAGTTCGTCGACCCGACCGACGGCGGCAGCTTCAAGTCGATCAACCCCGCGTCCGAGGAGGTGCTGGCCGAGGTATCCGAGGCCGGCGCGCAGGACGTGGAGCGCGCGGTACGGGCCGCCCGCAAGGCGTACGAGAAGGTCTGGGGTCCGATGCCGGGCCGGGACCGGGCCAAGTACCTGTTCCGGATCGCCCGGATCATCCAGGAGCGCTCCCGCGAGCTGGCCGTGCTGGAGTCGCTGGACAACGGCAAGCCGATCAGGGAGTCCCGCGACGTCGACCTGCCGCTGGTCGCCGCGCACTTCTTCTACTACGCCGGCTGGGCCGACAAGCTGGAGCACGCCGGCTTCGGGTCGAACCCGCGGCCGGTCGGTGTCGCCGCGCAGGTCATCCCGTGGAACTTCCCGCTGCTCATGCTGGCCTGGAAGATCGCCCCTGCCCTCGCCGCGGGCAACACGGTGGTGCTGAAGCCGGCGGAGACCACCCCGCTGACCGCGCTGCTCTTCGCCGAGATCTGCCAGCAGGCCGAGCTGCCGGCCGGCGTCGTCAACATCATCACCGGCGCCGGTGACACCGGCCGGACGCTGGTCGAGCACCCCGGCGTGGACAAGGTCGCCTTCACCGGCTCCACCGACGTCGGCCGGGCCATCGCCCGGTCCGTCGCCGGCACCCGCAAGAAGCTCACCCTGGAGCTGGGCGGCAAGGCCGCCAACATCGTCTTCGACGACGCACCGATCGACCAGGCCGTCGAGGGGATCGTCAACGGCATCTTCTTCAACCAGGGGCACGTCTGCTGCGCCGGCTCCCGGCTGCTGGTCCAGGAGAACGTCGCCGACCGGGTACTGGAGTCGCTGAAGCGGCGGATGGCCCAGCTGCGGGTGGGCGACCCGCTGGACAAGAACACCGACGTCGGTGCGATCAACTCCGCCGCCCAGCTGGAGCGGATCCGCGAGCTGTCCGACGCCGGCGCGGCCGAGGGCGCCGAGCGGTGGTCGCCGCCGTGCGAGCTGCCCGACCGGGGCTTCTGGTTTGCGCCGACCATCTTCACCGGGGTCACCCAGGCGCACCGGATCGCCCGCGAGGAGATCTTCGGCCCGGTGCTGTCGGTACTCACCTTCCGCACCCCGGCCGAGGCCGTGGAGAAGGCCAACAACACGCCGTACGGGCTGTCGGCGGGGATCTGGACCGACAAGGGTTCCCGGATCCTCTGGATGGCCGACCGGCTGCGCGCCGGCGTCGTCTGGGCCAACACGTTCAACAAGTTCGACCCCACCTCGCCGTTCGGCGGGTACAAGGAGTCGGGCTACGGTCGCGAGGGCGGCCGGCACGGGCTGGAGGGCTACCTCAATGTCTGAGCGGGTCGCGGTACGCAAGACGTACAAGCTCTTCATCGGCGGGAAGTTCCCGCGCAGCGAGTCGGGACGGTCGTATCTCGTGCAGTCCTCGAATGTGTCACTGGCCTCCCGCAAGGACGCCCGGGACGCGGTGGTCGCCGCCCGCGCCGCCGTGAAGGGCTGGGCCGGGGCGACCGCGTACAACCGGGGTCAGATCCTCTACCGGGCCGCCGAGATGCTGGAGGGTCGCCGCGAGCAGTTCGTGGCCCTCGGCGTGCCGGGCGACGAGGTGGATGCCGCGGTGGACCGCTGGGTCTGGTACGCCGGCTGGTCCGACAAGCTCCCCCAGGTGTACGGCGGCGCCAACCCGGTCGCCGGGCCGTACTTCAACCTGTCTTCGCCCGAGCCGACCGGCGTGGTCGCCGTCGTCGCCCCGGAGCGCCCGGCGCTGCTCGGCCTGGTCAGCGTGATCGCACCGGCGATCGTCACCGGTAACACGGTGGTGGTGGCGGCGTCCCCGACCGAGCCGCTGGCGGCGGTGACGCTGGCCGAGGTGCTGGCCACCTCCGACCTGCCCGGCGGGGTGGTCAACATCCTCACCGGCAGGATCACGGAGACCGCGCCGACGCTGGCCGCCCACATGGACGTCAACGCGATCGACCTGACCGGGGTGACCGACGCCGAGCTGGCGGCCGACCTGGAGGTCAGGGCGGCGGAGAACCTCAAGCGGGTGCTCCGGCCGGCCCCGGCCGACCACGACTGGTCCGCCGACCCCGGCCTGGCCCGAATGACGAACCTGCTGGAGACGAAGACCGTCTGGCACCCCAAGGGGGTGTGATCGGTCGGTCCCGGCCGTGGGGTTTCGGGGGGAGCCCGCCCGCTCCGGGCGGTCAGGCTTGATCCCTCCGCCGGTGGGCTCCCCCCGAAACCCTGACCTGGGCCGGGTCCGCCCGGGTATTCGATCTTGCTGGCCGGTGCCTCCTGTGGGGGTCACCGGCCAGCGGTGTTTCGGGTGGACCGACCACGCCGGTGATCATGGGGTTGGCGAGAGGATCGATCTCGCCTGACCCAGCCAACCTGGTGATCGTCGGTGGCGGGGCGGGTGACCTCTTGGGGTGGGGGATCTACTACCGGGGGTAGGATTGCGGGGTGACTCGGTTGGGCGATCTTGAGCGTGCGGTGATGGACGTGCTGTGGGACGTGGTTCCCGGCACGTCGGACGGAGTGACCGTGCGCGAGGTGGCCGACGCGCTCGACGGCCGCGAGCTGGCGTACACCACGGTGATGACCGTGCTGGACCGGCTCGCCGGCAAGGGCATGGTGCAGCGGGAGCGGGAGGGCCGGGCCTGGCGGTACCGGCCGGCGGCCAGCCGCGAGGCGCACATCGCCCAGCTCATGCTCGACGCCCTCGACCTGGGCGGCAGCCGGGACGCCGCGCTGGTGCGCTTCGCCCGCTCGGTCACCGGCACCGAGGCCGAGGTGCTGCGCGCGGCCCTGGGGAGCGAGGCCGGGCTGACCCGGCCCGCGCCCACCGAAGGGGCCGAGCTGACCGACCGGGTGGACGGACCGGCGGGCCGGCGGGCAGCCGACGAGGCAGCGGAGCGGTAGGGCGCCATGGCGTACGCCGCGCACTTCGCCGCCACCATGCTGGCCTGCTATCTGACCGCGCAGGTACTGGCCCGGTCGACCTGGACGTGGCGTAGCCCTCGGGTGGCGATCATCTGCTGGCAGGCCGTCGGGTTGGCGCTGGGCCTCTCCGCGATGGGCCTGCCGATGGCGCTCGGAGTGAGCGCGTACGACCTGCCGACCGGCAGCGCACTGCTCGCCCTGACGACCGACCTCGCTCACGGCACCCTGCCGGTCGGGGAGACCGCCTTCCACCTGGCCGGTGTGGGCGTGGGCTTCGGCATCGGGGCGGTGCTGGTCACCACGACCGTGCGCAGCATCCACGGCACCGTACGCGCCCAGCGCCGCCACCGGGACCTGCTCACGCTGGTCGCCCGGGACGACCCGGCCGCGCCCGGCGCGCTGGTGCTGGACCATCCGAGCGCCGCGGCGTACTGCCTGCCGGGGGTGAAGCCGCAGGTCGTGGTCAGCGCCGGCACACTGACCCTGCTGGACCGGGCCGAGCTGGCCGCGGTGCTCAGCCACGAGCGGGCGCACGCCCATGAGCGGCACGACCTGGTGCTGCTGCCGTTCACCGCGCTCTGCCGCGCGTTGCCGTGGTTCCGCTGGGTCCGTGACGCACACGAGCGGGTCGCCCTGCTGGTCGAGATGCGCGCCGACGACAAGGCACGCGAACTGCACGCCGAGGCACCGCTGGCGGGCGCGCTGCGCCGGTTCGCTGCGGCCGGCCACCGGATCACCCCGGCCGGGGCGCTGGGCATGGGCGATCGGGACCTGGACGTACGCGTGCAGCGCCTGCTGGTCAGCGACCAACCGCCCCGGGTCCTCGGCGCCGCGGCCCTCGCGGTCGCCAGCACGCTGGTCGCCCTCCCGATCAGCCTCTTCCTGAACTGACCCGCACCCGCACCCGCACCCGCACCCGCACCCGCACCCACTGCACCGCACACCGCGCGACTTCGCGCCGCGCCGCCGTGCCCGTGCGTGCGCCCATTCAAGATCGCGCTCGATCCAGGATCTAGTGGCCTCTCGCGGCCCTGAGGCCACTACATCCAGGTTCGAGCGCGATCTTCCCGAACCCCAGAACTACTACGCCCCGTCGTAGACTTTCTTACGACAGGGCGTAGTAGTTAATGTGTAGCCAAGCTACGTGTAGGGTGGCTATGACAAGGGAGCCAACGCTTACGGAGAGCCGGCCATGGACACGCTGCTCCTCGCTCGCCTGCAGTTCGCCACCACCACCTCGATCCACTTCCTGTTCGTGGTCGTCACGCTCGGGCTGGTCACCCTGCTGGTCGGGATGCAGACCGCCTGGGTGGTCACCGGCAACCCGACCTGGGAGCGGCTCACCCGGTTCTGGGGTCAGCTCTACGTGATCAACTACGTGCTCGGCATCGCCACCGGCATCGTCATGGAGTTCCAGTTCGGGCTGAACTGGAGTGGCCTGTCGCGCTACGTCGGCAACGTCTTCGGCGCACCGCTGGCCATCGAGACACTGGTGGCGTTCTTTCTGGAGTCCACGTTCCTCGGCATGTGGATCTTCGGCTGGCATCGGCTAAGCAAGGGCGTGCACCTCGCGCTGCTCTGGGGCGTGGCGCTCACCGCGTACGCCTCGGCGTTCTGGATCATGGTGGCCAACTCCTGGTTGCAGCATCCGGTCGGCTACGAGGTGCGCGACGGGATCGCCCACCTCACCGACTTCGGCGCGCTGCTCACCAACCCCAGCCTCGGCATGGCCTTCGGGCACGTGGTCTCGGCGGCGTTGCTGGTCGGCGGGATGCTGATGGCGGCCATCAGCGCCTGGCACCTGATCCGGCGCACCCCCGACTTCGCGCTCTTCCGCACCTCGCTGCGGATCGGCCTGGTCACCGCAGCGGTGGCGATCACCCTGGTGCAGGGCTTCGGCTTCGCCCAGTTCGGCCCGGTCGGCGCGGTGCAACCGACCAAGTTCGGCCAGGGCCCGGAGGCGCAGGCGCTGATCGCCGAGTGGACGGCCCGGTTCGGCCCCGGCGACTACACCCCACCGGTGCTGGCCAGCGTCGGGCTGGGCTTCATGATCCTGATCGGCTTCACCCTCGGCTGCGTCTGGTTCCTGCTCCCCCTGCTCTACCGGGACTGGATCATCCGACTGCGCTTCCCGCTCTGGCTGGTCCTGCTCGCCCTGCCGCTGCCGTTCGTCGCGGTGATCCTCGGCTGGATCTCCCGGGAGGTCGGCCGTCAACCCTGGGTGGCGTACGGGCTGCTCCCCACCGAGCAGGCGGTCTCCCCGGTCGGCGCACCGGTGATGCTCGCCTCGCTGATCGGCTTCAGCCTGCTGCTGGGCACCCTCGCCGTCACCAACTGGGTCCTGCTCGCCCGGCACGCGGCCCGCGGCGCGGGCGACCCGCCGCTCGGCCGCCCGCCGGCAGTGCCGCACGAGCCGTCCCAGCCCGAACCCGCCCTCGCCTGAGGAGATCTCCGTGGACCTCGCCTGGTACGCCCTGCTCGGCCTCTTCTTCTGCGGGTACCTGGTGCTCGCCGGGTACGACTACGGCGTCGGGCTGCTGCTTGCCCGGGGTGGTGGTCCGGCCGGGCGGCGGGCGACGCTGACCGCGCTCGGCCCGTTCTTCCTCGGCAACGAGGTCTGGCTGGTCGCTGCCATGGGCATCCTCTTCGGTGCCTTCCCGGTGCTGGAGGGCGAGTTGCTCTCCGGGTGCTACCCGGCCGTCGCTGGCGCGCTGACCGGGGTGATCCTGGTCATCGCCGGGGTGCAGCTTCGCAGCAGACCCACCGACGAACGGATTCGGGCCCGTTGGGACCGGGTCGTGGTGGTCGGCAGCGCGCTCGCCGCGCTCGGCTGGGGCGTGCTGCTGGCCGCGCTGCTGCAGGGCATGCCGCGGCAGGCCGACGGGCACGTCGCCGGGGTGTCGCATCTGGCCACTCCGTTCGCGGCCACCGCCGGGCTCACCATGGTCGCCCTGGTCGCGGTGCACGGTGCGACCTTCCTCACCCTGCGGCTGCCGGCCGCCGACGCCGCCGCGGTCGGCCGGTTGGCCCGCCGGCTGGTGCGGGTGGCGCTCACCGCGGTCGCCCTGGCCACCGTCGTGGGCGTGCTCTCCGCCCGGGTACGCGACGCCGTCCAGCGGCCCGCGGTGGCCGTACTCCTGCCGGTGCTGCTGGCGGCGGCGCTGCTGGTGGCCCGCGCGGCGCTGACCAGGCATCGGCCGGGGTGGGCGCTGATCGCCACCGGCGCGGCCCTGGCGCTGCCGGTGGCGCTGGTCGGCGCGGCCCTCTGGCCCTACGTGCTGGTGTCCACGACCGACCCGGGCGCCTCGCTGACGGTGGCCGACGCCGCCGCCAGCGCACCGACGCTGCGGCTGCTCGGCTGGGTGGTGCTGCCCCTGCTGCCGGCCCTACTAGGCTTCCAGGCAATGTGTTGGTGGGTTTTCCGGGGACGGACCGACGGCAGGGCACCGGTGTACTGGTGAACCGCCGTCCCTTCGACCCGCGTCTGCTGCGCCGGGTCCCCGAGGCCCGGCGTGATCTTGCCGTGCTCGCCCTGCTCGGCGTGCTCGCCGCCGGGTTGATCGTCGCGCAGGCCACCGCACTGGCGACGGTGCTGGCCACGGCCTTCGACGGGCGGCTGGACCGGCCGGCGCTGGCCGGCTTCGTGCTCACGGTCGCCGCCCGTTCGGCGTTGGTCTGGGCGCAGGGCACGGTCTCGGCGCGGGTCGCCGCCACGGTCAAGGCCACGCTGCGGGCCGACCTGCTCGGCGCGGTGGGCCGGCACGGGCCGGCCTGGGTGGCCGGTCAGCGGGCCGGTCAGCTCGCGACCCTGACCGGGCGTGGGCTCGACGCGTTGGACGCGTACTTCACCGGGTACCTGCCGCAGTTGGTGCTGAGCGTGACGGTGCCACTGGCGGTGCTGGCCCGGGTCGTCCTCGCCGACTGGAGCTCGGCGGTGATCATCGCGCTGACCCTGCCGCTGATCCCGGTCTTCGGCGCGCTGCTCGGCTGGCAGGCGCAGGCCGCCACGGAGCGGCAGTGGCGCCGGCTCTCCCTGCTGGGCGGGCACTTCCTCGACATGGTCGCCGGGCTGCCGACGCTGCGCGCGTTCGGGCGGGCCCGGGCGCAGACCGAGGTGGTCCGCCGGATGGCCGACGGGCACCGGGTCGCCACCATGAAGACGCTGCGGATCGCGTTCCTCTCCGCGCTGGTGCTGGAGCTGGTCGCCACCCTCTCGGTGGCCCTGGTCGCGGTGCCGGTCGGCATCCGGCTGCTGGGCGGCGGCCTGGCCCTGCAGACCGCGCTGCTGATCCTGCTGCTCACCCCGGAGGCGTACCTGCCGCTGCGGGCCGCCGGCAGCCGCTTCCACGCCAGCATGGAGGGGCTCACCGCGCTGGACGAGGCGCTCACCATCTCCGCCGCGCCGGCCGCACCCCGGGCCGCCGAGGGCGCGGCCACTCCGGACGGCCGGGGCGAGATCCGGTTCGAGTCGGTGACCGTGGCGTACGAGCGGACCACCGCACTGCGCGACGTGACCCTGACCGTCCGGCCCGGCGAGCGGATCGCCATCATCGGGCCCAGCGGCGCCGGCAAGAGCACACTGCTCAGCCTGCTGCTCGGCTTCGTGACCCCGACCAGCGGCCGGATCACGGTGGACGGGGTCGACCTCGCCGCCGCCGACCCGGACGCCTGGCGCAGGCAGTTGGCCTGGGTGCCGCAACGGGCCCACCTCTTCGCCGCCTCACTGGCCGACAACATCCGGCTCGGCGCGCCGGACACCCGGCCCGAGGCACTCGCCGCCGCCGTACACGACGCGGCCCTGGACGACGTGGTGGCCGGCCTGCCGGACGGGCTGGACACGCTGCTCGGCGAGCGCGGGCATGGCCTGTCCAGCGGGCAGCGGCAACGGGTGGCCCTGGCGCGGGCGTTCCTCCGGGACGCCCCGGTGGTGCTGCTCGACGAGCCCACCGCCCGGTTGGACACCGCAGCCGAGGCGGTGGTGCTCGACGCCACCCGCCGGCTGGTCGCCGGGCGGACCGCGCTGCTGGTCGCGCACCGGCCGGCGCTGCTGGCCGACGCCGACCGGATCCTGCGGATCGAGGACGGCCGGGTCACCGAGCTGACGCCCGAGCCGACCGGGAAGGTGACCCGATGAGCACGGCACCCGATCCCCTGGCGGCCGGGCCGGGCCCGCTGGACGCGATGCCGGAGTTGGCGGCTGGCGCGGCACCGGCCGGGCGGGCGACCGCCGAGCGGACGGTGCTGCGGCTGGCCCGGCCGTACCTGAGCCGGCTCGTCGGCGCGGGGCTGCTCGCCGCTGCCACCGAGTTCGCCGGGCTCGCCCTGATGGCCACCGCGACCTGGCTGCTGATGAGCGCCGCCGGCCAGCCGCCGCTGGACCGGCTCACCGTGGCGATCGTCGCGGTCCGGGCACTGGCGATCAGCCGGGGCGTGTTCCGCTACACCGAACGGCTCGCCGGGCACGACGCCGTGCTCCGCATGATCACCGACGTTCGGGCCCGGGTCTTCGCCACCCTCGCCGCCCGCCGCACCGCCGGGCACCGCTCGGGGGACGTGCTGAGCCGGCTGGTCTCCGACGTCGAGGCGGTCCAGGACCTGCTGCTGCGGGTGCTGGTGCCGGCCTCGGCGGCAGCCCTGGTCGGGTTGTTGGCGGTGGGCGGGGCGGCGCTGATCTCGCCGCCGGCCGCCGGTGTGCTCGCCATCGGCCTGCTCGTGGCCGGGGTGGCGCTGCCCGTACTGGCCACCGCGGTCACCCGGCGTAGCGCGGCCGAGGTGGCCCCGCTGCGCGGCGCACTGGCCACCGACGCGATCGACCTCACCCACGGCGCCGCCGACCTGGCCGCGTTCGGCGCGACCGACACCGCTCTGCACGCCGCCGAGCAGCGGGCCGGACGGCTGGCGCGGCTGGAACGCCGGCTGGCCGCCACCGGGTTCGCGGTGGACGCGGCGGGCGTTCTCGTCGCCGGCCTGACCGCTGCCGCGGTGGTGCTGGTCGCGCTCGCCGCCGACGTGCGGGGCGTACTGATCGGCGTGCTGGCCGTCGGCACCCTGACCGCCGTCGAGGTGGCGCTGGCCCTGGTCGCGGCGTCCCGCCAGTGGACCCAGCTGCGGCCCGCCCTGACCCGCGTTGCCGCCCTGCTCGATGCGGACGCACCGACTCCCCCGGCCGCCGATCTCAAGCCATACGGCGTGGACCCGGGCGGCCCGCACGAGCTGCGCTTCGTCGAGGTGACCGTGCGGTACCGGGCCGGTGCCGCGCCCGCGCTGGACCGGGTGAGCCTGGACCTGCCGGCCGGGCGGCGGATCGCGGTGGTCGGCCCGAGCGGCGCCGGCAAGAGCACCCTGGCGGCCGTGTTGACCGGCGCGGTCCGGCCCGCGTCCGGCCGGGTCACCCTGGACGGCCGCGACCTGTCGGCGTACTCCGAGGAGGAGCTGCCCCGCGCGGTCGGCGGGCTGCTCGCCGAGGCGTACGTCTTCCACGCCACCGTGCGGGAGAACCTGCTGCTCGGCCGGGCCATGGCGGACGACGAGGAGCTGACCGCAGCGACCGCCGCCGCTGGCCTGCTGGACTGGGTACGCGCCCAGCCTGCGGGTTGGGACACCCTGGTCGGCGAGGAGGGCGCCCAGCTCTCCGGCGGCCAGCGGCAGCGGCTCGCGCTCGCCCGGGCCCTGCTCGCCGCGCCGTCGGTGCTGGTGCTCGACGAGCCCACCGAAGGGCTGGACCCGACCGCCGCGGACGCGGTGCTCGCCTCCGCCCTCGCCGCCACCCCCACCGGGCACTCGGTGTTGCTGATCAGCCACCGGCTCAGCGGGCTGGCCGACCTGGACGAGATCGTCGTCCTCGACGGCGGCCGGGTGATCCAGCGCGGCCGGCACGCCGAGCTGATCGCCACCCCCGGCTGGTACCGGGACCAGTGGCTGCTCCAGGCGGCGGCCGAACGCGGGTATCTGGCCCTCGCCCCCTGACCGGCCTCCGGGACCGACCAGGGTTTTCCCGGACGTCCGCGCACCGACGTCCGTGACAGGGTGGTGCCATGCTGCGCTGTGAGGACGTGTTGGTGGAGGAGCACCTCCGGGAGCTGGCCGCCCGGTTGCAGGGGCCCGCGCGGCTGAAGACCGACCTGCTGACCGAAGCCCGGCACGGGCTGCTGGACGCCGTCGAGGCGTACCGCGAGGACGGGGTGCCGCCCACCGAGGCGCAGCGGCGGGCGGTGGCCGAGTTCGGCACACCGGCGCAGTTGCTCCCCTCCTGGCAGGCCGAGTTGGCGGTGGGTGCGCTGCGCGGGCTCTCGCTGCGGATGCTGGCCGTGGCCGGGGTGCTGGTGGTGGCGGGCGACCTGACCTGGAGCGGGGCGACCTGGAGCGATGGCCCGCGCCCGCCGGCCGTCTACCTGCTGCTCTCCGCCTCGGTCGACTGGATCTGGATGGGTGCGCTGCTGTTCGCGGTGGCCGGTCTGCTGGTGGTGGTGGCGAGCGGCCGGTCCGCCCGGCCGGGCCTCGTGGTGGCGCAGCGGGCGGTGGGCGCCGGCCTGACCGGCACCCTGGTCCTCGGCATGCTGGCCGGCGGCGCTCTCTTCGCCTGGTCGATCGGGCTCTGGGACGCGGCGCTGAGCTGGCCGCCGATGATCATCGGCGCGGTGCTGATCAGCGCCGCCTACTTCTCGCTGACCCGCGCGGCGCGCGGCTGGTTGCGGGCCACCGCCCGCTGAGTCGGCGGGCGGCTCAGGCCGGGGTGCCGGGAGGTGGGCTGCCCGGGTCGAGGAACTGGCCGACCGTCGTGCGGAACTCGCGCCAACCCGCCCGCTCCCCGGCCAGCGCCCGCCGGCCGGGGTCGGTGAGCTGATACGTCCGCCGCTCCCGGCCGTTGACCGTGCTCCAGGTGCTCGCCACGTGCCCGGCGCGCTCCAGCCGCCGCAGAGCCGGGTAGATGGTGCCGGTGGGCAGGTCGAGGTTGCCGTCGCTGCGCGCCCGCAGCGCCTCGATGATGGCGTAGCCGTGCAGCGCGCCCTGTTCGAGAACGGCGAGCAGCAGTGCGTCGAGGTGGCCGTGCAACGCCTGGGCCTTCATGCGTAGCAAGGCTACTTGTCCGACGGCCGGTCCGCCACCGGCAGCCCCCCGGAGACGCCGGCGGTAACCTGTGGCTGCCGGCGCCGACCCGCAGGCCCGAACCGGTGCACCGCCCGGCCTTCGGGGTGCGGGCACCGGCCACCCAGACCCGCCGACTAGGGTATGTGCCCAGAGTCACTCGCCGGTCGGAGACGCCGGCGGGTGGGCAACCCGAAGCACACGGAGGTCAGCGTGGCCCGCCAGTCGCCCCAACGGCCCGACGCCGACGAGCCCGAGCTCGACGACACTACCGGCCCGGCCGAGCCAGACGAGGCCGACGAGTCCGACGAGACCGGCCGCGCGTCGACGCCGGCCGACCGGTCGCTCTGGGACGAGGTGCGGATCGACCCGGTGGAGATCGCCCTGCCCGCCGGCACCGGCTTCACGCTGCGGGCGTACCGGACGGCGGGGGAGCTGACCCCGACCGACGTGACCGAGCGGGACCAGGACGACCCGTTCCTCGCTCGCCGTCAGGTGGTCGAGGAGGAGGACGACGAGACCGTCGTCATCCTCGACGAGGAGTTGGCCGAGGAGTTCGCCGAGGGCGACGAGGAGGAGCCGTCGCGCCGTCGCCGCGACGGTGCCACGGACGCCGACGCGACCAAGGACGACGAGGACGAGGACGTCGCCAACGAGGCGGACGACGAGGAGGTGCCCGCCTTCCTCAGCCATCGGGGCAAGCTGCTGCTGTTCAAAACCCCCGAGTCGTTGGTGAGTTTCGTCCGATCCGGCGCGCCCAACGATCTGTCCCAACTGGACAGCTGGAATGAATTGGCCGAACGGGTAGAGCCGGCCGATATCGCGCCGCTGGACGAGGACACCTACGAGCTCGACCTCGTGGTGGAGAACCTGCGCGGCGGGCACGACAGCTGGGATTCGACCCTGCTGATCGAGGCTGGTGAGGTCGCCCGTGACCTGTCGTACGCGTTGCGGCTGCCTGCGGTGTTGGACATGCTCTCCGCCGGGTCCAGCCTCGACGATCTGGACGAGGCGCTGCGAGCCACCGTCAACGGTGGGATCGGCGGTTTCATGGGCCGACGGCGGCTGAAGAAAATCGGGGCACAAACCGCAAGTCTGGGTTGGCGCACCATTGTCGGCAAGATCTCTGCGGTCGTGGACTGGCGCGACTGACCCGTACCGGGGAGCATCAGTTGCTGGCAGAGGAAAGACCTGTCCCGGGAGGAGGACGACGCCGTGGCGCTCGTGCGCGTGTACTGCGGTCTGGCCTCGGCGGACCCGGCTGATCGATCGGCCTCGGCCGGTTCGACGCTGACGTCCGCTGTGGTCGACGACGCAGGCCGTCTGCTGCATGTCTGCGAGATCGGCGACGACCCGGCTGGCTACGCCCAGCTCGTCGCGCTGCTCGTGGAGCGGTCGGGCGGGCCGAGCGGTGCGGCCATCGCCGCCGACAGCGACGACCACACGGTCACCTCGCTGTTGAGCGCGGCGGGTCGGCCCCTGGCGATCGCCGACGACGACTCGGTGGACGACTTCGCCGAGCGGTTCGCCGACGACGACTCCCTGGAGGAGATGCAGTCGCCGCCGGCCGAACGTCGGGCTGTCGGCCTTGCCCGCGCCTTGCAGGCGGGCGCACTCTCCGCGGTCACCCTGCCAGCACCCCGGGACCTCGCCGGCTACAAGCAGGTGCTCTCCGCGCACGCCGCGCTGGCCAGCGGTCGACACTCCGCCGCCGTGGCCCTGCGCGAGGTGCTGCGCGAGCTCTACCCGGCGGCGCTGCGCGCGTACCCCGATCCGGCCGAGCCGGTCTCGCTGGCGGTGCTGGACGCGCTGCCCGAGCCGGGCATGCTCGGCGGCACCGTCGCCCGGGGCCGCGAGGTCTCGGTGGCGGCCGACGCCATCGCCGCGCACCTCGCCGCGGACGGGGTGGCCGACGCCGACGAGATCAACGATGCGGTCACCGCGTTGCGGGTCGCCATCTCCGAGACGCCGCGCCGCGCCGCAGTGAACCGGGCGCTCACCTCTGCGGTGGCCGAGACGGTCCGGCAGGCGGTCGCCTCGGTGCGCGCCTGCGACGCCGGTTGCGAGGCTCTGGTGAGCGCGCTCAGCTCGCGGGTCAGCACTCCCGCGCCGGCGCCCGGCCGCCGGGCCGCCACCCGTCGTGGCGAGTCGATCAGCGACCTGGCCGGCATGGCCAACACCAGCACCGGGTTGCGGACGGTCCGGCCGACCTCGGCCCCGGCCGCCGCCGAGCCCGCACCCACCGGTGGTCGGCGCAGCCGCCCCGAGCCGGTCCCGGGCGGCGCCCCGCTGGCGTCGCCCCGCCCACTCGGGCCGCCGCCGGTCGCACCGGCTCCGGTCACCCCGCCGCCGGTCGCGCCCGCTCCGGTGGCCCCGGCCGCGTTCGCCGGCCCGCCGGTGTCCGCCCCGCCCGGGCGAGCCGAGTTCGGTCCGAGCCGGATCGACGGTCCGACCAACCGGCCGGTCTCCTCGCCGCCGCCCCCGCCTCCGGGGATCACGCCGATCGCACCGGCGCAGCGCGGCACGGTCCCGCCGGCCGAGGCCGGCGAGCCGTTCCGGCCGACGCTGACCACCGCCGCGATCAACAACGCGCGGGCCGAGCGGCAGCGCACCGTCATCCCGCCCCGCCCGAAGACCAACGGCCAGCCCCGCCCGAACCACCTGCAGCGTCCGGTCGAGGAGCCGCCCACCGGCGGGTTCAGCGCCACCGACCTCAGCATCCCGGTGCCCATCCCCCGGCCCGACCAGGAGTCGGCAGCGCCGGGCTCCCGGGCCAACTGGCCGCTGGTCAACAACCCGGAGGACCCGGCCGACAGTTCGCCGAACAACCCGGCCGCCTACTCGTACGGCGGCGGCCGTGGCATCGACGCCCCGACCGACCCGGGTCGCGCCGACGGCCGCGTCACCCCGCCCTGGCTGGCGGACGACCTGCCCCAGGAGCCACCCATGCTGCGGCTGGTGGAGCCGCCGCCGCTGGCCGATCGGGCGCTGCGCGAAGGGCTCAACCCGCCCGCCGACCCGCGTCTGGAGACGCCGCCGCTGCGGTTGGTCGACGCGGAGCAGGCCGCTCGCAACAGCCGCCCCACAGCCCGCGCCGAGCGCGCTCCCGAGCACCGGCCGGCGCCCCCGGTCGAGCACCGGCCACCGCCGGTAGCAGACGAGGGCGACGGTGACCTCCTGATCTTTGCGCAGGCCAAGTCGGCCTGGTTCGTCGGGCAGACCGAGGAATCCGACCTGGACTGGTCGACGAAGGCCGACACCGGGTGGCAGGCCGCCGAGCAGGCCGCCCGCCCCGCGGTGGGTGCCGAGACGACGGCCGGGCTGCCAAAGCGGGTGCCGCAGGCCAACCTGGTCCCGGGTTCCCCGCTGCGCGAAGAGCGTCCACTGCGGATAGTGCGTGACGCTGCGAGCCTCGCCGAGAACACCACCGGCTACTTCCGCGGCTGGCGCCGCGGCCAGGAGATCGGCGGGTTCGCAGTGGGCGGTCGGCCGGGTCGCGAGGCCGCTGGCGGCTGGGACTTCAGCCGCGACCACGGCGACCGCGATGACGACCGGGAGTACGAGTACCGCTCCGCCGGCTACCAGTCCTGAGCACTGTCAGCCACTCCGGCTGACGGCACAGCGACACAAGCGCAGACCGACGACAAACGTCCGGGGTGAGAGGTCTCACCCCGGACGACGTCTATGTAAAGACCTTGGAAGGGACCTGCCCCTCCAGGGGTCGGATCCTTCCACGATCTCCGACCGTCGCGCACCGACCGGTCCTGGACAGCATTTAGCGCCCGGTGGCGGCCGAAGCCACCACCGGGCGCTGATCGCCCGATCAGGCCGGGGCGACGGCGCGCGTACGACGCATGGTGAGCACGTACTCGACCAGCGAGATCAGCACGTGCTTCGTCGACTCCCGGTTACGGGCGTCGCAGGCCACCACCGGCACGTCGCTCGAGATCGCCAGCGCGTCCCGAACGTCCTGCGGGTCGTGGTACTGCATCCCGTCGAAGCAGTTGATGGCCACCAGGTACGGAAGCCGCCGGTGCTCGAAGAAGTCGATCGCCGCGAAGCAGTCGGCCAGCCGGCGAGTGTCCACCAGCACGACCGCACCGATGGCGCCCCGGACCAGTTCGTCCCACATGAACCAGAATCGGGTCTGACCCGGCGTACCGAACAGGTACAGGATCAGGTCACGATCGATCGAGATCCGGCCGAAGTCCATGGCCACCGTGGTCGTCGTCTTGCCCGGCACCTGCCGGGTGTCGTCGACGCCCACGCCGGCGGAGGTCATGATGGCCTCGGTGGTCAGCGGCGTGATCTCCGAGACCGAGCCGACCAGCGTCGTCTTGCCGACGCCGAATCCACCGGCGATAACGATCTTCGCCGACGTCACGCGCGCGCTCGGGTTCGGCGGGCGGTGCGACATGTCAGAGCCTGCGAAGTCCACTCAGCACCCTCTCCAGCAGTTCAGTGCCCACCGCGTCGTCGGAGTCGTCCAGGATGGTCGGCTCGTGGACTGCGACCAGGCCGTCCGTCGCCATGTCGGCGATGAGCACCCGGGCCACACCGAGCGGGAGCTGCATCCGCGCCGCGATCTCGGCGAGCGATTGCACGCGTCCGTCACACAGCGCGGCGATGTACTGGTGTTCGCGGCCCTGGCCGCCGTTGCCATTGGCAGCGGCCCGACCGCGCACCGTCGTCTCGACGAGCGCCTCCAGCGCGATGTCGAGCCGGGGACGGGTACGACCACGGGTAACGGCGTATGGACGGACCAACGCTCCGGTCGGTTCGTCACGATCGGCCATGTCGCCGCTCACCTCCTTCGTACCCGGTACCGGCTCCCACCGGTGACACCAGTCGTTGTTGTCGTTGCAGTTGCGCCGACCTCACGATCGGCGCGACGTCAGCCCAGCATTCCCGCGGCCGCACGCGGCTGCGGGGTCAAGGCGTCGCCCACCCGGTCGACCAGCAGCGCCATCTCGTAGCCGACCTGCCCGACGTCAGAGCTGCGGGCGGCCAGTACGGCGAAGGACGAGCCATCCGAGATGGACATCAGGAACAGGAAGCCATTGTCCATCTCCACGACGGTCTGCAGTACGGCGCCTCCCTCGAAGCAGCGAGCCGCCCCCTGGGTAAGGCTGACCAGACCGGACGCGATCGCGGCGAGCTGGTCGGCCCGGTCCCGTGGCAGATCCCGTGACGACGCGAGGAGCAGGCCATCCGCCGAGACGGCGACCGCATGCGCGACACCGGGAACCCGGTCGGCGAAGTTGGCCAGCAGCCAACCAAGATCCTGCGTAGTTGTCATCCTTCTTGCTCCTTCTGCCCGCTCCCGGCCGCTGAGCCTGAGCCAGACTGCGAGGATTGCTGCCCTCCCGGAGTCGCCTCCGGGCTGGTCGGGTTGTCCGAGGTGCTACGCCCTCGCTGCACGCCCCGGTGGTAGGCGGAGAGCAGGCCACGGACCGCCTCCGGGGAGCGCCGCTGGACCGAGGTGGTGGGCTTCTCCACCGCGCCTGGCACCAGCTGCGCCATCGGCTTGCGCTTCGGCAGACCGGTCGTGGTGGTCTCGCTCACTGGCGCCGTGCTGGCCGCTGCCGTGGCGGCACGCCAGCCGTCGTCGGCGGCGGTCTGCCAGCCGTTGGTCTGCTGCGGTTGGGGCCGGCGGGTCGGCAGGCTCTCGGCGAGGCTGGGGCGAGCGCCCCCGTTCGCTGTAGACCCGTTGTCCCGCGGCGCTCCTCCGGCCGTCGGAGTGTCTGCCATCGGCGTGTTACCTGTCGTCCCGGGTGGTGTCTTGTGGACGGCCCGACCGCTGGCCTCGACCGTAGCGAACTGCTGTGTCGCGGTGCCGCCGTTCGCCGCCGGCTGGGCTGCCGGGGCCGCCGCCTCATCCGTACCCGGCCGGCGGGTACGGAACCAGGCCGACTCGAGCTCCCGGAAGATCGGCAGCTCCATGGTCTCGTCCGCGTACCGCTGCCGGTTCTGGGCCTGCGGCTGGCGCGGCGCGGGCCGGCTCTGCGCCGGTGCCGCCGGGGTCGGTGCCGGCGGCTGGGCCGCGGCGGCCGACTGCTCGGGTCGTTGCACCCGTGGCAGTTCCGTCGTCATGTCCAGGGCGGCGGCGAGCCGCTCGGGAACCGGCGGGGTCGCCGCGTCCCGGTCGCCACCCGGCACCGGCGGCCAGGCCGGCGGTGCGGGGGCGCTGGGCGTCGACGCGGGCGGGGCGGATCGGGGCGCGAAGCCGCTGAACGACTGGCCGGAGGCCGGTGGCGCCGAGTACGGCTGACCGGACGCCGGGGTGGCCGAGACCGGCGACGCGGATACCGGAGGGCCGGCGTACGGCTGCCCGGAGGCCGGGGCGGCGGACACCGGCGAACCGGTGTACGGCGCACCCGAGTACGGCTGCCCGGAGTACGGCTGGCCGGAGGCTGGCGAGGCGGAGACCGGCGCACCGGAGTAGGGCTGGGCAGAGACCGGCGGCAGTGGCGGCGCGGAGACCGGCGGCGGCGAGTACGGGCGCGTCTCCGGGCTGCTGGGCAACTGCCTCGGGATGGCCTGCTGCTGACCGGTGTTCTGGGGCTCGTCACCGGACCGGCGCTGCGGCAGCGGGTCGATCGGCTGGCCGTTGGCCGTCCGCGGGGTGAACCCGTCCCCGCCGTTCGTCCCGGCCGCACCGGTCAGGTCCGACCAGGCCGGCATCGAGCGGTACGCACCGGTGTTGGCGGGGGTGCCGGCGCCGTTGCGCGAGGCCGGATCGAACGGGCGACCGCCCAGGGTGACCTGGTTGCCGGACTCGCTCGGGCGAGGGCCGTTGCCCAGTGCGGGCAGCGCGCCGAAGGCCGGCGCGGGCCCACCGTGCTGCTGCGGGCCGCCGGCAGCCGGCAGCGCCGGCGGCTGCTGCACCCGGCCGGAGAGCGCCCGGGGCACCAGCACCGAGGTCGGCAGGGTCACGTCGGCGACCGTGCCACGGTCACCGCCGGGACGCAGCTCGACCCGGACCCCGTGCCGGGACGCCAGCCGGGCGACCACGACCAGGCCCATCATGCGGGACACGGCCACGTCCACCTGCGGCGGCGTGGCGAGCCGCTCGTTGAGCTCGTACAGCTGCTCGCGGCTGATGCCGATGCCGCGGTCCTCGACGTAGAGCGAGGCACGGTCGCCGACCCGGCGGGCCTCGACCATCACCTGCGAATCCGGCGGGGAGAACGCGGTGGCGTTGTCGAACAGCTCGGCGACGAGGTGCACCAGGTCGTTGACCGCGTGTGCGGCGACCTCGATGTCCCGGTCGATGACACCGAACTCGATCCGGGTGTAGTGCTCGACCTCGGACTGCGCGGCGCGCAGCACGTCGATGAGCGCAGCCGGCTCGCGCTGGACGCGGGTGGAGTCGGCGCCGGCGAGCACCAGCAGGTTCTCGTCGTTGCGGCGCATCCGGGTGGCCAGGTGGTCGAGCTGGAACAGCTCGGCCAGCCGGTCCGGGTCTTCCTCGCCGCGCTCCAGCCGGTCGAGGTGACCGATGAGGCGGTCGACCAGGATCTGCGATCGGCGGGCCAGGTTGACGAACATGGTCGCGACGGAGGCGCGCAGCGCCGCCTGCTCGGCGGCCGTCCGGACGGCCTCCAGGTGGACGGCGTTGAACGCCTCGGTCACCTGGCCGAACTCGTCCTTGCTGCGAACCGGCAGCGGCTCGGCGATCTGGTTGGCCAGCTGCACCGGGGACAACTGCCCGACGACCTGCGGGTCGCGCAGCCGGGCCACCGCCTGCGGCAGACCGTACTGGGCGACCGAGAGGGCGCCCTGCCGCAGCTCACGCAGCGAGCGGGCCATCGAGCGGGCGACCAGGTAGGCGAAGAGGATGGCCAGCAGCAGCATGCTGAGCAGCAGGCCGGTCTCCAGGAACACCTGGCGCTGGACGTCCGAGCGCAGGTTGTCGGCCTCGGCGACCACGTCGCGGTCGAGCTTCGTCTCGACCGAGCGGATCAGCTTGGCGTTGGCCGTCATGGCCGAGTCCCACTGGTCCGGACCGAAGATCGCGCCGCGCATGTCGCCGGTGGTGTTGCCGTCCATCCAGCCGATGTAGTTCTGCGCCTCGCGGCGGTCACCGCCGGCGATCGTCTGATCGTGGAACGCGGCCTCTTCGGGGGTGGCGACGGCCTTGAAGCTCTGCTCCGCCTGCTGCTGGCCGGTGCCGCTGGCGATGTAGTCGGTACGCAGCACCGGGGTCAGCTGCTTCTGGTCCAGTGCGCGGTGCACGACGACCCGGCGTACGGAGAGGAACTCCTTCTCCCGGGCGACGGCCGCGGCGGCTCGCATCCGGTCGCTCAGCTCGTTGTTACCGGCGAGCTGGGTGGCCGACTCACGGATGGCGAGCAGGTTGTTGATCAGACCCTCGTACGCCTGGACGGTCTCGGTGAGCTTGAGCTTGCTGTTGTACACCTGGCTGCGGGCGCCCGGCAGATCCTTCAGGTCCTGGTCGATCTGGTCGAGCAGGCCCTCCAGGCTGGCTGGCAGGTCCTCGATCTCGGCCCGCTGTTGCAGGTAGGGACCCTTCGCCTGGTCGACCCGGGAATTCACCCGGTTGTAGGCCTCCTGGTACTGCGCCTTCGGCTGCAGCCCGTCCGCCGCGGACAGCAGCACGGCGGCCGTCCGCTCGTCCTGCAGCGTGTCGACCAGGTCACCCGAGTAGCTCGACAGGTTGGCCAGGTCGCCGGCCCGGTTGGCATTGTTGAGGGTCTCCAGGTGGTCGACCAGACCACTGGTACCCACAACGACCGTGGCGATGGTCGGCACGATCATGATGAGACCGAGCTTGGACCAGATCGGCATGTCCCGGAGCCGGCTGGCCGGCCGGCGCAGCCGCGACAGGAAGGAGCCCGCCGTCTTTGGCCGTTTGCTCACGTCACCGCCCTCGCGATTACAGCTTCAGCGCGTTGCCCCGGGCAACGCCCAGCGACCGACCCGGCGGGTCGGACCCCCGAGATTCCACCATGTCGCCCGGCAAGAAGAAAGCCCAGGTTGTCACCGGCCGAATGTGTGATGAGATGTTGATACGATTTGATAGCAGTCCGTCTGGCCGGAGTAACTGAAGGTAATGGAACATCCGCACCGCGTTGTCCTGCTCGCCGGCCCTTCTGGCTCCGGAAAGTCCTACATAGCACAGCAAACCGGCCTACCGGTGCTCTGCCTGGACGACTTCTACAAGGACGGCGATGACCCTACGTTGCCGCACCGAAACGGTCAGGTCGATTGGGAATCACCTGAGTCGTGGGACGCCCTGACCGCGGTGGAGACGATTGCCCGCCTCGCCCGCGAAGGTCGGGCGGAAGTGCCGGTTTATGCGATCGGCGCAGATCGACGGGTGGCCACCCGGCCATTTGACGTCGCCGGATCGCCACTTTTCGTGGCCGAAGGGATCTTCGCCGCCGAGATTGTCGAGGAGTGCCGGCGCCGAGGGCTGCTCGCTGGCGCGTACGCGCTGCGCCGCCCGCGCGGCGCGACCTTCCTGCGCCGGTTGGCCCGCGACCTGTCCGAGCAGCGCAAAGCGCCCCGCGTGCTGGTCCGACGCGGCGTGGCGCTGCTGCGCGCCGAGCCCGCGGTGTTGCGCCGGCAGACCGGGCTGGGTGCGGAGGCGGCCCGGGCCCGGGAGGTGCTGCACCGCGTGGCCGGCCTGCTCGCCGGCCACCCGCGCGGCTGACTGGTCAGGGCAGCAGCTTGGCGTACGCCGGCTTAATCACCTCATCAATGATCCGCAGCCGCTCGTCGAACGGGATGAAGGCGCTCTTCATCGCGTTGATGGTGAACCACTGCAACTCCCGCCAGCCGTAGCCGAACGTCTCCACCAACAGCGCCATCTCCCGGGACATCGAGGTGCCGCTCATCAGCCGGTTGTCGGTGTTCACAGTGACCCGGAAGCGCAGGTCCCGCAGCAGGCCGATGGGATGGTCCGCGATCGAGTCCACCGCACCGGTCTGCACGTTCGACGACGGGCACAGTTCCAGCGGGATCCGCTTGTCCCGGACGTACGCGGCCAGCCGGCCGAGCACCGGCACCCCGCCCGGGCTGATGTCGTCGACGATCCGTACCCCGTGGCCGAGCCGGTCCGCGCCGCACCACTGGATCGCCTGCCAGATCGACGGCAGGCCGAACGCCTCGCCGGCGTGGATGGTGAAGTGGAAGTTCTCCCGCTGGAGGTACTCGAAGGCGTCCAGGTGCCGGGTGGGCGGGAAGCCCGCCTCGGCGCCGGCGATGTCGAAGCCGACCACCCCGCCGTCCCGGTGCCGCACGGCCAACTCGGCGATCTCCTGCGAGCGGGCCGCGTGCCGCATCGCGGTGAGCAGAGTGCCCACCCGGATGCTCAGACCCGCCTCGACGGCCAGGGCGGTGCCCTCGGCGAACCCGGCCAGCACCGCCTCGACCACCTCGTCCAGGCTCAGGTCCTGTTCGAGGTGCTGCTCCGGGGCGAAGCGCACCTCGGCGTAGACCACGCCGTCGGCGGCCAGGTCCAGCGCACACTCGCGGGCCACCCGGCGCAGCGCCGGCGCGGTCTGCATGACCGCCACGGTGTGCGCGAACGTCTCCAGGTAGCGCTCCAGGGAGCCCGAGTCGGCCGCGTCGACGAACCAGCGCCCGAGCGCCTCCGCGTCGGTGGTGGGCAGTTCGTGGCCCACCTCGGCGGCCAACTCGACGATTGTCGCCGGCCGCAGCCCGCCGTCGAGGTGGTCGTGCAGCAGCGCCTTCGGGACCTTGACGATGTCCTCGTAACGGATTGTCGCGACCATGCTCAGACCCTAGTCGGCCGCACCGGGCCGGCCGACGGGACCGGCACGGACCGGTGGTCGGTGCCGCGACCCGCCGGCACCAACTTCCGCACCGTCCGGCCGGACGCCCCGCGTCGCCCGGCCGCAACGGCCGGCATGGCCTGACCGGCGCCGGTCAGGGACGCCAGCCGTACACCCGCTCGACGGCGAGCCGGAGCACCAGCCGGCCGTCAGCGACCATCGCCGCCCGGTACTCGGCCCAGTCGGGGTGCTCGCCGCGGATCCGCCGGTAGACCTCGACCAGTTCCTCGACGCCTGCGTCGTCGAGCGCCGCCGCCGGCGGGGTGAATGTGACCACGCCCTCCGCGACCGCGTACGCCCCGCCGTCGGCGGTGGTGACGTGCAGGCTGGCCCGGGGATCGCGGCGCAGGTTGCGCACCTTGGCCCGGTCGCCGGTGGTGGAGCAGCGGATCAGGCCGGGTTCGGCGAGGTAGTCGAGGTTGGACAGCTGGGGCCGCCCGTCGCGGCGCAGGGTGACCAGCACGCCCCGGCCCCGCTCCCCGAACAGCTCCCACAGCCGTGCGTTCACGCCGGCACCCGCAGCGGGGCGAGGGCGGCGGCGAGCCGGTCCAGCTCGCCGAGCATCACCTCGGCGGCGGCATCACGCGCCGGGTTCGGCACCAGCTCGCCGGCATCGTCTAGGGCCTCCCGCAGGAACACGGTCACCGCCTCGTTGGCCGGCATCATCTTGAGGGTGGTCACCACCTGCTTGATCATCTGGACCGCGCGCAGGCCGCCCGAGGTCATGCCGTAGCTCACGAAGCCGACCGGCTTGTACTGCCACTCGGTGTAGAGGTAGTCGATCGCGTTCTTCAGCGGCGCGCTGAAGCCGTAGTTGTATTCCGGCATGACGAAGACGAAGGCGTCCCCGGCGTCGACGGTGGCGCTCCACTCCCGGGTGTGCCGGTGCAGGTAGTGACCCTCGGAGGGGTGATGCGGCTCGTCGTGGAAGGGCAGGCCCACCTCGGCGAGGTCGACGAGGCGTACGTCGTCGAAGGCGTCGTGTGCGGTGGCGATGGCGGTGAACCAGTCGCCGATCCGGCGGCCCACCCGGCCGGGCCGGGTGCTGGCGACGATGACGGTCAGGCAGGGCATGGCGGTGTCGCTCCTGTGGTGGCGGGCCGGCGCGGGGCCGGCACGGTGAACGTGGGGATGAGGCGCTGCGCCAGCGGTCCGATGCTGACGGCGAAGAGGAGAGTGCCGGGTCCGACGGTGCCGCCGAGCGCCCAGCCCAGCGCGAGCACGCCGAGCTCGATGGCCGTGCGTACCCGCCCGATCGGCAGGCCGCGGGCGGCCAGCCCGGTCATCAGGCCGTCGCGTGGCCCGGGCCCGAGGCGGGCCCCGAGGTAGAGGGCCGTGGCGAACCCGTTGAGCAGGATGCCGGCGACCAGCAGGCCGATCCGGCCGGCGACCGGGGTCACCGGCGGCAGGACGGCGAGCGCGGCGTCGGCGGTGAACCCGACCACCACCGCGTTCGCGAGGGTGCCGACCCCGGGGCGCTGCCGCAGCGGGATCCAGAGCAGCAGCACGACCACGGCGACCAGGTTCACCACCTGGCCGAGGGGCAGCCCGGTCCGCTCGGCCAGCCCTTG
The DNA here is from genome assembly GCF_036059255.1 of Micromonospora sp. NBC_00389. NCBI lineage: Bacteria > Bacillati > Actinomycetota > Actinomycetes > Micromonosporales > Micromonosporaceae > Micromonospora > Micromonospora sp. NBC_00389. Next base: position 2,329,693 of record NZ_CP107947.1, on the reverse strand, counting down.
ATGCAGCACGTCCCAGGACGCGAGGCCCAGGTCGGCGCGGACCATCAGGGCCACGCTGACGCCGAACAACACGAGGCCGGTCAGCAGGCGGACCAGCCGGCCCGGCAATCTGGTTGACATGTCACCAACCTTAGGCAGTGGATTGATGACATGTCAACCAGATGGCTAGGATGGTCGGCATGGACGAACCACACTGGCTCGACGAGCAGGAGCAGAGCGCCTGGCGGGGCTACCGGCAGATGCGCCGCCTGCTCGACCTGGAACTGGCCCGCGAGCTGATGCGGGACGCGGGGCTCTCCGAGCCCGACTACGACGTCCTCTCCGACCTGTCGGAGACTCCCGACCAGCGGCTGCGACTCAGCGAACTGGCCGACCGGATGCTCTGGTCACGCAGCCGACTCTCCCACCACCTGACCCGCATGCAGCAGCGCGGCCTGGTCACCCGCGAGGAGTGCGCGACGGATGGGCGGGGCGCCGTCGTCGCGCTCACCGCCGAGGGTCGACGCGCCATCGAGGCGGCGGCCCCCGGCCACGTGGCGGCGGTCCGCCGGCACTTCATCGACCTGCTCACCCCCGACGAGATCGTCGCGCTGGACGCGCTGGCCCACCGCGTGGTCGACCACCTGACCGGCCCGGACGACGCGCGGCGGTGACCGATGGTGGTGCAGGCACCACCATCGGACCGGCGTACGCGCACCATCGAAGTGACCCGTCCGGCTGCCTAGCGTCAACGGCATCACCAGAAGCCGACGCGGGGAGAGTTGCACGTGTTCACCACATTGGCCACAGCGGTGGTCCGCCGTCCGGGTCGGGTGATCGCCGGCTGGCTGCTCGCCATCGCCGCGCTCACCGCCGCCACCTTCGCCGTCTACGGGCCGACCGGACCGCCCCCCGCCGACAGCCAGGCCGACTTCCTGCCGGCCCGGTACGAGTCCGCGCAGGCCGCCGGCATCGCGGCGCGGATCTTCCCCGCGCAGCCCGGCAGCAGCGCGGTGCTGGTCGTCCGCCGGGCCGACGGGGCCCCGCTGACCGCCGACGACAGCGCCCGCATCGACCGGCTGCCGCAGGAGCTACGGGTCGCCGGCGTCACCGAGGTGACCCCCGGCGCGGTCGCACCAGACGGGCGGCTGCGGCTGGCCGAGGCCCGCCTGTCCGGGGACGCGTACGAGGAGACCACCATCGCGGCCGTCGGGCGGCTTCGGGACGCCACCGACGACGCGCTGGCCGGCAGCGGACTGGTCGCCGGCTGGACCGGGGAGGCGGCCGGCGCCGCCGACAGCTTCCTGCTCGACATGATCGTCAACGGCGCCATGATGCTGGTGATCCTGCTCCTGCTGCTCGTCGTCTTCCGCAGCCCCACGATCGCGCTGGTCAACCTGTTCCTGGTGCTGCTGGTCGCGCAGGCCGCCACCGGCCTGCTCGCGCTGGGCGGAAAGGTCTTCGGGTACGCCCTGGACGCCTCCACCACGGGCCTGCTCCCGGTCGTGCTGCTCGGCATCGGCACCGACTACGCGGTCTTCCTGCTCTTCCGCTACCGGGAACGGCTGCGGGCCGGCGAGGACCGGCGCGCAGCGATGGTCCACGCGGTCGGCCGCATCGGCGGCCCGGTCACCGTGTCCGCGCTGGTCGTGGCGGTGGCGTTCGGCGCGTTGGTGCTCTCCCAACTGGCATCGTTCCGGGTGCTCGGGCCTGCCCTGGCCGTCGCCGTCCTGCTCATGGTGGCGGCCGCGCTGACGCTGTTCCCCGCGGTCTACTCGCTGCTCGGCCGCCGGGCGTACTGGCCGGCGAAGCTGGTCGCGTCGGGTGACGGCGGGACGCCGGGTGACGGTGCCGCCGCGCCGACCGGTCTGGCGGCCCGCGCCGGCCGGCTGGTCGCCCGCCGGCCCGCCCGGGTCGTGCTGGCCACGGTCGCCGCGCTCGGGCTGCTCGGCCTCGGCGCGCTGCACCACCGGCCGAGCTACGAACTCGACGCGCTGCCGCCCGGCTCCGAGTCGGCCCGGGCCCTGGACTGGCTCCGCTCCGGGCTGCCGGCCGGGACCCTCTCCCCGACCGTCGTCTACCTCACCGGGCCCGGGGTGGACGCGATCGCCGCCGAACGGTTCGCCGCACGGCTCGCCGAGGTGCCCATCGTGGCGGCACCGGGCGGGGTCGAGGTCAAGGGGGACGTGGCCCAGGTTCAGGTGCTGCTCGCCGAGCCGCCGTACTCGCAGCGCGCCATGGACGCGGTGGAGCACCAACTGCGGCCGGCCGCGCACGCCGCGGCGCCGCCCGGCACCCAGGTGTACGTCGGCGGGGAGACCGCCACCTTCGCCGACATCCGGACCGTGCTCGACGAGGACCTCCGGCTGGTCTTCCCGGTGGCCGCCGGGCTGATCGGGCTGCTCCTGCTGCTGATGCTGCGCGGCCTGCTCGCCTCGCTGGGACTGCTCGCCGCCGTCGCGCTCGGCTTCGCCGCCACCCTCGGCACCAGTGTGCTGGTGTTCCAGGTCCTCGGCGGGCAGTCCGGGCTCAACTTCCAGCTGCCGCTGGTCGTGTTCCTCTTCGTCACCGCGATCGGAACCGACTACAACATCCTGATGGTCGCCCGGCTACGGGAGGAGCTGCGCGCGGGACGCTCGCCCCGCCAGGCCGCCGAGGAGGCGGTACGCCGGGCCGGGCCCGCCGTCGCCGCGGCCGGGGTGATCCTGGCCGGCAGCTTCGGGGTGCTCGTGGCGTCGCCGATGATGGCCCAGATCGGGCTCGCCGTCGCCGTCGGCGTACTGATCGCCACGTTCGGGCTCTCCTGGTTGCTCGTGCCGGCGTCGACCGCGCTCACCGGCCGGGTGGCCTTCTGGCCGGCCCGTACCCGTCCCGAGCCCGGTGCGGCCACCCTGCCGGCGGGCGACACGGCCTCGGCCCCCGCGCTGGCGGCGGACGCCGTGACGGCTGGGACAATGGCCCGATGAGCGGGGTGCGGCGGGCCTGGGGCGAGCTGAACCAGTTGGCCGTCACGGCAGGGCTGGCCTGCGCGGGCATCGGCTTCGCGCTGGCCACACTCCTGACCGCCGGGCTCAGCCTGCTCGGCGTCGGCCTGCCTCTGCTCGACCGCACCCTCACCGGCACCCGGGCGCTGCTGGAGCGGCAGCGTCACCGGGTGCCCGACCCGCCGATCCGGTCGGCGTACCGGCCGGTGTCGGGCGGGCTGACGGCCCGGCTGCGGACGATGGCCGGCGACCCGGCCACCTACCGGGACCTCGCGTTCCTGTTCGCCCACTTCGCCTACGCCCCGGTCGCCGTGGTGCTCGCCGTGGGTATCTGGCTCGGCGCCGCGCAGGGCCTCGCCATGCCGGCGATCCACACCGTGGCGCCCGGCGCCGTCGACAACTACCTGGGCCTGCCGATCGACTCACTGGGCAACGCGGGGCTGGCCGTGGTGCTCGGGCTGCTGGTGGGGGTCGGGGCGTACTGGCTGCCCCGGGGGCTGGTCCACCTGGACGAGGCTCTGACCCGTGCGCTGCTCGCGCCGACCGCCCGGGCTGCCCTCGCCGAGCGGGTGGTGGAACTGGCCGACACCCGCGCCCAGAGCGTCGACGCGCAGGCGGCCGAGCTGCGCCGCATCGAGCGGGACCTGCACGACGGCGCGCAGGCGCGGCTGGTCGCGATGGCGATGAACCTCGGCCTCGCCGAGGAGCTGCTGGCCCGCGACCCGGAGGCAGCCCGCGGGCTGGTCACCGAGGCCCGTACGAGCGCCGGCACCGCCCTGTCCGAGCTGCGCGACGTGGTACGCGGCATCCACCCGCCGGTGCTGGCCGACCGAGGGCTCGCCGGCGGCCTCGCCGCCCTCGCCCTCGGCGCGGCCCTGCCGGTCGACCTGGACGTCGACCTGCCCGATCGGCTGGCACCCCCGCTGGAGTCGGCGCTCTACTTCACCGCCGCCGAGCTGCTCACCAACGCGGCCCGACACAGCGGGGCGGAGCGGGTGGCGATGCGGCTGCGCCGGGTCGGCACGACGGTCCGGCTGACCGTCTCCGACGACGGCCGGGGCGGCGCCGACCCGGAGCGGGGCACCGGGCTGGCCGGCATCCGCCAGCGGCTCGCCGTCTTCGACGGCCGCGTCCGGATCAGCTCGCCGGCCGGTGGGCCTACCGTGGTCGACGTGGAGCTGCCGTGCGAGTCGTGATCGCCGAGGACCTGGCACTGCTGCGCGACGGGCTGATCCGCCTCCTCACCGCGTACGGCGACGAGGTGGTGGCCGCCGTGGAGACCGGCGACGAACTGCTCGCCGCCCTGCTGGAGCACCGTCCCGACGTGGCGGTGGTGGACGTCCGCCTCCCGCCGACCCACACCGACGAGGGGCTGCGCGCCGCGCTGACCGCCCGGGAACGGCTTCCCGGCCTGCCGGTGCTGGTCCTCTCCCAGTACGTCGAGCAGCTCTACGCCCGGGAGCTGCTCTCCGACGGCGCCGGGGCGGTGGGCTACCTGCTCAAGGACCGGGTGGCCGACGTGACGCAGTTCGTCGCCGCGGTGCACCGGGTCGCCGACGGCGGGATGGCGATGGACCCCGAGGTGATCTCGCAGTTGCTGGCCCGGCCCGCCCGGGCCGCACCGCTGCGCCGGCTCACCCCGCGCGAGCACGAGGTGCTGGCGCTGATGGCCGAGGGACGCTCCAACGGCGCGATCGCCCAGCGCATGGTGGTCACCGAGAAGGCGGTCAGCAAGCACATCAACTCGATCTTCGCGAAGCTCGACCTGCGCGACTGCGACGACGACCACCGCAGGGTCCGCGCGGTGCTGACCTACCTGGACGCCTGACGTGGACCCCCGCATCGTCGACCGGCTCCGCTGCCCGGTCTGCGCCGAGCCGCTGGCCGAGGTCGCCGCCGGCGGTGCCAGCGCGCTGCGCTGCCCGCGCCGGCACAGCTTCGACGTGGCCCGCCAGGGCTACGTGAACCTGCTCGCCGGCCGCGCCCCGCACGTCGGGGACACCGCCGAGATGGTGGCCGCCCGCGCCGACTTCCTCTCCGCCGGCCACTACGACCTGATCTCGACCGCCCTCGCCGCCGCCGCGACACAGGCCCTTGAGCACCTGGCCGGGGAGCACTTGGCCGAGGAGCACATGGCCGGGGAGCGCGCCGTCGGGTCGTACCCCCTGGTGGTGGATGCCGGGGCGGGGACGGGCCGGCACCTCGCGGCGGTGCTGGCGGCGCTGCCGGACGCCGCGGGTCTCGCCCTGGACGTGTCGAAGCCGGCGCTGCGCCGGGCCGCGCGGGCGCACCCGCGCGCGGCGGCGGCGCTCGCCGACACCTGGCAGCGGCTGCCCCTGGCCGACGCCGGCACGGCCGTGCTGCTGAACGTCTTCGCCCCGCGCAACGGGGCGGAGTTCCACCGGGTGCTCGACCCGGCCGGGTCCCTGCTCGTGGTGACGCCAGCCGAGGACCACCTCACCGAACTGGTCGGCGCCCTCGGCCTGCTGCGGGTGGACCCGGCCAAGGCCGACCGGGTCGCCGAGAGCCTCGGGGGGCACTTCACCCCGGCGACGTCGACCGTGCACCGGCGGGAGCTGGCACTGACCGGCCCGGAGGTCGCGACGCTGGTCGGGATGGGCCCCAGCGCCTGGCACACCGACCCGGCCGGGCTCGCCGCCCGGGTGACGGCCCTCGCCGAGCCGGTACGGGTGACCGTCGCGGTGCGGCTGACCGTCTGGCGCCCGATGCCCCGCTGACCACCCGCCGCTTCCCGTGCCGGCACCCGACCCGGCCGCTCAGGTGGAGAGGTCGACCTCTTCCCAGCCGGGGGGCTCGTCGTGGTACGGCCCGCGCAGGATCACCGCCCACTCCAGCGCCCAACGCCGCTGCCCGATCGCGTTCGCGTCGACCAGCCCGGGCACCGGCCGGCCGCTCCGCTCGGTCTCCAGGTACGCCCAGTCCAGGCAGTAGTGCAGGTCGAGCAGGGCGGCCACATCGGCGGGGTGCTGCGGCGCGGTGAGGATCCGGGATCGCCAGTGCGGGAACATCTCCCCCGCGGCGATGTGCGGCAACCGCTCCATCAGCTGCTCGTCCACGGCAAGGGTCGGGTCGAGCTGCTTGGTCAGCCCGAGCACCCAGGCGAGCGCGAAGAGCGCGTCGTGGTGCAGCACGAACGAGCGGTGGTCGCCCTTGCCGCCCATCACGAACTGCCACTCCGGCGGGGTGACCATCTCGACCAGGTGCGAGCCGAGCAGCCAGCTCATCGCCGCCTGCGGGGGCATCCCGAAGCAGCGGGCCAGGATCAGGTGCAGCACGGCGATCCGCGCCTCGATCTCCGCCGTGGGGCGCAGCTCGATCTTGTCACCCGGCTCCCAGACGAGCGGGAACTGGGCCGGCGGCAACGGCAGGCCGAGCCGGGACAGCTCGTCCAGGCTCGCCTCGCGCACCTCACGGGGGTTGGGGGCAGGTACGGTCACGGCGGAGTCTTCCTGTCTGCTCGCGACGGCTCAAGGCCGGCTATCCCCCTTGGCCTGCGAGAATAGCGCCCCCTGGTGACAGGCACCATGCCACCCCGACTCCGCGCTTGGTCAGCCGATCCGCTCGATGACCAACGGCGTCGCCGCTGGTGCGGTCGGCGCGATCCGCACGGCACGGGCAGCCTCTGCCAGCGCCGCCGGGATCCGCGCCGGGTCCTCGGCGCGCAGCTCGTAGAGGGCGTCGCCGGCCCGTACCGGGTCGCCCGGCCGCTTGTGCAGCACCACCCCGGCCGGCACGCTCACCGGGTCCTCCTTGCGGGCCCGGCCCGCGCCGAGCCGCCAGGCCGCCACCCCCATGGCGTACGCGTCGACGGCCGCGACGTGCCCGTCCTGCTCGGCGCGGACCACCTCGACCTCCGGGGCGACCGGCATCGGCGCGTCCGGGTCGCCGCCCTGCGCCCGGACCATCGCCCGCCAGGAATCCATCGCCCGGCCGTCCCGCAACGCCGCCGCCGGATCGGCGTCCGGCAGGCCGGCCGCGTCGAGCATCTCCCGGGCCAGGGCCAGCGTCAGCTCCACCACGTCGGCCGGCCCGCCACCGGCCAGCACCTCGACCGACTCGGTCACCTCGACCGCGTTGCCGATCGCCAGGCCGAGCGGCGTGGACATGTCGGTGAGCAGGGCGACCGTCCGGACGCCGTGCGCGCCGCCCAGCTCGACCATGGTGCGGGCCAGCTCGCGGGCCTGGTCGACGGACTTCATGAAGGCACCGGAGCCGACCTTGACGTCGAGGACCAACGCCCCGGTGCCCTCGGCGATCTTCTTGCTCATGATCGAGCTGGCGATCAGCGGGATCGCCTCCACCGTGCCCGTCACGTCGCGCAGCGCGTACAGCTTGCGGTCGGCGGGGGCGAGCCCGGCGCCGGCCGCGCAGATCACCGCGCCGACGTCGCCGAGCTGCGTGATGAACTCGTCGTTGCTCAGCGCGGCCCGCCAGCCCGGGATGGACTCCAACTTGTCCAGCGTGCCGCCGGTGTGGCCGAGGCCGCGCCCGCTCAGCTGCGGCACGGCCGCGCCGCACGCCGCAACCAGCGGGGTGAGCGGCAGGGTGATCTTGTCCCCGACGCCGCCGGTGGAGTGCTTGTCGACGGTCGGGCGACGCACCGCCGAGAGGTCCAGCCGCTCACCGCTGGCGATCATCGCGGCGGTCCACCGCGCGATCTCCGGCCCGGTCATGCCGTTGAGCAGGATCGCCATGGCCAGCGCCGACATCTGCTCGTCGGCGACCACCCCCCGGGTGTACGCGTCCACCACCCAGTCGATCTGGGCGTCCGACAGCACACCCCCGTCCCGCTTCACCCGAATGACATCAACAGCAGCAAAACCACTACTCATCAGAAGATCTCTCTAGTCGTATCGAGATACCGGCCCGCAACCGTGACCGACGTACGGCCGTGCCCACGACGGGGCCGGGGCCGACCGTGCCCGGCGGAGGGATCAAGCCTGACCGCCCGGAGCCGGGCACGGTCGGCCCCGGCCCCAAGCGCAACCAGCAACAAAGATCAAGACCAGCGAACCGGGATCTCCATCGGCGGCTCACCCTCGCCGGCCCAGAAGATGGTCCCGGTCGCGTCGACCACCACCACCCGGGGCGTCCGGGCCATTCCCCAGGTGATCGCCTCTGCGGGGTCGTCCCAGCTCGGGGCCTCCTCCAGCACACCGGTCTCGGCGCCCGCGTCGTCCCCGGCCGACCGCTCCCAGTACGCCGTCCAGACCTGCTGCCCGGCGGACATGTCCGGGTGTACGAAGACGGTGCCGCGTCCACGCCAGGCGGCCAGCCGCTCCGGAACCACCGGCACCGGCGTCTCGCCGGTCACCGCCTCCAGGTCCTCCACGCCGAAGGCGTGTGGCAGCAGCTCGGCCATCCGCAGCGGGCGGTCCCTGGTCTCGATCAGGCACTCCGGCCCACCGTGCTCCCAGAGCAGCTGCCGGCACCGGCCGCACGGCATCAGCGGCTCACCCGTGGCGTCGACGCAGGAGAGCGCGACGAGCCGACCGCCGCCGGTGGCGTGCAGGCTGGAGACCACCCCGCACTCGGCGCAGAGGGTCACCCCGTACGCGGCGTTCTCCACGTTGCAGCCGACCACCACCCGGCCGTCGTCGACCAGAGCGGCCGCACCGACCGGGAACGTCGAGTACGGCGCGTACGCGTGCCGCATCGCATCCGTGGCGGCGGCGCGCAGGCGCGCCCAGTCGATCTCGGTCATCCCATCATTCTGCCGCACCGCCATCGTGGCCTGCGGCGGGACCACCTCGGCCCCGCCGCGTCGGCCACCGGGCGTCAGCCCTTGATGTACGGCTTGCCGTCGGCGGCCGGTGCCCGGACCCGGCCGACCAGCCCGGCCACCGCCAGAATCGTCGCCAGGTAGGGCAGCATGGCCAGGAACTGGCTGGGGATCGCGCTGTTGATCGCACCGAGATAGGTGGCGAGCTGGTCGGCGAAGCCGAAGAAGAGCGCGGCGAGCAGCGCCCCGGTCGGGTTCCACCGGCCGAAGATCAGCGCGGCCAGCGCGATGAAGCCCTTGCCGCCGATCATGTTCTTGGTGAACGAGTAGAGCGCCAGCGTGTAGGAGGCACCGCCGATGCCAGCGACCACACCGGCCAGCAGCACGTTGCGGTACCGCACCCGCAGCACCTTGACGCCGAGCGTGTCGGCGGCGGTCGGGTGCTCACCGACCGAGCGGGTACGCAGCCCCCACCGGGTGCGGAACAGCGCGATGTGGATCACCAGCACCAGGAGCAGGCCGAGGTAGAGGAAGATGTTGCCGCGGAACAGCGCCGGGCCGAGCACCGGGATGTCCTTGAGCAGCGGGATCTCCCAGTTGCTGAACCGGGGAGCGCTGTTGTACCGCTCGATGTTGGTCTGCATCAGCCGCTCGTAGAGGAAGCCGGTGACGCCGACCGCGAGCAGGTTCAGCACGATGCCGATGACCACCTGGTCGACCAGGTAGCGGATGGCGAAGATGGCCAGCAGCAGCGAGATGAACGCGCCGCCGAGGGCGGCGGCCACCAGGCCCACCCAGACGTTGCCGGAGATGCTGCCGAAGAGCGCGCCGCTGAACGCGCCCATCAGCAACTGCCCCTCGATGGCCACGTTGACCACACCGGAACGCTCACAGAGCACGCCGGCCAGCGCACCGAAGATCAGCGGCAGAGCCAGGATGAAGGTGCCCCGGATGATGTTGACCAGCGGCATGAAGTTCTGCCCGGTCGGCGCGGCGGAGACCTGCCAGCAGAGGAACGACAGGACGAAGCCGATCAGCCCGACCCCGAGCACGGTGGTGAACCAGCGCTTGGGCACCCCGGCGAGCAGGGCCGCGCCGGCGGCGATCGCGATGATCCCGAACAGGATCGCCCCGATCGTGCCGTTGATCTCCAGCGCGGCGCCGCCCGCGTCATCGCTGAGCGTGAACCGGGCCTGCTGGTCGGTGGCGAGCGCGCCGAAGAGCACCGCCGAGAGCAGGCCGAGCGCGAGCAGCACGAGGCCGACCTTGCGGTTCCGGGTCCAGAAGCCCTCGTCGACCGCGGCGACCGCCACGTCGGGGACAGCCATGGTGGACATGAGTTACCAGCCCTTCGCCAGGCTCGTCTGCAACCGGGCTGCTCGTGCGGCCCGGAGCTGGAAGATCGCCTTCACCAGGGCGGGCGCGGCGATGAAGATGACGATCAGGGCCTGGAGCACCGTGACCAGCTCCAGTGAGATCCCCGAGTACGACTGCATCCGGTTGCCGCCGGCCTGTAGCGCCCCGAACAGCAGCGCCGCCAGCAACACCCCCCAGGGCTTCACCCGCCCGAGGAGCGCCACCAGGATGCCGTCGAAGCCGATCTGCGCGACCACCAGCGGGGTCAACGCGCTGGCGGTGGAGCCGAGCACCATGTTCGAGCCGCCGAGACCGGCCAGGATCCCGGCGAAGACCATGATCAGGATGTACGTCCGGGTGACGCTGATGCCGGCGGTGCGGGCGGCGTCCGGGTTGGCACCGACCGCGCGCAGCTCGAAGCCGAGCGTGGAGCGGTTGAGCAGCCAGGCGACCGCCCAGGTGGCCAGCACGGCGAGCAGGATGCCGGCGTGCACCCGCAGGTTGTCGCCGAGCAGCCGGGGCAGCTGCGCGGAGCTGTCCACCGCCTTGCTGATCGCGTCGGTGCGGGTCGGATCCTGCACGCCGTTCTGCACGATGAGCCAGGTCAGGAAGTACGTGGCGACGTAGTTGAGCATGATCGTGTTGATCACCTCGTGCGCACCGGCACGGGCCTTGAGGATGCCGGGGATGAAGCCCCAGATCGCCCCGCCCAGAGCGCCGGCCAGCACCGCCACCAGCAGGTGCAGGCCGGGCGGCAGCGGCAGCAGGAAGCCGGCCAGCGCGGCGAAGATCACGCCGATGGTGGCCTGGCCCTGGGCGCCGATGTTGAACAGGCCGCCACGGAAGGCCAGCGCCACCGACAGGCCGGTGAAGACCAGCGGCGCGCTGTAGGTGAGCGTCTCGGAGATCGGCGCGAGCACGGCCTCCCAGCCGTTGGTGCCGTTCAGCCAGCCGGAGAACGCCTCCGGGTCGAAGATCGAGCCCTTGAACAGGTTCGCGTACGCCTCGCTGACCAGCGTCCAGCTCGAATTGAGCGCGTCGGACGGGCGGGAGGTGATGTACGAGTAGGTGGCGAGCACGTCCGGATCAGAGATGATCATCAAGACCGCGCCGACCACGATCGCCAGCACCAGCGACAGCAGGGTCACCGTGAAGGTGTTGGCCGCCCAGAGGTTGTCCAGGAACAGCCGGCCCAGGGCGGGCTTCGGCTCCGGCGTCGGCCGGCCCGGCGCGGTCGCCGACTCGGCCTGTTCGGTGTTGCCCAGAGCGGTCTGCGCGGCCTGCGCCTCGCTCGCCGGTTCCTTGTCCGGCGAGCCGGACTGCGGGTTGGGGTCGCTCATTCCTCGTCCTCGCTCGCGGGGCGTGCGGCGCTCGCCGGGCCCCCGTCGGTCACCGGGCCGTCGGTCGGCGCACCGTCGGTGGCCGTTCCGCCGGTAGCCGTGCCGCCGGTCGCCGTGCCGTCGGTCGGCGCGGCGTCCGCACCGCGCTCGGGAAGCGCGTCCGGGCTGATGCCGGCCATCAGCAGGCCGATCTCCTCGCGCGGGGTGTCCGGGCCGACGATGCCGATGATGCGGCCCCGGTACATCACCGCGATCCGGTCGGCCAGCCCGATCACCTCGTCGAGTTCGCTGGAGACCACCATGACGGCGGTGCCGATGTCCCGCTCGCGGATGATCCGGCTGTGGATGAACTCGATCGACCCGACGTCGACGCCGCGGGTCGGCTGGGCGGCGATGAAGAGCTTCAGCGGCCGGGACATCTCCCGGGCCACGATCACCTTCTGCTGGTTGCCGCCGGAGAGGGTGCCCACCGGCGCGTCGGCCGATGAGGTGCGCACGTCGAACTGCTCGATCCGCTCCTTCGCCGACGTCGCGATCGCGTCCGGCTTGAGCGCGAGCCCGGCGCCGAACGGCGGCCGGTCGTAGATGTCCAGCACGAGGTTCTCCGCGACGCTGAACTCCTTGACCAAGCCGTCCACGCTGCGGTCCTCGGGCACGTAGCCGACGCCGGCGCGGAGCACCTTCTTGGTCTTCCAGCCGTCGATCCGGTCGCCGGCCAGGCTGACCGTGCCGGCGAGCAACGGGCGCAGGCCCATGATCGCCTCGATCAGCTCGGTCTGGCCGTTGCCCTGTACGCCCGCCACGCCGAGCACCTCGCCCGCGCGCACGGTCAGGTCCACGCCGTCGACCGCCCGGATCTGCCGGTCGTCGTCGACGACCAGCCCGGCCACCTCCAGCACCGGCTCGCCCGGCGTGGCCGGGGACTTCTCCACGGTGAGCCGGACGTTGCGCCCGACCATCAGGGCGGCCAACTCGTCGCGACTGGCCTCCGGCAGGGCGGTGCCGACGGTCTTGCCGCGCCGGATCACGGTGATCCGGTCGGCGATCGCCTTGACCTCGCCGAGCTTGTGGGTGATGAAGACGATCGACTTGCCGGCGGCCTTGAGCGACCGCATGACCGTCAGCAACTCCTCGGTCTCCTGCGGGGTGAGCACCGCCGTCGGCTCGTCCAGGATGAGCAGGTCGACATTGCGGGTGAGCGCCTTGACGATCTCGACGCGCTGCTGGATGCCGACCGGCAGGTCCTCGATCACCGCGTCCGGGTCGACCCGCAGGTTGTAGCGCTCGGACACCTCGGCGACCTCGCGCCGGGCCCGCCGCCGGTCCAGGAAGCCGGCGATGCCGCCCCGGACCTGCTCGGCGCCGAGCATGATGTTCTCCGCCACGGTGAAGACCGGCACCAGCATGAAGTGCTGGTGCACCATGCCGATCCCGGCGGCGATCGCGTCGGACGGGCCCTTCAGCTTCAGCGGCTTGCCGTCGACCAGGATCTCGCCCTCGTCGGGCTGGTAGAGCCCGTAGAGGACGTTCATCAGGGTCGACTTGCCCGCGCCGTTCTCGCCGAGCAGGGCGTGAATCTCTCCAGGCTCGACCGTCAGATCGATGTGGTCGTTGGCGACCAGATCACCGAACCTCTTGGTGATGCCGCGCAGTTCGAGTCTCAGCGCAACCTCCTGGAGTGCGAGCGATGGTGCAGCGTAGCTGCCGTTGACCGAGCCGGACTGGCCCGGTCACCGTGGCGCGCGATCGGCCGCTCCGGCCCCACGGGTGGTTAACCCGCGGCGCCGGAGCGGCCGGATCGGTCGTACCTGTCCCCCGCCGACCCTCCCGATGATCTCATCGGAGGGACCGGCCGGTCGTCACTTGGTCGGCTGGGCCTTCGAGGTGACGGTGATGGTGCCAGCGGCGATGTCCGCCTTGATCTTGTCGACCTCGGCCTTCAGCTCGGCCGGAACCTTGCTGTCGAAGTCGTGGTACGGGGCGATCGAGACACCGGTGTTGGCCAGGGTGCCCACGAAGCCCGGCTTGGCCTGCAGCTTCTCGCCACCGGCAGCCTTGAGCACGGCCTCCTTGACGGCCTCCGGGATGTTCTTGACCACCGTGGTGATGATCGCGGAGCAGTCCGGCGTGCTCTCGCAGCCGTCGACGTCCACCCAGATGGTGTTGTACTTGCCGCCCGAGGCCTTGGCCGCGGAGGTGGTGCCGAGGCCGGCGCCGCCGGCGACCGGCATGATGATGTCCGCGCCCTGGGCGACCAGCGCGTCGGAGACCTTCTTGCCCTCGTCCTGCTTGGCGAAGTCGTTGGTGAAGGAACCCTTCTGGGTCTCCTTGTTCCAACCCAGCGCCTGGACGTTCTTGCCCTTGGTCTGGTTGTAGTACGCCACGCCGTCGACGAAGCCATCCATGAAGATGGTCACCGGCGGGATCGGCAGGCCGCCGTAGGTGCCCACCTTGCCGGACTTGCTCATCCCGGCGGCCAGGTAGCCGGCCTGGAACGCGGCCTGCGCGGTGTCGAACTGCATCGGGTAGACGTTGGCGTCACCCGGGTTGGCGTCGACGATGCCGAACGTCTGGTTCGGGTTGGCCTTGGCGATCTTCGAGGTGGCGTTGGCCATCAGGCCACCGACCGCCAGGATGAAGTCGCACTTCTGGTTGACGTACTGCGTCAGGTTCGGCTCGTAGTCGGCCTCGGCCTTCGACGCCACGAACTTGGTCTCGATGTTGCTGTTGGCGGCCTTGGCCTCCTCGAGACCCTTCCAGGCCGAGGTGTTGAACGACTTGTCGTCGATGCCGCCGACGTCGGTCACCATGCAGGCGCTGAACTTCTTGGCGCCACTGCCGGCGTTGTTGTCATCATCGGGGGCCTCGCCACACGCGGCGGCGCTGAGCACGAGCCCACCCACCGCGAAGATCGAGGCGATCCGCATCCCACGCACCGAGCGCAAGACGTCTCCTTCCCATTGCACACCGCGCCTAGTGCGGTGGCAGCCCATCAGCCGACCTGCGGTGTGCCGCCGGCTGTCCCACGTTACGGACGGGAGCGTACGCCCGCGCCCACCCACCGGCCGACAATCGTGCACGACTGTTGAGCGCCTGTTACCCGCGTGTAACCCTTGCGTGGGGCAAGTCACTCATCGTGCTGGTAGGCGAGCAGCCGAGGCGCCCTCAAAGTCCCGTTTTCGAGGGGTGGCCCCCCGTCGGACGTTACCGCCAAAAGACCGCGACCGCCGCGTTGACCAGGGTCAGACCGGCAATCGCGAGGAAGTGGCCGCGGTTGACCGCGTCCCGCTTCCGGGAGAAGAAGACCATGACGAAGATCAGCAGCGCGAGCACCAGCTTCGTCACAATCTTCGCCGGTGCCGGCTCGTCACCGTCCCGCAGCGGGGCGGAGAGCCCGATCCCGGTCAGCAGACCGATCACGGACCCCCACAGCATGGCCGGGTTGATCCGTAGCCGGCCGCTGACGTACTGGGCGATCGTGCCGCCGAGCAACAGGGCGAACCCGATGAGATGGACATAGAGGAGAGTCAGTCTCAGTGCTTCCACGCCGCCCATCTTCCCCTATCAACGACAGTTTGTAGTAGCCCGGTCGTGGCGCTCGGCGCGTCCGAGCCACCGCGGCGGCGTTCAGCACAGCCGCCAGACCTGGAAGGTGGGGCCGTCCGCGGGCAGGGTCAGCGCACCGTCCGGGCCGGGCCGCAGCGCCGGCGCGCCGCCGTACACGTTCTCCGCGGCCGGCAGCCCGGCCAGCCGCACGGGCGCCCCGGCCGCCCGCCGAGCCAGCACCAGCACCGCCCCGGTCGGTGCCTCGCGCAGGAAGACGATCGTGTCGGGGTCGTGGTGCAGCCGGCGTAGGCCGCCGTGGCGCAGCGCCGGCTCGCCGCGGCGCAGCGCGATCAGCGCCTGGTACGCGGCGAGCGTGCCGGCGTCCCAGCTATGCGGGCGGTGCCACGGCATCGGGGTACGCGAGGACTCGCCGTTCGTGCCGACCAGACCGAGCTCGTCCCCCGCGAAGATCATCGGGATGCCGGGCATGGTGGCGAGCAGACCGGCGGCCACCTCCTGCCGGGCGGCGTCGCCGACCACCGTCCGGATCCGGGCCGAGTCGTGCGAGCCGAGCAGCTGCCAGGAGTGCGTGTACGAGCGCCAGGAGATCAGCGACCGGTAGGCGTCCATGGTGCCGAGCACCGCGTCCGCGTCCCGCCGTGGCACCCCGCCCGGGGTGCCGAGGAAGTTCGGCACCGGCTGGTCGCCGTGCCGCAGCCAGGACCAGACCGGGTCGGTGAAGCCGACGTAGTTCATGGTGCCGTGCCAGCCGTCGCGGTCCAGGTCACCGGTGTGGTCGTGGCCGTGCTCTGCCATCAACAGGCCGTCCGGCCGATCCCGGGCCAGCACCGAGCGGAGCAGCGCTGCTACCTCGTGGGTGTACGCGTCGGCGCCCCGTCGGCCGGTCATGTTCGCCACGTCCACCCGCCACCCGTCCAGCCCGTACGGCGGGCGGAGCCAGCGGCGCAGCGCCGCGTCGTCGGCGGTGGCGAAGCGGCGGCGCAGCTCGGCGCTGCCCCAGTTCAGCTTCGGCAGCGACTTGATCCCGTTCCAGGACTCGTAGTCCCCGGTGATCTCGTCGAAGTAGTACAGCTCCCGCTCCGGGGCACGCACGTCGGACGAGGCGGCGGTGAACCAGTCGTGCGCGTCGCCGGTGTGGTTGCTGGTGATGTCGCCGAGCAGCCGCCAGCCCCGGGCCCGTACCGCGTCCGCGAGCCGGGCCAGCGCGGCGTCCCCGCCGAGCAGCGGGTCGACCCGGTCGAAGCTGGCCGCGTCGTAGCGGTGGTTGGAGCGCGCCGGGAAGATCGGGGTCAGGTAGACCGTGTTCACCCCGAGCCGATCCAGGTGGTCCAACCGCTCGGCGATCCCGTCCAGATCGCCACCGTAGAGCTGGTGCGGCGTTTCCGGGCCACGGCCGACCACGGGAGTGTCCCAGTGGCACGGGATCGCCCAGTCCGGCAGTGGCCGGGCGTCGGCCGCGGCGGACCGGGCGAACCGGTCCGGGAAGATCTGGTAGATCACCGCGTCCCGCGCCCAGGCCGGCGGCGGGGCGTGGGTGACCAGCTTGAAGTCGCCGTGGTCGGGCACGTCGTGGTCGACCAGCCCCGCCGCGGTCAGCCATCGGGGACCACGCCGCCCCGAGAGCAGGAAGCGGTAGTTGCTCACCGGGTTGCGGGCCGGCACCTCGGCCCGCCACCAGACGTCTCCGCCGTCGGTGCGATCCACCACCGCCTCGGTGAACCTCGGCTCACCGTCACCGGTGGTGCGTACGTGTACCTGGCGGACGTCGGCGCCGGCCGGCGCCCGGACGAAGACGTCGACGACCTCCCCCAGCGTGGGCTCCTGCTGCGGGACGTAGCAGGCGGATCCGTCATGGTGCGACTGCACGGCTGGCTCTCCTCTCGGGTGCACTCGGGGGTACTCGCAGACGGGCGCCGACGGCTACCCCTTCACGGCGCCGGCGGTCAGCCCGGAGACGATGTAGCGCTGGAGGAGCTGGAAGACCAGCACGGTGGGGATCGCGGTGAGCAGGGTCCCGGCGGCGAAGATCCCGAAATTGTTGTTGCGCTCGTTGCCCTGCAACATGCCGTACATGCCGACCGCGAGCGTCTTCGAGTCGCTGCTGGTGAGGAACACGTTGGCCATCAGGAACTCGTTGATGGTGCCGATGAACGCCAGTAGCCCGGTCACCGCCAGGATCGGCGCCACCAGCGGCAGCATGATCCGGAAGAAGACCTGGGCGTGCGAGGCCCCGTCCATGGTGGCCGACTCGTCCAGCTCCCGGGGCAGGGTGTCGAAGAAGCCCTTCATCAGCCAGGTGTTCACCCCGAGCGCGCCACCCATGTAGAGCAGCAGCAGCCCCCACGGGGTGTTGAAGCCGATCGACGGCCACAGGTCGGTGATCGTGCCGAAGATCAGGTAGATCGCCACGATCGCCAGGAACTGCGGGAACATCTGGATCAACAGCAGCGAGAGCAGCCCCACCCGCCGGCCGCGGAACCGCATCCGGGAGAAGGCGTACGCGGCCAGCGCGGAGAGGAACACCGACGCGAACGAGGCCACTCCGGCGATCAGCAGCGAGTTGACGAACCACCGCTCGAAGGCGGTCCGTTCGAACAACTCGCCGAAGTTGCCGAGCGACACCCCGCCGGTGGGCACCAGCTCGGTGGTGGAGAGCGTGCCGAGTGGGTTGAGCGCGGCGGAGAGCACGAACACGATCGGGAAGAGGCTGAACAGCACGCCGAGCACGGCGACCAGGTGCCGCCAGCCGACCTGGGCGAACCAGCGGTTGCGGCGCCGGCCCGTGGCGTTGCGGTTGGCCGCGGGCGGCCGGCCCGCCGTGTCGCCGGTACGCGCGGCCCCGGTGAGTGTGGTCACGAGTACACCTCCTCCTGCTTGCGGGTCCGCCGGAAGCTGACGGTCGAGACCACCGCGACGATGGCGAAGATGAACAGCGAGATCGCGGCCGCGAAGCCGAACTCCGCGCCCTGCCCGCCGAAGGCGAGCCGATAGGTGTACGTGATCAGCAGATCGGTGGCGCCGTTGGTCGGGTTGTCGGCCGGGAAGGGCGCGCCCTCGGTGGTCAGGTAGATCGCGTTGAAGTTGTTGAAGTTGTACGCGAACGACGAGATCAGCAGCGGGGAGAGCGCGATCAGCAGCAGCGGCAGGGTGACCGCGCGGAAGGACTGCCAGGGCGAGGCCCCGTCGACCGAGGTCGCCTCGGTCAGCTCCCGCGGGATGGCCTGCAACGCGCCGGTGGCCACCAGGAACATGTACGGGTAGCCGAGCCAGAGCTGCACCAGGATGACCGCGAGGCGTGCCGTCCACGGCTGGCCGAACCAGTCCACGTCCAGTCCGAACAGGTTGTTGATCAGCCCGAAGTCGGCGTTGAACATGTCCCGCCAGGCCAGCAGCATCGCGAACGACGGCATGGCGTACGGCAGGACCAGCAGCACCCGGTAGAGGTTGGTGCCGCGCATCCGGGGCGAGTGCAGCACGAGCGCGATCATCATGCCGAGCAGGAACGTCCCGCCGGTGGACGCGATGGCGAAGGCGAAGTTCCAGATCAGGGTGCTGAGGAAGGGGCCGGAGATGTTCTCGTCGGTGAGCACCCGGGTGAAGTTGCTCAGCCCGACGTTGACCTTCCAGCCCTGGGCCAGCCGCTCGCCGTCGGCGGCGACGAAGGCGCCCACCTCCTCGTCGGCGGTCCAGGTCTGCCCGGTCCCGGTGTCCCGGACGCAGTCGCAGCCGGCCTCGTACGCCCGCACCGCCTTGCCCTCGTAGGCGCGGGACAGGCCGCTGGAGCGCAGCGCGCCGCCGGCGGTGGGCACCACCAGGTCGGTGATCTCCTTGCTGCGGGCGCTGGCCTGGCCGAAGTTCAGCACGGTGTAGCCCTCGGCGGCGGTGACCTTGCCGCCCGCGGCGACCGTGACGTCGGCGGCGTCGAGCTGGCGTAGCCCGCCGGTGTCACCGGCGGAGACCGTGCCGGTGGTGGGGTCGGTGACCAGGAAGACCAGCGGGGCGGAGGCCGGGTCGCCCTTCGTGGCGATCGACAGGGCGTACTCGGCGGAGCCGGGCACCTGGGTGACCGAGGAGGTCTGGATCGCGACGATCGCGTCGTCCTTGCTGCCCCGGTGCCCGTCACCGAAGTTGGTGAAGGCGGTGCTGGCGGTGTACAGCACCGGGAAGACCTGGAAAGCGATCAGGAACAGGGTGCCCGGGACCAGGTACTTGGCCGGGATGTGCCGGCGGGTGAGGTACAGGTAGAACAGTCCGGCGGTGGTCGCCGCCAGCAGGGCCAGGCCGGCCCACTTTCCGCCGTCGATGAGCGGGAAGGCCGCCCAGACCGCGATACCGGCGGTCAGGCCGAGCAGGAGCACCTTGCCGGCGAGGCCGGTCAGGGTGATCGGCGCGTGGTCACGCGCGGTACGGGAGCGCGGGGGCCGGGAGCCGACCGGCTCCCGGCCCGGGGTCCGCGTGGCGGACCCCGGGCCGGACTGCGGCGTGCTCATTACTTGATCTGGCCCGAGATGGTCTTGCCGGCCGCGGTGATGGTGCTGGTCGGGTCGGCCCCACCGATGACGGCGGCCTGGGCCTTGCCGAACGGGTCCCAGATCGCGGCCATCGCCGGGATGGCCGGGAGCACCTGACCGTTCTTGCCGGCCTCCTGGAACTTGGCCAGGTCCGGGTCACTGCCCTTGACCTGGTCGAGGGCGGCGGTCAGCGCCGGCGGCCGGGGCTCGGCGTTGTACAGCGCGACGGCCAGCTCGGGCGTCGTGGTGTAGTTGGCCACGAACTCCTGGGCCAGCGCCTTGTTCTTGCCCTTGGCGGCGACGTAGAACGCCTGCACGCCCACGAACGGCTGGGCCTCCTTGCCGCCGGCGAAGCCGGGGATGGCGGAGATGTCGTACTTGATGTTGGCCTTCTTGACGTCGGCCACCGCCCACGGGCCGGAGACCAGGTAGGCGCACTTCTTACCGGTGAAGGTGGCGATCGAGTTGGTGTCCGAGATGGAGCGCTTGAGCACGCCCTCGCCCTTCTCGCCCAGCGCGCCGATCTTCTTGAACGCCTCGATCGACGCGGGCTTGCCCACGCCCAGGTCCTTCGGGTCGTAGTCGCCGTTGGCGCCGGCACCGAAGAGGTAGCCGCCGGCCGAGGTGTACAGCGGGTAGATGTGGTACGCGTCGCCGTTCTGGCCGACCTGGAGGCAGAGCGTCTCGGTGGCCTTCTTCGCCGCCTTGAGCTGCTTGCCCTGGGCGACCAGGTCCTCGATGGTCTTCGGCGCCTCGGGGGCCAGCTCGGTGTTACGGATCAGCGCCAGGTTCTCCTGGGCGTACGGCACGCCGTAGAGCTGACCGTTGAAGGTGACCGCCTTGACGGCGGTCTGGTTGAACCCGCTCTTCTGCTCGGCGGAGAGCTGCACCGGGTCGATGGCGCCGTTCTGCACCAGGTTGCCGATCCAGTCGTGCGCGCCGACCACCACGTCGGGGCCGCTGCCCTGCTGCGAGGCGGTGACGAAGTTGGTCTGCAGGTCCTTGCTGACGGCCTGGACCTCGACGGTGACGCCGTTCTCCTGGCCGAACTTCTCGGCGAACGGCTTGAGAGCGGCGGTCCGCTTGTCGTCTGCCCAGATCACCAGTTTGCCGCCGGCCGCCTTGGGGGACTGGTTCGCGGCCGGCTCGTCGCTGTCGCCACCACAGCCCGAGGCGGCGAGCGCCAGGGCGAAGAGGGCGACCACACCCGCGGTACGGATGCGCATCGGTACTCCTGTCGTCATGGCGGGTCCGCCGGGGGAAGGGCGGCCCACCGATGGGAAGCTCTGGAAGTTTTTGCCTACCGGCGCTTGGGTGCTGCGCCGCTGCTCTCGCATGTTGCGGGGACGTTAGCAAGAGGTTGCAGATTATGGAAGCGTTTGCAGAGCGCCCCGCAAGAACTTGCCGGTGGGCTAAAGTGCCGCCATGCGCGCTCGACTGTCCGACATCGCCCAGCAGGCCGAAGTCAGCGAGGCCACGGTGTCGCGGGTGCTCAACGACCGCCCCGGCGTGGCCCCGGAGACCCGGCAGGCCGTCCTCACCGCTCTCGACGTGCTCGGCTACGAGCGCCCGGCTCGGCTGCGCAAGCGCAGCGCCGGGCTGGTCGGCCTGGTGGTGCCGGAGCTGGACAACCCGATCTTCCCCGCCTTCGCCCAGGTCATCGAGTCGACCCTGGCGCAGAGCGGATTCACCCCGGTGCTCTGCACCCAGACCGCCGGTGGCGTCACCGAGGACGAGTACGTCGAGATGCTGCTGGACCGTCAGGTCTCCGGGATCGCCTTCGTCTCCGGTCTGCACGCTGACACCGCCGCCAACCACGACCGCTACCGGGCGCTGATCGCCCGGCCGTTGCCCGTCGTGATGATCAACGGGTACGTGCCCGGCATCGGTGCCCCCTTCGTCTCCTGTGACGACCGGGAGGCGGCCGAGCTGGCCGTGGCCCACCTGGTCGCGCTCGGGCACCGTCGGATCGGCCTGATCACCGGCCCGGACCGCTTCGTCCCGGTGCAGCGCAAGGTGGCCGGCTGGCGCTCCGCGATGACCCGGTTGGCCGGCGTCGCCGAGGCCGACCTGGGCCCGCTGGCCGAGCTGTCCCTGTTCGGTGTGGAGGGTGGCGAGGCCGCGGCCGGCCGGCTGCTGGACCGCGGCGTGACCGGCGTGGTGTGCGGCTCGGACCTGATGGCGCTCGGCGCGATCCGGGCGGCCCGCCAGCGCGGCCTGACCGTCCCCGGCGACCTCTCCGTGGTCGGCTACGACGACTCGCCACTGATGGCCTTCACCGACCCGCCACTGACCACCATGCGGCAGCCGGTCATCGCGATGGCGGTGGCCGCGGTCCGGGCCCTGGTCGACGAGATCAACGGGCACGGCGCCCCGCACTCGGAGTACCTGTTCCGCCCGGAGCTGGTGGTGCGCGGCTCTACGGCGGTCGCCCCGGCCGGCACCCGGACCGGCGGAGGCGGATCGAACCGGCACCGACCCGGCTCGTCGGCGCTGGCCGTCCCCGCCTGAGCAGCACCCCACCAGGCTGGGCAGCCGACTGGCGCAGCAGCACTCCCGGCAGGTCTTGCGCAAGAACTGCTTGACTCTTGCAGTGTTCGGGCGGCATATTGCTCAGACACCCGCGCTGCCACCGTCCGCGCCGCGCCGGGTGCCGCCGCCGCACCTGACCCGAGACAGACGGGGAACGCCACCGATGACCGTCAGCACCACCACCCCGCCCCACACCGCCGACGACGACTGGTGGCGCTCCGCGGTCGTCTACCAGGTCTACGTGCGCAGCTTCGCCGACAGCGACGGCGACGGCATCGGTGACCTCCAGGGCATCCGGCAACGCCTGCCGTACCTGCGCGACCTCGGGGTGGACGCGCTCTGGCTGACCCCCTTCTACACCTCTCCCATGGTCGACGGCGGGTACGACGTCGCCGACTACCGAGACGTCGACCCGATGTTCGGCACCCTCAGCGACTTCGACGCGATGATCGCCGACGCGCACGCCCTCGACCTGCGGATCATCGTCGACCTGGTGCCCAACCACACCTCCGACGTCCACCGCTGGTTCGCCGCCGCCCTCGCCGCCAGCCCCGGCTCCCCGGAGCGGGCCCGCTACCTCTTCGCCGAGGGCCGGGGTGCGCACGGCGAACTGCCGCCGAACGACTGGGAGAGCATCTTCGGCGGCCCGGCCTGGACCCGGGTCGCGGACGGCGAGTGGTACCTGCACCTGTTCGACCCGGCTCAGCCGGACCTGAACTGGCGCCACCCCGAGGTCCGCGCCGAGTTCGAGGACGTGCTGCGGTTCTGGCTGGACCGGGGCGTGGACGGCTTCCGGATCGACGTGGCCCACGGCATGATCAAGGCCGAGGGGCTGCCGGACGTCGGCTTCAGCACGATGACCACCGGCCAGCGCCAGGTCGAGCTGCTCGGCAAGGGCCGGCTGCCGTACTTCGACCAGGACGAGGTCCACGAGATCTACCGCGCCTGGCGGCCCATCCTGGACAGCTACCCGGGCGGCCGGATGGCGGTCGCCGAGGCGTGGGCCGAGACCCCGCAGCGACTGGCCCGCTACATCGGCCCGGACGAGCTGCACCAGGCGTTCAGCTTCGACTTCCTCGACGCCACCTGGTCGGCCGACTCGTTCCGCAAGGTGATCGACACCGCGCTGTCCGAGTCGACGGTGGTCGGCGCACCCACCACCTGGGTGTTGTCCAACCACGACAAGCAGCGGCACGTCACCCGTTACGGTGACGGCGCCGAGGGGCTGCGCCGGGCTCGCGCCGCCAGCCTGCTGATGCTCGCCCTGCCCGGCTGCGCCTACCTCTACCAGGGCGAGGAGCTCGGCTTACCCGAGGTGCTCGACCTCCCCGACGAGCTGCGCCAGGACCCGGCGTTCCTGCGCACCGGCGAGAGTCGGGACGGCTGCCGGGTGCCCATCCCGTGGAGCGGCGAGCTGGCCCCGTACGGCTTCGGGCCGGCCGGCGGCGAGCTGAGCTGGCTACCGGCCCCGGCGACCTGGCGAGCCCTGTCGGTCACCGCGCAGACCGGCGTGCCCGGCTCGACGCTGGAGCTGTACCGGGCCGCGCTGCGCATCCGGCACGAGCACCCGGCGCTGGCCATCGACGCTGGCGGGGTGACCTGGCTGGAGAGCGGGCCCGGCGTGCTGGCCTTCTCCCGCACCTCCGGCGCGACCGTGCTGACCTGCGTGGTCAACCTCAGCGGCGCGCCGGTCCTGATCGACGGGTACGGCCAACCGCTCGTCGCCAGCGCGGCGCTCACCGAGCAGGGCTCCGGCCATCTGCTTCCGGTTGACGCGGCCGCCTGGTTGGAACGGCGCTGAGCGGGTAACCCGTCACCAACCTGGTCGTCCGTCGTGCCCCGCGCCGGCGGGCGACTGGGCTACCGGCCCCTTGTGGTGGGGGGTGAGGTGGCACCGGCGCCACGCGGAGTCCGCTCCGGGTGGCGCCGGTGTCCGTCTGCGCCAAGGTGTGCTCCGTCCGCTGACCGCACCGGCGCCCGGCGTCCCGGTCCGGAGCGGCTCACTTCGCGGTGAGCAGCGCCGCGATGCGGGTGAAGCCGGCGCGTACCTCGGCCTCGTCCGGCGGCTCGGCGGGCTCGCCGTGCCCCGCCTCGTCGGCGGCGGCGTCCAACTCCTCGTCGATCACGTCCTCGAAGTCGCCGTACAGGTCGGCCCCCTCGACCTGGCGGTCCTCGTCCTCGGCGGCGACCTGCGCGGCGGCGATCTCGCTGCGAATCTCGTCGGCCGACAGCGCCGGCAGCAGCGGCTCCACGACGGCTATCAGCTGCTCGTCGGCCACCACCGCCTCAGCCAGCGCCAACGCGTGCGGCCGCTCGTACGGCCCGCAGACCACCGGCTCCCACTCGTCGAGGTCACCGAGCGGGCCAAAGGTGATGATCCACGGCAGACCGAGCATCGGCGAGTCGGCCGGCAGGTCCAGTGTCATGAGTGCGCCCACCGGCTCATCATGGTCCGCGAACACGAGCGCCGACGCCGTTCGCCTCAGTTTCCGCCCGCCGGGCGTCCGATCGGCGACCGGTCAGCCGGGGCGGGCGGCGTCCAGGGCGGCGCGGACCAGGGCGAGCGCGGTGGCGGGCGGCACGCCCAGCCGGGTCGCCTCGGCCGCGTACCCGGCCGCCGCCCGGTGCAGTCGGTCGACGGCGTCGTCCCGGCCGGGAGCGACGAAGGTGCCGTTGCGCCCCCGGGTCTCCAGCAGCCCGGCCGTCTCCAACTCCCGGTACGCGCGGGCCACCGTGTTCGCGGCCAGCCGCAGGTCGGCGGCGAGCTGCCGGACGGTGGGCAGCCGGCTGCCCACCGGCAACCGGCCGTCGCCGATCAACTCGGCGAGCTGCCCGCGTACCTGCTCGTACGGGGGCACCGACGAGTCCGAGTCGACCGAGATCGTCACCTGCGCACCTTCCGCCATCAGCCCGCACCGCCCGGCGTACCGGGATCGGTGTCCTCGTCGAGAGCCACCGGCGGGGCACCCTCCGCCAGGTCCAACACCCGTCCACGCGGACTGGTCGCGAGGAGCGCCGCTCCGAAAAGCACCAGCTGGTTGAGCAGGTATAGGTAGAGCAGCAGGCCGACGGCGCCGGCCACCACGGTGTACGCCGGGTTCCGCTCGGTGCGCACCACGTAGTACCGCCCGACCGTGTTGAGCAGCGTGATGCCGATCGCGACCAGCACCACCACCGGGCGCAGCCGGGACCGGCTCACCCGCAGCCGGGGCACCGCGACCAGCAGCGCGGTCGCGAGCACCGCGTTGATCAGTACGCTGAGGATCGCGCTGATCGTGGTCAGACCGACCGAGCCGGTGCTGCGCAGCAGGAATCGCAGCAGCGACTCCAGGGCGTCGACCGCCGCCACCGAGACACCGAGCAGCACGAAGACGCCGATCATCACCCCGAGGTCGACCAGCCGCCGAATCACCAGGTTTCCGGGTTGCTGGTTGAGCCGGTACATCAGCCGCTGTGAGGAGCGGATCGCCTCCACCCAGCCGATCCCGGTGAAGACCAGGATGACCAGGCCGACCACGCCGACCGTGCCGCTGGAGTTGGCGATCTGCTCCGCGTCCAGGAACGGCAGGTTCTCCTTCAGGAACCCGGCCGCCGCCGCGCTGACCTCGTCGTTGTCCTCCAGGATCGCGCCGAAGATCGAGTACGCGACCAGCGCGAGGGCGAACACCGCGAAGAAGCCGTAGTAGGCGATCGCAGCGGCCAGTCGCCCGGCCAGCAACTCGGCGTAGAGCGCGCCGGCCCGCCACACGTGGTCGAAGAGCCCCGACCGGGAGCGCGCGGCGCTCACCCAGCGGTCGATGCCCGCCTCGATCGCCCCGATCACGTTCACGCGATCATCCTCGCCGATCTCCCGCCGCCATAGGGGCAACCGGCTCCCGATGCTCGCCGACCGGCGCGTCGCCGAACGATGCTTCGCCGAACGATGCGCCGCCGAAAGGTGCGTCGCCCCCGGCGCGTCGCCGAACGGTCAGCCGCCGAGGCGGAAGTCCCGACGGGGCTGCCACCGGGCCTGCCCGCTGTGCGAGAACAGGGTGAACGCGTCGACCTCGAACATCGCGGAGAAGTCGGCCAGATCCTCGTACGCCTTGTCCAGCGCCTCCGCTGCCACGTCCTGTGCCACGGTGACGTGCGGATGGTACGGGAAACGGGTCTCGCGGTGCAGCTCCGGTGCCGCGCGGATGGCGCCGGCCAGCAGCTCGCACTCGCTGATCCCGGCTGCCACCGCCACGAACACCACCTGGGTCACCGGGCGGAACGTGCCGGTGCCCCGCAGGTGCAGCGCGAACGGCAGGTGCGCGGCGGCGACGGCGGCCAGGTGCCGTTCGACGGCGGGCAGGGCGGCCGTCGGGATCTCGGTCGGCCCGAGCAGCGTCACGTGCGCGGGCACCGCCAGCGGGTCGCCGGCCTCAACCCGCCGTCGGGTGAGCTGCGCCCCCCACGGCTCCGGGATGTCCACCGCGATGCCGACCTGGATCGTGTCGCCGGCTGGCGGCACCCCGCCACTGCGATCCACGCTCCGCGCCGCCCCTTCGGCCACCGACCCGCCCACCTGTCCCGGGGCGCTATTCGCCGCGTACCGGCGGGAAGAACCCGACCCGCTCGTACGCGGACCGCAGGGTCGGTCCGGCCACCGCACGGGCCTTCTCCGCGCCGGCGGCGAGCAGCTTGTCCAGCTGCGCCGGGTCGTCGAGGTAGGTGCGGGTGCGCTCCTGGATCGGGCGGACGAACTCCGCCACCACCTCGGCCAGGTCCTTCTTCAGGTCGCCGTAACCGCGACCGGCGTACGCGGCCACCAGATCGTCGATGCCGCGCCCGCTGAGCGCCGAGTGGATGGTCAGCAGGTTGGACACGCCCGGCTTGGTCTCGGCGTCGAAGACGATCTCCCGGCCGGTGTCGGTCACCGCCGAACGGATCTTCTTCGCCGACCGGGCCGGGTCCTCCAGCAGGTCGATGATGCCGGCCGGCGAGGACGACGACTTGGACATCTTCGCGGTCGGGTCTTGCAGATCGGTGATCTTCGCGGTGTCCTTGACGATGTGCGGCGCGGGCACCGTGAACGTCGGGCCGAACAGCGAGTTGAAGCGCTGGGCCAGGTCCCGCGAGAGCTCCAGGTGCTGACGCTGGTCCTCGCCGACCGGCACCGCGTTGGCCTGGTAGAGCAGGATGTCGGCGGCCTGCAGGATCGGGTAGGTGAACAGGCCGACGCTGGCCCGCTCGTTGCCCTGCTTCTGTGACTTGTCCTTGAACTGGGTCATCCGGCTGGCCTCGCCGAAGCCGGTGATGCAGCCGAGCACCCAGGCCAGCTGCGAGTGCTCAGGCACCTGTGACTGCACGAACAGGGTGCTGCGCTCCGGGTCCAGACCGACCGCGAAGAGCTGGGCGGCAGCCACTCGGGTCCGCTGGCGCAGCAGCACCGGGTCGTGCCCCGCGGTGATGGCGTGCAGATCCACGACGCAGTAGAACGCGTCGTGGGTCTCCTGCAGGGCCACCCAGTGCCGCACCGCGCCGAGGTAGTTGCCGAGGTGGAAAGAGTCGGCCGTCGGCTGGATGCCGGAGAAGACGCGGGGGCGGGCGGGAACGTCGGACATGGCGATAATTCTGTCAGCAAGCGACGGGGTCCGTCATGACGGGCCGGCGGGTCGGCCGCGGCCCGCCGCTGTCGGGGCGTTGACCTCGCGCGGGTCCCCCTGGCCGACCCGGCGGATCGGCCCGACCACGGCCCCGCGTTGCTGCCCGGCCACCGGCTCCGACGACCACCGCGCGCCGGCCTCCCGCGACTGCCCGGTGCCGACCTCCCTCGACTGCCCGGTGCCAGCCTCGCGGCGCTGCTCGGGCATCCGCACGGCGGAGACCGCGAGCCGGGCCACCCGGCGTCCATCCAGCGTCAGCACCCGCAACAGCCAGCCGCCCGACGGGTCGGCCGGGTCGGGCCCGTCGGCGTCGACCGGTTCAGCGGGCACCGGTACTTCGTCGCCGGTCACCGGCAGCCGACCCAGCGCGGCCATCACGAACCCACCGACCGTCTCGTACGGCCCGGTGGGCAGCACCAGCCCGGTCCTCTCGGCGAAGTCGGCCAGGTTGAGCCGACCGTCCACCACGGCCGGCAGGCCGTGCACCGGGTCCGGCTTGGTGTCGTACTCGTCGTGGATCTCGCCGATCAACTCCTCGATCAGGTCCTCCAGGGTGACGATCCCGGCGGTGCCGCCGTACTCGTCGACCACCACCGCCAGGTGCTGACCCTCCCGGCGCATCTCGGTGAGTGCGGGCAGCACCCGCTTGCTGCCGGGCAGCCGCTTCACCTCCCGGGTCAGCTCGCCGACGGTGACGCACGGGTCGGCGTCCGGGCGCAGCAGTACGTCGCGCAGGTGCACGAAGCCGACCACGTCGTCGTGGGTGCCGTCGGTGACCGGGTAGCGGGTGTGCGTCTCGGCCCGGACCAACCGGGCGGCCTCGGCGATGGTCAGCCGGGCGGGCAGGAAGACCACCTCGGTGCGGGGCATCATCACCTCGCGGATCAGGCTGGCGCCGGCCACCAGGACCTCGTCGATGATCCGCCGTTCGTCCGGGTCGAGCACCGTGTTCGCGGCGACCAGGTCCCGCAGCTCTGCCTCGGAGATGCGCTCCCGGCCGGCCGCCGGGCCAGCTCCGAGCAGGTCGGTGACGAGGCGGGTGGCACCGTCGGCGGCGCGGACCACCATCCGGGCGACAGCCCGGGCGAGCGGACCGGGGTCACGGCGGGGCCGCCCCCGCGCGCGTCGCCGGAGCCCCGTATGGGCCGCTTCCCGCATGACAGAGATGGTAGACACCGACGGCCCATCGCACCGGGGATCACGCACGGCTGACGGTCATGTTCGGGTCTGTTTAATCGTGAGAGATTATGATGGAATGCGGATGGCGGCGTGGTCGGTAGGGGTACACGCGCCGCCGTAGGGTGATCACCGAAGGGCCACGTCCCGGGCGGGCCAGGCAGGAGGCAACGACGTGAAACTGCTCGTCACGGGGGGCGCCGGCTTCATCGGCAGCGTAGTGACCCGAATGCTGCTCGACGCGGGCCACCAGGTCGTCGTGCTGGACGACCTGCGCACCGGCCACCGCGAGGCGCTCGCTCCGGACGCGACCCACGTCGAGGCGTCCATCCACGACGCCGCCCGGATCGTCACCCCCGACGCCGGCTTCGACGGGGTGCTGCATTTCGCCGCCCTGATCGCCGCCGGCGAGTCGATGGTCAAGCCGGAGCTGTACTGGCAGACCAACACGGTCGGCACCCTCGCCCTGATCGACGCGGTCCGGGCCGCCGGGGTGCCCCGGATGGTCTTCTCCTCCACCGCCGCCGTCTACGGCAACCCCACCGAGCTGCCCATCCCGGAGACCGCGGTCAAGGCGCCCACCAACACGTACGGCGCCACCAAGCTCGCCGTCGACATGGCGCTCACCTCCGAGGCGATCGCGCACGGGCTGGCCGCCGTGTCGCTGCGCTACTTCAACGTGGCCGGCGCGCACCTCGACGGCGACGTCGCGCTCGGCGAACGGCACGACCCGGAGACGCACCTGATCCCGATCGCGTTGGAGGTCGCCGCCGGCCGGCGGGAGAAGCTCCAGCTCTTCGGCGACGACTACCCCACCGTGGACGGCACGTGCGTCCGCGACTACATCCACGTCGCCGACCTGGCCCGAGCCCACCTGTTGGCACTGGACGCCGCCACCGCGGGCCAGCACCGGATCTACAACCTGGGCAACGGCAACGGTTTCACCAACCGACAGGTGGCCGACGTGGTCCGCGAGGTCACCGGGCATGCACTGCCGGTCGAGGTGGCGCCACGCCGCGAGGGCGACCCGGCCGAGCTGGTCGCCTCCTCCGCTCTGGCCCGCGACGACCTGGGCTGGGTGCCGCAGAAGCCGACCCTGCACGACATGGTCGGCGACGCCTGGGCCTTCTACCGCACGCACATTCTGGAGCAACGGTGAGCGCGAGGAGTGAGCCGATGTTGCGAGCCCCGCAGTCGCGAACGGAGGAAGCAGCGTGACCGACCACACCGGTGACGTCGCCGAGCGGGCCGCCGCCGGCTTCACCGAGCAGTACGGCGGTCAGGCCGCTGGGCGCTGGGCGGCTCCCGGCCGGGTCAACCTGATCGGCGAGCACACCGACTACAACGACGGGTTCGTGCTGCCCTTCGCGCTGCCGCTGCGCACCGTGGTCGCCGCCGACCGGCAGGACGGGGAGCGCTGGACGGTCTGGTCCGAGCTGTCCGGCGAGACGATC
This sequence comes from Micromonospora sp. NBC_00389, assembly GCF_036059255.1. Lineage (NCBI taxonomy): Bacteria > Bacillati > Actinomycetota > Actinomycetes > Micromonosporales > Micromonosporaceae > Micromonospora > Micromonospora sp. NBC_00389. The sequence continues at coordinate 2,299,421 of NZ_CP107947.1, read as the reverse complement.
ACCTTCGGCGCGGACGACGTGACCCAGCCGGGCCGGGTCACCGGCTGGGGCGCGTACGTGGCCGGGGTGGTCTGGGCGCTGCGCGAGGCCGGCCACCCGGTACCCGGCGCCCGGTTGGCGATCGCCTCCGACGTGCCGCTGGGCTCCGGGCTCTCATCCTCGGCCGCACTGGAGTCGGCCGTGCTCGCCGCCCTGCTCGACCTGGGTGGGGTGGAGCTGGCCGCCGAACGGCAGCCTCGGCTGGCGCAACGCGCGGAGAACGTCTACGTCGGTGCACCGACCGGAATCATGGACCAGTCCGCGGCGATCCGCTGCCGCGCCGGGCAGGCCCTCTTCCTGGACTGCCGCGACGAGTCGGTCGAGCACATCCCGTTCGACCTGGATGCCGCCGGGCTGGCCGTGCTGGTCATCGACAGCCGGGCGCCGCACCGGCACGCCGACGGCGAGTACGCCGCCCGCCGCCGGTCCTGCGAGGCGGCGGCCAAGACCCTCGGCGTCGCCGCGCTGCGTGACGTCGCCATCGACCAGCTCGACACCGCGCTGGCCCGACTCGACGACGAGGAGACCCGGCGGCGGGTCCGGCACGTGGTCACCGAGGACCAGCGGGTGTTGGACACGGTGGCACTGCTGCGCGCCGGCCGGGTCCGGGACATCGGCCCGCTGCTCACCGCCTCACACGTCTCGATGCGCGACGACTTCGAGATCACCGTGCCGGAGATCGACACCGCGGTCGAGGCGGCGCTGGCGGCCGGCGCGCTGGGTGCCCGGATGACCGGCGGTGGCTTCGGTGGCTGCGTCCTCGCCCTGATAGCGGCGGACCGGACCGACGCGGTAGCCGCCGCCGTAACGGCCGCCTACGCCGAACGCGGCTTCACCGCACCCACCACCATCCCAGTCCTCCCATCCCCCGGCGCCACCCGCCTCAACTAATCCGAAAACTGAGGGTGGGTGGGCGCGCGGCAGCGTCCGGCGGAGCCGGACTCGGTGTGGTGGTGCGGTCAGGCTGCGGTGGGTAGGTGGGTGCGTTCGGCGGTGACGGTGTAGCCGAGGGCTTCGAGTTGTCGGATGTGGTTGCGGGCGCGTCGTTCGGGGTTGACGCGGGTGTCGTAGAAGTCGGCGCCGAGGTCGTGGAATGTGGCCTCGGGGTCGTGGAGAAGGTGCCAGATGATGATGAGGGTGGATCGGCCGACTGCGACGATGGCGCGTTTGGCGCCGCGTCGGCGGGCGATGCGGCGATAGCGCTCGCCGAGGAAGGTGGGGGTGCGGGCGGCGCTGACGGCGATCTGGCCGAGGACGCGGGCCAGGTAGGGGTTGCCGTGGCTGGTGGAGCCGCTGCCTTTCTTGCGGCCTGCGGATTCTTTCACGGTGGGTGAGAACCGGGCCCATGAGGTCAGGTGGGCCGGGGTTGGGAAACGGCTCATGTCCACGCCGATTTCCGCGATGATCGCCCGCGCGGCCACCGGTCCCACGCCGGGGATGTGCTCAAGCCGGCTGGCCGCCTGCGCGAAAGGGGCGATGCAGACCTCGATCTGCGTGTCGACGTCGGCGATGTCGGCCTCGATCGCGTCGACGCGGGTGAGCATCTTGCTCAGCAGGAACGCGTGATGGTCGGTGAACCGACCGACGAACGCCTCTTCCAACATGCTGATCTTGCGGCGGAGGCTGGACCGGGCCAGTTGCGCGAGCTGGCGCGGGTCGCGTTCACCGGCGATCAACGCCGCCATCATGGCCCGCCCGGAAGTGCCGAAGATGTCGGAGGCGACCACGGACAGCTTGATCTGCGCGTCTTCGAGGAGCTTCTCGGCCCGGTTCTTCTCCGCTGTCTGCGCGGCGACGAGATCGACTCGATAGCGGGTCAGGTCGCGCAGCATCCGAATCTGCGGCGGCGGCACGAAACTCGGCCGCAGCATCTGCCGCTCGGCGACCTTACACAGCCACACCGCGTCCAACCGATCGGTCTTGGGTCGTCCCGGCAGGTGTTTGACATCGCGGGCGTTGACCAGCCACGTCTCGAACCCGGCTGCTTCCAGCAGATAGAACGCCGGCTTCCAGTAGTCGCTGGTCGCCTCCATCACCACCCGGGTCACACCCAAGCTGCGCAGCCGCTCGGCCATCCGCCCCAGCGACCGGGTCATCGTCGAGAAGGTCTCGACCTCCTGCACCCGCCGACCCGGTCTGTCCGGGTGGGGCAGCCGCACACAACACACGAGCGAGGACTTACCGATATCCAGCGCGGCGATCCGCTCGATGATCTCCTCGCGCTCCTGAGTCTCCTCCAACACGTGACCCTCCCTGCCCGCGCCGAACCCGCCAACGGCGTCGCCCGCGGTGACCACAGAGGGACAGCGAATCTAATCCTCGTGCTCGAAGCAACAGTGAAGGGCCCATCAGCGTGGCCACCAGCATCCGACTAACCCACGGCCTGAACCGAACCAAGGAGGCGACGACGTCAGCGGGCGACCCCACCACGGCACCACCAACCACCGGCACAGCGCAACAGGCGAGAACAGTTTTCAGCCCGGAACGGGCCACCCAACAGGGAGACGGAGACTAACCCCACCCCCCCGGGTTGATCAAGAGGTTTGCGTCAGGATCCGGGCTCGGACTGACGCAAACCTCTTGATCACCGGTCGAGGTGGGGGTGGGGGGCGGGGTGAGATCGTGCTCGTTCGTGGAAGTAGTGGCCTCGTCCATCGGGCGAGGCCACTACTTCCTGGATGGAGCGCGATCTTGCGGGCAACCGGGCCGGGTCGGGCCGAGCCTCGGTCAGCTGGCTTCGACGATCATGCCGGCGCCGACGGTGCGGTTGGTGGCCTCGTCGATGATGACGAAGCCGCCGGTGGTGCGGTTGCGCCGGTACTCGTCGGCCAGCAGCGGCACCGTGGTGCGCAGCCGCAGCCGGCCGATCTCGTTGAGCCGCAGCTCATCGGCCGACTCGTCGCGGTGCAGCGAGTTGATGTCCAGCCGGTAGTGCAGCCCGCGCACGATCGCCCGCGCCGACCGGGTGGTGTGCTTGATCGCGTACCGGCCGCCGACCCGCAGCGGGCGGGTCTCGTCCATCCAGCACACCATCGCCTCGATGTCCTGGGCCACCGCGGGAGCGTTGTTCGGCCGGCAGATCATGTCGCCCCGGGAGATGTCGATCTCGTCGGCCAGCCGTACCGTCACCGACATCGGCGGGAACGCCTCCGCGACCGGCCCGTCGGCGGTCTCCACCGCGGCGATCCGGCTGGTGAAGCCGGACGGCAGCACCATCACCTCGTCGCCCGGCTTGAGCACGCCGGAGGCGACCTGACCGGCGTAGCCGCGGTAGTCGGTGACCGTGGTGGACTGCGGCCGGATCACGTACTGCACCGGGAACCGGACGTCGACCAGGTTGCGGTCGCTGGCGATGTGCACCCGCTCCAGGTGGTGCAGCAGCGACGAGCCCTCGTACCACGGCATGTTCTCCGACCGGGTGACGATGTTGTCGCCACGCAGCGCGGAGATCGGCACCACGGTCAGGTCCGGCACGTCGAGCTTCGCGGCGAACGCGGTGAACTCGTCGGCGATCCGCTCGTAGACCTCCTGCGACCAGTCCACCAGGTCCATCTTGTTGACGCAGAGGACCAGGTGCGGCACCCGCAGCAGGGAGCAGAGGAACGCGTGCCGGCGGGACTGCTCGACCAGGCCCTTGCGCGCGTCCACCAGGATCAGCGCGAGGTCGGCGGTGGACGCCCCGGTCACCATGTTGCGGGTGTACTGGATGTGCCCCGGGGTGTCGGCGATGATGAACTTGCGCCGCGGCGTGGCGAAGTACCGGTAGGCCACGTCGATGGTGATGCCCTGCTCCCGCTCGGCGCGCAGGCCGTCGGTGAGCAGCGCCAGGTTGGTGTACTCGTCGCCGCGGGCCGCGCTGACCGCCTCCACCGCGGCCAACTGGTCGGTGAAGAGCGACTTGGTGTCGTAGAGCAGTCGGCCGATCAGGGTCGACTTGCCGTCGTCCACGCTGCCCGCGGTGGCGAACCGCAGCAGGTCCATCGGCCGCGCCTCCGGCCCGGACCCGCTGGTGACGGCGGCCGGGGCCACGATCTCGGTGGTCATCAGAAGTAGCCCTCCCGCTTGCGGTCTTCCATGGCGGCCTCGCTGACCCGGTCGTCACCACGGGTCGCGCCGCGCTCGGTGATCCGGGTGGCCGCCACCTCCTCGATGACCTTCTCCACGGTGTCCGCGTCGGAGCGGACCGCGGCGGTGCAGGAGGCGTCGCCCACGGTGCGGTAGCGCACCTGCGCCTTGAACCGCTCCTCGCCCGCCCGGGGACGGAAGAACTCGTTGACCGCGTAGAACATCCCGTCCCGCTCGATCACCTCGCGCTCGTGCGCGTAGTAGATCGACGGCAGGGGGATCCGTTCCCGGGCGATGTAGTGCCAGACGTCCAGCTCGGTCCAGTTGGACAGCGGGAAGACCCGGATCGACTCGCCCGGGTGGTGCCGGCCGTTGTACAGCGACCACAGCTCGGGCCGCTGGTTCTTCGGGTCCCACTGGCCGAACTCGTCCCGGAAGCTGAACACCCGCTCCTTGGCCCGGGCCTTCTCCTCGTCCCGGCGGGCGCCACCGAACAGCGCGTCGAAGCGGTGCCTCTCCACCGCGTCCAGCAGCACCGGCGTCTGGATCCGGTTACGCATGCCGTCGCCGGACTCCCGGACCAGCCCGCTGGTCAGGGCCTCCGGCACGCTCGCCACCACGAGTTGCAACCCCAGCTCGGCGACCCGCTGGTCGCGGTATTCCAGCACCTCGGGGAAGTTGTGGCCGGTGTCGACGTGCATGACCGGGAAGGGGATGTTGGCCGGAGCGAACGACTTCTGCGCCAGCCGCAGCATGACGATCGAGTCCTTGCCGCCGGAGAAGAGCAGCACCGGGCGTTCCATCTCGGCGACCACCTCGCGCATCACGAAGATGCTCTCCGCCTCCAGGGCGTCCAGGTGGGAGACCCGGTAGGCCGCGGGGGTGGTCATGACACCGGCTCGATTCGCTCGCTCATCCGATTTCCAGACCTTTCCGGTCGGACATGTCAAGAAGTGCGCCCAGGCTACCCGGAATGCCTCTGCAGCGCTGCAAGCAACCGGGAGGCGAGATCCTTGCGGCAGACCAACAGGTCCGGCAGGCGTGGATCCGCCTCGTTGTATCTCAGCGCAGAACCGTCGATCCGGGAAGCGTGTAGTCCGGTGGCCGTCGCCACAGCCACCGGCGCCGCCGAGTCCCACTCGTACTGCCCGCCGGCGTGGATGTACGCGTCGACCTCTCCGGTGATGACCGCGGCGATCTTCGCGCCGGCGGAACCCATCGGCACCAGCTTCGCCCCCACGTCCTCGGCCAGGTCGGTGAGGAACACCGGCGGCCGGCTCCGGCTCGCCGCCAACCGGATCACCCGCGCGCCGGCCGTCGCCGCCTCCACCGTCATCGGCGGGTACGCCGGCGGGTAGTCCGTGCCCAGCACCCGGTGCTGCGCCGGCAGCCCCACCGCCCCGGCGACCAGCCCGTGCGGGCTCGGCGCGCTACGCGCCCAGAGCGCCACGTGCACCGCCCAGTCCGAGCGGCCCTCCTCGGCGAACTCGCGGGTGCCGTCCAACGGATCGATGATCCACACTCGGTCCGCGGCCAACCGGGACACCGCCTCGGCGTTCACCTCCGCCGCCCAGGCCAGCCGCGACCCCTCGTCCTCCTCGGAGAGCACGGCGTCCCCCGGCCGCCACTTCGCCAACTCCGTGCGGATCAGGTCGTGCGACACCTTGTCCCCGGCCGACTTCAGCGCGCCGGCGTCGCCGAAACCCAGCTCGGCCCGCAGGTCGAGCAGCGCCTGACCGGCCCGGGCCGCCAACCACCGGGCGAACGCACCGTCGATCATCGGAGGACTGCTCATCTGCCCGCTCCCGTCGCCTCGCCGCGACCCGTGCCCGCACCGGCCGCTCCGCCGCGACCGCGTCGTCGGTCGCGGCACGCCGAAGGCGCAGACTACCGGCCCATCGACCCCGATCCGGTACGCCCCGCCCGGCTCAGAGACTGTCGGAAAGTCCCGAGGCGAGCGAGGCGGGGCTTCCCGACAGTCTCAACCGCCGTGGTAGAGGTTCTGAGTCGGCTCCACGCCCTTGACGACCACCGACTCCACCACGTCGGCGGCCCGGTCCACCAGGAAATCCAGCTCCTTGCGCTCCGCGGCGCCGAAATCCGACAGCACGTAGTCCGCCGGGTCCTGCCGCCCGGGTGGCCGGCCGATGCCGAACCGCACCCGGACATACTCCTTGGTGCCCAACGACTTCGACATCGAACGCAGGCCGTTGTGCCCGCCCTCGCCGCCACCGCACTTGACCCGCACCTGGCCGTACCCGATGTCCAGTTCGTCGTGCACCGCGATCACCTGTGCCGGCGGCACCTTGTAGAACTGCGCCAGCGCCGCCACCGGCGCGCCGGAGAGGTTCATGTACGTCAGTGGCTTCGCCAGCACCAGCTTCGGCCCGCCGAAACCCAGTCGACCCTCGGCCACCTCGGCCACCGCCCGCTTGTGCCGGCCGAACCGCGCGCCCACCCGTCCGGCCAGCAGGTCAGCCACCATGAACCCGACGTTGTGCCGGTTCCCGGCGTACTCCCGACCTGGGTTGCCCAGGCCGACCACCAGCCACGGCCCCGCCTCGTCCGTCACGACCCGTCCCTCCCGCCGAACTCCCGATACGCCGACAGGCGCCCCCGGAACGCTCGGGGACGCCTGCCGCACAGTACGAACCGATCAGGCCTCGGTGCGCGCCTCGGTGTTCTCCGCGCCCTCGGCGGTCGGGGCGGCGTCCGCACCCTCGGAACCCTCGGTGACCTCGCCGACCTCGGCCTCGGCCTCCTCGGTGGCCTCCTCGACCTCGGGCAGCGTCGCCTCGAGCTGCTCGGCGGTCGGCGCGGCGGTCACCGCAGCGACCGGCAGCGTCGCGTCGACGGCCAGCTCGACACCGGCCGGGAGCTGCACGTCGCCGGCGGTCACCTGGGAGCCCGCCTCCAGGCCCTCGATCGACGCCTCGAGGTGGTCCGGCACCTTGGTGGCGTCGGCGGTCACCGAGAGGGTGTCGTGGTCGTGCACGATCAGGGTGTCCCGCGCGGCCTCGCCGGTCAGCTGGACCGGGACCTCGACGGTGACCTTCTCGCCCCGGCGGACCAGGATGAGGTCCACGTGCTCGAAGGTGTCCTTGATCGGGTCACGCTGAATCGCCTTCGGCAGCGCCAGCACCTGCGTGCCGTCGGTGATGTCGATCGCGAACAGCTGGTTGGCGCCACCCTTGCGGATCGCCGCAGCGAACTCCCGGGACGGCAGCGCGATGTGCTTGGGCTTCTCGCCGTGGCCGTACAGCACGGCGGGCACCTTGCCGGCCCGGCGGGTACGGCGGGCACCACCCTTGCCGAACTCGGTACGGGGCTCGGCGCTGATCTTTACCTCGGACACGGGGAAACTCCTGATGCTTTTCGCTGCGGCGGCTTGTCGTCTTGCGGTGCTGGGGCGAGGGGCTCGCTGGGGCTCATGCGTCATGAACGACTGCCCGGAGCACCGCGTCGATGACGGTACCTCCGTGCGGCGCTGTTCAGCGGCCCGCCGGGCACCCTCGCCGTGGCAACCGCACCAGTCTACCCGAGCTGATTCCGGGGTTTCCGGCAGTCCCCGTTCATGGGTCCAGGCCGGCGCATCGGTGGCGTTCCCACCAGCGTGCCAGCCCCGTTTCCACCAGCTTGGCAGCCCCGGCCCCGCCGGAGCGCCGGATGGCGGAAACGGGGCTCACCGCAGCGCGACGCTCAGCTCAGGCCACCGAAGAGGGTGGTCACCGAACCGTCGTCGAAGACCTCCCGGATCGCCCGCGCCAGCAGCGGCGCGATCGACAGCACGGTCAGCTTGTCCAACTGCTTCTCCGGCGGCAACGGCAGCGTGTTGGTCACCACGACCTCACTGATCGAGCTGTTCTTCAGCCGCTCGGTCGCCGGATCCGACAGCAGCGCGTGGGTGGACGCGACCACGATCTCCGCCGCGCCCGACTCCTTGAGGATGTCCGCCGCGCCGGTGATCGTGCCACCGGTGTCGATCATGTCGTCGACGATCAGGCAGACCCGACCCTCCACCTCGCCGACCACGCGGTTCGCCACCACCTGGTTCGGCTTCATCGGGTCGCGGGTCTTGTGGATGAACGCCAGCGGGCAACCGCCCAGCCGGTCGGTCCACCGCTCGGCCACCCGCACCCGGCCCGAGTCCGGCGCCACCACGGTCATCGGCCGGCCCGCGTACTTGTGCTCCACGTACTCGGCGAGGATGTCCATCGCGAAGAGGTGGTCGACCGGACCGTCGAAGAAGCCCTGGATCTGCGCGGTGTGCAGATCGACGGTGAGGATCCGGTTCGCGCCGGCCGTCTTCAGCAGGTCCGCCACCAGCCGGGCCGAGATCGGCTCGCGACCGCGGTGCTTCTTGTCCTGACGTGCGTACGGGTAGAACGGCAGCACCACGGTGATCCGCTTGGCCGACCCCCGCTTCAGCGCGTCCACCATGATCAGGGTCTCCATGACCCAGGTGTTCACCCCGTGCGTCACGGACTGCACCACGAAGGCGTCCGAACCACGCACCGAGTCCTTGAACCGTACGAAGATCTCGCCGTTGGCGAACTCGTACGCGTCGGCCGGCGTCGGCGCCACGCCGAGCACCTCACCGATCTCCTTGGCCAGCTCCGGAAAGCCACGTCCGGAAAAGAGCATCAGGCTTTTGCGGTTTTCGGCGACGATGCTGCCCATGGGCCCGTCTGCTCCCGTTTCTCGGTGGTACCCGGCCCGGTGGTGGTGGCGCGGGGACTATTCGGTTGCAGTATCTCCCGTGCCGGACGCACCGCCCACCGTCTCGGCCCTCCCGTGCATTGCCTCACTGTCGCTTGCGGTGGGGGCCACACCCGACGCACCCTCGCCGGCGCGGGCCCGCTGCGCGGCCTCCGCCGCGGCCGTGCCGGCCCGCCGCTTCACCACCCAGCCCTCGATGTTGCGCTGGCGTGCTCGGGCGACGCCCATCGCGCCCGCCGGCACGTCCTCCACGATCACCGAGCCGGCCGCCGTGTACGCCCCGTCGCCCACCTCGACCGGGGCCACGAACATGTTGTCCGCCCCGGTCCGGGCGTGGCTGCCGATGACCGTGCGGTGCTTGTTGACCCCGTCGTAGTTCACGAAGACCGACGCCGCGCCGATGTTGCTCTGCTCGCCGATCGTCGCGTCACCTACGTACGTTAGGTGCGGCACCTTGGAGCCGGCGCCGATCTGCGAGTTCTTCACCTCGACGAACGTGCCGACCTTCGCCTTCTCGGCCAGCCGCGCGGCCGGCCGCAGGTACGCGTACGGACCGACGCTGGCGCCCGCGCCCACCTCGGCACCCACCGCGTGGCTGCGCACCACGGACGCACCGGGGCCGACGATGGTGTCGACCAGCGTGACGTCCGGCCCGACCAGCGCGCCGGTGCCGACCACCGTGCCGCCGCGCAGTTGGGTGTTCTGGTCGACGACCGCGTCGCGGTCCAGCGCCACCGTCACGTCGATCCAGGTGGTCGCCGGGTCCAGCAGGCTCACCCCGGTACGCATCCACGCCTCGTTGACCCGGTCGCGCAGCAGCCGGCGCAGCGTCGCCAACTCCACCCGGTCGTTGCAGCCCAGCGTCTCCACGTGGTCGACGGCCACGTGCACCGCCACCGGCTCGCCAGCCGAGCGGAGCAGCCCGAAGACGTCGGTCAGGTACTCCTCGCCCTGGTCGTTGTCGGTGGAGAGCTTGCCCAGCGCGGCGCGCAGCCGCACCGCGTCGAACGCGTAGATGCCGGCGTTGATCTCCCGGATCGCGCGCTGCGTCGCGTCGGCGTCGCGCTCCTCGACGATCTGCTCCAGCCGACCGTCGGCGTCCCGAACGATCCGCCCGAGCCCGGTCGGGTCGGGCACCGCGGCGGCCAGCACGGTGGCCGCCGCGGCGGCCTCCTCGTGCGCGGTCACCAGCGCGCCGACCGTCTCCGGCCGCAGCAGCGGTACGTCCCCGTTGATCACCACGACGGTGCCGGCGCCGTCCGGGACAGCGTCCAGCGCGATCCGGACGGCGTGCCCGGTGCCGAGTTGCTCGGCCTGGAGGACCGGCGTGCTGTCCGGTGCGATCTCGGTCAGGTGTCCCCGGACCTGGTCGGCGCCGTGTCCGACCACCACGACGGTGCGGTCCGCGGCCAGCGGCGCGGCCGCGCTCAGCACGTGGCCGAGCAGCGTCCGACCGAGCAGCGGGTGCAGCACCTTGGGCAGTGTCGACTTCATCCGCTTGCCCTCACCGGCGGCAAGTACGACGACGGTACGGAGGTGGGGCTGGGGCACGATGTGGCTCCCGTCGGGACGGCGGACACTCTCGCGGCCATGCTAACCGCGGTGCCCGGCGCGTTCCCGTCTTACCCCCACTGGAACCTAAAACGGACTTAGGGGGGCAGCTCGGCCGCCAGGGTTCGAACCTGAAATACGGGTACCAAAGACCCGGGTGTTGCCAATTACACCACGGCCGATCAGCGACGCGAGCGCGTCACATCAGGGATGAGCATCCCGCGCTACACCTTAGCGCCCCGGCCGCCGGACGCCATCGCTCATTCCGCCACGCCCGGCGACCGGCGGCGCGCCCGGACGGTGTCGGGGCGGGCAGTCCGAACCGGGCCCGGACGCCGCAGACGGGTTGACTAGAGGTTGTACCCGCCGGCGACCTCGATGTTCTGGGCGGTGATCCAGCGGCCCTCCTCGCCGAGCAGCGTGGCGATCACCATGCCGATGTCGTCGGGCTCGCCCACCCGACCGAGTGCGGTCTTCGCTGCGAGAAGCGGAATCACCTCGGGGAACCGCTCGAAGGCGTTGTCGGCGAGGCGCGTCCGGGTGGAGCCCGGGGCGACGGAGTTGACCCGGATGCCGCGGTTGCTGAACTCCTTGGCCATGTACCGGGTCAGCACCATGAGGCCGCCCTTCATCGAGGCGTACGCGGAGTAGCCGGGCTCCAGGCCGGAGGCCAGCGCCGAGTTGCTACTGGTGTTGACGATCGCGCCGCCGTCGGCCAGCAGTGGCAGCAGTGCCTGGGTGAGGAAGAACGGCCCCTTGAGCAGCACCCGCATGAACCCGTCGAACAGCTCCTCGGAGGTGTCCTGGAAAAGCGCCATCCGCGCGAACCCGGCGTTGTTGACCAGGGAGTCGAACGTGTCCCGCTGCCAGGTGTCGCGCAGCGCGGCGACGACCGACTCGCGGAAGGCCGGGAAGGTCTCACTGCGGCCGACGTCCAGTGGCAGCGCGACGGCCGTGCCGCCCTCCTTCTCGATGCTCTCCACGGTCTCCAGCGCCCCGGGTTGGTTGTTGCTGTAGGTCAGGATGACTCCCGATCCGCGCTTGGCGAGCTGGATGGCAGCGCTCTGGCCGATGCCCGAGCTGGCGCCGGTGACGATAGCGACCCGCATGATTCGCCTACCTGTTCATTCGTGGAGCCATCACATGCTCCTGGGAGTTGGGCTAACCCCAGAAAACCAGCGTGAGCAGTGCGAGTGATAGATGAATGCTCTCCACCTCTTGCCTGATCCTCTCTTTGTTGCGATTCACCCCGGACGGCACCACCGCTATCGCCACCCACCCCACCGACGTCGCCGCCGTCAGTTCGGCGCACTGCCGAGCATCGATGCCACCAAGCTGCACGGCGCGGGCCCGCAGCGCCGCGCCGTCCCTGCGGTGAGGGACTGACCGTGCCCCGGATCGCCGCACACCTCAAGGCTCTGACCTGCGTTTTGGCCCGACCGCGTAAGGGTTTTCGGAACTTCCCCGTGCGATCTACGGTGCCGTAAGTTACGGTAACGTAGGCGTAGCTTCGTGATCGTTTCCGTCCCCTCTGCGAGGTGAAATGTCCACCGCTCTGCTCGAACCCAACACCGCCGGCCCCGGCCCGAAACCGCTCACCGACGGCAGTCAGTCCCCCGGAATCCTGGCCGCCCTCTGGGCCTTCGTAGTGATCCCCTTCGTCGCCCTGCTGGTCGCCGTACCCGTGGCCTGGGGTGGCTGGCTCGGCTGGACCGATGTCGTCATCGGCCTGGTCTGGTACGTGGTCTCCGGGCTGGGCATCACGGTCGGCTTCCACCGCTACTTCACGCACGGCTCGTTCAAGGCCAAGCGGTGGCTGCGGGTGACGTTGGCGGTCGCGGGCTCGCTGGCCGTGCAGGGCGAGATCATCCAGTGGGTGGCCGACCACCGGCGGCACCACGCCTTCTCCGACATGGAGGGCGACCCGCACTCGCCGTGGCGCTTCGGCACCAGCTTCTGGGCGCTGACCCGGGGCCTGTTCCACGCGCACGTGGGCTGGCTGTTCCGCCGGGAGCTGTCCAACCGGGAGCGGTTCGCACCGGACCTGCAAGCCGACCGTGACATCAGCCGGGTGGACCGGCTCTTCCCGATGCTGGTGGCCATCTCACTGCTCGGCCCGGCGCTGATCGGTGGCCTGGTGACCTGGTCCTGGCAGGGCGCACTGACCGCGTTCTTCTGGGCCGGGCTGGTCCGCATCGGTCTGCTGCACCACGTCACCTGGGCGATCAACTCGGTCTGCCACGTCTACGGCGAGCGCCCGTTCGCGATGCGGCAGGGCGACCGCGCGTCGAACTTCTGGCCGCTGGCGATCCTGTCGTTCGGCGAGAGCTGGCACAACCTGCACCACGCCGACCCGACCAGTGCCCGGCACGGCGTGCTGCGTGGTCAGGTGGACATCTCCGCCCGGGTGATCTGGCTGTTCGAGAAGGTCGGCGCGGCGTCACAGGTGCGCTGGCCGAAGCCGGAGCGCATCGCGGCCAAGCTGGTGAAGCCGGTCGCACCCCGCTAAATGCGGGCGGTGCTCCTGGAGGTCGCCTGGCAGGATAGTCGGATGACCGAGCGACGCGGGGGGACCGGACGGCTCGGCAGACGGGGGGCCGGGCCCGATCCGGGTACGGTCGGACGGCGCGGCTGGGCGGTCGGACCGCCCGCCAGTGAGGCGACGACGTGAACGGGCACAGCGGAGGCACCATCCCACGGCAGGGCGTCACCGAGCGCCAGCGAGGCGGCGACATGGCCGAGGTCAGCGACGGCGCCGACAGTCGGCGTACGGCGGCGGTCCCGCCGGCGAAACCCAAGTCCACCTCCCGGGTCCGGATGTCCGCGGCCCAGCGGCGGGAGCAGTTGATCGCGACCGGCCGGCAGCTCTTCGCCGAGCGGGGCTTTGACGCCACCTCCATCGAGGAGGTGGCGGCCCGCGCCAAGGTCTCCAAGCCGGTGGTGTACGAGCACTTCGGCGGCAAGGAGGGGCTCTACGCGGTGGTGGTGGACCGGGAGGTCCGGGCGTTGCTGGACCGGATCACCACGGCGTTGACCGCCGGGCACCCGCGGGAGCTGTTGGAGCAGGCGGCGATGGCCCTGCTGGGCTACATCGAGGAGGAGACCAGCGGGTTCCGCGTGCTGGTCCGCGAGTCGCCGCTGATGTCCGCGACGGGCACCTTCAGCAGCGTGATGAACGACGTGGCACACCAGGTCGAGCACATCCTGGGCGCCGAGTTCAAGAGCCGTGGGTACGACCCGAAGCTGGCGGAGCTGTACTCGCAGGCGCTGGTGGGCATGGTTGCGCTGACCGGCAGTTGGTGGCTGGAGGTGCGCAAGCCGCGCAAGGAGACGGTTGCGGCGCACCTGGTCAACCTCGCCTGGAACGGGTTGTCGCACCTGGAGGCGAAGCCGACGTTGATCACCGCCCGCCGCCACTGACTTCACTCAGCGGCGGTGCACCTCGGCCACCGGGTGATGACGGTGGCGCCGTTCCGCCTCGGCGTGCTCCTCGGGGCCGACCTTGTCGTACAGGCCAGTGCCGAGCAGGATCAGGCCGAACAGCATCGACACGACCACGGTCGACATCGAGAAGTTCAGGAAGTTCGCCTCGGTCTGCAGCACGGACATCATCAGGATGCTGGTCACCAGGAACACCACCCCGGCGGTGAGGTTCATGTAGTGGCCGAGGTTGCTGCGCCGGGACGCCCCCACGATCAGGACGACTCCGAAGACCACCGAGGCGAGCGAGAAGGCCAGGTTGGTACGCAGACCGAGGGCCCAGTGGCTGCCCCGGTCGAAGAGCGGATCGCCGATCGTCTCGACGACGCCCCAGATTCCGAAGACCAGGATGTAGACACCGATCAGGCCGGCGAGGACCCGGTAGAGCGGCCGTGCCGGATGGTTCACCGGAAAGTGCGGCATACCCTGAACCCCATCCACCTGAGTTAGACCGTTTCAGGAGGATTGTCACCCGGGGCAGAGGTGACTGTCCGGAGAACCACAATGGCGAGCAGGGTCCGCCGAAGGATGGACCAGGTCAGGTTTTCGCCGGAGCCCGAGCTGCGCAGGGATCAAGCCTGACCGCCCGGAGCAGCTCGGGCTCCGGCGAAAACCCACGGCCGCAACCAGAGGAAACCGATCAGAGGACCAGGCGAGCCTTCTGGAACGCCTCCGCCTCCTCGTCCGTGCCGACCTTGCCGTACATGCCGACCATCAGCAGCACCAGGGCAGCCACCATCACGACGACCACGGTGGCGATGCTGAAGTTGAAGAAGTTGGCATCGGTGCGGATGAACGCCAGACCGGCCAGGCTGACCACCATCATGACGTACGCCAGCCACTGGTTGACCGCCACGTCGATGTTGCGGCCGAGCGCGGTGCCACCCAGCACGATGACCCCGAGCAGCACGCTGAGCAGCGAGAAGCCGAGGTTGGTGCCCTGGCCGAGGACCCGGGTGCCGTCCTGCGCGAAGACCTCGTTGCCGGCGCTCTCGATGATGCCGAGCGCACCGAAGACCACCAGGTACAGACCGGTCAGCCCGCCGATCGCCCGGTAGACCGGCCGCGCGGGGTGGTTGACGGGGGTATGGGCCATGTCTGATCTCCAACGACGTGGGGTAGGTGTCGCCGACGATTGTCCCGCATGTGGCGGTGTGACGCCGCACACGGCCCCCGGCCCGGCTCGCGCGGCCCGGTCAGCTCTCGGGCAGGTCCTCGGCGAGGGTCATCCAGGTCTCCTCGATCCGCTCCCGCTCGGCGCGCAGATCCTTGAGCTGGGTGTCCAGCTCGGCGACCCGGGCGTAGTCGGTGGCGTCGGCGGCGAGCTGGTCGAGCAAGGTGGTCTCGCGCTGGTCGAGCTTGCCGAGCTGGCGTTCCAGCCGGGTCAGCTCCTTGCGGGCCTGGCGGACCTCGGCCGCGGACATGCCGCCCGCGGAGGGGCCGGTGGGCGCGGCGGTCGGGGTGGCACCGGCCCGCGGCGCGCCGGCACGCTCGGCGGTCCGCGCGAGGTACTCGTCGACGCCGCCGGGCAGGTGCACCAGCCGGCCGTCGCCGAACATCCCGAACGCCGACTCGGTGACCCGTTCGATCAGGTAGCGGTCGTGGCTGGCCACGATGATCGTGCCGGGCCAGGAGTCGAGCAGGTCCTCCAGTGCGGCCAGGGTGTCGGTGTCCAGGTCGTTGGTGGGCTCGTCGAAGAGCAGCACGTTGGGCTCGCCGGCGAGCAGCCGCAGCATCTGCAGCCGGCGGCGTTCCCCACCGGAAAGGTCGCTGACCGGGGTCCAGAGCCGGCGGTCGTCGAAGCCGAAGACCTCGGCGAGCTGGGCGGCGGAGACCTCCCGGTCGCCGAGCTGGACCCGGCGGGCGACCTCTTCCACGGCTTCGAGCACCCGCAGGTGCCCGGGCAGCTCGGCGAGCTCCTGGGACAGGAAGGCCGGACGCACGGTGGAGCCGGTGCCGAGGCGGCCGCCGTCGGGGCGGGTAATGCCGGCGAGCATCCGCAGCAGTGTGGTCTTGCCGGCACCGTTGGCGCCGAGGATGGCGATCCGGTCGCCCGGCCCGACCTGCCAGGTGACGTCGCGCAGGATCTCCTTGGGGCCGGCGAGCAGCTCGACGTTCTCCAGGTCGTACACCTGCTTGCCGAGCCGGGAGGTGGCCATCCGTTGCAGCGACATGGTGTCCCGCGCCGGCGGCACGTCGGCGATCAACGCGTTGGCGGCGTCGATGCGGAACTGGGGCTTGGAGGTGCGGGCGGGCGGACCACGGCGCAGCCAGGCGATCTCCTTGCGGAGCAGGTTCTGCCGGCGGGCCTCGGTGGCGGCGGCGACGCGTTCGCGCTCGGCTCGGGCGAGGATCCAGGCGGCGAAGCCGCCCTCGTACACGCGGACGGCCTGGTCGGCGACCTCCCAGGTGTTGGTGCAGACCGCGTCCAGGAACCACCGATCGTGGGTGACCACGACCAGGGCACCCTTGCGGCCGACCAGGTGCCGGGCCAGCCAGTCGACGCCGCCGACGTCGAGGTGGTTGGTGGGCTCGTCGAGGATGAGCAGGTCGGAGTCGCGGACGAGCAGCGCGGCGAGCGCGACCCGGCGCCGTTCGCCACCGGACATCGGGCCGACCGGCTGGTCGAGGCCCAGGTGCGGCATGCCGAGGCCGTCGAGGATGGCGCGCACCCCGGCGTCGCCGGCCCACTCGTGCTCGGCGCCCATGCCCTCGCCGAGCCAGGCGGTGCCGAGCACGACGTCCCGGACGGTGGCGTCGGGGGCGAGGGTGAGCTGCTGCGGCAGCCAGAGCACCCGCAGGTCGCGGCGATGGGTGACCCGGCCGTCGTCAGGGTCCTCCTGCTTGGTGAGCAACCGCAGCAGGGTGGACTTGCCGGCACCGTTGAGGCCGACCACGCCGATCCGGTCGGCGTCGTCCAGGCCGAGCGAGACGTCCGTGAGTAGCCGCCCGGCGGCGCCGTACCCCTTGGACACCCGGTCCAGATTGACGATGTTGGCCACACTCCCACCCTTCATGATCAAGGCGTCCCGGTGCCGGCGGGCACCTGGACGCCTGACCCAAGGGTACGCGGACGCCCCGGGCGCCCGCCGGGGCACCGACGGCGACTTGGTCAACTCCAGGTCGCGGCGGGACGCGCCGACGTCGCCCCTGGAGTTGACCTTGAGCAGGGTCAGACGACGCGGGCGCCGACCACCGGGCCGTGCGCGACCCGCGCCGCACGGCACACGCCTGCGGTGGTCAACTCGGCGGCGATCCGCTCCGCGTCGGCCGCACCGGCGGCGAGGAAGACGCAGGTCGGGCCGGAGCCGGAGACGATGCCGGTGAGCGCGCCGGCCGCCTCGCCGGCCTTGAGGGTGTCGGCCAGCGCCGGGCGCATGGCCAGCGCGGCGTCCTGGAGATCGTTGCCGAGCGTACGGGCGAGCACCCGGGGGTCGCGCTGGCGCAGCGCGCCCAGCAGCGCGTCGGTGCTGCCCAGCGGGGCGCCGGCCGCACCGGAGTCGCGGAGCCGGTCCAGCTCGCGGTACGCGGCCGGGGTGGACAGGCCGCCGTCGGCGATGGCCACGACCCAGTACCAGGAGGTGGGGCGTGCCAGTACGGGGCTCACGGCCTCACCCCGGCCGGTGCCCAGCGCGGTGCCGCCGTAGATCAGAAACGGCACGTCGGAGCCCAGATCGGCGGCGATCCCGGCCAGCTCGTCGCGGGACAGCCCGGTGCCCCAGAGCGCGTCGCAGGCCACCAGCGCGGCGGCCGCGTCGGCACTGCCGCCGGCCAGCCCGCCGGCGAGCGGGATCTGCTTGCGCAGGTGCAGCCGGGCGTGCGGCAGCACCCCGGCGTAACCGGCGAGGGCGTGCGCGGCGCGGATCACCAGGTTGGTGTCGTCCAGCGCCAACTCGCCGGTGCCCTCGCCCTCCATGGTCAGCGTGAGGGTGTCGCCGCGCCGAGCGGTCAGCTCGTCGTAGATGGAGATGGCGTGGTAGACGGTGTTCAGCTCGTGGTAGCCGTCCCGGCGCAGCGGGCCCACCCCGAGGTGCAGGTTGACCTTCGCGGGCACCCGGACCTTCACCGGGCCGCTGGCCCCACGCCGCTCGTCCTCCTCGTCCGGTCGCCAGGCCTCGGTCACGGGGCGATCTCCCGCACGCGCAGGCGAATGTCGAACGGCTTGGCCACGATCAGCTCCTCGGTGTGGTCGGTACTCACCCGGACCTCCTCGACGGGCACGGCGTCAGCCTACTTCGCGGCCGGCGTACCGACTGGAGCCGACGCGGCGATGGCGGCGAACTGCTCGACGGTGAGCGACTCCCCCCGGGCGCCGGGGTCGACGCCGGCGGCGGTGAGCGCGGCGGCGGCCCGGTCCGCGCCGCCGGCCCAGCCGGCCAGCGCGGCGCGCAGGGTCTTGCGGCGCTGCGCGAACGCCGCGTCCACCACGGCGAAGACCCGTTGCCGGGGTACGTCGGCGCGGGGTGGTTGACGGCAGGTGAAGGCGACCAGACCGGAGTCGACGTTGGGCACCGGCCAGAACACGTTCGGCGGCACCCGGCCGGCGCCCCGGGCCTGGGCGTACCAGGCGAGCTTGACCGACGGGATGCCGTACACCTTGGAGCCGGGACCGGCGACCAGCCGGTCGGCGACCTCCTTCTGCACCATCACCAGGCCGTGCCGCAGGCTGGGCAGCTCGGCGAGCAGGTGCAGCACCACCGGCACGGCCACGTTGTAGGGCAGGTTCGCCACCAGCGCGGTCGGCGGAGGGTCGGCCAGCTCGGCGGCGTCGATGCGCAGCGCGTCGGCGCGATGCACGGTGAGCCGGCCGGCGTCCGCCCCGGCGTGCCGGGCGACGGTCTCCGGCAGCGCGCCGGCGAGCACCGGGTCGATCTCCACGGCGTGCACGTGCCCGGCGACCGGCAGCAGCCCCAGGGTGAGCGAGCCGAGCCCGGGGCCGACCTCCAGGGCCACGTCATCGGGAGTCAGGCCGGCGGCCGTGACGATCCGGCGCACGGTGTTCGGATCGTGCACGAAGTTCTGGCCCAGCTTCTTGGTGGGCGCGACGCCCAGCCGGGCGGCGAGTTCCCGGATCTCCGCCGGGCCGAGGAGACCGGTCATGCCTGGGAGCGTAGCGGCGGCAGGGCCGACCGTCGGGCCGGGCTCACCACGGGCCGAAGACCCGGTCGCCGGTGGCCGAGATGGCCGCGCACAGCTCGTCCAGGTCGGTTCCGGTGGTCGCGGCGAGCGAGCGGACGGTGAGCGGGATCAGGTACGACGCGTTCGGCCGGCCCCGGTGCGGCATCGGGGTGAGATAGGGCGCGTCGGTCTCCACCAGGATCTGATCCACGGGGGTGAGCGCGGCGGCCTCGCGCAGCGCGGTGGCACTGCCGAAGGTGACGGTGCCGGCGAAGCTGAGCAGGTAGCCGCGGCGGACGCACTCGCGGGCGAAGTCGGCGTCACCGGAGAAGCAGTGCAGCACCACGGTGTCCGGGGACCCCTCGTCGTCGAGGATCCGCAGCACGTCGGCGTGGGCGTCCCGGTCATGGATGACCAGCGCCCGGCCGTACCGCTTGGCGATGGCGATGTGCGCCCGGAAGCTCTCCTCCTGCGCGGCGCGCCCCTCGTCGCCGGTCCGGAAGAAGTCCATCCCGGTCTCGCCGATCCCCCTGACCCGCTCCCGGGCGGCGAGCGACTCGATCTCCCGCAGCGCCTCGTCGAGGTCGGCCAGCCGGGGCGCCTCGTTGGGGTGCAGCGCCACCGTGGCAAGCACGGCGGGGTGCCGGTCGGCGGTGTCCGCGCCCCACCGGGAGGAGGCGACGTCCACACCCACCTGGACCAGCCGGTCCACCCCGACGTCGGTGGCCAGCGCGATCGCCGCGGCGACCGGGTCATCGGCGGACCCGCCGCCGGGTACGCCGGCCTCGCTGACGGTGATGTCCAGGTGGGTGTGGCTGTCCAGCACCGGCCGGGGCAGTGGTTCGGGGGCGGGCGGGAACTCTCCGGCCCGCCGGGCGGCCCGCTCGCGGCGGGTTTCAGTGGGCTCGCTCATCAGCGACAGCATCACACACCGGGGCTGTCCATCCGCCCGCCACCCGACGTTCACCTCGACTACGCCGCGCGACTCTACCGTCGCCGCGTGAGCGAGCGCAGCGAGCGAACCATGAGGCGCGGCAGCGTGGCGTCTCGCGCCGCTGCCGAGCGGTGCGAGGTGGCGGTGTGAGCGTCACCCCCCAGTCCAGCGGCGCCGCCAGCGAACGTACCGGGTTGCGCGTGGCGTTCGGCGGCGGCGTCTACCCGGCCGAGGAGATCGCCCGGGGCGCCGCGTACGAGCTGTTCAGCGCCGACGAGGTGCAGGGCTTCGAGTGGGCGCCCCGACCGGGCAGCGCCCTGCCGTGGCGTCGGTTCGTGCACGTCACCGAGGTGGCCGCGGTGCACGGGGCGACGGAGCCGGCCGAGGAGCCGGAGACGCCGCTGATGATGCCTGCGCACCGGGAGCGGGGTTGGGCGCAGCTGCAACAGCTCAGCCAGCAGCCGGCCTCGGCGGGTGACCCGATGCTGGCTGCGGCACGCGCGTCGGCGGTGATCCGGCGGGGCACCCGGATGGTGAAGGTGCTCTCCCCCCGGCAGCTCGCCGGGTACGTGCGGGGGTGGCTGCCGCACGGCTTCTGCTACCGCGAGCACGACGTGGCGCACCTGCGCACACCAGCGGCGACCACGGTGCTGCGTACCGACGGCGAGGTCGGGCGGGACGGCCTGGACGTGGCGTACGCGCTGCGCTGGCGGGCCGCCGACCCGGGGGACTACGCCGTGCCGGTGGGCGAGGCGCACCGTGGCCTGACCGCGCTGGCTCCCCGGGACCGACTGGGTCCGCCGGTGCTGGGCACGGGCTTCGTGCCTAGCAACGGCCAGCTCATCCCGGAGTTCATCACCCGGGACTTCGCCGATCTGCCGATGCCGGCGAACGCCGCCCTGCTCGCCTACCCGGCGGAGGGGGTGGAGGTTGTGCTCTACACCTACCAGGCCGAACAGCGCGGCTGGCTGCGGATGGTGGGCCCGCAGTGGCGACACCTGCTGTCGGCGGTGCCGGGTCTCTCCCCGGACCAGGAGTACGTGCCGACCGGGGACTCCCTGCGCTCCACCCAGCTGGTCGGCGTGCACGGCGACAGCGAGTACGAGGCGGTGGCCGATCTGCCCGGCGGGTTCCGGGTGCTGGCGATGACCCGGGCGGCCCGCTACCCGGTGGAGCAGGTCGCCCGGCGGCTCCGGTTCGCGCAGTGGCGGGGCGTGCCCTGCCTGGTGCTGCGGGAGGAGGCCGGCTGGCTGCGGTTGCGGCTGCGCTTCCCGGACCCGGACACGGTGCTCGCCACCGGGGCGCAGTGCCACGATCGCGGCGTCTACGAGGCGTGGGCGCCGGGCGCCGAGGTGACCGACGACCAGGTGATGGACACGCGGTACGCGATGTGACGCCGGCCGTCCAGGCGAGGCGCGGCCCCGGGATTCCCCCGGGGCCGCGCTCAGCCGTGCGGCCGTGTCGCGCTCAGCCGGCCAGCCGGGCCAGCTCCTCGTCGACGATCGACGGGTCGAGCTTGCGGAACACCGGCTTCGGCGCGGCCAGCGGCCGCCCCGACTCCAGCGGCACCGACTCCCAGCGCGCGCCGACCGTGTAGTCCCCGGTCAGCACCGGGTACGCCGGCCCGCCGTCCAGGTCGTCGACCTGCTCGATGACCGGCATCGGCGCGTGCACGCCGGTGCCGCCGAGCAGCTCGTGCACCTGCTGCGCGGAGTGCGGCAGGAACGGGGTGAGCAGCGTGTTGGCGTCGCTGACCACCTGGAGGGCGACGTGCAGGATGGTGCCCATCCGGGGCTTGTCCGCCTCGTCCTTGAGCTTCCACGGCGCCTGCTCGGAGAGGTAACGGTTGGCCTCGGCGACCACCCTCATGGCCTCACCGATCGCCTGCTTCTGCCGGTGCCGGCCGATCAGGTCGCCGACCGTGGTGAAGCCGGCCCGGGCCACCGCGAGCAGCGCCTCGTCGGCCTCGGTGAGCCCGGCCGCGTCGACTGACGGGATGGCGCCGAAGTTCTTCGCCGCCATCGAGACGGACCGGTTGACCAGGTTGCCCCAGCCGGCGACCAGTTCGTCGTTGTTGCGGCGGAGGAACTCGGCCCAGGTGAAGTCGGTGTCGTTGCTCTCCGGGCCGGCGGCGGCGATGAAGTAGCGCAGCGCGTCGGCGTCGTAGCGCTCCAGGAAGTCCCGGACGTAGATGACCACCTTGCGGGACGAGGAGAACTTCCGGCCCTCCATGGTCAGGTACTCGCTGGAGACCACCTCGGTGGGCAGGTTGAGCCGGCCCAACTCGCCCGGCTCACCGTCGCGGGAGCCCTCACCGGAGTAGCCGGAGAGCAGCGCCGGCCAGATCACCGAGTGGAAGACGATGTTGTCCTTGCCCATGAAGTAGTACGACCGGGCGTCCTTGCCCTCGCCGTCGGTGGACCACCACCGGCGCCAGGCCTCCGGGTCGCCCGAGCGGCGGGCCCACTCGATCGAGGCGGACAGGTAGCCGATCACGGCGTCGAACCAGACGTAGATCCGCTTGTCCGGCCGGTCCCGCCAGCCGTCCAGCGGGATCGGTACGCCCCACTCCAGGTCCCGGGTGATCGCCCGGGGCTGGAGGTCGTCGAGCAGGTTGCGGGAGAACCGCAGCACGTTCGGCCGCCACCCCTCCCGGGTGTCCAGCCACTGCCGCAGCACGTCGGCCAGGGCGGGCAGGTCCAGGAAGAAGTGCTCGGTCTCGACGAACTTCGGGGTCTCCCCGTTGATCCGCGACTTCGGGTTGATCAGGTCGATCGGGTCGAGCTGGTTGCCGCAGTTGTCGCACTGGTCGCCACGGGCGCTGTCGTACCCGCAGATCGGGCAGGTGCCCTCGATGTACCGGTCGGGCAGGGTGCGCCCGGTGGACGGGGAGATCGCGCCCATGGTGGTCTTCGGCACGATGTAGCCGTTGCGGTACATCCCCTCGAACAACTCCTGCACCACCGCGTAGTGGTTGCGGGTGGTGGTGCGGGTGAACAGGTCGTAGGTGAGCCCGAGACCGTGCAGGTCCTCCACGATCACCCGGTTGTACCGGTCGGCCAGCTCGCGCGGGGTCACCCCGTCGGCGTCGGCCTGCACCTGGATCGGGGTGCCGTGCTCGTCGGTGCCCGAGACCATGAGCACGTCGTGGCCGGCCATCCGCATGTACCGGGCGAAGACGTCGGAGGGAACGCCGAAACCGGAGACGTGGCCGATGTGGCGGGGGCCGTTGGCGTACGGCCAGGCCACTGCCGCGAGAACGTGACTCATGAGCAGCAAGCCTAGTGACCCGTCCGGTGCGACCGCGAACCAATAGGGGGTGCCGGGGCGGCGGACCGTGCCGACCACCCCGTCCATTGGTCCGATTTGTCGCCGACACGCGGCTGAGCTGCCCGATCCTCCTCGTGGACCGGTGTGCAATGAACGACGTGACTGGCAGACGAGCGGCCCGGGATCACGACGACCGTCCCACCGGTCCCGCGGTCGACGACGACCCGAGCCCCGGAGCTGGCGGGTCGCGGGGCGCGTCGGTCGCGCCCCAACCCCGGCCGGTGCCCGGGGAAGACGCGAACCGTGCCCCGGACGACGCCACTCCCCGACCAGCCGTCGCCCCACGACCTGGCCCCAACCCCCGATCGGGCGCCGCGCCGGCACCCGGCTCCGCCCCCGCCGCCGATCGGCCGGGCCGGCAGCGGCCCACGCCGGCAGGGCGGGCGGCCACGCCTAGGCGGGACGACGCGGCGGGGCTCGCCGCCACCCCGGCCCGTCCGGCGCCGGCCGCGCCGGCACCCACCCCGGCCCGTCCCGCTCCGGCGGCACCGGCACCCAGCCCGGCCCGCCCCACCCCGTCGGGCTCGACGGACGGCTCACCGTCCGGCGGTGGGGAGCCCGCGGCAGGGGTCGTCGAAGTGGAGCCGACCACCGGGGCGCCGGTGGACGCGGTGCCACGCCGGGTGCCGGTCCGGCAGCTGAGCCGCTGGCACCGGGGCGCCCGCCGGATCGACGACGGCGCCGTCTGGGCGCCGATCGAACAGGTCCACTGGGACGGCACCCCCGTCCGGGAGGACCCCGCGCCGGAACGGGACCGCGGCTCCGGCGTGGCGTGGCGCCGGGCGGGGGCCCGTACCGCCCCACCGCCGGACCCGCTGCCCGGGCTCGCCGCGCTGGTGCTGCTGAGCCTGGTCACGGCCTTCTTCGCCTGGGTCAGCGCCGGCCCGTTCTGGCTCGCGGTCGGTCATGCCCGGGTCGGCACGGTGGTGATCGACAAGTGCACCGGCGGCGAGCTCACCCAGCGTTGCCGGGGGATCTTCATGGCCGACGACGGGCGGTTCCTGGCACACGGGGTACGGGTCACCGGGGTGCCCGCCGGGAAGAACGCTCCGGGGACGGCTCTGCCAGCGAGGATGGCCGGCCCGGACGGCGGCACCGCGTACGCCGACACCGGCATGGGCCGGCACCTGCGCTGGGTGCCCGGCCTGTTGGTGATCCTCGCCTGCGCGGCCGGCATCACCCGGTGGACCGGGTCGACCCGGCTGGCCGGCCGGCGGAACCGCCGCTGGGCGGTGAGCGCCGCGATCGCCGGCCCGGCCCTGATCACCCTCGGCTTCCTGGTCGCCGCCTGGTGAACACGCCTCGGGGCCGGCGCGGCGGGAGTGGGGGTCAGCTGTGCACGATCGTGTAGACGTCGCGGCGGCGCAGCGCGTACTCGGTGGCGACCTCGGTGATGGCGTCGCGGCGGGACCGGCCGGCCGCCTCCCGCTCGGCGACGGCCGCGCGCAGGGTGTCGTCGTCGGGCCGTTCCGGGGCCGTCACCGGCGCCCCGGCCACGACGAGGGTGATCTCCCCGCGCGGATCCCCCTCGGCGGCCCACCGGGCCAGCTCGCCGAGCGGGCGACGGAGCACCTCCTCGTAGGTCTTCGTGAGCTCGCGGCAGACCGCGGCCGGCCGGTCCGCGCCGAACGTCTCGGCCAGGTCGGTGAGCGCCGCGCCGATCCGGTGCGGCGCCTCGAAGAAGACGAGGGTGCGCTCCTCGGCGGCGAGGGCGCGCAGCCGCGACCGGCGGGCCCCGGGGGTACGGGGCAGGAACCCCTCGAAGCAGAACCGGTCGACGGGCAGCCCGGAGACGGCCAACGCCGTGGTCACCGCGCTCGGCCCGGGGGCGACGCTGACCGGGGCCCCGGCGTCCAGTGCGGCCCGGACCAGTCGGTAGCCGGGGTCGGAGACGCTGGGCATTCCGCCGTCGGTCACCAGCGCCACCACGTACCCGCCGAGGATGACCTCGACCAGCTCGGGGGTCCGCCGCTCCTCGTTGCCCTCGAAGTAGGAGACGATCCGGCCGCCGACGGTGATGTCGAGGTCGCGGGCCAGCCGGGTGAGCCGCCGGGTGTCCTCGGCGGCCACCACGTCGGCGCTGGTCAGCACCTCCCGGAACCGGGCCGAGGCGTCGGCGGGGTTGCCGAGCGGGGCACCGAGCAGGATCAGGCGCCCAGCTTCGGACATTTCACCCACGGGATCGTCTCCTTCATTGACAGCGGATACCGGTATCGGGGACGACGGGCGCCACAGGACACGTTGGCAGCCTACGATCGCCGGGTGACGAGTGCGTCGACAGCGCAGAGCCGGAGCGCCGA
This sequence comes from Micromonospora sp. NBC_00389, assembly GCF_036059255.1. Classification (NCBI taxonomy): domain Bacteria; kingdom Bacillati; phylum Actinomycetota; class Actinomycetes; order Micromonosporales; family Micromonosporaceae; genus Micromonospora; species Micromonospora sp. NBC_00389. The sequence goes on along the minus strand of NZ_CP107947.1, from coordinate 2,273,885 downwards.
CCCGGCAAAGACGGTCGAAGTGACCGCAGGCGAGCACCGCCCCGACCAGACAGCAGCGGCGCCCAGCGTCGCCGGGACCGGGGTGACCGGCGTGGTCCGGCGTGGGTTCACCACCGTCGATACCCGACTGGACCGGTTCTCGTGGCTGGCCACCGCCGTGGTGGTGGCCATCGCGGCGATCCTGCGCTTCGTCGGCCTGTCCGGTCCGAAGGGCAAGATCTTCGACGAAACGTACTACGCCAAGGACGCCTACGGGCTGATCAGCCGCGGCGTCGAGTGGAACTACAAGGACAACGCCCCGTCGTACGTGGTGCACCCGCCGCTGGGCAAGTGGCTGATCGGCCTCGGCGAGTGGGCCTTCGGCTACCAGGACGCCGAGTCGAAGGTCTCCGTCCCCGGGCACCTGTTCACCACCGCGCCGGAGTTCGGCTGGCGGTTCTCGGCGGCCGTGGTCGGCACCCTGTCGGTGCTGCTGCTGGTCCGCATCGGCCGGCGGATGTTCCGTTCGACGGTGCTGGGCTGCGCGGCTGGCCTGCTGCTCGCCCTGGACGGCTTCCACCTGGTGTTGTCCCGCGCGGCGCTGCTCGACATCTTCCTGCTCTTCTTCGTGCTGGCGGCGTTCGGCGCGCTGGTGCTCGACCGGGACGCCCGCCGTCGGCGCTGGGCGCGGGCCCTGGACGACGGGCTCGACCCGACCCAGCGGGGCCGCGCCGGCCGACCGCCGACCGGCTGGCGCACCTGGCCGTGGTGGCGGCTCGCCGCCGGGGTGCTGCTCGGCTGCGCCTGCGCGGTGAAGTGGAGCGCGCTGTACTTCGTGCCGGTCTTCGCGCTGCTGGTGCTTTTCTGGGAGGTCGGCGTCCGCCGCTCGGCAGGGGTCCGCCGGCCCTGGCGGGACACCCTGCTCGACGAGCTGCCCTGGCTGGTGCTGGCCGGCGTGCTCATGGTGGGCACCTACATCGCCACCTGGTCGGGCTGGCTGCTCAGCGACGACGGCTACTACCGGCTCGCGTCGTCCTACCCGAACGCCCCGCTCAGTGACACCCCGGTGATCGGCCCGCTGATCAACCTCTTCGAGTACCACCGCGCGGCGTACGGCTTCCACACCGGGCTGGACGACCCGCACAAGTACCAGTCGTGGCCGTGGCAGTGGCTGCTGCTCGGCCGTCCGGTCGCGTTCCACTACTCCGGCGACGGCGCCTGCGGCGCGCCGAGCTGCGCCTCCGAGATCCTGCTGCTCGGCACCCCGCTGCTCTGGTGGTCGTTCCTGCCCGCCCTGGTGGCGCTGACCTGGCTGGGCGTGGCCCGCCGGGACTGGCGGGCCGGCGCGATCCTGCTCAGCGTGGCGGCGGGCCTGCTGCCCTGGTTCGTGTTCGCTCTCGATGGCCGGACGATGTTCTCGTTCTACACCGCTCCGGCGCTGCCCTTCATGGTCCTGGCCGTGGTGTACGTGCTGGGCGCGCTGATCGCCCCGGCCGGGGGTGACGTCGGTGCGGTGGCCCCGCTGGTCCCCGGTGACCCGGGCTACGAACGCCGGCTGGTGGGCAGCATCGCGGCCGGGGCGTACGTGCTGCTGGTGGCGCTCTGCTTCGCGTACTTCTATCCGATCTTCGTGGGCCAGGTGATTCCGTACTCGGACTGGCTGTCCCGGATGTGGCTGGACGGTCGCTGGATATAAGCATCGACAGGCGACGCGCAGCGCAGCGCGACGAAAACGGGCCCGCACGCTTCAAGCGTGCGGGCCCGTTTCGACAGAGATGCGCGCCCCGATCGCCTGCCACGGGGGAAGCGGGCGATTGGGGCGCGCATGAAGAGCTTAACCACCGCGCACCACCGGCACAACGGGTCGACTTAGGTCAGATTTCCGACGGATGCCGGCCGGGCCGACACCTCCCCTCCAGGCGTTGACCGAGGGTGACCCGGCGTGGACCCAGAGCCAAGAACGGGCTGGTCCGAGGCCGTCGCCGACCCGTTTCGAGACCGCCATCGAGCGACCCGTGGCGCTAGGCTCGCCGGGACCGGGCGTCGCGATCGTGACGAGGGCGGGGGATGCCATGCAGTTGCTGGACCGGGTCCGGGTGATCTGCCTGGCCCTGCCCGAGGTGACCGAGCGGCCCAGCCACGGGTCGCCCACCTGGTTCGTCCGGGACAAGAGCGTCTTCGTGACCCTGCACGCCGATGGGCACCACCACAACGACTTTCCCCACCTGTGGTGCGCCGCCCCTCCGGGAGCCCAGGCCGAGCTGACCGCCGCCGACCCGGCCCGGTTCTTCCGACCGCCCTATGTGGGCGGTCGGGGCTGGCTCGGCGTACGGCTCGACGGCGCGGTCGACTGGACCGAGATCGACGAGTTGTGCCGCGATGCCTACCGGGAGATCGCGCCGAAGCGGCTGGTCACGCTGCTTGACGCCGCTCCCGACGAGCCGGCCTGACCCCACCCGCCACACCCCACCGCTCTCGCCCACCGCCGGTCCGGCACCTGGACGATCGCCAATCCGCCACCCAAATGATCATCCAAAGTGGATCTCACTACACTGCGGCCCGTGATCAACTTCAGACGATCGGCGGCCGTCCTCCTCGGACTGCTGGCGACCACCGCACTGACCGGGCCGGCCCCGGCGGCGGCCGACGACCAGGAGCCGGTGGCCGAGCCGCCCCGGGTCGAGCTGGTGCTCGACGTCAGCGGCTCGATGCGGGCCGCGGACATCGACGGGCGCAGCCGGATCTCGGTCGCCCAGCAGGCGTTCAACGAGGTGGTGGACGCGCTTCCGGCGGAGACCCAGCTCGGCATCCGGGTGCTCGGCGCGACCTACCGGGGCAAGGACAAGAAGGTCGGTTGCCAGGACACCCAGCAGATCGTGCCGGTCGGGCCGGTCGACCGGGCCCGGGCCAAGGCGGCGGTGGCGACGCTGCGACCGACCGGGTTCACGCCCGTCGGCCTCGCGCTGCGCACCGCCGCGCAGGACCTGGGCACCGGGGCCACCACCCGGAGGATCGTGCTGATCACCGACGGAGAGGACACCTGCGCCCCGCCGGACCCGTGCGAGGTGGCCCGGGAGCTGGCCGCCCAGGGCACCAGCCTGGTGGTCGACACGCTCGGTCTGGCCCCCGACGAGAAGGTCCGCAAGCAGCTGCTCTGCATCGCCGGTGCGACCGGTGGCACCTACACGGCGGCGCAGAGCGCCGAGGAGCTGACCGACCGCATCAAGCAGCTCGTCGAGCGGGCCGGCGACACGCACACCCTGGCCCCGACCGTGGTCGGCGGCACGAACGCCTGCGACTCCGCCCCACTGCTGGCCCCCGGCGTGTACGCCGACCGGGAGTCGTTCTCCGAGCACCGGTACTACCGGGTGCCGGTGCGTCCCGGGCAGGAGCTGCGCGCGTCGGTGAGCATGGCGCTGGACCGGCCGGTGAACCGGGACTACGGGGTGCTGCTGCGGGCCACTGCGGCGGACGGCCGGGAACTGGTCCGTGGCGCGGACGCCGGCAGCGGGCGCGCCGACGTGCTCTCCGCCGGGCTGCGCTGGTCGGCCAGCGCCGACGACGAGGACGCCACCGAGGCCGAGGCAACCCCGACGGCGATCGAGCCCACCACCGTCTGCCTGGTGGTGAGCAACTCCTTCGCCCCGCGCCCCGGCACCTCGGCGACCCCCGGCATGCCGGTGGAGCTGACCATCGACGTGGTCGCCGCCGCGCCCGCGCCGGACGGGCCGGACCTCGGCCGGGGCTGGATGCTGCTCGCCCTGCTCACCGTTGCCGGCCTGCTCACCGGCCTGCTCGCCGGGCTGCTCACCCGCTGGTGGGTCGCCACCTGGAGGGAGAACTGATGCGTACCGCACTGTTCCGGTCGCTGGCGGCGCTGGTCGCCGCCGGCGGGTCCGCGCTGCTGCCCGCGGCGGCCGTCGCCGCCCCCACCCCCTCGCCGGGCGCCACACCGGTCACCCGGGCCGGCACGTCGTTCCTCACTGCCACGCCGATCACCGCCGGGCAACCGGTGCGGGTGGACGCCTCGGTCGGCGACCACCTCTACTGGTCGTTCCCGGCGACGGCCGGGCAGGTGCACGAGATCAGCGCCACCGTCACCTTCCCGAAGGCGCGCAGCGGAGCCTCCACCTGGACCGTCGACGTCTTCGACGGGTTGCGCCGCCGCCAGGCGTGCACGGCCGGGGCGCAGACGCCGACGGTGGACGCGCAGGCGTCGAGCGTGGCGCTGGGCTGCATCCTGCGTGAGGTGCGGCCCTGGGCGGAGCCATGGTCGGCCGACCCGCTGCCCGGCACGTACGTCATCCGGCTCTCCGTGGTGGACCTGCCGGAACCGGACCTGGGCGCGCCGATCGACGTGGACCTGCTGGTCGGCACCGTCGCCGACCGGGGCGCCTCGGCCGACGACGGCGAACTGGCCGCGCCGCTGGTGCCGAACACCAAGGCGGGCACGGTGCTCAACGCCGTACCGGCGGCGGACCCGGAGGCCGACGACGAGGGTGACTCACCGGCGGACTGGCTCCCGGATCTCGGGTCGCGCTGGGTCTGGACCGGCATCGGTGGCGTGCTCGCCGCGGTGGCCGGAGTGGTCGGCTTCGCCCTGACCCGCAGGCCCGGACGCCGCTGAGATCGTCCGGCCCCGGTGGCCGCCGCCGAGCGGCGGCCACCGGGCGGCCTCAGCCGCGCTGCGAACCGCGCGGCAGCCAGCCGATGAACCGATTCTGGAGCGACATCACCGGGGCGGAGCGCAGGTCCTCCGTGGCGGCGGCGAGACAGGAGCCGAGGTAGACGCTGAGCATCGCCCGGTCACCCCCGTACTCCGCCAGCAGCCGACTGCGCTTCGTCGCGCACGGCCACTCATCGCCGCAGGAGCCGCAGCTCCAGCCGGGGGTTGTCGGGGCGTGCTCGTCAGCCCGCGCCCCCGGCCGTTCCGCACCATGGGTCATCGCACGTCCTCTCCAGATGTCCGCGGGACTGCCTGTTGCCGTGCCCCGGCCAGCGGCTGATGGTCCTCACCCCCGGTGTTGTCCGGGGAGCGCTGTGCGTACCTCCGGTGTTACATCTTTGCGGTACGTTGTCCCCTCGTGACAGTCGGAAAGTTGACGGTTGACCGCATGTCCTGGCAGCACGTCCATTCCTACCGACGGGTAAGCGGTCATGCGTGACCTGCTGCCAGCAACGGTCGCGGTGGCCGTCGCCGGCCCGGACGACTGGGCCGGGGACCTGCTCGCCGCCGAGCAGGCATGTCTCGGTGAGCGGGCGGTGCAGACCCGTCGGCGGGACTTCACCGCCGGGCGGGTGTGCGCCCGCCGGGCGATGACCGGCCTCGGCCTCCCGCCGGCGGCCGTGCCCGCCGCCGCCGACCGAGCGCCGGTCTGGCCGGCCGGGATCGTCGGAACCATCACCCACACCACCGGCTACTGCGCCGCCGCGGCGGCGCGCAGCACGGATATCCGGTCCGTCGGAATGGACGCCGAGCAGCACCGCGAGGTCAATGCGGGAGTACGCCGACTCGTGCTGCTGCCCGAGGAGGAGGAGAACTGCGCCCGGCTGCCCGGCGGCATCTCCTGGCCGGTGGTGCTGTTCAGCGCCAAGGAAACCGTCTACAAGGTCTGGTACCCGGTCGTCGGGAGCTGGCTGGACTTCCACGACGCCCGGCTGGACCTGGACCCGGACGCCGGTACGTTCACCGCCCGGATCGCTCCGGCGCGAGTGGACGCGGCGGCGGTCGCCGACCCGCCGTCCACCGTCACCGGCAGGTTCGTGGTCGCCGACGGGCTGGTCCGCACCGCCGCCGTCCTCCCGCTCCGCTGACTCCCGGGTGCCACACGTCCATCCGTCGGGCATCCCGGCCCGGCACCATCCATAGTGGTCGGTGGGCTGCTCTGCCGCCCATCCGACGGCAGCGTGGGACGGGGTCCGGAGCGGCGACCGGGCGGTACGCGACACACGGTAGCGTCGGCGAGTTCCCGAACCGCACGTACCGAAGTGTCTAGGAGTACGGTGACCCACCCCCAGCCCCCCGTCGGGCCGCAGGACCCTCAGCAGCCGAGCCCGGAGCCGCCGACCCAGCGGTTCCCGGCGACATCGCAGCCGCAGTCCGCCGCCGACCCGACGGTCCCGCAGGCACCCGTACCGGCCAACCCGTGGTCGGCGGCGGCGAACGCGCCGCAGCCGCTGGTGTCCGGGATGCCGGTGTCCGGGGTGTCGCAGCCGGGCGTGCCGGATCAGTGGGCGCCGCCGACCGTGCCGCAGCCCCCGTACGCCAACGCGCCGCAACCCCCGTACGCCGCCGCGCCGCAGCCGCCCTATGCCAGCACGCCCTACCCGGCCTCGCCCGACCAGCCCTGGCCGCAGCCACCGTTCTCGGGCGGCGCGTACCCGGCGGCTGGCGGCGGCGCGTACCCGCCGCCCGGCGGCCCGGGCCATCCGCTCACCATGCCGCCGCCCGCGCCGGCGAAGAAGTCCAAGAAGACCGTGGTGATCGTCGCGGTGACCGCGGCCGTGCTCACCCTGCTGTGCTGCGCCGGCGGCATCGTGGCCGTGGTCATCGGCGCGAACCGGGCCGCCAACGAGGTGACCGAGGCCCTGCCCACCCCCGGCGTGACCCGGGGCGTCGGGCAGTCGCCGAGAACCGCCCCCTCGTCGAACCCGCCCTCGACCGACGACGACACCCGGAACATGTCGGCCGGGGAAACCCTGGTCATCGATGGCGACGACGGCACCGTCGAGGTCACCGTGACGAAGTTCAGCACCGCCACCAAGCCCTGCGCGTCCTACGGACTCAAGCCCGACAACGGCATCTACGTGATCGCCGATGTGACCGTGACGGTCACCAAGGGCACCGGTTCGGCGAACCCGCTCTACTTCCAGTGGGTCGCCGCCGACGGCACCGAGACCAATGCGATCGCCGGCATCTTCTCCGGCTGCGGCAAGTCCATGTCGGCGGGCAACGGCCTGAGCGCCGGCACCAAGCGCACCGGCACCGTGGTGTTCGACGTGTCGGGCACCAACGGCGTGCTGGAGTACCAGCACGAGTTCGAGACCGCCGGTTCCTGGAGGCCGTAACGCCCTCCGGCGGGGCCGGCCCAACGACCGGCCCCGCTACCGGTGCGGCTGCGGAGCTGAGCAGTCCGGCGGCGCGTACCCGGTCTCCCCTGCCAACCGCGCCGCCCGGCCGTCCAGCCGCAGTGCCTCGACGGCGTCTCCGGACTGCTCGGCGACACGGGCGAGGACGCGGGACACCCGGATCTCGATCGGCCGGTATCCGGAGCGGGCGGCCAGGGTCAACGCGGCCCGGCCGTGCCGCCCGGCGGCCTCCGGGTCGCCCCCGGCCAACTCGGCGGCGGCGAGGCCGGTCAGGGTCGTCGCCTCGCACCAGCAGAACCTCGTACGCCGTGCCAGTTCGAGCGCTCGGGCATGCTGCTCGGCCGCCTCGCCCGCGTGCCCCAGCGCCAGCAGCACCCGCCCCAGTGCGTCCGCCGCCCATGCCTCGGTTCCCGCGTCGCCGATCTCCCGGGTCAGGGCCACCGCCCGCTCGGCGTCGGCACGGGCCAACTCCGCTCGATCCGTGCCGCACCAGAGCACTGCCCGGCCGGCCAGAGCGGTCGCCTCGCCGTAGCGGTAGCCGAGGTCCTGATTGGCGGTGAGCGCCCGGGCGTAGAGATCATCGGCGCCGCGCTGGTCTCCCCGATCCCGGCGCACGTTGGCCAGGTCGACCAGGAGCACGGCCACGTTGTAGTGCGCGCCGGCCCGCTCACCGCGTTCCAGGGCGGCCCGGAAGTGGGCGTCCGCCTCCGCGAACGCGCCGAGCTGCCAGTGTGAAAACCCGAGGTTGGCCAGGGACATCGCCTCCCCGCCGTCGTTGCCCGATCGGCGGCTGAGCGCCAACGAGAGGCGGGCGCAGTCGATCGCCGCCTGCGGGTCGCCGAGTCGCTGGTGCACCGCGCTGAGGTTGTTGAGGATTCCGGTTCGTCCCTCCTCCCAGCAGTCCGCGTCAGTGCGCCGCAGCCCGTCGAGCAGATGGTCGCGAGCCTCCTCGTACCGGCCGCTGTTGACCTGCACGAGCGCGATGCTCTGGTGCATCGCGGCCTGGGCGCGGGCGTCGCCCTCGGCCTGGGCCGCGGCCAGCGCCACCGTGGCCGCGGTCAGCCATTCCTCCCGCCGACCCCGCTGGTGGAAGTAGGCGCGCAGCGCGTCGGTGAGGTGCCAGGCGTACCGGTGGGGACCGCGCCGGGCAGCCTGCTCCACCGCGGCGGTGAGGTTCGCCGACTCGGCGTCCAGCCAGGCCAGGGCCGCGTCGTTGTCCGGGAAGGGATCCACGGCCACCGGTCGCGGCAGCCGCACGAAGTGCGGGATGATCCGGCGGCCCGCGGCGTCCGCCGTGTCCAGGTAGTGGTCGAGCAGCCGCCGCAGGGCCTCCTCCTGGGCGGCCTCGTCCTCCTCCCCGGTGACCCGGTCCATGGCGTAGCGACGCAACAGGTCGTGGAAGCGGTAGCGCTCCCCCGGCTGCCGTTCCAGCAGGTGCGCGGCGGCCAACGCACGCAGCCGCTGGGTGGCGGTGGCCACCGGCACGCCGGCGACCGCGCCCGCCGGGCCGGCGGTGACGCTCGGCCCGGGTACCAGAGCGAGGCGGCGGAACAGTTCCCGCTGCGGCTCGGGCAACACCCGGTACGACAGGGCGAACGCCTTCGTGACCGCGCCCTCCTCGGCGCCGTCGACGGTGAGCCCAGCCAGCGGGTCCCCGTCGGTCAGCTCGCGGACCAGACCGGCGATATCCGGTTTTCCCGCCGCTTGAACATTGGCAGCGGCAATGCGAAGTGCCAGCGGCAGGTGACCGCAGAGCCGGGCCAGCTCGGCTGCCGCAGTCGCATCGGTCTGCACGGCCGCCTCACCCAGCAGCGTCGCCAGCAGGCGTACCGACTCCACCGGGGTGAGCACGTCCAGCGGGAGCGGTCGGGCGTCGGCTCGGACCACCAGCTCGCCGAGGCGGTGCCGGCTGGTGACCAGTACGGTGCCGCAGGACGGGATCAGCGGCAGCACCTGGTCGGCGTGGCGGGCATTGTCCAGCACCAGCAGCACGTCCCGGCCGTCCAGCAACGAGCGGAGCAGTGCCGCTCGGCTGTCCAACCCGTCCGGCACCGCCCTCGGGTCGACCCCGAGCGCTGTCAGCAGGTGGGTGAGCGCCGTTTCCGGCGGCACCGGATCTCGGTCGGCGTCGAAGCCCCGCAGGTCCAGGTGGAGCTGCCCGTCCGGAAACGCCGCGCGGACCCGTTGCGCCCAGTGCACCGCGAGGGCGGTCTTGCCCACCCCGGCGGTGCCGCTGATCACCCAGACCCGGGTGCCGGCGGCTGGCTCGGCCAACCCGGCGTCGAGCCGGGCCAACTCGGCGTCCCGGCCGGTGAGGGTCGTGCTGCTGTGCGGCAGCCCGGCGGGGCGGACCGGCACGGAACCGGCTCCTCCGAGCGGTACGGCGACGTCAACGGGCGGCCCCAGCGTCGGGTCGGCGCGCAGGATCCGTTCCTCAAGGCGGCGCAGTGCCGGGGCCGGGTCGAGGCCGAACTCGTCGGCGAGGCGATCGCGTACCTGTCGGTAGGTGGTCAGCGCCCGGTCGGCGCGACCCTCCCGGTACAGGGCGAGCATGAGCTGACCGACCAGCCGCTGGCGGCCGGGTTGCCGGACCACCGCGTCGGTCAACTCGTCGGCGACCTGCCGGGAACGCCCCCGCCGCAGCAGCACCTCGGCCCGCTCCTCCACTGCCGCCCAGCGGGCCTCGCGCAGGCCGGCGCACAGCCGGTGCCGCACCTGCTCGTCGGCCACGCCGGCGAGCGGCTCCCCCCGCCACAGAGCCAGCGCCTGATCGAACAGATCCACGGCGACGTCGTCGCCGGCCGCCCGGGCCTGCGCGATCAGTGCGGTGAACTGGTGCGCGTCGACCGCCAGTGGGTCGACCCGGAGCAGGTAGCCGGGCTCGCGGCCGATCAGCTCCACAGGCGCCCCCGCCCGCCGCAACGCGGTGCGCAGCCGCGAGACCAGCGCCTGCACGGTGCCCCGGGCACTGCGTGGCGGCGCCTGACCCCACACCAGGTCGATCAGTCGGTCTACCGCCACCACTCGGTCCGGCTCCAGCAGCAGCACCGCGAGAACGAGTCGGGGCTGGCGCCCACCGAGGTCGACCCGGACACCGTGCGTCCACGCCTCAACCGAGCCCAACACACGGAACTCCATCGACCCACCTCCCCGTCGGCGAGTATGACGGTCTGCAATGGACTGTCTGCAAGCCGGTTGCAAGCTGCCTGCATACATGGCTGTGGATCGTGACTGCCATCCCGACCCGGCGGTCCTGTGGCCGTCCGGTTGGGACGCGCGGTCGACACCGGCCGCACGTCACCTCGAAGAGGGAGAACGGCGAGTGGAGAAACTCAGGCGGCCCGGCCTACGCCGGCTGGGCCTGGCGGCGGCGGGCGCGGTCGCGGTGACCGCGCTCGTGGCGGCCGCAGGTATCGGTCGGGCCGACCCCGGCGTGCGCTACGACGCGCAACCCGAGTCGCTGGCCTTCGGCAAGGAGATGTACGACTTCCAGACCGTCGAGCAGATGACGGCCACCTCACACCTGGTGGTCTACGGCACGGTCACCTCGGTGGAGCCCGGCCGGCTCGCCAGCACGGACGAGGACCCGGCAGCGGTTGGCGGTGACGTTCGGCTGCGGACGGTGACGATCAGCCGGTCCGACATCCTGCACAACCCGAAGGGGTTGATCATCCCGGCGTCCATCACGCTCGAGGAGGAGGGCTGGGACGAGGAGGGCCGCGGCTACGTCTCCAACAACGTGGCGTGGAGTGAGGTGGGCGACACCGGCTACTTCTTCCTGCGCCGCGCCGCCGGCGTCAGCGACCCGTACACCTACCAGCTCGCCAGCTCCGACGGGCGGGCGCTGGTGGTCGACGGCGCGCTCCGGCCCAGCAACGTGGAGACCGAGCTCGCCACGTCAATCACCACGATGGGGCCGTCGTTCCTGAACAACACGGTCGTCGCGGCGAGCGGGCAGGTCGCCGCGGGCACGTTGACCGAGTCGGTGCCGACCGCGGAGCTGCCGCTGCCTCCCGAGGAGAGTGGGGAATGAAGCGTACGACGATGGTCCTGGGTGCCACGCTGATCGCCGTGGTGGCGTTCGCGCCACCGGCCGTGGCCGGACACGGAGGCAAGGCCAACAGCGGCAAGCCGGACAACAAGGAACAGGCGGTGGAGTCGAACTCGTTGACCACCGCCGGCAAGGCGGCGGTCTCGCACGGGCGGGCGCAGCTCGACCGTTCGCAGATCAACACCTCGGCCGGCGGCGGGGACATCCACGTCTACGACAAGTCGTACTCCAACTCCTGGTACGGCCAGACGCGCTGCACCGACACCAACTGGTGGAACGGGCTGTGCGACCAATACGACGTCAAGTTCAACACGCGGACGATGAGCGGCAAGTCCACGGCCTCCTGGCAGAGCCTCGGCTGCCACGAGCTCGGGCACACCGGCTCGCTGGGCCACCGCTCGAAAGCCGCCGACACGGACAACAACTCCTGTATGCGTAGCGATATCTGGCCCAGGAACTTCGACACCCATGACATCAACGCGATCAATGACAACGTCTAAGGGTCGCCTGCTGTTCTCCGGTGGGGCGGTGGCCGCGGTGGCCGCCGTCGCACTGGGCGGCTGGTGGCTGTCCCGGCCAGAGCTGCCCTCGGACTGGTCAGGTCGGAGCCAGTTCTGCGCCGAGGCGCAGCACTTCGCCCTGGCCAACCAGGGCGAAATCACCGGTGATCAGCGGGTCGAGGCGATGACCGGCCTGATCCGCTCCGCACCACGGGAGCTGACCCCGGACCTGGAACGGCTCGCCGGTGCACTGGGGGGTCACCACGAGCCTGCCACCGCGCACGACCACGGCACGACCGGGTCGAGCCCGGAGACAGCCGAGCACGACGGGGGCACGGCTGCCCATGAGCACGACGCGGGTACGACTGCGCACGAGCACGAACACGCGTCCGCCGCGGACGCCTCCCCGCCGGACACGGCGGCGGTGCAGGCGAGCGGACGCCGCGCGGGTGAGTTCATCGAACGCACCTGCGGGGTCAATCTGCCCAACATCCGCACCTGACCGACGGGCATCGCCGGGGGCGTCGTAAGACGGTTCACGCGCCACGGGGGGCGGCCGGCCCGGACCACGCGTCCGGGTCGGTCGGGCCGCCGACCGGCGGGTACGCCGCCAGCTCCAGATCGTCCCGAACGGGATCGATCAGTACGTCGCGCACGACCGGCCGGAAGAGCGCCACGGTCTCGGCGATGAACCGAAGCCGGCCAACGCCGAGCACACGTAGTGCCGAGCCGTGGCCGTACCCGACCACACAGGCTGCGCCGAGCAGCAGGACCCACCAACCGATCGCCACCGCTGCCCGCGCCGGTCGTCCGACCGCGGCGAATCCCACGCGAAGCCGTTGGGTGTGGAACGGCACGTGCGACTGCTCGTCGGCCAGGATCCGGCCACCAACATCCGTCAGCAGCGGGTCAGCGGTGCCGTCGCGTACCGCTCGGTAGTAGCGCAACGCCACCACCTCAGCGACCATCAGTGTCATCAGCTCCAGCCGCAGGCCCAGTGCGCGCCGCAGCGCCACGAACACGCGGTCGCTCCAGTGTCCGTCGATGATCGACGCGCCCGTACTGACCAGCAGATGCTTGAGGAGCCGGGCGTGGTTCTGCTCCTCGGCGACGAACATCCGGACGGCCACCAGATAGTCCGGGTCGCCGGCACGTTCGCTCTTGCCGATGAGGTTCGCGCCGTCGCCATCTTCGCCGGCCTGAAATCTCTGCAGGCTCCGAATCAGGGCTCGGTCCAGCGGGCGCCCCGCATCCCACGGTGGGTCCGATTCAAGCCGGCGCCGCTCGGCATTGGCCTCAAATGTGCGTACCCATTCCTGGAAACTCATGTCGCCCGCCCCCGTTTTCCTTGCGCTGTCTCACAACGCTAGGTGGATGGCTTCCGGGGCGACAACGGTCAGCAATCGACCTCCACGGGATCTGCACGTCCCGATCACATCTCGTCCTGCTCCGAGACTGTTACCGCAGGCCTACCGCGCCCACGCCTCCCGCCCGGTGGTGACCGGCCGGCCGGTGCGTACAGATTCCTCGATGGCGAGGCTGATCAGGTGGTCCTGGCACGCCTCGGCCAGGGAATACGGCGCCGGGCCCTCCTCCCGCGCCCAAGCGCCGGCGCGAGCCATGATGTCGGCCACGGCGATGTCGTCGTCGGACATTCCGCTGCCGACGAACGGATTGCGGTAGACCACGCCGCCCTCGAAGCTGATGTGCTTCAGGTCGAGCCCTTCCAGGTTCAGGTCGATGCCGGTCTGCCGCCGCACCAGGGACGACTCGACCGGCGTGGTCGGGTCGACCAGCCGGACGACCCGATCGTCCACCAACTCACCGAGCGAACCCCGCACGACCAACCGGCGGGTGCGCAACGGGTTCCACCACTGGTTGTCGGTGAAGTCGTACAGCCCCATCCGCCCGCCGAAGTCGATGGTCGCGAGGGTGGTGGTGAGCTGCTGCGGGGTGGCGTCGCCGCTCCAGCCGGCGGGCGACAGCGGGTTGGCCAGTGGCGCGACGAAGGCCCGCGCGCTGACCTCGGCGGCGTCGTACCCGACGCCGAGCAGGCCACGGATCAGCGAGACCGCGTGGTACAGGTGCGTCGAGGAGATCTGCACGGAGGTCGGCTCGCCGAGCAGCCCGGCGCGGATCACCTCCAGGCGGGCAGCGTGCCCGGGCATCAGCAGGTACTGCTCGGCGACCTGCACCAGGCCGCTGTCCCCGACGTCGGACCAGAGCGACCGCAGCCCCGCCAGGTCGGGCGCGGGCGGCGTCTCGGCGAGCACCGGCACACCAGCGGCGACCAGCTCGCGGGTCGCGTCGGGCGTCACCGACCAGGGCACCGAGACGATGACGAAGTCCGGCCGCTCGTGGGCGAGCAGCTCGGCCGTCGTGCGGAAGGTCCGCACGCCCCACTCGGCCGTCACGGCGTCACCGCGCGATTCGGTACGCGTGACCACCCCGGTCGCGCGGAACCGCTCCGGCAGCAGCCGAGCCAGACGTAGGAAGAACTCGCCCCGCCAGCCGCTGCCGACCATGCCGAACCGAGTCTGTGCGGTGGAATTCATGTGGACTCCTCACGTCGAGTCCGGATGCTAACCGGCCTACCGCGCCCTCCCTCGCTACGGTTGCTCGGGATCCCGCAGAAGGAGGTCACTGATGGCTGTCGGGCAGCTTGGCGCAGAACCTGGGACGACGGTGGTCGAGGTATCCGAGCCGCGACCTCCGCTCGACTACTACCTGCTCCTGACGAAGCCGGGCGACCGCGATCCGACTGGTGAGGTGGAGGGAATCGTGGTCGAGGAGTTCACCCGTCACCACGATTTCTCGGCGGCGGGGCTGGACAGCGCGGGCTGGACGCCTTCGGGTGACGGCTGGTGCAGTTCCGCTTCTTTCAGCCGCGGCATGCGCACCGATCCGGCCTTGCTGGCGAGGGTTGTTCCCACCTCTCGCAGCACTGCCGAAGATGTCCACCGCAAGCTGGGTGGCGGGCAACTACCTGTCGAAGCAGTGCTGCGTACCTACTTCCGCGACCACCAACCGTTCCCGAACGTTCCGCCGCTGCGACTCGGTCCCGCGCAGCCACCCACCGGATTCCACGAACGGCGCGTCTACCGCGTCCTCTTCGCCAAGGATCTCCGGGAGGAGCAGGTGGCGAGCCTCAGGGCGGTCTGGCAGCCTGCGGTCGACGGCGCTGCTCCTGCACCGGGATCAGTCGTCGCCGGTGCCCTGGACAAGGACGGAGACCGGTTCACCTGGGACGTGCGCAGAGTCGGTCGAGGGCTTGCCTGGTCCCTCGACCTCACTGTCCTGTTGAAATCCAACGCCTCGCAGGCGCTGGGATCGACCCTGTACGACTTGACGAACGTGCTGCGACAGCACGGCTTGATACCCGTGACGACCGAGCGGTTCTCCTGAACGCGAGTCTCGACAACGCCGACGGGCCGCCGGAGTAGGCGGTATCAAGTCGATGGTTCGGCACCGGACGATCGCGCTACGGTTCGCCGATGAGCATCCTGCCCGGTGCGACGAGACAGTCGTTCGCAGGCCGCGATCTTCGGCACCGCACCCTTGACAGGCACTCTTTCAAGTTGTGCGACTTTCGCGGCGCCGACCTGCGGGGTGCCTCCCTCCGAGGTGCCAGTTTTGCTGGCTGCGATCTTAGGGATGCCGACCTGCGTGACACGGATCTGTCCTACTCGAGTTTCAGCGACGTTCGGACTCACGATCCGGAGTACGGGCGCACGGATGTCAGTGGAGCCCG
This sequence comes from Micromonospora sp. NBC_00389, assembly GCF_036059255.1. Taxonomy (NCBI): domain Bacteria; kingdom Bacillati; phylum Actinomycetota; class Actinomycetes; order Micromonosporales; family Micromonosporaceae; genus Micromonospora; species Micromonospora sp. NBC_00389. The sequence continues at coordinate 2,258,515 of NZ_CP107947.1, read as the reverse complement.
GTGGGACGGGGCCAACCTTCGAGGCGTCCGCACCGAGCGCGTCATCGGGTGGCCGGACGACCTCTGAGGGGCGGAAGCGTTGCCGTCGATGTGGGTGACCGGCCTCAGCCATAGGCGTACTCGTCCACGTCAAGCTCTGCTCGCGTCAGTCGAAGAAACTCCAACACCCGGGCATCAAGGTGCCAGCCCAGCAACTGGTGCTGACCGGGAAGCTTCTCCAAGCCTTCGACCGGGGTGGTCACGTCTTCTTCCTCGCCGTCCGGATGCTCGAACACCCGGACGACCTGCAGCATGCTTCCCCCCGGCCCTCCGTCAAGGCTCTCCAACTCGGCGGCGAGCTCCCCGAGACGCTCCGCGTGCGCGAACAACCGATCAAGGATCTGGCTGATCTGGTCGTCGACCGTCAACCCCGGCCTGCGACACACGACCTTCCACCGGTGGCTGGCGGGCCTCGCAGGGTTGGCGTGACGACTGCCGCGCACGCTGATCTCGTCCGGCTCGATACCGAGCCTGGCGGTGATCTCGGCGGCCGAAACCCGGTGCGAACTCAGCGCGAAGTACGCGTACTGGGAGATCATCACCGCCGGACCCTATCCACACATGCACCGGCTTCGGTCCCCCCGGATTACACCGGGCGTGGGCCGCGATAGGGCAGGGTGGCGCTGTAGACCACGTTGGTGGTGGTGCTGCCGAACGAGGCGAGTGCGTTGACGACCTGTTCGAGGTGCGCCATCGACGTCGCGGCCACCTTCAGCACGTAACAATCGTCTCCGGTGGTACGCAGGCACTCCAGAATTTCCGGCCGTCGCTCCAGCAGTTCACGCAGTGGTTCGTGCCGGCTGCCGGGGTACTTCAGCCGCACCACCGCGAGTACGGCGAAGCCCGCCTTGGGCAGATCCACCTCGGCGCGGTAACCGCTGATCACACCAGTCGCCTCCAGCCGTCTCACCCGTTCGGTGGTGGCCGACGCGCTCAGCTTGACCCGGCGGCTGAGCTCGGTGATCGGCAGGCGGCCGTCGCCCTGCAACTCGATCAGGATGGACCAATCGACAGCATCAAGATTCTCGGCCATCAGACCAATCTACCGACGGATTCACGGCAAAATCCAGCAAGGGCAGGGAACACGGTGTTCACAAGCCAGAGCCACGCTGGCTAGCCTCAGAGCTGTGCAAATTGGCGTGAACGTACCGAACTTTGCCCCGGGCACCGACCCTGAGGTGCTGCGACAGTGGGCGCAGACGGTCGAGGGCCTCGGCTTCGACCTGCTGATGGTCTCCGACCACATCGCGGTGACCCCGGACGTGGCCGAGCAGTATCCTGCGCCGTTCTACGAGCCGTTCACCACACTGTCCTGGCTGGCTGGGGTGACCCGCCGGGTCCGGCTGGGCACCACCGTGCTCATCGTCCCGTACCGGCACCCGCTGCTCACCGCCCGGATGGCGGCGAATCTCAACCGGCTCAGCGGCGGCCGGCTCGTCCTCGGGGTCGGCGTCGGCTGGGCCCGGCAGGAGTTCGAGGCGCTCGGCGTACCGTTCCGGCGGCGCGGCGCGCTGACCGACGAGTACCTGCTCGCCATGCGTGACGCCTGGCGCAACACCGACGACTATGACACGGAAGCGATCCCGATCTGGGTCGGCGGCAACAGCGACGCCGGCATGCGTCGCGCGGTACAACTCGGAGACGCGTGGCACCCGCTGCGGATCACGCCTGGATGGTTGGCGGAGGCGGCCGGGCGGCTCAAGGCCATCGCCGACGAACTGGGTCGGCCGGCGCCCCCGTTGATGCCGCGCATCGCACTCCGGGAAACCCGTGAACCGGTCACCGCCCCAGACCGGCTCGCCGGTGTCGGCACCATCGAGCAGATCATCGCCGACATCGATCAGATCCGTCTGCTCGGCGCGGAGACGGTGGTGCTCGACCCGTTCAACGGCGACCTGACCGAAATCCGCCAGCCCGAACGCGCCTGGCGGACACTCGCGGCCGTGGCCGCACACCACAAATCCCAGGAGGACCGATGATGACCCCGGACGACGAGAAGTTTCTCCGCCGTGCCGTGGAAATCGCCGACCAGGCCGGGGCGTCCGGCGAACGGCCGTTCGGCTCGTTGCTCGTCGGTGCGGACGGCACGGTCCTGATCGAGGACCACAACACCGTGGTCTCCGACTCGGACATCACGGCCCACCCGGAACTGAAGCTGGCCCGCTGGGCCGCCCGGGAACTCGCCCCCGACGTGGCGGCCGGCACCACCATGTTCACCAGTTGCCAGCCCTGCCCGATGTGCGCGACCGCGATCGATCGGTCCGGCCTGGGCCGGGTGGTGTACGCCCTGTCCACCGAACAGTTCGAGGCTGTCAAACCGGCGACCCCGCCGCTGCCCCCGGTGCGGTACGAAGGGCCGGCGCTGTTCGACGAGGCGCGCCAGCCGATCGAGAACCACTACTAGTCGTCACAGCGTCGATCACTTGTCCGCCGTACTCGACGACGGTTTCGGCCTCCGGATCGCCACCGGGATGGTGGTCGTGCTCGTCGGGGTCGGCCTGACCCGCAGACGCAGACGGTCTCCGCCGGCACCGGTGCCGGCGGAGACCCCGCCGCGCTGGCCGCGCCGAGAGCCTGACCCGCCCCTTCCCCCGAAAGAGCAGGGCGTACGACAGTGACCGCACCAACGGTAAGCACGAGCCCCGCCACCGCGCATCGCCGGGCCGCCGCCAAGTCTCACAAATCCCGACGCATGCACACCCGCGGCCACCGGTCCAGTCCATGCGCCGCTTCCCGCCGCCGGATCGCACGGAGCCCTGGCGTCCACTGGCTCTCATCCAGGACCCGGAAGCCACATCGCAGGTAGTACGGCCCGTTCCACGGCACCTCGGCAAACGTGGTCAACGTCAGCGCCAACACGCCACCGGCCATCGCACGATCCGCAGCATGCTCCAGCAGCGCCCGGCCCACTCCCCGGCGCGCATGATCCGGATGTACCGACACCTGCTCGACGTGGAGGTTCCCGTCGACGTGATCGGTGATCAAATACGCCACCGGACGATCGGCCCGGTCGACCGCCACCCAGCCCCGACCAGCCCGCTGATACCCCGACAGCACCCCCACCGGCAGCGGCTCGTCGTCGGCGATCTCCGGCATGCCGACATCGCGGAAGCACTGTCCGGCTGCACGCTCGATGTCCCGCAGAACCTCAAGTTCATCTACGCCGACCACCCGGATTCTCATCACGCGGTCAGCAGGCCGACGCCGAGGCTGATCACACCCGCAGCCAGGGAGAGCGCGCCGATCCACAGCACCCAGACGAACCTGTTGGGTCCGGTGATGTTCCTGCCGGCGGAAGAGGCGAAGAACCCGGCGGGCATCAGGATCGCGGCGACGGGCAATCCCAACCGGGCGATCCACAGCAGGACGCCGGTGAGGCTCGTGGCGTCCACATAGAGCAGTCCGACCAGGCTCAGGATCACCAGTACGCCGGCATGGCCGTGCCCGGCGCGCGCGAAGGACTTCTGAAAGTCGGTCATCGGCGCAGCGCCCTGGGCGATCCGGGTCATGAACCAGCCGCCGAACTGGATGGTGACGATGGTGAGTAGAACCACCCCGGCGATCACGCGGGATTCGGTACTGAGAGCCATGGTCTGCACGGCGAACTCCTTCAGATCAGCTTGACGAGGGGCTATCGGGCAACGGTCGCTGATCTTGCGACGCCGGAGCGCGGCAAGCGCAGGACGCGTCGGGCCACGGTGCTGTCGGCCGATCGGGCCACCCAGACAGCGATGACGACGTAGAGGACCTGCTGTGGGATTCGCAGCCACAGCGGAGTCGGCTCATCCCCGTTGAACGGCACATCGGCGACGGCGGCGTAGACGTTCGCCGGAAGCAGCAGCACGTAGAGCGCGGCAAGGCTGATCCCGGCCGCCCAGCGAGTCGCGGTCAACACCAGGCCCACGGCGCCCAGCAGCTCCAGCACGCCGGTCAGGTAGACCATCGCATCGGCGAACGGCACGACTGGCGGCACCATCCGGACCAGATCGGCGTGATTCGGCATCACGGTGACGCTCGGCGGAACGAAATGCGCGACCGCGGTGACGACGAGCATGACCGCCATCGCGTGTGCCGCGCTGGCCGCCCAGGTGGCGAACCGGCGCACACCGAGCGCACCCAGTAGGCGTGAGCCCAGCAAGGCGATCACCAGAATCACTTCGAGCATGATCTTCTCTTTCAACGGATAGTGAAGCTATCTGTTTATAGATACTGGTACTATCCATCATGGGAGAGACGGAGTCAAGGATGCGCATCGCGGAGCTGAGTCGGCGGTCAGGGGTTGCGGTACCGACGATCAAGTACTACCTACGGGAGAGCCTCCTGCCGCCCGGCGAGCTGACCAGCCCCAACCAGGCCAGCTACGACGAGCATCACCTGAATCGACTTCGCCTAATCCGAGCCATGATCGACCTGGCCCAGGTTCCGGTAGCCAGAGTCAGAGCCGTGCTGGACGCGCTCGATTCCGACACCCTGTCCCTGCACGAGCGGATCGGGGTGGCGCATCGGGCCGTCACCCCGAGTCGGCAGCTGGCCGTAGGCGACAGCGCGCGCACGGCCGCCGCCATGCAGGTGCAAGAACTCCTCCAACGGCGAGGCTGGGCTGTCGAGCCGGATTCACCTGCGATCGCCACCCTGGTCGAAACCATCTCCGTTCTGCGGTCGCTCGGCCAGGATCACCTGGTCAGCTTCCTGGACTCCTACGCAGAGGCGGTTGAGCGGTTCGCCGAACTGGAGGTCGCTGCGGTCGCCTCCCGGACCGAGCCCGATCAGATCGCCGAGAGCGTGGTGATCGGAACCATCCTCGGCGAGACCCTCGTCGCGTCGCTGCGACTGTTGGCCCAGGAGAGCATCTCGTCCCGGCGCCTTGGCTAGTCAGCGGGAGGAATATCCCGGTCCTCGTGTACCGCTCGCCGTCGTCGCCGTGTCCCGCAACCACCACGCTCCCCGACGATCGGTCGGGGCTGTGGATCATCCTGGTTGTCTGCCCGTCCGGCGAGGTCAATTGTTCTTGCTGCTGAGACTCGAAGCCCGGTTTGGTCAGTGGTCGCGTCAGCGACGGTCGCGCGGGTGCTGCGGCGGCTCTAGAACGTCCGATGGTGGTGGTGGCTTCTTCGGGCCGAACCCGCGCCGCACCGCCCAGAACGCGATGCCCGCCACGATGACGACGACCAAGAAGAAGCATGCTATGCCCCCGGTGATGCCCATATCGCAAAATTATCGTGTTGCGCACGGCGGGGACTCTGTTTCGAGGACCTACCTGACTACTCAGGCGGCCCGGGCTTCGTCGTATGGCGCGCCGTCGGCGGGCTGCAACCGACGCGCTGGCGGCCGAAGGCCAGAGGCGCTGCGGCGGGCCATCGGCCCGGCCCAGGTTCGGCGGCGCGAGCGTCCGGACGCGGGCCGCCAGCACGCACTCGGCGCGGCGGGTGCGGGTCCGGCCCGTAGCAGCGGGTGAAGGGGACAAATGGCTTGCACAGGCGCCGGGCTGGGAGTTTGACTGCTCGCCATGCCTTGCCCCTCACCGATCTTCGTTGCGGGTATGGGTCGTTCGGGAACGTCACGGATCGCCGACATCATCGGCGAACATCCGCTGATCCATCGGATTCCCATGGAGACCCGGTTTCTCATCGACCCAGGTGGCCTGCGGGACCTGGCCGATGCGCTCACCGATCGATACGACCCCACCGTCGGTGAGGACGCCCTGCACCGACTGAGCGACTTCCTCACCGTACGAGTGCCCGGCCGGCGCGACGATCGCGGCAAAACCGTTCCCGAGCTGGTCGGCGAGCGGCGCTACCGGGACGCGGTGCAACAGCTTTGGCCGCAGTTGATCGCGTACACATACGACGAACCTGCGCCCGCGGAAGGCTTCGGCAACGCCGACCGGCCTGCCGGGCCGTTCGAGCCGCTGAGCCGCCGGCGGGTACTTCCCAGGTATTTCAGCGACCGGGGCGAACTGCTCGGAATCTTGCGGGGCCTGATCGACACCATGTTCGGCGGAGCAGCCGCCGACGCGGGCAAGCCGACCTGGTGCGAGAAGACACCGTTCAACCTGCTGTGCATGGAGTTCCTCTGGGAACTGGTCCCCGAAGCGACCATCGTGCACATCAAGCGTCACCCGGTCTCAGTGCTCGCATCCCACCTGGCCCAGCCATGGGCACCGCCCACCGTCGACGGCGCGCTCGCATACCTCAAGCCGGTCTACCACCGATGGCTCACCTGGAAGAACACGGTCGACCTGACGGGCAGGCGATACATCGAGGTGAAAGCAGAAGATCTCGCAGCCGACTGGCCCGGGCAGCGCCGCGCCCTGTTCGAACGGCTCGACGTCGACGACTTCGCCACCCCTTCAACGTTTCAGTCGCACAAGCTGACGAACCGCAACGACCAATTCGACGACGAAACCCGCGAGTTCATCGAAGAAGCACTCGGCAAGGTCATCCCGGCCATGGGATATGAGTGACGGCTCTGGCTCTCCACCTTGACGACGCCGCTTCGCGCCCCTCGAACGCCTGGTAAGCGCTGCTTCAGCCGAACCGCATCGAAGACCACTCGTTCCTAACCTTTCCGGCCGTCTTTTGAGCCCGCGCTTGTGGGCGGGTGCACGCTTCTGCCGCTGTCCGCGCGTCCCTGGACCGTCGCCCGTCCGTGTAACGCGGGTCGCTCGATCCAGTCCACGGCAGCCCGTCCGCGGTCAGCGCCGCTGCCGCATGTCAGAATGCCCCCAAACCTGGAGCAGAGCCGGCAGAACGGGCGAGCCGATGACGACGAGCAGGGCGGCCGGGCTGGTGCGGAAAGCCGGGGATCCACAGCGGGCTACGTTCCTGGAACTCTTCTTCGACCTGGTGTTTGTCCTCGCGCTCGCTCAGCTCTCGCGCGGCCTGGCCGAGGATCTCGGGTGGAGCGGCGCCTTCCGGACGCTGGTGCTGCTGGGGGCCATGTGGTGGGTCTGGTCCAGCACCGCGTGGCTAACCGACCGGACGGACCCGCAACGACCGGTAATCCAGGCGCTGGTCATCGCGACCATGGTCGGCAGCCTGGTGATGGCGGCCGCGGTGCCCGAGGCATTCGGCGACACGGGTCTGATCTTCGCGGGCGCCTACGTCGCCGTCCAGCTCGGCCGCGGGCTCGTCCTCGTGGCCGTTCTGCGTGGCCACGAGCTGCAGCGCCACGCCGTGCGCGGGCTGTTCTGGTACGGCCTGTCGGCGCTGCCGTGGATCGCGGGGGCGGTCGCGGACGGTACGGCGCGTGGCGCGTTGTGGGCACTCGCGGTGGTCCTTGACCACACAGCAGGCAGAATCGGCTTCCCCACCCCGGGGGCAGGCCGTACGCCCAGCCAAGACCTTGTGATCTCGGGCGAGCACCTGGCCGAGCGCTACCGGCAGTTCTTCATCATCGCGCTCGGCGAGCTGATCCTGGTTACCGGACTGGCGCTGAGCAGCAGCGGCTTCGCGCCGGACCGGGTCGCCGCGTTCGCAGTGTCGATCGCGACCACCGTGCTGCTGTGGCGGATCTACATCTACCGCGCTGGGCAAGTCCTGGCGGAAGCGATTGCCGTGTCTGCCGACCCGGTCCGCCTCGCCGGATCGGCGTCATACGCCCACCTGGCCATGGTGGCCGGCGTGGTCGCTGCAGCCGTCGGCGTCGAACTTGTCATCGCCCATCCACTCGGGCACACCCCACCGGCCTGGATCGCCGTCATCCTCGGTGGACCCGCGCTGTACCTGGCCGGGCGCGCCCGCTTCGAGCACGCGGTATTCGGCCGCGTGTCCCGGTCACGACCGATCGGCGTCCTTGCGCTGGCCGCCCTGACACCGGCGATGCTCCCCCTGCCGCCAGTCGTGGTCGCCGCCGCTGCTGCCCTCGTCCTGACCGGGATCGCCATATCCGACGCAGCCCGCGCCCGCAGACGCCCGCCCGAGCCGCCGTCACCACCCGGCTAGCCGGAAAGTGTCACCCATGTCTTGAGACTGTTCTGCCACGCAGGTCCTGAGACCCGACACGCGGATCATCCGAGTGTCGTACTCCGCTTGATCTGTTACACGGTGGCTTCAGCTGATACGTGACGCTTCGCCAGCGCTGGGCCGAGGCCCCCGCACCTCTCACTCGCTGGGGCACTCCAGCCTGCGGATCACGCTGGAAACCTACGTGCGCTGGTGGCCGAAGAAGGACCGCCGCCGCAACATCATCAGCGGCGCGCTCCGCGACGCGAGCGCCAAACGAAAACGGGGCCCGAAGGCCCCGGATCCTCGCTGATTTGCGCCGGATCTCTGCCCGCCGATCTTGCTGGCGGGATTTCCCCTGGTCAACGGTGTTGCTGGTGGAGCTGAGGGGATTTGAACCCCTGACCCCCTCGATGCGAACGAGGTGCGCTACCAGTCTGCGCCACAGCCCCTCCGCCGGCGAACCGGCTTCGGTCCCACCCGGCTTACACCGGGCGGGCCGGCAGCAAGGCTAACAGGTCGCCGGCTCTCACCGCGAATCCGCCCCCGGCGCGGCGCTCGCCCACCCCAAAGATCCACTCGACGTCCCCGAAACCGGGGTATCACGGACGCCGCGACACCCCGACCCCCAGGAAACGAGTCGATCAAGCGCCAGCGCCGACAGCTCGCCGAAATGGGGGTATCGCCGCGGACGGACACCCCCACATCGGCGCCCTCGAGTCGATCAAGCGGTCGGCGCCGACAGCTCGCCGACATGGGGGTCACCGCGGACGGATACCCCCATATCGGCACCCTGGAGTCGATCAAGCGCCAGCGCCGGCGGCGAGCCGACGTGGGGTATCGCCGCGGACGGACACCCCCACATCGCCGCCCCGGAGTCGATCAAGCGTCGGCGCCGGCAGCTCGCCGAAATGGGGGTATCGCCGCGGACGGACACCCCCACATCGGCGCCCTGGAGTCGATCAAGCGCTCGCGCCCCGCCAGGGAGAGGATCGCCGCAGCTGGCCGCGCGGGGCGGATCAAGCGCGACCGGGCCGCGCGGGGACGATCAAGCGCGACCGGGCCGCGCGGGGACGATCAAGCACCGCAGCGGCCGCGCCGGGTCGATCAGGCGCCGCAGCGGCCGCGCCGGGTCGATCAGGCGCCGCGGCCGGCCTCGTAGGGGCGTCCGCGCAGTCCGCCCGACCGCCGGTACGAGACCGATCCGCCGTTGACCGCAGCCGGCAGGTCGCCCGGCCGGTCCAGGCCCATCGCGGCCCGGCGTACCCCCTCGCGCTGGGCGGCCAGGCGGCGCTGGACCTCCCGCCGGGCCGTTGCCCGGCGGGCCTGCTCGCGGCGCACCTCGGCCTGCCGGGCGGCCAGCCAGGCCGCCTCCCGGGCCCGGGCGCGGCGCCGACGGCGGCCGGCCAGTGCCTGACCCCGCAGGTGGACGACGTACACGGCCAGCAGCAGGAACGTGACCGAGAAGCTGATCCAGAAGCCGGGGCTGACGAACAGCACGCCGATCAACTCGACGAAGTTGAGCAGCAACAGGGCGGCGAGCACCCGGCGACGGCGGTACACGGCGGGGGTGTGCTGCCGGCGGGGCGGCGGGCGGCGGCGGGACCGCTTCGGGGCGGGGGGCACGGCTCGCAGCCGGCCGGAGCGGCGGCCCGCCGGAGGCGCGGAGACCGGCGCGGTCAGCACTCCGGTAGTCGCATCCTCACTGAGGGTGACGACCAGCGAACGCGGAGGGTGAACGGGTCGCCGTCCCGGCACAGTGCGGCGTCGCCGGCGGCGCTGGAGCACCCGCGCCGTCGACTGCGCCCGCTCCGCCACCAGCCGCTCGGTGGCGTCGTACCGGCGGACCAACGCCGGGGCCAGGGCGAGCAGGCCAGCGGCGGCGAGGACGGCGAGGAGCACCGAGGTCGGCACCCTCACCCCTCCCGTCACCGAATTCGGAGCAACCGCCTTTCGACCGCAGGATCTTCCACCGATTGCGCTCGGTTGCGTGGATCGTCCGGACGGGCAGCGCTTGCCGCAGCTTGCAGTTACTTGAGGTTACGGCGCACCGACCGGGATGCCGCCGCGCCGCGCCGATCCCGCCCGTGGGACGACCTACCGCGCAGCGGCGCGCACCCGGTGCCAGCGGGCCAGCAGACCGCCTTCGGCAGCGATCTCCTCACTGGTCATCGCGTATCCGATGTGGTCCCGCCAGGCGCCGTCGATGTGCATGTAGCGCACGTGGTACGACTCCTCGCGGAAGCCCAGCTTCTCCACCACCCGCCGGGACGGCCGGTTCTCCGGCCGGATGTTGACCTCCACCCGGTGCAGCCCGCCCGGGCCGAACGCGTGATCCACGGCCAGCGCGAGCGCCGTCGGGATCACCCCCTGACCAGCGACTCGGGCATCCACCCAGTAGCCGACGTACCCGGAGCAGAACGCCCGCCGCACGATGCTGCCCACGTTGAGGTGCCCGACCAGCCGATCCCGGTCGGCCTCACGCAGGCAGACGGCGAACGGCATGCCCTCACCCTCGCGGGCCGAGCGCCGCTGGTCGCGGTGCACCCAGCGGAACGCGGCCGGCGAGTTCAGCTCGTCCCAGCTACCGGGCAGCGACGACTCCCAGGGTGCCAGCCAGGCCCGGTTGGCCCGGCGCACCTCCGACCACGCGGCGGCGTCGGAGCGCCGGTAGGGCCGCAGCAGCACCGGACCGTCGACCAGCACCGCCGGCCAGCCGGGCGCCCGCGCGGGGCCGAAGAGACTCACCCGGACAGTCTCCCGCGCGGGACCGTGTCGTGCGCAAGTGGACCCACCGCGCTCACGACAAAGGACCGCACAACCGCGCGGGCGCATGCGGCGCGCGAACCGCCGGAACGGACCGGCACAACCGCGCGAGCGCGTGCGGCCCGCGAACCGCCCGAACGGACCACCGCAACCACGCGGGCGCACGCGGCCCGCGAACCGCCCGAACGGACCACCGCAACCGCGGGCGGGCCGACCGGGGCACCGTCACCGGCGACGGTCCAACAGCAGGACGTCCACCGTGGAGCCGGCCGCGGCGGTGGTGACCCGTTCGCCGAGCACCAGCAGCCCGTTCGCCTCGGCCAGCCCGGAGAGGGTGAACGGCCCACCGCTGAGCGGCTGCACCGTGTAACCGCCGCCGCGCCGCTCAGCGACGTGTGCGGGCCGGAACTCGCGCAGCCCACCCGGGGACGACACGGTCTCCAGCAGGTGAGCCCGCACGCTGGGCCGGAAGACCGGCTCGGCGCCGGCGAGCAGTTGGATGGCGGGGCGGGCCAGCACCTCGAAGCCGATCAGCGCGGCGCCCGGGTCGCCGGGCAGGCAGACCACCGGCACCTCCTCGGCGCCGACCGTGCCGAACCCGAGCGCGGTACCGGGATAGAGCGCCACGTCGGTGAAGGTGACCGGCCCGGCCCGGCTGCCCTCCCGGCGGGACAGGATCCGGCGCACCATGTCGCCGGGGCCGGTGCCGGTCCCCCCGGTGGTGATGATCAGGTCGGCGCGCAGGGTCTGGTCCTCCAGCAGACCGCGCAGCCCCTCCGGGTCGTCGTCGCAGATGCCCACCCGGTACGCCAGTGCGCCCACCTCGGCGGCGGCGGCGGTCAACGCGTGCGAGTTCGCGTCCACCACCTGCCCGGGCTGGCTGCCCCGGCCCACGTCGACCAGTTCGTCACCGGTCGCCACGATGACCACCCGCGGGCTGGGCCGGACCACCACGTGCCCGATGCCGGTGGCGGCGAAGACCGCGACCAACGCCGGGGAGACGTACGTGCCGGCCCGGGCGAGCAGGGTGCCGGCGGGCAACTCCTCACCGGCGCGGCGGACCCCGTACCCCCGCTTGGGGGTGCGGAAGATCTCCACCGCGGCCATGCCCTGGTCGGTCCACTCCACCGGGACCACGACGTCGGCGGCGACCGGCAGCGGCGCCCCGGCGGCCACCGAGAAGCACGAGCCCGGGGTGAGCCGGACGGGCCGCCAGCTCGCCGCGCCGAGGTCGCCGACCACGTTGAGCCGGATGGTCCGACCCCCGGGCGTGCCGGAAGGAGCCGGGACGTAGCTCGGCCCCCGGCCCCCTCCCGAGATGTCCTCCCAGCGGGCCGCGTACCCGTCCACGGCCGCTTGGTCGAAGGCCGGGAAGGCGTGCGGCGCGACGACGTCCTCCGCGAGGACGTTGCCGTGCGCCTGGGTGAGGTCGAGGTCGAGTGGCGGCAGCGCGCGTAACCTGCGCAGCACGCTGCCCAGGTAGTCGGCGAGCGGCGTCAACTCGTTCGCGGCCGCCTCGGCGTCGGCCGTCGCGGTCATGTACCAGATCCGCCTGCCGCGTCGGCGTTGACGAAGTCGGCCAGCCAGGCGCGGAACTCGGTGCCGAGGTCCTCGCGTTCGGCGGCGATCTGCACCACCGTCTGGAGGTAGCCCAGCGGCATGCCGGTGTCGTAGCGGGTGCCCCGGTAGACGATCGCGTGCACCGGCGTGCCCTCGGTGCGCAGCAGCTCCATCGCGTCGGTCAGCTGGATCTCGCCACCGCTGCCCGGCTTGGTCCGCCGGATCGCGTCGAAGATCCGGCCCGGCAGCACGTAGCGGCCGAGCACGGCGAGGTTGCTCGGCGCGTCCTCCGGCTGCGGCTTCTCCACCATGCCGGTCACCTTGACGACCTCGCCGATGTCGGTCAGCTCCGCCTCGGCGGGCTCCACGGAGGCGATGCCGTACCGCTTGGTGTCGGCCGGGTCGACCTCGAAGAAGGCGAGCACCACACCGCCGGTGCGGGCCTGCAGCTCCAGCATCGCCGGCAGCAGCGGCTCGGACGGCTTGACGAACTCGTCGCCGAGCAGCACCGCGAAGGGCTGGTCACCGACGTGCGACTCGGCGTACCCGACGGCGTGGCCGAGGCCGAGCTGCTCCGGCTGCCGGACGGTGTAGATCTCGGCGAGTTCGCTGGGCCGGCGCACGGCGGCCAGCCGCTCGGTGTCGCCCTTCTCCTCCAGCCTGGTCTCCAGGTCGGGGCGACGGTCGAAGTGATCCACCATCGATGTCTTACCCCGGCCGGTAATCAGTAACACGTCACCGATGCCGGCCTGGGTGGCCTCCTCGACGATGTACTGCAACACCGGCCGGTCCACCACCGGCAGCAGCTCCTTGGGCACCGCCTTGGTGGCGGGCAGGAACCGGGTGGCCAGTCCGGCCGCCGGGATGACGGCCTTGACCGCCAGGGGACGGCCGGTTGCGGCGACCGTTGGTGAGGGGCTCGCTGAGTGCTCCGACATGCCGCGAGACTATCGGCCACGGCTCTGCCGCGGCGGGTGTGGCCCGGAAGACGCGCCGCCGCCCGACCCAGGCCGGGCAGCGTCCGGGCCGGCCAGGGCCTCGTCCGCGGCGCTGGCCGCCGGGTCGTTGGCCGGTTCCGGCCGAGCGTGCGCCGGCCCCACCGGCGGCGATTCCGGTACGCCCACAGCCGGCTCCGACCGGGCGTGCCCGCCCGGCTCCCGGATGACCTGCACGGGCTGGCCGGCGCGCGGCAGCCCGTCCGGTGGGCTCACCGCCCCCGCCGGGACCGGGATCTCCCGCGTCGGCACGTCCGGGCACAACTCGGCGACCCGGTAGGTGTCCCGGCCGGCAGCCTTGGCTGCGTAGAGCGCGTCGTCGGCGGCCTCCAGCACGTCCCGCCCGGTGCTGCCGTGGTCCGGGTAGACGGCGATGCCCACCGACACGGTCACCACGATCGGCCCCACGTACGCCTCGACGGCGATCGGCGTCTCCCGGACCGCCGCGCCCAGCCGCTCCGCCACGATCGCCGCGCCCCGGGAGTCGGTCTCCGGCAGCAGCAGCACGAACTCCTCGCCGCCCTGCCGGAAGGCCAGGTCCACCTCGCGGATCTCGCCGCGCATCCGTCGGGCGAACTCGGCCAGCACGGTGTCCCCCGCCGCATGTCCGTACGTGTCGTTGACGTCCTTGAACCGGTCCAGGTCCAGGGCGAGGACGCTGAGCATCCGGCCGAACCGGCTGGCCCGTTCCACCTCCCGTCGGATCGACTCGCGCAGGTAGCGGTAGTTCCACAGCCCGGTGAGCGGGTCGGTGAGCGAGAGCCGCTGCGCCTCCTCGTGCACCCGGACGTTGTCCACCGCCACCGCCGCGTGCCCGGCGAAGGTGCGCAGGGTGACCAGGTCGTCGTCGTCGAACTCGTCGGCGCCCAGCCGGTCGTAGAGGGCCAGCACGCCGAGTGCCGCCGCTGGTGCGCCAGCCTCCTCGGCGGGCGCGGAGCCACCAGCGGCGCCCCCGATCGGTCCGAACGACCCGACCGGCCCGACGCCCCCGATCGGCCCGGCCGGGGTGGACGTCGCGCCGCCGCCCGGGGTGGCGAACGGGACCGCGACGTACGTACGGCAGCGCGGCTCACCCACCGGGACCTCGGTGGGCTCCATCCGCCCCCGCTGCGGCTCCCCGGTGGCGGCCACCGCGCCGACCACGCCGACGCCCACCGGCACCCGCAACGTCTGCGGCCCGTCCGCGGCCCCCTCCGGCCAGCGCCCGTCCAGCCCTTCGGTGCACTGCGCCACGAGCACCCCACCGGCCTCCACCAGCAGCACCGCTCCGGCCCGCGCCCCGGTTGCCGCGATGGCGCTGTGCAGGATCACCCGCAGGATGCGCTGCAGGTCGTGCGTGCTGGCCAGGGTGTCGCCGAGCACTGCGAGGTGCCCGCGTAGCTGGTCCCGGCTGCTGGTGAGCGCCGCGACGTAGGACCCGGTCTCCCGGGTCATCCGGTTGAACGCCGCGGCCAGCCGGCCCAACTCGTCGCGGCTGCGCACCGGCACCCGGGCGGTCAGGTCGCCGTGTGCCACCCGGTCCACCGCACCGGCGAGTTCCATCAGCGGCCGGGTGGTCACCCGGGCCAGTCGCCAGGCGGTCAGGACGGCGAGCAGCCCGGCCAGCCCGACCACGCCGGCCAGCGTGGCGTGCAGTCCCGGTGGCCGCTCGCTGGGTACCGAGAGCACCAGCGGCAGCGGCTGCCCGGTCGACGGGCCGATCCGCCGCACGTACCGGCCCTCGCTGGTCTCGGTGACCCGCTCGTTGTCGACCGTGCTGGCGGCGGCCAGCACCGCGTCGCGTACCTCGCGCGACTCGGTGGTGTGGGTGAACCGCGCGGCGCTCGCACCGCCGTCGAGCAGGGTGACCGCCACCCCGGTCACCGCCGCGAGCCGGGCCACGAAGGCCGGGTCGACCAGTTGCGCGGCCGCCACCGTGCCGAGCAGAGTGCCGGCCCGGTCGCGCAGGTCGACCCGGGCTGCCAGGGCACGGACCGGGCCGGACGACACCGCGGTCGGGCCGGTGCAGTCCCGCCAGGGGGTCGACGGCGCGCCGGGCGAGGCGTAGGTGACCCGACCGGTCACGTCGGTGATCAGCACTGCGGCGGCCAGCCCCCGGCCGACCAGTTGATCGGCGGCACCGGACGGGTCGGCGGTGAGGGCGACCGCGTCGGCGGTGGCACGTAGCTGCTGGCAGAGCGCGTCGATCGAGGTACGGACGGTGGACGCAGCCACCCCCAGGCGCTCGGTGGAGCGGCTGCGATCGACGGCGGTGACGATGGAGGCGACAAAGAACGCGCCGAGCAGGACCGGGCCGAGCACCACTACGAGGAAGGCTGCCGTCAACCGCCCGCGTAGCGTCACTCGGTCCCCCCGGAAGTTCCGCCTCCGTTGCTTGCGATGCTGACACAGAGCAACCGCGGGAGAGGCGTTGCGTCAGGAGTGTTGCGTGCCGGAATTTTCTGATGAAGCGGAAGTGACCCGAGTGACCAAGCGGGACACCCGCGCCGAGCTGCTCGCCCGCCGCCGGTCGCTGTCCGGGCCGGCCCGGGCCGCAGCCGCCGGGCGCGTCCAGGCCGAGCTGGTCGCGCTGGTACGCCGGCTGCGCCCCAGCCGGATGACGGCGTACGTGCCGGTCGGTTCCGAACCGGGCGGGGCTGATCTACCGGAGGTGCTGCGGGCGGCGCTGCCGGCCGACGCCGAGCTGCTGCTGCCGGTGCTCCGTGACGACCTGGATCTGGACTGGGCGGCGTATACCGGACCGGACGCTTTGATCGCTGCCGGCCGGGGTATCCGGGAGCCGACCGGTGCCCGGCTGGGGGTGGCCGCGGTGACCGCCGCGGAGTTGGTGGTCGTACCGGCTCTGGCGGTCGACCGGCAGGGCCGGCGGCTGGGGCGTGGCGGCGGCTCGTACGACCGGGCGCTGGCCCGGGTGCCCACGGCGACGCTGACCGTGGTCCCGTTGCACGATGGCGAGCTGGTCGAGGCGTTGCCCGTCGAGCCGCACGACCGCCCGGTCCGCGCGGTCGTCACCCCGGCCGAGGGCATGCGTACGCTTGACGCCGGCCCGGGTACGGCGCATGGTGTCGCGCCCCACACGTCCGCTGGACGAACCCGGGCCGAATGACGCACCATTGGCACTCGAATAGGTCGAGTGCCAACTGGCCGAGTCCAGATCCGGAGGAGAACGTGCCCACGTACCAGTACGCCTGCACCGCGTGCGGTAACCAGCTCGAGGCGGTGCAGTCCTTCTCTGACGAGCCGCTGACCGAGTGCCCGGCGTGTCAGGGGCGGCTGCGCAAGGTCTTCAACTCGGTCGGCATCGTCTTCAAGGGCTCCGGCTTCTACCGCACCGACTCGCGGGCGTCCGGCTCCGAGACGACGGCCGCCGGCACGGCGGGCAAGCCGGCCAAGTCCGAGTCGTCCTCGTCGTCCTCGGGTGGGGACTCCGGGTCGTCCTCCAGCTCCTCGTCCGGCTCCTCCTCGTCGTCCGGGTCGTCCTCGTCGTCCAACTCCTCCTCGTCGTCGTCCGGCGGGTCGAGCAGCGGCAAAGCCCCGGCGGCCAGCACCACGTCCTGACCGCCACCCATTGAGCCGGGTCGGGTCTGATCCACTCGGGTCGATCGGGCGGTCCTCCCGCGCCATAGCAGGTCGGATCGGTCGGTAGGTGGTTGTCCACGGCCGCCGGTTGTCCACAGGCGCCGGGGGACGGCCGTCTGAGCGAGCCCCGACCGTCCTAACCTGCCGCCCACGGGTGTCGCTGCGGCACCCGGGACGGGAGGCGGCAGATGGCGACCGGCGATCCAGACTCCGCGCGGGCGTTGCGCCCGCTGCGCCGGCTCGCCCTGCCCGGCGGGCGCACCCTGCTCCGGGCCGGTCTGGTCGCCGCGCTGCTGGGCCTGGCTGCCGCCGTCCTGCACACCCCGACCGGCTGCCCGCCGACCACGGTCGCCTGGAGCAACGGGCGCGGATGGCACGGTCGACGGCGCGGGAAAGGCCGACGGGAGTGGGCCGGCCGACCCGAACGGCCCGGTCGACGGGCCGGTGCCGACCGGGAGTAGCGCGGCAGCCGACGGGACGCAGGCGACGTCCGGGCCGTTACCGCTGCCCAGCGGCGCGGTCGGGGTGCCGGTCCGGCTGGCCGAGCCGGCCGCACTGGCGGTCGTCCGCCCCGGGGCACGGGTCGATCTGCTGGCGGCGCCACCGGGCGGGACGGGCACCGAGGCGGCGCTGCTCGCTCCCCGAGCGCTGGTGCTGGACGTGCTGGGTGCCGGGGCGACAGACGGGTCCGCGGCGCTCTATCTGGCGCTCCGCCCCGACCAGGCGCAACGCGCGGTCGGGCTGCCCGAGGGAAGCCGGTTCGCCATCGTCGTCCGCGGTTGACCGCGACCCGCCGCCGGGGTCAATCCCAGTGCGGGGGGCGTTCGGCGAGCAGCCAGTCGTCGTTGCCGCCGGTCCGCTCGCCCCAGCCGCGATCGGTGTCGTCGGTGGTCTGCTCGGGCAGCACCACGAAGTCATCGCTCAGGTCGACGGTGCGCTCATCGTCGCCACGCGCGCCCTGCGTGCCGGGGTCCTCGGTGCTCACGAGCGGCAAGACTAACGCAGCCGACGGCAGCGGACCGATCGCGGACGGTGGCGCGCCGGCCAGAAGCGACCGGGCCGCCGGCCGCGTTGGTAGCGTCGGACGGCGTGACGACCCCCAGCGGTGGCAACACCCCGGACGACTACTGGCGACGGCCCGGGAGCGGTGGTGACGCGGCGGCGGACCAACCCTCCGCCGCACCCGGAACCGCACCGGCGAGCGCGTACGCCGGACCGCCGCCGAGCGTGCCGCCACCAGCGGGCTGGCGTCCACCCGTACACCTGGAAGCGGCGCCGCCCCGGCGGCTGCCGCCGCAGGACATGGCCGGCCTGGACGCAGCCGAGCAGCGCTCGCAGCGGCTCACCTACGGCTTCGGCGCGGCGGCCGGCGTGGTGCTGGTGGTGCTGGTCTGTCTGCTCTGCTCGCGGATCATCTTCTGACTCGCGTCGCGGCCGAAGGTCAGAGGGTGGTGCTCCAGACGGCCTGGGCGCCGGAGTGGCCGGTCAGGTAGACGTAGACCAGGGCGGCGATGGACAGCGCGACGACCGCCACCGCCAGCACCGGGGTCACCAGCGCCGGCAGCCTCGGCACCCGGGGATGCCCGCTGGTCGCCACCAGCAGCAGGATCGCCACGATCCCGAGCGGCAGCACGATCCGGAACAGGATGTCGCCGTAGCGGGAGTGCTCGAAGATCTGGTCGAGGATCGGGCCCTGAAAACCCTTGGCGACCAGCGCGTCGGTGAACGCCTCACCCGACTGGACGGCCACGAAGGTGGTCAGCGGCGCGGCCACGGCGAGGAAGCCCAGTGCCCAGTCCAGCCGGTGCCGCCAGCGCGGCAGCCCCACGTACGCGATGGCCAGCACGGCCAGCAGCGGCACGAACACGACCACCGCGTGGACCACCAGGACGTGTACCGGTAGACCCAGGATCTCCTCGAACATCGACACCCTCCAGGTGGATCACGGTCACGGGTTCGCCAGCCTACGGGTCCGTAGGTTGTCCTCAAGCTCTCGACCGGACACACGCGCGGCGTCCCGATCGGGTTCATCGCGAGGCGATCCAGCCTCCGCCTTCCGGCTGTGTCCGTGACCACCCCGCCCGGACGTCGGTTGTCGGCGCTGGTCACACGTGCTGTCATTGGCGTATGTCCGCTGCCGAGGAGCTGCTGCGATCGAGAGGCCTGCGCGTCACCCGACCGCGCCTCGCGGTGCTGGACGTGCTGGCCGGCGGCGGTCACCTGGAGGTCGACGAGATCACCCGGCAGGTCCGCGAACGCCTCGACTCGGTCTCCACCCAGGCGGTCTACGACGTGCTGGGGGCGCTGTCCCGGGCCGGGCTGTCCCGCCGGATCGAGCCGGCCGGCAGTCCCGCCCGCTACGAGGCGCGTACCGGCGACAACCACCACCACGTGGTCTGCCGGGGCTGCGGCGAGATCGCCGACATCGACTGCACGGTGGGCAGCGCTCCCTGCCTGGAGGCGAACGTCGCGCACGGCTTCGAGGTGGACGAGGCGGAAGTGACGTTCTGGGGTCTCTGCCCGGGCTGCCAGGCCCGCCGCTCCGCCGACAGCTGACCCGGCCCGAGCCGCCGGGAGGTGACCGGCGAGGTCGGCCCGCCCGTGGCACTCTTGGGCGGTGGACTCCGATGACCTCGGTCTCTTCGGTCCGGGTTCGGTCACGTGGAAGGTGCACGAGGAGCCGATCCTGATCGTCGCCGGCCTGCGCTCGCTCTACCTCCAGGCGTTGCACCCGCTGGCGATGGCCGGGGTCGCGCAGAACAGCAACTACCGCACCGACGCTTGGGGCCGCCTGGTCCGCACCGCCACCTACGTGGCGACCACCGTCTACGGGACCACCGCCGAGGCGGAGGCAGCCGGAGCGCGGCTGCGCCGGCTGCACGGCCGGATGCGGGCCACCGACCCGCTCACCGGCGAGGAGTTCCGGATCGACGATCCGGACCTGCTGCGCTGGGTGCACGTCACCGAGGTCGAGTCGTTCCTCAGCACGGCCCGCCGGGCCGGACTGCCGCTCACCGACGATGAGGTGGACGGCTACTACACCGAGCAACGCCGCTCCGCCGCGCTGGTCGGCCTGGACCCGACCAGCGTCCCGGGCACCGCCGCCGAGGTGGCGGCGTACTACCGCGCCGTGCGGCCGGAGCTGCGGATGACCCGGGAGGCCGCGGAGACCGCGCTCTTCCTCACCGCCCCGCCGCTGCCGTGGAAGCTCAGCCTGCCGGCCCGGCTGGGGCTCACCCTCGGGCCACCGCGCTGGGCGTACCTGGGGATCGCCGGGACCGCGCTCGCGCTGCTGCCGGCCTGGGCCCACCGGATGTACGGCGGGCTCGGGCTGCCCACCACCGCGCTGACGGCGGACCTGACCGTGCGCGCCCTGCGGCTGGCGCTCGGCGCGGTGCCCCGCCGCTACATCGAGGGACCGTTGTTACAGGCCGCGAAGCAGCGGGCGGAACGGCTCACCGCCACCCCGCTGGCCGGCTGACCCAACCGACCTCCGCCGGCCGGGGGTCAGCCGTCGGCGGGCCGGTCCATGGCCGCCCACGGCTCCTTGCCCGGCGTCTGCGCCCCCGTCGGGCAGTGGCGCCGGAAGTCGCACCAGCCACAACGGGAGCCGGGCGCCACCGGGAACGCCTCATCCGGGTCGCCGCCGTCGGCGACCGTCCGCTCGGCCACCATGATGTCGCGCGCGGTCTCCTCGGCCCGCGTCAACTGCCGGGCCAGCGACTCGACGGTGTGGTCATGGGCGGCGACGGTGCCGGTCGGCAGGTGGTGCAACTCCACCCGACGGCACGGCCGGCGGAACACCCGCTCGGCCGCGTACGCGTAGAGCGCCAGCGCCTGCGAGCCCCGGGCGTCGTCCGTGTCGAGCCCGGTCCGGCCGGTCTTGTAGTCGACGATGACCAGCTCCTGGCCGTCCGGCCCGGGGCGGGAGTCGATGCGGTCGGCTCGACCGTTGAAGGCCAGCACCGCGGTCTTGACCGCCACCACCCGCTCCACGCCGAGCGGGTCGGCCTCCGGCTCCAGCGTCTCCACGTACGCCTCCAGCCAGCCCAACGCCCGCCGGTAGGCGGCCCGCTCCTGCTCGTCGTCGCGGTAGCCCTCGCGGACCCAGGTGCCCTTGAGCAGGGCGGCCAGCGCCTCAGGGCGGCGCCGGTCGGCGGGCAGGGCATACCAGTTTTTCAGGGCGGTGTGCACGCTGGCGCCGAGCGAGTTGTGCGCCCACGGCGGGCCCTTGGGCGGGGCCGGCCGGTCGACGTAGGAGTAGCGGTAGCGGCGCGGGCAGTCCGCGTACGTGCCGAGTTTGCTCGGGGTGCAGACGAAGAGCCGCTCCGGCATGCCCTCGAAGCCGAGCTGCTCGGCGCCGCCGGCGCGCTGCTGTGGGGCCCGGCCGCCAGCGGCGGGTCGTCCGGCTGAAGAGGCTCTTCGCACGCCTGCGATCCTGCCATCCACCCCCGACATCGCGAGTGTCCCGGGTCAGGTCATGTTCATGTACTGCGTGACGAAGGCGGCCACCGCGTCGGCGATGAGCTGCACGGCGATCGCGGCCAGCAACAGGCCGGCGATCCGGGTCAGCACTTCGATCCCGCCGGGGCGCAGGATCTTCACGATGCCACCGGAGAAGCGCAGCACGATCCACACCGCGACCATCACGGCGAGGATCGCCGCGGCGATGGCGGTGAAGTCGCCCAGCCCGTCGGCCTGCTGGACGAAGAGCATGGTCGCGACGATGGCGCCGGGGCCGGCCAGCAGCGGGGTGCCCAGCGGCACCAGCGCGATGTTCGAGGTGGCCTGCTGACTGGGGTCGTCGGTCTTGCCGGTCAGCAGTTCCAGGGCGACCAGAATGAGCAGCAGCCCACCTGCCGCCTGCAGGGCCGGCAGGTCAACGTGCAGGTAGTCGAGCAGGGTCTGCCCGGCCACCGCGAAGACCACGATCACGCCGAGCGCCAGCGCGACCGCCTGCCAGGCTGCCCGGTTGCGGTCCCGGGCCGTCAGCGGGCCGGTCAGCGCAAGGAAGATCGGCATCATGCCCGGCGGGTCGGTGATCACCAGCAGGGTCACGAAAACCTCGCCGAACAGCTTCAGATCCACGTGATCAACCTAGCCGCGCCACTGTCGGCCCAAACCGGGATCAGCCCGAAGCGACCTCGGTCACCCCGGCGGCGACGATCCGCTCGTACGCCTCGACGCTGGTGGTGAACGCGCCGAGCTGGACGGTCTTGTGGGTGCCGTGGAAGTCCGAGGAGCCGGTGACCAGCAGGCCCAGCTCGGCGGCGAGCCCCCGTACGTGCGCCTGCTCGGCCGGGCTGTGGTCCTCGTGGTCGGCCTCCAGGCCGGCCAGCCCGGCGGCGGCCAGCTCGGCGATCAGCTCGTCGGGCACCACCCGGCCGCGTCGGGTGGCTCGCGGATGGGCGAAGACCGGCACGCCGCCGGCCTCCCGGACCAGCCGGATCGCCCGGAACACGTCGATGTCCTCCTTGGGCAGCCGGTACCGCTCGCCCAGCCAGTCCGGGCCGAACGCCTCGCGGGTGTTGCCGACCAGGCCGGCCCGGATCAGCGCCTGCGCGATGTGCGGCCGACCCACCGTGCCGCCGCCCGCGCCGGCCAGGATGTCCGGCCAGCTCACGTCGATGCCGTCGGCGCGCAGCAGCGTGACGATCCGTTCGCCCCGCTCCTCGCGGGCGACCCGCACCCGGGCCAGCTCGGCGACCAACTCCGGGTGGTCCGGGTCGAACAGGTACGCCAGCAGGTGCAACGGCACCGCCGGCTGCACGCCGGACCAGCGACAGGACAGCTCCGCACCCCGGATCAGGCGCAGCCCGGGTGGCAGCGCCCGCACGGCCGGAGCCCAGCCGGCGGTGGTGTCGTGGTCGGTGATCGCCAGCACGTCCAGCCCGGCGTGCGCGGCCGCACGGACCAGTTCGGCCGGGCTCAGCGTGCCATCGCTGGCCGTCGAGTGGGCGTGCAGGTCGATCCGCGGGGACGGGCCGGTACGCGAGGTCACCGCTCGACGCTATCGAGGACCGCCGAGCCGGGCGCGCCGAGGTCCACCCGAGCGCGACCGATGGAGGTCAGGAGCCGGTCACCAGGACCGGCCGATCCCCCGGCTGCACGCCGGGCACCGGGGTCGGGTCGGCCAGCTTGCCGGACCGCACCCGGTCGACGTTGACCCGGACCACGTTGCCGGCGCCGTCGACGTAGGTGGCGTCCGAGGCGGTCGTCCAGGCGATCTCGCCGGTAACCGGCGGGCCTGCTGGTACGGCGGTCACGTCCGGCCCGAGCCGTTGCAGGTCGACCAGCAGGGACCCGCTGGCCTTGCCGACCGACCCGTTCACCAGCAGCCATCGCCCGTCGGCCGAGATTCCACCAGCTCCGTCCGGGCTCAGCTCCGGGCCACAGCCGGTGAGCACCGGCTTCAGGCCACGCTTCGGGTCGAGCATCGCCAGGCAGGTCCTGGCCGGGTCGCCCGTGGACACCTGACCGACCAGCCGTCCGTCGGGCAGCGCGCCGTAGACGTTCAGGGTGCTCCGGTCGGTGCCGGCGGTGAGCTGTCCGACGCCCGGCCGCCACAGGATGTGACCCGCATCGTCCGGGTTGAGCCGCACCAGCACGCTGTCGCCGATGAATCGGACCGGCTCCGCGTTGGTCGGCATGGGCGTGCGCACCGGCCCGATGAGCTGGGTGCCCACCACCCCCGCCACCAGCAGGCCGGTGCCGTCGCGCCAGGCGACCTGGCGACCGTCGGGTGCCACGACGATCGAGCCCGCGCCGGCCAGCAGCACCTGCACCAACCCGTCGCGCTGCGCCACCCAGAGGGAGCGGCCGGCGGTGGTCGGCGCGCCGACCACCAACCAACCACCGCCGCTGGGCAGCAGGTGGGCGCGCTCCGCCGGGCCGACGCCGGGCAGTTCCAGGCGCCCACCGCTCACGCTGATCAGCGTCGCGCCGGCGAGCACGTCGACGGACGTCCCGGGTGTGGGCGCGGCGACGGAAGCCGTGGCCGAGGGAATCGGCCGGCCCGACGGGTTCGGGTCACCGATCACGACGATGGGTGTGCCTTGTCGGCCAGGGTCGTCGACGAGTTGCGCCATTCCGGTGCTGACCAGCACGGTGGCGACTGCCGCGAGGGCGAGGCCGGCACCGGTACGCCGGCGCCGGATCCGCTTCGCTCGGCGGATGGCCTGACCGGCCGGGTCGGCGCTCAGTGGGCGGGCGACGGCGACCTGGTGCGAGAGGGTCTCCCGCACCGCCCCTTCCAGCTCGTCACGTCGCACGTGGTAAGGACGCGGCGGGTGGCCCGTCAGGTTGTCGGACCGGCCCGGGATTGCGTTCACCGCTGCTCACCGGAGCCCGTGCCGACGGGCACGGCCGCCGGGGCTGCGGGCATCTCGACCGGCACTTCGGCTTGGCGGGGCACGGCCGGACGGGGCACGGCAGCGCGGGGCGTGGCCGGACGAGGCGCGGCTCGGCCGGACGCCGTCCGGGGCTGCCTGGCCGCGGCGGCTCCGGTGGCGGGGGCTGGCGCGGTCGGGGCGCCCGCGCCGCCGGCCCGGTCGGTGCCGGCGGCCGTCCGGCGCTCGGTGGCGGACCCGCCGACCAGGTCCGGCGCGTCGGCTCCCATTCGCCGGCGCAGCGTGGACAGCGCCCGGGAGGCCTGGCTCTTCACCGTGCCCGGGGAGATGTCGAGCATCGCGGCGGTCTGCGCCTCCGACATGTCCTCGTAGTAGCGCAGCACCAGCACCGCCCGCTGCCGGTTGGGCAGCTCTCTGAGGTGCCGCCAGAGAAGGTCACGATCCAGTTGCTGTTCGATCTCGTCGACGCCGGCCCGCTCGGGCAGCACCTCGGTGGGGCGCTCACCGTGCCAGCGCCGCCGCCACCAACTCGTCGATGTATTGACCATCACGCGGCGGGCGTACGGCTCGACGGCCTCGATCCCGCCGAGCCGCTTCCACGCCAGGTAGGTCTTGGTCAGTGCCGTCTGGAGCAGGTCTTCGGCCGTGGCCCAGTCGCCGGTGAGCAGATACGCGGTGCGCAGCAGGGCGGCGGAGCGAGCCGCGACGAAGTCGCGAAACTCCTCCTCCAACGGGTCCCTGCTCGCCACCATCGCACCTCCGCGCCCCAGCCGTCCTGGCAGAGTGCCACGTCAGAGGCGCTCCGGTCCATGACGAAAGGTGCGCACTTGCTCCGATGTTCGGACGAAAACCTTCACGCCCCGTCGTCGGCCTTGGCCTCGTCGGCCTCCTTGCCCAGCCGGGCCTCGACCGCCTGCGGCTCGTACATCTCCTCGACCACTCGCAGGTAGAGCTCGTTCGGGTTGGGCAGGTTCTTGATCTCGCGCAGCGCCTGCTCCTGGCCGGCGGACTCCAGCACGAAGGTGCCGTAGTTGAGTGCCCGGCCGCTCGGCGTCTGCTCGTACTTCATGTCGGTGACCCGGACCAGCGGCATCATGGCGACCCGGCGGGTGATGATGCCGTTGACCACCATGACCCGCTTGTTGGTCAGAATGAACCGGTCATACCACCAGTCGGCGACCTTCCAGGCCACCCAACCCATCACCGCGAACCAGAGCAGCACGGCGATGGTGGTCAGCGCGCCCACGTTCTGCCCGGCGAGGAAGCCGGAGAGGTAACCGAGCACGAAGGTCGCCGCGATGCCGATCAACAGCGGGGTGGTGAGGTGGATCCAGTGCCGCTTCCACTCACCCCGGTAGCGCTCGGTGGGGAAGAGGTAGCGGGCGACCAGGGAGCTGGGCTCGTCCTCCAGTGGCAGCACTCGCCGGGGAGTCGAGCCGGTCGCGTCGGCGCGCAACCCGGCCAGCTCGTCCTCGGAGATCTGCGGCGGCTGGTAGCCGGCCTCTGGATCACGGATCCAGGCGCGACCGGAACGACCCTCGCCGGCATAGCCGGGCCCATCGCCGTAGCCGACGTCGTCCGATAGGGACGGACCGTCGGACAGGCCGGGCCCGGCACCGTAGCCCGGGCCGTCGTCTGGCCCGATCCGCGGAATCGGCTCGGTGTCGCGCTCCCGGCGGGCCCGATCGGGGTCGTCCGGGTCGAAGGGTGGACCGGAGGGGCTGCCCATCGACGGTTAGGCGACGAGGCTGGTGAAGAAGTCGCCGAATCCCTGGGCGATGTCGACGATCCCGCCGCCGAGCGACTTGAACACATCCGCCGCCGAGTTTGGCCGGTAGGCGACGAAGAAGATCAAGAATGCGATTCCGGCCCAGGTGAGGACCTTCTTGACCATGGCGGGCCATCCTCTCGCGCGGCGCCGGGTCCCATTACCGCAGCGGCACCCAGAGTATCAGTGTGGTGTCGTACAGTGAATATCTGCGACCGTTCTCCGTCAATCCGGAAGGTTGTCAGGCCTCCCGGGCAGGTACGGGGACGGTGCGCCGTACACGAGTTCGGGCGGAGTCCACTCGGTCAGGTCGTGTAGCACGACATCTTCCGCGAGTAGGTGACCCGCACTCGCCGGCCAGGCTATCGCATGCAGCCACATTCCCCGAGCCTCGCCGGCGTACGCGCTTCGATCCGTCGGCGAATTCACCAGCCACAGTGGAGTTGGGTGCCCGCCGACCCGGATCCGGGCCTGCCCGACGTGCTCGGGGTGACCTGGCCCGGGGTCGGTCAACGCGTCGACCAACTCCGGCCCGGGGTCCGGACCGGCCAGGCCGGCCAGCCTGGTGCCCAGGCCCACGCCCGGCTCCTCGGCCACGAAAACCAGGTCCGCCGGGCCACCACCGAGCGGCGCCGGGCCGGCGCAGGCCACCGCGGTCGCCCGCACTCCCGTCCGGTCGTCCCCGGCGTACGCCACACCGGTCAGGGTCCAGCCGAGCGGTAGTGGCCACGGGCACCACAGCGGGGTACCGGGTGGACCCGCGGTCGCGGTGATCCGGTCCACCACGCTCGCCACGATCTCCGCTCCGATGTGCTCGGGCACGTGCAGCGGCGGCACCGGGCCGCAGCGCAGGCACCTCGATTCGGTGTGCATCAGATCCGGCGCCCGCACTGGGCCCCCGCATCTCGGACAACTCACCGCGACACTCACATCCCCACCGTCACCCCGGACCACCGGCACGTCAAGCCGGACAGTCCGATTCGGCACCGAGCGGGGGTCAGTCCGGCGGCGGGCCGGCGTGGGTACGGATCCAGGCGTGCATGGCGATGCCGCTGGCCACGCCCGCGTTGATCGACCGGGTGGAGCCGTACTGGGCGATGGAGTAGAGCTGGGCGCAGGCGGCGCGCGCCGGTTCGGAGAGACCGGGCCCCTCCTGGCCGAACAGCAGCACGCAGTCCCGCGGCAGGGTGCCGGTCTCCAGCGGGCGCGAGCCGGGCAGGTTGTCGATACCGAACACCGGCAGCCCTCGCTCGGCCGCCCAGCCGACGAACTCCTCGATGGTCTCGTGGTGCCGGACGTGCTGGTAGCGATCGGTCACCATGGCGCCGCGCCGGTTCCACCGACGCCGTCCGACGATGTGCACCTCGGCGGCGAGGAACGCGTTCGCGTTGCGGACCACCGTGCCGATGTTGAAATCGTGCTGCCAGTTCTCGATGGCGACGTGAAAGCCGTGCCGGTGCAGGTCGAGGTCCGCGACGATCGCCTCGTGCCGCCAGTAGCGGTAGCGGTCGACCACGTTGCGCCGGTCCCCCTCGGCCAGCAACTGCGGGTCGTAGCGCGGGTCGTCCGGCGGGTCCCCTGGCCAGGGGCCCACGCCCACCTCGAACTGGTCGTCGGTCACGGTCATCAGAGGGTACGGACACGGTCGGCGCGCGCCACGCCGGGCTGCCGGTTCAGCCCAGCCCCAGCGCGCCACCGAGCCGGTCCAGGAAGCGCCGGTCGGCCGGGCTGGCCGGCTGGCCCGCCGGATGCTCGCGGGGGCCGGGCACCACCCGGCAGACCCGGGCCGCGACCGACTGCACCCACTGGCGGTACGCGGCGGAGTCGGCGGGGTCGGCGCGCCGGTGCAGGACCCGGACCGCCGCCCGGCAGGCCGCCAGCAGGTCCACGAGGTCGGTGAGCCGCTCGACAGGCGCCGGGGTGCCGTCGTGGCGGGCGTAGATGGCGGCGACCACCGCGCGGACCAGGTCGCTGTCGAACGCCCGGCCGGCGGCCACGGCATCCAGGCCGGCCAGGCCCGCCATGACCCCCCGTTCCGGACGGCCGGGACCGGGCGCGGCGGCGGCCACGAGGACCTGACCGGGCAGGCTGGTGAGCAGTTCCCACTCGGCGGCGGAGTAGACAGCGGTCGTCAAGGGTGCGGCTCGGCGGCCGGCAGAGGGCGGCTCTCCGGCGACGGAGTGGCTCATCGGAACCTCCGGCGTCAGCATATGCCCCGAAACGGGAAAAGGGCCCCTTCCCCAGCAGAACCTGATGCGGGGAAGGAGCCCGGGTCGGCGGAAGTCGATCCGCCGCGGTGCTCAGCGCGGCTCGGGGAAGCTGGGTCGCTCCGGGTCCACTCCGTCGGGGACGGCGCTGGCCGCGTACTCCCGCTTGGGGACCATGACCTTGCGGCGGAAGACGCAGACCATGGTGCCGTCCTGGTTGTAGCCGCGGGTCTCCACCGACACCACGCCCCGGTCGGGCTTGGAGCCGGACTCGCGCTTGTCCAGCACGGTGGTCTCGCCGTAGATGGTGTCGCCGTGGAAGGTGGGCGCCACGTGTCGCAGCGACTCGACCTCCAGGTTGGCGATCGCCTTGCCGCTGACATCCGGCACCGACATGCCGAGCAGCAGCGAGTAGATGTAGTTGCCGACCACGACGTTGCGCTTGAACTGGCTGGCCGTCTCGGCGTAGTGCGCGTCCATGTGCAGCGGGTGGTGGTTCATGGTGAGCAGGCAGAAGAGGTGGTCGTCGTACTCGGTGACGGTCTTGCCCGGCCAGTGCCGGTAGACCGCTCCGACCTCGAACTCCTCGTAGTAACGGCCGAACTGCATCCTGGTCCCCTTCGACGGGCGGCGATGGAGTTCGGCACAGCATGCCTTACCGGTGGTTAAGGCGACCCGTGGGGCGCGACCCCGGCGGAAATGTCACACCGGTCACTCGAACGGGGGGAGACGCAATGAGCGGCGGGGCCCTCCCCGGCACCCGCCGCCCACGCTCTGATGCGGAGAATTCTGCCCTACGGCACCGTAGGTTCGACAGAGACGGGAGTCACATTTACCTTTTTGTAACACTACTCTCCGTGGTCGAGGATGGGTTGATCAGCGATCTCTGCAGGCCGGATACCTCCTTGTCAAGGGGCAAGTTACCGATTCGTAGCGCTCGATCTAGTGGATCTCTTTGGAAACGCTCCCATCACGGCAGGTCACGCAAGTGCGTCGTGCACTTGCGTTCCGCACGTCGGGACGGACAGACGTCAGTCGATAACCCTCGGTGCCCCCAGGCAGCCCGGAGCACGTTTCGTGCCCGACCGCCCGGGAATTCGATACGGTCAGCCCTGGTTCTACGGGACGTAGATAAACCGCGGTGATCGGAGAGTGCAATGGCAACCGTTGAGCTGACCTCGACGAACTTCGACGAGGTGACCGGCAACGACGGCATCGTCCTGGTCGACTTCTGGGCCGACTGGTGTGGTCCGTGCAAGCGGTTCGCCCCGGTCTACGAGCGCTCCTCGGAGAAGCACCAGAACATCGTCTTCGGCAAGGTCGACACCGAGGCGCAGCAGGAGCTGGGCGCCAAGTTCGACATCCGCTCGATCCCGACGATCATGGCGATCCGCGACGGCGTCATCGTCTTCGCCCAGCCGGGAGCTCTCCCCGAGTCCGCGCTGGAGAACCTGATCGAGCAGGTGGAGGCGCTGGACATGGACGACGTCCGCAAGCAGCTGGCCGAGCACAAGCACTGAGCCGTCCCCGCGACGGCACGCGAGGCCGGGCCCGGTACGGGCCCGGCCTTCGTCGTACCCGGACGCGCGCCCGCCTGGTCGCCGACCCGGGCAGCGGGAACTGACCGACGGAGGGAATCAACGCGGCCGGTAGATCCCGTATCGTCACGACCTGATGGAGAACTTGACCACCCGCGGGCGCGTGACCCGGCTGGGCGCGACCGCACTCGGTGCCGTCCTGCTGCTCGTCGGCACCCTGTGGGGCAGCGATGACGACTTCCCGTTCGGCCCGTTCCGGATGTACTCCACCTCCAACCCGCCGAACGCGCCCGCCCCGGACACCCGGGTGGAGGGGGTGAGCAGCACCGGCGCAGTGATCGACCTCGGCCAGGAGGCGACCGGCATCCGCCGAGCCGAGATCGAGGGTCAGCAGAACCGGTACGCCGCCGAGCCGGCGCTGCTCGCCGAGGTCGCCGACGCGTACGCCGAACGCCACCCGGACGCCACCACCCTGGTCGAGGTCCGCATCGTCATCCGCTGGCACGGCATCCGCGCCGGCCGCCCAACCGGCAAGCACACCGACGAGACCATCGTTCGTTGGCAGGCGCCCCGATGACCCGCTGGCTGACCGAGGCGGTGCCGCGAGGTCGGGTGGCCGCCTTCCGCACCCTGATCTACCTCTTCGTCGCCGCCGACCTGGTGATCTTCACTCCCTGGGTGCGCACCCGGGTCAGCGTGCCCGGCGAGCTGTACCAGCCACTGCTGGTCGGCCGGATGCTCCCGCTGCCCACGCCGACCCCGGCACTGGTGGCGGTGATCTTCTGGGCGCTGCTGCTGCTCGCCCTGCTCGCCGCGACCGGACGGGCGCCCCGGCTGCTCGGCTGGTCGGTCTGCGCGTTGTATCTGGAGTGGATGATCATCGCGATGAGCTACGGAAAGGTCGACCACGACCGGTTCGGGCTGCTCGTCGCGCTGGCCGTGCTGCCCACCGCCGGCCGGGCCCGGCACGGCGACACCACCCGCACCGAGGCCGGCGGCTGGGCGCTGCGGGTCACCCAGATCGCGGTGATCTGCACGTACTTCCTGGCCGCCTGGGCCAAGCTGCGCTTCGGCGGGCTGGACTGGCTGACCGGCTCAGTGCTGGCCCGGGCCATCATTCGGCGCGGCACCGACCTGGCGGACCTGATCGCCCAGGTGCCGTACCTGCTGATCGTCGCCCAGTTCGGCATCGTGGCCTTCGAGCTGTTCAGCCCGGTGATCTTCCTGCTGTCGGCCCGCTGGCGAGTGGCCATGGTCGGCTTCTTCTACTCGTTCCATGCGGTCACCATCGCGACCATCACCATCTCGTTCGCCCCGCACCTGGCCGCGATGACCAGCTTCCTGCCCCTGGAGCGGGTCCGCCCGCTGGTCTGGGCTCGCCGGCTCGCCGGCCGCCCCGCGCCAGCGAGCGGCGCGTT
The DNA here is from genome assembly GCF_036059255.1 of Micromonospora sp. NBC_00389. NCBI lineage: Bacteria > Bacillati > Actinomycetota > Actinomycetes > Micromonosporales > Micromonosporaceae > Micromonospora > Micromonospora sp. NBC_00389. The sequence goes on along the minus strand of NZ_CP107947.1, from coordinate 2,227,353 downwards.
CGACGACCCACCGGAGCCCGGCGCGGAACCGGACCCGGTGAGTGCCGGCACGGAGTCGGTGCCGCTCGGCGCTCAGCCCCCGGCGGTCGGGCGACCAGCAGGGCCGTAGAGCCGCTCCCGGGCCTCCTGCGGCAGGGCGCAGGCCGCCGTGCCGCCGGGCAGCCGGTGCCGGTTGCGCGCCACCCAGCGGTACACCGGCCAGGCCACAGCACGCGCCGGCGGGAACCGCAGGCCGGCCCCGGCGACCCGCCACACCGGACCACTCGCGGCGAGCAGCTTTCCGATGGCGTCCGGGCCGGCGGCGCGTGAGCCGTCCGCGCCGACCCACTGCACGGCCTCCTCGCACTCGGCGGCGGTGAGACCGAGCGCGTCCAGGTCGGCGAACTGCCACGGCACCACCCGCGCGTCGGTGGGGATCCGGCGTTCGATGAACTCCGCGCACCGGGTGCAGAACGCGCAGTCCCCGTCGTAGACGAAGGTCGACGTCTTCATGGTGTCCATCCTCCCCTCCTCGACCGCCCGACCGGGCATCGGTGTCTGGCGGGTCACTTGCGCTTCACTCGTACACGTGTTCGAATAGTGGCCATGCGCTGGGACAACCTCACCGCTCCCCCGGTTGAGGGAGACCCCGAGCGGGCAGCGCCAGCGACGCCACCCCTGCCGCTGGCGCTGCCCGGCGCCGTCGCCCGCACCTTCGACACCCCGGAGTTCGCCGGGATGACCTTCTACGAGGTGCGGGCCAAATCCATCATCAACCGGGTGCCCGGGCAGTCCCGCGTCCCGTTCGAGTGGACCATCAACCCGTACCGGGGCTGCTCCCATGCCTGTGTGTACTGCTATGCGAGAAATACGCACACCTACCTCGACCTGGACGCCGGAGCGGACTTCGACCGGAAGGTGATCGTCAAGGTCAACGCCGGTGAGCTGGTCCGGCGGGAGCTGGCCGCGCCGAAATGGCGGGGCGCGCACGTGGCGATGGGCACCAACGTGGACTGCTACCAGCGGGCCGAGGGGCGCTACCGGCTGATGCCGCAGATCATCGCGGCTCTGCGGGACTTCGCCAACCCGTTCTCGATCCTGACCAAGGGCACGCTGATCCTGCGGGACCTGCCCCTGCTGCGCGAGGCCGCCGAGGTGACCACGGTCGGCATCTCCTACTCGGTGGGCTTCGTCGACGAGCAACTCTGGCGCTCCGTCGAGCCGGGCACGCCGCACCCGCGTCGCCGGCTGGACGCGGTCCGGGCGCTCGCCGATGCCGGCTTCTCCGTCGGGGTGCTGATGGCCCCGATCCTGCCGGGGCTGAGCGACAGCGACGAGTCGATCGACGCCACCGTGTCGGCGATCGCCGCCGCCGGGGCGACCAGCGTGACTCCGCTCGCCCTGCACCTGCGTCCTGGCGCACGGGAGTGGTACGCGCACTGGCTGGCCCGGGAGTACCCACACCTCGTGCCCCGCTACCGCGAGCTCTACCGGGCCGGCTCCTACGCCCCGCAGGCGTACCAGCGGGAGCTGACCGCTCGGGTGCGGATCGCGGCCCGCCGGCACGGGCTGCACCGTGCTGAGCAGGGCGACAACCGCCACCTGCCCGAGCCACCCCCACCGCCGGCCGCCGCCGAGCAGCTGACCCTGCTCTAGCCCGAGGGCGGCGCTACAGTCGGCGGGTGCGTACCGCTCAGCAGATCCTCGCCGACTCCGCCGTGATCGCCGTCGTGGGCGCGTCCCGCGACCCGTTGAAGGCCGCGCACGGCGTGCCGTTGCAGATGCAGCAGTACGGGTGGCGGATCATCCCGGTCAACCCGACGGTCGACGAACTCTTCGGGGAGCGGGCGTACCCGACCCTCGCCGACATCCCGCACCCGGTCGACCTGGTGGACGTGTTCCGGCCGGCGGCCGACGCCGTGCAGGTGGTTCGGGACGCGGCGGCGATCGGCGCTCCGGCGGTCTGGTTGCAGCTGGGCATCGTCTCGGCCGAGGCGCGGCGGATCGCCGAGGAGGCCGGAATGGACTACGTCGAGGACCGCTGCCTCATCGTCGAACGCGCCGCCGCCGGTCTGACCCGCCTCCCCTGACGGCTACCGGACGGCGGACGTACTCTGCGGCCATGTCTCCGCCGCGGTCGGGTCGCCTGCCATCGCTGCGGGACGGAGTCTGGCCACGCCGGCTGCTGGCCCTGACGGTCGCGGTGTTGGTGGCGGCGGTGGTCGCCGCCGGCCTGTTCCGGGTGCCCCCGCTCTCCGGCATGAGCTGGGTCGTCTGGCTGACCTTCGGCGCCCGGCTGCTCGGGCAGCGGTGGTGGCCGCGGCGGGACGGCCAGTTGCACTGGCGGAAGCGGGTCACAGGCCTGGACACGGTCGAACCCGGCCTGGTGGCACACCGGTCGCTCGCCGGCTGGGTCGACCTGGCGTCGGAGACGGTCCTGCTGAACGTGATCGGGGCGGGCCTGCTCGCCACACTGCCCCAGCACGGCTGGTGGGTCGAGGTCGCCCGACCGGTGCTCGCCGTCGGGGTCGCGGGGTGGCTCGGTCGGACGGCCTACGAGCAGGTGCGGTTCACCGGTCGGCTGGCGCTGACCGCCAGCGCGATCCGGCACGGCCGCCAGGTCCTGGACTGGGCGAACATCGACCGGGTCACCCCGCACCGGCGCGACGGCCGGCTGAACGGCGTACGGCTGCGACCGACGGTCCGGCGATCACTGCAGCCCGCCCCGGTCGTTGGTGGCCGGGACACGGCGGTGCCGGAGGACCGGTTGATCGCCGCGATCGAGGAGTACCGGTTCCGGCCGCAGGAGTTGGCCAGGGAGCCGACTGGCGCTAGGTGTTGCGGGGCACCAGGTTGACGACACGCGCCTCGGGCGGAACTCGGTTGCGTAATGACCGGTGGGTCTGAGTAATGTTCGCGCCATGTCGAGCCCTGAGGCATCCAAGGTGGGGGCTTTCGGTCACGCCGTCAGCCCCCTGAACCACTGAGTTCATAGCTCGCTTCCCAGCAGCCTTCGCTGCATGGGCTCTTTCGCACACCCTTGGGCGCTGGCCGCGGTGACGAGACGTCTCCTCGTTCTCTCTCACCTCGGAGCTCTTGATGCCTCTACCGCTCTACCTGCTTGCCGTGGCGGTCTTCGCCATGGGCACCTCGGAGTTCATGCTCGCCGGCCTGGTGCCGGACATCGCCACAAGCCTCGACGTGTCGGTCGGGGCCGCCGGGCTTCTGACCTCGGCGTTCGCCGTCGGGATGATCGTCGGCGCACCCCTGATGGCGGCGCTCGCGCGCCGGTGGCCCGCCCGGGCAAGCCTGCTGGGCTTCGTGCTGGTCTTCGCCATGGCCCACGTCGTGGGCGCCCTCACGACGAGCTTCGCGGTTCTGCTTGTCACCCGGGTCGTCGCCGCCGGGGCCAACGCGGGCTTCCTGGCCGTGGCACTGAGCACGGCGGCCACGCTCGTCGCAGCTGATCAGAAAGGGCGCGCGCTGGCGGTGCTGCTCTCGGGTACGACGGTGGCCACCATCGCTGGAGTTCCCGGCGGTGCGGTGCTCGGCACGGTGCTTGGCTGGCGGGCAACCTTCTGGGCGATCGCATTGCTCTGCCTTCCCGCTGCCTTCGGCGTCGTGAAGGGCATCCCGGCGCGTGTCGGAAAGACCCCTCGGGACACTCCGGCCGACTCGTCTCTTCAGGACGAGATCGCCCAGCTCGCGATGCCCCGGCTGGTCCTGGTCATGCTGCTCGGTGCCCTAGCCAACGCTGCCACCTTCGCCACGTTCACCTTCCTGGCACCGATCGTGACCGACACCGCCGGCCTGGGCGAGCTGTGGGTCTCGGTGGTGCTGGTGCTCTTTGGTGCTGGGTCATTCGTCGGCGTCACCCTCGCGGGACGGCTCTCCGATCAGCGTCCCGGCATCGTGATCGCAGTTGGTGGCCCCTTGCTGTTGCTCGGCTCGGTCGCGTTGGCGACGCTGGCTGCCCAACCGGTGGCGCTTCTGCTCCTCGTGTTCGTGCAGGGCACGCTTTCGTTCGCGTTGGGCAGCACCCTGATCGCCAGAGTGCTCTACGAGGCAGCGGGCGCTCCCACCATGGGAGGGTCGTTTGCGACCGCGGCGCTTAACATCGGTGCTGCTAGCGGCCCCGCCGTTGCAGCAGCGACCCTCGGGACCAATGCCGGCGACCTCGGCCCGGTGTGGGTCAGCGGCCTCCTGGTTACGGTCGCACTGCTCATCGCCCTGCCCCTCCGGCGATTCATCGCACCCCGCGTCGGCCAGGTGATTCGATGACCCACGCGGACGCCCCGTTGAGTGTCGAGGGACGGCGTCGACTCATCGAGCGCTGCCGAACTCGCCCAATCGCTCATGTTGCCGCCGAGCTGGGATCTCGCGGGCCCGTGCCAGCAAGTGGGTCAAGGCCGCCCCCCCGAGCGAAGTCTGCGGGCGCCAAGGCGTCGCATCCGCAGCGGTCGCGGGTGACGGTGCGCCGAGCGTGATACCTCAGAGTCATATTGATACCTCGGAGTCATCACGCTTGAGAACGACAGGGCGGGCGCGGATCAGAGCTTGTACTCCTTGAGCAGGCCGCGGGAGATGATGGTCTTCTGGATCTCCGAGGTGCCCTCGCCGATGAGCAGGAACGGGGCCTCCCGCATCAGCCGCTCGATCTCGTACTCCTTGGAGTAGCCGTAGCCGCCGTGAATGCGGAACGCCTCCTGGACCACCTCGGCGCAGTACTCGGAGGCGAGCAGCTTGGCCATTCCGGCCTCGACGTCGTTGCGCTGGCCGGCGTCCTTGAGCCGGGCGGCGTTGACCATGAGGGCGTGCGCGGCCTCGATCTTCGTGCCCATTTCGGCGAGCTTGAAGGCGATGGCCTGGTGCTTGGCGAGCGGCTGGCCGAAGGTCTTGCGCTGCTGGGCGTAGCCGACTGCCAGCTCGAAGGCGCGGATGGAGATGCCGCAGGCGCGGGCGGCGACGTTGACGCGGCCCACCTCGATGCCGTCCATCATCTGGTAGAAGCCTCGGCCCACCTTGTCGGCGCCGCCGAGGATCGCCGAGTCGGGCACGGTCACGCCGTCGAGCACCATCTCGGTGGTCTCGACACCCTTGTAGCCCATCTTTTCGATCTTGCCGGGGATGGTCAGCCCGGGTGCCGTCTCGCCGAAGCCCGGCTCCTTCTCCAGCAGGAAGGTGCTCATGTTGCCGTACACCGACTCGGCACCGGTGTCGGTCTTGACCAGGGTGGCCACCACGGAGGAGTACGCGCCGTTGGTCAGCCACATCTTCTGGCCGTTGAGCACGTAGCGGTCGCCGTCGCGGACCGCGCGGGACTTGATCGCCGAGACGTCGGAACCGGTCTCCGGCTCGGACATCGAGAAGGCGCCGCGCACCTCGCCGGTGGCCATCTTCGGCAGCAGCCGGGCCTTCTGCTCGGCCGAGCCGTGCTGGGAGATCAGGTACGCCACGATGAAGTGCGTGTTGACGATGCCGGAGATCGACATCCAGCCCCGGGACAGCTGCTCCACCACCAGCGCGTAGGTGAGCAGCGACTCGCCCAGCCCGCCGTACTCCTCGTCGATGGTGAGGCCGAACAACCCCATCTCGCGCATCCCGTCGAGGATGTCGGTGGGGTACTCGTCGGCGTGCTCCAGCCGCTGGGCGTGCGGGATGATCTCCTTGTCGGCGAACTCCCGGACGGTCTCCAGGATCGACCGTTGCACATCGGTGAGGCCGGGCGTCTGGGCGAGTCGGGCCATCTCAGCCTCCGGGGATCAGCGCACTACTCATGGGTAACTGAACGCTGGGTCAGTATCGGCCTCCGGGGCCGGCGAGGCCAAGGTGACCAGTCCACACAACCGCTGTGAAAAGGTTCACCGCTGCGGGTAGCGTCCGGCAAGAGGGACTTTTCCGGCACCGGCAGGAGGAGGACAGCCGTGAGCTACCCGCCGCCGTCGGGACCGCCCGGGGACGAGCAGCCGCCGTCACCCTACGAGCCACCCCGGGACCAGTCGCCCTACGCGCCGCCGCCGGCAGGCCAGTCGCCGTACCCTCCGCCGCCGGACCAGTCGTCGTTCGGGCCGCCGGAGCGCTCACCGTACGGCCCACCCGCGGACGACCCGTCGCCGTACGGGCAGCAGGGGCCGCACCAGCCGGCGCAGCCGCCGTACCCCCCGCAGGGCCCCTACGGTCAGTACGGCCCCCCGTCGTCCGGACCAGGTCGGAGCACCAACGTGCTGGCGATCCTGTCGCTGGTGTTCGCCTTCGTGTTCCCGCCGGCCGGCGCCGTCCTCGGCCATGTGGCCAAGCGGCAGATCCGGACCAGCGGCGAGGAGGGCGACCAGCTCGCCACCTGGGGGCTGATCCTCGGCTACGTCTTCACCGGGCTCACCCTGCTGGCCTGCTGTGGCTGGCTGGCCCTGGTCCTCATCGGCAACACCGGCGACAGCGGCGGCTACTGAACGGCGACGAACGCCCTCCGACGTGAACCGGACCGATCAGCGGAACCGGGCCTCGCGGACGCTGTTTCCGCCGTCCACCACCAGCATCTGGCCGGTGATGTACGAGGCGGCCGGCGAGCAGAGGAAGCTGATGGCGGCGGCGACCTCGTCCGGAGTGCCCGGTCGACCGACCGGGGTGCCCAGCCCCTGCTTGATCTCGGCCATCGTGGACGCCGCGGTGTAGATGGTGCCGGGCGCCACCGCGTTCACGGTCACCCCGTCGGCGATCATCTCCATGGCCAGCGCCCGGGTCAGCCCGACCACCCCGGCCTTCGCCGCCGCGTACGCGGCCTCGGTGGGCAGGGCGTTGACCGGGCCGGCGGTGGCCGACAGGTTGACGATCCGCCCCCAGCCCCGCTCGGCCATCCCGCCGATGAAGGCGCGGCTGCACAGGAAGGCGGTGGTCAGGTTGCGGTCGATCTCGCCGCGCCACTCGTCGTAGCTGAGCTGCGCGACCGGTCGCAGCACCTCCGGGCTGGCCCGGCTGGCGAGCCCGGCGTTGTTGACCAGCACCTCGACGTCGCCCAACTGCTCGGCGACCGCGTCGGCCAGCGCGCCGACCTCGGACTCGTCGGTCAGGTCCGCGACGAAACCGGTCACCCCCAGCTCGGTGGCCCGCTCGTGAATGCGGCGGGTGGTGGAGACGATGGCCACCCGGGCGCCCAGGTCCGCGAGTCGGCGGGCCGTGGCGTACCCGATGCCGTCCGGGCTGCCCGCCCCGGTCACCAGGGCAACCCGCCCGTCGAGCCGCATGGTCACCGGGTCGGTGAGCGGTACCGGCTCGTCGGGGCCGGGGGAGCCGGCCGGTGTGGCCGCGCGGCCACGCCGGGCCACACCCGGGCGGCTGACGTCCCGCCTCGGTCGACTGCCGGAACGATCCGCGGCTCGCGCGTCGATTGCCATGCCAGGATCCTGCCCGTTGCGACCGGCCCGGGCAACGCGGCACCCGGTAGCAGGGGCATCGGGTTTCGCCGCCGCTGGCTACCCTGACGGGCGCACCCGACCTGACGGAGAGTTCGCATGACCAATCCCCCACCGCCCGGCGGCTGGACCGATCCCACGTGGTCGGGTCCGCAGTCGAGCCCACCGGTCGACCCGACCCTCGTGGCCGGGCAGCCGGTGCCCACCCAAGCCGGCCCGGCGGACCCGTACGCGCCGGTCGACCCGTACGCCGGTGGGCAGCTGCCGCCGGGGCAGCCCATGCCCGGCTACGCCCAGCCCGGATACGCCCAGCCCGGATACACCCAGCCCGGATACGCCCCGCCCGGCTATCCGCCGCAGTACCCCGGCTACGGCTACCCGCCTCCGCCGAAGACCAACGGGATGGCCCTCGCGGCGTTCGTGCTGGCCCTGCTCGGCTTCACGTCCTGCATCACCGCACCGGTCGGCGCGATCCTCGGTCACGTGGCGCGCAAGCAGATCCAGGCCAGTGGCGAGGGCGGTGAAGGGATGGCGAAGGCAGCCATCATCATCGGCTGGATCCTCACCGGGCTGTTGGTGGTGGTGATCGCCTTCTACATCGCCGCGATCGTCTTTGCGGTCACGACGAGTGCCGGCAGCGACAGCAGCTACTGATCGGTGAGCGGGCCGGCGTACCGGGGCCGGGACGACCGCCGCTGGCGGTCGTCCCGGCCCAGCGCACTCACTCCGCCGGCGGGTTGAACGACGAGGTACGGCTCATGCCGGCGGCCCGGCCCTTGGCGGAGACCACCAGCGCCATCTTGCGGGACGCCTCGTCGATCATCTCGTCGCCGAGCATCACCGCGCCGAGCCGGCCACCGGCCTCCGAGGTGTAGTGCTCGTAGGCGTCCAGGATGAGCTCGGCGTGGTCGTAGTCGGACTGCGCCGGCTGGTAGACCTCGTTGGCGGCGTCGATCTGGCCCGGGTGCAGCACCCACTTGCCGTCGAAGCCCAGCGCCGCCGAGCGCTTGGCCACCTCGCGGAAGGCGTCCACGTCCCGGATCTGCAGGAACGGGCCGTCGATGGCCTGCTTGTCGTGCATCCGAGCGGCCATCAGGATCCGCATCAGGATGTAGTGGTACGGGTCGCCCGGGTAGTCCGGGATCAGCGCGCCGACCACCAGCGACTTCATGTTGATCGAGGCCATGAAGTCGGCCGGCCCGAAGATGATGGTCTCCACCCGGGGCGAGGCGGCGGCGATGGCGTCCACATTGACCAGACCGGCGGCGTTCTCGATCTGCGCCTCGATACCGATCCGGCCGACCTCCAGGCCGAGCGTCTTCTCGATCTGGGTGAGCGTCAGGTCCAACCACTGCACCTGAGCGGCGGTCTGCACCTTCGGCAGCATGATGCAGTCCAGGTTCGCGCCGGCGCCCTCGACCACCTCGATGACGTCGCGGTAGGTCCACGGGGTGGTCAGGTCGTTGACCCGGACGACCCGGGTCTTGCCGGCCCAGTCACCCTCGTTGAGCGCGGCCACGATGTTCTTGCGCGCATCCGGCTTGGCCAGCGGGGCGACGGCGTCCTCCAGGTCGAGGAAGACCTGGTCGGCCGGGAGTCCCTGCGCCTTGCCGAGCATCTTGACGCTGGAACCCGGTACGGCGAGGCAGGACCGACGGGGACGACCGACTGCGGCCATGGATGGACTCCTTCCAGCGTCCGGCGGGCACGCCGACGCCACCTGATGACAGATCCGAGAAACTTAACGATCCCAAAGGGCGTGGTGACGCCACGGTAACCTCGCGCCATGACCGGGGTGAATGGACCTGTGGAAGATCTCACTGAGCGTCGACTGGTGGTGGTGACCGGGGCCAGCTCCGGCATTGGGCTGGCCGCCGCCGTCAACCTGGCGTGCCGTGGTGACCGGTTGGTGCTGGTCGGGCGGGACCCGGCCCGCTTGCAGGCCGCGGCGGAACGGGTACGGGAGAACTCGGGCGAGCGTCCGGAGCTGTTCCGGGCCGACTTCGCCGTGCTGGATGACGTGCGCCGCCTCGCCGAGCGGCTGCGGGAGGCGTACGACCGGATCGACGTGCTGGCCAACAACGCGGGTGCGATCGCGCTCCAACCGCTCACCACCGTCGACGGCTTCGAGCTGTCGATCCAGGCCAACCACCTGGCCCCGTTCCTGCTGACCAACCTGCTCGCCGACCGGATCGGCCGGATCGTGGTCACCGCCTCCGGAGCGCACCGCAGCGGCGCGTTGGACCCGGACGACCTGAACAAGCCGCTGCGTCGCTACCGGCCGCTGGTCGCGTACGGCACGAGCAAGCAGGCGAACATCCTGTTCACCGCCGAGGCTGCCCGCCGTTGGCCGGACATCCCGGCACACAGCTTCCACCCGGGAGTGGTGCGGACCCGGTTCGCCAACGACAGTCGGGTGGTCGCCCTCGGCATGCGGATCCTGCCGTTCCGCAGCCCCGAGAAGGGCGCCGAGACCCTCGTCTGGCTCGCCAACCAGGCCCCGGCTCGACTGGTCGACGGTGGCTACTACGCCGACCGTCGGTTGCGCCAGCCGTACCGCAAAGCCGCCGATCCGCAGCTCGCGGCCCGACTCTGGGCGGCCAGCGCCAAGGCCGTCGGCATCGCCGAATAGGGTGCCGTCATGCTGAATCTGGTCGCGCTGGTCGAGTTCTCCGCCGGAGCCGAGGCTGCCGGGCAGCGTTACGAGGACATGGTGCTGGCCCTGCTCGGGCGGCACGGCGGCCGGCTGGAACGGCGGCTGCGCGGCACCGACGGGCGGACCGAGGTCCACCTGATCGGGTTCGACGCCCGAGCCGGGTACGAGGCGTTCCTCGCCGACCCGGAGCGGGCGGCGCTGCGCGCCGGCCTCGGCGAAGCCGCGCCGACCACCCGGGTGATCGAGGTGCACGAGGGCTAGCCGTTGTCGGGATGCGGCTGCGGGGGTACGGCCTCGACGCGCCGGTGGAGCCGTCGACCATGCCAGCGCCGCAACAGCGACAGCACGGGCAGGGCGACCACGAGCGCCACGACGAACCCCACGGCGAGCAGCCAGAACGGCAACGGTCCGTAGTCGGGGCGGCCAGCCTCGCGTATCGCGCCGTCGACCGCGAGGTCGGCGGCGACCGTCAGGTCGGTGATGCCTTCCGGAGTGTGGAAGAGCACCTCCGGCGCGGGTGCGCCCCGGCGCAGCACCACGAGTTCCACCGAGCTCGTGCCGGGCTCGTGATAGGGACCCCAGGAGATGTCGTGGTCCTCCGGCCGGTCGACCGCCTCCGGGCCGGGCACGCCGACCAGCGCGACCGCTTCGTCCGCCGAACGCCAGCCGAGCAGTTGCACGAACGTACGGGAGCGCAGCGGCGGAAAGGCCTGGCCGGCCTGCGGTGTGTCGTCGACGATGGACCGCAGGGCCAGCGTCCAGGTACGCCGGTAGGACGGCACCGGACAGTCGGTGCAGGTGGACCGGCTCAGGACGGCCACCGACCGCCCGTCCGGCAGCCAGGACCCGGCCCCGGCGAGCCGGCCGCCCGCCAGCGGCAGCTTCCGGTACGGCTCGGCGGCACGGTCGGCGCCGGCGTCGGCGACCCGGGTGAGCCAGACCTCGTCGCGAACCTGGAGGGCCAGCTCGCCGCCGTCCGGGGAGAGCGCCGCCGTGCGTCCCGGCGGAATCCAGGCGGTACCCACCGGCACCCGCAGCACGTCCGTCCGAAGCTCCCGGTCGTAGACCCCGACGTACGGGGTGGTGTACGTGTTCGGCGGGGTGAACGTGGCCTCATCGTCGGCGTACACGAGCCGCTCACCATCCGGCGCGAAGGCGAGCGGGTACCCGTCCGTACGGTCCGGGGTGAACCGTCCGGACGTCAGGTCCAGCAGTGACGCGCCGATCCAGGCGTACCGGCCGTCCGGGGAGAGCAGCGCGTCGAAGCCCGGGACGAGCGGACCGGCGTCCAGCACCCGATACCGGTCGGCGTCGGCGGCCACCACACCCATTCGGGTCTCGAACCAGTCGGTGCGCACGGCCGGACCGCCGAAGAGCATGGCCGCCGCCCCGGGTGCCGAGTCCCGCACCGTGGCGGTACGCAGCGGCGGGTCGACGAGTCGGGTCGGCAGGCCGGGTGCGTCTGAATACGGGCCAGCAGGCGCCGGCAGGGACACCGGGTGCAACGCGTACCCGGTGCCAAGAAGCAGGACCAGGACGGCGAACGCGCCGGCCACGGCCGCCCGCCGGCGGCGGTGCCGGGTGCGGGCCGCGTCGAAGAGCCCTTCCGGTACGGCGGCCGGCGGCACGTCGTCGGCGAGGCGGCGCAGCGCCTCGGAGAGCCGGGCGGTCATCCGGCCACCTCCTGCGGGCTACGGCCGACCAGCTCGGCCAACTCGGGGGCGAGGACACGCAGCCGCCCGAGGGCGTGGCGGGTCTGGCTCTTCACGGTGCCGACCCGACAGCCGAGCAGCACGGCGGTCTCCGTCTCGGTGCGATCCTCGTAGTAGCGCAGGACCAGGACCGCGCGCTGGCGTACGGTCAGCCGGTCCAGCGCCGCCCGCAGCACCAGCCGCAGGTCGGTGTCGTCGCCCGGACCGGTCCGCTCCGGTAGCGCGGCGCCCAGCCGCTCCGGCGGCCGGGCCCGCCGCCACCGCCACCAGCTGGCCGCCTGTGTGCACAGCACCCGACGCAGGTATGCGGCCGGATCGTCGATCCGTTCCCACCGCACCGCCACCCGCGCCAGCGCCACCTGAACCAGATCCTCGGCGTGGTGCCGATCACCGGTCAGCAGGTACGCGAACCGGGTCAGCCCGGCGGTCTCCGCCCGGACGAAGTCGGCGAAGCCGTCCCGGGTGCGGTCCTCAGTCGTCAACGGATCGCCCTCCTCACCCGGACAGACGCTGGGCGGGCCCGCCGCGGAGGGAGCCGGTGCCCACATTTCTCGATCGTCCTGGATCCGCCAGGCGCCGGGCGGTCAGTCGCCCAGCGGGGCGGCGTCGGCGGGGAGCGGGGTTGGCGGCGGCGTGGCGCGGCGACCGGCCCGGGCGCCGCCGAGCACCACCACCGCGACCCCGACCAGCAGCAGCGCCATCCCCAGCAGCGCGTACGGGCGGGGCAGCTGATCCAGCCAGACCCAGGCGAGCAGGGCGGCGCCGGGCACCTCCAGCAGGATCAGCACGCTGACCGTGGTCGCCGGGATCCGGTGCAGGGCGTAGTTGAACATCGAGTGGCCGAGCAGTTGGGCGCCGGCCACCAGCGCCAGGATGGCCAGCCAGGTGCGCCCGTCGAAGCCGGTCATCCGCACGCCGCCGAGCAGGCAGACCACCAGCAGGATCAGCGCGCAGATCCCATAGCAGATGGTGGTGTACGTGGTGGTGCTGATGCTGGCCCGGGCCCGTTCGCCGAACGCCGTGTAGACGGCCGCGAAGATGCCGCCGGTCACGGCCAGCAGGTCACCGAGGACGGCCCGCCCGGAGATGCCGACGTCCGCGCCGGTGGCGATCACCGCGCCGCCCACCGCCACCGCGATGCCGATCCAGACCACCCGGGGCAGCCGGCGGCCCTGGGCGCGGGCGATCAGCCCCTGCCAGACCGGCTGGGTGGCGACCAGGGCGGTGGCCGTGGCGACCGAGGTGAGCTGCGCGCTCGGCATCCAGGTGGCGAAGTGCGCGGCCAGCGCGACCCCGGAGAGTACGCAGAACAGCCCCTCCCGCCGGCCCACACCCACGGTCAGCCTGCGGAACTCGGCGCGGCGCCGGGCCAGCGAGAAGGGGCTCAGCACGGCCACCGCGAGCAGGTTGCGCCAGAACGCGATGGCCAGCGCTGGAGCGGCGGCGTAGGCGATCAACGGCGCGGACGACGACACGGCGACCACGGCCAGGCCGACGGCGCCGGTGGTCAGCGGATCCAGGGGCGGGCGAGGCGAAGGAGATGGCACGAGTAGGAATCCTCACACGACCGCGGACACCACGGAACGTCAGCACTCCGTTACGATCACGCAGGTCCGCGCCGGCGACCCCCCGACCGCCCGGAGGCGCTCCCCCATGCCCAGCTACCAGGCTGTGCTGTTCGATTTCTTCGGCACACTGACCCGTTCGGTGCAGCGCGGCGTCGCACATCTCGGCACCGCCGAGCTGCTCGGCTGCCCCACCGACACGCTGACCGAGGTGCTCAACCGCACGTACTACGAGCGGGCCACCGGCCGGCTCGGCAACGCGGAGGCGACGCTGCGTTGGGTGTGCGCCCAGGCCGGCGTACACCCAAGCGACCATGCGGTGCGCGCGGCGGTGGCGTCCCGGCACCGGGCGGTGCGCGCGGACACCCGGCTGCGGGCCGACGCGGTGCCCGTGTTGGCGGCGCTGCGCCAGCGCGGCCTGCGCACCGGCGTGATCAGCGACTGTACGCACGAACTGCCGGCCTTCCTGCCGCAGCTCGCGGTCGCCCCGCTGCTCGACGTGCGGGTCTTCTCGGTGCAGGTCGGACAGTGCAAGCCGGACCCGGCGCTGTACCTGACGGCGTGCCAGCGGCTCGGGCTGGCGCCGCAGGACTGCCTGTACGTCGGCGACGGCGGCAGCCAGGAACTGACCGGCGCCGAGCGGGCCGGGATGACCGCGGTCCGGCTCGCCGCGCCCGACCTCGGCGAGCACATGGTGTTCAACGCCGACCGGGAGTGGCGTGGACCGACGCTCGGCACGCTGCGCGAGGTGCTCGACCTCATCGACGCCCAGGTCGTCGGTGCCGGGGCCGGCTGAGACGCTGGGTCAGCGGCGGCGGACCCGGTGCAGGCGGAACGGCTTGCGGGTGGCCCGTACCGCCGGGCTGTCCCGGGGCGGCTCGGCCTGCGCGTCGGCCGGCAGGTCGGCGCCGGCCAGCGGCTCGCCGGCCGGGGCGAGCCGGTTCACCGCGCAGCCGTCTGCGGCCCACCGGGCCACCAGGTCGGCGGTAGGACCGGACGCGTTGAGCCGCTTCCCCGCCACCAGCGGCGCGGTGGTGTCCCACGCCTCGGTGCCCGGCTGCACCCGGGTCACCTGGGCGGGCCAGGTGACGATCCGGCCGCCGTGGTCGCCGCGCAGCGTGACCTGTGCCTCGGTCGCGTCGGCCAGCCCGGGCGCGGCCTGCTCGCCCGGCCCGCTGACCACGAACAACGCGCCCTCCAGCGGCGCGCACCAGAGCGCGAGCGCCGGACCGCCGGGCACGCTGACCCAGGCCACGGCGGCCTTCTTCATCGCCTCGTCGACCAGCGGCGTGCCACCGGGGGCATCCTCGTTCGTCACACCCGCATTCTCCCGCATGGACACCTCCGCACCGGTCAGCCCACGAAGGGTGGCACGGCGATCTCGCCGCGCGCCACCGGCATCACCTGGCCGGCGACGGTCGCGCCGACCGCCACGCCGTTCGCCGCCGTGACCGTGCAGGACAACGCGGACGGACGGTTCATCTCCACACCCTGGCGCACCGCGTAGCGGGACAGCCCGTCGCCGGGCAGCAGGCCGCTGGCCACCAGCCAGACACCGAGACCGAGCGCCGCCGAGCCGGTCGCCGGGTCCTCCGGTACGCCGAGCCCCGGCACGAAGACCCGGGCGTGCGCGGTTTGCGCGGTGGGGTCCCAGGAGAAGACGCTGACATGCGCCACCCCGTACCGCTCCGCCGCCGCCGGGTTCACCCGCGCCCGGGCCACCGACTCCGGCCGCACCGGCAGGTACGGGAACTCCAGCCCGCAGCCGGCGACCCGTGGTGCGGGCCCGGCGTGGTCGTCCGCGACCAGCCCGGCGATCTCCAGCAGCGGCTCCGGGTCCAACTCGGGGCCGAGCGTGGCGCTGCCACCGGTCAGCGTCGCCCCGGACGCGGTCACCTCGATCGGCAGCACGCCGGCGCCGCACTCCTGGGTGACCTGCCCCACACCGAACATTCCGCGCCGGCTCGCGGTGACCGCCGCGCCGACGCTGGGGTGCCCGGCGAACGGCAACTCCTCGACCGGCGTGAAGATCCGTGCCCGGTAGGTGGCGCCGAACTGGGTCGGGGGCAGCACGAACACGGTCTCGGAGAGATTGAACTCCAGCGCGAGCGCCTGCATCTGCTCGGTGGCCAACGCCTCCGCGCCAAACACCACGGCCAGCGGGTTGCCGGCGAAGGGGCGGTCGGTGAAGACGTCCACGATCTCGTAGGCCAAGGTCGACATGTTGATAAACACTAGGCGCTTAGGCTGGTGCCCGTGAGCACGCCGACCCGGGTCTACATCGCCCGTCTCGCCGGAGTCGCCGTCTTCGACCCGAACGGTGACCAGGTGGGCCGGGTCCGCGACGCCGTTGCCCGGCTGCGGGCGACCTCGCGTCCCCCGGAGGTCGTGGGCCTGGTCGCCGAGATGCCGATGCGTCGGCGGATCTTCCTGTCCATCAACCGGATCACGTCCATCGACGCGGACGCCGTCGTGCTCGGCTCCGGCACTCTCAATCTGCGGCGCTTCGAGAAGCGCCCGAACGAGCTGTTGGTACTCCAGGAGCTACTGGACCGGCGGGTGCAGCTCGAACCGGGCGGCCAGCCCGGCGCGGTGGTGGACGTCGCCATGGAATGCGCCCGAGGCGGCGAGTGGTCGCTCACCCGGGTCGCGGTCCGCGAGCAGACCGGCAGGCTCAGCCGCCGCGGCCACCTGCACCAGGTGGAGTGGGACCGGGTGCGCGGGTTGAGCGGCATCGCCGACAACCGGGGTACGGCGAACCTGCTCGCCGTACTGGAGGACATGCGACCGGCAGACCTCGCCAACGCCTTGCAGGACCTACCCGACGCGCGACGCAACGAGGTCGCGGCGGCCCTGGACGACGAGCGGCTCGCCGACGTACTCAGCGAGCTGCCGGAGCACGACCAGGTGGAGATCCTCGCCGCGCTGGACCGGGAACGGGCCGCCGACGTGCTGGAGGAGATGGACCCGGACGACGCCGCGGACCTGCTCAACGAGCTGCCCCCACCGGAGCAGGACGTGCTGCTGGACCTGATGGAGCCGGACGAGGCCGACCCGGTGCGCCAGCTGCTCAAGTACACCCCCGGCACGGCGGGCAGCGTGATGACCTCGGAGCCGGTCATCCTGCCGCCGGACGCCACCGTCGCCGAGGCACTCGCCCGGATCCGGGAGCCGCAGCTCTCCCCCGCCGTCGCCGCCCAGGTCTTCGTGACCCGGGCCCCGCAGAACACCCCGACCGGCCGCTACCTGGGCATGGTGCACTTCCAGGCGTTGCTGCGCGAACCGCCGGCCGACCTGCTGGGCAAGGTGGTGGTCAACGACATCGATCCGTTGCGCCCGACCACCCCGCTACCGGAGATCACCCGCCGGATGGCCACCTACGACCTGGTCGCCATGCCGGTGATCGACCGGAACAACCGGCTGGTCGGCGCCGTGACGGTGGACGACGTACTGGACCACTCGCTGCCCCGGGACTGGCGGGACCGCGACGCCATTGGCGCAGCGGGCGCCACCGACGCGGCGCTGGACGGCACGGATGGCTGACCAGCGGCGGGCGGAACGGCTCGACCAGCCACGCGAGCCCCGGGGCATCAAGCTGCCCCGATTCGACGCGGAGGCGTTCGGCCGGTGGTCGGAGGGCATCGCCCGCGGCATGGGCACCGCGAACTTCATCGTCGTCATGACGGTGGTGATCGCGATCTGGTTCGGCTGGAACACGCTCGCCCCGGCCGACGTGCGCTTCGACCCGTACACGTTCACGTTCCTCACCCTGGTGCTGTCGTTGCAGGCCAGCTACGCCGCGCCGTTGATCCTGCTGGCGCAGAACCGGCAGGCGGACCGGGACCGGGTGGCACTGGAGGAGGACCGGCGGCGGGCCACGGCGCAGAAGGCGGACACCGAGTACCTGGCCCGGGAGATCGCCGCGCTGCGGATCGCACTGGGTGAGGTGGCCACCCGCGACTTCCTCCGCTCCGAGCTGACCCGGCTGGCCGAGGAGTTGGACGAGGCGGGGCAGCGCCGACAGCGGTTGGAGCGCCGCCAGCAGCAGAAGGACAGCCGGCAGGAGAAGCGTGGCCAGCGGCCGACCGACGGCGCCGGGCTGGACGAACCCCGCGACGACCTGGACGGCGACTTCACCTCCGAGGCCCGGCCGGACGGCACCGGGCCACGCCCGCAGGACGGCTGACCCGGAGGGGTCGAGGCCGGCCATCGATTGGCTCACACCGTTCCCGGCCAACGGCCGTAGCGGATGCCCCGCGACGTAGCATTGCGGGCATGTCAGCACCTGTCAGCACCGTCGAGGACGCGATCCAGGCCGCCCTGGCCACCGTCAACGACCCGGAGATCCGCCGGCCCATCACCGAGCTGGGCATGGTCCGCTCCGCGACGATCGGTGCCAGTGGCGTCGTACGGGTCGAGCTGCTGCTCACCGTCGCCGGCTGTCCGCTCAAGGACAAGCTGCGTACGGACATCACCGCCGCCGTCGCCGCGGTACCCGGAGTGACCGGTGTGGAGATCGACTTCGGTGTGATGAGCCCGGAGCAGCGGCAGTCGTTGCAGTCGCAGCTACGCGGTGGGGGTGCCAGCGAGGAGCCGGTCATCCCGTTCGCCCAGCCCGGCTCGCGGACCCGCGTGTACGCGGTGGCCAGCGGCAAGGGCGGCGTCGGCAAGTCCAGCGTGACGGTCAACCTGGCTGCGGCGCTGGCCGCCCGCGGGCTCTCCGTGGGCGTGGTCGACGCGGACATCTACGGCCACTCGGTGCCCCGGATGCTCGGCGCGGACGGCCGGCCGACCCGTGTCGAGGACATGATCATGCCGCCGCAGTCGCACGGCGTGAAGGTGATCTCGATCGGCATGTTCACCTCCGGCAACGCCGCCGTGGTGTGGCGCGGCCCGATGCTGCACCGGGCGTTGCAGCAGTTCCTGGCCGACGTCTACTGGGGCGACCTGGACGTGCTCCTGCTCGACCTGCCCCCGGGCACCGGCGACGTGGCCATCTCGCTGGCCCAGTTGCTGCCCAACTCGGAGATCCTGGTGGTCACCACCCCGCAGGCCGCTGCCGCCGAGGTGGCGGAGCGGGCCGGTGCGATCGCTCTGCAGACCCACCAGCGGGTGGTCGGCGTCATCGAGAACATGTCCTGGCTGGAGCTGCCGGACGGCTCCCGGATGGAGATCTTCGGTGCCGGCGGTGGCGCGGCGGTCGCCGAGTCGCTGAGCCGGACCATCGGCGCGCAGGTGCCGCTGCTCGGGCAGATCCCGCTGGACACCCGCGTCCGGGAGGCCGGCGACGCCGGCAACCCGATCGTGCTGGCCGAGCCGGAGTCGCCGGCCGCACAGGCACTCGGCACGATCGCCGACCGGCTCGCGCTGCGCCGTGAGTCGCTGCTCGGCAAGCCGCTCGGCCTCAAGCCCGCCGGGCGCTGAGCGCCCGATCCACCGTTCGCCCGCCGGCCGCTCGGCCGGCGGGTCCGGTCAGGGGCCGACCCCGGTCAGGGTGACGGGCCGTTTTACCGGGCCGGTCAGGTGACGGGTCGATTTGCTCGATCGGTCAGGTGACGGCCCGCTTTGCCCGGGTCGGTCAGGTGGCGTCGTCGTAGCTGGCCCGGGGGGCCGGCGTCGACGGGGTGCCGGTGGCCGTGCTGGACCGGGCCCCCTTCGACCGCGGGTCCGCCGCGTTGGCCACGTCCTTCAGCTCGTCGTGCACGCCGCCGACGTCCGCACGCAGGTTGTCGTAGACGCCCTGCAACGGCTTACGGATCGCCGCCTCGTCCTCCTCGCTGAGGAGGTGCTTGCGGATGAAAGCCTTCGGGTGCAGATCCTCGAGCTGGATGTCGGTGCCCAACTCGCGACTCAGGTCGCCGGTGGCGTTGCGGGCCATGTTGCGCAGGTTACGCACGAGCCGCAGGCCATCGGTGATGACTCCGGGCAGCCGGTCACCGAAGATCAACAGCGCCAGGAGCAGCAGCGCACCGATCTCCCACCAGTTCAGGTTGTCGAGCATTCCGCGGGCCTCCTCTCGGCGTCAGCAGCAAGACTACGCACGCCAGACCGCTTTCGGGCAGGGGGTGACCCGCTGTTCACTTCGCGTCCGCGGCGAGGGTGACCGACGCGTTCTGCCGGTCAGCGCCGCGCCGGAACTCGACGGTGACCACCGAGCCGGGCGCGAACTTGCGGACCAGGGCGATCAGATCCGTCGGCTCGGTCATCGGCCGGCCGTTGAGCTTCGTGATCACATCGCCGACCTTCAGCCCGGCGCCGGCCGCCGGCCCGGAGGGCTCCACGGCGGCCAGCCGTACGCCGCCGCCGGCACCCGCGCCCGGGCCGCCGACCTGGGCGCCGATCACCGTACGCCGGGCCTTGCCGGTGCCGATGATGTCCTGGGTCACCCGCTTGGCCTGGTTGATCGGGATGGCGAAGGCGAGCCCGATGTTGCCGGCCTCCTGCCCCTCGGCGACCAGCGACTTGATGGTGGAGTTCACCCCGACCACCCGCCCGGCGCCGTCGACCAGTGGGCCACCCGAGTTGCCGTGGTTGACCGCCGCGTCGGTCTGGATCGCCGCGTAGTAACGCACCGGACCGCCCGGCTCCCCGGCCTGCATCGTCCGGTCCAGGGCGCTCACGATGCCGGCGGTGACGGTGTTGGCCAGCGAGAGCGGTGAGCCCATGGCGAGCACCGGGTCGCCGACGGCCAGCGCGTCGGAGTCGCCGAACTCCACGGGCCGCAGCCCGGTCCGGCTCACCTTGATCACCGCGATGTCCGACTCCGGGTCCTGACCAACGACGGTCGCCGGCGCGGAGCTGCCGTCGTTGAAGATCACGGAGGCCTTGCCGTTGCTGCCGGCCACCACGTGGTCGTTGGTGATCACATGACCTTCCGCGCTGGCGATGAAGCCGGAGCCCTCACTCGTCCCGACGAGGCTGCTCACCCGCACGGTGACCACGCTGGGCAGGACCCGTTCGGCCACCCCGGCCAGCGACTCCGGCTTGCGCTGGGCCAGCGCGGGCGCCTGCGCCGGTTCGCCGCCGAGAACCGTCCCGCCGGCCGCGCCGCGTACGGCGAACGCGTAGCCCAGCGCGCCGCCGAGGGTGCCGGCCAGCAGCGCGGTGATCACCGGGATGAGCAGCAGGTGGCGCAGTGTCGGACGGCCTGGTGCGTCCGGGTCGGTGACCGGCTCCGGCTCGGTGCCGGCCATCACCACCGCGGGCACCACCACCGCGGCCGGAGCCGCCGGGTCCCGCCACGGATCGGCCAGCGCGTCCGACCACCAGGGCGAGGTGCCGGGTGCGCTCGACGGAGTCGTCGGTGCCGGCCAGGTCGTGGGCGGCCCAGCGATCGGTGCGCCCGCCACGGGCGTTGATCCCACCGGCAGGCTCCCGGCCGCCGGTGGGCCACCAGGCGACGCCGCGGGCGTGCTACCGGCCCCCGGCGCGGTCGGCGGCCCCGCCGGCGGGGTCCCTGCCCCGGGCGGGGTTGCCGGAGCCGGAGTCTCACCGCCCCGGCGCCAGTCCCAGCCGTCGGTCACGTAGGTGCCTCCCAGTCCGTCCCCGGATCCCGCGCCGCGTCGCCCGGCCACGGACCGGCGCGGTCGCAGCTGACGGGATACCGCCTCCAGGATTGCACGGATGCGCGCGGTGGAGTCAGCGGTTGCCCCCGGTGATCGCGAGGGACGGAGGCGCGGCTGCGCCCCGCGGCGGTCGCCTCTACGCTCACAGTGCCAACCCGCCCCCGCACCACGCACCGTCCCGGAGGTGCCCCATCGCCACGGTCGCCGGTTCCGGCAGTTCGACGACCCAGGCTCAGCAGTTCGCCGAGTCGTACGTGACCGAGGATCTTGTCCTGCGTACCGCGCGCAGCCTGGCCCACGAGGTGGGCCTCGACGCGGTCACCCCCGGCGCGGGAGCGGCGCTGCGGCTGCTGGCCGCGGCCGGCAACGCCCGGGCGGTGGTGGAGATCGGCACCGGCACCGGGGTGAGCGGGGTCTGGCTGCTGCGCGGCATGCGCGCCGACGGCGTGCTCACCACCATCGACGTGGAGGTGGAGCATCAGCGGATCGCCCGCCGGATCTTCACCGAGGCCGGCTTCGCCGCCGGTCGCACCCGGATCATCACCGGTCGCGCACTGGACGTGCTGCCGCGGCTCGCCGACGGGGCGTACGACCTGGTCTTCGTGGACGCCGAGGCGACCGGCTTCCACGCCTGCGTGGAAGCCGCGCTGCGGCTGCTGCGCCCCGGAGGCGTGCTGGCACTCAACGGCATGCTGGCCGGCGGCCGGATCGGTGACCCGGCCGCCCGGGACGCCGAGACGGTGACGGTCCGCGAGACGATCAAGGCGGTCCGGGAGTCGGAGCACTGGATACCCGCGCTCCTTCCGGTCGGTCACGGGGTGCTCGCGGCGGTGAAGTGCTGACCCCGGTCAGTTGACGTTGGCCAGCCAGCGCAGCAGCGAGCGGACGCCCCAGCCGGTCGCACCGCGGCTGAGCTCGGCGTGGTCGCCATCCGCCCAGGACGGGGCCGACATGTCCAGGTGCAGCCAGCGGTCCCGCAGCTCGCCGGTGAACTCGCGCAGGTAGAGCGCGGCCACCACCGACCCGGCGCCCTGGGCCGGTGCGCTGTACAGGTCGGCAACCTCACTGCCCAGGTACTCGACGTAGTCGGTGTGCAGCGGCATCCGCCAGGCCGCCTCGCCAGCCGCCTCGACCGCGGCCAGCACGTCGGCTGCCAGCTGGTCGTTCTCGCTGTACAGGGCGGCGGTGCGCTTGCCCAACGCCACCGCGTTGGCCCCGGTGAGGGTGGCCAGGTCGAGCAGCAGGTCCGGCGCGAGCTGGTCCACCGCGTACGCCAGCGCGTCGGCGAGGACCAGCCGGCCCTCGGCGTCGGAGTTGGTCGTCTCGCTGGTCGTCCCGCCGTAGTGCCGGATGACGTCGCCGGGGCGGAACGCCGAACCGCTGACCATGTTCTCGGCCAGCGGGGCCAGCGTGGTGACCCGGACCGGCAGCCGCAGCGCCGCAGCGCCGAGGGTGGCGGCGACGACCGCCGCCGCGCCGGCCATGTCCTTGCGCATCAGCTTCATCGCCGGCACCGGCTTGATCGAGATGCCGCCGGTGTCGAAGGTGATGCCCTTGCCGATCAGCACCACATGGGTACGCGCGTCGGCCGGGTGCCAGTCCAGTTCGACCAGACGCGGGCCGCTGGCGGAGCCGCCGCCCACGGCGAGGATCCCGCCGAAGCCCTCGGCGGCCAGCTCGGCCGGACCACGGACCCGCAGGCGCAGGTCGGGCAGGTCGGCCGCGGCGGAGGCCACCTGGTCGGCGAACCACTCCGGGTTCTTCACCGAGGAGGGTGCGTTGGTCAGATCGCGGGCGAGGCGGGTCATCGCGGCGGTGGTCCGGGCCGTGGCGACGGTGGCCTCGTGTGCGGCCGGGTCGGCAAGCAGCAGATCGACGCCGCTGAGTGCGGGCGGATCGCCGGCCTCGGTCAGGCGGAACCGGTACGAGGCGAGCAGCAGCCCCTCGGTCAACCCGCGGACCGCGGCCGGAGTCACGTCGGCCGGCAGCGCGATAGTGATATGCGTCTCATCTACGGCGGAGCGGGCCAGAGCCGCACCAGCGGCCCGCCAGGCGGCCTCACCGCCGTCGCCGATGCCGATGAGCAACAGCCGGCCGGGGGAACGCCCGGCGCGTAGCTGGGTGTGGACCTCGCCGGCCCGACCGGTCAGTCGGGCGGCCGGCGCCAGCGCGGCGGCCTCCTCGGCGGTGCCGTCCGGGGGTGCCACGGCGGTGGGCACCGGTACGGCCGGGGCATCGCCATCAGCTGCCTGCTCGGCGGGACGGACGGGTAGAACGAGGACGTCGAGCCGGTCGGGCTCGGCGATCGGGCGGATGGCGAGCACGCGGAACCGTACCTCCAGGAAAGTGTCGCGGAGCGGGACCGGACCCGCCTGTCCGCAGCGATGAAGACCCTGAGCCACCGGCGATACCGGTGGCTCAGGGACCGAGGAACGGCCCGGGCGGCATACACCGCCCGGATCACTCCTCACTCAGCCGGCAGCTGCCTTCAACGCGTCACCGAGCGCGTTGGCCTCGTCGGGAGTCATCTCGACGACGAGCCGGCCACCGCCTTCCAGCGGGACCCGCATAACGATGCCCCGACCCTCCTTGGTGACTTCCAGCGGACCGTCGCCCGTCCGCGGCTTCATCGCCGCCATGTTGTCTCCCCTCAGACCTACACCAGGGTCGGTGGGTTGCCCCACAGCCACTTCTCACGACCACCCGCAACAGTCGCGGGGGTGTCGACCAACGATTTTCCCTGATGAACACCGCCGGACCCAAACCGGAGCAGCATTGATGTAACAGCATCTAGCTTATCTTGAGAAGGCCTGTCACAATGTGCGGTCATGCAGGCACGGTCGGCACTCTTCGACCTGTACGGCGACCACCTCCGACCGAGGGGTGGCCGGGCACCGGTCGCCGCCCTGGTCAAGCTGCTGGCGCCGTTGGGAATCGCGCCGCCGGCCGTTCGCACCGCCGTGTCCCGGATGGTGCGTCAGGGCTGGCTCGACCCGCTCCGGTTGGCGTCCGGACCGGGATATTCGATCACACCGAAAGCTGCCCGACGACTGGACGAAGCGGCAGCCCGGATCTACCGGACCGGCCGGGTCAGCTGGGACGGCCGGTTCGATCTGCTCGTGCTGGAGGCGCCGGGCTCCCGGCGGGACCGCCAGCGACTCGCCGCCAACCTCAGCTTCCTCGGCTACGGCACGCTGGACGAGCAGACCTGGGTGGCCACCCGGCCCGCCGAGGACGTCGACCTGCTGCTCGCTGAGGCCGGTGTCCGGTTCGAGCGGTTCACCGCCTCCCACTTCTCCGGCACCCCGGGCGCGATGGGCGTGGTCCGCCGGGCCTGGAACCTGACCGAGATCGGCCGCGCCTACGAGCGGTTCGTCGGCGACCAGCGCCCGCTGCTCGGCGCGGTCACCGTGCGCAGCACCGACGAGGAGGCGTACGCGGCCCGGTTCCGGCTCGTGCACGCGTGGCGTACGTTCCTGTTCCGGGACCCGCAGCTGCCCCCGGCGCTGCTGCCCGAGCGCTGGCCCGGCACCGCCGCGGCCAGCTTCTTCGACCGGCACGCGGCACGCCTGCGTCCGGCCGCAGACCGGTACGTCGAGCAGTGCCTCGACGCCGGTAACCGCATCGTCCGACAGAAGGGTCGTTAGACACGTGACCGAGCCGTTGCTGGTCGACCGGACCGATGCCGTCGTCACCCTCACGCTGAACCGGCCGCACGCCATGAACGCGCTCGACGTGGCGCTCAAGGAGGCCCTGCGGGACGCCCTGGCCGAGCTGGAGACCGACCGGTCCTGCCGGGCGGTCGTGCTGGCCGGCGCGGGCGGGTCGTTCAGCGCCGGCCAGGACCTGCGCGAGCACGTGGCGACCCTGGAGGGCGGGGCGGGTAACCCGCTGGACACCGTGCGGGCGCACTACAACCCGATCGCCGCCCGGCTGGCCAATCTGCCCAAGCCGGTGGTGGCTGCCGTCCGTGGGATGGCCGCCGGGGCGGGCGCTTCGCTGGCCTTCCTCGCTGACATCCGGATCGGCGGCCCGGCCACGAGCTTCCTGATGGCCTTCGCCAAGGTCGGCCTCGCCGCTGACACCGGCGCTTCCTGGACGCTGCCCCGACTGGTCGGGCACGCCAAGGCGGTGGAGCTGCTGATGCTGGCCGAGCCGGTCCGCGCCAAGGAGGCCTGCCAGCTGGGGCTGCTCAACCGGCTGGTGGACGACGACGAGCAGGTGCTGCCGGCCGCGCAGGAACTGGCCGCCCGGCTCGCCGCCGGCCCGACCGTCGCGTACGGGGCGATCAAGCGGCAGCTCTCCATCGCCGACGCCGGCACCCTCGCCGACGCGCTGGCCGCCGAGGCGCAGGCGCAGGCGATCTGCGGCGCCACGACCGACCACCGTGCGGCCACCATCGCCTTCGTCGGTAAGCAGAAACCGGTCTTCGAGGGACGCTGACGGCTGGGCCTTCTAGTCGTCCTCTTCCGGGTCCTGGTTGGCCTCCTCGCCCAGCACGAACGCCTGCATGGCCAGCTCGTCCCCGGACGGCGAGACGAAGGCGGGCAGCTCACGCGGGCCCAGCTCCTGCACGTACGACCAGAACAGCCGGACCGCCTCGGCCGGCGTGCCGGCCTCGATCGGCAGGTCGAGGCTGACCAGCCAGGTGCGCCGCGCCGGGGGCGGGCCGAGCCGGTCGGCCAGCGCCCGGAAGGCCGCCGGGGCCAACGCGGTGACCGGCCCGTCGAGCGTCAGCCGGTCGGCCGGCACCGGCTCGTCGAAGGCCCGCCGGGTGTACGCCACGACGAGCGTCCCGGGCTCGACCGGGGACTGGGGGTCGTCCGGGTCTTCCCGGTGCCGCTGGCCCGGGGCGGTGACCCGGCCGAGCGCCACCAGCCGGAGCGGCGCGTCGGCCAGCACCGCCACCCGGTCACCGGGGCTCGGCCGGCCGACGTCGGTCAACCCGGTCAGCTCCAGCGCGTCGTGGTGCACGAGCCGTTCGGCCTCGTACCGTTCGGCGGGCAGCAGCACGGCCCACGTGCCCGTCCCGTCGGTGTGGCCGGCCTCGCCGGCCCGGCGCGCGGTCTCGGTCGTCATGCCTGCCATCCCATCACGCCGCGAGTGGGAGCGTGACGTGGCAGCCGACGATGTGATCGTCGACCATCCCGGTCGCCTGCATGAGCGCGTACGCGGTGGTCGGGCCGACGAACCGGAAGCCGCGCTTCTTGAGCGCCTTGGCCATCGCGGTCGACTCGGGGGTGATCGCCGCGAGCTCGGCGAACGAGGCGGGACGGGCGGGCCGGGCCGGCGGGGCGAAGGACCAGAGCAGCGCGGAGAGCCCGTCGGGCAGCTCCAGCGCGGCGCGGGCGTTGGCGATCGCCGCCTCGATCTTGGCCCGGTTACGGACGATGCCGGCGTCGGCGAGCAGCCGGGTCACGTCGGCGTCGTCGTAGCCGGCGACGGTCGGGATCCGGAACTCGTCGAAGGCCAGCCGGAACGCCGGGCGCTTGCGCAGGATGGTCAGCCAGGACAGACCGGACTGGAACGCCTCCAGGGTCATCCGCTCGTAGAGGGCGTCGTCGCCGCGCAGCGGCCGCCCCCACTCGGTGTCGTGGTAGACGGCGTAGTCGGGGGTGCTCGCCCCCCAGGCGCAGCGGGGCAGCCCGTCGGCGCCGATCACCAGGTCAGTCACCTCGTACACGCTAGGCCATCCGACTGACACGCCATTGCCGCCGGCCGCCGGGCGTGGGTCAGGGCAGTCGGCCCTGCTCGACCAGACGGGCGAACCTCTTCAGCGTCTGGGTGAGGCCGACCTTGGAGCCGGGCCAGAGCACCGGCCACGCCAGCTGACCGGCCCGGCCACCCGGCAGGTGGAACCACTCGTGCCAGACCACCTGGGTGCGGTCCCGGTCCATCTGGGTGCAGCGCAGCACGCCCGGGCCGCGCAGCAGTTGGCCACAGTGCACCACGCCGATCTCGTACGGCTCGTCGACCCGGACCACCCGCATCTCGTCGCGCAGCACCGCCGGGCCGACCGTGGTCACCGCCTCGATCCGGCTGCCCTCGCGGCCGTCGCCCTCGACCACCCGCACCCGCGTGAACGGGATCCAGTCGGACTGACGGTCCCAGGCGAGCAGCGCGGCGAAGACCCGCTCCGCCGGGGCTTTGACGATCACCGTGGCGGTCACCTCGCCAGCGCCCGGTTGGGCCGCCTCGCGAAGATCGTCGGCGCCCTCCGGGCCGGTCACGCGCTCTCCGACCGCACCACCGCGCCGTGCTGTCCGTTGCCGTCGGCCGGCTCGCCGACGATCGGCGCCACGCCGTCGGAGTCTGCCGGAGAGGAGGTGGCATCGGGCAACGAACCAGTGCCGGCCGACCCGGCCGCGGCCGTGGTCGGCTCGCCGTTGGCCGGCGCCACGCCGTCGGAGTCCGCGGGGGAAGAGGTGGCGTCGGGCAGCGAACCAGTGCCGGCCGCGCCCGGCCCGGCCACCGCGCCCTCGTCGGTCGCCGCGCCAGCGGACTGCTCACGGGCCTGGCGCAGCGCGTCCGCGTCGGTGGTGCGTCCCTCGCGCAACGCGATGACCTCCGCCTCCAGCACGCCGATCAGCTCAGCCTTGTAGCCGATGTCGTAGGCGGCGCGACGCATCGTCTGATCGACCTGGGCCATCCGGTACCCGCGCAGCGCGGTATCGAAACGGACCGAGCCCACATCGGATTCGCGCAATGGCCGGGTGCCCGGCAGGGGCACGGCCTGCGAATCCGGCTCGGCCGGCGCCAGGCCGGGATCACGGCCGCTGACCAGCACCGTCACGCCGAAAACCACCGCTGCGACGGTCAACGCCACGACCAGGAGGAGCAGAAGCTGACCCATGCACTGATCGTGGCACGGCGACCGGCCGGGAGCGACCCCACCACCCCGATCACGATCGGCGTCGACGCCCGACCGACATGGCGGTCGGCTGACCGGCTAGCGTCGGACCGGCCGGCGCTAGCGGCGACGGTGCGGATTCTCAGGAGGCGGGCATGGCCGGGGCGCTTCGGCTGGGTGGGCGGACGTTCGCCCCCGGTGAGCTGGTGGTGATGGCGATCGTCAACCGCACGCCGGACTCGTTCTTCGACCGGGGCGCCACCTTCGCCGCCGACAGCGCGCTGCGGGCGGTCGAGCGGGCGGTCGAGGAGGGTGCGGAGATCATCGACATCGGCGGGGTGAAGGCCGGGCCGGGCGCCGAGGTGGACGCCACCGAGGAGATCCGCCGCACGGTCGACACCATCGCCGCCGTGCGGGCCGCCTTCCCGGACGTGGTGATCTCCATCGACACCTGGCGTGCGGAGGTGGCGGTGGAGGCCGTGGCAGCCGGTGCCGACCTGCTCAACGACACCTGGTCGGGTGCCGACCCGACGCTGGCCCGGGTAGCCGCGCAGACCGGCGCCGGCCTGGTCTGCTCACACGCGGGCGGGCTGGTTCCGCGGACCCGACCGCACCGGGCCGCCTTCGACGATGTGGTCGCCGACGTGGTCGCGACGGTCACCGGGCTCGCCGAGCGCGCGGTGGCGGCGGGGGTACGCCCCGACGGGATCCTCGTCGACCCGGCACATGACTTCGGCAAGAACACGCGGCACTCCCTGGAGATCACCCGCCGGCTGGACGAGCTGTCCGGGACCGGCTGGCCGCTGCTGGTGGCGCTGTCCAACAAGGACTTCATCGGCGAGACGCTGGACCTGCCGGTGGCCGAGCGGCTGGAGGGGACGCTCGCCGCGACCGCCATCTCCGCCTGGCTGGGTGCCCAGGTGTTCCGCGCACACCAGGTCGGGCCCACCCGCCGGGTGCTGGACATGGTGGCCTCGATCCGCGGTGACCGACCGCCCGCGGTGACCCGGCGGGGCCTGGCCTGACCGGTCGTCGCGACAACAGGCCGCGAACGGCCGGGCGGACCGGCACGATCGCCGGAGGTCGCGGCGGTCAGGTCCAGCGCAGGATGTTCCTGCGCCAGGCATAGAGGATGCCGAGCGCGAGCACCGCCACGAACACCGCCATCTCCACCACCGTGACCAGGCCGAAGCCCGGCCGGTCGAAGACCACCGCCCAGGGGAAGAGGAACACCGCCTCGACCGCGAACAGGACGTACAGGTAGGCGTAGACGTAGTAGCGGATCTGCATCTGCGCCCAGTCCGCGCCGACCGGGTCGAGCCCGCACTCGTAGCTGGTCCGCTTACCGACCGGATTGGCCGGACGGGCGGGACGTAACACCCGGTTGGCAGAGAACGCAGTGACGAAGAACAGGACGCTGGCGAGCAGCAAGAGCCCGAGCGTCGCGTACGAGCCCAGGTAACCGGTCACGACGGGAGCCTACCGCCCGCCCCGAACGGCCGTCCCAAACACGTTACGGATTTGTTTCCAGATGGGACTAGTGCACTGGGGCAACTGTGACCGAATACTGGAACCCTCACCCATGTCACCGGAGGACAGATGGCCCGCCTGAACGTACCGCCCGGTGGCCGGGCGGCGGGTCGGCGTTCCACGCCCCTGCTGCCGACATCGCTCGCGCTCGGCCTGCTCGCGGCACTCGCCGTGGGGCCGACCTGGGCCGGCGCGGCGGTGCCGGAGGCCAACCCGATCGCGGTGGTGACCGACCCGGCGACGGAACCCGAGCCGGGCCCCGGGACAACCCCGACGGATGAGCCCACCTCGACCGAGGGACCGGGCGACGATCCCGTGCCGACCGACCCGGCCCCGGAGACCACCGCGCCGCCGCCGGAGACGACGCCACCGGCCCCGGAGACCACCGCGCCGGACGTGCCACCGGCACCGACCACCACCGCACCCGCGCCGGGCAGCACCACCCGGCCTCCCACGCCTCGGCCGCCGGCGCCCACCGTGCCGCCGGTCCGCCCGTCGGCGCCGGGCCCGGACGCCCCGCCGCCGAACCCGCTCGGCGTGCAGGTCACCACCGAGGACGTCACCGTCACCGGCACGTACTGGAACGCGGCCAGCACGGTCACCACGCTCCGGGTCACGGTGACCAATACAGCCACCGCCGCCCAGCGGATCCGGCTCTCGTACACCCTGCCCGCCGGCCTGACCGATGCCGGGACGAGGGGATGCGCCACCACCGGCGGCGGCGCGTACCGGTGCGGGGCCTGGACGGCCATGGCGGGCGCCCGGTTCAGCAGCCTGCTCCGGCTGCGGGTGGCCGGCAACGCCTGGCGCCAGATGCCGCTCAGCGGGTCCGTGCAGGTCGCCGCGGACGCGCCGGGAGTGGCCGGCGAGGCGACCGACGACCAGGGCTTCGCGGTGCTCTTCCCGCCCGGCCCGCCGGTCTCCGGGATCTCGCTGGCCGCCGACGAGGTGGCCTTCGACATCAGCGGCGCCCCGAGCACCCTCGCGGTCCGGCTGGGCAACACCGGCAGGGCGGACGCCCCAGGCCGGGTAGAGGTGGTCCTGCCGGCAGGGGTGAGCGTGCCGACCCCGCCGGCTGGCTGCGTGGCGGTCGACCCGACCCGCACCCGCTGCGACGTCGGCTCGGTACCGGCGGGCAGGACCGTCGAGTTGCTGCTCCCGGTGGAGGCGACGCCGCAGGCCCAGCGGGAAGCGCCGCTGTCCGGTGCGGTGATCGGCCAGCTCGACCCGCGCAGTGGCCCGACCCGACAGGTGCAGATGAGCTTCCGGATCACCGCGGCGGCCGCGCTGGCCACCCCGGTGGTCTCACCCCCCGCGCCGACCGGCTCTCAGGGCGTACTCGGCGGCGGCGGGACCGCCGACGACGGCCCGATGACCTCGGTACGGCGCACTGCGGTCATCCTGATCGCGGTCTCCGCGCTGCTGGTGGTGCTGGCCCTGGCGCTGGCCACCATCTCGCTGCGTCGCCGGCTCACCGACCGGGCGCCCAACCGGCCCACCACCGCCACCGACTGAGCAGCGACACCTGGGCTCGCCGGCCGATCGGGGTCGCCGGCGCGACGCCGACGGTGATCTGGATTACGGCGGGCCGGGCGAAACGTCGCAAAACCGGGTAATTCTCGGCCCGATCCGGTCCCAGTCGGCGGACCTCTGGGAAGGGTCGGGGGTCCGTTCGACGTAGGCTCTCAGGTGAGGAACGACAGCGGACCGGACCAGCCTGGGGCGGTGCGTTGCAGCGTTGCGTCAAGGAGGTTCCGTGGCCGGGCAAGGCGAGGTCACCATCATGTTCAGCCGCCCGCGCGACCGCGCGCAGCGAAGCGAGGTGCAGGCGTGACCAAGCAGATCCGTCAACTCGACCGGGTGGTCATCCGGTTCGCCGGTGACTCCGGCGATGGCATGCAGTTGACCGGCGACCGGTTCACCTCGGAGACGGCACAGCTCGGCAACGACATCTCCACGCTGCCCAACTTCCCCGCCGAGATCCGGGCTCCCGCCGGCACCCTGCCCGGCGTGTCGAGCTTCCAGGTTCACTTCGCCGACTACGACATCCTCACCCCGGGCGACGCGCCCAACGTGCTGGTGGCGATGAACCCCGCGGCGCTCAAGGCCAACCTGGCCGACCTGCCGCGCGGCGCGGACATCATCGTCAACACCGACGAGTTCACCAGGCGCAACCTGGCCAAGGTCGGCTACCAGACCAGCCCGCTCGACGACGAGTCGCTGGCCGGCTACGTCGTGCACCCGGTGGCACTGACCTCGATGACGGTCGGCGCGCTCGCCGCCCACGAGGTGTCCAAGAAGGACGCCGAGCGGTCGAAGAACATGTTCGCCCTCGGCCTGCTCTCCTGGATGTACTCCCGGCCGTACGAGTCGACGCTGCGCTTCCTGGAGCGTAAGTTCGCGGCCCGCCCGGAGTTGGTCGCGGCGAACGTGGCCGCGTTCAAGGCCGGCTGGAACTTCGGCGAGACCACCGAGGACTTCGCGGTCCGCTACGAGGTCAAGCCGGCGAAGATGAAGCCGGGCACCTACCGCAACATCACCGGCAACGCCGCACTCTCGCTGGGTCTGGTCGCTGCCGGAGTCCGCTCCGGGCTGCCGGTCTTCCTCGGCGCGTACCCGATCACGCCGGCCTCGGACATCCTGCACGAGCTGAGCAAGCACAAGCGCTTCGGCGTGCTCACCATGCAGGCGGAGGACGAGATCGCCGCGGTCGGCGCCGCACTGGGCGCGTCGTACGGCGGGTCGCTCGGGGTGACCACCACCAGCGGCCCCGGCGTGGCGCTCAAGAGCGAGACGATCTCGCTCGCGGTGGCGCTGGAGCTGCCGCTGGTGATCGTGGACGTGCAGCGCGCCGGCCCGTCGACCGGCATGCCGACCAAGACCGAGCAGGCCGACCTCAACATCGCGCTCTACGGCCGGCACGGCGAGGCGCCGATCGCCGTGATCGCGCCCAGATCGCCGTCGGACTGCTTCTTCGCCGCGCTGGAGGCCGCCCGGATCGCGCTGACCTACCGCACCCCGGTGATCCTCCTGTCGGACAACTACGTCGCCAACGGCTCGGAGCCGTGGCTGCTGCCCGACGTCGAGTCACTCCCCGACCTGCGGGTGGAGTTCGCCACCAAGCCCAACGGCGAGGACGGCACCACCTTCCTGCCGTACCTGCGCGACCCGGAGACCCTGGCCCGGCCGTGGGCGATCCCGGGCACCGCGGGGCTGGAGCACCGGATCGGCGGGCTGGAGAAGGCCGACAAGACCGGGGACATCTCCTACGATCCGGCCAACCACGACTTCATGGTGCGTACGAGGGCAGCCCGGATCGAGACCATCCCGGTGCCGGACATCGAGGTGGAGGACCCGGACGGCGACGCCCGGGTGCTGGTGCTCGGCTGGGGCTCGACGTACGGGCCGATCGGCGCGGCCTGCCGTGGGCTGCGCCAGCGGGGCCTGTCCGTCGCCCAGGCGCACCTGCGGCACCTGGCGCCGATGCCGGCCAACCTCGGCGAGGTGCTGCGCTCCTA
Organism: Micromonospora sp. NBC_00389; assembly: GCF_036059255.1. Classification (NCBI taxonomy): domain Bacteria; kingdom Bacillati; phylum Actinomycetota; class Actinomycetes; order Micromonosporales; family Micromonosporaceae; genus Micromonospora; species Micromonospora sp. NBC_00389. The sequence continues at coordinate 2,194,569 of NZ_CP107947.1, read as the reverse complement.
CGACCGCGTGGTCATTCCGGAGATGAACCTGGGCCAGCTGGCGCACGTCATCCGGGCCCGCTACCTGGTCGACGCGATCAGCTACAACCAGGTCCGCGGCCTGCCGTTCACGTCCGCCGAGCTGGAGACGACGCTGGAAGAGGTGCTGAAGAATGTCTGAGTCCGTCGCGCTCAAGCTCACCGCCAAGGACTTCAAGTCCGACCAGGAAGTGCGCTGGTGCCCCGGCTGCGGCGACTACGCCATCCTGGCGGCGATCCAGCAGTTCATGCCGGAGCTAAACATCCCCCGGGAGCGGACTGTCTTCGTCTCCGGGATCGGCTGCTCGTCCCGCTTCCCGTACTACATGAACACGTACGGGATGCACTCGATCCACGGCCGCGCCCCGGCGATCGCCACCGGCCTGTCGGTGTCCCGGCCGGACCTCTCGGTCTGGGTGGTCACCGGTGACGGTGATGCGCTCTCCATCGGCGGCAACCACCTGATCCACGCGCTGCGGCGGAACGTCAACCTCAAGATCCTGCTGTTCAACAACCGGATCTACGGGCTGACCAAGGGGCAGTATTCGCCGACCTCCGAGGTCGGGAAGATCACCAAGTCCACTCCGTCCGGCTCGGCGGACGCCCCGTTCAACCCGCTCTCCCTCGCCCTCGGCGCGGAGGCCAGCTTCGTCGGCCGGACCATCGACTCCGACCGCAAGCACCTGCAGTCGGTGCTGCGGGCCGCCGCCGAGCACGAGGGCTCGGCGTTCGTGGAGATCTACCAGAACTGCAACATCTTCAACGATGGGGCGTTCGACCAGCTCAAGGACCCGTCCACCCGGGACGACTACCTGATTCGCCTGGAGCACGGGCAGCCGATCACCTTCGGCGCCGACGGGCGGTTCTGCGTCGTACACCCGCCGGGCGGGTTCGGCCTGGAGGTCCGGGACACCAGCTCGGTCCGCCCGGAGGAAATCGTCGTGCACGACGCGACGGTGGCCGACCCGGCGTACGCCTTCGCGCTGTCCCGGCTGCCCGGCCTGGACCTGCGCAACACCCCGATCGGGGTGTTCCGCAACGTGGACCGGCCGTCCTACGACAGCGTGGTGCAGAGCCAGCTCGCCGCCGCCAAGGCGGAGGTCACCGAGACCCCCGAGCAGCAACTCGCCGGCCTGCTGGGCAGCGGCGACACCTGGACGATCCTCTGACCCGTACGACCTGACGAGAGAGCGGCCGTCCCCTGGTGGGGGCGGCCGCTCTCGTCGTATCGGCTCTGCTCAGCGCTGGGTGGAGGCCGGCAGCCAGAGGTTGTCGATCTCCTTCTCGGTCGCCGCGAGGCTCGCCTCGTGCAGCGGGATGAGTTCGGCCATCGCCGGGACCGCGGGGGCGAGGGTCAGTTCGGTGGCGATGAAGCGCGGCTCCAGGCCGGTCTGCGACAGGCCGTGCGGGAGCCACGGCTCGGCGTGGTCCCAGCCGTTGCGGGGCGTGCCCTCGCCGTAGCCGCCACCACGGGTGGCGAGCACGACGAACTCCCGCCCGCCGAGCAGGCCCTTCTGGGTCACCGGGTCATAGGCCAACCCGGGCAGGATCAGGTGGTCGACCCAGGCCTTCACGCTGCTGGGCGCGCCGTAGTTGTAGAGCGGCAGCCCGAGCAGCACCACGTCGGCCTGCTGCACCTCACGGACCACGCGCTCGCTGAGCTCCCAGGAGTCACGCTGCGCCGGGGTGTGCTGGTCCGGTGGCGTCATCCGGGCCAGGCCACCCGCCGCGTCCAGGTGGGGCAGCGGCTCGGCTCCCAGATCTCGATAGGTCACCGTGCCGTCCGGGTGGGCGGCACGCCAGGTGGCGACGGCGCGGGCGGTGAGCCGCCGGCTGACCGACCAATCGCCTCGGATGCTCGAATCGATATGCAACAGATGCATTATTCCTCCTCCAAGGATCGTCTGTGTAGCACCAACTATTTATAGCAGGCAGATGTTTCATCAGCTCGGTAGACTGGGTCACATGTCCGCCATGCAGCTCGACCCCCCGGAGCACCGCTCGGGCGCGCTGCTGGACCACCTGGCCCGCCGTATGCGGCTGCGGTCCGAGTCGGTGCTGGCGCCGCTGGGTCTACGGCCGCGGCATCTGGTCGCGCTCACCGTGCTGCGGGACGGCGGCGGAATCAGCCAACAGGCGCTCGCCAGCACCCTGGAGATGGACAGCACCAACATCGTCGGGCTGCTGAACGATCTGGAGGCGATGCAGCTGATCGAGCGTCGCCGCTCACCCGAGGACCGTCGCCGGCACGTCGTCGAGCTCACGGACGACGGGGCGAAACGCCTCAACCAGGCCGAATGCGCCCTCGTGGGCGCCGAGGACGAGGTGTTGGGGGCGCTGGAGCCCGCCGATCGGGAGAGGCTCTACCTGCTGCTCCGGCAGGCGACCAGCGGGACGGCGATCACCTGCGCAGCGATCTACCCGGACGAGTCGGCCGCCGACAACTGCTGACCCCGCCGGGGGTGGCTCAGACCGTCGAGGCGGACTGAGGGCGGTCGTCGCGGACGTGCACCAGCATGTCGCCGGTCTCGATCACCGCGCCTGCCCGGTCGGCCAGGGTGACCACCTTGCCCCGGCGGACCAGGGCGATCACCAACGACTCCAGCTCGCGCGGTGAGCGACCCACCTCGTCCCGCTCCGCCGAGCGCATCGCCAGCGCCATTCCCTGACCCGGGGTGAGCAGGTCCTCCACCACGTCGATCAGCGGCGGCGCCGAGGTGGACAGGCCGAGCAGCCGACCGGCGGTGGCCGAGGAAACGATCACGTGGTGCGCGCCGCTCTGCTTGAGCAGCGGGGCGTTCTCCGCCTCCCGGGCCGCCGCGATGATCCGTACCTGCCCTGCGGTGACCTGGCGGACGGTCAGTGCCACCAACACCGAGGCATCGTCACTATCGGTCGCGATGATCACGGCCTTCGCCGTCCGGACGTGCGCCTCCTCCAGCACGGACGACCGGGTCGCCGAGCCCTCGATGGCGACCAGCCCGGCGGAGGTGGCCTGCCGCAGGGCGGGGCCGCTGCGCTCCACCACCACGATCCTCGACCGGTCCAGACCGTTCTCCACCAGGGCGGAGACCGCGCTGCGGCCCTTGGTGCCGTAGCCGCAGATGATGACGTGGTCCTTCACGGTTCTCCTCCACCGCGACAGGCGACGGCCGGTCCGGTACTGCTCGGTCAGGACTTCCAGGGTGGTGCCGACCAGGATGATCAGGAAAAGCACCCGGGCCGGGGTGACGAAGAGGACGTTGACCAGCCGGGCCGACGGCGCGGCAGGAGTGATGTCACCGTAGCCCGTGGTGGAGAGCGAGACGACCGCGTAATAGAAGCAGTCGAGCAGGGTGAGGCCATCCTCGTTGACGTCGCGGTAGCCGTCCCGGTCCAGGTAGACCGCGGCGACCACTGAGAAGACCAGACCCAGGGCGGCGGCCAGCCGGAGGCTCAGCGCACTCAGCGGGCCCCGGCGCTGCGCGGGAAAATGGATCACCGTCGAACCTGCTCCACCACCGTCGCCTGCACGCCCACAACATAGCGGTTACGGCGCGGTCCGCACCCCCGGGTCGCCGACCGGGGCAACCGATCACGGCGCCGGACCCGACTACCAGCCGACAGCGACGAACCGGTCGAGGCCGGCAGACGGAGGGGGCACGACCCTCGTGACGAGAAGCGGCGAACGCGGCGGCGGGGCGACGACGAGTACACCGAGTACGTCCGGGCCCGGATGGTCCAGTGGCGACGGACCGCGTACCTGATGAGCGGGGACTGGGACCGGGGCGACGACATCCTGCAACGGGTCCTCACCGACCTGTATCGCACCTGGGCGCGAGCCCGCCGCGCCGACCACCTGGACGCCCTGGTGCGCACCATGCTGCTACGGCGGCTGATCGACGAGCGACGCCTGCGCTGGTCCCGGGTACGGCTCGGGGCCGCGTTGCCCGAACGGCCGACCGCCACCGCCGATCCCACGGACCGGATCACCCTTGTCGGGGCGCTGCGCCGGGTCCCGCCCCGGCAGCGCGCCGTGCTGGTGCTGCGGTACTTCCAGGACCTCAGCGTCGAGGAGACCGCGCAGGCCCTGGGCTGTTCGGCCGGCACCGTGAAGAGCCAGGCCGCCAAGGGTCTGGCCACCCTGCGCGCCCTGCTCACCCCCAGCCTCACCGGAAACTGAGAGGAGCGACGAGATGCTGGACGAACGCCAGATGGCCGACCTGATGCTCGCCGAGGTCGAATCGGCGGAAACACCCTCCCGGGTGCTCGACGTGGAAGGGGCGATGAGCGCCGCGCGCCGTCAGCGTCGCGTCGCCCGCGGCACCAGCGCCGTGCTGCTCGCGGCGGCGCTGACCGTGGGCGCGCTGACCGTGCCCAACCTGCTGACCTCGAACCGTTCGCCGGCCACGATGTCGCCCGGCGACGCGGGGAAGGAGACAGCGACCGGCCTGCCGGCCGCGTTGACCACGGTCGACCCCGGGCGGGTGTACGTGCGGTTCGGCTGGCTGCCGGACGGGATCCGCGACCTCCAGTACCAGGCCGGGCTGCTGCTCGCCGGCCCCGGCGTGTACCTCGGCGCGACCAGCAGCCAAAACGGCGACCCGTGGCAGGGCGTCTCCGTCACGCTCTACCCGGCGGGGGTGGAGCCGCCGGCGCCGCAGCGGGACAGCGGGGAGCCGGCCACCGCGATCGGCACCAGCGACGGACCCGAGTTGAACGGCGCGGTCAGCAGCTTCGTCGCGTACAGCGGCGCGGAGCGGCCGGAGGCAATCCTGCGCTGGCGGTACGCCCCGGACGGCTGGGCACAGGCCCGGGTGGTCGGGGCCGGACCGGATGCGCGGGGCGCCGCGGCGCGGGTGGCTGAGTCGCTGCGGTTCGGCAACGACCCGGTCCCGATGCCGGCGACGGTGGCGGGCCTACCGGCCAACCTGCGGGTGATCACTGTCGAGGTGTTCGAGTCGCTGGAAGAACCTGCGTCCTGGCACGCCTCGACCACCTGGTCGCCGGAGCCGGCCACCGCCGAGCCCAGCTGGCAGCGGGCTCGCACGTTGACTGTGAGCGCCTCCCGATACCGCCACGTCACCGATCCCGCTGACAAGGCGTTCGTAAACCCGAACACCACGTTCGACGGGCATCCGGCGCGGTTCGGCGGGCAGGACGGCGACGAGTCGCTGACGGTCTACGACGTGAACGGGGCGACCGTGACGATCGACGACCGCGCGCTGCTGCCCAGCGGCGGCACCCGGGCTCTGTTCCGCGCGGTCACGCTGGTGCCGGAGCCGGCGGACTGGCACACCCACCTGCGCCGATGAGGCCCCGGGCCCGCGCCAAAGTGGCGGCGCGGCCCGCGCGGGTCGGCCCGGACGGCCGGGAACGGGCATGATGGGGGTGTTCCCCGCACGACGACCGCGAAAGCGAGGCCCGCATGTCATTGCTGCGACGAGTGATCGGCGGGGTGCTGCGCCGGCTCCGCCAGCGCCAGGGCCGCACGCTCCGCGAGGTGGCCGCAGCGGCCGGGGTCTCCGTGCCCTACCTCTCCGAGGTCGAGCGGGGCCGCAAGGAAGCCTCGTCGGAGGTGCTCGCCGCGATCTGCCGGGCGCTCGGCATCCGCCTCTCCGACCTGCTCGAGGAGGCCCGCGACGACCTGCGCCAGGTCGAGCCGCGCATCCCGACCGCGCCACGGGCCGTGTTGACCCGGCTGGAGCGGGTCGAGGTGGCGCGACGCGACGCCGGCAACCACACCCTGCGAGTCGGCCCACGCACCGCCGGGCCGATTCTGCACCGGGCACCGGGGGCGGCCGGGCCGACACTGTGCGTCCGCCCGATGGCCTCCGCCGGTGGCTCGCGCCCCGGTCCGCGTACCGCCGCCCTGCTGGGCTGCGCGCGGGCCAGGGCGGGCGCGCGGCGGCTGACCGCCGCGTAGGTCGCGCCGGTTCTGCCATCGGCGGATCTGCCACTGGCAGAATCCCTGGTCCCGCCACCGCCGCCGCACGCACGCTGGAGGAGCCGGTCCACCGGGCGGTCCGCCGCCCGCCGGCACGGCGGAAGGCGGCGGCGAATGATCGGGTACGGCGTGCGAATGCTGGACGGCGGGCAGCCGTCCTTCGGTGATCAGGTCTTCGAGCGGCTGCTGCGCGAGCGGATCGTCTTCCTCGGCACCGAGGTGACCGAGGAATCGGCCAACCAGATCTGTGCGCAGATCCTGCTGCTCGCCGCCGAGGACGCCGATCGGGACATCTACCTCTACATCAACTCGCCGGGCGGCTCGGTGAGCGCGGGGATGGCGGTCTACGACACGATGCGCTACGTCCGCAACGACGTGGCCACGCTGGCGCTGGGGTTCGCCGGCTCGATGGGGCAGTTCCTGCTCTGCGCCGGCACGGCCGGCAAGCGGTACGCGCTGCCACACTCGCGGATCATGATGCACCAGCCCTCCGGCGGAATGGGCGGCACCGCCTCGGACATCACCATCCAGGCCGAGAACATGCTGCATGTGAAGCGGACCATGCAGGAACTGATCGCCCAGCACAGTGGACGGACACTGGACGAGATCCAGCGGGACTGGGACCGGGACCGCTGGTTCACCGCCGAGCAGGCCCGCGAGTACGGCCTGATCGACCAGGTGCTCACCCGAGCCGAGCAGCTACCGGCGGTCTGACCCGCGGTGGCGGCCGGCGATGGTCCCGCCGGCCGCCACCGCGGCACGGCGCACGACGTCCTCCGACGAGTCCAGCGGTGACCCGTGCCGACGCCGGACGCGGCCCCCTCGATCCGCGTCCGACCAGGCACGGGCCTGTGGTGCTGGCCATCGATACGTCGGAGCCTATTCCCAGCGGTGGGAATACGGGCGGCCCGCGAGTCGCAGCGCATTTCCATGGATTCTCGTTACAGCGTCACGCAGGTGCCATGCTCGCGGAAATGGGGTAGCGGTCGCCCGTTAGGGTCACCTCTATGCGTCGACTGATCCCTGCCATTTCGATCGCCCTCGCCGCCGCCCTCATGGCTGGCTGCGGCACCGACTCCGGCGACACCGCGCAGAACACCTCACCCGCCCCCGCAACGTCCGCGGCCGACCCGGTCGAAGCCATCCAGCAGGCGATGGACCGCAGTCTCTCCGGCCCGGTCACCATGGACGCCGCTGTGAAGGCCGGCGGCCAGTCCATCACTCTCAGCGGAAAGATGGACCCTGCCACCAAGACGATCCAGGTCACCGGTAACGCCCCGGAGCCGATCGAGGCCCGGCTGATCGGCGACACCGCCTACATCAAGTCCGAGTCGGGCGAAGGCAAGAAGCCGTGGATGAAGGTCGACCTCACCAAGCTCCGGCCCACCAGCGCGCTGCGCCAGTCCTTCGACCTCAAGTCGCAGACCGGCATCATCGGCGGCATCGTAACCGCCGAGTCGACTGGCGCTGGCACCTACAAGGGCACCGCTGACCTGGAGAAGGCGGCCGCCGCCGCCAGCTCGGATGGCGGAATGCGCGAGGGCATCGAGTCGTCCGCCAAACTGGCGAAGGACCCCAAGGCGATCCCGTTCGAAGCGACCGTCGACGGCGAGGGCCGGCTCACCGCACTGTCCTACACGGTCGCCACGAAGACTCTGGGTGATCTCGTCACCGACATGAAGATGAGCGACTTCGGCAAGTCTGTCTCGGTGTCGGCGCCGCCCGCCGGCGAGGTCGAGGAAGCGTCCGAGGAGATGTACAAGTTCCTCTGACCGGGCCGGCACGTCTGGCTCACCGCGCTCAACAGGCCTGATTGTGGTAGCGAAAGGGAGCGTCGTCGGATCTCACCGACGGCGCTCCCTCAGGTCACCAGGCCAGCACGGTAGGCGTAGACCACCGCCTGCACGCGGTCGCGCAGGTCGAGCTTGGTGAGGATGCGTGACACGTACGTCTTGACGGTCTCCTGGCTGATCACCAGGGTCGCGGCGATCTCGCCGTTGGACAGGCCGTTGGCGATGAGACGCAACACCTCCAGTTCGCGCGGGGTCAGCCCAACGTCGTCCCGCGTGCCCTCGGCGGGACGGATCCGCGCCGCGTACCTGCCCACGAGTTGCCGGGTCACCTCGGGCGCCAGCAGCGCGGCACCGGTCGCGACGGTGCGGATACCGTGCAGCAACTGGGCCGGAGGGGCGTCCTTGAGCAGGAACCCGCTTGCTCCCGCGCGCAGCGCCTCGTACACGTACTCATCGAGGTTGAACGTCGTCACCACGAGCACCTTGACGGGTTGAGCCACTCCGGCACCGGCCAGCAGGCGGGTTGCCTTGATGCCGTCGAGTACCGGCATCCGTACGTCCATCACGACCACGTCCGGATGCAGCCGGCCGGCGAGGTCGACCGCGGCGCGCCCGTCCCCGCACTCGCCCACCACCTCGAGGTCGGGCTGAGCATCGATGATGGTCGCGAAGCCGGTACGGATCAGCGCCTGGTCGTCGCAGACCAGCACCCGGATCGGCGCCGTCATGACGGGCTCCCGGTAGGAATCCGGGCCTGCACGACGAAGCCGCCGTCCGCCCGTCGTCCTGCGCTGAACTCGCCACCGAGCACGCCGACCCGTTCGCTGAGCCCCGCGAGGCCGCGTCCACTCCCGCCGGGGGCCCCGGCGTACGAGCCCGAGCCTTCGGTGCTGACCTCCACAGTGGTCTCCCTCTCGCCATGGTGCACGTGAACAGTGGTGCGGCTGCCGTGGGCGTACTTGAGGGCGTTCGTCAGCGCCTCCTGCACGACTCGGTAGGCCGCTACCTCGGCACCGCCGGTCGTGCCCGCCGGGCTGCCCTCCTCGGTGAACTCCACCGGCTGCCCGGCCTGCCGGGTCTGCTCCACGAGGGCGTGGAGCTCGCCGACGGACGGCGTACGCGGATCGATGCTGTGGTCGGGGTTGAGCAGGTCGAGCAGATGGCGCAGGTCGGTGATGGCCCGCCGGCCGGTGTCGGTGATGGCGGTCAGGGCCGTGTCGAGGCGTTCGGGGGCGGCGGTCAGGTAGCGCGCAGCCTCGGCCTGCACGACCATCGCCGTCACGTGGTGGGTCACGATGTCGTGGAGTTCGCTGGCGATCCGGGTGCGTTCGGCGGCGCGGGCGGTCAGGGCGACGTCGCGGCGGCGTTCGGCCTCGACGGCCCGGGACTGCCGCAGCCAGGCTCCGATGCCCCACGCCAGGGCCGCCGCCAGGTAGAACGTGACGAACCCGGTCACGCCTTCGGTCGACCCGTGCCGGTCGAGAGCGACGGCCAGCGCCACGTACGCGGCGGAGGCCAGGATCATGGTGGTGCGCCGACGACGTTCCAGGTGGGCCCCCGCGCTCAGCAGCGCGATGGCCAGCGCGGAGCCCGCGACCGTGTGATAGCCGCGGAGCTGGTCGATCGCGAAGCCGACCGACACCAGGGCGAGGCAGATGGCCGGCCAGCGCCGGCGGACGGCGAGCGGGAGGCACTCCAGGGCGAGCACCACGACGGTCAGCGCGTCGAAGGGACGCCCCGGCAGGTCGCCGAGCTGTGTACCGTGGTTTTGTAGGGCCGGCACCACCGACGCGAGGGCGAGCAGCAGCGCCAACGGGAGATCCCGGACCGTGACGTCCCACCGCCGCCACGAGTCCGGGACCATCCGAAGGCCGACCATCAGGAGACCGTAGCGGTCGCCGGCTGGACGCCGACCGCGCGACGGTGACGCGGGACGAGGTGACCGCGGCGGTGGGCCAGCCACATGAACACCAGGGTCAGCGCCACACCCGCCGCCACCGTGTAGAGGCTTCCCTCCGGCCCGAAGTCGCCGCCGGTGAGCAGGGTCGGGCCCGACATCGTGGTGTCCAGCAGGCCCTCGGACTGGCCGTTGCCGGAGACCACGACGCTGAAGATGCCGCCGGCGGCGAAGTTCCAGCCGAAGTGCAGGCCGATCGGCACCCACAGGTTGCGGGTGGCGGCGTAGCAGGCGGCGAGCATGAACCCGGCCTCGACCGCGATGGCGATCGCGCCCCACAGGCTGGCGTCCGGGTTGAGCAGGTGCATCAAGCCGAACACCACGCCGGTCAGCAACAGCGCGATCCAGGTGCCCATGCGTTCCTCGACGACTCGGAACAGGACGCCGCGGAAGATCAGCTCCTCGGTCGTGGCGGCGGCGGCCATGAACCCGAACAGCGCCACCGCGCCTGTCACCGAGCCCAGGCCGTTGACGTGGTAGTCGCCGACGAAGGCGATGTTGACGATCACTGCCGCGAACATCCCGAACCCGATCAGCACCCCTCGGGTGATCCGAGCGCCGGCTCCGGCCCGAGCCACCTCCGTGACCGCGCGACGTTCGGTGCGCCGTACCACCCACGCGTAGACGAGGATCGCGGCCACCGCCGTCAACACACCCAGGGCCAGGGTGAGCCAGGCGTTCCCCTCCACCGCGGCGATGGCCTGGCTGCCGATGAAGGTGACCGCCACAACGGCCACAAGCTGCTTCAACAAGCGCATGACGACTCCTTCAACGAGGTCCGCGGCTGGAGCGCAGCGGCCACGTCAAACGCTATGGAGTCGCCGGTCAGGAATCGTCACCGTGCGGTGGACACTTGCGGGTAGCTCGCACGGGGGACAAGCACCTGCGCACGAGGCCGTCGGGCGGGCCTTGCTGAAGGTCGGGGAACCTGACCGAATGAACAAACGACGCGTATGCCGGACTTGAGGAACGACCTGCCGGTGCCGCTGGCCAACCGACAGGGATGCCCTAAACGCCTGCGCTTGGCGGCTGGCCCGGGGATGGCCGAGCCGCCACCTGAGCGGCGGTCATCCCCTCGCGAACGGCAGCTGCTGTCGTGTCCAGCTCGACGCGCTCCCTGCGCCGCCAGTCCGCGTCGATACGGAATGTGTCACCGGCGAAGCGCGGGAACACGTGCAGGTGCACATGGAAGATCTCCTGGAATGCAGCCTTTCCGTCGGCGAGGAACATGTTTACCCCCTCGCACCGCAGTGTGGAACGGCGGAGCGCTCTGGCGAGCCGATGCGCCTGCGTCCACATCCGTCCACCAACATCCTCGGGCAGGTCTTCCAAGCCGACGGCGTGCAGGCGTGGCACGACGAGCAGATGCCCCGGGGTCACGGGGTGCAGGTCCATGAATGCGATGATCTCGTCATCCTGATGGACAAGGCTTGCTTCCAATTCACCGCGCACGATGGCGCAGAAGAGGCAGTCCTCTGGCTGGGCGAGCTCGTTGCCAGGCAAGTTCATGCACTAAACGTAATCATCAGAATCTATATGGCAACCGGATTCCCGAGCGACGATGATGCAGCCAGCCGCCGCCTGCCGGCCTGCATGCCCCCCCCGGGACCGGAGATCCCCGCCGGAGGCACGCTCAAGGGTGTGACCTGGTGCCCCCGGCAGGATTCGAACCTGCGACACACGGTTTAGGAAACCGATGCTCTATCCCCTGAGCTACGGGGGCGCGAATGGCCAGTCTAGCGACCTGCGGATCGACCCGCGTTGGCAGGGACTGACCCCCGTTGACCTGCGTGACCCGGCGGGCCGACCCGACCGACGACCACACGCGGATCACACCAGACGGGTCAGCGACCATGATCGTTGACCCCGACTGACCTGAAGTGGCACGGATTGACCCGGGGTGACCTCCGCTGGAGACCACACGGCGAGCACAGCGCCAAGATCAATAAGGACCCGACGGCGGACCCTCGCCAGCACCCGGTGCTGCTGCCACCGAGGCTCGCTGATCTCCTACGGCGCCTCGCCGAACAGCCCCCAGCCCCGGCCGTTGCTCGCCCAAGCTCAGTCCGGCCCAAGCCTGCTGTTCCCCGGCATGGTTCCAGGTCTGCCGATCTCGACCCACGCCATGACCCAGAAGCTCGGCCGTCACGGCATCACGGTTCGCTCGGCCCGCAACACAGCCCTCGCCGCCCTCGCCGCCGCCCTGCCCGATGCCGTCATGGCCGACCTGCTCGGCATGCACGTCACCACCGCCGTCCGCTGGGTGAGCTACGCGCGCCGTGACGGGGCGGGCTACCTCGCCGCACGAACCGCGGACCAGGCGAGAACGAACGGTCGGGCATGACCGGTGAGAACACTCACCCAACAGCCGCGGAGCCGCAAGGTCTCCTCCCAACGCGGTCCTCCGCATCGCATCGACCCATTTCATCGGCGATGCCGGAGTCCAGGTATGTCGCGCGCGGTATCGCGGGAACGATCGCACCGTAACACCGTCTCGAAGGTGAGTATGGTCGGCGCTAATAGGACGATTCGGTGGCATCCCGGAGCGCTGCCGTCGGCGGGGCGACGACGCTGCCGCCGTTCGTCTCGCTCACTGAGGTGGTCCCCCGTGTGGCCCCGAGCGGCGGAGCACCGTCTCTTGTTGCGTTCGGCAGGCTCAGGAGGGTCAAGCGAGGAGGTCAGGAAGCCGAGTTTTCGTGCGATTAGCGAGGATTCCCGTGGCGGCGAGCAGCGTGATCGCGGTGGAGACTGCGGTGATCGTCCACAGGCCGGCGCGATAGCTGCCCAGCCCATGGTCGGCGTGCGCGGTGAAGGCGGTGGTGATCGCCGCGAGCACGATCCCGGCCCCGATCTGGCTGGCAGCGTTGAACAGGCCGGACGCCAGGCCCTGCTCATCCTGGCGGGCACCTCCGACGGCTGCGATGTTGAGCGCGGTGTAGGCGGCCGCGAATCCGATGCCGCCGAGCACCTGCTGCACGAGAAGGATCAGCATCGTGCTGGTGTGGCCGATGAGCAGGGCCCAGGCGAGGTAGCCCACGCCGAGCGTGAGCAGGCCGAGAGTCGCCACCGGCCAGGGTCCGTATTTCGTGACGGCGACGGCGGCGTATCGAGCCGTCGCACCAGTGAGCGCCGCGCCGAGAAGGAAAGCCAGTCCGGCCTGCAGGGGCGACCAGTCCAGCTCGTCCTGATAGTAGAGCGTGAGGACGAATTGGAAGCCGACGTAGGCGCCGAACATCAGGATGCAGAGGTTGGCCCGCACGAGTTGAGGGCGTGTGAATATGGCGAACGGGATCAACGGGGTCGGGTGTGCCCGTTCGACCAGGATGAACACCGCCAGCAGTGCGGCCGCGGCCACCAGTGGGCCGATGACGGCGATGTCGGTCCAACCGACGGCCGCGGCGCGGCTGATCCCGTAGACGAGCGCGATGGCACCGCCCGTCACCAGGGCCGCGCCGACGACGTCGATCCGCTGCCGGTTCTGCTCCTGCCGGCCAGAGCCGCCCGGCACCGCCACGAGGGCCAGGGCGGCGACGATGACGGCGACCGCCGCCGGTAGGAACAGCACAAGCCGCCAGGTGACACCCGCGAGGACCCCGCCGACGACCAGACCGAGCGAGTAGCCGACCGTGGTGATGGCCAGGAACGTGCCGAGGGCGCGGTTGCGTGCCTTCTCGTCACGGAAGGCGTCAAGCAGGATGGCCATCGCCACCGGGGCCGTGAATCCCGCGCTGACGCCTTTGAGCAGGCGCGCGACCACGAGAACGGCAGTCCCGTCAGCCAAGCCGCCGGCGATGCTGGCTATCGCGAACACCAACAGCCCGCCGATCAGCAGCTTCTTACGGTCGAAGAGGTCGGCCAGCCGGCCACCCAGCAGCAGTGTGCTGCCGAAGCCGAGCGTGTAGGCACTCACCACCCATTGCAGGGCGTCAGGCGTCATGCCCAGTTCCCGTTGGATCTGCGGTAGGGCGGGCCCCATCGTCGCGATGTCCATCGCGTCGAGAAACTGCGCCGCGCACACGACGAAGAGCAGCAGCGCCGCGTTCCTGACGCGTCCACCCGTGGCGGCGCCACCGCCTGTCGCGGCGGGATCCGGCCTGAAGGCGGACGACGTAGACGTCTCTATCATGCTCATGCTCCGACTCGGGTTGTTCGTCCAGACTTGTGGGGCAACCGGGAACGACAACGCCACCTGGATCGCGGACTGCCGCGGTCCAGGTGGCGGTCTGCCGACGGTGGTTACTCGACGAGCAACTCGACCGGGATGTTGCCGCGCGTGGCGTTGGAGTACGGGCACACCTGGTGGGTGGCCTCGATGAGTTCGCGACCGATATTCCGGGACAGGTTCTCCGGCAGCTTCGTCCGCAGGGTGACTTCGAGCTGGAAGCCGCCCTGACCGTTGGGGACGAGGCCGACCTCGGCGGTGACCGACATGCCCGAGACGTCGATCTGCTTCTCCAGCGCCACCAGTTGCATGGAGGTGGCGAAGCAGGCCGCGTAGCCCGCCGCGAACAGCTGCTCGGGGTTAATGCCGTCGCCGGTGCCGCCCAACTCCTTCTGCAGGGCCAACCCGACGTCCAACTTGCCGTCAGAACTGAAGGCGCGGCCGTCGCGGCCGGTCGCGGTCGCGACGGCGGTGTACAGGCTCATGTCCTGCCCTTCTGGTAGACCGATCGGTCAATCTGTTTGACGCACTCAGCCTAAGAAGATCAGGAGCTGCCCCCCATGGCTCACCGTCTCCGTTTCATATCTGATCGTCTTGCTCGATGGCATTAAGCGATACGATCTGGTGATGGATGTGCTCAGCGATGCAATCGGTGTCATGCGTATGGGGCGCCCGCATTCCACTGAGATCCGCAAGCGAGCTCCGTGGGGAGTGCGGGCCGAGCCGTTCTCCGGGGCCGGCTTCCATGTGGTGCTGGAGGGGACATGCTGGCTGATCCCTCCGGAGGGCGCCGCGATCGCCCTGAGCGTGGGCGATGTGGTGTGCCTGCCGCACGGTTGCGGGCACGCTCTGGCCGACAGCCCGTCGACGCCCCTGACGGGCGCACCCTCGGCCTCCCTGCGGGAGATAGCGCCGAGCGCCGACGACGGCGAGAGGGCCACGACGATCCTGTTGTGCGGCGCGTACACGCTTGACCAGACCCGGCCACATCCACTGTTCGAGGAACTGCCCGAGGTCATCCACCTGCCGGCACGTCTCGGCCACCGCACGCCGCTCCATGCTGCCGTCAACCTGCTCGGAGACGAGATCGCCAACCCCGACCACGGGACCGAAGCTGTCGTGTCGGCCCTGCTGGACATCATGTTGCTCTACATCCTGCGGGCCTGGCTCGACGAGCAAACCGACGACGGCCCGGCCACCGGGTGGGCTGCGACGCTACATGACCCGGCGATCACCGCAGCGCTGCGCCACATCCATGAGGAACCCGCCGGGCAGTGGACGGTCGAATCGCTGGGCGCGAAAGCCGGACTGTCGAGGGCGGCCTTCTCCCGCCGGTTCACCTCGCTGGTCGGCAAACCGCCGCTGGGCTACCTGACCTGGTGGCGGATGACCCTGGCGGCGCAACTGCTGCGCGACACCGACAGACCGGTGCAAACCGTCGGGCAGCGCACCGGATACACCTCCGAATTCGCCTTCGCCAAAGCGTTCAAACGAGAGTACGGCTTGGCCCCCGGTCGGTACCGCCAGCAGTCGCGGAGGTAGTCCGCTCAGCCCGCCGTGACGACGACGACCTCCTGTTGGACACCATCCTGACCTGCCGCGATGAGCGCGCCTTGATTAATGTCCGTTCGGACGACCGTCGTCATTCAGTGCTACCGCCATCAGGGACCCGGCCGAGTACGGTCTCGATCGTGGGATCACCAGCGAGGTTCGGAGTCGAGCACGGATTCGTCGGTGACGAATGCGTCTGGCGACTTCGCGCAGCGCGCCGTCTTGCCCATCGTTTTACGTCGTCGTTGGTGTCGTTTTAGTGCTTGCGGTGGGCGCCGGGTGTCTCGCCGAAAGTGCGGCGGAAGGCGTCGATGAAGGCGCTGGTGGAAGACCAGCCGCAGCGGAGGGCGACGGTGGTGACCGGGTCGCCGTCGGCCAGCAGGTTCAGCGCGTGGTAGAGCCTCAGTTGGGTGCGCCATTGGGGAAAGGTCATGCTGAGGTCGGTGCGGAATTGGCGGCTCAGGGTCCGGTCTCCCGCGCCGATCTGCCGTCCGAGTTCGGCGAGGGTCCGGGTGTCGGCCGGGTCGTTACGCAGCAGGTCGCACACTGCCCGGAGGCTGGGATCGGTGGGCGTGGGGAACTGGACGGGTTGCTGGGTGGAGACCGTTACCTGCGATGCCTGCGTCTCCTTCCTTCGCGGCGGCCTTGAGAGCGTCGATCAGTGCGCCCAGCGCCGGCTGCGCCAGCGAGATCTCCCGGACCGCGGCGTAGATCGCCCTGGCCGGCTCCGGGCGGCGGACCCGGCGGACGGTGACGCCGGAATGGCGGGTGCCCAGTCCCAGTCGGGGGATGAGGCTGACTCCGAGACCGGCGGCGACGAATCCCTGGGCGGTGGCGTAGTCCTCCGACTTCGCCACGAATTTCGGGCTGAAGCCTGCCCCGGCGCAAGCGTCGAGTATCGGCTCCAGGCAGGGACCTGGCGGTTCGCTACTGATCCAGGGCTCGCCGGCGAGGTCGGCCAGGTCGATTACCCGATGCGCGGCGAGCGGGTGCCCGGTGGGCAGCACGGCCTGGTACGCGTCGTCGAGCAGGTGCACCAGCCGGATGCCCTGGCGGCTCTCGTCGCCGGGTCGGCGGACCACGATGGCCAGGTCGGCGCTGCCCTGCTCCACGTCCGGCAGCGGATCCGGGTCGGCCAGTTTGGGATCGATCGTCACACCCGGATGCTCGCGCCGGAGCCGAGCCAGGGCGGGGGCTAGCAGAGTCGGCCCGACCGAGGCGAAGTAGCGGATCGTCAACCGATCCGTACGCCCGGCTCGCAGGTCGGCCAGCGCGGTCTCGGCCTCGGCGAGGTGCTGGCTGATGATGGCTGCGTGGCCGGTGAGCAGTCGGCCCGCTGCCGTGGGCCGTACACCTCGGCCGACCCGTTCGAGTAGCGCGATGCCGGCCTCCTTTTCCAGCACTGCCACCTGCTGGCTGACTGCGGAGGGGGTGTAGCCCAGGTGCGCTGCCGCTGCCGTCACCGACCCGCTGGTGACCACCGCTCGCAGCACCTGCATGCGTCTCACGTCAAGCATGTAGCAGAACTTAACGTAAGTGCAGAATCTTTCGCTTGTCGTTTCGGGTCGGTCAGGGCGCCGTTCGCGGGAGGTCAGGTCCGAGTAAGGAGATCACGCGTGAACGGTGTCGCTGGCAAAACCTGGGCTTGGGCGCGGGTGGGTGTACTCGCACTGCTGTGGGGATCGACCTTCCTCTGGGTCGAGCTGGCCCTGGACGCCCTGACTCCGGTCCAGGTCACCCTCAGCCGCTGCGTACTCGGGTCGATCACCCTGCTGGTCGCGTGCCTCGGCTCGGGTCGACGGCTGCCTCAGGACCGGGCGACCTGGGGGCACATCGGCGTGGCAGCCTTCTTCTGCAACGCCCTGCCCTTCGCCCTGTTCAGCATCGGCCAGCAGACCATCGACTCCGGGGTGGCCGGCGTACTGAACGCGACGACCCCGCTGTGGTCCCTGCTGATCGGCGTCGTGATCGGCTCCGAGCGCGGGCTCCGCCCGGTCAGGCTGGGCGGACTCCTGTTCGGGTTCACCGGGGTAGTGCTGATCTTCGCGCCATGGCAGACCACCGGGCCGGTCGGCTGGGGCGCCCTCGCCATCGTCGTCGCGGCGGCGAGCTACGCCATCGGTTTCGCGTACATGGGCCGCAATCTGGTCGGGAAGGGCTTCCCCACCATTTCGCTATCCGCGGCGCAGCTCATCGCGGCGACCGGAATGACCGCAGTGACCCTGCCGGCCGGTGGCCTGACGTCGATCGAGATCGGCCCGAAGACCTTGATCGTCGTCCTCATCCTGGGCGTCGTAGCCACCGGGATCACCTTCCACCTCACCTACCGGATCATCGCCGCCGAGGGTGCCACCAACGCCGCGACGGTCGGCTATCTGCTGCCGGTGGTCTCGGTGGCGCTGGGGGCCATCGTGCTCGATGAGGGTTTCAGTCTCCGGATCGCCGCAGGGATGGTGGTGGTACTCGTCGGGGTCGGCCTGACCCGCCTCAGGAAGCCGACCCCGTCGACGCTGGCTCCGGAAGAAATCCCGGCGGCGCCGGCCACGCCCAGAATCTGACGCTGTACCTGCCGCACCTCATACGCACAGTCAGGCGGCACGTTCGTATTCGTGGAGGACGCCTCCAAGTCGATTATGCCGTCTGACCCGGAGCTGGGTCCTCCGTCTGGGGCTGCTCACCCCAACGCCGTACAAGGCGATCAAGCCAAGACCGTCCGCGCCCGACGGGCAGCAGTCCTCACCGACGCACACCACCCGCCACCCGGCCTGATTCCGTGCTCGTCGATGGGAGCCGCCGTCGCCGTGGCGCGTCAGGGTCAGCCGCCGGAGCAGGTGTTGCTGCCGCCGCTGTGGACGGAGCAGCCGCGCCCGCCGGGCTCGAAGGGCTGCTCGGACTCCGGCCGCAGCTGCACCAGGCCCCACACCACCAGCACCGCGCACAGGGCAGCACCGAAGCGGAGCAGCCAGCGACCGCCGCGCAGCACGGCGGCGATGAACAGCCCCGCCACCGGCACGAGCAGCCCGACGAGCAGCTCGGCCAACAGGTACCCACCGGCGTGCCGGGTCACGGAGGGCCAGTCGTCGAAGTACAGCATGGCCCCGGTCAGCAGCAGGAACGCCCCACCGTAGAGCCAACCAACGACGAGCACGGCCGGTCCGGCACCGGCTGCGCGGCGGATCACTCGGCACCCCGGAACAGCATCGCGGCAACGCCGCCGACGATGACCCAGCCGGCCGTCGTCGCCACCGCGCCGACGAGCAGCTGTGACCGCAACCGTAGGCGCGCCATGACCGATACGACCACCAACGAGACGAGCAGGCTGAGCACGCCCGCCAGCGACCGGCTTCACCGCCACCTACGAGGAACACGCGGGAATCAGGAAGTACGCCGGGCTGAGCGTGAAGAAGGGACTCGGTTCGGGTGGCGGCAGGTAGCTGTCCGACACGGTCCAAGAGGCGAACAGCACCGCATACCAGCCCACCGTCGCGGCGGCGCTGCGCCCGCCGATGCCCGGGAGCAGTACGGGGCGCGTCACGCGCAGAATGTTATCGCTCCCGTGGCGGGTGACACGAAGGTGCATCCGGCGTGCGAACAGGGGAGTTGCCGACGTCGATCGTGTTGACAGGGCAGCATGGCGACAGCCCGCAGTTTGAGGGCGACCACCCCGTCGACGGCCGACCACCGGCCGTCGACCCGGGGCTCTACAAGCAGCGACACACCATTGAGTGCGGCATCAACCGCCTGATATGCAGTCGGGCGATCACGACCGCGTTCGACAGGGTTTGCTGTGCGCTACGAAGCCACCATCCACGTCGCCTCGGACAACGAATGGCCATATTCGACTTCGGCGCAGGCCACCATCGCGGTCCGTCACTCAACGCGACGCCCGGTCGGCGGCAGATTCGTACGTGCCTGCGACGAGCCCACGCCAGCTAGAGCTAGATGCAACGCCGTTCAGTTAGGCGGCGTGGTGGGTTGTCAAGCGTGTCGTGGAGACGAAGCAGCGGAGCTCCGGTATAGAGGGTGGTCACTCTAAGACGCCCTTGAACCTGGAGCTCCGCTGGCTGATCAGATTGCCATAACTCGGACGGTGACGGTAGCCGCGGGTGTGTTCGCGCCGGGTCACCTGGGCGAGTTGACTCGTCTGGTGCCGTTCGAGATGGTCGATGATGTCCTAGCCTCGACCAGGCGTACCGAGTTACGGGTCCGGCTGTTGCCGGCCCGGGTCGTGATGTATTTACTGCTCGCGGGATGCCTGTTCGCCGAACTGGGATACCAGCAGGTATGGCGCAAGGTGACCAGCGGGTTGTCCGGCCTGCCGATCGTCTCGCCCAGCGGCAGCGCGTTGCGCCAGGCCCGGCAACGCCTCGGCCCGCAACCGGTGCGGGCGTTGTTCGATCTGCTGCGTGGCCCGGCCGCCACCAGCGCCGCCCAGGTGCGCTGGCGTGGTCTGCTGCTGGCGGTGATCGACGGAACCCTCCTGACGGTCGCGGACTCAGCCGCGAACACCAGCCGCTATGCCAAACAGCGATGCAACAACGGCGGTTCCGGCTACCCCCAACTACGGCTCAGTGCCCTGCTGTCCTGCGGCACCCGCTCGGTCCTGGACGCCGTGTTCGACCCGGTCAGCACCGGCGAACTCGACCAGGCCCGCCACCTCGCCCGCAGCCTGCGGCCCGGGATGCTGCTGCTGGCCGACCGTAACTACGCCGCCGCCGACCTGGTCACCACCCTGGCCGCGACCGGCGCGCACCTGCTCATCCGCTGCAAGAACGGCCGCAAACTGCCGACTCTGCGCCGCCACCGCGACGGCTCCTTCTCCTCGATCATCGGCGGGCTGCCGATCCGGGTCATCGACGCGCAGATCAGCATCACCACCACCGAGGACACCCGCACCAGCGGCTACCGACTGATCACCACGTTGCTCAACCCAGTCACCCATCCCGGCGCCGAACTGATCCGGCTTTACCACCAGCGCTGGGAGATCGAGACCGCCTACCTCGAACTCAAATCCTCGATCCTGGGCGGACGTGTCCTACGCGCCCGCACCCCCGACGGCGTTCAGCAAGAAATTTACGCCCTGCTCAGCGCCTACCAACTGCTCCGCACCGCGATGGTCGACGCCACCGACAGCCGGCCCGGCCTCGACCCCGACCGGGCCAGCTTCACCACCGCCCTGAACACCGCCCGCGACCAGATCGTGCACGCCGCCGGCGTCATCGCCGACACCGCCATCGACCTGGTCGGCGTCATCGGCGCCGATGTTCTGGCCCACCTGCTCCCCGACCGCCGCCTGCGCACCAAGACACGCATGATCAAACGCTCGAACAGCAAATACCAAGCCCGCGGCCCCAACATCGACCGACGCAGCTATCAAGCCACCACCAGCATCGACATCGTCATCCCCGACCCTTGACGCCCACACCAACCGCCTAACTGAACGGCGTTGGAGCTAGATGTCGAGGATCAGGGCACGGTGGTCGGAGACCTCTGGTTCGGTCAAGATCTCGAATTGCTTGACGGCGGCGAGATCGGAGACGAGCAGGTAGCTCGCATGCCGCATCGGTTTAGGGTAATGAGACGTCCGGGTGTTGGCCGCGCCGACCAGGTCCATCAGGCCGATTTCGGCTAGAACGTCGAATGTCTCACTGCCAGGTAACAGGTTGAAGTCACCGCAGACCACCACCAGGTCCTGCGGACTGCGTACCCGGTTCACGAGTTCCGCGAGTCGCTCCGCTTGGCGGAGCCGCGCTGGGGTGTCAGCCTTGCCGACCGGATCGCGTAATCCGTGTACCTGCACTACCCACACCGACCGGCCGGCGGCGCGGTCAACGGTGCGCATCGCGAGTGCGATGCGTGGACGGTCTGTGATTGTCCACGCATCATGGTCGATGAACTGGCCGTGCACGAAGGCGGAGTCGACACCAATGACCGGCAGTTGCTCGGCGACGAAGGTCGCGAGACCGAAGTCTTGTCGATGCCGGACGCCCTTGTCGTCATGCACAGGTCCTGAGTCGCTGGCGAGGAAGGTCGCCTGATGGTGCGGCAACGCGATGCGGACATCATCGAACAAGTCAGCTCGCTGGGGCAGGATGCAGTCACCGTCTTCGAAGCGGGTCCATCCGGTCAGACCAGGAGTCCGAGTCACTTCCTGGAGGCAGACGATGTTCGCCCCGCTGTCGGGCAACCACTTGATGAGCTCGTCGTACAGCGCGCCACCCCAGGCGTTTACACTCGCGATCCGCAAAACGACACACCTGCCATCTCTGAGTCGACGCCTACCCGCCGCCCGCCCCTGCCTGCCTGGCAGGGACTCGATTTTAATGCGCCGGAGGTGCAGCGATTCGGACGGGTACGCCGCTCGACGGATGTCCTGTCATCGGCTACTTGTGCGCGTCGACGCATCCATCGCCGTCGCCAAGGGGCGTGGACATCAGAGGTTGAGGCTGAGGACCCGGTCGCGGTGATCTCGATCAAGACCCGGCCGAGGGGTTCGGGCGGCGGGGCCGCGTAGCGCTCGGTGTACCGGTGCACCCCCTCGGCGATCCGGGTCGGGTCGTCGGTGACGGTCGCGGTGCCTTCGAGGGTCAGCCACCGGAAGCCTTCAACCTGGCAGACCGCGACGCGGCTGCCCGGGTTCACCGTCAGATTGCGGGCCTTGCGACTGGCGGCGACGGTCAGCACTCGGGCGAGGCCGGCGGCCCGGTCCCAGGTGAACCGGACCGCCACCACGTGCGGGGAGCCGTCGGGTCGCAGCATGGTCAGGGTGCAGACGTGCGGCCCGGTGAGGAACGCCCTGGCACGGGTCGACAGGCTCGGGAGCGTCGTCACAACTTTTTCTTGACGGCCTCGTTCCAGATCAGACCCAGGATGCTGGGCCTGACCCGGGTGGTGATCACGGCCATGGCGCGGTGGACGAACCGGTCGTCGGTCAACTGCGCCACCATGGCTGCGGCGAGGTCGGCCCGGGCGGTGAACAGTCCGTCGGCGACGTCCTGGGCGACCCGGTAGTCGGTGACGGTCGGGTGGTCGAACAGCCCGGACGGTCGGGCGATCGTCCAGTCCAGGTCACTGGAGCCGACGATGGCTTCCATCCGGCGCATGTCGGCGTGCGCGGTCCGGGCTACCCGTCGGTTGATCAGTGGGTCCATGACGTGGTTGAAGAAGTGCTCGCCGGTGGGTCGCCAGGTCGGGTCCATGACGCTGGAGCTGACGGTGACGAGGCGCTTCACCCCATGTCGGTGCATGGCCTCGATGATGTTGGCCGCGCCGTGGGAGTACACGGTGATGGGTTTGCGGGTGGGCGGGACGCCCAACGCCGAGAGGACTGCGTCGCTGCCGGCGACGGCCCTGTCGACGGCGGCGGGGTCGGTGATGTCGGCGGTGAGGACGGTGAGTCCGGCGCGGGCCGGGATGCTGCCCGGACGGCGGGTCACCGCGGCGACCTCGTGCCCGGCGGCCAGGGCCTGGTCGGTGAGCCGGCGGCCGGTTGGGCCGTTCGCGCCGAAGATGACAGTGCGCATGAGGTGCTCGATTCTCGCTGTGGCCCGGTGGTGCCAGGCATTGATGGCGTTGACACTGCCGCCCGGTCCCCGCAGTATTCAACCGTGATGAATAAATCTCGGGGCCGGCCCCGCGGCAACCCGGACACCAAGGCCCGCATCACCGAGGTCGCCCGTGGCCTATTTTTGGAGCACGGCTACCGGGGCACGACCGTGCGTGCGATCGCCGTGGCGGCGGGGGTCGACTCGGCACTCATCAGCTACCACTTCGGCTCCAAACAGGGCCTGTTCGGGCAGTGCCTCAACCTGCTGTGTGTCGAGTCGACCGCGCTGGACCATGCACTGCGCGGCGATCAGGCCGGGCTCGCCGACCGGCTCCTGGCTGCCGTCACCAGCCTGTGGGGCGCCACCACCCCGAGTGAGAACCGGATCGCGCTGCAGGACGACGACACTATGCGCGCACTGCGGGAATATCTGGAACGTGAACTTCTTGGTCGGATTGCTGAATTTCTCGGCGGCCCTGACGCGACCGAACGCGCCACCGCGGCGGTCGCTGTGATCGGCGGTCTCATCTTCACGAGGCACCTCAACCCGCTCGCGCCCATCGCCGATCTCTCCGCCGCCGACGTGCGGCGGATCCTCGGCCCGGCCCTGCGCGCCGCGCTTCACGCCCGCGCTCCGCACCGCGCCGGCCTTCCATCCCGACCGGCCCGACCGCCGGTCCGCGTCAGCCAATAGAGGGTGACATCGTCAAGGATTCTGTCTCTGGAGATCGTCTTGAATGGGCTGTCTTGAGATGACCGACTGGTCGCACCGCCCGTTGGACGAGATCTACGCGGCCGTGTTCATCGACGCCATCGTGGTCAAGGCGAGGAACGGGCAGGTCGCGAACCGGCCGTTCTACGCGGCGATCGGGGTCACCCTCGACGGGGAGAAGGACATCCTCGGGCTTTGGGCCGGCACCGGTGGTGAGGGTGCGAGGTTCTGGACGAGTGTGCTGACCGACCTGCGTAACCGGGGCGTGAAGGACGTGTTCTTCCTCGTCTGCGACGGCCTGAAAGGCCTGCCGGAGGTGGTCACGAACGTGTGACCGCGAAGATCGTGCAGACGTCTGCATCATCCATCTGATCCGCAACACGTTCCGGCTCACCTCACGGCGGTACTGGGACGAGTTGAAACACGACGGTTGGCGTGGGTCACAGCGGCCGTTGGGAGGTGTGGCGCAGCAGGGCGTCCACGACGGCCGGCCACGTCACGCGCGGCACGCCTTGACCGATGCCGGGCAGGGTGAGCAGCGTGGCGCCCGGGATCTCCGCGGCCAGCGCGACCCCGTTGCCGTGCGGGAAGAACGGGTCCTCGTCCCCGTGCACCACCAGGGTCGGCGCGGTGATCTCGTCGAGCCGCTCGCGCCACCGCGGTCGGCAGTCGATGGCCGCGAACATGCTGCCAAGATGGCTCGCACGCTGGGCTTTCGCCGTGCGTCGCGCTCGGTCGA
This sequence comes from Micromonospora sp. NBC_00389, assembly GCF_036059255.1. Classification (NCBI taxonomy): domain Bacteria; kingdom Bacillati; phylum Actinomycetota; class Actinomycetes; order Micromonosporales; family Micromonosporaceae; genus Micromonospora; species Micromonospora sp. NBC_00389. Next base: position 2,170,165 of record NZ_CP107947.1, on the reverse strand, counting down.
AGACCGACCCGACCGCCGCCCGTACGTCCTGCTCGTCGAATCCCCGCGACCCGGACATCAGCCGCGCGGAACCGGTCATGTACCCGATCACGCTGTCGCGATCGGTCCAGTCCGGCCCCGTACGCCCGAACACCTGCGCCATCACCTCCGGCGCGTGGTCGGGCAGGTCAGGATCGACCAGCCCGGGCGCGACCGGACGGGTGGAGACCAGCGTGAGCGACGCGAGCCGGTCGGGATGGTCGAGCGCGAGCAGCTGCGCGATGAAACCGCCGATTCCCATCCCGACCACGTGCGTACGCCCCAGACCCAGCGCCACCACCAGCTCGGACGCGTCGGTCACCAGATCGCGCAGGTCGTAGGTGGGCGCGTCCGGGTCGACAAACGTCGACAGGCCCGCGTCGCGCAGGTCGTAGCGCACCACGTACCGCCCGGTCAGCGCCGTGCACAGCTCCTGCGGCCAGCTCAGCACGGTGATGCCGACCAGCAGCACCGGCGGATCCGCCGGGTCCCCGAAGGTTTCCACGCACAACTCGACACCGTTGACCTTGATCTGCATGTTCAGCTCCTTCCGATTCATCAGTTGGTACGTACCAGCGCCCGGAAACTCATCGGCCTGATCGAAACCCACCGGCCGAACGAACGCGCGACCGGGATCACTCAATGGCTGGGTTCCTGCGGCGCCTTGCGGGGCATCAGGGCGACGATCGGCAGGCTGAGGGCGGTGACGGCCAGAACGACGATGAGGGCAACGTTCATCGCATGGGCCAGTCCGGAGGTCGCGGCCTGGAAGAAGACCGACGTGACCGCGGCCGAGCCGATCGCTGAAGCGAGTTGCTGGATCGAGCCGAGCGAGCCACTGGCGCTGCCGGCTTCGTCTGGCTGCGCGTCGCCGAGGGCAACGGTGGGGATCGTGGCGAAGCAGAGGCCGGTACCGAGGCCGATGACGCCGAACGCCGGGGCCAGCGCCCAGAGGCTGACGTTCGTCCCGGAGTGATCGACGAGGGCCAGGACCCAACCACAACCGACGAGGGTGACGACCAGGCCGATGGAGACGAGCCTGCGACCGAGCTTGGCGACCAGGCCGCCCATGGCGGCGAAACTGGCGGCGATGAGCCCCAGGGTGAGCGGCACCAGGCCGAGCGAGGCGTCCCGCGGGCTGGCGTGCAGTCCCTCCTGCAGGAACAGCGACAGCACGAAGAACAGGCCGGTGGCGGCGGCGAAGACGGCCAGGCCCACGATCATTGCGGAGGTGAAGCCTCGGTTCTTCAACAGCGAGGGCTTGATGAGCGGGTGGGTTGCGGTGCGCTGACGGTAGGCGAAGGCGGCGAAGAACAGGACGCCGGCGGCGATCGAGGCGACAGCGACGGCGCTCCAGCCGTTGGTCGAGCCCTCGATCAGGCCGTACAGCAGACCGAGCATGGTGACCGCGAGCAGGCCGGAGCCCCAACCGTCGACGACGGTGGCCCGGTCGCCGTCGTCGTCACGCGGCAGGATCTTGACGGCTATGACCAGCCCGATAGCGCCAAGGACGATGTTCGCGAGGAAGATCGGGCGCCAGGACAGGCCGAACAGGTCGGCGTCGATGATGAATCCGGCCAGGACCGGGCCGCCGACACTGGAGATACCGAGAACCGGGCCGAACAGCCCGAACGCCTTGGCGAGCATGTCGCGGCTGAACGCTTTCGTCATGATCGCCATGCCTTGCGGGATGAGCATGGCCCCGAACGCTCCCTGAGCAACCCGGGCGGCGATGAGCAGGGTCGGATCGGGTGAGAACCCGATGACCGCTGAGGCCAGGGTGAACCCGCCCATGCCGATCAGGAAGAGCCTGCGTTGGCCGAACTTGTCACCCAGCCGTCCGCCGATCAGGAGCAGGACACCCATGGCCAGCATGTACGCCGGTCCCAACCACTTGATCAGACTCTCACCGCCGTTGAGCTCGCGGGCGATGGTGGGGGCCGCGATGTTCGTGATGGTCCCATCGATCACGTCGATGGCGTCGGCAAGCAGGACCAGCCCCAGGATCGCCCACATCCGGCGACTGGAGCGGCGTGTGGTGACTGTGCTCGGCTCCGTCAAGGTGGTCATGAGGAACGTCCTTCCCTTACCCCCGGGCGCCCTCCTGGGCGGCCTCACCTCCACTACGAACACCCCGGGTCCGATCCGACACCGCCTTCGAGATCTTTTCCAGAACGTCAGGCGCGCCTCTCGCCGGTTGCGGGATGCATCGGCGGGGCGCCCCGGGGCCGGTCGCCGCTGCGCGGAGTTTCGATCGGGATCCGTGGGTGCTACCGCAGTTGGTCGCGGCGGCGGGTCAGGTTGGCGGTCTCGGCGGTGTTGCCCGCCAGGTCGACGGCTTTGTCGTAGGCCGCGCGCGACTGCTGACTGCGGCCGAGCCGGCGCAGCAGGTCGGCGCGGGTGGCGTGGTAGGCGTGATAGCCGGCCAACGCCTCGGCGAGGCGGTCGACGATGGCCAGCGCCACCTCCGGTCCGTCGAGCTCGGCCACGGCGATGGCCCGGTTGAGGGCGATGATCGGCGAGGGGTCGAGGCGGACGAGTTGGTCGTAGAGGGCGAGGACCTGTGACCAGTCGGTGTCGCGGATGTCGCGGGCGGAGGTGTGCACGGCGTTGATCGCGGCGAGGACTTGGTAGCGACCCGGGGCCTCCCCGGCGGCGGCAGCGGCGAGGCGTTCGCGCACCAGCCGGTGACCTTCGGCGATCAGGTCCGTGTCCCAGGCCCCACGGTCCTGCTCGTCGAGGGCGATCAGTTCGCCGCTGGCCGAGATGCGGGCGGTGCGGCGAGCCTCGGTGAGCAGCATCAGCGCCAGCAGGCCGGCCACCTCGCCGTCGTCCGGCAGGAGCGCGCGGATCAGGCGGGTGAGCCGGATCGCCTCGGTGGTCAGGTCGTGTCGCACCGGGTCGGTGTCGGGGCCGCTGGCCAGGTAGCCCTCGTTGAACACGAGGAACAGGACGGCGAGTACGCCGGAGACACGAGCCGGCAGATCGTCCGCGGACGGCATCCGATACGGGATGCGGGCCGCCTTGATCTTGGCCTTCGCGCGGGTGATCCGCTGCTCCATGGTGGTCCCCTGCACCAGGAACATCAGCTACAGCTGTGACACCTCCGGCGGCAACTCGGGCTCGCCGGTGCTGAACGCCAGCCACCGGGTGATCGCCCTGCACCACCTCGGCGGTTGCCCGTCGAACCAGGGCGCGAAGGCACACCTCATCTACAACGAGATCGCCAGCCTGATCGACAACGGCTGACGGCAACTGACGACCACGGGCCGTCGGCGCGCTGCGCTCCGACGGCCCACCGGCATCCAGCCCCTGCCGGGGTCACGACCCCAGCGGTCGGGCCGCCCAGTCGGCGGCGAGTTCATCTGGGTCACCGGTCCGGAACAGCGGCGGCTCGTGCAGCAGGAAGTCGCGGTGACTGATGTTCCAGGCGTACGCCCCGGCCATGGCGAAGGCCAGCACGTCCCCCACGCCGATCGGCCCCGCGGTGGCCGAGCGGGACAGCACGTCCTTCGGGGTGCAGAGCTGCCCGACCACGGTGACCGGCCCTCCGTCGGTCCGTGGAACGTCGACACCCCGTCGCCGGTGCACGCGGAACGGCTGCGGGTGACCCTTCGCCACGGGTGTGCGCAGGTGGTGGGTGCCGCCGGCCACCACCACGAACCACTCGCCGTAGGAGCGTTTCACGTCGATCACCTCGGTGAGGTACGCCCCGCAGTAGGCGGTGACCGACCGGCCCGGCTCGATGCGCAGCCGCAGGTGCGTGTACGCGTCGACGACCTCCGCCAGCGCCCGGCCGTAGCTCACCCAGTCGAACCGTGCCGTCGGGTCGGCGTAGTCGACCGCCATGCCACCGCCGACGTCGACCTCGGCGGCATCGATCTCGCTGACGGACCAGCGGACCACGGCAGCGGCGACCTCGCCGGCGAGCGGGGCGTCCAGCCCGCTGGCCAGGTGGGCGTGGATTCCGCGTACCTCGATGCCGGCAGGTGGGCGGCGGGCACACTCCACCGCGTCGGCCGGGTCCATGCCGAACGGGCTGGGTCCGCCGCCCATGACCAGGCTCGCCCCGGGCGCGTCAACCGGCAGGTTCACGCGCAGCAGCACCTGGGCCCACCTGCCGGAGGCGGCGGCCAGTGCGCCGAGACGCCGTAGCTCGGTCGGCGACTCGACGTGGATGCGGTGCACCCCGGCGGCGAGGGCGGCGGCGAGGTCCTCGTCGGTCTTGCCGGGCCCGGCGTACGCGGCCGGCTCCTGCCCCGGCAGCACCTCGGACAGCCTCCGCAGCTCGCCGCGGCTGGCGGCCTCGAACCCGTCGACAACCGGAGCCAGGGTACGCAGCACCCCCGGATCCGGGTTCGCCTTGACCGCGTAGAGCAGCTCCACCCGCCGTGGCAGCGCGGCACGGATGGATCGGACGTGCGCGGCCAGCCCGTCGAGGTCGTGGACGTAGACCGGTCGGGTCACCGTGGCCCGCCCATCGGGTTCGGCACCGGCACGAACGGCGCGGCCCGGTCGGCGTCGCGTCGCCACCGGACCAGCAGGTTCGCCTTGGCCACCAGCGGCTCCCCGTTCAGCAGCCCGCGCAGCTCGGGCGGCTCGCCGAGGTCGGCGGCCACCGCCGCGACGACGGCACGGAGCTCCTGCCACAGCGACCGTTCGATCGCCGGCTGCGCGTCGGCGAGCGCACCGCAGACGCCGGCCAGGTGGTTGACGAACAGGCAGTAGACGATTCGGCGGCGAGCGGCCCGCGGACCGTAGCCGGCCTGCGGTGGGACGCCGTCCGGCCAGGTGACCCACCGGTCGGTGTCCAGCTTCACCCCCTCCAGGTCGCGCAGCAGCATCCGTACCGGACGGCGCTCCCGGTCGAGCACCACGACCACGTTCTGCAGGTGTGCCTCGTGCACGACGCCGTGGCTGAGCCAGCAGCGCAGCACCGCCGGCACCAGCAGCCCGATGTACGCCCGCCACCAGGCCACCGGATCCGGTACCGCCAGCGGCGCGGCGGCCAACGCCGCCGCGAGGATCGGAGTGTCCCCGGGTCGCAGGTGCGGGCGCAGGCCGGTGCGCAGGATCGTCCCGTACGCCTCGTCCGCTCCCGGGAGGTCGACCGTGCGGTAGGCGGGCTCGGCCAGCAGCCCGACCCCGGCCGGCATCGGCACCCTGGCCAGCAGGTCGGTCAGGGTGACCGCGCCGGTGAGCTCGTACCGCGCGTTCTTGCGCAGGCAGTTGGTGATCCGGACGTGCAGGCTGGTCTTGACGAACAGATCGGCCTCGGGGGCGTAGAGGGTGCGGACGCTCGCCGTCGGCCGTACCGGAACACCGGACGCACCCAGGTGACGCAGCCGGGGATGCGCTGGCGGGATCAGCGACAGTTGCCAAGGGTGCACCGGCAGCACCCGGTGCCCGGCCGGGGGGCGCGGCGGGTCGAGGGCGGCGATGAGCGGGTCGAACGGCCCGGCGCCGGCGACGAGGTCGTCCGGCACGGCGAGCCAGTGCAGGCGGAACGCGGTACGCAGCTCCGGCGCGTACCCCCGCCAGATGTCCGGATCACCGCTGCGCCACTTCGGCGCCGGATGGTGCGGGTGGCCGAAGACCAGCGACTGCTCGGAGTCGACGTACGCGTCGATGGCCGGCTCGCCGGTGGGAGTGGGGTCCTCTGCCGGGCGCTCGGCCAGCAGCCGGGCCACCGTGTCGCGGCTGGCCCGGACCTGCCCGACGAACTCGTCGTTCACCAGGCCGGTACGGGCGGCGAGTTCCGCCGCGACCAGCGTGGCCAACCCGTCCGCGTCCAGGTCCTCCCACCGGCCGTCGTCGGCCATCCGCTGCACCGGGCCTGCGTAGCGGTGCGCGCCGAGCGGGGAGGTTCGCGCGACGGCGCAGCGCAGCGTCACGTCGAGGTGCCGCAACAGCAGACGCGCGGCACCGCCGGCCACGGTGGTGTCGCCGTCGGGCAGGGCGATCTCCCGCAGCAGACAGCCGAACACGGCGTGGGCGGTGGCCAGGTCGGCGCGCTGGCTGGTGTCGAGGCCCGGCCGGGAGCGCAACTGTGCGCTCGTCATCGTGTCTCCTGTAGGTAGTTCGGGCCGGTGCGCCGGTAGTACTTGTTGATGTCGGCGCAGCCCAGCCGCTGCTTGGGCAGCAGGGTGCCGGCGGTGAGCATCGCCTTGATGGGTAGTCGGGCCGCCTGGAGAACCCCCTCGGTGAAGGATCGCACCGCCGGCCCGTCGCCCCAACGGTCGCGGGCTGCGGCCAGCCGGGGTGCCAGCGCGGCGGCCGGTGACGGCACGGGCAGGCCTCGGGCGGCCAGGGCGATCAGGGGCGCCGCCGCGGCCAGGTGCAGGGTGATGGTGATGAACACGTCGGCGAGCTCCTGCGGATCGCGCGCCCACATCCGGTCGTCCCGCAGCGGGAGCCCGCCGGGACCGCGATGCCGGAGGTCCAGTCGGGCGCCGTCGTTGTCCTTGTAGAGCAGGCCGATCGACCCGTCGGGGTGCACCAGCAGGTGGATGTTCTGCGGGTGCGCCTCAAGGGCCACCCCGTGGCGTAGCCAGAGACAGACATGCCAGTCGAGCAGGAGGTCCAGGTAGGACCCGAGCACCCTCTCGGGCTGCCCGGCGCTGATGCGTTCGAGGACGGTGCCCGCGACCGGGTCGGGTGCGGCGAGGGCTGCGACCGGCACCACGTGCACGCCGGTCAGGTCGCGCGGAAAGCGGCGCAGCAGGAAACTGCGGCGCTCGTCGCCGTCGACGTGTGCGTAGGTGCTCTCGTCGGCGTGCCGGATCCGGCCGGTAAAGGCTGGTTCCGCGCTGGCGATCCGGTCGAGCAGCCCGGCGACCGCCGCGCCGTCGGCGAGCGAGCCCGGGTCCAGTGTCCGCCGGTTGCGGGCGCCGAGGCCCGCTGTCGGCAGCGGCAACTTCAGGTGAACGTACGGGTCGTGGTCGAGCGCCACCGTCCGCATGGAGAGGGTGGGCCGCGCGGAGAACGTCGGCAGGTCCGCCACCGGTAGCGCGTCGCGTGCCGCGATGAGCGGATGCACCGGCATCAGCAGCTGATCCTGGCGCTGTGCCCGCGGCCACCACGGCGGGAGATCACCGGTGAGCCGCACCTGTTCGGCGGAGGCGGCGTACCAGCTCAGCCGGAAACGCGGCGCGTGTTCGGGGGCGTAGCGGAGCAGTTCGTCGTCGCTGAGCCCCGGACGGGAGCGGTCGGTGGGGTAGACCGGATGACCGTGGTGCGCGGCGAGTACGTCGTCCAGGAGCGCCGCCGGCATACCCGTGGGGGTGATCGCGCGCTCGACGGCCACCTCGGCGAGCACCCGTGGCCGGGCAGCGGTGGCGAGCCGTCGCGCCCGCAGGTCGGCTCGGCACTCGGCTCCGAAGTCCCGCCAGCCTGCCTCGGCCTCGGAGTCGTCGTGCGGAGCGAGCAACGTCAGCAGCCCCTCCACGGTGTCCGTCCGGCGGGTGTCTCCGTCCACGACGACGTGCACCATCGGTGCGGCGCTGCGCAGGGCCTGCTGGAAGCCGCCAGCGCGGACCGGTATCCGCAGCAGCCCGGCACCGTGCGGCACCTCCCACCTGTCGGGGCCGTCCGGCCGGCCTCGGCTGAGCAGACCGAGGTGGTCCTCGCGCAGCAGGGCGTCGAGCACCCGGACGAACACCTCCCGCTCGCAGTCGTCGCTCACTCGACGATCGTCCACTGCAACCCTTGGTGGAAGGCGGCCAGCGACTCCCGGACGGTGTCCTGGTCGGGGCCGATCGCGTGCAGCGCGGCGAGGTAGTCGCGGTTCGTGCCGGTACGGTCCGCGATCCGGCCCAGCTCGCGCAGGGGTCGGCAGCCCAACCGGACCTCGCCGTGGACCGTGTCCAGTGGGCCGGGTGCGGCGGTGAGCCGGCCTGACCGGTCCGCGCAGACGTACTCGACCCGGGCGTACCGGTCGACGGTGGCGGGCAGGTCGAGGGCGGCCAGCGGCTCGCCGAGGTGCAGCCGGATGACGTACTCGAACAGCGGCACGCCGAGCAGCTCCGCGAGGATCAGGTCCATCCGGTCGCCGATGAGGCGGTAGTTCACCTCGATCAGCCGGACCCGGCCGTCCTGGACGACGTACTCGGTGTGGCAGGCGCCCAGGCCGACACCGAGCGCGTCGAGGCACGCCCGAAGCTGGGTGCTGATCTGCTCCGCCGGGGGCGACCAGTCGAGGCTCTCCTCGGTGAAGGTCGGTGGCGGGCCGAGGTGGGTGCGCCACCCGCCGAGGACAGCCAGCGCCGTACCGTCGCCGAGAGTGTCATGTGTCCGCAGCTCCCCGGCGAGGTACTCCTCGACCACCAGTGCCACATCCGGCCGCCGGCCACGGATCTCTGCGACCCGGGCGTCCAGCTCTCGGTGATCGGCCACCAGGTAGGCGTCCTCGCTGGCCACCCCCTCGCGGGGTTTGACCACCGCCGGGAACATCTCGCCCGGCACGGCGGGTGGGACACCAGGGTCGACGGCGACGGCGCGGACCAGGTCGAGCCCGGCAGCCTCGATCGCCCGGCGGGTGGCGGCCTTGTCCTTGCAGAGCCGGGCGGCGTCGGGATCGTTGCCGGGCAGGCCGAGCTTGCGGGCGGCGATCGCGGTGACCTCCTGAAGGTGGTCGCTGTTGGACAGTAGCGCCGCCGGTCGGTCCCCTGCTGTCGCCGCGACCACCGCTGCCGCGTCCCGGATCGCACACCGCACCACCGGCACCTCGGCCGGCCACTGCTCGGGCCGGTCGGTCAGCACGGTGACCGGCAGTTCGAGTGCGGCCGCCGCTGGGAGGAACCCTTCCAGGACGGCGTCGGTGGGGTTGAGCGCGGTGATGTACAGCCGCATACGGCCTCCGTCGAGGGCGACGATCGTCGTGATTAGGGTAGCCTACCCTTATTGTCAGGATGTAAGCGGCTTGTCCTGACTATCTGCCAACGGCCGGATCGGCTGGCCCGGGGCGCACGGACTCCGACCGCTGCGCCCGGTGCAGCAGCCCGGCGGCGACCAGGCCACCGACGAGCACAGCGGCAGCGCCCACCGTCTGCCCGGTCTCCAGCGCCGAGGCGAAGGCGACGGTGACGGCCTCCCGCTCCGGCCCCTCGCTGGCAGCGGCGAGCGCTGCGGGGAACGACCCGGCGCCGGCCAGGGCGGCGGGCAGCAGGGCGGCGAACCGGGCGTTCAGCACGGCGCCCAGCACCGCGATGCCGAGGCTGCTGCCGACCTCGGTCATGGTGCCGTCGACGCCGGCACCGGCACCGGCCTTCTCCGCCGGGATCGCGCTCATCACCGCCTCGACGATCGCCGGGTTGGCCAGCGCGCAGCCGACGCCCATGATGAGCAGCCCACCCAGCAGCAGCCCGTAGCCGTCGGAGGGGACGAGGGTGATCACCGCGAGGCCACCCGCGAGCAGCGTCATGCCGACGGCGATGGCGGCCGCCAGGCCGAGCCGACGGATCAGGGCGGCGGCGACGCCGCTGACGTTGAGCAGCACGATGGACAGGGCGAAGGGTGCCATCCGAAGGCCCGCCTCCCAGGCGGGGTAGCCGCGGACGAACTGCAGGTGCTGGGTGAGCAGGAACAGCGCGCCGGTGGCCCCGAACGTGATCAGGACGACCCCGGAGACCGCGCCGACGAAGCGCCGGTCCCGAAAGAAGTGCATGTCCAGCATGGGGTCGGAGATCCGCCGCTCCCAGCGGACGAAGAGCCCGAGCAGGAGCACGCCGACGGCTGCCGTGCCGAGCACCTCGGGCGACGCCCACCCCCGGTCCGGCCCGGAGATGATGGACCAGACGACCCCGGTCAGTCCGGCGGTGGAGAGCGCCGCGCCGACCACGTCGAGGCGGCCACCGGCCGGGCCGCGGGACTCGGGTATCAGCGCACGGCCGGCGACAAGGCAGACCAGCACGATGGGGACGTTCATCAGGAAGATCGCGCCCCACGGCAGGTGGGCGAGGATGGTGCCACCGATCGGTGGCCCGACGGCGAAGCCCAACGCGCTGGTGGCGGCCCAGATGCCGATCGCCCGGGACCGCTCGGCGCCGTCGAAGACCTGCATGGCGATCGCGAGGGTGGAAGTGGCCAGCAGCGCACCGCCGACGCCCATTCCGGCCCGGGCGGCGATCAACTGCCCGCTGGTGGTGGCGAGCCCGGCGGCGAGCGAGCCGAGTCCGAACAGGACGAGCCCGGCGGGCAACATCCGGCGGCGCCCGTACCGGTCCGCGGCGCTGCCGGCGGTGAGCAGCAGACCCGACAGCACCAGCGCGTACGCGTTGATCATCCATTGCACATCGGCGGTGCTGGCGCCCAGCTCGGTCGTGAGTACCGGCACCGCCACGGTCAGCACCGTGTTGTCCAGCACCACGACGAGTTGGGCGACGCAGAGCACGGCCAGGATGAGCCACCGGTGGGGCAACCGGGTCGATGCCGTGAGCGCGGCGGTCGGTTGAACCGCCGCGTGGGTGTTCGTCGACGTGTCGACGACCGCTCCGCGTCGGCCAGCGGGGGTCACGCCACGGCCTTCGCGGCTTTCCAGTAGCCGAGGAAGATCAGCTGGCTCTTGTCGACGCCCAGGGTACGGCGGATGTGCCGGATGATGCCGCGGGTGCTGGCCGCCTCGCAGGCCACCCAGTAGTGGGCGGTGTCGCTGGCCGGCAGGGTGGCGCAGACCGCGTCGACCAGGTGTTGACCCGCGTCGCGCCGGGGCACCCAGGTGACGTCGTGGTGCGCCCGAGCCCGTGGCGCGAGTGCCTTCTCACCCTCGTGGGCGTACTCCAGCCAGACCGTCGCCGGGATGTCGGCGCCGGCGTCGAGCAGGCTGTTCACCGCTGGCAGAGACGCCGCGTCGCCGACGAGGTAGAGGTGCTCGGGCGCGGGGTCGGGCAGTTGGTAGGCGCTGCCCTGGACGGTGGCGCCGATGGTGTCGCCGACCTGCGCCGTGGTGGCCCAGCGGGCGGCGCAGCCGTCGTGGATGGCGAATTCGAGGCTGAATCGGCCGGTGGCCGGGTCGGGGTCCACCAACGTGTAGGCACGCTGGTGCGCCCGGCCGTCGTTGTCGAACCACAGCCGGATCCACATGGTGGGGTGAACCCCGCACGCCTCCAGCAGGCCGCCACCGTCCAGGAGCAGCCGCTGGTAGTGCCCTCCGACCGACTCGGTGCCCAGCACGGTCAACCGAAAGTCCCGGCCTCCCATGGCCTTGAGGACCAGGGCCTCCCAGTTCCGTTTCACGCACCCTCCAAGTAAGGTCAGCCTTCATTAGGGCAGGGTAACCTAAGTTGAGCGCCCGACGGAACATGCATTCCTCTCGCCTCGGTGCCACGCACCGATGAGCCACTCACCACTCCGCAGCAAGGGACGGCGCCTCATGACATACCAGGAGAAGATCTCGGGCCTCGGCGAGTTGTCGTTGGTAACCGTGCAACCCGACCTGCACGCCGAACTGCTGCACAGTTGGGTGACCCGGCCCCGCAACTCTTTCTGGGGCATGGGGTCGCACACCCTGGAAGAGGTACGCGAGATCTACGCGTACGTCGACAGCCTGCCGACGCACCACGCGTACCTGATCATGATCGACGCGGAACCGGTCGGCCTCTTCCAGACCTATCAGCCCGAGGCGGACCCGGTCGGCGAGCGCTACCCGGTGCGGCCCGGCGATGTCGGGATGCACCTGCTGCTCAGCCCTGACCGGCGCCTCGCCCAGGGCATCACCAGCGCCGTCGGCCCCGCCCTCGCCCGCTTCCTGTTCCGTGACCCCGCTGCCCAGCGGATCGTGGTCGAGCCGGACGTCCGCAACCACCTCGCGCTACGCCGGCTGGAGAGCGAGGGCTTCACCTTCGGGTCCGAGATCGACATGCCGGACAAGCGTGCCCAACTCGCGTTCCTGACGCGCGCCCGGTTTGAGTCGAACCACCCGACGTCGGCCTGACCGTCGGCTGCTCAGCGGGCGGCCTGGAACGCGCGTCCGACCAGGGTCGCCTCGGTGCCGTCGCTGAACAGCCCGGACCGGTCCTTGTCGGTGGCGGGTAGGCCGAACCAGGCGTAGCGCTGCACGTAGGAGAGTTGGCCCAGCATGCTGGTGGCCGCGGTGAGGAAGGCCGCCTGTTGCTCCTGACTGGGAAACTGCTGGCGCCCGCCGTCGAAGCGGATCAGCGCGAACTCGGTCAGCCAGATCGGCTTCTTGTACCGCTGGTACACGGCCTGCAGGTACTGCTTGAGTTGGTTCACCGCGGTGGCGGTGGTGAACTCGGCACCGAACCAGTGCAGGGTGATGAAGTCGACCCGGTGGCCGCGGGTGGTCGCGCCGGTCATGAACCTGTCGAGCCAGCCCTGCGGGTCGGCCCCGCCCCAGGCGACCGCCGGGCTGCCCAGCCTGCTTCCGGTCGCCATCAACTGCGGCCACAGGTCCAGCGCCCGCTCGACGGTCATGTTCGCCTGCTCGGGCAGGTCCGGTTCGTTGAACGTGAGCAGGTACGGCCCGGCCGCCCTGGCCCGGGCCAGATCGGCGGCGGTGACATTCTCCGCGCCGCGGATCATCGGTACGAATGTCGCACCCTGCGGACTGCTGATCCCTGGGCGCTGGGTGCCCCAGGTGTAGTACCAGCCGGCCTTCGAGTTCGCCAACGCCTGGCTGACCCCGGCGAAGTTCCACACCCCGACGCCCTTCCTCGTCGAACTGACCGCCGGTGCGGCCGGCGCCCTCGACGACGGTCGCGCACTCGGTGACGGCGCGCCGCTCGGGGATGGGACGGCGGCAGGTGTCACGGCGGGCGGGACGGCCCACGAGGGTGCGGGCGGATCGTCCGGTCGGATCACCACCAACGCGGTGAGGGCGAGGATGACGGCTGCGGCGCCACCGACCAGCGCCGGAAGCAGGCCGCGGGGCCGGTTCACCGCCAGGTTGGCGATGCCCTGTCCGCTGCCGATGTCGGCGGGCACACCGCCGGGTGGGGTCGTCCCGGCGGTGTGCCCGGCCGTCGGGTCCGGGGGGTGGTACCCGACGGCCTGCGAGGCGGCCGGGGGAAGGGCCGCGCTCGGGAAGTGGGCGCTGAGGCTGGCCGGCAGCGGCAGCAGCGACAGACCGGCGAGCAGCCGGTCGATCGGCACCAGGCCGGTGCCCAGGCGCCCGCAGGACGCGCAGTCCCGGACGTGCCGGGCCAGTCGTTTGCGCCACAGTGGATTGGGGGTGCCGTCCCACCCGACGGCCGCGGCCCGCAGGTCCGGGCAGCCGGGGCGGGTCCGTAGCGCGCGGACGACGGCCCGCGCACTCTGGATCTGTTCCTTCATCCGGTGGATCCGCACGGCGACGTGGCCTGGGGAGAGCGCGAGCGCATCGGCGACCTCGGTCCGCGCGAGCACGCCGGTCTCCTCCAGCCACCAGAGCGACAGCAGTTCCTGGTCGTCCGGGTCGAGCCGCGGGTCGCCTCGGCGACCTCGCGTCGTTGGTCGGTGAGACCGAGCCGGAGGATGGTGATCGCCGCGAAGTCGGAGGCCGGGTCGGGCACGTTGTGGATCGCATCGAGCCCGGCGTCGCGGTTGAGTGCGACCCGTCGGCGCTGCTCCCAGTCACGCACCTGACGGATGGTGATCGCCACCAGCCAGGACCGGAAGGCTGCCGGGTCGTTGAGCGCGGGCAGGTGCCGGACCACCCGTACCAATGTCTCCTGGACCACGTCGTCGACGTCGGCGTGGCCGCGGAGCGCCCGGCCGACGATGTTGTAGACCAACGGGAGGGAGGCCGCTACGACGTCATTGAGAGCGCGCTGGTCGCCCTGTCGGGCCGCGACGACCAACCCGGTGTCGGGTTGTCCTCGACCGGTTGACGACATGGGTCTCACTCCTTCTGCGCTCATCGTCAGGGCGCTAGCGCTGTGCGCGCGGACACCCTCTTGATCGGAGACCGGTGGCGGCGGGTCGGATTACGGAATTCTCCAGAGACAACTGTCGGCCACCTACCGCCCGGGTGCGAGTCAGGGCGGATGTGGATGGCTCCCGATGGCGGCGCATGGTCGACGGCGACGCCGGGTATGGTGCGTGTGTAGGTGTCGCCGGGCGCTCGCCCGCGATCGAGACACCGTGCTCTGGCGCCAGAGTGAGCGCCGGGTTTATCGCGAGGTTGTGCGGCAGGAATTGCCGACGGCCCGGGTGCACCCCCTCTGCTGAAGACAGGACCCTTTCATGACTTCGAACAACAGTGATCGACCGGCGTTGTTTCTCGCCACCGCGAGCGCCGACGGGCTCGACGACCCGGGCGTGACCTTCGACGGCAGCGAGGAGGCCATGCGGCGACTGCGCCACCCGTTCGCGGTGAACGCGAGCCGGCCGACCGCACAGGCCGGCGACAACCCGGATCAGCGCGACTGATCTGGCGGGACTACCGCCGCTCCACGGCATAGTCCGTCTGCCAGGCGGCCATCCTACTTTCGGCTAGTAATAAGTCACTCTTTCGGGTATCGTTCCGCCCATCAAGTGGAACGACATGACGCGGTGGCGAGGCCCGTGCTCGTGGCCTTGCGACAGCGCACCCCGCCCGTCCGTGCGCTCCGGTGACAGCCGGTTCGGAGATCTTCCGGTCGACCCGATCGACGGGCACATGCGGGAAGGACCATCCCATGGTCACTACCTTCGAACCGGCGACCAGCACGCGCGTCAGCCAACGTAGCGCGGTCCACAGCGGGGATGAACTGCTGGTCGCGATGGCCGCGATGCGCGCCGACGACCCCCGCCGCCCGGCACTGCGGGACCGCACCATCGAGGCGTGGTTGCCGCTCGCCCGCCACCTGGCGCGCCGTTACTCCGGACGCGGCGCAGCCGACGAGGACCTGGCCCAGACCGCCGCACTCGGTCTCATCAAGGCCGTCGACCACTTTGACTCCACCCGGGGCGTCGACTTCACCGGGTACGCCATCCCGACCATCATCGGCGAGATCAAGCGGTACTTCCGCGACCGCACCTGGGCCGTGCGGGTGCCCCGCCGCCTGCAGGAACTGCGCCTGTCGATCAGCGCGGCGAACAGCACCCTGACCCACACGTTGGGCCGCTCGCCGACCGTGGCCGACATCGCGACCTACCTCGAGCTGTCCGAGGAGACCGTGCTGGAAGGACTGGAAGGCGCCCGCGCCTACCGGGCCACCTCACTGTCCACCCCGGTCGGTGTCGACGGCAACCGGGAGCTCGGGGACACCCTCGGCGCCGACGACCACGAAATGGACCGCGTCGAGATCCGCGTCGCCCTCGGCCCCGCCCTCGCCACGCTGCCGGAACGCGAGCGCGAGATCCTGAGTCTGCGCTTTCACGGCAACCTGACCCAGGCCCAGATCGCCGACCGGATCGGCGTCTCACAGATGCACGTCTCCCGGCTGATCACCCGATCGTTGGCCGCTCTGCGCCGCCACCTCTCCGACGACAACGCCTTCTGACCACCGGCACCGTTACGGTCAAGGTTGCCGGAGGCGGTCCCCCTACCCGGGGCCGCCGGGAAGTGCCAACGAACAGGACAACCATGACCGTCCACATCGATCTTGCCGGAAAGACCGCGCTGGTCACCGGTTCTACCCAGGGAATCGGTGCCGCCATCGCCACCGGGCTCGCCCGCGCCGGGGCCCGGGTGGCGGTCAACGGCCGTACCGCCGCTGGCGTACAGCGGGCAGCGGTGGTGCTGCGCAGCGAGGTTCCCGGCGCCGACGTGATCGAGGTCGATGCCGACGTGTCCAGCGACGAGGGCACGGCGCGGGCGCTCGACCTGCTGCCCACCGTCGACATTCTGATCAACAACCTCGGCATCTTCGGCCCCACTCCGGCGCTGGAGATCTCCGATGACGAGTGGCGTCGCTACTTCGAGGTGAACGTGCTGGCCGGCGTCCGGCTGACCCGCGCCTACCTGCCCGCGATGATGGAACGCGGCTGGGGGCGGGTGCAGTACATCGCCAGCGACTCGGCGGTCGTGATCCCGGCCGAAATGATCCACTACGGCGTCTCCAAGACGGCCCTGCTCGGCGTCTCGCGCGGGTTCGCGAAGGCTGCCGCCGGCACCGGCGTGACCGTCAACTCGGTGCTCGCCGGGCCGACACACACCGGCGGCGTCGAGGACTTCGTCTCCGAACTCGTGGGCGACAGCCTGCCGTGGGATGAGGCGCAGCGGGAGTTCATGCGGCTGCACCGGCCGCAGTCCCTGCTTCAGCGGCTGATCGAGCCCGAGGAGATCGCCAACATGGTCACCTACCTCGCCTCTCCCCTCGCCTCCGCGACGACCGGCGCCGCCGTCCGGGTCGACGGCGGCTACGTCGACGCGATCATCCCGTAACCGGCTACCGCCGCCGGCACGCGTCGGCCATGAGCCGTTCAGAACTGGACGACGTGGCCCACGCGCGGTGGCGTACGACCCGCGAGGACCTCGAGCCACGCGTGCTGCAGGGCTTCGGGTCCCGTACCGACCTGGACGTCGAGCCACCCGCTCACCACGCCGGTGAACCGTCGCCAGGCCTCGGTGAACCGTTGGTCGAGCCCTTCGCGGCCCCAGTCCAGGCTGCGCTTGCGCATCTGAACCGGTGCGAAGAACACCTCCTCGGCGGCGTCGGCGTTCGGCGTCTGGTTGGTCAGCCCGACCGCGATGTCCCGGACGAGCTGATCGCCGAGGTGCCCGCGCAGAGCGGCTCGGGTCGAGGACGCGCCGGACAGGTCGAGATAGACGGTCGGGACCGCGTCCAGGACGCCGATGTCATGGTAGGCAACGACCTCGTCGTAGCAGCCGAGTGACCGCGTGAAGGCGAGGTTGCCGGGTGAGGTGAGCCCGACCAGGCGGGGGCCACGACCGTGTAGTTCGAACGCGGCGGCATAGGCGGTCTTACTGGACGCCGATGACAGCACCAGCGACGCCGCGCTGTAGAAGTCGTTGTCGACGATCTGATCGGCCAGCATGAAGGAGGTGAAGAACAGCGGCCGGAACAGGATCAGCAGGTCCTCCTGGTCCGCCCGGTACGCCGGGTCGCCGGTGGTCGACCGGTAGACGTTGTACGGCGAGGGCAGCCCCGCCCGGTGCGCGCTCGCGTCGCGGAACCCGGACTCGTCCACTCGGTCCGGCCGCACCACCAGGTGACCGGCTGGCGGGAGGTAGCCGTAGACCCGCAGCCCCGCCGCGACCTCCGGAACCCGCGACGCGATCACCTCGGCGAAGCCCCACAACGGCGGCAGCCCCCACTCCCGCCCGAGCCCGCGCGGGTCCGGCGGGAAGAACTGCCAGTAACGCATCGAGTCACCGAGCACCGCGTAGGTCACATTGTTGGCGGTGAGGCCGACGCGGTCCACGCGTAACAGCACCTCGCCGTCGGACAGAGCCGGCGTCGCGCCCTCGACGAGCGTGCTCCGACCGAGGTCGTCACGGGCCACGGCGAATGTCCACGAGTCAGCCATGGTCTGACGCTAGACAGCCCCCGAAACGGAGACAAGTGCACTGCGGGTGCAAAATCCCACTCGCCGTTGCTCAGGAGGCCGTTGCTCAGGAGCCGGACGTGTTGAGCGCGACCAGTGGCCTCTCAGGCGCCGTGCCGCCGCGCACCGGATTCCACCATCGTGGCCAGGAGGGCGGCGACCGGCACGGTGGCGAATCCGACCCGGGTGTCGCTGGCCCCGTACGGCAGCCACAGCTCGCCGTCGTGGATGAGCCCCCCGCAGGAGTAGACGACGTTGGGCACGTACCCGTCCCGGTCGGCATCGTCGGGTGACAGGAGCACACCGGGAAGCCGCCCGATGACCCGTTCCGGCCGGTGCAGGTCGAGCAGGAGCGCGCCGATCGCGTAGCGGCGCATCGGGCCGACACCGTGGGTGAGCACAAGCCAGCCGGCCTCGGTTTCGATGGGAGATCCACAGTTGCCGACCTGGATCAACTCCCAGCTGTCTCGGGGGGAATGCAGCGGGACCGGGGGCTGCCACCGGTTGTCGCCGTCCAGGCCCGTCAGACCGATGGTCTCGCCGTCGGCGCGGCACAGTGCCAGGTGCCGGCCGCCGACGGTACGCGGAAACAGCGCGATCCCCTTGTTACGGGCGCCCGGGCCGCGCATCGGGGTCATCTCGAAACGGCGCAGGTCGTTGCTGACCAGCGCGCGGGTGGCGATACTCCGGCCGTCGTAGGCGGTGTAGGTGGCCCGGTACATCGGTCCGGACTCGTCCTCGAACCTGACGAACCGGGCGTCCTCCATGCCGTTGCTCTCCACCGCCGTGGCCGGCCAGAGCACCCGTTGGTGCAGGGCCGTGTCGGCGGGGAACGCGGTGGCGTAGCTGTCGGCGTTGGTGCGACGCAGTTGTTCGAGGGTCCCCATTCCGGAGGCGCGGGAGAGCAGGTCCGCTGGCAGGTTGCCGAGCACCCGCTCGAAGGTGGCCTCGTCGTACCGGTCGGGCAGGGCGTCCAGCACAGTGGCGGTGACCTCGTTGTCGTAGTCCTCCTCGGCCAGGCCGGCGGCGAGCAGGTCCCGGCGGTGCCGTACGCCCATCCGCTGCCCGACGACCAGTGGGCCGGGACGGTCGGCGACGGCGAGCCGGCACCCGGGTCCGAGGACCGCGGTGGCGAACCCGATGGACGACAGGTGGCCCTCGCCGATCTGGCGCAGGCTGACCGCGACGCGCAGCTGGCCGGTGCCCAACTCGGTCTGGTCGGGGTGGGCCACCATGGACGGGTTGCACAGGGCGGCGGACTCGACGGCGTACTCGTGGCTGAAGTAGGCGCCGACCAGGAGCCGGCTGGTCGGGGAGAGATCCCCGGCCCGGGCGGCACGGTGCCGGACGAGGTCGTAGTGGTGGTGGAACGTGCCGGCCAGATCGCGGTGCCGGCTGCCGAAACGGTCGAAGGTGTCCCGCAGGAGCCGGCCGGTCTCCTCGTCGTCGAGGTGCGCGACGCGGTCGATGAGCGCCCGCGCGCGGGTGCGTACCACCGCGGCGTCCTCACCCGGGACGAAGAGCTTGACGATGACCCGGCGTGGATCCGGGGTGAGGGTGACGTCCTGCCGGACGGCCAGGTTTTCGGTCACGACCACCTCCGGGCGTGCTGCAGGGTGGAGATGAGCGCGAGGGTCGATTCGGCGCCCTGGTTGAGGTTCGGTCCGTGCGCGGTCAGCCCGTCGTAGCCGCCGCCGGTCGCCGGATCCCACATCGGCGTGCCGAGGTCGTTGTCGCCGAGGAACCAGCCGATCGCCTGCCTGATCCCGGTCTCCCAGTCGAGGTCGCCGGTGACCGCGGCGGCCGTGGCGCAGGCATCGGCGAGGGCGGCGACCTCGATCGGCTGCTGGTCGTGGTGGAACCGCACCGCGCCGTGCCGCCATCCCTTGGCGGGCACAACCGACAGCCGTCCGTCGCGGAGCTGGACGTCGCGCAGCCAGGTCAGCATCCGCAGACCATCGTCGAGGGGTGGGCCGCCGTGGCGCAGCTGGCTGGCGACGATGACAACCTCGGCGAGGGCCGGGTTGGCGTAGGTCAGCTGCTCCCTCGGCCAGGGCCATCGCGGGTCGGCCGCGGGGGCGCCGACGGTGGTGGCCGCGTCCGCCAGCAGCGTGGCCGCCGTGGAGTGGCCCGGGTGGCGGCGCAGCACCTCGGCCGCGCCGAGCCCGGCGAAGGCCATGGCGTGCGGCGCCGGGGAACGCCGCGCGACACCCCTGCTGAAGGCGACCAGCGCCTCCTCCCGTATCCAGGCGGCGGGGCTGCGGGCGACGGCGGTGCCCAACCCCCACAGCGCCCGGCCCCACCAGTCGCCGAGCCCCGGCTCGTCGGTCCAACGCCGGTCGTGCCCGAGCCGGTTGTGGAAGGCGCCGCTGGCGTCCTGGGCGTGGGTCAGGAAGGCGAGATAGCGCTCGGCGAGCCGGAGCACCTCCTCGCTCGGCTCCGGCTCGCGGCTGGTGACGACCAGGCCACGGGCCACGTCATCGGTGCAGTAGCCGTGCTCGCGGCGGACGATGGCGTGCCGGGCGTGCTCGAACAGACCGGTGTCGTCGCTCAGCCGGATCAGGTGCGCGAAGCTCGGGGCGGGCGCCGTCACCCAACGGGCGCCGGACGGCATGCGAGGGTGGCCGGTGGTCGCGGTCACACCGATGCCGCGCTGACGGCGGCCGGCCTGGTCTCGGTGAGCCCTTCGGCGAGAGTGGCGTAGCGGGCCGCGACCGTCGGCCAGCGCAGGTTCGCGGCCAGCGGCCGGACGCGGCCGGCCAGCCGGGCGGTCAGCCCCGGTTCGGTCAGGATCCGCCGGATCGCGGCGGCCAGCGCGGTCGGATCCCGGTGGGGTACGACCAGACCGGGCCCGCCGGTGAGCAGCTCGACGGCGTGCGGGAACGCCGTGGCCACGACGGGCACCCCGGCGGCCACGGCCTCGATGAGCACACCGGAAGTGACCTGTTCGCGAGAGTCATAGGGCAGGACGACCACGTCGGCGGAGCGGATCAACCGGCCGAGCGCCTCCTGGTCGTGGTAGACGTCCTGGTAGTCCACGGCGTGCGCGATGCCCAGCTGGGCGCCGAGCCGGTGCAGCCCCGACCGGTACGTCTCACCCTGGTGCTCGATCACCTTCGGATGGGTCCGACCCGCCACGGTGTAGGTGGGTGCCGGTTCCAGGTCCTGCAACCGGGCAAGCGCCCGCAACGACCATTCGAGGCCCTTGCCGGGGCCGAGCAGCCCCCAGGTCAGCAGGTGCGGTCGGGTACGTCGGTCGACGGGTACGCCGACGTGATCGGCGGCGCCGTGCGGGATGACCGTCACCTTGTCCGGGGTCACGGAGTAGCCGACGAGCAGCCGGTCCCGGGCGGTGTCGGTCATCGTGACGACCGCCCCGGCGGTGGCGGCGATCTGCTCCAGCAGGGACTTCTGCCGGGCGGAGGGCTGGCGGAGCACGGTGTGCAGGACCACGATGCTCGGCACGGTCAGCCGGCGCAGCAACGGCAGGACGTCCTCGCCGTCGGTGCCGGGGTAGATGCCGTACTCGTGCTGGACGATGGCCACGTCGAAGGTGTTCAGGGCCGCGGCGGCGTCCCGCCAGCCGGCCGAGGTCCGCGCCGACCAGGTGTGCACGACCCCGGGCCCGGGTCGCGGGTCGTCGCCGTGGTCGGTGACCCGCACGATGCCGCCGCGCGTGCCGTCGGCGGTCAGGTGGGCGGCGAGGGCGGAGTTGAAGGTGGCCAGTCCGCACCGGGTCGGTGGGTGGGTGCTGAGGAATCCGTAGCTGGGCATGGGCGTGTCGGGCCTTCCGGTTGTCGGCTGCCCATGGCGTACGGGGGCGAAACCTCACGCGGTGTCGACGTACGCCGGCCAGCGTGTGTGGCCGGCGGAACGGATTGGTGCGGTCAGCTACGGACGGGACCTGACCAGGCCTGCCTGGTCAGGAACGGTCGGTCGCTCGGCGGGTTCCGCGTTGCGGCGAATGACCTGGTCGTAGACGGAGAGATAGTCGGTGACCATCCGGTCCGCGCTGAAGCGCTGCCGCGCCCGCGCCCGGCAACCGGCCCGGTCGAGGCCGGCGACCCGGGTCACCGCGTCGACGGCCTGCTCGACGGTGTGCACGAGGAATCCCGTCACCCCATCGTCGACGACCTCCGGCATGGACCCCCGGGCGTACGCGACTACCGGCGTGCCGCAGACCATCGACTCCACCACCGACAGTCCGAACGGCTCGTCGAAGGCGATCGGGTGCAGCAGGGCGGTGCTGGTGCCCAGCACCTCCGCGCGTCGTCGGGGACCCACGGATCCGAGGAAGACGACCTGGTCACCGTCGATGTGCGGGGCCACCTGCTCGGCGAAGTAGCGCTCGTCCTGGACGATGCCGCAGATGGTCAGCGGCCGGCCGGCACGGCGGGCGATCTCGATGGCGGTGTGGGTGCCCTTGTCGGGGTGGATCCGGCCGAACGCGGCCAGTCCGGGGCCGGCGTCCCGGGTGAACGGCAGCCCGGTGAGATCGACGCCGTGCTGCACCGTGGCGACGTAGTCGAGCTCGGGGGCCCGGTCAGCGTCGGAGATCGACACGTAGGACGAGCGGGCTCGGGCGTAGGCGGGCAGGATCCCCGCGCCTGAGAAGCCGTGCACGGTGGTGAGCAGCGGAGCGCGACAGTGTTCGGCGAAGGCCAGCGGCAGCCAGTCGAGGTGGCTGTGCACCAGGTCGAACTGCGCCGAGCGGGCCAACGCGTAGGAGACGTGCATCGCCTCCCACACCCGGCCGTCCATGTCGGGATCTTCCGCGTACCCCCGGGGGCAGACGCCGTCGAGCTGGGCGGAGGTGACGGAGTCCAGCGTCGCGAACAGGGTCACGTCCACGCCGCGACTGGCCAGCCCTTCGGCGAGCAGTCCGGTCACCTGCTCCCAGGGGCCGTAGTGGTGCGGGGGTGTGCGCCAGGCGACCGGTCCGAGCAGCGCAACCCTCACGGGGAGGGCGCGTCGACGAGCTCAGCAGGATCGAGGTGCAGGGTGGCGAGCAGCCCGGTGTGCTTGGCCGGGTCGACGCGCTCGGGAAGTTCGCGCTCGACCCAGTCGGCCCTGGCCTGCTGACCCCGGTCGCGAAGGGCATTGACGATCTTGCTTCGGGCGATCCTCATCTGGTGCTCCCTGATAGTGCCGTCCGGAACGATCATGCTCATGGACGGCGGTGTGAACGCGGGTCGGGTCTCACCAGTGGCCATCGCGCCGAACCCGAGATGTGCGGTAGTCGGTGAATCCGACGGCCGGGACGAGGTCGGCGAATCATCAACACGACCAGCACATCGCGGCGATGGGGATCGATAACGCCCCTTACGGGCTGGTGGCGACGGCATCTGGCGACCACCGGAGGTCCCGGGCGACATGTTCACCGTACGCCCTCGCGGTGTGGGACTGCACCTTCACCGCTGGCCGGGCTCGTCGGAAACTGCCTGCACAGCGGTACCAACTGCGGAGGCGTACGCTGGAATCGCCCGCCGCCGCACATCCATCGGCCAGGACGCCGACTCTCCGTGGCGCCGATGGCCGGCACCCCCCGCATCGGCACGCCCGAGCCGCGACGGTCTGTCGCCGGCCCGCTCTCACCCCGCCCCGCGCTGGCGCGCGCATACAGCCAGCTACGCCGGGCACCCATCGGAAGGCGGCGGTTCGTCCTGACCGCACCCCGAGACAGGCACGTCCGACCCTCCCCCATCAATGGACACGACGGCCCCGCCGCTGCCCGCCCGGCGCCGCTTCGGCCACCGTCCCATCAGGAAAGCTGAGCCAGCCATGTCCGTCACCCCGCAGCACGCCATCCCGGTCATCGCCTCGACGTCGGCCGCACCTCGGCTCGTTCTCGCCACCGCCCGGGGCCGGACGGTGCTCGACGGCGGCTGGTGGCCGCGGTCCTGGGATCCGACCGCCGAACTCCCCGGCCTTCTCCTCGCCCTCACCGAACGACATGGCCGGATCCGGCACCTCATGCTCAACATCCGCGCCTGGGACAACCGGCCCCGTCGGTTGACCGTCGGACCGGACATGGTTCGCATCGGCTGGTTCGACACCCTCGACCCGGCCGTGCTGATCGCCACCACCGGCCAGGACATCCAGGTCGACCTGCTCGTGGTGCCGCCCGTCACCCCACCGGCCGCAGCCGAGTGGGCGATGGCTACCGCCGCCGACCCGGCCAACCTCCGACGCGCGCCCGACATCCTGGCCGCCGCCCGGGTGCAGCCGAAGCCGACAACCCGCGCCGATCGGTACGAGATCTGGGACAACGAGGGTGGTAGCAACGCCGTTGCCACGAAGGGCAGGGGTCATCGAGCCAGCCCGACGCGCTAGTGGCCGATCCAGCCGAAAGAGGACAGCCTGCGGCTTTGCCCGAATTGGAGCCGGTGTCTCACTACCATCAAGGGCCCGGAGTCACTAGACGGGCGCCTGATGACGATCGATCGAGCGGTGGGGCTGTCCCGCGAGGATGAGGGGCCTCAGCGGGCAACGCTGCTGGAGCTGTTTCTCGATCTGGTGTTCGTCGCTGCGCTCGCCCTGACGTCCCGAACCTTGGCGCAGCGTCTCGACTGGGTAGGCGCCTTCCAGACCGTGCTGCTGCTGATGGCGATCTGGTGGGTCTGGTCCGCTACCGCGCTGGCAACCGACCTTTACCACACGCAGCGACCCCCCATTTTCGTCACGACGCTCTGGGTCATGCTCGGGACCATCCTGCTGACTGGCTCACTGCCCGGAGCCTTCGCCGAGCACGCTCTGCTTTTCGCGGGCGCATACGTGGCGATCCAGGTGGGACGTGGCATCTTTCTCGTCGCCGCGCTGCACGGCCGCGGCGCGGCGCAACTGCCCGCCAGGCGGTTCATCTTCTGGTTCGGCGTGTCCGCCGTACCGTGGCTCGCTGGTGGTCTCGTGGCAGGCCCGGCGCGGGGCCTGCTGTGGACCGCTGCGCTCGCGGTCGACTACGGGGCAGCCTGGCTCCGCTACCCGACGCCGCGACTGGGCCGGCTACCCATGCGCCAGTACGCGGTGGCAGCCGACCACCTGGCGGAGCGCTACCAGCAGTTCTTCACTCTCGCCCTCGGTGATCTCATCCTCGTCACCACACTGGCCTTCGCCGACAACAATGTGACGCCCATCCGTACGGTGGCGCTCCTGGTCGGCTTCGCCGCCACCGTGCTGCTGTGGCAGATCTATGTCCACCGCGCCGGTGCCCTGCTGCAAGCCGCCATCGAGGCCTCCCGGGATCCGGGCGGATTCGTGCGGTCTGCGCCCTACACCCACCTGCTCATGGTGGCCGGAGTGGTCGCCACCGCCGCCGGTTTCGAAGTCGTCATCATCCACCCCACCGAGCAGACGCCGCCCTGGTTGGCCGGCGTCATTCTCGGCGGACCCGCGTTGTTCCTGGCCGGACGCGCCAGGTTCGAGTACGAGGTGTTCAGCCGGGTGTCCCCGTCCCGGCTGGTCGCGCTGCTCGTGCTGGTGGTCGCGGGACCCGCTCTGTTGCTCACGCCCGCGCTGGTGGCCGGTCTCGCCGCCGCCCTCGTACTGGCCGGGGTCGCCGTCTCGGACGGCATCCGCGCCTACGGAAACCCACCCGAGCCGCCAGCGCCCTCCGTGTAGCGGAAGGTCAGGGTCGCAGCACCACCTTCCCCGCCCGGCTGCGGGTCTCGGCGAAGACGGGTGCGGCGGCCACCTCGGTGAGCGGATGGCGGGCCGCGATCTGCGGCACGATCAATCCTTGGCGGCAGCAGGTCGAGCAGGTGCAGGCGGGCCAGCACCCCGATGAAGACCCACAACCGTCAAGCCGTCCTCAGGGAGCGATACGCAGGACCCGGATCGAGCTGTCGTCGTAGTCGCTGAAGCGGTACCGGAGCCCGGCGAACGGGCTGCCGGGGAAGTCGCCGTTGATCGTCGCGGTCACGATGGTGCCGGCGGGGGTGTCCTCGACGTCGGTGATCTCGTACGTCACCAGCGGCACCTCACGGCGCCACCGGCGGATGGCCTCGACGCCGCGGTACTCGGTCGACTCATCCTCGACGACGGCGTCGTCGGCGAAGAGGGCGAAGTAGTCATCGTGGTCCGGCTGGCCGGCGAGCTCGAAGTAGCGGCGGATGATTGCCGGCGCGGTGTGGCTGGCGGTCATGGTCAATGTCCTTTCCGGAGGGATTGATCGGGGTCGGGTCAGACGGTCGGGATGGTGCCGCCGTCGATGACGTGTTCCGCGCCGACGATCGCCGAGGCGCGGTCGGAGACCAGGAACGCCACCAGGTCGGCCACCTCGGCCGGCTGGGCCGGGCGGCCCAGCGGGATCCCGCCCAGGGAGTCCATCAGCTGCCCGAGGGCGGTGTCGCGGTCGACGCCGTTCCCAGTGGCGAGGCGGTCGACCAGCGCGTCGGCGGCAGTGGTCTGGATGAAGCCGGGCGCGACGCTGTTGACCCGGACGCCGTGCGGTGCGACCTCGTTGGCCAGACCCTTGCTGTACGCGGTCAGCGCCGCCTTGGCGGCCGCGTACCCCAGGGTGGCCTCGTACATCGGCTTGCGGCGCTGGATCGAGGAGACGTGCACGATCGCACCGGAGCGCTGCTCGATCATTGCTGGGACGAGGCGTCGGTCTAGCCGGACCGCGCCGAGGAGGTTGAGGTTCAACTCCTCCATCCAGGCCTGCTCGCTGAGCGCCGCGAAGCCACCGGCCGGGGCATGCGACCCGCCGACGACGTGTACGACGATGTCGGCACCGCCCGCGACGAGCAGCCGCTCCGCCACCACCTCGGCGCCGTCGACACTCGACGTGTCGGCGGCGATGAACCGGTCAGCGAACTCGAGCCCGTCGGGCGGGGTGCGGGCGCTGACCCACACGTCCGCCCCGGCCTCGCGCAGCCGGGCGGCGATGGCCGCACCGGCGCCCTTCGTTCCCCCGGTCACCAGGGCGCGGCGCCCGTGCAGTGAGTCCCGCGCGGACGACGTTGCGGACATCGTTACCCCTCCAGGCAGCATGAAGTGGACGTCTCCGAGACGCCGTATAGTTGCTTCTGAAACAGCACCTACTGACTTCGAGACTAGCACCGACTCGGGAGAGGGCATCTTCGTGGCAGGGAAGATCCGGCTGGAGGACCGCGAATGCCCGCTGTCCAGCGCACTGGGCTACGTGGGCGAGTGGTGGACGCTCCTGATCTTGCATGATGCTTTCGACGGCTACACCCGCTTTGATCAGTTCCAGGCCAATCTGGGTGTCTCGTCCAGCATTCTGACGAGCCGGCTCAAGACGCTCACCAGCCAGGGGCTGCTCGAACGGCGCCGCTACCAGACCAGGCCGGACCGCTACGAGTACGTCCTCACCGACCTCGGGCGCAGCCTGCGCCCCATCGTCGTCGCCCTCGCCGCCTGGGGAAACTCCCGCCTCGACCCCAGCGAGCGCAGCATGATCCTGGTCGACCGGCACACCGGCGTGGAGGCCGACCCGATCATCGTCGACCGGAGCAGCGGACGTGCGCTCGACGACAGCGACTTCGTCTTCGCCGCCGGCCCCGCCGCGAGCGAGGCCATGCGCAAGCGCTACGAGCACATCCCGACCCGAACGGTCCCCGACCAGCACCAACCCTGACGGTCAGCGGTCGCCAGGCCAGTCGGTTGAGGCCGGCGCGCAGACCGGCGCGCCGCGTTCCCGGTACCGCCAGATTCGCCAGGCTCAGCCCAGCCCTGCCGCCCGGTCCAGATGGGTAAGGAACCGCCGCACCGCCGGAGGTCGGCTCCGCCCGGCGACGGTGGCGGCGAAGACCCGCCGGACGGAGGCGTCGTCGGGGTGCAGGCGGAGCAGGGTCAGGTCGGGCGGAGCGGCGCGTACGGCCAGGGCCGGCACCAACGCGACGCCCAGGCCGGCCGCGACGCAGCCCAGCTTGCCGGTCCACTCCGCGGCGACAATGTCGATCCGCGGCCGGAAACCCGCCGGCAGGGTGGCTCGCAGCAGGGTCTCCTCAGCGGTCGCCGAGCCAGCGATGAACGACTCGTCGGCCAGGTCGCGCAGGCGGATGGTCCGCCGGTGGGCGAGCCGATGTGTCCGGGGAACGGCCACCAGCAGCGCCTCGTCGACGAGGTGGTGCAGGTCGAAGTGGTCGCCGTCGAGCGGCTGGTCGGCCGCGGCGCTCACCACGGCGACGTCGGCGTCGCCGTCGACCAGGCGTTCCAGCAGCCCCGGCGTGAGCCCTTCGACCAGCGACAGGGCCACCTCGGGATGGTCGGACTTGAAGCTGGCCAGAGCGCGCGGCACGAGCGCGGCGACCGCTGTGGGGAACGCGCCGACCCGCAACCGGCCGGCGGACAGGTCACGCAGCGCCGCCAGGTCCCGCCGGGCGGTGTCCAGCCGGTCGAGCACGGCCTCGGTGTGGCCGAGCAGGCAACGACCCTGCTCGGTCAGGGCGACACCGCGCGGCAGCCGGTCCAGCAACGGCGACCCGGTCTCGGCTTCCAGCGCGGCGATCTGTCGGGACACCGCCGACTGGGTGTAGCGCAGGCTGCGGGCCGCAGCCGTGATGGAGCCGTGCTCGGCGACGGCACGGAAGACCTGGAGCGCGTTCAGCTGCATCCTGCCATGTTCTCCCAGCATGGCAGCGATGCATAACAGTCGCTGGTGGCATGGCTTCCCGCCACCTAGCGTTGGCGACATGAACGAGATCGCCCTGCTGGGCACGGGCACGATGGGCACCGCGATCGGCCGCCGGCTGCTGGCCACGGGCCAGCGGCTCACCGTCTGGAACCGCACGTCCGGCAGGACGGCGCCGCTCGTCGACTCCGGGGCGCGAGCCGCCGGGAGTCCGGCCGAGGCGGTCCGGAACGCCGACGTGGTGATCACCATGCTCACCGACTCGGTCGCTGTCCGGCACACGCTGGTCGACTCCGGCGCGGCGTTGGCACTGCGGCCGGGCACCCCCGTGGTCGAGATGTCCACCATCGGTCCCCGGGCCGTGGCGGAGTTGGCCGCGCTGCTGCCGGCGGGA
The DNA here is from genome assembly GCF_036059255.1 of Micromonospora sp. NBC_00389. Lineage (NCBI taxonomy): Bacteria > Bacillati > Actinomycetota > Actinomycetes > Micromonosporales > Micromonosporaceae > Micromonospora > Micromonospora sp. NBC_00389. The sequence goes on along the minus strand of NZ_CP107947.1, from coordinate 2,141,732 downwards.
GTGCCCCTGGTGGACGCGCCGGTCGCCGGCAGTGCCGGCGCTGCCGAGACGGGCCGGCTCGTGGTGTTGGCCGGCGGCGAGGAGGCGGCCGTCGAGCGGGTCGCCCCACTGCTGGAGACGTTGGGCACGGTCCGCCGCTGCGGTGGCTCCGGCCGGGGCGCCGCCCTGAAGCTGGTGCTCAACACCGCACTGGTCACCGCGGTCACCGCGGTCGCGGACGCGCTCGCCGTCGCGGACGCCGTCGGTGTCGACCGACGTACGGCGGTCGAGGCGCTCGGCACCGGGCCGCTCGGTGGTGCGGTCGCCCGGGCGACCGCCACGGACGCCGCGTTCGCCACCGCCCTGGCTGCCAAGGACGCCCGGCTCGCCCTCGACGTGCTGGGCGACGCGCCGGTGCCCGTTCTGCGCGCCGCCGCGTCGGCGTTGGCGGCCGCGCCCCATCCGCAGGACGACATCGCCCGCCTCACTGAGGCTGCCGCACCGGAGGAGAGAAAATGAACGTGACCCTGGACAATCCGACGACCGTCGCCGCGCCGTTCGGCGACCGGTTCGCGCACGTCGCCCGCCTCGACCTGCCAGGGGGCGCGCTGCTGATGCTCTCCGGTCAGGTCGGGGTGGACGACGCCGGCGCGGTCGTCGCACCCGGGGACGTGCGGGCGCAGTCCGAGCGGATCTTCGAGTTGATCGGTGCGCTACTCGCGGCGCACGGCGCCACCTTCGCCGACGTGCTGCACGTCCGGACCTTCCTGACCGACCTCGGTGACCTGGCCGGCTACGCGACCGTCCGCAACCGGTACTTCGTGGAGACCAGGCCCGCCAGCACCACTGTCGAGGTGAACCGGCTCTTCCTCGACGGCGCGGTGCTGGAGGTCGAGATCACTGCGGCCGTGACCACGGGCTGACCGCCATCGGCGACCGCTGGCGTCAGTGCTGGTGCGGCCGATTCCGGACGAGGGCGAGCGCGAGCACGGCGGTGGCCAGGAAGACGATGCCGTTGACCCGTAGCCCGGCCTGCACGCCGGCGGTCAGGGCCTCGGCGAGCGCTGACCGGACCGGGTCGGGCATCGCCTGGTCGCCGGTGGCGCCGGCGACCACCGCCGACTGCACGGCGGTCCGGGTGGGCTCGCCGACCTGGTGGGCGGCGAGCCGGTCGGGCAGGTCGGCCAGCATCGTGGTGGTGAGCAACGTGCCCAGCAGGGACGAGCCGAGCACCGAGCCGACCTGGCGGGCGGCGTTGACCGCGCCGGAGGCCATGCCCGCCTGGGCGGGCGCGACGCTGGCCAGCGCCGCCGCGGTCGCCGGGGCCACCACCAGGGCGCTGGCGGCGCCGAACAGCGCGAGCAGTGGCCAACGGTGGCCGAACGGGGTGGCCGGGCCCTGGGCGGCCAGCCCGAAGCTGGCCAGGGCACCGAGGACGAGACCGGCGGTGAGGGGTGCCTTGAACCCGGTACGGCGGATCATCCGCTCGGCGCCGAAGGCCGCGACCGCGTAGACACCGAAGAGCACCAGCATCCGCCAGCCCGTGTCCAGCGGGCTGAGCGCCTGAGCGCGTTCGTGGAACAGGACGAGCAGGATCGCCACGCCGGTGAAGCCGAACAGCGACACCGCGGCGACGACCATGACGGCGCTGAACGACGCGGACCGGAACAGCCGCACATCGAGCATCGGCGCACTGGTGCGCAACTCGACCAGCACGAAACTGACCAGCGCGGCGGCCGAGACGATCCAGGTCGTGGCCACCACCGGGCTGGTGTAGCCGTCCCGACCGCCCTGGATCATGGCGTAGACGGCGGCGGCGATGGCGAGGGTGCCGAGGAGCAGGCCGGGCACGTCGAGTCGGCCTGCGCTCGGCCGAGACTCGGCCACTCCGATGGCGGCCACGACGAGGGTGACCACGCCCAGCACGATCGTCGACACGTACACGCTGTGCCACTGGTGGTGGCGCAGCAGGGCGCCGGCGATGAGCGGACCTACCGCGAGGCCGATGCCGGAGGCGGCCGACCAGGCGGTGATGACCTCGGTGCGCCGGTGCGGGTCGGTGAAGGTCGCGCCGAGGATCGCCAGGCTGTTCGGCAGGATCAGGGCCCCGCCGAGGCCCGCGAGCAGCTGCCCGGCGATCACCCAGGCCACGGTGGGAGCGCCGGCCACGACGGCGCCGCCGGCGATCATGGCCACGACGCCGGCGCTGAACATGCGCCTGCGCCCGTATCGGTTGCCCAGCGTGGCGGCGGACAGCACCAGGCTCGCCACCACCAGGGTGTAGGCGCTGGGAATCCAGATCAGGGTGGTCGGGTCGACGCGCAGGTCCCGCTGGATGGTGGTCAGGGCGGAGACGGTCGCGGTGATCTGGAGGAACGTGATCATCGCGCCCAGGCACATGGCGATCAGGGTGACCGCGCGGGAGCCGCGAAGGGATGGCCGCGCGGTGGCGTCCGGCCCGGGGGCGCTCGCGTGCCGCAGGCGTGCTGGCCTGGTCGGGGCCGTGGTGCGCTGGTCGGTCACAGGGCTTCCTTGGGGTCGATCCGCGCGGGCACCGGTGGTCCAGCGCTGGCGGCGGGCGGGGAGGTGGGTGGTGGCGGTCGGGGCAGCTGAGGCCCGGCACCTGGCTATGGCAAGACGAAGCCAGCCGGACCCTAGTGAAGCACCTGACTAGCCGTCGTGCAAGTCAGGTCGTACCCTGGTGACCATGGGTGACCTCCTGGAGGACCGCGACTCCTGGTCGGCGGCGAACTGCTCCATCGCGCGCGCGATGGATATCGTGGGCAGCAGGTCGACGATTCTGATCATGCGCGAGGCTCTGCTCGGAACGCGCCGATTCGACGACTTCGTCCGCCGTGCCGGGATCGGCGAGCCCGCCATGGCGGCCCGACTCAAGGAGCTGGTCACCGCCGGCGTGCTCGAACGGATCCCCTACCGGGAGCCGGGGCAGCGCACCCGCCACGAGTACCAGCTCACCCGCAAGGGTCGTGAGCTGTTGCCCGTCATCACCGCGCTGCGCAACTGGGGCGACACCTGGGCCGCTGACGACGCCGGCCCCTCCGTGCTCGCCACCCACCGTGACTGCGGCCAGCCGGTCCGGGCTGTGCTGCGCTGCGCGGCCGGGCACGACGTTGGCGAGGGTGAGATCGACATCGCCGCCGGGCCCGGCCTCATCCGGCGCGGATGAGGACGGGTGTCATCCAGCGGGCTCGAAGACGGCCCGTACGCAGTCGTCGGTCTTGTTCTTGAACATGTCGTAGCCCTGCGGAGCCTGGTCGAGCGGCATGGTGTGAGTCGCCAGGTGCTCGGTGACGAGTTCGCCGCGCGCCATCCGTTCGAGCAACATCGGAATGTAGCGGTGGCCGTGCTGCCGCGCGCCGCGCAGCGTGAGGCCCTTGCTCAGCACCGCGCCGAGCGGGAATCTGTCCACCGGGCCGGCGTAGACGCCGAGCAGGAACACGTTGCCGCCCTTGCGGCAGTGGTGGATCGCGTCGCGGGCGGCGACCGGCCGGTCCGATTCCAGCCGCAACTGCTGCTTGATCTGGTCGTACCAGAATTGTTGGCCGGTGCCGTGCGACTCCATCCCGACGGCCTCGATGCACACGTCCGGCCCGCGCCCGCCGCTGCGTTCCAGCAGCTCACCGCCCACGTCGTGGGTCTGATAGTTGAGGGTCTCCACCCCCAGGCTTGTCTCCGCCATCCGTAGCCGGTTGTCGAGACGGTCGATCACGATCACCCGCTCCGCACCCAGCAGGACCGCTGCCCGCGCCGCCATCTGGCCCACCCCGCCGGCACCCCACACCGCCACCACGTCACCCGGCCGCACACCGCCCAGGTCGGCGCCCATCCACCCGGTCGGAGCAGCGTCGGAGGCGAACAGCGCACGCTCATCGCTCACTCCGTCCGGAACGGTGAACGCGCCCTGGTCGGCGTACGGGACCCGGACGTACTCCGCATGACTGCCGGCGAAGCCGCCGAGGGCCTGCGAGTAGCCGTAGCAGCCGGCGGGTGCGAAACCCCAGTCGCTCTCGGCGATCACCGGGTCGGTGGTGCCGTTGTCGCACAACGAGAACTGCTGCTGCTGGCAGTACCAGCAGCGACCGCACGAGACGAACGAGCAGACCACCACCCGGTCGCCCACGGTGTGCCTGCGCACCTGCGGACCGACCTCGACCACCTCACCCAGGAACTCGTGGCCGAGGACGTCACCGCGACTCAGGAACGGGATGTGGCCGCCCAGCAGGTGCAGGTCGGAGCCGCAGGTCACCGTCTTGCGCACCCTGATGATGACGTCCTGCTCGTTGCGCAGCTGCGGGTCCGGCACCTGGGTCACCGCCAGTTCGTTGGCGCCCTGCCACACGAGTGCCTTCACCGTCGTCCCCGCCGCATTGCCATCCACCCAGCCTGGGGTGCCCGCCCCTTCCGTTGCGGTGATCACCGCTGCACCACCGGAACGGGTGCGGGTGGCGGGCCGCCGGCCGGCGGCCCGCCACCGTGGATCAGAGGACGAGCTGGTGCACCCGGTCGTCCACGCCGCGTACCGCCAGCCAGGCGCTGCCGTTGGCACCAGCGGCGGCACCCGGTGCGCCCCGGAAGGCGTCGGTGGCGAACTCGCCACGGCGGAACCAGCCGCCCCACGCCCCGTCGATCAGGTTGCGCTGCCAGAGCCGGTTGTCGGCGGCCAACGCGAACAGGTAGACCCGGCCGGCGGTGGCGAGCAGGGTCGGGCTGCCGCTGGTGGTACCGCCCACGCTGGTCCAGGCCGACCAGGTGGTGCCGGTCCGGCTGCGCCACCACACCTCGTCGGTCCGGCTGCGGACCGCCACGTGCAGCACGCCGGCGTCATCGACGACCGCACTCGGCCGCCCGTAGAACGGCCGGTCCTCGGGCGCGCCGATCCCGGTCCAGCCGGTGCTCGGGGTCCGCGACCAGAGCTTGCCGTCGGCGCCGCGGACGACGAGCGTCCACTCGGTCGGGCTGGTCCAGGCCACCGTGGGTCCGTCGGTCAGCGTGCCACCGAGGCTGCGCCACGGCCCCCACTTCCCGGCGACGTAACTCCGCTGCCAGGCAGCGTTGTCGGTGCCCCGGACGAAGACGTCCAGCCGGCCACCCGGTGAGGCGTACGCCGCCGGCTGGCCGAGGATCCGGCCACCGACCGGGCCGCCGAGTGACGTCCAGCCGGTGCCCCACGTCGCGCCGGAGCGGGTGTTCACCGCCAGCGCGCCCTGCCCGTTGCGAACGAAGGCGGTGGCGTGCGTGTCGTCCACCCGGACCAGCGCCGGGCTGGCGCTGGCGGTGCCGCCGAGGCTGGCGCCGGCGACCTGGTCGGTGCCGGTCAGGCCGAGCATGGCCACCCCGTGCGCCGGGACCTCGACGGTGTACGAGCCGGTGAACGGCTGAATGCCGGCGGTGCCCGGCGCGGCGTCGACGGTGACACGGGACCACAGGTCGCGGACCGTGACCGACCCGCCGAGCGCGACATCGGCGAAGTTCACCGTGATCGTCTGCGCGGTGTCGTGCCGGTTGAGCAGGGCGACCGCCCGCCGGCCCGAGCCGGTGAGCACCTTGCTCCAGACCTGCGCGTCGACCCCGGTGTCGGCGACCTTGATGCCCTGCCGGACCAGCGGGTCCTGGTTCACCGCGATGATCTCCGGGTTGGTCAGCGCCGAGATCATCTCGCTGGGCAGGCCGCGCGGGTCGGAGCCGATCACCAACGGGGCGGCCATGATGGACCACATGCCGAGCTGCGTCTTGGACTCCTCCAGGCTCAGCTCGTACCCGCCGCCGGGCAGCGGGCGCATCGGCAGCAGGTAGTCCGGGTCGTTGTAGTGCCCCGGCCCGGTGGCCGCCGGGTGGTACGCGTTGACGTCCATGTTGCGCAGCACCCAGGGGAAGGCCCACTGCGGGGTCGGATCGGTGAGCCCCACGTCGGTGTAGGTCCGCCAGGAGTCGGCGATGGTGGGCGCGTAGGTGTAGCTCCAGGTGGAGAGCTGTTCCGGGGTGTACGGCCCGCCACCCCAGTCGGAGCTGACCGGGTTGCAGATGTTGAGCAGCATCGGCCGGGGCGACTGGCGTACCGCCTCGGCGAGCTCGCGGAAGGTGGTCTCCGGGTCCAGGCCCGCGGCCCGGCCGCAGAGCCAGTCGGCCTTGAGAGCGTCGAAGCCCCAGCCGGCGAACTGGGCCACGTCGGCCCGGTAGTGGCCGTTGCTGCCCAGCCCACACTGCCCCGGCAGGTACGGCCCGGCGTCGGTGTAGATACCGGCCTTCATCCCCTTGCTGTGGATGTACGCGGCCAGCCCGGCCATCCCGCCGGGGAACCGGGCCGGGTCGGCGACCAGCCGGCCGGCCTCGTCACGCGGGGTGGGCGCGGCCCAGTTGCCGTCGATCCAGACGTACGTGTAGCCGGCGTCCCGCAGGCCGCTGCTGACCATGAAATCGGTGACCGACCGGACCTCGGCCTCGGTGGGATCGCCACCGAGACCGAAGTAGGTGTTCCAGCCCTGGTACGGCATCGGCGCGAGCCCACTGTTGAAGAAGGCCGGCGCACCCTGGTCCTCAGCGCCGGTGGCGGCCGGGGCGTGACCGGGTCGGCCCGGCCCGCCGTGGCCGCCGGCCGGTGGTGGAGCGGTGTGCGGTGGGCCGGCCATGGCCGGCAGCGGGCCGACCAGGCCCAGGCCGAGCACGGCCAGGGCGGCGGTCAGCGGTCGGATCAGGCGCATGGGGGTACTCCTGTCCCTCGGGGGTGGGGTGCGGTGGTGCTCCGGCCTCAGTCGCGGTGCAGCACGATGAGGTCGGCGTCGTGGGTCGGGCCCCAGTGCACGGGCAGGCCGACCGCGCTGAGGTGGCTGCCGGAGTAGTGCCGATCGCCGTGCCGGTAACGGGCGGCCGGATCCAGGCCGTGCAGCGGCAACCGGACCGGGCGGGACGGGAGCAGGCCTGCGCCGTCCAGCCGGCCGGTGTGCCAGGCCAGCACGACCACCCGGCGCTCGTCCGGCGCGGTGTACTGCACCGCGCAGCGGGCCTGGTGGGGGCCTCCGATCAGGTGCACCTCGCCGTACGTGACGACGTCCCGGATCTCCTTGTACCGGGCGATCCAGCCGGCCGCCTCGGCCCGCTGTGCCGGCGTCCAGGCCCGGATGTCCGCGCCGATGCCGAGCACGCCGGCCATCGCGAGCACGAACCGGAACGCCAGTGAGCGCGGGCGCGGGTCGAACAGGCCGGGCGCGTCGGTGACCCAGGAACTGAGCAGGTGCGGGGCGTTGGCGTGCAGGAAGCCGTACTGGATGGCCAGTCGGTCGAGCGGGCCGGTGTTGTCGCTGGGCCAGAAGACGTCGGCCCGGGCGGCCATCGCCAGGTCGGTGCGCGCGCCCCCGCCGGCGCACGCCTCGATCAGCACGCCGGGGTGGTCCCGGCGCAGCCGCTCGTAGATCCGGTGCAGGTTGGCCACGTGCGCGCCGTCCAGGTCGAGCGCGCCGACCCCGTCCGGCCGCCCCGGCTCGGTACGCGGGCGGTTGAAGTCCCACTTCAGGTAGTCGATGTCGTACCGGCGGAGCAGACCGTCCACGGTGGAGTGGACGAACTCGGCGACCTCCGGCCGGCCCAGGTCGAGCAGGTACTGGTTGCGTACCGGGGTGAGCGGTCGGCCGTCGACGGCGTAGACCCACTCCGGGTGCTCGGCGTAGAGCGTGGATCGTGGGTTGACGCACTCCGGCTCGACCCAGAGCCCGAAGTTCAGCCCGAGCGCGCGGACGTCGGCGATGAACGCGTCGAACCCGGCCGGGAACTTCGCCGGGTCGGGCGTCCAGTCACCCAGGCCGGCGGTGTCGTCGTCGCGGCCGACGAACCAGCCGTCGTCCACCACGAACGTCTCCACGCCCAACTCGGCGGCGATCCTGGCGAGCGCCAACTGGCTCTCCGCCTCGACCGCGAAGTAGGTGGCCTCCCAGGAGTTGTAGAGCACCGGACGTGGGGTGAGCCGCTCCCCGGCGAGCAGCCGCTGGTGGGTGTGCCAGACCCGGGCCAGCCCGTCCAGGCCGTCCGGGCTGTACGCCCCGGTGACCACCGGCAGGGTCAGCCGGTCACCAGGGGCCAGCTCCAGCGGGCCGTCGGCCAGCTGACGGCCGGCCCGGACGCGGGTCAGGCCGCCGGTGTCCCGATCGGCGCTGATCTCCCACGAGCCGGTCCAGGCCAGCGCCACCCCCCAGGCCGGGCCGTCCGGCTCGGCCGCGTCCCGGACGGCCAGCCAGGGCACGTGCAGGTGCCCGGGCACGCCCTGGGCACTGCCGATGGTGAACGTGCCGTGGCCCAGCTCGACGTGGGAGAGCTGGAACTCCTGCGCCCACTGCCCCCACTGGTGGCTGAGCAACGCGCCGTGCGGGGTCGGTACGCAGAACCCGGCCGATCCAGCCCGGACCACCCGCAGCGGACCCGTGCCGCCGTTGGTCAGCTCGACCCACCGCTGCACCACGTCGGTGCCGGCGGGCACCCGGTAGTGCACGGTGGCGCGCAGCCCGGTGACCGGGTCGGCGAACCCGACGGCCAGCTCCCGCTGGTCGGCGTCGGCCCGTACGTCGGTGTGATCGAAGCCCACCCGGCGCTGCCCCGCGGAGGTCTCCACCACCAGGTCGGCACCGGTGAACGGCCGGTCGGCGTCGGTGGCGTACTCGATCGGGGCGGCATCTCCGGCGGTGAGGAACGGCACCGGGCCGTCGTAGGCGACCGGTGACGGCCCGTCGGAGATCCCGTGCGGGCCCCACGCGACCAGCTCCAGCCACCGGCCGTGCGCCGGCACGGTGACGGTGTACTCGGTGTGCGCACCGCGCAGCGTCCAGCGCCGCCCGGCCGGGGTGCTCACTTGACCGCCCCGAGCGCCAGACCGGAGACGAAGTGCCGCTGGAAGCGCAGGAAGACCGCGACCGTAGGCACGGCCGCGATGACCGTGCCGGCGGCGATGACGTTCCAGGAGGACACGAACTGCCCCTGGAGGCCGAGCAGCGCGGGGGTGACCGGCATGTTGTCGTCGGTACGCAGCACGGTGATCGCCCAGAGCAGGTCGTTGAAGATCCAGGTGAAGGAGAGGGCTCCGAGGGCGGCGAGCGCGGGCCGGGTCAGCGGCAGCATCACCTTGGTGAAGATCTGCGCCGGCCCGGCGCCGTCGATCGTGGCTGCCTCCTGGATCTCGCCCGGCAGCTCACGCATGAAGCCGTGCAGGACGAAGGTGTAGAAGCCGAGGCCGAAGCCGACCTGCACCGCGATCAACGCCCAGAGCGTGTCGTACAGGCCGGTCAGCTCGCTGAACTTGGCCACCGGGATGAGCAGGATCTGTGGTGGCAGCAGGTTGCCGGCGAGCATCAGCAGCAGGATGGTCCGCCGGCCGGGGATCCGGAAGCGGCTGAGGGCGAACGCGGCCATCGCGGCCAGGGCCAGGCTCAGCGCCACCGACGGGACCGTGACCAGCATGCTGTTGATCAGAGCCCGCAGCTCACCGCCGTCGGTCCACGCCTGCCGATAGGTGTCCAGGGTGAACGAGCGCGGCAGGCTGCCGACCCCGTGCGCGGCGATGTCGTCGAACGATCGGGTCGACATCACCACGACCCAGATCACCGGCCCCAGCCACAGCAGCGAGAGCAGGATCATTCCGGTGTGGAAGGCCCCGGTGCGGAGCTTGTTCATCACGCTTCCTCCCGGAACGCGCGGACCAGGTAGCCGAGGATGACCGCCAGCGCCAGCACGAAGATCACCACGGCGATCGCGGAGGCGTAGCCGAGCCGCAGGCTCTGGAACGCGGTCGAGTACATGTAGGTGCTGAGCAGCTCCGACGAGTGGTACGGCCCGCCCTTGGTGAGTGACCAGACGATGTCGAACGAGCGCAGCGAGTCGATCACGATGACCGAGAGCACCACGGCGTTGACCCCACGGAGCTGGGGAATGGTGACGTGTCGCAGCCGCTGCCAGGAGCTGGCGCCGTCCATCCGGGCGGCCTCGTGCAGCGCCGGGTCGATCGCCTTCAGCCCGGCCAGGTACAGCACCATGACGTAGCCGATCTGCCGCCACAGGGCGGGCAGGATCACCGCGTACAGCGCGGTCTGCGGATCGGCGAGCCACGGCCGGATCAGCTGTTCCAGGCCCACGGCCCGCAGCAGCGTGTCGGCGACACCGTCGGGCTGGTAGAAGACCCGCCAGACCAGCGCGGTTACCACCAGGGAGAAGACGACCGGGGTGAACAGGGCGGCCCGGTAGAAGCCGACTCCGCGCCGTTCCCGTTGCAGGACCAGCGCCATGCCGAAGCCGCCGAGCACGGAGAGGCCACCGAAGAGGACCAGCCAGATCACCGTGTTGAGCAGCGCGCCCCGGAAGGTGGCGTCGCCGGCCAACTCGACGTAGTTGTCGACGCCGACGAACGTGGGCGGCGACATGCCGTCCCAGCGGGTGAGGGAGAACCAGAAGCCCTGCAACGCTGGCCAGAAGACCCAGACGCTCTCGACCGCGAACGGCACCAGGACGAACGCCACCAGCAGCGGCGACAGTCGGGCCGACCGTCGCCGCCGCCGGGTGGGGGTGACCGGAGTCGTGGAGATCGTTGCTGTCACGTCAGCCCTTGAAGACCTTCTCGGCGCTGGTCTGCCACTCCCGCAGGATCGCGTCGATCTGGTCCGGCTTGTCCATGAACTTGGTCAGCGCGGTGTCCGCGGTCGGCTGGAGCGCGTCGCTGGAGTCGCGGTTGAAGAACTGGGTCAGTTCCTTGGCGTCGTCGAGCATCGCCTTGCCCTTGGCCACCAACGGCGAGTCGGCCGCCTTGGCCCTGGGGTTGGCCGGCAGCACGATGCCCGAGCTGGCCTTGACGTACGCCTCCTGCGCCTCGACCGAGGACAGGTAGCCGAGCAGGGCCTTGGTGCCGGTCGGGTTGGCGGTCTTCGCGCTGGCGAAGAAGCCGTCGGTCGGGGCCTCCTCGGCCACCGGCACCGCCGGGTCGATGATCGGGAACCGGAAGAAGTCCAGGTCGCCGAGGGCGTCCTTCGGCGCCGCGTCGGCGAAGAAGGTGCCGATCAGGAACATGCCGGTCTTGCCGGCCAGCAGAGCGGTCGTCGCCTCCTGGAACGGGTACGCCTTGCCCTTGGGGTCGAAGTAGGGCAGGGCCTCGCGCCAGCGGGTGAAGACCGCCTTGACCTTGGGGTCGTCGAAGCGCTGCTTGCCGGCGAGCAACTCGCGGTGGAACGGGGCGCCGTTGATCCGGATGTTGAGGTAGTCGAACCAGGCCGAGGCCACCCACGGGGTGTCGCCGAGACCGATGCCGATCGGCGGGATGCCCTTGCTCTTCAGCGTCTCGCACAGCGCCAGGAACTCGGTCCAGGTCTTCGGCTCCTGCACGCCCCACTTGGCGAAGTTGGACTTGCGGTAGAAGAAGCCCCACCAGTAGTTGTTCATCGGCACGAAGACCTGCTTGCCGCTGGCGTCGGTGGAGAGGGTGCGCAGCGACTGGGGGTAGTCGCCCAGCGACTTCCAGACGTCGGAGACGTCCAGCAGCAGGTTGCGGCTGGCGTAGTCGTTGGCGACCGAGCCCGCGTACCAGGTGTAGAGGTCCGGCGGGTTGGCCGAGGTCAGGTAGGTGGGCAGCTGGGTCCGGAAGGTCTCCGAGGCGATCGTGTTGAGGCTCGCCGTGCCCTTGCCCTGCGCGTTGAAGTTCGCGATCAGCTTCTCCATCGCCGCCTTGGCCTGCGGCGAGGAGAGATTGGACTGAATGGTGACCGCGCCGGATCCGTTGCCCGTCGTCGGCCCGCTGGCCGAGCTGGCGCACGCGCTGAGGAACGAGCTGGCGCCGAGTGCGCCCAGGCCGGCGAGCCCGAGGTGACCAAGGAATCGCCGGCGACCGGGGTCGAAGTCGCTCACGAGGGTGTCCTTCCTCTACGACACGTAGCGTCACGGCGCGATGTGTCGTCCATGTGAATGTGTGTGACCAGAAGGTTGCATCGGCACTCGCCGGCTGTCAAGATATCTTCGTAATTAATGATTAGATGAGATCCGAGGCGAGGTCAGGTGGATCAGCCTATGCGCCGGCTTGAAGGCAGGAACGCGCTGGTCACCGGCGCGACGGGGGGCATCGGTGCGGCCACCGCACGGCGGCTCGCCGCCGAGGGAGCGGCGGTCGCGCTGCTCGACGTGCGCGATCCGGCCCCGCTGGCCGAGGAGCTGACCGCCCAGGGCGGGCGAGCACTGTCCGTAGTGGGCGACGTCAGCGAGGAGGCCGACTGGACGGCCGCCGTGGCGGCGGTACGGGGCGGTCTCGGGCCGGTGGACATTCTGGTCAGCAACGCGTACGCGGTGCAGGTCGCGCCGGCGCACGAGACCAGCAGGCAGTCCTGGGACCACCAGATCGGGGTCAGCCTCACCGGCTCCTTCCTCGGCGTCCGGGCCTGCCTCGACGACCTGCGGTCGCGTGCGGGCGCGGTGGTGCTGGTCTCCTCGGTGCACGCTCTCGTCGGGCTGCCCGGCCGGCCCGCGTACGCCGCGGCCAAGGGCGGCCTGGTCGCGCTCGGTCGCCAGCTCGCCGTGGAGTACGGCCCACAGGTGCGGGTCAACACCGTGCTGCCCGGGCCGATCCTCACCGGCGCCTGGGCCGACGTGTCCGAAGAGGACCGCCAGCGCAGCGTCACGGAGACTGTGGCGAAGCGCTTCGGCACGCCGGACGAGGTGGCCGCGACAGTTGCCTTCCTCGCCTCACCGGACGCCGCCTACGTCACCGGCGCGAGCCTGGTGGTGGACGGTGGCTGGACCGCAGTGAAAGCCTCGGCCTGAGAGATCGACACCGACCAACAAGAAGGCCAGGAGAGCATTGGCACAGTACGCACGCCGCGGCGTCCACGGGCAGACCGTCGAAGCCATCGCCCGTCGCATCCTCACCGGTGAGATCGCCGCCGGGGCGACCCTGAACATCGTCGCGTTGCAGGAGGAGTTCGACGTCAGCCTGACGGCACTGCGCGAGGCGCTGAAGGTGCTCTCGGCCAAGGGCATCGTCGACGCCCGGCAGAAGCGCGGCACGTTCGTCCGGCCGCGAGCGGACTGGAACCTGCTCGACGGCGACGTGATCCGCTGGCAGTTCGCCGAAGGCGCCGACGAGCACCTGCTCGAAAAGCTGCACGAGGTACGCGCCATCATCGAACCGGCCGCCGCCCGGCTGGCCGCCAGTCGGGCCACCGAGGACGACGTGGCCGCTCTCGACCGGGCGCTGGACGAGATGGCCGAGGCCAACGGTGACCCCGCCGCCGCCGTCGCCGCCGACCTGTCCTTCCACCGCGCGCTGCTCGCCGCCACCCACAACGAGCTGCTGGAGCGGATGGAGGTGGTGATGGAGACCGGGCTCGCCGAGCGGGACCGGCTGGTGCACGGCGGCGCCCCGCACGACGACCCGGTGCCCAGCCACCGCGCGGTGGTCGACGCGCTGCGCGCACGGGACGAGACGGCGGCCGAGACCGCCATGCGTGAGTTGCTGGACAAGGCCGTCCGGGACGTGGAAAAGGCAAGGAAACAGAGGGGCAGTCGGTGAAGATCGAGCGGATCGAGACCTTCCTGGTCGCGCCACGGTGGTTGTTCTGCCGGGTGGAGACCGACGACGGGCTGGTCGGGTGGGGTGAACCGGTGGTCGAGGGGCGCGCCGAGGTGGTGCGCAGCGCGGTCGAGGTGCTCTCCGAATATCTGATCGGCGAGGATCCGCTGCGGATCGAGCAGCACTGGCAGGTCCTCACCAAGGGCGGCTTCTACCGTGGCGGCCCGATCCTCTCCAGCGCCGTCGCCGGCCTCGACCAGGCACTCTGGGACATCGCCGGGCAGGCGTACGGGGCACCGGTGCACGCCCTGCTCGGCGGTGCCGTCCGGGACCGGGTGCGGGTCTACTCCTGGATCGGCGGGGACGACCCCGACGAGGTCGCCGACGCCGCCGCCGCGCAGGTCGCCGCCGGTTTCACCGGGGTCAAGATGAACGCCTGCGGGCGGCTCTCCGCCATCCCCACCTCCGCCGAGGTGGACGCGGTGATCGGCCGGGTCGCCGCCGCCCGGGAGGTGCTCGGCGCCGACCGGGACATCGCGCTGGACTTCCACGGCCGCGCCGGGCTGGCCGCGGTACGCCGGATCCTGCCCGAGCTGGCACCCCTGCGCCCCTTCTTCGTGGAGGAGCCGGTCCTGCCCGACCAGGCCCACCACCTGCGCGACATCGTCGCCGGCACGCCGATCCCGGTGGCCACCGGCGAACGGCTCTACGGCCGCTCCGAGTTCCTCGGCCCGTTGCAGGCCGGGGTCGCCGTGGTCCAGCCGGACCTGTCGCACGCCGGTGGGATCTCCGAGGTCCGCCGGATCGCCGCGCTGGCCGAGACGTACGGGGCGCTGCTCGCCCCGCACTGCCCGCTCGGCCCGATCTCCCTGGCGGCCAGCCTCCAGGTAGCCTTCGCGACACCGAACTTCCTGATCCAGGAGCAGAGCATCGGCATCCACTACCACGCCGGCTCCGAGCTGTTGGACTACGTCGTCGACCCGGAGCCCTTCCGGTTCGTGGACGGGCACATCGCCCGGCTCGACCGGCCCGGGCTGGGCATCACCGTGGACGAGGCAGCGGTTCGTCAGGCCGCCCGTACCCCGCATGCCTGGCGCAACCCGGTCTGGCAGCACCGCGACGGGTCGTTCGCCGAGTGGTGACCGGAGCGACGTCGGTGCCGCTGCGGGTGGCGTACGACGCGGAGCGCGGCGGCCGATGGACCAGCCTGCGCGGCGGCGGCCGGGAGTGGCTCTGGCGCGGCCCGGAGCCCGGCCGGCACGAGGTACGCCCCGACGACGCGTTCATCGACGCCGGCGGGCTGGAAGAGTGCCTGCCCACCGTGCGCGGCCGGCCCGACCACGGCCAGGTGTGGTCCCGGCCGTGGCATGCCTCCGGTCCCGACACCCTGGTCATCGAACGCCCGGCGTTCACCCTGACCCGCCGGATCATCGACCGGGACGGCGTGGTGGTGGCCGACTACCGACTGGCCGCCGACCCCGGCCACCGGTTCGTCTGGGCGGCGCACGCCCTGCTCGACCTCTCCCCCGAGGCCCGCCTCGACGCGCCCGCCGGCACCCTGACCCGACTGCACCCGGAGGCCGCCGCGCTGCTTCCCCCGGGCGACTGGCCCGCCGGCAGCCCCTGGCTGACCGGGCCGTGGCCGACGCCGGCCGGGATGACGCTGGACACCCTCGGCCCGGACGACGGCACCGCGCTCGGCGCGGTGCTGCTCGACTGCCCCCGGGTCCAGGTGACCGACGGCGCCGACCGGCTGACCCTGGAGCTGGAGTGCTCCGACCAGCCCCGCAGCACCGCGCTCTGGCGCAACCTGAACGGTTGGCCAACCGCCGCCCCCTACCGCAGCATCGGAGTCGAACCGATGCTGGGCGCCGCCTTCGACCTGACCGACGCCGGCCCGGCCGACGCGGCGGTCGTCCCGCCCGCCGGTGAGGTCGCGTGGCGGCTCACCATCTCCGCCCACCGCTTCCACTGAGGACAATCTCGATGAACCTGCTTGACGAGTTGCGTACCCACCGGCTGCTGGCCATCGTGCGCGGCCCCGACCCGGCCGCCGCACTGACCGCCGTGCTCACCCTGGCCGAGAGCGGCGTCGCCCTGATCGAGGTCTCGCTGACCGGTGCCGACGCGCTCGGCACCATCCGGCGGGCCCGGGCCGCCCTCGGGCCCGACTTCGCCCTGGGCGCGGGCACCGTGCTCAGCGCAGAGGACACCCGGGCGGCGGCTGACGCCGGCGCGGGCTTCCTGGTCACCCCGGCGCTGGCACCGAGCCTCGCCGAGGCCGGCCGACTCGGGCTGCCGGTGCTCGCCGGCGCGCTCACCCCCAGCGAGGTGGTGCAGGCCAGCGGCGCCGGGGCCGCCGCCATCAAGCTCTTCCCGGCTTCCCTCGGCGGGCCCGACTACCTCGGCGCGCTGCGCGATCCGTTCCCCGGCACCGCGTTCGTGCCGGTGGGTGGGGTCGACGCCGACGGCGCGCGGCGCTACCTCGACCGGGGAGCGGTCGCGGTCGGCGTCGGCTCCCCGCTGCTCGGCGACGCCGTCCGGGGCGGCGACCCAGCGGCGCTGCGCGAGCGCGCCGCCGCCTTCCTCGCGGCGGTCCGGCCATGACCGACCTGCTCACCCTCGGCGAGACGATGGCGGCCTTCCGCACCACCGGCCCGCTGCGGCTGGGCGGCACCGCCGGAATCTCCGTTGCCGGGTCCGAGTCGACGGTGGCGATCGGGCTGGCCCGGCTCGGCCACCGGGCCGCCTGGGTCGGGGTCACCGGAGCCGACGAGCCCGGTGAGCTGGTTCGCCGCACGCTGCGCGCCGAAGGCGTCGACCTGACCTGGTCCCGGGTCGACCCGGCGGCCGCCACCGGGCTGATCCTCTTCGAATCCCGGGTCGCCGACATCAACCGGGTCACCTACCACCGCACCGGGTCGGCCGGCTCCCGGCTGCAACCGGCCGACGTCACCCCCGCCTTCGACCCGCCCGGGCCGCCGCCCCGGCTGCTGCACGTCACCGGCATCACCTGCGCGCTGGGCGCCGAGCCGTACCAGGCCGTGGTGGCGGCGGTACGCCTCGCCCGTGCGGCGGGCAGCACGGTCTGCCTGGACGTCAACCACCGGCACCGGCTCTGGTCGGTCGCCGCAGCCGCCGACGCGCTGCGGCCGCTGCTGCCCTCGATCGACCTGGTGGTCGCCTCCGACGACGAGTTGGCCGTGCTGACCGATGCGGCCGACCCGGTCGCGGCGCTGCGCGCGGCCGGGGTGACCGAGGTCGTCGTGAAGCACGGTGCCGGCGGGGCGACCAGCCACAGCGCGCTCGGCACGGTGCACCGCCCCGCCCGGACGGTGCCGGTGGTGGACACCGTCGGCGCCGGCGACGCCTTCGTGGCCGGGCTGCTCTCCGGCTGGCTGGACGGCGCCGACGCCCCGGCCCGGCTGGACCGGGCGGTCACCACCGGTGCGTTCGCGGTGGCCACCCGGGGCGACTGGGAGGGACTGCCCGACCGTGCCGAGCTGTCGCTGCTCGACCACGGGCCCGGCGGCACCGTGCGCTGACCACTGGGGGCGGCCGATCGCCGCGCCGATCGTCGAAGGAGCGAGATGGAGCTGACCGAACCGACCGTGTGGAGCGCGGACCGGTTGGAGCTGGGCGAAGGGCTGCGCTGGGTGGCCGGCCGGCTGGTCCTGGTCGACCTGCTGGCCGGGCGGCTGCTGGAGACCGCCGGCGACCGACCGGGCCCACTGCGGGAGCTGCGCCGGCTGGACGTCCCGCTGGGCGCGGTCGCCCCGGTCGCGGGCAGTCCCGGCGACTGGCTGGCCGCCGCCGGGACCGGCGTCGCCCTGCTGCCCGCCATCGGCGACCCCCGGACGGTCGCCGATCTGGTCAGCGACGGTCCCGAGCCGGCCCGGATGAACGACGCGGTCGCCGACCCGCACGGCCGGTTCTGGGCCGGCAGCATGACGTACGCCGGGGTGCCCGGTGCGGGCTCCCTGTTCCGGCTGGCTCCGGGCGCGGCACCGGTGCCGGCCGTGACCGGGCTGACCGTGCCGAACGGGCCGGCGTTCGACGCCACCGGCACCACCATGTACCTGGCCGACTCGCCACGCGGGGAGGTCGACCGGTTCACCGTCGACCCACGCACCGGGGCCCTGCACGGGCGCGAGCCGTTCCTGCGGCTGACCGCCGGGGAGGGCGGCCCGGACGGGATGACCGTCGACGCGGCCGGCCACCTCTGGGTCGCGCTCTGGGGCGGCTCGGCGGTGCGCCGCTACCGGCCGGACGGCACGCTGGATCGGGAGATCCAGCTGCCGGCAACCCAGCCGGCCGGCATCTGCCTGGGCGGCCCCGACCTGCGCCGGCTCTTCGTCGGCACCGCCCGGTACGGGCTGACGTCGGCGGGACCGGTGGATGGCGCCCTGCTCGCCGTGGACGTTCCGGTCCCCGGCCTACCCACCGCGCTCGCCGCCGCGCCGAGCACGAGCTGACCGGAGGCATGTCGGCCGGCGGGGCGGGAATAGCCACCCACGGCCGGCGTGAGGTCCGGCCGACCGGTTGGGGGCGAGACGATGAGAACCGTGGTGCGGGCGTCATGAACGGACCGGTCGGCGACGAGCCGCTCGGCGAGTTGGAGCTGGTGCACACCTTCACCGGCCCGATGCCGACCGGGGTGAGCGTCTCGCACCGGGGCCGGATCTTCGTCAACTTCCCCCGGTGGGGCGACGAGGTGCCAGCCACCGTCGTCGAGCTGCGCGACGGCCGGGAGGTGCCCTACCCCGACCAGTCGTGGAACGACCCGTCGGGCGACAACGACGCCGGCGCGTTCGTCTCGGTGCAGAGCATCGTGGTGGACCCGGCCGACCGGCTCTGGGTGCTGGACACCGGCAGCCCGATGTACCAGCCGACGACGCCGGGCGGGCCGAAGCTGGTCCGGGTCGACCTGGACACCGACACGGTCGCTCAGGTGATCACCTTCCCGGCGGAGGTGGCGCTGCCGACGACGTACCTCAACGACGTCCGCTTCGACCTGCGGCGGGGTGAGGCCGGGGTCGCGTACATCACCGACTCGGCGTCCGCCGGGCCGAACGGGATCATCGTGGTGGACCTGGCCAGTGGGGCGTCCTGGCGGCGGCTGCACGACCACCCGTCCACGAAGGCGGAGCCGCTGACGACGTTCCGGCCGGTGGTCGAGGGCCGGCCGCTCCTGAAGCGGCCGGCGGACGGGCCGCCGAAGCCGGTGTCGACGGGCTCCGACGGCATCGCCATCTCGGCTGACGGCACCCGGCTGCACTACTGCCCGCTGGCGTCCCGCCGTTGGTACAGCGTGGCCGCCAAGGCGCTGGCCGACCCATCGGTCACCCAGGAGGCGGTCGCGGCGACGGTGGTCGACGAGGGAGACAAGGGCACTGCGTCGGACGGGCTGGAGTCCGACGACGCGGGGCGGCTCTACCTCACCTCCTACGAACACAACGCGGTGCTGCGCCGGCGGCCGGACGGCGAGTACGAGACGGTGGTCCACGACCCGCGACTGCTCTGGCCGGACACCATGTCGGTGGCCACCGACGGGTACCTATACGTGACCGCCAACCAGCTGCACCGGCAGCCGCAGTACCAGCGGGGCCAGGACCTGCGGCGCCGGCCGTACGCGCTGTTCCGCACCCGGATCGACGCCGGGCCGGTGCTGCTGCGCCGCTGACCGTCCGAGCGCACACCCGGCCGGCCCCGGAACGACCGGGACGCGCCGGGCGGCTTCGGCTGACGACCGGCCCGGCGCGCAACCCCGCTGGGCTTCTTCAGCCGACCGGCAGGGCCCGGTCCAGCAGGTCGAACAGGGCGGCCCAGTGCCGCTCGGTGGCCTGCTCGTCGTACGCCGGGGTGTCGGCCATGGTGTAGCCGTGGCGCGCGCCCGCGTACACCTCGGAGCGGTACCGCACACCGGCGGCGTCGAGCGCCTTCTCCAGCGTCGCGATCTGCTCGGGCGTCATCGACTGGTCCGCGTCGGCGTGCCCGAAGTACACCTCGCCGGTGATCGAGTCGACGCCCAGGTGCGGGCTGTCCGGCGCGTCGGTGACGATCCGCCCGCCGTGGAAGCTCGCCGCTGCGGCGATCCGGTCCGGGTACGCCTCGATCGCCCGCAGCGCGTTGGTGCCCCCCATGCAGTAACCGGTGATCGCCACCGGCCCCGGCCGGACGTCGTCGCGGGCCGCCAGGAAGTCGAGGTAGGCGGCGGTGTCCCGGATGATCACGTCGGGGGTCAACGCACCGACCAGCGGCATGATCTTCTCGAAGATCGCGCCGCGCTGGTCCGCCTCACCGAGGCGGGACAGGTCGAACAGCGGCGCCCGGCCGGCCCGGTGGAACAGGTGGGGCGTCAGCACGAGGTAGCCCCGGGCGGCGATCCGCTCCGCCATCTCCACCAGACGGGGCCGCGGGCCGAAGGCGTCCTGGAAGAGCAGCACCGCCGGGAACGGGCCGTCCCCGTCCGGCCTGGTGAGGCAGGCGTCGGCGACCCCGTCGCCGGTCGGAACGTCCACCGTCGTCGTCTGCACGCGATCCTCCTCGTACGCCAACCGTTGGTCCGTCCGGGACGCTACTCCCCGTGTCAGCGGGGCCGGCCGGCACCGGCGTGAACGGGGCGTCAAGAATTGGCGGTGGTCCGTCAGAACGGCGTATCGGCGCTCGATCCGCCGTCGCCGGGTGGTGACGATGGGTCCATGAGTCCTTGGCGGATGACGCGCTGGGAACGCGGAGACCTGCCACCCGGCACCGACACGACGTCGGGCCGGGACGGCGAACCGCAGGCCCCTGACGGCAACCCCGACGAGCCGGCGGAACCTCCCGCGAACGGGACGGACGGGCCCGATCGGCGGCACGAGGCGCTGGTCAGCGTCCGGCTCGGCCCGTCCGCGCCCGGCAGTCACCTGGTGGAATATCTGCGGCACGAGCCGTGCGCGGTCGCCGCGTGGTGGATCGCGGCCGATGTCGACGCCGTGGTGCGGCTCTCCGCCGACAGCATCACCGTGCTGCACCGGGCCGTGGCCGACCTGCGACGTCGCGCCGGGGTGGAGGTCGTGGTCGCACACTTCATCCTCCGCGCGCTCGACCTGACCACACCGGCCGACCCGCGTGTCATGCGGGACGCCCCAGCGTGGGCGGTGCCCGCAGCATGAGCAGCCCTTGCCCCGCCCCCCGGATCGTGGTGGGCGTCGACCGGTCGTTCGCCGGGATGCAGGCGCTGCGCCGCGCGGTGCAACTGGCCCGCCGCGACGGTGCGCAGTTGGACGCCGTACGGGCGTGGGTCTTCGCGCCGACGTGGCGGCCCGGAACGCTGACCTGGCGCTGGCAGGACGAGTGCGACCGGGCGGCCCTGACCTACCTGCGGGGCGTCTTCGACGCGGCGCTGGGTGGGCTGCCCCGCGACGTACCCGTGCGGATGGTGGTGACGCAGGGCTACGCCGGGCAGGTGCTGGTCGACCACGCACACCGGCAGTCCGACCTGCTCGTCGTCGGCAGCCCGGAACGCGGCCGGTTCGGCGGGTCGCGCGGTCACGTCACCCGGTACTGCGTGACGCGGGCGGCCGTGCCGGTCGTCGCGGTGCCCGCGCCGTCCTGGGCCCGGGCCGCGACGATCCGCCGCTTCGCCCGCGACCTCGAACGTTTCAGCAGATGACCGCCGCCAGAGCGGCGGCGCGAACAGAAAGGACCACCTCGACCATGGACGAGGCCCCGATAATCTACGCCGTTCCGGTGCGGGAGCTGCCGGGACGGCTGGTGGGGACGGTACGGACCGGCCGGTCACCACAGGGTCAGCAGGTGGGCATCGCCTTCACCCGGCCCGAGCTGCTGGTCGCCGCGATGGGCGCGGATCAGGCGTGGGAAGAGCTCTGCGAGTCCGCTCTGCGCGGCATGCTGCGCCCGCTCGGGATCGACCGGATCCAGGTCGACCCGCTGCTGGTGGCGCCGCCGCTCGACCCGAGCTTCGGCGACCGGGCGGCGCCGACCGTACCGGCCCTGGTTCCGGCCGCACTCGTCAGCCCGCGGTCCGGGGCCGACCCGGTCGCGGTCGCGGTCGGCACCTTCCAGCGCCCGGTCGACCCGGGCCCATCTCTGCGAAGGTCTCCAGATGCTGTCCCCGGTCACCGTTCTGCCGGTCGTGCCACGCCGGTCGTCATCCGCACCCGAACCTGATCCGCAGATCGTCACGGTCGAGATCTCCATCGTGGTCCGATCCGGTGCGGCCGGCATCGAGCGGCTGGCCGAGTTCGCCGAACGGGTCTCCGCGCTCGCCGCCGGCGTGCTCCACCAGGAGGTGTCGTCCGGCGGCCCGATCATCGGGATCGACAGCCCCTCGGCATCCTTCGGCGACGGCGGTGCCACACCAGGCAGGTCGTCGGGCGCCCCCCAAACAACCCGCCCCGAGCTGCTGCTGCGACCGGTACGCCGGACCGCCCAGCTCAGTGGCGAGCCGGTGACGTTCACCCGGCGCGAGTACGACCTGCTGCTCCACCTGGCCCGCCACCCTCGTCAGGCACTCACCCGGGGGCAACTACTGCGCGAGGTCTGGGGCTACGAGATGTGCCGAGGCGCGCGAACCGTGGATGTGCACGTCCGTCGGCTACGGCAGAAGCTGGCCGGCCGTGGTCCGGTCATCACGACCGTGCACGGCATCGGCTACCGCCTGGACGCCACCGAACGGCTACGGGTTGCCGCGGACTGACGTCACGCACGCTCGGACGCTGCCGGTCACGGCCGGTAGCGGTAGCCCATCCCGGGCTCGGTGATGAGATGCCGGGGGCGGGCCGGGTCGTCCTCCAGCTTGCGCCGTAGCTGGGCCAGGTACTGCCGCAGGTAGTTGGTCTCGTTCTGGTACTCCGGCCCCCACACGTCATGCAGGAGCTGGCGCTGACTGACCAGCTTGCCGGGGTGGCGCAGCAGCTTCTCCAGCACGCTCCACTGGGTGGGGGTCAGCTTGACCTCGGTCCCGTCGTCCCGCCGCACGGCGTGGTCGGCCAGGTCGACGGTGTGCTGGCCGATCCGCAGCGCGGGCACCGCCTCGCTGGGCGCGCCGAGCCGCCGGGTCACCGCGCGGATGCGGGCCAGCAACTCCTCCACCCCGAACGGCTTGGTGACGTAGTCGTCCGCTCCGGCATCGAGCGCGGCAACCTTGTCCTCACTGCCGGCCCGCCCGGAGAGCACGATGATCGGCACGGCGGTCCAGCCGCGCAGGCCGCGAATCACCTCGACGCCGTCGATGTCGGGCAGGCCGAGGTCGAGCACCACCAGGTCGGGCGGGTGGCTGGCGGCGGCCTTCAGCGCGGCCGCCCCGGTCCCGGCGACGTCCACGTCGTACCGGCGGGCCCGCAGGTTGATCCGCAGGGCGCGCAGGATCTGCGGTTCGTCGTCGACGACCAGGATGCGCGTCATTCCTGCGGCCCCTCCGAGCTGGTCTGTACGGCGGCGGGCAGCCGCAGCACCATGGTGAGCCCACCACCAGGGGTGGTCTCAGGAGTGATGCTGCCACCCATCGCCTCGGCCAGGCCCCGGGACAGGGCAAGCCCGAGGCCGACTCCGGTCTGGTTGTCCCGGTCGCCGAGGCGCTGGAACGGTAGGAAGACGTGCTCCCACTGCTCCTCCGGAATGCCCGGTCCCCGGTCGATGATCCGCAGCTCCACCTGGCCGGCGTGCGCGCTCCCGGTGATGGTGGGCGGCTGCCCGGGCGGGCTGTACCGCAACGCGTTCGCGATGACGTTGACCAGCACCCGTTCCAGCAGGCCTGGGTCGGCGGTGGCCGCGGGCAGGTCGGCCGGGATGTCGGTCACGACGGCGGCGGCGGGCGGGCCGAGCTCGTCCAGCGCCAGGGGTACGGCGTCCTCCAGGCCGATCACGGTCGCCGTGATGCCGAGGACGCCGGCCTGGAGCCGACTCATGTCCAGCAGGTTGCCTACCAGCCGGGCGAGCCGGTCCAGCGACTCCTCGGCGGTCTCCAGCAGCTCCTCGCGGTCCTGCTCGTCGAACTCGATGTCCTGGCTGCGCAGGCTGGTCACGGCGGCCTTCGCCGAGGCCAGCGGGGTACGCAGGTCGTGGCTCACCGCGGCGAGCAGCGCGGTCCGCATCCGGTCCGCCGCGGCGAGGGGCCGGGCGGTGGCCGCCTCCTCGGCCAGCCGTTCCTGGCGCAGCGCGACGGCGGCCTGGGCGGCGAACGCCTCGACGATCCGCCGGTCGGCGGCCTCCAGCCGACGGCCGCTGAGCACGACGGTGATCCGCTCGTCGACCGGCACCGCCGTCTCGCCCTCGTCGGGCGTGCAGGCCGGACGGTCGCCGACGCTGGCCACCACGCACCAGGCGTGCTCCTCGCGGGCTCGCTCCGGGCGACCACTGGCCTCCTCGGCCAGCTCCAGCACGCTCACCGCACGCAGCCCGAAGGTTTCCCGGAGCTGCTCCAGCAGCGCGGGCAGCGGGCGTTCGCCGCGCAGTACGCCACCGGCGACGGCGGCGAGGGTCTGCGCGTCGGCGGCGGCGCGGGCGGCCTCCCGGGTCCGCCGCGCGGCCACGTCGACGATCCAGCTCACCGCCAACCCCACGCCGACGAAGACGGCCAGGGCGAGCAGGTTGTCCGCCTCGGCGATGGTCAGCGTGCGGTAGGGCGGGGTGAAGAACCAGTTGAGCAGCAGTGAGCCGCCGAGCGCGGCGACCAGGGCCGGCCACACCCCGCCGACCAGGGCGACCGCCACCACCGCCACCAGGAAGAGCAGGATGTCGTTGGTCAGCGTCAGGTCGGGCAGCACCGTCAGCAGCAGGGTGAGCAGTGGTACGCCGAGCACGGCCAGGGCGAAGCCGAGCAACCGGCGGCGCCGGGACAACGCCGCCGGCACGGCAGCCGCCCGGCGGCCCTTACCAGCCTGTTTGTGGGTGACCAGGTGCACGTCGATCGAGCCGGAGAGCGCGGTGGTGGTCACCCCGACGCCCCTGGCGAACAGCTGCGCGAAGCGGCCCCGCCGGCTGGCGCCGAGCACCAACTGGGTGGCGTTCACGCCACGGGCGAAGTCCAGCAGCGCGGCGGGGACGTCGGTGCCCAGCACCTGGTGGTAGGTGCCGCCGAGGCTCTCCACCAGCACCCGCTGGCGAGCCAGTTGGGCCGGGTCCGCGCCGGCCAGGCCGTCGCTGCGGGAGACGTGTACGGCGAGCAGGTCGGCGCCCTTGCTGCGGGCCGCGACCCGCGCCGCCCGGCGGATCAGTGTCTCGCCCTCCGGGCCGCCGGTCAGCGCCACCACGACCCGCTCCCGGGCCTCCCAGGTGGCGGCGATGCCCTGCTGGCTCCGGTACCGGTCGAGCTGTTCGTCGACCTTGTCGGCCAGCCAGAGCAGCGCCAGCTCGCGCAGGGCGGTGAGGTTGCCGACCCGGAAGTAGTTGCCCAGCGCGGCATCGATCTTGTCCGGTCGGTAGATGTTGCCGTGTGCCATCCGCCGGCGTAGCGCCTCGGGGGTCATGTCGACCAGCTCGACCTGCTCGGCGGCACGGACGATCTCGTCCGGGACGGTCTCCCGCTGGGTGGTGCCGGTGATCTGCGCGACCACGTCGTTGACCGACTCGAGGTGCTGCACGTTGACCGTGGACAGCACGTCGATCCCCGCGTCGAGCAGCTCCTGGACGTCCTGCCAGCGCTTGTCGTGTCGGGAGCCGGGCACGTTGGTGTGCGCCAGCTCGTCGACCACCGCGACCTCCGGCCGGCGGGCCAGCACCGCGTCCAGGTCCATCTCGGTGAACTCGGCGCCCCGGTAGTCCATCGTGCGGCGCGGGACCTGCTCCAGGTCACCGAGCATGGCCGCGGTGTGCTGGCGGCCGTGGGTCTCCACGAAGCCGATCACCACGTCGGTGCCTCGCGCGGCACGCCGCTGGGCCTCCTCCAACATGGCGTACGTCTTGCCGACGCCGGGGGCGGCCCCGAGATAGATGCGCAGTTCTCCGCGTGGCACGGGAACATCCTTCCTGGTCGGGTTCGCCGATGCGGGAACCGGGCGAGGCCGTCCCCGTGGAACGGCCTCGCCCGGTGTCGTACTCAGGGCTTGCTCAGCGCGCCGCGAACTGCTTGTCCAGCGCGATGTTGAGCTCCAGCACGTTGACTCCCGGCTCGCCCATGAAGCCGAGTCCTCGCCCGGTAGTGTGCTCGTCCACCAGCCGGCGGACCGCCTCCGGGTCCGCGCCGCGCTCCCGCGCGACCCGGTTCACCTGCAACTCGGCGTACGCCGGGCTGATCTGCGGGTCGAGGCCGCTGCCGCTCGCGGTGACCGCGTCGGCGGGCACCGCCGGGTCGGCGGGCGCGTTGCCGCGGATCGGGGTGACCACCCCGCCAGCCGCCACGTAGTCCTCGTCGGGCTGCGCCAGTTCCACCGGCACCCCCTGGTACGAGGCGACGAACGGGGTGGCCGGGGCGACCTGGTTGACGCTGACCACCCGGGTGACCGGGCCGGTCAGACCGTCCGCGCGGAAGACCGCGAGCACGGCACCCACGCCCTCGGTGGTGCAGAAGGGGCGCCCGCCGTCGACGCCGTTGAGCTCGCCGACCTCCTTGCTGCGCCCGCAGACCTGGGTGAGCAGGCTCTCGCTGGACTCCTCCGGGTCGCTGGCGATGGTGTCGACCACGCTCTCCGGGCCCAGGTTGCTGGCCGAGGTGGAGGTCGGGTCGTAGCCGTCGCCGGCGGCCGACGGGCGGGACTGGAAATACCGCGGGATGGGGTTGCCGTCGGCGTCGGTGAAGGACTGGCCGATCAGTGAGCTGCCGACCGTCGTCCCGCCCTCGTCGATCAGCGAGCCGTCGGCCTTGTGGTTGAGGCCGGGCAGCTGGCCAACCGCGACCAGGGCCAGCGGGTAGACCAGCCCGAGCAGCACCGTGAAGACGAGCACGGCGCGCAGAGCGGCGAGGTGTTGGGCGAGCCAGTTGGGTAGGCGCATCACGAAATCCCCGGGATGAACTGGATGAGCAGGTCGATGAGCTTGATCCCGATGAACGGCACGATGATGCCGCCCAGTCCGTACAGCCACAGGTTGCGGCTGAGCAGCTTCGACGCGGCGGCCGGCCGGTACCGCACGCCACGGAGGGCGAGCGGGATCAGCGCGATGATCACCAGGGCGTTGAAGATGACCGCGGACAGGATCGCCGACTCCGGGCTGGACAGCCGCATGATGTTCAGCGCGTCCAGGCTCGGGTAGAGGCCGGCGAACATGGCCGGGATGATCGCGAAGTACTTCGCGATGTCGTTGGCGATGCTGAACGTGGTCAGCGCGCCCCGGGTGATCAGCAACTGCTTGCCGATCTCCACGATCTCGATGAGCTTGGTCGGGTCGGAGTCGAGGTCGACCATGTTGCCGGCCTCCTTGGCGGCCGACGTACCGGTGTTCATGGCCACCCCGACGTCAGCCTGGGCGAGCGCCGGTGCGTCGTTAGTGCCGTCGCCGGTCATGGCGACCAGCCGGCCACCCTCCTGCTCCCGCTTGATCAGCGCGAGCTTGTCCTCCGGCGTCGCCTCGGCCAGGAAGTCGTCGACCCCGGCCTCGTCGGCGATCGCCTTCGCGGTACGCGGGTTGTCGCCGGTGATCATCACGGTCCGGATGCCCATCCGGCGCATCTCGTCGAACCGCTCCCGCATCCCGGATTTGACGACGTCCTTGAGGTGGATGACGCCCAGCGCGCGAGCCGACTCACCGTCGACGTGCTCGGCGACGACCAGCGGCGTGCCGCCGGTGCTGCTGATGCCGTCCACGATCTCGCCGACCTGCTCGGTGGGGTGCCCGCCGTTCTCGCGGACCCACTTCATCACCGCGGCGGCGGCGCCCTTGCGGACCCGGCGCCCCGTTCCGGCCGCCCCGGCGTCCACGCTGGCCTCCGGGGCCATGTCGACGCCGCTCATCCGCGTCTGCGCGGTGAACGGTACGAAGGTGGCGTGCGGCATCACGCCGGGCTCGCGCTCGCGCAGCCCGAACTCGTTCTTCGCCAGCACCACCACCGAGCGCCCCTCCGGGGTCTCGTCGGCCAGGCTGGACAGTTGCGCGGCGTCGGCCAGGGTCGCGGCCGTCACCCCTTCGACCGGTACGAACTCGGCGGCCTGCCGGTTGCCCAGCGTGATGGTGCCGGTCTTGTCCAGCAGCAGGGTGTTGACGTCGCCGGCCGCCTCGACGGCCCGGCCGCTCATGGCCAGGACGTTGCGCTGCACCAGCCGGTCCATGCCGGCGATGCCGATGGCGGAGAGCAGCGCGCCGATCGTGGTGGGGATGAGGCAGACCAGCAGCGAGATCAGCACCACCCCGGTGACACCGGAGTCGGTGATCGCGCCGCTGTCCGGCGCGGCCGCCTGGTACGCCTTGGAGAAGATGGCCAGCGGCTGAAGGGTGACCACGGCCAGCAGGAAGATGATCGTGAGCGCGGCGAGCAGGATGTTCAGCGCGATCTCGTTCGGCGTCTTCTGCCGGTTGGCGCCCTCGACCAGGGCGATCATCCGGTCGATGAAGCTCTCCCCCGGCTTCTGGGTGATCTTCACGACGATCCGGTCGGAGAGCACCTTGGTGCCGCCCGTGACCGCGCTGCGGTCGCCACCGGACTCCCGGATGACCGGGGCCGACTCGCCGGTGATGGCCGACTCGTCGACACTGGCGATGCCCTCGACGATGTCGCCGTCACCGGGGATGATGCCGCCCGCCTCGACCAGCACGATGTCGCCCTGGCGCAGTTGCGGCGCGGGCACCGCCTCGTCCCGGTAGGTGTTGGCTCGGGCGCCCGGCGACCAGTCGACCAACCGGGTCGCGATGGTGTCCTGCTTGGCCTGCCGCAACGCGGCGGCCTGGGCCTTGCCCCGACCCTCGGCGACCGCCTCGGCCAGGTTGGCGAAGAGCACGGTCAGCCAGAGCCAGATGGTGATCGCCCAGGCGAACACCGACGGGTCGGTCACCGCCAGGACGGTGGTGAAGGCCGCGCCGACTTCCACGATCAGCATCACCGGGTTGCGCCACAGCGTGCCCGGGTTGAGCTTGCGCGCGGCGTCCGGCAGGGACCGGATCAGCTGCTTGGGGTCGAGCAGCCCCCCGCCGACCCGGTTGCCCTGGGTGGCCGGGGTGCCGGCGGTCGGTTGCTCGCCGGTCCCGGATGTCACGGAGGTGACGGACATGTCCTCGTTCCTCATGATGGTCAGAGCCCCTCTGCCAGCGGGCCGAGCGCGAGTGCGGGCAGGAAGGTCAGCGCGACGAGGATCACCGTGACGCCGACGACCATCCCGATGAACAGCGGTCGGTGGGTCGGCAGGGTGCCCTCGGACGCGGGGGTGGGTGCCTGGCGGGCCAACGAACCGGCCAACGCAAGCACGAAGATGATCGGCAGGAACCTGCCCAGCAGCATGCACAACCCGAGCGCGGTGTCCCACCACGTGGTGTTGACGGTGATGCCGCCGAACGCGGAGCCGTTGTTGTTGCTGGCCGAGGTGAACGCGTAGAGCACCTCGGAGAGGCCGTGCGGACCGACGTTGAGCGCGGTGGAGTTGTTACCGGTGGCGAACGCCGCCGCCGTCCCGACCAGCACCAGAATCGGCGTGATCAGGAAGTACAGCGAGGCGAACTTGATCTCCCGCGAGCCGATCTTCTTGCCCAGGTACTCCGGGGTACGACCCACCATCAGGCCGGCCACGAAGACCGTGATCACCGCGAGGATGAGCAGGCCGTAGAGACCGGAACCGGTACCGCCCGGGGCGACCTCGCCGAGCATCATGTTGAACATGGTCATCATGCCGCCGAGCGAGGTGAACGAGTCGTGGAACGAGTTCACCGCACCGGTCGAGGTCAGCGTGGTGGCCGCGGCGAAGGTGGCCGAGTTCGACACGTCGAACCGAACCTCCTTGCCCTCCAACGCCGCGCCGACCGCCTGCGGCACCGTGCCGTGGCCGGCCAACTCGAAGACGTTGGTGATGACCACGCTGGCGAACGCGAGGATGGCCATCACCGCGGCGATGGCGTAGCCCTGGCGGTTCTGCCCCACCATCCGGCCGAAGACCCGGGGCATGCTGAACGGAATCACGAAGATCAGGAAGATCTCGATCCAGTTCGTCCACGTGGTGGGGTTCTCGAACGGGTGGGCGCTGTTGACGTTGTAGAAGCCGCCACCGTTGGTGCCCAGCTCCTTGATCACTTCCTGGCTGGCAACCGGCCCGCCGGTGATGGTCTGGGTGCCGCCGGTCAGCGTGGTCACGTCGGTGCCGGCCGAGAGGTTCTGCACCACCCCGCCGATCATCAGCGCGATGGCGCCGAGCACCGCGATCGGCAGCAGGATCCGCAGCGTGATCCGGGTCAGGTCGACCCAGAAGTTGCCGAGCTGCCCGGTGCGGCTGCGGGCGAACCCCCGCAGCAACGCCACCGCCACCGCGATGCCGACCGCCGCCGAGACGAAGTTCTGCACCGCCAGACCGGCCATCTGCACCAGGTGGCCCATCGTCGACTCACCCGAGTACGACTGCCAGTTGGTGTTGGTCACGAACGACACGGCGGTGTTCCACGCGCCGTGCGGCACGACCGAGTCGAAGCCAAGCGACAGCCACAGGTGGTTCTGCACCCGCTGGAACAGGTACAGGAACAGGATCGAGATCCCGGAGAACGCCAGCACGCTGCGGGCGTACACGCCCCAGGTCTGTTCGGCTGCCGGGTTGACCCCGACCAGACGGTAGATCCCCCGCTCAACCCGGGACTGCCGGGTGCCGGAGACCGCCCGGAACATGTAGTCGCCGAACGGCTTGTAGACGGCGACCAAGGCCGCCACCAGCGTCAGCACGAAGATGACGCCCGCTGTTGTCATGGTCATCAGAAGCGCTCCGGAAACAACAGGGCGAACACCAGGAACGCGCCCAGGACGATCGCGAGCACCAGACCGACGGCATTGACCGCGTTCACAGCTTCTCCACCGCCCGGACCACCAGGGCGAGCACTGCGAACAGCGCCACCGTCAGGACCACGAACACCACGTCAGACACGCTGACTCCTCATACCGGGAAAGTTCGTCGCGACCGCCTCCCGGTCGCGCCGGGCAATCAAAGCCCCACCACCTCGCGAATGGCAGGGGTCATAACGCGACCATGACGGAGGCGAACCATTTATTGACGCGGTTTTCACATCGCCACCTGAACAGGTGAAACGCGGCACAAAGCTCTCGGCAGGGCGCAGACGGGCCAACGTTCAAGATCCGCACAGCTTCAGGGAAGTAGTCGCCTCCCACGCGCGCGAGGCGACGCTTTCCTTGTTCTTGTGCAGATTTGGCAATACGAGGGCAGACGGACAGCCTGCGGGCGACACCTCGCGGGTCGGTATGTGCGGGCGCGGTGATGCGACGGAGTGCTGTGGCGGGTGTGGCGGGTGTGGTGCGGCGGCCGGTCAGGCCGGGCGGCGGGCCACCAGCACGTCACGCATGATCGACTGGTCGACGCGGTGGCGCAGCGCGCGGTAGGGCTCCGCGTCGACCACGGTCAGGCCGGCCGCGGCCAGTGCCACCGCAGCGTCGTCCCGGCTGGCCACGTGGGTGTTCCAGGAGATGCCGAGCGCTCCACCGGGGCGCAACAGCCGCGCCCAGACCGGCGCGGCGTCGGCGAGCAGCGCCAGCGGGTCCCGGGTCAGCCCGTGCTCGGTCGTCCGGCTGCCGTGCTGGACGCCGTACGGGGCGTCCGCGACGACCAGGTCGACGGTCTCCGGCCGGAAGAACTCGCCGGCGCGGGTGGTGTCGGCGTTGACCACGTCCAGCAGTTGGAGGTCGCCGGCCTTGTGCGCCTCGCGCGTGGGGGCCAGCTCGATCCGCACCCGGCGACCGACCACCTTGCGCTCCCGGCGCACCGGCCCCGACTCCAGCACCCGGTGCTTGATCCGCTTCTGCTTCAGCCAGGTGGTGATGAACGCCCGGTACGCCTCGACATCCTTCTGGTCGCGGTCCATCCCGGCGGCGTCGAAGCCGTACATCAGCGCCTGGTTGAGGGTGGTGCCGCGACCGCAGAGCGGGTCGAGCACCCGGAACCGGCGGCTGGTCAGCTCAGCGGCCCAGTCCGAGGCGAGTAACGTGACGTTGAGCAGCAGCTTGGTGAACTGCTCGTTGGTTTTGCCCGGGTACTTCTGGATGGTGATCAGGTCATCGTCGTAGCGGTCCAGCCGGCTCCACTCGATCGGGCGCAGCAGCTCGCCGACGAACTCGAACAGCGCGTACCCGGCGGAGAGATTGCCCAGCACGGCCAGGTCCCGCTCGGTCAGCCCGTCGCCCGTGAAGGTGACATAGCTGGCCCCGCCGACGGTCGCCGTGTCCAGCTCGCCGATCCGGCCATCGAGCGCCGAACGGCCGAAGATCTCCAGCTCGGCCCGGGTGAGGTCGACGGCGGAGCGGGCGTACACCCGGTTGGTGGAGGGCAGGATCAACAGGCCGTAGCGCGTCATGATCGGGCGAGTATTCCATAACGGGCCACTGCCGCCGGGAACCGGAGTGGCAGCCGGACCGACTACCCCTATATGGGGTGTGAGCAGTGGCGGGAGGTCCTGTCCGCGCAGTTGGACGGCGAGGAGACCGCCGAGGAACGGGCGGCGGCTCAGCGGCACCTGGACGGGTGCGCCGAGTGCCGGGTCTGGTTCACGGCGGCGGCCGGGGTGACCCGTCGGGTGCGTACCCGATTGGTCACCGAACCGCCCGACCGGACGGAGGCGATCCTCGCCGCCGCCGCCGCTGCCGCGCCGCCGGCCCGTCGGTGGCGGTGGTGGCCCGGTGCGGCCGGGCGCGGCCGGCTGGTCACCGGGCTGCGCGGGGCGCTCGGGCTGCTCGGGGCGGTGCAGTTGGTGCTCGGCCTGGCCCAGGTGGGCCGGGGCACGGCCGCCGATCACCTGCACCCGGCTGGTCAGCACCTGTGGCACGAGTCGGCCGCGTGGAACGTGGCGGTGGGCGCCGGCTTCCTCTTCGTGGCGGTACGCCGCAGCCCGCCGGCCGGCCTGCTGCCGATGCTCAGCGCGTTCGTCGGCACGCTGTTGCTGCTGTCGGTCAACGACCTGGCCACCGGAACGGTGAGCGGGGAGCGGCTGGTCAGCCACGGTTTCCTGGTGATCGGCTACTTGATCACCGTGCTGCTGTCCCGGCCCGGGTTGCGCCCCGGAGGCCCCGCGCCGCAGCGCCAGCCCGCGCCGTCGCGCTGGCGGTTCCGGGCGGACGAGGTCGACCGGCCGCTGCGGGTGGTCCGGTCCGAGCCCTACCCGGCACAGGCCGCCGACCGCCAAGCCACCCCGGCGGCGCGTACCGGTCATGCCGCCTCGGCGGCGCGTACCGGTCATGCCGGCGACCGCCGCGCCGCCTGAGCGGGCTTCCTCAGCCCTGCGGCCGAGTTGGGCCGTCGCGAGCGATGACCTGCGGGATGACCTGTTCGACGATGGTCAGCAGCGTGGTGGTGAGCAGCAGGTGCACCTGGGCGCGGGTCAGCGCGCCGCGTTGGAGCCACTCCCGGGCGGTCGACGTGGCCAGCCCGCAGTACGCCCGGACCATCCCGCGCAACTCCTCGTGGTGCTTCGCCTCGCCGGCCAGCCCGACGGCGACGAGCATGCGGTCCGCAGCGACCTCCTCGGCCTCGGCGAGCACCCGCTCCACGTCGGCGTCGCCGCCCATCCCCCGGGCGGTGACGGCGGCCAGCCAGGAGGTGCTGTGCCGGGACACCACGTCGAGGAACCACGTGACGCTCGCGTCGACGCGGGTCCGCAGATCCCCCTTGGGCAACCGCTCCACGGCGACCTCCGGGATCGTCACCATGACCCGGACGACCTCCAGGTAGAGATCCTTTTTCGTGCCGAAGTAGTGGTTGACCAGGCCGCGCGCGACACCCGCCTCCCGGGCGATGTCGGTGGTCGACACATCCGGGTACGCGCGCTCGCCGAACAGCCGGACCGCGCAGGCCAGGATCTGCCCACGCCGGGCATCCGGCTCCAATCGGCGGCGGCGCGGAGCGGTCTCGACACTCATCTGCCGACCCTATCGGCAGCTCACGACGTCGGCCTACGCGTCGACCCGGCGGGCACCGCCCTCACCGATCCCCCCGTCGGCGCCGGATCAGGTGCCGGCCGACGTGCCGCAGGTTGGACGTCTCGGAGTAGAGCGCCGCGTTGATCGCACCGAGCGCGACCCCGGGCGCTCTCTGCACCCGGTCCACGTCCTGGACCACCCGACCGATCAATGTCAACCGACAACGGAGATCGAACAACTCCCTCCGCGCACAGCGCAGCGCGGTCTCCAATCCCCCGACCCGCTCCCGCAGCCACGCCAACTCTGTCGCCTGATCCATTGGGCGTCCCTCCCATCACATCGCTACTCCGCGTTCACCCTCACCCATTCGAGGGGGCTGCGCAAGTAGGTAGACGCATTTGGGCATGCCTGATCGACCTACCGTCAAGAGATGGGTGACATCCCGGGTCCGCTGGTCGGTCCGCACGAGCTGCAAGATCTGCTCGGCGTGAGCCGGACCCGAATGCGCCAACTCATCCGTTATCCGACCTTCCCCGCACCGTTCCAGCGGCTACACGGCACCACGGTCTGGCTGCGCGCCGACGTGGAGGCGTGGATCGCCGAGCACCGCCCGCCGCGCCCTACCGACGGCGACGAGGCCGAGTAGTTCGCTCGGCGCCGCATCCGCGTACGGGCGTATCGGTTCAATACGGCCGGGCGCTCACGCCTCCAGGTCGCCGGGGCTGCGCGGCGACGTCCGCAGGAATGTCACGCCCCCGAATTCGAACTCCGCCTGGGCGAGGGCGTCCATCTCCGTCGAATGACACGTGTCCGTCACGACTTCCCACTCCTGGCTGCAGTAGAAGAGGTAGACCTCCGCGGCATCGTCGTAGCGAGCTATCGCGAGGCGTGCGACCACCTCTGCGAAGTTGCTGATGGAGTGGCGGGTAGCACCGGTTGGCGAATGTCCTGGCCCCAGGTTCGCGAACATCTGGACGCGGGCTCCGTCGAGCAGGGCCGGAGGCGTGGCACTCATCGCACGATCCTCACGCACCAGCTCAACAAGAGAGGTACGCGTGATCTCGTGCTGCCGTACCGGAGTCAGGCCCGGCGGGCCCTCGGCGTGGCACGTGCCGCTGCCGGACTGCGAACATCTGCCCTTGGCGGACGGCCCGACGGCCTGTGAACGGCTGTTGATCGAGACTTATTGACATGCCGTCAACAGCGCGCGAGGGTGATGCACATGCCGACGCTCGCATCCGACGGTCCCCCCTCGCCCTGGCGCGAACCGGAGCACGACGACCTGGCCGATCTGGCCCGCACCTTCTTCACCAAGGACGTGCTGCCGCACGCCGACCGGTTGCTGGCGCAGGGCCATCCGGACCGCGAGCACTACCGGCGCGCCGGCGAGCTGGGGCTGCTCGGCCTCTCCGTGCCGGAGGAGTACGGCGGCGGAGGCGGCGGGTTCACCCACGAGGCGGTGATGCTGCACGAGCAGGCGTACACCGGGGAGGGCAGCCTCGGGCTGGCCGTCCACAGTGGCATCGTCACCGGCTACCTGGTGGCGTACGGCAGCGAGGAGCAGAAGCGGCGCTGGCTGCCCGGCCTGTGCAGCGGTGAGTTGGTCGGCGCGATCGCGATGACCGAGCCGGACGGCGGCTCCGACCTCCAGGCAATGCGTACCCGGGCGATCCGCGACGGCGACGACTATCTGGTCACCGGCGCGAAGACGTTCATCACCAACGGCGGGCTCGCGGATCTGATCATCGTGGCCGTGAAGACCGACCCCGAGCAGCGGGCGGCCGGTGTCTCGCTGCTGGTCTGCGAGGTCGGAGGCGACCCGGCGGGCTTCCGCCGGGGCCGGCTGCTGTCCAAGATCGGTCTGCACGCCAACGACACCGCCGAACTGTTCTTCGACGAGTTCCGGGTGTCGGCGGACAACCTGCTCGGCGGTGCCGAAGGGCTGGGCTTCATCCAGCTCATGCAGCAGCTTCCGCAGGAACGACTGGTGATCAGCGTCGGCGCGGTCGCCGCCATGGAACGCGCCGTCGAGCTGACCGTCGCGTACACCAAGGAACGCACCGCCTTCGGCAAGCCGCTGATGGGCCACCAGAACACCCGGATGGTGCTCGCCGAGTGTGCCACCCGCGCCCGGGTCAGCCGGGTCTTCCTGGACGACTGCATCGTCCGGCACACCCGCGGCGACCTGGACGTGGCCACCGCCGCGATGGCGAAGTGGTGGCTCACCGACGGCCAGTGCGAGGTCATCGACCGCTGCCTGCAACTCTTCGGCGGTTACGGCTACACCACCGAGTACCCGATCGCCCGGATGTACGCCGACGCCCGTGTCCAGAAGATCTACGGCGGCACCAACGAGATCATGAAGGAGCTGATCGCCCGTGCCCTCTGAGGCGTACGTCTACGACGCGGTCCGCACCCCGCGCGGACGCGGCCGGGACACCGGCGCGCTGCACGGGGTCAAGCCGATCTCCCTGGTGGTCGGCCTGATCGACGCGCTGCGCGAGCGCAACCCCGGCCTGGACGTCGACCGGCTGGAGGACCTGCTGCTCGGCATCGTCACCCCGGTGGGTGAGCAGGGCGGCGACCTGGCCCGGGCCGCCGCGCTGCTGGCCGGGCTGCCCGACCAGGTGGGCGGGGTGCAGCTCAACCGGTTCTGCGCGTCCGGGCTGGAGGCGGTCAACGCCGCCGCCGCGCGGATCCGCTCCGGCTGGGAACACCTGCTGCTCGCGGGCGGGGTGGAGTCGATGTCCCGGGTGCCGATGGGCTCCGACGGCGCGGCCTGGGCCACCGACCCGCAGACCGCGCTGGTCACCTCGTTCGTGCCGCAGGGCGTCAGCGCCGACCTGATCGCCACCATGGAGGGCTTCACCCGCGACGACGTGGACGGCTACGCGCTGCGCTCGCAGGAGCGGGCCGCCAAGGCGTGGGCCGGCGGGCACTTCGCCCGCTCGGTGGTGCCGGTACGCGACGGCAACGGGCTGGACATCCTCACCGTGGACGAGCACCTCCGCCCGGAGACCACCCGGGAGGCGCTGGGCCGGCTCACCCCGTCCTTCGCCACGATGGGCGAGGCGGCCGGCTTCGACGCGGTGGCGTTGCAGAAGTTCCACTGGCTGGAGGCGATCGAGCACGTCCACCACGCCGGCAACTCGTCCGGCATCGTGGACGGCGCGGCGCTGGTGCTGATCGGCTCGGCAGAGGTGGGCCGGGACCTCGGCCTCACCCCGCGCGCCCGGATCGTCGGCGCGGCGGTCACCGGCGCCGACCCGACGCTGATGCTGACCGGCCCGATCCCGGCCACCCACAAGGCGCTCGCCGCCGCCGGGCTGACCCTCGCCGACATCGACCTGTTCGAGATCAACGAGGCGTTCGCCGCGGTGGTGCTCAAGTACGTCCGCGACCTGGGCCTGGACCCGGACCGGGTGAACGTCAACGGCGGTGCGATCGCCCTCGGCCACCCGCTCGGCGCCACCGGCGCGATGTTGCTCGGCACCGCGTTGGACGAGCTGGAGCGCCGTGACCTGCGGCGCGCCGTGGTGACCCTCTGCATCGGCGGCGGCATGGGCGTCGCCACCGTCATCGAGCGCTGCTGACCCGGAGGACGACCATGACCGACACCATCCGGTACGACCGCGGCGCCGACGGCATCGTCACGCTCACCCTGGACGACCCCGACCAGTCCGCCAACACCATGAACCGGGCGTATGCCGCGTCGATGAGCGCGGTACTGGACCGGCTGGAGGCCGAGCGCGACGAGTTGACCGGGGTCATCGTGACCAGCGCGAAGTCGACCTTCTTCGCCGGCGGCGATCTGCCGGAGATGGTCCGGGCGACCCGCGCCGACGCGCCCGCGCTGGCCGAGCTGCTCGGCACCATCAAGCGGGACCTGCGCCGGCTGGAGACGCTGGGCCGGCCGGTGGTCGCCGCGGTCAACGGCTCGGCGCTCGGTGGCGGCCTGGAGATCGCGCTCGCCTGCCACCACCGGGTCGCGCTGGACGCGCCCGGCAGCCGACTCGGGCTGCCCGAGGTGACCCTGGGCCTGCTGCCCGGCGCTGGCGGCGTCACCCGGACGGTACGGATGCTCGGCCTGGCCGGGGCGTTGACCACGGTGCTGCTCACCGGCCGGCGGATGCGCCCGGCCGACGCGTTGGCTGCCGGGCTGGTGGACGAGGTGGTGGCCACCCCGGAGGAGATGCTGGACCGGGCCCGCGCCTGGATCGCCGCCAACCCCCACCCGACCCAGCCGTGGGACCGACCGGACTACCGGATGCCCGGTGGCAGCCCGGCCAGCCGGTCACTGGCCGCCCAGCTGCCGGCCTTCCCGGCGACCCTGCGCAAGCAGCTCAAGGGTGCCCGGCTGCCCGCACCCGAGGCGATCCTGGCCACCGCCGTCGAGGGGGCGCAGGTCGACCTGGAGACCGCGTTCACTGTGGAGACCCGGCACCTGATCGGCCTGCTCACCGGGCAGGTCGCCAAGAACATGATCGGTGCGTTCTTCTTCGACCTGAAGGCGGTCAACGGCGGTGCGGCCCGACCGTCCGGAGTCACCGTCTCCCCGGTACGCCGGGTGGCGGTGCTCGGCGCCGGCATGATGGGCGCGGGCATCGCGTACGCCTGCGCCAGCGCCGGGCTGGACGTGGTGGTCCGGGACGTCTCGCCGGAGGCCGCGGGCCGGGCCCGGGAGCACGCCGAGCGGCTGTTGGCCCGGAAGGTCCGCAAGGGCCGCGCGACGGAGGCCGACGCCCGGGCCGTGCTGGAGCGGATCACCACCACCGACCAGGTGGACGCGCTGGCCGGCTGCGACGCGGTGATCGAGGCGGTCTTCGAGGACCCGGCGCTGAAGCGGACGGTCTTCGCCGAGGTGCTGCCGGTGCTGGCGCCGGACGCGCTGCTCGCCTCCAACACTTCCACCCTGCCGATCACCGGGCTGGCCGCCGGGGTGGACCGGCCGGACGACTTCATCGGCATGCACTTCTTCTCCCCGGTGGACCGGATGCCGCTGCTGGAGATCGTGGTCGGCGAGCGGACCAGCGACACCGCGCTGGCCCGGGCGTTCGACCTGGGCCGGCGGATCGGCAAGACCCCGATCGTGGTCAACGACGGCCGCGGCTTCTTCACCAGCCGGGTGATCGGCCGGTTCATCGACGAGGCGGTCGGCATGGTCGCCGAGGGGGTGCCGGCCGCTTCGGTGGAGCAGGCCGCCCTGCAGGCCGGCTACCCGACCGGGCCGCTGGCGCTGGCCGACGAGGTGAGCCTCACCCTGATCCAGCGGATCCGTCGACAGTTCGAGGCGGCCGGCGAAGGCTTCCTGCCACTGCCGGCGCACCGGCTCGTGGACGAGTTGGTCGACGCGTACGACCGGCCGGGGCGTGCCGCAGGGCGCGGCTTCTACGGGTACGACGACGGCACCCGGGGCCGGTTGTGGACCGGTCTCGCCGACCTGACCACCGACTCGGGCCGTGCCGTGCCGTTCACCGACCTCCAGGAGCGGATGCTCTTCGCCGAGGCGCTCGACGCGCTGCGCTGCCTCGACGAGGGGGTGCTGCGGACCGAGCCCGACGCCAACATCGGCTCGATCTTCGGCATCGGCTTCCCGGCCTGGACCGGCGGGGTGATCCGCTACGTCCGGCAGTACGCGGGCGGCCCGGCCGGCTTCGCGGCCCGCGCCACCGAGCTGGCCGCCCGCTACGGCGACCGGTTCACGCCCCCCGACGACCTGGCCGACCGGCTCGCCGCCTCGGCCACCCGCCCCGCCGAAACGGTGAGCGCCGCATGACGGCGTCCAACGAGCCGGCGGGCGACTCTGCGCGCGGCGGGCCGCTGGCCGGAGTGCGGGTGGTCGAGCTGGCCAGCCTGGCCCCGGCGCCGTTCGGCTGCATGGTGCTCGCCGACCTCGGCGCGGACGTGGTGCGGGTGGACCGGCCGGGCGGCCCGGGTGCGGGGCGGCTGGCCGCGCCGACCGGCGGGCCGTTGCAGCGCGGCCGGCGGGTCACCGCGCTGGACCTGAAATCCCCGACCGGGGTGGCGGACCTGCTGCGCCTGGTCGAGCGGGCGGACGTGCTGGTCGAGGCGTACCGGCCGGGCGTGGCCGAGCGGCTGGGCTTCGGGCCCGAAGTCTGCCAGGCCCGCAACCCCCGGCTGGTGTACGCGCGGATGACCGGCTGGGGCCAGGACGGGCCGCTGGCGCCCCGGGCCGGGCACGACATCGACTACATCGCGGTGGCCGGTGCGCTGGAGCCACTGGGTCGGGCCGGCGAGCGCCCGTACGCGCCGATGAACCTGCTCGGCGACTTCGGCGGGGGCGGCATGCTGCTCGCCGTGGGAGTGCTGGCCGCGCTGCTGGAACGGGAACGCTCCGGTGCCGGCCAGGTGGTCGACGCGGCGATGGTGGACGGCTCGGCGCTGCTCACCGCGTTCCTGCACGGGCTGCTCAGCACCGGCCTGTGGGAAGCGCCGCGCGGACACAACATGTTCGACGGCGGGGCGCCGTTCTACGACACGTACCGCACCGCCGACGGCGGCTTCATGGCCGTCGGCGCGATGGAGCCGGCCTTTTACGCCGAGCTGCTGACCGGCCTCGGCCTCGCCGACGAGGCGGACCTGCCCGCCCAGTACGACCCGAGCGGCTGGGACGAGCTGCGCCGGCGCTTCACCGAGCGTTTCGCCGAGCGGACCCGCGACGAGTGGAGGGCCGTCTTCGCCGACCTGGACGCCTGCGTCGCGCCGGTGCTCGCCCCCCGCGAGGCACACCGGCATCCGCACAACGCCGCCCGGGGCACCTTCGTCGACGTGGGCGGCGAGATCCAGCCGGCCCCGGCACCCCGCTTCGACCGGACGCCGACCGGCCAGCCAACCCCAGCACCGGACCCGGAGCGGGACGTCCTGCCGGTCGACACGATCCTCACCGACTGGCAGTGAGCCCGGGCGGGGCGCACCACGGCCGTACCGCCCGCAGCACGGTTGGC
This sequence comes from Micromonospora sp. NBC_00389, assembly GCF_036059255.1. Taxonomy (NCBI): domain Bacteria; kingdom Bacillati; phylum Actinomycetota; class Actinomycetes; order Micromonosporales; family Micromonosporaceae; genus Micromonospora; species Micromonospora sp. NBC_00389. The sequence goes on along the minus strand of NZ_CP107947.1, from coordinate 2,101,264 downwards.
CCCCGCGCTGCGCCGACAACCGGTCGACGCAGCGCGGGGGCCGAGATCCTGGGCGGCAGGAGCCACCAATCCTGGATCGACGCTCAGACCGTGCCGCGCACCGTCGCCGGCTCCAGGATCACGATGGTGCCCTGAGCGGTGTTGTCGGAGAGGTCGTCCTCCGGCGAGATCGTCGTCGCCCGGGCGGTCACGGTCGCGACGTCACCAGGCGCACCGCTGGCGACCGCGGCCGTCAGTTCCAGTGGATCGGGGGTGTACCCCTCCACCATCCCGTAGAACAGGCAGTCCCAGGCCGGCTGGCCGGAGACCGGATCGTCGCCGAACTCGCAGTACCAGGGGCTGCTGTTCGGCTCCGCCACACGAGTGAAGCCGTCGGGCAGCGGCACCGTGACGTGGACGTCCTCCGCCTTCATGTTCCCGGCGTTGCGTACCTGGACGGAGATGTTCACGGTGTCGCCGACGATCACCTGAGCGGGGTTCGCCTGCACCGCGGTGATCTCCAGGTCGGTCACCCCCCGGATGTAGGTGATCGTTGCCTCGCCCACGTTGTTGGCCGTGGAGAGCTCGGTGCTGGTCGTCCTCGCGGTCGCGGTCACCGCCGAGGTGGTGCCCGTCGGCGCGGGTGGGAAGGAGAGGTCGAAGCGCAGTCGTGGCGCGCTCGCCCCCGCGGCCAGCGCTCCATACGTACAGGTGGCGGCTGCGCCGAAGTCGCAGCTCCAGCCCTCGGGGACGGCGTTGCCGTCCGTGAAGTAGGCGCCGGACGGCAGGCCGTAGGCGAGCGTGACCTCCGGCGCCGACCTGGTGCCGGCGTTCCGGACCTCGACCTCGACGGTGACTCCACCGCCCACGTCGACGACCTGGTCGCGGGGGGCGACGGCGGTGGCGGTGACCACCAGGTCCGCCCGGGGCGGTGCAGCGACGGCGGGCGACGCGGGTAGGACCGCGGTCACGAGCGACGCCAGTGCGCCGAGACTGACCGCCGTGGCGAGGTGCCGTCGACGTGCCGGATGAGAAGTGGGATGCATCAGATCCTCGTCTGTCGCAGGTATCGGCCGGCGCGACCCGGGCCGGGACGGGCCTCCGTACCCATCCCAAGATCAAGCGTTCGCGCCGGCCGTTTCGTCACAGCGGTCGATGTACCCCGACTCTCCGCTGCTTGCCGTCCGGGGGCGACAACATCCCCGTTTCGCGCCTCCGACCCGGCTAACGGCATGATCATGGAGCTGGGGTCGGGCCGGAAGCCTCGCCGGCAGCGGAACCCGAGAAGGAGGTGCCCGTGCCGGACGCAGAGGAACTCGTCGCCGACGCGCTCGCAGCGGTGCGCGGCACCGACGTACGCCAGGCCGAACGGCAGCTGGACCGGCTGATGGTCGGCACCGGCGCGGCGGACGGCACGGCGGCGGTGGACGTGGCGCTGCTGCGTCGCCTGGTCCGCAGCGTGGGGCGGCTCTGGCCACGCGGCTGGCAGCCGGTGGACCTGGACCGGCTCACCACCCGACGGCTCGGAGCACGCCAGGCCCGGCTGGTCCGGGACGCGATGGCCGCCCAGCGGCGCGACCAGGCCGGGCCGGTCCCGGACTGGTGGGACGAGCAGCTGGGCGAGCTGGCCGTCGAGGTCTGGTGGGACGACGACCGTGGCATGCTGGCCGGCTGGTCGGCCCGGGAAGGGCTGGACCGCATCGACGCGCTACGCGTGGCGGTGGACACCCTGGTGCTGGTGGAGAGCCTGCCGCCCATCGCGGTGCTGCGCCCGCCACCCGGCACGACCGGCGCGGCGGCCGCCAGCCGACCGGCCGGCCGGGCCCGCAGTGGGTCACCGATGCTCGACCGGGTACGGGCGCTGCTGGCCAAGGCCGAGTCGACCACCTTCCCGGCCGAGGCCGAGGCGTTGACCGGCAAGGCGCAGGAGCTGATCGCCCGGCACAGCATCGACGAGGCGCTGCTGGCCGCCGGGGCCGATCGTGGCGACCTGCCCGGCGGGGTGCGGCTCGGCACCGAATCCCCGTACGCGGGAGCCAAGGCCCTCCTGGTGCAGGAGGTGGCGGCGGCGAACCGGTGCGAGGCGGTCTGGTCCGACGACCTCGGCTTCGCCACGGTGCTGGGCTGGCCGGCCGACCTGGTGGCGGTGGAGTTGCTGTACACCTCGCTGCTGGTCCAGGCCACCGCCGCGATGCTGCGCGGACGGGCCGAGCGCCGGCCCGGGGCCGGGCGGCGGACCCGCGTCTGGGACGAGTCCTTCCTCAACGCGTTCGCGCTGCGGATCGGCGAGCGGCTGCGGGCGGCCACCGAGGCGGCGGACCGGGCGGCGGCCGAGACGGCCGGCCCGGAGCGGCTGCTGCCGGTGCTCGCGGCGCGCGGCGAGGCGGTCCGGGAGCGCCTGGACACGCTCTTCCCCGGCGTCACCCGGCACCGGCTCAGCGTCCGCGACGCCGAGGGCTGGTCGTCCGGCACCTCTGCCGCCGACCGGGCGTCGCTGGACGTCGGCGGCGGGCGACCACCACCCCGACAGGTACCCGGCCGGCCCGACCCGCGCTGACCCGCCCGGTGTGGGACCGCCACCGTCGAAAAAATTCTGCGATGTTCTTCGGTAGTCGGTAGGGAACGGAGTTTCGGCTCCGACCCTCCGGTGAGCCGCGCCCCGACCGGGGCGCGACCAGGACCTGAGGAGCATCGCCGTGAAGTACATGCTGCTGATCTGGAACCGGCCCGGCTTCACCGAGGAGCTGTCCGAGCGGGAGCGCACCGTCCTGTTCGGCGAGGTCGACGAGATCATGAAGGAGCTGACCGAGACCGGCGAGCTGGTCGACGGGCAGGCGCTCGCCAACCCGTCGCAGACGTTGACGGTCCGGCTCGCTGGCGGCCACCCGGAGGTCATTGACGGGCCGTTCATGGAGAGCAAGGAGCAGTTCGCGGGCTACCTGACCGTCGACTGCGACACCCCCGAGCGGGCCGCCGAGATCGCCGCCCGCTGGCCGGACGTGCGCTTCGGCGGCGCCATGGAGGTTCGCCCGATCATGAACCAGGCCGGGACGGAGATGTGACCGAGGACCGGACGGTCGAGGAGCTGCTGCGCACGCTCGCGCCGCAGCTCCTCGGCCTGCTGGTCCGTCGGCACGGCCAGTTCGACCGGTGCGAGGACGCGGTCCAGGAGGCGCTGCTCGCCGCCGCCACGCAGTGGCCCGGCCAGGGCGTACCGGACAATCCCCGCGCCTGGCTGCTCACCGTCGCCACCCGCCGGCTCACCGACGAGTGGCGCAGCGAGAGCGCCCGCCGGGACCGCGAGGTGGCGGTGGCGTTGCGCGAGCCGGCGTACGCCGGGGTGGCGCCGGCGGCCGACGCGGAGCCGGCGGTGGCGGACGCCGACGACACGCTCACCCTGCTGTTCCTCTGCTGCCACCCGGCGCTGACCCCCACGGCACAGGTGACGCTCACCTTGCGCGCGGTCGGCGGTCTCAGCACCGCCCAGATCGCCCGGGCGCACCTGGTGCCGGAGACGACGATGAGCCAGCGGATCCGCCGGGCCAAACAGCGGATCGAGGTCGCCGGCGCCCGGTTCACCATGCCCGCACCGAATGAGCGGCACGAGCGGCTACGCACGGTGCTCCGGGTGCTCTACCTGATCTTCAACGAGGGGTACACCGCGTCCAGCGGGCCGGACCTGCACCGGGCCGAACTCACCGGCGAGGCGGTCCGGCTGGCCCGCATCCTGCACGGGCTGCTGCCGGACGAGGGCGAGGTTGCCGGACTGCTGGCGCTGATGCTGCTCACCGACGCGCACCGGGCGGCCCGGGTCGGCCCGGACGGGGAGTTGGTGCCGCTGGCCGAGCAGGACCGCACACTCTGGGACCGGACGGCCATCGCGGAGGGGATCGCGCTGATCACCGAGGCGTTGACCTGGTCGCCGCCCGGCCCGTACCAGCTCCAGGCGGCGATCGCCGCGGTGCACGCCGAGGCGCCGACGGCGGCGGTGACGGACTGGCCGCAGATCGTCGCGCTCTACCGGCTGCTCGCCCGGATCGCGCCGAACCCGATGGTCACCCTCAACCAGGCGGTGGCGGTGGCCATGGTGGACGGGCCATTGGCCGGGCTGGCCCTGCTCACACCCCTGGATGCCGACGAGCGCACCGCCGGGCACCACCGGCTCGCCGCGGTCCGGGCCCACCTGCTGGAGCTGGCCGGTGAGCCCGGCGCGGCGCGTGACGCGTACGTCGCGGCGGCGCGGGGCACCACCAGCCTGCCCGAGCAGCGGTACCTGGAGCTGCGGGCCGCCCGACTGGCGGGGCACCGATGAGGTCCGGCGGTGGCCAACGGTGCGGTTGGTCCGGCCGTCGTCGACCCGCCCGGACTGCCGGTCTCCCAGCCGGCGGTCACGCCGCCGGCCGTCGGGCGGAGCTGACCACCCGACGGCCGACGGCGCACGGTCACACCTCGGGCTCGATGGCCGGGCAGCGGGTGCCGGGGCCGGGCACCACTCCGTCGATCAGGTAGGAGTCGACGGCTTGCCCCACGCACGGGCTGGTGGTGTAGCTGCCGTGCCCCCACCCCTGGTAGGTGAGCAGCACGCCGTGCCTACCCAGTTGTCGCGCCACGTTGGTGGCCCAGTTGTAGCCGCTGGCGGGGTCGTGCAAGGTGGCGGCGATCAGCAGCGGCACGTCGGTGCGTACCCGCAGGCGGTGCTGCGGGTTGGCGACCGGCGTCGGGGTGCCCAGGCAGGTGACGAGGGCGAACAGGGCCGGCGGGTAGCGCAGGTCGGGAGCGAGCCGGGCCATCCGGCCCAGGTGTCCGGCGTACTCTTGGTAGTCGCGGACGGGCAGGCTCCAGTCCTGGCAGAAGACCGCGAAGGGGTACGGAGCCACGGCATCGTCCGTCGGCGTGGCGGCCGGCGGGCCGGCGCTCGGCGTGGTGGTGGCGGCCTCCAGTTTCACGATCCACTCGGCCAGTTCCGGCCACCACCGCGTCTCGTAGAGCTTCCGGTGGGCGAGGCGGCTCAGCTCGAACGGGGGCAACACGGCCCCACCTCGGTCCGGGTCGGTCAGCGCGCCACGCTCGGCCCGGCCGTGCAACCCTGCCCAGACCGCACGGACGTCTCGCCCGTTGAGGACGCAGCCGGTGGACCCGGCACACCAGGCCACGAACTCGTCGAACGCGCCTTCCGTGGTGACCGCCTGGGTGTCGAGGAAGGCGCGGGTGTCGACGCTGTGGTCCATCGCGGCCTCCAGCACCACGGCCCGGACCCGGTCGGGGAACAGCTCGGCGTACCGGGTGCCGAGCAGGGTGCCGTACGAGCTGCCGTGGAAGGTCAGCCGCCGCTCGCCCAGCGCGGCGCGGACCGCGTCGAGGTCGCGGGCGGCACTGGTGGTGTCCACGTGGTCGTAGAGCGGCCCGGTGCGGGCCCGGCAGTCGGCCCGCAGCAGCGCGTTGTTGGCCAGTGTGGCATCGAACTGAGCCTGGTCGGCGATCAGTTGGGGTTGCCGGGCGAGCAGGTCCCTGGAGCAGATCACCGGGTGGCTGCGGCCGGTGCCGCGTGGGTCGAAGCTGACGATGTCGAACCGGCGGCGCAGCTCGGCGCTGAACCGTGAACTGCCGGTCACCACCCGGTCGACTCCGCTGTCGCCCGGCCCACCAGGACCGAACACCAGGGTGCCGGTGCGGGCGGCCGGATCGGTGGCGACCCGGCGGGCCAGCGCCAGGTCGAACCGCTCCCCCCGGGGCTGGTGCCAGTCCACCGGCAGCGACAGAGTGCCGCACTCGGCGGTGGCGTCCTTGGGGCACGGCTGCCAGTCGATGCTGGGCGGCGGTTGGGGTCGGGCGGTGGCCGGGCTGGCCGGGGCCAGGGCGGTGGCCGTGATGGCCAGGGCGACCGCCCAGCCGACGGCGGATTTGCGTAGACGCAGCATCAAGTGCTGTCCTCTCCTCGAAGGAGCGTCACCGGGAAGAACTCGCCCACTGGGCGAGGTGGTGCTACTTCCATCCGGGCCGTCGAGTAGCCGCTCGACGGCCCGGGGTCTCTGGTCTCTGGTCCGCCGGGGTCAGTCGACCTCGCGCAGCACGCGTTCGAGTGTGGTCATCCGGGATTCCATTCCGCCCAGCCGGCCGTCCAGCGCCGCGAGCAGACGGGCGTTCTCCGCCTGCGCCTGGGCGGCCGTCTCGGCGAGCCGGCGGTAGTCGTCCGAGCGGGCTGATTCGAGCCGGGCCCGTCGGGTCTTGGAGATCTGGACGACGGTTACCGCGAACACGGTGATCAGCAGGGCGAAGATGCCGATCGCGCCGACCACTTCGGTCCAGTCGTGGTCGCTCATCCCGGTCATCGGTCCGCTCCGGGCTGCTCGGCCGAGTCGGGCACGGTCAGCGTCTCGACCGCCGCCGCGATGATCTCGGGGGTGAGTGTGAGCACGAACGGCTTCACCTCGTAGTAGTTCATGGCCTTTCCGTCCTCCGACAACTCCATGCTGGCGGTGACCAGCCCGGCCGCCGCCAGCTTCCGTAGGTGGACCTGCAACAGCGCCCGGCTGATGCCCAGTTGCCGGGCCAGCCCGCTGACGTAGGCGCGCTCCCGAGCCAGCGCGGCGACGATCCGCAGCCGGTGCGGGTTGGCCAGGGTGGCCAGCACCCGGACCAGGTCGTCGCCGGTCGGCGGCGGACCAGCACTCATAACCTGCCCTTGCACATGCGAACAGAAGTTAGCGGGTGAGGGCGCACGGAGGCCAGGGGTTCCGGACGGGATCAGGGGGATCTCAGGGTCACCACACGGGGTCGGACAGAAAGCACGCCGGGCCGGTGATCGATCACCGGCCCGGCGTGTGGAGTGCGTCGTACGTCAGCTCTTGAAGGCGTCCTTGATCTTCTCGCCCGCCTGCTTGAGCTTGGCCCCGGCCTGGTCGTTGCGACCCTCGGCCTCGAGGCGCTCGTTGTCGGTGGCCCGGCCGGCGCCTTCCTTGATCTTGCCGGCCGCGTCCTCGCTGGCGTTGTTGATCTTGTCGTCGATACCCATTTGCGAACCTCCATTGCGAGCGTCGCTACGCCATCAGCAGTACCCCCGCCACGGACGGCCCAACCATTTACGACCCGAGGAACGTCACAACCCGTCACCGCCGGCTGCCGAACGGAACCGGCGCAGGCGCAGGCTGTTGGCCACCACGAAGACCGAGGAGAAGGCCATCGTGGCGCCCGCGATCATGGGGTTGAGCAGCCCGGCGGCAGCCAACGGCAGAGCCGCCACGTTGTACCCGAACGCCCAGAACAGGTTGCCCCGGATGATGCCGAGCGTGCGCCGGGACAGCCGGATGGCGTCCACCGCGGCGTCCAGGTCACCGCGGACCAGGGTGAGGTCGGACGCCTCGATCGCCACGTCGGTGCCGGTGCCCATGGCGAGGCCCAGGTCGGCCTGGGCCAGCGCCGGGGCGTCGTTGACCCCGTCGCCGACCATCGCCACCGACCTACCCTCGGCCTGGAGCCGTTTGACGACGTCGACCTTGCCGGCCGGCAGCACCTCCGCGATCACCTCGTCCACGCCCACCTCGGCGGCGACCGCCCGGGCCACGGTGACGTTGTCCCCGGTCAGCAGGACCGGGGTGAGCCCCAGGGCGCGCAGCCGGGCCACGGCCGCCCGGCTGGTCGGCCGGACCACGTCGGCGACCGCGAGCACGCCCCGAGCCCGCCCGTCCCAGCCGGCGAGGATCGCCGTCCGGCCGGCGGCCTCCGCGTCGGTTACCGCCTGCTCGATCTCCGGCGGTACGTCGAGCCCGCGCTCCCGCAGCAGCCGGAGTCGGCCGACCACCACCGCCCGCCCGTCGACGGTGGCGGTCACGCCCAGCCCTTCGAGGTTGACGAAGCCGGTCACCGGGGGCAGCGCCCCGGCGTCGGCGGCGCCCGCAGCGACCGCCCGGGCGATCGGGTGCTCGGAGGCGGCCTCCACCGCCCCGGCGAGCCGGAGCAGCTCGGCACGGTCCTCCCCGGCCGCTGGCACCACGTCCACGAGGGTCATCCGGCCGGTCGTCACGGTGCCGGTCTTGTCCAGCACCACGGTGTCCACCCGCCGGGTCGACTCCAGCACCTCCGGCCCCTTGATCAGCACGCCGAGCTGGGCGCCCCGGCCGGTGCCGACCAGCAGCGCGGTCGGCGTGGCCAGGCCGAGCGCGCACGGGCAGGCGATGATCAGCACGGCCACCGCCGCGGTGAAGGCGGCGGTCGGTCCGGCCCCGGTGCCGAGCCACCAGCCGAGGGTGCCCGCGGCGAGCGTGATGACGATCGGCACGAAGACGCCGGAGATCCGGTCCGCCAGCCGCTGTACGGCCGCTTTGCCGCTCTGCGCTTGCTCGACCAGGTCCGCCATGCGGGCGAGCTGGGTGTCCCCGCCGACCCGGGTGGCGGCGACGACCAGCCGGCCGCCCGCGTTGATCGTGGCGCCGACAACGCCATCGCCCGGGCCGACCTCGACCGGCACCGACTCGCCGGTGAGCATGCTGGCGTCGACGGCCGAGGTGCCCTCGTCGACCACCCCGTCGGTGGCGATCTTCTCGCCGGGGCGGACCACGAACCGATCGCCGACGGCGAGCTGCTCCACCGGGATCCGGGTCTCCACCCCGTCGCGCAGCACCGCCACCTCCTTGGCGCCGAGTTCGAGCAGGGCGCGCAGGGCGGCGCCGGCGGTCCGCTTGGACCTGGCCTCGAAGTAGCGGCCGGCCAGGATGAACACCGTCACCCCGGCGGCCGCCTCCAGGTAGATGTTGCCGGCGCCGTCGGTGCGGGTGATGTCGAAGCGGAACGGGTGCGTCATCCCGGACATCCCGGCGTCGCCGAGGAAGAGCGCCCAGAGCGACCAACCGAACGCGGCGAGGGTGCCGAGCGAGACCAGGGTGTCCATGGTCGCCGCGCCGTGCCGCAGGTTGGTCCAGGCGGCCCGGTGGAAGGGCAGTCCACCCCAGACCACCACCGGGGCGGCCAGGGTCAGCGACAGCCACTGCCAGTAGTCGAACTGCCAGGCCGGGACCATGGCCAGCAGGATCACCGGCACGCTGAGCGCCACCGAAACCCAGAGCCGGGTACGCGGCCCGCGCAGCGCGTCCACCGGCTGCTCGGTCGGCCCGGCGGCGGCCGGCGGGGGCGGCAGCGCGGCGCTGTAGCCGGTCTTCCGGACCGTGTCGATCAGGTCGTCCGGCGTGACGCCGTCGTCGTACCGGACGGTGGCCTTCTCGGTGGCGTAGTTGACGGTGGCGCTGACCCCGTCCATCCGGTTCAGCTTCTTCTCGATCCGGGCGGCGCAGGCGGCGCAGGTCATCCCGGCGATCGCCAGCTCGATCCGGTTCGGCGCCTCGGGCAGCGGTCTGCTGCTGGTGGTGGTCATCGTCAATCCCGTCAGTTGTGCCCGTGGCCGGGGGTGCCGTGGTCGGTGCCACCGGTCGGTGCGGGCCCGCTCGGGGTGGGCTCGCCACCGGTCGGCGGGGTGCCGGTCGTCGGGGTGCCGGCCACGACGGTGAACTCGGCGGTGTGCACCGCTCCGCCGTGCCGGAAGTCGAGGTAGAGCCGGTACGTGCCGGCCGAGGGCACCTCGGCGAGGAAGGTGACGGCCGGGCCGGGTGGGGTCCGCCCGTCGCCGGGCACCCCGTCCGGGTGCACGTGCAGGTACGCCAGGTCGCCCCGGCGCAGTGCCACCAGGTGCCCGTACGCGCCCAGGTAGGGCTCCAGGTCGGTGACCGGCTGCCCGTCCCGGCTGATGGTCAGGGTCAGCGGTGAGGTGCGGCCGGGCTGCGGCGCGCCGGTCAGGGTGACCGTGTAGCCGTCGACGGTGGTGCTGGTCGTCGGGGCGGGCAGCGGTCGCTCGGTCAGCGCTCCGGGGACGGTCACGTCCACACCGAGGGTCAGCGGCTCGCCCCCGATCGGGGTGAAGTCGGCGAATGCCCGCCACTGCCCGGGGCCGGCCAGCGGGGTGGCGACCCGCCAGGTGCCGTCCGGGGTCAGGTCGGGGTGCACGTGGCGGAAGCCGGAGAGGTCCCGTCGGGCCACGATCAGGTGCATCTGCTTGTCGTGCGCCACGTCGTACCGGGTCACCGGCTTGCCGTCCGGGCCGCCGATCCGGAAGGCGAACTCGCCTGCCGGGGCGGCGACCGGTTCGAGGGTGTAGCCCTGGTCGGAGACGAGCAGCCCGCCGGGGAACCGGTCGACCGCCTCCGCGTGGCCCGCCGGGTCCGGCTCGTGGGCGGCTCCGCCGTCGTGCCGACTCTCGGCGACCGGGGCGGCGGGGCCGGTCACCTGGCCGATCCCGTACGCCGCGCCGAAGACCGCTGCGAGGCCGAGGGCGAACCCGCCCAGTCTGGTCACCGTGTTCATGTCGGGCTCCCCGGGATCAGGCGTCGACGAGGTTGTAGCCGGCCTCGTCGACGGCGGCCCGGACGGTCTCCATGTCCAGTGGCTGGTCGCTGTTGACGGTGACCCGGCCGGTGGCAAGGTCGACCTGGACGTCGCTCACCCCCGTGATGGCGCCCACCTCGGCGCTGACCGCGCTGACGCAGTGCCCACAGGTCATGCCCTGCACCTGGTACGTCGTGTTGACCATCGGACTGATCTCCCCTCTGCCGCCTCCGAGCTTATACCCCCGGGGGGTAACCTGGAGACGGACCTCCGCCTTTGCCTGTACCGGTACCCGGTTGGGGTATCGCGGCAGGAGACGACCGTACCATACCCCCCAGGGGTACGCTATCCTGGTCGTCATGACCACACCCACCCCGATCCGCGGATACACCGCCAGCAAGGACCAGTTGCTCACGCGGCTTCGCCGCGTCGAGGGGCAGGTCCGTGGCATCGAGAAGATGGTCGACGAGGACCGCTACTGCATCGACGTGCTCACCCAGATCTCCGCGATCCAGGCCGCCTTGGACAAGGTGGCGTTGGGCCTGCTCGACGGGCACGCCCGGCACTGCATGCACGAGGGAGCGGCCGAGGGCAGGGCCGACGAGATGGCCTCCGAGATGATGGCGGCGGTCGGCCGGCTGATGAAGCGCGGCTGAGGGCTCTCAGCCGCGCTCCGGGGCGAGGCGTACCCGGCGCAGCAACTGGGCGTTGAGCGCCACCACGATGGTGGACGCGGACATCAGCACCGCCGCCAGCGCCGGGCTCAACGCCACCCCCGCCCAGGCCAGCACACCGGCCGCCAGCGGCAGCGTCACCACGTTGTAGCCCGCCGCCCAGGCCAGGTTCTGCCGCATCTTGCGGTACGACGCCCGGGAGAGCCGGACCACGGCACCGACCCCGCGCGGGTCCGACGACGCCAGCACCACCCCGGCGGACTCGATCGCGACATCGGTGCCCGCGCCGATCGCGATGCCCACGTCGGCACGAGCCAACGCCGGGGCGTCGTTCACCCCGTCGCCGACCATCGCCACGGTCAACCCCCGCCGCTGGAGTTCGGCAACCCGGTCGTCCTTCTCCGCCGGCAGCACCTCGGCGAAGACCTCGTCGACGCCGGGCCGGAAGCCGAGGTCGGCGGCCACCGCCTCGGCCACCGGTCGGGCATCACCGGTGATCATGGCGATGGTCCGGACGCCGTCGGTGCGCAGCTCGACGATGGCCTGACGGGCCTCCGGACGCACCTCGTCGGTCAGTGCGAACGCGCCAAGCACCGTGTCCGGCAGCCGTACCAGGTGCAGCACGGCGGCACCCCGCGCCGACCATCGCCCGGTCGCCGCGTCCAACTCGGGCGGAAGCGACAGGCCCAGCTCCCGCAGCAGCGCCGGCCCGCCCACCGCGTACTCCGTACCGTCGATGGTGGCCTGCACGCCGCGACCCGGCAGCGACCGGAACCCGGCGGCCCGGGTCGGGCCGGCGGGTCCGGCCGCCGCCACGATCGCCCGGGCCAGCGGATGCTCGCTGTCGGATTCCACGCCGGCCGCGATCCGCAGCGCCTCGTCCCGCCCGACGCCGGGCACCGTCACCACGTCGGTGACCGCGTGCTCGCCCCGGGTCAGGGTGCCGGTCTTGTCGAAGAGCACCACGGCCACGGTCCGCATCCGCTCCAGCGCCAACCGGTCCTTGACCAGGATCCCGGATCGCGCGGCCAGCGCGGTGGAGAGCGCGACGACCAGCGGGATGGCCAGACCGAGCGCGTGCGGGCAGGCGATCACCAGGACGGTGACCGCGCGGACCACCGCCTCGTCCGGCTCGCCGAGCGCGGTCCAGACCAGCACGGTCAGCACCGCGGTGCCGGTGGCCACGTAGAACAGCGCGGCGGCGAACCGGTCAGCCAGCAGTTGTGCCCGCCCGCCGGAGCGCTGCGCCTGCGCGACCATCCGCTGGATGCCGGCGAGCGCGGTCTGCTCACCCAGCGCCTCGACGCGGACCCGGATCGCCGAGTCGGTGGCGACGGTGCCGGCGACCACCCGGTCCCCTGCCGACCGGGCGACCGGACGCGACTCGCCGGTGATCATCGATTCGTCCAGCTCGGCGCCGCCGTCCACGATCCGGCCGTCCGCCGGTACTCGGCCCCCGGGCCGGACCAGCACCACATCGCCGATCCGCAGCTCGGCCACCGACACCGCCTCGACCCGCCCGTCCGCCGTCACCCGCTCGGCCTCGTCGGGCAGCAGTGCGGCCAGCGCCGCGAGTGCGCCCCGGGCCTGCCCGATGGCCTTCATCTCCTGCCAGTGCCCGAGCAGCATGATGGTGACCAGCGCGGCCAGCTCCCACCAGAAGTCCAGGTCGAAGGCTCCCAGGCTGGTGGCCAGCGACGCGGTGTAGGCGACGGTTATCGCCATCGCGACCAGCAGCATCATGCCCGGCGCCCGGTCCCGCACCTCGCGGACCGCACCGACCAGGAACGGCCAGCCACCCCACCAGAACACGACCGAGCCGAGCACCGGCCCGACCCAGGAGCGCCCCGGTACGTCCAGCCGGAGGCCGAGCCGGTCCAGCACCAGGTCGCTCGTCAGCACCACCGGGACGGTGAGCACCAGGCAGACCCAGAACCGACGGCGGAACATCGCCGGGTCGTGCCCGGCGTGCTTGTCATGCCCGGCGTGCTCGTCATGCTGCTTCGGCCCGGCGGACCCGGCGTGCTGCTGGTGACTGCCGGGACGGTCGGGCTCGGGCTGTGACGGAGCGGACATGACTCCAACATGCCGGTCCGGTCACCGCCGTGCGGGCGGTTCGACCGCGCGACACCCCGCCACAACCTGCGTCCGCGGGTCGGGCTGGCTAGCATTTCCCACGATGGCCCTCCGGACCTCGCTACGCAGTCGGGCGCCGACGCCGCCACGATGTGGCGTCGCCTCCGGTCGACCGTGCCGAGCACTCACCGTCCGTAGCCGTCATGTCGCCACCCAGCGATTCGTCATGCCCGTCGCCGCATTCCCGCAGCGGCGGTGAACCGACCGGCCCGCCGGCACGTACCCCGCACCGGATCGTTGGGAGTCTCGCATTGGGTTCCGACCACAGCCGTTCCACTCCGTCCGCCCCGCCCCGGGTACGACGGATCCTCATCGCGACCGTGGTACCGCTCTTCGTCGCCACCGTGCTCGCCGCGGTGGTGCTCTGGCCACGCGACGGGTCGCCGCAGACCGCCGGGGGCACGGACGTGCCGCGCTACCACGGCACGGTGACCCGGGTGGTGACCGAGCCGTGCCCGCCGGCCGCACCGAGTCCCGAGGGCACGCCGGACGCCGGGGCCGGGCTGTGCGGCACCGTGGACGTCCGGGTGGCCGACGGGCCGGCTGCCGGCCAGCAGGTCCAGACGCCGGTGCCGGACGGACCCGGCGCACCCCGGGTCGAGGTCGGTGACGAGGTCATCCTGGTCGAGCTGACCGATCCGGCCGATCCCGTCGCCAGCAGCTGGAACATCGCGGAGCACCAGCGCGGCACGCCGTTGGTCTGGCTGGCGGTGGTCTTCGCCGCCGCGATCGTCGCGTTCGGCCGGTGGCGGGGCCTGGCCGCGCTGGCCGGGCTGGCCGCCAGCTTCGCCATCCTGCTCACCTTCGTGCTCCCGGGGATCGGCGCTGGCCGATCACCGCTGCTGGTGGCGGTGGTCGGCGCCGCCCTGATCATGTTCGTGGTGCTCTACCTGACGCACGGGGTCACCGCGCAGACCTCGGTCGCGGTGCTCGGCACCCTGGGCAGCCTGGTGTTGACCGGCGTGCTCGCCACCATCGCCACCGCCGCCACCCACCTCACCGGCTTCGGGAGCGAGGACGCCACCACGCTGTCGATGTTCCAGGCCAACGTGGACCTGCACGGCCTGCTGCTCGCCGGGATCATCATCGGCTCGCTCGGGGTCCTCGACGACGTGACGGTCACCCAGGCGGCCACCGTCACCGAGCTGGCGAACGCCAACCCCGGGCTGACCCGGTTGCAGCTCTACCGGGCGGCCACCCGAGTCGGCCGGGCGCACATCGCCTCCACCGTCAACACCATCGTGCTGGCGTACGCGGGCGCCTCACTGCCGCTACTGCTCCTGCTCACCGCCGACTCGCGGCCGCTCGGGCAGATCCTGACCAGCGAGTTCCTCGCGCAGGAGATCGTCCGCAGCGCGGTCGCCACGCTCGGCCTCATCGCCGCCGTACCGCTGACCACCGGACTGGCCGCCGTGGTGACCGCAGCCGGCCGGTCGGGTGCCGAGCCGCCCGCCGAGCGACCCAGGCCGGACCGCGCGGAGGCACTGGCCGCACTCAGCTCACCGCGCACGGGTCGACCCGACCCAACCGGACCCGATCCGGCGCGGGCCACACCCCCAACCACCGCCACCGACCGGTGGCACGAGCCGGACAGGAGCACGGAGACGGCATGGTGACACTCCTCAGCGTGACGAGGTGGGGCATCCGCCCTGAGAACCGCGTCACTGGTCACTCAGCGCCATGGCGAAATGACGCTTTTAGTCGGCATCTGGACGTAGCTCAGCCGGTCGACTCTCGGGTAACCTCGCTGCCGGTTACCGCTGAAGGCGCGACGCAGCGCCTGCGGTGCCACCGCCCAATCGCCAGCTGGCGAGCCGGGGACCCAGGCACGTGGGGTGAATCCGCGTCAGCGGTAGGGGCCACTTCCGCCCCGAACCCGTCAGCTAACCCGGTCGGCGGTCGACGGAAGGGAATATTGTGACGGCACCCCTACGCCGCTGGTTGACACCCGTGGTGGCCGTGATCGCCGCACTGACCGTGCTCGCCGGCCCCCTCCCGGCGCACGCCGCCCCGACGACCCCCACACCGTCCGGGCACGAGGAGGACGGCGAGCCCGCGCTGCTCAACGACGTGATCGAGAAGGCCAACCGCGACTACTCTGCCGCCAAGTCCAAGTTGGACAAGTCCAAGAAGCGGCAGATTGAGCTGGCGGCGGAGGTCGACCGGGCCAACGCGGAGTTGGAGAAGCTGGCCCCCCAGGTCGGGCAGATCGCCGCCCAGTCGTACCGGAGCGGCCGGATCGGCGCGATCGCGATGCTGTTGGAGAGCGACGCCCCCGACTCGTTCGTCCAGCGCGCCGCGGTGCTCGACGAGATGAACATGGTCAACGAGAAGAAGCTCTCCGAGGTCAACACGGTGAAGTCCCGCGCCGAGCAGGCCAAGCTGGCCCTCGACGCGGAGGTCCGCGAGCAGCAGAAGCAGACCGCCCTGATGGCGAAGGAGAAGCGCGACGCCGACAAGGCACTCGCGCTGGTCGGTGGGAAGGGCTTCACCGGCGGCCTGGTGTCGGCGACCTCGCCGGTCGCCCGGATCGGCCCCAACCGGACCGCCGACGGTGACTGGAAGTCCGAGTCGTGCAGCGAGAACGACCCCACCACCTCCGGCTGCGTCACCCCGCGCACGCTGCACGCGTACAAGGAGGTCAAGCGGGCCGGCTTCAACCGGTTCGTCGGCTGCTACCGCTCCGGCGGGCCGTGGGAGCACCCGAAGGGCCGCGCCTGCGACTGGTCGTTGCAGAAGAGCGGCTTCAGCCCGTGGCACAACGAGGACACCCGGACGTACGGCAACAACGTGGCCGCGTTCCTCATCCGCAACGCCGACCGGCTCGGTATCTACTACGTGATCTGGAACCGACAGATCTGGTTCCCGGCGACCGGCTGGAAGTCGTACAGCGGGCCGTCGAACCACACCGACCACGTACACATGTCGATGCTCTGACCGCATGTCCACCCGTCGAAGGGCCGTCCCGCGTCGCGGGGCGGCCCTCGTCTCGTCAGGCGGCGGCGGGCGCGGTCGGGCCGGCCGCCGTGCTGGGCCCGGTCGGTACGTCGAGCGCCGTGGCGGTAGCCGGTACGGCGGCCACCGGGCGCACCACGCCGGCGGCGAGCCGGTACGACACCCCCACCACCGCGCAGCGCCCCTGCGCCACCTCGGCTGCCAGCACGGGCGACTGGCCGAGCAGCGCCTCGACGGTCTGCGCGATGTGAATGTCGACGATGCCGTCGATGTCGTCCACCCCCTCGGCCTCGGCGCGACGCAGGCTGGGCAGCACGGCGTCGACCACGGCACGCAGGTGCCCCCGGGGCGGGGTGCCGGTGGCGGCCGCCTCCCGGGCCGCCTGGACCGCACCGCAGGAGCCGTGGCCGAGCACCACCACCAGCGGAGTGCCGAGCACGGTCACCGCGTACTCCACGCTGCCCAGCACCTCCGGGCCGGTCGTGTGCCCGGCCGTGCGGACCACGAAGAGGTCGCCCAGCCCTCGGTCAAAGATGATCTCGGCGGCCAGTCGGGAGTCGGAGCAGCCGACGATCACCGCGAACGGGTGCTGTCCGTCGGCGACCGCCGCCCGGTGCCCGGCGTCCTGGTTGGGGTGGCGCGGGGCGCCGCTGACGAAGCGCCGGTTGCCGGCGGCCAGCTCGGCGTACGCCCGGGCCGGCTCGGTGAGCGCCGGCGCCCGGTCGGTGGCCCGCTGCGGACCCGGCTTACCGCCGGGTGTACCGGGACTACTCATCCCGCACCTCGTCTCACGCGTTTGACCTGCTCAAATGGCTCTTCAGCCGGGCCGGCGGCGGGCGCTGGCTCGGGCTCCACGGTCACACGCACCACAAGATGCGTCAAGATATGCGTGAGTTAGATTTCATACGTTGGCCCTGGGCCGGCCCTTCGGAGGTGCCACCGAGGCCAGGGCGGACAACCGGAGAGGCGGACCCACGATGGCGAGCACGGCGGCGGGCGACACCGGCAGCGGCCGGAACTGGACGTTCCTCACCAACCACGGACACGTCCTGCTGGCCATCGCCCGCGACCCCACCGCCCGGCTGCGCGACGTGGCGGCCGAGGTCGGCGTGACCGAGCGGGCCGCACAGGCGATCGTCGCGGACCTGGAGGCCGGCGGCTACCTGCACCGCACCCGGGTCGGCCGGCGCAACGAGTACACCCTCAACCCGGCCGGCCGGTTCCGGCACCCCGCCGAAGCAGACCGTCAGGTCGGCGATCTGCTCGCGCTCTTCGCCGAGACGCCCGCCTCAGCAGCCACCCACCCGTCCTGACCGCCGTCCCTCGGGCCGCGGCCCGAGGGAGCACAGCGGTAATCTCTGTGGGTGCGCGAATGCCTGCCGTCAAGCGCGACCGATCCGTCCCGCCACACCGGCCGTGCCATCCGAGGGGTCCTCAGTGGAACGCTGGCGGCCCTACTCGGCGCCGCCCTGGTGGCTCCCTCCCCAGCGGCCGCGGCACCGCCCACCTGCGGCCCCGCCGGCGAGGACGGCCTGGTGGAGATGCCATGGGCACTGCGCCGACTGGAGCCGTCCTCGGCGTGGCCGCTGTCCCGGGGCGCCGGGGTGACCGTGGCGGTGATTGACTCCGGAGTCTCCGCCATCCACCCGCTGCTCAAGGGCCAGGTGATGGAAGGCCGCGACTTCAACAGCCTGCCGGCCAACCAGGGCCAGTGCGACCTGGTCGGGCACGGCACGATGGTGGCCGGCATCATCGCCGGCCGGGAGGGCACCGGCGTCCCGTTCAGCGGCATCGCACCGGCCGCCCGCATCCTGCCGATCCGGGTGCTGCCGGACGCCAAGGGCACCAACGACGAGGCGTTACCCGGGCAGATCGCTGCGGCCATCGACTGGGCGGTCGACAACGGCGCCGACGTGATCAACCTGTCGCTGGTGACTCTGCCCCGCCCCGAGCTGGCGGAGGCCGTCGAGAACGCGCTCGCCAAGGGTGTCGTGCTCGTCGCCGCCGCCGGCAACCGGCAGGAACAGCAGGAGGACAAGCCGGCCTACCCGGCCGCGTACCCCGGGGTGATCGCGGTCGCCGGTGTGGACGAGCAGGGCGGCCACGTGGGCACCTCGGTCAGCGGCACCTACGTCGACGTCGCCGCCCCGGGGTTGAACATCGTCGGCCCGGCACCGGGCGGCAGCGGCTACCGCGCCGAGCCGACCGGCGGCACCAGCTTCGCCGCCGCGTACGTCTCGGGTGTGGCCGCGCTGGTCCGGGCGGCCTACCCGGACCTCCGTCCACAGCAGATCGCCGAGCGGCTGGAACGGACGGCGGACAACCCGCCGGACGGGCACAACGCGGAGGTCGGCTACGGCGTGGTCAACCCATACCGGGCGCTGTCGAGCCTGCTGGGCACCCGGACGGACCCGCCCGCTGGCGCGCTCCCGCCGCCCGCCCGCCCGGACGACCCGCTGGGCTGGCAGCGCACCGCCGCGATCTGGGCGGCGGCGGCCGGCGGTCTGCTCACCGTGCTACTGCTGGCCGCCCGGCCGATCATGATCCGGGGTCGCCGACGCGGCTGGCGCCCGGGCCGGCGCACCGACTCACCGGTCGCCGGCTGACGGCGCCGGACGGCACAACGCAATGCGGCTCCGGCCCGGTGGAACCGGACCGGAGCCGCATCGGCGCTTGCCTCAGCCCCACACCTTCGAGTTGCTCATCTCGGTGGTGAGGTAGTTCTCACGGGCGATGCCGACGGCACCACCGATCTCGTTCAGGATCCGGTTGATGTCCCGGACCGACGAGTCCCACTTGGCCTGGTGCTGCTCGTAGGCAGCCCGGTCCTGGCCGTCCCACTCGAGCTTGCTCAGCATCTGCCGCAGCGTGTCGAGCTTCTCTTCGAGAGTCTTCGAGATGGCCTGCATCTGCTGGTTGCTGCTCTCGAGGACCGCGTAGTCAACTTTGATAGCCATGGTTTCCTCCTCTGCTGGCTACGGGATCACGGGTTGAGAGCAGAGTGGAACTTGTCCAGCATCTGCTGCTGCTCTTCGTCGTTGACCTGGTGCGTCGTACCCGACTTGTCGAGCAGGTCAGCGATGTTGTCCATCGCCGTCAGCAGATTGACGGTGTCCTCGTTCCAGCGCGTCATCAACGACTGGAAGCCCGTGGACGCCTGACCCTTCCACGCCATGGCCAGGTCGTCGACTACGTTCCACAGCTTCTTCAGCTCGCCGTCGACCTCGCTGCGCGTGGACCGCACGTCACTCGCGGCAGTATGCAGAGTCGCAGCTTCGACCTCGAACGCCATGCTTCACACCCTTCCGTCTTGTTGTGGCGGCGGCTTTGCCGCACCCCTCCCCCGCGGCAAGGTAGCAACACCCCACCGACGGACACTCCAGTAGAGACCGTAGCGGAAGCTGTCCAGCCCGCGCAGCCCTGACCGGCCGCGTTCCATGGATACTGGTGAATCGGGTCAGGTGGATCGGGAATACGACCGGAAATTCATCACCAAACTCACCACCGGAGCGACGCGCCGATCGATCCTGACGCACGGAACGACGTGGCCTGACCCGGCCTCGTCACGACGGCTCCGACCAGGCGGTCTGGATCAGCTGCTGGCCGTCGCGGCGGCGCACCAGCGTGCCCCGGCCGGGCGGCTGCGGGCTCGGCCGCAACGCGCCGAAGACCGCGCCCTCCTCCCGGCTGCCGGACATCAGCAGGCCGGGCGAATCCAGCTCACGCAGCCTCTGCAGCACAGGCTCGTAGAGCGCCCGGGACACCCCGCCGACCCGCCGCGTGATGACCAGGTGCAGGCCGATGTCGCGGGCCTGCGGCAGCAGCTCCAGCAGGGCGCTGAGCGGGTTGCTGCCACCCGAGGCCACCAGGTCGTAGTCGTCCACCAGGATGTACAGGTCCGGGCCCTTCCACCAGCTGCGGTCGCGCAACTGGGCGGTGGTCACGTCCGGGCCGGGCAACCGGTTGGTCAGCGCACTGCGGATCGAGCCCAACCCCTGGGCGAACGCCTGGTTGGACGGGGCGTAGTCCAGCAGGTGGTCGCCCTCCACCGCGCCCAGCAGCCCACGCCGGTAGTCGGCGATCACCAGCCGGGCCTGGGCGGGCGTGTACCGGTCGGTGATGCCCCGGGCGATCAGTCGCAGCAGGTTGGTCTTGCCGCACTCGGCATCGCCGAAGACCGTCAGGTGCGGCTCGTTTGCCAGGTCCAGGTAGACCGGCGCCAGCGCCGACTCGTTCACGCCGATCGGCAGGCCGGGCGCCGACCGGTCGATGATCCGGGCCAGCTCGGCCACCGGCAGCTTGCGCGGCAGCAGCCGCACCTTCGGCGCCGGCCGGCCCGGCCAGTTGGCCGCCACGTGCCCGGCCAGGGCGATCGACGCCTCGCTCAGATCGTCGATGTCCCGGCGGCCGTCGATCCGCGAGACCGCGGTGAGGAAGTGCAGCTTGTCGCGGGTCAGGCCACGACCGGGCGCCTTCTCCGGCACATTCATCGCCGAGCGACGGTCGATCTCGGACTCCGACGCGTCACCCAGGCGCAGCTCCAGCTTGGTGCCGAGCAGATCCCGCATGTTGATCCGGATCTCCGCCCAGCGCACCGCCGTCAGCACCACGTGCACGCCGAAGCCGAGGCCCCGGTTGGCCAGCGTGGTGATGGTCTGCTCCAGCTCCTCGTACTCCTGGCGCAGCGTGTTCCACCCGTCCACCACCAGGAACACGTCGCCGAACGGGTCGTCGGCGAACTCGCCGGAGGCCCGACGACGGCGGTAGCTGGCCACCGAGTCGATGCCGTGCTGGGCGAAACGCGCCTCCCGCTCGTCCAGGACGGCGACCACCTCGGCCACCGTACGGCGCACCGCCTCGACGTCCCGCCGGCCGGCCACCCCGGCCATGTGCGGCAGCCGCTCCAGGCTGCGCAGCGCGCCACCGCCGAAGTCCAGGCAGAAGAACTGCACCTCGCGCGGCGTGTGGGTGAGCGACAGCGAGGCGAGCAGCGAACGCAGCATGGTGCTCTTGCCGCTGAGCGAACGGCCGACGATGACCACGTTGCCGCCGGCCCCGGCGAGCTCGACCATCATCGGGTCACGGCGCTGCTCGTACGGCCGGTCCACCACGCCGACCGGCACGGTGAGCCGCCCTCGGCCCGGCCAGGAGGCGGTGCACAGCCCGTACGTCGGGTCGACGGCCAGCGGGCCGAGCAGCTCACCCAGGCCCGGCGGGTCGGCGAGCGGCGGCAGCCACACCTGGTGCGCCGGACGACCCCGGCCCCTGAGCTGGTCGATCAGCACGTCGAGCATCGCGACGGCCTTGCCGTCGGCCGGCTGCTCCGGCTCCGGCGCGGTGTCCACCGGCATCTGCGGGATCTGCGCCGGTATGAAGTCGAGGCCGTACGGCACGATCCGGCGCTGCACCAGGGCCTGCGACGCGGATGCCTGCTGCCCCGGCGCCCGGTACGCCCCGGACACGTACGCCGCTCGGAACCGCAGCATCGTGCTGGTGTCGGTCTTCAGATAGCCGTGACCCGGCGCGTTCGGCAGCTCGTACGCGTCCGGCACGCCGAGCACGATCCGGCTCTCCACAGCGGAGAAGGTACGCAGACCGATCCGGTACGACAGGTGCGTGTCCAGGCCGCGCAGCTTGCCCTCTTCCAGCCGCTGGCTGGCCAGCAGCAGGTGCACGCCGAGCGACCGGCCGAGCCGGCCGATCATCACGAACAGGTCGATGAAGTCGGGCTTGGCGGCGAGCAGCTCACTGAACTCGTCGCAGATGATGAGCAGGCTGGGCATCGGCGCCAGCGGTTCGCCGGCTGCCCGGGCCTTCTCGTACTCGAAGCGGGAGACGTAGTTGCCGGCCGCCCGCAGCAACTCCTGCCGGCGCACCATCTCGCCCGCGAGCGCGTCGCGCATCCGGTCGACCAACGGCAGCTCGTCGGCCAGGTTGGTGATCACGGCACTGGTGTGTGGCAGCGCCTCCAGGGAGGCGAACGTCGCGCCACCCTTGAAGTCCACCAGGACGAAGTTCAGCTCCTCCGACGAGTGGGTCACCGCCAGTGCGGCCACCACCGTACGGAGCAACTCGCTCTTGCCGGACCCGGTCGCACCGATCACCAGGCCGTGCGGGCCCATGCCCTCGTGCGCCGACTCCTTGAAGTCGAGCTCGACCACGTTGCCGTCCGGGCCGACGCCGAGCGGGATGCGCAGCCGGTCCCGGTGACCGCGCGGGCGCCAGGTCTGGTGGACGTCCACCGCCGCGGCGTCGCCGACGCCGAGCAGGTCCGGTAGCTCCGTGCTGCGAGCCAGCGGCTCCTCATTGCTGGTCTGCTGCTGGGAGAGCCGGAAGGGGGCGATCTGCCGGGCCAGCCCCTCGGCGGCCTCGGCGCTGAGCCGGTCCGGTCGGCCGAGCTGCGAGGACGTGCTGCCCCGGACCAGGTCGAGCGTGCTTCCGTCGCCCACGTCGAGGCAGAGCAGCCAGCGGCCGGCGTCGCGCGGCACCGTTCCGGAGAGGTCGATCATGGTGGCGCCGAGCAGGCCCTGACCCACCAGCTGGCAGGTCGGTGAGACCTCGCCGCCGTCGATCACCAAGACCAGGTGCTGCGCGGTCGTGAGCGGCTTGGCCTCGGGCGCGAACCGGGGCCGCCCGGCCAGCTCCCCGGCGAGCGCCGCCTCGGCCTCGGCCAGGCTGGCGAAGACCAGCCGGCGGGCGCCGGCGGCGTCCGTACGTCCACTGTGGTGGGCGTGCGGCAGCCACTTCACCCAGCCCCAGGCCGACTGCCGGTCGGGCGCGGCGACCACCGCGATCACCAGGTCCTCCGGGGCGTGGAACGTGGCCAGCTGGCCCAGTGCCGCCCGGGTCAGGTCGAGCACGGGCTCCCGGTCGCCGCGCAGCACCACCCGACTGAACGCGCGCACCGACAGCGCGGTCGGCAGGTCGGGCACGGTGGAGTGGGCGCGGACGAACCGGCGCAACGCGATGGCGCTCATCGGCTCCAGGTCCTCGACCGGTTTCGTCTCCGGCGGAACGATCTCCACCGCCAGCCGCTGCGGGCCGAGCGCGATCCGGGTCTCGCCGAAGTCGTCCTCGGTGATCCGCCGCTCCCAGAGCCGCCGGGACGCGGCGATCGACCAGAGCGCGTCGGGCTCCGGGTGACGCCAGGCCATCGCCGCCCGCTGCTGCTCCGCCGCGCGGCGGGTCCGCTTGCGCATCTGGGCCAGGTAGCGCATGTAGTCGCGGCGTTCGGCGTTCACCTCGGCCTTGTCCTTGCCGCCGCTGTTGCTCAGCGAGCCGATCGCCATCCCGAGCATCGAGACGCCGAACAGGCCACCGGCGACGTACGTCATCATGCCGCCGCCCCGGCCGGCGTAGAGGAAGGCCATCGCGCCGACGCCACAGAACATCGGCAGGATCATGAGCACCTGCCCCATCCCGCGGGGCGTGGGCTCGGGCAGCTCAGGAGGTGACTCCAGTAGCACCTCACCGCGCGGCAAGGCAGGCCCCGGCTGACGCGGGAGCCGGCGGAACACGACCGTGCTCACGGCTGTCTCCTCCCCAGAAGCGGCCCTGATGACGTGCAGTCGCGAACCAAAGTCCGCGGGTGGGCATCGTACGTGCCCGCCATCGTAGGTAATCTCCCGTGGGCGCGGTGGACCCGCACCGCGGCACCCCGGCCAGCTGATCGTAGACGGACACCTGGAGGCCACTGTGGCGACGAAGACGGCGACCGGTGGTCTGAGCCGGATCACCATCGTGGCACCCCGTACCCGAATGGACCTGGCCCTACCGTCGGACGTGCCGATGGCGGACCTGCTGCCCACCCTGCTGCGCTACGCCGGGGAGGACCTGGCCGACGACGGCGTGCGGCACGGCGGCTGGGCACTGTCCCGATTGGGCGGCGCCCCCCTGGATGGCGGACGTACCGCCGCGCAGCTCGGCGTGCGCGACGGTGAGGTGTTGTATTTCAACCCCCGGTCCGCCGCCGCGCCGGAGATCGTCTTTGACGACGTGGTGGACGCGGTCGCCACCGCGACCAACCAGCGCCCCGGCGCCTGGCAGGCCGGCTCGACCCGGTCCTTCGCGGTGCTCTTCGCGGCGGCCGCGCTCGGTGCCGGAGCGCTCGCCGCGCTCTTCGCGGGTCCGCCACACCTGCCCGGCGCGCTGGCCGCCCTGCTCGTCACGGTGGCGCTGCTGGTCGTCGCCGCGGTGCTTTCCCGGGCTGCGGGTGACAGCCGGACCGGGGCGGTGCTGGCCATTGTCGGCCTGGTGCACGCCGGCACCGGCGGTCTGCTGCTGCTCGCCGGCGACCGGTCGCTGACCGACCTGGCCAGCCCGCACGTCCTGCTCGCGGCCACCGCCGTGGTGGTCGCCGGGGCGGTGGCCGCGCTGGCCGTCGGCGACCGCTACCCGCTCTTCTTCGGCGCGATCGGGGTGGGTGCGGCGACCGGTTTCGGCGCCGTGCTCTGCCTGATCTTCGGCATCGACGCGCCGGCCGCGGCCGCGGTGATTGCGGCGGTCGCGTTCGGCGCGGTGCCGGCGCTGCCGATGCTGGCCTACCGGCTGGCCCGACTGCCGGTGCCGTCGATCCCGACCGGTCCGGAGGACCTGAAGACCGACAGCGAGTCGGTCGACGGGCGCCAGGTGCTCCAGCTCAGCGAGCGGGCCGACCAGTTCCTCACCGGCCTGCTGTGGACGGTGTCGCTGCTGGTGCTCGGCGCGCAGCTGGTGCTGGCCCTGGACGGTCGGCTGTCGGCGGTGCTGTTCTGCCTGGTGCTGGCCCTGCTCTCGCTGCTGCGGGCCCGTCCGCTCCTGGGCCGCGCCCAACGCACTCCGGTGCTGCTGGCCGGCACCGTCGGGCTGGGCCTGGCCGCCGCGGCCACCTTCGCCGGCGGGTCGCTGCCGGTCCGGCTCGGCCTGATCCTCGGCGGGCTGCTGCTGGCCGCCGTGGTCAGCCTGATCTACGGCCTGACCGTGGCCGGCAAGCGCATCTCCCCGGTCTGGGGCCGGTTGCTCGACATCGTGGAGATCCTGCTGATCATCTCGCTGGTCCCGCTCGCCGTCTGGGTCTGTGGCCTGTACGGCTGGATCGTGAACCTGCGGCCCTGACCCGAGGGCTCCGCCGCCCCACTGACCGGCCAGGCGAACGGCCGGTCAGCGGGCGGGCGGTCAGCGGGGTTGTGGGCCGGAGAAGCCGCCCAGCGCCGATGCGACCGGTGCGCTGGCGTACACGCCGGGGGCGTGCTGCCCGTCCACCGGCCGGGGTGACGTGCCGGCCCGCTGCGCGACGTCCTGGACGACCTTGACCAGCGCCTCGACGTGGTTGTCCATCGCCGCGACGCGCACCAGCGGCGCGGCCACCCGCCCGTCCGGCGACACCGCCGCGGCCACCGTGTGCGAAGGCGCGGAGGTCGCGGTGATCGCTTCCACCAACGGGCCGAGCGGTGCGTCCGATCGGCCCCGCAGGGCCAGACAGCGGTGCGTCCAGCCGCCGCCGCGCAGCCCCTGCCAGGTCTCCGCTGGCGGCTCCGGCACCAGGTCCAGCCCGGCGGCCGAGACCACGGCCGCGCGCAGCTCGTCGCGGCCCAGCGGTCGGTGGGCCAGCCCGGCGGCGGTCAGTGCTTTGCCCAATCTGCCAATTCCGGCAGCCAACGTCCGGTGTACGCCGGGCAGCCCGCCGCCCCGGCTCACCGTCTCCACCCGAGCGTCGCGGACGGTGAGCCGCAGCGCCACCCAGACGGTCCGGTGCGCTGCCGGCGGCGCACCGGGCGCCGGGTACCAGACCAGGGTGTGCGCGACGACCTGAGCCCGGGACACCGGCGCGGCGAATTCCGTGAGCACCCGCAGCGCCCGGTCCACCGCAGACGCGTCCATCGAGCCGACCGTCGTGCCGGAGGCGGGTTGCAGCGCGACCGCGGCGAACCAGCCCTGGGCGTCCTGCCCGATGCCGAGCCGGGTGCCCCGGTCGGTCAGCTCGATGACGGTCAGCTCGGGGGCGAGCGCGGCCAGCCGGGGGTCCGCCGCCGTACCGTCGGCCAGCGTCGCCGCGGCACGCTCGCGGCGACGCCGCAGCCGCCGCCGCAGCAGCAGGTCCTCGAACCACCAGCGGCCACCCCGACGGGCGAACACGGCCAGGACGACCAGCGCCGCCACCGTGCCCACCGCGACGAGCAACCAGCTGGGCCCGGCCCCCGCGGCCCAGACGGCGACCGCGCAGACCTCCAGCACGACGAGCTGCCCGACCAGCACCGGGCCGACCCGTCCCCGGCCGGGGCGATCGGCCGGCGGGGTCGCCCGCGCCGGGACGCCGGACGGGTTCTTGGCCACTCGGGCGGGTCGCGCCTGAACCTGCGTCATCGGTGACTGTCCCTCCTGCACGGTACGGCTGCGCCGGGTCGTTCCGGCGTCGGCCAAGGGCGGTGGTCCCAAAGACCCGCCGTCGGCCCCTTATCGTAGGGAAGCCCGCGACGGCGTTCCGACCTGATCGTCGCGGATCCACCCCGCCGGAGGTAAGTCATGCGGACCCGCCGCGATCAGGTGCAGGCGTACCGCTTCGTCACCCGCCGGATCGTCTCGGCGTTGCTGTCGGGCGATCCGGAGACCACCAACCTGCCGATGCGACGGCTCGGCATGGCGATCTTCGGCAGTGTCATCGCCGCCGCCGTGGTGCTCGGCGGGGTCGGCGCGTACGGCCAGTTGACCGGGAACACCGCGCCACTGGAAGAGAACACGCTGGTCATCGAGCGGGAGAGCGGCGCGACGTACGTGTTCGTGGAGGGGAAGCTGCTCCCGACGCTGAACTACACGTCCGCCCGGCTGATCCTGGACACGGCGGATCCGACGGTGCGGACGATGTCCCAGGCGTCGCTGCGGGACCGGCCGCGCGGCCGCACCGTCGGCATCGTCGGCGCGCCGGACGCGTTGCCGGACCGCAAGTCGCTGACCGGTCTGCCCTGGTCTGTCTGCGACGTGCCCGACCCGGCCGACCCGCGCCGCTCCAGCACCCGGGTGGTGATCGACCGTGCGCTGCCCGGCGGCACGCCGCTGGGTGACCGCGCGGCACTGGTCACCGTGGACGGTCAGCGGTACCTGCTCACCGGCGGCGCCCGGCTCCAGGTGCTCGGCGGCGACCAGGCGATCGCGGCGCTGAAGATGACCGGCACGACACCGCTGCCGGTCGGGCAGCAACTGCTCAATGCCGTACCGGCCGGGCCCCCGCTGCGTAAGCCGTCGCTGCCTGGCGAGGGCGAGCGCAGCGGCCTTGCCGTGGCCGATCGACAGGCCAACATCGGTCAGGTGTTCAAGGCGGCCGGCCAGCACTACGTGCTGACTCGGGAAGGTCTCGTCTCAATTACTGAGATCACCGCGCTCTTGATGATCGGCGGCGGCGGTCAGATCACCGACATCACCCCGGATCAGGCCGGCCGGCTACTGACCCAGCAGCGGGTGGACGAGGAGGGCCTGCCCCTGACGCTGCCCACGCTGTACGCGGCCCGGTCCGGGCAGACCGTGCTCTGCGCCACGTACCGGGCGGGCAGTGGGGGCGGCCCGCCGACCACCACCGTCGAGGTCTTCGACCGTGCTCCGGCGGAGCTGACCGCGAGCGCGTCAGGCCCGGTGCCGGTCCGCCAGGCTGCCCGGGACTCGGTGCGCACGGCCGAGGCGGTGCTGCTGCCCGGCGGCAAGGGCGTGCTCGCCCAGGCCGCGCCCGGCGCCGGGACCAGTGGTTCCGTCGCCGCCGGGTCGACGATCTACCTGATCAGCCCGCAGGGCGTCCGGTACCCGCTCGGGTCGGCTGAGACGCCGGCCGTCCTCGGCTACAGCGGGGTCACCCCGCTGGCGGTGCCCGGCTCGCTGCTCTCGTTGATCCCGACCGGGCCGAACCTCAACCGGGCGGACGCGTCGGCCTTCTTTTCGCCCGGTGGTCCGTCGTCGGCCGCGCCAGCACCGGAGCCGACGCCGCCCGCCTCGCCCAGCGGCACGCCGGCGAACGGTGGGGCGGGTGGCGGGGTGCCCGCGGCATCGACTGGAGCCGACGACTGAGCGGCCCGGACGGGTCGCCCCGCGTCGCACTGGTGGACTAACCTGAGAGCTGCTGACGGTTGTCAACCAGAACGACGGGGATGTTTGCCATGACCGGGCGTACGGAAGTCGACCTGCTGTCCCTTGAGGACTTCCACCTGCACCTGGCGGCTCGGCTGAGCCAGGCCGAGTCGGTGCTGCGCAAGCTCAACACCGAGATGCAGTGCCGCCCTCCGGCGTTGGGCTCGTTCACCGACGCCACCGACAACGCGAGGCGCTACAGCGATGTCCACCAGTCCTACGTGGTGCAGGCCGAGCGGCTCCGGCAGGCGGTGCAGGCGGCACAGCAGGCGACCAGCACGATCCTGACCAACTACCGCACCGCCGAGGCGCGCAACGCGGCCAACGCCACCGACATCACCGCCGCGCTGACCGGGGTCGACCGGGCGTTGGGGCCGAAGGAGGACGGGCGTGTCTGAGTACACCCAGCGCTACCAGGGCAACAGCCACCAGCAGCTGTACGACGCCGTGATGGCCGGCAAGCCCGAGCAGATCGAGGGTGTGGCCGCCCAGTGGTCCGCCCTCAAGGGCATCCTGGACGGTCTCGGCCGGGAGCTGAGCGGCGACCTCGAAAAGCTCGGCAACACCTGGACGGGCTCGGCAGGTCTCGAGTTCCAGCGGCGGCTGATGATGATCGTCGCCCACACCGAGGCGCTGGGCGAGGGGATGGCCGGCGTCCAGCAGGGGCTGACCATGATGGCCGGCCAGCTGCGCACCGCGCACAAGCAGGCGGAGAGCCCGGAAGAGACCGACGACAACGACCAGACGATCTCCGGCGCCCTCCGGGGCGGCGCCACGTTCGGCCTGCCCGGCGCGGTGGTCGGGGGCATTCTGGGTCACCAGCAGGACAAGGCAGAGCAGGAGAAGGCCCATCAGCGGATGGTGAACGTGGTGGCCGGGCTGGCAGCCGGCTACGACCTCTCCGCCTATGACCGGGTGGTCGACCCGCCGCCTCCCGACCCCGAGACGCCGAAGACGGTCCGCGATGACCCGACGACGCCACGCAGCGTTCCGGGCACCGACACGCCGAGCGCCGCGCCCCTCGCCACCAAGCACACGGCACACACCGGCGACGCGACCATCACGACGCCCGACCGTGTGGGCCAGCCACAGGTCGTCGGCGTCGGGCCAGGCACTGGCCAGGACGGCGTGGGCACCGGCGGCGCGCCGGCAGTCGTCACCGGTCCGGGCAGCGACTCCGCCACCGAAGGCGGCACCTCCCTGGCCGGCGCGGAGCCGGTGCTCGGCGGAGCGCCGCCCGGCGGCGGGACCGCCGGCCTGTCCGGGCCGACCACCGTGACCGCCAGCGCCGGCGCTGGGTCAGGCCTGCTCTTCGGAGGGCACGGCGGGGCTCCGGCCGGCGGGGTGCTTCGCACCGCTGCCCTCGCCGGTTCGAGCAGCACGCCCACCGCCTCGGTCCGGCCGGCCGCTGGCCCGGCTGCACCCGACAACCGCCCCGCCACCGGGGTGGGTCGCAGCATTGACGGGCGGCGCGGCGAGACTGCCGGCCGAGCGGCGGCCGGCAGCGGCGCGAAACGCCCCGGGGTGCTTGGCGGGCACGGCCGGCCGGAGGACGACGAGTCCGACGACCGGCTGACCTGGCTGACCGAGGACGAGATGGTGTGGGGAGACCACGGGGACGCTCCGCCGCCGGTACTCGGCACCTCCGGCTGACCCGATCCGCCGCCGATGCCCGACGGCGTCGGCGGCGCCCCAACGTGCCGCGGTGGCCCCGGCCGGACCCGATCCGGCTGGGGCCATCGTCATGTCGGAAGGTGGAGGGCCTGTCCGTCCACAGTGCGCATCGTGGCGGTGGTCACGCCCGAATGAGCCGTTGCCGAGCTGCGACCCGGCGGGTCGGGGGTTAGGTTGGTCGGGTGTCCTCCGCAGCGCTCGTCCGCCCAGCCCGGCGGGCCGTGCTGCGGTCACTGCGTGAGCTGACCCGGCTGGCGGTCACCGCGTTGGTGCTCGCGGTCGGCCTCGGCGGCGCGCTCGCCGCGACGCCACCCCCCGCACCGACGCAGCTGCGGCCCAGCGCCGTGAGCAGCCGGGTGGACACGCTCCGACCCGACGCCGTCGCCGCCACCGAGCGGGCGAGCCAGCCGGCCGCACCGCGGCCGGTCAGCACGGTCGTCGCCGCCGTGGCGACCGGTCCGGTCACCGCCGCGGAGCACCCGGTGACCGTCGAGCCCGGCCACGGCACCCCGTCCCGACGCGGCCCGCCCACCCGCTGATCCTGGCCGGCCACCGGCGCCCCCGACCCACCCGGTCCGGTGCCGGGTCACCGATCCGGGTGCCGGAGTCGTCGCCGTCCGCGTGACCACGCCGGCCGGAGATCACCAAACGGTGACCAGCCCGGCAGCCGCCGCACAGCGCTACCGCCCCGGGGCCCGGCGACTCACTCCGCCCCGACGGCCAACCCGCCCCGGCCCTTGTTGCCGGAACACCCGTCCACCGCCACCCGTCGATACCCGTCGTTCGACCGCGAGGTGCTGATCATGCAGACCGTCCTCTCCGCCTTCCTGCCCGACGTGCCCCGGGCCGCCGCCATCTGGCTGAGCCTGCTCGGGGTGGTCGTGGTCGCTGTCGCCGCCCTGCTGCTGCGGCCCGGCAAGTTCCGCCTCGACCCGGGCTCCCGGATCCGGCGCGCGGCCATGCCCAGCCAACTCGAACAGGCCCACGAGGAACGGGAACAGAGCCGCTACGCGCAGGAGGTGACGGTGGCCGCCGAGCGGGCCACCACCACCGCCCAACGCCGCCGGACGGAGTGGGTGGCCGCGCAGGAGACCGTCGAGGCCGCCTGGCAGGCGTACGAGGCGGCCGAGGCGGCCGTCCGACGGTTCGGCGCCGCAGCCGCGATGCCGCAGCCGCACACGGCCCGGACCCCGGCCGAGTACGTCGACCGCGAGCGCTACCTGCACCGGGCCGCACTGGACGCGTACTGGCGGCGGGAGCTGTCGGTGGAGCAGCTCAGTGACGTCTTCGGGCACCGCGACGGGTGGGACCCGCGGTTGCATCCGGTCGAGCAGGAGCTGGTGTTGCAGCGGGCGATCCGGGACAACCTGGCGGCCCGGCACACTGCCGCCGTGGAGCGGGAGCAGGCCGCCTGGCGGGCCGCGGAGTCGGCTGTGGTGGCGGCCCGCAGCCTGCGCGAGGAGGCCCACGAGGCCACCGGACGGCGGGTGGCGGAGTCGGCCTCGGTGTTGCCGCTGAGCGAGGTCGTCCGGCCGCCGGTCGAGCAGACCCGGGAAAACGCCATGGTCGCCCGCGGACGCGCGGCGGTACCCGCGTTCTGACCGCTGGGACGCGCTGGTGCTGGCCGCCCCGCGTCCGTGCGTCGCGGGCCGGTCCCGTCAGCGGGCCGGGGCGGCCGTGGTGGGTTAGCGTGACGGAATGTCTCGACAGGCGTGGGTCCTCGTGGTGATCGCCGGCATCCTGGCCGTCGCCACACTGGCCGGTGCGGTGGTGCTGGCGGTGCGGGTGGTACGGACCCGGCGTCTGCTGAGCGGTCTCGGCGCGGGCGGCAAGGTCGCCTTCTACGGGGCGCTGATCTACACGATCTTCCCGGTCGACCTGCTCCCGGACCCGATCTACCTGGACGACATGGGCGTCCTGGCCGGCGCGCTGATCTACCTGACCCGCCTGGTGCACCAGCGCCGGGCGGCCGATCGCCGGCTGCCCGGGCAGCCGGACGCGCCGCCGGATCCGGACCGGGTACGCCGCCGCGTGCCATGATCGAGGCCGGTTCGGTGGACGGGGGACAGGCATGGCGGGCGATCACCAGTTGGACGTACGCGACGACCGCGTTGCCGCCTTCTGCGCGGAACGGCACCTCGCGACGCTGACCACGCTGCGCGCCGACGGCACCCCGCACGTGGTGCCGGTCGGGGTCACCCTCGACCCGGCAGCCGGGCTGGCCCGGGTGATCACCTCCGGCACCTCCCGCAAGGCCCGCCAGGTAGCCGCCGCCGGCGCGGCAGGCACCCCGGTGGCCGTCTGTCACGTGGATGGCCGCCGCTGGCTGACCATTGAGGGCCGGGCGGTGCTCCGGTCGGATCCGGCCGCCGTCGCGGAGGCGGAGCGCCGCTACGCCGAGCGGTACCGACCCCCGCGCCCGAATCCGGAGCGCGTGGTCATCGAGATCACCGTGACCGGCCTCCTGGGCAGCCTCTGACGCCGCGCCACCTGCGCCGCTGGTCATCCTTCGCCGGTCATGCGAGTCGTGATCAGGCCGTCCCCGGTGTCCGGTCCGTTGATCGCTGCCCGGATCATCCGGTTCTTCGCTCGACCCGGTGATGGTGTGGCGGGAGAGCCGTGAGCAGCGGCACGTCGAACCCGGAATCCCGCCCGGCCAGCAGCCGTTGCACCTGATCGCACCGCGCCTTGCCGGTTGCCGGCGGCGGAATGCCCGCCGGAGCAGGACGGTTACGTCCCCGGTGAGCCCACGGCCCGAGGCCGCCGCGGGTCGTCGCCCACCTCGAGGAGCCGAGCGCCATTCCAGGTGCTGCTGCCCTCCACCAGTTGGAGGCACCAACCCCCGAACGGAGACTCGACCATGAACCCGATCATCCAGAAGAGCACGCTGTCCGTCGCCGGCCTGCTGGTCGCCGGCGGTTGCGCCCTCGGTCCCGCACTGGCCGCGCAGGCCGCCCCGGTGCAGGGCACCCCGACCCCGTCGAGCCAGACCGACCGGGGCAGCCAGCCCGGCCGCTCCGCCGAGCGGATCCTCGGCATCGACTACCAGGCCCAGCCGAACTTCTACTACTGCGGCCCGGCAGCGACCCGGATCGCGCTGTCCGCCCAGGGCAAGGCTCTGTCCCAGGACGAGGTGGCCAAGCTGCTCGGCACCACCGAGGCGGGCACTCCCTCGGCCCTGGACACCACCCGCGTGCTGAACGAGCTGACCGGCGGCAAGTACCGGACCACCGAGATCCGTGACTCGGTGGCCCGCCCCGAACAGGTCGAGCAGCTACGCCGGGACGTGCTGGCCGCGCTGGACGCCGGCCGACCGGTGGTGGCCAACATCAAGGGCACGGCCGTGGACACCGACGGCAACCCGCACTCGTACGAGGGCGGCCACTACCTGACCCTGGTCGGCTACCGCGACGGGGGCGACACCATCCGGATCGCCGACCCGGCCAACCCGGCGCTGGGCGAGTACTGGATGAGCCTGCCGAAGGTCGCCAACTGGATCGCCGAGCGCGGCTACTCCTCCTGATTCTGGCGGTTCACCGGGCCGGTCTCCCCCTGTCGGGGACGCCGGCCCGGTCGTCGTTCCGGGTCCGGGCGCTGAGCCGCGTCCGCCGGCGGACCCGGGCGGCGCGGTTCGGCGGGGCCCGGTGGATCTGCCGACGGGGCGGCGGATGGACTTCCGCCTCACCGGCGCCGGCCGCTCGGCGCACCATCCGATTGGCGTCGTCCGGGTCACAACCGGTGGCCCGGAGCAGGTCGCTGCACGCGGTACGCAGGCCGGTCACCAGCGCGTCGCCGAACGAGTGCACCCCGATAGCAGTGGACCGACCGGCCAGTTCGGCGCATTCCCGCACCAGTTGGCGGGTCCGCTCGGGATCCTTGCCGCTCCGGTGCTCGGAGTGCATCTCAGCCACCGCCTCGCCTAGCCGGGCCACCGCATTCGGCAACTCGTCCGGAATCGGCTCACCGTACTGGAGAGCGGTCGCCGTCCAGCGAGCCAGCGCTCGGACGTCCAGCGTCACCCGCTCCAGGTGCTCCGCGCCGTTGGCGTACCGGCGGTACTGCTGACGCCGGTGCCAGCGGGCCGGCGCGATCGTCACCACCTCCTCCGCCCCGCTGAGCGACTCGTGCAGCCGACCCAGGTCACCCTCGGTGGCGCGCAGCCGCTCCAGAATCTGCACCGCCCGTTCGGCGTCGCGCTCCCGCAGCGTCTGTGCCAGTTCGGCGAGCTGCTCGCGAAGGACCGTGACGATCGGCGCCACGGCCCGATCCAGCACGCGCATCGGATTGACCGGCAACAGCAGAGCGACGACCAGCAGGCCGACCACCCCACCGACCAGTGCGTCGAAGATCCGGGGCAGCTCCAGGCCGCGTCCCATCGGGGCCAGCGTGGCGATCAGCACGGCGGTACCACCGGCCTGACCGACCAGCGCACCACCCCGTCCAGCCACCAGCAGCGCGCTGGCGATGGCGAGAGCGACCACCGCACCGGTCTGCCACGGCCCCGAGCCGAGCAGGAAGCGCAGCGCGTCACCGATGACGATGCCGATGCCCACCCCGGCCAGCAGCTCGAAGGTGCGCCGGGCCCGCTGCCCGATGGCGGTGGCGATCGTACCGACGGCGGCGGCCGGCGCGAAGACGTGCGCTCCGGGGCCGAGCAGGTGCTGGGCGATCAGGGCGGCCAGCGCCGCGGCCAGCCCGGCCTGGATCGCGATCACCAGGGTGATCTCCCACTGCCGGGCCCGAACCCGGCCGGCCTGCCCGCCCCGGCGCCGCACCTGTTCGACTGCCTGGCCGCCCAGCTCGGCGGCCTCACCGAGCCGCGACCGGTCGCGGTCGGCTGGTGGGCGGTCATCGGCCATGGCGACGGTTACCCGGGCGCCTCGCGGACAATCGTGCCAGGCCCCGGCGGGTGCAAACCGGGCAATTCTGCCTTCACCGGATGACTCGGACTGCCTGGCCGCACCCACCACGCCAGCGCCTCAACCGGCGTTGGAGCGATATGGGTGTCGGCGCGCCACTGGCCG
This sequence comes from Micromonospora sp. NBC_00389, assembly GCF_036059255.1. NCBI lineage: Bacteria > Bacillati > Actinomycetota > Actinomycetes > Micromonosporales > Micromonosporaceae > Micromonospora > Micromonospora sp. NBC_00389. The sequence goes on along the minus strand of NZ_CP107947.1, from coordinate 2,066,367 downwards.
GGTACCGACCTCGCGGAGATCGAGGAGGACCGACATGGCGGTAGACGAACCCGGGGCGGGCACCGGGGCGACGACGGACGGCCCCGGGCCGCGCCAGGCGTGGGTGGCCCTGCCCTGGCTGGTCCGGACCGCGGTGCTGTGGAGCGCCTGCCTGGTGGTGGTCGTCGCCGGGCTCTACCTGTTGGGCCGGATCGCCGTACTCCTGGCGCCGCTGGCCATCGCGCTGGCCGCAACCATCTTCCTCGCCGCGCTGCTCGACCCGGTGCTGCTCCGGCTGCGCCAGCTGCGGCTGCCCGGGTCGCTGGCCGCGCTGCTCACCGTGCTGCTGCTTCTCGGCATCCTGGTGGGGGTCGGCGCGCTGGTGTGGAACCTGACCGCCAGCCAGTTCGACCAGCTCAGCCAGGAGCTGACCCAGGGGCTGGACCGAAGCCGGGACTTCGTCACGTCCACCCTGCCGGTCACCGACGCCCAGTTGGACCGACTGGTCGACCAGGCGCGGCAGGGGCTGGGTGGCAGCTCGCCGGACCCGGTGGCCGGTGCCCGGACTGCCAGCGAAGTGGTCGGCTCCGCGCTGCTCGCCCTGGTTCTGCTCTTCTTCCTGCTCAAGGACGGCCGGTCCATGTGGCACTGGGTCCTGTCCCGGATGACCGGCCCGAACCGGCCCCTGGTGACCGAGGCCGGCCGGGCCGGCTGGCAGACGTTGGGCGCGTACAGCCGGGGCACGATGCTGATCGCCGCGATCGACGCGATCGGCATCGGCCTGGCCCTGGTGGTGCTCCGGGTGCCGCTCGCCCTGCCGCTGGCGCTGATCACCTTCCTCGGGGGCTTCGTGCCGATCATCGGGGCGATGGTGGCCGGCGCGGTGGCGGTGCTGGTGGCGCTGGCCGCCAACGGGCCGACCACCGCGCTGCTCACCCTCGCCGCGGTGATCGCCGTGCAGCAGATCGAGGGCAACCTGCTGGAGCCGCTGGTCATGAAGCGGCAGGTCCGGCTGCACCCGGCGGTCATCCTGGTGGCGGTCACCGCCGGCACCCTCATCGCTGGCATCGCCGGCGCTTTCGTCAGCGTTCCGATCACCGCCGTCCTCTGGCGCATCATCGACACCGTGCAACGCCACCACTCCGCCTCGGGCGCCCCCGCTCCGGTGGGGGTGACCGATCCCCCGCCGACCTCATGATCGACGTACCGGGCTGGGAACAGCGCGGCTGAGGTGGGTGGTGAACCAGGTGCCGGCGTGGTCGGCGACCTGCTCGAGGGTGCCCGGCTCCTCGAAGAGATGGGTTGCCCCGGGGACCACCCGCAGCTCGCCGACCTCCCCCAGCTCGACCAGCGCCTGCTCGTTGAGCGCGATCACTTCCTCGTCCAGGCCACCGACCAGCAGCAACGTCGGCGTACGTACCTGGGCCAGAGCGGCGCCGGCCAGGTCCGGTCGCCCGCCCCGGGAGACCACCGCGCCCACCCGGTCGGCGCGCGACGCCGCCGCGACAAGGGCGGCGGCGGCACCCGTACTGGCCCCGAACAGGCCGATCGGCACCTCACCGGCGGGGCGCTCGGCCGCCAACCAGTCGACGATGCCGGCCAGCCGACCGGCCAGGAGCCCGATGTCGAACCGCAGTTCGGCGGTGCGCGCGTCCACCTCGTCCTCGGCCGGGGTGAGCAGGTCCACGAGCACCGTGCCGAGCCCCCGGCCGTTCAGCGTCTCGGCCACCGCCACGTTGCGGGGGCTGTGCCGGGAGCTGCCGCTGCCGTGCGCGAAGAGCACCACGCCGACCGGTTGAGCGGGCAACATCAGGTCGGCGGGGAGCTGGGCGTCCCCGACCGGGATGGTCACCGTGCTGCGTTGCTCGTCCATGCCCCACCTCCGCATGCTGGCCTTCGTCCCGGATACCCCGCCCGCCGCCTGGCACGCCCCCGCACCGCCACCGGGCCGCGTTTGCCGGATGGGCCGCCGGGTACGCGACGGGCGACCGCAGACCGTGTCGGCGCAGCCGCGCCCCGACGGATCGCGAGGATCGCCATGGCTCAGCAGCAGTCGTCCCGGCAACAGCAGATGAGCGAGCGGGACCGCCGCCAACAGGACGCCGAGCGCAACCGGGACTGGGCGGACGACGCCGCGCAGGCCCGCCTACCCGATGATCCCCGGGCGATGGCGCCCCGGGACGCGATCGGACGCCCGTCGACCGGCGAGCCCATCTGACCTCGAAGTCGACGACCGGGCGGGCACCGGCCCGTCAGGTGGCGGCCGGGGCGGGATCACACCCGCCCCGGCCGTCACTGCTCGTGCTCTGGCAACCGCATCAGCGGCGACCGGCCCGGCGGCTGCTCCGGCGGCGGCCCGGACGGGTCGGCCGACGGCACCGGCACGGTCACCGGCTCGTCGAAGGTGACCCGCAGCAGCTGGTCGTGGTGGCGCAACTCCACCACATCGTCCGGGCCACCGTGGCGCAGCGAGTACGTGGTCTGGTGCGGCCGGACGTCCACCCGCAGTGCCAGCCCGCGCCACTGGAGGGAGAACTCCAGCCGGCTGAGCCGGCTGGAGAGCCGGGGCGCGAACGACAGCTCACCGTCGTGGTCCCGCAACCCGCCGAGCCCTCCGACCAGGGCGAGCCACGCGCCGGCCAGTGAGGCCATGTGCACGCCGTCCCGGGTGTTCTCGTTGAGGTCGTGCAGGTCCATCAGCGCGGCTTCGCGCAGGTAGATGTGCGCCAGCTCGGGATGGCCCACCTCGGCGGCGAGCACGGCCTGGGTGCAGGCCGACAGCGACGAGTCGCGCACGGTCCGGCGCTCGTAGTAGAGGAAGTTGCGCACCTTCTGCTCGGGGGTGAACGCGTCCCCCCGCCAGTGCATGGCCAGGACCAGGTCGGCCTGCTTCACCACCTGCTTGCGGTACAGCTCGAAGTACGGGTAGTGCAGCAGCAGCGGGTACTTCTCCGCCGGCGTGTGCGCGAAGTCCCACTCCTCGAGCCGGGTGAAACCCTCCACCTGCTGGTGGACATCGAGCTCCTCGTCGTACGGGACGTGCATCGAGGTGGCCGCGTCCCGCCAGCTCGCCGCCTCCTCGTCGGTGACCCCGAGGTGGAACGCCGCCTCCCGGTAGCGCATCACCACCTCGGCGGCGGCGAGCAGGTTCCGCTGCGCCATCAGGTTGGTGTAGATGTTGTCGTTCTTCACCGCGGTGTACTCGTCCGGGCCGGTGACTCCGTCGATGTGGAACTGCCCGTGCCGGTCGTGGTGGCCGACCGAGCGCCACAGCCGGGCGGTCTCCACCAGCAGGTCGAGCCCGATCTCCTGCTCCAACTCGGTGTCCCCGGTGACCAGCACGTAGCGCCGCAGCGCGTCGGCGATGTCCGCGGCGATGTGGAAGGCCGCGGTGCCGGCCGGCCAGTACCCGGAGGACTCCGGGCCCTCGATGGTCCGCCAGGGAAAGGCGGCACCCTTGAGGTTGAGCGTCTCGGCTCGTTCCTTGGCCTGCTCCAGCGTGCTGTGTCGCCAGTGCAGTGCGTTGCGCACCGCGCTCGGCTGGGTGTAGGTGAGCACCGGCAGGACGAACATCTCGGTGTCCCAGAAGGCGTGCCCGTCGTAGCCGGGGCCGGTCAGCCCCTTCGCCGCGATCGGCCGACGCTCGGCCCGGGCACCGGCCTGGAGCACGTGGAAGAGGCCGAACCGGACGGCCTGCTGCACCTCCGGGTCCCCGTCGACCCGCACATCGGCCGCGTCCCAGAACTCGTCGAGGTAGCCGCGCTGCTCCCGGCAGAGCCCGTCCCAGCCGTCCAGCCGTGCCCCGGCCAGCGCCGCGCCGACCTGGTCACGCAGGGCGGGCAGCGACCGCCGGCTCGACCAGCCGTACGTCAGGTACTTGACCACCCGCAGCTTCTCGCCGGGCTTGAGCACGCAGCCGATCGTGGTGCGGACCCAGTCCTCGTAGCCCTCGGACTCGATGGTGGTGCGGTCTGGCCCGTGCACCTCGTGCTCCATCGCGGCGGCCACCCGCAGCCCGGAGACCTTGGTGCGGTGGATCAGCTGCCCACCGTCCGGGGTGGTCAGCTCCTCCTCGGCGTGCAACGGCGACTCCAGCACCGCGGCGACCCGGGGGTCCTTGCTCTGCGCCGGCAGCGTCTCGTTGGCCACCAGCTCGGACTGCACGATCAGCCGGAGCGGGCCGTTGACGGCCTCCACCTCGTAGTTGATGGCGGCGACCGACCGCTGGGTGAACGACACCAGTCGGGTGCTGCGGACCTTGACCTCCCGGCCGGCCGGCGAGCGCCAGTGCAACTCCCGGTGCAGGGTGCCGGCCCGCAGGTCGAGGATCCGCTCGTGGGCGAGCAGCTCGCCGTAGCGCACGTCGAGCGGCTCGTCGTCGACCAGCAGCCGGATCAGTTTGCCGTTGGTGACGTTGACGATGGTCTGCCCGGACTCGGGGAAGCCGTAGCCGGCCTCCGCGTAGGGCAGGGGGCGCAGCTCGTAGAACGAGTTGAGGTACGTGCCGGGCAGGCCGTGCGGCTCGCCCTCGTCGAGGTTGCCGCGCAGCCCGACGTGGCCGTTGGAGAGCGCGAAGACCGACTCCGACTGGGCCAGCACGTCCATGTCCAGCCGGGTCTCCCGGACGTGCCACGGTTCGACCGGATAGGCCCGTTCCCGGATCACGCGAGACCCCGCTCTCCGGCCGGGCGTGCCGCCGACGGGTGGGCGTCGCCCGCTTCGAGCAGCTCCGCGAGGTCCTTGACCACGATGTCGGCGCCGTGCGCGCGCAGCTCGTCGGCCTGCCCGACCCGATCGACGCCGACCACATAGCCGAAGCCGCCGGCCCGGCCGGCGGCCACTCCGGATAGCGCGTCCTCGAAGACGGCGGCCTGCGTCGCGTCGACGCCGAGCAGTCTGGCCCCGGCCAGGAAGGTGTCCGGGTGCGGCTTGCCGCGCAGCCCTTGCGCCCGGGCGACCAGCCCGTCGACCCGCGCCTCCAGCAGTGGTTCCAGCCCGGCGGCGGCGACCACCTCGCGCCCGTTGGCGCTCGCGGTCACCACGGCCCGACGCAACCCGGCGGCGGTGGACTCCTTCAGGTAGCGCACCGAGCCCGGGTAGACCTCGACACCGGAGCTGCGCAGTCGCTCCAGCAGCAGGACGTTCTTGCGGTTGCCGACGCCGTTGACGGTGTCGGCGTCCGGCGGGTCGTCCGGGCTGCCTTCGGGGAGCACGATCCCGCGGGAGGCGAGGAACGACCGGACGCCGTCGGCGCGGGGCCGGCCATCGACGTAGCGGTTGTAGTCCGGGCCGGGATCGAACGGCTGGAACGGCTCACCGGTCGCCGTGGCCCGCTGCCGCAGGAACTCGTCGAACGTCCGCGTCCAGGCGGCGTTGTGCACCCGGGCGGTCTGCGTCAGCACACCGTCCAGATCGAAGAGACAGGCGGTCACATGAGCAGGTAGGCCCAGCACGCTACGAATCTAACCACCCAGCCAGGCCGCCAAACCCCGTTTCCGCCGCCGCCGGCGCGGCTCACTGCGGCCGCAGCGTCCAGACCACGGTCATCGCCGAGGTGAGCGTGCCGTCCTCAGTGGCGATCTCCACCTCGACCGGGAACTCGGGCCGCTGGCCAGACTCCAGCTCTTCGATCACCTCGAGAGCCGGCCGGCCGAGCCGCGCGGTGGCCAGCACCGGCCCCAGTGCCAGCTTGCGGTAGGCGATCTCGGCCCGGACGGCGAGCGGCACGGCTCGGTCCAACAGCTGCCCGAAGGCGGCCAGCACCACCGCGCCGGAGGCCGTCTCACCGAGGGTGAACATGGCCCCGGCGTGCGGCCCGCCGACGTGGTTGTGGGTGGCCGGCGAGTCGGGGAGCCGGACGACTGCCCGCACCCCGCCCTCCGCCTCGGGGGCCACCTCGACGATTTCGAAACCGAGCGTACGGGCGAACGGCACCGCTTCCAGCAGGCCGGCCGCCACCTGGCGAGAGTCGATGGTCATGCCCTGACGCTACTCGCGGGTAACTTGCCGAGGCAAGGCCGGCGTGGGTTCGGCCGGTGTTCATTGTTCAAACATTCGCCAGCCACCAGCGGATCACCCATTTCCACTAGCCCCCTCGGCGCACACGAAAATTGTCGAATGCGGCAAGCCGAATCACGTGAACAGCCGGCGAATAACCGGGGTTCCCGCATCGGAATCTGTGGGCTATACGCCTGATCAGAGCGCCTCCCGGAGGGCGGCCGGGGCAACGCAGAGTGCTATAACCTGGCGCGGAACTGGAGGAATGAATGACGACGACGCCCGCAGCCATCACACAAAAGCTACACATCCCCGCCTTGACCGGATTGCGCTGGTTCGCTGCTCTCGCTGTTTTCTTTCATCACTCGGCAGCGCACGAGTCGCTGCCGGATCCGGTCCGCCGGATCATGGGAGCGGGCAGCAACGGCGTCACTTTCTTCTTTCTCTTGTCGGGGTTCGTCATCGCGTTGAACTACTTCGACAGTGCCACTCGGCCGACCCCTCGCAGCACCTGGAACTACCTGATCGGTCGGCTGGCCCGGGTCTACCCGCTCTATCTGCTGGTCCTCGTCGTCGTCTGGCTGGCCGTGGACGACCACTCCAACGTGAGTCGGTTCCTCATCCAGGTCCTCGCCCTGCAGTCCTGGCATCCGTCGCTCGTCGTCACGTACGGCATCAACGCACCGGGCTGGTCGATCGGCGTCGAGTTCTTTCTCTACGCCTGCTTCCCGCTACTGGTGTTGGCGCTGCGTCCGATCGCCAACAACGCCAAGGCTCTCCTCGCCGTGGCCGTGGCGGCGATAGTCGCGGCCTTCGTACTCGCGGCGTTGTTCCAGCACTTCCGCAACGGTCTGCCCGCCACGAACCCGTTCAGTGCGCACCGGTGGCTCTACCGAACGCCCGCCAGCCGCCTGGGGGACTTCACGCTCGGCATGGTGGCGGCACTGCTCCTCCGCCAGGCCAAGCGGTCGTGGCCCGCGTCGGCCGCCCGGGATCGGGTGCTGTCGCCGTTGCTCACCTGGCTTCCCCTCGCGGCGACCCTGCTGCTGATGGCCTGGCCCGGCCGGACCCACTACTACGCCAGTTACGACGCGATGTGGATGCTCCCCGGAGTGCTGCTCTTCTTCGGCCTGAGCCAGTATCCGCAGTCCGCGCTCGGCCGCTTTCTCAGCACCCGGCTCGTCGTGTTTCTCGGCGAGGTTTCCTTCGCCTTCTATCTGGTGCATCGCCCGCTGATGCAGGTGGTCGGTGCAGCGTCGTGGGTGGACGACAGCTTCATGGCCTACTTCACCAAGATGACGCTGCTCGTCGTCTTCATCACTGCGGTCGCGACCGCCTGCCACTTTCTCTGGGAGCGGCCGGCCCAGCGGTTCGTCAACCGCTGGCTGAGGATCAAGTCGCCGGCCGCGCCCAGCAGCAGGCCCACCACGCCTGCGTGATCGACAAGGGTCGTCAGAGGTTGCCGATGGTCCGCAGGATCTCCGCGTAGAAGTTGCCGTCGATGCTGCGGAAGAAGGCGAAATCCTGCCCCGGGTCGCCGAAGAACGGACGCAGCGTCCAGGCCAGTTGGGTGCCGACGAAGCCGAAGAGCAGGATCCAGATGTAGAGCAGGGTCATGCTGGCCGGCCGCTGCGTCGGCTCGGCGCGCCGTGCCGGCGGGTTGCCCCACGGGCGCTGCGGCTGCGCGTAACCGGGCGGCAGCATGCCGGGCGGGAAGGAAGCAACGGCCGGCTGCCCGGCCCACTGGGCCGGGACCTGCGCCGGGACCTGGGCCGGGACCTGCGCGGCGGGCGACGCCACGTCGGGGGTGGCGCCGTTCGGGACTGCACCGGCCGACCCGGCCGCCGCCGCTCCGGCCGGCACGGCCACCGGCTCGGCGACCTGGCCAGCCACCGGGGCGGCAGCGGGCGCCGTGCCTGCGGGCACGGCGGCCGGCACGGCCTGCGCCGGGGCCTGAGCCTGGGTCTGGGCCGCCTCCGGGGCGAGCAGACCGTGGTCGTTGAGCACCTGCATGCCACCGGTCAGGAAACGCAGCCCGACCAGCGCCGACAGGGTCAGGATCGCCACGTTGAGCAGCTTGAAGAAGCCGTAGTCGGGCGCGGTGATCAGGAAGAAGAGGCTGATCGGCGCGAACGCCACCGCGAGCATCGAGGTGACCGTGATCGCCACCATCACCAGCGCCAGCGACTGGCGCACCGAGAGCCGGGCACCGAAGACCAGGTTGAACAGGTAGAGCGTGGGCAGGCAGATGGCCAGCGTGACGAGGAACAGCAGCGGCAGCTTCAGCGCGGAGGTCAGCGCCATCAGCGGGCTGTGGAAGGCGCCCAGCACCGCACCGTAACAGGCGAGCGCGATGGCGGAGCTGGCCAGCATCCGCCCGGTCATCGCGTTCAGGTCACGCTCGGCCACGATCTGCTGCCAGATGCCCTGCCGGTCGCGCAGGATGCGCTCGATGACGAGCGGGCTGGGACGATCACCCGACATGGGTGGACCCCTCTCGGTGGTCTTTAAAGTGGACTGGGTGCGCAGACGGTAGGACACCGGGTGGCGCCTCCGCCACCCCGCTCCGGCGTGTCAGCGCCACCCCACGTCGATCCGGGCTCCGCGCTCGTCGAAGAAGTGCAACGCGTCCATCCGGACCGAGACGGCGAGCGCGTGGCCGGCGGCAACCGCCGGGTACGGCGCCAGCCGCACCGCCAGCTCCGCCGGCCGGCGGTGGTGTCGGCCCGGATCGGGGAGCACGCTGGTCCGGGTGCCACCACCCGCCGCGTCTTCCGCCTCCACGGGCCTGCCGGTGAGCCGCTGCATCACCGAGCCGAACCGGCGCAGGCCGCGCTGACCCACCGGCGCCGGGTCCAGCCGCGTGCCCACTTCGTCGACCACGATCGCGGTCGCCCCGATGTCGAGGAACGCCAGTGACTCGTGCCCGTGGTGCTCCAGGTAGCGGATCCGACCGCGCAGCACGTCGCCGGGGCTGTCCGGGGAAACCGGGGTGAGCGCCTCGGCCCGCATGCCGACGACGATCCGCTCACCGTGGTAGTGCGCGATCGCCCGGCTGCGGATGTCGTCCCAGGGCAGGTAGAGCGACTGCTCGCCGAGGTTGAGCGTGACGTACCGGTCGAGGTGGACGTAGACCGACGCCTCCAGCAGGTTCATCCTCGGGCTACCCAGGAAGGCGGCCACATAGAGCGTCGCCGGCCGGCCGTACACCTGGGTGGGGGTGCCCACGTCCTGGAGCACGCCGCGACGCATGATGGCCACCCGGTCGGCCATGGTGAGCGCCTCGGCCTGGTCGTGGGTGACGTAGACGGTGGTGACGCCCAACTCCCGGGTCAGGCCCGAGATCTCCGCGCGCAGCTCGGCGCGCAGCCCGCTGTCGAGGTTGGACAGCGGCTCGTCCATCAGGAACAGCCCGGGTCGGCGGACGATCGCCCGGCCCATCGCGACCCGCTGCCGCTGCCCGCCGGAGAGCTGGCCGGGCTTGCGGGCCAGCACGTCGCCGATGCCCAGCGCGCTGGCCACGTCGCTGACCCGCTCACCCCGCGGTTCCGGCTCCACCCCGGCCAGCCGCAGCGGAAACGCGATGTTGTCGCCGACGGTCATGTGCGGATAGAGCGCGAAGTCCTGGAAGACCATGGCGATCTTCCGATCCCGCGGCGGCAGGTCGTTCGCGAGTCCCCCGTCGAGCAGCACCGCGCCCTGGGTCGGATCCTCCAGCCCGGCGATCATCCGCAGCACCGTGGACTTGCCGCAGCCGGACGGGCCGAGCAGCACCATGAACTCGCCGTCGTTCACGTCCAGATTGACGCTGTCGACGGCCAATGTGCCGTCCTTGAAGATCTTGGTGACATCCTTGAGCGCGACGGTGGTCACCGTCTCCTCCCCCAGCTCGTCGACCGAACCCCACAAGACTGTGACCAGGATCATTGAATTAGCACATCGGGTGAACGTCTCATGTTCGATCGATGACGCTGCAATTAAGCGACACAAGGCCGGCGCCGAACGCGATCAACAGCGCGGCGACAGGCCTACCGACTCGCCCAGAAACACCCGGCGCACCACCCGCTCCGCCGCGCGCCCGTCGTCCAGCGCGCAGAACCGGCCCCGGAAATGCTCGCGGGCCTTGGCCGCCGCGTCCGAGCGCAGCGCGTCGGTACGGAACAGGTCGAGCAGGTCGGCGAAGGTGACGGCCACCGCGCCCGGCGGCTCCGCCGTGACGTCGAAGTAGACCCCCCGGGCCAGCCGGTACGCCTCCCAATCGGGGGCGTAGAGCACGATCGGCCGGTCCAGCACCGCATAGTCGAACATCGCCGAGGAGTAGTCGGTGACCAGCACGTCGGCGATCAGGTAGAGGTCCTCCACCCGCTGGTAGCCGCTGACGTCGCGGACCCGCTCCCGGTCCACCGCCCGGCGGGGGCGGCGATCCCGGTCATGGAAGTAGTGGCTGCGCATCAGCAGCCGGCCGGAGTCACCCAGCACGTCGACGAACCGGTCGGGGTCGAACGGCGGCCGGTAGCCGGGCAGATGCTCGCGGTGCGTCGGGGCGTACAGCACCACCTGCTCGTCGGGGCCGAGGCCGAACTCCGCACGCAGTCGGCGCACCTCGTCCGGGCTGGCGGTGGCCAGCCGGTCGTTGCGCGGGTAGCCGACCTCCAGGGTGGTGTACGTGGCCGGGTAAGCCCGGTCCCACATCTGGGTGGAGAAGCTGTTCGCGCTGACGCTGTAGTCCCAGCGGTCCACCCGGCGCAGCAGCCCGGCGAAGTCCATCCGGCCCGCCCCGATCGGATAGCGCTGCTGGTCCAGCCCCATCACCTTGACCGGCGTGCCGTGGTGGGTCTGCACGTGCACCTGTTCCGGCCGCTTACGGACGAAGTCCGGGAAGTTGACGTTGTTGACCAGCCAGCGGGCCCGGGCCAGCGCCCGGTAGTAGGCCGGGGTGCCGGCGATGACGTACTCCGCCCCGGCCGGCACGCTGTCCACCCGGTCCCGGCGCACGATCCACACCCCCCGCACCCCCGGCGCCAGCCGGCGGGCCACCTCGTAGATCGCCGCCGGGTTGCAGGCGTACCCCCGATACCAGTAGGCCGCGTACACCGCGAGCGTCGGATCCACCGGCCGGCGCAGCTCCGCCCGGTAGTACTCGTACAGCAGGCCGTCCCGCGTCAGCCGGGCGCCGCGCCGGGCCGCCGGGCCGACCCGGCGACGCGCCGTACGGACCTTCCGGCGGGCGACATCGCGGGTCCGGCTGGCGGTCCGCAACGCGCTGAACGTCCGCCAGCGGCCGGCGGCGACCAGCCGATGCTTGATCCCCTCCACCCCGTCCGGCACCGGATAGCCGCCGTCCGGCAGCCAACGGGCGTAGTCCGCCGTGATCTGCGCGAAGAAGGCGGGCCGCAACTCCGGAGCGATCCGCTGACCGTTGCCGAGCACGGTCAGGTAGTGCCAGATCATCCGCTCGAAGACCGCAGGGCGCAGAGCGCCCACCGCCGGCCCCCAGGAATCCATCAGGTGGAAGACCCGGTGCCACTGCGGAAACACCTCGAAATGCCGGTCACCCCGGGTCCGGGTAATCGCACCGGCGCGACGCTGCCGGTAGTTGACGCAGACGAGGTCGAGTACGCCGATCCGCTGCGCCGCCATCAGCACCGGGTAGCTGAACGAGACATCCTCGTACCAGCCGGGCGCGAAACGCAGACCCAACTCGACCAGGAACTCCCGGCGGACCAGCCGGTTCCACGCGGTGTGCAGCAGCCGCATCGCCTCCGGCCGGTCCCGCAGCCGGAAGGGGGCCGCGCCGGGCGACTCCGGGAACACCTCGGCCATCGCGCTACGGGTGACGGTGTCGTTCCAGTGCGTCCGGACATGGTCGACCAGCAGCACATCCGGCCGGGTGGCCCGCAGCCGCTCGGCCACCTCCGACAGGCACTCCGGTGCCAGCCAGTCGTCGCCGTCGAGAAACCACACGTACTCGCCGACGGCCCGGTCCAGCCCGACGTTGCGGGCCGGACCGAGGCCGACGTTCTCCGGCAGCCGGACTGACCGGACCCGCTGGTCGCGGGCCGCGTACTCATCGATGATCTCGCCGCTGGCGTCCGGTGAGCAGTCGTCGATGGCGATCACTTCGAGGTCGGTCTCCGGCTGGCCGAGGATCGAGTCGAGGCACTCGCGCAGGTATCCCTGCACCCGGAAGGCCGGTACCACGAAACTGATCAGGGTCATCCGGCCGTCCCTCCGTCAGCGCGGCGCGGCCCCTCCCGCGCCCACCGGCGCGGCCGACGCCCGCGCGCTACGGGCCGGCCGGACGAACCAGGCCAGGACGGCGCTCGCCACGAAAACCACGAGAAGGTACGTACCGAGTGTAGCCATTCCGATACTCACGATTCCGGCAATCGCGGCGAGGGCCAGCAGCACCGAACGTCCCTCCCAGCCCAGCGTGGCCGGGTGCAGCGGTGGTGCCGCCTGCCGCTTCTCCAGCCGGGCCGTCAGGTCGTAGTGGTGCACGGTGAGCACGAAGACGTAGCCGAAGATCAGCCACCCCGGCGCCCCGCCGACCACCCCGACCGCAATCGCGAACAGGTACTCGGCGGCCCGCAGCGCGGCGGGCACCAGCCAGTCCAGCGGGCCGTTGTGCGCGGCCCCGGAGCCCAGGCCGCCGACCAGCAGCACCAGCAGCGCCACCGGCACCGCCCACCGCAACCCGTCGGGTACGTCGGTGAGCAGCGCCGCGACCAGCAGAGCCGCCGAGCCGAGCGCGGCGATCACCGCCAGGGTGAGCGGCCCCATCGGGCGGACCACCGGCAACCGGCGGGCCAACGGACCGTCGTCGCGGTGCAGGGTGGCATCGACGGTGTCCAGCACCGGCACCCACATCCAACGGGCCCGCAGCGTCCGCAACGCCCCGGTGTACGCGAATGCCAGCGCACCCCAGACCAGCACCGCGATGAGGCTGACCAACGGGTTGAACAGCGCCACGGTCAGCGCGATCAGCGCCCACCGCTCGCCGATCGGAAAGACCACGGTCCGCTTCAGCCAGTACGACAGCGAGCCGGTGTCCGCCTGCACCCGGGTCGACGCGGCGTTCAACCGGTCACCGATCCCACCACTGGCACCCGTCGCCGCCCGTGGCCGGCGAGCCGCCTCGTCGTGCAGCACCCCGTACCAGGTGTCGGTCATGTGGCGGACGGTCTGCAACGTCATCGTGGCGATCGCCAACGCCCAGCCGTTGCCCAGCCCGGCGTGGCTCACCCCGAAGCCCAACCCGGCGTAGACCAGGTACTCCTTGGCCCGGTCGGCCATCGTGTCCAGCCAGCCACCCCAGGCGCTGAAGTGCCGCGTGTAGCGGGCCAGTTGGCCGTCGACGCAGTCCAGCACGAAGCCGAGGTAGAGCAGCACGGCGCCGCTGACCAGCGCGGGTCGACCGCCGACCCCGAACAGCACCGCAGCGGCCAACGCGAAGAGGACCGAGATCACCGTCACCCCGGTCGGGGTGAGCCGGAGCCGGGCCGACAGCCGGACCACGTACGGCGACCAGGTGCTGACGAAGTAGGTGGAGAAGAAGTCGTCCTTCTCCTTCACCGACAGCCGCAATTCGGCCCGGTCCTCGTCGACCGCGGTCACCGCAGCCTCGGCCGCGGCCAGCCCGGCCGCGTCGTCGACCCGGTGCGCGACGAGCAGGCGTACCCGCTGGGCGAAGATCAGGGTGCCGAGCGCGGCGAGACCCGCGACGAGCCGGTCCACGGCGGACCCGGGGCCACCGGCCGCGACCGGCGCGGGACGCTCGCCCGCGTCGGGCCGCCCCGTCCCGGGGGCGGGCTCGAACGGCGCGACGTCCCCGGCCGGGCCGAGCGGGGTGGCGATGGGCAGCAGGCCGATCGCTGCCGCCCGGGCAGCGGCGGCGAGGTTCGGCAGGTCGTCCACGCCGACCCGCAGCGCGCCGCCGAACACGCCGGTGGCGTCGCCGTCGAGAGCGTCCACCGCGCCGGCGTCGACGATCTGGCCGCGCTCCTCACGCACGGCGGTCCGCCCGGGTACGGGTGGGTCGCCGAGCACCAGCGCCACCGTCGGCCCCACCGGGCTGGTGGCCAGGTGCCGCAGCACGGCGGTGTGTGCGACCAGGTCGGTGCCGGTGACCAGCAGCGGACCGGTGGCGGAGTCGGCCAGCGCGGCCAACTCGTCGAGGTTGGCGGCGAAGCGCACCTCGTCCGCCCCCGCCCGGCGCAACTGGTCGGCGAGCCGGTCGGCCAGCGGCTCGCCGGTCGCGGTGGTCAGGCCCGCCGCGGGCGTCCCGGCGGCGAGCACGATCGCGACCGTCACCGCGGGACCGCGGCGTGGTACGCGTCGAGCGCCTCGGCGATCGTGCCGTCGAGCGTCAACCGGCCCGCGTCGAGGTACAACCCCCGACGGCAGAACCGGGTCAGGTCCTTTTCGTTGTGTGACACCAGCACGAGCGTGCGCCCCTCCCCGAGCAGACGATCAATCGTCGCGTAACACTTCTTGCGGAACTCCGCGTCCCCGACCGCGGTCACCTCGTCCATCAGCAGGATCGGGTGCGGCAGGTGCGAGATGATCGCGAAACCGAGCCGCACCTTCATCCCCGACGAGTAGTGCCGAACCGACGTGTCGATGGCCCGTTCCACCTGCTCGCCGGCGAACTCGACGATCTCGTCGAAGTGCCGCTTCAGATAGCCCGTCGACAGTCCGTGCAGCCCACCGACCAGGTGCAGGTTCTCCCGCCCGGTCAGGTCGTTGGAAAAACCGGCGGAGAGCTCCAGCAGCGGGGCCACGGCGCCGTGCACCCGGATGCTGCCCTCGTCCGGAATGAGCACTCCGGCGATCAGCCGCAGCAGGGTGCTCTTGCCGGTGCCGTTGCGGCCGATCACCCCGACGGTCTCGCCCGGCTCGACAGTGAACGACACGTCGCGCAGCGGCCAGAACTGGCCGGGCAGGGCACCGCGCCCACCCCGGTGGATGAACAGCTCCCGCAGCCGCAACTGGCGGCGACGGTTGCGGACGAACCGGATGCCCAGGCCGTCGGCCTCGATGATCGGCGCGTCCATTCAGAGTTCCTTGAGCACGGCGGGTTCCAACCGGCGGAACGACCACCAGCCGGCGGCCAGCACCAGCAGGCTGACGGCGACCGTGGTGGCGAGCAGCCGGGCGTCCGGGAACTCGTCCGGGTACCAGATCGCGTGGTGCAGCTGGAAGATCCCGACCAGCGGGTTCAGCTCGTACAGCACCTTCAGCCATCCGGGCAGGCCGGACTCCCGGACCAGGCTGAGCGGGTAGATGATCGGCGTGGCGTAGAAGAGCACCCGAATGATCAGCCGCATGAGCCGCTCCACGTCGCGCATCAGCACGTTCCACGCGGAGAGCAACAGCGCGAGCCCCACCAGCAGGACCGCCTGGACGGCCACCGCCAGCGGCAGGGAAAGCAGCGACCAGCCCAGGTGGATCCGGCCGTGCGCCACGTAGATCACCGCGATGGCGATCAGGATCGGCAGGCCGGCCGCGTACTCGGCGAACCGGCCGGTGACCCGGCCGATCGGGAAGACCTGGCGCGGCACGTTCATCGTGGTGATCAGCCGGGACTGGCCGGTCAGGGCGTTGGTCGCCTCGCTCAGCGCCGAACTGGTCCACATCCAGGCGAAGATTCCGGTGATCAGGAACAGCGGGTACGACCCGGCCGCCTCGCCGAGGTGCCGCCCGGTGTCCCGGGAGTAGAGCACGCCGAAGACGAACCAGTAGATGGCGCCCATGCCCAGCGGCTCGATCAGCGACCAGAAATAGCCCAGCACCGACTGCTGGTACTTGACCGCCAGGTCGCGCCTGACCAGGATTCGCAGCGAGTTGCGGTGCGACCACAACGCCGCGACGCCAGAGGTCACCGCAGCCTCCCGCCTCCTGAAACGGACGACAGGTTAGCAGTCGGTGAACGAATCCCCCGAGTCGGCCAGACTCAGCATTCGATCACGTTGACGGCCAGTCCGCCGCGCGCCGTCTCCTTGTACTTGACCTTCATGTCGGCGCCCGTCTCCCGCATGGTCTTGATGACCTTGTCCAGCGACACCGCGTGCACCCCGTCGCCGCGCAGCGCCAGCCGGGCGGCCGTGATCGCCTTGATGCTAGCCACCGCGTTCCGTTCGATGCAGGGGATCTGCACCAGGCCACCCACCGGGTCGCAGGTCAAGCCGAGGTTGTGCTCCATCCCGATCTCGGCGGCGTTCTCCACCTGCTCCGGGGTGCCGCCCAGCGCCTCGGCGAGCCCCGCCGCGGCCATTGAGCAGGCCGAACCGACCTCACCCTGACAGCCGACCTCCGCGCCGGAGATCGACGCGTTCTCCTTGAACAGCACGCCGATCGCCCCGGCCGCCAGCAGGAACCGCACCACGCCGTCGTCGGTGGCACCCGGCACGAACCGGGTGTAGTAGTGCAGCACCGCCGGGATGATCCCGGCCGCGCCGTTGGTCGGCGCGGTGACCACCCGGCCGCCAGCGGCGTTCTCCTCGTTCACCGCGAGGGCGAACAGCGTCACCCAGTCCATCACGCGCAGCGGGTCGGTGGTCCCGGTGTCCGCCTCCAGGCTGCGCCGCAGCTCCGCCGCGCGCCGCCGGACCTTCAACCCACCCGGGAGTACGCCGTCCCGCTCGCAGCCGCGCTCCACGCACTCCCGCATCACCCGCCAGATCTCCAGCAGGCCGGCCCGGATCTCCGCCTCGCTGCGCCAGGAGCGCTCGTTGGCCAGCATCACCTCGCTGATCGACAGGCCGCTCGAGGTGGTCACCTCCAACAGCTGCGCCCCGGTCAGGAAGGGGTACCGCACCTTGGTGCTGTCCGGCTTGATCCGGTCCGCGCCGGCAGCCGCCTCGTCCACCACGAAGCCGCCACCGACCGAGTAGTAGGTGCGGCTGCGCAGCTCAGCGCCGGCCCTGTCGTACGCCACGAAGGTCATCCCGTTCGGGTGGTACGGCAGCGACCGGCGGCGGTGCAGGGTCAGGTCCCGGCCCGGGTCAAAGTCGATCTCGTGCGCGTCCAGCAGGCTGATCCGCCGCTCGGCCCGGATCCGCTCGACCCGAGGGCCGACGGTGTCCGTGTCGACCGTCTCCGGCGCCTCACCGGCCAACCCGAGCAGCACCGCCCGGTCGCTGCCGTGGCCGTGCCCGGTGGCACCCAGTGAGCCGAACAGCTCGGCCTGCACCCGCGTCGTGTCGGTGAGCAGCCCGTCGGCCTTGAGCCCGGCCGCGAAGGTGCGAGCGGCCCGCATCGGCCCCACGGTGTGCGAGCTGGACGGCCCGATGCCGACGCTGAAGAGATCGAAAACACTGATCATGGCTGCGCTTCCTCGCCGTCGTCCCGTCGTGCGGGATCCGGCCCTGTCGTGGCCGCCCGGTCAGGTGGCCCCGCTCGTGGCCGCCCGGTCGGGCGGCCGCTGGTCACCCGGGGTGTGGGTGCCCAACCAGCGAGCCTACCCGCCCAGCTCACCGCCGACCCGGCCAGCGCGACGCGGCCACCTGACCGCCGCCCACCCGCCGTCTCACCGCCACCTTCCCGCAGCATTCCGGCGCCCCAGCGCACACGGCCCGCCCGGCCGCCCGCCCGCTCGCCCGCTCGCCCGCTCGCCCGCTCCAAGATCACGCTCGATCCTGGTTGTAGTGGTCTCCTCCCGCCCCAAGGCCACTACATCCAGGATCGAGCACGATCTCGCGCGGGGCGCGGGGCGCGGGGCGCGGGGCGCGGGGCGCGGGGCGCGGGGCGCGGGGCGCGGGGCGCGGGGCGCGGGGCGCGGGGCGCGGGGCGCGGGGCGCGGGGCGCGGGGCGCGGGAGGCGTTGGAGCGGGGCCGCACGGGTAAGTACCTACGGGTCCACGGGTTGCCGATCCTCCTCGGGACGGAGGGCAAGGTGGCCGCACTTTTCTACCGTGGATTGCAGACGCGGCGTTCCGCCGCAGAGTGGGAGTACGACGATGAGTCGCAAACTGGTCCGGCCCCGCCAGGGGCGCATGCTCGCCGGTGTCTGTGCTGGCCTCGGTCAGCGGTTCGGCATGTCCGCCGGGATGGTTCGGCTGCTGTTCCTGCTGTCGCTTCTGCTGCCCGGCACCCAGGTGATCGTCTACCTGATCCTCTGGATCCTCATGCCCAACGAGGACCGCTACCTCGCGTCGACCCGGCACTGACCCGCCCCCGCAGCACGCAGCACTGCCCCACCCGGACCACACCACCGGGCTGAGGCCGCCCCGACGGGCTGGGAGGCCACAACATCAGGGATGTTGTTGCTTCCCGAGCGCCGCAAGCAGCAACATCCCTGATGTTGCGCGGATCTTGCACAGAGCGCGAGGCACGGGCGATGCGGATCTTGCGCTGAGGCGTTGGAGAGTGCTGTTGGGCACGCACGGAATCGCCCGTCCCGACGAACATCGGGGCGGGCGATTCGGCGTACGGGGTGCGGTCAGGGGGCGGTGTAGGTGACCGTGATCCGCTGGTAGCCGAGGGAGCGCAGCAGCCCCTCCAGCATTTTGCGGGTGTTCTCCTCGGCCCGGGCCGAGAGCCCGCTGTCCCGGGCGGCGGCGGTGATCCGTTCCTCGGCGAGCTGGTAGACCTGCTGCTGCCGGTTGGGGTCGTTGCCGACCAGGTCACCGAGCCGGTTGAGCAGACCGCGCTGCTCGGCGAAGACGTAGCTCTTCTCCAGGTCGAGGTTGGTCTGGCCGAGCTGCGGCGCGGGCAGCTTGATCTCGACCGAGGTGCCGTCGGCGGACTCGACGATCGCACCATCACCGATCTTGGCGAAGTCGACGTACGCCTCGACGCTGCCCGCCCCGACGAACAGGGTGCGCTCGTTGAGCAGGAAGTCCGGAACGTTGCGCCGGTCGTTCTGGGTGTCGACCACGACCTGGAAGTTGCCCTCCGCGGCCACGTAGCGGCTGAGGTCCTGGATGGACTTCAGCAGCGGCGGCTGGCTGCGGTCGGTCTGCTCCTTGGCGAACGGGTTGCGGAACTCCGGCAGGAGGCCGGTCGCCTGGACGCCGAGCAGCACCACCACGGCCAGCGCGGCAGCCCCGAGCAGCAGGAGCAGACCACGCGCCGGCCCACCGTTGCCACCGGTCATCGGGTCGCCGGAGCCGCCCGGTGTGTCCGTGGTCGACTCGGGTGTCACGGCCGACCGCTCCTTGAGGTCGTCGCCGGTCGGGTAACCGGGGAACTCCCTCGTGGGCTCGTTGATGCCAGCGTCGCGGGCCATCACGCTCACCGTCCTCGTCAGACACGTCGTCTGTCAATGACGGTACGGCCCCGGTACGACAGCCGCGCGTCGAGCGCCCGGAATGTGCAAACGGGCAGGTCAGGCGAAGGCGGAGAGCCCGGTGAGCCGCTGCCCGACGACCAGTTGGTGGATCTCCGAGGTGCCCTCGTACGTCAGCACGCTCTCCAGGTTGTTCGCGTGCCGCATCACCGGGTACTCACCGGAGACGCCGTTGGCGCCGAGGATGGTGCGGCACTGCCGGGCGATGGCCAGGGCCTCCCGCACGTTGTTCAGTTTGCCCACGCTGACCTGATCGGGCCGCAGTCGACCGGCGTCGGCGAGCCGGCCCAGGTGCAGAGCGAGCAGCTGCCCCTTCACCAACTCGACGGCCATGTCGGCGAGCTTGGCCTGGGTGAGCTGGAAGCCGGCCAGCGGACGACCGAACTGCGTGCGGGTGGTGGCGTACGCCAGGGTGGTTTCCAGGCAGTCCCGGGCTGCGCCGACCGCGCCCCAGACGATGCCGTACCGGGCCTCGGTGAGGCAGCTCAGCGGGGCCTTGAGCCCGACCGCCTCGGGCAGTTGGGCGTCCGCCGGGAGCCGGACGTCGTCGAGCACGATCTCGCCGGTCACCGACGCGCGCAGGGACATCTTGCGGCGGATCTCCCGGGCCGTGACACCGGGCGTGTCCATTGGTACGGCGAAACCCCGCACGCCGGCGTCGGTGCGCGCCCAGATCACCGCGACATCGGCGATCGGCGCGTTGGTGATCCACATCTTGCCGCCGCTGAGCACCCAGTCGTCGCCGTCACGGCGGGCCCGGGTGGCCATCGACGCCGGGTCGGAGCCGTGGTCCGGCTCGGTCAGGCCGAAGCAGCCGATCGCCTCGCCGGTCGCCATCGGCGGCAGCCAGCGCTGCTTCTGCTCCTCGCTGCCGTAGCGCCAGATGGCGTACATGGCCAGCGAGCCCTGCACCGAGACCAGCGAGCGGATGCCCGAGTCGCCGGCCTCCAGTTCCTGGCAGGCCAGCCCGTACGCGACCGCGGAGGCGCCAGCGCAGCCGTAGCCGGTGAGGTGCATGCCGAGCAGCCCGAGCTTGCCGAACTCCCGGGCCAGCTCGCGGGCCGGCACCCGGCCCTCCTCGTACCAGTCGGCGACGTGCGGCCGCACCCGGTCGTCGATGAGCTGGCGTACGACGTCGCGGATCTGCCGCTCCTCCTCGGTGAGCGACGGGTCCAGGTCGAGCAGGTCCAGCGGAGCGGTCATGGACGCCACCTTAACGAAGACTCAGGCCAGCGGGTGGGGGCGCGTCACTCGATCGGTTCGGAGAGCACCAGCACGCGAGCGTGGATCTGGTTGCGCTGTTGCAGGGCGGCACGCAACGCCCGGTGCAGCCCGTCCTCCAGGTAGAGCCCGCCGTTCCACTGCACCACGTGCGGAAACAGGTCGCCGTAGAAGGTGGAGTCCTCGGCGAGGAGCTTGTCGAGCGCCAACTCACGCTTGGTGGTGATCATCTGGTCCAGGCGCAGCGGTCGCGGCGGAATCTCCGCCCACTGCTTGAGCGTCAGGTTGTGCTCCGGATAGGGACGCCCGTCCCGGACCGCTCTGAAGATCACGACGGCACGCTCCCCTCCCCGTGGCCGGGCCGACCGACGGCGCCGAGCCGGGCCGCGGCGAGCACCGCGCGGCGCGGCACCGATGACGGTGCCAGCCTAGCCGCCCAGCGCACACCGCGTTCTGCTCCCTGATGTCAGTTTCGCTACCGCTCGTCCGATCCTTACTAGGACGAACGGGACGCCGCGCTCAACTCCACCGGCCGCGCCGCACCACCTCGTTCACCGGACGACGCCCACGGCGCAACGATGGTGACCGATGGTCGGGTGCTCGGTAACCGATTGTGACGGCACCGATGGGTTGGTACTCCGTCGGCACCCCGAAGGCGTCGCGGTAGGCGGGCAGCCGTTGCGGCGGGATGCCGAAGAAACACGCCCCCAGACCCTCGTCCACCGCGGTGAGCAGCATCAGCAGCGCGGCGAAGCCGCTGTCCACGTACCAGTAGGGCACCGGCCAGCGGTCGGTGGACCGGTCCGTCCAGCCCTTGTCCGGCTCCGCGTACCGCTGCAGGTAGGCCGACTCGTTGGCGTGCGGCACCACGATCAGCGGCGCCCGGCGCATCCCGGCCAACCAGCGCTCCCGCCCGCCGGTGTCGGGCGTGGTGGCCGCCCAGAACCGCTCCCGGTCGGCCGCCTCCTCCAGCACCAAGAAGCCCCAGCCCTGGGCGAACCCGGCCGACGGGGCGCGGACCGCGTGGTCGAGCAGCCGGTCGACCACGTCGGGCGGGACTGGGCGGTCCGGGTCGTAGTTGCGCACCATCCGCCGGCGCCGGACGACCTCGGCGAACTCCATTCCGCTCCCCCCGTCGGCTCGGTCAGGCCCCGGGCCGGATGCCCCAGGCGCCCCGCCAGGTCGTGCCGGGCTTGAGCGTGAGCAGGTCCTTGCCGGAGCGGAACGCGTCCGGCGGGCAGGTCATCGGCTCGATCGCCACCGAGCGGCGGTGCCGAACGCCCGTGAGAGCATCCCCGGTGAACACCTGCCACCAGCCGAACTCCTGGTCCGCCCAGATGCTCACCCCGGCCGAGCCGTCCGGGGCCGCCAGGCTCACCGACGAACCGCCGTCGGCGTCGGGGATCACCTGACCGAAGCAGAGATCCAGTCGGGCAGCGCCGATCCGGCGCGGGCTGGTCCAATCGAACTCGGTGCCGGCCACCGGGGTCGCCCCGACCGGCAGCAGCCGCCCGTCCACCAGCAGCCGGGTACGGGTCGGCAGCCGCATGACCAGGTCGTCCACCGCGACGCCCGGCAGCTGCAGGTACGGGTGCACGGAGAAGCCGAACGGCGCCAGCTCACCACCGGTGTTGGTCACCTCGTGCTCGGCGCGCAGTCCGTCCGCGCCGACGCTCCACCGGCTGCGCAGCCGCAGCGGCCACGGGTAGCCGGGCTGCGGCGGCAGGTCGTAGCCGACCGTCACCGCGTCCGCCGACTGCTCCAGCAGCCGCCACGGCACCCAGTTGACCAGCCCGTGGATGGCCACGTGCCGCTCCGGCTCGGTCAGCGGGAGTTGGTGGGTCCGATCCCCGAACGGGTAGCGACCATCCCGGATCCGGTTCGGCCAGGGGGCCAGCACCTGCCCGGCGCAGCCGGGGCAGACCTCGTCGACCTGGTACCCGTCGACCAGGTCGACACCGTCATGCCGGTACGTCCGCAACCCGCCGCCGACCTCCACGATGACGGCCTCGTGGCCGGCCGCGGAGATGGTCCACTGAGCGCCGGAGAACGGACGCCGATCGGGGCTTTCCATGCCGGCGACCCTAACCGGTCACGTCCGGTCGCCGCTCGACGCCGTAGCGGCCCGGTAGCGCAGCAGCGCCGGGAAGGCGGCCGCGAGCACCACCACGAGCACCGCCGAGGCGAGCCCGCCGGCCACCCAGGCCACCCCGCCACCGAACCCGGCGGCCATGGTGCCGGCCCGCAGGTCACCCAGGCGCGGACCACCGGCCACCACCACCGTGTTGACGCCCTGGAGTCGGCCGCGCATCCGGTCCGGCGCGTACACGAGCAGCATGGACTGGCGCAGCACCGCGCTGACCAGGTCGGCGGCACCGGCCACGGCGAGCAGCAGGACCATAAGCCAGAGCTGGTGGGCCAGCCCGGCCGCGGCGATCGCGAGCCCCCAGGCGACCACCGCGACCACCAGGCCGAGCCCCTGCCGGCGGAGCCGACCGATCCAGCCGGAGGTGAGCCCACCGATCATCGATCCGATGGCGATGGCGGCGTAGAGCAGGCCGACCGCGCCACCGCCGCCGAACCGCTCGTGGGCGATCTCCGGGAAGAGCGCCCGCGGCATGGCCAGGATCATGGCGATCAGGTCCACCCCGAAGGAGAGCAGCAGCACGGGCGTGGTGGCCAGGTAGCGGAACCCGTCGATCACGCTGGCCAGCCCGGCGCGGCGGGGCTCGCCGTCGTCGGTCGGCTCGGGGGGCAGTGAGGGCAGGCGCAGCGCGGCCCAGAGCATCGCGGTGAACAGCAGCGCGTCCACCCCGTACGCGATCGGCAGGACCACCGCGGTGTCCGGCGAGGCGGCGAGGATCAGGCCGGCGGCGAGCGGGCCGGCCACCGAGGCGGCGGTGAAGGTGGTGTAGTTCAGGGTGCTGGCGGCCGGCACCAGATCCGCCGGCACCAGCCGGGGCAACATGGCGCTGCGGGCCGGTGAGCTGATCGCGAACGCCACCGACTGCACCGCCATCAACGCCAGCAGTAGCACCGGGCTGCCCACGTCCAGCAGCGCCTGGACCAGCAGACCGATAGTGGACGCCCAGAGCAGGACCGACCCGCCGAGCAGCACCACCCGGCGGTCGCGGGCGTCGGCGACCGCGCCACCCCAGAGACCGAAGACCAGCAGCGGTACGAAGGCCGCCACGCCGAGCAGGCCGACCCAGAACGAGTCCCTGGTCAGCGCGTACATCTCCACCGGCACCGCGACGGCCGTGAACTGGAAGCCGAACATGGCCACGGTGTTGCCGAGCCAGAGCCGCCGGTACGCCGGCACGCGAAGCGGACGTACGTCGATCGCCCAGCGGCGCGCTCCGCGCGGCCGGGCCTCCTGCACCCCCGTCACGGCGCCAACCGCTCGACGGTCCAGCTCTCGCCCTCGGTGCGGGGGCCGTCGGGCGGACCGTCGCCGGGTGGGCCGTCGTCAGTGCGGCGGAAGCGGAGCCGGTCGTGCAACCGGCCGGCCCGGCCCTGCCAGAACTCCACCGACTCGGGCCGGACCCGCAACCCACCCCAGTGCGGCGGGGTCGGGATGACGGCCTCGTCGGCGAACCGCTCGGCCGCCGCGCGGTAGCGCTCCTCCAGCGCGGCCCGGTCCGGCACCACCTGGGACTGCGGGCTGGCCCAGGCGCCCAACTGGGAGGCGCGCGGGCGGCTGGCGAAGTACGACTCGACCGCCGCCCGGTCGACCGGCGCGATCCGCCCGGTGACCAGCACCTGACGCTGCATCGGGAACCACGGGAAGACCAGGCTGGCGTACGGGTTGGCCGACGCCTCGACGCCCTTGCGGGAGAGGTGGTTGGTGAAGAAGACGAAGCCGTCCGGGTCGTACCCCTTGAGCAGTACGGTCCGCCCGCTCGGCCGGCCGGCGGCGTCGGCGGTGCCGACCACCATCGCGTTCGGTTCGGGTAGCCCGAAGGCCACCGCGTCGGCGAACCAGCGGTCGAACTGGGTGTGCCAGTCGGCGGCCAGGTCAGCTTCGGTCAGGCCCAGGTCCGCGGCGTACTCGTTACGCATCGCGGCCGGGGCGGGTGTGTCGCCCGTCACGTCCCCACTCCTTCTCGGCGGCCTGGTCGGCGCCCTCCCGCGCTGGCCAGCCCGCACCGCCCAGTCTCACTGAGCGGCGCGGAGAATGCGCGTCCGGGGATGTCATGTGCAGCACAGTCGCAGCGGGTCGCGTATCCGGTTACTCACCAGGCAAGATGTTCCGAACACATCCCTGAGGGTCGCCTAAGGCGCTCGGCCGACCGGGCCGGATGAGCTGATCGGGCGCACCGACCAGATCCAGGAGAGCGACATGGCCGATTTCAAACCCGGGCTGGAGGGCGTAGTCGCCTTCGAGACCGAGATCGCCGAACCGGACCGTGAGGGTGGCGCGCTGCGCTATCGCGGGGTCGACATCGAGGATCTGATCGGCCAGGTCTCGTTCGGCAACGTCTGGGCGCTGCTGGTCGACGGCCGGTTCGGGCCGGGCCTGCCGCCGGCGGAGCCGTTCCCGGTGCCGGTGCACTCCGGCGACATCCGCGTCGACGTGCAGTCCGCGGTCGCCATGCTGGCCCCGTACTGGGGGCTCAACCAGCTGCTGGACATCTCCGACGAGCAGGCCCGCGAGGACCTCGCCCGGGTCTCGGTGACCGCGCTCTCCTTCGTCGCCCAGTCCGCCCGGGGCCTCGGCCTGCCGGCGGTGCCGCAGAAGGAGATCGACAAGGCACAGACCATCGTCGAGCGGTTCATGAAGCGCTGGCGGGGCGAGCCCGACCCGCGGCACGTCAAGGCCGTTGACGCGTACTTCATCTCGGCCGCCGAGCACGGCCTGAACGCCTCCACCTTCACCGCCCGCATCGTCGCCTCCACCGGGGCGGACGCGGCGGCCTGCATCTCCTCCGGCATCGGCGCCCTCTCCGGCCCGCTGCACGGCGGGGCCCCGTCCCGGGTGCTCAGCATGCTGGAGGCGGTGGAGCGCAGCGGTGACGCGGAGGGCTACGTCAAGGGCGTGCTGGACCGCGGCGAGCGGCTGATGGGCTTCGGCCACCGGGTCTACCGGGCCGAGGACCCGCGCGCCCGAGTGCTCCGGCGCACCGCCAAGGAGCTGGGCGCGCCGCGCTTCGAGATCGCCGAGGCGCTGGAGAAGGCGGCCCTGGCCGAGTTGCAGGCCCGCCGCCCGGACCGGGTGCTGGCCACCAACGTCGAGTTCTGGTCGGCCGTGGTCCTGGACTTCGCCGAGGTGCCGGCGCACATGTTCACCTCGATGTTCACCTGCGCCCGGATGGGCGGCTGGAGCGCGCACATCCTGGAGCAGAAGCGCCTGCAGCGGCTGGTCCGTCCGTCCGCCCGGTACATCGGCCCGAACACCCGCAAGCCCAGCGAGGTCGAAGGCTGGAGCGCCATCCCGCACGGCGTCTGAGCGGTAAGAAAGGGCCCCTCCTCTACGGCGGACGTAGAGGGGGGCCCTTCCCAACCGCCGTCCGAGCGGTCGGCGCCGGGTGTGGCGAAGGACTCAGGCCGTCCCTCGGGACCCCGCCTGCCCCGCGCGGGTCAGGGTGCGAGGATGAGGGTCGGCAGTGTCGCCGGATCGCCGGTCGGATCCCGGCTGCCGTGCGCCCGCGTACGCGCCCGCCGCCGGTCCGCACCGAGCCCGCCCTCGCCCTTGCGGAAGGACCTTCAAGACCGTGGCTGACGCACCGCTCATCCGGATTCCCGACGAGATCAAGCCCGCCGACGGACGCTTCGGCTGCGGCCCGTCCAAGGTCCGGCCGGCGGCCGTGTCCGCCCTCGCCGAGGTGGCGACCAGTTACCTGGGCACCTCGCACCGGCAGAAGACGGTCCGCGACCAGGTGGCTCGGCTGCGCGCCGGCATCGCCGAGTTCTTCTCGCTGCCCGAGGGCTACGAGGTGGTGATCGGCAACGGTGGCACCACCGCGTTCTGGGAGGTCGCCACCTTCGGCCTGATCCGGGACCGGGCGCAGTTCGCCAGCTTCGGCGAGTTCGGCGCCAAGTTCGCCAAGTCGGTCAAGGACGCCCCGTTCCTGGGCGAGCCGACCGTCCGCAAGGCCGACGCGGGCACTGCGCCGACCCTGGTCGCCGAGGCCGGCGTGGACGTCTACGCGACGCCGCAGAACGAGACCTCGACCGGTGTGGCGGTGCCGATCAGCCGGGTGGCCGGGGCGGACGAGGGCTCGCTCCTGCTGGTCGACGCCACCTCGGGCGCCGGCGGCCTGGAGGTCAACGTCGGCGAGACCGACGTCTACTACTTCGCGCCGCAGAAGTGCTTCGGCTCCGACGGTGGTCTCTGGCTGGCCCTGATGTCGCCGGCCGCGCTGGACCGGGCCGCCGAGATCAAGGCGTCCGGGCGGTACATCCCCGCCTTCCTCGACCTGGTCACCGCGATCGACAACTCGCGGCTGGAGCAGACGTACAACACCCCGGCGCTGGCCACCATCTTCCTGGCCGCCGAGCAGACCGACTGGATGAACGCGCAGGGCGGGTTGGCCTGGGCCGCCAAGCGCACCGCCGAGAGCGCCGCCACGGTGTACGGCTGGGCGGAGCGGTCCACGGTGGCCACTCCGTTCGTCACCGACCCGGCGCTGCGGTCCAACGTGGTCGCCACCATCGACTTCGCGGACGGGGTGGACGCCACCGCGATCGCCAAGGCGCTGCGCGCCAACGGCATCGTGGACACCGAGCCGTACCGCAAGCTCGGTCGCAACCAGCTGCGGGTGGCGTTGTTCCCGGCCATCGAGCCGGCCGACGTCGAGGCGCTGACGGCGTCCATCGACTACGTGGTCGAACGGCTCTGAGGATCGTCACGGACGGTGTTCGTCGGGGCCCCGGCGGACACCGACCGTGATCATCGTTGCAGCTCAGTCGCGACATGCGGGGTGTCGCTTCCCCCACCCCGAGACAGATGCGCGTACGGTGGTCCGAGACGCCTGGGTGGCCGACTCGTGGCGTGCGGCCAGCGAAGCGGGACGGAGGCAACGCTATGCGCCCAGTACGCTTCGTCGCCCTCTCCGAGGACGGCCATGCCCTGGTTCTCGCCGACGAGGTCGGGCGGCTGCTCGCCCTGCCGATCGACGAGCGGATCGCCGGCGCGATGCACGCCGAGCCGGGTGCCCCGCCGCTCGCGGCGGCACCGACGGCTGCCGACCCGATCCCCTCACTGTCCCCTCGGGACATCCAGGCCCGCATCCGCTCCGGTGAGTCCGCCGAGGACGTCGCCCGGATCGCCGGGGTGCCGGTCGACCGGGTGCTGCGCTACGCCGGCCCGGTGCTCCAGGAGCGGGCGATGCTCGCCCAGCACGCCCGCCGCACCCGGCTCAAGGGCGCGGAGAAGCCCACCCCGCTCGCCGAGGTGGTCAACGGCCGGCTGAGCCAGCACGGCATCGACACCGAGAAGATCTCCTGGGACGCGTACCGGCGCGACGACGGCACCTGGCGGATCATCGCCACCTGGCCGTCCGGCAAGGCCACCGCACAGGCGATCTGGGATCTCGACAAGACCCGGCAGGCGGTCACCCCGCACGACGACATGGCGCAGTACCTGTGCGCCGAGCGACCCACGCCGATCCTCGGCCAGGAGCCGGCGCCGGAGCGGGGCGGGCACTCCCTGCCCGGTCCGTCGCGCGGTGAGCCGAGTCGCGGCGGGCACGGGCTGCCGGCGGCGTCCGAGCACCCGCGCACCGGCCGGGACCCGATCCGGGCCGGGCGGGACGCGCTGCTCGCCTCGCTGGACCGCCCGCTCGGCGCCTCGTCGGGCCGCGGCCTGGAGCCGCGTACCCCGGCCGCCCTTGCCGGCTCGGACGCACCCCGGCAGCGGCCGGTCGGCGGTGGTGCCGCGGCACTGCTCGGCGGCGGCCAGGGGTCGGCCTTCGACGACGACTCGGACGCGCCCAAGGAGGTGCCGGCCGTGCCGTCGCTGGCGGTGCTGCGGCCCCGCCGGACTGGCGCGGCGGCGGCCGGTGGCGAGTCCACCGACGCCAACGGCAAGCCGCGCAAGCGGCTGCCGAGCTGGGACGACGTGCTCTTCGGCAGCGGTCCGGCCGCCCGCGAGTCCTCCTGACGCTTCGCGTTGACGGGTGGCGGTTCGCCACCCGTCGGCGCGAGGCACTCGAAGTGCCCCCGTGGCAGTGTGGGCTTCATGGAGTACACGAATCTGGGCCGCACCGGCCTCTCGGTCAGTCGGCTCTGCCTGGGAACGATGAACTTCGGGCCGCAGACGAGCGAGCCGGACAGCTTCGCGATCATGGATCGCGCGCTGGAGCACGGGATCAACTTCTTCGACACCGCCAACGTCTACGGCTGGCAGACCGGGGAGGGGATCACCGAGCAGATCATCGGCCGCTGGTTCGCCCAGGGCGGCGGCCGGCGGGAGAAGGTCGTCCTGGCCACCAAGGTCTACGGCAAGATGGGCACCTGGCCCAACGAGCAGGGCCTCTCCGCCCGGCACATCATCCGGGCCTGTGAGGACTCGCTGCGCCGGTTGCAGACCGACACCATCGACCTCTACCAGATGCACCACATCTCCCGGAGCACGCCATGGGAGGAGATCTGGCAGGCAATGGAGACGCTCGTGGCGCAGGGCAAGGTGCTCTACGTCGGGTCGTCCAACTTCGCCGGTTGGCACATCTCAGTGGCGCAGGAAGCCGCCGGCCGGCGCAACTTCCTCGGGCTCGTCTCCGAACAGTGCATCTACAACCTGCTCACCCGACACGTCGAGTTGGAGGTGGTACCGGCCGCGCAGCACCACGGCCTGGGCATCATCCCCTGGTCGCCGCTGCACGGTGGGCTGCTCGCCGGGGTGCTGCGCAAGATGGCCGAGGGCGTTGCCGCGCGCGGCACCAGCGGCCGCGCGGCCGACTCGCTGGTTGAGCACCGGCCGACCATCGAGGCGTACGAGAAGCTCTGCGCCGATCTCGGCCACGACCCGGCCGACGTGGCGCTCGGCTGGCTGCTGAGTCGGCCGGGGGTGACCGCACCGATCATCGGCCCGCGCACCACCGAGCAGTTGGACCGGTCGCTCGGCGCGCTGGAGGTCACGTTCGACGAGGCGACGCTGGGTCGGCTGGACGAGCTGTTCCCGCCGGTCGGCAAGGGCGGCCCCGGCCCGGAGGCGTGGGCCTGGTGATCATCCGTCACCGTGGGCTGAGTCAGAGCGGCCAGGCGGCGAGGCGGTCGTAGCGTGGCCCGGGGCCGAGGTGGCTGCGTACCAGCAGCAGCTCGGTCGCCGGCCACGGCGGCCCCTGGTAGCCGTCCAGGGTGGCCTGGTCGGCCTCGATGTCGGCCGGGTCCACCCGGTCGCCGGGCCGGGCGACGGTCAGGTGCGGGCGGTACGGCTTGTCGTCGTACGGCAGCCGGGCGTGCCGTAGCCGGGACCGGATGAGCCGGGCCAGTGCGTGCAGCGACTCGACGTCGCCCTGGAGGTCCACCCAGAGCACGGTGGACCGACCCTGGCCGAACCGGCCGCCACCGCCGAGGCTCAGTCGGGGCGAGGCGTCCCGACCGTCGCGGAACCACTCGGCGGCCAGCCCGAGCGCGCTCTCCACCTCGACCAGCCGGGCCGTCTCGACCTCACCAAGGAAGGCCAGGGTGAGGTGCAGTTCGGGCGGGTCAGCGAGCCGGACGTTGGTGCCGGCGGCGGCCGCCGCGCCGATCCGCAGTCGGGCGACCTCTGCGCCGAGGTGGGTAAGGGCCTCAAGGGGCGGGCAGACCGCCACGAAGAGCCGCAACCGTCGGGCCTCTCAGCGGTGCCGTTGCCGGTGCCCGGCCCGGGCCGCCGGCAGGGCCAGCCCGGCGGCGTGCAACACGCCCTCCACCCGGACCCGCTCGATCTCCTGGTCGACGCCGGTCAACTCGGCGAGATGTTCGGTGATGCCAAGGGCGCGGCAGGCCAGCCGGAGCCGGTCGTCGTACGCCTGGAGCACCGCGCCGTGCCACACCATCGACCGGCCGGTCCCGCCGAGCCGTTGGCCGCCGAGGCGGCGCAGGTCGGCGGCGAGTTGTTCGAGAGGGCGTCGGTCGATCCGGTCGAACTCGCTGAGGTCGATGTCCCGGGTCAGTGCGTCGGCTTCGATGGCACGGTCGAGACGGGCGATGGTTCGTCGCTCCCGCCGGCGCTCACGCCACTCGGACCAGCCGCAGACCACCCGGTCCAGGATCTCGTCGGCGCAGAAGAGCAGGGCGAAGGCCGCCGGCAGACTGGCCACGGCGAGGAACGCCAGGGCCAGCATCAGCGCACGTCCGACTCCCACGTATCGACGCTAAGCCCCGTCGTGCCGCCCCGCCACCGAATTGGCCGCATCCGCGCCATCCGCTCAACGGGACCTGCCCGGGCTCGACAGTACGGAAAGGGCCCCCTGTTACGCGGAATCCGATAACAGGGGGCCCTTCCCCACACCTCAGCAGTCGGTGGAGGTGACGTAGAAGCGGGGCATCGGCAGCACCCGGAAGCGCAGCCGGGCACCCGAGCGGCGCAGCTGCCAGGTGAGCGCGATCAGCGCGGTGGCCAGCGAGATCAGACCACCCATCCAGATACTCGCGCCGGCACCGTAGTGCTCCGCGACCCAGCCGATCAGCGGCGCGCCGACCGGGTTGGTACCCAGGAACACCAGCACCCACAGGGCCATCACCCGACCCCGGAAGGCCGCGTCCACACCCAACTGGACCCGCTGGTTGGCGGCCTGAGCGAAGAAGACCATGAAGAAGCCGGTCGGCACCAGCAGCGTCACGACCAACCAGTACGCCGACGCGAAGCCGACCATGGTGCCGAAGCTGGCGCATGCGATCGCGGCACCGAGCACCAGCCAGACCGACGGTCGACTGCGCCGGCTGGTGCCGCTGAGCGCACCACCCAGCGCGCCAACCGCCAGCGCGGTGCTGAACAGGCCGAAGGAGGCGGCACCGGTGTGGAACACCGTCTTGGCCAGCGCAGCCAGGGTGAGCTGGAAGTTGAACAGCGACATGCCGATCACCGACATCACCGCCATCGGCAGCAGCAGGTCCGGGCGGCGCCACACGTACCGCAGCCCGTCGATCACCCGGGCCGACGCCCGCTCGTCCCGGGGCAGCAGGGCGTCGCGGTGCAGCTCGGCCGTACGCATCCGGACCACGTTGACCAGCGGCGCGATCGAGCTGAGCGCGGTGAAGAGGAAGACCGGCCCCACGTCGAAGGCGGCGATGGCCAGACCGGCGACGGCCGGGCCGACGATCCGGGCGGAGTTGAACACGGCCGCGTTGAGCGACAGCGCGTTGGGCAGCAGTGGCGTACCGACCAACTCGGAGACGAACGCCTGGCGGACCGGGGTCTCCACAGCATTGGCGGTGCCGAGCAGCGCGGCGAAGGCGAAGACGTGCCAGAGCTGCACCAGGTCGGTGAGGACCAGCACGGCCATGCCGAGCGCCAACACGGTCCAGAAGGCGTTCGCGGCAAAGAGCAGCACCCGCTTGTCGTACCGGTCGGCGAGCCGGCCGGAGAGCAGCGTGAGCAGCAGCACCGGGGTGAACTGGAGTGCAGTGACCACGCCGAGCGCGGTGGCCGAGTTGTCGGAGAGCTCGAGGACGAGCCAGTCCTGGGCGATGAACATCATCCAGACGCCGATCAGCTTGATCAGCTGCCCGGATGCGAAAAGGCGGTAGTTGCGGACCTGTAGGGACTGGAACATCGTGCTCAGCTTGGACTGCACTCTTAGTGCGCCTCCTCCGGGACGTACGCGTCATCGACACGTGACGGCACGGCCCGGTGGCGCGGGCGCGGGCTCAGGCGCGAGCGAGCTGCTGAAGAATCCCGGCGGCCCTGTGCAGGGTCTCCCGTTCGTCATCGTCGAGCGCGGCCAGCCGGTGGGCCAACCACTCATCGCGGGCCCGCTCGAACTGGTCGAGCACGGCCTGCCCTCCTTCGGTCGCCGCGAGGATGACCTGCCGGCCGTCGGTCGGATGGGGGGTCCGCTGCACGAGGCCGCGGTCCTCCAACTTCGCAACGATCTTGGTCATCGTCGGTGGCTGCACCCGCTCCACGTCGGCCAGTTCCCGGGGCGTCAGCGCGCCAGCCAGCCGCAGGCTGGTGAGCGCAGAGACCTGGGTGACCGTGAGGTCGCCGACCGGTCGGGCCTGGCGGACCCGTCGGTTGAGTCGGGTGATCGCATCACGCAACTGGGGAGCCAGTTGCGCCGGTGGCACGCGTTTCGCCGTCACCGTCCGCTCCGTCACGATAGTTAGCTTAACTAATGAGCCTGGCTAACGACATCCGATATGACCAGGCTCACGAGGAAGTTTGTGCTGGCCCGGGCGGGGAATCCGATTGGGCTCCCCGCCCGGACGTGCGGTCAGAGCACCAGAGACTCGATCGGCCCGCGCAGGAAGTACAGCACGAACAGCGCGGCCACCCCGTACAGCAGCGGGTGGATTTCCCGGGCCTTACCCCTGGCCAGCTTGACCACCACGAAGGTGATCAGGCCAGCACCGATGCCGTTGGAGATCGAGTAGGTGAACGGCATCAGCACGATGGTGAGGAACGCCGGGATGGCGATCTCGTAGTCGGACCAGTCGATCGTCCGCACCGCGGTCATCATCAGGAAGCCGACCACCACCAGGGCCGTCGAGGCCGCCTCAAACGGCACGACCACCACCAGCGGCGCCAGGAACATCGCCAGCAGGAAGAGCACGCCGGTGACCAGGTTGGCCACCCCGGTCCGGGCGCCCTCCGCGACACCGGCGGCGCTCTCGATGTACGACGTGTTGCTGGACGTGCTGGCCGCGCCGCCGGCCGCCGCGGCGATCGAGTCGACCAGCAGGATCTCCTTGGCCTTCGGCGGGGTGCCCTTCTCGTCGAGCAGGCCACCCTCCTGGCCCACCGCGACCATCGTGCCCATGGTGTCGAAGAAGTCCGTGATCAGCAGCGTGAAGACGAACATCAGCACGACCAGCCAGCCGGCCCGGCCCCACGAGTCGAGCACGTTGAACTTGCCGAGCAGCGACAGGTCCGGCAGGTCCACCACCGTCTTCGGCAGCTCCGGCACGTTCAGCGACCAGCCCTTCGGGTTGGGCTGACCGTTGACGAACGACGGGCCGATGTTGCCGATGGCCTCCACGATCACCGCCAGCACCGTCGAGGCGAGGATGCCGATCAGGATCGCGCCCTTCACCCGGCGGACCACCAGCACCAGGGTGATCAGCAGACCCACCACGAAGACCAGCATCGGCCAGCTCACCAGCTTGCCGCCGATGCCCAGGCCGACCGGGACGGTGGTGTTGGCGGCGTCCGGGATCCGCCGGACGAAGCCGGCGTCCACCAGGCCGATGATGGTCAGGAAGAGGCCGATGCCGACCCCGATCGCGGTCTTCATCTGGGTCGGCACCGAGCGGAACACCGCAGTCCGCAGACCGGTGAGCACCAGCACCGCGATGATCACACCTTCGATCACCACCAGGCCCATGGCGTCGGCCCAGGTCATCTCGGGGGCGATCTCGTACGCCACCAGCGCGTTGACACCGAGACCGGCGGCGAGCGCCAGCGGGAACCGGCCCACCACACCCATCAGGATGGTCATCAGGCCGGCGACCAGCGCGGTCGCCGCGGCCAGCGCGGGGATCGGGAGGGTCTTGCCATCACCGTCGACGGCACCGCCCAGGATCAGTGGGTTGAGCACCACGATGTACGCCATCGTGAAGAAGGTCGCCAGGCCACCGCGTACCTCACGGCTCACCGTCGAGCCGCGGGCGGAGATCTCGAAGAACCGGTCGAAGCCGTTACGCGGGTGAGCGGGGTCGGGTGGTGTGCCGTTCTCGGGCGGCTCTACTGCCATCAGGTCCTCGCAGGTGATCTTCCGGTTGTCGCGCGCATCGTCCCAGATCGCGGGTCGGCAGGGGAAGTCGATCGCGTACGCTTGCGCGATGCCGAACGAGCAGCCACCGCGGCCCGCGCCGCTGGACCCGCCGATGGTGCCGTTCGCCGTCGCCGGGCTGATCGCGTGGGCAGTGGCCGGGCTGGTCCTGTTGATCTTCTTCCGGGGCTGGCTCACCGAGCACGATCACGAGAACTGGCTGTGGACCTGCCTGGCCGGTTTCCTGTGGGGCTTCCCCGGTCTCGCCGTGATGCTGCGGCACGACGCCAACCGACGCCGCCGCCGCGCGAGCTGACCCGGGCGGGTGCGCCGGGACACCCGGCGCAGACCGTCAGGAGTGCCCGTACGGCTCCGCCGGCTCGGCGGCCTCCACCGAGCCCGGGGCACGGCTGACCGACATGGCCTCCACCGCGCTGTCGTCGTACACCGTGGGCAACTCCTCGACGGCGGTCTCGGCCGCCTCGATCAGCGTCTCGGAGTGGGCGCCGCAACCGTGGTCGGCACTCACCACCCGGCCGTCATCGGGGGCGTAGAAGTTGCCACACGCGCCAAATGCCTGCCGCATGGCACCGGCCAGCGGCAGGTAGAACCCGCAGGTGCCGCAGCGGGCGGCGGACGGCGCCGAAGCGGAGATGGCCGCGGCGGGGCCGTGGTCACCCTCGTACCAGCGCTGCGCGGCATCGGCGCGGCCCTCCCGGGAGAGCACCCGGGCTCGCCCGAGGCCCAACTCCCAGGCAGTCTCCTCGACCGCCGGGTCGTCGGAGAGCAGGTAGCCGGGGACCAGCCGGTCATCGTCCGGCGAGGTCGGCAGCAGGTCACCTGGGCCCAGGTCGCCCGGCTTGAGCCGCTCCTGCCAGGGCAGCCACCCCGGCGCGAGCAGCGCGTCCGGGCCGGGCAGCAGCACCGTCTCGCAGATGGTCACCGTGCGGCTGCGCGGCACCCGGGTGACGGTGACCGCCCACCGCCAGCCGCGGTAGCCGGCGAGGCAGCATTCGAAGTAATGGGTGACCAGGCGATCACCCTCGGCCACGACCTGCAGGTGGTCGCCGACATCGTCGGCGTCCACCTCGGTGATGCCAGCGCGGGCCACCTCGACGGCAGCGGCGCAGACCTGGTCGAGACGGGCGGCACGGGTGGAGACGGGCCTGGTCACCTCACCATTGTTCCCCATGCGCCCCGCAGGGGTGACAGGGACTCCCGGGGAACCTTTCGCCGCAGTGGTGCGGCGTACCTGGATCAGATGGGCGAGGATGGTGCACATGCCGTCGTACTCCCGCTCCGGGCGATCCGTCCTCGGGCGGACCGTCGGCACCGGCATCCGCGCCGTCCGTCTGCTGCTGCGTGGTTCGGTGGGCAGCGGGCGCTGGATGACCCGCCGAGCCGGCCGGGCCCGGGCCCGGGGCGCCGGCGGCGAGGTCGGCATGGTCCGGCTGTTCGACCTGCACGCCGTCTCCTGCGCTGGCGACACTCTGATCGCCATCGGCCTGGCCGGGACGATCTTCTTCAACGTGCCGCTGGGCGAGGCCCGCAGCAAGGTCGCTCTCTATCTGCTGGTGACCATGGTGCCGTTCGCGATGCTCGCCCCCGTGGTGGGTCCGCTGCTGGACCACTTCCGGCATGGCCGGCGGTACGCCCTGGCCGCCACCATGCTCGGCCGGGCGTTCCTGGCCTGGTTGATCTCCGACTACATCCACGGCTTCGGGCTCTATCCGGCCGCGTTCGGCGTGCTCGCGCTCTCCCGGGCGTACGGCGTGGCCCGGTCGGCGGCCGTGCCCCGGCTGTTGCCGGAAGGGCTCGGCCTCTCCCAGGTGGGCGCCCGGGCCAGCGTCTACGGCACGGTGGCGGGCGCACTGGTGGCGCCGATCGGGCTGGCCGCGTTCTGGTTCGGGCCGCAGTGGCCGCTTCGGGTCGCTTCGGTGATCTTCCTGGTCGGCATGGTGATCTCCCTGCGCCTGCCACCGAAGGCCGACTCCGAGCCACCGGAAAGAGTCCCTCGGGCGCTGCGCGCGCTGGGCCGACGCCGGGGCGACCGGCCACTGGGCCGGGGCCGCCCGGCCGGCCGGCTGGTGATCGCCACCCTGATCGGTGCCGCGACCCTGCGCGCGGTCTACGGCTTCCTGCTGCTCTTCCTCGCCTTCGCGATCAAGAAGGGCGACCTGACCACCGTCGTGTTCGGCCGGGACCTGGGTGCCGAGTGGGCGCTCGGGTTGGTCGGCGGCGCGCTGGCGGTCGGCACCTTCCTGGCCACCGCCATCGGCACCCGGCTGCGCATCCATCGGCCGGCCGCCATCCAGTCCAGCAGCATGATCATCCTGGCCGGGGTGGCCGTGCTCGCCGTCATCCAGTTCTCGCTGCCGATGGTCGCCCTGCTCTGCCTGGTCACTGCTCTGGCCAGCGGCGTCTCCAAGCTGGCCGTGGACGCCTCGATCCAGGAGCGCATCCCGGAGCGGCTGCGGGCCAGCTCCTTCGCCCACTCCGAGACGGTGCTGATGCTCGCCTTCGTCGCCGGTGGCGGGCTCGGGCTGGTCCCGTTCGACGGTCGGATGGGCATCGCGGTCGCCGGCGGGGTGGGCGTACTGGCCGCCACCCGGGGTGTGCTGGTCGCCGCCCGGCTGCGCGGCGAGAAGCTGGCCGGCCGGCCGCTGGGCGACGACGAGTTGGCCGACGACGAGCCAGCGGACCCCACGCCCACCTCGCCGGCACCCAACCAGGCTGGCTCGCCGCACTTCGACGACCCAGGGCTGGCCCCACCGGGCTACCACATCTACCGCCCCTCCTCGGCGGTCGGCGGACCGGGTGGCGTCGCGGACGACGACACCCGCCGGGAGTCCCCCGGGTCCGTCTCGTGACCGGCCTGCTGGTGGTGACCGCGGTGCCCGCCGAGGCGGACGCGATCCGGGCCGGGCTGACCGACGCCAGCGTGACCGTGGCTCCGGTCGGGGTGGGCCCGGCCGTGGCCGGCGCCGCCACCGCTCGACTGCTGGCGCTGGCTGAGGCGGCCGGCCGCCCGTACCGCGCGGTGGTCAGCGCCGGCGTGGCCGGCGGCTTCGCCGGTCAGGCCGCGGTCGGGGACACGGTGCTCGGCACCGCCAGCATCGCCGCCGACCTGGGCGCCGAGTCACCGGACGGCTTCATCCCCGTCGACGAGCT
Source organism: Micromonospora sp. NBC_00389 (assembly GCF_036059255.1). NCBI lineage: Bacteria > Bacillati > Actinomycetota > Actinomycetes > Micromonosporales > Micromonosporaceae > Micromonospora > Micromonospora sp. NBC_00389. The sequence continues at coordinate 2,028,850 of NZ_CP107947.1, read as the reverse complement.
GGGCATGCCGCCCGCGCTGCTCGGTAGCGGCAGCGTGGTGCCGGCCGATCCGCGGCTGCTGGCGACTCTGCGGGCCGCCCTGCCGGCCGCCACGGCCGGCCCGGTGCTCACGGTCAGCACGGTCACCGGCACCGCCGCCAGCACCGAAGAGCTGCGCCGGCGGCATCCGGAAGCGGTCGCCGAGGCCATGGAGGGGTACGGGGTGGCGGTCGCCGCGGCACAGGCCGGGGTGCCCTTCGCCGAGCTGCGCACCATCTCCAACCCGATCGGCCCCCGCAATCGGGACACGTGGCGGCTGCGTGCGGCCCTCACCGCCCTCACCGCGGCAGCCCCGGCCCTGTGTTGACCCGGCGGACGCCGAGATCAGAGCCGTAGGGCCAGCGCCGACGGCCGGGCCGCCTCCAGCTCGAACCCGCAGGCCAGCAGGAAGTCGACGATGCTGTACTCGGCAATGGCGTGGACGGTCCGGATGCTGGTCCCGGTCATCTCCGCCACCAGCAACTCGACCAGGCGGCGCCCGATGCCCAGCCATCGCAGCTCGGGCACCACGACCACGCTCTCCAGCACCAGCTCGCGCCGATCACCGAGGTCGTCACCGAGGAGCAGATCAACACTCCGCTCGTGCGCCCGCAGCTCGCCGACGATCTCCCCGTCAGACAGCTCGGCGAGGAACCGCCGGGACGTCTCCGGTGCTCCGCCCACGTCGCGCCGGTAGGACACCCGCCCCAACATCCGTTGCCGCCACCGCTTCTCGTCGCGGCGAGCGCGGTCGAGATCGTAGGTCCACTCCGGCACCGGTAGCGGCCACAGCTCCGGCGGCAGGGTGTACGAGTACGCCCACCACGCGCCCGGCCAGTCCTTGAGTGTTCGGACCGGTCGCACGTCGAGATGCGCCGGGTAGCGGCGCCCCGCCTCGTCCCGTGGCTGGTCCCGTGGCTCGTCCGGCGGCTCGACGTCGCTACGGCGGGGGTTTGGGTGGGCAGCGCTGGGGTGGGCGTTGGCATGGGCATCGCTGGGCACGGCGAAGGCCACCTCACCCCCGGCCGCACGAATCAGCCGCTCCACCGTGCGGAACCCCGGGTCGCCGCCCGCCCGGCCTCGATCCGCGCCAGCGTGCTCTTCGGCACACCGGATCGTTCGGCCAGCTCTCGTTGGCTCAGATCCGCACGTCGACGCAGCGAACGCAACGCCGCACCCACATTGATGAGCCCGTCCCCGTCGACCACCCGTCCATGCTTTTCAATCGGCCGAGCGCCGTCAACAGCCCCGATCCGTCCTGTGGATAACTCGGTGAACGGGTCTCCCACCGCGGCTGACAGGGTGCGGGCACTGTGCTCCGAGCCTGTCGAGCTGCCCCAGATGTGGGGCAGAGCCGGGTACCAAGAAAGTGGCCGCAGCGAACCGGCTGGGTGCGCGACCAACCGACCGACCCCACCCGAACTCGCCCGACCAACCAACTCCGCCCAAACTCCCGCCCGGCCAGCCGGCTCCACCCGACTTCGCCCCACCAACCGACCCCACCCGAACTCGCTCCACCAACCGACTCCGCCCAACTCGCCCGACCAACCGGCTCCGCCCGAACTCGCCCGACCGGCCGACCCCACCCAAACTCGCCCGACCGGCCGACCCCACCCAAACTCGCCCCACCAACCGACCCCACCCAAACTCGCCCGACCGGCCGGCTCCGCCCGAACTCGTCCGACCAGCTGGCGCATCCCGGCCCACCCTCCGGCAGGCCACTGCCCCATATCTGGGGCAGCTCGACAGGCAGCGAGGTGACACGTCTGCCCCTGGTGGCCGCCGCGGAGCACGTCGGGCTGGAATGACCGATAGCGCGGGACGAGCAACCAGGCCGGCGACCAGGCGAGCAACCAGGCCGGCGACCAGGCGAGCAACCGGGTCGGATCACAGTCGGCGGGGTGGGCGCGGGTGGCTGCGCGGGGGCGGGGCTAACGTGGGGGCGTGGCGCTCTCCCTGGCGATCTCGCCCTGCCCCAACGACACGTTCGTCTTCCACGCCCTGGTGCACGGTCGCGTGCCCGGCGCACCGCCGGTCGAGGTGACGTACGCCGACGTGGACGTCACCAACACGGCGGCCGAGCAGGGCGCGTTCGACCTCGTGAAGGTGAGCTTCGCGGCGCTGCCCTGGCTGCTCGACGACTACCACCTGCTGCCCTGCGGTGGCGCGCTCGGTCGCGGGTGCGGGCCACTGGTGCTCACCCGGGGCGACCGCGCCGGCGGGCCGGACCGCACCGACCTGACCGGTGCCACGGTGGCGGTGCCAGGCGACCGGACCACCGCGTACCTGCTGTTCCGGCTCTGGTCGGCCGGGCGGCCGCCGGCCCGGATCGAAGTGGTCCCGTTCCACGAGATCATGCCGGGCGTCGCGGCCGGCCGCTACGACGCCGGGCTGGTGATCCACGAGGCCCGGTTCACCTACCACCGGCACGGCCTGACCGCGCTGGTCGACCTCGGCGAGTGGTGGGAGGCCGACACCGGCCTGCCCATTCCCCTCGGCGCGATCCTGGCCCGACGCGGCGCGGTGGACCCGCAGGCCGCCGCCGGCTGGGTCCGCGAATCGGTCCGGCAGGCCTGGGCCGACCCGGCGGCCAGTCGGGAGTACGTGCTCGCGCACGCCCAGGAGATGGAGCTCGACGTCGTGGACCGACACATCGGCCTCTACGTCAACGAGTTCACCGCCGACCTCGGCGAGGCCGGTTTCGCAGCGGTCGCGGCGCTGCTCGACCGGGCCGCCGACGCCGGGCTGGTGCCTCAGACCTCCAGCTCGCGCGCGACCGCGTGGACCAGCTGAGCGATTTTCTGCGCGGCCTTCCTGTCCGGGTACCGGCCTCGGCGCAGGTCCGGCTGGACCTTCGCCTCCAGCACCTTGATCATGTCCTCGACGAGGCCGTGCAGCTCCTCGGCCGGCCGGCGGCGCAGCTCCGCCATCGACGGCGGCGCGTCCAGCAGCTTGACGCCCATGGCCTGCGCACCCCGCCGGCTGTCCACCACGCTGAAGTCGACCCGCTGACCGCCCTTGAGGTCGGTGACACCCGCAGGCAGCGCGCCCTTGGGCAGGAAAACGTCGCCGCCCTCGTCACTGGTGACGAAGCCGTATCCCTTGGCCGTGTCGTACCACTTCACTCGACCCGTAGGCACCTGAGATCCCCTGCTTCACTTGAGCCGTCTACTGCTCCAAGGCTAGCTGGATCATGCCGTCGAGCGCCGCTGGGAATCTGGTGAGATCATCCAGCACCACTTCCGCCCCGGCCGCGAGCAGCTCGTCCGGAGAGCACGGCCCGGTCGCGACGCCAATTCCGGGCACCCCGGCCACCCCCGCCGCCACCATGTCCGCCACGTGGTCCCCGACGTAGTGGGTCGCGTCGTGCTCCCGCAGGGCGGTGGCCTTCTCCTCGGCGAACAGGTCGCCGGCCAGTTCGTCGACGACCAGGCCGAGGTGGTCCAGGTGTAGCCGAGCCAGCCGGCCGAGCTTGGAAGTGACGACCAGCACCCGGCCGCCCCGGGCGCGGATCGCGTCGATCGCCGCCCGTGCTCCGGGCAGCGGCACCGTCGGGGTGATCGCGTACGCCGGGTACAGCTCGCGGAACATGTGCACGGCCGACTCGACCTGCTCCGGCGGAAACCAGTGCCCGATCTCGGTGCGAAGCGGTGGGCCGAGCCGGGACACCGCCAGGTCAGCATCCACCGGCACGCCGGTCCTGGCGGTCAGCGCCCGGAAGGCCGCGGCGATGCCGGGGCGGGAGTCAACCAGGGTCATGTCGAGATCGAATCCGACGGTCAGTGCGGGCATGTCGAGAAACGTACCCGGCGACTCCCGGCCGGGCGGACGTCCGACGGGCGCGACGGGTCGTTGCCGGGCTAGCGTGGGAAGACGATGACCACCTCACTCGCCGACCACCTGCGGTCGCTGCCCGACGAGTCGCTGGCCGCGCTCCTCCAGCTGCGGCCCGACCTCGTCGTGCCCGTACCGGCCGACATCTCCGCCCTGGCCATCCGCGCTCAGTCCCGGGTCTCGGTGGCCCGTGCGCTGGACGGGCTGGACCAGTTCACCCTCCAGATCCTCGACGCCGCCCGACTCACCCGGGACCCGGACGAGGGCACCACCGCCACCGACGCGGTGCTCGCCATGGCGACCAGCGGACCGCAACCACCGGCGCCGACGGCCGTCCGGGCCGCCGTCGGCCGGCTGCGCGCGCTCTTCCTGCTGTACGGCCCGGAGCACGCGCTTGAGGTGGTCCCCGCCGTCGACGAGGTCGCCCCGTACCCCGCCGGGCTCGGCCGCCCCGCCGCGGAGCTGGACCCGCGCACGGCCGCGCTCTGCGCGGACCCGGCGAAGCTACGTCGGACGCTGCTCGCCGCGCCCCCCTCTGCCCGGGCGATCCTGGACCGGCTGGCGGCCGGACCACCGGTGGGCAGCGTGCCCCCGGGCGCGTTGCAGGCGCCGCCGCTCGGGGCGGAGGACACGGTGCTCTCCGACCCGACCAACGGCGGCGCCCCGACCGGCTCCCCGGTGCGCTGGCTGGTCGACAACCGGCTGCTCGTTCCCATCTCGAACGGCTCGTCGACGACCAGCGGCACGGTGGAGCTACCCCGCGAGGTCGGCCTGCTGCTGCGCCGCGACAGCGGCCCGCTCGGGCCGCTGCGCACCAGCCCGCCGCCGGTGGCCGCCGCGCCACGCGAGGCGAAGGCGGTCGACTCGGCCGGAGCCGGGCAGACCATGGAGGTGGTCCGGCACACCGAGGGGCTGTTGGAGCAGCTCGCTGCCGAGCCCGCGCCGGTGCTGCGCTCGGGCGGCATCGGCGTCCGGGACCTGCGCCGGCTGGCCCGTACCGCCGGGTTGGACGAGCCGACCACCGCGCTGCTGCTGGAGGTGGCGTACGCGGCAGGGCTCGCCGGCGAGATGGAGCTACCCGGCGTGACCACCACCCGGTACGGGGCGGATCAGCAGGTACTGCCGACCGGCGGGTACGAGGTGTGGCGGGCCGCCTCGCTGGCCCAGCGCTGGGAGCAGCTGGCCCGCGCGTGGCTGACCATGACTCGACAGGTGGGGCTGGTCGGCCGGCGCGACGACCGGGACCGGCCGATCACCGCGCTCTCCGCCGAGGTCGAGCGGGCCGGCGCGCCGCCCACCCGGCGGGGGGTGCTCGGCGTGCTCGCCGACCTGGAGCCCGCGACCGCACCCACCCCGGAAGAGGTGCAGGACCTGCTGGACTGGCGGGCGCCACGGCGCAGCCGGGGCCGGGAGGCCGCCCACCGGGAGGTGCTGACCGAAGCGGCGCAGCTCGGCGTCACCGGCCTGGGGGCGCTCACCTCGTACGGCCGACTGCTGCTGGTCGACCTGACCTCCGCCGACGAGCGGGGCGGCGGCGACCCGCTGGGGCTGCACGCCGACGTCGAGAGCGGCGACCCGTCGGGTGCCGCCCGAGCGCTGGACGCGCTGCTGCCCGCCCCGGTCGACCACTTCCTGGTGCAGGCCGACCTGACCGTGGTGGTGCCCGGGCCGCCCGAGCCGGCGCTCGCCGCCGAGTTGGAGGCGATGACCGAGCTCGAGTCGGCCGGCGGGGCGAGCGTGCACCGGGTCACCACGGCGAGCGTGCGGCGGGCGCTGGACGCCGGCTACTCGGCCGACGACCTGCACGAGGTGTTTCGGCGGCGGTCCCGTACCCCGGTGCCGCAGGGGCTCAGCTACCTGGTGGACGACGTGGCCCGCAAGCACGGCGGCCTGCGGGTCGGCTCGGCCGGGGCGTACCTGCGCAGCGACGACGAGGCGCTGCTCACCGAGGTGCTGGCCGACCGGCGGTTGGAGTCGCTGAATCTGCGCCGGCTCGCCCCGACGGTGCTGAGCACCCCCTACCAGGTCGGTCGGCTGCTGGGCGCGCTGCGCGACGCCGGGTACGCCCCGGTGCCGGAGGACGCCAGCGGCAGCACCGTGCTGTCCCGGCCAAGGATCCGGCGGGCCCCCGCCCGAGTGCTGTCGACCAGTTGGACGTTGGATCCGGTGGCCACCCAGAAGCTGCCCATGCCGCGGCTGCTCGGCGTGGTGGAGCAGATCCGGCGGGGTGAGGCGGCGGCGCGGGCGGCCCGACGGGCGCCGGCGGTGGTGCGCGGCGGGGCCGCGGGGCTCGGCGGCGGCCCGGTGCCGGTGCACACGCACAGCGAGGCGCTGGCCGTGCTCCAGCAGGCGGTCCGGGACCGGGCGCTGGTCTGGGTGGGGTACGTGGACGCGCACGGGGCGACCGCGTCCCGGCTGGTCAAGCCGGTCTCGATCGGCGCCGGCTACCTGCGCGCCGAGGACGAGCGGACGGAGATGCTGCACACCTTCGCGCTGCACCGGGTCACCGCGGCGGTGCTGGCGGACTGACCAGTATCACCGCCGGCCGGCCGCCGGGGCGCGCCGGTCAGCGTCGGCTGCGGCGTACGGTGCCGACGACCGAGACGATCAGCAGCAGCGCGAAGCCGGCGCCGGCGGACTCCCCGACCGAGTCGACGAAGCCCTGCCGCAGCACCAGCCAGCCGAAGAGGAACCACCCGACGAGGAGCGCCGCCGCGACGGCGTACGCGACCACGGTCGCGCGGGACACCTCGTCGGGTGGTGCCTGCTCGTGCGCTTCGATCACGTCACGGTCGACCGTCATGCCCAGCCTCCCCGCCCGGTCCGGCCCTGTACTCCCAGGGTGTCACTCAAGGGACCGGTGGGACAGGGGGTTATCCCCCGCGATTCGCCGCGTGGCTCAGGTGCGGGGACGGCGGCCGATCAGCACCACGCGGGTGCCCACCTTCCCCAACTCCCACATCCGGACGGCGTCGACGTGCAGCAGGTTGACGCAGCCGTGTGAGCCGATCGACTTCTCGTGCAGGTACGTGGTGGTCTCGTGGAAGCCCATCCCCTGGATGAAGTGCTGCCAGTACGGCAGCCACACCTCGTACGGGTCGGACCACTCCTTCGGGTTGCGGTAGTTGACGGTGTACGTGCCGGCCGGGGTGCGGTAGCCGGACATTCCGGTCCGGGTCACCGTCGGCGCCATGATCACCTTGCCGCCCCGGAGAGCCCAGACGGTCTGCCGGGTGAGATCCACGCAGAACGTGGTGCCGGTGCCGGCCTTGCAGCGCGCCGTCTCGGTGGTGGCGAGCCGCTGGGCCACGTCGTGTGTGGTGGGCCCGGCGCGACCCTCGACGGGGCGGATGCCGTACCGCCGCTGGAACTTCTTGATCGCGGCGCAGTCGGCGGCGGACTGCCGGCCGTCGACGGTCACCGACCCGAACCCACCCAGCCGGGCCAGGTACGTCTCCACCGCCCGCTGGTGCTCGCCCTGCGGGCAGCCGGCGGCCGGCGCGGCGGTGCTGGTGGCCGGTGCCGGCGTGCTGCGGGTCGGCTTGGGCGTGGGCTTCGGCGTGGCGCTCCGGGTCGGCTTCGGCGTCGGCGCGGCCGGCGTGGGCCGGCCGCGCTGGTCCGGCCCGGACGTGCCGCTCGCCCCCGTTGCCTGTTCCGCCGCGCCTGCCGGGGCGGCTCCCCCGCCGCCACCCCCGCCCGCCTGCGGATCGAACGCGCACGCACCGGCGCCGACCAACGTGACCACCATCAGGGCGACCAGCCGGGAAATGATCCGGACACGCTTCATGGGACCTCCCCTGGACAGTCGTCCCTTTCCTAGACGTTCGTCACTGCCGTGACGGTTGCGTCTGGTGAGCATCTTTCTTGCGACACCCCGCACCGTGCAACACTGGATGGTCGGTCAGCGGCGGGTATTCAGCCCCGTCCCGGCCGGACGGCCAACCGAGGAGAGGACGCTGGCGTGAGCGGTGGACCACTGATCGTGCAGTCGGACAAGACCCTGCTGCTGGAGATCGACCACCCGGACGCGCAGGCCTGTCGGATGGCGATCGCGCCCTTCGCCGAGCTGGAGCGCTCTCCCGAACACGTGCACACCTACCGGCTGACCCCGCTGGGGCTGTGGAACGCCCGAGCCGCGGGTCACGACGCCGAGGGCGTGGTCGACTCCCTGATCAAGTACTCGCGCTACCCGGTGCCGCACGCGCTGCTGGTGGACGTGGCCGAGACGATGGACCGCTACGGCCGGCTCCAGCTCGCCAACGACCCGGCGTACGGGCTGGTGCTGCGGGCGCTGGACCGGCTGGTGCTGATCGAGGTCGCCAAGAGCAAGAAGCTCGCCGGCATGCTCGGCGACAAGATCGACGATGACACCATCCGAGTGCACCCGTCCGAGCGCGGCCGGCTCAAGCAGGCACTGCTCAAGCTGGGTTGGCCGGCGGAGGACCTGGCCGGTTACGTCGACGGCGAGGCGCACCCGATCGAGCTGGCCGAGGCCGGCAAGGACGGCCGCAAGCCGTGGACGCTGCGGTCGTACCAGCGGGAAGCTGTCGAGGCGTTCTGGGCCGGCGGGTCGGGCGTCGTCGTGCTGCCCTGTGGCGCCGGCAAGACCCTGGTCGGCGCGGCGGCGATGGCCGAGGCGAAGGCGACCACGCTGATCCTGGTCACCAACACGGTCGCTGGCCGGCAGTGGAAGCGGGAGCTGATCGCGCGCACCTCGCTGACCGAGGAGGAGATCGGGGAGTACTCCGGCGAGCGCAAGGAGATCCGCCCGGTCACCATCGCCACGTACCAGGTGCTCACCTCGCGGCGCGGCGGCACGTTCACCCACCTGGACCTGTTCGGGGCCCGCGACTGGGGCCTGGTCGTCTACGACGAGGTGCACCTGCTGCCCGCGCCGATCTTCCGGTTCACCGCGGACCTCCAGGCCCGCCGCCGGCTGGGCCTGACGGCGACCTTGGTACGCGAGGACGGCCGCGAGGGCGACGTGTTCAGCCTGATCGGCCCGAAGCGGTACGACGCGCCGTGGAAGGACATCGAGTCGCAGGGCTGGATCGCCCCGGCGGAGTGCACCGAGGTCCGGGTGACCCTGACCGACGCGGAGCGCATGTCGTACGCGACGGCGGAGGCCGAGGAGCGCTACCGGATGGCGGCGACCGCGCGCACCAAACTGCCCGTGGTGAAGGCGCTGGTCGACCGGCACCCCGACGACCAGGTGCTGGTGATCGGCGCATACATCGACCAGCTGCACCAGCTCGGGGAGTACCTGGACGCGCCCATCATCCAGGGCTCGACCACGAACAAGGAGCGGGAACGGCTCTTCGACGCGTTCCGGTCCGCGGAGATCCGCACCCTGGTCATCTCCAAGGTCGGCAACTTCTCCATCGACCTGCCCGAGGCGGCGGTGGCGATCCAGGTGTCGGGGACGTTCGGGTCGCGGCAGGAGGAGGCGCAGCGGTTGGGGCGGGTGCTGCGTCCGAAGGCCGACGGCCGGCAGGCGCACTTCTACACGGTGGTCTCCCGGGACACCATCGACACCGAGTACGCGGCGCACCGGCAGCGGTTCCTGGCCGAGCAGGGCTACGCGTACACCATCGTGGACGCCGACGACGTCCTCGGCCCGTCACTGCCGTCCTTCGACTGACCCCGGCGGCCCTTGATCGACTCCGTATCCCCGACATGGGGGTTGTTGGCAGTTCCCGATTCTGTGATCAGGCATGCGAATATGTGAGTGTTAATGTCGGTCTCGTGAAGCTTGCTGAGTGGGCGCGCCGCAACGGGGTGCACCCACAGACCGCGTACCGATGGTTCCGCGAGGGAACCATGCCGGTGCCCGCTCGGCGTCTTCCGTCGGGAACGATCATGGTGGACGTTGTCAGTGTCGACACCAGGGCCAGGTGGTTGTCTACGCCCGGGTGTCGTCGGTCGATCAGCGAGCCGACCTTGACCGGCAGGTCGCCCGGGTGGCTGCCTGGGTCACTGGGCAGAACATGGTCGTCTCCAGCGTGGTGACTGAGGTCGGCTCCGGCTTGAACGGCCGAGGTAAGAAGTTCCTCGGGCTGCTGCGCGACCCGTCCGTGACGACGATCGTGGTCGAGCACCGGGACCGGTTCGCCCGGTTCGGCGCCGAGTACGTTGAGGCGGCGCTGGCCGCCCAGGGCCGCCGGCTGCTGGTCGCCGACCCGGCCGAGGTGGACGACGACCTGGTGCGGGACGTGACGGAGATCCTGACCAGCCTGTGCGCCCGGCTGCACGGCCGCCGGGCCGCGGCGAACCGGGCCAGCCGCGCCGTGGCCGCGGCCACCGCCAAGGACGAGTCGTGAAGCGGTACGAGCCGCCGGCCGGCTGGACCGTGCAGGCATACCGGTTCGCCCTGGACCCGAGTGACGCCCAGGTTCTCGGCCTGCGCCGCAACACCGGTGCGGCCCGGTTCGCACAACCACATGCTGCGTCGGGTCAGCGCGGTGAAGGCGCAGCGGGCTGCCGAGGCCAGCTACGGGGTGGCTGAGGCCGACCTGACGCCGTGGCAGGGCTGGTCCCTGCCGGACCTGCGGCGCACCTGGAACGAGATCAAGCAGTGGGCGGCGCCGTGGTGGGCGGAGTGCTCCAAGGAGGCGTTCAACACCGGGCTGGCGAACCTGTCCGCGGCGCTGGGCAACTGGCATGCCTCGCGTACCGGTGCCCGCAAGGGCCGCCGGATGAGCTGGCCCCGGACCAAGAGGAAGCACGGTCGCAGGTCGGCCCGGTTCACCACCGGCGCGATCCGGGTCGACCCTGGCTACCGGCACGTGGTGCTGCCCCGGCTGGGCCGCATCCGCACCCACGAGTCCACCCGTAAGCTGGCCCGCCGGGTGAAGGCCGGCACCGCGACGATCCTGTCCGCCACGGTCACCGAGACCGCCGGACGGTGGTCCTGCTCATTCCAGGTCGCCGTCCGACGCACGGTCGGACGGACGGCGCACGCGCCGAAGGCCGGCCGGGTGCTCGGGGTGGACGCCGGGATCACGCACCTGGCCGTGTTGTCCACCGGCGAGATGGTGCCGAACCCGGCGCCGTTCAAGGCCGCGTTGAAGAAACTCGGCAAGGCGCAGCGCCGTGCGGCCCGGCGGATCGGCCCCTACGACCCGCAGGCCAGGCGCAAGCGGACCGCGTCGAACCGGTGGCAGCGGGCACAGGAGGCGGTGGCTCGACTGCACGCCACGGTCGCGGCCGTCCGCGCCGACTCGTGGCACCAGCTCACCACCCGCCTGGCGCAGCAGTTCACCACGGTCGTCGTGGAGGACCTCCACGTGGCCGGGATGGTTCGTAACCGCAAACTGGCTCGGTCCCTGACCGACGCCGCCCCGGCGACGCTGCGCCGGCACCTCGGCTACAAGACCGGCTGGTACGGCGGCACGCTGTACGTCGCCGACCGGTGGTACCCCAGCTCCAAGACATGCTCCGCCTGCAAGACGGTGAAACCCAAGCTGTCACTGGCCGAGCGCACGTTCCACTGCACCGCGTGCAGGCTGTCCCTGGACCGGGACGTCAACGCCGCACGTAATCTTGCCGCGCTCGTGCGGCACGTCGACCTGGAGTTGCTGGGCGATCCAAAAACAGGACGTGGAGCCTACGTAAGACCCGTAAGACCTGCATGCGCAGGCGGGGCGGCGGGCCGTGAAGCGTCTAGACCGGCTCATCCGGTCAACGTCGCCCGGCAACGGACGACTGCCAATCAGGAGTCACGTTTGCTCACTGAAAGGTAACGGTGTCCGAGGCACCCCGACACCCCCATGTCGCCGATACGGAGTTGGTCATCGTGCGGGCCGTCAGCCCGGCCCTGACTCCGAGCGGCCACAGTGTTCTGTCTAGCGCCGGCGGGACTCCGCGACGAAGACGCCGCGACCTGGGCGACCGACCAGCACACCCTGCTTCCGTAGCCTCGCCACCGCGCGACTGATCGTGGACTGCGAGACGTCGTACTCATCTGCCAGCACGCGCCCAGACGGGAGCTGGGAGCCGGGCGAATAGGTCCCGTCCTTGATCTTCTTCAGGAGATCGGCGAGCAGCTCGTCCATCGTGGGCGGTATAGGCACGTGGGGCCCCTTGCAGTCGGTTGGCTCGCCCAGTATTGATCAGCTCCTTCGACGCAGGCAACGCACGTAGCGCGAGTGACATAGGTAGGTAGATGACTCAAAGACGTACTTGACATAGGTGACTCGGTGGCAATAGCGTCGCTCTCGGTGATGCGGTGCTGCTGCGGTCGGTTGGCGCCTCTCGTACTGGTCTCGCATCGCCGACGAGACCTCACCCTCCGCGCTCCCCCGGCGCGGCCCTGCTGCCGTACCTCCGGAACGGCCGCGGGGCGGGGCGGTCTTCGCCGACCGCAACCGGCGGAGACCGCCCCTTCACGTCGACTCCACCCGACGAAGGGCAGTCACCGTGCGCAACCTGATCCGTCGGCTGGCGAGCCGACGCGACGCATCACGTCCGACGAGAGAAATCCCGCGAGGGACACCGCTGCGGCCCTGGCAGATCCGCGAGCGATGTTTCAACGTCCGCCGACAGGGCCTCGATCCCGTCGAGATCCGGGCCTTCCTGCACCGGGTGGCCGACGAACTCACCGTCGCGCAGACCGCCCTGGTCGCGGTGCAGGAGGAGAACGTACGGATCAAGAACGCCCTGCGTACGTGGCAGAGCGCCCAATCGGCGAACCACCGCTACCGATGAGCGAGCGTTGGGTGATCCACCTGCCGATCACCGCGCCGGACCTGCTCCGCGCCCGAATCTTCGCGCGCACCGCGGCTCGGGTGCTGGTCCGGCTCAACGCGCGGGTCGAGCCGGGCGGGGTCACCGTTTCGGCCGAGGACCAGCAGGGCGTACGCCATTGGGTCTTCTGCGACCGACCACTTCCCGGCGGGACGCGGTGTGCGCTGCCCACCGATCACCTGTCGCCCTGCTCAAGCCGGGCGCGGCCGAGTGGTCGTTGATCGACTCCACGTCAGCGATGTGGCGGTATCAAGGCGCCTTGATGCCCCCGATGTCGCCGACATGGAGTCGATCAAGCGGGGCGACGCGCGCTCAGCCCGGGTGAGGGCCACGACGTCACGACGTCGGCGGTGGGCACCGGTCGGGGAGCGTTACGACCCCCGGACGGTGGTCGAACGTCGTCATCGTGAACCACTCGTCCAGCTCCGGGTCGAAGAGGTTCTGCAGGCCGAACTGCAACACCTGCCACCACTGGCTCGGGTTCCGCTGGTCGACGTAGATGTCGCCGAGCGCGATCGGGAACCGGAAGAACTCGCCCGGCACGGTGGAACCCCCGACGACACCGACGCGCCAGTGGTCGACGTGCCGATCCTTCTCCCCCTGCAGGATCTCCGGACCCACGAAGCGCGCCGTCTTCAGCTTGTCGTTGAAGATCTGGCGGTTGAAGAACCCCGGGATCTTGCTGCACGGGCGTGGCGGAAACAGCGGGATGTTCGGCCACTTGTAGGTGAGCGTGTAGAGCGTGTTCTCGTAGATCAGGTTCGTGAACCAGATCGGATACTCCTGGCCGCCGGCGACCATCTGGCTGTTGCCGTCCCTGCCCTGCCAGGTGAACGGCACATCGATGCCGAGGTCGCGGACGATGTACCGGCCTGTGCCCTGGAAATCCGCCGGAAGCTGCGGGGGACGCGGCACTTTCGGGCTGGACGAGTCGACCGCAGCACCGTCGACCTGGACCGCGCGGGGAAGCGGCGGGGCGGCAGCCGGCCCCGGTGCCATCACACCGAGGGCGAACAGGCCGCCGGCCACCACCGACACCACTGTCCGACGTGCACGGATCGACGCCATATCCCCTCCGCCGCTGTGGGAAGTGGCCGGCGCTCCGACAGCGCACGTGCCTTCGGCGAAGCGTATGAGCAGGAAAAATGTGAGAGATGGCGGAACGCGTCGGCTCCACCGGAAGGGTGAGGCGACGGGGTCGACGAGCCGCCACGCGGCTGCCCGTCGACCCCGACACGTGCCGATCTAGCCGACGCCGCCGGCCCGGAATGCCACCCAGGCGTCGCTCATCCGGTCCGCCTGTCCGGCGGTGAACATGTCCATGCAGGAATCCTGCGTGTAGTCCATGAAGTTGTGAATCGGGTCCAGCCCGGGTGCGGTGCAGGTGTCCGCGCCCACCGGGCAGTTGAACTGCGGCGCCGCCTCGCGCGGAGTGTCCGCGACGAAGTCGCCGGAGGCGGAGCAGCCGTGCGCGAAGGTGTGCTCCAGCATCAGCCAGTGCCCGACCTCGTGCGTCAGCGTGTCACCGAGGGCGTACTTGCCGGCCGTGCCGCCCGGCATCGACTCGTCGAGCATCACCACGCCGTCGATGTAGTCGCGGCCGTTGTTGTAACCCTTCGGGAAGTACGCCCAGCCGAGGAGCCCGCCGCCGATGTTGGCCGCGTACACGTTCAGGGTGCGGGAGTCGCCGGTGTACAGCGCCTTCTTCATGTCCCGCTCGTTCTTGCCCGGCTCGACGGTGTACCAGTTGCTGTTCACCGTCCACGTGGTGTCGATGAGCGAGAAGCGGAACGGCGTGTTGGAGGCGCTCGTCGCCGTGCGGCCCGCGAACGAGTCGTTGAGCACGGTCATCTGCGCCGCAATCAGGGTGTTCCACCTGTTGGTCTCGGCCGCGCTGAGGGGATGGTCGGAGACCATGTGGAAGACCGTCGGCACGGTGACGCTGCCGTTGGCCAGGCGCGGGGCATCCTTGATCACCCCGTAGGCGTTCGCCTCGTTCTTGGAATACAGCTCCGGCTCGTGCGCCGTGGCGCCCTCGGCGACCCGAGCCACGCTGTGTGCCTCGGCGCCCGGCTCACACGCCGCGACACCCGGAGAGACGGGCGCGGGCGCGGCCACGCCCACCGCGCCGTAGGCGCCCCCGGAAGTCAGGAACGTCGCAGCGGTGGCGGTGAGGAGGGCCAGTCGGAAAGTCGATCTCCTGTGCATCGGTGCACCTTTCAGGGAGGCGGTGCGGGTCGACGCGGTGTTGTCATGACCGGGTCAATGACGTCGTCGTTCGGGTATGAGAACACGCCGACGGCATCGAAAAAAGACCCTCTGAGCAGGGCAGACGTCGATGTAACGGAAGAAGATCGCGGAGCGCTGTTTGGTTTCGCCGGCCGAATGACGGGACTCAGAGGACCCGGGTTATCTGCTCGGCGGCGACCACCGCGTCCCGCCGCGCCGGGTCGAGGTTGGCGCTGATGACCACGGACGCGCCGGCGGAGAGCGGAGCCAGCAGCCACTTCAGCGGCTGCTCGTGCTCGGCGGCGTCGACCAGCAGCCGGTCACCGGCACGCAGGTCGAGCATCTCGGCGATCCCCTGGGCGATCGCGCCCCACTGGCCGTAGGTGGTGCCGTCCGCGCTGGCCGGGTCCGACGGGCGGATGGCGGTGTGGTCGGGCGTGGCGTCCGGGTACCGGAGCACCTCGGCGGACCAGTCGAACCAGCCCAGCGGCACGTCGGCCAGCGGCCCCGGCCCGGTGCCGACGAGGTAGCGGTGCGGTGCCTCCGGGACGTCCTCCAGCCAGTCGTCCTGCCGTTCGGGGGTCACGAAGACCGCGTCGAACGGCCGGTCGCCGCCCGGTTCGATGACCGGCAGGCCCGCGGTGGCGCGCGGCCGGAACGACACCGCCAGGCCGGAGGCCCAGGCCCCCAACAACACCGCGGCGGTACGCCAGTGCGGCGGCAGCAGCACCGCGACCCGGCTGCCCGGGCCGAGCCCGCAGCCGTCCCGCAGCAGAGCCGCGCTACGCGCCGCCCAGGAACCGACCTGGTGCGCGGTCAGGTCGACCCGTTCGCCGGTTGTCTCGTCGCGGTAGCTGAGCAGCGGGTGCTCGGCGTCGGCGGGCCGCGCCGCCAGGTCGGCCGTGACGGTTGGCTGCATCTCCACGCTCCCCGGTGACGACGTCGGAACCACCCTACTCAACGACTTTGGTCGCGCCAGCCGTCGGCCGATGGCGGTAGCGGCCGGCCGGGTGGCTGGCGCACGGTACGGGTGACCCCGAAGCGTCGCCGAGGAGCGCCCATGCCGGCCGAGCCCCGCCCCGCCACCGCCGACCGTCTTCCACTGCGCCGCCGGCTCGTGCCGGTGGTCGCGTTGCTGCTGCTCGCGCCCTGGGCCGCCGAGTGCTCCTGGGGCGGCTTCACCCTCGCCGACTTCCTCCCGGTGCTGATCTTCCTCGGCCCGATGTACGGCGGGGCGGCCATCCTGATCCGGGAGACCGCCCGGCACCTCGGCGCGGGATGGCCGGCAATCGTGCTGCTCGCCGCCGCGTTCGGTGTGCTTCAGGCCGGCCTGGTCGACCAGTCGCTGTTCAACCCCGGCTACCTGGATGACACGGAGTACGCCGACACCCGGGCCGCCGCCGAGGCGACGCTGGTGCCGGGGCTCGGGTTCAGTGTCCGGCAGGCCTTCGACTACGTGGGCAACCACATCACGTTGACCATCTGCGCGCCGATCGTGATCATCGAGTCGTTCCTCGGGCGGGGCCGCCGGCTGCGGCCGTGGCTCGGCCGGCCGGGCCTCGTCGTGGTCGGCGTGATCTACCTGCTCGGCAGTCTGCTGATCTTCTCGGACAGCGGCCGGAAGGGCTTCCTGGCCAGCCCGCTCCAGCTGACCTTCGCCGCCGCGGTGGTCCTGACCCTCATCGCGACGGCCCTGCTGCCCCGCTGGCGACGCCCTCGCCCGCGACCCACCGACACACCGGCCGTCGAGACGGGACCCGCCGACGCGCCGCCCGCCAACTCGGGCACGGCGACGGCGCGACGCGTCCGTCGAGCGCCGCACCCACTCTGGGTGGGCCTGGTGGTCGTCCTCGTCCACCTCGGCACCGATCTGGCACCCGGCTGGCCGGGGGTGGCCATCGCGCTGGCGATCGCCGCCAGCACCGGGGGCCTGATCGCATACTGGTCGTCCCGCGCCGGCTGGCGGCAGCGACACGTGCTCGCCGCCGGCTCGGCGAGCCTGGTCAGCGCCGCCGCGTTCGCGTACCTGGTGCCGCCGTACTCCCCGGCGAGCCCGGCAGCGGCGTTGGCCGGCGACGTCGCGGTCACCGTGGTCACCGTGGTCCTGATCGGTGCCGCCTGGTGGCGGCTGCGCCGCACTTCGCCGGCTGTTCATGTCCGCGCAAGCTGATGCTCCTTCTCGGGTGTCAGCCTCCGTCCGGGTATCAGCAGACGGAGGAACTCCTTGTCAGTGAGAAGAGCAATCACCGCGCTCACCGTAGCCGGGGTCGCGGTCGCCACCATCACCGGCGCCACCTCGGCGACCGCCGGCGAGCGGCACCACCCGGGCGGGCCGATGGCCTTCGACCGGGTTGCCACGTACCCGGTCTTCCAGAACCGTCCGGCCGGTGAGGACCCGGCGACCCCGACGGTGGCCGAGATCTCGGCGGTCAGTCCGGACGGCCGCACCCTGATCCACACCGACGCACTGGCCCGGCGGATCGGCTTCCTCGACATCTCCCGGGCCGACCGCCCACGCGGCCTCGGCACCCTCTCCCTCGCCCAGCTCGGCAACGCCGAGGACGAGCCCACCTCGGTCGCCGTTGTCGGCAAGTACGTGCTGGTGGTGGTGAACACCAGCAGCAGCTACACCGAGCCGTCCGGCCGGCTGGACGTGATCGAGCTGGCCAGCCGCGAGCGGGTCGCCAGCTTCGACCTCGCCGGCCAGCCCGACTCGATCGCGATCAGCAAGGACCAGCGGTACGCCGCGATCGCCATCGAGAACGAGCGCGACGAGGAGGCCACCCCGCCCGGCGGCGAGGAGGGCGACCTGCCCCAGCTCCCGGCCGGCTTCGTGCAGATCGTCGACCTCACCGGCAACACCCCGGCCGGCTGGCGGCTGCGGCCCGTCCCGCTGACCGGCGCGAACGGGCAGGCACTGCCCGCGCTGGTCCAGGCCGGTCTCGCCGAGCCGACCGACCCGGAGCCCGAGTACGTCTCGATCAACAGCCACAACCAGCTGGCGGTGACCCTCCAGGAGAACAACGGCGTCGCCCTGATCGACCTGCCCACCGGCCGGATCACCCGGGTGTTCAGCGCGGGCACGGCGACCATCAGCGGGATCGACACCGTCAAGGACGGCACGATCAACCTGACCGGCAGCATCACCGATGTGCCGCGCGAGCCGGACGCGGTCGCCTGGATCGACGACCGCTACCTCGCCACGGCCAACGAGGGCGACTGGCGGGGCGGCACCCGCGGCTGGTCCGTCTTCGACAGCCGCAACGGGCGGGTCGCCTGGGACGCTGGCAACAGCTTCGAGCGGCTCGCCGTCACGTACGGGCTGCACAACGAGGACCGTGCCGGGAAGAAGGGCACCGAGCCGGAGGGTGTCGCCATCGCCGAGTACGACGGCGTGCGGTACGCGTTCGTCGGCTCGGAGCGCAGCAACTTCGTCGCCGTCTACGACCTGGGCAACCCCACCAAGCCGGTCTTCAAGCAGGTGCTGCCGGCCACCAACGGCCCGGAGGGGCTGCTGCCCATCCCGTCGCGAGGGCTGCTCGCTGTCTCCAGCGAGGAGGACGACGCGTCGGTCAACGTCCGGGCCTCGGTGTCGCTGTTCCAGCTCGGCAAGGGCGCCCCGGCGTTTCCGAGCATCGTCTCCGACACGGACCAGGCCGGCACGCCGATCGGCTGGGGTGCCCTCGGCGCGCTGACGGCGGTGCCCGGCAAGCGGGACCAGCTCTACAGCGTCACCGACGCGGCGTACAGCCAGACCCGGATCCTCACCATCGACGTGAAGCGGACGCCGGCCGTGATCACCGGTGCGCTGCCGGTGAAGGACGCGACCGGCGCGCCGGTCGGGTACGACGCGGAGGGCATCTTCGCCCGCCCGCAGGGCGGCTTCTGGCTCGCCGTGGAGGGCGCCAAGGGCCCGGAGAACAAGCTGGTCCGGCTGGACGCCTCCGGGGTCACCCGGCAGACCGTCCCGCTGCCCACTGAGGTCGCCGCCGGCCTGGCCAAGCAGGGCCTGGAGGGGGTCACCGCCACCACCGACCGGCAGGGTCGGGAGATCGTCTGGGTGGCCGTGCAGCGGGAGCTGAGCACCGATCCGGCCGGTGTGGTCCGGCTGGGCCGCTACGACGTCGCGGCGGGCATCTGGAGCTGGTTCGGTTACCAGTTGGGCAGCACCAGCGTGCCGGGTGACTGGATGGGCCTCTCCGAGATCACCGTGGTCGGCGACCGGCTCGCGGTCATCGAGCGGGACAAGCTGAACGGCCCGGCCGCCACGGTGAAGCGCGTCTACACGGTGCCGCTGCCGGGTGCGGCGGCACCGGCCGGTCCGCTGACGGTGCTGCCGAAGACGCTCGCCGTCGACGTGCTGCCCGCGCTGCGCGCCACCAACGGGTGGACGCAGGAGAAGCTGGAGGGTCTGACCGTGGCCGGCAACGGCGAGGTGTTCGCGATCACCGACAACGACGCGGTGCAGGACGCCACCGGCGAGACGGTCCTCCTGCGGCTCGGCTCCAGCCGCAAGGTCTTCGGACACCGTTGATCCGGTACCGCCGGTGGGGCTGTCCGCCCGCTCCGGCACCGGCCGGATGAGCCGCCGAGGCCCGGCGTCCACCAACGTGGGCGCCGGGCCTCGTCGCCTCTGCGGGCGGGCCTACTTCTTGATCATGACGACGTCGGTCGGGCGCTTGACCGTCACGTCGGCGCCGTAGTCGAACAGTTCGAGCGTCGAGCTGACCGTTCCCTGGTCGAGCCGGCCCTTCGCCGTCGACTGCCAGGCGAAGGTCAGCGCCACCTTTGCGATCCGGCCGTCGCGGTCCAGCGTGACGTCACTGGCCGTGCTGCTCGACCCGTTCTTGTCAGTCGTGGTGTACGCGAAGTGCAGCGTGCCGTCCGGGTTCTCGGTGATGGTCGCGTTCTCGCGCTTCAGCGCTGTGAACAGGGCAGCCGGGTCGGGCTCGGCGGCACCCAGGACCCCGTTCCCGTCGGCATAGAGGGAGAGCCGGTCGTACTTCCCCGGGTACTGCCCATAGCGGCCGTACGTCTCACCCGGGCCCTTGTCGGCCGGCAGTTCGCCCAGCGGTCGTTCCCCGCCTTCGTACCTGGTGCCGTTGATCAGCAGCTCGGTCATGACCGAGTCGTCCTGCGGCACACGGACGTACCCGGTGGCGGTCTTCGGGTCGAACGCGCCCTCGTACGTCAGCCCGTCCGGGCCCGAATTGGTCAGCCGCATCCGGTAACTGATGTTCTCGCTGGCGGCGGCGGCCGAGACCAGCCGCATCGCCGGCGAGACCGACTCCGGCTGCGCGGCCTCGGCGGTGACGCCGGGACGGCCCGACGGGGAGTTTGTCGTCACGGTCACGGCAGTGGCGACGCCCAGCGCCAGCAGTGCGCACGTCGTACCGACCACCGCGGTGGTCCGGCGTCGGCGGCCCCGCCGGCCGCGCTCGATCAGCGCACCCACCGGGGGCACGGAGTCCGTTTCGCCGTCGACGATGTCGTGTAGCCGTTGGGCGAGACGGTCATCGATGTTGTTCATGAATGATCACCTGCTTACTGCGTCGAAGGATTCCTCGAGGAGGTGTCGAAGCTTGCTGAGTGCCCGGGCGTTCTGGCTCTTGACGGTGCCCAGCGAGCAACCCAGCACCTGGGCGACTTCCCGCTCGCTCAGGTCCTCGTAGTGGCGGAGCACCACCACCGCTCGTTGCTTCGCCGGTAGGGACATCAGCGCCCGGCGCAGGACAACCGCGTCGGGACCCATGCCGCCATCCGGAGTGGCCCGGTCGGGGACGTCCGCGAAGAGACTCTCGCGGCGACGCCGCCGCCAACCGGACGTGTGGTTGTTGACCAGGGCCCGGCGCAGGTAGGCGTGCGGGTCGTCGAGCCGGGACAGCCGCCGCCACCGCTCGTAGACCTTGACCAGGCTGTCCTGGAGCAGTTCCTCGGCCCGCCACCGATCGCCGGTGAGCAGCATGGCCAGCCGGATATGTCGCTGCCACGCCACCTCGACGAACGCGACGTAGGACCGGTCCGCCGCGGACAGTGGTTTCTGTTGGTCGGTCACGCCCCTAACACGTGGCGACGTCACAGAAGGTTGTCGAGGCCCGCGGATGTTTCTCGCACCGTCAGCGGGTGGGCAGTTCCGGGCCGCCGTCGAGCAGTGGCGCGAGCAGGTCGCCGTTCTCGTCGACCCGGGCCAGGACCTCGGCGGCGGTGAACTGGCGGACGGCCGGCTTCCGGCCGCGGGCGCCGGCCTCGACCTCGTCCCAGGTCAGCGGCGTGGACACCGACGGCACCGACTGGGCCCGCAGCGAGTACGGCGCCACCGTGGTCTTCGCCGCGTTGTTCTGACTCCAGTCGATGAAGACCTTCCCGGGGCGCAGGTTCTTCGCCATCTTCGACACGACCAGCTTCGGGTGGGCCTGCTCCAGCTCCTGCGCGATCCGCCGGGCGTAATCGGAAACAAGGTCGGATGACTGGGTGCCGGCGATCGGGCAGCAGAGCTGCATGCCCTTCTTGCCCGACGTCTTCGGGTACGAGTCGATGCCGTCGTCGGCGAGCCGGTCGCGCATCAGCACCGCCACCGGGCAGCACTCGGCGAGCCCGGCCGGCGGCCCCGGATCCAGATCCACCACCATCATGTCCGGGTGCGTGCCGACCCTCCACTGCGGCGTGTGCAGCTCCAACGCGGCCAGGTTGGCCAGCCAGACGAGGGTGGGCAGGTCGTCGGCGACCACGTAGTCGATGGTCTCCCGGCCCTTGGTCGACCCGGGCGCGGGCAACGTCTCCACCCGCACCCAGTCCGGAGTCGCCGCCGGCTTGTTCTTCTCGAAGAACGACTTGTCGTCCACCCCGTTGGGGAACCGGATCCGGGTCACCGGCCGGTCCCGCAGGTGCGGCAGCAGCACCGGGGAGATGCGGGTGTAGTAGTCGATCACCTCACCCTTGGTGAAGCCGGCCGCCGGATAGAGCACCTTGTCCAGGTTGGACAGCTCCAGCGAACGACCCTCGACATCCACTCGCAGCCGCTCAGCCGGCATCGTCGACCTCCTCCGGTGGCTTGTCCGGGCGCAACCGCAGCACCCGGGGGAAGCGCAGCCGACCGTCGGGGGTGCGTTGGCCGTACTTCACCTCCACCACCATCCTGGGGGCTACCCAGATGGCACCCCGGGCATCCTCGCGCGGCACGCCCGGCGCGAACGGTGACACGCCGGAGCGCAGCGGCTCCAGCTCGGCGAGGAGTTGTCGTTCGATGGCCGCGCCGATCCCGCCGCCGACCCGGCCGCGGTAGATCAGCCGGCCGTCCGGACCAGGCACCCCGACCAGCAGTCCGCCGATCCGGCGCGCGCCCGGTCGCCAGCCGCCGATGACGAAGTCGCCGGTGATCTCCAGCTTGACCTTCACCCAGTCGGGCGAGCGCACTCCGGGGCGGTAGACGGAGCCCACCCGCTTGGCCATCACCCCTTCCAGGCCGTGCTCGGCGGCCGCCTCATAGGTGGCCGGGCCGTCGGCGAACACCGGTGGCACCGCCCACCGGGCGCCGCCGAGGGTGAGCTGGTCCAGGGCCTCCCGGCGGCGCTCGTACGGCCAGCCGGTCAGGTCGTCGCCGTTGAGGCGGAGCAGGTCGAAGATCATGTAAGTCACCGGGAGGACCGCCGCCAACCGGGCCGCCTTGTTCCGGTCCCGGACGTGCATCCGTTCGGCCAGCGCGGTGAACGAGGGCTGCCCACCCTCGCCGAGCAGCACCACCTCGCCGTCGAGCAGCGCGTCGTCGACCTGCTCGCGCAGGGTGGCCAGTTCGGGGTACGCGGCGGTGATCTGCACGCCGGAGCGGGCGTACAGGTGCTGGCCGCCGCCGGAGATGTCGGCGAGCGCGCGCACCCCGTCCCACTTGAACTCGTACGCCCAGCCGGCACCCGCCGGGAGCGGCCCGGTCATCGCGAGCATCGGCTTGAGCGGCGCGCCGGGCACGACCCGACTGTAGTAGCAGGCCGAACACCTCGCGTCCGGTTCCTTTGGATGCGAGCATGGTCGATACCGGGGAAGGGAGCGCAGGATGCGGGCCATCTGGAAGGGAGCCGTGTCGTTCGGGCTCGTCTCGATCGGGGTGAAGCTCTACTCCGCGACCGAGGAGAAGGACATCCGGTTCCACCAGGTGCACCGCGAGGACGGTGGCCGGATCCGCTACAAGCGCACCTGCTCGGTCTGCGGCGAGGAGGTCACGTACGACGACATCGCCAAGGGCTACGACATCGGCGGCGGCGAGATGGTGATCCTCACGGATGAGGACTTCGCCGAGTTGCCGTTGACCAGCTCACGCGCGATCGACGTGCTGGAGTTCGTGCCGGCCGAGCAGGTCGACCCGATCCTCTACAACAAGGCGTACTTCCTGGAGCCGGAGGGCGCGGCGACCAAGCCGTACGTGCTGCTGCGCGACGCGCTGATCGACTCGGAGCGGGTGGCCATCGTCAAGGTGGCGCTGCGCCAGCGGGAGCAGCTTGCCACGCTGCGGGTCCGCGAGGGCGTACTGCTGCTCAACACCATGCTCTGGCCGGACGAGATCCGTAACCCGGACTTCGGTTTCCTCGACGAGGACCTGAAGGTGCGCCCGCCGGAGCTGGCGATGGCCAGCTCTCTGATCGACTCGATGACCGGCGAGTTCGAGCCGGACGTCTTCACCGACGACTACCGGGCGGCGTTGCAGGAGGTCATCGACGCCAAGGTGGAGGGTCGGGAGGTCGTCCAGCCGGAGGAGGTCGAGGAGGCCCCGGCCGCGGCGGTGGACCTGATGGCCGCGCTGAAGGCGTCGGTGGAGCGCGCCAAGTCGGCCCGCGGCGAGCCCGCCCGGGGCGGTGGTGGTGGCGCCCCGACGCCCATCTCGTCGGCGCGTTCGGCGCAGAAGGCGGCCGAGAAGAAGGCGGCCAAGGCACCGGCGAAGAAGACGGCGGCGAAGAAGACCGCCGAGAAGAAGGCGGCCGCGGCCAAGGCCGAGCCGGCGAAGAAGACCGCCGCGAAGAAGACCCCGGCCAAGAAGGCGGAGCCGGCGAAGAAGACGGCGGCCAGGAAGGCCGCACCCCGCAAGACCGCTTGACCGCACGGCAGCGCCGACGGCGTCTGCCGCACCGGGTACGCTCCGCCGGCCGTTGGCCACCGGAGGAGACCCCATGCCGTACACCCCTGATCTGGACCGGTTGTTGACGCCCGGTGCCCGCTTCACCGACGAGCACGGGGCGTACCTGATCGAGGTCCACCCGGTGGGCGACATCGTGCTGCCGACCGGCCGGGTGGTCGGGTGTGACCCGCTGGTCTGCCCGGAGGCCGAGCCGTTCACGGTCACCGTGCTGCCGGGCCGGCATCCCGCCCGGGCCTGGGTGGCGGTGGTGCTCCGGGAGGACGCCGAGGTGGACCGGCGGGTGGCCGCGCTGGAGTTGGTAATCCACGATGAGCCGACGGTCCGCTGGGAGCTGGCCGTCGCCGGCGACCAGGACGTCGCGACCCTCGGCGCGGACGACTACTTCGGGTACGGGGTGGACGCCGGCGCCGGCACCTTCGCCGACCCGACGGCGCTCAGCGCCCTGGAAGGCTGGGACGAGGACCAGGTCGAGGAGGTCTTCATCCCCGCCGAACTGCCCGCCTCGCCGGTCCCGGGGCTGATCACCGCGGTCCTGGACGAGGCCACCGGCGCGAACGTCGTCACTGTCGCCACGGGGTGGGGCGACGGCTGCTACGGCACCTGGATCGGGCGTGCTCCCGACGGTCGGGTCACCTCGTTCGTGACCGACTTCATGGTGGTCCCGGAATAACCGCCCGGATGGCCCGGGAACGATGCCGCAGGGCGATTCGGCCGGTCCGGGGCGGGCACGGGGGGCCGACAGGCGGGTACCGTGTGCGTCGGCCTTCCCCCCGGCACCGGGTGTGCCGGCCACACCTTCGCAGCAGGGAGTCGACGACGTGAGCGAGCGCACGCAGCAGAACCGGTCGGAGGGCCAGGGCCCGGCAACCAAGGCGGGGCGCCGTCTGGCTGCCCAGCTGGCGGCGCAGAAGGCGGCCGAGGCGAAGCGGCGTCGCCAGGCGTGGGCCGGCGGGCTCGCCGGTGTCGCCGTGGTGGCGGTGCTGATCACCGTCTTCGTGCTGGTCGGCGGGGGCGACGACAAGCCCGCGAACCAGGCCGGCGCGACCCCGTCCGCCTCTGCCCCGGCCCCGGATGCCGCCGGCGCGCCCCCCGCGCCGCAGCTGCCGGAGGGCACCGACCCGGCGCTCGGCACCAAGCCGACCGTCGAGGCGGGCAAGGGCGAGCTGAAGAAGCTCACCGTGACGCCGCTGATCAAGGGCACCGGCCCGGCGGTCACGAAGGGCCAGACCATCACCACGAACTATGTGGGCGTCTTCTACAAGGACGGCCAGGAGTTCGACGCGTCCTGGAAGACCGGCCAGCCGGCTACCTTCCCGATCGGCGTGGGTCAGGTCATTCCCGGCTGGGACCAGGGCCTGGTCGGCGTGACCGTGGGCAGCCGGGTGCAGCTCGACATCCCGGGCGAGCTGGCGTACGGCAACGACGAGGCTGCCGCCGGTGGCCGGCCGACCGGCCCGCTGCGCTTCGTGGTGGACGTGCTCGCCGCCCAGTGACGCGTCCGGATCGCCCCGGTTGTCGCCCGAGGGCGATGCAGTTGTTCACATGGGGCTTCCGGCCCGTCACCCACCGGCAGTAGGTTCGGCGTCACCCCGGGCGGCTCGCCGCCCGGGGTGAGCATCCGGGACGGGACGCGGAGGTGCACGTGACGGCGCTGGACGAGCCTGGGCGGACCGCCCGGTTGATGTGGGCGCACTTCGAGCCGGTGCACGCGGTCACCTACTTTCACCCCCGGGCCCGCGCCGCGTACGAGGCGGTGGGGTTGCGCGGCTACTGGCGGGGCTACTTCGCCGGCCGGGCCGCGCCGTTGGGCGCCACCGAGGCGGCCCCGGTGATCGCCGTCTTCTTCAGTTTCGCGCCGCCGATGGTGAGCCGGGCGCTGCCGGCGGTGTGGCGGTTGGCCACCCCCGCGGAGGCGCTGCGCGCCCGGCTGACCGGCGCGGTGCAGGCGCTCGCGGAGCTGACCTACGAACTGCCGGAGGCGCACCTGGCGGAGGCCGCCGACCTGCTGGAGCGGGCCGCCTCGGCGGTGCAGACCGCCGGCCGGGTGCTCGGCGCGGTCAACGCGGCGCTGCCGGTCGGCGAGTACCCGCTGGCCCGGCTCTGGCAGGCCGCCACGACGCTGCGCGAGCACCGGGGCGACGGGCACGTGGCGGCGCTGGTGGCCGCCGGCCTGGACCCGGTGGAGACGCTGGCCTGGCGGGTCGCCGTGGACATGTCGCCGCAGAACCTGCTCGGCCGGGGCTGGTCCGAGGAGCAGTGGCGGGCCGCCCGCGAGCGGCTGGCGCAGCGGGGCTGGCTGACCCCGGACGGCGCGGCCACCGACCACGGTCGGGTCGGTTTCCAGGCGGTCGAGGACGCCACCGACCGTGCCGCCGCACACCCGTGGGAGGCGCTCGGCCAGGACGGCACGGATCGTCTGCGGGCGTTGCTGGAGCCGATGGCCCGGGCCTGCCACACGGTGATCCCGGTAGGCAGTCCGATCGGGCTGCCCGCACTGCCCGGCTGACCGGGGACCCGCCGGTCGGGCAGGATGGGCCCGTGGTGGATGCGGTGGTCTTCGACCTGGACGGCGTGATCGTGGATTCCGAACCGGTGTGGGAGGAGGTCCGGCGGGCGTACGTGGCGGCGCACGGCGGGACCTGGCAGCCGGACACCCAGCGCCGGCTGATGGGCATGAGCACCGGCGAGTGGGCCCACTACCTCAGCGGCGAGTTGGGCGTGGCACGCACCGCTCAGCAGGTCGCCGACGAGGTGGTCGAGGAGATGACCCGGCGCTACCGGGAGCACGTACCGCTGATCGATGACGCCGACCAGGTGGTGCGCCGGCTCGCCGCGCGGTGGCCGCTCGGGTTGGCCAGTTCGTCGCCGACCCGGCTGATCGCGGCGGCGCTGGCCGCCACCGACCTGACCGACGCGTTCGCCGCCACCCTGTCCACCGAGGAGACCGAGCGGGGCAAGCCGGCACCGGACGTGTACCTGGCTGTCGCGCGCCGCCTGGGCGTCGACCCGGCCCGATGCGTGGCGGTGGAGGACTCGTCCAACGGGGTGCGGTCGGCCGCCTCGGCGGGGATGCGGGTGGTGGCGGTGCCGCACGGCGCGTACCCGCTGGATCCGGACGCCGCCCGGCTGGCCGCGGTGACGCTGGGCGGGATCGACGAGCTGAGCGCGGAGACGATCGACGCGCTCGCCGACTGACCCGGCCGGGTGCGCGGCGTCACGGCCGTCCGGTCCCTGCCGACCTGCGTACGGTTATACGGTTTTCGGGGGCCGGCGGGATCGGCATGACGGGGACTGAGCGGGGTACCGCAGCCTGCGGTGCTCGACCCGGGTGCTGCGCGCCGGACGGGTGAGGAGACGACGGATGAAAGCCATCGTGTACGAGCGCACCGGCGACCCTTCGGTGCTGGAGTTGGTCGACCGGCCGGTGCCGGAGCCGGCTGCGGGCGAGGTCCTGGTCCGGGTGGCGGTGTCGGGGGTGAACCCGACGGACTGGAAGGCTCGCCGCTCCTCTCCGTTGCCTGCGGGGTGGCAGATCCCCGGGCAGGACGGCGCGGGAGTGGTGGAGGCGGTCGGCACGGGGGTGGACCAGGAGTTGATCGGCGAGCGGGTCTGGATCTGGGAGGCGGCCTGGCAGCGGCCGTGGGGCACCTCGGCGGAGTACACGCTGGTGCCGGTCCGGCAGGTGGTCCGCCTCGGCGACGCCTCGTTCGACCTGGGGGCCAGCCTGGGCATCCCGTTCCTCACCGCGCACCGTTGCCTGACCGCCGGTGAGTTCATGCCGGACTCGCTGCGCCCCGGCGCGCTGGCCGACCACACCGTGCTGGTCCAGGGCGGGGCGGGTGCGGTCGGGAACGCCGCGATCCAGCTCGCCCGCTGGTCCGACGCCACGGTGATCACCACGGTGAGCAGCGCGGAGAAGGCGCAGCTCGCGGCGGCGGCGGGCGCCTCCTTCGTGATCAACTACCGGGAACAGGACGTGGTCGAGGAGATCCGCAAGATCGCTCCCGACGGGGTGCACACGATCGTCGAGGTGTCCCCGTCCCGTAACGCCGCGACGGACGTGCAGGTGCTCCGAAACGCTGGGGCGGTCTGCGTCTACGCCGACGACGAGCCCGAAGTGAGCATCCCGGTCCGGCCGTCGATGATGCGGAACGTCCGGTGGCAGTTCGTGCTGGTCTATACGGAGCCGACGGTGGCCAAGGCCCATGCCGTACGGGACGTGGCGGCGGCGGCGGACCAGGGCGGCATCCGGGTTGGTGTGGACGCCGGCCTGCCGCTGCACTACCACCCGCTGGCCGAGACGGCGGCGGCGCACCAGGCGGTGGAGAACTCGGCGGTGGGCAAGGTGCTGATCATGACGAGCGACGCCTGATCGAGGCATTGACTACGCGATTTCCCCATCATCAGGACAGAGGCGAACAACTTTCGCAACAATGACGGTGCGGGTCGCCCCGCAAGTAAAGGGCGGCCCCGGCGCGGTGCGAACGCCGGGGCCGCCCTCCTGGGGAGGAATGTTCAGGAGAATCCTCTGCCCCAACAGGCGACGGTGCCCGGTAAAACGTTACGGGGCTGTCAGCTCCCGGACAGTCAGCTCGCCCCCCGCGTACCGCGATCGGACGACCTTCTTGTCGAACTTGCCCACGCTGGTCTTCGGCACGGTGTCGATGAACGCCCACCGCTCGGGCAACTGCCAGCGGGCCACCGAGCCGGCCAGGAAGTCGCGCAGCTCCTCGGCGGTCACCGAGGCACCCTCCCGGACCACCACGGTGGCCAACGGCCGCTCGTCCCACCGCTCGTCCGGCACGCCCACCACGCACGCCTCCAGCACCGCCGGGTGGGCCATCAGCGCGTTCTCCAGCTCCACCGACGAGATCCACTCGCCGCCGGACTTGATGACGTCCTTGGCCCGGTCCGTCAGGGTCAGGTAGCCGTCCGGAGAGAGGTTGCCCACGTCGCCGGTGCGCAGCCAGCCGTCCCGGAACTTCTCCTCGTCCGGGGCGTCGTCGCCGACGTACCGGGCGGTCACCCACGGCCCGCGGACCTCCAGCTCACCCACGGCCCTGCCATCGGCGGGCAGCGGCTCACCCAGCGCGCCGACGATCCTCGCCTGCACCCCGGCCGGCACCCGGCCCTGCGTGTAGCGGTAGCGCCACGCCTCATCACCGGTCGCGCCGGCCGGTGGACGGGAGACCGAGCCCAGCGGGGACATCTCGGTCATGCCCCAGGCGTGGATGACGTCGATCCCGTGCCGCTCGTCGAACGCGTGCATCAGCGCCGGCGGGCAGGCCGAGCCACCGACGATCACCTCCTTGAGCGAGGAGGTGTCCACGTCGTGGCCGTCCAGATAGGCCAGCAGATCGGTCCAGATGGTCGGCACCGCGCCAGCCAGGGTGGGTCGCTCGGCGGCGATCATCTCGGCGATCGGCGCGGCCTGGAGGAACCGGTCCGGCATGATCAGCGATGCGCCGGAGAGGAACGCGGCGTACGGCAGCCCCCACGACATGGCGTGGAACATCGGCACGATGGCCAGTTCCCGGTCGGTCGGCGCGAGCCCGAAGCCCTCCGGCATGCAGACCTGCAACGAGTGCAGGTAGATCGACCGGTGCGAGTAGGCGACGCCCTTCGGGTTGCCGGTGGTGCCGGAGGTGTAGCAGAGGGCTGCCGCGTCGCGCTCGTCCACCTCGGGCCAGTCGAACACCTCCGGCCGGTCCGCGAGCAGCGCGTCCCAGTGGTGCACGGTGATCCGGTCACCGGCCGCCGCCACCAGCGGCGCCGGGTCGCCACCGCCGACCACCACGACGTGCCGCACCGTGGCCAGCTCGCCGATCACCCGGGCCAGCAGCGGGATGAGCGTGCTGTCGACCAGCACCACCCGGTCCTCGGCGTGGTTGGCGATGTAGGCGACCTGGTCGGGAAAGAGCCGGATGTTGAGGGTGTGCAGCACCGCGCCCATGCTCGGCACCGCGAAGTAGGCCACCAGGTGCTCGTTGTTGTTCCACATGAAGGTGGCGACGCGCTCGTCGCCGGTCACCCCGCACTCGTCACGCAGCGCGTGTGCCAGCCGGGCAGCCGACCGCCCCACCTCGGCGTACGTCATTCGGCGGGGTTCCGCGCCCGTCCAGGTGACCACCTCGGCCGTGCCGTGCACGGTGGCGCCGTGGTCGAGGATCCGGGAGATCTGCAGAGGGGCGTCCATCATCGTGCTACGCATGGGTAACAAGTTAGTGTCGCCGGTCACAGCTTGGGAACCCCCGTAAATTGTCGCAGGTGAGCATCTCCTGGGCCGACTCATACGTAGGGCAGTTGCGTGCGCTCGCCGGGGACCGGACGCTGATGTTCGTGGGCGCCCGCGCCGTGGTCCGCGACAACGCCGGGCGCATCCTGCTGATCCAACGCTCAGACAACGGCCAGTGGGCCATGCCGGCCGGGGCGATGGAGCTGGGCGAGTCGATCGCGGACTGCGCGGTACGGGAGGTCCGCGAGGAGACCGGGCTACGGGCGCTGCGCGTCTGCGCGTTCGCCCTCTACACCGGCCCGGACCGGACCAGCACCAACATGTACGGGCACACGTACCAGGTCTTCACCGCGGCGTTCCGGGTCGAGGAGTGGGACGGCCAGCTGGCCCGGGTCACCGACGAGACCACCGACGCCGGTTTCTTCCCCCGGGACCGGTTTCCCGCCCCGCTCTCCGCCTCGGTCAACGA
The DNA here is from genome assembly GCF_036059255.1 of Micromonospora sp. NBC_00389. Taxonomy (NCBI): domain Bacteria; kingdom Bacillati; phylum Actinomycetota; class Actinomycetes; order Micromonosporales; family Micromonosporaceae; genus Micromonospora; species Micromonospora sp. NBC_00389. The sequence continues at coordinate 1,998,196 of NZ_CP107947.1, read as the reverse complement.
GACCCTGGCCGACCTGGACGTCTTCGAGCAGACCAACCGGCTGATCCTCAAGTAGGTCGGCCCCGCCGCGCCCGGTCCGGCGGGTGAACGCCGGACCGGGCGAACGCCTCACTGCGGCAAGCGGGTCCCCGCGAACGCGTCCTGGATCCAGTTCGGGTACGCGACCGGCATCTTGGAGGCCTCGTCCAGCTCGCTGAGATCCTGGGCGGTCAGCGTGAGGTCGGTGGCGGCGATGTTGTCCACCAACTGCTCCTGCTTGCGGGCACCGACGATCACGCTGGTCACGGCCGGCCGGGACAGCAGCCAGGCGACTGCCACCCGGGCCGGGCTGACCCCGTGCCGCTCGGCGATGACCTTGAGTACGTCGACGACCGTGAAGGCATGCTCCGGGTCAAACGGCGTGAAGCTGGTGAAGCCGGGCTGGGCGCTGCGCGAGCCACTGTCGGCGACCACGCTGTCCCGGCCGACCTTGCCGGAGAGGAAGCCGCCGGCCAGCGGGCTCCACACGGTCAGCCCGACACCCTCGTCGAGCGCCATCGGCACCACGTCGCGCTCCACGTCCCGGCCGAGCAGGGAGTAGTACGACTGCACCGAGACGAAGCCGGCCAGCTTCTCCCGGGCCGAGATACCCAGCGCCTTGGAGATCTGCCAGGCGGCGAAGTTCGCGCAGCCGACGTAGCGGACCTTGCCCTGCCGGACCGCGTCGTCCAGCGCGCGCAGTGTCTCCTCCATCGGGGGTGACGTGGTCGAAGTTGTGGATCTGGTAAAGATCGATGTGATCGGTGCGCAGTCGCCGCAGGCTGTCCTCCAACGCCTGCATGATGTGCAACCGCGAGGTGCCGACGTCGTTCGGGCCGGGGCCTGTCCGGGCGTGCACCTTGGTAGCGAGCACCACGTCGCGACGCCGCTTGCCGAGCGCCTGGCCGAGCAGTTCCTCGCTCTCGCCATCGCTGTACATGTCGGCGGTGTCGACGAAGTTGACGCCCGCGTCCAGCGCGGTGTCCACCAGCCGCTGGGCGTCGGGCAGCCCCAGCGCCCCCAGACCGCTCCAGATCGGGTGCCCGCTGCCGCCGAAGGTCATCGTGCCGAGCGAGATCTCCGAGACGTACACCCCGGTGCTGCCCAGCAGTCGGTACTTCACGTATTGCTCCTCGCTGGTAGGGGGCCGCCGTCGGCACTCCCTGGTCACTATGTCGGACACTATGTCCGACAAAAGCGTACGTCGCCGATCCCGCACCCGGACACCTAGGATTTCGACCATGCCCTCGATCACCCGACGCCGCCCGCGCAACCCCGACGGTCGGGCCGCCGTCGAAGCGCGGGTGCTGGCCGCCACCGAGCGGCTGCTCCAGCAGGGGGTCCGGTTCACCGACCTCGGCGTCCAGCGGATCGCCGCCGAGGCGGGGGTCGCCCGGTCGACCTTCTACACCCACTTCCGGGACAAGAGCGAGCTGCTCATGCGCCTCGCCGGCACCATGCAGGAAACCTCCTTCGACCGGATCCGCGGGTGGGATCCGGCCGGACCCGGCGACCCGCTCGACACGCTCACCGAGGTCTTCGCCGACGTGATCCGGATCTACCGGACGTACGCGCCGGTGCTGGCCGCGATCACCGAGGTCGCCGCGTACGACGAGGTGGTCCGGGAGTACTGGGCGGCCGGGTTCGAGCAGTTCGTGGCGCGTACCGAGGAGGTGCTCCGGGCCGAGCAACGAGCCGGACGCACCCCGGCGGACCTGGACCCGGAAGCCGCGACCCGGCTGGTCGTGCTCGGCGGTGACCGGTTCCTCGCCCACCACGTCGGCCTGGTCCCGGCCGACCCCGACGCCGACGCCGCGGCCGCCCGGGAGTTGGCCGCGACCTGGTGGTACGGCGTCTACCACCGCCCCGCCTGACCGCTGACCGCCCCGGACCGGTCCGGGGCGGTCGGTCGACGCGGTCAGATCATCGTCTGGGACTTGGCCTCCATGTCGGCGGCCGCCTCCTCCTTGGATTCGCGGGTCAGCGGCTTGCCGCCCGGTGCCGGGGCCTCACCGCCGAGCGGGTCGGCGCCGCCCTTGGCACCCTGCGGACCGGCGCCCCGGAGCTGCTCGTTCGGCAGCGCCACGGTGACCAGCACCGCCACGATCGCGATCAGACCGGCGGTCAGGAAGACCATGTCCAGCGCGTCGACGAACGCGCCCTGGATCGCCGCCCGCACCGGCCCGGGCAGGGCCAAGATGGTCGCCGGATCGTTGATCGAGATGTTCGCTCCGCCGCTTGCCGCCACCTCGGCCTGCTGCTGCGGCGGAAGCTGGGCGATCGCGCCGGGCAGCCGGTCGGCCAGTCCTCCGGTGAGCCTGGAGGAGAGCACCGCGCCGAGGATCGCCACCCCGAACGAACCGCCCAACGACCGGAAGAAGGTCGCCGAGGATGTGCCGGCGCCCAGGTCGCGCACGGAGACCGCGTTCTGCACCGCGAGGACCAGCGACTGCATGCAGAGGCCCAGGCCGACGCCGATCACCACCATGAAACCGAAGGCGATCCAGAGCGAGGTGGCCACCTCCAGCTGGGTGAACAGCAACATGCCGACCAGCAGGGTCACCGACCCGGCCACCGGGAACCATTTGTACCGACCGATCCGGCTCATCGCCCGACCGGTGAGGATCGAGGTGACGATGATGCCGGCCATCATCGGCAGCATCAGCAGACCGCTTCGGGTCGGCGAGGCGCCCTTGACGATCTGCAGGTACAGCGGAATGAAGATGATCGACCCGAACATCACCAGGCCGAGCACGAAACCGGCCGAGTTGGCGAGCGCGAAGGTCGCGCTACGGAACAGCCGCAGCGGCAGGATGGGTTCGGCGACCCGGGCCTCCTGGAGCACGAAGAGCACGGCGAGCACCGCGCCCGCGGCGAGGAGGCCGATGATCACGCCGGAGCCCCAGGGGTACTCGCTGCCACCCCAGCTCAGCGCGAGCAGCAGGCAGCTCACCCCGGCGACCAGCAGGCCGGCGCCGAGCCAGTCGATCGCGTGGTCCCGGCGCTCGAACGGGATCAGCCGCATCACGTGGTAGCAGACGATGATGGCGAGGATCGCCAGCGGCACGTTGATGTAGAAGATCCACCGCCAGTCGGTCTCCGCGAAGTAACCACCCACCAGCGGGCCGGCGACCGACGAGATCCCGAAGACGGCACCGAAGAGACCCTGGTAGCGGCCCCGCTCCCGGGGTGAGACCACGTCCGAGATGATGGTGAACGCCAGCGTCAACAGACCACCCGCGCCGATGCCCTGGATGCCCCGGGTGATGATCAGCTGGGTCATGTTCTGCGACAGGCCGGCCAGCAACGACCCGACCAGGAACGTGCCGATCGAGAAGAGGAAGACCGGGCGGCGCCCGTACAGGTCGGCCATCTTGCCGTACAGCGGCGTCGACGCGGTCGAGGCGAGCAGGTACGCGGTGACCACCCACGAGTAGTGGTTGATCCCGCCCAACTCGCCGACGATGGTCGGCAGGGCCGTACCAACGATGGTCTGGTCAAGGGCGGCCAGCAGCATGCCGGTCATCAGACCGATCATGAGCAGCCGGATCTGCTGACGGTTCAGCACCGGCGCGGCGGAGGCTTCGGTGGTCATCTCGCCTTCTTTCCCGACCGACAAGGAACATGCGCCGGACCGGGAAAGGACTTCCACCCATCCCCCTGTCGATCATGAAGTTAGCAACGCCGCCAACGGCGTGTCGCGCCGCCAACTTCATGATCAACGGGGGGATGGGTGGTTCGGGCACTGATGTGCTGGGGCGGGGCTGGAAGGCCGGTGGGTCGGGCTGGGTCGATCACCGCGAGGTTTGACCTCCAGGGCGGTGGGGACCCGGGGAGGCATGGCAGGAGCAGCAGCGGAACAGCGCCGGCTCGCGACCGTCGTGGAGAGCTGGCTCGGGCGCCCGGTCCTGATCGTCGGCGACGCCATGTTGGACGAATGGCGGTTCGCCGACTCCGACCGGCTCTGCCGGGAGGCACCCGCCCCGGTCCTCACCCTGCGCCGGCGGATCTCCGCCGCCGGTGGAGCCGCCAACACCGCGGTCAACGTCGCCACCCTCGGCGGCCGGGCGGTGCTGGTGGCACCCGTCGGCGCCGACGTCGCCGGCGACGAGCTACACGACTGTCTGGACCGCGCCGGAGTCTGGGACCGCACGGTCAACCAGGCCGGACGGCCCACCCCGGTGAAGCGGCGGATGCTGGCCGGCAACCAGATCCTGCTCCGGGAGGACACCGGCGACCCGGACGACGCGCTCGACCCGGACGGGGTGACCCGGCTGCTCACCGCCCTGAACTGCGCCACAGAGGAGCTGCGCGCCGCCGCAGGTGGAGAGGCGCCGACCCTGGTGGTCTGCGACTACGGCCTGGGCGCCCTGCCCGCGCCCGTCCGCGCCTGGCTGGTCGAGCAGCGGGAACGGTACGCCACGGTCGCGCTGGACGCCCACGACCTGGCCGACTGGCGGGGCCTCGCGCCGACCGTGGTCACCCCCAGCTTCGCCGAGGCGACCCGACTGCTGGCCCGGGCCGGCGGTGCGACCCGTCCGCCCTCCGGCGCCGGACTGCACCTGGAGCACCCCGACAGCGACCCGGCCGACGGACCGTCCGAACTGACCGTCGGCGCCGCCCCGGGCGGGGCCCACGCGGACGACGTCAGCGCCGAGACCACCCCGGACCCGGTGCGGGCCGACCGCCCGGGGCCCGTCGGCGAGCCCACCCCGAGCGAGGGCCGGGTGGCCCTCACCGGCGACGGACTCAGCGTCACCGGCACCGGCGTGACCGTGAACTCCGAGGCCGGCGAGGGCGTCGACCGGGCCGTACTGGCCGAGTCGCGCCTGGCCGAGTTGCGCGCGCACACCGGTGCCGACGTGGTCGCGGTGACCCTGGACACCGAGGGCGCGGTGGTCGGCGGCGCCGACGGGGAGCCTCGGCGCAGCCACAGCACACCGGTCCCGGCGAGCCACGCCGTGGGTGCCGGCGACGCGTACCTGGCGGCGATGACGCTGGCCCTGGCCGCCGACGCGCCGCTGCCCACCGCCGCCCAGCTCGCCCAACTGGCGGCCACCATCACCGTGTCCGACACCGGCACCTGCGTGTGCCGGCGCGAGGACCTGCTCACCGCACTCGACCAGCCGTCGGTGACCAGCGGGCATCCGTCGCTGGTCGGCACCGACGAGTTGGACGCGATCGTCGCCGAGCATCGCGAAGCGGGGCGGTCGGTGGTGTTCACCAACGGCTGCTTCGACGTCCTGCACCGCGGGCACGTGCGCTACCTGGAGCAGGCCCGCGCCCTGGGCGACCTGCTCATCGTGGCGGTCAACTCGGACGGCAGCGTACGCCGGCTGAAGGGGCCGGACCGGCCGGTCAACCCGGTCGAGGACCGGGGTGCCCTGCTCGCCGCGCTGTCCTGCGTGGACCACGTCGTCGTCTTCGAGGAGGACTCACCCGCCGCGCTGATCGAGGCGGTCCGGCCGGACGTCTACGTCAAGGGCGGCGACTACCCGCCGGAGCTGGTGCCGGAAGCGCCGCTGGTGCGCCGACTGGGCGGCCAGGTGCGCACCCTGGGGTACGTGCCGGACCGATCCACCTCGGCGATCATCGAGCGGATCCGGTCGCACAACCAGGACCGGGAACCCGACCCGTCGTCGCACAGCCACAACCGGCAGCCCGACCCGTCGTCGCACAGCCACCACCGGCAGGCCGACCCGTCGCTGAGCACCCGCACCCGCGCGTCGTGAATCGGCCCCTCGATCTCGACACCCCGGCGGCCTTCCGCGCCGACCGGCAGGTCGACGTGCTGATCCCGACCCGTAACCGGCCCGCCGAGCTGGCGGTCACCCTGGCCGGGCTCGCCGCCCAGGAGGGGGTGCCCGGCTTCGGGGTGGTGGTCAGCGACCAGTCCGACGGGGAACCGGCGTACGCCCACCCCGCCGCGGCCACCATGGTCCGGGCGCTGCGCCACCGGGGTCACCCAGTGCTGCTGACCCGCCGGCTACCCCGGCGTGGGCTGGCCGAACACCGGGCGTACCTGCTCGCCGCCTCGGACGCCCGGTACGTGCTCAGCCTCGACGACGACGTCTGGCTGGAGCCGGGGGCACTGCACCGGCTGGTCACCGCGCTCGGAGAGCTGGGCTGCGGGTTCGTCGGCAACGGCGTGCACGGGCTCTCGTACGTCGACGACGTACGACCGGAGACGCACGGGCACTACGAGGAGTGGATCGGGCCACCCACACCGGAGCGGATCCGGCCGGGCACCCCGGAGTGGAACCGGGCCCGGATCCACTCGGCGGCGAACCTGCTGCACGTCACCGCGCAGTTGGCGCTGCCGCCGGGCGCGTGGCGGGCGTACAAGGTCTCCTGGATCGGCGGGTGCGTGCTCTTCGACCGGGCCAAGCTCGTCGACTCCGGTGGCTTCGACTTCTGGCGTCGGTTGCCGGACAAGCACCAGGGCGAGGACGTGGCCGCCCAACTCGCGGTGCTGGCCCGGTACGGCGGGGCCGGCATCCTGCCCAGCGGCGCCCATCACCTGGAGTCCCCCACCACGGTCACCGAGCGGGACGTCGAGGCGTGGGAGGTCGTGCTCGCCGACGAGGACACTCCGCAGCCGGCCTGATCCGCTGACGACCGGGCGGTCAGGGTGCGCCGGGCTCAGGGTTGAGCAGCTCCCGGGCCGCCTCCAGCACCTCCACCATCGGCACGTCCGTCACGAAGGAATCCCGGTGCGGGCACTCGCCGTCGCCGGGCCGGTGCGGGTAGATGCCCGGCGTGCAGTCCACCCCGCAGACCGGGCAGTGCACCGTCCACGAGCTGATCGGCCGGTGCCGACCGCGCAGCGGACTCGCCGTGTTGATCAGGTTGCCGACCCAGTAGATGCCGACCGTGGAGGTACCCACCGCGGCGGCCAGGTGCAGCGGGCCGGTGTCGTTGGAGACGACCAGCGCGCAGTCCGTGTAGCAACCGGCCAACCCGCCGAGGCTGAGCGAGCCGACCAGCGGCCGGACCGGCACCCCCGCCGCCGCGACCACCCGGTCCACCACCTCCCGCTCGGCGGGCGTACCGGTGACCAGCAGCTCGTAGCCGTCGCGGTGCAGCTCGCGGGCCACCTCGGCGAAGCGCTCGGCGGGCCAACGGCGGCGGGTGTCGGTGGCGCCCGGATGCAGCGCCACCCGGGGTCGGCCCGCCGGCCCGAGCACCTGGGCCGCTTCGGCCCGGTCGGCGTCGGTGACCGCCAGCGCGGGCACGATGGTGGTCGCGGGTGCGCCCACCAGACCCACCACCTCCAGATAGCGGATCACCTCGTGCTGGTAGTAGACGTAGCGGATCCACCGGTCCAGCGGCGGTGCGTCGTCGGCCCGCAGCCCCACGGTGACCCGGGCGCCGAGGCGACTGACCAGCGGATTGGAGTTGGCGCCCCCGCCGTGGATCTGCACCGCCAGGTCGAAGCCCTCGCCGGCGGCCGCCGCCAGGAAGTCGTCCATCGCCGACTCCGGCTCGCCCGGTTCCGGCTCGCGAATGCCGGGTGCCGGCGGCACCACCAGCACCCGGTCCACCGGGCCGGGCCGGTCGCGCCAGAGCTTCGCGTGCCACGGCGCGCCGAGCAGCACGATCTCCGCCCCGGGGTACGCGACTCGCAGCGCCTCCAGCGCCGGCAGGGCGAAGATGAAGTCTCCCAGCGCGTTGGCGCGCAGCACCGCGATCCGTCGCACGTCGGGCACGAGCCCGGCCGACGGGCCGAGCAGGGATGCGGTGACCACGCAGTCCCGCTACAGCCGGTCGATCTCGCCGAGGGTGTCCGGGCGGTGCAGCTCCCGGTCCGCGGCGGGATCGGCTGGCATCGGCGTACCACGGGAGAGGCCGCCGGAGCGCGGCCCGGTGCGGCCGACGGTGATGGTGCGCGGCGTGGGCCGGGCGGCGCGGGGCAACCGGACCCGGAGCAGGCCGTGGTCCATCACCGCGTCGATGCCCTCGGGGTCGACGCGGGACGGCAGGTCGACGCGGTACTCGAATCCGCGGGTCTCGAAGCCGCCCGGGATGCCCTGGTCGGCGTTGACCTCCGCCTCGGATCGGGCCCGCACGCACAGCTCCCGGTCGTCCAGCTCGACCGCCACCTCTTCCGGCGCCACCCCGGGCAGCCGGACGACGACCTCCCAGCCGTCCGAGGTCTCGGTCAGCTCGACGTCGGACGCTCCGGCCCGGCCACCGACCAGCCGGCTCAGCTCGGTGCGCAGCGACTGCAGCTCGCCCATCGGGTCCCAGCCCTGCTGCCGGCCCCGCCATCCCCGGCCGAAGCCGCCGGTCTGCTGTTGCTCGCTCATCACACCTCTCCGATCCGGTGGGGGGCCGCGGTCGGCCGCAGTGAGCTCGGGGCGTCCAGGCCGGCGTCGCGGTCGACGCCCACGCCGAGCCGGTCCACCAACTCGCCGCCGAGCCAGGCGCTGATGCCGAGGATGGCTACCGCGACCACCTCGACGACGAGCAACGCTCCGCCGGCGGCGCGGGAGTCGGCGTTGAGCCGGACCACCCAGATCGCGGCGAAGAGCAGGATCACCGCGAGGTTGGCCCCGGCGTGCAGCAACGCCACCCGCTTGGCGCGGGTGCCGGTCGGGATGGCCAGCAGGTCGAACGTGCCGGCCGCCGCGGCCAGCAGGCCGCCGATCAGGCCGACGGTGATGTTCCAGTACGCGACCTCGCCGAGGAGGTCGGGCCCGCCGAGGGTGTCCACCAGGTCGAACAGCACCGCGGTGACCAGCAGCGCGACCGGGAACATGACCAGCATCGGATGGACCGGGTGGCCCAGCACCTTGAGTCGGCTCTCCATCTCCCGGCCTCCACTGGTCGGCTTTGCCTGGCGTGACGGTTCGTGCGGCGGAGCGTCCGCGTGAGGCCGTACCCCCGACAACCGGGCGCAAACCTCCCGCTGGCCGCGCGGGCCTAGGCTGGTGACTGACGCCGTTGGGACGGTGGCACCCGCCACCCGGGTCAACGGCTGGGGGAGGATCACGTGACGGTGGAGATCACCTCGCACGAGGAGCTGCGCGATCTGCTCGGCGTGCCGAACGCGCGGGCCGTGAACAAGGAGCGCACCCGCCTGCACGAGCGGGACCGCGACTGGCTCGCCGCCGCGCCGTTCTGCCTGGTGGCGACGGCCGGCGCGGACGGCAGCTGCGACGTCTCGCCCAAGGGCGACCCGGCCGGGTTCGCCCTGGTGCTGGACGACACGACCATCGCGCTGCCGGAGCGGCCGGGCAACAAGCGGGCCGACGGCTACCGCAACATCCTGGACAACCCGCACGTCGGGTTGCTCTTCATGATCCCGGGGCGGACCGACACGCTGCGGATCAACGGGCGGGCCCGGCTGGTACGGGACGCGCCGTGGTTCGACGACATGGTGGTCAAGGGACACCGGCCGGTGCTCGCGGTGGTGGTGGAGATCGAGCAGATCTTCTACCACTGCGCCAAGGCGTTCCTGCGGTCCGCGCTGTGGCAGCCGGAGACCTGGCAGCCAGACCTGTTGCCGACCCGAGCCCGCCTGATCAAGGAGGTCGAGGCGCCGACGGAGAGCCTGGAAGACCTGGAACGGCACTACGGCCCGGAGTACGCCAAGAAGATCTACGTCTGACCCCGCCTGCCGTTGTCGGTCAACTCGACCAGCCGGCGGGATTGCCGAACGACTCCCGGGAGATGCCGGAGCCCGTCTCCGGCCAGGAGCCGAACCGGTCGTTGTGCAGGTGGGCGAAGAAGTAGCACAGGCCCTCGCAGTCGGCGTCGAGCAGGGCCATTGCGGGGTCGGCGCGGACCGCCTCGTAGTACGCCCGGCCGAGGGCGACGATAAAGCCCCGGCAGTAGAGGAAACCGTCGTCCGAACCGTCGGTCACCTCGTGGATGTCCTCCCGATCGATGTCGTGCAGCTTGCGCTCCACCACCCGGTCGAGGTCGGTCAACTCCTGCCCGGACAACTCGGCGCTGAGGTGCCCGAGGCGGTCCAGGAACGGGTCGAGCCAGGCGTCGATCGCGTAGAGACCGGCGTCATCGTCGTCGCCGTTGTCGTCCCTGGGGTCGCGCTCGACGAGGGCCCGGCGTTGCGCCAGGGCCTCGGCGCCCAACTCGGCCCACGCCGACTCGATGAGCGCCCACAGCCGGGCTTCGTCGGCGGGGGTGGGCAACGTCCCAGTGGCATCGGTGGTCACGGTCACGGCCGGACCGTACCCGGTACCACCGACGCTTTTCAGGACTCCGAATCGGCGGAGACCATCCACAAGTGACCGTCCGGGTCGGCGAACACGCCCGTGTATCCCCAGGGTTGTGCCACCGGCTCGCTGACCACCTCGGCCCCCGCGGCGCGGGCCCGCTCGACGATCGCGTCGGCGTCGGCGGGCGAGGCGACGCTGAGGCTGAGCACGCACTCACTCTGCCCCCGCGCGGCGACCTCGTGCCGGCCGATCACCCAGCCGAAGCCCCCGGTCGGGATCAGCATCAGCCGCAGCCCGTCGTTGACCACGAACTGCAGAGGCTCCGGGATGCCGTCGTCGGCCACCTCCCCCACGGTGTCCAGACCGAGGCCGTCGCGGTAGAAGCGGTGCGAGGTCGGCCGGTCGGCGATGGGCAGACTGATGATCACAGGTGCGAAGGTCATGGAAGGACGCCTCCAGGATGTCGGACGGGACATTTGCCGGATGTACTGCTTTGGACACGAACTCGTCGGACCCACCGTGTCATCGCCCCCTGACAAACCTCGGCCGCTGCGCTCGCGCGGCTTGCCTCCTGACCGAGGTACGCCTTTGCCTCTCAACCCACGTATGCCTCGCGGCGGTCCTCGTAGCCATGCTTGATGCGGAGCATCGTCGACGGGTGGACCGAGAGTCGGCTCAACTCCTCGCGCGTCACCCACCGCATCGCGGTTGGCTCACCGCTCGGCGTCGATACGCCGGTTAGTGGCCGTGCTCGGAAGCAGAGCGATAGTTGCTGCCGCACTTCGCCATCGGCGTGCTCGATGACATGCGAAGGGTCGGAGTACACGCCAACCACGCCTGCCACCTCGACGAGCACGCCGGTTGCCGCAAGGGTCGCGCGTACGGCCGTCTCGGCGACGTACTCGCCGATCTCCTGCCCCCCACCGGGCAGGGACCACACGCCGTTGTCGTCGCGCTTGACGAGGAGCAGCAGCCCCTGTTGGTCGGTGACGAAGACGGAGACCGCCACAACGATGCTGTTGGCCGTGGGGGCGTCCGGGTCGTGGTAGTGCTCAGTCCGCGCCATAGCTCCAGGCTGCCACCTCGGCAGCCCGAGCCGGTGTTACGGCGGACATGCCGCCGCACCTTTAGAACCTGACCAGCCCCGCAGAGTCCTAACGCGAGCGCGTTGCGGGATCGCAGTAGCGGCAAACCTGGCCCTTGGGACGGCCTGCGGCATACTTGGCCTCGTGCCACCTCGGCCGTTCATTCGCAGGGTTCGTTTCGAGATCCGTCCATGGGGCGGTGGGCCGAACCCAGCACGCGAACTGATGCCGTACGTCGACGACGTGAGCCTGGTGGACCTGGTTTCCGGCTTCGAACATGCCGCCGGCCACGATGTGCCTGGCGCGTATGCCGGGCTCGTGCTCGACCACTTCAACTTCGGCGACCTGGCCGCCTACCTCGCTGGGCGACCGGACTCCGCGTACTGGGCCAGGATGGGTGTGATCAACCTGCTCGGTTGCGACTGCGGCGAGGTTGGCTGCTGGCCACTGGATGCCCAGGTGGTCACTGCTGACGACTCGGTGACGTGGCGCGGCTTCGCACAGCCCCATCGTCCCAAGCGCGACTACGGGAGCTTCGGTCCTTTCGTGTTCCGTCGGAACCAGTACGAGCGCGCAGTCCGCGAGGCCGTTGCCGCCACGTCCAGTTCTTGATCACTTCCGCCGTCGCCACGAACACCGTCGCAGGAGTCAGATTCATGACTGCCAACGACGCGGAGCTGGCCGTCGAAGGCCGGTCCTGCTCGGGATTGTCCTGAATCACTATGAAGTCCGGGCTTTCTGAGCGGGCGACGCGCCTCCGCTTTTGCCGCTACGATGCGGCCCCCGAGGCACGTCGCACCACCGGAGGGCGCGGATGCTTGGACCGAAGAGAATGGTGAGAACAAAGACCGCCATCTGGCGCTACAGACTGTGGCGATACAGGCTGACCACCGCTGGTTTGGTTCTAGCCTCGTTCGGGTTGGCGACGTCTCTGGTCGACCCGCCTCGGCCAGTCAGTGTAGCCGCGGGCCTCGCTGGCGCTACCCTCTCCCTCCTAGAGACCGGAGCCAACCGACGCCGTTCAAAAGAGGTCCGGTTCCAGCAACGGACGGGCGACACCTACCGGGACGTGATTAGCCTTTCGGCGGACCTCGGACCAAGCGTGGAAAGCGCCCGCGACGTAGGAATTCTGCTGTCCCGCGAGAACGCCGAGCTGCGCAAGCGGCCCATCCGAGCTATTGTCCAGACCCCCGATTACAAACTTCCACGTGACCTGAGAACCTGGTCGCTTGACTATCTAACCTACCGTGCGAGAACGGGAAAGATCTACAACGACAGCACGCTCTGTCTGGCGTCGGATCTTTTGAGCGACGATGTCGCCAAGCTGAGAGCCGGCCGCTACTTCGACTTCATGTGCAGCAACCTGCTCGCCCCGTTGGACATCTGGGAGGTCGGGCGGAAGAGCCCAGCTGTTCGTGGGCGGGACCTCATCCTCGACCTGGACGGCCGGCTGGTCCCTTTCAAGCGCAGTCGTCTCGCGAACCTGATCGGCGTATCGACGCTAGCCTTCACCACCGACGGGCAGTTGCTTCTTGTCGCGCAGACCGACGGCAACATCGGCAGTCCTGGCTTGCTCGCCCCGTCCGGCTCGGGGGCGCTCGAACCCAAGGACGTGCCCCGTGACATGGCTGACTGGACTATCCAGAAAATCGCGATAAGCGGAGCCGAGCGTGAGTTGCGGGAAGAGTGCCACCTTACGGCACGCGATATAGAAGAGAGCTCTCTCGTTGGTCACGGTCGATGGGTCAGCCGGGGCGCGATGCCAGAGTTCTGCGCCGTGACCCTCCTCAACCTTACGGGTGATCAGGTGGTCGACCGGCCACCGCGCCGGGTAGAACGGTCGTATGTTCACGAATTTATGGCGGTCAGTCTCGCACCTCTGCGACTGTGGGATCCCAGCCGACCGCTCGATATGCTGCCTCAGCACAGACAGGCGGCTTCCTGGCCCTTGGCACTCGGGCTCGCCTGCCTAGCAGAGTGCATCAACGACGAGTCATGGGCCCTGCGAAAAGATTTGTTGGCGCGGCTCGAAGGGTAGTTCGAGGGCCTCCGTGTCAATGGACCGGCATGCCTCCATGCGGACCGTTTACGACCAGCGGGATCGAGCCCGGTGCCAGGTACGGATGATCTGGAAAGTGGTCGACGTGCAGATGCCCGCCGTCCTCCATGTCCGCCATGGCACTTACGTTGGCCGCGAGGACGTCGAGCCGCTCCAGATCGCCGACGAAATACAGACAACGGTTAAGCACATCAACGCTGATGCTCGCAGCACTGGCCTGCCCGGAATTCGACGCACACGGCCGTCAACGCCACCTCGCCAGGGACGTCACCGGCAGTGTCCTCAGCCTCACACCGCCCGGCCCCCGCAACCATCATTCGGGCAAGCTGCCGCAACTCGGAGGCGTCCCCGCTCAGCTCGACCTCCGGCGTAGGCGGGTAGTACAGGATCTTCATCGTCTCTGCCTCCGTCGCAAACCTTCCGAGATGATCGCACCGTTGGCAACTGTCAGCTTGGGAATTGCCGATGTCCGGCTGCGTACTGAACTGGCGGCCTGGTCTCGGCGGTCTCATGTGGCTGCGCGGATGTGACCGGTCTGAGCACCCGACACCGCCTGCGTAGCCACCTTTTTGTGGGTACTTGTCGGCGCGAGGGGGCGGGGCGAATCTGGTTGTGGGCGGTCGCGAGGCGGCCAGATCCGGGTGGATGGGGAGGTAGGCGATGTTTCAGGAGGCCCGGTCGGCCTCGGTGAGCTTCTTCAGGCGGCGGTGGCCCCAGTCGGAAAGGGGGGACAACGCCTCAGCGAGTTCGCGGCCGAACGCGGTCAGCAAGTATTCGGTCTTCAGCGGCAGCACGTCGTGCACCTCCCGGTGCACCAGTCCGTCGGCCTCCATTTCCCGGAGCGCCTGAGTCAACACCTTCTCGGTGAGGCCTGGCAGCTGCCGGCGCAGCTCTCCGGGACGGCGCGGACCGGATTCCAGCAGCCAGAGCAGAGTCGTCTTCCATTTGCCGTCGATCACGGCGATCGCGGCGGTCACTCCGCAGACGTTTGGGTCCTGGGCACGACTGCGCGTCATCTTCGTCCTATTCACTACCGTTTACTGACATTTATGGTGGGAGTCAAGCATGTCCTCGTACACCGAAAAGTCTGTCACCGTGCTCGGTCTGGGACCGATGGGGCGGTCCCTCGCCGGCGCATTCCTGGACGCCGGTCTGCAGACCACGGTCTGGAACCGGACCCCTGGCCGGGATCGGGAGCTAGTCGAGCGGGGCGCGGTCAGCGCCCGGTCGGTCGAGGAGGCGGTCGCCGCTAGTGGGTTGACCGTGGTCTGTGTGGTGAACTACGACGCGTCGGACGCCATCCTGCGACGTGACGCGGTCACCGATGCGCTCAAGGGGCGCACCGTGGTGAACCTGACCGCCGACACTCCGGACCGAGCCCGGGACACCGCGGACTGGGCGGCCAAGCACGGCGTCCGATACCTCGACGGTGCCATCATGACGCCGATCACCACCATCGGAACGCCGCACGCGGTGCTTATCCACAGCGGCCCAACGGAACTCTATGCCGAGCACCAGCCGGTGCTGGACGCGTTGGGCGGCACCCACACCCACCTCGGCGAGGAGATCGGCCGAGCGGCGGCGTACGACATCGCGCTGCTCGACATCTTCTGGACCGCGATGGCGGGCTACGCGCACGCACTGGCGGTGGCGAAGGTCGAGGGTGTCACCGCGAGGGAGCTGGCACCGTTCGCCAAGGGCATCGCCACGATCCTGCCTCCGATTTTCGAGGAGGCCGCGGAGGAGGTGGACCGTGGCAGCTTCTCCGGCGAGGGCAACCCGATCACCTCGACGGTGTCGTCCATGGCTCATATCGTGCACACCTCCGAAGCCCACGGCATCGACGCGGGCGTGATGCGCGCGGCCGAGGGCCTGGCCCGCCGCGCCATCGGACTGGGCCACGGCACTGACGGGTTCATGCGGGTCGCCGAGGTCCTGGGGCGACGCTGAGGGTCCGCCACCGGTAAGTGGTGAAATGGCGAAGCCCAGGTCGATGACCTGGGCTTCGGTACCGAGCCGCCTGACGGAATCGAACCGTCGACCTACGCATTACGCGTTGGGGCTGGTCTTGGGCCGCTTGGATCGGCTGCGTAGCCCGTCGACGCCTTCGGCCTGGTAGCGGCGGTACCAGATGTAGTACGCCTGCCGGCTGATCCCGTAGTACCGGCAGGTCAGCGCGACGTTGCCGCTGACCTCTTCGACGTGGCGGATGATCGCGAGGCGCCGCTTGGCCTCACGATCGAGGGAGGGTGAGGGGTAGACATAGATGGTCTCTGTAGTCGCCGGACGACCCGGGTGTCAACGATGTCCGTCAGTTTTAGAGCCGGTGCCCGACTAGACAGCAGGCGCCCGACATGCCTGCGGCTGACATGCCGGCGGCCGGCCGGGATTCTGTGTGGATCGGGCCGGAGGTAGCTGCCCGCGACCTGTCACGATGGTGCGCCTGGTGGCGACGGTTGCTCGGGTGGGTGTCCTCGGGCCCGGGTGGTGTCGGAGATGGCGATCCCGGCTAGGACTGCGGTGGCGGCGAGGGCGACCAGGAGCGGCGGCACGTGGAGCATCGCCGGTGTCAGGGCGGCCAGCACGAGCAGCCCGATCGGCCGATCCCGAGAGACGCGGCCGAAGACCGCGTATTCGAAGCGGGCACGCCCGGCCAGGAATAGCGCGGGTCCGCCGAGGATGACGGCGATCCAGGCCGGCTGTGTGTGCCCGAACGGGTGGGCGATGACGAGTTCGTTGCCGGCGGCGGTGACGACGATACCGGCCACCATGACCAGGTGGGCGATTGACGCCGATCGGGCAAGGCGGGCCGGGTCAGCGGCCGCTGCGATGGCTGCGGAGAGCAACTCTCCGGCGCGGTAGATGTAGATCCGCCACAGCAGCACGGTGGTGGCGATCGACACCACGAACGCCGCGCTCCGGTCAGCCGCGAAGCCGCTGCGATTAAACGCCAGTCCGGTGATCAGGATCAACTCGCCGAGCGCGATGATGAAGAACTGCCGGTAGCGCTCGGCCAGGTGCTCGGCCACGTTCGGCAACTCCGACCTGGGCGCGCGGCCCAGCCCCGGCGTGGGGAAACCGAGCGCGTATGCGGCGTATTGCACGGCCACCGCGAGTGTCCACAGCGCCCCACGCGTCGTACCGTGCGCGAGCGCCCCCGCGATCCACGGCACCGCGGACACACCGGACCAGAACAGTAAACGCCCGACGGTGCGCCGCATCTCGTGGCCACGCAGGGCGATCAGGAGGAAGAGGCCGCGGCCGATGTGGATGACGACGGTCGCGCCTGCGAAGATCAGGCCTGTATCGCGGAATGCCTCGGTCAGCGCGGCGCCCATCACGAGGCTACCGACCAGGGTCGCGATGACCAGCAGCTGTATCGCCGGTCGTTGCGGGTCGAACCTGTCGGTGATCGCCGCCGTGGTGAACCAGACCCACCACACGGCCAGCAGCAGCACCACCGTCTGCAAGGCGCCGCTCCACGCGAGATTCTCGATCAGCCCGCGCGAGAGCTGCATGAGCGCGAAGATCAACGCCAGGTCGAAGAACAGTTCCAGGAACGTCGCCCGCTGCGGATCCCCGGGCCTCCGTAGCAGCTCGCCCGCCCTGCTCGTCGTCATCGGCTCGCCCGTTCTGTCAGCTTTGTACTGGTGTTGAAGCAGTCGTACCACGCCGCCGCGCCCACCGGTGCCGACAAGACGATGCGCCAGATCGCCACTCAGAGGCCTAACCAAGCGCCGGTCGTTGCTCCCCGCCTGCCCAGGCGCCGTGACCCGAGGGTCTGGACAGAAATTGGAGCGCCAACCTGCCGGCCGCAAGCTGGGTCGAACGTCTGTTCGACTAGAGTGAACTGGTGGAGGTGCAGGGCCGCTGGTGGAACGGCATCGTGCGCCACGAGGCGCTATCGATCGAGTGGAGGTGGGAGACCTTCACCCGTTCGCTGTCGTAGCAGCGGGCGTGGAGCTGGAGGCAGCCTGATCGCGGGTGGTCTCTTACTGCGGTTGCACGACCTCCGCCACACAGCGGCCAGCGTCCTCCTCGCCCAGGGCGTGCCCGCCCGCGTGGTCATGGAGATCCTCGGCCATTCGCAGATCAGCGTGACCCTCAACATCTACGCCCATGTCGCGCCTGAGATTGCGCGTGAAGCCGCGTCGCGCCTGGAGGGGGCGCTGTGGTCGGGGGGTGAGTGAAGCTTGGCTGCTCGCTTGGCTGCTCGGCCACTCGGCGGCAAGCAAAAGGCCCAGGTCATGATCGGCGAACTAGCCGTTGACCTGGGCCTTTCTGTGGAGCCGCCTGACGGAATCGAACCGTCGACCTACGCATTACGAGTGCGTCGCTCTAGCCGACTGAGCTAAGGCGGCAACGATCAGCAAGTGTACGGCACCGCACGGCCACCAACCGAACGGGATACCCCCACCGAGTGCGGTGCCTCCAACCGGACACCGGCTGCCATCTGGACGCTTACCGGACGGCGGATCATCGAGGTCGGGACTACGCTGCGGCGGGTGAGCGACGATCACGCCCCCCTCGACGACCCCGACCAGCAGGACCCGGCGGACGGACGTCCCGACGGTGCGCCGGCCGGGGAGCGGGCCGCCCACCGCCCGCGCACCACGGACCCGCTGGAGCTGGGTTTCACCCCACGCAAGCCGGTGCCGTGGCTGGCCCCGTTCCTGCTGATCAGCACCGGCATCCGGACGCTGCTGGCGGTGCTGTTCGGGGCGTACCTGGACAAGCGCGAGCTGCAGAACGCTTTCGGCGACGACATCTTCCGCCAGGTCGGGCCGGATGGCGGGCTCTGGCTCGACTACGTGGCCGACCTGGGTGACGGCTTCAACGCCACCTACTCGGTCGCCTACCTGCTGGCACAGCAGGAGCTGACCGTGGACGGGCACCGGCTGCCCCGGGCGCAGACCCTGATGATGGGCGGCGATCAGGTGTACCCGTCGGCGGCCTACGAGGAGTACGAGAACCGGTGCAAGGGCCCCTACCAGGCCGCGCTGCCGGGGACCCCGCCGGAGCGGCCCACTCTCTACGCGGTGCCGGGCAACCACGACTGGTACGACGGCCTGACCGCCTTCCTGCGGCTGTTCGTCCGCTCCCGAGACCGACACTTCGGCGGCTGGGGCACCGGGCAGTCGCGGTCGTACTTCGCCGTGGAGCTGCCGGCAGGCTGGTGGCTGCTCGGCGTGGACGACCAGTCCGGCTCGTACCTGGACGACCCGCAGCTGGCCTACTTCGACGAGGTGGCCCGGCGGCTCGGCCCGGAGTCGAAGGTGATCATCGCGGCGCCGGCGCCGACCTGGGTCAAGGCCGTCGACCAACCGACGGCGTACGACTCGATCGACTACTTCATCCGGACGATCATCGACCCGACCGGGGCACGGGTCCGGCTGCTGCTCTCGGGCGACCTGCACCACTACGCCCGCTACGCCGGGCCGGACCGGCAACTGATCACGTGCGGCGGCGGCGGCGCGTACCTCTACCCCACCCACAAGCTGGCGGAGCGTATCGAGGTACCGCCTCGGGACACCCTGGCCCGCCGGGCCAGCCGCACCCAGCCGTACGACCTGGTGGCCCGCTATCCGGACGCGGCCCGCTCCCGCCGCTACGGCTGGGGCATCTTCACCCGACTGCCGTTCCGCAATCCCGGCTTCACCACCCTGCTCGGCACCCTGCACACACTGCTGATGCTGGCCATGGCGGGCGCGGCGGCGAACTGGGCGGACACCACCGAGCAACGGCTGTTCAGCGTCCCGCTGGTGGTGATGCTGCTCGTGACGGTGCTGGCGGCGGCCCTGTTCGCCAAGCCGCCCAGCGCCAGCGGCAAGCGGCACGCGCGGCACTGGATTCTCGGCGTCACCCACGGCCTGGCGCACGTCGGGCTGGCTGCCGCCGGCGCGTGGGTCTGGTTGGCACTGCCGTTCTACGACTGGCCATGGCCGCTGCCTCTGGTCGCCGCGGCGGTGCTCTACGGTCCGGTGATCGGCCTGGTGGCCAGCCAACTGTTGGCGGCGTACCTGCTGGTGGCGGCGTCGTTCGGGGTGAACGTCAACGAACTCTTCGCCGGTCAGGGCATTGAGGACTCCAAGTCGTTCCTCCGGCTGCGCATCGACCCGGACGGCACGCTGACCATCTACCCGATCGCGGTCGACCGGGTCGCCCGTGACTGGCAACCCAACCCCGACGAGACCCCCACCGCCAGCTGGCTGGCCCCGAAGACCCCCCTGACCGCCCGCCTGGCCGAACCCCCCGTCACCTTGCCCTAAGGCCCCGTCGCAGCCGTTGACCATGAAGTTATTGCTGCGACACGCCGGTCCGCCGGGCAACAACTTCATGATCACCGGGCGGGGAGAGGGCGGGGGCGGGCGAGGGCGGCAGGACCGGTGGAGGGTTAGGGGGTGTAGTGCTGGTCGTGGGCTTGGCGGGGGGCGCAGACGGAGGCGCGGGAGCAGGAGCAGCGGGAGCCGTCGGCGTCCAGCCGGACCGTCACCGCGTCGCGGGGGACGCTGTGGCCGACCACCCCAGCACGCACGGGACTGGCGTCGATTCCTTCCGAGGAGCAAGCCGACCGACGTACCCGCGTACCCAAGCGGCGGGGTGCCGCTCTACCCGTGGCGGGCGACCAGTGCCCGAAGCACCGGGGCTCCCCTGCCCACAACTGCGGGCCCTGCCGCAGCGAGGCTCTCGGAGGTGCGGCATGAGCCGATCCGAGCGCGTCGAGCGCCTCGCCCTGGGCGTGATCCTGCTCGTCGTCGGGGTGGCCGCTGGCGCGAAAAGACCGGGGATTGAGGGCGCAGATCGTGTCAGGATGCTCGGCATGTCTGGTCGTGCGCTGAGCTTCGGAGTGATGGCGGAAGCATACGAACGGTTCCGGCCGGGGTATCCCGTGGGGCTTTTCGACATGGTGATGACGTACGCGGGTCAGCCGGTTCGGACTGCCCTCGAGATTGGCGCTGGGACAGGCAAAGCAACCCGTCTGTTCGCTCAACGGGGGGTCACGGTCACCGCGACCGAGCCTGACGGGGCCATGCTCGCCGAGCTGCGTAAGCACGTACGAGCAGACGTCAAGACCGTGCAAGCCGCGTTCGAGGACTTGCGACCGGGCGAGAGCTACGGGCTGGTTTATGCGGCAGCGGCGCTGCATTGGACGAACCCGGAGGGTCGGTGGTCGCGCATGGCCGCGCTGCTGGAGCCGGGTGGCGTGTTTGCCTCGTTCGGTGGACCAGTCCAGCTGGCTGACCCGGCTGTGGAGGAAGCTGCTCGCGCGGCCCGGGCCCCGTTCTTGGAGAGCGACGAGGTTCCGTCTCCAGATGGGACGCCTCCGGGGCATGACATGCAGTGGCCGGGTACGGAGCTCCAACGGTCTGAGTGGTTCGCCGATGTTCAGCAGTCCGTGATCGAGCGGCGCTTGACGATGAGTACTCGCGACTACGTTGGCCATCTCTCGACCATCTCGGCTTATCTCGAATTGCCGATCTCGGAGCAAGAGCAGGTATATAGCCGGATCATGCAGGTCCTGCCTGAGACGGTCGAGATTGCCGCCGACATCATCGTCCATCTCGCGCGTCGGCGCTGCGAGCAGTAGTGCCTCGATAATCAGATGTCCGCCCCTGCGAACGGTCATCCGGACATGCCGCGATCCGCGAGGTCCTGGCTGCGCGACTCGTCACCGTACGTGAGCAGGTGGCGGGGGCGAGGACTAGGGACGGCCTGACCCAAGGGTCATACCTCCCTGCCGGGCGCTCGCTCGCCGCCCCGGCTGCGCGACCGCACTGGCCGGGCTCGCTGCCCGAACTTGTGCGCTACGTCGAAGACTGGTCCTCGTAGGCGCGGCGCGATCCGCAGACATCGGACAGGGCGCACCGTTTGAGGGCTCCGTCGGAGAGCTGCCGGACGGTGACCGTCTCGCTCGGGGGGTGCCGGGACACGACCTTCGCCTGACCCTCTGGTGTCTCGACCCGCTGACCGGACGTCGGGTAATTGCTGCTATCGGCGTACAGAGGATGCTCGTACTTCAGGCAGCACATCAGCCGGCCACAGGCGCCGGAGATGCGCAGCGGGTTCAGCGGCAGGTCCTGGTCCTTGGCCATCCGGATGGTCACCGGCTCGAAGTCGGTGAGGAACGTGGCGCAGCACAGGTCCCGGCCGCACGAACCGATGCCGCCCTGCACCCGCGCCGAATCCCGTGCGGAGAGCTGCCGTAGCTCGACCCGACAGTGCAGGGTGGCGCCCAGGTCGCGGACCAGGGATCGGAAGTCCACCCGGTGCGGGGCGGTGAAGTAGACGGTGCTGCGCTCGCCGCCGCCGTCGGTGGAGCCGAGCACGTGGTCGACGGCCACCACCTTCATCGGTAGGCCGTGCGCGCGGATCAGCCGCTTCGCGGCCACCTTGGCCTCGGCCTTGCGCCGGCGCAGCGTCTCGTCCCGGTGCAGGTCGTCGTCGCCGGCCAGCCCCACCAGCTGGGGAAAGCCGTCGGTCTCCTCCGTCACCCACTGGGCGGCCCAGACGCACTCGGCCACCTCGGGCCCGTCGTCGGTGGGCACCAGCACCTTGTCGCCGACCTGCGGGCGCAACTCACCGGGGTCGAGGTAGTAGAGGCGCCCGTACCGGTTGAAGCTGACCGCACAGAGCATGCCCATGTCCCCACCCTACGACGGATCACCGGTGAAGCGCGCGCCGGCCGTCGCCAACCAACTACGCCCCGCTGCCATCCATGACCGTCGACTTGACCGATTGCCGGGCCACCCCGTCGTGCCGTTGCACCTCGCCCGGACGGTTGAATCCGGGCCAGGGCAGGGGACAAACGCGTCCGGGCGGCGTTGAGTGGAGGCAGACCTGCGGGGGGTGCAGGGGGAAGACCACGGCGTCGCCGCCGGTGCCGGCTCAGGCCAGGTGCCCGCGAGCGACGTCGTGGCCTGTCCGGGGCCTGGTGGCCCGGCTACCAGCCGACCCGGGTGGGCTGACCGTAGTGGGGCCGACCGTCTGTCGACGGCCGCCAGGCGGACTCGGCCAAGCTCGGCGCCCACTGGCGCAGCAGCGTCTCCGCACCGTCGTACGCGACGCAGAGCACCGCCAGCACCCGCGCGGCGATCTCGGCCGCGTCGGCCACCCCGGGCCCGACCGGCCCGTGCCGGGGCGGTGCGCCGGTCGCGGTGGCGGCGACCACGCTGACCGCCTCGGCCGAGCGGAGCACGTCGGCCAGCGTCCGGGCCAGGGCGAGGCGGCTGCCCTCGACCCAGTCGGCGAGCGCGTCGGCGTACCCGGCGGTGGACTCCAGACGCCCGACCAGGCTCTCCGGCCCCTCGTCGAGGTGGCGCAGCAGCGCGGCCCGCTCCTGCCCGTACGCCGAGGCGGCCGGGCCGGACCAGAGCACCGGGTCGGTGAGCGCGGCGGAGACGTCGTCGTAGCCCCGGACCAGCCGGCGCACCGCGCGCCCGGCGCCGGCGAGCGGCGCCGGGTGGAGGTCGAGGAAGCCGCGGACCGCGTCGCCGGGGAGCACCTGCATCCGGCGTAGCAGCGGCCAGACCCGGTGTCCCTCGGGGACACCGGCGGCGAGCAGAGTGTCCACCCGGCGCAGCAGGTCCAGGCCGGGCTCGGCGAGCCGGTCCAACGGGTCCATCACGGCTCTCCGGTGATCCGGCGGCGGGCGGCCCGGTCGACCTCGCCGTAGCGGTCGGCGGCCTCGCGTACGGCTGCTGCGGCGGCGGCCAGCCGGCCGGCGGCGGCCCGCGCCTCGCGGGACCGGTCGTCGGTGGCGACGGTCCACTGCCGGTGCAGCGCGCGGCCGATCTCACCGGGCCGGCCGGGGGCGTCGGCGCCGAACGCGGTCTGGGCCGGATCGCTGGCGGTGACCGTGCGGGACAGGGCGGTGAGCGTGGCGCTCGCCTCGTCCAGCCGGGCGGAGAGCCCGCGCAGTGTCTCCATCTCAGGCTCCCGCGAGCGGTCGGTAGGCGGCGAAGGTCTCGTTGTGCAGCTTTTCCCGAGCCCACTCGGCGGCGTCGGCCGCCGCGGTGACCGCTGCCTGCACGGAGCCGGCCACGTCCCGTGGGCTGCGGCTGTGCAGCGGACCGAGGAACCGGACGTCGGTGATCCGCCCACCGGCGGTGACCACCACCTCGACCAGCCCGTCCGGCGACCGGACGGTGACCTCGACGGTCGACACCGCCTGGTCGAACTCGGCCTGGAGCGACTCGATGCGGCGGTAGCGCCGCACCGCCTCCTCGATCCAGGCTTCGTCGATCTCGCCCCGCGGCATCGGCCGACTCCTCCCGGATGATCCCTCACTCTGCGTGCTGCCACCGTCACCACGGCACATCGGACCGTACCGCACAGCAATCGCGCATGTCGATGCCTGTGGATGACCGGTCCGCCCGGTGGGACCAGGGGTCGGGAGCTGCGGGTCAGCCCTTCCAGAGGGCGAGCATCATCGCCTCGACCGCGATCCGCGGCTTGACGTTCGCCTCGATCGCCGCCCGGCATGCCAGCACGGCCTCCAGCCGGCGCAGCGATCCCTCGGCGTCCCACTTCTGCGCTCCGGCGCCGGCCAGCGCGGCGGTGTCGGTGTGCACCGGGGCGACGGGGGCGCGCAGCGCCATGGTGAGCGCGTCCCGGTAGAAGCCGGCCAGGTCGACCAGGGCCCGGTCCAGCGCGTCCCGCTGGGCTCGGGTGGCCCGCGACTTCTGTCGCTTCTCCAGCTCCTTGAGCTGCCCGGCGGCGCCCCGAACAGCGCCGGCCGCGCCCCGGCCGGTGCCGCCCGCGCCGAGCGCCATCTCCAGCGCCGCCCGCTCGGTCGTGTCGGCCTCGGCGACCGACGCCTCGGCCTCCGCCTCGGCCGCCTCGATCAGCGCGGAGGCCGCGTCGAACGCCGCGCCGACGCCGGTCAGCCGGCGTGGAACGGCGAGCACCGCCTCACGCCGCTTACGGGCCTCCGGGTCGCGGGCCAGCCGACGGGCCCGACCCACGTGCCCCTGCGCGGCCGCCGCAGCCCACTGGGCCACGTCGGGCGCGATGCCGTCCCGACGGACCAGCACCTCGGCCACCGCTGTGGCCGGCGGCTGCCGCAGGGGTACGACCCGACAGCGCGACCGGATGGTCACCGAGATGTCATCCGGGTGGGTGGACGGGGCGCAGAGCAGGAACACGGTACGCGGCGGAGGCTCCTCGATCGCCTTGAGCAGCGCGTTGCCGGCCGCCTCGGTGAGCCGGTCGGCGTCCTCGATGACCACCACCTGCCAGCGCCCGCCGGACGGGGTACTGGCCGCCCGGAGCACCAGCGCGCGCATCTCACCGACACCGATGGAGAGCCCTTCCGGCACGACCAGCCGGACGTCGGCGTGCGTACCGCCCATCGTGGTGTGGCAGCCGGGGCACTCGCCGCAGCCGGTGCCGTGTACGCACTGCAGGGCGGCGGCGAAGGCCCGCGCGGCGACCGAGCGGCCGGAGCCGGGCGGCCCGGTGAAGATCCAGGCGTGGGTCATCCCGGTGGATGGGTCCACCCCGTCGGGCGTGGCACCGCTGGCCGGGCCGGCGGCGATCAGCGCGGGCTCCCGAGCGGCTGCGCCGGCGCGCAGCACGGCCGCCGCGGCGGCGGCTGCCCGGCGCAGCTCGTCCACCGCCTCGTCCTGACCGACCAGGTCGGCGAAGACGTCCGGCATCAGGTCCGATGCTCCATCGTCACCAGCTCCGCGTCGGATAACTCAGGCTGCACCGAGGTGTCCGGGCCGTGAGCCGGACGGGGGTGCACGATGCCACCCGGCTTGCCGAGCATCTCCTCGATCCGACGGACCACCTGCCCGGTGATCTCCTCGGCCGGCCGGGACGCGTCGAGCACCAGGTAGCGCTTCGGGTCGGCGGCGGCGAGGTCGAGGAAGGCGTACCGAACGCGCTCGTGGAAGGCCACCGACTCGGCCTCCAGCCGGTCGGCGCCCGCGCTGCGGGAGGCCACCCGGGACAGGCCGGTCTGCGGCTCGACGTCCAGCAGCACCACCAGGTCGGGCTTGAGCCCGCCGGTGGCCCAGGAGGAGAGCCAGGAGACCTCGTCGACCGGGAGTGTCCGCCCGGCGCCCTGGTAGGCCAGGGACGAGTCGACGTACCGGTCGCTGATCACCACACCACCCCGGACCAGCGCGGGCCGGACCACGGCGGC
Source organism: Micromonospora sp. NBC_00389 (assembly GCF_036059255.1). Classification (NCBI taxonomy): domain Bacteria; kingdom Bacillati; phylum Actinomycetota; class Actinomycetes; order Micromonosporales; family Micromonosporaceae; genus Micromonospora; species Micromonospora sp. NBC_00389. The sequence goes on along the minus strand of NZ_CP107947.1, from coordinate 1,972,702 downwards.
CACGTGGTGCGCCCGGTCGGCGGCGTAGAGCAGCGCCTCGGCCCGTGGCGAGGGCGCCTCGTCGCCGGAGGTGTCCAGCACCAGCGACCGGATCCGCTGACCGACCGCGGTCGCGCCCGGCTCGCGGGTGACCACGACGTCGCGTCCCTTGCCGCGCAGCCGCTCGGCGAGCGCGGCGAGCTGGGTGGACTTGCCGGCACCCTCGCCGCCCTCGAACACCACGAACAGCCCGGCGGAGACGAACGGCTCGGAGGGCATCAGCGGGCGACCCCGGATCGAGCCCCAGAGGTCGGCCAGGACGGGGACGCCCTTCTTGTCGTCCATCTGGCCGAACGCGCTGATGCCGGCGAAGATGCCGGCGGCACCAGCGGCGAGCAGCAGCAGCCGGGTCGACGAGATGGACAGGCCCAGGTCGGCGATCTCCAGCTTGCGGGAGCCGCCGACACCGGCGAGCAGGCTGCTCAGCGCGATGGCCAGGATCAGCACCAGTCGGGTGCCGATCTGCACCACGGCGAAGACCCGGCCTCGCACCTCGTCCTTGATCTCGCCGCCGAGCAGGGTGGTGCCGGCCAGGAAGGCCATTCCGGCGCCGGCGCCGACCAGCACCGCGCCGACGATCGCCATGGACAGGTGGATGGCGAAGGCGAGGGTCATCACGGCGGCGCTGGCGAGCACGATGCTCATGCCGAACCAGCGACGCCGGGACATTTCCTTGACGATCATCGGGCCGAGGCCGATGCCGACCGCCAGACCGACGAAGATCGCGCCGAAGAGCAGCGAGAACGCGGCGTCACCAGCACCAAGCGAGCTGGCGAAGAACTTCGCGGTGCCGATGACGATGCCGCCGCCGGCGAACGCGCCCAGGATGCCGAGGACCAGCCCGCGCACCAGCGGGGTCTGGCCGATGAACTGCCAGCCCTCCTTGAACTGGCGCAGCATGCTCTGCTCGTGACGGTCGCCCTCGGCGGTCTGCCCCTGGCTGATCTCCTTGATGCCGAACGCGACGACCAGTGCGGTGGCCAGCCGGGAGAAGGAGTTGAACCAGAGCGCCAGTTGGGCCGGTTCGGCCCAGTTCGGGAAGTTGCCGCCGGTCACGCCCCGAACGCTGCGGTCCAGAACGGCGCTGACCAGCGCGGCGAGCACCGGGGTCAGGCCGTAGGTGGTGATCAGCGTGAGCTGGTTGGCCGCCTCCAGCCGGGCGCGCGGGATCAGGTTGGGGACCGCCGCTTCCTTGGCTGGGATCCAGATCAGCGTGATCGACTCGATCAGGAACGTGGCGATGGTCGCCCACAGAACCACCACCGCGCCGCTGGCGCCGGCCAGCGCCACCAGCGGAATCGAGGCGAAGAGCACGAACCGGAGCAGGTCGCAGATGACCATCGTCCAGCGCCGGTCGAACCGGTCGGCGAGCACGCCGGCGACCGGGCCGAGCACCAGCGCGGGCAGCAGCCGGATGGCGATGACACCACCGAAGGCCGCGCCCTTTGCGGTGCTGCCCTGCACCTGGGAGGCGGCGAAGACCGAGGTGGCCAGCAGGCCGAGCCAGTCACCGAAGGAGGCCGCACCGAGGACGATCCAGAGCCGGCGGAACGGCCGGATCCGCAGCACGGAGCGGATCGCGGCGTAGCCGGACGGGTCCACCTGGGCACCGTTGGACTGGTTGGCGGCGTTGCCCGACTGATCGCCCGAGCGCGACACGCCGTGCGACTCGCCGCTGTTCTGGCTTTCGATGGCCGTACCTCCACGTGCCGGCCCATCGCTGGGCGCCTCCGGTGGAACACTCTAGACCCGGTGGGGGGCCGTCCCACCGGCGACATTCTCCTGCTCGCTGAGCCTAGGCCGCCAGAGGCACCAGCCGCAGCCCGGACGTACGCGAGGGTATTTCGCATTCACCGTCGGACAGTTAGCGTGCACACGTGGCCAGAGAAAGCGACAAACTTCGCGAGCGCCTGGATCGGGCGACCGCCCACCTCGACCCGCCGTACGCGGTGGTTGATCTCACCGCCTTCGACGCCAACTCGGCCGCCCTGGCCGACCGCGCCGCCGGCAAACCGGTCCGGCTGGCCAGCAAGTCGGTCCGCAGCCGGGAGCTGATCGGCCGGGCGCTCGCCCGACCCGGCTGGCGGGGCGTGATGGCGTTCACCCTGCCCGAGGCGATCTGGCTGGTACGCGCCGGAGTGAGCGACGACGTGCTGGTCGCGTACCCGAGCGTGGACCGGGCGGCACTCGCCGAGCTGGCCGCCGACCCGGCGCTGGCCGCCGCGATCACCCTGATGATCGACGGCACCGGGCAGCTCGACCTGATCGACGCCGTGCAGCCCTCTGGGCAGCGCGCCGAGCTGCGGGTCTGCCTCGAACTGGACGCCTCGTGGCGACCGCTGCGCGGGCGGGTGCACGTCGGCGTCCGCCGCTCACCGGTGCACAGCGCGCGGGCGGCCGGTGTGCTCGCCGCCACGGTCGCCGGTCGGGCCGGCTTCCGGCTGGTCGGCCTCATGGCGTACGAGGCGCAGATCGCCGGCCTGGGCGACGCGCCGCCGGGGCAGACGCTGCTGGCCGGCGCGATCCGGCTGGCCCAGCGCGGGTCGTACCGCGAGCTGCTGGCCCGCCGGAGCGCGGCGGTGGCCGCGGTGGGCGAGCACGCCGAGCTGGAGTTCGTCAACGGCGGCGGGACCGGCAGCGTGGCCGCGACCAGCGCCGATCCCGCGGTCACCGAGGTCACCGCGGGATCGGGCCTGTACGGGCCGACGCTGTTCGACGCCTACCGGGCCTGGCGCCCCACGCCGGCGGCGTTCTTCGCCTGCGCGGTGGTCCGTCGGCCGACGCCCGAGCTGGCGACCGTGCTCGGCGGGGGCTGGATCGCCTCCGGCCCGGCCGCCGACAGCCGACTGCCCCGACCGTGGCTGCCGGCCGGCCTGAAGCTCGTCGGCAGCGAGGGGGCCGGTGAGGTGCAGACCCCGCTCTCCGGCGCGGCGGCGGCCACCCTGCGCATCGGCGACCGGGTGTGGTTCCGGCATGCCAAGGCCGGTGAGTTGTGCGAGCGGGTCAACGAACTGCACCTGGTCGAGGGGGACGCGATCGTGGCGACCGTGCCCACCTACCGGGGCGAGGGGCTGGCCTTCCTCTGACGCCACCCCGCCGCGCCTTGCCGACCCATCGGCCGAGCCAAGGCGCGGGCGGGTCAGGCCGGCTGGGTCGCCTGCTGCTCTGCGGTGTACCGCTCGCTCTCCGGTCCGTCGACCTGACGGTGCAGGTACTCCCGGATCAGCGCCTTCGCCTCGAGCAGCACCCGCTCGTCGCCGTTGGGCTGCCGCCGGAACGCGAGCTTGATCAGCGCGTCGGCCGCCTCCACCGCGATCTCCAGGACGAAGCGCAGCTTCGGCACGTCGGTCAGCCCGAAGCGCTCGGTGAGCACCCGAGCCAACTGGTCGGCGATCACGCCGTTGTTGTCCCGCTGCTCATCGAGCAGGTGCAGGTCGACCACGTCGCCGAAGTGCAGGGTACGGAAACCGGGGACGGTGCGGTGCATCGTGATGTACTCATCGATCCCCGCGTCGACGCCGTCCCACCAGTGGGTCATCTCGTCCGAGGCGAACCGCTCGTCGAGCCGCTGGAGGTAGGACTCCATCGTGCGCAGGGTCAACGCCTGCACGATCGCCCGCTTGTCCGGGAAGAACTGGTAGACCGACCCGATCGCCACCTCGGCACGCTCGGCGAGCAGGGTCGTTGTCAGACCCTCGTACCCCACCTCGTCGACGAGTTCGGCGCAGGCGTCCAACATGCGCTGTACCCGCGCGACACTTCGACCCTGCACCGGTACGCGGCGCAGCGGCCCGGTCGTGGCGGCTGGTGTGGACACTCGGCGCCACCCCCCTTCGACGAATGAACATATCTGCACGTCACGACTCCGTGACTACCGGTACAACGAGCGGGCCCTGATTGCGGTATTTACCAGGTACAACGTTCCTGATATGAAGTCAGTTCATATTCATCTCTGAGGAGCGCGCATGGTCGGCACCGCACCGCTCACCACCCGCTGGTCCAACTGGGCCGGCAACCAGCGTGGCAGCGCCACCGCCATCCTGCGCCCCGGCACGCCGACCGACATCGTCGAGGCCGTCCGCACCGCCGCCGCCGACGGCGGCCGAATCCGGGTGACCGGCAGCGGCCACTCCTTCACCGCCGTCGCGCTCGCCGACGACCGGCGGATGGAACTGTCACAACTGGACACCACCGTCAGCGTCGACGTCGAACAGCGGCTCGTCACCGTACCGGCGGGGATGACCCTGCGGGCGCTCAACGGCCTGCTCGCCCGACACTGCCTCGCCCTGCCCAACCTTGGTGACATCGACGCTCAGACGGTGGCCGGGGCGATCTCCACGGGCACCCATGGCACCGGCGCCCGCTACGGCTGCCTGTCCACCTTCGTCGAGGCGATCACCCTGGTCACCGGCACCGGAGAGGTGCTGCGCTGCTCCGCCGACGAGCACCCGGACGTCTTCGCCGTCGCCCGGGTGTCGCTCGGCGCGCTCGGGGTGCTGGTCGAGGTGACCCTGCGCTGCGTCGATGCCTTCGTGCTGCACGCCCACGAGCGCCCAGCCGCGCTGGCCGACGTGCTCGGCGACCTGCCCGACCTGATCGGCCGCCACGACCACGTCGAGTTCTACTGGTTCCCCTACACCACGCGAGTCCAGGTCAAGACCAACGACCGGGTACCCGCCAACGACCGGCCGCTGCCCCGGTGGCGCGGCTGGCTCGACGACGACTTCCTGTCCAACACCGTCTTCGCTGGCGCGTGCCGGCTCGGTCGGGCCGTGCCGGCGCTGGCCCCGGGAATCAGCGCGGTCTCCGCCCGCGCGCTCACCGAACGCCGCTACACCGGCCGCTCCGACCGGGTGTTCTGCACCCCGCGCCGGGTCCGCTTCGTGGAGATGGAGTACGGCCTGCCCCGCGAGGCGCTACCCGAGGCGCTGGCCGCGCTCCAGCGGATCGTCGACGGGCTGCCGTTCAAGGTGCTCTTCCCGGTGGAGGTGCGGTTCACCGCCGCCGACGACATCTGGCTGTCGCACGGCTACGGCCGGGACTCCGCGTACATCGCCGTGCACCAGTACGTCGGGATGCCGTACGAGCCGTACTTCCGCGCCTTCGAAGAGGTGGCCGCCGGGCTGGGTGGCCGGCCGCACTGGGGCAAGCTGCACTACCGCGACGCCGCCTCGCTGGCCACCGCCTACCCGCGCTTCGCCGACTTCCAGACCCTCCGCGACCGCCTGGACCCCGACCGCGTCTTCGCCAGCCCGCACCTGACCCACATCCTCGGCGGCTGACCGCCGGGCTCGGCACGGCTCCCGTGGTCGCCCGCCCTCGGGCTCGACGTCCACCCTCGGATTTTAACGAGATTCATACGGTTCAGAGAATTCACGATTCTGTGAAACCGGCGTAGCGTTCCGGGCATGACTAGTGCTATCTCAGTCTCCGGCCTGGTGAAGACCTTCGGTCGGGAACGCGCCCTCGACGGACTGGACCTGCACGTCGACACCGGCGAGGTGCACGGCTTCCTGGGCCCGAACGGCTCCGGGAAGTCCACCACCATCCGCGTCCTGCTCGGGTTGCTGCGGGCGGACTCCGGGACGGTCAACCTGCTCGGTGGCGACCCGTGGCGGAGCGCGGTGGATCTGCACCAACGGCTGGCGTACGTGCCGGGCGACGTGAACCTGTGGCCGAACCTGACCGGCGGGGAGGCGATCGACCTCTTCGGCTCGCTGCGGGGCGGCCTGGACAAGCAGCGCAGGGACGAGCTGCTCCAGCGGTTCCAGCTCGACCCCTCGAAGCGGGCCCGCACGTACTCGAAGGGAAACCGGCAGAAGGTCGCCATCGTCGCCGCCTTCGCCTCCGACGTCGAGCTCTACATCCTCGACGAGCCCACCTCGGGGCTGGACCCGCTGATGGAGGCGGCCTTCCAGGAGTGCGTACGCGAGGTGAAGCGACAGGGCCGGACCGTCCTGCTCTCCAGCCACATCTTCTCCGAGGTGGAGGCGCTCTGTGACCGGGTGAGCATCATCCGGCAGGGCCGGACAGTGGAGAGTGGGACCCTCACCCAGCTACGGCACCTGACCCGCACCACGGTCACGGTGGAGACCGCGCTGCCCATCGACGGGCTGGCGAAGCTGCCCGGCGTACACGACGCCGACGTGACGGCCACCCACGCGACGTTCGCCGTCGACGCCGCCGAGCTGAACCGCGTGCTGGAGTATCTGACCCAGTTCGAGGTTCGTGCCCTTTCGAGTGCCCCGCCGTCGCTGGAGGAGCTCTTCCTGCGGCACTACGGCGACGAGCTGGCGGGTGCGCGATGAGCGGTGCCTACACCGGAACGGCCCGGCTGGCCCGCCTCGCGCTGCGGCGCGACCGCGTGCAGTTGCCGGTCTGGATCCTGAGCACCGTCGCGCTCGGCGCCTTCGCCAGCTCGGCAATCGACACGCAGTACCCGACCGAGGCCGACCGGGTCGCCGTCCTGCGGGTGGCCGTCGACACGCCCGGGCTGCTGATGTTCCGCGCCGCACCCACCGGCACCAGCGACGGCCAGATGACCGTCTTCGGAATCCTGGCGTTCCTGGCGTTGATGGCGGGCTTCATGAGCACCCTCGCCGTCATTCGGCACAGCCGGCAGAACGAGGAGACCGGACGCGCCGAGATGATCGGCGCGACGGCCGTCGGCCGACACGCCAGCCTGACCGCCGCCCTGGTCGTCGTGCTCGGGGCGAACATCGCGCTCGCGGCGCTGATCGGGCTCACCCTCGCCGGCGGCGGCGAACCTGTCGCCGGATCCTTCGCCGCCGGCGCCGGAGTCGGTGCCGCCGGCATCTCCTTCGCCGCGATCGCGGCCGTCGTCGCACAGCTGACCCAGGGTGCGCGCGCCGCCAACGGAATCGCCGCCGCGGCGGTCGGCACCGGCTATCTGATCCGTGGCCTCGCGGACGCGTTCGGCGAGGTGCAGCCGGACGGGTACACCATGAGCAGCGCCTGGCCCTCCTGGCTTTCCCCGATCGGTTGGACCATGCAGATGCGGCCCTTCGCCGGCGACCGGTGGTGGGTCCTCGCGCTCCCGCTCGTGTTCCTCGGGATCATGACAGCGGTGGCCTTCGCCCTGACGGCACGGCGCGACGTGGGCATGGGCCTGTTCCCGGACCGCCCCGGCCCGGCGCGGGCGTCCTCCGCGCTGCTCAGCCCGCTCGGCCTGGCCTGGCGGCTGCAACGTGGCACGGTGCTCGGCTGGGCGGTGACAATCGCGGCGTTCGGGCTGCTCGTCGGCTCGATAGCCAACGCGGTCAAGGATCAACTGGCCACCAACGAGAACGTGACGGGGAGGCTCGACGACCTCGCCGGTGGGGGCGGGCACGAGGTGATGGACACCTTCTTCGCCGCGATGATGGCGACCATCGGCATGCTGGTCGCCGGCTTCCTGGTCCAGGCGCTGCTGCGGGTGAGAGCCGAGGAGGCCAGCGGGCGGGCCGAGGCGGTGCTCGCCACCGCGACCGGCCGGCTGACCTGGCTGGGCAGCCACGTCGTGGTCGCCACGGCCGGCGCCGTGGGCATGCTCGGGCTCGCTGCGGTCTCGATCGGCCTGGTGTACGGCGCGAGCGTCGACGATCTCGCCGGCCAGACGGGGCATCTGGCCGGCACCGCGTCCCTGCAACTGCCGGCGGTGCTGACCCTGGCCGGGCTGGCCGTGGCACTCTTCGGCCTCATGCCGCGGATCGCGGTCGGGCTGACCTGGTTCGGCTTCGCCCTCAGCTTCGTCCTGGGTCCGTACGGGTCACTCTTCGGCGTGCCCGAGGCGGTGCGGGAGCTCTCGCCGTTCAGCCACATCCCGGCGGTGCCGGCCGACGCCACGGCAGCGCCGATCGTGGTCATGTCCGCCGTCGCGCTGGCACTGGGCGGGGCGGGGCTGATCCTCTTCCGCCGACGTAACCTCGTCTCGTAACCCGATGGACGATCGATGTTCATGGCGCGGCCGGCTTCGAGCCGGCCGCGCCGTCGGCCAACTGGACCGGTTCCGGGCGGCCGCGCCGTCGGCGTCCCGGACGCTCATTGGAAGAAATTCAGAAAGTAATGAGAGATAAGTTGATGCAACCCGCAGGCCACCGCGACGAGGAAGCGGTACGACGCTTCGTCGAGCACTTCGCTCTCACCTTCAGCGACATGGGCGTACCCAGGATGCCCTCGCGGGTGCTGGCTGCGCTCCTGGTCGCCGAGGAGCCCGGGTTGACCGCGGCGCAGATCAGCGAGCGGCTCGGGGTCAGCCCCGCCGCCGTGTCCGGGGCGGTGCGCTACCTGATCCACGTCGGCATGGCGGTGCGCGAGCCGGCCCCCGGGTCCCGCCGGGACCTCTACAAGGCGGCCGAGTCCCGCACGTACACCTCGATGATCCGCGGCGGGATCTACACGAGGTTCGCCGACGTCGTCCACGAGGGTGTGGTGGCGGTCGGTGCGGACGAATCGTCGGCCAGTGCGCGCCTGGGCGAGCTACGCGACTTCTTCCTCTTCGTCCAGGACGTGATGAGCGACGCCGCGGAGCGGTGGGAGAAGAACTACGACGAACGGCGGAAGCCACCGCCGGCCGGCTGACCTGCCCGGCGGGCGCACGGCCGAGCAACGCTGGCCATGCGCCCCGCCTCGACGGGAGTTACTCCGCCGGCGCCTTGCGTGGGGTCGCCTTCTTGGCGGCGGTCGCCTTGGCGGTGGTGGTCTTCTTGGCCGCAGTGGACTTCTTGGCCGCCGCGGTCTTCTTGGCCGCCGTCGCCTTCTTGGCCGGAGCCTTCTTCGCCGCCGCCTTCTTGCGCGGCGCCGGACCCTTGGCCCGCTTCTCGGCCAGCATCTCCGAGGCTTCCTCGAGGCTCAGCGCCTCCGGGGTCTGTCCGCGGCGCAGCGACGCGTTGAACTCCCCGTCGGTGACGTACGGGCCGAATCGGCCGTCCTTGATGACCAGCGGCTTCTCGGTCGCCGGGTCGACGCCCATCTCCCGCAGCGGCGGTGCCGCGGCCCGCCGCCCACGGGCCTTCGGTGCGGCCAGCAGGGCCAGAGCCTCGTCCAGGCCGACCGTGAACATCTGGTCCTCGGACTCCAGCGACCGGAACTCCTCACCCCGCTTGACGTACGGGCCGTACCGACCGTTGTTGGCGAACACCTCGACGCCGTCCGGCGCGACGCCGACCAGCCGGGGCAGGCTGAGCAGCCTGAGCGCCTCCTCGAGGGTCAGTGAGTCCGGCGTCTGCGAGCGCAGCAGCGAGGACTTCCGCTCGCCGCTGGACACGTACGGGCCGAACCGGCCGGACTTGAGCACGATGGGCTCGCCGGTGGCCGGGTCGTCGCCGAGCTTGCGCTCGCCGCTGCCGCCGAGGAACAGCTCGTGCACCTTCTCCGGGGTCAGCTCGTCCGGGGCCAGGCCCTCGGGGATCGGCGCCCGGTCGCCCTGGGCGCCGCCCTCCTCGCCCTCGCCCGCGGTGGCCGGCGTCGGCTGCTCGCCGCCGGGCAGCTCCCGCTGGAGGTACGGCCCGTACCGGCCGACCCGGACGACGACCTCGCGGCCGTCGTCGTCGGTGAAGAGCGGGATGGAGTTGACGCTGCGCGCGTCGATGTCGCTGAGGTTCTCGGTGACCAGCTTCTTGAGCCCGCCGGAGCGGGCGATGTCCTGGTCGCCGGCGCCGTTGGCGCTGCCGAAGTAGAACGCGGTGAGGAAGTCGACCGCGGCGTGGTCGCCGCCGGCGATCTCATCCAGCTCGTTCTCCATGCTGGCGGTGAAGTCGTAGTCGATCAGCCGGGGGTAGTGCCGCTCCATCAGCCCGATCACCGCGAAGGCCAGGAACGTGGGGATCATCGCCTGGCCGCGCTTGGTGACGTACCCCCGGTCCTGGATCGTCTGCATGATCGACGCGTAGGTGGACGGGCGGCCGATGCCCAGCTCTTCCAGGGCCTTGACCAGCGACGCTTCGGTGTAGCGCGACGGCGGCTGGGTGTGGTGACCCTGGGCGGCCAGCTCGTCGGCGGTCAGCGGCTGGTCCTTGACCAGGGTGGGCAGCCGGCGCTCGGCGTCCTCGGCCTCGGCGTTCTCGTCGTCGCTGGACTCGACGTACGCCCGCAGGAAGCCCGGGTCGGTGATGGTCTTGCCGGTTGCGCCGAAGTCGGCTTCCTCCTGGGCGGCGGAGACCGCGCGGATGCGCACCGAGACGCTGGAGCCGACCGCGTCGGTCATCTGCGAGGCGATGGTCCGGCGCCAGATCAGCTCGTAGAGCTTGAACTCCTCGGCGGACAACTCCTTGGCGACCTCGCCGGGGGTACGGAAGTTGTCCCCCGCCGGGCGGATCGCCTCGTGCGCCTCCTGCGCGTTCTTCACCTTGCCGGTGTAGCGGCGCGGCTCCGGCGGCACGCTGCGCTCGCCGTACAGCTCGACGATCTGGCGGCGGGCCGCCGAGATGGCGGTCTCCGACAGGTTCACCGAGTCGGTACGCATATAGGTGATGTAGCCGTTCTCGTACAGCCGCTGCGCGGTGCGCATCGTCTGCTGCGACGACAGGCGCAGCTTGCGGGCCGCCTCCTGCTGGAGGGTCGAGGTGATGAACGGCGCGTACGGGCGGCGACGGTAGGGCTTCTCCTCGACCCGGGTGACGGTGAATGGCCGTCCCTCGAGCCGGGCCGCCAGCCCACGGGCGCCACTCTCGTCCAGGTGCACGACGCCGGCTCCGGGCTTCACCTTGCCGGTGGTCGGCTCGAAGTCCTTGCCGGTGGCGATCCGGTCGCCGTTCAGCGCGATCAGGGTTGCGTTGAAGGCGCGCGGCCCCTCGCCGGCGTTCGCCACGGCGAGGCTGGCCAGGATGTCCCAGTATTCGGCGGTGCGGAAGGCCATCCGCTGGCGTTCCCGCTCGACCACGATCCGGGTCGCCACGGACTGGACGCGGCCGGCCGAGAGCTTCGGCATGACCTTCTTCCACAGCACCGGGGAGACCTCGTAGCCGTAGAGCCGGTCGAGGATCCGCCGGGCCTCCTGGGCGTCGACCAGATCGCGGTCGATCTCCCGAGGGTTGGCCACCGCCGCCTGGATCGCCGGCTTGGTGATCTCGTGGAACACCATCCGCTTGACCGGCACCTTGGGCTTGAGCGTCTCCACCAGGTGCCAGGCGATCGCCTCGCCCTCGCGGTCCTCATCCGTCGCCAGGAAGATCTCGTCGACTTCCTTGGCCAGCTTCACCAGCTTGCTGATCTGCTGCTTACGGTCGGCGGAGACGACGTAGAGGGCCTGGAAGCCGTTGTCGACGTCCACCCCGAGCCGGGCCCATGCCTCGCCCTTGTACTTGGCCGGCACGTCGGCGGCGTTGCGCGGGAGGTCCCGGACGTGGCCGAAGCTGGCCTCCACGACGTACCCCGGGCCTAGGTAGCCCGAGATCGTCTTGGCCTTCGCCGGTGACTCGACGATGACCAGACGGGTGGTTCCAGCGTTGCTCGGCACGTCTCTCCCCGACCTCACTCCTGCTCGTGGCCTGCCGGCGCTCGGACAGCGACCGCTCTCGACCCCGCCGTCGCACCGGCGCTCCGGATGTCCAACGTAACGCGCCGCCCGTGTTTCGGGTTTCGGGGGCGGCAAACCGCTCTGTGCGGCGGTCAACTCCCGCCCCGCCGCGCTCGGCACTGTCGGACGGCGCCACCGTACACCGTGGGTAGGGCTCCAAGCGGGTCACTGTGACGATGGCAGACCCTCGGCCGAGGTCCGACCCGCCCGTTTTCCGCCGGGATCGGCCCGCCGGCTGTCCGGGACCGGACAGCCGGCCGCGGCGCCGACCTCCGCTGCACACTGGGCGGAATGACCGGTTCGCCCCTCGTTCAGGGTCGGGTCGGCCAGGCGTCGGCCGGTGCCGCGCGCGGCGGCCCTCCGACCAGCTCAGCGAGCCGACCCAACCGGCGCCGGCCGGTGATCCGGTACCCCGGGCCGCCCTCGCCTCGGCCGAGCAGTGTGCCGGCCAGGCCGGCGGCGGCGAGGGCCGCACCGATGGGTTGCCAGCACTCCTGGTCGCCCTCGCCGAGCCGGAGCAGGAAGCCGCCGGAGGGCTCCGGCGTCCCGGCCGCGGCGAGCCAGAGCCGCAGCCGCCGGCCGGTGAGGTGAAAGGCGGCCGGCGGGCGTTTCGCCGGGCCGTGCAGCCAGGCGACCGCGAGCGGCTTCAAGACCCGGGTGTACGAGGTACGGACGGCGTGTCGCTCGTCCCCGGTCGGCTCCCAGCTCGCCGCCAGCCCGCGCAGCGCCAACTCGGCGACGAGCACGTGCACCCGCCAGGCGGCGTCCACCTGTACCGAGAGGCGGGCGGTGCCGCCCATCCGCACCACCTCGCCCGGCCCGGCGAGCAGCCCGGCCAGGTCGGCGACCGTCGGTTCGGCCGCCTCCGCACCGAAGAAGACCAGTTGCCGGCCCGCGTCGTCGCTCTGCGGTGGCGAGGACGACGGCACGCTCGCCCCGGAGCGGAGCGGCCGGGTGCGCCGTCGTGCCGACCCGGGTGCCGGCGCGTCGGGCTCGGGTGCCTGCGCGTGGGGCTCGGGTGCCGGGAACAGCGCCGGCAGCGGCTGGGCCGCTCCGGTGTCGCCGACCCCGCTCAGCGACACTCCGGCACCTCGTCGAAGGCTTGTTTCAGCTCCTCGGAGTTGAGCTGGCTGGTGTCCAGGGCGCTGGCGTCGTACTCCTTGTTGAGCGTCTCCACCGCGGCCCGCACACCGTCGTAGAAGACCGTGGGCTCACCGGTGCCCAATCCGTCGATGGTGTCGCGGGCCCGGCCGTAGGCGTCCCGCATCTTCTCCAGTGAGCTGCGGAAACCGGCGGAGATGGCCGCACCGTTGTCCGTCTCCGGGACGCCGGCCTGCTCTACCTTGCGGCGCGCGGTCTCGCTGGCCTGTTCCGCCCCACCGAAGAGCCGCACCAGGTTCTCCTTGGCCTGCGCCGGCGTGGTCTGCGCGGTCATCTGCTCGTCCGTGCTGCTGGTCAACTTGCTGATCTCGGAGCGCCACGGGGTGAGCGCGCCGCAGACCGTGGCCGCCCAGGCCCGTGGGCTGGGGCCGCCGCCACAGCCGGAGAGCAGGACGACGAACGTGGCCAGGACCACCGTGAACTTTCCGGCGGCTGACGCCCGGCACGTACGCATGCGTTGCAGCGTACGGCCTTTGGCCAGGTGTGGCACCGGTCAGGACGGCCCGGAGGAGGACCCGATGCCGCGGATGGTCAGGCGTTGACCGTCTCCGGCCGGTGGTCCGTGCTGCCCGCACCGGTGTCGGAGTCGTCCATCGCGATGCCCTTGCGCTTGCTGAACACCACCGACGCCACGATGATCAGCGTGGCCACCACGGCGATGCTCACCCGCACGGGGGTGTTCCGGTCGTCGCCGATGCTGAACGCCACCACAGCCGGCGCGATCAGCAGCGAGACCAGGTTCATCACCTTGAGCAGCGGGTTGATGGCCGGGCCGGCGGTGTCCTTGAACGGGTCACCGACCGTGTCGCCGATGACCGTCGCGGCGTGCGCCTCGGAGCCCTTGCCCCCGTACGCGCCGTCCTCCACCAGCTTCTTGGCGTTGTCCCAGGCACCACCGGAGTTGGCCAGGAAGACCGCCATCAGCGTGCCGGCACCGATCGCCCCGGCCAGGTACGCCGCGAGCGCGCCGGGCCCGAGGCCGAAGCCGACCGCGATCGGCGCCAGGATGGCGAGCAGGCCGGGGGTCATCAGCTCGCGCTGCGCGTCCCGGGTGCAGATGTCCACGACCTTGCCGTACTCCGGGCGCTGGGTGCGGTCCATGATGCCGGGCAGCTCACGGAACTGCCGGCGGACCTCCATCACGACGGCACCGGCCGAGCGGGACACCGCGTTGATGGCCAGCCCGGAGAAGAGGAAGACCACCGCCGCACCGATGATCAGGCCGACCAGGTTGCGCGGGTTGGCCACGTTCAGCGAGTTGAGGATCTCCGTCCCGACGTCGCCCACGCCGGCATCCGCGTACGCGGTGCGGAGCGAGTCGGTGTACGAGCCGAACAGCGCGGTCGCGGCGAGCACCGCGGTGGCGATCGCGATGCCCTTGGTGATCGCCTTGGTGGTGTTGCCGACCGCGTCCAGCTCGGTGAGCGTCCGGGCGCCGTGCTCGTCGATGTCACCGGACATTTCGGCGATGCCCTGGGCGTTGTCGGAGATCGGCCCGAAGGTGTCCATGGCGACGATCACGCCGACCGTGGTGAGCAGGCCGGTACCGGCCAGCGCCACCGCGAACAGCGACAGCGTAATGGAGCTGCCACCGAGCAGGAACGCGCCGAAGACACCGGCGCCGATCAGCAGCGCCGAGTAGACGGCCGACTCCAGGCCGATGCTGATGCCGGCCAGGATGACGGTGGCCGCACCGGTCTGCGAGCTCTTGCCGATGTCCTGCACCGGGCGCCGGTTGGTCTCGGTGAAGTAGCCGGTCAGTGCCTGGATCGCGGCGGCCAGCACGATGCCGATCACCACCGCGCCGATGGCCACGAGCCGCGGGTTTCGGTCGACGTCGGTGAGCCCACCCTCCAACTCGGCGAAGGTCGCCGGCAGGTAGGCGTAGGCGGCGATCGCCACCAGCACCGCGGAGAGCACCGCCGAGATGTAGAAGGCCCGGTTGATCGCGGTCAGGGCGTTGCGGTCGGACGCGCGCAGCCGGGTGATGAAGACTCCGAAGATCGCGACCAGCACGCCGATGGTGGAGATGATCAGCGGGAAGACCAGGCCGTCCTCGCCGAACGCGGCGCGACCCAGGATCAGAGCGGCGACCAGCGTGACCGCGTACGACTCGAACAGGTCGGCGGCCATGCCGGCGCAGTCACCGACGTTGTCGCCCACGTTGTCGGCGATGGTGGCGGCGTTGCGCGGGTCGTCCTCGGGGATGCCCTTCTCGACCTTGCCGACCAGGTCGGCGCCGACGTCGGCGGCCTTGGTGAAGATGCCGCCGCCGACCCGCATGAACATGGCCAGCAGGGCGGCGCCGAAGCCGAAGCCCTCCAGCACGGTCGGCGCGTCGCCCCGGTAGACCAGGACGACCAGCGCGGCGCCGAAGAGGCCGAGGCCGACGGTGAGGAAGCCGACCACACCGCCGGTGCGGAAGGCGATCTTCATGGCCGCCTCACGGCCGCCTTCGCGCTCCCGGGCGGCGGCGGCCACACGCAGGTTCGCGCGGGTGGCCAGCCACATGCCCGCGCCGCCGATGGACGCGCTGAACAGGGCACCCACCACGAAGAAGAGCGAGCGGCCGAACTTCACTGCGGTCTCGCTGCCGTCGGTGTCGTGCACCGGTAGCAGGAAGAGCAGCACCACGGCGATGACAACGAAGATCGCCAGGGTGCGGAATTGGCGGAGCAGGTAGGCCGAGGCGCCCTCCTGGACCGCCCCCGAGATCTCCTGCATGTTGGTGGTGCCCTTGCCGGCTGCCAGTACCGCCTTTGTCAGGGCGGCGGCGAAAGCGAGCGCTACCAGCGCAAGTACCGCGGCGATGACGACGTACGTGACATTGCTACCGGTAAGGGAAAGCCCGCCGCCGTCGGCGGCCAAGGTCTCGGACATCTGTGTCCTCCTGTTACCGAACACTCGCGCCGGTGAGTGGAGACGCACCGACCAGCGCCTGAATGCGGACTCGCAAGCGCGCGCCAACCCACCCCAGCGGACCAGCGATGAACACCCATACCCGCTGGCTGCGGGATGGATCACTTGCTGACAACCCGGGTACTGTAGCCCTCTGCAGTGTCGGAGGTCACACCCAGGTGGCACCGTGTCTCGATGATCTTCGTCGCTGTGTTATGAAACGAAATCTGATATAGGGCCCGGTCCATGACAACAAGGCCGCCTCCCCCGTGGGGAAGCGGCCTGTGGAGCGGGACGGATCAGCGGCCGAGCGGCCACACCATCCGCACCTCGGTGCCGATGCCCTCGTCGACAGGACGCACCTGAAGGTCCTCGACGAAGCCGGCGAGCAGCGCGAAGCCGACGCCGGTGGTCAGCGCCTCGTCGGTGAGCGACTCGTTGGCCAGCGCGTCCGGCGGCAACGCGGCCAGCCCGATGCCCGCCTCGATCGGCGCGCGGTCGACCACCCGCACCGAGTACGACCCGGCGTCGGACATCTCCACCAGCACCGGGTCGGCCAGACCGTACTGGCGGTGCAGGGCCACCGCCCGGGTGCACGCCTCGCCGATGGCCAGGCGCACCTCGTCCAGCAGGTCCTCCCGGACCCCGGCACGCCGGGCGACGGCGACACCGACCAGCCTGGCGGTGCGCACGTGAACCGGCGCCGGGGAGAAGGAGAGGCGGACCGTCGCCATCACGCGCTGGCGCCGGTCGGCTCCGCGCCAACGGCAGCGTCGACCGTGGGGTGCAGCGGGAACACCTGGTCCAACGCGGTGATCCGGAAGATCTTGAGCAGGGGCTCCTTGTCGCAGACCAGGGCGAACGAGCCGCCGGCCGTACGGAGCCGCTTGAGCGCGCCCACCAGCACGCCCAGCCCGGTGGAGTCGAGGAAGTCCACCCGACCGAGGTCGACCACCACGTGCCGGGCGCCACCGTCGATCAGTTCGAGAAGCCGTTCGCGGAGCCGGGGCGCGGTGTAGACGTCCACCTCACCGCCGACCTCGAGCACCGTGTGTTCGCCCACGGTGCGGGTCGCCAGCGACAGCTCCATCGGTCCTCCTTGCCAGAGCCGTAAACTCTCCTGGGCATCTAACCACTACCGCCGGGACACCCTGCGGTCACCGGCGGCGGCTTCCCTATACCCCCCGGTCCGACTTTTCATCTCCGAACACCAGTGCGAGAGTGCAGGACGTGACTCACGACAGCTTCAGCTCGGCGCACCTGTCGCCGCGCCACGACCTGAAGCCGTCGTCTCTCGCCACCGTATCCGCAGGTCCCGGCCTCGGACCATCGCCGACCGACCTGCTGCGCCGGCTGCGCGCCCGGGGCGCCGGCGACCCGGTCACCCACGTCGAGCGGGTGCCGGCCCGCGCCGGGGTGCCCGCGCCGTGGCCGACGTGGGCACCGACGGAGCTTCGCACGGCGTTCGCCGGCCGTGGCGTGGTCGCGCCCTGGCGGCATCAGGCCGAGGCGGCCAACCTGGCGTACGACGGTGGGCACGTGGTGGTCGCCACCGGCACCGCGTCCGGCAAGTCGCTGGCGTACCAGCTCCCGGCGCTGGCCACGCTGCTCGCCGACCCCCGCGCCACCGTGCTCTACCTGGCGCCGACCAAGGCGCTCGCCGCCGACCAGCTGCGGGCCGTCACCGCGCTGGAGCTGGAGGGGGTACGCCCGGCCTGCTACGACGGGGACACTCCGCGCGCCGAGCGGGAGTGGATCCGCCGGCACTCCCGGTTCGTGCTGACCAACCCGGACATGCTGCACCACGGCATCCTGCCCGGGCACGCCCAGTGGTCCGGCTTCCTGCGCCGCCTGGCGTACGTGGTGATCGACGAGTGCCACACCTACCGGGGCGTCTTCGGCTCACACGTGGCGCACGTGCTGCGCCGGCTGCGCCGCCAGTGCGCCCGGTTCGGGGCGACCCCGGTGTTCGTGCTCGCCTCGGCGACCTCCGGCGACCCGGCGACCGCGGCCGGGCGGCTGACCGGCCTGCCGGTGACCGCCGTCACCGAGGACGCCTCACCGCGCGGCGGGGTGACCTTCGCGCTCTGGGAACCGCCGCTGCTCCCACCCGACTCCTCGGCGGCCTCGTCCCTGGCGCCGGCCCAGGCGGCGGGCGGGCACGACGACATGCCGGACCTCGTCCAGGTCCGCCGGTCGGCGCTGCGGGAGACCGCGGACCTGCTCGCCGACACGGTCGCCGAGGGGGTACGCACGCTCGCGTTCGTCCGGTCCCGCAAGGGCGCCGAGGTGGTGGCGGCCAGCGCGCGTCGGGCGTTGGACGATGCGGTCCCCGGGCTCGGCGACCGGGTGGCCGCCTACCGGGGCGGCTACCTACGCGAGGAGCGGCGCGAGCTGGAGCGGGCGCTCCTGGAGGGTGACCTGCTCGGCCTGGCCTCCACCAACGCGCTGGAGCTGGGCGTCGACCTGATCGGGCTGGACGCGGTGCTGATCTGCGGATACCCGGGCACCCGGGCGTCGCTCTGGCAACAGGCGGGCCGCGCCGGGCGCTCCGGGCAGGAGGCGCTGGCGGTGTTGGTGGCCCGGGACGACCCGCTGGACACCTACCTGGTGCACCACCCGGAGGCCATCTTCGGGGCGCCGGTCGAGGCGACGGTGCTCGACCCGGCCAACCCGTACGTGCTGGCCCCGCAGTTGGCCTGCGCCGCCGTCGAGGCACCGCTCACCCCGGCTGACCTGGCGCTCTTCGGCGACGGGGCGAAGGAGGCGATCGACGAGCTGGTGGCGGCCGGGGCGCTGCGGCAGCGACCCACCGGCTGGTACTGGCGGCACCGGGAGCGCCCCGAGGTAGACCTACGCGGCGAGGGCGGCGCCCCGGTAGCCGTGGTGGAGTCGGCCACCGGCCGGCTGCTCGGCACGGTGGACGGCGGCTCCTCGCACTTCCTGCTCCACCCCGGCGCGGTCTACCTGCACCAAGGCGTCTCGTACGTGGTCGACGAGCTCGACCTCGCCGACGGCTGCGCGCTGGTGCACGTCGAGGAGCCGGACTGGTCCACCCACGCCCGGGACGTCACCGATCTGTCCGTGGTCTCGCTGCGCTCCTACGTGGACGCCGGGCCGGTCGGCATGTTCCTCGGCGAGGTCGACGTGACCAGTCAGGTGGTGTCGTACCAGCGGCGCCGGATCGCCACCGGCGAGGTGATCGACACCCGGCCGCTCGACCTGCCCACCCGGGAGCTGCGCACGGTCGCGGTCTGGTTCACCCTGTCGCCGCAGTCACTGGCTCTTGCCGGGGTCCAGCCGGCCGACGTACCGGGTGCGCTGCACGCCGCCGAACACGCCGCGATCGGCCTGCTGCCACTGATGGCCACCTGTGATCGGTGGGACATCGGCGGGCTCTCCACCGCGGTGCACCCGGACACCGAGGCACCGACCGTCTTCGTCTACGACGGACATCCGGGCGGCGCCGGCTTCGCCGAGCGGGCGTACGGGACGGCGTCGGCGTGGCTGCGGGCCACCCGGGACGCGATCGCGGAGTGCGGCTGCGAGACCGGCTGCCCCTCCTGCGTGCAGTCGCCGAAGTGCGGCAACGGCAACAACCCGCTCTCCAAGCCCGACGCGATCCGGGTGCTCGACGTGGTGCTGGCAAACCTGCCCGCCTGAGCGTCGCTGCATGATTCGGAGCGGCACGGGGAATTGACTTGGGAGCGCTTCCATTGATGCCTGTCTTGCTGAATACTCTGCGCCCCGAGGAGGAGCCGTGGCCGACACCATCGCCGAGACCGTCGACCTGCTCTACACCATCGACCAGGAGAAACTCACCACCGACCAGCAGATCGCGCTCGGGTCCGCGCTGGCCGCCCTCGCCCAGGCGGAACGGCTGGAGCAGATCAACGAACGGCTGCGCGGTATCCACCAGATCCTCAACGGCTGGGCGCTACGCGCCACCGTCGACGGCCGCTGACCGTCACCGGAACCGATGGACGGGGTGGATCCACCGCTGGTGGGAGCGCCGGGGGATGCGGGCCGGCGGCAGTTGCCGGGCTGTGCGAGACTCCGGCCCACCAACCCCCTGAGGAGACCACATGCAGCTCGACAATTTGCAGACCCTGCGGCAGTTCCACATCCGCCAGCGACTGCGGATGATGGTCAACCAGTACGAGGTCCGGGCGGTCTCGCCGGACGGCACCGAAGGTGAGCTGCTGGCATTCGCGCAGCAGAAGCGGCTCGCCTTCAAGGAGCAGGTGACGATCTACACCGATGACTCCAAGCAGCAGCCCCTGCTCGGCTTCAAGGCCCGCCAGCGCATCGACCTCGGCGCCACGTACGACGTCACCGACGCGGCCGGCAACCCGATCGGCCTGTTCCGCAAGGACTTCGCCCAGTCGCTGCTCCGCTCCACGTGGCACGTCGAGCAGGCTGGCCTGCCGCAGGTGACCGGTCAGGAACGCAGCATGCCGGTGGCGCTGCTGCGCCGCTTCGTCGACTCGCTGTCCTGGCTGCCGTACCACTTCGACTTCACCGCTGGCGGCCAGCCGGTCTTCTCCGTGATCAAGAAGTGGGGCCTGCGCGACAAATACGTCGTCGAGGTGCACAACCCGCAGATCGACCGGCGCCTGGTCATCGCGATGGCCGTCGCCCTCGACGCGCTCCAGTCCCGCTGACGACCCGGCCCACTCGGCCACCCACCCCTTCGGCCGCTGGCCGGGACACGGGCCCCCAGCCCACGTTCCGGCCAGCAGGCTGCCGGCCGCCGGCTATCGGCTGCGTCTGCGTCTGCGTCTGCGTCTGCGTCTGCGTCATCATGGCGATCGACGGGTAGGGGTCGAGCCGTTCAGCCGCGCACCGGGCCGGCGCGGGCCGTAGACGCCGCGACCCGGGTCAGACCGTGTGTCCGGATGCGGCCCGATCAGGACGCACCGGCCATCCACCCACCAGGTCCGCACCTCCGCGGAGGTGAACGGCTCAAATTCGCGCAGCACGAACCCGCCGACGAAGTCGTCCTCCCGCAGCTGCCGTAACCGGCTGGCGACCTTCCACGCGGCCTCCCCATCTCCGACGTCCGCAACGAAGGCAGCCTCGTCCCAGTAGTGCTTCATCGACTTCACGTAGTCACGCACGACGGCCGGGCCCCGCACCGAGAGCGAGCCGGGCCTGGTCGAAGTCCGCCCGGTCTGCGGCCGTGGTCCATGCTGAGCGTGGCGTGACCGCCGCCAGCGCGGGATACCAGCCGGGCAACTCGTGCGCCCGCCGATACTGCTCGCCGGTCGTACGGACCGTCACGCCGCGCTTGGCGAGCACATGCGTGAAGCGGGCGTACCGTTCACTGCGCAGCATCCAGCCTCGATAGATGGCCGTGCCGCCTCTGGGCACGGACGCCACCGCCCGCTCTGCGTCATCGCCTCGGGCCAGCGCGTCGTGGTCAACCACAGCGACGGCCAGGCCGGCTTCTCGAGCTGCTTGCGCCTCCGGCGCGAAATGCTCATCCGGACGGCGAGGCCGCAGCGGGTCGCAGGGAACGAGAAGCATCATGCGCCCGATGCTGCCCGACCCCGCGCCATGGCCACCAACGGTTATCCAACCCCGCGCGCCGTCAGCGGCATGAGCGCGCACGCGGCGCCATTCAACGACAAGTTACGACCGAAGATCCAACGACCTTACATCGGCACGTCAGCGCACCCGTCGGCCGCCCTGTTAGGGCGATCTGCGTCCCGGCAACTCTTTGCAGGACAGCACGGGCCTGGGAGGTTGGTGCATACTTCGTGTTCGTCCGTCCCGACGTAAGGCTCTGTTGTGCCCTGCCGTGAGGTCACCGACCCACTCTATTCCGAGGCCCTTCGCTGGGTGGACCGCAGCGCCCCCGGGAACGGGCAGGATCCACCCCTGCCGTCGTACGCCGCGGCCCCATCGGCGCTCCCGGCGCTGGTCGGCCTGTCCGGCTTCCCGGTCGCCAGCCGCGGTCCTTACCTGTCGACCGACGACGAGGGCTGAGCGTCATGCTGCGTTCGGACAGCCACTGCCCGCGGTGCCACGGCGTCGTTCCGCAGCAAGCGGCCTACTGCGGCCAGTGCGGCATGGCCCAGCACCGGCCAGCGCCCGCGGCACCAGCACCAGCACCAGCACCAGCACCGATGCCAGCACCAGCACCAGCACCAGCACCGATGCCAGCACCAGCACCAGCACCCGCGCCGGCACCGGCACCGGCACCGGCGGATCACGAGGCGCACCGGCCCGTCCAACACCGACGGGGCGGGCCGCGTCGATGGCGTCGCTGGCGCATCGCGGCGCTCACCGTCATCGCCCTCGCCCTGGCCACGGTGGCGACGGTCACGATGGGCCGGGACGAGCCGGCGCCCTGGTCACCCCGGGACACCATCGCGGCCTACTTCCACGCGCTCGCGGACCGTGATGCCGACACGGCGCGATCCCTGCTTTCCCGGGACGTCGCGAACACCGCCCCCATGCCGTTGACCAGCGGTGCGGCCCTGCGCGATCCCGGCTACCACCCGCCGGGGCGGCTGAAGATCACGAAGTTGGAGGTCCGCGGAGACGTCGCGACGGTCGAGGGAGACTACGAGGTCGACGGGGAGCGGAGGGCGACGCTGCTCACGCTGATCCATGAAGGGGGCACCGGCGAGGCGCGGCCGTGGCGGATCAACAGCCTGCCCTCGTTGCCGCCCCCCACCGGTGAGTACGGATTCGAGGCTCTCCTCATCGCGGGCACCCAAATGCCGTCCGGTTCCATCGAGTACGTGTTCCACGGCTCCTATCTCGTCACGCTCCCCGACCATCTGATCCGGGAGGTCGTCGCACCGGTCACCGTGCGGACCGGCGACAGGGAAGCGGGCGCCCTCCGCGTACGGATGCGGGAGAGTGCCCGCCAGTCGGTCGAGGCGCAGGTGCGGACGTACCTGGAGAGGTGTACGGCGAGCCGGGAGCTGGCGCCGCGAGGGTGTCCCTTCTCGGCCTACAGTCCGACTCCGGTCAGGGACGTCGTCTGGAAGATCGCCCAACACCCCGCGATCGAGATCGCGCTCGGCTCCACCTATTCGATAGAGGTGACCAGCACGTTCGGGACCGCGACGGTGACCGCGCGCGACGGGTCCGGGGTCTTCACCGAAAGCAGTTCGTTCTCCGTGCTCGGCCACGCGACGGCCACCACGTCCAAGATTTTGTTCATGCCTCGGTGATCCGCGTCCGTCCGGTCTCCGCATGGCCGGCCACGTTCCCGCCCTACCCGACGAGCAAGGTGACCCGATGACAGATACAGCGCCCGCTCGATACTGTCCGGACTGTGGCACGCCGGTCCACGGCGATCCGGGGCACCGGTTCCCGTGTCGCGTCGGGCCGTCTGGACACCGGCCGGCGGCGACGCACTCCGGTGCCGCCATACCCCGCCGGCGGCGCTGGCCGCTGATCCTGGCCGGCACGGTCGTCGGACTCCTCCTCGCGACGGCGGTGCCACTGGTGGTATTGCGCATGTTCCCGGACGATCCCGACGAGGTGGCCCGCTCCTACTTCGAGGCCCTCGCCGCGCGCGACGCCGACGACGCGCTGGCACTCCTCGAACCGAGATCCCGCAAGCAGACCGACCCGCCGATGCTGACCAACCGCACGCTGAACGACCCCGGATACACCCCACCCAGCAAGCCGAAGGTCACGATCCTTTACGCGCTCGCCGACACCAGCAAGGTGAAGGTCGACTACCGCCTCGGCCAAGGGAACAGTCAGCTCGAACTCACCTTGATCCGCACCGACGGGTGGAGCGGCGGCTGGACGATCCAGAACGGGCTGCTGCCGCTGCCGATGCCGATGAACGACACCGGGTGGGACACCTACAATGTCGCGGGCACCCTGGTACCGGCGTCCCGGCCCAGGATCGAGGCGGTGTTCCCGGGCATGTACCAGATCGCGCCGCTCGCGAACACCGTCCGGGAAGCGGATCCCGTCACCGTGCAGGCGGGAGCCCCCGACGACAGCCGCCGCTTCGTGGTACGGCTGCGGCCCACCGTTCTTCAGGAGATCGAGCCGCAGGTGCGGGCGTACCTCGACAAATGCGCCGGGAGCACCGACCTTGAGCCGCCGGGATGCCCGTTCCACGGCGTCAGCAACGGTCCCGTCACGGACGTCAACTGGACGATCACTGCGTACCCGATTTTACGGGTGCAGTTGGCGGCCGGCGGCGAGGGATTCGTCGTCGGGCAAGCGGGGGCGGCCGTGGTGACCGGCCGGACCGATTCTCCGGTCGCGCCGGAATTCGCCTACAGCACCGCGTTCTCGGTGTCCGGCACGGCGCGCGTGGCCGAGGGCAAGGTCGTGTTCGTGCCCACCCGCTGAGCCGTCACAGCACAGACCGCGGATCGAGAGAGGGAGTTCGGTGAATCAGCCACGGCGGGACCGGTACTGCACCGCGTGCGGCTCGTTGCTGGTCGCGGGGTCGTGCCCGGGCTGTGGGCGGAGTGTTCTCGGTTCCGGCGCACTCGGGGAAGCCCCTTCCCCGCCTGGCGTGGGCCCCGGCTTCCCGCCACCGGTGCCACCGGCTCCGCCACGGAAGGCCGGCCATGGCCGGCTCTGGCTGCCCATCGTGATCGCGGCGGCCGTCGGGCTGGTGGGTCTCTGCGCGGCGTCGGTGCTGCTGGTGCCGCGATTTGTCGGACCGGAGGCCGCGGTGCGCGCCTACTTCGACGCGTTGGCCGACCGGGACGCCGACCGGGCGCGTACGTTGCTCGCCGAGGGTTCCACGGTCGGTCAGTCGGGATCCGTCGCCGGAGTGGACGCGCGGGCGGACTTGTCGCTGTTGACGAACAGCACGCTGGCCAACAGCGGTTACACCCCGCCGCGCAACGTCGAGATCAAGGTCACGAGCTGGACCGTGGGCAGCGCGTCCACGCAGGTCAGCTACGACTTCGGTGGCCCACGCATCACGAGGACCCTGCCCCTGATCAACCAGGGGGGCGTACGAGGGCTGCGTTCATGGCGGATCACGGACGGGCTGCTCGAACTCACGCTGGCCCACCCGCTGGCGGACCGGCTGGTCGTCGCCGGTACCAGCCTGTTGGTGACCACCACCCGGTCCATGATCGCCTATCCGGGTGCCTACCGGGTCACCCTCCCCGAGCACCCGCTGTACCAGGCACAACCGATGATCGCGTTTGCCGGTGGCGCGATTCTCGAGCATTCCTCGGCCGAGGTCCGCGACGATGTGCGCCGGGACATCGAGCAGCAGGTGCGGGCCCACGTGGACGACTGCGCGCGCCGCACCGAGCGTGATCCGGCGGACTGCCCCTTCCGGGCGAGCAGCTACGTGGCGACGGTCAAGGCATGGACCATCATCCGGTATCCGGAACTGGTCCTCAAGGTGGTTTCGGGCGGCATCGTCTCGGTGCAGTCCTCCGCCCAGGGCGTAGCCACCGTGACCCTGGTCCGCTCGCCGAGTGACACCAACTCCTGGCAGGAGTCCGTCGCCTTCGAGATCACCGGAACCGTACGGGCCGTCGACGGTAAGGCGAAGTTCTCGTTCGTACGCTGACACGGGTGCGGGCGGCGGTCTTGTCGTGGCCGCCGACGAGCAGACGCATGCCGCCCTGCTGACTCTCATCCGGAACCAGCGCGCCAGGAGGGATTGAGTCGACATCCGCTTCTCGGCAGTTCCGGACACCGATCGGCAGCGTCCGAGGTCACCTTGCGTAACGCGCGGATCGCGGCAGATGAGGATGCCGTTCGCCACACCTACCTAAGCGGTGACAGTTGGAACGCGTTTCCACCGAGATGTAGCAACTCGAGTTTCGGTGGGGAGCCGTTGGGCCAAGGTGCCAGGCGGTGGGCGAGGAGCCAACGGCCGACACTCGCGCTCCGAAGTTCGGTACATCTAGCCCAAAAGGATTCAGAGAGCGGAATGGCGGCGGGACCGTGGATGCCCAGGTCAACCTCCACATGCTCCCAACCACGATCGAAGTGCATATCCCGGTCCGCGGGGGTTACGCGAAGGCCGTACCCCGCAACTGATGAACTCGCCGAACCGTTGCTCCAGGCCGTCACCCGCATGTCAGCTCCTATCCGCCACCAAGCATCGCAGGGCACAGGACGATCGTCGAGGGGGCCAGCCCGGACGGTCCAGTCCTGGCCGATGCAAAGCACCAACCACCGGCGTTATTCTCAGCGGCACTGAAAGCAGCAAAGGCTAGGGCCGACAGCCAGCGGTGCCGGGTCACCCGGTCGATGGTCTCGCTTCCCGAAGGGGTGACGGATGACCGATCTTGGATCAAGGTATGTGGCTGCTCTGGCGGCCAAAGACACAAACGGCCTTCTCGCACTCTTTGTCCCCGACGTGATCTTCCGTGGCATGACGCCCGGGCGTTTCTGGGAGGCGGATTCCCCACAGCGGATCGTGCACGAGGTGCTGTACCAGTGGTTCGAGCCCGATGACGTTATCGAAAAGATTGAGCATGTCGAGGCGGGGCACGTAGTTGATCGCGAACGCATCGACTACCGTTTCCGGGTCCGGAACGCGGACGGCCCATTCATCGTCGAGCAGCGGGCCTACTTCGACACTGACGGCGCCGGTCACATCACCCGCATGCACGCGATCTGCGCCGGGTATCGGCCCACCACCGACCCGATCGGGGAACGGTAGTCTGCCGTTCCGGCGCACGCGCGGCCGCGGCTCAGCGGCGTCGGGCTTGCCGATTTGCGTCAGCGGTTGATGATGCATCGAGCTACGTTGGGTCAGCTGCTGGATCGGTTGGAGGACCTGGTCAACATCGGGCCCCAGCTCGCGGGCGACCTGAGAGAGCGTCGCCCGCGTTGCAGGCATGACGAGCGCCGAAGGGGAGCGCACCACCATCGCACGGCGAAGATCGCACACCCCGGCCGTCTCTCCTCCAGAACAGGCTCGGCGAACATCCGCTATTCGGCACGACCGGACGCCGGATCCGATCCGCTTGCCATGACGCTGCGTAGCGCATAGTCGTCACGCTGCGTAACGCGCGGATCGCGGCATAGCGGATGCTCAGGGTCAGGAATGCCTGAGCGGCTGCTCGCGACCGGTGCCTGGGTCGACAGGCATGAGTTGTGTCGGTTGGCCGTGGGAGACTCTCGCGCCATGAACGTTGACGAGTTTTGGGCGGTCGTGGAGTCGGCCGGGGCGGGACTCGATGGGCGGACCGGCGACGACGGTGAGGCCGTTGCCGCGGCACTGGTGACGCGCTTGGCCGCAACATCACCGGAGGGCATCCTCGAGTTCCAGGAGCTCTTCGATCAGCTCCATGGCGCCCTCTATCGCTGGGACGTGTGGGCGGCTGCGTACCTGATCGGCGGGGGATGCTCGGACGACAGCTTTATGGATTTCCGGGCGGGAGTCATCGCGCTAGGGCGCGAGTGGTACGACCGTGTCCTGGCCTCCCCCGAAGGACTGGCTGACCATCCCGTGGTACGACAAGCGGCGGCCGAGGAAGACGACGGCGCGCTGTTCGCCGAGTCGGTGAACTACGTAGCCAGCGAGGCCTACGAGCAGGTCACGGGTGACGACCACGCGTTCTACGAGGCGATGAAGGCCCGCCAGCAGGTTGCGGTCGGCATCGACGAGGCCCGCGAGCCCGACATGGGTGAGGACTTCGACTTTGATGACGATGACGAGATGCGGCGTCGGCTGCCCCGGCTGGCCGAGTTGTTCCTCGACCCCGGCGAGGATTGATCTCGGCAGCTGAGCTTCCGCCTGGCTTGGGCGCTGTGGGAGTGGCTCAATTAGAGGGAGCGGGTTTCCTCAAGGATGACCCGGCCGCCGACTTCGACGGCGTCGTTCGGACCTGGTCGAGTCAGGATCTGCGATCCCTTGCCCTGCATGATGTCCAGCGCACGGCGTAGCTCGGCGGTGAGCACGATCGCGGACGCTCCGGTGGCTTCATCCTCGACGATGGCGTCGCCCCGGCGAGGAAATCCCCTGGTACGCACCCGACCGGCGGCACGGTCCTGCCACGCCCACGCGTACAACCACCCATCACCTGGCGGCGGACACGGCAGCGCGTCAACCTCCTCAGCTGAGGCGTACTGCTGCATGCGCCTGCCGGGCACCCACTGCGCGCGACCCCTGATCCAGGTGAACTCGCCGTCCTGCCAGGTTGGCACCGAGCCCGCCGGCGGGCGCAGGAGTTCCGGCCGGGCTCGGAGCCGACTCAGCAGCCAGGACGTGCCGACCAGGGGATGACCGGCAAACGGCAGCCGCACGCTTGGCGTGTGGATATCGACGACCCCTGTGCCGGCATCTTCGACGAAGACGGTTTCGCTGAAGCCCAGCCGCGCGGCCACGGCTTGGCGGTCCTGCCCAGCGGCCACGGTATGGCCGTCAAGAACAACGCCGAGCTGGCTTCCGTACTTACCGCCGGGACCGCAGAACACACGAAGTACATGGAGATCCGTCACAAACGATGCTAACCACAGCAGCCTTGCTGAGCGGACACCGGCACCGTTCGCTCATCGGCAGATCCGGTCGTTCAGCAACCGGTGAGCCGGCGCCCTGAACTCGGCAGAGTCGCTCAACCCGGTCGGTCGCTGTCACGTGCCTGAGGCCATGTAGGCGGCGAGGATGTAGTTCGGGTGCCGATCGAGGTTCTTGAGGGCCCGGTCGTAGCGCATCGTGGTGCGGGGTCGGCGTGGCGGGCGGCGATCTGTACGTCGCGGAGGCTGACCCCGGCGTCGAGCATGGTGGTCACGAACGTGTGGCGCAGCATGTGCGGGTGCATCCTCGGCATCCGGATGCCTGCGGTTTCGGCGAGATGCTTGAGCCGGCGGGTCGCCGCGTGCCGGTCCATCCGCGCGCCGACGGTGTTACGCAGGATCGGTCCGCCGGTGCGTTCATCGACGGCCCGGTCGATAGCTCGGGCCACAGCTGGTGGCAGCGGGACGAGCACCCTTGCCGCCCTTACCGTGTATGCGCAGGACGCGGTGGCCGTGTTCCTCGCCCAGGTCGCCGATGCTGGCGCCGCACGCCTCGAAGATTCGCAAACCGAGCAGTCCCAGGAGCGCGATCAGGGCGAAGTCGTTCGGGTTGGTGGACTGCCGGGCGGTGGTGATCAGGGCCTCGAACTGCAGGTGCCCCAGCCCGAGGGTCGGTGATTCGGACGGCACGGTGGGACGGCGGACGTAGTCGGCTGGGGGATGTTCGAGGATGGCGTCGATGACGCAGACCCGGTAGAAGCCGACCACCACGGACAGGCGTCGCGAGACCGTCGAGGGCTGATACCGGCGGACGTCCTGCAGCCAGCGCACATATCGTTCGACGTCGACTCGGCGAATGATTAGCGGGTCGAGGTCTTGCTCGGTGCACCAGCGGAGGAAGACACGCAGGTCGGACTCGGTATGCACGCGTGTCTGGCCGCGATAGCGGCCCAGGAAGGCAGACACTGCTGCACGCATGACGAGCTGGTCGGGAGGTATGACACCGGACGCGGACGAAGAGGAGGCGGCCATACATCACGGTGTGTCACCAGCAGCCATGAACACCAGCAAGCGCGGAGCAGCAAGTGAGGATGCAGCAGCCTGACTGGACCTCGCTAATCTCAACGTTTATAGCGGACCTCAACCATGCTTAACGAGGGTCTGCTCAGGTGCGCGGCAGCGAGCCTTTGATGGGCCACCGGCCGGCCATGATGGCGTGGCCGCAGCTCGGTGTGGCCGAGTCCTCCGACGTGGCGTGCCGCGAGGTCACGTGGACGACGGTACGCAGACCGTCCGGCTATGGCCGGCGAAGCGGCCCGGTCGGAGCCGAGACCGACCGGGAGTCGTCACCGGTGGCCATCCCGGTGCAACTGTGTGCGGGGTCGCTCGGGGCCTTTGGTCGACCGGTACGGCGCAATCCGCACTCGCCGACTGGGCGAGCGCCGTGGAGTGACTCGAAGATGGCGGCCGTGACGCTTCACATGCGTCGTTCGGGCTGCCCGTCCTCCTCGGCGGGCGCGGGGCCGAGGATTTTCCGCAGGTCAGCCATGGCGTCTTCGGCGAGCAGAGCAGGGGTGCTCTCCAACATCAGCTGGACGCTCTCGCCGATCTGCTTCTGCGTCAATGCCAGGGTGGCGCTGTTCAGCTCCGCTGTATCGCGGTCATCGTCGATCCGCGCATTGCGCACGATCTCGATCTGCTGCTCGCTGAACAGCCGGGCAGCTAGCGCCACGACGATACGCTTCCGCGCTTCCGCCCGGCTCATACCAGCCCTGTACGCCTCGATAGCGGCAGCCACGTCATGCGACGCTTCCACAGGCGCAGCTTCCAGCACCACACCGGCTTCCACCGGTGCGGGGTTCACTGGTGCAGGTTCCGCCCCGATGTGCGACTCGACGGCGACGACCCGCTTTTTCTTCTTGCGGGTCGCCTTGTTCCACGCTGATGACACGGTCGACCCGACAGCGGAGCTGGCCGTTACCGCAGCCGACCCCACGGCGGAGCCGGCCGATGCCACCGCCGACCCCACGGCGGAGCCGGCCGTTACCGCAGCCGACCCGACAGCGGAGCCGGCCGATGCTACCGCCGCCCCGACAGCCGGGACGGCCGACGCCACCGCCGACGTGGCGGCCGGGACGGCGGTTTCGGCCACCCACCTCTCGACGTGCGGCCTGGCCCTTTCCAGGGCTATCAGCGTCACCTCGACAGCCAGCTCGCGCAGGAAGTCCTCGAGCTCGGAGCGTTCCCTGGGTCCTAGATGCGGCATCTCGTCTCCGTCGATCGGGTCGAGGGTGACGTGGCCCAGGTTGTTCGTACCGCCGTCACGGGTCAGCGGGCTGAACGAACCGGGTTTCTTCGCCGATCGCGACAGACGCGCGCCGTCCTCGTACTCGACCCACATCTTTTCCCTAGGCATCCGCCGACCCCGTCCCCAGCAGCACTGTCCACCCACCGCGCCACGCAGATTCAGCGCCATGGCACGCCGAGCCGCATCGTCCCAGACGCATCGCCGCCCAGGCCACCGGACAAGATCCGTAAACCTTTGACCACTCCGGCGATTGCCACTCGATGACGTTCGGGCATCGACAGCGGAATCCCCTGCCAACCGGCCGAGACGCCGCATTTGACCCGACTACCTCGGAGTGCGGCTTATGGCGTTGCGGCGCGCATCGGCCAAGATCCCTGTGCGCTTACCGTACGTCTGGCAACCAGCTCGCAGACAAGCCGCACTGCGCCCACACCTAGCTTCCGTCAGACCGGTCGAGGATCGATGCCCCTTGCGCGCCTTACCAGCGGCAGATCCAGGCGTGGCGTGTGCGGTGCGACCTAGCCTGTCTGCATGCGACGCTTCCACGATGAGGACCTCACCGGCGCAGAATTCCGCGAATGCGACCTGAGTAGAGCGCGGATGGTCGGCGTGGTCATGCAGGATGCCGAGATCGACGGCCTGGTCACCAATCTTGTGGTCAACGGGGTCGAGGTGATGTCGTACGTCGAGGCGGAGCTCGACCGTCGTCACCCGGTACGGCTGCTGATCCGCTCAGATCAGCCGGACGACCTGCGAGAGGCCTGGCGGCAACTGCGGGACGATTGGGCGACGACTACCGAGCGAGTTCGGTCCATGCCCGAGAACAGCGAACATCACGGCGTCGACGGCGAGTGGTCGATGGTCGAAACTCTGCGCCACCTTGTCTTCGTGCACGACTCTTGGTTCCGACGCTGCATGCTCGGGCTCACCGAGCCGTTCACGGCCATGGGACTGGGTCCACCGTTCGTCATGGACCAGGAGGACGGGCTCGACCCGTCCGCCCAACCGAGCCTCGACGAGGTGCTCGCCGTACGAGTCCGGCAGGCTTCAGAGATCGAGACATGGCTGGCCGAGGTCACGCCTGATCAGCTCGCGAAGACCGCGCCGGTCCCGGACGACGACAGATGGCCCCCGTACGCCAAGGGGCGGACAGTGCGGCAATGCCTCGGCACTGTGTTCAACGAGGAATGGGCTCACCACCGGTTTTGCAAGCGTGACCTGGACAAACTGTCGCATCAGGGTTCTTCACAGGGTTCATGAGCGAACTCTGAGCCTGTGCTGCCGTACTTCGTGACAGTCGCGGTCATGTGGATACCCTCGGGTTCTGCTCATCGATCTTGACACCACTGAACTCGTGACGGGTAGGTCACGTCTGGCGGCGATTTCGGTCGAACCGCAGAGAACCTGCCGCCGTGATCACCCAGCATTGGCACCGTGAGTCATAGTCCTCATCGAGAATCGCGAGTGTCTGAACGCGCGGATCTCGGCAAGACCGAGCACCGTCTTGCCCGACCGACTGTGACGCTGCGTGACACGCGGTCAGCGGCAGATCAGTGCACTTGATTGTGAAGGTGCCGATTACGGCGAGTTCGGAGGCTGGGCCTTCTGCGGGTAGATCGTCTCGTGGCGGGCCAGCATGGCGACGAACTCGCCGATCTTTCGCTCGCGGGTCTGCGCCCGTTTGACGGCATTGACGCGGTAGATGAGAGCGAACCGGTTGGTTTTGGTGAGTACGTCGAACATGGCCTGGGCGGCCGGGACGGCGGCGATGGCGGCGAGTAGGTCGGCCGGCACCTCGGCTTCCGACGGCGGGGCGTAGGCCGTCGCCCACCGCCCGTCCGCCTTCGCGGCTTCTACCGCGACGCGGCCTGGGGGCAGCATTCGCCCCTGTGCTTCCAGCCGGGCCACGTGGGCGACATTGCGTTGTGACCAGGAACTGCGGGGTCTACGAGGGGTGAACCGGATCCAAGAGGTCTCCTGATCCCGCTTCCGGGTCTGCCCGTCGATCCAGCCGAAACACAGGGCCTCGTCGACCGCCTGCTGCCAGGTCAGCGTGGTGACTATGCCGCCCTTCTTGGTCAGGGCCAGCCAGACGCCGGGCGACGTGGCGTGGTTGGCCGACAACCACGCGCGCAGCGCCTCGGCGTCCGCGACGATCAACTCATCCAGCTCGGCGCTCGCCATGACGGCAGGCTAACCGACGCGACGTGGCCGCAGCCTCTGCCTGTTGGCCAGCCGGACCCGCCGGGCTGCCGACGCACCGGCCGCCCGGCGAGTCGGGGGCAGGGCCCCGAGGGCGGCTAATCATCCTGAGCTGCGCCGAAGACGTCCCGCATCACCGGGGTCAGGGTCTCGGCGTCGGCGAATTTCGTTCAGCCGCCATTTTTCATCCCGTTCTGGAGCGCCTGCGCCGATCCTGCGTCAGCGGCTTTAGCCTCTGCAGATTCAGATGCCGGTCGAGCTCACTACCAAATCGTCAAGGCTAAGAAATTGTGCGTCTGCCCTTCATCGGCATGATCACGCGCACTGTCATCGGCAGAAGCGGATGCGCCACACGATCGGTGCCGGGTCGTTGGTAACGGAACGTCACGACTGCCGCCCCGTTCCTGTGGGTCTCGCTGAGTCCGCTGGTCGGCTCGGGGGCGGTTGAAGCGTCGGACGTCCCGCCGTGCGGTCCACGCCGCGGGTCCTCGACCGTGACGGGGTGGTGTGACCATGCCCAGGCGCACACGACCGCCCTGACGCCGGTCGGAACCGTCACCGAGCACGATGGGGAGACCCTCAGGGATCAAGGGAATGCGCTGGCCGCCCAGCGCCTGGTGAGCTTCCCTTGCAACGCGGACGCCGGCGATCTGCTCAGCATCGAGGTTGAGGCGGGCATCCCGACGCCGCGGAGGCCTACCTCGCCCTTCTCGAAGCGCAGAGGCATCCCGACCTGGCGGCGACGCTGGACGCGTACGGCCGGGAACCGGGAGGAGTCTGCCCGTTCCCACATGAGCCGCCGCCGGTGAAGACGAGGAAGGGCAGGAGGAGGATCGCTGAAATCTCGAAGGCACCGCTGAAATTTGCACCGAAAAGAATCTTGACGCACTGAAGCCTCCGGTGAGAACCGACACCCCCGTCGTGGCCCGTGTTCAGCGCGGCGAGCAGGTCGACCACTTCGCCGCCCCGGCACTCCCCGACCACCAGCCAGTCCGGGCGCATCCGCAACGCCTGCCGGACCAGATCGCCGAGGCTCACCACGCCCGATCCCTCCACATTGGCGGTACGCGCCTGGAGCCCCACCACATGCGGGTGCCCCGGCTGCAGCTCGGCGGCGTCCTCCACCAGCACGATCCGCTCGGTGGCCTTCACCAACCCGAGCAGCGTGTTGAGCAGCGTGGTCTTGCCCGACCCCGTGCCGCCGGTGACCAGGTACGCCAGCCGGGCCGCGACGACGGCGGCGAGCACCGGTGCCACCGGTCGCGGCACGGTCCCCTGGTGCACCAGCTCGTCGAGCGTGAACGGCCGGTGCCGGAATGTCCGCAGGGACAGGTACGGGCCCTCGGTCGCCACCGGCGGCAGGACGGCGTGCAGCCGGGTGCCGTCGGGGAGCCGGGCGTCCGCGTACGGGGAGCCGTCGTCGAGCCGCCGCCCGGCGCTGGCGATCAGTCGCTGCGCCAACCGGCGGACGTCCTCCACCGAGCCCACCAGGATCGCCACCTGGTGCAGCCCGGCCCCCCGGTCGACCCAGACCCGGGTCCCGTTGACCAGTACGTCTGTCACCTCCCGGTCGGCCAGCAGCGGGGCCAGCGGCCCGGCGCCGACGAGGTCGT
Source organism: Micromonospora sp. NBC_00389 (assembly GCF_036059255.1). NCBI lineage: Bacteria > Bacillati > Actinomycetota > Actinomycetes > Micromonosporales > Micromonosporaceae > Micromonospora > Micromonospora sp. NBC_00389. The sequence continues at coordinate 1,938,534 of NZ_CP107947.1, read as the reverse complement.
CGTGGACCCGGTCGGCGATCCGAAGCACGGCGGTGTCACCGAGCACCGCGGCGGTGGGCTCGGCCCGTACCGCCGAGACGATCGCCGCCGGGGTGACTGGGGTGGTGGCCGCGGCGATGCGCTGCCGAACCCGGGCGGCGAGGGTGCCGTCCTCCAGCCGGCCCGTCATGCCGCACTCGCGACCGGAACGCCGGTGAGCTCGGTGACAATCCGCTGGCAGAGGGCGGCCAGCGGACCCCTGCCGGCGGCGGCCGGGGCCTCGCCCCGTTCCAGCCCGCGGCAGAGCCCCGGCTCGGGCCGCAGCGTGCCGGCGAGCGGAAGCCCGAGTGCCCGCGCCACCTCGGTCGCGCGCAACCGGCCCGGGGCGGGCCCGCGCACCACCACCGAGAGCGCGGCGCAGTGCGGGACGGCGGCGGCCACCACCCGCGCGGCCGCCGCGGTGGCTCGCAGCTCGGCCGGGACGACGACGAACGCCTGATCGGCCGCCTGCAACGCCATCACGGCGGCGGCGTCCAGCTGCCGAGGCAGGTCGATCACCACGAAGTCCCGGCCGCGCCGGGCCGCGTCGAGGGTCGCCGCCATCGCCGCCGCGGGCAGCGCCAACAGGTCGCCGCGGTCCCAGGAGAGCACCACCAGGTCGCCGCGGCTGGGTAGGGCCTGGACCAACGCTGGGGCGTCGACCCGCCCGTCCGCACCGGTGAGTGAGGGCCAGCGCAGCCCTTCCAGTTGCTCCCAGCCCAGCACGAGGTCGAGGCCACCGCCGAGCGGGTCGGCGTCGACCAGCAGGGTGCGCAGCCGGGCCCGGGCGGCGGTCACGGCAAGCCCGCCGGCGAGCACGCTCGCCCCGGCGCCGCCCCGCCCACCGAGCAGCGCGACGATCCGGGCGCCGGAGCCGTCCGGATGGTCAGGGCCGTGCTCGGCGAACCGATCCACCAGCCACGGTTCCGCGGCGGGCAGCGCGGCGACGTGCTCGGCGCCGATCAGCTCGGCGATCTGCCAGCCGGGGTCGATCTGGCCGGCCCGGCCGACCAGCACCAGCCGGGGCCGGTGCGGCAGCCGGGCACGCAGGCACGGCTGCGCCTGGTCGGCGCCGAGCAGCACCAGCGGTGCGGGAAGCCAGCGGGTACGGGCGGCCGCCGGGTCGGCGGCGAGCTCCACCTCGGTCCCGCCTGCGGCGGCGAGCCGGAGCAGGTCGTCGAGCAGATCGCCGTCCCCTGTGACGACCAGGGGAAGTCGTCGGATCGGCGGAACGGAGGTACGGGGTGCCATCGCGGCCTCCAGCGGGTCGGGCTCGGGTGTGCCGCCGACCCTGCTCGGGTTCCGCCCCGCAAACCGTCCCGACCGCGCCGCCTGTGGACAACGCGGCGGGCTGTGGACAACGCCCGGCGAGACAGTTGATCTGCTACGCGCGGGGCATGTCCGACCGATGCTCCGGCTGGAATGGAAACGCGGCGGGGCCGCTCCGAGGGAGCGGCCCCGCTGCCGGCGGTCAACCGAGCCGGTCGGTCCAGGCGGTATCGAGGATCACCTTGTACGAGCTGATCCGCACGGGTGCGAGCGTCAGCCGCTCGTGGGCGAGCAGCTCGCCCGTCTGTGGGTCGAAGATCAGCAGAGACTGCGCGTCGTGCTCGCGGTCGTCGAAGGTGATCGCGGCACCCTTCCGTCCAGCGCGGTCGGTCACCTGCCCTCGCCACCGGAAGCCGGGAACCTCGGCGAGGACCCGCAGGATCTCCGCGCGGGTCTGCCGCGGCACCACGTACCGCCCGTACACCGTGCTGACCTCCTTGCTCACCGCGCCCGCGCCGTGGGCGGCCTTCAGCAGCTCGCGTAGCTGCGACCGATCAGCCTGCGGTGGCGTGAGTTCCCTGGGCGGCAGCGGAACGGTGGCGGGTGCGGGGGTGCCGGCGACCGCAGGGACCTTCCCGAGATTGCGTTGCCAGTAGTCCCGGGACTCCTGGTCGGGATACTGCGGTTCCAGTTGGATGGTGGTCTGGTTCCCGGTCCCGTCGACGGCCTGCCAGACCTTGGTCTCGTCGGCGAATGCGACGTGGTGGCGGCCGTCAGCGGAGGTCATCACCGGGTCGCCCCACAGCTTCGTGTGGTGATACATGTAGCGCCCGCTGCTGTTGTCGTACTCCGCGTCGACGAGCTTGCTGGCCAGGGCGCGCAGCTGCGGGCCGGCCGCTGGGGCGTCCGAGTCGAACTGGTACGCGACCGGCACGAGCACCGATCCGGGCGCGGCCTTCGGCACGTCCCCGGTGTCCGGGGCGACCTTGTCGAACGGCTGGAGGACCGCCACGGCGCCGGCCGCGACGGCCAACGTCCCGGCCGTCAGAACCAGCCGACGGGTCGGGCGTACGCGGCGATGACCGACGACCGGCTCGACGGCGCCGGCACGGTCGATCAGGTCGCGCGCCGAGACCGAGGATGGCGCCACGGCGGTGTCCCGGGCCGGGTCGACCGGGCCGAGGAGGGTACGGGTTCGCTCTGCTCCGAACATCACAGGTCCTCTCGAATGGTCGCCAACACCGGACGCCGGGGCCGGACGGGCTGCTCTGACATCGCTTCGGTGAGACGGCGGCGGGCACGGTGCAGACGCACCGCCACGGTGGCGCGAGCGCAGCCGAGTACCTGGGCCGCCTCGGAGACCGTCAGCTCCTCCCAGCCGATCAGCCGGAGGATCTCCTGGTCGAGGTCGCTGAGGGTGGCCAGGGCCGCCCGGACGTCGGCGACTCCCACGGTGGCGTCGGCGCCGGACGGATGCGCCACCCGCGCGAGGTCGGCGTCGGTGATCGGCAGGACGTCCGGGGCGGCGCGCCGGGACCGCCACTGGTTCGCCAGCAGGCGCCGGGCCACCCCGTACAGCCAGGGCAGGCTGCGGTCCGGCACCTCACCGCGGCGCCGCCACGCGACGACGAAGACCTCCTGGGCGAGTTCCGCCGACGCGTCCGCGTCGGCGAGTCGACGCAGTCCGTACCTGACGATGTGTGCGTACTCGGCGGCGTAGAGCCTGGTGAACCAGACCTCGTCGCGTTTCTCCGGTGGACCCACCCGAACCCCCATTGCCTCGGCGACTCTCACCCTGGCTTGTGTCGCGACCGGCCCGACGATTACCGCACGACGGCCGGTGAGCTTTCGCTCTCTCAACCTCTCAGTGCCCTGATCACAAGGCTCGGAGTATCGGGGTGACACGCCCGCCCGGCTGCACGCCCAGCTGGGTCCCGTGTCTCAGGCTTGGGCGGTGGCAGAACCTGTTCGCGGACCAGGAAGGTCAATGGCGTTCGGCGTGGAACGCAAACCGGCGCGGCTCGTCGCCTTCAGCGATGCGGTCTTCGCGATCTCCATCACCCTGCTCGTCCTGGAGATCCACCCGCCGCAGGACACCCGACACCTGGCCCACGGCCTTGCTGAGCTGTGGCCGTCCTACCTGGCTTACGCCCTCACCTTCCTTCTCATTGGGCAGGTGTGGGCCAACCACCACGTCATGTTCGACCACCTCCGTGGCGTCGACCGGGTGGTGCTGTTGCTCAACACCCTGCTGCTGATGACCATCGCGTTCCTGCCATTCGCCGCTTCCGTGCTGGCCGCCGCGTTCCGCGACGGACACGGGCAGCGCACTGCGGTCGTCTTCTACGGCATCGCGCTCGGAGTGGCAGCCTCTCTTTTTAACGCGATCTGGGAGTACGCGCGCCGTGATCATCGGCTGCTGGCCAGCACCGTCGATCCCGCAGGTGAGAGGGCGATCAGCAGGCGTTTCCGGGTCGCACCCTTCTGGATCGCCGCCGGAGTCGTGCTGGGTGCCCTACTCCCCGCCCTCGGCGTGGCCGTGATCACCGCGTTGATCCCCTTCTACTGGCTACCAATCGCGGGCGAAATGTCCAGGTCGAAGCGTGGGCGCGCCGGTCGGAGTGACGGTCGGGAGGAGCGGCCCGAAGGAGGACGGGGCGACCTGTGACCTGCCCGGCACACTCCCTGGAAAGGGACGACCCCCGTCGGGGGGAGACGGGGGTCGTCGGAGGTTCGGCTCCGGGGGGGTCGAGCCGAACCACTCAGCGGTTACGGGGGGTGCAACCGCCGAGGGTCTGTCTGTTTTCGGAGATATGAAAACTCGTCGTGCGGACAAGTCTGCCTGAGCGGACCCGTCACGTCGAGTGGTGTCGACCCCACTCAGTGCGAAAATCTCCTCGCAAAGTGTGAGCGCGGTCACGCCGAGTGGAGGTGGTGGTGCCGGCCCGCAGGTCCGAGGGGTGGCGTGACCCCGGGCACCCGCCGACGATAGACCATCCGGCTAGACTTTCGCGCCGTGGGCCGAAGTGCCGCTTTCTTCGATCTGGACAAGACCGTCATCGCCAAGTCGAGCGCCCTGGCGTTCGGTCGGCCGTTCTACCGGGACGGGCTGATCACCCGGCGTGACGTGGTCAAGTCGGCGTACGCGCAGCTGATGTTCCGGCTGGGCGGCACCGACGAGCAGACCATGGCCCGAACACGGGACTACCTGGCTGCGCTCTGCAAGGGCTGGCAGGTGGAACAGGTCCGCCAGATCGTCGCGGAGACACTGCATGAGCTCATCAACCCCTACGTGTACGCCGAGGCCGCCGCGCTGATCGAGGAGCATCAGGCGGCCGGCCGGGACGTGGTGCTGGTCTCCGCCTCCGGCGAGGAGATGGTCCGGCCGATCGGCGAGCTGCTCGGGGTGACCGACGTGATCGCCACGCGGATGACGGTGCGGGACGGCCGGTACAGCGGTGAGGTCGAGTTCTACGCGGCCGGCCCGAGCAAGGTCGAGGCGGTCGGCGAGCTGGCCGCCGCCCGGGGCTACGACCTGGCCGACTCGTACGCCTACTCCGACTCGTACAGCGACCGCCCCCTGCTGGAGTGCGTCGGGCACCCGAGCGTGGTGAACCCGGACCGGCAGCTGCGCAAGCTGGCCTCGGAGAACGCGTGGCCGGTCCTGGAGTTCCGACACCCGATCCCGCTGGGCCGTCGGCTGCGGGAGCGGCCCGCCGTCCCGGTCGCCGCGGCGGCCCTGGGGGTCGGCGTGGGCGTCGCCATCGGCATCGCCTGGTACGGCCGGCACCGTCGCACCCGCGCCGCCGCCTCCGCCTGACCTCCTCGCCACGAGGGCGATCATCAAATCGGTGGTCGCCTCAGGCAGTGTTGCGCCCGTTGTGAGGCAGCACAGCGAAATGATCGACGGCCGCAGGTGCGCAGCTCAGGCGGCGGCGAGGATCTCGTCGCCGATGGCGGTGAGCTGGTCGGCGCCGACCTCCACGGCCGCCATGTAGTGGCGCAGCCAGGATCGCAGACCATCCGGGGTGCCGGTGGCGAAGGCGCTGGCCGAGCCGACGTACTCGGGCTCCCGCTCACGGTGACCGACGTCGACGGCGAGCAGGCCGCGCGGGTCGAGGCCGCTGGCGAGCAGCACCAGGCGCGCGGCACCGCGGGCCACCACGCCGGACGGGCCGGCGAACGGGCGCAGGTTCAGCAGTTCCCCGTGGACCACGGCGGCGAGCACCAGCGGCGAGACCCTGGTGCCGCCGGCGACCAGCCCGGCCAGCCCGTCCAGCCGGGCGGCGACCACCGGGTCGGCGACCGGTCGGCCCAGTTCGTCCTCCGGCACCATGTCCCGGGCAGCGAGTACGTGCAGCTTCGCGAGGGCCTGTCGGGGGGCCTTCGGCCAGAGCTCGCTCAGCCCGGGCAGCGCCCCGGCGACCCGTAGCGCCCCCTGGAGCACCGGGTCGGTGACCGTGCCGCTCCTGACGGCTTCGCGCTCGTGGGCGTACCCCTCGAGGGCGGCGCTGGCCACCGCGGACCGGAGGCTGACCTCGGCCGCGACCTGGCCGCCGTGCCGGCGCAACGCGCGGTGCCCGAGCGCCTGGTCGAACCGCTCGCGGGCCCGCTCGACGGCGGCGGCGATGTCGGCGAGCGCGAGCAGCGGGGCGAGCGGGTCCGTGGTCACCCCGCCACGCTAGCGACCCGGCCCGACCTCTCGAGCCGCACCCGGCCGCAACGCGACCCGGGCCACCGCCCAACGCCGACCGCGCCCGCGCGGGCAGGGCAAGGTCAACACCATGTCGCCGATAACGGGGGGTTCCAACCGCCGGATACCGCGACATCCCCGACCTCGTGTCGATCAAGGCCGCACGACGCAGGCCGGCCACGCGAGCACGGCCGCACGACGCAAGCCGGCTACGCGGACCGGCCAGGCGGGCACGACCGCCCGACGCAGGCTGGCCACGCGGACCGTCCCGACGGGCACGGCCGCGCGGCGCAGCGCGGCGTGGCGCGGGCGCGGTCGCTAGGGCCGTCGGGCGCGCGGCGGGGGCCGCTCGGCGCGACGGAGCGGGCAGCCGTCGCGAGCCGGGAGCACCGCGACTACCCTCGTGCCCAGCGAGACGCAGGTCACCCGAGGACGAGGAGTCACGGCATGAGCGAGGCATTGGCCAATCTGCTGAACGAGACGCGCCAGTTCCCCCCGCCGGCCGAGCTCGCCGCGAACGCCAACGTCACCGCCGACGCCTACGCCGAGGCGGACGCCGACCGGCTCGCGTTCTGGGCGAAGCAGGCCGACCGGCTGGCCTGGTCCAAGAAGTGGGACGAGGTGCTCGACTGGTCGAACCCGCCGTTCGCGAAGTGGTTCGTCGGTGGGCAGCTCAACGTGGCGTACAACTGCCTGGACCGGCACGTCGAGGCGGGTCGGGGCGACAAGGTCGCCATCCACTGGGAGGGCGAGCCCGGCGACACCCGCACTCTCACCTACGCCGACCTGCACGAGCTGACCTGCCGGGCGGCGAACGCCCTCACCGACCTGGGTGTCACCGCCGGCGACCGGGTGGCGATCTACATGCCGATGATCCCAGAGGCGGCGGTCGCGATGCTGGCCTGCGCCCGGATCGGCGCGGCGCACAGCGTGGTCTTCGGTGGCTTCTCGGCCGACTCGCTCAGCAACCGGATCCAGGACGCCAGCGCCAAGGTGGTGATCACCGCGGACGGCGGCTACCGGCGGGGCAAGCCGTCGGCGCTGAAGCCGACCGTGGACGAGGCGGTGGCGAACTGCCCGTCGATCGAACACGTCCTGGTGGTCCGCCGCACCGGCGAGGAGGTGGCCTGGTCGTCGAAGGACCACTGGTGGCACGAGACGGTGGAGACCGCCTCAGCCGAGCACACCGCGCAGCCGTTCGACGCCGAGCACCCGCTGTTCATCCTCTACACCAGCGGCACCACGGCCCGGCCGAAGGGCATCCTGCACACCACCGGTGGGTACCTCACCCAGGCGTCGTACACGGCGAACGCGGTCTTCGACCTGAAGCCGGAGACGGACGTCTACTGGTGCACCGCCGACATCGGCTGGGTCACCGGCCACTCCTACATCGTGTACGGCCCGCTCTCCAACGGCGTCACCCAGGTGATGTACGAGGGCACCCCGGACACCCCGAACAAGGGCCGGTTCTGGGAGATCGTCGACAAGTACGGCGTCACCATCCTCTACACCGCTCCCACCCTGATCCGGACGATGATGAAGTGGGGCGACGACATCCCGGCCGGCTTCGACCTGTCCTCGCTCCGGCTGCTGGGCAGCGTCGGCGAGCCGATCAACCCGGAGGCGTGGATCTGGTACCGGCAGCACATCGGCCGGGGTGAGCTGCCCGTCGTGGACACCTGGTGGCAGACCGAGACGGGCGCCATCATGATCTCCCCGCTGCCCGGGGTGACCGCGGCCAAGCCGGGCTCGGCGATGACTCCGCTGCCGGGCATCGTGGCCGACGTGGTGGACGACCAGGGCCAGTCGGTGCCCAACGGCGGTGGTGGCTACCTGGTGCTGCGCGAGCCGTGGCCGTCGATGCTGCGCACCATCTGGGGTGACGACAACCGGTTCATCGAGACGTACTGGAGCCGGTTCGAGGGCATGTACTTCGCCGGTGACGGGGCGAAGAAGGACGACGACGGGCACATCTGGCTGCTCGGCCGGGTCGACGACGTGATGCTGGTGTCCGGGCACAACATCTCCACCACCGAGGTGGAGTCGGCGCTGGTGTCGCACCCGTCGGTGGCCGAGGCGGCGGTGGTGGGCGCCACCGACCCGACCACCGGTCAGGCGATCGTCGCGTTCGCCATTCCGCGCGGCAGCACTGACATCGCCGGCGAGGCGGGCGAGAAGCTGATCGCCGATCTGCGCAACCACGTGTCGAAGACGCTCGGCCCGATCGCCAAGCCCCGGCAGATCATGCTGGTGCCGGAGCTGCCGAAGACCCGCTCGGGCAAGATCATGCGCCGGTTGCTGCGGGACGTCGCGGAGCACCGGTCACTGGGCGACGTGACCACGTTGCAGGACTCGTCCGTGATGGAGCTGATCTCCTCCGGGATGAGCGGCACGAAGTCCGACGAGGACTGACAGCAGGCGTACACACCGGAGGGTGGCGGTCCGTGCGGACCGCCACCCTCCGTTATTTCTTACGGGTACGACCCACGCAGCCCCGCCAGTGTCACATCGGTCAGTCGGATGAGCCCGGAGAAGCTGAACGGACACAGGCAGCGGGTCGCCTCTGTCCTTTCGGCCAGTTGTGATTTAGGTTCACGCAGGTTGGGACAGTTCGACGTTCATCACATCGATGGTCGGCGCCCCAACGTCCTCCTCCCCATGCCCGAGAAACGGAGCGGCATGAACCACAAACCGCAGTCCGGGGCGCGACGACGACTACTCGTCGCGCTGCCCGCCATCGCCCTCGCGGCCACGTCACTGACCGTGACCGGCAGCGCGGCGGCCCAGTCGTCGTCCGCCACCCCCAGGGCGGTGATCGGCGCCGATGAGTACTACATCAACTACGCCGAGCCCGAAGTTCAGCCGGACACTGCCGGCCGCGAGGTCAAGGGCAAGGGTGGCGTCTACATCCCCGCCGTCGACGCCGCGCGGGCGTTCGACCAGAAGCACGCTCGGGGCAACCCGGTGACGGCCCAGCAGTTGGCGAAGATCGAGGCCAAGTCGATCAAGACCGGCAAGAACCCCCGGAAGATCAAGCAGGCGCCGACCACCCAGACGGCGAAGCTGCTGACGCTGCTGGTGGAGTTCAACGACCAGGCGAACGACGATTTCACCGGTGTGATGGTCCCGAAGACGGTGTTCGAGGACCGGACCTGTGTCCCCGGCACGGTCCAGAACGGCCCGAAGCACAACAACATCGTGAACCCGGCGACCCTGCCGCACGAGGACAACAACTCGATGTGGGTGCCGGACTTCTCGCCGGCCCACTACGACAAGATGCTCTACAGCAAGAAGGGCATCACCGAGCGGGTCCGCAAGGACCTGACGGGCCCGGACGGCAAGCGGGGCATCGACATCTCCGGCCGCACCATGCACAACATGTACCTGGAGATGTCCAAGAACGCGTACACGGTCGCGGGGCAGGCCAGCCCGTGGATCACCGTGCCGCACTCGGAGGGCTGGTACGCCGCCAACCGCTGCTTCCAGGACGCGAACGGCAACTGGGTTCCCGGCCGTGAGCAGTCGATGAACGGCCACCCGGACAACCCGGCCGGCGCGGGCCGGCTGGCCACCGACGCGATCGACTCGCTCGCCGCGAAGGACCCCAACTTCCCCTGGGCCGACTACGACATCGAGGACCAGGCCGACCGGGACGGTGACGGCAACGTCTTCGAGCCGGACGGCGTGATCGACCACCTGGTGCTCGTGCACGCCGGTCAGGGCAAGTCCCGCGGCGGCGGCGCCGAGGGTGTGTACGCCGTCTGGGCGCACTCCTCGTCGGTTGCCGGTGGCTACCGCATCCCGGGCACCAACCTCCAGGTGTCGAACTACATCGTGCAGCCGGAGGACGCCGGCGTCGGCGTCTTCGCGCACGAGTTCGGTCACGACCTCGGTCTGCCGGACCTCTACGACACCTCCGGCAACGCCGACTCCGACGTGGACTTCTGGGACCTGATGGCCTCCGGATCGCACTCGGGTGAGATCTTCCAGGCGCTGCCGACGCACATGGGTATCTGGGACAAGTGGGTGCTCGGCTGGGCCGACCCGCTCACCGTGACCCCCGGCTCCCCTGGGCGCAACGTGGAACTCGGGCAGACCTCGCGTACCCCGGTCCGCACCGAGGACGGCATCAAGATCGACCTGCCGGACAAGGTGACCACGCTGGCCACGCCGCACAGTGGCACCAAGATGTGGCACAGCAACAACGACCAGGAGTGGGCCGACGTCAAGCTGGGCCGCTCGGTCGACGTGCCGGCGGCGGCGGACGCGAAGTTCTGGATGTGGAACAACTACATCATCGAGCAGGACTGGGACTACGGCTTCGTCGAGATCTCGACGAACGGCGGCACGTCCTGGACCGAGGCGAAGGTGTACGACGAGGCCGGAACAGCGGTCACCACGCCCGACGGTTACCCGGACCCGAACGGCCGGATGAACGACTTCGGCGGCAAGAAGTACGGGCTGACCGGCAGCACCGACGGCTGGCGCCACGACTACGTCGACCTGTCGGCGTACGCCGGCACGACGATCCAGCTGCGGCTGCGTCTGGCCACCGACGAGGCGTTCGAGGAGCGCAACTGGTTCGTCGACGACTTCTCGGTCACCGGCGGCGGCGCCACCACGTGGAGCGACGACGTCGAGGGCGGCGACAACGGCTGGACGGCCACCGGCGGCACCTGGGTCGACACCACGGGCGCGGGCTGGAAGGTCAGCAGCGGCACCGAGAATCACGCGCACTACTACCTGGCCGAGTGGCGCAACTTCGACGGCTTCGACAAGGGCCTGAAGTACGCCTACGACACGATCTACTCGCATGACGCGTGGAAGGTCGACCGGATCTCGTACAACGCGCCGGGCATGCTGGTCTGGTACCGGGACACCGCGCTCGGCGACGTCAACCATGTCACCGGGCAGATGACCGCGCTGCCCAGCTATGGAGCGAAGGGCGGGTTGCTCATCGTCGACTCGCACTTCGACCCGTACCGGCGCACCGGTGAGGCGGCCGTGAAGGACCCGTCGGTGACGGACAACCTGCCCAGCCGTCCGCAGTCGGCGAACGCGGCGTTCTCGCTGAAGCCGACGTACTCCTTCACGGAGTGCCTGGAGGCGGCGGGCGAGCCGTACAGCGCGTACTGCACCAAGTTCAAGTCCCAGCCGGGCGTGAAGACCTTCACCGATGCCAAGACCTGGTACCCGGGCATCGAGATGCGGGACGGCGCAGCGTACGCGCGGGACAACGACGCCTCGGTGGTGCTCCCGTCGCGGAACAACGCGCCGTACACCACCCGGGTCACCCACCCGGACGGCAGCCCGGCGCCGGAGTTCTACGGCGTGACCCTGGGCGGCGGGGCGATCGTGCTGGGCACCGGCAACCCCGGTGATCAGGGCGTCAACTTCGGCGTCTCGCTCACCATCAAGCGGACCGCACGGGACAACTCGTCCGCCACCGTGTACGTCACCTCGGCGAGGAACTGACGCCGACAGTTCCGTCGTCCGACGGAACAACGGGCGGCCCGTCCGGAGCACCACGCTCCGGGCGGGCCGTTCCGCGTGTGGGTGCCGGAGTGCCGGACGGCGGTGTCGCATGTCCGATCACATCGATCGAAATATGTCTTTATAAAACGTGCGTGGCCGGTCCACGCTGGTCAGCGTCCCTGATGAAGCGCGGGGGTGTGACGGTGAAAAGCATTCCCAACAAATTCTTGCAACAAATCGACGTGGGCATCTTCCCACCCGTCCCAGCAGTGTCTATGTTCACCATTGGTCCCACTAGTGGGATCGATCTGTCACCGGCCTGTACCCCCGTTGGGCCGGCTCCCTCACACCGGAGGTACCACGTGCGCAAAGTCGCAGTGGGTCTGCTCGGGCTCTCACTGACGGCGACAGGCCTGGCGTTCGGCCCGTCCGCCTCGGCGGCGCCTGCGCCCAAACTGCCGGCAGCAGCTCCGTCCGCCGCCGAACCGCAGTCACTGAAGGACGAACTCCCCGACAAGCTTGAGGACAAGCGTCGCGAGCTGCGTCAGCAGGGTCTCAGCGATGTGCTGAGCGGGCGCAGCAAGCCGATCGAGCGCAACGGCAGCACGGTCGTCAAGGTCGGCAAGACGAGCGGGACGGGATCCAACGCCCGCACCTTCTCCGGCGGCCAGGAGACCAGGGACCAGTACGTCGAGCTCAAGCGTGAGCGGACCGACAAGATCTTCGTGATCCTGGCCGAGTTCGGAGACCAGCGGCACCCGTCCTACCCGGACAAGGACATGAACCCGGACATCGCCGGGCCGACGACCTTCAACGGACCACTGCACAACCAGATTCCGCAGCCCAACCGGGCCGTGGACAACTCCACCGTCTGGCAGCCGGACTTCAGTCCGGAGCACTTCCGCCAGCTGTACTTCGGCACCAACCCGGGCGACGAGTCGCTGAAGCAGTACTACGAGGCGCAGTCCTCTGGCCGGTACACCGTCAACGGCCTGGTCACCGACTGGGTCAAGGTGCAGTACAACGAGGCCCGCTACGGTCGTTCCGACGACCCGAAGGCCGACGACGACCCGACCGGCGACCCCGCCGTCTGCGGCGACAACGTCTGCTCGAACACCTGGGCACTGATCCGCGACGCCGCCAACCAGTGGGTCGCCGACCAGAAGGCCAAGGGCCGGACGGACGCCCAGATCGCCGAGGAGATGCGCTCCTACGACCAGTGGGACCGGTTCGACTTCGACGGTGACGGCGACTTCAACGAGTCGGACGGCTACATCGACCACTTCCAGATCGTCCACTCCGGCGGCGACCAGGCCGACGGTGACCCGCACCAGGGTGAGGACGCCATCTGGAGCCACCGCTGGTCGGCCTTCAACAGCTCGCCCGTCGGCCCGCCGAACTTCCCGATCGGTGGCACCCAGATCGGCAACACCGGCGTCTGGATCCGCGACTACACGATCCAGCCGGAAAACGGCGGCCGGAGCGTCTTCTACCACGAGTACGGCCACGACCTGGGCCTGCCGGACGACTACGGACCGGCGGACAACAACAACGAGCACTGGACCCTGATGGCCCAGAGCCGGCTCGGTGCCAAGAACGACGCCGGCATCGGCGACCGTGGTGGCGACCTGGGCGCGTGGAACAAGCTCCAGCTCGGCTGGCTCGACTACGAGGTGATCGTGGCGGGGCAGAAACGCACGCTGGACCTCGGGCCACAGGAGTACAACTCGGCCAAGGCACAGGCCGCCGTGGTGGTGCTGCCCCAGCGGGAGTACACCTTCAACTACGGCGCACCGTTCGAAGGCGCGAAGCAGTACTTCTCCGGTAACGACGACAACCTCAACCAGGCCATGACGAGGACGTTCGACCTCACCGGCAAATCGTCCGCCTCGATGTCCCTCAAGGGCAAGTACGCCATCGAGGAGGGGTACGACTACCTCTACTTCGAGGCGTCCACCGATGGCGGGCAGACCTGGAGTGACCTGGACGGCACCGTCAACGGCCAGCCGATCGGCGTCGACGGCGCCAACCGCCCGGCCCTCGACGGCAGCAGCAACGGCGCGTGGGCGGACATCAACATCCCGCTCACCTCGCTCGCCGGCAAGGTCGCTCAGGTCCGCCTGCACTACGTCACCGACGGTGGCGTTGCCGAGGGCGGCTTCTTCGGCGACGCGATCACCGTGACGGCCGACGGCCAGACGGTGCTCAGTGACGGTGCCGAGACCGACGCCGGCTGGGCGCTCGACGGCTGGGAGGTCGTCGGCGCGACGTACACCCGCCTGTTCGACAACTACTACATCGCCGGCAACCGGTCGTACGTCTCGTACGACAAGTACCTGAAGACCGGCCCGTACTTCTTCGGCTACGCGAACACCCGCCCGGACTGGGTGGACCACTACGCGTACCAGGAGGGCCTGCTCATCTCGTACTGGAACACCCGCTGGCCCGACAACAACACGGTCGCCCACCCGGGTGAGGGTCGGAACCTGTACATCGACGCGCACCCGCGCCCGATCTACAACCTCACCGGCGCGCCGTGGCGTGCCCGCGTCCAGGTCTACGACGCACCGTTCAGCCTCAAGAAGGCCGACTCGTTCACCCTGCACCTCAACAGCCAGCCGCAGTACATCCGCGGCCAGGCTGCGGAGCCGCTGTTCGACGACACCAAGAAGTACTTCTACGAGGAGCTGCCGAACCACGGCGTCAAGCTCCCCGCAGCCGGTGTCAAGATCAAGGTTCAGGAGCAGGACGGCACCTCGATGAAGATCCGTATCTCCTAGTTCCTTCAGCAGTAAACGGCAGCGGCGCCCGGGACTCCCCGGGCGCCGTTGCCGTTTCCGCTGCCGTCGTCGCGTGAGCTCCACGGCCCTCCGGAACCGGGGCGCCTCGACCAGCGTCGAAGAAGCGTGCCCACAGCCTCCCGTGCCCTGCTCCTGCTCATCCCGCTGCTGACGATGGTCGCGTGCGCCAGCACCGGGGACGGCGGTACGCCACCCGAGGACCGACCCGCCCCGACCACCACCCTGCCGAGCGCACCCCCGACGCCATCGCTCGACCCGAGCAGCCCGCCCGCACCGGCCGCCACCGCATCGCGAGCCCGGCCTCCGCTGTCCGCCACCGAGCCGCCGACGATGCGCCCGCCCGTCGCCAAACCGAGCCCGCCCAGCGACCTGCGGCAGAACGACCTGGTCAGCGGCACCGTCACCCGGGGCGGCACCGGCCCCTGCTACGGGCTCGTCGCCGAGGACGGAACCGAGTACGCGCTGCACGGTCCGGACGCCGGCGAGCTGCGGACGGGGAGCTTCGTGACGCTACGGATCGCCGCCGCGCGAGCCCGCATCAGCTGCGGGCCGGGCCTCCCGATGAGCATCGTGTCGCGGTGAGCCGTCGTACTGCGCCCGGCTGAGCAGCGGACACGGCGGACGGCAAGGACCGCGCCCTGCGCCAGGGTCCTAGGCTGGGCGCATGACCGACCAGCGCGGCGAAGCCGTCGACGAGTCCTGCGTCCTCACCGAGGGGCCGTGGACCCACCGCTTCGTCGGAGCCAACGGCACCCAGTTCCACGTGGTCGAGGCCGGCACCGGACCCATGGTGCTCTTCCTGCACGGCTTCCCCGAGCACTGGTGGGCGTGGCACGACATGCTGCCGGCGGTCGCCGACGCCGGTTTCCGCGCGGTCGCTGTCGACCTGCGCGGCTACGGCGCCAGCGACAAACCACCCCGGGGGTACGACGGCTACACGCTCGCCGCCGACATCGCCGGGTTGATCCGCGCGCTCGGCGAGCGGTCGGCGACGCTGGTCGGCAGCGGTGTCGGCGGCATGGTCGCGTGGACGGTGGCCTCGTTCCACCCGTCCCTGGTCCGCCGGCTGGTGGTGCTGGGTGCCCCGCACCCGCTGCGGCTGCGCGCCGCCATCTTCGCCGACCCGCGCGGGCAGTTCGCCGCCTCCACCCCGGCGCTGAAGTTCCAGCTTCCCCGCTACGAGCACGTGCTGACCCGGGACGGCGCCGCGCCCGTGGCGGAGATCCTGCGCCGCTGGGGCGGGCCACGCTGGGTGGCCGGGCCGGACTTCGAGGCGTACGCCGAGCGGAGCCGGGAGGCGATGCGCATCCCGCAGGCCGCGTTCTGTGCGCTGGAGGGGTACCGCTGGGCGTTCCGTTCGGTGCTACGGCTGCACGGCTACCGGTTCGTCCGGCTGATGCAGAAGCCGCTGGTCACCCCAACCCTCCAGCTGCACGGGGCGCTGGACGTCGCCTCCCTGCCGCGTACCGCACTGGGCTCCGGCCGGTACGTCGTCGCCCCGTACGAGTGGCGGCTGCTCGACGGGGTGGGGCACTTCCCGCACCTGGAGGCACCGGAGCTGGTGCTCGGCGAGATCCTGCGGTGGGCCAAGTCCTGAACGGTCAGACCCGCTGCTCCCGCAGGTCGGTGACCTCGGCGGCCGGCGCCCAGCCCTGGTAGACGCCGAAGTCGAACACCTCCAGCCGCATGGCCTGGGCCACCGGCCAGCGGCCGCCGGTGTACTCCACCCGCAGCCAGGCGTCGTGCTCGCCGAGCACGATGAACGGCTGCCCCTGCCAGGTGCAGGTGGTCCGCACGTACGCCAGGTCCTCGACCTCGCTCGCCGGCAGCACCCGCACGTACCGGCCGGCGCGGACCTCCTCGAAGCCCTCAGCAGGCTCTGGTTGGTACAGCCGGATGTCATCGCCGTCCGGGCTGGCCTGGTACTCCCGGCCCTGCCAACGGGCCACGTAGCCGTCCCGCATCACGCCTCACCGACCTGTCGCCACACGACCGCGTCCGTGTCGAGCACCGCGACCACCCGCTCGGTGCCGTCCACGCCGATCCGCCAGAGCTGCGCACCATGTGGCAGCCGCGCGCTGTCCACCTTGAACTCCGCCACCACGTCGCTGCTCTCGCCCGGGGCGAAGCCGTTGCCCCGGAACGGCGCGCGTTCGATGACCCAGCCCTCCATGGCCCGCATCGCCGGCTCGTTCTGACCGCCGTACGGGATCCGGTAGAGGCTCGGCCGGTGCGCCGGCCAGCGCAGCACGTAGATCTCCTCGGCGTCCCGAGCGAACGGCGAATCCGGGTAGCTGAGGCCGAGCGCGTCGTGCAACTGAGCCGGCGTGGTCAGGTGGGCCAACTCGCCGGCCCGGTGCACGAAACCGGAGACCCGGTCGTACCCCCGCTCCAGGTAGTACGCGAGCTGGCTGGGCGCGATCGCCTTCTGCATCACGGTTGGTCGGGCCGGGTCGACGGCCGCCGGGGCGTACCGGGGGCGGGCGGCGGGCTCCGCCACGACCGGCGTCTCCGCCGCGTCCACCTCCAGGTCGTCGCCGAGCCCCACCTCCGCGGCCCAGTTGGCCAACGCGACGATCTGCTCGCCGGGCAGCTTGGCCCCGACCGGAGTGCCCGGGTTGACGGCGAACGACCAGTCCTCGTCCGGCCAGCGCCGGATCAGTTGGGCGAACTTCACCCGGACCGTGTCGACGTCGCCCTCGGCGTGGTCGGCGAGGCGCTCCGGGGAGGTGTAGACCACCACGTACGTCTCGCCGTCCAACTGCTCGGTGCGCCAGACGAAACCCGGGTCGCCGGGGCGGCTGCCCCGCACCGAATCCGGGGCGGCCGGCAGCAGGACCCGGGCCAGCAGCAGCGTGGACAGGAACGTGTCCGTGCTGCCGGCACCGGCCGCGCCGAGCAGGTCCTCCTCGACCGTGTTGGCGGGCAGGAACTCGACCGGTGCCCGCCCGTGCTGCTCGCCGCCGTCCGGGACCGTGCGCTCCGCACTGTCGTCGGCGTCGGGCCGCGCCGGCTCCGCCCCGCTGCCCGTCCGAGGTCGCGGCGCCTGCCCGCCGACATCGTCGGCGACCCGATCCGCGCCGTCCACGCCGACCGGTGGTCCGGCGAGGTCGGCGCGATCTTCGCCGTCCTGCCCGCCGACGCGGTCGTCAACGCGCACGCCACCCCAGCCACCGTCCGCCGGGCCGCCGCCCACACCGGCCTCCGACGGGCCGAACAGGCCCAGCCCCGAGGATCCCGGACCGGACGACGCCGGACCGAACTGGTCCGGGCCGGAAGTGGGCGGGGCTGTGGGCTCCGGACCGAACTGGCCCAGTCCGGTGGACGGCGGGGCTGTGGGCTCCGGGACGGACGCCGCCGAGCCGAACGGGCCCGGACCGGTGGACGGCGGGGCTGTGGGCTCCGGGGCGAACGCTGCCGGACCGAACTGGCCCGGACTGGACGAGGGCGCGGCGGCGGACTGCGGACCGGACCGCCAGGCGGCGTCGGCCGGGCCCTCGGCCTCGGCCGGGTCGGGGAGGTCACGGGACTCGATGATGGTGCCCTCGATGACGATGGGCGTGAAGCCGCGGCGCGGCGCGGGCGGGCCGGAGACTGGTTCCGCGATGGACGCTGGCAGCTCCTCCCCCGGCTCGAACCGGCCCGAATCGCCCGTTCGGCGGCGCGGAATCGCCTGGGTCTCGTCCGCCGAGGGATCGGTTCGCCCGAGTCGGGTCAGCGGCACCTCGCCGGTGGGTCGACCGGGCACCCGGAAGGCACGGGTGGGCTCCTCGGCCAGCGGACCGGACCGGCGGGGTGGCAGTGGCTGGGTGGGTTCGTCGTCGGGTGCCGGCGCTCGTACCCCCCGGGACGCGCCAGGGTCGACGGCCGGGGGCCGCAGCGGCCGGGTGGCGTCCGGATCCGGCATCGGGAAGGCCCGGGTCGCGTTCTCGCCGCCCGGCCCGTCCGCGGGGCGGCGGCGCGGGAAGGGCTGGCTGCCCGGCCCGAACCGGGACGGCGGAACCGCGCGGTCGCCGGACCGGCCCTCGCCCGAGGCCGGGCCGGTGGTCCGGCCCCGGCCGGACGCCGGTTCGAAGAAGGAGCGTCGGCCGCTCTCGGCGCTGCTGTTGCCAGCGGCTGGGCCGTTGCTGGGGGCTGGACCGTTGCCGGCGGCCGGGCCGTTGACGTCGGCACCCGGCCGCTTCGGCGGCGGCCAGCCCGCACCGGCACCGGTTTGCTCGGTGGGGGCGACATTGGGGCGGTCGGCAGGCGCCAGCGGCGTGAACCGGGACGCGGCCGACCGGGACACGCCGGGTATTGCGTCGCCCGGCCTGCCGGGTCGGGGCGGGCCGGTCGGGTACCGCTGACCAGCGGCGGGCATGTCTTCCCCGCCAGATCGGCGCGTCAGCTCACCTGGGCCGGGCGTCCGGGACGACGTGCCCGGTGCGACCGGGCCGCCCACCCGGGGCACCGCGCCCCGCGCTGGCGAGGGCAGCCCGGACGGGGTCGCCGCCGGGTCAAACCCGGACGACGTCGACCCGGTGTCGGGCGACGCACCCGTGGCGTTCGTGCCGTCCCGACCGGACCCACCGGTCCGGGACCGGGACAGGGTCTCGGCCCGCTCCAGGCGGGCGCGGGCGCCCATGGCGCGGCCGGGCAGCCGGACGTCGCCCCGGGAGAGCTGGGCGACGAACCAGGGCGGTAGGTACCCCTCGACGGGCAACCCCGGGTTGACCGCGAGCCACCACTCCTGGTTGGGCCAGCCGACCGCGAGATCCGTGAACGGGACGCGTCGGTTGCTGCCGGGGTGATCGCCGAGGCAGGCCCGCAGCGCGGCGGCGGAGGTGAAGGCCAGCACGTGGGTCCGGCCGCCGGTGGTCCAGGTGCCCCAGCCGGATGGTGCCTGACCGGGCAGCGCAGGGGCGGCGACCGGCAACAACAGATCGGTGCGGGACAGAAGCCGGAAGTAGAGCTCCTGGTCGTTGGCGCGCAGCGCGTCCCGCATCGCCACCTCGGCCTCCGTGGCCGGCTCCCATTCGGTCACGGCCACCTCTCCTTCCGAGAACGGGCCACAGGTATCGCGTACAACCTACAAGGTGGTACCAAGATCACAATTGCTGGCCGGCGGCGGTCCGCCTGCGCGTCGATGAGGCGATAACATCCCGTTCCGGAGCCGACACGATACGGAGGCCGTCGATGTCCCGGTCGATTGCGCGCCCGGTCCTTGCAGGTCTGACGGCCACACTGCTGACCGGCACGGCCGCCCCGGCCGTCGCCGCCGACGTCGCGCTCCGGGTGGCACCGGCCTGCGCGACCCCACTCGCCCCCGTCCGGCCGGTCACGGCGCTGCCCTGGCCGCAGCAGCGGTACGACCCAGCGCGGCTCGCGCCGCTGGCCACCGGAGCCGGGGTGACGGTGGCGGTGGTCGACTCCGGGGTCGACCGGGTGCATCCCCAACTGGCCGGGCAGGTGCTGGCCGGTACCGACCTGCTCGACCCCGGCGGGGACGGCGGCCGGGACTGCGCCGGGCACGGCACCGGTGTGGCGAGCATCATCGCGGCGGCACCCCAACCGGGCGTCGCCTTCCACGGCCTGGCACCGGGTGCCCGGATCCTGCCGGTGCGGGTGAGTGAGCAGCAGGTGGTGCAGGGGCGGGAGTCGGGGCGCACGGTCAGCGCCAGCGAGTTTGCCCGAGCCATTCGCTGGGCCGTCGACCACGACGCCGACGTGCTGAACCTCTCCGTGGTGCTGTACGCCGACGACCCGGAGGTCCACTCCGCCGTGCGGTACGCGGTCGACCGGAACGTGGTGCTGGTGGCCGCCGCCGGCAACCTGCACGACAACGGGGACCCGCGCCCGTTCCCCGCCGCGTACGACGGGGTGCTCGGGGTGGGAGCGATCGGGGCGGGCGGTGGGCGGGCGACCTTCTCGCAGGCCGGTCCGTACGTCGACCTGGTCGCACCCGGCAGCGAGGTGCTGGCCGCCGCGCCCGGTCAGGGCCACCACCAGGTCGAGGGGACCAGCTACGCGGCGCCGTTCGTGGCTGCCACCGCGGCGCTGCTGCGCCAGTACCGGCCCGAGTTGACCGCCGCCCAGGTGGCGGAGCGGATCGTCGCCACCGCCGATCCGGCACCCGGCGCGGGTCATGGCGGCGGGTACGGCGCTGGTGTGCTGAACCCCTACCGGGCGGTCACCGAGACCGGCGGTGCCCGGCCGGCCGGCCCTCGGGCAGTCGCGGCGCTCGCCGACGACCGGGTCGACCCGGCGCTGGTCGCTCGCCAGGCTCGTCGGGCGACTGCCCGGGACCGGGCGCTGCTGGTCGGTGCCGTGATCGGCACGACGGCGGTTGCCGTGGTGCTGCTCGCCCTGGTGCTGCCCCGAGGTGCGCGCCGGCGGTGGCGCCCGGCCGACCCGGCCTGAACCCGCCAGCCCGCCGCCCCGCTCCGCGGCCCGATCTGAACCCACCAGCCCGCCGCCCCGCTCCGCGGCCCGATCTGAACCCACCAGCCCGCCGCCCCGCTCCGCGACCAGGCGCGGCCGGGGCGCCGACCCGGACACGGTCAGCGCTCCCGGGCCACCGGAATCACTGGAACAGCCCGGTGTTCTTCTTCTCGGTGTCCAGATAGTCGGTGGCGGAGTCGCCCACCGCCAGCCTGATGTCGCGCAGCATCGCCTGGAGGTCCTGTGAGGCGGAGCGCCACCGCGCCTGGCGCTGCTCATACGCCTGCCGGGCCTCGCCCGTCCAGCTCGCCACCAGCGGGGCGGCGTCCCGTTCGAGTTGGCCGAGCTGCGAGTCGAGCGTGTTCAGCGCCTTCTGGATGTCCGCGCCGGCCTGCTGAAGCGCGGCGAAGTTGACGACCAGCACACCGTGGTCCATCGGATCTCCCTCTCGAGCGGGATCAGAGCGGCAGCTGGATGCCGCCGCGGTTGGTGCCGGCCACCCGGCTGGCCGCCTCGTCGTCCGAGACGTCGTACTGCCGGCCGGCGGTGCGGATCGCACCGGCGGTCTCCCGCAGCGCCCGGTGCAGCGCCGCCTGGTCCTGCGACCACTGCTGCTTGACCTGCTCGAACGACCGCCCGCCAGCGCCGCGCCAGGCCTGCTGCAACACCTCTAGCTCGGCCAGCAGGCCGGTCAGCATGGACTGCAACGACTGGTCCACCTGCTCGAACTTCGCGGCGGTCTGCTGCATGACCGCGGCTTCTGCCTGGGTTTGGGACACCCGGACGTCACCTCATCTCCTCGATCGTGACTGGCCGTCGACGCGCCCACCCTGGGGACGCGCCGCTCGCGTGGCCCGGTCGTCGAGCATGGTGGACGCGGGTCAGCGATGAACTTCGTGGCTGACGGTAGCGGCCCGGTAGCGGTTCTGCTACCCCCCGCATCTCCCCTGTGGACAACCACGAGAGCCATCGGTCGCTTACGATGTGCCGCAGCCACGTCGCGGCGCGTGACGGACCGTCGGAGCGGCCGGCCGCCCTGCACGGTCCACTGTCGAGGAGGTGCGGTGCCGGCGATCACCACCGGAGGACCGCAGCCGGCGATCCCCGCCGGGCCCAGGCCAGGCATTGTCCCGCCGGCGCCCGGGCCGAGCGGGCTCACCGAAACCGGCCCGGGTCTTCCCGTCCAGGACGCACCTCACCGACCGCCGCCCCGCACCCGCTGGGCCTCGCTCGGCCGACGCGCGGGGGCCGGGGTGCGCGCCGGCCAACTGGTCACCGGGCAGGTCGCGGTGGCGCTCGTCCTCGCCGCCCTGGGCCGGGGCGCCCTGGCCACCGTCGCGGCCCTGCTGGCAGCGGCGCTACTGGTGGCGACCGCCTGGGTCCGGGTCCGGGGCCGTTGGCTCTTCGAGTGGCTGGGCACCGCCGTCGGGCACCTGACCCGTCGCCGGGCGCTGGCCGCGCCGGCCGGCCCGACCGAGTTGCTCGACCTGGTCGCCCCGGGTGCCGTGGTCCGCTCGACGGAGCTGCCCGGCGGGCCGGCCGCGGTGCTGGAGGACACCACCGGCCTGGTGGCGCTCCTCGAGCTCGGCGACCCCGGTGACCTGCTCGGCGATGCGTCCCGGGCGATCCCGGCGCCGTCCGCGCTGCTGCCCCCGCCCGGGCCGGAGGTACCGCCGCTGCGGATCCAACTGCTGCTCGCCGGGACACCGGCACCCGTTCCGGCGGCGGGCGGCACGGTCGGCACGTCGTACCGACAGCTCACCGACGGTCGGCTCGTCGGGCGGGAGCGGGCCGTACTGGCGGTCCGGGTGCTACGGGTCGACGGCTGGTCGGAGGAGGATCTGCGCCGGGTGCTCGCCGGCACGCTGCGCCGGCTCGTCCGCCGGCTCGGGCCGCTGACCGCGCGGCCGCTCGGCGTACCCGCGGCGCTCCGCGTCCTGGGCGAGCTGGCCCACCACGACGGCCATCCGGTGCGGGAGTCCTGGCCGGTGCTCCGGTCCGGCGCACTGCTCCAGGCCACCTTCCGGCTGATCCACTGGCCGGACGTCCACAGTGCGGGTGCGCGGCGGCTGGTGGCACGGCTGCTCGCGCTGCCGGCGACCGCGACGACCGTGTCGCTCTGCGCGGGCCCGCCTTCGGCCACCGGGGTGCCGACCGAGCTGACCGTACGCCTGGCCGCCGGGACGGCGACGGAGCTGACCGCGGCCGCCGAGGCGCTGAACCGGCTGGTGACCGGCCTGGGCGGGCAGGTCCGCCGGCTCGACGGCGCGCACCTCGACGGGCTGGCCGGCACGCTGCCGCTCGCGCTCGCCGCCACCGGGGCGCAGCCACGACCGGCGGTGGATGGCTGGGAGCTGACCCTGGGTGAGGCCGGGATGATGGTCGGCACCAACCGGCACGGCGGTGCGGTCACCGTGCGGCTGTTCCGACCGGAGAGCACCCGCGTGCTGCTGGTGGGCGGGGTACGCGCCGCTCAGCTGGTGGCGCTGCGCGCGATGGCACTGGGGGCCCTGGTGGTGGTGCAGACCGCGCGCCCGCGCGCCTGGGAGCCGTTCGTCCGGGGCGTGGGCGCGCCCGGCGGGACGATCCCGCTGATTCCGCCGGGTCGCCCGGTCGCCGACGGAGTGGGCACCGCGCTGCGGCCGTTGCTGTTGGTGGTCGACGCGGGACCGGTGCCGGCCGAGGCCGAGCCGGGCCCGCCGTGGCGGGCCACCCTGGTGGTCCGGGACGAATTGACCCCGGCGGACGTCGACACGCTCAGCCGGGCCGACCTGGCGGTGCTGCAACCGCTGGACGCCGCCGAGGCAGCCCTGGCCGGTGCCGCGCTGGGGCTGGGCGGCTCAGCCGAGTGGCTGACCCGGATCCGGGACGACATGGTGGCCGTGGTGAACCGGCGAGCACTGCGGTGGGCGCTGCTCTCCCCCACCCCGATCGAGTCGCAGCTGATTGGGCGGCCGGCGCGCGGCTGAGCCGAACGGATCGTCAACTGGCGGGTTACGCCGGTGGCCGGTCCGTGGCACGATCCCCGCCATGGGTTTTCTGAAAGGGCTGCTGATTCGGCTGGCCACCACGGCGCTGGCCTTCTGGCTGGCCACACTGCTCATTCCAGGCATCATTCTGGAGTCGACCTCCGCGGTCGAGACGGTCACCACGCTGGTCCTGGTGGCGGCGATCTTCGGCGTGGTCAACGCGGTGCTCCAGCCGATCATCAAGACCGTCGGCTGTGGCTTCTACCTGCTGACCCTGGGTCTCATCGCGCTGGTGGTCAACGGCCTGCTGTTCCTGCTCACCAGCTGGATCGCCGACCAGGCCGGGCTGGGGTTCTCGGTGGACGGCTTCTGGCCGGCCGCCGTGCTGGGTGCCCTCTTCGTGAGCATCGTGACCTGGATCCTCGGCGCGGTCCTCGACCGCGACTGACCGGCGACCGCCCCGCACCGACCCGGGCCGTCCGGGGCCCCGGCCACGACCGGAGCCCCGGGCGGTCTGGTGACCACGGATCGGGAATTGGCGTGCGCGGGGACCGCTCGGGTCGGCTAGCCTCGCCGGCGTGTTCTCGCTGACCCGCGCCGACGGCCACCTGCTCAGCACCGACCCCGCCCGACTCGAGCTGGAGCGGGTGCACCGCTGGCTGTCCACCGACGCGTACTGGGCGCTGGGGCGGGACCGGGAGACAGTCGCCCGGGCGTTCGCCGGCTCGCTGCCGTTCGGCGTCTACCGACCTGGGGACGGCCGCCAGGTGGCGGTGGCCCGGGCGGTCACCGACGGCGCCACCTTCGCCTGGCTCTGCGACGTGTACGTGGACCGCTCCGCCCGGGGCAACGGGTTGGGCGGCTGGCTGGCTGGCACGGTCCGCGACCACCTGGCCGAGTTGGGCGTACGCCGGATTCTGCTGGCCACCAACGACGCGCACGAGGTGTACGCGCGAGTGGGCTTCACGCCGTTGGACACCCCGGAGCGGTGGATGCATCTCGATCGGCGGCCAGCGGTGACGCCGGTCACCGGAAAGGAACAAGACGGCAGTTGACCCCTTACGGTGGAGCCGTGACGCCACTCCGCCTGGGATACCTCTACGGCCTCGGCGCGTACCTGCTCTGGGGTTTCTTCCCGCTCTACCTGAAGCTGCTGCGACCGGCCGGCCCGCTGGAGATCCTGGCGCACCGCATCGTCTGGTCGGTCGTCTTCGTGGCCCTGCTGCTGGCCGCGCTGCGCAACATCGGCTTCCTGCGGGCGCTGCTGCGCCGGCCCTGGGCACTGGCCGGGATCGTCGCCGCCGCCGCGCTGATCGCGGTCAACTGGGGCACCTACATCTACGGGGTCAACTCCGACCGGGTGGTGGAGACGGCGCTCGGCTACTTCATCAACCCGCTGGTGGTGGTGCTGCTCGGGGTGACGGTGCTGGGCGAGCGGCTACGCCCGGCGCAGTGGGTGGCACTGGGCATCGGCGCGTCGGCGGTCGCGGTGCTCACCGTGGACTACGGCCGGCTGCCCTGGCTGGCACTGACCCTGGCCTTCAGCTTCGCCGGGTACGGCCTGGTCAAGAAGCGGCTCGGGCTGCCCGCCGCAGAGGGGCTCTTCGTCGAGTCGGCGGTGCTGGCGCTGCCCGCGCTGGGCTACCTGGCCTGGCTGACCCGGCGCGCCGAGTCGACCTTCGGGCACGTCTCGGCCGGGCACACCGCGCTGCTGGTGGTGGCCGGTGCGGCCACCGCGATCCCGCTGCTGCTCTTCGCCGGGGCCGCCAACCGCCTGCCGCTGACCAACCTCGGCATGATCCAGTATCTGGCGCCGATCCTTCAGCTCGGCTGCGGCGTGCTGATCTTCCACGAGCCGATGCCGCCGGCCCGCCTCGCCGGCTTCGCGCTGGTCTGGCTCGCCCTGATCGTCTTCACCGCCGACGCCGTCCGCCAGTCCCACCGCACCCGTCTCGCCACCCGCACCCCCTCCCCCTCCCCAAGCCCTGAGCCGGTTACGGGACGGCGAAGGTGAGCAGGGGGGTGCCGTCGGCGCGTTGCAGTTCCACGCTGACGAGTTCCGCGTCGGTGAAGCGGGTCGCCCCGGTGAACCGGAGGTCGTCCCCGGGCGCGGCGAGCCAGGAGCCGATCTGCTCGGTGGCACCGTTCGGGCCGTGCGCCACCAGCCGGAACGGGTACGCCTTGCCGTAGCTGGTCCGCGCGTCGTACCCGCAGTGCATGGTCACCTCGGTGCCCCAGTCGGTGCCGGTCAGCCCGATCTCGGCGTGCACCGGCCCGGCGGCGGCCACCGGTCGCATGGCGACCATCGACACCTTCGGCGCTGGCGTGCTGCCCTGGGCACCGGGGGTGTCGGGCGGGCCGGACGGGCGGGGTAGCACCGCGCCCGTGCCGACACCGACCACCAGAGCCAGCGCGGCGGCGGCCAGGGTGGTCAGCGCATACCGCCGACGGGTCGCGGAGCGTTCACGGCGACGGCGGTTGCGGGCCTCCTCCAGCAACGCGGGCGCCCGGGCGGCGGTCGGTGGCGGCAGGAACTGCTCCAACCCCGCCGGGTCGAGGCGGCCGAGCAGCCCGGGCAGTACGGCAATCTCGGCGACGGCATCCCGGCAGGAGGCGCAGCCGGCGAGGTGCCGCTCGTAGGCCGCCCGCTCGGCGGGGGCGAGGGCACCCAGCACGTACGCGCCATCGTCGTGCGCGAACTCGCACCGGGTCATCCCGTCACTCCCATCTCAGCCAGGACCAACCGTAGTGAGCGCAGCGCGTAGTGGGTGCGCGACTTCACGGTGCCCGGTGGCACGCCCAGCCGGGACGCCGCCTCGGCCACCGACCGTCCCTGGTAGAAGCACTCGACCAGCACCTCCCGATGGGTCGGGCTGAGCCGGTTCAGCGCCTCGGCGACCGTCCACGCCTCCACCGCGCGTTCGGCCTCGTCGACCACCTCCGGCGGTTCGGGCAGCTCGTTGGTGAACACCTCGCCGACCCGGGTCGATCGTCGCCGCCAGGCGTCGATGGCGAGGTTGCGGGCCGTGGTGAAGAGCCAGGCCCGCACCGAGCCGCGGCGCGGGTCGAGCGACTCCGGGTGTCGCCAGGCCCGCAGCAGCGTCTCCTGCACCAGGTCCTCGGCCCGCTGCCGGTCCCCGTTGACCAGCCGCAGGGCGTGTGCGTACAGCGCCTCCGCGTGCTCGTCATGCAGCGCGCGCAGCAGTTGGGCGTCATGGTCGCTGATGGCGGTCTCCTCGCTTCCGGCGCGCGTCCGGCGGTGCGTCCGCTCGTGAATACGTGCGGTCATGCCGATCGGTTCAGCCCGAGGTCAGACCGGCTGTGCGTCGACCGGCACCGGCGACTTGTTCACGTCTGGTTCACATTGCGGCCGACGAGCGCTCACCGCGTCCTCCTAGCGTCCGGCAGGTACGCCTGCCGATGCCTGATCCAGCAGTGCCACTGACCTTCCCAGGAGGCTTCTCCCATGAGCGACCGTCCCCGGCTGCTCCCGCTGTTGGGTGCCAACCGCCACGGCACCCGCGACGCCATGACCTGTCTCTACCGCTGCGGAAACGCCTGCGACCACCCGGTCCCGAACACCTCCGACAACGCGTACTTCGGAGACGTGGTGAACGCGGAGGTCTCGCGGCGCGGCGTGGTCCGGGCCGGCGCGGTCGGTGCGCTGGTGCTCGGTTTCGGTGGTGCCGCGGCCGGTGCGCTGGCCGGCGCCGCCCCGGCCATGGCAGCCCCCGCCACCCCGGATCTCCCGGACGTCCCGGAGTCCTTCGGCTTCGGACGTCCCACCACCGGCGTCGGCAGCGGGGCGCTGAGCTTCAAGCCGATCCCGCCGAACAAGCTGGACACCCTGGTCGTACCGAACGGGTACGACCACGCCGTGGTGATCAAGTGGGGTGACCCGGTGGTGCCGGGCGCGCCCGAGTTCAACGTGCACAAGCAGACCGCCGCAGCGCAGTCCAAGCAGTTCGGCTACAACAACGACTTCGTGGGCGTGCTGCCGCTGGACAAGCGGGGCAACCGGGCGCTGCTCGTGGTCAACCACGAGTACACCAACGAGGACCTGATGTTCCCGGGCTTCCCTGGCCTGGACGGACTCTCGGTGGAGCAGCTGCGCACCGCGATGGCCGCGCACGGCATGTCCGTGGTGGAGCTGGAGCGGGTCGCCGGCACCGGGCAGTGGAAGCCGGTCGAGAACGGCCGGCGGCCGTACAACCGGCGGGTCACCGCGCTCGGCACGAAGTTCGACCTGACCGGCCCGGCCGCCGGCTCGGCCTGGCTGAAGACCGCCGCCGACCCGAAGGGCCGTACGGTCGTCGGCACGCTGAACAACTGCGCCGGAGGCGTGACCCCGTGGGGCACGGTGCTCTCCGGCGAGGAGAACTTCAACCAGTACTTCGTCGGTGCCGACGGCGTCCCGGCGGAACTGAAGCCGAAGATGGACCGGTACGGCATCAGCACCGCAACCCGTTACCCCAGCGGCAGCCGCAAGTGGGAGCGCGCCGACGAGCGTTTCGACCTGGCGAAGCACCCGAACGAGGCGCACCGGTTCGGCTGGATCGTCGAGATCGACCCGTTCGACCCGGAGAGCCGCCCGCGTAAGCACACCGCGATGGGCCGGTTCAAGCACGAGGGCGCCAACGTGATCGTCACGAAGGACGGGCACGTGGTCGCGTACATGGGCGACGACGAGCGGTTCGACTACCTCTACAAGTTCGTCTCGGACAAGAAGTTCCTGAAGGGCAACTCCTGGGCCGCCCGCAAGCACAACCTGACCCTGCTGGAGTCCGGCACGCTCTACGTCGCGCAGCTGGACCAGACCAGCGCCGGCGAGATCGACGGCTCGGGCAAGCTCCCCAGTGACGGCGCGTTCAACGGCCGGGGCCGCTGGATCAAGCTGGTCAGCGGCAACCGTTCGTACGTCGACGGGATGACCGCCGCGGACGTGCTCACCTTCACCCGGCTCGCTGGCGACAAGGTCGGCGCGACCAAGATGGACCGCCCGGAGGACGTCGAGCCGAGCCTGCTGACCGGCAAGGTGTACGTGGCGCTGACGAACAACACCAACCGGGGCGTCGGCAGCAGCCCGAAGGCGGACGAGGCCAACCCGCGGACCGCCAACAAGCACGGGCAGATCCTGGAGCTGGTCGAGGACCGCGGCGACAACACCGCCGAGACCTTCGCCTGGTCGCTGCCGATCGTCTGCGGCGACCCGACCGACCCGTCGACCTTCTTCGCCGGGTACGACAAGACCAAGGTCTCCCCGATCTCCTGCCCGGACAACGTCGCCTTCGACGCCACCGGCAACCTGTGGATCTCCACGGACGGCAACGCGCTGGGCAGCAACGACGGCCTCTTCGCCACCGCCGTGGAGGGCCCGGAGCGGGGTCACCTCAAGCAGTTCCTGACCGTGCCGCTCGGCGCCGAGACCTGCGGCCCGTTCATCACCGGTGACAACCGCTCGGTCTTCGTCGCCGTACAGCACCCGGGTGAGATCACCGGCGCATCGGTGGAGAACCCGGCCTCGAACTGGCCGGACGGCGACTACGCCAAGCCGGGCGTGGTGGTCACCTGGCGCCTCGACGGCGGCCCGGTGGGCAGCTGACGTTACTCCGGCGGTCCGGCGCTGGACCGCCACCAGAGGCCCTCTCCCAGCCCGGGAGAGGGCCTCTCGGCGTCGTGGGGTCAGTGGTCGGCGGCGATGCCGTCGGCGACGGCCCGGGCGACCGTGAGCAGCTTGGCCCGGACCACCCGGGCGGAGGTCATCATCTCGCCGGCCGGCAGCGCGCAGGCCAGCACGACCCGCCGTTCCATGTCCTTGTCCGGCGAGACCAGCACCGCCGCGCAGGCCACCCCCTGGCGGAACTGCCCCAGCTCCAACTGCATGCCGCGCCGGTCGCCGGCGGCCAGGTCGGCCTCGAACGTCTCCGTGCTGGTCAGGGTGGCGGTGGTGAACGGGCGCATGCCGTACTCCCGCAGGTAGCGGAAGCGTTGTTCGGTGGTGAGGGTGGCGAGCAGGGACTTGCCGAGGGCGGTGGCGTGTGCCCCCTCGTCGAAGCCGGGGACCAGGTCTTCCAGGTAGGGCGAGCGGTGCCCCTCGGCGACCGCCGTGAGGGCCACCTGGCCGCCGACGAAGCGGCCCAGGTAGTGGCTGTAGCCGGTGTCGGCGGCGGCCCGCCGCAGCGTCTCACCGACGGCTGGCGGGCCACGGAACGCGGTGACCAGTTCGCGGTAGCGGTCCGCCACCTCCAGCCCCACGATGTACGTGCCGTCCTCCCGACGGATCACGTAGCCCTCGTAGGCGAGGGTGCGGACCAGGTGGTACGTGGTGGCCACGGTCAACTCGCACCGCCGGGCGATCTGCTTGACGGTCAGGCCCTTCGGGGCGCGACCGACCGACTCCAGCACCCGCAGCGCTCGGGACACGCTGCGGATCAGGTCCGAAGGTTCTGCCAAGGGGTCGCGCACAACCACCTCCGCCGCCAGGGACTTACACCATATGAAAAACAGGCCCGGTGCGAAATGCCTGTTCGGGTCGAGGATGCCAGATCGTCATCAACACGTCGTACCCCGCCGGTCACCAGGAGTGATCCGAGAACGGTTCACGTAGGTTTGCCGACGATGACCGACACCGCCCTCACCTCCGCCCCGGGCACCGCCCCGGCCCGCCCGATCCGGGTCAGCGCCGGCGCCGTCGCCACCACCATCGCCTGCGTGCTGCCCGTCTTCCTGCTCGGCGGCCTCGCCGTGCAGATGGGCGCGGACCTCGGCTTCTCCCCGGCCGGCCTGGGCCTGGCCGTGGCCGTCTACTTCGGGATCAGCGCGCTGGCCTCGGTGCCCTCCGGCCGCCTGGTCGAGCGCTACGGGCCGGCCGTGGTGGCCCGCTGCGGCATCCTCCTGGCCGCCGGGTCCATGCTTGCCGTGGCGGCGCTCGCCCGGTCGTACCCGGTGCTGGTCGGGCTGCTGGCGCTCAGCGCCGCCGCGAACGCCCTCGGCCAGTTGGCCAGCAACGCCGCACTGGCGCAGCACGTGCCGGCTCGCCGGCAGGGGCTGTCGTTCGGCGTCAAGCAGGCCGCCATCCCGGTCTCCACCCTGCTGGCCGGGGCAGCGGTGCCCACCGTCGCGCTCACCGCCGGCTGGCGTTGGGCGTTCGTGGCCGCCGCCGGCGCGGCGCTGACGACGCTGCCCGCCGTACCCCGGCAGGAGCGCGGCCGCGCCCGGCGGGCCGGCGCCGGGCGCGCGGGCCGGGCCACGATGGCGCTGGTGGTGATCGGTGCGGCGGCGGCGCTGGCAGCCGCCGCGGCGAACGCACTCGGCACCTTCCTGGTGGACTCCGCGGCCGCCCGGGGCCTGTCACCGGGCCTCGCCGGCCTCACCCTGACCCTGGGCAGCGCCGTCTGTGTGCTGGCCCGGGTCGGCGCCGGCTGGCTGGCCGACCGGCGCGCCAGCGGCCACGTGGCGCTGATCGCCGCCATGCTGGTGGTCGGCGCAGCCGGGCTGGGCCTGCTCGCTCTGACCGGCGCGGTGCCGCTGGTGGCTGGCGTGGTGCTCGGCTTCGGCCTCGGATGGGCCTGGCCCGGCCTGATGAACTTCGCGGTGGTCCGGCTCCACCCGCAGGCCCCGGCCGCCGCCACCTCGATCACCCAGACCGGGGTGTACGCGGGCGGCTGCCTCGGCCCACTGACCCTCGGCCCGCTCGCCGCCCACCTCGGCTACCCGACGATGTGGACCACGGCTGCGGTGGCCATGCTGCTCGCCGCCGCCCTCATGCTCGTCGGCAGCCGCCTGTTGACGCGCACCGCCGCCGAGGCGGGTCGGAGCGGGGACTAGCTGGTGCGGTCGGCGATGTAGTCGCAGAGCGATTCGAGGGCCTGGCGGGACGGGCCCTTCGGAAGCGGGGCCAGGCGCCCCCGGGCGTCCTCGGCGTAGCTGCGCACGGTCTCCCGGGCCCGCTTGAGCGCCGGGCTCTCCCGGAGCAGCCCCAGCGCCTCGGCGTGCAGCGCGTCGTCGGTCAGCGGGCCGGTGGCCAGGATCTCCCGCAGCCGCACCGAGGACGCGTCGGAGTCGTCCGCGGCGCGCGCGTAGAGCACCGGCAGCGTCGGGACGCCCTCACGCAGGTCCGTGCCGGGTGTCTTGCCCGACTGCATCGAGTCGGAGGCGATGTCCAGAAGGTCGTCGGAGAGCTGGAACGCGACGCCGATGGTCTCGCCGTACCCGGCCAGCGCCTCGATGTGCTCGGTGGAGGCTCCACTGAACATGCCGCCGAACTGGGCCGACGTGGCGATCAGGGAGCCGGTCTTCTCGGCGATCACGTGCAGGTAGTGCGTGACTGGGTCATCGCCGACGCGCGGCCCCACGGTCTCCGCGATCTGGCCGTGCACCAGCCGGGCGAAGGTGCGCGCCTGCAACCGGACCGCCTCGGGGCCCAGATCTGCCGAGATGTCCGCAGCGCGGGCGAAGAGGTAGTCGCCGACCAGGATGGCGACCGAGTTGGTCCAACGGGAGTTCGCGCTCGGCGCCCCCCGGCGCACGGCGGCCTCGTCCATCACGTCGTCGTGGTAGAGGGTGGCCAGGTGGGTGAGCTCCATCACCACGGCCGCCGGGACCACCTGCGGGCTGGTCGGGTCACCGAACTGGGCGCCCAGCGCCACCAGCAGCGGCCGGAACCGCTTCCCGCCGGCCTCGACGAGGTGCCGGGCGGCCTCGGTGACGAACGGGTCGGCGCTGGCCACACTGGCCCGCAGATCGACCTCGACCGCGTCCAGCAGACCCAGCACACATGCCTCGACGCGGGGATCGGCGAGATGGAGGCCGAGCGCGCCGAACTGACTCGTGCTCGCCCGACCCCGGCGACCGCCGGAGCCGGTGGCACCTGAACGCTCGCCAGCCGGAATCACCACGCTATCAACCATGCCACACCCGTTCTACCTGCTCCGGGTCGGGGATATGCACCGGGGACCGGCACACGAACGTGTGCCGGTCCCCGGTTTGCCGAGGCTCTGGTCATCGCACGAAGTCGGCGGCTCCGGCAGCCAGGTCGAGCAGCGGCGCCGGGGCTACACCCAGCACCAGGGTGGCCAGGACGCCGATCATCAACGCGGCGGAGGTGAGTCCGCCGGGCACGGTGACGGTCGGGGTGGACTCGCCCGGCTCGGAGAGCCACATCATGACCACGACCCGCAGGTACGGGAAGGCCAGCACCATGCTGGTCAGCACACCGGCGATCACCAGCCAGGCGTGGCCACCTTCCAGCGCCGGCCCGAAGACCGCGAACTTGCTGGTGAAGCCGCTGGTGAGCGGGATGCCGGCGAAGGCCAGCAGGATGAACGTGAACAGGCTGGCGTAGAACGGCGAGCGCCGGCCCAGCCCCGCCCAGCGGGACAGGTGGGTGGCCTCCCCGTCGGCGTCCCGGACCAGGGTCACGACCGCGAACGCGGCCAGCACCGAGAAGCCGTACGCGACCAGGTAGAACATCGTGCCGGAGAGCCCGTCGCGGCTCGGCGACAGCACACCGACCAGCAGGTAGCCGGCGTTGGCGATCGAGGAGTACGCGAGCAGCCGCTTGATGTCGGTCTGGGTGACCGCGAGCACCGCGCCGACCAGCATGGTCAGCACCGCCACCGCACCGAGCACCGGGGTGAAGTCCCAGGCGGCACCGGCGAACGCGACGTGGAAGACGCGCAGCAGCGCGCCGAACGCGGCAACCTTGGTGCAGGCGGCCATGAAGCCGGTGATCGGGGTCGGCGCGCCCTGGTAGACGTCCGGCGTCCACACGTGGAACGGGGCCGCCGCGGCCTTGAAGAGCAGGCCGATGGCGAGCAGCGCCATGCCAGCGAAGAGCAGCACCGGGCTGGCCGGCGACTCGGTCACCGCCGCGTTGATCGTGGCGAAGTCCACCCCGGCACCACGACCCGGGATCCCGGAGGTGAAGCCGTAGATCAGGGCCACCCCGAACAGGAAGAACGCCGAGGCGTACGCGCCGAGCAGGAAGTACTTCATCGCCGCCTCCTGGCTCAGCAGTCGCCGGCGACGGGCCAACGCGCAGAGCAGGTACAGCGGCAGCGAGAAGACTTCCAGTGCGATGAACATGGTCAGCAGGTCGTTCGCCGCCACGAAGATCAGCATGCCGCCGATCGCGAACGTGGTGAGCGGGTAGACCTCGGTGAGGCCATTGCGCCCCTCGGCCTGCTGCCGGTCGTCGGCCGACTCGGCGGTCACCGCGGCCTGGGCGACGAACGCCCCGCCCCGCTCCACCGTCCGGTCACCGATCAGCAGCAGCGCCATCGCGGCCAGCACCAGGATCGCGCCCTGGAGGAAGAGCGTCGGCCCGTCCACCGAGATGGCCTGGCCGGCGGTGATGAGCCGGTCGTCGGCGTTGAGGACCACCATGGTCAGCGCGGCGAGGACGGCCAGCAGGGCCAGCGTCAGCTGCACCACGTGCCGCAAACGCCGGGGCACGAAGGCCTCGACCAGCACGCCGAACAACGCGACACCCAACATGATCATGATTGGGGCGAGCGCCGCATAGTCGAGCGACGGCAGTTTCAACTCGGTCACTTTGCCGCCTCCTGGACGGTGCCGCCCACCGACGGGGCGGGGTCGGTCCTGCCGATGTCGTCCATGGTCGCCTGGACGGCGGGGTTGATCACGTCAGTGACCGGCTTGGGGTAGAAGCCGAGCAGCACGATCAGCGCGATCAGGGGGGCGACCACGACCTTCTCGCGCAGGTTGAGGTCCCGGCGCATCCCCTCGACCTCGGTCAGCGCCGGGTTGAGCGTGCCCTGGGTGGTGCGCTGCACCATCCACAGCACGTACGCGGCGGCCAGGATGATGCCGACCGTCGCGATGACCGCGACCGGCTTGTTCACCGTGAACGTACCGATCAGCACCAGGAACTCGGAGATGAACGGCGCGGTCCCGGGCAGCGCGAGCGAGGCGAGACCGGCGAAGAAGAGCACCCCGGCGAGCACCGGGACCAGCTTGCCCGCGCCACCGAAGTCACTGATCAGCGCCGAGCCGCGCCGCGAGATCAGCATGCCCACCACCAGGAAGAGCAGGCCGGTGGCCAACCCGTGGTTGAGCATGTAGAGCACCGCGCCGGTGCCGGCCTGGGTGGTGAACGCGAAGATGCCCACCCCGATGAAGCCGAAGTGCGCGATCGAGGTGTACGACACCAGCCGCTTGAGGTCGTTCTGGCCGACCGCCAGCAGCGCGGCGTAGACGATGCCGATCACGCCGAGCGCCAGCGCCCACGGCGCGAACCACTGCGACGCCTCGGGGAACAGCGGCAGGCAGTAGCGCAGGATGCCGAACGTACCGACCTTGTCCAGCACGCCGACCAGCAGCGCCGCGGCGCCCGCGGGGGCGGCGCCACCGGCGTCCGGCAGCCAGGTGTGGAACGGGAAGAACGGCGCCTTGATGGCGAACGCGAGGAAGAAGCCGAGGAACAGCCAGCGCTCGGTGCCGGTGCTGATGTCGATCTGCGACAGCGCCTGCCAGTCGAAGGTCTTCCCGCCGACGACCCACAGCCCGATCACCGCGGCCAGCATGAACAGGCCGCCGACAAGCGAGTAGAGGAAGAACTTCACCGCCGCGTACTGCCGCTGGTGGCCGCCGTAGCTGCCGATCAGGAAGTACATCGGCACCAGCATGACCTCGAAGAACACGTAGAACAGGAAGACGTCGGCGGCGGCGAAGACGCCGATCATCGTGCACTCGAGGACCAGCAGCAGCGCGAAGTAGACGGGCACCGACCGCTTCGACGACTCCGCGTCGTGCCACGACGCCAGGATCACCAGCGGCACCAGCACCGCGATCAGCATCAGCATCACCAGCGCGATGCCGTCGGCGGCGAAGGTGAAGTTGACACCCCAGTTCGGGATCCACGAGTAGGACTCGCGGAACTGGAACCGGTCACCGCCTGCCTTGAAGCTGACCCACATCACCACGGAGAGCACCAGCACCAGCAGCGACCAGACGAACGCCACCTGCTTGGCCAGCTCCGGTCGGTGGCGCGGCAGGAAGGCCACCACCAGGGCGCCCACCAGTGGCGCCACGGTGAGCACCGAGAGGAACGGGAAGTTGGACATTATGCGGCCTTACCTCCGTCGTCACTGCGTGGTCCGCCGGCGGGGGCGGCCGGAAAGAGGTCGATCACGCCAACCACCCCGCCTGCACGGCCAGGAACGCCGCCATCACCAGCAGCGCACCGGCCAGGATCGAGGTGGCGTACGAGCGGACGAAGCCGGTCTGCAGCCGCCGGAGCCGACCCGAGCCACCGCCGACCCCGGCGGCGAGCCCGTTGACCAGCCCGTCGATGCCCCGGTTGTCGAGGAAGACCAGCGCCCGGGTGAGGAAGATGCCCGGCTTCTCGAAGACCGCCTCGTTCACCGCGTCGGTGTAGAGGTTGCGCCGCGCGGCGGTGACCAGCACCCCGGCCGGCTGCGGCGCGGTGGCCGTACCGGCCCGGAACAGGAACCAGGCCAGCCCGGCGCCGAGCACGGTGACCAGCAGCGAGAGCGCGGTGATCACGGTGTGCGAGAGGACCGCCTCGTGCCCCTCCTCGTGGCCGCCCAGCCCGGCGGTCTCCGTCAGCCAGTCCGGTACCGAGGTGGCGAGCAGGAAACCGGCACCCACCGAGCCGACCGCCAGCAGGATCAGCGGGATGGTCATCAACGCCGGCGACTCGTGCGGGTGCTCGATGTCCTCGGTCCACCGCTTCGGGCCGTGGAAGGTGAGCACGAAGAGCCGGGTCATGTAGAACGCGGTCAGCCCGGCGCCGAGCAGCGCTGCCCCACCGAAGAGCCACGCCGTCCAGTCCGTCCGCTCGAAGGCGGCCACGATGATCGGCTCCTTGGAGAAGAAGCCGGAGAACGGGAACATGCCGATGATGGCCAGCCAGCCCATCATGAAGGTCAGCCAGGTGACCTTCATGTACTTCGACAGCCCACCGAAGCGGCGGATGTCCACCTGGTCCTTCATCCCGTGCATGACCGAGCCGGCGCCCAGGAACATGTTGGCCTTGAAGAAGCCGTGCGCCAGCAGGTGCACGATGGCGAGCGCGTACGCCCCGCCGCCCAGGCCGACGCCGAGGAACATGTAGCCGATCTGGCTCACCGTCGACCAGGCGAGCACCCGCTTGATGTCGTCCTTGGCCGCACCGATGATGCAGCCCATCAGCAGGGTGAGCGCGCCGACGCTGACGACGACGAGCTGAAGCGTCGAGTTGGCCGAGAAGATCGGGTTGGACCGGGCGATCAGGTAGACGCCCGCGGTGACCATGGTGGCGGCGTGGATGAGCGCCGACACCGGGGTGGGGCCCTCCATCGCGTCCGGCAGCCACGCCTGGAGCGGGAACTGGCCGGACTTACCGGCCGCACCGAGCAGCAGCAGCAGGCCGAGAACCAGCACGGTGGCGCCGGTCAGCGCGCCGACACCGTTGAACACCTCGTCGTACTGGGTGGTGCCCAGGGTGGCGAACATGATGAAGATCGCGATGGCCAGGCCGGCGTCGCCGACCCGGTTCATCAGGAACGCCTTCTTGCCGGCCGTGGCGGCGCTCGGCCGCTCGTACCAGAAGGAGATCAGCAGGTACGACGCCAGACCGACGCCCTCCCAGCCGACGTAGAGCATCACGTAGTTGTTGCCGAGCACCAGCAGCAGCATGGCCGCGACGAACAGGTTGAAGTACGCGAAGAACCGACGGCGGCCCGCGTCGTGCGCCATGTACTCCACCGCGTACAGGTGGATCAGGAAACCCACCCCGGTGATCAGGAGCACGAAGACCGCGGCCAGCGGGTCGAACAGCAGGCCGAAGTCGACCCGCAGGTCACCGACGGCGATGAAGTCCCAGAGGCTCAGCTCGACCGACTTGTTCTCCAGGCCGCGAAGCTGGAAGAAGAAGGACAGGCCGAGAACGAACGCGGCACCGATGGCGGCGACGCCCAACCAGTGCCCCCAGCGGTCGGCCCGCCGGCCTAGCAGCAGCAGGATGGCCGCGCTGACCAGCGGGATCGCCACCAGCAGCCAGACGCTGCTGAGCAAGCCCGTGGCACCGGCGTACTGCACAGTCTCTTCCACTTGCTTGCCCCTTAGTACTTGAGCAGGTTGGCGTCGTCGACGCTCGCGGAGCGTCGAGTCCGGAAGATCGACATGATGATCGCGAGCCCGACCACGACTTCGGCCGCCGCCACCACCATCACGAAGAACGCCATGATCTGACCGTTGAGGTCGCCGTTGATCCGGCTGAAGGTGACCAGGGTCAGGTTGGCCGCGTTGAGCATCAGCTCCACGCACATGAACAGCACGATCGCGTTGCGCCGGATGAGCACCCCGGCGGCACCGATGGTGAACAGCACCGCAGCCAGCACGAGATAGTGGTTGGGCGTCACTGGTCGGTCCCCTTCAGCGAGGTTTCCTGGGCGGTCAGCTCCCGCACCGGCAGGATGTCCGGCGTGCTCCGCTCGGTGAGCCGCCCGTCCGGCAGCCGCGCCGGGGTGGCCACCGAGGAGGACGTCGCGAAGACACCGGGGCCCGGCTTGGGGCCGGGGTAGTTGCCCGGCGCGAAGCGGGCCCGCATGGTCGACGGCTGGTCGACCTTGTCCTGCTTACG
Source organism: Micromonospora sp. NBC_00389 (assembly GCF_036059255.1). Lineage (NCBI taxonomy): Bacteria > Bacillati > Actinomycetota > Actinomycetes > Micromonosporales > Micromonosporaceae > Micromonospora > Micromonospora sp. NBC_00389. Next base: position 1,900,281 of record NZ_CP107947.1, on the reverse strand, counting down.
CCGCTCGACGTGCGCGAGCACCATGGCTCCGACCGCCGCGGTGATGAGCAGAGCCGAGGTCAGCTCGAACGCGAAGACGTACTTGGTGAAGAGCAGCCGGGCGATGCCCTGCACGTTGCCCTCCGCGTTGGCCTGCTCCAGGCCGACCGCGGTGGTCCCGTCCATCGCCCGGTAGAGCGCGCTGCCCACCAGGCCAGCGAAGCCCAGCCCGAGCACGATGGCGGCGACCCGCTGACCGCGCAGCGTCTCGATCAGCGAGTCGGAGGCGTCCCGGCCGACCAGCATCAGCACGAACAGGAAGAGCATCATGATCGCGCCGGTGTAGACGATGATCTGCACCATGCCGATGAACGGCCCGGCCTGGAGCACGTAGAACACGCCCAGGCAGAGCATGGTGAGCACCAGCCAGAGCGCCGAGTGCACGGCGTTGCGGGCGGCCACCATCCCGATCGCGCCGATCAGCGCGAGCGGCGCGAGGATCCAGAAGGTGACCTCCTCGCCGCCGGACACCCCGCCCGCCGCGGCCAGCACCGTAGACGTGGTCATGCTCCCTCTCCCTTACCGACCGCCGCGCGTTGGGCGGCCTGCTCGGCGCCCGGGAACGTCACGCCGGGGTGCTCCTCGACCTGGTAGCGGCCGGGGCTCATCGGGGACGTCTCGGCACCGGCGGAGGTGCCCGGGTTGTCCAGCGCGCCGATGTAGTAGTCCTTCTCGCTGTCGCCCAGTCGCATCGGGTGCGGCGGCTGCTCCATGCCCTCAAGCAGCGGCGCGAGCAGCTGCTCCTTGGTGAAGATCAGGTCCTGCCGGTTGTCCCGGGCCAGCTCGTACTCGTTGCTCATGGTGAGCGATCGGGTCGGGCAGGCCTCGATGCACAGTCCGCAGAAAATGCACCGGGCGTAGTTGATCTGGTAGACGCTGGCGTACCGCTCACCCGGCGAGAAGCGCTGCTCGTCGGTGTTGTCGCCGCCCTCTACGAAGATCGCGTCCGCCGGGCAGGCCCAGGCGCACAGCTCACAGCCGATGCACTTCTCCAGCCCGTCCGGGTGCCGGTTGAGGATGTGCCGCCCGTGGTAGCGCGGCGCCGACACCGGCGGCTTGAACGGGTAGTCGGTGGTGACGACCTTCCTGAACATGTGCGAGAAGGTGACCCCGAATCCCTTGAACGTTCCGGTGATCGCGCCCACGTCACACCTCCCTGGAGTCCGAGCCGGCGACGATGTTTGCCGGCTCCCGCTCGGCCACCACGCGCGTGATACGCGGGCTCGGTGGTACCTGTAGATCCATCGGTGGCAGCGGGAAGCTGCCGTACGGGCGGCTGTCCACCTGTTCCTGCATGGTCGGCTTCGGCTGCGGCCGGCGGTTGGGCCAGAACAGCGTGGCGATCAGCAGGAGGCCGGCCGGGATGCCGACCGCGATCAGCTTGCCCTGCGAGTCCCAGTCCTCGATGGAGCGCAGGCCCGACAGGACCAGGATCCAGACCAGGTTGATCGGCAGCAGCACCTTCCAGCCGAGGCGCATGAACTGGTCGTAGCGCAGCCGGGGCAGCGTGCCGCGCAGCCACACGAAGACGAAGACCAGCGCGATCACCTTGCCGAAGAACCAGAGCAGCGGCCACCAACCGGAGTTGGCGCCCTCCCAGAGCGTGATCGGCCACGGCGCCCGCCAACCACCCAGGAACAGCGTCGTGGTGACGGCGGACATGGTCACCATCGCGACGTACTCGCTGAGCATGAAGAGCGCGAACTTCAGCGAGCTGTACTCGGTCATGTAGCCGGCGACCAGCTCGGACTCGGCCTCGGGCAGGTCGAACGGCGCCCGGTTGGTCTCGCCCACCGTGGAGATGAAGAAGATGATGAAGCTGGGCAGCAGCAGGATCGCGTACCAGCCCGGCGCCGGGATCGAGTTGCCGAAGATGGTCAGCTCGGTGCCGTGCCCCTGGGCGGCGACGATCCCGCTGGTGCTCATCGTGCCGGCGGTCATGAACACCGCCACGATGGAGAGCCCCATGGCGACCTCGTAGGAGATCATCTGGGCGCTCGACCGCAGGCCGCCGAGGAGCGGGTACGTCGAGCCGGAGGCCCACCCGCCCAGCACGATGCCGTAGACGCCCATCGAGGAGCAGGCCAGCAGCAGCAGTACCGCCACCGGCACATCGGTGACCTGCAGCGGCGTCTGGTGGCCGAAGATGCTCACCATCGGGCCGAACGGCACCACCGACAGCGCGGTGACCGCGCAGATCACCGAGATGGTCGGGGCGAAGAAGAAGACGACCTTGTCGGCCGCCTTCGGCAGGATGTCCTCCTTGAAGGCCATCTTCAGGCCGTCGGCGAGCGTCTGGAGCAGACCGAACGGGCCGGCCTGGTTGGGGCCGGGCCGAACGGCCATGCGGCCGACGACCCGTCGCTCGAACCAGACGCCGAGCAGCGTGGCCAGCACGGCGACGACGAAGGCCATGACGACCTTGATCAGGACCAGCCACCACGGATCCTGGCCGAAGTCGGCCAGCGTCGGATCCTGGGCCAGGTAAGACGGGCTCACTGGTTACCCCCAGCGTTGAGGAGCGGACCGGGGAGACCGGCTTCGTCCGCCGCCACGCGCCCGGCCGGGACGGCCACGCTCGGTGCGGGAACGGAGATCCGGACGACCGCGCCGGACGTCGCCCCGAGGCTGCGTCGCACGGTCGAGCCCGGTGAGTTGGTCGGCAGCCAGACCACGCCGTCCGGCATCTCGGTGAGCTCCGCCGGCAGGGTCAGCGCCCCCCGGTCGGTGCCCACCGTGACCGGGTCGCCGTCGGTGACGCCGAGCGCCTCGGCGGTGCCCTTGCCCAGCCGGACCACCGGCGGGCGTGCGGTGCCGGCGAGGTCCTCGTCGCCGTCGATCAGGGTGCCCAGGTCGACCAGTTGGTGCCAGGTGGCCAACACGGCCTCCCCGGTGCCCGGGTGCGGCACGGTGCCCGGCGCCACCGACGGCGCGGCCGGCCGCTGGGTGCGCGTCGCCGGCAGCGAGCCGAGCTCGCGTCGCACGCTCGGCACGTCGGCGGTGCCCAGTCGCACGTCGAGCAGCGCGGCCAGCGCGTCGAGCACCCGGCCGTCGGTCATCGCGGCGGTCTGCAGCACCGCCTCGAACGGACGCAGCCGGCCCTCCCAGTCCAGGAAGCTGCCGGCCTTCTCGACCACCGGGGCGACCGGCAGCACCACGTCCGCCCGCCGGGTCACCGCGCTGCCGCGCAGCTCCAGGCTGACCAGGAACGGCACCGCGTCCAGGGCGGCCTCGGCCAGCCGCGGGTCGGCCAGGTCGGCCGGGTCCACACCGCCCACCACCAGCGCGCCGAGCTGCCCGTTGGCGGCGGCCGACAGGATCTGATCGGTGTCCCGACCGGCCTGGCTCGGGATCACCCCGGCCGGGATGTCCCACGCCTCGCCCAACTCGGCCCGGGCCGCCGGCTCGGTGACCAGCCGGCCACCGGGGAGCAGGTTGGGCAGGCAGCCGGCGTCGACCGCGCCGCGGTCACCCGCGCGCCGCGGCACCCAGGCCAGCTTCGCGCCGGTACGCCGGGCCACGTTGGCCGCTGCGGAGAGCCCGCCCGGCACACTGGCCAGCCGCTCGCCGACGATCAGGATCGCGCCCGGCGCGCTCAGCGCCTCGGCGACCGTGGCGTGCTCGGCGAGCACGCTGGCCTCCTCGCCCGGCACCACCCGGGCCAGCTTGGCACCGAGCTTCTCCAGGCCACGGGTGGCGAACGGTGCGAGCGCGTACACCGTCAGCGTCTTCTTCAGGTACGCCTTGCGCAGCCGCAGGAAGAGGATCGGGCACTCCTCCTCCGGCTCCAGGCCGACCAGCACCACGGCCGGCGCGTTCTCCACGTCGGTGTAGGTGACGTCGGTGACCCCGGCGACCGAGCTGGCCAGGAAGTCGGCCTCCTCGCGGGAGACCGGCCGGGCCCGGAAGTCGATGTCGTTGGTGTTCAGCGCGACGCGGGCGAACTTCGCGTACGCGTAGGCGTCCTCGACGGTCAGTCGACCGCCGGTGAGCACCGCGGTGCCCTGTCCGCCTTCCCGGGCTGCGTGCAGCCCCTCGGCGGCCACGGTGAGCGCCTCACTCCAGGACGCCTCCCGCAGCTCACCGGTGCGCTTGTCGCGGACCAGCGGGGTGGTCAGCCGGTCGGTGGCGCGGGCGTACTGGAAGCCCCACCGGCCCTTGTCGCAGTTCCACTCCTCGTTCACCGCCGGCTCGTCGCCGGCCAGCCGGCGCAGCACCTTGCCGCGCCGCCAGTCGGTGCGCTGCTCGCAGCCGGCCGAGCAGTGCTCGCAGACGCTCGGGCTGGAGACCAGGTCGAACGGGCGGGCCCGGAACCGGTACTGGGAACCGGTGAGCGCGCCGACCGGGCAGATCTGCACGGTGTTACCGGAGAAGTAGGAGTTGAACGGCACGTCACCCGCGTCGCCCTGCTCGCCGTACGCGTCGTCCCGGTAGATGTTGATTTCCTCGGCGGACGACCGGCCCATCAGGTCGATGAACTTGTCGCCGGCGATCTCCTCGGAGAACCGGGTGCAGCGCTGACAGAGCACGCACCGCTCGCGGTCCAGCAGCACCTGGCTGCTGATCGCCATCGGCTTCTCGTACTCCCGCTTGTGCTCGTGGAAGCGGGAGTCGGTGCGGCCGGTGGACATCGCCTGGTTCTGCAGGGGGCACTCGCCGCCCTTGTCACACATCGGGCAGTCCAGCGGGTGGTTGAGCAGCAGCAGCTCCATCACCCCCTCCTGCGCCTTCTTGGCCACCGGGGAGGTGATCTGGGTACGGACCACCATGCCGTCGGCGACGGTCTGGGTGCAGGAGGCGACCGGCTTGCGCTGCCCCTCCACCTCGACCAGGCACTGCCGGCACGCGCCGGCCGGTGCCAGCAGCGGGTGGTCGCAGAACCGGGGGATCTCGGTGCCCATCTGCTCGGCGACCCGGATCAGCAGCGTCCCCTTGGGGGCGGTGACCTCGACGCCGTCGATGGTGAGGGTGACCGTGTCGGTCTGCTTGGCTACGTCCGTCATCAGTGAGCTCCAACCAGCTGCTTGTCGGAGAGCTTCGGCGCGGTCCGTCCCTCGATGTAGTCGAGGTAGTCCTGCTTGAAGTACTTCAGCGACGAGGTCACCGAGCTGGTCGCGCCGTCGCCGAGACCGCAGAACGAGCGGCCGAGGATGTTGTCGCAGGTGTCCAGGAGGGTGTCCAGGTCCTCGTGGGTGCCCTGACCGGCGAGGATCCGCCGGTAGACCCGGACCATCCAGTAGTTGCCCTCACGGCACGGGGTGCACTTGCCGCACGACTCGTGGTGGTAGAACTCCAGCCATCGGTACGTCGCGTAGACCGGGCAGTCCTGGTCGGAGAAGATCTGGGTGGCCGTGGTGCCGAGGATCGAGCCGGCCGCCGCCACCCCCTCGAAGTCCAGTGGCACGTCCAGGTGCTCGGCGGCGAGCAGCGGGGTGGACGAGCCGCCCGGGGTCCAGAACCTCAGGTTGTGGCCAGGCTGCATCCCACCGGCCAGTTCCAGCAGCTCACGCAGCGTGACGCCCATCGAGCACTCGTACTGGCCGGGGTTGGCGATCCGCCCGGAGAGCGAGTAGATCATCGGCCCGGAGGACTTCTCGGTGCCCATGGTCTTCCACCAGTCGGCTCCGCCGAGCACGATCGGCGGCACGCTGGCGATGGTGCCGACGTTGTTCACCACCGTCGGGCTGGCGTACAGGCCGTGGGTGGCCGGGAACGGCGGCCGCAGCCGGGGCTGGCCCCGGAACCCCTCCAGCGAGTCCAGCAGCGCCGTCTCCTCGCCGCAGATGTACGCCCCGGCGCCGGAGTGCACCACCAGCTCGAGGTCGTAGCCGCTGCGCAGGATGTTCCGACCGAGGTAGCCCTTGTCGTACGCCTCCTGGACCGCGTTGCGCAGCCGGCGCGCGGCGTGCACCGCCTCGCCCCGGATGTAGATGTAGGCGCGGCTGGCCCGGATCGCGTACGACGCGATGATGACGCCCTCGACCAGCGCGTGCGGGTCGTGCGTCATCAGCGGCAGGTCCTTGCAGGTGCCCGGCTCGCCCTCGTCGGCGTTGACCACGAGGTAGTGCGGCTTGCCGTCGCCCTGCGGGATGAAGCCCCACTTGAGACCGGTGGGGAAGCCGGCGCCGCCTCGGCCGCGCAGCCCGGAGTCCTTGATCAGCTGGATCAGGTCGTCCGGGTGGGCCTTGAGCGCCTTGCGCAGGGCGGCGTAGCCGTCCAACTGCTCGTAGGTGCCGATCCGCCAGGCGTCCGGGGACAGCCAGCGCTTGGTCAGCACCGGCGTCAGCTTGGCCAGCGTCTCCGGGCGGGGAGTGGTCACTTCTGTGCCCCCGTTTCGCTCGCGGCGGAGTTCGCGCCACCGGCGCTCGCCGACGCTTCGTTGAGGTTTCGCTCCTGCGCGCCGGTGGAGTCACCGGCGGGCTTGCCGTCGCCGGCCGGCTCGTTGGCCGCCACGCCGGCGGCCTGCGCCTCCTGCGCGTCACGCGGGCCCGGCGGCGAGGTCTCCGCCGGAACCTTGGTGCCGGGCGCGTCCGGCACGGCGGTCGCCGCGTCCGGCTGCCGGGTCTCGGCGGTACGCACCTGCGGCGACTTGTCGTCCGGCGCCTTCACGTCCGGCGCGGTGCTGCCGGTCGCCGCAGCGGCGGGAACCGGCTGGCCGGTGCCGGGCGTACCCGTCGGAGCGGACGCGCCGTCGCCACCCTTCACCGGGGTGACCGGCTTGGCGGGCGCCTCGGCCGGCTTCGCGCTGGCCTCGGCGGCCTTCGCCTTCGCCGCCGCCTTGTCCGCCTCCGCCTTGCTGCGGATCGGGGTGTTCGGGTCGAAGCCCGGCACCGAGACGCCGTGCTGCTGCGCCAGCCGCAGCCCGCGCAGGGTGGGCTCGCCCGGCCCGCCGTCGGCGACCGCGCCGTCCCGCTCGTCGGCGAAACCGGCGAGCTGCACCGCCATCTCCTTGAGCGTGCAGAGCCGAGCGCCCCGGGTCGGCATCGGCCGCCCGCCGGCGCGCAGCTCGTCGACCACGCCGACCGCGGTGGACGAGTCCACGCCGTCGAAGAAGTCGTAGTTGACGGTCATCACCGGGCCGTAGTCGCAGGCCGCCAGGCACTCGGCGTGCTCCAGGGTGATCTTCCCGTCGGCGGTGGTCTCGTCGTGCCCGACGCCGAGGTGCTCGGCGAGGGTGTCGTAGACCTCCTGACCGCCGAGCACGTTGCACATGGTGTTGGTGCAGACGCTGACCAGGAAGTCGCCGGTCGGCTTGCGCTTGTACATGGTGTAGAAGGTGGCAACCGCGCCGACCTGCGCCTTGTTCAGGCCGAGCACCTCGGCGCAGAACGCGACGCCGGACGGGGAGACGTACCCCTCCTCCGCCTGGACCAGGTGCAGCAGCGGCAGCAGCGCCGAACGGGACCGGTCCGCCGGGTAGCGCGCGATGATCTCGCGCGCCCGCTCCCGGGTCGTCTCAGTGAAAGTCATCGGTCACACCCACCCATCACGGGGTCCAACGAGGCGCCGCCGGCGATCACGTCGGCGATCAGGCCGCCCTCGGCCATCGCCGGGAGGGCCTGGAGGTTGACGAAGCTCGGCTCCCGGTAGTGCACCCGGTACGGCCGGGTGCCACCGTCGGAGACCGCGTGTACGCCCAACTCGCCGCGGGGCGACTCGATGCCGACGTACACCTGGCCGGGCGGGACCCGGAAGCCCTCGGTGACCAGCTTGAAGTGGTGGATCAGCGACTCCATCGACTGACCCATGATCTTCGCGACGTGCTCCAGCGAGTTGCCCAGGCCGTCGACGCCGATGGCCAGCTGCGCCGGCCAGGCGATCTTGCGGTCGGCCACCATCACCGGGCCCGGCTTGAGCCGGTCGAGGGCCTGCTCGACCAGCTTCATCGACTCCCGGATCTCGGCGAGCCGGACCAGGTAGCGGCCCCACACGTCACCGTCGGAGTGGGTCGGCACGTCGAACTCGTACGTCTCGTAGCCGCAGTACGGCATGGTCTTGCGCAGGTCCCAGGCGAGGCCGGCGGAGCGCAGCACCGGGCCGGTGACGCCGAGCGCGAGGCAGCCGGTCACGTCCAGCACTGCCACGTTCTTCGTGCGCTGGGTCCAGATCGGCTGGCCGGAGAGCAGGTCCTCGTACTCCTTGAGCCGCTTCGGCAACAGCTTGAGGAACTGCTGGATCTTGTGGATCGCCTCGTCCGGCACGTCCTGCGCCACGCCGCCCGGCCGGACGTACGCGTGGTTCATCCGCAGGCCGGTGATGGTCTCGAAGATGTCGAGGATGTACTCCCGCTCGCGGAAGCCGTACAACATCATGTTGATCGCGCCGAGTTCCATGGCCGTGGTGGCCACCCAGACCAGGTGCGACGAGATCCGGTTCAGCTCCATCATCAGGACCCGGATCGTGGTGGCCCGCTCGGTGATGTCGTCGGTGATGCCGAGCAGCTTCTCCACCGCGAGGCTGTAGGCCGTCTCGTTGAACAGCGGGGCCAGGTAGTCCATCCGGGTCACGAACGTCGTGCCCTGCACCCAGTTGCGGTACTCGAGGTTCTTCTCGATGCCGGTGTGCAGGTACCCGATGACCGACCGCGCCTCGCGGACCGTCTCGCCCTCCAGCTCCAGGACCAGCCGCAGCACACCGTGCGTGGACGGGTGCTGCGGACCCATGTTGACCACGATGCGCTCGTCGTTGATCGGGTCGGTGCCCGAGACGATCGTGTCCCAGTCCCCACCGGTGACGGTGAAGACCCGACCCTCGGTGGTCTCGCGTTCGGTCGCGTAGTTCGACGTGGTCACTGGTAGGACCTCCTCCGGTCCGGTGGCGGGATCTCGGCGCCCTTGTACTCGACCGCCACGCCACCGAGCGGGTAGTCCTTGCGCTGCGGGTGGCCCTCCCAGTCGTCCGGCATGAGGATCCGGGTCAGGTTGGGGTGGCCGTCGAAGACGATGCCGAACATGTCGTACGCCTCCCGCTCCTGCCAGTCAGCAGTCGGGTAGACGGCGGTCACGCTGGGCAGGTGCGGGCTCTCGACGGAGACCGCGGCCTCCAGCCGGACCCGACGCCGGTAGGTCATCGAGGTGAGCAGGTAGACCACGTGCAGCCGGCGCTCGTCCGCACCGAGATAGTCCACGCCGGACACCGACGAGCACAGCTCGAAGCGCAGCGCCAGGTCGTCCCGCATCACCTGGCAGACCTCGGCGATGCGCTCCGGGCGGACGTGCAGGGTCAGCTCGCCCCGGTCGACCACGACCTTCTCGATCGCGTCGCCGAAGGCCGGGTACGCCTCCTCCAGCGCGTCGCGGACCTCGTCGAAGTAGCCGCCGTACGGGCGGGTGGCCTCCTCGATCGGCTGGCGCTGGCGCACCAGGCCGCCGTAGCCGGACACGTCCCCGGTGCCCTGGTTGCCGAACATCCCCCGGCCGGCCGGGCTGGCCGGCGGGTACTCGGCCGGGGCGGTGCTGCTGGCGCCGGCCGGCGTGACCGGCACCGGCACCCCGCCGTCGTTGTTCTTCTCGTTCGGTGCGGTCACTTCGGGCCCCTGTGCGCGTGGAGATGGTTCTGGGCGTTCATCCAGTTCTCGATCCGCAGCTGCTCCTCGCGCCCCTCGCGGACCGCCTGGGTCCACTCGGCACGCCGGGCCTTGTCGCTGCGGTACGAGGACGGCATCGAGCCGTAGGGCACGACGGGGACGTCACCACGCTCCTGACGGGCCTCGAGCATCTTGCGGCCGTTCGGGCCCAGCGGCTCATACATGATCTTCTCGCGGAGCTTGAGGATCGCGTCGATGAGCATCTCCGGCCGGGGCGGGCAGCCGGGCAGGTACATGTCGACCGGCACCACGTGGTCGACGCCCTGCACGATCGCGTAGTTGTTGAACATGCCGCCGCTGCTGGCGCAGACGCCCATCGAGAGCACCCAGCGGGGCTCGGCCATCTGGTCGTAGATCTGGCGCAACACCGGGGCCATCTTCTGACTCACGCGGCCAGCCACGATCATCAGGTCGGCCTGCCGGGGCGAGGCCCGGAAGACCTCCATGCCCCAACGGCCCATGTCGTAGTGCGGACCACCGGCGGCCATCATCTCGATGGCGCAGCAGGCCAGGCCGAAGGTGGCGCCCCAGAAGGACGTCTTCCGCGACCAGTTGACCAGCTTCTCCACCGAGGTGAGCAGGACGCCTGCGGGGAGCTTCTCCTCGATGCCCATCTGACGTTCCTTCCTCAGTCCCAGTCCAGGCCGCCGCGCCGCCACACGTAGGCGTACGCGACGAAGACCGCGACGATGAACAGGACCATCTCCACGAAGCCGAAGATCGGCAGAGCGTCGAACGAGACCGCCCAGGGGTAGAGGAAGATGATCTCGATGTCGAAGACGATGAAGAGCATCGCCGTCAGGTAGAACTTGATCGGGAACCGCCCACCGCCGACCGGCTGGGGGCTGGGCTCGATGCCGCACTCGTAAGCCTCGAGTTTGGCTCTGTTGTATCGATGGGGACCTGCGAAGCGGGCGGCGCCAACGGAGAACAGCGAGAACGCCGCGGCGAGGGCGAACAGCCCGATGATCGGTGCGTAAGGCGAGAGCGACATCGTATTCTCCTGCTCGTCCTTCCCTGCCCTCGGTGCTTGAGGAAAATCACACTATTCACGTCCCACGCGGTGGCTGCCGGCGGGGGTCGATCTTTGTCCGGGTCGGGGCTGTGACCAGCCCCGACACCGGTTGTCTAGACGGCTGGCGCTGCCTTCGTCATCGCGTTGATGACCCGGTCCATCGCGTCCCCGCCACGGGGGTCGGTCAAATTGGCCAACAGCTTGAGCACGAAGCGCATCAACGTCGGGTGCGGCATTCCGTGCTTGGTGGCGATCCGCATGATCTCCGGACGGCCGATCAGCTTCACGAAGATGCCGCCCAGCCGGTAGTAGCCGCCGAGCCGGGCCTTCAGCTCGTTCGGGTACGCCATCAGCGCCCGCTCCCGCTCCGCGCCGGCCGGCCGCGCGAGGGCCTGCACCGCCACCTCCGCGGCCAGCTCGCCGGACTCCATGGCGTAGGCGATGCCCTCCCCGTTGAACGGGTTGACCATGCCGCCGGAGTCGCCGACCAGCATCACGCCACGGGTGTAGTGCGGCACCCGGTTGAAGCCCATCGGCAGAGCCGCGCCGAGGATCGGGCCGTCGGCGTTGGTCTCGTCGGTCATCCCCCAGTCGGCGGGCGTGTTCGCCAGCCAGTCGGTGAGCAGCCGCCGGTAGTTGGTCTTGCCGAACGCGGAGGACGAGTTGAGCACGCCGAGGCCGACGTTGACCCGCCCGTCACCGAGCCCGAAGATCCAGCCGTACCCGGGCAGCAGGTTGTCGCCGCTGTCCTTGCTGCGCAACTCCAGCCAGGACTCCAGGTAGTTGTCGTCGTGCTTGGCCGGCGAGCGGTAGTAGCGGCGGACGGCCACGCCGATCGGCCGGTCCTCCCGCTTGGCCAGGCCGAGAGCGAGCGGGAACCGGCCGGAGACCCCGTCAGCCGCCACGACCAGCGGGGCGTGGAAGGTGGCTGGCTCCTTGTCCGGGCCCACCTCCGCCTCGACGCCGGTCACCCGGCCGTCGCCGTCGAGCACCGGGCCCAGCACGTTGACGCTGGTCTGCAGCTTGGCGCCGGCGGCCACCGCCCGTTGGGCGAGCAGGTCGTCGAAGTCCAGCCTGGTGCGCACCAGACCGTAGTTGGGGAAGCTGGCCAGGTCCGGCCAGTCCAGCTCGAGGCGTACCCCGCCGCCGATCACCCGCAGGCCCCGGTTGTGCAGCCAGCCGGCCTCGGGCGAGGTGTCCACGCCCATCCGGATGAGCTGGCGCACGGCGCGCGGGGTCAGCCCGTCGCCGCAGACCTTCTCCCGGGGGAACTCGGTCTTCTCCAGCAGCAGCACCCGTACGCCGTGCCGGGCCAGGTGGTACGCCGTTGCCGATCCACCGGGACCGGCGCCTACGACGATGACGTCGGCATCGTGCTCCACCGCGGTCATTCGCGCCTCCTCCCGCACGCTCGTGAAATGCTTCACAAGCCAGACGGGACGAGTGTATGACCGGTGTCATACCTGCGCAGGATCAGGGGTACCTAACTCGCCGGTGTGACAGCAGATGACCGTCCACAGACACTCGGTGTCAGGCCGGACTGGGCGCATCCAGGCCGGCGTCCACGCGGATGGTCTCCGGCAGGTGCTCGCGCAGAGCGCCACCCGCCGCCCGATCCAGCGCTGCCAGAACCTCGGCGACCACCTGCCGGACCTCCGCCGGATCGGCGCCGGCCAACGCGCGCAACTGCGCGATGAGTTCGGCCGCGTCGTCGTCGGTGGCGGCCACCGGGTCCGCCGGGTCTGCTCCGGTCATGCGGACGAGCGTACGGGGCAAAGTGGACTAAAGCCTGATATTCACGAAACCTGAATATTGTCCATGCCCGTCCCCTGGTCCGCCGTTAGTCGCGGATCCCCCGGTGCAGGGCGACCACGCCGCCGGTCAGGTTGCGCCACGCCACCCGACCCCAACCTGCCGCAGCGAGACGCCCGGCCAGCGCGGCCTGGTCCGGCCACGCCCGGATCGACTCGGCCAGGTAGACGTACGCCTCGGGGTTGCTGGACACCGCACGGGCCACCGCCGGCAGCGACCGCATCAGGTACGACAGGTAGACCGTCCGGAAGGCCGGGTTGACCGGGGTGCTGAACTCGCAGACCACCAGCCGGCCACCGGGCCGGGTCACCCGGGCCAGCTCGCGCAGGGCCGCGTCCGTGTCGTTGACGTTGCGCAGCGCGAAGGAGATGGTCACCGCGTCGAAGCTGGCGTCGGCGAACGGCAGTCGCAGCGCGTCTCCGGCCAGCAGCGGCACCTCGGGCCGGACCCGTTTGCCGGCGTACAGCATGCCCAGCGACAGGTCGGCGCCGACCGCGTACGCCCCGGACTGGGCCAGCTCCTGCGTCGAGACACCGGTGCCCGCACCGACGTCCAGCACCCGCTCGCCCGGCCGCAGGCCGAGCGCCGCGCGGGTGGACCGACGCCAGGAGCGGTCCTGGCCGAAGGAGAGCACGGTGTTGGTCAGGTCGTAGCGCTCCGCCACGCCGTCGAACATCGCGGCGACCTCGTGCGGCTGCTTGTCCAGGCTGGCGCGCTGGCCCTGCGGGGTACGGCTCACCCCTCCACTCTGCCAGCCGCCCTCCCGTCGACGGCCGCTGGGTGGCGCGGCGCGGACCCCGGTACGCGAAAGGGCGGGGTGGTCGCCCACCCCGCCCTCGCGTCGTGCCTGCGTCAGTCGGTCGACTTCTCGTCGCCCGGGGCGACCAGGACGACCTTGCGCCGGCGGGAGAGCACAAGCAGCGCCCCGCCGACGAGCAGGATGATGCCGCCGATGCCGCCGATCAGGCCAGCCTGCACACCGGTCACCGGCAGACCGCCGCCGCCACCTCCACCGGCAGCCGGCGACGTGGTCGCGCCCGGCGTCGGCGTACCGCCCGGGGTCGGGGTCGCCGTCGGGGTCGGGGTGGGCGTCGGCGTGGGCTGCACGGTCAGGTCGACGAAGACGTCGAAGATCGCCTGGTTGTCGCCCTCGTCGGTCTCGGTGAAGGCCTTCCGCTGGGCGCTGGTCGCCCGCTCGGGCTGCTCCTCAGGCTGACCCGCCGCACTGTCCAGACCCTGCGCGAACAGCTCGCCGACCCGCAACACCGGCTCGGTGACGTCCGCGCCGACCGTCACCTTGATGTCCGCGGTGTAGTACTCACCGGGCTCAATCACCGCGCCGTCGTCCTGGCAGAGCGCTTGGACGACACCGCCGAAGGTCTGCTGCTCGCAGCTGTCCGGGAGCGTGGCGAAGGTGACGCCGGCCGGGAGCGTGAGCACGTAGGAGAGGCCGGTGGCCGTGCGGCTGCCGTCGTTGTAGACCGCCCAGTCGAGCGGCACCGTCTCGCCCAGCCGGACCGGCCGGAGGTCCGGATCATCGCCCCTGGCGCCGTTCACCACGACGTTCGCGTAGACGTCCTGCACCCAGCTGGTCAGGTCGTAGCCGGGCTTGGTGACGGTGATGTCGTGCTCGACTTTGTTGTCGAGGGGATTGGGGTCGCCGGTGGCCGACTTGATGGTGACCACCAGAGTGCCGGCCTCGCCGCGACCACCGGTGGAGAAGAGCGGGATACCGAAGTCCTCGCTGGTGCCGGCCGGCAGATCGCCGAGCAGACAGGTGAACTTCTTGCCCTTCACCTGGCAGCCGTCGGGCACCATGACGCCGACCTTGTTCTTCTTCAGCTTGCTGGTGTCCACGGTGTAGCTGACGCCCTTGGCGTCCACCGCGCTGCGGGTGTTGTCGACCGTGAATTTGAAAGGCTTGTTCTTGGCCGCCGTGACGCCCTTGGCCAACTCGTAGCTCTGCGGAATCAGGGCCAGGTCGGCCTGGTCGGCGGCCTGGGCCGGGGCGGCCACGGTGGCCAGGCCACCGGCCGCGAGCAGTGCCACGACACCGGCGCGGGCCAGGGTCGAGCGGTGGAACGCTGTCATCAGTCCCCCGGGGGTAGGGAAGAAAGAATGGTTGCGGGAACGAGCGGACGTTATCCGAGGTCGATATCCCACGCCAGCGTGCGGGGCCGCTTTCATCCGTCCGGCCTGGAGTGTGCAGACGGTACGGGCGGGATGGTCACCCATCCCGCCCGTACCGCCGTGCGTTATGTGAACGACCCTCACGGGCCGATGGAGGACTGCCCTCGTGCCGCGCGACCCAGGACCATCAGACCACTCGCCACCAGCACTGTCGCGCTGATTCCGCCAATCCGCGGTGGCGAGGGATATGAGGCGGGACGCTAGCGGCCGACGATCATCTCCACCACCCCTGACCGGGCAGCTTGGACGCCGCAGCGGCCGGGACCACCCGGACCGCCGAGGCGGTCGGGCGGGAGCATGAGCCCCAGTCAGCCGAACGGCCGGGCTGCGACCAACCTCAGTTGACGTCGACCAGCGGCAGGGAACGGCCGGCACCGCCGCCGGGCAGCGCGATCGAGGAGAAGTGCGAGACCACCCGATCGTCGGTCGGGTCGTCGGCCGGCGTGTGGTGCACGGCCAGCCGGTTGTAGAGGGTGTCCCGCTGCGCCGGGATCCGGTCCGCCGAGCGGATCATGCCGATCAGCTCGTGCAGGTTGGAGCGGTGCCGCGCGCCGGCCGAGGAGATGACGTTCTCCTCCAGCATGATCGAGCCGAGGTCGTCCACGCCCATGTGCAGGGCGAGCTGCCCAACGTCCTTGCCGGTCGTCAGCCAGGACGCCTGCAGGTGCGGCACGGTCTCGAAGAAGAGCCGGGCCACCGCGACCAGCCGCAGGTACTCCAGCGTCGTCGCCTGCGTGCGGCCCTTGAGGTGGTTGTTCTCCGGCTGGTACGTCCACGGGATGAAGGACCGGAAACCACGGGTGCGGTCCTGCACGTCGCGGATCATGCGCAGGTGCTCGATCCGCTCGGCGTGCGTCTCGCCGGTGCCCATCATCATGGTGGCGGTCGACTCGATGCCCTGCCGGTGGGCCAGCTCCATGACCTCCAGCCAGCGCTCACCCGACTCCTTGAGCGGCGCGATGGCCTTACGCGGCCGCTCGGGCAGCATCTCCGCCCCGGCACCGGCGATCGAGTCCAGGCCGGCGACCTTGATGCGAGCGATGGCCTCGTCCAGGCTCACCCCGGAGACCTTGGCCATGTGCAGGATCTCGCTCGGCCCGATCGAGTGGATGGCCAGCTGGGGGTACGCCTGCTTCACCGAGGAGAACAGCTCCTCGTAGTACTCGACGCCGTAGTCCGGGTGGTGCCCGCCCTGGAGCATCACCTGGGTCGCGCCCAGCTCGACCGCCTCGCCGCAGCGACGCAGGATCTCCTCGGTCGGGTGGGTCCACCCTTCCTTGTGCTTGGGCGCCCGGTAGAACGCGCAGAACTTGCACGCCGTCACGCAGACGTTGGTGTAGTTGATGTTGCGATCGATCAGGTACGTGACGACGTTGTCCGGGTGACGCCGCCGGCGCACCGCGTCCGCCGCCTCGCCCAGCGCGTGGAAGGGCGCCTCGGTGTAGAGCAGCAGGGCCTCCTCGGGCGTGATCCGCCCACCGTCCGCGCCGCGCTGCAGGATGTCGTCGATCTCCCGGCTCACCGTCACACCCCGAGCCTACGTCGCCCCACCCGGCTCGACCGTCTGGCCCCGGCGGCGTGCGGTACGTCCCACAGCCGCCGCCGGTCAATTCTCGCTAGCCCTCCGCGCAGAACCCGACGAACTGCCGGCCATCCGACGCCTTCACGCGTCGTAGTCCACCGTGAGCTTGTCGGTGGTCGGGCTGGACTGGCAGGTCAGGACGTAGCCCGCCGCCAGCTCGTCGGGCTCCAGGGCGTAGTTGCGGGCCATCGTGACCGCACCGTCGACGACCTTCGCCTTGCAGGTCGAGCAGACGCCACCCTTGCAGGCGTACGGCAGCTCACCGCGCACCTTCAGTGCGGCGTCCAGCACCCGCTCCTCGCGGCCCATTGTGAAGCTCGACGACCGGCCGTCCAGCACGATGGTGACCTCGGCCCCGGCAACCGTCGGGTCCACCGGACGGCGCAGCGGCTCCGGCGGCGCGTCGACGTGGAACAGTTCGGTGTGTACCGCCGACTCGGGCAGCCCGCGCGCGGTCAGCACGTCCCGGACGTCGACCACCATGTCGTACGGGCCGCAGAGGAACCACTCCTCGATGGCGTCCCCCGGGACGATCGTGCTCAGCAACCGGCTCAGCCGCTCGGTGTCGATCCGCCCGGAGAGCAGCGGTGACTCGCCCTGCTCGCGGGAGAGCACGTGCACCAGGTGCAACCGGGTGGGATAGCGGTCCTTCAGGTCGGCCAACTCCTCGGCGAACATCACCGTGTTCGCCGTGCGGTTGCCGTACACCAGGGTGAAGGTGCTGGCCGGCTCGACGGCCAGGGCGGTCGCGACCAGCCCGAGCACCGGGGTGATGCCGGAGCCGGCGACGACCGCGCCGTAGTGCCGCACCCGGTCCGGCGCGAAGGCCGTCGTGAAGGTGCCCAGCGGCGGCAGCACCTCGACCGTGTCGCCGCCGCGCAGCGCGCCGCAGGCGAAGGCCGAGAAGGCGCCGCCGGGAATCTCCCGTACCCCGATCCGCAGTCGGCCGCGCCGGGCCAGGTCGTCGGGGGTCGAGCAGATGGAGTACGACCGGCGTACGTCCGTGCCGTCCTCGGTCACCCGTCGCACGGTGAGGTGCTGGCCCGCGCGGAACGCGAAGGCCTCTCGCAATTCCTCGGGTACGGCGAAGGTGACCGCCACGGAGTCGTCGGTGAGCCGGTCGACGGCGCCGACCTGCAGCGGGTGGAAGACCGGCCGGCGGCGGACCGGTCGGGTGATGGTGACTGTCACAGCGCCTTCAGGTGGTCGAAGGGTTCGGCGCAGGAGCGGCAGCGCCACAGCGCCTTGCACGCCGTGGAGCCGAACCGGCTGACCTGCTCGGTCTCCGGCGAGCCGCAGTGCGGACAGCGGACCGCGAGGGTCAGCGGCACCACACCGGCGGCGGGCACCGGGGCCGGCGGGGCGATCCCGGCGGCGGCGAGCTTGGCCCGCCCATCGTCGGAGATCCAGTCGGTGCTCCACGGTGGGCTGTAGACCGTGCGGACCTCGACGTCCGGATGGCCGGCGACGGCCAGCGCGCGGCGGATGTCGGCCCGGATCACGTCCATCGCCGGGCAGCCGGTGTACGTCGGGGTGATGGTGACGGTGACCCGGCCGCTGACCGGATCTTCCTCGACCGCGCGCAGGATGCCCAGCTCGTCGATGGTGATCACCCGGATCTCCGGATCCACCACGCTCGCCGCAGCCGTCCTCGGGTCGGTCGACCCACGGGCGCCGTCCACCACTGCGGGGCTCTGCCGCGTACTCACCACGTCGCTCCGGGGTGCGCGCGGTGCAGCACCTGCATCTCGGCGAGCAGGTACGCCAGATGCTCGGTGTGCACGCCCGTCCGCCCGCCGGCCGGCGCCCAGCGGCTCTCGGGCCGGGTGAGCGTCGCCTCGGCCAGCACCGGGCCGACGGTGTCGTCGAACGCCTCCCGCAGGGTGGCCGGGTCGACCGGTGCCGCGGGATCGGCGGCGAACAGCTCGTGCGTGTACGGCCAGACCTGGTCGACGGCCGCCTGCATCCGGCGGTGCGACTCCTCGGTGCCGTCGCCGAGACGCTTCACCCACAGTGCGCCGTGGTCCAGGTGGTACGCCGACTCCTTGCGGGCCTTCGCACCGATCGCGGCCAGCCGTTCGTCCGGGCACCCGGCCAGGGCGGTGTACAGCGGCAGTTGGTACGCCGCGAGGAAGAACAGCTTCGCCATGGTCACCGCGAAGTCGCCGTTGGGCAGCTCGACCAGCAGGGCGTTGCGGAACTCGCGGTCGTCGCGCAGGTACGCCAGCGCGTCCTCGTCCCGGCCGGCGCCCTCCAGCTCGCCCGCGTACGACAGCAGTAGGCGGGCCGCGCCGAGCTGGTCGAGGGCGATGTTGGTCAGCGCGACGTCCTCTTCCATCTCCGGCGCGCGAGTGGTCCACTCGGCCAGCCGTTGCGCGGCGACCAACGCGTCGTCGCCGAGGGCGAGGGCGAGGGTGAATTCGACGGGACCGTTCACAGGTGAGCCACCCCGTCCGGTACCTCATAGAAGGTGGGGTGGCGGTAGACCTTGTCGGCGGCCGGGTCGAAGAAGGCGTCCTTTTCGTCCGGGCTGGACGCCGTGATCGCTCCGGCCGGCACCACCCAGATCGACACGCCCTCCTGCCGCCGGGTGTAGAGGTCCCGGGCGTTGCGCAGGGCCAGCTCGGCGTCGGGGGCGTGCAGGCTGCCGACGTGGGTGTGCGACAGCCCGCGCCGGGCCCGCACGAAGACCTCCCACAGCGGGGTCTGCTCCATGCTGGTTCGCTCGCTCACGCCGCCACCTTCTCCTTCTGCTCGGCCCGCTTGGCGGCGTACGCCGCGGCGGCCTCGCGCACCCACGCACCGTCGGTGTGCGCGGCCCTCCGGTGTGCCATCCGCTCCCGGTTGCACGGCCCGTCGCCGGAGATCACCCGCATCAGCTCGTCGTAGTCCGGCTGGGTGTAGTCGTACGCCTGCCGCTCCTCGTTCCAGCGCAGGTCGTCATCGGGGATGCGCAACCCGAGGATCTCCGCCTGCTGGACGCACATGTCCACGAAGCGTTGGCGCAGATCGTCGTTCGAGAAGCGCTTGATCTTCCAGGCCATCGACTTCGCGGAGTGCGTGGAGTCGCCGTCCGGCGGGCCGAACATGGCCAGCGACGGGTACCACCAGCGGTCCACCGCGTCCTGGGCCATCGCCTGCTGCGCGGGGGTGCCGTGCGCCAGGGTGTGCAGGATCTCGTAGCCCTGGCGCTGGTGGAACGACTCCTCCTTGCAGACCCGGATCATCGCTCGGGCGTACGGGCCGTAGGAGCAGCGGCACAGGGGCACCTGGTTGACGATCGCCGCGCCGTCCACCAGCCAGCCGATCGCGCCCATGTCAGCCCAGGAGAGGGTGGGGTAGTTGAAGATCGAGCTGTACTTCTGCCGCCCGTCGAGCAGCAGCCGGACCAGCTCGTCACGGCTGATGCCGAGGGTCTCGGCGGCGGCGTAGAGGTAGAGACCGTGGCCCGCCTCGTCCTGCACCTTGGCCAGCAGGATCGCCTTGCGCTTGAGCGACGGCGCCCGGCTGATCCAGTTTCCCTCCGGCTGCATGCCGATGATCTCGGAGTGGGCGTGCTGGGCGATCTGCCGGATCAGCGTCTTGCGGTACGCCTCCGGCATCCAGTCCCGTGGCTCGATCTTCTGCTCCGCGCCGACCACCTCGGCGAAGTACGCCGCCAGGTCCTCGTCCGGAGCGGGGCCGCCGCGCCGCTGACGGGCGGCGGCGGCGCGCAGCTCCGCCTCGGCCGCCTCGACCTCGCCGAGCAGGCCGCCGCCGGTTGCGTCGTCCGGGGCGGAGAAGTCGTTGCCATACATGAGGACAAGTGTTACAGCTTGCGCCTCGATGCACTAGGGGGTGTAACAGGAAACCCGAGTCACGTTCGGTCACGGATGGGCGGTATTCCCGCACGCAGCGCAATCGGCCCGGCTATGACTTGGCTCACTGGACGAAGATGAATCCTCCTAGAAGACGCATACCGTCTCGATATCCCGCCTTTATTGCATGTTGGCAGGCGTCGAACTCTGGTGGTCGGCCGGTCCGGAAGTAGACTTCTGCCGGTCACACGATCGGCTGCCCAGAATCGTTGTCTCCACAGAGGCCACCTCCCCCGGCCTCGGCGATCGCACCGGTCATCCCGGGAAACAAGCCGGTCCCCCCGGCCCTGACATCTGGAGCTCACCCAACTCATGCGATCTCGCGTGACCATGGTGCTCGCCGTCGTGGCGGTCCTGCTCGGTGGCGTTCTGCTGGTTCCCGCTGCGTACGCGCGGCTCGCTGGCAACGACGGCAGCGCAGGCGGCGGTGGCGGCGGGAGTGTCGCCGCGCCCTCACCCACCCCACCACCACTGCCCACGCTGGCGGCTGGCCCGGTATCGGTGAACTTCAAGGGCGACTTCTACTCGTGGGCCCTGCTGGACCGGGAGACGGGCAAGATCTCCGGGTCGCCGAACATGACCGCGACCAGCTCGACCGAGTCGATGATCAAGGCGTGGATCGTCTCCGACTACCTGCGCCAACTCGGCGACAAGGAGCCGACCGCGGCGCTCAAGAAAGCCGCCAGCTCCGCCATCCGGGACAGCAACGACGACGCGGCCAACATGGTCTACAAGGCCGCCGGCGGCTCGTACTCCGTGCCGGCGGGCGGCCAGCCGGGGCCAGTGATCAAGCGGGCGATCAGCATCTGCGGTCTGACCGACACCAAGCGCGGCAACGTGGCCAAGTACGAGGGCTACTGGAGCTTCACCCGGATGTCCCCCCGGGACGCCGTCCGGCTCGGCGACTGCATCGCCGACGGCAAGGCGGCCGGCCCGAAGTGGACCAAGTGGGTGCTCAGCGAGATGAGCAAGGTTCAGGGCACCACCGCGGCCAAGGACCAGAAGCTCAAGTCCGGCGGCGGTCGCTGGGGGATCATCAACGGCCTGCCGAAGTCGATCACCGCCCAGGGCCCGGTCAGCATCAAGAACGGCTGGACGCAGCTCTACTACGACGGCAACTGGCACGTGAACTGCCTCGCCGTCAACGACAAGTGGAGCCTCGCGGTGATGCTGCGTTACCCCATCAAGAACGGGCTGGACTACGGCGCTCAGGTCTGCGCCAGCGTGGCCACTCAACTCGTCACCCCGCAGCCCGGCGCCGCGCTCAAGGTGCCGCAGCAGCCGGTCGGAAAGCTCTGATGGCCGGCAACCGTCGGGCGGACCGGCGACGCGGCGGTGATGCCTCCCCGCTGCGGCTGGTCGCGATCGCGGTCGTCCTGATCGGGCTGGTGCTGGTTTCGCTTCGGCTGCTACCGGGGTCGCCGTTCGAGTCGACCTCCGCCGCCCGCTGGGGCGACTCCGGCACGACGACCAGTGACCGGTCCACCGGCACTCCCTCCGACCGCAGCGCCCGCCAGCCGGCCCCGGAACCGAGCCCCAGCCCGTCGCTGGAGCCGCTGCCGTTCCAGGCCAAGGACCTCAAGCTGGACATCGAGGGCTGGTATTCCTGGAGCGTGCTCGACCGCCGCACCGGAAAGATCATCGGCTCGAAGAACATGAACGAGACCAGCACCACCGCCTCGATGATCAAGGCCTGGATCGTCGCCGACTACCTGCGTCGCGCCGACGACGCCGGGCAGACGCCGAGCGACGCGAAGCTCGCCGACGCCACGCGGATCATCCGGGACAGCGACAACACCAGGGCCGAGCAGTTCTACAACTCGGTCGGCCGCGACGCCTCGATCCGGCGACTGCTCTCCATGTGCAAGCTGACCGACAGCAGTGTCGCCCCCGACGGCGGCTGGAGCCGGACGGCGCTCTCCCCCCGGGACACCGCCCGACTGGGCAACTGCATCGCCACCGGCACCGCCGCCGGGCCGGAATGGACCAAGTGGCTGCTCAACGAGATGAAGCTGGTCCGCGGCGCCGGTGACTTCGGCATCCGCAAGGCGTTCCCGGCCGCCGAGCAGAAGCAGATCGCCATCAAGAACGGGTGGATCGACCGGACCAAGGAGCAGGAGATGCACATCAACTGCCTGGCCATCGGCGACACCTGGACGATGGGCGTGATGGTCCAGTACCCGATCAACATGGGCTACGACTACGGCATGAAGAACTGCGAGAAGATCACCGAGGCACTGCTCCGCCCCAACGTCTGACCCGCCCTCCCAGCATCTGACGCCGCCCGGCGTCCGGACCGCCAGCCGGCTCGGTCGACCGTCCCGGCTGGCGGCCTGCGCCCTGAGGCTCAGCCGGCGAAGAACTCCGGGCCACCGGCCGGCAGTTCCGGGACCACGCCGTGCGCGGCGGCGCGGCGGGCGAACTCCCGCAGCCCGGCGACCTGCCGGTCGCCCAGCGAGAAGTCCAGGGTCCGGAAGTACGTGGCCAGCGTCGCGGCGTCGAACGTCTCCCACCGGGCCGCCGCCTCAGCGACCTGGTCCAGCTCGGCCAGGCAGAGGTCACGCGAGCGCAGGAACGCCTCGTGCACCTCCTTGACCAGCCCCGGATGGGCGGCGGCGAAGTCGCGGCGAACCGCCCAGACCGCGAAGACCATCGGCAGCCCGGTCCACTCACGCCACGCCTGCCCGAGGTCGGTGACCGTGAGACCCCGCTGCGGCGCCTCGTACAACGCCCGCAGCGCCACGTCCCCGATCAGCACCCCGGCGTCGGCCTCCAGCAGCATCTGGGTCAGGTCCGGCGGGCAGCGGAAGTAGTCGGGACGAACGTTGTACTTCTCGGCGAGCAGCAACTGGGCCAGCAGCACCCCGGTCCGCGAGGTGGAGCCGAGCGCCACCCGGGCGCCGTCCAGCTCGGCGAGGGGCTTCGTGGAAACAACGTTGACCGACAGCACCGGCCCGTCGCTGCCCACCGCCAGGTCCGGCAGGAGCAGCAACTCGTCGGTGTGCTTCAGGTACTCCACGAGCGTGATCGGACCGATGTCCAGGTCGCCGGCCACCAGCGCGGCGCTCAACCGGTCCGGCGAATCCTTCTGCAGGTCGACGTCGAGCAGGGCACCGGAGCGCATCAGGCCCCAGTAGATCGGCAGGCAGTTCAGGAACTGGATGTGCCCGACCCGTGGACGTGCGATGCGCTCAGCCATGACCCGACCGTATCCCCGGCCTCTGGCGCCGGCTCGGCGGGCCGGCCCGAAGTGGCCAACCCCGCATCCGCCCCCGCCGACCGCTGGTGTTGCCGTCCGCCCGGGTCATCCGGCGACGGGCGGCGTACCGCCCGGGCGACCACCGGCACGAAGACCAGCACCACCAGGAGCCCGGCCAGGCCGGCGGCGGCGATCAGCGGTCGGGGCGGGACGGCCGTCAGCAGCGCACCGCCGATCAGGAAACCGACCATCGAGCCTCCCTGCACCGCCGCGCCGTAGCTCGCGTACGCCCGAGCGCGCATCGCCTCCGGCACCCGGCGAGCGGTGAGCAGGTTGGCGAAGACGTTCTCGCCGCCGTTGGCCGCGCCCGCCACCAGCCAGAGCGGCACCAGCAGGCTGGCCGCCGGCACCATCGCGCCGAACAGCACCATGAGGCTGCAACCGGCCAGCGTGGCCAGCACCCCACGGACCAGCGCAGCGTCGTCGGTGAGCCGGTTGGCGAGCCGGGCGGCCAGCCAGCCACCGGGCAGCATGCCGGCCATCCAGGCGGCACTGACCAGCCCGTAGGTGGTGGGCGAGCCGTTCAGGGTCTCCCGGATGAAGAAGACCTCGACCACGTTGATACCGCCGATCGCCGCGATCACCACGGCGGTACTGACCACCATGACGAGCATCAGCGGGTCCCGGCGCAGCCGCCAGCCGAGGGCTGCCACGCGTGGGTTGGCCGGGGTGGCGGCGATCCGCCGACCACCGCGCCGGGTCCGCAGCAGCAGGCCGGCGACCACCAGTGCCAGGTAGGTCGCGGCGTCGAGCAGCAGCGGTACGCGGGTGCCGAACTGCCCCACCAGCAGCCCGGCCAGCACCGGCCCGCCGAGCGCCCCGAGGGAGACAGCGGTCTGGCTGATCGCGCTCGC
Source organism: Micromonospora sp. NBC_00389 (assembly GCF_036059255.1). Lineage (NCBI taxonomy): Bacteria > Bacillati > Actinomycetota > Actinomycetes > Micromonosporales > Micromonosporaceae > Micromonospora > Micromonospora sp. NBC_00389. The sequence goes on along the minus strand of NZ_CP107947.1, from coordinate 1,876,087 downwards.
CCGCGGCAGGTCGTCGGGGCGGACCATCGCCGGCAGCAGCGCCGCCAGGCAGGGCTGAGTCACCGCGAGCCCGCACGCGAGCAGCGTGACGAGCCCGACCACCAGGACCGGGTGGTCGGCGAGGGCGAGCAGCACGCAGATCGCGGCCTGGGCCAGCCCGACGGTCACCAGCAGAGTGCGGCTGTCCACCCGGTCAGCGAGCCGGCCGGCGAGCGGGGCGAGCACCACCAGGGGCAGGGTGGCCGCGAGCAGCAGCCCTGACACGGCGAGCCCGCCGGCTCCGGCGCCCTGCAGGGCCAGCGCGAGGGCGGTGGCGGCGAGGAAGTCGCCGCAGATCGTGGTGCCCCGCGCTGTGGCGGCGAGCCAGACGTCCGGCCAGCGCGACTCGACGGTTGTGAAGGACATACTTCGAAAATAATCCTTCACAACTGGTTGGCACAACCCCTATGGCAGCGGCACCACGTGGTACTGCACCGAGACGGTCCGCGCACCCGCCGGCGGATCGGCCCGGCGCCGGCGCTGGCGGTACGGCTCCAGCAGCGCCGAGACCGCCTCGTTCACCCCGGCCATCTCCTCTGCGGTGAGCAGCAGCAGCGCGTCGCTGAACAGCGCCACCTCGTACCACTCGGGCGGCTCGCTCCCGGCGCGCCGCAACCAGTCCCGGGTCCGCTCCATGTCGCGGGCCACATGCGCCTCGACCAGCGCCTGCTCGGCCGCGCGCGCCTCCGGCCCGGCCGCACGGCCCGCGTCGAACATGACGCTGGGGCTGACCGCGCGCCACACCCGCTCCCGCGCGTCACCCCGGCTCGGCGCCTGCTCGACCAGGCCGAACTTCGCCAACGCTCGCACGTGGTAGCTGGTCGCACTCGGCGACAGCCCGGCGATCTCCGCGAGCTCGGTGGCGGTCCCACCACCCTCCCGACTGCTCAGGTATTCCATGATCGCGATTCGGGCCGGATGGGCCAGCGCCCGCATCACCTGCGGGTCACTGATCGTCATCCGACGCGACTCGGGACGGGCCTCGGTCATGACCCCATGATCCCGGCCATCCGCGCGACCCGCCATCACCCCCCGGGCTACGCAGTTCCGCTCCACCAACCGCGTTGCCACCGGCGGGATGGCACCACGCGCCAGGCATCGGGCGGTGCCGGACCTGTCCAGCAGCGGACAGGGCCGGGCGTCAGGTGTGCCGGACCCGTCGGCAGCGGACAGGTAGACGACCGCTGCGGCGTTGATGGCGACCGCGCGCGCCGACCCCCTAATCGCATGGCCGCGCTGCATCTGCGCTGGCTCAGCGTGGGCGGGATCCGCGGCAGACCCAGCAGTCAGCCGACCTGCAGTGCGGCGACCGGCCGGGGCACGCCCCGCCACCGGAGGCTCGGGAAATTGTCGTACGCCTGTTCTAATGTGGCTTCATGTTGAGGGCGTTGGAGCAGGCCGGCGGGGCCGTCGACGACTGCGCCGACGTCGCCCCGTGGGCGCTCTCCGACGACGAGTTGCTGGCATCACTGGACGCGACGCACGCGGTGGCGCAGCGGCTGGCCACCGTCCAGCTGGGGCTGGTGCGCGAGCTGGACGCCCGCGGCCTGGCGGTCGCCCGCGGCGCCTCATCCACCGCCGTCTGGCTCCGGGAGCGACTCCGGCTCTCGGGTCGATCCGCCCGCCAGCTGGTCGAGCTCGCGGCCGCCGTCGACGCCGCGCCGTCGGCAGTGCGCGATGCGATGCGGACGGGCGCCATCACCGTGGAGCAGGGCCGGGTGCTCGCGGAGACGATCTCGGCCCTTCCGGCCGAAGCGGGGCCGGAGGTCGCCGACAAGGCCACCCAACTGCTGGTCGCCTGGGCTGACCGGTTCGACCCGGCGATCCTGCGCCGTCTCGGGGAACGCGTGCTCACGCACGTCGCACCGGATCTGGCCGACCAGGCCGAGCTGGCGGCCCTCGAACGGGCCGCCGACCGCGCCGAGGCCCGCCGGCACGTCACCCTCTCCGACCAGCAGGATGGGCAGGTACGCCTCAGCGGGAGCCTCGACACCGAGACCGCCAGCCTGCTCCGCGAAGCGATCGGGCCGCTCTGCGCACCGGCCGGTGCGCACGACGACCGCAGTCCCGGTCAGCGCCGGGCGGACGCGCTCGGCGAAATCTGTCGGCTGGCGCTGCGCACCGGCCACCTGCCGGACAGCGGCGGCGACCGACCACAGCTCGTGGTGACCGTCTCCCTGGACGCGCTGGTCAACGGCGTCCGCGCTGGCGCACTGGAGACCGGCGCACACCTGACGCCCGGCGCGGTGCGCCGCCTCGCCTGCGACGCCGCCGTGCTGCCGGCCGTGCTGGGCGGCAACAGTCAGGTGCTGGACGTAGGGCGTCAGCGCCGACTCTTCACCGGCCCGTTGCGCCGGGCACTGGTGCTGCGCGACGGCGGCTGCGCCTTCCCAGGCTGCGATCGGCCATCCCGCTGGTGCGACGGCCACCACGTCCAGCACTGGGCCGACGGCGGGGCAACGGCGCTGGGCAACGCCGTCCTGCTCTGCGGCCACCACCACCGGCTCCTCCATCAGGGCGACTGGACGGTCCGTATCGCGGCGGACGGCCAGGCCGACTTCCTCCCGCCCAGCTGGCTTGACCCGCTCCGCACCCCGCGCCGCAACCTCTACCACCGGCGGTGCTGACGCCGAGGAAGCACCAACCTCCGCAACGCTTCTCAGTCCGGGGGCGAGCACCCCGTCGCCACGCCGCGTCCTTTGGGCGGCAGCGTGGGTAATGCCGGCGAGGAGCGCCGACTCAGTCCGGGACCGAGCACGTGGCACCGCAGCACCCAGCGCCACGCCGTCTCCATCGGGTGGTCGCTTCGGTAATTCGGTGGAAGGGTCGGGCGTGGGAGCGTAGGGTTGCAGCCCGCTTGACGGCCGAGGTGAGCTGCACCGGAACGGACGTCCCCGCGCCGGGTGGCCGGCCATCCGCCCCCGGACACGCGAGCGCGCAGCAGATGTGAACGATGGGACGTCAGCATGCCCGCACTTGACCTCGACACCCACCTCGACACGGATCTGGCCGCCGAGCGCGCACACCTCGCCACCTCACGGGCGGCGCTGCGAAGGATGCGCGAGCGGGCCGAGGCCCTCTTCGCCACGGGTGACCAGGTGGCCGGCGACGCCTACGCCGCGGAGACGCTCGGCCGCACGCTGGCCCGCCGGGTGGCCGAGCTGGCCGACGACCCGACCACGCCCCTCTTCTTCGGCCGCCTCGACTTCGGCGGGACCACGGACAGCGGGACCCCTGATGGCACGACCACGACCAGAACAACGGCGGACAGCGGCCCAGCCCCGGACGCGATCGAGATTGCCGGATCAGGCACGACCGGCGGCGCTGGCAAAACCGGCAGCACGAGCCCAACCGGCAGCGCCGGCACAACTGGCAGCACGGGCTCAACCGGCAGCACGGGCACAACCGGCAGCGCCGGCACAACCGGCAGCACGAGCCCGACCGGCGGCAGCGGCAGCGGCAGCGGCAGCGGCAGCGGCAGCGGCAGCGATCATGACGGGCGGCGCTATCACGTGGGGCGGCGGCATGTCAGTGATGAGCTGGGCGAGCCGTTGGTGCTGGACTGGCGGGCACCGGTTTCGCGGTCGTTCTACCGGGCCAGTGCTCGGGATCCGCAGGGGGTGGCGGTCCGGCGCCGGTTCGGGTTCAGCAACGGGGTGTTGACCAGCTTCGAGGATGAGCGGCTGGACCGGGGCGAGGAGCTGGGCACGACGAGCCGGATCCTCACGGCCGAGATCGAGCGGCCGCGCGTGGGGCCGATGCGGGACATCGTTGCCACCATCCAGCCGGAGCAGGACGAACTGGTCCGGGCCGACCTGGCCGACTCGATCTGCGTGCAGGGCGCGCCGGGCACCGGGAAGACCGCCGTCGGTCTGCACCGGGCCGCGTACCTGCTCTACCTGCACCGGGAGCGGTTGCGGCGGGCGGGTGTGCTGATCGTCGGGCCGAACCGGGCGTTCCTGTCGTACATCGCGGCGGTGCTGCCGGCGCTGGGCGAGGTCGAGGTCGAGCAGGCCACGGTGGAGGAGCTGATCTCCCGGGTGCCGGTCCGGGCGGTCGAGCCGTCGGCGGTCGCCGCACTCAAGCACGACGTGCGGATGGCCAGTGTGCTGCGCCGAGCGGTGCAGGCACAGATCGGTACGCCGACCGATCCGATCACCGTGTCGGACGGCTCGTTCCGGTGGCGGATCGGCCTGGAGCCGCTGCACCGGATTGTCGAGGAGACCCGTCGGGAGGGGCTGCCGTACGGCACCGGCCGGGAGCGGGTCCGGGCGCGAGTGGTGAGCCTGCTGCAACGGCAGGCCGAGGCACGCCGGGCGGAGTCGCCCAGCGACGCCTGGCTGCGCCGGATGGGCCGGTGCCGACAGGTAGCCGACTTCCTGGACGCGGTCTGGCCGGCGCTCACCCCCGAAGGGCTGGTGCACGGCCTGCTGGCCGACCCGGCCCGGCTCGCCGCCGCGGCGGACGGACTGCTCAGCGACGCCGAGCAGGCGCTGCTGGTCTGGGCGAAGCCGGCCCGTACCGCGAAGGCGACCCGCTGGACCGCCGCCGACGCGGTGCTGGTCGACGAGGCGGCCGGGCTGCTGGAGCGGCCCTCCGGGTTCGGGCACGTGGTGGTGGACGAGGCGCAGGACCTCTCCCCGATGCAGTGCCGGGCCATCGCCCGACGTAGCGAGCACGGCTCGGTCACTCTCCTCGGTGACCTCGCCCAGGGCACCGCACCGTGGGCGGCGACCGACTGGCGGGAGTCCCTGGCCCACCTGGGCAAGCCGGACGCCGTGGTGGTGCCACTGACGATCGGCTTCCGGGTGCCCGCCGCGGTGGTCGCGTTCGCCAATCAACTGCTGCCGGCGCTCGCGGTGGACGTACCCCCGGCAGAGTCGCTGCGCCACGATGGCGGCCTGGACGTGCGTACCGTGACCGACCTGACCGCGGCGACGGTGGCCGAGGTGCGCGCGGCGCTCGCGCACGACGGCTCGGTCGGCGTGATCGCCGCGGACGACGCGGTCGACGGGCTGCGCGCGGCGCTGGCCGCGGTCGGCGTCCCGACCGCGACCGCCGACGACGTGGCCGACCTGGCGCGGGTCACCGTGGTGCCCGCGACGCTGGTCAAGGGCCTGGAGTACGACCACGTGGTGGTGGTCGAGCCGGCCGCGATCGTCGCGGCCGAGCCGCGCGGGCTGCACCGGCTGTACGTGGTGCTCACCCGGGCGGTGTCGCGGCTCGCGGTGCTGCACCACGAGCCGCTGCCCGCGCCGCTCCTGACCGGGTCAGCGACCGGAGAGAGCTGAGGCGATCTCGCGCAGCGGCTTGCCCGACTCGGCGATCGGCACCGTGAAGGCCAGCCAGGAGCCGTCGGTGAACTCGATCCGGAGGCGCTTCGGGTTGAGCCGGTGCCAGCCCACCCGGGCGTCGGCCATTGCCGTCCGGGGCGCCGACCAGACGACCCGGGTCTCGGCCACCGCCCGCTCGTCGTCGGCCTGGCTCGACCAGAGCTTCGTCGGACCGGACGCGCACACGAGCAACCGCCGGTCGGTGACGGCGAGGACGGTGTCGTTGAGCGTCGTGGCCGGGGGCACCGGCCGCCGGGCGTGTTGCAGGGTGGAGGCGGACGAGCCGGGCGCTCCCCGGCCGGCCACCCCGTGGGTGACTCGGTCGACGATCCGATCCCCCGCCGGGAAGGAGAACAGCGGCGAGAGCAGGTTGAGCAGCGCCCCGGAGACACCTCCGCCACCACCGGCGCCGGAGGTTCCCGGCTGCTCCGCTTGCGGTGGGTCGGCTGGCAGGACGCCCTGGGCGATCTCCGTCTTCGCGACGGCGAGCACCTGTTCCCCCGGCTCGACCAGCTGGGTCAGCCGTTCCTGGTAGCTGATGTCCGCCATCGGCTCAGTACCGGTCGGCGGCCGGTCGGCCGGCGTCGGGAGCGTCGCCGATCACCTCGCCGACCAGTTCGCGTACCCGGGCGGCGGCCGCGGCCTGGGCGCGGCTGGCCGCGGCGGTGAACTCCTCGGCCAGGGTGAACGAGTCGAGGCGCATCGCCCTGGCGTTGATCTCGGACGACACGATCGTGCCGTCCGCCGCGGCGGTGACCCGGACCAGGCCGGAGTCACTCACGCCCTCGGCGCTGCTCTCTTCGAGCTCGGTCATCTTGCTGGCCAGCTCGCGCTGCCAGCCGTCCAGGTTGCGGGCCAGCGCCTCGATGCGGTCCAGACCGGGAAAGGTCATGGCGGTCCCTCTCAGGTCAGGATGGAGTCGAAGACATTCTGCACGCCCTTGGTGTACGGGCCCATATCCTCGCGGTACGTGCCGTCCACCAGGTAGTTGCGGTCCTTGGTGCCGTCGGAGATGTCGTGCAGCCCGACTCCGGTGTCCATGAGGGCTCCGCCGAAGCCAGGGATGTTCACCGGGGACGCCTGGTTGATCAGGAACTTGCCCGGGAAGAGAGTCTTGAATTTCTCGAGCTGGAACGCCCTGGCCTCGGCCGACCACCCGGACTTGTTCCACATCCGGTACGCCTTCTTGGCCTTGCGGATCTCCAGCACCGCCCGGCGGTACTTCATCAGCAGCTCGGCGACCTTCTGCATCTTGGTGGCCAGCTTCGTCAGGATCTCGGCGAACCGCGCGACGATCTTGACCATCCGGCCGACCGTGGTGGCGAGCCGGGCCAGCACCCGGACGACCGTCGCCGCGAGCGAGATGCCGGCGCTGAGCGCTGCCGCCACCGCCGCGATGATCACCTCGGTGAGGAACCAGAGCAGGAACTCGAGGATCAGCTCGACCAGCAGGTTGAACGCGTCGACCGCCGCGTTGGCCGCGTCGACCAGCACCTCCTTGGTGCCGTCCAACCCGCGGGCCAACTCCTCGATCGCCTCCTCCACCGAGTCCATCGAGGCGTGGAAGCTCTCGGCGGCATCACCCGACCAGGCACCCCGCAGCCGGGCCCGGTCCTGGATCTGCTCGCCAGCGATCGCGCGGACCGCCTCGCCGGTGGTCAGGCAGAGCTGGGCGGCGTTCATCAGTTCGTCCGGCTCGCCGGCGACCAGTTCGAGCAGCTGCTCGAAGGGCCAGAGCACCGCGTTGGACAGCGGCTTGAACGGGTCGGGGGTGCCCGACACGATCTGCTCGAAGTAGGTCTTGTTGCGCTGCAACGCCTCCGTACTCACGCCTACACCTGTCCACTCGGGCCACCGGCGCCGGGCGACCAGGGGCCGGGCGCGATGACGTCGGGAGCGGCCGGGCGGCCGGGCACGAACAGATCGGTGCTGGCCACGTCGGTGCCGGTGTAGGCCTCGGCGGTGTCGCTCAGCCCTTCGGCGATGTCCGCCATCACCTCGGCGCCGTCGGCAAGCCCCTGCAGGCACGCTTCAAACTGCTCGGCGTACGTCGCAGCGAGGCTGAAGGACGCCGGCATCACCCCGAAGGCGTGCCGCGACACGTGCCCGTCGCCGAACGAGCGATGCAGCTCGCGAAAGCGGGCCGCCCGATCGTTTGACGCCGCGGCGAATGCCGTCAAGGCCTCCGGCTGGACCTCCAGCTGATTGCTCGGGCTCGACACGGACCCTCCCCTGTGTCCTGTGCGACGAGTCAGCCGCCGCAGCCCCCACCATAGGCACTCTGTGCTGCTACCGACATCCCGGGCGGAGGCGTCCAGGTCTTGTGGGATTGACTTTGTGGTTTAAAGTAGTTTGCGTGAACCTCGACGACGACGATCCGCCACCCCCCGACGCCGCGGCAGCGCTCCACCTCATCCGGGAGCAACGGGTGGCGACGGCACGCCGGCTCGAGCCGGACGCCCGACTGCTCTACTGGCCATGGGGTGTCGCCTGGTTGGTCGGTTTCGGGCTGTTCTTCCTGCGCTTCGCACCCGACGGTCGGGTGCTGGTCCGGCTACCGGACTGGCTGCCGGTGACCGCCCTCTTCGGCCTGCTGGTGGCCGCCGCGGCGGTCCAGGCGGTCGCCAGCGCGCGGGCGTACGGCCAGGTCAGCGGCGACTCCGCCCGGCGCGGGCGCTGGTACGGCTGCGCCTGGGCCCTGGGTTCGGTGAGCGTGTTCGCGGTGCTCGGCCGGGTCGTCGACCACCTGCCACACGACCAGGCGGCGCTGCTCTGGTCGGCGACCGCCGTCGGGCTGACCGGTGCGCTGCAGATGGCCGGCGGAGCAATCTGGCTGGACCGGGACCTGTTCCGGCTGGGCGTCTGGATCAGCGTGATCAACGTGGCCGGTACGTTCGCCGGGCCGGGCTGGCACGCGCTGGTGCTGGCGGTGGCCGGCGGTGGCGGGATCCTGGTCGCCGGCGCGATCAGCCGGCTGCGACAGCGGCGGCGTTCGTGACCGAGCTCGATCCGGTGATCCACGCGCAGGCCCGGCTGCGGGTGGTTGCCACCCTCTCCGCGCTCGGCGACGGGGACCGGATCGCCTTCCCCCGATTGCAGGAGCTGCTCGCGATGACCGCCGGCAACCTCTCCGTGCACCTGCGCAAGCTCGAGGAGGCCGGCTACGTCGAGGTCAGCAAGACCCACCGTGGGCGCACCCCGGCCACCCTGATCCGGCTCAGCCGGCGGGGCCGGCTTGCGTTCGAGGAGTACACCGAAGCCATCCGCGCCCTGCTCGACCCCACCCAGCTTGACCCCACTCCGTCGAAGGAGCAGCCATGATCCTCGCCCGCGCCGACCAGGCCAGCCGCCGGTACGGCGATGTCCTGGCCCTCGACCGCGTCGACCTGGAAGTCCGGGCCGGTGAGCTGGTCGGCCTGCTCGGCCCGAACGGCGCCGGCAAGAGCACTCTGATGAACCTGCTGGTCGGTCTACGTCGTCCCAGCTCGGGGCGGGTCGAGCTGTTCGGCGGTGACCCCCGCGACCCGGCGTCCCGGCGACAGATCGGGGTCACCCCGCAGGAGACCGGCCTGCCGGGCACGCTGCGCGTCGGTGAGGTCGTCGACTTCGTCTCCGCGCACTACCCGGATCCGGTGCCTCGGGGTGAACTGCTCGACCGCTTCGGTCTGGGCGACCTCGCCCGGCGGCAGACCGGCGGCCTCTCCGGCGGGCAGCGCCGGCGGCTGGCGGTGGCGCTGGCGTTCGTGGGCCGGCCCCGGCTGGTGCTGCTCGACGAGCCGACCACCGGCCTGGACGTGGCCGCCCGGCACACCCTGTGGGACGCGATCCGGGCGTTCCACGATGACGGCGGGACGGTCCTGTTGAGCAGCCACTATCTGGAAGAGGTGGAGGCCCTGGCCCGCCGGGTGGTGGTGATCGGGCAGGGCCGGGTGCTCGCCGACGACACGGTGGACGCGGTCCGCGGCATCGTCGGCGTGCGCCGGGTCAGCCTGGTCGCCGACGAGCTGCCCGAGCTGCCCGGGGTGGTCCGCACCGAACGGATCGACGGTCGGCTGCACCTGCTCACCACCGACGCCGACCAGCTGGTCCGGGCGCTGGTCACCGCCGGGACCGCCTTCGCCGACCTGGAGGTCCGGCCCACCTCGCTGGAGGAGGCGTTCCTCGCCATCACCGCCGGGGAGCAGGTCCCCACCGGAGAGCAGCCCGCCATCGGGAAGCAGTCCGCTGCCGGGGAACCGCCCGCCACCACCGCCACCGCTGGCGGCCGACCCACCACCGCCTGAGGAGGCGTCCACCGTGCAGCTCGCCCTGGTCCACGCCCGCTACCAGCTCCTGGAGATCATCCGGATTCCGGTGGCCGTCTTCGGCAGCGCCTTCTTCCCGGCCGCCGCCATGATCTTCTTCGTGGTGCCGTTCGCCGGCGAAGACCCGGTCGGCGCCACCTTCGCCACCGCGTCGATGGTCACCTTCTCGGTGATGAGCGCCAACATCTTCCAGTACGGCGTCGGCGTCGCCGAGGACCGCGACCAGCCGTGGAATCCGTACACCCGGACCCTGCCGGCCGGGCCGGCGCCCCGGTTCGCCGGCCGGGTGCTGGCCGGCCTGGCGCTGACGTACCTGTCGCTGATCCCGGTCGTGGTGATCGGCGCGACGCTGACCGCGGCCCGGATCACGCCGGCGGCGTTCCTGCTGGCCGCCGGTACCGTGGCCGTCATCTCGGTGCCGTTCACGCTGATGGGGCTCGCCATCGGCTACTCGCTGCCAAGCAAGGCGGCGATCGTGGTGGCGCAGGTGGTCTTCCTGCCGCTCGCGTTCGGCGGCGGCCTGCTCTCCGCACCAGGCGAGGCACCCGGGTTCATCGAGACGATCGCGCCGTTCCTGCCCACCCGGGGTGCGGTCGAGCTGATCTGGTCGGCCGTCGGTGACTACCCGGTCCAGCCGCTGTCGGTGATCATGCTCGGCGTCTGGGTGGTGCTGCTCGCCACGCTCGCCGGCTGGGCGTACCGACGGGACGAGGGTCGCCGGTTTAGCTGACGATTCGTCCGTTTCCGCCCCGGGCCGCAGCGGGACGGTGCCAGGATTCCGGCAGGGGGCCGTCGTGGCCGCCCGGGCCGAGAGGGGTCTTCACCGTGAGCACCGTCCCGCCGGGCACGCCCTGCTGGGCCGACCTGGCCACCCCGGACCTGACCGACGCCCGGCGCTTCTACCCGGAGCTGTTCGGCTGGACCGGCCGGGTGACACCGGAGCCCGAGGCGGGTGGCTACACCGTCTTCCTGCTCGACGGACAGCCGGTGGCCGGCGCCGGGCCGCCGGCGATCCCGGACCAGGTGCCGATCTGGTCGACGTACCTCGCCACCGACGACGCGGAGCTGGTCGCCGGGCGGGTGGAACGGGCTGGCGGGCAGGTCGTCGTGCCGCCGTTCGAGGTCTTCGACCGGGGCCGGATGGCGGTCTTCGCCGACCCGGCGGGCGCCACCTTCAGCGTCTGGCAACCGCAGGCCATGCCCGGTGCCGAGGTGTTCAACGTGCCCGGCGCGATGAGCTGGAACGAGCTGGTCACCCCGGACCCGGAGGGCGCGAAGGTCTTCTACGAGCTGGTGTTCGGCTGGCAGCCCGATGACCAGCCGGTCGGCGGGATGACGTACACCGGATGGCGGCTCGGGGCGCGGATCGTCGCCGGGATGATGCCGCCGTTCGCCGACGATTTCCCGGCCGACCTGCCGGCGTACTGGACGGTGTACTTCGCGGTGGCCGACGCGGACGCCGCCGCGGCCCGCGCCGCCGAGCTGGGCGGGACGATCCTGGTCCCGCCCCGCGACAACCCGGCCGGTCGGTTCGCCGCCCTGCGCGACCCCCAGGGCGCCCTCTTCTCCGTCATCGACCTGGGCCCCTGACCTGGCCACCTCCCCCAGGATTGGAGCGAGGGGTCAGGGCGTGCGGGGGCGGACGGGGACTACCAGAGGGCCGTGGGTGCCGGGGACGACGCGGACGCTGGCCCGGTAGTGGGTGGCGAGGAGGTGCTCGGTCAGTACCTCGCGGGGGGTTCCGGCGGCCACCACCCGGCCGTCGGCGAGCATCACCATCCGGTCGGCGTACTCGCCGGCCAGGGAGAGGTCATGCATCGTGGCGAGCACGGTCAGGCCGTGCTCGCGGCGCAACTGGTCGACCAGCTCCAGCACGTCCTGCTGGTGACCGATGTCCAGCGCGCTGGTCGGCTCGTCGAGCAGCAGCAGCGTCGCGCCCTGGGCCAGTGCCCGGGCGAGGAAGACCCGCTGGCGTTCGCCCCCGGAGAGGGTGGCCAACTCCCGGTGGTGGAAGCCGGTGAGGTCCAGCCGGTCGAGCACCTCGTGCACGGCGTCCACGTCGGCGGCCGACTCCCGGCCCAGCGGCGGGATGTACGGGGTGCGCCCCAGCAGCACGTAGTCCAGCACCGACATGCCTGGCGGCACCACCGGGGACTGCGTCACCGTGGCCACCACCCGGGCGCGGTCCCGGCGGCGCAGCGCGGCGCTCGCCGTACCGAACAGGGTGATCGCCCCCGGCGCGGGCAGCAGCCCGCCGACGGCGCGCAGCAGGGTCGACTTGCCGGCGCCGTTCGGGCCGATCACGGTGACCCACTCGCCGGCCGCGACCGTGAGGTCGACGCCGGTGAGGATCGGCGTGCCGTCCAGGCTGACGTGCAGCCCCCGGACCTCGACAGCCGGCACGCCGGCATCGCCGGCCGGGCCAGCGGGGCCGGTGGCGGCCGCGCCGGCCAAGCCAGCCGGGCCGGTGGTGGCCGCGCCGGCCAAGCCAGCCGGACCGGTGGTGGCCGCGCCAGCAGGGCCAGCAGCGGGCGAGCCGGCGGTGCGCTCGGGGCTCACGTGAGCACCCGCCGGGCGGTACGCAGCACGAGCACGAAGAACGGGCCGCCGAGCAGGGCGGTGACCACCCCGATCGGGATCTCGGCCGGGGCGGCGGCGGTGCGGGCCACCACGTCGGTCAGCGCCAAGAACGCGGCGCCGAACAGCAGCGACAGCGGCAGGATCACCCGGTAGCTCGCCCCGGCGAGCAGGCGGACGGTGTGCGGCACGATGATGCCGACGAAGCCGATCAGGCCGGTCGCGGAGACCGCCGCGGCGGTGCCCAGCGAGGCGGCGGCGATCAGCAGGTAGCGGGAGCGCTGCGGGTGCAGGCCGAGGCTCTTCGCCTCGTCGTCACCGACGGCGAGGACGTCCAGCTCGCGGCGGTGCAGCAGCACCACCACGGTGGTCAGCACGGCGTACGGCAGCACCAGCAGCACGTCGTGCCAGCCCGCGGTGGCCAGCCGACCGAGCAGCCAGGAGTAGACCTGCTGGATGCTGTCGGAGTGCCGTTGCAGCAGGTACGTCTGCCCGGCGGACAGGAACGCGGAGACCGCCACCCCGGCCAGGATCAGCATCGCGGGTGAGCGGCTCCGCCCGCCGGCACCACCGAGCAGGTAGGTCATCGTCACGGCGACCAGCGAGCCGGCGAAGGCCGCCAGTGGGATGGTCACCGGCAGCCCGGTGATCGAGCCCTGCCGACCGGCGCCGCCGAGGGCGATCACCGCGGTGACCGCCAGCCCGGCGCCGGCGGCAACGCCGAGCAGGTACGGGTCGGCCAGCGGGTTGCGGAAAACCCCCTGATAGCAGCCGCCGGCCAGGGCGAGGAGGCCGCCGACGAGCAGACCCAGCACCACCCGGGGCAGCCGCAGCTCGGTGACGATGGCGATTTCCCGCTCGGTCAGCCCGCTGTCCAGGTGCACCCCGGGGATCAGGTTGAGCAGCTCGGCGGCGACGCTGCCCGGCGGCAGGCTGACCGGGCCGATGGACACCCCGGCGATCAGCGCGACCAGCACCGCGAACACGCCGGCGACCAGCCAACGCTTGCGCAGCCCGGCGGGCCGGGTTCCAGACGGCAGCCCAGCGGGTCGGGCTCCGAACGGCAGCCCGGCGGGCCGGGACGGAGGCTGCGTCCCGGCCGGCTGGGTGGATGCTGCCGGTGCACCCGAGGGTGACGGCCCGGTCATCGACGGACGACGGTCACGCGGGCACCTTGGCGACCGCGTCGACGATGACCCGCAGCAGGTCCACGATCCGCGGGCCCCAGCGGGAGGCGATGTCGTCGTCCAGTGCGACCACCTGGTTGTTCTTCACCGCGGTCAGCCCGGCCCAGCCGCTGCGCGCCTTGACCGAGTCGGCGTTCTGCTGGCAGCACTTGGAGTCGGCCAGGAAGACGAAGTCCGGGTTGGCCTTGACGATGAACTCCTGGGAGAGCTGCGGGTAGCCGGCGCTCTTGCCGTCGGCGTCGGCCGGGTCGGCGATGTTGGTCAGCCCGACCTGGCTGTAGAGCGAGCCGATGAAGGTCTTGCTGGTCGCGCTGTACAGCTCCGGGCCCAGCTCGTGGAAGTAGGTGAGCTTCTCGGCGCGCTGCGGCACGTCCTTGAGCAGCTTGGCAATGTCGTCCTTCATCCGGCCGGTGACGTCGGCGGCCTGGTCGACGTGCCCGGTCAGGCTGCCCAGCTCGGTGATCTGCCGGTAGGAGTCGTCCAGCGTGGTCGCCGCCGGAGTCAGGTAGACCGGAATCTTCAGCTTGCCGAGCTGCTCGACGATCTTGTTTCGGTCATCGGAGAGCACCACCAGGTCGGGGCTCTTGCCGGCGATCGCCTCGGCGTTGGGCTGGAAGCCGGACAGGTCGCTCTTGGGCGCGTCGGCCGGGTAGCTGGACTGGTCGTCGACCGCGCTCACCTGCGGGCCGGCACCGATCGCGAAGAGCATCTCGGTGGCGGTGGGCGACAACGAGACGATCTTCTCGGGGCGCTTGTCGAGGGTCAGCGAGCCGACCGTCACCGGGTAGGCGACGGTCGCCGAACTGGCGCCGGCGGCCGGCTGGTCGGCGGCCTTCTCGGCGCAGGCGCCGAGGGCGAGTGCGGCGACCGCGAGGGTCGCGGCGAAGAGCCGGGGGGTACGTCTGGACATGGGTCCTCCTGTCGGTCGAGGAGTGTGGTGCTTCGCCGACAGGACTTTCGTGCGCCCGCCCACGAGGCGCCCTTCCTCGAGAGCGCGTGTCGCGACCGATCCGCAGGCGACCTGGCTCGTCCCCGCCGTCAGGACGGGGCATCACAGTTGCGGGACAGCGCCGGACTCACACCGGCTTCGCTGCGGACTGGTCGCTAAGACGGTAGCGCACCGCCAGGACGTGCCGGATCGATCAAGGACCGATCACCGCCGGTCGATCACCTGGGCCGCCCGATGACGGGGTGGGGTGGTCGACCGGCGGCGATATGTCCCGGATCCGCGGGGTCGGAGCGGGTGGTGGGGCCCCGCCGGGGGCGGGACGGGGCCCCACCCGATCAGGAGGCGGTGATGGTGACGTTGTCCACAGCCGCCTCCACCAGGCTGGCGCCGGAGGCGTCCGCCGCCTCGACGAGGATGCGCACCGACTGGCCCGCGTACGGGCTGAGGTTGAGGTTGGCCACCGCCCAGCTCCCGGTGCGGTTGGCTGCCGCGCCGGCCTGGGTGAGCAGCGCCGTGGTGCCGCCGTTGTGCACCACGCTCACCCGCAGGTAGTCCGCCGAAGAGGCGTTCGAGCCGTGCGCCAGGTACCAGGCCAACGACAGGGTCAGCGTGCCGGACGACGGCAGGGTCACCGCCGGGGACCGGGCGCTGGTCACGCCGCCGTCGACGTCGTGGTCACCGGCGGCCGATCCCGCGAGCCGGCCGGTGACCAGGTCGTTGGCGCCGGCGTACGGGGTGAGCTGCTTGGCCCCGCTGGAGGTGGTCGCCTGGGCGGCGCCCCGCTCGAACACCCCGGCCGTGGCGGTGTCGGTGCCGGACGGGTTGATCGTCCAGCCGGTGGCCGTCTCGAAGGTGTCCGACCAGACGGTGGTGCCGCCACCGCCGCCGCAGTACTGCGCCTGCTTGCCGATGGCCCGGTACGGGCAGTCGGCGTACTCGCTGAGCATCAGCACGGCCTCCCGGTTGCGGGTGGTCTGCGCGGGGATCACCTCGTCCGGCGGGTAAAAGCCGCCGCCACTCGCCGAGCCCGGGTACATCTCGAAGGTGTACGCCCAGATGTTGTGGGTGGCCCACATCCAGTCGATGCTGGTGCCGTCGGCGATGTAGAGGTCGCTGGACTGCTCCGGGGTGTAGCTGTTGGTGGCCGCCATCTGCTGGCCGATGGTGGCGAAGGTGTTGTACTGGTCCGCGCTCATCCCCGCCGGATTGTTGGCGGTGGTGTAGCCGAAGGGCCAGAGCACCAGTTGCGAGTAGGTGTGGAAGTCGATGTTCGCCTTGATCTGCTGGACGCCGCCGACGACCCGGCTGTTGACGAAGTTGCGCAGCGCCTGCGTCTCCGGGGCGGAGAACGCCGACGGGCCGCGGTAGGTCTCCGACGAGGTGCTGCCGGACGAGCCGCCGCAGCAGCCCCACTGGTGGGACCAGTTGCGGTTCAGGTCAGTGCCGACCGCGGACGAGCCGCTGTTCGGCTGCCGGTTCTTGCGCCACGACCGGTACGACCCGGTGGCGATGTCGTACTCGCTGCCGTCCGGGTTGACCGTTGGCACGATCCAGATCTCCCGGCTGTTGACGATGTTCGTGATCCGGGAGTCGGAGCCGTAGCTGTCGGTGAAGAGGTTGAGCAGGTAGATCGCCATCTCGACGGTCAGGTGCTCGCGGGCGTGCTGCTGGGCGTTGAACAGGATCTCCGGCTCACCCTCGTCGGTGCCGACGTTGTCGGAGATCTTCACCGCCATCAGGTCGCGGCCCTCGTACGACGCACCAATGCTGATCTTGCGGGCGATGGCCGGGTGGTCGGCGACGGCCTGGTTCACCACGGCGGTCAGTTCCGCGTAGTCGTGGAAGTTGGAGTCGGCGGGCGGGAACGCCAACGTGCCCACCTCGCCTGCGCCTCGCTCGACGTTCGGCGGTGGGGCGAGCGGTTCCAGCCGGAAGCCGAGACGGCTGATCGCGGCGGCCTCGGTGGCGGTGGCCGAGATGTGCAGTACGCCGTGTTCGGAGTAGTCGATGGCGGCCCCGGTGCGGGCCACCGCGGTGCGGTCGGCGACGGTCCGAGGGCCGAGCACCCGGTAGCCGGTGGCGGCCTGTTCGGCGGTCCGGTCCGGTGCTGGTCGGGCGGCGACCGGGGCGGCGCCGACGGTGGCGATTGCCAGCCCGGTGACGACGGCGAGCACCAGGACGCGGCGGAGAGGGGTGGGCGTGCGGAGGGCCATGGACTACCTCCTCGAAGGGCGGGAGATCCCGCTCGGTGGAGGACACTTCACCATCAGTCACATGGTCATATCAATATTAATCGCTGCCTAATGCATCCCAGGCGGATCATCGCGGCGGCAATGATTTTCCACCATCGAACATCTGGCGAAACTTCCCTCCAAGCGGAACACTGACCAGCGACGATGTCCCTCTCGACACCGCGGAGCACCCATGGCCAGATCCCGCCTGCGCACGGCCGCCCTCGCCGGCGTCACCGCGCTCACCCTGCTCGCCACCGCCGCACCCGCGGTGGCGGCCCAACCGCTCACCGGCGGCCGTCCGCACCCCATCACCCACGACGAGCAGATCACGTTCCAGGACTGGTCCGGGCCGGCGGACTGGCACCGGGGCGACCGGGCCGGCACCCGCGTGGTGCCCGGCGCCCGATCGGGCCTCACCCTGGCTCGCCCCACCGGCACCACCGAGTACGCCGACCCGCACAGCGGCACCACCCGCAGCTGGGAGTACGGCACCTGGACCTCGCCGGTGACCCGGATCGGGTTCGACGCCACCGAGCTGATCGCCTCCTGGAACGCGGAGACCCCGGCCGGCACCTGGATCCAGGTGGAGATGCAGGGCAGCTACACCAGCGGTGACCAGACCCCTTGGTACGTCATGGGCCGCTGGGCGTCCGGCGACAACGACATCAAGCGGACCACCGTCAACCGGCAGGGCGACCCCTGGTCGACGATCTGGACCGACACCTTCAGCATCGACGACGCCACCGCCGGGGTGCTGCTGCGGTCGTACCAGTTGCGGCTGACCCTCTACCGCGCGCCCGGTCAGGCCGCCGCGCCGGTGGTCCGGATGCTCGGCGCGATGAGCTCGACCGTGCCGGACCGGTTCACCGTCACGCCGAGCGCCGGGCACATCGCCTGGGGCGTCGAGCTGCCGGTGCCGCGCTACTCGCAGAACGTGCACTCCGGGCACTACCCCGAGTACGACGGCGGTGGCGAGGCATGGTGCTCCCCGACCTCCACGGAGATGGTGGTCGAGTACTGGGGTCGGCGGCCGTCGGCGGCCGACACCTCCTGGGTGGACCCGACCTACCCCGACCCGACCGTCAACCACGCTGCGCGGATGACCTACGACTACGCGTACGACGGTGCCGGCAACTGGCCCTTCAACACCGCGTACGCGGCCAGCTTCCCCGGCCTGGAGGGTCGGGTGACCCGGATGCACTCGCTGGACGAACTGGAACGCTTCATCGCCGCCGGCATCCCGGTGGTGACCAGCCAGTCCTTCCTCGCCAGCGAGCTGGACGGGGCGAACTACGGCACCTCCGGGCACCTGTTCGTGGTGGTCGGCTTCACCGCTGACGGCGACGTGATCGTCAACGATCCCGCATCGTCCAGCAACGACGTGGTGCGCAACGTCTACAAGCGTGCCCAGTTCGAGCAGATCTGGCTGCGTACCAAGCGGACCAACGCCAGCGGCGGCGTCTCCGGCGGCTCGGGCGGCGTCGCGTACCTGATCAAGCCCACCTGGAAGGCCTGGCCGAAGGTCCCCGGCTCCACCAACTGGTGACCCACCCGGCCGAGCGCGTCTGATCAAGAGGTTTGCGTCACCGGGAGCCGTCCTGGTGACGCAAACCTCTTGATCAACGCGAGGGTCGGTCGGTGGGAGGCTCGGGGTCGGTGGAGGGTTGGTCGTCGCCGGCCAGGGCGGAGCGGAGACGCTCCTTCTCGCTGCGGCGGCGCTCCGCCGCGTCGGCCATCTCCTCGCCCATCTCGTCCCGCCAGCCACGCAGCAGGAAGAAGGAGAGCGCGGCGGAGAAGGCGAGCGCCAGCATCAGCTTCAGGAACACGTTCATGTCGATCAGCCAGAGGCCCGCCAGCACGGCGACGAACAGCCCGATCCGGCCCAGCGTGTACTTGACCGCCGCGCTCACCTGCACCACTCCGTTCTCCGTCACCCGCCGGTGCCGGCGGAAGAATCGATCCGCCCGGCGGGCGGTCGGGGTCAGCCGGTCCGGCGGGCCAGCCAGCGGACGCCCGGGAACCAGACCGCCGCGTACGCCACGGTGAACGCCGCCGCCGCCAACGCTCCGGAGAGCAGCGGCGGCAACCCGGCGCCCAGACCGGCGATCAGCAACCCGGCGAACACCCCGACGGCGGCGGCGACCAACGCCGCCACCACCCGGGCCGCGCCGAACTCCCAGGCCCGGAAGTCGTCCCAGAACAGCCAGGCCGGCAGGATCACCGCCAACCAGCCGTTGGTATGCCCGAAGTCGCCGGCGCCCATCGAGGCGAACGCCCAGTCGAACAGCACGAGCGCCAGCGCGCCGATGACCAGGCCGGCCAGACACACCCCGAGCAGATCGCCCAGGGTACGGACGCGCCCCTCGGCGTCCCGGCGGGGGAACCCGCTCTGCTGCTCGGACTTACGCTGCTCGGTCATCGACTGCGAGGGTACGTGGTGACTCAGGCCCAGACCTGCTGCGGCTCGGCACGGCGCTCGGCCAGCGACGGTGCCTTGTCGTACTCCCGGACCACGTTGTAGCGGGTGTCCCGCTCGACCGGCTGGAATCCGGCGTCCCAGATCAGGTGCAGCAGGTCATCGCGGTGCATGGTGTTCGGGGTGCCGTACGAGTCGGCGTCGTGGGTGATCTTGTATTCGACAACCGAGCCGTCCAGGTCGTCCACGCCGAAGTTCAGCGAGAGCTGGGCCACCGAGAGCCCGTGCATCACCCAGAAGTTCTTCACGTGCGGCACGTTGTCGAAGAGCAGCCGAGAGACGGCGAACGTCTTCAGCGACTCGGCCGGCGAGGCCATCGTGGTGCGCGCCTGGATCTTGTTACGGATCTTGCCGTCCGCCGAGTCCACGAAGTCGTGCTGGTAGCGCAGCGGGATGAAGACCGCGAAGCCGCCGGTCTCGTCCTGCAACTCGCGCAGCCGCAGCACGTGGTCGACCCGGTGCCGGGGCTCCTCGATGTGGCCGTACAGCATCGTCGCCGGGGTCTTCATGCCCTTGCTGTGCGCCAGGGCGTGGATCCGCGACCAGTCCTCCCAGTGGCAGGCGTGGTCGACGATGTGCTGCCGGACCTCCCAGTCGAAGATCTCCGCGCCGCCGCCGGTCAGCGACTCCAGACCGGCGTCCATCAGCTCGTCGAGGATCTCGTCGGCACTCAGACCGCTGATCTTCTCGAACCACTGCACCTCGGTCGCGGTGAAGCACTTGAGCTTGACGTTCGGCAGCGCCGCCTTCAGCTCGCGCAGCACCTTGGGGTAGTAACGCCAGGGCAGGGTCGGGTGCAGGCCGTTGACGATGTGCAGCTCGGTGAGCTGCTCATCCTCCATCTCCTTGGCCTTGCGGACGGCCTCGTCGATGCGCATCGTGTACGCGTCCTTCTCGCCCGGCTTGCGCTGGAACGAGCAGTACGCACAGGACGCCGAGCAGACGTTGGTCAGGTTGAGATGCCGGTTGACGTTGAACATCACCCGGTCGCCGTTGAGCTCGGTGCGCTTGTGATGAGCCAGCCGCCCCAGCCAGGTCAGGTCATCGCTGTCGTATAGGGCGACCCCGTCCTCCCGGGTCAGCCGCTCACCGGCGTACACCTTCGCTTCGAGCTCACGCTTGAGTCCGGCGTCCATGGCACGTCCCTTCCACCTGCGGTCCCGGTCGAGCGTACGTCGGGACGCCGACAGCCCCGGCGGCACGGTCGCCGGAGGCGACCCACTTCACCAGACTCTCAGCCTCCCGTAACCCGGCGATGCATCGACATCACTGCCCCGTTGCGGTAAGACAGGGTGGGGCGGAACACACTGGTACCGTCCCGACGGCTGCGCCCTTGGGGCGCGGCGACGGGCTGCGGGACGGGGAGCGGAATGGTCGACAGCGAGCGCGGGCGACGGCAGCGACGACGGAGCCCGGTGATCTCGCCGGTGCTGCGCCCGAGGCTCTGGGCCGCCCTGCTCGGGGCGATCGCCGCCGCGGTGCTGGCCACCCCCGCGTACGCCGAACCCGGGCTGCCGACCACAGTGCCCGACACCGGCGCGCGCCCGGCGGTGGCCGGCGCGCTCCAACTGCCCGGCGGCGCGCCCGTCGCCGGCATCCCGGTCCCGCCGGTCGTCAACGTCGGCACGGGCCCGCTGGCCGCCCAGATCTCCGCCGGTGAAATCCAGGTCGGCACGCTCGGCGAGGCGCTGCTGCTGAGCCGGCAGAAACGCACCGACGCGCAGGCGCAGCTCCAAGCGGCCGGCAAGATGCTGGAGACCGCGCAGGACACCCTGCTCCGGGCTCAGCAGGCCGCCGACGTGGCCGCCTCGGACGCGATCAAGGCAGCCGCCGCGCTGCCGCCCGGCGACCTCGCCGACGACATCCAGGGGCTGAGCCGGCTCCAGCAGATCACCCGCGGCGAGAAGGTCGCGGGCGGCACCACCGGGGTGGCCGGGGAACTGTCCCGGGCCCGCAACGGCGAGCAGCTCGCCTACCAGGCGCACACCGCGGCCAAGGCCCGGGTCGACGCCGCCGAGGCGGAGTTCACCGCTGGCGATCAGGCACTGCGCACGGCCGAGGCCAGCCTGCTCAAACTGCGCCGGGACAACGCCGCGCAGCTGATCCAGATCGAGCGCCAGCAGGAGGCCGTCGAGCAGCAGCTCGGTGCCGGCTACGTGGCGGGTCAGAGCGTCAGTGGGATGGCCGCGCACCCGCGGGCGCTGGCTGCGGTCGCGTACGCCCTGGCCCAGCTCGGCGACCCGTACAAGTGGTCGGAGGAGGGGCCGGACCGGTTCGACTGCTCCGGTCTCATGTGGGCGGCGTACCGGTCCCCGGGCGCCGACTACTTCGACCTGCCCCGCGTCTCCCGGGACCAGTACGCGGCCACCCGGTCGCGGACCGTGCCGCAGGCCGCGCTGCTCCCCGGCGACCTGCTCTTCTTCGCCTCGGGCAGCAGCTACACCACGATCCACCACGTCGGCATGTACATCGGCAACGGCAAGATGGTGCAGGCGCCCACCACCGGCGACGTCGTCAAGATCTCGGTCGTCTCCTGGTCCCGGCTGTACGCCGCCACCCGGGTGATCGGCGCGGTGCCGGCCCCGATCGTGCCGACCCCGCCGCCCAGCGCGACCCCGAAGCCGACGCCCACCACCAAGCCGACGCCGACGCCGACCGGCTCGGCCACCCCGACGCCCACGGGCAGCGCGACGCCGACGCCGACGCCGACCGGCAGCACCTCGCCGAGCCCGTCGCCCAGCCCGACCCAGACCCCGACGACCCCGCCGCCGACGACCCCGCCGCCGCCGACCAGCGCACCGGCCACCTCGTCCCCGGCCAGCTCGTCCCCGGCCAGCGAGCCGTCGGCCAGCCGGAGCGGGGCAGCCAGCGACAGCCCGGCCGCGAGCACGGAGGGCAGCCCGAGCACCGAAAGCTGACCCGCCACGTTTGGCTCCGGCTGTCCGCTCGGGGCGATCTGTGGCACCGTGACATCCATGCACACCCGGCCCGACGTCACGGGTGCGGGTGCGGGTGCGGCACGGAGGGCGGAGATGGCCGAGCAGAGTGATCCGGCGGAGACTGTCGACCCTGTCGCCATCGACCGGGCCGATCCAGCGGAGCCCGCAGACCCGGCACCCACCAGCGACGCCGAGTCGGCCGCCAGCGAGGCCTCCGCCGCTTCCGCCACCGCCGACACCCCCGACAACACCGGCGCCGCCGGGGACGCTCCGGACTCGGACGCCGGGCAGCCGGCACCCGAGGACGCTCGCCCTGACCCGGCTGCCGTCCCGGTACGAGCCCGGGCGAGTGTCGCGACCGCCGCCGCGCTGACCGGTGACCTTCCGGCCA
Source organism: Micromonospora sp. NBC_00389 (assembly GCF_036059255.1). Classification (NCBI taxonomy): domain Bacteria; kingdom Bacillati; phylum Actinomycetota; class Actinomycetes; order Micromonosporales; family Micromonosporaceae; genus Micromonospora; species Micromonospora sp. NBC_00389. The sequence continues at coordinate 1,853,658 of NZ_CP107947.1, read as the reverse complement.
GCGCTCCGGCCAGCGCGACCACCTACCGGGCGACCGGTTCCGCCACGCCGGCCGGTGCGCTGCCCGGGCAGCGGGACGGTTCGACGGCCTCGGCCCGGGCCAGCGCCACGGTGCCCGGCAGCAGTCGAGTCACGGCCGGAACGGCGGGCACCCCGGACCCTCGGGCGAGCGCGCCCGCCATCTACCGGTCCGGTCCGGTGAACCCGGAGCCGCCGGAGCCGGTGCAGCCGCCGGAGCCCGCCCAGCCGCCCACGCCGCCGACCCCGGAGCCGGAGCCGATCCCCGCACCACCCGGGCCAGGGCCGACCCCGCCGTCGCGGCCCGAGCCGGAGCCCGGGCCGACCCCGCCGTCGCGGCCCGAACCGGGGCCTGCGCCGACCCCGGTGCCGTACCCGCCCGGCCCGGCGCCGACGCCAGGGCCTCGGCCCACGCCACCACCCGGCCCGGTGCCGCCCGTCCCGGGCCCGCCCACACCGCCGCCCTCGCCGTTGCCGCCCATCCCGGGCCCGCCGGCTCCACCAGTGCCCGGTCCGCCGGTGCCGCCGCCCGGCCCGCCGGTGCCCGCGCCACCACCGCCGCCCGGGCCGATGCCGGCACCGCCGTTCCCGCCGCCACCGGCGATGCCCGGCACTCTGCCGGGCGTCCGTGCCACCGCGTCGGTCTCCGCACCACCGGCCGGTTGGCCGTCCGCGGCCGTCGCGGCGCAGCCGACCTCGGCCGGCGGCAGGGCCAAGGCACCCGTCTCCGCACCACCGGTGGTGCCCGCGCCCGCGCTGCCCAGCTGGCCGCCATCCACCACCGGCGCTCCCCAGTCGTACGCAAGCGGCGTCGGCGTGTCCCGGCCGACCGTTTCGCCGGCCCACCCGGTGGCCGGGCGGCCAGCGGGGCGGGGCGCGCCCGGCGGACGGTACGACGGCGGCCCGGACCTGGCTGGCACCGTCTACGCCGGCGGGGACGGGCCGGGCTTCGCCACGATCGCGCTGCCGGCCAACGCGGTGGAGAACTCCGGCTCGCTGACCGGGCACATCCTGGCCCAGGGCTGGGCGGACACGCCGGCTGAGCGCTCCAGGACCACCCGCGTGGTGATCGTCCTGGCCGCCGCGCTGGGGCTGCTGGTGGCGATCAGCGTGCTGATCGTCCTGCTCGCCAACAACGCCCTGGACGGTCTGATGGGCAGCGTGCTCAGCGGCTGAGCCGGCGACCGTAGGCGATGGTGAGTCCGCCCACTACCGTCGGTCAACCGGCTGGCGACTCCGCCAGACCGCCGTACACTGGGCGAGATCACTGACCCGGCGCGCGTGATGCGCGCCCATGGGCGATCTTGCGGGCGATCCGGCGGTACAGCCGCGGCGGGCCATCGCGAAGATGCGCCCCGCTCGAAAGGCATTTGTTGACCACCTCTGCTGACCCCAGCATCGTTCCGTCCGTTTTCAACCCCGCCCCGGTGACGGCCGACGCCTCCCCGGAGACGACCGACGCCACCTCGACGGAGGCCGGCACCGCGCCGGCGCCGACCGCCGCCGAGCAGATCGACTTCGCCGCGCTCGGCCTGCCCGAACCCCTGGTCCGCGCGCTGGCGCGCCAGGGCATCACCACCCCGTTCGAGATCCAGCGGGCCACCGTTCCGGACGCGCTCGCCGGCCGGGACGTGCTGGGCCGCGGGCAGACCGGTTCGGGCAAGACGCTCGCCTTCGGCCTGCCGCTGCTGGCCCGGGTCGCCGCCGCCAAGCCGGCCCGGCCGCTGCGGCCGCGCGCCCTGGTCCTGGTCCCGACCCGGGAGTTGGCCATGCAGGTCAACGACGCCCTGCTGCCGCTGGGCAAGGCGCTCAACGTGTTCCTGAAGACCGCCGTCGGTGGGGTTCCGTACGACCGCCAGATCGACGCGCTGCGGCGCGGCGTGGAGATCATCGTGGCGACCCCGGGCCGGCTCGGCGACCTGATCGAGCGGGGCATCTGCCAGCTCGACGACGTCGAGGTCACGGTGCTGGACGAGGCCGACCAGATGGCCGACATGGGCTTCCTGCCCGAGGTGACCGACCTGCTGGCGAAGACGCCCGCGAACGGTCAGCGGCTGCTCTTCTCGGCCACCCTGGACGGTGACGTCGACGCGTTGGTCAGGCGGTTCATGACCGACCCGGTGACCCACTCCACGGCGCCGTCCACCGCCTCGGTGTCCACCATGGACCACCACATGCTGTTGATCCCGCCGCACGACAAGTTCCCGGTGGCTGCCTCGATCGCCGCCCGGGATGGCCGGACCATGGTCTTCGCCCGCACCCAGTTGGGCGTGGACCGGCTGGTCGAGCAGCTCGCCGCGGTCGGCGTACGGGCCGGTGGGCTGCACGGCGGCAAGACCCAGCGGATGCGCACCAAGACCCTGGCCGAGTTCCGTGAGGGCCGGATGAACGTCCTGGTCGCCACCGACGTGGCGGCCCGGGGCATCCACGTGGACGGGGTCACCCTGGTGCTGCACGTGGACCCGCCGAAGGACCCCAAGGACTACCTGCACCGCGCCGGGCGTACCGCCCGGGCCGGCGAGTCGGGCGCGGTCGCCACGCTGGTGCTGCCCAAGCAGCGCCGCACCACCCTGGCCATGCTGGAGAAGGCCGGCGTCGCGCCGGCCGAGACCCGGGTCAAGGCCGGCGACCCGGTGCTGGCCGAGCTGATCGGCGCCCGTGCGCCGAGCGGCGTCCCGGTTCGCGTGGAGGCGGAGCCCCGTGGCTTCGGCGACCGCTCCGGCGGCTCGCGCCGCTTCGACGACCGGTCCGGGGGCCCGCGCCGCTTCGGCGACCGCCCGAGTGGTGACCGCCGGTTCGGCGACCGCTCGCAGGGTGAGCGGCGCTACGGCGACCGCCCGACGGGCGAGCGGCGCTTCGGCGGCCGTCCGCAGGGTGAGCGGCGCTTCGGCGACCGCCCGACGGGCGAGCGGCAGTACGGCGACCGTCCGACCGGCGAGCGCCGCTACAGCGACCGTCCGCAGGGCGACCGGGGTTACGGCGACCGACCGCAGGGTGAGCGCCGCTTCGGCGACCGGCCGCAGGGCGACCGGCAGTACGGCGACCGCCCGACCGGCGAGCGCCGCTACGGCGACCGGCCGCAGGGCGACCGCCCGACCGGCGACCGGGGCTACGGGGACCGTCCGACCGGTGAGCGTCGTTACGCCGATCGGGACACTCGGGGTTACGGCGATCGGCCGCAGGGCGAGCGCCGGTTCGGGGACCGACCGCAGTTCGGCGACCGGGACGGCAGGGGCGACCGCCCGACCGGCGAGCGGCGCTACGGCGACCGTCCGCAGGGCGACCGGCAGCAGGGCGACCGGCCCGCCGGGGAGCGGCGCTTCGCGGACCGGGACTCCCGGGGCGGCTTCCGCTCCGAGGGCCGTGGTCGGGACGACCGGCCGCGCGATGACCGGCCGCGTGACGACCGGCGCGGCTTCGGTGGGCGACCGCCGGCCCGTACCCACTGATGATCTGACGCACTGATCGACCGGACGCCGTCGCGGAGCCCACGCTCCGCGGCGGCGTTCGCGCATGCCCTGCCGATGACGGCCCGGTCGCGTAACGTCCGGCTCATGGCGACCATGCCGAAGTCGATCTTCTGGTCCCGGACGGACACCGCCGGCAGCGAGCAGGCCCTGCTCGACGACGGCCACGGGTTGGCGGCCCGGGGCACCCTGCTCGCCGTGGACCCGATCCCCTGGACCGCCCGCTACCAGCTGACCACCACGCCGGACTGGACCACCACCCGGGTGGAGGTCGAGGTCGAAGGGCTGGGCTGGCTGCGCAGAGTGACGCTGGAGCGGGCCGCGGACCGGTGGCGGGTGACCACCGCCGAGCAGGGCGACCTGGACGCGGCGCTGACCGCGGCCGGTCACCCCCGGACGGGCCTGCCGGGCACCGACGACCCGGACCGGCTGGCCGACGCGCTCGACGTGGACCTGAGCGGGTCACCGCTGTTCAACGCCCTCCCGGTCCACCGGCTCGGGCTGGCCGCCGGGCCGGCCGACCGGCCACACCGGATCACCGTGGCGTGGGTTCTGCTGCCTGGCCTGGAGGTGGTGCCGGCCGAGCAGATCTACACCGGGCTCGGGCCGGGCCGGGTGCGGTTCGCCAGCGGCACCTTCACCGCCGACATCGACCTGGATGCCGACGGCTACGTGGTGCGCTACCCCGGGCTGGCCGAACGGATCGACCCGCGCTGAACGGGCGACCCGACCCGCGAGGGGCGCCCGCGACCGGCGAACCCCGTCGGCACGGCTCAGGCGGGCCAGGCGCCGCTGGTCAGGAACCGTTCGACGATGGCCAGGTGCGGCGCGAGGTCGAGGCCCTGAGCGCTCACCCAGTCGTCGTCGTAGTACGTGTCGGCGTACCGATCGCCAGCGTCGCAGATCAGGGTGACGACCGAGCCGGCCCGGCCCTCGGCGAGCATCCCGGCGATCAGGCCGAACGCGCCCCACAGGTTGGTGCCGGTGGAGCCACCCACCCGGCGGCCGAGCACCGCCGAGCCGGCCCGCATGGCGGCCAGCGACGCGGCATCCTGCACCTGGACCATCCGGTCCACCACCGACGGCAGGAAGGACGCCTCCACGGTGGGACGGCCGATCCCCTCGATCCGGGATCCCTTCCCGGTACGCACCGACCAGTCGGCAGCCAGCCAGGCCGGGTAGAACGCGGAGTTCTCCGGGTCCACGACGCAGAGTTTGGTGGCCAGTCGGCGATAGCGGGCGTACCGGCCGATGGTGGCACTGGTGCCCCCGGTGCCGGCGCCCACCACGACCCAGGTGGGGATCGGGTGCCGTTCCAGCTCCAACTGCGCGTAGATCGACTCGGCGATGTTGTTGTTGCCCCGCCAGTCGGTGGCCCGCTCGGCGTAGGTGAACTGGTCCATGAAGTGGCCGCCGGAGTCTTCGGCCAGCCAGCGGGCCTCGACCACCACGGTCGCGGGGTCGTCCACCAGGTGGCACCGGCCGCCCTGGAACTCGATCTGCGCGATCTTCTCCGGTGAGGTGGAGGCGGGCATCACCGCGATGAACGGCAGCCCGAGCATCCGGGCGAAGTACGCCTCGGAGACCGCCGTGGAGCCGGAGGACGCCTCGACGATCGTGGTACGCGGCCCGATCCAGCCGTTGCAGAGCCCGTACAGGAACAGCGACCGGGCCAGCCGGTGCTTCAGCGAGCCGGTCGGGTGCACCGACTCGTCCTTGAGGTAGAGGTCGATCCCCCATGCCCGAGGCAGCGGGAACGGCAGCAGGTGGGTGTCGGCCGAGCGGTTCGCGTCCGCCTCGACGGCGGCGATCGCTTCGGTCACCCAGGTCCGGCTGGCCTCGTCGCACCGGTCGAGATGAGTCACGCGGGAAACCTAGCAAGCAGCCGTCAGCTGGTCAGCTCCGGTCCGGCGGGGTGGCCCGGCGCGACTGGCGGCGCTGTCCGGCCCGGCCGACGGCCTGGACGAGTGGGGTCAGCGCGACGGCCAGCCGGGGCAGGGTGTCCAGCAGCCGGACCTGCGCTCCCCGCCAGCGCGGCAGGCTGACCACCGGGCGTGGTCGCCGGGCCAGTCGGACCGCCCGGGCGGCCACCCGCTCCGGGGTCAGCAGCGACCCGGTGAACGACGCCAGCGCCCCGGGGTCGTCCAGCCGGTCGTGCAGCATCGGGGTCCAGATGCCGTCCGGGCAGAGGCAGGAGACGTGCACCCGCCGGTAACCGGCCATCCGCAGGTCGGACAGGATGCCGAGGCTGAACGCCAACAGCGCGTGTTTGCTGGCCGCGTACACCGTCTCGCCGGGCGCGGCGACCAGCCCGGCCAGCGAGACGACGTTCAGCACGTGGCCGTGCCCCTGCCCGCGCATCACCGCGAGCGCCGCGAGGGTGCCGTTCATGGCGCCGAGCGCGTTCACGTCGAGCACCCGGCGGCGGGTCGGGCCGTCGTGCTCCCAGGCGGGGCCGGTGACCAGGATGCCGGCGTTGTTGACCCATAGGCCGAGGGCGCCACGGCTCGCCGCGGTCGCCGCGATCTCGGCGCAGGCGTTCTCGTCCCGGACGTCCAGCGCGGCGGACCAGCCGCCGAGCGGCGCGGCGGCGGCCGCCACGGCGTCCGCGTCGAGGTCGGTGAGCAGCACCGACCAGCCGTCGGCGTGCAGCGCGGCGGCGACGGCGCGACCCAGGCCGCCGGCAGCCCCGGTCACAACGGCCGCTCCACGTCCCGGCAAGGTCATCGGCGCACGCTACCGCCGGCCGGGCAGGCGGCACCAGGGCCGACCGGCCACGCTGCCGGACCACCGATGCCGGGTCCGGGGGTACGCCGACGGCCGGGTGGGCGGTACGCGGGGGTCAGGCCGGCGGCGAGCCGACGGGCTGGGGGCGGTTCTCCCACTTCGTTGAGAGCGCGATGGCGGTCCGGGTGGAGGCGACCCCGGGCGTCCGGTTCAGCCGCACGATCAGCTGCTCCAACTCGGCGATGGTGCCGACCCGCGCCTTGAGCAGGAACGACTCCACACCTGCCATGAAGTAGCAGGACTCGATCTCGGGCAGCACCCGGAGCGACTCGAGCATGTCGTCGCTGTCTGCGCCCGAGTCCTCGACGATGCCGATGAGCGCGGTGACACCCAGCCCGATCGCCTCCGGCGCCACGTCCGCGCGGTAGCCCCGGATCACGCCGCTGCTCTCCAGCTTGCCGACCCGTTCGTGCACGGCCGGGGCGGAGAGGCCTACCTGCCGGGCCAACTCGGCGTACGAGAGGCGGGCGTTGCCGCGCAGCAGGTCGACGAGGCTGAGGTCGATGGCGTCCACGGAGAGTGACCTTAACCGGTTGGGCGTAACGCGACGCCTTCGGCATCCGTTGCACACAGCAGTGAGTAACTGTTCACAAACAGACAGTGAAGGTAGGGGTTACGCCAGTAGCATTTACTAACTTCCCACTCAGTGCGTTTTTCGCGTTTGGCGGACAGGCCAGGTCCCTGGTGCTGTAATTGCCATACGTCCCTCATGACGGCTCTGGGCTCGCACCAGCCGGGGGCAGTGTGTTCAGCCAGGGGCTTCGTCGACGCGAGGAGGGGGCTGTGGACACTGGAGATCGCCTGCTGACACCGGGTGAGGTCGCCGCGCTGTTTCGGGTGGACCCGAAGACTGTGACGAGATGGGCGGCGGCCGGCCGGATAGGAAGCATCCGGACTCCAGGCGGGCATCGCCGGTTTCGGGAATCCGAGGTGCGAGCCCTGCTTGAGGGGGAGGGCATGCTGGACGAGGTGGACGAGGTCGGAAAGTCACGCAATGTGGGACCGGCCGCCTCCACTGGGCCGGGTCCGGCCAACGCCGGCATGTACTGAACTGGTGCGGACAACGCCACGCGGACCGGGCATCAGTCCGGTCCGCGTCCCACTACGACCAGTCGTCCGGCCGCAGGACCGGTCGGGCTGAGCGGACGGCTCAGCTCCGGGCCGCGCCGAGCTGGCCGGACCACCGTCGGAACAGAGTGTGCGGGACGGCGAGCGCGTCCAGCACCTTGCCGGCCACGAAGTCGACCAACTGCTGGGCGCTGGCCGACGCGCCCGCGCCGTAGAAGCCCGGGCTGGCCGGCAGCACCACCGCGCCGGCGTCGTGCAGTGCGATCAGGTGCTCCAGGTGGCTACGGGTCACCGGCGTCTCCCGGGGGACCACCACCACCGGCCGGCGTTCCTTGAGGTTGACCTCGGCAGCACGCTGCAACAGGTCCTTGGAGAGCCCGATCGCGATGCCGGCACAGGCCGCCGTACTGGCCGGCACCACGGCCATTCCGCGTACCCGGTAGGAGCCGCTGCTCGGCCCGGCGGCCAGGTCACCCGCCGGCCAGTGCCGCAGGTCCACGCCGGTCAGGTCCCGGCCGAGCCAGGCGGCGAGATCCTCGGCCCAGTGCGCGTCGCGGAACGGCCGCCCGGTCTCGTCGAGCAGGGTCAGCCGCGCCGCCCGGGACACGATCAGGTCCACCGCCTCGCCCGCGTCGAGCAGCCCGCCGATGACGGCCGCCGCGTACGGCGTGCCGGAGGCCCCGGAGACTCCGACCACCCATGGTTCCCGCATGCCTTCCAGCCTGCCTGGTCGGGCTCGTGCGTCGGCGGGCACCCCCGGGATCGCTGGTCGCCCGAGTTGTCCGGGGGGTACCTGTGCATCCCGTCGACCTGAGATGCTGCCGGTGGCGATTCGCACCGGCAGCAGATCGCACAGGAGGCATCGGTGACGACCGGCAAGGTCCTCTGGACGCTACGCGCCGAGTGTCCGATCCCGGCCCGGCTCTCGCCGCACGCCGACCGGGTGCAGGAGTGGCTGCTCGGCCTGCTGCCCGAGCTGGGCCTGCCGCTGGACGACGCCGCGCTGCACCGGCTGACCCGGGGCGCCTTCGCCCGGTACGCCGGCCGGCTCTATCCGGACGCGAGCGAGGCCGACCTGCGTGTGCTGACCGCCCTGTTCACCTGGTTCTTCCTGGTCGACGACGCCTGCGACGGGCCGGGCCGGCTCGACCCGAGCCAGATCCGGGCGCTGCGCAACGGCACGCTGGCGTTGCTGCACGACGGCCCCCGGCCACGGCACGCCGGGCTGACCGGTCCGCTGCGACGGCTGCTGGTGCTGGCCTGGCGAGAGCCGCGCCGTCGGATGCCGGCCCGGTGGCGACTGCGCTTCGCCGACGCGGTGGCCCGGCATCTCGACGGCACCTGGCGGGAGGCGGTCAACAAGGAGGCCGGCCACCGGCCCGGCGTCACTGAGTACGTCGAGTTGCGGCGGGCCACCTCGGCGGCGGACGTGTCCTACCCGCTGGTGGAGTTCGTCAGCGGCCGACCGCTGCCCGACCCGGTCTACCACCACCCGCTGCTGCGCCAGCTCGCCCACACCGGCAACGACCTGCTCTCCTGGTACAACGACCTGGCCTCGCTGGACCGGGACCGGGCCACCGCGGGCGGGCACAACCTGGTCCTGGCCATGCAGGACGAGTGGGGCCTGTCGCCCGCGACGGCGGTCGACCGGGTGGCGGAGCGCTGGCGGGAGTCGATGCGGCACTTCGTCGCGCTGCGGGCCGCAGTGCCGTCGTTCGGCCCGGCGCTGGACGAGGCGGTCACCGACCACCTCGACGGGGTGGCCGACGCGGTGCGCGGCACCATCGAGTGGACGCTGGAGAGTGGGCGCTACCCCACCGAGCATCCCGAGCCCGCCGGCACGTCCCAGCCCTGACCGAGCCGGCCCGGACCGCGCCGCAGGGGGTCGGGGCGGAGGTCGGGCGATGCGGACCGATCAGGGCCGCAGGTCGAGCCGGATCACCAGGTCGAGCAGGGCGAAGACGAACAGCGCGATGCCGACGAAGCCGTTGGCGGTGAAGAACGCCCGGTTGACCTTGCTCAGATCGGTCGGGGTGACCACCACGTGCTGGTAGCCGAAGGCGACCGCGGTCAGTGCCAGGCCGACCCACCAGAGCCAGCCGAACCCGATCAGCGCGCCGAACCAGACGAAGAGCCCGAAGGTCACCACGTGCGCCACGGTGGAGGCGTGCAGCGCGAAGCGCCGCCCGTACCGGGCGGGCACGCTGTGCACACCGATCTCCCGGTCCACCTCGGTGTCCTGGCAGGCGTAGATCAGGTCGAAGCCGCCGATCCACAGCCCGACCGCCGCGCCCAGCAGCCAGGCCGGCCAGGAGCCGTCCAGGGTGCCGGTGACCGCCAGCCAGGCGCCGACCGGGCCGACCGCCTGGGCCACCGCGAGGATGGCGTGCGGCCAGTTGGTGAACCGCTTGCCGTACGGATAGACCACCAGCGGCACCACGGCGAGCGGCGCCAGCACCAGGCAGAGCGGGTTGAGCAGGGCGGCGGCGGCGAGGAAGACCACCAGTGCGACGGCCGCGCCGGTCCAGGCCGTCCGCACGCTCACCGCACCGGTGACCAGCTCACGGCCGGCGGTACGCGGGTTCCGCGCGTCGATCCGCCGGTCGAGGATCCGGTTGGCGGCCATCGCGAACGTCCGCGCCCCGACCATCGCCACGGTGATCAGCAGCAGGTCCATCCAGCGCACCCGGCCGCCGTTGACCTGCATCGCGGTCAGCGCCGACAGGTACGCGAACGGCAGCGCGAAGACCGAGTGCTCGATCGCGACGAGCTTGAGGAAGGACTTGATCCGGCCCGGACGTTCGGCCGGCGCGTCGAGGACCGCCATCAGATGCCGTACTCCTTCCAGCGCTTGTCGACCAGGGAGGTGACCTCCGGCGACATGCGCATCTCCTCCGGCCAGCCGCGGGTGTATCCCTCGGTGGGCAGCTTGCGGGTCGCGTCGACGCCCGCCTTGCCGCCCCAGAACTGCTGGTACGACGCGTGGTCGAGGTGATCCACCGGACCCTCGGTGAGCAGCAGGTCGCGCGCGTAGTCGACGTTGCCGAAGGCGCGGAAGGCCACCTCGTTGTAGTCGTGCACGTCGCAGTCCTCGTCGACGATCACGATCAGCTTGGTCAGCGACATCATGTGCGCGCCCCAGATCGCGTTCATCACCTTCTGGGCGTGCTTCGGGTACCGCTTGCGGATCGACACGATCGCGCAGTTGTGGAAGACCCCGGCGGCGGGCAGGTCGTAGTCGACGATGTCCGGGATCAGGAAGCGCAGCAGCGGCGCGAAGATCCGCTCGGTGGCCTTGCCGAGACCGTGGTCCTCCTGGGGCGGCTGGGACGTGACGATCGAGTGGTAGACCGGGTCGCGCTGCATGGTCATGCACTCGATGTGCAGCACCGGGAACGGCTCCACCGGCGTGTAGAAGCCGGTGTGGTCGCCGAACGGGCCCTCCGGCAGCCGCTCGCCCGGCTCGATGTAGCCCTCGAGGACGATCTGCGCGTGCGCCGGCACCTGCAGCGGCACGGTCAGGCAGTCGACCATCTCGACCCGCTCGCCGCTCAGGAAACCGGCGAAGAGGTATTCGTCGATGTCGGCCGGCAGTGGCGCGCTGGCCGAGTAGGCGACCGCAGGGTCGGCACCGATGGCGATCGCCACCGGCAGCCGCTGCCCGAGCCGCTCAGCGACCGCGTGGTGCGCCGTGGAGTTCTTGTGGATCTGCCAGTGCATGCCGACGGTGTTGCGCGAGTGCTGCTGGAGCCGGTAGAGCCCGAGGTTGCGCTTGCCGGTCTCCGGGTGCTTGGTGTGGGTCAGCCCGAAGTTGTGGAAGATCCCGCCGTCACCCGGCCAGACCTGCAGCCCCGGCAACCGGTTGAGGTCGACGTCGTCGCCGCGGTAGACCACCTGCTGGCAGGGGGCCGTCTTGACCTTCTTCGGCGGCATCGACTTGAGCTGCATGACCTTGCCGAGCCCGCCCATCATGCCCGAGAAGCCCTGCGGCAGCTCCGGCTTGAGCAGCTCGCCGATCCGCGCGCCGATCTCGTCGAGGTTCTCCACCCCGAGCGCCATCGCCATCCGCTTCTCGGTGCCGAACAGGTTGACGGCGACCGGCATCTCGCCCCGGGTGGGCCGCTCGAAGAGCAGTGCCGGGCCGCCGGCGCGGACCGTCCGGGTGACCACCTCGCTGATCTCCAGCGTGGGGTCGACCGGGACGTCGACACGTCGCAGCTCCCCCGCGCGCTCCAGTGCCGCGAGGAAGTCCTTGAGATCGGTGTACGGGAAGCCACGCGCCATACCCGCCAGTCTCCCCCACTGGCGCCCCAACCCTCCCGGCCGGGTCCGGGGATGGCGGGCGTCACTGATCCGGAGGCATCCTGACCGCACGCCGGTGGCGGATCGCCCGTTGTGTGCCGACGGCCCCGTGGGGTTCGCCACAGCAGCCGCCGGTCCGGGCCGGATCTGTCGGCGCCGACCGGCACCATGCGTGGGCCGTCGCAACAGACCAGGGGGACACCATGCCGCACCGCACGCCGGTGACGTTGAACTTCGTCGAGCACGGTACGGGGACCCCGGTGCTGGCCCTGCACGGTTGGACACCTGACCACCGGCTGATGCTCGGTTGTCTCGAGCCGGTCTTCGCCGGGCGCACCGGCTACCGACGGCTCTACCCGGACCTGCCCGGCATGGGCGCTTCGCCGGCTCCGCCGCAGATCGCCAGCTCGGACGACATGCTCGACGCCGTGCAGGATTTCGTGGACGACGTCCTCGGCGACGCACCGTTTCTGCTCGTCGGCGAGTCGTACGGCGGCTACCTCGCGCGCGCTCTGACTCGGTCCCGGCCCGAGCAGGTGTGCGGCCTGGCGCTGGTCTGCCCCACCGGCACTGCGGTGGAGAACGCGGATCGCCGGGTGCCCCGTCCGCAGGTGCTGCGGCCCGACCCGGATCTGCTCGCCTCGACCGACGCACGGACCGCCGCCGAGTTCGCGGACATCTCTGTCGCGCAGACCCCGGAGACGCTGCGCCGGTTCCGCGAGGAGATCCTGACCGGCCTCGATCTCGCGGACACCACGGCGATGGCGCGCATCCGGCAGCGGTGGACGCTCAGCGAGGATCCCGAGGACGGCGCGCCGTTCACCCGGCCGACCCTGATCCTCACTGGGCGCCAGGACCACGTCACCGGCTACCTCGATCAGTTTGTGCTGCTGCCGCACTACCCGCGGGCGACGTTCGCGGTGCTCGACGTCGCCGGCCACAACCTCCAGATCGAGCAGCCCGGGCTGTTCGACGCGCTGCTGGGCGAGTGGCTCGACCGGGTGGCGGCCGAAGGTTGACCGGCTCGGCCGCCGGCCGACCACCGGCGGCGGCCGTCAGGCGGCCGGCTCCCAGGCGTGGGCGGCCAGCGGCGGGTCGAGCGGCGCGCGGGTGAGCCGGTTGGCGAAGGTGGAGATGGTGTACGTGCCAACACCGAGCACCACGTCCAGTGCGTGCCGGGGCTGATAGCCGGCGGTCAGGAAGTCGTCCAGCACGTCGTCGGGCACCGCACCTCGATGGTCGAGCACGGCCAGGGTGAACTGGCGCAGCGCCTCCAGCCGTGGCTCCGGCAGCGCCGTGCCGGCACGCAGCGCGGTGATCAGCTCGGTGGTCGCGCCGAGCCGGGTGAGCGTGCCGGTGTGCAGGGCGACGCAGACGTGACACTCGTTCGTGGTGGCGACGGCGAGGACGACCACCTCCCGTTCCAGCGGTTCCAGGGCGGTCTGTTCGAAGCCCGCGTTGGCGGTGAGGAAGCCGGCGAGTAGCTGCGGCGAGTCGGCCATCAGCGCCACCGGGGCGGGCAACCAGCCGAACCGGCGGCGTACCGCCTCGACGGTCGGACGGGCGGCGACGGGGGCGGTCTCGGCGGTGTGCGCGGTGAAGACGGACACGGTTACCTGCTTTCGGCAGCGGAGTCGGGAGTGCCACGTCGCCCGGAGCCCCGTACGATAGTCAACGTGGTTGACGGGATAGTAAACGTGGTTGTCGAACATGGCAACCGCTGAACCCGCCCGGCCCGGCTTCCAGCTGCCGCTGCTGCTCCTGGCCGGTTTCCGGACGCTGATCGACGACCTGCACGCCGAGCTGGCCCGCCAGGGCCATCCGGAGCTGCGACCGCTGCACGGCTTCGTGCTCCAGGCGGTCGGGGCGGACGGCACCACCGCCACCGAACTGGGCCAGCGGTTGGGCATCTCCAAGCAGGCAGCCGGCAAGACGGTCGACCGGCTGGTCGCCGTCGGCTACCTCGCCCGGGTCGACGACCCCCAGGACGCCCGCCGCCGGCTGGTCATGATGACCCCGCGCGGTGTCGACGGGTTGCGCCGCTCGGCGGAGATCTTCGACCGGTTGCGCGAGCAGTGGGCCGACACCCTCGGCCCGGAGCGGGTCGACGCCCTGGAGGACGACCTGCGGACGATGGCCGCCGCCAACTGGTTCCGGCTCGACGTGCCAGGGTGGTTCGGCGGCTGACCGCACCAGGGTTGATCGACACCATGTTGCCGACATGGCGGTGTTGGCGGCGCGAAACACCGCGACATCGCCGACCTGGAGTGGGTCAAGCCGCGCGGACAAATCTCACCGGCACTGGCGTGCCTCGCCCGCCGGCGCGCAGCCTGGAAGGCGTGTCGGATGCCTACGTCGTCGGCGACCCGGACGGGTTGTCGCCCCTGCTGGTCGAGGTGCGCGACGCCATCGCCCGGGAACTGCACGCCCAACTGGCGCTGCGCGCCGAACGGATCGAACTGGCCGACCTGCCGGAGGTGGCCTACCAGGTCACCGTGCAGGTGGACCGGACATTGCGCGGCTGGCGACCCCGGTCGCCGGGATCCGACGGGTAGGACGTCGGGCTACCCGAGGATCAGTCCAGGCCACCGTACGAGTGCAGGCCGGTGAAGAAGATGTTCACGCCGAACAGGTTCATCAGGACGGTGAGGAAGCCGAGCACGGCGATCCAGGTGGCCACGTTGCGCTTCACGCTGGGCGTGGCCCGGGCGTGCAGGTAGCCGGCGTACACGACCCAGGAGATGAAGGCCCAGGTCTCCTTCGGGTCCCAGCCCCACGGCCGCCCCCAGGCCGCCTCGGCCCAGATCGCACCGGCGATCACCGCGAAGGTGAAGATCGGGAAGGCGAAGGCGTGCAGCGTGAAGGTCAGCCGCTCCAGACCAGCGGCCGCCGGCAACCGCTTGGCGAGGGTGTACGGGAAGCTCCGCTTGCCCTGCTCGTACCCGGAGCGCATCAGGTAGCCGACCGCCGGCACGGCGCCCAACAGCAGGATGCCGGACGCGAAGACGATGGTCGAGACGTGGATGACGAACCAGTACGAGTTCAGCGCCGGCACCAGCGGCACGATCGGCACGTACAGCACCAGCTCGGCGGTGGCCACCAGCAACACCATCACCAGGGTGAGGAACAGCCCGAGCTTGCGCAGCGAGGGCCGCTTCCAGAGCACCACGAGCCAGGCCGCGACCCCGATGAACGTCACCGTGAGCACGAACTCGTACATGTTGCCCCAGGGCATCCGGTCGGCCGCGATGCCGCGAGTGACCAGCGCCGCGAGGTGCAGCACGGCGGCGAGCGCGGTGGCGCCCACCGCGGCCAGGCCGGCGATCCGGGCGCGCCGCGCCGAGCGGTCGGCTGCGGCCGACACCGGGACCGGCGCGGACGACGTCGGGACGACACCGCCGCCTCCGCCGACGCCAGCGCCGACCAGCTCAGGAGCCGGAGCCGCGGCGGCGACCGAGGTACGCGCGTTGCCCAGCGCGTACTCCACGGCGTGGCAGATCATCGCGACCAGGTACACCAGGATCGCGAAGGTCACCAGATTGTCGGAGAGCGCGGACATCACTCGGTCCCTTCTCGCACACCGGCCCGGCCGCTGGAGTCAGCATCCGTTGCCGCCCGCTCGGCCGCCCGTTCGTCACCGCTGACCGCGGCGACGAGCTGGGCGAACTCGTCGGCGAACCCTGGATAGTCGGTGCGCGGCAAGCCACCGGCCTCCATCAAGCTACTACCGCCCGTCGGAGATCCGTCCGCCGGGTCGGCCGGCATCACCCGGAAGAACACCCGGCGGCGCCGCCCGAACAGCGAGCCCATCAACCCGACCAGCAGGAACCCGCAGCTGATCAGCAGGATCGTCGAGCCGGGATCGTGCCGGACGGAGAGGGTGACGTACCGCTCGGTGCCGAGGAACTCGACCTTGCTGCCGTCGTCCAGCGTCCAGGTCTCGCCCTTCTTGAGCAGCTTGGTGCCGACCTCCTTGACCTTGCCGGTCCGCACCTGCCGCTGGTCGAGCTGGTAGATCGAGCCCGGGATGCCGGCGTCCAAACCGAGGTTGCCCCGGTAGGCGACCAGGTTCAGCGCCGGGTTGCGCTCGGTCGGGTACTGCGAGCTGACGAACGGTGCCTGCTGCGGCGCCGTGGGCAGGTAGATGCCGGTGAACGCCATCTGCTCATCCGGTGCGCGCTGCCCGGTGCGCGGGTCGACGTTCGCGTCCGGGAAGGCCGCCAGCCCCTCGCTGGTCAGGCCCATGTCGCCGGTGGTCAGGAACGGCTCGTCGCTGACCTGGGTGCGGCCGAACCGGTCGGTGTAGCGGATGACCGGGGCGTACCCGTGGCCGAGCAGGTAGACGTTCGCGTCGCCCAGCCGCAGTGGCGAGTTCACCGAGAAGTTGGCGCTGCGGGTCGGCTCGTCAGGGCCGTCGACAGTGACCGTGGCGTCGAAGAACTCCGGCTGGCCGGAGGCCAGGAACCGGGCCTGGAAGTCGTCCAGCCGCAGACAGAAACGGGGCAGGTCCTCGCTGTCCACCTGGGGGCCGAGCTTCGCCTCGGCGTACTGCTGCCGGGTGTTGCAGAAGGCGTTGTCGGCGCCCGCCACCAGCAGCCGGTTGCCGCTCCAGCCGTACCACGAGCCGAGCGCGACGCCGATCAGCACGGCGATCAGCGAGGTGTGGAAGAGCAGGTTGCCGGTCTCCTTGAGGTACCCCTTCTCGGCGGAGACCTCGTCGCCGCGGACCTCCACCCGCCAGCGCCGGCCGCGCAGCACCTCGGCGACCGCCGCCGCGCCGCCGGCCGGGGCGGGCAGCACCGCGTGCTGCGGCAGCCGCTGCAGCCGCTTCGGCGCGGCCGGCGGCCGGGACCGGAGCGCCCGAACGTGGTCGCGCAGCCGGGGCGTGATGCAGCCGATCAGGGAGGTGAACAGCAGCAGGTAGATCGCGGAGAACCAGACCGAGCCGAAGACCTCGAACGCGCCGATCCGGTCCAGCCGAGGGGCCAGGTCAGGGTGCTCGGTGAAGTACTCGTTGACCTTCTCCGGGCTGATCCCGCGCTGCGGCAGCACCGAGCCGGGGATGGCGGCGACGGCGAGCAGGAAGAGCAGGATCAGCGCCGTACGCATGCTGGTCAGCTGCCGCCACGAGTTGCGCAGCAGGGCCAGCAGCCGGTTGGGCCGGCGCCGAGGCGCCGGGGCCGCGGTCTCCGGCCGGTCGTCCAGGGCGGTCATCAGATGCTCACCTCGCCCACCCCGACGGTGGTCTGCAACCAGATCACGAAGCTCTGCCATCCGCCGGTGACCAGCGCGAGGCCGATCAGGATGAGCAGGGCGCCGCCGACCCGGGTGACCCAGCGGCTGTTGCGCCGAACGGCGCGGAAGACCCCGAGCAGGCGCTGGAAGCCCAGCCCGAAGACGACGAACGGTATCCCCAGCCCGAGGCAGTACGCCACGGCGAGCACGACCGCACGGTCGCTCTGGCCGCTCGCGGTGGCCATGCCCATCACCGCGCCGAGCGTGGGGCCGGTGCAGGGCACCCAACTGAGCGCGAAGACCGCGCCGAAGACCGGGGCGCCGAGCAGCCCGGCGGAGGGCAGACGGGAGATCCGGAACTCCCGCTGCAGGGCCGGGATCAGCCCGAGATAGCCCAGCCCGAGCACGATGATCAGCGCGCCGATGGCGATCTCCAGCTGCCGCTCGTACTCGAAGAAGACCCGGCCGATGCTGGCGAACAGGATCGCGGTGGCGACGAAGACGACGGTGAAGCCGGCGATGAAGAGCAGCGTCCCGGCGAGCACCCGACCCTTGACGGCCGCGGCCGTGGCGGTCCGCTCCCGGACGGCGACACCGCCAGTGGCCTCGGCCGGCGCGGCGTCGGCCACCGGACGGCGGCCCTCAAGGTCGGCGCCGGCGAGGCCGGTGACGTACGAGAGGTAGCCGGGGACCAGCGGGAGCACGCACGGGGAGAGGAAGCTGACCAGGCCGGCGAGCGCCGCCGCGCCGATGGCGAGCAGCAGCGGCCCGCTCGTGGCCAACTCCTTGAAGGTCTCGCCCATCAGCGAGACGCCGCCTTCTCGGCGGCGATCCGCTCGACGATCGGTTGCAGGCCCTCCTGCTTGACCGCTGCCCGGATCACCGTGGCGATCCGGCCCTCCCGGTCGAGCACCACGGTCGCCGGAATGCTGTTCGGTGGGATGTCCAGGGCGAGCGCCAGTTTGCTCGGCGGGTCGAACAGGCTCGGATAGGTGACCCGGCCCTCCTCGAACGCCTTGGCCTTGTCCCGCTGGTCCTGGACGTTGATGCCGAGGAAGGTCACCCCGGAGGCCTTGGTGGCCTGGTAGGTGCCCTCCAGGTCGTCCGCCTCGGCGCGACAGGGCGCGCACCAGGAACCCCAGAAGTTGAGCACCACCACCTGGCCACGGGCCTGGCTGACGTCGTAGTTGCCACCGGCGAGCAGCTCACCGCTGATCGCGGGCGGTGCCGAGCGCTGGTCCGGTGTGCACTCGATGACACCGTCGGAGGTGGTCGTGCAGGTCTTCTCCCGGCCCTGCGAGGTGCAGCCGACCAGCGCCACCGCAGCGACGGTGGCGAGCAGACCCGCGGTCCACCTCCGGGCGTTCATCAGGCCCCCTTGGCCGTCCGGGCGGTCGCGGAGAGGGCGATCAGGTGCGCGGCCGGCTCGTTGTAGCCGATGCCGACCACCTTGGCGCCGTCGAAGTGGAACGAGGTGAGGCTGGCCAGCCCGCACTGTCGTTTGCGCGGGTCGTGCCAGAGCCGCTTGCGCTCGACGTACCGACGCAGCGTCCAGATCGGCAACTGGTGCGAGACCAGCACCGCCTCGCGCCCCTCGGCGGCGACCCGGGCGGCGTGCACGGCGGCGAACATCCGCTCGGCGATGACCCGGTACGCCTCGCCCCAGGACGGTGTCACCGGGTCGCGCAGCACCCACCAGTTGCGCGGGTCGCGGAACGACCCGTCGCCCGGGGACACCTTCTTGCCCTCGAACCAGTTGGCGCTCTCGATCAGCCGCTCGTCCACCCCGACCGACAGCCCGAACTGGGCGGCGATCGGCTCGGCGGTCTGCTGGGCGCGCTCCAGCGGGCTGGCCACCACGTGCACGACCTCCCGCTCGGCCAGCCCCTGTGCGGCGGCCTTGGCCATCTGCACACCCAGCTCGGAGAGGCGGAAACCGGGCAGCCGGCCGTAGAGGATCTGGTCGGGGTTGTACACCTCGCCGTGCCGGAGCACGTGGACCACCGTCTTGCTCACCGCTCGTTACCCCCCGTGACCCGCCGCTGCCGCCGCGTTCGCCGCCGTCGGCAGCGCGGCGGCGATCTGCTCCAGAGCGGCGTCGTCGATCGCCGCCGACACGAACCACGACTCGAACGCGCTCGGCGGCAGGTACACGCCGGCGGCGAGCATCGCGTGGAAGAACGCCTTGAACGCCGGCACGTGCTGGGTACGGGCGCTGTCGTAGTCGACCACCTCGGCGTCGGTGAAGAAGATCGAGAACATGCTGCCCGCGTACGACAGCCGGTGCGGGACCCCGGCGGCGGCCAACGCGTCGGCGGCGAGCTTGCCCACGACGGCGGCCGTCTCGTCGAGGCGGCGGTACAGCTCGTCGTCGACCAGCCGCAGAGTGGCCAGGCCTGCGGCGCAGGCGAGCGGGTTACCGGAGAGCGTGCCGGCCTGGTAGACCGGGCCGGCCGGGGCGAGCCGGGCCATGATCTCGGCGCGCCCGCCGAACGCGGCGGCGGGCAGCCCACCACCCATGACCTTGCCGTACGTCCACAGGTCGGCGTCGGAGGGGTCGAGGCCGTGCCAGCCGGCGCGGGAGACCCGGAAGCCGGTCATCACCTCGTCGACCACGAGCAGCGCGCCGTGCGCGTGCGCGATCCGGGCGAGCTGCTGGTTGAAGCCGTCGCGGGGGGCGACCACGCCCATGTTGCCGGCGGCGGCCTCGGTGATCACCGCGGCGATGTGCTGGCCTTCGGCGGCGAAGGCCTCCTCGACCGCCCTGACGTCGTTGTACGGCAGCACGATGGTCTCGCTGGCCGCCGCGCCGGTGACGCCGGGTGAGTCGGGCAGGCCCAGGGTGGCCACGCCGGACCCGGCGGAGGCGAGTAGAGCGTCGACGTGCCCGTGGTAGCAGCCGGCGAACTTGACGATCTTGGAGCGGCCGGTGAAGCCACGGGCCAGTCGGATCGCCGACATGGTCGCCTCGGTGCCGGAGTTGACCAGCCGGACCTGCTCCACCGGGGTCCGGTCGACGATCTCGGTGGCCAACTCCACCTCACCGGGGGTGGGGGTGCCGAAGCTGGTGCCCCGGGCGGCGGCGGCCTGTACGGCGTCCACCACCTCCGGGTGGGCGTGCCCGAGGATCAGCGGACCCCAGGAGCAGACCAGGTCGACGTAGCGACGGCCGTCGGCGTCGTGCAGCCACGGACCCTCGCCACGAACCATGAATCGCGGGGTGCCGCCGACCGCCTGGAAGGCGCGCACGGGGGAGTTCACCCCGCCCGGCACGATGGCGCGGGCGCGGTCAAACAGGGCCTCGGAGGCCGGCGCGTCGGCCGGGTAGCGGCCGGATCCGGCAGAGAATGTCTCGGTCACGATGCCGCCATTGTGTCAGCGCCGAACGGTCAGGCCGCAGCCACCCCGGACCGGGGTTACCCGGCTCACCCGCCTCCAGTGCCCGTCAACGGGGCCGACACGGCGGCCGGAGCGCCTCGCGGCCTCGACAGGCCGGGTCGTCCGGATCGCGCTAGGCTGATCGGGTGGATCGTGCCGAACTGTCCATCACGCTACACCGGACGGGCGACGAAGCAGTGCTGCGCCTGGCCGGTGAGATCGACATGCTCACGGCCGCGCAGCTCTCCACCGTGGTCAACGAGGTGCTGGCCGACCCGCCGCCGAAGATCGTGCTCGACCTCGGCGGCGTCACCTTCTGCGACTCACAGGGCCTGGGCACCCTGGTCGTGCTCAGCCGCAAGGCCAGCCACGCGCAGAGCCTGCTGATGCTCACCCACGTGGGTGATTTCCTGATCCGCGTCCTGGACATCACCGGCCTCCGCAGCGCCCTGATGATCCGCAACGACCAACCCACCGGCTAGGCCCAGTCGCTGGCAGGCCCGCCGGGCGGCCACCCTGCTCCGCCCGGCGAGGGCTGAGCGCCCGCCCCTCCGTCAGGAGGTGTTGCCCCAGCGGGCCTGTTCGAGCAGCTCCACCGCCCGGTCCCGAGCCTCCGGCCCGTCGGAGCGGAGCAGGGTGACCGCCTCGTCGACCGCGTCGGTGAGCCGCCGCCACTGCGTGTCGCGCTCCCGCACCAGGTCCGACTGGGCAGCCAACTGCCGGGTCTTCACCCACAGCTCGACGAAGACCGACACCTTGGCCCGCAGCACCCACGGGTCGAACGGCTTGGTCAGGTAGTCCACCGCGCCCACCTGGTACCCGCGCAGGGCGAGCTGAGCGTCCCGGTCGGCGGCGGTGAGGAAGATGATCGGCACGTGCCGGGTCCGCTCCCGGCGCTTGATGTGGCTGGCCGTCTCGAAGCCGTCCATGTCCGGCATCTGTGCGTCCAGCAGGATCACCGCGAAGTCGTCCACCAGCAGCTGCTTGAGCGCCGCCTCGCCGCTCTCCACCGCCACGGACTGGACCGGCAGGCCCTGGAGGATCGCCTCCAGTGCCATCAAATTCTCCCGCCGGTCGTCGACGAGCAGCGCCTTGGCCATCTGGGTCACGAAGTCTCCTCGGTCCGGCTGCCGCTGATCCAGGACGACATCAGCTCGATCAGGTCGTCCAGGTCGACCGGCTTGGTGATGTAGTCGCTGCCCCCGGCCGCGAGTGCGGACTCGCGGTCGCCCGGCATCGCCTTCGCGGTCAGGAAGACGACCGGTAGGTCGGCGAACCGGTGGTTGCGGCGGATCTGGCGGGTGGTCTCGTACCCGTCCTGGTCGGGCATCATGGCGTCCATCAGCACGATGTCCACCTCCGGGTGCTCGGCCAACAGGCGGACACCGTCCACGCCGTTGTCCGAGTACAGCACGGTCATCCCGTGCAACTCCAAGGCGCTGGTCAGGGCGAAGACGTTACGCACGTCATCGTCCACGATCAGCACCGTGGACCCGTCCAGCTGGCGGGTGGCCGGCGCCTCCGGCCGCTCGGGAAACAGCTCCAGCGGCGGCATCAGCAGCGACGACGGCAGACCGGCGCGCTGCGGGGACGGCGCCTGGGGCGCGACCACGGCGTCCGGGGCCAGCACCTGCGGCACGAACAGGGTGAAGGTCGACCCCTGCCCGGGCGCCGACGACACGGTGATCGTGCCCCCGATCAACCGAGCCAGGTCACGGCTGATCGACAGGCCCAGGCCGGTGCCGCCGTAGCGGCGGCTGGTGGTCCCGTCCGCCTGCTGGAACGCCTCGAAGATGATCGACAGCTTGTCGTCGGAGACGCCGATCCCGGTGTCGATCACGGTGAACGCGATCACCTGCTGGGCGTTGGTCAGCGCCGGCACGTCGAAGACCGCGTTCTCCGCCGCTGGGGCGATTCGCAGCGTCACCGCACCGTTGTCGGTGAACTTCACCGCGTTGGAGAGCAGGTTGCGCAGAATCTGCTGCAACCGCTGCGCGTCCGTGACCAGCGCCGGTGGCAGGTCCTTGCTCACCCGTACCTGGAAGTCCAGGTTCTTCTCCTCGGCCTGCGGCGCGAACGCCTGCTCGACGTAGCCGCGGATCTCCGCGAACCGGATCTCGGTCGGCTCGACGTCCATCCGACCCGCCTCGATCTTGGACAGGTCCAGGATGTCGTCGATCAGCGAGAGCAGGTCCGAGCCGGCGCTGTGGATGGTCCGGGCGAACTCGATCTGCTTCGGGTTGAGGTTCTGCTCCGAGTTCTCCGCCAGCAGCCGGGCCAGCAGCAGCAGCGAGTTCAGTGGCGTCCGCAGCTCGTGGCTCATGTTGGCCAGGAACTCCGACTTGTACGCCGAGGCCCGGGTGAGCTGCTGCGCCTTCTCCTCCAGGCCGAGCCGGGCCAGCTCGATCTCCCGGTTCTTCGTCTCGATGTTGCCCTTCTGCTCGGAGAGCAGGGTGGCCTTCTCCTCCAGCTCGGCGTTGGTGCGCTGCAACTCCGCCGACTGCTCCTGGAGTTCGTGCGCCAGCCGCTGTGACTGGGCCAGCAGCTCCTCGGTACGACGGTTGGCCTGGATGGTGTTGACCGCGATGCCGATGGTGAGCACCAGCCGCTCCAGGAACGACAGGTGCAGCTCGGAGAAGGCCGCCACGCTGGCGAACTCGATCACCCCGAGCAGCTCCCCCTCGAACAGCACGGGGAGTACCACCAGGTCGGACGGGGGCGTCTCGGCCAGGCCGGAGCGCAGGGTGAGCCGGCTGTTCGGGGATGCGCTGACCCGGATCGTCCGGCGGGAGAGGGCGGTCTGCCCGACCAGCCCCTCACCCGGCCCGAAGGTGACGTCGTGCCCTCGCGCCACGTACCCGTAGGAGGAGGTCAGCTTCAGTCGCATGCTGCCGTCGGCGTCGTCGGCCAGGAAGAAGGCGCCGAGCTGGGCGTCGACCAGCGGGGTCACCTCCGTCATGATCATGCGGCAGACCTCGCCCAGATCCCGCTGGCCCTGCAACAGGCCGCCGATCCGGGCCAGGTTGGAGTCCAGCCAGCCCTGCTCGGCATTCTTCTTGGTCGTCTCCCGAAGGGTGACGATCATCTGGTTGATGTTGTCCTTCAGCTCGGCGACCTCGCCCTGCGCCTTGACCGCGATCCGCTGGGTCAGGTCACCCCGGGTCACTGACGTGGACACCTGCGCGATGGCTCGCAGCTGGGTGGTCAGGGTCGAGGCGAGCTGGTTGACGTTCTCGGTGAGGTCACGCCAGGTGCCGGAGACGCCCTTGACCTGCGCCTGACCGCCCAACTTGCCCTCGATGCCGACCTCGCGGGCCACCCGGGTCACCTCGTCGGCGAACGACGACAGCTGGTCGACCATGGTGTTCACCGTGGACTTCAGCTCCAGGATCTCGCCCTGCGCGTCCACGGTGATCTTCTGGCTCAGGTCGCCCTTCGCCACGGCGGTGGTCACCGAGGCGATGTTGCGCACCTGGCCGGTCAGGTTCGACGCCATCGAGTTCACGTTGTCGGTCAGGTCCCGCCAGGTGCCCGAGACGCCCTTGACCTGCGCCTGACCACCGAGCTTGCCCTCGGTGCCCACCTCACGGGCCACCCGGGTCACCTCGTCGGCGAACGACGACAGCTGGTCGACCATCGTGTTGACGGTGGACTTCAGCTCCAGGATCTCGCCCCGAGCGTCCACCGTGATCTTCTGCGACAGGTCACCCTTCGCCACCGCCGTGGAGACCTGGGCGATGTTTCGCACCTGGGCGGTCAGGTTCGACGCCATCGAGTTCACGTTGTCGGTCAGGTCCCGCCAGGTGCCGGCCACGCCGCGTACCTGGGCCTGGCCGCCGAGCTTGCCCTCGGTGCCCACCTCACGGGCCACCCGGGTCACCTCGTCGGCGAACGACGACAGCTGATCCACCATCGTGTTCACCGTCGACTTCAGCTCCAGGATCTCGCCCCGAGCATCCACCGTGATCTTCTGCGACAGGTCACCCTTCGCCACCGCCGTGGTCACCGAGGCGATGTTGCGAACCTGGCTCGTCAGGTTCGACGCCATCGAGTTCACGTTGTCGGTCAGGTCCCGCCAGGTGCCCGAGACGCCGCGCACCTGCGCCTGACCACCCAGGTTGCCCTCGGTGCCCACCTCACGGGCCACCCGGGTCACCTCGTCGGCGAACGACGACAGCTGATCCACCATCGTGTTCACCGTCGACTTCAGCTCCAGGATCTCGCCCTGGGCGTCCACCGTGATCTTCTGCGACAGGTCACCCTTCGCCACCGCCGTGGAGACCTGGGAGATGTTGCGGACCTGGCTGGTCAGATTGCCGGCCAACTGGTTGACGTTCTCGGTGAGGTCACGCCAGGTGCCGGAGACCCCACGCACCTGGGCCTGGCCGCCGAGCTTGCCCTCGATGCCCACCTCACGGGCCACCCGGGTCACCTCGTCGGCGAACGACGACAGCTGGTCCACCATCGTGTTGACGGTGTCCTTCAGCTCCAGGATCTCGCCCTGCGCCGCCACCGTGATTTTCTGCGACAGGTCACCGCGAGCCACCGCCGTGGAGACCTGGGCGATGTTGCGCACCTGGGCGGTCAGGTTCGACGCCATCGAGTTGACGCTGTCGGTCAGGTCCTTCCAGGTGCCGGCCACGTTCGGCACCTCGGCCTGGCCGCCCAGCTTGCCCTCGGTACCCACCTCACGGGCCACCCGGGTCACCTGCTCGGCGAAGAGCCGCAGCGTGTCAGTGAGGTAGTTGATGGTGTGCGCCAGCTCGGCGACCTCACCCTTGGCCGACACGGTGATCTTCTGGGACAGGTCACCCTTGGCCACCGCCGTGGACACCTGGGAGATCGACCGCACCTGGTAGGTGAGGTTCGACGCCATGGTGTTCACCGAGTCGGTGAGGTCCTTCCAGGTGCCGGCGACGCCCCGGACGTCGGCCTGGCCACCCAGCTTGCCCTCGGTGCCCACCTCGCGCGCGACCCGGGTCACCTCGTTCGAGAACGACGAGAGCTGGTCGACCATGGTGTTCACCGTGCGCCCAATGCGCAGGTACTCACCGCGCAGCGGTCGGCCGTCGATCTCCAGCGCCATGTGCTGGGACAGATCGCCGTCCGCGACCGCCACGATGACCCGGGCGATCTCGGTGGTCGGCCGACCCAGATCGTCGATCAGCGAGTTGATCGCCCGCTGCCCCTCCGCCCAGGAGCCGTCCAGCCCCTCGTCGTCGAGTCGCTCGGTGAGCCGGCCGTCCCGACCGACGATCCGGCTGATCCGCCGCAGGTCCAGGTACTGCCGCTCCTGGAGCGAGACCACCTCGTTGAAGGCGTCCGCCACCTCGCCGCCCTTGCCCGCGCGGCGGGGTAGCCGAACCTTCAGGTCGCCGCGACGGACCCGTCGCAGCGCCTCGGTCAACTCACCGAGGAGCGCCTCGTGGTCGGGTGCGGACGGATCCGCCACCGACTGCTTCGCCGTGGTCATCATTCCTCGCTCAACTCGGGGGCGCCGGCCCGTGCGCACACGCCGGCATTCCATATTGTGCCCGGGTCCGCCGCAGTGCCAGGGTGCGCGACCCGCCGATTGGCCCCGCTGGGCCACCCGATCCGCTCTATGTGGGCCGAGCGGGCGCGTCCGGTCGGACACCTCGCCCGGGTGCCGGGACCCCGCCACGGCGGGCGGATGGTCGCAGCCGGGCGGAGAGCGGAACGGGACCGGCTGGCGACCTGGCCCACGCGATGGTCGATCGGCTTGGCACCCGGCGGTGGGACGGTGGAGGATACGGGGGTGTCAGCCGAGGCGGGGCCCGCGACGGCCGGGGCCCGGAACGGGGCGGTCCGGCGTGTCCGCCTGCCCGCTGACCGTCGTACGCCGGCCGCTGCCCGAGCGGTGGTCCGCTCGGTGCTGACCGAGGCGGCCCTGGACGAGCTGGCCAACGAGGCGCTGCTGCTCACCACGGAGCTGACCACCAACGCCGTCGAGCACGCCGGCACCGAACTGGACATCGAGGTCGTCGCGGACGAGATCGGGCTGTCCGTGACCGTCTCCGACTTCGCGCCCGGTACGGGCGACGAGCTGACCGTCGGCACCCGCAACGACGCCACCGAGATCAACGAGGTCTCCGAGCGGGGTCGGGGCCTGCTGCTGGTCGACCACTTCGCCAGCCGCTGGGGCACCACGTACCTGCCCACCGGGAAGGGCGTCTGGTTCCGGCTGAACCGCCCCGGCGCCGACCCGCCGGCCGGGGCCAGCGCGGGCGGCGAGTCGATGCCGGCCAGTTCCGGCCCGGGGGCCGCCACCGACGGCTCCGCGCCGAGCGCCGGCGCGATGAGCGAACTCATGCAGACCGCCCCCGACATCTACGCGGACGACCCGCTGCCCGACTTCGCCAACAGCCTGCTCAGTCGGGTCGCCGAGATGGTGGGCGCGGCCGGCGGCATGATCCGTCTGGACCGGGGCGACGGGCAGGGTCGCCAGGTGCTGGCCCGCTTCGGCCGACAACCCCGCGACGACAGTGAACTGCTCCGGGTGCCGCTCACGGTGCACCGCCCGTACGCCGGGGAGCTGGAGCTGGACGCCGCACCCTCGGCGTACGCCCGGCCGCTGGCGGTGCTCACCGCCGAGCGGCTGTCGCTGCACCTGGAGAACGACCGGCTACGCCGGGCCGACGTCCGCCGGCAGGCGTGGCTGACCTTCCTGGCCGAGGCGAGCGAACTGCTGGCCCAGTCACTGGACGTCGAGCTGACCATGGCGCTGATCCCGCACCTGGTAGTGCCCCGTCTCGGCCAGTGGTGCGCGGTGCACACCACCGACGAGTGGGGCCGGCTCCGGTTGGCGGCGGCCAGCCACGCCGACGAGTCGGTGCTGCCGCAGTTGCACAAGGTGCTGGCCGAGACCGGCCCGGACTCGATCCAGGCCCGGCTGCGTGAGGCATCCCGCAGCGCGGCGCAGATTCCGCTCGGCGGGCCGATGGAGGGCTTCGCGGTCCCGTTGATCGCACGCGGGCAGCGGCTCGGCACCCTGGCCGTGGGGCGGCACCAGCGACACCGGCACGACCCGGACGAGGTGGCCGTGCTGGAGGACGTGGCCCGACGGGCCGCTCTGGCCATCGAGAACGCCCGCATCCACGCCGAGCGTCGCCGGGTGGCACAGACGCTCCAGCAGTCCCTGCTGCCGCCGGTGCTGCCACTGGTGGACGGGATCGGCTTCGCCGCCGAGTACGTCCCCACCGGCGACGACGCCGAGGTGGGCGGCGACTTCTACGACGTGCTGCCGCTGCCCGACGGGCGCTGGCTGGTGGTGATCGGGGACGTCTCGGGCAAGGGCGTCCAGGCAGCCGCGGTCACCGGGCTGGTCCGGGACGTCATCCGGGTGCTGGTCGGTGACGGCAAGCCGCTGCCGGAGGCGCTGGCCCGGCTCAACGAGACGCTGGTCGAGCGGGGCGGCGGCCGGTACTGCACCCTGGCACTGGCGGCGGTCGCCCAGGGCGACGGCGACCAGCTGGACGTTTCGCTGCACCTTGCCGGGCATGACCGGCCGGTGCTGCTGGCCGCTGCGGGTGGCGCCGGGTTCGTCGGCACCGGAGGCACCGCGCTGGGCCTGCTCGACACGATCACCTCGCCGACGGCGGAGATCACGCTCGCCCCGGGTGACTCCCTGATCTTCTACACCGACGGGGTGACCGAGCGGCGGCGCGGCCGGGAGCTGTTCGGCACCGACCGGCTGCGTGACGCGGCGGCGCCACTGGGCGGGTACTCGGCCGACGTGGTGGCGGCCCGGCTGCGCGCCGCCGCGATCAACTTCTCGGTCGAGCCGCCCCGGGACGACATCGCCATCCTGGTCCTGCGCAACGACGCGCGCTGACCGCCGCTCGTCGCACCGGGTCCCGGTCGGCTCGGTAGATTGACGGTCATGTCCAGTGTCGCGCAGGCCACGCCGTACTCCCGGCCAGCGGTCCGGGCGCTGATCGCCGGGCAGTTGGCGACCGTCGGAGCGTTCCTCACGGTGCTGCTTCTTTACCTGGGCCGGATGGCAGCCGCCGGCGTCGGCCCGGCCGAGATGCTGACCGGCGCGTACGACCCCAAGGAGCTGATCCCGTTCGGGATGCACGGTGCGAACCCGTTCCTCTGGCTCTACGCCGTGGTGGGGATGCTCTACCTGGTGGGCGCAGTGCTTGGGCTGCCGCTGGCAATCGTCGCGGTGGCCGTCGCCGCGCGGGAACGGGACGCCCTGCCCCGGGTGACCCGGACGCTGCTGCTGGCCGGTGCGGCTGTCACGTTGCTGGTGCTGGTGGCCCGGTTCACCCCGCCGCTGCTGGACATGCACCGGTGGTGGCTGGACTGACCGAGCACCGGTAGCGGTGGCGGTGGCGGAGCCCCGTCACAGGCCGCCGGGGAGGCGGCCGGGGGCGAGTCGATGCTCCGGGTCGAGGTGCTCCTTGGCGGACCGCAGCCGGGCCAGGCCGGCCAGCTCACCCCAGAGGTCAACGGCCTGCCGCACCGGCGCGGGGGCGGAGACCACCACGCAGCGGCCCTGCCGGGCCAGCAGGACCCCCCGGACGGCGGCCAGGATGGATGCCACCCGGTCGGGGGGCAGTGCGCCGGGCAGCGCCGCGTGCACCACGCCCAGCCCGGCGGAACCCCGCACCGGCACCGGGGTGCCGGCCGCGTCGCGCAGCGCGTAGACAGCGGCGTGCAGGTCGCTGATCGGCACCTCCAGGCGTAGCGCCGTGTCGCCGGGTGCGAACGGGTAGCGGCGCCACCACGGCGGCGCGGAGTGCGTGACGGTGGCCTCCCCGTGCAGCATGCCGACCAGGCGCTCGGCCCGCTCCGTGACGTCGGCCGGACCGCCCTCCAGCAGCACCACCAGGCTGCCCGCCCGGGACGGGGCGCTGGCCCGCCCGGACATCGAGGGGTGGCGCTCCCGGGCGGTGGCGGCCGGGTGGCCGGACGGGTACGGCGAGCGGGGCCGGGGCGCTCCGGCCGGCAGATCGAGCTCGATGGCCGCCGGCTCCAGCCGGGCAGCGAGGATCGCCCGGACCAGGTCGTGCACCTCCAGCGGCGTCCACACCGGCCGGGACACCCAGAGCCGACTGGCCGGCACCGACTGCACCCGCATGCTCGCCGAGACCAGCACACCGAGCGCGCCCTGCGAGCCGCAGAGCAGCCGCGCCAGGTCGAGCCCGGGCGCGCCGCCGCCGGCGCTGACCAGCTCGCCGTCGGCGCCCAGGTAGCGGACGCCGAGGAGCTGGTCGCACGGGCTGCCGTGGCGGTGCCGCAGAGGGCCCGCCTCACCGGCGGCGAGCACCCCGCCCAGGGTCGCGCCCGGCGACGGGGCGTCCATGGCCAGCCGCTGCCCGGTGCGCTCCAGCGTGGCCTGCACCGCTCGCAGCGGGGTGCCGGCGCCCACCTCGGCCACCGGCGCGCCGACCGGCTCGTGACCGATGCCGGCCAGCCGACCGGTATCGAGCATGATGTCGACCTGCACGGGGGTGGCACCCCAGTCGATCTTCGTGCCGGCACCGCGCGGGACCACCGCCAGGTCGTGCGCGGCGGCCAGCCGCAGCACCTCGGCCGCGGCGTGCGGACCACCCGGCACCGCCACCCAGCGGGCCGGCCGCCCGGCCACCTCGTCGGCCGGCCCGGCGAGCCGGGCGAACGGCGGACCGCAGATCGCCGTCAACCGCCGGGTGATCTCGAGGGCTCCGGACCGGCCGAGGGAACTCGCTGCTGCCGCCATGCCGGTCATCGTACATGTGTTCGAATGGCGTGGTGGCGACTATCGGGATGCCGCTGGTCCGGCGCGCGGAGCGGGCCGGCCGGTAACGTGGCCGCCGTGACCACCGAGACTGCCCCGCCCGCGGCGAAGCGGGTGCCCACCGAGCGCACCCACCACGGCGACACCGTCGTCGACGAGTACGCCTGGCTCGCCGCCAAGGACGACCCGGAGACGATCGCCTACCTGACCGCGGAGAACGCGTACACCGAGGAGCGCACAGCGCACCTGGCCGAGTTGCGCGCGGACCTGTTCGAGGAGACCCGCCGGCGCACCCGGGAGACCGACCTGTCCGTGCCGACCCGCAAGGGCGGGCACTGGTACTACACCCGGACGGTGGAGGGGCAGCAGTACGGGGTGCACTGCCGGCGCGCGGTCCGCGACTCCGAGACCGACCCGCCGCTCAGCGCGGACGGCGCCCCGCTGGACGGCGAGGAGGTGCTGCTCGACGGCAACCTGCTGGCCGAGGGGCACGACTTCTTCTCGCTGGGTGCCTTCGACGTCAGCCCCGACGGGCGTTGGCTGGCCTACTCCACCGACTTCTCCGGCGACGAGCGGTTCACCCTGCGGGTGAAGGACCTGACCACCGGCGAGTTGCTGCCGGACGAGGTGCCGGACACCTTCTACGGCACCGCCTGGTCGGCCGACGCCTCGGTGCTGTTCTACGTGACGGTCGACGACGCCTGGCGGCCGAACCGGGTCTGGCGGCACACCGTCGGCTCGGCCGCGGCCGATGACGTGGTGGTCCACCAGGAGGACGACGAGCGGTTCTGGGTGGGCGTGGAGCTGACCCGGTCGGAGAAGTTCATCCTGATCGACATCCACAGCAAGGTCACCAGCGAGGTGCTGGTGGTCACGGCCGGCAACCCGACCGGCGCGCCGGCCGTGATCGCGCCTCGGCGGCAGGGCGTCGAGTACACGGTGGAGCACCACGGCCACCGCTTCCTGATCCTGCACAACGACGGCGCGGAGGACTTCGCGCTGGCGTTCACCTCGGCCGACACGCCGGGCGACTGGGTGCCGCTGATCGAGCACAGCCCCGGCACCCGCCTGGAGGCGGTGGACGCCTTCGCGAACCACCTGGTGGTGTCGCTGCGCACCGACGGGCTCACCGGGCTGCGGGTGCTGCCGATCGGCGGCGGCGACGAGTACGACATCGACTTCCCCGAGCCGCTGTACAGCGTCGGGCTGGACGCCAACCCGGAGTACCGCACCGGGCAGGTCCGGCTGCGCTACTCCTCGCTGGTCACCCCCGACTCGGTGTACGACTACGACCTGGTCACCCGGCAGATGGTGCTGCGCAAGCAGAAGCCGGTGCTGCCCGGGCCGGACGGGCGGCCGTACGACCCGGCCGAGTACGAGCAGCACCGCGACTGGGCACTCGCCGATGACGGCACCCGGGTGCCGATCTCGCTGGTCTGCCGGGTCGGCACTCCCCGGGACGGCTCGGCCCCCTGCGAGCTGTACGGCTACGGCTCGTACGAGGCCAGCATGGACCCGTGGTTCTCAGTGGCCCGGCTGTCCCTGCTGGACCGGGGCGTGGTCTTCGCGGTGGCGCACATCCGAGGCGGCGGTGAGCTGGGCCGGCGCTGGTACGACCAGGGCAAGATGCTGGCCAAGAAGAACACCTTCACCGACTTCGTCTCCTGCGCCCGGCACCTGGTCAAGGCCGGTTGGACGGCCAGCGACCGACTGGTCGCCCGGGGCGCCTCGGCCGGTGGCCTGCTGATGGGCGCGGTGGCCAACCTCGCCCCGGACGCGTTCAGCGGGATCGTCGCGCAGGTGCCGTTCGTGGACGCGCTCACCTCGATCCTCGACCCGTCGCTGCCGCTGACCGTCACCGAGTGGGAGGAGTGGGGCAACCCGCTGGAGGACCCCGAGGTGTACGCGTACATGAAGTCCTACACGCCGTACGAGAACGTGGCGTCGGTGGACTACCCGGCGATCCTCGCCGTGACCAGCCTCAACGACACCCGGGTGCTCTACTCGGAGCCGGCGAAGTGGATCGCCCGGCTGCGGGCGGTCGCCCCGACCGGCGACTACCTGCTCAAGACGGAGATGGGCGCCGGTCACGGCGGTCCGAGCGGTCGCTACGACGCCTGGCGCGAGGAGGCGTTCATCAACGCCTGGATCGTGGACCGCCTCAACCGCGCCTGACGGTCGAGCCTCCCGGTGCCCACCGGGATGATCGCGCTACAACCTGGAAGTAGTGGCCTTGGCTTCCCGTCGAGGCCACTACTTCCAGGACATTGCCCGGTCGCCGGGCAGCTCCGCGCAGCGAATGACGGTCGGCCGGGCGGCGGTGCCGCCTAGACTTCCGGAGTGATCGGGGGGCGGCGTTGACCGGCGACGACGAGGACGGCTTGACGCCCGAAGCGGCACCGACCGCGGCCCGGCGCGCATCCGCCTGGATGATCCTCGCGGTGGTGGCCGCCGCCCTGCTCGTGTGCTGCTGCTCCGCCGCCGTCGGCCTGCTGATCTCCTGGTCCGCCGGCCTCTTCCACCCCCTGACCTGACCGATCGCCGTGCGTCCCCGACCCGCCGGTCCCACCTGAGCGGCCCAGTCAGCCGGTGCCGCCTGAGCGGCCCAGTCAGCCGCGGCCGGCGCCGACCAGGGCGGCGGCCTCGCCGGTACGCACCATCCGCTGCCAGCGCAGCCGCTTGCCGATCAGCGCGGTGACCACCGACTGCACCACCACCAGGTACATCAGCTGCCGGTAGACCAGCTGCTGGAACGGCAGCGCCCACAGTGGCCCGTACCGCTCCCCGTCGAGGTGCAGCGCGTAGCCGGCGGTGGCCGCCTGGAGTAGCAGCAGCCCGGCCCAGGCGATGGCGAGGGTCGACCAGGGCAGGAACAGCAGACCGTAGACGGCGAACACGTCGACCGCCGGCGCGGCCAGCGGCAGCACGATCTGGAACACCGTGAGGTACGGCAGCCCACGCCGGCCGAGCTTCCCGCCTGCACCTGACTCGCGCAGCGCGTGCCGGTGCTTCCACATCGCCTGCATGGTGCCGTAGCACCAGCGGTAGCGCTGCCGCCAGAGCTGACGCAGCGACGAGGGGGCCTCGGTCCAGGCGATGGCCGACTCCTCGTAGACCACCCGCCACCCGGCCCTGAGCACCTTCATGGTCAGGTCGGTGTCCTCGGCCAGCGTGTCCGCCGGCACCCCGCCCACCCGCAGAAGCACCTCGCGGCGGAACGCGCCGATCGCGCCGGGGATGGTTGGCATGCACTCCAGTACGTCATACATCCGCCGGTCGAGGTTGAAGCCGATCACGTACTCCAGGTGCTGCCACCGGCCGAGCAGTCGGCGTCGGTTGGCGACCTTGGTATTACCGCTGATCGCGCCGACTGACGGGTCGGCGAAGCCCTGCACCAGCCGGTGCACGGTGTCCGGCTGGAACACGGTGTCCCCGTCCACCAGCACCAGCAGGTTCGCCCGAGCGGCCCGGATGCCGGTGTTCAGCGCCGCCGGCTTACCGGCGTTGGCCTGCCGGATCACGCGTACCCCGCGTAGCCGCATCCGCTCCACGATGTCGGCGGTGCCGTCGTCCGACCCGTCGTCCACCACGATCACTTCCAGCGCCGGATATGCGCTGGCCACCAGGGAACGGACCGTGGCCGCGATGTTCGCCGCCTCGTTGTACGCCGGCACGATCACCGACACCGGGGCGCGTACCTCGGGCCCGTCCCGCCGGGGCCGGCGGACCCGGCGCACGTGCCGGTGGGCACAGAACACCTGCACCGCCAGACGCACCACGCCGAGCACGAGGGCGACGGCGAGCAGCAGGTTCATCGCCCCGGCCGACCAGCGTGCGCCGGTCTGGGTCCAGCGCAGCGCGGCGCCGCTCAACCGGGTGCCAACGCCCGCCGGGACCATCGACGGCGAGGCGTCGATGCCGCTGGAGACGGTGGTGAACCGGTAGCCCTGACCGGTCAGGGCGGGCAGCAGCCGGTCCAGCGCGGCCACCGTCTGCGCCCGGTCACCGCCGCCGTCGTGCATCAGCACCACGGCGCCCCGCCCTTGCGTCGGGGTGGCCGCCTGCACGATCTTGTCGACGCCGGGGCGCTGCCAGTCCCTGGTGTCCCGGTCGGCGAGCACCGCGACGTGCCCGGCCCCGGCGGCGGCGCGCAGCGCGGCGTACTCGGGTCCGGTCAGCGCCGTCGGCACCGAGGAGAACGGTGGCCGGAGCAGGGTGACCTCCTGGCCGGTGGCCGCGGCGATCGCCTTGCGGGTCAGCGAGAGTTCGAGGTCACGCCGCCACGGCGGTACGGCGGCGATATCGGCGTGGGTGAAGGTGTGCGACCCGATCTCGTGGCCCTCGGCGAGGATCCGCCGGACCAGCTCCGGGTGTTCGTTGACCCGGGCCCCGACCACGAAGAAGGTGGCGTGCGCGCCATGCCGACGCAGCACGTCGAGCACCTGCGGGGTCCAGCGCGGATCCGGTCCGTCGTCGAAGGTCAGCGCGATGGTCCGGTCCGGCACGGCCCGGCTGACCGGCTCGGCCCGATCCAGCCGCAGCACCGGGCCGCCCGAGCCGACCTGGGCCGGTACGCCAGCGTCGGGACTGTCGGCCGCGGGGATGCCGGAGCCACCGGCCATGCCGGTCACCAGGCCGTTGACGGTGAGCGCCGCGAGCAGCAGGAGCAGCCCGAGGAGGAGCAGGAGCCAGTGCGCCCGCGGATCGCGCCGGGCCACGTGTCGCGCCGTCATCACTGCGGCTTACCGGGTGACCTGCTCGGCTTCGCGGTGTTGCGGTGCTGGTCGCCCCGGCCCGGCTGCTCCGTGGCGGACGGCGCCACGGTGGCCGTGGTAGGCGGGCCGGAGCGCCGGGCGCCGGTGGTCGGGGCTGGGCTGGGCAGTGGCACAGACGTGCTGGTCGCCGGGGAGGACGAGGGCGACGGCGTGTCGGCCAACCGTGACTGGTTGATCCCGTCCACGCCGGCCTCCACCGGGGGCACCCGAGGGTCGTCGGACCAGCCCGGCAGCGGCACCGAGGTGTCCAGGAAGAGCCCGGCGGCGATCAGCCCGAGGCTGGTGAGCAGGCCGAGACCCATCGCGGTTCCGGCGATGACGGTCAGCCGACGACGGCGCCCCGTCGCGTCGACGAACACCGGCGGAGCACCGCCCGGTTGGTTGTGCATCTAGCGAGCTCCCGCCATCACCGCGCCGGGAACCATCCGGTCCGGCGCCGGGGACCCGATGGTCCGGGTCTCCGGTGCAGATAGCGGCACCGCCATCAACGGCGTTACATCGACTCAGGCCGGGCGCAGCTCCTCCACCGCCGTACTGACCTGCAGGAAGAGCAGGCCGACACCGACCGTCACCAGCACCGCCGCCAACGCGCCGGCACCGAGCCAGGCCAACTGCTCCAGCGGTACCTCCAGGGCCCGCTCGACCGACGGCGTCTGCACGAGGCGGGTGTACTGAGCACGAGTGGCCGGATCATCGCAGAGCGGCGCCCCGGCATCGCAGATCTCCATCGACGACCCGCCCGGTGCATGACACCGACGAGGACCGGGACGGGTCGGAGACCGATGCGCCGCCGGGAGCGGCCAGGCGCGCGTCCGCCTGGATGATCCTCGCGGTGGTGGTCGGTGCCCTGCTCGTCTGCTGCTGCTCCGCCGCCGTCGGTCTGCTGATCGCCTGGTCCGCCGGCCTGTTCCACGCACCGAACTGACCGTCGGTCGTCGTTTTCCTGTCCGGTTTCATTGCGCTAGCAGCACGGATTCCAGAGATCGGTGAATCCTCAATTGCAGCCAGCATTCACTGCTGATTGCAGGACGCGGGCATTATTGCCAATGCGCACGGGCGTCGGACAGGTAGCGTCCGACGCCCGGCATCCGAGGATCGGACTATCGCGTCTGCCACGTCGCATTGAAAGCGACGTGCCCGTTGTCGCACTTGGCGAAAGACGACCAGGTCCCCACGCCCATCCAGGCGCCGTAACGGTCGTAGTCCGGGGCCCACGGCTTGTCACACCGCGTCTTTGCCCGGAACTCTCCGGTGCCGCCGCTGCAGTATGCGCCGGAGCCGTAACCGACGGCGGTCGCCGAACAACCGGTCGGTGCGGCCTGGGCGGCCCCTGACACGCCTACGAGAACCGATGCCGTGGCGACCGCCGCAAGCAAGAAAGCCCGCTTCTTCATCGCACCTTACCCCCGCAATTGAGACCTCTATCCCGAGCGATCATGGGAATCTATCCCATCGACGGTTGTCAGTCAAGGCTGCTAATCGCGGACCAATGTCGACAAACGCGTCAAGATGCGCTCTGGCCCGGTCCCCGGGGGCCATCACACCCTGCTGACCGCCAGAGAATGGGTCACGGGGTGGAAGGCCAGGTCGAGTTGCGGCCGGTGTGGGCCAGGAGATGGTGCAGGTCCCGAGGGTCCTGGGTGGTCGGGGTCGGGGCCGGGTCGGCGAAGACGCCCATCTTGCGGGCGGTCGGCGCCAACTGTTCGACCAGCCCGTGCAGCTCGGCCACGGCTTCCGGAGCCGGCTGGTACGGCTGGTCGGTGGCGACGGCGAGATCCCAGCCGTGCACGGTCAGATCCAGCAGCGCCATGCCGCCGATGACGGTCTGCGGCATGCCCATGCCCGGCGACACACCCTCCAGGGTGGATGGGTCCGCCCAGGCGGCGATCAGCCGGCCGGTCTCCGTCTCGAACCGGTCCCGCCAGCCGTCGGCCAGGTGGTCGGGCTTGTCGGACCACTCCACGTCCCGCTTCTCGGCCAGGTCCTGGAAGTTCACCACCACCTCGAACAGGTGGTTGAGCAGGTCGCGGACCGTGTAGTCGCGGCACGGTGTGGGCAGGTCGAGCTGGTCGTCGGCGATGCCGCGCACCACGTCGACGGTTCGCGGCGCGGCTGCCGCCAGCAGATCGCTAGTCTGTGTGGTCATAGGGCCAGCGTATGAGGGTGGTCTTGAAAAAATGCGACAGCGACCGCGTGGCGACAGCCGGGGAATTCTCGACCCGGGCCGGTTGCTGCGCGAGGTCCACTTCCGCCGGCACCTGCCGGCGGAGTCGCTGCGCGCCTGGGTCGAGCACTACTGGCTGATCGACTGGGCGTTGAGCGCACCGTTCGAGCAGCGGGTCGTGCCGCACCCGGCGGTGAACGTGGTCTTCCGACGCGACGGCAACGGTGACGGGCCGGAGACCGGCGAGGTGGCCGGGGTGGGCCGCCACCTCTTCCGGACCACGCTGGTCGGCACCGGCCGGGTCTGCGGGATCCAGTTCCGCCCGGGCGGCTTCCACCCGTTCTGGCGTCGACCGGTCGCCGAGTTGACCGGCCGCCGGCTGCCGTTGCCCACCGGCCGGTTGGCGCTGCCCGACGGTCGGGTGTGCGCGGTCACCGACGACGATCGCCGCCGCGCGCTGGACGCCCTGCTCACCACGTGGGCGCCCGAGCCGGACCCGGCGGCCGAGGAGGCCGTCCGGCTGGCCGAGGCGATCCGGACGGACCGGGCAGTCCTGCGGGTCGACGACTTCGCCGCGCGGCACGACGTCCCGGTCCGCCGGTTGCAGCGGCTCTTCACGGAGTACGTGGGGGTCGGCCCGAAGTGGGTGATCCGCCGCTACCGGCTCCAGGAGGCCGTCGAGCAGGCCGCCGGCGGGCCGCTGAACTGGGCGGGCCTCGCCGCCGACCTCGGCTACAGCGACCAGGCCCACCTGGTCCGCGACTTCACCGCCGTCGCGGGCGTGTCGCCCGCCGCGTACGCCCGATCGGTCCACTGAGGCCGGGACTGGCGGGCCCGCACCGCGACGAGCAGCTTCGGCGCCGGCTCAGCGGCGACGCAGCACGACCACGGCGACGTCGTCCTGGATCTCCGGTGGGGCCAGCTCCACCAGCAGTCGGGCGCAGAACTGGTCCAGGTCCTCGTCCACGGTGCCGGACAGCGCGGCGAGCGCGGCCAGCCCCTCGTCGATGGTGGCGTCCCGGCGCTCGATCAGCCCGTCGGTGTAGAACACCAGCGTGGCGCCGGCCGGCAGCACGAACTCCAGGTCGGCCGGGCGGGGTGCACGGACACCAAGCAGCGGTGCCAGATGCTGAACGAACTCCACCTTGCCGTCCAGGCTGAGCACCGGCGGCAGGTGACCGGCGCTGGCCAGCCGGACCCGCCCGGTAGGCGGGTGCAGCAGCAGCACGCAGAGTGTGGCGATCTCGGCCGGCAGCAGGGTCCGCATCAGCTCGTTGACCCGGTGCAGGATCTCGCCGGGCTGGTGCCCCTCGACCGCGTACGCCCGCACCGCGTGCCGCAGCTCGGCCATCACCGTCGCCGCGTGCAGCGAGTGGCCGGCGACGTCGCCGATCGCCAGCAGCAGGTGCCCGTCGAGCATGACCAGCTCGTAGAAGTCGCCGCCCACCTCGGTCTGTGCGCTGGCCGGCTCGTAGCGCACCGCGAGGTCCAGCCCGGCCACGTCGGGCAGCCGGCGCGGAAGCAGGCTGCG
Organism: Micromonospora sp. NBC_00389; assembly: GCF_036059255.1. Classification (NCBI taxonomy): domain Bacteria; kingdom Bacillati; phylum Actinomycetota; class Actinomycetes; order Micromonosporales; family Micromonosporaceae; genus Micromonospora; species Micromonospora sp. NBC_00389. Next base: position 1,815,189 of record NZ_CP107947.1, on the reverse strand, counting down.
CTGGAGGGTGACCGCGATCCGGTGCTCCTCGTCGAACGAGCGCTGCGCCTCCACCGCCGCCGCCACCGCCTGGGCGAGCTGCACCAGCACCGGTGTCCGGGCGGTCTGGGTGGCGGTCGGGACCACCACGTACAACGGGGCCCTGTCCTCCCGCAGCCGGGCTGCGGCCACCGTCACCGAGCCCGCCGGCCACTCGATCAGCCCCCAGTTCGCCGGGTCCTCCACCCGGACCGTCGCGCCGGTCGGCACCCCGCTGTCGTCGACGACCCACGGCACCAGCGTGGCCCTGGTACCAGGCCCAGCGGCGATCCCGGCCAGGCAGTCGCCGTCGAACGTCTCGGCGACCACCGCCACCGGGCTCTTGAAGATCTGCGCGGCGCCCTCGGCGGCGGCCTCCAGCAGCCGGGCGAAGGTCGGCGCGGCGTACACCGCCACCGTCGTGTCGGCCAGCACGAGCAGCCGCTCGGCAAGCAGCTCGGCACGCTGCCGGGCCTGGTAGTAGCGCAGCACCGCCCGGGTGGTGGCGATCAGCTCTTCGGGCTCGATCGGCTCGGTCAGGTAGGCGTCCGCGCCCCGGGTCAGCCCCTGGGCGCGGTCGGCCACGTCCACAGCGTGCGCCGACACGTGGATCACCGGCATCGCCGGGTGCGCAGCCTTGACCCGTTCGCAGACCTCGTACCCGCTCAGGTCGGGCAGCCGGACGTCGAGCACCACCAGGTCGATCCGGTCCACCTCGACCCGGGCCAGCGCCTCTGCGCCGTTCTCCGCCTCGAGCACGGTGAACCCGGCCCGGGTCAGCCAGCTGACCAGCAGGTAGCGCTTGGTACGACTGTCATCGACCACCAGGATGGTCGCCGGCCCGCCGTCCACCGTCACGCTCCGCCCACGGGCAGGGAGACCGTGAACGTGCTGCCCCGGCCCGGCTCGCTGGTCAGCTCCAGCGTTCCACCGAGCAGCGTCACCAGCCGCCGGGCGTACGGCAGGCCGAGGCCGGTGCCGCCGACCCGGGTCGCCCCGGGCACCTGGTAGAACTCCTCGAAGATCCGTTCGTGCAGCTCGGGGGCGATGCCTGGGCCGGTGTCGCTGACCGAGATGATCCACCGGTCATCGCGTTGCACGGCCCGCAGCCGCACCTCGCCGCTCTCGGTGAACTTCAGCCCGTTGTGCAGCAGGTTGCGCAGCACCTGGCCGAGCAGCACCTCGTCGGTCCGCAACACGGCGCGCGCGGGCGGCTCCTCCACCACCAGCTCCACCTCGGGGCGGGTGGCCAGCGCGCGCAGCGTGCCGCGCAGTTGACCGAAGATCGGGCGCAGGTCCACCTCCGCCCAGTCCGGCTCGATCCGGCCGGACTCCGCCTTGGCCAGGTCCAGCAGTTCGTTGACCAGCCCGAGCAGGTCGGCCGCCGAGGACCGGATCAGATCGACCTGGCGGGCCTGCTCGGCGGTGAGCGGGTCGGAGGCGGAGTCGGAGAGCAGCCGCCCCAACCCGATGATCGCGGTGACCGGGGCGCGCAGCTCATGGCTCACGTTGGCCAGGAACCGGCTCTTGGACTCGCTTGCCGCCCGCAGTTGGGCCGACTTCTCGTCCAGCTCGGCGTAGAGGGCGACCACACCCCGGTTGGTCTCCTCCAGCTCCTCGGTGAGCTGGTTGTAGAGCGCCAGCACGCCGCGGTTGGTCTCGGCCAGCTCGTCGTTCAGCACGGCCAGGTCGTCGCGTTGGCTGCGTACCTCGTCGAGCGCCGCGATGAGCTGCCCGTTCTGGACGGTCAGCTCGTCCAGGGCGCTGGCCGGCGCGGTACGGCCGAGTTCGGCACGGAACTCGGCGAGCCGCTCCGGGGTGGGCGTCGGCGCGTTGGCCGGGACTCGTCGGGACATCCTCACGACCGTAACCCCCGCGACGGTCGACACGCCCAGTGTGTCGACCAGTCGGGACACCGCGCCGGACTGCGGCTCGTACCGGCCGTCCGGCAGCGGGGCCATCGGGGCCAAGTCGGCGCGGAGGTGGAACCGGCCGTCGGTGCCCGCATCGATGTGGAAGGAGACCTCCGCGCCCCCCACCGTCCGCAGCAGGTCCCGGGCCACCTCGCTGAGCGCGGTGGCGATCCGGATCTGGTCCTGGTGTTCCAGGCCGACCACCGCGGCCACCTCGCGGCCCCGCTGGCGGATCACGAAGATGTCCTGTTCGACTCGCAGCGCCATCTGCAGCAGCGGCAGCGCGGCCGGCTCCCCGGTCATGCCCAGGACCTCGCGACCAGCACGCAGGCGTCGTCGCGCCGTACTCCGGCGTCGCGCAGCAGGGTCGCCGCCATCACCAGCGGGGACCGTTCCGCGAGGCCCGGGTAGTCGGTCAACCGCCAGCGGTCGACCACTCCGTCGCTGTGCATGACGAGCCGGGCGCCCGGACCGAACGGGTAGTCGTATCCCCGGACCGTCGGCCGCTGGTGCCCGGCGATGCCGGGCAGCGACACCAGCCCTCGGCGCTTGCCGTCGCCCTCGACGACCACGCCGGCGATGTTGCCCAGCCCGGCGTAGTGCAGCACGCCGTCCTCCGGCACCAGCTCGGCGACCGCCAGCGCCGCGCCGCGGGTGTGCGACATGGTCCGGTGCAGGTGACTGACCACCGTTGCCGGTGGGCCGGCCGGGGCGTCACGGAACGCGGCCAGCGCAGCCTGGGTGGCCGCGGCGGCCAGCGGGCCGTGCCCCAGGCCGTCGCTGACCAGCACCTGGTGCCGCCCATCCGCGATCCGGACGGCGTATCCGTCGCCGCTGACCGTCTCACCGGTCAACGGCCGGGTGAGGGCGCCGGCCCAGGACGGTCGGGCCGGCTCGGCCTGCCAGACCTGCACGGCGAGGACGGTGCCCCGGCCGGGCAGCGAGTACGCGTCGAACCAGTTGGCCTGCCGGACGATGGCGCCCAGACCGATGCCGAGCGTGCCGGTGGTGGAGTGCCCGTCCTGGGACGAGGCTGTCAGGTCGGCCATGCCGGGCCCGGCGTCGATGGCCACCAGTTCCACGCCTGCTTCCCCGGCGCGGCGTACCGGCCGCAGGAGCAGAGCGCCTTCGTCGGCGTGCTTGACCAGGTTGCTGGTCAGCTCGGCGGCGACGATGGCCAGGTCGGCGATGCGCGGCTGGCCCAGCTCCACCTGCTCACCGAGGCGCTCGGCGGCACGCCGGACGGCGCTGGCCGCGCTGCTGGCCTCCACCCGGAACCAGATGCCGCTGTCGGTGACCGCGTCCCCGTTCACCGGGACCACTTGGTGACCGCGATGCGGGTGCCGGTCTCCGCGGACGTTTCGATCTGGAATTCGTCGACAAGTCGCCGGGCGCCGCTGAGCCCGAGCCCGAGGCCGCCGCCCGTGGTGTAGCCGTCCGTGAAGGCCATGTCGAGATCGGCGATGCCGGGCCCGGAGTCGGTGAAGACGATCTGGACGCCCCGGCGTCGCCCGTTGTCCACGGTGGTCACCTCCACCGTGCCGCCGCCGCCGTACACCAGGGTGTTGCGGGCCAGCTCGCTCGCCGCGGTGACCACCTTGGTCTGGTCGACCAGGGAGAGCTTGACGGCCACCGCCACGGCACGGACCAGCTGCCGGACGCGCACCACGTCCTCGTCACTCCGGATCGACTGCGCCTGCGGGTGGCCCAGGTCGATACCCATGGTCACAGCGTGGCCGTCTCGGCGTCCGGATCGTCGGCGAGCTGGTCATCGAGCTCGTCTGGACGCGCCGCCGCGATCAGCTCCATGCCGCGCTCGACGTTCAGAGCGGTACGGATGCCGTTCAGCGACAGCCCCAGTTCGACCAGGGTGATGGCGACGGCGGGGCGCATCCCGACCACCACCGTCTCCGCGTCGAGCACCTTGGAGATCGACGCGATGGTGGAGAGCATCCGCCCGACGAAGGAGTCGACGATGTCCAGCGCGGTGATGTCGATGATGACGCCGTGGCAGCCGGTGGCCACGATCCGCTCGGCGAGGTCCTCCTGGAGCGCGACCGCGGTCTGGTCGGACATGTCGAGCTGGATGGAGACGAGCAGGATGTCACCGATCTTGAGGATCGGCACCCGTTCCATCAGGCGTCCCGGCGTGACTGTCGGCGGGAGTTCTCCACACCGGTCAGCCGCAGCACGTGGCGCAGTGCGTCGGCGAGGCTCGCCTTGGTGGCGATGTCACCGAACTCGATGCCGAGCGCGACGATGGTCTGCGCGATCTGCGGGCGGATGCCGGAGATGATGCAGTCGGCGCCCATCAGCCGGGCGGCCACCACGGTCTTCAGGATGTGCTGGGCGACCTGGGTGTCCACCGCCGGGACGCCGGTGATGTCGATGATCGCGTACGGGGAGCTGGTGTCGACCAGGGTCTGCAGCAGCCGCTCCATCACCACCTGGGCCCGGGCCGAGTCCAGGGTGCCGACCAGCGGGACGGCGACCACGCCCTCCCAGAGCTTGACTACCGGCGTGGAGAGCTCGAGCAGCTGCTCGGCCTGGTCGGCGATCAGGCTCTCCCGGGTGCGTACGAAGCTCTCGAAGGTGAACAGGCCCAGCTCGTCGACCAGCCTGGAGAAGGCGACGTAGTCGTGCAGGGCCTTGTCGCCGCCGGCCTCCTGCACCAGGTCGGCCAGCACGTCCTTGAGCGCGAAGATGCTGATCGCGGTCTCGGTGGCGGAGAAGCCCTGCCGTGCCCGGCCACGGGACAGCTCGGAGAGCGTGGCGCGCAGTTCGGCGGCGTTCTCGGCGGACAGGTCGATGACGCCCTGCTCGCCGGTGCTGACGATGGCGTGGTGCAGGTCATGAACCTGTCGGCGCAGCTCCGCCTGGCTCAGCCGGCCGCGCAACGAACCGGCGACGATCTCGGTCCACCGCTGCGTGACCCGTTCGGCGTGCCCACCCAGCAACGCGGCGAGTCGATCACTTTCCTCGGCGCTCAACGCCATTGCGAAACCCCCCTCGACCTGGAACGGGCCGGACTCTATCACCGGAAACCGATCAACTACTTGCCACGTAGCAACGGAATGATGACGACCACCGGATCACGGCTCCCGATCTGTGTCGGACCCCGTCCGTGGGATACCGTTCCCCCGATAACAGGAGGTCTGCAAATGTCCTTGACGGTGCACACGGAACAGCGCGACGACGTGGTCGTCGTGTCGGTCGCGGGCGAGCTGGACATGGCGACCGCACCGCAGTTGCAGGACCAGATCACCGATCTGCTCGACAAGGGCCGCAACCGGCTGGTGTTCGACCTGGCGGATGTCTCGTTCTGCGACTCGACCGGTCTGTCGGTCTTCGTCCGCGCCAAGAACAGCTGCGACGAGGCTGGCGGCGTGGTGCGGCTGGCCGCACCGCAGCGAGGGGTGCTGCGCATCCTCGAGGTGAGCGGCCTGGTCGAGGTGCTGCACACCTATCCGACGGTGGAGCAGGCCGTCGCCGGCGACCCGACGCCGACCTCCTCCTAACCGCTGCCGCTCGTCACTCGTCCTCGACGTAGCGGGGACGGGCGATCGCCAGGCCCGCCGCCGTCTGCACGGCGAGCGCGGCCAGCAGGAACCCGATCGGCGCGGTCCAGCCGCCGGTGACCTCGTAGAGGATGCCGACCATCAGTGGGCCGAGGGCGGCGATCACGTACCCGGTGCTCTGTGCGAACGCGGAGAGCGCGACGGTCCCCTCGGCGGTGCGGGCGCGTAGACCGATGGTGGTCAGGATCATCGGGAACGCGCCCTGGCCGATGGCCAGCAGGGCCACCCAGAGCAGCGCAGCGCCCTGCGGAGCGAGTGCCAACCCCAGGTAGGCCAACGTCGACGCGGCGGTCAGCCCGAGCACCAGCGGGCGCAGGGTGGCCAGCCGGCCGGCCAGGGTGGGCATCACCAGCGCGATCGGCACGCCGAGCGCGGTCACCCCGGCGAGCAGCAGCCCGGCCGACTCCGGCTGGTAGCCGGCGTCCCGGAACAGCTGGGCCAGCCAGCCCATGATCGCGTACCCGCTGAGCGACTGGGCGCCGAAGTAGATGGCCATCGCCCAGCCCAGCCGGGTCCGCGCCGGCCGGACCCGCGTCGGTGTGGCGACGGCCGCCGTCGGGGTCGCCCGCCGCGCGGCCGCCCTGGCCCGCAGCGCCAGCGGCACCCACGGGAGTACGGCCACCGCGGCCAGCCCGGCCCAGACGCCGAGCCCGGCCCGCCAGGACCCGAAGGCGTGCGCGATCGGCACCGCCGAGGCCGCGGCCACCGTCGTGCCCACGGTCAACGCCATCGTGTACGCCCCGGTGACCAGGCCGGTGCGGTGCGGGAAGTGCTGCTTGACCAGCATCGGCAGCAGGATGTTCGCCACCGCGATGCCGGCCAGTGCCAGCGCGCTGGTGAGCAGGAAGACCCAGGTCGAGTCGGTGGTGACCCGGAGCACCTGACCGACGGCGAGGGCGAGCATGGCGATCACCAGCACCCGGGCCGGCGCCACCCGGCGGACCAGCCACGGGGTGAGCGCGCCGAGGCCGGCGAACGCGATGGTCGGCAGGGTGGTGACCAGGCCGGCGGTGGTCCCGGAGAGCCCCAACCCGTCGCGGATCTCGTCGAGCAGGGCGCCGAGGCTGGTGACCGCGGCGCGCAGGTTGAGCGCGACCAGCAGCATCCCGACCAGCACGAGCGCACCGCCGGTCGCCGGGTGGGTCCGACGGCCCGCACCGGGGTCGTGCGCCGGGCCGGGAGCGACGGGGGCGGGAGGCGCCGGAGCGGCGGTCGGTGGCGGGGTCATGACCTCTAACCTACAATCATGGGATGAATTTGGGACCGGTGATGTAACCAGTGCCACCGTTGGTCGATTCCCCCTCCGCGCCGCCGGTGCCGCCCCGCGGCCACCGCGTCCGGCAGACCATCGAGCAGCTCCGTGCCCGGATCCTGGGCGGCGAGTGGCCGGTCGGCGGGCGCATCCCCACCGAGCCACAGCTGGTTTCCGCGCTGGGCGTCGGGCGCAACACGGTCCGTGAGGCGGTCCGCGCCCTGGTGCACGCCGGTGTGCTGGAGTGCCGGCAGGGTTCCGGCACGTATGTGGTGTCCACCGACGAACTGGCGCCGGTGGTGGCCCGCCAACTCGGCGACGACCGGATGACCGAGGTCATCGAGGTGCGGCGCGCCTTCGAGGTGGAGGCCGCCCGGCTCGCCGCGCTGCGGCGTACCCCGATCGACCTGGCAGCGCTCGACGGCGCGCTCGCCGAGCGCGAGGCGGCCTGGCGCGGCGGCCGGGTGGACGCGTTCGTCGAGGCGGACGCGGCGCTGCACACCGCGGTGGTCGCCGCCGCGCACAACCCCATGCTCGCCGAGCTGTACGCCTCGGTCGGTGCCGCCCTGCGCAGCACCGTCGCGCAGGCGATGGGGGACGTGCTCACACCCGAGCGCTACGTCGACCACACCCGGCTGGTCGAGGCGATCCGGGCCGGCGACCCGGCGCTGGCGGCGATCGAAGCCGGCGCTTTTCTGGAGCCCACTCCCGGGGCATAGGTTGTCCCCGACGGAAAACCGGACACGTCGGGAGTACGGATGTTCAAGGGCTTCAAAGACTTCATCATGCGCGGCAACGTCGTCGATCTGGCGGTCGGTGTCGTCATCGGCGCCGCGTTCACAGCGGTGGTCACGTCGCTGACCAACGCGTTCCTCAAGCCGCTGATCACGCTCCTCGTGCTGCTGATCACCGGCAAGGACAACGGTCTCGCAGGAGCCGCCTGGACGATCCGTGGTGTCGAATTCGACTGGATCAGCTTCCTCAACGCGTTGATCACCTTCCTGCTCACCGCGGCCGCGCTCTACTTCCTCGTGGTGTTCCCGATGAACAAGCTGGCCGAGCGGCGCAGGCGGGGCGAGGAGCCGCCGCCGGCGGCGCCGAGCGAGGAGGTCAAGCTGCTGACCGAGATCCGGGACGCGCTGGTCTCCGCCGGCCACGCCACTCCGGGCCAGCAGCGCGGAGCGCTGGACGACGTGCTGGGTCGCCGCACCGAGCCGCCGGCGCCGCGCTGACCGACGGATGCGCATCGGCCCCTGCGGGATTCCCGCAGGGGCCGCACCTTCTCGTACGTGTGTTCGATAGAGTCCGCCCATGGAGCAGCGGAAGCACTGGTGGAACGGGAAATGGGGGCGGTTGGCCCGGCGGGACGTGTTCCTCCGGGTGGACGCCGACCGGTGGCACGTCGAGCAGCGGGCCGGCGGCGCCGAGGGCATCTCCCGGTTCTACGAGTACGGCAGTGCGGACGAGGCCGAGGAGACGGTCCGGGCCCTGCTCGACGGCCCGGACGCCTGGCGCGAGCTCTCCCCGCGCCCGCCCGGCGGCTGGACCCTCCCGAACAGCTGAGTGGGCGGACGGTCTGGACGGGCCGCCGGGTGCGGTGCGCCCTCTGGCGTCGCGGTCGGTCGCCCGCCACCGTCACTCCCGGGCCCTGGAGGCGGTACTGCTTTCGACGGTGATGACTCTGAGGCATATGCCTCAGAGTCATCACGCTCTCCGGGCCCATCGCCCCCGTGCGCTGCCGCCGCCGGACTGGCTGAGCGTGGGGCGGGTTGGCGACGGCGTTTAGCGGCGTACCGCCCCGGGAACCGCGGTGGGATGGACCAGCAGGACAAGCAGCAGGCGACCATCTCGCGGATCACCACCGGGATGCCGGTGATCGACGCCGCCGGCACCGAGGTCGGGACCGTGGACCTCGTCCAGCGAGGTGACCCGTACGCGGTGACCGTGCAGGCGCCGACCGCCGACCCGGGCAGCAGCCTCGACGAGCTGATCGAGGCGACCGCGGTCGAGGAGCCGGGTGTTCCGGCCGATCTGGCGGCGCGGCTGCTGCACAGCGGCTATCTGAAGGTCTCCACCGAGCTGACCCGCACCGGGGCGGTCTACGTACCGGCCGACCGGATCGGGTCGGTGGCCGACGGCCGGGTCCTCCTCGCCGTGGGCGTGGCCGACCTGCCGCCCGAGGAGTGATCCACGGCCGTCCTGGCCCGAGTAGATCTCTCTGCGGCGGGTGGGCGACGGCGGAAGAGCAGCAGCATCACGCAGCCGGCGACCAACCCCCAGAATGCGCCGCCCACACCGATCAGCGTCACCCCCGAGGCGGTCACCACGAAGGTGACCACGGCGGCCTCCCGGGCGTCTGGATCGGCCACCGCCGAGGCGAGCGCGGTGGCGAGCGCCCCCAGTAGCGCCAGCCCGGCGACCGCCTCGATGAGGATCGGCGGGGCGACCGCGACCAGCGCGGTGGCCACGCCGGCGCCCAGCCCGAGCAGGGCCAGGCCGACGCCGGCGGTGACCGAGGCGACCCACCGGCGCTCCGGGTCCGGGTGGGCGTCGGGGCCGGCGGCCAGCGCGGCGGTGATCGCCGCGAGGTTCACGGCATGCCCGCCGGCCGGTGCGGCCAGCAGGCTGGCCAGGCCGGTGGCCCGCAGCGCGGCACCGAAGGGCGGGCGGTAGCCGTAGCCGACCAGCACCGCCATCCCGGGTACGTTCTGCGCGGCCATGGTGACCAGGAACAGCGGAAGGGCGAGCCCGACCAGCGCGGACGCGTTCCAGGCCGGCGCGGTCAGGGTGACCGACGGGGTCAGCGCGGCACCGGTCAGACCGGCCGGCGGTGCGGTCAGCGCGATCGCCGCCACCGCCACCAGCAGCGCGCCGGGCACCGCCCAGCGGCGGGCGAACCGGTGCAGCAGCAGCCAGCCGACCACCACCGGGCCGGCCACCATAGGCAACTCGACCAGCGCGCGGACCGGCGCGGTGCACAGCGGTAGCAGCACCCCGGCGAGCATCGCGCCGGCCACCGGCTTCGGGATGGCGGCCACCGCCCGGCCGAGCGGCGGGAACAACCCGGCCGCCACGATCAGCAGCCCGGAGACGAGAAACGCGCCCACCGCGACCGGCCACCCGCCCGGCGGCGGCCCCGTCGCCACCAGCAGCGCCGCGCCCGGCGTGGACCAGGCCACGCTCATCGGCACCCGGTGCCGCCAGCCCAGCCAGGCGGCGGCCAGGCCGCACGCCACGCAGAGCGCCAACAGCCCGGAGGCGGCCTGCGCGTCGGACGCGCCGGCCGCCCGGAGCCCGGCCAACACGACGGTGAACGAGCTGGCGAAGCCGACCAGCGCGGTCACCGCGCCAGCCAGCACCGGTTGCACCCGTCCAGCCATCCGATCCCCCCGACTGTTCCGTTTACGGAACGACAGCGTGTAGCACGATAGCTGGATGCCGCACCCACCACCAACCCGCCGTCCCGGCCTCGACGTGGATCCCGCCGTCGTGGGCCGCCGGGTCCGCGCCCTGCGCGAGGAGCGGGGGATCTCGCTGTCCACACTGGCCCGGCTCGCCGGCGTCGGTAAGGCAACGCTCTCCGGCTTGGAGCACGGCACCCGCAACCCGACCCTGGAGACGCTCTGGGCGGTCACCGCGCAGCTCGGCGTGCCGCTGACCGCCGTACTGGCCGAGCCGGCCGCCGCGCCCACCATGCACGGCAGCGCCGTCAGCGCCACCCTGCTGGAGGTGTTCACCGACGCCGACGCGACCTACGAGCTGTACCGGATCCGGGTCGCGCCCGGGCCAGGGCAGCTCTCCCCCGCCCACCACCCCGGGGTCACCGAGCACATCACCGTCTTCGCCGGAGTGCTGCGTGCCGGCCCGGCCGACGCGCCGTTGACCGCCCCGGCCGGCGGTCACCTTCGTTGGGTCTCCGACGTGCCGCACAGCTACACGGCGGTGGGCGACGAGGAGGTCGCCGCCAGCCTGCTACTGCGCTACCCACGCCGCTGAACCGCGTCCCCGGGGCCGCCATGGCCCGGCCGAGGGTGACTCAGCGGTCCACCGGGGCCGGCCCCGGCAGCCGGTGCCGGACCGCCCAGAGCGCCACCTCGGTCCGCGATGCCGAGCCGGTCTTGCGCAGCAGGTTGGACACGTGCACGGTCACCGTCCGCACTGAGATGCCGAGCGCCTTCGCGACCTGCTTGTTGGACATCCCGGCGACCAGGCAGCCGAGCACCTCGACCTCCCGACCGGTCAGCTCCGGGTCGACCGATGGGACGACCTCCGACACCGGAGCGACCGGTGCCGCCGGTGAACGCGGTCCGGGCAACCGCCGGAACAACGCTTCCGGCCCTTCCCCGCCGTGCGCGGCCAACAGCTCGATCAGGGCGTACGGGTTGCCGCCGGTACACCGCCAGACCGAGGCGACCAGCCGACCGGACGGGTTGCTGCCGGCGTACACCTGGGTCAGCACCTCGGCGACCTCGGCCGGGCGCAGCGGGCCGAGGTGCTGGCGGACGGCACCGCGGACCCCGCAGAGCCGGGCCAGCGCGCGGCTCGTGAGCTCCGGTGCCACCGCGTCGGCCGGCGGCCTACTGGCCACCACCAGCAGGGCTGGCAGGTCGGCAACGGTGGCCAGCTCGCCGATCAGATTTACGCTGGCCGGGTCGAGCGCGTGCAGGTCCTCCACCACCAGCACGGCCGGGCCGGCACCGATCAGCAACTGGACGGTCCGCACGGCGAGGCGGAGCAGGGTGCCCGGCGCGTACCGCTCGCGGGGCGCGGTGGGCTGCTGGGCCAACCAGGCCAGCGCGTCCGGCGGCAGGGCGAGCCGGCTGGTGTCCCGCCCGGTCAGCACAGCGGCCAGCCAGTCGTACGGGGCGGGACCGTGCACCCGGGCGGCGCCGGAGAGAACCACCGCGGGACGCGGCGTGAAGGCGTCCACAGCGGCAGTGACCAGCAGACTCTTACCCACCCCCGCTGCGCCGGTGATCACCGCGACGGCCGCCGACGGCCGGCCGACGGCCGCCACGGCGGACCAGGCCCGGTCGAGCTCGGCGAGCTCGCCGGCGCGTCCGACCATGGACACCGGCATCATTTCTCAACCCTACGTAGTAGTGCGTAGAGACGGCGGTGGGGTGTTCTTGGCAAACTTGACCCCATGACGCTCATCCTCCGCTCGGTCATCCTCAACGACATCGGACTGATCCGGACCAACAACGAGGACTCCGCCCTCGCCGGTGACCGCCTGATCGCCGTCGCGGACGGCATGGGCGGGCTACCCGCGGGTGAGGTGGCGAGCGAGATCGTGATCCGGATCCTGGACGAGTTGGCCCCGCCGACCGAACCCGACGCAGCCGCCGACGCCCTACGCGCCGTGGTCAGCACCGCCAACCAGCGCATCCACGCCGCCATCACCGTCGACCCGGCCCGCGAGGGGATGGGCACCACGCTCACCGCGGCGCTGCTGGCCGCGGAGACGCTGGTGCTGGCCCAGGTCGGCGACTCCCGCTGCTACCTGCTGCGCGACGGGGAGCTCACCCAGCTCACCAGGGATGACACGTTCGTCCAGGCGCTCGTCGACCAGGGCACGCTCTCTCCCGAGCAGGCCCGGCACCACCCGCAGCGGTCCCTGGTGACCCGGGCCGTGCAGGGCGCCGACACCCCACCGGCGGTCGGCGTGCTCACCGTCGTGCCCGGCGACCGGCTGCTGCTGTGCAGCGACGGCCTTTCCGACTACGTCGAGGACGAGGCCATCGCGGCGACGCTGGGCATGTACGCCGACCGCCAGCAGTGCGGCGAGCAGTTGGTGAAGCTCGCCCACCACGCTGGCGCGCCGGACAACGTCACCGTCGTCGTCTCCGACGTCATGGCCCGCTGACGGGTTCGCGCAATCCGGTTGCGGCCGGTGGTGGCGCCGGTTGGGATGGGCTGATGACCATGCACCGGGTGACCGCCGATGAACGCCTGACCACCAGCTTCCCGCTGGCCGCGTACGCCTTCGAGTCATCGCCGCTCGGTGCGGCCCGCACCGAGGAGTTCCGCGACTACCTGCCCTATCAGTCGGGCAACCGGACGCTGATCGTCGAGGAGGGCGGCAGCACGCTGGCCGCCGCCTCGGCCATCCCGATGCGGCAGAACCTGCGTGGAGTGGTGCTGCCGATGGCCGGCGTCGCCGGCGTGGCCACCCATCCGCTGGCCCGCCGGCAGGGACATGTCCGGACGCTGCTGCACCAACTCCTGGACGAGATGCGCGACGAGGGGCACCCGCTCAGCGCGCTCTACCCGTTCCGGCCCAGCTTCTACGCCCGGTTCGGCTACGTCGGGCTGCCCAAGCCGCGCACGGTCACCTTCAATCCCGCCGACCTGGGGCCACTGGTCCGCGCCGAACTGCCCGGCGAGGTGACCTGGGAGCGGATCCGCGCCGGTTACCCCGCATGGCACGCGTTCACCGAGCTCTGCCTCCAACAACGCCACGGCTTCTCGGTCTTCCCCGACTACCGGGCCGTCGGGTTGCGCGACCGGGACGAGTACTGGCTGCTCACCGCCCGGGTGGACGGCGCGGTCACCGGCGCGGTCACGTACCGGATCGACGACCACGGCGGCACGCTGATCGGCAACGAGCTGCTGTACGCCGACCCGCTCGCCCGTGCCCTGCTGCTGCAGTTCTTCGCTCGACACGTCGACCAGGTCGAGCGGATCTCCGTCCAGGTCCCGCCCGACGAGCTGCCGGAGCTGTGGCTCACCGACCTGGCCGTGCACGTCGAGGCGCGGGCGGCCCGACCGGGCTCGTCCGCCCCGATGGCCCGGCTCCTGTCGCTGGACGCGCTGAGCGGGCTGCCCGCCGGGCCGGGCCGGGTCCGGATCGAGCTGACCGGTGACCGGTGGCTGGCCGGCAGCCACCTGCTGGACGGCACGACCGGGTCGCTGGAGCTGATCGGTGGCGCGGGCGGGTCGGCGCCGACCGCCACGCTGACCGCCGCCGGCCTCTCCGCCCTGGCGTACGGGGTGCTGGATCCCGCCGAGCTGCCGTTGCGCGGGCTGGGCGAGGTGCCGGTGGACGCCGCCGCGGAGCTGCGCGGCATCTTCCCCCGCCGGGTGCCGTACCTCTTCGCCGACTTTTAGCAGCTGGTTAAGCCGGCATGGCGAATTCGCCGGACGCCGTCCCGGCTCCTAGCATCACGGGGTGCGCATGACGTCGCTTGCCGCCCTGCTCGTCCTCGGTGTCGCCACCGCGACCCTGCCCGCCTGCGCACCCAACGACCCGGCACCGGTCTCGCCGCCCGACTCGTCGGCCCAGCCGGCGGCGCTGTCGACCGGCGAGCAGGGCGTCGCGCCGGCGGGCCGGGACGGCCTCGGCGGCCCCGGGGCCAGCGCGAGCCCGAAGCCCGCCACCAAGGCGCTCGCGGCCGGCAACCCGAACGGCAACGCCACCGTGCCGGCCGAGGGGCGGGCGGTCGACACCTCGAAGCCGACCCGGACCATCGGCACCGGAACCCCGGCGAGCTGCACCTCCGCAGCGGTGGTGAAGGCCGTCGCCGCCGGCGGCGTCATCACCTTCGACTGTGGACCGGCCCCGGTGACGATCAAGATGGCCGCCACCGCGAAGGTCCGCAACGCCAACGGGCCGAAGGTGGTGCTGGACGGCGGCGGCAAGGTCACGCTCAGCGGGCAGGGGAAGCGCCGCATCCTCTACATGAACACCTGCGACAGCGCCCAGGGCTGGACCACCACGCACTGCCAGAACCAGGACCACCCGCAGCTCACCGTGCAGAACCTGACCTTCGCCGACGGCAACTCCACCGGGGACAAGGTCGAGGGCGGCGGCGGTGGGGCGATCTTCGTACGCGGCGGGCGGTTCAAGGTGGTCAACTCCCGCTTCGTCCGCAACCGCTGCGACCGCACCGGCCCGGACCTGGGTGGCGCGGCCATCCGGGTGCTCAGCCAGTACGAGAACAAGCCGGTGTACGTGGTCGGCAGCACCTTCGGCGGCACCGCCGGCCAGGGCGGCTCCTGCTCCAACGGGGGCGCGCTGAGCAGCATCGGTGTCTCCTGGGTGGTGCTGAACAGCGTGCTCAGCCACAACGAGGCGATCGGCAGCGGCGCCAACCCGGCCAAGTCCGGTACGCCCGGCGGCGGCAGCGGCGGCGCGATCTACTGCGACGGCAACGAGTTCACCGTGCGGATCGCCGGCACCATCATCGAGAACAACAAGGCCAACGAGGGTGGCGGCGCGATCTTCTTCGGCAGCAACAACCGCACCGGCACCATGGCGATCGAGAAGTCCACCCTGCGCCGCAACCCGAGCGGCAAGTTCGAGACCCGCGGCTTCCCCGGCATCTTCTTCCTCGGCGCCCGCAACCCCACCGTCAGCGGCTCCAAACTGAGCTGACCCCGGCGTACCTCAGTAGGGGTTGCCCTGTCCGGCCGTCCGGGCGCGGAGCAGGCCGGCCGGGCGGCCGGGGAGGTCCGACGCCCCGGACATCGGCGGGCTGCCGGTGTGGCCACCGTCGGCCATCCCGGCGAACAGTTCCTTGAGCGCGGTCAGCGCGTCGATCTTGGGCTGCCAGCCCAGCTCGGCCTCCGCCCGCTCGCTGGACATCAGCGGCGCGTTCAGGCCCAGCTCCACCCAGCCCGCGTCGACCGGCTGCAGCCGCGCCCGCCAGGTCAACGCCGCCGCCGCACGCAGCACCGGCGCGGCGACCGGCACCGTCCAGCCGTGGAAGTGCCGAGCCACCAGCTCCGGAGTCAGCACCGGGTCCGCGGCGACGTTGAAGGCGCCGCGCGCGTCACCCAACACCGCCCGGGTGTACGCGCCGGCCACGTCGTCGGCGTGCACCGCCTGCATCCGCAGCCGGCGGTTGGTGGGCACCAGCGGGATCCGGCCGAAGCGCAGCAGCCGCACCGGCGCCAGCGGGCCGAGGAAGTAGCGGGTGATCTCCACGCCGGCGTCCCGCTGGAAGATCAGCCCGGGCCGTAGCCGCACCACCCGGAGCGTCGGGTGGTCCTGCTCGATCCCGTCCAGCAGCGCCTCCACCTCCGCCTTGTGCTCGCTGTACGACGAGCCGGGCACCCCGGTGGCCGGCCAACGCTCGCTGACCGGGTGGTCCTTCGGGCCGGGCGCGTAGGCGCCGACCGATGAGGCGTACACCAGCGCCGGCACGCCGGCCCGGACCAGCGCGTCGAACACCGCCCGGCTGCCGTCGACGTTGGTCCGGCGCAGCACCCGCGGGTCGTGGCTGGGCTGGATCTGCCAGGCCAGGTGCACCACAGCGTCCGCACCGGCGAACACCTCGCCGAGTTTTCCGGCCGCGCCCGGCGCGCCGATATCGCAGGAGTGCCACTCCACCTGGTCGTACGGCTCGCCGGCCCCCGGCACGGGCAGCCGCCGGGCCACCCCGACCAACTCCACGCCCTGCTCCCGGCCCAGCCGGCGCAGCAGCGCAGTACCGACGTTGCCGCTCGCCCCCACCACCACGATCCGCATGTCCGACCCCGTACCCACCCAGCCGCCCGCCAACCACCCACCGCGGCGCGGCGCCGGCGCGGCCCGGCGCGGCGCGGCTTGATCCACTCCACATCCCCGACAAAGGGCCATCCAGCGCGTCGGACACCGCCGGGTCGCCGATCTGGTGATGATCAGGTGCGGCGAGCATCAGCCAGCCGTAGACATCGACGGCCGGCCGGAAGCCGAGAGTCGTTGGCGCTCACCGTCGGGTAACCTGAGCGCGCGGGCCGCTAGCTCAATGGCAGAGCTGTGGACTTTTAATCCATAGGTTCAGGGTTCGAGTCCCTGGCGGCCCACTTATCCGCAGGTCAGCGGCCCTTTGCGGGGCCGCTGTTGCCGTAATTCCGGCCGGTACAGCAGCGAAGTACAGCAGTAGCGCCTCACCGGTCCAGCGCGCTGCCGAGCCGCTTGAGGGCGTCGCGGGTGGCCGCCGAGGAAACCACCGTGTAGATCTCCATGGTGATGGCGAACTGAGCGTGCCGAAGGATCTGCATCGCAACCCAGGGATGCACGTCCAGGTCAGCCAGGAGCGAGGCACAGGTCCGCCGGGCGTCCCGCACGGTGATGCGCCGGACTCCCGCCGCGTCGCAGCGCCGGTCCCAGAAGCGGTTGAAGTTGCGCGGCTCAACCGGCCGGCCGTAGCGGGTGGTGAAGACGAGTTCCGACGGCTGCCATGCGGGTCCGGCAGTGTCCCGGGCGGCGGTCTGCGCGGCGCGGCGGCGGTCGAGCGCCACGGTGCAGATGTCCGGCAGCGGCAGAGTGGCGTCCGAGGCTGCCGTCTTCGTCTCCCGGTGCAGCAGTTCGGCACCGACTCGCTGGAGCTGCCGATCGATGGTCAACTCACCCGCGTCGAGGTCGACGTCAGCCCAGGTGAGCCCCAACATCTCGCCCTTGCGCAGCCCGAGCACCAGGACCAGGACGTACGCGGCGTAGAGAGGGTCATCGTCGGCGCGGGCGGACTCCAGGAAGCGCCGGGCCTCGTCACTCGCCCACGCCTTCCGCTTGCGCTTCCGTACCGGTGGCAGCTTCACCAGGGACGCGACGTTGCGGCTGATCAGCCCTTCGGTGATCGCCTGGGACAGGAGCGTCCGGAGCACGGTCCGCAGGTGGGTGACGCTGGTCGCCGAGGGCAGATCCCGGCAGCAGCGACCAAGGGCACAGCAGCGACGTTGGGCGGGCTTCCGCCGCTCGTCTTTCCCCTGGGCGCAGCACTGGCAGGTCCGCCCGACCTCGTTAATCCACGTCTGAACGTCGCTGACCCGCAGCTTGTCGAGGCGCTTCCGGCCCAGCCCCGGTACGAGGTAAAGCCGGACCACCACCTCGTAGGTGACGTAGCTGCCGGGGGCCAGGTTCGGTCTGACGATCTCGCGCAGCCAGTAGCCGGCGTACTCCCCCACCGTCGGAGAGCGGGTCGCCACCGGGCCAGCCTTGGCCTGCCCATGCAGCTTGATCCACTTGTCGTGGACCTCCTCTCGAGTCTTGCCGTAGACCCACTTCCGGCCCCGCTTGCCGTCGGGCTTCTCGACCCAGACGTACGCGGCGAAGCCGTTGCGGTACGCGAAGATCGAGCCTTCACCGTTGGCGCGTGCACGTCCCGGCATCAGGCTGCCTCCTGACGTTCGACCTGTTCGCGGATGTAGTCGTCGACCCATTCGGGGAGGATGCGGCGGTACTTGCCGTCCTTGATGGAGCGCAGCTCGCCGGTAGCGATCTTCATCTTGACCTTGGATATGCCGAAGCCGAGCAGGACGGCGACCTCAGCGGGCGAGTACCAGCGCGGGGTGAAATCACGGCTCATGCGGCGGCCCCGGTGAGCCAGGCTTCGTGCGCGAGTTCTTCCCGACCGATGCGTGTGCGCTCCCGTCGCTGCCGGGCGGCGGTGTTGGCGAGGAGTGCGTCGCCTTCGGTAAGCCAGCCGGCCCCGATGTAGGTGAGGGTGCCGACGGTGATGGTGTCGGTGGTGTCGTCGTCCTCGGTGCGGCGGTAGGTGGCGCGGGTGTCGCGGAGCAGGCCGAAGGTGACGGAATAGCGGCGGGCCTTGGTGAGGAAGTGGCCGCCAAAACCGAGCATGTGCGACCAGCGGCGCAGCCCGGCGTAGAAGTTCGGTTTGGCGTCAAGGCTGCCTTGACCGTCGCCGGCTGTTGCGGCGCCGCTGGTGGTGTCGGTGCCGGCGGGCCGTCCGAGGTGCCAGCAGGCGTCGATGAGGCGGGCGAGATGGTCACCTTCCGAGTCGGCGTAGTCGTCAACGGTGGCGGGGGTGAGTCGGGTGGACTGGTGGCCAGTGGCTTCGGTCGCCTTGGTGGCGTACTTGGCCAGGTAGGCGGCCACCTTGCCGTCGGTTGGCTCGCCGCCGGCGCTGTTGATTCGGCGGACGTCGACCTGCTCGCCCCAGGCCACCAGCCAGCCTTGCGGCCGGTCGGGGTGTGCGGGTGTGGTGAGGGTCATCCGGGAGGCTGCGACGCGGACGGCTTCCTCCAGGTCGTCGACGGTGATGCCGGCCGGCGGCGGCACGAGCGCGCCTGGGTCGTCGGGGGCGACGCCGTCGAGGCGCAGCAGGACGTGGAAGTGCACGGCTGCCCGGCGCTGCATCTCGGCGACCTTCCCGTGCGACACCCGAACCGGCGGCACCCGTCGCACCTTGCCGGAGTCGGTGACGACTTGGACGAAGGGGATGCCGCGTCGCCGGCAGAGCGCGGCGAGGTGCCGTTCGATGGCCTGCTTGGTGCGCCGCCACAGCTCGCCCGAGAGGTAGTTCCAGACGACCTGGTGTCCGTGGTCGTAGCAGTCCAGGCACAACGGCTGTCCGAGCCGCGGATCGTCGGCGTCGTGACGGGCGAAGCACGCTGCGGGCTGTCCGTGCTGGCAGGTGCCGGCGGTGTGGCGGGCACGGCAGGGAGCCGGGCGGCAGTCGCAGCGCTGCCGGGTAGCGCAGGTGTGACGCGGGATGTACCGGTGGTGGACCACGCCGAAGGATGGTGCGGTGAAGGTGGCGAAGACGACCGGGTGTCTGCCTACCGAGGCAGGGACGCCCTTGCCGCCAGTCAAGCCGCAGCGCACGACTTGGTAGGCGTCACCGGCGTAGACCCAGGCGCAGTCTGGGCACTGTGATTCGCGGCGGTTGCCGCACGCCTTGTAGAGCGCCCCGTCGGGCAGCTCGTCGGTGTGCTGCTCGCCCAGGACCCGGCCGGTCTGCCGCTCGACAGCGGCGATCGTGCCGGTGAGGCGAACAGGGCGGGCGCAGCCGCCGGCGGTGCGGGTGTGCTCCAGCCAGCCGGAAAACTCAGGCGTGGCGGCACGGTGCAAGGCTTGGGCGTCACGGCCGCTGGCAACGCCGGGACGGAACAGGTCGAGGGGTGTGGACACGGCTCTCCTCACGGGGTGGCAGGGACGGAAGACGAAGCACCACCAGCCGTGGACGTCTGTCCGCTGGTGGTGATCGTCGTGTCTCCTGGCACCGCCGGAAGGGCGGCTCACGCCGGAGGGCGGATTCGTTCCGCCGATGGGCGGTGTCCTTTGCGCTCGTGGACCTGATGAGTGAGGGTGGCACGGGTGGGGAGCCTGGAATGCCGGCATCCGGGGGGTTGCCGGAGGCTGCCCCCACCCGTGGAGCTGGGAGCGAATTCGGGCCATCGTGGACGGCAGGGAAGGCCGTACTGGGCCGCTCAGCGAATTCGGGGAGCCGGCACAGCGGCCGGTGCGATTGAGAGCCGGCGGGACGTGTCCCGCATCAGCGGTAGAAAGGCCGCTCGGCATCTCCAACATCGAGTCCAGCGATCCGGCAAGAAGGCCGCGCTGGCGTGCTCGACGAGCGCCAGAGTAGCACCGGGTGCCGACACGTCAACCCGCCGTGATGTCACCGGAGGCGGGCCGCCGGCTGCCGGCCGATGTGGGAGGACTTTCTGTACGTCTATCAAGGCGGCCCTGAACGGACCGCACGCGCCGCCGCCTGGGCGCGCGTCCGTCGCTCCGCTGGCGCTCCGACTCCGGACACGCAACACGCCCGGCGGCTGGCGCGGAAGCGGGAAGCCCAAGGGGGCCGCCGCAGAACGACAGGCGGTTGACCCGGGTGGTGGTGGGCCGGCAGCCGGCCGGGTCGCGCGGCCACGAGCCCGCGCGGCGTAGGGGAGCGCACGCCGGCCGCGTCGGCGAGCTGGCGGCCGGTGGCGGGGTTGCGGTTACTACGCCTCCGGCGGGGGCGCTCGGGCTCCGAGATGGTTGAAGACCCGTCGGCGGGTTGCGGTCCGTGGGTGGTTACGCGGGATTGGAGGTATGCCACGCGCCTGTCGTCGAACAGCCGCATGGACTGCTCGTGTCGCACTTGGTGTCTTCGCGTAGACCATGTCTCCCTGGACTGCTCGCGAAGCAGCTTCAGCGAACTGCGGCCCTGCCACCAAGCTCCGAGCGCAACTCCAAGCAACGTCCCAAGGACGGGAAGTGAAGGAAGCAGCAAATCCGGCAGCTCTGGCATCGCCAACCTCCGGGACAGAGGAACGGGTCTGTCTTGCTTCTAGGCCGTCGCCAGGCCGTCAAGGGCTGCACAACGACAACCACCGTCGACCCTTGGCGACGGGGTTTGCCCAGGTAGCTGGCCATGAGGGAGGCGACTGCCTGGGGCTTGGGGACTGTCTTACCTGTAGTTGGTGAACTGTTGGTGCGCTCAGGCAGGGTCCCGGGGGTGGAGCAGCCGCTAGGCACCATCACGCTGTCGTCTGCTCCGAGTGGCAGTTCCGACCCGGCTAGCGAGGAGCAGCTTGAGGAGACGGAGCGCGTAATCCCGCCCGACCTCGTCAGCCCTCAAGGACCACAGCGAGATGATCCAGATCAACAGCAGTCGGGCGCATGGAGCGACGACCAGGGCGGCAAGGGCCCACGGCGCGGCGCCACCAGCGATCGACGAACCGACTTCAAGCAACTTGACTCCCAGGGCTTGCCCCGCCTGGGTAGGCGGGTTTCGGACCGAGGAGTCAGTCGCTTGGCGCTCACGGGACTCATGTTACTCAGCCTGTTCAATGCCTGTCGGGGCTGGCGGGAGTGCGCTGGGGCACTCTGGGGGCACAAGACACTGTGAAACGTCGTCAACCAGTGCCGAACCATGGAAGCGTGAGACGCCGCATGAGCAGGCGTCGAGCATCGTTTCCGCTGGTTGCGGGATAGCGGCTCTTAGTTCCGCTTCAACTCACCGACCCCTGGCCGGTCAGTTTGGGCGCGGGTGCAAGCGGCACCGGGGTCACGGGCGGCGGGCTGGCCGGGCGCATCCGGCAGCAGGCGCACAGACGACCCAGCGAACTATGGCATACCGCCGGACTCACTTGTCACGCCGGCGTCGAGAGCCTGGCCCTCGTTACCACCGCCGCCTTTACCTCGAAGACTGCCGGGGCGACGCCGGCGGCTTTCGCGGGCGCTCTGGCGGATCGCCTTGCGGGCAGTAGCTAGCTCCATTTGCCTGCTGTCCGCCAGGGACGCCGCCCTGCGTCGACGCCCCCGTGCCACGACGACGACCAGCACAAGAACGACCAGCAAGGGCACAGCGAGCCACGCGAGGCGAATCCCGGCCACGCCTAAAGGGTAGCGGCACCAGTCGATGAACGGGAGTCGGACGAACTGCGGGCGTGCCTGTCCCAGCCGACCGGGTCGCAGCGGAGGTAGCTGTCGACAGCAACGGCGACAGCAACCGGCCGGGACGAGGACAGCCGGCAGTGGCCGGACGCGGACAGTCGCCCGAGGTCGCAGACGCGGACGGACCCGGCCGGACGACGCGCCCAGACCTTGTAAGCGAGGCGTCCTAACTCGGCGAATGCACCGGGGCCTATCGGGGGGAAGCGGGTTGGCGACGTAGACGCCTTTGCCCTGCTGCCCGTCGATCAAGCCCTCGGCTTTGAGCAGAAGCATGGAGGCGCGGACGCTTGCCGTCGGCCTGCCGGACGAGCTGCCCCTACCACCCCGCGCGGTCGGTCTTTCTTAGGTAGCCAGAGTGTAGGCAGCCGACCTGCCGCCGTGGTGCGGTGTGCACGTCCGGGCAGACACCCGTCGCTGAGCGCTACCCGCCCGGCAGCTAGGTCGGTTTCAGGTCGCGCCCCCCGGGAACGACGCTGCCATGTCCGAGCCCATGGAGGAGCGTGCGAAAATGCGGTGCGCGACGTCCATCGGGCCGCCATCCGGCATCGGGACGACAGTCTGCACCAGGCGGCGGTGGAGATCAGCCGCATGGCTCGTGAACTGGGGCACGATCCGGGCTCGATCGAGGATTGGCGGGCCTGCCCGGTGTGCGGTGCAGAGCCGGGGGCGAGCTGCATCCGGGTGCCGGGGCACGACATGGTCGGCGGTATGCATCCGGAGCGCACCAGGGAGTAGAACGCGGAGAAGTAGCTGGCCACCATCCGGTCGACCATCGAGTGGGCAGTGGGTTCGTCCGGGAAGTCGTACGAGACTTCCTGCCCCGTCAGCGCCCCAGTACGGCGTGGAAGACTTCATCCCGTGGTGAGGGATAACGCCTACCCGCCGCTCGCGTCCGCGTTCGCAGTCTTCAGCGACCAAGACTCGGGATGCCTGTCGTACGGCGTCGAGGATGCCGGGCGCCGCTGGTTCGTCAAGAAGGCCATCGCCGTGCAGGCCCGCCTGTCGCTGATCCGGGCCACGCAGTTTCACACCGCGGTCCGGCACCCAGCGATCATCCGCCCCGAGCAGGTTCTCGATGGCCCGGTCGGGCCAGTGCTGGTCTACCCATGGCACGACGGCACGGTTCTCAACCACGCCACCACGCACGGCTCGGACCGGGCCGCACTGGCCCGGTTCCAGCAGTTGCCCCTACCGGACGTCGAGGCAGCTGTCACCACGATCCTCGACGCGCACGTGGCCATCGCGGCGGCCGGCCACGTCGCGGTCGATCTGTACGACGGCTGTTTCCTCTACGACTTCGACAGTCGGCAGATGTGGCTGATCGACCTGGACGAGTACCGGCCCGGCCCCTTTGTCCTCAAGGCCGACCGCCTCCCCGGATCCCGCCGCTACATGGCACCGGAGGAGTTCGTCCACGGTGCCGTCATCGACCAGCGGACCACGGTGTACACCCTTGGCCGCACCATCCAGCACCTGCTCGACTCCCCACACGGCTGGCGAGGCTCCCCGGCCCAAGGCCGGCTCGCGACCCACGCCACCCGACCGACACCCGGAGACCGACCTTCCGACGTGGTGGAGTTGGTCACCGCGTGGCGAGCCACGCTCACGACGTGAGACGGGCACTGGTGGGCCTGGACAATGCCGTTGCGCAGCCCTCCGGTCGGCCGGTTAGGCTGCTGCCGTGACCAGCTCGCAGGCAATTCCGACGGCGTCCTCCGACGTCATGTTCGGCGCGCTGCGACGCCGGCGGTCCCGCGACCGCCTGCGCTGAGTGTTCCTCTCCTGCGACCGGCGGATCGAGCCGCCGGTCACCCTCGATCGTCCTCGGTCCGCCCGCATCCTCATCCGGTGATCCGCGTGGCGGATCCGAGCGAGATCGGCGTACCCAATGGATCTGGAGAAACTGCTGACTGACCGGCTGGCGCCGGCGTTCGCGACGGTGGCCGGCGTGTCGGTGGACCCGGTCGTACGGCGCTCCCAGCACGCGGACTTCCAGTCCGACGCGGCGCTGGCACTGGCGCGGCGGCTCGGCCGGCCGCCGCGCGCCATCGCCGCCGAGGTGCTGGACCGCGCGGACCTGACCGACCTGTGCAGCACGGCGGAGGTCTCCGGGCCAGGCTTCCTCAACCTGACAATCGCCGACAGTGCCTTGGCCGGCCTGCTCTCTGCGCTGGCCACCGACCCGCGGCTCGGTGTGCCGGTGGTCGCCGAGTCGGAGACTGTGGTGGTCGACTACTCGGCACCGAACGTGGCAAAGGAGATGCACGTCGGGCACCTGCGCTCGACGGTGATCGGCGACGCGGCGGCCCGGCTACTGGAGTGGCTGGGGCACCAGGTGCTGCGGGCCAACCACCTCGGCGACTGGGGCACGCCGTTCGGCATGCTGATCGAGCACCTGGTCGACCTGGGCGAGGCCGAAGCCACGCAGGAACTCTCCATGGGCGACCTGGACTCGTTCTACAAGGCGGCCCGGGTCAAGTTCGACGCCGACGAGGCGTTCCGCGAGCGGTCTCGGCTGCGGGTGGTGGCCTTGCAGGGCGGCGATGCGGCGCCGCTGCGGCTGTGGCGGCTTCTGGTGGAGCAGTCCGAGCGGTACTTCCTGACGGTGTACGACCTGCTCGACGTCACCCTCACCGAGCGGGACTTCCACGGCGAGAGCAGCTACAACGACCTGCTCGGTCCGGTGGTCGAGGAGTTGGACCGGCTCGGTCTGCTGCGGGAGAGCGACGGCGCGGTCTGCGTGTTTCCGCCCGGCTCGGTCGGGCGGGACGGCGAGCCGCTGCCGCTGATCGTGCGCAAGTCCGACGGCGGGTACGGCTACCCGGCGACCGACCTGGCGGCGATCCGGCATCGGACCGGCACGCTGGGCGCGACCCGGCTGCTCTACGTGGTCGGGCTGCCGCAGCGGCGGCACTTCGAGATGGTGTACGCCGCCGCCGCGCAGGCCGACTGGCTGGCTTCGCCGGCCCGGGCCGAGCACGTCGGGTTCGGCTCGATCCTCGGGCCGGACGGGCGGATGCTGCGCAGCCGGGCTGGCGGGTCGGTGAAGCTGGTCGGGCTGCTGGAGGAGGCGATCGCCCGGGCCACCGCGCTGGCCCGGGAGCGGAACCCAGACCTGGGCGAGGCGGAGGCGGCCGAGGTGGGTCGGGCGGTAGGCATCGGCGCGATCAAGTACGCCGACCTGTCCAGCGACCGGCACAAGGACTACGTGCTCGACTGGGAACGAATGCTCTCGCTGGACGGCAACACCTCGCCCTACCTGCAGTACGCGTACTCCCGGATCCGGTCGATCTTCCGGCGGGCCGGCG
This sequence comes from Micromonospora sp. NBC_00389, assembly GCF_036059255.1. Taxonomy (NCBI): domain Bacteria; kingdom Bacillati; phylum Actinomycetota; class Actinomycetes; order Micromonosporales; family Micromonosporaceae; genus Micromonospora; species Micromonospora sp. NBC_00389. The sequence continues at coordinate 1,790,011 of NZ_CP107947.1, read as the reverse complement.
TGGCGGCCCAGCCGGAGGCGGAGATTTCGCTGGCCGAGCCGGCCGAGCGCACGCTCGCCTTCGAGCTGGTCGGCTTCGGCAGGGTGGTCGGCGAGGTGGCGGAGAACCTGGAGTTCCACCACCTGGCCGGGTACCTGTACCGGCTGGCCGCTGCGTTCAGCGCGTTCTACGAGCGGTGCCCGGTGCTGCGGGCCTACGGACCGGTCCGGGAAAGCCGGCTGGTGCTCTGCGACCTGACCGCGCGGGTGCTTCGGCAGGGGTTGTATCTGCTCGGCATCCGGACTCCCGAACGGATGTAATCGGAATCGCGTGGCCGCTACCGCTGCCTGATGAGGTAGAGGCCTTGGCAGGTGGTGGCGAAATGCCCGTCCGCGGGGTGCAGTGTCGAAGAGTGGTAAGTGCCGGGCTGGCGGAAATCGGGGCGCCAGAGGGCCATGTCGAGGAGGTACCGGGCCGTGCGCCTGTACGCGACCGCGTTGCCGGCCAGGAACAGGGTGTGGCTGTGGAGGCGTTGGTGGAACCTGTCGCTGCGGGAGGAACGCTGATGGGCTTGGCGGTTTATCTCGTGCACCTCGTCCCACGTGGGGACGTCGTTCGGATTCCAGGAGATGGTGTGCGGTGCCCCGACTCCCAGTCGGGGGCGTAGGCGCTTCCACTCGTGCGGAGCAAATTGCAGGAGGTGGTGGCTCAGTACGAGGTCGAGCTCACCGGTGACGGTGGGCAGAGATCTTTCCGCAGGCGTGTTGCCCCGCAGCGGTAGATGGATGAGCGTGTGGCGTGATCGGGCTGCCAGCATCCACAGGCCCGCGATGGTGAACGCGGCATCGGCGTTGAGCTCCAGAACGAACCAGGGGTTGTTGTCGCTCAGCACTGCGCCGGTCACTGAGGTAGCTGGGCGGATGACGCGGTACGGTTCGGCACCGAGCAGTGCCTGATATGTGCGGATCTTGAGGTTCATCCGTTGATGAACTGTGCGCGGGCGTTCATCAGCGCGAACCCGAGAAGGTTGCGGCCACGCCATTGGGCGGGATCGTGCGCGCGTGGGTCCGTGGCGGCCAGGCCGATGCCCCAGACTCGATCCACCGGGCTGGCTTCCACCAGTACCCGGTTGCTCGTACGCGACAGGTACTGCCCGAGGTCGGGGTGCTGGCTGAACTTCGCCATGTTGGCGGCGACGACCAGGTCGAAGCAATGCCTGTCCCAGATGGCCTGGTCGAAGTCCCGGACCTGCCGACCCAGGGCCTTGACCGCGCCCGGGTGCGGCACCGTCAACATCTGCGCGGCGATCGCCTCGTCGCCGAACAGGCGGGCCTTCCCGACCATCATGTAGTGCTCAGCCGTGGCGTACCGGATCCCGTCCACGATGAATGGGGCCGGCCACCATTGGCTCAGGCACCCCGATCCGATGCTGCCGTCCGGTTGGGGGTGGTGCCCCCAGAAGAACAGGTACTTGACGCGCCCGCCCGCGGCAATGAGCGCCCGCAGCTCGGACAGGCTGCGCGGCGGGGAGGCGGTCTCGGGCACGTCCAGCAGGGTGCCAGACCCGCGTGGTCACGCACCATCGGGTTTGTCCACCGTGCGCGGCTACGATTCGCGGTCAGTTTGCCACGCACCGACCTGGGTTCTGCGTCAGTGCGGGTGCTTCCCGAAAGTGCTGCTCAAGGCGACCTCGGCGGTGCAGCTCATCTCGCCTGGGGCTAGCTGGGTGTGCGAGGGCCGCCAAAGCTCCGCTCCCTTCGAGGTGACGCGGGCCAGGATGCAGTCGTACTGCGAGGCTCGCAAGGCGACGCCAACCGTGCCGTCCCGCGCGGCGACGCCCTGGCGAATCGCCGGGTCGAGCTGCAGGCCGACGATCGCCGCGCGGACGGCGGCTTCGTTCAAGCCGGCGGACTGGAGGGCGTGCTTCAGACGGTCATCGACGCCGTCGAGCGACGGGTCCTTGGTGACCGGTACCGCAGCTTCCGTCGGGCAGGCGATGTCGTCGTCGCGGGTGTCGTCCTCCGGGCCGAGCTGGATACGAAAGCAGATCTGCTCGTCGCGTTCTTTGATCACTGAGCCGTCCGCGCCGATCTCCACACCATGACCGACCACCTGGAGCACCAGGCTCACGCCGGTCTGCCAGTGCGTCTCGCCGCTGACCGCGAGGACCTTGACGTCGGGGTGCTGGCCTGCGGAGTGCACGTACTTGTCAGCCTGGTAGAGGTGGTCGTACTCGAACCGGAAAAGGACTCTGTCGACCTTCTCCGCAGCATCGGCCACCGCGCTCTTGTGGACCGAGCTCTCCCGAAGGTCAACGGAAGTGCCGATCTTGTCCGCGAGCCGGCCCCCCAGTTTGTTGAGGAACGCCCACGACGCGCCGCCCACCAGCGCCACAACCAGGAGCACCACCACGCCGGACGCTATCTGCTGTTTCCTGCGATCCACGAGCGTGAGTATGCCCGCGCCGGACAAGCCGCGCCGCCCACAAGGCCCGCGACAGAAATGTCTCGGAAGGGAGCCGACGGCAACAGCACCCCGGCATGTTTCTCATTCTGCCCCCAGAAGAGGACACATCCTGGCCGCTTCCGCTGTGAGGGTTGTCGAGCGTCAGACATCCACCCGAACGCGCAAGGAGCTCATCATGTCCGTCACGACCACGACCCACCTGAACTTCCGGGGTGACGCCCGCGCGGCGCTGGAGTTCTACCAGTCCGTGTTCGACGGCCACCTCGCCCTCGTCACCTACAAGGACGCCGGCAACGTCCAGGAGGAGTCCGAGGCCGACCAGGTCATGTGGGGCCAGGTGCTCGCCGAGAACGGTTTTCACGTCATGGCGTACGACGTGCCCTCCAGGATGGCCTACGACCAGGGAGAGAACTCCTTCTTCGTCTCCCTGCGGGGCAAGACGATCGAGGAGGTCACCGGTTACTGGGAGAAGCTCTCCGCCGGGGCGAGCGTGGTGATTCCCCTGGGCCCGGCGGGCTGGGCGCCCGCCTACGGGATGCTGCGGGACCGCTTCGGTGTCGTCTGGGTCGTCGACGTCGTCAGCGAATACAACGCGTAGCAGCACCCACCCTGGATGGGCGGGAGGGAACCACCCCGCCCATCCAGGGCCTTCGGCCAACGACCAGACCGGGCCTATCAGCACTGCCGCATGGTACGAATGCCTCGACACGTGCAAAAGCCATAGAACGGGCGAGTCGATGACGGCGAGTAGGGCAGGCAAGCTGCTGCGGAAGCCCGGGGATCCGCAACGGGCAACATTCCTGGAGCTGTTCTTCGACCTGGCCTTCGTCTACGTGCTCACCCAGCTCTCGCAGGTGCTCAGCCGGGATCTCACGTGGCGCGGCGCCTTCCACACGATGGTGTTGCTGCTGGCGGTGTGGTGGGTGTGGTGCAGCACGGCGACAGTCCCCGACAGGTTCGACCCGCAGCGGCCGGCGATACAGGCGCTGGTCATCGCGACCCTGGTCGGCAGCCTGGTGATGGCTGTCGCGCTACCCGAGGTGTTCGACGCGCAGGGCCTCGTCTTCGCGGGCGCGTACGTCGCCATTCAGGTTGGTCGCAGCCTCGGCCTTCTGATCGCCCTGCGGGGCCACGAACTGCAGCGCGGCGCCGTACGGACGCTTGTCTGGTTCGGCGTGTCTGCCGTGCCGTGGATCGCGGGGGCGCTCGTGCACGGCGCCGCGCGCGAGGCACTGTGGACGCTGGCGGTGGCCCTTGACTACCTGGCCGGCAAACTCCGCTACCCCATACCCGGCCTGGGCCACTCGCCGGCCTCCGAGTTGCCGAGCGCGGCCGAGCACCTGGCCGAGCGTCACCGGCAGTTCTTCATCATCGCGCTCGGCGAGTTGATCCTGGTCTCCGCTTCGACCCTCGGCGGCGAGGGCTTCGCGCCCGACCGGACCACGGCATTCCTGGTGTCGATCGCCACCACCGTGCTGCTCTGGCGCATCTACATCTACCGCGCCGGGGAAGTGTCGGCCGCAGCCATCGCCGGATCTACCGACCCGGCCCGCCTCGGCCTGTCGGCGTTCTACGCCCACCTGGTCATGGTGGCCGGCGTCGTCGTGACCGCTGTCGGCGCCGAACTCGTCATCGCCCATCCGACCGGGCACCCTCAACCGGCCTGGATCGCGGTCATCCTCGGCGGGCCCGCGCTGTTCCTGGCCGGCCGTGCCCGCTTCGAGTACGCAGTCTTCGCCCGGGTGTCCTGGGATCGACCGATCGGGCTGCTCGCGTTGGCCGCCCTGGCACCGGTCATGCTCCTCGTACCATCGCTCGTGGCCACCCTCGCCGCCACCGCGGTCCTGGCCGGGGTTGCCATCTCCGATGCCGCCCACGCGAGAGGGCGCCCACCCGAGCCGCCCTCACCGCCCGACTAGCCGGAACCATCCGACGACAACAGGAGCAGCATGGACCAGCCGAGCCGCCGCCGCGCCCGCGACCTCGGGGTCGTCGTCGGGCCGCTGCCGACCGGCCCGCACAACGCGATCACCGACGTCGCCGGAATCCTGGTCGGCCACACCACCATCGACGACGGCGCCGACCTGCACACCGGCGTCACCGCCGTCGTACCGAGCCAACTCGGCCCGGGACGATGGACCCTGCCGGCCGCCGTGTACTCCGGCAACGGCCACGGGAAGCTCGTCGGCTCGACACAGGTGGACGAACTCGGCGTACTGGAGTCACCGATCGTCCTGACCGCCACGCTGTCCGTCTTCCGGGCGGCGGACGCGCTGCTGAGTCACCTGATGGACCGTCGCCCCGAGGGCCTGTCGTTCAATCCCCTGGTCGGCGAGACCAACGACGGCCACCTTTCGGACATCCGCCGCCGCCCGATCAACGAGGGACACGTGCTCGCCGCGATCACGGGGGCGTCCGGCGAACCGCCGGCGGAGGGCTGCGTCGGGGCTGGCACCGGTACCACGACGCTGGGCTTCAAGGGCGGCATCGGCACCTCGTCGAGGACGGTACGGGTGGCCGACCGTCCGGCGACGGTCGGTGCCCTCGTCCAGTCCAACTTCGGTGGAGAGCTGACCGTCCTCGGCGTCCCGATGCCGGTCGATGAGCTGATCCCAGACGCCGACCGGAGCGAACCGCCCGGCAACTCCTGCATGATCGTGGTGGCCACTGACGTACCCCTGGACGCCCGGCAGCTCGGACGGCTCGCCCGGCGGGCGGTCTTCGCGATGGGCCGGGTCGGGGCGTCCTACAGCAACGGCAGCGGCGACTACGCGATCGCGTTCAGCACCGCACCACCGGACCGGCGCCCCGTCCCCGACGGGGAGATCAACCCGGTCTTCGCCGCCGTCCTGGACTCGGTCGAGGAAGCGCTGCTCAACTCCCTCTTCACGGCAACCACCACCACTGGTGTGGCCGGTCGTACCAGTCACGCCGTTCCGCACGCGGCGATGGTCCGGCGGCTGTCGGCGGCGGGCCGGCTGGCGGCGCCAGCCTGATCGAGCGTGGGGATGCCGGGAGCAGGGCAGTACCAGAGTCCGGCCAACGGGGTCGGGGCCGGCGGAAGGTGAAGATGTCGGCCTGGTCCAGGACGGCCACCACGATCAGCACCCCGGTGGCGACCGCGCTGACCGCCACCAGTGGAAGTCGAAGGGGGACCGCCGCGAGGACAAGGGCGAACAGGCCGACCACCCTCGCCCAGGAGAGCCGCCGGTGGACCGCGACGGAGAACAGGATCCGCCCGACGAGGAAGAGGGTGGGTCCGCCCAGGATGACCACGACGGCGGTCGTGTGGCCGATCTCGGTGGGGTGGGCGATGCTCACCTCGGCCCCGACGGCGGTGGCCACCACCCCGGCGATCATCACCAGGTGCAGGTAGCTGGTGGTGACGCCGAGCCGGGACGGATCGGCGCGCTCGATGGCGGGGCCCAGGCGCTGGCCGGCGGGCGTCACATAGAGCAGACCGATCAACACGGCGGTGGCGAAGACCAGCAGGAAGGCGGCGGTCTCCGGGAGGCTGAGGCGGGTGCCGGAGTACGTGAGACCAGCGACCAGGACGAGTTCACCGAGCGCGATGATCATGATCTGCTGGTACCGCTCGGCGAAGTGCTCGCCCGTGAGGTGCAGCTCCTGCTGCCGTGCACGACCGAGCCACGGCGTCGGCCAGCCGAGTCGTGGCCCGATGAGGTCGATGGCGAGGGCGAGCAACCAGAGCGGCACCCGCCACTCCGGCAGGAACGCACCGACCAGCCACGGTACGGCGGAGACGGCGTACCAGTTGAGGATCCGCAGCGCCCGGCTCTGCCGGGGGTGACCGCGCAGCATGTGGGCGGTGACCACGCCCCGGGCGAGGTGGACCGCGACGTACGCGCCAGCGAAGAGCAGGCCCCGCCCATCCAGCGCCTGCGGGATCGCCACCCCGACAAGCAGGCTGCCCAGCGTGGCGCCGACCAGCAGCCCTCGGATCGCCGGCGTCTCCGGGTCGTACCAGTCGGCGAGCCAGGTGGTGGTCACCCAGATCCACCAGACCGCAGCCAGTAGCAGCGCGGTGCGCAGCCCACCGACCAGGCCGAGGTCGGCGAGGAAGTGCTGCGCCAGCTGACTGAGGGCGAGGACGGCCGCCAGGTCGAAGAAGAGTTCGAGGAAGGAGGCGCTGAGCGGCACGTCCTTTCCGCGCAGCAGCCGTTCGGGCTTGCTCACCATCGGCGCTCCTCCCGGTGGCACGCCCTGCGTCCGTTCGTACCATCCCGGATTGGCCGCTGGCGGCGAAAGCGGGTCAGTGGCGGATGCCGACCCCGGCATAGCCGTGCGAATCCACGGCCTCCCGTTCGCCGTCCGGCCGCCACCGGGTGGTTTCGACCAGACCGGGCTCCACCAGGTCGTACCCGGTGAAGAAGCGCAGCGTCTCGGCGTGCGTGCGGGGCACCAGCGGGGCGCTGCTGTTGCGATATACGGCCTGCCCGCGCTCGGCCAGCTCCGGCGGGATGCCGTCCAGCGTCAGGTGGGACAGCACCAGGTGGCTGCCGGGCGCGGTGGCGTCGCGCAGCCGGGCGATCGCCGCCCACGGGTCGTCGTCGTCCGACACGAAGTGCAGCACCGCGAGGAGCAGCACCGCCACCGGGCGGTCCAGGTCGAGGGTGCCCCGCACGTCCGGGTGGGCGAGCAGCTCGTCCGGCCGGCGCAGGTCGCCCTGCACGACCGCGGTCCCGGGGGCGCCGGTCAGCAACTGCCGGGCGTACGCGACGGCCACCTCGTCGTAGTCGACGTAGACCACCCGAGCGTCGGGCGCCACCGTCTGCACCACCTCGTGCACGGTGCCCTGGGTGGGCAACCCGGCACCGATGTCGAGGAACTGGCGGACGCCCTGCTCGGCGGCGTACCGGACGGCCCGGCGCAGGAAGTGCCGGTTGGTCTGGGCGGCGACCCCGGTCTCCGGGAAGAGTTCGAGCACCCGTTCGGCGGCGGCCCGGTCAGCGGCGAAGTTGTGGCTACCGCCCAGGAAGTAGTCATACATCCGGGCGACGTTGGGTCGGGCGCTGACGTCGGTCGGGTCGGGTGCCGGCTGGTCGGTCACGAGGGAGTCCCTTCGACGGCAAGGTCGGATCTCGATGTCTAGCACCCGGGACGACGACCCGCTGACCCCTCGTGTCGTTGATCCGGCTGCGCCCCTGGTCACGGCCGACCACGGTGGGGGCACCGACTCATCGAGGAGCGACGCCGATGACCAGTCAGCGGGAAACCGTGCGGGTCGACCACGACCTTTTCCGCGCCGTGTACGACTCACCCGCGTCGCTGCCCGGCCGGCACCGGTGGACCACCCCGGAATCGGACGTCCGGCGGCTGGAGAAGCTGCTCGGCATGCCGGCGCGCAGCATCGGCGCCCCGCTCTGGGTCAGCGGCGACGAGCCGGACTGCCCGAAGTGCAGCCGGCGGGTCACCTGGTACGACATCGTCTCGTCGGCGCTCTCCGGCCTGCACGACAAGGCCATGATCGCCACCGTCATCCTCGGCGAGCACAAGTACGTCAACACCGAGGTGCCGGATGCCATCCCCGGCGTCCGCTGCGCCGACTGTCGCACCGCGATCGAGGGCCTGCGCAGCTTCAAGTGCCACAACTGGGCGTACGCCTTCGAAGAGCTGGAGGCCGTCCGCGAGCGGATGGCCGGCGGTCCCGCGCCGACCTGAGCGGACCGTGGCGGGTCAGCCGGCCGAGCGATGGGCGGGGCGGCGACCGGGCGGTGACTGCGGCTCGAGCCCGGGGGTCGGGCAGCGGCGGCATCAGCCGGGTGACCGGCGTGGTGCCGGTGACCCGCAACTGCTCACCGTGGCTGGCACTCGTACGCGGCTGACGTGGCTGCCCGGTATCCCGCACGGCACACCCTCATTGACGTCCCTGATCAGACAAGCAGAGCCGACTGTGTGATCACTGGACGAAGGTCGGGAGGCGGTCCCGACCTTCGTCTCCTGCGCTACCCAGTGCCGCTTTCTACGCTTTCTCCCAGATGAACGGGGTATGAACATTTGGTGAGGTGATTCATGGTGGAAACCGGCAACGTGGACGTTCCGGAGATCAGCGCCGAGTGGTACCGCGACGTCGTCGACGTCGCGGCCGACAGCCCGCAACCGGTGCAGTGGTTCGTCGGGCACGCCACCGAGGGGGTGATCCTGTTGCTCGGCGCGCTGCTGCTGATGGCCGCGCTGAGCCGCCTGTCCGGCGGCCAGCGCGACCGGGCGCTCGCCCTGGTCGCGCCGGTGCCGACCCTCCTGGCGTACGCGGGCAGCGAGTGGATCAAGACGGTGGTGGACGAGGATCGCCCGTGCCGGACGATTGGCTCGGCGATCATCGCGGGTGCCTGCCCACCCCCGGGCGACTGGTCGTTCCCCAGCAACCACGCCACTCTGGCGGGTGCGCTGGCGGTCACCACGCTGCTGCTGTCCCGCCGGTTCGGACTGGTCGCGCTGCCGCTGGCCGCGCTGGCCGCCTTCTCCCGGGTCTTCGTGGGCGTGCACTACCCGCACGACGTGGCCGCGGGCGTGCTGTTCGGCGCCCTGGTCGCCGTGCTGGCCACCCCGCTGCTGGCCCGCCCGGCAGCCGAGGCTCTACGCCGCCGGGCCGACCGCACCCGTCGCCCGGTCCCCGACCTGGCCGGTCCACCCCGCTCCTGACCCCACCCGGCTCACACCGCCGCGCTCACATCGCCATTCGCCGCCAAGATCGTGCTCGATCCTGGTTGTAGTGGCCTCGGCCGCGAACGAGACCACTACATCCTGGATCGAGCGCGACCTTGCAGCGGACGCGGGCGGGCGGCGAGCGAGCGGGCGGGGAGGTCCGTGCGGCGGGCGGTCGCCGGAAGCAACATGTCCTGGCGGCTTGGAGCCTCAGCGGTAAGGCCACGCGCGCCGCGCACCCGCCGAGCGGAGCATCGGCGGTAGGCCGCGCTCAATCGCCCACCCACCCGACGGCCGGTGCCGTCGGTGGCGCGCCACGCTCAACAACACCCACCCACCCCACAGCACGCGGCGTCAGTGGCCGGCCGCGCCTGAAACGCCGCGGGCCTGGCGACGCGGAGCGTCGGTGGTGGGGCGCGCTCAAGCCAGGGCGACCGGGCCGACGACCGTTCGCGCGGATGTCAGGGCAGTCGGGTCTGCAACACGCCGTTCTGGATCCGGGTGGGCAGGATCTGCTGGTCGCTGCCGGACGGCCCCTGCACGACCTCGCCGCCGTTGAGCCGGAACGCGCTGCCGTGCCACGGACAGACCACGCAGGCGTGGCCGTCGATCTCCTGCACGTCGCCCTCGCCGAGTGGCCCGCTCTGGTGCGGGCAGCGCTCCAGCATCACGGTGACCTCCTCACCGTGCCGGTAGAGGATCACCGAGACGTCGTCCACCTCCCGGGTGACCAGCGTGCGTTGCGGCAGCGCCGCCATCTCGGTCAGCGAATGCCAGCCCTCGCTCATCCGGTGCAGCTCGGAGATGCTCTGGTTGACCTGCGCCCCCTGCTTGTACGCCAGGTGACCGCCGACGTACGCGCCGAGGCTCACGGCGGAGAGCCCGAGATATCCGAGGGCACGACCGACGCCGTGCCGGCCGGCGAGCCGCGCGGCCAGCGAGCCGGCGTAGAGCGTCACGCCGACAGTGTTCGCCGCGGCGTGCACCAGGCCGACCCGGCGCTGGTCCCGGGAGAGCGCCGCCCAGTCGTTCAGCCCGGCGACCGCCGCCGGCAACGCGCTGACGGTGCCCAGGCCGACGAGCATGGTGGCAGGCCGGTGCTGCCCGGGCATCAGGTCCAGCACCGCGGCGCTCGTCCAGGAACCGAGCGGCACCTGCACCATCGCCGGATGCAGCGGGTGCCCCAGCGTCACCCCGTGCAGCAGGTCCCGCAGCCGCCGCGGACGCAGCGTGCCGAGGACCACCCGCTGCAGGCGGTCACCTGCCCGGTCCAGCCGGGATGCCTGCTCAACTTTCGTCAATAGCGCTCGCACCTGTACCGACTTCCCGGCGAACGCGGTCGCAAACCGGTCGACGGTGACTAAACCCGTAGCGAAACGTGCAAGATCGACGAGGATTGTCCCGGCGGAGCGCGGCGGGCATGCTGGGCCGATGGGTGTACGGGTGGAGCGCGCCGGGCCGGTGACCACGGTGGTGCTGGATCGGCCGGCGGCCAGGAACGCGGTCGACGGGCCGACCGCTCGGGCGTTGGCCGACGCCTTTCGGGCCTTCGACGCCGACCCGGACGCGGCGGTGGCCGTGCTCTGGGGAGCCGGCGGCACGTTCTGCGCCGGTGCCGATCTCAAGGCGATCGGCACCCCGAGCGGCAACCGGGTCGAGCCGGAGGGGGACGGCCCGATGGGTCCGACCCGGATGACGTTGGGCAAGCCGGTGATCGCGGCGATCTCCGGGTACGCGGTGGCCGGCGGGCTGGAGTTGGCGCTCTGGTGCGACCTGCGGGTCGCCGAGTCCGACGCGACGCTCGGGGTGTTCTGCCGCCGCTGGGGGGTGCCGCTGATCGACGGTGGCACGGTCCGGCTGCCCCGACTGATCGGTGAGAGCCGCGCACTGGACCTGATCCTCACCGGCCGGCCGGTGCCGGCGGATGAGGCGTACACGATGGGGTTGGTCAACCGGCTGGTGCCGCCCGGCCAGGCGCGGGCCGCAGCCGAGGAACTGGCCGCGGAGATCGCCCGGCATCCACAGACCTGCCTGCGCAACGACCGGGCGGCGATGCTGGCCGGCGCGGGCCGGCCCGAGCCGGAGGCCCTGGCGACCGAGTTGGCGTACGGGATGGACTCGCTGGCCGCCGACGCGGCCGCCGGTGCGGCCCGGTTCGCCGGCGGCGAGGGCCGGCACGGCGCGATGCCGCCGGGAGGGGTGAGCCTCCCGGCGGCATCGGCTACCGACGAGATCAGTTGCGGTTGATGGTGAAGGTCGACGTGGTGTTGCGGATGTCCTGGTAGTTGTTGGTCAGTCGCAGGTTGTTGAAGGTGACCGAGCCGACCGCCGGGCCCTGACCGGGTTCCGGCATCTCGTTGGCCCAGATCGCGTAGCCCGACTTCGCGTCGAACGCGTCACCGCTCTTGCGAACGCCGCTGATCGAGACATTGGTGAAGACCGTGTCCGTGATCGGGTTCTCCGGCTGCGACCCGTTGTACTTGGTCTGGAACATGATCCCGGTGTACGTCGGATCGACGATGTCCACGTCGGACACCCGGATACCGCGGAACTCCTTCGAGGCGGAGAAGACCCAGATCGCGGGGAACGTCTGCGATCCCCAGAAGTGCCCACCGGCCCGGATCAGCGAGATGTTCTGGAACTGGGTCGGCGGGCTGGCCCCGAACCCGATGAACGGGTAGCCGAAGTCCAGCGAGCTGATGGTGACCCCCGAGTACGTCAACATGTCCGCGATGTACAGGTTGCGGAAGATGTTGTTGTAGCCGCCGTAGACCGCCAGCCCGGCCGCCCGCCAGGTCAGCGTGGCCGAGAGGTTCTCGAACACGTTGCCGTTGTTGGAGGTCGACGCACCCTGGTCGGTGGCCGAGAAGAGAGCGAAGGCGTCATCGCCGTTCGACCGCCCCTCGGTGTTGGTGATCAGGTTGTTGGTGCTGCCGTTGGTCAGGTTCACGCCATCGGCGAAGGTGTTGCGGAAGCGGCTGTTACGGATGGTCAGCCCGCTGACGCTCACCCCCCAGTACGCACAGACGGTGTGCTCGACCCAGACGCTGTCCAGGGTCATGTTGTCGACGTCCTTCAGCTCACCCCAGACCTTGCCCGGCCCGTCGATGCGGTTGGTGTAGTTGCCGAAGAAGGCCAGGTGCGAGAAGGACGACCCGCTGGCCGAGGACTCCACCCGGAAGCCCGCGTCGGTGTTCTGCTGGCCGGTCGGCGTCTGGAAGCGGGTGTACCACATGCCCGCGCCGACCACCGTGATCGGCTTGCCGTACACCTGGAGCTTCTGCGCGGTCTCGTAGGTGCCGGCCGGCAGGTAGACGCCGATCAGGTTTCCGGTGGTGTCCATCCGGACCGCGTCCAGCGCGTTCTGGACGTCCTGGTGGCTGAAGCCGGTCGGCACCCGGTACCGGGCCGGGTCCGGGTTGGCCCGGGGTGCGACCAGCTCCAGGTTGATGAAGTCGATCGCGTACGTGGTGGTGTTGGCCGGGTCCTTCTGCAACCGGATCCTGCTGCCGGCCGGGATGGTCGAGTTCAACATGACGTTCGCTTCGTCGTACAGGTGCCGGGGCGGGCCGGCGCTCGGCGAGTCACTCGGGCTGGCCTCGGCTCCGTAGAGCCAGATGTGCTTGGAGGTCAGGTTGATCGGCTTGTGCAGGGTGCCGTTGACGTAGATGTTCAGTGTCGAGTCGATGCCTCCGCCGCCGGCCGAGTCCGGGATCGAGAAGCGGGTGACCAGGGTGTTGGTCGCCGCCCGGGTGGTCCACTCGACGTACGAGCCGGTGCTGTTCAGTGTCACCGCCCGACGTCCGGACGCCTCGCCGCCGAGGTTGCCGATGTCCCGGTTCGGCCCGACCTGCCCGGCCCCACCACCGGTCGTGCCGTCCTCGGCCTCGTACATGTCGTAGCCGAGGTTGGCGCCGCGCCCCACGAAGAGCGGGCGGTCACTGGTGTTGTTGGTCTGCTTGACCGGCAGTTCGTTGCCGTCGACGGCGAGCACCACCCGGACGGTGTACTTCCCGTTCGCGGCGGTCCAGGTGCCCAGGTTGATCGGGCCGACCGTCGCGCCGGCGTTGATCACGCCGGAGTGGGAGCCGGTCAGGGTACGGACCACGGTGCCGGATTCGTTGAGCACGGTCAGGGTGATGCCGTGCGCACCGGACGCCGAGGCGACGTTGCCGGCGTTGCGGATCGATACGGAGAAGGTCACCGTGCTGCCGGGCTGCGGGTTGCCCGGCGACCAGTCGACCGCGGAGGCGACCAGGTCGGAGCTGGCGACCGCGCCGACCACCAGCGGGCTGGGGTTGGTGTAGCTGTTGTTGGTGTCGTCCTGCTCGACGACGGTGTTCGACTCGTCGACCTTCGCGCTGAGCGGGTAGCTGCCCGAGTCACGCGTGCCGATGTTGGCGTTGACGGTGGTCGAGGCGCCGGCCGCGAGGCCGCCGACCGACGCGGTCCCGACCCGGGTGGAGCCCAGATAGAAGTTGACGTTGGTCGCGCCGGAGGCCGCCGAGCCGGCGTTACGCACGGTCGCCGAGAGCGTGATGGTGCTCGTCTCGACCGGCGCGGACGGGCTGAACGACATGCCGGTGACGGTCAGGTCCGGGTTCGGCGCCGGGGTGCCGAAGACCTGGAACTCGGCCACCTGCCCGGCGGGGGCACCGGTGTTCGAGGCGATCGAGAGCCGTACGTCGGCCGCCGCACCGGAGACCGGGATGGTCACCGTGTTGCCGCTGGCCGGGTTGAAGCTGTAGTTCGCGGCACCGACCAGGGTGGTGAAGGTCGAGGAGCCCTGGTCCCGGCCGAGCACGGTGATGTTCTGGGTACGCGCACCCCAGGCCGAGTCCGGGTTCAGCTTCAGCACGATCTGGCTGAGGCTGGCGTTCGCGCCGAGCTGCACGGTCAGCGTGCTCGGGTTGCCGTTGCCCTCCCAGTAGGTGGCCACGTTGTTGTCGTTGGCGTTGGTGGCCACGAACGTGTGCACGTACCCGGAGGCGGTGATCGGCTTGCCGATCGCCAGGTTGGTGCCGGTCGGCGGGTTGCCGGTGCCGGTCCGGGTCACGGTGTTGCTGTTCGCCGACTGGTTGCCGGCCGCGTCCTTGGCCCGGACGTAGTACGAGACGGTGGCGCTGTCCGGCTGGCTGTCGGTGTACGTCAGCGTCGAGCCGTTGACGCTGCCGCGCAGTCCGCCGTTGGCGTAGACGTCGTACCCGGTCACGCCGACGTTGTCGGTGGACGCGGACCAGGTGAGCCGGATCTGCCCGCTGGCGGGCTGGGTGTACGCCAGGTTGCCGGGGACGCTGGGGGCCTGGGTGTCGGGGCTGCCGACGGCGCCGTAGACCTCGACCTCGGAGAACTGGGCGGCCGGCCAGCCGGTGTTGCCGGTGACCTGCACCCGCACGTAGCGGGTGCTGGCCGCGGTGAAGCTGACGGTGGCGGTGTTGCCGGTGGCCGGGTTGAAGGTGTAGCCGGCGGACGCCTTCAGGGTGGTGAACGACGAGCCGTTGGTGGAGCCGAGCACGGACAGCGTCTGGGTGCGGGTCTGCCAGGCCGACGGCGGCGGCAGCTTGAGCACCACTCGGTCCACGCTGACCGTGGCGCCCAGGTCGGCCTGGATCCACTGCGGGAACGCGTTGTTGGCGCTCTCCCAGTAGGTGTCGGCGTTGCCGTCGTTGGCGTTGCTCGCCACGTAGTTCTGGTTGTGGCTGCTGGCGGTCATGGTGGCGGAGAGCCCGGCGAGCAGGGCGGCGCGGGCGGCGGCTGCGGAGGGGTCCGCCGCCGGTGCGGCGGTCGCGGGGGTCACGGCCGGCACGGCGGTCAGGAGCAGCCCGGCGAGTACGCCGGCGAGCAGCCGTCGGTGGCCGGTACGGGTGGTTCGGCGAGTGGGATCGGGCGCGCCGGTCGGCGGGGTGCCTCGTCTGGTACCGAATCTGGACATGGCGTCGCTACACCTCTTTCGGGGGTGGGGTGTGGGTGCGTTGCCCGGCGACGGGTGCAGGGGTACGCCCGTCGTACCGCGACAGGTGGGGGACGGTGCGGTGGACAAGACGGGGGATCAGACCGGCCCGGGGCTGCGCTGCGCCGGGCCGCCCGACCGGGTGGCCCCCGCCCCGGACGGGAGGGGGCTGCCCGGCCTAGCTGGAATAGACCTCGAACTCGCTGAGCTGACCGGCCGGCCAGCCGCTGTTGCCGGTGACGGTCAGCCGCAGGTACCGCTGACTGGTCGCCGCGAATGTCACGGTGGCGGTGTTGCCGGTGGCCGGGTTGAAGGTGTAGCCGGCGGACGCCTTCAGGGTGGTGAACGACGACCCGTTGGTGGAGCCGAGCACCGACAGCGTCTGGGTGCGGGTCTGCCAGGCCGACGGCGGCGGCAGCTTCAGCACGACCCGGGAAACCGTCCGGTTGGCGCCCAGATCCACGGTCAGCGACTGCGGGAACGCGTTGTTGGCGCTCTCCCAGTAGGTGCTGGGGTTGCCGTCCACCACGTTCGGCGCGGCGTACACGTCGGAGTGGCTGGTCTCGGTGACCGGCCGCCCGGCCGCCAGGTTGCCGGTGGGCGGTGGTGTGGTCGGGGGCGGGGTGGTAGTCGGTGGTGTGGTGGGCGGCGGGGTGGTGGGCGTGCCGCCGTACACCTCGACCTCGGAGAGCTGGGCGGCCGGCCAGCCGGTGTTGCCGGTGACGGTGACGCGGATGAAGCGACGGTCACCGGCGGGCAGGCCGATCGAGACGGTGTTGCCCGCGCCGGGGTCGAAGACCCGACCGGCGGACGCCGCCAGGGTGGCGTACGACGACCCGTCGGTGGAGCCGAGCACCGACAGGGTCTCGGTACGCCGCTCCCAGCCGGCGGGCAGCTTGAGCACCACCCGGTCGACCGACCGGGCTGAGCCCAGGTCGACGGTCACGGTCTGCGGGAAGGCGTTGTTGGCGCTCTCCCAGTAGGTGGCCGCGTTGCCGTCCACCGCGTTGGCCGCGCTGTAGCTCTGGTTGGTGCTGGTGGCGGTCGCCGGCCGGTTCAGCGCCAGGTTCCCCCCGGTCGGGGGTGGGGTGGTGGGTGGCGGGGTGGTGGGTGGCGGGGTGGTCGGCGGTGGGGTGGTTGGTGGCGGGGTGGTGGGTCCGCCGCCCCACTGTGGGTCCGGCCACGGGCCGCAGTACGGGGTCGGGGTGTACCAGCCGGAGTTGCCGGCGCCCTGGGTGATCTGGAAGCCGCCGCCCACGCAGTTGTGGATCGGGTTGCTCTGCGCGATGCCGGTGGCTCGCACGTTGGTGAACGACACCTGGCTGGGCGCCTGCACCTGGAGCGCGTACGTGCCGGCGCCGTCGATCCGCACGTTGTTCAGGTTGATCCCGCTGGTCTGGCCCTCGATCCAGTGCAGGGCGGCGTACGAGCTGTCCAGGATGTCGGTGTCGGTGATGTTGATGGTGGGCTGCAGGAACGCCTCGTTGAGCGCGGAGAACCAGATCGCCCCGACGCCGAAGTTCCAGTTGTAGTCCGAGTTGCCGTTGCGGATCAATGTGTTCCGGGCGATCGTCCAGGTGCCCTGGACGCCGGTGGCGCCCTGCACGCCGGGGTAGCGGTTGGCGACGTGGATGCCACCGCCGTTGGTCAGCGAGTCGGCCGTCACGTTGTCGGTGATCTTGATGTCCCGGCCGCCGTAGCTGACCAGGTGGTTCGCCAGCAGGGTCACGCCGATGGTGTTGTGCGTGAAGGAGTTGTTGACGTTCGGCACGTTCTGCGCCCACATCGCCAGCGCGTCGTCGCCGGTGTTGCGGACGAAGGTGTTGGTCACCGTCGAGTTGGTCACGCCGGTGTGGAAGTTCACCCCGTCGGCGGTCTGGTCCAGGATCCGGCTGTTGCGGATGGTGAAGTTGTCCATCGGGCCGTCCATCCACGCCCCGACCTTGGTGTTCTCCAGCCAGAGGTTGTCCACCACCGAGTTGGTCATCGCCCCGCCCAGCGCGTTGACCTGGTCGTCGTCCACCCGTTCCCGGATGTCGCCGATGATGGCGAAGTCCCGCAGCGTGACGTTCCGGCTCGGACCACCGGCCTCGTGCGGGCGGACGCCGCCCGTGTAGCCACCACCGGGGACGTACTTGCCGTAGATGCCGGCGGCCCGCTTACGGTCGGTGGGGTGCCGGCCGCCGAGCACCGAATACCACGGGCCGGCGCCGCGCAGGGTCACCCCGTCGACCACCACGTGGTCCCAGAGGGTGAAGGTGCCGGTCGGGATCCAGACCACCCGGCCCTGGGCCTTACCGGCGTCGACCGCCGCCTGGAACTTCGCGGTCGAGTCGGTCGCGCCGCTCGGGTCGGCGCCGAAGTCGGTGACCACGTCGAGCGCACCGGCGGGCTTGTCGATCGGCCCGCCGACCAGCTCGAAGTCGGCCAGGTCGATGGTGAAGGTGGGCGACTGGGCGGTCGAGGAGACCTGCAACCGGACCTTCGTGCCGGCCGGGTAGGTGCTGCCGAACATCGCCCGGGTCTCGTCGTAGAAGTGGTGCGGGTTGGTGTCGCCCGGGTTGTTGTTGAACGGGTAGCCGCCGTAGTACCAGCCGTACCTCGAGGTCACCGGGACCGACTTCAGCAGCGTTCCGTTGGCCCGCAGGTCGATGGCGGCGTCCCGGCCCGTGCCGGCCGGGCTGTCGGGCAGGCTGTGCCGGAAGGTGACCGCGTTGGCCGGGGCGGTGAGGGTGAACTCGACGTACTCGCCGACGGAGTCGAGGGTGACCGCCTCCCGGCCGGACGCCTCGGACGGCAGCGTGCCGTAGCGCCGGTCCGGGCCGATCTTCGTGCCGTTGTGGGCGGCCTTCTCCGCCTCCTGCTCGACGAACGGGACGGTGGCGCCCCGGCCGGGAATGTCGAAGGGGGACAGCCCGGCCGCCGAGGCTGGGGTTGCGGTGCCGGTGACCGCGAGGGCGGTCACCGAGGTCGCGACGAGCAGGGTGGCGGCGATGGCGGCCAACCCTGCCCGGGTCGGGTGTCGGAGGTGGTGCGCGGTGCCGGTGGTGTGGTTGGCCATGAGCTGCGCTCTCCCTTTCGTCAGGCAGGCCAGGTCCCCCCGTATCCGTGCGGCGTGGCGGGTCCCCCCTCTTTCCTCCTTCCTCCGACGGCCCACGCTGGGCCGGGGTGGGTGCTCGGTGCCGGCGACCGGGACGGGCCGCCGGCTCCACGGCGATCAGGTCAGGCCAGGCCGGGCCCCTCCGCCGGCTCTGGGGTACGCAGCCAGACGGCGGTGTCCGGTGGCAGCAGACCGTCATCGAGCGGCCCGCTGGCCAGCAGCAACTCCCCCTCGGCGGGCAGCGGGACCGACGAGTCGGCGAGGTTGACGAGGCAGCGGAACCCACCGCCGCGGCTGAAGGCGAGCACCCCGTCCGGGGCGGGCAGCCAGCTCAGGTCGCCGTCGCCGAGCGCCGGTTCGGCCCGCCGGATCGCGATCGCCGCCCGGTACAGCTCCAGCATCGAGGCCGCGTCGCCGGTCTGCGCCCGGGCCGTCCGGTCCTTCCAGTCGGCCGGCTGGGGCAGCCAGGGCGCTGCGGCGCCGGCGGGGCTGAACCCGAACGGCGGCTCGTCACCGGCCCAGGGCAGCGGCACCCGACAGCCGTCGCGACCGGGGTCGACCCGGCCGGAGCGTTCCCACATCGGGTCCTGGCGCAGCGCGAACGGAATGTCCTCGACCTCGTAGAGGCCCAGCTCCTCGCCCTGGTAGACGTAGGCGGCGCCGGGCAGTGACAGCGAGAGCAGCGCGGCGGCCCGGGCCCGGCGGGTGCCCAGCTCCAGGTCGGTGGGGGTCCCCTCGCGCTTGGCGGCGAAGCTGAACGTGGTGTCCGCTCGGCCGTAGCGGGTGACGTGCCGGGTGACGTCGTGGTTGGAGAGCACCCAGGTGGCCGGCGCGCCGACCGGCGCGTGCGCGCTCAGCGTCCCGTCGATGCTCTCGCGCAGGGCGGAGGCGTCCCAGGCGCAGCCGAGGAAGTCGAAGTTGAACGCCGCGTGCAGTTCGTCCGGGCGCAGGTAGTTGGCGAACCGCTGCCGGTCCGGCATCCACACCTCGCCGATCAGTGCCCGGTCGCCGGGGTACTCGTCGGCGACCCGCCGCCACGCGCGGTAGATGTCGTGCACCCCGTCGAGGTCGCGGAACGGGTGCGGCCGGCCCGGCACGGTCTCGGGCAGCGTCCCGTCCTTGACCAGCAGCCCGGCCGAGTCGATCCGGATGCCGTCCACCCCTCGGTCGAACCAGAACCGCAGAATGTCCTCGAATTCGGCCCGCACCGTGGGGTGGTCCCAGTTGAAGTCCGGCTGTTCGGGGGCGAACAGGTGCAGGTACCAGTCGCCGGGCGTGCCGTCCGGGTTGGTGGTCCGGGTCCAGGTCTCGCCGCCGAACTCGCCGACCCAGTCGGTGGGCCGCTGGTCGCCGTTCGGGCCCCGGCCGGGCCGGAACCAGAACAGGTCCCGCTCGGGCGCGCCGGGCCCGCCGGCGAGTGCCGCCTGGAACCAGGGGTGCGCGTCGGAGCAGTGGTTCGGCACCACGTCGACGATGGTCCGGATGCCGAGCACGTGTGCCTCCGCGATCAACGCCTCCGCCTCGGCGAGGGTGCCGAAGACCGGGTCGATGTCGCGGTAGTCGGACACGTCGTAGCCAGCGTCGGCCATCGGCGAGGGGTACCAGGGGCTGAACCAGATCGCGTCGACGCCGAGCGCGGACAGGT
This sequence comes from Micromonospora sp. NBC_00389, assembly GCF_036059255.1. NCBI lineage: Bacteria > Bacillati > Actinomycetota > Actinomycetes > Micromonosporales > Micromonosporaceae > Micromonospora > Micromonospora sp. NBC_00389. Next base: position 1,770,205 of record NZ_CP107947.1, on the reverse strand, counting down.
GATTCAGCCGGGACCGGATGCCGGCGATGTCGCCGATGCCGTCGCCATTGCCGTCGGCGAAGCTACGTGGGTACACCTGGTAGATCACCGCTCCACGCCACCACGGACCGCTGTCTGCTGTGGACACGAGCACCTGCTTTCTGGGTCAGTACGTCGGCGGGTTCGCCGGACCTAGATATGTGTCGGGCGAACAGTCGTTGTTCGCCGCGGGAGGTTACGCTGCCGGCTATCCCTTGAGGCTGCCCGAGGTCAGACCGGACATGATGTTCCGCTGGAAGATCAGGAAGATGATGACGGTCGGGATCGCGGCGATGACCGACGCGGCGATCACCACGTTCATGGGCGTACCACCCGAGAAGGCGTAGATGCCGACGCTGACCGTCCGGGTCTCGGGCGACGGCATGACCAGCTTCGGCCAGAGGAAGTCCTTCCAGACCGCCGTCACGGCGAAGATCGAGACGACGCCGAGGATGGGTCGCGACAGCGGCAGGATGATCGACCACAGCGTGCGCAGTGACGTCGCCCCGTCCATCAGGGCTGCGGCCATCAACTCCTCGGGAATCGAGTCGAAGAACCGTTTCAGCAGGAAGATGTTGAACGCGTTCGCGACCAGCGGCAGCCAGATCGCAAACGGTGAGTCGAGCAGGTTGATGTGCAGGATCGGCAGGTCGATCACGGTCACGTACTGCGGGACGATGAGGACCATCGCCGGAATCATCAGCGTGCCCAGCATCAGGGCGAGGATCACGTTGCCGAACATCGGTCGAAGCTTGGACAGCGAGTACGCCGCAGCGGTGTCGAAGACGAGTTGGAACAGCACCGCGCCCGTCGCGTAGTAGAACGTGTTGAACAGCAGTTTGGCGAGGTCCAGGTTGTTCCACGCATCGATGTAGTTCTGCGGCTCGGGATCCTGCGGGAACAGCGAGGGTGGGGTCTGCGCGATCTCCTGGCCGGACTTGAGCGCGCCGGTGACCATCCAGTAGAGCGGCCCGAGGAAGACGAGTGTGAAGCCCGCGACGACGACGGCGAGCAGCGTCCAGTAGATGACCTTGCCGCGCCCGCGGCTGAGCTGGGCGTGCGAGATAAGGGTCCGGGTCCCGGAGTCCTGTGCCATTCCTCGTCCCGTCCTAGTCCTGTTTCGCGCTCAGACGCAGGTAGGCGGCGGAGAAGCCGGCCAGCACCACGAGCATGATCACGCCGAGCGCCGCAGCGCCGTTGAGGTCGTTCTGGAAGAATCCGTGCTGGTAGATGAGGTACGCCACCGAGGTCGCGGAGTCCTCCGCGCCCGCACCGTTGGCGAGGATCAGCGGTTCGATGAAGAGCTGCATCGTGGCGACGATCTGCAGCATCGCCAGGAGCGCGAGGATCAGCCGGGTCTGCGGGATCGTCACGTTGACGATCCGCCGCCAGATGCCGGCACCGTCGAGCTCGGCCGCCTCGTAGAGCTCGCCGGGGATGTTCTGCAGCGCCGCCAGGTAGATGAGCACGGCGCCGCCCATGTTCATCCAGGTCGACGCGATCACCATCGCCGGCATCGTCATCTCGGGGGACTGCATCCACTGCGAGGTGGGCAGGTGCAGTGCCTTGAGGATGGCGTTGAAGAGGCCCGCCTCGCTGGGGTCGTACGCGTAGAACTTGAAGAGGAAGAGCGCCGAGGCTGGTGGCAGCATCACCGGCAGGTAGACCAGGATTCGCAGGTACCCCTTGGCGTGCCGGAACTCGTTGAGCAGGATCGCCACGAAGAACGGCACCGCGTACCCGAGCACGAGTGCGAGCACGGTGAAGTAGAGCGTGTTCTGCCAGGCGGGCCAGAAGCTGGGGTCGGCGATGATGCGGGAGTAGTTGTCCCAGCCCACCCAGGTGGTCTCGCCCCGTCGGGTGCGCTGGAAGCTCATCACGATGCCGCGGATCATCGGATACCAGGAGAAGACAACGAAGCAGAGCACCGCCCCGATCAGGAACGCGTGACCGGTGAGGTTGTCCCGTACCTTGCGGCCGAGGCTCGTACGCTGCGGCCCCGGGTACGAGGACGTGGGGCGCCCCGGTGTTCTGGCGGCCGGGACGGTGGTGATCGCCAAGGCAACTCCTGGGTGATTCAGTGACCGGACGATGCGGCGCGAATGCTGTGGGGGCCGGCGCACCGGCCCCCACAGCATCGGATCAGCTCTCGGCAGCGAGGAGCTGGTTGACCTTCTCTTCGGCCGTCTTGAGCAGCGCGTCGATGTTCGCGTTCGGGTTCGTCAGCACACCGGACATCGCGGCGTCGAGCACCGCGTAGACCGCCTGCGCGTTGCGCGGCTCACCCTTGATCGTTACCGGGGTCGCCTCGAAGAGCGCGAAGTTCGCGGTGTCGACGTTCGCGTTCGCCTTACGCAGCTCGAGCTCCTGCTTCTGCGCCGCGCTGCCGTTGGCGAAGAGCAGCGGCTGGGGCAGACCGACCGGGTAGTTCTGCGGCTTGGCCCGGACGTAGTCGAACTGGCCCTTGCCCGGCGTCAGCTTCTGGTACGCGATCCACTTCAGACCGGCCTTGACCTGCTCGGGAGTGAGGTCCTTCTTGAAGAAGTAACCCTCGCCACCACCGAGCGTGCCCTTCGCCGCGCCGTCCTGGCCGGGCAGCGGGCTCATCGCCCAGTCCTGGAACTTGCCCTGGAACTGGCTGACGATCGCCTGCGTGGAGTCGGGCGCGCCGATGAACATGCCGACCTTGCCCGCACCCGCGTTGGTCAGCAGGTCGCCCCACTGCAGCAGTTGCCGGACGCCCATGCTGTTGTCGCCGTACCGCATGTCCTTGAGGTTCTGCAGGACCTGCTTGCCCGCCGCGTTGTTGAAGTCGGCCTTCTTGCCGTCGGGGGTCAGCACCTGGCCGCCCTGCGAGTAGAGCAGGGAGGTGAAGTGCCAGCCGCCGGTGTTGCCGGCGCTGTACTCGGAATAGCCGGCGATGCCGTTGCCGAGCGCGGAGATCTTCTTGGCGGCGGCCCGGACCTCGGCCCAGGTCTTGGGCGGGTTGTTCACGTCGAGCCCGGCCTGCTGGAACAGGACCTTGTTGTAGACCAGGCCCATCGAGTAGTTCTTCACCGGGACGGCGTAGAGCTTGCCGCCGTCGGTGAAGACCTCCTTGAGTGCCGGGTCGACGCTGTCCCAGGTAGGGATTGTGTCCTTGTTGGCCAACGAGGAGATGTCCATCGCCTGACCGGAGTCGAGCACCTGCTGGAGATCGGTCATGTACCCGTAGAACACGTCGGTCACGGTGCCGCCGGCGAGGCGGGCGGTGAAGTCCGGCGGGTTGTTGCACTGCTCGCCGACGCTCACGCTCTTGATGATGATGTCGGGGTTCTGCCGCTGGAACTCGGCGACGTCGTCGTTCCAGTTCTTCAGCAGCTCTTTCTGAGCGCCGACCGGCTGGCAGTCCACCGTGATGGTGACCTTGCCGCCTGCGTTGGTGTCCTTGTCGTCGCTCTTCGTGGAGCACGCCGTGAGGCTGAACCCCAGGCCGGCCACGAGCGCTAACGCCGCAGCCTTTCGGTATTGCGGTACGGACATCTGTCCATCCCTTCGGGAACGGGTGTCTCCATGACGTTCGTGATCTGCGGTGATACGACCTGACGCCCAGTAGCTGCGTCGGAGCCAGGTGTGAGTGGAGTCACTGTAACGAGGCCGACTCATTTCGGCAAGGTATCGATGCGGTTGTGAAAGGACACGACTTCCTAACGGCAAATAACGACAAGATCGTGAAACAGGCCCGGGATGTTGGCTTTTCAGCCCTTATGGACGAACGCCCGATCAGGCCGGCGTTGCGCGGTTCCGGCAAGGACGAAAAGGCCGTCGACCGCGAGAGGCGGTCGACGGCCGAAGCGTCGTTTCAGCGGAACCTACGGAGGCGACCCTCCGGGGCCGGGACGGTCAGTCGGTGTCCAGCTCGCTGGTCAGCGGCCGGGGGCGGGCGCGGTGGAACCACGCACCACCAGCTCGGGCTCGAACAGCAACTCGTCGTGCAGCACGCCGGCCCCCTCGATCTGGGTGACCAGCAGGTCCACCGCGGCCTGCCCCATCGTCTCGATCGGCTGCCGCACGGTGGTCAACGGCGGGTCGGTGCAGGTCATGAACGCGGAGTCGTCGAAGCCCACCACGGACACATCGGTCGGCACCGCACGACCCAGCCGCCGGGCGGCCCGGATGGTGCCCAGGGCCAGCACATCGCTGGCGCAGATGATGCCGGTGACGCCCCGCTCGACCAACTTGGTCGCGGCGACCCGCGCCCCTTCCATGGAGAAGCTGGAGCGCTCGACGTACTCCGTGTCGTCGCCCCAGCCCGCGGCCTGGACCATCGCATCCAGCTTGCGCCGGGACGGCACGTGCCCCTCCGGGCCGAGCACCATCCCGATCCGGTCGTGCCCGAGCGAGCGCAGGTGCCCGTACGCCTGCTCCACCGCCACCGCGTCGTCGGTGGAGACCCGGGGGAAGCCCAACTCGTCCACACCCGCGTTGACCAGCACCACCGGCAGGCCCCGGTCGGTCAGCCGCCGGTAGTGGTCGTGCCGGGCGTCGGCGAGCGCGTACGAGCCACCGGCGAAGATGACCCCGGAGACCTGATGGTCGAGGAGCATCTCCACGTAATCCATCTCGGAGACGCCACCGATGGTGCGGGCGCAGAGCGCCGGTGTGAAACCACGTTGGGCGAGCGAGCCGGTGACCACCTCGGCGAGCGCCGGGAAGATCGGGTTCTGCAACTCGGGCAGCACCAGCCCGACCAGCCGGGCACGCTCGCCGCGCAGCTTGGTCGGCCGCTCGTAGCCGAGCACGTCCAGCGCGGTCAGCACGGCCGTCCGGGTCGCCTCGGAGACCCCGTCCCGACCGTTGAGCACCCGGCTGACGGTGGCCTCGCTGACGCCCGCCTTCTTGGCAACTTCAGTCAACCGCTTGGTCACGGCCGCAATCGTACGTCATCAGAATGAAAGAAATGAACAGCCACGTGCCGACCGTTTGCTTCATCCTTGCCGTGCGCTGTCCGCCGCCGGCCGTCCCGACGACGGTGGACCGGCACCGTCAGGACAGGTCGCGTAGCGCGTCCTCGATGGCCCGGTGGAAGGTCGGATAGGCGTAGATCATGTGCCGGAGCTGGCTCAGTGGCACCGCCGCGTGCACCGCCACCACCAGCGCGGAGAGCACCTCGCCGCCGGCCGGGCCGACCGACGTCGCGCCGATCAGCACACCCTGGTCGGCGTCCGCGATCAGCTTGATGAACCCCTCGTCGCCGACCCGGTGGATCCAGCCCCGGGTCGAGCTGCCGAGCTTGGTGAAACCGACCTGCACGTTGATGCCGCGCTCCCGGGCCTGCCCCTCGGTCAGCCCGACCGCGCCGACCTCCGGGTCGGTGAAGGTCACCCGGGGCAGCGCGCGGTAGTCGGCGCGCGGGACGCTGCCGGCCGATCCGCTCGACCCGCTGGCACCCAACGAGCTGGCCGCGCCCATCGCGCCGCCGACCACGCTCGCGGTCCCGCTGGCGTCCGGCCCCGCCTTCGCCTGCCGGGCGTTGGCGAGCACGTCGGCGATCACGATGCCCGCCTGGTACATGGCGATGTGGGTGAAGGCGCCTTCGCCGGTCACGTCACCGACCGCCCAGATGCCATCGGAGACGCGCAACCGGTCGTCCACCGGCAGGTAGCGCTGGGCGGCGTCCAGGCCCACCGTGTCGAGCCCCAACTCGTCGAGGTGGGCCCGCCGCCCGGTCACCACCAGCAGCCGGTCGGCGGTGAACTCCGCCCCACCGGCGCCGTGCAGGGTGAACCGGCTGCCGTCGTGCTCGACCCGCTCGGCGCGTACCCCGGTGTGGATCTCCACGCCGTCGGCGCGCAGCGCCGCGGCGGCCACCTCGGACGCCTCCGGCTCTTCGAGGGCCAGCACCCGGTCCAGCGCCTCCACCACGGTGATCCGGACCCCGAACCGGGCGAAGACCTGGGCCAGCTCCAACCCGATCGCGCCGCCGCCGAGCACCAGCAGCGACTCCGGCAGCTGCTCGACCTCGATCGCCTGGTGGTTGGTCCAGTACGGAGTGTCGGCCAGCCCGGCGATCGGCGGCACCGAGGGGCGGGTGCCGGTGCCCAGGACGATTCCGTGTCGGGCCTGGAACACCTGGTCGCCGACCCGGACCCGACCCGGCCCGTCGAGCCGGCCGCTGCCCCGGACGAACCGGCCGCCCCGATCGGTGAACCGGCGCACCGCGACCGTGTCGTCCCAGGTGTCGGTGGCCTCCTCGCGGATCCGCTTCGCGACCGGCGCCCAGTCCGGCTGGACCTGTGCCGTCCCGGCCAGCCCGTCGACCCGGCGCGCCTCGGCGAGCGCGTTGGCCGCCCTGATCATCATCTTGCTCGGGATGCAGCCCCAGTACGGGCACTCCCCGCCGACCAGGTCCCGCTCGATGCCGACGACATTCAGGCCGGCCTCGGCGAGCCGCCCGGCCACCTCCTCGCCGCCAACGCCGAGCCCGACCACGACCACATCCACCAGCTCCGGCTCCGCCACCTGGACAGCATCCCCCAGCGGCCCCGCACCGACCACCGGGGTCCGGGGAAAAGTCGACGCGCTCCCGGACCGTTCCACCTACGGTGACCGGATGCACGCACGCTTCGCCCCGGTCCGGGACTGCTTCCACGACCTGCTCGCCAGCGGCCGGGAGACCGGTGCCAGCCTGACCATCTGGTACGACGGACACCCGGTGGTCGACCTGATCGGCGGCTCCCGCACCAACGCCGGATCCGGCGCACCGACCAGCGACGACGCGTGGCGGCCGGACACGCTGGTCAACGTCTACTCGGTCGGCAAGCCGGTGGCGGCACTCTGCCTGCTCATGCTGGTGGACCGGGGTCGGGTCGACCTCGACGCGCCGGTCACCCGGTACTGGCCGGAGTTCCAGACCCCGGCCACCGTGCGTCAGGTGTTGTCGCACACCGCCGGGCTGCCGGCCTTCCCGGTGCCCCGGCCGTCCACCGCGATCGCCGACTGGGCGCTGCTCACCGGTGACCTGGCCGCCGCCGATCCCGAGTGGGTGCCGGGTTCGGTGGCCGGGGAGCACGCCTGGACGTACGGGCATCTGGTGGGCGAGCTGGTCCGCCGGATGGACGGCCGGTCGGTGGGCCGGTTCCTGGCCGAGGAGATCGCCGGCCGGTGGCGGCTCGACCTCGGCTTCGGGCTGTCGGAGGCGGACCAACGGCGCTGCGCGGACCTGCGGTACGGCGACCCGCAGTGGCCCACCCGCGTACTCGGCGAGCCGGGCTCACTCCGGGCCCGGGCCATGGGCAACCCGGCCGGCGGGCAGGACCTGGCCGTGCTGAACAGTCCGCTCTGGCGGGGTGCCGAGGTGCCGGCGGTCAACCTGCACGCCACCGCGTCCGGCCTGGCCCGGCTCTACGCCGGCCTGCTGGCCGGTGGTGTCCTGGACGGCATCCGGCTGTTCAGCCAGGAGCTGGTGGCGGAGGCGACCCGGGTCCAGTACGACGGGCCGGATCTGTTGCTGGACCGTCAGACCCGGTGGACGCTGGGCATGCAGTGGGAGCCGGACGGCAGCTGGGGCATGGGCGGCCTCGGCGGCAGCAGCGCGTGGGCCGACCCAGAGCGGGGCTACACCTTCGCGTACGCGACCGGCCGGCTGGCCGAGCACGACCGGGTGGACGAGCTGGTCGAGGCGCTGCACTCGGTGCTCTGACCCGCCGCGGTGCTCGCGGTCACCGGGCCGCGGGGTGGAGCCTCGGTCCGGGGACGGTGACCGGGGTACCGGTCGAGGTGAGCAGGGCGCGGGCGGCCACCGCCATCCGTCGCCGCTGCGGCACCAGGGCCCGCCGGGCGAAGACGTCGTAGTCCTGCGCCGCCACCTCGTCCAGGATGCCGCCGTAGAGCGCGTACGCCGTGCGCATGCAGGCCTGCGAGGCTGGCGCGAGCATGGTGATGCCCGGCGCGGCGGCGGCGTAGTGCGCCTGCGCCCGGGTCACCTCGTACTCGATCAGCTCGCGGGTCCCGGGCGTACCACGCCCCCGGGCACGGGCCTTGGCCAGCTCGTCGCGGGTGACGCCGAACTTCGCCAGGTCCTCGTCCGGCAGGTAGGTGCGGCCCCGGTCGAGATCCTCGGCGACGTCCCGGATGAAGTTGGTGAGCTGGAAGGCGAAGCCGAGCTGCCGGGCGGGTTCCCGGGCCGCCGCCGGGTCGGAGCTGCCCAGGATCGGCAGCATCATGGTGCCGATGACCGCCGCCGAGCCCTCCATGTAGTCGAGCAGGTGCTCGTACGTCGGATAGGCCGTGACGGTCAGGTCCATCGCCATGCTCTTCAGAAACGACGCAAAGTCGTCCCGGTCGAGATCGAAGATGGCGATCGTGTGCAGCACGGCCGGCAGCAGCGGGTCGTCGACCGGCGCGCCGTGCAGACCGGCCATGAACCGGCTGGCCCAGTCGTCGAGCCGGGCGGCCCGCTCGGGCGGCGGCAGGGCCTCGGTGCGATCGACGATCTCGTCGGCGTACCGGGTGAACCCGTAGAGGGCGTGTACGTGTCGCCGTTTCCACGCGGGGAGCAGCCTGGTGGCGAGATAGTAGGTGCGGCCGTGACGTCTGTGTACCTCACGGCACCGGTCATAGGCAGCTGTGAGATCAGTGTCCACCGGGCCTCCTCGGTTATCGACGCACCAATCGACGCAACTCGTAGCCTAGGGTACGCTCGGCCGCATGGCCAACGACGCAGTTGCGGGGAACGCGATCCGCCTGGCGCCGACCCGGCCGGGCGACAGGGACGATCCGGTCCGCGCCGTGCTGGCCGCGTACACCCAGGAACTGACCACTGCGGTGAACGACACCCTGACCACCTTCCTCGCCGCCGAGGTCGACTCGCTCGCCGAGATCGACGCAGCGATGGGCGGCTTCGCGGCCGCCGCGCGGGAGGCCGTCCTGGCCGGCGGCAAGCGGATCCGGCCCACCTTCGCCTACTGGGGCTGGCGCGGGGCGGTCGGCGGCACCGAACCGCTGCCACCGGTGCTGCCCGCGTTGGCCGCGCTGGAGTTGCTGCACACCTTCGCGCTCGTGCACGACGACGTGATGGACGCCTCCACCACCCGCCGCGGCCGGCCCACCGTGCACGTCGCGGTGGCCGCGCAGCACGTCGCCGCCGGCCACCGGGGTGACCCCGACCGGTTCGGTGAGGCCGTCGCCATCCTCATCGGCGACCTCTGCCTGGTCTGGGCCGACCGGCTGCTGGCACAGGCCACCGTGCCGCCGACCCGGCTGTTCGAGGTCCGCCGCTGCTACGACCAGATGCGGGTGGAGACAGTCGCCGGGCAGTACCTCGACGTGCTCGGCGAGAACGACGCCGCCAACTGGTCGGTCGACCGGGCGCTGCGGGTGGCCCGCTACAAGACGGCGAGCTACACCGTCCAGCGACCGCTGCTCTTCGGCGCCTGCCTGGCCGGCGTTCCCGCCGACGCCCCGCTGATCGCCGCGTACACCCGCTACGGCCTGGCCGTCGGCGAGGCGTTCCAGCTCCGCGACGACCTGCTCGGCGTCTACGGCGATCCGGCCGCCACCGGCAAGCCGGCCGGTGACGACCTGCGCGCCGGCAAGCCGACCACGCTGCTCATGCTGGCCCGGCAGTTGGCCACGCCGGCCCAGCTCAGCGCGTTGGAGCGGGCCGGTGCGGGGCCGGTCGACCGACTCGCCGAACTGGTCGCCGACACCGGCGCCGTGGCCCGGGTGGAGCGGATGATCGCCGAACGGGTGGGCGACGCGCTGGCCGCGCTCGACGCCGCACCCGTGGACCGGACGGCGCGGACGGCGCTGACCGGTCTGGCCGTCGCCGCCACCGACCGGCGGGCCTGATGAGCAACTTTTTCGAGGAGGTGGTCACGTGCGGACGGTGACGGGACGGACTGACCGGGTGGTGGTCGTCGGCGCCGGGCTGGGTGGGCTGGCCTGCGCGCTGCACCTGGCCGGCAGCGGTCGGCAGGTGACCGTGCTGGAACGCGAGCCGGTGCCCGGCGGGCGGGCCGGCCGGCTCGCCGTGGACGGCTACGAGTTCGACACCGGCCCGACCGTGCTCACCATGCCCGACCTGATCGCCGAGGCGCTCGGCGCGGTCGGCGAGGAGTTGCGCGACTGGCTCGACCTGACGCCACTCGACCCGGCGTACCGGGCGTACTACCCGGACGGCTCGACCCTCGACGTGCTCACCGACGCCACCCGGATGGCGGCCGAGATCTCCCGGGTGTGCGGGCCGCGTGAGGCCGACGGCTACCTGCGCTTCGTCGACTACGCGCGGGAGCTGTGGCGGCTGGAGCGGACCGACTTCATCGAGCGCAACCTGGACGCGCCGACCGACCTGATCACCGGCAACCTGCTCAAGCTGCTCACCGGCGGAGCCTTCCGCCGCCTCCAGACGAAGATCAACCAGTTCTTTCGGGACCCGCGCACCCAGCGGATCTTCTCCTTCCAGGCGATGTACGCCGGGCTCGCCCCGCACGACGCGCTGGCGATCTACGCGGTCATCGCGTACCTCGACTCGGTGGCGGGGGTCTACTTCCCGCGCGGCGGCATCCACGCGGTCTCCCGGGCGATGGCCGGCGCCGCCGAGAAGCACGGCGTTCAGATCCGGTACGACACCACGGTGACCCGGGTGGAGACCGCGAACGGCCGGGCCACCGGCGTGCTGACCGCCGACGGCGAGCTGGTGCCAGCGGACGTGGTGGTGCTCAACCCCGACCTGCCGGTCGCCTACCGGGACCTGCTCCCGGCGGCTCCCAAACGCCGGCTCACCTACTCGCCGTCCTGCGTCGTCCTGCACGTCGGCTCCCGCCAGGGATATGCGAAGATCGCCCACCACAACATCCACTTCGGACGCGCGTGGAAGGGCACCTTCGATGAGGTCATCCGCCGGGGTGAGCTGATGACCGACCCGTCGCTGCTGGTGACCAACCCGAGCCGGACCGACCCGTCGGTCGCCCCGCCGGGCCGGCACACCTACTACGTGCTCGCGCCGGTGCCCAACCTCGACCGGGCGCCGTTCGAGTGGCGCGGCGACCTGACCCGCCGCTACGGCGACCAGCTGATCGGCACCCTGGAGGAGCGCGGCTACGTCGGCTTCGGCGCCGGCGTGGAGGTGCTGCAGGCCATCACGCCGGCCGAGTGGGCGGAGCAGGGGATGGCTGCCGGCACCCCGTTCGCCGCCGCGCACACCCTCTTCCAGACCGGCCCGTTCCGCCCGTCGAACCTGCACCGCGACCTGTCGAACGTGGTCTTCGTCGGCTCCGGCACCCAGCCCGGGGTCGGCGTGCCGATGGTGCTGATATCCGGCAAGCTGGCCGCCGGCCGGATCACCGGGGAGGGTCGGTGAGCAGCCGCGAGGAGCACCTCGTCGAGCTGGTCGACGACGCCGGCCGAGCCCGCGGCCAGACCACCGTCGCGGCCGCCCACCAACCGCCGGGGCGGCTGCACCGGGCCTTCTCGGTGCTGCTCGTGGACCCGGACGGCCAGGTGCTGCTCCAGCGGCGGGCCGCGGTCAAGACCCGGTTCCCGCTGCGCTGGGCCAACTCCTGCTGCGGCCACCCCCGGCCGGGCGAACCGCTCGCCGACGCGGCCAACCAGCGGCTACGCGAGGAGTTGGGCACTGGCCCGGTCGAGCTGACCGAGGTGGGCGTCTACGTCTACTACGCCGAGGACCCGGCCACCGGACGGGTCGAGTTCGAGTACGACCATGTGCTGAAGGGCGAGTTCCGCCCCGGAGCCCCGCTGCTGCCCGACCCGGACGAGGTGGCCGAGCTGCGCTGGGCCGAGCCCGCCGCACTGGAGGCCGACCTCGACCTGGACCCCCGGTCGTACGCACCCTGGCTGGGCGGGGTGGTGAACCGGCTGCTGCGCCCCTCGGGGCCGACGTCCGACGCACCCGGCCAGGCCGTGACCCCGTCCGGATCGTCGGCGGATGATGCGGCGGAGCGGTCAGGTGGCCGATGAGCCGCTGAGCGCGGGCGCCGTGGCGCGCAGGCTGGGGGTCGCGGTCACCACCCTGCGCACCTGGCACCAGCGCTACGGACTCGGGCCCAGCGAACACGTCCCAGGCCACCATCGCCGGTACACGCCGGCCGACCTGGCGCGCCTCGAGATCATGCGACGGCTCACCGCCGACGGCGTGAGCCCCGCCGACGCGGCCCGCTGGGCCCGCCAGGCACCGGATTCGACACCCGCCGATGTCGTCATCCGCAGTCGCATCCGCACGCCCGGCCGGGACGGCGGCGGCGGAACCATCCCGGTGGGCCGCGCCGGCCCCGCCGCCCGCGGGCTGGCCCGGGCCGCCATGCGGCTGGACGGTGCGGCGATCAGCGAGACGATCGCGCACGCTCTGGCCGCCAGCGGGGTCGTCGCCACCTGGGACGGCCTGCTACGCCCGGTGCTCGTCGGCATCGGCGACCGGCACGCCGCCACCGGCGCCCTGATCGAGGTGGAACACCTGATCTCCCGCTGCGTGTCGGAGGCGTTCGCGGCGGCCAGCCGGGCCACCGTGCCCACCGGGCCGGCCCGGATCCTGCTCTCCTGCGCCGACGAGGAGCAGCACAGCCTGCCACTGGAGGCGATGGCCGCCGCGCTCGCCGAGACCGGGGTCAGCTACCGGATGCTCGGCGCCCGGGTGCCGGTGGCCGCCCTCGTCGAGGCGGTCAACCGAACCGGGCCGGCCGCCGTGGTGCTCTGGTCACATACCCGGGCCACCGCCGACCCCGCCCAGCTCAGCGCGCTGCTCGCCGCGCCACGCCGCCCGCTGCTGGTACTCGCTGCCGGCCCCGGCTGGCGGGCCGACACGCTGCCCGCCGGGGTGGTGCGGCCGGTCGGCCTGGCCGAGGCGGTCTCGCTCGCCGTCGCGGTCCGTGACTCACTGGACCAGTCGAAGGGGGGCCTCACGGGACTGTCGGCTCTCGGCGACGTCCGTTAGCGTCGGGGAGTCCGCCTACCCCGACCCCCCCGGGAGCGACAGATGCAAGCCCGCGCCGCCCTGGCGTCCGTCCTCGCCATGGTGCTGGCCCTGTCCGGCTGCGCCCAACCGGACGGCACCATCGCACCCGCCGGCGCGCCGCAGCCGGCGGAGTCGACCACGCCGCCGAAACCCACCACGTCGCCGCGCCCGACCCGCACCAAGCCCCCGAAGCCTCCGCTGCGGCCGCTGCCGGCCAAGCTCCCGGACGGCCTGCGCCGCAACACCGGCGTCGGCCCGGTGGCGCTGACCTTCGACGACGGGCCCAGTCCGGCCTGGACGCCCAAGGTGCTCGACCAACTGCGGGCGGCCCGGGTGACCGCCACCTTCTGCATGGTTGGCCATGAGGTGCAACGCCACCCGGAGCTGGTGCGGCGGATCGTCCGGGAGGGGCACCAGCTCTGCAACCACAGCTGGCGGCACGATCTCGACCTCGCCCGGCGGCCGATCGCCGAGATCCGCGCCGACCTGACCCGGACCAACAAGGCCATCCAGGCGGCGACCCCGGGCGCGCCGGTGCCCTTCTACCGGCAACCGGGCGGTCGCTGGACGAAGGAAGTACTCGCGGTGGCGAAGGAACTTGGCATGCGTCCGCTGCACTGGAACGTCGACCCGCAGGACTGGGGCAAGCCGACCGCCGCCACGATCGCTCACCGGATCCACTCCGCCGCCCGGCCCGGGGCCATCGTTCTGCTGCACGACGGCGGCGGCGACCGGGCCGCGACGCTTGCCGCCTGCCCGCGTTTGATCGCCGACCTGAAGCGCCGCTACGGCATCGCCCGACTCCGCTAGACCGGGCCTGACCTGCGGTTATGCGCTGATCCAAGGCTTCGGCCATACCGGTTTTGTCGACCGACCGAGCATCACGTATGCTTTCCAAGCCTCCGGCGGGGCCGGATGGGAGCAAGTCCGCTAGAAGTTGCGAATGTGCAATGATGGCGGGGCCGCCCTCATCGTCTAGCGGCCCAGGACGCCGCCCTTTCAAGGCGGTAGCACGGGTTCGAATCCCGTTGGGGGCACGACCGGCGCAAGCCGGAGCAACACAAGCTAGGTCCTGTGGAGCAGTTGGAGTGCTCGCCGCCCTGTCAAGGCGGAGGTCGCGGGTTCAAGTCCCGTCAGGACCGCAGCGCCGACGCCGCGCCCAGCGCGGCGTTCTGCGTATCGGAGCGTGTGACCCTGCCAGCGGTTCATCCGGTTGGCGGGTAGCATGAGCCGAGCGACACGGCCAGGTAGCTCAGTTGGTACGAGCGTCCGACTGAAAATCGGAAGGTCGGCGGTTCGACCCCGCCCCTGGCCACATAGCCTTTCGCCGGGCTACAGAGGTCCCCACCAGCGGAAACGCCGGTGGGGATCTTGCTTTCGGCGCCCCGGCCGCATCGGTCGCCGTTGCCCGTGGCTGCCCGCTCTTGGCTCGCGATCACCGCCACTTATCGCACGCAGATCGCACGCCGCCCCGCTTCTGCTGCCATCCCGTACGCCGCTGCCGGCTTCGGGGACTCGGCCTCGTTGTCGATCAAACGTAGACTTGCAGGCATGAAGCGCCCGCGTCTCCGGATGACGCAGCTCGCAGGGCTTCTGCTCCTGCTTGCGTCGGGTGTCGGGTTGTGGCTGGGCTGGCCCGAACAGGTCACGTCGCCACTTCTCCTCGCCGGGGGACTGGTGGCTCATGGTCCGACTGCCATTGCTGCGTGGCGGGAGAGGGAGTCCAAGCCGCCGAAGTCTGCGGAAGAGGTCCTGAGGTGGTACCCGAAGTGGTGGGCCTGACCGCCTCCCGCTTCTGCTGCCATCCCCGTCACCCCTGGCTAAGCAGGGGTCTAACGAGGTGGGGCGGGCGGGACTCGAACCCGCGACCGAGGGATTATGAGATCAAGATGGGCGACCCGGCGAGCTGCCCGGATGGCCTTCTAGCAGCGGAGATACCTCTCGGCATCTCTCACCACTCCCCGCTGTCCGTCGACCTCTTGCGGACTAGATGCGGACTGCGCCGCCTGGACTCACCCCCCTGCCACTCATAGGCTCGCCTGGTGGTGTCGATGGTTGAGACGGCGGGGCTTGTGTTCGTCATCGCGATGACGCTCACCCTCCTGGTGCTCATGGTGATCAGTCTGTTCAGGCCACGAGACTCCCGGTCCGACGACGGGCCGCTTGACCACATGCATCACCCTCCGCCGGATGGGGGCGCGGATGGCGGTGGAGACTAGTTTCGAGCTGCCCGCGCGGAACTCAGACCGTCAGTTTGGAAGAGCGCGCTCAACCGGCCGTGTTGCCCGAAACGCCTGCACCCGGCGGCGGAGCTCGTTGCCTCTCGTGCCCGTCCATGACCGCGGGGTGCCACGGTTACTGGCCCGTGAATGGCCCGTGTCGGTGTGACCCAAAGTCGGTACGCTCCCTCGATGGCGATCTCTCCCTACCTCCGGGATCTGCGTACGAAAGCCGGGCAACAGCTGTTGATGCTGCCCTCGGTCAGTGGCTTGGTCTTCAACGAAGACGACATCCTCCTTGTGCGACGCGCCGACAACGGATGCTGGTCACTTCCAGCAGGAGCGGTCGAGCCAGGCGAGCAGCCGGCAGACGCTGTCATCCGCGAGGTCGAGGAAGAGACCGGCGTGCAGGTCGTTGTCCAAAGCATCGCGGGCGTCGCGCTCTACCCTCGCATCTACCCCAACGGCGATACCTGCCAGTACATGAACGTCTGGTTCCGCTGTCGTCCAGCCGGCGGCCACGCGCGGGTCAACGACGACGAGGCGCTGGCCGTGCGATGGTTTTCGGTCAGGGCGCTGCCAGAGATGGAACCGACCGCAAAGCTCCGGATCGATACCACCCTCGCCAACCCTGAGGGCGCCTGGTTCGCTCGTCCAGGGGAGCAGCACGACGCGCTGACCATGTCCGGCAGCTCATGAAGCCTTTGGCCCGGACGCTGGTGCGCGACATGGATAAGTGGTGTCTGTCGTCGCCTTGTGCCGTATAACGCTCCAGGGCTTGGCGGATCTCCTCGTCGGGCAGTCGTAGACCGTCCAGCCTCCCCGGACGGGGACAAGGTGGAGCGCCCTACCGGACGAACGACCTTGGCCCCGTCCGGGGAGGCTGGTAGCCCTTGTGGTGCCCGGCGAGGTGATCCGCTCCCGGCTGATCTCTGAGGAGGGTCGGGGTTCGGGGCGGAGCCCCGAGGTCTTCAGATCGTGTCGTCCGTCAGCGTGGCCGGCCGGCCCGGCCGATGCCGGCCGGAGGTCGCCAGCAGGCCGGGGCCGGGCCGGCGCGGCCCGCTTGCGGGCCGCCTTGATCTGATAGAGCGGAATTCGGCAGTGCGCGCCGTGCCAGCGATGGCTGAACTTGATGTGTCCTCCGTCGACTGATGTGCGACACGTGTCCGCCAACTGATCTGCGACACCTCAGCACGCTGATCGCGGCATGTGCGGGCGTTACCGCGCAGTGGCCGATGGCGGGAGGTGCGAGTGTGACCCTGAGGGCGCGCAGCTGCGTCTCCCGCCGGGTGGATACCAGCATGTCTGACGTGCTGGTATCAGGGGCCACCGAGCAGTTGTTGGCGAGCCGCAGCGAACTCCTCGTCGGTCAACTCGCCGCGTTGATGCTGCCCGACCAGCACCGACAGTTGGGAAATCTGGCCGATGATCGGACGGGCTGCCCCAGCGACCGGCGCTGGCGCCGAGTCGCCCAGGTAATGAGTTGCTGGCGCCGAGTCGGCCAGGTAATGAGTTGCTGGCGGCGGTGCCAGCTGTCTGACCGGACGGAAGAAGCGGTTGGCTGAGGGTCGCGCGAGCAGCACGACGACGACGATCAGGGCGAGCATCGCGAAGAGGGCAAAGCCGGCGCTGAGGTACTGATAGGCCGGCGGGTACGCGGCCGGCAACCGCTGGACGAACGTGTTAGTTCCGGAGGCGTCACGGGTGAACGCGGACACGTAGAAGATTCCGCTGAAAGCGGGCGTACCAGCTTGACCCAGACCGCAGAAGCTGCACATCAGGGACAGACCGATCGCGATCCAGGCGATGATGCGGCCCGCGAAGTGCCCCGCACGCACTGAGGCCGCGATACCCAGTAGGACCAGTGCTGCCACGGCGGTGATCAACGCCGCGACGTAGGGCAATGCCGAGGCCAGTGGTTTGATAACGTCAAAGGCGCGTGGGTCGACCTCGGAGGTGTTCAGTGCCTCCCGCACACGGTCCGGGTACGCAGCTGCCCCAACGGCGACCGCCATCGCGTCTGCGAGATACCCGACGGCCACGACGGTCATCAGAGTCACTGCAATCGTTACTGACCGCGGCCGTCCACCGACCTTCGCCCGATCCACCATCGGCACTCCCTTCTCAACGGTTGCCGGTGACGCTAGCAGCGGCCGTCGATGGGACGCGATCGGCGCCTCGACACACTCTCGGCATAGAAAGACGTTCTGCGTGTCGATGCAGGACGTAGGAACGTCCCCCTGATGCGCTTGTCGGGCTTGGTGTCCCATCGCAGGAGGAGGACGTTCATGGGTAACGGTAGCGGTGTGTCCCGGGGTGATCGCAACCGCAACGCGCGGCTTGCTCGGCTGCGGGCGTTGGTGCCGGTGACCAACGCGATCGTGGGGATCGACTTGGCCGACGCGAAGCAGATGGTCGTCGTCACCGATCACGACTCGAAAGTGTTGGCCCGTAAGACATTCCGCTGCCGGGCCTGGAATCTGGGTGCAGCGTTGGACTGGGCCGCCGAGCGGGCCGCGGCGAGGGGGTGGGCGGGGGTGACGGTGGCGTGCGAGCCGACCGGGCACCGCTGGCGGGTCCTCGGCCAGCTCGCTGCGGACCGGGCAATGCCGTTCGTGTGTGTGCAGCCGATGCTGACGTCGTGGGCGCGGCGCACTGAGGACCTGACCTCGGACAAGACCGATGAGAAGGATGCGGTGCTCATCGCTCGGCTGACCGCGCAGCTGCGCTGCTACGTACCCGAGCCGATCGATGAGACCTGGGGCCGGCTGCGGCATCTGGGCGCCCGCCGCGAACAGCTCATCATCGAAATGGTCAGCCAGGTCCAGCAGATCCGCGCGCTGCTCGAGTGTGTCTGGCCCGCCGCGCTCGATGCCGCCAAGCAGCCGTTTCGGTCCCGCACCTGGGCTGCAGCGATGACGGTGATCTGCCAGCGTGACGGCGGCGACCTCGCCCGCACCCGACGCCTCGGTGCGGCCCGGTTCGAGCAGGCCGTGCGCCGTGAGATCACCCGCCGCGGCGGGTGCAAACCCTCGCTGCGCATCCTGCGGCACCTGTTCACCGCGTTGGCCGACCCCACCGGGGTGACCGCCCACCGGCCCGGTGCGCTGGAGCGGGTCGCGTTCCTGCTGCAGGACTGGCACACCGCCACCGACAAGCTCGCCGACACCGAGACCCGGATGACCCGCGTCCTCGACGAGCTCAAGCTGACCGAACTGGCCACCTCCATCCCCGGCCTATCCGCGGTTGGCGCGGCGGCGATCCTCGCCGAGACCGGTGACCCGAACCGGTTCGCTTCCGCCCGTGCCCTGGTCAAGCACGCCGGCCTCGCACCGCGGGAGAAACTGTCCGGGACGTTCGTTGGTCGCACCAAACTCACCGGCCAGGGCCGACCCGCGCTGCGTCTGGCCGCCTGGCGGGCGGTCTGGGGCGCCCAGCGCAGCAACGCCGTCTATGCCGCCCGCTACCAGCATTTGACCACCCGGGAGACCAACAAGCTCACCGCGACCCAAGCCCAGACCGTCATCGCCGCGGCGATCCTGCGCCAGTTGCACGCCGTCATCACCGCCGGAAGAGCATGGAACGCCGACATCGCCACCTACGGCAACCACCACCGCAGGCAGGTGGCTCTAGCCGCCTGATTCATCGTCGCGGCGTTCAAGCTGACGGCCGGGGGCGAGCCCTACGCGGCATTGAGACACGCACTGTGATCTCGCCTGTCATCACGGGCAGCCCCGGCCCGTCGTCTCATCAACCCGATTACACGTTGCTGGGGACCAACCCCATCACCGCTATGCAGGGACAGACGACGGCCGAGGCACCGACCAAAAGCTTGACACAAAACGACTTACGCTGATGACAGGACGTTTCGTCGCAGCGCCACCGTGGTGCTGGCCGACATCACCGATGCGGAAACCCCGCAGCGGCTCGTCGACGCCGCGCTGTCGACGTACGGGCGGCTGGATGTACTGGTCAACAACGTTGGCGCCGGCAGCGTCCGGTCAGGATTCCTCGACGTCGACGACGCCGAGTGGGCGCGCGTGTTCGACGTGACGTTCTTCAGCGCCGTACGCACGAGCAGAGCGGCCCTGCCCGCCCTGGTGGACAACGGCGGAACGATCGTCAACATCAGCAGCATCAATGCACGGCTGCCGTTCCCGATGGTGGTCGACTACTCCGCAGCCAAGGCGGCGATGTCCAACCTGACAAAGACCCTGTCGGAGGAGTTCGCGCCGCGCGGTGTGCGAGTCAACGCCGTCTCGCCCGGCCCGGTGCGGACCCCGTTCTGGACCGGGCCTGACGGTTTCGCGCACGCCGTTGCCGCCGGCGCGGGTGTCACCGCCCAGCAGGCGCTCGACGAGGTCGTGCCGCAGAGCATGGCGATCAGCACCGGCCGGATCACCGAGGCAAGCGAGGTCGCCCACCTGGTGCTGTCCCTTGCCTCCGCCCACTCCGCCAACACCACCGGCGCCGAGTTCGTCCTCGACGGCGGCCAGGTCAAGACGCTCTGAGCACACCTGTCCCTCGGCACGTGGACATCCCGGCCAGGCAGCGGACGACAGGAGCAGCCGCCCATCACAACATGATGGGCGGCTGCTCTCTTCAGCTCGCACTGTCACCTGTGGCTCGGCTCCGCCGCCGTCACTGGTCCCGACGCCCCTGCTGGCGGTGCTGCGCCACGCCTCCCTGGATCGCCTCCCACACGCTGCGCCCGGCCTGCCGGAGGGTCTCCCCCGCCTGCTCGGCGAGCTGAGCCGCGCTCTGGGCTGCGGCGTGGGCCCCACCTGACACGCCACCGCCGTCCTGGCCGCCGTCAGGCTGACGCTGACTCTCGGGTCCCTGCGCCTCCGGCCGCCGACCTTCCGTAGCGGCGGGCTTCGGTCGTTCCTGCTCGCCGGCCCCCGGGCCACCGGCCCCCTGGCCGGGACCACCAACATCCGGCCCACCAACACCCGGGCCAGGACCACCGACACGCGGCCCAGGACCGCCAGCACCGGGCCCGGGGCCACCAGCACCCGGCCGGAGCCGATCGGCGACCGGGCTGGCCGTGCCCACCCGCCGGCCCAGTTCGCCGGGTACGCCGCCGGGGCGCTGCGCCGAGCCGGTGGCCTCCACGGCTCCCGCGGCCAACTTTTGGGCGCTGCGGTTGACGTCGTTGATCGCGATGCCGGCCGTCCGGCCAAGGGTCTCGATGATCTGCGGGTTGCTGTCGATCGTGTCCAGCGCCCGGCCCAGGATGGTCGCCAGTTGCTCCAGCCGCACCCGCAGCTGCGCCTCGGCCTGCACGCCGTTGATGTCCAGCTCGACGCTGTGCAGATGCACCCGTACGCCGGCGTCGATCTCCAGCAGGTTGGCCAGTCGAGCCCGCAGCGAGAGGTCGGCGTCCAGCCCGTCCACCGCCAGCCTGATCGACTCGACGGCGACCCTCGGAATGTCGAGCAGGATGTCCGGATCCCCACCGTCGTCGACCCGGCCCGGCCGGTCGAGGTCCTGGTCCGGCTCCCGCTGCTGCGCGCTCTCGCTCATGCTCTCCCGCTCCGCCGTACACCCGCCTGGTCGTCCGGGTTGTCCGGCGCGGTTACCCGCTTTCCGGCGGGGCATCCCGTCCGTGACGGTCCGACAACCCACTGTCCGGAACCGGGCACCCATCGAAGCTGCGCACCGGGGCATCAGCCGGTATGGTCCGGGCCTATGGGACAGGGGATGACTGATCCGGCCGACATCCGGCAGGACCTGGAACGGTTCTCCTTACGGTGCAGCCTCCTCGTCCCGGGCGCCGCCGAGCACGCGTTCGCGGTTTTCACCGACGATCTGACTGACTGGTGGGTCACCGAGTACACCTGGTCCGGCCCCGAGGCCCTCGCCGAGCTGGGCATGGAGCCGCGGGCCGGCGGGATGCTCTACGAGATCGGCCCGTACGGCTTCCGCGCCGACTGGGGCCGGGTGCTCACCTGGGACCCTCCGCGGCGGCTGGTCTTCGCCTGGCAGCTCGGTCCCGACCGGGTGCCGGTGCCGGACCCGGCCCGGGCCAGCGAGGTCGAGGTGCTGTTCCTTCCCGACGGCCCCGAGCGCACCCGCGTCGAGCTGGAGCACCGGCACTTCGACCGGCACGGTGAGGCGGCCGAGGGGTACCGCAAGGCGCTCACCGCCGGCTGGCACGACCTGCTCACCCGCTACCTCGCCACGGTCTCGCGCCGCCGCCCCATCCCGTGACCGACGCCGCCACCGGCGGCCCGTGACCGACGCCGCCACCGGCGGCCCGTGACCGACGCCGCCACCGGCGGCCCGTGACCGACGCCGCCTCCGGCGGCCCCGCAGCGGTTGGCTCAGCGGTCGAGCTGTCGTTCCCTGGCTGCGCCGCCGCCGAGGTCCCGGCCGCCCAGGTCCGCGCGGCGGCCGGCCTCCGCCCCGGAGCCGAATCCGGTGCCGGCCAGCCGGCGCGGTGGTGCGGTGCGCAGCCGCGGGTACTGCTCGGCCAGCCGGCGCTGCACCCGGTCGGAGCGGTCGGCCAGCACCAGCGCCACCGACGGCGTACCCGGTTCGCTGGCCGCTGCGGTCTCGGCCGCCCAGAGCCGGCCCCCGATCACCTGCGCGAAGCCGGCGAGCCAGGACCGACGGAAGGCGGCCGGATGCTCGCCGGCCGGCACCGCCGTGCCGGCCAGGCCGTGCGCCGCCTGCACGAGCAGTGAGGTGAAGAGCAGATCGACCCGCTCCAGGTCACTGGCGAAGCCGAACAGGTGCAGCGCGAACTCGCTGCCCTGCCGGCGGCGTACACAGCGGCAGCGCAGTGGTTCGGCGACCGCGGCGAGCAGGCCGACCTTGTCGCGTACGGAGCGACGATGTCGACCACCCGATCGCCGACCGGGTCGGTGGCCGGGTCCCGGGCCGCGAGCAGCGCCCGATCCACGCCGTAACGGGCGATCAACTCGGTGGCCTTGGCGGTGAACGCGGCCGCCTCGGCGGGCGTGCAGGCCGGGTCCTCGGCCTGGGCCAGCAGCTTGCGCACCTTGCTGAGCATGGCCTCGGACATGCCCCCAGAGCTATCACATCCACCGGCCGGCGCGGGGCCGAGCCTGCACTGATCGGCCGGTGTCGTCGTCCTGACCGGTCTCACCATCCTATGCTGACGGTCGGGTCGACAAGCTGCGTGACGAGCACGAGGGTCGCGGGTAACGCGTCCTGAGCGACCCACCCGGGCGCGGCGGCCGCCCCCGACGGGCGCCCGGCATCATCAGCCGGACCGGCTGCGCAGGGTGGCGATCGTCGAGCCGGCGAGGGTGAGCAGGCAGTCGGGGAGCAGCCCGTCGGCCACCGCCGCACCGAAGAGCGCCTCCCCGGTCGGTACGTCCCGGTTGGCGTACGCGCTGACGAACCGGGCCACCCAGCGGGTGTCGTAGTCAGCCTGGTCGATCCCCGGGAAGTCGAGGGCACACCCGCTGCCCGACGGTGCGTCACCGACCATCGTCGCGGCCAGGCACCAGGCGACCCCGTACGCGCCGTTCAGGCCGGCACGGTCGACGACCGCGTCGAACGTCCCCACCACCGCGTCTCCATCCCCGGCCAGCGCCGAGCGGAGCACGGAAGCCGCGTCGTCGATCGTTTGCTGTGGTAGGTCCGTCACCCAGCGCACAGTAGGACGGCCGGTCAAGGCCCACCCCGACCGTCACTATCCGTGTTCGAGGCGAGCGACCTGCGCATTAGGCCACCTCCACGGTCCCGCCGCTGGCCCCGGCACGCTAATGTGCGCAGCGGACCTTCGCCGGAGGAAGGACGACCATGTTCGTATCACGCCGCTCGCGGGCAGCCTCACTGGCCGCCTGCGCGACGATCCTGCTCGCCACAAGCGCTTGCGGGGATGAAAAGGCCGAGGAGGGAAGCGCTCAACAAGTGCGCCTCTACGGCACGGACGGCAACATGCTCAACTCCTATCCTGCGGAGTTGAAGGAACGTGCCAATCTCGTGGACGGGATGAAGGGAACCACGCCGCTCACCCCGCTGCCGGATGACTTCAAGAGCCGGCTACGGTCCGTCGACCCGGCGCTGACGGACTACCTCTACTCCGCCGAGACGTACGACGCGGTGGTGATCGGAGTGCTCGCCGCCCAACTGGCCGGGAGCACCGACCCGGCGGCCATCGCCAAGCAGATCGTCGGCGTGACCAACGGCGGCCAGCGCTGCGAGGACCCGGCGACCTGCCTGACGCTGGCCCGCGCCGGGCAGGACATCGAGTACCGCAGCGTGTCGCTGACCCGGGCGGGCTTCACCGACAAGGGCGAGCCGGCCACCGCGAGCTACGCCACGCTGACGTTCGACGGCCAGCAGATCAACGACGGCAAGACCGAGTTCGTCGGGGCGGGCACCGAGTCGGCGGCGAGCACCAAGGCGCCGCCGAAGCCGAGGAAGCAGCCCGCCGGCGGAGACGCCGACCAGGAGCCGCTGATCCTGGGCGGCCTGCTGCCGAAGACCGGTGACCTGGCGATCGCCTACCCGCCGATGGCCGCTGGCGCGGCGCTGGCGATCCGGGAGATCAACGCCGGTGGCGGCGCGCTGGGCAAGCCGGTGACCTGGGTGGACGGCGACGACGGCACCAGCCCGGCGGTGGCCAAGGCGACCGTGGCCAAGCACGTGGCGGACGGCGTCAGCCTGATCATCGGCGCTGGCGGCTCGGGTATCTCCCGCGAGGTGCTGCCGGACGTGGTGGCGGCCGGGAAGATCCTCTTCTCGCCGTCCAACACCGACAGTGGCCTGACTGACGTGGAGGACAAGGGCCTCTACTTCCGCACCGCACCGCCGGACAGCCTGCAGGGCCGGGCGCTGGCCGACGTGATCCTCCGCGACGGGTCGCAGAAGATCGTCATCGTCGCCCGCAAGGACTCCTACGGCGAGGGCCTTCAGGCCACCGTCCGTGACGAGCTGGAGAAAGCCGGGATCACCGGCGACCGGCTCAAGCTGCTCACCTACGAGCCGCCGGCCGACGCCAAGGCCCCGCCGGTGGACTTCACCGACGGCGCCAAGGAGATCAAGGACTTCGGCGCGGACGCCGTGCTGGTCATCGGCTTCGGCGAGTCCGCACAGGTGATCCGGGCGCTCGCCGACAGCGGGGTGCAGATCCGGCACTGAGCACCGACCACGGACCACGACGGCCGCACCGGCATTCCGCCGGTGCGGCCGTTTCCGTCCCCGCGTCAACGGGTCCGGCGGCGCTCCAGGAACTCGGTCATCCGCCGGTGCTTCTCGTCGTCCTCGAAGAGCACCGCCTGGCTGACCAGGTCGAGCTGCGGGTGCGCGGCGGCCGGTGCGTCCACCGCCAGCTTGGTGAGCCGCAGCGCCAGCGGCGAGCCCTGGGCCATCTCGTCCAGCAGCCCGTGCGCCACCGTCAGCAGCTCACCGGGCTCGTCCACGACCCGGTTCACCAGGCCGATCCGCAGCGCCTCCGCGGCGTCCACCCGCCGGCCGGTGAAGAGCAGCTCCTTGGCCCGGGCCTCACCGATCAGTGCGGGCAGCCGGTGGGTCGCGCCGGCGCCGGCCAGGATGCCCAACCGCACCTCCGGCTGGCCGAAGAACGCCCGCGCCGTACACACCCGCAGATCGCAGGCGTACGCCAGCTCCGCGCCACCGCCCAACGCCGGGCCGTCGACGGCGGCCACGCTCGGCATCGGCAGCGCCCGGATCCGGGCGAAGGCGGCCGAGTTGATCGCGGCCAGGGCGTCCGTGCGGCCCCGCTCGCGGAGCTGGCCGATGTCAGCGCCGCCGGCGAAGATGCCCTCCGCGCCACCGGTGAGCAGCAGCAGCCGGGGGCGCGCCTCCAGCTCGGCGCAGACCTGGTGCAGCTCGGCGATCAGGTCGGCGTCGATGGCGTTGCGCTTCTCCGGTCGGTCCAGGGTGACCACCACCCGGTCCGGCAGTTCCTCGGTCCGCAGCCCGCTCACCGCTTCACCCCGCCGTGCCACCGGTAGAAGCCGTGCCCGGACTTCTTGCCCAGCCGCCCGGCGGCCACCATCTCCACCAGCAACGGCGGCGGCGCGAAGCGGTCCCCGTACGCGGCCTGGAGGGTGCGGGCGATGTCCAGCCGCACGTCCAGGCCGACCAGATCGGTCAGCTCCAGCGGCCCGATCGGGTGCCGGTAGCCCAGCACCATCGCCTTGTCGATGTCGGCCGGGCTGGCCACCTCGTCGGCGACCATCCGGATCGCCTCCAGGCCGAGGGTGACCCCGAGCCGGGAGGTGGCGAAGCCGGGCAGGTCGCGTACCACGACGGGGTCCTTGCCCAGCCGGCCGGCGAGTGCGACGGCCGCGGCGGTGGTCTCCTCGGCGGTGGCCGGGCCGACCACGACCTCCAGCAGCGCCATCGCCCAGACCGGGTTGAAGAAGTGCAGGCCGAGGAAGCCCTCGGGCCGGTCCAGACCGGCGGCCAGCTCGCCGATGGCGATGCTGGAGGTGTTGCTGCCCAGCAGCGCCGGGTGCAGCGCGGCGGCGTCACGTAGCACCGCCCGCTTCAGGTCGAGCCGCTCCGGCACCGCCTCCACGATCACCTCCGGGGCGGGGGCGACCTCGGCGAGGGTCGGGCGCAGCGTCACCCGCAGCCGGTTCGTGGCAGCCTCGTCGGCGCTCAGCTTTCCGCGCTGCACCGCCCGCTCCCACAGGTCGGCGAGCCGGTTCAGTGCGGTCGCGCCCCGGCCGGAGTCCACCTCGACCAACTCGACGGCGTACCCGGCCCCGGCCGCCACGTACGCGATGCCGAGCCCCATCGTGCCGGCACCGACGACCACGAAACGATCGCTCATCACGCCTCCCTGTCCCGCCCGGCGGCGCGCGGGGTCCCCGCCACGCCAGCCCGGGTGTTCCGCCCACTCCGCTCGCTCATGGTGCGACCCTATGCAGCACGGCGACCCGGCCCATGCGTGGGGGAGCGCGGGATCGGGTACAGACGGCCCGTCAACCGAGGGAAGGACCAGTCGACATGAGCCAGGCACCGGAGAGCGTCACCGACCCGGGTAGCACCGACGGGGAGACCGTGGAGACCCGAGGGGACGAGCGGGTCGACCTGCTGCGCGCCGACACCAACAACGACGGCCGCACCGACGTGTGGGTGGTGGACACCGACGGCGACGGCAAGGCCGACCTGTTCCAGTTCGACACCAACGGTGACGGCAAGGTGGACATCACCATGGTCGACATCGACGAGGACGGCACCCCGGACGAGGTGGTCGACGGCGACGGCGGGCTTCCGCCCGAGCAACTCCCCCCGACCGTCCAGGTCTGAGAGGTAGGGAAGGGCCCCTCCCTGTCGCGGGGCCCTTCCTCACCTGGGTGCTCAGTCGGCGAGGCGCAGGGTAGCCAGGTAGTACGGGGCATCGCGGTCGTCCACATCGGTCAGCCGCCAGCCGCTGCCGTGCACCAGGCTGGCGAACTCGTCCGCCGAACAGACCAGGTAGTCGAACCACTCGGTGCCCAACTCCCGGTAGCGCAGCCGGAGCCGTAGCTGGCCGCCCAGCCGACCCCGGCTGCGGTTGCGCTCGTGGTAGCCGGTGTGCAGCGGGTCACGGGTGCCGTACGGGTCGGTGCCGTGCGCGATGATCTGCGCCCCCGGCCGGGCCAGCGCGGCGAGCGCGGCCAGGAACCCGGGTGCCCGCTCCCGCCCCTCGAACAGCCCCAGGTTGTTGCCGAGCAGCAGGAACGTGTCGTACCGCTGGCCGTCGGCGACGTGCGTGTCCACGGTGCCGTGGACCAGCCGCCGGACCCCGCGCCGCCGGCTCACCGCCAGCGCGCCCGCCGAGGTGTCCAGCCCGGTGACCGGTACGCCGCGCTCCTGGAGCAGCAGCGCGATGCGGCCGGCACCGGTGCCGATGTCCAGCGTCTCGCCCTCGGCCCGGTCCACGGCCCGGTGGTCGTACGGCTGCCAGTCCGCCGGCGCGTCCAGGTAGTGCGCGGCCGGCGCGCCGTTGATCAATCCGTCATCCCGCTCGATGATCTCGATGACCGGCCGGGGCAGTCGCCCGCCGACCAGCGGTCGGGGACCCACCCCGGAGGCCACGGCGAGCGTGTCCCTGAGCAGTTCGCCGACAACGTCACCGATTAGAGGATCCCCCGTCACGACGTTCACGCTATCCGGCCACTCAGCGGCCCGCAGCGGCCGTATCCTGGCGGCGTGACCACGCTGGACAGACTGTCGGCCGAGAAGTACATCCTGCTCACGACCTTCCGCAAGGACGGTCGGGCGGTGCCGACGCCGGTCTGGGCGGTACGCGACGGCGAGGCGTTGGCGGTCTGGACCCGGGCCGACTCGGGCAAGGTGAAGCGGATCCGCCGCAACGGCGAGGTGACCGTGGCGCCGTGCGACGTGCGAGGCCGCCCGCACGGTGCTGAGGTGCCCGCCCACGCGACGATCTACGGTGGCGGCGACACGGGCCGGGTACGCGACCTGCTCAAGCACAAGTACCGGCTGCTCGGTCGGCTGAGCCTGCTCGGCACCCGGCTGCGCCGCGGCGAGGGCGGCACGGTCAGCATCCGGGTGACGCTGGCCGACGGGCGCGACTGAGGCCGGGCGCGCCGGAGGCGGACATGGAAAGGGGCGGCGGATCGAGATCCACCGCCCCTGACCGGAAAAACTGGCGCTCAGTCACCCTGCCGCTGCTGCGGGATCTGGCCCTGCAACAGCGCCCTGACCTCCGACTCGCGGTAGCGACGGTGGCCACCCAGGGTGCGGATGGCGCTGAGCTTGCCCGCCTTGGCCCACCGGGTCACCGTCTTCGGGTCGACACGGAACATCGACGCCACCTCGGCCGGCGTGAGTAGCGGCTCTGGTTCATGCGTTCGCGATGCCATCGGTCACTCCTCCACATGTATAGACATCGGCCGGGGTCCCGCCGGCCGACGCGTCTCCCATGGTCCGGCTAGTCCCCGATGTCCGACATGGGCCGAACGGATGAAGGTCCCTAGACGGACGGATGAACCATGCCCGATTTTTACTACTTTTACATGTCAGAAAGTACCTTATTCGGACTCATGATCACGGTTCGTGATGCGTCAACTACGAGCACACCTCGCCTTGAGAGTGCTCCTTGGGCGATTTGCCTTAGTTGCACCGCTCCAGCAGCTGCACGGCGCGCCACCGGGCCACCAGCTTGTCGTACGCGGCCGACGCCTCCTCGGCCTCACCGCGGGACAGCCCGGCGAGACCGGTGGCGACCAACTCGGGTGAGTCGTCCGCGGCCAACGTCTCGTCGGTGAGCAGATCGACCAGGCCGCCGTAGTCCAGCTCCACCACCGAACGCGGGTGGAACTCCTCCAGCCAGCGGGCCGCCTCCTCCACCGCGTCGGTGATCGGCGCCTCGCCCACCGACTTACGCAGCACCGACAGCGCCCGTGACGAGCGGCGGCGGGCCTTGGAGATCTCGGTCCGGTAGCGCAGCGCCCGTCGGCCCGGCTGGGCGACCAGGTCCCGCTCGGAGGGGTCGAAGAGCACGAACCACCGCAGCGGCACACCCCAGGTGGCGATCTGCTCGTGTACCCGGGGCACCCCGTGCTCCAGCACCCGGGCTCCACTGCGCCAGTCGTCCACCACCGCCCTGGCCTGCCCGGCGAGCACCGGCGGCACGAAGGCGTCGGCGAGCACCGAGGGCACCCCGTCCCGGGCGCTGAGCGCCGCCTCAGCGACTCGGATCCGCAGGTTCCAGGGGCAGACCAGCAGGCTGTCGTCCGTCTCCAGGACGTACGCCTCCTCCGGCAGGTCCGGTAGCCGGGTCCAGCCCGCGCCCAGCGCCTCGATCACCGCCGTCCGCTGCCGGCCGGGCCCCTCCACCGGGGCCACGGCCCGCCCCTCCGACACGTAGCGGCGCCAGTAGCTCTGGCGGTCCCGATCGAAGGCGGTCAGCGGTTCGTACACGCGCAGGTAAGAAGCGAAGAGCGACGGCACGGCGCGATCCTCCCACGAACCGCACCCGGACGCGGTCAGCGGCCGGACCACGCGCGCCGCAACGTGGGACGCCGGCAGCGCGTCGGGCACCCCCACGCCGGCCGATACTAGGCTCGACGACACCGGCAGCATCCCCGCCGGGGTCCACCAGGTCCGCGTCCCACAAGGACGCCACCATTCCAGGAGCCAGTCATGGGCGTATTCGCGAGCACCGACGACCCGGTATCGACCGGACACGAACAGGTCGTGTTCTGCCAGGACAAGCAGAGCGGCCTGAAGGCGATCATCGGGATCTACTCCACCGCGCTGGGGCCCGCGCTGGGCGGTACCCGGTTCTACCCGTACGCCAGCGAGGATGACGCGCTCGCCGACGTGCTCGACCTGTCCCGTGGGATGGCGTACAAGAACGCGCTCGCCGGGCTGGACCTGGGCGGTGGCAAGGCGGTCATCTGGGGCGACCCGGAGCAGATCAAGAGCGAGGCGCTGCTGCGCGCGTACGGCCGCTTCGTGGAGTCGCTGGCCGGCCGCTACTACACCGCCTGCGACGTCGGCACCTACGTGGCGGACATGGACGTCATCGCCCGGGAGACCCGCTACGTGACCGGCCGCAGCGTCGAGCACGGCGGCGCCGGTGATTCCTCGATCCTGACCGCCTGGGGCGTCTTCCAGGGCATGCGGGCCTCCGCCGAGCATGTCTGGGGCACCCCGAGCCTGCGCGGCCGCCGGGTCGGCGTGGTCGGCCTCGGCAAGGTCGGCAAGTACCTGACCGGGCACCTGCTGGAGGACGGCGCCGAGGTGGTGGCCACCGACGTCAACCCGAAGGCGCTGACGTGGGTGCGCACCAACCACCCGGAGGTCACCCTGGTGGACGACCCCACCGCGCTGGTCGCTGCGGACATCGACGTGTACGCCCCGTGCGCGCTGGGCGGCGCGCTGAACGACGACACCGTGCCGGTGCTGCGGGCCAAGGTGGTGACCGGGGCGGCGAACAACCAGCTCGCCCACCCGGGCATCGAGAAGCTGCTGGCCGACCGGGGCATCCTGTACGCCCCGGACTACGTGGTCAACGCCGGCGGTGTGATCCAGGTGGCGGACGAGATCGAGGGCTTCAACTTCGACCGGGCGAAGCTGCGGGCCACCCGGATCTACGACACCACCCGGGAGATCCTGCACCTGGCGGACGCCGAGGGCGTTCCTCCGGCGGTGGCCGCGGACCGTCTGGCCGAGCGGCGGATGGCCGACGTCGGCCGGCTGCGCACGATCCACCTGCGCTGAGCGACCCCGGAGGCGGATCGACCGGATCCGCCTCCGGGCCCCGCCGCCGGCCCGGCTCGGTAAGCTGAGGCCGAGTCAAGTTTGGTGCGTTTTGCCCGGCGTCACGGGTGCTCTCCGTTCCGCTCCTTACCGGGTACACTGGGTTACGGCCGGATCGACGCGACGCGCAGAGCCGGTTGACGGTAACCCGAGGTGCCGAACGATGGCATCCCCATGTACCGTAAGAGCCACGAGAGATGCCTGACGTCATCGGGGCCCGCCTTCGGGCTGCCCCGCATTCTGTGCGAGGGGGTCGAGCCATGGGGCGCGGCCGTGCTAAGGCCAAGCAGACAAAGGTGGCCCGGGAGTTGAAGTACCACTCCCCGAACACCGACCTCACCGCCTTGCAGCGCGAACTGGCGGGTGCTGGTAAGTCTGAGCACCACTTCGACGACGACTCAAAAGAGTTCGTCGACGACGATGATGAGGATCACGCGGACGACGACCCGGATCCCTGGGTTCGTCCGACCCACTGACCTCTCGGCGTAGCTGAGCACGCGGTGACCCCCGCGTGCTCACGCATGTGCCCGTCGAGAGCGCTACCGGCACCGACGATCAGGGGCCTGGCCCGGCGGGAGACCTCTCCGGCCGTTCGACAGGCCCCTGACCGCGGTCCCCGTCAGCGTGGCCGGTTGTTCCAGTTGTAGAAGGTCGGGATGTTCTCGAAGTGGTTCCAGGCGCAGACCGCGCTGGCGTCGTCCCCGCCCGATACCTCCGCCCGCAGCCGCCGTGCGTCCTCGGCCTCCTGAAGCAGCTCGACGAGCCCCGGGGCCACCTCCCGCACCCGCTCGGTGACTCCGTCCGGGGCGTCATCCGCCTCGCGCTCAGGCAACCGGTGACTCGTGGTCTCGGGCATGCTCCAACACTCCCTCCAATAGGCGGATCTTGCTGTTGCGGCAGTGCTCGGTCTCCGTACCGTCGAAACGCCCCAGCTCGAAGTAGCGGTTGGCCGCATGGCCACCGCCACAGAAGCCGAAGTACGGGCAGGACGTCCGGCACGACTCCACCCCGGCCAGGAACTCGCCCACCCAGGGCGTCGCGGCAGCGCCCGTGAGGATCTCGGCCAGCGGGGTGGTCAGCACGTTGCCGCTGCTGAAGTCGCCGTAGTGGGGGTCGGTGAAGCCGGCGAGCTCCGGGGAGAGCACGGTCACCGAGCCGTCGTGCCCGATCGTCGGGATGGGGTCCAGCCGGCGGGGCAGCACGCTGTCCGCCGAGTTGTCGAGCACCGCCGCGGCGTAGCGCAGCGACCACTCGATCTCGCGCAGGTGAATCCGGGGCTCCCGGCGCCAGGCCGCCACCAGCTCCGCCCAGAAGGCGGTCACCGCCGCCGCGTCGTGACGGTTGTCGCGGGTGTTTACCCCCTCGGTCTCCTCGATGTTGATGCCCAACACGTCGCAGCCCAGCCCGAGGAAGTAGTCGTACAGCTCGGCGGCGAGCCCCGCCTCCGGCCTGGACACCACGGCGAGCGCGGAGAACGGCAGCCCGTGCCGACGCAGCGCGGCGACCCCGCGCAGGATCCGGTCGTACGCCGGCTGGCCTCCCCGGTTGACCCGGTCGCCGTTGCGCTCCCGGGGCCCGTCCACGCTCACGCTCACCCGCACCTCGTGCCGGGCGAAAAAGTCGCACCAGTCGTCGTCGATCAGCGTGGCGTTGGTCTGCACGTGGTGCTCGACCTGGGGCCCGAACGGCGCGATCAGGTCGGCCAGGTGCTCCCGGCCGGCCGCCAGCGGCTCACCGCCGTGCCACACCACGGAGAATCGACCGGCCGCCGCCCACGGGTTGACCGCCGCCGCCACCGCCTCGGCCACCGGCACCGGCATTCGCCGGTCGGCGGCCCGGAACGGCAGGTAGCAGTACGCGCAGTCGAGGTTGCAGAGGGTGGTGGGCTGCATGACGACGTACGACGGGACCGCGGCCAGACCGCGCATCCCGCTGAACGACCGTTCCCGAGCAGCCATCGCCCTCCTCCGCCTAGCCTGAGGGTGCCCTTCAGGCTAGGCGGCATTGGCCACTCGGGTGAAGCCCTGATCAGGTGCCCGTACGATCACCAGAACGTGATCATCCGCGGGTGTGCTGGCCAACCATCTGCACGTTGCCGGTGCCCTCGATGATCTCGCCGGCCTGCCACGCCTCGACCCCACGACCGGTCAGCGTGGCCAGCGCGCGGTCGGCGTCCTCGGCCGAGACGATCGCGAACATGCCGACGCCCATGTTGAAGGTCGACTCCATGTCCTGGTCGTCGATCCGACCCTTCGACTGGATCAGGTCGAAGACCGGCTGCGGCTTCCAGGTGGACCGGTTGACCACCGCGTCGACGTGCTCGGGCAGCACCCGGACCAGGTTGCCGGGGATGCCGCCGCCGGTGACGTGGGCCAGCACCCGCACCTCGGCCTCGGCGATCAGCTTCAGGCAGTCCTTGGCGTAGATCTTGGTCGGGGTGAGCAGCTCCTCACCCAGGGTCCGCTGCCGGCCGAAGTCGTCGATCACGATGTCCAGCCGCATCCGGGCCGCGCCGAGCAGCACGTGCCGGACCAGCGAGTAGCCGTTGGAGTGCAGGCCGGAGGAGCGCATGGCAATCACCACGTCGCCCACCTCGACCCGATCCGGGCTGAGGATGTCGCTCTCCTCGACCACGCCGACGCCGGTCGCGGAGATGTCGTACTCGTCCGGGCGGAGCACGCCGGGGTGCTCGGCGGTCTCCCCGCCCAGCAGCGCGCAGCCGGCGTAGCGGCAACCGTCGGCGATGCCCGCGCCAATCTCGGCGACCTTGTCCGGAACCACCTCGCCGGTGGCGATGTAGTCGAGCAGGAACAGCGGCTCGGCCCCACAGGCCACCAGGTCGTCGACGACCATCGCGACCAGGTCGATGCCGACCGTGTCGTGGATGTCCATCTGCTGGGCGATCACCAGCTTGGTGCCCACCCCGTCGGTGGAGGAAGCCAGGATCGGGTTCTTGTACTTGGTCGTGTCCAGCCGGAACAGGCCGGCGAAGCCGCCGAGGTCACCCAGCACCTCGGGGCGACGGGTCTGACGCACCTTCGACTTGAGCAGCTCCACCGCGCGGTCACCCGCGTCGATCGAGACGCCCGCGTCGGCGTACGAGACCGAGCGTTTGCGGGTCTGACGGCCGGCGCCGGCCGTCCAGAGCTGGCGGTCGCCGCCGGCGCCGGTCGGGCTGCTTCCTGCGCCGCTGCGCTCGGACACGTGCGTCACGGTTCTCCCCTTTGTGGTTCTCGGTGCCGCACCGGCGGTGGCCGGGCCGCGCCGGTTGGTGCTACGGGCGGTTTGCGGTCACGCCACCCGGAGTGGCGACGAGCGAGCCGTTGGTGTGTGGGGCTTCCGGTGCCGAGTTGGCGACCCGTCGGCCCACCCCTTCGAGCACGTGCTTGCCGATCAGGTTGCCGGCCGGCAGCTCGATCGGGTACTCCCCATCGAAACACGCCCGACACAGCCGGGTCTTCGGCTGCTCGGTCGCGGCGATCAGGCCAGGAAGCGAAACGTAACCCAGCGTGTCGGCTCCGATGGAACGCCGGATGCCGTCGTTGTCCAACCCGTTGGCCAGCAGCTCCGCCCGAGTGGCGAAGTCGATGCCGTAGAAGCACGGCCAGCTGACCGGCGGGGAGGAGATCCGGACGTGCACCTCCAGTGCCCCCGCCTCGCGCAGCATCCGCACGATGGCCCGCTGCGTGTTGCCGCGGACGATCGAGTCGTCCACCACCACCAGCCGCTTGCCCCGGACGTTCTCTCGCAGCGGGTTGAGCTTGAGCCGGATGCCGAGCTGGCGCAGGGTCTGCGACGGCTGGATGAAGGTGCGCCCCACGTACGGGTTCTTCATCAGACCGGCACCGTAGGTGATGCCGGACGCCTCCGCGTAGCCGATCGCGGCCGGGGTGCCGGACTCCGGCACGGGGATCACCAGGTCGGCCTCGACCGGGTGCTCCTTGGCCAACTGCCGGCCGATCTGCACCCGTGCCGCGTGCACGTTGCGCCCGGCGATGGTTGCGTCCGGGCGCGCGATGTAGACGTACTCGAAGAGACAGCCCTTGGGCTCCGGCGCGGCGAACCTGGTGGAGCGCAGCCCGTCCTCGTCGATCGCGATCAGCTCGCCCGGCTCGACCTCGCGCACCACGCTGGCACCGACGATGTCCAGCGCGGCGGTCTCACTGGCGACCACCCAGCCGCGCTCCAACCGGCCGAGCACCAGCGGGCGTACGCCGTGCGCGTCGCGAGCCGCGTAGAGGGTCGACTCGTCCATGAAGACGAAGCTGAACGCGCCCCGCAGCTGCGGCAGCACCTCCATCGCGGCCGCCTCGACCGACAGGTCCGGTCGGCTGGCCAGCAGCATGGTCACCAGGGAGGTGTCGTTGGTCGAGCCGTCCGCGACGAGGCCGCGCTCGGCGACCTCCTTCTCCAACTCGGCGGTGTTGACCAGGTTGCCGTTGTGGGCCAACGCGATGGTCGTGCCGGAGCTGGTCGACCGGATGGTCGGCTGGGCATTTTCCCAGTTCGAGGCGCCGGTCGTGGAATAGCGGGCGTGCCCGATCGCCAGGTGGCCGCGCAGGCTGGCCAGGGTGGGCTCGTCGAAGACCTGGGCCACCAGGCCAAGATCCTTGTAGACCACCACACCGGAGCCATCGCTCACCGCGATGCCCGCCGCCTCCTGGCCGCGGTGCTGGAGGGCATAAAGGCCGAAATAGGTCAGATTGGCGACCTCTTCGCCCGGAGCCCAGACGCCGAAGACGCCACAGGCATCCTGTGGGCCGGGTCGCTGGGGGTCAAGGTCGTGGCTCAGCCGGCCGTCGCCTCGGGGCACTACCGCTCCCTCATGCTGGTCTGGACCGGCCTGGCGGAGATCACGGGGCGGATCCACACTCCTCGGCCGGGACCACTGTCGTCGCCTGACAGTGTACGCGAATCGCCATCAATACAGATAGTCACGATTTCCCTGCTGAGCGTGACGATCACCCGGACATTGGGGCAACTAGAGGGGCAGATATGCGGAGAGGTCCGCACGGACGCCGCTCACCTGGACTCGACCGTCGGTAACCGCCTCGGTCCAACCGATTCGTCCGGTGGCCAGCTTCAGCCAGGTGTCCGGGGCCATCTCGACCACGTTTGGCGGGTTTCCCCTGGTGTGTCGAGGACCCGGAACGCACTGGACAGCACCGTATGGTGGGACGCGTACCTCCACCGATCGGCCGGGGGCGCGCTCCGCGAGGACGGCCAACAAGGACCGGACCGCCTCCCGGAGCACCGGCCGTTCGGGCGTACGCCCCTCGTCGAGCGCCGACAATGCCGCCGCAATGGCGGTGGACTTACTGTACGGAGAGGACACGACGGGACGATACGACCCGCAGGCAGAGCACCCGACGCTGGCCCTGGGTCGCGCCGATCCAGTAAGACAAGGCATAGTTGCCGACGGCGTATTCGTACCGTGATAATCCCCGGCCCGGCGCCCCGCCGGTTGAGGGAAGTCAGTCCGGAAGGCGGTGGACGTGTCAACACACCGACGTGCCTGGAAGCAGCGGGCCGGTGTGGTCGTAGCGCTGGTTGCTGGCGCTCTGCTCGCCGTCCCCGCGACACCGGCCCTGGCCGCCGATCCCGGTGTACAGATCACCGGCCTATCGTCGGGCACCCTGACCTCCGGGCAGCGGGCGACCCTCTCGTTCAGAGTGACGAACAACAACGTCAAGCTGCCACCGTTGAACTCCGACTCCGTAACCATCAAGGTCAGCACCAGCTTCGGCGAACTCAGCTGCGACGGTCGCTGCGACTTCACGGAAGAGATCAACCGCGGCGAGTCCGGCACCTACACCGTTAACCTGGTTGCGGGCAACGTAGCTCCGGGCGACACCAAATCCGGCAAGGTTCAGATCAGTGCAAGCGTTGGCGGCGACTCTGACAGCGCTGAACGCGACATCACTGTTCGCGGACCGCAGCAGCAGCAGACGCAGACTGTTCGGTCGGTCTCCGGCAAGGTGGTCGTGCAGGCCGACGGCAAGGCCGTGCCGAACGCGGTCGTCATGCTGCAGGACAGCACCGGCCGGCGCTACGACACCACCAGCGACGGCAGCGGCAACTTCCGCTTCACCGGCACCACCGAGAAGCCGATCGCGCCGGGCCGGATCGACCTGGGCGCGAGCTTCGACAACGTGTTGGCGACCAAGACGCTCAACGCGAGCGCCAACCAGTCGATCACCGGGCAGCGGATCAGCCTCGCGATCAAGGTGGAGGTGACGCCGAGCCCCACTCCGTCGGCCTCCGCCGAGGCGACCCCCACCGAGGAGGCGACCGAGGAGGGCGCCGAGGATCAGGCCTCCGAGGAGGCCAGCCCGGGCGCGGCGGCGAACGCCGCCAACGAGGACGACGGTGGCGGCTTCGGCTCGTACCTGATCATCCTGCTCGGCGGCCTGCTGGTGGCTGCGGGCGTCGGCACGATCGTGCTGCTCTGGATGAAGCGCAAGGAGAACGGCGACGACGAGGACGCCCCGGCGGGTGCCGGCGCGGTCCCGGCGGCGCGCGGCGGCTTCCGTGGCGCCGACGACCAGACCCGGGTGGTCGGCCGGCCCGGAGGCGGACCGGATCCGACGATGGTCGGTGGCGCGGCGCTGAGCGAGGCGCCGACGATGATGCACCGCCCCGTGGTCGACGACGTTCCGCCGGACCCGTACGGCGCGCCCGCGCAGCCGTACGGCGCGGCTGGCCAGCAGGGCTGGGGCGGCGCCGGCTACGGCGAGGAGCCAGCGCCCGCTGGGTACGGCGGCTACGGCAACGCTCCCGCCTCGGGCGGCGGCTACGGCACGGCGGCGAACCCCGAGGGTGGCTACGGTGCCGGCGCGGCCGGAGACGCCTACGGCGCCGCACCCGGTTCCGGCGCGGGCTACGGTGGCGCACCGGCCTCCGGTGGCGGCTATGGCGGTGCACCGGCCTCCGGTGGCGGCTACGGCGGCGCACCGGCCTCCGGCGGCGGCTACGGCAGCCGCGACTACACGGCCCCCGCTGGCGCCGCTGGCGGCGCGGCCTATGGCGAGCGCTTCGACGAGCCCACCGGCCGGTACACCGGCGACAGCACCCAGTACCCGGCCCCGGCCGACCCGTACGCCACCGGCGTCTACCAGCCGGAGCAGGGCCAGGGCTACGGCCAGCCTGACCCGACGACCCCGTACAGCGGTCGGACGGCCGAACCGACCGGCGGATACGGCCAGCAGGCCGGCGGGTACGACCAGGGCGGCTACGGGCAGCAGGCCGGTGGCTACGACCAGGGCGGTGGCTACGACCAGGGCGGCGGCTACGGCCAGGAGCCCCCGCAGCAACGCGGCGGCTACGACGACCGGGGCGGCTACGACCAGAGCGGCGGCTACGGCCAGCAGGCCGGCGGGTACGACCAGGGCGGCAGCTACGGCCAGGAGCCCCCGCAGCAACGCGGCGGCTACGACGACCGGGGCGGCTACGACCAGAGCGGCGGCTACGGCCAGCAGACCGGCCGGACCCGGCCGGACACCCCGCCGCCGACCGAGCGGGGCGGCCGACGCCTCGACTGGCTGGATGACTGACCGACCACAACGCAAGGAAACGGCTACCCGGATCTCCGGGTAGCCGTTTCGCTATTGCTGGATCCACTCGTGGTCAGTGAAATCGACGCGGGGTCAGGCGGCGGAGAACACGCCGTGGCGGAGCACCGGGACGACGTCCGACACGCCGACCCGGACGGCGATCTCCACGTCCTCGGCGAAACCACTCTCAGTCAGCTCGCGCCCGGAGACGCTGCCGCGCACCGCGGCGGGCACGTCTGGGGTGCTGGCCAGCGCGGCGAGCGCCATGGCCGCCTCCACCGACAACCCGCCGGGGACGCCGGAAAGAGCGTCCAGCACGCTGGCCGCGCCGAGCTGGTCCTCCACCGACGGGCGCAGCGACCCGTCCGGCCAGCGTTCCCCGGAGGCGATCACACCGATCGGGGCGTCCGCCGCGCCGTACCCCTGGTGGCGCAGCCAACGCCCGACGGCGCGGGCGTTGCGCAGGCACGCCGCGACCACCGGTAGCCCGGTGGCGCTCGCGGCGGCGCTGATCGCCGAGCCGTTCGGGGAGGGCAGCACCAGGTCCGCCACAACCGGCGCGGTGCTCAGCGCGGCGGGCGAGAGCGACCACGGATGGTCCGCTGTCGTCCGCCGACGGCCCACCGCGGCCACCGCGCCGACCCGCAGCGCGTAATCGGCGGCCTGCTCACCCCAGGGGAACGGGTGCACCCGCATGCCGCGGCCGACCGCCACCTCCACCGAGGTGGTGAACGAGAGCACGTCCACCACCACCAACGCCGCGCAGACCCGACCGAGCTCGGCCGCCCCGGTCAGCCCCCAGTCGAACCGGGCACCGGAGCCGGGTTGGCCGTAGACGGCCGCGGCCAACGCCTCAGCGCTCGTCAGGCGACGGTTCGGCGACACCGGAGTCAGACTCGGACGACCCGCCGGGCCCGGCGGGCTCGGCGGTGGTCGGCTGCTCCGGCTCGGCGGACTCGACCGGCGCCTCGGCGATCGGCTCGGCGGCCCCGGTCTGCGGGGCCGGCCCGGCCGAAGCGATCGGCTCGCTGGCAACCGCCGCCGGGTCCACCGGTGCGACCTCCGCGTCCGATGCGACCGGCAGCGGCACGGCCTCGACCGCGCCCGCCACACCAGCCGCCGGAGCGGGCACCTCGACGGCCGCCGCGCCGCCGAAGAGGCGGGGCAGCGTCTCGGTGTGCGCGGCCCGCAGCTCGTCCAGGCCGATCCGGAACTGGCCGTGCACCTCCAGCGCGCCGCCGGCCGGGTCGGTGACGCCGATCAGCTCGAACGGCACCCCCCGCTCGGCGCAGAGCGCCGCGAACGCCTTGTCGTGACCGCGCGGCACCGACACCAGCGCCCGCGCGGCGGATTCGCTGAACAGGTAGACGAACGGCATCGAGCCGCCGGCGAAGTGCTCCGGCACGGCGATCCGGGCGCCGACGCCGCGACGCAGGCAGGACTCGACCAGGCTCTGGGCGAGGCCACCGTCGGAGAGGTCGTGCGCGGAGGTCAGGTGACCGACCCGGGCCGCCTCGGCCAACAGGTCGGCGAGCGCCTTCTCCCGGGCAAGGTCGACCTGCGGCGGGATGCCGCCGAGGTGCTCGTGCGTCACCCAGGCCCACTCCGAGCCGGAGAGCTCCACGTTCGTCTCGCCGAGCAGGTAGAGCTGGTCGTGGTCGCCACCGGCGCGCGGGACGAAGCCCATCGGCACCCGGTCGGCGACGTTGTCCAGCACACCCAGCACGCCGACCACCGGGGTCGGGTGGATGGCCGCCGCGCCGGTCTGGTTGTAGAAGCTGACGTTGCCGCCGGTGACCGGGATGCCCAGCTCCAGGCAGCCGTCCGCCAGGCCGCGCACGGCCTCGGCGAACTGCCACATCACGCCCGGGTCCTCCGGGGAGCCGAAGTTGAGGCAGTTGGTGACGGCGATCGGCTTCGCGCCGGTCACCGCCACGTTCCGGTACGCCTCAGCCAGCGCGAGCTTGGTGCCGTTGTACGGGTCGAGCCGGGTGTACCGGCCGTTGCCGTCCACGGACAGCGCCACGCCGAGCCCGGTCCGCTCGTCGATCCGGATCACGCCGCCGTCCTCCGGCTGGGCGAGCACGGTGTTGCCCAGCACGTAGCGGTCGTACTGCTCGGTGACCCAGGTCTTGTCGGCCAGGTTCGGCGACGCGATCATGCGCAGCACGGTCTCCCGCAGCGCCTCCGGGTCGGCCGGGCGGGGCAGCGTCTCGGCGCGGTCGGCCTGGAGCAGGATCAGGTCGGCCGGCTCGCGCATCGGCCGGGCGTAGACCGGGCCGTCGTCGACCAGCGAGCCCGGCGGTACGTCGACCACCAGGTGGTCCTGCCAGGTGATCAGCAGTCGGCCCGGACGGCCGTCCGGCTCCGGCGCGGTGACCTCGCCGATCGCGGTGGCCAGCACGCCCCACTTCTCGGCGGTCTTGAGCACCGCGTCGAGCTTGTCCGGCTCGACGACCAGCAGCATCCGCTCCTGGGACTCGCTGGCCAGGATCTCGTGCGGGTCCATCGACGGCTCGCGCAGCGGCACGCGCTCCAGCCAGACCCGCATGCCGGTGCCGGCCGCGGCGGCCGTCTCGGTGAGCGCGCAGGTCAGACCGGCGCCGCCGAGGTCCTGGATGCCGACCACCAGTTGGCCGTCGTACAGCTCCAGGCACGCCTCGATGAGCAGCTTCTCGGTGAACGGGTCACCGACCTGCACGGCTGGGCGGCGCTGCTCGCTGCCCTCGTCGAAGGTGGCGCTGGCCAGCACCGAAACGCCGCCGATGCCGTCCCGGCCGGTCTTGGCGCCCATCAGGACGACCACGTTGCCGGGGCCGGCGGCGGCCTTGTTCTGCAGCCGGTTGACCGGCAGCACGCCCAGGCAGAGCGCGTTGAGCAGCGGGTTGCCCTGGTAGGAGGGGTCGAAGACCAGCTCGCCGCCGATGTTGGGCAGGCCGAGGCAGTTGCCGTAGCCGCCGACGCCGGCGACCACGCCGGTCAACACCCGGGCGGTGTCGGGGTGGTCCGCGGCACCGAAGCGCAGCGGGTCCATCACCGCGATCGGGCGGGCGCCCATGGCGAGGATGTCCCGGACGATGCCGCCGACGCCGGTCGCCGCGCCCTGGTACGGCTCGACGAAGCTCGGGTGGTTGTGCGACTCGACCTTGAAGGTCACGGCCAGCTCGTCGGAGACCTGCACCACGCCGGCGTTCTCACCGATGCCGGCGAGCAGCCGGTCGCTGTGCGGGGTCTTCTCACCGAACTGACGCAGGTGCACCTTGCTCGACTTGTAGGAGCAGTGCTCGCTCCACATGATCGAGTACATCGCCAGCTCGGACTGGGTGGGCCGGCGGCCGAGGATCTGCCGGATCCGGTCGTACTCGTCGTCGCGAAGGCCCAGCTCGGTGTACGGCTGCAGCTCGCCCGGGGTGCCACCGGCGCGCGGCACGGTGTCCACGCCGTCGGTCCAGTCGGCGGTGACCGGCTGGACGGGGGCGGTCGCCGGGGCGGCGGGCTGCGCCGGGCGCGGCTCGGTCGGCTGCGCCGGGGCGGAGTACGCCTCCGGAGTGTCCCGTACCGGGTCCGGATGGGTGGTCATGACCTCTCCTCGCTGCGCTCGTGCCCGCCCGACCGGCGGTTGAGCTGACCGATGATCGTGTCGCCGGTCACGCCGGCGCCCCCACCAGGTGCTTGAGGACCGAGGTGAAGAAGCCGAGGCCGTCCAGCGAGGGGCCGGTGAGCGACTCCACCGCGTGCTCGGGGTGCGGCATGATGCCGACCACGTTGCCGGCAGGGTTGGTGATCGCTGCGATGTCGCGCTGCGACCCGTTCGGGTTGCCGCCGACGTAGCGGGCGACCACTCGGCCCTCGGCTTCGAGCTGGTCCAGCGTCGCCGTGTCGGCGACGTAGCAGCCCTCGCCGTTCTTGACCGGGATGAGCACCTCCTGGCCGGGCTGGAACGCGTTGGTCCACGCGGTGCCGGCCGACTCGACGCGCAGGATCTGGTCCCGGTTGCGGAAGTGCAGGTGCTGGTTGCGGGTGAGCGCGCCGGGCAGCAGGTGCGCCTCGCAGAGGATCTGGAAGCCGTTGCAGATGCCGAGCACCGGCAGGCCACCCTGGGCGGCGTCCACGATCGTCTCCATCACCGGAGCGAACCGGGCGATGGCGCCGCAGCGCAGGTAGTCACCGTAGGAGAAGCCGCCGGGCAGCACGACCGCGTCGACCCCGTACAGCCCCGGGTCACCGTGCCAGAGCCGAACCGGCTCGGCACCGGCGATCCGGACGGCTCGGGCCGCGTCCCCGTCGTCGAGCGAGCCGGGGAAGGTGACCACACCGACCCGGGCGGTCACGAGCGGGCGTCCGCGGTCTCGTCGGTCTCGACCAGGCGGACGGTGAAGTCCTCGATGACCGGGTTGGCGAGCAGCTTGTCGGCGATCTCCCGGGCCCGGTCCAGGTCCGGTTCACCGGTGAACTCGATCTCGATCCGCCTGCCGATCCGAACCGAGGCGACGTCGCTGACGCCGAGCCGGGGCAGCGCGTTTGCGACGGCCTGGCCCTGCGGATCGAGGATCTCGGGCTTGAGCATGACGTCGACGACGACGCGAGGCACTGGGCACTCCTGACTGTGTACGCAGTTGGGTGCCGACCCACAACGGGCGAGCGCAGCCAGCCTACCTGGCAGATTCCGCCGCAGACGCACCGGCCGGCCGCAGTTCAGGCAGTGATCAACATAACCGGCGGCCGGAACGGGCCAGTACGCGTGACACGCGGCCTCACCAGGCGATATACGGCACTGCGGGTAGCCAAATCGTTACATTGATCAATCTCGATCAGATCCTTGAAAACGGCCACCGCGCGCCCTAATCTACATCGACACGATTCGATGTCAGCGGCAGCGGGGATCCCCGCTGTCGTCCTCCCGCGCCCGGCGACCCCGGGCCCGCCCCGTCCAAGGAGTCCCCCGATGCGCATCCGCCCTCTGCTCGCCCTGCTCGGCACCGCGCTGATCGGCGTCCTCGGCGCCTCCTCCGGCGCCGTCGCCGCCCCCGCCGGCCCGCAACCCATCATCGGCGGCGGCACCGTCTCGTCCGCACCCTGGGCCGCCGCGGTGCTCAGCAACGGCTCGTTCACCTGCTCCGGCAGCGTGATCGCCTCCCAGTGGGTGCTCACCGCCCGACACTGCATCAGCGGCACCATGTCCGTCCGGATCGGCAGCGTGAACCGCACCTCCGGCGGGGTCACCCGCACGATCAGCGCCACCTACACCCGTAGCGACCTCGCCCTCATGCGGCTCTCCAGTGCCGTCAGCACCTCGACGGTGACGCTGGCCAACAGCAACCCGCCGATCAACTCGACGAACTCGATCTACGGCTGGGGCATGACCTGCTACAGCGGCTGCTCCGCGTCCACCCAACTGAAGACCGCCACCGTCCGGGTGACCAGCAACAGCGCCACCGACGCGTACGGCGGGCAGGCCATCCGCAGCACCAGGATCAACGGCAACGCCTGGCGCGGCGACTCCGGTGGCCCGCAGTTCTACAACGGCCAGCAGGTCGGCGTCGCCTCCACGGCCAACGGGACGACCATCCAGAACTACGGCAGCGTTGCGTACAACCGGGCCTGGATCACCTCGGTGGCTGGTGTCTGACGGTTAGCGC
The DNA here is from genome assembly GCF_036059255.1 of Micromonospora sp. NBC_00389. Classification (NCBI taxonomy): domain Bacteria; kingdom Bacillati; phylum Actinomycetota; class Actinomycetes; order Micromonosporales; family Micromonosporaceae; genus Micromonospora; species Micromonospora sp. NBC_00389. The sequence continues at coordinate 1,726,599 of NZ_CP107947.1, read as the reverse complement.
CCGGCGCGGTGCGGATGGTCGGCGTCGTTCCGGCCGTCCGCGCCGCGTCGTTTTGCAGCATCCGATCAGGTGAACAATGCACACGATCGGGTCGCGCTGCTCCTGACAGCATCGGAAACGTGCTGGTCGTCACGACGGAGCAACTGCCCGGCTACGAGATCCGCCAGATTCTCGGTGAGGTGGTGTCATCGATGGCCAGGACGCGCAACCCGTACCGCGAGGGGGTCAAGAACCTGCGCGGTGGCGCGTACGACCCGATGGCGCCGGACAACCTGACCCGGTGGCGCACCGACTCGGTGGCCCGGCTCGGCGAGGAGGCCCTGCGGCTGGGTGCGAACGCGGTGATCGGCATGCGGTTCGACAGCCGGGACTGCGGCGAGATGTGGATGGAGATCTGCGCCTACGGCACGGCGGTGATCGTCGTACCCGTCATGCCGGACATCATGCCCGCCGACCAGCCCGCGATCGCGGCGGAGACCGCGCAGCAGCCAACGGTCGTGGAGGCACCGGGCGGCATCGCCGAACCAGCCAGCGCCCCCAACCTCCGCAGCGCAGCAGAAACCCCCACCGGCGACTAACCACCCCAACCCACCCCACCCCGACCCGGTGATCATGAAGTTATTGCCCTCCGCCTCGGCGTGTCGGGGCAACAACTTCATGATCAACCAGTGGGGCGGTCGCGGGGTTAGTCTCCGTCTCCCTGTTGGGTGGCCCGTTCCGGGCTGAAAACTGTTCTCGCCTGTTGCGCTGTGCCGGTGGTTGGTGGTGCCGTGGTGGGGTCGCCCGCTGACGTCGTCGCCTCCTTGGTTCGGTTCAGGCCGTGGGTTAGTCGGATGCTGGTGGCCACGCTGATGGGCCCTTCACTGTTGCTTCGAGCACGAGGATTAGATTCGCTGTCCCTCTGTGGTCACCGCGGGCGACGCCGTTGGCGGGTTCGGCGCGGGCAGGGAGGGTCACGTGTTGGAGGAGACTCAGGAGCGCGAGGAGATCATCGAGCGGATCGCCGCGCTGGATATCGGTAAGTCCTCGCTCGTGTGTTGTGTGCGGCTGCCCCACCCGGACAGACCGGGTCGGCGGGTGCAGGAGGTCGAGACCTTCTCGACGATGACCCGGTCGCTGGGGCGGATGGCCGAGCGGCTGCGCAGCTTGGGTGTGACCCGGGTGGTGATGGAGGCGACCAGCGACTACTGGAAGCCGGCGTTCTATCTGCTGGAAGCAGCCGGGTTCGAGACGTGGCTGGTCAACGCCCGCGATGTCAAACACCTGCCGGGACGACCCAAGACCGATCGGTTGGACGCGGTGTGGCTGTGTAAGGTCGCCGAGCGGCAGATGCTGCGGCCGAGTTTCGTGCCGCCGCCGCAGATTCGGATGCTGCGCGACCTGACCCGCTATCGAGTCGATCTCGTCGCCGCGCAGACAGCGGAGAAGAACCGGGCCGAGAAGCTCCTCGAAGACGCGCAGATCAAGCTGTCCGTGGTCGCCTCCGACATCTTCGGCACTTCCGGGCGGGCCATGATGGCGGCGTTGATCGCCGGTGAACGCGACCCGCGCCAGCTCGCGCAACTGGCCCGGTCCAGCCTCCGCCGCAAGATCAGCATGTTGGAAGAGGCGTTCGTCGGTCGGTTCACCGACCATCACGCGTTCCTGCTGAGCAAGATGCTCACCCGCGTCGACGCGATCGAGGCCGACATCGCCGACGTCGACACGCAGATCGAGGTCTGCATCGCCCCTTTCGCGCAGGCGGCCAGCCGGCTTGAGCACATCCCCGGCGTGGGACCGGTGGCCGCGCGGGCGATCATCGCGGAAATCGGCGTGGACATGAGCCGTTTCCCAACCCCGGCCCACCTGACCTCATGGGCCCGGTTCTCACCCACCGTGAAAGAATCCGCAGGCCGCAAGAAAGGCAGCGGCTCCACCAGCCACGGCAACCCCTACCTGGCCCGCGTCCTCGGCCAGATCGCCGTCAGCGCCGCCCGCACCCCCACCTTCCTCGGCGAGCGCTATCGCCGCATCGCCCGCCGACGCGGCGCCAAACGCGCCATCGTCGCAGTCGGCCGATCCACCCTCATCATCATCTGGCACCTTCTCCACGACCCCGAGGCCACATTCCACGACCTCGGCGCCGACTTCTACGACACCCGCGTCAACCCCGAACGACGCGCCCGCAACCACATCCGACAACTCGAAGCCCTCGGCTACACCGTCACCGCCGAACGCACCCACCTACCCACCGCAGCCTGACCGCACCACCACACCGAGTCCGGCTCCGCCGGACGCTGCCGCGCGCCCACCCACCCTCAGTTTTCGGATTAGAGGATGGGGGGTGGGGAGTAGGTGGCGGCTTCGGGGTGGGCTGTCACGACGGCCGTGATGCGGCGGGTGACCGCTGCCACCTGGGCGGAGGCGGCGCCGACGAAGGCGGTGCGGTCGGCGACCAGGGTGTCGATGTCGGCGCGGGACAGACCGAGCCGGCCGTCTGCGGCCAGCCGGTCGAAGAGATCGTTCTCTGGGGCGCCCTTCTCGCGCATGGCCAGCGCCACGGCGACCGCGTGCTCCTTGATCACCTCGTGCGCGACCTCCCGGCCGACGCCGCGCCGGACCGCCGCCACCAGGATCTTCGTGGTGGCCAGGAAGGGCAGGAACCGCTCCAACTCCCGGTTGATCACCGCCGGGTACGCGCCGAACTCGTCGAGCACGGTGAGGAAGGTCTGGAACAGCCCGTCGGCGGCGAAGAACGCGTCCGGCAGGGCCACCCGGCGAACCACCGAGCAGGAGACGTCCCCCTCGTTCCACTGGTCACCGGCCAGCTCGCCGACCATCGACAGGTATCCCCGGATGATCACCGCGAAGCCGTTCACCCGCTCCGACGAGCGGGTGTTCATCTTGTGCGGCATGGCGCTGGAGCCGACCTGGCCCGGCTTGAAGCCCTCGGTGACCAACTCCTGGCCGACCATCAGCCGGATCGTGGTGGCCAGGCTGCTCGGTGCCGCCGCGACCTGGGAGAGCGCGGCGAGCACGGCCATGTCGATCGAGCGGGGGTAAACCTGCCCGACGCTGTCCAGCACCCGGGTGAAACCCAGGTGCTCGGCCACCCGGCGCTCCAGCTCGGCCACCTTGTCGGCGTCGCCGTCGAAGAGGTCGAGCTGGTCGGCGGCGGTGCCGACCGGCCCCTTGATCCCGCGCAGCGGATACCAGTTGATCAGGTCTTCCAGCCGCTCGTACGCGATCAGCAGCTCCTCCGCCGCCGACGCGAAGCGCTTGCCGAGCGTGGTGGCCTGCGCGGCCACGTTGTGCGAACGGCCGGTCATCACCAACTCGGAGTGCTCGTGGGCGAGCCAGGCCAGGCGGGCCAGGGTGGCGACCACCCGGTCCCGAATCAACTCCAGCGACGCGCGCACCTGGAGCTGCTCGACGTTCTCGGTGAGATCCCGGGAGGTCATCCCCTTGTGCACGTGCTCGTGCCCGGCGAGCGCGCTGAACTCCTCGATCCGGGCCTTCACGTCGTGCCGGGTGACCCGCTCCCGCTCCGCGATCGAGGCTAGGTCGACCTGGTCGAGCACCCGCTCGTACGCCTCGACCACGCCGTCTGGCACGGGCACGCCGAGGTCGCGCTGTGCGCGGAGCACGGCGAGCCAGAGCCGCCGCTCCATCCGGACCTTCTCCTCGGGTGACCAGAGGGCAACCAACTCGGGCGAGGCGTACCGGTTGGCGAGCACGTTCGGGATCGTCACGTACCTCAGTCTTTCATGCCCGCGGACGCGGTCCCGTTGTGGACGTCCGGCTGCTCACCAGCGGCGACAGCCGGGGGGGTCGCCGGCCGGCGGCGCGCACGCCACCAGCCGGCGACCTCCCGCCGACGTCCTACCGCCCGGCCAGGGCGACCGCCGGATCGAACGCGGCGGCCTGCTGCTGTGCGGCGGTCACGCGGTCAGTCGCGCCGCTCCTCCGTCGACCCCGCCCGGACGACGAGCCGGTCCAGGTAGCCCACCTGCAACGCCACGAACGCGACGAGGAACAGCGCCAGCATCGGCAGCGGCAGCACCTGGGCCACCATCCCCTGCGCCGCGTCCTCGGCGCCGAAGGACTGGGCGATCCGCATGACGAGCAGGTTGGTCGCCGGCGCATTTTCGGGGTCCTGGACCACCAGTTGCGGCCAGAGCCAGCTCTGCGCGCCGACCAGCCAGTCGAGCAGCCCGACGCCCGCCAGCAGGGGGAGGGCGGGCAGCAGCATGGTCGCGCCGAACCGGCCGCCGCCCGCCCAGCGTTCCCGCTGGCCCCGGAAGAAGAGGGTGAACGCCACCAGCGCGGGGATGCAGAGCCAGCCCGGCGGGATCGACCCGACGAAGGTGTTGAGCTGGTCGGCCTCACGGGCCCGCAGGAAGTTGGCGATGGCCAGCGGGCCGTCGCCGACGAAGAGCCAGGGCGCGAACGGCAGCAGGAGCAGCTCGCTGGCGCGGCCAAGCGGGCGCAGGCCACCGATGGCGAAGCCGGCCAGGGCGGCGAGGCCCACCCCGACCACCGTGGAGATCAGTGGCGGAAGCCAGGTGTTGGCCTGAATTTCGCTGGCGGAGAGGCTGGCGGGCAACTCTCCGGCGTCCGAGGTGAGCGCCCGCAGCCATGGCGTCAGCACATAGCCGAGCACCCCGAGGAACGCGAGCAGTCCCACCGCCAGCAGCCCGAGCGCAACCGGCTTGTGGGTGCCGACCGCGCGGACGGCCGGGTCGTCGGCCGGGCGGTCGCGCCACCCGGTGAAGGCGATCCTCGTCCGGGTGGCCAGGAGCAGGACGACGGCGAGGATGCCGAGCACCGCCAGCAGCGCCAGCAGCAGCACGCTGCCGGCGGCGCCGACGCCGAACTGGAAGTGGACCAGGCTCTCGCGGACGATCCGCACCACCGGGCCGATCTGGTCGCCCTGCCCCAAGAGAACGGGCGACTGGAGGGACCAGGACTGCACGGCCACCGCGACGACGGTCAGCCCGAGGACGCCGCCGACGGCCAGGGCAGCCGGGCCGGAACGGCCGCCGCCGGGGCTGCGGCGCAGCGCGGCGAGGAAGACGGTGGCACCGACCGCGACCACCAGCCCGGCCGTCAGCAGCGCCACGGTGCGTACGGCGGTCAGCGTGGGCGCCTGCGCCCAGGCGTCCCCCTCGGCCTCGAACCGGTCCATCGTCCACACCGCCCCCACAGCGAGCGGGGCGTAGGCGGCCAGCGGCAAGGTCAGCAGCGCCCGGGCCAGCAGCCGGGGCACCCGGCCGGCCCGCGCCGCGGCGAGCGCGAGCAGCGGGGCGGCGAGCAGTGCGAGCAGCAGCGGCACGAGGGCGAGGAGCAGCGCGTAGCCCAGGTCGCCGAGGAACCCGCGCTCGAACACCTGCGCGTAGTTGTCGCCGCCGGCGGCCTCGGCCGGGCCGCCCAGCGCGTCGCCGCGGCTGAAGCTCTCCGACAGCGTGCGGACCGACGGCAGCACGTACGACCAGAGCAGAGCGGCAGCCGCCGGCACGAGCAGCAGCAGGCCGGCGACGACCTGGGCGCTCCGGCCGATCCCGACGCCCCCGGACGACCCGGGACCGGCCGGGCTCGTCGGCGGCGGCGCGAGAGGAGCCTTGGGGTCGGACATGGGCATGGGGGTGGCAGACACCGGAGCCATCCTTCGGTCGACTGTAGACAGAGGAACGACTCAGGCTAGGACAACAGCCTTCGCCAGCATCCGGGGCACCGGAACGCGGTCACCGGAAATGGTCCCGCGTCCGCCCTGCGCAGTACGACGGCTGCGAACGCCCCAGCCGTCAGCGTTCCAGGATCGCCGTCACGCCCTGGCCACCGGCCGCGCAGATCGAGATCAGCCCCCGCCCGCTGCCCTTCTCGGCCAGCAGCTTCGCCAGGGTCGCCACGATCCGGCCGCCGGTGGCGGCGAACGGGTGACCGGCCGCCAACGACGAGCCGTTGACGTTCAGCTTCTCCCGGTCGATCGCACCGAGCGGCGCGTCCAGGCCCAACCGCTCCTTGCAGAACTCCGGCGACTCCCAGGCCGCCAGGGTGGCCAGCACCTGCGAGGCGAACGCCTCGTGGATCTCGTAGTAGTCGAAATCCTGCAACGTCAGCCCGGCCCGGGACAGCATCCTCGGCACCGCGTACGTGGGGGCCATCAACAGCCCCTCGTCGCCGTGCACGAAGTCCACCGCCGCCGTCTCCGACCAGCTGAACCAGGCCAGCACCGGCAGGCTGTGCGCACTCGCCCACTCCTCGCTGGCCAGCAGCACGGTCGACGCGCCGTCGGTCAGCGGCGAGGAGTTGCCGGCGGTCATGGTGGCCTGCTCGGCGTCCGGTTCCCGGGTGCCGAAGACCGGCTTGAGCGAGCCGAGCTTCTCCAGGCTGGTGTCGGGGCGCAGGTTCTGGTCGCGGGTCAGCCCCAGGTACGGCGTCATCAGGTCGTCGAAGAAGCCCCGGTCGTACGCGGCAGCCAGCCGCTGGTGCGAGCGCAGCGCCAGCTCGTCCTGGGACCGCCGGTCGATCTGCCAGCGCAGCGCGGTGCGGGCGGCGTGGTCCCCCATCGACAGGCCGGTACGAGGCTCGGCGTTGCGCGGGATCTCCGGCTTGAACGGCTGGAGCGGGCGCAGCTTCGCGGTGATCTTGAGCCGCTCGCCCAGCGTCCGGGCGGAGTTGAGTTTGAGCAGCGTGCGCCGCATCTCCTCGTTGACCGCGAGCGGTGCGTCGGAGGTGCTGTCGACGCCGCCGGCGATGCCCACGTCGAGTTGCCCGAGGGCGATCTTGTTGGCGACGAGGATCGCCGCCTCCAGGCCCGTGCCGCAGGCCTGCTGGATGTCGTACGCAGGGGTGTGCGGGTCGAGCCGGGAGCCGAGCACCACCTCGCGGGCGAGGTTGAAGTCACGGGAGTGCTTGAGGACCGCCCCGGCCACCACCTCGCCGACCCGCTGGCCGGCCAGCCCGTACCGGGCGATCAGACCGTCCAGCGCCGCGCCGAGCAGGTCCGAGTTGGACGCGTCCGCATAGCGGGAGTTGGAACGGGCGAAGGGGACGCGGTTGCCGCCGATGACCGCGACCCGTCGGATGCTCTGCACGATCCGCCTCCTTGAGATGTGTTGCTCGAACCCTACTCGCCAGTAGGCTACGCGCATGACCGACAGGTACGCGAGCTTCGTCCAATCGGCCGCCGGCCGCGCGCTGGTCAAGCGCCTCGGGCTGCCCGACCCGCCGCGACTGCGCCGACACCACCCCGGCGACCCGCTGCTGCCCGGGCCGGCCCTGCTCGGCGCGGCCACCGGCGGCCGGCTCGCCGAGCCGACCACCAAGATCCTGACCGCCGCCGGGGTCGAGCTGGCCGACCCGGCCGCCGCCCCCGCCAGTGACTCCTCGCAGCGGTACGGCGCACTGCTCTTCGACGCCACCGGGATCACCGACTCGACCGGCCTGCGCCAGCTCTACGACTTCTTCCACCCGCAGGCGCGGGCCGTGCTGCCCAGCGGTCGGGTGATCGTGCTGGGGACCCCGCCGGAGGAGTGCCCGACGCCGCGCGAGGCGACCGCCCAGCGTGCCCTGGAGGGGCTGGTCCGCAGCATCGGCAAGGAGTTCGGCCGCGGCAGCACCGCACAACTCGTCTACGTGACCCGTACCGGCACCGCCGCCCAGGCCCGCCCGGACCACTCAAGCCTTCCGGACGGCCCGGACCTCTCAGCCGGCACGCTCACGAGCCTCGAATCGACCCTCCGATTTCTTCTTTCCGGGCGGTCCGCGTACGTCTCGGGGCAGGTCATTCGGGTCGGTGCCGGCGACGCGAGCGCACCGGCCGACTGGGACCGCCCGCTGGACGGGCAGATCGTGCTGGTCACCGGCGCCGCCCGGGGCATCGGTGCCGCGCTGGCCCGGGTGCTGGCCCGCGACGGCGCCCAGGTGGTGGCGCTGGACATCCCGGCCGCCGGGGACGCGCTGGCAGCGGTGGCGAACGACATCGGCGGGACCGCCGTCCAGCTCGACCTGACCGCACCGGACGCGCCGACCCGGCTCGCCGACCACCTGGCCAGCCGGCACGGCCGGGTCGACGTGGTGGTGCACAACGCCGGTATCACCCGGGACAAGACGCTCGGCCGGATGGACGCCGACCGGTGGGACCAGGTCATCGACGTCAACCTCTCCAGTCAGGAGCGGATCAACGACGTGCTGCTGGAGCGGGAGCTGATTCCGGCCGGCGGGCGGATCGTCGCGGTCTCCTCGATCGCCGGGGTCGCCGGCAACCGGGGGCAGACCAACTACGCCACCAGCAAGGCCGGCGTGATCGGGCTGGTCGGCTCGCTCGCCCCGGCCCTGCGCGACCAGGGGATCAGCGTCAACGCGGTGGCCCCCGGCTTCATCGAGACCCGACTGACCGCACGTATCCCGCTGGTGGTCCGCGAGGCGGGCCGGCGGATGAACAGCCTGGCCCAGGGCGGGCTGCCGGTGGACGTGGCCGAGACGATCGGCTGGCTGGCCTGGCCCGCCAGCGGCGCGGTCAGCGGCAACGTGGTCCGGGTCTGCGGCCAGAGCCTGCTGGGGGCGTGATGGGCGGCGCGCGGCGGGAGCCGGCGGACGGGCCGGACGACGTGTCCCTGCACGAGCTGATCGACGGCCCGACGGAGAGGCTGTCGGCGGAGACCCGGGCCGCGGCACGCTTGCCGGACGCGGGCGGCCGTACCCCGGTCGAGCTGCCCCGGATGCCGGCGGCCGGGGCGCTCTACCGGCGGGCGTTGCTCGGTGCGCTGCCGGGCCTCGGCGGAGGGCGGCGCGGGCCCGGCCTGCCGGCGGTCGAGTTGGCCGCGCGCGGGGTGACCGTCGACCGGGCGCACCTGGCCGACTACGACCGGGTCTGCGGGTTCCGGCTCACCGACCGGCTGCCCGCTACGTTTCCGCACGTCATGGGCTTCCCGCTGACCCTGCGACTGATGACCGCGCCAGAGTTCCCCATCCCGCTGACCGGCGTGGTGCACGTCGGTAACCGGATCACCGTGCGCCGCCCGATCACCGCCGACGAGACCCTCGACTTCACGACGTACGCGGAGAACCTGCGCCCGCACGACCGGGGGCGGCAGGTGGACGTGGTGCTGGTCGGCTCGGTCGACGGGGAGGAGGTCTGGCGCGGCGTCTCGACGTACCTCGGTCGGGAGCGCAAGCCCGGCGGCGGTGAGCGGCGCGACGGGAGCGGGCGCCCCGAGGCGCCGGCCGCCACAGCCCACTGGCGGGTGGAACCCCGCGTCGGCACGCAGTATGCGCGGGTGTCCGGGGACCACAATCCGATCCACACGTCCCGACTCGGGGCGCGGCTGTTCGGCTTCCGGCGGCCGATCGCGCACGGCATGTGGAGCAAGGCGCGCTGCCTGGCCGCGCTGGAGAGCCGGCTGCCGGACGCCTACACCGTCGAGGTCGCCTTCAAGCTGCCCGTACCGCTGCCGAGCACGGTGAGCTTCGCCCTCCTGCCGGACGGTGGGTTCGCCCTGCACGACTCGCGCGGCCGGCCGCACCTGGCGGGTCTCTTGCACTGAGACACCCCTGCCGACCCGGATTCGGGATTGGCAGGGTTGCTCTCATGCGCTAAGTTCTTCTCAGATCGAGATGTTCTCAGATTGAGAGAGACATGGTTGACGAGCAGGACTTCCTGGCCGCGTACGACCCCGGGGCCTACCCGTCGGTCGCCGTGACCGTTGACGTGGTGGCGCTGACCATTCGCGACGACGCACTGCACCTGCTGCTGATCCGGCGCGGCCAGCCACCCTTCGAGGGGCACTGGGCGCTGCCCGGCGGCTTCGTCCGCCCCGACGAGGACCTGACCGCTGGCGCCCGACGGGAGCTGGCCGAGGAGACCGGGCTCGGCGGCGAAGGGTTGCGCCGCGTACACCTGGAGCAGTTGGGCAGCTACGGCACCCCCGACCGCGACCCGCGGATGCGCGTCGTCTCGGTCGCGCACCTCGCGTTCGCCCCCGACCTGCCGGACCCGGCCGCCGGCACCGACGCCGACGACGCGATCTGGCTGCCGTTGACCGCGCTGACCAGTCGGCAGCTCGCCTTCGACCACGGCCGGATCATCGACGACGCGCTGGAGCGAGCCCGGTCCAAGCTGGAATACACCCCGCTCGCCACGCGCTTCCTCGCCGCCGAGTTCACGATCAGCGAGCTGCGCGCCGTCTACGAGACGGTCTGGGGTCACCCGCTGCACGCCGGCAACTTCCACCGCAAGGTGCTCTCCGTGCCGGGCTTCGTGGAGAGCACAGGCGCCAGCACCGAGCGCGGCGGCGCCCGGGGCGGCCCCCGCGCCCGGCTCTACCGCGCTGGCGACGCCCGGCTGCTGCACCCGGCGCTGCTACGCCCCGCCCGCGAGGAGACGGTGCGATGAGGACCGCGGCGGCCATCCGCCTGGTCACGGCGGCCCGCACCGACGCCGACCTGTTCGGCGCGGACCAGCCGGCCCGGCGTTACCGGGAACTGGTCGCGGCCCTGCATCCCGACCGTCTGCCGACCGACCCGGCGGTACGCGCCGAGGCCACCGAGGCGTTCATCCACGTCACCACGCGGTGGCAGGCCCGGCAGGTCACCGTCCTCGGTGACTATCGCCTCGGCCCGCCGGTCCACTCGGGCGACCTGGCCGATCTCTACGACGTCGGCGACGACCGGCTGCTCAAGCTCCCCCGACGGCCCACCGACAACGACCTGATGGCCCGCGAGGCGCACGCCCTGCGCACCATCGCGGAGCGCGGCGACCCGCGCTACCTGCCGTACGTGCCCCGGCTGGTCGACGACTTCCGGCACCGGGACGTGGCGACCGGCGCCGAGCGGCGGATCAACGTGCTCGCCACCGCGCCCGGCCTGCACGACCTCGACGAGGTGCGGCGCGCGTACCCCGACGGGTTGGACGCCCGGGACGTGGCCTGGATGTGGCGGCGGCTGCTGGTGGTGCTCGGCCTGGCCCACCGGGCGGGCGTGGTGCACGGTGCGGTCCTGCCGCGACACGTGCTGATCGAGCCGGACGCCCACGGCGTGGTGCTGATCGACTGGTGCTTCTCCGCCCCCGTCGGGAGCACGATCCCGGCGCTGGTGCCCGGCCAGGAGGACTGGTACCCGCCCGAGGTCCTCAAGAAGCTGCCCTGCGGGCCGGGCACCGACATTGCGATGGCCAGCCGCTGCATGACCTCGCTGATGAACCGCCAGGCGCCGCGCGAGCTGCTCAACTTCGCCCATGGCTGCCGGCAACGGTCCCTGGACGCCCGGCCCGACGACGCCTGGCGCCTGCTGCGCGAACTCGACCAGGTGCTGGACCGGCTCTACGGGCCACGCACCTTCCGACCCTTCACCCTCACCCCGTAAGGAGCTGTCATGGGCAGTGGAATCTGGTCCACCGACGTGTACGACGCCGCCGACCGCTACCGGCGCTCCACCGGCCGCAGCGCGTTCTCCTACAGCGACAGTGGGGCGCGCACCGTGCACCCCACGCTCGACCCCCGGGACGCGACGCGCGAGAGCCGCGACTCCGACGAGCACCCCCGGTCGACGCCCATCGCGGTGCTGTTCGACGTGACCGGCTCGATGCGCAAGGTGCCGCGCGTCCTGCAGACCAAGCTGCCGCAGCTGCTCGGGCTGCTGCAACGGCAGGGCTACGCCAGCGACCCGCAGATCATGTTCGGTGCGATCGGCGACGCCACCTGCGACCGGGTGCCGTTGCAGGTCGGCCAGTTCGAGTCGGACAACCGGATGGACGACGACCTCGGCCGGATCGTCCTGGAGGGCGGTGGCGGCGGGCAGATGAGCGAGTCGTACGAGCTGGCCATGTACTTCATGGCCCGGCACACCGTCACCGACAGCTGGGAGAAGCGCGGCCGGCGCGGCTACCTGTTCATCATCGGCGACGAGCTGGCGTACCCGCAGGCGAAGGCCCGGGAAGTGGCCGGCCTGATCGGCGACGACCTGACCGAGGACGTACCGCTGCGGCAGGTCGTCGACGAGGTGACCCGCCGCTGGGACACCTACTACCTGCTCCCCGCCGGCAGCCACTACGCCGGCAACGCCAAGGTGCTCGACTTCTGGCGGGACCTGCTCGGGCAGAACGCCGTCGTGCTCGACGACCTCGACGCGGTCTGCGAGACCATCGCGCTCACCATCGGCCTCGGTGAGCAGGCCATCGACCTGGACGAGGGCCTGCGCCACCTGGACCGCACCGGCTCTGGCACCACCGGCACCGTGTCGAAGGCGCTGGCCCGCCTCGGCCGGGGGCGGCGGGCCGAGGTGTCGACGCTGCCGGCCTTCCGCGACACCGGCGGTGAGGTGACCAGGCTGTGAGGCACGTGGCGGTGGTCGACCTCGGCTACGGCGACGCCGGCAAGGGCACAGTGGTGGACTGGCTCTGCGCCACCCGCCCCGTGCACACGGTGGTCCGCTTCAACGGGGGCGCGCAGGCGGCGCACAACGTCGTGCTGCGCGATGGGCGGCACCACACGTTCGCGCAATTCGGCGCCGGCACGTTCCATCCCGGGGTCCGTACGCACCTGTCGCGGCACGTGGTGGTGGACCCGCTGGCGCTGGCCGCCGAGGCCGACCATCTCGCCACGGTCGGGGTGCCCGACGCGCTCGACCGGCTGACCGTCGACGGAGAGGCGCTGCTCGCCACCCCGTACCACCGGGCCGCCAACCGGGCCCGGGAGATCGCCCGGGGAGCCGACCGGCACGGCTCCTGCGGGCTGGGGGTGGGCGAGGCCGTCGCGTACGGTCTCGCCCACCCCGACGACGCACCCCGGGTCGTCGACTGCCACAGCCCGGCGCTGCTGCGCCGCAGGCTGACCGCCCTGCGGGACCGACTGACCGCCGAACTCGGCCCGCTGGACGCGCCACCGGTCGAGGACTGCCTGCCCGCGTTCACCGGGTTCGCCGGGCGGGTCGCGATCGTCGAGCGGAGCTGGCTCGCCGGGGCGCTGCGCGCCGGGACCTGCGTCTTCGAGGGCGCGCAGGGCGTGCTGCTCGACGAGTGGCACGGCTTCCACCCGTACACCACCTGGAGCACCACCACGTTCGCCAACGCCGACAGCCTGCTCGCCGAGGCGGGTCTGCCCGACGGCGCGACCCGGATCGGGGTGCTGCGGCTGGTCACCACCCGGCACGGGGCCGGTCCGCTGGTGACCGAGGACCCGGACCTGCCACTGGCCGACCCACACAACCCGACGAACCCTTGGCAGGGCCGGTTCCGGTTCGGCCACTTCGACGCGGTCGCCCACCGGTACGCCCTCGCCGCGGCCGGCGGGGTCGACGGCCTGGCGCTGACCCACCTCGACCTCACCGGCCCCGGGCTGCGGATCTGCCGCCGCTACGACACCACCGACCGGCTCACCCCGGGCCCGCCCGGCGACCTGGACCGGCAGGCCGCGCTCACCGCCCGCCTGCTGCGCTCCCGCCCGCTGTACGACGACCCGCCGCCCGACTGGGCGGAGGCGGTGTGCGCGGAGCTGAACACGCCGGTGGTGCTGACCTCGCACGGCCCCACCGCCAGCGACAAGACCCCGCACGGCCCGCTGCTCGCCCCGCCGGCCCTGGTCCGCTCGGCCTGACGCCTGACGCCTGCGGCCGGAGTCGGGTGATCCGGCGACTCGGCCACCGGGCAGGTCGCGCCCGGCGAGCATGGGGGGCATGGAAGCCCTGCTCGACCTGCTCCGACAGCTGGTCACCTCACCGTGGGTGTACCTGCTGATCTTCGGACTCACCGCGGTCGACGCGTTCTTCCCCGCGGTACCGGGCGAGGCGGCGGTGATCACCGCGGCGGTGTTCGCCGCCGATGGAGCTCATCCCAACCTGGTCGCGGTGATCGCCACCGCCGCGCTCGGCGCGCTGATCGGCGACCACATCTCGTACGCCATCGGGCGCGGCGGCGGCGCGAACCGGCTCGCCCGATTTCCCCACGGCAGCCGCCGGCGGGCCAGCTCCGAGTGGGCCCGACGCGCGGTGGACCGGCGCGGCGGGCTGATCCTGACCACCTCCCGGTACCTGCCGGGCGGCCGGACGGCGGTCACCCTCACCATGGGCGCGGTGCGCTACCCACGCCGGTCCTTCCTGCTCTACGACGGCATCGCGACGACCACCTGGGCGCTCTACTGCGGGTTGCTCGGCTACTTCGGTGGGCTGGCCTTCGAGCGCCACCCCATCAAGGGCATCCTCGCCGGGATCGGCCTCTCGGTGATCGTCACGCTGGGCATCGAGGGCGTCCGTTGGCTGCGTCGCCGGGCGCACCGCCGCGCCGCCGCCCGCTACTGACCGGCCAGGCTGGACTGGACTGGGCTGCCACCCTCACAGCAGGTCAGCGTCGTGCACCAGGATCGCCAACTGCACCCGGTTGCCCGCCTGGAGCTTCGCCAGGGCCCGACTGACGTGCGCCTTCACGGTGGCCTCGCTCATCGTCAGCCGCCTGGCGATCTCCGCGTTGCCGTGCCCGCGCGCCACCTCCCGGACGATCTCCAGCTCACGCGCGGTGAGCGGGGCGAGTCGCTGGCGCGCCGCGTCCCGACGGGCCGGACCACGCTCGGCGAACGAGCTGATCAGGCGCCGGGTCACCGTCGGGGCGAGCATCGCGTTCCCGGCGGCCACCGTGCGGACGGCGGCGGCGAGCTCGCGGGGCGGGGTGTCCTTGAGCAGGAAACCCACCGCTCCGGCCCGCAGCGCGCGGTGCACGTACTCGTCGAGGTCGAAGGTGGTCAGCATGATCACCTTCGGTCCGGCGGCGACCACCTCGGGCGCGACGGTCAGCCCGTCGATGCCCGGCATCCGCACGTCGAGCAGCACGACGTCGGGGCGTAACCGGTGGGCCTGCTCCAGCGCGCCAGCGCCGTCCGCGGCCTCGCCCACCACCGTGATGTCCTCCGCCGCCTCCAGGATGAGTCGCAGCCCGGCGCGGACGAGTTGCTCGTCGTCAACCACCACCACCCGGATCACGCCGCATCCACCACCGGGATCAGTGCCCGGACCAGGAACCCGGCGTCGACGGGCGCCGCCTCCAGCCGACCGCCGAGCAGTTCCACCCGCTCGCGCAGCCCGAGCAACCCCTGCCCGGCACCGGGCAGGGGTTGCCCGCCCTCGGACGGGCCGTTGCTTACCACCACCTCCAGCCCGTCGGGCAGGTAGCGAAGGCAGACCGTCGTCTCGGCCTCGGCGGCGTGCTTGCGCACGTTGGTCAGCGCCTCCCGAACCACCCGGTACGCGGTGCGTCCCACGGTCGCCGGCAGCGCCGACGGCACGCCCTCGTCCCGTCGCCGGACCCGGAGCCCGGCGGAGCGGGACTCCCCGATCAGCTCATCGATGGCGTCTAGCCCGCGCTCCGGCACCGTGGCCGGACCGGCCTGCCGCAGCACGCCCAGCACCTCGCGCAGGTCGGTGAGCGCCTGCCGGCCGGTCTCGCGGATCAGCGCGGCGGCCTCGACGGTCGCCGGGTCGGCGGCGGTCACCTCCAGTGCGCCGGCGTGCACCACCATCAGCGACACCTGGTGCGCCACCACGTCGTGCATCTCCCGGGCGATCCGGGTCCGTTCCTCGGCGCGAACCCGGTCGGCACGGGCCTCCTGCTCGCGTTCCAGGCGTTCGGCCCGGTCCCGTAGCGCGGCGAGCGTGTCCCGGCGCGCCCGCACCCAGAGGCCGACGACCAGGGGAAATCCGACCAGACAGGCGGCGAGCAGCAGCACGTTGCCGAAGGTGGCGGTGGTGAGCCGGCGCACGCCGCCCACCGCCAGCCCGACCAGCACCCCACCGGCCAGCACCAGGGCGGCCCCGACGAGGAACCCGGTGAGCCGCCGGCCGCGCAGCCGCAGGCCCGCCTGGTACGAGGCGACCACCCCGGGTGCCGCGGCAGCGAGCACCAACCAGCCGATCGCGGCGGCCAGGAACAGCGGCCAGCGGCGGGCCCGGACCAGGCCAGCGGCCCAACCGGAGGCCACGGCGACGAGCAGCACGACGACGGGCGGCAGCGGCGAGCGGACCCCGATCGCGCCGGTCGCACTGGCCCAGACAGCGGCGGCGACCACGACGGCGAGCAGCAGCGAGGCGTACCGGTCGACGACCCGCCGGAGCACGACGGCGCTGGAGGCCATGCAGCGAGCGTAGGGCTCCACCGGCGGGTCGGGCCGCCCGCGCCCGACAGACCCGGGTGCGGTGGGGGAAGACCCCTACCCGCCGTCCGGGCCGGACGCTACCTAAGTGATGTCGCCCGGCTGACCACTGGCCGATGGCGGGAGCCGTCGCCGGCACCAGCATCGAGATCATGGATCTGCTCGACCTGCTACATCAGACGATGTCCTCACCGTGGGTGTACCTGGCGATCTTCACGATCGCGGTGCTCGACGGTTTCTTCCCGGTGGTGCCGAGCGAGACAGCGGTGATCACCGCGGGGGTGTTCGCGGCCTCCGGCGCGCCGTACCTGCCCGCGGTGATCCTGGTGGCCGCCGTCGGCGCGCTGGTCGGGGACCACATCTCGTACGCCATCGGCCGGGGTGGTGGCACCCGGCTGCTCGACCGGCTTCCGCCCGACGGCCGGCGCCGGGCCGCCGTCGAGCGTGCCCGCCGGGGAATCGCCGCCCGGGGCGGTCTGATCCTCACCGTTGCCCGCTACGTGCCGGGCGGCCGGACCGCGGTCACCCTCACCATGGGGGCGATCCACTATCCCCGTCGACGCTTCCTGGCCTTCGACGCGCTCGCCGCGGGCTCGTGGGGGCTCTACTCGGCGCTGGTCGGCTACCTCGGCGGGATGGCCTTCGAGCAGGATCCGCTGCGCGGCCTGCTGCTCGGTCTGGGTCTCGCGCTGACGGTGACCCTGGTCGTCGAGGTGGTCCGCTGGCTCGGCCGGCACCGCCGTTCCGGGCCGTCGGTGTCGACGACCGCGCCGGTGAGCCGGACACCGGCGCGGTGACGACAGGTCGGGTCGGTCATTCGGCCGGCGGGCGCCAGGTGACACCGTGCAGGAGTTGGCCGGCGCCGAGCCAGGCCACGTTCATCATCCGGGTGGCGGTCTTCTCCGGGTCGGCGTCCGGGTGGTCCGCGAGCCAGTCGGCCAGCGACTCGGTCGCGCCGACCAGCGCGTACGCGACGACCTCCAGGTCGACGGCGGCGATCTCGCGGCCCTCGGCGCGCAGCGCGTGATCGAGCATCCCGGCGACCACCTCGACCAGCCGGGCCCGCATGGTGGCCAGCTCGGTGGCGAACGGCTGCTCGCCCCGAGCCTGCCGGTAGAGCACGGCCCAACCGTCGCGGTGCGCGCCGACGAAGCCGAAGAACGCCCTCAGCCCTCGCCAGAGTCGTTCGTCGGCCGGCAGGTCGGGGGCGGCCGCACCGGCGATGGCCTGCATCATCCGAGTGCCCTCCCGATGCAGGCAGGCGACGAAGAGCTCCTCCTTCGTGCCGAGGTACGCGTAGACCATGGGCTTGGAGATGCCGGCATCCTCCGCGATCTCGTCCATGCTGGCGGCGTGGAAGCCCCGCCGGGAGAAGACCTTGACGGCCGCGTCGAGCATCTGCTGCTCACGGACGGCCCGTGGCAGGCGCTTGAAGGCGGGAGGGGTGGACACCTTGCGAGCATACCTACTCGTGCGTAGGGTTACGCCAGAGTAACCAAGTCGGACGGCCCGAGAGGTGTTTCCCCCATGACTGACTTCGACCCGGCTACCTTCGCCAACGTCGGCCCCAAGGAGTTCGCCCAGCTGGTCAAGTCCACCCCGGACGACAAGATCGCCCAGGTGATGTCCGGTGACCTGCGCGGCAAGATCCTGGGCGAGGTGTTCGGCCGGATGCCGTCGCTGTTCCGCGCGGACCGGGCCGGCTCCACCAACGCGGTCATCCACTGGGTCGTCACCGGTCGCCCGGACGGCGGCAGCGACACCTACGAGGTGGTCATCGCCGACGGCAAGTGCGACGTGAACGAGACCCCGCAGCACGACCCGAAGCTGAGCCTGACCATGGGCCCGGTGGAGTTCCTGAAGATCGTCTCCGGTGGCGCCAACCCCGTGATGATGTTCATGACCGGCAAGCTGAAGGCGAAGGGCGACCTCGGCCTCGCCGCCAACATCGCCAACCTGTTCGACATCCCCAAGGCCTGAGATGGCCGAGTTCTCGCTCGACCTGACCGAGGAACAGCGGGATCTGCGCGACTGGGTGCACGGCTTCGCCGCCGAGGTCGTGCGCCCGGCCGCCGCCGAGTGGGACGAGCGCGAGGACACCCCGTGGCCGGTGATCCAGGAGGCCGCCAAGGTCGGCCTCTACGGCTTCGAGTTCCTCGCCACCTGCTGGGCAGACCCGACCGGGCTCTCCCTTCCCATCGCCAGCGAGGAACTCTTCTGGGGTGACGCCGGCATCGGGCTGAGCATCTTCGGCACCTCCCTCGCCGTCGCCGCCATCTACGGCGCGGGCACTCCGGACCAGATGGTCGAGTGGGTGCCGCAGTGCTTCGGCGACATCGACTCGCCGGCCGTCGCCGCGTTCTGCACCAGCGAGCCGGAGGCCGGCTCCGACGTCGGTGCGATGCGCACCCGGGCGGTCTACGACGAGGCCACCGACGAGTGGGTGCTGACCGGGCAGAAGGCGTACGCCACCAACGGCGGCATCGCCGGGGTGCACGTGGTCACCGCCTCGGTCGACCCCACGCTCGGTTCCCGGGGCCAGGCGGCGTTCGTCGTACCGCCGGGCACCCCCGGCCTGGCCGCCACCCGCAAGCTGCGCAAGCTGGGCCTGCGGGCGTCGCACACCGCCGACGTCTTCCTCGACGGGGTACGCGTGCCAGGCCGCTGCCTGCTCGGCGGCCGGGACGCCCTGCTGGAACGCCTGGACCGGGCCCGCTCCGGGCAGCGCGCCAGCGGGCAGGCCGCGATGCGCACCTTCGAGCTGTCCCGACCCACGGTGGGCGCGCAGGCGCTCGGCGTGGCCCGGGCCGCCTACGAGTACGCGCTGGAGTACGCCAAGGACCGGGTCCAGTTCGGACGGCCGATCATCGAGAACCAGGCGGTCGCGTTCGCGCTGGCCGACATGCGGATGGAGATCGACGCGGCGCGGCTGCTGGTCTGGCGGGCCTCCTGGATGGGCCGCAACAACCGCCCGTTCACCGCTGGCGAGGGTTCGATGTCCAAGCTCAAGGCCGGCGAGGTGGCGGTGTCGGTCACCGAGAAGGCGGTGCAGCTGCTCGGCGGCGCCGGCTTCCTCCGCGACCACCCGGTGGAGCGCTGGTACCGGGACGCGAAGATCTACACCATCTTCGAGGGCACCTCCGAGATCCAGCGGCTGGTGATCTCCCGGGCGATCTCCGGAATGCAGATCCGCTGACCAGCCCTGGCCGGTCCCGTCTCGCCGGGGCCGGCCAGGGGCTTGCCGGCGTACTCCCCTACCCACCGCCCCTGATCCCACGATCCGTGCCGTCTTCGTCACCCCGCGCCGCCGCCGGCTGGGCAGGGTGCCGAGCCCAGTGCATGATCAAGGAAGACGCCCTGACGGACGGGGGGTCCCTTGCCCCGTCCGCGCACCCCCCAAGGAGGTCTGCGGCATGGACCTGCCGTTCGTCATTGCCACGCTGACCCGTCGAGGGCTGCTCACCCCCGGCCGGCCGATCCGGGTCGCCTCGCAGCTCAACGCTTTGCGCACGTGGGGATGGAGCCTGGCCGGCGAGCTACGCCAGGCAGCCGCCCGGGACCCCGGCCGACCGGCGATCATCGACGAGGACGGCGTCGAGCTGACCTATCAGGACCTGCTCGACCGGGCAGAACGGATGGCCCGGTCGATGCGAGCGGGCCTCGGCGTACAGGCCGGCGACCGGATCGGCGTGCTCTGCCGCAACCACCACGGGCTGATCGAGACGATCGTCGCGGCCACCCTGCTCGGCGTCGACTCGGTCCTGGTCAACACCGGGCTCTCCGCGGCCCAACTGGCCACCGTCGCCGAAGAGCAGCAGCTCCGGCTGCTGGTGCACGACGACGAGTTCGCCGAGCGGGTCATCGGCCTCCCCACCGAGCTGTCGCGCCTCGACGAACGCGCCCGCGAGGAGATGGTGGCCGGGGCACTGCCGGGCGAGCTGCGCCCGCCGGAGCGGGACGGCCGCATCATCGTGCTCACCTCGGGCACCACCGGTGCGCCGAAGGGGGCCCGCCGCCCCACGCCGAACGGCTTCGGCCCGCTGGTGTCCATCATCGACCGGATCCCACTGCACACCCGCGACCGGGTGATGATCGCGGCACCGATCTTCCACACCTGGGGGTTCGCCGCCCTCCAGGTCTGCTTCGCCCTGCGGGCCACCATCGTGCTGCACCGCCGCTTCGACCCGGCCGCCACGCTCGCCGCCCTGGTGGCACACCAGTGCGACGCACTGTTCGCCGTACCGGTGATGGTGCAGCGGCTGCTGGAAGTGCCCCCACCAGACCCGCGCCCCCCACTCAAGGTCGTCGCGATCAGCGGATCGGCCCTACCCGGCGGGCTGGCACCGAAGTTCATGGACGTCTACGGGGACGTCCTGTACAACCTCTACGGCTCCACCGAGGTCTCCTGGGCCTCCATCGCCGGTCCGGAGGACCTGCGCCAGGCGCCCACCACGGCCGGCCGGCCGCCGCACGGCACCCGCCTGCAGATGCTCGACGACGCCGGCAAGCCGGTTCCCGACGGCCGGGTCGGGCGGATCTTCGTCGGCAACGAGATGCTCTTCGAGGGCTACACCTCCGGTAGCAGCCGGGAGATCCGGGACGGACTGCTCGACACCGGCGACCTCGGGCGACTCAACGCCGACGGGCTGCTCTTCGTCGACGGCCGGGCCGACGACATGATCGTCTCCGGCGGCGAGA
Organism: Micromonospora sp. NBC_00389; assembly: GCF_036059255.1. Lineage (NCBI taxonomy): Bacteria > Bacillati > Actinomycetota > Actinomycetes > Micromonosporales > Micromonosporaceae > Micromonospora > Micromonospora sp. NBC_00389. The sequence goes on along the minus strand of NZ_CP107947.1, from coordinate 1,705,789 downwards.
ACGTCTTCCCGTCCGAAGTGGAGGACCTGCTCGCCCGACTGCCGCAGGTACGCGAGGCGGCCGTGATCGGCGTACCCGACCCCGAGTACGGCCAGCGGCTGGCCGCGTTCCTCGCCCTGCACCCCGGCGAGACGCTCGATCCCGAGGCGGTCCGCGAGTACGTCCGGCACTACCTGGCCCGCTTCTCCGTCCCGCGGGACGTGGTCTTCGTGAAGTTCCTGCCCCGCAACGCCACCGGCAAGGTGCTCAGCCGCGAACTACGCCGCTACTACAGCTGACCGACCAATCAGGGGTAGAGGGTCAGGCCCGGTGCCCGCGCCAGCTCGACCAGCTCCTGCAGGATGTCACCGAGGCGTGCACGGCGAAGTAGACCTCGGCGAGGGTGTAATTCCAGTCCGCCCTGCCTGCCGAGTTCGGGCTGGCGGTAGCAGCGGCTGCGCCCGCCCAGCGGGGCGGGCGCAGGTCAAGCGGCGTGTGGTGGGGCGGCGGGCTGGTGGTGCAAGCGCAGGAGTCGGGCGAGCTTGGCGGCTTGGTCGATGTCGGGTAGGCCGGCTTCGGCGGCGAGGGCTTGGATTTCGTCTTCGGTCTCGGGGTCGGTCAGGTAGTGGCCATCGACAGCGTCCCTGACTGGGGTGAGGGCTCGGTGTCGGGGTGCGCGGCCCGGGCTCGTCGGCGGATGTCCTCGTGACGCTGGCCGCCGGCGACGGGTGTGTTGTGTTCGCGCGTGATCGCTGGTCACGGCGTGTGGCCATGTCCCTCCCAGGACGGCTCATGGCGTGAGGTCGAGGTATCGGGTCATCGGCAACTCCTTCTCGTGGGAACTGGCATCAGGGTTGATCGCCAGGTCGTGCCGCTCGCTCAGACAGCGATGGACCGACGACAGGGGCGAGGGCCGCGGAGGGTACCTCCGGTGGCTGCGGAAGCGAACGGGGTCGCCACTCACGCGATCTGTCACGTCGCGGGTGGCTGGTGTGAGTGCGCGGTTGGATCGCTGGCCTGTCACCGGAGCGCCGTGCTGACAGATGGGTGAGTACCGGCGTGGTCGCCGATATTTGGCGCTGGCTGTGTGCCGCCCGCGCCCTTGTCTCGCCCGGTAGGGCCGTACGGCGGTCGACGGCCGCGCCTAGGGGGCGGTGTGGGGGCGGGCGTGTCGGCCTCGCAGGCCGCGTGACGCCCCACCTGGCCTGGGTCATCAGGCTGCCCGCACGCTCGTGCGGGGCGCGGTGCGGGTCGGGAACTCGTCGTCGTGGTGGGTGTCGCTGTAGGGCACGTCGATGAGGCGGTGGCGGCCGGTGCTGCCGCCGGTCAGTTGCCAAACCTGCTCGGCGGGGCTGGCGCCGAGTGCGAGGCGCAGCTCGGTGGTAGTGGTGGCGATGACCGCGTCCAGGCCGGTGCCGGCGAGGCGGTGGTGCAGGTTCGCCTCACGGCGGGCGGAGGGTAGGTGGAACAGCACTGGCCACGTCCATGTGCTCAAGGCGAAGAGCCGTTCGTACTTGGCAATTTTCTCGGTGAGGATGTCGAGGCGTTCGCGGCCTGTGTCGTACTCGAGGAAGAACGGCACGGACCGTCCGTGCTCGATCCACACCCCGGCACCGTCCGGGCGAGTCAGCCCGCTCGGTCCGTGGACCAAATTTCCCGGGTTGCTGCCTCTGCGGTAGAACACCCCGGGCTCGTGGAAGGCGGACGCGGGCTGCCACCGGTCCAGGGCCGTGTCGGGGTCGGTGCGGGCGTGGGCGGCGAGGTCAATGAAGACCTGGTTGCCGCCGAGCAGGTGCGGCAGGTCCGGCCGGCCGGTGAGGGATTGCTTGCGGCGGCGGGCCTGGTCCCGGCGGGGTGGACCAAGGCCACGTTGGGCGCGGACGTGTCCGTAGCCGAGTTGGTCCAGGACTAGTGGTACGGGTAGGAGCCGCCGTAGGCCCGGTTGGGTCGAAACCGGTCTGTCGCCCGCAGGACGGTGAGGCGGCGTAGTCGGCGTTGGGCGAAGTCCAGGGACGGGAACAGTGCGGCGCCGATCTGATCGGTGGTGAGGACTCCATGGTCGTAGAGCCAGCCGAGGAGGCGGTCGTCGCGGGCGGTGATGCTGGCCTGTAGACGCAGCAGCGGGTCCGCAGCCGGTAGCGGTTTACGCATGGGCGGCCCCTGGGGGGACACCCCACACATGAGGGTGTGTCTGGAGCCGATCAGGAGCGATGAGAGTCGGGTTGACCTGGGCTGTGAGCGAGTGCCGGGGGTTAGTTCGGGGGTCAGTATCAAGACGGACGGTGCAACGGGCATCGACACCGACGTCGACACGGCCGGCGACACCGGGTCCACTGAAACGATGGCGTGGAAGGTTGTGCGCCTCACGTTGGCGACGGCCCTGGTGGCGCGGGTGGGGGGCCGCTGAGCTGGGTCAGCATGCTTGTTGCTCCTTCGAGGATCGGAATGCGGGATGGATGGCGAGGCGTGCACTGGTCGCCCTGCCGCGGGCGGGCGGGCTGGTGGTCGCTGTGCCAGGTCGAGTCAGGTTCTGTCAGGAGGCGGGTTTCCTGACAGACGCGTGTGTTGGTCTCACGGGAACGGCTCGGTCTGACAGAAGTGACGGGTTGTGGTTCTGTCACGCCGCCTCCCGGTGTGACAGGTCCGGCGCGGGTGGGGTGGTCTCGGCGCGCAGAACGCGCACGAGCGTGGAGGCGGTGGCGTTGGACAGTTGGCGTCCGTCCGCGCGCAACTGTTGGGCGAGGGCCTTGCGGGACAGCGGTGTCCCCTCGGCGGTCAGGGTGCGGGCGGCGGTCCGGGCGGCCGGGACCAGCGCGGCGATCTCCGGACCCCGGTCCCGGACAGTCGGGTCGTGGGCCCGTCGGTCCGGGACCGCCGGGTCCTGGTCCGCCGGGGCGGGGACTGCGGTGGTGAAGTCCCGGACCGGGGCGGTGTTCGCGGGGACCGGCAGTGGCGGTGCGGGGACCGGCTCGCGGGTGTCCGGGACCCCGGCCTCGACGATCAGCGGCGGTCCTGGGGCGACCCGCGTGGGCCGGGCGGTGCGCTCGGGTGGGGCGGGGTCGGCGCGGCCGAGGGCGATCTTCACCATCGTCAGGAAGCCCAGCGCCGGCAGCGCGGCGGCGATCCAGCCGATCGCCGACGCTTCCGCCTCCACCAGCTAGGCGGCGAGGGACAGGAACACAGCCACCGCCAGGACGGTCGCCGGGAAGGCGACACTCTCGCCCAGGCGGCGGTTGCGCGCAGCGACATAGTCGCGGTAGCCCTCGACGTCGGCCGGCAACCCACCCCCTCACCTCACCGGTCAAACGGCGGTTAGGCGGCCGGGGGTTGCCCGGGTTCAGCCGGGAATCGTGATCCGGCCGTCGACCGCGGCGGCGGCGATGTCGGTGCGGTGCTGCGAGCCGGCCAGCTCCACCCCGTCCACCAGCGCGTACGCGGCGGTCCGGGCGGCTGCCAGGTCGGCGCCGGTGGCCGTACCGCAGAGCACCCGGCCGCCGGCGGAGAGCAACGCGCCGTCGCTGGCCCGGCGGGCGGTGCCGGCGTGGATGATGCCCGGCCGGTCCGCGCCGGTGATCACGTCGCCGGTGCGCGGTGCGGTCGGATAGTCCTGCGCGGCGAGCACCACGGTGACCGCGGCGCCGGGCTGCCAGCGCAGCGGCGGATGCTCCGCCAGCGTGCCGGTGGCCGCCGCGTGCAGCAGCCCGCCCAGCGGGGTTTCCAGCAGTGCGAGCACCACCTGGGTCTCCGGATCACCGAAGCGGGCGTTGAACTCGATCACGCGGGGGCCGGCGGCGGTCATCGCGAGCCCGACGTAGAGCAGGCCGGCGAACGGCGTGCCCCGGCGGTGCATCTCGGCCAGGGTGGGGTGGACCACGTCGCGCATGACCTCGTCGACCAGGCCGGGCGGGGCCCAGGGCAGCGGTGCGTACGCGCCCATCCCGCCGGTGTTCGGGCCGGTGTCGCCATCGCCGATCCGCTTGAAGTCCTGTGCGGGCAGCAGTGGCAGCGCCGCCTCGCCGTCGGTGACCACGAACAGGCTGACCTCCGGGCCGTCGAGAAACTCCTCGACCACGACCCGGCCACACTCCCGCGCATGCGCCAACGCGGCGGACCGGTCGTCGGTGACCACCACGCCCTTACCGGCGGCGAGCCCGTCGTCCTTCACCACGTACGGCGCGCCGAACTCATCCAGCGCCCGCGCGGTGCTCTCCTCGTCCGTGCAGGCGTACGCCCGGGCGGTCGGCACGTTGGCGGCGGTCATCACGTCCTTGGCGAACGCCTTGGACCCTTCCAGCCGGGCGGCCTCGGCCGAGGGGCCGAACACGGCGATGCCCTTGGCGCGTACCGCGTCGGCGACGCCGGCGACCAGCGGCGCCTCCGGCCCGATCACCACCAGGTCGGCCGCGGTCTCCACGGCCAGCGCGGCCACGGCGGCCGGGTCGGTCGGAGTGACCGCCCGCACCTCGGCCACGCTGGCGATCCCCGGATTACCAGGCGCCGCGATCAGCGCCGTGACAGCCGGATCCGCCGCCAACCCGAGCGCGAGCGCATGCTCCCGCCCCCCACCACCCACCAGAAGAACCCGCACGACCCGAAATCCTACTGCCCCCACCCCCGCCCGCCGGCGACAGCCGGTGATCATGAAGTTGTTGCCCGCCGTCTCGGCGTGTCATGGCGATAACTTCATGGTCAACGGCGCCGGGCGGCGGCGATCGCCTGGCGGACGGTCCACGGGATGTAGTCCGGGCGGAGGGTGTCCGACCAGGTGAAGCGGAGGACGGTCCAGCCGGCGTTGACCAGACGGGTCTGCCGGCGTCGGTCGGCGAAGGCCGCCTCCGGGCTGCCGTGCGCGTCGCGACCGTCGGCCTCGGCGATGATCCGGGGCCCGCGCCAGCCGAGGTCACCGATGCCGAGGTATCCGTCGTCGTCGCGAATCTCCAAATGGAGGGCGTCCGGTGGCACCCGGCCGTCCACGCACCGCAATCGGGTTCGCGTCTCCAGTGGCGACTGCGCCCGCCCGTCCGCCTCTGCCAGACAGGCCCGCGCCGCGACCGCGCCCCGCCTGCCGCGGATCAGGCTCGGGATCAGCGCCAGTTGCGCTGAGGTGATCCGGCCCTGGTTCAGCGCCGAGTCGAGGACCGAGACCGCGGGGTAACGATCAACTTGGAGAATGACGTCCGAGACGGTGCGGAGCGGAGCGGTCGCGCGGACACCCGCGACCTCAGCGATGTCGCCGGGGCCGACGGTCAACTGGTGCACGATCAGCCATGGCGCCAGAGGGCGTTGGGGCCGTGGCCGATCAACCGGGACCGAAACGTGGACCAGCGGAGCCCGGCGGAGACCTGCGATGCCGTACAGCTCCAGTGCGGTGCCGAAGACAGCGAAGGCACCCGGGCCAAGGCTCGCGACTGCTGCCCGAACCCGCGCTCGCTGCAGTGTTGAGTAGCTCAACTTCGCATTCGGTACGAAGCAGCTACGGAGGAGCCGTTGCCACCTGCCGGATCGACACAGGTGTCGGACCTGATCCCTGGTCAGGCCGGCGCGAAGCGCCTGCGCCAGGGTGACCATCCCGTCTTGCCCGGCCGCTATGTCGCAAAGTAGCTGGTGTGGTCCCACCACCCCAGCCTGCCCACCGGCCCCACCCACCCAAAGCCCCTGTGGATAACCCCCACCACCCTGTGGACAACCGTGCCAGGACAAAGTTGATCAAGAGGTTTGCGTCAATTTCGAGCGGGATCCTGACGCAAACCTCTTGATCACCGGGACGACGACGGTGAGGCCAACCCCGGGGGTTAGTCTCCGTCTCCCTGTTGGGTGGCCCGTTCCGGGCTGAAAACTGTTCTCGCCTGTTGCGCTGTGCCGGTGGTTGGTGGTGCCGTGGTGGGGTCGCCCGCTGACGTCGTCGCCTCCTTGGTTCGGTTCAGGCCGTGGGTTAGTCGGATGCTGGTGGCCACGCTGATGGGCCCTTCACTGTTGCTTCGAGCACGAGGATTAGATTCGCTGTCCCTCTGTGGTCACCGCGGGCGACGCCGTTGGCGGGTTCGGCGCGGGCAGGGAGGGTCACGTGTTGGAGGAGACTCAGGAGCGCGAGGAGATCATCGAGCGGATCGCCGCGCTGGATATCGGTAAGTCCTCGCTCGTGTGTTGTGTGCGGCTGCCCCACCCGGACAGACCGGGTCGGCGGGTGCAGGAGGTCGAGACCTTCTCGACGATGACCCGGTCGCTGGGGCGGATGGCCGAGCGGCTGCGCAGCTTGGGTGTGACCCGGGTGGTGATGGAGGCGACCAGCGACTACTGGAAGCCGGCGTTCTATCTGCTGGAAGCAGCCGGGTTCGAGACGTGGCTGGTCAACGCCCGCGATGTCAAACACCTGCCGGGACGACCCAAGACCGATCGGTTGGACGCGGTGTGGCTGTGTAAGGTCGCCGAGCGGCAGATGCTGCGGCCGAGTTTCGTGCCGCCGCCGCAGATTCGGATGCTGCGCGACCTGACCCGCTATCGAGTCGATCTCGTCGCCGCGCAGACAGCGGAGAAGAACCGGGCCGAGAAGCTCCTCGAAGACGCGCAGATCAAGCTGTCCGTGGTCGCCTCCGACATCTTCGGCACTTCCGGGCGGGCCATGATGGCGGCGTTGATCGCCGGTGAACGCGACCCGCGCCAGCTCGCGCAACTGGCCCGGTCCAGCCTCCGCCGCAAGATCAGCATGTTGGAAGAGGCGTTCGTCGGTCGGTTCACCGACCATCACGCGTTCCTGCTGAGCAAGATGCTCACCCGCGTCGACGCGATCGAGGCCGACATCGCCGACGTCGACACGCAGATCGAGGTCTGCATCGCCCCTTTCGCGCAGGCGGCCAGCCGGCTTGAGCACATCCCCGGCGTGGGACCGGTGGCCGCGCGGGCGATCATCGCGGAAATCGGCGTGGACATGAGCCGTTTCCCAACCCCGGCCCACCTGACCTCATGGGCCCGGTTCTCACCCACCGTGAAAGAATCCGCAGGCCGCAAGAAAGGCAGCGGCTCCACCAGCCACGGCAACCCCTACCTGGCCCGCGTCCTCGGCCAGATCGCCGTCAGCGCCGCCCGCACCCCCACCTTCCTCGGCGAGCGCTATCGCCGCATCGCCCGCCGACGCGGCGCCAAACGCGCCATCGTCGCAGTCGGCCGATCCACCCTCATCATCATCTGGCACCTTCTCCACGACCCCGAGGCCACATTCCACGACCTCGGCGCCGACTTCTACGACACCCGCGTCAACCCCGAACGACGCGCCCGCAACCACATCCGACAACTCGAAGCCCTCGGCTACACCGTCACCGCCGAACGCACCCACCTACCCACCGCAGCCTGACCGCACCACCACACCGAGTCCGGCTCCGCCGGACGCTGCCGCGCGCCCACCCACCCTCAGTTTTCGGATTAGGGGAGGAGGGAGTGGAGGAGGACGTTTTCGTCGCGGCCGGGGCCTACGCCTACGACGCTCACCTTGGTGTTGCAGAGTTCCTCTACGCGGGCGATGTAGCGGCGGGCGTTCTCCGGCAGCTCGTCAGCGGTGCGGGCCTTGGTGATGTCCTCCCACCAGCCGTCGAGCTCCTCGTAGACGGGCTTGGCGTGGTGGAAGTCGGTCTGACTCATCGGCATGTCGTCGACCCGCTCGCCGTTGATCTCGTAGCCGACACAGATCGGCACCTTGGGCAGCCCGGTGAGCACGTCCAGCTTGGTGATGACCAGGTCGGTGACGCCGTTGAGGCGGCAGGCGTACCGGGCGACGACCGCGTCGAACCACCCACACCGGCGCTCCCGCCCGGTCGTGGTGCCGTACTCCGCGCCGATCTTGCGAAGGTGATCGCCGTTGGCGTCGAACAGCTCGGTCGGGAACGGGCCCGCGCCGACCCGCGTGGTGTACGCCTTGCTCACCGCGATCACCTTGCTGATCGCGGTCGGCGGGATGCCGGCGCCCACACAGGCGCCGCCAGCCGTCGGGTTGGACGAGGTCACGAAGGGGTACGTGCCGTGGTCCATGTCCAGCATGGTGGCCTGGGCACCCTCCAGCAGCACCGTCTCGTCCCGGTCCAGGGCGTCCCACAGCATCGCCCGGGTCTCCGCGATGTACGGCTTGAGCCGCTCCGCGTACTCCAGGTACTCCTCGACCGTCGCCTCAAGGTCGATCGCCTTGCGGTTGTAGACCTTGAACAGGATCTGGTTCTTCTCGCGCAGTGCGAGTTCCAGCTTCTTGCGCAGGATGCCCGGGTCGAGCAGGTCCTGGAGCCGGATGCCGATCCGGGCGACCTTGTCGCCGTACGCCGGGCCGATGCCCCGGCCGGTGGTGCCGATCCGGGACGAGCCGAGGTAGCGCTCGATCACCCGGTCCAGTGCCCGGTGGTGCGGCATGATCAGGTGCGCGTCACCGGAGATCCGCAGCCGGGACACGTCGACGCCACGCTCGGCCAGGCCGTCGATCTCGGCGAGCAGCACCTTCGGATCGACCACCACACCGTTGCCGATGACGATCATCGCGTTGGGCGAGAGCGCGCCGGATGGCATCAGGTGAAGCGCGTACTTCTGGCCATCCGGGGTGATCACCGTGTGGCCCGCGTTGTTGCCACCGGAGTAGCGCACGACGTAGTCGACCCGCTCACCCAGCAGGTCGGTAACCTTGCCCTTGCCCTCGTCGCCCCACTGAGCGCCGAGGAGCACGATCGCTGGCATCTTTTCCGCCTCCAGAAGGCTCGGGTGCCAGGTGGCGACCGGTTGGCGAGCCCGGGGTGTCAGGTTAACAAGTAGTGACGGCGTGGCCGGCAGCGGTCGCGGCGAGAGGCAGGAGGCTCCTTCCGTGTACGACGTGGTGCTGCTCACCCTCGGTTCGGAGCGGGACGCTCCCGGGGGCTGCGGCAGCGGCGGGGCCTGCTGCGGCGGCGCGACCGAAGCTGACCCGGCGACAGGGGCCGACACCGGCACGACCGGGGGCACCGGTCCCGGCGAAAGCACCCAGGGCGACGCCGACCGGTGCGTCACCGAGCGACCCCGCGTACCGGTGCTGGCCTGCGCCGACGCGCTGAACGCCCGGGGCGCGCGGGTGCAGACGGTCACCGCCCGCTCGGACGCGGAGATCGACGAGGTGTTGGCGCGGCTCGACGGCCCGCCCCGCCCGGACGGCCTCACCTGGCCGGACCCGGACGGCAAGACCCGACTGGTCGTCGCCACGGCGAGCGACGCGCAGTTGCGCGCCGTGCTGCGCCGGCTGGTCCGGCGGTACGCACCAGCGCCGAGCCGCCGACCGGCGGACCTGCCCGGTGACCGGACCCTGCCCGACCTGCCGCCGGTGGCCGTACTCCCGCTCGACCCGGCGCGTGGCGGCACCCACCGGGACCTGGCCGCGCAGCTCGGGCTGCCCCGCGACCCGGCGGCGGTGGCCGCCGCGGTGCTGGACGGCACGCCACGCCGGCTGGACCTGCTGCGTAACGACGGCGGCTCGGTGACCCTGGACGGGGCCCTGCTCGGTGCCGCCGACGACGCCGGTCGGCCGCTGCACTGGCGGGCCCGCGTGGAGGTGGACGACGCCATTCTCACCGACGGCGACGAACCGCTGCTGGCCTGCGCGATCGGCAACGCCGGCGGGTACGCGACGCTCGACGACGTGACGCTCCTGGCCGCGCCGGATCCGGCCGACGGCCAGGTCGAGGTCGCGGTGGCCGTGCCGGTGGTCGTCCGCTCGGCGTTGGGCAGGAAACGGGTACGCCTGGAGGTGCGGCGGGCTCGCGGGCGGGCCGTGTCGGTGCTGCCCAGGGAGGGAAAGGTGCCCTACCTCGACGACGGCGTCGAGGGCGAGCTGACCCGGAAGCGGTCCTGGTGGGTCGAGCCGGGCGCCTGGGCGGTCTGGTCGATCTGACCCCGGCTGCGCCGGCCGGCCCTCCTCGGCCGGTGGGCCTATCCTCGCAGGAGGACTGGGGAGGCCGTAATGGACGAGAAAGCCGACCGGGCGCAGGTGCCCGGCCAGCAGCCGGTGCCGGAGCGGGACATCGAACCACTCTGGCCACCTGATCCAGCCGACTCCGGCGCGGGCAACGTGGCACCGCCATGGGCCTCGGTCGCCAACCAGCGGGGTGCCCCGTCGTCGGCCGCGGAATCGTCGACCGTGCTGCCGCCGGTGGCCGCACCGTCGACGGGTGGTCCGCCGGTCCCCTGGCAATCCCCGGCCCCGGCCGCGACCCCGCCGTCGCCGTCCGACTACCCGTCGCTCACCGGTGCCGTGCCGCCGCCCGGCGGCTGGGGAGTCACCGGCCCGTCCGGCGCCGCGCCGGGCTGGGCCCCGCCGCAGCCGAGTTGGACGCCGCCGGCCGACCCGCCGACACCCGACGCTCCCGGCCCGACGGCCGGCGACACTTCGCCCTCGCCGTCGACCACCGATGCCCTGCCTGGCCCGCCGGCTACCAGCCCCGCCCCGAACGGCGCAGTGGTCGGCACCGCCGGCCCGGCGGCCGGTTCAGCGTCCGATCCCGCGAGCAGCACCACCGAGACCCCGGGCGGCACCGCAACGCCGGGCAGCACCGCAACGCCGGGCAGCACCGCAACGCCTGGCAGCACCGCAACGCCGGGCAGCACCGCAACGCCGGGCAGCCCGGCGAGCACCGCCTCCGCGCCGACGAACAGCGCGCCCGAGGCAGCGAGTACCGCGTCCGGGGCGGCCGGCGCCACGCCGTGGGCAGCCGCACCGGCGGCCGGGGTGGCAGCGACGCAGGCCGGTGATCCTCCAGCCGTCCCGGCCCCGCCGATCGTGCCGGGCGGCGTCGACCTGGACCAGCCGTTCTCCCTGGACCGCCCGGCGGCAGCCGCCGTGCCCGTCGAGAGCAGGACGCCTGCCGACCCCGCGACCGCCGACCCCGCGGCGGCCGGTCCGGCGGCGACCTCGGATGGCGGCACCGGCACCGGCACCGGCACCGGCACCGGCACCGGCACCGGCACCGGCACCGGGGAGGATGGACCCTCCGTGGCGCCGGCGCGGCCGACCACCGAATCGCCCTGGGCGCTTCCGCCGCAGCGGCCGGCCGGCGCGTCCGGACCGGCCCACGACGAGGCCGCCAACGCGTTGCCGCCGATCCCCGCTCCGCCCGGTCCGCAGCAATCGCACCCCGGCGGCCCCGCCGCCCCGCAGGCCGGCCCCGGAAAGACGTACCCCGGGCAGACCTACTCCGGGCAGACGTACTCGGGGCAGACGTACGCCGCTGGGGTTCCCGGCCAGGCCGGACCGGCGCCGATCCCGCCACCACCGGACGTGACCCAGTTCGGCGGTCCGCCGCAGAGCAACCCATTGCCGCAGCAGGGTGCGCCGGTGGCCCCGCCGCCGGGGCCGTTCCCGCCGTCACCGGGCTGGTACCCGCCGCCCTGGCAGCAGGGCACGCCCGGGGCCACGCCGGGGCCGCCGCAGCAGTACCAGGAGGCCGAGGGGGTGACCCGGGTGCCGTCCACCGGCTATCCGGACGCCACCTGGACACCGGAGACCACCGCAGCACCGACCGCCGAGGATTTCGCCCGGCGTCGGCAGGTACGGCCCGCCGACCCGGTGGCCACCATGGGCGTGCGCGCGGTGGTCAACAAGATGGGGCTGCTCCGGCTCGCTCCCGGGCGGCAGGAGCAGGAGCTCAAGCGGGACATCGAGATGGTGCGCCGCAACTTCGGCGGGCTGCGGCAGGTGACCGTGGTCAACCCGAAGGGCGGCGCCGGCAAGACGGTGGCCATCCTGCTGCTCGCGATGACGTTCGGCCAGAAGCGCGGTGGCTACGTGCTGGCCTGGGACAACAACGAGACCCAGGGCACCCTCGGGATGCGTGCCCAGCAGGACTTCCACTCGCGCACGGTGCGGGACATGCTGCGTGACCTCGGTCAGTTCCAGGGCGCGCACGGTCGGGTCGGTGACCTGTCGCAGTACGTCCGCTCGCAAGGCGAGGGAATGTTCGACGTGCTCGCCTCGGACGAGTCGGCCACCGGCGGCGAGATGCTCACGGCGGCCGCGTTCGCCGAGATCCGTGAGGTGGTCAGCCGGTTCTATAAGTTGATCTTCGTGGACACCGGCAACAACGTCCGCGCGCAGAACTGGCAGGCCTCGATGGATGCCACCGACCAACTGGTCGTCACCATGTCGGCGCGGAACGACTCGGCGGAGACCGCCGCGCGGATGCTCGACCATCTGGAGCAGAGCGGCCGGCAACGGCTGGTCCGGCAGGCGGTGACGGTGGTGTCGATGCCGCCGTCCCGCAAGGAGATCGACCTGCCGGCCATCCAGGAGCACTTCGCCGCCCGGACCCGGGCGGTGCTGCTGGCCCCGTACGAGCGGCTCATCGACAGCGGCGAGCCGATCCGGTACGGCGGGCTCTCCTCGGCCACCCGCGACGCCTGGCTGAAGATCGCCGCTGCGGTCGCCGAGGGGTTGTAACCCGCCGACGGCCGGCCCGGGCGTGACCCGGACCGGCCGTCGGGACGGGTGTCAGTTGCTGGCCAGCGCGTCCGCCGCCGCCGGGTCGCAGTCGCGAAGGAACTGGGCGCAGCGAGCCGCCTCGTCGGCCTCGCCGATCTCGTCCGCGGCCCGGGAAAGCACGTACAGGCACCGGAGGAAGCCCCGGTTCGGCTCGTGCGACCACGGCACGGGGCCGTGGCCCTTCCAGCCGCTGCGGCGCAACTGGTCCAGGCCACGGTGGTAGCCGGTGCGCGCGTAGGCGTACGCCGTCACCACCTGGCCCTGCGCGAACGCCCGCGCCGCGAGCTCCGCCCAGGCCGCACTGTAGGTCGGGAAGCGGGCCGCCACCTCGGCGTACGCCTCATCGGTGCCGACCGCCTCGGCGCCGGCCAGGGCGGCGTCAGCCTCGTCGTTCACGGGGAGGAGCGTGGCCGGTGGCTCTGGCAAAAGGTTCTGCATCGCCCCATTCAACCCGCTGGGTGGGGTGGCACGCGAGCGGGTCGGCCAACGCGTTCGGCTGAACGGCTGAGGAGTTGGTCACGCCTGCGGCCTATGCCGCCGCCAGGTGTTTTCCACTACAACTAATGGTCCGGAGCCTCCCCAGGACCCGGTTAAGCAGGAGCCCGGTGGCCACGACCACCGGGCTCCTGTCGTTTCCGCCTCCGGCCCGGGGTTTGGCCGCCCCCGCCGGAGGGGCAGGATGGCCCGGTGCCGACCCCACCTCCCGCGGACGTCATCGAGCCGCACCTGCACGCCAACGAGATCCAGACCCGCGACGAGCTCGACCAGCGCCTGGCCACCGGCCGCCTGACCGGGCTGACCGTGCAGGGGCTCCGCCTCGACCTCGCCCCGGCCCCCGACCTGACCGGCGTCGAGGTCACCGGCACCCTCTTCGTCGGCTGCCGGTTCGCCTCCCGGGAGGTCGGCGCCGACCTGGTCCGGCGCGGCGCGAACGTGGTGCCCCCGTTCTCCGGGCTGCCCTACCCGACCCAGCCGACGCACCTCTACACCCCGGAGGAGCTGGCCGCCGGGTTCGCCGAGGGCGGGTTCGCCGGGATGTACGACACCCGGGTGTACGAGCACTACCGGGCGCACGGCGGCGCGCTGCCGGACGTCAAGGAGGCGCTCGGTCAGCGACTGCACGACCACGGCGTGGACAACGCGCTGGCCGACGCCACCCGCGCCTGGCTGGCCGGGCACGGGCCGCAGTCGGTGGTGGGAATCATGGGCGGGCACGCGGTGCGGCGCGGCAGCCCGGCGTACCGGATGGCGGCCGTGCTGGGTTGGGAGCTGGCGCGGGCCGACCGGCTGGTGGTGACCGGCGGCGGCCCCGGGGTGATGGAGGCGGCGAACCTCGGCGCCTACCTGGCGGACCAACCGGCGGCGGAGTTGACCGCGGCGATCGATTTGCTGGCCACCGCGCCCGATTTCACCGACCACCACCGGTACACCGCCACGGCGCTGGAGATCCGGCAGCGGTACGCGGGCGTGCCCCGGCAGCGCGGCGCCGACGCGGGATGGGCGCGGGCCGGCGGGCTGGCCATCCCGACCTGGCTGTACGGGCACGAGCCGGCGAACCTGTTCGCGGGGCGGATCGCCAAGTACTTCTCGAACGCGATCCGGGAGGACACCATCCTGCGGCTCGCCCGGGGCGGCATCGTCTTCGCTCCGGGACGGGCGGGCACGGTGCAGGAGGTGTTCCAGGCCGCCACCAAGACCTACTACGGCACCGACGGGGCGAGCGGGGCGTACATCTTCCTGGACCGCGCGTACTGGACCCAGGAGCTGCCGGTGCAGGCGTTGTTGCGTCCGCTGTTGGCCGCCTCCCCGTTCGGCGACCTGTCGTCGACGATCCACCTGACCGACGACGTACGTGAGGCCGTCCGCCTGCTCACCGCGCCGGCCTGACGAAACGACGACGGCCGGCCCCCGAGGGGAGCCGGCCGTCGGTGGGAACGTCGTTACTTGGACATCGTGGTGCCGGTGGAACGCAGGTGCTCGCACGCCTCGACAACCCGGGTGGCCAGGCCGGCCTCGGCGGCCTTGCCCCAGGTACGCGGGTCGTACTGCTTCTTGTTGCCGACCTCGCCGTCGATCTTCAGCACGCCGTCGTAGTTGCGCAGCATGTGGTCGGCGACGGGCCGGGTGAAGGCGTACTGGGTGTCGGTGTCGATGTTCATCTTCACCACGCCGTAGTCCAGCGCCTCGCGGATCTCGCTCAGCAGGGAGCCCGAGCCGCCGTGGAAGACCAGGCTGAGCGGCTTGTCCTTGCCGTACTTCGCGCCGACCGCGTCCTGGATCTGCTTGAGAATCTCCGGGCGGAGCTTGACGTTGCCCGGCTTGTAGACGCCGTGCACGTTGCCAAAGGTCAGCGCCGCCATGTAGCGGCCCTTCTCGCCGAGGCCGAGCGCCTCGACCATGGCCAGGCCGTCCTCGACGGTGGTGTAGAGCTTGTCGTTGATGGCGTTCTCGACGCCGTCCTCCTCGCCACCGACGACGCCGACCTCGATCTCAAGGACGATCTTGCCCTTGGCGGCCTCGTCGAGGAGCTGGGAGGCGATCTGCAGGTTCTCCGCCACCGGCACGGCCGAGCCGTCCCACATGTGCGACTGGAACAGCGGCTGCTCGCCGCGCTTCACCCGCTCCTGCGAGATGCCCATCAGCGGCCGGACGAAGCCGTCCAGCTTGTCCTTCGGGCAGTGGTCGGTGTGCAGCGCGATGTTGACCGGGTACTTCTTGGCCACCTCGTGCGCGTACGCGGCGAACGCCACCGCGCCGGTGACCATGTCCTTGATCGAAGGGCCGGACAGGTACTCGGCGCCACCGGTGGAGACCTGGATGATGCCGTCGCTCTCCGCGTCGGCGAAGCCCTTGAGCGCCGCGTTCAGCGTCTGGGAGGAGGTCACGTTGATCGCGGGGTACGCGTACCGGCCAGCCTTGGCGCGGTCCAGCATCTCCGCGTAAGCCTCGGGGGAAGCGATGGGCATGTCGAACGCTCCTTACTTACCACTCTCGGCCGTGCTGGCCGCTGTTGTTCATTTGTGCGCCGGACCGCGCTGTCCTCCGCCCGGAAGTATCCCGTAGGTGAGGTGCGCCGGAACAACCGACCCGGGTTCCGGCCGGGATCCGCTCACCGGTTGTCCAGGTTGTCCGGCACGATGACGCTGATCAGCCAGGTGACCACAGTCATCACGATCGCTCCCCAGAACGCCGCCCAGAAACCGTCCACCTGGAACGGCAGGTCCAGCCCGCGGGCGATCCGGTCGGTGAGCAGGAAGAGCAGCGCGTTGACCACCAGCGCGAACAGGCCCAGGGTCAGCAGATAGAAGACGCAGCCGACCACCTTGATGATCGGCTTGAGCACCGCGTTGATCACGCCGAAGATCAGCGCCACCACGATCAGCGTGAGCACGGTGTTGCCACCCGAGCGGCCGTGCACGTCGACCCCGGGCACGATCAGCGTGGTGATCCACAACGCGACCGCCGTGATCGCCAGCCGGATGAGGAAGCCCACCGCCCCATCCTGGCACCGGGTCGTGTCGCCCAGGGGAGATTCCGCCGACTCGGCTTCCAGGCGCGGCACCGGCACACCCCGTACGGTGGGTGGGAACCGTGCACCGAGCCCCCGGGAGGGACGATGGGTCAGCCCGATGAGGACTTCACCCCCGGCGATCACCTCGACGCGGACGAACGCGACCCCGAGGCGGAGCCGGCCGACGCGGTCGAGCAGGCCGCAGTGGTCGGCCCGGACGACACCGACGCCGAGCCGCACCGCGGCCTGGAGGTCGGCGACTGGGACGCCATGGAGCAGGCCCGGGTGGTCAGCGGAGACGAGGACGACTACCGCTGACGCCGCACGCGGCGAGCTTCAGCGGTCGACCCGCTCCGGGTGGCGGGCCGCCCAGTCGCCGAGCCGATCCTCACGGAGCGCGGTCAGGAATTCCGGGGCGAGCTTCGGATCGGCGATCAGGTGATAAGGCGGCCCGGCGGGCTCCGTAACCGGCAGGCTGAGCCCGATCGGTTCGACCGATCGCAGCGTGGGCACGAGCCGCATCAAGTCCAGCACGGCGGCTCGGTCGGGTGACACCAGGAGCTCCGGGCCGACGGTTCCCAACAGCGTGGAGAGTCGTACCGGGTTAGTGAGCACGCCCTGGTCGGTGGCCTGTCGGACCAGCCCGGCGGCGAAGAGCCGGGCGTTACGGTCCCGGTCCAGGCTGCCCTCGGGTAGCCCACGCCGCTGGCGAAGCAGGTCGACCGACGCGGCACCGTCGAGACGCTGACAGCCGGCCGAGAAGATCCGCCGGGTGTGGACGGAGCGCACCTGCTGGGGCAGACAGACCGGCACGCCCTCTACCGCGTCGGCGAGCTTGCGCAGCCCGGGGTAGGTCAGCACCACGCCGGCATCCACGTGTACCCCGGTCAGCTCGGCGACCGTACGTCGAGTCAGCTCGTAGCCCTTGGACATGTCCGGCCGGGTGAACCCGGCACCGAACGCGAACGCGGCGTTCAGCTTGTCGGTCCCGTGGCCGGGGATCGGCACCCCCAGGTCACGCGGCAACGAGACCAGGTACGGGCGGCTCTGGTCGGACGGAATGTGCACCAACAGCACCGAATCTGCTCGCGATACCTCCCGCCCGTCGCCGTCGATGCCGAGCAGCAGGATGTTCAGCGCACCCGTCACCACCGGCCGGCTCGATTCGCCGAGCAGATCGGCGGTTGGCGGTGGCCCGGAGCGCTCCGGGGTGAACAGGGGCACCCCGATCCCCAGTACGCCGAGCAGGGCCAGCGCTGTACCACCGGTCTGCCACCGTCGGCGGCGCCGCCGCCGGCCGTTCGCCAGCCGGTCGATCGTGGCCCGCAGCGGGCCGGTCGGCGGGGTCAGCGGCTCGTGCCGGGCGAAGGCGGCACGCAGGTCGTCCTCGATCATGAACAGGCCTCCACGTACTCGGCCCGAAGCGTGGCCAGGGCCCGGGAGATGGACGAACGTACGGTCCCGACGGCGCAGCCGAGGATGTCGGCGATCTCGGCGTCGGGCAGGTCCTCGTAGTAGCGCAGCACCAGGGTGGCCCGCTGCCGGCGCGGCAGCCGGGACAGCCAGGACCAGATCTGGTCCCGGTCCACGGCGGACTGGGCATGGTCGGCTGGCTCCGGCACCGCCTCGTCGGGTTCCCCGCGCAGCAGCACCCGGCGCATCCACGAGCCGCGCCGCCAGTCGACGTACTGGTTGGTGAGCATCCGGCGCACGTAGCGCTCGGGTGAGTCCGCCCGGGCGACCCGTCGCCAGTTGAGCTGGACCCGGACCATCGTCTCCTGCACCAGATCCTGCGCCTGATGCGGATCGCCGGTGAGCATCACCGCGTACCGCAGCAGCGGGGCAAGTCGCGTGTCCGCGAACTCCTCGTACGTCACTGCACCTCCCGGGCTCCTGCTCAGATGACGGGAGCGGACGGCCCGAACGTTGCGGTGATGCTGTTCAGCCTTTCGGCTGGTCCTCCCGGATGAGCGGCGATCGGGGCGGCGGCCAACCTGTGGGTTTCCTTAAGATCCGCAGGCTGCACCTGAATCTCCCTCTGGAGGAACCCCTTCATGCTCACCCACTCCACCCGGCGCTGGCTCGCCGGACTGGGCGTAGCAGGCGCGTTCGTCGCTGCCTCCGCCAGCCCGGCCGTCGCGGCTGAGGCCCCTTTCGAGATCTCGACGCACGACCTGCTCGTCGCACCCGGCCACCTGGACTACGGCTGGTTCTACGCTACGCACACCGACAGCGAGGCGGAGCCGAAGTTCGGTCGCACCTCCGTGGACATCGACCTCTCCGCGGTCGCGGACTTCGCCACTCTGGAGCCGGCGTGGGGCTGGACGTGCGACGTATCGCCGACCAAGCTGCACTGCGAAACCGACATCGAAGATGGCAACTCGCCCTATTTCGACTACATGGTCACGGGTAAGGACGACGCGAAGCCGGGGCAGAAGGGTCCCCTGGCGATCAGCATCACCTCCGGCGGCAAGACGGCCAAGGCGACGGCCGACATCACCATCGCCGAAGGCGTTGACCTGGTGAGCGACCCGACCGTCGAGACCAGCGGCGCTCCGGGTGGCAGCGCGGGCCTGCCGGGCGTGGTACGCAACGCTGGTGAGACCACCGTCGATGGCACCGTCCTGGTCGTGCAGGCCGAATACCTCGCCGCCTACGGCGGGGACTTCTCAAACTGCAAGTCTGACGAGTGGGGCATGACCGCCTTCTGCGCGTTCGACACGAAGATCGAGCCCGGCAAGTCGTACAAGCTCTCCGGGGACCTGCCCATCAAGGTGGCCCCGGAGGCACGTACGGGCGCCAAGTTCCCGGTCCAGCTGGACTGGTGGACCACGGACGACTGGAACCTGGCGTTCAAGGACTGGTTCCTGGACGACGTCAAGCCCGGCAAGGGCAAGGAGCTTCGTCTCGTCGCGCAGTCGATGCAGGCGGCGCGGGTGCCTCAGACCGACGTGGACAAGATGAACAGCACCACCGTCGGGACCGTCCGGGTGACCGGCGACAACCAGGCGGACCTGGCGACCAAGGGCGTGACCGCGAGTGGCAAGAAGGGCGACGTGGTCACCGTCGCGCCGAGCTTCACCAACCTGGGGCCGGCTGTGCTCGAGTACCAGGGCCAGGGCACGCCGGGCATCCGGCTCGAGGACCTGCCGGTCCGGGTGTCTGTCCCGGCCGACACGACGGTGATCGAGGCTCCGTACGACTGCGTGCCATTCGTGCCGGAGAAGGAATGGGACCCGTGGACCGCAGGTTGGGGTGAGCCGGGCGCCAAGGAGTACGCCTGCCAGGTCCTCGAGACCGGGAAGGACTACGAGACCTCGTACGAGTTCGCGCTCCGGATCGACAAGGTCGTCCCGGACGCCACGGGTGCCATCACCACCGCGCTGACCGGTGACCCGAACAAGAGCAACGACACCGCGAAGATCGTCATCAACCCGACCTCCGCGGGCGGCGGTAACGGCGGTGGCGGTAACGGCGGTGGCGACAACGGTGACGGCGGCGGCCTTCCGGTCACCGGTCAGTCCACCGGCCTGATCGCCGGTATCGGCGCGCTGCTGCTCGCCGCCGGCGTCGGCGGCTACCTGGTGGCCAAGCGCCGCCGGACCCGCTTCGTCGCCTGATCCACCCCGCACCACCGGTGCCCCGCCGACCATTCGGTCGGCGGGGCACCGTCGTTGTGGCACGCAGGATTCGCCGTCGGGTGGTGGGGGCGGTCCGGCGCATTACGAGGCCCAGCCTTCGGTACCCTTTGTGGCCGTGGACACAGCTGAGAAGACCCGCGCGCTCGCGGAGAGCGTCGCCCTGAACCCGCTCGATCCCAAGGAGCTGTTGCAGACCTTCGGGCTGATCGGCGTATGGGTGATTCTCTTCGCCGAGACCGGCCTGCTGGTGGGCTTCTTCTTCCCCGGCGACTCGCTGCTGTTCCTGGCCGGGGTGGCCTCGTCGCCGGTCGCGGATGCCATCTTCGGCGACGGCACCCGACTCTCCCTGGCCGGGCTGCTGATCGGTGGGCCGATCTGCGCGATCGTCGGTGCCCAGCTGGGGCACTGGCTCGGCGCGCGGTACGGCCGGCGGATGTTTGAGCGGCCGAACTCCCGGCTCTTCAAGAAGGAGTACGTGGAGAAGGCGGAGTACTACTTCCAGAAGTTCGGCCCGGCGAAGGCCGTGGTGCTGGCGCGCTTCATCCCGATCGTCCGGACCTTCCTCAACCCGGTCGCCGGCGCTCTGGGCATGCCGGCGCGGAAGTTCCTGCTCTGGAACATCGTCGGCGCGGTGCTCTGGGTGGACGGCATCCTGCTGATCGGCTACCTGCTGGCCGAGCAGATCTACCAGGCCATCGGCGACAAGATCGACCACTACATCCTGCCGGTGGTGGCCCTGATCATCGTGATCTCGGTGCTGCCGATCTTCTTCGAGTTCCTCCGCGACCGTCGGGCCCGCAAGCGCGGCGAGGCGGTCGCTGTGGTCGCGACGGCCAGCGCCGTTGGCGCGGTGGAAGCGGTCCGCGAGACGTTCGACCACGACGAGCACCCGCACGACCGTCGGCGTCCGGAGCACGGCCAGGAGCGCTGATCCGAGGTACGACGACGGCCGGCCCCCTGGTGAGGGGGTCGGCCGTCGGCATGTCGGACCCGGCCTCCGGCGGTGCGGCCGAGGACGAGCAGGTGTCACTCACCGATGGCGCCACCCCTGGCTCGCCACCGGACACCATCCCAACGCGGGACGGTGTGCAGTGCCTACTTCAGCGGGCCTTCTTGGTGGCCCGCTTACGCGGCGGGGTCAGCAGGTCGGCGATCGTCGCGATCGCACTCGGGACCAGCCGGTAGTACGCCCAGACACCGCGCTTCTCCCGCTCCAGCAAGCCGGCCTCGGTGAGGATACGCAGGTGGTGACTGACCGTCGGCTGAGAGAGGCCGAGCGGCGCCGTCAGGTCACAGACGCACGCCTCGCCCTCTGGGGCCGACTGGATCAGGCTGAGCAGCCGCAACCGGGCGGGATCGGCAAGGGCCTTGAGGACCCCCGCGAGACGCTCGGCATCGGCACGTTCGATCGGCTCGCCGGCAAGCGGCGAGATCTGAGGCATAGTCATTTCGGCCAACGCAGTTCCCACGTATTCCATCCTTCCACCAGCAGCATCGATCCGCCTGCATATCAGCAGATCCGAATCGGCAAACTTTTACGCCACAAGGCCGAGGTCAGCCAACGTATAGGCCGCCCGGTACGGCAATCCGGCGGCTCGCACCGCGTCGCCGGCGCCTCGATCAACAATAACCGCCACACCCACGACTTCGGCTCCGGCCTCACGAAGCGCCTCGACCGCCGTCAACACACTTCCACCCGTCGTGGACGTATCCTCCACCGCCAACACGCGACGGCCGGCCACTTCCGGTCCCTCGATCCGCCGCTGTAGACCGTGGGCCTTGCCCGCCTTGCGCACCACAAAGGCGTCCAGTGCCCGACCGGTTGGAGCGGCGGCGTGCATCATCGAGAGCGCGACGGGGTCCGCGCCCAGGGTGAGCCCACCGACGGCGTCGAACTCCCAATCGGCGGTGAGGTCAAGCAACACCCGACCGACCAGCGGGGCGGCCTGGTGATGGAGCGTGACACGCCGCAGATCGACGTACCAGTCTGCCTCGCGCCCCGAGGAGAGCACGACCCGTCCGTGGACCACAGCCAGGTCGGTAATGAATTTACGCAGGTCGTCGTGGTCCCCCATGGCGATAGAGATTACTGCGCAAGTCTGAACGCCGTATGTGGGGTCCACCCTGATCAGCCCGCCGGGGGACCGACGGTTGGCGATGTTCGACTACGCTCAGCGACCGTGCCAGTTGCGGCGCGCCAACCTCCCGGCGACAGTGCCCGCGGACCGGCCGGCCCGTGGAGGCTCAGCTCTCGTCGCGACCTATCCGGCCACGGGTGTCCCGGGCGACCGCCTGGAGCAGCCGGCGCGGCGCGAGGCGCAGACCGGCGACGGCCACTTTGTACTTCCACGCCGGGATGCTGACCAACTTGCCTTTGCCCAGGTCACGCAAGGCTTCGTCGACCACATCCTCGGCCCGCAGCCACATCCACTCCGGCGTCTTCGACATGTTGATGCCGGCACGCTCGTGGAACTCGGTGCGGGTGTAGCCAGGGCAGAGGGCCATCACCCGGACGCCGAACGGGCGCGTCGACTGGCCGACGGACTCGCTGAAATTGGTGACCCACGCCTTGCTGGCCGAGTAGGTCGACCCGGGCATCACCGTGCCGAATCCGGCAACCGAAGAGACATTTATCACTGCCCCATCCCGCCGTTCGGTCATCGGACGAAGCGCCGCCAGGGTCAGCCGCATAACCGCGTGGACGTTGAGCCGCAGCAGGCGTGCCTCGTCCTCGGCGGAGGAGCGCAGGAACGGCTTGTTCAGGCTGATCCCGGCGTTGTTGACGAGCAGGTGCACCGGGCTTCCGTCGGCGAGGCGCCGTTCCACGGTCGCGCAGCCGTCGTCCGTGGAC
The DNA here is from genome assembly GCF_036059255.1 of Micromonospora sp. NBC_00389. Lineage (NCBI taxonomy): Bacteria > Bacillati > Actinomycetota > Actinomycetes > Micromonosporales > Micromonosporaceae > Micromonospora > Micromonospora sp. NBC_00389. The sequence continues at coordinate 1,683,338 of NZ_CP107947.1, read as the reverse complement.
AGGTCCGCCGAAATCGTCTCCACCTCGCGGCCAAACCGGGAGCCCAACTCGGCAGCCAACTCAGTCAGCCGGCCCGCGTCCCGGGCGACCAGCACCAGGTGCCAACCGTCGGCGGCCAATCGGCGGGTGAACGCCGCGCCGATGCCGGCGGTGGCGCCGGTGATCAGGGCCCGTCGCTCAGCGGTCGTCGGGTCGAGCGTCACGGGCGGGTCCTCACCTGGGCGGGTACGGGGGCGTGGGCGGCGCCGGCAGCGGCTGGTGCGGGGCGGGTGGGAACCGGGGTGGAACGGTCGGTGCGGTCGGCGTCGTCGGGCGGTGCCGACGGAACCAGGCGTTCGCCGCTGGCAGGGTCAGCAGCGTAGCTACCACAAGGTAACCGAGGCACTGTCCGACCGAAAGCCCCGCGTTCAACGGGATCCACCACGACGGGTACGCGTCACCGATCAGGCCCAGTAGCTCGGCGGTCGCCCGCTCGCCGTCGCCCAACCGCAGTGGTGCGGCCCGTTCACCGATGACCACCGCCACGCTGCAACAGCCGGCGAGCAGACCGAGCCCGCAGACCACCCAGGTGGCCACCCGGACGCCGGATCGACCGGCCAGCAGCCCGAGGGCCAGGCCGGCGAGCACTGGCGCGGAGAGCGCGGCCACCACCGCCGACAGTGCCGCGGAGGCTCGCAGCAGGGTCACCACGTCGTCGATCTGCTGCGCGCTCGCCGAGGTGTCCCGGGCGGCGGAGCGGAAGGCGTCGACCGTCCGGCCCAGCACCGCCAGGTCGACGACGGTGTACGCGAGTGCGGCGACCGCCATCACCAGCAGCACAGCCGTTGCCAGCAGGACCACGGCGGGCCGGCGGACCGGTGCCGATTCCGGGTACGACACGACGAATCCCTCCGGTAGGCGTCGGGTTGCAACCTATCGGAGGGATCGTCGGTGTCGTGGCTATCGAGCGGTCAACTCGTCGACGGCGGGTTCTGTCCGGGGCGGTCGGCCGGCGGCGTGTCGTCCGGCCGGTCCGTGCCGGCCGTGCCCGTCGAGGGCGGCGGCGGGTAGCCCGGCTGATCCGACCCGGGCGCCTGACCCGGCGTCGACGGGTAACCCGGCGTCGACGGATAGCCCGGCTCGGCGGGGGCCTGCGGGTAGCCGGGCTGGCCCGGCGCCTGCGGGTAGCCCGGGTAGCTGGCGCCCGGAGTCGGCGGCTCCCAGCCCACGGCGGGCTTGCGGAAGAACTCGTTGGCCTTCGGCAGCGCCAGCAGGATCAGCGCCGCGAGCAGTGCGAGCAGGCTGATCACGCCGAGCAGGATGCTGACCGGGGTGAGCCAGGAGGGCAGGGCCTCGTCCAGCCGACGCTGGATCTCCTCGGCGCTCGGCATGTCACCGCTGGTGTCCCCACCGGTGGTGAGGCTGCCGGCCGCGCCGCTGAGCAGGCTGCCACCCACGCAGCAGACCATGATGCCGCCGACGATCCAGGTGGTGATCCGGGCGCCGTTGCGGCCCTGGTTGTTGAACAGGGCCAGCACGCCCAGCACGACCGCGAGCAGGAGCAGCAGGATGCTGCTGCCGAGGCCGATGGCGTAGAAGACATCCGCCACCTGGTCGGCGCCCTCGGCGGTACTGCCCTCGTACGCCTCACGGAGCGCGTCACGGGTCTTGCCGGCGGTGGCGAGGGTGAGGACAAGACTGATCACCTGGCACGCCAGGAACAGAAAAAGCAGGTAGCTGGAAATCGTCACGATGGATGGCCGCTGGCGGGCCGGCGTGCTCTGGGAATCGACCACGATTCTCCTTCCCTAGATCGCGCCCACACCGTATCGACAACCGGCCACTCTGGCATGCCGTGACGACCCCGGCGCGCCCGTCGGGGTCGCGCTCAGCGGTCGTCGGTAGCGGGCTGGATCGTCAGGTCGGCGGGGTCGAGCAGGTCGCCGCGGGCCACCCGCCAGCCCTCTTCGCCGTACGCCTCGAAGGAGAGCCGCGCGTCGCCGCCGGACTGGTAGTCGTGGTAACGCATGGTCCCGGCCGGCAGCAGCCCGGTCTCTCCGATGGCGGTGTAGCGCGCCTGCCCGGTCTCGGCCCAGGTGTAGCGCCGGCCGCCGAGGTCGATGGTCGGGGCGCCGGGGGTGACGGTCGCGCCAGGCTCGGCGGTCCAGAGCACCAACTCCAGGTCGGGGCCGTCCTCCACGGAGAGACGGTGCCGGGTGCCGGAGGCGTCGTCGAGCAGGTGCTGCACCCAACTCCAGTCCCCCTCGACCAGGCGGATCGTGCCGCTCACGGCGTACTCCTGGTCGTGGATCCGCACGCGGTCGCCCGGGGCCAGGCGGTGCGGGCCGCCGCGCGGCGACTCCGCCACCCGGCCGCGCTCGGGCCGTCTGCGGGGTGGCGCACCGCCGGGCCGGGCCGTCGCCCGCCGACGGGCCCGCACGACGATCACGATCACGACCACCGCGAGTACGACCACCGCCGCCACCAGGTACATCACCGGTGCGTCCACCCGACCACCTCCCCAGGTACGTCGGCGCAGACGGTAACAACCCTCGGCACCCGGGAGGCTCGTGCTGTGGCCGATAGCTCAACGCGCGGTGGGCCGTCGGCGGTCGGCAGGGCCGATCGGGTAGCTCCGATCGGCGAACGGATCATGCTGCGGCGAGTCGTTGGGTGGCGTAGTCGCCGAGGGTGGTGCGACCCATCACGCAGCCGACGAAGGTGGTGAACTCGGTCGGGTCGTCCCGCAGCGACGTCCAGGTTGCCCGGGCCGTCGCCGGGTCGATCCGCTCCAGCAGCGTGGCCGCGTACGCCCTACCGGCGGGTGAGCCCTCGGCCAGCAGCCGGTCGAGCTGCCGTCGTACCTCCTCGGGGTGGTCGTCGAGAGCGGCCCAGACCCGCTGGTAAGCCTCGGTCACGGGCAGCATTGTGCCCGCGATGCCAACCCCGCCAAAGGCGAGCGTGTCGGCCCCCACCAACTCGTCGACGGCGGCGTCCAGTTCCCGTTCCCACTTCTTCCCGATCCCGAACATGACCCCATCCTTTCCCCGCCCGCCCCCACCTCACCCTGTTGATCAAGAGGTTTGCGTCATGAGAAGACATCTCGATGACGCAAACCTCTTGATCACCGCGCTGGTCAGGCGGGGGTTACCGTGAGGGTGTTCGTGGGGGTGGTCAGGTCGACCTTTACCGTGTCGCCGTCGCGGATGGTGCCCGACAGGAGGGCCTTGGCCAGTTGGTCGCCGATCGCCGTTTGGACCAGGCGGCGTAGCGGGCGGGCGCCGTAGATCGGGTCGTAGCCGTGCTCGGCGAGCCACTGACGCGCGGACTCGGTGATGTCCAGTGCCAATCGGCGGTCGGCCAGTCGCCGCCGCATCCGGTCCAGCTGGATGTCCACGATGGAGCGCAGATCGTCCCCGCGCAGCGCGGCGAACACCACGATGTCGTCCAGCCGGTTGAGGAACTCCGGCTTGAAGTGCGAGCGGACCACCGCGAGGACCCCCTCCCGACGCTGCTCCTCGCCCAGCGTCAGATCGCCGATCACCGACGACCCGAGGTTGGAGGTGAGGATCAGGATCGCGTTGCGGAAGTCCACCGTGCGGCCCTGACCGTCGGTGAGCCGACCGTCGTCGAGCACCTGGAGCAGCACGTCGAAGACGTCCGGGTGGGCCTTCTCCACCTCGTCCAGCAGCACCACCGAGTACGGCCGGCGGCGCACCGCCTCGGTGAGCTGGCCACCCTCCTCGTAGCCGATGTAGCCGGGCGGGGCACCGACGAGGCGGGCCACGGAGTGCTTCTCGCCGTACTCGCTCATGTCGATGCGGACCATCGCCCGCTCGTCGTCGAAGAGGAACTCGGCGAGCGCCTTGGCCAGCTCCGTCTTGCCGACCCCGGTCGGGCCGAGGAAGAGGAAGCTGCCGGTCGGACGGTCCGGGTCGGCGACACCGGCCCGGGCCCGGCGCACCGCGTCGGAGACCGCACCCACCGCCTCGACCTGGCCGACCACCCGGCCGCCCAACGACTCCTCCATCCGGAGCAGCTTCGCCGTCTCGCCCTCCAGCAGCCGGCCGGCCGGAATGCCGGTCCAGGAGGCGACCACCGCGGCGATGTCGTCCGCGCCGACCTCCTCCTTGAGCATCGCGCCGTCGGCCTGGAGCTGGGCCAGCTCCTCCTCGGCCTGCTTCAGCTCGACCTTGAGCGCGGGGATCCGGCCGTAGCGCAGCTCGGCGGCACGCTCCAACTCCCCGTCGCGCTCGGCCCGCTCGGCCTCGCCACCCAGGCGCTCCAGCTCCTCCTTGGCGGTGGAGAGCTTGGTGATGTGGCTCTTCTCCGTCTGCCAGCGCTCGGAGAGTACGGTGAGCTGCTCGCGCTTGTCGGCCAGTTCCTGGCGCAGCCGCACCAACCGCTCGGCGGAGGCGGCGTCCGGCTCCTTGGCCAGCGCCATCTCCTCGATCTCCAGCCGGCGGACCGCCCGCTCGATCTCGTCCACCTCGACCGGCCGGGAGTCGATCTCCATCCGGAGCCGGGACGCGGACTCGTCGACCAGGTCGATCGCCTTGTCCGGCAGGAACCGGTCGGTGATGTAGCGGTTCGACAGCGACGCGGCGGCGACCAGTGCGGCGTCGGTGATCCGGACGCCGTGGTGCACCTCGTAGCGCTCCTTGAGCCCGCGCAGGATGCCGATGGTGTCCTCGATGGTCGGCTCGCCGACCAGCACCGGCTGGAAGCGACGCTCCAGCGCCGGGTCCTTCTCGATGTGCTCGCGGTACTCGTCCAGCGTGGTGGCACCAACCATGCGCAGCTCACCGCGGGCGAGCATCGGCTTGAGCATGTTGCCGGCGTCCATCGAGCCCTCGCCCTTGCCGGCACCGACCACGGTGTGCAGCTCGTCGAGGAACGTGATGACCTGCCCGTTGGAGTTCTTGATCTCCTCCAGCACGGACTTCAGCCGCTCCTCGAACTGACCGCGGTACTGCGCGCCGGCGACCATCGCGCCGAGGTCCAACGAGATCAGCTTCTTGTCGCGTAGCGACTCGGGCACGTCACCGGCCACGATCCGCTGGGCCAGGCCCTCGACGATCGCGGTCTTGCCGACGCCGGGCTCGCCGATCAGCACCGGGTTGTTCTTGGTACGCCGGGAGAGCACCTGGATGACGCGGCGGATCTCCGAGTCCCGGCCGATCACCGGGTCGATCTTGCCGTCCCGGGCGCTGGCGGTGAGGTCGACGCCGTACTTGGTCAATGCCTGGTAGGTCTGCTCCGGGTCGGCGGTGGTGACCCGCCGGTCCCCACCCCGGACGGTCGGGAACGCGGCGACCAGGGCCTCCTCGGTGGCGCCGGCTGACTTCAGCGCTCCGGACACCGCACCGCCCACCCGGGCCAGGCCGGCCAGCAGGTGCTCGGTGGAGGTGTACTCGTCGCCCAGCGGCCGGGCGATCTGCTCGGCGGCCCCGATGGCGTTGACGAACTCTCGGGCCAGGGTCGGCTCGGCGATGCTGGAGCCCCGCGCGGCGGGCAGGCCGTCGACCGCACGCTGGGCGGCCCGGCGCAGCTCGGCGGGGTCGGCCCCGACGGCGCGCAGCAGGCCGGCGGCGGTCGAGCCGTCGGTGTCCAGCAGGGACAGCAGTAGGTGCCACGGCTCCACGGTGGCGTGGCCGCGCTGGTTGGCCAGTGCGACGGCACCCGTGATGGTCTCGCGGCTCTTGGTGGTGAGGCGTTCGGTGTTCATGGGCTCCCCCGGATCGGCGTTGTCCACTGGGTTGGACACAACCAGAGTTGAGCGTATTCCGCTCAACCTTAGCGCTGTGACGCCCATCACTCCGGGCGGCGCCACCGCCAGTCGAACTCCCCGGCCGCCGGGGGCGGGCCGGGCAGCGGATCCGTGTCCGGCGTCGTCGACAGGCCGGCCAGCAGCACCGCGAGCTGGCGTTGGCGTAACTGCCCGGTCCGCTCCGGATCGGGTACGCGCACCGCGGCGCACGCCTCCAGCACCAGCCCCAGGTCCTGTACGACCACGTCCGGACGCAGCCGCCCGCTGGCGTGAGCCCGCTCGAACAGCACCGTGGCCAGCTCGTTGGCGCGCGTCGCGGCCCGACCCATCTCCTCGGTCGGAGTGAAGGTGCCGGCCAGGTGGACGGTGAGCGAGTGCACATCGGCGTCGACCACCCGGGCCATGAAGCCGGCGAACGCGGCCCAGTCGTCCGGCTCGGCGAGGGCCGCCTCGGCCACCGCGATGTACCGGCGCAGCCCGTCGTGGCAGAGCTGACGCAGCAGGTCCTCCTTGCCCGCGTACCGCCGGTAGAGGGCGCTGATGCCGACGCCGGCGCGTTCGGCGACGGCGGCGATCGGGGCCTTCGGGTCCTCGAGGAAGACCGCGCGGGCGGCTTCGAGGATCACCTCGTCGTTGCGGGCGGCCTGGGCACGGCGGCCGGGCAGCGGCACGTCGTTCTTTCCGGGGGGAGTCGGCATGACTCCAGACTAACAGTGGAACGGATCGTTCCGGTCTGCTACTCTGATTGCAGAACGAAACATTCCGTTCCGAAGGAGTTCCGAGATGACCGGCACCGCGATCCGCCCGTTCCGCGTCGAGATCCCGCAGGCCGCCCTCGACGACCTGGCTGACCGACTGGGCCGCACGATCTGGCCCGCCGACCTCCCCGGCGCGGGCGACGCGTACGGGATGAGCAACGACCGGGTCCGCGCCCTCGCCGACCGGTGGCGGGACGGGTTCGACTGGCGGGCCGTCGAGGCCCAACTGAACGCCCACCCGCAGTTCGTCACCGAGATCGACGGCGAGCAGATCCACTTCCTGCACGTCCGGTCGTCCCGCCCGGACGCCACCCCGCTGGTGCTCACCCACGGCTGGCCCGGCTCGGTGCTGGAGTACCTGGACGTGATCGCCCCACTCACCGAGCCGACCGCACCGGACGCGCCGGCCTTCCACCTGGTCATCCCGTCGCTGCCCGGCTTCGGATTCTCCGGCCCGACCCGCAGCGCCGGCTGGAACCGGTACCGCACCGCCCGCGCCTGGGCCGAGCTGATGAACCGACTGGGGTACGACCGCTACGGCGCCATCGGCAACGACGCCGGCTCGATGATCGCGCCCGAGTTGGGCCGAACCGATTCGGAGCACGTGCTCGGCGTGCACGTCACCCAGCTCTTCTCGTTCCCCTCGGGCGACCCGGCCGAGTTCGCCGGGCTCTCCGAGGCCGACCAGGCGGCGCTTGAGCACCTCCAGTGGTTCTACGAGAACAAGTTCTCCTTCAACCAGGTGCACAGCCAGCAGCCGCAGACCCTGGCGTTCGGGTTGGCCGACTCGCCGGTCGGGCTGCTGGCCTGGAACGCCCAACTCTTCGACGAGAGCCTGGAGGCCGACTTCATCCTGGCCAACGTGGCGGTCTACTGGTTCACCGGCACGGCCGCCTCGGCGGTCCGGTTCTACTGGGAGGACGCGCACGCCGGCCAGCCGCCGACCGACCCGACCACCGTGCCGACCGCGCTGGCCATGTTCCCCGGCGACTTCCAGTCCATCCGTCGCTTCGCCGACCGGGACCACGCGAACATCGTCCGGTGGACGGCGTACGAGACGGACGTCGACGGCCGCGGAGACGTCGGCGGCCACTACGCCGCCCACCAGGCCACCGATGTGCTGGTCGCCGACATCCGCGAGTTCTTCGCCAGCCTTCGCTGACCAGTCGCGCCCGGGTGCCCGCTCCGCTCCGTCGGGGCGGGCACCGGCGCGTCCGGCGCCTGTCGAGCTGAAACGGTTACGACATCACCGGCCGGTTCGACGGGGCAGGCGGGCGGTGCAGGGAGTCTCGTGGTCGGCTCGCAGCACGCAACGGCGACCACCGTCCAGCCGCCGATCGCAGAAGACCCAGTGTCGTACCCCCTGGTCGTCCTCGGTCGAGACGGTGATCCCACCGAGGTCGATCCGGGCCAGGAAGGCCAGCGACCGGCCGGCGGTCCGACCCAGCATCTTGGCGCGAGCCAGGTCGGGCGCGGCCACCGGCAGATGGATGACAAAACGCCCGCTCATTGGAGTCGCACGGCCGTCGGTTCACACGTCATGGCATCACCCTCTCTGGTGGATGGCTGCTGGCACGGCCGAGCGGGCGACCGTGCCAGCCAATGCGGACGACCAGGCCGAGGGCCGGTTGCCTACCAGGCTTTCCACTCCCAAGCGCCCGCACGGCCAACATACAATGCAAAGCATTGCAAGACAACCAGTGACCATGCTTAGCACGCGAAGTGTTGGCCGACCGGCCACACGCATGGGAGGATCTTGGGGCCTACCAGGAGTTGCCCCATGCCCCGAGTCTCGGACCGCCAACGCATCGCACAGGACATTCGCGACAAGATCAGTTCGGGCGAATACGCGCCCGGCGACAAGCTGCCCTCGCTGCGCGAGATGATCGCGCACTACGGCGTGTCCGCCGAGCCGGTCCGTTCCGCTCTGCTGATCCTGCAAGCCGAGGGCCTGATCGAGGGCCACCAGGGCAAGGGCACGTACGTCAGCGACAAGCCCTAGATCCTGGAAGGAAACGGCCCTTGGACGGGCCGAGTTCGACCAAGATCTAAGCCCGGTTCACGAAGCGGTAGCCTTGGCGGGTGCGAGTACGTGTCGAGCAGACCGCCTTACCAGGCATCGGGGTACGCCACGATCTGGTGACGGAGTCCGGACGCCGTTTGGGCGTCGTCTCCCACCGCAATGGCCGTCGTGATCTTGTCCTCTATGACCCCGACGATCCCGACTCCTGCCAGGCGGACATCCCGCTGACCGACGACGAGGCGGAGGCGCTGGCCGACATCCTCGGCGCGTCGCTGATGCTCGGCCAGCTCTCCGGGCTGCGCGAACAGGCCGCCGGTCTGCTCACCGAGCAGTTCGCCATCCCGGCCGGGTCGCGGTACGTCAACCGGCAGCTCGGTGACACCAAGGCGCGTACCCGCACCAGCGCCTCCATCGTGGCGGTGCTGCGCGACGGCGAGGTTATCGTCTCGCCGCTTCCCACCTTCCGCTTCGCAGCCGGCGACGTGGTGGTCGTTGTCGGGACCCGCAAGGGTCTCGACGGCGTGTCCGCCATCCTCGCCGACAGTGACCCGGACGGCTGAGGCGGATGCACGAATCCACAACTCTGCTCGTCGAAGTCGGCGCGCTGCTGCTGCTGCTTGGGGTCCTCGGCCGGCTCAGCCGCCGGGTTGGCCTCTCACCCATTCCCCTCTACCTGCTCGCCGGGCTGGCGTTCGGGCACGGCGGGCTGCTCCCGCTCAACGCCAGCGAGGAGTTCTTCGCGGTCGGCGCCGAGATCGGCGTGATCCTGCTGCTGGTGATGCTCGGCCTGGAGTACTCAGCCAACGAACTGGTCGGCAACCTCCGTTCGGCGGCCCCGGCCGGGTTGATCGATGGCGTGTTCAACGCGCTGCCCGGCGCGGCGTTCGCCCTGCTGCTCGGCTGGGACTGGGTGGCCGCCCTGGTGCTCGGCGGCATCACCTGGGTCTCCTCCTCCGGGGTGATCGCCAAGGTCCTCGCCGACCTGGGCCGGCTCGGTAACCGGGAGACGCCGGTGATCCTCTCGGTCCTGGTGATCGAGGACCTGGCGATGGCCCTCTACCTGCCGCTGGTGACCGCCGTGCTGGCCGGCACCGGCCTGCGCGGCGGCGGCATCGCGCTCGCCGTCGCGGTGGGCACGGTGCTGCTCGTGCTGGTGGTCGCCATTCGGTACGGCCATCTGATCTCGTCCGCCCTGTCGGCGAAGGACCCGGAGGCGCTGCTGCTCGGCGTACTCGGTCTGACCCTGCTGATCGCCGGCCTCGCGGCGAAGCTCCAGGTCTCGGCGGCGGTCGGCGCGTTCCTGGTCGGCATCGCGCTCTCCGGCCCGGTGGCGCACCACGCGACCCAATTGCTCTCCCCGCTGCGGGACCTGTTCGCCGCGGTGTTCTTCGTCTTCTTCGGGCTGGTCACCGATCCACGGGACATCCCGCCGGTGCTGCTGCCGGCACTCGCGCTGGCCGTGGTCACCATGGCGACGAAGACGCTCACCGGCTACCTCGCGGCCCGTCGCGTCGGCATCGCCGAACCCGGTCGTTGGCGTGCCGGCCTGGCACTCGTACCCCGCGGTGAGTTCTCCATCGTCATCGCCGGGCTCGCGGTGGCCTCCGGCAGCGTCGAGCCACGGTTGGCCGCGCTGGCGACGGCGTACGTACTGATCACCGTCGTGACCGGGCCGATGCTGGCCCGGCTGCCCGACTTCCCGTGGTTCAAGCGGTGGCTGCGCACCCGCGCGGCGGCCCAGCGGCGGGAGCCGGTTCCGATTCACGACTGACGCGTCGCCGCCGCCGTTTCCCGCATTCTGAACGGCGGCGGCGGTGCTCGTGTCCGCTCGACCATCCAGTTCGCCCGGCCAGGCCAACGGTTGCTGAATTGCTCCCAACGAGGGCTACCGCAGCACCCGACGGCGGGTTACCGTTTCGCCCCAGCAGCCAGGGTTCGCGGACGGCCAGTGCCGACGCGGGCGAGAGCGGAAGGTTGGCCGGTGAGCGTGCAGGAGTCGACGTTCCACGGCTTCGCTAACCCCGTCGATCCGACTCCGGCGGAGTTACGAGCTTGGGCGTACCAGCCCGATTCGGTGCCGTTGGCTTCCATGCCACCCGACTGGGACCTCCTGGTCTCCGGTGACCGGCTGGTGTTGACGCTCTTCGAGCTTGCGATGGACTCGACCTGTCCGGCCCGCCGCTTCGCGCTGCACTGCCTCTACATCTACGCGGCCGACGGCATCCGGACGAACTTCCGCGCGCACCCGAAGCGCCGCTTCCGCAAGCTGGTCGAGCAGGCGGAGCGCGACGGCGACGAGCTGATGAAGATCTGGGCGCACAACGGCCGGGTGTTGCTGGCCCGACCGGACCTCTTCGCCTACCGGGACTGGTGCGAGGGCGGCCTGGTCCGCGAAAACCGCCGCCTCGGCTGAGGCCGCGTCCCGGCCCGCATTCAGGACGGCGAACGGGCCGGGACCCCCACCGCAGGCGTCACTGCGTCCCGGCCCGCACTTCAGGACGGCGAACGGGCCGGGACCCCCACCGCAGGCGTCACTGCGTCCCGGCCCGCACTTCAGGACGGCGAACGGGCCGGGACCCCCCGTGGGTCCCGGCCCGCACGTCGGTTACCGGTCAGTCCTGCTTCCGCTGGGTCTCGGCCCGGCCCTGGTCGACGCCGTGGTCGACCTGGTCGGCGAACCGCCCTTCGGTGATCTGGTCCCGGAAGCTTCCCTCGGTCACCTTGTCGAACTTCTCGCGGATGGTGTCGGCCAGGTCTTCGAGCCGGTCCTCCGTCTGCTGGGCCATCTCCTTCGCCGGCTCCGCCATCGCTCCCCCTGCTATGCCGGTAGGTCCGAATTAAGCCGATAGAACCCGTGTCGACAGGCTAACCGGAACGGCCCGGCCCGCGCCGGAAAACCGGAGCGGGCCGGGCCGAGGAGAAGGGACCGGAAGAGCGGGTCAGCGATCGGGCAGGCGGCGGGGACGCCAGACCACCAGCGCGGTGGAGGTGCGGTTGGTCGGCACCAGATCCCGGCCCGGGAAGCGGGCGAGCGACTCCAGCTCGGCCACCCGGCGGTACGCGGCGTCCAACTCCGCCTCCAGCCGGGCCACCCGCTGCTGCGCCTGCTCCAGCAACTGCTCCAGCCCGATGATCCGCTTGACGCCGGCCAGGTTGATCCCGTCGTCCTGGCTGAGCCGCTGCACCTCGCGCAGCAGCACCACGTCGCGCACGCTGTACCGACGCCCGCCGCCGGCCGCCCGGCCGGGCTGCACGAGCCCCAGCCGGTCGTACTGGCGAAGGGTCTGTGGGTGCATCCCCGCCATCCGTGCCGCGACCGAGATCATCAGCACCTTGGCCTCGTAGGCAGGGTCACCCGAACCGAGGAACTCGCCCGACATCCCGCTCACCTCCGCGTCCATCCCACCGGACTAACTGATCCGACGCACCCGTGCGTCGAGATGTTCCCGTGCCGCTGGCGGGCTCTGCTCGGCGAACGCCTCCAGCGCCGTGCGCGCCTCGTCCGACAACCGGGCCGGCACCACCACGTCCAGCGTGACCAGCAGGTCGCCGGCCTGCCCGTCGCGGCGGACCACGCCCTTGCCCCGAGCCCGCAGCACCCGACCGCTCGGCGTACCCGGCGGGACCCGCAGGGTCACCGCGCCGTCGAGCGTGGGCACCCGGAGGTCCGTGCCGAGCACGGCCTCCGCGAAGGTGACCGGCACGGTCAGCGTCAGGTCGTCGCCGGTACGCCCGAACAGCTCGTCCGGCCGGACTTTGACGTGCACGAACAGGTCACCGGCCGGGCCGCCGCGCTCACCCGGCTCGCCCCGCCCGGCCAGCCGGATCCGTTGGCCGTCGGCCACCCCGGCGGGGAAGCGCACGTTCAGCGTGCGGGTCTTGGTGACCCCGCCGCTGCCGTGGCACTCGGGGCACTTCTCCTCGACCACCGTGCCGACGCCCTGGCAGGTGCGGCACGGCTCGGAGAAGCTGAACGACCCCTGGTTGCGGGTGGTCACCCCGGCGCCGTGGCAGGACGGGCAGGTGCGCGGCTGGGTGCCGGGCTTGGCCCCGTTGCCGTGGCAGGTGTCGCAGACGCCCGGGGCGCGGAGCGTCAGCGGCAGAGTCACCCCGCGCACCGCGTCGCCGAAGTCCAGCGCCACCTCGGTCTCCACGTCCCGACCGCGGGCCGGGCCGCGCGGCGCGGCCTGCCCACCGCCCTGGCCGCCGGAGAAGATCGAGCTGAACAGGTCCTGGAAGCCGGCCCCGCCGAAGCGACGGTCACCGCCCTCGGCCCCGCCGCCGAACAGGTCGGAGACGTCGAAGGGCACGCCGCCCGGCCCCGCACCCCGCGCATTGCGCCGGAACGCGCCCGAGCCGAACAGCGAACGCATTTCGTCGTACTCCCGGCGACGGCCGGTGTCCGACAGCACGTTGTACGCCTCGGACGCGGCCTTGAACCGCTCCTCGGCCTTCGGGTCGCCCGGGTTGTGGTCCGGGTGCGACTCCCGCGCCAACTTGCGGTACGCCTTCTTGATGTCATCCGCGGAGGCGGCCTTGTCCACGCCGAGCACGGCGTAGAAGTCCTTCTCGAGCCAGTCCTTCGAACTCACCGGTCCACCCCCTTCCTACCGTCGTGGTCGGGCCGTCCCGCCCACCGCATTGCGGCGGACGGGACGGCCCGGTCACTGTCTCGCACTATTCCGGATCCGCTACCGCGACCAGCGCGGGGCGCAGCAGCCGCTCACCGAGCTGGTAGCCGCGCCGCATGACCTGCACGCAGGTCGGCTCGCTGACCTCTGCCGAGGTCTGGTGCGCGACCGCCTCGTGCCGGGTCGGGTCGAACGGGTCGCCCTGCTCACCGAAGGCGGTCAGGCCGAACTTGCCCAGCGCGGTGGTGAGTTGCTCCGCCACCGTGCCGAACGGCCCGACCAGGTCGCCGTGTTCCCGGGCCCGGTCCAGGTCGTCCAGGATCGGCAGCAGCGCGGCCAGCACCGAGCCGGTCGCCTGCTCCTGCACCAGGCTGCGGTCCCGGTCCACCCGCTTGCGGTAGTTGGCGTACTCCGCCGACACCCGCTGCAGGTCCCGGGTCCGCTCGTCCAGCTCGGCCCGGAGCGCCTCCAGCTCGGCGCCCAGCGCCGTGCCGGTGCCGCCGCCGCCCACCGGCTGCGCCGGGGCGTCCACCACCGGCGGACCGGCCGGCGTGGGGCCGTCGACCGAGGTCGCCTCGATCTCGATCTCGTCGACCACGATCTCGGCGTCCTCGACCAGGCCGTCGGCGGGGGCGTCGCTCCCCGCGTCGGCGGCGGTGCCCTCCGGCTCCGTCGTGTCGCTGAGCTTGCGGTTGTTGCGGATGACGTCCCGCTCCCCGTCGCCGGTGGCCGGCTCGGTGGGCGCGGAGCCACCCGGCGTCGACCCGGTCTCGCCCGGGTCGGCGGCTCGTGGCTTCTGCGTCATGCGGCTACCTCATCCCCTTCGGCGTGGATACGTGTCGGAGGCCGACGGTCACTTCTTGCCGTCCTCGTCCACGATCTCCGCGTCGACCACGTCGTCGGCGCCGCTCGCAGCGCCACCGGCGGCGCCGGCCTGCGGGCCGGTCGCACCGGTCGCACCCGGGCCGGCCTCGCCGCCGGGCTGCTGGCCCTCCTCGGCCTGCTGCGAGTAGAGCAGCGAACCGGCCTGCTGGGAGACCAGCGCGAGCCGCTCGTGCGCCGACTTGATCTTTTCGATGTCCTGACCGCCGAGGGCGCCACGCAGCTCACCGAGCGCCTCGTTGATCTGCTCCCGGTTCTCGCTGGGCAGCTTGTCGCCGCTCTCGGCGAGGAACTTCTCGGTCTGCCACTGGAGTGCCTCGGCCACGTTGCGGGTCTCGGCGTCGTCGCGGCGGCGCTTGTCCTCCTCCGCGTGCTCCTCGGCGTCCCGGCGCATCCGCTCGATGTCGTCCTTCGGCAGCGAGGAGCCGCCGGTGATCGTCATCTTCTGTTCCTTGCCGGTGCCGAGGTCCTTGGCGTGGACGTTGACGATGCCGTTGGCGTCGATGTCGAAGGCGACCTCGATCTGCGGCACGCCACGCGGCGCCGGCGGGAGGCCGGTCAGCTCGAAGGTGCCGAGCTTCTTGTTGTAGGCCGCGATCTCCCGCTCGCCCTGGAAGACCTGGATCAGCACCGACGGCTGGTTGTCGTCCGCCGTGGTGAAGACCTCGGAGCGCTTGGTCGGGATCGTGGTGTTGCGCTCGATCAGCTTGGTGAAGATGCCGCCCTTGGTCTCGATGCCCAGGCTCAGCGGGGTCACATCGAGCAGCAGGACGTCCTTGACCTCACCCTTGAGCACGCCGGCCTGCAGGGCGGCACCGACGGCGACGACCTCGTCCGGGTTGACGCCCTTGTTCGGGTCGCGGCCGGTGAGCTGCTTGACCAGGTCGGTCACGGCGGGCATCCGGGTCGAACCGCCGACCAGGATCACGTGCTCGACGTCGGAGATCTTGATCCCGGCGTCCTTCACGGCCTGCTCGAACGGGCCCTTGCAGCGGTCCAGCAGATCCTGCGTCATCCGCTGGAACTCGGCGCGGCTGAGCGTCACGTCCAGGTGCAGCGGGCCGGCCGCGCCGGCGGTGATGTACGGCAGGTTGATGTTGGTGGTGGTGGCGGCGGACAGCTCGATCTTGGCCTTCTCGGCGGCCTCACGGAGCCGCTGCAGGGCCATCTTGTCCTGGCCCAGGTCGATGCCGTGCTCGCCACGGAAGGTCTTCACCAGGTGGTCGATGATCCGCTGGTCCCAGTCGTCGCCGCCGAGGTGGTTGTCACCGCTGGTCGACTTGACCTCGATGACGCCCTCGGCCAGCTCGAGCAGCGACACGTCGAAGGTGCCGCCGCCGAGGTCGAAGACCAGGACGGTCTGCTCCTTGGAGCCCTTGTCCAGCCCGTACGCCAGGGCGGCCGCGGTCGGCTCGTTGACGATCCGCAGCACGTTGAAGCCGGCGATCTCACCGGCCTCCTTGGTGGCCTGGCGCTGGCTGTCGTTGAAGTAGGCCGGGACGGTGATCACCGCGTCGGTGATCTGCTCACCCAGGTACGCCTCAGCGTCCCGCTTGAGCTTCATCAGGGTCCGGGCCGAGATCTCCTGCGGGGTGTACTTCTTGCCGTCGATGTCGACGGACCAGTTCGTGCCGACCTCGCGCTTGACCGACCGGATCGTCCGGTCCGGGTTGGTCACCGCCTGGCGCTTGGCGACCTCACCGACGAGCACCTCGCCGTTGCGGGCGAACGCGACGATCGACGGGGTCGTCCGCGAGCCTTCAGCGTTGGCGATGACGGTGGGCTCACCGCCCTCGAGAACGCTGACGCAGGAGTTCGTCGTGCCGAGGTCGATACCGACCGCACGTGCCATCTTCGCTTCCTCGCTTCGTAAGGTTGTGCAGGTGACGGGCATCGCCCGTGGGCTGCTGGCGGGCACCGCCCGCAGCGGACCACACCACAAGTTGAGTGAACTTGACTCAATAGTGCCACGCCCCGGCGAATCGTCAAGTTGGGTTGAGCCGACCCGACGCAACCCAGCCGTTATTACCGTCCGGTTGTCTTCCCTTGCATCGGTCGGGCACGCTTTAGCGGTGACGACGCCCGGCGATTCCGCCACCCGTTCCGGAGCGCCCGCCGTCGCAGCCCGCACCGGCCCGCCGGACGCCGCGGAGGAGCCGCCCGCCACCACCGGGGACGACAGCCTCCCCGCTGCGCTGACGGGTCTCCGGGCCGCGATCGGCGCCACCCGGTACCCCCTCGCGCTGCCCTCCGCCGCCTCGGCCCGGCAGACTGCCACCACCCTCACCGACCAGCTCGACGACTATCTGCTGCCCCGACTCGCCCGGCTCGACGCGCCACTGCTCGTGGTCGTCGGCGGCTCCACCGGCGCGGGCAAGTCGACCCTGGTCAACAGCCTGGTCAAGGCCCGGGTCAGCGCCGCCGGCGTGCTCCGGCCGACCACCCGCTCGCCGGTGCTGGTCTGCAACCCGGCAGACGCGGCCTGGTTCCGGCAGGGTGAGCTGCTGCCCGGGCTGACCCGCACCACCGAGCCGAGCGAAGATCCCCGCGCCCTGCACCTGGTCACCGCCCCGGCCCTGCCCGCCGGGCTGGCCTTCCTCGACGCGCCGGACATCGACTCGGTGGTCGACGCCAACCGGGCACTCGCCGGCCAGTTGCTGGCCGCCGCCGACCTCTGGCTCTTCGTCACCACCGCCGCCCGGTACGCCGACGCGGTGCCCTGGGGGCTGCTGCGCAGCGCCCGGGCCCGGGGCGCGGTGATTGCCATGGTGCTGGACCGGGTGCCCGCGGAGGCCAGCGACGAGATCGCCGCGCATCTGGCCGAGATGCTCGCCGCGCAGGACCTCGGCCGGGCACCGCTGTTCGTGCTGCCGGAGACCTGGGTCGACGGCCAGGGGCTGCTGCCCGAGGGGGTCACCGCACCGCTGGCCGACTGGTTCGCCCGGCTGGCCGCCGACGCCGACGCCCGGGCGGCGGTCGTCCGGCAGACCCTGGACGGGGCGCTGGCCGCGCTGCACCCGGCCGTCGAAGAGTTGGCCGACGCCGCCGACGAACAGGTCGCCGCCGCCGACGGGCTGGACGAACGGGTCCGGGCCGCCTACCGGGGCGCCGAGCGGACCGTCGAGCAGGGCCTGCAGGACGGTCGGCTGCTCCGCGGTGAGGTGCTCGCCCGGTGGCAGGAGTTCGTCGGCACCGGAGAGTTCTTCCGCACCCTGGAGGCGCGGATCGGGCGGCTGCGGGACCGCGTGGTGGCCGCCGTCACCGGCCGACCGGCGCCCGCCACCGAACTGCGCAACGCCATCGAGTCGCAGCTTGTCACGTTGCTGCGCGGGGTGGCCTCCGAGGCTGCCGAAGCCGCGCACACCGGGTGGAAGGCGCATCCGGCCGGGGCCGGGCTGCTCGAACCGGCGCTCGCCCACCCGAGCGACGACCTACCCGAACGCGCCGAGCGAATGGTCCGGGACTGGCAACGCGGCGTGCTGGAGCTGGTCCGGGTCGAGGGCGGCGACAAACGGTTCGTGGCCCGCACCGCCGCGTACGCGGTGAACGCCACGGGGCTGGCCGTGATGATCGCCGTGTTCGCCTCCACCGCGTTCATCCCGACCGGGTTGGAGGTGGCCACCGGGGCCGGCACCACGGTCGCCGCGCAGGCCGTACTCCAGGCGATCTTCGGCGACCAGGCGGTGCGTACCCTCGCCGCCAAGGCCCGCGCCGACCTGCTGGACCGGGTGCGGACGCTGCTCGACACGGAGGCCGACCGCTTCCTGACCCGCACCGCCGACGCCCGCCCCGCCGCGGAGGCCGGCGACGGGTTGCGCCGGGCCGCCGGCCGGGTCGAGCTGGCCCGGCACCGCAGCGGCCTGGCCGCCGGCGGCGACACACTGCCTGCCGCGAATGAGGAGGGCTCCCGGTGAGCAACATCGCCGGCCGCGTACGCGAGGCGTTCCGCGGCGACCGGCGGGTCGACCCCGACGCGCTGATCGCCCGCCTGGAGGGGGTACGCCGGTTCCTCACCGCGGCGGACGGCCTGCTGCCCGACGCCGAGCTGGTGCCCGCGCACACACTGATCGAGCGGGCCGGCACCCGGCTCGCCCTGTCCCGGGACCACACCGTGGTCGCCCTGGCCGGTGCCACCGGCAGCGGCAAGTCCAGCCTCTTCAACGCGTTGGCCCAACTGGAGCTCTCGCCGGTCGGGGTCCGCCGGCCGACCACCGGTGTCGCGCACGCCTGCGTGTGGGGGCCGCTGGAGGGCGCCAACCGGCTCCTCGACTGGATCGGCGTACTGCCCCGGCACCGCTTCGTCCGCGAGAGCGCGCTGGACGCGGACGACGAGACCGCGCTGCACGGGCTGATCCTGCTCGACCTGCCCGACTTCGACTCGGTGCAGCGGTCCCACCGACTGGAGGTGGACCGGCTGCTCGGCCTGGTCGACCAGGTGGTCTGGGTGGTCGACCCACAGAAGTACGCCGACCGGGTGATCCACGACAGCTACCTGCGCGAGTTCCACCGACACCGCGACGTCACCCTGGTCGTGCTCAACCAGGCCGACCGGCTGCCCACGGCCCAACTGCCCCGAGTCCTGGACGACCTGCGCCGCCTGCTCGACGCCGACGGGCTGACCGGCGTGCCACTGCTGGCCACCACCGCCATCGACCCGGCCGGGATGGCCGGGCTGCGCACCGCGCTGGAGCAGACGGTCGCCGGGCGGCAGGCGGCGCTGCGCCGGCTCGCCGGTGACGTCGACACGGTGGTCGCCACGCTGGACGAGCTGGTCGGCTCGGCCCGGCCGGCGGGCGGACCGGACGACGCGGCCGTCAACGGCCTGAACCGGGCACTGGCCGGCGCGGCCGGCGTGCCTGCGGTCACCGAGGCGGTGGAGCAGGCGTACCGGCACCGGGCCGGCTCCGCCACCGGCTGGCCGGTGGTCCGGGGCTGGCGGCGGCTGCGGCCCGACCCGCTACGCCGGCTGCACCTGCCCGGCCCGGCCGGCGACCGGGCCGACCCGGCGGAGAGCCTGGTCGCGGCGACCTCGGTACCGGACCCGACGGCCGCCCAACGCTCGGCGCTCGGCCTGGCCATCCGCGCGGTGGCCGACCGGGCCGCCGCCGACCTGCCCGCCGCCTGGCCGACCGCGGTCACCGCCGCCGCCCGGTCCCGCCTCGGCGACCTGCCGGACGCGCTGGACCGCAAGATCGCCAGCACCGACCTCGGCCTGGACCGTCGACCGCTCTGGTGGCGGCTGGTCGGCGGCGTGCAGTGGTTGGTCACGCTGGCTGCCGTGGTCGGGCTGGGCTGGCTGGTGCTCAGTTACGCGCTGCGGGTGCTCGGCCTGCCCGCGCTGGACAGCCCGATGGTCGGGCAGGTGCCACTGCCCACCCTGCTGCTGCTCGGCGGGCTGCTGGCCGGGCTGCTGGTGGCGGCGCTGACCCGGCCTGTGGTGCGCTGGGCGGGCCGCCGGGCCCGAGCCCGCGCTGAGCAGCGGCTGACGGCCGAGGTCGCCCAGGTGGGCGAGGAGTACGTGCTCGCCCCGGTGCGGATCGTGCTCGCCTCGTACGCGCAGGCGCGCGACGCGCTGCGGGACGCCGCCCGCCGCTGACCCTCCGCACGGCTCGCTAGCGCTCTGCGTACCCCTCGGGCGGCGTAGGGTCGGAGCATGGCCACGCCTCAGACCCCCTACGACGCGGTGCTGCACGCCGCACGCGACGTGACCAAGCTGGATACCGCGCTGGACGCCGAGATGCTGGGCAGCGCACTGCTGGGCAGCGTCTACGCGATCGCGGAGACCGACCGCGACACCGCCGTACGGGAGTTCGTCACCGGGTTCCTCGCCGCCACCACCCGCCGCCGGATCGCCGCGGCAACCACCATCCGGCAGGTCTTCGCCGCGCTCGTCCCGGACGCCGAGGGCACCGAGCGGGTGCGCCCGGGCAGCCAGACACCGGCCTGGGCCGAGCAGCTCGGCCGGGTGCACCTGACCGGCAGTTGGGCGTACGGCGATGTGTACGGCGACCAGACCTCCTACCTCGCCACCTTCGCCTACGACGACGAGGCCGGCGGTCCCGAACACGCGCTGGTGGCCCTGGTGGACCACAACATCGGGATCACCAAGGACATCTTCGTCGGCGGGCCAGCGGAACGGATCCTGGACCAGGTCCGGCAGATGTGCGCGGACGACGAGCTGACCTGGTTCCGCACCGAGGACCCGGCCCGGCTGCGCGGCGAGGTGGCCCGGCATCTCGCGGTCACCGACGACCTGGGCGAGCTACCCGGCGAGGGCTCGCTCTCCACCGACCGCGCGCTGGTCGGCCTCCGGCTGGCGGTGCTGCCCACCGCCGCCGACCCGACCGGCCCGGCGGAGGTCGAGCCGCTCTCCGCCGCTGAGCGCACCGACCTGGTCCGGCGGTTCCTGGCCGCGCCGGAGGCCACCCGGTTCGGGCTGGACACCGTCGACGGCCCGGAGCTGGCCTCGCTGCACTTCTGCCTGAGTCTGCTGCTGGATCACTCGGCGACCTTCCCGGACGCTGACCCGATGCGGTGGAGCCCCGCGGTGTCCGGGCTGTTCCTGCTCGACTGGGTGCACCGCCGCGCGGTGCTGGACATGGACGACGCGGCGATGCTGCCCCGGGTCCTGCGCGCCTGGGCCCGGTACGCGTCGCGCCAGCGCGGGTTGCCCGAGTCGGCCGCCGCGCGCACCGACGAGGCGATCGAGGAGATGGTGCCGGAGTTCGCCCGCCTCTACTCCACCGGTGAGCGGCGCAGCCCGGCCACCGCAGCCGTCGCCCAGCTGATGGCCGACGGGGTGGACCCGGACGACCCGGCCGCCCTCGACGCCTGGATCGAGGCGAACCGGCACCGCCTCGCCGACGACGGCGCCTGACGGCATCCCGGCCGGGCGGCATTCTCGCCGCCCGGCGGGTGCCAGGCCCGGTCTCCGCACAGCAGGCCCAGTCTCCGCGCGGCAGGCGCGGTCAGCGCAGCAGGCCGAAGACCAGCCCGGCGATGAGTGCGCCGAGCACACCGCCAGCCAGCACCTGTGGCACGGTGTGGTCGCGCAGCCGCACCCGGGACCAGCCGACGACGGCCAGCAGCGGCGCGGCGAAGAGCAGCCGGGCACCGAAGGTCAGCGCAAGGATGACCAGCGTGCCGGCGGCCACCGCCGAGTGGATCGACATCTTCCACCAGTGGCTCACCGACACGGCGACCACCAGACCGACCAGCCCGGCCACCGCCAGCGCCAGCAGCGGGCGGGGCGCGCCGAGCACGGCGAGCAGGGCCAGCCCGGCGGCGACCGAGCCGAGGCCGACCAGTAGCGGCACCCGACGCTGCTCCCGACGGCCGATGTGGTGGTCGGTGAGCCGGCCGCGGCGTACCCCGCCGACGATGTAGGCGAACGGAATGCCGGTGACGAAGAGCGTGGCGAGCAGGCCCCACGCCAGGCCGTGACTCGCGCGCCGGGCGCTGTGCCAGCTCACGGCGACCATCAGCAGCGACACCAGCACGGCCGGGGCGGTCAGCTCGGTGACGAGCCGGGCGACCCGCAGCCCGGGGCCGGGCCGGGTGGTGACCGGGCGGAGTTCCGCACCGCCGCCCACGCCACCCCCTCCGGTACGCGCCTACCGCCGACCACCGCCGGCACCGGCTCGGTCGCGCCTGATCGTCACCGTACCGCCGGGGACACCGTGGGGTGCGTCGGTCCGGCCAGCGGCGACCGGCTCACCGTGGGCGTGGACGGGCGGTCGGGCTGGGCCGGCTGCCCGATGCACCGGGGGTGGCGGTCGGTGTGGGCGTGCTGGCCGGTACGGACGGTGTGCTGGTCGGCGATGCGGTCGGGGTCGAGGAATCGGTCTCGGTCGGCGTCGCCGGCACGGTTGGCGTCGGGCTCGGCGTCGGACTCGGGGTCGGGTCCGGCGGGTCGGTCGGCGAACCGGTCGGCGACGGCACCGGCGACGGGCTGGGCGGGGACGGGGACGGCGGTCTGCTCCGGGTGGGCCTCGGTGCTGGCGGCGGTACCGCATGACGTGCGGGCTCCGCGTTGGCGGCAGCCGGCGCGGGCCCCGGCCGGTCCGGGACACGTCGGGGAGCGGCGGGCAGCCAGCCATCGGTGGCGGTCGGGCCGACGCTGGGCGTGGCGGGTGGCGGAAGTGCCGGCTGGCTGGTCATCGGCAGCGGGATCACCACCGGCCCGACCGACGGAGTGGGGATGAAGGGGGTGCTGCTGTCCGGTAGCGCGGTGCTGCCCGACGTTGCCGAGCCCGCGCTGATCGCGGCGAGGATGGGCATCGAGGCGGTGCCGGCCAGCAGCGCGACGGTGAGCAGGTAACCGCGGGAGGGGCTGCCGGCGCCGGGGGCGCGGTGCGCGCCGACCACCGGGCGGTAGCCGCCGGGCGACCGGTGCAGGCCGAGCGCCGGTGTGCCGGGACCGTCACCTGGCTCGTGCACCGCACACCCCTTGTCGTCGGCTTCGGAAGGACGCGGACGGACACCGTCGGCTGAAAAACACCGGCAAATCACCCGATCAGCACGATCCTGCGGTAATCAGCCTCGCCTAGTTACCCTGCGTTAGCCAACCTCCACCGCGTGTCGACACGCGGAGATGACCGAACGATGACGAACCGTCGCCGGACCGCCTAGCGCCCGCGTCGCGGCATCATGGCGACAAAGGACGTCAAAGGGTGGGCGGTCGGAATGCGGGGCGGGCGTACTGTGGGCGCGCTCACCTGCTCTGCGAATATGGAGCACGACGGCAACGCAGCCGTGACCTCCGCGCACCCTCGCGGCAGGCGCGGTTGAGCGCCGGCGCTCCCGAACCGGGTTCGGCCAGAATCCGGCTCACGCCGCGCGGCAACCCCCACCGGGGCTAGGCGCGGCCGCCAGGAACCGGTCCGGCAGCAGCCGGACAGGCGCACGAGTTGCGCGGCCGGGTGACCCCCCGGTGCCGACGCAGACATGACAGGGAGAGACGGATGGCAAAGGGCGACCCCGGGGGCACCACCCGCAGCAGGCGGGCGGCACCCCGCTCCAGGAAGAGCGCGGCTGGCAATCCCGAGCTGGTGCAGCTGCTCACCCCCGAAGGCGAGCGGATCGAGAGCGTCATCGGGCCGGACGGCATCGAGTACCGCGTCGACTTCACCGACGAGGAGTACCGCGGGCTCTACCGCGATCTGGTGCTGGTCCGCAAGCTCGACGCCGAGGCGACCGCGCTCCAGCGGCAGGGCGAGCTGGGCATCTGGGCCAGCCTGCTCGGCCAGGAGGCGGCCCAGGTCGGCTCCGGGCGCGCGCTGCGGACCCAGGACATGGCCTTCCCGACCTACCGGGAGCACGGCGTCCTCTACTGCCGGGGCATCGACCCGATCATGCCGCTCGGCCTGTTCCGCGGCGTCGACCAGGGCGGCTGGGACCCGAACGAGTTCAAGTTCAACATGTACACGATCGTGATCGGGGCGCAGACCCTGCACGCGACCGGCTACGCCATGGGCATCACCATGGACGGCAAGACCGGCACCGACGACGGCGAAGCGGTGATCGCCTACTTCGGCGACGGGGCCACCAGCCAGGGTGACGTCAACGAGGCATTTGTCTGGGCCGGTGTGTTCAACGCGCCAATGGTCTTCTTCTGCCAGAACAACCAGTACGCGATCTCCGAGCCTCTGGAGCGGCAGACCCGCATCCCCCTCTACCAGCGGGCCGCCGGCTTCGGCTTCCCCGGCATCCGGGTGGACGGCAACGACGTGCTGGCCACCTACGCGGTCACCCGTACCGCGCTGGACAACGCCCGGCACGGGCAGGGCCCGAGCCTGATCGAGGCGTACACCTACCGGATGGGCGCGCACACCACCTCCGACGACCCGACCCGTTACCGGATCGCCAGCGAGGTCGAGGCGTGGCAGGCCAAGGACCCGATCGCCCGGGTCAAGGCCTTCCTGGAAAAGCAGCAGATCGCCGGCGCCGACTTCTTCGCCGAGGTCGACGAGCAGGCCCGCCGCGAGTCGGTGCACCTGCGCGAGCGGGTGCTCGCCATGCCCAACCCGGAGCCGGTGACGATGTTCGACCACGTCTACCCCAACGGGTCTCCGCTGCTCGACGAGCAGCGCACGCAGTTCAGCCGCTACATGGAGTCGTTCGAGGGGAGCGCCCACTGATGGCCACGGAGACGCTCACCCTCGGCAAGGCCCTCAACACCGGTCTGCGCCGCGCCCTTGAGAACGACCCCAAGGTCATCATCATGGGCGAGGACGTCGGCAAGCTCGGCGGCGTCTTCCGGATCACCGACGGGCTCCAGAAGGACTTCGGCGACGACCGGGTGATCGACACCCCGTTGGCCGAGTCCGGCATCATCGGCACCGCGGTCGGCCTGGCCATTCGCGGCTACCGTCCGGTCTGCGAGATCCAGTTCGACGGCTTCGTCTACCCCGCGTACGACCAGATCGTGTCGCAGGTGGCGAAGATGCACTACCGCTCGCGCGGCAAGCTCAACATCCCGATGGTGATCCGGATCCCGTTCGGCGGCGGCATCGGCGCGGTCGAGCACCACTCCGAGTCGCCGGAGGCGTACTTCGCGCACACCGCCGGCCTGAAGGTGGTGTCCTGCGCCAACCCGCAGGACGCGTACGTGATGATCCAGCAGGCCATCGCCTCGGACGACCCGATCGTCTTCCTGGAGCCCAAGCGCCGCTACTGGGAGAAGGGTCCGGTCGACCTGGACGCGCCGCTGGCCGACGCGTACCCGCTGCACTCGGCCCGGGTGGTGCGGCCCGGCACCGACGTCACCGTGCTGGCCTACGGGCCGATGGTGCGGACGTGCCTGGAGGCGGCGACCGCCGCCGCCGAGGACGGCCGGGAGTTGGAGGTCATCGACCTGCGCTCGCTCTCCCCGCTGGACCTGACCGCGGCGTACGAGTCGGTGAAGCGCACCGGCCGCGCCGTGGTGGTGCACGAGGCGCCGTCGAACATCGGCCTCGGCGCCGAGTTGGCCGCGCGGATCACCGAGGAGTGCTTCTACTCCCTGGAGTCACCGGTGCTGCGGGTGACCGGCTTCGACATCCCCTACCCGGCCGCCCGGGTGGAGGAGGAGTACCTGCCCGACCTGGACCGGGTGCTCGACGCCGTCGACCGCTCCTTCGGCTGGTGAGCGGCATGTCCCGGATCAAGGAATTCAACCTGCCCGACCTGGGTGAGGGGTTGACCGAGGGCGAGATCCTGTCCTGGCTGGTCAAGGTCGGCGACACCATCGAGCTGAACCAGCCGATCGTCGAGGTGGAGACGGCCAAGGCGGCCGTGGAGATCCCGGCGAAGTGGGCCGGGCAGGTGCACGCGATCTTCCACCCGGAGGGCACCACGGTCGAGGTCGGCACGCCGATCATCGCGATCGACACCGACCCGGGCGCCGGCCCGCTGGCCGAGCCGTCGACCACGGCCACGCCCGGCGGCTCCCTGCCCACCCCGTCGGCGGCCTCGCTGGCCGCGGTCGAGGTGGCACCGGCCGAGGGCATGGTGGAGCCCGGCCTGATCGGCGGTCCCGCCCCGGGTGGCCGGACCGCGGTGCTGGTCGGCTACGGCCCGCGCACCACCTCCGCGAAGCGCCGCCCGCGCAAGGGTGGCGTCCCCGCGCAGGCCGAGGCGACGCCCGCGCTGGCGCCGGTCGCGCCGGCTCCACAGCCGGCAGCCGTGCCGGCGCCTGGGCAGAACGGCCAGGGCGCTCCGCTGGCCGGCGGGCTGGTGCTGGCCAAGCCGCCGGTGCGCAAGCTCGCCAAGGACCTCGGCGTCGACCTGCGCACGCTGACCGGTTCGGGTCCGCTGGGCTCGATTACCCGGGAGGACGTGCAGCAGGCGGCGAGCGGGGCCGTGGCGGCGGCCGAGCCGATCGCGGTGACGTCGGCGGCCGCGAGCGCCGCGAGCTTCGGCGCCGACCGCGAGCAGCGCATCCCGGTCAAGGGGGTACGCAAGCTCACCGCCGAGAACATGTCCCGCTCGGCGTTCACCGCCCCGCATGTGACGGAGTTCCTGACCGTCGACGTGACCCGGGCGATGAAGGCGCTCGACCGGCTGCGCGACCGGCGGGAGTGGCGCGACGTCCGGGTCTCGCCGCTGCTGCTGGTGGCGAAGGCCGTGCTGCTGGCGGTCAAGCGTCATCCGATGGTCAACTCGACCTGGGCCGGCGACGAGATCGTGGTCAAGGAGTACGTCAACCTCGGTATCGCAGCGGCCACCGAGCGCGGCCTGATCGTGCCGAACGTGAAGGACGCCGGCCGGCTCTCGCTGCGCGAGCTGGCGGACGCGCTGACCGATCTGGTGCAGACGGCGAAGTCCGGGCGCACCTCGCCGGCGGACATGTCCGGCGGCACCCTGACCATCACCAACGTCGGGGTGTTCGGGGTGGACACCGGCACGCCGATCCTGCCGCCGGGTGAGTCGGCGATCCTGGCCTTCGGCGCGGTGCGGGAGATGCCCTGGGTGCACAAGGGCAAGGTCAAGGTGCGTCAGGTCACCACGCTGGGGCTGAGCTTCGACCACCGGATCATCGATGGTGAACTGGGCTCGAAGTTCCTGCGCGACATCGGCGACTTCCTCGCTGACCCGGAGGCGGCGCTGCTCGCCTGGACCTGACCGTCCGAACACCAGGCCACGGCCGGTGTGCCACGGGTTAATCCCTGGCACACCGGCCGTGTCCGTTCAGCAAACGAAACCGTCGGCCACCAGGCCCTCTGGCCTTTGATTGTTAGGCAGGTGTCCCAGCTCACCTAATAATCGATGGAAGTTGACCCGGTTCTGAGGTTAAATAGAGCCATCAAGGGCTGACAACCGAATAGCCAGGGGGACCCACCAATGAGCATGATCGAGCGCATCCGCAACCACCGCGACGCCACCCGCCGCGCCCGTGCCATCGAGCACGCGCTGCGGTCCGCGAGCTCGCCGGCGGTCCGCGACGAACTCCTCGTCATCGCCCAGCGTCACATGAGCTGACGCTCCACCACTTTCCTCACCTCCTCCAGATCGATGGCCCACCCGGCGAGCCGGGTGGGCCATCGGCGTTTCACCGCGCCTCGGCACCGGGATTCCGCCCTGCCGCAGCGCCCGGTACGGTGGGCTTCGGTCACCGCCCGCTGGCCCGGCACATGCCGATCCGATAGAAGCTGCTCGACACCGACCGGCAACGCGGAGTGACGACCGGTGCTCCTTGGACGCGCTGTGCGGCTACCGGATACCGTGCGGGGAGCCGGCACGGCAGTACGCCGGTGAAGCCGGCAGCCATGCCGAGGAGACCGATCGGCACCGGCGGCCGACATGTGATGGAGGAGGCGCACCCATGACGTCCGAGGGCCCGCACCGCCCCGGCCAGGAGCCGGACGAGGTGTCACCGGGCGCCGGCGGACCGGCGCCGTACGGCGACCGCCCGGCGCAGCCGGACAACGGTTACAACGCCGCCGGCCCCGACCTTGGCTGGGCGCCCCCACCGCCGACCCGGCAGAACCCATCGGCACCGGCCTGGGCGGCCCAGTCGGAGCAGCCGCCGAACCCCGCCTGGGGTTCCGGCGCCGCGCCGCAGCCCTCCGACCCGGCACAGCCCGCCTGGGCCACCGGCGGTGGTGCGAACGAGGCGCCGCAGCAGCCCGGCGCCTGGCCCGCCAGCGGGGGCGCACCGGACCACGCGCAGCCCGCCCCGTGGGCTGGGCAGCAGCAGGGCTGGACGCCAGCCGAGCAGAGTGCCCCCACCTGGGCCGCGGCTGCCCCCGAGCAGCCCGACTGGGCACAGGCCCAGCCCGCCGCCGCGCGGGGTGCCGCGCAGGTGCCGCCGGCCACCGCCGCCTGGCCGGCTCAGGAAGACCCAGCCCGCTCCGGCGGCTGGAGCACCGACTCCCCGCAGGACGACCAGGCCCGCTCCGGCGGCTGGGGCGGGGCGGCGCAGGCCAACCCACCCGCCGCTGACTGGCGCGGCGCCGAGTCACAGCAGCCCGAGTCCGCGCAGGCCGGCGGCTGGTCCGGCGGCAGCGGTCAGCAGGACGACCCGGCCGCCTCCGGCGGCTGGGCCACCGGCGCTGCCGCGCGCGACGACCAGCCGGTGTGGACGCCGGCCGAGCAGTCCCCCCAGACCTGGGGCCAGGCCGCCGAGCAGACCGAGCAGCCGGCCCCCGGCTGGGGGCAGGCCGAGCCGGCCGCGGCACGTGGCGCGGCCCAGGTGCCGGCACCGGCGGCAAACTGGCCCAGCCAGGACGACCCGGGCCGCTCCGGCGGCTGGGCCGCACAGCAGCAGCAGGCGCAGCCCGGTGGGTGGGGCGACGGCGCTGACGTGAAGCAGGACGAGGCCGCGCAGCCGGCCGCCTGGGGTGGCGCCGAGAGCCGCCCGCAGCAGCCGGACTGGGTGCTCTCGGCCCAGGACCAGCCGGCCGAACGGCCGGAGCAGGCGGGATGGACCCCGGAGCAGGCCGGCACCCCGGCGCGGGCCAGCGCCAGCGTGCCGGGCAACGACGGGACGCCCGCCTGGGCCGCCGCCCCGGACAATGCCGCCCAGGGCAGCGCCGCTGTGCCGGCCACCCAGCCGTGGGCACCCGGCGAGGTGTGGGGTCGCGCCGAGGCGGAGGCCTCCGC
Organism: Micromonospora sp. NBC_00389; assembly: GCF_036059255.1. NCBI lineage: Bacteria > Bacillati > Actinomycetota > Actinomycetes > Micromonosporales > Micromonosporaceae > Micromonospora > Micromonospora sp. NBC_00389. The sequence continues at coordinate 1,654,712 of NZ_CP107947.1, read as the reverse complement.
CCAGTCCCGCGGTGGCTGGGAGGCCGACCGGGGCGACGAGCCACCGGCCTACCAGCCCGGGCCCGCGCCGGGCATCTCGCCGGCCAACGCGGTGCCACTGCCGCCACAGGAGCAGCGCGTACCGGGCGCCAGCCTGGCCGCCGCCCCGCCGGTCGACTACGCGCCACCCGCCCAGTTCGCCGCGATCCCCGAGCAGCCGGCGTACGCCGAGCAGCCGGCGTACGCCGAGCGGGAGCAGCCGGACGCCCCCGCGCAGTACGAGGCCGAGCCGGCCGGTTGGGGCCGGGCCGAGGAGGCTTCGGCAGGCGCTGCGGTGGTGCCCGCCCCGCGTACCTCTCCGGAATCCGGAGCGGGCCGTGCGGTCGTACCGGTGCCGGAGGCCGAGTCGGCGGCCGGCGCGGTGGGCCGGGCCTCGGCGAGCGCCTCCGTGCCACTGGCCAGCCGGGTGATGCCCCCGACCGACCAGGCCATCCGGCCGGCCGGCGCGCCCGCGCCACAGCCCCGGGTGTACGGCCGTCCGGCGCAATCCGAGCCGGAGCAGGCAGCGCCGGAGGCGTTCCAGGCCGACCCGGGCACCGAGCGCCAGAGCGCACCGGACTGGCAGAACGGCCCGGCACGCCAGGAGGCACCTGACTGGCAGAATGGCTCCGACCGCCAGGCAGCACCCGACTGGCAGAACGGACCTGACCGCCAGGCAGCACCTGACTGGCAGAACGGCTCCGACCGCCAGGCGGCACCCGACTGGCAGAACGGCCCTGACCGGCAGGCCAGCCCCGGTTGGGGCGGCGACTCCCCGGCCGAACCGCGCTTCGACGACCGGCCGGCGACTCCGAACGGGTTCGGTGAGGCGGCGTCCGCGCCGCCGGCGTTCCCGCCCGGTGTGCCGTCCTTCGTCGACGCGCCCGGGAACAACCGGCCGGTGAACGGGGTCCGGCCGCAGTCCGGTGCCGAGCGTCCGGCCGACCGGTTCGGCCCCGCTTCTCCGGCCGCCGGCACCGCCGCGGTGAACGGCACGCCGGGCTTCGGCGGACCCGGCTTCGGCGGACCGGGCTTCGGCAGCGGGCCGGGCACCGAGCCGGCACCGGGCGCCAACTTCGCGGCGGCCTTCCCGTCGGCGCCGCAGCAGGCCGCGCCGGCCTGGGGTCAGCAGGCCAGCGAGTCCGACCAGGGCCGGTTCGACTCGTTCAAGCCGGACGCTGAGGAGCCGAAGGCAGAGCCACCGGTGCCGAAGGTGCGTAACGGTCGGGTGCTGGCCGCGGTGCTGATCGCGGCGGTGCTCATCCTGGCGGTGCCGCTCGGCCTGCTGATGCTGCTCGGCAAGTTCGGCGGCGGGAACGAGGCGCCCAGCTTCGACCCGGCGGTCGGCACGTGCGTGAAGCAGTCCGGTCAGGGCGCCTCGGCGGCGGACTGCGGCGAGGCCGGCGCGTTCACGATCGTTTCCAAGGTGGACGCGAAGGACAAGTGCACCGACACGACGCAGCCGCACGTGGTGCTGCCCGGCGAGGGCACCAACCGGGTGCTCTGCCTCAAGCCGGCCACCAAGTAGATCGACCGACGGCAGGGCCACGGGAATCCGTGGCCCTGCCGTCGTCGTTCGCGGGGGTGGCCTGGATCTCGGCGGCTCGCCCCCTCTGGCCGACCGTGAGCCGATGGTCAGGCACGATGGGGTCATGAGCGCACGAGTACGGGCCCCCGAGCTGCGCGGTCGGGGCTGGCTGAACACCGGTGGACGCGATCTCAAGCTCGCCGACCTGCGCGGCAAGATCGTCCTGGCGGATTTTTGGACCTTCTGCTGCATCAACTGCCTGCACGTGCTCGACGAGTTGCGCCCGCTGGAGGAGAAGTACGGCGACGTGCTCGTCGTGATCGGCGTGCACTCGCCGAAGTTCGAGCACGAGAAGGACGCCGACGCGTTGGCCGCCGCCGTGGAGCGGTACGGGGTGCACCACCCCGTACTCGACGATCCCGAGCTGGACATGTGGCAGCAGTACGCGGCCCGGGCCTGGCCGACCCTGTCGGTGATCGACCCCGAGGGGTACGTGGTGGCCACCATGGCCGGCGAGGGGCACGCCGAGGGGCTGGCCCGGCTGATCGACGAGCTGATCGCCACCCACGAGGCCAAGGGCACCCTGCACCGGGGCGACGGCCCGTACGTCCCGCCACCCGCGCCGGAGACCACGCTGCGCTTCCCGGGCAAGGCGGTGCTGCTGCCGGACGGCAACCTGCTGGTCTCCGACTCGGCCCGGCACTCCCTGGTCGAGGTGGCCCCCGACGGTGAGACACCGGTGCGCCGGATCGGCTCGGGCGAGCGGGGCCGGGCCGACGGGCCGGCCGGCGCGGCGACCTTCTCCGAGCCGCAGGGCCTCTGCCTGCTGCCCACGCAGGTCGCCGAGGTGGCCGGCTACGACCTGGTGGTCGCCGACACGGTCAACCACCTGCTGCGCGGCGTACGCCTGGCGTCGGGCGAGGTGGTCACCGTCGCCGGTAGCGGCCGGCAGTGGCGGGCCACGGTCGACGACCACCCGCACGACGCGCTCGCCGTGGACCTCTCGTCCCCGTGGGACCTGGCCTGGTACGACGACAAGCTGATCATCGCGATGGCTGGCATCCACCAGCTCTGGTGGTTCGATCCGATCAAGCGGACCGCTGGCATGTACGCCGGCACCACGGTCGAGGCGCTGCGCGACGGCCCGCTGGCCGAGGCGTGGATGGCACAGCCGTCGGGGCTCTCCGTCTCCGCCGACGGCGCCCGGCTCTGGATCGCCGACAGCGAGACCAGCGCCGTCCGGTACGTCGAGAACGGGGAGCTCGGCACCGCCGTCGGGCAGGGCCTGTTCGACTTCGGGCACGTGGACGGGCCGGCGGAGTCGGCGCTGCTCCAGCACCCGCTGGGCGTGTGTGCGCTGCCGGACGGCTCGGTGCTGATCGCGGACACCTACAACGGTGCGGTCCGCCGCTTCGATCCAGCCACCGGCCAGGTGTCCACGGTCGCCGACGGGCTGGCCGAGCCGAGCGATCTCGTGCTCACCCCCGCCGGCGAGGTGCTGGTGGTGGAGTCCGCCGCGCACCGGCTGACCCGGCTCGCCCCGGGTGCGCTGTCGGCGGCGGGCGCCAGCACGGTGGACGGCCCCCGGCACCGCACCGAGCGGAAGCCGACCGACATCGCGGCGGGCGAGGTCACCCTGGACATCGTCTTCACCCCCGCGCCCGGGCAGAAGCTGGACGAGACGTACGGGCCGTCGACCCGGCTGGTGGTCTCCGCGTCCCCGCCGGAGCTGCTGGTGGAGGGCGCCGGCACGGGCACCGAGCTGTCCCGCCGGTTGGTGCTCAACGGCGAGGTCACCGGCGGGGTGCTCCAGGTGACCGCCCAGGCGGCGACCTGTGACGCGGATGTCGAGCACGCCGCCTGCCATCTGACCCGGCAGGACTGGGGCGTCCCGGTCCGAGTGGTCGACGGCGGGGCGGCCCGGCTCCCGCTCGTGTTGCGCGGCCTGGACGCCTAGCTGTTGGGCAGGGCCCCTTGGACGACGGAATCCGTTGTCCAAGGGGCCCTTCGTTTCACGCGAACGGGGCGAGTGGGATGCCGGCGTCGATCAGCGTGGCGCGGACCAGTTCGGTGGCGGAGACCGCGCCGGGGGTGTCCCCGTGCACGCAGATCGAGTCCACCGGGCAGGGGATGACGGTGCCGTCCACCGCCACCACGGTCCGTTCGGTGGCCATCCGTTCCGCCCGGTTGGCCACCTGTTCCGCGTCGGTGATCAGCGCGCCGGGTGTGCCGCGCGGCACCAGTGCCCCGTTGGGCAGGTAGCCGCGGTCGGCGAAGCCCTCGGCGACGACCGGCAGGCCCGCACCGACGGCGAGCTGGGCGAGCACCGAGCCGGGCAGGCAGAGCACGGGCATCTCGGGGTCGTGGCCGGTGACCGCGGCGACCACCGCCGCCGCCTGCGCCTCGTCGGTGCTGGCCACGTTGTAGAGCGCCCCGTGCGGCTTGAGGTAGCGGACCCCTGTGCCGAACAGCCGGCAGAACGCGTCGAGCGCGCCCAGTTGGTAGGTAATCTCGTCGCGCAGCTCGGCGAAGTCGTACGCGATGCGCCGCCGGCCGAAGCCGGCCAGGTCCCGGTAGCCGACCTGCGCGCCCACCGCGACCCCGCGCCGCGCCGCGCCCTCGCAGACCCGCCGCATGGTGGACGGGTCGCCGGCGTGGAAGCCGCAGGCGACGTTGGCGGAGGTGACCAGGTCCAGCAGCGCCTCGTCGTCACCGAGCCGCCAGATGCCGAATCCCTCGCCCAGGTCAGCGTTGAGGTCCATGGAATCTGACGGTAGTACCTGGCCGGGCCTGCGCGAGCGGGGTCACGTCGGCGACCACCCCGATAACCGGGTATCCGCCGGTGGTCGGGTGGTCGGCGAGGAAGATCAGGGGTTGTCCGTCCGCCGGCACCTGCACCGCGCCGAGCACGATGCCCTCGCTGGGCAACTCGCCGGCGACCGCGCGGGGCAGCGGCGCGCCGGCGAGCCGCGCGCCGACCCGGTTGCTCACGGGGCTGACGGTGTACGCGGTGCCGAGCAGCCGGTCGAGCGCGGTCGGAGTGAACCAGTCGTCGCGGGGGCCGGGGCGCAGCGTCAGGTGCACCTCCGGCGGGGGTGCGGTGCTGACGGTCAGGTCCACCGGCGCGGGTTCGCCGAGCGGTTCGCCGAGCGGCAGCCGGTCGCCGTCACGCAGCGGGGGCGGGCCGAGCCCGGAGAGGGTGTCGGTGGCCCGGCTGCCGAGCACCGGCGGCACGTCGATCCCGCCCGCCACGGCCAGCCAACTCCGTACGCCCCGGCTGGCCGGGCCGATCCGCAGCACCGTGCCCGCCGGCACGGTGAGCGGGCGTCCAGCGTCGCCGGGTCGGTCGCCGGCCCGGACCGGCACCTCGGCGCCGGTGACCGCCACCGTGGTGGCCCGGGTGAGCCGCAGCACGCAGCCGGTCAGGGTGATCTCCAGGCCGGCGGCACGCTCCGGGTTGCCGACCAGCCGGTTGGCCAGCCGCAGGGCGGCCGGGTCGAGGGCGCCGGACCGGGGTACGCCCAGGTGCGCCCAGCCGGGCCGGCCCAGGTCCTGCACGGTGGTGAGCGGGCCGGCGCGGAGCACCTCGATCTCGGCGGGCCGGGTCACGCCGCCGCCAACCGGACCGGGGTCCCCGGGCCGAGCAGGGCCGGCGGGTCGGCGTGCACGTCGAAAAGAACCAGGTCGGTCCGGCCGACCAGCAGCCAGCCGCCCGGGGACGCGCCCGGATAGATGCCGGCGTACGGGCCGGCCAGGGCGACCGAGCCGGCCGGCACCCGGGCGCGGGGGGTGGCCAGTCGGGGCAGCGCCAGTTCGGCGGGCAGCCCGGTCAGGTACGGGAAGCCGGGGGCGAAGCCGCAGAAGGCGACCCGGAACGGGGTGCCGGTCAGCCGCCGCAGCACGGCCGGCACGTCGACCCCCCAGTGCTCGGCGACCGCCGGCAGGTCCGGCCCGTCGAAGTCGACCGGGACGACCACCTCTCCACCGTCGCCCGCCCGGCCCACGTCGCCGCAGCCGTCGCGAGCGCCACTGCCGGCACAGGCGCGGTCGCTGGCGGCGGCGGCCGTCAAGACCGTCGGCGCCCAGAGGGAGAGCAACTCGGCCGTTGCGGCCGGATCGGGTACGCCGTCGAGCAGGATGGTGCTGGCCGCCGGCACGATCTCGATGGCGATCAGTTCGCCCTGCTCGCGACGCCGCCACAGCTCGGCTCGCCACGCCTCGACCAGGGCAGCCTCGGGCGCGCCGGTGGAGGCGGTGCAGTCGAGCAGCAGGGCGTGCGCCCCGACGGGTCGGATCCGCATCCGCTCATCCTCGCCGATGTCGTACCGGCGAGGTGTTCACGGCGACGGTGCCTGGCGTCACCAGGCCGACTACTTGAAAGTAACCTACGGTGCCGTAACCTGGAGACGTGACCACCTCCGCTCCGCTCCGACTGAAGCCGGTCGACATCGGTAAGCCCAGGATGCGCGGCTGGCTGCACACGTACGCCTTCTTCGTCGCCCTGGCCAGCGGCATCGTGCTCTGCTCGATCGCCGCCACCCGCCCGGGGTGGGCACCCCTGGTGAGCTGCGTCATCTACAGCCTGACCGTCTGCGGGCTCTTCGGCACCAGCGCGCTGTACCACCGTCGGGTGTGGTCGGAGCGCGGCTACCAGGTGATGCGCCGGATGGACCACTCGATGATCTTCGTGTTCATCGCCGGCACGTACACGCCGTTGTGCGTACAGCTGCTCGCGCCGGGACAGGCCACCCTGATGCTGGCCCTGGTCTGGGGTGGCGCACTGGCCGGCGTGGCGCTCAAGTTGGTGTGGCCGCACGCGCCGCGCTGGGTCTCCGCACCGCTCTACCTGGCGCTCGGCTGGGTGGCGGTGGCCATGCTGCCGGAGATCCTGCACAGTGGCGGCGTCGCGGCCCTGGTGCTGCTGATCGTCGGTGGCGCGATCTACAGCGTGGGCGCGGTCTTCTACGCGCTCCGCCGGCCCAACCCGTGGCCGACCGTCTTCGGTCACCACGAGTTCTTCCACGCCTGCACCCTGCTGGCCGCGCTCTGCCACCACATCGCGATCTACTTCGCACTGTTCGCCTGACCGCACGGCGACCACGGCGCGAGCCCGACCACGGCGCGAGCCGGGACCTGGCACATGCGAGCCGGGGCCCCGCGACGCTGCGGGACCCCGGAGTGTGCGTGCGGGACTCAGATCGGACGGCCCGGCCGGCGCACCTCGCGGTACTCCCGCATGACCTGGTCATCCTGGATCGGCACCACCCGGTCGGCCGCGACGCGGTCCCCACGGACCGGTGCGGCGACCACCGTGCGGCGGCGGCTGTTCCAGAAGTAGACGGTGGCGAGCAGGCCGGCGACACCGGCCAGCATCAGCACCCAGCCGACCACGGCCAGGTTCAGCCAGCCCAGGTCTGCCTCCACTGCGAATGCGAAGATCGCGCCCAGCGCGATCAGAAAGATGCTGCCACCAATGCCCATGTCTCGCTCCTCGGCTCTAACCTGGCGTACGGCCCGCCGCCGCCGTCGGTAGGGGTGCGGCACCCATCGACTTACCCCGGCACGGAGATCGCCAATCGGGCAAGCTGAGGGCATGACGGACACCCCAGCCGAGACACGGACACTGGTGCTGCTCCGGCACGCGAAAGCCGAGCAGGGCAGCGACAGTACGGACGACGCCGTGCGGCCGCTCACCGCACGGGGGAGCGCGGACGCGGCGGCGGCCGGCGCCTGGCTGGCTCACCACGGGTTACTGCCCGACGTGGTGATCTGCTCGACGGTCCGACGTACGCGGCAGACCTGGCACGGGGTGGCGATGGGGATGACCGGTTCACCGCCGGAGGGCGGGCCGGCCGGTCCCCGCCCGACCGTCCACTACGAGCCGGGCGCGTACGACGCCCACCCCGAGGAGTTGTTGGCGCTGGTCCGCACCGTCGACCCGGCGGCCCGGACGGTGCTGCTGATCGCCCACAATCCGGGCATCTCGCTGCTCTCCGCGCTCCTCGACCCGGACGGGACGGACGGGGAGGGGTTGCGCACCGCCGAGCTGGCGGTGCACCGCACCACGCTCGGCTGGGCGGAGCTGGACCGGGCAGGGGCACCGATCACCGCTCGTCACACCGCACGCGACTGAGCCACCCGTCGATGGTCGGCGGGTGGCTCAGTCGTACGTGGCTCAGGACGGTGGTGCGGTCGGCGGCGGCGGGTCGGGCGGCGGCGGCATCATCGCCGTCGGATGCGAGAGCCTGTTCTCCTCCACGATGAGGGTCCGGGCCCGCTTGCGCCGGTCCTGCCAGAACCAGAGCGTGGTCAGCAGCACGGCCAGCCCGGCCAGGATGAACACCCAGCCGACCGCCCGCAGGTCTATCCACCAGACGTTGGCTCTTATCGCGAACGTCAGGATGGCGCCGATCGCGATGAGAAAGATGCCGCTTCCTACACCCATGTGCGCTGCACTCCCCCGTGCGGTGGCTCTGGGCGTTCTCTGTCGTGGACACGCGACGATTACCCGCCACGCCGGCCACCTACCCGACCGGGGCGCGCCGAATACGGGACGGACGGCCCTCCGGCGACCCCGGCATTCGCCGCTGCCACCGGGACGGGACGGGACCACGGCACGGAAGCGCAGACGGCTCCGGAGTGGTTCCCACGGACGGGCCCGACCCGGACATGCCGACGGCCGGCGGGACAATTGCCCCGCCGGCCGTTGGTGTCGGTGCCGGGTGGTGCGACCCGGAACCTTCAGTCGTGCCGTGGCACGGTCAGAAGGCCTCTTCCGGGAGGTCCATGATGTCGAGGTCGGCGCCCTCGATGATCCGCCGGTCCGCGCCGATGCGCGGCAGCACCTCACGGGCGAAGAACCGGGCGGCAGCCACCTTGCCGGTGTAGAACGCCTTGTCGGTGGTGGAGACCTCGCCGGCCAGCGCCTTCAGCGCCACGTCGGCCTGCTTCTGCAGCAGCCACCCGACCACCAGGTCGCCGATGGCCAGCAGGAAGCGCCGGCTGCTCAGCCCGACCTTGTAGAGCGCGCGGGTGTCGCCAGCCTGCGCCTCGCCGAGCCAGCCGGTCATGACGCCGAGGATGTTCTGGACCTCGACGAGCGCCTTGCCGAGCGCCTGCCGCTCCTCCTTGAGCTGGCCGTTGCCCGCCTCGGAGGAGATGAACTCCTGGATCTCGCTGGCGACCGCCATGAGCGCCTTGCCGTTGTCCCGAACGATCTTGCGGAAGATCAGGTCGAGGCTCTGGATGGCGGTGGTGCCCTCGTACAGGGTATCGATCTTGGCGTCGCGGACGTACTGCTCCAGCGGGTAGTCCTGGAGGAAGCCGGAGCCGCCGAAGGTCTGCAGGGCCTCGTGCCCGAGCATCTCGTACGCGCGCTCCGAGCCGACGCCCTTGACCAGCGGCAGCAGCAGGTCGTTGACCCGCTTGGCCAACTTGGTGGCCTTCTCGTCACCGGCCGCCTCAGCGATGGCGACCTTGTCCTGCCAGGTGGCGGTGTAGAGGACCAGGGCACGCAGACCCTCGGCGTACGACTTCTGCAGCAGCAGCGAGCGGCGCACGTCCGGGTGGTGGGTGATGGTGACCCGCGGCGCGGTCTTGTCCGTCTGCTGGACCAGGTCGGCGCCCTGCACCCGGTTCTTCGCGTACTCCAGGGCGTTGAGGTAGCCGGTGGAGAGGGTGGCGATCGCCTTGGTGCCGACCAACATCCGGGCATACTCGATGATCATGAACATCTGCCGGATGCCGTCGTGCTTGTCGCCCAGCAGCCAGCCCTTGGCCGGTACGCCGTGCTCGCCGAAGGTCAACTCGCAGGTGTTGGAGACCTTCAGGCCCATCTTGTGCTCGACGTTGGTGGTGTAGACGCCGTTGCGCTCACCCAGCTCGCCGGTGTTCTCGTCGAAGTGGTACTTCGGCACCACGAAGAGCGACAGGCCCTTGGTGCCAGGGCCACCGACGCCCTCCACGCCCACCGGGCGGGCCAGCACGTAGTGCACGATGTTGTCGCTCAGGTCGTGCTCGCCCGAGGTGATGAAGCGCTTCACGCCCTCGATGTGCCACGTGCCGTCCGGCTGCTGGATGGCACGGGTGCGGCCGGCACCCACGTCCGAGCCGGCGTCCGGCTCGGTGAGCACCATGGTGGAGCCCCACTGCTTGTCGATGAAGAGCTTGGCCCACCGCTTCTGCTGCTCGGTGCCCTCGACCTCCAGCACGTGCGCGAAGGACGGGCCGGAGGCGTACATCCAGATGGGGGCGTTCGAGCCGAGCACCAGCTCGGCGAGGGCCCACCAGAGGGCGCGCGGCGCGTTGGTGCCACCCAGGTGCGGCGGCAGGTCCAGGCGCCAGAACTCGGAGTCCATGAATGCCTGGTAGGACTTCTTGAACGACGCCGGCAGCGGCGCGGTGTGCGTGACCGGGTCGAAGACCGGCGGGTTGCGGTCGCTGTCCGTGTAGCTGGCGGCCAGGTCCTCCCGGGCGAGGCGGTCAAGCTCGGAGAGGAAACTGCGGGCGGTGTCGGCGTCGAGTTCCGAGTACGGCTCCTGGCCGAACGCCTGGTCCGCCCCGAAGACCTCGAACAGGTTGAACTCAAGGTCCCGCAGGTTGCTCTTGTAGTGGGTCATGCTCGCTGGCCCCGCTTCCGGACAGGTGTTACCGATCAGTAACCCCGACTGTATTACTCGCGGGTAGGCAGCGACAAGCGGATCACGTAAGTGACGGCCATTACACACTCGCCCCGAACCGGGGGCGGACGCGTCGGCGGTCAGCTCTCGGTGGCGCCGACCTCCCAGCTCGGCACAGCCGCCGCCACACCGGTCCGCGCGCCCACGTACTCCATCAGGACCAGCGCGATGTCATCGTCGAGCCGGCCGTGCACCCACTCGACCAGGGCAGCCTCCAGCGAGGCCAGGCCATCGGCGACCGTGCCGTGGCCGAGCAGCCGCCAGGCCCGGTCGACGGTGGGGAAGAACTCGCCATCCCGTCGAGCCTCGCCGAGACCGTCGGTGAACAGCAGCAGCCGGTCACCGGGCTCCAGGCGTTCCACCCGGGGGCGGACCACCGGCATGAACCCGAGCGGGGGCGCCGGCGCCGGCGGCTCCAGCGGGATCACCGCGCCCCGACGCAGCAGCAGCGGCGGCGGATGTCCACAGTTGACGATGGTGAGCGTGCCGCCGCGCTCTTCCACCAGCGCCGCGGTCACGAAGTCCTCGTCGCCGACGTTGCGGGCCACCGCACGGTCCAGATCGGCGACAACGGCGCGCAGGTCGGCCCGCTCGTAGGCCACGTGCCGGTAGGAACCGAGGACGATACTGGCCAGCCGGACGGCGTCCAGGCCCTTGCCGCGCACGTCGCCGATGATCATGCGAACCCCGTACGGCGTGTCGATCGCCTCGTACAGGTCGCCGCCGATCTGAGCGGTCGCGGTGGAGGAGATGTAGCGGCCGGCCACCGAGAGCGTGCCGACCTGCGGGCCGAGCGGACGAAGCACCGCCTGCTGGGCCACCGAGGCGAGCTTGGACAGCTCACCGATCTGCTCCGTCTGCCGCTGCCGCACCGACGCCACCGCCACGGCCAGCCCGGTGGCGAGCGCGACCGCGAGCACGTTGACCGAGGTGACCAGGAACATCTTCGGCTCGACCACGGCGAAGCCGGCCCCGATCAGGGTCGCTGCGGTGCCGACTCCCAGCACCACCGGCCAGGATGCCAGGGCGGCGGCGAGGAACGGGGCGCCCACCAGCAACGCGATGTAGTGCGCCGGGCGACCGTCCGCCAACTCCACGGCCGAGACGATCGCGAGCAGAACGAGGGCCGCGCCGAGGCCGGCGCGGGATCCGGGGCTCAGCGGGCGACGGCCCGACTGGAGGAGTCGCGTGGGTACGAGGGACAGCATGCCTGATCCGCGTGAACGGTTGAATGAACCTGGCCCCTCGTCCGAGGAGGTTCTGTCCGCCCGGCTCGGCTGTTCGGCCAGATCGGCGTCAGCCACGCCGGTCAGCCGAGTACCTCGTACCTGACGGTGAGCGCGCCCACGTCGACCGAGGCGATGGTGGCGAACGCGGCCCGGGAGAGGTCCAGGCAGCGGCCGTCGATGAACGGGCCGCGGTCGTTGATCCGCACCACGACCGACTTGCCGCTGTTCGGGTTGGTCACCCGGACCTTGGTGTTGAACGGCAGGGTCTTGTGCGCCGCGGTCAGCTCGTTCGGGTTGAACGACTCGCCGTTGGCGGTGAGCTGCCCCTCGGAGTAGAAGGAGGCGCCGCACGAGCCGCTGTCCAGCACCTTCGGCGCCGCCGTGGTCTTCTTCGCGGTCGGGCTCGGCTTCGGCGCGGCGGTGCGGGCCTTGTTCCGGGAGGCGGCCTGCGGCGACCGGCTGGCCGACGGGCTGGCCGTCACGCTCGGCGAGGCGCTGGCGCTCGGGGAGGCGGCCGGCGAGCTGGGGGCGAGACTGCTGGCGGCGACGGTCGGGGCGAACTCGATGGCGGCCGGCCCCGGCTGCGCGGAGCCCGAGGTCAGCTGCACGGCACCGACGGTGCCCCCGACGGCGAGGGCGACGCCGACCGCCGCGGTGGCCGCGATGCCCGCCGGAGAGGAGAAGATGCGGGTACGGGAGTGCCTACCAGCCACCGGCCCGGTCCTTTCGTCGACTGAACAAACCGGGTCGGACCGTAACGAGAGAAGCACTTCCGAAGTCAACGTGATCATTGGGATATGCCCGCATTTGCCATGGTACGTGTAGCCGATCATCCGAGTCGGGATGGGCCGGCCGGTCCGGGTGCCGAACTGCCGGGCACGCGTACCGCAGGATGGACGAATGCCCGGTGACCTGACCGAACGCCTCACCACCCTGTTCCGGTGGATCGACCCCGGGCCGGGCACCAGCCACCTGGTCAGCGACATCTCCGGTTGGTGGCGGGACCCGGGGGTGCTGGCCGAGTTGGGACCGGCCCTCGTGGCGCCGTACCGGACCGCCCGGCCGACCGTGGTGCTCGCCCCGGCGGTCACCGGGCTGCTGCTCGGGCCACTGGCCGCCACCGCCCTCGGTGTCGGCTTCGTGGCCGCGCACAAGCCCGGCGACGGGCGGCTCCCCGCCGGGCCACTGACCTGGGCGCAGAGCCCGCCGGACTACCGGGGCCGGCAGGTCGACCTGGCCGTGCGGGACCGACACCTCGGCCCCGGCGACCGGGTCCTGGTGGTGGACGACTGGGTGCGCACCGGGGCGCAGATCCACGCCCTCTACGACATCTGCGCGGCGCGCGGCGCGGAGGTGCTGGGCGCCTCCGTGGTGGCCGTCGACTGCCCGCCCGAGGTCGCCACCGAACTGCGGATCACCGGCCTGATCGCCGGTGCGGATCTGCCGGCTTGACCTGAACCTCGGTTCAGGTCAGACGATCGACGCATGAGTAATGGGATTCTCGACGAGGCGTACGAACGGCTGCACCGCACCGGCCCCGAATACGAGGGCTGGCTGTCCAACCACGGGCCGATGGCGGTCGAGGCACTGGCCCGACACGGGCACGAGCAGCGGGTGCACCGCTGGCTCGACGACTACCTCGGTCGCCTCGACGAACTGCCTCGGGGACTGCGCCCCCTCGACGACTGGCGGGCGGCGCTGGGAGACCCGAAGCGGGCTGGCGACTGGCTGGCCTACTTCGACCGGGAACTGCGCGAGCACCCGTGGCGGGAGGTGCTCGGCACCTGGTGGCCCCGGCTGCTGCCCGGAATCGCCGCCGGCGCCACCCACGGCGTGATCCGGGTCGGGCACGCCGTACGCGCGCTCGACTCGGCCGAGGAGAACCCGCAGCGGCTCACCGAGCTGGGCCAGGCCCTCGGCTACTGGGCGGCCCGCTGGCAGTCGGTCCCCGGCGCCGACCGGCTCCTCGACCCGGCGCGTGTCCCCACCGGGCCGGACGTTGAGGGCCTGGACGTGGCCACCGCGCTGGCCGCGCTGCCCCGGATCGAGGACCGCTCCGGGGGCATCCGGGACCGGCTGGGCCAACTGTCGGGCGTACCCCGATGGGAGCCGGCGCTGGCGGCGCTGCGCCCCGCGCGGACCCCGGCCGAGGCGGAACGGGAGCTGACCACGCTGGTGCACCGGGCCGGCCTGGACTACCTGCGCTTCGGGCACGCCGCGCCGGTCATGCTGGTGCACGCGGTCACCGCGCCGACGGCGGTGCTGCGTACCCTGCCGGCACTGGATCGGGCGCTGTGGGCGCCGAGCCTCGCCGCGGCCTGGGCCGCGACGGCGGCCGTGATCTCGGTGTACGCCACAGCGGACGGGATCACGGCGCCGACCGTGCCGGCCGCGACCCCGGCGGAGGTCTTCGACCGCGCGGCCCGGCACGGTGACGCGCACGTGGTCAAGCTGGCCGACGCGGTGCTCGACGCGCACGCCGCCACCGGAGACGGCCGGCTGCTCGCCGCCGCCGGCTACGCCGGGCAGCTGATCTGACAGGGCGGGCGTAATGCGGCGGCGGCGCGGGCCGCGCTGGCCTAGCCTCGGCAGGATGTGGCCTCGGATCGGTGAACTGCGCGCGCTCGCCCTCGGCACCCCCGGCGAGCTGCGGGCGACCCTGAACACCCTGGTGCTGGCCGGCGTGAAGACCGCCACGGCCGGTCGGCTCGCCGAGTACGCCGAAGAGGGCGAGGAACTGGAGCAGGTCGGCGAACGGCTGGCCCTGGTCGACGACGACGACGCACTGGCCGGCGTCGTGGAGATCACCGGCGTCGACGTGGTCCGCTTCGCCGACGTGCCGTGGGACTTCGCCCGCTCCGAGGGCGAGGGTGACCGCTCGATCGAGGAGTGGCGGGCCGGCCACTCGGCCTACTGGGCGCGGCTCGGCACCCCGGTCGACGACGACACTCCGATCGTCTGTCTCCGGCTGCGGCTGGTCTCCGGCGGCGTGGCCAGCGGCGACCTCGGCACCTGATCGCTGCGCCTCTGACGGTCCGGCAGGGCCGCTGGCGCTACCGGCTCAGCCGCTGGCGCTGTGTCCCCGCCGCTGGCGCTACCGGTTCAGCCGCGCAGCTCCGGCAGCAGCCGGGTCGCCACGTCCGCCAGGACGGCCTCGTCACCGGCGTACCAACTACTGGCCCGCGGCCAGTGCGTCACGACGTCGGTGAAGCCAAGGTCGGCTGCTCGGCCGACCTGGTCGGCGAAGAACTGCGCGCTGCTGAGCGAGAAGACCGGCGCCGCGTCCAGCGACAGGTAGCGGTCCAGTGTGGCCGGGTCGCGGCCGGCCTCATCCAGCGTCCGGTCCATCCGCGCGGACAGCGCCGACACGGTGTCCCACCAGCCGTCCACGTCGTCGGCCTCGGTGCCGGTGGTCACCCAGCCCTGGCCGAACCGGGCCACCAGTCGCATCGACCGCGGCCCGTTGGCGGCCACCACGAACGGCACCCGGGGCTGCTGCACGCTGCCCGGGTTGTTGCGCGCGTCCACCGCGGCGAACCAGTCGCCGCGCCAGGTGGTGCCGTCCTCCCGCAGGATCAGGTCCAGCAGCTCGGTGAACTCGGCGAACCGGTCGACCCGCTGGCGCGGCGGCAACGTCTCGCCGCCCAGCACCGCCGAGTCGAACCCGATGCCGCCCGCGCCCAGCCCCAGCAGCAGCCGACCGTCGGACACGTCGTCCACCGTGGTGATCTGCCGGACGAACGCGGCCGGGTGCCGGAAGTTCGGCGACGCCACCAGGGTGCCCAGCCGGATCCGGGAGGTAACGGTCGCAGCAGCCGTCAGCGTGGTCATCGAGTCGAACCACGGCCCGTCCACCAGGTCCCGCCAGCCCAGATGGTCGTACGTCCAGGCGTGGTCGAAGCCCCACTCGTCGGCCTGCCGCCAGCGACGCTGCGACTCCGCCCAGCGCTGGTCCGGAAGGATCACGATGCCAATCCGCATGATCGCCAGCCTAGCCGCGCCAGCCTGCGGCCGCGCACGTCACACCAGGGCTCCAGAGGCGTCGGCCGAACTTGCAGCCGCAGGTGGTCGGGGCGCTACCGAAACTCGCGCACGACCTCGATGAGGCCGACGATGTGGGCGTTGAACTCGGCCAACTCCTCCGCCGGCACCCACAACTCCAGGATCGTCCTGCCACCCGCCTGTCGTACCGGGTAGCGGCGCAGGAACTCGGACTCGACGTGGAAGCGGGTCACATAGCCGACGCCCGAGCTGGGGACGTTCCAGTCCCGGGCGATCATCACCGCGTACTCCTCGTTGAGCACCGGATAGAAGATCGGCTGGTCCGGCAGGCGCGGCGGCCACTCACGCCACCCCGACCCGCGTACGAGCTCCAACTCGGCCGGCCCCGTCGGGCGCCACAGCACCGTCGTACCGCCACCGCTGCTCATCTCGCCTCTTCCGTTCGGGTTCGTGGGAGCACGGACGGTACCGGCGGGTCGGGGACACGCACCACCTGATTCGAGGCCCTGCCCGTGGATCACGAGTGGCCGCCCGGCCCCGGCGGGGCGCCAGCGGCGCCGGTTCTTCGCTACCGTTCCGCTGTGGATCTACGGTCGCAACGGGTCGACACGGTACGAGCGTTCGGCACCGTGTCGCTGGTGGCCGGCTTCATGACGTCGCTGCTCACCATGTCGTCCGGCTACAACGGGCTCAAGCCGCACATCGTTGCCGCCTTCCTCATCCTGACCGGCATCGGTCTGCGAATAGAGGCGGCGATCACGGACCGGAAGTCGTAGTTCCACCATTCCGGCTGGCCAATAACATCCCAACCATGTCCGTCGATCCTGCCGCTGCCCGTGCGCCCCTGGGCCGACGGCCGCGTACCGTCTGCGCGGCAGCGATCGTGCTCGCGGTGATCGTGCCGTCCCTGGTCATTCGCGACCTGGCCGAGGCCCGATTCGGCGACGGGCCGATGGCCGACTTCAGCATGATCGCGCTGCCGGTTGCGGTGACCGCCTGGCTCGCGCCACGCGCCTCCTACCGGCGACGCGATGCCCTGCTGTGGCTGGTCGGCCCGGGTATCTACATATTCGCGGTGATCGCCTGGCGGCTGGCCTTCGCGCCCTACCGCGACTGGACGCCCCGCCCGGATGAGGTGTCCCGCATGCGCTGGCGGCGCGGCCCCGATCACGCCGAGCTGTGGTACCTGCCGAGGGATGGCCGCCACCCTGGTGGGCCAGCCGAGGGTGGTCCCACGCAGCCTGACCGGGATGGCGACCCTGGAGCAGCTTGAGCGGGGCGTGTGGCCGAGTTCCGGCCCCGACGCCACCTTTCTCGCCAGTTGATCAAGTCGAATCGGTTGGGGCAGTTGCCCCGCTCCACCTGATGTGACCGCCGTCACGTTGATGCCCTGTAGGCATTCTTCGGTTGGCACCGACCCATCGGTGAGCAGAGGCACCCGGCCGGGTGTCGCCCCACGGGAGAGGAGCCACACGAGATGACGAAGGTGACCGCTCAACTGTCGGTGTCGGTGGACGGGTTCTACGCCGGCCCCCGCTTCAGCGGCGACGGCAACTGGATGGATTCGGCCGAGAGCGCCGGATTCTTCCGGGTCACCCGCTGGGCGACCAACGCGATGGCATGGCGCGAACGGCAAGGTTTTGCCGGCGGAGAACAGGACACCAACTCCGAGGTGGTCGCCGAGTCCTTCGGGGCGGCCGGCGCGTACGTGATGGGGCGGCGGATGGCCGACGGCGGTGAGATCCCCTGGGGCGAGGTGCCGCCGTTCCGCGCACCGGTCTTCGTCGTCACGCACCGCCCACGCGAGCCCCTGCTGCGCGGAGGTGGCACCAGCTTCACCTACGTCACCGATGGTGTGGCCAGCGCCGTCGAGCAGGCGCGCGCCGCAGCCGGCGGCAAGGACGTCGCCGTGGCCGGAGGCGGCAGCATGGTGCGGCAGGTACTCAAGGCCGGCCTGCTCGACGAGTTGGAGCTGCACGTCGTACCGGTCGTGCTCGGTACCGGTCTACGGCTGTTCGACGCGGACCTCGACCTCGACGAGAAGGAGGCGATCGAGCTGATGCCGACCCGCGTCCTCCACACGCCGCAGGTCACCCACATCCGGTACACGGTGGGTGGTCGCGCTCCGCTCGTGCTCGATGATCGGGGCAGCGGCGGCGGCCCGACGGTGACGGAGTGACCCTCAGCGACCGGTGTGAGACGGCGATCCTGGCACGCGGGTGGCAGCCCGGCGCAGGGACAGCGCAGCGGGCGTGGTGAGCTGATCGACATGGTGGACCCTGGAGCGACTCATGCCGGGCGCTGACAAAGAAGCTGGCAGACAAGGCGTAGTCAGAAGCATCCTGGCGATCAGCAGCCTCAGCGGAATCGCCATCGTCGCCATCGTGGCTCTCATCGCCCTCTGCTGCTGTGCCCCCTCGCTGTGGTACCGGTCCCTCTCGCCGGACCTGCCCTTCAACTGATCCCGGCACACGATCCCGTGCAATGGAGTGTCAACACGAGGGCGCCTACAGGCGTGACAGCACCAGCAACCTGTTGCCATCGGGGTCCGTAACCCGGGCCGACCGCTCACCCCACGGCTGGTCGACCGGCTCCTCGGTAACTGTTGCGCCGCCCGCACGCAGCACGGCCACGGCTGCGTCGCAGTCGTCGGCGTAAACGCACAGTTCCCAGCGGTGCGCGAGGGGAGGGCCGCCGGCCTTCGGGTCGGCGGCCAGGCCCAGCTCGCTGTTGCCCAGGCGCAGTGCGACGAACTCAGGAGCGCCGTCCTCCGGGAACCGGTAGGTCAGCTCGAAGCCGACGACATCGCGATAGAACGCGATCAGCCTTGGTAGGTCGGTCGTAGTCACGATCGGAAAAGCCTCGGTGAACACGGAACCACCTCCAAGCCGGACATTAGCCGGTGTCGGTGCCCAGCGGGAACAACCACGATCGCTCTCAGCAGTGTCATCGCCTGGTCAGAGCAGACTCAACCGGTCGAGTGCTCGTCTCGCCCCTCCACCAGGCCGCCCACGTGTTGTCCGACGCCCCAGGGCGGGGTCTTTGAGCCACAACTCAAGGTGCGTCGGGTACCGATCTTCCTTAGCTGGGCCAGTCTCCTGCTGTGCCCGCGTGACGATCCGTCGCCAGGCAGCTTCCTGCTCGTTCGTGAGGTGAAGTGGTCGCAGTTCGTCGCCCTGGCCGTCATCGTCTCGACCTGGCGGGAGGAAGCCGATGACGTATCCCATGCAGGGACAGTAGGGCGGAAGCCCTAACCTGCCGACCTACCTCTACAGCACATGCCAAGATCCCCCCGTGCTCCGATCCATTGAAGTCAAGACCGTCCTGGCCCTCCCGGCTTCGCCCTTCCACAACCTCCACTGGCGGGGCAGGCTTGCGCTGAGCCTCGATTGCTTCGTCTGCCAGCGCGTCGACCGCACCACGATCTTCGAGCTGGGAGCGGAGCGGGCCGTCTGCTCGGGCGACAAGGAGACCGCTCAGCACTACACCGCCGGACGCATCGCCGCCTTCGACCACACGATCGAAGGTGAGCAAACCCGCCTGCGAGCGGTGGTGGACTACTGGTGGGCCCCCTTCCACGACGCGAAGAGAGATCAACCCGCCGCCGCCATCACCCGAACCCCCTGGGTCCGGCACTACCTCGGCTACTACTGCCCAGAGCAGCAGGAGTCAGGGGAACTCTCCACCCAGACGAACCTCGTCCGACCAGCCTCCGGATCCTGCGAACACTGTTCCGCGCCCATCATCGAGAGCCACGAGGCACCGCATATCCGGCTCCTGACCTAGCGCCTTTCTCAAAGAATCGAGCAGGTAGCGGGCACGACAGCTGCACGACCGGCATCGGTCACCCGGTCAGGGGGACGGGATCAGCGGTCGTGTGCCAGCTCCTCAACCTCGGCGAGGCTGGTAACGCGATCACACTCATCTTCTGTCAACTTGTTGATCAGGGCCTTGGCGGCCTGAGCCTGCCTCGTGGTGGGCAGCGTGCCGGCAACGAGATCGGGTAGCAGGAGTTCGTAGCCGACGCGGGCCCTTGGCGAGTAGCGGCCACGAGTGCGAGCTACAGCAGCCGCGACCCTCAGCGCGTGTTCGTTTCCAGGCGGGACGTGTGGTCGGTCCACCTCTCGCGCTCCAAACCGCATTCCCTGGTAAAAGCCGCACGTTTCGCACGCGGCCGGTCCCTTGGTCAGCCTGGACCTGCAGTCGGGACAGACCAAGCGATCAAGTGCAGCGTCCACGGTCCGCCACTCTTGATCCGCCGGGTTGTTCGCCACGAGCCAAGCCAGCTCGGCTTCGTCCGGGGAGGCAGGGTCGATGTCGAGATCGTGCAGCAAGCTTTCCCATGCTCGGTCCAGCTCGGCTTCGATCTTCGTAATGACCTCGGCCAGGAGAACACTCCGCCATCTCGGGACAGGATCAGCCACAGCAGCAATCGTGGCAGCGCGGTGTTCACGGTGCGAGTGCATGGGTTGGGAGGAGCGCAAGAAGGCCACGAAGCCGGCGGCGGCTTCCTCGGACACGGCCAAGGCCAAGGCCAAGGCCAAGGCCAAGGCCAAGGCCAAGGCCAAGGCCAAGGGCAAGGCCAAGGGCAAGAAGCTTGGCTAGTGGCCGTGGATGGCCCGCCGGGCGCTGCTGGCCGCAGCAACGTCGAAGGCCCCGGCTGGGACTCGCGTCCTGACCAGGGCCTTCTCGCTGGAGCGGGTGACGGGAATCGAACCCGCACTGTCAGCTTGGAATTGTCGATCTCCGGCCGTCTGCTGGATTGGCGGCCTGGTCCCGGCGGTCTCTCGTGGCCTCGGCTGGCCCCTGCTGTCCTGGCCCAATGGCACGCTAATGGCACACCACAGACCCTGCTTTGGGCGACGGATCGATAGGATCTTGAAGCATGACCTCGGCAGATCAACTGCCTCTCCTTGAGGCGCTCCTCGATGCGTTCGACCGGCTATTCGACCGACGGGCCACCGTGGTCGACGTGCATGCGCTGCTCTTCGCCACGGCCCGGGCTCTGGCCGACTCGGCCTTCGTTAAGGACGTGGCAGCCGCCGAGTCGGCACTGGAGGAGATCATGAGATCAGGCCGGGGGTCGGCTGAGGCTGCTGAGCAGGCGCTTGACGCGGTGGATCCACTGAGGCGCCGCATCGCCGACCGGTTGTAGCTCTTCAAGGAGCAGCGGAAGCGAGTTGATTGCCCGCCGGGCGACTTGGGCGCACCGGTGTCTAGCGGCGGAACGGCGCGTCCCAGCAGATGCTTGACGGGCGTTTCGAGCGCTTGGCCTCAGCCCTCACCTAAGAGCGTGTTTTGAAACTCAGGACGTCCCGGTGATTCTCGCCAGTCGCCGGGACATCAGCATGATCATCGCGATGTAGACGATGGTCTCGTGGTGGTCGGGCCGGCGTTCGTAGTCGCGTACGCAGCGCCGGTAACCCAGTAGCCATCCGAACGTGCGCTCCACGACCCACCTGCGGTGCAGGACCACGAAGCCCTTGTCCGTGTCGCTGCGTTTGACGTTGCGAGACGTGCTAAACGTCGTCGGCCCGCACCGTTGCGAGATCTTGAGTCGAGTGCGCGCTTGCTCATGCCTTTGCTTGATCCGTGGTGATTGGGTCGTAGCGGCAGGATAGGCCGGTGCGGATGCTGCGGTCCAGGTGAACGGCGAGTTCGGGCAGCACGGGCTTGATCCGGCTGATGGTGTCTCTGATCCGTGCGGTGACTGCCTTGCGGCAACGTTCCGCGGTGGTCATGCCCAGATTGCGTGACTCACCGGAGGGTCGGGTTGCCTGGCGCAGTTCGGCCAGAAGGGTCTCCCGTTCATCGGTTAAGCGCATATGACGTCCGATGTCATCGCGGGAGGCTGTGAGTTGTTCGTCGATGTCGCGTAGCCGCTGGCGGTAGGAGGCGAGGGCGGCGCGGTCCAGGATAGGCCCGGCGGAGTCGATCACAGCGGCGGCGGCCAAGTCGACCGCGGAGATGTCCACGCCGGGGCGGCTAATGAGTGTGGCGAGATCGCGGAGGCCTTTGGCGTCTCGCACGATCGCCGACCGCCCTTCATAGGAAAGCTGCCATAGCTGCCCGTCTTGGACGAAGACCGGCCGGTCGTCGCCCATCGCCTCACGTGAGGACTTTTCCCACGCTCTGGCTCCCAGAGCGCGGTGGGTTTGCAGCGCTCGCTGCCACCATTGCCTGGCCTGGGCGGGCTGATCGAGGGCGGCATACAGTTGGCCGATGCGGTGGGCGTTCGCGCCCATAAAGCAGATCAGCGCTCCGTTCACGGCACACGCATCGGCCACGGGTAGCAATTCAGCCAGCAACTCGGCGCAAAACGGACGGTCGTGCAACCGCACGGCCGCCTCGGTCATCTCCCCCATGAAGACCGACCAGAGATAGGAGCGATCCAGCCGCCATTCCCCCAGGGAACGCACCAGATCCAGCTCCTGGCGGGCCTCGTCGAGATCGCCGGCTCGGGCCAGGAAACCCGCAGCGACCGCGTGGGCATGCGCCGGTACGCCGACCCACCAGCGGACAGCCTCGGCCGCGAACTGGCGAAGCGCTGTGGGATCACCGCTAAGCCGGATCAGTTCGAGTCGTTGGGACATCGCGACGTTGCCAGCGTCCGGGTCGCTGATCGCCTCTCCCATCGCGGCTGCCTCGCGACTCAACTGCTCGCCCCGTTCGGCGTCGCCGTCCAAAATGGCCAGTGCCGCTTCCCTCGTTCGCAGTAGGTACTGCTGCCGGGCCTGGCGCAACTGCCCACCATGATGAAAGTACTCGGCCAGCGCCGGGCGGAAGGCCGGCGAACCTGTCTCCAGCAGCGCATTCGCGACAAGCAGTAGCGCCTGGGCGTGGCGTTCGGAGTCGGCCGCCAGCTGCGCCAGTACGGCAATCTCCCGGGCGATGGGCAGGCGCTGCGGCGCGGTGCCGGGAGCCCACAGGCAGTCATGCTCGGCTAGCAGGCAGTCGGCGAGTGTGGCCGGATCCCCGAGCGTCCGTGCGATTTCCACGGCGCGCTGTGCCAGCGGGCGGGCGCGGGGCCGTTCGCTGGGCACGGAATGCTGAAGCTGACGTGCCAGCCCGGCCGTGACCTGCGCCTCGATCGCGGTTTCGGTGCCTTGCAGCACGGCCTGGGCCTGGTCCAGCACCGCAATGAGGTCGTGGCGTGGCATGGCGAAGCGCGCCCCGATCCGCTCGATGCCCAGCGCCACCATGCCGAGCTGCTCTGGATCGCCTATTTCGGACGCCAGCGCCCACGCCTGGGTGAGGAGTTCCTGCGCGGCTCGCGGGTCTGCGGCCCGCAGGCGGTCAGCGGCCTCGACGGCGAGCATATTCACGAGGTCTGGTTTGGACAGCGCCACCCCCGCGGCGACGGCGGCGTCGCGCGCCCTGGCGAGATGTCCGGCGGCTTCAGCGAAGGCGAAACGTGCGCGGTCGGCGGCAGCGGCGGACAGCGCCCACCGCAGCACCGGCTCAGGCCCGCCAGCCGCGACGCCGAGCGCAAAGTGCCCGGCAAGCTCGGCCGGGTGCACGTGGGCCCCGCGTTCACGCCGCCGTAGCAGGGCCTGGGCAATCCGGTGATGCAATTCGACGCGCTGGCTTGCCGACAGCGAGGCGTATATCGACTCGCGGTAAAGGTCATGCTCGAAGCCCGCCAGGCTCAGCACGCCCGCAGCCTCTTCGATGTGCTCGGCAATCTGTGTCGGCGGGACTCCCAGCGCCTCGGCCAGCACGTCAGGCAGCGGGCGCGGCCCAGCCACAGCCGCCGCCTCTAAAGTCTGCACGCACCCGCCGGACAGGCGGGCCAGCCGCCGCGACACCACCTCCCGGATAGCGCGAGGCACTCCGGCAACGGCTCCGCCAGAGGCCACGACTTGGCTTAGCTCTCTGAGGAAGAACGGATTGCCGCCGCTGCGCTCATATATCGAATCCGCCCACGGCTTCGCAGCGGTTTCGATCAGCTCGTCTGCCTCCGAGCGGGCGAGCCCCCGCAGCGGCAGGCGTTGCGCAGCCGTGCTCAGGGCGGCAAGGTCCGCATTGGCCTCATCATCGCGATATGCGCCGAGGATGAGGAGCCTGTGGAGATGCGGGGCGCCCATCAGGTACCGAATGAGGGCCAGGCTTGACGGATCGCTCCACTGTAGATCATCGAGGATGACGACCGTCTTGGTGATGCACCGGCTGATCGCGTCGAACAGCTCCAGCCGGTCCTCGATCCGTGCCAGATCTTTCAGCTGCGGCACCGCCTGCGTCCACGGCCACAGCGCGGGCGCGTCACCCCAGCAGGTACCCCACAAAATGTCATTCCGGCCGTACTCTTCGGCGAACTTCACGAGCAGAGCGGTCTTGCCCATGCCCGCAGTCCCCGTCACCAGGACGAGGTTTCGTCCCTGACCGGCCGCCTCGTGCAGGACGGCCAGGGCTGCGGTGCGGCCGACAAATGGCACCCGTCCATTATCGCCAGGCCGGATCTAGCGGGAACAGTGGGGTTTCTGGCGCGTACAGGTTATGACGACAACATTTGACCCACAGGTCTACAAGAGCACCACCCGCCAGCAATGGCAGGAGGCGGCCGAGGCGTGGCACCGGTGGGGACCCACGATCGAGGCCTGGCTCGGCCAGGCCACCACCCGCATGCTCGACGCCGCTAAGATCACGACCGGGAGCAGGGTGCTCGACGTCGCAGCCGGAGCGGGTGGGCAGTCGATCGCCGCAGCCCGCCGTGCCGGACCGACCGGGCATGTCCTGGCCACCGACATCGCTCCCGCGATCCTGCACTATGCGATGACGGCAGCCTCGGCCGCAGGCGTGCACAACATCGCCGTTCAGGAAGCCGACGGCGAGTGTCTTCAGGTACCAGATGAGGGTTTCGACGCCGTGATCTCGCGGGTCGGCCTGATCTACTTCCCGGACCAGCAGGCCGCCCTGGCCTGCATGCGCAACGCGCTGCGCCCGGGTGGGAGGGTGTCAGCCGTGGTCTACTCGACCGCCGACCGCAACGGCTTCTTCTCGGTACCCATCGGGATCATCCGCAGGCGCGCCGCATTGCCGCCTCCCATGCCTGGGCAGCCAGGCCCGTTCAGCTTGGGCAGTCCCGAAGTCGCGCAAGAGACCCTGGCACGGGCCGGCTTCCGCGACATCACCATAGAGACGATCCCGTCACCAGTACGGCTCGCGTCGGCGGCCGAATGCGCCCGGTTCGAGCGGGAGTCGTTCGGCGCGTTACATCAGATGCTCTCCGGCCTGCCCGCCGCCGAGCGGGAGGAAGCGTGGGCTGAGATTGCGTCCGCCCTTTCCGAATTCGACGGATCAGAGGGGTTCACCGGACCGTGCGAAATGCTGGTGATCTCCGGCAGCCGCTGAGCGAGCTGACACCATTTGCAACTGTTAGAGCGTGATTTGAAGCTCTGGCGAGGTGTGGGCATCAGCATGGCATGGCGAGTAGAAGGTCATGTTTGTGAGTCGGTCGGCGTTTCGTGCATTGATGTAGGAGAACTCCTGGTAGGTCCGTGGTTGTTGATACCCGATCCGACCAGGAGTTCCTATGTCATGTTCGCCTACCTGCAGGTGTCTGTCATGCCCGGCCCACGATGTGGTTTCCACGGTTCCGCCGGGCTGCGGGGTGTATCCGTCGTCGACGGTCACCGACGCGCAGTGGAGTGTGTTGTCTGGGCTGCTTCCGCCGCCGGGCAATACACGGGGCAGGGGTGGGCGGCCCGAAACGCATGACCGTCGACGGATTTTGGATGCAATCTTCTACCTGGTCCGTGGTGGCCTGGCCTGGCGGGCGCTCCCGGCGGAGTTCCCGCCCTGGCAGAGCGTGTACGGCTGGTTCGTGCGCTGGCGCCGTGATGGCACCTGGCAGTTGATCCACGATATGTTGCGTGACCGGGTCCGGGTTGCCCAAGGCCGCAATCCGCTGCCCACCGCTGCGGTCATCGACTCGCAGTCGGTCAAAGGCGCGGACACCGTGGCCCGGTCCAGCCGCGGCTACGATGCAGGTAAACGCATCAATGGCCGCAAAAGGCACATCGCGGTGGACACCGGCGGGCTGCTGCTGATGGTCCTCGTAACGATCGCCGGGGTCCAAGACCGTGATGGCGCACACCGGCTCCTCGCGCTGACGCGCGAGAAGGTCTCCACGATCCGGCATTGCTGGGCCGATGGCGGCTATACCGGGCGCCTGGTCACCTGGGCGGGCGAGGTACTGAAAATGCTGGTCGAGGTCGTCAAACGCAGCGACACGGACAAGGGCTTCGTGGTCCTGCACCGCAGGTGGGTCGTGGAGCGCACGTTCGGATGGCTACTGGGTTACCGGCGCTGCGTACGCGACTACGAACGCCGGCCCGACCACCACGAGACCATCGTCTACATCGCGATGATCATGCTGATGTCCCGGCGACTGGCGAGAATCACCGGGACGTCCTGAGTTTCAAAACACGCTCTAAGGTGACAGGACTGCAGTCGCGGCAAGTTCGTGTGGGTGGAGCAGGGTATTACGCCGTGGTCGGGTAGCCGTACTCCTCTGCTTTTTCGCGCAGGTCGGCCAGTTCGACTTCGGGGTTGAGCGCGCGGACCGCCGCGTCGGTCAGTGGACGGAACGCAACGATTTGTTCAACCGCAGCTGGATCCAGGCCGATTTCGTAAACATCCTTGGCGTGCTCGATGTACTCCGCGACGATGTCGTCGCAGAGGATGCCGAGCAGCCAAGAGCCGTCTGGGTCAACCTCATCGTCGTCGGCAGGTGAAAAGTCGATGTCGTCGCCAGCGTGCCACCGCTCGTCGTAGGTGCGCCGCCACAGCACGAAGGTGGCATCGAGAGTGCCGTC
Organism: Micromonospora sp. NBC_00389; assembly: GCF_036059255.1. Taxonomy (NCBI): domain Bacteria; kingdom Bacillati; phylum Actinomycetota; class Actinomycetes; order Micromonosporales; family Micromonosporaceae; genus Micromonospora; species Micromonospora sp. NBC_00389. The sequence continues at coordinate 1,628,440 of NZ_CP107947.1, read as the reverse complement.
CTGGCGGCAGAACGCAGGCTCGTGCACCTGCGCCTGGAACTGCTCAGGCAGTCCATCGAGGAGGCCCGGCCACAGCCGACCGTCTGTGTACGTGAACATCGACGACTCGTGGTGGACACCCCGGATGAATACGCCATCGGCGTTGAAGACGACGTCGTACTCCTCGCCGCTGCCGTTGCGCATCGACGCCGCTTCGTCCTCGCCCCATTCGCGGTCGTAGGCGTAATAGTCGCCCCCGACGATCGCGTCGAGCATTGCCAGGGCTTTGCACCGCTCGCGCAACACGTCGATGGAGGGCAGCCGCGCGGCAATGTCATGGACGGTCACGCCGGGAGCCTACGGGCCGACGATGAACCGACGCTGCAGGTCTTGAGCCGCTCGGACGATGATTCGCCGGGCGTCTTCACCGATGACGGCTTCGTTCCAGAGCCGTTCGATGGCCTTGGCGTAGGTGGCTGATCGACTGGAAGGCGGCCGTCGGGCGGACCGGGCAACCGCATCTGCACTTCGACGATCTGCGACACACCGGTAACACTCTCTCCGCGCAGACCGGGGCCAGCACTCGCGACCTGATGGCGCGGATGGGGCACGACTCATCCCAGGCCGCGTTGATCTACCAGCACGCCACGGCTATGGCGGATCGGGTCCTCGCCCAGGCGCTGCACGATGCGATGCGGGTCGACCGGACGAAGGCTAAGAAGTCGGCCGACGGCTCGGGCGAGGCCGAGGACAAGCCCGGCAAGAAGTCGGGCGGCAAGAAGGGCAAGAAGCGGTCAGCGAACCTTGACGGGGGCCAGGGATGACCGGGGCTAATGGCACGCCAATGGCACGCGACATGATCGTTGACCTTGGAACGTCGAAGGCCCCGGCTGGGACTCACGTCCTGACCAGGGCCTATCGCTTGGAGCGGGTGACGGGAATCGAACCCGCACTGTCAGCTTGGGAAGCTGATGTTCTGCCATTGAACTACACCCGCAAGCGGCACCACTGTACCCGAGTCACCGAACCCGTGCACCCAGGTACCCCCGCGCGCCGGTCCACCGCACCGGCCTCGCCGCACGGATCACGGACGATCACCCCTTGGCCGCGTACCGCGCGGCGTAGCTCTCCCGCGTACCACCGGTGCCGGCTCCGTCACGACGGAGCCGGCACCGGCGTCTTTCCCCAGGACCGGGTCGGTGGGCCGCGGTCAGGCGGCCGATCGCTGGACGTCACGGCTGCGACGGACCGGGCGGCTCTGCGGTAAGGCGGTCTGCTCGGACGCCGCGGGCGGGGCGTGCGGGTCGAGCCAGACCTGAACGGCCGGCCCACCCGGAGCGCCACCCGGGACACCGGCGCTGTGCTGCTCGCGGCGGGCCAGCATCGCCACGTCGACGGTGAACTCGAACAGCCGCCAGTCGACCTGCGGGGCCGCCCGGGCACTGCGCGCCAACTGGGCCACCCGGGCCGGGTCGGTCACCGGCCAGGCGCGCCCCGCCACGTACGCCTCGTCGTCGCTCTCCTCTGGGGGGAACGAGTGCAGCGCGTAGCGGCCGTCCCGTTCGAGGTCGCGACGCTTGGGCGAGTCGACGATGAAGCAGAACAGCCCGTCGTCGGTGATGACCGGGGAGACCGGATGGACCCGGGGCCCGCCGTCGGCGCGGACCGTGGCCAGGTAGCCGAAGCCCGGCCCGTATTGCTGGAGGAGAACGCGGATCCCGTCGGCGAGTCGGGGCTCGTCGGCGGCGAAATCGGACCAGGAAGCCATGCAGGCATTCTATCGAACAAATGTACGAGTAGCGACCTCGACGCGCTGGTCACCGGCACCGGATCCGGCCGTTACCGCCAACGCCGCTATGGTGGTCCGATGCTGCTCTCCGACCGCGACCTGGTCTCCGAGATCAAGGCCGGCACGCTGGGCCTGGAGCCGTTCGAGCCCACCCTGGTCCAACCGTCCAGCATCGACGTACGACTCGACCGGCTGTTCCGGGTCTTCAACAACCATCTCTACACGCACATCGACCCCGCCATGCAGCAGGACGACCTGACCTCGGCGGTGGAGGTGCCGGACGGCGAGCCGTTCGTGCTGCACCCGGGGGAGTTCGTGCTCGCCTCGACGCTGGAGGTCATCTCGCTCGGCGACCAGCTCGCCGGCCGACTGGAGGGCAAGTCGAGCCTGGGCCGGCTCGGCCTGCTCACGCACTCCACCGCTGGGTTCATCGACCCGGGCTTCTCCGGTCACGTGACGTTGGAGCTGTCGAACGTGGCGAACCTGCCGATCACCCTCTGGCCGGGCATGAAGATCGGGCAGCTCTGCATCTTCCGGCTCTCCTCGCCGGCCGAGCACCCGTACGGCTCGGTGGTCTACGGCTCGCGCTACCAGGGTCAGCGCGGGCCGACGCCGAGCCGCGCCTGGCAGAACTGGCGCGCCTGGCCCACCCGCTGACTCGGTAGGGCACGACGGACAGACGACGAGGGCCCGCCGCGACGGATCGCGACGGGCCCCCGATCATCCGGGATCAGCCCGGGCGGCCGTAGCTGTGGATCGGGCCGTCGTCGACCTTCTTCATCTTGACGGGTTGGCCGGCCTGCGAGGCGTGCACAACCCAGCCATTGCCCACGTACATCCCGACGTGGTGGATGTCGCTGTAGTAGAAGACCAGGTCACCGGCGCGCAGGTCGGCCCTGCTGACGTCCTTGGTCACCCGGCTCTGCTGGGCGGCGTTGTGCGGCAGCGACACCCCCGCCTTGGCCCAGGCGGCCAGCATCAGCCCGGAGCAGTCGTACGAGTTCGGGCCCTCGGCGCCCCAGACGTAGGGCTTGCCGATCTGGGCGCAGGCGAACTTCACGGCCACGCCGGCACCGCCGCCGGGGTAGCTGGCCGGGCAGGGCGCCGGACGCAGCGGACCGCCGCCGCCGTTGCCGTACACCTTGAGGCGCAGCTTCTGCAGCCGGTCGATCTCCTCGTTGATCTGCTTCTTCTTCGCGGCCAACTGGGCCTCGGTCCGGGTCAGCTGGGTCACCATCTCGTCCAGCGGCGCCTTCTGCCGGGACAACTCGTCGCGCAGGTCGGCGACCTGCCGGACGTCCTGCTGCTGGTTGTGCGCGAACCGGTCGAGCATCTCAAGCTGCCCGACCACCTCGCTGGGCGACCGGCTGCCCAGCACCGCGTTGACGGTGGAGACGTTCTCGCCCTTGTACGCGCGGACGGCGAGGGCGCTGACCTTGTCCATGGCAGCGTCGACCTGGCGCTCCAGTGGGGCGATCCGGGCGGCCAGCGCGTCGGCCTGCTTGCGCTTGACGGCCAGGTCGGCCCGGGTGGCGTTGTGCCGTTCGATGATCGGTTCGAGCTTGTTCCAGTCGGCGTCGATCTGGCGCTCGATCTCGGCGACGGACGGGTCCGCGTGGGCCGCCGTGGCGCTGCCGGCCAGGACGACGGCGACGCCGACCAGTGCGGCGAGAGCGGTGGTGAAGCGGGACCAGCGTGAGCGCGGCACGATCGACACCGGGCCGGCTGACGCCGACCGCTCGGACGACGGCCGCGGGGCATGGAGTGCCACCGGGTTCCGTACTCCTTCTTCCTGACCGCCTACCGGGTTAGCTGACGGGTTCGGGCGGGAAGTTGGCGCCCTACCGCGATGGCCGCGGATTCACCCCGGGAAAACCTGGGTCCCCGGTTCGCTCGGAAGCGACTCGGCGGTGTCGGTCCGTCACCACCCGGGCTGGGCGGACCTGCTATCGGGCCGACGAATGACCAGAGTAGAGACGGCTGTTACCGATCCGCAACCCGTGGGGCCGTGACACTCCGTACCGATTGGAAGGGGTCACGGACCGTACGCGAAGATTTCTTTCCGAACACTTCGATAGATGGAGATGTATTGACGCGAGCTCCCAGGCGGCGCGAAGGTGACCTCACCTGCACCCGCGATATCTAGACGAGTAAGTCCTAACCCTGATGGGGCTGCGGGCGCAGCGAAGGGTGTTGATGATCCGTTTGTGACGACAGACATCAACACCCTTCTAACCGCACTGTACGTGAAGATCGACGACTGGCTCGGGCGGCCTGCCCGGGCCGGTCGGCCACCGAAGCTGACCGATGCCGAACTGCTGACGCTGGCCGTGGCGCAGGTGTTGCTCGGAGTGCGGTCCGAGGCTCGCTGGCTCCGGTTCGTACCCGCGCATCTGCCCGGGGCGTTTCCCTACCTGCCGGGCCAGTCCGGGTACAACAAGCGACTACGCGCGGCACTGCCCCTGCTGAAGCGAGCGATCCGGGTGGTGGCCGCGGACACCGACCTGTGGACCGACGAGGTGTGGCTGGTGGACTCCACCCCCGTCGAGTGCGCCCGCTCCCGCCCCACGGTCAAACGCTCACGGCTGGCTGGCTGGGCCGGCTACAGCTACTGCGCCTCACACTCACGCTGGTTCTGGGGCTTGCGCCTGCACCTGATCTGCACCCCGGCCGGGCTGCCGATCACCTGGGCCCTGGCCGACCCCAAACTCGACGAGCGGCAGGTCCTCACCGCCATCCTGGAACACGACCCGGACCTGCTGGATGGCCGTCCCAGCCCGCTGATCATCGCCGACAAGGGATACGTCTCCGCCGAGCTGGACCGCTGGCTAGCCGAACGCGGGCTACGGCTACTACGGCCGTCATACCGCAACCGCACCCCACGCCCCGACGAACACCTACTCAAACCCATCCGGCAACTCATCGAATCGGTCAACCACACGTTGAAAAGCCAACTCGACCTGGAACTCCACGGCGCTCGCAGCATCGAAGGCGTCGGCGCCCGCGTTGCCCAGCGCCTCCTGGCCCTGACCGCCGCCATCTGGCACAACCGCAGCACCGGCCAACCCGTCACCCGGTCCCTGATCGCCTACGACCACTGACCAGCATTAGGACTTACTCGTCTAGGGGTTCGATGCACCACTCAACCCTGTCGACCGGCCGGCGCGCACTACTCGCCGCCGCCGTGGTCGCCGCCGCGACCGCGGTGCCGCTACCCTCGGACCCGGCCGCCGCCGCGCCCACCGCCGATCGCCAGCAGCAGTACGCCGCCGCGGCGACCGAGTACGGCGTGCCGACCGTCGTGCTGCTCGGCGTCTCCTATCTGGAGTCCCGCTGGGACAGCAACGCCGGCACACCGAGCACCAGCGGCGGCTACGGCCCGATGCACCTGACCGACGCCCGGCACGTGGCCGCCCTACCCGGCGGCCACCACGACGCCGGCACCGAGGACCCGCGTGGCGACGACTCCCGCCCCGCGAGGGTGCAAGCGCCCCGGCCGGCCGAGGACCCCGCGCCGCCCGCCGCCGCGTTGCAGACCGTGGACGCCGCCGCCGCGCTGACCGGCGCCGCCCCCGAGGCACTGCGCACCGATGCGGGCGTCAACATCCGGGGTGGGGCCGCGCTGCTGGGGGCGTACCAGCGGGAGCTTGGCGCGCCCGTCGGTGCCGACACCGACCCGGCGGCCTGGTACGGCGCGGTGGCCCGCTACGCCGGCGCGGACAGCGCCGACGCCGCGGCGGCCTTCGCCGACGAGGTCTTCACCACCATCGGCGCCGGCGAGTCCCGGGTGACCGACGACGGCCAGCGGATCACACTGCCGGCCCGCGCGGTGCAGCCCGAGCGTTCCTGGCTGGGCCGGCTGGGCCTGCGCCGGCTGGCCCGCCCGGACGGGCTGGAATGTCCCCGCACCATTTCCTGCGAGTGGATCCCGGCGCCCTACGAGGCATTCGGCGACGGGGACTACGGCAACCACGACCTCTCCGACCGGCCCGCGCGGCAGAAGATCGAGTACATCGTCATCCACGACACCGAGGCGAGTTGGGCGACCACCCTGCAACTCGTCCAGGACCCGACCTACGTGAGCTGGCACTACTCGCTGCGCTCGGTCGACGGGCACATCGCCCAGCACGTGAAGACCAAGGACGTCGGCTGGCACGCCGGCAACTGGTTCGTGAACGCCAAGTCGATCGGTCTGGAACACGAGGGCTTCGCGGCGCAGGGCACCTGGTACACCGAGGCGATGTACCGGACCTCGGCGAAGCTGGTCCGGCATCTCGCGCTGCGACTGGGCATCCCGCTGGACCGCCAGCACATCATCGGCCACGACAACGTGCCCGACACCGTCGCCTCGACCGTGCGTGGAATGCACTGGGATCCGGGCCCGTACTGGGACTGGACGCACTACTTCGACCTGCTGCACGCGCCTCGGCTGGACACCGGCACCCCGGCCACCGGGCTGGACCGGATCGGCCCGGACTACGCCACCAACCAGCCGGCGTTCACCGGCTGCGTCACCGCCGGCGTGCCCTGCGTGCCGCGCGGCTCCTCGTCGGTGGTGCTGCGCAGCGCACCGTCCGCGGACGCGCCGCTGGTCAACGACGTCGCGCTCCGCCCGGACGGCACCCCGAACACGATGGCCGTGTCGGACCACGGCGCCCGGGCATCCGCCGGGCAGACGTACGCGCTCGCGGGGCGGCAGGGCGACTGGACGGCGATCTGGTACCTCGGGCAGCGGGCCTGGTTCCACAACCCGGCGTCCGCGCCGACCGCCAGCTGGACCGTCGGCGTGGTGGCCACGCCGAAGCCCGGACAAGCCACCATCCCGGTGTACGGGCGGGCGTACCCGGAGCAGGCCGCGTATCCGGCCGGGGTGCCCTACCAGGCGATCTCGCCGCTGCAGTACACACTGGCCGCCGGGCAGCGGTACGCCGTCGGCGCGGTGCTGGCCGGCGAGTACTACCGGGCCACCACGTTCGACGGCTCCTCGCCGGGCGACTGGACGGTGATCCGCGGCGAGAACCGCTACGCGCAGATCCAGTTCGGCCACCGGATCAGGTACGTCGATCTCGCCGACGGTGCAGCTGCTGCCGTCCCCGATGGGCGCGCTCCGCTGAGAACCGCGACGGCCCCCGGTCGGTGACCGGGGGCCGTCGTCGTGCCTGGTGGGGATCAGCCAGGTCGGCGGAACCCGGCGACCGGCATGTAGTTGATGCTGGCCACCATCACCGGTTTACCGGCGCGGGACGCGTGCACCATCATGTCGTTGCCCAGATACAGGCCGACATGGTGCAGGTCGCTGAAGAAGAAGACCAGGTCACCGGGGCGGGCGTCGGCCCGCGAGATGGCCTTGCCCTCGTTCCACTGGGCACCCGTGTGGTGAGTGAGGCTGATCCCGGCCGCCTTGTAGGCGTACTGGGTCAGGCCCGAGCAGTCGAACGAGTTCGGGCCGGTGGCACCCCAGACGTACGGCTTGCCGATCCTCCCGCAGGCGGTCTTGATCGCAGTGCGGGCCGCCGCGCTGACCACACCGCTGATGGTCGGGCAGCCCTCGGTCTTGACCGTGGTCTTCGGCAGGGACGCCTCGAGCCGCTTGATCTCGGCGTCGATCTGCTTCTTCTTGGCCGCCAGCTCGTTCTGCTGCTTGGTCTGGGTGACGATCAGCGTGTCGAGCTTCTGCTTCTCACCGTCGTACTTGTCCCGCACGGCCAGCACGCCCTCGACCTCCTTGCGCTCCTGCGCGGCCAGCCGGTCGAGGATGGTGAGCTGCTCGGTGAGCGTGTCCGGCTTGGCGCTGACCAGCAGCGCGCCGATGTCCTGCGACGGGCCCGACATGTAGTAGCGGGAGGCGAGGTCACCGACGCGGTTCAGCGCCAACTCACTCTGCAGCGCCAACGGCTCGATCTTCTTCTGCAGGTCCCCCGACTTCTTCCGGTTGACCTTCAGCTGCGCTCGCACCTTGTTGTACTGCTCGATGGTGGGCTCCAACTGCTCCCACTGTTTGTCGATCTGCGCTTCGATCTCGTCGGCCGTGGGTGCGGCCTGCGCCGGCGCGGCGAGCAGGCCGGCGCCGACCGACGCGGCGGCGACCAGAACGAGCAGACGGTGGGCGACCCGGCGCAGACCGCCCGGCCGAACGGACAACCCCGGGGCGTGACGATGAGGGGGCATGGTTGCCACCGGCACCGACTCCTTTGCAACCGACCGCCGGGCGCCTCGCGTGAGGGAAGGGCCGAGGCAGAGGACCCACAGCGGTCGGTGCCTCACATTAGGGAAGCGCCGGAGAGGAATCAAGGCGCGCGGCGTCACCATTACTGTCGCGCAACCGCTTGCACACTAAGGGTGCTCACAGATTAGCCAACGATCGCGGTCAATACGTCGTCGAGCGTGACCACGCCAAGCGGGCGCCGGCCGTCGCTGACGAGCACCATGTGCCGCCGCTCGCGGCGCATGGCCAGCAGCAGGTCGGCCAGCGTACGCTCCGGCGGCACCACCGCCAGCGGCCGGTACACCTGCGCCGGAACCGGCGCCCGGCGACCCTGCCCGGCGTACCCGAGCACGTCCTTGACGTGGACGAAACCAAGCACCCGGCGGGTGGACCGCTGCACCACCGGGAACCGCGATCGGCCGGTCCGGGTCGCCAGCACCTCCAGCGACGCCGGTGAGACGTCCTCGGCCACCGTCACGACCGTCGACCACGGCTGCAACGCATCCGCCGCGGTCCGGCTGTGCATGGCCAGCGCACGGGTGATCCGGGCGTGCTGCTCGGCGTCGAGCAACCCCTCGGTACGCGCCTGGGAGACCAGCCCGGCCAACTCCTCGGCGGTGAACACCGTCTTCACCGCCTCGGACGCCTCGATCCGCCAGAGGGCGAGGACCCGGCGGGCCGCCCATTTCATCGCCAGCAGCAGCGGCTTGGTGGCCACGCAGAACGCCAGCATGGCCGGGCCGAGCCAGAGCGCGGAGAGCTCCGGACCGGCCAGCGTGATGTTCTTCGGCACCATCTCGCCGACCACCGTGTGCAGGAAGACCACCACGCCCAGCGCCAGCACGAACGCCACCGGGTGCACCGCCCGCTCGGGCAGACCGGCCGCGTGGAACGGCGTCTCCAGCAGGTGGGCCAACGCCGGCTCGGCGATCGCGCCGAGGCCCAGTGAGCAGACCGTGATGCCGAGCTGCGCGCCGGCGATCATCAGCGGGATCTGGTTCATCGCCGACAGCGCCCAGCGGGCCCGCTTCGAGTCGGCGGCCAACGGCTCGATCACCGTCCGCCGGGACGCGATGAGCGCGAACTCGCTGCCCACGAAGAACCCGTTGCCGAGCAACAGCACCACGGTCACCAGCAGCTCAGTCATCGCCGTCCGGCTCCGCTGGGCGCAGCACCCGTACCTGCTCGATCCGATGCCGCTCCACCTCCACCACCGTGAACTCCCAGCCACCCGCCTCGACCGTCTCACCGGCCAGCGGGATGTGCCCGAGGCGGGCCATCAGGAACCCGGCCAGCGTCTCGTACGGCCCCTCGGGCAGCCGGAAACCGGTCTGCTCGGCCAACTCGTCGGAGCGCAGCACCCCGTCGACCAGCACGGTGCGCTCCCCGCCCGGCACGGTCAGCTCCGCCGGACCGGTGTCGTCCACGCTGGCCGGGTCAAACTCGTCGGCGATCTCCCCGACCAACTCCTCGACCAGGTCCTCCACGGTCACCACGCCGTCCGTGCCGCCGTACTCGTCGACCACGATGGCCAGGTCCGCACCGGCCGCCTTCAACGCGGCCAGCACACCGTCCAGGTCGAGGCTCTCCGGCACGTACACCGGCTCGCGGGCCACCGAGCCGACCATGGTCGACGCCCGCTCGCCCAGCGGCACACCCAGCGCGTCCGGCACCCCCGCCACGCCGGTGACCAGGTCCAGGGTCTCCTCGTACACCGGGAACCGGGTTCGTCCGGTCTGCCGGGACAGGTCAAGCAACTCGGCCACGGTGGCCGTGGCGCGCAGCGCCACCACGTCCACCCGGGGGGTCATCGCCTCGGCCGCCCGCTTGTCACCGAAGCGGATGGTGCGGCGCAGCAGCATCGCGGTGTCCGTCGGCAACGCGCCGGCCCGGGCCGAGATCGCTGCCAGCAGGCCCAGTTCCTCCGGCGAGCGGGCGCTGGCCAGTTCCTCCTGCGGTTCCACGCCGAGCGCCCGAACCAGCCGGTTCGCGGAGCCGTTCAACCCCCGGATCACCCAGCCGAACGTGCGGGAGAAGGTGTGCATCGGGCCGGCGGTGGCCAGGGCGGCCGGCATCGGCCGGGCCAGCGCCGCGTTCTTGGGCACCAGCTCGCCGAAGAGCATGGAGATCAGAGTGGCCAGGGCCAACGCCAGGAACGGGGTGTAACGCTCGCTGTCGTCGCCGGCCACCGGGCGCAGCAGCGGGGTGAAGATGCGGGCGAGGGCCGGCTCGGCCAGGTAGCCGGTGAGCAGCGCGGTGATGGTGATGCCGAGCTGCGCCCCGGAGAGCTGGAAGGACAGCCCGCGCAGCGCCGTGCGTACTCTCCGGGCGGCCTCGTCGCCGGCTGCGGCCCGCCGGTCGATCTCCGAGCGATCGACGGTCACCAGCGCGAACTCGGCCGCGACAAAGAACGCGTTGCCGGCGGTCAGCGCAACGAAACCGACCAGGGGCAGCAGCGTGGTCAAGAGTAGGCCGTCGATGTTCGCCTCACCTCGGCGAGATTCTTACACGACGGCGGCGGCACCCGTGGGTGCCGCCGCCGTCGACCATCTCGACCCAGGGGGGTACGGGCCTCAGCCGGCGACCGGCGTGGCCTCCTTCTCGCCCTGCGGCTGCTCCGGCTTGACCGAGCGGAGCAGCACGGTGGCCACGTCGATGACCTCGACCTGTTCCCCGGCGCCCTTACCGTTCACCCCGTCGCTGAGCATCGTCGAGCAGAACGGGCAACCGACGGCGACCGTCTTCGCCCCGGTGGCCATGGCCTCCTCGACCCGGTCCACGTTGATCCGCTTGCCGATCTTCTCCTCCATCCACATCCGGGCACCGCCGGCGCCGCAGCAGAAGGAGCGCTCGCTGTTACGCGGCATCTCGGTGAGCTCGCCCTCGATGGCGTCCCCCAGCACCTCTCGGGGAGCCGCGAAGACCCGGTTGTGCCGACCCAGGTAGCAGGGGTCGTGGTACGTGACCCCGCCGTCGACCGGCTGCACCGGGGTGAGCTTGCCGGTGGACACCAGGTGGGCCAGGAGCTGGGTGTGGTGGACCACCTCGAACTCGCCGCCAAGCTGGCCGTACTCGTTGCCCAGGGTGTTGAAGCAGTGCGGGCAGGTGGCCACGATCTTGCGCTTGGCCTTCTCCCGGCCCTCGAACGCCTCGTTCAGCGTCTCCACGTTCTGCTGGGCGAGCATCTGGAAGACGAACTCGTTGCCGATCCGGCGCGCCGGATCGCCGGAGCAGGTCTCGCCCTCGCCCAGGATCGCGAACTTCACGCCCGCCTCGTTGAGCAGGGTGGCCACGGCGCGGGTGGTCTTCTTGGCCCGGTCCTCGAACGCACCGGCACAGCCGACCCAGAACAGGTACTCGAAGTCGTCCACCTCGCCGACCCGGGGCACCTCGAAGTCGAGGCCCTTGGTCCAGTCCTCGCGGGTGTTCTGCGGGGCGCCCCACGGGTTGCCCTTGTTCTCCAGGTTGCGCAGCATGACGCCGGCCTCAGAGGGGAAGCTCGACTCGATCAGCACCTGGTAGCGACGCATGTCGACGATGTGGTCCACGTGCTCGATGTCCACCGGGCACTGCTCGACGCAGGCGCCACAGGTGGTGCAGGACCAGAGCACATCCGGGTCGATGACGCCGCCCTCCTCGGCGGTGCCGATCAGCGGGCGGTCGGCCTCGGCCAGCGCCAGCACGTCGACGTGCGCGAGCTGCGCCGCGGTGGCCTTCTCCTCGCCGGTCAGGTCCTTGCCGCCGCCGGCCAGCAGGTAGGGCGCCTTGGCGTACGCGTGGTCCCGCAGGCTCAGCACGAGCAGCTTGGGTGACAGCGGCTTGCCGGTGTTCCAGGCCGGGCACTGCGACTGGCAGCGACCGCACTCGGTGCAGGTGCTGAAGTCCAGCAGACCCTTCCAGCTGAACTGCTCGACCTGGGCGACGCCGAACTGGTCCTTCTCCGGGTCGGCCTCCTCGAAGTCGAGCGGCTTGCCCTGGCTCGTCATCGGGCGCAGCGCGCCGAGGCCGGAGCCGGCCGGCCGGGCCGGCTCCCGCTTGAAGAAGATGTTGGGGAACGCCAGGAAGCGGTGCCAGGCGACACCCATAGTGACGTTCAGCGAGATGACGATGAGCCAGGTCATCGAAATGATGATCTTGATGGCAGCCGCGACGCTGACCCCGTCCGCCCAGTCGGGCAGCACCGCGCCGACCGCGTGGCTGAACGGGGTGGCCCAGAACGGGAACTCGAAGTGGTCGGTGGCGACCTTGAAGCCCCGGATCACGAACCCGAAGATCAGGACCAGCAGCACGATCCACTCGACGAAGTAGCCCTGCCACATCGTCGATCCGGTGAACCGGGACCGTCCGCCCGGCCGGTTCGGCCGGTTGCGCAGCCGGATCGCCATCAGCACCAGGATCCCGACCAGGCCCAGCACGCCGATGATCTCAGTGACCAGACCGAAGATGGTCCAGTGCCCGATGATCGGCAACCCGCCATCCGTGGTTGCCACCTCGAAGTACGCCTCGAGCACCAGCAGCGACAGCACGATGAAGCCGACCATCACGAACCAGTGCGCCGCACCCACCACGCCCCACTTGAGCATTCGGGTGTGGCCGGCGGTCTCCACCAGCATGGTCTTCGCACGGGCGGCCTTGTCGGCGAACCGCTCCGGCGCGGGCTGCCCGAGCCGGATGACTGCCACCATCTTCATGACCGCACGTACCGCAAGCCACACCGCCACGGCGGTGATGGCGGCCGCGAGGATCGTGGTGACGATCTGGACGCTGCCCATCGAGTTGGCCTCCCGGTCTGCTGCCTGTCCAGCGGTTCAGCGACCGGGGCCGGGTCAGGACGGGGTCGGCGTCGCGCCGCTGCCGCACCTGCGACCGGACCGGTCGATGACCTCGCTCCGCTCGGTCATGCAGTGCAGCCTACGCGCAAGGTTACCCATCGGTAACGTGAGTCATCTCGCAGTAGGCCACGCCGCCCTGCGGACACCATAGGGTGCCCCGCCCGGTCTTGCCGGGCAGGGGTTCGACGGGGTGACGTGGATCCGCCGGCGCGGCGGCGCCGAGCCGGCTCAGCGCCAGCGGGAGAGCAGCGCCAGCGAGGCGACCATCGCGCCGAAGCCCACCGCGAGGTTCCAGTACTGCCAGGACGCGACCGGGTACTGCTGCTCGGAGAGGTAGTAGACCACCAGCCAACCGATGCCGACGACGATCAAGGCGACCGCCGTGGCCGGCAGCCACACCGGGCTAGGCTTGCGCGTCGACGCCGCCGTCGTCGGACGAACGTCCGTCGGCGGGGTGTACACCTTCTTCTTGCGGACCTGAGACTTGGGCACGACGCTCTCCAGAGGGGGTGACGACCTCGTCCGGCCTGACAACCGGGCGCAGGGGCGACGGTCCATGGCCAATAATGTTCGAAAGCTAGCGTAGTCCCGAACGCCCGCCTCGACCACGAATGGGGTCAGGCCGGTGCACGGAGTGACCGAAAAAGGCGGGACTGTTCGGATCACCGGCCCCTGCCGGGGCGGACGATCCCCGACACGCGGAAGGAACGCTCGGTGGAGTACACATCCGGCGCAGCCTCCTGGCAGAAGGTCCTCCGACGGGCCGGCGCCGGACTGCTGCCCCGGCGGCGGCGTCAACGCCGACCGGGCTGGTCGATCGGGGTGCCCCTGATCGCCGCCGCGGCGGGACTGCTCTTCACCACCACCGCGACCACCGCCGGCGGCACCGCGCTGCGTGAGGACCGGCGGCCCCAGCTCAACCAACTCATCGAGGACCGCCGCGAGCAGGTGGCGGCGAGCGAGCGACGTGCCGCCACACTGCGCGGCGAGGTCGAGCAACGGACCGACGCGCTGGCCGACTCGGACGGGCCGATCAAGGCCCAGCAGGAGCGCGGCGTGGGCAGTCTCCAGGCTGCCGGGTTCACCGCGCTGACCGGCACCGGGGTGACGGTGGAGCTGGACGACGCTCCGCGCCGCAGCGACAAGACGCCCTCGGACGCCAGCAACGACGACCTCGTGGTGCACCAGGGTGACGTACAGGCCGTGGTCAACGCGCTCTGGGCAGGCGGAGCGGAGGCCATGTCAATCATGAACGTCCGCGTGCTCGCCACCAGCGCGGTACGCTGCGTCGGTAACACCCTGCTGCTACATGGTCGGGTGTACTCCCCCCCGTTCAAGATCGTAGCAATCGGCGATCCCGCTGCCCTCCAGCAGGCCCTCGCCAGCTCTGAGGGAGTCCGGTTGTTCAAGGACGCAGTCGACGACTACCAGCTCGGCTACAAGGAGTTCGCCTCCACGGTGACAGTCCCGGCGTTCGAGGACTCGACCGCCCTGCGCTCGGCGACGGTGCCCGAATGAGCGGCCCGGACGAGCGGCGCGACGGGCGACACCGGGACCAGGCCGACGAGCCGACGGCGTTCCTGCCCAAGGTCGACCGGCCCGAGCCGACACCGGGCCGGCCTGAGCCGACGCCCGACCAGCCTGAGCCGACACCGGGCCGGCCTGGCGCCACCGGCAACTGGCCCGATCCCGTGCTGCCCACCCGATCCCGCGCGACCCGACCGCCGGCCGGCCCCGAGCCGCCGGGTGCCGCCGGTCCTTCCTCCCGGGACGACCGGTCGGCCCGGCCGCCGGCCAGCCGCACCGAGCACCCTCCGCGCAGCGAGCGCCCGGCCCAGCCGAGCGCGACCCGACCCGACCCGCAGCGTGCCCCGGGCCACCCGGGCGCCGAAGCCCCGCCGCCCTGGCCCGGTGCCGCAGCCGCTGGGCTCGGCTCGCCCGGCGGCGGGTCCAGCCATCCTCCCGCCGTCCCCGGTCGACCGACCACACCCAGCCAGGGACCGGTCCGGCCGGCTGCCCCCGGCAACGCCCCGACCCGGCCGCCGACCCCCGCTACCCCGACCCCGCCGGCGGCGCCCCGTAGCCCGGCCCCGTCGGGTGGCGACGCGCCGACCGCGTTCATTCCCAAGGTCGGCCCCGGTCCCGCGCGGGCGACCGGCTCCCCGGCAGCCCCGGTCTCTCCGGCCGCACCGGATCGCGCCGCTGACCCGGCCGCCACCCAGCTGATCCCGGCCGTGCCCGCCAGGCCCTCGACCCGCCCGCCGGCCATGGACTCCACCGCGCTGATGGGTGCCGTCCCCCGCACGGCGACCCCCGACGAGCCGGCCGGTGCCGAGGACAGCGCCGCCGAGCCGCCCCGGCCTCGACGTGGCGAGCGGGTGGTCCAACTCCGGCCGCACCAGACCGGCGAGGGCTACAAGAGCGTCTACTCGGAGCTCACCCGCCCGTCGCTCGGCTCCCGACTGCGCTCCGGCATCCGGGTCACCGGCGAAGTCCTGATCACCTTCGGCCTGGTGGTGCTGCTCTTCGCCGGCTACGAGGTCTGGGGCAAGTCGGCCATCGTCGACGCCCACCAGAACGACCTCAGCCAGGAGCTCGCCCAGGCGTGGGGCCCGACCGACGACCCGACGGTCGTCCCGTCAGCCGCCACCCCCAGCGTCAAACCGTCACCACCGGTGCGCGGCAAGCCGATCGCGGGGCTCTACATCCCCAAGCTCGACAAGAACTGGGTGGTCGTCGAGGGCGTCACCCAGGCCGACATCCGGTACGCCCCAGGCCATTACCCGACCAGCGCGCTGCCCGGCCAGGTCGGCAACTTCTCCGTCGCCGGCCACCGCAACCGGGCCACCTTCTGGCGGCTGGACGAGTTGAACGACGGCGACGCCATCGTGGTCGAGGGCAAGACCGACTGGTACGTCTACCGGGTGTCGCAGTCCAGGATCGTCAAGCCGACCCAGGTCGAGGTGGTGGCCCCGGTACCCGGCGAACCGGACAAGAAGCCGACCAAGCGGATGCTCACCCTGACCACCTGCAACCCGAAGTTCGACAACTACCAGCGCCTGATCATCCACGCCGAGCTGGACCGGACCCAACCCAAGTCGGCGGGCCGCCCGGCGGAGCTGGGGGGCTGACCGATGTACGCGTTCATCTGGCGCAAACTGCCGTTCGGCCTGGCCGGCAAGCTGACCGGCTCGGTGCTGCTCGCCGCCGCCGCGGTGGCCCTGCTCTGGTATGTGGCCTTCCCGTGGGCCGAGCCACTGCTGCCCTTCGACGATGTGCAGGTCACCCAGGACTCCGGCGTCCCGGGAGACCCGGGCGGCGGTGACGCGGTGACCGGGGAGACCCCGGCCAGCGACGAGCACGATCTGCCCTACGACACCGACCAGAACAACCCCGCGCCATCCTCCCCGAACAGGTGACCATGCGCGTCCTGGTGATCGACAACTACGACTCGTTCGTCTTCAACCTGGTGCAGTATCTGGGCCAGCTCGGGGTGGACTGCGAGGTCCGCCGCAACGACGAGATCGACGTCGCCGAGGTGGGCAAAATGGGCGCGGCCGGCATCCTGCTCTCACCCGGGCCGGGCAGCCCCGACCGGGCCGGCATCTGCCTGGACGTCATCCGGGAGTACGCGGGCGAGCTACCGATCTTCGGCGTCTGCCTCGGCCACCAGGCGATCGGCGAGGCGTTCGGGGCGACCGTGACCCGCGCCCCCGAGCTGCTGCACGGCAAGACCTCCGAGGTACGGCACCACTCCGTCGGCGTACTCGCCGGGCTGCCCGACCCGTTCACCGCCACCCGCTACCACTCGCTGGCCGTGCTGCCCGAGACGCTCCCCGACGAGCTGGAGGTCACCGGCTGGACCGGCTCCGGCGTGGTGATGGCGATGCGGCACCGGACGCTGCCGATCGAGGGCGTCCAGTTCCACCCGGAGTCGGTGCTCACCGAGGGCGGCCACCTGATGCTGGCCAACTGGCTCGCCGCCTGCGGCTACCGGGAGGCGCTGGAACGCGCCCCGGAACTCGCCGCCGAGGTCGACGCCCGCCGCCGCGCCGCCTTCGCCACCGCCTGAGGCCACGCCGGCCGGCCACTCCCGGGCCGGATGTGCGGCCCGGTCAGCCCTTCAGCGCGTCCTGCACGGCCGGATTGACGGGTGAATGGACCGCGGGCGGCCTGCGCCGGACAGCGTCCCACGCAGCCTTGCCACTGGCGAAGTAGTCCCGGACCGACTTCTCGACGAGCAGGACCGGCCCGCAGCCGGTGCAGCGAGCGGTCACTCCGTCGACGTCGAGGCCGAGATGTCGGCACAGCGTCACTGCCCGGGACAGGTGGTAGGACTGGGTCACGATCAGGGCCCGCTCGACGCCGTACACCTCGCGCGCCCGGGCACAGCTGTCGTAGGTGTCCAGGCCGAACGGGTCAGCCACCACGCGACGCGGATCGACACCGAGCTCCGTCAGGTACGACGTCATCACGGCCGGCTCGTCACCTGACGTACCGCCCCCGTCGCCCGACACGAGGACCACCCGGGCCCGTCCGCTGGTCACCAATTCGGCGGCGGTCTCCAGCCGGCCGGCCAGCCGGTCGCCGGGTCGACGTCGATCGGGCGCCACGGCGGTGCCGAGGACGATCACGACGTCGGCGGCCGGCGCGTCGGCCTCGTCGTACACATGGCCGCGTGCGGCGATCGTCGTCCACAGCCACGGAAGACTGGCGAGAAGCAGCGCGACCGAGCCCAGTACGGCCGCGCGTTTGAGGCGTCGAGGCCACCGGCTCACCCGGGCGGCACCGGGAGAGCCGGCGACACTCATACCGATGGGCTCGGAGACACCCGGCCTACTCCTCGGGAAGCCGGCTCGGCGGGGGAAGGAACGGCAGACCGGAGCCGCCCCCGTTGCCGCTCGGCGTTCCGGTCGGCGTCGGCGTCGGCGTCGACGTGCCGGTCGGCGTCGGGTCGACCTTCTCCGGGATGCCGATCTCGATGGTCACCGTCTTGTTCTGAGCCAGCTCAGTGCCGGGATCCGGGCTCTGCTTCTGGACCCGCCCGGCCTGGTCGGCCGGCACCTCGTCACCGTCGCGGAAAGAGACCTTGTAACCCGCCTCGCGAAGCTCCTGGGCAGCCTCGTCCCGGGTCGAGTTGATCACGTTGGGCACCTTGCCAACGTTGCCCCGGGACACGTCGACAGTCACCTTGCTGTCCTGGGCGACGGTCGTTCCCGACGGCGGGGTCAGCTTGATGACGATGCCCTTCTGCGCCGGGTTGTCCACCGGACGTTCCTCGACCACCAACCCCAGATCCTCAAGTTGGGACTTAACGTTCTCAATCTGGGAGTTGACCAGGCCGGTGGGGATCTTCACGTCAGGCTTGCCGCCACAGATCTGGATGGTCACCGTGCTAGCCGGCTCGAGGCGGGTGCCCGGCTGCGGGCTCTGGCCGGCCACCGCGCCCTTCGTGCAGGTGGCGTTCTGGACCGCCTCGCCCACCTGCGGCTGGAAGCCCGCGTTGCTGATCTCCGTGATCGCGGCTTCCTGACTCTTGCCGGTGAGGGTGGGGACCGACTTCAGGTCCTTGCCCTGCTGCTGGCTCCAGAGCAGGGCGGCGACCAGGGCGATCACCGCGAGCACGCCGACCGCGCTGAACATGGCGATCAGCCAGGAGGACGCCTTGCGCTGGCGCGGGTCGCCCACCCGGGCCGGGATCTGCCGGGTCGGCGGCGCACCGCCACCCGGCGGATAGCCGCCCCCGCCGCCAGCGGGAGCCATGGCCACCGTCTCCGCCTCGCGCAGCACGGGGGTGGCCAGCACGGGCCGGCCGGCGGCGGCGCGGAGCAGGTCGGCGCGCATCTCGCCGGCGCTCTGGTAGCGGTTGAGCGGGTTCTTCGACAGCGCCTTGAGCACGATGGCGTCGACCGCCGGGGTGACGTCCGGGTTGATGTCGCTCGGCGTCGGCGGCGTCTCCCGCACGTGCTGGTAGGCAACGCTGACCGGGCTGTCCCCAACGAAGGGCGGGTGCCCGCAGACCAGTTCGAAGAGCACGCAGCCGGCCGCGTACACGTCGGAACGCGCGTCCACGGCCTCGCCGCGTGCCTGCTCCGGGGAGAGGTACTGCGCCGTGCCGATCACCGCGCTGGTCTGCGTCATGGTGGTCGCGCCGCTGGCCAGCGCCCGGGCGATGCCGAAGTCCATCACCTTGACCTGGCCGGTCTGGGTCAGCATGACGTTGCCCGGCTTGATGTCCCGGTGGATGATGCCGTGCCGGTGGCTGAACTCCAGCGCCGCGCACATGTCGGCGCAGATCTCCAGCGCCCGGCGGGGCTGCAACCGGCCCTCGGCGCCGAGCACCTCCTTCAGGGTCCGTCCGTTGACGAACTCCATGACGATGAACGGCAGCGTCTCACCGGTGGGC
Organism: Micromonospora sp. NBC_00389; assembly: GCF_036059255.1. NCBI lineage: Bacteria > Bacillati > Actinomycetota > Actinomycetes > Micromonosporales > Micromonosporaceae > Micromonospora > Micromonospora sp. NBC_00389. The sequence continues at coordinate 1,609,229 of NZ_CP107947.1, read as the reverse complement.
GCGGTCTCCTCGCCGGTGTCGTAGACCGCCACGATCGCCGGGTGGTTGAGCGAGGCGGCGTTCTGCGCCTCCCGACGGAACCGCATCTGGAACGTCGCGTCCCGGGCGAGGTCGGTGCGGAGCATCTTGATCGCGACGTCCCGACCGAGCCGGAGATCGCGACCGCGGTGCACCTCGGCCATGCCGCCGTAGCCGAGCAGCTCGCCGACCTGGTACCTGCCACCGAGCAGGCGGGCCTGCGCTGTCATCGCGTCTGTCGTCCTTCGCTCGTCGTCGTCCCGCCGTCGCCCGGCTGGAGCCGTACCTCAAGACGGTACGACGTCCGGGTCGCATCGTCGCGTCCGTCGAGCCGCAGCGCGCCGGACGTCGCGGTGTACGGAGCCAGCGCACCGGCTTCGCCGGCCTGCGTCTGCTTCCGCAGGTTGTAGGAAATCACGCCGGAGCAGACCAGGACCAGTACGGCCAGCAGCATGGCGAGAAGCACCATCCCGGGCCGGGACCGGCGGGGGTCGGGTGACGGCGCCGGACCGGCCTGCCGGGCGTACGCCGGCGGGTGCTCCTGCCGGGTCTGCGCCGGCGGCACCGCCGCGGCACCGCGCGGGTAACCGGTCGGTGCGACCGGCGGCCGGGCGTGCGGGACGGCCGGCGCGACGGCGGTGGGGCGGGGCTGCTGGGCCGGCGCGATCGCGGTCGGTCGCTGCCCGGCCGGCGGGCGGTGCGGAGCGCCCGGCGGGCGAAGGTGCTGCGACTGCGGCACCTGGGCCCGGCCTGGCGCGGCGGGCGAGGACGGCGCCCCGGAGACCGGCCCGGGGTGGCCGCCGGCCCTGGCCTGCTGGGAGAGCGAGGCCTTGAGCTGGCGGGCGACCCCGGCGAGGGCGGCGGCGCTGGGCCAGCGGGCGGCCGGATCCTTGGCGAGCGCCCGTTCCACCACCGACCGGACCTGCGGCGGGATGTCGGCGGGCAGCGGCCGGGGCGTCTCCCGGACGTGCCGCATGGCGATGTCGAGCGCGTTGTCGCCCTCGAACGGTCGCCGCCCGGCGAGGCACTGGTAGGCGACCACGCCGAGCGCGTACACGTCGGACGCCGGGGTGGCCACCCCACCGGTGGCCTGCTCCGGTGAGATGTAGGAGGCGGTGCCGAGCACCGAACCCGCGGCGGTGAGCTGGCCGACCAGGTCGGAGCGGGCGATGCCGAAGTCGGTGAGCACGAGCGTGCCGTTCGGCCGGACCAGCAGGTTGCCCGGCTTCACGTCGCGGTGCACGATGCCCTTCTCGTGCGCGGCGTGCAAGGCGTCCGCCGCCTGCGCGACGAGTGCCATCGTCCGGGCTGGCGTGAGCCGGCCGACCCGGCTCAGCGTGGATGACAGGGCGTCGCCCTCGACGTACTCCATGACCAGGAAGGCGATCTGCTGGTCGTTGCCGAAGTCGTAGACGTCCACGACGCCGGGGTGGTTGATGGTGGCCATGGTCCGGGCCTCGCCGCGGAACCTCTCGGCGAAGTCAGGGTCGTCGAGCAGCGCGGGGAGCAGGCTCTTCACCGCGACCGTGCGGCCGAGCACCTGGTCCGTGCCGCGCCAGACGTCGCCCATGCCGCCGCTGGCGATCCGCTCGTCGAGACGGTAGCGGTTGCCGAGCTGGACGCCGGGGCTGAGCATGTCAGCGGCCCCCGGGGTCGGCGATGGCGGCCCGCATGATCTGGCCGCCGATCCGGGCCGCCTCGGCGCTGCCGCCGCTGCCGGCCTGCTCCAGAACCACGCACACCGCGGAGACCGGGGTGCCGTTCTTGTCCAGCGCGAAGCCGATGAACCAGCCGTGGTCGGGCCGGTCCGGGGCGGACTGCGCGGTGCCGGTCTTGCCGCCGACCGTGTAGCCGCTGATCGCCGCCTTCTGGCCGGTGCCCTTCTGGACCACGCTGACCATCATCTCGCGCAGATCGCGGGCGACCTGGTCGCTGACCGGCTGGCGCAGCTCCCGCGGCTTGGCAGTGTAGTAGCTGGTGGTCCGGTCCGGGGCGAGCAGCTGCCGGACCAGGTACGGCCGCATCTGGCTGCCGTTGTTGGCGACCGCGCCGGCGATCATGGCACCTTGCAGCGGGGTCATCCGGACGTCCCGCTGGCCGATCGAGGACTGGGCGAGCGCGGCCGGGTCATCCCCGCCGTCGGCGTTCTGGATGCTGCCGGTCCGGCTGGCCGCCGTCGGCAGACCGTCCTCGCCGAGCTGGCCGACGGTGAGGTCGTCCTGCTCGAAGCCGAACTGCCGGGCCTTCTCCTTGATGGTGTTGGCGCCGAGCCGTACGCCGAGCTGGGCGAAGCCGGTGTTGCACGATTCGGTGACCGCTTCCAGCAGGGTGACCTGCGGTTCCGGGCAGATCGACGGGGCGGCGTTGCGGATCGGTTCGCCGGAGGTGGGCGGGGTGTAGCTGGAGCCGGCCGCGATCGGGGTGGTCTTGCTGATGCCGTTCTCCAGCGCGGCCGCGGCCACCACGATCTTGAAGGTGGAGCCCGGCGGCAGCGTCTCGCCGAGCGCGCGGTTCTTCAGCGGGCCGTCCGGGTCCTGCTCCAGTTTGTTGTACGCCGCCGCCGCCTCGTTGGTGTTGTGGCTGGCCAGCGGGTTCGGGTCGAAGCTGGGCATGGAGACCAGCGCCTGCACCGCCCCGGTGCGCGGGTCGATGGCGATCGCCGCGCCCCTCTTCACCCCCTGCTGGTTGTTGCGCATCTGGTCGTACGCCACGTCCTGGGCCCGCTTGGAGAGGGTCAGCAGCACGTTGCCGCCAGCGGTCTGGTCGCCGGTGAACATGTCCTTGAACCGGTCGCCAAACAACTGGTCGCTGGTGCCGGCCAGGAAGTCGTTCTCCACCCGCTCGATGCCGGTGTCGGCCAGGGTGACCGGCTTGTAGCCGAGCACCTGCGCGTACTTGGCGCCGCCCGGGTAGGTGCGCAGGAACTTCAGCTTGCCGGTGGTCTCCTTGCTGGTGGCCAGCGCCGTGCCGCCGGCCTCGATGTTGCCGCGCTTACGGTCATACTCGGCGACCTGGACCCGGCCGTTGTAGTCGCTGGTGCGGTACTCGTCGGCCTTGTAGGCCTGAACCCAGTTGAGATTCGCGAAGAGCAGGCCGAACAGGACCATGACGACGACGCCGACGCGGCGCAGGGGTGCGTTCACGGTTTGATCACCTCCGTGGGGGCACCGTGCAGCTGCTCGGGCGGGCCGCCGGCGGGCCGGGCGGCTTTGCCGCCAGCCCCGGTGACCGGCCGACGGGCTCCGTCGGAGACCCGCAGCAGAACCGCGATGAGCAGCCAGTTCGCCATGAGTGACGAACCACCGGCGGACAGGAACGGGGTGGTCTGACCGGTCAACGGGATGAGCCCGCTGATCCCGCCGACGATCACGAAGACCTGCAGGCCGAGGGTGAACGCGAGACCGCCGGCGAGGAGCTTGCCGAACGAGTCCCGCACCGCAAGCGCGGCACGCAGCCCCCGCTCCACGATCAGCAGGTAGACGACCAGCAGCGCGGAGAGCCCGAAGAGGCCGACCTCCTCACCGATGCCGGCGAAGATGAAGTCGTTCTGCACCTCGGGCAGGATCTCCGGCTGACCGCCGCCCGGCCCGGCGCCGAAGAGCCCGCCGGTGCCCAGGGCGAGCAGGCCCTGGACGAGCTGGTAGCCCTTGTCGGTCGGGTCGGCGAACGGATCCAGCCAGATCTCCGCCCGGACGTAGAAGTTGGCGAACGGCCCACCGACCATCTCGCCGAGGACGTAGGCGAGGTAGGCGCCACCGAAGAAGAGGACCAGGCCGATCAGCAGCCAGCTGACCCGTTCGGTGGCGATGTACAGCGTCACCACGAACATGCCGAAGTAGAGCAGCGACGTGCCCAGGTCCTTCTCGAAGATGAGCACCAGGAGGCTGATCAGCCAGACCACGACCACCGGGCCGAGGTCGCGCCCGCGCGGGAAGTCGATGCCGAGGAAACGCCGGCTGGCCAGCGACAGCACCTCGCGCTTGCGCACCAGGTAGTAGGCGAAGAAGACCAGCAGCGCCAACTTGGCGAACTCACCCGGCTGGATGGAGAAGCCACCGACCCGGACCCACAGCTTGGCGCCGTTGATCTCGGAAATGCTGCTCGGCAGCACCGCCGGGAGCATCACCAGCACGATGCCGGCCAACCCCAGGGTGTACGCGTACCGGGAGACCGAACGGTGGTCACGCATGATGGCGAGCAGGCCGGCGGCGAGGATCACCGAGGCGAGCGTCCAGGCCAGCTGCCGCCCGCCGATGCCGGCGAAGATCGCCAGACTCTCCCGGTCGACCGGGGCGGCCTCGCCCAGGTCGATCCGGCGCAGGAAGCCCACCCCGAGGCCGTTGAGCAGGGCCACCGCCGGCAGCAGCGCCGGGTCGGCGAACGGGGCGAGGAACCGGATGACCAGATGCAGGCCGAGGAAGACCGCGCCGAGCGCGGCGGCGGGCATCCAGAAGTCCGGGGTGACCGTGTCCAGCAGGTTCGCCTCGACGGTCGCCCCGTAAGCGGCCACCAGGACCATGGCGAGCAGCAGCAGGGACAGCTCAGCGTTGCGTCGGGACCGGGCCAGGCGTACGCCGGACTGCCCGCCCGTGGAGGCGGGCGAGGGTGCCGGTGTGGCCGCTACGGTCACGGGTGGGATTCCTCGGGATCTCAGCCGACGCTCACTCGGGAGACCGGCAACCGGCCGGGTCGAGCGCCGGCGGGGCCGAGTCGGAGGGCGTGGCGTCGGGTGTGGTGGTCGGACCGGTCACACCGACAGCGGCGGTGGCACCGGTTGTCGGGCTCGCGCTGACGACCCCGTTCGGGGTCGCCGACGCGCCGGCGCTGGGGCTGCCGTTCGGCGTCGGGGTCGCCCCGACCGGGCTCGGGGTCGGCGTTGGCGTCGGCGTGCCACCCACCGCGGTCGGGTCGGCCGGGCAGATCGGCTTGAGGTTGGGGTTGCTCGGCGTGTCGCTGGTCAGCTCGGCGAGCTGGCGCTCGGCGTCCGGCTCACTCTTGGCCCGGATGCCCACCTTGACGGTGTCCTGCGCCGCCACGGTGAGGTCGTCCAGCCGCGTGCCGCTGGTGCGGTGCACGCTGGAGAGGTCCATCCCGGCGATCTGACCCTGGATGCCCCGGAAGACGGCGACCTGCCCCTCCTCGGTGGCACCCACGTAGTACTGCCGCTGGGTGTACGTCCAGCCCGCGAAGACCCCGCCACCGATGATCACCAGCAGGGCCAGCGCCATGGCGGTGGTCCGCACCGGTCGGCGCTTCGGCCGCTCCGGCTCGTCGTCCGCGGCCGCCGGCTCCTCGGGCACGGACGGGCGGGGCGCGGAGAGCGCCGAAGCCCGAGCGGCCGGGGTCGAGTCGTCGGCGGAGGTGGCCATGCCCCGGTCGCGGGCGGCGGCGCCGCCAACGATCGGGGTCGCCTCGACGATGTCGTGATCGGTGGCGTCGGCGATGATCACCGTGATGTTGTCCGGACCGCCGCCGCGCAGCGCGAGCTGCACCAGCCGCTCGACGCACTGCTGCGGGTCGGTGTACTCACGCATGGTCTCGCCGATGGTGTCGGCACTGACCACGCCCGAGAGGCCGTCGCTGCAGATCAGGTACCGGTCGCCGGGCAGCACCTGGCGCACCGAGTACTCAGGGTCGATGTCCCGGCCGTCCAGTGCCCGGGTCAGCAGCGACCGCTGCGGGTGGCTGCTCGCCTCCTCGGCGCTGATCCGACCTTCGTCGACGAGCATCTGGACGTACGTGTCGTCCTTGGTGACCTGCGCGAACTCGCCGTTACGCAGCAGATAGGCCCGCGAGTCGCCGATGTGGACCATCCCCAGCTTGCTGCCGGAGAAGAGGGTCGCCGTCAGCGTGGTGCCCATCCCCTCCAACTGCGGGTTGGCCTCCACCGTGTCGCGGAGTTGTTGGTTGGCGGTGCCCACGGCCGAACGCAACGCGTCGACGAGAGCGTCCCCTGGGACGTCCTCGTCGAGCGGCGCCATGGCACCGATGACGATGTTGCTGGCGACGTCACCGGCGGCCATGCCGCCCATGCCGTCGGCAACGGCGAGTAGCCGCGGTCCGGCGTAGACGGAGTCTTGATTGCCGTCTCGGATCAGACCGCGGTCGCTGTGGGCCGCATAGCGCAGGGTCAGAGTCATGGCCGTAATTCGAGGGAAGTGCGGCCGATCCGGATCGGCACGCCGAGGGGGACGGGGGTTGGTCCGGTGACCTTAGCGCGATCTAGGTACGTGCCGTTAGTCGAGCCGAGGTCCTCGACGAACCACTGCCCGTCGCGCGGCACGAGCCGGGCGTGCCGCGCGGAGGCGTAGTCGTCGGTGATGACCAGGGTGGAATCCTCGGCACGACCGATGGTGATCTGCGCTTCACCGAGAGTGATCCGAGTGCCGGCCAGCTGACCGGCGGTCACCACCAGCTGGTGAGCCGCGCGGCCCCGCTTCACCTTCGCCGGCTTGGCCGCCTGCCCCGTCGAGGCGCCCACCGCGCGCGGCGCGGCCACCAGACGACCGGACCGGGCACCCGCGAAGAGGTCCCGGCGGATCACCCCGACCACCGTGAACACGAAGATCCACAGCAGAATCAGGAACCCGAACCGGGCAACCGTGATGACCAGTTCCGGCAAGGCGGGTCAGCCGTCCACGCGGAAGGTCAGCGTCGTGGTGCCGAGCTGGACCATGTCGCCGGGGTTGAGGGCGACGGCGGAGACCCGCTGGCCGTTGACCATGGTGCCGTTGGTCGACCCCAGATCGGTCAGCACGACCTGTCCGCCGTCGAAATCCAGCCGGGCGTGTCGCCGGGAGATGCCGACGTCGGGCAGGCGCAGGTTGGCCTGGTCGCCGCGACCGATCACCGTCGACCCCATCTGGAGGGGATAGGTGCGCCCGTCGCCCGAGACCAACCGGACGTTGCGGGTGCCACCGTGCCCGGGCGGCGGGCCGTAGCCACCACCCTGGTCGTACGCGGGGTAGGCCGGCGGGCCGGCGTCGTAGCCGGGCGCCGACACCGGGGCGACCTCGCCGCCGGTGTAGACCTCGGCGGTGACGCGGAACATGCCCGTGTCCAGGCCCTCGCCCCGCTCGATCTCGACGATCACGTCGCCGTAGACCGTCCAGGCCTGCTCGCCGATGAACTCCGCCTGCGACTGGGCCAACTCCTGGGCCAGCGCGGCGGCGTACGGCGCCAGCCGACTGTGGTCGAACGGCGAGAGATCGATCACGTAGCGGTTGGGCACCAACGTGCGCCCACCGGCCAGGATCGCCTTGTGCGCCTCGGCCTCCCGCTGCATGGCGTTGAGGATCTCCACGGGGTGGACCACCCCTTTGAAGACCTTGGCGAAAGCCCCTTCGACCAGGCCTTCCAGACGCTTCTCGAAGCGTTGCAGCACGCTCACCGGCTCCTCCTCGGGTCCCGAGGACATGATGGTATCCGGCCGGCGCGCGCGCAGCTCACACGCCGCTCGGCCGCCTGCTACCGGCCCGTTCGGATGGGCCGGGACTACCGTGCTAGTCTTTCGTCCGCCACGAACGGTAACCGCTCGTGGCGAGCACCTGGGACAGCGTAGTATCTCCGGGGCCTGCTGGAGACAGCGGGTCCGGGGCGGCTAATGTGTTCCGGGTTGTGCCACGGGGATGTGGCGGAATGGCAGACGCGCACGGTTCAGGTCCGTGTGCCCGAAAGGGCGTGGGGGTTCAACTCCCCCCATCCCCACCACCGACGAGGGCTCCGCAGAATGCGGGGCCCTTCCGTCATATCGGGGCGTGCCGGGCGTCAAGCTATGCTCCGAAGGATTCTGCCTCCGATGGACCAGGAGTGGCGTGTGAGTGTCGCGTTGGTGACCGGGTCGGGTGGTCTGATCGGCTCCGAGGCGGTCCGGCACTTCGCCGGCCTCGGTCTGGACGTCGTCGGCATCGACAACGACATGCGCCGGTACTTCTTCGGCGAGGACGGCTCCACCTCCTGGAGTCTGGAGCGACTGCGCCGGGATCTGGGCAGCGCGTACACCCACTTCTCGGTGGACATCCGGGACCGGGACGGCCTGGAGCAGGTGTTCAAGAAGTACGGCTCGGACATCGCCGTGGTGATCCACAGCGCCGCGCAGCCGAGCCACGACTGGGCGGCCAAGGAGCCGTACACGGACTTCGACGTGAACGCCGGCGGCACGCTCAACATCCTGGAGAACACCCGGCGGCACGCGATCGACGCGCCGTTCATCCACTGCTCGACCAACAAGGTCTACGGCGACCGGCCCAACAGCCTGCCGCTGATCGAGCTGGAGACCCGGTACGAGCTGCCCGAGGATCACCGCTGGTACCAGGGCATCACCGAGGACATGTCGATCGACAACTCGCTGCACTCGGTCTTCGGCGCCTCCAAGGTCGCGGCGGACGTGATGGTCCAGGAGTACGGGCGCTACTTCGACATGAAGACCGCCTGCTTCCGGGGCGGCACGCTGACCGGCCCGGCGCACTCGGCGGCCGAGCTGCACGGGTTCCTGGCGTACCTGATGCGCTGCGTCATGGAGGGCCGGACATACAACCTGTACGGCTACAAGGGCAAGATGGTCCGCGACGCGATCCACTCGCGTGACGTGCTGACCGCATTCGAGGCGTTCTTCCGGGCGCCACGCTCGGCGGAGGTCTACAACCTCGGCGGAGGTCGGCACTCCAACACCTCGCACATCGAGGCGTTCCGGATCGCCGAGGAGATCGCCGGCCGCGAGGCGCAGATCAACTACGTCGAGCAGGCCCGCACCGGCGACCACCAGTGGTACATCAGCAGCATGGCCCGGTTCGAGGAGCAGTACCCGGACTGGAAGATCACCTACGACGTACCGATGATCCTGCGGGAGATCTACGAGGCCAACGTGGACAAGTGGGTGCCCCAGCCATGACGACTCAGACGAAGCGCAACGTACTCGGCGTCCTGGTCGACGCCACCGACTACGCCACGGCGACCGAGGCGGTGGTCACCGCGGCGCAGGAGCGGCGTCCATTCGCGCTGACCGCACTGGCCGTGCACGGCGTGATGACCGGTGTGCTGGACCGGGCGCACAACGCACGGCTCAACTCCTTCGACGTCGTGACCCCGGACGGGCAGCCGGTGCGCTGGGCGCTCAACCTGCTGCACCACGCCGGGCTCACCGACCGGGTCTACGGGCCGACGCTGACCCTGCACGTGCTCTCCCGCTTCGCCGACGAGGGCCTGCCGGTCTACCTGTACGGCTCGACCGAGGAGACGCTGGCCAGGCTGATCCCCGCGTTGGAGCGGATGTTCCCGGCGCTGAAGATCGCCGGGGTGGAGCCATCCAAGTTCCGCCCGGTCCAGCCCGGTGAGGACGCCGAGATCGCCGATCGGATCCGGTCCAGCGGCGCCCGACTGGTCCTGGTCGGGCTCGGCTGCCCGCGCCAGGAGGTCTTCGCGTACGCCATGCGGCCGTTGCTCGACATGCCGCTGATGGCGGTCGGCGCGGCCTTCGACTACCACGCCGGTCTGCTGCGCCAGCCGCCGCCGTGGATGCAGCGCGCCGGCCTGGAGTGGTTCTGGCGGCTCGGTCTGGAGCCGAAGCGGCTCTGGCGCCGCTACGTGATCCTCAACCCGGCCTACCTGGCCCGGCTCGCCGCGCAGAAGACCGGCCTGTGGAAGGCCCGCCCGCCGGCCCCGGCCACCGAGCGGCCGGCCACCTTCGCGGTCTGAGCCCGATCCGTACGGCACGAGGCCCCACCCGGTGTTCCAGGTGGGGCCTCGGCCGTGGGAACAAGGTCAGAGGGTCAGGGTCCAGGTGTTGATGTAGCCGGTGTCGATCGCGTACACGTCGCGCACCTGAAGCCGCCAGGTGCCGTTGGCGGCCTCACCGGACAGGTTGGTCGTGTACGTGGCGATCACGTTGTCGGCGCTGTCGAAACCGCTGTTCTTGAGCCGGTACGCGCCGCCGTCCGGAGCGAGCAGGTCGATGACCAGATCACCGCGGTAGGTGTGCACGATGTTCACCGCCACCGTGGAGGCCGACGAGGCGTTCCGGCCGCAGCCGGCGATGGTGATCGAGCTGGTCACCGCCGCACCAGCGTCCGGGATCGCCACGTCGGTGCCGTTGGTGCCGGAGCAGCCGCCGCCACCCGAACCGGTCACGGTCAACGTGTAGGTGGCCGTGCGGGTGCCCGCCGCGCCGCTGCCGGTGATCGTGACCGGGTAGCTGCCGGCGGGGGTGCTCGCCGAGGTGGCCATGGTGAGGGTGGACGAGCCGCCCGAGGTCACCGTCGACGGGCTGAACGACGCGGTCGTGCCGGCCGGCAGGCCGCTGGCGGAGAGGCTGACCGACTGGGCGGAGCCGGCGGTGGTGGCCGTGCCGACGGTGGCCGTCACCGAGCCGCCCTGCGCGGTGGAGCCGGAGGTCGGCGACACCGATACCGAGAAGTCGTTGGCCGGCGGGGTGCCGTTGACCACGTAGAGCAGCTGGTTCGGCGTGCCGGTGCCGACGTTGGTCACCACGTTCGGCGTGGAGTTGTTGACCAGATTGTCCCGGACCTGCTGCGGGCTCCACGACGGGTTCGCCGAGAGCACGAGCGCCGCGGCCCCGGCGACGTGCGGCGATGCCATTGAGGTGCCGCTGATGGTGTTCGTGGCGCTGCTGCTGGTGTACCAGGCCGAGGTGATGTTGACACCCGGGGCCAGGATGTCGACGCAGGTGCCGAAGTTGGAGAAGCTCGCTGCGGCGTCGTTGTTCTGCGTCGCACCCACGGTGATCGCGGAGGCGACCCGGGCCGGGGAGTAGTTGCAGGCGTTCTGCCGGACGCCGAGGGCGTTGCCGTTGCCGGCGGCGACCGCGTACGTGACGCCGGAGTTGACCGAGTTGGTAACGGCCGTGTCGATCGAACTGTTCGCGCCACCACCGAGGCTCATGTTCGCCACCGCCGGCTTGACCGCGTTCGCGGTCACCCAATCGATACCGGCCACCACCTGGGCGTTGGTGCCGCTGCCCTGGCAGTTGAGCACTCGGACGCCGACGATCTGGACGCCCTTGGCCACCCCGTACGCCGAGCCACCGACCGTGCCCGCCACGTGCGTGCCGTGGCCGTGGCAGTCGTCGGCGGAGCCGCCGTCCACCGCGTCGAAGCCGGAGACGGCCCGCCCGCCGAAGTCGTTGTGCCCGTACAGCACGCCCGTGTCGATGACGTAGGCGCGGACGTTCGACGCCGTGTTCGGGTAGGTGTACGAGCTGTTCAGGGGCAGGTTCCGCTGGTCGATCCGGTCCAGGCCCCAGGATGGCGGGTTGGTCTGGGTGCCGGCGATCGAGACGGTGTGGTTCTGCTCGACGTACGCCACCGCCGGATCGGCGGCGATCCGTGCGGCGGCCTTCGCGCCGACCCGGATCTCGAAGCCGCGCAGCGCCGCGCCGTAGGTGCGGGCCACCGTGCCGCCGTGCCGGCCGACCAGCCGTTCCGCGTTGTCGCCGACCGTGCCCCGGCTGACGGCGGTGTCCTTGAAGACGACGATGTAGCTGTCCGCGACGGCCGTGTCCCCACCCGCCGCCCGGATGGCTCCGGTCGGTTCGGCGGCTAGGGCGGGTGTGGCAGCGGCCAACACGGTCAGTGTGGCCACCCCAACGAGTACGGACCTGTGGGCAAGACGCATCTCTTACCTCCCTCCGACCGGCAGCCGCCCGACGCGGGTTCCGCTCAGATCCATGACGGCCGATCTTTCCGAGAGTAGGCCAACGCAGTGATGAAGATAAACATGTCGCATCGTTCATAACGCGGAAAGGATGCCCCCTACGGGGACGGCATCCGGGACGAACGCGGGCTGCGCCCGGATTCGCGGACGGCCGCGATCGGAAAGGCTGACCAGCATGGAGAGCCCCCTCGCCGCCCTGCTGCCGATCGCGATCCTGTGGCTGGCCGCTGGCGTGGTCGCGGACGGCCTGCCCCGGCTGGACCGCGCCCGCGCACTGCGCCGACGCGCTGGACACCTGCTCATCCTGACCCTCGTGGGCCTGACGCTCACGGTGACCGTGCTTGCGGCCGGGTTGTTCAGTGCCGGAAACACTTCGGCCGACCAGGCCGCCGCCGCCCTCGATATCGCCGGGATTCCCGCCCTCGTGGTGGCGGTCTGCACCGTACGCCGGGTGCGCCGGCTCTGGGCCGGCGCGGGAGCGTTCGCCACCGCGCCGGAGACGCCCGCGCCGTACGGCCTTCGGGCCGCCGCTGCCCACCCGCTGATCGGGTTACCGTTGCAGGTCACCGGTGTGTTGACGGTGCCCGCATTGGTCGCGGCGAGCGGCACCGGCCTCTTCGCCACACCGGGCGTCACCGGGCCGGCGATCACCGTGGGCGCGCTCGTGGTGATCGCCATCGGCGTCCGGCACGCGCTACGGCACAGCCGGCTCGCCGAACGCGCCCGGCCGGACGCAGAACGGTCAGCGCGAGCGGCCGGGCCCCTGCACGTATAGCAACTCCAGGATCGCCCGGGTCGCCTCGAACCAGCGGTCCAGCCAGCCCGGGGGCGGCACGCTGCCCTTCGGCGGCAACTCCATCAGCAGGCCACGCAGCAACGGGTGGTCAGCCAACGATCCGGTGGGCTCCATCGGCCAGCCGGTCGGCGGGAAGGACGGCTCGACCAGCGGGTTCGGGTCCAGCGACGGCAGGGAGAGCGGCGGGTCTGCCGCCTCGGTCGCCGACGCCTCCCGCCCGCTCATCTCCTGGTCGGTCGAGACCACCTCGGTCAGCACGGTGTCCCGACGCGCCCCGCGGTACTTCCCACCGAACCGCTCCGGCTTGCCCGGACCGTTGGTGAGGTTGTCAGACCCGATCGTCGTCATCCGTCTCGCCTACCTCGCTCGGTTGCGGAGCGGTGCGGCGGGTCGTCGACCAGCGCCGTACCGACCGGTTCAACGAGACGGACCCGCTGTGGCGACGGGAATCCCGACGGAACCTCGCCGACCCTGCCGGCAGCGCGGCCACCCGAGCCCGGCGCGCGGACACGGGAAGGTTCCCGTCCGGTCGAGACCGGACGGGGACTCCGTTGACCGCGCGGTCAGGCCGAGCCGAACGCACCACCCCTGGTGCCGGCGACGAAGGCGTGCCAGTCACCCGAGGCGAAGATCAGGGCCGGGCCGGCCTTGTCCTTCGAGTCCCGTACTCCGACCGCCCCGGTCACGTACGCCACCTCCACGCAGTTGTCACAGTTCGGCCCGCTCTTCGAGCTCTTGAACCACGTTGCCTGCGTCAGGTCCACGGGGAACCCCTTGGTCGCCATTTCCACAACGGCTCCTCTGCCAGTTTTGCGATGTGTGCGACGGACTCCTCCGGACGAATGGCCGCAGCTCGGATGTGATCGAAGATGAAACTGTACTTCTGTAGTTCGTCGCTCTTCTCCAGGAAGAGCCCACCCGTGGCGTTCTCCGCGTACACGACATCCGGATCACCGGGCTCGGGGAAGCTGAGGATCGTGAAGGTCCCGTCCATGCCGGCGTGCGCCCCCACCTCGAAGGGCAGGATCTGCAACGTCACGTTCGGCAGTTCGGCAACCTCGACCAGCCGTTTGAGCTGGCCGCGCATCACCTCGTCCCCGCCCACCGGCCTGCTTACCACCGCCTCATCGAGCACCACCCACAGATCGACCGGATCGTCCTGCGTCAACAACGACTGACGGCCCAGACGGACACGCACCCGCTGATGTACCTGATCGGCCGTGAAGTCCGGCCGGGCGGCGCGGATCATCGCCCCGGCGTACTCCTCGGTCTCCAAAAGGCCGGGCACCACCTGCTGTTCGTACGCCCGGATCGAACTCGCCGCGGCCTCCAGCCCGACGTACGCCCCGACCAGCACCGTGCTGTACGGGTGCCACCAGCCCTTCTGCCGGGCCTCCCGGGCGATCTGCACGAGCTCGTCGCTCTCGGCACCCACCACGCCGTAGATCCGCAGCATGTCGCGCACATCGCGCGGGGTGGCCGTGGTGTGCCCGGTCTCGATCCGCGAGACCTTCGACGCCGAACACTCCAACTGCTCGGCGACCACCTCGATGGTGATCCCGGCAGATTCCCGCTGACGGCGCAGCTCGGCACCGAGCCGCCGCCGCCGGATGGTCGGACTGCGCCGCTCACTCATGGCGCAACCACTGCGTCACTGATCCTCGCCGCTGGCTGCTCGACCCCACTCGGGCTACCTCCGGTCGACGCGCCACTGGCTGCCACCCGCCGGGGGCGCGACCGTCGACCGGCGAGCGTTCGCGGCAAGGGGGTGGTGCCGGTCATCGGCCGGCCGCGACGGGCGAAACCGGCCCTCAGTGTGCCGTCCGGACGCGGATGGCTTCAAGCGCCGCTTTACATGAGCAACTCACGTATCGGCAAAAGTCGACGTGCAACTTGCATGTAGCACGTCCCTGATGCACTCTGTCCGTATGGCACGGATCACTCAGCGTCTCCGTCCGGTCCCCCGGTGTGGTGATCCCACCGATCCGGGGAGAGCCGACGCGACGTGGGCCCGGCCAGCGACACCGAGACCTGCTCCGGGTGATGACCCCGCCGCTGCACGCCGGCAAGCTGCGGCGGCGGGCGCGGTTCCCGGAAGCAGCCGGGTGATGGTCGGGTGGCGGCACGCCACCAGCGGAGTACGGCCCGACCACCACCATAAGCAACACCGGTCCACGAGGCGAGACCCCGTCACCGGGCCGTGACGTTCCCCCGATCAGTCACCGCCGGCACCCCGCCGGCCGACCTCCCCAGGAGCCCATGTGCTTCCCCGCTCCGGTGACGTACTGCACGTGACTCGCGCGGCGAGTGTCCAGTTCCTCAGGCCCATCAAGTACCGGGTGATCCGGGTGCTCGACTGGCCGACGTACGACGGTTGGCTCTGGCTCGACGGCTACGAATTGAACAGCGCGGGCGACGCGGTCACCCGACGGTCGATCTTCGTCCAGCGGGAAGGGCTGCAACAGGTGCAGTCCGCACCGGAGCCCCGTCCGCACACCGTACGGACCCGGCGACCCGTCATCCGTACTCCGGTCCGGGTGGGCTGACCACCGCGATCCGCCGCCAGTGGGCGTGCCATCGCCATAGAATTGGTACGCCCACCCCGGCACCGTTTTACCCGCGCGTCCAGGGCCCTGAGCCTGGGATGGTCATGGTCAATCAGCCCGCCCTGCGGCGGCATCACCGCTCCCGTATCGCCTACGCCGTTGGACTGCTCGCCCTGCTCGGGGCGGTGACCGCACTCGTGGTCCTGGTCCGCGACCCAGCATTGTCGTCGACCCGGCTGACCACTCCGGTGCCGGCACCGGAGATCACCGTGGTCGACGCCGATCCGCCCGTGGACGAACCCGGTTGGATCGGTGCCGACGCCCTCGAAGACGGCCCCGAGCCGACCGGCCTTGCGGCTGGCGCCGGTGCCGGCGGTCAGTCCGACGGCCGGCAGGCGATCACCGAGGCGGCTCCCGCCCAGGACACCGCCGCGGACGTCCGCCGCTCACTGTTCTGGTCCGGGATCTTCGGCCTCACCATCTCCCTGGCCGGCCTCGGCATGGTCGGCACGCGCCGCCGAATGTGGTGAGCACCCGTCACGGCGTGTTCGTCACCGTCGGGCTCGGCGCGGTCGGGCTGGCCCCGGTCGAGGGCCGGGCCTGGGAGACGACCAGCAGCACCTCCTCGTCGGTCGGCACCGTCGTGCCGGCCTCCGGCTCGGTGCCCACCACCATCCCCGGCGGCAACTCGGACGCGCGGTACACCACCCGGTAGGTCAGACCGAGCCGGTCCAGCAGCCGTTCGGCGGTTGCCTGCGGCAGCCCGGTGAGCGGGGGCACCGGTACCTCGGCCGGCGCGGTGGTCGCCGGGCTGGTCGGCGCCGCAGAGGTGGGGGCCGCGCTGGTCGGGGCGGCAGTGGTGGCACTGGCCGGCGGAAGTGACGGCGTGGTCCGCGAGTCGTCCGGGTTGTCGTCCTGCGCGGCGAGCACCACCCAGAGGGCGGCTCCGAGCAGGCCCGCGAACAACAGCGCGAGCACGCCCCAGAGGATCGGCAGCCACCAGCGGCGGCCACCCTGCTCCTCGGCGTACCACTCGCCGGCGGGCTCAGCCGGTCGCGGCGCCCGCACCTCCGCCCGCCCGGACCACGGTGGCGGGGTCGACCGCTCCGGGGGCATCCGTGTGGTGCGGTCGGCCGGCGTGCCCGGCTGCGGCAGCGCGGAGCGGTCGATCGGCATGGTCTGGTCGGCGGCGGGGCCGGCCGGCGCGGTGCGGTCGATCGGCGCGGTCTCGTCCGGCTGCGCGGTGCGGTCCTGCGGCGCGGTCTCGTCCGGCTGCGCGGTGCGGTCCTGCGGCGCGGTCTCGTCCGGCTGCGCGGTGCGGTCGTGCGTCACGGTCTCGTCCGGCGCCGCGGCGCGGGGTGGGGTGGCGGGCTCGGCTGGTTGTGGCGGCTCCGGCCGGTCGGCGGCGGGCGGCAGGGGTCGGGTCCGGTCGTCGTCGTGGTCCCCGGTGGGCGGCCCCTGGCGGTCGTCGCTCATCGCACCGTCCTTTCCCGAACCGGGCCGGCGCCATGGCCCTCGACCGTCAACCTAACCGCCCGCACCGTCATCGGCGGGTATCAGCGGCCCGAACCGCCCGGCCCGAACCGGTGTCGGCGGTCGGACGCCCCGATCTCTGGCACCCACGAAGCGGTCGGTGGTGATGGTCGATCGCTGGGCCGGGGATCAGGGGGTGGGTTCCGGGCTCGCCTGGGTGGGTGGCGCTGCTGTCCCGCACCAGATGCTGACCTTGTCGTTCCAGCGGGCCGGGCCGTCCTCGGCCGGTTCCTGCCGGCTGACCTTTCCGCTGCGTCCGCTGCGGTAGCTCGGGTAGAGCCCCTCGTCGACCAGGTCGTCGGCGGCATCGGAGCAGTTGTCGCCGACCACATCGGGCACCTCGGCGGCCGGCGCGGGCCCGGCCACGCGGAGTTGCACCGTGGCGCCCCGGGCGACCTCGGTACCCACGGCGGGCGAGCTGCTCTCGACCGTACGACCGGTGCCCGTGCCGAAGACCAACCGCCAGCCCAGCCGCTGCTTGCGCAACATGTCCCGGGCCTGCACGAAGTCGGTGCCCACGACCGGTGGCACGGTCAGCCCGGTCCCC
The DNA here is from genome assembly GCF_036059255.1 of Micromonospora sp. NBC_00389. NCBI lineage: Bacteria > Bacillati > Actinomycetota > Actinomycetes > Micromonosporales > Micromonosporaceae > Micromonospora > Micromonospora sp. NBC_00389. The sequence continues at coordinate 1,592,122 of NZ_CP107947.1, read as the reverse complement.
TTCGTCGCAGTGCCGGAGGTCCGGGGGGTGGAGGGCGTGGTCCGGCCGGTGCTGGGCCGGGGTGCGGTGGCCTGGTCGGTCGGCGCACCGGTCGCGGTCGTCACCGCCAGCGGATCCGACGGAGATCCGTCGTCCCCGCCGGCCAGCAGCCAGCCGCCGGTCGCACCGACGGCGGCGAGGAGCACGGCGACCAGGCCGCCACCCAGCAGCACGCTGGTCCGTCCAGGACCGCCGTCGTCCCGGTCGCCAGCGGAATCCTGCCGACCCGTGTTCGCGTCCGTCATACCGCCCACCGCCTCATCACCGGCGACCGTACCCGTCGCCGCCCAACACGCTGCGCCGCCGGCCAACCCCGGCGGGTCGTCGCGACTCGCCGCGCCGACGACGGGACGCTACGCTGCCCGGCATGGCCAGACGGGGCTGGGGAGTATCGATCGCGACGGCGATCGGGGTCGCTGCCGGCGCTGGCGCCGCGCAACTGGGCTTCGGCTACGGGCTCGGCGTCATCACCTGGACGCCAACCGATGCCGGAGCCACAGAGACGGCATGGCCGGACGGCCTCGCCTGGGCCACCTGGCTCGCCGCCAGCTCGACCGTGCTGGGTGCGGTCTGTGCGCAGCGGCTGCACCAGCGGGCCGTGCCGCCGGTGGCCGATCCGAGGGTGACCGACACGGAGCCGACGCCTCCCGCCGTGCCCGAGCCGGGACCGGCGGACGGGTCGGACCAGGCGGCCCGGCCGGACCGGGCGGCGCTCGCGACCGGGCGTCCGACTGCGGTCGACGACAGCGGCCCCACGACGACGGACCGAGCGGCCGAGACGGGCGACCGGTCGGCGCGGGCGTCCGAGGCCCTGCCCAACGAGGACGGGGGCCTGCTGCGACGGATCGCCCTGGCGCTCGGTGCCGGGATCGGCGGGCTGGTCACCGTGCTGCTGGTCTCCGTACCTGCGCGGGTCGCGATGGGCGCCGACACCGGGGCCCCGCAACGGGTGGCCGCCGTACACGCGGGACTGGGCATCCTGATCGGCGTGCTCGTCGCGGTCTGGGCGCTGCGCTCCCGTACCGCCGCGCTGAACGTGACCGCGACGGCCGCCTGGCTCTGGCTGCTCGCGGTGGTCTCGGTGATCGACGGGGTACGCGTCGGACGCGGGCTGACCGGCGCCCAGCTCGGCACCTGGCAGCTCGACCCGGATCACCCTCGATACTGGATCGGGGACCAGCTCTACTGGCCGGGTGCGCTGCTGGCGCTCGTTCCCGCACTGGTGATCGGCGCGCTGGCCGCCCGACGGGCCGCGAGGTCGCCCGGGCACCGGGTCGGCGCGGCGGCCTCCGGCGCGGCCGGTCCACTGCTCGTCGCGCTCGCCTACCTGACCACCGTGCCGCGCTGGTCGGCACTGGGTCCGGCACAGCTGTCCACCCAACTGATCGCCCCGTACGCGGTGATCGCCGGCATCGGCGGCTCGGTGCTGATCGCCGTCTTCGCCGAGCGGGCCGACCGGAACCGGAACGCGGCCGGCGCAGCCGGCCCGCACACCGTCGTCGAGCCCGGCTCGCCCCGGGCCGCCGAGTCCGAGCCGGCGGCGGTCAGCCCTTCGGCAGAGGTCACCACCGGGCGCGGAAAGGTCCCTGCCGGCGCCGTACCCCCGGTGACCGAGGCCGCTCCGCGGAAGCGGGGCACCGCCGGCGTACCCCGGGTGCCGGCACCGCGCACGGACCCGGACCTCGCCGATCCGACCGATTCCGCGGACGGTGGCTCGGCGGAGGGTGCGGCGACGGGTGGCCGACGGAGCAGGTCGCCGCGACGGTCCGGGCGACCCGCCACCGACTGAGCCCCCTCGACGGCGGCGAGCCGCCAACGCGGTGGGCGAGCTGGGCGCGCGGAGTCAGTCGACCGGCCAGGTGTGCACCGGCTCGTTGCCGCGCTGGAGTTCCGCGTAGCGCTGGACCATGTGGTGCAGCGCGGCGGGCCGGTCCATGCCCCGGTGCCGCTCCGCCGCCCAGACCGCCTCGGTCTGCCAGACGGCACCGTTGCGGCCGGTCCGGCAGCGCTGCTCGATGATGCCGAGCAGCCGGTCGCGCTGCGCCGGGGCGACACCGAACCCGTCCAGGCCGGCTGCGGCGGTGGGCAGCAACTGCTCCAGCACCAGCTTGGTGACCGGCACATCGCCGACCCGGGGCCAGTGCAGCACGGCGTCCAGGCCGCGCCGGGCGGCGGCGTGGAAGTTCTCCTCGGCGGAGCTGAAGGTGAGCTGGCTCCAGATCGGCCGTTCCGCCTCGGCCAGGCCGCGGGCGAGCCCGAAGTAGAAGGCCGCGTTGGCCAGCATGTCCACCACCGTGGGGCCGGCCGGCAGCACCCGGTTCTCCACCCGCAGGTGCGGGCGGCCGTTCATGATGTCGTAGACCGGGCGGTTCCAGCGGTAGACCGTGCCGTTGTGCAGCCGCAGTTCGCCGAGCTGGGGCACACCGCCGGCGTGCAGCACCTCCACCGGGTCCTCGTCCTCGCAGATCGGCAGCAGCGGCGGGAAGTACCGGACGTTCTCCTCGAACAGGTCGAAAATCGAGGTGATCCACCGCTCTCCGAACCACACCCGGGGGCGTACGCCCTGTGCCTTGAGCTCGTCCGGACGGGTGTCGGTGGCCTGCTCGAAGAGGGCGATCCGGGTCTCGGCCCAGAGCTGCCGGCCGTACAGGAAGGGAGAGTTCGCCCCGATCGCCACCTGCACCCCGGCGATGGCCTGCGACGCGTTCCAGTAGTCGGCGAAGCTGTCCGGCGCCACCTGGAGGTGGAACTGGAGACTGGTACAGGCGGCCTCGGGGGCGATCGAGTCGGTGTGCGTCCGCAACTGCTCGACGCCGCGGATGTCGAGCTCGATGTCCTCGCCCCGGGCACCGACGATCTGGTCGTTGAGCACCCGGTAGCGCTCATTGGTGGAGAGGTTGTCCTCGACCAGGTGCCCCTCGGTGAGGGTGGGCAGGATGCCGACCAGGACGATCTTCGCGTCGGACTTGGCCGCCCGCTCGTCGGCCCGGGAGAGGCTGCCGCGCAGGTCGTGTTCGTAGTCGGCGAAGCCGGTGCCCTCGATCAGCCGGGGCTCGGCGTTGAGTTCCAGGTTGAACTGCCCCAGCTCGGTCTGGAAGAGCGGGTCGGCGATGTCGGCGAGGATCTCCTCGTTGCGCATCGCCGGTTCGGCCGCCGAGTCGACCAGGTTGAGTTCGATCTCCAGCCCGGTCATCGGCCGGTCGGCGTCGAAGCCGAAGTCGTCCAGCATCAGCGCGAAGACGTCTAGGCAGCGCCGGACCTTCTGCCGGTAGCGGACGCGGTCCTCCCGGGAGAAGGCGCCCTGCGAGACGTCCCTGCCCATGTGTCCTCCCGACGCCGGCGCGGTCGGGATCCTGCCGTCCCGGAAAGCGCAGTGTGAACCATCCACGTTAAGAGCGCTTGCCTGGCCGGGGCCAGAGGCCGGCGCCGGGTGATCCGTCACCAACCGGAGCCAGACGCGCTCGTGGCGCCATCTGTACCCCGTCGGCGCCTGGCCGGACCCGGTAGCCGTGCGAACAACTCGTGACAATTCCCACGAGGTCGACGGAGACGACGCCGGGCCCGCGCCGACGTACGGCGCGGGCCCGGCGTACCGGCGATCCGAAGGATCAGGCCTGGCGGATGGCCTCGCCCTCAATCTCGATCTTGATCTTCTTGCTGACCAGCACGCCGCCAGTCTCCAGCGCGACGTTCCAGGTCAGGCCGAACTCCTCGCGGTCGATCTCGGTGCTCGCGGAGAAGCCGAAGATGTCCTGGCCGAACGGGCTGCGGCCGACACCCTCGAACTCGACCTCAAGCTCGACCGGGCGGGTGACGCCCTTGATGGTCAGCTCACCGGAGAGCACGAACTCGTTGCCACGACGGGACTTGACCCCGGTGCTGCGGTACTCCAGGGTCGGGAAGTTCTCGACATCCAGGAACTCGGGGCTGCGCAGGTGCGCGTCCCGGTCGGCCTGGGTGGTGTCGATGCTGGCACCCTGAATGGTGGCAGCGACCGAGGACTGCAGCGGGTCCTCGGCGACGGTGATGGTGGCGGTCGCCTCGTTGAACTCGCCACGGACCTTGCTGACCATCATGTGCCGAGCGACGAAGCCGACCCGCTTGTGCGCGACGTCCAGCGCGTAGGTGCCGGGGGTCGGGATGGTGAGGCCGTCCCAGTCGCGGGTAACCGCATCGATGCTGCTGGTCATGCTGATGTCCTCCAGAGAATGTTTAGTAGCCCAACGACTGCTTGAGCAAATATAACCGCAACAACATTCCCCCTGTCAAGTACTGGTACGATGAACGAGTGACCAACGTCTTCGACGACCCCCGGATCACCGCCGTCGGCCTGCTCTACGAGGTGCATGCCGGTCTGTCGGCCCGGTTCGCTGCCCAACTCGACGAGCAGGGCCTCTCCGTGGTCGAGTTCGAGGTGCTCACCCGACTGGCCCGCTCACCGGGCAACCAACTGCGGATGTCGGACCTCGCCGCGCAGACCTCCCTGTCCACCAGCGGGGTGACCCGCGTGGTGGACCGGATGGAACGCGACGGGCTGCTCACCCGCCGGGCCTGCCCGTCCGACCGCCGCAGCTCGTTCGCCGTGGTAACCGCCGCTGGCATGCGGCGGCTGGATGAGACGCTGCCCGGGCACCTACGGATCATCGAGCAGTGGTTCACCGGGCAACTCGACCCCGAGGCTCTGGCGGCCCTGCTCGACGGCCTGCGCCGGGTCCGTGACGCCGTGCATCCGGGAGCCACCGCTGGCAGCACCGAGCAGGAGATCGCCGCCGTCGACGGCGCTGCCCACTGACCGTCGCCGGCCGCCCGTTTGGCAGTCGGCGACCGACCGGGAGCGGTGTCGGCGCTACCGGCAGAAAGACCGGCAGAACTGACCTTGCCACCCCGACATGCCGCCCGAAACAGGCTTTCCGCCTCGATCGCGGTGGCAGGCTTTCGTCCACCGGGGATTCACCGGGGGGTGACGGCGCGGGCGAACAGCGAGGGGTAGCAACAAAGGGGGCTTTTCGCCCGCGCCACTCTCCACCCGGCAACCCGCCGCGACTACCGCTCGGCGGGCCCGCCCCGGGTGGCGGTCAGCGCGTAGAGCAGTTCCGACTCCTGCGGCAGCAGGCGGATGCCACTTTCCTGGCAGACCCGGTCGAGCTGGTCGAGGATCGCCGCGTCGGCAGTGCTCGCGGCCAGCCCGACCAGCGCCTCCACCGCGTCCCGCCGGTCCTGACCAACCTCGGCGGCGGCGGCGAACCACTCGGCCGCCAACTCCCGGTCACCCCGGTGCAGCGCCAGGTTTCCCTCGATCAACGCACAGATCGCCGCCTTCGGGCCGACCCCGGCCGGCACCGCACCATGCAGACGCGGTCGCGGCGGTCCGGCCCGCTCCGCTGGCGGCCGCGACCGCACGCCTACTCCCAGCTCGGCGGCGTCGGCGCGCAACTCGGTGAGCACCTCGGCCGCCTCGTCACCGCGACCGTCCTGGGCGAGCGCCAACCCGATCGTGCCGAGCACCCGTCTGCGGTGCCGCGGATCACCCAGCTCGGACAACGCCGCCACCGCCCGTCGGCCCTGGTCCACCGCGTCGGCGTACCGACCCTCGAGGCGGACGACCTCGGCCCGGTTGGCCCAGGAGAGCGCCCGCAGCCGCTGTTCCCCGCACTCGGCGGCGAGCCGGTCCACCGCGGCCAGCCGGCGGTGCGCCGCAGCCAGGTCGGCGACCCGGATCTCGTGCCAGGCGAGGCTGTTCTGGGCCACCGCCATGTCCCGGATCCGGCCGTTGCGGCCGGCCAGCCGGAGCACCGTCTCGGCCTGCTCGCGGGCCTCGTCGCGCCGGCCAACGCCGATCAGCAGCGCGCCCAGCACGATCCGCGACTCCAACTCCCCACTGACGTCGCCGGCCTGCCGGAACGCGTCCAACGCGGCCCGCGCCGTCGGCAGCTCGTCGGCGCCCGCGCCGTGCTCGGCAGCGAGCCGGGCCACCCCGAGGGCGGCCCAGCCCCGCAGGACGGGATCGGCGTCGACGGTCCGCGGATCGGCCAACAACCGGCGCAGCCACTGCCGGCCGGCGACATCCCGGCCACGAAACCGCCACCAGCGGGTCAGGGAGGCCGCCAGACGGAGCGCGGTCACCGGATCGTCGGTTGCGGCGTGGGCCAGCGCCGAACTGATGTCGCTGGTCACCTCGTCCAGCCGGTGCAACGCCTCGGGCAGCCGCGAACCGACCAGATCGGTGGCGGTCCGCGCCACCAGTCGAGCGACCACCACCGCGTGCCGACGCCGGATGGAGGGCAGCTCGCCGCCGCCGGCCGCCTGCTCGGCGGCGAAGTCGCGTACCGCGTCAAGCAGCCGAAACCGGTACGGCCCGGTGCCGCGCACGCTCAGCAGGCCGAGTTCGACGAGCCGGTCCAACAGCGAAACGGGATCGATCGCCGCCGCGCCGTCCCGGTCGGCCTCGTCGACGAGCATCTCCTCGGCCAACTCCACCGACCAGCGGTTACCGAACACGGCGAGCCTGCGCAGCGCGGCCCGCTCGTCCGACGCGAGCAGCCGGTAGCTGGTCTCCACCGCGTCCCGCAGGGTCACCGCCACGACTGCCCCGGTGTCGTCCGCGCCGACCGAGCGGCGGACCGTCGCGTCGGGCCCGTCCCAGCCGGGATGGACCGCCGGGTCGGCGGGGGTCGCCAGGTCGAGCACCCGGTCGCCGTACCGGTCAAGCAGCTCGGTGAGGTCGAGGATCCTGCCCCGGGCGGCCATCAGCTCGATGGCCAGCGGCAGCCCGCCCAGCCGGCGGACCAGTGCGGCCAGAGCAGGCAGTTCGTCCGCGGTGGGAGGCTCCCGACGGACCTGGGCCAGACGGGCGGTGAACAGCGCGACCGCCGGCCACGACCCGAGCGTGGCCGGCCCACGCCGCTCGGCGCCCGGCGGCGGCACGTCGAGTGGCGCCACCGGCCAGACCCGCTCGCCGGGCAGCCCGACCGGATGCCGCCCGGCGACCAACACCCGCAGCGAGGGCAGCACGCCGGTCAGCCGGTGCAGCGTCTCGGCCACCGGGCCCGGTGCGCGCTCCACCGCGTCCATCACCAACAACGCCGGCCGGCCGGCGAGCCGGGCGACGAGTTCCGGCAGCCGGGCCGCGCCGAGCACGGCCATCGAGGCGGCGAGCACATCCGGTCCGTCCGAGCCCTCGCCGACCAGCACCCCGGCCACGCCGCCCGAGTGGGCACCGGCTGCCGCGTGCGCCACGGAGAGCGCGAGCGCGGTCTTGCCGACCCCGGCCAGCCCGACCAGGCTCACCAGCCGGGGACCACGCTCCGCGGTCAGCATCCCGGCCAACTCCGTGACATCGCGGTCGCGGCCGATCAGCGCGACCGGCGGTGGAAGGGCGACCTGCGGGCCGGATCCGGCGGGCTCGGCAGTCGACGCGGTGCTGCCGGTGATCGCGAGCGCCACCGGGGTGACATCCGACTGGGGTGGCTCACCGCTGGCGGTGCTGCGGGCCGCGGCCAGGAACATCGCCCGGGTGGCGCCGGTCAGGTCCAACGCTGCGGCGAGCAGCTCAACCGTGGTGCGCTGCGGCCGGACCGACCGACCACGCTCCAGGTCACGCACCGTCCGCACGCCCACGCCGGCCCGGGACGCCAGCTCGGCCTGGGTCAGGCCGGCGGTACGCCGGTGCCCACGGAGCAGGTCCGGCAGCCCGGTACGGCCCGCCGGGCTCCGCGACCGATCATGATCGGGAGTCATGGGCACGAAGAGTACGGATCGACTCCCACCATCGGCAGTCGAACGTCGGGCTGCCGACGCCCCCTCGCCGATATCCGACAGCCGAACAGGCACCCCTACCCGAAGCGACCGGCCGATCGGGCGCCGGCCGGCTCGGGGACCGGTCAGAGACCCAGATCGCGCGCGATGATCATGCGCTGCACCTCGCTGGTGCCCTCGCCGATCTCCAGGATCTTGGAGTCCCGCCAGAACCGGGCCACCGGGTACTCGTTCATGAAGCCGTAGCCGCCGTGAATCTGGGTCGCCTCCCGGGCGTTGTCCACCGCGATCGTGCTGGCGTGCAGCTTGGCGATGGCGGCCTGCCGCTTGAACGGATCGCCGGCCAGCATCCGGGCGGCGGCGTCGTAGTAGGCCAGCCGGGCGGTGTGCGCCTTCAGTTCCATGTCGGCGATCTTGAACTGGATCGCCTGGTTGGCACCGATCGGCCGGCCGAAGGCGTGCCGCTCCTTGGCGTATTTGATCGACTCGTCGACGCAGCCCTGGGCGAGGCCGACGGCCAGCGCGGCGATGGCGATCCGGCCCTCGTCGAGAATCTGCAGGAACTGGGCGAAGCCCCGGCCCCGCTCGCCGAGCAGGTTGGCGGCCGGCACCCGGCAGTCGTCGAAGGTCAGCTCGTGGGTGTCCGAGGCGGTCCAGCCCACCTTGGAATAGCCCGGCGCCACGGTGAACCCCGGCGTACCGGTGGGCACGATGATGGTCGACAGCTCCTTCGAGCCGTCCGGGTTCGTGCCGGTCACCGCCGTGACGGTGACCAGGGCCGTGATGTCGGTGCCCGAGTTGGTGATGAACGCCTTCGAGCCGTTGATCACCCAGTGGTCACCGTCCAGCACCGCCCGCGTCTGGGTACCGGCGGCGTCCGACCCGGTGCCCGGCTCGGTGAGCCCGAAACCGGCCAGCGCCTCGCCGCTGAGCAGCTTCGGCAGCCAGGTCGCGCGCTGCTCGTCGGTGCCGAACCGGTAGATCGGCATCACGCCGAGCGAGACCGCCGCCTCCAGCGTGATCGCCACGCTGGAGTCGACCCGGGCCAACTCCTCCAGGGCGAGGCAGAGCGCGAAGTAGTCGCCGCCCATGCCGCCGTGCTCCTCGCCGAAGGGCAGGCCGAACAGGCCCATCTTGCCCATCTGCCGGATCACCTCGTACGGGAAGGTGTGCTGCTCGTAGTGCTCGGCGATGACCGGTGCGACCACCTCGCGGGCGAAGTCCCGCACGCTCTCCCGCAGCGCCGTTTGTTCGTCGGTGAGCCGGAAGTCCATCTCATCCTCCTGTGTGGACGGGGCCGCCGGGCGCTCGTGACGCCGGGACGGTTCGCTGTGGCCGTTCGGTCGGTCGTCGGGTCAGACCGGGGTGACGCCGTGCCGGCGCCGGGAGAACTGCCGATCCTTGGTACGCGCTGCGGCGAACCGGCGCACCAGCTCGGTACGCAGGTCCTGCGGCTCGACGATGGCGTCCACCACCAGCTCGCTGGCGAGCCGGACGACGTCGATGTCCTGCTCGTACTCGGCGCGCTTCGCGGCCACGAAGGCGGCCCGCTCGTCCGCATCCGGGATGGCGGCGATCTTGTTTGCGTAGACCGCGTTCACCGCGGCCTCGGCCCCCATCACCGCGATCTTCGCGCTGGGCAGCGCGATGGTGGCGTCCGGCTCGAACCCGGGCCCGGCCATCGCATAGAGGCCGGCGCCGTACGCCTTACGGACCACCACGCAGATCTTCGGCACGGTCGCCTCGGAGATCGCGGTGATCATCTTCGCGCCGTGCCGGATGATGCCCTGCTTCTCCACGGCGCTGCCCACCATGAAGCCGGGCACGTCGCTGAGGAAGAGCAGCGGCACGTTGAACGCGTCGCAGAGCTGCACGAACCGGGTTGCCTTGTCGGCCGAGTCGACGAAGAGCACGCCGCCCTTGAACATCGAGTTGTTGCCGACCACGCCGACGACCTCGCCGTTCAGCCGGCCGAAGCCGATGGTCAGCTCCTTGGCCCAGAGCGCCTGAATCTCGAAGAAGGAACCCTCGTCGAGCAGGCCCTTGACGTACCGCCGCATGTCGAACGCCTGCCGCTCGCTGGCCGGCACCAGCGCGGCCAGGTCGGCCTTCGCGGGCGCGGCCACCGCCTCGGCGGCCGGCGGCGCCTGGGTCCAGTTGGCTGGCAGGTACGACAGGTAGCGGCGCACCACGTCGAGCGCGTCGGCCTCGGTCTGGCAGAGGAAGTGCCCCACGCCGGACTCGGCGGTGTGCACCTTTGCCCCGCCCATCGCCTCCAGGGTGGTCTTCTCGCCGGTGACCATCTCGACCATCCGGTCGGAGCCGAGGTACATGCTGGCGTTGCCCTCGACCATGGCCACCACGTCGCAGAACGCCGGGATGTACGCCCCACCGGCGGCGCTCGGGCCGAAAAGCGCGCACACCTGCGGGATCGAGCCCGAAGCGCGAACCTGGTTCCAGAAGATCTTGCCGGCGCCGCGCCGGCCGGGGAAGAGGTCGACCTGGTCGGTGATCCGGGCGCCGGCCGAGTCGACCAGGTAGACCATCGGCACGCTGGCGCCGTACGCCCGCTCGATGATCCGGATGATCTTCTCGACGGTGCGGGCGCCCCAACTGCCGGCCTTGACGGTGGAGTCGTTGGCCATCAGGCAGACCTGCCGGCCGTCGATGGTGGCGGTGCCGGTGACCACGCCGTCGGCGGGCAGCCCGTCGGCAAGTGCGTTGGCGTAGAGGCCGTCCTCGACGAAGGAGCCCTCGTCGACCAGGAGCGCGACCCGCTCCCGGGCGAAGAGCTTGCCCTTGGCGGCGTTCGCCGCGTGGTACTTCTCCGCGCCGCCGGCCCGCACGCGCTTGCGGAGCTGCTCCAGCGCCTCACCGTCGAGCGTCACGCTGACTCCCTCGCCGCAATGAACTGAACGATCGTTAGGCTATCGCATCCGTGCGACGCTCGGCGACCCGCTGGGCGGATCGGACGGCGGGCGAGGCCACCTCCCGGCCGCGCCTTCAAAAGAAGCATTGAAGTACATAGATGTATGTCGCTAGGCTCCTGACACCCCCTCCTCCCGGATTGGAGTCAGCGATGACCTCACGACTCAATCGGCTCGCGGTCGCGTTGCTCGCGACGGCACTCACCACCCTCGGCGTCACGGTCGCCAACCCGTCGCCCGCGTCCGCCGCCATGACCATCTGCTACAACACCAGCCAGGCGGGAAGCTACGCCAGCACCGCCAACCAGGCCGCCTCGATCTGGAACAACGCCACGTCGAACCTGACGCTCTCGGCGAACTGCGGCTCCAACCTCCGGATCTACCGGATCACCGGCGGCGGCTCGTACGCCGTCCGGACCAGCCTCGGCAACGGCCGGGTCTACATCGACACCCAGCAGGCCGCGCAGTACAGCGTGCTGCGAATCATGACCCACGAGATCGGGCACATCCTCGGCCTGCCGGACAACTACAACGGGAACTGCTCGCTCCTGATGTCCGGCGGCAGCGCCGGCACCAGCTGCACCAACCCGTACCCGAGCACCGCCGAGGCGAACCGGGTGACCAACCTCTTCGCCGGCACCCTCGCCACCGAGCGCAGCACGGACCGCGCCGGAGCGGACATCTTCCGCGACAGCTGGCCGAGCGTGCTCACCCCGGTGGGCTGATCGACCGGACACGACGGAGGGGCCGGCACGATGCCGGCCCCTCCCCGCGTTCCTGAACGGTCAGCTCGGCATCGGCGTCAACCGGGTACGGGGGCCGGCGCGCAGCACCCCGGACGGGAGCTTCTTGCCCAGCAGGTGCTCGGCCAACTCGGCCGCCTCGATCAGGGCGGCCAGGTCGATGCCGGTGTCGATGCCCATGTCGTGCAGCATGTGCACGGCCTCCTCGGTGGCCAGGTTGCCGCTGGCCCCCGGGGCGTACGGGCAGCCGCCCAGGCCGCCCACGCTGGCGTCGAACTCGGTCACCCCCAACTCCAGCGCGGTCAGCAGGTTGGCCAACGCGGTACCCCTGGTGTTGTGGAAGTGCAGCAGCACCGGCACGTTCGCGTTGCGGTCGCGTACCGCGGTCAGCAGTTCGCGGACCCGGCGCGGAGTGCCCATGCCGGTGGTGTCACCGAACGCCACCCGGTCCGCGCCGTCGCGGACCACCCGGTCCACGATGCCGGCCACCCGCTCCGGGTCGATGTCCCCCTCGTACGGGCAGCCGAAGCTGGTCGCCACGATCACCTCGACCCGCGCGGAGGCTCCGTGCAGCAGGTCGATCAACTCGGCGATGTCGTCCAGTGACTCGTCCGTGGTCCGGTTGACGTTGCGTCGGTTGTGCGTGTCGCTGGCCGAGACCACCACCTCGATCTCGGTGAACCCGGCGGCGAGTGCCCGCTGGGCGCCCCGGGTGTTCGGCACCAGAGCCGAGTAGCGCACCCCGTCGGCCCGCACCGCCCGCTGCCACAACTCGTCGGCGTCGGCCATCTGCGGGATCGCCTTCGGGTGCACGAACGACACGGCCTCGATCCGGCGTACGCCGGTGCCGGAGAGCGCGTCGAGCAGGCGCACCTTAGCGTCGGTCGGGATCGGGTCCTCGTTCTGCAGCCCGTCCCGTGGCCCAACCTCGCGAATGGAGACGAAATCCGGCAGGTCCGCCATAAGGGGTCACCTCACTGTGACGTCGTGCTGTGCTGAAGTTCCCCCAGCATGCCACTCCCGCCACCGCCGGCGTTGATCAAGAGGTTTGCGTCATCCGTGGCCGGGATCCTGACGCAAACCTCTTGATCAACAGGGTCGGGGGTCAGCGCATGCGGGAGACGATGCCGGTGTCGTAGGCGCCGGAGAGGAACTCCTCGTTCTCCAGGAGCTCTTTGAAGAAGGGGAGGTTGTTCTTCGGGCCTTCGATCTGGAAGCCGGCCACGGCCGTGCGGGCGCGGGCGATCGCCTGCTCGCGGGTGTCGCCGCTGACGATCAACTTGGCCATCAGGCTGTCGTAGAACGGTGTGACGGTGTTGCCTTCGGTGTAGCCGGAGTCCACCCGGACCCCTTCACCGGCGGGTTCCACCCAGGTCCGGACCACACCCGGCCCGGGCAGGAAGCGCTTCGGGTCCTCGGCGTTGATCCGCATCTCGATGGCGTGCCCGCGCGGGGTCAGCGCGTCCGGGTCGAAGGTCGGCGCCAGCCCCGACGCCACCCGCAACTGCTCCTCGACCAGGTCGACGCCGTAGACGTACTCGGTCACCGGGTGCTCCACCTGCAGCCGCGTGTTCATCTCCAGGAAGAAGAACTCGTTCGTTTCCGGCTCGAGCAGGCATTCCACCGTACCGGCGTTGCGGTAGCCGACCGCCTCACCGGCGCGCACCGCGGCCGCCAGGAAACGCTCACGCAGCTCCGGCGAGACCGCCGGGGACGGAGACTCCTCGACCAGCTTCTGGTTGCGCCGCTGCACCGAGCACTCCCGCTCGCCGAGGGCCACCACCCGGCCGTCGGCCAGGCCGAGGATCTGCACCTCGACGTGGCGCACCCGGGGGAAGTACCGCTCGATCAGCACCGAACCATCGCCGAACATCCGCTCGGCGAACGCGCGCACCTTGTCGTACTCGGTGCGCAGCGCGGCCTCGTCGACGGCCACACCCATGCCCATGCCGCCGCCACCGGCGGCGGCCTTGACCATCACCGGGTAACCGATCTCGCTGGCGGCGGCCACCGCCGTGTCCAGGTCGGCGGCCGGGTCGGTGGTGCCAGGCGCGACCGGAACGCCGGCCGCCGCCATCAGGTTCCGAGCGTTGATCTTGTCGCCCATCGCGGTGATCGCGTCCGCGCCGGGACCGACCCAGATCAGACCGCTCGACTCGACGGTACGGGCGAACTCGGCGTTCTCCGACAGGAAGCCGTAGCCGGGGTGGATGGCCTGCGCACCGGTCGCCTTCGCGGCGGCGAGGATCGCCTCGGTGTTGCGGTAGCTCTGCGCCGGGTTCGGCGGACCGATGAGGACCGCCTCGTCCGCCTCGGCGACGAACGGCAGGTGGGCATCGGCCTCCGAGTACACCGCGATCGCGCGAATACCGAGCCGCTTGGCGGTCCGGATGATCCGGCGGGCGATCTCGCCCCGATTGGCGACCAGCAGTGACTCGATCATGTTTCCTCCCAGCGTCCAGGGGTTGGGACGGTAGTCAGGGAACCACGACCGGTGCCTTACTGACGAGTCGGCTCAGGCGAGCAGCGCGGCCAGGGTGGCGTCGCGCAGCAGCTCGGCGCGGCGTCGGCGGTCCACCTCGCCACCGAGGAACGGCGTCGAGTTCATCAGGCCGAACGCGGCGTGCGCCAGCACCCGCGCCTCCCCGTCGGGCATGCCGGGGTGCAGCGCGGTGAGCACCGTCACCCACTCCTCGACGTAGAGCCGTTGCAGCCGGCGGATCCGTCGCCGCGGCTCGTCGGGCAGGCGGTCCAGCTCGTGCAGATGCAACGCGATCACCGCCGGGTTGGCCAGCGCGAACTCGACGTGAAAGTCGATCAGCGACTCCAGCGCAGCTCGCGGGTCATCCGGGTGCCCGGCGGCGCGCTCCCGCCCACCGGCCAGCAGCCCGTCGCTGACCGGGATCAACGCGGCGGCCAGCATCGCCTCCTTGCCGGCGAAGTGGTGGTAGAGCGCCGGACCGGTGACCCCCGCCGCCGCGCCGATGTCGTCCATCGACACACCGTGATAGCCGCGGGCGGCGAACAGACCGACCGCGATCTCCAGGATCTCGTCCTTGCGGGACCGACGCCGGCCCGCGCCCGCCGCACCCCGTGCCTGCTGCTCCACCGTCACCGGGCAAGCCTAGACCGCGATCTGCCTCCGGTGGAGCGGTGGTTACCGCTCGGTTACTCACACCTCCGGTGCGGTTGCCCCCTCCCCGACCTGCTCGCAAGGGCGACCCGCCGGCGGGGTCAGTCGTCCGGGTCGACGTTGTGCTCCGTCCGCAGCGCCGTGGCCTCCTCAGGCCGACCGAGCAGGTCCAGCGCACGGGCCAGCAGCCAGGCCGTCTGGCGGACCGGCCGGGAGTCGGCCGGAAGCCCGCCGAGCACCCGGCGCAGCAGCGGCTCCGCCTCGGCCGGACGGTCCAGACGCAGCAAAAGCTCACCGACGAGAATCTCCACCTGCGTGGCCTCCCCGAACGCCTCGATCGACCGCAACCGGTCGGGCACCCCGGTGAGCCGGTCCAGCGCGTCGTCCAGTCGATCATCCTCGGTCAGCACCCGAGCTCCGGCCTCGGCCGCCATCGCCAGCTCGTACGTCACCGGTGGCGACTGTTCCGGCTGCCCGGCCAACGTCGCCGCCAACCCGTCCACCACCTCGATGGCGCGTACCGCCTCCGGAATGTCATAGGACCAGAACCAGGCGTACGCCTCCCGCCGGCGCGCCCGCAGCTCGTCAAGCGGCAGGTCGGCCAGTCCGTACGCCGTCGCGGCGGCGGCGAACCGCTCGGCGGCCACCGCGTCCTGGTTGGCGTCGTAGAGGATCCCGCCCGCCTCCTCCAGCACCTGCGCGCGGAGCGGGAGGTTGTCCGGGCCGTCCAGGTTGCCGGCCAACTGCTCCAGCAGGGCCAGCGCCGGATCGATCTCGCCGAGCCCGGCGTAGACACCGGCCAGCATGTGCCGGCAGCGGTCCGCCTGCGCCTGGGCGCCGAGCCGGTCCAGACCGAGAACAGCCTCCTCGGCGACCTCGGCCGCCTCGCCGAGCCGGCCCACCATCCGGTACGCGTTCGCCAACTCCCAGCGCAGGAAAGCGTCCCCCTCCGCACCCCGCTCCACGCAGAGCGTCACCGCCTCGACGAAGTCGTCCACCGCATCGGCGGCCCGGCCGGTGGCGAGCAGCGCGCGCGCCCGGGCGACCCGGACCGGCAGCTCCGCGTCCGCCGGCGCCACCCGCAACGCCTCGTCGCAGGCACTCACCGCGTCGGCCGGGTCGTCCACCGTCCTGGCGTACGTCAGGCAGCCTGCCGTGACCAGCTCGCCGACGCCCAGCTCACGGCCGATCCGGCGGGCCTCGTCGGCGGCCGCGCCTGCCTCCGTCAAGCGATCGAGCTGCTCCAACAGGTGTGCCCGGTGCAACGCGATCCGGGCCGCCAGGTGCCGGTCGCCACCCGCATCGGCTGGCGCCCGGTCGAGCGCGGCGAGCGCGTCCGCCCACCGTTCCCGATGCAGCAGCGCCAGCGCTACCCGGTCGTGCCCGGCGGCCCGCTGCCGGGCGTCGCCGAGCTGGTCCAACGCCTCGGCGGCCGCAAGGACCAGCGTCAGCCCTTCCTCGGCGCCCTCGTCGGCCCGGGTCAACAGCACGCCGAGCCGCCCGGCAACCACCTGGGCGGGCAACTCCTCGGCCGCCTCCCGGTACAGGTCCAGTGCCGCCCGGTTCATCTCGATCGCACCGTCGATGTCGTCCTGGTCGCCACGCTCGGCCGCCCGCAACGCCATCCGGTGGGCGACCGTGCGCGGTGCCAGGTCGGCGGCGCTGAACCCGTCGTCGTAGGCCACCAGCGCCGCCCGGAACGTGGCCCGATCGTGCCGGCCCCAACTCTCCTCGGCGAGGTCCAGCAGCTCGTCCGCTCCGGCACCGGCGGGCAGGGTCACCGTCGGCTCGCTGGCACCGGCCCGCGGCCGGCCGCCACGGTCGGCCACGGTCGGTGCGGCACCCTGGTCGAGCGGGACCGCCGGCTCGGCCCCAGCCGGGCGGGTCGGGCGGTCGGGGCGACGACGGACGCTCGCGGAGAGCGGCAGGTGCTCGCCCTCCGGCCGCACGGCGATCCGCCGGGCGATCCACTCCGACTGGTGGGTGGTGCCATTGCGGGCGTCGAAGCGGGCGGCCAGCCCGGTCGCGGTCTCCGCCAACTCGTCGGCGAGCGCCGACACCGGCACCTCCCCGGCCGGCTGGCCCTCGGCGGCCCGTCGGTACACGGACGACGCGCCGACCCGACCGGCCTGGCGCAGGGCGGCGGCAGCGGTCGCCGCGAAGTGCATCGCGGCAGCCGGCGACGGCGGCCGGTCCAACCAGTCCAGGTGCCGCTCGACCAGCTCCACCGCCCGCGCCTCGTTGCCGGTCAGCGTGCAGAACTCGATGTGGTCGCCGATGTCCCACAGGTCGGCGAGGTTGCTGCGCAGCCGTCGGTACGCCTCCCGGTGCGCGTCCCGCGCCGACTCACCCCGCCCGATACGCACGTACGGCAGGAGCAGCGCGGTGAGGATCGCCTGCGGCTGCTCGCTGCAGGTGAGCCGACCGGCGAGCACCGGCTCGGCCAGCGCCACCGCCTCGGCGTCCCGCCCGGCGTCGGCGAGGTAGGCCACCTGGCTCGTCGGGTCACAGCCGGCACAGTCGGAGAGCTCGTCGCGTGGGGTGGTCTGCCAGAGCCGGTACCAGTGCGCGGCGGCCTCGGCGTCGCCCACGTGGGAGGCGACCCGGAACCGGTGCTTGTGGACGGCCTGCAGGCTGTGCCCACCAGCCCGATAGCGCCGTTCCATGTCGTCCAGCACCGCGTACGTGCGGTCCAGCGGCACCTCCGGGAACTTCAGCAGACCGGACACCATGGACTTGAAGTGCCAGAGCAGCTGGTGCATGTGGCGCTGGTGATAGGGCTGCGGGTCCCGGTCGAACTCGGCCAGACACCAGGAGAAGGACACGAAGGACTTCGCCGACTCGCCGCCGTAGATGTACCCGGTGGTGGCCTCCATTCGGGTGGCGAAGGCGAGGTGCCGGTCGTCGGAGGCGTCCGCCCGACGCAGCAGCTGCTCCAGCGCGGCGATCTGCCCCGCACCGTGCGGCATGTCGCCGATGCCGCGCAGCACCCGCCACAGATCCTCGTCGCCCATGCTCACTCCTGTCCCGGCACGGCCCGGCCGAGCAGGCCGAGGAAGGAATCGTTCAGCAGCGCGGCATCGGCCGCACGGATCGGATGGTGGCCGAGCAGCAACGCCTGCCCGTACAGCGCCTCGACGGCGAGCCCGACCAGCTCCGGGTCGGTCAGCGTGGTGACGCGGCGGACCAGCGGGTTGCGGTGGTTGAGCACCAACTGCGGGCGGTCCGGCGGCGCGGTGGCGGCGAGCGCGTCGAGCACCCCGCCCCACAGCTCGTCGGCCCGGTCCCGGCTGGCCGCGAGCTGGTCGTTGAACGCCGCGGACCGGCTGACCAGGTAGAGCGCCGGCAGCGAGACCGGGTCGTACGCCCGGATGACCACCTCGCAGCCGGAGCGCTCGACGGCTCGCTGCGCGGCGGTGAGGAACGGCCGTAGCGCCAGCTCCACGTGCGGGTCGAGGCCTTCGAAGCGGGTGGTGAGGTCGCTCGGCTCCAGCCGCTCGATCAGCACCGAGCGGTCCACCACCGGCAGCCGCTCGATCAGCTCGGTGTCGTACGTGTAGCCGGCGTTGACCACCGCCAGGTCCTGTGCGGCGGCAACGGCGGCGAGCTGGCGGAACTCGTCGAGGCTCGCCGCGTAGCGGAGCACCCCGTAGCGCTCCCGGAACTCGGCGAGGGTGAGCGTGCCGACGTTGCTGTCCATCGGCCACCACCGGTCGACCAGCCGGAGCATCTCGTCGTCGTGCAGCGCCAGCGCCTTCACGCCGAGGTGGTGCACCTGGAGGAACTCGGCCAACCGGTGCGGGTCGTGCCGCGCCAGCCGGACCAGCCAGCCGCGTACCTGGTCGCCGAGCGCCTCCCGGGTCTCGGTCAGCAGGGTGTCCTCGTAGAGGGCCTCCCGGCTGGCGGTGGGGCGCAGCTCGCTGGCGTCCACCACGCAGTGCGCGAAGAACGCCCAGTCCGGCAGCAGCCCGTCGGCGTTCTCGGTGAGCAGCATCCGCTTGAGGTACACCCGGTGCCCGGCTCGGGCCGCCGGGTTCACCGGGGTGGGCAGGATGACAGCGACACCGGTCAGCCCGGCCTCCGGTACGGCCAGCGGCAGCACGTCGAACGGGTCGACGCCGAGCGTCTCCCGGGCGTACCTGATCAGCGCCGCGCGGTCGACCGGTGCTCCCGGCGTGGTCGGCCACGGCGGTTCGCCGGTGGTGGTGACCACGTCGCCGACCCGGACGGTGACCGGCAGCAGCGACCCGAAGAGCCGGGCCAGGTCGGTGACGGTCGGCGTGGTGAGCCACTGGTCGGCGTCGCGGCGGGGCACCAGCGTGACGGTGGTGCCCGGCTCGGCGCGGGCGGCCTCCGGCGGCGCCACCGTCACTGCGTAGCGGCCGTCGGCGTACCCGGTCCAGCGGACCGTGGGGTGCTCGCCGTGCCGGGTGAGCACCTGGATCTCGTCGGCCACCAGGAAGCAGGAGAGCAGGCCGATGCCGAACTGCCCGAGGAACTCGTGCCGGGAGAAGCCCAGCTCGTCCCGCTTGGAGCTGCGGCCGATGGTGGCCAGCAGCTCGTGCACCTGCGCCTCGGTCAGGCCGATGCCGGTGTCGTGCACCCGCAGCGTGCCGTCGCCGGTGATGTCCGGCGGCTCGATGCGGACCAGCGCGGGCGCGTCCGGCTCGGCGGCACGCCGGGCGGTGATCGCGTCCACCGCGTTCTGCAGCAGCTCGCGGACGTAGACCCGCGGGCTGCCGTAGAGGTGATGACTGAGCAGATCGACCACGCCACGGAGGTCGACCTGGAAGGTGTGGTCCACGCCTGAGTTCTCCCCGGTCCGGATGCCGGCGCCCACCGTACCGATGATCACCGACGAGCGCGTCCCCCTTTCGCCCGGGCGGCTTGACTCTCGACCCGGTCGAACCCGCACGGTCACCGGCATGACCTCCTCCGCTCTCGGTCGGGACTTCCGGCTGCTCTGGTCCGCCGCCGTCTCCTCCCGGCTCGGCGACGCGCTGCGGACGCCGGCGCTGGCGCTGCTGGCCGCGACGCTCACCCGCGACCCCCGGATCATCGCGGCGGTGACCGTGGCCGGACAGCTACCGCCGCTGCTC
The DNA here is from genome assembly GCF_036059255.1 of Micromonospora sp. NBC_00389. Taxonomy (NCBI): domain Bacteria; kingdom Bacillati; phylum Actinomycetota; class Actinomycetes; order Micromonosporales; family Micromonosporaceae; genus Micromonospora; species Micromonospora sp. NBC_00389. The sequence goes on along the minus strand of NZ_CP107947.1, from coordinate 1,572,426 downwards.
TTCGGCCTGCTCGGAGGCGTGTACGCGGACCGCTGGGACCGGCGGCGGACGATGGCCCTGGTGGACGGGGTCCGCGCGGCCGTGGTGGGGGTGCTGGCCGCGGCGGTCGCCCTCGACCGGGCCAGCATTCTGGTGCTGCTGGTGGCCGCGTTCCTCCTCGCCGCGCTGGGTACCCTCTTCGACTCCGCCTCGTTCGCGCTGCTTCCCGCACTGGTGCCTCCGGCGGCGTTACCCCGGGCTAACGGCCGGCTCCAGGCGGGTACCGCGGTGGCCGGTGGTTTCCTCGGCGCGCCCGCCGCCGGCGTGCTCTTCGCTGTCGCCCCCGCCCTCCCGTTCACCATCGACGCCGTCACCTTCGCCGTGGCCGCCCTGCTCGTGCTGGCCCTCACCCCAACATCCGCTCCCCGCTTGGCGACGGGAGCGCGCCGCGGGTCGGTGTGGGGCGAGATCGTCGAGGGGCTGCGGTGGCTGCGCGCGCACCGGACACTGTGGCGGGTCACCCTGTTGGCGGCGGCGTGCAACCTGGCGATCAGCGGCGTGCTGGCGGTGCTGGTGCTCTACGCGCTGGACGTGTTGCGGGTGCCGCCGTCCGGGTACGGGCTGTTCGCCGCCAGTGCGATTCTCGGCGGCGTGGCAGGGGCGCTCGGGGCCGGTCGGCTCGCCGCCCGGTTCGGCACGGTGCCCGCGCTGTGCGCGGTGCTCGCCGCGCAGACCGTCGCGTTGACCGGGTTCGCGCTGGCCCGGCATCCGGTGCCGGGCGCGTTCGCGTTGGCCGTCTTCGCCGCCGGCACCGTGGTGTGGAACAGCCTGTGCGCGTCGTACGGGCAGCGGCACGTGCCGGCCGGGCTGCTCGGTCGAGTGGGTGCCGCCCAGCGGATGGTCGGGCTGCTCACCGCACCGGTCGGCGCGGCGCTCGCCGGGCTGGTCGCCGCGGCGTACGGAACGGTGCCGGTGGCGGGTGCGGCGGCCGGTACGTTCGCGCTGGTCACCCTCGCTGCGTGGTGGACACTGCGGCCGGTGCCGCCGGCTGACGCGCCCACCAGCGGCGGGACAGCAGCCCGCCCAGCGCCGCACCCGTCGCGTTGAGCAGCACGTCGTCCACCGAGGAGACGCGGCCGAGGTCCAGCGCGTACTGGAGGGACTCGACCAGCAGCGAACCGGCAGCGCCGAGCAGAAAGAGCCGACCGACGCTGGTCAGCGCGGCGAGGCGTACCGGGGCGAAGAAGCCCAGGGCGGCGAAGACCAGCAGGTTGCCGACCACCTGAACCACCGCGGTCGTCGGCGGTCCGGTCAGCAGGTCGGCCAGGTCGCGCAGCGGCACCGGGTTGACCTGCCGTGGCGCGTCGCGCGGGGTGAGGATCATCCACACCCAGGGCAGGGTGCCGGCGACCGCGCCCACCTCGGCGATGCTGCGTCGCCACGCCTGACCGGCCGGCGCGTCCCGGCGCAGCCGGGCGAGGGCGGCGGTGACCAGGACCAACAGCGGCAGCCCGGCCAGCACGGCGCGCAGGACATCGCCCCAGTCCCGCCAGACCTGACCCACGGGCGCAGCCTAGCCCGGCGTCCGTTCCCGGTGGGACAGCCCGGACAGGCGCAGCGCGATCCGCCGACGGGCCGGCGGCACGACACCGAGCAGCCGGAGCAGCACGTCACGGACCGGCCGGCGGGCCGGGGAGAGGGTGGCCAGCCGGGTCAGCCCGGCGGCGAAGCTCAGCACGTCCTCCGCCATCGGGCGCTGCCGGGCGGTGTAGTCGTCGAGCAGCGTCTCCGGGCCGCCGTCCAGCACGTCGGCCAGCGCGGTGCCGAGGGCCACCGCGTCGCAGATGCCGAGGTTCATGCCCTGCCCGCCGGCGGGGCTGTGCACGTGTCCGGCGTCGCCGGCCAGCAGCACCGGCCCGGACCGGAACGTGTCGGCGATCCGGTGGTGCACCCGGAACCGGGAACCCCAGAGCACCTCGGTGACCCGGTCGGGTCGCCGCGCCGGGCCGCGCTCGTCGAGCAATGCCTGGAGGTAGGCCGGATCCGGCTCGGCCGGGGCCGTCGGCACGGCGGCGACCAGCCGGACCACCCCGTCCGGGAGCGGCGCCCAGATCAGCGGCCCGGAGCGGGCGAGGAAGAGCGCCGCCTCGTCGCGGGGCAGGCTGCTGTGCACCCGGATGTCGGCGAGCACAAAGGACTCCTCGTCGCTCGGGCCGGTGAAGCCAATACCGGCCAACCGCCGGACCGTGCTGTGCAGGCCGTCCGCGCCGACCACGAACCGGGCGCGCAGCGCCTCCCCGTCGATCTGCGCGAGCACCCCGTGGCCGTTCCGGCTCAGGCCGGTCAGCCGGCACGGCCGTCGCACCCGGACGCCGAGGTCGGCCAACTGCTCGGTGAGCACCGCCTCGGTGACCGCCTGGGAGACCATCAGCGCGTAGGGAAAACGGGACGGCAGTTGGTGGAACGGCACCGACAGCAGCACCCGGTCCCGGTCACGGACGGTGAAGCGCGGCGCTCGCACCCCCTGGGCCACCAACGGCGCCGCAGCGCCGATCCGGTCCAGCACCTCCAGGGTGTACGCGTGTACGACGGCCGCGCGGGAGGTCGACGGCGGGTCGGCCAGCTGGTCCAGCACGGTCACCTCGACCCCGCGTCGGGCCAGCGTCAGCGCGGTGGCGAGACCGGTGGGGCCGGCGCCCACCACCAGAACGTCCGTACTCGTGGGCAGCATGGCCACCTCCGGAACGATCGTTGCCAACACGTGTTGGCAAACACTTGTTGGCAACGTTAGGTCGCCGCTCATTGTGAGTCAACAGTCGTTGGCATACGGTCGTTGACATGACGGCGCCCGCCCGCCCGACCCCTCCCCGCCGCTCGGACGCCACCCGGGCGGCGATCCTGCGGGCCGCTCGCGAACGGTTCGCCGCCGATGGGTACGAACGCGCCACGATCCGGGCCATCGCCGCCGACGCCCGGATCGACCCGTCGATGGTGATGCGCTACTACGGCAACAAGGAGGGGCTGTTCGCGGCGGCGGCTGAGTTCGACCTACGCCTGCCCGACCTGACCGCCGTGCCGCTCGGGCAACTGGGCGAGATGTTGATCCGGCATTTCCTCACCCGGTGGGAGGGCGACGAGACGCTGACGGCACTACTCCGTACCGCCAGCACCAATCCGGGCGCGGCCGAGCGCATGCGCGACATCTTCGCCGGCCAGCTCATCGCGACCGTGGCCACCTTCGGCACCGACCCGGCAACCACCGCACGCCGGGCCGGCCTGGTGGCCAGCCAGATCCTCGGCCTCGCCTTCACCCGCTACATCGTCCGTCTGCCGCCCATGGTGGACATGGATCCGGATGAGCTGGTTTCCTGGATCGCACCGACCCTCCAGCGCTACCTGACCGGGCTGCCGGAGAACTGACCCAACCTTTTCCCCCTCCCCGTGCGTCTGGCAGGTGACGCGGGAACGCGACGGCCGGGAGGTGGGCGGATGGGACCGGCGGCGGACGACGGGCGCGAGGGTTACCTCGCCTTCGTGGAGAGCCACCAGCACCGGCTGCTGCGTGCGGCCTACCTGATCTGCGGCAACCAGCACCAGGCCGAGGACCTCCTCCAGGACGCGCTGCTGAAGCTGGCACTGCGCTGGACCTCGGTACGCGACGGCGACCCCGCCGCGTACGTGCGAACCATCCTGTACCGGGACGCGGTGTCGTGGTGGCGTCGCAGGCGTCGGGAATGGCTCAGCGCCGCACCGCCGGAGCAGGTGGCGCCCGACCGCGACGGCACGCTGCGGCTGACGATGCACCACGCGCTGGGCCAGTTGCCACCCCGGCAGCGGGCCGTGCTGGTACTGCGTTACTACGAGGACCTCACCGAGGTCGCCACCGCCGAAGCGCTCGGGGTGACCGTCGGCACCGTGAAGAGCCAGTGCCACGCGGCGCTGCGCCGGCTCCGCGAGGTGGCCCCGGACCTGGCTCGGGACGCCCGCTCGGGCGAGGTCCCGGCTGCTCCCGGAGACCTGGCCACCGGCCTGGAGGTGAACCCGTGAACGAGCAGGACCTACGTCAACTGCTGACCGTCAGCGTCGAGGACGTCCGGCCCAGCCACCCCGCGGTGGCCGGCTGGGAGCGGGCCCGGCGTACCCGGCGTACCCGACGGTCCGTCGGCGCGGCGGCCCTGGCCGTGGCGCTGATCGGTGGCGGCACGGTGGCCGCGATGCGACCGCCCGCCGATTCGCCGCCGGACCACTCGGTGGCGCCGACCGTCGTGCCCAGCCACGCCGGGCCGGTGGTGCGCGCCCCCGCCGAGCTGACCTTTCCGCGTGATCCGCTGTCCCGGCTCGGTGACCCGGCGACCGTGCCGCTCTCCGCCCGGCCGGTCCAACGGGCACTGGCGCTGTTCCAGCCGATCGACTTCGAGGAGTACCGCGCGGACGGCCCCGTCCGGGTGCTCGGGGACGACGGCGTGGTGCGCAGTCTCGACGTGGTGACTCCGGCGCCCACCCGGGACGAGGGCGGCAACCAGGCGCCCGCCCTGAAGTCGGGAGTGCTGTCGCCGGACGGCCGGTCGGCCGCATTCGCGCAGACCAACGAGCTGATCATGGTCGACCTCACCACGGCGACCGTGCGTCGCATCCCGCTTCAGGGCTACCTGGAACTGGTGGTCTGGGCGAACGACCGGGTGTTGGTCGGCGGCGACGACCGGACGTACGCGGTGGACCGGGTCTCCGGCGCGGCCAGCGAGCTCGACGTCTCGCTCTGGGACCTGGTCGCGCCCGACCCGGCGGCCGGCCGCGAGGCGGCGCTGGTCGAGGTGAGCGGCATGCGGGACAACCTCATCCTGCGCAGCCGGACCGCCCGCGAGGGCACGATCCGCTCCGAACAGAAGGTAACCGGTGCCGTGCTGCCGGCGCCGTACCAGGTCAACGAGTTCTACGGCCGGGGTTGGCTGCACGGCGAACGCCTGGCCCGCTCGGCGTGGATCACCAGCAGCGAGATCGACGGTGCCGAGGGGGTGGCCGTACTGGACGCCCGGACCGGTGCGGTGGCCCACGTGCTCGACCTGGGCCGGGACCGGTGGAAGGGCTGCTGCGAGGTGCTGGGCTGGGACAACCGCGGTGCCGTCCTGCTCCGCCTGCAACCGGGCGGCCTGGTGCGCTGGCACCCGGAGACCGGCGAGGTCACCGGCGTGGTCCGCGACCTGACCGGCATGGTGGCGCTGGCCGGCTGAGCACCTGTCCCCGCGCAACCGGATGGTCGCGCGGGGACAGGTGCTCAGGGGGTCAGGCGGCAGTGCCGGTCAGGCGGCGAGGCCGCCGGGCTGGTCGCCCTTTGCGACGGGAGCCCGGACCAGGTTGCCCCACTCGGTCCACGAGCCGTCGTAGTTGCGTACCTGCGGGTAGCCCAGCAGGTGCCGCAGCACGAACCAGGTGTGGCTGGACCGCTCACCGATCCGGCAGTACGCGATCACGTCGTCGTCCGGGCTGAGCCCGAGCTGGTCGGCGTAGATCGCGCGCAGCTCGTCGGAGGACTTGAACGTGCCGTCCTCGTTGGCGGCGGACTTCCACGGCTTGTTGACCGCACCCGGGATGTGCCCGCCGCGCAGCGCGCCCTCCTGCGGGTAGTCCGGCATGTGCAGCATCTCGCCGGTGTACTCGCCCGGGGACCGGACGTCGACCAGCGGCCGACCCACGGCGATGTGCGCCATCACCTGCTCGCGGAACGCCCGCAGCGGCGTGTCGTCGCGCAGCGGCACCGGGTAGTCGGCGCGGGGGCGGGCCGGCTTGTCACGGGTCACCTCACGCCCCTCGGCGATCCACTTCTGCCGGCCGCCGTCGAGCAGCCGCACGTCGGCGTGGCCGAAGAGGGAGAACACCCAGAGGGCGTATGCGGCCCACCAGTTGAAGTTGTCGCCGTAGAAGACCACCGTGTCGCCCCGGCCGATGCCCTTGGCGGCGCACATCTCAGCGAAGCTCGTGGCTTCCAGGTAGTCCCGGGTCACCTGGTCGTTCAGGTCCAGGTGCCAGTCGACCTTGACGGCACCGGGGATGTGACCCGATTCGTAGAGCAGTACGTCCTCGTCGGACTCGACCACCACGAGGCCCTCGTCGCCCAGGTGCTCGGCCAGCCACTCGGTGGTGACCAGCCGCTGCGGGTCCGCGTACGACTGGAGGCGGGGATCAGGATCGCTCGGCACAGACATGATCCCCAAGTTACGCCGCGATTCGACCTGGCGGCCGGCCATCGGGGATCGGGAGCCGCGGATGTGGCGGGGGGCACGTCACGGTGGTCAGGCGCGACGGTGGGCGATCCGACCGGCGACCACAGTGACCAGGCAGGCACCGTCGGCGTCATGGACCGCCAGGTCGGCGCGCCGGCCCGGGTTCAGCGCCGACGCGACGGCAGCGGGCAGCACCGCCAGGTCGCTCCGGTCGACGGCCGCCCGTAGCGCCGGGTCGGCGAGATGCTCGGCCAGCACCGCCGTCACTCCTCGCCGCAGCAACGCGTACACCCGCTCGCGCGGGGTGGGCGCCGCCGGCAGCGGGCCATCGTGCAGCAGCCCCGGGCCCAGCGTGCCGGGCCAGCGGCGGACCCGCGCCCCGGCGTACGCCCCGCTCAACTCGGAGAGCGGACCGACGGCCTCGATGCGGTCGCCGCTGACCACCACGGCGTGGTCCGGCACCGGCTCGCCGTCGGGGGTGAGCCGCAGCAGCGGCGCGGTGTGCAGGGTGAGCACGCTCAGTCGACGATCGGCCCGAGCAGCGGGCGCTTGGCGGTGACGGTGTCGCCGGAGGAGCGACCGGTCAGCCGCCGCTTGATCCACGGCGCCAGGTGCTGACCGGCCCAGCGCAGGTCGGCCGCACGGGCGGCCAGCCACGGCGACGGCGCCGGGTGCGGCGGGACCAGGAGCCACTCCTCGTCGCAGCCCACCCCGAGTGCGTTCAGCACCTGCCCGGCGACCCGCCGGTGCCCGGCAGCGGAGAGGTGCAGCCGGTCGGTGCTCCAGAGCATCGGGTTGAGGAAGGTGTCGTCGGCGTACAGGTCGACCAGGATGGCGCCGTGCCGCTCGGCGGTCTCACCGACTGCCTGGTTGAGCAGCTCCACCCGGGGGGCCACGAGGCGTTGCCCGGGCAGCCGGGCCATCACGTCGGCGAACCGGAAGAGCAGCACGTCCGCGCCGCCCGAGCGCAGCTGCCGGACCACGTCGTCGAAGCGGGCGACCAGTGCGTCCGGGTCGAAGGTGCGGCGCAGCACGTCGTTGCCACCGGCCGCGAAGCTGATCAGGTCGGGTTTCATCGCCACGGCGGCGGGCACCTGCTCGGCGACCACACCGGGGAAGAGCCGACCCCGGATGGCCAGGTTGGCGTAGCGGAAGTCGGGACCCGCCTCGGCGGCGAGCCGGGTCGCCACCAGATCCGCCCAACCCCGGTAGGTGCCGTCCGGGTAGGCGTCGTCCATACCCTCGGTGAAGCTGTCCCCGACCGCGACATAACTGCGCCAGCGCACCCGCGCCTCCCTCACGCCACTCGTTGCCTGCGGCGACCAGTCTGTCACCGGGGGCGCGGTGGGCGGTGCCCCGATTTGGACGACGTGGCGGAGGTCATTGGTCACACACGGGGTGGCCCGTCCCCGTGGTACGGGCCACCCCGCGCACCCCGACGGTCAGTCGAGCGCGTTGATGATCTGCATGTCCCGGAGGCTCGCCGGCTCCGGCCGCTCGCCGACCCGACAGTCGTGCCGCGCACGGGAACGAATTGGATCGCCGTCCCGGCGCGACGGCTCTAGGCTGCGCGAATGCTGCTACGCATGTCGACCCTGCTGCTGCGAACCCTGCGCGAGGACCCGGCCGACGCGGAGGTGCCGAGCCACCGGTTGCTGCTGCGCGCCGGCTACATCCGCCGCGCCGCACCGGGCGGGTACACGTGGCTGCCGCTGGGCAAGCTGGTGCTGGACCGGATCACCGAGGTGGTACGTGGCGAGCTGATCGCGATCGGCGACCAGGAGGTGCACTTCCCGGCGCTGCTGCCGGCGGAGCCGTACCGGACCAGTGGCCGGTGGGCGGAGTACGGCGACGACATCTTCACCCTCGCCGACCGGCGCGGCGCCGAGCACCTGTTGGCGCCCACCCACGAGGAGATGGCGGCGCTGCTGGTCAAGGACCTGTTCACCTCGTACCGGGATTTCCCGGTGACGCTGTTCCAGGTGCAGACGAAGTTCCGGGACGAGGCGCGGCCGCGGGCCGGTCTGCTGCGCGGCCGGGAGTTCCTGATGAAGGACGCGTACTCCTTCGACCTGGACGAGGAGGGGCTGCGGGACGCGTACGGACGGCACCGGGCGGCGTACCGGCGGATCTTCGACCGGCTGGGGCTGGACTACACGGTGGTGCACGCGATGTCCGGGGCGATGGGCGGCTCGGCGTCGGAGGAGTTCCTGGCCGCGACGCCGGTCGGCGAGGACACCTTCGTCGGCTGCACCGCCTGCGACTACGCGGCGAACACCGAGGCGGTCATCACCCGGGCGCCGGCCGCCGGCGATCCGGCCGCGCAGCCGGCCGTCGAGGTGCACGACACCCCCGAGACCCCGACGATCGCCAGCCTGGTGGAGCTGGCCAACGCCCGCCGACTGGGCGGCCGGGACGGCTGGACCGCCGCCGACACCCTGAAGAACGTCGTGCTGAGCGTGCGCCAGCCGGGCGCGGAGCGGGCCGAGCCGCTGGTGGTGGGGCTGCCGGGTGACCGGGAGGTCGACCTGAAGCGGGTCGGTGCCGCGCTGCACCCGGCCCAGGTGGCCGTCTTCGAGGAGTGGGCCGAGCATCCGGAGTTGGTTCGCGGGTACATCGGGCCGCAGTTGCTCGACAAGCTGGGCATCCGCTACCTGGTCGATCCGCGGGTGGTGCCCGGCTCTGCCTGGTTGACCGGGGCGAACGAGCCCGGCCGGCACGCGACGGACGTGGTCTGCGGACGGGACTTCACGCCCGACGGCACGATCGAGGCGGCCGACGTACGGGCCGGCGACCCCTGCCCCGACTGCGACCGCGGCGAGCTGACCATCCGGCGGGGCATCGAGATCGGGCACATCTTCCAGCTCGGCCGCCGATTCACCGACGCGTTCGCGGTCGACGTGCTCGGCCCGGCGGGCAAGCCGGTCCGGCCGACCATGGGCTGCTACGGCATCGGGGTGTCCCGGGCGGTCGCGGCGATCGCCGAGCAGCATCACGACGACCGGGGGCTGGTCTGGCCGGCGGCGGTCGCGCCGTGCGACGTACACCTGATCGTGGCGGGCAAGGGACCGCAACTCGACGCGGCGCTGGAGCTCGGCAGGCGGCTCGACGCCGCCGGCCTGCGGGTGCTGGTCGACGACCGGACGCACGTCTCGGCCGGGGTCAAGTTCACCGACGCCGAGCTGATCGGCATCCCGCGCGCCGTCGTGGTCGGCCGCCGACTGGCCGACGGGTACGTCGAGTTGCGCGAGCGGTCCGGCGACGGGCGCACCGAGATGCACGTGGACGGTCTGGTGGAACGACTGGTCCACGAGGTACGCCGCGAACGTGGGAACCTGGTGTAGCGACCGCGTCACGGGGTACCGCAGTTCGATCGGTGCAAACGTCTTCGGAGGCTCTCATGACCAGTTACCGGGTCAGCGACGTGATGACCAAGCAGGTCGTGTACCTGTCGGCGGAGACCACCCTGGACGAGGCGGCCAGGGTGATGAAGGAGGCGGACATCGGCGACGTGGTGGTCACCGACGGCGCCAGCCTCGCCGGCATGCTCACCGACCGGGACATCGTGGTCCGGGCGGTGGCCGAGAACCGCTCGCCGACTGCCACCACCATCGGCTCGATCGTCACCCGCGAGGTGGTCATGATCGAGCAGCACTGCACGGCCGGCGAGGCGGCGACGCTGATGCGCGACCGGGGCATCCGGCGAGTGCTGGTCTGCGACACCGACCGCAAGCTGGTCGGGATCGTCTCGCTCGGCGACCTGGCCATGCAGCTCGACCCCACCAGCGCCCTCAGCGAGATCAGCGAGCAGTCTCCCACCGTCTGAACCGCAAACAAGGCCCCTTCTGATCGCCTCGGGTAGCGGGAAGGGGCCCTTACCAACGGCGGTAGCCTCGACACATGGCTGACATGCCGGCCCGACTGGCCGAGATCGTCGACGAATTCGCCGCCGCGCCGCGCGACCTGGTGCTGGAGATGCTGCTCGAGTACGCCGACGTCATCCCGCCGCTCTCGGTCGACGCCGTCGAGCGCGAGGGCATGGAGCAGGTGCCGGAGTGCCAGACGGCGTTCTTCCTGCGTGCCCGGGTGACGCCGGAAAAGACCGTCGAGACGCTGTTCGACTGCCCGCCGGAGGCGCCGACCACCCGGGCGTTCGCCGGGATCCTCGCCGAAGGGCTGGCCGGCGCGAGCGCCGAGGAGGTGCTGGCCGTGCCGGACGACCTCTACCAGCGGATGGGGCTGGCACAGGCGATCAGCCCGCTGCGGATACGCGGTGGCACCGCGATCCTGGGCCGGCTCAAGCGGCAGGTCCGGGAACAACTCGGCTGAGCTGGGAGTTGGCACCGATCATGGAGATCGAGATCTACGCGGACGTCGTCTGCCCGTGGTGCTACATCGGCAAGCGTCGGCTGGAGGAGGCCCTCGCCAGCTACGACGGCGAGGTGACCGTCCGCTACCGGCCGTTCCAGCTCGACCCGTCGGCGGTGTCCGAGCCCCGTCCGCTGCTGGAGGCCATGGCCGCCAGGTTCGGCGGTGCGGAGCGGGCGCGGCAGATGTTCGCCCACGTGACCGAGGTCGCGGCGGGTGACGGGCTGCGGCTGGACTTCGACCGTGCGGTCACCGCGAACACCTTCGAGGCGCACCGGCTGGTCTCCTACGCCACCGACCACGGCCTGGCGGCCGAGATGGTCGAGGCGCTCTACCAGGCGTACTTCACCCAGGGCGTCGACGTCGGCTCCCGGGACGCGCTGGCCACGGTGGCCGGCGGGATCGGCCTGGACGTCGCCGACGTGCGCCGGTTCCTCGACTCCGACCAGCGGACCGCAGACGTCACCGCCGCGTTGGCCGCCGCCCGGGACCTGGGCATCACCAGCGTGCCGACCTTCGTGCTGGCCGGAAAGTACGCGGTCAGCGGCGCCCAGGAGACGCAGACGCTGCTCGCTGCGCTCGCCGAGGTCGAGCAGCGCGAATCGGCGGCGCACTCGCACTGATCAGGCCGCGACCGACCACGGCACCCCGGCATCGACCGACGTGATGTTTCACGTGCAACAGCATCGATGTCGATGCCCGGTCAGGCCGGCCTGGCCAGGCCCTCCACCACCTGCGCTCCGGGCAGCGCACCCAGCGCCGGCCCGGGCAGCGCGATCTTGCTGTGCCGTACGCCTGAACCGATGATCACGTGTGGTGTGGCGATCACCCGCGCGTCAACCAGGATCGGCCACTGCGCCGGCAGCCCGATCGGGGTTATCCCGCCGTACTCCATGCCGGTCAACTCGACCGCGTCGTCCATCGGGGCGAAGCTCGCCTTGCGAACATCCAGCGCCCTACGGGCCACCCCGTTCACGTCGGCCCGGGTGGTGGCCAGGACGATGCAGGCCGCGTAGCGGACAACACCCTCGCGCTTGCCGGCCACCACGACGCAGTTTGCCGACACATCCAACCCCACCTCGTACGCCGCGCAGAAGGCGGCGGTGTCGGCGAGGTCGGCGTCGATCGGCGCGACCAGCACGTCGTCGACGTCCACCGGCGCGTCGGCCGGCCACTCGGAGATGGCCGTCGCCACCGGCGGGGCGAGCAGGTCGAGGCGGGCACGGGCCGGTTCGGTCTTCAGCGTTCCCATCACGGGTGCGATCCTCGCACCCGCCACGCCCGAACCGCTTGGCGACTCCCGAGCCGGCACGCGGACCACCCGTCCGTGCCGAACCGACCGGCGGCTCAGCTACCGGCGAGGAACGCGTTCTCGCGCAGGAAGGTGCGGTCACGGGAAGCGGCCAGTTCCTCGGCCCGCAGGGCCTTGGCCCGCTGCAACTCCAGGTCCTCCAGCGCGTGCCGGACACCCAGCCGGATCACGCCGTAGAGGAAGACGAAACCGGCGACGTAGAGAATGACGGTGATAACGACAGCGAACATGGCGTCACCGTAAGGCGAATGTGAACCCGGTTTCCTCTCATCTCTGCTGGGGTCCCCCGTACGTGTCAGCGAGGTGGTCGGCCCAGGTGCGAACGCCCCGGGGCAACGCCTCGGTGACCAGGCCACCCGCGCGCAGCTCGCGGCCGAGGCGGCCGGGGATTCGCACCGGCAGCAACGGTCGGCGTGCACCCCGGGCCTGCTGCCAGGCGTGGACCGCCTCGTCGAAGCGGAGCACCTGCGGCCCGCCGTACTCCTCGATCGAGCCCAGCGGGCCGGCGACCAGCCGGGCCGCCAACCGGGCCGCCACCTCGGCCGGGTCGACCGGCTGGGCGAGCACCGCCCGGTCCCCGATCACCGGCCCCAGCCGCGCGCTGGCGGTCAGCATGTCGTCCAGGAACTGCGGGAACTGGGTGGCCCGCAGCACCGACCAGGGCACCTGGCCGGCCGCGATCACCTGCTCGGCGGCGAGCTTGTGCCGGTAGTACGGGATCGGCACCCGGTCCACTCCGACGATCGAGGTGTAGACCAGGTGCTGGACGCCCGCCGCGCCGGCCGCGACCACCAGCCGACGGGTGCCGAGCACGTCCACCTGGTAGGTCTGCCGGCCCCGGGGCGAGGAGGCCAGGTGCAGCACTGCATCCATCCCGGCCACCGCCTCGGTCAGCCCGTCCCCGGTGGCCAGGTCGGTCACCACCCATTCCACCCCGGAGCCGGTACGCGGCCGCCTGCTGGTGGCCCGGACGCTGACCCCGTCGTCGCGCAGCCGGGCCAGCACCGCGTGGCCCAGGTGGCCGCCCGCCCCGGTGACCAGAACCCTCATCCCGTCCTCCCGTCCCGCCGCGAACCACGGCATACGCCGGCCCACCGATCCGTCCGACGCCCGGTCCGCGCCGCCTCTGGGCCCACCCGGAGATGACGGCACCCCGCGCCGACCCGTGACCGGTTGTGCGGCGGCTCACCCCGAACGAACCAGGTCCAGCACGGTCAGCAACGCGAAGAACCCGATCAGCACCTCGTTGACCACCCAGGCGTGCCCCTCGGCCCACTCACGCATCCGGGCCAGCACCCTCGCGGCGCGATGCCCGAGCACCAGCAACGCCAGTAGCGGCAGCGCCAGCAAGGTCACCGTGAGCAGCACGAACGGCAGTAGATGCCACCACGGCAGATTGTGCCGGGCCACGCTCGCCCCGACGGCGGCCATGGTCAGGTCGTCGGTGGGCGTCACCACGAAGAGCAGCGCGCCCAGCTGCAGCGCCTGGCCCGGGTCGGCGTGCCCGATCCTCCCCAGCCACCGCGGCGGCCCGGACCGGTGCCGACGCAGCCAGACCACCATGGCCAGGATGAGCAGCACGGCGAGCACCACCAGGTCGATGGCCGGGCCGTGATCGACCCGGCCGGCGACGGCGCTGGCGTCGGTGGCCACGCCGCCCACCAACCGGGTGAGCAACCAGCTCACGGTCACCCCGACGGCGACCACCAGCCCGGCACCGGCGAGGAAGCCCAGCGACGCCGCGCGGGGCCGGTCGGACGAGGCGAGAAAGACCGCTACGACCAACTGGGTCCCGGCGACCATCACCACGGCCAGTGGCAGGACGGCAAGGAAACTCATCGCCCGCCATCCTCCCGGCCGACCGGGGCCAGGCGCCGCCGAACCTGCGGATCACCCGCCCAGCCGCGTGCTCCCGCCCACCACCACCCGGCCGGCCAGCAGCGCACCGAGCAGCGCCAGGCCGGCGGCGACCACCAGCGTCGCCGCATAGCTGGCCGGGCCCGGCGCGCTACCGGCCGCCAGCACCGCCCCAGTGAGCGCCAGCACGGTCGCCGCGAAGAGTGAGTCGCCCAGTTGCAGCGAGGAGCTGTTGCGGCCCTGCTCGCCGGGGGCGGACAACTCCAGGGTGAGCACCGACAACGACGGATAGAGCAGCCCCATGCCGAGGCCGGCGACCGCCCAGCCCAGCACGGCGACGGCCACCGGCAGTTCGGGCCAGACGGCCAGCGCCACCGTGGCGGTACCGACCGTGATGCAGCTCAACCCGGCTCGGGGCAGGCTGGCGCGGGAGGCCGGCAACGGGATCCGGCCCTGTACCCAGGAGCCCACCGACCAGGCCAGTGCGCCGACGGTGAGGACCAGCCCGGCGGCGGTCGGCGACAGACCTCGCTCCCGGGAGAGCATCAACGGGATGACGACCTCGGCGCCGACGAACGCCGCCGAGGCCAGACCCCGCAGCCCGATCACGGTGGGCAGCCCTCGGGCCGCCCGGAGGAACCCGGCCGGCAGCAGGCGCGGGGCGCAGACCAGCAGGCCGGTCACGGCGAGCGCGATCAGTGCCAGGGCGGCCGCGCCGCGCTGCTGTCCCCCGATGTGCAGCAGTGCGGCGCTCGCCCCCGCCCCGCACGCCCAGCCGATCCGGGCCACGGCGCCGGCCGGCGGCCGGGTCGGCGCACTCCGTTCGAGTGAGCGCAGGCCGGGGTGGACCAGCAGCACCGCCGGCACCGCCACCGCCGGCACCGCCAGGAAGACCCACCGCCAGCCCAGGTGCTCCACGATCAGGCCGGCCAGCGCCGGCCCGACCAACGACGGGACGACCCACGCCGCCGCGAACGCGGCGAAGATCCGCCGGTGCAGTTCCTCCGGGTACGCGTGCCCGACGATCACGTAGAGCGCCACCGAGAGCAGCCCGGAGCCGAACCCCTGCACCACGCGGCCGACGACCAGCGCCTCCATCACCGGGGCGGTCCCGGCGATCAGCAGCCCGACCACGAACCAGGCGACGCCGTGCCACATCGCCGCCCGGGGTCCTCGTGCGTCGCACCAGATTCCAGAGATCACCATGGCCAGCACGCCCGCGGCGAACGAGCCGCCGAACGCGATCCCGTACAGCGCCAGCCCGTCCAGGCTGCGAGCGACGGTCGGCATCGCCGTGCCGACCGCCAGCGCCTCGAACGCGAGCAGCGAGATCAGCGCGACGCTGCCCACCGTCATCGCCCGCAGTCGGGGTGCGAACAACCCCGGAGGGGCCGATACGACGGTGGCGGATGGGCTCAGCATGGACCGAGCCTGCGACCTCAACCCGGATTCATGTCAATCATGGGTGACGCGGCTCTCGTCGGGGATCCCACCGCCCACCCCCGTCCATCCGACGGCGACGACGGAAAGTTCCCCTGCTCCGAGGGCATAACGGATGCCAGGTCGGGAAGCCAGGCCGCCGGACGCGAGGCGGTGGGAGGACGAGATGGCCAAGGGCAGGACCTGTATCAGCAGGGAGTCGGGCCGGCGTCCGTCCAGCCGTACGCCTCGATGACGGCGGCGGGTCGCGCGGTCGGCCGCCTCCTGCCGTCCATCGGCGTGCCGCACCTGGTCAGCGAGGCGTCCCGGACCGTGGGCTCGGCTGCGACCCGGCTGGCCCGGACGGCCGGGCTGACCCGGCGTCGGATCTGGTCCCGACCTGGTCGCCACCACATCGAGGTGCACGGCGTCTGCCAGGACGGCGGCGACCGGTTGGCCCGGCAGGTGGAGGGCGCGCTGGAGCAGGTGCCCGGAGTGGCCTGGGCCCGGGTGAACGCCCCGTCCGGCCGGGTGGTGGTCGCTGTGCAGGATCCCGAGCCGAAGCTGCGCGACCTGATCGCCACTATCGCCCGGGTCGAGCAGACCTGCGACCACGAGCCTGACCCGGAGATCCCGCCGCCACACCCACCGGAGGACGGGCCCCGGACGCCACGCACCCTCGGAGGGCTCGCCTCGGACGCGCTGGGCCTGACCATCTCGGCGGCCACCCGGATCCTGCCCTTCGCGCCGGTGCCCGGAGAGGTTGTCGGGCTGCTCGGCGCGGTGGACCTGCAACCGAAGCTGCACGCGTTCGCCAGCCGAGGGCTGCGCGCCGACCCTCGCGCCGACATTCTCTTTCCGCTCGCCGAAGCGGTGGTGCAGGGTCTGGCGGGCGGCTGGGCGGGGATAGTCGTGGACGGCGCCCAACGGATCGTGCAGTGGGGCGAGGCGCGGGCCCAGCTCTCCGCGTGGGAGCGGGCCGAGCCACAGCTGACCGGTGAGCCGGAGCGCGCCACCGCGCGCTGGCTGGGGAACGACCGCCCCCGGCCGAAGCCGGACGGCCCGGTCGAGCGGTACATCAACCGGTCGCTGGCCGCCGGCGCGGCAGCCGCTGCGGCGGCGGTGCCGTTCGCCGGGCACAAGCGGGCCGCCGCGCTGGGCCTGTCCGCGTTGCCCAAGGCCCCAGGCAGCGGACGCGAGGGGTACGCCGCCCAACTCGGCCAGATCCTGGCCAGACGCGGGGTTATCGCCATGGACCGCAGCGTGCTGCGGGAACTGGACCGGATCGACACGCTGGTGCTGGACGCCGCGGTGCTCGGCTCGGACCGGGGCGTGCTGGCCGACCTCGCCCCGGTGCCCGGAGCGGACGTCGACCAGGTGGCGGAGCGGGCGTTCGCGCTGTTCGACCCGGCTGATCCGGCCGGCTCGCGGGCGGTGGACGGCTGGCGGCTCGGACCGCTGGACCAGTTGCCCGCCGACGACCCGGGTGACATCCCGGACCGGGAACGGTTGCGAGCGGCGGGTGGCCAACTACTCGGCCTGGTCCACGACAACCGGCTCGTCGCGTTGTTGCGCGTCGAGCCGGAGCCCGCGCCGGGCGTCAACGGCGTGCCGGCCGCCGCCCGCCACGCCGGCCTGCGGCTGGTCGTGGCCGGCGGTGACGAGCAGCGGTACGGCTTCGCCGACGCGATGCTGCCCGGCGGGGACCAGCTGACTGAGTCGATACGCGCGTTGCAGCGCGACGGCGCCGTGGTGATGCTGGTGTCCTCCGACCGACCGGCGCTCGGTGCGTCCGACTGCGGCCTCGGGATGTTCAGACCGGAGGAGCTGCCTCCATGGGGAGCGCACCTGCTGGTCGGCGCGGATTTGCGGGTGGCTGCTCTGATGGTCGAGGCGACCGGAGTGGCCCGGCGAATGACCGGGCAGAACATCCGGCTGGGCCTGGCCGGCACCGGTCTCGGTGCGCTGGGCGCGTTCACCGCCACACCAACCCAGTTGCCCGTCCGAACGCTGGTCGCGGTGAACGGCGCGGCCGGGCTGGCCTTCGCACACGGCGTGTGGCGGGCCCGGCGGCTGCCCGACCAGTCGGACACTCCGGCACCGGTGGCGACCGCCTGGCACCTGATGCCGGTCGGCGCCGTGTTCGACCGGCTCAGCACCGGGCCGGACGGCCTGGACAACGCGGAGGCGCAGCGTCGCCGCGACGGGCACGGCGCGAGCGGCGGCGAGGCACCCGGAAACGGTGGCCTGCTGCGCGCCTTCGTCGACGAGCTGGCCAACCCACTCACCCCGGTGCTGGCCGCCGGGGCGGTGCTCTCCGCGTCGTTCGGCTCGCTGGTCGACGCCGCGCTGGTGGGCGGCGTGGTCGGCGGGTCCGCCATGATCGGGGCGGTGCACGAGCGCAACACCGAACGGTCGCTGGCGGAGCTGCTGTCCCGTTCGGCGGTGACCGCCCGGGTCCGCCGGGACGGCGCTGAGCGGGTGGTCGCCGCCGAGGACCTGGTTCTCGGGGACGTCATCGCCGTCGAGCCGGGTGACTCGGTGCCCGCCGACTGTCGGGTGCTGGAATCGGTGGGGCTGGAGGCGGACGAGTCATCGCTGACCGGCGAGTCTCTGCCGGTCGCCAAGACCGACCGACCGGTGGTCGCCGCCGCCGTCGCCGACCGGCGCTCGATGTTGTACGAGGGCACCACCGTCGCCGCCGGGCACGGCACGGCCGTGGTGGTGGCCACCGGCTCCGACACCGAGGCCGGGCGCAGCCTGGCGCTGGTCCGGCAGGCGCCTCCGAGCAGTGGGGTGGAGGCCCGACTTGGTTCGTTGACCAGCCTTGCCATCCCGTTGGCCGCCGGTTCGGCGGTGGCGGTGGCCGGCGCGGGTCTGCTCCGGGGCGTACCCCTGGTCGAGACGGCGGCGACCGCCGCGAACCTCGCCGTTGCGTCGGTGCCGGAGGGGTTGCCGTTCCTGGTCAGCGCGGCACAGCTGGCCGCCGCCCGGCGGCTGGCCGAGCACGGCGCGTTGGTCCGCAACCCGCGCACCATCGAGGCGCTCGGTCGGGTGGACGTGCTCTGCTTCGACAAGACCGGCACCCTCACCGAGGGCCAGTTGCTGCTCGCCGGGGTCGGCGACGGCGTGGCCGACCGGTACGCCCCGGTGGACCGGCTCGACGATCGGCTCCGGATGACGCTGGCCGCGGCGTTGCGGGCCACCCCTGCCGCAGCCAACCCGGAGGAACTGGCGCTGCATACCGACCGCGCGGTCCGCAAGGGTGCCGCGGCGGCGGGGGTGGTGGAGCAGACCGGTGCCCATGGCTGGCAGGCTGCCGGCGGGCTGCCGTTCGAGCCGTCCCGCGGGTACCACGCGAGCGTCGGGGAGACCGACGGTCACCTGCTGTTGAGCGTGAAGGGCGCCCCGGAGTCGGTGCTGCCGCGCTGTTCGGCCCGGCGCACCGACGGCCGCCAGGAGCCGCTGGACGACGCCGGCCGCGCGGAGCTGCACCGGGTGCTCGCCGACCGGGCCGGGGCGGGGCACCGGATCCTGGCCGTCGCCGAGTGCCAGGTGGACGACCCGAAGGTGACCGACGGGGACGTCCGAGGGCTGACCTTCGTGGGTTTCCTGGCCCTCGCGGACGGGGTCCGGGAGAGCGCCGCCCCGGCGGTACGCCGGATCCGGCAGGCCGGCGTGCACACCATCATGATCACCGGGGATCACCCGGCGACCGCCGAGGCCATCGCCGCCACCATCAGCGAACACGACGAGCAGCGGGTGGTCACGGCCGGCGAGCTCGACCAGTTGGACGACGAGGCACTCGCCGAGCGGTTGGTCCGCACGGACGTGGTGGCCCGTTGCACCCCGACGCACAAGGTTCGGATCATCCAGGCGTTGCAGAAGTGCGGGCGGACCGTGGCGATGACCGGCGACGGCGCCAACGACGCCCCGGCGATCCGGCTGGCCGACGTGGGCATCGCCCTCGGTCAACGAGGCACCCCGGCCGCGCGGGCCGCCGCCGACCTGGTGGTCACCGACGACCGGCTGGAGACCATCATCGCCACCCTGGTCGAGGGTCGGGCGATGTGGTCGTCGGTGCGGCACGCGCTCAGCATCCTGGTTGGCGGCAACCTCGGCGAGATCGCATTCAGCGTGCTCACCGCCGCGGCGACCGGCCGCTCCGCGCTCACCGGACGGCAGCTACTCCTGGTCAATCTGCTCACCGACCTGGCTCCGGCGCTGGCCATCGCGATCCGCCCGCCCGCCTCGGACCGCACCGAAAGCCTGCTCCGGGAGGGCCCGGACGCGTCGCTCGGCGAGACCCTCACCAAGGAGATCGGGCTGCGCGCGGCTGCCACCACGCTGGGCGCCACCGCCGGCTGGACGCTGGCCCGGTACACCGGCCGCCGTCGGCGGGCGGGCACGGTCGCGCTGGTCTCCCTGGTCGGCACCCAGCTGGGCCAGACGGTCCTGGCTGGCGGCACCAGCCCGGCGGTGCTGGCTTCCACGGCGGCGTCGCTGGGGGCGCTGGTCGTGGTCGTGCAGACACCGGGGTTGAGCCAGTTCTTCGGTTGCACGCCGATCGGACCGGTCGGTTGGACCATCGGGGCCGGATCAGCGCTCGGCGCCACCTTCGCCAACGGCGCACTCACCAAGCTGGTGGAGCACCTGCCGCAGGCCCGGCCCGACACCGCGGCGCGGCCGGCGGCGGACGACGGCGGGGCGGGCGGGTCCACGGGCGCCCCGCCCGCCTGACCGTCGCACCGCCCTCCTGGCCGCCGGCGGACGGTCCAGGCTATGGCGACACATCCACACTCGGAAGCGCGATACCCAGAGTCATATTGATACCTCAGAGTCATCACGCTTGACGGGAGACATCACCCCCATCCCCACGCTCGTGGAAAGCGTCGCGGGGCGGGCCGTGCTCCGCCCAGCAGAGGCCGCCCCGGAACTCCACGCCGGGGACGCCGTCGCCGAGCCGACCGATGTCCACCACGCTCGCCAGCGAGCCGGCGAGGTCGGTCTGCAACTCGCCGACCGCGGTGTCGAGGTCATCCTCCTCGGTGGACCAGTCGATGTCGGCCGCGCGCAGCTCGGCGACCGCGTGACCGATCACGGCCGCGGGGTCGGTGACGATCACATCGACCCGGCAGTACAGGTGCAGGGTGACGAGGGCTGGCTGTTCATCCATTCAAGGATGATGACCAGCGCGTTACGCGTCACGGCTACCGGCCCGTGGATCGCCCGTCTGGTCCCTGATCTAGCGTCGCCGTCATGAACGATGACGGCTGGTTAGCAGACACTCGCATCTCCTACGACACAGTCGCTGCCAGTTATGCAGACCTGCTGCGCAACCTCCTGGCCGAAACGCCCTACGAACGAGCGACCCTGGCTTTGTTCGCCGACCTCGTTCACGCCGCTGGTGGCGGGCCCGTCGCGGACGTGGGCTGTGGACCAGGGCGCATCACCGCCCACCTGCATGAGCTCGGCGTTGAGGCGTTCGGAATTGACCTATCGCCAGGAATGATCGATGTGGCTCGGCGTGATCATCCGGGTCTACGGTTCGAGGTGGGCTCCATGACCGACCTCGATCTGGATGACGGTTCGGTCGCCGGCTTGATCGCCTGGTACTCGCTGATCCACATCCCCGACAGCCAGGTCGGCTCCGTCATCGCGCACTTCCGGCGAGTGTTGCGTCCCGGCAGCCCGCTGCTGCTCAGCTTCCACGTCGGCGACGAATCACGGCTCAAGACGCAGGGCTACGGCGGGCACCCGATGAAGGTTCACGTGCACCGTCGCCAGCCCGACCAAGTGTCGGCATGGCTGCGCGAAGGCGGATTCACGGTCGAGGCACAGATGACTCTCACCTCGGCAGAAAGCTCGCTCGGCGGGATCATCTTTGGGCGCCGTCAGTCCTAATCGGATCTGCTCGTCGGGAGCCGCGGGGCCGGAGACGTGCGGACGGGAGAGGTGAGCTTCAGGTGAGCAGCGTTTCTGTGAGGTCCATCAACCGCTCGGCGTTCCCGGCGTCGAGGGTGGGGAAACTGAGCGGGAGTCGCTTGTCCCGGTCAACGGCGGTCAGCGGCGCGGCTGGTGGCGTGTCCAGGAACCGATGGATCGGCGCTACGGCGTCCGCGATGGGTTGGGCCGCCACCGACGCCGCCGCCAGCAGCCCACGGAGTACGAGCGGAAGCGGGCTACGGTCGCCGCTTTTGGTGAAACCGGGATGGTAGAGCACGTATCGGGCACGGCTGCCGGACCGCTGGGCGAAGCCCACGCCGAGCAGGTCGTTGGCTCGACCGGCCTGCAACTGTGCGGTGATCATGGAGTAGCCCGAGGCCAGTTGCGGATCGGTCCAACGCACGCCGCCCTTGGTGACCCCGACGCCAGCGACGTTCACGATCACCGGTGCGGCAGCTCGGTCCAGGGCCGGACGTAGGCCGAAGCTGAGCAGATAGCGACTGAGGTAGTAGAGCGCGAACGTGCGCTCCAGGCCTTCGCCGGTCACGATGCGACGCGGCGCTTGAGCATTGGCGAACAGCGCCAGCGCGTCCACGACCTGGTACTCGGTGAGGATGTGCTCGATGACCTGCCGAGTCTCGGCCATGCTGGAGAGGTCGACGGGAAGGAAGTCGATAGCGCTGCCGGCGAGCGCCTCGCCGCGTTCGCGGTTGCGCCCGAGCACCAGGACGCGGTCGCCGCGTTCGGCCCGCCCGCGGGCCAACGCACGTCCCATTCCGTTCGTGCCCCCACTGACCACCACAACGCCCATGTCGCCCCCCCGTTACCGTTCTTCACTGACGTGCTCATCCTGGGCAGACGGCCAGTGGAGCGAAAGAAGGCACTTTCATGACCACAAGGGACACCGGTGTGCGTGCCTCGCTGGACAACCACCGGTTGCCGAATCCCGTTCCGATCGGCGAGTACGAGCGCTGTCCGGTCACCGACGTGCTGCGGCGGGTGAGCGACAAGTGGACGCTGCTGCTGATCACCCTGCTCGGCCGGCGTCCGTACAGGTTCAACGAGTTGCATCGGGCGGTGGAGGGCATCAGCCCGCGCATGCTCACCCGGACGCTGCGCACGTTGGAGAGTGACGGCCTGGTCGAACGTGAAGTGTTTCCGACGGTGCCGCCGAGCGTCGAATACCGGCTGACGCCGCTCGGCGTCAGCCTTCTGGAGCCGCTCTCCGCGCTGGCCGACTGGGCCGTCGACCACCACGCCGAGATCGCTACGACACGTCAGCGGCCCACCTGAAACACCATGGGCGGACTCCGTCCTACGGTTCGCACACCGCCACGGACGGGAGACGAGTTCCTTCCACCCACCCGATAACCGCAAAGGGTCAGGTTGATCGCAAGATCGGGTTTTCGGCAGACCCTCCCGTGCAGGAGCAGGGACGCGGTCAGCCGCCCCTCTTCTCGAAGGCCGCCTCACTGACGCCCCATAGGAACAGGCCGCCGAGGGGGCACTCGGGAAAGTCAGCCCGCAGCACCCGGGCGAGGAACTCCACCATGCCGCAGTCGTAGCGGCTCCACAGCGAGCCGTTCCGCTTGTAGACCACGACCGGCCACTTGGCTGGATCGCCGTCCGAGGCATCCCAGCACAACATGTCGGCGGTGGCGTCGACACCCCAGTTGATCAACACCGGAGAGGTGCCTTCCAGTTCGGGCGCCTTGTCCTCGGTCTCCCAGTCAGCCTCGGCGTTCGCCGTCTCGATCACCATCCCGTCCCGCTGCGCCTCGGACAGCGGGACGTTGGCTTCCGGTTTGTTGATCGACAGGTAGTTCTGCACCGCACCAGCGCCGTAGACCTCCATGAAGCGCTGGTAGTCAGGCGGGAACGGCCTGCCCCAGGACGCGGCGAGAGCGTCCCAGTCGACCCTCGTACCACCGTCCGCCGGCGGCGACATGAGCCGTCGCAGGGCGTCCAGATCGGCCGACTCACTCATCGGCACCTCGCTTTCTGGTCCGGTCAGGTCGATGGGCATGAACGCCTGGAACTCGCTCGAGAACGTCCTGACCTGGCGGCCACCCTGGCCGACCGCGTCCTGGCCGCTGTGGTCTGCGACGTCGTCCGCCAACTGGTCAGCGACGTCCGCGCGGATCGCGGCAGATGAGTGCGCAGGGCGTCGGGCGTGAATCAGGGTCGGGCTGCGCCCTCGATGGTGGTGCTTTCTTGCGGACGGAGTGCGGTCAAAAGGCTGTCGAGTTGACCCCAAGCCCGCGCGCTGGCGACGTGGTCAATGTAGTCTCGGGACTCAATGATGAGCCCATTGCGGATACGCATCACGAAGACGCATGGCACCGTGAATGCCTCACCTGTCTCGGCGACCCGCCCCTGATAGGCAAACTCGGCGACAATCACCTCTGGGTCCGCGGTTTCATGAATCGTCACGTCGACCGGCTTACGGTTCAGCGTCCGGGCGACCGGAGGCGGCGCGGTGAAGTGCTCGTGCAGTTCGCTGCGGCTACACAGCGGCGGCGGGTTGAGCGGGTGGAACGGATGCGTGACATGGGTTTGTTCGGCGTATAGGTCGGCCAAGTCTTCGTACGGACCGTCGCAGACACCGTTCACCAGTCGGAGGAAAGTTTCGCGTGGGCTGCTCATGCCGGGCTTCCTTCGAATCGGTAGATGTCACTTGGGTCACGCCGAGGACTACATCCGGGGATGGCCGGTACCCCATCGACGGCACCCTACCGACCTCAGCCCCGATTTGACTGCCCCGAAGCG
The DNA here is from genome assembly GCF_036059255.1 of Micromonospora sp. NBC_00389. Classification (NCBI taxonomy): domain Bacteria; kingdom Bacillati; phylum Actinomycetota; class Actinomycetes; order Micromonosporales; family Micromonosporaceae; genus Micromonospora; species Micromonospora sp. NBC_00389. Next base: position 1,548,558 of record NZ_CP107947.1, on the reverse strand, counting down.
CTTTCGTCGGCCGTCTCGAGTGCATTGTCATCGGCACGTCCGGACGGCAACCGAGCCACCTCGGCGTGACGCTGCATAGCGCGCGGATCGTGGCATGAGCGTGCACGGTGTGCTGAGCGCGAACGGCCGCTGAGCGAAGCGGCACCTACGACGAAGCAGCGTCACGCATGAGTGAGCGTGGCGAGCCACGTTTTCGGGTATGGCTTTTGAGTCGACAGGTTCCGGATCAACGTCGCCAGGGTTTCGGGGCGTCGGCCGTGGGCCACCAAGGCGACGGCCTCCGCCAAGGCATATCGAACGCGGCTGTCGCGTCGGATTCCGACCTCCTCGCGAAGGCTCGGACCGAAGCTCGCTGTCAGCTTCTCCTGCCGCTCCGCCAGATAGGAATATACCGACGGATCCATCGATACGTTGCTGACCGCGCCGGACGGCAAGTCCGCGGTCCAGCCTGCGTGCTGCTGCCAACGTCGCGTCTTCGGACTCGTCTTACCACGGGCGACGACCCCGATGAAACGAATCTTTCGGCGCACGACGTCCCACGGCTCCCGCTGCTCCTCGACCCAGTCGCGGAGCAGCGAATACAGGCTCTCGAACGTCCTGCCGGTGGACACAATGTCGACGAACGAGACAGGATCGCCGGTGCGGGCCAGGCGGAACGGCGTCACGCCACATCGAGTCAGGATGACGCGAGCCTCGTCGCGCCACTCATCACACGGCACCCAACCCTCTGAAGACCTGCTGAATGGCAACCGTATCAACCTCGGGTCCTCGGCCAGCACTCCAGTAAGCAGGTCGTACATCGAATCCATCGAGCGTCCGACGAAGTGCAACGCGCCGCCACCGGAACGGGCTAACACCCTGGCCGAGCAATCCACCAACTCTGCCGCAAACCACAAATCGGGGCGGCAATCCCCGTCCAAGAGCGAACCCAGTCGATCCGGTGTCACCAAGTTCCAGCGGAACGGCAAGGTCATCCTCGGGTCGTCGGCCCACATGGCGAACGATAATGCCATGGCCTTCCCCCTGCTGCAGGGAATTGCGGGCCACGGCCCGGGGGAGCCCCGACGGCCATGGATGGACGGCGCGCTGTCATCGGCAGATCCGTGCGCTCACGCTCCGCCGACTGCCGCTAGGCCCCTTGCGGTGGGCGCGGAGAGCTTCATGACGGCCGACACCTACGGCCATGTTCTGCCGGCGAGGGCTCGTCAGGCTGCCTCAGCCATCGATCGGGTTTTCGGCCAGGAGCGGACGGCGTGACCGCTTGGCTGTACGGATGGCTGTACAGCCACGTACTGCGACGCCTGGACAATGACCTGATGGCGGACGGCAACCGCGTGGTGATGGCGATCGGCAAGCACGAACTGAGGCTGGGCATTGACCCTGGAGGGCACTGGATAGTCCTCTCGACAAACGACGGCCGCCACTGGACACCAGCAAAGAACATCCAGTCGCTGCTACCACTCTTGGAGCGGCGCCACGAGGACATCACAACCCTCAGCATCGACCAAGCCTCCGATCGGCCTCCTTGGGATGACCTTGTCCGTTACGCCCTGTCCTGCTGGTCCGACTACTGGGCTAGCCTCGCACTCGGCTGGCTTGAGGACGGCTACCCAGCCGCTCCGTTCCGCGACACGTTGCAGTCCCTCAAAGATGCGCCTGAACGTACCGAGATCATTCGGCACCGGGCGCTGCGGCTCTGGTGCGAGTTGACCAAGCCCTGAGCGGAACCCACGCTGAACGGCATCGCACCGTCAGTTTGGAAGAGCGCGCTCAACCGATCGCAATGCGCGAAACGCCTGCTCGCGGCGACCGGTCCGGTTACCACCTGTGCCCGCTCGTGACCGCTGGACCTCGCGGCTACTGGCCCGTGGGCGGCTGCCCATAACAGCCTGAGGAATAGGAAAAGATCACCGGGTCGGGTCGCGCGTCGCTCGTGGGCAGCTTCTATCAAGCCCCTCGCGTATGTTCTCCGTCGTGGGCATGATCACCGACTACTTCGTTACCAGCCCAGAGCGGGCCATGACCCTCGCCGAGTGGGGACCGGCCGGCAAGGATGTGCCGACGCTGGAGATGAAGTGGGTGGAGCCGGCGGTACTCGGCAGCATCCTGTGGGCGATCATCGAGGATGCGCCGGTTCCGGAGGGCCACCGGCTGCCGTACGACCTCGACCGGTTCGATGCCTCCGACCAATTGATGGCGTTGTCCGAGGAGCAGACGTCCGGCCTGGTACAGATCGCGGACGGTTTCGTCCAGGCACTGGCCGCATTGCCGGACATGAGGATTGCAGCGGTCGCGGCGCGCTGGGCGACTGCGGAGGAATGGGTTGGCCCGTGGGAGCCAGGTGAGCTCGACGACACGGTGCTCGGGCTTCGTGACCTGGCACGGAAGGTCTGCGTTCCCGATCAGCACATGTACGTGTGGTGGTCGATCTAGGGCGGTCTGGATGTGGGCGGATCTCCTCGTCGGGCAGTCGAAGATCGTCACGACCTGCGGCACGCGTTCGCCACGTTCCTGCTCGACCAAGGCGAGGAGCTGCGCACAGTAATGGAGCTGCCTGGGCACTCCACGATCCGAATGACGGCCGACACCTACGGCCACGTTCTGCCGGCGAGGGCTCGTCAGGCTGCCTCAGCCATCGATCGGGTTTTCGGCCAGGAGCGGACGGCGTGACCGCTTGGCTGTACTCGGGACCGAGATCAACCAAGAAAAGTGCTGGTGGAGCCCAGGGGACTCGAACCCCTAACCCCTGCCTTGCAAAGGCAGTGCTCTGCCAGTTGAGCTAGGGCCCCGTGAGCGGGCGGCGTCGCCGATCGCTCGGCGCCGGGCCTGACCTCAGCGCAGGTCGGGCGCGGTGGTCGCCTCGTGCCACAGGGCACGCTCGTCGTTGGACGCCTTGACCTTGTTGAACACGACGGCGGCCACGCCGACGACGCCAGCCAGAATCAGCAGCTTCTTGAACATGGGGCAACCCCTCAAGCTCGACTACCGTCGGACGACATGCGGTGGGGCTAGATGGAATCGAACCATCGACCTCAGAGTTATCAGCTCTGCGCTCTAACCGACTGAGCTATAGCCCCGCGTTGCGACGAGCAAGATTAACCCATCCGCTCGGCCGGCCCCAAATCGGGGTCCGGCCTGCGAGCCGGGTCGTCGACGCCTCCAGAACCTACCCGAGTGCGGAGCGCCGGAGCGACCGCTATTCGCGGCGCCCCGGCGCTCCGATCGTTCAGTCCCGCTCGGCGAGGGTCAACTCGATCCCGCCGACCAGGTCGGCGCAGACGTTGTAGACGAACGCTCCCAGCGTGGCCAGCGCGGTGAACAGCACCACGTTGACCAGGCCGATCAGCGCCGAGCTGAGGATCACGCCCTTGGCGGTGATCTGGAAACCGTCGGTGCTCTGCCCACCGCCGGCGTTGACCAGGTCACTCAGGCTGTCGTTGACGCTCTGGAACACGCCCATCGCGTCCAGCGCCAGGTAGAGCACCGACGTGGCGACCACCACGACGATGAAGAGCACCACCGAGACGGCGAACGCGAACTTCATCACGGACCACGGGTCGATCCGCTTCAGGTTCAGCCGGGCCCGGCGCGGTCCGCGGGACGCGGCCGAGCTGACCGAGGTACGCGCGGCGCGTACCGCGTCGCCGACCCGGGCCGCCCCGACGGCGGACGCGTTGCCGATGCCCGGTGGCAGGCCACCGCCGCTGGCCGGGCGGCCGGCAGTGGCGGTACGCCCCGGGTCCGGCTGCGGCTGGGTCATGCCGGGGGTGATCCGGGGCTGGGTGCCCGTGCTCCCGGTCGACGCCGCCTGACCGGCCCGGACGTTGATCGGCTGGGTGGTCGTCGGACGGGCCGGGGCCGGGGCCGCCACCGGGGGTGTGCCGGCGGACGCCGGAGCCTCGGGAGCGGAGGCCTCGGACTTGTCGGCCGACCCGCCGTCCTCGCCGGGCTGGTCCGGCGGTGGTGTCATGCCGGGAGCCCGGGTGAATTTCGGGGCAGGCGCGTCGGCGGGGACCGTCGCCCGGCCCACGGCAGCGCGGCCGGTCGCTGGTGTGCCGCCCTTGGCGGCCTCCTCGTCGACCGGGTTGGCCGAGGTCCCCGTGTTCCCCGACTTCGCCTGTGTCTCCGTCATTCAACTAGTCCTGTTCGTCAGGCTCGTCGGCATTGCGAGCAATCGCCACGATAGTCACGCCGTCCGGGAGGTCCATCAGCTTGACCCCCATTGTGTTCCGGTCACGCGTACGGCGTACAGGCTTCACCGGAGTCCGGATGACACCACCGTTGCTTGTGATCGCGAACAGTTCGTCGTCCGGGTCGATCACAACCGCGCCGACGAGACCACCGCGCCGCTCGGTGATCTTCGCAGTCAGCACGCCTTTACCTCCCCGGCCTTGCACCGGGTATTCCTCGATCGGGGTACGTTTCGCGTATCCCCCGTTGGTGGCCACCAGAACGTCCAGGCCCTCCCGAACGACCTCCATGGCCAGCAGGACGTCATCGTCCGTGAAACGCATGCCGATCACGCCCGAGGTGGCCCGACCCATCGGCCGCAACGCCTCGTCCGAGGCGCTGAACCGGATCGCCTGCGCCTTCTTGGAGACCAGCAGCAGGTCGTCGTCCGGCGCAGCCAACGCAGCACCGACCAGCTCGTCCTCATCGCGCAGGTTGATCGCGATGATGCCGCCGGAACGGTTGGAGTCGAACTCCTCGAGCCGCGTCTTCTTCACCAGGCCGTTCTTCGTGGCCAGTACCAGGTAGGGGGCCACCTGGTAGTTCGGGATTTCGATGATCTGCGCGATCTGCTCGTCAGGCAGGAATGCGAGCAGGTTGGCCACGTGCTGGCCCTTGGCTACCCTACTGGCCTCCGGCAGCTCGTATGCCTTGGCCCGGTACACGCGGCCCTTGTTCGTGAAGAACAGAATCCAATCGTGGGTTGAGCATACGAAGAAGTGGCTGACGATGTCGTCCTGCCGCAGCGTGGCGCCACTGACGCCCTTGCCGCCGCGCCGCTGTGAGCGGTAGAGATCGACCTTGGTCCGCTTGGCGTACCCGGTCCGGGTGATCGTGACGACCACGTCCTCCCGGGCGATGAGGTCCTCCATCGAGACCTCGCCGTCGAACGGGACGATCTTCGTGCGACGCTCGTCGCCCCACTTGGCGATGATCTCGCCCAGCTCCTCCGAGACGATCCGCCGCTGCCGCGCCGGCTTGGCGAGGATGTCCTTGAGGTCGGCGATCTCGATCTCCAGCTTGGCCAGGTCGTCCACGATCCGCTGCCGCTCCAGGGCGGCCAGCCGGCGCAGCTGCATGTCCAGGATCGCGGTCGCCTGGATCTCGTCGATCTCCAGCAGCCGGATCAGGCCCTGCCGGGCGTCGTCCACGGTCGGCGACCGCCGGATCAGGGCGATCACCTCGTCCAGCGCATCGAGTGCCTTGCCCAGACCACGCAGGATGTGCGCCCGCTCCTCGGCCTTGCGCAGCCGGAACGCGGTCCGCCGACGGATCACGTCGATCTGGTGCTCGACGTAGTAGCGGATGAACTGCGCCAGGTTGAGCGTGCGCGGCACCCCGTCGACCAGCGCCAGCATGTTGGCGCCGAAGGTCTCCTGGAGCTGGGTGTGCTTGTAGAGGTTGTTCAGCACCACCTTGGCGACCGCGTCGCGCTTGAGCACCAGCACGATCCGCATTCCGGTACGTCCGGAGGACTCGTCGCGGATGTCGGCGATCCCGGCGAGCTTGCCTTCCTTGATCAGCTCGGCGATCCGCTCGGCCAGGTTGTCCGGGTTGACCTGGTAGGGCAGCTCGCTGACCACCAGGCAGGGCCGGCCGCGCTTGTCCTCTTCGACCTCCACGACAGCGCGCATCCGGATCGAGCCGCGACCGGTGCGGTAGGCGTCCTGGATGGCGGTGGTGCCGACGATCAGGCCGTGGGTCGGGAAGTCCGGACCCTTGACGATGCCGAGCAGGGCTTCGAGGGTGGTCTCCTCGTCCTCCTCCGGGTTCTCCAGGCACCACTGCACCGCCGCGCCGATCTCGCGCAGGTTGTGCGGCGGGATCTTGGTGGCCATGCCGACCGCGATGCCCTCGGAGCCGTTCACCAGCAGGTTCGGGATCCGCGACGGCAGGATGGTGGGCTCCTTGGCCCGGCCGTCGTAGTTGTCCTGCAGGTCGACGGTGTCCTCGTCGATGTCCCGCAGCATCTCCATGGCCAGCGGGTCGAGCTTGCACTCGGTGTACCGCATGGCGGCGGCCGGGTCGTTACCCGGCGAGCCGAAGTTGCCGTTGCCGTCCACCAGCGGGTACCGCAGCGACCAGGGCTGCGCCATCCGGACCAGAGCGTCGTAGATCGCCGAGTCGCCGTGCGGGTGGAACTGACCCATCACGTCGCCGACCACCCGGGAACACTTCACGTAGCCCCGGTCCGGCCGGTAGCCGGAGTCGAACATCGCGTAGAGGATCTTGCGGTGGACCGGCTTGAGGCCGTCCCGGACGTCCGGCAGCGCTCGACCGACGATGACGCTCATCGCGTAGTCGAGGTAGGAGCGCTGCATCTCCACCTCGAGCCCGACCGGCTCGATCCGGTCGTGCGCGACCACGGCGGCGAGGACCTCGGGGACCTCGGGCTCGTTCGGTGTGGACTCGGGTGAATCGGTCACTGTATACCCTTATCAGACTCAGAGTCGTTTTCGTGCTGTGGATAACGGCTGTGGATACCGGCCAAGCTGTGGATAACTCTGTGGATCGGTGGGTCGGTCGGGTGTGGCCCGACCGACCCACCGTGCTCCGTCAGATGTCCAGGAACCGGACGTCCTTGGCGTTGCGCTGGATGAACGACCGGCGCGCCTCGACGTCCTCACCCATCAGCACGCTGAACAACTCGTCGGCGGTTGCCGCGTCGTCGAGCGTGACCTGACGCAGGGTACGCGTTGCCGGGTTCATCGTGGTCTCCCACAGTTCGGGGTAGTTCATCTCGCCGAGGCCCTTGAAGCGCTGGATGTCATCCGGCTTGGCGTTGGGCTTCTTCTGCTGGCGCAGCGCGATCAGCCCGTCCCGCTCGCGGTCCGAGTACGCGTACTGGGCGTCGTCGCCCTTCTTGTTCCACTTGATCTTGTAGAGCGGCGGGGCGGCCAGGTAGACGTGCCCCAGCTCGACCAGCGGGCGCATGAAACGGAAGAGCAGCGTGAGCAGCAGCGTCTGGATGTGCTGGCCGTCGACGTCGGCATCGGCCATCAGCACGGTCTTGTGGTACCGCAGCTTCTCGATGTCGAAGTCGTCGTGGATGCCGGTGCCCAGCGCGGTGATCAGCGCCTGGACCTCGTTGTTCTTCAGCACCCGGTCGATCCGGGCCTTCTCCACGTTGAGGATCTTGCCGCGGATCGGCAGGATCGCCTGGGTCCGCGGGTCCCGGCCCTGCTTGGCCGAGCCACCCGCCGAGTCGCCCTCGACGATGAACACCTCAGACTCGCGCGGGTCGGTGGACTGGCAGTCGGCCAGCTTGCCCGGCATCGAGCCGGACTCCAGCAGCGACTTGCGCCGGGCGAGCTTGCGGGCCTGCTGTGCGGCGATCCGGGCGCGCGCCGCCTGGGACGCCTTGGTGATGATCATCTTGGCCTCGGCCGGGTTGCGGTCAAACCAGTCGACCAGCCGGTCGTTGCAGACCCGCTGCACGAAGCTCTTCACCGGGGTGTTGCCGAGCTTCGTCTTGGTCTGCCCCTCGAACTGCGGGTTGGCCAGCTTGACCGAGATGATCGCCGCGAGCCCTTCCCGGATGTCCTCGCCGGAGAGCTTCTCGTCGCCCTTGAGCAGCTTCTTGTCGGCGCCGTACCGGTTGACCACGCTGGTCAGCGCGGACCGGAAGCCCTCCTCGTGGGTGCCGCCCTCATGCGTGTTGATCGTGTTGGCGAAGGTGTAGACCGACTCGCCGTACGACTCGTTCCACTGCATGGCGATCTCGAGCGACATGCCCTCCTCCTCGGCACCGAACTCGACCACGGTCTTGTGGATCGGGCTCTTCGAGGCGTTGAGGTGCCGTACGAAGTCGGCGATGCCGCCCTCGTAGAAGAAGGTCACCTCACGCTGCCGGCCGTCCTCCTCCTCAGCCACCCGCTCGTCGAGCAGGTGGATGCGGAGGGCACGGTTGAGGAAGGCCATCTCCTGGAGGCGCCGGTAGATGGTCTGGAAGTCGAAGTCGACCGTCTCGAAGACGTCGGCGTCGGGCCAGAAGGTGACCGTCGAGCCGGTGCGGTCGGTGGGCTCGCCCTTGTCCAGTGGGCCGGGCTTGGAGTTGTTGTACTGCTGCCGCCACACGAAGCCGGACTTGTGGATCTCGACGGCCATCCGGGTGGAGAGCGCGTTCACCACCGACACGCCGACGCCGTGCAGACCACCGGAGACCGCGTACGCCTTGCCGTCGAACTTGCCACCGGCGTGCAGCACGGTCAGCGCGACCTCGACACCCGGCTTCTTGAGCTTCGGGTGCAGGTCGACCGGGAAGCCACGGCCGTTGTCGGTGACCTGGACCCCGCCGTCGGCGAGCAGCACCACGTCGATGGTGTCGCAGTATCCGGCCAGCGCCTCGTCGACCGCGTTGTCCACGACCTCCCAGACGAGGTGGTGCAGACCGCGCTCGCCGGTGGACCCGATATACATACCGGGCCGCTTGCGGACGGCCTCCAGCCCCTCGAGAACGGTGATCGACTCCGCGCCGTACTCCTGCTTGTCCTGCGCTGCCACCCTCGGCCACTTTCTCGCGTCGTCTGCGCCGGCAAGGCGCTTCGGGCGCGGGTTCGGCGGACAGGACGCGACGTCGGCGCGCGGACCGGTGCCGGAGACCTCCGGACAGCGGGTCGAACGCGCCGGTCGCCGCGGTTGCCCGCGGATCGCGATCGGCTCGACCCGACGTGGAGAATGTTTCTGGGGCCACCGGCCCCGTCCCTCGCTCCGCACCGGGTCTTCGTCTCACCGTCAATCCTACTGTGCCCGGAGGACAGAACCACCACTCGGCACCCTCAACGAGGCGGCTGAGAAAGCCGTAGCCGGCAGAACCCCATTGCCCACGACTCCCCCCACACGCCAGGCTCCGATCGGACGCGCCGCCCCCGAACGGGTTGACCCGCGGCCGGGCGGGTCGGGGGTCGCGGCCGGACCGCCCGTGCCGTACGTTTGCGGCGCCCCGGCAGCGGCCTTGATCTTTACGGGCTGGAACCGGGACGATCGACCCAATCGACCCGACACGTGCTCTTTAAGAGGTGACAGATGGGGCTGGACAACGTCGCGGTGCACTGGCCGCGTACCGGCCGCTTCTACGATCCGGTCGCGCCGGCCGAGTTCGTCGACTTCGGCGAGATCGTCGACCTGCCGCGAATCTCCGCGCCGACAGCGGCTCTGGCCGAGTTGATCGCGAAGACCGGCACCGTCCGGGCGACCGCGTACACCGAGTTGGTGGATCTGCTGCTCGGCCTGGAAGGTGTGTTGTACGCCACAGACGCCGCGGCCGAGGACGAGGACCCGGTGATCGACCCGGACGGCTGCGCCTGGATCGCCGGCGGCATCGAACGCTTCGTGGCCGGCCACCGCCCGCACGGCGAGGCGGTCACCTTCGAGTCGGTGAGCACGGTGCTGCGCTCGCTGCTCGGCGACGGGCGGCTGGCCGAGCAGCAGCTGCGCTGGCTGGAGAGCCGACTCGACGCGCTCCGCGACGAGAGCGGCGACCCGCCGCAGTGGAACTTCACCTGCGCCGAGTTGGGCGTGCTCGCCGCGTTCTACCGGCGCTGCGCCGAGCGCGGCTTCGCGGTCTACGCCGACGCCTGACCGCTCACCCCGGGGTCCGGGGTGGGCGGGTCACCACCGCCGGGCCGGTTGGCCGCAGCGATCACCTGGGTGAGCACGGCGTGCAGGTGTTGCAGGTCCTCCACGGGCAGCCCGAGCCGCTGCACGATCGCGGCCGGGATCAGCTCCGCCCGGCTGCGCAGCGCCGTGCCGCTGTCGGTGAGGGTGACGGCGAGACTGCGCTCGTCGGCGGCGTCGCGCTCACGGCGCAGGTAGCCGGCTGCTTCGAGCCGCTTGAGCAGGGGTGACAGCGTGCCCGGGTCGAGCTGCAACAGGCGACTGAGGTCGCGGCCGGACAGCGGCGCGTGCTGCCAGAGCGCCAGCATGACCAGGTACTGCGGATGGGTCAGCCCCATCGGCTCCAGCAGCGGCCGGTAGACGGCCACGACGCTGCGCGCCGCCACCGAGAGGGCGAAGCAGACCTGCTGTTCCAGCGCCAGCGGGTCGACGCCGTCCGGTCGTTCGCTCATCGGTTGCCCTCCCCATGCATGATCGCTATCGTACAGATAGTTGGTACGCCAACCATTGGTGTCCCAACCGTCCGTCCGCGGTGACGGGTGAATGAAGGCGCAGGAGAGGGCGGCAGATGAGCGAGGACGGCGCGGCCACCAGGTCCCCCGGCGAGGGCGGCCGCTTCATGCGCTGGGCGTTCCGGCACCTGGCCGGCCCGCCCGAGGTCGAGGGCGCGGTGCAGGGCGGCTCGGCCGAGGCCCGCGAGCTGTGGAAACGCGACCTGGAAGAGCGCAAGCGCTACACCAGGGAACAGCGCGAACGGAAGCGCGCCGCCCGGGAGGCCGGCCGGCGGAGCTGAGACGCCCGCTCAGCCGTAGGTGTCCCGCGGCCCTCGGCCACGCACCCGGCGCGGCCCCTTCTGCCAGGACGGCGCGGCCGGGCCGTGAATGTGCAGCTTGCGCACCACGTTGTGGCCGACCTCGCGAGCGATCTGCTTGAGCAGCGAGCCGGCCAGCAGCCGCAGCTGGGTCGCCCAGGCGGTCGAGCGGGCCTCCACGGTCAGCTCGCCGTTCTCCAGCTTGACCGGCCGGCTGTGCTGGGCGACCTCCGCGCCGACCACCCGCTCCCAGGCACCGAACACCGTGGCCTCGGCCGCCGGCTGCTGCCAGCCACGCGCCTTCACGAGCCGGTTCAACACCGCGCTGAGAGGCTGCGGGTCGCGCGGGTCGGGGCCCGGGCCGGAGTAGCCGCGCAGCCGCCGCCCCGAGTCGCCGTCGCCGCTCCCGCCACCGCCAGGGGTACGCCGCGCGCGGGCCGCCGCCTGCCGCCGGGACAGCGCCGCGTCGAGCACCGCCCGGGCCAGCTCCGGCCCGCTGGCGGCATCCGCCTGCCCGCCGTCCGTACCGCCCCCGGCCGCCTTCGATCCAGGGGTACGCGCGGCAGCCGCGTCGCCCGGGCTGGCCCGCCGGTCACCCCGGCCAGCGTCGCCTCGGTTGGTGCCCGGCTCATCCGACACGGCGTACCGTCCCCTCGCTGACCTGGTAGCGGGTGCCGCGCAGGGCGGCCGGCACATCATCGTCCACCGCGCAGGTGACCAGCAGCTGGCTCGCCCCGCCGACCAGCTCCGCCAGCCGCTCCCGGCGGCCGGTGTCCAATTCGGCGAAGACGTCGTCGAGCACCAGCACCGGCTCGATACCGTCGGCGCGCAGCAGGTCGTACCCGGCCAGTCGCAGCGCGAGCGCGAACGACCAGGACTCGCCGTGGCTGGCGTACCCCTTGGCGGGCAGCGGGCCGAGGGTCAGCGCCAACTCGTCGCGGTGCGGGCCGACCAGGGTGGTGCCCCGTTCGATCTCGGCCGAGCGGGACGCGGCGAGGGCCGCGGTCAACGCCTCGGCCAGCGCGGCCCGATCGGTGGTCGGCTCGGCCAGCTCGATCGAGGGCCGGTAGGCGATGGCGGCCGCGCCCCGACCGGCGGCCACCGCGTCGTACGCCTTGGCAACGTGCGGGGTCAGCGCGGCGACCAGTTCCAGCCGACCGGCCAACAGCTCCGCGCCGTGCTGGGCCAGGTGGGTGTCCCAGACCGCGAGGGTGCCGAGGTCACCACCCCGGGACCCGCCGGTCTTACGAGCCAGGTACGCGGTACGCAGCAGGGCGTTGCGCTGCTTGACCACCCGCTCGTAGTCGGCCCGCACGCCGGCGTACCGGGGCTGCCGGTTGACCAGCAGGTCGTCCAGGTAGCGGCGACGCTCGGCCGGGTCGCCCCGGACCAGCTCCAGGTCCTCCGGAGCGAAGAGCACCAGTCGCAGGGCGCCGAGCACGTCGCGGGCCCGCCGAGCCGGCGAGCGGCCCAGCCGGGCCCGGTTGGCCTTGCCGGGCACGATCTCCAGCTCGACCAGGAGCTCCCGGCCGTCGTGCACCACCGCGCAGCGGATCACCGCCGAGCTGGCGCCCATCCGGACCAGTGGCGCGTCCGTGGCGACCCGGTGCGAGTCCAGGGTCGCCACGTATCCCAGCGCCTCGACGAGGTTGGTCTTGCCGACGCCGTTGGCGCCGATCAGGACGTTCGCCCCCGGCTGGAGGTCGACGGCGACCCGCTCGTACGAGCGGAAGTCGACCAGTTCCAGCCGGTGAACGTACACAGGGTGTGGATACCGCTCAGCGCTTGTGGACGGCGTGGCCGCCGAACTGCTGGCGCAGCGCGGCGACGGCCTTCATGGCGGGCGAGTCGTCCTGCCGGGAGGCGAAGCGGGCGAACAGCGAGGCGGTGATGACGTTCAGCGGCACAGCCAGCCGGACCGCCTCGTCGACCGTCCACCGGCCCTCGCCGGTGTCCTCGGTGTAGCCGCTCAGCTCGGCCAGCTCCGGGTCCTCGTCGAGCGCCAGGTCCAGCAGGTCGAGCAGCCAGGAGCGCACCACGGTGCCCTCCCGCCAGGACTTGAACACACCCGGCACGTTGGTCACCAGTTCGGAGGCGGCCATCAGCTCGTAGCCCTCGGCGTAGGCATGCATCAGGCCATACTCGATGCCGTTGTGCACCATCTTGGAGTAGTGCCCGGCGCCGACCGGCCCGGCGTGCACGAAGCCGAACTCGCCCTCCGGCTTGAGGGAGTTGAAGATCGGCATCAGCCGCTCGACGTGCTCCTCGGCCCCGCCGACCATCAGCGCGTAGCCGTTCTGCCGGCCCCAGACGCCGCCGGAGACGCCCACGTCCAGGTAGCCGATGCCGCGCTCGGCGAGCCGCTCGGCCCGCGGGGCGTCGTCGCTGAACCGCGAGTTGCCGCCGTCGATGATGATGTCGCCCTCGCCGAGCACCCCGGCGAGCTCATCGATGGTGGCGTCGGTGACGCCGGCGGGAACCATGACCCACACCGCACGCGGCGACTCGAGCTTCTCCGCCAGGTCCGCGAGGGTCGGCGCGTCGCTCAGCTGCGCGTTGTGGTCGAAGCCGACCACCTCGTGGCCGGCCGCCCGCAACCGCTCGCGCATGTTGCCGCCCATCCGGCCGAGTCCTACCAGGCCGAGCTGCATGTGTTCCTACCTCCGTGGATCTGGGTATCGCTGGGCGCGATCAGCGGGACACGCGGATCGGCATGATGAGGTACCGGTACCCGGGGATGACCTCGCCATCCTCACCGGCGGGCGAAATCACCGCGGGCTTGAAGGCGTCGACGAACGACAGCACGGCCGTCTGCGAGCCCAGGTTCGCCAGGCCGTCGATGAGGTACTGCGGGTTGAACCCGATGGTCAGCGCGTCACCGGTGAAGGTGGCCTCCATCGCCTCGCTGGCCCGCGCCTCCTCGGAACCGCCGGCCTCCACCACCAGGCCGTCGGCGCTGAAGCTGAGCAGCACCGGGGTGGTCCGCTCGGCGACCAGCGCGACCCGCTTGACCACCTCGATGAGGGTGCTGACCGACACCCGGGCGTCGGCGTTGTGGGTGGCCGGGAAGAGCGAGCGCACCGGCGGGTAGTTGGCACCGTCGAGCAGCCGGCTGGTGGTGCGCCGGGTGCCGCCAGCGAGGCCGACCATGCCCTCGCCCGCGGCGCCCTGGGCGAGGGCGAGGGTGACCTCGCCGCCCAGCGGGCCGAGCGCCTTGGCGGTGTCGTTCAGGGTGCGGGCCGGCACCAGGGCGTTGATGCTCACCTCGGGGTCGTCCGGCCGCCACTGGATCTCACGCAGTGCCAGTCGATAGCGGTCGGTGGCGAGCATCGACAGGGTGCTGCCGGCGAGCTCGACGCGGACGCCGGTCATCATCGGCAGCGTCTCGTCGCGGCCGGCGGCGATGGCCACCTGGGCGACCGCGGTAGCGAACGCCGCGGCGTCGACCGTGCCGGCGCTCTGCGGCATCTCGGGCAGCGCGGGATAGTCCTCCACCGGCATGGTGGGCAGGGTGAACCGGGCACTGCCGCAGACCAACTCGAGGTGGGCGCCGACCGCGGCGATGTCCACCGGCTTGGCCGGCAGCGCCTTGGTGATCTCGGCGAGCAGGCGGCCGGAGACGAGCGCGGCGCCGTCGGCGTCACCCTGCACCTCGACGGTGACCTGGCTGGAGACCTCGTAGTCGAACCCGGAGACCCGCAGGTTGCCGTCGGTGACGCGGAGCATCACCCCTGCGAGCACCGGTACGGATGGCCGGTTGGGCAGGCTCTTCGCGGTCCAGGCCACGGCCTCAGCGAGCGCGTCGCGCTCTACTCGGAACTTCATCAATGCCTCCGCGTCGACGTCAGCGACAACTCTCTCATGCCGACCGCTGCTTACCGTCCCGCCCAACCGTGCGGGTACCCATCGCACCTTAGGGCGCGGGGGCATCGGCTGTGCGCCCGACCCCGTGGTTCGTGTCGGTGCTGACCGGCTGATCCGGCAGCGCTCGGCCCGATCCACAGAAAGCCCAACGGTGATGATTGGTTTTTGTTCTCTTAGAAGAGATAACTCATCGTCTTCATCGCACCTGTGCAAACTGTGGAGAACTCGGGTCTGCGCAGCTCAGACAGGTTATCCACCGGTGATTTAGCTGTGGAGAACCGGGGGTACAACCGCCCTCTGCGTCCACAGGCCGGCCGCGGCGCCTGGTTGTCCACCGTTGTCCACCGGTTGTCCACCGGTAATCCACCGACTTTCTCCCCATGCCTGTGGACCACCAAGAAGATCACCATTGCCGTCATCCCCAGAACCTTCAACAGGTCGTGCACAGGGCGACGGTTGCCGGTGGATAACGTCGGCGTTGTCCCCAGCCATCCACAACGTCGTACACAGGGTTTCTCCACAGCCTGTGGGTAACCGGCGGAGGACGGACCGTAGTTATCCACCGACGGTGGACAACGAGCTGTGGACAACGAGTGAGTATCAAGGCGGACACGGCGTCGATCCTGTGGTCTAGACCATGTCGAGGGTCAAGCCAGAGCACCGCCGGAGACAAAAAGAACGCCCGGCCGGAGATCCGGCCGGGCGTGTCCCGGGGCGCGCGCCGTCGTTTCGGCTGGCGTACCCCTCAGGTGTTCTGTTTGATCCGGTTGGTCAGCTCGGCGATCTGGTTGTAGAGCGAGCGCCGTTCGGCCATCTGCTGGCGGATCTTGCGGTCGGCGTGCATCACCGTGGTGTGGTCCCGGCCCCCGAACGCCTGCCCGATCCGGGGCAGCGACAGCTCGGTCAGCTCGCGACACAGGTACATGGCCACCTGGCGGGCGTTGACCAGTACCCGGGAGCGGGACTGACCGCGCAGGTCCTCCAGGCTCACCCCGAAGTAGTCGGCCGTGGAGACCATGATCTGGTCCGCTGTGATCTCCGGGCCGGCGCCGTCCGGGATGAAGTCCCGCAGCACCTCCTCGGCCAGCGACAGCTCGACGGTCGACCGGGTCAGGCTGGCGAACGCGGTCACCCGGATCAGCGCGCCCTCCAGTTCCCGGATCGAGTTCGACACCCGGGAGGCGATGAACTCCAGCACGTCCGGCGGGGCGTAGAGCCGCTCCTGCGCCGCCTTCTTCTGCAGGATCGCGATCCGGGTCTCCAGATCCGGAGGCTGGATGTCGGCGAGCAGACCCCACTCGAACCTCGTCCGCAGCCGGTCCTCCAGCGTCGCCAACTGCTTGGGCGACCGGTCCGAGGTGATCACGATCTGCTTGTTGGCGTTGTGCAGGGTGTTGAAGGTGTGGAAGAACTCCTCCTGCGTGCGCTCGCGGTTCTCCAGGAACTGGATGTCGTCGATCAGCAGGATGTCGACGTCGCGGTAGCGCCGCTGGAACGCGCTGGTCTTGTCGTCCCGGAGCGAGTTGATGAAGTCGTTGGTGAACTCCTCGGTCGAGACGTACCGCACCGACCGCGCGTTGCCGAGCGTCGTGGCGTAGTGCCCGATGGCGTGCAGCAGGTGCGTCTTGCCCAGCCCGGAGCTGCCGTAGATGAACAGCGGGTTGTACGCCTTCGCCGGCGACTCGGCCACCGCCACGCTCGCCGCGTGGGCGAACCGGTTGGACGAACCGATGACGAACGTCTCGAACATGTACTTCGGATTGAGCCGGTTGCCGCCGGTGTCGGTGCCGGGCAGCCGGCGATCGTCGCGGCCACCCGCTCGGTGATCCACCCCACTGCGGCCCGGGCCACTGTCTGTTCCGCTGTCCCGGGGCAGCGAACGGATCACGTGCTGGTCTCGCGGCGACGCCGCGTCTTCCCGGTAGCGGGGCTCGTAGGGCCGCGTGTCCGGGCCGGGCGAGTCCAGGCGGGCGGTCTGCTCGTCGTAGCCGCGCCGGTCCGGGCCCGACCTGGGCGACCGCTGCGGCTCCACGAACGCGGCGCTGAACAGCGCCTCCTGCCCGTCCCGGCTGGCCGGGATCAGCCCCGACCGGTGCCCGTCGAGGCTCGACGCGGGGGGCGGACCGGCCGGCGCCTGTGGCGGACCCGGCTCGGACGTACGCGCCGGGTGCTGCTGCTCGGGGATGAGCCCCTCGGGATGCGGCCGTCCGGCAGGGTCGTCGTCGAACGGCCCGGCAGGCGAACCCTCGACGTCGACCGGCCCCGGCTCAGGGGCGCTGCGATAGACGGTCCCGGCCGGGCGGCCCGCGGCGTCCTCGGGCACCCGCACGGTGACCGCCACCTGGATCGGCCGGCCGAGCCGGCGGGTGAGCGCCTCGGTGATCGCCGGGCGCAGCCGTGACTCGATCACGTCCCGGGTGAACGCGTCCGGGACGGAGAGCAACGCGGTGTCCTCGACGATCGCCCGCAGCCGGGTCAGTCGGAGGTAGGCACGCTGCTGCGCGGAGATGATCTCGTCGGCGAGCTCGTCGGTCGCCGCTAACCACACCGCGGCAAGGTCGGTCGTACCGGCCACCGTCGTGCCACCCCCTCGCCTCTGCTCCCGGCCGCCGCCGCTGTCTGCCAGCCGGCCGTCCCGGGCCCGCCGCGTGCGCGGGTGGAACATCACCCACCCGGACGGTTGACCAGTGGTCGTCCACAGGTTATCCACAACCTGTGTACCGACCGATAGTGGCCGCCCGCCGGACGCGGGTGGGACCTGCCCCTGCCTGAATGGGCGCTGAAGCGGGTTCACCGTGCCGAACGATTCACTAGCTTGTCCGGTCTTGCCTGCGCGCGACGACCGGAGCATCCGACGCTCACCGCAATCGGGCACGGTAACAGCGTTGTCCCTGCGCCATCAACCGGCGACGCGGCCGGGTCCTTCTCGGCATCAGCGAAAACCGCCCCTTCGGTCCCGGGCGCGTCCCAATGACCACCGGTGCGGGGTGTTTGACGGTCATTGCACCCCTGCGTAGGCTGGAGCGGCCGCAATTTCGCCCTCTGCTAGGGTGATGAGTGCTTGCTGTCCGCGGTCGCATTCCCGCATCGCCGAGGTCCCGCTCCGCCGGGCAGCACCGATCGGGGGCCACCGTCGAGGTGGCCTGGACCACCCCACGACCCCGGCGATTCCGTCGCGCGGGGCGCGTACGAAAACGGAGAGCCTGACGTGAGCAAGCGCACCTACCAGCCGAACAACCGCCGGCGCGCGAAGACCCACGGCTTCCGGCTGCGCATGCGCACCCGTGCCGGCCGTGCCATCCTTTCGAGCCGCCGCGCCAAGGGTCGCACCACCCTGTCGGCCTGAGCCGATCGGGCCGGTCCAGGGGACGTGGGCAGTCGTGCTGGCCGCCGCACAGCGACTGCGGCGCAGTACTGACTTCGCCGCAGCGGTCCGTGGTGGCCGACGCGCCGGACGAGGCGCCGTCGTGGTCCACCTGACCGTGCCGTCGCCCGCTGACCTGACCACACCGACCTCGCCGGAGCCGGCGCGGCATATCGGTACGGAGCAGCCCTCCGTGCCGGCCCGCGCCGGCTTCGTCGTGTCCAAGGCCGTTGGCAACGCGGTGGTCCGCAACCGGGTCCGGCGCCGACTGCGAGCGCTGGTACGGGAGCGGCTGGCCGCCCTGCCCGCCGGCAGCACCCTGGTCGTCCGAGCGCTACCCGCCGCGGCCGAGGCGTCGTACCCCCGACTCACCGCCGACCTGGACGCCGCCATCGCGGTTGCCCGGTCGCCCCGAGAGCGGCGGTCCCGATGAGCGCCGACCCGACCGCCCCGCGCCCGACGTCAACCGGTGCCAGGGTGCTGATTGCGCCCATCATCGCGTACCGTCGGTGGATAAGTCCGGCACTGCCGGCCCGCTGTCGGTTCTACCCGTCGTGCAGTGCGTACGCCCAGGAGGCGGTAGCCCGGCACGGCGCGCTCCGGGGAGCCATGCTGGCGGTGCGGCGTCTGCTGCGCTGCCACCCCTTTCACCCTGGTGGACATGACCCGGTACCGGAACCGGGCGGCCGCCGCCGTGCTGATGTGACTGGAGCCCCGAATTGAGTCTCGACTGGATCTACTACGCGATTTCGTGGATCCTGCTGACCTGGCACTCTGCCTGGGACGCCATTGGGGTACCGGTCGGCGCAGTGATCGGCACCAACTTCGCCTGGATCCTGTCCATCGTCTTCCTGGTGGTCACCGTCCGGGTGATCCTGTTCCCCGTCTTCGTCAAGCAGATCAAGTCGCAGCGGGCGATGCAGGCGTTGCAGCCCAAGGTCAAGGAGCTGCAGGAGAAGCACAAGGGTGACCGGGAGACGCTCCAGAAAGAAATGATGGAGCTCTACAAGAAGGAGAAGGCCAACCCGTTGATGGGCTGCCTTCCGATGTTCCTTCAGATCCCGGTCTTCCTCGGCCTCTTCCACGTGCTGCGTCGGCTCGACCCGGCCAAGCAGAGCAAGGACCTCTACGGCTGGACCGTCAACCAGTTCGAGAGCGCCTCGCAGGCGAAGCTCTTCACCGCCCCGATCGCCGGCAAGTTCGGCTCCACCGCCGACGAGCTGGCCCGCCTCGGCGCCAACGGCACCACCGTCAAGGTCATTGCCGGCATCCTGGTTCTGATCATGATCGGCACCACCTACCTGACCAGCCGTCAGATGATCCTCAAGACCGGCTGGGCCGAAGACCCGCAGCAGCGGATGATCCAGCGGCTGATGCTCTACGGCATCCCCCTGTCGCTGCTGATCTCCGGCGCGATCTTCCCCATCGGCGTGATCATCTACTGGGTCACCAACAACCTCTTCACTCTTGGTCAGCAGCAGTGGGTGCTGCGCAAGTTCCCGCCGCCGGTGACCGCCAAGAAGACCACCAGCCCCGCTGGCGTCCGCAACCCCGTGCAGCCCGCCAAGTCCGGTGGCCTGTTCGGGCGCGGCAAGTCGGCCCCGCAGGCGCCGGTCAAGGCGACCGCGCCCAAGGTGGCCGCGCCGAAGCCGGGCGCCAAGCCGGTGAACCCGAAGAAGAGCCGCCCCGCCAAGCGGCAGGGCTGACTCGTCCGGGCCGTCGTCGGGCAACCGGCGGCGGCCCGTTCCGCACCGCGCAGCCGCCGTATGGCCGGCGCCGGACGGAACCGACCGCGCGTGACGCGGCCACGGGCGACACTGCCCGTACAGACGTGCCCGTGGGCACCGGCGACCTCCCGCCGGCCCCGGGAAACCAGCGGACCCGACGGTCCGGCCGAGCGAGTACGGAGATGAGACCGTGACCGAGACCAGCATCCCCCACGCCGAACAGTCCCTGGACGAGGAGGAGACCGCGCCGCTCGCGGTGGACGACGACGCCGAGACCGACGAGCCGGAGACCGACGACGACACCGAGGCCACCGCCGGCGGCGGTACGAAGAAGGCGGCAGGCGAGGGCGACCTGTTCCGGCAGAGCGAGATCGCGGCCGACTACGTGGAGGGGCTGCTCGACGTCCTCGACTACGACGGCGACATCGACGAGCTGGTCGCCGGCGGCCGCCCCGTGGTCGAGGTGGTCGGCTCCGGGCTGCAGAACCTGGTTGGTCAGCGCGGGGCCACCCTGGAGGCGCTCCAGGAGCTGACCCGGCTCGCCGTCTTCCGGCAGACCGGGACGCCGAGCCGCCTGCTGCTCGACGTCGGCGGCTACCGGGCGAGTCGCCGCAAGGAGCTCGCCGCGGTCGCCAAGAACGCTGTCGAGAAGGTCAAGGAGTACGGCGAGCCGGTCCGGCTGGAGCCGATGTCCGCGTTCGAGCGCAAGTGCGTGCACGACGTGGTCAACGCCATGTCCGGCGTGGAGAGCGAGTCCGAGGGCGTCGAGCCGAGCCGGCGCATCGTCGTACGGCCGGCGGACTGACCGGGTGACCCACGACGACAACACGGCTGACGCCGTGACCGGCCCGGGCGGCACGCCGCCCGGGCCGTCCGCTGTCCGGCCCGAAACCCCGGACACCGACACCGACACCGCGCGGGACGGCGCGGGTGGCGGCACCCCGTCGCCGGCCGACGCGGCGCTGCCGCCCGACCTGGCTTCGGCCGCCGTGACCCTCTTCGGCGATCGACTCGACGTGGCCGCCGCGTACGCCGAGCTGCTGGCCACCGACGGGGTGCTCCGAGGGCTGATCGGCCCCCGGGAGGCGCCCCGGATTTGGGACCGGCACCTGCTCAACTGCGCCGCGGTCGCCGAGCGGATCCCGACCGACGCGACCGTGCTCGACGTCGGCTCCGGTGCCGGTCTACCCGGTCTGGTCCTGGCCATCGCGCGCCCCGACCTGACGGTCACCCTGATTGAGCCGCTCGCCCGGCGGACGTCGTTCCTGATCGAGGTTGTCGAGCGACTCGGCCTGACCCGGACGGTGCGGGTGTTCCGGGGGCGGGCCGACGAGGCGGCCACCGGATCGAGCGGCCGGGAGCCGATCAGCGGGGACGTGGTGACCTCCCGCGCCGTCGCGCCACTGGGCCGGCTGGCGGCGTGGAGCCTGCCACTGGCGGTGCGCGGCGGGCGGCTGCTGGCGCTCAAGGGGTCATCCGCCGCAACGGAGATCGAGGAGCACGCCGACGTCGTGGCACGGCTCGGCGGTGGGGAACCGGCCCTGCACCTCTGCGGCGTCGGGGTGATCGACCCACCCACCACCGTGGTGGAGGTCGTCCGTGAACGGATGATCGGTCCCCGTCCGGCCACCAACAAGCGATCCCGGACCGGACGCCCCCGCCGCCGCTGACGCTTCGCGCCATCGGGCGTCCGGCCGGTGGGTTTCCTCGTTGTACCGGTACGGATGGACGAGGGGATGAGAACCCGACGTGGACCGGCCGCGCCCGTCCGCCGTAGGCTGATCGCGCGTCGATAGTGTGGAGCGGGCGGCGGCGTCGAAGGTCTCCGACCGCTCCCGAGGGGCCGTACGCTCCGGAGTGCGAGCGCGGGTGCGGCCAAGTTGACCGGGGCGCGGACCGACCATCCGAAGCGGGCAGGGATGACAGGTGCATGACGACGGCAGGTACGACGATCCACGCGTGACCGGGTCAACCAGCGACTCTGTTTCACGTGAAACCGACTACCCAAGCTGGTCGCCCGGCGCGCCCGGGTCGTCGCCTCGGCCGGCGGACAGCGATCCGCTGGTGTTGCGCGACGACCCCGCTGGGCAGGCGGCCGGACGGGAAACCCCGGATCCGACCGCTGTTCGTCGGGCACCGGACGGGTCGGCCCGTCCGGCCAACTCCGCAGAGGTGCGGTCGACCTCGGGTCGGCGGAACACGGCCGCGGCGGTCCGCTTCGAACCGGCCGTTCCGCAACAGCCCACCGCGGCGGGAGCCCGGGACGCCACGCCAGTGGTCGACGACGTGCCGATCGCGTCGGCCGACTCGCTGGCCGCAGTGGCGGCCGACCCCACGTACGTTTCACGTGAAACCCCGACGCGCGAAGAGGATGACCCACCGTTGGCTATGGAGGCGATGCGCGCCGTGCAGATCCTGAATCCCAGTGGCGAGGTGACCATGCCTCGACCGGACCGGACCCGGGTCATGTGCGTCGCTAACCAGAAGGGCGGCGTGGGCAAGACCACGACCACCGTCAACCTTGCGGTGGCGCTCGCCCTGCACGGCAACCGGGTGCTCGTGGTGGACCTCGACCCACAGGGGAACGCGTCGACTGGGCTCAACGTCCCGCACCACACCGGCATCCCGGACGTCTACGACTGCCTGATCAACAGCATGCCGCTGTCCGAGGCGGCGCAGGCGGTCGAGGGCATCCCCAACCTCTGGTGCGTACCCGCGACGATCGACCTGGCCGGCGCGGAGATCGAACTGGTGTCGGTGGTGGCGCGGGAGTCGCGCCTCGACCGGGCCATCGCCGCCTACCCGGGGCAGTTCGACTACGTCTTCATCGACTGCCCGCCCTCGCTCGGCCTGCTCACGGTCAACGCCCTGGTCGCCGCGCAGGAGGTGCTGATCCCGATCCAGTGCGAGTACTACGCGCTGGAGGGGCTCAACCAGCTGATCAACAACATCAACCTGGTGCGGCAACACCTCAACCCCAAGCTCGATGTCTCCACCATCCTGCTGACCATGTACGACCGCCGTACCCGCCTCGCGGACGCGGTCGAGCAGGACGTCCGGAACCACTTCGGCGACAAGGTTCTCCAGGCGGTCATCCCCCGTAACGTCCGGGTGTCCGAGGCACCCAGCTACGGCCAGTCGGTGATGACCTACGATCCCGGTTCGCGGGGCGCCACGAGTTACTTCGAGGCCGCCCAGGAGATCGCCGAGCGGGGCGTCAAGGAGCCGGTGGGCCGGAATGCGTAGTGCGGACGAATCGCTGGGAGGCGTGGCATGAAGAACCGTCCTCGGGGCGGTCTGGGTCGAGGCCTTGGGGCGCTCATCCCGACCGGGCCGCCGTCGGGTGCTGCCGGCACCGTGACGGCCGATCCGGAGAACGGGCATGTGGACGATGTAACGGTCGCTGACGTACCGGTGGCGACGCCCACCGGCACCGCGGCGCAGCCGGAGTCGACGCTCAGCCCGGTGCCGGGAGCCCGGTTCGCCGAGATCCCGGTCGACGCGATCGTGCCGAACCCGAAGCAGCCCCGCCAGGTCTTCGACGAGGACGCGCTGGAGGAGCTGAAGACCTCGATCCAGGAGGTCGGCTTCCTCCAGCCCATCGTCGTCCGGCAGCTCGACGACGAGAAGTACGAGCTGGTGATGGGCGAGCGGCGGTGGCGAGCCGCTCAGGCCGTGGGGCGGGAGAACATCCCGGCGATCGTCCGGGACACCCGGGATGACGCCATGCTCCGCGACGCCCTGCTGGAGAACATCCACCGGGCCAACCTGAACCCGTTGGAAGAGGCCGCCGCGTACCAGCAGCTGCTGGAGGAGTTCGGCGCCACCCACGAGGAGTTGGCCCGCCGGATCGGTCGGAGCCGACCGCAGATCTCCAACACCATTCGGCTGCTGAACCTGCCAGCGCAGGTGCAGCGCCGGGTGGCCGCCGGGATCCTGTCCGCGGGCCACGCCCGCGCCCTGCTGAGCCTCGACGAGGCGGAGGCACAGGAGCAGTTGGCGCTGCGGATCGTGGCCGAGGGCCTCTCGGTCCGGGCGACCGAGGAAATCGTGGCCCTGGCGCTGAACGACGGACCGGCGAAGGGCCAGGCCGCGAAGCGGCGCCAGAAGCCGCACGCGCCCGCCCTGACCGACCTCGCCGACCGGCTGTCGGACCGGTTCGACACCCGGGTGAAGGTGGACATCGGCCGGAGCAAGGGAAAGATCACGATCGAGTTCGCGACGGTGGACGACCTGGAGCGGATCGTCGGGATCATCGGAGTGGAACAGGAGGAGGCCGGGGACTGATCGCCCCGCCTTCTGCGGCCGCGCTTCCCCTCGGGATGCGCGGCCGTTCTGCATCCGGGCCCGTTGGTTTCACGTGAAACGGGTGTGGTCCCGTCGGGCGACCTCGGCGGGCTGCCGACCTCCGCCACCACGCGTCGCGGCCGCCGGACGGCCCGCCATCTCCGTTGGCCGCCCGCTGGGGTGTTCCGAGCCTCCGTTTCACGTGAAACCGTCGACTGCGTCCGGGCCGTCGTGGCAGGCGGCGGAGGGTGCCTTGCGCGCCGCTCAGCGGGCCGCTGCCGCCTTGGACGCCGAGTCTGGTGGTCTTGGTGGGCCGAACCGCCCAGCGGGCCTGATCGTCGCTGTGGCTGTCGACCTGTCCTCTGCAGTAGCCGCCGTGGTGCTGTCACCTCCTCGCGGTCGGCCCCGACGTGCCCAGCGCCGCGCCCGCTTGCCTTACCCGCTTGCCTTACCCGCTTGCCTCACCCGCGTGCTTCGCGTGCCGGCCCTTCGCGTGCCGGCCCTTCGCGCGCCGGCCCTTCGCGCGCCGGCCCTTCGCGCCTCGTGCCCACGTGCGGCCATTCAGTGGGCCGTGCTGGAACCGGCGGGGCTGTGCTGACCGGGCGGGTCGTGCCGGAACCGGCGGGCCCGCCGGCCGCCTTGCCGCCCATGCGTCGCTTGTCTCCGCGACTCGCCCACGCGTCGCTCGGTCTCTAGGACTCCATCTCTGCGACCAGCTTTGCGCCTCTGACTCGGCGCGTCGGTACCCCGCCGGCTGAGCTCCGCTGCGCCTGAGGGTCACACCGACACGTCCCGCCAGCGCGCGCGCTCAGCGCCCGCCATTCTCCGCCGGGTCGCGCCGACGGCTTGCCGGTTCGCGCCGCCCGCCCGCTCGCGCCTCTTGGAACCTTCCGCCCCGCCCGGTACCTCCGCGTCTTCCGCAAGGCGCCGCCTGAGCCCAAGCCCGCGTGTCCGTCCGAGGCCGTGGCGTTCGGGAAGGGCAGCGCGCATCGATCAGGCAAGTCGAGGTGCGAGACGACCAGAGGCCCGTGACAGGTCCGAGGCCCGTGACGGCCCGAGGTTTGTGACGGTCCGAGGCCCGTGACAGGTCCGAGGCCCGCGACAGCCCGAGGCCCGCGACAGCCCGAGGCCCGCGACGGCCCGAGGACTGCGCCCGAGGACCCCGACCGTTCGAGGTCGCAAGACTCGCCCAGCAACGGCACCCCCGTTGTCCTTCCGCGCCCGCTCGTTCGCCCCACGTCCGCCGCGCCAGGCCAAGATCCGCGCAACTTCAGGGATGTTGTGGCCTCCACCTCTCGCGATGCCACAACATCCCTGAAGTTGTGGCCAGTGCCGACCGGCGAGCGGGAGCAGGGCGGGGCAGACCCGAACAGGCGCGAGCCTCACCGGCGAACCCGTTCCCTGTTGGCGAGCGGACACCGGAGCAAGCTCATCACGACCTGCCGCCAGAGCCACCCCGGCGCCGAGCGTGTCCCCACGGCCGGGCGCCAGCGGCTCCGCCTCATTCCAGGTCGCCGTAGACCAAGCCTTCTCCGGCACCCCGCCAACGTCGCCGATCCGGGTCGGTTGCCGTGCGGTTCCAACTCGCCATCGGCTCTCGGGCATCCGACCCGACGCCGACGTCGGCGAAGTCACTCGCCAGCACCTCCGAGCGGTTTTCGGGCAACGACTGACGGGCCGAAAAGTTATCCACACCGGTTGTCCACAGGCACACCCCGTTTCACGTGAAACACCGCGTGAAAGCGGGTGCCAGCCTGTGGATGACGGCCTGTGTTGAGGATCTCGGCAGCCTGTGGATATCGCCGGATCGTGGCGGCCGTGCCCCGTACGTCGATCGACGATGAACACTGATCCGGGTGGCCCAGACCGATCAAACAGGTGGGGACAGCGGTGCCAGACTCGGTTAGGGTCAGCGTCGTGCACGACACCCCTCCCTCAGTCCCGGACTTCACCCAGTGGCCCTCGTTCCCCTTCGAGGGTGACCTCCGCGTGAAGCAGCTCGACGATCCGGTCCCGGTCGAACCGCCACGCAAGGGCGAGGGCCTCCGGGAATGCACCGCCTGCAATGCGCCCGACGACGCCTACATCTGGGTGGGAGAGCGGTGGCGCGTACGTGCCATGGACCGTCCCACCGGCCTGCCCATGGTGCTCATCCTGGAATCCCGGACCCACCTCGATCTGGGTGACCTGCCGAACCTGCTCGCCGCCGAGCTGGGCGTGATGACCGTACGTCTGGAGCGGGCCATCCGTTCCCTGGACGGCGTGGCGCGGGTGCATGTCAACCGGTGGGGCGATGGCTCAGCCCACCTGCACATGTGGTTCCTCGCCCGGCCGTACGGCCGACTTCAGCTGCGGGGCACGTTCCTGTCTCTGTGGGACTCGATCCTGCCGCCGATCTCCGAGGCGCAGTGGCGGGAAAATCTGGCGCTCGTCGCCGCCTGGCTCGCTGAGTTCGGTGGGCGGCCGCTCGCTGAGCCGCCCCGCATCCAGTGGCAGGCACCGTCAAGCCTGCTGGCCCAGTCGGCCGCTGCGGACGCCGCCGCAGCCGAGGCGGAGGCCGTTTCGGTCATCGAGGCGGCAGAGGAGATCCCCGAGCCGGCGCCCGGATCCACCCCGCACACCGATCCTGCAGACGGCGGCACGGACGCTGAGACTGGTCCCGCAGCCGCGCCCACGGCCGGCATCGTCCCGACACCCGCGGCCGCAGCCCCGGCTGCCATGCCGGCCGCGGATTCAGTGCTCGACTCCGGGGACGACGCCGCCAAACCGGCCTCGACTGACTCCGGCCCGTCGGACGACACCGCAAACCCGACCGCCCCCGACAGCCGCACCGTTACGGCAGCGGCAGTCGACACCCCGCCCGCCACTCCGGCGGCCAATATCCGTTCCACTGACGGCCGTAGCGCACCAAAGGACGTGCGCACCACCCGCTGATCGTCGGCCTGGCCAGGAGGTTGGCGGCGGTCGCCGGGGGTGTGCTGCCCGCCAACCTCATGACCAGGTCAGTCGGTCTCGCAGCGGGGCAGTTGAGTGCGGCGTCGCCGAGATCAGGTGGTGGTGCGGCGAGTGGCGGCCCGGGTCACGAGGGAGCCGAGGAGTCGACCGAAGTCCAGGCCGGCCGCCTGTACGGCGAGCGGGAGCAGCGATGTCTCCGTCATGCCGGGCGAGACGTTGACCTCCAGCACGTGTGGCTGACCGGAGGCGTCCACGATCACGTCGACCCGGGAGAGGTCCCGCAGGCCGAGCGCGGTGTGCGCGGCGAGAGCCACGTCGGCCACCGTGGCGGCTACCTCCGGGTCCAGCCGGGCCGGGGCGTGCCACGTGGTCCGCCCGGCGGTGTAACGGGCGGCGTAGTCGTACACCCCGTTACGGGGCACGATCTCCACCGGCGGCAGCGCCTGAGGTCCGTCACCGAGGTCGACCACGGAGACCGCCACGTCCATGCCGGGCACGTAGCGCTCCACCAGGGCCGTGGAGTCGTACGCGAAGCACCCGACCATCGCGGCCGGCAGCGACGCGGCGTCCCGGACTACCCCGGCGCCCAACCCTGAGCCGCCCTGCGCCGGCTTGACCATCAGGGGCAGGCCCAGCCGGTCGGCGATCCGGTCCAGCACGGCCACCGCACCCAGCTCGGAGAAGCGGTCGTGCGGCAGGGCCACCCAGTCCGGAGTGGGGATGCCGGCCTCGCGGAGAACTGCCTTGGCCGAGGGCTTGTCCCAGGCGAGCCGGGAGGCCCGGGCGTCGCAGCCGACGTACGGGATGCCGCACAGGTCCAGCACGCCGCGCAGCGAACCGTCCTCGCCAGTGGCGCCGTGCAGTGCGATCACCACCGCGTCCGGCGGGTCGGCGGCCAGCGCCGGCAGCAGCGCCACGTCGGCGTCCCGCAGCTCGGCCTCCACCCCGACGGCGCGCAGCGCGTCGAGCACCCGCCGACCGGAACGCAGCGACACGTCCCGCTCGTAGGAGAGCCCGCCGGCGAGTACCAGCACGTGCAGGTCGGACGCGACGGGGGAATCGATCACGAGGAAGCGCTCGGCAGCGGTCGTACCCATGCCGGCATCATGCCAAGTCGGGTCCTGGCACGTCGGAACCGGCCCTGCCACGTCGCCCGGCGGCGCCGCCGGGCGACCCGAAGACCCGGCGCATCGCGATCTCCTGCTCCATCACGCCGGCGAGCCGGCGAACGCCCTCACGGATCCGCTCGGGCGGCGGGAAGCTGAAGTTCAGCCGCATGGTGCCGGTGCCGGTGCCATCGGCGTAGAAGCCGGTGCCGGGCACGTAGGCGACCCTGGCGGCGACGGCGCGCGGCATCATGGCCTTCGAGTCGAGACCGTCGGGCAGGGTGGCCCAGACGAAGAGGCCGCCGGCCGGCGTGGTCCAGCTGGTGCCCTCCGGCATCAGGTCGGCCAGCGCGTCGAGCATGGCGTCCCGGCGTTCGCGGTACACCTCGCGGTAGACCTTGAGCTGCTGCCGCCACGGCATGGTGCTCAGGTACGTGGCAACCGCGGCCTGGGCGTAGCCGCTGGGGCAGAGGATCTGCGCCTCGCTGGCGATGACCAGCTTGTCGCGGACCGCGTGCGGCGCCAGGATCCAGCCGACCCGCAGCCCGGGAGCGAAGGTCTTGGAGAAGGTGCTGAGGTAGAAGACCCCGTCCCGGCGGCGGGCGCGCAACGGCGCCGGCGCCTCGCCCTCGAACCCCAGTTGGCCGTACGGGTCGTCCTCGACCACCAGCAGGCCGGCGCGCTCGCAGATGTCGAGGACGCGTTCCCGGCGCTCCTCGCTGAGCGTCACGCCGGTCGGGTTCTGGTAGGTGGGGATGGTGTAGAGGAACTTCACCCGCCGGCCCGCCCGGCCCAGGTCGGCGATGGCCGTCTCCAGCGCCTCCGGGATCAGCCCGTCGGCGTCCATCGGGACGTGTACCACCTGCGCCTGCGCGGCCTGGAAAACCCCGAGCGCGCCGACGTACGTCGGCCCTTCGGCGAGCACCACGTCACCCGGGTCGAGGAAGAGCCGGGCCACCAGGTCCAGCGCCTGCTGCCCGCCCACGGTGACCACCACGTCCTCGGGTGAGGCGCCGCATCCGGCGTCGATCCCGGAGAGCGCCATCACCTCGCAGATCCGCTCGCGCAGCTCGAGGGTGCCCTGACCGATGCCGTACTGGAGGGTGGTCACGCCGTGCTCGGAGCCGAGCCGGCCGAGCATCTCGCCGACCGCGTCGAGGGGCAGGGCGGCGATGTACGGCGCCCCACCGGCGAGCGAGACGACCTCCGGCCGGCTGGCCACCGCGAAGAGTGCTCGGATCTCGGAGGCGGTCATCCCGCGTACCCGCCGGGCGTACCGGTCGGTGTAGTCGTCGAGTGTCGTGCCGGTCATGACCTCACCTCGATCGCTGCTCGGGTGGCTCCCGCCCCGGGTACCCCGGACGCTGGCGACCATGGCGGCGGGGACACCGATTGTCGATCCTAGCCCGCCGGAGCCAGGCTGCCGGCCTGCGGAGACGGACCGCCCACATCCCGGACCATCCCCGCTGTCCCCCGGTGCGGTGGGCATCTGCGCGTCCCCTCCCGTACCGTCGATCGGCGGCGTACGATCGCTCGTCGGGGGCAGGAAGGCGGCGCTGTCGTTCCATGCCGGTCTACCACCGAGCCTATTGTGGGGATGCGCCATATGTCGCGACGTCTGGTCAGCCTGACCCTCGACACGTTGGAAGACCTTCCTCGCCCGTGCCGGCAGTGCGTCTACTGGGAGCTGGATCCGGTCTCCGCCGACCGGGCCTGCGCTGCCGGGGATCCGGGCCTGGAGAAGGAGGCGTGGGTCTCCCAGACGCTCCTGGAGTGGGGCTCCTGCGGCAAGCTCGCGTACGTCGACGGGATGCCGGCGGGCTTCGTGATGTACGCCCCGCCCGCCTACGTGCCCCGCTCGATGGCCTTCCCCACCTCCCCGGTCTCCGCCGACGCGGCGCTGTTGATGACCGCCAACGTGGTTGCCGCGTTCGCTGGCGGCGGGTTGGGTCGGATGCTGGTGCAGGGCGTCGCCCGGGACCTGACCAAGCGGGGGATCAAGGCGATCGAGGCGTTCGGCGACGCCAAGTTCGGCGATGCGGACGACCCTGCCGGCGGCTGCGTAGCGCCGGCTGATTTCTTCCTTTCCGTCGGCTTCAAAACCGTACGTCCGCATCCGCGGTTTCCCCGGCTGCGGCTCGAGCTGCGCACCGCGCTGAGCTGGAAGTCCGACGTCGAGTACGCGCTGGAGAAGCTGCTCGGCTCGATGAGCCCGGACACCCTGCTCCGTCCGGTCCGCCCCGCCCCGGCAACCCGCTCCACGGGCGGCTGACCGAGCCCGCCGGCAGCGCCGTGTCGACCGGTCTCAGTCGACCACGGTGCCGGCGGTCACCACCGCCCGCAGCTCGCTCACATCGATCGAGCCGGTCGGCACGTCCAGCTCGATCGGGAAGTACATCCGTTGCACCGCAGCCACGATCGCCTCCACCACCCGGTCCCGGAATCGGGGATCGATCAGGCGGGCGCGGTCCGCTGGCGAGGTGAGGTAGCCGACCTCGACCCGTACCGCCGGCATCCGGGTCAGCCGCAGCAGGTCCCACGTCTTGGCGTGGGTACGGCAGTCCCGTAGCCCGGTCCGCGCGACGATCTCCCGCTGCACCAGACCGGCCAGCCGCTCGCCGGTCGCTGAGGTCACACCGTTGTTGGTGCCGTAGTGGTAGGTCGCCACGCCCTCGGCGTCCGGGTTGGCGTGCCCGTCCAGATGCAGTGAGATGAACACGTCGGCGCCGAGCGAGTTGGCCAGCAGCGCGCGGTCGGTGTCCGGCAGGCAGCTGTCGGGCGCCGGACCCCGGGTGAGCTGCACCCGCACCCCGGACGCGGCGAGCCGCCCCTCCAGCCGGCTGGCCAGGTCGTGCACCAGGTCGGCCTCCGTCCAGCGCAGCGGCCCGTCCGGTACGACCATGCCCGGGTCGGTGCCGCCGTGGCCGGGGTCGATGACGACCGTCTTGCCGACCAGCGCCGGCCCGGACTGCCGGATCGCGTCGGACTCGCGCAGCCACTGCGGGCGGCCACCGACGACTTTGCGGCCGATCCGGCGCAGGGCGTTCATGGTGTGCGGCCCGCACGAGCCGTCCGGGGTGAGACCGACCTCGCGCTGGAACTGGGCGACCGCCCGTGAGGTCCGGATGCCGTAGATGGCGTCCGCCCGGCCCACGTCGTACCCCATCTCCAGCAGTCGCTCCTGGAGCGACCGGACGTCCTCGCCGGTGAGCGGCTCGGGGACCGCGTGGTAGAGGGTGCGGGCGCCGAGCCTCCAGCGGGCGGCGTCCAGGGCGCACCAGGTCTCCGACCCGACCCGGCCGTCCACGCTGAGCCCGCGGGACTGCTGGAACGCGCGGACCGCACGTTCGGTGTCGAGATCGAACTCGTCGACGGCTGGGTCGGCGGTGGAGGTGAGCAGGTCGAGGCCGGTGAGGATGGTACGGATCTCCGTGACCGCGGCTCCCCGGTCACCGGATCGGATCGGACGCACGCACGACCCCCTCTGCACGATGCTGGCTGGCCGGGCGGCCCAGGCTTGAGGCTATGCGTTCCGGGGCGGCGAGGTGGCTCGGCCTGGAAAAACTCCCGACGGCGTGGGCCCGGAAGACAGCGAACCCCGCACCCGGCGACCGGGTACGGGGTTCGGTGAAGTTCCTGCTGGTCAGAGGGCCGATTCGATGAGCCGGACCAGCTCGCCCTTCGGCTTGGCGCCAGCGATCGACTGCACCGGCTGGCCGTTCTTGAACACGGTGAGCGTCGGCACCGACATCACCCGGTAGGCCCGGGCGGTCTCCGGGTTCTCGTCGATGTTGAGCTTGACGATGGTGACCTGGTCACCCATCTCGCCCGCGATCTCCTCGAGCAGCGGCGACACCTTGCGGCACGGCCCACACCACTCGGCCCAGAAGTCCACCAGAACCGGCTTGTCGGCCTGCAGCACGTCAGCGACGAAACTCGCGTCCGTGACCGCCTTGGTATTTCCCACTATGCCCCTCCTCCGGGATGTGTTCGTTGTTTCAGCTGAGCGTCGCGATGAACCGCTCGGCGTCGAGCGCGGCGGCACAACCGGTGCCGGCCGCGGTGATCGCCTGACGGTAGGTGTGGTCGACCACGTCGCCGGCGGCGAAGACACCGGGCACGCTCGTCCGGGTGCTGGGGGCCTGGACCTTGACGTACCCCTCGTCGTCCATCTCGACCTGGTCGCGGAAGAGCTCACTGCGGGGGTCGTGGCCGATGGCCACGAAGACGCCGGTCACGTCCAACACCTTGGTCTCGCCGGAGTGCACGTTGCGGACCCGTACGCCGCTGACCTTGCCGTCGGCGCCCAGGATCTCTTCGACGGTGCTGTTCCACTCAACCTTGATCTTCTCGTTGTTCAGCGCCCGGTCAGCCATGATCTTGCTGGCCCGGAACGAGTCGCGCCGGTGGATGATGGTGACCGACTCGGCGAAGCGGGTGAGGAAGCTGGCCTCCTCCATCGCCGAGTCGCCGCCGCCGACGACCACGATGTGCTGGTTGCGGAAGAAGAACCCGTCACAGGTGGCGCACGAGGAGACGCCGTGGCCGAGGTACTCCTGCTCGCCCGGGACGCCCAGCGGGCGCCAGGCCGAACCGGTCGAGAGGATGACGGCGCGGGCACGGTAGGCGGTCTCGCCGACCCAGACGGTGCTCACCGCGTCGGCGCCGGCGTCGCCGGTGTCCACCAGCTCGACCCGGGTCACATCGTCGGTGAGGAACTCGGCGCCGAACCGCTCGGCCTGCTTGCGCATGTTGTCCATCAGCTCGGGGCCGAGGATGCCGTCGGCGAAGCCGGGGAAGTTTTCCACCTCGGTCGTGGTCATCAGCGCGCCGCCCGACTGCGCGCCCTCGATGATCAGCGGCTTCAGGTTGGCGCGGGCGGCGTAGACGGCCGCCGTGTAACCGGCCGGCCCGGAGCCGATGATGATCAGGTTGCGGACCTCGTCCACTGCCGTCTCCCGAGTTGTGTGTGTTCGGCTTCGGCGCGCACCGATGCCGATCCAAGTCCGACGCCTAGGGTCGCCGGAACTGACTTCCAGAACGTCATCGTACGAACCGGGGATTCCCGAGACGGGCATCCGGTGGGTCAGGTCACGTGGACGGTCATCCCGCCAGTGACCGCGGATTCACCCTACCCGCGCCGAATACCGCTTGTCCGAGCCGGACCCGGGGACCCCGCACTCCGGGCCGCTCACCCAGGCCCAACGGCCCCCGGCCGCGTCGGTGAACCGGATCACCAGGGCTGGCTCGCCCCGGAACTCCGC
The DNA here is from genome assembly GCF_036059255.1 of Micromonospora sp. NBC_00389. Lineage (NCBI taxonomy): Bacteria > Bacillati > Actinomycetota > Actinomycetes > Micromonosporales > Micromonosporaceae > Micromonospora > Micromonospora sp. NBC_00389. The sequence continues at coordinate 1,515,334 of NZ_CP107947.1, read as the reverse complement.
GTAGTCGATCACCTCGACCACCAGCGGGGCGGCGCCGTGCTCGGCGGCCACGTCGGCCAGGCAGGTGGTCAGCGCGGCTTCGTCGGTCAACCGGGCCAGTTGGTCCAGGCCGCCCGGCGTGGGTCGACGGCCACCTTCGGCCGCCACCCCGGGCTGCCCGTCCGGAGCACTGCTGGTCCGTTGACCGTCGGACGGCTCGGCATCGGCATCGGCGAGCGTCTGCGGCGTGTAGTCCGTACCGCTGCGCAGTGCAGGCCCGGTGGTGCGTACCGCACCGGCCGCCGCCGCACCCTCGGGCGCGCTGGCCGGCTGGTTCAGGACGCTGGTGCCGGCAGTGTCCGAGGCGTTCATCGAGAGTTGATTGAGCCCCAGCCCCACCGCGAGGACGGCGACGGCCGCGACCGCCACCGCAGGCGCGCCGCGCCGGGCCCAGCGTCGCCGCCGGCGACCGGGACCGGTGGGTGTGCCGCCCCCCGACTGGGTCGGGGAGGGGCCGTTGGGTCGGCGGCCGGAACCGCTGCCGCCCTGTGCCGGAACGACCACCCGAGTGGCGGTGTCCGGATCCGGCCCGACCGTGGGCGTACCGCCGGTGGTGTCCTCGTCGGCCGCTGCGCCGTCGAGCAGCGGGTCCGCCGCGGCCAGCGCGGCGGCGAGCCGTTCGGCGAGCGCCGCCGGCAGCTCCGGGGACGGCTCGGCCCACCGGGCGAGGTCGGCGCGAACCTCCGTCACCGCAGAAGCCAGCAGGGTGTACGCCTGGGCCCACGCCGGGTCCGCGTCCACCAGCCGAGCGACCTCCGCCTGCTGCGACGTGCCGTCCAACGCCCCGCCGAGGTAGTCAGCGAGCAGGTCGTCGTCGACCTCCCTGAACCCCTCGGTCGTCACGTGTCCTCCTGATTGGCGTCCCGCCGGAACCGGCCCGACCCCGATCCGACGCCCTCCGCAGGGCGGGGGTTCCCCTTGGTGACGCCGGGCACGTCTGCGACCGTGCCGGTCGGGCCCGGGTGGGCCGATGGCGTCGCCACGCCGGCGGCCGGGCGGAGATGCCCGAGCAGCACCGCCAGCCGGGCCCGGCCCCGGGCACAGCGGCTCTTCACCGTCCCCTCGGCGACACCGAGGATGCGGGCCACCTCGGCGACGGGGTAGCCCTGCACGTCCACCAGCACCAGGGCGGCGCGCTGCTCGATGGGCAGTGCGGCAAGCGCCTCGCGGACGACCAACGCGGTGTCGTGGTCCTGTGCCGGTGCGGCCGGCTCCACGCCCCCGGTGCGCGACCCGCCCTCGGTCCGGGTGCCGTCGGGCAGCGGCACGGTGGGGTGCGCCTGCCGGCGTCGGATCCGGTCCAGGCAGGCGTTCACCACGATCCGGTGCAGCCAGGTGGTGACGGCCGAGTCACCCCGGAAGCGGCCGGCGGCCCGATGCGCGGACAGCAGGGCGTCCTGGAGTGCGTCGGCGGCCTCCTCGCGGTCGCCGAGCGTCCGCAGGGCCACCGCCCAGAGCCGGTCACGGTGCCGGTGGAACAGCACCGCGAAGGCGTCCCGGTCCCCGTCGACGTGGGCGCGCAGCAACTCCAGGTCCGTTGCGGCGTCGCGCCCGTTCATCACCGCGTCCAGCGGATGCGGTGCCCGGATTGTGCTGCCCGGCTCACGAACCCTGGACCGTAATCTCCTGCACCCCGAGCTTGAAGCCACCCTCGGACGGGGGTAGCTCGGTGATCCAGAACAGCAGGTACTGGTACTTCTGGTCGGCGTCGAAGCCGTTGAACGTCATGGTGGTGCCGTCGTGCTCCTCGAACGGCTGCCCGATCGGCGTCTTGTAGCCCGCGACGAGCTGCTTGTCGCCACTGGACGTGGACGGCGGGTTGGCAGTGCCGGAGAGCAGTTGGGCCGATGCACCGGTCCCGGAGAGCACCGCCTGCACCGACTTGACGCTGTGCGGCTCGCCGAGATCGAGCCAGACCCCCATGCCCTTCTTGATGTTGCCGAAGTTGGGGCGGTTGTACGTCTCCGTCTCCCAGCCCTTGTCCTCGTCACCGTCGATGACTTTGTTGGCGCCGTCGACCTCGCTGCGGTTCTTGCTGTCCGGGTCGATGATCCGGACGCCCTTCACGGTCAACTTGCGCACCGTGGCGGCGGCCGGGGTCGTCTCACCGGCCGGGGCCGTGGAGGTGGGCGTGGCCGCCGCGTTGTTCTGCGGCTCCTTGTCGTCGCCCAGCGCGCTGATCCCGATCAGCAGACCGACCAGGGCGACCGCCAGCAGGCCGGCGATGCCCACGGCGACCTTGCGACCGCCCGCCGCGGCCAGCGGAGACGGCTCTTCCTCGGTGTCGGCGGCGAACCGCAGCGGCCCACTGTTGTCGAGGTAGTGCTCCTCCTCGGCCGGCACGTCCAGCCGCGCCAGCTCGGCGGCGAGCACGTCCGACGACGGCGGCGCGATTTCGGCGTCGAGCAGGTCCATGGTCAGGTCGTCCAGGTACGCGGGCACGCCGGCCCGGACCTGGCGGGGTGCCGCGATGCCGCCACTGGCGTCCCGGACCGCGTCCGGGATGGCGGCCCGGCCGTGGCCGGCGGTGGCGCCGCGCAGCGGTGCCTCGGCGTGCGGCCAGTGCCCGGTCAGGGCAAAGTAGAGGATGCCGCCGACCGCCCGGATGTCGTTCTCCTGGCTGTCGGCGCCGTCGGTGCGCGCGTCGGCCAGCACTACCCGGCCCTCGGCGCTGATCATGACCGTGCCGGGGTGGACGTTGCCGTGCACCATTCCGGTGGCGTGCACCGCGGCGAGGGCGCTCGCGACGGCGTTGCCGATCGCGGTGGCCCGGGCCGGGTCCAGCGGACCTTCGGTCGCCAGGTCGCGCAGGGACTGACCGTCCACCCACTCGCGCACCACGTACGCCCGCTCGGCCTCGTCGATCGCGTCGTAGACGCCGACCAGGTTGGGGTGAATGACCCGGCTGGCCGCGACGGCGGCCTGGAGCATTTCGGTGGCGGAGTCGCCACCCGGGTAGCGCAACACCACCGCGACGGGGCGGCGCAGGATAACGTCGACTCCGCGCCAGACCAGCCGACCCGCGCTGTCGTTGTTGATGTGCTCAACCAACTCGTACCGCTCGGCGAGGATTTCACCGGCCGTGGGAGCACCGAAGGTCATGACCGGCGGAGCGCTCTCGTCCGCCTCCTGACCCTCGCCGACCTGGGTCACCCGTCCTCCCTCGGTGATCGTGCCGATCGATGGACCCGAACTGCTGGGCATGTGGCTTCCCGCTCTGCCGTCGAAGGAACCGGCCGACCGGTGTCGACGCGCAGCGTCGGCGCCTGCCGTACCCGTCGAGAGCGACCTTACCCGGGTTGCCCGTCTCTCCGACATGTCATCTTCCCGCCGTGCCCGGCGGGGTGCCGGGAGTCGGGAGAGTCGTCCGGTTACGACCGTTGTCAGCCACGTTGCTGGCACATGTACTAGCCAATCTACGGCTTCACCGCAAGTGACCGACGCCGGGGCCGAGCCCCGGGGTGGCGCTCCCGCCAACCGCCATGTTCCCACCGAACGGACCGGCACGCTCAGCCGTACGGTTGGTTATCCACAGGCCGATCCGCTTGCTGACCGGCGAATCGCGGAGTTATCCACAAGCGCGTCCCCAGCCCTGATGATCCGCGGTTACGGTCCGTACAACGCCAACTCTTCGTGTGTGGACTGTTGCGCTCAGCGACCGAGTCGGCGGCGGACCATGCCGACCACCTCGGTGATCTCCCCGATCCGCAGCAGCGTGGCCAGCCCCAGGTAGGTCCCGCCGATCACCGCGCCGCCGATCACGAGCTGCACCACGGCCTGCATCCAGCTCGGCGTGTCGCCACCGGGCAGCAGGCTCACCACCAACAACCCGACCAGCGCGGAACCCAACGCGGCGACCGCCACCCGGCCGAGGGTGCGCAGGATTGCGCCCATCCCGATCCGCCCGATCCGGGGCCGCAGCAGCCACGCGGAGGCGAATGCCGCAGCCAGATAGGAGACGGCGTTGCCGATCATCATGCCGGCTGCGGCGAAGTGGGCGGCGAAGGCGACGTAGAGCACCACCTGCACGCCGATCCGCAACGCCACCACCGGAATGTTGATCAGCGCTGGCGTGCGGGTGTCCGGCAGGGCGTAGAAGGCGAAGGTGAAGAGCTGGCTGATCGCGAACGGGACCAGCGCTAGCGCCGCGAGCAGCAGCACCAGCGAGGTGTCCGCCGCGTTCTCGTCGCTGAACGCGCCGTAGCGGAACAGCGCCACGGCCAGCGGAGTGGCCAGCACCGCGTAGCAGACCGCGATCGGTGCGAGCACGGCCGAGACGGTGCGGGTGCCCCGGGACAGGTCGGCGGCGACGTCGGAGTACCGACCGTCGGCGGCGGCCGCGCTCATCCGGGGCATCAGCGCCGTGATGATCGAGACGGCGATGATGCCGTGCGCCATCATCAGCAGCAGGAACACGTTGTTGTAGATGAGTGGGCCGGCGGCGTTCTCCTTGCCCGCCCGGTTGAGCAGGTTGAACAGGACGATCAGGCCGACCTGGCTCACCGCGACGTAACAGAACATCCAGCCGCCGAGGCGTCCCAGCTCGCGCAGCCCGAGGGCGCGGAAGTCGAACCGGAACCGCCAGCGGAAGCCGACCTTGCGCAGCGAGGGCAGCAGCCCGGCGGCCTGGATCGCGACACCGAGCAGCGTGCCGCCGCCGATCAGCAGGATCCGGCCGGTGGTCATCTGCTCGGGGCGGATGATCTCCGCACCGAAGATCGCGATGTACAACCCCGCGGTGGCGATCACCACGATGTTGTTCAGGATCGGCGCCCACATCGGCGCGGCGAAGTGCCCCCGGGTGTTGAGCACCGCGCTGATCAGCGCGCTGAGGCCGGTGAAGAAGATCATCGGCAACATCAGGTACGACAGCGCCGTGACCAGGCTCTGGTACTCGTCCCCGGTGTTGTCGCTGGCGTAGAGCTTGGTCAGCAGCGACGCGGACGTCGCCGCTACCACCGCCGCCGCGGCGAGGGTCAGCACCGCGAGGGTCAGCAACCGCTGGGCGTACGCCTGGCCGCCGTCGGCGTCGGCCCGGCGCCGGCGGACCAGCACCGGGATCAGCACGCTGGTGAGAATGCCGCCGAGCAGGAACTCGTAGACCATGCCGGGCAGGATCTGCGCGGTGGTGTACGCGTCACCGACCAGCGCGCCGCCGAGCGCTGCGGTCAGAGCCAGCGTGCGCAGGAAGCCGGTGCCCCGGCTGACCAGGCTGCCGATCGCCATCACCGCGCTGTTGGTCGCCGCACTCGCCTCGGCCACCTGCTCCTGCGGCGGCGCGGTCGACTCCATGGCCGGCTGGTTCAGCGGCTCGGCGGAGATGAACGTGGCGCCGTCCCCCGGGCGCCCGCCGGCCCCGGGCCCGCCGTCGTGCGCGGCGTTCGCGCTGCGGTAGAGCCCGCCGCTCATCTCCAGCCTCCAAGGGGTACGTCGAGCCGGGCACCGACCCGCACGTCACAGACCATAGTCAACCGGTACCCGTTACCCGCGCCCGGCGGACGGGATGCGGGCCCTGCCCGATAGGCTGGCGATCCCATGTCCGACGCCTCCGCTTCCCACGCCGCCGACCGCCGCGAACTCACCGCTGCGCAGCGCAACGCCGTCGCCGAACTGCTCCGGGTCTCCCCGGTCGCCGACGAGTTGGGCCGCCGGTTCGTCCGCGCCGGTCACGAGTTGCACCTGGTGGGCGGTTCGGTACGGGACGCCCTGCTCGGCCGACTCGGGGACGACCTCGATTTCTGCACCGACGCGCACCCGGACGAGACGCTGCGGATCATCAAGGGCTGGGCCGAGTCGATCTGGGAGACCGGCCGGGAGTTCGGCACCATCGGGGCTCAGCGCGACGGCCTCCGGCTGGAGATCACCACCTTCCGCGCCGAGTCGTATGACCAGGTCAGCCGCAACCCGGTGGTGGTGTACGGCACCAACCTCACCGAGGATCTGAAGCGCCGCGACTTCACCATCAACGCGATGGCGGTCAGCGTGCCGGAGCACCGGTTCACCGACCCGCACGGCGGGCTGGATGATCTCTCCGCCAAGGTGATCCGTACCCCCAGCACCCCCGGTGAGTCGTTCGGGGACGACCCGCTGCGGATGCTGCGGGCCGCCCGGTTCGCCGCGCAGTTGGGCTTCGCCGTGCACCCGGACGTGCACTCGGCGATGAGCCGGATGTCCGCCGACCTGGACCGGATCACCGTCGAGCGGATCCGCGACGAGTTCACCAAGCTGCTCTGCGGCGCCGACCCGATCACCGGGCTGCGGCTGCTGGTCGACACCGGGCTGGCCGAGCGGTTCCTGCCGGAGCTGACCGGGCTGAAGCTGGAGATCGACGAGCACGCCCAGCACAAGGACGTCTACGAGCACACGCTGACGGTCGTCGAGAACGCGGTCTCCTTCGAGGAGGACGGCTGCGACTTCATCCTGCGGATGGCCGCCCTCATGCACGACGTGGGTAAGCCGGCGACCAAGGCGGTCGGTTCCGACAGCCGGGTCAGCTTCCACCACCACGAGGTGGTCGGCGCCCGGCTCACCAAGGCCCGGATGAAGGCGCTGCGGTACCCCAAGGAGGTCACGGCGAAGGTGACAGCGCTGGTCGCGTTGCACCTGCGCTTCTACGGGTACGGGCGGGGCGAGTGGACCGACTCGGCGGTGCGTCGCTACGTCGCCGACGCCGGAGACCTGCTGCCCCGGCTGCACAAGCTGACCCGCTCGGACTGCACCACCCGCAACCGGCGCAAGGCAGCCCAACTCGCCGCCGACTACGACGCGCTGGAGGAGCGGATCGCCCGGATCGAGGCCGAGGAGGACCTGGCCCGGGTCCGCCCCGACCTCGACGGCAACGCGATCATGGAGCTGCTCGGCGTACCGCCGGGACCGGTGGTGGGGCGGGCGTGGAAGCACCTCAAGGAGCAGCGCCTGGAGCACGGCCCGCTGGACCGCGACGCCGCTGAGGCGGAGCTGCTGCGGTGGGCTCGCGCCGAGGGCCTGGTCGACTGACCGGAGCTGACCCGTACGACGGGCGCCGCCCCCGATCGCGGGAGCGGCGCCCGTCGGCGTAACGGCGTCAGCGCGTCTCGACGGCCGTCCCGTCCACCGAGGCGGTGCCCTTGCCGGCCGAGGTGCTGTTGCCGACCGGGGTGGACGCCGAGCTGAGCCGGGCCAGCAGGCCCGCCAGGTCGACCCCGGTCAGGTCGCTGCCGAGCTGGAGCCCTTGGGCCACGTTGCCGGCCACCGACCTGGTCAGCGACGACGCACCGTCGGTGGAGATGACGGTCATCTTGTCGATCGCCCCGATCGGAGCGCTGGCGGCCTCCACCACCTGCGGCAGCACCTTGACCAGCAGGTCCAGCACCGCCGCCTCCCCGTACGTGGCGAACGCCTCGGCCTTACGCGCCATCGCGTCCGCCTCGGCCTGGCCCTTCGCCAGGATGGCAGCCGCCTCGGCCTGTCCCTCCCGCTCGACCGCCTCGGCGATCGCGGAGCGCCGGCGCTGCTCGGCCTCACCCTCCTTGGCACCCTCGATCGCGTTCGCCTCGGCGAGCGCGGCGCGCCGGGCCCGCTCGCCCTCACCGGTGAGCCGGGCCTGCTCGGCGGAGGCCTGCGCGGCGGCGATGACCGACTGCCGCTGTGCGTCCGCGTGCAGCACCGCCGCGTTGCGGGCCGCCTCGGCCTCCTGCTCCACCTTGTACCGGGCGGCGTCGGCCGGCTTGCGCACCTCGGTGTCCAGTTGGCGCTGCTTGAGTTCGGCGTTGCGCTCGGCCACCTTCTGCTGCTCGGAGAGGATCGCCTGGTCCCGCTCCGCCTGGGCGAGCGGCCCGGCCGCCGCCGACTTCGCCTTGGCGGCGTCGATCTCCGCCTGGATGCCGGCCTGCTTGAGGGAGAGGTTCCGGTTCGCCTCGGCGATGGCTTCCTCGGCGAGCAGCCGCTCCTGCTCGGCCTGCTGCCGGGCCCGCGCCTCGGCGATCGCCGCGTCCTTGAGCACCCGGGCGGCCTCGGGCCGGCCCAGGTCCTGCAGGTAGGAGCCTTCGGCGAGGATGTCCTGGAGCTGGAAGGTGTCCAGCACCAGGCCCTGGTTGGTCATCGAGTGCTCGGCTTCCTCGGCCACCGCGCTGGCGAACGCCGCCCGGTCCCGGATCACCTCCTCAACGGTGAGCCGGCCGACGATCGAGCGCAGCGCGCCGGCCAGCACCTCCCGGGTGAAGTTGTCGATCTCGTCCTGTTGGTGCAGGAACCGCTGGGCGGCGGCCCGGATCGCGTCCTCGGTCCCGCCGACCTTGACGATCGCCACGCCGTGCAGGTCGGTGCGGATGCCCTGCTTGCTCACCGCGCCCCGGATGCCGACGTCGATCCGCCGGCTGGACAGGTCGAGCGACTGGAGTTTCTGCACCACGGGCAGCACGAACACCGAGGCGCCCAGCACGACCTTCTGACCGGACATGTCGGTCGACCGGCCACCGTCGGCGGTCTGCGTGGTGCGGCCCTTGCGGCCGGTGACGATGAACGCCTCGTTCGGCCCGGCCACCTTGATCCGGGAGAGCACGAAGAACACCAGGATGAGGATGAGGAGGACCGCGCCACCGATGGCGATTAACAGGGGCATATAAGGAGTCCTGTCTGCGAAGAGGAGTCAGTAGGTCTCGACGTGCACGCTGGTCTCGCTGAGCGCCTGCACGACGAAGACCTGGGCGCCGACCGGGATCGGCTGGTCGGCGCGGGCGTTGAGCTTGACCGGCTGGCCGGCGACGCGTACCCGGACCTCGCCGTAGCCGTCGACCGGCACCGGCGTGACGACGAGGCCGAGCGCGCCGACCAGGTCGTCCCGGGTGGGGGTGGGGTCGGTGCGCATGTTCCGGGCCGCCCGGCTCAGCCGGGACGCCAGCCAGCCGGTGGGCACTGCGGCGAGCAGGCCACCGGCCGCCGCGCCCGCGATCATGCCCGGCGTACGCGCACCGACCAGTTCGTTGACGATGGCCCCGCCGAACCCGAACGCCCCGGCGAAGCCGGCGACCGTCTCGGTCGAGATCGGCCCGTCGACGTTGGCGTGCCCGAAGTGGAACAGTTCGGTGCCGAGCAGGGCGAGCGCCAGCACCCCGACGCCCGCACCGCCGATGATCAGAAAGATGAGCGTCCCCGTGGCCACGACCAGCACGGTATCGACGTCGCGCAACGTCCAACGGCTCGGCCGGACGCGAAGATGATCTACCGCTCGGCCGGTTCTGCGGCGGCCCGCAGCGACACCGGGCCGGCGTGGACTGGCGTGCGGCGAGACGGTGGTGGTCGGGGTTGGCCATCCACGGCCGGGGTCGGGGACAATGGGTCGATGCGCTGGACCGTGCTCGACTCACCGATCGGCGAGTTCTCCGTGGCCAGCGACGGGGCGAGTGTCTGCGGCGCGCACTTCGGCCGGGTCGACGCGGCGGCCGACGAGCCCGACCACGAGTTGTCCCGGCAGGCCATCGCCGAGCTGCGGGCGTACTTCGCCGGTGAGCTGACCGGTTTCACCGTCCCGGTGTCGATCCCCCGCGGGTCGGATTTCGAGCGGGCGGTGTGGCGGGAGATGACCCTGATCCCCTACGGCGAGACGCTGACCTACGGCGAGGTGGCGCGCCGGGTCGGCGACCCCGGGGCGGCCCGCGCGGTGGGCGTGGCCTGCAACCGGAACCCGATCCCGGTCATCGTCCCGTGTCACCGCATCGTCGGCGCCGGTGGTCGGCTGGTCGGCTTCGGGGGTGGCCTGCCGCGCAAGGTGCACCTGCTGGAGTTGGAGGCCCGGGTGGCCCTGCAACAGGCATGGTCCTGACCGACCCGTCCGCCGAATCGAACCGAGCCATGCTTATCGTCCGATCGGTCGATGCGGACACCCCTCCGCAACCGTCATGATCGGGCGTCATTTCACCGACTTTGCGGGGGACCGATGACCGAAAAGCAGGACAAGACCGTCGACCGCCGCCGGCTGCTGCGCCGCGCTGGCACCGTCGCCGCAGGCGTCGCCGGCACCACCGTGGTCGGCGCCGCCGTCGCCGCGCCAGCTCAGGCCGCACCCGGTGACCCGGTGGTCCAGGGCGCGAACAACGCCGCCGGTGCCACCACCACCACGCTGACCAGCACTGCGGCTGGCCCCACCCTGCAGTTGGGGAACACGAGCACCACCACCGACGTGGATGGCGCGGTGCTGGCCCGGCCGGCGCTGCGGCTGACGCCGAGCGGCGACTACTTGCACCCCGACTCGCTGGGCGGCTCGCTTGGCATGGACGCCTACGGCAACCTTCAGGTGGTCGCCGACTTCCAGGGCGTCAGGTACCTCGATTACGTGCACACCACCGGCAACTCGAACCAGATCGTCCCGATCACGCCGCAGCGGCTCATCGACACCCGCTCGGCATCGTCGCGGACGCGGATCAGGAACGCCTCGTCGACCACCCTGGACAGCTCGGGTCGCCTGCGTGACGGCCAGACCATCCACGTCGACCTGAGCGACTTCGTCCACTTCGGGGACGCCCTCTTCGGCAACCTCACCGTGACCACCGCGGTCGCCTCGGGTTTCGTGCAGATCTTCCCGTACGGTGGCCCGCGCCCAACGAACTTCTCGACGATCAACTACCTGACCAACCAGGTGATCTCGAACTCGTTCATGTCGGGCATCGGCTACGAGCAGGACTGGATCTCCGTCTACGCGGCCCGGACCACTCACATCATCATCGACGTGGTGGCGTTCGTGGTCGGCGTCGGCTCGGTCAACCCGGGCATCCTGCCGATGTCCGCCGGCGCGATGGCGCGCGGCGCCGAGTCGCCCGAGCAGCTCAAGGCGAAGCGGGCAGCCAAGGCCATGACCACGGCGCCGAGCTGGAAGTGAGCCGGTCGCCGTACGCGGCGACGAGGCAGTGAACGCGGCGAGGGCCGGGTCCGTACGGACCCGGCCCTCGGCCGTGCTTGGTGCTCAGCGGGTCAGCGCTCGACCTCACCGGCGATGAACTCCTCGACGGCCTGGTGGGCGTCGTGGTCGGCGTACTGCACCGGCGGGGACTTCATGAAGTAGGACGAGGCCGACAGGATCGGGCCGGCGATCTTCCGGTCCAGCGCGATCTTCGCGGCCCGGACCGCGTCGATGATGACGCCGGCCGAGTTCGGAGAATCCCACACCTCGAGCTTGAGCTCGGCGTTGAGCGGGGTGTCACCGAACGAGCGGCCCTCCAGGCGGATGTACGCCCACTTGCGGTCGTCCAGCCACGGCACGTGGTCCGACGGGCCGATGTGCACGTCGCTCTTGCTCATCTCGTGCGGGATCTGCGAGGTGACCGACTGGGTCTTCGAGATCTTCTTCGAGACCAGCCGCTTGCGCTCCAGCATGTTCATGAAGTCCATGTTGCCGCCGAAGTTGAGCTGGTACGTGCGCAGCAGCTCGACGCCGCGGTCCTCGAAGAGCTTCGCCAGGGCGCGGTGCACGATGGTGGCACCGACCTGGCTCTTGATGTCGTCACCGACGATCGGCAGGCCAGCGTCCTCGAACTTCTTCGCCCACTCCGGGTCGGAGGCGATGAAGACCGGCAGGGCGTTGACGAACGCGCAGCCGGCGTCGATCGCTGCCTGGGCGTAGAACTTGGCGGCCTGCTCGGAGCCGACCGGCAGGTAGCAGACGACGACGTCGACCTGCGCGTCGCGCAGTGCCTGCGTCACGTCGACGGGAGTGGCGTCGGACTCCTCGACGATCTCGCGGTAGTACTGGCCCAGACCGTCGAAGGTCGGACCGCGCTGCACGCTGATGCCGGTCGGCGGCACGTCGCAGAGCTTGATGGTGTTGTTCTCGCTGGCGACGATCGCCTCCGCGAGGTCCATGCCCACCTTCTTGGCGTCCACGTCGAACGCCGCGACAAACTCGACGGCGGAGACGTGGTAGTCGCCGAAGGCGACATGCATGAGACCCGGGACGCGGTCGTTCGGGTCGGCATTCCGGTAGTACTCGACGCCCTGAACCAGGGACGAGGCGCAGTTACCCACACCGACGATGGCGACGCGGACGGAGCCCATAGCGTCTGCCTCCTTCTTTTCTGTCACGGCCGCTCATTCCTGGTCTCTCCAGGCGGAGGCGGGCTGTTGTCTTCTCGTCGGCCGCCGGCCGTCCCGATGTTCGGGACCGTCGGGGCTCGGCCGGAGCGCTCGTTGGCGATGAGCTCCTCCAGCCAACGGACCTCGCGCTCACAGGCGTCAAGGCCGTGGCGCTGTAGTTCCAGGGTGTACGCATCGAGGCGCTCGGCCGCCCGGCCCAGCACGTCACGAAGCCCTTCGCGACGCTCCTCGATCTTGCGGCGGCGACCCTCCAGAATGCGCAGGCGGGTCGCCTGGTCGGTCCGGGCGAAGAACGCGAAATGCACCCCGAAGCCCGTGTCGTCGTACGTCTCGGGCCCGGCCTGTGCGATCAGCTGGGCGAAGCGTTCCTTGCCTTCCGCGGTGATTTTGTAGACCACCCGACCTCGTCGGCTGGTCAGCGCGGGAACCTCCTCGGCGGTGGCGGGTGTCTCGGCGGCTTCGGTGATCCATCCGGCCGCCTGCAACCTGCGCAGGGTCGGATAGAGCGAGCCGTAGCTGATCGCCGCCCGGATCGCGCCGAGTTTGGCGGTCAGCTCCTTGCGCAGCTCATAGCCGTGCATAGGAGACTCCTGCAGGAGGCCGAGGATGGCGAACTCGAGCACTACGCCATCCTCTCTTTACCCCCGGCGCGGAGTGGTAACCGCCGCGATGTATCGGACCGATACATCGCACGTTAGCGGGTCGCGGGGGTCAGGGCAAACCCTCGTTTCGAGATGCTGCTGTCACGGATCGTGACCGTGGTCGCCTGGTCGAGCCGGACCGCGTACCCTTCTCCGCATGCGTACGCAGCGCCAGGTCGTCGACTACTCGCTTCAGAAGCGAGCGGTGCTGCGTGAGCTCCTGGCCGGCCGGGTCGGCACGTACGACGTCTGCGACGCATCCCCGTACCTGAAGAACGCTGCCCGGTTCCACGGCGAGCCGACCGACCGACGCTGCCCCATCTGTCGCAGCGAGAACCTGACCAACGTCCACTACATTTACGGTGACGAACTCAAGCAGTCCGCCGGCCAAGCTCGGACACTGACCGAGTTGCCCGTGCTGGCGATGACGCTGCGTGAGTTCCAGGTCTTCGTGGTGGAGGTGTGCCTCGGCTGTGACTGGAACCATCTCGTCGAGCAGTACCTGCTCGGTCGGGACGGTCTCAGCAGCGACGGCGACGGCGAGCAGGACGCGGCAGGTGCCGGAGGCACCGGTCGGCGGAGGCGAGAGGCGCAACGGTGATCTCAGCTGGTTGGACCGGCCCCGGGGCCGTAGACATGACCCGGGACGGCCGACCGCTCGTTGGTCTGATTGGCCCGATTGATACTGCAATGACCCCGGTGAACCGGCACCCCCGTGCCGGCGTCCCGGGTGAAGCAACTCACGGCAACCCGGTGGCGGCGCAGTCGCGCCCCACCGCGACCGGCAGGGTGTGAGGAATGAACTCGTACGGCGATCCCAGTTCTGCGCGCGGGCGGGCCCAGTACCCGGGCCCGGACGGCGACCCCGGACGGGGCGTGGACGACGCGTACCGCCGACCGGGCGGTGACTCTCGCGGGAGTGGCTGGTCGGCCTCGGAGGCCCCGGCATCCCCCGGTCGCGCCTCGGTGACACCGCGGGCAGCCGGTGGGCGGGCCTCGGTTGGTGGTTCGGCCTCGGTCCCGCCGCGCGGCACCACCGCCGGGTCCGCCTCAGTCGGTTCGGCCACGCCAGGCCGGGCCGGGCGGGCCTCAGTGCCGGTGTCCCCGGCACCGGGTGTGGGTCGCGCCGGCGCCGGCCGGGCCTCGGTGCCCGTGTCCCCGGCACCGGGTGCACCGGCGGGTCGGGCCACGGTCGGCGCGGCGTCCGTCGGCGCCGCCTCGGCGGGCCGGGCCAGCGTCGGCTCCGCCTCGGTGGGCGGCCGGGCCGCGGTCGCGCGGGCGAGCGTCTCACCGGTCTCCGGCGGCCCGGGTGGCCCTGGTGGGCCGAACGGTCCAGGTCGTGGTGGTCGGGGCGGTCGCGGTGCGGGTGACCCGGTTGGGGCGGCCCGAGCGAAGAAGCGCAAGCGGATGAACCTGCTGATCGCCGGTTTCGCGGTCTTCATCATGCTCGCCGGTGTCGGTGTGGTCGGGTTCACCTACTACTCGACCAACGTGGTGCTGCCCGACGAGATCACCCCGCCGCAGGCGACCACCCTGTACGCGTTCGACAACAAGACTCCGATTGCCAAGGTGGGCGATCAGAACCGCACCCTGGTCACCATCGAGCAGATCCCGCAGTGGGTGCAGGACGCGGTGGCTGCCGCCGAGGACCGGAACTTCTACCGGCACTCGGGTGTGGACTACAAGGGCATCGCCCGAGCCGGCTGGAACAACCTCTCCGGCGGCGACAAGCAGGGTGCCTCCACCATCACCCAGCAGTACGCGCGCAACGCCTACGACAACCTGAAGGACGACACCTACGCCCGGAAGGTGAAGGAGGCGATCCTCGCCTCCAAGCTGAACGACGAGTACACCAAGCCGCAGATCATGCAGCACTACCTCAACGTGATCTACTTCGGCCGGGGCGCTTACGGCATCGAGGCGGCGGCGCAGACCTACTTCGGCAAGTCGGTGAGCGCGCTCAAGCCCGACGAGGGTGCGGTGCTCGCCGCCCTGATCAAGCAGCCGGAGCCGAGCTCCTCCCACCAGGGGTACGACCCGGCGATCAACCCGACCGCCGCCCAGGATCGCTGGAACTACGTGATCGAGGGCATGGTCAAGGAGGGCTGGCTGGGCGTGGCCGGCAAGCCGGAGCGGCCCGCCGCCTATCCGAAGAACATCAAGGCCCCGAAGAAGGGCGGCATCGGCGTCGACTTCGGCGTGGACACGCCGTACGGCAACGTCATCAACTACGTCCGGGAGGAGATGCGCGACAGGGGCATCTGCGTCGACAAGGAGACGCAGGTGACCGACACCAAGCCGCTCTGCTCCCAGGCGCTGATGGCCGGGGGCTACCGGATCCGCACCACCATCGACACCAAGATGCAGCAGGCGGCGGTCGAGACGGCCCAGCGGAAGGCCAAGGGCTCCGAGTTGGCCGGCCAGCCGAGCAACCTCATGGCCGCAGTGGTCGCGGTCGACCCGCGAAACGGTCGGGTGGTCGCCTAC
The DNA here is from genome assembly GCF_036059255.1 of Micromonospora sp. NBC_00389. Taxonomy (NCBI): domain Bacteria; kingdom Bacillati; phylum Actinomycetota; class Actinomycetes; order Micromonosporales; family Micromonosporaceae; genus Micromonospora; species Micromonospora sp. NBC_00389. The sequence continues at coordinate 1,500,104 of NZ_CP107947.1, read as the reverse complement.
TACGGCGGTGACAACGGCACGGGCACCGACTACGCCGGCAAGAACACCGACTCCACCGGGGCGGTCAGCGGCGGTCACTCGCCCGGCTCGAGCTTCAAGATCTACACCCTGGCGGCCGCGCTCAAGGCCGACAAGGCGCTCGAGTCCCGGTGGAAGGGCAAGGCATTCACCCCGGAGGGCACCAAGTTCAAGGTCAGCAACGCCGGCGTCGACAACCCCTCCTGCGGCAACTCCTGCACGCTCAAGGTGTCCACGCTCAAGTCCCTGAACGTGCCGTTCTACCACGTCACTGAAGAGATCGGCGCCGACAAGGTGGTGGACATGGCCAAGCAGGCCGGCGTCACCACCATGTGGCGCACCGACACCAACCCGGCGAAGGCGTACGACCTGACCAAGGCCGACCCGAAGGCCATCACGCCGGAGCCGTTCTTCAACGTGGTCGGCTACGGCCAGTACCCGATCACGGTGCTGGACCATGCCAACGGTGTGGCCACCTTCGCCAACGGGGGTGTCTACAACAAGGCGCACTTCCTCTACTCGGTGGAGAAGCAGAACCCGAACACCGGCGAGTGGGAGAAGATAACTAAGGGCAGCGAGAAGCTCGACTCCCAGCCACGCATCGACAAGGACGTGGTGGCCGACGTGACGTCGGTGCTGAAGGACTATCCGGCCGCCGTCAACCACCGCCTCGATGACGGCCGCAAGGCCGCCTCCAAGACCGGCACCTGGGAACTCAAGGGCGACAGCTCCGACAACGGCGACGCCTGGATGATCGGCTACACGCCGCAGTTGGCCACGGCGGTCTGGGTGGGCAACGTGAAGGACCGGAAGCCACTCATCCTCAAGGACAAGCGCAAGGTCAGCGGTTCCAACCTCCCGGGTGACATCTGGGAGCGGTTCATGGACGAGGCGCTGAAGGGCAAGGACAAGCTCGACTTCCCGCCTGCGGCGAATATCGGCGACGCGAACTCCGGCAACGGCGAGGCGGCACCGCCACCCCCGACCCCGCCGGGAGGTCTGCCGGGTCTGCCCGGCCCGCCGACCTGTGACCCGCTGACCAACCCGTTCTGCCCGCGCACCGACGGCAACAACGGCGGCAACAACGGCGGCGGCAACGGTGGCAACAACGGCGGCGGCAACGGTGGCGGGCTACTGCCCAGCCTGCCACCGACCAATCGGGACTGACCCGCCCCGCTCCACGACGCCGCCGCCGGCCGGACGACCTGTCCGGCCGGCGGCGGCGTTTCCGTACCCGGATCTGGCGCGCCGGGACGGGACGAGCACCCCGGTCGTACGGCAGGATGCCTCTTCATGAGCACCCAGTCGACGCCCGGCATCGACGACGCCGGAACCACCGACCACCCGTCCCGCTCCGACGGGTTCGTCCGCGGCATCTCCGGCGTAATCGGCGGGCCGCTGGGCGACCACGCGACGGCGCTGGACCGGCCGGCCGGCGGGGAGCGGCGGTTCTGGACCGCCGTCCGGATCGTGCTGGCTCTGGCCTGCCTCACCCTCGCCCTGCACTGGGTGCAGAAGTCGCCGTGCCAGGACGGCGCCTGGCAGAACAACGAGCAGTACACCCGGTTCTGCTACACCGACGTGCTCGCCCTCTACTACGCCGAAGGGCTCAACGAGGGCAAGGTGCCCTACCGTGACCACCCGGTCGAGTATCCCGTGCTGACCGGGTACTTCATGGGGGCGCTGGGCCTGCCGGTGCACGCCCTCGGCGACGGCGACCCCAGCATCAACCAGGGTCAATGGTTCTACAACCTCAACGCACTGGTGCTGGGTGCGCTCGCGGTCGCCACCGTGGCGGTGATCCTTGCGCTGCGCCGCCGACGACCCTGGGACGCCGCGCTGTTCGCGCTCGCCCCGGCGCTGCTGCTCACCGCCACCGTCAACTGGGACCTGCTCGCCATCGGGCTGGCCGCGTTCGGCCTGCTGGCCTGGGCTCGGAAACGGCCAGCGTTGGCTGGCGTGCTGCTCGGTCTCGCCGGCGCGGCGAAGCTCTGGCCGCTGTTCATCCTCGGCCCGATCCTGGTGCTGGCATTGCGGGCCGGCCGGCTACGCGCCGCGCTCATCGCCGTCGGCAGCGCCATTGCCGCCCTGGTGCTGGTGAACCTGCCGGCCGCGCTGGCGTACCCGGAGAACTGGGACCGGTTCTTCGAGCTGAACAGCACCCGGCCCATTGACTGGGGAACGCTCTGGTACATCGGGCGCTACCTGGATGGCAAGGTTGGCGGCGACCCCACCCGGCTCGGCCCGTTCGAGTGGCTCAACGTCAACATCCCCACCCTCAACACCATCTCGTACGCCCTCTTCGGGCTGGCCTGCCTCGGCGTGGCCGTCCTGGCGCTGCGCGCGCCACGCCGACCGCGGCTGGCCCAGCTCGCCTTCCTGGTCGTCGCCGCGTTCCTCATCTTCAGCAAGGTCTGGTCCCAGCAGTTCGTGCTGTGGCTGCTGCCGCTGGTGGTGCTGGCCCGGCCGAAGTGGGGCGCCATCCTGGCCTGGCAGTTCGCCGAGATCTGCTACTTCGTCGCCTTCTACGGTGAGCTGCTCGGCGCGGCGACCAGCCGACCAGTGTTCCCGGAGGGTGTGTTCGTGCTGGCATCGACGTTGCGGTTGGCCACCGTGGTGGTGCTCTGCGTGCTCGTCGTCCAGGAGATCCTGCACCCCGAGCGGGACGCGGTACGGGCCACCTATGCCGACGATCCGGACGGCGGCGTGCTCGACGGCGCGCCCGACGAGCCCTGGCTGGATCGATGGCGCCGTCCCGCGAACAAGCCCGCACCCGAACCCGCCGCCACCACCTGAACCGCGCGGGCTCCCCCGCAAACCCGCCCGGTACGTAACCGCGTCAGAGCCGGTAGACCACCGCGTCGTCGATTTCCTGCCGGGTGATGCCCAGCGACTCGACCGGCGTGTCGATGGTGATCTCCCACGGCGTGCCCGGCACCTGCCCGCGCAGCAGCACCACCGTGCGGACGCCGAGCGTGCGCAGGTAGTCGACGCTGGTCTGGTCGGGGAACGACTGGCTCACCCGGCGAACGTCGTCGAGCTGGCGCGGGGTGAAGCCGCTGCCGCCGTTCACCACGTCCGGGAAGCCGCTGGTCGACCAGAGCATCACATGCTGGTCCAGGCTCTGGTTGCTGGGCAGCACCAGCAGCGGCCCCTCCGCCGTGCGGAGCGCGGCCGGCTGGGTCGGCACCACCGGATGCGGGGTGGTGTTCAAACCCTCGATGGTGACCAGCAGCAGCGGCAACAGGGTGGCCAGCCGCAGCCACGGGCCCGGCCAGGACGGGATCCGCTGCGCGGCCAGCTCGCGGACCCGGTCGGTGAGGGCGGTGACCGCACCCGCCGCGAGCAGGGCGAGCAGCAGCGTGGTCCAGAGCATCAACCGCCCGGGGGTACGCAGCGCGCTCCAGCCCGGCACGTGCTCGAAGAGCGGGATGTAGGTGAAAGTGCCGTCGAAGAAGCGGGTGCCCATCGCGAAGGCCATGGTCACCAGCACCCCGGCGAGCAGGAGCAGCCGGTGCCGTAGTCGCCAGACCGAGAAGAACAGCCCGCCTGCGGCCAACGCGTAGAGCACGAAGCCGGGCAGGAGGGTCATCTCGGGGTGCCACGGCAGCGCCGCCCGGGCGCCCTCGTGCAGCCCGCCCCAGATCCGTGACTCGGCGGGCGCGGTCACGAAGCCGGACGCCGGCGGAGAGAAGATGCTGATGTCGGCGACCGTGCGCTCGGCGTTCGGGTGCAGCTCGGTCACCTTGAAGAACGGGATCGCCATCAGCAGACCCACCCCGGCGAAGAGCACTCCGCCGACCAGGTCGGCGACGAACAGCCGACGACCGAACGGCAGGGCCTGGCCGGTCCGGAGCCGCCGCGCGTAGAAGAGGACTGCGGCGACCACGATCGCGCCGGCCAGGAAGTATGCGAACGGCAGGCCGATGCCGAAGCCGAGGGTGAGCTGCCAGGCCGCCACCAGCCAGCCGGCGTAGACCCAGCCGTCGTGCCGACGCTCGGGTCGGTAGCCGTGCCGCAGCGACCAGCCGTGCCCGCGCGCCAGCATGGCCAACGCCAGAGGAATGCCGCCGTTGGAGAGCACGTGCAGGTGCCCGGCCTGGGCCAGCAACCACGGCGCGTAGGTGTAGGCGACCCCGGCGACCGCGGCGCCGATCCGGCCCGAACCGAGCTGCCGGGCCAGCGCGTACGCCCCGAGCGTGGCGAGCGCGTGCGCCAGCACGAACATGATGTTGTAGCGCAGCACCGCGTCCTCGGGGCCGCTGCCGAGCATCCCGGCGGGGGCGTAGCCGAGGAGCGTGTCGGAGAACGCGAAGCTCCACAGCTCGGGGAAGAACGTGTTGGACTGCCACAGGTGCGCCGGGTCGGTCAGCAGGATGTGCCCGGACCAGGCCATCTGCCAGGCCTGCAGGCTCGGGTCCCAGTAGTCCTGCGGGAGGGTGTAGCGCGGGTAGCGCAGCGTCGGCCAGGTCATCAGCACGGCCAGCGCCAGCGCGCCCAGGGTGGCCAGGGTCCACTCGTGGATCAGGAACCGGCCGACGGCCCGGGCCGCCCGGCTGCGGCGGGTCGCCACCGGCTCCGGCGCGGACGCGAACGCATCCCAACGCTCAGGTCCTACCGGCTTCCCCTCGCCGTCGCCATCTCCCGCCGCCTCGCTCTTCCCGGAGTCGTCCTTTTCGGAGGGATCCTTGGCGGCATCCTCCGTGGCGGTCTCGCTCTTGGCGGTCTGGCCCTTAGCGGTCTTGCCCCTAGCGGTCTTGCCCCTAGCGGTCTTGCCCCTAGCGGTCTCGCCCTTGGCGGTCTCGCCCTTGGCGGGATCGGGCTTGGATGCGCCGTCCGTCGCGGTGGCGGCCTTGGCACTGGTGTCGGGAGCGGCGTCCGCCCGCACGTCGTCGTCCTTGGCCGTGTTGTTCTCGGCCACGGCGTCCGAAGGCGCGCTGGCCATGCGGGAGGCGGCGTCCGCTTTGCCGTCCTTGGCCCCGGCGTCCGTGCCGCCGTCCTTGGCCCCGACGTTGCCGACGGCGCCCGAGGTGGCTGTGTTGGACGCCGTGCCGGCGGTGCGGACGACCGGGGTGGGGGTGCCGGTGGCGGGCGGGGTGGCCGGTCGGATGTGGGTGTCCCCGGTGGGGGTGGGCCGGGCGCTCCCGGTCCCGGGCTGTCCGGTCGTCATGCTGCCGAGCCCAACTGCTGGCGGAGGAAGTCGATGTCGGCGGCCTGACCGGTCACGCCGCCCGGCGTCTCGACGACCACCGGCGCTCCGGCCGCGCGGATCACCGCGACCACCAACTCCGGGTCGATCGTCCCGCCGCCCAGGTTGTCGTGCCGGTCCTGGCCGGAGTTGAACGCGCCCTTGGAGTTGTTGGCGTGCACCAGGTCGATCCGCCCGGTGATCGCCTTGATCCGGTCGACCAGGCCGAGCAACTCCTCACCGCCGGCGTACGCGTGGCAGGTGTCGAGGCAGAAGCCGACCTCGTGGTCACCGATGGCGTCCCACAGTCGGGCCAGCGCGTCCAACCGGCGGGCGCAGGCGTTGTCGCCGCCGGCGGTGTTCTCGATCAGAACCGGGACGCCGAAGCCGCCGGAGTCGGCCGCGTACGCGAATGTCTTGCGCCAGTTGTCGAAGCCGACGGCCAGGTCGTCGCCGGCGTTGACGTGCCCACCGTGGACGATCACGCCCTTGGCGCCGATGGCGGCGGCGGCGTTCGCGTGCCCGAGCAGCAGCTTGCGGCTGGGGATCCGGATGCGGTTGTTGAGGGTGGCCACGTTGATGACGTACGGCGCGTGTACGTAGAGATCGATCTCGGCCGCGCGTAGCTGCTCTGCGTCCTCCCGCGGCTTGGGCGCCTTCCACCCCTGTGGGTCAGAGAGGAAGAACTGCACGGTGTCGGCGGACCGGGCGGCCGCCTCCGCCAGCGGGTCGGTCGAATCGACATGGGCTCCGATACGCATGCGAGCGAGCCTACGTCGCGACCCCGACGGGTGGGGCGATGGCCGGTGCGGTGTTGGACGCTGGCCGCGTCACCGGACGGACCGACGATCGTTGATGGGATGGAACCGGCGGCCAGCGCCCGGTACCGCCGTCGGCGCGAGCGCCGCGAACGGCAGCCGGGGCCGACGGACCGACAGCGAGGTCACCCCCGCCGCGCGGCCCGGCGCGGCGGGGGGAGATCCCTCGACACACCAGATTCCGACCGATGAAGAATCTCGGAAATTTGTGCTTTTTCCCCCGGCAAGGTACGAGAGCTGTTGTATCGTCAGATAACAACACGATAAAGCTCCGCGGGGCGTCTTCGGTCCAACCTCATCGGTGTGGTCGTTCCTCCCCAGGTCCCACCCAAGGAATGCGGACGGGACGCCCCGCGGCCTCGTTGACGGGGGTCCACCACCGACCGGTGACGGTCGGAACGGTGGGCCCCCGTCGGCACGTCCGGGCGCTGACCCGACCACCCCGGGCATGATCGTTCGGACCGGGTATCCTGGTCAGGTTGTCCGCGTCCGGCCGGGTTCCCCCGGCGCGTGCGGGCAGCGACGCACGACCTCCTGCCACGGAAGGACCGTGGCCGCTTAGCCCACAGGAGGTGAGCACGTCTTGCGTCATTACGAGATCATGGTGATCCTCGACCCCAGCCTCGAGGAACGCACCGTCGCCCCGTCGCTCGACACGTACCTGAACGTGATCCGGACCGCGGGTGGCTCGGTTGAGAAGACCGACGTGTGGGGCCGCCGGCGCCTCGCGTACGAGATCAACAAAAAGGCCGAGGGCATCTACGCCGTCGTCGACCTGCAGGCCACGCCTGCCGCCGTGGCCGAGCTGGACCGTCAGCTCCGGCTCAACGAGTCCGTGCTGCGCACCAAGGTCATCCGGCCGGAGATGCGCTAAGCATTCAACCCGGTTCGCCCGGATCAGCCTCCGCGGCTCTGTCGTACGGCTCTGGGAGCCTGTACGACGAGACGCTGAGTGCGCGAGGAGATGGTCATGGCAGGAGACACCACCATCACGGTCATCGGCAATCTGACCGATGACCCCGAGTTGCGGTTCACCCCGTCCGGTGCGGCGGTCGCCAAGTTCCGGGTCGCTTCGACGCCCCGTTTCATGGACAAGACCACCAACGAGTGGAAGGACGGCGAGCCGCTCTTCCTGGCTTGCACCGTGTGGCGTCAGGCGGCGGAGCACGTCGCCGAGTCGCTGCAGCGGGGCGCCCGCGTGATCGTCTCGGGTCGGCTGCGTCAGCGGTCGTACGAGACCCGCGAGGGTGAGAAGCGCACGGTCATCGAGCTTGAGGTCGACGAGATCGGCCCGTCGCTGCGCTACGCCACGGCGAAGGTGCAGAAAATGTCCCGCTCCGGCGGCGGTGGCGGCGGCTTCGGTGGCGGTGGCGGTGGTGGCAGCCAGGGTGGCGGCGGAGGCAACTTCGACGACCCCTGGGCTTCGGCCGCACCCTCTCCCGCGCGTGCCGGTTCGGGCGGCAACTTCGACGAGGAGCCTCCGTTCTAATGGCGCCGAGCGCCCGCGATCGCAAACCAGGAGCACGTGCAATGGCCAAGGCTGCGGCACTTCGCAAGCCGAAGAAGAAGGTGAACCCGCTCGACAAGGACGGGATCACCTATATCGATTACAAGGACACCGCGCTGCTGCGCAAGTTCATCTCCGATCGCGGCAAGATCCGCGCTCGGCGGGTGACCGGCGTGACCTCGCAGCAGCAGCGGCAGATCGCCCGTGCGGTCAAGAACGCCCGTGAGATGGCGCTCCTGCCGTACACGGCTACCACCCGCTGAGAGGAGGCACCGATATGAAGATCATCCTGACTCAGGAAGTGTCCGGCCTCGGTGCCCCGGGCGACATCGTCGAGGTCAAGGACGGCTACGGCCGTAACTACCTGCTGCCGCAGGGCTTCGCGATCGCCTGGACCAAGGGCGCGGAAAAGCAGGTCACGGTCATCAAGCGGGCCCGCGGGGCCCGCGAGATCCGCGACCTCGACCACGCCAACGAGGTCAAGGGTCAGCTCGAGGGTCTCAAGGTCAGCCTGAAGGCCCGCGCCGGCGACGGCGGGCGGCTCTTCGGCTCGGTCACTCCGGCCGAGATCGTCGACGCCGTCAAGGCATCCGGCGGCCCGGTCCTCGATCGGCGCCGGCTGGAGGTGCCCGGTCACATCAAGTCGACCGGCAGCTACCCGGTGAAGATCAAGCTGCACCCCGAGGTGACCGCGTCGTTCAACCTGAACGTCGTTCAGGGCTGACGCCAGCGACACCACCACGAAGGCCCGTACCGATCGCTCGGTACGGGCCTTCGTGCGTACCCGTCGTGGCACCCGCGCCTGGTCAGCCGATCGGCTGACCGGTCACCGCGCTGATCAGCACCGTGGAGAGACCGCCGCCCACCACCGCAGCGGCGACCGCGATGGTCGCCGAGCGCCACGTGGTGCCGACCCGACGCAGCAGCACCGCCACCACCAGACTGCTCACCAGCGCCAACCCGAAGCGCGGCGAGCCAGCGAGCAGTGACTCCAACGCACGCGACCGGGGCGAGTCGCACCCACCCCCACTGATGTCGGTGACACAGCCGGCCGGCGCCTGGCCGTCCAGAGTCAACAGCCAGACGAAGATCAGCATCGCCGGCACGAGGTAACAGGCGGCGGTGTACAGCATCGGCCGGAAGGGCCCACCCGGATCCGGGTCGAGCAGGTCGTCCTCCAGGCGCCGAGCCCACGCGCCCGAGGCCGCCGACTCGACCCGCCGACGTACCGATGCCGTGCCGACCGGTGGCTGGTCCGCCCGACGCCGTGGACCACCACCACGCGGTACGGGCGCGCTGCGCGGGCGCGGAGCGGTGTACCCGACCACCGGAGACCGGGGTGCCGACGTCGCCGGATCCATCCACCGGGGGTCATCACCAGCCAGTCGGGTGCCGGACCAGAACCCCTCGGCCCGGCTCGGCCAACCCTCCGCCGCCACCGACCGGTCGGAGCGTGGCGGCAGCGTCCGATCCCACTGGTCGTCCTCGATCGCGGACCGCTCCCACTGACCGGTGCGGTCGGACCGCTCCCAACCACCGATGCTCTCCGCCTGCGACCACTGCCCGCTCAGGTCCGTGTCGTCCGCACCGGCAGCCGGCGGCCACGCGTGCACGCCCGAGGCGTCCCACGGGTCCACCGCTGGCGCGTACGACGGCTCGGGCTCGACCGCCCGCTCGGGCCCCCGCTCCCACGGGTCGACCGCCGGCCGGGACCAGGACTCCTCCGCAGCCCGGCGGCTGCGCCGGGTGGGCCGGTCCGCATCCCGTCGGGGCGCCGGCTCGGCCGGAGCGGCCTCCAGGTCACCGCCGGACCAGATCACCTGGGGACGGCCGGCAGGCGCACGGCGGGGACGGCGGTCCGGGACCGCGCCGGAGACCGGCTCCTCCTCCGCCGCCGAGTTGGCGCGCCGGCGCCCGGCGTACCCCTGCTCCTGCGGACGGTCGAGCGTCCACTCCTGGGTGTGATCCGAATCGGGCGCCGCACCGATCGCCGGCCGCTCCCGCCAACTCGTCTCGCTGACCCGTCGCCGGCTGCCCGTCGTATCAGTGGCTCGCCAACCGGCCCCGGAACCCGGCCGCTCAGGCTCGACCTCGTCGTCCGGCGCGGCGTGCCGGCCAGCGCCGTCCGCGTGCCGGACCCCCGACTCCAGCGCCCACCGGGGCAGGTAGGCGTCCACCGGCTCATCCTGCCCACGGTCCAACGCGCGCCGCCGACTGGAGGTGCGATAGCGCCCGTCCTCGTCGTACGGGTCGACCGGAAGTGGCGGCGCGGGCTCACCCCACGAGGTGGTCGGCTGGCGCTCGCGCGGGCTGCCCTCCCCGCGCTCCCAGTCCCGGTAACTCACGGCCGGAGTGTGACCCTTCTGAACCGAAAGCGGAATCCGCTGTCCAGGTGAAGCCGTTCGCTGGAGATAGTACGGGACGATCGTGTCACAGGCCCGACCGAAATATTCTCCTCCACAGGCTGGGGATCACATAACCCCAGGTCAGCGAGGTGTGGCCGAGAATTCCCCAACAGTTGTCCACAGCCTGTGCACACACTGCGCACATGCTTGCCCACCAGCATCCACAGGTTGTCCCGAGGCTCGTCCACCGGCGTTGTTGAGTCGCTGACCTCGGGGTCCGTATGGTTGGCCCCCGACCGCCGGCGCGATGCCCCCCGATCGACCGGCCCGGTCGGACGGAAATGTCGTACCCCGGCGATAGAGCTGGGATCGGATCCGGCGCAGTGGAGGGGGGACCCGTGTCGGTCACCGACGACATGCGGGCGGAGCCACGCTCCGGCGGCCAGCCGCCTGCGCAGCGAGACGGCCAGTTCGACAAGACCCCGCCGCAGGATGTCGCGGCCGAGCAGTGCGTCCTCGGCGGCATGCTGCTCTCCAAGGACGCCATCGCCGACGTCGTCGAAATCCTCAAGACCAACGACTTCTACCGGCCCGTGCACGCCACCATCTTCGACATCATCCTGGACATCTACGGCCGGGGTGAGCCGGCTGACCCGATCACGGTGGCGGCCGCACTGACCGACTCGGGCGACCTGGCCCGCATCGGCGGCGCGCCCTACCTGCACACCCTCATCGCCAGCGTGCCCACCGCCGCGAACGCCGCGTACTACGCGCGGATCGTCAGCGAGCGGGCGGTGCTGCGCCGGCTGGTCGAGGCCGGCACCAAGATCGTGCAGCTCGGCTACGGGACGGCCAACGGCGGCAGCCGCGACGTCGACGACGTCGTGGACCTCGCCCAGCAGGCCGTCTACGACGTCACCGAACGCCGGGTCAGCGAGGACTTCGCGGTCCTGGCCGACATGTTGCAGCCCACGCTGGACGAGATCGAGGCCGTGGGGGCGCAGGGCGGGATGATGACCGGCGTCCCGACCGGCTTCACCGACCTGGACCGGCTGCTCAACGGCTTGCACGCCGGTCAGTTGATCATCGTGGCGGGCAGGCCCGGTCTCGGAAAGGCGCTCGCGCTCGATACCCCGCTGCCGACTCCGGATGGCTGGACCACGATGGGTGACGTCAAGGTCGGCGACAGGCTCATCGGCGCCAACGGGCATCCCACCACGGTCACGCACGCCTTCGAGGTGCGTCACGACCGCCCTTGCTACGAGGTCGAGTTTTCCGACGGGTCAGTCCTCGTAGCCGACGCTGAGCATCTGTGGAAAACCACCACCCGCGCGAGCCGCAGAGCGGGCGACGTCAGGCGTCGCAACCACTGGCGCCCGGAGACCGTCGAACGACTGCGCTCCGCCGCCACAACCGCCTCGACCACGGACACCGTCACCATCCACGAGTTGGCTAGCTCCATTGGGGCGGAGCTTGTGCACACGGCCCATCGGGTCGCCCGCGAGACGCCGCAGGGAGTTTCCTACACGATGCGCGGCAGGCCAGGTGCGCGGCCCGCGCGCGCGTATCCCGCCCGAGCGCTTTATGGGAGCTTGCTCGACCGAGTTGAGCGGTGGACCTTTAACCTCGCTGACAACGTGCAGCGGGACGTCTTTACGACCGAGCAGATTCGGGCGACGCTGCGCACGGAGACGGCAGACCGTCGCCTCAATCACGCGGTCGCTAACGCCGCCCCCCTCAACCTCCCCGATCGATTCCTCCCGATCCCGCCGTACACTCTCGGCGCCTGGTTGGGTGACGGCACCAGCGCTGACAGCCGGATCACGACCGTTGACCCCGGTATCCTCCGGCGCATCGAAGAAGACGGCTTCGAGATCAGGCAGTCAAGCGTTGTCTCGACCCTCTACACGATCCTGCCCAAGAGCTGCCCGGTCTGCGACAGGCGTCGAAATGGCTGCGTGGCATGCGGAAACCGCCCTTCTTCCCTGTCACGAAGCCTGCGCAACTTGGGAGTTCTGAACTTCAAGCACATACCCGGTGCCTATCTGCGCGCGTCCGAAGGGCAGCGCCGATCCCTGCTTGCGGGACTGCTTGACACCGACGGGACTGTTACCAGCACGGGGAACGCGCAGTTCACCACCACCTCGGAGCGGCTGGCCGCAGGTGTGTACGAGCTGATCGTCAGTCTGGGTTACCGCTGCTCGGTCAGTCGCAAGGCGGTCAGGGGGCGCAAGCTGGATACGTCGGTCGCGTACAACCTGAACTTCACGACCACGGACGAGGTCTTCGGGCTTGCCCGAAAGCAGGAGGCGCACGCGGCGCGCCGGCGGGCGGAGGGTACCGCTCGAACGGGGAGCCGCTTCATCGTGGACGTCCGGCCGGTTCCCAGCGTGCCGGTGCGGTGCGTGACCGTCGACAACGACGATCACTTGTATCTGGCCGGCCGGGCCATGATCCCGACGCATAACAGCACGGCAAGTATGGACTTCGCCCGACACGCTGCTATCCGTGCCAACCAGGCGGCCGCCATCTTCTCGCTGGAAATGAGCAAGGTCGAGATCGTCATGCGACTGCTCTCCGCCGAGGCACGGGTGCCGCTGCACGTGTTGCGCAGCGGGCAGCTCTCCGACGACGACTGGACCAAGCTGGCCCGGTGCATGGGCGAGATCAGCGAGGCACCGCTCTTCGTCGACGACACGCCGAGCATGAACCTGATGGAGATTCGGGCCAAGGCCCGCCGGCTCAAGCAGCGACACGACCTCAAGATGATCGTGGTCGACTATCTCCAGCTGATGACCTCGCCGAAGCGCACCGAGAGCCGGCAGCAGGAGGTCGCGGACCTCTCCCGTGGCCTGAAGCTGCTGGCCAAGGAGGTCGAGTGCCCGGTCATCGCGGTCAGTCAGCTGAACCGTGGCCCCGAGCAGCGCACCGACAAGCGGCCTCAGTTGTCCGATTTGCGTGAATCGGGATCAATTGAGCAGGATGCGGACGTTGTGATCCTGCTCCACCGCGACGACTACTACGACAAGGAGTCGCCGCGGGCGGGCGAGGCGGATTTCATCATCGCCAAGCATCGGAACGGCCCCACCGACACGGTGACCGTCGCAGCCCAGCTGCACCTGTCCCGCTTCGTCGACATGGCCATCGTCTGATCGGCGCGGCACATCCCGCGGCGATCAGCCGAGCAGCGGAAACCAGCCGGCCGACTCGCCCAGCTCCAACCGGTCCCGATCGGTGAGCGGGAGCCTGCCGGTCGTCTTCAGCAGGAACTCGTGGTCGTCCCAGCCGGTGGGGCGCACTGTGTCGTCGCTCAGCAGGCCGTCCACGGCGGTCACCGCGACCCGTACCGCCAGTGGGCCGGGCGGCGGCGCGCCGGGCAGTTCCGGCGTCAGGTCCAGGTGGTGCACGACGGCCTCGGTGGTCAGGGTTGCGAGGAAATCCGGTAGGCGCAGCACGTGGCCCTGTGTGGCCACGTACCCCGTCGGGTCGGCCGCCCTGGCGGCCCGGACCGCCGCCGGGGCGGTCTCCGCCCAGAGTTGGACGATCCCGGTCGGCCGGTCGAAGGCGGCGGCCGCTCGGCGGACCCACCAGGCGTGCCGGCCGTCGTCAACGCCGCCAGCGGGGAAGCCGCGCCAGTAGCTCACGTCGTCCACGTCGGCGGGGCCGGCGGCAGGGCTGGCCAGTGCGACCAGGGCTCGTTGCGCGTCGCCGAGCAGATGGAAGAGCAGGTCCGCGACGAGCCAGCCCTGGCAGCGGGTGGGTCGTTGCAGGTCTGCGTCGTCCCGGCCGTCGACCACGGCGGTGATCCCGTCGTACGCCTGAGCCAGCGCCTCGTGCGGCTGGATCGCGGTCATGCGATGCAGCCTCGCACGGACCCTTCCGCCCGCCAACCGTTGGCGACGGTGGCGGTGGGCGATGCGCCCGGGCCGACCCGTGGATCGGCCCGGGCGGGTTGACGGTCTCGGCTCAGCCGAACATCTCGTCGAGGAAGCCCTTGCGCTTCTTCTGACGGTAGTGACCGTGGTAGCCCTGGTGCTGCTGACCGTGACTGCCGTACGCCGGGGCCGGCTGGTAGCCGTGGGCGGGCGGGGGCGGCGGCGGGGGAACGGCACCGTAGCCGGGCTGGTGCTGTGCCGGGGCGTGTGGCGGCGGGTAGCCGCCCGGCTGCTGCGCGGGCTGCGGCGGGGCGCCGCCGGCCTGCTGGCGGCTCCAGTTGGCCTCCGCCTCGAACAGCTTCTCCAACTCGCCGCGGTCGAGGAAGATGCCTCGGCACTCCCCGCACTGGTCGATGACGACGCCGCTGCGCTCGTACTGACGCATTTCTCCATGACACTTGGGACAGGTGAGACTCATCATCCGAAGGTACCCGGTCGAGTCACGCGGTCGCGGTAAGCGACTCGATCACCTCGTCGTCGGACACCTCGTGGAAGTCCTCGAAGTAGACGCTCACCGCGCCGAAATCCGGCGGGCGCTGGGCGCAGACGACCTGGTCGGCCTCGGCGGCCAGCAGTTCGTACGCCTCCTGCGCGCCGACCGGGACCGCGACCACCACCCGGCGGGCCCCGAGGTGGCGGGCGACCTCCACGGCGGCTCGCGCGGTCGCGCCGGTGGCCAGCCCGTCGTCGACGATCACCGCGGTTCGTCCGTTGAGGTCCAGCGGTGGGCGACCGCCCCGGTAGAGCCGCTCCCGGCGCTCCAACTCGGCCTGTTCCCGCTGACTGACCTCGGCGATGTCCTCGCTGCTGAGCCGGCCGGCCACCGCGTCGTTGAGCACCTGCACGCCGCCCGGGCCGAGCGCACCGAACGCGACCTCCCGGGCCCATGGCATGCCGAGTTTGCGGACCACCAGCACGTCCAGGGGTGCGCCGAGCCGTTCGGCGACGACCCGGGCTACCGGTACGCCGCCGCGGACCAGACCGAGGACGACGACGTCCGGTTCGCCGATCAGTGCGGTGAGCCGCTCGGCGAGCACCCGGCCCGCCTCGGCCCGGTCGCGGTAGGTGGTCATGCCTTCAGGTCTACGCCCTGCCGCGTCGTTCTGCCCGGCAGTTACGCCGAAGTGGTCCGACCGGACAGTTCACCGGGCATCGGGACGGTCGCCGCGTCGGGCTCGCGGTGCAGGGCGGGCGCCCAGGTGAGCAGGGCCAGCGGGTACAGCAGGTAGCCGAACCGGGTCGTGGGCATCAGGGCGATCGCGACGAGCAGTCCGTACCCGCAGATCAGCGCGGTGGCGACGGCGGTGCGGGGCGGACGGCGGGCGAGCCGGACGGCGATGGCCAGGCCGGCCGCGACCAGCAGCGCGGCGGCGATCAGCCGGCCGGCGGGCAGCCCGGAGGCGATCAGGTAACCGGGGAACGGGGACTGCGCGGGGCTGGTGACCAGGCCGTGGCCGAGCGGGAAGCGCAGCACGTTCTCGGTCAGCGCGTCGTGGTCGACCAGGAGGGCGGGGATCAGCGCCGCGACGGGCAGCCCGATCGCGCCGGCGGCGACCCGGGTGCCGGCCCGCCGGGTGAGCCCCCAGACGATCAGGACCAGGGCGACCGGCCAGGCGAACAGCTTCAGCGCGCCGGCCAGGCCGACCGCGAGGCCGGCCCGGCCGGGGCGGTCGGCGGCGGCGAGCGCGAGGGCCAGCAGGCAGAGCGCGAGTACGGGTAGGTCGTCGCCGCCGGTGGCGAGGGTGAGCGCGCAGATCGGCAGGACGGTGGCGGCCTGCACGCCTCGCAGCAGCGCGGCATTCCGCCGGTGAGCCGTGTCGGCGGAGGTGGCCGGTTGTGCCCGGCGGGCGGTGGTTGGCGCGGCGCGCAGGGCGGCAACCGCCAGGGCGAGCGCCAGCGCGGTGCCCACCGCGAACCAGACCCGGGCGTCGGTCCACCAGGTGTCGACCAGGGCCCTGGGCAGGCCGAACATCGCCATGCCCGGCTGGTACGGGGTGTAGCCGAGCAGTTGCTCGCCGGGCGGTAGGGCGGCTATCGCGTCGGGTCCGAGGTAGGGGGTGCCGTGCTCCAGCAGGCGGTTGCCGGCCTGCTCCACGACCAGCACCTCCTCCTGCGCCCGGTCAGTGCGTCCGGTGGCCCGCTCGATGCTCTGCCACAGCAGAGGCAGCAGCGCAGTGCTCGCCCAGGCGAACCCGGTGACCGCCCAGCGGGCCGGCAGACCTACCAGCCGGGAGGGAGGGGTGCGCCGGCGCAGCAGGAGTTGGACGCCCACCGCCACCGCCGCGACCAGGTAGCCCACAGCGGCGATCCCGCCCCAGGCGCGGTGCGGCAGCAGCGTCGAGGTGGCCGCGGTGATCGCGGCGAAGACGGCCGAGACGGCGTAAAGGCCGAGGTCGAGAGTGAGACCGTCGGCGGCGGAGTCGACCCTGCGCCAGTGACGACGGAGGGTGGTCGGGGCGTCGGCGATCACGCGCGCCAGTCTGGCAGACCACCCTGGCCGGCCGTCGGGTCAGGCGGGGAGGTGCGGAACGCGGTCGGGTCGGCCGCGGCCGTTCTGGCGGCGGGTCTGGCTCAGTCGGATCACCGCGCCGGCGTCGTGCAGGGGCGGTGCGAGGGTGCCCGGGCGTCCACCCGAGCCGCGCTGCAATGCGGCGAGCAGGGTGCCGGCCGGCATTGGCCGGGCGAACAGGTGCCCCTGGCCGGCGGCGCAGCCCAGCTCCCAGAGGGCCCGCCGCTGCGGCTCGCTCTCCACCCCCTCGGCCACCACGTCGAGGTCGAGGCTGCGGCCCAGGTCGAGGGTGGAGCGGATGACGGCGGCGGCCTCCGCCGAGCTCTCCATCGTCGTCACGAAGCTTCGATCGATCTTCAGCTCGTGCACGGGGATCCGGGAGAGCAGGGAGAGTGAGGAGTAGCCGGTGCCGAAGTCGTCCAGCGCCAGCCGGACGCCTTCTTCGCGCAGCCGGCTCAGCACCCGGTCGACCACGTCGAGCTGGCTGAGCGTCAACGTCTCGGTCAACTCCAGTACCAGCCGGTCCGGCGGCAGGTCGTGGGCGCGCAGGCGGGCCAGCACCGAGCCGGGGAACCGCGCGTCGAGGAGGCTGCGCGGGGACACGTTGACCGCGACCGGCACGTCGAAGCCGGCGTCGCGCCAGCTGGCCGCCGCGATCAGTGCCTGGTCGAGGATCGCCTCGGCGAAGGCCGGCAGCAGACCCGAGCGCTCCACCGCCTCCAGGAAACGCAGCGGATCGATCATGCCGTGGGTGGGGTGGTGCCAGCGGGCCAGCGCCTCAACGCTGGTCACCTCGCCGGTGCCCAGGTCGACGATCGGTTGGAAGTTGACGACGAACTCGTGGTCGGCGACCGCCCGCGGCAGGTCACCGCCGAGGGTGAGGCGGCCCAGGTCGGCCGTGTCCCGGGTGGGGGCGTACGTGGAGATCCGTTGCCCGGCCCGCTTCGCCTGGTACATCGCCACGTCGGCGCGGCGCAGTAGCTCGGCCATGCCGCCGCTGGCCGGGGCGGCGGAGATCCCGCCGCTGGCCTCGACGCTGATCCGCATGCCGTCCAGCTCGAACGGCTCGTGCAACGTGGCGAGCAGCGCCTCGGCCCGGTGCGCGGCCACCGCCGGGGCCGGCAGCCCGCGCAGGAGGACGGCGAACTCGTCGCCGCCGAGGCGGGCCACCAGGTCGCCACCCTGGGCGGCGCCCCGCAGCCGTTCGGCGACCTGCACCAGCACCTGGTCGCCGGCGGCGTGCCCGAGCGTGTCGTTGACCTCCTTGAAGTGGTTGAGGTCGATCAGCACGAGCGCGGTCACACCGTCGGCGTGCCGGGCGCTCAAATGCTCGGTGCCCTGGTCGAGCAGATGCCGCCGGTTGGCCAGGCCGGTCAGCGCGTCGTGCGCGGCCGCGTACGCGTGTTCGTCGGCAACCCGGGCCAGCTCGGCGTACGCCTGGGCGTTGCGAACCGCCGTGCAGAGCGCGGAGGCGAAGGTCCGCAGGGTGTACTGCTCCCGCTCGGAGAGCTGCACCGGGCCACGGAAGCGCAGCCGCAGCACGCCGATGTCGGCTGAGCGGTCGTGCCCCTCCAGCGGCGTGGGGACGATGGTGCCGTCCACGTCGGTGGGGGTGCCGCTCGGGCCGTCGAAGGTGATGCCGCCGGTGCCGCCGCGTACGGTGCGGCCGCCGTCGCGCAGCTCGATCTCGACCTCGTCGGCGGAGAACAGCTCGGCGGCCTGGGTGACGGCGGTGGTGAGAACGTTGTCGAGGTCGACCACGTTGAGCGCGTCGGTGGTGCGGGCGAGGCGCTGCCACGCCTGCTGCTCGGTCCTGGAACGGATTCTCGTGGAGTAGGCCAGGTGCAGGCTGAGCACGAGCGGCGGAACGGCCACCAGGAGTCGTGGGTCCGCCCGAAGGAGGAGCAGGGTGCAGACGGCGACGAGGAACCGCAGCGCCGAACCGACGCCCCGCAGGTCCCAGTTGGCGCGGAACTGCTGACGAACGCTGCTACCGGACGCTATCGCGATGACCGGGATCGCGATGATCTCGTCGAGCAGTGTGGCGGTCAGGTATGCGAGGGCTACCGGGCCGACAAGGTCGATGAGTCTCGAGGGGGGCCATGCCCAGTCCAGCGCCACGAGGGTCAGCCCGGCACCGGCGGCGACGAGGGCGTTCTTCCCGATGCTGAACGCCATTTTGATCGCCGGTAGACGCAGGACCGCGAAAGCCACTGCCACCCCAGCTGCCGTGCACAGCACGACCCAGGACGCCGGAGCGACTGCCACCCCGACGACGATCGCCGCCTCATTCCAGGTGATCGAGTGTGTGGTCGATCGGATTCTCACCCTTGCCTTGACCATGGTGGCAACGGCGATCATGGAGATGAGTGCTACGACGGTGGCGACTTCGTTAACGGTTGCCGGTGGATCGGAGAAAGCTCCCACCAGGGACAGTGCACAGACCGCCGCAGCCGTAACGACGATGACGCCAATGATCAGAGTCAGTCGTCGATGATCTTCTTGGTCGTGTTGCGCTTGGGAAGGCATGCCGCTCCCGAGGGTGCCCGGTTCGCTCCTGGCACCGTAGCGCACGACGAAGGGCCAGCGGCAGGCCCGCTCGTTGTCACATCCACTCGTTGCCGCGCATGACTACCTCCCGAGCATTCAGGCATTAGTAGCGACTCAGGGATTCGCCATTAATGCACCGACTTGCTGACGGGGATAGCCTAGTGGAGATATAACCCGGTACAGGCTGTCATATGTCTCTATGCGCAACATTAGCCAACTGGGAGACGGTTTGTAACGTTCTGTCCGCACTCCTGAGCGCACCGTTGAGGTTCACACTTCCATCAGGAGCCGTTGCTCACCGCCTTAGGTTGGAATCCGATGGGTTGTGTCTGCGTATTCTCCCCAGTCTGACGGCTTCCCCCCTGTTGCAGCATCTGGAGTTCGGCCAGAGGTAACAACCTGTTGGGCGTGGTGCTCGTCTGGAATGCCGGGGCAGGCGCAATCAATGGCCCGGCCGGAACTAGGCGTACCCCTGCAGCTTGCGCTGGGGTACGAAAGCCGCAACCTGCAGTAGGCATCCTGCGGCGCGCTGGCCAGGCTGGGTCGTTTGCCATCGATGAACGTTCCCGTCAGGTTGGCATCGGCCCGTTACGTTCGGTGCCCGTAAGCTTCGTCGCGTGAGCGACTGAATACTCCGCTGGAGCAGGGGGGCGAGTGGAGATTCAACTTCTGGGCGGCCTCTCGGTGCAAGTGCCCGCGCGCAAGGTGCACCTTGGTACACCCAAACAGCAGGCCGTTTTTGCGATGCTCGCAGTCCAGCCTGGTCAACTGGTGACACTGAACGACCTGGTCGACGAGTTGTGGCCCGCCGGCCCGCCGCCTTCTGCTGTTGCGAATGTCCGTAGCTACGCCGCCAATCTGCGCCGGACGTTCGAGACTTTCGAGTCCGGCCGGGGTGTCATCGTCCGGCAGCAAACGGGTTACCGACTCGTCCTGAGGCCGGATCTGATCGACGTATTCCGTTTCGAGATGGAACGCCGCGCAGGTCGGGAAGCCCTGACGGTCGGCCGTCCGGACCGCGCCCTGGAACTGCTGGGGCGTGCCGTGGCGCGGTGGCAGGGGCCGATGCTCGCCGGCATCCCGCTCGGGCCCGTGCTCACCGCGCGCACCGTGGCCGCCGAAGAGGAGCGGTTGTTGGCCGTGGAACTCCTCGCCGACGTACAGCTGAGGTCGGGACGGGACGACCTGGCGATCCCGATGCTGCGAGAGGTCGTCGTGCGTCACCCTCTGCGGGAGCCGGCGTACGTCCTCCTTATGCGGGCGCTCTACGAGCGGGGCGATCATGCAGGAGCGCTCATCGTCTACGACGAGATCCGGACGAGGCTGGCGGCGGAACTCGGAGTCGACCCGGGGACCGACATGCAAAGTCTCTACGGCACGATCGTCACGGTGGCTCTGCCTCGGCACCCGGCGAACAGCTCCGTATCCCAGCCGGCTGCCCGGGGTGAGCTCTCCGCCCCGAGCGCACCCGCTCCGGCGGGTGTCCCGATGCCCCACGGATCACGGCGACCCGACCCGGTGGATCATCTCCCCCGAGCGGTGACCGACTTCGTCGGTCGGGAGGACGTGTTGTCGAGCCTGCTGGCGGAGACGCGGCGGGTGGAGGATCGCGTCCCGGCCGTGCACATCATCGACGGCATGGCCGGCAGTGGTAAGACGGCCCTCGCTGTGCACCTGGCTCGCCAGTTGTCCGAGCGATACCCGGATGCCACGTTGTACATCGACCTGTGCGGGCACGGTGAGAGGAACCGGGTGGAGCCCTCCACCGCCCTGGTCGCCCTGCTTCGTCAGCTTGACGTACCGGCCGAGCGGGTTCCGGTCGAGTTCGACGCCCGAGTCGAGCTGTGGCGGCGTGAGCTGGCCCGCAGAAGGTCCGTGATCGTTCTCGACAACGCCGCCAGCAGCGATCAGATCCTGCCCCTCCTGCCGACCGAGCCGACCACCGTCGTGCTCGTGACGTCGCGACGGCGACTCGCCCACCCGGACATCGGGCCGTCGCAGACCCTGCCGGTCATGACACCCCAGGAGAGCGTGGATCTACTGGCCTTCAGCGTGGGCCAAGACCGGGTTGAGGCCGAGCCGGAGGCGGCCGCCGAGGTGGTCCGGCGATGCGGCCACCTCCCACTGGCGATCCGGCTGGCTGGAGCCCGGCTGGCCCATCGGCGTGGCTGGCGGCTGGCGGATCTTGCCGGACAGATGGCCGGAGGTGCGCCAGCGCTGCCACATCTGGCCCAGGGGGAGAGCACCGTGGCTGCTGCCTTCGCTGCCTCGTACGAGCCTCTCCCGGAGTCGATCAGGCGAGTCTTTCGCTTACTGGGTCTGTATCCCGGCACTCGGCTCAGCCCGCCGGCCGTCGCAGCGCTAACCGGCCTGACGGTGGCGGAAGCTCACGCGGCTCTCGACGAACTCGTAGACCGGAACCTGGTGGAGGATCTGGACTCCAGGCGATACCGGCTGCACGACCTCGTCCGCCAGTACTGCGTCGAGCTCTGCTCCCGCTCAGATTCTCCGAGCGACCGGAGGATGGCACTGGGTCATCTCTTCGATTTCACGCTGGAGGTGGCCCTGAGGGTCGCCGAGTCGCTGGAGCCCGGGGTCAGAGCGCAGATCCCTTCGCCCCCGTCCGCACGGCTGGAGCTGGTCAAGGCCCTCGGTGAACGGACCGTTGACTGGTTGGAGGCGGAGCGGGCGGACCTGGTGACACTGGTGGTCTCAGCGCACGAGTCGGGCTTTCACCAGCACTCCTGGCGACTCGCCCGCGCCCTCTGGCGTTTCTGTTACATCCGTGGGTACTTCGAGGACATCATCCTGACCCACCGGCACGCGCTGGCAGCGGCGGAGGCCACCGGGGACGTTGACGCGATGGCGTTGATGAACAACTACCTGGCCTCCGCCTACGTAAGAACCGGCGACAACCGGGGAGCACTGGACCACCTGACCCGTGCCGTCTCAATCTCGCGCAACTCGCGGGACCGTTTGAACACGGCGCGGTACCGCGCCAACCTCGCCGCGGTCTACTGGTGGAGCGGCAACCTGACCGAGGCGGTGGCGGTTGGTCTGGAGAGCCTGCGTGACTACAAGGGTTACGGCAACGTCGGGGCGCCGATGGTGCTGCCAAACCTTGGCATAGCGCTGACGACGTTGGGACGTTACGAGGAGTCGTTGCGGATGCATCGCCTGCACCTGGCCTGGGCCCGGACGAACTCCGACGATTTCCACATCCTCAACGCCCTCAGCCACATCGGTGCGGTACGCCTGCGTATGGGCGACGTTCCTCAGGCGATCCGGATCCTCATGGCCTCGTTGGCACTGCGTGACCGGACCGGCCACCGATACGCCGAGGCGGAGGTGCGCAACGACCTCGGGATCGCCTACCGGGGCCTCGGCCGTCTCGCGGATGCCCAGCAGGAGCACGAGGTGGCTCGGCAACTGGCGGTCGGTTCGGGGGAACGGCATGTCGAGGCGGCGGCGTTGAACGAACTCGGTCGTACTTTGCGAGCCCAGGGGCGGGACGGTGAGGCGGTCGAGATGCACCAGGCGGCGTTGCGGCTGGCGACCCGGATCGCGCACCCGCACGAGCAGGGCAGGGCCCTGGCCGGGCTTGCCGAGTACTTTGCCCACGTCGACCCGGCGGAGGCGCGACGGCACTGGGAGCGGGCCCTGGCGATCTTCCGCCGGATGGGCGTGCCGGAGTGCTTCGACGCCGAGCGCCGCCTCGCCGAACTGGGTGACAACGCCCTGAACGTGGGCCACTGACCTGCCCGAACGGCTCTTATCGATTTCTTATCGCCTGGCCCGGTAGCTTCTCGGCCGTATCGGCGAACGGGGGAGGTTCTGCCCGTGGGCAGAACCGGGTCGTCGACACTCGCCCGCTGCCAGGTCCCCCCAGCGACCTCGGCGGCGGGTTGGTGAGGGAGGAGCGGCGTACCGCCGGTGCGTCGACAGCACCCCGGCGCGGCCGGCACTCGGTCGCCGCTCCTTCCGAGCACCAGGCCGTCGTACCGCACCGATAGGCTCACGACCGTGACCGAACCCGCGCAGCTCAGCCACGTCGACCGCGCTGGCGCGGCCCGCATGGTCGACGTCTCCGCCAAGGCGGTGACCGGCCGGCTGGCCGTCGCGGCGGGCCGACTGCGGACCACGCCCGAGGTCGTCGACCTGCTGCACCGCGACGGGTTGCCCAAGGGCGACGCGCTGGCGGTCGGCCGGCTGGCCGGGATCATGGGCGCCAAGCGCACGCCGGAGCTGATCCCGCTCTGCCACCCGATCGCCCTGCACGGCGTCACCGTCGACCTGCAGTTGACCGCCGACACCGTGGAGATCACCGCCACCGCCCGCACGGCGGACCGGACGGGCGTGGAGATGGAGGCGCTCACCGCGGTCGCGGTCGCCGGTCTCGCCCTGGTCGACATGGTCAAGGCGGTCGACCCGGCGGCCTCGGTGGAGGCGGTCCGGGTGCTGCGCAAGGAGGGCGGCAAGACCGGCGAGTGGGTCCGACCGGAGGACCGGCCGTGATCCGGGCGCGGGTGATCGTCGCGTCCAACCGGGCCGCGGCCGGCGTCTACGCCGACACGAGCGGCCCGCTGCTCGTCGCCGGTCTCCTCGAGCTGGGCTGCCAGGTCGACGAGCCGGTGGTGGTGCCCGACGGTGAGCCGGTCCGCACGGCCTTGGAGGACGCCCTCGCCGATGGCATCGATGTGGTGCTGACCAGCGGTGGCACCGGGGTCACCCCGTCGGACCGGACACCGGACGTGACCCGGGCACTGCTGGATTACGAGATTCCCGGCATCGCCGAGGCGATCCGTGCGTACAGCCGCGACCGGGTGCCCACCTCGGTGCTTTCCCGCGGTCTGGCCGGGGTGGCCGGCCGCATGCTGGTGGTCAACCTGCCCGGCTCGACCGGTGGCGCCCGGGACGGGCTGGCCGTGCTCGGGCCGATCCTCGGGCACACCGTCGACCAACTTCGCGGCGGAGACCACTGACCGGTCCGCGGCCAGGCCCGGCGGGTGTCGGTCCATCCCGATAGGCTCGGCCGGTGAGCACGGAAACCGCACCAACAGCGGACCGGGTCGCCGCGCCCCCGCCGGCCGGGTGGGAGGAAGCGCGGTCCCGGGTGTACGCGGTCGGCCTGGCCGCCGCGCTTCCCGCCGTCGCCCGGCCACTGGTCGACGCCGACGGGCTGACCCTGGCCGAGCCGTTGACCACCCGCACCGACCTGCCGGCCTTCCCCACTTCCAGCGTCGACGGCTGGGCGGTGCGCGGCGCCGGCCCGTGGCGCGTCGTCGGCCGGGTGCTGGCCGGCAACACCCCCGCGCCGCTCACCGAGGACGGCACGACAGTCGAGATCGCCACCGGTGCGATGGTGCCCCACGGCGCCACCGCCGTGCTGCGCGTCGAGGAGTCCACCACCACCGACGGCCTGGTCAGCGGCACCCTCCGGGAAATGCCGGAGTGGCGGCAGCCCGGCGAGGAGGCGTACGCCGGCGAGGATCTGTTGCCGGCCGGCACGCCGGTCGACCCGGCGGTGATCGGTCTGGCTGCTTCCTGCGGGCACGACACGCTGCGGGTCCGGCGGGCGCCGCGCGCCGCGCTGCTGGTGTTCGGCGACGAGCTGCTCACCGCGGGGCCGCCGGCCGCCGGCCGGGTCCGGGACGCGCTGGGTCCGGCGGTGCCCGCGTGGCTGCGCCGGTACGGCTGCCAGGTTCGTGGGTCCGACGTGGTCGGCCCGGTGGCCGACACGCTGCCCGCGCACGTGGCGGCCCTGCGCGCGGCGCTGGCCAACGCCGACCTGGTCTGCACCACCGGTGGCACGATGAACGGTCCCGTCGACCACCTGCACCCGACCCTGGAGGCGCTCGGCGCCGACTACGTCGTCAACACGGTGGCGGTGCGGCCCGGTTTCCCGATGTTGCTGGCCCGGCTTGCCGGCCACGACGGGCGGGTCCGGTTCGTCGCCGGGCTGCCGGGCAACCCACAGTCCGCCATCGTCGCGCTGGTGTCGCTGGTCGCCCCACTGCTCGCCGGCCTCCAGGGTCGCCCGATGCCGGTGCTGCCGCAGGTCACGCTGGCCGAGGCGGTGCCCGGTCGTGGCGACCACACCCACCTGGCACTGGTCCGGCTGGACCGGGCCGCCGGCACCGCGTACCCCGTGCGGCACGTCGGTTCGGCGATGCTGCGCGGGCTGGCCGGCGCTGACGGGTTCGCCGTCATCCGGCCGGGCACCAGCGGCGAGCCGGGCGACCGGGTGCCGATCGTGCCACTGCCGTTGCTGCCCGGGGAGCGTGCGTCGTGACCGCGCCGGCCATCACCTTCGGCGAGGTCACCGACCAGCCGCTCGACCTGGCCACGCACGAGGCGGCGGTTGCCGACCGGCGGGCCGGCGCGGTGGTCTCCTTCCAGGGCGTGGTCCGCGACCACGACCACGGTCGTCCGGTGGTGAGCCTGGAGTACGAAGGGCACCCGAGCGCCGCACAGGTGCTGCGCGAGGTGGCGGCCGAGATCGCGGCCGAGCCCGACGTCTACGCCGTGGCGGTCTCGCACCGGGTCGGTCCACTGGTGATCGGTGACGTGGCGCTGGTCGCCGCGGTGAGCACCGCGCACCGCGCAGCGGCCTTCGCGGCCTGCGCCCGGCTCGTGGACGAGGTCAAGGCGCGGCTGCCGATCTGGAAGCGGCAGGTCTTCGCCGACGGCACCGAGGAATGGGTCAACTGCCCCTGACCGCTCAGCGGCGGCCGTTGACCGCCATGGGCCGGGCGAGCCGATCGCCGTAGAACGCCGGCTCGGCGCCAGGGCGCCAGGGCAGCGCGGCGACCAGCACGATCAGCGCGAGCGCGAGCGAGTTCTCCATCAGCGCGCCGAACAGACCGTCCTGGTAGTGCGACATCTCCGGCAGTTGGTGCTCGTACGGCCAGATCGGGGAGATCAGGAAGAGCAGGTAGAGCCCGATCGCGGCGACGCCGTGCCGGAGCCCGGTCAGCGTGGGGTACCAGATCGGCGGCCGGAGCCCGTTGAGCCCCGGCAGCCCGCCGAACGTCAGGCCCTGGCCGGTGCGCTGCGCCAACCCCCGGCTCGCCTCTCGGCGGCGCACCGCGGCGTCGCCCAGCACGATGATCGCTGGGATCACCCAGACCAGGTGGTGCGTCCAGGAGATCGGGCTGATCACGTTGGCGGTCAGACCAACCAGCGTGAACGCGGTCAACTCGTCGCCGTCGGCGCGTGAGCTGGCCGCCCGGGACAGGCCCAGCGCCAGGATCAGCACCGAGAAGGAGAGCCAGAGCAGCCCGGGGGTCTCGATCGAGTCGTACAGCCGGGCAAGCAGGCCGGCGAGCGACTGATTCGGCGTCATGTCCGCCGCGCCGACCCGCTCGGTCTGCCAGAGCACGCTGCCGAAGTACGCCCGCGATTCGTCGCCGACGATCGCGAAGGTCCCTACCGTCACGCCGATCGTGGTGCCGATCGCGGTGGCCGCCACCCGCCACTGGCGGGTGATCAACAGGTAGCCGATGAACAGCGCCGGGGTGAGCTTGACCGCGGTGGCCAGGCCGATGCCGGCACCGGCCCAGGCGCCGCCATAGATGAAGCGCAGCAGGGGGCCGTCGGTCGCGGCGTAGTGGGTGCCCCTGCGGGAGCGCCAACGCAGCCCGATCAGGTCGGCCATGATCAGCGCGAACAGCAGGATGTTGACCTGGCCGTAGCCGAGGGTTTCCCGGCCCGGCTCGATGGCGATCGCCAGCGGCACTGCCAAGGCCACGCTGAACCACAGTGGCCAGGCCAGCCGGTCCACGATGGGGCGGAGCAGCCCGGCCAGCACCAGCGCCAACGCGGCGATGCTGGCGAGGGCGTTGACCATCCCGGCCGCGCCGATCGGCAACTGTGCCATCGGCAGCATGACCAGGCCGCCGAACGGCGGGTAGGTGAAGCCGAGGGTGGTGCCGGGCGCGATGAACTCGTAGAGCTCGTGACCGCTCGCCCACCACACGACGGCACCGTGGTAGATCTTCATGTCGAAGAAGCTGTACGGCCGCCCGAACGCACCGATGGCGAGCCATGCGGCGTAGGCGACGGCGGCCACGATGGCACCCCGTACGACATTCCTGCGATCGATCCCACGCGTCACGCGTCGGACTGGGGCGAGGCGGTCCGCCCGACTACCGACGGTCGTCGGCATGGCGCGGCCACCTCCATACCAAGGTCGTCCTACCCGTCCAGGTCCTGCACGGAGCCTAGAACGGCGCCTCACGTCAGTGCCTCCCGCGTTATGCGACCGTGTCCGATCCCACACATGTTTTTGACATTTCCACCGCGTTAACGCCTACCGGGCGGTTCAGGTAATTCGCGGCCTTAGCGGGGGGTGGGGATGGCGCGAGAGGGTATCGACGCAGGTCAGCCGGGGAGCCGACGAGCGGTGGAGGCGGATCGGACGGCGATCCGAGCGTCCCGCCGGGCGGTGCGGACGGCGCGTTGCACAGAACGTCGAGAGTGGCCGATGCGATGACCGGTCCGCCAACGCAGACCCGGCTTGCCGCCGGTGTCCGCCGCAGCGAGCAGCAGGCCGCCGAAGATGCCGAGGTTCTTCAGGACGTGGACCTGGTTGTTGTTCCGGGCGACCGGGTCGTCGTTGTTCCAGAAGGGATGCCCGGCGATGGTCACCGGCACCAGCGTGCCGGCGAGGACCAGCGCGGCGGGTCGGCTGAATCGCCCGGTGGCCAGCATCAGGCCGGCGCTGACCTGCACCAAGGCGTTGAGCCGGATCAGCGTCTCGGTCTCGGTGGGGATGCTCGGGTGTGCCTTCTGCAGGAGCGGCGTGACCTTGTCGGTGACCGGCTTGGCTGCCGCCGCCAGCCGTTCCGGGTTGCGGAAGTTGCGGTACCCGCTGACCACGAAGATGCCGCTCAGCATGGCGCGGGCTAGAGAGCGTACGGGCGTCATGGATCAGTCATACCCCGTCGCGGCCTTTGCTACCCCGGCAACCGCCGGATCCGGATCGGTGGTCATGCACATGCGCCACGCCGATTCGAGCGACCATCGCTGATGGACCGGCCGTGACGGGTAACGTCGCGCGGGTGACCACGCTGCGGCTACGACCCGAGGATCCGGCCGACGCCGGCCCGGTGCGTCGGGCGCTGGCTGCCGCGTTCGCCCGGCCGGACGTGGCGACCCCGCCGGAGCTGGGCCTGGTCGACGAGCTGCGGGGCACCGCGGCCTGGCTGCCGGAGCTGGCCATGGTCGCCGAGTACGGCGGCGAGGTGGTCGGGTACGCCCTGCTCAGCCGGGTGCGGGTCCGACCGGATCGGGGCGCCGACGCCCCAGCCCTGGCGCTCGGCCCGGTGGCCGTCGCGCCGCACCGACAGCGGGTCGGGCACGGCACGGCGGTGGTGCAGGCCGCTCTCGACGCTGCCACCGAGCTGGGCGAGCGCCTGGTCGTGGTCCTCGGTGACCCGGCCTTCTACCGCCGGTTCGGCTTCGTCGCGGCCAGCGAGCTGGGGCTGACCAGCCCGTGGGCCGGTCTGGGTGAGCCCTGGCAGGCGCTCGTGTTGCCGCCGTCCACCAGCGAGGAGGGGCCGCCACCGCGCGGCGAGGTGATCTTTCCGGCGCCCTGGTCGCAGGTCTGACGGCGCCGGCCTCGCGATTCCCAGGGGGCCGGGTCAGACCGGCTGGGTGCGCAGGTACCGGCCGAAGTGCGGGACGGTGAAGGCCACCGTGCCCCGCTCACCGGAGTAGATCAGGCCCTTCTTGATCAGCGCGTCCCGAGCCGGGGAGAGGCTGGCCGGCTTGCGGCCGAGGGCCCGGGCGATCTCGGCGGTGGGTACCGCGGCGTCCATGTCGTCGCGGACCACGCCCCCCGACTCGCCCTCCACCAGAGACAGCGTGGCCATCGCCCGCATGTACTCACGCTCGGCGGGGGTGGCCCGCTCGAACCGGGAGCCGAAGAAGCCGACCGCCAGCTCGGCTTCCGCCTCCGGTGCGGCGACCCGGACGTCGGCCGCCGTGATCGGCGAGCGCGGAGCATGATCCCAGGTCGCCTTCCCGTACGCCTGGACGAAGTAGGGGTAGCCGCCGGACTTCTCGTAGAGCAGGTCGAGCGCCTTTTGCTCGTACTCCACCTCCTCGCGCTCGGCCGGCGCGCAGAGCGCCTGGTCGGCGGCGATCCGGTCGAGCCGGTCGATGCGCTGGTAGCGGAACAGCCGCTCGGAGTACGACTTCGCGGCACTGAGCACGGCTGGCAGGTGCGGCAGGCCGGCGCCGACGACGATCAGTGGCGCGCCGAGCTGGGACAGCTCGTGGCAGGCGGCGCAGAGCGCCGACACGTCCTCCGGGCCGAGGTCCTGCATCTCGTCGATGAAGACGGCGATGCCGGTGCCCACGTCGCTGGCCACGGCGGCGGCGTCAGTGAGCAGCTCGACCAGGTCGATCTCGATGTCGCCGGAGTCGGCTCGACCGCTGGCCGCTGGCACGTCGATCCCGGGCTGCCACCGGTCGCGAAGCTTCGGGGCGGCACCGGCACGGCCGGTCGGGGCGGACCGCTGGGCGAACGCCTTGAGGACCCCGAGGAAGGCGTCGATCCGGTCGGGCGCGCGGTGTCGGGGGGCGAGCTCCCGGACCGCCATGTGCAGCGCGGCGGCAACCGGGCGGCGCAGCGACTGGTCCGGCCGTGCCTCGATCTTGCCGCTGCCCCACAGTCGGTTGATCGCCTGCGACCGGAGGGTGTTGAGCAGGACGGTCTTGCCGACGCCGCGCAGCCCGGTGAGCATGAGGCTGCGTTCGGGGCGGCCCCGGGCGATGCGCTCCAGCACGATGTCGAAGACGTCCAGCTCCCGCCCCCGCCCGGCGAGTTCGGGCGGGCGCTGGCCGGCGCCCGGTGCGTACGGGTTGCGGACCGGATCCACGCATCGCACAGTATCGGGCCATCTAGCGGCGGGGCTAGACATGGATAGATGGGGCTACCGGCGTGTCGGGGCCGTCGACAAGAAACTAGGGCTGTCTAGCGTCCACGCTAGACAGCCCTAGTTTTGGCTACCGGCTACCGCTTCTTCAGACAGAGCACGTAGTCGAACAGGTCGACCGAGTTGTCGTGCACGTAGTTCGCGGTGGCCTGCGGCGCGAGCGTCTCGCACCGGTCGCCGTCGCTCGTCGCCGGAATCCGCAGCAAGACCTGGTAGGTGTTCGGGCCGCACGCCACCTTGCGCAGCTCCGCGTCGTCCTCGGTGCCTTCGTTGACCACGCAGTCGCCCTTGGCGAACTCCACCTCGCTTGGGCTCGGCGCTGCCGGCGTCGGCGCGTCGCTGGGCAGGGCCGGCGGTACGGCCCGCGCGCTCGCCGACGGTGCGGGCGAGGCGTTGCTGTCGGCGTCGGCGGCCTTCCAGACCGCCCAACCGGCCAAGCCGAGGCACGGGCAGAGCAGGAGCAGCACCACCAGCGCGATGATCAGGGCGACCTTCCCGCCGGTCTTCTTCGCTGGCGCGGCGGGCGGCATCCCGTACCCGCCGGGTGCCGGCTGGCCCCACGGCGCCGCCGGCTGGCCCGGTGTCGGTCCGGCCGGCGGGAACGGCCCGGGTGGCGGTGGGTATCCGGCGCCGGAGCTGGGCGGCGGGTAGCCCGCACCGGAGCTGGGCGGTGGCGCCCAGCCCGGACCGGCGGGCGGCGGGTAACCCGGGCCCGAGGCCGGCGGCTGACCCCACATGGGCGCGGTTGGCGGCTCCGCGCCGGCCGGTGGCGGGCCCCACTGCGGCCGGGTCGGGTCAATCGGTGGCGAGCCGTCGGGGCCGGTCGCCGGGCGTTGGTACGGGTCGTCCGGCTGCTCGGAACCCGATGGTCCGTAGGTCGTCATGTCATCCCCAGGGGTGGGTGGTCTCAGCGCTGCTTCAGGCAGAGGACGAAGTCGAGGGTGTCCAGCTCGCTGTCGAAGAAGTACCAGTTGGTGTAGCCCTCGACCTTGGCGCACTTGGCCTCGGCGTCCGGCTCTCCATTGGTCGCGCCGTCGATCCGGTGCAGCACCTCGTACGACTTCGGGGCGCAGCCGCTGATCAGCAGCTTGGGCTTGCCGCCGGCCGCACCATCGTTACGGACGCACTGGCCGACCTTGACGAACCGCGGGTCGGCCGACGACTCCGGCGCTGCGGCGCTCGGTGCCGGCTCGGCCGGTGCGGTGGCGTCCGCGCTGGGCTCCGCGGCGACGGCCGAGCCGGTCGGTGCGGTCGACGGGGCCGGATCGTCCGGTCCGCTGAGGAACCAGAACGCACCGCCGCCGGCCACCACCAGCAGCAGCACGATGGCCAGCACCGCGATCAGCGGACCTCGACCGCGCCTGCCCGGGGTCGGCGAGGGATCTCCGCCGTACGGGCCGTTGGGCCGGTACGGCTCCCCGCTGTACGCCGGGGCCGCCTGCGTCGGCCGGTAGGACCCACCACCGTAGGAGCTGCCAGGACCACCCCCGTACGGCCCCACCGGCGCACCGCCGTAGGACCCGTCGCCATATGACCCGGGCCGTCCCTGGGTTCCCGGAGGGTAGGCCTGAACCGACGGCGGGTAGGTCTCGGGCACCGGCGGGTACGGCTGCTGTGCAGGCGGGTAGGGCTGCTGAACGGGCCGCCCCGATGTCTCGTCGGGTCGTTGCCCACGCCACGGTCCCGGGACGCCGCCACCCGGTGGTCCGTAGTTCGTCATGCCGCCCTCCTGCACGAGTGGTGAGGCCGGCCACCAAAGCAAGACGCCGACTCCGAGGTCACCGTAGCGTGGTCCACCGATGACCTCATCTCCACCGAGTGCCGCCGGCCTGGCCGGCCGTCGCACCGACGCCGCACCGACCCTGATCTGGACCGCGTTGATCGTGGTCTACCTACTCTGGGGTTCCACCTATCTCGGCATCCGGATCGCCGTGGAGTCGCTGCCCCCGCTGACGTCGGCCGCGCTGCGGTTCGCCGCCGCCGGCCTGGTGCTGGCGGCGGTGCTGCGACTGCGCCGAGGACCGGGCGCGCTGCGGGTAAACCGCCGGCAACTAGGCTCCGCCGCGCTGGTCGGAGTGCTCCTGCTCGCCGGTGGCAACGGCCTGGTGGTGCTCGCCGAGTCCGGGCCGCCGGGAGTGGCGGTACCGTCCGGGATCGCCGCACTGCTGGTGGCTACCGTGCCGCTGCTGGTGGTGCTGCTGCGCTCCGCCACCGGGGACCGCCCCCCGATCTGGACGTTCGCCGGGGTCACCCTGGGTTTCATCGGTCTGGTCCTGCTGGTGCTGCCCGCCGGAAGCGCGGACGCGGTGCCGCTGGTCGGGGCGTTGACCGTGGTCGCGGCGGCCACCTCCTGGTCGGTCGGGTCGTTCCTGTCCGGACGGATCCGGATGCCCGCCGACCCGTTCGTCGCCACGGTGTACGAGATGATCGCTGGCGCACTGGTGCTGGCCGTGGTCGCCGCCGGCCGGGGCGAGCTGCGCGACTTCCACCCGGCTGAGGTCAGCACCCGGTCCTGGCTCGCGCTGGCCTACCTCATGGTGGCCGGCTCGCTGGTGGCCTTCACCGCGTACGTCTGGCTGCTGCACAACGCGCCCCTCTCGCTGGTCTCGACGTACGCCTACGTCAACCCGGCGGTCGCGGTGGCGCTCGGCGCGCTACTGGTGGCCGAGCCGATCACTCCGCAGGTGCTGCTCGGCGGTGCGGTCATCGTCGCCGGGGTAGCCCTGGTGGTGACCACCGAACGTCCCCGCCGGTCGGGCGCAGCACCGCGATCGGGGGCGGCACGGGTGGGCGACCGCCGGTAACGTCCGGCCCATGTCGGCCGCAGCGCTGGTGCCGGTCGCGCTGGTCGGCGCGCTGGTCGGCCTCGCCGTACCCTCGCTGGCCCGGCGTTTCACCACCCCGCCGGAGCTGACGAGGGCCGGTCTTGAGCCGCGGCCCGGCGGGTGGGCGTGGCTCAGCCCGGTGGTGGCGGCCGTGTTGTTCGCAGGGCTCGCCGTGGCACGGGGTGAAGACCCGGCGCTACCGGTCTTCCTCGCGGTGGCGGCCGTGGGGCTGGTGCTCGCCGGGATCGACCTGGCCTGCCTGCGGCTGCCCGATCCGCTGGTCCTCGCCGCCGGATTGCTGGCCCTCGGCGGCCTGACCGGTACGGCGCTGCTCGCCGGCACCCCCGGCCGGCTGCTCGGCGCGCTGGCTGGTGCGGCGGCCGCCGGCGCGGCGCACCTGCTGCTCGCCCTGCTGCCCGGCTCACGGTTGGGCTTCGGAGACGTGAAGCTCGCCGCCGTCCTCGGCCTGCCGCTCGGCTGGCTCGGCCGAGACGCACTGCTGGCCGGCCTGCTCCTGCCACACCTGCTGCACGGCGGCCTGGTGCTCGGCCTGCTCGCCGCCCGGCGGGTGCGCCGGGACACCCTGCTGCCACTCGGGCCAGCCCTGCTCGCGGGCGCCTGGCTCGCCGTCCTCCTCGGCTGACCCGCCGACCAACCGCTGACGGGTCCAGCCAGCCTGCGCCGGCTCGCCGCTGGCAGTCGGGAGAGGGGAGCGGGGATTGTCAGATGAGGCGGAGCTGACGGTCCTTGGGACGGCGCGGCTCGGTCTCGCCGAACCGCTCGAACAAGCCGGGGTCGATGACGCCGAGGAACGGTGACGGAGCGCAGTCGCGTTCCGCGCCGTGCCGGGTGCGGCGGGCGGCGTGACTGACGTACAGGCGGTCCTGCGCCCGGGTCAGGCCGACGAAGAAGAGCCGGCGCTCCTCGGCCACCGCGTCCTCGTCGGGCGTCGAGCCCGGCCAGCGCAGCGGCAGCAGCCCGTCCTCAGCGCCGACCAGGAAGACCACCGGGAACTCCAGGCCCTTTGCGGCGTGCAGGGTGAGCAGCGTGACCGCCTCCGCGCGCGGGTCGAGCGCGTCGACCTCCGCGCCGGTGGCCAGCTGCGACAGGAACGTCTCCAGGTCGTCGCCGCAGCGTCGGGCCAGCGGGGTCAGCAGGTCCACCGCGGAGCGGACGTCCTCGGGACGGCCCGCGACGGCGCCGTCCAGGGTGGGCACGGCGAACCGCTCGGCCACGACCTGGCCGGCCAGCCGGACCCGGGCGGCCAACGAGCCCGCCAATCCGTCGGCGTGCCGCAGCTCGCGCGCGATGGCCGCCACCCCGGGCCGGTCCCGCAGCCGGTCGTGTGAGCGCTTCTGTACCGGAATGTTGGCCCGGGTCAGCGCGTCCACGATCGGCGCGGCCTGCGCGTCGGTGCGGTACAGCACGGCGATGTCGGAGAACGACAGGGAGGTGGACCGACCGTCGATCCGACCCGAGTCCAGCGACCGGTGGGACAGCCCGCCGACCAGATCGTCGACGGTACGGACCACGAAGTCGGCCTCCTCGGCGACGGACGCCGCGGGGTAGCGGCCGACCAGTGGCGCCTCCGGGTCGAGCCGGGCCGGGTCCAGCCGTCGGCCACGGACCAGCGAGGACGGCGCGATGGCCTGCACCGCAGCGGCCAGGATCGGTGCCGAGGAGCGGTAGTTGCGGTTGAGCCGGACCAACCGGGCGTCGGTGAAGTCCTGGGAGAAGCGCAGGAAGTAGCCGACGTCGGCGCCCCGGAACGAGTAGATCGCCTGGTCCGGGTCGCCGATCGCGCAGAGGTTGCCGTCGTCGGGGCTGAGCAGCCGCAGCAGCTCGTACTGCACGGCGTCAACGTCCTGGTACTCGTCGACGAAGATCCACCGCCAGCGGTCCCGGTACCGCCCGACCAGCTCCCGGTCGCCCCGTAGCAGCTCCACCGGCAGGCTCACCAGCTCGTCCAGGTCGACGAGGTCCTGCTTGCGCAGCAGTGCGATGTAGCTCGCGGGGTCGTCGCCGGCCTCCGACCGGGCCGCCGCCCGCTCGGCGTCGTCGGCGATCCGGAAGGCCGCCGGCAGGCCCGCCGCGTCGGCGTTCTCGCGCAGGATGGTCAGCCCCAGCGCGTGGAAGGTGCCCACGGTGACGTCCTCGGCGACCGGGCCGAGTAGACCGTCGAGGCGGTGCCGCAGCTCCTCGGCGGCCCGGCGGGTGAAGGTGATGGCCAGGCAGTGCTCGGGAAAGACGTTCAGCTCCGCGCAGAGGTACGCGATCCGGTGGGTCAGCGTCCGGGTCTTGCCGGTGCCCGGGCCGGCCACGATGAGCAGCGGGCCGCCGGGCGCGGAGGCGGCCACCCGCTGCATCGCGTCCAGCCGGTCCAGCAGGCCGGTGCCGACCTCCTCCATGCCCGCGAGCATCGGCTCGAACGGCTCGTGCGGTGACGGCGGTGACGCGATCGGCGGGGCGGGTGCTGGGGCGGTCTTGCGCTTCGGCTCCGCCTTCGTCGCCGCAGGGCGCTTCACCTTCGCCGCCGGCTCCGCGGGTCGCCGCTGCGCCGGCACCGGTACGTCGAACAGCGTCTCCTGGGCTGTGTCGGCACGGACACTCAGCTCCGCCGGGTCGAAGAGGGTGATCACTCCGTACTCGCCGTCGTAGCCCGGCACCCGGCGCACGTCGCCGCGCCGCAGCCGCCCGATGCCCTCCGCGAGCAGCTCACCGCCGGCCTGCGCGATGTCGGTCAACGGTGTCGTGGTCAGGATCTCCAGCTCGGGGCCGAGCGCGGCGAGCAACTCGTTGAGCCGTCCCTCGACCTTCTTCGACCGGGCGCCCACCTTGTTGATCTCGCCGAGGATCTCGGCCAACTGCACCAGGTGGGTGACCTCCCGAGCGTGCGCCGGCCGGTGCCCCTCCGCGCGGTCGGCCAACTCCTCGACCCGGCTGAGGACGCCTACGGTGAGCGGCTTGCCACACTCGGGGCAGCGTCCGCCGGCGGCCCTGGTCCGCTCCGGGGACCAGGTGACCCCGCACAGCCGGTGCCCGTCCGCGTGGTACTTGCCCTCCTCCGGGAAGAACTCGATGGTGCCGGCCAGACCGTCGCCGGTCCGCAGCGCCTCCCGGACGGCGAAGTAGTCCCGCTCGGCGGTCAGCACGGTCGCCTCGCGGCCCAGGGCCGGCGGGGAGTGCGCGTCCGAGTTGGAGACCAACTGGTACCGGTCGAGGCTGCCGACCCGCCAGTTCATCGCCGGGTCGGAGGAGAGACCGGTCTCCACGGCGAAGATGTGCTCGGCCAGGTCGGCGTAGCAGTCGGCGATCGCGTCGAAGCCGGACTTCGAGCCCAGCGCGGAGAACCACGGCGTCCAGATGTGCGCCGGGACCAGGTAGCCGTCCGGGCTCGCCTCGAGGGTGATCTCCAGCAGGTCCCGGGAGTCCAGGCCGAGGATCGGCCGACCGTCGGAGCCGAGGTTGCCGATCCGGCCGAGCGCGGCGTTGAACCGGGCCACCGCATCCAGGTCGGGCAGGTAGATCAGATGATGCACCTTGCGGGTCCGGTCGTCCCGCTTGTAGATGGTGGAGATCTCCACGCTCAGCATGAACCGGACCGGGTTCGCCTCCGCCGTGCTGGCGAGTCGAGGCGGCAGTCGGCGGGCGATGTCCCGTTCCGCCTCCGGGTCGAGCCGGTAGAGCCCCGGTTCGGCCGGGCGCAGTGTCTCCCGCAGGTGGTCGTACCAGGCGGGGTGGGTGAAGTCTCCGGTGCCGAGCAGGGCGATGCCCTTACGCCGGGCCCACCAGGCGAGGTTCGGCAGGGTGAGGTCGCGGCTGCACGCGCGCGAGTACTTCGAGTGGATGTGCAGGTCCGCGACGAATGGCGGTAGGCCACCGGGGGGTACGGCGCTGAACGGGGGCACGCCGCATCCTGTCACGCCCGCTGCGCCGGCCGCCTGCCGCCACGCGCGGACGTGACGTCCGCTATGCCGAGCGCAGCTCGACGAGGGTGATCTGCGGTTCGGCCCCGACCCGGACCGGCGGACCCCAGAAGCCGGCGCCGTTGGTCACGTAGACCTTGGTGCCGTCGACCTCGCCCAGCCCGCTGACCACCGGCTGTTCGAGTCGGACGGCCAGGTTGAACGGCACCATCTGCCCGCCGTGGGTGTGCCCGGACAGTTGCAGGTCGACGCCGTACGTTGCCGCCTCGACCGCCGCCAACGGCTGGTGCGCGAGCAGGATCACCGGCCGGCTCGTGTCACGGTCACCGAGCGCGGCGGCGAAGTCCGGCCCGGCTGCGAGGCCGGTGCCCGTGCCGGACAGGTCGTTCACGCCGGCCAGATCGAGCACGCCGCCCCGGGCCTGGATCTCCTGCCGCTTGTTCTGCAGCACCCGCAGGCCGAGCCGGTCCACCTCCTGGACCCACTCCTCC
The DNA here is from genome assembly GCF_036059255.1 of Micromonospora sp. NBC_00389. Classification (NCBI taxonomy): domain Bacteria; kingdom Bacillati; phylum Actinomycetota; class Actinomycetes; order Micromonosporales; family Micromonosporaceae; genus Micromonospora; species Micromonospora sp. NBC_00389. The sequence continues at coordinate 1,463,049 of NZ_CP107947.1, read as the reverse complement.
ACCCCCGAGTAGTACTCGTGGTTGCCGGTGACGAAGAAGCTGCCGTAGCGGGAGCGCAGGTCGCGCAGCGGCGCGGCGGCCGAGCCCAACTCGGCGACCGAGCCGTCGACCAGGTCACCGACGACCGCCACCAGGTCGGCGTCGAGCCGGTTGATCGCGGCGACGATCCGCTCGGTGTGCGCCCGGCCGCGCAGCGGGCCGAGGTGGATGTCGGAGACGGTCGCGATGCGCAGGCCGTCCATGCTGCGCGGGAGCTTTGCGAGCGGAATCCGCACCCGGTCCAGCTGGGGCGGGCCCAGCGCGGTGCGTACCCCGTACCCCGTGAGGCCGGTGGCGGTGAGGCCGGCGAAGATGGCGGCCCCGCGGGCCAGCAGCAGCCGGCGGGCCGGGTCGTGGTCCGGTGCCGCGACGGCGCCGACGGCCGGCGGCTCGGTCGGCCCGGCGGCCCCGACCAGGACCGGCTCGGGCGCGGCGGTGGTCGGCTCGGCGGCGATCACCCGGCGGCGCAGCACCAGCCGGGTGACCAGCATCGGCACTTCCAGCACGACGAGCAGGACCAGCAGGTAGAACATCAGCGCGAGCCAGAGGTAGCCCGGCCAGGCCAGCCAGTAGAGCCCGGCCTGGGTCCCGGCGAGGGTGATCGGCACGAGCAGCGCCAGGACCAGGGCGGCCATCCCGCCGATCCGCCGCCAGCGGCCCGGCGTGGTGGTGTCCCGAACCAGCCGCTTCCACAGGTAGAGATGGATGAGACCGGTGATCAGCGCCAGGACGGCTACGAAACCCACAACCGCCATTATCTGTGCGTCTCCCTCACCCGCCCGCGAACGGGGGCAGGACATCGATCGTCGCCCCGCCCGGCAGGGGTGCCTGACGATCATGACAGCTCACACCGTCCACGAGGAAACTCGCCACCCGCAGTACGGCGGCGAGTTGGTCGCCGTGCCGCTGGGCCAGCTCGACGGTGAGGTCGTCGAGTGACCGGCCGGCGGGGGTGACCTCCTCGGCGCGGCCGGCGGCGGCGCGCGCGCCCGCGAAATAGCGGATGGTCAGCGGCGTCGGGTCCACGACTCAGCCGCCGATCGCCGACATCGGGCGGGTCGGCTGGAGGAAGGTGGGGTCGTCGATGCCGTGCCCGGCGCGCTTGCCCCACATGGCAGTGCGCCAGCGTCGCGCCAGCTCGTCGTCGTCCGCCCCGCCGCGCAGCGCGGCACGCAGGTCGGACTCCTCGGTGGCGAAGAGGCAGGCGCGGACCTGGCCGTCGGCGGTCAGCCGGGTGCGGTCGCAGTCGCCGCAGAAGGGTCGGGTGACGCTGGCGATCACCCCGACCCGGGCCGGGCCACCGTTGACCAGCCAGGTCTCCGCCGGTGCCGCGCCGCGTTCGGTCGGGTCAGGGCTGAGGTCGAAGTGGGTACGCAGGGACGTCAGGATCTCCTCGGCGGTGACCATCGAGTTGCGGTCCCAACCGTGCTGGGCGTCCAGTGGCATCTGCTCGATGATCCGCAGTTGGTAGCCGTGGTCCAAGGCGAAGCGGAGCAGAGCCGGTGCGTCGCCGTCGTTGACGCCGCGCATCAGCACAGAATTGATCTTCACGGGGGCGAGCCCGGCGGCTGCGGCCCCGGCCAGCCCGGCGAGCACCGCGTCCAACCGGGGACGGCGGGTGAGCTGGGTGAACCGGGCCGGGTCCAGAGTGTCCAGCGAGACGTTGACCCGATCGAGGCCGGCAGTGCGCAGCGCCGGGGCGAGCCGATCCAGGCCGATGCCGTTGGTGGTGAGCGAGATCCGCGGGCGCGGCTCCAGCGCGGCGACCGCGGCCACGATGTCGAGCAGCCCGGGCCGGATCAGCGGCTCGCCGCCGGTGAACCGCACCTCGGTCACGTCGAGCCGCTCGACCGCCACCCGGACCAGACGGACGATCTCCTCGTCGATGAGCAGCTCAGGGCCCGCCAGCCAGGGCAGACCCTCGGCCGGCATGCAGTAGGTGCAGCGCAGATTGCACTTGTCGGTGAGGGACACGCGCAGGTCCCGGGCGACGCGGCCGTACCGGTCGACGAGGACGCCGTCGGTCCGCGGGGCGACGCTCACCTGTCGACCGTAGCGCGCTCGGGCCGGCCCAGGGCGGCACGGGCGTTCTGGATGACCGCGTCCCGGTAACCGCCGCCGAAGAGCGCGGTGTGCACGAGCAGCAGGTGCAGCTGATGCAGCGGCATTCGTGCCCGCCAGCCCTCGGTCAACGGCCAGCTCTCCCGATAGGCGGCCAGCACCCGGTCCAGGTGCGGGAGGCCGCCGAAGAGCGCCAACTGGGCGAGGTCGGTCTCCCGGTGGCCGCCGTGCGCCGCCGGGTCGACCAACCAGGCCCGGTCGTGGCCCCACAGCACGTTGCCCGGCCACAGGTCGCCGTGGATGCGGGCCGGTGGCTCGTCCCCGCCAAACTCGCCGACCCGACCGATCACCTGCTCGACCAGCTCGGCGTCAGCGCTGCTCAGAGCGCCTTCGTCGACCGATCGCCGCAGGTAGGGGACGAGTCGTCGTTCGGCGAACCACGTCGACCAGGGGCCGTCATCGGGGGTGTTGTCCTGCGGGAGAGCCCCGATGAAACCGGGCCAGGTCGCACCGAAGGTTGGTGCGCCGGCCCGGTGCAGGCCGGCCAACTCCCGGCCGAAGCGCTCGGCCGCCTCCGGCGTCGGCTCGCCGGGCTCCACCCAGTCGAGCGCCAGCAGGTCGGGCAACGCCACGATCACCTCAGGTACGGCGACCGTGCCGGTCTCCCGCAGCCAGCGCAACCCGGCCGCCTCGGCGTCGAAGAAGCCCTCCGGCGCCGGCCGGCCGGCCCGCTCCGGCCAGGACTTGGCGAAGACCGAGTGACCGTCGTCCAGGGTGAGCCGGGCGGCGGCGCAGATGTCCCCACCGGCGACCGGCGTCTCCCGGATCCGCTGGTGGGTCAGGAACGTCGGCAGGTGTGCCGGGTGCGCGCGCAGGTACGCCAGGTCCATCAGCGCACGGTAACCGCTCCCCACGACACAACGGTGCCGCCCGAACACATCGGCTCGGTTCCCGGCGCCACAGGTCGCTTCCGAGTACGTCTTGGTACGCGGTGAGCAGGGACAACACGGTGAGTGACTGTGGATAACTCGCGTGTCGTCCACAGGGGCGGCGAAGCCGTGCCACCGCGTCGCAGGCTGCCGGCATGACCTCGACCGAACGCCCCCGGCTCGCCGTCCGCTCACCCGCCGACCTGCTCGCCGCCGTGCCGTACCTGCTCGGCTTCCACCCCGCCGACAGCGTGGTCGCGGTGGCGCTGCGTGGACGGCAGATCATCTTCGCCGCCCGCGCCGACCTGCCCGATCCGTCGGCCGACCCGGTCGAGCGAGCCCAGCACCTGGCCGGGGTGATCCACCGGCAGGGCGCGGAGGCGGCGACCGTGGTCGGCTACGGGCCGCCCGACCGGGTGACGCCGAGCGTGGACGCGGTGCGCGCCGCCCTGACCGGCGCCGGGTTGGACGTGCTCGACGCGCTGCGGGTGACCGATGGTCGCTGGTGGTCCTACCTCTGCGCCGAGGCCGACTGCTGCCCGCCCGAGGGCCGGCGCTACGACCCGGCGGCCAACCCGGTGACCGCCTCGGCGGTCTTCGCCGGCCAGGTCGCGCTCCCCGACCGGGCCGCCCTCGCGGCACAGGTGTCGCCGGTGGACGGCCCGGCCCGGGACGCGCTGCGCGCGGCCACCGTCCGGGCCGAGCGGCGACTGACCGAACTGGTCGAGCAGGCGCCTGCGAGCGACCTGCTCGGCGGCCGGGCGCTGCGCTCAGCCGGGGTGGCAGCGGTCCGCGAGGCGCAGCGCCGGCAGCGGCGCGGCGAGCGGCTCGACGACGACGAGGTGGCCTGGCTGAGCCTGCTGCTGACCCACCTGCCGATCCGCGACCACGCCTGGGAACGCACCGACGGTCGGGACCGGGACATCGCCCTCTGGACCGACGTGCTCCGCCGGGCGGAGCCGGAGCTGACCGCCGCGCCTGGCGCGCTGCTGGCGTTCGCCGCCTGGCGGGCGGGGCAGGGGGCACTGGCCGCGGTCGCGCTGGAGCGTGCGTTGAGCCTGCACCCCGACTACTCGCTGGCCCTGCTCCTGGACGACCTGCTCCGACGCGGCGTGCCCCCATCGGAGCTGGACGGCTGGCCGTCCGTCGGCCTGCCCGGCGTGGTCCGTCCCCACAAGCGGGGCCGACGTGGCCGCCGCTGACCGGCAACGCCCAGCGCCCACCCCGGCCGGTAGCACCGCCGGTGCTACCAGTTTCGCTAGGCTTGTTGACATGACCGCGAAACGTTCCGTCAGTCTCCCCGACGATGTCGCCGACTGGCTCGACCGGCAGCCCAACGTCTCGGCCGCGATCACCGCGGCGGTACGGGCCCAGATGGCCGGCGCGCACCTCGACGAGGTGCTGCGGCGAGCCGGCATCGAGGTCACCGAGGCGGGCAAGGCGCGATGGCGGGGGCGGCTGGCGACGCCCATCCCGGCGGACGCCCTGGCTGAGGGGCGGCGGATGCTGGGTGACGCCGGATGAGTGATCGGATCGCGGCTGTGTTGGACGCGTCCGCGTTGACCGCCTACGCCGAGGGCAACGTTTCGGTGGGTGAGTTGATGGCGGAGGTCGCCGACGAGGGACGGCAGGTGGCCGTCCCCGCCGCCTGCCTGGCGGCCGCGTACGCGGGCACTGCCGACGAGGTCGGCGCCGCGCTGCTGGCCCTGCTGATGACCGCCCCGGTGGTCCGCCTGCTGCCACTCGACGCCGACGACGTCCGAGCCACGGGCATGCTGGCCCGCGCCGTCGACGGCGACATCTCGCTCGGCCACGCCGCCCGTGCGGCGCTCACCTACCGGGCGCACTACGCGACCGCGCAGCCCAAGGAGGCGGCGAAGGTACTGCCGGCCACGTGGAGCATTCTTGAACTTGACTGACGCGTCCGTCGAACGATGTACGCGTCTCTCCTGTCCACGGCCGAGTCGGATGAGCAGCCACCACCGGACAATGATCTCGTGTCCGAACTCCGTACCGGTACGACATGACCGTCGCGTTGCTGCTGTCGCTGGCCGGCCTGGCGTTGGTGGACAGCACCAGCATCGGCACCCTCTTCATCCCGGTCTGGTTGCTGCTCGCGCCCGGGCCGGTCAGCGTCCGGCGGATCCTGACCTATCTCGGGACGATCGCCGCCTTCTACCTCGCGGTCGGGCTGCTGCTCGTGTGGGGTGGCAGCAGGTTGGCGGACGTGCTGGGCGGGGCCACGGACAACCGCGGCGTGCTCTGGGCGCAACTCGTCCTGGGCGTGGCGCTTCTCGCGCTCAGCTTCCGCTACGACGGCAAACGACGCCCGCGTACCGGCGGCGTGCTGCGCTGGCGGGACCGGGCCACCGCGGGGGACTCCTCCGCTCGCTGGTTGGCCGGGCTCGCGCTGCTCGCCGCGCTGGCCGAGGTGGCGACCATGCTCCCGTACCTCGGCGCGGTGGGCCTGTTGGCCACCTCGGGGGTCGGCACGGCGACCGTGGTGGCCCTGCTCGCCGGATACTGCCTGGTCATGGTGTTGCCGGCGGTGCTGTTGCTGCTTGCCAGGGTGGCCCGCCCGGCGTTGGTCGAGCCGGTGCTGGCCCGGCTGAACGCCTGGATCATCACGAAGGCGGGCAGCGCGCTGGGCTGGCTCCTCGGCATCGTCGGGTTCCTGATCGCCCGCGACGCCGCAGCCCGGCTGGAGCTGTTCGACCTGCTCAACCGCTGACGATCCGCCCGCGTCAGGCCGGCTGCTCCACCGTGATCCGGTGCGCGCCGGCGTAGACGTTCATGGTCCGGCCGCGCAGGAACCCGACCAGTGTCATCCCGGCCTCGTCGGCCAGTTCCGCGGCGAGGGTGCTCGGGGCGGAGACCGCGGCCAGCAGCGGCAGCCCCGCCATCCACGCCTTCTGGGTCAGCTCGAAGCTGGCCCGGCCGGAGACCAGCAGCAGGTGCCCGGCCAGCGGCAGCCGGCGTTCCCGCACCGCCCAGCCGATCACCTTGTCCACGGCGTTGTGCCGGCCCACGTCCTCTCGAAGCACCACCAGCTCTCCGGCGGCGGTGAACAGCCCCGCCGCGTGCAGCCCGCCGGTCCGGTCGAAGCCGCGCTGGGCAGCGCGCAACTGGTCGGGCAGTTCGGCGAGGAGGGCGGCCGGCACGGTGAGCGGATCGGCCGCGACCGGGAACAGCGAGCGGGTGCGGACGGCGTCGATGCTGGCCTTACCGCAGACCCCACAGGAGCTGGTCGTGTAGAAGTTGCGGGACGGGTCGGTGGTCGGTTCCGGCACCCCGGGGGCGAGCACCACGTCCACCACGTTGTACGTGTTCGGCGTCTCCGCTCCGGCGCAGAGCTGGGCGGTGAGCACGTCGTCGGTCGACCGGATCAGCCCCTCGGTCAGCAGGAACCCGATGGCCAGGTCCAGGTCGTCCCCGGGCGTGCGCATGGTGACCGCGAGCGGCCGTCGCCGGCCGGGACCGGCCGCGCCGACCCGGATCTCCAGCGGCTCCTCCACGGCCAGGCTGTCCGGCCGGCGGACGGACCCGCGCCCGTCGGCCACCGCGTCCAGGTCGATCCGGAGTACGCCCCGTCGGTCAGTCGCCCGTCCCATCCCGCCATCCTGCACCCCGCGCCGGTACGCCCGCACGGCCACCGGCCACCGGCCACCGGCCACCGGGCATTCGGCATCGGGCGTCGGAGGCGCTGCTGCACGGCATCCTGCGCCTGCAGGAGAAGATCGCCGCCACCGGCCACCGGCCACGGGGCACCGGGCAGCGGCACCGGCCACCGGGCTCGGGCTCGGGCAGCCGGCACCGGCCACCGGACCGGTGGCGGCACGGCTACCGTGGCCGGGTGGGGACATACGCCGCCGTGGTGCTCGCGGGTGGGGCCGCCCGGCGGATGGGTGGGGTGGACAAGCCCGCGCTCCCGGTCGGCGGCCGGCCGATGCGTGACCGGGTGCTGGCCGCCGTTGCCGATGCCGCGCCGCGGGTACTGGTCGGCCCGGCCGACGCCGTCCCGGACGGGGTGCGGGTCACCCGGGAGGATCCGCCCGGCGGGGGACCGGTCGCCGCGACGGCGGCCGGGCTGGCGCTGCTCGACCCCGGTACGACACTTGTCGCGCTGCTCGCCGCCGACCTGCCGCTCCTCACCCGCGCCGCGATAGGCGAGCTGCTGACCCACCTCGCCCCGCGAGGCGGCACGGCCCACCTCGCCCCGGCAGGTGGCACGGCCCACCTCGCCCCGGCCGGCGGCACGGCCCACCTCGCCCCGGCAGGCGGCACCAGCCCTCCCGCCCAGGAACCCGACGCCAGCCTGCCTGACGGGGCGTGCTTCGTCGACGCGGACGGGCGGCGGCAGTCGCTCTGCGGGGTGTGGCGGGTCGCCGCGCTGCGCGCCGGGCTGGACCGGCTGGCGGCCGAGCGGGGCGGCACTCTGGCCGGTGCGCCCGTCCGGGCGCTGCTGGCCGACCTCGTCATCCGGGAGGTGCCCTGGTCCGGCGACGGCCCGCCGCCCTGGTTCGACTGCGACACTGACGAGGACGTACGCCGGGCGGAGGAGTGGGCGCGATGACGGTGATGGACGACTGGGTCACGGCGGCCTGCGCCGAGCTGGACCTGGACCCGACCCAGGTGCCCGTGCCGGCGGTGCTGGATCTGGCTCGCGACGTCGCCCACCAGGTGCTGCGGCCGGGGGCGCCGGTTTCCGCGTACCTGCTCGGGCTGGCGGTGGGCCGGGGCGCCGACCCGGCGGACGCCGCGGCCCGGCTCAGCGCACTGGCGGGCAGTTGGCCGGTCGAGTTGGGCGCCGACCCCGCCGATCCGACGGCGTCCTGACCTTCGGGCGGCAGCCAGAGCAGGCGCTTCTCCGCGCCCCGGCCGGGCCGCCTTTCGGGGGCGAAAGCACTGCCGCGCGATGCCGTTGTCCGATCCCGGTCCGGGCTGATCGGGCCGTCAGGCGACGTGGGTAGGGTGATCGTGACGGACGGAGGCGATCATGACGGCTGACCACCCCTCGGCGCCGGACGGTGAGCTGCCCGGCGGTACAGCCGAGCCGGCGGAGTCGATCCTGCTCGACGAGCCCAGCACCACAGACCTGCGGGCCAAGGTGACCGAGGCGTGGCGGGAGTTCGCCCGCGCGCTCGCCGTACGGCTGCGGGAGCTGCCCGCCGACGCGCACCTTGAGCTGACCCTGGACCCCACCGCCTCCGGGACCGGGGACGCCGTCTACTCGATCAGTGTCGACGTGGACGGCGACGGCTCGTTCTCCGCCCGGGCGGTCGGCAACGCCACCCTGCCGCCGGGCTACCGGCTGGACCGCGCCGCGGTGGCGGACATGATCGCGCTCGGCTGGTCCCCGCCCGGGGTGGTGGCCGGCTCCGGCGGTTCCTTCGGGCTGGACGGTACGACGGCGGAGGCGGCCCGGATCGCCGCGCTGCTCGCCCGGACGCTGCGCGACGTCTACGGCGCCCCGCACCCGGCGTTCCTCGTCTACATCGTGCATGACGCCGAGGGCGAGCCACTGGCCGTGGAGCCGCTGGGCACCGCGCGCAGCGAGTTCGGCCCGGACGCCGACGTCGAGGGGGACCTGGAGGAGGCGCTGGCCGAGGCGGCTGCCTCGCAGGTCGAGCGGGACGACGTGCTCGACCTGGCCGATCGGGTCCGCACCGTGGTCTCCACCATGTTGAAGTCCGACAGCGACCGGTTGCAGGTCGACTCGGACGGGGACATCAACATCCGCGCCGGTTCGGCGATGGTCTTCGTCCGGGTCCGGGACAACCCGCCCCTGGTGGACGTCCTCTCCCCGGTGCTCACCGAGGTCGAACCGACCGAGCGGCTCTACGTCAAGCTCTCCGAGCTGACCAACCGGATGCCGATCGGCCGCCTCTACTGCGCCGACGACACGGTCTGGGCGTCCATCCCGGTCTTCGGCCGCAACTTCCAGGCGACCCACCTCATGCTGGCGGTGCAGGTGATGACCGGGCTCGCCGATGAGTTGGACGACCGGCTGCACGGCGAGTTCGGCGGCAAGCGGTTCTTCAGCGAGGGCGACAAGCCGGTCCGCCGGGACGAGTCCGAGCACCGTACCGGCATGTACCTCTGAGCGCGGTTCAGGAGACGTCCAGCAGGGTCTTGCCGACTGTCGCGCGGGACTCGATGGCGGCGTGCGCGTCGGCGGCACGCTCCAGCGGGAAGCGCTGGCCGATCAGCGGTCGGAGCCGGCCGGCCGCCGCGTCCGCCAGCGCCTGATCGGTGTACGCCCGCATCCGGGCGGGCGGCACGTCCGGCCGGACCAGCGTGATCTGCCGGGCCGTGGCGTCCTCCGCCGACACCGGGGACCACTCGCCGCTGGCCAACCCGAAGCTGACCATGCGGCCACCCGGGGTCAGCAGCTCGAACGCCGTCCGGGCGACCGCCCCACCCACTCCGTCGAGCACCACGTCGACCCCGCCCACCGCGTCCCGGATCCGGCCGGCCCAGCCCGGCACGCGGTAGTCGACCGCCAGCTCGGCACCCAGCTCGGGCAGCAGGTCCACCTTGCCCGGCCCACCGGCCACACCGATCACCCGCGCGCCGGCCCGGGCTGCGAGCTGCACCAGGAGGCTGCCCACGCCGCCCGCTGCCGCCTCCACCAGCACCCGGTCGCCGGGGCCGACGCCGACCGCGTCGACCAGCATGGTGGCGGTGCGTCCGTCGGCCAGCAGCGCCACCGCGGCGTCCAGCGCCAGTCCGGCCGGCACCTCGAAGAGGGCGGACGCGTCCACCGCCGCGCGTTCGGCGTATCCGCCGGAGCCGCCGGTGGCGCTGACCACCCGCCGCCCGGTCAGTGCCGGGTCGACGTCCGGCCCGACGGCGGCGATCACCCCGCCGACACCGTTGCCGGGGATCAGCGGTGGGGTGACCCGGAACGGCCCGGGGCGGCCGGAGCGCAGCTGGGTCTCGACGAAGGTGATGTTCGCGTGCGCGACGTCGATCAGCACCTGGCCGGGGCCGGGTGTCGGGTCGGGTGCCGGGCCGGGTACCAGCGCTTCGGGCCCGCCGAACTCACGTAACCAGACTGCCCGCATGACATCCTCCTCGGCCGTGGTGGGTGGGCGTCGTGCCCACACGCCACGACCATCTCAACTCCTCAACCGGGCTTGAGGTCAAGGTCAACGGCTGGAGGGACCGACGCCGGGGGATTCGACCAGCCGGGAGAGCACGATGGTGCTCCGGGTGGAGGTCACGAACGACTCGGCGCGCAGCCGCTCCAGCGCGGCCTCCAGGTGGGCGATGTCGGCGGCGCGCAGATGCACGAGCGCGTCCGCCTCGCCGGAAACGGTGTACGCGCCGACCACCTCCGGGTGTCGGCGGGCGGCCACGCCGATCTGCGCCGGGGTGGTCCGGCCGGCGCAGAACAGCTCGACGAACGCCTCGGTGGTCCACCCGACGGCGGCCGGATCAACCACGGCCGTGAATCCCCTGATCACGCCGGTGGCGCGTAGCCGGTCGACGCGGCGCTTGACCGCCGGGGCAGAGAGTGACACCCGGGTGCCGATGTCGGCGTACGACGCACGGGCGTCGGCGACGAGCAACGCAATGATCCGCTGGTCTACCGCGTCTATCTGCAACGTTCCGCCTCTGGGAAGCAATGGTTGTGGCTGTTACCAAAGTTCAACGGTACCTACTCTTGGTGACCGTGAACCAGCAGCGAGTCCCGCGAAAGCGGACATATCTCCTGTGCTCGCCCGAGCACTTCGCGGTCGAGTACGCCATCAATCCGTGGATGGACGTGACCACCCCGGTCGACCGGGAGTTGGCCGTCAAGCAGTGGGACCGGCTGCGCGAGACGCTGGTCGCCCTCGGCCACGAGGTGCACCTGCTCACCCCTGAGCGGGGCCTACCCGACATGGTTTACGCCGCCAACGGTGCCTTCATGGTGGACGGCAGTGTGTACGGCGCGCGGTTCAAGCACGAGCAGCGGGCCGCCGAGGCCGCCGCGCACCGTGCCTTCCACGAGTCACAGGGCTGGCGCTTCATCGCCCCGAGTGAGACCAACGAGGGCGAGGGTGACTTCGCGTACGTGCCGGAGGCGCACGGGGGGCTCATCCTGGCCGGGCACGGCTTCCGCACCGAGTTGCCGGCGCATGCCGAGGCGCAGGAGGCGCTGGGACGGCCCGTGGTGTCGCTGCGCCTGGTCGATCCCCGCTTCTACCACCTGGACGTGGCACTCGCCGCCATCGACGACTCGAACGTCGTCTACTTCCCCGGCGCGTTCTCCGCGGCCAGCCAGCGGGTGCTCACCCAGCTCTTCCCGGACGCGGTGATCGCCGACGACGAAGACGCCATGACGTTCGGGCTCAACCTGGTCAGCGACGGCGCGAACGTGGTGCTCAACAGCGAGGCCACCCGGCTGGCCGGCAAGCTCAAGGCCGCCGGCTACAACCCGGTCCCGGTCGAGTTGGCCGAGCTGAAGAAGGGTGGCGGCAGCGTGAAGTGCTGCATCGCCGAACTGCGGCACTGATCCGAACACCGCCGCGTACGTCAGGGGCCGACCTCCCGCCCGGGAGATCGGCCCCTGATCGCGCTCGGTGGGCGGTCAGCCCAGCGTGGCCAGCTCGTTGATCAGCACGTTCGACATGACCTGACCGTCGCGCTGCACCTCGCGCAGGTACCACTTCTGCTGCGGGGTACGCGGCTGGTTGAACTGCCAGATGCCGCGTGGGCTGTCGATCTGGCCGATCTTGCCCAGCGCCAGGTTGACCTGCTGCGAGTTGGGTTTCCCGCCGGTCAGCCGGATCGCCTGGTCGAGCACCTGCGCCGCGTCGTACGACGCCATGGCGTAGGTGGTCGGCGTGACCTGGTACTTCTTGCGGTAGGACGAGGCGAAGACCCGGTTGGACGTGTTGTTGAGGTCGGCCGAGTAGTTCAGGGCGGTCTGGATGCCCAGCCCGTCGTTCTTCAGGCTCTCCAGCACGGTGCCCTCGGTGAGGAAGCCGGGTGCGTAGACCGGTCCGGAGTACTCCTCGCGCAACTGCTTGATGAACTCCACGGCGGCCGCGCCGGCGAAGAAGCAGAAGACCGCGGTCGGCTTCTTGGCGAGCGCCTTGTTGATGTCCGCGACGTAGGTGGACTTCCTCGGGTCGGGCGTGCCGTTGGTGTAGGTCACCGGGTCGGCGATCCGCGGGTCGGTGGCGCCGAACTCCTGCCGGAAGCCCCGCACCACGTCCGAGCTGCCGACGTTCTCCGGCATGATGATCGCGACGCGGCCGTTCGCCGGCAGCTTGTCACGAAGGTAGCGGCCCAGCGCCCGGCCGGCCTCGTCCAGCACGTAGGACGTCCGCCAGATGTAGAAGACGCTCTGCAGGCTGCTCGGTGAGGCGTTGGAGCCGATCAGCGGGACCCGGGCCTGCTCCACGGTGTCCCGGATGGCGACCATCACCGACGAGTTGACCACCCCGGTGAGCGCCAGCACGCCCTGCTTGAGCAGGTCGTCGACGGCGGCCTTGCCGCTCTTCGCGTCATCGCCCTCGTCGGCGGTCAGCAGGCTCACGGGGTGCCCGCCCAGCCGCTGGTCGTGCAGGTCGAGGAAGAGTTGGAAGCCGTTGGTGATGTCGTCGCCGATGCTCTTGAACCCGCCGGACTGCGGCGTGACCAGACCGATCTTGACCGGGCTCAGGTTGGCGGTCGGGTCGGCCTCGCTGTCGGAGCCGCACCCGGCGGCGAATCCGGTCGTACCGAGCGCGGCCAACAGTTGGAGCGCCCGCCTGCGATTCATCTGCGACACCGAGTTCCTTCCAGGAGCGTTGCAGGGCAGAACACGGCCCCTCCGGCGTTCTACCTGCTCCGCGACGCTGCGTCAATGGCTATTGATCATCGTGTAGGGACCGCAACACATCCAAAACCTGGGGCCAGGCCGGGGACTCTGGGTCTATCAGCCCGAAATGCTCGCATTCCGGCAGCTCAACAAGGGAGATATCGGATCCCGCCGCACGGGCTGCTGTGACAAAGTCCCGGCTCATCACCGCCGGCACCTGTTGATCCGCCGAACCATGTAAAACTACTGTCCGTGTTCGGGTCGGCACCAACATCCGTGGATCGGCCGCCGCGTACCGATCCGGGACCTGTGCCGGGCCGCCGCCCAGCAGCGCGGCCACCGCGCCCGAGTCCAGATCCCGCCGGTACGCCTCGGCCAGGTCGGCCACCGGGGCCAGGGCGAGCACCCCGCCCACCGTCCCCGGCGCGGTGGCCGCAACGTACAGCGCCAGCTGGCCGCCGGCGGAGTGACCGATCAGGATCGGCGCGGCCCGGGTCACTCGGTCGGGCAGCGCCTCGGCCGCCAACCCGGGCAGCGCGGCCACCCCGGTCAGCACATCGGTCAACGTCCCCGGCCAACCCCCGCCCGGCTGCCCGGTGCGCCGGTACTCAAGCTGCGCCACCGGGTACCCGCACGCGGCGAGCGCGGCGGCCAGCGGCCCGGTGTGCCGCCGGTCGTACTCGGCCCGCCAGAAGCCACCGTGCACCACGACGACCAGCGGTCGCGCCGGCCCGGCGCCGGCGGGAAGCCGGAGGTCGGCCACTTGGTCCGGGTGGTCGCCGTACGCCACGGTCCGGTGCGGCTCCGGTGCGGGCCGGGTCAGCACGGCGCGCGGGTCGGCAGGCATGGCGCGAACCGTAGCGCGCCCCGCCCGGGTGGTTCGGTCCCGGGAGTCGGTCCCGACCGGCATGGGTCGCGCTCGCTGGGTAAAGATGGACCCCATGACCGAAGCGCGCTCCGCTGGACAGAACGACGAGCCCGGCCCCGACGACTCCGGCCACTCCGGCACCGTGGTGGTGGTCGGCCCGGACGGACGGCCGATCGGCACGATGCAGACCGAGGAGGGGCAGGGCGAGGATCCGACCCGCCTGGTCGAACAGCCGGCCAAGGTGATGCGGATCGGCAGCATGATCAAGCAGTTGCTGGAGGAGGTCAAGGCCGCCCCGCTGGATGACGCCAGCCGCAACCGGATGCGTGAGATCCACCAGCGGTCCATCGTCGAGCTCAAGGACGGCCTGGCCCCCGAGCTGCGCGACGAGCTGGAGCGGCTCTCGCTGCCCTTCACCGAGGACAAGGCCCCGAGCGAGAGTGAGCTGCGGATCGCGCACGCCCAGCTCGTCGGCTGGCTGGAGGGCCTGTTCCACGGCATCCAGGCGGCCCTGGTCGCCCAGCAGATGGCCGCCCGGGTCCAACTGGAGCAGATGCGCTCCGGCCGGCAGGCGCTGCCCAGCGGCCCCGGCGGGATCGTGCCCGGGATGCCGGGCATCGGCCAGCCGGCCGGTGGCGAGGGGCACAGCACCGGTCAGTACCTCTGACCTGCCGGGCCCCGGCCCGGTCAGTCCACCCCGAAGATCTTTTCCAGGTACGCCGCCACGCCGTCCTCGGAGTTCGCCGCGGTCACCTCGTCGGCGATCGCCAGGACGGCGCGGTGCGCGTTGGCCACCGCCACACCCCGCCCGGCCCAGGTCAGCATCGGCACGTCGTTGGGCATGTCGCCGAAGGCCAGCACGTCCGCCGCGGCCACGCCGAGCCGGTCGCAGTACCAGTCGAGCCCGGCCGCCTTGGTCACCCCGGCCGCGGAGATCTCCACCAACCCGGAGTTCGACGAGTGCGTCGCCTCGGCCAGCCCCGCCACCGCCACGGCGACCAGTTCGGCGAAGGCGTCCGGGTCCTGTTCGCCGGCCCGCACGAGCAGCTTCACCGCCGGGACGGACAGCAGTTCCTCCGGCGTTCGTACCGGCCGGATCGCCTCGTGGTCGGCGTCCCAGCGCAGCGGGTACCGCTCCTCGTGGCGCATCTCCCGGCTGTCCAGGATCTCCACCGCGAAGGCGATCCCGGGCACCTCGGCACGCAGCCGCTCCGCCACCTCGGCAAGGTGCTGCGGGGCGAGCGGGTCGGCGCGCAGCACCTCGTCGCGTACCGGGTCGTAGACCACGGCGCCGTTGGCGCATACCGCCGGCAGCGGCTCGGCCAGTTGCTCGTACACCAGCTTGAGCCAGCGGACCGGGCGGCCGGTGACCAGCACGACCGGCGTGCCCTGCGCGACGATCCGGGCCAGCACGTCGGCGGTGCGCGCGCTGACCGTGTGGTCGTCGCGGATCAACGTGCCGTCGATGTCGGTGGCGATCAGTCGCGGCGTCTCTTCCATCACCGGGACAGTAGTCGGTCCAGGTACACCGCCACCCCGTCGTCGTCGTTGCGGAGGGTCACCTCGTCGGCGGCGAGGCGGACGGTGGGGTGCGCGTTGGCCACCGCCACCCGGGACCAGCCGGCCCACCCGAACATCGGCAGGTCGTTGGGCATGTCACCGAAGACGAGCACGTCGGCCGGGTCGACCCCGAGGGTCTGCGCCACCACGGTCAGCCCGGTCGCCTTGTCGACGCCGGGCGGGCAGATCTCGATGAAGCCGAGCCCGGCCTGGGTGAGCGTGGCGACCTGCGGCGGGACGATCCGACGGGCCACCGCCAGCAACTCGTCCACGTGGTGGTCGGCCGTCCGGGCGAACGCCTTGATCACGTCGCAGGAGAGGCACTCAGCGCGGCTGCGCGCCTCGAACCTGTCCTGGTACGGCCAGCTCGCGTGGTAGTCGCCCCAGAGCGGGGCGTCGTGCTCGTCGGACGCCTCGACCATGACGGTCAGCGGGCCGACCTCGGCCTCCAGGTCGGCGAGCAGCCGGGCCAGCACCTCACCGGCCAGCCGCTCATCACGGAGCACCACCGGGCCGGTCGGGTCGCTCTGGTCAACCACCCGCCCGCCGCCGGCCATCACCAGGAAGTCGGCGGCCCGGATGTCGTTGCGGGTCAGCTCGGTCAGCCGAGGGCCGCGTCCGGTCGCGCCAACCACCGGAATTCCGGCGGCCCGCACCCGGTCGAGCACCCCGTGGGTGTACGCGGAGACGGTCTCGTCGCTGCGGACCAGCGTCCCGTCGAGGTCGGTCGCGATCAGCTTGGGCAGTCCCGGGCGGGTCATCGTTCCTCCTTCGCCCGCCGCCGTCGCAGCCTGCCGTGCGGTACTGGTGCCGAGACCCGGCGTGACGGCGGGCAGCAACCGTATCTCGCGGAACGGGTCGCAACCATGGCTTCCAGGCGAATCGGGCGCCAACGGCCGGGGCACCGTCGGTGCCATGGATCGCAGAAACACGCAGTGCGGGCGAGATCGCCCAACGGGGCCTCGGGGGACCGAACCCGTGCTGCTCAGCTCGGGGGTTCGGGGTGGGCGAACGGGACCGCCGAGGTGACCGTCAGGTCGGCCGGCGCGGGACGGCCGTCCTCGTCGATCGGGTCGGGGTCCCGGCGGCGGCGCCAGCCTCGTCCCGTCCCGTCGTCCCCAGCCCGGTCGCCCTCCGCCGGCCCGGCGTCTGGAGCGTCCGGGGCGGCCGGGGCGGCCGGTGCCAGCCGCAGCGCGACACCGAGCAGCACGCAGGCGGCGAACGCCATCACCAGGCCGCGACCGTATTCGGCGCGGAATCCGTCCTGGGACGAGTAGAGGAGGCTCCGCTGAGCCGGGTCGTCGAGCGTCGCCACGGCGGCCACCAGCAGCGCCAGCAGGGCTCCGGCCAGGGTGAGCCCGGCCAACCGGGCGTTCGGCCGGACGGCCGCCGTGCCCCGCAGCGCCAGTGCCACGATGCAGACCAGACCGAGCAGCCCCACCAGATAGCCGACCCCGAAACCGCCGACCTCGGACAACCCGGCGGGCACCTCGATCGCGGTGTTCCCGTCGGGTCCGCCATCCGGCACGGTCATCACCAGCCACTCGCCGACCAGCGAGGCGACCCCGGCCACCGCGCCGAGCCCAGCCAGCAGCAGGGGTACCCGTGGGTCACGGGTCAGGCCGGCCAGGGATCGGCCGAACCGACGCCGCGGGGCCGGCTCGACAGCACCCCACTCGATCACGGCAGGGCCGTCGGACCGGTCACCTTGCCGGGGGATCGGCAGCTCCTCGGACATCGGCCATCCTTCCGCCGGTCGCGGGCCTGGGCCGAATCATTTCACAGCCGGCGGATCGTGACGGGAATCGCAGGGCGGGCGTCGGCGCCGGTCGGTCGCCCGGCGGTCGCCTTTCCGCTAGCGTTCGGGTCATGCCAATCCGTACCGCATCCGCACAATGGCAGGGCAACCTCACCGAGGGCTCCGGCACCGTCCGCACCGGCAAGGGCGGCCTGTCGGGCAACTACTCCTTCAAGTCGCGCTTCGAGGAGGGCGAGGGCACCAACCCCGAGGAGCTGATCGCCGCCGCGCACTCCGGCTGCTTCTCGATGGCGTTCTCGAAGGCTCTCGCCGACGCCGGCTCGACGCCCACCTCGGTCGAGACCACGGCCAAGGTCCACCTGGACAAGACCGACGCCGGGATGACCGTGACCCGGATCGACCTGGAGACCGTCGGCCAGGTGCCGGGCATCGACGACGCGGAGTTCCAGAAGCTCGCCGAGGCCGCCAAGGCCAACTGCCCGATCTCCCGCCTGCTCTCGCCGGGCGCCGAGATCACCCTCACCGCCCGCCTGGCCTCCTGAACCGCCCGACCCGCACGCCGTCCGTTCACGGAAGGAGTCGCCGCCCGATCCTCGGGCGGCCGCTCTCTCCGTGAACGCGCGGATCTCGATAGGGGTCGCGGATCGTGACCCGGATCGGCCGGTTCCCTCGGGCACAATGGGTGAGGTGCCAGTTGAGATGAACCGCGAGCGCTTCGAGGAACTGGTCGCCGACGCCCTCGACGAGGTGCCCGGGGAACTGCTCAACCTGATGAACAACGTGGTGATCCTGGTCGAGGACGACCCGCCGCGGGGCGAGCCCGACCTGCTCGGCCTGTACGAGGGGCACGCGCTCACCGACCGGGGCTGGGACTACGCGGGCGTGCTGCCGGACCGGATCTTCATCTACCGTCACCCGATCCTGCGGATCTGCGACAACGACGAGGACGTCGTCGATGAGGTGGCGGTGACCGTCGTGCACGAGATCGCCCACCACTTCGGCATCGACGACGCGCGGCTGCACGCGCTGGGCTGGGGCTGAGCCCGGCCCGTCCCGGCCGACCCGCCGCTCAGCCGATGCGCCATCTTGCCCGGGTCGCCTACCGTCGGTGCAGCGACCGCGACCCTTTCAGGAGGCACGTTTCATGCGCAGCGAGCTGTTCTCCTCGGAGAATCTCGAGAAGGAGTCCGCACAGGCCGGCATGCGGCTGCAGAACTCCAAGATGTTGAAGATCGAGCTCAACGGCGAGGCGATGGCCCGGGTCGGGTCGATGGTCGCCTACCAGGGGCAGGTGCAGTTCCAGGCGCTGGGCTCCGGCGGGCTCGGCAAGTTCCTCAAGCAGAAGCTCACCGGCGAGGGCGTCCCGCTGATGAAGGTCTCCGGCCAGGGTGACGTCTTCCTCGCCGAGCTGGCCAAGGACGTGCACATCATCGACCTGGAGCCGGGCGACGCCCTCTCCATCAACGGCTCCAGCGTGCTCGCCTTCGACTCGACCCTCCAGTACGACATCAGGATGGTCGGCGGCGCCGGGATGAGCTCCTCGTCCGGCCTGTTCAACTGCGTCTTCAGCGGGTACGGCCGGATCGCCATCACCACCAAGGGCACTCCGGTGGTGCTCAACGTGGACGCTCCGACCTACGTCGACCCGCAGGCCGCGGTCTGCTGGTCGGCCAACCTCCAGACCGGCTACCACCGGGCCGAGCAGCTCGGCCTCGGCACGCTGCTCGGCCGGCGCACCGGTGAGTCGTTCACGATGAGCTTCGCCGGCCAGGGCTTCGTGGTGGTGCAGCCGTCCGAGGAGCCGCCGATCATGGGCAGCGGCGCGCAGCAGCAGGAGGGCGGCCTGCTCGGCGGTCTGCTGAGCTGACCACGTCGGCGTGGGCGCTCCCGGTCTGGGGGCGCCCACACCGCTCGGTCAGCTCAACTCGCCGGTGCGCAGTCGGGCCAGCCAGGCCGCCGCGTCGGCGTAGTCGGCGTCGGAGAGGCCGGCGGGCGCGGGCACCGGCCGTTCGCCCGCCGCCTCGGCCCAGCGGTGCCGGGGGTACGAGCCCAGGAAACGCACGTCGGCACAGACCCGGCGCAGCCCCTGCAACGCCTCGCCCAGCCGCACGTCGGCCACGTGCCCGGTGCAGTCCAGGAAGAAGACGTACCGGCCCAGCGCCTCGCCGGTCGGGCGGGACTCGATCCGGGTGAGGTTGACCCCGCGGACGGCCAGCTCCATCAGCACCGAGAGCAGCGCGCCGACCCGGTCGTGCGCGATGTAGATCGCCAGCGAGGTGAGGTCGTCGCCGGTCGGCGGCGGAGGTGGCCCGGGACGGGAGACCAGCGCGAACCGGGTCACCGCGTCCGGGTGGTCGGCAATCTTGTCGGCGAGCACCGCGAGGCGGTGCCGGGTCGCCCCGATCGGCGCGCAGATCGCGCCGTCGTACTCGCCGGACCCGGCGCCGGCGGCGGCCGCGCCGTTGGAGAGCACGTCGACCACGACCGCGTCGGGCAGATGGTCGCGCAGCCAGCCCCGGCACTGGGTGGACGCCTGCGGATGGGCCGCCACGGTGCGGATCGAGCTCAGCGAGGTGCCCGGCCGGGCACCGAGCACGAACTCCACCGGCAGGATCACCTCCCGGGTGATCACCAGAGGCTCGCCCTCGGCCATCTCGTCCAGGGTGACGCCGACCGCGCCGCCGATCGAGTTTTCCAGTGGCACCAGCGCGGCGTCGGCGTCGCCGGACCGGACGCTGTCCAGAGCCTCCCCGACACTGCGGGCAGGCGTGCGGCTGCCGCGCTCGGCAGCGGAGACGGTGCGCAGGGCCTGTTCGGCGAAGGTGCCCTCCGGACCGAGGTAGACGAAGCGCGTCGGCGGTGTTCCCGGCATGCCGACCAGCCTACGCACCCGGCCCGACGGCCGGACCGGCGTCGCAGGCGAGCGTCCGAATCCCGGCCGGACCGGCGGCCCGTACCTCGATGGTGCACACGTCGGTGCCGGCGGTGACCAGTTCCGGCGCGTCGGGCCGGCCGCGGGTGACCACCTGAAGCTCCTCGTGCCCGGTCACCTCCAACACCGTGTACTGCCAGTCGGCGGCGCAGAGCGGCCCCGTGCGGACCTTGACCCGGACGTTGTCCGGGAGCACGGCGGCCCGGCCGCGCAGCAGTTGCACCACCCGCTGCCCGGTCGGCCCGTTCCGGCAGGCTGTCGCCACCAGCCCGGCGTCCGGCGTGGCCGTGACCCCGCCGATCGGCGGTCCGGTCGGCGCGGTGGTGGGCACGGTGCTCGGGGTGCCGGTCGGGCCGGGTGCCGTCGAGGCTGCGTTGCCGGTCGGCAGGGCGGCCGGACCGCGCAGCTCGGGCGGGGCGCCGCAGCCGGCCAGCGTCCCGATCGCGAGCAGCGCGAGCGCCACCGGCAGGACGCGGGTCGCGGGTAGCGCACGGGTCACCGCCGGGTGGCGGACGGCCGTCTGCTTACGGGTGGCCGGTGGGACGCGGGTCGTCGCCCACGGTGGGGCGGACGCGTGGCGGGGCGGGGCGAACGGCACGGGCCGATCCTCGGGACATCGGAAACGTCGTCGTGGCCGGGGTGGCCGAGCCCATCGTAGGGGGAGCGGCCGGCCGGGTGAAGCTCAGCCGAGGACGCGATGCCCGGCGCGCTCCAGCGCGGCGGTGCCCTCGGTCAGGCGGACGGCCGGCACCAGCAGGTAGTCGGTGTCGAAGGTGGAGAACGTGACCACGCTGACCCGGGCCTCGGCGAGCGGGTCGACCAGCGCGGCCAGGGTGCCGGTGCCGGCGAGGTGCGCCGGGCCGGCGACCCGCAGACACCGCCAGGCGGTCTCCACCACGGCCTGCGCCGGGGCCCGGTCAGCCGGGCAGATCACCGAGATCCCGTCGGCGGTCCAGCTCACGGTGACCACGTCGGCGTGGCCCAGCCCGCTCGACAGCGCGTACGGCAGGGCGGAGCCGGCGGCCAACCGGCACACGGCGTACTCCCCCGGCAGCAGAGCGATATCGAGCATGAGGGCACCTTACGGCCTCATCGTGGACCCACCCCACTATCGCCGCGTGCGGCGAACGACACACTCCGTCGCAGGTCAGACCTCGGAGAAGAAGGTGAGCGAGCCGGCCACTTCTCCGTCGGCGAGCACCGGGGTGGAGATCGCGTCGACGGTCGCGTCGGAGCTGTCGGGCGAGGCCGCCTGCACCCGGAGCAGCCCGCGGGCGAGCCGGCCGGAGGAGAGCGCCAGCAGGGGCGGGATCTTGTCGATCTCGGCCTCGGTCAGCACACCCCGGTTGGCGGTGAAGTCGAGCAGGCGCAGCCCGCCGTCGAGCAGCGGTCGCCCGATCAGGCCGTCCGGTTCGCCCAGGCAGAGCAGCTCGCAGCCGGCGGTGGAGATCGCCACCACCCGGGTGTCGGCATCGATCAGCAGGCAGGGCTCATCGGCCCGGCAGACTGTCGAGGACCAGTGGCCGAAGTTGTCGGACTCCGCCTCTGTCGAGGCCCGCGCCGCCGGCACGAACACTTCCGACAGCGAAAGTTCGACGTGGGCCACCGCGCCTCCTATGTACACCGACGGACTGTCCACGCTAGCGGGTCGCCGACGGAACCACCGAGCGCACCGGGCCACCACCGGACCGCGCTGCCGTGAGCCGGGGCGGCCGGTGACGGCGCGGAACCGGGTGGGGTAGACGGGGGGACCGGAAGCCGCGTGGCGTCGCCGGTGACGTTACCGGCGGTGGGCCGGCTTGTCAGCGGCCGTTCGGCCCTCGTCATACCACCGGTAGTCGGCCGTTGGACGGTACGTGCCGTTCAGCCAGGTGCCGGGGTGTTGCGCGACCCGGGACAGCTTCTCGGCGGTGGCCGGGCTGATCCGGCTGCCGCCAGCCACGAGGAGCCTGTCCAACTCCCGGTGGGTGGCCATCAGACAGTCCTTCGGCAGGCCGTAGACGCTGATCACGCCGGAGCCGACGAAGGTCAGCACCGGCGTCACCGGAACGGGCAGCCCCACCGCGTCGGAGAGTGCCTTGCTGGCCCGCTTCGCGTCCCGCCGGGCCTCGGCCACGTACGACGGCCGCTTGCCGTTGATCTGCACGACGTCCCCGGCGACGAGCACCCGGGCACGGCCGTGGTCGGCGACGGTCACCGCGAACAGGCCGCTCGGCCCGATGGCGAGGAATCCGGCACGCTCGTCCTGGCCGCGATCGAGCAGGACGTCCGCCACGTCGGTGCGGGGCCACTCGATGACGTGCCAGGCCGGCCCGAGGTGGTCGAGTTGGCCGAGCGCCCGCGCTCCGGCCGCCTCCAGTCGACGGGCACCCCGCTCGGCCCGACGACGGCGGGCCCATTCGAGTGGGGTCGGACGGACCGGTTCGAGAGCGCCCGGCGACTCGGCGCGGGGGTGGGGCACCGCGACGGGCGGCAGTGCCCGGGCGGTCGGTACGGCTCGTCGTGCGGGAAAGACAGTCATCGCGACCTCCGGCAAAAGGTCCCTCGAAAGTTATGTCCTCACTACCCTACGTCGTCACTCCCGGTGTTCGGCAAGCCGGAACGCTGGAGTGACTGTGGATGAATGCCATATTCATCCACAGTTCTTTTCTCGGATGCCGCCAAACCCTGCCCTACGCTGCGGGAGTGACCCACTACGTCGACAGCGAAGTCGGCCGGCTCGGCACCGTACTGCTGCACCGGCCCGGCCCGGAACTGGCCCGGCTCACCCCCCGCAACAACGACTCTCTCCTGTTCGACGCGATCCCCTGGGTCGGCCGCGCCCAGGAGGAGCACGACGCGTTCGCCGCCGCACTGCGCGAGCGCGGGGTCGAGGTGCTCTACCTGGCCACTCTGTTGGCCGAGACACTGGCCGTCGCGGACGCCCGAGCCGAACTGACCGAGCAGGTGCTGCGCTCCCGCCGGCTCGGCGACACCCTCCGCGCCCGGGTCGCCGACCACCTCTCCTATCTGGACCCGGCCGCGCTGGCCGACGTGCTAACCGCCGGGCTGGCCCACGAGGAGCTGCGGATCAGCTCGGAGCGGCCGGGTGGGCTGGTCTACACCCTGATGGACCGGCACGACTTCGTCATCGACCCGCTGCCCAACCTGCTGTTCACCCGGGACTCGTCGCTGTGGATCGGCGATCGGGTCGGTGTCACCAGCCTGGCCATGCCGGCGCGCCGTCGGGAGACCACGCTGACCGACGCCATCTACCGCCACCACCCGCGCTTCGCCGGCACCGAGTTCGTCTACCGTCCGCACCTGGAGCACCTGGAGGGCGGGGACGTGCTGCTGCTCGCCCCCGGAGTGCTGGCGGTCGGGGTGGGCGAGCGGACCACTCCGGCCGGTGCGGAACGCCTCGGCCGGCAGGTCTTCGCCGCCGGGCTGGCCCACACCATCCTGGTGGTGCCGATCGCACAGAAGCGCGCCACGATGCACCTGGACACCGTCTGCACGATGGTCGACGTGGACGCCGTGCTGATGTATCCGAACATCGCCAGCGCGCTGTCCGCGTACACCGTCATCGCCGGCGCGGACGGCGAGGACCCGCGGGTGGACGGCCCCGCGCCGTTCCTACGGGCCGCCGCCGACGCGATGGACCTCGACCAGCTCCGGGTCATCGACACCGGGCTGGACCCGGTGACCGCGGAACGCGAGCAGTGGGACGACGGCAACAACACCCTCGCCCTGGCACCCCGGCTCTGCGTCGGCTACGAACGCAACACCGAGACCAACGCCCAGTTGGAGCGGGCCGGCATCGAGGTGATCCCGATCGCCGGCTCGGAGCTGGGCTCCGGCCGGGGTGGCCCGCGCTGCATGTCCTGCCCGATCGTCCGCGACCCGCTGCCCGTCGCCGGGTGAGCGGCCGGGCCGCCCGCGCCGGGTTCCAGCCGGACGGCCGGGCCCTCCCGGGCTCAGCGCAGGGTGAGTTGGCGGCCGAGCAGTCCCTGGCGGGCACGGCGGCCGGCGGCGTCCAGCGGGGCGGTGACGGCGAGCGCCTCCGCGTACCGCTTGGCGAACTGCGCGACCGGGTCCTCCCAGTCGGTCGCCGGAGTCTCCTCCGGCAGGTCCCAGACCGGTACCAGCCGGCCGTGCGCCCGGAACATGCCGGCGAACTTGGTCTGCTCGCCGAGCGTCAGCGTGCCAGCCGCGCCGAGCCGGGCCAGCGCGTCCAGGGCGGCGTCCTCGTCGTCCGGCAGCACCCAGCGCACGTGCGCCTTCTCCGGGACCTGACACCAGTACGCGGCCTTCGCAGCGGTGAGTCGCACCGTCGGGTAGATGGCCGCGTTCGCCCGCTCCAGCGACGCCTGCACGGTCGGGTCGTCCGTGGCGCCGGGGTCGAGCCAGAACTCGAACCCGTCGTGCATGGTGATCTCCAGCGGGCCGTCCACGAGGATGTCCTGCAGCCGGGGGCCGGGGCCGGGTAGCGGCGGCACGGCCACCTGGTCGCCCGGCTCGGTCCGCAGCGCGCACAGCAGCGCCTCGGCCAGATCCCGGGAGACGTCGCCGGACTGCTGGTGGCGTTGCAGGCCGATGAACACCCGGCCGTCCGGCTTGGTCATCGCCGGGGCGGCCATCGGCAGCACCGTGGCCAGCGTGGCCGGCCGGTCCCCGAACTCCTCGACCAGGGCGGGTGCCAGCCGCAGCGGCGCGGAGGCGGCGGGGACCAGCTCGCGCAGCGCGATCCACTCGGGCTCGTCGACCAGCCCCTCGAACGGTCGCGGCACGAAGATGTCCCGCACCTTGTCCCTGCGGGGGGCGGTGTCGGCGGCGGTGCGCTGGCTCTTTCGACGCTTGCTCACGGCGTCACAGCCTAGAGGCCCGACGGGCTCGTCGTGGGCGGGACCCGCCCCGAGCCGTCGCTCAGCCCGTCCTCACCAGGTCGGGCCGGGTCGTCGGGATCGGGTCGAACTCGGCCCAGACGCGTTGGCCCAGACCGTCCCGCTCGACGCCCCACCGGGTCGCCAGGCCGGCAACGATGTGCAGCCCTCGCCCGTCCGCCGCGTCGGGGTCGGCCGTCCGGATCCGAGGCCCGGTGCCCGCGCCGCCGTCGGTCACCCGCAGCTGGATCCGCGGGCCGTCGGCCGAGGGCCGCAACCGCCAGGCCACCCGGACCACGCCGCCGGGCAGCGGTCGGGCGTGTCGCACCGCGTTGCCCACCAGCTCGGCGAGCACCGCGATCAGGTCCGCGAGGAGCGTCGGGGGTACGACGTCCGCCAGGTCGCCGGCGAGCCGTTGCCGAGCCAGCCGTGCCCCGGCGGGGTGGTGCGGGACCACCACGCACCATGCCCGATCCCTCGCTGCCCCTGCCACCGTCGCCTCCACGTCGCGCCACCGCTGGTCAACCGCGCGGTAGCCGCACCTCTGCGACCGTACCGCCGCCGGTCCTCGGACGTAGGGATACCCATCCATTCTGTTGTTCAACGATCCGGCGGACGAGATAGAGGCCGAGCCCCGCGCCCGGGTAGCCGCGCCGGTCGCCCGACTCGCCCTGCCAGAACCGGTCGAACGCCCGCTCCACGTGCTCCGGTCGGATGCCGATGCCCCGGTCGCTGACCCGGAACGCCACCAGCTGACAGTCGACCGCCGCGGTGATCTCGATCGGTGAGTCCGGTGCCGAGTACTTGCCGGCGTTGGTCGCCAGCTCGGTGAGAACGGTGGCCAGGCTGGGCCGGTGGCCGAGCGCCTTGGGCAGGTCGGCCGGGAGGCGGAGCACCAACCGGCGACGCAGCTCCGCCGGCAGGTCGACGACTGCGGAACGCAGCGCCTCGCCGAGGTCGAACGGGGTGGGCGGGTCGTCCCCCGGCCCCACCTCGGCGGCCGAGGAGAGCAGCCGGTCGACCAGCCGGGCCAGCTCGTTGGCGCGCTGCCCGATCACCCGGGCGGCCTGCCGCCGGTCGGTCTCGGTCAACGACTCCCAGTGGTCGGTGAGGGTGTCCGCGTACCCCTTGATCACGGTGACCGGGGTGCGCAGCTCGTGGCTGGTCACCGCGACGAACAGCTCCCGGTCGTGATCCCGGCGCTGCTGGTCGGTGATGTCGCGGAAGGTGACCACGCGCAGTGTGCCCGGACCGGGCAGCTCGCCGGAGGTGATCCGTAGCCAGCGCCCGTCCGGCAGCCGGTGGTCGCGGACCTGGCCCGAGGGCGGCAGCGGGAACGGTAGCGGGCGGCTCAGCGCCTGCTCGGCCTCCCGGCCGGTGACCTGGGCGGCGGCCGGGTTCCAGAGCCGGACGTGCCCGTCGCGGTCGACCACGGCCAGCCCGTCGGCGAGCGCCGCCACCACCGGCCCGTCGCCGTGCACCGGCAGCCCGGTCTGGTCGCCGTACATGTGCCCGACGCAGGAGGCCAGGTAGGCGATCACCCCCTGCTGCTCGGCGCTCGGCTCGTCGTCGCCCGGGTAGAGCGCGTGCAGGCTGCCGACGGTGTGGCCGCCGATCTCCGCCCGGGACACCACCATCTGCCGCAACCCGCTGCCGGCCAGCTCGCCGGCGAGCTTGCCGCTGAGGTGGTCGACCCGGGCATGGCGGACCCGGGGCCCGGAGAGCAGGCAGATGGTGTCCGGATCGTCGGCCGGCAGCGGCCGGCCGAGGGTCCACTCCACCGCACCGGTCGCGGCGATCACCCGGCCACCGGTCGGGCCGAACTCGGCGAACGCCATGCCGGCCGCGCCGAGCGCCGGCTGGGCCACCCGGAGCAGTTGGGTGAGGACCGGCAGGCCGGCGTCCCCAGAGTTGATCATCTCGATCACGATGGTGTGGCCGGCGATGAGAGCGGGGAAATCGATACGCTCCGGCATGTGCCGAGTGTGCCCCGCCGACCCGGGTTTCGGCACCCCCCGGCGGGTGCTGGTCAGCGGTCCAGCCGGGCCAGGGCCTGCGCCGGTCGATCGGTGATGATTCCGTCCACCCCGGCGGCCAGCACCAGCTCCAGGTCGGCCGGTTCGTTGACCGTCCAGACGTACACCTCGTTGCCGGCCGCGCGCAGCGCGGGCAGCAGTTGCGGCCGGGCCCGGACCAGGCCGATGCCCGGCCCGGCGACGCGCGCACCGAACGGCAGCCGCCCCAGCCGCAGCCAGCGCGGCAGCACCTCCAGCAACAGGACCGTCGGCAGCGTCGGAGCCAGCTCGCGGACCCGCCGCAGCGCCAGCGGGGAGAACGACATGACGGTGACCTGGACCGGGTCGTCCGGCGCCGGATCGGCCAGCCCGTACCGGCGCAGCAGGGCGACCAGCCGCCGCTCCACGTTCGAGCCGTAGCGGGACGGGTGCTTCGTCTCCACCAGCAGCCGGACCGGCCGGCCGGCGGCCAGCACCGCGTCCAGCAGCCGGGCCAGGGTCAGCAGCCGGGTGTGTGACTCGTCCGGCGGAAGGTCACCGCTCGGCGCGCTGCCCGGATGCCACGAGCCGAAGTCCAGCGCCTCCAGCTCGGCGAGGGTACGCGCGCTGACCAGGCCACGGCCGTTGCTGGTGCGGTCCAACCGCCGGTCGTGCACGCAGACCAGATGCCCGTCCCGGGTCAGCCGGACGTCGCACTCCAGGCCGTCCGCGCCCTCGTCGAGGGCGCGGAGGTAGGCGGCGAGAGTGTGCTCCGGAAGATCGTACGAGGCGCCGCGGTGCGCGAAGACCAGAGGCCCGCCCATCCCCGCCGGCCTCAGATGACCTGACCGGGCTGCCCGTTCGCGTCCACCACAGGGCGGCCGACGGCGGCCCACTGGCGCATACCGCCGTCGGCGTTACGCACCTGCTCCCAGCCGTTGTTGACCAGGTAGGCGACGACCTGGGCGGAGCGCCCGCCGGAGCGGCAGATGATCGCCACGTCCCGGTCGGTGGGCACCTCGGCCAGCCGCGCCGGCAGCTCCATCATCGGCAGGTGGTGAGCGGCGGGGGCGTGGCCGGCCGCCCACTCGTCGTCTTCCCGCACGTCGAGCAGGTAGGTGTCGTCGGCGATCTCGGTCACGGGCACGGTGGGAACCTGGGGTCCGAACACAGGAAGCAACACTAGATCCTCGTCGGCCGGATCGGCACCGACCGGGCCGTCTGACCTATCACAACCGGGTCACCCACCGCGGGTTGGCCTGGGCCCAGGTCGGCACCTGAGTGCCGCGTACGGCCTCGAAGAGCCCGTTGCCGTTGTTGTCCAGCACCACGTACGAGACCTCGTCGATGGTCTGCGGCGACGAGGGCACCTGGACGCCGCGCATCCCGTCGGGCGGCAGCGCGCGCAGCGCGAGGAGCAGGTCCTCCAGGGGTACGCCGTTCGTGTCGACGGTCAACGAGCCGCCGACCGCCCGGAGCACCCGGTCCAGCTTGACCGGGTCGCTGCGCAGGTCCGCCTGGCCGGCGCTGTCCAGCATCGCCCGGAGCAGTTGTTGCTGGTGGTGCTGCCGGTCGTAGTCGCCGCCGGGCAGGTCGTAGCGCTGCCGTACGTAGTCCAGCGCCTGCGCTCCGTCCATCTGCTGGCAGCCGGTGGGGAAGACCCGATTGGTGTGGATCGAGCGGACCTCGGTGTCCACGCACATCTGCACCCCGCCGAGCAGGTCGATCACCTTCCGGAAACCGGAGAAGTCGATCAGCGCGGCGCCGTCGAACCGGATACCAGTGAGCCGGTTCAGGGTGGCGGAGAGCAGTTGGACGCCGGCCTGCCCGCCGCCGCCGTGCTCGTACGCCGCATTGATCTTGTCCTGACCGCCTCCGAAGCCGTTCGCGGGCGGGATGGCGACCAGCAGGTCACGCGGGATGGATACCAGGTACGCCTCCCGCCGCCCGGCCGGCACATGCACGATGAGGATGGTGTCCGAGCGTTGGTCCGGCCCGCTGTCGCCGGGCCGCCGGTCGGAGCCGACCAACAGGTAGTTGAGCGCCCGGTCCAGGTCGGTCCGCTCGGTACGGGCGTCGGGGTCGAGCAACTGCTCCTTGGCCACCGTGCGGTCGTACCGGTGGCTGAGCGTCTTGAGCCCGACCACGGCGAGGCCGGCCAGCAGGACGAGGGCCAGGCCGACACCGAGCAGGATCCGCGACCCGCGGGCGCGACGCGACCGGGCGGGTCGAGCCTCGCCGTCCCGCCCCGCTGCGTTCCGTCCCCACCTGGACGTGACCGCCTCCCCGCAGCCGATACGTGAAACCTGCTCACGTCAGGCTACGGGCGGTGACTGGGTGGTCGCCGGAGTTTCGCGACTTCCGGCCGGCTGAGGGCCGTCACTTTCGGGTGGACATCACCTGGGGGTGGTTGAAGACGAATTCCGCGAGCTTGTCCTTCTTGAGAGCCTGGAACATCTCCAACGTCTCGGCGTTCAAGCCCTCACTGCCGTTGCCGTTGCCGTGGAAGGTGCCGCTGTTGGTCTTGAGCATGGTCAGCTCGTTCGCGGTGACGCCGCGCATCGTGAAGATGAGATCCTCGATGTCGGCGCCGCCGGTGTCCAGCACGAACGCCTTGCCGGCCGCCTTGATCAGCTGCTGGAGCTTCGCGGGGTTGGTCAACATGCCGCCGTCAGTGGCCTTCTTGGCCATCGCCTTGATCAGCTGCTGCTGGTTCTGCTGCCGGTCGTAGTCGCCGTTGCGGAGGGTCTTGCGCTGCCGTGCGTAGTCGAGCGCCGCCCAGCCCTCCATCTCCTGGCAGCCCTTCTTGTGCACCACGGGCTTCATCGTCTTGCCGGTCTTCTTGGCGTCGGCGTTCCACATGGGCTTACCGTCGACATACTTCATGTGGATCGACGTGACCTCCTCGCCCACGCAGATCCGCACCGTGCCGAGGGCGTCGATGACGCCCTTGAACCCACCGAAGTTGATGATCGCGGCACCGTCGAAGGTGACCCCGGTGAGTCGCTTGATCGTCTGCGCCATCAGCTGGGCTCCACCCTCCCAGCCGCCGCCGTTGCGGGCGCCGATCTGGAACGCGGCGTTGATCTTGTCGGTGCCACCGTTGAAGCCGCTCTTCGGGAACGCCGGGATCTGCGCCTCGGTGTCCCGGGGGATCGAGATCAGGTACGCCTGGTCGTGCGAGGCCGGAATGTGCAGGATGATGATGCTGTCCGAGCGGACATCGTCGGCGGCCCAGCGCTCACGCGCGTCCACGCCGAGCAGCAGCATGTCGATCGGGCCGTCCAGGCTCGCCCCGCCCTCGGCGTCTGACTTGCCGGCCCCGCCCAGCAGGTCGCGCTGCGCGATGTCGCCGGTCGCCTGGCCGATCAGCACCTTGCTGCCGACGATGGCCACACCGCTGCTGAGCATCAGCACGGCACCGAAGATGACGGTCAACCGGGCCCAGAGCGGATCCTTGCGCCGGGGCCGCTTCTTCGCCGCACCGCCGCCGCCCGACCGGCCTCCACCGCCGGGCGGGCGACCGCCCGGTCCGCCGCCCCCGGGACCCGGCTGCACAGGTATGGACGAGGAGATCCGGCCGCTGGGCGCGGCGGACGAAGGGCGACGGCTGGCCTGAACCGGCATGCGTGCTCCAGCTCGTGATCAGGAGGGGGGCGGCACCACTGTACGTACATCATTTCGACTTGGCGAGTTCATCCCAGGGCAATCCGGACGCCGATTTCCCGGGGTCGGTCGATCGTCGCCATTCGATGACCCGATCGGCCGGCCGTCGGTCGGGCGGCCAGCCCGGTCGCCGCGGGTCGTACCGCCGAGGTCGGCGGCCGGGTCGGTCAGCCGCCGTTGGTGCCCTTCGGCGGGTTCGCCTTGACCCAGTCCGCCATGGTGTCCGACGACATGGCCCGGTACATCGCCAGCGCCTTCTCCCGGTCGGAGACCACCACCGACTCGCCATTGATCGTCTCGCTACCCGAGTTCGGGCTGGTCACGAAGGTGAGGTTCTGGCCGCGCAGGCTGCGGAACTGCAGCGCCATGTCCGTCACCGAGAACCCCTCGTCGACCGTGGCGGCCGCGGTCACCGACTGGAGGAAGTCGTTGAGCTTCTTCGGGTTGGCCAACGTGCCGGTGCTCGCCGCCTTGTCCAGCAGCGCCCGGAGGAACTCCTGCTGGTGCCTCATCCGGGCGAAGTCGCCGTCCGGGAACTGCTTGCGCTGCCGGATCCAGTCCAGCGCTTCCGCGCCGTTCATGTGGTTGGTGCCCTTGGTGAACGTCCGGTACGGCTTGTGGATCGAGGTGATGGTCCGCTCCACCTTCAGGTCGACCCCGCCGAGGGCGTCGGTGACCTGCTTGAAGCCGGCGAAGTCGATGGCCATCACGTGGTCGATGCGGACGTCGCTGAAGCACTCCACGGTGCGGACCGCCAGCGGCAGCCCGCCGAACGCGAACGCCGCGTTGATCTTCGCGCGCTGGCCCGAGTCGCAGGCCGCGCCGGCGCTCTCCGGGATCGGCACGTAGAGGTCACGAGGGATGGAGACCAGGTACGCCTTCTGGTGGTCGGCCGGGATGTGCATCACGATGATCGTGTCGGCCCGCCACTGGCTCTTCGCGTCGACCGGCGCGTCCGGGTCCCGGGAGTCGCTGCCGACCAGCAGGATGTTCAGCGCGCCGTCAACGGTCTTGGCCGGCCGACCACCGGTGATCTGCGCGAACGGATCGGTCCGGGCCAGGTCGTTGTTGAGGTTGCGGGCGTACAACCAGGCGCCGATGCCACCGAGCAGGGCCAGCACCAGCACCGCGATGCCGGCCACCACGCCGATCCGGCCCCAGCGTGGCCGTGGGCCGCGCCGGCCCGGCCTGCCGGCGCCACCCGGTCCGCCCGGGCCGCCAGGCCCTCTCGGCCCGTCCGGGCCACCCGGCCGGGGCGGCTCCTCGTCGTACGACGGGTACCAGCGCGCCTCGCTCGGACGGGCGCGCCCGGAGGCGCCCCGGTCGGGGCCGGGCACCGACGCGCGCCCGGCGCTGCGGTGCAGATACGGGTACGGGGCGCCGGCAGACGAGGTCGCTGACATGTAACTCAGGGTACGTAGCGCGAGCCACCGCCGCCTTCAGGCGGCGTTCAGCGACCGGCAGCGAGTCGCCGGCTGGTTACCCTAGCCGCGCGCGGAAGTACTCGATCGTGCGTCGCAGGCCGTCTTCGGGCGCCACGGTCGGCTCGTATCCGAGCAGTTCGCGGGCGAGGGTCAGGTCGGGGCGGCGCATCTCCGGGTCGTCGGCGCTTCGAGTGATGTAGGTCACCTCTGAGCTGCTGTCGGAGAGCGACACGATCAACTCAGCCAGTTGCCGCATGGTGAGCTCGTGCTCGGTGCCGCAGTTGATCGGCCCGGTCTCGGTCGAGTCGAGCAGCAGCAGGATGCCCCGGACCAGATCCTCGACGAAGCAGATGGACCGGGTCTGGTTGCCGGTGCCGTGCACGGTGATCGGCTCGCCGCGCAGCGCCTGGGAGATGAAGGTGGGGATGGCCCGACCGTCGTCCGGGCGCATCCGCGGGCCGTACGTGTTGAAGATCCGGACGATCGCCCCGTCGAGCCCGCGGTAGCGGTGGTACGCCATGGTGGCCGCCTCGGAGAAGCGCTTCGCCTCGTCGTAGACGCTGCGTATCCCGATCGGGTTGACGTTGCCCCAGTAGGTCTCGCGCTGCGGGTGCTCCTTCGGGTCTCCGTACGCCTCGGAGGTGGAGGCCATCAGGAACCGGGCACCGTCGGCGACCGCGCGCTCCAGCAGGTGCAGGGTGCCCACCGAGCCGACCCGGAGGATCTCCACCGGCAGTTGGGCGAAATCGGTGGGGCTTGCCGGCGAGGCCATGTGCAGGATCGCGTCGAAGCGCTCGGCCAGCGCCGGGTGGTGGGTCGGCAGGCCGTCGGAGATGTCCGCCTCGACCAGGGTGAAGGTTGACCGGTCCAGCAGGTGGGCGACGTTCTCCTTGGAGCCGGTGACGAAGTTGTCCAGCGCCACCACCGTGCAGCCTCGGGCGATCAGGGCGTCCACCAGGTGCGACGGGACGAATCCGGCGCCGCCGGTGACGAGGACGCGATGACCGGAACCGAAGCGCTCAGCAACCTTCATGCCGGTCAGCCTACCGATCCCCGGAATTGCGGAAGGGCCCCCTGTTGACGCCTGGCGTCGTACAGGGGGCCCTTCTTCACAGGTGCCGCGGTCAGTGGGCGCCGGCGCCGGTGAGGGCGCGTACCTCCAGCTCCGCGTACTTCTCCTCGTCGTGCTCCTTGGAGATGAGCGTGCCGATCCACCCGCAGAGGAAGCCGAACGGGATGGAGATGATGCCCGGGTTGGACAGCGGGAACCACTGCCAGTCGTGATCCGGGAACATCGAGGTGGCCGCGCCGGAGACCACCGGCGAGAAGAACACCAGCAGTACGGCCGAGAGCAGACCACCGTAGATCGCCCAGACCGCGCCGGAGGTGTTGAACCGCCGCCAGAACAGGCTGTAGAGGATCGCCGGCAGGTTGCCCGAGGCGGCGACCGCGAAGGCCAGCGCCACCAGGAACGCCACGTTCAGGTTCTGCGCGTAGATCGACAGGGCGATCGAGACCGCGCCGATCACCAGGGCGGAGATCCGGGCGACCCGTACCTCCTGTCGCTCCGACGCCTCGCCCCTCTTCATGACATTCGCGTAGAAGTCATGCGCCAGGCTGGACGACGATGCCAGGGTCAACCCGGCGACCACCGCCAGGATGGTGGCGAAGGCGACCGCCGCGATGATCGCCAGCAGGGCCGCCCCACCGAGATCGCCGCCGAGGAAGTCGATGCCGAGCGCCTCGGCCAACTGTGGCGCGGCGGTGTTGCCGGCCTTGTCCTGCGCGGTGATCGCCTCGCTCCCGACCAGCGCCGCGGCGCCGAAGCCGAGGGCCAGGGTGAGCAGGTAGAAGGTGCCGATGATGCCGATCGCCCAGAGCACGCTCTTCCGCGCCGCCTTCGCGGTCGGCACGGTGTAGAAGCGGATCAGGATGTGCGGCAGGCCGGCGGTGCCGAGCACCAGGGCGATGCCGAGGGAGAGCAGGTCGACCTTGTTGTAGAAGGTCTGTGTGGCGTTGCCGGCCACCTCGACGCCGTAGCGCAACCCTGGTTCGAGGAACGCGCTGCCCTTGCCGGAGGAGGCGGCGGCGTCACCGAGCAGCGAGGACAGGTTGAACTTGTACTTCGCCAGCACCAGCAGGGTCATCACCAGCGCGCCGCCCATGAGCAGGAACGCCTTGACGATCTGCACGTAGGTGGTGCCCTTCATGCCGCCCACGGTGACGTAGATGATCATCAGCGCGCCGACCATGATGATGGTGGCCACCTTGGCGGTGGCCGCGTCCATGCCGAGGAAGGTCGTCCCCGGCCGGATGCCGAGCAGCAGCGCGACCAGCGCGCCGGCACCCACCATCTGAGCCAGCAGGTAGAAGATCGACACCGTGATGGTGGAGACCGCCGCCGCCGTACGCACCGGGCGCTGGCGCATCCGGAAGGCCAGCACGTCCGCCATCGTGTAGCGGCCCGAGTTACGCAGCAGCTCCGCGACCAGCAGCAGGGCTACCAGCCAGGCGACCAGGAAGCCGATCGAGTAGAGGAAGCCGTCGTAGCCGTAGAGCGCGATGATGCCGGCGATGCCGAGGAACGAGGCGGCCGACATGTAGTCGCCACCGATCGCCATGCCGTTCTGGAAACCGGAGAAGGACCGGCCACCGGCGTAGAAGTCGGTCGCCGTCTTGGTCTGCCGGCTGGCCCAGATGGTGATGGCCAGGGTGACCGCCACGAAGACCAGGAAGAGCGTGATGGTCAGGTTGCGGGCGGTGTGGTTGCCCGCCTCAGCCGCGAGGACCATGCTCATGGGTCACCTCCCCGATCTCGGCGCGGATCCGGTCGGCGACCGGGTCGATCTTCCGGTCGGCGTACCGGGAGTAGAGCCAGGCGATCACGAACGTGGAGACGAACTGGAGCAGGCCGAAGATCAGCGCGACGTTGATGTTGCTGCCGAACAGCTTCGTGCCCATGAAGTCCCGGGCGTACGCGGAGAGAATGACGTAGAGCGCGTACCACAGGAAGAACGCGACGGTCATCGGGAAGACGAAGCCGCGCAGCGCGCGCCGCAGCCCGGCGAACTCGTCCGACCGTTGTACGGCCAGATACCTGTCCGGTTGGGAAGCGGTCGGCGTGGGTGTGTCCGTGGACATCTGTGGATCACCACCTTCACAGGCGTCGGGGGGGTTTCGCGCACCGTAGAGAGCGCGCTCCCTGCCGGGGAAGGGTGAGATCGACGCCGGTCGGTGAGTGCGCCGAGCGGTTGGCTGGCTGCGCCGAGTGACCCAGGTCACTCCGGTGACCGGTGGGTCGACGCGGTCAGCCGCCGGGCCGCCCGGTCAGCCCGGCAGCTCGTGGTAGCGACCGCGGTAGTGCAGCAGCGGGGAGCCATCCTCGGCCAGGTCGACCGCCTCGATCGTGGCCTCCACCAGCAGTGCCCACCCGCATTCCCGGGCGGTGTCCAGCCGGCACCCGGCCCACCCGCCAGCGTCGGAGAGGACCGGCCCGTACGGCGTGTCGAGCCAGGATCCGGTGGCGAAGAGCCCACCCGGGGCGGGGAAGAGGCCGGCGAACCGGTCGGCGAGCTGCCGGTGCGGCGGCCCCAGCGGCGCCACCGCGAAGCGGCCCGCCTCCTCAACCGCCGCCCAGAGATCGGATTCCGGGTCGATCAGCCCGAGCAGCCGGTCCGGCTCACCCTCGGCGACGAGAGTGGACGAGACGGTCAGCCCGGCCGGGCCGGGCGCCGTCCAGAGGGTCACCGGCGCGGCGAGCCGACCGCGCAGCCGGCGTACCGGCGATCGCTGCCCGGCCGGCACCGCGAACGGGTCGGTGTGGTGGATCTCGGCACCCGGATCATGATTCACGTGAAACATTGTGACCCCGCCACCCCACGTCGAGCGGGAGGGCCGGCCGTTCCGCCCGGCCTCGTGCTCAGCGGCGCGGGGTGACGGTGGCCAGCAGCTCCGGCTGCCGGCGGTCCAGCACGTCGCCGGCCAGATACGCGCCCAACAACGCCGCGCCCAACCCGTACGCCGCACCGACCGGCAGGGCCAACCAGAGCCACACGTCACCGAGCAGCGCCGCGGCCACCACCATCGGCACCGCGACGACTGCCGAGATGACCATGGCCAGCAGGGTGAGCAGGCCCTTCGCGATACCCGCACCGCTGTTCATCGCGAACGGGTTGCTCGTCTCCGGCAGCGAGTACGCCCCGAGCACCGAGACGAAGCTGTTCACTGCCAGCCCGGCACCGTAGGTGGCGGCCAGGCTGCCGGCCGTCAGGCCGATCCAGCCCGGGCGGCCGAGCACCACCGACAGGACCACCGCGACGACCGCCAGCATCGGCAGCACGTACAGCGAGAAGGCCGTCATCCGGGCGCGCAGCTCCACCCGGCCGGGCACCCCGGCCACCACGTTCACGGCGTACGCGCTGCCGTCGAAGCCGAACTGGTTGGCCAGGGTGACCGAGGCGAGCACGCCGACGAAGAGCATGGAGAGGGTGACCAGGACCGGTGAGCTGTCGGCGGCACTCGTCGTCAGACCCTGCTCGTCCTCGACCGCGAACCCCGCGCCACCAAGGTTGATCATTACCGGCACGAAGATGCCGACCACCGCGATCGTGATCAGGTTGGCCCGGCGTCGGGCGTCCCGCCACCAGTAGCGGGCCTCCCGGGCGACCAGCGCCCCGAACCGGTCCCGACGGGCCCAGCCGGCGACCCGGGGAAACAGTTGGGCGACCGCGCCAGCGGTGATGTCGCGCTGGGCGGGGGCCTTGCCGGCGCTCACCGCCCCCACCATCGCCGACTCCAGCGACCGCGACCACCAGGCCAGCAGGGCACCGAGCGCCACCACCGTGATCAGCAGCTTGAGCGGAGCGGCCCAGACCCGGCCCTGGGCCACGTCGATGCCGGCGGTCCACGGCGCGCCGAACGGGGTCCAGCCGACCACGGTCGCCACCCCGGTCAGCCGTGTCCAGTCCGTCTCCCGCAGCGCGGCGAGGCCGAAGACCTGCAACGGGCCGAGCAGTGCGGCGACCACCGCCAGCAGCACGGCCGCCAGGTCACGCACGCGGCGGGACCGCAGCATGGTGGCGAAGGCGCTGGTCACCGCCCGGCTGGCGGCCACGCAAAGCAGCAGTCCACCGATCACGCCGAGCACGGCCACCAGACCTGCGGACCAACCACCCAGCGCCCAGGCGGTGAGCACCAGCCCGAACGACGCGATCAGCACCGCCAGCACCGGCACGCTGATCAGGGCCGCGGCGAAGAGGCCGGTGACCAGCGTGCGTCGGGACAGCGGCAGCAGCGCGAACCGGGCCGGGTCCAGCGTCTCGTCCACCCCGAAGAAGACCAGCGGCATGAGCAGCCAGCCGAGCACCAGCAGCCCGCCTCCGGCCGCCGCGATCAGCACCGCGTACCGGCCGTTGTCCGTCAAGCCGGGCACCGCGAAGAGGAAGAAGCCAGCGGCGGCGAACCAGAGCCCGACCAGTGCACCGCCGATGAACAGCGCGACCCGCCAGCCCTGCCCCCGGAAGTTGTTGCCCATCACTCGCAGCTTGAGCCGCATGAAATGCCGGGCGGAGACGGCCCGGACCGGCCCGGCGGGTACGGCGGCGGCGCTCACTGGGAGAGCCACGACAGCTCCTCACCGGTCGCGGTGCGCCCGCCGACCACCTCGACGAAGACCTGTTCCAGCGATCGGTCACCGCGTACCTCGGCGATCGTGCCGACCCGCTTGATGGTGC
Source organism: Micromonospora sp. NBC_00389 (assembly GCF_036059255.1). Taxonomy (NCBI): domain Bacteria; kingdom Bacillati; phylum Actinomycetota; class Actinomycetes; order Micromonosporales; family Micromonosporaceae; genus Micromonospora; species Micromonospora sp. NBC_00389. Next base: position 1,425,427 of record NZ_CP107947.1, on the reverse strand, counting down.
CTGCGGCGAGGATCGCCACGTGCGAGCAGAGCCGCTCGACGACCTCCATCACGTGACTGGAGAAGACCACCGTGCCGCCGCCGGCCGCGTACCGGGTGAGGATGTCCCGGATCAGAGCGGCGGAGACCGGGTCGACCGCCTCGAACGGCTCGTCCAGCACCAGCACCCGGGGGCCGTGCAGCAACGCACACGCCAGGCCGATCTTCTTCTTCATGCCCGCGGAGTAGTCCACCACCAGCGTCCGCCCGGCGTCGCCGAGCGCCAGCACGTCCAGCAGCTCCGCGGCCCGCTGGTCGACGACCGTGGGGTCCATTCCGCGCAACAGCCCGTTGTACGCCAGCAGCTCCGCCCCGGTCAGCCGGTCGAACAGCCGCACCCCGTCGGGCATCACGCCGAGCAGCCGCTTGGCGGCGATCGGGTCCCGCCACACGTCGTGGCCGAGCACCCAGGCCAAGCCGGCGTCCGGCCGCAGCAGCCCGACCGCCATCGACAGGGTGGTGGTCTTGCCGGCGCCGTTCGGGCCGAGCAGGCCGTAGAAGGAACCGGCGGGAACGTCGAGGTCGACGCCGGCCACCGCGATCGTGCCGTCGAACCGCTTGGCCAGGCCACGCAGTGCGAGCGCGGGTTGCTCACCAGTCATGAGCCGACGCTATCGGTCGATCGCCAATTCTGGGCTCCGGCGGTGGGTGGACCCGTCGTCATCCCCGAGGCGGACGGCTGTCCTCACAAGCGGAGGGCTTCGGGGGTGTGCAGGCGGAGCATGGTGGCAGCGACGTCGGCGGGGGCCCGTCGACGTGTCGCCATCGACACCGCGACCATCACCGTGAAGGCCAGTGGCACCGTCCAGGCGGCCGGCTGCGCGATGAGCGTGGCCGGCCAGCCGGACAACGGCGGGCCGAGCACGGTGACCAGCACCGCGCCGATCGCCGCGCCACCGCCGACCAGCACCCCGGCGGCGGCGCCCAGGTCGGTCAGCCCGCGCCACCAGATGCCGAGCACCAGCAGCGGGCAGAAGCTCGACGCGGCGACCGCGAAGGCCAGTCCGACCACCTGCGACACGTCCAACCCGGAGACGTGCAGGGCCAGCACCGCCGGCACACCACCGGCGATCACCGTGGCCAGCCGGAAGCCGCGCACCGAGCCCCGGCCCAGCACGTCCGTCGAGATCACTCCGGCGACGCTGGTCAGCAACCCGGACGAGGTGGACAGGAAGGCCGCGAACGCGCCCGCCGCGACCAGCGCGGCGAGCAACCGCCCGGTCAGCCCGTCGCCGAGGGCCGCGCCGGGCAGCAGCACCACCACGGCGTCGGTCTGCCCACTGACCAGCAACTGCGGGGTGTAGATGCGACCGAGCACCCCGTACAGGGTGGGCAGCAGATAGAAAGCGCCGACCAGGGCCAGCACCACCAGGGTGGTCCGGCGTGCCGCCGCGCCGTCGGGGTTGGTGTAGAAGCGGACCAGCACGTGCGGCAGGCCCATGGTGCCCAGGAAGGTGGCCAGGATCAGCGAGTACGTGGCGAACAGGCCCCGGTCGTCGTCGCCGGCGGTGCTCGGCAGCAACCAGTCGTTGGCGTCGGTGGCCACCCCGGACACCTCCGGCACCGGGTCGCCGGCAGCGAAGGTCAACTCATCGCCGGGGTGTACCTCCCGGATCTCGCCGTCGGGCAGCGTGAGGGTCGCGCGGTGCTCGACCACGACGGTGGTCGCGGCCCGGAACGTCGGCCCGTCGGGCGGGGTCACCGCGGGCCGGCCGTCGGCCTGCCACTGCAACGCCAGGAAGATCACCGGTACGGCGAGCGCGGTCAGCTTGAGCCAGTACTGGAACGCCTGGACGAAGGTGATCGCCCGCATCCCACCAAGTGCCACGTTCGCGGTGACCACGCCGGCCACCAGCAGGGCACCGAGTGGGTACGGGGAGCCGGCCACCGTGGCCAGGGTGAGCCCGGCGCCCTGCAACTGCGGCACCAGGTAGAGCCAGCCGATGAAGATCACGAAGGCCGTGGCCAGGATGCGCAGCCGGCGGGAGCCCAGCCGCAGCTCGCAGAAGTCGGGCAGGGTGAACGCGCCGGAACGGCGCAACGGCGCGGCCACGAAGAGCAGCAGGGCCAGGTAGCCGGCGGCGAACCCGACCGGATACCAGAGCACGTCCACGCCGTACTTGAGGACCAGGCCGGCGATGCCGAGGAAGCTCGCCGCCGACAGGTACTCCCCGCCGATGGCGGCGGCGTTCCAGGTCGGGCTGATCGCCCGGGAAGCGACCAGGAAATCGGAGGTCGTCCGGGCCAGCCGTAGCCCGTAGAAGCCGATCCCGACGGTGACCAGGGTGACCGCAACGATGGCCGGGACCACGTAGTCGTTGGCCACCTCAGCGCTCCGGCCGCTGCACCAGGTCGGTGAAGTCCTGTTCGTTGCGTTCGGCCAGCCGCACGTACGCCCAGCCCACGCCGATCAGGAACGGGAAGGAGGCCACACCGAGCAGCAGCCAGGGCAGGTTGACGCCGGCGACGGTGGTCCGGCCGAGCGACGGTGCGATGGCGAACAGCCAGGGCAGCCCGCCGAGCCCGATCGCCACCACCAGCGAGAGCCGCAGCGCCAGCGCGAGCTGGGCCCGGACCAGGCCGCGGACCAACGCCTCGCCGACCTGGGTCTGCTGAGCCAGCTCGGCGCGGGTCCGCTCGGCACGAGTGTCCTGCCGGGTGATGTCGGCCAGCACGATCCGGGTCCGCCGGGGCGGCGGTACCGCACCGCCCGACCTGACGTCAGGAAGTTGCTTGGCCACCCCGGCAGTCTCGCCCGCCCTGCGCGATTGTCAAGCGGTCGCGGTCACCAGCGCCGCAGATCGGGACAGTCGGTCACGCTGGCGGTCGCCGGGGTCGGGCCGAGCTCCCGCCGGGCCCGTTCCCGGCCGAGGTTCGCGGCCCAGAGGCCGTCCCGGGGCAACTCGGCGGCGATCTCCCGCAGCGCGCACGACCGCATCGGTTCGGGCAGCCGGTCCAGTGCCGGTACGGCGTCGGCCGAGAGCCGGGAGAGGTAACCGACGTCCAACCGGCCGGTCTCCAGGTACCGGTCGACGTTCCGGTCGGCGATCAGCCGGTCCGGGTTGACCACCGCCAGCCCGAGCAGAGCCAGCACCGCCGTGCCGATCACCAGCCGGGGCAGCCAGTCGGCTCGCATCCGTACCACGGCCACCCCGACCAGGACGAAGAGCAGCCCGAGCCAGAGTTCGACGGTCGCCACGACGAGCCGCAGCCGGGTGGCACCGTACGCGTCGGCGTAGACCTGCATCCGGTAGAGCGCGGAGGCGACGACGACCAGACTGAGCGCGGCAAGCGTGCCGAGCAGCACGCGGACCAACAGCCGGTCGGCCCTCGTGGACTGTGGTGCCCGCCGGGCGGCGATCGCGATCACCAGCAGGGTGAGCGCGGTGACGGCGAGCAGTTGCCAGAACCCACCGCGGGCGTACTGGGCGTAGGTGAGCCCGGCCGTACGCAGCACGTGCCCCGCGCCGCCGAAGAACACCGTCAGCTGGACCGACACGAAGGCGGCGAAGAGGGCGTCGAGCAGCACCAGTGGCAGGGTCCACTCCAGCCGGTGCGCCGGTCGGGTCGGTGCCGCCCGCAGCCCTTCCAGGTTGGGTGGGCGGCTGACCAGGTACGCGCCGCCGAGCAGGCCCAGGCCGATCAGCAGCAGACGGGCCAGCCAGCCGACGCCACCGCCCAGTGCGATGTCCGGCAGCAGACCCGCGACCAGGTCGGCGAAGACCGCGTCGGCGGAGGAAAAGAGCAGACCGAACAGTGTCAGGAGCCCGGCCGAGACCGCGAGGCTGGTCAGGAGGCGTCCGACCCCGGGGCCGGCCGGGCGGGTGCGGCGCAGCCCGCGTACCGCCCAGGGGAGCGCCCGTACCGTGGCGGCGGGCGGCAGCATCGCGGCCACCAGCATCCCGAACGGGCTTCGCCCGCCGGTCACCGCGAGCGTCGCGGTGACCGCGGCGGCGATCAGGCAGAGCGCGAAGAGCCAGCCGGCGGCCCGGACCGAGCCGACCGCGACCAGTGCGACGGTCGCGGCGGCCCAGACGGCCCCCGCCACCCGCCCCGGTGCCCCCGTGGCACCGGGACGGGCGACCGCCGCCGCAGCTGTCGTGACCGATCCGGAGGTCGTGGGCGGCAGTGCGGTGGTGGATGGTGCGGCTGTCGTGGCCGCTCCGGAGGTGGTGGGCGGCGCTGTGGTCGCGGTGGCTGCGGGTGCCGTCGGCGACTCGGCGGTGGTGGGCGGCGCTGCGGTGGGCGGTGGTGCGGCTGTCGTGGTCGGACCGGGAGTGTTGGGCGGCACTGCGGTCACGGTGGCGGGTGCCGTCGGCGACTCGGCGGTGGTCGGCGGCGCTGCGGGTGTCGGGGCAGGCGTGAGGGTCGTGGTCGGGCCGGGGGGTGTGGGCGGAGCGGTCGTGGGTGGTGCTGGTGGCGTGGTGGCGGTGACCGGGGTGGTCGTGGCCGCGTCGGGTGCGGCGGTCGTGGCCCGCGCCGCCGAATCGCCAGAGCTGGTCTGTCGCGGTATTTCCGCCCGCAGCGACGTCCCGGGTCGGATGACGCTGGCGGTGACGAGGGCGACGGTGGCGGCCAGCGCGGCCACCAGCCAGCCGACGCCGGGGCGAACCACCGACAGCGTCGAGGCACCGATCGCCGCAGCCGCCGTCAGCGCGGCCAGGACCACCGGGCGGGCGGCGCCGGACGGCCCCGGCCAACGACGTTCGAGCAGCGAGGGTGGCCGGGGCGTGACCGGCGGTGCGGGCCAGGGTTGGGGCCGGCCGGTCGCTGGCGGGAGCGCCGGGCCGGGGCCGAACCAGGGCTGGCCGGGCCTGCCCGGAACGGGAGGTCGCGGGTCGCCGGCCGGGACGTGGGTGCTGCCAGGGCTGGTCATGCGGCCTCTTCTCGGTATGGCCCGTCGCTGGGGATGGTGACCTGGATGCGACAGCCGGGCTGGGTGCCTCCGGTCTGTTCGGCGGGATCGAGGACCCGGATCCGGCCGCCGTGCAGTTCAACGACCCACCGGGCGATCGCCAGGCCGAGTCCGGTCCCGCCGCCGGCCGCCCGATCGCCACGGGTGAACCGTTCGAACACCCGGGAGCGCTCCGCCGGTGGGATCCCCTGGCCCTCGTCGCTCACCTCGAAGCGAAGCTGGCCGGCGTGTTCCTCGGCGCTCACCCGCACTGTGCCGCCGGGCGGGCTGTGCCGCGCCGCGTTGTCGAGCAGGTTCGCGAACACCTGGTGCAGCCGCCACGGGTCGGCGTGCACGGTCAGCGGCACCGCCAGCTCGCGGAGCCGGAAGCGCACGTCCAGCCCCGCGCCGCAAGCGCTCGCGGTGGCGTGCTCCACCGCCTCGTCGAGGAAGTCCCCCACGTCGATGCGGACCCGCCGCAGCGGGACCACCCCGGCATCGAGGCGGGACAGGTCGAGCAGGTCGGCGACGAGGTGTCCGAGTCGCTCGGTCTGGGACAGCGCCGAGCGCAGCGCCGCGGGTTCGGGTGCGGCCACCCCGTCCACCATGTTCTCCAGCACGCCCTGCAACGCGGTGATCGGCGTACGCAACTCGTGCGAGACGTTCGCGATCAGCTCCCGTCGGCGCTGGTCCGAGGCGTGCAGGTCCTCGGCCATCTTGTTGAACGCCTGAGCCAGCTCGCCGACCTCGTCTCGGGAGGTGGCGCGTACGCGGCGGGTGTAGTCACCGCGGGCCATCGCGCCGGCCGCCGCCGTCATCTCCCGCAGCGGCGAGGTCATCCCGTGGGCGAGCACCTGCGAGGTGAGCAGGGCGACGGCGATGGCGGTCGCCGAGGTCACCGGCGGCGGCCAACCGATGCCGTACGAGAAGTACGCCAGCCCGGCCGCGCCGGAGGCGACCAGCAGTACGCCCAGTTTCAGCTTGATCGAGCGCACCGGATCCAGCGGGCGGGGCAGCAGTTCCAGCACCCGGTCCAGGCGAGCGAGCAGGACGGCGCTCAGGACGACACCTCCAGTGCGTAGCCGACTCCGTGCACGGTGCGGATGAGGTCGGCGCCCAGCTTCCGGCGTAGCGCCTTGACGTGGCTGTCCACCGTGCGGGTGCCGCTCCCCTCGGCCCACCCCCAGACGTCGGCGAGCAGCCGCTCCCGGGGGAGGACGGTGCGGGGCCGCCCGGCGAGGTGGACCAGCAGGTCGAACTCGGTCGGCGTGAGGTGTACGTCCGCGCCGGCCCGACGGACCCGCCGCTCGGCCTCGTTGATCTCAATGTCGCCGAGGTGGATGGCGGGTGGTGCGGGCGCGGCGGCCCGTTCCACCCGGCGCAGCAGGACGTGCACCCGGGCGGCCAGCTCCCGCATCGAGAACGGCTTGGTGAGGTAGTCGTCCGCACCGACCGCGAGCCCCACCAGCAGATCGGTCTCGTCGTCCCGGGCGGTGAGCATCAGCACCGGCACCGGCCGGACGGCCTGGATCCGCCGGCACACCTCCAGGCCGTCGAAGCCGGGCAGCATCACGTCGAGGACGACGAGATCCGGCTGTCCGGCGCGGAACTGCTCGACCGCGCTGGGGCCGTCCGCCGCGATCTCCACCGCGAAGCCCTCGGCGCGGAGTCGGGCGGCGACCGACTCGGCAATGGTTCGTTCGTCCTCGACCACCAGTACCCGGCGTTGCCTCATAGGCCCTGACTGTAGGGAGCCGGCGTGGAGATCGGTGGGTGGCGTTGTGAACAACCTGTGGAGAACGGGTCACGCCTGTGGATAACTCGGTGGACATGCCGGCCGGCCTCCGCGAACACCCGAGGTTCGTTGTGGACGACCGACCGAGCTGTCAGGGTGGGCCGGTAGAGAGGAGGTGTGACGGTGACGAACCCTGGGCGGCCCGGCTGGGGTGACGCCTGGACGGTGGACGACCTCCAGGATCTTCCCGAGGACGACCAGGTCTACGAGATCTTCGACGGGAGCCTGCTCGTGTCCCCCCATGCGGACGTCTTCCACGGCGCGGTCGCCAACCGCCTCCGTCGGATCCTCGACCGGCAGGCCCCCGCCGGCCTGCTCGTGGGGCAGGACATCGGGGTCAGCGCCAAGCGCTCCTCGTACTTCGTGCCGGATCTCTTCGTCGCCCATGAGAGCGCACTGGCCAGCGGCGGTGCCGCGCTCGACCCCGCCGACGTGCTCCTTGTCGTGGAGGTGATCTCGCCGAGCAATGCCGGCCGTGACCTGGTGCTCAAACGGCACGAGTACGCCGCGGCCGGCATTCCCCTCTACTGGCTGGTGGAACCCCTTAAGCAGACCTTGACCGTGCTGGTCAACGGCTCGGGCGGTTACCGCGAGCAGGCGGTTCTCCTCGGCGAGGTCTACCGCACCGAGCAGCCGTTTCCCCTCGCCCTTCCGCTGGCCGACATCTTCTGACCGGGTAACTCGGCTTCATGCCTGGTCGCCAGCGATGGCTACGGACCGGACGGCCATCCTCCATGGACTCGGCGCACCCTGGCGGTCACTCCAGGCCGATGCGTTCCGGCCGGGCCGAGGCGGAGCCGAGCCAGGTGTGCGGGTTGCCGTACCAGCACCAGCCCAGCTTCGGCGCGCCCTGGCTGATCCAGAGCGCCGGCACCCGCTTGTCGCCGCACCGGGAGCCGACCAGCGAGAAGCACCTGTTGCTGGCCAGCGAGGCCGGGTGCAGCGTGATGAAGGCGAGCCCTTCGTCGATGGTGAGCGGCAGCCGACCCTGGGCGGTCATTCCCTCCATGGCCGTGGCGGGCGGCAGGTTGCGGAACTCCTCGCCCCGGTCGACGTCGAAGAGCAGGTACGCCGGCCCGGCCGGCACCTCCAACTCCTTGATCGGGTCGAAGCGCGGCAGGTCGTCCTCGGCGTAGTGCCGGTCGAGAATGCCGGGCTTGCGCTTTCCGGCCAGGGTGGTGAGCTCCAGCCGGGCCTCCACCCCGACCAGGTCCCGCGTGGTGACCAGCAGGAACGGCACCCGGGCGTCGGTGGGCGCGGGCAGGCCGGCGGCGCCCTCGACCGCCTTGGCCCGCAGCGGTGCGACCAGACCGCGGAAGGCGGCCTCGGGCAGTTCGGCGAGGGCGGGGTAGCCCAGCTCAACCAGTCGGTCGAGTTGGCGGTCGAACTCGGTCTCGGCGTCGAACGGAGTCTCGGTCACGGCGGCCTCCCGGAAGTCGTACGGACTAGCGTACAACGTACGAGAGTGGCCGTCCCATTCCCGAATCAGCGACTCCAGTCCTGCTTCGCGGCCCTGACCAGCTTGTCCTTCAACTCCCGGGTGTGCCGGCGACTCACCGGCAGCTCGGTCGAGTCGATCACCACCACATAGCCGGAGTTGACCAGCCGCAGCTCCGCGATCAACTTCAACTGCACCAGGTACGACCGGTGCACCCGGACGAAACCGGCGTCGGCCCAGCGCTCCGCCAGCGTGGCCAGCGAGACCCGCACCAGGTGCGACCCCTCCGCGGTGTGCAACCGGGCGTAGTCCCCCTGCGCCTCCACCCACCGCACCGCCGAGCGGGGCAGCATCCGGGTGGTGCCGGCCAACTCGATCGGGATGGTCGGGTCCTCCTCCGCCCGGGCCAGCGCCGCCGGATGCGACGGCACCACCCGTGAGCCGATCACCCGGCGCAGCGACTCGGCCAGCCGCTCGGCACGGACCGGTTTGCGCACGTAGTCGGTGGCCCCCAGGTCGAAGGCATCCACCGCGCCGTCGTCGTACGCGGTGACGAACACGATCGCCGGTGGCCGGGCGAACCGGCGCAGCACCCGGGCCAGCTCCATGCCGTCCAGCCCGGGCATCCGGATGTCCAGGAAGACCACGTCGACGTCACCGTCGCGGAGCAGCCGCAGCGCCTCGGTGGCGTCCCCGGCGGTGTGCAGGCGGGCGACCCGGGGGTCAGCCCGCAGGTGGTACGCCAGCTCGTCGAGCGCCGGCGGCTCGTCGTCCACCGCCAGTACGCGGAGAAATCCGGACGCGTTCACCACAGCCGACCCGGGTCGCTCGCTCACGATCCGGCCCGTACGCCGGGGTGGAACTTCGGCACCCGCATGCTCACCTTGGTGCCCGAGCCCAACCCGGTCTCCACGACCAGGCCGAACCGGTCCCCGAAGACCGACCGCATTCGCTCGTCGACGTTGGAGAGGCCGACGTGCTGGCCCGGGTCGTCGCCCGGGTCGCCGGTGCTGCGGGCCAGCTCGGCGATGCCGGCGGTCAGCGTGGTCGGATCCATTCCCACCCCGTCGTCCTCCACGGTGATGTGGCATTCGGCGCCCGCGTCCCGGGCCTCGATGCTCACCATGCCCGTGCCCGGCTTGCGGGACAACCCGTGCCGGACCGCGTTCTCCACCAGTGGTTGCAGGCAGAGGAACGGCAGCGTCACCGGCAGCACCTCCGGGGCGATCTGCAGCCGCACCTGCAACCGGTCGCCGAACCGGGCGCGCTCGATGGTCAGGTAGCGGTCGATCGACCGCAGCTCCTCGGCCAGCGTGGTGAACTCCCCGTGCGCCCGGAACGAGTACCGGGTGAACTCCGCGAACTCCAGGATCAGCTCCCGGGCCCGCTCCGGGTCGGTGCGGACGAACGAGCCGATCGCGGTCAGCGCGTTGTAGATGAAGTGCGGGCTGATCTGCGCCCGCAGCGCCCGGATCTCGGCCCGCGCCAGCCGCTCCCGCGACGAGTCCAGCTCGGCCAGGGCGAGCTGGTTGCCGGCCCAGTGCGCGGTCTCCAGGGTGGCCTGCACCAGCCCGGGCGCCGGCGGACTGTCGGCGATGGCCACCAGCGCGCCGACCACCCGGCCGTCCGCGCCGTGCAGCGGCGCGACGACCGCCCCCCGGACCGGGCAGTCGACCCGGTCGCAGCTCAGCTCGTGCTCACCGAGCACCGTCGAGCGCCCGGTGTCCATCACCCGCCGGGCCGCCGTGAGCAGTTGCTCGCCGTGGTGCGCGCCGCGCCCGTCGAGGGCGAGCACCTCGTCGGCGTCGGTGAGCGCCAGCCCGGCCGCGCCGACCAGAGCGCGCAGATGGCGTACGGCCTTCGCCGCGCCCGCCGCGCTCAGCCCCGCCCGCAGTGGCTCGGCCGCCAGCCCGGCGGTGTGCAGCACCTCGTAGGTGGCCCGCTGGGTGGCGGTGGCGATGCCCCGGCGAGCTCGCAGCCGCAGTACGGCCAACAGCGCCGCGGTCAGCGCGGTGACCAGCGAGACGACGCCGACGACGGCGGAAAGGTTGCCACCCACGCAGCGATCCTGGCCCCTCCGGCCCGGCGCGCCAACCCCTAGTACGCGCCCTTGCGGGCGAGCACCACTCCGACGGTGCGCCACAGGATGCTCAGGTCGTACGCCAGCGACCAGTTGTCGACGTAGTAGAGGTCCAGCCGGACGGCCTCGTCCCAGGACAGGTCGGAGCGGCCGGAGACCTGCCACAGGCCGGTCATGCCGGGGCGGACCAGCAGCCGGCGGCGCACGTCGCCCAGGAAGTCGCCGTCGTCGGCCGGCAACGGGCGGGGCCCGACCAGCGACATCTCACCCCAGAGCACGTTGATCAGCTGCGGCAGCTCGTCCAGCGACGAGGCCCGCAGGAAGCGGCCCACCGGGAAGACCCGCGGGTCCTCCTTCATCTTGAACATCATGCCGTCGGTCTCGTTCCGGTCGACCAGGCTGGCCAGCCGGTCCTCGGCGTCGACGTACATGGTCCGGAACTTCCACACCCGGAACGTGCGTCCCTCGTGGCCCACCCGGGGTTGGCGGAAGAAGACCGGTCCGGGGTCGGAGATCCGGATCGCCAGGGCGACGGCCAGGAAGAGCGGGACCAGCAGCAGCAGGCCGAGGCCGGCGGCGACCCGGTCCATCAGGTTCTTGGCCAGCAGCGCCGGCCCGGAGAGGGTCGGTTCCTCGACGTACAGCAGGGGCAGGCCCTCGATCGGCCGGATGTGCACCCGGGGGCCGGCGATGTCGGTCAGCTGTGGGGCGACCACCAGGTCGACCCCGGAGCCCTCCAGCTGCCAGGCCAGTCGACGCAGCTCGCCCGGCTCGGCGCTGGCCGACCCGCAGACCGCGATGGTGTCCCCGCCGACCTCCCGGACCAGGGCCAGGACGTCCCGGCCGGCGTGTACCGGCACCGGGGTCGGCATCCCCCGGGCCGCCGCGTAGCCGTCGGTGATGTGGATGGCGACCGGCACCAGCCCGGCGGCCGGGCTGCGGGTGACCGCCGCGTAGACCTCCAGGCACTCCGGCAGGGTGCCGACCAGCACCATCCGGTGCGCGGCCTGCCCGGCGCGTCGGCGGATGTAGTGCAGCGCCCAGCGGGCCACGAACCGGCCCCACAGGATGAGCAGCAGCGCCCCGAGCAGGGCCGTGCCGACCGTCCACCGGGACAGCGCGGTCTTGGTGGCGAAGGCGAGGAAGGAGACGCTGGCCGCGACCGTGACCGCGGCCCGGATCACCCGCTTGAACTCGTCGGGTCCGAGCCCCAGATAGCGCCGGTCGTACGCCCGGTTGCTCCAGAGGGTGACCACCCAGCCGAGCGGGAGCAGCAGGTAGGAGACGGTGTGGAACCAGGTCGGGTCCTGCTGGGTGCCGCTGAAACCGGAGGCGGCCTGGTCGAAGAGCTGGATCGCGATCCAGCTGGCGAACGCCGCTGAGGCGAAGTCGAGCAGCAGGAGGATCGCCGTGTAGGGGCGGTGCCAGCGGGAGACACGGCGTCGCGCCCTGGCCCATGCCGACCGCGGGACACCGTTGTGCGACGGCGGTGTCGGCGGCTGGATCTCGAAGCTGTCGACGTGCCGCACGAGTTTGCTCCGGCCTTCGTTGGTTACCGGGCGCTGGAGGCTTGCCGTCACCTCACCCATGTCCTCCCGCATGACACGTGCCGCTCACTCGCAGTGAGGGCCCGGGTCGCCCACCGTCCCAGTCTCCCACGCGGGCTCCGACCGGTCGCTGCCCCGTAGGAGATTGGCGACCGATGGTGCCGGCGGGATCTGGCCGGCTCCGCACCATTTCAGAAGCCGGGGACCGGGCCACTATACCGATGGATGCGCGTGTGGCGAGAACGGTGGACCGGAGCTTCGGCTCAGTCGGGCTGATTCCGCTCCGTAGTCGGCGAGTGGAATTACTCACCGTACGAGTCGAGACAACCGGCGGTCAGCGAGCGGTTTGCCGCCGGTCTGGCAGGTCGGGCAGTACTGGAGGCTGGAGTCGGCGAACGACACCTCACGCACGGTGTCCCCGCACACCGGGCACGGCAGCCCGGTGCGGGCGTGCACCTTCAGCCCGGAGCGCTTCTCGCCCTTCAGCTCCGCGGCCCGCTGGCCGAGGGAGCGCTCGACCGCGTCACCGAGCACCTGCCGGGTGGCCGCGTGCAGGGTGGCGAGCTGGTCGTCGGTGAGCCGGTCGGTGATCGCGAACGGGGACAGCTTCGCCGCGTGCAGGATCTCGTCGGAGTACGCGTTGCCGACCCCGGACAGCACCGACTGGTCGGTCAGCACCCCCTTGACCTGCCCACGCCGGCTGCGCAGCCGCTCGGCGAAGGTGGGCAGGTCCGCGGCGAGCGCGTCCGGGCCCAGCTTGGCCACCCCGGGCACCGCCGCCGGGTCGGTGACCAGGTACGCGGCGAGCTTCTTCTGCGTGCCGGCCTCGGTGAGGTCGAACCCGGAGCCGTCGTCGAGGCGGACCCGTACCGCGATCGGCCCCTTGCCGGGGCGCAGCGGGGTGGTGGCCGGGAACGCCTCCCGGTAGTGCAGCCAGCCTGCCCTGGCCAGGTGGACCAGCAGGTGCAGGTCGCCCTCGAACAGCACGTCGAGGAACTTGCCGTGCCGGCGGGCGTCGACCACCGCCCGACCGGCGACCGCGGCGGGTGCCGGGTCGTACGTCTTCAGGGCGCTGATCGCGGCGATCTCCAGCCGGTCGACACGCCGCCCCACCGCGCGCTGCCGCAGGTAACCCGCGAGCGCCTCAACCTCCGGTAGTTCGGGCACGACACAACGGTAGCCTTCTTTCCGGTGAGCGCGAGGAATGAGCTTGCGAGTCCCTGCCACGAGCGCGAGGAGTGAGCTTGCGAGCCCCGCAGTCGCGAGCAGGAGCCGGCATGACTGCGAACGAAAGGCGAGCGCTGTGAGAATCGTGGTGGCGCACAACCGGTACCGGGAAGCCCAGCCCTCCGGCGAGAACACGATCGTCGACTCGGAGATCGCTCAGCTCACCGCTGCCGGCGTCGAGGTGCTGCCGTTCATCCGCAGCTCGGACGAGATCCCGTCGATGTCGAAGGCGGCCAAGGCGCTGCTGCCGATCTCGCCGATCTGGGCTCCACGCGCCCAGCACGACCTGAGCCGGCTGCTCACCGAGCACCGGCCGGACGCGCTGCACCTGCACAACCCGTACCCCCTGCTCTCGCCCTGGGTGGTGCGGACCGCGCACCGGCACGGCGTGCCGGTGGTACAGACGGTGCACAACTACCGGCAGGTCTGCTCCTCGGGGATCTATTTCCGGGATGGCGTGATCTGCCAGGACTGCAAGGGTCGGGCGTTGGGCGTACCGGCGATCAAGCACCGCTGCTACCGCGACTCGGCGGCGCAGAGCGCGCTGATGGCGACCACCCTGGCCGTGCACCGGGGCACCTGGCGGTCGGTGGACCGGTACATCGCGCTCACCACGGCGATCGCCGACCACCTGCGCGAATACGGCATTCCGGACGAGCGGATCGTGGTGAAGCCGAACGCCGTGCCGGACCCGGGTCGGCCGGCGCCACTCGGCGACGGCTTCCTCTACATGGCTCGGCTGAGCCCCGAGAAGGGCGTCGACCTGCTGTTGGATGCCTGGCGTCGGCACCCGGTGGGCGCACTGGGCACCCTGCGGGTGGCCGGGGACGGCGAGCTGCGCCCGCTGGTGGAGGCCGCCGCCGCCGAGCGACCCGACGTGGTCTACCTGGGTCAGCTCGACCGGGCCGGGGTACGGGCGGCGGTCGAGGCGAGCGCGGTGGTGATCGCCGCCTCGATGTGGCACGACGTGCTGCCGACCGTGATCATCGAGGCGTTCGCCAGCGGCCGGCCGGTGCTCGGCACCGCGTTGGGCGGCATTCCGTACCTGGTCGGCGCGGATGCCCCGCACGAGCCCGCCGGCACCGGGCCGGCCGAGATCGCCTCCGCCGTCGCCGGGGGCGGCGGGTCGCCGACGCCGGCCGGAATCGGCCTGGGCGAGGCCGGCTGGGTGGTGGCCCCGGAGGCGGCCGCGCTGGCCGCCGCCCTCCCGGTGGCCCGGGCAGGTGCCGCCGGGCTCGCCCCGGCCGCCCGCGCCCGCTACGAGCGGACCTTCCACCCCGACGTGGTCACCAAGCAGCTCATCGACATCTACGCGGGCATGGCCCGCACCGCGCACCACCCCTGACCCCGACCCGCCCGGCTGCCCGCCGCCCGTTGGCGGGCCCGGCAAGATCGCGCTCAATCATGGAAAGAGTGGCCTCGGAGCGGCCGGATGTCCCTGTTTCCTGGATCGAGCACGATCTTGCCGAGGCGCTCGCACCATGGCGGTGCGGGGCGTGGGGCGGTGGGGGTCAGCGCAGGGAGGCGCGGGCGGAGAAGGCGATGCTGGCGAGCAGGAAGCCGCCGTTCACGATGGTGAACGCGATGATCACCCAGAGGACCAGCGCGGGGGCCACGGCCAGCACCAGGGCGGCCACGAAGATCACCGCGCCGTAGTCGCGGACCAGCTTCACCAGGCGGACCGGCAGTGAGGTCGAGGTGACCATGCTGGCCGCGTTCGGGCCGGACTGCATCACCGAGGTGACCAGGTTGACCATCCAGGTGCCGGCGAAGGTCGCCACCAGCCAGGTCGGCGTCGACGGCTCCTGCGCCACCGCGGTGGCGGCGAGCGCGGCCACCAGGGCGATCTGCGCGGCCACGTCGCAGAGCACGTCGATCCGGGCGCCGGCTGCGCTGCGCTGGCCGGTCACCCGGGCCAGTTGCCCGTCTGCGCAGTCCAGCGCGTACGCCACCTGCCAGCCGACCAGGGCGAGCAGGCCGACCACCCAGGCCGGTACGTCGCCGTCGGCGACCGGACCGGCGAGCGCCACCACGGTGACCGAGGTGGCCAGCCCGAGCACCAGGTTGGTGAGGGTCAGCGCGGTCGGGCGCAGCCCGAGTCGCTGGGCGACCAGCGCGAAGACGGCCCCCAACCACTGGCTGATCGACTCACTGAACAGGCCGCCGCCCCGGTTCACCCGGTGGAAGTCGGCGACGGTGGGACGGGGGTCAGCCAAGCTGGTTGCGGATTGCACCGGCGTAGTCTGCCAGCCGCTCCCGCGTCTCGGTAGGCGACAGCGCCAGGTGTTCGAGGATGGTGTACCGATCGGGTCGGGTGCGCGGGGCGAATTGCACCGCCTCGATGAACTGGTCGTCGGTGAGCCCCAGATCGCCGGGAACGGTGGCGAGGCCGTGTCGGTGCAGGCAACGGGCTAGTTGACCGAACCGCTCCGGGTCCCCGCGGAGGAAGGTGCAGAAGAGCGCGCCGAGCCCGACCTGCTCGCCGTGCGAGCCGGTGCCGGGATAGAGCCGGTCGATGGCGTGGGAGATCTCGTGGTCGCCGCCGCTGGCCGGGCGGGTCGACCCGCACACCGAACTGGCGATCCCGCCGAGGATCAACGCCTCAGCCAGCGTGGTGAGGAACGCGTCGTCCGTGATCTTGCCGGGGTGGTTGATCAACGCCTCGGCACCGGTCCGCGCCAGGGTAATGGCGAGGCCGTCGATCGGCTCGCCGCGGACCTCGTGCGCCAACTCCCAGTCCGCGCAGGCGCTCACGTTGCTGACCGCGTCGCCGATCCCCGCCTGGGTCTGACTGTCCGGGCCGTTCTCCACGAAGTCCAGGTCGACGATCACCGCGATCGGGATGTGCACCCCGTAGGAACCCTTGCCGCCCTCATGATCGAGTGACGCGGTGGGTGAGGCGATGCCGTCGTTGGCCAGGCTGGTCGCCACGGTCACCATCGGCATGCCGTACCGGGTGGCGGCGTACTTGGCGGTGTCGATGGTCTTTCCACCGCCGATGCCGATCACCGCGTCGTACGAGCGGGCCCGGAGCCGGTCACCGAGCTCGTTCGCGGCGTCGATGGTGCCGCCGACGACGGTGAAGACGTCGGCTGACCCGAGGCTGGGCCGGCACAGCTCGACGATCTTCTCGCCCTGACCGGGACCGACCACCACCGCCACGTCGCCGCCAGCGGAGATCCTCCGGTCGGCCAACAGCGGCCCCAGGTCCGCCACCGCACCCCGCCGGACCTCGATCAGCAGCGGAGTGTTGACCGTGCGGGCTAGTAGCGGCACGCGATCTCCCACGCGCGGGCCAGGTCGGCGTGGTTGTCGACCTCCACCCAGGGGACGTCGCCGATCGGCGCCGCCCGCACCTCCCCGCCCCGGTCGGCGAACTCCTGGTAGCCGTCCTCGTAGTAGAGGTTCGGGTCGCGCCGCCAGGTGGTCTCCAGCGCGTCGGCGAGCGCGCCGGCGACCTGCGGCTCGATCAGCGTGGCACCGATGTACTCCCCGTACGCCTCGCCCGGGTCCATGATCTTGGTGATCCGGGTGAGCTGGCCGGCGGCGTCGAAGGTGGTCTTCATCTCCTCCTCGGCCAGCGGCTTGAGGGTGTCCACCGCGAGCAGGATGCCGGGCCCGCGCTCGGCGAGCAGAGTCTTCTCCACGCTCACCGGGTGCACGGTGTCCCCGTTGACCAGCAGCACCCCGCGCGCGAAGTACTCCCGGGCCAGCCAGAGTGAGTAGGCGTTGTTCCACTCCTCGGCCTTGTCGTTGTGGACCAGGGTGAGCGTGACCCCGTACCGCTTCTCCAGGTCGACCTGCCGCTCGCGGACCGCGTCCGCCGCGTAGCCGACCACGATCACGATGTCGGTGAGCCCGACCTCGGCCAGGTTGCCCAGCGCGATGTCCAGGATCGTCGTCTCGCCGTCCACCGGCACCAACGCCTTGGGCAGCGTGTCGGTGTACGGGCGCAGCCGGCGCCCGGCCCCGGCTGCGAGCACCATCCCGATCATCCCGACATCCTCCCTCGTCCTGCTCCCCGTCACCGGTGGAGGATAGCCCCGGGTGGCCGCGCCGCTCCGGCCAACCGGGTCAGCCGGGGAACGCCGCCAGGTCGGCGAGCATGGTCAGCCGCTCCTCCGCACCGAGCATGGCGTACGGGCCGGCCGCCCGTCGGTCGGTCTCCAGCTCGATGGCGAGCCGCTCGGGGCCGGTCGGCAGGGCGGCGATGCTCGACGCGGTGTGCCCGGCGGCAGCCCAGGCGGCGGCGTGCGCGTCGGCGCGGTGGTATCGCAGCGTGCCGAGCCGGTTGAGCAGCAGCACGCCCGACGGGGTGCCGTCCGGCTCGTACGGGGGCGCCATCGCGGCGAAGGCCGACCCGCCCCGGTCCCCCTCCTCGTCGGCCAGCACCAGGGCGTACGACAGCAGCCGGCCGAGCGCCGCCACCAGCCGTGGCACCCGCTCGTCGTGCCCCGCCCACAGCTCCTCGGTGACCTCGGCGTGCACCTGGTACAGCTCGGTGAGGAAGGCCGTACCCCGCTCGGTGGCGGAGAGCGCGCCGTCCGGGCCGCGGTGGAGCATCCCGTGCGCCACCTGTTTGTCCACGATCCGCTGGCAGGTGACCGGGTCGTGGTACCGGGTGATCGCCGCGAACCCCGGCCCGTCGACCGTGCCACCGGGTGCGGCCAGCCGCGTGCGCAGGTCGACCAGGAAGCCGGTCGCCGCCACTCCGCCGTACCGCTGGCTCAGCTCGGCGCCGCCACCGTCGCGGCCGGCCAGCATGCCGGCGCGGAAGACCCGGTCCACAGCCGGGGCGAGCAGCCCGGCGAACCGGTGCGGCGCCAGGTCGACGGTGTTCACAGACCGATCGACCGCAGGACGGCGAAGCCCTCCTCCGCGATCCGCCGGATCAGCCCGTCGTTGACGTCGCGGTTCTCGTCCAGCACGGTCACCTCGTGCTCGGCCAGCCAGCGGCACTCGGTGTGCTTGCCGGCCTCCAGCGTCGGGTGGTCGAGGTCGCCGTCCACCCGGACCAGGAAGTCGTGTTCGATCCGGGCCAGGCCGTCGTCGCCGACGTAGTGGTACTCACCCACCGGGCCGAGAACGTGCGACAGGATCCAGCCGGTCTCCTCGGTGATCTCCCGGCGGAGCGCCTCGTCGATCTCCTCGCCCGGTTCCAGATGGCCACCGACGATGTCCCAACAGTTGGGAAAGAGGCGTCGGTGCGGCGATCGGCGCTGAAAGAAGATGCGGCCGTCGTGGTCGACGATCAGCGCGCCGGCGCAGCGCAGGGGGTCGGTGGACACCGTTCGACAGTAGCGAGCGATCCGGAATCGCGACGATGCCCGGTCTTGTCCAGGAAACATCCACGGACCACCATGTCGGTACCGGATGCCACCGTCCCAAAGGGGTGATGCGTGATGCAGGTACGGGAAGCGATGTCCAGCCAGGTCCTCGTCGTCGGTCCGGAGCACACGCTCCGCCAGGCGGCGCGGATGATGTCGGCCCGCGGTGTCGGGTCGGCGGTCGTGATCGATCCGGACTCGGAGGGGATCGGGATCATGACCGAACGCGACGTGTTGAAGGCCATCGGTGCCGGCCTGGACTGCGACGTGGAACGCACCGGCGCCCATCTGACCTGGGACGTCGTCTACGCCGGGCCGGAGTGGACGGTAGCCGAGGCGGCCGCCGCGATGGCCCGGGGCGGGTTCCGGCACCTGGTGGTGCTGGACGGCCGCGAGGTGGCCGGCGTGATCTCCGTCCGGGACATCATGCGGGTCTGGGCGGAAAGCACGGCGGTCGCCACGACCTGACTGGGCATGCCCGGATTCCAGCGCGCAGGTGTGCCCGTCCCGATCGACGGGTAGGGATCCCTTGCGGGCGCGGAGACGCCGTGGCCCGTGGGGGAGGGCCTGATGCGCGACGCGGAGTTCCTGGTCGAGCAGCAGTACGCCATGCTCCTGCGTCGGGACGTTGCCCGACTGCCGGATCTCTATGCCCCGGAGGCGTTCTACGCCATGCCGGGTGTAACGGTCCGCCCGATCGAGCTGCCCGCGCTGCTGCGGACCTGGACCGGCGCCTTCCCGGACCTGCGGGTCGACCCGCTGGGCGCGGTGCGCACCGGCGGGGGCGCGGCCATTGAGCTGCGCCTGACCGGCACCCAGACCGGCACGCTGCACACGCCGTTCGGCACCGTCGCGCCCACCGGGCGCATGGTGAGCTGGGAGGTGGCCGACGTGGTTCGGGCCCGCCGGGGGCGAATCGTCGCCTGGCGGTCCTACTTCGACTGGAGTCAGCTCCTCGACGCGCTCGGCGTGCAGCTGGAGGGACTTTCCCGGGCGGCGCAGCACGACTCGCTCGCCCTTCCGGTCTGATCTGTCGCCGTCCGGTGGAGTCGGGTCACCCGACCCGGTGGCTCAGGATGCGGACATCGCCGTGCCGTCCGCGCGCCCCCCGTCGCCGCCCGTACGCTCAACATCCATGACCGCCGAGCAGCTGATCTCCTTCGCCCGTGGGGCTCCCTCGCTGGACATCGTCGATGTCGAGGGGCTCAAGGCCGCCGCCGTCCGCGCCTTCGACGCCGACCCAGCCGGGATTACGGCCTACGGCACCTCCGTCGGCTATGTACCACTGCGGAAGTGGATCGCCGAGAAGCACGGGGTCGCGGCCGACCAGGTGCTGGTCACCAACGGGTCGCTCCAGGCCGACGCGTTCCTCTTCGACCACCTGGTCCGCCCCGGCGACGCGGTCGTGGTGGAGCGCCCGACGTACGACCGGACGCTGCTCAACCTCCAGCGGATGGGCAGTGAGCTGCACGCCGTCCCGGTCCAGCCGGACGGCCTGGACACCGCTGAGCTGCGCAAGCTGCTGGAGTCCGGGGTTCGGCCCCGGCTCGCGCACATCATCCCGAACTACCAGAACCCGGCCGGCGTGACGCTCTCCCTGGAGAAGCGTCGGGAGTTGCTCGACCTGGCTGCCGAGTACGGGTTCATCATCTTCGAGGACGACCCGTACGCGGACATCCGGTTCCGTGGTGAGGCGCTGCCGTCGATGCTCTCGCTGGACACCCGCAACGTGGTGGTGCACGCGTCGAGTTTCACCAAGACGGTCTGCCCGGGCGTGCGGGTCGGGTACCTGGTCGGCTCGTCGGACCTGATCGCGGACATCGCCAGGAACGCGACCAGCCTCTACATCTCGCCCGGCATGGTGTCCCAGGCGATCGTGCACCAGTTCTGTGTCTCCGGTGAGATCGACCGCTCGATCGAGACCGTCCGGGCGGCGCTGGGTGAGCGGGCCCAGGTGCTCGCCGAGTCGCTGCGCCGGCACCTGCCGCAGGCTCGGTTCGTGGAGCCCGACGGCGGCTACTTCCTCTGGGTGGAGTTCCCGGAGGACGTGCTGGTCGACCGGCTCGCCCCGGCGGCGGCCGAGCGCGGGGTCGCCGTGGTCAAGGGCAGCGACTTCGTGTTGGACGGTGGGCAGCACGCCCTGCGGCTGGCCTTCTCGGCGGTGACCGCCGATCGGATCGACGAGGGTGTCCGCCGGCTGGCGGCGGCCGTAGAGGCCGTCCGCAGCTGATTTCTGTCGGATTCCCGACAAAACGACGATGCCGGCCGTTCCGGGACTCCCGTCCGGGCGGCCGGCGGCTCACAATGCTGCGAGCGTCACTCAGGTGTAGCGGAGATCACCGCCCGTTGCTGGCCACCCCCGCTGACCCGGATGACGCGTGCAGCACAACCCCCGCCCCCACCGGCGCCGGGTGGGCCGTGTCGTCCCCGCACCCCCCGATGCGGCCCGGCCCGCCCGGCGCCACCCCCCCATGCGACCGCCGTCACCCGTGCTCTCCGCGGCAACCGGCGTAGCCTGCAAGCCGCAGCTGAGCGCGGGGAGGTGACGCGATGACGGATCGGGAAGAGCGGGGCCGGGCGCCGTTGAACACCGGCCGGGTGCTACGACCCCGGGCGTGGCCGTCTCCGGTCCGGGCGATGACCCGGATCCTCAACGCCGACGGCTCACCGCCCGTGCCGAGCCCCACCGGCAGCGGTCGTAGCGGCGTGGTCGACTGCGCGCTCTACATCGACGGCAAGCGGCAACCCGGCGACTGGACGTACGCGGATGCCCTGGCTGCGGCGCGCCGCGAGGAGCACGGCTTCGTCTGGATCGGGTTGCACCAGCCCGAGCTGTCCGAGATGACCGCCATCGCGGAGACCTACGGTCTGCACGAGCTTGCCGTCGAGGACGCGGTGAAGGCCGAGCAGCGTCCCAAGCTGGAGCGGTTCGGCGACGTCAGCTTCCTGGTGCTGCGCACCGCCCGGTACTGCGAGCACGCTGAGCTGACCGAGAACTCCGAGGTCGTGGAGACCGGCCAGGTGATGCTCTTCATCGGCCCGCACTTCCTGATCAGCGTCCGGCACGGGGACGCCTGCCGGCTCTCCCCGGTCCGTGCCGACCTGGAGACCAAGCAGGAGTTGCTGCTCCACGGCCCGTGGGCGGTGGCGTACGGGGTGACCGACCGGGTGGTCGACCTCTACCTGGAGGTCGCCGACCAGGTCGAGGATGACCTGGACGTGCTGGAGGCCGAGGTCTTCGACCGCAACGGCAGGGGCCGGATCCAGCGGATCTACCAGATGAAGCGTGAGCTGGTGGAGTTCAAGCGGGCGGTGGTCCCGCTGCAGCGGCCGCTGATGACCCTGACGTCCCAGGTCAACCGGGACGTGCCCAAGGAGATCCGGCGCTACTTCCGGGACGTGCAGGATCACCTGAGCCGCACGGTCGAGCAAGTCAACTCGTATGACGACCTGCTGAACTCGATCCTGCAGGCGCGACTGGCGCAGGTCACCGTCGACCAGAACAACGACATGCGCAAGATCGCCGCCTGGGCCGGCATCGCCGCGGTGTGGACCGCCATCGCCGGGATATACGGGATGAATTTCGACAACATGCCCGAGCTGAAGATGACGTACGGCTATCCCGTCGTACTCGCTCTCATGCTCGGCGTCTCCCTGGCCCTCTACCGCTGGTTCCGCCGCAACGGCTGGCTCTGACCGGCCGGCCCGGCGGCGCCGGACGACCCCCGGACGCGGAAGCGCCGGCGGTGCGGGGTGCTCCCCGCCTCGCCGGCGCTTTTCCGTGACCGTTGCGGTCAGCGGCGCCCGTTGGTGCGGGCGGTGTCCTTGCCCAGCGCCTTGGTGAGGTCGTCGGCCGGGCGCCCGGAGACGTCCTTGGCGCCCTCGGCGACGGCGGGGACCTTGTCGGTCGGCCGGACGCTGCCCGGCTTGGCCGCCCCGGTGGTGCTGGCGCTGTCGCTGCCGGGCACGGCCGAACTGCTGGCGCCGGTCATCCCGGCCATGGTGGAACCGTCGGTCCCCTTGGTGCCGGCCGACGGGGTCTGCACCTCGATCGAGCCCACCTCGTCGCGCATCGGCTCCAGGGTGCGGGCCGGGTCGTACTCGGCCCACTCCTGCTGCTCCCGGCGGCGGCGCAGGGCGACCACGCCGGCCAGGCCGGCGATGGCACCCGCTGCCAGCAGGCCGGTCATCATGGAGCCGCGACGGCGCGGCTGCTTCTTCTTGCCGGTAATCCGCATGTTCTTCGACCTGGCCTTCCTGGTCATCGGCCCTGCCTGCGCGGCGCCGTCACGGGCTGCCGCGGCCAGCGGTGCCAGCGTGGTGAGTGTCGTCCCCCAGCCGGTCGACGCGCGGTCGCGCACCTTCGCCGCGGCCGGCCCGACGTAGCCTCGGGCCACCTGGACGCGCGGTCCGACCGTCGCGCCAGCGCCCCTCGCGGCGTGGTTGGCTGCCTGCACCAGGTGGCCGATGCTCTGGTTCAGCTCGGCCTTGGCCAGCTGCCCCTGGGACTTACGCCGCCCGATTCCAAACACGGTCCTACCTCCTGGGAGTTGTTCCTTCGTCATCCTCCACCTTCGGATGCCTCCGCGATGCCAGATCGGGCACATGGGAGGATCCGCATGGAACTGACCAACGAGTGAGGAGTACCCGTGGCCGAGGCTGTCTACGCCACCTTGCACACCAACGCTGGCCCGATCCGGCTGGAGCTCTTCCCGAACCACGCTCCGAAGACGGTCCGCAACTTCATCGACCTGGCCGAGGGCAACCGGGAGTACACCGACCCGCGCACCGGTCAGCCGGGCAGCGGTCCGTACTACGACGGGACCATCTCGCACCGGGTGATCAGCGGTTTCATGGTCCAGCTGGGCGACCCGACCGGCACCGGCCGGGGTGGACCGGGCTACAAGTTTGCCGACGAGTTCCACCCGGAGCTGCGCTTCGACCGGCCGTACCTGCTGGCGATGGCGAACGCCGGACCGGGCACCAACGGTTCGCAGTTCTTCATCACCGTGTCCCCGACGCCGCACCTCAACAACCGGCACACCATCTTCGGCCAGGTCGCCGACGAGGAGTCGGTGAAGGTCGTCGACTCGATCGCGAACACCCCGACCGGCCCGAGCGACCGTCCGCTTCAGGACGTCGTCATCGAGCGGGTCGAGATCGAGCGGTCTGCTGCCTGATCGGCCGGCGAGGTACCTTTGCTCGCATGATTGAGCGCTCCGGAGCACCCCACCGGCTGGCGCCGGTGGACCGCGCGGTGGCGGACGGAGGGTTGGCCCGGTGAGCGAGTCGCCGCCGACCGCCCCGGTCTGCTACCGGCACCCCGGCCGGGAGACCTACGTCCGGTGCACCCGCTGCGACCGGCCGATCTGCCCGGACTGCATGCGGGAGGCGTCCGTCGGGCACCAGTGCCCGGAGTGCGTCAATGAGGGACGTCGCAGCGTCCGGCCGGCGCGTACCGCCTTCGGTGGCGGTGCCGCCGGCCGGCACGGCTACGTCACCAGGGCGCTGATCGCGCTGAACGTGCTGCTCATGCTGCTCTCCATCGCCTCCGACCGGGGTGGGGACGCGGCGGTGGGCGGCTCCGGCTTCGGCGGCCTGATGGGCGGCAGCACGCCGCTGACCAACTGGGGTTCGGTGCTCGGGCTGGCGGTCTTCCCCGACGGCACGCTCGGTGGGGTCGCCGATGGCCAGTGGTACCGCCTGGTCACCGCGATGTTCCTGCACTACGGCGTGATCCACCTGCTGCTCAACATGTGGGCTCTGTGGGTGCTCGGCCGGTCGCTGGAGGCCAATCTCGGGCCGCTGCGCTTCGGCGCGCTCTACCTGATCGCGGGCCTCGGCGGTAACGTCGCCGCCTACCTGTTCAGCGCCCAGAACTCGGCCACGGCCGGCGCGTCCACCGCCGTCTTCGGCCTCTTCGCCGCGCTGATCATCATCGAGCGCAAGATGGGCCGGGACATCTCCCAGGTGATCCCGATCCTGGTGATCAACCTGGTGTTCACGTTGACCGTGCCGGGCATCTCGATCCCCGGGCACCTGGGTGGCCTGGTGGTCGGTGGGGCGATGGCCCTGGTGCTCGCGTACGCACCGCGTGGCCGACGCACCTTGGTGCAGGCCGGCGGCGGCGCGGTCATCCTGCTGATCCTGCTCGGTCTGGTCCTGTTCCGGACCGCGCAACTGCTCGCCGGCTGACCGGTCGGGTCAGCCGCCGCGCCGGGCGGTCACGTCGGCCGGGCGGCCTGGAGCGCCTCGGCCACGTCGTCCGGGGCGGCCCCCAGGTCGTACCGGCTGAACAGGTGCAGCGACTCCCCGGCGTCGATCTCCAGATGTTCGGTGGTCAGCCCGAGCCGGGGTCGGCGGTCCACGGTGATCCGCTCGACCGTGGCCCAGGGCAGCAGGCGACGGCCGGCGAAGCCCTGGGTGACGACCACGCCGGCCGGGTCGACCGCGAGTCGGACCGGCGCCAGCAGGTCGCGCAGTGCCCAGCCGGCCAGCCCGGCGGCGACCAGCCCGATCACCGTCAGCTGCACCGGGTCGCCCTCGGCGAAGAGCAGGCCGAGCGCCACGAGGACGACCGCGCCGGCCAGTTTCGCCAGCGGCACGCTCGTCGGCACCCGCCACTGCCGGATCAGGGGAGCTTCGGCATCCATCCGATCAGCATGCCAGCGTCGACCGCTGGGACCGCGTCGGCCCGGGCCGCCGAGTCGGCACGGATGGGGCGGACGGGACCGGGGCGGGACGGTCGGTCCACGGACGACGTAGGATCGGGGCAGCCCAGGTTACCGGGGAGTAAACATGAGTGACGCGGTCATCGTCGGCGCGGTACGCACCCCGGTCGGTCGGCGCAAGGGCAGCCTCGCCGGTGTCCACCCGGTCGACCTCTCGGCGCACGTGCTGCGCGCCCTCGCCGAGCGCACCGGCCTCGACCCGACGCAGGTCGACGACGTCTTCTGGGGCTGTGTCTCCCAGGTCGGCGAGCAGTCGTGGAACATCGCCCGCAACGGCGTGCTCGCCGCCGGCTGGCCCGAGACGGTCCCCGGCACCACGCTGGACCGGCAGTGCGGCTCCAGCCAGCAGGCGCTGCACTTCGCCGCTGCGACGGTCCTCTCCGGCCAGGCCGATCTGGTGGTCGCTGGCGGGGTGGAGTCGATGACCCGGGTGCCGATGGGCTCCAGCGTGGCGGGCGGCATGCCGTTCAGCGACCAGCTCCGGGACCGCTACCGGGGCGTGGAGGGCTTCGCCGACGACGCGCCGCTGCCGTTCAACCAGGGGGTCGGGGCCGAGCTGATCGCCCGCCGGTGGCGCTTCTCGCGTACCCAGCTGGACGAGTTCGCGCTGGCCAGCCACGAGAAGGCGGCCGCCGCGCAGGACGCTGGCGCTTTCGACCCGGAGCTGGCGCCGGTGCCGCTCGGTGACGGCGGCAAGTTCGCCGCCGACGAGGGCATCCGCCGGGACACCTCCCTGGAAAAGCTCGGTGAGCTGGCCACCCCGTTCCGTGCCGACGGGGTGGTGACCGCCGGGTCCGCGTCCCAGATCTCCGACGGCGCCGCGGCGCTCGCGGTCACCACCGGCGAGTGGGCCAGCCGGCACGGCCTGCGGCCGCTGGCCCGGATCCACACCGCCGTGGTCGCCGCCGACGACCCGGTCACCATGCTCACCGCGCCGATCCCGGCGACCGCGAAGGCGCTGCGCCGCGCGGGGCTGGGCATCGAGGAGATCGGGGTGTACGAGGTGAACGAGGCGTTCGCCCCGGTGCCGCTGGCCTGGCTGGCGGAGACCGAGGCGGACCCGGAGCGGCTCAACCCGCGCGGCGGGGCCATCGCCCTCGGTCATCCGCTCGGTGGCTCCGGTGCCCGGATCATGACCACGATGCTCCAGCACATGCGGGACAACGGGATCCGCTACGGCCTGCAGACCATGTGCGAGGGTGGCGGCATGGCCAACGCCACCATCGTCGAGCTGCTCTGACACCCGCTCCCGGGAAGGCTTCCGGGAAAACGTCTCGCCCCGGCCCGGCTGGGCCGCCTAGGGTGCGCACCGTGACGACGACAGCCGACAAGCACGCGCCCGACTGGTCCGGCGAGCAGTGGCAGGTGCGGGCACGGTCCTGGGTCGACGGGCAGCTGAGCCGGGCCGGCCGGCGGGTGACCGGGCCGGTGGAGCCTCGGGTGCGGCCGTGGTCGCTGGTCTGGCGGGTGCCGACCGACGGCGGGCCGGTCTGGTTCAAGGCCAACAACCCGGGTACGGCGCACGAGGCGGTCCTGATCGCGGAGCTGGCCCGGCTGGCGCCCGAGCGGGTGCTGGCGCCGATCGCGTTGGACCCCGACCAGGGCTGGTCGCTGCTGCCGGACGGCGGAGAGTCGCTGCGCGAGGTGCTGGGCCGGGACCGGGACCTGGCGCACTGGGAGCGGGCGCTGCCCGGGTATGCGGCGCTTCAACTGGCCACCGTGCCCCGGGCCGACGAGCTGATCGCGCTCGGCGTTCCGGATCATCGCCCCGAGGTGCTGCCCGGGCTGCTCGCCGAGCTGCTCGACGATCGCGAGTCGCTGCGGATCGGCGGCGAGGGCGGGCTCAGCCCGGAGACGTACGAGCGGCTGCGGGCGGAGCTGCCGGCGTACGCGGAGCGGTGTCGCCGGCTCGCCGACTTCGGCATCCCGGCCACCGTGCAGCACGACGACCTGCACGACGGCAACGTCTTCGCCGGCCCGGCCGGGTACCGCTACTTCGACTGGGGCGACGCCTCGGTGGCGCACCCGTTCGGCACGCTGCTGGTGACGCTGCGCTCCGTCCGGTACGCCACCGAACTGTCGGCCGACGACGCCCGGCTGGCCCGGTTGCGCGACGCCTATCTGGAGGCGTGGACCGACCGGTACGACCGCCGGACCCTGGTCGAGGCCGCCGGCCTCGCGGTGAGCGTGGGCGCGGTGAGCCGGTCGCTCTCCTGGCGGCGCGCCCTGGACACTCCCGACCCGGCCCGCGCGGAGTACGCCGACGCGGTCCCTGGCTGGTTGGAGGAGCTGCTGGAATCCGATCCGGTCTGAGGCTGTGCCGGCAGTCCTGGCGTCCGTTCATCCGGGTACCGCTCTGGACAGGCGGCCGGCCGAGCGGGCAGGATTTGGCGCCGGCCCGCCCACCGTCCACATCAGATCGGTAGACACGTGACCATCAGCCTTCCTCGGTTCGGCCCGCCTCGTGGCACCCACCGTGTTCTCGCCGTGCTGGCGGTCGTGGTGCTCGCCGTGGGTGCCGCGCTGACCGGCACCGCTCGACCGGCGCGGGCCGCTGCCGTCTACGACGGGCCACAGCCGGGGACCTTCACCGGGCTGGGCTTTGACACCTGCGCCGCCCCGTCGAACGCGGCCATGAAGGCGTGGCTGCAGTCGCCGTACCGAGCGGTCGGCATCTACATCGGCGGCGTCAACCGGGGCTGTGCCCAGCCCAACCTGACCCCGGGTTGGGTGGCGACCCAGCAGGCGGCGGGCTGGCGGATCTTCCCGCTCTACGTCGGCCTGCAGGCACCCTGCTCGACGTACCAGCGGAAGATCGATCCGGCGCGGGCTGCGCTTCAGGGCCGTGAGGCGGCTGACGACGCTGTCCGCAACGCCCGCAGCCTCGGTCTGTCCCTTGGCAGCACGATCACGCTCGACATGGAGCGCTACCCGGCCGGGAACGCCGCCTGCACCGAGGCGGTCAACTCCTTCGTGAGCGCGTGGACCACCCGGCTGCACGAGCAGAAGTTCTACTCCGGCTTCTACACGAATGTCGCCTCGGCGGGGTTGCCGGATCAGGTTGCGGCTTACCAGCGGCCGGGGCACGCCCGCCCTGACATGATCGACTTTGCCCGCTGGGACGGCGTCCAGACGGTGTCGGACAGCGCGCTGCCGGCGTCGTACTGGATGCCCGGCCAGCGGATGAAGCAGTACCAGGGCGACCACCACGAGACCTGGGGCGGGGTGCGGATCAACATCGACAGCAACTACCTCGATCTCCGGCAGCCGCCCCGGCTCCAGCCGAGTTGGTCGCGGTCGAGGCTTTTCCGAGAGCTGCCCAGGATTCTCCAACGGCTCAGCACGCGGCCGCCGACCCGCTGACGGAGGCCGGCAGTCCCACCTTCGGGGCGGTCGCCGTACCCGGGCCGGCCCGATGTCGGACAGCCGGTGCGACCCGGAACGTGGAAGTTCCAAAAATCAGCCGTGACCCACGTCACTCTCACCGGGGAGGTCGTTGGGCAGGTCATGGACGTCTTCTCCCGAACGTTCCTCCCGGCCGCCGCTGAGGCTGGCCTGGCCGTGCAGACCCTGAGCCGGCATATGCCGGTCTTCCGGCGCTGCGTCGGCTCCGGTGACGCCACCATCCTGGTCACCCGTTGCAGCCGCCCCGACCGCCCGGTCACCGGCGACTATCTTCTGCTGCTCACCCACCGCCGGCTGGTGGTGACCCAGCAGACCCGGCTGCTGCACCGGCTGCGTCTGCACCTCAACACCGAGCTACGCGAGCTGAGCAACGTCACCTGGAGCCCGGACCCGCGGCTGCGCTCGGTCGAGTTGGCCGCCACCGCGATCGACGGGATCCGGGAGCGATTCGTGATCCACACCACCCACCCGAAGCGGGTGTGGCAGCTCGACGCACTGCTCAACCACGCCTTCCGTACCCGCCTGCGGACTCCCCGCGAGCGGATCGTCGCCACCATCGGCGACGCGGCGGCCACCGCGCGGCCCAGTGTGTTCCGCCCCGTCGTGGCGCGCTGACGCCCCGCCGGTCCCCAGGCCCGCGACGGGCCTTGCATCGCCTTTACCGAACTCGAACACGCACCGATCGCGCTGAGCCCGTCGGGTCGGCAATCATGGGCCGGTGACCGTCGAACCGCCGCACCGCGGGCTCGTCCTCGTGGTGGAGGACGAGCCGGCCATCGCTGACCTGGTCCGGCTCTACCTGACCCGCGACGGGTTCGGCGTCCACCTGGAGCGGGACGGCGAGGGCGGCCTGAGCGCCGCCCGCCGGCTGCGCCCGGTGGCCTGCGTCCTGGACATCGCCCTGCCCGGCCTGCCGGGCACCGAGGTCTGCCGCCGGTTGCGCGAGGCCGGCGACTGGACTCCGGTCATCTTCCTCACCGCACGGGACGACGAGGTGGACCGGATCGTCGGCCTGGAGTTGGGCGCCGACGACTACGTCACCAAGCCGTTCAGTCCGCGGGAGTTGGTCGCCCGGGTGCGCGCGGTGCTGCGCCGCTCGGCCGGCGGCCCGGAGGGGGCGGACCGGCCGCGCGTCGTCGGCCCGGTGACCCTCGACCCGGCCCGCCGGACGGTCACCGCCGCGGGTGCCCCGGTGCAGCTCACCTCCACCGAGTTCGACCTGCTGGCTCATCTGATGGCCCGGCCCGGCCGGGTCTTCACCCGGGAGGAGTTGCTGGCCGGGGTATGGGGGTACGCCGCGCACGCCGGCACCCGCACCGTCGACGTGCACGTCGCGCAGGTACGGGCGAAGCTCGGCCCGGCCAGCGTGATCCGGACCCACCGGGGAGTGGGGTACGCGGTCGATGCCTGACCACGCCGGCCGGCAGCAGCCCGCAGCGCACCCGGAGTCGCCGACAGTGGCGCTGCCGGTGGTCGACGTTCGTCCGCCGGCCGCACCTCGGCGCAGCCGGTTCGGCCGGACGCTGACCGCCCGGGCGGTCCTGGTCACCTGTGCGGTGGCGCTGGTGTCGGTGCTGGTCACCGCGATCGTCGCGGTGCCGCTGGCGATCCGGGGCGCGGAGCGACGCGATCAGGAGGCGCTCGCCGCGCAGGCCCGGCTCGCCGCCGAGGTGCTGCGGACACGGCTGGACCGGGGCCGCGGCGCCGACGAGGAGCGCCTTATCCAGCAACTGCGTAACCAGGGCATCGACGCGTACCTGATCCGGCGGGGGACGGTCGACCGACCGGGCCTGCCGCCCCGGGTGGTGCAGCGGATCGAGCAGGGCCGCAACGTGTCGGTTCGCCGCCCGGTGAACGGCCGACGCGCGCTGGTCGAGGGCCGGGCGCTGCCCGGCGGCAACGGGGTGGTGCTCTCCCGCGCCTCGACGACCGGGCTGTGGCGGCAGGTGCTGCTCAGCCTCTGGTTGCCGTTGCTGGCCGGGCTCGCCGCTGGCGTGGTGGCCGGGCTGCTGCTGGCCCGACGGTTGGCCCGGCCGATCCGCGTCGCGGCCACCGCCGCCGCTCGGCTGCGCGCCGGGGACCGCGCCGTCCGGGTACCGGTCGAGTCGCCGGACGAGGTCGCCGATCTGGCCGAGGCGTTGAACGGGTTGGCCGCCGCGCTGGCCACCAGCGAGGGACGGCAGCGGGAGTTCCTGCTCTCCGTCTCGCACGAGCTGCGGACCCCGTTGACCGCGATCCGGGGGTACGCCGAGGCGCTGGCCGACGGGGTGATCGGCGCGGAGGGCACGGCCGACACCGGCCGGACGGTGCTGGCCGAGGCCCAGCACCTGGACCGGTTGATCGGCGATCTGCTGGCGCTGGCCCGGTTGGAGGCCGCCGACTTCCCGCTGGAACCGGTGCCGGTGGACCTTGCCCGGCTGGCCGTCGACGCCGAGCCGACCTGGTCGGGCCGGTGCGCGGCGGTGGGGGTGCCGTTCCGGGTGGAGACGCCGGGCGGGCCGGTGCCGGCGTACACCGATCCGGGGCGGATCCGGCAGGTGGTGGACGGGCTGCTGGAGAACGCGCTGCGGGTCGTACCCCCGGGAGCGCCGGTGGTGCTCGCGGTCCGGCCGGCCGGCGCGGACCCGGCTGCCGGCGGCGTGCTGGAGGTCCGCGACGGCGGACCCGGCTTCACCGACGACGACCTGGCGGTGGCGTTCGAGCGGGGTGCGCTGCACCAGCGGTACCGGGGGGTGCGCAAGGTGGGCAGCGGTCTGGGGCTGGCGCTGGCCGCCGGGCTGGTCCGCCGGCTGGGCGGGGAGATCGTCGCGGGCCACGCGCCGGAGGGTGGCGCGGCCTTCACGGTCCGACTGCCCGGAGATCCTTACCGGACCCGAACATCGGCCTGATGCTCCGCTCGTGGTCGCGGGGCAGGCTGAGGTCTTCACGGACGAGAGGGAGAGTCATGCCACGTTGGGGATTCGTCGCCACCACGTCGTTGCTCGCGGTGGTCGCGCTCGGTGTCAGCGGCTGCGGCGCGGCGGAGGTGGCCAGCCAACCCGCCCGGGAGGCGGCCGTCGAGGTGGCCGCGGCCATGGGTGTGGAGGGCCAGGCGCTGGCCGCGATGGGCTTCGACGCCAACGACCTGGACGTGCAGACCGTCGCCGCGCCGGCCACCCCGACGCCCGGCGCCTCCCCCAGTGCGGCGGAGAAGGCGCGGCAGAAGCGCGGCGAGGAGTGGCGCAAGCGCCGCCAGGCCCGCGTGCTGCTGCGGAAGAACACCCTGCACGGCGAGGCGGTGGTGCAGACGAAGGAAGGCGGTACGCGCACCGTGGCCGTGCAGCGCGGCGAGGTGACCGCGATCGACGGCGACTCGATGACCGTGAAGTCCACCGACGGCTTCACCATGACCTGGACCTTCGGTGACGACCTGCGGGTCGTCGAGCGGCGGACCACGGTGCAGCCGAGCGAGGTCAAGGTCGGTACGACGCTCGGCGTTGCCGGCGCGAAGGACGGCGACAAGGGCGTGGCCCGGCTGATCCTCATCCCCCGCGCCAAGTGATGGAAGGGCCCCTTGTCAGCGCCGGGCGTTGACAAGGGGCCCTTCCTTTCAGCGGCTGGTCAGTAGACGCGGGAGCCGATGAAGTCGTCGTGACCGTAGCCGACCGGGTTGGCGGCGGTCCGGGCCTCGAACGACCACTGCTGTCGGGTGCTGGTGGAGCAGGTGGCCAACCGCAGCCGGGGAGTGCCCGACGACGGGCTGTCGAACGCCACGCAGAGGTTGCTGGCGCTGGCCGGCTTGAGCTGGTTGCCGGCGAAGGCGAACTGCTGGGCGGCGCTGCCGTTGCAGTTGTAGATGTTGACCGCAGTACCGGCGGTCATCGATCCGCTGGCGACGTCGAGGCACCGGTCGTGGGAGAGCTCCGAGTGCAGTGACCGCTTGGTCGAGTCGTACCAGAAGCC
This sequence comes from Micromonospora sp. NBC_00389, assembly GCF_036059255.1. NCBI lineage: Bacteria > Bacillati > Actinomycetota > Actinomycetes > Micromonosporales > Micromonosporaceae > Micromonospora > Micromonospora sp. NBC_00389. The sequence goes on along the minus strand of NZ_CP107947.1, from coordinate 1,393,003 downwards.
CTGGTTGCGCCCGCCGTGGCAGCCGTACGACTGCTGGGCGGTGCCGTTGCGGGAGTCGTAGCCCTTGCCATCGATGCAGGTGTTGGTGGCCAGGTTGCGCAACTGCTTGAACTGCAGCAGGCCGGAGTAGAGCACGCCGCTGCCCGTGCTGGCCGGGTCGACGCAGGTCGCCTGTTGCTGCCCGGAGTTCCAGAACTGGGTGATGCACTGGGCGAACATGCCGTGCCCGCGCGCGTTGGGGTGGAACGACTGCCGGGCGGCGTTCTCGTTCCAGACCCCGATCTCGATGTGGAGGCCGCGGACCGAGGTGTTGTCGGTGCACACCTCGTGGCCGTGGAAGAGCCGGCTGGCGTCCAGATAGCGGGTGCCGGTCTGGGCGGCCGCCGCGCGCAGCGCCGACTCGAACAACGGCACCGCCTTGTTCCGGGCGAACGCGGCGTCGGCCAGGTAGAGCAGGCAGCCGCCGGCGTACCAGCCGGGGAAGTTCGGGTTGTCCTCCACGTCCGGGCTGGCCGGGCTGGGGTATGACATGAGCACCAGCTCGTAGTCCGAGCGCAGGTAGCCGGCCTTGGTCATGGTCTGCCGGATGTCGGTGAGGGCGTCGGCCACCGCTCGGCGGCTGCCGTCGGTGCGGATCGTCCACTGGTCGGTGTAGGTGGCGTAGCAGGAGCCCTGGAGGAAGACCCTGCTGACCGCGCAGTCGGTGGCGACCGGGCCGAACTGGATGGTCCCGTCGCCGTTCGCGCCGACCACCACCCAGATCAGCTTCACGTGCATGTTGCGCGCCTTGATCCCCAGGTAGTCGCCCTGGTTCAGCTCGTTGTGCTGGGTGGGGCCGCCGGCGATCAGGTTCCACGGAGTGGCACCGGAGCAGGCAATGTTGTACCTCGCGTCCGACTGGATGCCGGTGCGGAACACCGCCTGGTCGTACGAGCGGTCGCACCAGTTGCCGTCCTGGTGGGTGCTGGGTATGTAGTTGCCGACCCCCTCGCCGGAGATCTGGCTGTCACCCATGGTGATCTGCGCGGTGCGGCGTTGTTCGATCGGGCGGATCGCCGGGCTGCCGTAGAGGGCGGTCGCCTCGGCGGCTCGGATGGACTCGAGGTTGGCGGGGAGAGGCTGGACGGTCGGCCGGTCGGCGGCGGCCGCGGGGGCGGCCGGGCCGGCGAGCATCGGCAGGACGAGAGCGGCGACGGCGACGGCGACGGTGAGGGCCCGTCGTCGGGCCGCGCGTTCGGGCCTGGCGGGGGTTGCAGGCATCGACGCACTCCTTTCGGCTCAATCGCCGGACGTCGATTGAGTTACCAGAAGGTAACGTGCCGATCAACGGATGTGAATACCCTTCGGATCCTTACGCGACGGATGCAGAACCGCCCGGATCGGACGATCCGGGCGGTGCGGCGAGCGGTCGGAGGGCTGTCGGCCCGGTCTGGTGCTGTCCTCGCCGGGCGGTCGGTGTAGGTCCGTCTGGTCAGCGACCGGGCGGCAGCGCGTAGCCGACGTAACCGCGGAACTCCAGCCGCCAGCCGGCCGGCACCAGCTTGGCGCACGCAGGCTGGCTGCCGGTGCAGACGATCGCCTCCACCGAGGTGGGGTCGGCCGGCGGTCGTTCTGGCAGCACGGACTGCAACGCCACCAACTCCGGTGAGCGTCCGTCCGGCTGCCGCAGCAGCAGCCACCACGGGTACTCCCAGTTGTCGTTCTGCTGCACCAGCCCGATCCGGTGCGCACCGCTGTCGCGGACCGACGCAGCGGCCCAGCGGAACTCGTCGGCCCACTGGGGGCGACGCAGGAACCGGGTGTCCCAGTCCGAGGTGGTGAAGACCGAGCCCGCACCGACCAGCCTGCGCGGGAAGCCGTACGACAGCGCCAGCACCCCGGCCAGCGCGGAGGTGGCCAGCACGGTGACCGCCGCCAACGTGGCCACCGACCGACGCCCGCCGCCAGTCATCCCGGCCCGGGTCGCGCCAGCCGTGCCGGCCGCGGTGCCCGGCATGCCGGTTGCCGCGACGGAGTGGCGGCGGAAGAGCGCGTCCAGCCAGAGCCCGGCCAGCGGTACGGCGAGGACCAGGGCGTAGAGGAGCAGTCGGTTGCCCCACGGCTGCCATTTGATCATCGAGGTGTGCAGCAGCACGGTGGCCAGCACCACCACCGCGTACCCGCGCAGCGGCCCGGCCTGCCCGGGGTCGATCCGGCGCGGCCGGGCGAGCGCGACCGCCGCGCCGATCAGCGCCAGCGCCCCGGCGATCGGGAACGCCACCCGGTCCTCGTCCGGGTACCAGGCGGGCTCGGGAAAGACCTCCCGGCCGAAGGTGATGGCCCGGTCCTGCGGGTCGACCCCGATCGCCTCCGCGCCACCGATGATCGCCTCGGCGCCGGCGTGGCGTAGCGGTGCCAGCGGCGTGTCGAACGCCGTGTGCCCGATCCGCAGCGCGTTGACCAGGATCGACGGCGGATCGTGCCGTTCCATCGGAATCGACTCGCGCAGTCGGGGCGGTCCCAGCGGGTGCCCGAACTCGGCCGTCACCCGGGCCAGGAACGGACCGACCACCACGGCCGCGACCAGCAGGATCAGCACCGAAGCGCCGACCGTGCGGGCCACCCCGCCAGCCGGCCGGGACCGCCGCACCCCACCGGGTGCCGCGTCGGCCGCTGTCGTATCGGTCGGTGTGGCGGTGTCGGTCAGGGCCAGTCGCAGCTGGGCCAACCCCCAGAGCACCAGCAGCGGGCCGACCGCGACCAGGCCGCTGGTCTTGGTCACCGCGGTCAGCCCGGTGGCCGCGCCCAGCCCCAGCAGGGTGCCCCAGCCGGTGCGCCGGCGCAGCCCGTCCAGCACCAGGGTCGCGGCGCAGGCCACCCACGCCGCGCAGACCAGGTCGGTCTGCGTGCTCGTCGCCTGTAGCACCACCATGGGCGTGCTGGCCAGCACGAACGCGGTGATCAACTGGGCTCGTCGGCCGCCGCCGAGCTGCGCGGTGATCCGGGCGGCCACCAGCAGGCAGACCACCCCGGCCGCCCACTGCACCAGGTTGTACAGCTGGTCCCCACCGGTGAGTAGGCGCAGGTGCAGCAGCAGATACTCGGCCCCGGGCGGGATGGTCACCTGCCGGTGGATGGCGGTGGGCCAGAAGTCCAGGTCGCCCTGGGCCACCCAGTGCTCCACCTTGGGCAGGTGGTACGTCTGCGAGTCGAAGTTGTTCGGCTCGGCCAGCAGTGCGACCAGCAGCTCCACCAGCACCAGCCCGCCGACCGCGCCGGCGAGCAGCCGCTCGCCGCGACCCGCCGTACGCCAGGCGTCGATCGCCGTGGCGAGCAGGCCGGCGGGCGTCCGATCGACCCGGACCGGCGCGGGGCCGCGCCCGGCCTCACCGCCCTCCGTGACCGGGGCGGGTGCCTCCAGACCGGCGGCGGCGGGTACCCCGGCGCCGACCGGCACCTGACGGGGTGCCGCAGCCGGCGGCTGCGCGAGCTGGGTCATCCGGCGTCGCCGCAGTCCGGCTGCCGTCGCCGCGGCGGCCAGGAAGAGCAGCCAGGCGGCGACGAACGCTGGCCGGGTCAGCGCGTGCAGCGCGCCGAGCAACTCGACGACGAGCACCGCGTACGCGCCTGTGAGCAGGGCGGCGCGCAGCACGGCGAGCCGTAGCGGTGCCACCGCGCCGACCCCGCCCGGCCTCGTCGCGACGGTGAGCAGGAGCACCGCGGCGGCTGGCACCACCGCGAGCAGAGAGCCGGCAGCCGACATGGCGGGAAGTAAACACCATGCCGCTGGACCCGCCACGCCGCCCGTCCGACGGTGGCGGCACGCGTCAGGCTGACCAGCCAGGCTAGGCTATGCCCGACGTGTTGTCGCCACCGTGGAGATTCCCGTGAAGCTCTCGATCCTCATGCCGGTCTACAACGAGGAAGAACGCATCGCGGATGCCCTCAAGCAGGCATTGGCGGTGGACTATCCGTGCGAAATCGAGCTGGTCGTGGTCGACGACGGCAGCCGGGACGGCACCGGTGAGATCCTCGGTCGCGCCGACGACGCACGCCTGCGGGTCATCACCCACCAGCGCAACGCCGGTAAGGGTGCGGCCATCAAGACGGCGGTCGAAAGCGCCGAGGGCGACTACATGGTCATCCTCGACGCCGATCTGGAGTACGACCCGCAGGACATCCCCAAGCTGCTCGACCCGGTGCTCGACGGGCGGGCCACGGTGGTCTACGGCAATCGCACCTTCGGCAGCCACAGCGCCTACAGCTTCTGGTACGTGATGGGCAACAAGGGCGTCACGATGGCGGCGAACGTGCTGTTCAACTCGTACATCGGCGACCTGGAGACCTGCTTCAAGCTGATGCCGGTGGCGCTGTACCGGTCGCTTGAGGTGCGCTCGCGCGGCTTCGGCATGGAGGCCGAGGTGACCGGCAAGCTGCTGCGCCGCCGGATCCGGCCGTACGAGGTGCCGATCAGCTACCGGGCACGTGGCCGGGAAGAGGGCAAGAAGATCACCTGGAAGGACGGCGTCGAGGCGATCTGGATCCTCGGCCGGGAACGCGCCCGCCGTCGTCCCGTCGCGTCCACCCGCTGACGGCGGTCCTCGGGCGAGCCGGATAGCCTCTTAGTTGAAGTGCACTTCAACTAAGGACCCGGTGATGCAGGACTCCCTGACGATCGGCGAGCTGTCGGTTCGCTCCGGCGTGGCGCCGTCGGCGCTGCGCTACTACGAACGGCTCGGTCTGATCCGCGCCGACCGTACCGGTGGCAACCAACGCCGGTACGCGCGCGCCGAGCTGCGGCGGGTTGCCTTCATCCGGATCTCCCAGCAGGTCGGCGTCTCGCTGGACGAGATCCGCGCGGCGCTGGACTCGCTGCCCAACGCCCGCACTCCCAGCCCTCAGGACTGGGCGCGGCTCTCCGCCAGCTGGCGGGGTCGGCTGGACGAGAAGATCCGGCTGCTCAGCAAGCTCCGCGACGACCTGGATGGTTGTATCGGCTGCGGCTGCCTGTCGCTGCAGCGCTGCGCGCTCTACAACCCGGGTGACGCCCTGGCCGGCGAGGGCCCCGGCGCCCGTCTGATGCTGCCCGGGGCAGCGGCCGACACATCCGCCTGACGCCGTCCCCGTCCCCGGGTCCGGCGTACCAGCCGCCTGACGCTGTCCCCGCCCGGGACGCCCCCTCCGGAGGACCGGCGTCACCCGATGGTGAGCAGCACCTTGCCGAAGTGGTCGCTCGACTCGACCAGCCGGTGTGCGTCCGCCGCGTCGGTCATCGGCAGCCGCCGGTCCACCACCGGCCGGATCTTGCCAGCCTCGATCAACGGCCACACCTCGTCCCGTACGCCCCGGACGATCTCCGCCTTCTCGGCCAGCGGCCGGGTGCGCAGCGAGGTCGCCGCGACGCTGGCCCGCTTGGTCAGCAGCGCGCCGAGGTCCAGTTCCGCCTTGCGGCCACCCTGTAGCCCGATCACCACCAGCCGGCCACCGGTGGCCAACGCCGCGACGTTGCGGCCCAGGTAGGAGGCGCCCATGATGTCGAGGATGACGTCGGCGCCGTGGCCGTCGGTGAGTTGCCGGACCTCCTTGACGAAGTCCTGGTCGCGGTAGTCGATCGTGTGCGCCGCGCCCAGTTCAACTAGCTGCGGGTGCTTGGCCCCCCGAGCCGTGGCCACGACCGTGGCACCGAGGGCGGCCCCGAGCTGGATGGCGAAGGTGCCGATCCCGCTGCCACCGCCCTGCACCAGCAGCGTGTCACCCGAGCCGAGCCGGCCCAGCCGGACCACGTTCGACCAGACCGTGCAGGCCACCTCGGGCAGCGCGGCGGCGTCGACCAGGTCGACGCCGGCGGGCACCGGCAGCAGCTGCCCGGCGGGTACCGCGACCTTCTCGGCGTACCCGCCGCCGGCCAGCAGCGCGCAGACCTGCTGACCGACGGCCCACTCGATCACCTCCGCGCCGGTCGCGGTGATCACCCCGGAGCACTCCAGCCCGAGGTATTCGGGCGCACCCGGCGGTGGTGGATAGTGCCCCTGCCGCTGTAGCAGGTCCGCGCGGTTGACCCCGCTGGCCCGCACGTCCACGATCACCTCGTCCGGGCCGGGCTCGGGATCGGGGACCTCGGCCCAGACGAGTGCGTCGGGTCCACCGGGCTGCGGAACGGTGATGGCTCGCATGGGCTCAGTCTTACCCGATCCCACAGTGGGCCGCAGGCGCACCCCGCTCGCGGTGGAGGCCACTGTGGACGCGCCGGACGGTTTCCGGACCGCCCAGATCCGACCGACCGGGGAGGGACGCCGGGCCGCCGGTCGGGTGCCATGGCAGACTAGGCACGGCCGCGCACCTGCGGGTAGCGGCCTGGGAGGGTTCGCCTAGTGGCCGATGGCGCTGGTCTTGAAAACCGGTAAGGGGGCAACCTCTTCGTGGGTTCGAATCCCACACCCTCCGCTCCCGTAACCAGCAAGAACGCCCGACTCGACGGGCGGCCTGCAGCCGGTCAGCCGCCACTGCTGGCGGTCGGGCTGGTTTCCGGCGCGGCGGCCCTCGCATCGACGGCGGGGGCGGACGGGTTCCGTCGCCTCGCATAGACGATCACTACCACCAGCAGGAGCACGAGCCACAGCGGCACCAGCAGGGGAGCGAAGGCCTGCCAGACGGGCCACACCGGCTCGGCGAGACCGTCCGTGAACAGGTCCGGCCAGGTGAGGGCGACGCCCGGGAGCAGGGAGACCGTCATCAGGGTGCCGACCAGCCGGGGTACGGGCGGACGTAGCCGCGCCACCAGCCAGAACAGCGCCGCACCGGCGGCGGCGCCGAGGAGGGTGCCGGTGAGCGTGGCGGCGAGGAACCCGTCCGGTGCGGCCGGCGCGATCCTCAGCATCGGACCGGTCGCCCGGTGGGTGAGCGTGATCGCCACCCCGTCCCGCTCGGCCCGCAAGCCGTCGCACGGGGTGCCCGGCACGCGACGCAGGTCCTGCCACCCCAGCGATGCCGCGTTGCGCCGCAGTTGGTCGGAGAGCGCACAGTCGGCGCTGGGGTCGTAGTGGACCTCCCCGTGAGTCGAACCGAAATCGTCCTCAGCCAAAAAGATGCCGGCCCGGTAGCTGGCTGCGAACATCGAGCTGGTTGACTCGGTTCCGGGGTGCAGCTCTGCCACCATGGTCTGAGCCTGCTCGATGCTGAGCGGTGCGGCGCCGCGGCCGCCGTACCAGGAGCCGACGCTCAGGCCGACCGTGCCCAGCAGCACGGCGCCGAGCAGCACCATCGCGACGCGCCGCAGCCGATGTCTCACCGACCCACCCCCTGTCGTGGTGCGGCACAGCGTAGCGGCCGTGATCCACTCCTGGTGCCCAGCGAGCCGCTCGCCGCCGGCCCTCAGGCGCTCTCGTTCGGGCCACCGGAACCTCGCCTGCGCCTGGACACCGCCTCGTAGCTGACAAGGACGACGAGGAACGCGGTGAGCAGCCCGAGAGCGGCCAGGCCGGGCAGGAACCGGCCGGCGGGAATCAGCAGCAGCGCCGCACCGGGGGCAAGAAGTTGTCCCGGCGTCACGGACCGGACGCTGAGGCTCAGGAAGGTTGCCCTGCCCGCGAGGTACAGGGCAGTCCCACCGAACAGCGCGACCGCCGGGGTCCAGTCCAGGCGCAACTCGGCGGTGTGGTGAGCCTGATCGTGTGCCAGGCGGGCGAGCACCTGCTCGACCCCCAGCGCCAGGTAGATGGTCCCGGCGATCAGCGGGAAATGGACAACGCTGTAGGCGTTGGCGGCCAGATGGCCCCGCCGCAGGCCGGACTCCGTCCTCAGCGCCCTCCCGGCGGTCGCCGCGTGCTCGGAGTACAGCCGGTACAGGCACACCGTGACGGTGAGAGTGAGTAGCCCGCCCAGCAGGACCGGTCCACGGACCATCCCAGCCCCGACCCCGGCGCCGACCGAGATCAGGGATTCGCCCAGCGCGATGATCACCACGAGGCTGTGTCGCTCCACGAAGTGGCCCGGGCTGCGTACCGGCCATCCACTCAGAACGGAGGCGACCACTCCGCCGGCCAGGTCGACGGCGAGCGCCGCTGTCCAGAGCAGGATCTGCGCGGTCCCGCCGGATACGGCACCGATGACGAGCGGTATCCAGGACAGCGCGGTGGAGAGGGCGTAGAGGCGAATGGTCCTGCGCAGCCGCCTGTCGCCCGCCGCCGCCCAGTAGTAGAGGGCCAGATGAATCACCCTCACCACGACGTAGGCCAGCACCAGGACCAGCCGCGGTTCCAACGTTCCCGGCCCGGATTTCCAGACGTCGGGGATGACGAGACCTGCGAGGAAGACGGCTGCCATGGCGACGGTGGTACCGGCACGGATCAGCCCGACATCGATCTGGGCCTGGTTTCCCAGCCAGGAGTAGACCAACCAGGAGATCCACAGCAGCAGGAGGACCAGGAATCCCTGCGCCAGGGTCATCGGCGCAGGCCGCGCGCTCATGAACTCGGTGACCCTGATGAGACCGAAGACGAACACCAGATCGAAGAAGATCTCGAACAGGGTCGTCCGGTGCGTCTCCGCAGTCACCACCGGTCGTGGCGCGAAGATCTGCCTCATCGCTTCATCTTCATCGTCCGCCGCGCGGCGCTCGCGGCGTTTGGGGTTCGCGGCTGGCCGGTGGGCGTCGAGGATGGATCTCGGGCCGGACGCCCGCACCCTCAACTGCCGTCACTCCGGCGGGTCGGTGGCCCGCCGGTTCTCCCGGATCGTCTCGTCGGCCAGCCGCTCGATCGCGCGCCGGCGCTCCTCGGCGACCGCCTGCTCGTCCCGCTTCCGCGGTGCGCTGAAGACGGCGACCAGGAAATCGCGCCAGATGCTTGCCAAGAATTCCCCCCGTGGAACGTTGCAGGGTGACAACGTTAGTGCGGACGGTGGGATCTCGGACACCGGGTACTTCTGGTCGTCGGGCGGCCCGCGACGGGGTATGAAGGGGCAGGAATCTCCGTACACCGGAAGGACGCGCTCACAATGACCCTGGAACGACCGATTGCCCCGGACCCGTACGAGCTGCTGCCGACGGTGCCCTCGTTCACCCTGACCAGTGACGACGTGCAGAACGGCGAGCCGATGGACGCTCGGCACGCACACGGCAGCACCGGCGGTGACAACGTCTCCCCGCAGCTGACGTGGTCGGACTTCCCCGCCGAGACGAAGAGCTTCACCGTGACCTGTTACGACCCGGACGCGCCGACCGGCAGCGGCTTCTGGCACTGGGTGCTGGTAAACGTGCCGGTCGACGTCACGCAGCTGCCCCGCGGCGCGGGTGGCGCGGCGGGCACCGACCTGGGTGGGGCGTTCTCGGTCCGCAACGACTACGGTGCGCAGGGCTACGGCGGGGCGGCCCCGCCGACCGGTGACCGCCCGCACCGGTACGTCTTCGCGGTGCACGCCCTGGACGTCGACCGCCTGGACCTGACCCCCGACGCCACCCCCGCCTACGTCGGCTTCAACCTCACGTTCCACACCCTCGCCCGAGCGGTGATCCGCCCCACCTACCAGATCAAGGACTGACCCTCTCCCCCGCGATCTTGCACTTACTGCCCAGGCATGCCCGACAAAGAGGGGCGTAAGTGCGGCAGGAAGTGCAAGGTCACGGGGGTGGAGGAGCGGGGATCAGGCGGGGACGCGGGCCACGGCGAAGACGGACTGGCCGAATGGGGGGCGGATGCGCTGCTCGGCGGCCTTGGTGGCGGGGAGTACGACGGTGTCGTACACCTTCACCATCGGGCCTTCCTTCGGCATCAGCCGGAAGACCTTGGTTGCCATGAAGTAGCCGAGCAGGCCCAGCGCGTTGGCGTAGTGGATTTTCTCGATGGTCAGGCCGGCTTCGGTCATCGCCGTCCCGAGCGTCTTCTTCGTGTAGCGGCGTACGTGGCCGGTGGCGATGTCGGCCGGGCTCATCGCGAACTGGAACGCCGGCACGATGATGATCACTGCGCCGCCGGGCCGGACCAGGTCGCGCATGCTGCGTAGCGCGCCCACGTGGTCCTCGATGTGCTCCAGCACGTTGTACGAGACCGCCGCGCTGTAGTCGCCCCGGTCGTCGTGCGGCAGCAGCATCTGCCGGACGTCGATGCCAGGTCGGTCGGCGAGGCGCTCCTTGAGCTGCACCAGTCGGTCCGGATCGGCCTCCGTGGCGGTGAACCGGGGCAGCCGCTCTGACCATTCCAGCGCGTAGTCACCGAGACCGCTACCGATCTCGATCGGGTCGTCACCGAGGTACGGCACCGCCAGTTCGACGAACCAGCGGCGGTGGTTGACAGCGGTTGCCAGGCCCTCCAGAACCTCGGACTGGACGCGCTGATCCCCAGTGATTTCTGCCATGCGTCGATTCCTCACGATATGAACTCGACCCGTGCCTGGACCGACAGAGTGAATCATCCGCTGGGACGGGCGAAGAATCGGGGCAGCGGGGTGGCCGAATTGCGGTCGGGGGTGGGCACGTGATCGGCGGTCGGCGAACCCGGCACATAGTACGGCAGTACCCCGAAACATGTCACGGCGGCGGGTTACGCTGACTACCCTCTGAATTGTCATGACTACTCCCGAATCGGACGCGCCCGGAGACGGCCCGGCCACCGCGTCGCCGGTGGAGAGGGCTGGCGGTCGTGGACGCTTGACCCGCAACGGGAAGTGGGTGGATCTGGCCGCCGTGCTGAGCTTCGTGGTGCTCGGCTTCTGGGTCACCGGGCGGCTCTGGCTGGAGCCGGGCAGCGCGGTGCGCGACAACCGCACTGATCAGTCGCAGTTCGAATGGATGATGGCGCACGGTGCGCGGGTCGTCACGCATTTCGCATACCCGTTCCATTCGGACCGAATGAACGTTCCAGACGGCGTCAATCTGATGGCTAATACGTCCGTATTATCCATTTCGCTGCCAATGACACCGATCACCCTGCTCCTCGGGCCGCGCGCGGCATTCCTGCTTTTTCTGACCGCCGGAATGATTGCCACCGCCACTGCCTGGTACTTCCTGCTCTCCCGGGTCCTGATCGGCGCTCGCGGGCCGGCGTGGCTGGGTGCGGGCTTCTGCGCGTTCGCGCCGGCGATGGTGTCGCACGCCAATGCCCACCCGAACATCGTGTCGCAGTTCGTCGTCCCGCTGATCATCTGGCGCACGCTGCGGCTCGGTGAGCCGGGCCGCTGGCTGCGCAACGGCGTGCTCCTCGCACTGGTGATCGTCTGGCAGGCATTCCTGAACCTGGAGATCCTGCTGATGACCGCGATCGGGCTGGGCGTGATCGTCGGCGCGCTCGCCCTCGGCCGCCCGGATCTTCGATCGCGGGCCAGGCCCTTCCTCGCCGGTCTGGCCGTCGCCGCCGGGGTCGCCGGGCTGCTGCTGGCGTACCCGCTGTACGTGCAGTTCTTCGGACCCGGGGCCTACGCCGGGCTGTCCCGCCTGATCCGCGGCTACTCCAGCGATCTCGCCTCGTTCGCGGCGTACTCCCGGGAATCGCTCGCCGGCAACTCGCGCACCGCGGCGAACCTGGCCAAAAACCCCACCGAGGAGAACAGCTTCTTCGGCTGGCCGCTGCTGGTGCTGGTGGTCGCCCTGGTCTGGTGGTTGCGCCGCTCGGTCGTGGTGCTGGCGCTGGCCGCCCTCGGGCTGCTCTTCGCGGTGCTCTCGCTGGGCCGGGAGATCCGCTTCGACGGCCGGGGTACCGGTGTGCCGGGGCCCTGGGCGGTGCTGGAGAACCTGCCGATCCTGCACTCGGTGGTGCCGACCCGGTGGGCGTTGGCGATCACCCCGATCATCGGGCTGCTGCTCGCCTACGGTGTCGAGCACGCCCGTGAGTTGGCTCGCTCGACACCGACCGCCCGGCGGCAGATCCGCTTCGCCACCGGCACCGTGCTCACGATGGCCCTGCTGCCGATCCTGCCCACCCCGCTGCCCGTGGTCCGCCTCGACCCGATTCCCACCTTCGTGACCAGTGGGGCCTGGCGGCCCTACGTGGCTGGCGGGCACAGCGTGGTGACCCTGCCGCTGCCGGACACGAACTACGCCGAGCCACTGCGATGGTCCGCGGCGACCCGACTGGACATGCCGTTGGCGCGCGGCTACTTTCTCGGCCCGGACACGCGGCCGAGCGCGGAGGCGCCGCGGATCGCGCTGTTCGGCGCCCCGCCCCGCCCGACCAGCAGCTTCTTCGCCACCATCCAACGCACCGGTGCGGTGCCCCCGATCACCCCGCAGAGCCGCGTGGAGGCGGTCGACGACCTGCGCTACTGGCGGGCCGGCGTGGCCATTCTCGGTCCGCACGAGCACGCGGCGGCACTGCGGCGGGGGATGACCGAGCTGACCGGGATACAGCCGGTCTTCACCGGCGGGGTGTGGGTGTGGGACGTCCGGCCGGTGACCGACTGAGCGAGGCTCAGCCCTGGCGTACGCAGCAGCCCTGGCAGACCTTCGGGCTGGGCAGGGTGAAGGCGAGGCAGCAGGTGCGCCGCTGCACGCTCGGCTCGCCGGTCGGCCCCGGCACCAGCTCGACCAGGTCGGCCAGGTCGAGTGCGCCGAGCAGGGTGTCGATGGTCTGCACCGTCGAGCCGGGCAGCCCGTCCGCGGCCCGCAGGATGCCGTGCGCGATGCCGGAGGCGACCGAGCCGAGCAGCGTCCGGGTGCCCACGCGGACCTCCGCCTGGATCGCCGCGATGAGCGGGGCCAGGTGGGCGTCGAGCAGCGAGGCGCGCAGCGCGGCCAGCAGCTCCGCCTCGTCGGCGACGACCCGCACCTCAGGGCGGCCGGCGAGCGCCAGCGGGTCGCTCGGCAGCACCGCCACGGTGATGCTGCGGCGCAGGCCCAGGGTGAGCAGCGGCCGGTGGTCCTCGAAGTGGATCAGCACGTCGGACGGGTCGAGCAGGGGCACCCGCCGGGCCGAGGCCCAGCCGAGCACGACGGGCAGCGCCGTCCAGTAGCTGTACGACTTCCAGGCCAGCGCGGCACAGGCGTGCGGGGTGCCGCCCCAGCGCAGGGTGGCCGCGTGCAGCAGTTCGGGAAGCCGGCTGCCGTCGATCAGGGTGGTCGCGGGCGCCCAGCCGAACTCGTCGTCGACCAGCAGGCCCCGTGCGAGCCCGGGCAGGTCGTCGGTGCCGAACATGGCGCGCATCGTCGCGGTGACGGGGGCGAGCGGCGGGACGGACACGTCCTGCCTCGGCATCACCGCTGTCACCGTGTCATCCCCCGTCTGCGTGACCGAGGAGCTGACCCCGGAGGACGAACGTGCCGTCCTGAGCTAAGGCTAGCCTAACCACGGCCGCAGGTCTAAGGGAAGCCTCACCTCGGTCGGATCGGAAGCCGCAGGTCACTGCCGCTTCCGGCGGGAGCGGACCCCACGCTTCGGCGTACTACCCGGCTTCTGCCCTGGAAAACGCTGGCGCAGGATTGATGGCCGTCGGTGGATTGTCAAGGAGTGTGTCGGCAAGGTGCCAGATGCGTGTGCGTTTCGGCACGGAACGTGAAACTGATACTCCCGGCCACGAGGAAGCCGATGACGACCTCACCCCTCGAACGGGCTGCCGATTCCTTCGCGGCCGAGCTAGCCCGCCAGCGGACAGGGCGGGGGCTGTCAAAGAAGCAGTTGGCCGTCCTGATGGGGTTCGACCCGTCCTATGTCAGCCACGTCGAGGGGCGCCGGCACCGCCCAACCGAGGACTTCGCCCGCCGTGCCGAGGCCGTCCTGGAGGCCAGCGGCGCGATCTGGCAGCGCTTCCGGGAGTACGACGAGCTACGGCACGCACGCCCCGGGCAGCCGCACCGCGAGCCGCACCTGCCCGGCCAGTGGCTGCCACCCGGCACGGGCCTCGTCGTGGAACGGGAGCTGGCCACCCTCACCTACACCGACGACGGCTACCGGTGCGTCATCCACCGTGAGCTGTACAACGCCGGCACCGAGCCGGTCACCCGCTACCTGGTCCGGGTCGCCGTCGACCGCTACCCGAACGACCCCGGCCGCTCCAACCGGCACCACCGGGAGCACCCCCTCACCTTCGCCGAGCTGCAACTACAGGCCCGCCGGGATGACGGCGGCGGCGACCCGGAGCCGATGCACTGGCGGGCCAAGCACGACCGGGACGCGTTCAAGGAGATCTGGCTGCTCTTCGAGAACGGTGAGCGGCGGTTCCCGCTCTACCCCGGCGACCGGGCCACCATCGAGTACGCGTACAGCGTCGGGCAGGAGAAGTGGGGCCCCTGGTTCCAGCGGGCCGTCCGGCTGCCCACCCGCCAGCTCGCCGTACGCCTGGACCTGCCGGCGGCGCTCGACCCGCAGGTCTGGGGCGTGGAGACCTCGCTCTCGGCGGAGGAGGGCCCGCTGCGAACGGCGCCGCAGCGACACGACGAGGGCGACCGGGCGATCTTCGACTGGCACACCGACGACCCGCCGCTGAACGCCCGCTACCGGATGCAGTGGCGCTTCCGCGCCCGACCGGATACCGACCCGGACGTCGGCCCCGGCGGGGCCCGGGTCCGACCCAGCGACCGGATGCGCGGGATCGGCATCGTGCAGCGCGGCGCCGACCTGCTCCGCCAGCGCGGCCGCCCGTTCGACCTGCCCGGCGAGGAACAGGCGGCGCGGGACGTGGTCGACCGGCTCAACACGGCCCTGGCCCGCCTCGATGAGCTGCACCCGTTCAGCAAGGGGGTGGGCATCGCCGCCCCGCAGCTCGGCATCGGCCGGGCGGCGGCCGTGGTTCGGCCACCCGACCGGTTGGCGGAGCCGGTCGTGCTGATCAACCCCCGGGTGGTCGACGCCTCCCCGGACACCGACGAGCAGTACGAGGGATGCCTCTCCTACTTCGACCACCGCGGTCTGGTGCCCCGGCCGCTGCGACTGGACGTGGAGCATGCCCAGTGGGACGGCAGCCGGATCATCACCTCGTTCGAGTTCGGCATGGCCCGGCTGGTCGCGCACGAGATCGACCACTTGGAGGGCCGGCTCTACGTCGACCGGATGGCGCCCGGGGTGCCACTGGTGCCGGTGGAGGAGTACCGCGAGACCGGGCACCCCTGGCGTTACTAGGACGGGGACCGGGGCGCGTGCCCCAGAGGGCAGGGGCACGCGCCCCGGTGTGGGGGGAGGAACGTCTAGAGGTCACCGAAGGTGTCGTAGCGGATGTGCGGCGGCGGCACCTCGTCCGCGGCCAGCACCCGCAGGGTGGACCGGACCATCCGGGCCGAGCCGGAGACGTAGCAGTCGTGCGTGGTCCACGGGCCGTACCGGGCCACCACGTCCGCGACATCGCCCAGCTCGCCGTCGAAGTCCGGGTCCTCGCTACACGCCGGAGTGACCGACAACCACGGGTGTACGGCGACCAACTCCTGCAACCCGGCCACGCCGTACAGGTCCGCCGCCTGCCGGGCACCGTAGAAGACGTGCACCCACCGGGTCCGGTTGTAGGTGGCCAACTCCTCCACCAGCGCCTTGATCGGCGCCAACCCGACCCCACCAGCCACACAGAGGATGTCCCGCTCAGAGGCGCGGTCCAGGGTCATCGACCCCATCGGCGCGGCCAGCCGGAGCAGGTCACCCGGCCGCACCCGGCGGACCAGCGCGCCGGACACCCAGCCGGCCCCGGGCGCCCGCACGTGCAACTCCAGCACGTTGTCGTCGTTCGGGGCGTTCGCCACCGAGTACGTCCGCCACACCCGAGGATGGTGGCGCGGCACCTCCAGGCTGACGTACTGGCCGGCCCGCCAGACCAGCGGATGCTGCAACGCCCGGCAGGTCAGCACGGCGATGTCCGGGCCGTGCCGCTCGTGGGTCAGCACCTCGGCGTGCCAGAACGGCGGGTTGTCATCGTCCGCCGCCCCGGCCACCATCTTCGCGCCGATCGCCGCGTACGCGTCCCGCCACGCCTGGTCGTACTCCAGGTTCCAGCCGTCACCGGCGGTGCTGCGCAGCGCGTCCATCAGAGCAAGGCCCATCGTCGCGTAATGCCGCTCGTCGACGTGGTACTTGCGGTGATCGCGGCCCAGCGCCCGGAGGAACTCGTCGAAGCTCTCCGGGTCGTCGACGGTGTGGATCGCCGTGATGATCGCTTCCAACAGGCGGTCGCCCTGACCGGTCATCTGCACCGGGAAGAGCTGCCGCAGAGCCGGGTCGAGCAGGAAGAGCCGGGCGTAGAAGTGGCCACTCAGCCGGTCCCGGTGCTCCTCGACCAGGGTCCAGCTCTCCTTCAGCAACCGCGCGACGTTGTCCACCGGGGCGCTCCTTCTCCAGACGGCAGCGGATCGGGCACCCATAGAATCTCCACGGAGAGTGCATGCCGGTCGCACAGAATGTGCGATCGGTTCACGCCGGCCGATCGGCCGTGCCGCCGGTGCCACCCGTCGGGCAGAGTGGTGCGGTGACCGTAGAGCTGACCCGCCCGGTGTCCCGCCGGATTCTGGGGACCGAGACGCTGCTGGTCCTCGGCCTGTCCCTCGGCCAGTCAGCGGTCTACGCGGTGGTCTCGATCATCGCGAAGCTGACCGCCGAGGGGCCGCTCTCCAAGCAGACCGCCTCGCTGAACACCTCGGCGTCGGCCCGACCCTGGCTGGACCTGACGTACCAGCTGCTCGGCATCGTCTTCGCGCTGCTGCCGGTGCTGCTCGCCGTACACCTGCTCACCCGCGACCCCGGCGACCCGGTGCGGACCCTCGGCCTGGACGCCCGGCGGCCCGGCCAGGACCTGGCCCGCGGCGCCGGCCTGGCCGCGCTGATCGGCCTGCCCGGGCTGGCCCTGTTCTGGGTGGCAGCCCAGCTCGGCATCAACGCCACGCTGGTGCCGGCGTCGCTACCCGACGTCTGGTGGGCGGTCCCGGTGCTGATCCTCGCCGCCATGCAGAACGCCGTGCTGGAGGAGGTGATCGTGGTCGGCTACCTGGTCACCCGGCTGCGCCAGCTCCAGTGGCGGCTCGCCGCAATCATCGCGGCCAGCGCGCTGCTGCGCGGCTCATACCACCTCTACCAGGGCTTCGGCGCGTTCGTCGGCAACGCGGTGATGGGCGTCGTGTTCAGCCTCTTCTACCTGCGCACCCGGCGGGTGCTGCCGCTGATCATCGCGCACACCCTGCTCGACGTGGTGGCCTTCGTCGGGTACGCGTCGCTGCCGAAGGAGTGGTTCGACTGGCTGTGACCGGTCAGCCCGTCACCGGGGCGGCCGGGGCGCGCCGGTAAACGGCCACCGCCCGGGCCGCGAGCCGGTCGGCCGCCGCCGCGTCACCCAGCGCCGTGGCCAGCACCGCCGCGCCCGGCAGCAGCCGGGACGCCAGCCGCAACGCCAGCCACCCGCCGGCCTGCGCCGTGAGTGGTGCGGCCAGCCGCCACGCGGCCTCCGCCGCCCGAGCCCACTTCCCGTCCGCCGGGTCGTCCGCCGCCCGCGCGGCGGCCAACGCGGCACGCGCGCTCGCCGTGTCAGGGTGCACCTGGGTGAGCACCAGCAACTCGGCCGCCCGGTCGGGATGCGCCGGGTCCTGCCCGTACGCCGCCGCAAGGTGCAGCACCAGGTTCGAATGGGTCCAGAGCACCGAGGTCAGCTCGGCCAGCGGCGCGAATAGCCCAGCCAGCGCGGCGACCGCCCCGCCCGCGCCCGCCGAGCGCACGAACCGCCGGGTGGCCAGCCGGGCCAGGCCGTCCGCCGGAGCGTCCGGGTATCTGGCCCGGAGTTGCTCAGCCCAGTCGGCGGCTCCAGGGCCGAGCGACCGCACCGCGGCGAGGGCCAGCAACTCCGGGGCGAAGCCCGGGTGGTCGAGCAGGCGCGCGGCGACCGCCCGCAGCTCCGATTCGGGGGTACGCGCCGAAGCCGGCATGACGTGGCGCGCGCTGTCCCTCTCGTCCGCAGCGGTCTGCTGTTCGGCCGGTTGAGCCGGGGCCGCAGGGGTGGGGTCGCCGGGCACGACCACAGCCATGACCTGCTCGGCCGGGGGTTCCGGTACGGGTGCGGGGACGGCCTTCTTCGGCGTAGCGCTCTTCCGGGCGGACGCCGCGCGCTTGGTCGGGCTCGCCGCGCGCTTGGTGGGGGTCACCGCCGGAGTGATCGGGGTGGGGGTCCCCTCGTTGGGGGTCGCCTCCGGGGCGGTCGGGGTCGCGGTCCGCTTGTTGGGGATCGCCGTCGGGGCGGCCGGGGGCGCGTCGGGCGACGGCGGTGTCGTGGTGGACGCCTCGACCGACGCCCTGGCTGCCTTCTTGGTGGCGGCCTTGCGGACAGGGGCGGCGCGGCTGGCCCGGGATTTCGGAGTCCGGGTCGGCGGGTCCGCCGACTGCTCCGGGCTGACCTCGAGCGCTCGCTCGTCCGCCGGAGTCACCGAGCTGCCCGGGCCGGTCGGCTCGGTGTTGTTGGGCCGCTCGCCGCTCCCCGTCTCGGGAACCGTCGGCCCCGGCTCCGCGCCCCTCGCCGCCTCTCGCTCTCTTGGGCCCCGCTGTTCGACGGCCCGAGCGTCCGACGAGCTTGGCTGGTCGGCGGGCGTTGGGCCGCTCCCGGCGGCGGGCGTCGGAACCGGCTGTCGGGGCAGTGGAAGGTCCGGATCCGGAGGCTGGAAGAGCACCGCCGGGGCGGCCTTGGCCTGGCGAGGGCGCTGGCCGCCCGGAGTGGCCGAGGCCACTGTCGGCCCGGACGTCGGTGCCGGCGCGTCCACCGACTGCTCGTCGGTCGGTGGCGTGAAGGTCGCACGCGGGGGGCGCCGGCGCGCCCGGTCAGCAGGCTCTCGGCGGGTCGGCTCGCTGGGCGGCTGCTCTTGCATATCGATGGAGCGTAGTCCCGATCACGCCGGCGCACAGCGTCGAATCACCGGGGCCGACGGCCCCGGTGGGCGTACCGAGGAAGTCGCTTTGCTCCCTGTGGGTGGCGACCTGTATTCTCGGGCGCGGTGGTCTGCGGGCCACCAGGGAGACTTCGCCTAGTCTGGTCTATGGCGCCGCACTGCTAATGCGGTTGGGGTCTTAAAGCCCCTCCCGGGTTCGAATCCCGGAGTCTCCGCGCGAAAGCCGGGTGTGTACACTGGCTGAGCACCTGCGCCCGTAGCTCAATGGATAGAGCATCTGACTACGGATCAGAAGGTTAGGGGTTCGAGTCCCTTCGGGCGCACAAATGATCAAGGCCGCAACCAGCGGAAACGCTGGTTGCGGCCTTGACTGCTTCTAAGCGTTGGGACGATTTTTCCCAGAGTTTGGATCCTGGTGCTCCAATGGTGCTCCGTTGTCACTGTGCTGTCTGAGCAGGGGTTCGTGCCGGTCGGTGTTGACCCGTGCGCTCGGGTATCTCCTGGTATGGATCATGGTTGGGATGCCGGTGCGTGTGCGTCCGGCCAGATCAGGCTTTCGCGGGCACGCGAAGATGAGCTGCTTTGGCCTGCCGGCCCTGGATCCGGTGGCTACCAGGTGGAAGGTCGGGTAGCCGTCGGCGTTGCCTGTCTCTCGAAGCTCCAGCCCGATACCGGCCAGTGGTGGATTGATCGCGTCGACCAGCTGGCGTTGGGCGTCTTCATCGGGCACGGTGTCGCCGGACACGATGCCTTCGAGGAAGAGAGCGAATCTGCGGTCGGATGCCTGATCAACCGCACCGAGCTCGTCGAACAGCTGCTCGACACTCCAGTCGTCGTTGCGGTAGAAGTGCCGATCGATCTGCCCGCTGAGGCTAGTGTCGTCGAACCCGAAGAAGAGGTCATAGCTTCCCAGATCGAATAGCGTGCCCAGGAGAGTGTGGAATCGCTGGGCGTGGTTGACCAGGACCCGCTCTGGCAGGGCCCGGGCGAGGTCGCGACCTGTCCGCTTCGGAATTGAAGGAGGATTTTCGTCTGCCCACACGAGATCCTGGACCATCATGCGGTCGAGCATGTGCAGGCCGGCGTTCCGCTCCACCAGGCCCACGGCGACCTCACGAAGCCGCTCGTCCGGGACCACTGCGGCGCTGCTCTCGCCACGCTGCGCTTTGCTCCCACCCCCGGCCGACGGCGGAAGTCCAACCGCAACCAGGTCCTCGTCGAGCTTGTCGTGAGTGCTTGCGACAGCGATCGCGCGGGCGGCTCGGATCACGACCGCACGAAGCGTCGCGACACCCGCGTCGTCAACCATCGTGTCATTCTGGCAGGCAGAGCGCCGAAGGCACCTTGCCTCTGCGGCGATCAACGCTACGGCCACACGTTCGTAAGAACGACGCCTGTTCTCCTGCTTGCGCAATCGCATCGACCACTGAGGTGGAAGTCGGGCGCGCTGTGGGGGATGGAGCAGGTCGGGGTGTGGGTCATGATAGTTCAGTGGCGTACGAGCTGAGCAGGCTGGACGAGCGGCGATTCGAGGAGCTGTGTAGGGCGCTCGCGGTGCGGGTGCTGGGCCCGGCGATCCAGGCTTTCGGCGCGGGCCCGGACGGGGGCCGCGAGGCTACCTTCGATGGCCGGGTGTCGTTTCGGGCTGACTGGAACGGCTACGGTGTCCTGCAGGCGAAGTGTCGCCAAATTGCTGACGGTGTTCCCGATGCCCAATGGTTGCGCCGGACCCTCACCAGCGAATTGAACCAATGGCTTGAGCCGCGACGGCGGCGCGTCACCGACGGCCGAATGCCGCAGTACTTGATCGTCGCCACGAACGTTCGCTTGACCAGCGTCGCGGGGCGCGGCGGCATCGACCGTGTCAACGACCTCCTCAGCGAATACGCGCAGCGCCTTGGCCTTAAAGGCTGGGCCTTGTGGGACGCCAATCAGTTGTCCGCCTACCTGGACGCCTATCCCGGGATCAGCCGACGTTTCGCGGAATTCCTTACGCCCGGGGATGTTCTGGCTCAGGCCATGGACACCATCAATGATGTCAACGAAGCCCTGCGTGAGCGGCGGCGCGCGACCGTAGCGCCAGAGCGCCGGGTAGTCGACTGGGAGCCCTTCGACCTGGGCGTGCACCGGTCGATCAGCCCGGCGGAGCAGGTCGCGACGACGCTACCGGACTACGTGGGTCGAAGCCATGACGCGAAGCTTCGTCGGCTGTTGCACCCCATGCCCATGAACGGCGTGCTCGTCGTCCTAGTCGGTGGGTCATCAACCGGGAAGACGCGCACCGCATACGAGGCGGTCCTGGCGTGCCTGCCGGACTGGGCGCTGGAGTTCCCCACCACCGCGCTCGCGTTGTCGGAGCGGCCGGCGGGTCCACCCTCAGTGATCTGGCTCGACGAGGCGCAGCGATATTTCAGCTCTCCCCATCGCGAGGCGGCGGCCGTCGCCGTGATGGAGTTGCTGCGCTCGAACGCGCCTGTGGTCGTGATCGGCACCCTGTGGCCGCAGTACTGGCAACGCTTCACCACGCAGCCGGACGCGGACGGCGCCGATCCATACCATGAGGTTCGAACACTGCTGGCCCGAGCAGTCCGCATTGACGTACCGCCGACATTCCTACCCGCCGATGTCGACGTGGCCCGGTCGCGCTCCGATCCACGCCTTCGCGACGCCATCGCGACCGCCGGATCCTCGAACCGGATTACTCAGGCACTGGCAGCCGGCCCGGACCTTATCGCCGCCTACCGGGATGCCGATCCGTACGCCCGAGCGCTCATGCTTGCCGCAGCCGATGCCCGCGCCGCCGGTCGCGCCGCTCCGCTGTCTGCGACCATGCTCGAACACGCGGCGGCAGGTTATCTCGACGAACAGCAACGGGCCCGTACGGCACCTTGGTTCGCCGCGGCCATCGCCTACGTCACCCGGATGGTCAAGGGTGTCATCGCTCCGCTGACGCCGGTGCGGTCTCAGTCCGATCTCGGCGAGCCCGACGGCTACGTGCTCGCCGACTATCTCCTTCAGCACCTGCGTCCCGAGCAAGACATGTATCCGCTGCCCCCACAGTTGTGGGCCGTCCTGCTCGCCGATCCGGGCCCGCTTGAGGACCAGCTACGCCTGGCCAGGGAAGCCGAGGATCGCCATCTCTACCGCGATGCGGTCACACTCTGCGCGTCGCCGGCCAACCAGGGCTCACCTGGCGCGGCCATGGCCATCGGCGTGCTTCTCAGCAGACTCGACCGGCACGACGAGAGCGACCCCTGGGTAAGGCGAGCGGCCGAACTCGGCCATGAGAGCGCCATTCAATCGCTCGCCCAGCGGTACGTGTGGGACGCGACCTCGGGTCAGGAGGTGCACGAAGACCCCGCCGACGCCGAGCGGCACCTGCGACAGCTCGTCGAGAACCGTGACGATCTTGACGCTCTTGTTCGGCTCGTGGACCTGCTCACCGACAGCGGACGCAGCGACGAGGCCCGCGCCTTGTTGACGGGCCGCGCAGAACAAGGCGATCCTCCCGCGCTCGTCGTGCTGGCAAACGTGCTGTACGAGCAGGACCAGCAAGGCGATCTGGAACCCCTGCTGCACCAGCAGACCGCCAAGGGCAGCCCGATCGCCGCGATTCTGCTCGCCGGCCTCATGGATGACCTCGGCCGCGCAGAGGAGAGCCGGACATTACTCTCGACCATTGTCCACAGGATCCCCGCTGATGCCCTGGAGCAGTGCGTCGAACTACTGATCGAGGCCGACCAGTGGCGCGGAGTGGACGAATTGTTGCGACACGCGGCCGAAGACGGTCATGCCTGGGCCATGCAGCGGCTCGCCGGGCTGCTCATCGACGACGGCATCGAATTTGACGACGATCCGGAACTCTTCGAAGAAGGCGAAAGCTGGCTGCGGCGGGCCGCCGACGCAGGCGACGAGCACGCGAATCTGCTGCTGCCCAACATGCTAGACCGCCTAGGCAAGACTGAGGACGCGGCGGATGTCCTACGGCAGCGGGCGGCCACCGACGACCAGGAAGTCCTTCTCGACGTTGCCGGCCAACTCATGCACCTCGGGCATCACGACGAGGCGAACGAGGTGCTTCGGCGGTTGACCGCCGCTGGCAAACCCCAGGCGCCGGTTCGGCTCGGGCATCTCCTCCGGCAAGCCGGTCAGCCCGAGCAGGCCGAGGCGCTCCTTCGCCAGACAGCTGCTGAGGACCTGCACGTACTCGTCGAACTGGCCCGCATGCTCGCCGAAACCGGGCGCACTGCTGAGGCGGAACAACTACTGCGTGGCGTGGCGCAACCATCGACGGAAGTGTTGTCGACGCTGGCCGATGTACTCGAGAAGGACGGGCGCGCGAAGGAGGCCGAACGGGTGCTTCGTGACGCGTGCCTGGCAGGTGCTGACCTCATCGATCTCCAGTTCAGCTTGAAAGGGACCGAGGTGGAGCAATTGCGCCGCTACGGGCTAGAGCCTGATGGGCGAACCGCAGCGCCGTGGCGTGCCCCTGAGCCCACCCCCGAGGTGGGCACGGCAGTCAGCGAATATCCACCGTTCGCGGAGTGGTTCGGTCTGCCCTATCCCCGTTATCCCTATCGGGAGCCATAGGCGCCGACGGCCGCTGCTCGCGCGGCGAGCGCCGACGAAGCTTGTGAGCATCAGCCCCGGCCAGCAGGCGACGCTGCGCAGAGCGCACGATCTCGTCGGGGATGCCCGCGAGGGCCCGACGTCGCAGAGGGAGTCGGTGGACAACCACATTTCTTGGTCCGCTGAAGGGTGGTCCGGTTCCGATGCCAGGTTCGCGGTGTCGACGTGCAGAGCGGCGTCGATCGGGCGGTGCTGAGCCGGGCCGATCGCGAACAGGCCGTAGTCGACGACGCGGTGCACCGGACGGTCTACGGCGGCGACATCAGCTTCATCTTCATGGACGACTGGTGACCCGTTAGTCGAGAACACTGCCGCCGGTGGTGACCTGCCGAGAAGTGTTGACCATCGGCATCAACTCGGCAGGCACCCCGCGAGCGGCCGTGGGTTGCGGAGCGGACAAGACCACGCCCGGTAGGGCTTTCTACGGGGCGTCATCATCCACTACACATAGTGTGTGGATCACCTCTACTGGGACCTTGGTGAGTGCGCCACTGGCGCGGTGTTCGAGATCGGGTTGCGCGGCTCGACCGCCAGGGTCTGCCTGATGGACGGCGACGAGTATCAGGCGTACGTCGACGGCGACGAGTACGAGTTCTTCGGTGGCTTCTACGACCTCACTCCCGTGGTCCTGGAGGTGCCTTACGACGATCACTGGTGGCTCATCGTCGACAGCTACCCCGAGCGCATCCGAGTCACGGTCAACCAGGTCTTCGACTGACCACTGGGGGACAGGTACGAGCAGTGATGTTGTCGTACCGCTCTGCCATGCTCGACGTATATGCGTTTCCGCGACCATCGGTGAGAGGTGCGCGTGGGCGAGATCCGCATGGTCACCAACGGTGGCCGGGTTGTCCGCGGCACGTTTAGACGGCGGCGGCGGTGAGTTGGCCTTCGCGGCGATTCATCCCGAGGTGGGCCGCATCGACGCCACCTTGCCCGACCTCGGCTGTGGTCTGACCTGGTCGGCGGTGCACAGGATTCGGCCGCGGGTGGCGTTGCGGTGTCCGGAGTGCGGGCATGGGGTTCATGCCAAGGTGTCCGCTCGGGGGCTGCGGTACTTCGCCCATGACCCCGGACGCCTCACCGACTGCGCCTGGTTGAACGAGTCCCTGGAGCATCACCTCCTCAAGCTGGAACTGGCTACCGCCGTACGGGCCGCTGATTGGCACGCCGAGCTGGAGGTCCGCTCCCCGGATGGCTCATGGCGCGCCGATGTCCTCGCCTCCTCGCACGACGGCACCCGACGCATCGCCTGGGAGGCCCAACTGTCGCCCATCACCATCGAGGACATCCAGGAGCGCACCGAGCGATACCGCGCCGCCGGTGTCGGCGTGTGCTGGGTCAGTCCGGCAGCGCAGGCCCCGTGGATGGGACACGTGCCGTCGATCCGGGTCCGCGAACCCACGCAGGGCCGGCCCTGGACCGTCGTGGAGGGTCCGTCAGCGTTCGACTTTGACCGCGGCGCCTGGGGCGCCGTCGACACGCTGGAGCTGACCGCCTTCGTCCGCTGGGCGTCGCGAGGGCAGCCCCTCGTGCACGAGGTCCGCCCCCGATACCGGCGGGTGTGGTTCGCCGCCGACGACCTCTACCGTCGGCGGCGCCTGGTCTGGACCTCCAGCCCGCACATTGATAGCGAGACTCGGCACGAGGCGATGCGGCAGCGCCAGGAGGCACGCAAGCGCCAACGCGAAGAGCAGCAACGCCAGGCCGAGCAGCGAGCCGAAGCAGAAGCCGAGGCCCGACGCAAAGACGAGCAACGGCAACGCGAGATCAGGGCAGCGGAGGAGGCCGCCCGGCGAGATGAGCAACTGCGCATGTGGGCAGCCGAAGCCGAACAGGCACGCCAGCGACGAGAAGTCGAGGAGGAGCAGCGGCAGGCACAGGAACGCGCCGCTGAGCAGCAGCGGCTGCGCCAGGAGCAGGACGAGCGACTGGCCGCGGACCGATGGTGGGGGGAGTTGTCTGCCGAGCAGATCCACGAATTCCGCGAGGCCGTCGCGGATCTGCTGTGGAAGACGCACGCCGCCCGCCCCGAGTTCGATGCCCAAGGCCCCACCCCAGACCGCGCCTACGGCATCGCGATTCGCGTTCGCCTGCGGCTACACGGGGTACTCCGGCCCAGCCCTGCATCACTGCATCGGCTGCCCCCTGCGGTCCCGGTTTACGTGCGTAACGCCCGGGAAGCCCAACAACTCGCCGCCACCGGCGCCATTGACCCCACCCGTGTCGTGCACTTCGACCTCCCCGACCACGAGCAGATGTCGCTGATCTAGATCGGATTCCATCCGACGTACGCGCCAGGTCCCCGGCGCCCGAGACCTGGCCGGTCGCAGTCCCGGTCCTCACCAGCGGCCCGAGAACCCCGTAGTCACGGCTGACCACGGTGGTGGCGCTACGGCAGGATAGGGGCGTGACGCATTCGTCCACACCGACGCGTCCTTCCGAGACAGGTAGTGGAGACATCGAGTGGCGCTCCGAATCGCGCTGGAACTTCCAACCGACACGCCAAAGGTCTACGCGCCGTTCAGCCCTGGGCAGGTCGCGCTACTTCGTCGCTGGCAGGCTGCTCCGGTCGCCACACACATCAGGTGCCCCCGTCACGGCGACGTCCGACGCAAGAGCTCGGACCTAGTTCCAGAAGTCAGCGGTTGGCGCTGCGCCTTCCGGACGCCGGACTATCCCGGCCTGGCCTGTTCGTACACCGTCGACTGGGCCTACGCCGGCATGCTGGACGACAACAACGTTCGGATCATGGAGCAACTGTCCGTTGACGTGATCGAGGTGTCGTTCGGCGACGACTCGGACGAACCCTTGAACGTCTTCTCAAGCTATGACCTTCTCCTGTCATTTCACGACGAGGTCGACCTTGACTGGGAAGAAGTCGCCGAGCGCAGCGAGATTGATCAACGGAGAGGTCTCGTCATCACGCAGAGCACCGTCCTGGAGGACCTCCTTGGCGACGTGATCCTGCATCTGGAGAAACCAGATGATCTCGAGACACGTCGAAACGAGCTCGACCAGTGGATGATTGGCAAACGACTTCATCGTGTTGAGTCGCTTCTGGCGAGTCGTCCATCCTCGGAAGCGAACCGCAGCTTCCCGCGGGAGGAGTTGTGGGCCGTCGTGCGGCGTCGGAACGAGTTGGCACACGGGAACATCACCCGAGTCGTCGGCGAGGCCCGGTCGCGACCCGACGGACCAGGGAAAACCCAGCGAGTGGAGTGGCGCCTCGTAGACCGCCGAACCTGCGGATCCCAACTGATCACCATGGCCGGACTACGCGAGGACGTGTATGCCGCGATCACTGCCTACGCGAATCTTCTCGACTGGGTCGTAACCAATCCTGGCGACTAGGTAGGCGCGGCGCGACCAGCTCAAGCCGTTGCGCTCGCTCGGCACCGCGTAGAGGCGGTTCAGCAAAGGAGCCCACCGTCGGGGCCGCCCCGCCCTCTCGTGCTCAGCCCGTCCGGGCGAGCACCAACACATCCGCTTCTGGGGGATTACGCCAATCACTGGCGTTGGCGAACGTCCGAACGCCTTGGCGGACGTAGCCGCCAGAAGCATCGCCACGTTCGGGGATCGAGCAAGCCTGCTAGCCTGGAAATGATCCGGCCGCGGAGGGCTGGAAGTAGCGCAGGCCACCCCCGGACCTGGCAAGCGCTCCGACCAAGGGTGTGCCACGCCCGCTCCGCCAGCAAGCCAACTTCGTCATAGACCGAACTTGTGTGACAACCGCTGGCCGGGCAGCGCGGAGGGTCACGCATGCCTCACACAGCTCACACCGCCCATGCCCGTCTCCGGGCGGCCTACACCGGCGAGCACATCACCGCAGCCCGGCAGGGCATCGGACACATCGGCGACCTCGGCTTGGACCGTTGCACCGTCCCCCAACAACGGCTCCGCACCCTTCTCGCGACCTACCTGTTTGACGGAGCGATCGCCGGCACCTCGATCGTCAGCCGCCTGACCCACTACTCGCTCACGATGTCCCCCCGCATCGACGACCTCGTCGTGGTGACCGACTGCCCCACCAATGTCCTCGGATACCTCGTTCCCAGCGGCGAAGAAACAGGGGCCATAGGGCTGCCCGGGCTGAGACTGAACCAAGTCGACGGCAACGAGACCTACCGGCTGGTGCACCTGCCCACCGGCGCGCGCATGACCGTCACCGACCAGCACCGAGGAGTCTTCGACGACGCCCGCTTCGGGGTCTACACCCGCGACACTGGCGATGGCTACCGATGGTGGACGCCAGACGTGCCCCTCCACGCCACAGAACAACACATGCTGCAGTTCAACCCTTCCCCCAGCAAAGGGGTCGCCGCGATTCTGCGAGCACTAGCCATGCGCCTCGACGCCCGCGACATCGCCGGACGTTGGGCCATCGGCCACTGGTTCTCCGACCCACTCCAGCGGGCGACACCCACCAGTTTCCACGACTTCCGAGGCCGCCGCCTTGTCGGAGCCGGCCGACGATGGCACCTGCAATGGGACAGCTACCCGTACCCCAAAGACCTCATCAGCATGCTGCTCGACGAGACCATCGGCCTGCCGGGCGTGACCGCCACGGCGGCAGGTAAGGCCCACGACCTTCACCTCAACGGCCACACGCTGCGGATCCAATCCAGCGTGGACCGCTAGCTCACCGCAACGGGCGGAGCAACTCACGAACAGCGTCCGACTGGACGAGGACCATCTAGCTGATCGGTGTTGCTCCGCCTTGGGTTTTGACCTCTTCGTTCTTCGGTCTGTGGGCAACCGTGCTGCCACCGGTCGCCCAGCCGCCGTCCACCTGTTGCCTTGGCGATCTCCGGGGCCCGGTCAGTGGTCTACACGGCGTGCTGGCCGTCCGGCTCGAGGCTGCCGAGCAGGTTGCGCCGCTGCTCTTGACGAAAGGTGCGCAGGACCTCGCTGGCGGCGTCGGCGGGCAGCAGGCGATTGGGTGATTTCGGGCATCGTGCTAAGCTTGCTCTAGCACCCGAGGTGCTCCTGATCATGTCGCGCGTTGCGGGTTCGAGCCCCGTCATCTCCACATCGCGGGGATGTAGCTCAATTGGCAGAGCGGCGACTTGTCTTGCCGAGGCCGGAGCGGACTTCCGCTCCGGCCTCGCGCCGTTCTGCCCGCGACCCGGAGTGCAACAGGGCCGGGCGGCGCTGGTGCAGCCCCGCCAAGCTAAACGGCGTAGCCCTCACCAATCCGCGAAGGCCTGTCGACGATCGGCCCGCCTTTCTGCCCGGCGCAGCTGACCTCGGCCCGGCCAGCCGAGCGGGTTGGCAGCGACGCCGCCCGCCCGGCCGGTCATAGCAGCACGTCGACCACTTCGTCCGACGGATCGAACAGACGCTTGATCGGCCGCTTGAGTAGGTTCACGTCAACGGCGAGGTCCAACACCTTTGGCGCGAACGGGTGGCCGCGCCGCTTACTCCGCGGGTACCGGATCGTGCTGAGGACGTCGTAGACACTCATGAGCAGGAGCGCGGTATTGCGCACAGTCCCAAGGGCTGTCTCCAGACCGACGACCCCCTGTTCCAGCTGGTCTGCCAGCAGGGCCAAGTAGGGCAGCCAGTGGTCCGCCTGGCGTTGAACCTTTACAAGGTCATTGGCGCAACGTCGGTCGATCGCGTTCGCACGGATCAGCTTGCGGTGGTCTGCCCAGACCACGCCGAGTGTCCTGTCCACCTCTCGCGCCAGCAGCCGGACACGCTCGAAGGTGTTTGGCCCCGCAGACACCTCCACCTTGCCGTAGCCAGCGGAGATGGCGTCAAGGGTGCTCTTCCAGCGCCGCAGGTCCACCTGTAGGGCCGTCACGGCATTCCGGAGGTCCTCTTCATCGCTGCCGACGAGTACTTCTGCGAGGCCAGCCTCGACGTCGAGGCGGCCCGCCCTCTCCTCGACGAACCGCTGGTAGTGCTCCTCCAGCAGAATCTCTCGCAGGCCAGCCTCGATGTCCCACGTCGCCTCGAGCCGACGCTGGATAGCATCAAGCTCGGCGGTGGCGGCCGCGGCGATGTGGTCCGGCGTTCCGATGGTCGTGTCGTTCATGATTCCCCCTCGCTCACTGGTCGCCCGCGTCCCACGCCTGCAGAAGCCCGTCGAGCTTTTTCCGCGCCTTGTGGAGGCTGCTGCGGACCGCTTCGGGGGTTATATGCAACTGCTCGGCGATCTCGGTCGGGGTGTACCCCTCGAACGACCAGGCGAGCAGCTGTCGCTGGCGCTGCGGCAGCTGCCGCAGCGCCAGCCGGATGTCCTGCTTGGCGTCCGCCGCGGCGAGTTCGCAGCCGTCCGGCGTGTTCGGGACGTGCTCGGCGATGTCTTCGACTGGCATCGCGTCGACCTTCCCCAGGCGCTCGGCATACCCCCGGGACGCGGTCACCCGTGCCCACGCCTCCGGGTTGTCGATGGTGCGCCACCGCCGGTAGGCCTTGTGCATCGTCTCCTGCACCACGTCCTTGGCGTCGGCCTCTGAGGCCCCTTGCCAGATGAGCCAGCCAGCCAGCCTGGCGGCGAAGCTGCGGTAGAAGGCGCTGAATTCCTCGACGATCCGCGCCCGCTCGGCCGCCTCGAAGACGCCCGTTTCTCGGCTGCTGGTCTTGACCTCGACCTGCACGGACCCGCTGCCCATCTGCACGATCATGTCCCCTGGCGTGGGTACCTCCGCCAGGGCCCCGGCGAAGTCGGATGCCGAGAACCCACCGCGCGGGAGGTCCGGCGCCGGCTGCGGCCGGTCAGTGGTGCGGTCATCCACGGCGGCCTCCAGGGCGGGCAGTGGCAGGCACGCTCAGTGTGATGCACGACCCGTCGGCCCGCTGGTCGCGGAGCCGGCCGCCACCGGGCAGGGCCTCGGCGATCGCGATGAGGGAGTCACCGCGGGTCTTTTCGGCTTGGGCGCGCCACCGCGCGCGGATCCATAGTGCCGCCAGCATGGTGAGGTTGCCGACGACTGCGGCGGTGACCCACCCCCAGCTGATGTTCTGCACTGCACCTCGCTCTTGCTCGTGGCCGTCGCCGATTGCGCGGCTGTGACAGGTAAGAGGGCGCTGACGGGTCGAGCGTGAACCGCCGTCTTCAAGATTTTCAGGCCCGTGCCCCGTCGGCGGCGCGGTCGTGGAGATCTCCAGCGTGGTGCTCAAGCCGCACACCCGGGTCGGTAGCTGATCCTGTCCGCCGCCTGTCCTGCGGTCAGAGCGCGGAGATGTGCACGCCGAGCGCCATTCTCGGCAGCTGCTTCCACGTAGGCGTCGCTTGCCCGACGTGCTCAGCGGCAGTCTCGGCCGTGAGCCGCGAGACCGAGCGGATGAAGCGCACGCGGGCCTTCCCATCGTCGAACCGCACTCCCGGCGGCGCGCCTGTGCAGCGTTGATGGAACTGCCCCGCCCGACTCAGTCGGCGATGCACCTGCCGCACCCTCTGCCGCAAGTGAAAGCGCTCAACGTCATCGGAGCGGCCCGGCCGGGCCTGGCGCAGCTGCGTGCCGCCGCTCCGCAGGTTGCCCACTTCAAAGAAAACCACGCTCGGCGGCCCAGCCGGCTCGGCGCCGCTCCTCCTTGCCGCGCCCGATGCACTGATCTCGGCACGTGCGTGCACGGGGTCGGGTCGATGCCCGTGCCAGATGTCCACGGAGGGTGAGGAAATTTCCTGCCTCTGGCGCCCGTCGGCGGCAAATCAGTGCGTTAAGCCCGATGCAGGCGTCCAGCCCAGCCAGCAACGAACAGTCCACGCCGTCAGTTCCAGCGGTCCGCGACCACGGTTTCCCGGCACCTCGCGTACAAGATCGGCTTCTTAGGCTTGACGAGGGAAAGGCTCGCCGATAGGCCAGGGGTCGCCGAGGCCGAACCAGTCGCTCTGAGTACGCGGCGGGTCGTCGAACTCCATCCGGCCATCGGCGCCGAGGATAGCGCTGCGCCAGATCGGCAGCGCTTCAATAGCGTGCTCCGGGTCCGGGTGCTCCCAGATCGTGTGCTGCTGGTTGCCGACGAACGCAGGGTGGAGCTGTTTGACGACGAGCACGGCCGACACCCCGCGGTGGTCCCAGTTGTCGCCTGCGTACCAGTAGCCGTTGGCTTCGCGGACGACGGCGTGCGATTCGGTGCCATCCGGCGCAGTCGCGATCTGCAACATCTCGTTGCCGTAGAGGGCGTTGCACACGTCGTGGTCGTCCAAAGACATGCTGCTCGAAGCAACCGCCACGATGAACGGCGCGCCGAGCGGGCCGTAGGCCGCGCCCTTGTCGCTCAGCGCCCCGAGGATGCCGTCCTCGTCGTTTACCGACGCCGCGTTCCCGCCGAAGATCCCCAGAGGTCGGACGCCTTCTCTGCCGCGCGCCTCGGAGGACTTGGGGATGGCCCAGAATTCGATGATCCAGCTTACGTCGTCGCCCTCGGTCTGCTCCTCGTAGAGGTGGGACGGGAGGTCGTCACGGCGCCCGCCCAGCGGGACTTTGTCGGGGTCCAGGCCGCTGAGCCATCTCTCCAGGCGGCCGCGCAGCGGTTTGGCGCGGAGCGGACCAGGACCTTGCCTCACGACCTCGATCCAGAGGAAGAAGTTGGGGCTGTCCAATCTGTTGAGCGACTCGTACACCGCGTTGATTCGCGCCGCCGCGCCGACAGCGACGTCGCTGTCGGATGCCGACCGCGCTTCGACGTAGACCGACCGTCCGTCCTTCTCAGCCAGGAAGTCCGGCCGGCGAGTCGTCCCCTTCAGCACCGGGTGGCACGTCACGGTGTAGCCCATCCGAAGCAGGCACTCGTGTAGGTACAACTCGAAGAACGCCCCGCTGAACTGCCTGTTGTCCTTTGATCTCAGCCGACCCCTGACGTCGGCTTGGGCGTCCGGACACAGGCGGCTGAACCAATCCTCGATCACGTCACGGACCTGGTCCCAGTACGCCCCCGAGACGCGGTCCAAGAACTTGAACCGCCCATCTCCGTGCACCGCCGGGGACGGGTCGGTCCGGGTGGTCCCAGAGAAGATGGTCACCACGACATCACAACCCGTCGACGCTCTTCGGCTAGTTGCGACACGCCGCTGTATCCGCTCATCGGCTACGATCGTGCGCCGGCTGCGGTCGACCTCCGTCCTGGTCCGCACACTTCGATCTCAGCAAGGTAGGCGGGCGCGTGATCGATCCGCCGTCGCGACAGCCGGCGGTCATGGGCCGGCATGGTCCTGTCACCCGTGGCGCGGACTTCAATCGGCCGCCTCGCCAGTTGACGGTGCGGGGCGATCCGCGCACCACTCCAGTTCGAACCTGCCCGGCGTCTTCGTCGCCGGAGACCTCGTCGACCACACCTACCGCCAAGCCATCACCGCCGCCGGCACTGGCTGCGCCGCCGCCCTCGACGCCGAACGCCACCTCGCCACCCTGACCTAACTTCCTTGACCCGCCGCCGTTCCTGAGATGGCCGGGCGCCGGTCACTCACGGGCAAGAGGCGGCCCCCGACCACATCGACCTCGCGGGTTGCCGGTGCGAGATCGACGTCGTTGGTTTGCAGGTGCAGGTTGATCACGTCGAAGCCGTCTCCGGACAGGGCGGCGCGGGCGCCTTGGGCGACTCCGAGGCATGCGGTGACGACGCCGACGAAGGCGGCGCCGACGGCGGTCCCCGCGAGTTGTACCGATCCGCAGGGATCGCGTCGTTCAAGGTCGGCGAGGGCGGCCGTGGGAGCACGTCGTTGCTGCGAAACGCCCTCCTTCCAGCCGAGGACCTGGACGCTGGGGACCTGAGCGGGGAATCGGCGCAGGAGCAGGGCGTTGAAGTCGGCCGGTCCGACGCCGAGTCCGGCGTCGATGGCGAGCCTCCAGCCGACTCCGGAGATGAGCCTGCGAGGGTCGAGGCTGTCGACGCCGAGCAGCGCGACATGGTGGTCCTCGGCCAGCACACGGCTGGTGTGATCGAGCCGCCGGTCGAGGATGACGACGTCGTAACCGGCCCGCTCGAGGACCGCCGCGGCCAGACGGGTCTTGCGGACCGGCTCCGGCTTCACCGGGGTGAGAAGCCCGGTGCTGTGGTTGGCGTCCACGACGCGCTGGGTGTCCTGCAGGACCACCTCGACCCGGTCCGGGTCGAGGTAGGTGAGCCAGGACATCACCCAGGCGTAGGCCTGGCCGAGGTGACCGAGGCCGACGATCCACCAGGCTGCCGGTGCGTGAGTCAGCTCGGGCCCGTCGGCGCTGGTCCCCGGCTGCCAGAGGTTGACGGTGATGGTGCGCCAGCCGGCGTCGCTGCCCGGGCGGTTGCGGAGCGCGCCGAAGGCCTCGTGCACACCGAGGGCCCCGGCGGCGATCGCAGCCAGCACGTTGCCCTCGACGGCGTGGTCGGTCCCCGTGTCGGCCGGATGGACGTGAGCGGTCCAGCCGCTCCACCTGGCCCGGAGCCGGACGCCGCCGGCGGGCGCCGGACGCGTAGCGTCGCCGAGGTACAGCACGGGCCAGTCCACCGGGACGTCGGTCAGGTCATCGGCGTGCCGGGCGCCTTCCCGGTCGATCATCTGCCTGGTGGTGTGCCCTCGGTGCGGCCCGGCGGTCAGTGGCACGTGGCCGTCGGTGATCACGATGACCTGGCCGAACGCGCGGACCGCCGTCGCGACGGCCGTGCACAGCGCGGCCTGGCCGCGCACGTCCGAGGCCACGCTGTCCGCGACGATGGCCATTCCCGTCGCGACGTGCGCGTCGAGCGCGGCGTTGACGGTCGCCTGGGTTCCCTCGTGCACTGCCAGCAGGGCGGTGCGGTTGAAGGTGTCGGTGATCGAGATGGTCATCGTCTCTCCTGAAGTTGCCGACGGCGGAAGCGGGACAGCAGCCGGCGCCACCACGGTCTGAGTTCAGCGGCCAAGTGCCGTTCGGGCACGAGCAGGAGCTCGGCGGCTTGTTCTCCGTAGAAGGACGCCCAGTCGCCGTTCACACGCAGGTGGACCCCGAGCGGGGACACGTCGGTGACGCCGGCCGCGAAGTGCGGGGCGATCAGCGCGACGTGGCCGTCCCGGGCGACCATGGGGTGCGCAGCGTCAACGCGGCTCTGCTGAACGCGGTGGGCCGGGTGGGTGTGGATGTCGCCGACCACGCGCAGCCCGTCACGACGGCAGAGGTCCTGAAGCGCGGTGTAGCCGGCGGCGTGGAAGTCGATCCGCCCGGTGAGGCAGTCCGGATCGAGGTCGTCGTAGAACGCGATCGCGGTGACCGGCTGGGGCAGCTCGTTCTCGGGGTGGGACCGGTCGGTGAGCAGGAAAGCGCCGCTCTCGCGGTGTCCCTGCCCCCGCTCGGTCAGCCCGGCGAGCAGGACGCCGAACAGGTCCGGTGCGATCGTCAGACGGGCGGTCACCGGGCATCCCCGTTCCGGGGCATCGTCGCGCAGGACAGCTCCCGGTGCAGCTCCCGCAGGTAGAACCCGATCGTGCGAGTCGCGTTCCAGGCCCGCTCCGGGCGTTCGCTGGCCCAGTTCGGGTGGCTCATGATCCCGGCTCGGTCGCAGGCCAGGTACGGCGCGTTCTTGTTCGCCGGCGACCACTCCGGGCGGAAGATCTCCGGGTTGCGGCCGGAGACCGGCCACTCGGCCATGGGGAGCGGCGTGTCCGCGGTGATGTCCCAGGGCTGCCCCGCCGGCGCCTGGAGCGGGTAGTCCTGGACGTCGAGCCGCATGCCCAGCTCCGCGTCCTCGCCGACCGCGATGGCCACCGTCAGGAACG
Organism: Micromonospora sp. NBC_00389; assembly: GCF_036059255.1. Classification (NCBI taxonomy): domain Bacteria; kingdom Bacillati; phylum Actinomycetota; class Actinomycetes; order Micromonosporales; family Micromonosporaceae; genus Micromonospora; species Micromonospora sp. NBC_00389. The sequence continues at coordinate 1,357,949 of NZ_CP107947.1, read as the reverse complement.
GCCAGGTGAGGTCGACGACGCGCCACGACCCGGCGTCGACACCGGCCTCGACGTCGGCGGCCAACAGATGCCGGCGCAGACGTCGCAGGTTCGGGTCGACGCCGGGCTCGGACGCCGTGCTCATCCCTGCGGCCGGACCGTGTGGACCAGGTCGACCATGGCGCTGCAGGTGCGCCTCGGAACGATGGTGGTGACCGGCGCGTTCAGGTCCAGGTCCTCAGTCTCGCCAGGGAGCCGCAGGACCAGATCGGCCGCGGCGGCCTGGCTGATCCCGAACGCCGCGATCGCCCGCTTGCGGACCTGACGCAGCCGGATGGCCGGGTGCACCTTGACCACCTTGTCGGCTCCGGCGTACCCGACCGTCACCGCGATCTGGCGGCAGGCCGAAGTAGCCAGGTGACCCGGCCGCCCGGCCAGAGCCGCCTCGACCGTCACAGTCACGTCGAGCTCGGCCTCGTCGTCGACCACGAACGCCTTCTCGTCCTCCTCGAGGACGAGAAGGTCACCGAGCCGCACATCGGGCTCGACCTCGCGGGTCCGGGCGACGGCCTCGCCGGCCGTGAACTTGTGGATCCTCACGTCTGCTCCTCTGCTTCAGCGGGGCCGTGTCGACGGGCTCCGCGGTCTCGGAGGCTGGTGGTTGAGCACCGGCCGTCCCCGAGATTTCGGTTTCACTGAGACCAGTGAAACAGGTGATCGTGTCCAGCGCAACCCCGAAGCGGCCTTTGGCCCACTCCGGCGTCCCGAGGGCGCGCCTGCCCCGTTCGAGCTGTCATGCTTGGTGGGTGCGTATCGAGCTAGCCGGCCGGAACCCTCTCCGACGCCGAGAGCTGAGGGCTGACTTTCACGGCGACACGGGGAACCTGGTGCTCGACGCGCGAGGACTCCAGTGGGTCAGCCCGCTTGAGCTCGCCGCCATCGTCACGATGGGGACCGTCGCCGCTGCCCGCGGCCGTGAAGTCCACCTGCTCGTTCCTCACGACCCGAAGATCGCGTCTTATCTCGTGCGGATGAACGTTGTGGAGCTACTCAAGCCCTTCACCGAGATCGAGGGGTCGGTCCCATCCCAGGTGCGCCGCGACCACTCCGACAAACTCCTCGAGGTTGCCGAGGTCACGCCCGCCAACATCGACGACATCAGCGAGACACTCGGCCGACTGGTAAAGGCGCGGCTTGGACCGGAAGCGGGAAGGGCGGCCTTCCGCAGCCTCGGCGAGCTACTCAGCAACGCCACCACACACGGCTACAGCGAGACCGGCGCCTTCACCGCCGCCCAGCTCTACAGCGGCACCCTGAGCCGTACACCTGGGTTCGAGTTCGCCGTCTGCGACTCCGGCGACGGGATCCAAAAGGTCCTTTCCAGCACCACCAACCAGGATCTGGAAGGACCCCCGGCCCTCGAGCTAGCACTGAATGGCGGCAATAGACGCGCCGAAGGGCGAGGCCACGGACTACCGAACCTGTGGCGGCAGGCCGTCCGAGGCGGCAAGGGAGGTGAACTCATGCTCCGCAGCGGAGACGCCGTCGCCACCGCGAAGCTCCGCTCGGAACCCACCTCGATCTGCAGCCGTGTCGCCGAACCGGTGGACGGCACCTGGGCCTGGCTCCGCGTCCGAGTTCCGTAACGAGCCGTAACATGTTTCAATCAGTCAGGTGAAACCGGATCCCGCTACGACCGTCACCTACGACGTCGGACAACACCGGGCGTTCCTGTCAACCAGGGAACGCGGCAGGAAAGTGCTTCACGACCTAGAAGACCACATCCCGCCTGGCACCAGCCTTCTTGTCATCAACTTCGCCAACGTCGAGGCAATGACCGTCAGCTTCACCGACGAGTTCCTCCGCAAGTACTACTCCACCCTCGCCACCCAGGACGACGGCCCGACCTCCGTGCTCGTCACCGGACTCAACAACGACACCCGAGAAACGATCGTCATCGCCTTCGAACGCCGCGAACTTATCGCGCTGGAGCGACTCGGTGATGACCTTGTGCTACTGGCGGCGTCGGATGTTCTCTCGGACACCTTCAAGCTCGCCAGGGCGCTGGGAACTTTCACCGCGACGACGGTCGCTGAACAACTAGGCATCAGCGCCCCAAATGCGAATAACCGGCTCAAGCGCCTCGTCGCGGCGAGAGCGCTCGTCCGGCGGCGTGGGGTCGCAGAGCGCGGTGGCAAGGAATTCACCTACTCCGCACCCGAAGTTTGAGCCTCTGGAGTTGTGTCTCCTTCGCGGCTCCGGCACTCGCATGCGCGGCTCGTCACCGCATCGCCGGAGCGCCCCATCGCGATCTGCCGGCAGACAGACTCGGGCACCGAGTCCCTAAGCCGGATGCCTGCCGTCGCATCCTCAGTGCCGGCCGAGGCAGTCTTGAGCCTTGGCGCGCTCGATCGGCTCGGGCCGGGCACCGTGCAAGCATCCTCGATGCTGCTCAACGAGATCGGCAACACCTACGCGGTGGAACAGCTCGGCCAGTTCAGCGACACCGGTACGGTCCGCCGCTGGTACTGGCCGGCGAGCATGTGGCAGCAGATCGGCGGGTGGTTCGCCGCCAATGGAATCCCGTCATTGAAGACAGGATCTCCGATTGAACGCGAGCAAGAGGATTCGGACCGGACTGCCAAGGCGGCATCCAGCGGCGCATGGTGATGTGTTCGGTGCGAGCAGAGGCCTTCGAGCCGACGGTGCCGGCAGCACGTGTAGGTGATGGCGTCCGCTCGAACGGTGGCGGCGGGCGCGGCGACGGTTGGGTCCGCGGCGATCGTGGCTGCTCGGTGGCTGCTCGGCCGACGGGGAACTGACGCGGATTTAGCGCTACGCAACCGGACCCGACAGGAAGCGCGACACCCGATGGTCCATCGACAACTGCGGATTGGCTGCCTGTGCAGGGGCGTGGACCTGGGAGGACGCCTTGGACTTGAACGGACCGGAAGGCTTGCGGCCGGACGAGTTTTATGTAGAGTGCTATTTGTAGGAGTGTGTGCTCGGGGCTTCGGACTACGGATCAGAAGGTTAGGGGTTCGAGTCCCTTCGGGCGCACAAGATCAAGAGGCGTTTGACCTGCCACAATAGGGGTCGGGCGCCTCTTGTCGTTCGTCCCCTACGGGTGGCATGTTGCTCGATTGGTGCTCGTACGACGAGCGTGGCCTACGTCCTAGCCTGTCCCTCTCGGTTCGGAAGGGGTCCGTCGCCTCCGAGTCGCACCTGCCACACACGGTTTAGGAATGGGCTAGCACTTCCTCTTGGACGCCCCGCAGTTGCGGGAACGTAGTTAGCCCCGCAGGAGCCCGCCGGAAGGCAGCCGAATTCCTCGTGGAGATCGATCGCAAGGTCTGGACCAAGGGCGGTGAGGGCGATTGGCTGGATCTACAGGTCTACCTGGGTCAGCTCCAGGTAGCTCTTACTGGGTGTTTTGATCATTCTCGCTACGTATTGCTGCTTTCGTGGGCCTGGTCGGCGAGGCGTCGGCAGGGCCGAATTATCACCACTGGGACCAGGTTCACCTGATTGATGTCGATGCGAGATGCCCTGCTTTGATCCGCAGATCGTGTCTGGTTCACAAAGTTCGGGAATCGTCGGACCCCAGGTGCGATCCACCGTGTAGTCCGCAGTAGACATGTCGTGTGACCGAGCGACCCGTCTACCCCTCCGACCTGTCCGACGCCCGCTGGGCGCTGATCGCACCACGACTGGACGCCTGGCGCCAGGCTCGCACCGATGCTGGCGTCGGGGGACGCAAACCCACCTACGACCTGCGGGAGATCTTCAACGCGATCCTCTACGTCAACCGCACCGGCATCGCGTGGCGCTATCTGCCCCACGACTTCCCGCCCTGGCAGACGGTCTACGGCTACTTCACCGCCTGGACAGGCGATGGCATCTTCACCCAACTCAACTACCAGCTCACCGGCCTGGCTCGCGCCAAGGCCGGACGCGCCCCGCAGCCCTCGGCCGGCGTGATCGACACCCAGAGCGTGAAGACCTCCACCAACGCGCCGCTGGCCAGCCAGGGCATCGACGCCGGCAAGAAGATCGTCGGACGCAAACGCGGCATCGTCACCGACACCCTCGGCCTGCTCCTCGCCGTCATCGTCACCGCCGCCAGCGCCAGCGCCAGCGACAACACCATCGGCATCAACCTCCTCGACCAGGCCAAAGCCGCGCATCCCGCCCTAGCCAAGACCTGGGTCGACGCCGGCTTCAAGAACAAGGTCATCGAACACGGCGCCACCCTCGGCATCGACGTCGAGGTCGTCGCCAAAGACCCGCACATCAAAGGGTTCTCGGTGGTCAAACGCCGATGGGTCATCGAACGCACCCTCGGCTGGATCATGCTGCACCGACGCCTCGCCCGCGACTACGAAGCCCTACCCGACAACTCCGCCAGCATGATCCGCATCGCGATGATCGACAACCTCACCAAGCGGGTCACCGACGAAACCACCCCAACCTGGCGAGACATCTGAAGATCACATCACTCGCAAAATACGTGAATCAGACGCCCTCTTAGAGACCTTCCGCAGGATCGATGTCCGGCCAGACTCGGTCCAGGTGCTCGGCGAGACGCTCCCACATTGCGGCCGCCCACCGGTGTCATTGGTGTGGCTTTCTCATGGCCTGCGGTCTCGCCGGGCACCGCGCGAGGAGAGGCTGGAAAGGGGTTTGTTCGGCTCAAAGTAGCGGTGCCCTCCTTGCTGACAACTCACAGAATTCAGTCAAGGGGAGGCGCCGATGACCGTGATCATCGGGATGGACCCGCACAAGCGCTCAGCCACCATCGAGGTCGTCGACGAACGCGCCCGGGTGCTCGCAGTGGGCAGGTACGGCACCGAGAAGACCGGCTACGCGCAGATAGTCGCCGCCGGCCGCAAGTACGCCGATCGGGTGTGGGCGGTCGAGGGCTGCAACGGCATCGGCAAGCACATCGCCCACCGCCTGCTGCACGACGGTGAGACGGTGCTCGACGTGCCCGCGAAACTGTCCGCGTAGGTGCGGGTGTTCGCCACCGGCAACGGCCGCAAGACCGACCCGGTGGATGCGCACTCGGTCGCGATGGTGGCACTGCGCACCCCGAACCTCGTGCAGGTCCAACTCGACCCGGACCTGCAGGTGATGGGGATGCTGGTCGACCGCCGCGACGAGCTGGGCCGCGCGAGGAGGTAGACCATCAACCGGCTGCACCGGCTACTGCTGAAGCTCTTCCCAGGCGGGGCAAAGCAATTCCTGTCCGCCCGGCAGGCACGTGCGCTGATCGCGACCATCAAACCCCGCGACATCGTGGGCGAGAGCAGACGCGCCTCGCCGTCGAACTCATCGGTGAACTCGAGGGCATCGACAAGAAGATCAAGACCGCGGAGAAGGACCTCAAGGAGCTGGTGGTCGCCCGCGGCTCCACCCTGGCGCCGGTCGGCGCAGGTTCGCAGGCTCAACCGGCCGTGTCCGGCTCCGATTGGTGCCTATTTTCGACTCAGTCCCTGTCGAGCGGCTTCCGTCGTTGGTCACTCGTTGGCACGGCGTAATCAGTGATGCGAGAGAAACGCCGTGACTATGTGGGGACCCTGCGCCGGGCTGATGACGGATGGGTGAGCCGGGCGGCGGGCGGCGCGTGCGCGAGGAAGGCGTCTGGCAGCGGGCAACCTTCGTGGAGTTGTTCTTCGATCTTGCCTTCGTGTTCGCGCTCGATCAGCTCAGGGTTCGGCTGATCCATAACTTCAGCACCGGGAACCAGCTTCGGTTCGGCGAGGTGGTGAAGACGTCCTGCTGTTCCTGGCGCTCTGGCTGGTCTAGGTGACGACGGCCGCTGTGACCAGCCGGCTGCCCCCGGATTCGCTGCTGATCCAGGTCATGGCGTTCATCACGATGACCGGAGCCGTGGTGATGGCCATCGCGGCGGCGCAGGGGTTCGGCCGGCGCTCTCTCCTCTTCGCCGGAGCCTACGTCGCGCTCCAGATAACCCGCCCGCTGCTCTTGCTGGTCTTCCGCCCTCAATGGGCCTCTATCCCGTACCTGCTCTCAGTCGCCGTAAGCGGGGTGCCTTGGATCGTGGGCGGGCTGGTGAACGACGATGGTCTCCACACCAGGCTTTGGACCCTCGCGCTGGCCATCGGCTACAGCTGGTCGACGGTCTCCTGGCTGCGAGACAACGTAGCGATGATCGCTGGTGAGCACCTGGCCGAGCGGTTGCAGCAGTTCCTGTCGATCACGTTGGGTGCGACGATCTTCGTATCCGCCAGTGCGTTAAGCGACAGCGAGTTGGATTTCCCGCATGCGGCCGGGTTCGGTCTGGCCTTCGTCGCCTCGCCGACGTTGACGCTGACCTGCTCGTGACCGACCTGGCACCGATCGACCTGCTGCTTCAGTGGGTCGGCCGGGTGCATCGGCACGCTCGGCCGGCGCGAACCCGGCCGCCCAAAGTCTTCGTCACTGGAATCAGGACACATCCGGAGGGGGCGCCGGTCAGCCAGCCGTCCCCGCACGCGGGGTGGTTCCGTCCTCCGTCTCTCCGGTCACGGTCGCCCGGTCGCCGTCCCCGCACGCGCGGGGGTCTTCCCCGCGGAGTGCCGGCTTCGCCGTCGGCGCGCAGGCCGTCCCCGCACGCGCGGGGTCTTCCGCCTTTACCCGGGGCCGGGGTCTTTTCGGCGACGGACACGCGCGCAACGCCGCCGAGTAGTCGTTCCCGCCCGCGCCGGGGTCTTCCGACCGCCAAGACCCGCACCGTCGCGCGGATCGAGCCGTCCCCCCACGCGCGGGGTCTTCCGCGCCTGGTCGTCCGGTCGTCCGCCTCCAAGGGATGCGCAAGGCGCAGGGCGGTTCGAAGGGTGGGTAGCGGATGACGCACTCCTATTCGCCCGCCTGGCCTGGACTCTCGCCCTGCCTTGTCCAGCCAAGGAACCTTCGGAACAGGAGCACGTGATCTGGCCCAGGCTCGGGATTGAGCTTGCGCAGGTCGTCGGCGGCCTCGCCGAGCATTGACGCCAGGTAGACGCTCAGCGCTACCTGATCGTTCACGTACTCGGCAGAAAGTCTTAAACGAGCCTCCCCGCACGGCCAGGGCTGCGCGCAGACGCGACACAGCCACATGGGGCGGATGGGTAGGTGCTCACGCATGCCGGCCGCCGTTCGCGCGGTACGCCTGCCCTCTCGTGAGCAGGTTTCCGATCCACAGGATTTCGGTCTGCTGGTTCCAAGGGGGCAGGTCGGCCCGCCTGGGCGGCTCGACCCGCTGAGGCTCGACGGGCACGGCCAGCCGCTTGTCGGGGCACGTCTTCCACCTCAGTCCGCAGGAGCAATTTCGGCGGAACCAGCGCCGCCACACGGGCCGATGGATGGGTGCGAGCGGTACGGGTTTAGGTGCTCTCCGCATGGGCATGCGCCGACTCTCGCCGATGAGTTGACGACTCGTCAAGGGGGCAGGGTGACGTGTCGTAAACCGCCCCGGTCGGATGGTCGGCACTGATGACCGGGGACGTTATGGCCATGGCCGAGATAGCGGCCTTCCTCGGTGTGTCCAGGCAGCGAGCGAACACACTCGCAGACCGTCCCGACTTCCCTGAGCCGATCGCGCACCTGACCGTGGGGCGGGTGTGGGCGACGGCCGACATCCGGGCCTGGGCAGAGAAGCGCCGCAGGGAGCTTGAGGGCGAAGCCGGCTAGATCAAGCGTCGCGTGAGCTCCCCGCTCGCGCAGCTCGGCCCTCATCGGGGTGTCCAACGACACGTAAACCGCGCCGCCGCCCGTGGACCAGCCGACACTGCACCGGGACGCGCGGGCCACGAGGGCGGTCGCTTGATATCACCGCGACCGCGCTCGATCGCGCGATTTGGCGCTGGCAGTCCGGCCGAGACGGCTGAACGGACCCGACCGCAGTGCACAGCAGGTCGCGCAAGCCGACGCGGTTTGCTGTTGCACAACTCGTCACGAAGCCATCTCCTCCGGAAGGACGTCCCCTATGACGACGGCAGGCACACCGGACATCCCTCGCGCCGCCATCGACGGGCTGAACAGCACCCCAGCACCCCTCACTGATGCCGTGCCACTCCTGCCGCGTACCTCCGGCCTATACGCCTGGTGGGCGGCACCTGAGGTTTTCCCGAATCTTCCGGGCCTGCCCAGCAGCGCTGATCCGAGCGTCCGCCTTTTGTACCTGGGGATCGCGACCAGCCTGCACAGCAGGATCGCCGGCAACCACCTCGCGCGCTCGGGCAGCTCCACCCTGCGCCGGACACTCGCCGGTCTCCTCCTTCCCACCGAGCACTACCAGACGACCTGGACCGACCGCGTGATCCTCGTGCCTGAAGACGAGCAGCGCCTGACCGCCTGGATGCGGATCCACCTACGTCTCACCTGGTTCGCGTGCGAGCAGCCCCGGCAACACGAGAGAACCTTGATCACCGTCCTTCGGCCGCCGCTGAACGTGGAAGGCGCGGAGCACGGTGATGCGTGCGACATGGTCAAGGCCGCGAAGGCGGCTTACGCGGCAAGCGCCGGTCCGCGGCACACCAGGCCATAACGATTCCGCCAGCGCCTTGGACCTTCCCGGAACCATCCGCTGGACCGATAGATCGAGCAGACGTCAAGAGACCGGGTAAGAACTGACCGGCGGGTTCAGGCGACGAGGCGACGCACAGCGGCCAGGTGCCGGCTCCAGGCGGACAGGCCGCTGATCTTCACGACGTCGCTGCTGCGCGGTGCCTGAACGATCAGCCCCTGCCCGAGGTACATGCCGACGTGGCCGGGGCGGCTGATGCTGCCGCGGCTACCGGGAATGAACAGCCGGTCTGCCGGCCGCAGGTCCCGGTAATGGCCGACGGCGGTGCCGGCGGCCACCACTGCCCCCTTCGTTGCTAGCTGCCCCGCTGCCACCAGCGACGTTTCGCGACCGGCGCCGGCGCCGGTTCCTCGTCCTCTTCGTCGTCCTGCGCAGCACGGGCCAACACGGCCGTGGCCATCGCCCGGTCGTCCTGACGGCAGCCGGGCGTGACGATCATCAGCTGCGCCAGTGATTCCTCGATGGTGACCAGCCGGTTCGCCGCCACCGCCGCGTCGAGCCGGGCCCGGACGAGTTGGCGTACCTCCGGCCGCAGGTCCGGTTCCCGGTAAGCGGCGGTGACGAGCGCGAACAGCGCCGCGTCGGAGACCCAGTCCTCGACGCCGAAGGCGAGGTCCACCAGCACCTCGCGTCGGGTCGAGGTCGACCACGGCTCGTCCTTGGCGTAGTGCAGGATGCCGAGGCACACCCACGCCTGCATGAGCCGGTACCAGTACGTCGGCGTCGACTTGGCCAGGTGCTGCCAGCGCGCGGTGTCCGGCGGGCCGGGCAGGTGGGCGAGCAGCCCGAGCAGGTCGTCCAGCGGCACCTCGCCGAGCGGGGCGGCCTTCACGTACCCCGAGAGCGGCGACTGCCACGGCTCCCCCGCAACCTCCTGCAGCAGCCCGACTGCGGCGGCCGCCGGCGCCGGCCCAGCGGGCAGCGGCTCGGTACCGTCGTACCGCCAGACCGCGTACCGGCCGGGCCGTACGGGCGTCCGGATATCGGGGGACGGGAACTCGGCGATGCCGATATCGACTGGGCCGGCGATCCTGCGGCAGGCGGTCATGGCGCTGGCCGGCTCCGCCGCCGACAGCCCGAAGCCGGTGACCTCGAGCTGCTCGCCGCGCGCCCGACGGCCACCGATCTCGTTGGCGACGTTGCTGATCGCCTCGCTCGGCATCGGCACCCAGTTGAGCCAGGGCCGCTTCGATCCCGCCATGGCGAACACCACGTCGGTCATCCCGCAAGGGTGCGGATCGTCGTGTACGGCGACAAGGTCCGCCACGTCGCCGGAGGCCCGGAACCGCACCGCGTGCCGGGCGGCATCGCGGTGCGGAAAGGTGGAGTCGTCGGCCATCTGCCGCAGGTCAGCATCTGCATCGCCCGAGAACATGGCGCGGAGCCTAACAATCCAAACAGCCGGGCAGGGGCAGAGGTCAACGGCGCAGGCCGACCGGCGTTTGGCGACAGCTACTCTCGTACGCCTGGGTACCGTGGCACTCAGGTGCTGCGGAGCGTGCAGGCCGAGACCGACGTCAGCAGAGCCCATGACCCCGGAAGAAGCCCGAACAGGCCACGGTGCAGCCAGTTCGGGACGAAGGGCACTCCGACTCCCAGAGTCCGCTTCAGCGGCAACACCCGGGGAACCGAAGGCTCCCACGTCATCATGATCAGCAAGCCGCAGCTGGTTACCGATGTCATCATGCCGGCCCTCGCCGGGGTGGACCGCTGATTGCGGCCACCACGCTGGCGGGGCGATGCTGTGCCCTGGTCAGCCCGTCCGTGGTTGCCGGGCGACGTCGGCATCAGCTGGTGTCAGGCAAGTCGGTGGTTGAGGGCGGTGTGACGGCGGCCGGCGCCGGCGGTGCGGACGGCGGCGGCGAGGGCGCGGCGGGAGCCGACGAGGACGACGAGTTTTTTGGCGCGGGTGACGGCGGTGTAGAGCAGGTTGCGTTGCAGCATCATCCAGGCGCTGGTGGTCAGGGGGATGACCACGGCCGGGTATTCGGAGCCCTGGGAGCGGTGGATGGTCATGGCGTACGCGTGGGCGAGTTCGTCGAGTTCGTCGAAGTCGTAGTCGATGCTCTCGTCCTCGTCGGTGCGCACGGTCAGGGACTGCTCCTCGGCGGACAGGGCGGTGACGACGCCGACGGTGCCGTTGAACACGCCGGCTTGGCCCTTGTCGTAGTTGTTGCGGATCTGCGTGACCTTGTCGCCGATCCGGAACACCCGCCCGCCCATCCGCCGTTCCGGTTGCCCATCGCGGGCGGGGGTGAGGCGCTGTTGCAGCAGCCCGTTGAGGGCGCCCGCGCCGGCCGGGCCGCGGTGCATGGGGGTGAGGACCTGCACGTCGCGGCGCGGGTCGAGGCCGAAGCGCGCGGGGATGCGGGTGCAGGCGACGTCGACGGTCAGGGCGGCGGTGGCGTCGGTGTCGTCGCAGGCGAACAGGAAGAAGTCGCTCAGCCCTTGTAGGAGGGGTGGTTTGCCGGCGTTGATGCGGTGGGCGTTGGTGACGACGCCGGATTCGGCGGCTTGTCGGAAGATTTGGGTGAGCCGCACCCGGGGGATGGCCGGGGCGGCGAGCAGGTCGCGCAGGACTTCACCAGCGCCGACGGAGGGGAGTTGGTCGACGTCGCCGACGAGGAGCAGATGCGCGCCGGGCGGGACAGCCTTGACGAGCTTGTTGGCCAGGATGAGGTCGAGCATCGACGCCTCATCGACGACCAGGAGGTCGACGTCGAGGGGATTGTCCCGGTCGTAGGTGGCCTCGCCGCCGGGGCGTAGCTGCAGCAGCCGGTGCACGGTGGCCGCGGGATGCCCGGTCAGCTCCGACAGGCGTTTCGCGGCGCGGCCGGTCGGGGCGGCGAGGGTGACCTTGGCCTTCTTCGCGGCGGCGAGTTCGACGATCGAGCGGACGGTGAAGCTCTTGCCGCAGCCAGGCCCGCCGGTCAGCACCGCCACCTTGGAGGTGAGCGCGAGGCGTACGGCCTGTTCCTGCTCGGGGGCCAGGTCGGCGCCAATGCGGGCCTTCAACCAGGCCAGGGCCTTGTCCCAGTTGACGTCAGCGAAATGGGGCAGGCGGTCGGCACGGACTCCCAGCAGCCGCTGCAGCGACCCTGCCAGGGACTGTTCGGCGCGGTGGAACGGCACCAGATACACCGCCAGCACCTGCTCGCCGTCAGAGCCGGGCAGCCCCTCACGGACCACGCCCTCCTCGCCGACGAGGTCGTCTAGGCAGCCGGCGACAAGGTCGCCGGGCACGTTCAGGATCTTGGTGGCGTCGGCGACGAGCTGCGAGGCGGGCAGGTAGCAGTGCCCTGAGTCGGTGGCCTCCGACAGGGTGTACTGCAGGCCGGCCTTGACCCGCTGCGGGCTGTCGTGCGGGATGCCGACGGCCTGGGCGATGGTGTCGGCGGTCTTGAAGCCGATGCCCCACACGTCGGCCGCCAGCCGGTACGGCTCGTTGCGCACCACCGAGATCGAGGCGTCGGCGTACTTCTTGAAGATCCGCACCGCCAGAGACGTGGACACCCCGACGCCCTGGAGGAAGACCATCACCTCCTTGATGGCCTTCTGCTCTTCCCACGCCCCGGTGATCTTCGCCGTGCGCTTCGGACCCAACCCAGGGACCTCGACCAGCCGTGCGGGTTCCTCCTCGATGACCCGGAGGGTGTCGAGGCCGAAGTGGGCGACGATCCGCTCGGCGAACACCGGACCGATGCCCTTGACCAGGCCGGAGCCGAGGTAGCGCTGGATGCCTTGGATGGTGGCGGGCAGCACGGTGGTGTAGGAATCGACCTCGAACTGCCGCCCGTACTGTGGGTGCGACGACCACCGCCCCGACAGGCGCAAGCTCTCCCCGGGCTGCGCGCCGAGCAGCGCACCGACCACCGTCAACAGGTCGGAACCGCGGTCGGTGGCTACCCGGGCGACGGTGTAGCCGGTCTCCTCGTTGACGTAGGTCAACCGCTCCAGCACCGCGTCCAGTACCGCCAGGGGCGGGCGGGTGGAAGCGGTCACGGCGACCATGGTGCCGCCTACAAGGGGTGCACTGCCACCCAGCGTCGACGCGACTGCGCCATGTGGCGGTGGTGGCCGGGCGGTCAGCTTGCCGATGGCCGCGGCGGCCGAGGTCGCCGGGCACTTCGATCAGGTCTACGGGGCGAAGGTCAGCAAGGACACGATCTACCCGACCAGAGACAAGGTCGTCGAGGAGATGACGAATCGTTTCACCGGCCCCTCAGCCGTGCGCTGCCACCCGGCACTGTGCCCTGTGGCGGTGGTGGCCAGGGGCGGTCAGGTTGCCCGATCGTCGCGGCGGGCCACGTAGCGCAGCGGGTTCTGGATCTGATGTTTCTCGGCCTCGGGACAGATTTGTCGGCCATCTGCTGCCGAATGACGCTGATGTCGGCCTCGATCTCCTCCGCGCTGCGGTCGCCGCCCCGGCGGGTGGGGTCAGGCAGCGCGAGCGGTCGCATCGCCGCCCCGATGGGCAGGTCGAGTGCGGCGCATAGGCCGCGTACCTTGGCCACTGCTGCCAGTCGCCGGCGAGCCAGCGGAACAGGTCGAGCGACTGGCACCGGTGTGCCTGGTGACGTCGCCCACGGTCCAGCCGCGGTCCTGCCGGGCGTCTTGGACTGCCCCACAACGAACTGGGCGAAGGCCGTCTGCGATGTGATCGCCACTGGGTCCATCCTCAGTCGTGACCCTTCATGAGCCGTTCGCATCGCCACAGGGTAGGTAGGTCGCACCCGCCCCCGCGGTGAGATTGTCACGCGTCAGCGGGTTCTCCGCGCTGATCGCTTGCGTGGCGGGGTCAGCAGATCCGCGATCGTGGCGATCGCGCTCGGCACCAGCCGGTAGTAGGCCCGCACACCGCGCTTCTCCCGCTCCAGCAAGCCGGCCTCGGTAAGGATACGCAGGTGGTGACTGACCGTCGGCTGCGAGAGGCCGACCGGCGCGGTCAGGTCACAGACGCACGCGTCGCCCTCCGGGGCCGACTGGATCAGGCTGAGCAACCGCAGCCGGGCAGGGTCGGCGAGGGCCTTCAGGACCCCCGCCAGCCGCTCGGCATCGGTACGTTCGATCGGCTCGCCGGCAAGCGGCGAGATCTGAGGCTTAGTCATTTCAGCCAAGGCATTTCCCACATATTCCATCCTTCCACCAGCAGCATCCACCCACGCACATATCGACGATGCACGATGCCTATGAGCGTGTTCGAGATGGTCTGATGTGGACGGCGTGACAGCGGCGACCGCAGCCGGGCTCGGTGTCCGGATGTCGTGGTTACCCCTCCGGCTTGACCGGTGCTCAGTGGACGTTGATCGAGCCGCCGTTGCCGGAGCCAAACACCGACGGCCGGGCGGGAGAAACACCCTCGGCGGGATTGGCATCGGCCAGGGTCAGCCGGTCACCACTCAGCTCCGCCCCCAGGGGCCTGCCGAGTTTGATCATCCGTGCGAGCGAGCCTCAACGGTCGTGGCCCCCGCCAGGGCTGGGTGGCGGCGCTGCGTGGGGCGGGCCGGTCAGTACCCCGGTCTCGGTGGGCCGGCCGGTGACCGGGTGGGATGGCTTAACCTTCGCCGGCCGGCTCGGCTCGGCCGTCGTGCCGGGCTTCTTCGCCGTGCCGGACCCGCTCCCGGTGCCGGAGCTGTTCTTCGTACCGGACCCGTTCTTGCTGGCGGGCTTGGTGTCCGGGACCAGGCGCTGGCAGTAGGCGTCGACCTGCGCGGCGCCACCACCGGCGGCGGCCACCAGCGGCTGGAACCCCGAGGTCGCTAGCGCCTTTTCCCGCTGGGCCGGCTTCTTGGCCAGGTACGCCCGGCAAAGCCCGCCGAGCTGCGCCCTGTCCTGCGGACCGCTGCTCGGGCTCCGCCGGGCCGACGGGACGGTCGGGGACCGGCCCGGATCGCCGGCGGTGGGCGCGCCACCGCCGGTCGGGGATCCGTCGGGGCGGCCGGTGGTCGGGGCGGGAGTCGCCGGACCAGACGGCGGAACCGGCGCCCCGGGAGGGTCCAACGTGACCGCCGCGAAGGCGGCGCCGGCTGTCGCGGTGGCGAGAACCCCGGCGACCCAGGCCAGGGCGCCGGCGGTGAACCGGCGGCGGCCGGGGACCCGGGCGGGCGCGGATGCCGGGGCAGCGCGGGCCGCCCGGAAGGCCGCCAGCGCCCCCTGCTCCCCGGCCAGCTCGACAGGGCGCGCCGGGGCGGCCGCCGCAGCGAGCAGCCCGGCGAGCGGGTCGGCCGGGACGGCACCCTCCGTGGACGTTGCGGCGCGCGCCGCGTCGAGGAGCCGGTCGGCCGCGGCGCGGTCGGCGAGTCGGCCGGAGCGGCGGAAACTCATCCTGAATCCCCTCACGTCAACCATCCGCCGGTTCGGCGTGCGGCGCCTGCCGGCGCCGGTCGCCGCGCGGCCGCGCGCTGGTCTCGAGCGCGGCTGGTGGCTGGCTCGGATCGTAGCGCTCGATCAGCCCGGCGAGCCGCCGCAGCCCTCGGTGCGCGGCGGTCCGCACCGCGCCGGGGCGCCGGCCGAGTACCCGCCCGGCGGTCCCGGCGTCCAGGCCGATGACGGCCCGGAGCAGGACCGCCTCGGCTTCCCGGGGTGGCAGCGTGGCGATCAGCGCGAGCGCGGCGTCGGTGCCGATGGTCTCCCCGGCCCGCTCGGCGGTGTCGGCGTCGCCAGCCAGCTCTCTGAGCGCGTGCACCGGTACCGGCTTTGACGGCCGGCGGCGCTGCCAGCGGATGTGGTCCATCGCCCGGTTCCGGGCGATGGTGACCGTCCAGGCCCGGAACTCGCCGCCGGTGAAGCTGGGCAGGTCCCGAGAAATCTGCAACCAGGTCTCCGACGCCACATCTTCCGCGTCGGCGCCCACCAGCGCGGTCAGGTAGCGCAGCAGGCTCGGCTGCAGGGTGCGGTAGAGGAAGCGGAAGGCGTCCTCGTCACCGGCCTGCGCCGCGGCGACGGCCTCGCTCAGCTCACCGGCCATGCCATGCCCGTTCCCCGGCGCGGTGGCCCAGCAGACACCGGCGCCGGCGTACGCCATCCCTGCCTGGTCCGCTGACCGGACCTGATTCCACGCCTCTTAGCCCCCCACTAACCGGATCGCGCTCGCGGCTGCGGCGGCCCGGGCGGCACGTCCAGACACTCGCCACGACGAACGGCCATCGGCGCACTGCCACGCCGGCGCGGTGAAGTGGCCCCAAGTCGGGCAACGGTAGGAGCTCACCACCCCACCAATAGGTCGGCACCACGTCACAGTAACGCCCACCCATGTGAGGGCGAAAGCACCGGAGCGAGCCCAAGCCCCTTACTTACTTCGCTAGGGAAGGGCATGGGCGAGTGCCCCTGGAGGCCCTCGACTCCTCTCTGGTGGTCGCGGCGCGGGCCTCTGACCTGCTGATGTGAGGTCGTGTAAGGCCGTGTGAGGCACTGTCAGCCCTCACGACACCTTCCTCGACCGCCTGTGGTCATACCGTCGACCCACCGGCCAGGCACCCCCACTCACCGTCCGTCGCCCCTGTAGCTCCACGCCCGCGATCTCCCGTGATCGCGCAGATCAGCCAGGCGACACCAATCAGGCAGGAGGCAGTGATGCGAACCAGAGCGGGTTCTATCGCCACAACGATGGCATCCGTGCTCCTGGTCGCGGCCGTTCCGGCCGCGCTCATTCACCTCGGCGGATGGCCAACGCCTGACGTGCCATCGACCGGGGCGCTGCGGGACTGGGTCCGACAACCGCTGACCGCCGGATTCATCGCCGGCCTCGCGCAAACCGCCGCCTGGCTGATCTGGGCGCTGCTCGTCACCGCCGTCGGCCCCCGCGCCTACACGCCGGTCACCCGCACGCTGCGGTGGCTACCCACGCTGCACCTGCCGGGACCGCTGCAGGGACTGACCGCGGCCGTGCTGGGAGCCACCGCGGTCAGCGCCAGCACGGGCGCCATCCCTGCCCACGCCGCCGCGCCCGCCAACGCCGACATGACCAACTCGCCCGACGCGGTGCACCTCACCCCGCCGCAAGCCAGTCACACCCTCATAAGCCACGCGGCGGCGAGCGGCACAAAGCTCAACCGTGTCGCGACCGGCCACGGGGATACCTACATCGTCAAGCGTGGAGACACGCTCTCCGACATCGCCGAGCGGTGCCTGGGCGACGACCGCCGCTGGCCGGACATCTTCGCCCTCAACCGCGGCGCCCGCTTTCCCGGCGTCGGCGGGACGCTGCGCAACCCGAACCTGATCTATCCCGGCTGGACCCTCAACCTGCCAGCCCACGCCAGCCCAGACGGCCCCCCAAAAGATGTGGGGCCGCCTAAGCCGCCGCCGACCGATCAACCGGACGCCAAGGCACCACAACCCTCGCTGAACAGGCCCACCCCAGCCCCAGGCAGCTCGGCCCCGGCCACGGTCACGCCGAACACACCCGCGTCGACCACGACGGCCGCACCGCCGAGCAGCGGCGCCCCGGAACCCGTCGCCACCGCGACCGGCTCTGCCGCCAACGCCGAAGCGGGCGATGCCCCCACCCACGATCGGGATGCGCGGGGCGTGTCTCTGCCGAGCGGCAGCTGGGTAGACATCGGCCTGGCCCTGGCCATCGCGGGCGCGGTGGCGCTGGTGTGGGCGCATCGCCAGCGCCGCTACATTCCCCGGCCGCCCACGGCCACTACGCACACGACCGATCCCGACCTCGACGTCGCGCCGATGCCGCCGGTGATCGGCCAGATCCGCCGGGGACTGCGCCAGCTCACCGCCGGCCACGCCAACGCGCCGACCAGCGACGCCCCCCACACGATCACCGAGGTGGGCGTCGACATGCACACCGACGACCTCGCCGTGGGCAGTGGCGCCGCCACGGAGAACGACGGCAATGGCACGCACCCCGATACCCGTCCCGGCGCTGACGAGCCGAACCAGGCCGACGCCCGCCGCGAAACCACAGCAGGCGGCGACGTGCCGGTCGTGCCGTCGCTGGCCAACCCGCTGTCGGCTTTGTGGCCGCCCGCCGGACTCGGACTCACCGGTCCCGGTGCGCACGCCGCCGCCCGCGGGTTCCTCGCCGCCGCCCTGGCCGCCGGCGGCCTGGACGACATCGATGCCCGCACCGACGTGGTGATGCCGTCCGCGACCGCGGCCACGCTGCTCGGTCCCGCGGCGGTCAACCTGCCGCACACACCCCGGCTGACCATCACCACCGGACTCGACGAAGCCCTTCAGATCCTCGAAGCGCAGACCATGCGCCGCACCTGGCTGCTCGACCGGCACGAGGTGAACACCGTCGCCGAGCTGCGGCACACCGACCCCTACGAGGAGCCGCAGCCGCCGATCATGCTCCTGGCCGAAGCGAGCACCCGCCACGAACGCGCCCGCGTCGCCGCCCTGCTCGCGCAGGGCCAACGCCTGGACATCCACGGGGTGCTGCTCGGCCCATGGTCCGACGGCAACACCGTCATGGTGGCCGACGACGGCGTCACCACCCCCGCCGATAGAGAGAGCCAGCGCCCTGGCAGGCATACCGCCGACGTCGGCCGGCTCGCGATCCTCACGCCTGCTGAAACCGCGGACCTGCTGGCCACCCTCGCCGAGTCGCACACCGGCCAACCCCAGCCGCCGCCCCCGACCGAACCCGCACCACCACCGCTCCGGGCCGCGACTCCGACCTCGCTGGCGGTTGCGGCCACACCGACAGACACGCCGGTGGTCGCACCAACTGACACGGACGCCGACGCCGAGCAGGACGTGGAGGCCGGCCACGACCGGAGCGGCGACACCTACAAGACACAGTCCCCGGCGGGTGCCGTTGGCATCACCGACGTCTCGGTTCCCGTTGAGCTGAGCGCCGCAGCCAGCCAGGGCGGCGACACCCGCCCAACAGACGACGCGACGGCGACAGTCAACCACCGGAGGGCTGCCGTCGTCGGGCGGTCACCAGCCGCAGCCGGCCGGGACGTCGATGCCGAACTGGTGGGGCAACCCGGACGGGTGGGGGTGAGGGTGCTCGGGATACCCGGCATCGTCGACGGTGACCCGCAGCGCAGCCTGCGCGCGAAGTCCCTCGAACTGCTGGTGTATCTGGCGGTCCGCGATGGCAGCGCGTCCACGGAGGCGATCCTGGACGACCTGCTACCCGACGCGCCCGCCAGCAAGGCAGTGCACCGGCTGCACACCTACGTCTCGGACCTGCGCGGCGTCCTGCGGCACAACGGCGGCCCCGGCACCTACCTCACCCACCCCCACCGCCGATACGAACTCAACCCCGAAAGCTTCAACATCGACCTGTGGCGGATGCGCGCCGCAGTCCGCGCCGCCGACGCCGCCGGATCCAAACCCGAACGGGTCACGGAGCTGCGCCGCGCCGTCGACACCTACCAACCACTCGCCGAGGGCCGCGAATACGAATGGCTCGAGCCCTACCGGGAGAAGATCCGCCAGGACGCCCTCGACGCCGCTCTGGCCCTCGCCGAGGAACTCGCCGGCCGACCCACGGAACAGCTCGCCGTCCTCGACACCGCAATAAGCCAACACCCCTACGCCGAACAGCTGTACCAGGCCGCCATGCGCGCCCGCGCGCAACTCGGCCACCTCGACGCCATCCGCGCGCTACGCCGGACGTTGACCCGCCGGCTGGCCGAGATCGACGCCGAACCCGCCGACGACACTCTCGCCCTAGCCGACCAGCTCACCGCCGACCTGCGCCGCCCCGGCCGCGACGCACGGACACGAAGCTCCGCCCGCACAGACGGAGCGTCCGCATGAACACCGCACCGCACACCGGCAATCCGACCAGCACCGCCACCGCCGGCGCCGCGGCGTCGGCTGACACCGGCGCACATCTGCGGCGGCTGCGCTGGGCCGTACGGGCCACGCTCACCCTCGGCGTCGCCGCCTCCGTGGCGGCAAACGTCCTGCACGCCGAATCAAACCCGATCAGCCAGATCATCGCCGCATGGCCACCACTGGCGCTGCTGCTCACCGTCGAACTGATCTCCCGCGTCCCGCACCACCGCCGATCCCTCGGCACCATCCGGATCATCGCGACGGCCATCATCGCCGCCATCGCGACATGGGTGAGCTACTGGCACCTCGTCGGCGTCGCCACGCGATACGGGGAGACCGAAGCCGCCGCCGCATACCTGCTGCCCATATCCGTCGACGGACTCGTCATCGTCGCCAGCGTCAGCCTCGTCGAGCTCACCGCCAGGATCCGCGCGGCGACACCTGACCACCAGCCTGTGCTGATCGCATCGCCCGAATTCCCACCGGCCACAGAGCCCACCCACGTGACCCGACAGCCTACGGCTCAGCCCGGCACACTCGCTCCCCAGCAGCACGCCGCTGCAGGGGCAGAGGCCGTGCCACCGGGCACACGGACTCGACGGCCGATCAAAGCCGTCACTGCACCAACCGCCTCGCCGTCAACCGCTTGCGCACCCACTGCGGCACCTGACGGTGCTCGCCAGGATGCCGGAAACACGACCAACGTCGATTCCGCTGAGCGCGGCAATGACCTGCCGCCGCAGGCGGCCGACGCCAGCGACCCCGCCACGCCCGCCGACACCGCCAACGGGAAGGCGTCCCGCTCCGCGCGCCCGCACCAGCGATTCGCGAACCCACAGCCGCTAGATCGGCTCGACGACGGGCAGCGCGTGGATCCACCGCCACGGAGGCCCGACATGGAACCCAGGACGGAGAGGGATACAGCAGACGGCGCGGTCTCCGAGGGGGGACCCGTGCCGACGGAGACCGCCAGCGCGGTGGCTTACTGGTATCGGCGTGAGCCCACCCTGCACCCAGCCGAGATCGCCGCGCGGATCGGCCGGTCTGAACGCACGGTCCGCCGGTACTGGCCGCCGCCAGCCACCCGCCAGCCGTCAGCGGCGACAACGTCAGCGACGTAGCCTAGTTGTGCTGTCCAGGGAGGTTGGTCGAGGTTGTGTGACGACATGGTCTGATGTCGTAGGTAGGTGAAGGCCTCCGGTTGTGGAGTGGAGCTGTCTAGGAACCGCTCCGGCAACCAGGAGGCCTTCATGCTCCACCGTAATGCTGCTTTGACCCCACGCGCACGTCTGCGGCTGGCGCGTCTGATCGTGGACGAGGGCTGGCCGGTCGCCCAGGCGGCACGCCGTTATGACGTCTCTTGGCGCACCGCGAAACGCTGGACAGATCGTTACCGCGAGCAGGGCGCTGACGGTATGCAGGATCGCTCGTCGCGCCCGCACCGCAGCCCGGCACGCACACCGCAGCCCATGGTCCGCAGGTCGTGCACCTGCGCTGCAAGCAGCGCCTGGGCCCGGTCCAGATCGGCGGGCGCCTCGACATGCCGGCCTCGACCGTGCACGCCGTGCTGGTGCGCTGCCGCCTCAACCGGCTGCGCCATCCGCCGACGGGCCCGACCCCCGGCGCCACCCGCGAGGGGGGTTTGGGAGGGTCGCGGCGGTCAGCGGGTCGCGGCGGCTACCCGTAGCCCCAGGGCGATGAGCACTGTGCCGCTGACCGCTTCCAGTCGACGGCGGATCACCGGTCGGCGGAACCACGCGCCCGCTCGCCCGACCACGGCCGCCAGACCGAGGTACAGGACGATCTCGACAGCTACCTGGAGCAGTGCAAGGAGGGCGGTGGTCGCGAACAACGGCCGGTCGGCCGGCACGAACTGGGGGTAGAAAGCGATCATGAACACGGCGGCCTTCGGGTTGGCGAGCATCACCAACGCACCCTCGCCGAAGGCCTTCCACCAGCCCCGCTTCGGGTTGGACAGCAGGTCCTCGGTCGGCTCCTGGACCGACCCCAACTTCCGGCCCTGCCAGGCGGTCCGCCACGCCTTGATTCCCAGGTAGATCAGGAATCCCGCGCCGATCACCCGGAGGACAATGAAAGCTGCTTCCGACGCGGCAACCATGGCTGCCAGACCCGCCGCGGCGAACAACGCCCAGAGGTAGAGACCGGCCTCCAGGCCCAGCACAGTCGGCACCGCTCCGGCGAATCCGCGCAGCGCGGCCCGACGCATGATCAGCGCCATCGCAGGACCTGGAGATGCCGAGATCAGCACAACGGCAACGACGAAGGCAGGTAGCGAGGCGACGAGATCCATTAGTGGATCATCCCGGCTGGCGCCGCCCCGCTCAACCCCTGCCCAAGCCAGCCGACTACCGCTGAGGATCAGGGCGCGGGCGAAGAAGACCAAGTTCGGGGCGCGCTCGGCGAGCCGGCGCATCAGGTAGCTGTCGTAGGACAGGTAGGTCCGGAACCTGTGGCCCTCGCCGGCCGGCCGGGTCTGCTCCTCTGGCCGGCTGCCGTAGAGCATCTGGAACTCGAACCCGTCCCCTGAGCGGTCGAACCAGCCCGCGGACGTCATCCTAAAGATCAGGAAATGCACCGCCTACCCTGCCCAGGCTGCCCCGCGTCGACGTCCGCATGCCGCCGATCGTGCGCGTCGGCGTCGGAGCGCCCGTCGCCCTCGGTGTGCGTCGCGCCGGCGCCAAGGTGAAGCGGCGTCTAAAGACCGGATGTCGCCGCCGTGCCTTTCGACAAATCCCTGGTTCGCGCTCGCCCGGCTGCCAGGGGGCAGCGCCACTTTCACTTCGTGTTGTCCGTGCTGGCTCGGGTGTCCATCTGGTCGTAGTCGAACGTTTTGGCGACGGTGGGATTGCGGCGGGGTAAGCGTTGTTGGGATATCAGTGCCCTCGGGGCATACACCCAATCTCTATACCAGCCTGGTCACGTCTATCTCGGCCGCGTCGGCACGCTGCTCAGGTCGGCCGCTCGCGCCAAGGCTCGCGCCGTGGTCGATGGTGTGGCGGACAGTAGTGGTGGACGGATCACGGGTGTCGGGATGCGTCCCTGGGCGTGCAGCACCGCCTTGATCACGGATGGGTTGGGTTCGGCAAACAGTGCCGTCGACAGGGTGGCGAGCCGGTGACCGAGGGGCCGGGCCCCGGCCATGTCGCCGGCTTGCCAGGCCGCGACCAGCGTGGCGTACTCGGCGGTGGCGACGTGCGCGGAGGCGAGGATGCCGCCGTGTGCGCCGAGGGCGAGCAGCGGTGAGATGTACGCATCCTCGCCGCCGAGCACTACGAAGTCGGGTGGCAGGTCGGCGAAGAAGGCGATGGTGTCCGCGTCGATGCCGCCGACGGCGTGCTTGATCCCCACCATTCCGGGCAGCGCGGCGAGGCGGCGCAGCGCCTCGGCGGAGAGTTGCTGCCCGGTGCGGTACGGAACGTGGTAGGCGACCAGGGGCACCGGGGATGCCTCGACCAGCCGAGCGAAGTGCGCGAGCACCGCCTCCTCGCCGGGTCGCAGGAACGGCGGCACCAGGGTGAGCGCCGCCGTGACCTCGGGCCGTCCGGCGAGGGCTTGCAGGTCTTCCGTGGTGTGCGCGCCGACCAAGAGGCCCGCCCGGTGCTCCCGACAGACCGCGGCGACGGCGTCGACCACCGTCAGCTGCTCAGCGTTGCTGAGCGCGTGCGGCTCCGCGGTGGTACCCAGCGCGACCAGGCCGTCCGCGCCGGCTATCAGCATGTCGTGAGCGAGCGCGGTCAGCGCGTCAATGGCGATGTCGCCCTGTTCGTCGAACGGTGTGATGAGCGGTACGTACAGGCCGGACGGTGTCATGCCTTCAGCCTGCGACTTGAGATTGTGAAGATCCAGTTCCGATTGCTCAACGAATACGTAAGCTGAACTGATGCTTGATGTGCGCCGTCTGCGGCTGCTCCGGGATCTGGCTCGGCTCGGCACCATCGCCGCTGTCGCCGAGGCGTACACCTACACGCCCTCGGCGGTCTCTCAGCAACTCGCCGCGCTGCAACGGGAGGCCGGTGTCGCGCTCCTGGAACGCGTCGGTCGTCGGGTCGCCCTCACTCCCACCGGGGAGGCGTTGGTTCGGCAAACGGAGGTGGTCCTCGCAGCTCTGGAGACGGCCGAGGCCACCCTTGCCGCCGCGCGGGGCGGACTATCCGGCACGGTACGCATCGGCGCGTATCCCAGCGCGGTGCGTACCCTGCTGCTGCCTGCCCTGGTCGCGCTGGCCCGCGACCAACCCGCGCTCGACCTGATGGTCACCGAACTGGACCCGGTCGCCGTGCCGGCCGCACTGCGCGACCGCCGTCTCGACGTGGCCCTCGTACACGACTACGACATCGTGCCGGTCGAACCGGATCCGGCGCTGGACTCGACACCGCTGCTGGACGAGACGGTGTTCATCGCCATTCCCGCCGCCGGAACGGAGCACGATCCGGCGGGCGACCCGATGCAGTCGGTGCGCGACGAGGACTGGATCGTGGGTAGCCAGGGGACGCTATGCCACTCGCTCGCCCTGCACGCCTGCGAGTTGGCCGGTTTCCACCCGACCGTGCGTCATCACGCGGACGACTTCGCCACCATGCTTGCCCTGGTCGCCTCCGGCCGGGGAGTCGGATTGGTACCTCAACTCGCCGTCGGGCAACCGCCCACCGGGGTCCGCCTCGTACCGCTCACCATCAAGCGACGTACCCGGGTCGCGTACCGGAAGGGCTCGGGCGACCACCCGGCGGTGGCCGCAAGCGTGGCGGCACTCCGGACCGCCGCCTCGAACATGCAGGTCTGCCAATAGTGGTGTTCACCGGCGCCAGCACGCGGCGGCCCGATCCTCCTGAACGGAGCCGGCTTGGAGGCCGACAGCAAAATTGGCGGCGATCGGGTGGAAAACCCCAAGCCCGCTCCGGACGGCATGCCCCTCGCCGCGAGCCCACCCCGGAAGGCCCCCTGCCCCTACTGCGAGCAGTAACGCCTAGCCACTGATCAGCCATCGCACGGGCGCCTGATTGAACCCAGGATGCAACCACGATGCGGCGCGAGATTCAGGTACGCGCATCTGCCGCCGGTAACGCGCGCTCTCGGCAGCGAGCTGAGGCGATTGACTCCTACGCCGCCCCGGCTTCGCCCGCGACCGGCGTTTGTCACGGCGGGTTCTCGGTGCGGGCCCCCCGTCAGGTGCTGTCCGATGGTGCTTGCGGCGCCGTCAGATGTGACGCGGTCAGTAGGTGAGGCCATGGCGGTTGACCGCGGCGCAGCCGTCGAGCTTCGGCTCTCCTGGCCGGCCGAACGGGAGGTCACCGGCGCGGATTGGTGCGGCCCTGCCTCGCGAAGACGGCGGACATGCTCTCGGCGCCGCCGCCTCACCCATGCGCTGGCACGGTCCATAATCATGCGCGTGGTCTTCGGGTAACGCAGTCATCGGATGCTGAGGTGCTTGCCGGCGCGCTGCTGTGGCAGAACGCGACGCAGGAGATGGACGCCAGAGGCGAGCCCAGTCGGTGAGGTGAGCGGATCTGCCGATGTGCGGACGTGCGACCGGCCGCGTCAAAGTCCTGACGAGGCACCCGGCTGTGTGGTGCTGCTGCGAGGAGAAGGCAACGGCACCCGGTCGGGCTCGAGCTGTTCCGCCGTGTGTGGACCTTTGGGGTGGCGGCATCGCGGCCTACCGGACGCATTCGTCAACACGCTGGTCGCCAGATCGCCGAGTTGTTCACCGCCTGACCGGGCCGGCCACGCCGTCTCTGGCCGGCGTGCGACAGAATCGGGGCCGTGCGGATGCTGCTGACCTCGAACGGACTGGCCAACGACACACTGCGACAGGCGTTTGCGAAGTTGCTGGGCAAGCCCTGCGCCGAGGCCCGGGTCGCCGCGATCGTGACCGCCTCGCTGGGCCAACCCGGCGACCACGGCTGGTTCGTCGAGGCGCTCGCCGACCTGCACGGCATGGGCTGGGGCGAGCTCGACGTGCTCGACCTCAACGGCCTGACGCGGAACGTGCTGGAGGGACGTCTGGGCCGGGCCGACGTCTGGTGGGTCACCGGCGGCAACCAGTTCCATCTCGCTCAGAGCATCGCCCGCGCCGGCCTGTCCCAGGCGTTCCCGAGGCTGCTGCGCGAGAAGGTGTACGTCGGCACCAGAGCTGGCTCGATGATCTTCAGCCGGCGCTTCGACGAGCGGGCGGCCGACCTGCTCGGTGACCTAGCCGACCTCCACCTCGTCGGCGAGGAGCGGATCAAGCCGGCCTGCCCGCTGTTCGACTGGTACGTCAAGCCGCACCTCGACTCCCCGTCCTTCCGCAACCGCGACGAGGCATGGGCGGACCGGCTGGCGGCGAGCGTGGACTTCCCGCTCTACCTGCTCGACGACGACTCCGCGATCCGGGTCCGCGGCGACAAGGTGGACGTCGTCTCGACCGGGCGCTGGCGGCTGGTCGGGCAATGACGGCGCCGAGCCTGCCGCGCGAAAGTCGGAGGACACCCGCGGTCGCCGACGGGAGGATGGCGGCATGACGATGCACGCCGACCAGCTCCACGTAGACGCGCAGACCGTCCGCCGGCTGGTCGAGGTGCAGTTCCCTCAGTGGCGCGGACTGCCGGTCACCGAGCTGCGCACGCCCGGGACCGTGAACGCGATCTTCCGGATCGGCGACGACCTGGCCGCCCGCTTCCCGCTGGTCGGTCACGACCCGGCGCAGGCCCGCGCGTCGCTGGCGGCCGAGGCCGAGGCCGCGCGTGAACTGGCCGACGCCGCCACCGTGCCCACCCCGGAGCCGGTGGCGATCGGGGAGCCGGGCGCGGGCTATCCGCTGCCGTGGAGCGTCCAGACCTGGCTGTCCGGCCACGACGCGACGGTCGAGGACCCCGCAGGGTCGAACGCGTTCGCCCATGACCTGGCCGAGCTCATCGCCGGGATGCGCGCCGACGACATCCGTGGGCGACGCTTCGACGGCGTCGGTCGCGGCGGGCACCTTCCGGACCACGACGAGTGGCTCGAGACATGCTTCCGGCAGAGCGAGGACCTGCTCGACGTACCCCTCCTGCGGCGGATCTGGGCGGAGTTTCGGACGCTGCCCGAGGTCGACGAGGACGCGATGTGCCACCGCGACCTCATCCCGCCCAACGTCCTCGTCGAAGGCGGCCGTCTCGTCGGCGTCCTGGACGGCGGCGGCTTCGGCCCGGCGGACCCGGCGCTCGACCTCGTGGCGGCCTGGCACCTCCTCGACGAGACCCAGCGCGGCATCCTCCGCCGTGAGCTCGGATGCGGCGACGTCCAGTGGCGGCGCGGGATGGCTTGGGCGTTCCAGCAGGCGATGGGGCTGGTCTGGTACTACCTCGACTCCAACCCGACGATGAGCCGGTGGGGCAGGCGCACCCTGGACCACATCGTCGATGCCTGGGCCGCCCGAGCGAGGACGATTCCCCTCCTAGAGTCTGACCGAGTTCGGTGAGTGTGAACGCACTCATCTGCCGCGAATAGCGCACTACTCAGCGTCACGACAAGCCGCCGCGGTCCGCGCACGGACGTGCCGATGTGAGGGCGTTCGCCGCGCGGTACTGAGGGAGGCGCGATGGTCCGAGACTGCGGTCACCGCTCGTCCGCTATGCCGCCTCTGGCCAATCGGACACGATGACCAGAGGGACAGACTCCGGCGACCGGTATTCGTCATCCGAAAGGTACTCGATGTGCTGATGCCGGTGAACTCCGCGATCCTCAGCGCTTTCGGCTTGCTCAGCCACACCGTCGAGGGCGTCCCAAAGGATGTCGAGATACCGATGACCGCCGGAAAGATGCAGCGTTGCTTCGCCTCGAAGGCTGACGGTCAGCGGTCCTGCTGTCCGCTCCTGAACGACAACTCCGCCCGAAACCTGAGCTTCCACCCGCTCCCAAGGCTCGCGGAGCAGCCGGGCGAGGGCACGAAGAGCAGCCGGCGGTCCGGCAAGCTCTAGTTCGCCGTCAGACGTCGAAAGACGGCACAGCCGGTAATCGTTCACTGGCGCACTCTTCCTCATGGCCGGGACACGCCCTCGCCTGCAACCGAGAACGAACGGAAGCACCCTCACATGCCGCCGACCGTGCGTCACGTGGACGACTAGGGCGTGTCCTGCCGATCATGAGCTCCGTGGATCGTCAGGGGCAGCGCCGACACCCAACCGGATGCCATAGTGCCGCGATGAAGGCAGACCTGCACAGTTACTTGAAGGGCGGCCGCGACGCGCTGCTGTGGAAGCTCGACGGGCTCAGCGAATACGATGTTCGGCGTCCGTTGACCCGGACCGCAACCAACTTGCTCGGTCTGGTGAAGCACTCGGCGGCCATGGAGATCCTCTACTTCGGCGTCGTGTTCGGCCGGCCGTTCGAGCAGGAGCTGCCGTACGTCGGCGACGGAGCGGAGACCAATGCCGACATGTGGGCGACCGCGGATGAGACCCGCGAGGAGATCGTCGCACTGTACCGTCGCGCGATCGCCCACGCCGACACCACCATTGAAGCCCTTGCACTGGATGAGGTCGGCCGCGTGCCGTGGTGGGGCGATGCAGCGGTCACGTTGCACCACGTCCTGGTCCACGTCATCGCGGAAACACAACGGCACGCAGGCCACGCTGACATCGTGCGAGAACTCATCGACGGCGCGGCCGGGCTGCTGCCCAGGAACGACAACCTGCCCCCCGCCGACGAGTCATGGTGGCTGGACTACCGCCAGCGGGTGGAGCAGGCTGCCCTCGACGCCAGCAAACGCAGCAACTAGGTTTCTGTCGATCATGGAAGCCAGATGATGGCGGCGATGAGGACGAGGCTGGCCCGGTAGAGGGATGCGCGTTTGGCGTAGCGGGTGGCCAGGTCTCGCCACTGCTTGAGGCGGTTGAAGCAGCGTTCCACCACGTTGCGCTTCTTGTAGACCGCCCGGTCGAAGGCGGGTGGCCGCCCGCCGGCGCTGCCCTTGGCGGCCCGGCGGGCGACCTGGTCCGAGCGTTCCGGGATGACGTGCCGGATCCCGCGGTGCCGCAAAGCGGGGCGGGTGGAGTCGTGGGCGTAGCCCTTGTCGGCGATCAGTACGTCGGGGCGTTTGCGGGGTCGGCCCGGTCCCGGTTCGTTGACGCAGATCGCGTCCAGCAGCGCCAGCAGCTGGGGGTTGTCGCCGGCCTGACCTGGGGTGAGCAGAATCGACAACGGCCGGCCACGTCCGTCGACGGCGAGGTGGATCTTCGTGCTCAGCCCGCCTCGGGACCGGCCGATGGCCTCGCCATCTTGCGCACCAGGCGTCGCCGCACTGGTCGGGGAGCCCCTCTTTTTGCGGGCAGCGGCATGCTGGTGCGCCCGCACGATCGACGAGTCGATGCTGATCGTCCACTGCACCGGTGTCCCGTCGTCGTGCACCTGCGCCGCCGCGAGGATCCGATCCCACGTCCCGTCGGCCGTCCACCGACGCAGCCGTTCGTGGCAGGTCTTCCACGGCCCGAACCGTTCCGGCAGGTCACGCCACGGAGCACCCGTACGCAGCTTCCACAGGATTCCGTTGATGACCTGACGGTGATCCCGCCACCGCCCCCGCCCCGGCTCGGGCAGCAACGGCGCGATCACCGCCCACGCCTCATCGGTCAGCTCACCACGACGCACCACCGGCACATCGTCAACGACCAACCCCTACAAGATCGGCAGGACACGCCCTAGGCCATTGTGGCTCCGGCACCGGCGATGTGCTGCTGGTTTGCTGCGGTGCGCCGGACGACCTGGATACCGGCCGTCGTGGTGATCACGAGTGCCACGGATGCGGCGACCAGCAGCAGGGTGGTCTCGGCCAGGACAGTGCGCATGTACTCGCCCCCGTTTGCGGTGGCGGACAGGTACTGCACGGCTGCGATCAGGTTGAGGGGTACGGCGACGATCGCGCTCATCTGCCACCGGGTCACTGGCGCTGTGGGTGCGACCGGTGGCTCGGTGCGCCGGGTCTGGATGAACCAGTTGGCGACGCCGGCCCAGGCGGTAAGCAGGGTGAGAAGCAGCAGACAGAACATCGCTGCGGGCAGCTCGCGAAGCGGCACGATGGTGTTGAGCATGTCCACCGTGCCGGACCCTTCGTGGGTCACTACGCCGATCCGGTGCTCGTACTCGTACGCTGCGAGGGCGACGTTGGTGTGGAAGACGTCAACGATCGTGAGGGCGACAAGGGCGGTCACGGCGGTGCGGGCACCGGGCATCTGACGACG
Organism: Micromonospora sp. NBC_00389; assembly: GCF_036059255.1. Taxonomy (NCBI): domain Bacteria; kingdom Bacillati; phylum Actinomycetota; class Actinomycetes; order Micromonosporales; family Micromonosporaceae; genus Micromonospora; species Micromonospora sp. NBC_00389. The sequence goes on along the minus strand of NZ_CP107947.1, from coordinate 1,328,426 downwards.
GTAGCTGAAGGTGAAACATCGCTTGAGCGCTGATCCTTGGTTCGCGGGTTGACTCTTGGAGTCCACGCTCGCGTGCACGGATCTGCCGCGATCCGCGCGCTACGCGGCGTCACGAAGTGCCGACTCGGCCGGTATACGCACAGGCCGATGAGCGATGCCGTGAGCTTGCGGTGGAGTGGGGGCCCGGCCCCGGTCGATTCGAATAGTCGCTGACGTGATTGCCGCATCGTGGGGACAGCAGGCGCCCGCCGGTCGATGACAGGATCGGCCGATGCGCATTCTCTTCGACGGCAAGGCTCCGGTCGCCTACGGGCAAATCTACGTGACGAGTCGTGAGCTGCCAGACATGGGCGGGGCGTTCGCTGGGCAAGCGAACGGCCTCTGCGGGGCCGGTCAGCCGGGCGCGCTGTTCCTGATGACCGGCACGCACTCTGGGCGTGTCCGGTTCACGATCGAGTTGCACGACGTTGAGCCGTCGGCCGCAGCGGAAGAGTGGGAGGAGGTGGTGGAGGTGTCGTTTCTGCCGAGGGCCGGGGTGGTCGACTTGGTCCCGTGGGGGGACGGGTCACTCGCCCGGCTGCCGCTGACCCCCGAAGGGCAGGACACCAGCCGGCTGCCGCTCTACCGCGTCCGGTACTGCGCCACGGGCATGGACGAGGGGCACGACCCGTTCGGCGGGCTCGACCCTGACGAGCTTGACGAGGGCGACCACACCTACATGGATCGACGGCCGGACCGCTACCTGCTGTGCTTGTGGCCGGAGGGCATAACCGGCGGCGGCCCGAGTGACGGCGTGACGCGCACCGACGCGATCCCGCGCCAGACCAGCGGCGCCGCCGCCTACTGGCACGCCTGGGCCTGCGCGTTGCCGCCCCCGCCGACCCTGTGGGAGCAGGTCGAGGCTGAGATGCTCAAGCGGTTGGAGCGGGAACGTCGCGACCAGGAGTGCCGAAGGCGGGATGAGCTGCGGCGCTGGGACGGGCGCCCGCCGAGTGAGCGGCTCCGGCGGGTTCGCGGCAACATTTATGGCATCGCCTTGCTGGACCGAGACCTCGTCGACGGGGTGGCCGAGGCCGACCCCGTCATTCAGCGGCAGATCGCGATCTGGGCGGCGCGGCAAGCGTTCACCGTCGCCGGCATTGCGGACCTCGACTGGATGACGCCGGCGTGGACGGCGCTGGATCGGGGCGTGCCGCTACCCGCCGAATTCGCTGACACGACAGCGCTGCGGACACGGATCCTGGGCGAGCCGGCCGTCACGTTCTCCTTGGTCGCGCTGCGCCCGGCGGGTCGGGTCCCGGCTGATCCGCTCCGCACAGTTCTCGACGCCCCGGTGGACCCGGTCGCGATGGCACTGCCAGCACTCATGGCCGCTGGCGAGTCGGATCCGCTGCAGGCTGCGTTGGAGGCGCTATGGGCGGCGGTCAGCACCTACGCTGCTCGGCGGACCGAGTTCCTGGCGGAAGTGCGGCGGGCCTTTCCGATCGTCGACCAGAGAGGCCCGAACTGACCCCATTAGGTGCCGTGCCTCGGCCAGCACAGTCCGCGAATCTGCCGCCGACCGTACACGCCACCGAGATGAAGCCGTCACGCCAGTGACCGACATCCCGTATCGGTCGACGTCCGGAGCTGTCGAGTTGAGGGTGTGCGCGTCAACGCGGTGCATGGGCAACAGGTTTCTGGGCGAGCAGATACCCCTGGGCGGGGCTGTCCGGCCCATCGGCGGGGAATCCGCCCCAGAACACAGTCGTGAAGCCAGCGTCCGTGACGCTCCGTTCCATCTCCTCCGGGGCCTGCCAGTAAAGGTCAAACTCGACGCCAAGATTGGTGCTGCGGCCCGCGCGTCGGACCTGACTGCTCCCGGCCTTGAAGGCGGTCACCAGATAGCCGCCCGGCTTGACGACGCGATACAGCTACGCCATGCCGGCGGCCGTGGGCCCGGAACTTCGTTCGATCGTGCCTGCACCACGCGTTCGATCGTGCGTGGAAGCGTGCCCCGGCCCTGCGCGTCGCCCAGCGGGGGAGGCGCAGGGCGGTCACGACCAGCACGTGCTCGCGATGGTCAATGGACACCACATGCGCCGCGCCTGATAGCGACAGGAACGAGACCACCCTCCGAAGGTTGGGGAGGGGCCGGGTGTCCCGCCCCTGTCGCTGGACGCTCGCCCATGGGCATCCGTCGTATCGGCGCTGGCAGGCAACATACCGTTACGTCCACGAACGGGGCTGGCGCCGGTTCGCAGCACGGTGAACGAGGAAGGTTCCCGCTGCGGCGCCAAAGAGGCCACGGCAACCGCGGGCGAGCCGTCGAAGCCTCAGCAGGCCCAACGCGATCACGATCATGGCGACGTACCGAACCAGCACGGTGACATGGCGAACAGCCACCACTCGCCAACGTCGCCGTTCTTCGGACGAGCGTTTGACATCGACTTGTGGCGGGGTGCTTGCTGCGATCCGTGCCGGCACCACAGCAAGCGGCGAAGCCGAGCCAAGCGCTGCGCCGCGGTGTCGACACCCAGCGGCAGCGACTGCGAGACGGCTGCGCGTGGGATGGGCCGGAGCCTGCGGACATTTACTACGCCCGTTATGCAAATGGTGCAATGCGAAGGCGTATCGCGAGTACGCGATGACCTGCGTCGGTTACCGAAGGTGGCCGCTTTGGTTGGTCGGCGAAAACGCTCCCACGGCCCGGCTCGCCTAGCAGCTCCACGAAACGGGCGTAACGTCCGCCCCGCGTGACCCGCCGTACTAGGTGTGGCCTTTGACGAAGACAGCGATGCCGGGTTCTCCGTAGACGACACCCTTGACGTGCAGCACCGTGCCCGCACGCTGGGCGGTGGCGATGGAGACGCGGTAGAGCGCGGACAGTTGGCTGTACGACGGGATCCGGGATTCGGGCGGGCACTCGCCGACTGCGGCTCTCGCGGCGGTGCCGTCCGCGATCTGGCGGTAGGTCATTCGTCCTAAACCATCGGTCGGGGACGCCGACCCCCCGTTCCCGGCTGATGACGCAGTGGCCCCACCGCCTCCGTCGCCCCCAGCAACGCGGTTGGTGGGGCCGCTGCCCTTCCGGCCGCACGCAACGAAGGCAAGCCCGATGACTGGCCTCATCGTCGGAGTTGATGCCTCGGCAACGGCGCGGCGTGTGCAGCATTTCCTGCCGATTCGGCACGCGGACATGCTGCCCCGCAACCGCCTCCACCCGACCGGCCGCAAATAGCCCGGCACGGCACGCCCCACGAGGAAATCGCGCGGCTTTCCTGCGCGACTTACCCCGACGCATTGTTCACCCAGCACGGCCAACGACGTCCACGACAGCCGGTGTGCCGCAAACCTGCATCCCCGTCGAGGAAGTACCCATGACCGTTCCCAGATTCGACTGGTACCTGCAGGGCCTAGACGAGGAGGTCATCACCATCAGCGTCAGCGACTTCCCCCTGCCGAGCTGTTCGAGCGTGGCCACTGGGCCCGCCCGGGGCGGCGCAGTGCCCGACCTGGGGGAGGGTGTGTCGGACCTGCTCGGGCCGCCTGCAGCCGCGGTCGCCGACCGGATCCGCTCTCATTGCGGGAAGGGGTGAATCCTCCGTGCAGGTCTTTCAGGTCAGTCTCATCCTTTTGATGACCGCACCCGAGGACGCCTCGCTGCCGGCATTCATTGACGATCTGCGCGATCAGCTGACGCAGCTTCAGCACCGGTGGGAAGGCGTCATCGCGCCGACCGTTCGCTGCATGATCGAAACAAACACCTGCGAGGTGACCCTGAGCGTCATGGCCGACGACATCACCACCGCTCCCATAGCCGCAGGCCGGGCAGTCGCTTACGCCGCCGATCGTGCGGCGGCCTCCTGGCGGGTCGCCATCGGGCGCATCACCGTTCAGAGACCACCTCGGCCAACTACCCTCGCAGACCTGCCGCCGCTTCCCTGATCCGGCCGGGGCCCGGGGCGCAGGTGCTGTCGGCGACGCTGCGGGTCGCTCTCACCGAGCCGACCGCCACGGGCGCCACACCCGAGCTCCTCATCACGGGCCTCGGCGACACAGGAAACCAAGAAATACTGCTGTCCGTCGGCCAGGCCCGGACCCTGGCCTACCAGATTCGTCTCCTACCCGACCGGCAGAAAGTCTCCACTGATGACACCCGACCCCCATCAGGCACCGCACGGTGACACCGTGCAGCTACCCATCTACCAGCCCCCGCCAGCAGGCAGGAAGAAGGCGGTCCCATGGGTGATCGCCGCCTCCGTCCTCCTCGGTCTCTGCTGCTGGGGAGGTTTCATCGCAGTCAACGACGACGAACCGAGCGGCCCCTCCGCCGGAAACAGCCCTGCCCAGGCCGGCCCCTCCGCCGCTGCACTCCCCGAGGGCGGCGCGACCGCCACCACCGACTCGAACGTCCTCCAGCAACTGCCCACACCGACACGATCTACCCCGACGACGTCCGCGGCGGGGCCGAGCCCGTCGTCAGCCCGGCCGAATCCGACCGCCACCCACAGCACCACGCCACGGCCGGCGCCCACCAGCTCCCGGCCGAAGCCTCCACCCGCGCCCACGACCGACCCGCGATTCAGCACCTGCAGAGAGGCCAACAACGCCGGCTACGGCCCGTACTATCGCGGCGTCGACCCCGAGTACGCCTGGTACATCGACCGGAACAAGGACGGCGCGGTGTGCGACTGATAGGTCCCCAGCCCTGGCGAAACGGAGCAACCGATCAACACTTGTGCCCACCGCCACGCCCTGCCGCTCCTGGCCGTATCCGGGCCAAGGCCGCGCACGGTGAGTGCGGCGAGGGTGACGAAGGGGGCGGCGCCGGACGAGTGTAGATGTAACGCCCCACATTCCCGCGACGCCTGTAAATGATGGAAAGGTCGGGTGCGCGGCCTGACGAACGGGCGGGACTGCACCACCCCCGCGATCTCGCCCGGTGCATGGTCCGAACAGCGCACCATGAAGCCCGTCGGGAGATATCCCTATGGCTAATTCGACATCTCGTACCCCGCCGCCGCGCTGGCCGGGCAGCCGCAACGGCGTTGCCGCACCTGCCGTCTGGAACCTGCCAACCCAGCCACTTCCCCAACAGCCGCAACGCTCGGGCGAGTGGTGGCCCTTTGCGGTGTTCGGCGCAGTGACGCTACTGCTCGGGTGCTTGGCGATGGTGGTCGTCCTCCTAGCCAGGTAGCCCGCGAGGCGCCCGATTTCTGCTTAGCCAGCGGGTGCCGCCCTGCTCACCAGTAGTGGCGAACCAGGGCCTAGCTCGGCCGGTCCCTGTCAGACCGGCGCGCCGGGCGGGCCGTGCGCAGCGGCCCGCGCCAGGCGCGCGGTGAGCAGCCGCGCGGCCAGCTTCGCGTACGACGGCTTCTCGGCGATCAGTCCGGCCGCCGCGGCGACGGCCAGCTCGGTCAGGTCGGCCGCGTCCGACCGGGCGGTACGCCCCGACTCGACCAGGGCGAGGATCCGTTCCGGGTCGGGTCCCGGGCAGGTTGTGGGTGGCGGCGGTGCAGCAGGCCGCGCAGCAGGGTCCGGCGAGGTAGCGGCCTCGCCGATCGACCACTCACATGAAGTGGGACCACGACGATGCCGGCGGGGCGCCGCAGGGGCTTCGGGGTGTAAGGGGAGCAGAATAATCGGTGTGCTCGGCTGTGAATCGCGTCAGAAGACGGCTCCCTAGCGCCACCTGCGAGTCCCGCTCACGTCCCGCGGCCGGCCCGTGGGCACTCGTTGACATCCGCCGCTAGCCATCACCTCTGGCGGCCGCCGCGGTTTGGCGCCCGCATCGGCGGGAAGCGCGTGGACCTGCGACAACGAGGAGAGGAACTCTCATGACATCGACCCCACTGCCTGGCGGGACGTTCACCTTGGCGGAGGATTTGACGTTCACCCGGATGGGGTACGGCGCGATGCAGTTGGCCGGCCCGCACGTGTTCGGCCCGCCGGCCGACCGCGACGCTGCCGTGGCCGTGCTGCGCGAGGCCGTTCTCCTGGGTATCAACCACATCGACACCGCCGACTACTACGGCCCGTACGTCACCAACGAGATCATCAGGGAGGCTTTGCACCCCTACCCTGACGATCTACACATCGTGACGAAGGTCGGAGCGTTGCGGGACGCCGAGGGGAACTGGCCGCCGGCGCTGGCTCCCGAGCAGCTGCGCCAGGCTGTGCACGACAACCTGGATCACCTCGGGCTAGACGCACTCGACGTGGTCAACCTGCGCGTCGGTGGGCTCGACCGACCCACTCCCGGCCCCATCGCCGAGCCGTTCACCGCGCTCGCGCAGCTGCAGCAGGAGGGCCTGATCAACCATCTCGGTCTCAGCACCGTCAACGCCGAGCAGATCGTCGAAGCACAGTCCATCGCGCCGATCGTATGCGTCCAAAACTTCTACAACATCGCCAACCGCAACGACGACGACCTGATCGACTCCCTCGCCGCACAGGGCATCGCCTACGTGCCCTACTTCCCGCTCGGCGGCTTCTCCCCACTGCAGTCCGAGGAACTGAACGCCGTCGCCAACCGCCTCGACACCACACCGATGGCCGTCGCGCTGGCGTGGCTGCTCCAGCGCTCCCCGAACCTCCTGCTCATCCCCGGCACCTCATCCGTCACGCACCTGCGCGAGAACGTCACCGCTGCTGCGCTGAACCTTCCCAAGGACGCGCTGACCGAACTGAACGCCATCGCGTCGTGAACACGACCACCGTGCAACCTCCGATCGGGTTCATCGGCCTCGGCGACCGGGGACCACCTGTGGCGAGCGCCGTCGCCGAAGCGGAGTGCCCCCTGCACATGGAGCCCGCCGACCCGGCCCCCTCGACGCGGTCGGCGACGACGCGCACGTCCGGCAGGAACCCAGTCGCTGGGCTGACTGGTTGAGGATGCTGTGCCGTCCACCCGTCGGCGTCATTCGCAGCGGTCCTCCGAGCCGCGCCCGTACGGCTGGCAACAGTCGGGCCGGTGCTGGTACACGCGCAGGTCCCGGCCGCGGGACCGCCCGATGTCCGAGGTGCGCTCGTACAGGCACGCACCCCACACCACGGACTCGCCGCCGCCGTCGATGACGTGCCCGTCGCCTGGCCCGCCGCGCAACAACACCTCCATCCGACTGACGTACCACGCAGGACCGGCCGGCGCAGGACGACGGCAAAGGTCAGGACGCCCTGCGCACAGGCCACCGATGCGACGTCACGAGAAGCGAAGCGGACGGGCCCCCATTCCTGCCTGTAGTGGCGGGGTGACGTAAGCGAGATGTTCATGTTTGACTATGCCCATGCAGGCGGGGCAGGCGCGGCTAGCAATCGACTGCGGCACCACCAGCACCGTCGCCGTCCTTGCCTGGCCCGACGGCAGCTGGTCGCCACTGTCCTTCGACGGCGCACCACACCTGCCCAGCGCCGTCTACCTCTCCCCGGACGGCGACGTGTGGACCGGGCAGCGGGCCTGGCAGGCCGCGGCGGACCAGCCGAACCGGTTCATCCCGGCACCGCGCCGTCCCGTTGACGACCAGCTCACCGTCGACGGAACCGTCGTTGACGCTCTCGACCTGACGGCCGCAACCTTGCGCCGCGTCGCTGCCGAGGCCGAGCGGGTCGCCGGCGGCCCTGTGCGGGATGTGCGGGTGGTGGTGCCGGCGGGGTGGGGGCCGCGGCGGCGCACCTGGATGCGGCAGGCCGCCCACCGGGCCGGTCTTCCACAGCCACGCCTGGTGGAAGCGCCGGTGGCCGTCGCCGAGCACCTGGTGGCCACCGGCCTGCGATGGCCGGTGGGCTCGTTCATCGCCGTCTGCGACCTGGGTGCGGGCGCGGAGGTCACTGTCCTGCGCCGTGGCCCTGCCGGCTTCGAGGTCCTCGCGACCCTCGCCGACCCGGGCGCCGGCGGCAGCGCCATCGACCAAGCTCTCGCCGCGTCCCTCAACGGCGACCCCATGCCGGAAGACGCCGGTGATGGCGCAATGCGGTGGACGGTGGCCGCCAGCGTTCAAGCCGCGAAGGAAGCCCTGGCGCATCACCCGGCCGTGACCGTGCCGCTTCCCGACCGGCCACCCATCATCGTGAACAACGCCATGCTCGAGCAGGCCGCCCGCCCGGTCCTGCAGCGCGCTGCGCGGCTGACCAGCGAGGCGGTCACCGCAGCCGAGATCAGCACCAATGAACTCGCCGGCGTCTACTGCGTCGGCGGCGGCGCGCACCTGCCGCAACTGGAGAAGCTCATCGCCGACCAGACCGGCGTCGCTCCGACGGTGGTCACGGAGCCGGTGCTCGTTGCCGCCCGAGGCGCCGCGGACGCCGGCGCCGCCAACCCCAGCACGGCGAGCGCCGTGGAAGTGCCGGTGCCGCCGGTGCGGCGGGCCGTCGCCATCGCCGTGCCCGGCTTCGCGTCCCTGGCCCTGATCTGGCAGTGCCTCATCACCGCAGAGCAGCACAGCACGCTGAACGTGCACTACTGGGTGACCCTGAACTGGGGCGAGCTCACCATGGCCGCCGTGTTCGCCCTCCTGGCATGCCTCGGGGCGGGCACCATCCTCGGCTCCCTCGCCGCCGCCCACAGCCCCACCCCCGACACCCGCTCCGAAGGCGGAAAGATCAGCGTCGGCATCCTCGCCGCCGTCTCCCTCGGCCTCGCGATCGCGGGCCTCTACGCGGTGGTTGCCAGCCAGTACCTAGGCCAGCCGGTAGGCGCGTTCCTCAAATGGGCCCTCTGGCCGATCACCCCGACCGTGCTGATGGCCGCCGCCATCGCGGTCGTCGCCGCCCGGCAATGGCGCGCACCCCACGGCGGCTGGTCGGCGCTGCTGGCCGTGCCGACCGGCTCCGTCGTCGCCGCAGCCGTCGGCATGGCGCTGATCCAGTACTCCCTGACCGCCGACCGGTGGCCCCATCTGGTGCTGTGGATCGACATCGCCGGCCGCGTCGGCGGCCTGCTCCTCGGCGTCGGGGTGGTCATGGCGCTTGTGACACCGCTGGTGTTCCGCCTCATCCTCGCCGCACCCCTTGCCGTGATCACCGCCGCGCTCGTCAGTTCACAGGCCGCCGGCACCCTCGGCGTCATCTACGCCATCGCCATCGCCGTCTGGTGGGCCGCGCGGTTGTGGACGCGCGTCATCCGCCCCGCCGCACCCGCCGCCCATGCCCCTTGACCCGTCCCAGGGCAACGGGGCCGCCATGACGAGCGCGGACCGCGGCTTGGCCGCCGCGAGCGGCTGCATCGGCTGCCGGTGGGCGACGTGCGCGGACCGGCCCGGCAGCGCCAGCCGACCCGAGGGTGGATCCGTCACCCGCGGAGGGAGGTGCCCGCGATGCGGTGGCCGCGTCGGATAGGGGCCAGCCTCTTCCTTGTCCTCCTGCTGGCCGGCCCGCCGCTGCTGCTGGCGCGCACCGTCGGATGGCCACTCCGCCGGTGGCCGAGCCCGCAGCAGGCGCGGCAGTGGCTCGAGCAGCCCTTGACCGAGCAGACCCTGACGGGCGCCCTGGCGATCCTCGTCTGGCTGGTGTGGCTGTTGCTCGCCGGCACGCTCCTCGTCCGACTGGTCTCGAGGACACGCGCCGGCATGCGGTGGCTGCGCCGGCTACCACTTCCCACACCGCTTCAGGCCACCGCAACCGGCATGGCCGGCGCCGCGGTCTTCACCGCCTCCGCCAGTACGACGCCCGCACCACCGGCAGACATCCCCTCGACGACGGTCGGCACCGTCGACCACCACACGACCACCACCCGTACCGCCGAGACGCGCGGTACGACGGTCACCATCGACCCAGACGGGTCACCGTGCCGGGTGGCTGGATACCGCACGCCACCGCCGAACAGGTCGCCGCGGCCGCAGCACTCGTGTGGCTGCGCCGCCGGCGCGCCTACCGCCCGGATGAGGCCGGGCCGGCGCACCGCGACAACCTCGACCTCGCCCCGCTGCCAGAGACCGTCACCGCAGCCCACGCAGCGCTGGCCGCCTCCGACGGCACCGGTCCATCCGATCTCACCGCACCGGATCAGCGCACGGAACAGCCGCCGGACTCATTGCTGGCGGATGTGCCGCCGACCGGCGTCGGGCTCACAGGGGTTGCCGCCCACGATGCTGCTCGCGGCGTTCTCGTCACCGTCCTTCTGCACGCCCAACACCAGAGCAGCGGAGAGACGGCGCTCATCACCACCAGCGGGGACCTGACCAGGCTGCTCAGCCCCACCGCGCACCGGCTCCATTCGGTGTCGGGTCTCACCGTCGCCGCATCACTTGAGGAAGCAGTGACGGTGCTGAAGGAACACCAGCAGCATCAGGCTCCTGACACCGCCAACGCACCAGGCAGGAGCACGGCGCATCGGCCAGCCGGCCAGCCGCCCCGGGTCTTCCTCACTCACACGCCGCAGGATTCCAGCAGCGCACATAGCCTCAAGGCCGCACTCGCCGCCACCAGCGGCACCGCCATCGCAGTCCTCGTCGGCGCCTGGCCCCACGGCGCGACCTGGGAGATCACGGCAACCGGCCACGCCTATGACAACACGGACGAGCAGCCGGCACGGCAGCGGATGTGCGTCCTCAACGCGGCGGCTGCCGCCGACCTGCTCACAGTGATCAGCCAGGCCCGGACTCAGCCAGGACACCACGAGCCACTGCCTCGAGCAGCCGACCAACCGGTGACCCAGGCGCGCGTCCCGCGACAGACCGCTCGAGGCGATGCGCCACCCATGCCCCGCCGCACCACTGGTCGGCGCCTGGGCCTGCAAATCCTCGGCGACACGATGCTGCAGTGCCACGGCCAGCCGGTGACAATCCGGCGCACCGCCGCCCGCCAAGCCCTGGTCTTCCTCGCCGTGCATCCCGACGGCGCCAACAGCCGAGACCTGACATCCGCCATCTGGCCCGGCCTTCCCGCACACACCGTCACCACCCGCCTCTACACCACCCTCAGCGACCTCAGGAAAGCTGTAGCCGCCGTCAGCGACGTTCCGCTCATCGAGCACACCGGCGACCGCTACCGCCTGCGCCGCGACCACATCGAGGTAGACCTGTGGCGGTTCCACGCTGCGGTAGAACATGCCGCCACCGCAGTGACCGCACGCCCCGCCGCCTGGCAGGCCGTCATCAACGCCCACACCGGCAACCTCGCCGCCGGCCACGACTGGCCGTGGCTCAACCCGCCACGAGAAGCCCTACGCAGGCACGTCATCGACGCCTACACCGCCCTGGCCGCCACCCAGCCCGACCCGCGGCGCGCCCTGTCCCTGCTACAAGACGCGATCCGCATCGACCCGTACAACGAAGACCTGCACCGGCGCGCCATACACGCCCTCGAGGCGCTCGGCGACCACGCCGCTGCCGAAGACCTGCTCACCACCTTCAACCGACGGCTGACCGACGCCGGCATGGAGCACTTCATCCCCAACGAAGAAGTCCGACAGCCGCGCGCAGCCTCGAGCGGGCAAAAGCACTAGCAGCCCTCCCCGGCCTGCCGGCGGCCTCCGGCCGGCCACGCTGACGGGCACAAAACCTTGGGAAGACCTCGGGGACCGCCCGAACCCCGACCCCTCTCAGACATCAGCCGCGGATCCCCTCGCCGGGCACGACAAGGGCGGGTTCGCGCCGGGCTGAACACCCGCACCCAGCTACGGGCGCTGGCTCGGCCGCGGGTTTCGACACCACCTGATCGCACCACCCAGTCCTCATGGGGAAGGCCAGTTCTCCCCTGGGCGGCGGCGGGAGCATCCGGATCTGCTGCCGATCGTGCGCGCTGGGGTCTCGGCACACCGGTCACGCTGCGTCGAGTCAGCCTCGTGCGGTTCCTTGCGGACATGCCGAGATTAGGACGTTTGGCCGGCACGGTGACCGGCGGGGCGCACGTCGAATGCCGCTATTAGGACCTCTTTGTCCGGTCGGATCAGCAGGGGCGGACCGGGACGTTCGGCCTGGACTCGCCCGGCGGGCTTCGCCAGGACCCGGACGCCGTTGGGCGGGCGGTAGGTCAGCGACGGCTGACCTGCTCCTTCTTTGCTGCGATGCTGGCAGCCACGGTGGCCAGGAACTCGGCGGTTGCCTCGGGGTCTGCTGGCTTCGGCTCCGGCCGCACGCCACTGCCCGTCGGTGTGGGGGTGAGGAAGACGGTCGTGTCGGGTGCGGTGGGCGGCAGGGGCTTCATGTCGTGGAGGACGAGCATGTCGGCCACCAGGCAGGTGACCTCGCCGTCGGTGGTGCGGCCGATCCAGACCGGGTAGGAGCCGTCGCCTCTCCCGCTCGGGTAGGCGATCAGATTGGTGCCGGTGTTCGGATCGGCGATCTTCGTCTCCTTGTCGTCGTCCCGGGCGTCGCTCGGCTGCCGGTGCTCGTACGCCGCGGCGAGGGCGTCCCGCCCTGACGCGTCCAGGAATGCGCCCATGCCGCTGTCCACTCCGAAGCCGTAGAACTCGTCGTCGCCGAGCAGCCGTATGTCCTGCCCGGGACGGACCGCGAGTTCCCAGCTTGCGGTGGGCTTGTCGAGGATCCGCAGCATGGCGGCGGTCGTCTCGCCCCAGCCTTCGCTCTCCCACCGCATGCCGGCGATCAGCACAGGGTGGTCTCCCGCCGGGACCATTACCGTGTACGGCTCATCGCGGCTGCCGAGGGTGCCGGGGTCGGCGGCGATCACTGCGCCGGTAGGCACTCGCAGCACCCCGGCGGGTTGGGGCTCGGTAACGATCGCGACGCCGAACTCGGTGTCTGAGAACCGATTGCCCGGGGTGAACAGCGCCTCCAGATGGCGGGGCCGTAGGCCCGACGGAGCCCGCCACAGCGGCGTTGCGGCCTCCCGGTGCCCCTGGTCTTCCTTGTGCCTGGCCGGTACGAGCGTCACGTCGCCGGCGCCCCCCGCACTGCGTTTGAAACCGAGCATCCGGCCGTCCGCGTACGCCGTCCAGTCGCCGAACGGGACCCTGCGCAGGGTGCGGTGCCGCTCCGGGATGTCGTGGCTGGTCTGGAAAAGGCCGCCATGGTCCAGCTGCACATCGGCGGTGTCACTGTCCGGCCGGGCCGTGAGGGTGAAGTGCCAGGCGCGCTCGGGGAATTCCGGCTCGTCCGCAGACGCGTAGCTCCACTGCTCGTATTGGCGCAGGTCGAGCAGGCCCGGCTCGAGCTCGCGGTAGTCAAAGGCACGGTCGCGGCGGCTGTGCTCGTCGAAGAGGAACAGGCCCAGGTAATGGCGCCCCCAGTCGATCTGCAGCAGCGCCCTCGGCCGTGCGTCGGCGGTGAGCAGCACCGCGTAAGGCTCTCCGGCCGAATCGCGCTTGCGCGCCCCGTCCACACTCATCACGCCGACGGGCTTCCGGCTCCCCGGATCCCATCCCGCGCAGTAGGTGACCTCGACCGCGCTCTCCTCGGCCACGCCCTGCTCCGCTCTCTCGCTCAATGACGAGCTGATCCGGACCGTAGCCGCCGCCACGGAGAGTCCGCTTACCACCGCTAGGCAGGTCAAGAACACCAGACCGGAGCGCCGGAAGCCGTAAGCCTCGCCGGCCGACCCGAACTTGCGCAGACCTCTCCATGACCCGCCGCGATCTGGAACTCCTCGGGCCCGGTCGGTCGCCCGAGCGTCACCGGCATCATGCTGGGTCGACATGACGTCATGATCCCATGGGTCTCCAGCCATCCATTCGGCTCCCGCCGCGGTAGACACGACCGCTTCTGCCGCGATCCGCGCTACGCAGCGTCACGCCGAGCTGGCCCGGTTGCCGTCCGGACGTGCCGATGTGAGCACGCGCCGCGACCGCCAGTGCAGCCAGGTTCGGCGTCAGCAGGCCAACGTATTAAATGCACCTTCTTCGGACGTCGAAACGATGCGCCGACAAGCTATGCGCGTCCGCCACGAGGAACAACCCAATATCCCGGCAGGTCGCGGCGACGTCGACCGGCCGGCTTCCCGCCGGCACCAGCTTGACCCGGGCGTACGGTGTAACCGTTCCGACGGCGATACCGAGGGAGATGATGGGCGAGGACGGTCCGGCGGATTCGGCCGAGGCCGGTCCCGCGCGGGTGCCCGACGAGACGATCCGCCGCGCGCAACGCGGCGACCTGATCGCGCTGCACGATCTTCTCGACGCGATCACGCCGTACGTGCGCCGGCTGTGCGGGCCGATCGCCCTGCAGGACGCGCCGGACGCCGCCCAGGAGACCCTGATCGTCGTGTTCCGCAGTCTGGGCACGCTGCGGGAACCGGCCGCCCTGTTCGGCTGGGTACGGGTGATCGCGGTGCGGGAGGCGGTCCGGATTGCCCGGCGGTCGTCGCGATCGGTACCCGCGGAGTTGATCGACCTGCCCGCGCCGGGCGATCCAGCGCTGGCCACCGACATCCACGACGTGCTGGACCGGCTGTCGCCCGAGCACCGAGCCGTGCTGACGCTCCGCGATCTGGAGGGACTCGACGAGCAGACGGCCGGCGCGATGCTCGGCGTGCCGACCGGCACCGTGCGGTCCCGGCTGTTCCGGGCCCGGGAGTGTTTCCGACGCGCCTGGCGCTCAGAAGGGGGTGCGCGGTGACCTGGCCCATCGGCGAGTTCGACGACCTGCGCCGGCTGCGGGTGCTGCACGAGGCGATGCCGGGCACCGTCCTGGCCGAGACGGTGCTGCCGGCCGGCTTCGACGAGGTGTGGTCCGTGCTCGGCGACCCAGAGCAGGGATTCCCGGGGCTGGTGCCCGATGTCCGGTCGATCCAGATCACCGCGCGGGACGGCGAGCGGATGCGGGCGGTGGTCCGCGGCCGGTCCGGGCTCCGTGGCTCGTTCGACCTGATCCTGCGGCCCGGCTGGTGCCTGATGCAGAGCCGCTTCGTCGTCTTCGGCATGGCCGCCGCGCCAGCCGGCGACGAGCGGGACGGCACCCGGTTCGGCTACCTGTCCGGCGTACGAGCGCCGGGCATGCGGCTCGTCAGCCCACTGCTGGCACCGGTGCGTCAACGCTTTGCCGCGACTGTCCTGCGGCGCTTCGAGGCCCGATTCACCCCCGGCAGGCACCCCGGCACGTGACACGGCGCCCGATGTGGCCCGGCTCACTGGAGTGTTCTCGGCACCCGCTTCCTCTTCTGAGGCATGGAGACCTACCAAGTTGCGGCCATCGTGGTGGCCGGTGTCCTGGGCCTCGACGCCCTGATCCACGCGTACTGGATGACAGGCCGCACCTGGCCGGCCCGCGACGTCCGGACGCTGTCGCAAGTGGTGCTCAACGCCGACGTCCCGTTCACCGTCCCGGTACTGGCACCGCTCGTACTCATCCTGCTCGGCGGGGCCGGCGCGGTGCTCGCCCAGGCTGGCCTGGTGGACGCGTGGCTGCCCAGCTGGCTGCCGGGTTGGGTGCCCACGCTCGGGGCGCTCGCCGTCGCCGCCGGCACCCTCCTGAGAGGCGGCGCCGGCATCGTCTGGGCGTTCGGGATCGGCGCGCGGCGGGACAGCACGTTCTACCGGCTCAACCTCATCGCGTACACCCCGATGTGTTTGCTCTTGTGCGGCGCGTCCGCCCTGGTGCTCGTCGGCGGGTGACCCGGTCGCGCCGATCTCCGGACGGCGCCGGCGGCTGGCGGGCACCCGTCTCGATGCGCCTGCCATGCGACTTCGTGCCCGCCGTGCGGCCTGCCTGAAACGGCGCTACATCATCTCTGTTGTGGCCAAAACAGAGATGATGTAGCGCCTCCCGAGCGCACCAGGCCGGCCTATGCCTGGACAGCGGCCACTCCCGCTTCCCGCTGCGCGGCGGCGGCCTTACCCTGCGCGGGAACGCGAGTCGGGGCTGGCAACCGCTCGTCGTCGCAGCTGGCTCGCGGTTGTCCAGGCGAGATAGCCAACCGTCGTGGCGGTGAGAGTCGTCAACAGGACCTGTATGGACCATGGGATGACCCATGCGATCGTCAGGACAGTGAGGGCAGTGTGATGACGTGAGGCTTCGGGGATGCTGACTTCCCATTCGTAGTTTTCGTCCGGATCCGTGGTGAGCACTGGCCACCGCGTGCTGACGGGCGTGCCGTGGACCGGTCCTGAAGCGGTCAGACCCAACCTGGTCCAGTGCCCCACGCACCGACTGTGCTGCCTCTCCAACCGGTCGTAGGTGACGTAGCAGTGGTCCACTGCAACCCGGGCGGGCGCCGGCATGCCGCCCGCTGCGTAGGCCATCGCGACTACGGCTGCGACGAGCCAGATCCGCGAGGCCGCTCGCCTTACGGTCGCAGGGACGAGAGTGACTGGCATCATGCCCTCTGTCAGTTCTGGCGGGGATTCCCTGGGAGGCTACGCCGCGCAAGGCCCATCCACACGATTCGCTTTGCTCCTCGTGGGCTGCATGCCTGTCTCAGTCCTCATCCAGTCCTCAAGAGGTCGACTTCTGACCGCCGACAGTGAGAGATGTCGAGAGGGGTTTCCGCAGGCCACGCGGGGTTAGGGCAGGTGAGCCCAGGTGGGCAACTTGATCTCGTAATGCGTAGGTCGGTGATGGTCGACCGGCCATTCCTCGTAGGACGGTCGGGTGACGACGAGCGGCCTGCAGGCGACCATGATGTCGGGGTGACCACGGGTAGACGGCCGCCCGGAGGGCCCTGAGCCGGTAACCATCCGTGCCCGCACTCGCGCTTTGCGCCTCGGGGTGGCGATCCCCCTCGCGATCGTCAGTTTTCCGTTCCTGTTGGTGTGGGCATTCAACCTGATCTGGTGGTCACCTGCGCTCACCGGCCCGGGTCCCAACCCGTGCGATCCCGCCGTCGACGGGTGGGGAGCCTGCTGGCGTCCGGAGCAGCGAACCTTCTGGATCGTGGCCGCTGCGGTGGGCCTGCCGGGCGCGGTCTGCCTCGTGATCGCGCTGATCCGGCTTCCCCGAACCCGCCGCTGGTGGCCGTGGCCAATCGCGACAGCGGCGCTCCTCTTCTCCAGCCACCTGGCGCTGACGCAGATCCCCTGACTTCGGGGCCGGGGTTCGAGCCCGTCGGACGCGCGTAGCTAGCCGGCTATGCGTAGGAGCTTGCCCAGGCAGTTGCTGTGGCCAGCGTCCCGCCGCCATACAGCCATTCGTACAGCCAAGACCGCCGGCCAATGCCGACGTGATCCGACAGTGACGGACGGCTCGAGCAGGAGCAGGTTACCGTGACCAGCCATCCGTGATCTTCTTCTAATCCCTAGGCCGCTCCCCGGCCGCCAGCCCACCTCGGTGTTGGCAACCCGTCTCTGATGCTTGGTCGACTATCAACCAAGCCACATCTTGAGGCCGGCGGTCAGCAGGGCACCGACGGTCGCTGCCACTATGGCCGTTGGAAACGCCGTGGTATATGCGACCTTCCGGTCTCGCTTGATATTGGCGCGACGTTCATACAGTTCTCGCCTGGAGAACTGATCAAGCCAGTCGATGCGGGAGTGCCGACGCACGAAGCGGAACACTGCCGCAGTGTCAATCTTTGCGGCGCTCGCTGACAACGCGGCCACGATGGCGGTCAGGAGGGCTCCCGGAACACTCCGCCACTCAAGCGTAAGCCATGTCCAGAGACCAAGCAGAATCAGCCCAACAACTATGCGCTGCGCACGCAGAATAAGCTGCACCTTTCGACCAACGGGCATTGGTCCGCGTTCCGCATGCTCGACCATCCGTCGTATTTCGCCTAAGACTTCTTGCCAGCACTCCTGGCTTGGGGCAATTGTGCTTACGGTCAAGCCATCGGGCGTAATTCTCATGTCGATTCGGCGCCACTGCTGTTGATCGGCGGCGTCCATCTCCGACCATATCTTGAGCTGGCCCACTTCTGCGGCGCTGGTTGTGCTCAGGTCCTGGATCGGCTTATCAGGCAGCAGGTCGCCGTGCTGTCCAATCGGCGCTCCCAGCACATGAATTGGGTCAAATCCCTTGGCTCTGATCCAACTAATTATGTCGTTTATGTCGTCCACGTTGAGGCGCACGGAAGAGGCTTCGAAGCCCCGCTCGTACGTCTGAAGGATGCGCGGACCATGCAGCCAACCCATGCGAGACATCCTGCGCTAACCCCTGCTTCAGATCTACCTTGTGCTCGCACCAGCTTCGGCGGCTTGCGCCGCTCGGGCCACGCACGGGCCACAAGCTAGGTCACTAGAGGCCACATGAGGTCACACGAGGGTCCGTCGAGCAATGCGCAGCGACGGCATCCGGGCCGATCTTGTCGGATTTGCAAGCTGACAGTCTGGGAGCCAGGCGTGGGAGCCACCCGGGCGGACTGGACCGGACGAGACGGGACTGATCGAGTTGCCGAGCCCTTGAGGACCAGGACTAGGCGGACGGCGTCGGACGGCCTGGACATGGTTTTGGGAATCTACGGATCAGATGGTCGTGGGCGTGAGCCGTCTCAGTCCTCATCCAGTCCTCAAGAGGTCGAGCCCTGACCGCTAACGCTGAGAGATGCCGAGAGGGGTTTCCGCAGGCCGGACCGGGTTGGGGCTGGTAGACGATGGTGGGCAACTTGATCTCGTAATGCGTAGGTCGCCGTGCCATCCACTGGCCCATGGTGAGCAACTTGATCTCATAAGTCCTCGGTTGGTGTGGGGATCCGAGCAGCCAGAGCGGCCACGAACAGCCCGAGCTCCTCATCGGTGCAGCCGGCGTTGAGGGGCAGCCATGACCAAGGTGCGATCTGGGCCACCGGCCATGGCGGCGCCGGGTCGTTGTCCAGCGCGGGGACTTCGACGACCGCTTGCATCGTGATCACGGCGCTATTGAACTCGATGTCACCTGCGCCAACATCTGGATATCTCGCTCATCCACATCCGGGCGGCGCGACACGTGCCGACTCCGTGAGGTAAATGACTACACCGACACACTGATCTCGGCCCGGTCGTGTACTCGAAGGCGCCGTACCTACCGGTGCCAGTACACGATCGGTGACGGACCCGGCCGAAGCTGGCGCGCATGCCCAGCGGCACATCAGCGCACGTGATCATGGGTAGCCTTAAGACCGGACAAACGCCAGCTGCGGGCCAGCCGTCGAGGCTGCCGCCGACCGATGGGCGACTGTTCAGGCCACGTCGTAGCAGCGGCGTACACGGTCCAGCCGGCCAACGCGCAGGTCGGCGTCTGGAATCCAGAAGGAGACGTTTACGATCTCGCCCCACGCCGTACCCCGTTCCGCCTCCACCTGCAGAAGGGGCCGGTGCCCTGGCGGGTGGGACGTATCGGTGTCGCAGTAGCCGAGCAGACGATGCCGGGGTGCAGGCAACAACGGCCGAAGCTCCTCCAACAGATCGATCAGCTCGACGATGTGGATGCCCAGCGCCTTATCGGCGTCATCCCGCAGGTTGGGTAGAGACGGCATCAGGGCGGCGTCCAGTGTCAGGCCGGGGATGGTGGCGACCGCTTCTGCTCCGGACCCGGCAGGCAGGTGCAGCACCTGGCAACCGTCGTCGCCGTGCTCGTAGTCGTAGGTCGCGGAAAACTCGTCGTCGTGGAAGAACAGCAGGTACCCCTGGCGTGGGAACGGCCACTCCGCGCCTAGGATCGGGGCCATCTGCGCGCAGTCCACTTGCGCCAGCAACAGCATCGGCGCTTCCCGGTAGACAGGCCACGCGAACGGTCGGGTCCTTGGCGCGCCGCCGATCATGCTGCCGCTCGCTGACGCTTCGGTCCATACGGTAAATCCGACCGATGGCCGCGCCAGAGCAAGGAAGCTGTCCGCAATCTCCGGCACCAGCCGGCGCCTGATGATGGCTTGGACATCAGGGGAAAGATCCATCGCGGCCGAGTCTTCCATAGCTTGAGCCAAGTGGCGCCACCGCAATGTTCTCGGCAAGAGAGCGACTCGCGCGGCCGTTAAGTCTCGGCGCTTGCCGGATTTGACCTTGGGCCACTGCTTATGTTCGGTCGTACCTATCGGGGCACGTTCACCTGTATGCCGACACTGGGCCCACCGCGGGTGCAGGCCCGCACAGTTGAACGTCCTCGCCGGCGGGTCGGGTGCGATAGGCGAGGACGTTCACGGGCTTCTCGTGTAGCGGCACCGGATTGACGCGGTGCGCGGGTGCGACTCAGGCGGCGAGCCCTGCCGCCGCGGACAGCGGCACCTGATCGACGATGCGGCGACTAACCGCGGCAAGGCCAGTACGGGTGGCCAAGCGGTGCACGGCTTGATAGGCGAGTTCGTCAGCCGTCTGCTGGCTGGTCACGCCGGTGAGCAGCCCTTTGGCGAGGGCGTCGGCGAGGCGGGTGTCGATGCGTCCCAGCCGCATGCGCAACGCGTCGACGGTGATGCCGAGGCGGGCGGCGACCGGTTCGATCGCCCGCCGCCCGAGCCGGATGTCGATGTAGGGCTGCTCGTCCTCGCGGTCGAGGATGCCCAGGCCGACGGCCCGTTGGACGAGCAGGTCCGGGTGCCCGTAGGGCACGGTGGGGGTGCGGGGACCGGTGACGTGGTCGACGTTGTCCACCGACGTGTACTCGCCGGCCTGTTGGCGCAGGGCGTAGCCGGCCCGAAACGCCGCCCGGCACAGCGCCGCGTAGGGGGCGTCGCGGGCCAGGTCGACCCGGTCGCGCAGCGCGGCCAGGAAGCCGGTGAGGACCTCCGCGCCGATGTCGTCCGGATCGCCGCCGTAGCCGGCGCTCAGGTGACTGGCATAGCGGCGCAGCGCCGGCATCGCCATGCCGACCGCGGCGACGACCCACGCCGGCCCGTCGAGGCGGGCGCGGCGGATCAACTCCCGCCACACCTCGTCGCGCGCGGTGTAGGCGCGCGGGTGCGCGAGGAGCCAGTCCCGTAGCGCCGGCAGTGTCATGACATCGCCGGGCAGGCCGGTGCCGGGGTCGACCGTGTCAAGGTCGAGTGTCATCGGTGCGGGGTCGCAGGTCAGTGCCGCGAACGCGGCGTCGGCGGCGTCCAACGGCGAGTCGGGCCAGTCGATGTCAGAGGCGGTCATGTCACTCTCCCCACGGCAACAAGATCGTCGATTGGCGCCGTCGTGGTGTCACGGCACCAGGCAGGCGCCGATTACGACACGAGCGACTCACAAGGCCCTCACAGCGCAGGTTGCGCCGCCCCTGACACCGCCGCGCCGATCGATGGCACGATCCCGACCCGATTCCCTGACATCGACTGTGATCGTTGAGAGCGGTATATGACACAGCCCCTGAGCTGCACTGTGACACCGCTACCCGCCATGGCATCGACTCTCCGCGCCCTCGCGGGCGAGGTGTCCGCCCGATTCGTGACGGCCGATGACAACGCAGGCGATGACACTCACAGCCGCTCGCGAGCGCTCACAACGACTAGCGTCCGGTCGGTGGCACGGTCGCAGACCGCAATGTCACACCGGACGCCGTTGATGTCATTGCGGCGTCGACCGCTTTGACGACAGTGCCGTCACCGGGGCGCGTCAGCCCGATGTCATCGGGGACGGTGTCATGACACGGCCGGCGACGATGACCGGTGGTCAATCGACTGATCAGGCGCCTGGCGGCTGAACGGTCGACGCCGGAGCCAGCCGCCGTGCCCAGCACGTCCAGCTAGTGCGGGCGCAGTTCGACAAGTGGATCCCGCGCCGCGAGGGCGGCGGCGACGGGTCATGGCTGTCCGGCCGGAAGTGGCAGTATCAGGTGTGCGTTCACGGGGGCGGGGCATGGCCGGCGAGGTACGGCGTGGCCGTGCTGTCCGATGGTGGGTCTGGGCGGTGCCGGCCATCGTGCTGGTGCTCGTCGCATCGTGCGGGGTTGGCACCTATTTCATGGTCAAGCCGGGCGAATGGCACACGGCGGCAACCGCCCGTTATCCGGACGCGGTCGCCTCTCCCCGGTCCGGGGTGGTCGCCGCGCTGCGTGCCGCACCGTTGATAGTCGAACGGCGGTTGCGGGTCTTCGCCACCGAGCACGATGTGTGGGCCGAACCGTTGACCGCGGCGGATGGGCATCCGCCGTTCTGGTCGTACCACCGGTTTCCGGCGGACGTCACCGGAGTGGTCGCGATTCCGGCACACGGAGCGAACGCGCCGATGGTCGTGGTGAAGTGGTCCGACGGAGCTCTGGCTGGAGTGGACGGGCGAACCGGCACGATCACGTGGCGTGCCACGGTCGAGCGGGACATCGGCGGCGACAGCTACAGCGGCGGTCCGACCGGCGTCGCGACCGTCTACGGTGACAGCCTGATTGAGCTGTTCGCCACCGAGACCCGGCAGCATGCCCCCGTGCTCGTCAGCTCCGGCGAACATTCCCTCGACGCGTTCGAACCCGCGACCGGGCGGCGGCTGTGGCAGGTCGACCTGCCCGGATGTTCCGGAGTGAACTGGACCGGACCGACCGTGGTCGCGGTGGTCCTGGCGTGTGACCGGCCGAAGCAGGTGCAACTGTACGACGCCGAATCCGGACGCGAGCTGACCACGTGGCAACCCACGGCCGGCTCGCCCGCTGCGAACCGATCATGGATCGTTGAGCCCTCCGGTTGTGTGGTGGCGCAGTCCATGTGCGACGGCTTCCACGTCAGCAACGACGGCGGAAGCTGGCGCATCCACCAGGACGGTTCGATAACCGCAGTGTGGCCCCACGACTGGATCGCCGTTGACGTCGGTGACCTGACGCTTGAGTACCTCTCGGTCCGCGACACCGTCCGCGCCGTGTCCCGCCTCGATGGCTCCCCCGTATGGCAGCGATCCTTCGCCGGTACCGTCAGCGACGTCACCGCGGACCGGACCAGCGTGTACGTCGTCACCGACCGCGACGAGTTGTCACGACTCGACCAGCGCACGGGGCAGGCTCAGTCCCACGTTCAACTGCCCGCCGGCGCTCACCGGTCCTTTCACGTGTACGCCACGGACGGCTACGTGGTGATCGACAGGTCCAACTTCGACTTCACGGACCGGAACGCCAAATGGAGGCTGCCCCGGGATGCCCGCCCGGCGCTGCTCGTCGCCACCTAGGAACGCCGTGTGATTGGCAGGGCGGAAAAGCGCCGTCGTCAGGAGCGCTGGCCCAGTGGGAACTGCCAGGGAGCATCGCGGGATTTCCGGCGGTGGCCGCTCGCGCCGCGCCGGGTATCAGTTCGGTCAGGGAACACGGCCAGGCCTCCCACGGTCCCAGCGTGGCGCCCGCGACGTTTCCTCCGCGCCGGACGATCCTGTGCTGCTCGTCGGCCTGGTCCTCAACGCCGTCTGGGGCTGGTCGTGGGCCGACCCGATCGCCGCGCTCGTCATCGCCGGGGTCGCGGTCAAGGAAGGCGTTGAAGCTTGGCGCGGTGAACACTGCGACGACTGCGCATCCCTGCCTGCCGTCGACGCAGCCACCGGCCAAGGCTCGGGCTGCACCGATGGCTGCTGCACCGACCAGACGGCGTAACCCGTGGCTTGGCTCGCGCTGCTGCTCTACCTGCTGGGCCTGCTGCTCGCCTTCGGCTGGCGGACCCTGACCCAATGGCGCCGCATCGGCGACACCGTTCCGCTGTGAAGCGGGGCAACCACGAGGTCGTGAGGCGAGACATCGGGCCTAAGCACCTCATTTCGCGCTGGTTGTGAGCGGCTGTGAGCCGTTGTGAGAACGGGGGGCGTTCGCGAGAGCACACAAACACGGGTTTGAGGGTGTCAGCGCACTGCCCGCGCGGCGCGGAGCCGACACCACATGAGCGAGCACACGCCGCAGCACCAGGCCCCCGCCCGCCCCGTCGACCCAGACCGCTCCGGCACCGACCCGACCCTGACCGATCTCGTGGCCGGCTACACTCCGGTGCCGATCACCGTGTGGCGCACCGCCCGCACCTCCGCCGACGCAGGCCGCAATGTGGGCGCCCGCTTGGCCTACCGCCTCGTGTCCGCCTACAGCCGGCCCGGCGACACTGTCGTCGACTGCACCGACGACCACGCCCTGTCCACCGCCTGCCTCGCCGGGCGGCGCCGGCACCACCCCGGCTGGTTCACCGACGGACCGAACCTCCTCATCGGTCCGGCCAGCGAACCGGCCGAGCCCAACCCCTCTGACGAGCAGCAGCAGTTCGACGACGTGCCGGAGGTGAGCGCCTGGTTCGGTGACGACCTCACCGACCCGGCCGACCCCACTGGGTCGCCGCAGGCGACCGGCCTGCTGGTCGCCTCCTGGCCCCTCGATGCCAACGAGGCCACGAACCGGGTACGCCTGGCGTGCCTGCTGACCGCGGGCGCCCGGCTGCTGCGCCCTGGCGGGTGCCTCGTGCTCATCGTCGCGGTCCCCGCCGGCACCATCGCGACGCCGGAGGACTTCGGCCCTCTCGCCGCCGCAGCGGCGAACGTCGGGCTGGGGTATCTGCAGCACATCGTCGCGGTCACCGCCGACACCGACGCCGACACCTTTGTGTACCACGTCACCGACGCAGAACTCCTCGCCCTCGCCCACGATATGGCCGGGCAGCAGTGGCCGCTCACGCACCACCGCGTCCACGCCGACCTGCTGGTGTTCAGCCCCGCACCGGTCACCCCGCCGCAGCGGCGGCGGAGCCGCGAGGGCGGTGACGGACGTGGCTGAGCACCTCACCACCCACGGACCGGATGAGCCGGTCCGGCCGGAGGGCGCCGGCGGCAGGCACCGCGCCCACGAGGATCGCCGCCGGGAGTACGACGGCCACCACCCGGCGACGACCGGGCCAGAGGGCCTGTCGGTGTGGGTGACCGCCCAGAGCACCGGGCCGGTGCAGCGGCGGGGCCGCTATGTTCCCGAGTCGGTGAAGCACCCGGCCCGGATGCTGCCGGCGATCGCCGCCCATGCCGTCGCCGCCTACACCAACCCCGGGGACCTGGTTCTCGACCCGATGTGCGGCATCGGCACCACCCTCGTCGAGGCCATCCACGCCGGCCGCGACGCCATCGGTGTGGAGTACGAGTCCCGCTGGTCCGACATCGCTGACGCCAACATCACCCACGCCCAGGGCCAAGGGGCGACCGGCCGGGCGGCGGTGATGCGCGGCGACGCGACCCGCATCCTGTCCCTCGTTCCCGCCGCCCTCGTCGGGCAGGTCGCCCTCGTGGTGACCTCGCCGCCGTACGGGCCGACCGTCCATGGCCTGGTCCGCCCCGGCGCGGACGGGGTGGCGAAGTTCGACAACGCCTACAACGACGGCACCGACCGAGGCAACCTCGCCTACCGCGACCTCACCGGCCTCGCCGACGGGTTCGCCCAGATCTTGGCCGGCTGTTACACCCTGCTGCGCCCCGGCGGCGTCGTCGTGGTCACCGCCCGGCCGTGGCGCAAGCACGGCCAGCTGGTCGACCTGCCGTCGGCGGTCATCGGCGCGGGGATCCGCGCCGGCCTGACCCCGGTGGACCGGTGCGTCGCCCTCCTGGCGGCCGTCCGCGACGGGCACCTCGTCGCCCGGCCCAGCTTCTTCCAGCTCCAGCAGGTCCGCCGGGCCCGCACCGCGGGCACCCCGATGCACCTCATCGCACACGAGGACGTCCTCGTGTTCGCCAAGACCCAGCCCGCCAGTGAGCAACGGGCGGGCGGCGAATGAGCGAACCGGCCACACCGGGGGTGATCATCGTGGCCGAACCGCACCGGGTCGAGGACGACCTGGCCGCTGGGGTGCTGGCCTGCGCACGCTGAGGTGGCGTGCTGCGGCCCTGGTCGCATGCGGCGACCGACGGGTGCGCCAGCTCGACGGGTCGACCCAGGCGGTACGGCCCCGCCGGGCCCGGTGCGCCGCTTGCCGGGCCACCTAGGTGCTGCTGCCTGGTTCGCTGCTGCCCCGGCGTGCCGTCGCCACCGAGGTCATCGGCGCGGCACTGCTGGCCAAGGCCCAGGGTCGCGGCTGGCGGCGTATCGCCACCGAGCTTGGCCGCCCGCCGGCCACCGTGCGCCGCTGGCTGCGCGCCGTCCGCGGCCCGCACCTGAGCTGGCTGCGTCGCTGCGGCGTCGAGCGCGCAGCCTCGCTCGACCCGGACTCCCTGGCCGGCCTCGACGTGCAGCCCACCGAACTGGGTGACGCGCTAGCCGGGCTCGCCGCGGCCGTGGTCGCCTGGCGGCGCCGCTTCGCCCGACACGCCGGGGTATGGGCGCTCATCGGTGTGTTCACGGCTGGGCGACTGCTCACCCCAACGTGATCAACAAGCCGGGTTCAGCGGAGCAGTGTGTCCGTGGTCTGACAACATCCATCGACGGACATCACCGGCAGTGTGAGCACCAGGACGTCACCATGAGCACGAACCATCGCCCATTCATGCTCATCTTCAGTGCCGCCTTCGTGTTCATCTTGAACGCCGCGCAACACGCCAACTGGGGCCCGTCCCGCCTGAGCCCCGAACGCAGGAGGCCCGCCCCCGGACCGGGGACGGGCCTCCTGTCTGGCGGAACCGTCAGGCGACGCTCCGCACCACGACGTCACCGCTGCCAATCAGGATGTTCGTGTCGGTCCGGACCTGCACGGTGCCGTAGAGCACCCGACCGTTGGCCGGGGCGGCCTTCGCAGTTACCGAACCGGGCACCGTCCATGAGGCGCCGCTGGGGCGCGGCGCGTTGGCGTCGGTCACCGCCACCGTGCCGAAGGCCGGGTTGGTGAAGACGTCGATGTAGTTGTAGCTGGTCGAGCCGGACGGCACCGAGTAGCCGTCAACGCGTACCTTCCAGGCGCCCGGCGCCGGGTTGGTGATCGTCACAGACTCCTCGGAGTCGCCGTCGGCGCTCAGGCCGGCTTCCACGCAGGTCCCGGACGTGCAGTTGAGAACGTACAGGTCCAGGTCGGCGCCCGGGTCGGAGGTGCCGCCGATGGTGGCTCGCAGCTGGGACGAGCCCGGGGTTACGGTCAGGTCGTACTCCTGGCTCCCTTGGTTGCCGATGGTGAACGGACCCTGCCGGGCGCTGCCCAGCGTGCCGCCGACGGCCCGGCCGGTGAACGAGCCGAGCGTGCTGGTCAGCGAGTACGACCGGGACACCGGCGACTCGGCCGTGGCGGAGGCGATCACGTCTGGGTTGGGGGAGACCGTCGCGCCGAGGACCGAGGCGGTCAGCGTGAACGCCGTCCACTCCGCGTCCGAGGTGCGCCGACCGTCCACGGTGACCTCCCAGACGCCAGCCAGCGGGTTTGAGGTCGTACGGCTGTTCGGCGAGCCGGTGGCGCAGGCGCCCGCGGTCGGGACGAAGCAGGACGTGGACGCGTTGTCGTCGATTGCCACACCGTACGGGTGGTAGCGCAGGAACCGCGCCTGACCGGTGCCCGGCTGACCCGACGGGCCGGTGAAGTCCACCTTCAGCGCCGGGGTGCCCGCCGGAACCTGCAGGTAGTAGCGCAGCGACTGGTTGCGCCCGACCTTGCCGGTGATGGCCACCTGGTGGTTGTCGGCAGCCCGGAAGGTGTACGGCGCGATCACCATGTTCATCGTCTGGTAGTCGACACCGGTGGTCGCCGGGTCGTCCAGCCGCAGGATCGCCGAGTGCGCCCCAGGGGTCGCCGGGTTGACCGTCACGGTGACGGTGACCGGCTTGTTCAGCGGCAGGGCCACTGACGTGCCGGTCGAGAACGTGCCGTCGTTGCCCACCCAGGACAGGTGGTAGGTGATCGCCTTCGACCCACCGCTGGTGCGGGTGAAGGTGTAGGTGCGGGAGTACTCCTTGCCCACCGTGACGCCCTCGCGGTCGTAGATGCCGACGCCGACGCCGGGCTTCGCGAGGAATCCGGAGAGGACGGTGTGCACCGGCACGGAGGAGGTGATGTCGACCGTCTTGATGTTCTTGCGCAGCAGGTCGTACGCCGCCTTCACGTCGATCAGGCCGGCACCCTGCTCGTACGCCCCGATGTCGTCGAGGAAGCGGGCGGACGACGTCATGGCCTGCCGGATCTGAGCTGGCTGGCGCTGGAAGCCCTGCGCCTTGGCAGCGCCGACGAGCAGCGCCCCGGCGCCCGCGGCCTGTGGCGAGGCCATCGAGGTGCCGTTGAACATCGCGTAGCCCGGCGGCAGTGTGTACGTGCCGGGGACCGGCCCGCCCGGCTGCCAGGTGGGGATGGTCGAGATGGCCGAACCGGGGGCGACGACGCTGGGTTTGAAACCGCCGTCTTCGCGGGGCCCGCGCGAGCTGTAGTAGTGCAGGTTGTCCTCGTACGGCGAGCTGGAGCCGTAATTGGCCCGCCAGGTGGCGTCGGTGATGTACGACCCGACGCTCATCACCTTGTCGGCCACCGACGGGTCGCCGACCGTGTTGGTGCCCGGCCCGCTGTTCCCGGCCGAGATGAACATCTGCACGTTGTACTGCTCGATGAGGCGGTTGTAGAGCAGCGCCCGCGTGTTGTTGCCGTCGTTCAACGAGGGAAGCCCGCCGATCGACATGTTGATGACGTCCACGTTCGCCTGCTTGGCGGCGTAGATCATGCCCTCCGTGAGGGCGTGCGAGGTGCAGCCGCCGACGAACATGCAGACCCGGACGGAGACCACCTTGGCGCCCGGAGCGGCGCCGGTCATCGCCCCACCGAACAGGCCGTTGCCGGCGGTGATGCCGGCAACGTGCGAGCCGTGCGCACCGGAGACGATGCCGATGTTGACGAACTTGCCCTTGCCGTCGACCTGCACGACGAACGGCATCGACTCGGCGATCGGGGTCGCCGGGTTGTCCGTGCCGAACTTGCCGACGTCGTAGCGGACCTTGTAGTCAGCCATCGGGGTCTGGTCCGCGAACGAGCCGTTCTGGTTGGTGTCAACCCAGACGGTCTTGTCGCCGTCCCAGAGCACGCCGAAAAGGCCACTGCTGCCGGCGGGGTTGCCGTCGCGGTTGACGTCGTTGCCCACCTCGCCGCCGAGAGCGGCGACCCGCTCGTTGAAGACGCCGAAACGGTAGGAGCCGGAGCCCGGCGCGGTCCAGGTGCGGCCGTCCACGGCGAAGCTGGGCCCGGAGACGTTCTTCGCCATGCTGATCCAGGTCGGATCGCCGTCCGCGGTCGGGGAGGTCGCCGTGACCCAGTCGACGACCTTCCGCTCATCGGTTGTCGTCGTCTGCAGCGCCGGGTGCGCCAGGTCGACGCCCGTGTCCATGATGCCCACGGTGACGCCGCGACCGTCGAGCGTGGGGTGCTCGGCCACGAACTGCGCCGCCCCCATGTCGCCGATCGGCATGTACGGGTTGGCGGCCGGGGTGTTGGCACCGGGCGCGGGCTGGGGGGCCGGCGCCTGGGACGCGTCCGGGCTCGGGTCGGGCACCGGGACGGCTGCGTCGATCTCCACGGTCTGCACGCCGCTGAGCTGCGGGATCCGGTCGGCCCGATCGACGGCCACGTCGGCGCGCAGGTAGCCGAGGTCATCGTCGCGGTAGGCGACGGCCGCGCCAAGGTCGGCGAGGCCGGCGGCCACCGCTGCGGCCTGACCGTCCGCGGCCCCGACCAGCACGGTGACGTCCTTGTCGCCAGCGGACCGGGCCTCGGTCAACCGCTCCTGGTCAGTAGGGGTCCAGCCGGTAGCGCCGCCCTTCAGGACTGCGGTGGACGGCTCGGCGTTGGCGGGGCTGCCGACGGACGCCACGGTCAGGGCCCCGGCGGTCAGCACCGACGCGAGGATCGCGGCAGATGTCCGACCGCGTCTGATGGGGGTTCTACTCAACGTCTCTTCCTCCGAGGGGAGAGCGAGGGGAGGGCGGGTGCCCGGCAGGGGCGGGGCGTCGCTGACGCCGCCGTCACTGGACCAGCGACCGATATGACGGGTCCGTTACATCGAACGGGCCGCCACGTAACAGTGACGTGGATAATTGCCCGGCGGCAACCAAAACGGACATAGCCGGGCGTCGATCAGCCACAACCGACCAGCCGCTCGGTCACCTGGGCCGGACGAACGGCAGGATCGCACCCCGGGCATCGGGAACAGGCTCCTGCGCCGTTGCCAGCGGAGGATGAGCCTCGCGTCCCCTACGCCGCACCTACGCGGCGTGATGGGTCCTCGTTCATGAGCCCACAGCGGACGGCGGCGTCTCGCTCGTTCGGCGTGGTGACGGCGTATCTCCTTGGTGGGAAGCTGCGATCGACCGAATCCGGCTCGCTGCTCAGTGAGAGCTGCGTTCGGGCGCCGCGAAGTTCTTGTTCATCACGCCGGAACAGCTCAGTTCGCCGCAGCGGCTGGCCGAGGTCCGCGCGCTACACCCGGCGTTGGTGGCGGTTGACGAGGCGCACTGCATCTCGTCGTGGGGGCACGATTTCCGCCCTGACTATCTCGCTATCGGCCATCTGATCCGCGGCTTGGGCCGCCCGCCGGTTGTGGCGCTGACCGCCACGGCATCGCCGCCGGTGCGCGAGGCAGCGCCATCGCCCACGGCGATCTCTGGGCGACGCTCAACGTGGTCAGCCGGGAGGAGATCCCGGGTGCTGCGCCCGGCCTGGTGGGCATGCGAATCACAGCGAACGTCGAGACCCTGTCGTTTGCTGTGCGGCTCGCCGTAGACGTGACCGACGCCGGCTGGCGTCTGCACGACGAGCGCTCGCGCCGCGGTGGGACGTAGCGCGCGGGGGAGTAGTGGCGGCGAATCCAGGCCGTCGCCAGGCCGTCAGAGGCTGATCGTGAGCGACCATTGACGACCACTTGTGACGACGTTTACCCAGGTAAGAAGGCGTGGCCGGCCCGAATGCCAGGCCGGCCGGGGTCCCCTTATCTGTAGTTGGTGTACTGCTGGCCCGCCGGATGCAGGGTGTAGCAGCGCCTGTAGCAACGATGACGGACGACGGCGCACGATCACGTGCTCCCGGAGGGCCGGACGGGGCGGGCCGGCCGCGGGTGGACGCAGTCGGAAGGTTGCCCAGAACTTACAAACGAGGAGTCGGAGGTGGTGTCGAGCTGCCGCCGCGCACCGACGATGAGGACCAGGTCCAGGCCGTCATCAGGCCGTCAAGGCAGACCGAGGGCGACCAATGATGACCGCCAGCGCCAACTGTTCCCGCAGCTCAGAGCCCGGATCGGGACCCTTCGCCTATAGGCCGGTGGTCCGGCGACAGTTCAACGCCAAGTGGCATCAGGATCGAGGCCAACGCCAGGCGGGGACACCGAACATCGCCTGATCTTGGCTAGGGTGCTTCGAATGGAACCCTCCACCGTCGATCCAGGCGTCCCGCTTAGGAGCCTGTGCTGCTGCCTCACGCTGTTCGTCGGCGGCCCACTTCTCATCCTGCTAAGCCGTGTTGGCCAGAAGAAGAGTCGTCCGTCTAGCCGCCCGGGTCAGGACGCGACGCGAGCCGACGACAGCCGACGTTCGGGCGGGTGACCAATTGAGTGACGATCGCGACGGACGCCCGCGGGCGGCGGCCGACTCCAATCGCGCGGGTAGAGGGCTGACGCGGCAGCAGCTTCGCCAGCGTGGCCAGAACCATCCTGTCGGTGGACGCGGAGCGCGGCCGCGCGACCTGGCGGCATAACACCATCAACTGGTGCCGCAGCACGGCGAGCTCCACATCCTTGGCATCCGGTGTCGGACCCAGCCCGACCAGATCAAAAACCCGCCGGACGATCAGAAACGCCAGTGTGCGAACCACTATGACCGACAGCCTGCCAGGAAGACTTCGCCCCAGGCCACAGCCCCGACCGTCAGATGGCACCCTTCAGGGTGCCGCCGCCGTAGCGCTGCAACGCCAGCCGCGACGTAAGGCCGCGGAGCCCTCCCTGTGTGATGAACACGCTGCGCTGGCTTTCGGTCAGGAACTCCGGCCCGGCCGGGTTGTTGCTCAGCGCCAGCGCCAACTGCGGCCCGCCCCGCCTGAGCCCCAAACGCAGGAGGCCCGGTCCGGAACCGGGACGGGCCTCCTGTCGTTGTGTGGGACCTGTCAGTTGACCTTCTCCACGACGATGTCGCCGCTGCCGATGAGGATGTTCGTGTCGGTCCGCACCTGGACGGTGCCATAGAGCACCCGGCCGATCTCCGGGGCGACCTTGCGGTCACCGAGCCGGGTACCTCCCACGACATGCCGCTGGGGCGCGGCGCGGTGGCGTCGGTCACCGCCACCGACCCGAAGGCCGGGTTGGTGAAGACGTCAACGTAGTTGAAGGTGGTCGAGCCCGCGGGCACGGCGAATCCCTCGACGCGCACCTTCCAGGCGCCCGGCGCCGGGTTGGCGAGTGTGACCGACTCCTCGGAGTCGCCGTCGGCGCTCCGCCCGGCCTCCACACAGGTCCCGGACGTGCAATTGAGCACGTACAGGTCCAGGTCGGCCGCCGGGTCGTAAGGCGCTCCACCTTGTCCCCGTCTGGGGAGGCTGAACGGTCTACGACTGCCCGACGAGGAGATCCTCCAGGACCGCCCGACGGTATACCTGTTCTACCCTCGGCGGATGCCCCAGCAAGTCTTTGCCCGCATCGCCGTAGTCGGCACGGTGCTGGTCGGTGTTCTGGTGCTGTGTGGCCTCGCCGTCCAGCAACTGGGCGAGCCGATCGAGAGCCCGGGCGCACGGGCGATCGAGTGCACGGATGCCGATCACCGGTTGGCCGAGCAGTTGGCACGAGACCGGGTGCTGACCTCTCCTCCATCCGGCACCACCCTCGACCGCATCGATCAGGCCCCGTGCGGGGGTGAAAGCGACGATTGGGGGCGCGTTTCGGCGGACATCAGCTTGCCGCCGGGCACATCGATGGAACCGGTCATTGACCACTACCGCACCTTGTTGACGGAAGGTCATTGGAGGATCGCGCCGGTGCCAGGATCGGGGAATCTGTTCTGCACTGACCGCGTGACGAACGGGCAACAGGTCCGTCTACTCCTTGGGTATGGGCGTGTTCCGCCAGGTCCACACACCTACGGCGAGATTGACATCGACATCAGCTTTCTGCCCGGTGGAGAGGACTTTCACTGCCACAGCTGACGGGGTGACCCAGCTACGGATCAGGCAGCGGCTTGGGCCATCCACGGGCCACGAGCCGGTGTCATCAGGGGTCAAACCAGGCCACCGGAGACCATGTCGATGAGGGGAAACACCGCACGTCGGAGCCATCTTGTCCAATTCCCAAGCTCACGTTCCGTCCGACCAGGCGTGCCCGTCGCCTGCCCGTTGGGAGGGGAGCCGAGGGTCAACGGCGGTCAGCTCCTGGACGTGGCGGCCGGCATGGCGGCGCAGGTCAGGCCAGGTCAGTGAGGCGCGACTACCGGCCGTGTCCACACTTCCTAAACCGCGTGATGGGACTTTCGGAGCAGGTCGTGCTGCACGGTTACGGTCGGTTCCAGCTTTGGAACATGTCTGCGTAGGGGTCGGGCTCGCCCGTGATGGGATCGAGGCCGGCTAGGAAGCGACGGTCCTGTTCACGCCAGTGCACGAAAGGCTCGATGCGGCCCCACAGGGAAACATCGCTGAGCGGGCACTTGTCAAACTCGGCAAGCAACAGTCGCCTGACAAACTCCGCCATCCTGCATTCAAAAAGCGCGAAGCTCGGCTCGCCCCATGACACGTGGCGTCGCCACACCACCACCGGCCACTGGTCGGGATCCGAGCCGGTCATCAGCCAGCCCAGTAGGTCGGGGTTGCTGCAGCCAACGCCCCAGGCCAGTACGGCATCCACCCCAAGCCCTGTCCCTGCTACCCCGCCCTCCTCTTCCCAGTAGTGGCGCAAGTTCGGAGTCTCGCCAGCGATCGTCCCACCGCCCCACACCGAGTCGACGGGCAGCGGTAGCAGGATGCTTAGCCCGTTGCCGATGGTTCCACCGCCGTAGACAGCCATGAAGGCGCAATAGTCGGCCGGTAGACGCGCACCCAACTGCGCCTCGACGGCGTCCCAATCCACTTCTTCGTCGGCGCCGTATTTCGGCGGCATGATCTTGGTGAGCGCATCGACGTGAGTAGCAGTCAAGACTTCTACCCCTCCTTGGTCGTGGCGCGATCCTAATGATCGAGACTGACAGAGCGACCTTGACGAGCCGCCTGGACGATTTCAAGCCGACATTGGGAGCCAATGCCGATGGCGTCTGGCGCGTCGATCTTCCGCCTTGCTCCGCGGTCGTCGGACATCCTGGCGGCACGGTTCAAACCAGCGGATCGGATTGCGGGGGTGACATGCGAGGCAGAATGAGGCAGATGAGCGCCGGAAGACCGGGTGGGCGTGCGGTGCGTACGGCGGTCATGCCGGTCGTCGTGCTGGCCGTGATCATGCTCGGCGGGTGTGGCCGGATCGCGGCGCTCGCGGAGCCGGTGTCCGTGTTCCATCCGGTCTGGGCCGCCGACGGTTGGGTCTACTACCTGCGAGAGGTGTCCTCGGAAGGCGCCGAAGTGTGGCGGCAGCGGCACGACGAGGGAAATGAGGAACTCGTCCTGGGCCGTGACGCACTGGCACCCGTCTGCGCGAAGGCGCATTTCAGCTTCCTCTTCGGGGGCGCCGGAAGCGACGTCGGGCTGGGGGTTGAGTGTGACGGTGGCGGCCGTACGGAGCTGCTCAGCTACACCGCGAACGACGAGAAGCTCGAGCCTCGGGCATCACTGCCCTTCCTCGGCGGCGCGGTACTCGTCAACGGTGACAGCGGGTATGTGGAGGTGCCCCGTAGGTGCGGCTTTGGAATCCAGCCTGTCATCGACGGCACGGTGAGAGACTTCCCGTCTTCGGTGACGGTCGAGGGGAAGACCTTCAACGTCAGTGGTGGCGACTCCAACTGCCGATCGGTGGCGCTGGTGCGGTCGCCGGCAGCTGTGGAGGATCGGCTGTTCTTCATGGCGGCACCGGATTCCCTCGGCAGGTTGCCGAGGGGCGTCGGTGAGGATCTGGAGGACTTCACCTGGCGCCTGACGGAGTGGAACGTGAAGTCGGGCTCGGTCAGGATCCTCACCGAAATTCCGGGCATTGCCGACCTGGCGGTGTCGCCAGACCGTCGGTCGGTGATTGCCGCCGTCGGGTCGCCCGAGGACAAGGCCGGGGTCTGGTCGGTCGACGTCGGGACCGGGGAGAAGACAAGGATCGTCGACGACGAGGAGGCGTATCACCCGAGCTTTTCGCCTGACGGGAAGTGGCTCGTGTACGTGGAGAAGCTCAGGCATCTAAAGTTCCGCACTGCTTCTGGCCACGCGCTCAGATGAACACCGACAAGGCCTGGTGCTGGCGGCGTGTCTGAGGGCTCTGGAGAAGGCCGCGCTAGCGTCGCGCTAGGGCCCGCAAATTGGAGACTCGGACCCCATCAACAATTCGCTGGTCAACGCGTCCTGCGTGGCGAACTCTTCGTCGTATCCGAGGGGGTCCTTGTCCCGCCGAATACGCGGGGCTCAGCCTCCGGCTGGTGTGTCCGTCCGAGAAAGCACCGGAGTGGCGGTGCCCGGGCTGTCGGGAGCCCGGACACCGCACCCGGCCGGGGTCGCGAAGAAGCCCGCGAAGCGGGTGCGGGAGGTGGTAGAGGATGCCGAACCTGATTCGTTACTCGGAATCCGACCTGCGCCAGATCTTTGGCGGGGTCGTGGCGCCTGGTGCTTCCGGGC
Source organism: Micromonospora sp. NBC_00389 (assembly GCF_036059255.1). NCBI lineage: Bacteria > Bacillati > Actinomycetota > Actinomycetes > Micromonosporales > Micromonosporaceae > Micromonospora > Micromonospora sp. NBC_00389. The sequence goes on along the minus strand of NZ_CP107947.1, from coordinate 1,293,146 downwards.
TGCTCGACGTGGAACTGCCGCGGGAGGTGGATGTTTTCTTCCACGCTTATCCGATCGAAGCGATGAGCGTATCGGCGGAGCCCCGACGCCTGCCAATCGGCCGGGCGTGGCACGGGGTCTGTGAGGTTCAGATCGACCTCGCCAATGGATCGGTATGGTCGGTCGTCCCGGTCGAGAACAGTGCTCCGGAAGTCACCTTCATGAACAGCGACATCGGTAACTTCGTTGTCTTCCTCAGATACATGGCAGGGATGGCCGCCCTCGCAGAGACAGAAAGCGGGCGGGCTTACCGTGAACGGGCCGAGGCGGTCAGGCGTGAGCTCGTCGCGGTCGATGAGCCGGCCACTAGAGAGGGTGCTTGGTGGTCCGCGATCACCGAGGAAATGGTGGAAATGGGCTAGGGTTGGCTAGGTCGGCGTCTACTCAGTGTAAGAGTGGAGGCCGACCTCTTTGCTCTAGCGGGATGCAGGCATATCGTCGGAAAGATGTGCCTACAGGTGGCCGGGCAGCATGAACGAGGGGACCGCGTTTGACCGTCACCCTCGGACGGACTTCGCTGCGGCGATCACCACGTTCTGGAGTGAGCTGGTGGTGCACTTCCTACCGGAACCTAAGCTTGGTAGACGAGGCAGAAGACGTGACGTAGGACGTTGTGCAGGCGTGCACGCCCGGGACCGCTACGACGGGCAGCGCACCTCGCTGCGCACCTGGCCCTACCGCCTCATTCGCTGGCAACGTGGCAGCGTGTCGACGGCTACGAGCATCCAACAGTTTCAACGATGACAACCAATCAATCACGATGCTGATCAACGCTTCATCGAGGCCGCGAAGGCCCGTGATGAAGTGGCAGTCGGGCAGGCGCTGGCCGGCGGCGCGGATCCGCATGTCAGGGTGGACCGGTTCCTGCGGTAGCTGAGCAGGCGTTGCCGGGTTCTGGGGTGGGGACCGGGAGCACGTTGGGAGCGGTAAGGCTGCCACCCGTACGCCCCGCGCTGGTGGGTACTCGACATGATCTGCCGCGCGATCGCCGCCGTGGACCCGCAGGTAGCGCACCCGGCGAGGTAGGCGGGAGCTTGGGATCCTTTGGTGCTCGAATGTTGATCCGACGTCGGCGAACTGGCGTGGACGGGCCAGCACCTGACTGGACTTGCGTCTCATCCAGGGCAGTTCGAGGCCATCGTTCCCGAGGAACGCTTTGCCCGCGCCTGCTGGTCTTCCACGGGACGCGCCCGAACGGAGCTTGACTGGGGCGGGATCGTCGGGCCGACCCCTTAACGCATAGATAGCCATCCGTCTACGGATCAGAAGGTTAGGGGTTCGAGTCCCTTCGGGCGCACAAGATCAAAAGGCGCCTGACCTGCTAAAACAGAGGTCAGGCGCCTTTGCCGTTCGTCACCGGTGAACGCATTGGTGCTCCAATGGTGCTCCTACGACGAGCGTGTCGTACGTCCGAGCCTGTCCGTCACCGTCCGCTTGGATAAGGCTTGGTCGATCTTGATGCCACTATGCTCAGCGTGTAGGCGGGGGCGAGCTGTCCACCGCGCTCGTGCAGGGCGCCGTTACATTCACGGCGGGCAGCAACGAGACTTGGAGTTGACGCCGCGCGATGCAAGGCGAGCTTGCCCGCTCAGCTGCAACGGACTGTAAATCCGTCGCGAAAGCTTCAGAGGTTCGAATCCTCTACCCGCCACCAGGTGTGAAGACGGCCCCTGACCAGCAGAGATGCGGTCGGGGGCCGATCTTGTTTGGTCCCGCTGAGTCCAGCCATTACCCGCCGTCGCTCAGGGTCCGGGGGCGTATCGGGGGGAGGATCGGTCGCCTGGCTCAAGCGTTGGGAAACTGGACAACCAAGTCCCCGATGCCGAGCAAATCTCCCGTGGCGTCCTGAGGGAACTGATAGCGGCCACGCAGCGACTACCAGTAGACGTGGCAGGCTCCCGGCCTGCTGATGCTCGGGAAGTGGAGACACTCCGGATGCCAGCTGCGGTGCGACGAGGTGCGGTGATTGTGTCCGCCTTGGTGGGCATGGTGCTCGTGTTGCCGGGAGCGGCGTGGGCACATGGCGTCGGTGGGTCGAGCGACACGGTCGGCGGGTTCGTCTGGCTGGGCACGAAGCACATGCTCGCCGGCTGGGATCATCTGCTCTTCGTGGGTGGCATTCTGCTGCTCGCCGGTGAGATCCGGCGGGCGGCCAAGCTGATCTCGCTGTTCGCGCTCGGGCACAGCGTCACCCTGTTCACCGCCACGGTCGCCGACTGGCACGTCAACCCGGTCCTTGTCGACGTCGTGGTCGCGTTGAGCCTGGTCTTCGTCGGCGTGGTGGGGCTGCGGGGCCGGCCGAAGAACTGGGTGTGGTTCGGCGCCGCGGTGCTGGCCTTCGGCCTGGTGCATGGGCTGGGCCTGGCTACCCGGTTGCAGGACGTGGGCCTGCCGTCGGACGGGCTGATCCCTCGGGTGCTGGCGTTCAACCTGGGCGTCGAGATCGGGCAGCTCATCGCGATCTGGGTCATGTGCATGATCGGAGACGTCCTGCTTCACTACTATCCCCGGCTACGGGATGTGCGGTTGTCGCATGGCGCGCTGATCGCGGCTGGCGTGGTCGCCGCTACGGTCCTGGTTATCACCTCTGGTGGTGAGGCGCTGCTGCGACCGATCCAGGCAAGCGCCCAGGAGGCGGGTAGTTGCGAGGTCCGCAATCGCACCGAGACCTTCCCGGCCGGCGGTGGGCACCCGGTCAAAGACTTCTTCGAGCCCGAGGAGACAGTGCCTGCAACCTCGTTCGGGCACGTCATCGGCGACGGCTTCGTGATCGTCAACTACCGACCGGACCTGCCCGCCGAGCAGCTCGCCCAGGTGCGGGCCTTCGTCACCGACCCCGCCGCCGGCCTCGTCGTCGGCGGCCCCGCCCCTGGCCAGACAGAGGCGGTCAAGGCGGTCCACGCCTACCGCACCATCGCCTGCGACACCCTGGACGTCGACGCCGTCCGTCAGTTCACCCGCGACTGGTTCGCCGATTCCCGCTCCAAGCCCGTCGAGTAGACACCTCCGCACGCGTTCAGTCGTGCTCGGGGATGCCGGCCACCCGGTGCGAGGCCGCGTGGATGACCTCGGTCACGAGCCGACGAACATGCCCGCCCCGCGCGGTGTAGAGGGCGCGGCGGCCGTCCCGACGCACCTTCACCAGCCCGGCCAGCCGCAGCTTGCCGAGGTGCTGTGACACTGCCGGTCGCGCCACTCCCAGTGCCGCCACCAGCGCGGTCACGTCGTGCTCCCCTTCGACGAGCAGCCACATCAACCGCAGCCTGGTTCCGTCGCCCAGCATCCGCAACATCTCCGTCGCCGCCTCCACCTGGCTATCGGCAGGGAGGCGTTGTTGCAGCTCACTGGCACCTGCAACGTTGTCGCGTGCGCACATGAGCACATATTATCGCCCGCGGCAGGTCGGCCCGGATCTTCCGTGCCGAACGGGGTAGGGGGAACCAGTGCGCGACCACGAGCACGGACACGACGGGCCTGGCGATTCACACGGGCACGACCATCACCACAGCGGCGGGGGTCGCCTCGCCTCCTTGTGGCACGGGCTGCGTCATGCGGTCACGCCGCACTCGCACGACTCCCGCGAGTCGATCGATCCCGCCTTGGAGTCCTCCCGGGAAGGGCTACGCGCCCTGTGGATCTCGCTGCTCGGCCTCGGGATCACGGCAATCGCCCAGGCCGTCATCGTCGTGCTGTCCGGGTCGGTCGCACTGCTCGGTGACACCCTGCACAACGTCGCCGACGCCCTGACCGCCGTGCCCCTCGGCATCGCGTTCCTGCTCGGCCGCCGGGCTGCCACCCGGGCCTATACCTACGGCTACGGCCGTGCCGAAGACCTCGCCGGCATCGTCATCGTCGGCGTGATCGCCGCCTCCGCTGTGGCTGCGGCCTGGACCGCCGCCACGCGGCTGCTGCACCCGGCCGAGGTGACCCACCTGCCGTGGGTCGCCGCAGCCGGCCTCGCCGGGTTCGCCGGCAACGAGCTGGTGGCCCGCTACCGCATCCGCGTCGGCCGCCGCATCGGCTCCGCCGCCCTGATCGCCGACGGCCTGCACGCCCGCACCGACGGCTACACCTCCCTCGCCGTCCTCGCCGCCGCCGGCGGCGCCGCACTCGGCTGGCACTGGGCCGACCCCGCCATCGGCCTGGTCATCGCCGTCGCCATCACCTTCGTCCTCAACGATGCCGCCCGCCAGGTCTACCGACGCCTCATGGACGCCGTCGACCCCGCCATCGTCGACCAAGCCGAGACGACACTCCGGGAAATCGGCGGCGTCCGCGACGTCACAGCAGTCCGGCTGCGATGGATCGGCCACCGCCTCCACGCCGAGGCCGACCTAGTCGTCGACGCCCACCTCAGCCTCATCGCCGCCCACGAGATCGCCGCCGACGCCGAACACCAACTCACCCACGCCGTACCTAGGCTGACCAGCGCCACCGTCCACACCGATCCGGACAGCCACCCCGGCGGGCACCATCACACGGACCTGTCGCACCAACGCCGCCAACGCCCGAGCTGACTGTCCCCGCCGAATCATCCGCTGGCTTCCCAGCGCTGCCGGGGCGGTTCAACAAGCCGGGGCTGGGTGCTCGTGTCGCCGAGGTTGTGAGCGGCTGTGAGCCGCTGTGAGAACGGGGTGCGTTCGCCAGAGCACACAAACACGGGTTTAAGGGTGTCAGCGCACTTGCCCGCGCGGCGCGGAGCCGACACCACATGAACGAGCACACGCCGCAACACCACGACCCTACCCGCCCCGTCGACCCGGACCACTCCGCCGCCGACCCGACCCTGACCGACCTCGTGGCCGGCGTCCCGCCGGTCCCGATCACCGTGTGGCGCACCGCCCGCACCTCCGCCGACACCGGCCGCACCCTCGGCGTCCGCCTGGCCTACCGCCTCGTGTCCGCCTACAGCCGGCCCGGCGACACAGTCGTCGACTGCACCGACGACCACGCCCTGTCCACCGCCTGCCTCGCCGGGCAGCGCCGGCACCACCCCAGCTGGTTCACCGACGGGCCCAGCCTCCTCATCGGCCCCGAGAGCGAGCCGGCCGAGCCCCACCCGTCCGCCCAGCAGCAGTCTGACGACGGTGACGTGCCGGAGGCGAGCGCCTGGTTCGGCGACGACCTCACCGACCCGCCCGACCCAGGTGGCTCGCCGCAGCCGACCGGCCTTCTGGTCGCCTCCTGGCCCCTCGACGCGGACGAGGCCACGAACCGGGTACGCCTGGCGTGCCTGCTGACCGCCGGCGCCCGGCTACTGCGCCCTGGCGGGTGCCTCGTGCTCATCGTCGCGGTCCCCGCCGGCACCATCGCGACGCCGGAGGACTTCAGCCCTCTCGCCACCGCGGCGGCGAACGTCGGGCTGGGCTACCTGCAGCACATCGTCGCGGTCACCGCCGATACCGACGCGGACACCTTCGTCTACCACGTCACCGACGCCGAACTGCTCGCCCTCGCCCACGAGACCGCCGGGCAGCCGTGGACCCTCACGCACCACCGTGTCCACGCCGACCTGCTGGTGTTCAGCCCCCCACCGGCAACCCCGCCGCAGCGGCGACGGCGCGAGGGCGGTGACGGCCGTGGCTGAGCACCCCATCACCAGTCCAGACGAGCCGGCCCGGCCGGAGAACGCTGGCGGCAGCAACCGCGCCTACGACGCTCGCCAGGAGTACGAGGGACGGCACTCGGACATGGCCGGGCCGGAGCGCCTGTCGGTGTGGGCGACCGCCCAGCGCACCGGACCCGTGCAGCGCCGCGGACGCTACGTGCCCGAGTCAGTCAAGCACCCGGCACGGATGCTTCCCGCGATCGCCGCTCACGCCGTGCACGCCTACACCCAGCCCGGGGATCTGGTGCTCGACCCGATGTGCGGGATCGGCACCACCCTCGTCGAGGCCATCCACGCCGGCCGCGACGCCATCGGTGTGGAATACGAGTCCCGCTGGTCGAACATCGCCGACGCCAACATCACCCACGCCCAGGGCCAAGGGGCGACCGGCCGGGCGGCGGTGATGCGCGGCGACGCGACCCGCATCCTGTCCCTGTCCCCGCCGCCCTCGCCGGACAGGTCGCCCTCGTCGTGACCTCGCCGCCCTACGGGCCGACCGTCCACGGCCTGGTGCGACCAGGCGCAGACGGGGTGGCGAAGTTCGACAACGCCTACAACGACGGCACCGACCGAGGCAACCTCGCCTACCGCGACCTCACCGGCCTCACCGACGGGTTCACCCAGATCCTTGCCTGTTCTCCGCGAGTTCAGAGGAACTCACGGGTTTCAGCAGGAACCCAAGGGTGCGTCGTCAGCGTGACGCTCTCGCGGATCCGGGAGTTCCCGGTGAACATGGTGAGGCGTGGCGATGCCGGTTTCGGCCAGGAAGCGGGCTACTTCGTTGTCCAGGAGGTACTGCTTCACCTCGGCGTTGATGCTGGTGGCGCACTGCGGCGGATCTGTATGTGAGGCGGCCGGTTCCCGGCCAGGGTGAAGGTCGTCAACTCGCTGGCGCGGGTTGCCCGCGCACGACGACGCTGCGCGCAGCGGCGGAACCGTGGGAGCAGCGCCGGTCGTAGGCTGCATGGGCCCGCTACCGCGGCCCATGCACCGGAAAAATGCCGCAGCGCGTACTCCTGACAGCCGTTAGGTTCCAGCCCATGAGCAGGATCCTCTCCGTCAACCTCGCCGTGCCGGAGGTCTCCGCTCGTCGTTGACGAGAACCAGGTCCAGGCCGTTAGGGGTAGACCACCAAGGACCAACGGCTGTAGACGACGCCAAGGCTGCGCAGCTTTAGCGGGGTGCTCGGCCCACCGGCGGTCAGCCGGTCAGCCAGATCGAGGCCCGTTTGATGTACGCGAGTTGTGCGGCGAAGGCGACCAGTGCCACCGCCACCCCGAGCGCGATCGCCAGCGCGGGGGATTCGCCCAGCACCCCGGTCAGCAGGGCGGCGCCCAGGCCGATCAGCAGTGCGTTGACCGCGCCCACCATCGCTGCCGTGGTCAGCAGCAGTTGCCAGCGAGCCGGCCTGCTGCCCACCGCCGCCGAGATTGCCTGCACGTCGCCCCCGCCGGTGACCGCGTCGGCGAAGAAGTCGTGCTCGCCGGCGAGCTGGCGGTGGTAGTAGGCGCGGATGCGCTGGATGCGCTTGAGGTTCAGCGAGTTCTCCACCGTGTTTTGAACTAGCCGGCCGAAGGTGAGCAGGCCAGTGATCACCAGGGTCGGCAGCACCCCGCCGAGGTACGGCTTGATCAGTTGGCCGCTGCTGGAGACGAAGCCGAGCCCGATCAGTGAGGCGGAGAGCAGTGACAGGAACACGGTCGCTCGCCCAACGGATTCGGTGATCGTGGCGCTGCGGGAGGTCTGGAGCACGAAATGCTCCGTGGTTAGGGCGGTGAGCAGCCCCTGCTCGCGCGCATCCTCGTCCATACCGCACCTCCGGCGCTGGTGGCCCGCCGCGAACCACAGGAACTGGCAGCAGCGGTGCCAACGATCGGTATGCGGCCACACAGCGGGCCTCCACCGCTGCTTGTGGCTCTTGTCATCTGCCTGTATGACCCGCCGGCATCGCGGTCCGGGTTTCGGCTGCCGCCTTGATGAGCTGCGCCGCTTCGTCGGGCTGAGAAACCATCGGGACGTGGCTGGCAGGGACTTCGATGGTGGTCGCGCCCATGCGGCTGGCGAACATGCGCTGCGCGTCCGGCGGGATAGCCTGGTCCTGGGTGGCGACCAGGTACCAGGACGGCAGCGACTTCCAGGCCGGGACGCCCATCGCATCGTTGAAGGCTGAGCCGGCAATGGGCTGCTGTACGCAGTGCATCACCTTAGCCCGGACCGGGTCGACGTCGGCCGCGAAGTGCTGGACGAAATCGTCCTGCGGCTGCCACATGAAGCCCTGCTTGTCGGTGAACAGGTGCGCCAGCGCCGGCGGTGTGGGTCCCTGCGACAGTAAGTCGGCGAGCGACTCCCCGTTGTCGAGCCCGAAGGCCGCGATGTACACCAGCCCGGCGACGTTCGGCGCGTCGGTGCCGAGGGCGGTCATGATCTGGCCGCCGTAAGAGTGCCCGACCACGATCGTCGGGCCGTCCTGCAAGTTCAGGACTTGGCGTAGCCGGGCGACATCATCGGCCGTCGAGGTCATGGGGAACTGCGGGGCCGTCACGTGGTAGCCATCGGCCTGTAGGCGCTCGATAACGCCGCTCCAGCAAGAGCCGTCGGCCCACGCACCGTGGACGAGGACGATGTTCGGTCGGCCATTCATGGTGAGTTCCTTCCCTACTGGGCTGAGTGGTCGTTTCTGTCCATGCTGGCCTGCGGGCGACGGGCGACATCCGCACGTTGACTGTGCCCGCCACCCTGACCAGGTGCAGTCAAGATGCGAGTACCAAGTCGGCCTAGGCGTAAACGTGCTCGGTCCGGCCAGCGAGAACCAATAGGGAGAGGCGCCGAGGAGGCAGCGAGACGACCAGCGACGGCCGAGACCAGACCACCCAAGGCGGCAGAGGGCCATGCTCCGCAGGGCAAGACGACATGGGATGTCATCGAACGATGTTCCGTAACCGCGTTCGGGACGAAGGAGTCCAGCTCTGCCCGCACGACGGCCGGCTGGGGCGAGCCTTTCGCGTAATCTGAGCGCCTCTCAGCGCCCTGGAAGGAGCCGCCATGCCGCCGCCGCCCCGCTTCCCGGCGGTGGCCGTCTTCATACCCACGCCACGCTGAATGCCGCAGCGAAGTGACGTTGGAGTACCGAGCGGGGACAGCCAGGCCTTGGAGCGGGTGCTGCTGACCACGGTCAACGGCATCGCCGCAGGCATGCGCAACACCGGCTGATCCCCGCGCCCCACCGGTCCGCCGCGCCTGACCGCCCCCAGGGAGCGGTCGGGCGCGTCCGGGGCGCGGCAGATCAGAACATTCCGCCGCCGGCGCCGATCGTCTGCCCGGTGACCCAGCGGGCTTCCTCCGACACCAGGAAACTGACCACGTCGGCGATGTCTTCCGGCTGGCCGACGCGGGCCAGCGGGGTCTGGGCGACCTCCGCGTCGATGAATTGCTGATCGGTGGGCAGCGCCTGGGTGAGGACGGGGCCAGGTAGGACACTGTTGACGGTGATGCCGCGGGCGCCCACCTCGTGCGCCAACACGCGGACCAGATGGTCGACGGCCGCCTTGCTCGCCGCGTAGACGCCGGTTCCGGCGCGCGGCATGCGAGTCAGTCCGGCGGATATCGCCACGATCCGTCCGCCGTCCGGGACCCGGATGGCGGCCTCGCGGAGCGCGATGAAACCGGCTCGCGCATTGGTGGCGAAGACCGCGTCGAACTGTTCGTCGGAGGTGTCGATGATCGTGCCGTGGGTCACTTTGGCGGCATTGAGTATCACGATGTCCAGGTGTCCGAACCGCTGCTCCGCCAGGTCGAACAGGCCTCGCAACTGCCCGGCATCGGCAATGTCGGCAGACGCGGCGACCGCGGTTCCACCGCGTCGCACGATGCCTCGTACCACTTCCTCCGCGGCCTGACGCTCAGAGGGGAAGTAGTTGACGATCACGCTGGCCCCGTCCCCGGCGAGGCGTTCGGCGATGGCCTTGCCGATTCCCCTGGACGCTCCTGTCACCAACGCGACCTTGCCCTGCAGTGCCATGACTATCTCTCCATCCAAATCGCTGATCCGATCGCCCCTGAGCCACCGGTGTCGACCGCCACCCGTTCGATCGACGGAGCCTTTTCCACGGTCGTCATGGCTTGAGCACAAGCTTCCCGGTCGTGACGCCGTCTTCTAGCAACCGGTGGGCCTCCGCAGCAGCGCTTAGCGGCAATGCCTGCACCGCCGGCGGGGTGACCTGTCCGGTGGAGATCCAGCCGACCAGCCGCTCCAGCGCGGCCGCCGCGTCGGGGAGGCGATGCTCGAACCAAACGCCGAGATTGAACCCGGTGAGGATCTGGCTGGGCGCGGGGTCGTAGAGCAATGGCTGCAGGGCCCTGGCGTCCAGACCGTCCACGGTGCCGGAGACCGAGCCGTAAACGACGAGCCGTGCGAACGGCGCGAGGATCTTCAAGGTCTCGTTCAGGTGCGCCGGGCCGGTCATCTCCAATGCGACATCGACGCCGCGGCCACCGGTGAGCTCCAGAACCTGATCGGTCCAACCCGGCGCGGTGTAGTCGACGGCGTGGTCGGCGCCGAACTGCAGCGCGATGTCCCGCTTGGCGGACGTGCTGGCCCCGGCAATGATCGTCCCCGCGCCCATGAGTTTGGCGATCTGTACAGCGTAACTGCCGACTCCACCGGCCGCGGCCGGTACGAATACCGTCTCCCCGGGCGAGAGGCGGGCAACCTCGCCAAGGATCACCGCGGCCGCCAGTCCGGAGACGACGATGCCCGCAGCCGCGTCCAGCTCGAGGCCGGCCGGCACGGGGATCAGGCCCCCGGAGTAGGCAAGGGCGAGCTCCGCGTAACCGCCGGACCCATCGGTCCCGACCGTGCCGAAGACCGGCGTTCCGATCTCGAAGTTGTCGACGCCCTCGCCGAGGGCAGCGACGGTGCCGGCGACCTCCGCACCGGGGACGAAAGGACTAGGGGTCGGGACGGGATAGACGTCGCCGCGGCGACGCATCACGTCCGAGAAGTTGACCGCGGCCGCCTCGACGCGGATAAGTACCTGACCGGGACCGGGAACCGGGTCGGGCAGGTCCACCAGGCGCAACACACCGGGCCCGCCCTGCTCGGTCATCTGGATAGCTTTCACGACACAACTCCTCGAGGTGCTTCACGGCAACGTCATCGGTGACGACGCGCGGACCGCCTGAATTAGCCGTCCTAGACAGGTAAAGGTTTCTTGCCTGCAAGATGTTCCTGCAACCACAGGTGAGCAGGGGCACATTGACCCGGACAGGTAATCTGGTGGGCATGAACGCAGACGATGTGCCGATCGAGCGGCGGCGGCCCGGCGCCGCCGCGGGCGGGCCGATCAGCCACGCGATCTTCCGGCTGGCCCGGGCCCACAAGAAACTCGTCGGCCAACTGCTCCGCGAGGTCGGGCTCCACCCCGGCCAGGAAGTGCTGATGATGCGACTGTGGGAGTCAGGGCCGCAGCGCCAGACCGACCTCGCCGACGAGTTCGACACCGACTCGGCCAGCATGACCCGCACCGTGCAGCGCCTCGAACGTGCCGGCTACGTACGCCGCGTGCCGGACCCCGACGACCGCCGCGCCACCCGCGTCGAGCCCACCCCGGCCAGCCTCGTCCTCCGTTCCCAGGTCGAACGCATCTGGGCGGACTTCGAACGCCGTACGGTCGGCGAGATGACCCCGGACGAACAACGCGAAGCGCTCCGCATCGTGCACCAACTGGAAGACAACCTCACAGCGCACGAGCCGGACCCCGAGCGCAGCGTCAGCCGTTAGCCAACTCGCGCTGCTCTGGGCACACGTGCCTGTGGCGCTTCGGCAGTCGGCGCTCACGGTCGCACGTCAACACCTGGGCCGCCTACGCCCACGCCCGTTCCGGGGCTGGCATAACGACAGCGGAGCCCCGGCAGGGTGGAAGTGGGCCCAGACGCCAATAGCCGCAACGTGAGGGGCGAGGTCGCCTGCGGTATTCGAGGTCGGTGCCGTAGGGCAGGTGCGTCGTCGGCCCGAGCCCACCGCAGGCTAGTTGAGAAGCCAGGGTGTGGCGCGAGCTGCGGATACTTGTCGGCGAGCAAGGGTCGCGGATGTGTCCAGGGTCGGTAGCCTGCCAGCATGAGCGACGACGGGGGGACACCCGAGTCGGTCCGTCCGGCCCGGGAGCCCCGTCGCCCAATCACTGTGCTGATGTCACAGCACTTCACCGCGACGACCGTCACCGCGCTGCGTCATGCGGTCGAGGGAAAGGTCGCTGCCGCGGGGCTGGTCGGCGATCCAGGCTTCGACTTTGTGCTCGCCGTGCACGAACTGGTTACGAATGCGGTACGCCACGGCGGCGGCCGCGGACACCTCGATCTGCGCCGTGAGGAAGACGTCCTGCTTTGCGAGATCAGCGATCAGGGTGCACCGGCTGACAACCTTCCGGTGCGGCTCCCGGCGGTCGATGCCGCGGGCGGTCGTGGACTGTGGCTGGCTCGCCAGCTGACCGACGGGCTCATCCTTACCCGCCGACCCGACGGGCTGACGGCTACGATCACCGTATGCCTGGAACCACTGAGCGGCACCGAGATCTGGTCCGCATCGGGAGCAACGCATAGCGACGGTCCCATCCGCCCTGGGGAGGCACCCGAGTAATGAACCCCCAGCCAAGCTGGCAGCATAAGGTTCGCGTTGAGCCGGGCCGCAGCGCGATCCTGCTGTTCGGAGAAATCGACGTCAACGGGGCCGCGCAGCTCCTGGATCTCCTCGACGAGACGATCCATGGCACGCACCGTGTGGATGTCGACATGGAGGCAGTCCAGTTCATCGACTCGACCGTTATCGGTGCACTCGTCGCGGCCAGGAACAAGGCGAAGGCGGCAGGCAGACAGCTTGTCGTCACCACTCCCAGTAGCAACGCCCGACGGGGCCTGGGTATCACCGGCGTTCTGGACGTCCTCTCACTCGGCAGTAGCTGACCAGGGGCCCCACCCATACTCCGCGGGCACCCACGGGACCCGCTCGCTGTTGGTGGGCTCGGCGTCACCGGCGACCTGGGTGGCAGGGTAGATGGTGTCGCCGGCCTGGCTGGCGGCGTGGCCCGTGACGTTGGCGACCTGGGCGGAACGGTGCGCGGTGTCACCGGCCCGACTGGCGGCGTGAGCGGTGAGGTTGGCGGCACGCTGGACGGCACCGCCGGCGGTCTCGGCGTCGCTGGCGTGACCGGCGATTCGGGCGGCGCCGTGCACGGCATTGGCAATGCCGCTGGCGACGTCGGTGTTCACGGCGACGCGTGCGCCAGCGTGGAAGGCGGGCTCCTGGGGCCTGACCGAAGGCCCGCTCGAGCTGCACCTCTGCTTCATGCGGAGGCCGGGATCGCGTTCTATCGTGCCGTTCCTGGCCTCCGCATTGGCGTTGTCGCCCTCGTTGAGTTGCCTCGGCGCCAACGGGCCGGGCCCCGCTTGAGCACCCAACGCGGAAGCCTTCCTTGAACCAGAAGGGAGCCCCATCTCGCAGAACTGCCTGGTACAACCGCTCGCGTTCGACAAGTGAACGCGTGGGACCGGTCCCTCCGTTGTTCCTGAAGGAGAGAGAGTTGGGCGGTCACTCAGCGCGGCCGGCAAACCGGGGTTGAAGTGCCCGGCCGGGAGATGGCCTCCAAAGGGGCGGGGCTGGGTTGCCTCCCGGCTTCAATCCACCGGATTCGGTTCCATTTGAACACCCCACCTCCGACCCCGCCGGCAGGGGCACATACTGTTTCTTGTTGCTTGAATTGAGCCGCACCCACCACATGTCGTCGCGAGGAGTAATTGTCATGGCTCGCAAAGTGATCACGGTGTTGACAGACGACATCGATGGGGGGAACGCGGACCGTACGGTCGAGTTCAGCCTGGACGGCGTTTCATACGCCATCGACCTGTCGGACGAGAACATCGGTACCCTTCGCAAGGCCCTCGACAACTATATCTCCGCTGGCCGGCGGATCGGTCGAGGCGGTGTCGACGCCCGCCGATCCGCGCAATGGTCGGCGAGCCCCGCGACTTCCAGGGCGACCGACCGGGCGCGGACCGCCGCGATCCGTGAATGGGCCGCCCAGAACGGCTACGAGGTCTCCGAACGGGGACGCATCCCGACGTCGGTTCTGGAGGCATACCGCAATCGCTGACAAGCGGGCGAGGCTCGCCGGTCCCACAGGTCCCGTGCCTGCCTTCCGTCAGGTCCGCTGATCCGTCCAGTCATGACCGCTGCCGGACAAGATCGGGTATCAGTCTCGGAGCGCGGGTGATCAGCGGTAGCACCGCCAGGCATACGGATCGTCGGGGTTGGATGTCCGGGCGTAGGCGCCCGACTCATACGTGTCGCGGCAGGCGACGTCCATGTCGACGATCGACGCGGAGAGAAGCCTCGTACATTGCCAACGGCCGTCGTTGCGGGAGTCCGCTGAGCCCCCGGTGTGCCGATCGCAGTACCGCTGGACCATGTTCGCCACCCCGCGGCTGCTCGATGGGCCGAGCAGGACCGGCCCTGCGTTCTGGGTCGGTGTCGGCGTGGCCACGGTGGGCTTCGGGGTGGAAGGCGTGACCGACGGTGTGGCGCTGGGCGTGGCGGAACGGGTTTCCGACGGTGTGGCGCTGGGCGTGGTAGAGGCGTTGCGCGGGGCCGCGGAATCGGGCGGCGTTGACGGTATCTCCAGGAGGGGATCCGGCTGCTCAGATGGGTACGGCGGGGTGGTGGCCGCCGACAGCGGCAGCCCGTCTTCCGGCGGCCGGCCTGACCCCCACATGAACGCCAGAGCGCAGACAAGCGCCCCCAGCGCGAGTACGCCGACCGGGATCAGCCAGCGCCGCCGCCGGCTGGCCGGCCGTGGGCGGGCATCAACGTCCCGGTTGTGCTTCGTCCGTGGCCGCAACTCGGGCGCCTCGGGGTTCCGCGCGCCCGGCTCCTCGTGGCGGTACTGGTTGCGGCTGGCGTAATCGTCGTGGGGGTACTCCTCGTGGGCGTAGCCCGCCTCGGATTGGGCGTACCTCTCCTGCTGCGCGCCGTACGCGTCCTCATGGACCGAACTGGCATCGCCCGGTCCGTACCGGTCCTGGGCCCGGCGTTCCTCCCGGTAGGCCTGGTCGTGCGCGTCGTACATATAGGTCTGGTCGGGCTGGTAGTACGCGGGTTCGGGATCGACCGGTGAGTCGAACGAAGGGTATTCGTGCTCGTGCTGAGCGTAGGCCCCGTCGTACTGCTCAGCTTCGTCCTCGTACTGCGGCTGCGTCCGGTGCCTCGCGTGTTGCCCTTCGTGCTCCTGGTAGGCCTCCGCAGGTTCGTACGCCTCCCCATCTTGGTCCGACACGCCGTCACGCCATGGCACGGCAGCTTCCTGCCGCTCGTAGGACGAGTCGGAATCGCCTGCTTCCAACCATGACTGTCGAGAGATCCAGCTGTCTATGACACTCGCCGGATCGTCGTGATGTCGGGCAGCCCCATCGGCGGAACGAGAAGTCGATCTCTCGGCCACGGTCGCCGGCCTCCTCGGGGAGCACAGGTGCGGACAGCTAGCTGACCTTACCCGCCATCGGCCAAAAGTCCACCCAGAGCATCCTGCGAACAGCCGATAGGCCGCCCGCAGCTTGTTGGCCCCGACCAGCGCAACAAGATCCGGAAGACGCGCGCAGTGATCAAGCGCGACCACGCGGCGCGACTCCGACGAGCCAGCCAGGCGCCAACGCTTGGGGGTTTTGACGCCCGGCCCCGTAAACCCCCTAACGCCAAACGGCACCCGTGCCCTAACGCGGCCGGATAAGGCGGGGGTGCACCCCCGATGCCCGATACCGCCCTTTCGACCTACTGTCGATCGCGGGCCCGGACGATCTTGTCTGCCACGTCCTAACAACACCCATCGAGGAGAGCGGCAACATGAGTGCAAGCACTAGCACCACATCGACCGCCGACGTGAACTCGACCTCCGCCGCCGACTGGACCGGCAACAGCGAGGTAGCAGCCGACACGAGCGCGACCACCAGCGTGGATTCCACCGCCAGCGCGGGGCCAACCCCCGACATGGGTGTAACCACTGACATGGTGTCGCCGCAGAGCCTGCAGGACTTCGCATTCGGACTGCTTACGAACCTCGACGCCCGAGCGGCGTACGAGGCAGACCCGCAGGCCGCGCTGGACAACGCGGGCCTCCACGATGCGACCCCGGCCGACGTGCAGGACACCGTTCCGCTGGTCGCCGACTACCTTCCAGTACAGGGCGTCACGTCCCTGCTCGCCGGCGACAGCCTCGGTGTCACCGCAGGCGCCACCGTCGACGGGCTCGGGCTCAACGGCGTGACCGGCACCCTGGACAACACCGTCGGTGGACTCGGCGGCAGCGGCGTGACCGGCGGCCTGGGCGGCACCGTGTCTGGCGTTACCGCCCTGGCTGGCGGCGTAACCGGCGACCTCGGCGGCACCCTCGACAGCACGGTCGATGGGCTCGGCGTCACCGGCCTGGCTGGCGGTGTGACCGGTGATGTTGGCGGCACGCTGGACGGCGCTGTTGGTGGGTTGGGGGTCAGCGGGGTGGCGGGTGACCTGGGTGGCACGGTGCACGGCGTGACCGGCCTGGCTGGCGGTGTGACCGGTGATGTTGGCGGCACGCTGGACGGCGCTGTTGGTGGGTTGGGGGTCAGCGGGGTGGCGGGTGACCTGGGTGGCACGGTGCACGGCGTGACCGGCCTGGCTGGCGGTGTGACCGGTGATGTTGGCGGCACGCTGGACGGCGCTGTTGGTGGGTTGGGGGTCAGCGGGGTGGCGGGTGACCTGGGTGGCACGGTGCACGGCGTGACCGGCCTGGCTGGCGGTGTGACCGGTGATGTTGGCGGCACGCTGGACGGCGCTGTTGGTGGGTTGGGGGTCAGCGGGGTGGCGGGTGACCTGGGTGGCACGGTGCACGGCGTGACCGGCCTGGCTGGCGGTGTGACCGGTGATGTTGGCGGCACGCTGGACGGCGCTGTTGGTGGGTTGGGGGTCAGCGGGGCGGCGGGTGACCTGGGTGGCACGGTGCACGGCATTGGCAGCGTCTCGGGGGACCTTGGTGTACACGGCGACGCGTACACCAGCGTGGATGGTGGGCTCCTGGGGGCCTGACCGGAGGCTTGCTTGGAGCTGGGGGCCCCTGCCTCATGCGGAGGCCGGGATCGCGTTCCATCGCGCGGTTCCTGGCCTCCGCCTCGATCTTGTTCCGCCTCGTTGAGTTGCGTCAGCGTCACCTGCCGCCGGACCCGGTTGAGCCCGGAACGCAGGAGGCCGCGCCCTAGCCCGGAACGGGCCTCTTGTTTCGCGGAACTCTCAGCCGAGGAGCCGCTGTCGGCGTTCGGCGCGGGACGCGAACTGGCCGGGGAGGGCATTTCTGGCCCGGCGGCGTCGCCGAGGACGAGGCCTGCGAACGCCTTGGGGTGATCCAGGTCCATCTTTGTCGTTGGTTAGCATGCCCGGCGATGATGCTGATCTTTCGCTCGCTGCGGCTACGCCGCGCGGCCCGTAGACACTTCGGCTGGCAGAAGCTGCGCGCTACGCAGTTGCGCGCGATGCGTGCGCTGCTGGCGGGCCGAGACGCGCTCGTCGTGCTGCCCACTGGGGGCGGGAAATCTGCGGTGTACCAGGTCCCTGCCACGCTGCTGCGCGGCCCCACGGTGGTGATCTCACCGCTGCTGGCGTTGCAGCAGGACCAGATCGGCAACCTCAACGAGCGGCGTGATCCGGCGTTGCGGGCGGTCCGGATCAGCTCCGCGGAGAGCCCGAGCAAACAGGCGGCAGCGCTGGCCGAGCTGCGTTCGGGCGCCGCGAAGTTCTTGTTCATCACGCCGGAACAGCTCAGTTCGCCGCAGCGGCTGGCCGAGGTCCGCGCGCTACATCCGGCGTTGGTGGCGGTTGACGAGGCGCACTGCATCTCGTCGTGGGGGCACGATTTCCGCCCTGATTATCTCGCTATCGGCCATCTGATCCGCGGCTTGGGCCGCCCCCCGGTTGTGGCGCTGACCGCCACGGCATCGCCGCCTGTGCGCGACGACATCACCGCGCGGCTCGGCATGCGTAAGCCGCGGCTCGTTCTATCCGGGTTGGACCGTCCGAATCTCTTCGTCGCGGCTACGCACTGCCCCAGTGAGGACCAGCGCTGGCGCAAGCTGCTCGCCATGCTTAAGGCGGGCGACCCGCCCGGCATCGTGTATGTGCCGACTCGCCGTGCCGCCGAGGAACTCGCCGAGCGGCTGTCCGACGCGGGTTTCTCCGCGCAGGCCTATCACGGCGGCATGGCGGCCGGCGTGCGTCACCGCCGCCACGACGATTTCCTTGCTGACCGGGTGTCGATCATGGTCGCCACGTCGGCGTTCGGCATGGGCATCGACAAGCGGAACATCCGGTGGGTGGCGCACGTTGCGCTGCCCGACTCACCGGACAGCTACTTGCAGGAGATCGGGCGTGCAGGGCGCGACGGTGAGCCAGCACAGGCGTTGCTGCTCTTTCGAGCCGAGGACGTCGCCCTGCAACGATTCTTCACCGGTGGCGCACCCGCGCTGGAAGAGCTGCGGGCTGTCGCAGCGGTCCTGCACAGCGGCTCGGTGACGCGCACCGCGCTGGCAAAGGTCACCGGTCTTGGCCAGCGCAAGGTCGCCAGCCACATCGCTCTGCTTGAGCAGGTCGGCGCGGTGACGACGGAGCCTACGGGCGAACTGAGCGTCGCTCGATACGCGCCCCTGCCCGATCAGGCGGCTCGGGAGGCACTGACCGAGTACGGCCGCTATCAGGCTGGGCAGCGTTCCCGCACCGACATGATGCGCCGCTTCGCCGAGAGTCGGGGTTGCCGCATGCAGTCGCTACTGGGTTACTTCGGAGAGCAGATGAGCCGACCCTGCGGGCACTGCGACAACTGCCACGGCGGCACCTCAGACGTGCTACCGGATGATGGGCCGTACCCACTCCACAGCACCGTGCGTCACGCCAAATGGGGATCAGGCATGGTCCTCGGGTACGAGAACGACCGCATGACCGTGCTCTTCGACGATGTCGGCTACAAGACCCTGTCGGTCTCCGTCGTGCAGTCGCAGGGCCTGCTGGCGGTCGAGGCGAATAACCGCTGAAACACCACCCGGGCAGCCCTGGTCCCCGGCTCGGCTCGTGCGGCAAGACAGGCGTCAGCCTGAGATGTGTGTCCTGTCCGACGGTGCCCTGGCACTCAGATCTGGGGGATGACGTGCTGGGCGAGTTCGGTGAACTTGCTTTGCGGCACGATCGTTGGGCCGGTGAACAACAGCAGTCGCAGCTCCTTCTCGTAGGGCACGGCGACGGCCAGCACCCGAGCGCCGTCGCTCTCATAGGTAACGGCGTCCGTGCCCAGATCTTCGATCCTGGTCGTCTTCGCGCCGCTCGCGTTGGCGATGGCGTCGATCGACTCTCGCGCAGTGTCGGCCCGATCCGGGCTGACCTGCACAATGAAGGAAAATGCTTCCTGGCCGTCGCGGCCGTAGGCACAGGAGTACCTGCGCCTCGCCTCGGTCTCGTCGACCGGCTGTTCCTCGGCGCTCAGCTTCGTATCGGCGGACCCGCCGAGCACCTTCACGGTTACTGCGGCGGGCAGCAGCTTGCAAGCCGAGGTGATCTCCGCGAGCCGAGCCGGTGCGCTGATTTGCGGCGCGCTCGACGTTGGCGCTTCCCAGGCAACCCCAGCATCCGCCTGCTGCCCCTCACCGCCGCAGGCCGAGCCCGCGATCAATACCGCTGCCATCGCCGCGGCCATCTTGGCCGAACGACGGGTCCTGCCTCGCTTCACCAACATCGTGCGCCTCCTGATCTCCAGGGGCTGACCGTAACGAGTCCGATCTGTCGGAAGGGAAGGAGTTGTGGCAATGCTCACGAAATTCCCCACCGGCTCTGCGAGGGTGTTGATCAGGTCCAGGTGAGTGCGGCGGGCTTGACGGCGTGCGGGTCGGTCGCGGGTGATTCGGCGGGTCGCTGCGGAGACTTCGGGGTGGCGTTCGTAGTCTCGGGCCAGGCATCGGCAGACGGTCAGCCAGGCAAGGGTCCGTTGACCCGAAAGCCGGCTCCAGAACAGCACGGCGAGCCAAGCCAGCAGGGGACGGCTGCCGAGGTGGCGAAGGTTGACCAAGGCGCGGCCGGCGTCCTCTTAATCCGATGGTTCGTTGCACTGCAGAGCGCTCTTGAAGCGGTGGAGCGGCGGGCGGGAGCGGAAAGGTTACGCTGTGCTGAGACGTGTGTTGGGTGGTCGGTACCAGCCCGAGCGGTTGCTGGGCAGCGGTGGCATGGCCGCCGTGTGGCATGGCCGGGACCTGCGGCTGGACCGACCAGTGGCGATCAAGGTGCTGGCCGGGGCCGGCCTCACCGAACCTATGGCGCTGGAGCGCTTCGACCGCGAGGCGCGTTCGGCGGCGAGGTTGGCGCACCCCAACGTCGTCGGCGTGTACGACTTCGGCACCGACGATGGGGATCCCTATCTCGTCATGGAACTGGTGGAGGGCCGCAGCGTCTCGGCGCTGTTGGCTGAGGGCCCGTTACCGCTCGCCCAGGCGCTGACGATCGCGGTTCAGACCTGTGACGGGCTCAGCGCCGCACACACCGCGGGCGTGATCCACCGTGACATCAAGCCGGGGAACCTGATCCTTACGCCGACCGGCGTGGTGAAGATCTGCGACTTCGGTATCGCCCGTCTGCCGCACGCTGGGCAGAACACCCTCACCGGCGCGGCGACTGTCCTCGGGACCACCGCTTACATGGCACCGGAGCAGGCCAGCGCCGCCCCGCTCGACGCCCGAGCGGACCTGTATGCATTGGGCTGCACTGTCTATGCCCTGCTCGCCGGGGCTCCGCCCTTTACCGGCGATCCGCTAAGCGTCCTCCACCAGCACCGCAATCAGCCGCCCACGCCGCTGAGCGCCCGCCGCGACGGCATCCCGCTCGACCTCGATGCCCTGGCGGCCGAGTTGCTGGCGAAGAAGCCGGCCGACCGTCCGTCTGACGCCAGACAGGTGCGGGTGCGGTTCGCGGCTTTGTTGGGCACGCCGGACCTGGGTGCGTCGGCGGTAACCGTCCCGGGATTGCCGGGCGCGGCCGGTCCCGTGACCATGCCCAACATGGCGGTGGTCGCTGCGGGCGGACCACCTGCCGGTGTCCCGGATGTGTCGCGGGCAGATCGCGCGGCTCCGCCAGCGAAACAGCGCCGTCGTCGCGGCCCCGCCGGGATGGCGGCTGCAGTCGTCGCTGCCGTTCTTCTCGCCGTCGCAGCGATTGCCTGGCTGAACTCCGATCGATCGCGGCCGGCCGCGCAGGCCGTAGCGACGCCGACCCCCTCCGCGCCGCTTGTTGAGCCGGCGGTCGTAGTCGTACCTACGACAGCCGCGCCCACGACGAAAGCCCCGCGGACGCGGGCGTCGACAAGCGATCAGGTGGCGCCATCCCCGACGAGCACATCGCCCCGTCCAACCACGACCACGACCCCCACCGATCCCATCGTGGCGATGCGGTTGGCGATCCAGCATCAGGTGCAGACGGGACAACTCAACCCGGATGCTGCCAAGGACCTGCACAGCAAGGTCGATGCGATCGCCCGCCAGATCGCCGAGGGGGACACCGGCCGGGCGCAGGAGGAGAGTAAGAAGCTGCGGGACAAGCTCGACGACCTGTACAAAGGCGGCAAGCTCACCAAGCCCGGGCACGAGACGCTGACCGGCCACGTGGACCGGATCGACGCCAGGCTGGTGTAGGTGTGACCGGGCCAGGTCCATGTGATGCCCGGATAGCCTGACGGCGGCTTGCGGGGTGAAGATCTACGGACACAGATCCAGCACAACCAGGGCCGCCACCCCGGCCGGAGACCGGCTCGGCGACACCGGTCCCCTTATGGCGGCGCCGCGGCAGATTCCGTTTCAGCCTGGTCCGAATGCCGGGCATTGGGCGGCCAGGCCGTTGGAGGCATGAAAGGCCCCCGACGAGGTCCCCGAGACGAGTACGTCGATGACCTGCCCGTGTTGGTCGATCGCCCGGTATACGTACCGCCAGACCCCCTTGGACCTTGACGTAGGTTTCGTCGACGAGCCACCTGTCACCTTGTGAGTGCCGGCAAAACCGCGCGGCGTCGGCCAGCAGCGGCGTGAACCGCTGCACCCACAGGTAGACCGTGACGTGGTCGACCTGCACACCACGCTCGACCAGCAGCTCTTCAACGTCGCGGTAGGAGAGGTTGTACCGCTGGTACCACAGCAGCGCGACGACGATCACCTCTGCCGGGAACCGGAACCCGACGAACGCCGACTTCGGGGGCCAGCGGTTGTTGCATGAGGGATAGGTGACGCAGGCGAAGTAGCTGCGCACCTCAGGGACTGGCTGGTGGACAGAGGAGCGGGTCCACTAGCGGTAGCCGTAGGGGGCCCAGGCAGAGGTTGAGCATGGAGGGCTCCGGCGAGGGTGTCTCGATTGTCGGTTCCGGTCCGGTCGTTTGCGCCGGTGCGGTGGCCGGGGGTGGCGTCCTGGTCGGGGCCGGACCGGTGGTCGGGGCCGGATGGGCAGCCGTACCCGTTGCCGTGATCGCCGATGGGACGGAGCCGCCACCGCTCGCCCTGCCCTGGCGGGGCATCGATACGTCTACCCCTCGCGCGCGGCCTGGGCGGAACCGGCCAGAGCCAGGGACGAGAGAACGAACGCGCCGACCGCGGCGCCGAGAATTCTGAGCGTGCGCATAGAACCCCTTGGTTGAGTGTCGGTTCCCGCTCGCCGGCGGGAACTGGGCAGCCCGACAGGATCAACGACCGTCCGGACCAGGCACAACCCGAGGAGCTCTGCTATCAGTCATCAATCCGTGACGGTCACCTTTTCGGGCCGAGGACGGTCGGTCGCGCGGCCCACAGCATGCACGCTGGACGACAGAGCGGATCGGCTGTTCGGCCCATGCCCGGCTCCTGCACGCCTACCTCGCAGCGAAGTCCCGGGCACGGGCGAACTGCGAGGAGCCTGCTGCACGACCCTCGACGCCAACCAGGGAAGGGCGACCAGTGGAGACCGACATCCAGTACGCGTTGATGCAGGCGGCCTACGAGGCCTGGGACACCAACGGGGTTACACGTTGGCTTCACTTGATCTGTTCCATGATGCGGTTGCTCTACCGGCACTGACCGTGACGGTGGTGGCCGCGCAGCGAGCCACACTCTGCGCAGCCGACCGCTCCAACTGCAGCAGGGCCAGCGCCGACATCGCTTGGCGCGAAGCGGCCTGGCATGATCCAGGCGTGCGGAAGATGGTCGTCCTGGTCGGACTCGTCGTTTCGCTGACCGCCTGCGGGACGCTCGGCGATGGTGCCCGGAACAAGCGCTACGAGGTCAACTCCCCCACCATGGAGCCAACGATCACGGAAGGTTCGGTTGTCACCGCCAAGGTGGTGGAGTCGGGCGACTACCAACCGCGCACGGGCGACATTGTGGTGTTCGATCCACCGGACAGCCACGGCTGGAATCCGGATGGAACGCCACGAATCTTACGAGTGGTGGCGGTGCCCGGTGACACCATCGCCTGCTGCAACGCTCAGGGCCGGATCATCCGTAACGGCACCCCCCAGGACGAGCCCTACGTCACTGAACCGGCCTTCGGGGCCCCAGCGGCGTTCGAGTCCACCACCGTTCCCGCGGGCAAGCTTTACCTCCTCGGCGACTACCGAGAGGCGGCCAACGACTCCTCGCACAACGGCCCAGTGCCGGTGGAAAACGTGATCGGCGTCGTCAAGCGCTGAGCACACAGCCGGGGCGGTGTCTGGATTGCCAATGCCCACCGCGTCGATGATCACATGTCTCGCCGATCCGCGGCACGTCAGCACGCACTGTGGACCCCGAAGCGCGGAGAGGCCGGGGACTGTCACCCAACATCTGACACCGATCCGTCACCCATCTAATGGAGCCCGACATCGCCGGCATGCCACGCCGGCAGCCAGCTGGTTCGTACGCGTGTTCGAGTAGGGTCCTGGTAGTGGCGATACGTGGTCGCTGGTGGAACGGGAGCTGGGGCTGCATGGCCCGGCGCGACATCTGGCTGCTGTCGGACGGTCGGCTCGGGCGGGTCCGTGGCCGCCTCGGCGGTGATGGAGGGCAGGGGGTGTCGTACGACTTCACCGACGAGGCATCTGCCCGGGCGATGGTCGACCGGATGATGAAGACGTCGGCCGGCACCTGGCGGAATCTCACGGCGGCGGTTCGCCAGGAGTCCGACCGTCGCCAGATCCACTAGCCAGGTCGATCGGGCGCACCATCGACGGTTCCTTAACTGAGTAGCGTCGAACGCGAGGGCACAGTTGTCGGCCGACCAGGCATACCCATCCGCCAGACGGACGGGACGCCGGGAATACACTGCCCTCCCATGTCATCCGAGCAGGTCACCGTCGGCCCGGTCGAACTCAGCTACACCCTCACCAAGGACGACTGGCTCGACGGCTTCGTCGCCCACCGGCGCCACGTCCGGCGTCCTTGGCTGGTCCCGGTACTGATCGTCGCCGCGCTCGTCGGGCTCCTCCCTGGGCTCATCTCTTCTGACGGCTCCCGGGCCATGTCGGCGGCTGACGTCGCAGCCCTCGCCATGGTGGCTCTCGTCGGCATCGGGCTCGGCCTGCTGCTGTTTCGGCTCCTGGTCGCCGCCCGCTGGCTCTATCGCTGGCAGGTACGCCTGATCATGCGCGGGAATCCCTGGCTGTCCGAGTCCATCCGAGCCACCGTGGATGACACCGGGTTACGTCTCATCAGCGCAAGCCGGAGCGAAACGGCCGCGTGGTCCCAATACCTGCGGTATGTCGAGACGGACCGGTCGTTCGTTCTGCGCGCGTCTGAGCGGCTTGGTGCAGCGGTACTCGTGCTGCCTAAGCGCGGCCTCGTGACCGGCGATCCCGCGGGGCTACGGTCGTTGCTCGAGACCCACTGCCACCGTCGCGCTTGATTACCAGCCCAGCCCGTTCAGGAACACCCGCGCACCTGCGCGGCTCCACCCGAGCGAACCGGTCCGCGAAGCACCCGAGCAGCCCGCCCCAGGACCCGCGCTCCCGCGGGACAACGGTCGCTGGTGGGTAGCGCTCAACCGCATGCAGGCTCGGCTGATCGCTACCAACCCCGCAGAGGGAGTGAAGCTCCCGTGCGACCGGTCGCGAGATGTGAAGGCGGTCACGATCAGCCGGGAGGACTTCTTCGGCAAGCTGCTCCGGGCCGTGCCGGCCCGCCACCGGGCGGTCGTCTCCACCGCTGGCGGCGCGGGTCTGCGCCGGGGTGAGTGCACCGGGTTGGCCTGGTCGTCCGTCGACCTCGATCGTGCGCTGCTGCGCGTGGTCCAGGTTGCCGAGGAGACCCACGGCGGCATCCTCCTCCGCCC
The DNA here is from genome assembly GCF_036059255.1 of Micromonospora sp. NBC_00389. Lineage (NCBI taxonomy): Bacteria > Bacillati > Actinomycetota > Actinomycetes > Micromonosporales > Micromonosporaceae > Micromonospora > Micromonospora sp. NBC_00389. The sequence continues at coordinate 1,268,136 of NZ_CP107947.1, read as the reverse complement.
GTATCCAAAGAGCCGTGCTGGCGTCCGAACCGTGCCTCTGCCGAGTTTCCTGGTCTCCGCGCTGCGCCAGCTGCGGACCGAGACCGGAGATCCGGAGCCGCGAACCCTCGTCTTCCGCGACCGGATCGGCCGCCCGCTGCGCCGGTCGAACTTTCGCCGACGGGTCTGGCTGCCCTCGCTGGTCCGGGCCGGACTGCTAGGCCGGGTTCTCAACACCGGCCCGCATCGGTACCGCGCCGTGTGGCCAGACCGAGACGGCGTCGAGTGGTCGGCCGAGTTCACCACCGAGCGGGAGGCGGTCGCGTGCGTGGCGGCCAAGGCCGTCGGCGGGATGCGCTTCCACGATCTGCGGCACGCCTACGCCACCTGGCTGGTCACTGACGGCGTACCGATCAACCTGGTGCAGCGGGTCATGGGACACGAGCAGGCGTCCACGACGCTCAATCGTTATACGCACACTCCGGCCGACTATGCCGCTCGGATCTTGGATGCCTTTGCGCTGCCTGCTGACGATCTGCTGACTCCAGGGGTCAAACCGCCCAGCGAGGGCCTGTCTGACAGCACGGGAGACGACCTGTGACCAGCGGTGGAGCGTTTCCAGGAGAAAGGGACGACCCCCGTCGGGGGAGCCTGATCGCGGTAGCCAGTAAGTGTCAACAGGTGTCGTCCTACGCGCTCACGCTCGGCGTCGTTGCCGCTCCTCCTACCCGTCGTCGTCACGTGGTGCAGCCTTTGCTGACTCGCTGCTGACTTCCGCCTGAAGACGGCTGGCCCCGGCGCGCCGTGATCGTGGTCCTGGTCCCGATCGTCTCGGTCGTCCTGAACTCTGGCATGTCGGCGAGGCGCTCGCTGGCGGGCCGGCACGCGTCGTGAGCCTCGGCCGGTCGGCTGAGGGCTGTGATGGTGCCGTGGGTTGCTGTTGCCTGGTGGATGCAGCCTGCGTGCTCATCTTTCCTCCTCGGGATGCGATGAGTCGTTCCCTGCACCCCCTCACCCCGCTACCGCTTTCGGCCACGGCGCGGTTCGTGTTCATGGCGGGGGCGCCCTGCGTCTACCCGGGGCCCCGAGAGGTAACACCGATCCGCAGCTGGATGCCGGCTTCCCGGGGCCGTCGGGGTCGGCTCAGCGCAGGCCGTTGCGGATGGGGACGGAGATCAGTAGGTCCGGGTCGTCAGGTCACCAACTTAATCTCGTAAGACGGCAACATCCACCTAGCAGCGTCGGCGCAGGCCTGCAACCCGCGGAGGGCACGGTCTCGCCGGGCGCCATTCGGGGTAGCGCGGCTCCCACGGGACCCGCTAGCCTCCGCCCTCATGGCTACCTCCAACAAGATCAGCGAGTGGCGGACCAAGATTTTCGTCTGGATCGGCCTGCCCGTCATCGCCATCGCGGGGCTGATGTTCGGCGCATTCGATCTGGTTCCGGCATGGCAGGCGAAGGCCGGCCAGGGTACGCCGGGCACCTTCACCGCGGTCCGCGAGGACTGTGGGCGGCGCAGCTGCACCTGGTACGGCGACTTCGCCGCTACCGAGAATGGTGGCCAGCGGACCGACGTCATCCTCTACGACGAGCCCGACGGGCTGGCGGCAGGCGACACCGTCCCGGTGCGCGACACCGGTGCACGCAACGGCGTCTTCGCCACGGCGGGTGGGTCCACCTGGCTGCTGCTGACGGGGTTCGTCCTCGCGAGCGTGATCGCGGCCGTGGCCTGGGTCATCATCCTGGTGCGAACGGTCAGCCGGCGACGCGCGCCCGCCCCGACCGTCTGACATCTGCTCAGCTCATCCCGGCTGGAAGGCCGCTCCCGTCGATTGGGAGCGGCCTTCGCGTTCCAGCCCGCTCAGATCAACCACGTGGTCACATCCGGCCTGGTATCCCATCGTGTACGGCTCGAACACGGAAAGGCAGGCCAGGGCGCCCGCGGTGAGCCGGCGGCGGCCCGGGACCCGGGTGGTTGCCGGCGCCGGGGCAGCGCGGGCCGCCCGGAATGCCGCCAGCGCGGCCTGCTCCCCGGCCAGCTCCTCCGGGCGACCCGGGGATGCCGCTGCGGCGAGCAGTCCGGCGAGCCGGTCGGTCGGGGCGACGCTCGGTCCCGTTGTCGCGGCGGCGCGCGCTCCATCCAGGAGCCGATCGGCCTCGGCGCGGTCGGCGGGCCGGTCGGACCGGCGGAAACTCATCCTGAATCCCCTCACGTCAACCATCCGCCGGTTCGGCGTGCGGCGCCTGCCGGCGCTGGTCGTCGCGCTGCACCGGCGGCATCGTGCGCTCGGGCGCGGCGGGTGGCTGGTTCAAGTCGTTACGCTCGATCAGACCGGCGAGCCGCCGCAGCCCAGCGGTGCGCGGCGGTCCGCACCGCACCGGCCCGCCGCCGGAGGATCCGCCCGGAGGCCAGGGCCATGCTCGATCACTGCACCAGCGGACAGCACCGCGACGGCGATCTCGATGAGCGGATCGTCGCCTTCTACCGGGAACTCCGGACGCGGTATCCGGACGAGCCGCCGTTGCCCCCTGACTCGCCATGGATGTCTACTCACTCGCCGTGGGATCGATCACGTCTCGATGAACATCACCTGGTCGGCACACGGCACGGAGGCAGTCGAGGCCATCCTGGACCTGACGCAGCGGCACGGCCTGGTCCTCTACGACCCTCAGGGCGACGAGTTCACGGGCCCGCGAGCGGCCGCCTTGTAGCGGGCATGGCTGTAAAGCCATCCGTACAGCCCAGGACGCCAACCAACGCCGACGTTGCCCGACAGCGGCGGACGGTCTGACCAGCACCGCGGCTTCCCTACCAGTCCGCCATGATCTTCTTCTAATCCCAGAGCCGCCAGGCTTATGACATTCCACTACCGTGCGGCCCATGCTCAGGGAGTTTGGGCGGCGGGAGTTTTTCATGCTGATCGCATGGACTGGCGACGACGGTCCGGTGCCGGCCGAGGTTGACGTCGTCGACGTTGAGTACCGGGGCCGACTGGGGCACGCGTCGTCGTACGGCCTGCTAATGGCGCGTGCTGCCGACTCTCCGGGCGTCCAGATTGACCTCATTCCGATGCCCGTTGCGCTGTCCGTTCCATCTGATCAAGTCACGCTCGGGCTGACCGAGCCGGAGTACGCCGAGGCCCTTCACGCCGCAGGTCGCGACCTTGCTACGGGTCTGGTCATCAGAGGAATAGGCGAGGGCTTGTACGGCTCCTCGGCGGTGGTCTTCACCCGCCTGGTCGCTGTCATCTCGCTGTTGGTGGCAACGGGTGTCGAGTCAGCCGACGACGCTGATATCTGGGCAAGCTGGGACAACGCTTGGCCTTATCCGCTCCGGTAAGACGAGAGCACGGGCCATCTTTGTGACGCGAGCGATCCGGATCTAGTCCGCAAAAGGTCGACGGAGCGCGGGGGAGCAGTGTGAGACCGGTCGGCAGGGAACGCCATTTCCAGGGACTGGTGCGGCCGGTCGGTGTTGTACTCGTGCCGGAACGCATCCACCGCGGCCTGCGATGCTGGGCGGATTCCCTCGCCGGGCACCACAAGGGCTACCAGCCTTCCCGGACGGGGCCAAGGTCGTTCGGCTGGTGAGGCGCTTCACCTTGTCCCCGTCGGGAAGGCTGGACAGTCTGGCGACTGCCGGACGAGGAGATCCGCCAAGCTCCGGACAGGATCCTGCCCAAGCGACAGGTGTGCCTTCCGGTGAGTAGGCTTCTCCGTCATGCCCTCGGAGAACGTCACGGCCGACCCCGTGCAGCTGCACTACACGCTCACCTCGGACGACCTGCTCGACGGCTTTGCGGCCCATAACCGCAGCATTCCGCGTCCCTGGTATCTGCGGTGGCTGAGCACTCTCCTGACGGTCGGCCTGGTCGCCGTCATCTTCGTTTCCTCTGCGGTGTCTGGGGATTGGGCGCCAGGCACCGCTGTGATAGGTGCCGTCGTCGTGTTGGTTCTGGTGGTGCCCGTCACCGTTGGGTTCAGCCTGTTGCTGCGCCGGCTCTTCGGCGGCTCCCGCTGGATCTACCGGCTTCATGTTCGGCAGATCATGCGCGGCAATCCTGCGCTGTCCCAGCCCATGCAGGCCACGGTTACCGACACCGGGGTGCATCTCAGCAGCGCCGCCGGACAATCGACGACAAGTTGGGCTCCGTACCCGCTGCACGTCGAGACGGATAGGTCGTTCGTCCTGCTTGCATCGGAGCGGCGCGGTGGGGCCGTGCTCGTACTGCCGAAGCGGGGGCTTGGTGCGACGGGCCTGGCACCGCTGCGGTCGTTGCTCGCTGCCCACTCCCGCCGGCTCTCCTGACCAAAGAGATGCCGGCGGTGGCAGCCCGGCTACGCCTCGCTATCCGTGATTGCGGAATCCTCGCGGGTCGCGCTGCTGACGGAACGGGTAGAAGCGTCGGTAGACCGGGGGGACAAAAAGCAGGATCAAGACGATGATCGCCGCGCCCACGAGCAGGAGCGGCCCCATTGCGTCACCAACGAGGACCCAGGTTGGCGCCGAGGTATGCCGAGGCGTGATGTTGTTCGGGTCGTCTGGGTTTCCCGCGAAGGAACCCCGGCCCTTGATGAACGCCAGGCCGCAGCACAGAGCGAATGGGGCGGTCAGGACGCAGGTCGTTGCATGTGCCCACGTCCTGCCGCGCACGAGCCCCGTCATCGACAGCAGCAGGCCGGCCACGGCCAGGCCGGACAGAACCGAGGCCAGTTGGTCGAACACTTCGAGGCCGAGGTCGGCAAGACCATTCCGGTTGGCTGCCTCCGCTGGAGGCACGTAGTAGACCACGTCCCAATGCGTAAGGTCGTAGATCATCGTTGCGGCGTTGAGCGCCAGGCCGAGCACCAGCAGACCGACCGCGACCGCCGGTGCGAGCACGGGCCACCGCAATGTCGACGTCACGGCAAGCCCTGCCAATGACGGGCTCTCCTGAAGATCACCTGGCGGACGATACCCACACCAACCAGTCGGCAGGGTACGTCGACCGAGCTTGAGCAGCACGTTCAAGTGCACCCCAGTGGGTCTGCTCCGGCCCAAGACCGTTGATATGGTCCCGGCCGTGGCCCAACTCGATCCGCCTGGTCAACCCGGGCTGGCGCCTTACCCGTCCGCGCCGTCCGGCGACGGGAGGTCTCCTTACCGGCCGTATCCGCAGTACCAGCCCTACCCGCCGGTGATGCCCGACCCGGGCATGAACGGCTTCGCGGTGGCCTCCCTGGTGCTGGGGATCATTGGTGGGGTCCTGCTCAGCGTGATCTTCGGCATCGTCGCGCTCGTCCAGATGCGTACCCGGCCCTACCGCGGCAAAGGACTGGCGATCGCCGGCCTGGCGCTGTCTGGGGCCTGGATGCTGGGCCTGGCGGCACTGATCGTGGTGGCCATCGCATCGGGTGCCGACCGCGACGACGCCGGCGAGCTGACCGACGGCGGTTCGGTGAGCGCCCGGCAGTTGCGGCTGGGCGACTGTGTCAACGACCTCGAAGACAGCGACAACGTTCTCAGTCTGCCGGCGGTTCCCTGTGCGCAACCACACGAGGGCGAGGTCTTCGCCGCCTTCGCGTTGCCCGGAAGGGACTGGCCGGGCGAGGGGCACGTGTTGGAGAAGGCGGACCAGGGCTGCCAAGACCGTTTCGAGTCCTACGCCCCGACGGCAGACTTTGAATCCTTTGAACTCTTCGTTCTCTATCCGACGCAGCGAGCGTGGATGAGAGGCGACCATAATGTCACCTGCGTCGCGATGGATCCCGCCGGCAAGAGCAGCGGCTCCCTACGCGGCTGACCCCGCCGAGCGACAGGGCCACACCGCTGTGCCCGGCCCGTGCATCGCCAGGCAGCGGTGACAGTGCACCAGGAGCCATCCGAGCGAGGGAGACGAGGTGCCGTTCACCGGTGGTCACGTCGCGGCCGTGCTGCCGCTGGCGCGGTCAGCCTGGCGGGCGCCGTCGGCCCTCGTGCTCGGGAGCATGGTTCCCGACCTGCCCTACTACCTGCCGCTGCCGCTGCAGGCGGCCTGACCTGCTGGTTAGATCACGCTGTGACGACGGTGGAGGAGTTGCGCCGGACTGGTTACACCCAAGATCAAGATCAGACAGCCCCAGGTGTCGGTGGCCTCGCCGCCCGGTGGCGACACGTCACGGCTGGGCTCACCGAAACAGCCGCGGGATGCCCGGTCAGGTGGCCTTGACGAACGCCTCGGTGACGAGGGGATAGAGCTTGGCGACCATCGCCTGGGACTTCTTGAGGTTCCCGTCGCCGTCGGAGGCGTCCAGGTTGAGCACGTAGGAACCGCGCGCCATCATGATCGTGCACTGGCTGAGCGGGCCGTCGTCCGTCTGCTGGGTCTCGCAGAAGGTCACCACGTCCGGATTCGCCGGCACCCCAGCTGGGGTCCAGGGCACGATAGTTGAGGTCCTGCCGTCGCCCGTCCGATACGACCAGCACGTCTTCAACACCGGTCGCAGCTCGCCGATCAGCTTGCGGCCGGGCACGGTCAGGTAGCCGACGACGTGCTGGCGGATCCAGATCGGCGGCTTCACCCAGCGGCGTTCGCGACCAGCGGAGGCGAGTCGATCCGAGGGCAGGATGTCGCGACAGAGCGAACGCAGCCGCCAATCGTCGGAGTTCTCGCTGGTGTGCTCCGCCGTCTCCTGGCGAAACGTCGACAGGTCGGCGAGCGCGAGCCGCGCCTGCCGGCCCGCCTCCTCCTTGTTCTTCGGCGCGGGTCGAGGCGGTGGCGGCGCCGGCTTGGCCGTCGGCGAAGCGGGGGCCGCCGCCTGCCACCGCTCCCCGGCCGGCTCCGCGGCGCCACAGGCTGCGAGCCCGCCTACGACCAGCATCGACAGAATGATCGGCACAACAGGGCGACGCATCGCGGGGCGTTTCCTTCCGTAGGTGGACCGGGCCCGCCCGGGGCCCCAGTTCACCGGCGTCGCCGCGCCTGGCCGCGTTACGTCAGGCCGGCAGGTAGCCGAAGGTGCCCGGGGTCGGCGCCCTGCCGACCGGCCGGGCTCCGGTCGAGCGTGGTAATCCGATCCATGACCGCGTCGTCGAACTCGGAGTCGAAGATTTGGGGGTTGTCCTCGATTGGACGGACGCTGCGTCCCCGTCATCCCGCCGACGTACGCGCTCGGGGCGGCCCCTCCACACGGGCCCGGCCTCCGCGTCGGTCGGACCCGCTCTAACCGGCTGACGACGGCCACAACCGGCGCTAGACACACGGACGCCGGTGGAAGATTTCCGCAGGAAGAACCCCATGACCTCCCACGTCCCCGAGTCGTGGTGGTTGCCTGGGGGTCGAGGAGTCGGGTCATCCTAGAGCGGGTCGCCGTAGCGGATAGCCCGCTCAGGTTGGGTGATCGCGAAGGAACGACGCGCCGCTGCCTTCATGGCCGCCGCCCGCACCGCTTCCGGCCACACTCAGATAGCGCCGACCAGGCCCGGTGGTGGGGGCGCGCATGAGGGTTCTGGAATTTCCTCGGAGGTCGGATTTTCGACCCCTCAAGCCGGCGGATCGCTCCTGTAGCCGCCTGGGCAGCCGACCTGCAGCCAAAGTCCTTGCCATGCCGCTCTCGGCGCGGCCAGTGCCGGGGGGCTGAATCTAGCTCGCTAGCGAAACCCAGCACGTCGTCGACACGGTCTGGTCGGATCACCCGCCCCTCGCCCTTTGCTACGCCGATGCCACGGCCACCGAGTGAGCCGGTCGAAACCCGCAAGCTGCTCTACCCGGACGGGGGACCAGGTAGAGCAGCCAGAAGCCCATGGTAGGACAGCGCGGGCCCGCGCGTGGCCCGCCGAGGCCGTGCCTGAACGTGGGCGGCCAGCAATCGGCAACGGCCTGTCGTGCTTGCCGTATAGAGGCTGCTCATGTGCCGCGCACTCAGTAATTGCGATACGGGGACCGTGGACCAACCCGGCGACCGCATGCGTTGTTCCTTAGCCCGAGCCCCGATCATTCCCGGGGCCCGGGCCCGCTGCTGAGCGTGTCAGGAGAGGTACTTGGAGACCACGCCGGCGTCGACCACGGCCTCCTCGCCACCCGCGAGCGTCACCCAGTCGCTGTAGCCGTACTTGGTGTAACCCGCGTTGTTGTCGTACGACACCAGGTCGGAGTCGGCCGAGTCGATGTAGAGGTAGGGGTCCTGTATGGCGAACTGGACCCGGTAGGTGCCCGGCCGTGCCTGGGCGACGTAGGTGCCGTCAGGGTTGACGGTGGCGCGGGCACCTGGTTGTCCGTCTGCCTGCGGTTCGAGCAGGATGTGGTAGATGCTTCCGGTGGCGGCGCCCGGCTCGCCCTCGTCCCGTGCGCCATCCCGGTCACTGTCCACCCAGACGGCGCCGCGGCACGGGTACGCGGTCAAGGAAGCCCTGCGGGAGGGCAGCGCCGGCCGGTTCGACCTGCCCACCGGCACCATCTACCCGGCCCTGCACCGCCTGGAAAACGCCGGTCTGATCGCCGGGTCCTGGTCGAGCGTGGACGGCCGGCGCCGGCGCACCTACCAGCTCACCCCGGCCGGCGCGCGGCGGTTGCACGCCGACCGCAACAACTGGCGCGAGTTCGCCACCGCGATCACCACACTGCTGGAGACCAGACCGTGGCCAGCCACCAGTTGATCGATGCCCACCTCGGCGTCCTGGCCCGCCGCCTGCCAGCCGACGCGGTCTACGAACTCGCCGACGGGCTGACCGAGACCTGGCAGCACCACCTCGCCGCCGGGCTGCCACCGGCGGACGCGGCCCGCGCCGCCATCGCCGAATTTGGCAGCGTCGACCAGATCACCGACGCGTTCGTCGCGCAGTCCCCGAGCCGACGCACCGCCCGGGTGCTGCTGGCCACCGGTCCGATTGTCGGTGCCTGCTGGGGCGCCAGCCTCGTCGCCGCCGACGCCTGGAGTTGGCGGGTTCCCGCTCCCGCCGCAGTCGTGTTCGGCCTAGCGCTGCTGGCCGTCGTCGCCGTGTTGATCCTCTCGGCGACCAGCCGGCGCAGCTACCGCCGCGCCCGCCTCGGCGACGCCGGCGGGCTCGGCCTTGTCGCCCTGGACCTGGCGATGGTGGCCGCCGCTCTGCTCGTCGCCCCAACCCCGGTGTGGCCCATGCTCGTGGCAGTTCCGGTCAGCCTGGCCCGCATCGGCCTGACCCTGCGATCCCTACCGAGAGCACCCCGACACTGACGGCCGCTCTCATGGTCGACATTCCCCACCTGACATCCTGAGCCTGCCGTTACGCGCCTGGACCCGCAAGATCATCGTCCGCGAGCCGTGCCTGGCTCGTCCGGGACCGCCCGCCGACGCTAACGCCACCTACTATCCTGGATCGGGATGAACAGGACCGCGTTGCGTCGCACTCGCGGCAGGCTGGTCAGCCTGCCGCGGGTACTACTGCTCGTCCTGCTCGCCCTCGGCGTCGCCGGAATGCACACCTTCGGCCATGGCGATGGCGGTCACCAGGCCGCGAGCGGCCACGGGATCGTGGTGGGCAGCGTGCCCCATGGCACGCTCAGTGATCCTGGCCAGGACGGCTCTCACGAGCAGCACTTGATTGCGCGGATCGGCGAGCCGACTCCAGCCGGTGGCATGGATCTGGACGTCTTCTCGGTCTGTCTCGCGGTGCTCGGCGCGCTCGGACTGATCGTGTGGGTGGCGCTGCTGCGCGCGACATCCCTCAATGACCGGCCTGTTCCCCGGACACGTCCAACGATTCGCAGTGGTGGCCGCGGGCCCTCTGTACCTTTGCTCGGCTTGCACGTCGCCACGGTGTCGGTGCTGCGGATATAGGAAGCGCCGGCCGGTCAGACCGGCCGCTGACCCTTCATCGCATACCGTCAACCTGAAAGGCATTGCTCATGAAGCGCACCATCGTGCTGCGTCGTGCCCTGCTGACCGGCGCCACCCTGTCCGCGCTGCTCCTGGCCACTGCGGCCTGCACCGACGACGACATGGCCGGCATGGACCACGGGGGCCGCAGCCCGAACGCCACCGCCTCCGAGTCGGCGCACGCCAGCGCAGGCGCGGTCAACGACGCCGACGTCATGTTCGCCCAAATGATGATCCCGCACCACCGCCAAGCGGTCGAGATGGCCGACCTGGCGCCCACCCGTGCCAACGATGCCGAGCTGAAGGACCTCGCAGCGAAGATCAAGGCCGCGCAAGATCCGGAGATCTCGACGATGACTGGCTGGCTGACCGGGTGGGGCAAGCCCACCGCCGCCCCGGAAGGCCACGCCATGCCTGGCATGGGCACGCCCATGCCAGGCATGAGTGCGGCAGAAACCGGCATTCCCGGGATGGCGGGCATGGCCAGTGAGGAGCAGATGAACAAACTCAAGGCGGACATGGGTTCGGAATTCGACAAGCTGTTCGCCCAGATGATGATCGCCCATCACAAGGGTGCCATCGATATGGCCAAGACTGAGCAGACCGACGGCTCCAACGCCGAGGCCAAGGCCCTCGCCGCAACGATCGAAGCGGACCAGGCCGCCGAGGTGCAAACCCTGCAGAGGATCCTCGACCGCCTCTAACCGCCGACGAGACGCCGGCCGGACCCTTGTCGGGCCCGGCCGGCGTCGCCGTGCGCCAGGCGCCATGCGGATCCCTCGGTCTGCCATGAAGCGTCGCCGATATCAGCCAGGACGCCTCAGCCCCGTCCTGTCAGCAGCCGAAAGGAACTCATCGCCCACACCCTGCGGCACATGCTGGAGACCAGCCTCAAACCGGATGTGGTGCTGCTGGGCTCGCCACCTGCTGGAACCGGCCGTCGCTCGGGGCCGTGATCCGATCGCGGTGCTGCTCGATCCCATAGGCCTGACGCCGTCCGGCGAGTGACATTGGCGCTCCGGCTCAGGTCGCCGGGTGTGTGGCGGGACGGGTGTGGGGGAGCAGGTCACCGCGGGCGTGGTCGGGTAGGTCGCGGTCGGTGTGGTCGGCGTGGAACAGGGCCTCGGCGAGCAGGGCCTGGACGTGGACGTCGGCGGCGGAGTAGTAGACGAAGGTGCCTTCCCTGCGTCCGCGGACCAGGCCGGCCAGGCGGAGCTTGGCCAGGTGTTGGCTGACGGCGGTGGGGGCAGCGCCCACCAGGTCGGCGAGGCAGGCGACCGACGACTCGCCCTGCAGCAGCGCCCAGAGGATCTTGATGCGGGTCGGGTCGGCGAGCAGCCGGAAACCCTCGGCGGCGAGGTGGACCTGCTCGTCGTTGGGCATCTGGAAGTCCGGCAGCGACGTGTGCACCCGTCTAGCCTAGCTTTCCCCCGCTGACTGTCTGCCTAGCTGATTGTGTATCTGCGAAGGCACGCAGGTATGGTTGCTCGTTGTGACCCTGACGGCCGACACCACTCCCGCTCAGCCCGCGACCGCCGCAGCCAACGCGCCTCGGCGGTGGGGTGCCCGGCTGTGGGTCCTCGCTGAGGTGCGCTGGGCCGCGGCGGCGACGGTGCTGTTCGCCGTCGGTGGCATCGCGCAGCTCGCGCATGCCCCGGCGCCGCTGTGGTGGACGTTGTACCTGGCCTGCTATGCGGCCGGCGGGTGGGAGCCGGCGCTGGCCGGACTGCGGGCGCTGCGCGGGAGGACCCTGGACGTGGACCTGCTGATGATCGTGGCCGCGCTCGGCGCGGTCGGCATCGGGCAGGCCTTCGACGGCGCGCTGCTGATCGTCATCTTCGCCACCTCAGGCGCGCTGGAGGCGTTCGCCACGGCCCGCACGGCCGACTCGGTCCGCGCGCTGCTCGACCTCGCCCCCGAGCGGGCCACCCGGGTCCGCGACGACGGCACCGAGGACACCATCGCCGCCGCGGACCTGGTCGTCGGGCAGGTGATCCGGGTCCGGCCGGGCGAGCGGATCGGCGCCGACGCGGTGGTCGTCGACGGAGCCAGCGACGTCGACCAGGCCAGCATCACCGGCGAGCCGCTGCCCGTGGCCAAACACCCCGGGGACGAGGTGTACGCCGGCACCGTCAACGGTGCCGGCGCGCTGCTCGCCCAGGTGCACCGGCCGTCCGCCGAATCGGTGATCGCTCGCATCGTCGCCCTCGTCGAGGAGGCATCGGCGACCAAGGCCCGCACCCAACTGTTCATCGAAAGGGTCGAACAGCGCTACTCCGTCGCCGTGGTCGTGGCGACCCTGGCCCTGTTCGCCGTCCCGCTGGCGTTCGGCGCGGCCCTGCAGCCGACCCTGCTGCGGGCGATGACCTTCATGATCGTCGCGTCGCCGTGCGCGGTGGTACTGGCCACCATGCCCCCGCTGCTGTCGGCCATCGCCCTCGCCGGGAGGCACGGCGTCCTGATCAAGTCCGCCGTGGTCATGGAGCAGCTCGCCGACACCGACGTGGTGGCGTTCGACAAGACCGGCACCCTCACCGAGGGCACCCCCCCGGATCGCGGAGATCCACCTCATCAACGGCAGCGGACACAACCAGGACACCCTGCTACGGCTGGCCGCCGCCGCCGAACACCCCAGCGAACATCCCCTGGCCGCCGCCGTGCTCGCCACCGCCCGCGACCGGGGACTGACCGTCCCCGCGGTCCACGACTTCACCGCCACGCCCGGCCGGGGCGTCACCGCCACGGTCGAGGGGCGGCGCGTGCGGGTCGGCTCCCCGGCGCTGCTCGACGAACTCGCGCCGATCCACCCGCAGGGGAGGACCCTGGTCGACACCGTGCAGGCGGCCGGGCGTACTGCGGTGGTAGTGATCGTGGAGGACGTGCCCGCCGGGGTCCTCGCGCTGGCCGACCGGGTCCGCCCGCACGCCCGGGCCACTGTCACCGCCCTCGCCGCGCTGACCGGCGCGACGCCGGCGCTGCTCACCGGTGACAACCCCGGCGCGGCGGGCCGGCTCGCCGCCGAGGCCGGCATCACCGACGTGCACGCCAACCTGCTCCCGGCCGACAAGGTCGAGCGGGTACGCGCCCTGCAGCGCGACGGTCGGCGAGTCCTGCTGGTCGGCGACGGCGTCAACGACGCCCCCGCCCTCGCCGCCGCCGACACCGGCGTGGCGATGGGCCGCAACGGCTCCGACCTCGCCCTGCAGACCGCCGACGCGGTCCTGGTCCGCGATGACCTGTCAACTCTGCCCGCCGTCATCGCCCTGTCCCGCCGCGCCCGCCGCCTGGTGAGCGCCAACCTTGTCATCGCTGGCACGTTCATCGCCGTGCTGGTCGCCTGGGACCTGTTCGGCCATCTCCCGCTGCCGCTGGGTGTCGCCGGGCACGAGGGCTCCACCGTCATCGTCGGTCTCAACGGCCTGCGGCTCCTGCACACCCGGGCCTGGCGCCGAGCGAGGGACGGCCGATGAGCCGCCGCGCCGGGCAGGCGAAGCTGGCGGCCACCCCATGCACGGTGACCGTGTGCCGGGGCTGTTGCTGCGGAAACACTACCGTCACACCAGGGTTCGACCACGCCGGGCAACTCGCCCAGCTCCACGGCGAGCTGGCCGGGACCGCCACCGTCCGGGTCAGCGACTGCCTCGACATGTGCTCCCACGCCAACGTCATGGTCGTCAGCCCAGGGGGCGCCGGTCGGGCCGCCGGTGCCCGTCCCGTGTGGCTCGGCCTGCTCACCGACCCCGAGGCCACCGAGGACCTCGTGACGTGGATACGCGCCGGCGGGCCCGGCGTAGCCGATCCGACGCCCGTCCTCGACCTGCACTTCGTCACCGCACGACACAAGGCCAGGCAGGCATTCGACCGGTAGGCGGCAACGACCTGCGACTCGTGCCCGGACGTCGTCGTGGACCGGAACTATCCAGGCCGGCGGGGCGACTAACAGCGGAACAGCCCGGCACAGCTCGGCACGGCGACGTGCTGCCCGCCACCGCAACGAGCTCAGGAGGATCAGCGATGTCATCGGCAGGCCACCGGATCGCGACAGTCGGCGCGGTGATGGCCACCGTCGTGCTGGCCGCGCCCGGCGGCGCGTGGGCCCACGGGGTCGGTGGGTCGAGTGACACCGTCGGCGGGTTCGTCTGGCTGGGCACCAAGCACATGCTCGCCGGGTGGGACCACCTGCTGTTCGTCGGCGGGATCCTGCTGCTCGCCGGTCAGGTGCGGCGGGCGGCGAAGCTGATCTCCCTGTTCGCGCTCGGGCACAGCGTCACCCTGTTCACCGCCACTGTCGCCGACTGGCACGTCAACCCGGTGCTGGTGGACATCGTCGTCGCCTTGAGCCTGGTGTTCGTCGGCGTGGTCGGCCTGACCGGGCGACCGAAGACCTGGACCTGGTTCGCCGCCGCGGTCCTTGGCTTCGGCCTCGTCCACGGGCTGGGCCTGTCCACCCGGCTGCAGGAGGTCGGGCTGCCCTCCGACGCGACGATCCCCCGAGTGCTGGCCTTCAACATCGGGGTGGAGATCGGGCAACTCGTCGCCATCGCTGGCATGTTCATGCTCGGCGACGTCCTGCGCCACTACATCCCACGGCTGTGTGATGCGCGCCTGTCCCACGCCGTGCTCGTCGCCGCTGGTGTGGTGGCCGCAGCGGTGCTGGTGATTACCTCCGGCGGTCAAGCGCTGCGACCCGTCCAGACGCCCCCCGAGGCGTACGGCGCATGCGAGGTCCGCGACCGCACCGAAACCTACCCTGCCGGCGGCGGGCACCCCGTGAAGGACTTCTTCGAACCCGCCGAAACCGTTCCGGCGACATCGTTCGGGCATCTCATCGGCGACGGGTTCGTGATCGTCAACTACCAGCTGGCGGTGCCACGGCATCCCGTTGGCGCCCCGGCGGTGACCCGTTGAACTGGCGCGGCCTTCGACGAAGCCGGGCGACCGCGATGATCTTTCCGGCGTGTGAACGGCTCGATCCAATCCAGCCGGCCCGGTGTCAGCCGCACGTACCGCCCGTAGCTCAGGAGCAACGGTCGGCCACCGGTGCAGCCGACCCGGAACCCGAGGGTGTCACGACCGACGGCGGCCAGGAACGCCACCACAGCGACCCCGACGATGGACAGGTGGCCACGTGCGGCGTAGCCGGCACCCGGGATGATCCACCGCCTCGCCCGGCGCGGGTATGCCGAATCCCTCCGCCCCCGCGTGCAGGAAGATGCCGAGGTGGCCCTGGTGGACGACTAGGCCGTAAGGGACCCGGCCCACGGTCACGGCCGCATCGTTGCGACTGGTCCGGCCGCGGGCCGGAGCAGGGGTCGCAGTGGGGTGCGTTCCAGACGGCGCAGGCCCGCCGCCAGCGGGCGACGGGCGATCAGGTAGCCGAGTAGGGTCACGACGGCGCCGAGCGCGAAACCGGTCAGGACGTCGGACGGGTAGTGCGCGCCGATGTACACCCGGGCGAAGCCCATCACCGCGGCGGCGGCCACGGCCAGCAGGCCGAGCCGCCAGCTGACCAGCAGCAGCCCGGCCGCGACGGCTCCGGCCATGGTGGCGTGGTCCGACGGAAACGACGGGTCCGCGCTGCGGTCGGCCAGGACCAAAATGCCGGGTAGCGAGGTGTACGGGCGGGGCTCCTGCACGGCCGCCACGATCGGCTGGTTCACCGCCACGGCCAGCAGCATCCCGACCGGAGCCCACACCGCCGCCAGCATGCCGGTGCCGCGCTGGCGGGCGGTCCACCAGCCGGCCAGCAGCAAAGCGGCGAAGAGCACCACCCCGTACTTCGCGTAGTCGGCCAGCGGGGCGTGCGCCCATGGCGTCGCCCTGGCCAGGTTGTTGATTTCCAGGAAGAGACGGGTGTTCATGCTGTCCTTCCGCCGTGCAATGTTGAGGTGCCGACGGTAGACAGCCGGACATGAAGGCCAGATGAAGACCACCGACGCTGTGCTGCACTTGTCGCCGGTACGAGCGGGGGGAGGAGCGGGGTGCGGGTTCTGGTGGTGGAGGACGAGCGGCGCCTGGCTGCCCTGCTCGCCCAAGGGCTGCGGGAAGCGGGTCATACCGTTGATATCCGGCACACCGGCTCGGACGGGCTGCTCGCCGCGGCTACCGGCACCCACGACGCGGTGGTGCTCGACATCATGTTGCCGGGGATCGACGGCATCGCCGTCTGCCGGGCCCTTCGCCAGCAGGGCAACGAGGTACCGGTGCTGATGCTCACCGCCCGCGGTGACGTCCCCGACCGGGTCACCGGTCTGGACGCGGGCGCCGACGACTACCTGACCAAGCCGTTCTCCTTTGACGAGCTGCTCGCCCGGCTGCGGGCACTGCACCGGCGCGCCGCAGGCCCGCCGTCGGCCGAGGTACGCGCCGGAGACCTGCACCTGGACCCCGGACAGCGGCGGGTGTTCCGCGGCGAGGTGGAGATCGACCTGTCGGCCCGCGAGTTTGACATCCTCGCCCTCCTGCTGACCCGGGCTGGGCAGTGCCTGACCCGCTACCAGATCCTTGATGAGGTGTGGGACGGCGAAACCGACATCCGCTCCAACGTCATCGACGTCCACATCGCCACCCTCCGAGGCAAGGTCGACAAGCCCTTCGGCAGGCAGGCCATCGAAACCCTGCGCGGCGTCGGCTACCGCCTGCGCGCCGACGGGGGCTGACATGCCCTCCCGCCCGGCGCGGCCACGCGGTGTCCTTGCCAGGTCGTCAGCCGGTGGCCCCAATGTCGGCCTGTTGGGTCGACTGCCGCTGCGCATCCGGCTGATCGCCGGCTTCGCCGCAGCGATGCTCCTGGTCCTCGCCGGTGCCGGCGCGTTCGTCTACCTGCGCGTGCAGTACGCCCTCGACGTCCGCCTCGACCAGGACCTGGCCGCCCAGTCGGCGCAGCTGACCGACCTCGTCCGCGCCGGCGGGCTCCCGCCGAACGCCGGCCGGACCGGGGCGGGGGAGTACTACCAGGTCCTCGACGCCGCTGGTCATGTGCTCTCGGCCAGTCCCGGTCTGCCGGCCGGTTCGCTGCTCACCCCGGGGCAGCTCGACGTGGCGCTGCGGGCGCCGGTACGCGCCGACCGAGGCTCCCTTCTGCCGATCAGCACCCGCCCGCTGTGCCTGTACGCCGTACCCCTGCAACCTGGCGCCAGGCCACCGGCCGGCCAGCCCGCCGTCATCGTCGCCGCGGTGCGTCGCGACCAGCGCGACGAGGCGCTGCGGGAACTCATCGGCCAGCTCGCCCTCGCCAACCTTGCCGCCCTCGCCATCGCCTCCGTCGTCGGCTACCGCCTCGCCCGCGCGGCACTCGCCCCGGTCGAGCGGTACCGCAGCGAGGCCGCCCGCATCGCCGCGGGCGCCACCGGCGTGCGGCTGGCCGTACCTGACCGGTCCGACGACGAGGTGACCCGGCTCGGCCGCACCCTCAATGACATGCTCGCCGCGCTGGAGTCGGCCCTGGACCGGGAGCGACGGTTCATCAACGACGCCAGCCACGAACTGCGCACCCCACTGACCCTGCTGTCCACCGAGCTGGAACTGGCCCTGCGTCGTCCGCGCAGCGCCGCCGAATTGGAACAGACTGTGCGCAGCGCGGCCGCCGACACCGCCCACCTCATCGCGCTCGCCGACACCCTGCTCAGCGTCGGCGTGCAACCCGCCCACGCCGACACCGCCCCCGAGGTGGACCTCAGCGAACTGTTGGCCGGCCTCGTCGAGCGCTACCAGGCCACGACCGGTGAGGCCCTGCACGCCGAGGTCACGGCAGGCTTGATCGTCAGGGGAGATGGCACGGGCCTCGGCCGGGTCGTCACCAACCTGCTCGACAACACCGTCCGGTACGGCGCGCCGCCCGTCACCGTCGCCGCCGCCCCCGCCGACGGACTGATCCGGCTCACCGTCCACGACGACGGGCCCGGCATGAGCCCCGAATTCCTGCCGCACGCCGCCGAACGGTTCAGCCGCGCCGACACCGCCCGCACCTCCCCGGGCACAGGGCTCGGCCTATCCCTCGTCGAGGCCATCGTCCGCGCCCACGACGGCGAACTACGGATCTGCTCCGCCGGGGCACACCACCGCACGGACACCCGATTCGAGCTGCCGTGCGCACACCCGACCGCCGGCACCACGATCACGATCCTGCTGCCATCGGCATCGGGCGTCCATCCCGGCGCCGGCTCGAGGAGATACCGTGCCTAGCGTCCCCACCGACCTGTCCGACAGCACCACCGCGGCCAGAGCCGGAACTCCCACCCCGGCCTGGTCGGCGTGGCGGGTCGTGGTCAGCTTCGGGGTGGTCAGCCTCGCCGCCGACATGGCCTACGAGGGTGCGCGGTCCATCAGCGGACCGCTCCTGGGAGCCCTCGGCGCGTCGGCGATGGTCGTCGGCCTGGTCACCGGAGCCGGGGAGGCCATGTCGCTGCTGCTGCGCCTGGCCTTCGGACCCCTCGCGGACCGCACCGGCCGGTACTGGTCCCTGACGCTGGTCGGCTACACCCTCACCGCGGTCTGCGTCCCCCTGCTGGCTGTGGCCCCCTTCGTCGGCGGCGCCGGTCTGGCGCTGGCCTGCGGGCTGATCCTGACCGAGCGCGCCGGCAAGGCGGTGCGAAGTCCGGCCAAGACCGCGCTGCTGGCCCAGGCGGCCGGCGCCGTCGGCCGCGGCCGTGGATTCGCCGTGCACAAGGCCCTCGACCAGGTCGGCGCGTTCACCGGGCCGCTGCTGGTCGCCGCACTCGCCGCCGCCACCGGACTGATCTGGCCGGCGATGGCCGTCCTGGCCGTCCCCGGCGCCCTCGCCGTCGGCCTGCTGCTGTGGATCCGGCTACGCGTACCCGACCCCGCCGCGTACGACACCGAACGGGCCGCGCCCCCCGCCGCTGCCAGCCGCCCGCCGACCGCCCTGGGCCGCTGGTTCGGCGCCGACCTGCCCCGCCGGTTCTTCCTGTTCGCCGCCGCGGCCGGAGCTGCCACCGCCGGCCTGGTGACCTTCGGGATCATCTCCTTCCACGCCCACCGCACCGGCCTGATCCCCCTCGCAGGCATTCCCCTGCTGTACGCCGGCGCCATGGCCGCCGCGGCCGTCGCCGCGCTGGCCAGCGGCTACCTGTACGACCGGTGGAGTGGGCGGGTGCTGCTCGCCCTGCCCCTGCTCGGCGCCGCGGTGCCCGCCTTGGCCCTGTCAGGAAGTGTGGACGCGGTCGTGGCTGGTGCTCTGCTCTGGGGCGCCGCTGTCGGCGTGCAGGACTCGACCGTCAAGGCCCTGGTGGCCGATATCGTCCCGGCGGCACGTCGCGCCACCGCGTACGGCGTGTTCGCCGCCGTGCAGGGTCTGGCCGCGCTGGCCGGCGGCGGCCTGGTCGGTGCCCTGTACACCCGGTCGCTGCCCACCCTGATCGCCGTCCTCGGCGCCACCCAGCTCCTCGCCCTGGGCCTGCTCGCCGCCACCCTCACCCCTCGCCGCGCGTCCTCGCCGCGCGGCTAGCAACGCCACCCCGGCGGTTCGCCCACTGACCGGCTGGGTCGTCCGTACGCTCGGACGTATGACCGCCGCACTAGAGAGGCTCGGGACATGCCTCGCGGGCTGACGAGTGCCCGAGGTCACCGACCGGGTGGCGACCGGAGCGGTCAACGGGGTGCGTTGTCGCACCAGCCGACCGCGGCAGATCCTCTGGGCGAACCTGCTGACGCGTTCCAAGGCCATCATCGCCGTGCTGTGCGCGCGGGTCCTGATCTTCGGTCAGCTGATCGACGCGGTCTCCGGCCTCCTGATCGAGGTAAAGAGCGTGGTCGGCGTGGTCCAGGATCGGGAAAAGTCCGGTACCCACCGTTCACCTTGACCGGACCCTTGGTGCGGGCCGCGGCGCTGCTGACCGGCCCATTCGTGGCCGCAACTGCCGTACTCACCCGTGTCCTCGGCAACTAACGGGTAGTAGATGGCGGTCTCGCAGGTGAGGCAGGAGGAGGGGATCGGGAGGAACGATCCGCCGGGTGGCCTCGCCCACGCGCTTGGCTGTCTGCTGGTCCTCGCTGCTAAACCGCAGCGCCGTCGGCTGGTGGCGGGGCGCTAGCTCGTGATCGACACGATCGCTCGCCACATCCTCGAACTGCACGGCTTCGCGGCCCTCGCGATTGTGTTCGCGGTGCCACTGCTGGAGTCGTCGGCGTTCGTCGGCTTCGTCTTCCCCGGCGAGATCGCGGTGCTGCTCGGCGGGGTACTCGCCTTCCAGCATCGGGTCAGCCTCGCCGCCGTGCTCGCCGCTGCGATAGCCGGCGCGATCATCGGCGACACCATCGGGTACGCGGTTGGTCGCCGTTATGGTCGGCGTTTGCTGAGCGTGCGGCTCGGTCGGCTGATCATCAAACGAGAGCACATGGAGCGGGCCGAGCGGTACCTGGCTGAACGCGGCGGCAATGCGGTGTTTCTGGGCCGGTTCACCGCCGCCTTGCGGGTCATAATCCCTGGGCTTGCGGGGATGGCCCGGATGCCGTACCGCACCTTTGCCGTCTACAACGTCCTCGGTGGCGCGGTGTGGGCGACCGCCGTGGTGCTTGCCGGTTATCTGGCTGGGGCGAGCTGGCAGCGGGCGGCGCAGTGGGCCAGCCGGATCGGACTGGCGCTGCTCGCCCTGCTTGTACTCGTGTTCGCGCTCCGGTACGCGACGCGGGCCACCCGCCGATACTCTGACCGGCTGCACACTTTCGGCGGCCGGCTGGCCGCGATACCGCCCGCCCGGTGGGCCCGGCGCCGATTCCCAGCCCAGCTGGGGTGGGCGCACCGCCGTCTGGATCCCGCCACGCCCCACGGGCTGCCGTTGACCGCCGCACTGACCGCCGCCGCGCTCGCCGCGTGGATCTTCGGTGGGCTCACCCAAGACGTGATCAGCGGCGAAGGACTCGCCACGCTTGACGCTCGCGTGCACGCCTTCGCCGTGGCGCACCGCTTTGGCTGGCTGACGCCGGTCATGCGCACCGTCACCTGGCTCGGGTCCAGCTGGGTTCTCGTCCCGGTCCTCGTCGCCGCCACGATCGTTCTGCTGCGCCGCGGTGATCGGCGGCGCGCCGGGTGGTTGTGGGCGGCGTATGTCGGCGCCGTGTTGCTTTACGCCTTCGCGAAGCCGCTCGTGGGCCGGACCCGCCCGCCCGCCGTGGACCTGATCGGAGCGGGCGGTGGCACCGCCTACCCGTCCGGGCATGCCACGCAGGCGATTGCCGTCTGGGGCATGCTCGCCGTCGTGGTGCTGGCCGGCCGGTCGTCGCTTGCCCGCGCCAGGATGCTGGCAGCCACGGCGGTGGTCGTGCTGCTCGTCGGCGCCTCCCGGGTCTACCTCGGCGCGCATTGGCTCACCGACGTTCTCGCCGGTTACGCCCTCGGCGCGGCCTGGCTTGCGCTGCTGGTCGCGCTTGGTCTGCGCCGAGGGGATTGGTCCGCCCAGCCATCCGCCGGCCGGCCGGTCGACAGGCTGCGGCAGGCACTACAACTCGATGAATGAACGAGCGGGCCGCTTTCAGCTGCGGTTTGGGGGGTCGAGTCCGCGTTCATCCGACTTGTTTGTGTAACGCCATGCCGATGTCCCACGCCGGTGGAGAAAGAAGGTCGAGTGCGCGGCCTCCTGGACAGGGCGGGACCGCCCGCCCCCCGGTGGTCCCGCCCGATCCAAACCCGAACAGCGCGCAGGGACGCCCGCAGGGAGCAGCCATGGCTCAATCGATGCCCCAAACTCCACCGCCGGAGCGGCCGTCGGCCGACAACACGACGCCGCCTCCACCTTTGCACTAGAGCCTGCCGACTCAATTGATTCGCATCGAAACCTAGCTGTCCGACTAGTGGTGGCCCTATGCCATGTAAGGCGGGACGACCTTGCTGATCGGGTGCCTTGCCATGGTGGTCATCGTGCTGGCCAGATGAAGTCATCGGACTGGGGGGATGCTCACGACGGCGCGCAGAGACGGCCGTGACATCGGCAGAGCGATGGCGACCCTCGCCGGTGCCGGGACTGCCAGGCCTACTGGCCGTGCCTCTACCGGCTGCGCGCCGACCGCGAGCTTTCCAACACCCCCGCTGATGAGGGAGTTTCGGCCGGACGGTTATGGGCCGAGGTACGACAAACCGGAACATCAACGCTAGGAAAACCGTGACAACGAGCGCGCCAGATACATCGACCCAGGTGCCACAACCGGCACCCGAGGAACAACGTGCCGAGTGCCGGCACTGTGGTGAGCCCCTGTGGCAGGACTGGTTATGGGGATGGATGCACGAAGACCGTCGCTATCTGTGCCAGGATCCGGCCACGGGTGAGCTGCTGTGCCAACCCGCAACACCCGCCTGACTCGTCGCCTTCTAGATCGCGGATTGTCATCACGACATTGTTGACGTCGCGCATCCTGACCAGTCCGCGGGTAGATGAGGCAGAGCCCGTGCTCGGCGTGGTACTCGCCTTCTGCCTCCCAGCAGTCGCGGTCAACCGGTTCTTCAGCCCGATCGCCTTGCGCGTGGGGGCAGGTGCGAATGGGTGGCTCCTTTCAGCGCCGCCGCCGTACCCCAGCGCTGTCTCCTCGGCGCGCTCAGCCCGGCGGCGGCAGGGTGGTTGATGGCTGGTGCCGCCGGGCGGGCACCTGGGAATCGCCGAGGTGGTCCGCGAGGCCGGCGCGCGTCGAGGAGCTTCTCAACACGGCGGCCTTCGCCGAAATTGGCCTCCGGCTCCTCAAACCGGTGCCGCAGCCGGTGACGACCGCCGATCGCCCGGCCCGCCGGTCGCGGGCCGGGCGTCGGGTGTCACGGCAGGGTACGGATCCGCAACGTCACCATCTCCGGCTCGGCCGACTGGTCAGTGACCGCGTAGATCTTGTTGCCGGACACGGCCAGCCCCCCCTTGACCAGGTTGTGCGCCCACGTCTCCTGGTTCGGCAGGTGCCCGAATTCGCACGTGATGATCGGCGTGGTGCCGCCCGGCTCGAAGACCCAGACGTCCTTGTCGTACGACGAGTTGGTGCCGGCGACGACGAGGCCGTCGGGCCGGATCGCCACGGCGTTCGGGTACGTCACGGTCGGGTACCGGTGCACCTCGACGAGGTCGGACGTGCGCAGGACCGGGTGGTAGTACGGCGCGCCCGAGGGGACGATCACCTCGGTGCCGTCGGGAGTGACCGCCAACTGCGCGACCGACCCACCGTCGGTGCGGCTGATCGCCCGCTGGACCAGCCCCGTCGCGGTGGCCTCGAAGCGGACCAGCAGGGCGGGGCTGGTGCCCGTCGCGCCGGCGATCAGCATGTCGGGCTGAGCGGGCGAGGTGGCCAGCAGCATCGCCGAGCTGATCCGCTCGTCGATGGCGTCCACGGCGTTCACGGAGAACTTGCCGGTCGCGAGGTCGACCCGGCCGATGCCCGCCGTGGGCTCGTTCTCGCATCCCCAGGAGACCCAGAGTTGGCCGGCCGCGAAGGCCATGTCCTTCGGGCACGTCATGGTCCCGTCGGTCTTCCCAGCGAACTGCCCGTCCAGTTCCCACGTGTCCAGGTCCACGATCCTGAGCCAGTCCTGGTCGCCGGCGGCGATGTAGAGCTTGCTGCCGTCCGGGCTCAGCGTCATCCCGGCGGCCCCCGGCGCGATGCCCTGAAGGGTGCGAAGGACGTTGCCGTCCAGGTCGGTGACGATCAGACCGTCGGTGCCCTTGCCCCCGGTGATGTAGACCCGGCCGCGTGCCTCGTCTACCAGGATGTCGCCGAACCGGAAGCCGGTGACGTACCCCGGGATCGGGATCTGGGCGTTCACGTCGGTGCTCGGAGGCGAAGTGGTGGTGGTCGGGGTCGGCGTCGGGCTGGCGGTCGGGCTGGACGTCGGCGACGCGGTGGGACGTGGCTTCCGTCCCGGCCGCGGAGACTGGGGCGTCTTGTCGGCCTTCGACTTGGTGCTGTCAGCGACCAGGTGCGCTTCCGCCGCGTTGTCGTCGGCGGACCGGCCGCTGCCCGCCACGGCGGTGCCCGCACCGGCGGCCAGGAGGGCGAGCACGCCCACCCCCACCATCCAGACCCGGGCGCGCCGGCCCCTGTTTGCTGTTCGGCTCATCGTTCCCCGTTCTGATCCGATATGCGACGCGGGCCGGGATCGGATCCTGGCCCGCCGACCAGAAGGCGCTCCGAAGTGCGAAGACGTTACGCGAAACACCATCGGCATCGAGGAGGCCAGATGACTGGAGGTAGTGGATCTATCTCTGCCCCGGCCCCGTCGCTGGCAGGCCCGAAGCCGCGACGTGAGGAAGCCCTGCGGCCGGTAGGAATGGACAGGTGAACGCCGGGCGGGCGGGCCCTGAACCTCCTGAACAGGCCATCCGACCTCGCCGAGGAGGGGTGATCCGGGCCGCGAAGAAGGCGGCGGCGACACGTACGTCTCCGAGCCCAGAAGCGCGAATACCGCTGGCCCCGGCCCCGCCTCCGGGTCCGCTCGTTGTGCTGGCCGTCCGCTGGGCTCTCTCGGTCAGGTCGACGTGCAACCGTTTCTTGCGGATCACCCCGTCGAAGGCTGCGGTCGTCCGCCGGCCGGGCCCGGAGGTGGTCATCGCCGTGCAGGACCAGCTGCAACGCTAGACCACACCGGGGTCAAGCCCGGGGGCGCCGCAGAACGACAGATCGTTGACCGATTGCATGGTTGGCCGGCAACCGGCCGGGCTGCGTGGCCAGGACCCCCGGCGGCGTGTCGCACCTGCCGTGAGGTTGCCCTTGTCCTCGCCGTCGACAACGGAGTCCCACAACCGCGGCTAACAAGGTTCACCAAATGATCAACTGACCGCAAGGTTGCTCGGGGAAACGACTGAATCAGCCTGCACCGGACCTGTTTCGAGCGGCATTCCGGCCACTGGCGCTCCGAGCGGTCATCCGGCGGGTCTGTCGCTAATGGCCATTCGGCCGATGCGATCGCCACAATCGGTCGGCAGCCTCGATCAGTTCTGTTCATCTAGCCGTGATCAATCTGCTCCATACACCTGGCGGCTCTTGGGCGGACAGAAAAAGGCCTCTAATCTCCACCTGGCCAACCCCGCCATCGGAGGCGAACTTAATGGACTGGAACCGGCGCAAACGAACACGAAACGTGTTCAGCGTCCTCCTCGCAAGCGGCGCGCTCCTTCTGACCAGCGGGGCACCCGCGCTGGCGGAGCCAGCGGCATCGGACCCCTTTATCAGTGAGATCCACTATGACAACGCTGGTACCGACACCGGCGAGGCCATCGAGATCGAGGCGCCCGCCGGCTTCGATCTGACCGGCTGGCAGATCGTTCTGTACAACGGCGCGAACGGTGCGGCCTACAACACCCGCACGCTGAGCGGCCCGATGCCGGCGGCCGGTGTGGTCGTCGCGACGTACCCGGCGGACGGCATCCAGAACGGGTCGCCCGACGGCGTAGCGCTCGTCGCCCCGGGCGGTGCCGTGGCGGAGTTCCTCACCTACGAGGGGACGATGACCGCCGTCGGCGGGCCGGCCAATGGGCTGACCGGCGTCGACATCGGCGTCGCGGAGACCGCGACCACGCCGGCCGGCGAATCGCTGCAGAAGATCGACGGTACGTGGCGGGCCCCCGCGCCGAGCAGCTTCGGCGTCGTGAACACCGTCCCGGGCGGCGGTGATCCCGACCCGGATCCGGCTCCGGGCTGTACCGTCACCGTCGACCACACCATTGGCGAGGTCCAGGGCGGCGGAGACGCCACGCCGCTCGCGGGCACCCGGGTCACTGTCGAGGGCGTGGTGACCGCCGACCACCGCAGCGGTGGCTACAACGGGATCTACGTGCAGACCGCCGGCAGCGGCGGGGACCGTCCCGTCGCCGCGGGCACCGCCTCGGACGGCATCTTCGTCTACCTGACGACCAGCACGGCCAACCACCCGTCGGTGGCGATCGGCGACCGGGTCCGGGTTAGCGGAACCCCGAGCGAGTTCAACGGGCTCACCCAGCTCACCATCGGCGCGAAGGCCGACCTGCAGGTCTGCGAGCACAGCCAGACGCTGCCGGCGCCCGTCCCGGTCAGCCTGCCGCTGGCCGACGGCGCCCGCGAGTCGGTCGAGTCGATGCTGGTGTCGCCGGTCGGCCAGTACACCGTCTCCGAGGTGTACAACACCAACCGCTACGGCGAGGTCGTGCTCACCGCCGGTAACCGTCCGGCCGCCAACCCCACGGACGTCGCCCGTCCCGGCTCGGACGAGGCGAAGCAGGTGGCCGCCGCGAACAAGCTCGCGCGGATCCTGCTAGACGACGGCCGGACCACCAACCTGTCCACCGCCGGCCTGCTGCCGCCGTACCTGTCGAAGGCCAGCCCGCTGCGGGTCGGCGACTCGGTAGAGGCATTCGGGTCGTCGGTGCTCTCGTACGGCTTCAACGAGTGGCGCCTACAGCCCAGCACCCCGGTCGACGCGGACACCGCGCCGCCCGCCCGGACCAGCTTCAAGACCACCAACCCGCGTACCCCGCAGCCGGTGGACGTCGGCGGCGACGTGCGGGTGGGCAGCTTCAACGTGCTGAACTACTTCGTGCACTTCGGCGGGGACGCCCGCGGCGCCGCTGACGAGGCCGGTCTGGCCAAGCAGGAGGCGAAGATCGTCTCGGCGATCAGCGCGCTTGGTGCCGACGTGGTGGCGCTCGAGGAGATCGAGAACTCGGTCCGGTTCGACGCAGGCGACCCGCAGCAGGCGCTCAAGCGCCTGGTCGCCGCCCTGAACACCAAGGACGGCAACGGCACCTGGGACTACGTCCGCAGCCCGGCTAACCTGCCCGGCCCGACCCAGCAGGACTTCATCACCACGGCGATCATCTTCAAGCCGGCGAAGGTACAACCCAAGGGCCCGTCGCGGTCGGTGAACGACGAGACCGTCTGGTCCAACGCCCGCGAGCCCATCGCCCAGACCTTCACCGCGGGGAAGATCGCCTTCACCGTGATCGCCAACCACCTCAAGTCCAAGAGCGGCACCGGGACCGGCGACAACGCCGACACCGGCGACGGCCAAGGCTCGTGGAACGGCGACCGGGTCCGTCAGGCGCGGGCGCTGGCCGTATTCGTCGACCACGTCAAGGCGGACAGCGGCACCGACGACGTGCTGCTGCTCGGCGACTTCAACGCCTACACCCACGAGGACCCGATGCAGGTCCTCTACGACAAGCAGTACCGGGACCTGAACAACACCGGCAAGGCCACCTACGTCTTCAGCGGCGAGTCCGGCTCCCTCGACCACGCCCTCGCCTCCCCCTCGCTCGCGGCCCGGGTCACCGGCGTCGACGTGTGGCAGATCAACGCGGTCGAGTCGTACGCGTTCCAATACGACGGGCTGCCCGCCTTCTACGAGGCGAACCCGTACCGGGCCAGCGACCACAACCCGCTCGTGGTGGGCATCAACACCCGCGCGAACCCCGTCAACCTGCAGCTGCTCAGCATCAACGACTTCCACGGCCGGCTGGAATCCCCAGCCACCGTCGGCGGCCAGCCTGTCGGCGGCGCCGCCCAGCTCGCCGGCCTGGTCGGGCAGCTGCGCGCGCAGAACCCCAACACCGCGTTCGTGTCCGCCGGCGACAACATCGGCGCATCCACGTTCATCTCGGCGATCGACGGGGACAACCCGACGATCGACGCGCTGAACCAGGCCGGCCTCGCCGCCTCGGCCGTGGGCAACCACGAGTTCGACAAGGGCATCGCCGACCTCACCGGCCGGGTGTCCGACCGCGCCGACTTCCCGTACCTGGGCGCCAACGTGTACCGGGGCGACGCCCGGGCGCTGCCGGCGTACTCCGTCAGCACGGTGGGCGGGGTGCGGGTGGGCTTCGTCGGCGTGGTGACCGAGCAAACCAAGTCGCTGGTCAGCCCCGACGGCATCGCCGGGCTGACTTTCCGCGACCCGGTCGCCGAGGCCAACCTGGTCGCCGGCCAGCTCAAGGACGGCAACCCGGACAACGGGGAGGCCGACGTGGTGGTGCTGCTCGCGCACGAGGGCGCCGCGACGGAGAACATCACCTCCGCCGAGGCGCTTGCCAACGACCCGGTCTTCGGCAAGTTCACCCGGGTCGACGCCACCATCGACGCGATCTTCAGCGGTCACACCCACCAGCCGTACGCGTTCGAGCTCCCGGTCCCCGGATCGGACCGGCTGCGTCCGGTGGTACAGGCCGAGGACTACGGCAAGCGGCTGGGCAAGGTCGCGCTGACCTACGACCCGAACACGGGCCAGGTCACGACGGCCGACGCGCAGCTGGTCGACGTGGTCGGCGCGCCGCAGGACCAGGCGGTGGCCGACATCGTGGCCACCGCCAAGACCAAGGCAGGCGAGCTCGGCAAGCAGCAGCTGGGCTCGATCACCGCAGACATCAAGCGGGCCTACACCAACGGCAACGAGGACCGGGGCAAGGAGTCGGCGCTCGGCAACTTCATCGCCGACGTGCAACTCGCCGGCACGAAGGACCAGGGCCGGGGCGGGGCGCAGATCGCGTTCATGAACCCCGGTGGCCTACGCGCCGACCTGCTCTACCGCACCGACGGCATGGTGACCTACGCGGACGCCTTCGCCGTCCAGCCGTTCGCCAACGACGTGGTGACGAAGAGCTACACCGGCGCCCAGATCAAGCAGGTGCTGGAGGAGCAGTGGCAGCCAGACGGGGCGTCCCGTCCGGTGCTGTGGCTGGGTGTCTCGAAGGGGTTCAGCTACACCTACAACCCCGACGCGCCGAAGGGCTCGCGGATCACCTCGATCAAGCTCAATGGCACACCGCTCGACCCGGCGGGCACGTACCGGGTCACGGTGAACTCGTTCCTCGCGACGGGCGGTGACAACTTCGCCACCCTCGGCGACGGCGCCGACCCGGCGACCACCGGCGACAACGACCTCACCATGCTGGTGAGCTACTTCGCCGCGAACTCGCCAGTCACCGCGGATACTCAGCCGCGGTCGGCCGTCGGGCAGGCGGGTCCGCAGTGCACCACGACCATCACCGGCGCGTACCGCAAGCCGCTCGTGGTCACCGCGGGCCTGACCTGCCTGGAGAACGCCACGATCGGCGGCCCCGTCACGGTCAACCCGGGCGCCTCGCTAGTGGTCACCGGCGGCACCATCAGCGGCCCGGTGTACGCCACCCGCCCGGTCCTGTTCGATCTCGCCAGCGCCACCGTGTCCGGCCCGGTCACCGTCACCGGCGCGACCGGCCAGCTGAACATCACCAAGGGCAAGGTGAACGGCCCAGTGTCGGTCACCGCCAACACCGGTGGAGTCCGGATCGACACCGTTACCGTCAACGGTCCGATCACCGTCAACAGCAACACCGGCAGCCAACCGGTAGTCATCTCCGCCAACACCATCAGCGGACCCCTCGCCTGCTCGGGCAACACCCCGGCCCCGGCAAACGAGAGCCGACCCAACAGCGTTAAGGGCCCCGCATCAGGCCAGTGCGCGCGACTGTAATCCATATGTGAGTCGCGGTCAGCGGCCGGAGCCTGACAGGCTCCGGCCGCTGACTCTGTTCCAGTCGCAGTGGTCAAGACGTTCGTCGGAGACAACCGTGCCTTCCGCGGCGACAACCGCTTTCTTGTTGGCTGTTCTAGCGATCGCAGGGGTCCGCTCCGGGCAGAAGGTGCGGGGTTGGGCAACAGTCAAGACGTTCGAGGTCTGTCACTGGATGAGCGAGACCGATCTTCCGCTCCCAGCAACGCCTGTCGTCCGGGCTAGCGGGCGTCAAGCCGCCGGTCATCGAACGGCGGAGGACGACGCATCGGCGGCCGCCTCCGCCCGCACCGCTCCGCCCCGTGAGTCCGAGCCGCGTCACTGCACAGGACCGACCAGCCATCGAGATTCGAACCCTGAGCCCCCTCGGCTAAGAGGCGTCTGATTCAGATGTTTATGGGTGCTGTGATCTTCGGATGTCTCGCCAGGTTGGGGTGATTGAGTCGGCGGTCCGGCACGATGGGACGTCAATGTGACCGTCGATGAGGAAGGTGCCGGGGCTGTGTCAATCGTGACCGTGGGGGCAGTGTTCGGGCTGGCCCTGCTCGACATGCTCAGCCCCGCCCTCATCGGAGTGACCGTCTACCTGCTCCTGGCACGCCCCCGACGCCTCGGGCTCCTACTGGGCCTGTACCTGGGAACGATCGCCGTCGCATACCTCGCTCTTGGCGTCCTACTGATGTTGGGGCTGGGAGCGATACTGCCTGCGATCGACCCGTCAGTATGGGCGTGGATCCAGGGCGGGATCGGTATCGCACTCTTCGCTGGTAGCTGGTTCATCCCCGCGAAGAAACGACCCGACGTAGAGCCGGCTCCGGTCAAGACCCCCACCCCGCGCTCGATGGTCCTCGTGGGGCTGGGGACCTGGCTCTTCGAGTTCTACACCGCGGTCCCGTACTTCGGCGCGATCGGAATCATGACCTCCGCCGGACTGGAACCAGCACAGTGGCTCCTGCTGCTGGGGGTCTACGTGATCATCATGATCCTGCCCGGCATCGCTTTGTACTTGGCATGGTTGCTACTGCGCGAGCGAATGCAGGAACGCCTCGAACGCTGGCAACGAAAGATCGCGGGCGGCTCGCGCACCGCAATGAGCTGGATCGTCGGCATCGCCGGTGTACTGATCTTCCTCGACGCGCTCCCCAACGAAATCGCCATCACAATCCCTTAACCAACAGGAACACGGCTCCCGCTCGCAGCAGCGGTGACTGCGTGGCACGCCAGCTACGCCAGCGGCGTGCTGCCCGAGTCGGAACTACCCGCACCAGGCCCTCGGCTGGGACCACGACTGCGTCGGCTTCGACTACGTCCACTGCGCCGTGGACGACCACAGCCGCCTCGCCTACGCCGAGATCCACCCCGCTCTGGAACGCCAAGCCCTCACGGCCCTCGCTAGCGCCTCGCTTTGGAACCGGGACCGGTGAGGTGGTGGGCCGGCAGCCGGCCGCGCCCGCGCGGGCCATGACCCGCTCGGCGTAGGCAGGTCCGTTCGATGCCCGACGGCGACCCGGCCACCTGGATGGTGACCGGGCCGCCGTCGTACAGGACGCGCGCTACGGGACGCGCGCTACGGCGCGCCCCGTGTACGCGCTACCGGAGCGGGTCGAGCGAGAAGTCCGCCGTGACCGTCTTGCCCGCCTTGAGCGTGACCTTCGCCGTTTCAGGCGCGTAGCCCTGGACCGCAACGACCAGCGTGAGCGGGTTCACCGTCGCGTCGATCCAGTACGCGTACGTACCGTCGTCCTCGGTGACCAGCGTCTGGCGGTATCCCTTGCCGCCGGTCACCTGGACGATGGCGCCACCCAACGGCTCGCCGGTGGCCGCCGAGGTGACGGTGCCGGCGACCTTGCCCCACGACTTCGGGGCGGTGACGTTCATCGACACCGGCACCTCACCCACGTTATACGGCGTGTTGGTGCTGGCACCGATCGCGGCGGAGTACGCGCCCGGCTGGTCGACGTCGGCCGACATGGTCGCCTCCACCGTGACCGACTCGCCCGGCTCGAGCGTGACGGACGGCCTGTCGAAGGACACCCAGTCCGCCGGAGCGCCGCCCGTGCTACCCGTCACGTTCATCACGATGTGCATGCCCGGGAAGCCGATCGACGAGGTGTCGGCCGGTTCGGAGATGCCGCAGTCCACCGAGGCGATGTACGACGGAGCCGTCTGGCCGGCGTTGTTCGAGCCGATGAAGAAGTAGCCATCCGCAGGGACGCTCACCTCGACCACCAGGGTGCCACCGGACGGAACCGCGCCCTCGACCGGGACCGTCACCAGAGTGCCGTTACCGGCCGGGACCGTGGCGTCGGCCGAGCCGATGAGCGTCATGTTGGCGTACCGCAGGTCGCCCTCGAGCGTGTAGAGGTTGACCGTGAGCGGCTGGCTCCCCTGGTTCACCTCCACCCCGAACGACACGCTCGACACGTCCAGGCCGTTGAGCCCGAAGTCGTCCAGTGTGAACGTCCGCAGGTAGGAGTTGTTCCGGGTGGTGGCGCCGTTGTTGCACGACGCCGAGTTGCCGGTCATGATCGCCTGCGACGCGGAGTGCGTGATGGTGATCTCGTCGGCCGGGATCGGCGCCGCCTGAGGCGTCACCGTCTCGCCCTTGACGTTCGAACGCGACATCGACGAGCCGGCCGCCGACAGCTTCCCCTTCGGGGCCACCGACGCCGGGACGGTCGCCTTACTCTTCACCGCCGTGAGAGCACCCGTGGCGAGCGGCGCGAACTCGCCGCTGCGGGCTTCCAGCTCGACCGACGCCGGGGCGGTGCCCTCGTTGGTGATCGTGAGCTCCTCGGTGTGCGAACCGCCCATCGTCAGCTCGGCATGGGTGTCGCCGTCCGAAGCGATGGTCACCTTGCCCGCCGCCAGCGCGGCATCGAACCTCACGGTGCCGTCCTCGGTGACCGTGACCGAGCCGGTGGCACCCTGGTAGTTCGGCGCCGTGACCTCGACCGAGTAGTCACCGGTGAGGACCGACGTCGAGTACGTGCCGTCCGCTCCAGTGGTCGCGGTCTTGCTCTGGGCCTCGGAGGAGACCGCCACGGTCGCGCCAGAGATCGGCGCACCCGTGTTCCGGTCGGTCACCGTGCCGGTCACCGTGCCCCGCGGCGCGGAGTCGTAGTGGATCGACATTCCGGCGTTGATCGCCGGGGTGTTGTAGGAGAACTGATGGGCGATGGTGCCGTTCTCGTTCTCGATTCCCACCGTGGCCGAGCTGCCTGCTGAGAGCGCTCCGCCCGAGTTCGCCCCGTAGCCGAGCTCGATCTCACCGTTCGCCAGGAGTGTCACGGAGAAGTTCGTCCGCTCGGCGCGGTTGGAGAAGAACGCGACGTTCCGGTACTCGAGGACGAACGCGTCGACCCCATCGACCTGGGTGGTCGCGGAGTACAGACCCGACGAGGCGTCGAAGAACAGGTCGTCCCACAGCCCGTAGATCGCCGCGTTGGGTACGGAACTGTTCGGGATCTGGACGTTGCCGAGTGAGGTCGAGAGCCCGGCGAAGTTCACGTGGCCGTTGGTGGTCACGTACGCCGTCGTGTAGTCGCCCTCGTAGTACGGGAACGAGAACGGCAGCGGGACCGTGGTCGCCGCGTCGTCACCGGTCAGGTTCACCCGGGTGTCACCCGTGGCGGCCCCGTCGCTGCCGACCGTGCAGAAGTACCCGAAGTCGTCGTACCGACGGGCGATCTCGGCGGTGACCGTCTCGTCACCGTCGACGACGACCTCCTCCGAGAACGCGCTCGTGCAGGTGCCGCCCTCGATCGAGATGGTGTAGGTGCCCTCGGGCACGTCGGCGAACGCGAACGCGCCGTTGGCGTCGGTGGTGACCGGGTCGATCGGTGCGGAGATGCTCACCGTGGTGCCGACGAACGGGTTGCCCGTGGCGACGTCCGTGACGGTGCCGGACACGGTGTGGCGTGGCGCGGCCTCGAGGTCGATGTCCACCGTGGTGGTCGCGTCGACGGTGACCGTGGCGCCGGTCGGGGCAGACGGCAGGTAGCCGAACGCCGAGGCCGAGACCTGGTAGTCGCCCACGGCGACGCGGGCGGAGTACGTGCCGTCCGTGCCGGTGGTGACGGTACGGTCGTGCTCGCCGTCGACCGTCACGCGCGCCCCGCTGATCGGGTCGCCGTCGGTCTCGGTGACGGTGCCGGCAACGGTGCCCATGTCACCGATCGGCGCAGCGTCGATCAGCGCGGCCAGGTCGAGCGTGCCCTCGCCGTAGACGTTGTTGTTCTCGGCGGTGCCGCCGCACGAGGTGTCGTCGACGTTGTGGGCGGCCTGGTTCAGCAGTTCCCAGGTGCCCGGAATGTCGCCGATCAGTGCCGGTGCGGCGCTCCACAGTACGGCGACGGCGCCCGCGAGGTGCGGGGCGGCCATCGAGGTGCCGTTGAAGAGCGCGTACCCATCACCGGGGACCGAGGAGCGAACGGCCACGCCCGGGGCCGAGATGTTCGGCTTGATCCCGCCGCCCTCACCGGGACCGCGCGAGGAGAAGGACGCGATGCGGCCCGAGGAGTCGACCGCGCCCGCCGAGTAGTTCGTAGTGTTCGCGCCCGGCGAGGAGGTCGTCTGGCAACCGGGACCGCTGTTGCCCGCCGACCAGGCGCCGAAGATGCCGGCGGCAGCCCACGCGTCGGTGATGTCCTGGTACCAGTCGTCGATGGCCCCGGCGGCGACCGCGCCCCACGAGTTGTTGACGACCTGCGGCCGCTTCGCCGGGTCGGGGTCGGTGCCGTCCGTGCGGGTCGGCGCGGTGATCCACTCACCGGACTCGAGCAGGTCGGCGTCCGAGCAGGTGTCGCAGCCGTTGGCCTCGATCCACTGCGCGTCGGGCGCGACACCGATCTGGTTGCCCGCGCCGTCGTCGCCCATCATGGTGCCCATGGTGTGGGTGCCGTGCCCGTTCACGTCGCACGGATTGCCGGCGCCGCACCGCCCAGAGGAGTCGAACGCGTTGTAGTCGTTGACGATCGTCCCGTCGGGCTGCCGACCGCGGTAACCGTCGGCGAGCGCCGGGTGGTCGAACTGGACGCCGGTGTCGACGCTCGACACGACGATGCCCTCGCCCGTGAAGCCCTGGGCCCAGACCTCAGGGGCGTTGATGAAGTCGAGGCCCCACTCGACCGCGGCTGGGGCGTTCGCCGGCGCCTTCTCGCGCTTGACCGGTTCGACGAGGTCGAACTTCGTGGTCTCGGTGATCTGGCTGACCTCGGACTGCGCGGCGAGCTCCTTGGCGAGCTCCAGCGTGCCGTCCTCGACGAGGATGCGGTTGCTGATCCAGAAGCTCTCGTGGTCGACGCCGTTCGCCTCGAGCTGCTGGATCACGTCCGCCTGGGACGTCTTGGCCGTGCTGGTGAGCGCGTCGTAGACGTACTGGCCGCGCTTGCCCCAGTCGGCGATGTTCGGCGCCGCGTCCAGGTTGGCCTTCGCCGACAGCTTCACCCAGAAGTCCGCCGAGTCGTGCGTGGTGAGCGTCTTCTCGACGGCCGAGGTGAGCTTGTCGGCCGGGTTGGCTGACGGTGCTGTGGTCGACGGCGCGGCGAACGCGGGTACTGCGCTCGCCATCGCTGTCGCGAGAACCGCGAAAGCCGCTGTCACGACTGACGCGCGTCTCGCATGTCTGGTTCGTGTGTGCACGGAACCTCCATGTACTAGCGCGCCGCAGAGACAGGACGCGCACGACACCCCACGGTCGTGGGCTATAGACCAACATGGATGATGCGGCACAGGTGGGTCTACCCGGCGGCATGGGCAACTCGGGAGCACTCCGGTCAACTCGTGGCTAACTGATGGTCAGCGCGTCATAACCGTGCGGCGTTTCCGGGTCCTCGTCCCAAACCCATGAGATGGCGGGTTCTCCGACATGGCATGACTCCGACAGGGGCGACCGATGAGTAAGTCACGAGGCTGCACGCACAGCACATATCGACTCCGGCCGTTGGATGCTCGGAAGCGGCCCGCCGGCAGGGAAGGACCACGTGGCCCGAACGACCAAACCGCTAGTACCTGGCAGCAGCGGACAAACGCGCCGGTTGCGCTGGGCGTGGCGCCCATGGGACTCACCATCGTGCCGGGGACCAGCACCGCGAGTGCCAGCCCACAGCCGACCGAGACCTACGTGGTGCAGATGGCACTCGACCCGGTCGTGGCCTACGAGGGCGGAGTTGCCGGCCTTGCCGCGCCCAAGCCCGCCCCCCGGGCGCAAGGTCGACCCGCGGTCGGCCGGGTCGTGTCGTACGTCGACCACCAGGAGGCCCGGCACGCCGCCGCCCTCAGCCGAGTCGGCGGCGGCAGGAAGCTCTACGACTTCAGTTACTCCTTCGACGGTTCGCCGCTCGGCTGACCGCCGATCAAGGAGAGTGTTCTCGACCCCAGCGACCGGGCGGTGCTGTGGACGGCAGACGACCACCTCGTGGCTCTCACGTCGCTGCTCCCGACCGACTCAGGATGGATCCTGTCACGCCATGGGCATCACCGACTCCGGCTGGGTCACGGGCATCGGCCTCTAAGACCCCGACGGTGTAGCGCCAGGAGGGGTTCCTCGTCGGCGAGTCGCCTGATCAGATCGGCGAGGTCACTGTTCCGACGGCCTGCCGTGTCGCTGCTGGTCAACGCCACACCAGCGTAATGAGCCCCTACACCCCATCCGGAACCGATGGGCAATTTCTGCCGAACTTCGTCATGGCCCTGACGATAACTGTCAATCTCGTCGACTGCTAGTGACAAGCTGCTCACGTGCTGTGCTTGACCATCCATTCACATAGTTCATAGTGTCCTTTCGGGTAGCCGGCGTGACCCACACGGCGCCCAGAGGGCTTTGGGGGGTCGTTCCGGTCCTACCAGCGTCTGCTCCTGTTCCATATCGGGCCGGCGACGCAGGCGGAACGCAGTAGGCCACAGGTAAGGAGAAAGATGACTCTCGCTCGGGGAGAGAAGTCCATCGAGGACGTCCGGATGGAACGTCCACCGGGAGCCGACGGCGCGACCGTGATCATCGCGATCGCCTCCTCGACGGCGGAGAGAGTGCGCCTGGCGTCGCTGGTGACCGGCCATGCTCCGGTGCTGCTGGTCTCGTCGCCGGAGGAGCTCCTGTCGCTACTTGTCGACAGCGCCCCGCCCGCCGAAGCCCCGTCAGTCCATCCACGCGTCGTCGAGCCGCTCCCGCGAGCCCTCATAGGAACGGCTGATGTCGTCCCGGAGGTCGACTCGGACAGGCGGGTGGCAACCTGGTCCGGGCGCACCGTACCCCTGTCGCCCCTCGAGCACGACCTGCTTCGGTACCTTCTGCTGGCACAACTCGGCCGCACCTGCACCTTCGAGTCGCTGCACCGCGCGGTCTGGGGCAACGACCACCTCGGCGGCCGGGGCGACGTGTGGTCGGTGGTGAAGCGACTCCGCCGCAAGCTCGACGAATTGGACTGCCCGCTGCGGATCCAGGCGGTGCGCGGCGTCGGCCTGCGTCTTGTCGACCCCGGCGCGGTGCTGTCAACGAACGCCGAAGAAGCGCGAGAAAGCCGAAACCAGATCTGGGAGTGATACGCCTTCCGGGTCCATGGCGGTCCGCGCGGGTCCGGGCGCTGGTTTCCGTCAAGGGCGGGCAGCCAGTCGCTTCGAGGGACGAAGCGTCCTCTTCCGGCGCGCCGCGCCAGTCCGGATATTCGCTATCGCGGCATAGCCACTCGGTGATGGCAATGACACGGCCGGCGTGGTCGGGGCCAGCGCGGAGGTGACGGTGACGGACGGCGCACCGCTCGCCCGCTGCCTGGCCAGAAGTTCGCCGGATGGGACGCCTGCCGACTTCACGGTCTGCCCGTCGGGGAGGGTGAGGTTCTACGGCCCACCAGCGGGCCACCGGTACTGCACCGTTCAGTACTGACCGAGATCCGGGTGTAGTTCTGGGGCTGACGTGACCGCGCGCAGCTCGGCGGCCACCTCGGCGATCAGGTCGGTGAGGGAGGCGTCGCTGCCGGGCGCGACCCAGCGGGCGAACGCCACCCGGCAAACCATGACGCCCGACTCGGTGGCCAGGGTGGCCGTGGTCTCGCCGACGCCCTTGGTACGCAGGGCGGCGGCGACCGCCGCCGCCAGCGAGCCCGTCTTGCGCAGCTCGCGCTCCTGCAGTTCTGGGCTGCCCTCGATGATGGACTGACGCAGGCGAACCAGGTCGAGGCGGTCGGCGAAGATCTCGTCCGCGACCCGGTGAAAGGCGGCGATAACCGCCTCGAAGGGGGCGGCGTCCGTCTCGGCGACCGCGAAGGGTTCGATCGTGGACGCGTCGAGCGCCGATCCTGGGCTAATGCCGCTGGGGGCGTCGTCCTGGCGGCCCGCCCGTCCGCCAGGCAGCGGCCGGAGAGGGGCTTTCAGTGCGCGGGTGAGGAACGTGCCACGATGACGCCGGGCTTAGCGGCGTCTTAAGCGCCCGGACAAGCCGGGTGCCGGTTCGTGCAAATTGCGCAACATGAAGACGGTTCGCATAAGCCCCCTACCTGCACGACTCCATAGACGAACGCTGGTACTACCGGACTTGGTGCGCTCCCACGAGCGTCCAACGGGTTCAGCTCCACGCAGTCGGCGTAACGTCCACGTCTCCTGTTTCGCCTTACTTCACGAGTCGTCATGCTCCTTGACGTAGACGCCCCGACCAGGCTCTCCATATACGACGCCTTTGGCGTGCAGCACCAGAAGTGCACGCTGCACGGTTGCAATGGAAACGCTGTAGAGCTGTGACAGCTCGCTATAGGAAGGAATCTTGGACTCGGGTGGGTACTCGCCGGTGGCGATGCGGGCGGCGATGTCGTCCGCGATTTGGCGGTAGGTCATTCGTCGGGGCATGTCACTCCTGAGTTGGCGCCCCGATGAGATCACGGGCACTAGCTCCACTCAACCTCCGGCTGACCCAGTGAACTAGGTGCACGTTCGGGTAGGCGGCGAGCGGTGGTCTTGTGAACCTGGGTTGGCACCAAGGGGCACGGACCCTCTCGGCCGGGGGTCGGGCCAGGTCCGGCTCCCGGCCCCCGGTTCGGCAGCCGGAGAGCCCGCTCGCCGCGACGCGATGCGCCACGGTCCCCGCCTACGCCCACACGAGCTGCCAATGACGGCGCCCGGATCGGACTGATGTACTCGATGCGCCAGTTCTCGCCGAGTACCTGGACCTCGAGGAGAGTGTCGAACTGCTCGCCGGCCGGGTGCGGGAAAGTCCCACCCGAGAGCCTCACCGTGATCAAGGCCTCGTTACACCGGTCTAGCGGGGGTGTTGCTGCAACGATGCATGACGTGGGAACTGCGGAAACGACGATGCCTGCCATCTCGCCTCTTGCTGGCGAACCGATCAAGCGTGCCGACGCCGAGCGGCTCGCGGGAGTGCTAAAGGCATTCGCCGACCCGGCCCGGCTACGACTGCTCAGCCTGATCCAGTCGGCTCCCGAGGGCGAGGCGTCCGTGAGTGACCTCACCGCGCCGCTCGGGCTCTCCCAGCCGACCGTGAGTCATCACCTTCGGATCCTCACCGAGGCCGGCCTGCTCGAGCGCGACAAGCGCGGCGTCTGGGCGTACTACCGGCTGGTGCCGTCCGCGATCGCCGCGATCGCTGAGCTGTTGACGCCGCCTCGCAAACGGGCGACGAAGAAGACCCGCTGAACGTCACCGTCGAAGTCGGTTGCCACGCCGGCTGACCGGCGCCTACCCGACGCACGGTGATCGACCCGCGTCAGGGATCGCGGCACGTGCACATCGAGGGTCACCCGCTCAGAAAGCCCGCGGCTGTCACCGGCTACCACCAGCCTCGACCGGACGATGCAGGTCAGCGGCGGTCAGCTCGCCAGCCGGGAGAGCCGGGCCGGCGACGCCTGCGTTGTTGACCAGGACGTCGACCCGGCCCGCCTCGGCGCGCACCCGGCCCGCCTCGGCGCGCACCCGGCCCGCCTCGGCGCGCACCTGGTCGGCGGCCGCGGCGACGGACGCGTCGTCGGTGATGTCGATCAGCAGCGACCGGGCACCGAGGGCCTTGGTGGCCTGCGCGCCGCGGGCGGCGTCGCGGGCTCCGGCGTAGACGGTGTGGCCCGCCTCAATGAGGCGACGGGCCGTTTCGAATCCGAGGCCCTTGTTGGCCCCGGTGATCACGGTGACTGTTGTCATGCCACTCAACCTATGCACCGCCGGACGAGACAGGGAGAGCCCTCCTCAGCGGGGGGTCGGCCAGTACCAGGCTGTTCACGCAGGTCCGGCGGACAATGGAAGGGTGAACGACGGTCCGGCAGCCCTCGGCCAAGCCCTGCGCCACTGGCGCGACCGCACCAGCCCCACGAACCTCGGCCTCCCCCATGGCGGCGTCCGCCGGGCACCAGGGCTGCGCCGCGAAGAGCTCGCACAGCTCGCCGGACTGTCCGTGGACTATGTCTTCCGTCTGGAACGGGGCCGGGCCACCTCGCCCTCCCCGCAGGTCCTCGCTTCCCTCGCCCGCGCCCTGCGCCTGACCGAGGCCGAACGCGACCACCTCTACCTCCTGGCCGGTCAGGCGCCGCCCACCACCGGCCAGGTTTCCCCGCACGTCCCGCCGCGTCCAGCGCCTCCTCGACCAGCTCAACAGCAGCCCGCTCAGCGTCCACGACGCCGCCTGGAACCTCATCTCATGGAACCTCCTGTGGGCCGCCCTCATGGGCGACCCCTCGCCCTGGCGTGGCAAGGACCGCAACATCGCCTGGCGGCACTTCACCCACCAGCCCACCCGCGTCACCCACACCCCCGACCAACAGGGCCGCTTCGAGACCGCCCTCGTCTCCGACCTGCGCTCCTCCGCTGCCCGCTACCCCAAGGACACCCAGCTCACGGCACTGATCAGCAGTCTGCGCGGCGCCAGCGACCGCTTCGACGACCTCTGGGGCTCCCACACGGTCGGCTTCCACACCACCGACAGCAAAACCGTCCACCACCCCGACATCGGCCCCGTCACCGTCGACTGCGACACCCTCACCATCCCCGGCAACGACCTGCGCATCGCCATCTGCTCTCCACCAGCAGGGACCGCCACAGCCGACCAGTTCGCTTTGCTGAACACCATCGGGACTCAGGTTCTTAGCTGACACACTCTGCGCTGAGAAGTGGGCGGGCCGTCGGCGTCAACCGCCGAAAGGGCCGCAGCGGCAGCATCGACAACTGACCAGCACAGGGCAGGTGAAACTCCATGCCGCCCAAGTTGATCATCCCACCGGTCACTCCGACCCAGTTGGCTCGGTCGTAGACGGCTCCGGCGCCCGCCGTGCCCAGGAGCGCACCGATCAGGCTAGCCGACTCGTAGATGCCCATGCCGCGGCCGATGTTGGCGCCGGAGGCGTCGGCGATGGCGGCCTGCTGGATTGGCATGACGGCCGCCCACGCCAGACCGGTCAGTATCCACAGAGCGGCGATGGCGTGGGCGTTCGGCGCCCAGGCAAGTCCGACCGCGAAGGCGGTGCTGGACAGCGAGGCGAAGGCGAGGACGCGGGTGCAGCCGTACCGTACGAGGCCGCGTGAGTCGCCGCCGACAAGACCTGAACCAGGCTTATCGCCCGGAAACGTGAAACAGTTACGTATAGCAGCCGGAGGCATGTTTGCCTCAGAAACCTGGAAAGCGCTCCGACCGGACATGAATCCTTCTTATGTTCATCGTGGCTCGTCCGCCTGGGACGACCAGAAGGAGTGAGGGACATGTCGAAGAAGTTTCTGATCAAGCTCGCCGGCGGGGTGGCGCTGGGCAGTGCCGCCCTGCTGCTCGGTACGCCTGTCGCCGCGCTCGCCGCGCCCTACGGACAGGCCTCGGACCGCAACGAGGTTGTCTGCGCGAACAGCGAGCAGACCAACAAGGTGGACATCGCCCAGATCATCAGCGACAACACCATCAAGGACAGCGACGTCGACGTCGACGTCGAGCAGTCCGCCTGGGTCGAGGCGACAAACGACAACCAAACTCAGCACAACATCGTCGTCTGCATCGGGGACATCGACGTGGACGTGGACGTGGAGGAGTAGGAGTTGCCCCGAGTCGCTCCAGCGTGCCGGTATCGGCGGGGCCGGCTCGCCCAGTAGGCCAGCATTCCGGCAACGACCCCGCGATTGGCGACGCATACGCGGGTCCGGACGGAGCCTGGGTTCCCGAGGACGGGCGACGTCGCGGTGGGTAACGGTGGCGCGCTCTCCGACACCAACACCGATGCTCTGACGGCGACCGGTGCCGACATGATCGGTGTGGGCGTGCCCGGTGGCATCGCACCGCTGCGTCGTCGGCGGTCCGCCAACGGCACCGTCACCTGAGGCGGTCAGAAGCGCCAGCGGCCGGCACGGTTTCCCGTGGCGTGCCGCTGGCCTCGTCCTGGTCATACTTCTCATGCTCACCGTGCAGGATCGATCCGGCTAGCGGTGAACGACGCAGTCGTTGTTACCCGATTGCGGCAACAGCGTCCCTGCCCGCGAACGGCAGCCTGCAGTGGAAGCACGTCGAACTGTTGTCCTGCCGGCAGCGCTCGACGCGACGCATGGTCGGTCGCTTTCGGTCACCGGTCTGCCCCGGGCCAACGAGTCCGGCCGCGCCGGGGCGCGTCGCTTCGACGAGGCGCCGCTGCGACATCCCATCCTCAGCCCTCTCGCCGGCTGAGAAGGTCAGCAGGGACGCCCGTCTAGCGAACAGCCGTCGGCCACTTGCTGACCCACGATGACCAGGTCTGAGCAGCTCCGTCTCGCCCTCGTCCGCGATGACGCAGCACGGGTGGCCTCGTCGGTAAATGCCGGGGGCAGTGGCGCGAGCGATCGATCGGGCTCGGCTGACCCAGGCGCGTCATCTTGCAGGCAAGACAAGAAGGAAATCGCGGAGGCCGTCGGTGTCACGCCGGCCACTGTCGGGCAGTACGAGGCCGGCTCCCGGTCTCGACCCGAGCTGGCTCCGCTCGTCGCCGAGCTCCTCGGCGGGCGACCCCGGCGCGGCAGCCCGCGCTCTGCGATCCCATTGGGGCTTGGAACCGGCCCCATCCGCACCTGGTGCGCACCATGGAGGCGCACGGCATCGTCGTCGCCCTCGCCCCACTAGCCGACGGCGAGGTTGCCACCGTCGACGCCCTCTCCACCTCACGTCTACCACGCCCGATTGTGGTGATCAGCAGAGACCGCGCCGACGATGTGTACCGTTATCGTTCACCGCCGCCCACGAGCTGGGTCATCTCGTGCTGCACGGTTACACGCTGCCCGGTGACACGGCACAAGAACGCGAAGCGGACACGTTCGCCGCTGAGTTCCTGACCCCCCGCGCTGCCGCACCTGTCGCACCTGCCGCACCGGCTCAACTTCAAAATCCTGACGAGCTTGCAGGACGCCTGGGGATATCGGCCGACAGCCTGCTCTACCGTTGCCGCGAGGTTGGCCTCTTCTCCGGGCGTGTCAACAGCTGCATGCCCTACGACGCGACCGGGTGCTCACCCCGCAGCCCATCGCAGGATTTCCCGGTGAACAGCCGATCCTGCTACAGCAGGCATTCGACCTTGCCAGCCGCCACGGCTTGACCCTTCCAGCACGCGCCGA
This sequence comes from Micromonospora sp. NBC_00389, assembly GCF_036059255.1. NCBI lineage: Bacteria > Bacillati > Actinomycetota > Actinomycetes > Micromonosporales > Micromonosporaceae > Micromonospora > Micromonospora sp. NBC_00389. The sequence goes on along the minus strand of NZ_CP107947.1, from coordinate 1,225,352 downwards.
GCAACTCGCCTGGCCACTGCCACGCGTGCGCGAGCTGCTGGGCTTCCACGACCACCGCCCCACGGTACGACTGGTGTAGCCACCAAAGTGATGCCGACCCGGGCAGCGCCCAGGGCGCGGAAGCGTTCCTCGGCCGCCGCGATCAGCAGGCCGGCGGCTCCCCCGCCGGCGGTGCACAGGTGCCACCGCGAGCCGGTACGGGTGGCAGCACCACCCGGCAGCGCCTGGCCGCTACCAAAGCTCGGCGGACAGAACGGCCCTTACGCCCCAGCGAACATGAATTAACTACTTATGGCCTCTCACGTACTACATGTTACGAAACCCGGAAACTCCTCTCGTTTCACGTTTATCGGCCTAACGTTCGTCATGGCTCGTCGTCCTGAGCCAACCAGAAGGGATTGAGGAGTATGTCGATGAAATTTTTGACCAAGCTCGCCGGCGGGGTGGTGCTGGGCAGCGCCGCGCTGCTGCTCGCGGCACCCGCCACCGCGCTCGCCGCGACCGACGGAGAACCCAAGGAGCCCGCGGCCTCGAAGCAGGGGGAGGAGTCGAAGAAGAAGTCAGACGACAAGCCCAAGACGTTCAACCTGCGCGACAAGAACGGTAACGGGGTTACCTGCGCGACCAACAAGCAGATCAACGAGCAGAACATCTCCCAGATCATCAAGGACAACACCATCACGGACAGCGTCGTCACCTTCAACGTGTCCCTGTCCGCAGCGCAGGCGGCGACGAACGACAACAAAACTCAGCACACCCTCGTCGTCTGCATCCGCGACATCGACGTGGAGGTGGACGTGGAGACCGATCTGCTCGGCGACCTCCTCAGGATGGTCGAGGCCGGTCTTGGCGAGGCTGGTTCGCCGGTGGGCCAGCCTGCCACCACGGCTGGCGGCGCGTACGCGGGTCCGGACGGAGCCTGGGTGTTGCCGAAGACGGCCGGCGTCGCGGCCGGTGACGGCGGCGCGCTCTCCGACACCAACACCGGTGTTCTGACGGCGACCGGTGCCGGCATGATGGGCGTGGGCGTGCTCGGTGGCATCGCACTGCTGCGTCGGCGGTCCACCAATGGCACTGTCGCCTAGAGCGGCCAGGAGCGCCAGCGGCCGCCACGGTCTCCCGTGGCGCGCCGCTGGCCTCGTCCTGGTCACCCTTGTAACGCTTAGCGGAGCAGGAGTGATCGCGTTCGCGGCCACGGCTCCTGATCCGGTCGGACCGCCGCAGCCCGACCCCGCCGCCGCACCGCAGTCTCTGCCGTCACCGTTGACGGACGAACCCACCACACCACAGCCGACGCCGAGCGGAGCCAACGCGTCGCCGGACTCCGGGACGACCCACGGCGAGGCGCGCAGTGCTCCCGGCCGCATCGAAGGCGCTCTCGGGTCGACCGCGACCCGCCCGTCTCCCTCACCGACGTTGGCCGGGATGCCGCGATCGCAGCCGACCCGTATCACGATCCCGCGGATCGGCGTTGACGCGCCGACGGTTCCGCTCGGGCTGGACCGGAACCAGCAGATCGCGGTCCCACCGCTGAATCAGCCCAATGCGGCCGGGTGGTACCAGCTGGGACCAAGTCCCGGCGAGGTGGGGACCGCGGTGGTGGTGGGCCACGTCGACTCACGCGCCACGGGTCGGGCTGTCTTCTTCCGCCTGGGCGCGCTGAAACCGGGGGACACCATCGATGTGCTCCGCAAAGACGGCAAGAAGGCCCGCTTTACCGTCGACGGGGTGGCCCGCTACCCGAAGAAAAAGCTCCCGCTGAACCTGGTCTACGGTCACACCGGCAAGGCGCAGCTCCGCGTGATTACCTGTGGTGGCGACTACGACAAAGCAGCGAAATCGTACAAGGACAACATCGTGGTGTTCGCGACGCAACGTTGATCATGAAAGAAGAGCCAGCGGGACCAGCTCACCCAGGGGAAGACCGGCGCTGCGTCGGTGACAACCTCGCTGGAGGGCACCTTCACCATCGACGGCGCCCGCCGGAAGAACCGCCGGACCGCGTCAGCATCACCGCAGGCCGCGACCAGCACGTCAATGACCTGCCCGTACTGGTCGACCGCCCGGTACACGTACCGCCACACCCGGTTGACCTTGACGTAAGTCTCACCGACGAACCACCTGTCACCCGGGAGTGCCTGTGGAACCGGGCGGTGCCGGCCAGCAGCGGGGTGAGCCGCTGCACCAGCGGAACACGGTTCGTGATCCACCTCCACGCCGCATTCGACCAGCAACTCCTCAACGTCCCGATACGACGGGCTGAACCGCAGATACCAGCGCACCGCCACCACGATCACCTCTGGCGGGAACAGTGGACCGGAAGAAGGCCCGCCGAGGCGGGCCTTCTTCGGTGAAGGGCCTCAGACCCGCAGGCTGGCCAGTTTGGGGAACAGCGGCGTCTCGACGGTGCCGGCCTTGTCGATCGAGAGCCGCCACTGGGCGTCGTCGACGTGGATCACCACGGCCGACCACAGTCGATGCGGCTCGTTGAGGAGCACGTTGACGTTCGCCAGGTCGTGGCCCCGCGGCGCGGTACGGCCTGCCTGGTGCAGGGTGACGATGTGCGGGTGGTCGGAGAGCCGGCCGAGAACACGCAGTTCCCGTTCGAAGCGGGCGCGGGACGGGCCATGCCAGTCGGCGGCGAGCACCTTGACCGCGACCCAGCGCGAGAAGGTCGGCTGCCAGGCCTGGTAGACGAGGCCGAAACCGCCCCGACCGACCTCGACGGCGTCGGTGCAACCGTCGACCCCGAGTGCGGACTCCGGGTACGTCACCGGCTGCTTACTGTGGACCATCGTCGTTGAATGGTACCGAGGCCGGCAGCGCGGTCGTCGGGCCGTCGGACTCCCGAGACCGTGCGGTCCCCGCCGCCGGCGGCCCATGCCCGGATCTGGGCATGGACCGCACGGCGGTGGTCGGGCGACGCCCAGCCGGGGCTGCCCCTCATTCTTCTGCGGGCGTCAGCTCCCTGGACGGCGCGCTCGCCGCCTGCCGGAGCTGGCGGGTTGGGACGTCAGCAGACCTTGCTGGTCGAGCCGCCCGTGGAGTTGAGGTAGCCGGTGACGTGCGTGCAGTGCGCGGCCGTGTTGGCCGGCGCGCCCCACAACTCCGCGCGGGTGGTGTTGTTGAGCTGGCCCACCCCGTAGTCCGAGCCGCTGTTTGAGTGGTCGATCACGTGGACGTAGAGGTCCCAGTTGGTGTGGGTGTTGCGGTACTGCTCCCACACGTAGATGTAGGCGTAGTTGTAGCCGCAACCGTAGTACTGCTTGACCGAGGCCGCCTCCATGCCGCCGACCGTCAGCACCCGCGTCGTACCGATCTGGCGGACGCTGGAGCAGTTGGCCGGGGTGCTGGCCAGGGCGGGCGACGCGTTGACCAGCGAGACGGTGGCAGCGGCGACGGCCGCGGCGGCGATGGCTGTGGTTCGGCGGAGGATCGACATGGGGACTCGCATTCTCTGGCGGACGTGACTAGCTGTCCGTCAGAGAACCAGGCTCCCGATTCGGCCGAAAGGTGACGAAGAGGTCACCTTTCCCTCCCCCAGCAGCACGGCACCGAGCGCGAGCACCGTGGCTGTATCCTCCCGAGCCCGCTCGTCTCTACCTGGATTCGAGACGGCCCAGGGTGCTCTCGACCGGCGCCGGCCAGGTGGAGTCTTTGAGGCCGAGGGCGTCCCGAAGGTAGGCCCACGTGAGCCGCTGGATCAGAGCAACCCTTTCGGGGCTCTCGTCCGTCGTCTCTCTGGCTTCGTAGTCGGAGACGCCGCCGAGCGAGTGCTCCGCTCCGAACAGGGTGAGCAGGCTCTTGCTGCCCGGGCTCAGGTGATACGCGTCGGTGAACCAGTCCGGCCCGCGGACCGACAACGGGGAGTCGTCCCGGTCGCCCGCGACGACGAGGGCCGGGGTGGTCATGTCGACGAAGCTCGGGCTCATGAAGGGAAAGTGCTCGGCCGCGAACGGGGCAAGATCGGCTCCACCTTGGCCGGTCACGGCCAGCAGGACGCCTGCCTTGATCCGTGGGTCGGACATGTCCTCTCCGGGGTTGCCGTCGGCGTCGAGGACTCGCGCCCCCAGTAGGGTGCTCGCCGTCTGGGCGCCCCAGGAGTGGCCGGCCACGGCGATGCGGGTGTGGTCGAGGCGTCCGACAAGGCCGGGGACGGACGACTCCAGCAGGTCGAGTTGGTCGAGGGTGCGCTTCAGGTCGTCCACCCGGATTCGCCAGATCAGCGGCGTGCGGGGGTCGTCGGGCGGAAGGTTCAGTCTCCGTGAGTCGAGGTGGGTGGACTGGATGACGACGAAGCCGTGGGAGGCCCAGAAGTCGACCAGCGGACCGTAGTTGGCGGCCGAACCGCCGAAGCCGTGCGAGAAGACGATGACGGGTAGTTCGTGGCCGGTCGTGGGTGCGGAGACCCGTACGCGCTGATCGTCGCCGCGATCCGGGGCCGGCAGCGTGATGGGGTGGACCGAGACGACCGGCGTGGGCTCTGGCATTGCGGGCATGGGCGTTCCTTCTGACTTGGCATTGGGCCTGCCGTTCTGGCATGCTGCCAATGCGGAACCATGTTCCGCTAAAACATACGGAACATGGTTCCGCTTAACAAGGGATGTGACGGGGGTAACGGTGGCCGGTACGGGCAGCGGATCGGGTGGCGCGCGGAAGCAGCGGGCTGATTCGCGGCGCAACGAGGCGGCGCTACTGGAGGCGGCCGCCGCGGCGTTCGTCAGCTCCGGAGTCGACGCGCCCGTGCGCGACATCGCCGCCAGGGCCGGCGTCGGGGTCGGCACGATCTACCGCCACTTCCCGACGCGGGCCGATCTCATCGTCGCGGTGTACCGGCACCAGGTCGAGGCGTGCGCCGAGGCCGGCCCGGTGCTGCTGGCGGAGAGCGCCACCCCGCACGCCGCCCTGGCGAGCTGGATCCACCTCTTCGTCGACTTCCTGGTCACCAAGCACGGCCTGGCTGAGGCGATGCGGTCCGACGATGCCGCCTTCCAGACGCTGCACGCCTACTTCCTCGACCGTCTCGTCCCCGTCTGCGCCGAGCTGCTCGACGCCGCCGCCTCGGCGGGCGAGATCATCCCCGACCTGGACGCCCTCGTCCTGATGCATGGCATCGGCAATCTCTGCATCGGCGCCGACAGCCCTGACTACGACGCGCGCCTCATGGTCGGACTCGTCATCGCGGGCTTGCGGCTGCGCTAGGCGCTCGAAGTACGGCCCGGCCGCGGCAGCGACGCGGCACCGCTGGTGATGGTCAACTCCAGATCACCGACATCGGGGCATCCCCGCGCTGGGACACCGCGACATCGCCGACATTGAGCACCTCGGACGACACTGGTGTGAACGTCAACCGGTGATGATCATGGTGTCGGTCGGCGCGTGTCTGGCCACTGCGTGTCCGGCGGCACTATCGGCCGGCGAGGGGGTCGCTGGCCCCTGGCGACCGCAGCCGTGGAGGCCGAGGTGGCCGTGGCGGGGGCGTATCCGTCTCGGCTGGCGGTCACCGTGACGGTGAGCCGCTTTCCGTACAGCGCCACGGGGATCTTGATCGTTGCGCCGGTCGCGCCGGTGATCGCGATGCCGTTCGCCGACCACTGGTACACGTAGGCGGTCGCCGTGGGAGTCCATTGGCCCGGGTTCGCGGTGACGGTGCCCCCGACCTCCAGGGTTCCGGTGATCGTCGGAGGGTTGACCGCGCGCATCGCCAGGGGCGGGTTGATCGTGAAGGCGTTGGCCAGGACCACCGGCTGGCCCGCGCCATACGGGCGCAGGGTCAGGCTGGCATTGCCGGCCGGCGCGGAGGCGAGGTTCACCTCGGCGGTCATCGTCGTGCCGTCCGCCGAGACTGTCTTGACCGTCGCCGTCAGCGGTTGTCCCGTGGCGGGGGTCACCTGGACCTCGTCACGCGGATGCAGCCCGGTGCCGTGGAGGGTGATCGTCCGGAGGCCGCCCGGGGGCACGGTGGTTGGAGCCACCGAGCTGACCGTGGCCACGCCGGGCTCGACGGTGAAGCTGTACTGCGTGTTCATGGAGCGGGTGCCGCCGGCCGTGAGGCTGCGAACGGTCAGGTAGTACGTGCCAGCCTCCGCTGGCGTCCAGGTCAGCGTCGCGGTGCCGTCGGGCTTGGCGGCCACGGTGACGTACTGCCCGAAATTGATCGAGTACTCGTACGCGGTCGTGCCGGGAAGGCGCGGCGTGAAGGTGAAGGTGCCCGTCGCGAGCCGGCCGCTGCCGGTTGCCGGAAAGTCGGTCGAGGTGACCCGCGGCGCGTCCGACACCGTCCAGTACGTGCCGCCCTCCTCGGTCTGCACGCCAGCGGCGTTGCGAGCGACGACGACAACGTAGTTGTAGCCGCTCTTCGTCGGCGTGTACCCGAAGGTGACGCTGCCGTCGGCGGCCGGCCGGACGACCTGCTTCGTGGCGTCGTCGCGGTTCAGCGTCGCCACGTACTCGACGACGTTCTCCATGCGGGTGCGGGCCGTGAAGGTGGCCGGCGTCCCCAGGTCGGTGCCGCCGGTGCGCGTCACCGTCGGCGACGCGCCGTCGACCGAGACATAGTTCCAGCGCGGCTCGGACAGGGTGCCGTCCGCACTTCGGCTCTGGATGTGCAGGCCGGTGACGCTGGTCTCGGTGGCCGTCCAGGTGAGGTCGGCGGTGCCGTCGGCGCGAGCCGGCACGGTGATCTTCTCGATCGGCCGCTCCTCCAGGCCGGAGTACTCCGGCCAGTAGAGGTACGCCTCGACCTGCGGTACCCGGGGCGCGAGATGGAACGTGAGCGAGGAACCGATCGTCACACCCCGGTTCGTGTCGCCGGTGACCCTCGGGCCGTTGTCGACGAGGAATTCGTAGGCGCGGGGGGCGTGCGCGGTGCCATCGCCGGTGACGCTGTGCACGTAGAGGGTCTGCCGGCCGGCGCGCGTCGGGGCGATCATCGCCGTCGCTCTCCCGGCGGCATCCGCCGGAACCGTACCCGAGGGCCCGTTCTCGTCGATCCGCCAGACGAACGTCGCCGCGTCGGGGACCGTCGCGCTCAGCTCGAACGCGCCGGACACGCCGACGTTGTAGTCCAGGTTGGTGCCCCAGTCCGGGTACGCGGCCGAGAAGATCGACGGGCGCGTCTCCTTGACGTGGAACTCCTGGTAGAGGGCCTCGGAACTGTTTCCGGCCCGGTCGACGGCGTAGGCGGTGACCGAGTGGTGGCCGGCTGCCCGGGGCGTCCACCGGATGGTCGCCGGACCGCCGAGCCCTGCGGCGTCGACCGTGGACTCGGGGGAATCGTCGCTCAACTCGGCGGAGTAGAACCGGTAGCGGTAGCTGACGGTGTCGTCGCTGGCCGAGGTCAGCGTGAAGTCACCGGGGACCCCGATCGCGCCGTGGGCGTCGTCCCAACTGCCGGGGGGATATTCGGTGGAGGTGACGGTCGGTGCCGGGCCGCCGCGGCGGTCGACGGTGAAGTGGCAGGTGCTGCTCCACGGTGAGGGGTCCGCACCGTCGAGCACGCGCACCCGCCAGGCGTACGTCACGCCGTCGAGCTGCTTCGACTCGTCTTCGAGCTGGACGTAGACCTCGTCGCTCTGCTCGGCGATGCCACTGAGCCACTGCTGCGGGTGCTCCGGGTCGGCGACGTCCCATACCTGGAAGTCGGCCTGCAACTCGGTGCTGTCGCCTGTCCGGCTGAAGGTGCCCTTCAGCACCACGGCATTGGCGTCGTTGAGCCTGATCGGGCTCAGATATGGCCCGGGGACGGCAGTGGCGCAGGGCTGGTTGGCAGTCTTGAGATCGGTCGGCGCGGTCACCGCTGCGGCGGCCGGAGTGGCCGGCAGCCCCACCGTCAATCCGCAGCCGAGCGCCGTTGCCACGACCATCGCCGCGACCCGGCGATAAGCCCGCGAAGGTGTACGCATGTGGTCCCCCCACTGTGGAACAGGCGCCGTGATTACCCGCGAGAAGGAGTTTCCCACGTCGATGCGGCAGAGGAGGCCCGTCTTTTCTGCCGGATCCAGCCGGCGGTCGGGGGAGGGCTCAGGCGAAGCCGAACAGGGGTGGGAAGGCGAGGACGACTGCCCAGGCCCACGCTGCGTACACGATCACGTAACGGGTCTGCCAGCGTTCCAGGTGGGCGAAGGGCATTCGGCCGCGCAAGAAGCCGAGGTACAGCCATGCCGACCAGGCGAGGTTGGTGAGCAGGATGAGGTTTTCGCCCAGCGCGGCGGTCTTGTTCGGGCTGAAGCCCCATTCGCTGATCCGGCCCGTGATCGCCACAAGCACCAGGAAGTCAATGACCAGCGCGCTGACGATGAGCGCGAGCTGCAGGCGGTCGAAGAGGCCGGGTCGGGCCGTGAGGTCACGGGCGGAGATGGCGTACAACAGCATGCCCAGCACGATGACCAGCAGCAGGTCGAAGAGGATGAGCGCGTCGCGCTCGACGTCGATGCCGTTGTTGGTCCAGATGATGGCGACCAGGAAGGCCAGCAGGATGGCCGCGAAGAGCGGCGTGAAGACGCGGGTCAGCACCGGCGCCATGTTCTCGATGACGCTCTGCTTGGCCTCCACCAACCACGCCGACACGATCACGGCGGCCATGGCGCCGCACGGCAGCAGCCACGACTGGATGAATCCCTCGGCGTCCAGGCCGATGGCGTGGAAGGTGCCCACCGTGAAGGCGGTGAGCACGCCACCCCCTAGTCCAATGAGGACAAAGTAGATCAACCACTCCCCGGTGAACCGGATGAAGTCCATCCGCCGCCGGTCGGAGCGCCAGTCGCCGCCCACGTAGGCGACGCCGACCACCAGCCAGAGGGCTATTGGCAGGTGGATCGCCGTGAGCACCATGGTCTGCGAGTCATCGGCCAGCGGATACGCGTTCGCGGCGACCGCGCCGAGAACGAACAGCAACGCCAGCGCCCCGATGACGCGAACACCGACCCGGCGTTGCCAGGCGAAGTACGCCGCGAGCGCCGGCAGCGCGAAGAGGCTGATGTTTCGCGCGTAGAAGCTGCCATCGTCCCCGGACAGGTCAAGCCCGAACAGCGACGGCACCTTGATCGCGAGCGCCGCGACGGCCGCACAGAGCACCATGACGGGCAGCTCGCGACGGGTACGGGCGGCGGTGGGCGTATCCGGCTCCCCGGGCAGTACGAGCTGTTTCCATAGCCGCTCGGAGTGCTCGCGAGCGAACTCCCGCGACAGTTCATCGAGGCTGCCCATGCGTTTGACAGCGATGAGGAACGACTCGTCGGGTCGCAGGCCCGCCTCGGTCAGCTCGGTGATCCGGCTGCGGAGGTGGTCCTCCAGCTCCTCGGCGTCGGTGTGGTGCAGCTCCCGGCGGCGGTCGATGTAGGCCCGCCACTCGGCGATCTGGCCCTCCAGATCGTTGTCGATGGTCATAGTCCCGACCCCCATGCCGGCGCCGTGATCGGCTTGATGGACTGTGTCGTGCTCCAGACGCCCCGCAGGGCGTCGACGACCGCGGCCCACTGGCGGTGCTGCTCGGCCAGCTCGGCCCGGCCCTGGTCGGTGATGCGGTAGTACTTGCGGCGTCGTCCCCCCGGCGGGGACTCCCAGGCCGACTCGACGTGGCCGAGCCGCTCCAGGCGGTGCAGCAGCGGGTAGAGCAGGCCGTCGGTCCACTCCAGTTGCCCGCCCGACAGGTCGTTGACCTGCTTGAGGATCGCGTAGCCGTAGCTCTCGCCCTCGGCGAGAATCCCCAGCACGAGCGGCGTAGCCGACGCCGCGACGAGGTCTTTGGTGATACGCATATGGACCGCCTATACCTAGATCTGCAATGCATAGTAGTTCTAGGCATGGTGCTCCCGCAATCGGAACCGCCGGCAGTGCCCGTGCCGCACCTGCCGACCGAACTCGTCACCCGCGCTTCGCCAGGGCGCCATGCGGCCGATCTTGACTGATTCCAGAAAAGAGGCCAGACTGCCGAGCGTGGCCACGGCCTTGGACTTCAAACAGATGCTGCGCGAGGCAGCGCTGCGCGTGACCCGCCCTCGGGTGGCGGTGCTGAACGCGGTGTACGCCCATTCACACGCCGACACCGACTCGATCATCGGTGTCGTGCGCCGCGATCTCCCTGAGGTGTCCCACCAGGCCGTGTACGACGTACTGCGTGTGCTGACGGCTTCGGGGCTGGTGCGACGCATCCAGCCGGCCGGTTTCGTGGCGCGATACGAGTCGCGGGTCGGGGACAACCACCACCACGTGGTGTGCCGATCGTGCGGCGTCATCGCCGACGTCGACTGCGCCGTCGGTCAGGCACCGTGCCTGACCGCGTCCGACGACCAGGGCTTCTTGATCGACGAGGCCGAGGTCGTCTACCGGGGCCTGTGCCCCGGCTGTTCCACCGCACACAGTTCCTGAACCCCTGAACCCCAATCCCGGAAGGAATCACGTGGCTGAGCACCACCATGATGCAGTCGTAGGAGACATGAACTCGGAGGAGAGCGAGGGTGGCTGTCCAGTCTCGGCGGCCGCACGTGCCCCGCATCCGACCCAGGGCGGGGGAAACCGGGAGTGGTGGCCGAACCGGCTGAACCTGCGGATCCTCGCCAAGAACCCGGCCGTGGCGAACCCTCTCGGTGAGCAGTTCAACTACGCCGCGGCGTTCAAGACCCTCGACCTGGCCGCCGTGAAGCAGGACATCGCGGAGGTCCTGACGACCTCGCAGGACTGGTGGCCCGCCGACTACGGCCACTACGGCCCGTTCATCATCCGGATGGCGTGGCACAGCGCGGGCACGTACCGGATCAGCGACGGCCGCGGCGGCGCCGGCGCCGGCATGCAGCGCTTCGCGCCGCTCAACAGCTGGCCGGACAACGCGAACCTGGACAAGGCCCGCCGTCTGCTGTGGCCGGTCAAGAAGAAGTACGGCCAGAACCTCTCGTGGGCCGACCTCATGGTCCTCGCCGGAAACGTCGCCCTGGAGACGATGGGCTTCCAGACCTTCGGCTACGCCGGCGGTCGGGAGGACGTCTGGGAGCCGGACGAGGACGTCTACTGGGGTCCCGAGTCCACCTGGCTCGGGGACGAGCGCCACACCGGTGAGCGGGACCTTGAGAACCCGCTGGCCGCGGTCCAGATGGGCCTCATCTACGTGAACCCGGAAGGCCCGCACGGCAGCGGAGACCCGCTCGCCTCCGCGAGGGACATCCGCGAGACGTTCCACCGCATGGCGATGAACGACGAGGAGACCGTCGCGCTGATCGCCGGCGGGCACACGTTCGGCAAGACCCACGGCGCGGCCGACCCGAACAAGTACGTCGGTGCCGAGCCCGAGGGTGCCTCGCTGGAGGAGCAGGGGCTGGGCTGGAAGAACACCTTCGGCACCGGCCGGGGCGGCGACACGATCACCAGCGGTCTCGAGGGTGCGTGGACGAACACCCCCGTGACGTGGGACAACAGCTTCTTCGAGATCCTGTTCGGCTACGAGTGGGAGCAGACGACCAGCCCCGCCGGAGCGATCCAGTGGAAGCCGAAGGGTGGTGCCGGCGCGAGTACCGTCCCCGACGCCCACGACCCGTCGCGCAGCCACGCCCCGACGATGCTGACGACGGACCTCGCGCTCCGGGTGGACCCGATCTACGAGCCGATCTCGCGGCGCTTCCTGGAGCACCCGGAGGAGTTCGCGGACGCCTTCGCGCGGGCATGGTTCAAGCTGACGCACCGCGACATGGGGCCGATCGAGCGCTACCTCGGCCCGGAGGTCCCGACCGAGACGCTGCTGTGGCAGGACCCGATCCCCGCCGTGACGCACGAGCTCGTCGACGCCGCGGATGTCGCGACCCTCAAGGCTCAGATCCTCGCCTCGGGGCTGTCGGTGCCCCAGCTGGTCTCCGCCGCATGGGCATCGGCGTCCACGTTCCGCGGCGGCGACAAGCGTGGCGGCGCGAACGGGGCCCGTATCCGGCTCGAGCCGCAGAACGGCTGGGAGGTCAACAACCCCGAGGAACTGGCGACGGTGCTGCGCACCCTGGAGGGAATCCAGGAGGCGTTCAACGCCGCTCAGACCGGAGGGAAGCAGGTCTCGCTCGCCGACCTGATCGTGCTCGGCGGGTCCGCGGCCGTCGAACTGGCCGCCAGCAACGCCGGCCACACCGTCGAGGTCCCCTTCACGCCGGGACGTACGGACGCGTCGCAGGAGCAGACCGACGTCGAGTCCTTCGCCGCGCTCGAGCCGACCGCGGACGGGTTCCGCAACTACCTGGGCAAGGGCAACCGGCTGCCGGCCGAGTTCCTCCTGATCGACCGGGCGAACCTGCTGACCCTGAGCGCGCCCGAGATGACGGTCCTCGTCGGCGGTCTCCGCGTCCTGGGCGCCACCGTCAAGCAGTCACCGCTCGGCGTCCTGACCGAGAACACCGGGTCGCTGACCAACGACTTCTTCGTCAACCTGCTCGACCTGGGCACGACGTGGAAGGCGACGTCCGAGGACGCGAACCTCTTCGAGGGCCGTGACCTTGGCACGGGCGAGGTCAAGTGGACCGGCACCCGCGCCGACCTCGTCTTCGGCTCGAACTCCGAGCTGCGCGCGCTCGCCGAGGTCTACGCGAGCGACGACGCGCGGGAGAAGTTCGTTCGCGACTTCGCCGCGGCGTGGGTGAAGGTGATGAACCTCGACCGGTACGACCTCGTCTGATCCTGACGTCCAGGTCGGCCCTGTGGGGGGCCGACCTGGACGTCCTCGTTCGGGTGCTCGACCTCGGCCGTGACCAGCTAAAGAGCTGGTCACGGCCGGTCTTCATCTCGCGGGGCCTGTCGGTGGGGTAGGAGGCGGCCGCGCCCCGAAGTGGGACGCGGCCGCCGTGCACCTGAGCGACCGTCAGGGGGCCGCGATGAAATATCCCGACTGGTCGACGATGACATGGGTGGAGCCGCTGCTGTTGTTGTACGCGGCCATCCGCCCCTCGGCACCGAGTTTGACCACGGCCAGGTTGGACGCCGTCTCCCTCGCCAGGAAGTTGACGCTGGACGTCGTGGGTGTGCCTCCCGGCGGGTAGACGGCCAGAACACCGGCGGTGGTCGGATCGGTGACGGTCACGTTCACCACCGCTGCCGTCGGTATCGGGCACTCGTCCTCGCAGTACGCCCCGTAACGCCGGACGCTGACCGTCGCCTTCTCTCGTGCGTAAAAGGGTTCGTTGTAGAAGGAACGGTCCCAGCCGCTGAGGCCGCGGCTGTCCGCGATCCGGTCTGGCCCGTACGGGACGTACGTCTGGTCAGCGACGCCGTACGACGGCGCGGCAAAGTAGCCGGCGAGGTCAGCCACCACGTGGGCGGTGCCGGAGCTGGCATTGCGCATCATCGCCTTGCCGGCCACCAGCGGCACGATGACCAGGTTCGGGATGGTCTGCCCGGCCACGAAGTTCAGGTTGGATGCCATGGGTGTCGGCCAGGTGTCCGGGTAGAGCGTCAGCACGCCGCTGGCCGTCGGCGCGGTCACCGTCACATTGACGATCGCCGCCTTTGCCTCCGCCGGCACCTTGCCGGTGAGGTCCAGGCGCAGGTATCCGTTGGCTGCCATCGGCGTACCGGCCCCGGCGCGGGTGTCCAGGGCCCGGGTCGGTGTGAGCGGCTGCATGGCGGCGCCATAGGAGCCGTAGAAGCCTTGGAGGTCGGCGATCACGTGAACCGTGCCGCCGCTGCTGTTGCGAAACCGGAGCTTTCCGTTGGTCATCGGCACGGTGGCCAGGTTCGGCACCGTCTCGTTCGGCACGAAGTTGAGGTTCGACGAGGTGGGCAGCGGGGCACCGTCCGGGTAGACCGTGAGGAAGCCGGCGGTGCTGGGTTGGGTGACTGTCACGTTGAGCACCACCGCGCTGATGTCCGCTGCCGCCACCCCGTTGATGCTGGGAACGTCGAGCACCACCTCGGACTTGGCCGGGACCGGGGTGGTGGTGGGCGTACCCACCGCCTCGCGGGTGTCGAGTAGCCGGGTCGGGTGCACCGTCTCGTAGAGCGCACCGACCTGAGTGCAGCGGTAGGAAGAGAACTCGGCTGGGAGTCGAAAGCCGGTGAAGCTGATCCGGATGTGGACGCAGGCCTGACCCGCCCGGCGCAAGGTGTGGTCGAACGTACGAGCGGAGGTCACCCGCCAGAGCTGCTCACCCTCGAACTGGTACGCGATCGAACCGCCCTCGCCGCCGACGGGCCACGCGTACTGCGGAGTCGCGGAAGCCGTGACCGCGAAGGGATTTCCGCCCGGCTTGCGCCGGATCGTGGACCGGCCCTCCGAACCGCCCTGCGCCTCGACCGCGCCCCGGTCGTGGTAGCCGACCCCGGTGCCGGTGTTGGCGATCGCCGGGTTGTCGGTGCGCGGGTTGCCCAACATGTCCGTGCCCGTGACGCCACGAGCGGAGGCGTCCCCGGAGTCCACCGCAGGCGAGGACGGGTCGATTGCGTGCCAGGGCCGGAGTGGCCCTTTGTAGGCGCCGATCATCGGGTCCACCGCGAGATCGTGTCCGCCCTGCCCAGTGGCCTGGCGGAACGCCGGCAGGTCCTGATATCTGCCGTCGCCCCAGGCGTACAGAGCGCCGCCGGTGATCGGGTCGATCAGGTTGTAATCCGCGAACGTCCCCGGCACCGAACCAGCCGAGACGGAGATCGCCGTCGCATTCGCCGGGGTGGCGCAGGCCTGCCGGAACGGGTTGGTGCGGACGATGTTGTTCCGGACCGACACACCCGTCGAGGCCGCAGTCACCTCGATCCCCACGGCGCAGTTCGTGAGCAGGGTGTTGTTGGTGACGACGGTGCCGGGCGCGTCGGTGACTCGCAGGCCCGAGAGGGAGAACTCATTGCCGGTCACCACCGCGCCGACGACTCCGGCGTCGATCGCCAGACCCGGATAGCCCGCAGGTGCGCTCGACAGGTAGCTCCGGCTGACGGTGACACCGCCCGACTGGCCCGTCACCCGGACCGCGCCGAAGGTGGCGCGGACGCCCTGGACGACGACGCCGTCGAGAGTTACTCGCTGCGACCCGTTCACCACGAGGGCCGACTGGTCGGCTGTGCTCAGCAGACGGAATCCCTCGACCCCGACGTCGTGCACGTTGTCGAGGGTGAAGACCACGCCGGTGACCGCACCCACGGTGGTGTTTCCCACCGCGACAGTCCCGCCGGGCCCGTTGACGGCCCGAAAGGTGATCGGCGCGCCAACCTCGCCCGACCGGGTGATGGTCACGGCCTCCGGGTAGTCGCCGGGCTGCACCAACACCGTTTGCCCGGGCTCTGCCAGCGCTGCCGCATCGGAGATGGTGCAGAACGGTGCGTCGACGGTGCCGTACCCGCCTGGCGTGCAGTTCTTGCTGTTGACGTACAGGTCGCGGATCCCCGCGGGCGCGGCGACGGCCGCGGTCGTCGCCGGGGCCACCAGGCCCATGGCGCCGATCAGCGGTACGACCCCGAGACGTGCCCATGCGCGAATGTCCATGCGTCCCCCGTGGAAGTCGATCATTTGGCGCGGGGAGCGTAGCGCGACGTTGACGGAGATGAGCAGCGCCGATCGGACAAGGCGCGCCCAGCCGGTCAGCCCGACTCATCTGTCGTGCCACGGTGGAGGGATGACCCCCACTGCTCGGCGGCCTAGCTGCCTCGACGAGATCACGCCCGATCACACGGGCTAGTCGACCCAGATCACGATCCCGGTCAGGTCGTTGAGCACGGCCGCCACCCCCGCCCGGATGGCGGCCGCGCAGCGCTCGGTCGTGAACGAGTCGGGGTCGTACGTCGAGGACATGCCGAGCCCTTCGCCACGGAACGACGCGCCGGACCAGTCGACCGCCGTGACGTTGTGGGTGGGCTCGGCCAGCTCCGCGCCCACCACGAGGAACCGCCGGTCCAGGTGGTTGGGGGTGACCAGCGCCAGGGGGTCGATGAGGTCGTTCCCCGCGCTGACGATGAGATCCGGGCCCATCTCCATGGCCTTGGCGATGCTGGAAACGGAGTCGTGGGCGTCGCCGACGACGATCTTTCTGAGGTCGACGTGTTCGTCGTCGGCCCAGTCCTCAATTGCCGTCACGAGGGCCTTGGTCGGGCGGTCGTCACCGGCGGTGAGCAGCACGACCCGGTAGTCCTTCGACGGGTGGACGCCGGCCCATGAGCCGGGCTGCGGCCGGACGGTCCCCTCCGGAGCGGGCTTGGTGGAGGGGTCGATGAATCCCGGACCGAGCGAGCCGATGGCGGCGGGCCTGGGGTGCGGCTGTGACCAGTCGTCACCGGAGCTGCATCCGGTGATCAGCGCGGCGGTCGCGGCCAGCATGGCAACGGCCCGAAGCGGGGGGCGCAAAGTGATCGTCCTCCGAGTGGTGGCGGAAAGTGTTGCTTCGTATTCCTATCCCAGTTCCGGTCGCCAAGAATCCGCAGGCGGTCGTTCCGGGGCTTTGTTCTCCAGCGGTTCTTCGGCGGGCGGGCTCGTGTTCACCCGTGCCATGCAACGTGCACTGGCCAACCGAGGGAGCCGCATGTCAGGGCACGTCCGTCGTACCGTTATCGTCGCTGTAGTCGGGATCGCTGCCGCGGTCCTCTCTTTTCTGAGCGCCGGGCCGGCGTCAGCGCACGGGTTTTCGTCGACTGTGTACGCCAAAATTGCAGCGGGAGACGAGGGTCACATACGCACGACATTGGAGCTCGAATACGACCTCCTCGTCGTGTCCGCCGCTGATTCCGGCGACGATGATCCGCTCTTTCAGGCGGGAACCGCCGCGTTCGAGGCGGAGGACACCGCAGGGCAGGCCGCCGCGCTCAAAACCCATGCCGACTCGACCATCAGGTACGTCACCGACCGCTTCTCGGTGACCTCGAAGGGTGCGGCCTGTCGGCCGACGCAGGTGGGCGACGCGACGATCGGCGAGCGCGAAGGCGTGCCGTACGCCGATCTGCTGCTCGACTGGACCTGCCCCGAGCAGGCCGACGAGCACGAGGTGCGCAGCGGGCTCTTCGCCGACGGCGAGGGCTACGTCAAGGGCACCAAGACGATCGTCACGTACGAGATCGACGACCGTTCGGGCAGCGCGGCCCTCGACGCGGCCAACCCCTCCTTCTCCACCGGTCAGGCCGCCTACGAGCGGTTCCGGGAGTTCTTCCTGCTGGGCGCCGAGCATCTGCTGTCGGGCATCGACCACATCCTGTTCCTGCTGGCGCTCATCGCCGGGTCGCGGCGCCTGCGGGAGATCGTGCTCGCGGCCACGAGTTTCACCCTGGCGCACTCGGTGACGTTCATGCTCGCCGCCCTCGGCCTGGTCGACGTGCCGGCGAGGGTCGTGGAGCCGGTCATCGCGCTGTCGATCGCCGTGGTCGCCGGCTGGCACCTGTGGGGAATCTGGCGGCGCGGCGATCACGCCACCGACCTTGATCCGGCGGGCCGCGGCCACTTCAGTCTGGACCGCTCCGGCTGGATCCGTCTGGGTGTGGTGTTCTGCTTCGGCCTCGTGCACGGCCTGGGTTTCGCGGGCGCGCTCGGGATCGACGAGGCGTGGTCGTGGACCCTGCTGTGGTCCCTGCTGGTGTTCAACGTCGGCATCGAGGTCGTCCAGTTGGCGATTATCGCCGTTGTCTTCCCGCTGCTGATCGTGTTGCGGCGCCGTACACCGAAAATCGGCCTCTGGGCGACCGGCGCTGTTTCTGGAGCCGTGTCCATTATGGGGCTGGTCTGGTTCGTGCAGCGCGTATCTGGATCATGAGTAAGGCTAAGTAGTTCGGGAAGTGCAGCCATCTGCAAGATCACGTTCATGGTTGGTTCATCACGTGGCGAAAGCTTTGGTTTGCTTCCCCGCCGTCGGGCGAAGATCATCCATTTCTCTATTTGAAAAGGGAACAATGTCGATGACATTGAGCACCTCGACAGGGGCCCCCGGGCTCGTGCGGCGGCGCGTCGTCGCCGGGGTCGCCGCGGGCGTCCTCGGAATGGCCGCAGCCCTCGGTAGCGGCCTGACGGCCACCGCCAGCGCGGCCGAGTCCACCACGATCACCGGCGTCATCCTCGGCATCGGCGCCAACGAGACGCAGCGCGTCGTGACCTGGTACTCCTCCGCCGACACCGCGCAGAAGATCCAGCTCGCCCCGACCGCCGAGATCGTGAACGGTGAGTTCCCCGCCAGTGCCGTCAGCTTCGACGCCGTCGGTGCCGCGAACACCTCCACCACCGGCTTCAACCGGCACGCCACGATCAGCAACCTGCGCGAGAACACGGCGTACTCGTACCGGGTCGGCGCCGAGGGCAGCTGGTCCGCGGCGTACGCCTTCAAGACGCAGGACTTCGAGGGCGACTACGACTTCCTGTTCTTCGGCGACCCCCAGATCGGTTCCTCCGGTGACCGGCTGAAGGACCAGGCCGGCTGGGAGGAGACCCTGAAGGTCGCCACCGCGGCGAACCCGAACGCCGAACTGCTGGTGTCGGGCGGCGACCACGTCGAGAGCGCCAACGACGAGGGTCAATGGACCTCGTTCCTGGCGCCCGACCAGCTGCGTCAGTACCCGCTCGTGGCCACCATCGGTAACCACGACGTCGGCGGCAAGTCCTACGAGCAGCACCACTTCACCCCGAACACCGACCGCACGGCCCCGTACTACGACAACGGGAACCCGGCGGGCACCAAGTCCGGTGGTGACTACTGGTTCGTCTACAAGGACGTGCTGTTCATCGACATCAACAGCAACAGCTACAAGGTGCCCGCCGAGGGCGGCAACGTCGGCGACGCGGCGCACGTCTCGTACATCACCGACGTGATCAACAAGCACGGCTCCGAGGCCAAGTGGAAGGTGCTGGTCTACCACCACTCGATCTACTCGCCGGCCAGCCACGCCACCGACACGGACAACAAGGACCGTCGTGAGCACTTCACGACCGCCTTCTCGAACCTCGGCATCGACATGGTGCTGCAGGGTCACGACCACAGCTACTCCCGCAGCTACTCGATCAAGAACGGCCAGAAGGAGAACCCGGCCGAGCAGCCCGGCGCTGCCGACGTGTTCCCCGGCCCGGGCGGCGTCATCTACGTGACGGCGAACTCGGCCTCCGGCTCGAAGTACTACGACATCAAGAAGCCGGACAGCACCGGCACGGGCATCCGCGGTAACGGTCCCGACCCGCTGGACCCGGGCAAGTACTGGTACAACTCGGTGCAGAACCAGGAGCACGTCCGCAGCTACGTCAAGGTGCAGGTGCGAGGCGACAAGCTGGTTCTGCAGAACCTCCGCAGCGGCACGTGCGCGGCGCCGAACGCGGCGGTCGAGAACGGCAACGCCCCATGCAACAACACCGCCGAGGGTCAGCCGGTCGGCTCGATCGTCGACAAGGTGACGGTGCACCCGTTCAACGGTGACGGCCAGGCCATCCAGGTGAACGTGCCGAACCCGGCTCCGGGTGAGTTCGGCTGGACGATCGACGGCTACAACGGCCTGGTCGACCTCGGTACCGCGCAGGAGCGCGACGGCACCTACTTCGAGGCAAACGGCAAGATCAACCCGATCCTCGTGTCGGACAGCCGTCGATCGCTCGCCCCGTGGTCGATCTCGGCCAACGTGGGTGACTTCCAGGACGCCGACAAGACGTTCTCCGGCTCCTACCTGGGCTGGACCCCGTACGTGCTCGACGCTGGCGCTGGTGCCGAGGCCGGTGCTCCGGTCCTGTCGGGCTTCGACGACCAGGGCAAGGGCCTCTCGGTTTCGAGCGGCCTCGGTGCGGCCGTGCAGGGCCACCCCCGGGGCGGCGCCAAGCTCGGCGCTGACCTGGACCTGAAGATCCCGGACAGCATCGCGAAGGGTAGCTACCGCGCCACCCTCACGATCACTGCGCTGAGCAGCTGATCGAACCTGCTCCATCGGGCGGGGTAGGCACCTTCGGGGGCCTACCCCGCCACCCGTTGCAACCCTCCCAAGATCACCTCAAGGACCCGAAATGCACGCGTCCGTAACGCGCTGGAAGACCACGACCGCGACATTCCTTCGTACGACCGCTCTCGCCCTGCTCGCCACCTCCGCCGTCGCCGGCCTGGCCGCAGGCCCCGCCCTGGCAGCGGAAGGTGATGTCGCCTGGACGGTCCGGACGGCCTCCAACAGCTACGGCGCCGCCCGGTCCAGCTACAGCTACAACGTCAACCCCGGTGGAGTGGTTGAGGACGCGATGGTCGTCGCCAACCGCGGCCCGGTGCCGCTGAACCTTTCCGTGTACGCCGCCGACGGCTTCACGACCGGCGCCGGTCAGCTCGACCTGCTCACCCGGGACAAGAAGTCCGTCGCGATCGGGGCGTGGTCGCACGCCGGCACCGGCACCGTCGCGATCCAGCCCGGGAAGACCGCCCAGGTCCCCTTCAAGATCAGCATTCCGGACAATGCCACGCCCGGTGACTACGTCGGCGGCATCCTCACCTCGCTGACGCAGGCCGACCAGGCTGAGGGCATCAACGTGGACCGGCGCCTCGGTATCCGGATCAAACTGCGGGTCGGCGGTGAGCTGAAGCCGAGCCTCGCCATCGAGGACCTGCACGTGAAGTACGCCGGCACGGTCAACCCGTTCAGCAAGGGCGACGCCACCGTCGCCTACAAGATCCACAACACCGGCAACGCCGCCCTGTCCGGCCAGCAGGCAGTGTCGATCTCGGGCCCATTCGGGTCGCTGCGGGTCAAGGCGGGCGGGGTCGCAGCCCCGCCGGAGCTGCTTCCGGGTGAGAGCTGGAACGTGAGCGTGCCCGTGCACGGCATGGCTCCCGCGGTCCGGCTGGCGGCGACCGCAACCCTCACACCGCTGCTCACCGACGCGTCAGGCTCCACCACCTCGCTCAAGCCGGTCCAGGCCACGGCGCACGGCTGGGCACTGCCGTGGATGCTGGTGCTGGTGCTCCTCGTACTGATCGCCGTTCTCGTCGGGGCGCTCCTGTACCGGCGTCGCAACCGCGTCCGGCGCACGGAGCGCGAGGACGCTCGGGTGCGCGACGCCGTCGAGCAGGCGCTCCGGGGTCAGGAGGCGCAGACGTCCTGACCGCATGATCGAGGTGGGGTCACGGCCTGAAGGAGGGGCGGTCCCGGTCCGGCGATTGCGGGACGGCGGCCACCGCCCGGCGGGTCAGGCCGACGGCGACCGCGACGACCGCGACCACCAGTGCCGCCGCCAGCGCGGGTGCCCAGGTCGGTGCCAGACGCAGCACCACCGTGCCGAGTACGGCGCCGCCGACCAGTCCCGCCAACCGGCCGAGGCCACCCACGTCCGCGAACCAGTGTGGGTCGAGGACGCGACGCCGGACCATGTTGGTCAGCGAGCCGGTCAGATAGGTGGTCGAGGCACCCCGGATGCCGGCGCCGATGGTGATCACGCTCTGCATGCCACTCGCCACGGACGCCACCCCGAGCAGCACGAGCCCGGCGGCGTACCCGGGACGCGCCGCGCAGCCCAGCCAGCCCGCCGTGAATCCGAGCAGCAGCACCGCCTCGGCCGCCGCGACCACTGCGGTACGGCGGTTCCACCCCGGTCCGCCGTGGCGTAACGGCAGCGTGGCACCGGCCACGCCGAGCGCGTAACCGCCCACCGCCGCCACGGCACCGGCGAGCGAGCGGGCATTCGCCGTGGCGATCGCGTGGCCGAACTGCACCAGATTGCCGGTGATCACGCTGGCGAAGTACCCGTTGAGCCGGGTCAGGCAGATCACGTCGAGGCAGCCGGAGGCCGCGGCCAGCACCACCAGAAGCCCGGCCGTGGTCTGCCTCGACGGAGCGTGCACGAGGCAGCCATTCCCGCGTTGGCTCCGACTACGCCACCGCCTCGGGGCGCACCGGTGCCCGAGGCGATCGAGCACGGGCGGTCGCCCTTGTGGGTGAACGGTGCACAGCCCCGGACCGGGCCCGTCCCGGAACCGGCATGCTGCGACGGTGACGCTGGCGCGGAAAGGGAATCCACATGGTTGACGGGGATGTGCCCGAGCGGATGCAGGCCGCGGCCTTCGACGAGTTCGGCGGGCCGGAGGTGATCACCCTCCGGATCCTGCCGGTGCCGGAGATCGCCGATGACGAGGTGCTGATCAAGGTGTGGAGCGCCGGCGTGGGGGTGTGGGACGCCTACGAGCGCCAGGGCACGCTGGTGCCCGAGGGCGCCGCGTTCCCGATCGTGCCCGGTCCGGACGGTGCCGGAACGGTGGCCGCCGCCGGCAGCCAGGTGACCAACGTCGCGGTGGGTGACCTGGTCTACGTGTCCGCCAACACCAGGCCGAAAGGCGGCTTCTACGCCGAGTACGCGGTGGCGAAGGCGCAGTACGTCGCGAAGCTGCCCGAAGGCGTGTCGGTGGAGCACGCCGGCGCCATGCCCACCGACGCGTTGACCGCGCTGGCGGGGCTGGACGCCCTGAGTCTGTCGGCCGGTGCCTGGCTGCTGATCTTCGGCGCGAGCGGCGGGCAGGGCCACCTGGCCGTGCAGCTGGCCAAGCGGCAGGGGCTCAACGTGATCGCGGTGGCCTCCGGGCCGGACGGGGTGGCGTTGGTGACCCGGCTCGGCGCCGACGTGTCTCTCGACGGCCACGGCGACCTGACCCAGGTGCTGGCGCGGATCCGGGAAGCGGCCCCGGATGGAGTGGACGGCATCCTGGCGATGGCTGGCGGCAAGACGCTGCACCGGCTCACCGAGGCGCTGTCCGACGGCGGTGTGGTCGCGTACCCCCATGGTGTGCAGCCCGAGCCGAGCGAACGGCCCGGCGTGCCGGTCCGGGCGTACGACGGTGCGGCCAACCTCCGGCAGTTGCAGCGCCTCAACGAGCTCATCGAGGCGGCACCGTTCGAGGTGCACGTCGCCGAGACGTTCCCGCTGGGCAAGGTGGTGGAGGCACACCGCCGGCTGCAGACCTCCTACCAGGGCAAGCTGCTGCTGAAGGTCAGCTAGGCCCAGCGGCCGGGGCGATCACGGTCCGGTCGCCGCCGGGTAGCCGGCAAGGTGGCCGGCGGCCACCAGCATCGCGTGGCCGCGGGTGGCCAGCCGCTGCCGCCAGGTGTGCAGGGAGGCCGCCAGTGGGCCGGGACCGTCGGCGGCGCGTACCTGCCGCATCACGGTCGCGATGTGCTCCAGCAGGTAACCGCCCCGGCGCAGAAGGTGGGCCAGTTCGGCGTCGCGGACGTCGTCGGGGCCGTACAGCCGCTGCCCGGCGGCGCGGTCGCGCGCCGGGGACAGGATGCCTGCCCTCTCCCACTTCCGCAGGGTCGCGGGTGTCACGCCGAGCCGGTGGGCGAGGTCGCCGACGGTCAGCGGCCGGCCGGGCGGGCTGGGGGTCGGTGCCGCGGTGAGCACCCCGATCGTCGCCTCGACGGCGTCGAGCGTCTCGCGGTCCCGTAGCAGTTGGGCGTGACTGCTGTCGACGGCGCGCAGGGCGGCGTCCAGGTCACCGCGGACCGCCGCCCGCATGATCTCGCCGGCGGTCGCGTACCCGTGCCCCGCGACGAGCGCCAGGTAGGCGCGCAACGCCGCGGCGTGCACCTCGGTGTACGCGCGGTAGCCGCTCGGCGTGCGCCGGGCGGCGGGGATGACGCCGTCGCGCTCGTAGTTGCGGACCGCCTGGCTGGAGATGCCGTGCTCCCGGGCCAGGTCCACCGGCCGGTAGGCGTGTCCTGCGGTTTGAGGGTTCAGGGCCGTCTCCAGGAGGTCGTCGGTGGAGAGAGTCTCAACGGGTGGTTCAACGATACGGTGAAGGTCATGGCTTCTTCATCAATGCCCGCCGCCTGGTCGTTCGACCTCGGTGCCGACGACATCGCCGACCTCATCCTCGCCCTGCCCGAGGTGACCGTCGTACGGGCCGACGAGGCGTCCGGTGCCCCGCAGTCCAGTTGGGGCGACCGGTTCTTCTTCGTCGGCCCGGACCACCGCCGCCCGTTCGCCACCCTGGTCGGGCAGGACACCACCGGCTTCGACGAGGACTCGAAGCTCAACCGGCCGGGCGTCTTCCGGCTCAACCTGGACCTCGGCCGCGAGGAGTTCGAGCGCCGGTTCGGCCACCCACCGGCGCAGGTCGCCGAGCACCGTTCCGCGGTCGACTTCACCGCCCTCGACCAGGTCGTTCCCCATCCCGCCTACGGCACCCACGGGTGGGCGTGCGTGCTCAACCCAGGCCCGCGCAGCCTGAGCGAGGTCGACCGGTTGCTCGCGCACGCGCATCACCGGGCGCTGCGGCGGCACCAACGCTCGCTGGACCGGCAGCACCGCCCGGACTGAGCGGATCGGCGCCGCTAGTCGTGGCGTCGACCACCTGGTCGGGCCTCAGCGATCGCGGGGTTGCGGCACGCGTACCGACGCCATGCCGGCCGCGGTGGCGGCCTGAATGCCCAGGTCGGTGTCCTCGAAGACCAGGCAGGACCCCGGGGGTACGCCGAGGTGTGACGCCGCGAGCAGGAAGGCTTCCGGGTCCGGCTTGGCCCGCGTGTAGTCGTCGGCGCATACCAGCACGTCAAACCGGTCGAGCAGGCCGAGCGCGTCGAGGGATGCGGTGACCGAGGCCCGGGTGCTGCCGGAGACGACGGCGAACGGGACCCTCTGGTGCGCGTCGTGGATGTGCGCCAGCACCTCGGGCACGGCGGCGAGCTGCGGCAGCAGCTCCTGGTAGTAGCTCTCCCGGCGCTCGGTGACGGTCGCCACCGGCATGGCCAGACCGTGCCGCTCGTTCAGGGTGGCGATGATGTCGGCCACCGGCCGGCCACCCCAGGCGTAGAACAGCTCCTCCGGGAACTCGCAGCCCCACTCGTCCAGTGCCCGCTGCCAGGCCAGATAGTGCAGTGGCATCGAGTCGACGATGGTGCCGTCGCAGTCGAACAGGTACGCCTCGAACTCGCCGGGTGGCACGGTCAGACTCACCGGTGCAGGTTACAGCGGGTGCGCCGACCGGCCCGGTGCGCGGCGGCCGGGGCATCCGGTCAGTCGGCCGGCTCGTCGGTGGTGACGGATTCGAGCCGGCGGAGCAGGTGCGCCCGTTCCGGCTCGGTGCCGACCAGCGTCAGCGCGCTCCGGTACGCCGCCGCGGCCTCGTCGTACCGGTTGAGCCGGCGCAGCAGGTCGGCCCGGGTCGCCGAATAGAGGTGGTAGCCGCGCAGCCGGGGATCGTCGGCCAACTCGTCCAGCAGGGCGAGCCCGGCCTCCGGCCCGTCCCGCATGGCCACCGCGGCGGCCCGGTTGAGTGCGACGACCGGCGAGGGGACCAGGCCGAGCAGCACGTCGTACAGCGCCACCACCTGGGGCCAGTCGGTGCTGGCCACATCGGCGGCCTCGTCGTGCAGCGCGGCGATGGCGGCCTGCACCCCGTACGGCCCGGGTGGTCGGCCGGTCAGCGCGACCACCACCAGGCCGCGCCCCTCGTCGATCATGCGGTGGTCCCAGCGCCCACGGTCCTGGTCGTCGAGCAGGACCACCCGGCCGTCCGGCCCGGTCCGCGCGGCGCGCCGGGCGTGGACCAGCAGCATCAATCCGAGCAGCCCGGCGACCTCCCGCTCGGCCGGCAGCAACCGACGCAGGATTCGGGCCAGCCGGATGGCCTCCTCGGCGAGGTCGGTCCGCTGGAGATCCGGGCCGGAGCTGGCGGCATAGCCCTCGGTGAAGATCGAGTAGACCGCCTGAAGCACGGTGGGCAGGCGTTCGGGCAGTTCGTCGGCCCCGGGCACCCGGAACGGGATGCGTGCGTCGCGGATCTTCCGCTTGGCCCGGACGAGTCGCTGAGCCATGGTCGCGGGCGGCACCAGGAAGGCCCGCGCGACCTCGACCGTGGTGAGCCCGGCGAGGAAGCGCAGGGTGAGCGCTCCGCGGTCCTGGGCGGGCAGGGCCGGGTGCGCGCAGGTGAAGAAGAGCGCCAGCCGATCGTCGGGCAGGTCGCGGTCCGCGTCGGCGGGTGGGGCGGCGTCTGCCCGCTCGGCCTCCGCCTGGAGCACGGCGAGTCGGGTGGCCAGCACCCGGTCGCGGCGCAGCCGGTCCACCGCGCGGCGGCGGGCCGTGGTGAGCAGCCAGGCGCCCGGCCGGCTCGGGACGCCGTCGGTGGGCCAACGCACCAGCGCCGCCTCGATGGCCTCGGAGGCGACCTCCTCGGCCAGGTCGAGGTCGCCGAAGCGGTGCACGAGCGAGGCGAGCAGCCGGCCGCGTTCCTCCCGGAACACCGCCTCCACGGACGACCCGACCGGCTCCGCCCCCGCTGCCCCCTCGCCCGGCATCGTCAGACCCCGACCTCGATCTCGGCGACCGGGCGCACCTGGACCGACCCACCGCCGAGGGCGCCAGGGCTGCGGGCCGCCCATTCCAGCGCGACATCGAGATTCGGCACGTCGATGATGTCGTACCCGCCGAGCACCTCACGGGTCTCCGCGAACGGCCCGTCGGTGATCGTGCGTTCGCCTTCCGGGCCGACCTGCACCGTCGTGCACGTGGTCAGGTCCTGCAACGGGTGCCCGGAGACCCAGATCCCCGCGTCCTTCATCTCCCGGTCGTAGCGGATCCAGTCCTCGAAGCTGCACCCGTCGATGGGCTCGCCCCCGTCGGTCGCGGGGCTCATGAACAGCAGCATGTACTTCACGCTTCGGCTCCTCTCGGTGCGGCGGGTCGCCGTACAGCATGACGACGAACGGGGACCGGGGATATCGACACGGCGTCCAGAATTCTTCTTTCCGCAGCTCAGCCGGCCCCACCGTTCGGCACCGCCGAGGCTTCAGGCCGGGGCGTCCGTCCGCCTCCGGCTCCGCTCCGCTCGCCGCCGCACCTGCTGGTACGCGCCGGTCAGCCCCATCGCCCGGCGGACCTCGACCAGCGTCTGCCGTACCTCCTGGCGGGTCCGTTCGGTGCCCTCGACGATCAGCCGGTCGACCAGCCCCCGGTCCGCTTCGATCCGGGCCCGCCGCTCCCTGATCGGTGCCAGGAACCGCTCCAGCGCGACGACCATCCGCTCCTTGACCTCCACGTCACCGACCCGTCCGGCCCGGTAGCGCGCGGCCAGTTCGGCCACCTCGTCACGGTCGGGGTTGAACACCTCGTGGTACGCGAAGACCGGATTGCCCTCCACCGTGCCCGGCACATCGGCCCGGACCCGGTTCGGGTCGGTGTACATGCCGAGCACCTTGCGACGCACCGTGGCGGGGTCGTCGGAGAGGGCGATCGTGTTGCCCCGGCTCTTGCTCATCTTGGCGGCGCCGTCGGTGCCCACCAGGCTCGGCGTGTCCGCCGGGATCAGCTCGGGCACCGGGAAGACCGCGCCGTACAGGTGGTTGAATCGGCGGGCGATCTCCCGGGTCACCTCGACGTGCGCGGCGTTGTCCCGGCCGACCGGGACCACCTGCCCCTTCACGCAGAGGATGTCCGCGGCCTGGAGCACCGGGTAGCCCAGCAGCCCGTACGGCATCTCCTCCTTGCCCGCGTCCCGGGCCATGTCCTTCAGCGACGGCACCCGTTCCAGCCGGGGCACGCTCACCAGGTTCTGCAGGAGTGTGTTGAGGTCGCCGACCTCCGGGATTGCTGACTGGAGGTAGAAGGTCGCCCGCGCCGGGTCGATGCCGGCGGCCAGGATGTCGGTCACCATCTCGCGGGCGTTGCCGGAGACCTGGTCGATGTCCTCGCGGCGGTTCCTGGTGGTCAGCATGTGCAGGTCGGCGATGATGAAGAAGCTCTCGTAGCGCTGGTGCAGCCGCACCCGGTTGGCGATGCTGCCGACGTAGTGGCCAAGGTGCAGGCGGCCGGTGGGCCGGTCGCCGGTGAGCATTCGTGCGACGGACATGGTGGTGTGCCTTTCGTGCGGGAAGTGGGTAACGCGTGGGCGCGCGCCGAGCGGGGCAAAATTCGCCCCGTCGGTCAGCGGGTTCGACTCAGCGAGCCGTCCGCCATCGCGCGCCGGCGCGGTACCGCAGACCACCAGCACGGAGTACGTCCAGGAGTTGCTCACGGCCATCGCCGGAGCTGATCGGGAACCCGGGCACCGCGCAGAGGGGGAGGCAGTCGACCATCTCGACCGCCTCCGACGCGCAACTGCTCGTCCGGACCACGGATTCACGGTACCCGTGAAGTCGTGCCGGTACCGCCCACTCCGGAGTGGCCCGGCACTCCCGGCGCGGGAGCGCCGCTCAGCGCTGTGGCTCGGGGCTCCCGGCTTGGCGCGGCCGATAGCTCTCCGCGTAGTAGTTGCCGACGCGTTCCCGGTACTCCGGGTCGGACGACTCCGGATCGAAGGGCGGTGCGTCCTTGATCTCCTGTCGGGTCCGGTCGACGTGCACGCTGCGGTCCCGGTGGTCCACCCGGGCCACCGTGCCGGCCGGCAGCAGCACCTTGTGGCCGAGGATCCATGGCCCGGTGTCCACCACCAGGTACCGGGCGTCCGCGTCGTGGCTCGCCTCGTCGATGGTGCCGATCCGCCCGTCGGTCGCCTGCACCCGGTAGCCGACCAGGTCGATCGGCGTGCCGGGGCCGGGTGCGTCCGGCCCGTCGTGCGCGCCGTCCGGGCCTTCCGGAGGGGAGGCCGAGGGGGTGGTCTGCGCGTACCCGCCGGCGAGGGCCGACGGGTCGCGCCAGTCCCAGGGATTGAAGATGGAGGGTTGCACGGGACACCTCCGGTGACGGTCTTCGGCTGTCCCGTTCCGCTGTGCCCACCCCGCTCCCGCCGGAAACAATTCGGCAGTTCTGAGTTCATCGAAATGCGCGCTGCGAAATACGTCATAGCTGTCGAACATCGATGACGAGCAGGGCCACCGCCCAGCTCAGCGCGGTTCGGGCCGCTCATCCGCACCTCCGCCGTCGGGGCGCTGTGTCCCTCCCGCGCATTCGAGGGCAGGTCCGGCGCCACCATTCTGGTCCCGCATCCAAGCATTGCCGAAGAAGGGGGACGCAGATGTACAGCACAATTCGACGGTTCGGCGCCGTGCTGGCGCTCGCGCTGGGCCTCGTCGCGGCGAGCGGGAGCGCGGCGCAGGCGCGAACGCTCAATCCGTACTCCCCGCGGGCGCTCTGCGGGCTCGGCTCCGCCTCGGTCGACCAGGACCCGATCCGGGACGCGCGGACCGGCAACCGACTCGGCACGGTCCACCTGTTGTACGACCCGATCACCGGATTCGGCTGCACGGTCACCATCAAGGCCGCTCACCTCGGCATGCTCACCCGCACACAGACCTACCTCTCCGCCCAGGACCTGCCGACCCAGGTCGACGATGCCGCCAGGCTCTACGCCGCCGGCCCCGCTCGGGCGTACGTCCGGGGCGGCTGCGCGATCTGGGGTGGGCTGATGGCCGACCCGACCGGTGCCATCAGCCACCACGATCGGGCCAACCCGGCGATCGGCGGCATCGGGACCTGCTTCTGAGTCAGATCCAGCCGCGAGGGGCCGGTCCAATCCCGGCGTCCGGGCCGGTGACCAGCTCCGCTGGCATACTCGGCTGCCATGGTGCTGTCGCGTGCGTGGGCTGTCTTCCTGGTCGGAGTCGGGGTCTGGACCTGGGTGATCTGGCCGAGGTTCGCCGTCGCCATCTGGCAGGACCCGCGCTCCTGGGCGTCCGGCACGGTGGGGGACGGCGCCACCAGCTTCCTGTGGGTGCACGCCCTGCTGATCGGGGCGTCGCTGGCCATCGGCAGCACCGTCGGCGTCCTCGGCGTCCGCGCCTGGTTCGCCGCCCGTAGGCGCCTGAACCGCCCTGCCGCCTGACGGCCAAAGGCCCCAGATCCGGCTCGGCTGGTCACTCTCGGTCGGCTGAGAGCCCCTCTTCGGCGGTGTCCCGCGCCTTTGCGAAACCGCCAAACGCCCTGAACTGGGGATACGGCCCCCGGCAGCGAGTGTGACGTGGGACGCTACCCCCGGATTTGACGATCAAACCCACGGACGCGTAACTTTCTCTCTGCCAGCGCGGAACGGGGCAAACGGGACGAAAGTCCTGGAGCACCGAATCGGGCAGGCAGCCGGGTCAGGCAGGGGTTCGCTCCTGCGGGACACGGTCCGGGCGGGGCTCGCCGAATTGGCCGGGAGGCGGATTTGGTGCAGCGCAACCGACCGGGTAAGGTTCACGACCGGCAGGGAACCGGGCAAGTCTGCGGGAAACCGCAGCGGCCGGCCTGCCAAATCCGACGACCTGACGCAGCGGTCCGCTGCTGCGTGAGTGCGCCGGGACCAACCCGTACGAAGCACGGCAGACCGGGACACACGGTTTGACACGGCGAAGACGGTGAGGTAACGTAGTAAAAGTGCCCGGCGCCAGTGAGCGGCGGGGACGAGGACGGAAAGCCCCGAGAGGGTGCTCCACTGAGTGGGGCTTCTGGTCGGTGTGTGGTTGTTCTTTGAGAACTCAACAGGGTGCTTGAAAAGCCAGTGCCAATTATGATTTATACCCCGGACTGGTGATCCTTTTGGATTGCTGGTTGGGATTCCTTTGGCAACATTGTTTGTTGTCAGGATGCTGTTCGACAAGTTTTTGTTGGAGAGTTTGATCCTGGCTCAGGACGAACGCTGGCGGCGTGCTTAACACATGCAAGTCGAGCGGAAAGGCCCTTCGGGGTACTCGAGCGGCGAACGGGTGAGTAACACGTGAGCAACCTGCCCCAGGCTTTGGGATAACCCTCGGAAACGGGGGCTAATACCGAATATGACTTGGCCTCGCATGAGGTTGGGTGGAAAGTTTTTCGGCTTGGGATGGGCTCGCGGCCTATCAGCTTGTTGGTGGGGTAATGGCCTACCAAGGCGACGACGGGTAGCCGGCCTGAGAGGGCGACCGGCCACACTGGGACTGAGACACGGCCCAGACTCCTACGGGAGGCAGCAGTGGGGAATATTGCACAATGGGCGGAAGCCTGATGCAGCGACGCCGCGTGAGGGATGACGGCCTTCGGGTTGTAAACCTCTTTCAGCAGGGACGAAGCGAGAGTGACGGTACCTGCAGAAGAAGCACCGGCCAACTACGTGCCAGCAGCCGCGGTAAGACGTAGGGTGCGAGCGTTGTCCGGATTTATTGGGCGTAAAGAGCTCGTAGGCGGCTTGTCGCGTCGACCGTGAAAACTTGGGGCTCAACCCCAAGCCTGCGGTCGATACGGGCAGGCTAGAGTTCGGTAGGGGAGACTGGAATTCCTGGTGTAGCGGTGAAATGCGCAGATATCAGGAGGAACACCGGTGGCGAAGGCGGGTCTCTGGGCCGATACTGACGCTGAGGAGCGAAAGCGTGGGGAGCGAACAGGATTAGATACCCTGGTAGTCCACGCTGTAAACGTTGGGCGCTAGGTGTGGGGGGCCTCTCCGGTTCCCTGTGCCGCAGCTAACGCATTAAGCGCCCCGCCTGGGGAGTACGGCCGCAAGGCTAAAACTCAAAGGAATTGACGGGGGCCCGCACAAGCGGCGGAGCATGCGGATTAATTCGATGCAACGCGAAGAACCTTACCTGGGTTTGACATGGCCGCAAAACTCGCAGAGATGTGAGGTCCTTCGGGGGCGGTCACAGGTGGTGCATGGCTGTCGTCAGCTCGTGTCGTGAGATGTTGGGTTAAGTCCCGCAACGAGCGCAACCCTCGTTCGATGTTGCCAGCGCGTTATGGCGGGGACTCATCGAAGACTGCCGGGGTCAACTCGGAGGAAGGTGGGGATGACGTCAAGTCATCATGCCCCTTATGTCCAGGGCTTCACGCATGCTACAATGGCCGGTACAATGGGCTGCGATACCGTGAGGTGGAGCGAATCCCAAAAAGCCGGTCTCAGTTCGGATCGGGGTCTGCAACTCGACCCCGTGAAGTCGGAGTCGCTAGTAATCGCAGATCAGCAACGCTGCGGTGAATACGTTCCCGGGCCTTGTACACACCGCCCGTCACGTCACGAAAGTCGGCAACACCCGAAGCCGGTGGCCCAACCCCTTGTGGGAGGGAGCTGTCGAAGGTGGGGCTGGCGATTGGGACGAAGTCGTAACAAGGTAGCCGTACCGGAAGGTGCGGCTGGATCACCTCCTTTCTAAGGAGCACCTTCACCTGAAAGGGTGCAAGGAGCCCGCGGCCTGCGAATGTGGGTCGGGGTGCTCAGATGGCGGAGACACTGGCGAGTTTTCCTCTGGCAACGGCCGGAACAACCTAGTACAGCCACTTTTGGGTGGTGGGAACGGATTGTGCTGGTGCGGCTGGAGAAGAATGCAGAGCACCCTGTTGGGTCCTGAAAGAACAACCATTGGTTGTTGTTTCAGAGACTGGATCCCAGCCCCTTTGTGGGTTTGGGGAGTCTGCCAGGCATGGCCTGGTCTCACATACCGATCACTGTGGTGGTGCTGGTGTGGGGCTAATGGGTTGTGGGTTGGTCGTTTGTTGAGAATTGCACAGTGGACGCGAGCATCTTTGTGGTCAAGTTGTCAAGGGCGAACGGTGAATGCCTTGGCACCAGGAGCCGATGAAGGACGTGGGAGGCCGCGATAGGCCTGGGGGAGCTGTCAACCAAGCTGTGATCCCAGGGTGTCCGAATGGGGAAACCTGGCTGGAGTCATGTCCAGTCACCCACACCTGAACACATAGGGTGTGTGGAGGGAACGCGGGGAAGTGAAACATCTCAGTACCCGTAGGAAGAGAAAACAATTTAGTGATTCCGTGAGTAGTGGCGAGCGAAAGCGGATCGAGGCTAAACCGGCTGCGTGTGATACCTGTCAGGGGTTGCGTGGTTGGGGTTGTGGGACCCTGCTGAACAAGCTGACACTTGTTCGAGAAGTTACAAAGTCAGTGGCTAGTCGAACAGTCTGGAATGGCTGACCGTAGACGGTGAAAGTCCGGTAGGTGAAAGTTGCTGACCTTCTGTGGGTGTTCCCGAGTAGCGGCGGACCCCTGAAATCTGCCGTGAATCTGCCAGGACCACCTGGTAAGCCTAAATACTTCCTGGTGACCGATAGCGGACAAGTACCGTGAGGGAATGGTGAAAAGTACCCCGGGAGGGGAGTGAAATAGTACCTGAAACCGTTCGCCTACAATCCGTCGGAGCCTTGCGGGGTGACGGCGTGCCTTTTGAAGAATGAGCCTGCGAGTTAGTGGCATGTGGCGAGGTTAACCCGTGAGGGGGAGCCGTAGCGAAAGCGAGTCTGAATAGGGCGATTCAGTCGCGTGTCCTAGACCCGAAGCGGAGTGATCTAGCCATGGGCAGGCTGAAGCGCGGGTAAGACCGCGTGGAGGGCCGAACCCACCAACGTTGAAAAGTTGGGGGATGACCTGTGGTTAGGGGTGAAAGGCCAATCAAACTCCGTGATAGCTGGTTCTCCCCGAAATGCATTTAGGTGCAGCGTCGCGTGTTTCTTGCCGGAGGTAGAGCACTGGATGGTCTAGGGGGCCCACAAGCTTACCGAAATCAGCCAAACTCCGAATGCCGGTAAGTGAGAGCGCGGCAGTGAGACTGCGGGGGATAAGCTTCGTAGTCGAGAGGGAAACAGCCCAGATCACCAGCTAAGGCCCCTAAGCGTGTGCTAAGTGGAAAAGGATGTGGGGTCGCATAGACAACCAGGAGGTTGGCTTAGAAGCAGCCACCCTTTAAAGAGTGCGTAATAGCTCACTGGTCAAGTGGTTCCGCGCCGACAATGTAGCGGGGCTCAAGCACACCGCCGAAGCTGTGGCATTCACATTTTAACCTCGCTTGGACTTGATTCCTTGTGCAGGTGTGTGGATGGGTAGGGGAGCGTCGTGCCGCGAGTGAAGCAGCGGGGTGACCCAGTTGTGGACGCGGCACGAGTGAGAATGCAGGCATGAGTAGCGAAAGAAGGGTGAGAAACCCTTCCGCCGGATGACCAAGGGTTCCAGGGCCAGGCTAATCCGCCCTGGGTGAGTCGGGACCTAAGGCGAGGCCGAGAGGCGTAGTCGATGGACAACGGGTTGATATTCCCGTACCCGCGAAAGAGCGTCCCTGACGAACCTCGTTGTGCTAACCACCCAAACCAGCTGATGCCTTCGGGCTGATGTTGGGGAGCGTGGGAACCTGACGGGTAGTAGTCAAGCGATGGGGTGACGCAGGAAGGTAGCTGAGCCCGGCCGGTGGTTGTGCCGGGGTAAGCGTGTAGGCCGTGTTGTAGGCAAATCCGCAACACATGAAGGCTGAGACGTGATGCCGAGCCGATTCAGGTGAAGTCAGTGATCCTATGCTGCCGAGAAAAGCCTCTAGCGAGTTCTTAGCGGCCCGTACCCCAAACCGACACAGGTGGTCAGGTAGAGAATACCGAGGCGATCGGGCGAACTGTGGTTAAGGAACTCGGCAAATTGCCCCCGTAACTTAGGGAGAAGGGGGGCCGGAGACGTGAAGCCCCACGCGGGTGGAGCGTTGTATGGCCGCAGAGAGCAGGGGGAAGCGACTGTTTACTAAAAACACAGGTCCATGCGAAGAAGTAATTCGATGTATATGGACTGACGCCTGCCCGGTGCTGGAACGTTAAGGGGACCTGTTAGCTCTTCGGGGCGAAGCGGAGAACTTAAGCGCCAGTAAACGGCGGTGGTAACTATAACCATCCTAAGGTAGCGAAATTCCTTGTCGGGTAAGTTCCGACCTGCACGAATGGCGTAACGACTTCCCCACTGTCTCAACCACAGGCCCGGCGAAATTGCAGTACGAGTAAAGATGCTCGTTACGCGCGGCAGGACGGAAAGACCCCGGGACCTTTACTATAGCTTGACATTGGTACTCGAATTAGCTTGTGTAGGATAGGTGGGAGCCGGTGAAACCTATACGCCAGTATGGGTGGAGGCAATCTTGAAATACCACTCTGGTTGATTTGGGTATCTAACTTCGGACCGTTATCCGGTTCAGGGACAGTGTCTGGTGGGTAGTTTAACTGGGGCGGTTGCCTCCTAAAAGGTAACGGAGGCGCCCAAAGGTTCCCTCATCCTGGTTGGCAATCAGGTGTTGAGTGCAAGTACACAAGGGAGCTTGACTGTGAGACTGACAGGTCGAGCAGGGACGAAAGTCGGGACTAGTGATCCGGCACTTGCGAGTGGAAGCGGTGTCGCTCAACGGATAAAAGGTACCCCGGGGATAACAGGCTGATCTTCCCCAAGAGTCCATATCGACGGGATGGTTTGGCACCTCGATGTCGGCTCGTCGCATCCTGGGGCTGTAGCAGGTCCCAAGGGTTGGGCTGTTCGCCCATTAAAGCGGTACGCGAGCTGGGTTTAGAACGTCGTGAGACAGTTCGGTCCCTATCCGCCGTGCGCGTAGGATACTTGAGAAGGGCTGTCCCTAGTACGAGAGGACCGGGACGGACGAACCTCTGGTGTGCCAGTTGTCCTGCCAAGGGCACGGCTGGTTAGCTACGTTCGGAAGGGATAACCGCTGAAAGCATCTAAGCGGGAAGCCTGCTTCAAGATGAGGTATCCCACCCCACTTTGTGGGGGTAAGGCCCCCAGCTAGACGACTGGGTTGATAGGCCGGAAATGTAAGCCCGGTAACGGGTTCAGTTGACCGGTACTAATAGGCCGAGGACTTGACTACTAAGCTGCTACGCGTCCACTGTGCAACTCTCGATAAACGAACAACAGACCACATGTGTGGTGTTGTTTGACATGTCGATAGAGTTACGGCGGTCATGGCGGAGGGGAAACGCCCGGTCACATTCCGAACCCGGAAGCTAAGCCCTCCAGCGCCGATGGTACTGCACTCGTGAGGGTGTGGGAGAGTAGGACACCGCCGGACAATCATTCCAGGAAGGGTCACCCGTACAGGGTGACCCTTCCTGCGTTTCTATGCGTCAGGGCCACCCCCACGGGGGTGGCCCTGACGCATATCCGTACCCGGAAACGCTGGTCCGCGGAGCGCGAACGTCGCGGGGCCCCGATGGCGTTGTGGGCCGTCCATACTCGCTGGTGACCTTCGGGAAGGACCGGCGCCTGTGGAACGGACGACCAGCGATCAACCACCCCGGAAGGCGCCGTCCCGGGAGAGGGTGAGGCGATCCGTTGCGGCCCGGCTGATGGTGGCCGCGCTGATCCTGTGGGCCGTTCTCGACGTGCTCCGCACGGTCCTCGCGGTGGGGCACTACGAGAACCGGATCGAGGTGGTGACCCACGGCAACGTCGACGTGCTGCCCGCCTGGCTGGCGTACGTGATCGTCAGTGAGCTGATGCCACGCGACGCCGTGACCGTGGCGGCCGACCGGTTGTGGATACCCGGTGCGCTCGTCGCGGCCGCTGCCTTCATCGCCTGGCTGCACCAGGCGCGGCGCACCACCGGGCGCCTGGGTGGCGCACTGACGTGGGCGCCCGGGTGGGTGGTCGGCGGGTGGTTCGTTCCGGTGGCGAACCTGGTGATCCCGTACCTGGTGGTGCGGGACGTGCGGCGCGCCAGCGACCCCGCCGCACGGCTGGCTCCGGTGGGCAGGTGGTGGATGAGCGTTCTCGGGACGGTGTTCCTCTACCTACTCAGCCGCCTGTACGCCGTGGTCACCTCACACGGCGGCAGGCTTCACGAGACGGCTCTGGACACCCGTACGGCGGCCTACCCGCTGTGGACCGCCGGCACGGTGATGGTCGTGGTCACGGCGGTCCTCAGCATCCGGGTAGCGCGGCGGATCAGCGAGGCTCAGGACGGCTTCGGGCCGCAGACGTAGCGGGGCTCCGCGTCGTAGCGCCAGCTGAACTTCTCCCGCTTGACGACCACGCCGTCCTTCTTGATGACCCGGAAGGCGTCCTGGGTGAAGCCGTTGATGCCATTGGCCGGGATGCACGTCGGGCCGGGTTCGAGGTGGATCAGCTTCGGGGTGGTGATGTTGCGACGCGGCCCGTACTCCGTCTTGACGCTGTCGTAGATCTTCGTGCTCCAGATCGACACCGTGATCGTGCTCGACGTGTAGGAGGTGTCGATGAGCAGGCCGTACTGGGTGTTGTTGCGGAACTTGAAGTCCAGGTCCGGCCAGAAGATGGTCGACTCGATGACCGCCGGGTACCGGTCGAACCAGTACGAGTGCGGCTTGTGCTCGACGTCCTCAAGGCCCGCGTAGTAGGTGGCGTTGAAGAGCGTGGTGGTGAACTGCGAGGTCCCGCCGCCGACGCCCGGCACCAGCTTGCCGTCCAGGATCACCGGCGCGTCCCGGTAGCCCTGCGCGTAGCCACGCTCACCCGTGTGGCCGTTCAGCGAGAACGTCTTTCCCGGGAGTACGACGGTGCCGTCGACGTCCCTGGCGATCGTGGCGATGTTCTGGCTGCGCGACGAGGCCATGCCCCCGGTGAACCGCGTGGTGAAGGTCGACACCCGTTCCTTGATGCCCAGCCCGGCCAGCTTCTCCGCGGTTAGCTCGGGCGGAGTCGGCTTCAGCTCGCCGGACACCTCGCGGCCGTCCGACTTCGGCAGCACAGCCAGCAGGTCACGGCCGAGGGTGGCGGTGTCCAGCTGCTGCCCGGGCTGCCCGTCGGTGACCTTGGGACGGCCACCGGCAATGGTCATCGTCGCGTCCTTCGGCGGCACCTCGATGGCGGCCAGGTCGTCACCGAGCGCCGTGCGCAGCCGCTTGACGTCCACCGTCGGGGTCAGCAGGCCGGCCTTGTCGGCGGTGAACCGCAGGCTCTTCGCGATGGCTGCGGGCGGGACCGTCACCGAGCCCTTGTTGGTGCGCAGGGTGACCGGTGCGGCGACCGCCGGTTTCGCCAGCTCGGCGACCAGTCGGTCCAACTCCTCGGCGGTGGTCGCCGGGTGGCTCTCCACCAGCGGCACGGTGACCGGGTTGCCGGCCAGCCAGCCGGCGCGGACCGCGTCGGCGGAGCGCTGCGGGTCGAGCGCCAACCCCGGCTTGGGCTGGACCACCTTGGGCGTGGTTCCCTGATAGGTGATCGCCGGCATGGTCATCCCGCGGGCCTCGTCGCCGAGCGCCTTACGGAGAGCGGCGTCCAGCCGGTCCACGTCGACGGTGACCACCGGGTCGACGCTGCGGGAGCCGACCAGTCGACTGACCGGGTGCGCGTCGGCCTCGGCTGCTGCCGCGACGGTGGCCGGAACGTCGACGCCCAGCCCCACGTCGGCAGGGTTGATCTCGGCGGTGCGCTGCCCGACGGTGACCCGCAGTGGCGCGGCGAGTGCCGCCGCCCGCCGGTCCAGCTCCGCCCGCAGCTCCCGGTGGGCGTCGGAGCGGCTCCGGCCGCCCAGCTCGGCGCCCAGCACGCTCGTGCCCCGGGGTACGTCTCCGGCGTACGCCCAGGCGCCGGCACCCGCCACGGCGGCGAGCACGCTGCCGGTGACGCCGGCGGCGAGCAGCATCCGAACCCGGCGCGGGCGGCGTCGGCCGCCCTCCGGCTCGCCGGTGGGCACCGTGACCGACCCCGGTCCGTCGTCCGGCCAGGTGACCGCGGTGACCTGCACGGTGGGCCGGTCGTCGGCGGGTGGACTTTTTTCGCCGTACAGCGTCACTGCAACCTCTATCGCCAGGTGCTGCGGGAGGTCCACCCTCCCGGAGGACACCTACGGTAACGAATGCCCGGCCGCCCTCGTCGCCTGCGCCCACCCGCGCAGCTACCGCGTGTCGTGTCGGCGTGTCGTGCGGGGTCGGGGGCGGTGGCAGCGCGGGGTCGCCGACGTGGCACGGTGGCCCGGTGGACACTGCGGAGCGGGTGTTGGCGTACGGCGGCGGTTGGCTGGAGCGGGCAGGGGCGCTGCGGACCGATCCGACCCGGCTGAACGCACTGCTCACTGATCCGACCAGCGTGGTGCTGCCCCTCTGGCGGGACCGCTGTCTCGTCGACGGGGACGGCCCGGTCCGGCTAACCGCGGAACGGGCATCTCTCGTCCGGTCCGCCGCCGGTGAGACCGTCTTCCTGGGGCTCGACGAGGACTCCACCGCCGTGTTCGCCGTGGACCTCTCCGCGCTCGCCGAGCAGTCCGCCGTCGAGATGGCCGGTGCGACGCGGGCCGTCGACGTACGGGCCCTGGTCGGGCGGCTCGCCCCGGACGCCGCCGCGATCCAGGCGTACGCGCGGGGGTTGTTGCACTGGCACCGGCAGCAGCGGTACTGCGGCACGTGCGGTGCGCCGGCCGTCTCCGGCGGCGGCGGGCATGTCCGGACCTGCACCGGCGGGGAGTGTGGGCGACCCCTGTTCCCCCGGATCGAACCGGCGATCATCGTGCTGGTGGTGGCGCCCGACCAACCAGGTGTACCGGAGCGCTGCCTGCTGGCGCGGCACGAGGGCGCGCGCGAGGACGCGTACTCGACGCTCGCCGGCTTCGTCGAGGTGGGCGAGAGCCTGGAGGACGCGGTCCGGCGGGAGATGGCCGAGGAGGCCGGCATCACCGTGACCGACCTGGCGTATCAGGGGTCGCAGGCGTGGCCGTTCCCGGCCGGGCTGATGGTGGGCTTCCGGGCCACCGCCGGGTCCGAGGAGGTACGCGTCGACGGTGTGGAGCTGTTGGAGGCGCGCTGGTTCACCCGGGCGGAGCTGCGGGAGCGGGCCGCCGCGGGTCGTCCGCTCGGTCGGGTGGACTCGATCGATCATCAACTGCTCGGCGAGTGGCTCGCGGCAGGCTGAGGACCATCACCAGCGCGGTCGCCGCAGCGGTGGCGAGAGCGCACCACATGATTCCCTGGAAGGTGCGCGGCGCGACGAACATCGTCAGGACGGCCAGGACACCCGCGGCCACCCAGAGCGGCGCGGAGGGCCACCGCGCGCCCGCCGCGATCTTCGCGTTGACGACCGCGAAGACCAGCGCGTAGAGCGCGCCTGTGGCGGCGAAGAACGGGGCGTACTCGCCCAGCGACGCGTAGTCCTCGCCACCCACCAGCCGGAACGCGAAGCCGCCGGCCAGGGCCGAGGCGGCGACGAGCGCGGCACCGCAGGCGCCGACGATCGCGAGCAGGACGGTGCGGACCCGGCTTTCCCCGATGGCCAGGCGGGGCAGGGCCAGCACCACGATCACCTGGGGCGCCCAGAGCGCACCCTTGGTGAGCACGGTCCCGACGGCGTACGCCCCAGAGTCCGCAGGTGACAACAGCTGTCGGGCGAAGATCAGGTCGGCGTACGACACCGCGAGCATCGCCAGCGCGGCCGTGCCGGCGCTCGTCACCTGTCGGAGTCGCACGGCGGCACTCTCCCCGCCGGTGGCCCCCCGTCGGGCGGGGCGAGCGATCCAGGCCAACCCGGGCAGCACGAGGTACGACGTCACCATGCCGGCCACGAGGGTGTCGACGACATCGGCCCCGAGGACGAGCGCGACGATCATGCCGGCGTAACGCCCGAGGGCGACCACCCCCATCGCCCACGCGAGGCGGAGAAAGCGTTGCTCGCCTTGTAACTCGCCGAGCCAGCGGCCGGCCAGGACGACCGCGACGGTCGTGGCGGCGACCAGGGCCACGACCGACAGAGGCAGTCGGAGAGCGGTCATCATCAGCGGCGCGGCCACGACGACCGCGCCCCCGGCAAAGGCCGTGGTGATGAGGGCGACCCGGTTGGTCGGTGCGCCGGGATGGCGGGCGCGGTGCACGGCGACCGCCATCTGCAGGCCCACGCCCGCAACGCCGGCGATCGCGACGAGAGCCAGCACCGTGGCCAGCACGCTCAGCTCCTCGACCGCCAGGTGCCGGGCACCGAGCATCGGGAGCAGGTAGGCCAGTCCGTTCGTCACCATCGCGGCGCCCGCCACCGCGGCGCCTGCCGCTCCCAGGCGGCCCGCGCCGGGTCCGGCCGTCGTCTCTGTCATCGCGCCTCATGTCGGTTCCGCCGGGGCACAGCTGCCGCCCCGAGCCTTGCGCCGTCGCCGCGGGTCGCTCATCGGCGTCGTCAGGCAAGCTACCGCCCGCCCTCTCCCTGTGCCTAGAGTGCTGTCCGGAGCCCCGGGCGCGACGTCGGGCCCGCTTCACGTCCAGGTTTGTGGGGGTCCGTGTGCGCCGACCGTTACCGGAGCTCGGTCCGGTGCTGCTGCGGGCTGCCGTCGTACTCCGTCGCTGGTGGCCGGAGGTGGTGCTCGGCCTCGGCGTGGTCCTCGCCATCCTGGGGCCGGTGCTCCGTCGTGGCTACGTCCTCCGTTACGACCTGGTGTTCGTGCCGGACCCGCCGTTCGGCGCGATGGTCTGGGGCAGCGGCTCCGAGTTACCCCGTGCGGTGCCCAGCGAACTGCTCGCGGTCGGCCTGTCCCAGCTGATCCCCGCCGACATCGCGGAGAAGGCGCTCCTGGCCGGCTGCCTCGCGCTGGCTGCGGTGGGTGCCGCCCGGCTGGCTCCGGTCAGCCACCCGGTGGCGCGGATCGCGGCCGGCCTCGCGTACGTCTGGAACCCCTGGGTGTACGGGCGGCTGCACCTCGGGCAGTGGGCGGTCATCGCCGGGTACGCCGCGTTGCCCTGGGCGTACGCCTGGGTGCTCGGGGTGCTGCGGCGCCCGACCGACGGCATCGGCCCGGGTCGGCGCTCCGCCGTCGCCGGTGCGCTCTCGGTGGTGCTGGGTGGCCCGGCGATGGTGTTGGCGGCGGTGCTCGCCTGCGGTCCGGCATTGGCCCTGGCCCGGCAGTGGCGGGCGATGGTCGCGGGCGTCGCGACGCTGGCCGGCCTCACCGCTCCCTGGCTGTTGGCGCTGGCGAACCGGGGTGGCGCGGTCGACCTCGACGAGCGGGGTGTCGCCGCCTTCGCCGTCCGTGCGGACACACCACTCGGCGTGCTCGGTAGTGTCGCCACGCTCGGTGGCATCTGGAGCCGGAATGCTGTTCCGGTGGGACGTGACCAGTGGCCGGTCGCCCTGCTCGCACTGGTGCTCGCCGCGGCGGCGGTGTGGGGGTTCGTGCTGAGCCGTCGCCGCTGGCCGCCGGCCGCCTGGTGGGGTCTGCTCGCCGGCGCCGTCCTCGGCACGGTGATCGCCGTGCTCCCGGCCTGGCCGGTGGGCGCACAGTCGATGGTCGCCCTGGTCGAGCACGTTCCCCTGGCGGGGGCCGTCCGGGACGGCACCCGGCTGCTCGCGCCGTTGGCGTTGGTGCAGGCGGTGGGTCTCGGAATGCTGGTGGAGTCGCTGGCGGCAACGAGCGCCCGCGCGCTGGCCCCGCTGGTGATGGTCGCTCCGGTCCTGCTCCTGCCCGGCCTGGCCTGGGGCCTCGCCGGTCAGCTCGACACGGTGCGGTACCCCGCCGAGTGGTCGGCGGTGCGCGCGGTGGTGAACGGGGATCCGGGCGGCGGCAGCCTGGTCTCCCTGCCCTGGTCGTCGTTCCGTGCCTACCCGTGGGCGGGCAACGTGCCCATGCTCGATCCGGCGCCACGGGCGTTCCGTCGACCCGTGGTCGGAGACCAGGACGTGCTGGTCGGCCGGGACCGGATTCGTGGAGAGAGCCGCGAGGCCGACCGGGTGGCGGCGGCGCTGGCGGTGTCCGGTGATCCAGGACCGGCCCTGCGTCGGCTCGGCGTGCGGTACGTGCTCATTCAGACCGATCAACCCGACGGTGCCGAGGTCCAGGGCCGCTTCGCGGACGCCGAGCTGGTCCGGCGGGACGGGGCGTTCACACTGTTGCGCCTGTCTGGTAACGGTTCTTCCGGCTCGGCCGGAAGTATCGGCATAGTTCCCGTCCTGGGTTATTCGGTACTCGGGGCCACCCTGTTGATCACCCTTTTGCCCCCCGCGGCACGGCAGCGATGCATGTTACTGTGCGGTCACTTTTGTCGAAGGGATCGTCAATGAAGGCATCCTTCAATCCCCTCCTGACCGCGGTCGTCGCCGCGGCGGTGGGTGCCGTGCTGGGAATCCTGGCCGTCTCGATCGGGACGTCCACCATCGTCAACAGCAACACCAAGCCTGCCAACGTGGAGCAGCCCATCATCGTTTACGGCGAGCGTTGACGGCCTTTCATGGAGGTCCTTCCTCCTGACGTGTCGTCAGATGCGGTCGTACTCGATGTCGTGGTGCCCGCCTTCAACGAGGCGCTCCGGCTGCCCGACACCCTGATCCTGCTCCGGGCGGCGCTGGCCGACCTCGGTGTGCCCTGTCGGGTCACCGTGGTGGACAACGCCAGCACCGACGGGACCGGCGAAGTGGTGTCGGGTGCGCCGTCCGGCCCGGTCCCCGTCCGGCTGCTCTGGTGCGGCGAACCCGGCAAGGGTTTCGCGGTGCGTACCGGTGTGCTGGCGAGCGACTCGCGCTACGTCGGTTTCTGCGACGCGGACCTGGCCACCGCGCCG
Source organism: Micromonospora sp. NBC_00389 (assembly GCF_036059255.1). NCBI lineage: Bacteria > Bacillati > Actinomycetota > Actinomycetes > Micromonosporales > Micromonosporaceae > Micromonospora > Micromonospora sp. NBC_00389. The sequence continues at coordinate 1,182,332 of NZ_CP107947.1, read as the reverse complement.
GACAACCTCGGACAGGTGCTCAGCCTCCTGGTCGAGGGTGCCGACGCGGTGGTCGGTTCGCGGGCACATCCCGATTCGGTGGTCGAGGAGCGGCACAGCCTGCTCCGGCGGTGGGGTGCGGTGGCGTTCCGGGGTGCCGTTCGGCAGGTGGTGCGCAGCGTGGGTGAGACGCAGTGCGGGTTCAAGTTCTTCCGCGCCGACGTAGCACGGCGGGCGTTCGCGCCATTGCGCTGCGGTGGGTTCGCATTCGACGTGGAGGTGCTGGGGCGCGCCGAGCGGGCCGGAGCCCGGTTGGTGGAGATCCCGGTCAACTGGGTGGACGTGCCCGGCTCACGCTTCTCTCCGGTCCGTCACGGCTGGCAGAGCTTCGTGGACGTCGCGAAGATCCGGTGGCGGCTCCGTAGCGCCGATGTCGCCCCCGTGGTGCCGCTGCCGGCCGTCGCTCTTCCGGTCACACCGGACGTGACCGGTGGCGCTGCCACCGTTGGATTGCGGCCGTGAGTGTCGGATCCGCCCGGACCGCTGCGGCACCCGCCACGGACACCGCGGTCGCGGGCCGCCGGGTCGCGGTGCTCAACTGGAAGGACCCCTGGCATCCGGACGCCGGGGGTGCCGAGGTCTACGCCTGGCAGGTCGCCCGCGACCTGGTGACCGCCGGAGCGGAGGTCACCTTCGTCACCGCGCGTCCGGACGGTCAGCGTGCCGACGAGGTCCGCGACGGCATCCGGATCATCCGGGTCGGTGGCCGGTGGAGCATCTACCCCCGGGTGCTGGGCTGGTTGGCGCGGCGTCGGCGTCAGTTCGACGCGGTCGTGGACTGTCAGAACGGCATCCCGTTCTTCAGCCCGGCGGTCCTCCCGGCGGACGTGCCGGTGGTCTGCGTGATCCACCATGTGCACGACCGCCAGTTCCGGCTGTACTTCGGCCCGATCATCGGTCGCTTCGGGGCGTGGCTGGAGGGTCCCGTCGCCCGCCGGGTCTACCGCCGTGGGGTCACGCTCGCGGTCTCGCCCTCCACGGCCGTGGCCGTGCGGGACCGGCTCCGCTGGGCCGGCCCGGTGGTCGTGGTGCCCAACGGCGCTGACGCGTCGTCCCCGCCAGCCGGAGGTGGGGCTCGCGACGTGCAACCTCGTCTCGTCTGCGTCGGCCGGGTGACCCGGCACAAGCGGGTGGACCTGGTGCTCGACGCCGTCGATCAGTTGCGGGCGCAGCGGCCCGACCTGCGCCTGGACATCGTCGGTGGTGGGCCGGACGTGGCGACGATCCGCCGGCAGGTCGACGAGCGAGGGCTGACCGACGTGGTCACGGTCCACGGCCACCTGCCCTCCGCCGAGCGGGACGCGCTGCTCGGCACCGCGTGGTTGCACGTCGCCGGCTCGTGGGGAGAGGGCTGGGGTCTCGTGGTGGTGGAGGCCGCTGCCGCCGGGCTGCCCACGGTCGCCTTCGACGTGGACGGGCTTCGCGACGCCGTGCGACCGGGCCGGACCGGGTGGCTGGTGAGCGAGGGCGAGGACCCGGCGAGCAATCTGGCCGCGGGCCTCGACCGGGCGCTGAACTGCCTCGCGGTGCCGGCGGAGGCGGACCGGATGGCGGCCGAGTGCCGACAGTGGAGTGGCGCGTTCCGCTGGGCCGACACCGGCCAGCGTGTCCGCGCAGTCCTCGGGGATCTGCTGACGCCGCGTGCGGTGCCGTGGACGGCGGGGAACGCCTGTCTCGTGGTTCGGACGGATCAGCCGGAGAGGCTCCTCGCCCGGGTGGCCCCCCTCCTGCCGCAGACGCGACACGTCGCGATCGACCAGCGCGGTCTCTGGATCCTGGTGCCGGGAGCAGACCCGGCGGCGGTGCGGCGGGTGCTGGTCGGGGCGGGCATCGGAGATGACGACATCAGCGAGCGGGACGCCGGCCAGGACGAACTGCTCACCGGAGTTCCGGTACGGCAGTGCTGACCGCCTGGTCGACCGCTCGTCGCGCCCCCGGCATACCGTCCGCCACGGTGTCCCTGGCGGTGTGGCGCCTGCGTGAGCTGTTGGTCTGCCTTGCGCTGATCGGTCTCTGCGTCACCCAGGAGCCCGGGCTCATCGTGCCCGACACGAAGCTGGACATGGCCTTGGACCCGGGCGGGTTCCTGGCCCGGGCAACCCATCTCTGGACCGCGGACTGGCAGTTCGGCACGCTCCAGAACCAGGCGGCCGGCTACTTCTTCCCCATGGGGCCGTTCTTCCTCCTCGGCGAAGCGATCGGCCTCCCGGCGTGGCTCGTCCAGCGGCTCTGGATGGCGGCCCTGCTCTGCGTGGCGCTCACCGGTGTGGTGCGCCTGGCTCGCGCCCTCGACCTGGGTGGTCCGGCGTCCCGCCTGGTGGCGGGCGCGGTTTTTGCTCTCTCGCCCCGGGCGCTGTCCCTGGTTGGCACGGTCTCGCTGGAGTTGCTGCCGTACTGCGTCGCGCCATGGGTGCTGCTGCCGCTGGTCAAGGGAGCCGCGGGCGGCTCGCTGCGGCGGGCGGCCGCGCTCAGCGGACTGGCGGTCGTCTGTATGGGCGGAGCGAACGGGGCCGCCGCCGCGTGCGCCGTACTGCCGGCTTTTCTCTTCGTGGTGACACGTGCGCCGGGCTGGCGGCGGATCCGCCTGCTGGCCTGGTGGTCGGTCGCACTGGCCGCGGCCACCTTCTGGTGGCTGGTGCCGTTGGTGCTCCTGCAGCGGTACGGGTTCCCGTTCCTGCCGTACACCGAGAGCGCGGCGGTGACGACGAGCGTGACCTCACTCCCGTCGGCCGTCCGCGGCTCCACCCACTGGGTGGGGTACCTGGCCGTCGACGGAGTGCCCTGGTGGCGCTCGGGATGGGCGCTGGTCACGGTGCCCTGGATGGTCCTGCTCACCGGTCTGATCGCCTGCATCGGCCTGGCCGGCCTGGCCCGTCGGGATCTGCCGGAGCGGCGGTTCCTGCTCATCGGGTCCCTGGTCGGGCTGTTGACCCTGACCGCCGGAAACCTGTCGGACGGGGGAGCGGCCTTCGCGTCGACGGTGCGGGAGGCCCTCGACGGCCCGCTCGCCGCGCTCCGCAACCTGCACAAGTTCGATGTGGTGCTCCGCCTGCCACTGGCCCTGGCCACCGCGCACATGCTGGACACCGTCGGCCGGATCGCCGTCATCCGCCGGTTCACGCGGCCCACCAACATGGCACCGCGGCGGGTGGCGCTGGGTGTCACCGCCCTCGCGCTCCTTGCGGTCACCACCGGCGCGGGGAGTGCGGGGCTCGCGGCGGGCGGTGGTTTCTGGGCGGTGCCCGAGCACTGGCGGCAGGCAACCGGATGGCTCGACCAGCACGCCGAGCCGGGCACGACGCTGCTGGTGCCCGGGTCCAACTTCGCCGAGTACGGCTGGGGGCGCTCGTTGGACGAGCCGGCCCAGCCCTTGCTGGATTCGCCCTGGGCGGTGCGTTCACTGGTGCCCGCCGGATCGGCGGGAAACGCCCGGCTGCTCTCCGCGATCGACGAGCGGCTCGCCTCCGGCACCGCATCTCCGGGGTTGGCGGATGTGCTCGGTCGGCTCGGCGTGCGGCACCTGCTCGTTCGTAACGATCTTCGTCAGCCCGTCGGCGGCATCGCCTGGCCAGTTCTCGTGCACCGAACGCTGAACAGCGCCCCCGGGTTGTTCAGGGTCGCCGCGTTCGGCCCGAGCAGCGGGGTGAAGCCGGATCTCGGTGGGGCGTGGGACTACGGGCTGCACGAGCCGTACCCGGCGGTGGAGATCTACCAGGTGGACCGGCCGACACCCCGGGCCACGCTGGCTGACGCGGCACAGCCGCTCGACCTGGTCGGCGCGCCGGAGACGCTGCTGGACCTCAGCGACGCCGGTGTCCTCGGCAACCGGCCGGTGATCCTCGACGGCGACGCCCCCGCCGGGACCGGCGCGGGCACGGTGCTCGCCGACAGCCTCCGCAACCGGGAGGTCGACTTTGGACTCGTCCGTGGCAACACCTCGCGGACGTTGACCCCCGAGGAGCAGCCTCGGCTGACGCGCGCGGTGCACGACATTGTTGACCCGGCGTGGAGTTCGTCGGTCACCTCGTCGGGCTACGCCGGTGTGACCGACGTACTGGCCTCCTCCAGCGCGGCCGACATCACCGGGCCGGCCGGGTTGCGCGATCCCTCCGCCGCGCCGTTCGCGGCCGTAGACGGCAACAGCGGTACGTCGTGGTTGACCGATGGTGCGCGCAAACCCGTGGGCCAGTGGGTGGAGGTCCGGTTCAAGGACAAGATCCAAGCCGGGTCGGTGGAACTGCAGGTGGTCGACGACGAGATCGTCGGTGCGCCGGTGACGCGGGTCGAGGTCAGCACCGCCGGCGGGTCGTACGTGCACCTGGTGATCGGCGCCGGCCGGGCGCCGCTGCGATTGGCGCTGCCCTCGGGCCGCACCACCTGGCTCCGCGTGACGATCGACGGTGTCGCGGGCCCGGACGTTCCGGGGCGCCGAGCGGGTATTCGGGAGCTGCGCGTCCCCGGGGTGAGCCCTGAGCGTTACCTACGGCTGCCGGCACTGTCCGATGCCGCCGCCGCGCCGGAGGTCATCGCGCTCGCCCGCAAGGCCGGGGACCGGTCGGCCTGCACCGCCGCAGGTGACCACTACCTCTGCGCCACCGACCTGATTCGCCGGGGCGAGGAGACCGGGCTGGTGGCCCGCCGCTTCGACCTGCCAGCCGCCTCCACGCCTCGCCTCACCGGCCTGGCTCGCGCCACGCCGGCCACCGCGCTGGCCGTGTACGACGAACTGGTGGGCGGACAGACCTTCACCACGTCGAGTTCGTGGTTCGCCGACCCGGTCGCCTCGTCGAGGTCACTCGGAGATGGGGACGACGGCACGGCATGGTGGGCGGATCCGGACGACCCGCAGCCGTCGGTGGAACTGCACTGGGACAAGGCCCGGAAGGTGAGCTGGGTGCGGCTGCGGTTCGCGGCGAGCCTCGTCGCGGCACCCCCGAAGACGGTCCGGATCACCGGCGACGACGGAATTCGGGAGGTGACGGTCGACCTGGACGGCGTCGCCCGTTTCCCGGCTCTGCGTACCCGCAGCCTCTTCGTGGCCGTGACCTCGACGGTCTCGCGGGTCAGCCGGTCGACGGCGCTGTTCGAGCCGCAGCCACTCCCCGTCGGCCTCAGTGGTGTGGATGTGGAGGGCGCGCCCGAGATCAACCAGCCCCGCGACCTCGCCCGTACGGTGACGCTGCCCTGCGGTGCGGGGCCGACGATCCTGATCAACGGAACGTCGGTGGCGACGACGGTGTCGGGCACCCTGCGGGATCTGCGGGATCTGCGGCCGCTGCGGTACCGCGCGTGCACCCTCGACCCGAAGCCAGGGGCCAAGGCCAAGCCGAAGACGGACGACGACCGGGTCCCGCTGCGAGCCGGCCCGAACGAGCTTTCCGCCCCGCCGGACCGGTTCGTCGTCGACAGCGTGATCATGACCGGCGAGCCACCGGACCGACCCGCCGTCGCCGGAGCGGACGCCGAGCCGTCCCGCCGCAGCTTGACGGTGCTCGGCTGGGATGACCAGCGCCGGTCGGTCGAGGTCGGGTCGGGCGGGGGCAGCTATCTGGTTGTCCCAGAGAACGCCAACCCCGGCTGGCGGGCCACCCTCGACGGTGTCCGGCTCGTGCCGACCCGCATCGACGGGTGGAAACAAGCCTGGTTCGTGCCGGCCGGGGCCGCCGGCCGCGTCGAGCTCGTCTTCACGCCCGGAGAGAAGTACGGCCTCATCCTGCGCATCGCCGGAGGTCTACTGCTGCTGTTGGTCATCGCCGCCCTGCTCCCCGCGCGCCGGCATCGACCGTCGTACCCGGTGGTTCCGGCTTCGATGCCGACCGCGCCGGTACTCGCGATCGGTGTTCCGGCGCTGCTCGGTGGCCTGGTCGGTCTCGGTTGCGCCGTCGTGGTCGTGGCACTGCACCGGCGCCGGATGCCCAGGCCCGGGTGGATCTGGGTGCCCGCCGCCCTTGGTCTCGCGGCCTACGGGACGCAGCGGTGGTGGCTGCCGCGGGTCAGCTCGGAACGGGTCGCCGAGCTACTCGTCGCGATCCCGACCGGCCTGCTCCTCGTCGCGATCGCCGCTCTGCTGCTGCGTTTCCGGCGGGTCCGTGGGAAGTACGAGTCGCCTCGGGAGGGCCGGGTGTTCGGCCGGGCCCGCGGTCGCGGCCTGCAGCGCTGGCACCTGCGCCGGCGACCCGACCCGGGACCCGGGCACGACCCTGGGCCCACGTTCGGTGCCCCGTCTCTCCATGAACCGCCGCACTCGTTGCGTCGGCCGCTCGATGAGGAAGTAGCTGGCCGTCGCGACCGGGATGGTGAGGGCCAGGGTGAGCACGAGGAGCACCCAGAACGAACTGTGCATCCGGGTGAATCCGAGCAGGCGGAAGCAGACCTCGAGCGCGAGGAGGTGCCACAGGAAGATGCCGTAGGAGATCCGGCCGAGGAATCTGATCACCGGACGGCCGAGGAGCGCGCGCGGTACCCCGCCCGACCCCGGGCCGACGAGGGGGGCGATCACGAACCAGGCGACGAGCAGGAACACCAGATGTTCGGTGACCGACTCGATCGGCTTGGCGGGCTCGACCCCGCGAGGGCCGGCGATCGGGGTACTGGCGATCCAGAGCAGCGCGCCGGCGATGAGCCACGACGTCCCGGGGGCGAACGTGAAGACGCGCAGCCCGCGCGGCGTGGCAGACCACAGGTCCTCGTCGCCCCGCCCGGGCCGGCTTCCGCCCAGGCCCGGGAGGAACGGGGACGAAATCGTGCTGGAGGGCCACGAGGCGAGCACGGCCAGCATGATGCCGATGCCGAACCAGTCCAGAAAGGCGGGCAGCCAGAGCACCGCGAGTCCCGGTAGTGGCGAGTCGGGACCGTGCGCGTACGCATTCCAGGTGAGGCCGACAAAGACGAGTACAGCACCGAGTGCCAGGTGGCGTCGGGCTCGTCCGAGCGGGGTACGACCGCCCATCCGGCGGCCGAGCACCGCTATCACCGGCAGCGCCAGGTAGAAAGTCGCCTCCGTAGCCAGGCTCCAGGTCTGCTCCATCCCGACCGGCAGTCGCAATGGCTGATAAATCTGTGCCAACAGGAGGGGGATTGCCCAGTCCCAGAGTGACTTGAGGTAATCGATGTTGAGCCAGGTCAGTGCGACAACCGCCATTGCCCAGTACCCGGGCAAAATGCGCAACGCACGATGCCAGAGGTATCTCCGAACTGGCGGGTGTGACTGCGAATGAATGGCGGCGAGTGCGAATGGTCGGTAGAGGAGGAAGCCGGACAGCGCGAAGAAGAGTGCCACCCCCACATCCAGCCTGGCCAGCAGACCTCCGAGGCGGGCGAACGAGTTGGTCAGCCCACTGAGAAAGGAGACGTGGTGGACAACCACCGCGAGCACCGCCACGGCTCGGAGCCCTTCCAATGCGGGCAACCAGCCATCCGAACGGCGGATATTAGGCGCGGACAGGCCCGCCTGTCCGCTGATCGGGTCCGGTCTGACAGCTCGGCTCACAGTTCCTCAACATCCCATTTGATGTAGCAGCCGGACGGCTGCGTCTCACCGGGGTCAGCGCGCCTCGGGAGGCCGCATCGGACCATATCCGAAATCGGCCTCGTCATGTACTGTCAGCCGACTAGTCGAGTCTTTACAAGGGGAGGAGTTACATGCGACCTACGTCGGGTGCCATCTTGGTGGCGGCAGGCACGTTCCTGATCGTCGGGGCCGTGGCGACGCCGCTGATCGTCGCGCCCGCTCTCGTCAAGGTGCCCCTTGACCAGAGTTCGGTAACGGTTTCGGAGGCTCGGAACGCGACTGTCCTTGACTTCAGCACCCTGTCGGAGCGGAGCGGCGCCAACCTGACCGCCCACCGCGCCGTACGAGGCGATGTCGAGGACGGCAACGCCGACCGGGCGGTCTTCAACGTCGGCGTCCGAGTGATCGACGACGCCGGCAAGGAGATCACGGTCAGTACGGACCGGGTTGCCCTCGACCGGCGGACCGCGGAGGCGGTCGCCTGCTGTGCCGAGGACATCAACGGCGCGCACTTCAAGCACGAGGGCCTGACCTACACCTTCCCGTTCGGCACCGAGAAGAAGACCTACCAGTACTTCGACAACACCGCTCGGAAGGCGTACCCCGCCAAGTACGTGAGCACCGAGAAGCTGCAGGGGTTGACCGTCTACAAGTTCGAGATGACGGTCGAGCCGGTCCAGATCAGCGAGATCCAGGTCCCGGGCAACCTGCTCGGATCGACGGAGCCCACGGTGAGCGCGGGCCGCTTCTACGCCAATACCCGCACCCTGTGGGTGGAACCCGACAGTGGCGTGATCGTCAAGGGCCAGGAGAAGCAGCTGCAGACCCTCCGCGACGGGGCTGGCGCGGACAAGATCAAGATCATCGACGCTGACCTCGCCTTCACCGAGGACACCCAGAAGCAGCAGGCCAAGGCTGCCAAGGACGCGCGTGATCAGATCAACCTGCTGACCACGGTGGTGCCGATCCTGCTTGGTCTCCTCGGCCTCGCCCTGGTGATGCTCGGTCTGTTCATCGTCATCCGCGCGACTCGCCGCGGGCCCGACGAGGCACCGGCGGCGACCGACGACCGACCGACGACCGACCTGCCGTCGCAGGCGTCCTCGGAGCCGGTCGGGGAGCCCACGGTGCCGGCTGGCGGGCGCCACGCTGTGGAGCGCAGCGAGCCGTAACACCACCGCACCGACCTGACCGGGCCGGCCGACCCTAGGGGTCGGCCGGCCCGGTCATTTGCCAGGTCGCCGGAGGTGGTCCGGCGGGTCGGCTAGGCGCGCCGCACCGCGTAACGGGTGCACACCCAGTCCTCGGTGTACGGCAGATCGGGCCGCTGCCCGACGATGTCCCCGCCGTTTGCGGCCACCAGCCGGACCATGTCGGCGTGCGGCACGGCCGTCATGCTCATCGGCGCCGGATAGTTGAGCAGTCGGCGCTGTGCCCAGCTGATCAGGCGGAACGGCACGACCTGCCAGATGAGGCCCTTGGCCGTACGCGCCGGCTCGGTCGGCAACCCCACGACCGCGATGCCGCCGGGCCGCAGGACCCGCAGGAACTCGGCCAGGTAGCGGTCGATCACCGGGCGGGGCAGGTGCTGCAACACCAGGGCGCTGTAGACCAGGTCGAAGTGACCGTCGGGAAACTGGCTCAGGTCCGGCGCGTCGTTGAGGACGAACCGGATGTTTCCGGCGCTCCGGTCCAGTCGGCGGGCGGTTTCCAGCATGGACGGAGCGATGTCGACGCCGACCACCTCGTCGGCGTGCGGGGCGAGCCCCTGCGACAGCCGCCCGGCGCCGCAGCCGAAGTCCAGCGCCCGCTCCCAGCGGGTCGGCAGGCCGAGTTCGCTCAGCCAGCCAGCCGTCTCCTCGACGTCGGCGCGGCCGGTGGCCAGGAACTCCTCGACGTCCCACCGTCCGCCGCGTTTGCCGGGCTGAACGAGGACGGCCCAGAGCGGATCCTCGGTGCCCAGCTTGGTCCAGTCGCGCCGCACGTCGTTCAGATTCACGCCGAAACCCTAGGGCATCCGGGCGTCCACCGGGATCGACCGGTTCCCGGCTCGCCTGGATGTTCGGGCGGAGCGGGGTGAGCCGAACGGCTCTCCACGACCTGCGTACTTTACATCCGTTATCTAATTGTAATTCGTCGATGCTCTGCCACTCTCTGCTGTTGCGGCGCAGCTATATGCCGGCTTTGTTGACACTCAGGGCTTCTGTCCGTACGGCAAGTTCCACGTTTCGTGACGCCACCCTGATCGTGGGTCGCACTCGTGTTACCGCCGGGTAATCGAGGGGTTGTGAGCCACGCCGCAACGGGTGCACGATCAGGCTCGATCGTTACCCGCCGGTAACAGATGACGGGCCCGGTGCTGGGGCCGCCAGTTCGGGACCGGCCACCTGAGGAGGAACCCGTGCAGGATCGGTTTGACAATCAGGGTCGTACCCGGTGGCGTCGGTTCGCCGCCATGGCGGTGCCCGCCACCGCCGCCGTCGGCGCCATCCTGTTCGGCATGTCGACCGGAGCCATCGCGTCCGACGTCACCGTGTCCGGGCAGACGTTCAAGATCGGCGCGGACCGCCTTGAGGGCGACGGCTTCAAGCAGTACGGCGGCATCGTCCGGGAGAAGGGCGAGGACGGCAAGGTCCACCCGATGGCCCTCGCCGAGATCAGCAGCGCCGAGCTGTACAGCCTCTGCCAGTCCGTCCGCTCCGACCTGCCCGGCCTGCCGGTGGTGCTCACCATCAACGCCGGTGAGGGCAAGGAGCCCGCCCGGGCCAAGGACCTGCTGATCGCGATGGACTCGCTCGACGGTAACGCGACGTTCACCAACATCAAGATTGGCCGGGACGCGACCGACCTGAACGCGACGGCGCAGAAGGGTTCGTTCGGCCAGAACTCCGACCACGTCACCATCACCAACCTCCAGCAGGTGTCCCGGTACACCACGGCGGCCACCTTCAACCTCGTCGGCCTCCGGTTGAAGGTCAACGTGGGCGACGACGCCAAGGGCAAGGAGTGCTTCTGAGGTGAGTCGTGGCCCGCGGTGGCAGACCACCGCGGGCCACGACCCTGTCCCCGACCCCGCTCCGCCAGGAGGAGTACGTGACAACCGCCAACCCGTCCCACGCCCGGCCCGGCGGTACGGCCCAGGTGTGGCGGACCTTCCGCCGCTGGCAGCGGAGCCGACCGTTCTGGGGTGGCCTCCTCACCGCCCTGGCCGGGGTGGAGATGTTCGCCTCCACCCGGATGACGCTCAACGGCCTGAGCTTCTCCAGTGGAGCTACCGGCCTGCTCTCGCTGCTGATCCCGGCAATCCTGGTGACCTGCGGCCTGCTGCTCTGGCTCAGCCCGGCACAGCGGCTGTTCTACTCGGTTGTCGCGGCGGTCACCGCGGTCTACTCGCTGATCGGGCTCAACCTCGGCGGCTTCTTCGTCGGCCTGCTGCTCGGCATGGTGGGCAGCGCGCTCGCCTTCGCCTGGACGCCGATCCGACCCGCGCCGAGCGCCGCTGAACTGTCCGACGCAGAGCAGGCTGGCGCGGAGCAGGCCGATGAGGATCAGCCCCACGCGGAGCAGCACGGAACCGAACAGCACGGAACCGAGCCGGACGGAGCCGAGCAGGCCGGAACCGACCAGGCCGGCGTCGAGCGGGTCGACACGGAGCGGATCGAATCGGAGCCGTCCGGCGCGGTCGCCGAACGGGTGGGTCACCCGGCGGGCGACGCGACCGACGCGGGCGCACCGCCCGAGTGGCCGGGACGTTCCGCTGATCCGCGGGCGTTCGGAGTCGCCCTGGTGGTGCTCGGCCTCGCCGCGGCCGGACTGGCCACCCAGCCCCGGGCGGTGCAGGCCGCCCCGAACCGGCCCACCGTGACCGCCTGTCCGACCCCGCCCCGGGTCGTCACTCCGACTCCCAGTCCCAGTGCGCCCACCTCGACGCCGACGGCGAGCCCGAGCCCGACGCGGAGCGGCAACGTGATCACCGACATTTTGGACGGGATCGGTGACCTGCTCACCGGTGGCCGCCGCAAGGAGACCGCGACGCCGTCGGCGAGCCCTACCGCCACGCCCTCGGCGCAGCCGACCAGCACTCCGACGCCCCGCCCCGGATCCGCCGCCTGCCCGTCCCCGACGCGGCCGGGCAGTCCGGGCACGGCGGCACCGGGCAAGGCGGAGCCGGGCAAGCCGTTGCCGCGCATTGCCGCCGACCCGACCCTGCCGAAGGTGGCCCAGATGCCGTCCAAGCTCACCGGCTCCAAGGTCACCATGACCGGGCTGCGGTTCGACGGGACCACCGAGCTGCAGACCGAGAAGGGCAACCTCAAGGTGCTGAAGTTCAGCATGCGGGAGGCGGTGACCGACGACTTCCTGCTCCGCGCGGACGGCCCCGACGGGCGCAACCAGCTGTACAAGACCGACCGGCTGACCGTCCGTGGTGACGTGGCCTTCTACTCCACCCGGTTCGTCGGCCGGCTGCTCGGCATCAAGATCACTCTGACTCCGGACCTGCCGTTGCCGGACGGCATCCCGGTCACCCTGCCGATCTCGATCACGTTCACCGACCCCGTCATGGACCTGGCGTACGTCACCAGCGACACGCTGACCGCCCGGCCGTCGTTGGCACTGACCCTCGGCTGAGCGGCACACCCGTCACCACGGCTCCGGGTGCCAGCGGACCTGTCGTACCGCCGGCACCCGGAGCCGTCACCGGCTCAGAGCCGGGCCAGCGCCTGGCGCAGCGGGTCGAGGCCCAGCGCACCCAGATCCAACGCCTGCCGGTGGAACTCCCGCAGGTCGAAGTCGGCGCCCTTGCGGGCCTTGGCGTCCTCGCGGGCCTGGAGCCAGATCCGCTCACCGACCTTGTACGACGGGGCCTGCCCCGGCCAACCCAGGTAGCGGTTCAGCTCGAACCGCAGGTTCTCGTCCGGCACCCGGCAGTGCGCCCGCATGAACTCCCAGCCCAGCTCGGGCGTCCACCGCTCGCCGGGGTGGAAGCCGAACGGGTTGTCCTTCGGGATCTCCAGCTCCAGGTGCATGCCGATGTCGACGATCACCCGCGCCGCGCGCATCGCCTGGCCGTCGAGCATGCCCAGCTTGTCGCCCGGGTCTTCCAGGTAGCCCAGCTCGTCCATCAGCCGCTCCGAGTAGAGCGCCCAGCCCTCGCCGTGCCCGGAGACCCAGCAGAGCAGCCGCTGCCAGCGGTTGAGCAGGTCGGCCCGGACCGCGGTCTGCGCCACCTGAAGGTGGTGACCCGGCACGCCCTCGTGGTAGACCGTGGTCACCTCCCGCCAGGTGGAGAAGTCGGTGATGCCCTGGGGCACCGCCCACCACATCCGGCCCGGGCGGGAGAAGTCCTCGCTCGGCCCGGTGTAGTAGATGGCGCCGTCGCTGGTCGGGGCGAGGCAGCACTCGATCCGGCGGACCTGCTCCGGGATGTCGAAGTGGGTGGCGTGCAGCTCGCTGATCGCCTTGTCGGCGAGCGCCTGCATCCAGTCCCGGAATGCCTCCTTGCCCTGGATGGTCCGCGCCGGGTCGGCGTCCAGGGCGCGTACGGCGTCGTCGACGCTGGCACCGGAACCCGCGATGCGCCCGGCGACGACGCGCATCTCCGCCTCCAGGCGGGCCAGCTCCGCGAAGCCCCAGGCGTACGTCTCGTCCAGGTCGATCTTCGCGCCGAGGAAGTACTGCGAGGCGAGTTCGTAGCGCTCCCGGCCGGCGGCCTGCTTGTCCCGCCCGTGCGGGGCCAACTCGCTACGGAGGAACTGGCCGAACTCCGCGGTCGCCGCGGTGGCCGCCGCCGCGCCCCGGCGTAGCTCCGCGCCGAGCGTGCCGTCCACGCCCAGCCGCTCGATCAGCCCGTGGAAGAAGTTGTCCCCGGTGGGGTCGACCCAGATGTCGCACTGCTTCGCCACCTCGATCAGCTGCACCTTCGAGCTGACCTGGCCGGCGGCGACCGCCTCGCGCAGCGTGGTCTTGTAGCCCTCCAACGCGCTGGGGAAGCCGTTGAGTCGGGCCGCGATGTTGGCCTGCTCGTCGGCCGTCGCGGTTGGCATCAGGTCGAACACCATGCGGATGTCGTGCAGCCCGCTGGCGATCACGTTGACCTCGCTGGTCGCCTCGCCAGCGTCGTACCGGGCCAGGTCCAGGCCGAGCCGTTCCTGCATGGCCTCCTTGGCGGTGCGCTCCGCCTCGGTGGCCGGCTCGGTCACGTCGAGCTCGGTGAGCGTCCGGCGGGTCAGGTCCGCGCGCGCCTGGTAGCCCTCGGGTGACAGGTCGTCGAGTTGGTCGTCGTGGCCGGCGATGCCGACATAGGTCGCGCCGGTTGGGCTCAACGGCGCCCACTCGGCCACGTAACGGTTGGCGAGTTCATCAATTCGTCCCACGCTGCGACCCTACGTGACCAACCCGCCCCGGTGTCGACGACGTTTGTCGTGTTCAGCCAGCAGGCGCGGCAGCACAGTGGTGGTCGCCACGGTGTCCGAAAGTCGCGGGACTTTGTCGTACGACTCCGGCAGAGTGTCAGGGGTGACCGCCGATATCACTCCTGACAAGGCGCCGCTGCGCACCTGGCTGCCGGGATTCGTCGCCCTCGCCGCGATCTGGGGTTCCAGCTTCCTGTTCATCAAGGTCGGCGTGGCGGAGTTGCACCCCGTCCAGCTCACCCTCTACCGGGTCGTCGCCGGCGCGCTGACCCTGCTGGTGGTCCTCGCCGTGTTGCGCGACCGGCTGCCCCGCGAGCCCCGGGTCTGGGCACACCTGAGCGTCGTCGCCGCGTTCGGCGTGGCCGTGCCGTTCACCCTCTTCGGCTATGGCGAGCAGCGCGTCGAGTCGATGCTGGCCGGCATCTGGAACGCCACCACGCCGCTGATCGTGCTGCCGCTGGCGGTGCTGGTCTTCCGCACCGAGCGGCTGACCGTGCGCCGCGCGGTCGGGCTCGGGCTGGGTTTCCTCGGCGTGCTCGTGGTGCTCGGGGTCTGGGAGGGGATCGGCGGGGCGCACTTCATCGGGCAGCTGATGTGCTTCGGCGCGGCCGCCTGCTACGGCGTCGCCATCCCGTACCAGAAGCGGTTCGTCGCGGCCAGCGCGCACTCTGGCCTGTCGCTCTCCGCGGCACAGTTGCTGATCGCCGCCTTGCAACTGGCCATCGTCACCCCGTTCGTGGCGGGCGCGCCGCCCCTACCCACCGACCTTTCGCCGAAGGTGGTGGCCAGCGTGCTGACTCTCGGTGCGCTCGGCACCGGGCTCGCCTTCGTCATCAACATGCGCAACATCCGGGTGGCCGGTGCGAGCACCGCCTCCACCGTCACCTACCTGATCCCGATCTTCGCGGTGCTGATCGGGGCCGTGGCGCTCGACGAGCGGCTCAACTGGCACCAGCCGGTCGGCGCCCTCATCGTGCTGTTGGGGGTCGCGGTCTCGCAGGGCGTGTTCGGTCGGCGTCGACCCCGGCCGGTGATCGGCGTCGGTGCTCCCGCCGCGCCCGCTGCGGAGCCGGCCAGCCGCTGAGGTTCCGCCAGGTGTGGCTCAGGACCGCTCGCCGGTCCAGGCCACGAGTTGTTCCGCCGACCAGGTGTTGACCACCCGGTCGGCAGGGACGCCGCAGCGGGCGGCCCGCTCGCAGCCGAACCGCTGCCAGTCGAGCTGGCCCGGCGCGTGCGCGTCCGTGTTGATCGCGAACCGGCAGCCGGCCTCCAGGGCACGGCGGATCAGCCGCTTCGGTGGGTCCTGCCGCTCCGGTCGGGAGTTGATCTCGACGGCGGTGTCGTGCTCCGCGCAGGCGGCGAAGACCGCGTCCGCGTCGAAGTCGCTCTCCGCCCTGGTCCGAACCCGGTGCGCCCGGTCGCCGGGACCGGTCACCCCGGCGGGGCGGGACGACACCATCCGGCCGGTGCAGTGCCCGAGGATGTCCAGGTGCGGGTTGGCGACCGCGGTCAGCATCCGCCGGGTCATCTTCGCCCGCTCGTCGTTCAGGCCGCTGTGCACCGAGCCGACCACCACGTCCAGCCGGGCCAGCAGCTCCTCGTCCTGGTCCAGCGAGCCGTCGGCGAGGATGTCCACCTCGATCCCGGTCAGGATCCGAAAACCCTCCGGCAGCGCCGCGTTGACCTTCGCCACATGGTCGAGCTGGCTGCGCAGCCGGTCGGCAGTCAGCCCGCGGGCCACCTTCAGCCGGGGCGAGTGGTCGGTCAGCACCAGGTACTCGTGGCCCATCTCGACCGCGGCCAGCGCCATCTCCTCGATCGGCGAGCCGCCGTCGGACCAGTCCGAGTGGGTGTGACAGTCGCCGCGCAGGGCGGTGCGCAGCGCCGTCGCCTCGGCGTCCAGGTCACTGCCCTCGGTCGCCACCAGCCGGCGTAGGTAGACCGGCTCCTCGCCGGCCAGCGACTCCGCCACGCAGCGGGCCGTGACGTCACCGACCCCGGCCAGTTCGGTGAGCGTGCCGTTGCCGGCCCGCTCGGCCACCTCGGCCGCCGGCAGGCCGGCCAGCGCCTTCGCCGCCGACCGGAAGGCCCGCACCCGGTAGGTGGCCTCGTTCGCCCGCTCCAGCAGGAAAGCGATCCGGCGCAGGTCGGCGATGGGGTCCCGGGCCTTCATCCCACCGAACCTAGTTGGTACGGGGTCCGTCAGGGAGCCTTCGGACAGCCGTGTTTGCGCTGCCACGCGGTCACCTCGGCGGCCGGCTCGCGATTGCCACCGCGCCGCCAGGAGTCCAGGTAGCGCGCCGGCCACAGGACCCCACGCCGGATCCACCAGCCGTCCTTGCCGGTACACGGCGGCGAGATGCCGAAGTGCACGTGGCAGACGTTGTTCGCGTTGCCGGTGCGGCCCACCTTGCCGAGCTGCTGCCCGGCACGGACCCGGACCCCGGCGTCGATGCCGGTGGCCACGACGCTCAGGTGCGAGCCGTAGTAGCGCACCCCGTCGTCGCCGAGCAGGGCGACCGACAGGCCCCCGTTGTCCGGACCCTGCGGCCCGCGCTTGTCGTACCGGTCGGTGCGACTCGCCTCCAGCACCGTCCCGTCGGTCACCGCCACGAACGGCTCACCACAGTCGGCGAAGAGGTCCGTCGCCGGGTACGCCCCATGCGTCGGGTGATAGGCGACGTCGTCGGCGCGTACCGGGAAGACGTGCCGCAGCCCGACGCGGGGTGCCGTCGCCGACGGCCCGGCCGAGGACGGCGCCGGGGCGGCCGGGCCGGTCGCCGTTGGCGTCGCCCCCGGCTGGTCGCCGGTGGCCCAGACCGCCGGCGTCGTCGGCGCGCCGCCGTCCGGTGGCACCCCCGGCCGGGTGGTCGCGCAGCCGGCGGCCAGCACCGGGGCGAGCAGCAGCAGGATCGGGTACGCCGGACGCGCGCGGCGGATCGTCGGCGAGGGCATCCGGTCATCCTGGCAGACCGGTACCGTGGGCACGAATGACGCACATGAGGGGAGGGCAGCGACGGTGACCATCGCCCGGCCCGACCCCGACCCGGGTCCCGGCTTCGCCGCACGCCCAGTGTCGCGTACCCCCTCGGGGCTCTTTCCGTCCGGGCCGCCGACCCGCCCCACCTACCGCGAACCGCACCCGGTCACCGGCGGCGGTGTCGCCGCTGGCGGCGGCGCGGCGGCCGGCTGGCTGCTGCTGTTCGGCCTGCTCGGCACCGACGTGGCCAGCTATGCGTGGTGGACGGTGGTGGCCGGCCTGCTGGCCTGGCTGACGGCCCTGGTGCTGGTCCGCTTCGGCGACCGCGGGGTGGCCACCGGGGTGGCCATCGTCACCGCCGGTGGCTGGAGCATCGCCGCCGCCGTGGTGGCGGTCCGCTGGGCGACCGGGGGCGACTGGCCGCTCTGGTGAACCGGTCCGGGCCTGCCCCAGATCGGGTGCCGGTGACTGCGGCGTGTGCCCGGTTGGCTGCGTAGCGAACGCCGTCTTGACGTGGCCGCCGAGACTCGGCACGCTCGGCACTATGGCCTGGACCACCTCGCGGCAGGACCCCGATCGAAGCCGCCGCCGCCTGCAGCTGCTCGCCGAGTTGGCGGGGGCCCGGGCGGTACGCCAGCGCACCCGGCCAAATCGGCTACGTACCGAGCGTCTGCGCCAACTCATCGCCACCCGCCGTCGGGTAGCCGGCTGATCCGACTTTGTCAGGAATGACCGGCCCTTCGGGGCGTTGACCGGTCGCCTGCCGACCTGACCGGCTAACGTGCACGCGTAACGAGTCGGCGCTGTGCCGAGGGCTATTGGGGGGACCGTGTCGTACTTCGCTGCGGCCGTTGTGCGCGACGACAGTGGCTGGACCGCCGCCGAGGTCAGCCTGCGTGGCGCCACCGACATCGACGAGGTCGCCGACCGGCTGCGCGATGTCGACCAGGAGGCCGACGTGTCGCTGCTCTTCGTCGAGGCGGATGACGCGTACCTGGTGATCCTGCGCCTCGACGAGGGCGAGGACCTGCGGGTGTTCGGGTCGGATTCCGCGTACGCCGAGGAGTCTCAGCTGGGTGCGCTGCTGGTCGGCGACCTGAAGACCTCGGTCACCGGGCTCGACGACGTCGACGAGCCACGCCCGGCGGCCAGTGGCGACGAGGAGAGTGAGCAGCCCGTCGTCGACCCGGAGGCCGATCCGGTGGGCGACGCCGACCTGCTGGCCAACCTGGGCATCTCCGCGCAGAGGCTGCTGACCCTGTGCTCGCACGAGGGGATGATGCCGGCCGACGTCACCGCCGAGATCTGCCTGGTGCTCGGCTGTGTCGACCAGGTCGAGGAGTTGCGTGAGGTCTGATCCCGCCGGATCCGGGTCGGGCGGGACGGTGCCGGTGGGCGGCGCGGAGCCGGCCGACGCCACCGATCCTCTGCTAGAGACGATCCGTCCCGGGCAGCCGACCCCGGGCACGGTAGGTCGCGCTGGACCGGGCGCCCACGAGGGTCTGGCCGACCCGGGCGAGGTCGGCCGGCGCCAGCGGCACGAGCTGTGGATGCGCCGTGCCCTGGAGGTCGCTGTCACCGGTCCGGCCGTCGACGACGCGGGTGCCGTCGACGTGGACGATGTGCCGGTGGGCGCGGTGCTCTACGGCCCGGACGGCACCGAGTTGGCGATCGGGCGCAACGAGCGGGAGCTGACCGGCGACCCCACCGCGCATGCCGAGGTGTTGGCACTGCGCCGGGGTGCCGAGCGGGCCGGCCGGTGGCGGCTGGACGACTGCACCCTGGTGGTCACCCTGGAGCCGTGCACCATGTGTGCGGGGGCGCTGGTGCTGGCCCGGGTCTCCACCGTCGTCTTCGGCGCCTGGGAGCCGAAGACCGGCGCGGCCGGTTCGCTCTGGGACGTGCTGCGCGACCGTCGCCTCAACCACCGCCCGGAGGTCTACGGCGGTGTGCTGGAGGCCGAGACCGCGGCCGTCCTGCGCGCCTTCTTCCGCTGACCCGCCGGGCAGACTCAGGCCGGGGTGCTGCTCGGCATCCTGGTCACCGCTGGCTACGCCCTCTGGCGGCAGTGGCCGACCGTGGTGCCGGTCTGGGCGATGGCCGGCGGCGTTGGGGGCGACCCTGCTAATCGGCGGTCTGGCCGGCCTGTACCCGGCCGTCCGCGCCGCCCGGCTCGCCCCCACCGAGGCGCTGGGAGTCTCGCCGGCCCGGGCCGCCGGTTCCTTCGGGTGCGTCTGTTGTTGCCACGACGGCAGACGCACCTGAAGGCGTTGCCGGAGCGCGTCAGGCGGTGGGGCGGAGCAGGGTGGTGGCCACCGCCCGGGCAGCCTCGGTCCACGGCGTGGGCCGCAGCGTCGCCGGGTCGAGGCGGACGATCGCCCGCCGTCCCTCGGCGTGCACCGTGTCGCCGTCGACGGAGCGGAACTGGAAGGCGTACTCGGCGCTGCTGGTGCCGAAGTGTTCGAGCCAGAAGTGCACCGCCACCGGGCCGGTGGCGGCGATCGGCGTCCGATAGGTGATGGTGAACTCGCGGACCGCGTGGAACAAGTCAGGCGGGGTGGCGCTGCCCCGGTAGGCCAGCCCTCGCTCGGTCCAGTATGGAGTCAGGGCCCGTTCCAGCAGCACCGCGTACCGCGCGTTGTGCAGGATGCCCATCGCGTCGAGGTCGTCGAAGTGCACCGTGACGTGCTCGACGTGCCCGAACTGGACGGTGGGCTGGTCGGCGACGGCGTTGGTCATGAGGGGCCTTCCGTTAACAGGGACGGTCGGGGGCAGAGCGCCCGCAGGCGGTCCAGCAGGCCGGCGCGGGCGTGCCGGTAGGTGGCGTCCGGGTCGAGCAGCCGGGATTTCATCGCGGCTGCCATCCCGAGCGCGTCGATTTCGTACGCCAGCTGCGGGACGTCCAGGTCGGCGGGGAGTTCGCCGGCGTCGACCGCCTGCTGGACGAGGCGTTCGAGGTATGCGGTCCACTGGCTGTGCGTCTCGGCGAGCCGGTCTCGGACCGGGCCGGGGCGGGCGTTGAACTCGAACTGGGTGTTGGCGAAGAAGCAGCCACCGGGCAGCACCCGGGTGGCGTAGAAGTCGAGCCGCGCGTCGTGCAGGGCGCGGAGCCGCCGTACGCCCCGCGGGGCGAGGTGCGCCGGCGCGACGACCCGCTCCTGCCAGAGCGTCACGGCGCGGTCGATCGCCGCGAGCTGTAGCGCCTCCTTCGACCGCCAGTGCGCGAAGAGGCCCGACTTGCTCACCCCGAGCGTGTCGGCGAGCTGGGCGAGACTGAGCCCGTCCAGGCCGGCCTGGGTGGCGAGCGCCACGGCCGCGTCCAGCGCGGCGTTCCGGGTGCGTTCGCCCCGGGCGAGGCGTCCGTCGACGGTCATGCGGATACCGTAACGAACCAGCACGACCGGTCGTATTGTTTTTCGGGTGACCATCGTCACCCGACCTCGCCCCAACACCACGCCGCCCCGCCGTCTGGATGGACGGCGGGGCGGAGGCGTACGCCGAAGGGTCAGGCGATGATGGTGTCGAGGGCGATCTCGACCATCTGGCTGAAGGTCTGCTCACGCTCCTCGGAGGTGGTCTTCTCGCCGGTCTTGATGTGGTCGCTGACGGTCAGCACGGTCAGCGCGCGGGCCTTGAACCGGGCGGCGATCGTGTAGAGCGCAGCGGACTCCATCTCCACCGCCAGCACGCCGTAGTCGGCGAGGGTGTCGTAGAGATCCGGCCGGTCGGTGTAGAAGGCGTCCGCAGCCAGGATCGGCCCGACGTGCATGGTGATGCCGCGCCGCTCGGCCACCTCGACCGAGGTACGCAGCAGCCCGAAGTCGGCCACCGGCGCGTAGTCGATCAACCCGTCGAAGCGCATCCGGTTCATGTTCGAGTCGGTGGACGACCCGATCGCGGCGACCACGTCGCGCAACTGGAGGTCGGTGCTGAGGGCACCGCAGGAGCCGACCCGGATCAGCGTCTTCACGCCGTACTCGTTGATCAGTTCGTGGGCGTAGATGGAGGCCGACGGCATGCCCATGCCGGAGCCCTGGACGGAGACCTCGACGCCGTTCCAGCGGCCGGTGAAGCCCAACATGCCCCGGACCGTCGAGTAGCAGGTCGCGCCCTCGAGGTAGGTCTCCGCGATCCACTTGGCCCGCAGCGGGTCACCCGGCATCAGGACCCGCTCGGCGATCTCGCCCGGCTTCGCGCCGATGTGCGTACTCATGGCAAAGATCCTGCCAGGCCGACTCGGGCGATACCGGTTCGGCGTCGGAACCTACGGTCCTGTACCCTCGTCGGCGGTGGCGTGTCCGAGCGGCCTAAGGAGCACGCCTCGAAAGCGTGTGAGGGTTAACGCCCTCCGAGGGTTCAAATCCCTCCGCCACCGCTCCTAAAGTGCGAAAACGCCCGGTCGATCCGCGAGGATCAACCGGGCGTTCCGCATTTGACGGCCGTCCCCAGAGCAGCCCGCTGAAGCGTTGCGCGGCTGTGCCCTTGCTTGTGTGTTGACGGGTTGCTTGACTCGCCGCATGACAAAGCGTCGGGCGGGGATCGCGCTTGGTGGTGGACTTGTCGCCGCCGGAGTGGCCGTGACCATCACAGCTGTCTTCGTTGCGCCGTTCGCGATCGCCATCGGCAGCCTGCTCGCCGTGTTCGGTGGCAGCATCCTGGGGAGGGCGATCGGGATGGGCAGGTCAGCACAGCCTGAATGACGGGCGTTCTACGTCAGAGCTGCTGCTGGCCGCCGTCGACGAAGATCTCGCCGCCGGTCATGTAGCTGCTCTGGTCGGAGGCGAGGAAGAGCGCGGCGTTGGCGATCTCGTCCGGTTGGGCCATCCGGCGCATGGGCACGCCCGAGGCGATGGCCTGCAGCAACCCGGGGGCCTCCTCCGGGCTGGGCGCGAGGCCGGCGACGCCCGGGGTCTCGGTCGGGCCGGGGATCAGGGTGTTGACCCGGATGTTCCGGCCGACCAGCTCGGCGGCCCAGGTGCGGCCGAACGAGCGGATCGCGGCCTTGGACGCGGCGTAGACGCTGAACGCCGGGGTGCCGTTGACCGCGGCCGTCGAGCCGGACAGCACGACCGAGGCACCCTCGTTGAGCAGGGGCAGGGCCTTCTGCACGGTGAACAGGGTGCCGCGGACGTTGCTGTCGAAGGTGCTTGCGAAGTGCTCGACCGTGATCGAGCCCAGCGGGAGGAACTCCCCGCCGCCGGCGTTCGCGAACACCACGTCCAGCCCTGCGCCCCGGGCCTGGATCGCCTGCATCACCCGGTCCAGGTCGTCGAGGTTGCTCACGTCGCTGGCGACACCGGCGGCGTTGGCGCCGATGCTCGCCACGGCCTCGTCCAGCAGGCCCTGGCGCCGTCCGGTGACGATGACGTACGCGCCTTCGGCGGCGAAGCGGCGGGCGGCGGCCAGGCCGATGCCGGTGGTGCCCCCGGTGACGAGGGCGGTCTTGCCGTCAAGCTGTCCCACGATTGGTCTCCTACTGTTTGCGGTGCGGTTGTCCTGCCGGCTGTTGTGCCAGCGGGTGGTCAGTGGGTTGCGGGGGTGGAGGCGAAGGTCGGCAGGAGCGTGGCCAGGTCGCGCCACTGCGGCAGGGGCAGCGCCGGCCGATCCGGAACGTCGGGCCGCAGCACGTGGAGGGCGACGTGGTCCGCGCCCGCGTCCAGGTGCTCCCGGATGCGCGTGGCCACCGTGTCCAGGTCGCCCCAGGCGACGAGGGCGTCGATCAGGCGGTCACTGCCAACGGGGACGAGGTCGTCGTCGGTGAACCCCAGGCGTGCCAGGTTGGCCCGGTACGCCGGAAAGCCGATGAACATCCCGATCCCCGCCCGAGCGGCGGCACGGGCCCGGTCCGGGTCCTCGTCGAGGACGACAGCGAGGTGCGGCGCGACCAGCGGCTGCGCCCCGACGCGTTCGCGCTGCGCCGCGGTGTAGCTCGGGGTCACGAGAAACGGATGCCAACCGGCCGTTCGGTCGGCTGCCAGGTCCGCCATCCTCGGCCCGAGCGCGCCGAGGATGCGCCGGTCGGCGGGAACCGGCCGGGGCGCGGCGTCGAGGGCGTCCAGCCAGCGGCCCATCGACTCCACCGGCCGGCCGTAGTCCTGCCCCGCCCGGGCGGCGGAGTGGGCGTTGCTCACCCCGAAGCCGAGAACCGTCCGAGGCCCGTGCCCGGCGTCCAGCGCGGCCAACCGGTCACCCAGAACCACCGGGTCCTGGCCCCAGATCGCCAGCACACCCAGCGCGACCGTGGTGTGCGACGCGGCCCCCAGCAGGTGCTCGACGTCGTCGACGGCCCCGCCGCCGTCGAGGCCGGGCACCCACAGGGCCCGGAAGCCCCGCTCGTCGAGCTCGGTCGCCGCGTCCCGGACGGCCGGGTCGGCGGCGCCACGCAGCTCCATGCTCCAGAGCCCGACCGCAGGCAGCGGAGTGTTGAGTCGAGTCGCCACACCATCCTCCAATAATTCTGTACCGATCGGTACGCATCTGACGGTAGCAACCGACGACCCGGTCCGCAAATTTCTGTACCGATCGGTTGGGCCGCGGGTAACATGGATGCGGAGGTGGTGGGTGTGCCGCAGCGAGGACGACCACGGGGTTTCGACCCCGATGAGGCGCTGGAGCGCGCGACGGAGGTGTTCTGGCGACAGGGGTACGAGGGCGCCTCGGTGAGCGACCTCACCGCCGCCATGGGCATCAACAAGCCCAGCCTCTACGCCGCCTACGGCAGCAAGGAGGAGCTGTTCCGCAAGGCCGTGGCCCGCTACGCCGAACAGGACATGGAGTACGCGCGCAACGCCCTCGCCCAACCCAGCGCATACCAGGTCGTCGCCGCCCTGCTGCGCGACAACGTGCTCGCCGTGACCCGCCCCGACCGTCCGGCCGGTTGCCTGTCGATCCAGGGCGGCACCGCCTGCTCCACCGAGAACACACCGGTCGCCGGGTTCCTCGCCGCCAGCCGCCTGGCCGGTGAACGCGCGCTCGCCGACCGGTTCACCCGGGCCGTCGCCGACGGCGACCTACCCGCCCACGCCGACCCGGCCGCACTCGCCCGCTTCGTCATGATCGTCACCGAAGGCCAGTCGGTACACGCCGCCGCCGGGGTCACCCGAGGCGACCTGCAACAGGCGGCGCAGATCGCGCTCGCCGGTTTTGCCGCCGCGTCCGGGGCGCGGCTGCCTGAGCACGCCACCGAAGTGGCGTGAGCTGGGCCGCAGGACATCCGTCGCGCGCTACCGTCGCCGTACTCCCGAACTGAGCGCACGGACCGTGCCAGCTACCCCTAAGCTTGCCCGACACATGGATCTTGGTCATCGGGTTGGGGAGGTGGAAACGTGCGCGTCAAGCAGATCGCACGTCTCATGGTCGCGGCGATCGGCGCCACATTCGTCGTCGTACCGTCGCTGAGTCCCGGCGTGGCGCACGCGGACAGCGCGGTCGGGCTCGGCATCGAGACGTACGCGCAGATGGTCGTCGACTCGGCGCGCAGCCAGCTGTTCTTCAGCCCCGGGCGCGGGGGGTCGGGCGTGCGGGTGACGGACCTGTCGGGCGGGTCGCAGGCGACGATCCCGGACCTGCCGGACGCCAGCGGCATGGCGCTGAGCCCGGACGGCTCGACGCTGCACGTAGCCCTCATCGAGGCGGGCGCCATCGCCGCGATCGACACCACGACGCGGACCGAGACCCGTCGCTACAACATCGGAGCCAGCACCTGTCCCACCTGGGTGGCACCGGCCGGGGGGAAGCTCTACTTCGGCTACGGATGCACGTTCTCAAAGGGCAAGCTGGGCTCGCTCGACGTGCGCGGCGAGACGCCGGTCCTGGCCTTGGATCTGCCGCTCGGCGACGTCTTCGCCTACCCTCCCTTGCTCCGGAGCAGCCCGGCCAAACCGAATCTCCTGCTCGCGGTGAACCAATCCGGCATCGCGACCTCCTACTCGAGCAGAGCGACCCTGTTCGACGTCTCCTCCGGAACGCCGTCGATCACGGTGGCTCTGCCGTGGGACACCTGCGGGGGCCTCGGGGACGCCGCGCTGACGGTCGACGCGAGCACGGCGATCCTGGCCTGTGGTCTCCTGGAGAACCGGTCGGTGATCGCGACGCATCACGTTGCCTTCTCGACGACGGACTTCTCGCCAGCCGGCGTGTTGCCGTCCGCGTCGTACCCCAACGCCGTGACGACGTCCCCGAATGGTGCCCTCGTCGTCGTTGGTTCCAGCAACGGATCAGATTGGGAGAGGACGTCGAGCATCCACGTCGAGCGGCCCGACGGGACCTTGCTGCAGCGGTACGACTTCCCCCAGGACACCTACCTCGTACGGCAGGGCCTCGCGGTCAGTGCCGACAGCAGGACTCTCTACGCCGTCACCCGTGAACCGGGCGGGCAGCACCTGACCCTGCGTCTGATGACGGACCTTCTCCTGCCGCGATCCTCGCTCACGCTCTCCGCGCCGTCGACGGTCGGACGCGGGGGGAAGGTCCTGGTCACCGGCAGTCTGGCGTTCACCGATGCCCCCGTGTCGGCGCCACGGCAGCTGCAGGTGGTGCGGCAGGACCAGAACGGCACCCACGTCCTGCCCAACGTCAGCACCACCGAGACCGGGGCGTTCTTCGTCTCCGACATACCGCGGGCGACCGGGGCGAACACCTACACCGTCACCTTCCCCGGCGACACCGCGCACCTGGGCTCGAGCCGGTCCGTGACCGTGCAGGTCGCCGCCCGGCCGAGGTTGTGACAACGCGCGCACCTGGCCGGGCGTTCACCGGCTGAGCAGCTCCGCCACCCCGTCGAGCAACCGTTGGAGGCCGAACTCGAACAGGCTGTCGACATTGAGGTCGACCGGCGACCGGGCGAGCCGGGCCAGGTGCGGGAACTCACCCGCCGCGAGCAGCCCGGTCAACACGTCGGCCTGGGCCACCATCCACTCGTCGTCGGTGAGGCCGGTGTCCTGCTCCGCCTCAGCCTCCCGCTCCAGGTTCACCGCGGTGCCGCGGACGTGGTTGGCCAGGGCGGCTGCCAGGTGGAGCTGGGTGTGCTGGTCCAGGCCGTGCCCGGCGAGGGCGCGCAGGGCCCATTCGGTGTGCGCGACGGCGTGCGGCGCCATCAGCGGGCGGGTCAGCGAGACGACCTGGGCCAGCCAGGGATGCCGCCGGTACATCGACCACTGGAGCCGGCAGAGCAGCTCCAACTGGTCCCGCCAGCCCGGAGGGAACGTGCGGGGCAGCCGGTGGGCGGCGAAGGCCGCGTCCGCCATCAGCAGCAGAAGCTGCTCCTTGCCGCGGACCTGCCGGTACAGCGACATGGTCGGCACGTCCAACTCGGTCGCGATGCGCCGCATGCTCAGCGCCGGCAACCCCTCGGCGTCGGCGATCTCGGTGGCGGTCCGCACCACCTGGTCGCGGGTCACCCCTCGGGCGGTACCCCGCCGGGTGTCGGCGCGGGCGCCCCGAACGGCCGGCGGCGGCTCCGGGCCGGTCACCACCATGCCCACGCCGGGCAGCGCCCGAACCAGGTTCTCCTGTCGGAGCGCGGTGAGGGCCCGGCTGGCGGTCGCCATGGCGACCCCCCACTCGCGGACGATCTGCCGGGTGGACGGCAGCCGGTCGCCGGGGCCGAGCTCGCCCGCCGCGATGCGCCGCCGCAGCTCCCCGACGATGCGCAGATACGGGGGTGTCGACTCGTCGATCTCCGTCACGGTCGCCCTCCCGCCGGTCGAGGTGTGACCGTAGCGCACTAGAGCGCCGGTCGCCGTCCCCGATGGTCGCCACGTCGCCACGTCGGTGGTCGTCCATCGTGGTGGCTCGGCGTACTAGAGCTCCCTGGTCGACTGGTTGCCGGGCCGGCATGCTCGCCGCAGCACGGTGCGTACGCCGTACCGGCTTCGACGAATGGGGGAAACATGACCAGCATCCCGTACCCCGGATCGGGTTCTGTGCGGCGGCGGCCCACCCGCCGGGTCCGGTCCCGGGTGGCCCGGTGGGTCGCCGCGCTGGGTGCCGTGGCGCTGCTCGCTCCGACGGTGGCCGCCGGCTCGGGCGCCTCGGCGGCCACTGGCCGGAGTACGGCCGTCGTGCGGACCGACCAGGGCGCGGTCCGTGGGACCGTCGCGGCGGACCACCGCTCTTTCCAGGGCATCCCGTACGCCCGCCCGCCGTTGGGCGCGCTGCGCTGGGCCCCGCCGCAACCGGGTCCGGTGTGGACCGGCGTGCGGGACGCGAGCCGCCCGGGTGACGCCTGCGCCCAACTCAAGGGGCTGCCGATGGACGAGCCCTCGGAGTCCGAGGACTGCCTCTACCTCAACGTCACCACGCCGCGCACCTCCGCTCGGACGCCCCGACCGGTGCTGGTGTGGCTGCACGGCGGCGACTTCCGGTTCGGCAGGGGAGACGTGTACGGCGGGCAACGCCTGGCGACCGGCGGTGACGTCATCGTCGTCACGGTGAACTACCGGCTCGGTGCGCTCGGCTTCCTGGCGCATCCGGCGTTGGCCGACGCGGGCCGGTCCGTCGGCAACTACGGCCTCCAGGACCAGCAGACGGCGCTGCGGTGGGTACGGCGCAACGCGGCGGCCTTCGGCGGCGACCCCGGCAACGTCACCCTGTTCGGCCAGTCCGCCGGCGCGACCAGCGTCTGCGCACAGCTTGCGTCGCCGGCCACCGTCGGCCTGTTCCACCGGGCGATCATGCAGAGCAACTCGTGCGCCAACCCGGTGCGGACCCGGGCCGAGGCCGCCGCGGCGGCCGAGGAGTTCGCGCGCGGGGTCGGCTGCGCCGATCCGGGTACGGTCGCCGCCTGCCTGCGCGGGCGTGACCCCGCCCGGCTGATCGAGGCGGCCGGTTATCCGGGCGCGGGTGTCGACCTCGGCCCGGTCGTCGACGGCCGCACGCTGCCGGTGGACCCGGCCGACGCGCTGGCCACCGGGCGACTGCACCCGGTGCCGGTGTTGACCGGGATGAACCGGAACGAGTCCACGCTCCTGGTGTGGGGGATGGAACGCAGTGGGATGAACTGCCCGGCGGCGCCTGAGCCGGGGCAGCAGCCCGAGTCGTGCCCGCTGACCGACGAGCAGTACCGCGAGCAGGTGCGGGCCGCCTTCGGTGACCGGGCGGAGGACGTGCTGGCCCGCTATCCCCGCGACGACGCGCACGTCGCCAGCGAGACGTTGGCTGCCGTGCTCACCGATCACGACTACGCCGAGCCGGTCTACTCCGCCGCGCTGCAGTTCGCCCGTCGAGTGCCGACGTACGTCTACGAGTTCGCCGACGAGGATGCGCCGTTCTTCACCGACGGGCCCGAGTCGACCTTCCCCACCGGCGCGTACCACTGCGCGGAGCTGCCGTACCTGTTCACCGTCGACTACGCCGAGACGCTCACACCGACTCAGCGGCGGCTCTCCGACGAGATGGTCCGGGCCTGGAGTGACTTCGCCCGGGTGGGCCGGGTGGACTGGCCCCGACTGCGCAGCGGATCGCCGTACGTGCGGGTGCTGGCCGGTGGCGGTGGCTCCGGTACGACGGATTTCGCGGCGGCCCACTCGTACGACTTCTGGCGGTCGTTGCGCGGCTGACGCCGTCGCTGGCCTGGCGGGATGAGCGGACCGGTCCCACCCCGACCGGTCCGCTCATCCGATGCGTGCGTCGTCTCCACCATCGACAGGGGACACACGCACGCTCGCGCCCCGGATCCGCTTCAGCAGGGGCCGGCGCCCTTGTCGAAGAGGCGGCGGGCCCAGTCGGCGTACCCGGCGATGGTCTTCCGGACGGTGCGCCCGTCGTGCAGGAAGAGGTACGCGCGGTCTCCGCTGCGGGCGAGCAGCCCGTCGAACCGGTACGTCCCCTGTGGAGCATGCAGCCGGGTGACCGACGGATAGCGGGACCACACCTGGTCGACCGGTGAGCCCACGGTGATGCCCTCTGGTGTCCGCATCGGGTCGCCGACCCAGAGCAGCACCAGTTTGTCCTCGGCGAAGACAGGGCTGACCGTGTCGTGGCCGGCGAGCATCGGCCCGCAGGCGTCCATGTCGGTACGCAGGATGCCCCGGCGAGTCAGCTCGTCCTCGGTGTCACCGAACTCGATGTTGCGCAGGCCGTTCAGGTCGATGATCTCCACCCTGCCGGCGGGCCGGCCGTCCGGGATCGGCCCGGTTGGCGGCACGCCGCTGCCGGCGATCGAGGCAGCCGTCAGCAGCATGGCAATAAACGCAAATTGTCGCGATTTCATGGAATCCCCCAGTCCCCAACGGGACCGAGGCGTTCAGGTTGCTGCCAGTCGACGGATTACTGGTTTTCCCACTGCTCGACCAGCTCATCCCAGTAGTCGGCGCTGAGTCGCCGCCGCCCGTGCGCCAGCCAGCCGTCGGTGTTCCGCTCCAGGTGCAACCCCAACTCGGCGAACGGGTCGATCCACGTGCCTGGCTCGACGCCGAGCCGGGTGAGCGCCATGTTGATCGGCCACTCCTCGCGCGGCGCGTCGAGCACGTCGTCGAACGATGGACCCCAGGACAGCGCGCCACCCTGCCACACCGCGGCCGACTGGTAGCCGGCGCCGCCGCCGAACTCCGCCTCCAGGTACGCGACCGGCCCCGGCTGCGACCAGCGGGCCAGCAGCTCTGCCAGTGTCGGCGACAGGACCAGGCCGAACGGACGCTCGGCACTCCGGTCGTCCACCGCGAAATCCGGCAGCGACCCGGTCAGCTCCACCACCAACTGCGGGGTGACGGGCAGCAGCGCGAAGTCCTGGCGTAGCTCGCCGAGGACCGCGTGATCCAGCTCGGCGGTCTCCTCGCGGAGCAGTTCCGCGTCCGCGACCACCGCGCTGAGCTGGTAACCCATCGAACCCTCCGCCGTCCACAGCCTGTGGATAGAACATGTGTACGACGGCTTCCGGCCGGCCCGGCGTCGATCCCCGGACCGTACCCGTTATACGGTCCTGTGCCATGGCTGATCGACTGACCGTCCCCGGTATGCCGTCTCCGCTCGCGCCCTCGTCCGCGGGGCTCTGGCGGGTCGATGAGGCGACCGGCGCCGTGACGGTGTCGGCGCAGCCGCACACGGACATCTTCATCGACCCGAGTGGCGGCCTCGTCAACGCGGGCGAGAACGCCGCGCCGAGCCCGGAGCCCGTCCTCAACGCGGCGACGCTGCTCGGCGACCTGCCGCCGGAGCGCGACTTCCAGTTCAGCGCCCGGGTCACCGTGGCCTTCGCCTCGACCTTCGACGCCGGGGTGCTCATGCTCTGGCGCGACGAGCGGTGCTGGGGCAAGCTGTGCTTCGAGTTCTCACCCGAGGGTGAGCCCATGATCGTGTCCGTCATCTGCCGGGGCGTCGCCGACGACGCGAACTCCTTCGTCGTGGCCGACCGGTCGGTGTGGCTGCGCGTCTCGCGAATCGGCCGGGTCTACGCGTACCACGCCTCACTCGACGGCAGGACCTGGCAGTTGATCCGCGTGTTCAGTTTCGATGGCGAGACGTCCCGCGACCGGATCGGCTTCGCGGGCCAGTCACCGACCGGCGACGGGTGCAGCGCGACCTTCGACGAGATCCACTTCCGGCCCGAACGTCTCGCCGATCTCCGCGACGGTTCCTGACACACCCGCTGTCCACAGCCTGTGGATAGAACATGTGTACGACGGATTCCGGACCGGCCGGCGTCGATCCGCAGGACCGTGCCGCCCGGGCGGCGAGGGCACCCGCCGCAGCCACCGCTGGGGCAGAATCTGCCGCTGGTGGGGAGGTGCGATGAGCTGGGGTACGGCAAGGGTGCTGACCGATCGCGACGCCGGCCGCTATCTCGGCGGGGTGCTGGTGTCCGGCTTCGGCACCGCGGCGATGTTGCTGGTGGCCGGCATCTGGGTGAAGGAGCTGAGCGGGTCGAGCAGCCTCGCTGCCCTGGTGACCCTGGGGGTGTGGGCGCCCACCCTGCTCGGGCCGCTGCTCGGGCTGCTCGCCGACCGGTTCCGCCGCCGGCCGCTGCTGATCGTCCTGCACGCGGTGATGGCGGGGTTGCTGCCGGTGCTGCTGCTGGTCGACTCGGCCACCCGGGTCTGGTTGATCTTCGCGGTGATGACCGCGTACGGGATCACCTTCGTGCTGACCGACGCGGCCGAGGCCGCGCTGGTGCCGGCGGTGGTGCCCGGCCCGCTGCTCGGCGACTTCAACGGGCTCCGGACCACGATCAACGAGGGAATGAAGCTGCTCGCCCCGCTGGCCGGGGCGGGGCTGTTCGCCGCGTACGGCGCGCACCCCGTGGTGCTGCTGGACGCGGCCACCTTCGTACTGGCCGGGCTCGTCTTCTGGTCGCTGCGGGTCCGGGAGCAGCCGCCCGGGCGTCCCGAGCGCTGGACGAGACAGCTCGCCGACGGGTGGGGGCACCTGCGCCGGCATCGTGCGCTGCGGCACATCGTCGGCTGCGCCGCGCTCACCATGGTGCTGATGGGGCTCAACGGCGCCGTCGCGTACGCCGTGGTGGACGCCGGCCTGGGCCGGCCGCCGGAGTTCAACGGCGTGCTCGCCACCGTTCAGGGCGTCGGGTCGCTCATTGGCGGCCTGGCCGCCGGATCGCTGCTGCGCCGCTTCGGTGACCGGCGGGTGGTGGCCGGGGCGGTCGCCGTCTTCGCCGTCGGGCTGGCCCTGCGCGCCACGACCTCGGTCGGGCTGGTGGTCGCCGGCGGGCTGGCGGTGGGGCTCGGTGTGCCGCTGGTGCTGGTCACCGTCTGGACGGCAGTCCAGCGGGAGACGCCGAGCGAGCTGGTCGGCCGGGTGGCGTCCACGGTCAACACGCTGACCTTCGGGCCGTCCACCGTGGCCCTGCTGGCCGGCGCGAGCCTGCTTGAACTCCTCGACCACCGCCTGATCCTGCTGACCGCCGCGGTCGCCGCCGTCCCCCTGGCCCTCTGGTCCCTACGCACCCCGCCGGTCCCGCCGAGCCGACCGGACGAGCCGGTCTCGGTCAGGCCCGCAGAGCGAGCCGGGTGACGAACGCGCGCCAGGCCGCTGGGGTGAAGGTGAGCGCGGGCCCGGTCGGGTCCTTCGAGTCCCGCACGCCGACCACGCCGGGCAGGTTGTCGGCGACCTCGACACAGTTGCCGCCGTTGCCGCTGCTGCGGCTGCTCTTGCGCCACCGGGCGCCGTTCAGCTCCATGTCTCCGCCACTTCCGTGATTAGATCGACCGACTGCCAGTGGGACAACGCCTCGCCGCGCACGTTCTCCCACGCCGCCATCATGGCCGCGATGTCCTCCGGGTCGCTAGCGAGATGTCCCTGGAGTTGGTTGTCCAGATAACCAGCGACCCGGTGATCGTGGCTGTGGGCGATCACGAACGGTCCATTGAGGCCGGCATAGGCGCCGACGGTGGCGGGCACGACGTGCACCCGGACGTGCGGCTCGGCGCAGGCCGCGACCACGGCCAGCAGTTGCTCGCGCATGGTCGACCGACCACCCACCGGCCGGTGGAGGATGGCCTCATCGATCACCGCCGTGAACTGTGGCGGATCGTCCCGCTTGAGCAGGCCCTGCCGGCCCAGCCGGGCCGTGAGATGCCGCTCGATGTCGCCCCGGGGGATCAGGCCCGCGCCACTGAGCACCGCGCGGGCGTACGCCTCGGTCTGGAGCAGCCCCGGCAGCACCACTGACTCGTAGGACCGCAATGACACCGCCTCGCGCTCGATTTCCTGCCAGGGACGGAACCAAATCGGGTCCCGACGTCTTGAAGTGTCCGGCCAGATGTCCGACACGTCCTTATGGAGGGCCTCCGCTGCCGCGAACCGATGCCGAGGATGCGGGATGCGGCCCTCGCTCAGCCAGCGCGCCACGGTCTTCGGGTCGACGCCGACGGTCTCGGCGAGGGATTCGGTGGTGTGCCCGGTGTCGCTGAGCGCCACCCGAAGCGCGTCGTTCACGGCCCCTCCATCGGATGTCTCGAATATCTGCTGACCATATCGCTACGCGGTGTATCTGTCTGGTGACGCGCGCGAGGGTGATCCGCAGAAGACGGCGCGGCCGGTGGAGGCGAAAGAGTCCGGCGGTCGGCGTCAGTCAGGGGGCCGCCCGGGCGCGGAGGCCGGGTGGCCCCCTTCCACCGCGAAGGAGGCCCGGCCAATGCCCCGCCGCCACCGGGATCATCTACCGACCCGTCCCACCTGGCGTTGCCAGTCGTGCGGCATCGCCTGGCCCTGCTCGGCGGCCAAGTTGCGGCTGCTCGCCGAGTACCGGCGCGACCGGGTGGCGTTGCTGGTCTACCTGGCGACGCTCCAGTCGGAGGCCGGCGAACAGCTCGCCGGCCTGGACCCGGCCCGGCTGACCGACCGCTTCCTCTCCTGGGCTCGCGCCCGCGGGTGACGGGTGTCAGGGACGCCAGATCACGACGTCGATGCCTCGTCTGCGCTCGGAAAAGCGACCATCTCGCGCCGCTTCGGACAGGAGGCGACGCAGGTCCGCCTCGAAAGCGGGGAGTCGATCGGCGAACAGGTGTGGTGCCGAGCTGGACAGCGAGAACACCGCGGAGGCGATCTCGTCGACACCGCGTTCCACGACCATCCCCTGGTCGACCGTGATGCGGGTTGGGCCGGTGAAGCCGGCCTGCCGCATGATCTCCTCCTCCCCGCCGGGGGTGCCGGAGGGCAGCCACCCCTGTCCGGCCCGGCGGACCGGTCCCAGGTAGCTGGCGACCAGGTCGTCGATCTGCTGCCACGGAGGCCGGGGGTACGGCAGCAGGTCGTCCCCGGTCACGCCCTGGTGCGTGTTGGTGCCGACGTGGACCCAGGCCCCGCCCGGCGCGAGCATGTCGCGGACGCGACGGGTCACGAGGGGCCGATCCATCCAGTGGAACGACTGGGCGAACGTGGCCACCCGGAACGTGCCCAGGTCGGCCGGCAGAGCCTCGGCGCGTAGGTGCCGCCACTCGACGTTGGTGACCCCGACCTCGCTGGCCCTGCGCCGCGCCTCGTTGATCATGCCCTGGTCGGCGTCGACTCCCACTGCTGCCTCGACCAGGGGCGCGAACAGGAGCGTCACCGATCCGGGTCCGCAGCCGACATCCAGGAGTCGGCCGGTGCCGTCGAGTCCGAGTTCCTTGCCGACAGCCTCGGCGAGGCTGGGCGGGTAGGGCATGCGCCCGACGCTGTAATGGCTGGCGCTGCCCGCGTACAACGTCTCGTCCCACTCCCACGCCGTGTCAGCCACGACGTCGATGAGACCACAAGATCAACGCCCGGCGGACCGATTATGGTCTGCCGGGCGTTTCTGCTGATCAGCTGGCGGAGGATACGAGATTCGAACTCGTGAGGGTGTAAACCCAACACGCTTTCCAAGCGTGCGCCCTAGGCCTCTAGGCGAATCCTCCGCGAGCCAGGATACAGGCCCCCATGGGCAGGGTCACCCCACCACCCCCTGAAGATCGACCGGCGGTCGGGTAGGCTTGGCGTCACCTCCCGTGCGGCGGTATCTCGTGAACCTCCCCAGGGCCGGAAGGCAGCAAGGATAAGCGAGCTCTGCCGGGTGCACGGGAGGCCTTTTTGTCTCCGGGGCGCCCTCGATCCACTCCAGGTCGCCGATGTGGGGCTGTCCCGGGTCGCGGGCACCGCCATATCGCCGATATGGAGTCGATCAAGCGCGGCAACGTCGATCAAGCGCGGCAACCCAGGCGCGGCAAACTCAGGCGCCCGGCGGGGTGGGTGGTCACCCGCGCCCGACCGGCGCAGAATGGCTCGGTCGAGAGGAGGCGGGACGAGTGACGCTGGCGCTCTACCGCAAGTACCGGCCGCGTACCTTCGCTGAGGTCATCGGTCAGGAGCACGTGACCGAGCCGCTGTCGCAGGCGCTGCGCAGCGGGCGGCTCAACCACGCCTACCTCTTCTCCGGCCCCCGTGGCTGCGGCAAGACCACCAGCGCCCGGATCATGGCCCGCTCGCTCAACTGTGAGCAGGGCCCCACCCCCGAGCCGTGCGGCAAGTGTCAGTCCTGCCGCTCGCTGGCCACCGACGGTGCCGGCTCGATCGACGTGATCGAGATCGACGCGGCCAGCCACGGCGGTGTCGACGACGCCCGCGAGCTGCGCGAGCGTGCCTTCTTCGCGCCGGCCAGCAGCCGCTTCAAGATCTACATCATCGACGAGGCGCACATGGTCTCGACCCAGGGCTTCAACGCCCTGCTCAAGCTGGTCGAGGAGCCTCCGGAGTTCGTCAAGTTCATCTTCGCCACCACCGAGCCGGAGAAGGTCCTCGGCACGATCCGGTCGCGGACCCACCACTACCCGTTCCGGCTGTTTCCGCCGAAGGTGGTCCGCCCGTACCTGGAGCAGCTCACCCAGGCCGAGGGCGTCGCCGTCGAGCCGACGGTCTTTCCGCTGGTGGTGCGCGCCGGTGGCGGCAGCATGCGGGACAGCCTCTCCGTGCTCGACCAGCTCATCGCCGGGGCCGGCCCGGAGGGGGTCAGCTACGCGCGGGCCGTCGCGCTGCTCGGGGTCACCGACTCCGCGCTGATCGACGAGATGTGCGACGCGCTGGCCGCCGGTGACGGCGCCGCCGCGTACGCCACCGTCGACCGGGTCGCCGAGGCCGGGCACGACATGCGCCGGTTCGCCTCCGATCTGCTGGAGCGGCTGCGCGACCTGATCGTGATCCAGCAGGTGCCGGACGCCGCCGCGAAGGGCCTGATCGACGGCCCCGCCGACCAGATCGAGCGGATGGCCGCCCAGGCCTCGCAGCTCGGCCCGGGCACGCTCTCCCGCTGCGCCGACATCGTGCACGACGGCCTGGTGGAGATGCGCGGCACCACGGCGCCCCGGCTGCTGCTGGAGCTGATCTGCGCCCGGATGCTGCTGCCCGGCGCGGACGACTCCACCGGTGGCCTGCTCCAGCGCCTGGAACGGATGGAACGCCGGCTCACCCTGAGCGGCGCCGACGCGCCGTCGACCGCCGCCGGCTCCGCACCGGCCACCAACCCGGGGGTACGCCCACAGCCGGCCTCTCCGGTCCCGGCTGCCGCCACCCCGGCACCCGCCGCCGCCCCGACCTCAGCGCCCCCGTGGACGGTCGATCCGGCGACGTCCCCGACCCCGAGCACTGCCGCCTCGAACACCTCGGCCTCGACTGCTCCGGCCTCTGGCGCTTCGGCCGCTGACTCGCCGATCCCGGGCTCACCCGGTGCGTCGGCAACCGCCACCGCATCGGCACCCGTCGACCGGGCCGCATCCGTCGCGGCCGGCACCGGCTCACCGGCCTCACGTCGCGCTGTTCCGCCGTCGGCGGTGCTGCCCGACCCAGCGACGCCGGAGCCGCCCCGACCTGGTGCGCCGGCTGCGGCGCTGGACGCGGTCGCGGTCCGCCGGGCGTGGCCCGATGTGATTGGCAAGGTCAACCGGACCAACAAGCGGATCGCCGCCCTGATGCGTGACGCGGTGGTGCGCGAACTCGACGGCGACATGCTGGTGCTGACGGTCAAGTCCACCGTGCTGGCCAAGATGATGGCCGATCACGCGGCGGTGCTCACCGACGCGCTCTACGAGGAGTTGGGCGGGCGCTGGCAGATCCGCTGCGAGGTGGCCGGCGAGCGGGGCGGCGTGTCGCTGTCCGGTCCGCCGCGCTCGCAGCCCGCCGCACCGGCCCGATCCGTCCCCGTGGACGCTCCGCCCGCCCCGACGAACGCGACCGCCGCTGCCGGCCCATCCGGCGGCTCGGGTGCCCGCGAGGACCTGCCCGGCGGCCCGTCCGGTCCACGGGGCGGTCCCGGTGTCTCCTCCGGCGCGGGTGCCGGCGCGAACGCGTCCAGCGGTCGCGGTACGAGTCGGCAGCCCGGCGAACAGCCGTCCGCGCCGGCCGACGCCGAGGACGACTGGCCGGAGGCGGCCCGCCCCGGTGGCAGTGCCCCCGCCGTCGAGGCGACGGATGACGAGGACTGGCCGGAGGCCGCCCGACCGGGCGGCGCCACCGCCGTGGACGACGCCGCGTCCGGCAGTTCCGGATCGGCACCCGCACCGGCCAGCGTGAACGGCGCGGACCGTGGTCGCACCGACGGCAACAGCACTGACCCGGGCCGCGCCGACGAAACGGGCACCGGTGCGAACAGCACTGACCTGGGCCGTACCGGTGGAAGCGGCACCGGCGCGAACGGCGGCGGCCCGGGCACGGCGACCGGCGGCGGCAAGCCGGGCGGACGGGCCAACCCGACGCCGGCGGCTCGCCAGCCGGCCACCGGCGGTGCCCCGGTGAGCAGCGCCATCGCCGCCGCCCGCGCGGCGGCGGCAGGGCGCGGTCCGCGTACCGGAGCAGCGGCCCGGCCCACCGCGGACGCTGAGTGGGCCGGCGAACCGCCCTACGACCCGGACTTCGACGGTCCGTTGCGCGCCAAGCCGGGTGGCGCGGCACCGGCGGCCACCCCGACCTACGAGGGGTTCGACCCGGGCGACGAGCCGCTGGACGAGGTCATCGACGAGAAGACCGCCCGGGAGTCCAGCGAGGAGCAAGCGGTACGGCTGCTCCGCGAGACGTTCGGGGCCGAGAAGATCGACGAGGTCGACGCGCGCTAGCGCTTCCCGGCGATCACCACCGGGGCGCGGCAGCGGTTGCGGACGGCACGGTCGACCGGCTCTGCGGCACCCGACCACCGGATGTCTCGGCGAGCAGGACGCCGAGGCAGCAGGCCCAGAGCGGGAAGGGCAGCACGGCGACCCGTTCCATGCCGCCCACCCCGATCCCGATGCCCTGCTGGGCGAAGAACAGAATCGTTCCGGCCAGGGCGATCAACCCGGCGGTGAGGGTGAGGCGTCGCCACTGGCCGAGCACGGTGCCGCGCGGCGCGCGCCCGGCGAGGAGCAGGCCGAGGTTGCCTCCCATGATCAGAAAGGCGCCCAGGACGTGTCGGTTCTCGTCGACATCCGCCGGGTAGACGGCCGCCAGGGCGTACCCGCCGGTGGCCAGCAGCAGGAGCGTCTGCGCCGACCGGACCACGCCGCCGCGACCGAGGATCCGCCAGGTCAGCAGTAGCCCGGCGGCGAGCAGCACGGCGGTGGCCAGCAGTGCGGCGTTCATCAGCGGGTGCCAGGGGGAGCAGACGTACCGGGGCCTGCTGGTGTCCCAGATCCCGCAGTGAACGTTGCCGAGGTCGCTGATGTTGTGGGTTGCCCAGCTGTAGGTCGGCTGACGCCAGCGCACGCCGGTGACCAGGCTGGCGGTGAGAAAGATCGGTACGGCCGCCACCCAGCACAGGGCGCCGATCCGGCCGGTGCGGTTGGAGTTCATGTCAATGAGCAGACCAGTTCGGTGGGCCCCGCCGCACTACCCGTAACCGGCCGGTTCCGGGTAGTGCTAGCCGTACCCGGGCGTGGGGATGTCGGCGTCAGGGCGTGAGGAAGTCCGCCGCGCGCCGCCCCCAGCCGTGCAGGTCGTCGAGGGTCCGGGCGATGTCGAGCTTCGCGTCCGGGATGAGGGACGCCAGCTCGACAGCCGTCGAGACGGGGTGCGTGGGGTCGTCCGCCCAGGGCAGGAGCAGCACGGGGATGCCCAACCGGGCGACGAGTTCGCGGGGTGGGAGGTCCGAGGCACCGACCCCTCGCAGGAGCGAGGGCAGCAGCCGTTCGTCGACCTCGACCGGCAGGGGCAGGCCGGATGCGCCCTGGTGCGGTGCGGGAACGGGCGCGTCGCGCAGCAGGGTCTCCACCGCGCCCGCGCCGCGCTGCTCGACTAGTTCGGCCAACGTCGTGTATGCCCTGCCCTGCGGCGCTCGGGTCTCCCATGCGGTGGGCGCGGCGGTCAGCACGAGCCGGTCGAAGCGGTCGGGAGCGAGGACCGCGGCGTGCAGCAGAGTCGCGGTGCCCATGGACATGCCGATCCCGGCGACCGGCGCCTGCGGTGATAGCTCGTCGATGAGGGCCAGCAGGTCGCGCCCGAGGTTCTGAAATGTGAAGTCAGCCGGGTCCGGCCGGCCGGCGGAACGTCCGTGCCCGCGGGCGTCGTAGCGGATCAGCCGGTGCCCCGCCCTGGCCACCGGCTCCCAGTCGAAGGGGCCGACGGTCTCCGGGGCCAGACCGCTGCTGCACAGGGGGTGCGCCCATATGGCGACCGGTCCGCTGCCGGATTCGGTCCAGCCGAGGACGGTGTCGCGGATCGCCGTCTCGTTCCAGCCGGAGGCGTTCGGTTCACGTTCGGTGCTCATGGTGGAAGCATCTCGCCGTGCATTGGCGTGTGGCAGGCCGATGGTCTCCCGGGGAGAGGTTCTCCCCGGCACCGCCGGTGGCAGAGTGAAGAGGTGGACGGGCAGCAACTGGCGGACTTCCTCCGTGCGCGGCGTGCGGCGGTGCGGCCGGCGGGTGCCACGACCGGCGGTCTGCGCCGGGTCGCGGGGCTGCGGCGCGAGGAGGTGGCCGAACTGGCCCGGATCTCCGTCGACTACTACACGCGGCTGGAGCAGAACCGCACCAGCAGGCCGTCGCCGCAGGTCGTTGCCGCGCTGGCTGAGGCACTCGAGATGAATGAGGCGCAACGCGCCCACCTGTTCCGGCTGGCGGAGCACCCGGTGCAGCCGCCGCAGCCGCGAACGCAGCGAGCCGACCCCGCGCTGCTGCGCATCCTGGAGCAGCTTGACCGGGTGCCCGCACACGTGATGACCGACCTCGGGGAGACGCTTGCGCAGAATCGGGTGTCGATCGTTCTCTTCGGCGACGCATCCGTGCACAGCGGCGTGGGACGCAGTACGTACTACCGGTGGTTCACCGATCCTGCGGCGCGGCAGTTCTTCGCCGAGGACATCCACGAGAGGGAGAGCCGGGCGCGGGTCGCCGAGCTGCGGGCGACGCTGGCGCGTCGCTCCGACGCGCCGGCACGTGATCTGGTGGCGCGGCTGCGGGTGGAAAGCCGGGAGTTCGCGGCGCTGTGGGACGCTCAGGAGGTGGCTACGCGGATCAGTGACCGCAAGCGAGTGGTCGGCCCGACGGGTCTGCTGGACCTGCACTCCCAGTTCCTCACCGCCGGAGCGCCGGACCAGCTCCTCGTGGTGTTCACCCCGGTCGCCGGTACGGACTCCGCCGAGCGGCTCGGGCGTATCGGTTGAACTGGCCGCGCGGCAGCGTTCTGTCGGCTCGGCGTGGGGGCGAGCACCGGGCGGGGCGGGGCCTGTCACAGCGGTTAGGCTGGCGGCGGCCGAGCAGACGAGTGCGAGAAGGAGCCATCCGTGCGCCCAGGTGGACAGCCGAACATGCAGCAGATGCTGAAGCAGGCGCAGAAGATGCAGCAGCAGATCGCCACCGCCCAGGCCGAGCTGGCCGAGGCCGAGCTGACCGGCACCGCCGGCGGTGGGCTGGTCACCGCGACCGTCTCCGGCGCCGGTGAGCTGAAGGCGATCAAGATCGACCCGAAGGCCGTTGACGCGGACGACGTGGAGACTCTGGAGGACCTGGTCGTCGCGGCCGTGCACAACGCCGCCGAGGCGGCACGGGAGCTGACCGAGCGCAAGATGGGCCCCGTCACCGGCGGCATGGGCGGCCTCGGCCTGCCCGGTTTCTGAGCCGGCAGATGTACGAAGGTGCCATCCAGGATCTGATCGACGAGCTGGGGCGGCTGCCGGGCGTGGGCCCGAAGAGCGCCCAGCGGATCGCGTTCCACGTGCTGTCGGCGGATCCGACCGACGTCAACCGGCTGGCCGGCGCGCTGCGCAAGGTCAAGGAGCTGGTGCGGTTCTGCACGACCTGTTACAACGTGGCCGAGTCCGAGCAGTGCCGGATCTGCCGCGACCCCCGCCGCACGAACGAGGTGCTGTGCGTGGTGGAGGAGCCCAAGGACGTGGTGGCCATTGAGCGGACCGGTGAGTTCCGCGGCCGGTACCACGTGCTCGGCGGCGCGATCAATCCGCTGGAGGGGATCGGCCCGGACAATCTGCGCATCCGGGAGTTGATGATCCGGCTTGGCGAAGGAACGGTGCGGGAGTTGATCCTGGCCACCGACCCGAACACCGAGGGCGAGGCGACCGCCACCTACCTGGCGTTGATGGTGAAGCCGATGGGGATCGTGGTGACCCGGCTGGCCAGCGGGCTGCCGGTGGGCGGCGACCTGGAGTACGCCGACGAGATCACCCTCGGTCGGGCCTTCGAGGGGCGCCGGGCCGTCTGAACCGGCCTCGTACGGCCGATGGTCGGCACCCGGTCCGGGTGCCGACCATCGTCGCCGTGTGCCCGGAAATGATCTGACACCTGCTCCCTCCTGCGGCCCGTTCGACGTAACAGTTTGGCATCGCGGGTGGCGATTGCACGGTTTCGGACGACTTTCACCTTCGATTCGAATGTCAAGCGACGATTGAGGCACGATCCGATACCAACCGTCCACCCAACGGTTTCCGGCTGGACGCAACGGGAGCTATGGTCACCGCCATCGGTGACCCCTGTCACCACGTTGTCCGTACCCCCAAGGACGAGGTGAGGCACGATGCGTGCACCCAGGCCGAAGGTCGCGATAGCGGCCGTCGCGGTCGCGGCCCTCGCGGTAGCAGGCTGCGCCGAGAGCAACCGTGACGACAGCTCCAGCGGTAGCAAGAAGGACACCCTCGTCTTCGGCGTTGCCGGAGACCCGAAGGTGCTCGACCCGAGCTTCGCCAGCGACGGTGAGTCGCTGCGTGTGGCGCGTCAGGTCTTCGAGACCCTGGTCCGACCGGAGGAGGGTGGCACCAAGGTCACCCCCGGCCTGGCCGAGTCCTGGACCCCGGACGCCGCCGGCACCACCTGGACCTTCAAACTCCGCTCGGGCGTGAAGTTCCACGATGGCACCGACTTCAACGCCGAGGCCGTCTGCGTCAACTTCAACCGCTGGTACAACGCCAAGGGCCTCATGCAGAGCCCGGACGTGACCGCGTACTGGCAGGACGTCATGGGTGGCTTCGCCGCGAACGAGAACGCGGACCTGCCGCCGAGCCTCTTCAAGTCTTGCGCCGCCAAGGACGCGACCACTGTCGACCTGGCGTTCACCCGGGTCTCCAGCAAGATCCCGGCCGCGCTGATGCTCCCCTCGTTCTCCATCCACAGCCCGAAGGCGCTGCAGGAGTTCGACGCCAGCAACGTGGGCGGCACCGCCGAGGACATCAAGTACCCGGCATACGCGACGGAGCACCCGACCGGCACCGGCCCGTTCAAGTTCAAGACCTGGGACGTCGCGAACAAGACGCTGACCCTGGAGCGCAACGAGGACTACTCGGGCACCAAGGCCAAGCTGAAGACCCTGATCTTCAAGACGATCTCGGACGAGAACGCCCGCAAGCAGGCGCTGCGCTCCGGTGACATCCAGGGCTACGACCTGGTCGGCCCGGCCGACGTCGAGCCGCTGAAGGGCGAGGGCTTCAACGTCCTCACCCGCCCGGCGTTCAACGTGCTCTACCTGGCGATCAACCAGAAGGGCAACCCGAAGCTCGCCGACCCGAAGGTCCGGCAGGCGATCGCGTACGCGCTGAACCGTCAGCAGCTGGTCGACTCGAAGCTGCCTCCGGGCGCCAAGGTCGCCGACAACTTCATGCCGGACACCGTTGAGGGCTGGAACGGCGACGTCACCAAGTACACGTACGACCCGGCCAAGGCGAAGGCGCTGCTGGCCGAGGCCGGTGCGTCGAACCTGACGCTGAAGTTCCACTACCCGACCGAGGTCACCCGGCCGTACATGCCGAACCCGAAGGACATCTTCGAGTTGCTCTCGGCGGACCTGAAGGCGGTCGGCATCACGGTCCAGGCGATCCCGCTCAAGTGGAGCCCGGACTACC
Source organism: Micromonospora sp. NBC_00389 (assembly GCF_036059255.1). Taxonomy (NCBI): domain Bacteria; kingdom Bacillati; phylum Actinomycetota; class Actinomycetes; order Micromonosporales; family Micromonosporaceae; genus Micromonospora; species Micromonospora sp. NBC_00389. The sequence goes on along the minus strand of NZ_CP107947.1, from coordinate 1,139,673 downwards.
TCAACGCCACCACCTCCGGTAGCAAGCACGACATCCACTTCCTCGGCTGGACCGGTGACTACGGCGACGCCTACAACTTCATCGGTACCTTCTTCGACCGGCCGAAGGACGAGTGGGGCTTCAACAACAAGGCCCTGTTCGACCAGTTCAAGGACGCGGACACCACCGCGGACGCGGCGGCCCGGACCGAGAAGTACAAGGCCCTCAACAAGGCCGTGATGGACTTCCTGCCCGGTGTGCCGATCTCGCACTCCCCGCCGGCGATCGTGTTCGGCAAGGACGTGACCGGCGTCAAGGCGAGCCCGCTCACCGACGAGCGGTACGCCTCCGCCGAGTTCAAGTAAGTCCTGATCTGACGCAAGGAACGCGGGCGGGCGCTGTCGCACAGCGCCCGCCCGCAACCCTCCGCACCCTTTCGAGGCCGCCGTGTTCCGGTTCATCGTCAGACGCCTGCTTCAGCTGATACCCACGCTGTTCGGGCTCTCCCTTCTGCTCTTCATCTGGCTCCGCCGGCTCCCCGGCGGCCCCGAGACCGCCATTCTCGGCGAGCGCGGCACGCCCGAGATGCGTGCCGCCATCCGCCACAACATGGGCCTCGACGAGCCCATCCTGGTGCAGTACGGACGGTTCGTTCGGCGGATGGTCAAGCTCGACCTGGGCACCTCGACCTCCACCAAGCGGGCGGTCACCACGGAGTTCATCGAGCGCTTCCCCGGCACTGTCGAGCTGACCATCACCGCGATGGTGATCGCGATCGGTATCGGCATCCCGCTGGGCTATCTGGCCGCCCGCCGTCGGGGCCGGTTCCTGGACCACGCCTCCGTGGGCGGCTCGCTGATCGGCATCTGCATCCCGGTCTTCTTCCTCGGCTACGTGCTCAAGGCGATCTTCTCGGAGAACCTGCACTGGTTCCCGTCCAGCGGCCGGCAGGACCCGACGCTCGGGGCGACCCGAGTCACCAACTTCTTCGTCCTCGACGGGCTGATGACCCGCGAGTGGGACGCCGCCGCCGACGCCCTCTGGCATCTGGTGCTGCCCGCCATCGCGCTGGCCAGCATCCCGCTGGCGATCATCGTCCGGATAACCCGGGCGAGCGTGCTGGAGGTGCTGAACGAGGACTTTGTCCGGACCGCCGAGGCCAAGGGCCTGACCGAGCAGACGGTCCGTAGCCGGCACGTGCTGCGCAACGCGATGCTGCCGGTGGCCACCTCGATCGGCCTGCTCGCCGGCGGTCTGCTCTCCGGCGCCGTGCTGACCGAGACCGTCTTCGCCTTCAGTGGCATCGGAGCCTTCGTCGCCGAGGCCATCGGCCAGCGCGACTATCCGGTGCTGATGGGCTTCATTCTGATCATCGCGGTGGTGTACGTGCTGGTGAACCTTCTGGTCGACCTCTCCTACAGCTTCATCGACCCGAGGGTGAGGGTGCGATGACGCTCAGCCCGGGAAAGAAGCGCGAAAAGATCGACCGGCTCTCGGAGCTGGCTGCCCGCGACGACGAGCGTGGGGTCAGCCTCTGGCAGGAGGCGTTCCGCCGGCTGCGCGGCAACCCGGCGGCGATCGTCGGCGCGATCATCCTGGCGATCTTCGTGCTGGTCGCGGTGATCGGTCCGTTCCTCGTGCCGTACGCGCCGACCGACACGATCGGCATCCGCGAGGGGCTGATCAAGCCGGGCCTCATCCCCGGCCCCACCGGCGAGCACTGGTTTGGTTACGACCACCAGGGCCGGGACGAGTTCAGCCGGATGATCGTGGGTGCACGGCAGACCCTGCTGGTCGGCGTGGTCTCCACCCTGATCGGTCTGGCGATCGGTGCGCTGATCGGCGGCATCTCCGGTGCCGCTGCCGGCCTCGGTGGCCGGTGGGGGCGGTGGATCGACACCACGCTGATGCGGTTCGTCGACATGCTGCTGGCGATGCCGAGCCTGCTGCTGGCGGTCAGCATCGCGGCCCTGCTCGGGGCCAGCCTGACCACGGTGATGATCGCGGTCGGTGTGGTCTCGGTGCCGGTCTTCGCCCGGCTGCTGCGTGGCTCGATGATCTCCCAGGCCAACAGCGACTATGTGCTGGCGGCCACCTCGCTCGGGGTGAAGAAGTCCAAGATCGCGCTGACCCACGTGGTGCCGAACTCGCTCGCGCCGGTGATCGTGCAGGCCACCCTGACCCTGGCCACCGCGATCATCGAGGCCGCGGCGCTCTCCTTCCTGGGCCTGGGCAACCCCGACACCGCCGTACCGGAGTGGGGGGTCATGCTCGCCGACGCGCAGCAGTACCTCGGCATCCGGCCGTCGCTGGCGATCTACCCGGCGGTCGCGATCATCATCACCGCGCTCGGCTTCACCCTGCTCGGTGAGGCGATGCGCGAGGCCCTCGACCCGAAGCTGCGGAAGTAGGCCCGACAATGGCACTGCTCGAAGTGGACGACCTCTCCGTCACGTTCGCCCGGCGCGGCCAGCGCGCCGTGCACGCGGTCGACGGAGTGTCCTTCTCCGTCGACGCCGGTGAGGTGGTCGGCCTGGTCGGCGAGTCCGGCTGCGGCAAGAGCGTCACCTCGCTGGCGATCATGGGTCTGCTGCCGAAGCAGCCCGGGTTGCGGGTCGGTGGCAAGGCCGTCTTCGACGGCACCGACCTGCTCCAGCTCGATGACCGGTCGCGGCGGGACATCCGGGGCCGGGACATCGCGATGATCTTCCAGGACCCACTCTCCTCATTGAACCCGGTGATCCCGATCGGGTTGCAGGTGACCGAGGTGCTCACCCGGCACCGAGGGATGAAGGGCGACGCCGCCACCAAGGAGGCTGCCGCGCTGCTGGACCGGGTCGGCATCCCGGACCCGAAGCGCCGGCTGAAGGAGTACCCGCACCAGCTCTCCGGCGGGATGCGGCAGCGGGCGCTGATCGCGATGGCGGTGGCCTGCCAGCCTCGACTGCTGATCGCCGACGAGCCGACCACCGCACTGGACGTCACCATCCAGGCCCAGATCCTGGAGCTGCTCAAGGAGCTGGTTCGGGACTCCGGCACCGCGTTGCTGATGATCACGCACGATCTCGGTGTGGTGGCCGGCATGGTCGACACGGTCAACGTGCTCTACGGCGGCCGGGTGGTGGAGACGGCACGCCGTCGTCCGCTGTTCCGCGAGCCGCGTCACCCGTACACCGTGGGTCTGCTCGGCTCGGTGCCACGACTGGACGCCGGGCGGGGCGAAAAGCTCAACCCGATCCCCGGTTCGGTCCGTGACCTGCTGCCCTGGCCGGACGGCTGCGCCTTCGCCCCGCGTTGCGCCCGCCGGACCGACGAGTGCGTGGGTCAGCCGCCGGAGCTGATGCACACCTACGACGGGCGGAGCTACCGGTGCGTCAACCCGGAGCCGGTGCCCGGCACGGTGCCCGCCCCACGCGAGGAGGAATCAGCGTGAGCGACAACGACATCCTCGTCGAGGTACGCGACCTGAAGGTGCACTTCCCGATCAAGCGGGGAGTGCTCTTCGACCGGGTCGTCGGGCAGGTGAAGGCGGTCGACGGGGTCGACCTGAGCATCCCGCGCGGCAAGACGTACGGCCTGGTCGGCGAGTCCGGCTGCGGAAAGTCCACGCTCGGGCGGGCACTGCTCCAGCTCAACCCGCCGACCTCGGGCGAGGTCAGCTTCGACGGCGTCGAGCTGACGACGCTGCCGCCCGGAAAGCTGCGCACGATGCGGCGCCGGATGCAGATGATCTTCCAGGACCCGATGTCCAGCCTCGATCCGCGGCAGAACGTCGAGTCCATCCTGACCGAGGGGTTGCAGACCCACGGGATCGGCACCGACCGCACCGACCGTCGGCGGATCATCGGCGAGACGCTGGACGCGGTGGGGTTGCCCCGCTGGGCACTGTCCCGCTACCCGCACGAGTTCTCCGGCGGCCAGCGCCAGCGCATCGGCATCGCCCGCGCGCTGGTGCTCGGGCCGGAGCTGATCGTCGCCGACGAGCCGGTCTCGGCGCTCGACGTCTCGATCCAGGCCCAGGTGGTGAACCTGCTGGACGAGTTGCAGGACAGCCTGGGGCTGACCTATCTGGTGATCGCGCACGACCTCGCGGTCGTCCGGCACATCTCCGACACGGTCGGCGTGATGTACCTGGGCGCGCTGGTCGAGGAGGCGCCGAGCGACCGGCTCTACACCGAGCCGCTGCACCCGTACACCCGGGCGCTGATGTCCGCGGTGCCGGTGCCGGACCCGGACGTGGAGGACCGGCGGGAGCGGATCCTGCTCGCAGGCGACCTGCCCTCGCCAGCCAACCCGCCGTCCGGCTGCCGCTTCCACACCCGCTGCCCGTGGGCGCAGCCCACGCGCTGCGTGGACGAGCGGCCGGTGCTGCGCGAGATCGGCGCCAGCCGGGTTGCCTGCCACTGGGCCGAGCAGATCGCCAGCGGGGAGTTGCGCCCGCACAAGGTCAGCGTGCAGATCGTCCGCCCCGAGGGCGAGGGCGACTCGCCGGGCGTGGTCTCCGCCCCCAGCGAGCCCGGCTCGTACGTCTGAGGCGGGGCTCAACGTCCTGGTGAGCGTGATACCTCTGAGGCATCAATATTCCTGAGAGGTATCACGCTCGACCGGGCGACCGCAGGTCCGCGCCAGAGCGGGTCAGCCCTCAGGGCGGTGCAGCAGGGCCACCGCGACGCCGTGCACCGCGTCCAGCCCCGCCGGGTCGTTCAGCCCGACTGCCCCGCCGGTCACCGCGTACCACTCGTCTGCGTCCTTGTACTGCACGCGCAGGGTGACCCGGCCGTCCGCGTACTCGGTGCGCAGGGTCAACTCGCCGGTGACCACCCCGACCTCGTCGGTCATCACCCCGCCTGGGCCGGGCACGATGTCGGCGGTGCGGCTCTGCGGGCCGCCGGCCCCGTCCGAGTCGGCGACCATGCCGGCCCCCGGAACGGCGGCCGAGGTCTCGGCCGTACCGTCCGCGGTCATGCCGGCAGTGGCCGGGCCGGTGTCATCGGTCGCCCCGGCGCCTGTCGCCGCTTGTTCGCTCACCTGCAGCCCTCCAACATGTCGGTCAGGGCGGCCTTCTCGGCGGTGGTCACCGTCAGCCGCCAGTGGTGCTTCACCGTCACCCAGCTCTCGGCGTACTGGCACCAGTACGACCGGTTCGCCGGCTTCCACTGCGACGGGTCCTGGTCACCCTTTGCCCGATTGGAGGACGCGGAAACCGCGATGAGCTGCGGCCGGGTGGTGTCGTTGGCGAAGTCGCCGCGCTTCGCGTCGTCCCACTCGTCGGCACCCGAGCGCCACGCGTTGGCCAGCGGCACCATGTGATCGATGTCCACGTCGGAGGGATCGGTGGCGCTGCGACCGTCGTACACGCTCTCCCAGCGACCGCCGACCACGTTGCAGCCGGAGAGTTTCACGTCCTTGCCGTCGCGCTGCAGGATGCTGTCCCGCACGTCGCAGTTCTTGCCGGTGTCCCGCCAGTGCGGGAAGTGGTCGCGGCTGTAGCCCTTCATCGAGCCTGCGGTGGCGACGGTGAGCTGGCCCAACTGCTGCACGGTGTTGCCGCCGCCACTCGGTGGCGGCGTTTCCGGCTCATCCTGAGGGACGCAACCGGCCACGCCGAGCGCCAGCGCCGCGACGAGCGCGGCCACCACCGCGCGCGGTCCTGATCTGGTACGCACAGACGACACCTCTCCAGCTTGCGTGCTCCCGGCGATTGCGCACAGTACCCGGGGATGGTTTCGGCGTTTCGTGGCGTCTCCCACATCGTGCAAGGCAGATTGGTGGGATGACCAGACCCGCACCGGCACCCGCACTGCGGATGGGCACCGCCGCCGGCCGGGGCACGCTGCTCGCCGCGGTGCTCGCCTCCGGCATGGTCTTCCTGGACAGCACGGTAGTCAATGTCGCGCTGCCCAAGCTCGGCCAGGACCTCGGCGCGAACGTGGCCGATCTGCAGTGGACCGTCAACGGCTACCTGCTGATGCTGGCGGCGTTCGTGCTGCTCGGCGGCGCACTCGGCGACCGCTTCGGCCGGCGGCGGGTCTTCCTGATCGGAGTGGCGTGGTTCACCACCGCTTCGGTGCTGTGCGGGCTGTCCCAGGGCACCGGCTGGCTGATCGCGGCCCGGTTCCTCCAGGGCGCCGGCGGCGCCCTGCTCACCCCCGGGTCACTGTCGGTGCTCCAGTCCAGTTTTCACCCGGACGACCGGGGCCGGGCGATCGGCGCCTGGGCCGGGCTGTCCGGGGTGTCCACCGCGCTGGGTCCGTTCATCGGCGGCTGGTTGATCGACGCGCTGTCCTGGCGGTGGATCTTCTTCCTCAACCTGCCGCTGGCCGTACTGGTGGTGCTGGCCACCCTGCGCTGGGTGCCGGAGAGCCGGGACGAGAGCGCCTCCCGGACTGCGGGGCCGGGCCGAACCCGACGCCGGTTCGACGTGCTCGGAGCGCTGCTCGGCGCCCTCGCGCTCGCCGGCGTCACGTACGCCCTGATCGACGCGCCGGCGCGCGGCTACGACTCGGCCCCGGTGCTGATCGCGGCGCTGGTCGGGGTGCTGGCCGCGGTGGCCTTCGTGCTGCTGGAACGGCGGCGCGGCGACGCCGCGATGCTGCCCACCGGCCTGTTCAGCAGCCGGCTCTTCTCCGTGCTGAACATCTTCACCGTGGTGGTGTACGCGGCGCTCGGCGGGTTCACCTTCTTCTTCGCCGTCTACCTACAGAACGTGGTCGAGTGGTCGGCCTTCCGCACCGGGATCGCGCTGTTGCCGATGACGGTGCTGCTGCTCATCGGGTCGGCCCGGGCGGGCGCGCTGTCGGCGCGGATCGGCCCCCGGCTGCCGCTGAGCATTGGGCCGGTGGTGTCGGCCGCCGGTCTGCTGCTGCTACGCGGTGTCGGGCCAGACGCGTCGTACTGGCTTGACGTGCTGCCCGGGGTGCTGCTCTTCGGCCTCGGGCTGACCCTGGTGGTGGCCCCGCTCACCGCGTCCGTGCTGGCTGCCGTGGAGGACCGGTTCTCCGGGGTGGCCAGCGGCTTCAACAACGCCGCGTCCCGGGCCGGTGGCCTGCTGGCGGTGGCCGCGCTGCCGCTGCTGGTCGGCCTCTCCGGCGGCGGGTACGAGCAGAAGGCCGAGCTGACGAACGCGTTCCGGGGTGCGATGACCTGGTGTGCCGGGCTGCTGCTGGCCGGTGCGGTGCTGGCCCTCGTGCTGGTGCACCGACCGCCCCGGGACGCTCCGCCGTCGCAGCCGTGCCACTCGTTGCCCGCCGCCACGCCCCCGAAGTAGGGAAGGGGCACTTCCGTACTTCGGGGGTGTGGTGCGTGCGGTCAGCGGCGGGCGCGGTTGACGGCGCTGGTGACCGCCTTGATCGACGCGGTGACGATGTTGGCGTCGGTGCCGACGCCCCAGACCGTCCGGCCGTCGACCTCGCACTCCACGTACGCGGCGGCCTGCGCGTCACCACCGGAGGAGAGCGCGTGCTCGTGGTAGTCGAGCACCCGCACGCCCACCCCGACCGACTGCAGCGCGTTGACGTACGCGTCGATCGGGCCGTTGCCGACCGCGGCGAGCGTCCGCTGTTCGGTGCCCACACCGACCTGGGCCTCGATCTCGACCTTGCCGTCGGTGGTGCCGATCGTGTAGCCGGCCAGCCGGACCGCCGGGTCGGGCTGGTGGTCGAGCAGGTAGTGGGTCGCGAAGATCTCCCACATGGCGCTCGGGTCGACCTCGCCGCCGTCGTGGTCGGTGACCTGCTGCACCACTCCGGAGAACTCGATCTGGAGCCGGCGGGGCAGGTCCAGTTGGTGCTCGCTCTTCATGATGTACGCGACGCCGCCCTTGCCGGACTGCGAGTTGACCCGGATGACCGCCTCGTAGGTGCGGCCCAGGTCCTTCGGGTCGATCGGCAGGTAGGGCACCGCCCAGGTCTGCTCGTCCACCGGTACGCCGGCAGCCGCCGCGTCGACGGCGAGGGCGTCGAACCCCTTCTTGATGGCGTCCTGGTGGGAGCCGGAGAAGGCGGTGTAGACCAGGTCGCCGGCGTACGGGTGGCGCTCGTGCACGGGCAGTTGGTTGCAGTACTCGACGGCCCGCCGGACCTCGTCGATGTTCGAGAAGTCGATCATCGGGTCGATGCCCTGGGAGAAGAGGTTGAGCCCCAGCGTCACCAGGTCCACGTTGCCGGTGCGCTCGCCGTTGCCGAACAGGCAGCCCTCGATCCGGTCCGCGCCGGCGAGCAGGCCCAGCTCGGCGGCCGCGACGCCGGTGCCCCGGTCATTGTGCGGGTGCAGGCTCAGCACCAGGCTGTCCCGCCGCGGCAGGTGCCGGTGCATCCACTCGATCGAGTCGGCGTACACGTTCGGGGTCGCCATCTCGACGGTGGCCGGCAGGTTGATGATCAGCTTCCGGTCCGGCGTCGGGTCGATCACGTCGATCACCCGGGAGCAGACCTCCAGCGCGTACTCCAGCTCGGTGCCGGTGTACGACTCCGGCGAGTACTCGTAGTGGATCTCGGTGTCCGGGGTGTGGATCTCGGCGTACTTCTGGCAGAGCCGCGCGCCGGAGGTGGCGATGTCGGCGATGCCGTCCCGGTCCAGCCCGAAGACCACCCGCCGCTGGAGGGTGGAGGTCGAGTTGTAGAAGTGCACGATGGCCCGCTTCGCCCCGCGCAGCGACTCGAACGTCCGGTCGATCAGGTGCTCCCGGCACTGGGTGAGCACCTGGATGGTGACGTCGTCCGGGATCATGTCCTGCTCGATGAGCTGCCGGACGAAGTCGAAGTCGGTCTGGCTGGCCGACGGGAAGCCGACCTCGATCTCCTTGTAGCCCATCTGGACCAGCAGCTGGAACATCCGACGCTTGCGCTCGGGCGACATCGGGTCGATCAGGGCCTGGTTGCCGTCCCGCAGGTCCACGGCGCACCAGCGCGGTGCGGTGTCGACGTGTCGGGTCGGCCAGGCGCGGTCGGGCAGGTCGACCCGGAACTGCTCCCGGTAGGGCTGGTAGCGGTGGTACGGCATCCGGCTCGGGCGCTGCCGGGCGATCGGATCGGTCTCAGCGTCGGTGGTGCTGGCTGGTTGAGCCATGGCGGAGTGCTCCCGTGGTCACGTGGCGTTCAGCAATCGGACGGAGTCGGCGTCACTGCCGGTGCGTCGCTGCCCGGCGGGCCGAGGTGTGCTGCGGTGCTGATGGGCGGCGCGGTCCGACTCCGCGACGAGGTGCCGGCCGTCAGGCCTCGTCGCGGCGACCAAGGAGGAGGTGCGCCTGCCACATGACAGGGTGACCCTACGTGATGAGACGGGGGGTGGGAAGGTACGTCCGAACTATGGGACCGGTGTCACGACCCGTTCCGCGGTCGCCACACCGAGCCGCGGCGTCCGCCCAGCCCACGCCACCACGGGTACGATCGCCAGCCCCAACAGCACGAAGATGGCCGCCGCCGGGAACCAGCCCCAGCCACCGGTGGTCACCCCCAGCGCGGTCAGCCCGGCGGGGGCGATCAGGTACTGCACCTGGGAGCCAAGCCGGAACGCCCCCACGTACGCGCCGCGTTGTTCGGCCGGTGGCAGAGCAGCGGTGAGCCCCCAGGCGCCCGCCGACTCGATCAGCTCGGCCACGATCAGCAGCGTTGCGGCGGCCACCAGCACCACCACCGTGAGCGGGCCCCGGGTGACCCCGGAGATCGGCAGGACCAGGCAGAACAGGGCGATCAGCAGGGCGCCCCGGCGGGAGGCCCGTGCCGCGCCCGCAGCGGTGTCGGCGCCCTGGCTGGCGCGTACCTGGAGCAGCACGATCAAGATTGTGTTGAGCAGCACCAGCCCGGCGATCACCGTCTTCGGGGCGTCGGTGTGGGTGAGGATCCAGAGCGGCAGCACCGTCAGGTAGAGCGTCTGGTGGGCGGTGAGCAGTCCGGACATCAGGGACACCGCCACGAACGGGCGGTCCCGCAGCACGGCGAGCCGACTCATCGGCTCCGCCGGCCGGGCCGCCTGGGCCAGCCGGGGCAGTCGACGCACGAAGAGGGCCGTCACCAGGAAGACCGCCGCGATGAACCAGACCATCCCCCGGTACGCCGCGGTCGTGTCCACGGCCAGCACCAGGCCACTGATCACCGCGCCGAGCCCGAACCCGACGTTCAGCGACGAACGCTGGTACGCCATCGCCGTGACCCGCTCGGCCGGGGGGAGCGCGTTGATCGAGTAGACCTGACGGGCGACCCCGGTGGCGGCCTCCACGGCGGCCAGCGCTACCACCACGGCCAGGAAGCTGGCGAAGCCGCCCACGAACGGGTAGGTCGCGAAGAGCACCGCGTTCAGCACCAGCCCGACCACCCAGACCCGCTGCGGCCCGTACCGGTCGGTGAGCCCGCCCAGCGGCACCGTGCCCAGCAGCGACACCCCCGCCGCGATGGACAGGCCCAGCCCGACCTGGGCGGCGCTGAGCCCGAGCGCCCGGGTGAAGAAGACGGCGCTGCCGGCGTGGAACAGGCCGCTGCCGACGGCGTTGACCATGGCCTGCACGGCCAGGGCGCGAGTCAGCCCGGCCGGCGGTACGACGTTTCGGACAACGGTGCGAATGGTGTCTCTGGCCCCCATGGCAGGTGAGTGAAGCGTGCCCCCATGACGGCGGTCGAGTCTTTTAGGCTCAACCGAATCCTGCTCCGGGGGTGCGTGTGTCTGAGTTGCGGTTCAGCCTGGCCGACGTGGCGGGAGTGCGGCTTGCCGTGTCGCCGGCCAACGAGACGGTCATGAGCATGTGGGCACTGGCCGACCCGGTCCGCTACGCGGTGCACCTGCCGTGGATCGACCGGGCCCGGGTGACTCTGCGTTCTCCCGAGGTTGCCTCCCGGGTCCGACCGCTGCTGGAGCTGACCCAGCGGGGTTGCTGGCTGCCCGACTTCCTCACCCCGGCGGCCCGACCGAACGTGGAGATGGCCGAGCAGCTCGATCAGATCGCGGCGACGCCGCCGGACGTGGTGGTTCAGGATCTGCTGGCGACCACTCCGCGCCGGCCGCTGAGTCCGTTCGGGCGGGCGCTGCTCACCGACCCTCGTGGGCTGCTGCCGGAGCTCGTCGACGCGGTGCGGGTCTGGTACGACGAGGCGATCGCCCCGGCCTGGCCGCGGATGCGCGCGCTGCTCGACGCCGACGTGGCGTACCGGGCCGCGCAACTCGCCGAGGGCGGTGCCGGGCGGTTGTTCGAGCAGCTCCACCCGAGCCTGCGCTGGCTTGGCGACCGGGTGGTCAGCGACGACCCGTTCGAGCGGGACTTCGACCTGCGCGGTCGTGGGTTGGCGCTGAATCCGGGCGTGTTCACCAACCGGCGGGTGCTGTGGAACCTGTTGGAGGATTCGTTGCCGGCCGGGGCGTACCCGGTCCGGGCGGTCGGGACGCTCTGGGAGGCGACCGCGCCGCCTCCCGGCGACCCGCTCGCACGGGTGATCGGCCCCGGCCGGGCCGCACTGCTGAACCTGCTTGACGCGGCGACCACCACCACCGACCTGGCCCGACTCACCGGGATGTCCGCCGGAAACGTCTCCCAGCACCTGGCCGCGCTGCATGCCGCCGGCCTGGTCCACCGGTCTCGACAGGGCCGGCACGTTCTCTACCGCAACACCGAGGCCGCGACGGTCCTGCTGCGCGCCAGCCGGGGCGGGTAGCTCCGGCGGTCGATCAGCGGAGCAGCAGGTCGGCCAGCGGTCGGCGGTGCCGCAGGCCGGTCTCCTCGGCGACCAGGTCGGCCGGGAGGCTGAGCGGGTCGCCGAGTTGCCCGACGGCGACCACCGCGTACGGCCGCACGTCGGCGGGCAGGTGCAGGTCGGCGGCGAGCCCGGCGCGATCGACGGTGAGGACCTGGCGTACGTGCAGCCCGAGCGCGGTGGCCTGCACGCTGAGGTGGGCGACCGCCTGTCCCAGGTCGTAGGCGACCCCGTCCGCCGGTGCGGCGTCGTTGTCGACGTGCGCGGCGAGCAGCAGCGCGGCGGCCCGGTGGGCCCAGCGCTGGTCGCGCTCGGAGAGGTTGACCAGGATCCGCTTCCAGGTCTCGTCATCGCGGTGACCGAGAGTGAACCGCCAGGGCTGACGGTTGCCCAGCGAGGGTGCCCAGCGGGCCGCCTCCAGCAGTGAGGCCGCCTCCGCCCGACTCAGTACCTCGGTCGGGTCGAACGCCAGCGGGCTCCAGCGGTAGGCGAGTAGCGGGGTGAGGTCGGCCATACGAGCATCGTCCTTTATGGGAGATTCGCCCCTCAGGAGGGGCTCGCCAAATGTGGGCAAGAGCACCCGTAACGGGACGAAGATCAGGGCGTTCCCGCGCCCGGGCTACCGGTCGGGTCGGGTGTCGGCGGAGCCGCGGTGTCCAGCGGTTCCTCGTCCACCACCACCGGGCCGGCCAGCTGCACGGTGGCCGGCGCCGGGCCGGGCGGGGCGGCCAGCTTCAGCGTGCCGGTCTCCGTCCGGACGCCGGTCGGTGTGCCGTCCCGGTCGTAGCAGTAGATGCCGACGTCCAGCGGGGCGTTGAGCGAGGCGGAGGTGGAGTCCACCGAGTAGCAGGTGCCGGTGAGCCCCTTGGGCGGGTCGGCCGGAGCGACGGCGAGCGGCGCGCGGCGGTCGGTGAGCACGTCCAGCCAGTCGGTGAGCGGGTGCTGGACCCGGGGATCCAGCCGGCGCGGCAGGGCGTCGTCGCGCTCGCCGAGGCGTACGCAGCGGGCCGGGTTCGGCTGGCCGGCCGACGGCAGGGCGCACTGGAACAACCCGTCGGCGGTGGCGGCCAGCGAGACATCAGCGGTGCCGCCCAGCGCGCCACCCGGCACGTCGACCCGCCAGCTGCCGTCGTTCGCGCTGGTGAACACGATCATGCGGTCCGGTTGACCGGCCCGGCTGAACGCGTACTGCGCCACCAGATGGCGGTCCTGGGCCGCCGCGGCCAGCGCGGCCAACTCGTCGCGGGCGGCGGCCACCTCGACCGGCCCGGGATCGGTCGGTGGCGGGGTTGGAGGCTGCTCGCTGGTGCAGGCGACCAGGAGCGCCGGCAGGGCGAGCGCGAGCGGCCCGAGCACACGGCCGGCCGAGCGGATGAGGACGGGCACCGGCCCATTCTGGTGGGTGCGGGCGGGCGGCGGGTGCCGGCGCGCACGCGGCTCGCCCCGGCGTGTCGGGCGGGATCGCGCCGGCGTACCGCCCGACCTGGTGAGGCGGGGCGGCCGCCCCGCCCGTGGCGCGCGCGGGCCGGATGATGGGATCACCCGACCCGCCGCCGCGACGCGCCGGATACCCTCAAGTGGTTTGACACGCGCCGCCGGCCCCGGTTCCGGCGGCGTCGGCACGCTCAGGGTCGCTGGGAGGGAGTGCACCGTCGTGGCACTCGTGGTGCAGAAGTACGGCGGGTCCTCCGTCGCCAACGCCGAGCGCATCAAGCGGGTGGCCGAGCGCATCGTCGCCGCCCGCAAGGCCGGCGACGACGTGGTGGTGGTGGTCTCCGCGATGGGGGACAGCACCGACGAGCTGCTCGACCTGGCCAACCAGGTCAGCCCGCTGCCGCCGGGCCGTGAGCTGGATATGCTGCTCACCGCCGGGGAGCGGATCTCCATGGCGCTGCTGGCCATGGCCATCCACAACCTGGGGTACGAGGCCCGCTCGTTCACCGGCTCGCAGGCCGGCGTGATCACCACCTCGGTGCACGGCCGGGCGCGGATCATCGACGTCACCCCCGGGCGGCTCAAGGGCGCGCTCGACGAGGGGTCGGTGGTCATCGTGGCCGGCTTCCAGGGCGTCTCGCAGGACACCAAGGACGTCACCACGCTGGGCCGGGGCGGTTCGGACACCACGGCCGTGGCGCTCGCCGCCGCGCTGCACGCCGATGTCTGCGAGATCTACACCGACGTCGACGGCATCTTCACCGCAGACCCGCGGATCGTCCCCAACGCCCGGCACATCCGGCAGATCACCTACGAGGAGATGCTGGAGCTGGCCGCGTGCGGCGCGAAGGTGCTGCACCTGCGTAGCGTGGAGTACGCCCGCCGGGCGGGGTTGCCGATCCACGTCCGTTCGTCATACTCGACCAACACCGGCACGATGGTCACCGGATCGATGGAGGACCTTTCCGTGGAGCAGGCACTGATCACCGGCGTTGCGCACGACCGCAGCGAGGCCAAGATCACGATCGTCGGCGTGCCCGACGAGCCGGGCGCCGCCGCGCGGATCTTCGACACCGTCGCCGGCGCCGAGATCAACATCGACATGATCGTGCAGAACGTCTCCACCGAGGGCACCGGCCGGACCGACATCTCGTTCACCCTGCCCAAGACCGACGGCCCGACCGCGATGGCCGCGCTCAGCAAGATCCAGGAGTCGGTCAAGTTCAAGGGCCTGCTCTACGACGACCACGTCGGCAAGGTCTCGCTGATCGGTGCCGGCATGCGCTCGCACCCCGGCGTGGCCGCCGGCTTCTTCGCCGCGCTCGGCGCGGCCGGGGTCAACATCGAGATGATCTCCACCTCCGAGATCCGGGTCTCCGTGGTCTGCCGGGACACCGACCTGGACGCCGCCGTCCGCGCCATCCACGACGCGTTCGAGCTGGGCGGCGACACCGAAGCCGTGGTCTACGCGGGGACGGGTAGGTAGCGCCGATGACGGCGCTGCCCACCCTCGCAGTGGTCGGAGCGACCGGTGCCGTCGGCACCGTGATGTGTGAGCTGCTCACCGGGCGTCGCAACGTCTGGGGTGAGATCCGCCTGCTCGCCTCCGAGCGCTCCGTCGGGCGGCGGGTGCGCTGCCGGGGTGAGGATCTCGTCGTCCAGGCGCTGACCCCGGAGGCGTTCGACGGCGTCGACGTGGCGATGTTCGACGTACCCGACGAGGTCTCCGCCGAGTGGGCGCCGATCGCCGTCGCCCGCGGCGCGATCGCGGTGGACAACTCCGGCGCCTTCCGGATGGACCGGGACGTCCCGCTGGTGGTCCCGGAGATCAACCCGGAGCAGGTCCGTAACCGGCCCCGGGGCATCATCGCGAACGCCAACTGCACCACCCTCACGATGATCATCGCGGTCGCCCCACTGCACCGTGAGTACGGCCTGCGGGAGTTGGTGCTCGCCTCGTACCAGGCGGTCTCCGGGTCCGGCCAGGCCGGCGTCGACATCCTGCACGACCAGCTCACCAAGGTCGCCGGGGACCGGTTGCTCGGCTCGCGGACCGGCGACGTCCGGCAGGCGGTCGGCGACGACCTGGGCCCGTTCCCGGCGCCGCTGGCGCTCAACGTGGTGCCCTGGGCCGGCTCGCCGGCCGACGGCGGCTGGTCGTCGGAGGAGATGAAGGTCCGCAACGAGTCGCGGAAGATCCTCGGCCTGCCCGACCTCAAGGTCTCCGCCACCTGCGTGCGGGTGCCGGTGGTGACCGGCCACTCGGTGGCCGTACACGCGGTCTTCGCCACCGAGGTGGACGCCGAGGGCGCCCGCGAGGCGCTGCGCAACGCCCCCGGAGTGATCCTGGTCGACGACCCGGCCGCGGGAGAGTTCCCGATGCCGATCGACGCGGTCGGCACGGACCCGTCCTGGGTCGGCCGGATCCGCCGCGCCCTCGACGACCCGCGCGCCCTGGACCTCTTCATCACCGGCGACAACCTCCGCAAGGGCGCCGCCCTCAACACCGCCCAGATCGGCGAACTCCTGGCCAAGGACCTGACCCAGTAACCTCCCTCGCCCCCTGGGCGAGGGGTCGGGGGTCAGGCGGCGGACAGGTGGACGCCGTCTCGACCCTGGCGTTTCACGGCGTAGAGGGCCTGGTCGGCGCGGCGGAGGGTGCGGTCGGGGGACTCGCCGGGGTGGGGCAGCGCGACGCCCACGCTGATCGTGCGGCCGGTGCGCCGGGCCGCCTCGGTCAGCCGCTCGGCGATCCGGACCGCCTCCTCCGGGCGGCTCACCTCGATCACCGCGACGAACTCGTCGCCGCCGATCCGGTACAGCTCGTCACCGTGCCGCAGCGCCCCCTCCAACGCCCGGGCCAGCCCGACCAGCACCCGGTCGCCGGCCTGGTGGCCGTACGTGTCGTTGACGATCTTGAAGCCGTCCACGTCGATCGCCAGCAGGGCCGTACGCCCCGGGGTGGCCGCCGCGATCCGCTGCCCGAACGGGCCGGTGTGCCGCAACCCGGTCAGCGGGTCGGAGCTGGCCTGCTCCCGCAGCCGCGCCAGCGTGCGCAGCCGGTCCAGGTTGGTCCAGGCCTGCCCGGCGAGCAGTTCCATCAGACTGACCGTGGTCGGGTCCGGGCGCAGCAACCGCTCGTCGGCGACCAGCAGCACCCCGCCAGCGTCCGACGGTCCGACCGGTACGGCGATCAGTGTGCGCACCCCGGCCCGGGTCAGCGGCCGGTAGTCCGCGGTCGGTGGGTGCTCCGCCTCGCCCAGCGTGTATCCCGCGCCGTACCGGTGCGCCCGGTCGACCATCCGGTCGAGCGCGGCCGGAGTCGCCTCGGTCAGCTCGGCCCGGATCCGGGTCTCCAGCTCGCCGGGGACCAGCGGCGGCGGCCCGATCTCGGCGCCCTCCGGGCCGGCGATCAGCAGCACCGCCGTGGAGAGCATCGAGACCTCCCGGGCGGCGCAGGTCGCCGCGCCCAACACGGCCCCCTCGGTCGGCGCTGAGGAGAGTGCGGCGGCGTGCCGGAGCAGCTTCTCGCTGGGACTCTCCGCTGGCGGGCCACCGAGCGCGACGATCCTCGCGCCGAGCCGGGCGGCCAGTCGCTGGGCGGTCTGCCGCCACGGCTCCAGGTCGACGGGCTCGCTCCACTGCAGGTCGAGGACGCCGATCGCCCGGCCCGCCGGGTCCAGCACCGGCACGCACAGCTCTGCGGTCACGTCGGGGCGTACCGGCAGATAGTCCGGATCGGCGGTGACATCCGGGACGACGGCGGTGGTGGCGGTGGCGTACACCCGGCCGACGATCCCGGTCCGCGTCGGCACGGTGGCGAAGACCTGCCAGGCGCCGGTCGCCGCGACGCAGCGCAGCCGGTCGTGGACCTCCAGCAGCACGGAGATGGTCGCCGGGGTGTGGTGGGCCAGCGCGTTGACCGTCCACCGACAGGCCTCCGGCGTGCTCGACGCCATCGGCAGGCGGACGGAGACGTCACGGATGACTTGCTCATGATCCACTCGCACGTCGTTCCAGGTAGGGGAGGGGTCGGCCGGCGCCGAGCCGTGAGATCAAGCGTACCCAGGGTGATCCGGGCGTCGGCCGGGCTTCGTACACATGTGCTATCCACAGGCTGTGGACGCAGCCTGTGGGCGCGGGACCCCGGGAGGCATCCATCGCCGATAGCGTGGAAACTCCCGCACCGAGGAGGCGGCACGTGCTCATCGCCCAGCTCAGTGACCCGCATCTGACCACCGGCCTACTCGCCGCCGAACCGGCCGCGGGCCTGCACCGCGCGCTCGGCCGCGTGCTGGCGCTGCGGCCCCGACCGGGCTGCGTGGTGATCACCGGTGACCTGGTCGACCACGGCCGGCCCGACGAGTACGCCGCGCTGCGCGAGCTGATCGGCCGGTTCCCGCTGCCGGTACATCTGGTCACCGGCAACCACGACGACCGGGAGTCGCTGCTCGACGCCTTCGGCGGCACACCCTGGCTCGGCGGCGGGTTCTCCGCGTACTACCACGTGGACCACGAGGCGGCGACCGTCGTGGTGCTCGACTCGCTCATCCCCGGCAGCGACGCCGGCCAACTTGGCGAGGAGCAGCTCGGCTGGCTCGACGGCGTGCTGGCCGGCCGGCCCGAGGTGCCCGCCGTGGTCTGCCTGCACCACCCGCCGGTCGCGGTCGGCATCCCGGTGGCCGACGCCATCCGGCTCGCCGACTCCGACGCGCTCGCCGAGGTGATCGGCCGGCACCGGCACGTCGTACGCGTCGCCGCCGGGCACCTGCACCGCCCGGTCACCACGGGGTACGCCGGCACGGTGCTCACCGTGGCACCCAGCACCTGGCGGCAGAGCACGCTCACCATGAGCGCCGACGAGCAGATCGGCTGGGTCGCCGAGCCGACCGCCTTCCTGCTACACCTGGTCGAGTCGGGCGGTTGCGTGACGCACACGGTCCAGGTCAGCCACTCCGCAGGCCAGACCTGCGGCTTCTGAGGGCGCCCGTCGTGGTCGACACCGAAGAGCGGCTGGTCTGGTACGTCGCGTACGGCTCGAACATGCACGCCGCCCGGTTGGCGTGGTACATCGGCGGCGGCTGCCCGCCCGGCGGGCGACGGACGTACCCGGGCTGCCGGGACCCCCGCCCACCGAGCCGATCGGTGCCGGTGTCGCTGCCCGGCGGGATCTACTTCGCCGGCGAGTCCGGTGCCTGGACCGGCGGCATGGCCTTCTACGACCCGCAGCTACCGGGCGTGGCCGCGGCCCGCGCCTACCTGGTCACCGTCGAGCAGTTCACCGACATCGCGGCGCAGGAGATGTACCGGCCAACGGGTGACACGGCCGACCTGGTCCCGGCGACCGGCGCGGCGATCGATGCGGCCGTCGCCGAGGGACGGGCCACGCTCGGCCCCGGGCGCTACGAGACGCTGGTCTGCCCGGGCCAGCACACCGGGCTGCCGATGCTCACCTTCACCGCCCCGGAACCGGCGTCCGCCGAGCGGTGCCGGCCGCCCGCGCCGGTCTACCTCAGCATGATCGCCCGAGGGTTGCGCGAGTCGCACGGCTGGCCGGCCGGACGGATCGCCAGCTACCTGGCGCAGCGCCCCGGGGTCGCGGACGGCTGGCCGCCCGACGCCGTCACGACGCTGGTCACCGAGGCGCTCGCCGTCGACTGACACCCCGGGCCACGCCGGCTGTCCCCTCCTGTCTGGACCCGGGCGACAGCGACGTCCGGCGACGTGCGGTCAACCGTCGGTCACGTCGGCGTCATCCGACCGCCCGGCCATATTCGCAGCACTGACGTGCTGCCGGGTCGACCGGTCGGCGTCCGGATGAGAGGCTGTCCAGGCGGGCGGCGATCCCAACCGCCGGCATCCGCGATCGATCCTTCCGACGGCGTCGGTCGGCGGCCCGGTCGACCCACAGTCCGGGCACCGCACGCGCCGATTCTCATGAGGAGTTTCATGTCCATCCCCGGGATGCGTCGGGCCGCCGTCGGCCTGACCGCACTCGCGGTGGCCGCGTTCGGCGCGGTCGCCACCAGCCCCGAGCAGGCCGATGCGAGGCCGAAGCCGGTCGACGTCACCCTGCTCGCCCTCAACGACTTCCACGGCAACCTCGAACCCCCGAGCGGGTCCAGCGGCACCATCGCCGGGCAGGCCGCGGGCGGTGTCGAGTTCCTGTCGACCCACCTGGCCGAGCTGCGCGCCGCCGCCAAGAAGAAGAACACGATCACCGTCGCCGCCGGTGACCTGATCGGCGCGTCGCCGCTGCTCTCCGCCGCGTTCCACGACGAGCCGACCATCGAGGCGCTGAGCATGGCCGGGCTGGACTACGCCAGCGTCGGCAACCACGAGTTCGACGAGGGCGCCGCCGAGCTGCTGCGGATCCAGAACGGCGGCTGCCACCCGGTGGACGGCTGCGCCGACGGCACCCCGTACCAGGGCGCCGGGTTCCAGTACCTGTCCGCGAACGCCTTCAAGACCGCGACCGGCAAGCCGCTGATGGCGCCGTACGCGATCCACAAGGTGCAGGGCGTCAAGGTCGGCTTCATCGGGATGACCCTGGAGGGCACCCCGGAGATCGTCAGCCAGCAGGGCGTCGCCGGCCTCACCTTCGCCGACGAGGCGGTTACCGCCAACCGGTACGCCCGCGAGTTGCGCCGCCAGGGTGTGGAGGCGATCGTCGTGCTGCTGCACGAGGGCGGCACCCAGGCCGCGACCGGCGGCATCAACGACTGCGTCGGCATGACCGGGCCCATCGTGGACATCACCAACCGGATGGACCCGTCGATCGACGTGGTGGTCAGCGGGCACACCCACCAGGCGTACAACTGCGACATCAACGGCAAGCTGGTCACCAGCGCCAGCTCGTTCGGTCGCCTGGTCACCGACATCGACCTCAAGATCGACCGTCGGACCGGGGACGTGCTCTCCGCCGCCGCGGAGAACGTCGTGGTCAGCCGGGACGTGGCCAAGGACCCGAAGCAGACCGCCCTGATCAACCGGTATAAGACCGTGCTCGGCCCGGTCGCCGGCCGCCAGGTCGGCGAGACCACCCAGGCGATCACCCGGAGCCAGGAAACCCTCTTCGGTACGAGTCTGGGCGAGTCCCCGCTGGGCAACCTGATCGCCGACGCGCAGTTCGCCGCCACCGACGACGAGCAGGGCGCCGTCGCCGCCTTCATGAACCCGGGCGGGGTACGGGCCGACCTCGACGCCGGCCTGGTCACCTACGAGGAGGCGTTCACGGTGCAGCCGTTCGCCAACAACCTGGTGACGCTGGACCTGACCGGTGCGCAGCTCTACTGCGTCTTGGAGCAGCAGTTCGTCACCGGCCGGACGCTGTACCCGTCCTCGACCGTCGGTTACGTGGTCGACCCGAACGGCACCACCGGCACCGTGGCTGACCCGTGCGCGGGCACCCGGGTGGTCCGGGGCAGCCTCACCCTCGGCGGCACCGCGGTCGACACCGCCGCCACCTACCGGGTGACGGTGAACAACTTCCTGGCCGGCGGCGGTGACGGGTTCAGTGCCCTCACCGGCGGGACGAACCTGGTCACCGGGCAGATCGACCTGGACGCGTTCGTGGCGTACCTGACCGCGCAGTCGCCGGTCTCCGCGCCGACGCTGGACCGGATCCGCACCACCGCCGAGGTCCCCGCCGCCTGACGGGCGACCTCGTGACGATCGGGCCCCGGAGCATCCGCTCCGGGGCCCGACCCGTCTCCGGCGCACACCGCGCCCGCCGGGCGCACACCGCGTACAGCGCGCACACCACGCGCCCGCCGCGCCTGCCGCACACCGTGCCCGCCGCGCCTGCCGCACACCGCGCCCCACCGCGCACACCGCGCACCACCGCGCACACCGCGCCCCACCGCGCACACCGCGCCCCGCCGTGCCCGGCGCGCCCCGCCGCGCACCGTGCGCGCTGTTCCCGGCCGCCAGCGGCGGCATGATCACGCTCGATCCAGGATGTAGTGGCCTCCCGGCGCACCGACGCCACTACATCCTGGATCGAGCACGATCTTGCGTGGCGTGGCGTGGCGTGGCGTGGCGCGGCGTGGCGCGGCGTGGCGCGCCGCCGGCACGGCGTGGCGTGGCCCCGGCTTAGCGTGGCGGCGGCTTAGCGCGGGCGGGGTCAGGCGTGGGCGGCGGCTGGGACGGGTGCGGTCGGTGCGGTCGTCGCTCGGCCGTCCTGGGCGGCGGTGAGCAGTCGGCGCAGCGAGAGCGCGATCAGCGAGGCGACCAGGCAGCCGCCGACCACCGTCGCCACCCAGACCCTGCCGTCGGCGGCGCCCATGAGTGGGCCGGCGGTCACCGGGCCGATCACGCCACTGATCCCGAAGATCATCGAACTCATCGCGTTGTACCGCCCGCGCAGCTCATCGGTGGCCAGCGCGTTGGTCAGCGCGGGCATCACCGGCGACAGCATCGTCTCGCCGAAGCCGAAGATCGCCGAGCAGGCCACCACGCACAGGGCGGCCACCACGGCGTTTCCGGTGCTGACCAGGCCGCCGGCGCCGAGGACCAGCCAGGCGGCAGCGAACACCGCCCCGACCACGACGAGCGCACCGGTGCGACTGCGCCCCTCGATCCGGCGGATCACCAGGAGTTGGGCGAGCACGATCATCACCGTGTTGGCCGCGAGTGCCCAGGCGACCACCTGGGGCGTCACCTCGACGACCCGCACGGCGTACGCGGCGAAGCCCACCTCGATCTGGGCGTACCCGCAGGTGGTGAGGACCAGCCCGAAGATCACCAGCCGGCGGAACGGGCGGTCGCGGAGCACGGTCAGGTAGCCGCCGGGCGATGGCTCGTCGCCGGTCCGACGATGGCCGAGTCGGTGGCCGACGCCGGGCAGGGTGAGCAGGATCAGCGCCGGCATCAGGTAGCTCACCGCGTCGAGCACGTAGACCGTCTCGAAGGTGCCGGGTCGGGCCGTGTCGACGATCGCGCCGGAGGTCATGCCGCCGATACCGATGCCGAGGTTGAGCAGGGCGAAGTTCAGCCCGAAGACGCGCTGCCGTTCGTCGTCGTCGGTCAGCGAGGCGAGGATGGTGTTCTGCCCGGACCAGATGGCCGAGCTGCCGATGGCGACCACCGTCATCACCAGCAGGGCCGAGCCGGTCGAGTTGACCAGCGCCAGTGAGCCGGTGCCGACCGCCTCGATCAGCAGGCACGGCACCACCACCCGGCGGGCGCCGAACCGGTCGATCAGTGTCCCGCCCAGCGGCGACAGGGCCAGGGTGACCGCGCCGTACCAGCCGATCACCAGCCCGGCACGGGTGTCGGTGAGCCCGCGTACGTCGGTCAGGTAGATGAACAGGAACGGCAGGGTCAGGCCGCGCCCGATCGCCGACAGCAGGGTGCCGATGAGGAGTCGGCGAGCTTCCGAACGGCGAGGTAGGGCGCGACGCAACATTCCGGCATTCTGTTCGCCGGGTGTGACGATCGCGAACCGTTTACCGCGGCGAGGGCTGTCGGTGTGCTCTGCCATGCTGGCCCGGTGAGCGTGACCTGGCGACACCTGCCCGCATCGGCCCGCGAGATCGCCGGCGCCGCCAGCGACGCGGTCGAGGCCGCGAAGGCCCAGGACAGCGAGGCGTACGAGGTGGCGACCACGCGGCTCGCCGCCGCCGAGCGTTCGGGTCTGGTCCTCGGCGCCGTGGTGCGGCTGCTGTTGGAGGAGACCCACCCGGACGGGCTGGACGGCGACGACATCCGGCAGGTGCTGGCGCGGTGTGTCCGCTCGGCAGCCCCGTGGCGACCGGACGTCGATCCGCACGTCGTGCTGGTTCTGCTGGCCGGGGCGCTCGGTGTGTACGACCCGGGCGAGGACGACTTCCCGCCCGACCCGGTTGCGGTCGCCCGGCACGCCCCGCTGCTCGTGGTCGACCTGCTCGCGGGCACGGCTCGGCAGGTCGACGCATACCTGAGCGCGGCGTTCGCCGAGATCGAGCGCACTGAACGGCACGACTGAGACGCTCCGGCCTAACGATCCCGCCAGGTGCCGTTGAGGCGGCCCGGGTGAACCATCCAGTGGGCTGATCGGCGCAGGTTAACGGCCGATCGACGCTGTCCGCATTGGACCTGTCACGGATACGCTCAGTGAAATCGGTGGATGGGATTGTCACGGGGGCGCTTGATGGACATCCGACGGTGGGCACGCCTCGCACTCGTACCACTGACGGGGGGTGCGGCCCTGGTGGGGCCCGCAGCGCCCGCCTCGGCGGCGCCCGCGCCGGTCACCGCCTCGGCGGTCGCAGGTGAACTGCACGTCAGCGAGCTGTGGTGCCAGGGCAGCGGTGACGGCAGCGTGAAGCGACCGTTCTGCACCATATCGGAGGCGGCTGCGGTGGCCGGCCCGGGCCAGACGGTCCTGGTGCACCCGGGGGAATACCAGGAGAACGTCCGGTTCACCCGATCCGGCACTGAGTCCGCGCCGATCACCTTCCGCGCGGTCAATGTCAACTCGGAGATGGTGCGGGTCGGCAGATACGCCACCGGTGCCATCACCGGGACCATCCTGGACCTCACCGGCGTGCACGACGTGACGGTGGAGGGCCTGGTCGTCTTCGGGGCCAACGTCGCCGACGCCGTCACAGTGCGGGACTCCCACCGGGTCCGCCTCGACAAGGTCACCATCTACACCGGCAGTTCCGGTCCCAACGGAGTGCGGATCAGCGGCACGTCGAGCCGGGTGACCGTCAGCCGAAGCTTCGTCCGCACCTGGCAGGGCCCTTCGGTGTCCGTTGAGTCAGGCGTCACCGACACGGTGATCACCGCCAACCAGCTCGACAACTCCGGCCTGGCCGCGGCGAACGCTCCCCGCCTCACGATCACGGGCAACACGATCCACGTCGACTGCAGGTACGGCATCCAGCTGGCTGGCAGTTCACCGGGTGCCACGATTCGCAACAACATCGTCGTCACGGCTCGCCTGCGCGGTCGCTGCCTCACTCCGGCGAACGCCACCGGCATCCGGGTGTCCGCCGAGTCGGTGGCGGGGACCAGCACCGACTACAACCTGATCGACCCGCTCGGCGGAGGGGCGCCCTACTCCTGGGCGGGCACCGACTACCCCACCCTCGCCGCATTCGTCGCGGCGACCGGGCAGGCCGCCCACGACCTGGCGGCCGACCCGAAGCTCACCTGGGCGACCGGCGTGGACCGTCACTACCTGGTGACCGGGGACGGGTCTCCCGCCCGGGACTCCGCCGAGGCGAACGCCCCCGGCGCCCTGGACACCGACATGCTCGACGGGTCCTACACCGACGATCCGGCCATGCCGAACATCGGCACCGGCAGCGGATACCGCGATCGGGGAGCGGTGGAGGCACGGGGTGCCGTCACTCAGGACCCGCTACGTGTCGAGCGCAAGGTTGGCGGCGGCACCCTCGACGTGGTCGCCCGGTCGGGCACGCACTCCGTCTGGCCGGTCGAGCGGGAGCGGACCCTGTACGCCTACCACCACCACGGCGAGCCGTTCTGGCGGGTGACCGACTCCGCCACGGCGGAGTACACGCTGCGGCGAGCCGGCGAAGTCTGCGTCCGGGTGCAGACCTCTCAGACCGACTTCCGGCTGCCCACCTCGTACGACGAACGGATCTGCACCCAGGTCGGTGCACGCTACATACCGGTGGCGCCGACCCGGGTCCTGGATACCCGATCCCGGATCGGTGTGCCCGACACCCGACCGGTCGCCGCGAACGGAACGGTCGAGCTTCCGATCGGCAGCATCGCCGGGATTCCCGGGACGGACATCAGCGCGGTCGTGCTCAACGTGACGGTGACCCAGCCAAGCGCCTCGGGTTTCATCAGCGTCTACCCGAGCGGCGGCTGGAGCACCTCGTCCAGCATCAACTTCGTGAGCGGGGAGACGGTGCCGAACCAGGTCACCGTGCCCGTCCTCGACGGGTCCGCCCTCTTCGACAACACCAGCTCGGGCACCGTCCACCTGGTCGCCGACCTCCAGGGCTTCTACGCCGCGACCGGGTCCGGCTTCGCGTCGGTGTCGCCGACGCGGGTGCTCGACACCCGGGAGGGAGCTGGCGCGCCGATCCCGGCCAAGGGCATCCGCCCGCTCGACCTGTCCGGGCGATTGCCCGCCAGCGCGAAGGCGGCCGTGCTCTCCGTGACGGTCACCGCTCCGACCACGAGCGGGGTGCTCACGGTCTTCCCGTACGGCTCGGCGGCACCAACCGCGTCGAACCTCAACTTCGTCGCCAGGCAGACCATCCCCAACCTGGTCACCGTGCCGGTGGTGAACGGCCGGGTCAACATCTTCAACAACAGCTCCGGCACCACACACGTGGTCGCGGACCTGGCCGGCTGGTTCAGCCCGGACGCCACCCAGACGTTCGTGCCGATCACGCCGACGCGGATCGTCGACACCCGGTACAGCATCGGGCTGCCCGGCCGCGCGCCGGCTCCACTCGCCGCCCGGGAGACCGTCCGGTTCGCGCCGTTCCAGAGCGGCGTGGTCTGCGCGCCGGCCTGCCCGACCCCGACCGCGCTGGTGGGCAACGTGACCGTTACCGCACCGACCACGGCGGGCGTGCTCACCCTTCATCCCGGCGGCGGGCAGCGGCCCACCGCCTCGAATGTCAACTTCGTCGCGGGTGAGACCGCGTCGAACGCCGCCTTGGTCGCCGTGGGCTCCGGCGTCGACATTTTCCACAACAGCGGGGGTACGTCCCACGTCATCGTCGATCAGTCGGGTTACTTCATCGCCGCCGCGTCCTGACCGTCGTCCGGCCGGCCATCGCATCGGTGGCCGGCCGGTCCGTACCCGGTCGACCGGTGCGGTGGTTCATCCGATCGGCGGGTCGGGCATCGGTGGGCGTCGGTATAAGCTCTCGTCGCATTTGAAGATCCACTTTCATCAGGGATGGTTGATGAGGATTTCTGGACTGGCGCGGCTCGCGCTCGTACCGCTGATCGGTGGCACCGGCCTGGTCGGCCCGGCGGCGCCCGCGGCGGCGGCGCCTGGGGCCTCTGTCGCGGCGCCGGTGCCCGCTATCGCACCGTTGCCGGCTGCCGTCGGAGCCGAGTTCTACGTCAGCAAGTCCGGCTGCGTGGCCGGCGGCGACGGCAGCCTGACGGCGCCCTTCTGCACCATCACCCAGGCTGCGGCGGTGGCCGGACCCGGCCAGACCGTCCTGGTGCAGCCCGGGGAATACCGGGAGTCGGTGACGCTCACCCGATCCGGCACGGAGGGCGCTCCGATCACGTTCAGGGCGGTCAACGGGCCGGGCCTCAGCACCACTGCGGTCAAGGTCGGCAAACGACGCGGTGCCAATGGCAACGAGAGCGCCTTCACCCTCACCGGCATCCACGATGTGGTCCTCGAGGGTTTCCTGACTGCAGGCGAGGGGACGGCCGAGGCCGTCCTCGTCAACGGGTCCGCGCGAATCACCCTCGACCGGCTGGTCGCCTCCGAGTACGACGCCCCGGGCGCGATCCGGATTACCGGCGCGGCGCAGGACGTCACGGTGAGCCGCAGCTACTTCGGGCCGGGCAGTGGGCTGCTGGTGGACCCGGGAGTGACCGGCGCGCTGGTCACCGCCAGCACCTTCACCCAGAGCGGGATCACGGTGCGGGACGCGCCGGGCACGAAGATCGTCGGCAACACCCTGGCCACCGACTGCACACTGGCGGTGGACGTCACCGGCACCTCGCCGGGCGTGTCGATCCGGAACAACATCCTTGAGACCGCCACCGGTGCCCTCAATGATGCCGTGGCGTGCGAGGTGCCATCGGAGGCGACCGCCATCGCCGTCTCGGCCGGCAGTGTTCCGCAGACCGTGGCGGACTACAACCTGATCGAGCCAGGCAGTGGCGGCCCGCTCTACCGCTGGGATGCCACCGAGTACACCAGCCTGCCGGAGTTCGTCGCCGCCACCGGTCAGGGCGTTCACGACATCGCCGCGGTCCCCTGGCTGATGGCGACCCAGGCGTACGAGCGGCCGTACTACGAGATCGCCCGGAACTCCCCAGCCGTCGACTCGGCCGACGCCACGGCCGAGGGCGTCTCCCACACCGACTTGCTGGACAACCCGCACACGGACAGCCCGGAGACGCCCAACACCGGCACCGGCTCCGGCTACCACGACCGGGGCGCGGTCGAGGCCCAGGGACCGATGACAGTCCAGGAGCTTCCAGTCCACCGCAAGGCCGGTGGCTCACCCCTGGACGCGACCGTCGGCCTCTCGGTCACCGCCGCCTGGCCCACGGACGGCCCGGTGGGCAAGGTGTCCCGCAGTTGGAGTGACGAGCCGTTCCGCCGGATCGGTCGGATCGGGCCGGAGGACCACCACTTCCACCGGGCCGGCAAGGCCTGCGAGACCCACCACGTGAGCTTCAACGACTTCCGGAGGACGTACGGGAGCCCGGTCGTCACCTGCACCGTGGTCGGTGCCGCCTACACCCCCCTACCACCGCAGCGGGTGCTGGACACCCGCGCGGCTATCGGGGTGCCGGGCACCGTGCCGATCCCGGCGAACACCGAGGTCGTGCTGGCGCTGCCGCAGATCAACGGGGTGCCGGCGGCGGACATCAGCGCCATGGTGCTGAACGTGACCGTCACCGCGCCGACCACCGCCGGATTCCTGCGGGTCTACCCGGACGGCACCACCCTGCCCGAAGCGTCCAACGTCAATTTCGTGGCCGGTGAGACGGTGCCGAACCTGGTCACCGTGCCGATGTCCAACGGCAACCTGCGCGTGCGCAACACCGCCAGCGGTACGGTGCACGTCGTCGCCGACCTGCAGGGCTACTACTCGGCCAGCGGCTCCGGCTTCCGGTCGATCGCTCCGCTGCGGGTGCTGGACACCCGCAGCGCAGGCAACTCCGCGTTCGCCCCCCACACCGGGCGGACGCTCGACCTGACCGGGCGGATCCCGGCGGGCGCCACGGCCGCCGTGCTCAACGTGACCGTGACCGCGCCGACGACCAGCGGGGTGCTCACCGTCCACCCGTACGGCACAGCGGTGCCGGTGGCGTCGAACCTGAACTTCGTCGCCGGGCAGACCATCCCCAACCTCGTCATGGTGCCGGTGGTCAACGGCAAGGTGGCCATCCAGAACGTCAGCTCCGGCCGTACGCACGTGGTGGCCGACCTCGCCGGCTGGTTCGGTGGTGGTGCCACCGACGTCTTCGTGCCGTTCGGCCCGCGCCGGATGTACGACAGCCGGGGGGCCGCCGGCGAGGGGTGGCCGCACACGCCGTACACCTCGGCGGGGTTGCCCGTGCCGTTCCTCGACCCGTTGGGCGACAAGAAAGCGCCGCAGCCGACGGCACTGGTGGCGAACCTGACCGTCACCGCACCGACCAAGGCCGGCGTGCTCACCGCCCACCCGAACGGATCGGACCAGCCGACCGCCTCGAACGTCAACTACGTCGCCGGTGAGACCGCCGCCAACCATGCCATCGTGGGCGTCGGTGAGGACGGGGCCGTGGTGCTGTTCAACAACAGCTCGGGCTACACCCACATGATCGTCGACCAGGCCGGACACTTCATCGCCGGCGCGCCCTGATCTGCGTACCCCGGAGCCGGCGTCCTCCCGTGACCAACGGGCGGGCGCCGGCTCGTTTGTGCCAGTGGCGCAGGACAACCGATATGACCTCCGTGGATATAGGCTGCGCCGAGCAAAACTCGACTTCCACGGGGGATGGTTGATGAATATGCGTAGGTGGGCCCAGCTCGCGGTCGTACCGCTGCTGGGGGGTGCGAGCCTGGCCGGGCCGGCCGCGCCAGCGGTGGCGGCACCCGCGTCGCCCGCGGCCAAGGCCGCGACCGCTGGCACCGAGGTGTACGTCAGTCAGCGCGACTGTAAGCCGGCTGGCGACGGCAGCGAGGCTGCGCCCTACTGCACGATCGGCGCCGCGTTGGCTGTCGTCCAGCCGGGCCAGACGGTGCTCGTGCTGCCGGGCAACTACGCGGAGAAGGTGACGGTCACGCGGTCCGGCACCGAATCCGCGCCGATCACCCTGCGGGCGGTCAACACGCCGTACGGCATGGTCCGCGTTGGCCACTACAGCATCAGCGGGACTCCGCTGACCATCTCCGGCGTGCACGACGTCGTGGTCGAGGGCCTCACACTCTCCGGCCGCGCCGACGCGGTGCCGGCTCTGATCCAGGGAGCCCAGCGGGTCACTGTGGACGGCGTCGCCGCTGGCGCGGGCACCCTGCCCGCCGTCCGGGTGACGGGTTCGTCCAGCGATGTCACGGTCAGCCGGGGTTGGTTCTCCGGCTCCGGCACCGGCGTGGCCGTCGAGGCGGGCGTCTCTGGCGCGACGGTCACCGCCAGCACCTTCTTCAAGACCCGGGTCGCCGTGACCGACGCGCCGGGAGCCCGGATCACCGGCAACACCGTGGTGACCGACTGCGCGACCGGGATCGTGCTGGCCGGTGCCTCGACCGGCGCGAGTATCCGCAACAACATCCTGCGCACCGGTGCCGGGCCCGTCCCGCAGCCGGGGGCCTGTGCCGACCCGACCACCGCGCCCGCGATCTCGGTCTCCGCTGCGGCCACCGGCGGTACGGAGGCCGACCACAACCTGGTCGACCCGGCCAGTGGTGGGGCTGTCTACCGGTGGGGCGACACCGATCACGCCGATCTGGCGTCGTTCCGGGCGGCGACGGGGCAGGGCGGTCACGACATCCTGGCCCCGGCCCTGCTGGGCGAGATGCAGGGCACCGAGCGAGGCTGGTTCCCGCTGACCGCCGCCTCGCCGGCGGTCGACTCCGCCGATGCGGCGGCGCCCGGCGCCACTCGCACCGACCTGCTGGACAACGCACACGCCGACGCGCCCAGTGTGCCCAACACCGGCACCGGTAACGGCTACCACGACCGGGGCGCGGTGGAGCTCCAGGGCAACTCGACCGTGACCGGCATCGACGAGATTCGGCGCAAGCCGGGCGGTTCGTCGCTGGACTTCGTTCACCCCGTGACGGTCATCCACGCGTGGCCCACCGACGGCCCGGTGGGCAAGGTGATCCGCAAGCTCACCGGCGACCGGTTCTATCGCGTGGGTCCGATTGAACCGGCGGAGCGCCAGCTCCCCCGCGCCGGTGGCGCATGTGTACACAACAGCTCTACCCGTTTCGACAACTTCCGGGTGCTCCCGGACATCGTGTTCGAGCCGCACTTCGCGTACTGCACGGTCCTGGGCGCGATGTTCACCCCGGTGACGCCGACCCGTCTGCTGGACACTCGCGCCGCCGTCGGAATCGGCACCACCGTTCCCATCGCGGCCAACTCCGAGATCGTCCTGCCGATCATGTCGATCAACGGGGTCGCGGCCTCGAACATCACGGCTGTGGTGCTCAACGTGACAGCCACCCAGCCGACCAGCGCCGGTTACCTCACCGTCTACCCCGACGGCACGACGGCACCCGGGGCGTCGAGCGTCAACTTCGTCTCCGGCGAGACCGTGCCGAACCTGGTCACGGTGCCGATGTCCAACGGCAACCTGCGCATCCGTAACAACGCCGGCGGGACGGTGCACGTCGTCGCCGACCTGCAGGGCTTCTACTCCGGGGTGGGTGACGGCTTCAAGCCGCTGCCGCCGACCCGGGTGCTGGACAGTCGGGCCAACGGGGGCACGCCGATCCCCGCGAACAGCTATCGGGTGCTGGACCTCTCCGGGCGGGTGCCGTCAGGTGCCAAGGCCGTCGTGCTGAACGTGACGGCCACCCAGCCGACGGCGAACGGGGTCCTAACCGTGTTCCCGGCCGGTTCGTCCGTGCCGACGGCGTCCAACCTGAACTTCGTCGCCGGCCAGACCATCCCCAACCTGGTGACGGTGCCGGTGGTGAACGGTCGGCTCGTTCTCCAGAACGTCAGTTCCGGTACCACCCACGTGCTCGCGGACCTGGCCGGTTGGTACGGCACCGGTGCCACCGACGGCTTCGTGCCGCACGGTCCCCAGCGGGTGCTCGACACCCGGAGCGCGATCGGCGGCAATGCTGATCCGACCCTGGCTCCGTTCTCGTCGATCGACCTGTGGGTGCCCTACCTCGACCCGAACGGCAACGACAGTGCGCCGAAGCCGACCGCGTTGGTGGCCAACCTGACGGTCACCGCGCCGACCGCTCCGGGTGTCCTCACCGCGCACCCCAAGGGCGAGGCGCCGGCGGCCGTCTCGAACGTCAACTTCGTGGCCGGGGAGACTGCGTCGAACGCCGCGGTGGTCCGGGTGGGCGCCAACGGGTCCGTGACGCTGTTCAACAACAGCGGTGGCAGCACGGACGTCGTGGTCGACCAGGCCGGCCACTTCATCGCCACCACCCCCTGACCCCGACCGCCCCTCGCCCGCGAAGGGCGAGGGGCGGGCCCGGTCAGGAGCGCTCCGGCGTCCGCTCGGCCACCACCTCCAGGTACTCCGCCGGGATCCGCACGGTGGCGTCGGTGGCCCGGTTGTGCGTCCGGGCCAGCTCCACCAGGTCGGCGTGCAGGTGCGGTCGCCGTTCCTCGGGCAGCGCCTCGAACGCCTTCAGCGTCGGCCCGTAGTTGGCCCGGAAGAAGTTGGCGAACTCCTCCGGGGTGCCGAAGCGGAAGACGAACTCCCGGCGTACCGCCCGCACTTCACCCACGGCCCCGCCGAGCAACTCGCGGACCCGGCCCTCGTCGCCCCACTGGACCGGCGGGCGCAGCCCTGCCGGCGGCGGCACGTGCCGCCCCACCGTGCGGAACAGTTCGCCGATGAACCCCTGCGGCGTCCACGACGCCAACGCCACCGTGCCGCCGGGCCGGCAGACCCGGACCAGCTCGGCGGCCGCCCGCTCCTGGTCCGGCGCGAACATCACGCCGACGACGGAGAGCACCGCGTCGAAGGTGCCGTCGGGATACGCCAACCGCTCCGCGTCACCGGTCACGAAGGTGACCGGCAGCCGTTCCGCCGCCGCCCGGGCGTGGCCGCGTTCCAGCAGTTCGGGTACGTAGTCGACGCCGGTCACCGCGCAGCCGCAGCGGGCGGCGGCGATGGCCGCGTTGCCGGTGCCGGTCGCCACGTCGAGTACCCGGGCGCCGGCCGACAGGTCGGCAGCCGCGACCAGCCACTCGGAGATCGGGTGGATGAGCGCGGCGACCGCGCCGTAGTCGCCGCTGGCCCAGGTCACCTGCTGGCGTGCCTTGACGGCGCTGAGATCGATTGCGGTGGTCATCAGTGGTCCCCCTCGGACGGTTCGGTGTGTCACCGACGGTAGGCGGGGTGGCACTCCGGGGGATCGGTAGAAACACCTATGTTGGCGGCACCAGGCCCTGCCGGCGGGCCGCCGCGGCCGCCTGGCCCCGGCTGGGCACCGCGAGCTTGTCCAGCACCGCCGACACGTGGTGGCCGACGGTCCGGGCGGAGAGCGACAGCCGGGCCGCGATCTCGGCGTTGCTGAGCCCCTCGGCGAGCAGCGCCAGCACCTCCCGCTGCCGGGCGGTCAGGCCCGTCGGGTGCGCGGCTGTCGCCGGGCGCGGCCCCCTCGGCACCCGGGCCATCCCACGGCCGCGCAGTTCGGCCCGGATCCTGCGGGCCACGGCGATCGCGCCCAGCCCGTCCAGGATCCGCAGCGCCTCGGCGGCCGCCGGGTCGTCGCCGCAGGCCAGCGCCTCGGCACGGGAGTACGGGCAGCCGAGCTGGTGCCATTCCTCGGCTGCGCCGGCCCAGTCACCCTCGATCAGCCGCCGGTAGGGCGACGCCAGCGCGCCGGTGTCCCCGAACGGCTCGCCGACCTGCCACAGCCAGTACGCCAGCTCGCCGGCGTACCAGGGTTGGCCCGCGTCGACGGCGAGCCGGTGGGCACGGCGCAGCTCGGGGACCGCCGGTCCCGGCTCGCCGGCCAGCCAGTGTCGTTCCGCCAGGGCCGCGGCGACCGGCACGACGAACTGGAGTTCGCGGCTCTGCGCCGCCCAGCGCGCCGCCCTGTCCAGATGCTCGCCAGTGGTCGCCTCGCCCCGACGCGCGTCGAGCAGGCCCAGTGCGACCAGGGCCGGGACCAGGCTCCCCCCGGGCTGCGCGGTGCCGGTCAGCGCCCGTTCGGCGTCGGAGCGGGCACCGGCCCAGTCGCCGGTCGTCAGCCGCAGCCGGGACCGGTAGCCGAGCAGGTGCCGGGCGTACCCGTCGAGGTCCCGGGTCGTGGTGAAGCGCAGTGCCCGGTCCAGGGCCTCGGCAGCCGGCCCGATCCGGTGCCACTCCAGCGACATGGTGGCCAGGTTGACCAGCGCCCGGGCCGCGTGGTCGTCGAGGTGGTGGGCGACGGCCAGGGTGTGCCCACGTTCCAGCTCGATGATGCCGGCGACATCACCGCTCTGGAGGCGGGCCGAGCCGACGTTGACCAGGGCGTGCGCCTCGGTCTCCACGTCGCCGAGCCGTCGGGCCAGCTCCCGGGCCCGGTCACCCCACTCGATGGCCCGGTCGTTGTCGTCGGCGAGCATGAGCAGCTGCGACATGTTGCTGTAGGCCATCGCCAACTGCCTGCCGGGGGTCGCGGACTCCAGTACCCGAACCGCTCGGGTACCCGCCGTCCGGGCCGCCGTGCTGTCCCCGGTCCACCAGCACAGACGCGACACCCAGCGCAGGTTCTCGCCGATCCGCAGCGGATCGCCCTCGGCCTCCCGCATGGCGAGCGCGGCCCGCCGGGCGTCCAGCGCCTGCGCGGCCAACCCGGCGAGGTACGCGGCGGTCGCGTACGCCTCCAGCAACTCGGCCCGGCGCGGTGCCGGCAGGCCCGCGGCGTGGGGGAGCGCGACGGTGTAGTGGTCCGCCGCCTGCCGGTGCGCGCCCGCCCGGCTGGCCCGTTGGGCCGCCACGGGTGCCCAGTGCAGTACGGCCAGCGGATCGTCGGCGTGGTGAGCGTGGTGCACCAGCCGGGCGGCGTCCACATCCGCCCGGGGCGTGAGTCGGGCCAGCACGGCGGCGTGCAGCGCGACCAGGTGCACCGGGGAGAGTGACTCGCGTACCGCCCGGCCCAGCAGTTCGTGCCGGAACGCCACCGCATTGCCCACCGGGACCAGCACCCCCCGATCCAGGCACTCCTGCACGGCAGCCGCCGGGTGACCGTCGAGCAGGTACGGCTCGGCCCGGGACGGGACCACCGAGACCAGGGCGGCGACCTCCCGGGCCGGCGGCGACAACGCGGCCAGTCGGGCCAGCATCAGATCGCGTACGGTCGGCGGCACACCCGGGCCGGTCGCGGCCAGCACCTCGGTGACCAGCAGCGGGTTGCCGCCGGTGGCCTGGTACAACCCGCCCGGGGCGCGGCCGGCCCGCCGGGCCAGCTCCGCGACGGCATCGGTGGACAGGGCGGGCAGCGGCAACCGGCGGACCACTGGCCGGGGCAGGCCCGCGAGTACGGCGTGCAGTGGATGCTCCGCCCCGACCTCGTCATCGCGCAGGGTGAGTACGAGCAGCGCCGGGTGGCGGGCGAGCCGCCGCCCCAGGTACGCGATGAGGTCCAGGGTGGCCCCGTCCGCCCAGTGCGTGTCCTCCACCACCATCACTGTTCGGCGTCCGGGCCGGGAATCGGTCAGCTCGTCGAGGAGCGCGTCGAACAAGGCGTCACGGCGTTCGGCCTCCGCCGCCGTGTGCAGCGCGCTCAGTCGTTCCGCGAGTACGCCGCCGACCTGCCGGGCGATGTCGTGCACGGGGCCAAGCGCCCGTGGGGTCAGCAGTGGGTCACAGCTGCCCCAGAGCACCCTGGCCCCGGCCGTCGCCGCGAATGCACCGACCAGGGTGGACTTGCCGGCACCTGCCTCGCCCGCGACGAGCGCGATCGCGCCGCCGGGGGAGGCCAGCAGCCCGTCCAGGGTGGCGAGCGCGTCCGCGCGTTCCAGCAGCTCCATCGCGGTCGATGCTAGTCAGCGGGCGTCGCTCGGACGTCAGCCGCGACGGCAGCATTCACTGGACGTCTCCGTCGCCGCACCGGACACGGCTGCCCGTCGGACCCCGGGTTCCACGGTCTTCGGCACTCGTACGCGAGTGGCGCTGTGTCCGATTGGGTGCCGACCAACGACGCGGCGAAGGTGAGGGGCCACGACCGGACGTCAATGACGCTGGACCGGCAGCCGCGCTTTCGACTCGTGACCCAAATCGCAGGGTGCTCGCACGGATCGCTGCCTCAATGCGAGCGATGCTCGCCGGAAACGAATCAAGGCCCCTCGGTGGAGGGGCCTTGACCTGCTATTACCTCTGGTCGGGGTGGCCGGATTCGAACCGACGACCTCTTCGTCCCGAACGAAGCGCGCTACCAAGCTGCGCCACACCCCGAGGCGTGCCGACAAATAGTAGCCCACCCGCCGCGATGGTCAAACTCGGTACCCCCGCCGGCCGGACCCCGCCCGGAGCAGCCAAGATCCGCACAACTTCCGGGATGTAGTGGCCTTCCAGCGCGGTGAGGCACCTATTTCCCGGAAGTTGTGCGGATCTTGACGCCGGGCGTCGGGCGCCGGACGCCCGGCGCCGGGCGGCGGAGTGGCGGTCAGCGGGGGATCAGGGTGAGGATGCTCGCCTCCGGGGGGCAGGCGAAGCGGACCGGAGCGGTCGGGTGGGTGCCGAGGCCGGCGGAGACGTGCAGCCAGGATTCCGAGCCCGGCCACCGGTGCAGTCCGCGCGCCATCGAGCGGGGCAGGCCGCAGTTGGTCACCAGTGCCCCGGCGCCCGGTACGCAGACCTGCCCGCCGTGGGTGTGCCCGGCCAGCAGCAGCCCGAAGCCGTCGGCGGCCATCTGGTCGAGCACCCGAGGCTCAGGTGAGTGCGCGAGCGCGATGGACAGGTCCGCCGAGGACGAGACCGTGCCGGACACCGCCTCGTACTCGTCCCGGTCGATGTGTGGGTCGTCCACGCCGGCCAGGTCGAGTTGCCGGCCGCCGGCCTTCAGCGTGGTCCGTGCGTTGTTGAGGTCCACCCAGCCGGCGCCGGTGAACACCTGGCGCAGCTCCTCGTAGGGCAGCTCGGCGCCCTCGGTGTACTCCCGGTCGGGCAGGAAGTAGGTGAACGGGTTCTTCCACACCGGCCCGGTGTAGTCGTTGGACCCGAACACGAACGCGCCCGGGTAGTCCAGTAGCGGCTGGAGCGCCCGCAGCACCCCCGGCACGGCGCCCGGGTGTGCCATGTTGTCGCCGGTCACCACGACCAGGTCCGGGTCGAGTGCGGCCAGCGACGCCACCCAGCGCTGCTTGCGCGCCTGGTTGGGCATCATGTGCAGGTCCGACAGGTGCAGCACGCGAAGCGGCTCCGCGTCGGCCGGCAGCATCGGTACGTCGTACCGCCGCAGGGTGAACATGTTGCGCTCGATGAGCGACGCGTACGCGAGGGTGGCCGCGCCGACTGCGGCGGTTCCGGCGGCGAGTCGGAATAGTGTGCGCTTTCGCATGGCGTTCAGGGTAGTTTGACCGTCCATGAGCACGCTGAAGGACCGCCTCACTGCCGACATGCGTTCCGCGCTCAAGGCGCGCGACGAGCTGACCACCTCCACGCTGCGGATGGCCCTGGCCGCCGTCGGCACCGCCGAGGTCGCCGGCAAGGCCAAGCGCGAGCTCACCGACGACGAGGTGCTCGCGGTGCTGACCAAGGAAGCCAAGAAGCGCCGGGAGGCGGCCACCGCCTTCGCCGACGCCGGCCGCGCCGAGCAGGCCGCGAAGGAGACCGCCGAGGGCGAGGTGCTGGACCGCTACCTGCCCAAGCAACTCTCCGATGCCGAGCTGACCGAGCTGGTCACGGGGGCGCTCGCCGCGGGCGGCTTCACCGGTAAGGCCCAGATGGGCCCGGCGATGAAGTCGGCCCAGGCCGCGGTGGCCGGTCAGGCCGAGGGGGGCAGGGTGGCCGCCGAGGTACGCCGACAGCTCGGCCTCTGACCCGAGGGCACCGCCGCAGTCTCGTACCGGAGTAGTCCCGACAGACGAACGGGCGGGCACCCGCAGTGGGTGCCCGCCCGTTCGTGCGTCCGCGCTACCTCAGCCGCCTGGGCGGCCCGCGCCGGGTCGACCGGGCGGGTTACCGGGTTGCCCCGGGGTGGTGGTGCCCGGCGGGGTGGCCCCGCCGCCGCGGCTGATCTGGATGATGACCACGCCGCCCTTGATGGTGCGCCCGTCCGGGCTGGTGCCGGCCGCGTCGCCCGCCTTGCAGGACGAGGGGACCTTCGTCTCGGAGACGACCGGCTCGAAGCCGGCGCCCTTGATCCGGGACTTCGCGGTCTCCACCGACACGCATTTCACGTCGGGGATGCTGCGCTGGTCACCTTCGGAGATCTTCTGCCCCGGCGGTTCGAAGTTGACGCGGGGCTTGCCCTTCATCGCATCCCGCAGCGTCTCGTACACCGGCGGGTTGATGCCGTCCTTCTCCTTGTGCTTCATCTTGACGTTGGTCTGCGGCCAGTCCGGGTCGGCCATGATGCCAGCCACCGCGTACTGCTTGGTCATCGCGACCAGGGCGGCCGTCTTCTCCGAGTCGGTGGTGCCGGACTTGCCGGCCACCGGCGCGTCGACGATGCCCTTCACCACCCCGGCCGTGCGGCTGCCGCCACACTTGCTGGTCCTGGAGTTGTCGCCGACCGGGCAGCGGGCGGCGTCCACGGCGGCCCGGGCCACCTCGGTGCTGAACCGCTTCTCGCAGCGCGGGTTGGCGATGTCCAGCTTCTTGCCCTCCGGGTCCCGGATCTCCTGCACCGGGATCGGCTCGCAGTACTTGCCGTCAGCCGCGAGGGTGGCGTACGCGTTGGCCAGGTCCAACGGCGTGGTCGAGGAGACGCCCAGGGTGAATGCGCCCCACTGGTGGGCGGCGTCCTTGGTGCCGGCGAACTTGGCGTCGCTGCTGGCCCGGAACTGGATGCCGGCCCGCTTGGCGGCGTCGACCACGTTCTCCGCGCCCACCTGCTGCTGCAGCGGGACGAAGTACGTGTTGACCGACTGGGAGAACGCGCTCCACATGGTCTGCACGCCGCCGGCCTTCAGACCGGAGTTGGTCGGGCAGTAGAAGTGCGTCCCCTTGCAGGCCGCCGGGCTGCTGCTGTCGATGATGTATTCCGACTTGAACTGCTGCGGCGCATTGATCGTGTAGCTGAGCGGAATGCCCTTCTCCAGCGCCGCCACGATGCTGAAGATCTTGAAGGTCGAGCCGGCCTGGTAGCCGGCGATGCCGTCGCCACCGGTGAGCAGCGGGTTCACCGTCGCCGGATAGTTGCCCCGGATGCCCTTCTTGCTCTTCGCCGGATCACTGGAGATCTTGTTCTTCGGGTTCTTCGGGTCGTCGAGCTTGAACTGCCGGTTGACCGCGAGCGCCCGGACCCGCCCGGTGCCGGGCTCCACCACCGCGACCATGGCGGCTTCCTTGCTGTTCTCGCTCTTGGCCCTGCGGACGGCCGCGTCCGCGCCCTTCTGCGCCTGAACGTCGATCGACGTCACGACGGTGTAGCCGCCGCTCTTGAGCCGCCGCTCGCGGTCGTACGTGGTCGAGCCGAACGTCTCCTCCTGCATCCACCAGCGGTAGAAGTAGTCGCAGAAGAAGCCCCAGCTGTTGACGTTGGCGGCGACGCAGCCGTTCGGGGTGCGCTTGTCCTTCACCACCAGCTTGGTCGCCTTGGCCGCGTCGGCCTCCTGCTGGGTGATGGCCTTGATGTCGAGCATGTTCTGGATGACGTAGTTGCGCCGGTCCAGTGCGAGCGGGTAACCGGCCTTGGTGGTCGGGTCGTTGGTGGTGGGCGCCTTCACCATGCCGGCCAGCAGCGCCGCTTCCTCGATCTTCAGCTTGCTCGGCGGCTTTCCGAAGTAGACCTGGCTGGCGGCGTAGATGCCGTACGCGCCGTTGCCGAACGAGGCGAGGTTGAGGTAGCGGGTGAGGATCTCGTCCTTGGAGAATTCCTTGTCGACCTGGAGGGCCAGCCGCATTTCGCGGAGCTTGCGGGCGCTGGTGTCCTCGGTCGCCGCGACCACGTCGGCCGGGTGGGTCGCCGAGTAGGCGATGGCCAGCCGGACGTACTGCATGGTCAGCGTCGAGGCGCCCTGCCGGCCGGCGCTCTCGTTCTGGTTGTTCACGAACGCGCGGGCGACACCGTTGATGTCGACGCCGTTGTGCTTGTAGAAGTCATGGTCCTCGGCCGCGATGATGGCCTTCTGCATGTACGGCGAGATGTCGGCGAGCTTCACGTCCCGCCGGTTCTCGTCGTACATCGTCGCGAGCGGCGTCTTGCCGTCCGAGGCCAGTAGGTAGCTGATCTGCGGCGCGCGGGCCACCGTCAGCTCCGTGGGCAGGGCACCGAATGTCTCGGCGCCGGCCTTGGCGGCCAAGCCGGACATCGCCACCGCGGGGAAGGCCGCCGCAGCGACCACCACGCCAGCCAACAGGCCACATATGAGCAGCGATGCGGCGTTGGTCAGCACATTGTGGTCACGTTTCCGCATCCAGGTCACCTCGACAGGGTACGCGAGTAGGGAACGAGGGGCGCTAGGGCGTTCTTTCCCCATTTCCTGCGTGCGCTGCCCTCGTTGTGCTAAACGCACGACCCCCGGTGCGTGGTTGCGCGTGACCTGCCGTGAGTTTCCTCCAGTCGGAGGAGGCGGCGCAGCGTTTTCGCCGACCTCGGCGGGGTAACCGGCGGTCGAGAGCCCGGGACGCCGGGAGTGTCCGGAATGATGGATTTCGTCGACAACGTTGCGTAATCAGTCGACTACAGAGCATGATGGGGGCGGCGACAGAGCCACATGTCGTTCGCGCCGCCTTGGGGAAGGCAGGCCGGGCGATCGGGGGGAATTGCCGGCTGACGTGCAACGAGGTCGGTAGGTACTGCAAGGGGGGACGTGTACACATGGGCATGATTACTGACTGGCCGTCGCTGGCGGCGTGTCAGAACGGGGACCCGGACGCGTTGTTCGTACAGGGCGCCGAACAGAACGTGGCGAAGCGGATCTGCCGGAGCTGCCCAGTTCGTTACGAGTGCCTGGCCGACGCGCTGGACAACCGAATCGAGTTCGGTGTGTGGGGTGGCATGACCGAACGCGAACGGCGGGCGCTGCTGCGTCGTCACCCGCAGGTGACGAGCTGGCGCAAGATGTTCGAGGCCGCGATGAAGAAGAACAGCAAGGACAAGGCCGGCAAGGACAAGATCCTCGTCAGCGCGGCCAACTGACGCCGGTCACGGCCGGCTGATCGCCGCGCCGATCGTCCGCAGCCCGTCGACGTCGTGTACGTCGGCGGGCTGCGCCGTCACCGACACCGACGGCACCGCCGGGAACGCCTCGGTGAACCGCGCGGCCACCTGCTGCTCGCGTACCGCCTGACGGGCCAGCGCCGCGTGCGCTCGCAGCACCTCGGCGGTGGCCTCGTGCCCACCCAGCTCGGCCAGCCGCTCCGCGGCGAGCCGGCTCCGCTCGGCGTCCAG
Organism: Micromonospora sp. NBC_00389; assembly: GCF_036059255.1. Taxonomy (NCBI): domain Bacteria; kingdom Bacillati; phylum Actinomycetota; class Actinomycetes; order Micromonosporales; family Micromonosporaceae; genus Micromonospora; species Micromonospora sp. NBC_00389. Next base: position 1,099,230 of record NZ_CP107947.1, on the reverse strand, counting down.
CTCCGGCACCGCCGGCCGGTGCACCCGGTTGAGCACCAGGCCGGCCAGCGGCATCTTCTCCTCCCGCAACCGGCCCGCGAAGTACGCGGCCTCCCGGACCGCGTCCGGCTCCGGTGCCGCGACCAGCACGAAGGCCGTCTCCCGCGCCTGGAGGATGCGGTACGTCTGCTCGGCCCGCTGCCGGAAACCGCCGAACATCGAATCCAGTGCGGCCACGAAGCCGGACAGATCGGTGAGCAGCTGCGCACCGAGGATCTTCTGCACCACCTTCGAGAACATCCCGAACGAGGCCGTGACCAGGCTGAACATGCTCCGCCCGCCGCTGCGCGCGGGGGCCATCAGCAGTCGCAGCATCCGGCCGTCGAGGAATCGGGAGAGCCGGGCCGGCGCGTCCAGGAAATCCAGTGCCGAGCGGGACGGCGGGGTGTCCACGACGATCAGGTCCCACTCGCCCCGGGCGTGCAGCTGACCCAGCTTCTCCATCGCCATGTATTCCTGCGTGCCGGCGAAGGTGGAGCTCATTGCCTGGTAGAACGGGTTCGAGAAAATCTCCGCAGCCTTCGCCGGATCGGTGTGCTGGAGCACCACGTCGTCGAAGGTGCGCTTCATGTCCAGCATCATGGCGTGCAGCTCGCCGCCGCTGGTCTCGACGTCGATCCCCTTGACCTGGCGGGGAGTGTTGTCCAGCTCGGTCAGGCCCAGCGACTGGGCCAGCCGGCGGGCCGGGTCGATGGTGAGCACCACCGTGCGCCGGCCGTGCTGCTCGGCGGCCCGCAGCGCCAGCGCCGCGGCCGTGGTCGTCTTGCCGACCCCGCCGGCACCGCAGCACACGATGATCCGCACGCCTGGGTCGGCGAGGATCTGGTCGACGTCCAGCTGCGGCGCCGCGTCTTCGGAAGGCACCAATCGAGCGTATCGGGCCGGGTGGGTCCAGCGCCCGTGCAGAGCTCAGGTGTGAGTCAATCGGCCCGGACGAGGGCCTGCGCCAGCGTCGCGAGCCCCAACCGGTCCACCCCGTCGGGCAGCAACGGCAGCTCGACCATCGGGAGCCCCAGCTCCACCAGGTCGGCTCGGAGCGAATCCTCCAGCTCGCGCCGGATGAACTGGTCGCGCGCCTCGTCGTGCAGGCCGGTGACGGTCTCCCGGTCGGCCGGCAGCCCGGCGGCGACCAGCCCGCGCTTCAGCTCGGCCGCACTGACCGCCCGGCCGGCGGGCAGCGGTGGCCGGGCGCCGTTGACGATCACCTTCCCGATCCCGAAGCCGAGCGAGGTCAGGTCGGCGATGGCGTCCACCGTCTCCTGCACGGGCATCTCCTCCAGCAGCGTGACCACGTGCACCGCGGTGATCGGGGAGCGCAGCAGCGCGGCGACCCCCTCGCTCTGGGTCTTGATCGGGCCGACCTTGGCGAGCCGGGCCGTCTCGGCCGTGACGTTGAGGAACCGGCCGATCCGCCCGGTCGGCGGGGCGTCCAGCACCACCGCGTCGTACACGCGCCGCTGCCCTGAGGTGCGGGTCGTGGCCTCCTTCACCTTGCCGGTGAGCAGCACGTCGCGCAGACCGGGGGCGATCGTGGTGGCGAAGTCGATGGCGCCGAGCTTGCGCAACGCCCGGCCCGCCGCACCCAGCTTGTAGAACATGTCGAGGTACTCGAGCAGCGCCTCCTCGGCGTCCACCGCCAGCGCGCGCACCTCGCCGCCGTCCGGGGCGTCGGCGAGGTGTCGCTCCTCGTACGGCAGCGGATCGATGCCGAAGAGCTGGGCGATGCCCTGCCGCCCCTCGACCTCCACCAGCAGGGTGCGCCGGCCGCCGGCGGCCAGCGCCAGGGCCAGCGCCGCCGCCACGCTGGTCTTGCCGGTGCCGCCCTTGCCGGTCACGACGTGGAGACGGGCCGACCATCCGTTACCGGCCGGGTCGGACGGCCGCTCAGCTGCACGCACCCGTCGAGCCTATCCAGGGTTGGCGGTCACGCGACCTCGCAGACCCACCAACCTGTCTTCTGCACCACGGTGAAGCGCAGGTCCTGGTCGGCCACCTTCTCGTCGGCGGTGGTCATGGTGATCCGGGTGGAGACGGTGGCCCGGTCTCCGGTCTGGTTGTCCACCTTGGGGCTGGTCCACCGGAAGCGCGGGTTCTGGTACTCGGCGGAGTACTTCTGCACCTCGGCCACCTTCGCCGCGATCTTCTCGTCGTCCCGGGAGGCGGCGCAGACGCGGCTGGCCGCCTTGGTCGCGTCGCGATCCTTGTAGACCGCGGTGAGGAACTCGTCGACGGCGACCGCCGGCTCCTTGGCGCCCTCGCCGTTCTCGACGTTGCGCAGGGTCAGGAACGCCACCACGCCGCCGCCCACGCAGAGCACCATGATCACGACCAGCGCGATCGCCGCGATCAGCAGGCCGCGCTTCTTCTTCGGCGCGGCAGCGCCCGGGTAGGGCGGGTAGCCGGAGGGGGGAGGCGGGATCGCCGAGGGGTCCTGAGTGCCTGGCCCAGCCGGTGCGGCTGCGCCGCCCGGACCCTCGGGCTGCCCGGCCAGACCAGGCTGCCCGGGGAAGTTCGTCCCGCCCGGCTGAGTGGGGAACGCCGGCCCGGCAGGCGGCGCGGGGAAGCCCGGCGACGCGGGGAAGGCCGGCCCGGCCGGCGACGCGGGGAAGGCGGGCGAGCCAGGGAATGCGGGCGATGCCGGCTGTGCAGGGAGCGCCGGCCTGGCGGGCTGCGCCGGGAGGGCGAGCGGGCCGGGCTGCGCGTCGGGGGCCGACTGGCCGGGGACGGCGGAACCGTCGGGCTGGCCGGTGGGATCCGGGTGAACGGGCGGGTGTGCGGGCTGGTCGCCGCTGGGCGGTTGGGTCATCTCTTCCCCCGGGGGTGCGGCGCCCGTCGCCACCCCTGGCGCCGAGCGTGATCGAGCGGGCGTCCGGGCGCTGCGCGACCGTCCGACCGGAAGGGTAGCGGTCAACCACCGGATCGATGTCGCCCCCGTCGTGCCGTGCCAGCTTCGAATTCGACCGGCTGGCCACCGGTGCGGAGCACCGTCGGGCTTCCTACCTGCAAGGTGTCGTATATGTGGCTCGGGGTGACCGATCGTGCGCGTCCTGTTGGCGGGACTGAGGCTCGGGACCTACCTTCGTCCCGGTGCGGGGGCCGGAACGGACGGATGGTTCGGACCGGAAGTGTGATCCGAGAGGTACGACCCCGGAGGCAGTACATGCGCGACGCGGACAATGTTCCTCGCACCCAGTTCCCGAACAACCGGCCGCGCAGGCCCGGGTCCGTCGGCGAGGCCGACGCGCCGGTGGGCAGCCTGCCGGTCAACGAGCGGTCGTACCGCCGGGTGCCGGAGTCGACGGAGGCGGCGCGGGCGCCGAGTCGCCCCATCGGGCGGGCCCGGGACGACGACGAGCCGGGCTTCGTCATCCACCTGCCGATCCGGGTGCCCGACCTGGCGGCGGCGACCACGCTGGCCGGTCGGGTCGCGGTGTCCCTGGGCTTTCTGCCGGAGCTGGACGCCGGCGAGACCACCGTGTCCAACGCCGACGACCAGAACAACCGGCACCGGGTCTTCTGCGACCTGCTGCTGCCCGACCGGTCCCGCTGCCCTCAGATGTACGAGCACGAGGGACCCTGCGGAGAGCTGCCGGCTGCGCCGGAGCAGCGTCCCGCACCTCACTCGGCCAGCGGACCGTAGGCTGTGCCTCGAAGAAGTCCGCACCGAGAGGGAGCCCTCCAGCGATGCAGAAGTGGGAATACTCCACGGTCCCGCTGCTGGTCCATGCGACCAAGCAGATCCTCGACAACTGGGGCGAGGACGGGTGGGAGCTCGTCGCCGTGGTCCCCGGGCCGAACCCGGACCAACTGGTCGCGTACCTGAAGCGGCCCAAGGCATGAGCAACGGCCCGCACGCGAAGCTCGCCGAGCTGGGGCTCGAACTGCCCGAGGTGGTGCCGCCGGTGGCCAGCTACGTGCCGGCCGTGCAGTCCGGGCAGCACGTGTACGTCTCCGGCCAACTGCCGATCGCCGAGGGGAAGCTGCTGGCCACCGGCAAGGTCGGCGCCGGAATCTCCGCCGAGCAGGCGAAGGACCTGGCTCAGCGGTGTGGGCTGAACGCGTTGGCCGCGGTCGACTCGCTGGTCGGCCTGGAGAATGTGGTCAAGGTGGTCAAGCTGACCGGTTTCGTGGCCTCCGCGCCCGGGTTCACCGGCCAGCCCGCCGTGATCAACGGTGCCTCCGACCTGTTGGGCACCGTCTTCGGCGAGGCCGGCCGTCACGCCCGCAGCGCCGTGGGGGTCGCCGAACTCCCCCTCGACGCCCCAGTGGAGATCGAACTCATCGTCGAGGTTGCCTGACGCGTCGCCACCCCCGCGACCATGCACTTCCGGCCCGGATGAAAGCCCTGAACAGGGATGAATCAGGGACCGAACGTGCATGATCGCGGGGTGTGGCGGGCGGGGTCGTACGATCGCAGCCATGAGCGGGCACGTGACGGCGCCGGCGGCGGCCCTCGCCGACGAGCTGCCGAGCTGGGTGACGCTGCTGCGCGCGCCGAACCCTGGCCCGATGACCCTCGACGGCACCAACACCTGGGTGCTGCGCGCCCCGGCGGCGGAGTACGGCGTCGTGGTCGACCCGGGGCCGGCGGACGAGGGGCACCTGACCCGGATCGCCGCGACCGGCCCGGTCGGGCTGATCCTGATCACCCACGGCCACCCCGACCACACCGAGGGCTCCGCCCGGTTGAGCGAGCTGCTCGGCGGGGTGCCGGTACGCGCCGTCGACCTGGCACACAGCATCGGCGCCGAGCCGCTGGCCGCTCGGCCCGAGCCACTGGACCTCCCCGGCCTGGCGGTGCGACCGGTACCCACCCCCGGGCACACCGCCGACTCGGTCTGCCTGCACGTCGCGTACGGCGACGAGCGGGTGGTGCTCACCGGTGACACCATCCTCGGCCGGGGCACCACGGTGGTGGCCCACCCGGACGGGCACCTCGGCGACTACCTGACCAGCCTGGAGTTGCTGTCCGCGTACCGGGGGATCCCGGCGCTGCCCGGACACGGCCCGGCGCTGGCCGACTGCGCCGCAGCGGCCGACTTCTATCTCGCCCACCGTCGGGCCCGGCTCGACCAGGTGCGGGCGGCGGTCACCGCCGGTGCCCGCACCCCGGCCGAGGTGGTCGCTGCGGTCTACGCCGACGTGGACCGCTCGCTCTGGTGGGCCGCCGAGTGGTCGGTCCGCGCCCAGTTGGAGTACCTGGGGGTCGCCACCGGGGAATCTGAGCCGGGGGTCAGTGGGTTGGAACACACGTGACCTGCCCCGTGTGTGGAACCGTCGCCGTTCCCGGTGCCCGGTTCTGCCACAATTGCGGTGCCGCGCTGCCGGCCGCCGCGACGTTGCCGGCGGCCGAGCGCCGGGTGGTCACCGTGCTCTTCGGGGACCTTTCCGATTTCACCTCCTGGTCCGAGGATCTTGACCCGGAACGGGTCGGTGCGGTCACCGACCGGGTGCTCGCCGCCCTCGCCGGCGCGGTGAAGACCTTCGGCGGGCACGTCGACAAGCTGACCGGTGACGGGATCATGGCGGTCTTCGGCGCCCCGGTGGCGCACGAGGATGACGCCGAACGCGCGGTCCGGGCCGCCCTGTCGATGCAGCGGGCGGTCCGCCGGGTGCTCGACGACGAGCGGGGCGGCGGTGCGCCGCTCGGGCTGCGGGTCGGACTGAACACCGGCGACGTCATCGCGGGCATCCAGGCCGCCATCGAGTACACGGTCATCGGGGACACGGTGAACACCGCCGCCCGGCTGGCCGACGCCGCCGCAGTCGGTGCCGTCTACGCCGGCGCCCGGACCGCCGCCACCACCCGGCACGTCGCCTCCTGGCGGGCGCTGCGCCCGTTGCGGCTCAAGGGCAAGCGCGAGCCGGTCGAGGCGTACGAGCTGCTGGGTCTGCTGGACGCGCCGGGCACCCGGTCCGGCCTCGGCGACGAGGCGCCCTACGTGGGCCGGGAGACCGAGATCGGTCGGGTCGCCGGGCGGCTCGCCGAGGTCATCGACCAGGGTGATCCGAGGGTGCTGCTGATGACCGCCGAGGCGGGCATCGGCAAGTCCCGGTTCGCCGCTGAGGTGGAACGCCTCGCCGCCGGGTACGACGTGGGCGCTGGCCGGTACGCCGCGCACACCGGTGCCCGGGTCCTCTCGGTGCGCTGCGCCGCCTTCGGTGAGCGGCGCCGGCTCGCGCCGCTGGCCGACCTGGTCCGCGCCGCCGTCGGCCTGCCCAGTGACGCGGCCACCGCGTTGACCCGGCCAGCGGTCGAGGAGCGGCTGCGCCGGCTCGGCCAGCGGCTGGCCCGGGCCGGCAGTGAGCAGCCGCCGATCGTCACCGATCAAGTGCTCGCCCTGCTCGGCTACGCCGACCTTCCCGCCCACGGCGGCACCGACAACGGCGAGTGGGGCAGCGCGGGCGCGCCGGCGGCCGACGCCGAGGCGGTGCCGAACGCGGTCGCCGACCTGCTCAGTGGGCTCGCCATGGAGGCGCCACTGGTGATCGTGGTGGACGACCTGCACGACGCCACCGCCGAGACGATCCGCGCTCTCGGGTTGACCCTGTCCCGACTCACCGGCCCGGTGCTGGTGCTGCTGCTCGGCCGCCCCGAGCTGGTCCGTACCGCCGGCGCGCTGACCCGGGTCGCGGACGCCGAGGTGCACTCCCTGCCGCCGCTGCGCGGCGCCGATGCCGCCCGGCTGCTCACCAGTTACCTCAGCGGCGGCAAGCTGCCGCAGGCCGACACGGACCGGCTGCTGGCCACCGCCCAGGGCAACCCGTTCTACCTGGCCGAGCTGGTCACCCTGCTGATCGAGCGCGGAGCGCTCACCACGGTGGAACCAGGGCGCGGCAACCGGGGCGCACCCGGCGAGCGGGACCAGGGCTCGACGGCCGGCTGGCGGCTGGTGCCCGGCTCGCTGGGCAGCCGGTTGCTCTCCCGGGACCTCGCCGCCGTGCTCGCGGCACGCATCGACGCGCTGCCGCCGGACGCCCGCTCGGTGCTGCGCGACGCCGCGGTCGTCGGTGACACGGTCCCGACCGGTGCGCTGGAGGCGCTGCGCGACCAGCGGGCCGGCCGCGACGGCCGACCGTCGGCGGTGGTCGCCGTCGAGCTCGACCGAGCCGTCGAGGAGCTGCTGCAACGGCGGATGCTGCACCGCACCCGTACCGGCTACGCGTTCGCCACCCCGTTGATGCGGGAGGCCGCGTACGCCGGGGTGAGCAAGGCGGAGCTGGCCGAGCGGCACGCCGCGCTGGCGCGCTGGGCGGCGCCGGGGGACGAGACGGCGGCCGGCGGGCCGGGCGGGTTCAACGAGGAGGCCCGGGACGACTTCGTGGCGACGCACGTCGAGCGGGCCGCCAGGCTCGCCGACGCGGTGAAGCTGCGTCCGGACGCGTCGGCCCGCGCGGTGGTCCCGCTCGGGGTCGCCGCGCTCGGCCGGGCCGCCCGCCGGTCACTGTCGGCGGGCGAGCCGGCGCTGGCCGTGGAGTACGCGGAGCGCGCCACCGAACTGGCCCGCGACGGGGTGCCGGCGGCCGACCGGGTGGTGCATGCCCGGGCGCTGCTCCAGATCGGTCGGGTCGTCGACGCCCTCGCCTTCGCCGAGAAGATTGCCGCGAACGCCGGGGACGAGGCGATCCGGGTCAGCGCCCTGCTGCTCGCCGGGCAGGCTCAGCAGACCGTCGGTGACCAGGGCCGGGCGGTGGTCGCCTGGCAGGAGGCGTTGCAGGTGGCCACTGCCGCCGGGCTGCCCACGCTGCGCGCCTCCGCGATGCGCCGGCTCGGCATGGCCGACTTCGTGGCCGGGCGGCTGAGCCAGGCGAGCAGCCGGTTGGCCGCCGCGTACCAGGTCAGCCTCGGCGCGCAGGACCGGCGCGGGCAGGCCTGGTCGTTGCAGAACCTGGCCTGGGTGACCACCACCCGGGGCGACTTCGCCGGCACCGACGCGGTGCTCGGCCGGGCCGCCCGACTCTTCGCCGAGCTGAAGGATCCGTACGGGCGGGCCTGGCTGCGGGGCACCACGGCTTTCGCCCGGCTGCTCGCAGGCCGGCTGCGGGAGGCGTGTCGGATGGCGCAGGTCTTCCTGCCCTTCGGCGAGCGGGTCGGGGAGGCGTGGGCGGTGGGCACGCTGCGCGCGGTGGCGGCGTTCGCCACGGCCGAACTGGGCGACCTGGCCGAGGCGGATCGGGAGGCCCGGCGGGCGTATCGCGAGTTCGCGGCCGCCTCCGACGACTGGGGGCGCGGGTTCGCGCTGGTGGTCCGGGCCGTGGTGGCGCGCGGGCTGGGCGAGCCGGAGCACGCGGCCGACCTGCTCACCGACGCCGTGGCGTACGCCGAGCTGACCTCGCACCCGCTGCTCACCGGGATGGCCGGGACGCTGCGTGGCTTCGTGGCGCTGGACATGGGCGACTGCGAGACCGCCGAGCAGGCCGCCCGCGCGGTGCTGACCGCCGTCGAGCCGCACAACCCGCAGGCCCCGGCGCAGGTGGCACCCCGGGTGCTGCTGGCCACCGCCCGGTTGGCCGCCGGCGACCCGGCGACCGCGGTCGGCCTGCTCGCCCCGGTGGCCACCGCAGCCGCGACCGCACCCTCGCTGCTCTTCTCCCGCCGCCAGGCGATGGCCCGGTACGCGTCGGCGCTGCTCGCCCACGGTCAGCGGGACCAGGCGCTGGACTGGGCTCGGCGGGCGGTCGCCGCGCCGGCCGAGGACGTGCGTAGTCAGGTGATCGCGGCCAGTGTGCTGGCCGAGGCGCTGGCCGCGTGCGGTCACCCGGCGGAGGCACTGGCCAGTGCGGACGAGGCGGTTCGGCTGGCATACGCGACCGAGCAGCGCAGCGAACGCGCCGCCGCCGACGCCCTGCGCGCGCGGCTCGCCGCCGTCTAGCCGGGGCGGTCCGCCGGCTGCCGGGACCCGATCCGGTTTTGACGGTTCCGGGGATGTGGTTGGTCGGGGCGAGCGGCTAGCGTGTCAACACCGTGCGGTGGTCCACAGGTGATCGTCGCGGCGCCTGGGGAGGCCCTTCATGAAGTTGCCGCGTTCCGCCGCGGGCTGGACAATCGCTGTCTTCGGCGTGTTGGCGCTGGTGATGGGCGTGCTCGGGCTGCTCTGGCCGGAGGCGCTGCTGCGCATGCTCGGGTTGGACGTGCCGACTACTCGCTCCGCCGGTGACCACACTGGCACGTTCCTGCTGGCGTCCTCGATGGCGTCGTTCAACATGGGGGTCTACTACCTGCTCGCCACGGTCACCGAGTGGCGGGCCTTCTACCGGTTCACGGTGGTCTTCCGTCTGGTCACCTTCACCGTGTTCACCATCGCCGTGCTGGCCGACATCGCCCCCGACCGGTTCTTCGGGGTGGCCGCCTGGGAGGGGCTGGGCGCACTGGCCACCGCCGTCGGCCTGCGCCTGGACGCCCGCAGGGGCGCGCCGGTCGGCATCGACGCGACGCCCAACGGCACCGACCCGGCCTTGCCGGCGGGCGACGCCGGGGACGGTCCCGGCGCTGCCGGCGCCGCTCCGGCGGACGCGGTGCGCTGAGCGACTGGCCGGGTTGGGTATTTTCGAGCAGTGACCGACACCCCGACTGGCGGCTTGCCAGTGCCGATCGTGCCCGGTCTGACCGATTTGCGGGTCTTTGCCCGGGGTGGTTACGCGACCGTCTACCAGGCCACCCAGATCTCGGTGGGGCGTGAGGTCGCCGTCAAGGTGGAGAACCGCACGCTGGACAGCGAGCGCGACCAGGCCCGTTTTCTTCGTGAAGCGCGGGCGGCCGGGCGGATGTCGTCGCACCCGCACGTGGTGGACCTCTTCGACGTCGGGGTCACCATCGACCAGCACCCCTACCTGATCATGGAACTCTGCGACGGGTCGTACGCCGAGCGCATGCGCACGTCGCCGCTGGGCCCGATCGAGGCTCGCGACCTCGGCCTCAAGATCGCTGACGCGCTGGCCCACTCGCACGCGGCCGGCGTGCTGCACCGCGACGTCAAGCCGGCGAACATCCTCTACTCGCCCTTCAACTCGGCGGTACTCGCCGACTTCGGGCTGGCCGTGCTCGCGGAGCATCGGGACGCCTCGGTCACCCTGGAGGTGCTCACGCCGGCGTACGCGCCGCCGGAGATGTTCAGCCACAGCCCGCCGTCGCCGGCCGTCGACGTGTACGCGCTCTGCGCCACCCTCTACGCGGTGATGCACGGCCGGCCGCCGCGCTGGCAGTCCGAGCGCAACCCCAGCCTGGTCACCGTGCTGGAGATGTTCAACCAGCCGGTCCCCACCCTGCCCGGCGTGCCGGACGAGCTGATCGACGTGCTGCGCGTCGGCATGGCCAACGACCCGGCCGAGCGGCCCTCCGCCCTCGAACTGCACGAACTGCTCGCCAGCCTGCCGCTCGGCTCGCCGTCGGCACCCGTCAGCGGCGCCCCGGTCAGCGGCAGCCCGACCCACTCCGGCCCGTACGCCACCGGCCAGCCCGTACCCCGCCCTCCTGTCGAGGACGCCCACCCGACGGCTCCCGGCGGGCGGCGCTCCCTGCGGCGCTGGTTCCTCGGCGGCGCCGGGGTTCTCGCGCTCGCTGCCTCGGCAACCGCCGGAGCCCTGGTGGCCAGCAGCCCGCAACCGCCCAACCCGACCCCGTCGGTGAGTCGGGCCGCCGCGCCGGCGACCGGGCCACTGCCCGGCTGCACCACCGCCGCCGGCGCGCAGACCGCCCTGCCGGACGGCGCACGATGCCTGCCCGAGCTGGAGTGCTTCGGCCCGGTGCGGATCCGCGGCACCCGTGCCGAGGCGGTCCGGGTCCCCTGCGCCGGGCGGCACACCTGGGAGACGTACGCCGAGGGCCTCCTGCCGGTGTCGCTGATCGGCGCCGAATACGACGACGTGGTCGCCGCCGAGCCGGTGCGCAAGGTGTGCAGTGCGACCACGTTCCGGTTGACCACCGGGATCACCGAGTCGGCCGGCTGGCACCTGGAGGTGCTGCCGCCGGTGGACGGCAGCATCGACCGGACCTACCGGTGCCTGGCCGGGCGGGGCGTGGACGCGCTCACCGCGCCCACCCTCACCGGGCGCTGAGCCCGCCCGGCCCGCGCCGCCGTTCATGCACCGCACGCAACGCGTCCCGGCTGTCCAGGGCGTCGAGGGTGTCCGCGTCCAGCCCGTACGGCATTAACTCCGGCGGCCCGGCGGCCGGCCGGTCCGCCGGCTCCGGGTCGTCGCCCTGTCGGGCGGCGGAGACGGCCACCCCGGCGACCATGGTCAGCAGGACACAGAGCAGCGCGAGGACCACGCCGAGAAGATCCTGGCGGCGCCAGACGACCAGCATGACCAGCGGCGCGAGGGCTCCCAGCGCCGCGACCACCGCTACGATCCGCGCATCGGGCCTGGACAGTCGGCTCACCCCTCCAGCATGTCGCGGCCGGGCCGGCTGTCAACCGCAGAGAGCTGACCGGCGCGCCGCTCCGAGTTGATCGACCGGCTTGGCTGGAGCGACCAAAACGGTGCGCACACGGAATGGACCGAAACCGCTACTCTCGGTGTCCCGCAGGCTCTTTCGGCAGCGAGGTCGCCCATGAACTCAGGCAGTTCGCAGTCCCGGCTCCGCTCGATCGCGACGACGTTGGCGGTCGCCCTGACCCTCACCCCGGCCGCCGCCGCCGGGTGCGACAGCCGTCAGGAGCCGGACCTGCCGTCCGTGCAGGAGAAGATGCGCGAGACACACATCTACGGCCAGTCGAAGCTGCGCATCGGTGTCGCCACGAACGAGCCGCTCATGGGTGAGTTGCGAAACGGCCAACACGTCGGTTTCGACGTCGAGATCGCCCGGTACGTCGCCGCCTCCCTCGGCTACGAGGGGGACCAGCGCCTGGAGTTCGTTCCGGTGGCCACCGAGGAGCGGATCCCGGCGCTGCAGGGCGGCACGGTAGACCTCGTGGTGTCCAGCTTCTCCATGACCGAGAAGCGCAAGGAGGTCGTGAGCTTCGCCGGGCCGTACTTCGTCACCACCCAGGAGGTGATGGTGCCGATCCGGCTCAGGGGCAAGATCAGCACCATTGAGGACCTTCGTAACCCGGACTACAAGATCTGTACCAGCGGCGGCTCCACCTCCGAGGCCGAGCTGGAAAGTCACCAGGTCAGGGCCCTGGTCGTGAAGACCGTTGGTGACTGCGTCGCCGGCATCCGGGCAGGCCGCTACGACGCGGTCAGCTCCGACGAGACGATCCTCGCCGGCTTCCTGGCCCGTCACCCGAAGGAGTTCGAGATCGTCGACCTGCCCTTCGGCACCAGCGAGTTGCTGGGCGTCGGCATGCCGATCGGCGACCCGGCACTGCGCGACCTGGTTGCGTTCTTCCTACAGAAGAGCTACCAGCAGGGGCGGGACGAGGAGGCAAGTCCCTGGCAGACCGCGTACAACAGGACTCTGGGCCCGTGGCTGAAGGCCGAGAAGCGCCAGCCGCAGCCGCTGGAGGTGCCGAAGCTGGTCGACTTCGACGACAAGGCGCCCGCGAAGTGAGCACGGCGCCGACCGCCACCGGCGGCGACGGCCCGGTCCCGCCGCCCCGCACGTCCGTGCCGGGCGCCGCCGCCGCCTCGCCGAGCATCGACGGTACGGAGGCTGCCGCGTCCTCGGCCGTCGACGGTTCGGCCGCTGGCGCCGTGGGTGGCCTCGACTGGCCGGTCGGCGTGCCGGCCGCCGAACCCGCCGAGCCGGTCGTCGCCGACGTCGAGCCCGGGCGGGTCCGGTGGGACCCGGCGGAACGGCGCGCCCGCGCCAGCCAGTCGTTCTGGACCGCCGTGGTGGGCGTACCGGCGATCTTCTCGGTTCTCCGCCTCGGGGTGGAGGCGGGCGGCGAACTCCAGACCACGCTGCTGCTGGTGGCAAACGTCGGGCCGGTCAACCTGCTGGCCGGCTTCCTGACCACGGCGGCCCGGCTGCTCTCCACCGGCATGGTCGCCGTCTTCGCGCTCGGCGCGGTGCTGGCCGTCAGCGCGGATCGACTCCCGCCGGGCACCCGTCGTCGACCGCTCTTCGCCCGCTGGGCCGACATCACCCCGGCCTGGGTGGTGCTGGCAAGCTTCCTGCTCGCCCTGATCACCTGGCCGCTGCTCTACCTTCCGCTGCTGTTGCCGGCGTTCGTGGCCGCGTTCCAGCTCCGCCCCGGCCGGCTGCACGAGCGGGTCGCGCCACGGGTGTTGCTGATCGTCGCGCTGCTCGCCGGGTACGGCTGGCTGGTACTGCCCACGCTGCGCGACGCGGTGGACCAGGGGGGCGAGCGGCTGGTGCTGGCGCTCATCGTGGTGCCGCCGTTGCTGGCCCTCTTCATCGCCGGGCCGCTGCCCGGGATGGTGATCCGGCCGCTGGCGTCGGTGACCGAGGTGGCGGTGCTGGCCATGCTGGTCTGGGCCGCGCTGCCGGTGATCAGCACGCCGGTGCTGCCGCTGACCGTCACCACGGTGGGCGCGGAGAACGGCCCCACCGAGGACGTTCGCGGGCACGTGGTCACCACCGACGACGTCAACATGGTGATCCTTCAGGAGCAGGGCGGCGTGCGGTACGTCCCGGTCGACCTGGTACGCGCTCAGGTGCTCTGCCCGAGCGAGGAGGAGCTCCCCCGACACCGGCTGCGCATCCACGACTTCCACGTCGAGGACTCGCTGCTGGAGGGGCTGGGCCGCCGCGTCCGACCGGTGCACCGCATCGACGCCGCCTGCCGCACTCCCGGTTGAATGCTGCCGCTGTGGCTCGTGGTGGGGCGGGTCAGTAGGACTTGTCCTGGCCGAGGACGTGCTGGGCGACGAAGTTGAGGATCATCTCCCGGCTGACCGGGGCGATCCGGCCGGCCCGAACCGCGCCGAGCAGGGTGGCCACCCCGTACTCGGTGGTCATGCCGGCCCCGCCGAGCGCCTGGACGGCGGTGTCCACGGCGAGCGCGGCAGCCTCCCCGGAGGCGTACTTGGCCATGTTGCCGGCCACCCCGGCCTCCAGGTCGCGGCCGGCGTCGTACAGGGTGGCGGCCTTCTGGATCATCAGTCGGGCCAGTTCCACCTGTACCGCCGCGTGCGCCAGCGGGTGGGACACCGCCTGGTGGGAGCCGATGGTCCGACCACCCCACACCTTGCGGGTGGCGGTGTACTCGCTGGCTCGCTCGATGGCGTACCGGCCGGTGCCGGCGCCCATCGCGGCCACGGTGATCCGCTCCGGGTTGAGCCCCGCGAAGAGCGCCGGCAGGCCGGCGTCCAGCGACTCGCCGACCAACGCGTCGGCGGGCAGTCGTACGTCGTCCAGGTAGAGGAGGAACTGGTTCTCCGGGGACAGGATCTCCATGTCCAGCTTGGACCGGGTCAGCCCGGCCGCGTCCGTCGGCACGAGGAACAGCGCCGGCTTGAGCTTTCCGGTCGCCGCGTCCCCGGTACGGGCCACCACCAGCACGTGGTCCGCCTCGTCCACGCCGGAGATGTAGCACTTGCGGCCGGAGAGGAGCCACCCGTCGCCGTCGCGGCGGGCCACCGTGCCGAGGCGGTGGAAGTTGGAGCCGGCCTCCGGCTCGGTGATCGCGAAGACGATCTTCTGGGAGCCGTCGGCGAGGCCGGGCAGGTGCCGCTTGCGCTGCTCCTCGGTGCCGTGCCGGCTGAGGATGGTGGCCGCGATGGCGGGGGAGACCACCAGCAGCAGCAACGGACAGCCGGCCGCCGCCAACTCCTCGCAGACGATGGCCAGCTCGGTGATGCCGCCGCCCCCGCCGCCGTACTCGGTGGGGATGTTGACCCCCAGGTAGCCGAGCTGGCCGGCCTCGGTCCACAGCTCGGTGGTGTGCTCGCCGGCCTTCGCCTTCTCGACGAAGTAGCCGTGGCCGTACCGGCGGCCCAACGCCCGCACGGCGTCGCGCAGCTGGTCCTGCTCGGGGGTGAGGTCGAAGGTCATCGGGAGTCCTCCTCGGGGTTCGACTGCTCCAGGTCGAGGTGCGGCGCAAGACGCACCGAGCTGGAGCCGTCGATAACGGCCAGCACGGCGCCGGTACGCACCTGACCGCCGGCCGGCACCGGCAGTTCGGCGACGACACCGTCGGTCGGGGCGAGCACGGGATGTTCCAACTTCATCGCTTCCAGGGTGAGCAGCGGATCGCCGGCCGCGACCCGTTGGCCGACCTGGACGTGCACCCGGGTCACCGCGCCGGGCAGCGGCGCGAGCAGAGACCCGGCGGCCAACTCCGCGGTGGGCAACGGGAAACGCGGCAGCTCGGTCAGGCTCGCCGCCCCGTCCGGGCCGTCCACGAAGACCGCCGACCCCACCCGGTGTACGCCGTACGCGTGCCGCACGCCGTCGACGTCGAGCACCACCCGGCCCGGGGCGGCCTCAACCAGTGCCACGGCGCGATCGGCGACGGGGTCGGTGGACCACTCGGCGAGCCCGCCCGTGCGGTCCAGCCGGTAGCGGACCTCGATCTCGCCGTCCGCCCCGGCGAAGCGGGTGACCTGCGGAACGGCGGGCACGTTGCGCCAGCCCGACGGCAAGCCGGTGAGCACCCGGGAATCGGCGCGACGGCCGGCGGCCGAGGCGAGCGCCGCCGCGAGAGCGGCCAGCGGGAGCCGGTTGGCGGGGAGCAGCGGGGCGAAGACCTCCGGGTGCCGTTCCAGGAACCCGGTGTCGATCTCCACGGCGGCGAATGCGGGGCTGCGCAGCACGCGGACCAGCAGATCCCGGTTGGTCGTCAACCCGTGCAGCTCGGCCCGGGCCAGCGCGGTGGCCAGCAGTCGGGTCGCCTCGGCCCGGGTCCGGCCCCACGCGACCAGCTTCGCGAGCATCGAGTCGTAGTGCACGCCGACCACCGAGCCGGCCACCACGCCCGAGTCGAGCCGCAGCCCGGGCCCGGCCAGCGCGCCGAACTCGGTGACCACACCGGAGACCGCGAATCGGTGCAGGGTGCCGGTGGCCGGCCGCCAACTCGCTGCGGCGTCCTCGGCGCAGAGGCGTACCTCGATCGCGTGGCCGGTGCTGGCCGGCAGCGCCGCCGGCAGCGGCTCACCCTCGGCGACGAGCAGTTGCAGCCCGACCAGGTCCAGCCCGGTGCACAGCTCGGTGACCGGGTGCTCCACCTGGAGCCGGGTGTTCATCTCCAGGAAGAAGAACTCTCCGCCCGGGGCGAGCAGGAACTCCACCGTGCCGGCGCCCAGGTAGTCGACCGCACGACCAGCGGCCACCGCCGCCTCGTGCAAAGCCGTCCGCACCTCCGCCGGCACGACCGCCGGCGCCTCCTCGACAATCTTCTGGTGCCGGCGCTGGATCGAGCACTCCCGGTCGCCGAGGGCGACCACCCGACCCTGGGTGTCGCCGAAGATCTGCACCTCGACGTGCCGGCCGCGTTCGACGTACCGCTCGATGAAGACCGTCCCGTCGCCGAACGCCGCAGCGGCCTCGCGGCGCGCCGAGGCGACGGCCTCGGCCAGCCCGGCGGCGTCCCGGACGATCCGCATCCCGCGCCCGCCGCCACCGGCGGACGCCTTCACCAGCACCGGGAAGTCGGTGATCTCGTCGGTGTCGGTCCAGCTGGGCAGCATCGGCACGCCCGCGTCGGCGAGCAGCGCCTTCGCCGCCAACTTGTCGCCCATCGCGCCGATCACCTTTGCCGGCGGCCCGACCCAGATCAGCCCGGCGTCGGTCACCGCCGCCGCGAACTCGGCGTTCTCGGCCAGGAAGCCGTAGCCCGGGTGGACGGCGTCCGCGCCGCTGCGGCGGGCCGCGTCCAG
Organism: Micromonospora sp. NBC_00389; assembly: GCF_036059255.1. Lineage (NCBI taxonomy): Bacteria > Bacillati > Actinomycetota > Actinomycetes > Micromonosporales > Micromonosporaceae > Micromonospora > Micromonospora sp. NBC_00389. Next base: position 1,082,466 of record NZ_CP107947.1, on the reverse strand, counting down.
GATCAGGTCGACCCGCAGGTACGTCTCGGCCGGCGTGTTCCCCGGCAGCCTCACCGCCTGGTCGGCCTCCAGGACGAACGGCGACGCGGCGTCCGCGTCCGAGTGCACGGCGACCGTCTCCACGCCGAGCGCTCGGCAGGTCGCGAAGACCCGACGCGCGATCTCCCCCCGGTTGGCCACCAGAAGTCGGTTGATCATGTTGGTTCCGCCCCCTACATCCGGAAGACGCCGAAGCCGTCGGCGCCCTTCACCGGCCCGTTGTGGATCGCCGACAGGCAGAGCCCGAGGACGGTCCGGGTGTCCCGAGGGTCGATCACCCCGTCGTCGTAGAGCCGGCCGGAGAGGAAGAGCGCGCCGGACTGCGACTCGATCTGCTGCTCGACCATCATCCGCATCGCCGCGTCGGACTCCTCGTCGTAGTCGCGCCCCTGGGCGGCGGCGGCCTGCCGAGCCACGATGGAGAGCACCCCGGCGAGCTGCGCCGGGCCCATCACCGCCGACTTCGCGTTCGGCCAGGTGAACAGGAACCTCGGCTCGTACGCCCGGCCGCACATGCCGTAGTTGCCGGCCCCGTACGAGGCGCCGAGGTTCACCGTCAGGTGCGGCACCGTCGAGTTGGAGACCGCGTTGATCATCAGTGCGCCGTGCTTGATGATGCCGCGCTGCTCGTACTCGGTGCCGACCATGTAGCCGGTGGTGTTCTGCAGGAAGATCAGCGGGGTGTCGGCGACGTTCGCGAGCTGGATGAACTGCGCCGCCTTCTGCGCCTCCTCGCTGAACAGCACCCCCCGGGCGTTGGCCAGCACGCCCACCGGGTAACCGTGCAGCTCGCCCCAGCCGGTGACCAGCGCATCCCCGTACGCCGGCTTGAACTCGTCGAAGTCGCTGCCGTCCAGGATCCGGGCCAGCACCTCACGCGGGTCGAACGGCACCTTGAGGTCGGCGCTCGCGATGCCGAGCAGCTCCTCCGGGTCGTACTTCGGCGGCTGCGGGACGGCCGTACGCGGCGGCGGGCCCTGCTTGCGCCAGTTCAAACGGCGGACACACTGCCGGGCCAGCCGGATGCCGTCCCGCTCGTCCTCGGCCAGGTAGTCGGCGAGCCCGGACGTGCCGGCGTGCATCGCCGCTCCGCCCAGCGACTCGTCGTCGGTGACCTCACCGGTCGCCATCTTCACCAGCGGCGGCCCGGCCAGGTAGACCTGCGAACGGTCCCGGATCATGATCACGTGGTCGGACATCCCCGGCACGTACGCGCCACCGGCCGTGGCGTTGCCGAAGACCACGCTGACCGTGGGGATGCCCGCCGCGGAGAGCCGGGTCAGGTCGCGGAACACCCGACCGCCCGGGATGAAGATCTCCGCCTGGGTCGGCAGGTCCGCCCCGGCCGACTCGACCAGGTTGACCATCGGCAGCCGGTTGGCCAGCGCGATCTCGCCGGCCCGCCGGGTCTTCGCCAGCGACCACGGGTTGACCGCGCCGCCACGTACCGTCGGGTCGTTGGCGATGATCAGGCACTCCACGCCCTCGACCACCCCGATGCCGGTGACCACGCTGGCACCAACCGGGAAGTCCGTGCCGAACGCGGCGACCGGCGACAGCTCCAGGAACGGGCTGTCGGCGTCCACCAGCAGCTCGATCCGCTCCCGGGGGAGCAGCTTGCCGCGGGAGTGGTGCCGGGTCACGTACTTCTCGCCGCCGCCGGCCCGGGCCTGGTCCAGCGCGGCGTCCAGTTCGGTCAGCCGGTCCAGCAGCGCCGCCCGGTTCGCCGCAGGCCCCGGTGCGGACGGGTCGATCGCACTGTCCAGAACGCTCACAGCCCCATCCCCTTCGCGATGATCTCATTCATGATCTCGGTGGTGCCGCCGCCGATGCCGAGGATCCGGGCGTCCCGGTAGTGCCGCTCCACCTCGGCGTCGCGGAGGTAGCCGAAGCCACCGTGCAACTGCAACGCCTGGTCGACGACCTGGTCGCAGGCGGCCACCGCCATGTTCTTGGCCATCGCCACCTCGGTCACCACCGGCTCCCCGGCCGCCACCCGGGCGGCCACCTCGTGCACGTACGACCGGGCCGCCTCGGCGCGGGTGTGCATCTCGGCCAGCCGGTGCCGGACCAACTGCCGGCTGGCCAGCGGCCGCCCGAAGGTCTCCCGGTCCCGGCACCAGCGCACGGCCAGCTCGACACAGCGCTGCGCGGTGGCGTACGCCTGGGTGGCCAGCGAGAGCCGCTCCGCCGCGAAGTGCTGCATGATCGCCAGGAAGCCGGTGTTCTCCGCGCCGATCCGGTTCGCCACCGGCACCCGTACGTCCACGAAGGAGAGTTCGGCGGTGTCGGAGCAGTGCCAGCCGAGCTTCTCCAACCGGCGGCCCACGGTGAAGCCGGGCGTGCCCTTGTCGATCACTAGCAGGGTGAGTTCGCCGCTACCCGGAAATTCGGTGCAGACCGCCGTGGTCACGAAGTCGGCCCGGTGCCCGCTGGTGATGTACGTCTTCGACCCGTTCACCACGTAGTGGTCGCCGTCGCGGCGGGCGGTGGTGCGGATCCCGGCCACGTCCGAGCCGCCGTCCGGCTCGGTGATCGCCAGCGCGCCGATCATCGTGCCGGCCAGGGTGGGCCGGACGTACCGCTCGACCAGGTCGTCGGCGCCGGGCGTCGTCGTGCCGCCGAGCCGGCCGCCCAGCGAGCCGCCGGGGTGGACGCCGGCTGCCGCGACCATGTGTGGCAACGCGATGCCGTGCGTGAATAGCGCGGCGACCAGGCCGGACGAGCCGCCGGAGCGGATCAGCTCCTCGGTCACGATGATCGAGTCGAGCAGATCACCGCCGCTGCCGCCGACCGACTCGGGGAAGCTGATGCCGAGCAGGCCGAGCTTCGCGGCGGTGGCGTGCAGTGCCCGGGGCACCTCACCGGCGCGTTCCCACTCGTCGAGATGCGGCAGCACCTCGCGGGTCACGAAGGCGCGCGTCAGCTCGCGCAGTTGCCGCCGCTCCGGGGTGTCCACGATGCTCATGGCGCCTCCTCGCCCGTGCCGGCCGATGCCGCCGGGCCGGTCGGCACGTTGACCGGCAGGTCGACGATCCGGGAGCGCAGCAGCTCACCGAGTGCCTTGGCCTGCGGGTCGAACCGGGTGGACGCGGCCACCCCCGCCCCGAGCAGTCCCTCGATCACGAAGTTGACCGCGCGCAGGTTCGGCAGCTCGTACCGATGCACGGCCAGCGAATCGGTCTCCGGCAGCAGTTCCGCCAGCCGTTCGACGCTCAACCACTCGCGCAGCCAGGCGTACCCGGCGTCGGAGCGCGCCCAGACGCCGAGGTTGGCGTCCCCGCCCTTGTCCCCGGAGCGCGCGCCGACCACGTCGCCGAGGGCTCCCCGCCGGGTCGGACCCTCGACCGCGGCCGCCCCGCCACCCGGTGACGTCTCGGTTTCCGGCGCGGGCGGAGCGACGGTGCGGATCGGTGGGGCGATCGGCACCCGTTCGCCGCCGGGCAGCACCGCCACGTGCGACACGGCATCCTGCGGCGCGGTGTCGGCGGTGAAGACGCCGTACGGCGCCGCATCGCCGGGCAGGGTGGTCAGCGTGCAGCCCGGGTAGGAGGCCAGCGCCAGTTCGACGGCGGCGGCCGAGAAGGCCCGACCGGCCCGCGTCCGGTCGCTGTCGCGCAGGTGTACGTGGAGCAGGGCGCTGGCCGCCTCGGTGTCGACGGCGTCCGGGTGGTCGGTCCGGGCCAGCACGAACTCCAGCCCGTCCTTGCCCACCGCCTCCTCGACCTGGCCGCGGACCAGCGCTGCCTTCGCCTCGACGTCCAGCCCGCAGAGCACGAAGGTCATCGAGTTGCGGAAACCACCGAGGTTGTTGACGCCCACCTTCAGCGTCGCCGGCGGTGGGGTGCCGTGGACGCCGGAGACCAGGACCCGGTCCGGCCCGTCGGGGCGCAGCGTCACGGTGTCCAGCCGGGTGACCACGTCCGGCCCCAGGTACGCCGGCCCGCCGATCTCGTAGAGCAGTTGGGCGGTGACCGTCTCGACGGTGACCGCGCCGCCGGTGCCCGGATGCTTGGTCAGCACCGTGGAGCCGTCCGGGTGCACCTCGGCGATCGGGAAGCCAGGCCGGCGTCCACCGTCGGGCAGCTCGGTGAAGAAGCTGAAGTTGCCCCCGGTGACCTGCGCGCCGCACTCGATGAGGTGCCCCGCGACGGTCGCCCCGGCCAACTGTTCCAGGTCGTCGCGGCTCCATCCGTACCGGGCGATGGCCGGGCCGACCACCAGCGACGCGTCGGTGACGCGGCCGGTGACCACCACGTCCGCCCCGCCGTCGAGGCAGGCGGCGATCCCGAACGCCCCCAGGTAGGCGTTCGCGGTCAGCGCGTCGGGCCGCTCGATCGTGTCGCCCGCGACGTACCCGACCTGGGCCGGCAGGCCCAGCCGGTCGGCGAGCCGTTCGATGGCGGCGGCCAGGCCGGCGGGGTTCAGCCCACCGGCGTTGGTCACGATCCGCACCCCCCGGTCGAGGGCGGTGCCGAGGCAGGTCTCCAGCTGCCGCAGGAAGGTCTTCGCGTAGCCGAGGTCGGGGTCGCGCAGCCGGTCCCGACCGAGGATCAGCATGGTCAGCTCGGCCAGGTAGTCGCCGGTCAGCACGTCCAGCTCGCCGCCGTCGAGCATCTCCCGCCAAGCGGTGAACCGGTCGCCGTAGAAGCCGGAGGCGTTGCCGATTCGGATCATGCCCGCACTCCGTTCCCAGCGGTGGGCGCGGCCGGGTCGCGGCCAGCGCCCGGCGGGCCGGCGAATGCCTGCGCCACGTCGAGCCACTCGTCGACGACCGGGCCGCTGGCCAGCAGGGCGGTGTCGGCGCGGTGTCGGCGCTGGGTGACCAGGAGGCAGAAGTCCCGGGCCGGACCGGTCAGCCGGTCGGCGGCGTCCGCCGGACCCCAGCTCCACGTGTCGCCGCCGGGCCCGGTCAACTCGACCCGGACCTGCGCCGTCGGTGCCGGCCGGCCGTGCGCGGCGAAGCCGTGCCCGAGGGTACGCACGCCGAGGTGCGCCACGTGTCGGAGCCGGTCGCTGGCGGGGCGGACGACGCCGAGCGCGTCGGCCACGTCCTCGCCGTGCGCCCAGGTCTCCATGATCCGGGCCGTCGCCATCGAGGTGGCCGACATTTGCGTGCCGTACCAGGGCAGCTTCGCACCGATCGGGACGGCGGCCAGCGCGGCGGCGAGCGCCGTTCGGCCGGCGCGCCAACGGGCGAGCAACTCGGGCGGTGGCGCGAGGAACTGCTCCGCACCGTGGTCGACCAGTCGGGCCGGGTCCGGTGCGGCGGTCACCGTCGCGAAGAAGGCCGCCGCGTCGGTGGCGGCCAGCAGCGCCACGTGGTCGGTCCAGGCGAGGTGGGCGATCTGGTGCCCGATGCTCCAGCCCGGTGCGGGGGTCGGCTGCGCCCAGTCGACCGTCGGCAGCGGGCTCACCAGTGCGTCCAGCTGATCGGACTCGTCGGCCAGATCCGCGAGTAGATCCTTGAGGTCGACCATGGTGCCTCCGGTCAGGGCGGCCCGGCAGCGGGCGGCAGGTCAGGGCGTGAGCAGGGTGGCGAGCTGGCGTTTCCAGGTGGCGAGCAGGGCGGTGCGGCGGGCCGAGTCGTCGCTGAGCAGGTTGGCCACCCCGAGCCCGCGCAGCAGGTCGAGGGTGGCCTGCACCGCCTCGCGGACGCCGGGACGGCGCTCGTCGACGCCGAGCAGGGCGACGGTGAGTCGGTGCATCTCCCGGCCGACCGTCGCCTCCAGTGGCACCAGGGCGTCCCGAAGCTCCCGGTCGGTGCGGGCGGCGACCCACAGTTCGAGCGCGGCGACGAAGAGCGGCCCGGTGAACGCGGCGGCGAGCAGATCGATCACCCGGTCCAGCCGCTGCGGCCCGGCGGGCAGCGCCTCCGCCTCGGTGCGCAGCTCATCGGCCCGGCGCTCGGCCAGGTGGGCGACGGCGGCCGTGACCAGCGCGGCTTTGGTGGGGTAATGGTGTAGCTGAGCACCGCGTGAGACGCCGGCCCGGGCCGCGACGACGGTGGTGGTGGTGCCGGACCAGCCGTGCTCGATCAGGCAGTCGACGGTCGCCTCCAGCAGCCGGGCCTGGGTGGCTCGGCTGCGCTTCTGCTGAGGGACGCGCGTCGGTGCGGTGGACACGGGGACAGCCTGCGGCTTACGAAACAAACAGTCAAGACTGATTTTTTCTGTTCCCGGTGGCGGACGTAGCTCCTGGACGCGCCGGCCGGTGTCCGTGCTTCCAGGTCCCTGTCGAGTTGCCCCATATTTGGGGCAGCCTCCTCACGCCACGTTCCGCGCAGCAGCTCCGACAGGCGCAGCCCGGCACAGAGCGCCACTGCCAGCACCGCCTTGGGTGCCGGGGTGCCCGGTGGGATGCCGCGCAGCCGGGGTGCCGGTTCGGGTGCCCGGTGGGATGCCGCGCAGCTCGGGTGCCGGGTCGGGTGCCGTGCGGTTCGGGACGGTCTCAGATCTGGGGCAGCTCGACAGGCAGCGAGGGTGGTCCCCGCCCCCGGCAGGCCCGGCCCGCCCCCGGCAGGCCCGGCCCGCCCCCGGCAGGCCCGGGCCTGCGGGCGCGGTGGCGGCCGTGGCCGAAGCTGCGTGTCAGCGGCCGTCGCGTGGGGCGAAGACGGCCAGGGCCTCGGCGTCGCTGTGCTCGGAGCGCAGGTACTCATCGACCCAGGCGGCGGCGTCGGGGAAGGTGGAGTCGGCGGTCACCCGGGCGCAGGCGAGGTCCACGTCGAAGTTCGTGCGGCGCAGCTGCACGCCCGGCCCGAGCAGCGTCCACCACGCGCCCGCCCCGCCGTACGGCATGCCGATGCTGCCGGCGTTCACCACCAGGCGGCGGTCGACCAGCCGAGTGAACGGCATATGGGTGTGGCCGCAGACCACCGTCGTCACCTCGTCCGGCAGTGCGGCGAAGGCCTCCGCCCAGCGCTCCATCCGGGTGTCGACGAGCACGACCTCCTCGTCGTCCCGAGGAGTGGCGTGGCAGAAGAGCACCAGGCCCAGACCGTCGATCTCCAGGGTCACCGTCAGCGGCAGCGCGGCCAGCCGCGTGAGGTGGTCATCGCGGAGCTGCTCGGCGGCCCAGTTCGACACCTCGATCGACGCGGGACTGCCTTTCCGCGCCTCGACCAGTTCGCGGTCCGCGTTGCCGCCGACCCAGCAGACCCGGTCGCCGAGGCCGGCGAGCACGTCCAGCACCTCGACCGGCTGCGGGCCGGCCGCGATGTCGCCGGTGAGCACGATGAGGTCGGCGGCGGCAACGTCCGGCTCGGCCAGCACCGCCTCCAGCGCGGGTAGCACCCCATGGATGTCGGACAGCACAGCAACCCGGTTCAACATAGCTCCACCCTGGCGGCGGGCGAAGCGCCGAGTCCAGCGATTCTGCGCCGGGCAGAGAGAGACGGGCGGTGGGCGGGTCCACAACGAAACGTCCCCGCCCACCGTCGGAGACGGTGGGCGGGGACGGGACGTGCTACTCAGACGCGGGCGCGACGGGCCAGGCGCTCCGGGTCGAGGATGATGATGCTCTTGCCGTCCAGGCGCAGCCAGCCGCGCGAGGCGAAGTCGGCCAGCGCCTTGTTGACCGTCTCCCGGGAGGCGCCGACGAGCTGGGCGATCTCCTCCTGGGTGAGGTCGTGGGTCACCCGCAGCACGCCGCCGTCCCGGGTGCCGAACCGGCCGGCCATCTGGAGCAGGTTCTTGGCGACCCGACCCGGCACGTCCGTGAAGATCAGGTCGGCGAGCGAGTCGTTGGTCCGGCGCAGCCGCCGGGCGAGCACCCGGAGCAACTGCTCGGCGATCTCCGGACGGTTGTTCAGCCACGGCCGCAGCGCCTGCTTGCGCAGTCGCACCAGCCGGGTGTCGGTCACCGCGGTGGCGGTCGCCGTACGCGGACCCGGGTCGAAGAGCGACAGCTCACCGACCATGTCCGACGGGCCCATCACCGCGATCAGGTTCTGCCGGCCGTCCGCCGCGCGGCGGCCAACCTTGATCTTCCCGGACAGCAGGATATAGAGGCTGTCACCGGGCTCGCCCTCATTGAAGACGATCTCGCCCTTGCGGACCTCGATCGTCTCCATCTCTTTGGCGAGCGCCTCGGCAGCTTCCGGGTCTACACCCTGGAAGATCCCGCTGCGGGCCAGTACCTCGTCCATCGCGCACCTCCGCTTACGCGTGCCGTCCGTCGGCCGGGTCCGCCGTCCGCTGATCCCCTCGCGCGCCGCCAAGTCTAGGCGCACGTGAGCACGAATCAGAGGTCGCCCCTGGAATCTTGGTCGGTGGGCGTAACCTGCCCGACGTGCTGACCGAGCCAATCCTGACCAGCCGAGCCGAAGACGGGCGGGACATCCCGCTGCTGGTGTGGCGCGCCGACAGCCCGCTGCGGGCGGTCAGCAGCGGCCCGCTCGGCGGCGGCATCGGCATCCGGCAATGGGTGCTGAACGCGACCGTGCCCATGTCGTACGACCGGGACGACCCCGCCGGGCACCTGGCCGCACTCGCCGCCGACCTGGCCCTCGACGGCCCCGGGGTGGGCCTGCTGACCGGCGTTGATGTGACCGAGGTGGTTGCCCGGACCGACACCGGGGTGCGGGCCTGGGCGACCGTCGGGCTCGGCACCCCGGTGCTGGCCGCCGCGCCGGTTCCGGCCGCGCTCACCCAGCGGGTCGGCACGGTCAACATCGTGGTGTACGTGCCGGCGCGGCTCGCCGACTCGGCTCTGGTCAACGCGGTGGCCACCGCGACCGAGGCGAAGGCCCAGGCGATCAGCGAGCTGGGGCTGCCGGGAACCGGTACCCCGACCGACGCGGTCACCGTCCTCTGCCCGGTGGACGGGCCGGAGGCGGCGTACGGCGGACCGCGCTCCAACTGGGGTGCCCCGCTGGCCCGGGCGGTGCACGCAGCGGTGCTCGCCGGTGGCGACCGGCCGGTCGTGCCCTGGTCGGACCGGCTGACCGGCTGAACTTCCGACCGATCGGCCCTCGTCGGCGCGTTTACGGCCCGGTAGGGTCGCGGACGATGTACGCTCCCGCCTCCCTCGCGCCCCGCCCGCGCCGCCGTGTCGCCCTCGGCGTCGCCGCGCTGCTGGCTGCCCTGCTCGTCGCCGGCTGCGCCGACTCCGGGGAGTCCCCGGTCTGGCAGCCGGGTGCCGGCGGCGGTGGCACCGGCGCTCCGGTGGCCACGGCCGGCCCGAAGGCCAGCGGGGATCCCTCGGCCTCCGGCGGGGACGCCGCCATCTCGCTCTCCGCCACCGGCGACATCATCATGGGCAACGCCCCGAGCCGACTGCCCGCCGCCGGTGGGAAGGGCTTCTTCACCTCGGTAACCGGGGCGCTCAAGGCCGACCTGGTGATGGGCAACCTGGAGGAGCCGCTGACGGTGGACACCGGCACCGGCAAGTGCGGGGCCAACTCCACCCGCTGCTTCCAGTTCCGGGCCCCACCGGAGTACGCCGCACACCTGCGGGACGCCGGCTTCGACGTGCTCAACCAGGCCAACAACCACGGCTACGACTACGGCCCGAAGGGTTACGAGAACACCCAGAAGGCGCTGGAGAAGTACGACCTGGAGCACACCGGCGCCCCGGACCAGATCACCGTGGTCGACGTCAAGGGCGTCAAGGTCGCCGTGGCCGGCTTCTCGTCGTACGTCTGGTCCAACAGCCTGGTCGACATCGCCAAGGCGAAGGCGGTGGTCGCCAAGGCCGCCACCCTGGCCGATCTGGTCGTGGTGCAGGTGCACATGGGTGGCGAGGGAGCGGACAAGACCCGGGTGAAGCCGGGCACCGAGATGTTCCTGGGTGAGAACCGGGGCGACCCGGTGAAGTTCTCGCACGCCATGATCGACGCCGGGGCGGATCTGATCGTCGGCCACGGGCCGCACGTGCTGCGCGGGATGGAGTTCTACCAGGGGCGCCTGATCGCGTACAGCCTGGGCAACTTCGCTGGTGGCGGCAACTCGCTGAGCAACACCGGCCGGCTCGGCTGGGGCGGTGTGCTCAAGGTGTCGCTCAAGCCCGACGGCACCTGGGCCGGCGGCTCGTTCACCTCGACGTACATGAACTCGGCCGGCAAGCCGACGATGGACCCGGACGACCGGGGCCTGGGTCTGGTCACCGAGTTGAGTCGCAGCGACTTCCCGAAGGACGGCGCCCGGTTCGACGGGCAGGGGAAGATCTCGCCGCCGACCGGCGGCTGACCCGGCGGGAACGTCCGGGGTGCGACGTAGGCTGACCGTCGTGACCAGTAGCCCACCCGGCGCCAGCGAGACCGACCTCGGGCGCAAACGCCGCGCCCGAAAGATCGGCCGGGTGCTGGCCGAGACGCACCCCGACGCGCACTGTGAGCTGGACCACTCCACCCCGCTGGAGCTGGCCGTCGCCACCATCCTCTCCGCGCAGTGCACGGACAAGAAGGTCAACGAGGTCACCCCGAAGCTCTTCGCCCGCTACCCGACCGCCGCCGCCTACGCCGGCGCCGACCGGGGCGAGATGGAGGAGCTGATCCGGCCCACCGGCTTCTACCGCAACAAGACCAACTCGTTGCTCCACCTCGGGCAGGCACTCCTCGACCGGTACGACGGCCAGGTGCCCGGCCGGCTCGCCGACCTGGTGACGCTGCCCGGGATCGGGCGCAAGACCGCCAACGTCATCCTGGGCAACGCCTTCGACGTCCCGGGCATCACCGTCGACACGCACTTCCAGCGGCTGGTGCACCGGTGGCGGCTGACCACCGAGACTGACCCGGTCAAGATCGAGCACGCGGTCGGCGCGCTGTACGACAAGCGCGACTGGACCATGCTGTCGCACCGGATCATCTTCCACGGTCGGCGGGTCTGCCACGCCCGCAAGCCGGCCTGCGGCGCGTGCACGCTGGCCAAGCTCTGCCCCTCGTACGGCACCGGCCCGACCGATCCGGCCGCTGCCGCCAAGCTGCTCAAGGGCCCCCGGGCACGTGACCTGGCGGCGGCGGCCGGGGTCGACCCGGCGCTGGTGCCCGCCCAGGCGGTCGCCGCGGAGGTGCCGTGAACCGGCGCCTCACTCTGCTGCTCCTGCCGCTGCTGCTGGTCGTCGCCGGTTGCACCGACGGCACGGCCGACGACCCCGCACCCCGGCCGGCGGCCGCTGAGCGCCCGTCGCCATTCGACGACTGCGCCGAGCTGAGCACAGCACCCACGTCCGCCGCGGACGCGGCAGCACCCGCCTCGGGCGGGGAGGCACTGCCGGAGCTGACCCTGGCCTGCTTCACCGGCGGCGCACCGGTCGCTCTGCGGGACGTGGCCGGGCCGGCGGTGATCAACGTGTGGGCCTCCTGGTGCCCGCCGTGCCGCAAAGAGCTGCCCGCCTTCCAGCGGCTCAGCGAGCGGGCCGACGGCCGGCTCCAGGTGGTCGGGGTGAACAGCCGGGACAGCCGCGGCGGCGCCCAGTCCATCGGGGAGGACTTCGGCGTCCGGTTCCCGATCCTGGTGGACCAGGGCGAAGCGCTGCAACGGGAGCTGAAGCGCAACGCGATCCCGCTGACCCTCTTCGTCGACGCGCAGGGGCGGATCCGCCACGTCGACGCCAGCGGCGCGCTCGACGATGCCCGGCTCGCCGAGCTGGTCCACCAACACCTCGGTCTGACGGTGCCGGCGTGACCCACCGACCGCCCGACTGGATCGAGCCTCTGCTATCCCGGCTGGGCACCGCCCGCGCCGAGGACTTCACCCGACTGACCACCCCGGCCGAGGGAGGCCGGGAGAGCGCCGTGCTGGTGCTGCTCGGCGAGCAGCCCGGCGCCGGCCCCGACGTGCTGGTCCTGCAACGCGCCGCCACCCTGCGCAACCACGCCGGCCAGCCGGCCTTCCCCGGAGGCGCGGCCGACCCGGAGGACGCCGACGTCCGCGCCACCGCCCTGCGCGAGGCGAACGAAGAGGTCGGCCTCGACCCGGCCAGCGTGACGGTGCTGGCCGAGTTGCCGAAGCTGTGGATCCCGGTCAGCGACTTCGTGGTCACCCCGGTGCTGGCCTGGTGGCACGACCCGCACCCGGTGCACCCCCGGGAGCCCGCCGAGGTGGCGCACGTGGCCCGGCTGCCGGTCAGCGAGCTGGTCGACCCGGCCAACCGGATGCGGGTCCGCCACCCCAGCGGCTGGATCGGGCCGGCGTTCTCGGCGCGCGGCATGCTGGTGTGGGGCTTCACCGCCGGGGTGCTGGCCACCCTGCTGGAGATGGGCGGGTGGGCCCGCCCGTGGCCGCGCAGCCGGGTGGTCGAGCTGCCGCCGACCGGGGCGACCCCCGCGCCGTCAGCCGGCACCGACGAGGTCGACGAGACCGCCCTGCGCTGACCGCGCGGTCACCTTCAGCGAGCGATGGTCATCTGCCGGGCGTGCGGCCCGTACGCTTGACCCGTGTCCGCCGTGGATCTCGTCCTGCTGCTGCTCATGCTCGTGTTCGCGATCAGCGGATACCGCCAGGGCTTCGTCATCGGAATCCTGTCGTTCTCCGGCTTCTTCCTGGGCGCGTTGCTGGGCCTCCAGCTCGGGCCGCTGCTCGCCCGACAGTTCGTGGACAGCGGCACCCGGGTGCTGATCTCACTGGTCGTGGTCTTCGGGCTGGCCGTGGTCGGTCAGGCGCTGGCCGGCTGGGTCGGCTCGCACCTACGCAAGACGATCACCAGTGAGGTGGGCAGGCGGGTCGACGACGTCGGCGGGGCGTTCGTCTCGCTCTTCGCGGTGCTGCTGGTCGCCTGGCTGGTCGCCGTGCCGCTCGGGTCGTCCTCGCTGCCCTGGCTGGCCGCCTCGGTACGCAACAGCGCGCTGATCACAGTGGTGGACCGGGTCCTACCGGACCAGGCCCAGCAGCTCTCCACCGCACTGCGGGAAACCGTCGACACCAACGGCTTCCCGGACGTCTTCGGCGACCTCGCACCCACCCGGGCCCGGCAGGTCGAACCGCCCGACCCGGCGCTGGCCGGCTCCCAGGTGGTGGTCAACGGCCAGCGGTCGGTGGTCAAGGTGCTCGGCTCCGCCCCCAGTTGCTCGCGCCGGATCGAGGGCTCCGGTTTCGTGTACGCCGACGACCGGGTGATGACCAACGCGCACGTGGTCGCCGGCACCCGCTCGGTGGCGGTCGAGCTCGGCGGCGATCGGTACGACGGTCAGGTGGTGGTCTACGACCCGGAGCGCGACCTGGCCGTGCTGCACGTGCCCGGGATGCCCGGCCCGTCGCTGCGGTTCGCCGCCGGCAACGCGGGCAGCGGCTCCGACGCCATCGTGCTGGGCTTCCCGCTCGACGGCCCGTACAACGCACAGTCGGCGCGGATCCGCGACGTCGACCGGATCAAGGGACCGGACATCTACTCCTCCGGCGACGTCAGCCGAGAGATCTACACGATCCGGGCGCTGGTCCGCAGCGGCAACTCCGGCGGACCGCTGGTGTCCGCCAACGGCCTGGTGCTTGGCGTCATCTTCGCGGCGGCGGCCGACGACCCGAACACCGGCTTCGCGGTGACCGCGGCCGAGGCCCGCCCGGTGGCGCTCGCCGGCGCCGAACGCACCCGGGGCGTCGGCACCGGCGAGTGCACCTGACCGCCGCGCGGGTCAGCTCCGGGCTGGCGTGGCGGGTCGGCCCGCGGCCGGTAGCTTCGCCCGCCCCCACCGCACTCCCCGGTCCAGCACCGCGCGAGCCATGATCGCGACGCAGGTGCCACCGTTGAGGAAGGACGCCACCACATCGCTCGGGTGGTGCATTCCCCGGTACATCCGGGTCATCGCCACGCCGAGCGGCACCACCAGCAACAGCGTCCACCAGGCCACCTTCGCGCCGGTGCTCCGCGCCCGCAGCGCCAGCAGCACGGCGATGCCGACGTAGAGCGCCACCGCCGCCGAGGTGTGCCCGGACGGGAAGCTGGACGTGGGCGGTGAGACGTCCATGTGCTCCACCGCCGGGCGGTGCCGGTCGATCGCCAGCGTGGTCAGCAGGAACACCAGCGCCTGGGCGGTCACCGCCGCGCACAGGAACAGCGGCTCCCGCCAGCGGCCCAACCAGAGCCGCAGCCCCAGCGCCACCAGCACGGTGACCACGACGATCATCTGGGTGCTGGCCAGTGTGCTGAACACCAGCGACACGTCGTTCCAGCCGCCGGTGCGCTCGGCGGCGAGTTCCCGGTTGACCGCGTCCTCCACGGACAACGGCCAGGTGTGGGCGAACACCCGGGTGACCAGCACCCCGAGCAACACCATGACGCCGAGCAGGAGGGACACCGGCAGCAGCACCCGCCGGGCGATCTGGACCACGGTCTCGGACATGGGCCGCCCAATACCCTGTCGCCGTGGTCGCCACGCCTCAGGCCTCTCCGGGGTGCCGTTCCACCTCCGGCGCGACGCCGTCGCGGGTCGGCCGGACGGGACGCAGCCCGGTGTGCGCCCGCCAACTGGTGAACGCGGCCGTGGTCGCCGCGACCACCGCCGCACCGAGCAGCCAACCGCCGAACACGTCGCTGGCGAAGTGCACGCCGAGTGCCACCCGGCTCAGCCCGGTCACCACGGTCAGCAGCACCGCGGCGATCCAGAGCCCGACCCGCCACGCCCCGCGCCCCGCGTACGGCAGGAACACCAGCAGCAGCACCCCGGCGGCCAGGGTGGCGTTCAGCGCGTGCCCGGAGGGGAACGAGTAGCCGGCGGCCCGCGCGACCGGGTCCAGCAGCTCCGGCCGGTCCCGGCCGACGAGCAGCTTGAGCAGCGGGCCCATCAACCCGCCCACCACCATCGTGGTGGTCACCCAGAGGGCCAGCCGGCGGGCTCCCCGGCGCAGCAGCCAGATCACCACGAGCAGGGCGACGGCCCGCAGCGGCATCGGCCCGAAGACCTCGGTCCAGCCCCGCATCAGCGTGACCCAGGCTGAATGGTCGAGCGCATAGCCGTGCAGCGCGTCGGTGACCGTCGTGTCCAGTCGGCGCAGCGGCGGCCAGGCCCCGAGCACCAGCAGGGCGAGCAGCGCGAACGGCACGAGCACCAGGAACGCCGCCATGGCGGCCAGGGTCAGCCGCAGGCCCAGCGAATGGTCCGGGTCGAGGCGGCGCTGCCGCCAGGACGGGGTGTCGGCGGGGGCCAGGGTGCGCGGGCCGGGCGTGCTCATGCCGACGGTTCTACCCCACCGACGGTGGGGTCAGGCCTGCCGCACCGACCGGATCAGCGGGCGCGCCGGCGGAACTGCCGCACCATCAACGCCGCTCCGGTGACCAGGGCGACGAAGAGCGCGGCTCCGGTCCACAGCTGCTCCGGCGCCGAGTCGTCCTGCGCGCCCGCCGGCCGGGCCGTCCACCGGGTCTGCTGCCGGGGTGCGGTGAGGCCGAGCGGGTCGCTGCCGGCGCCGGTCACCGGGTCGTCGTCAGCGGAACCGGGGGCGGGGCCGAAGCCGACCACGCCCGGCGACGTCAGGTCGTCCAACGGGTTGGCGGTCACCGGCGGCACCTGCGCGGTCAGCGCGGCCACCGGATCCACCACCCCGTACCCGAAGCGGTCGTCCCGGCCGGTCGGGCCGAGGTCACGTGCGGTGGCCAGCAACCGGTTGACCACCTCGCCGGCGGGCATCCGGGGGTAGCGGGACCGGACCAACGCGGCGGTGGCGGTCACCAGCGGCGCCGCGAAGCTGGTGCCCTGTACCCGCCAGTACCCGTCGGTTGGTTTGGCGCCGACCAACCCGGTGGCGGGGGCGGTGAGCACCGTCGCCCGGCCGGTGATCGACCCGGACCAGAGATTGTCGCTGCTACGTTCCAGGCCGGCTACCGCGATCACGCCCGGCTCGCGGGCTGGGTACCAGACCTTGGAGTTGCTGGAGGTGGCCAGGTTGCCGGTGCAGGCGACCACCACCACGTCCCGGGCGAACGCGTAGTCCAGCGCCGCGGCCAGGGCCGGGCTGTCGCCGCTGCCGCCCAACGACAGGTTGATCACGCGGGCGCCGTTGTCGACCGCCCAGCGCACTCCCTTGGCCACGATGAGCGCGTCGTCGTAGCGGTTTTCGTCGTCGAGCACCCGTACCGGCAGGATCCGGGCGTCCGGCGCCAGGCCGACCACACCCCGCTTGTCGTCTTTCCGCCCGGCGATCAGGCCGGCGACGGTCGTGCCGTGGCCTACCGGATCCGGACCGGCGCCGCCAGCGGGGCCCACCAGGTCGAGACCGGGCAGCACCTGGCCGGTCAGGTCGGGATGGCTGGCGTCCACTCCGGAGTCGACCACCGCGACGGTCACGCCACGCCCGGTCGAGCTGCGCCACGCCGTCTCGGCGCGCAGCTCGTCGAGCTGCCACTGCTCGTCGCGGACCTGGTCACTGCGGGCCACGCTGTCACCGGGGGCGAACGCCACCGACGCGCCAGCGAGCTGGCCGCCTGCGGTGGGCACGGCGGCGGGCACGGCGGCTGCGGCCGGGGCCACGACGGCAAGCGCTGCCGCCACACCGAGCAGCACCCGGCCGGTCGCCCGTCGGGCCGCTGCCGGACAGCTGTGCCGAACCCCAGTCACATCCTCAGCCATTCATCCCGACGAAACCATGACGATCGGAGATTACCGGTTTCCCCACCTGTCACGGGAGGAACCGCTAAGACAAGGGTCACGGCGGCGGCAGCTGGGCGAGCTGGACGAGGCGTACGCCCTCCCGCCGGGTGACCAACCGACCACGACCAGGTGGCAGCGGCCCGGGCCGGACCGGCCCGACAAGTGCGCCCTCCTCGGGGCTGCCCGCCATCACCAGACCGGCGGTGGAAAGCTCCCGCAGCCGCTGCACGATCGGCTCGTACTGGGCCCGGCCCGCTCCGCCGGAGCGGCGGGCAAGCACCAGGTGCAGCCCGACGTCGCGGGCGTGCGGCAGGTGCTCCTCCAGTGCCCGCAACGGGTTCGCAGGCCCGGCCGCCACCAGGTCGTAGTCGTCCACCAGCACGAACAGCTCCGGTCCGGACCACCAGGACTGGTCGCGCAGCTGCTGCGGTGTGACCTCCGGCCCGGGGGCACGCCGCTCCAGGTAGCCGGCGGCCGACTCGACCAGGTCGGCGGTGTGCGCCGCGGCGGTGCCGTAACCGATCAGGTGCGGCGTCTCGATGGCGCCGAGCAGGCTGCGTCGGTAGTCGACCAGGATCACCCGGGCCTGCTCCGGGGTGAACCGGGTGATGATCGAGGTGGCCAGCGCGCGCAGGAACGACGACTTGCCGCACTCCGCGTCCCCGAAGACCACGAAATGTGACTCGGTGGCGAAGTCGAGCACCACCGGGCGCAGGTCCGCCTCGGCGATCCCGATCGGCAGCCGCAGCCCGGTCGTCGCGGCGAGGTCCAGGTCGGCGTACGGCAGCACCGGCGGTAGCAGCCGGACCCGGGGCGCCGGTGGACCTGGCCAACTGCCGGCGACCCGTTTGACCAGGTCGGCGGTGTCACCGCTGGCGGCGGCGAGCTGAGGCAGTGCGGTGAGGAAGTGCAGGCTCTCCGCGGTCACCCCCCGACCGGAGCGCTCCGGCACGTTCGCGGCCGCCCGCCGGGCCACCAGCGAGTCGGCGGGGTCGCCGAGGCGTAGCTCCAGCCGGGAACCGAACAGATCCCGGATCGCCGGGCGGAAGTCCAGCCAGCGCAGCGCCGTGGCGACCACGTGCAGCCCGTACGAGGCCCCGGGTGGCCAGGTCGGTGACCAGCGGCTCCAGGTCGTCGTACTCACCGCGGACGGTGCTCCAGCCGTCGATCACCAGGAACACGTCGCCGAACGGGTCGGCGCCCGGCCGGTTGGCCGTCCCCGCTGCGGCCCGGCGCTGCCGGTACGCGGCCATCGACTCCACGCCCAGCTCGTTGAAGCGGCGTTCCCGCTCGGCCAGCAGGGTGGTCATCTCGCCGACGGTGCGCCGCACAGCGGTCGGGTCGGCACGGCCGGTCACCCCACCCACGTGCGGCAGGTCGCGCAGCGCGGCCAAGCCGCCGCCGCCGAAGTCGAGGCAGTAGACCTGCACCTCGGCCGGGGTGTGGGTGAGCGCCAGCGCGCAGATCAGCGTGCGCAGCGCGGTGGACTTGCCGCTCTGCGGCGCACCCACCACCGCCACGTGCCCGGCCGCGCCGTCCAGCGCCAGCCAGAGCAGGTCGCGGCGCTGCTCCAGCGGCTTGTCCACCACGGCCACCGGCACCCCGAGCGCGCCGTGCAGCTCGGGGTTGCCCACGGTGAGCCCGCGCGCCGGGTCGACCTCGACCGGGCCGAGCAGCTCGTCCAGTGCGGGCGGCTGGCCGAGCGGCGGGAGCCAGACCTGATGCGCGGGCGGCCCCTGCCCGACGAGCCGGTCGACCAGCAGGTCGAGCAGGGTCTCCCGGCCGCCGTCCTCCTCGGCCACGACGGGCAGGGCCGGCGTGGCCGGCTCGGGCACCGGCACGACGTGGGTGGTGAAGGTGAGCAGGCGGGCGCCGCCGCCGGCGGTCACACCGGCCGCCGCGGCGCGGCGGTGGATCGCCCCGGAGACGTACGCGGCCTTGAACCGGGCCAGCGGGTCGGTGCCGGCGCGCAGGTAGCCGTGGCCCGGTGAGCGGGGCAGCTCGTGCGCGTCCGGCACCCCGAGCACGGTGCGCGACTCCAACGCGGAGAAGGTGCGTAGCCCGATCCGGTACGACAGGTGGGTGTCCAGCCCCCGTAGCCGCCCCTCCTCCAGGCGCTGGCTGGCCAGCAGCAGGTGCACGCCGAGGGACCGGCCGAGCCGGCCGATCTGCACGAACAGGTCGATGAAGTCGGGCTTGGCGGAGAGCAGCTCGGAGAACTCGTCGCAGATCGACCAGGGGCAGCGCGTCGGCCAGGTTGGTGATCACGGCGGCGGTGTGCGGCAGCCGGTCGAACGAGGCGAAGGTGGCGCCGCCCTTGAAGTCGACCAGTACGAAGTTGAGCTGCTCGGAGCTGTGCGTGGCGGCCAGCCCCAGCACCAGCGTGCGGAGCAGCTCGGACTTGCCGGAGCCGGTAGCCCCGATGAGCAGGCCGTGCGGGCCCATCCCGTCCTGGGCGGATTCCTTGAGGTCCAGCTCGATGGCCCCACCGTCGGCGCCCACCCCGATCGGCACCCGCAGCCGGTCCCGCGCCGAGCGCGGCGCCCAACCCTGCTCGGCGGTGAAGCTCTCCGGGTCACCGAGGCCGAGCAGCTCGGGCAGGCCCAGCTCGGCCTGGAGCGGGGCGTCCGGGCCGCGAGCCGCGCCGGCCAGCCGCAGCGGCGCCAACCGTCGGGCGACCGCCTCGGCGTCGGCGGGGTCGAGCTGGTCGGCGCTGCCCACCTCGGCATGCCCCTCGGCCGACCAGGAGTGCAGCCGCCGGCCGCGCAGCTCCAGCAGCAGCGCGTACCGGTCGAGCAGGCGCGGCGGTGGAGTGTCCAGGTCCAGGACGGTGACCGCGTCGATGCCGCCGTCGCCGGTCAGGTCGGTGGCACCGGTGAGGTCGCCACCGTCGAGGACCACCACCACGTGCGGCCCGTCGGTGGCCGGGCCGGCCGGGCTGAACCGGGACCGGCTTGCCAGCACGTCGCCCAGCAGCCGTTCCAGCTCGGCGGCGGAGCTGGTGACCAGACGTACCGGGCCGAGTGCGTCGGTGCGTCCGGGATGGTGGGCGTGTGGGAGCCACTTCACCCACTCCCAGCCGGCCCGGCGTTCCGGCCCGGCGCAGATGGCGACCAGCAGCTCGTCGGGGGCGTGGAAGACGGCCAGCTGGGTCAGCACGGCCCGGACCAGCGCCTGCGCCGCCGGGTCGCCGGTGGGTGGCCCGCCGGTGGTCGGGCCGGTGCCACCGCCGGTGCGGCCGGCGGTCCGCACGTGCACCCGGGCGAAGCTGCGCAGTGACAGCGCCACCGGCAGGTCCGGCACCACGGAGTACGCGTCCAGGAAGCGGCGCAACGCGCCGGCGGTCATCGGCTCCAGCTCCTCCAGCGGCCGGGTGACCGGAGGAACGAGCGGGGTGGCCAGTGTCTGCGGCCCGACGGCGACCCGTACCACCGCGAAGTCCGGGTCGGCGGGGCGCCGCTCCCAGACCCGGTGGCTGTCCACCGTCGACCACAACCGGCCCGGGTCCGGGTGTCGGTAGTAGAGCCCGGCCCGCTGCTGCCCGGCGGTCTGCCGGACCCGTCGACGTAGCGTGGCCAGGTGGCGCAGGTACTCCCGGCGGGCGGCCATCATCTCGGACTTCTTCGGCGTGCCCGAGGCGCTGCCCCAGAAGGTCACCAGCATCGCCAACGAGGAGAGCCCGAACATCCCGCCCACCACGTACGAGTAGGCGCCGCCGCCCCGGCCGAACATCATCGCCATCGCCACCGTGCCGCCGAGCATGGGCAGCAGCATGAGCATTTGCTGCCAGCGCCCGCCGGTCACCGCGGGGATCTCCGGTGGTGCCTCGACCGGCAGTTCGCCGGCCGGAATCTCCGGTGCCGGCCGGCGGGGCGGGCGCTTGATGACGACGGTGGACACTCGGCCTCCTGACAGCGCTGGGTAACCCGAGCCTGGCTCATGGTAGGTAAAGTCCTGTCGTCCGCGCAGCCTCCGATCCCCCTCGATATGGAGATCAGTCGATGACAACCGGGCTGGCCCGCGTCACCATCAGCGCGCCGCAACGGCGGGTGGACGTTGCCCTGCCGGAGCAGGTGCCCCTCGCCGAGCTGCTGCCCGACGTGCTCCGGCACGCCGGTGAAGGGCTTGCCGACGACGGCGAGCGGCACGGCGGCTGGGTGCTGCGCCGCACGGACGGAGCACTGCTGGCGACCGCCCAGGCGCTGCTGCCGCAGGGGGTCCGCGACGGTGAGGTGCTACACCTGGTGCCGGCCCGCGCCCACTGGCCCGAGCTGGAGTACGACGACGTGGTGGAGGCGATCGCCGACGGCGCCCGTCGCCGCGGCGGGGCCTGGTCGCCCGCGGCCACCCGTGCGGCCGGCCTGGCCGGCGCCGCGGTCCCGCTCGCCGTCGGGCTGCTCGCCCTGCTCACCGGCGGCCCGGCGCACCGGGTGGGCTGGCTGGCGGCGGCCGTGGTGGCGCTGCTGCTGACCGTGGCTGGCACGGTCGCGTCCCGGGCCAACGGCGACGGCACCGCCGGGGCGACGCTCGGTGGCTACGCCCTGCCGTACGCGTTCGTGGCTGGCGCCCTCGCGGTCGGCTCGGGCGATCCGGTCGGGCCACTCGGCCCGGCGCGCTGGGTGGGCGCCCCCGAGCTGCTGGCCGGCTCGGTGGCGCTGCTGCTGGTCGCGTTGCTCGGGCTGCTCGGCGTGGCCAGCCGGCTGCGGGTCTTCGTGGCCGGCGTCACGGTCGGCCTGATCGGTGTGGGTGCGGCGCTCGGCGGGCTGGTGCTGACCCCGGCCGGCACGGCCGCGGTGCTGCTCAGCGCGCTGGTGTTCGCCGTCGGGGTGATCCCGCTGCTGGCCATCCGGTTGGGCAAGCTGCCGTTGCCGCCGATCACCCTGCCGGCCACGGCCCCCACTGCGGAGCCGGAGCAGGCCCGGGACCTGCCGGACCGGGGCCGGGTGCAGGCGGCGGTGACGCGCACCGAGGAGATGCTCACCGGGATGCTGCTCGGGCACGCCCTGCTGGCGGTGGCCACGGCGGCGGTGCTCGGGGTGGCAGGCGGGACGGCCGGCCGGGTGCTGGTGGCGGTCGTCTCGGCCGTGCTGCTGCTGCGGTCACGGCTGTTCGTGGCGCTGCGGCACCGGGTGCCGCCGGTGCTCGCCGGGCTGGCCGGTTACGCGATCCTGGGAGCGGTGCTGGTCGGCCGGGCCGACGACGCCGGGCGGCTGGCGCTGGTCCTCGGTGGGGCGGCGCTGGCCCTGGTGGCCGTCGCGGCCGGCACCGGGTACGCCCGCCGGCCGGTCTCGCCGTACGTGGGCAGGGTCGCCGATCTCACCGACACGGCGCTGGTGGTCGCCGTGGTGCCGGTCGCCTGCGCGGTGCTCGACCTGTACGACCGGGCCCGGGGCCTGCTCGGTTGAGCGGCTCCCGGGCCCGGCGTGTCAGCGATCGTCAGTGGGCGGCTTCGCCGCGTGCCTCGGCGTCCCTGGCCCGCTGGTAGGAGGCGTGGATCTCGGCCTCGGCCTCGGTGCGGCCGACCCAGGTCGCGCCCTCCACCGACTTGCCGGGCTCCAGGTCCTTGTACACCTCGAAGAAGTGCTGGATCTCCAGCCGGTCGAACTCGCCCAGGTGGTGGATGTCGCGCAGGTGCTCCTGGCGCGGGTCCTCGTAGGGCACGCAGAGCACCTTGTCGTCGCCGCCCTTTTCGTCCGTCATCCGGAACATGCCGATGGTGCGGCAGCGGATCAGGCAGCCCGGGAAGGTCGGCTCGGGCACCAGCACGAGAGCGTCGAGCGGGTCGCCGTCCTCGCCCAGCGTGCCCTCGATGAACCCGTAGTCGGCCGGGTACTGGGTGGACGTGAAGAGGGTGCGGTCCAGCCGGATCCGGCCGGTCGCGTGGTCCACCTCGTACTTGTTCCGGTGACCTTTGGGGATCTCAACCGTCACGTCGAAATCCATCTGCACGCTCCCTCGTCTGCCCACGCTGGCTAACGGAAACCACTGGCGGCCCCCCGGACAGGTGAATGCCCACCCGCCGGCTCCGGCTGCCGCATAGTCTTCGGACCGAAGTAGTGTCACCCAAGCCAATTTTCGCTGGGGGAGGAGGGGGTCGTGGGGAGGGAAGATTCACACTACCGCCCGGACGGGGGCGACGCGCGCGGTACCGGACGATCCGGCTCCGGTGGCGCCACCGGTCGGGTCCCGGTGCCCGATGCCCACCTCCCTCGGGCGCCCGAGCCGTCGACCCCGGCGCCGGAGACGGTGCCCGAACGTCCCCCGCCACTGCCCTGGCGTCCGCCCGCAGGGTCGGCTCCCGCCGGTCCGAACACCGGTCGCTTCCCGGTCCTCGGCGGCAACCGGCCCATGAGCGCCCCGGCGAGCGGGCGAGCCGGTGTCCCGACCAGCCCGGCGCCGGGCGGCAGCGCCCCGGCGAGCGGGCGAGCCGGTGTCCCGACCAGCCCGGCGCCGGGCGGCCCGCCGTCCGGCGACGGCCCGACCGTCCCCATCCCGACCAGCGCGGTCCCGCGTGGCACGGCGTCCGGCCCGACGGCTCCGCTCCCCACCGGCGTCCCACCGCTGGGACCGCCGATCTCCGCGCTGCCAGCGCCGGCCGGCGCCGAACCGCCCGCCGCACCGCAGCCCGCTCCCGCCGCGCCGCGCCGTCGGCGGCTCCCGGTGGTGCTTGCCCTGGTGGTGCTGCTGGTGCTCGCCGGCGTCGGGGTCTTCGTGGCCCGGCCCGGCCCGGTCGCCGGCTGGCTGGGCGACGACACCGAGCCCGCCCCGGCCGCCGCCGGCGCGACCCCGGAGCCCGACCCGTCGGACGTGCTTGCCGGACCGGACCCGAACGCCGCGCTGCCCACCCCCGAAGGGGTACGAGCCGCGCTGGACCCGCTGATCGGGGCCGACGCCCTGGGCGACCGGGTGAACGTGTCGGTTGCCGACGTGACCGCCGGTCAGACGCTGTTCGCCAAGGGGGCGGACGACGGCACCGTGCCCGCCTCGGTGACCAAGTTGGCGACCGGGGTGACGGTGCTGGCCGCCCGCGGGCCCGCGTACCGGATCCCCACCCGGGCGGTTGCCGGCGCGAAACCCGGCGAGGTGGTGCTCGTCGGTGGTGGCGACCCCACCCTCGCGGTCGACAAGAAGGGCTACTACCCGGGTGCGGCGCGCCTCGACGACCTGGCCGCCCAGGTGCGCACCGCGCTCGGCGGTGTCGCACCGACCAGCGTCACCGTCGACGGCTCGGTCTACTCCGGCCCGGTCTACGGCCCGGGCTGGGACGACGACATTCCCACCGGCGGGTACGGCGGAGCGATGACCGCGCTGATGACCGATGGCGCGCGCAAGGACCCGGGCGCCGACAGCGGCGGCGCCGAGCGGGTCGCCGAGCCGGACCTGGCGGCCGGTCGGTCGTTCGCCCGGCTGCTCGGCGTGCCGGCCAGCGCCGTCAAGCAAGGGACTGCCCCGGCCCAGGCCGCCACCGGTGGCACTCCGGCTCCCGGGACCGAGCTGGGCGTGGTGCAGTCCCCGCCGCTGATCCGGCTGGTCGACATCATGATCAGCGAGAGCGACAACCTGCTGGCCGAGGCGCTGGCCCGCCAGGTCGCGCTGGCCCGCAACCAGCCGGCCTCGTTCGATGGTGCCGCCGCCGCGATGGACGCGGTGGTGGCTGAGCTGGGCCTGCCCGCCGACGAGATCACCCTGTCCGACGGCAGCGGGTTGTCCCGCCGCAACCGGATCAGCCCGTCGCTGCTGACCGACCTGATCCGCCTGGCAGCCAGCCCGGACCATCCGGAGCTGGCCGGCATCTTCGGCGGCCTCCCGGTGGGCGGCTGGTCCGGCACCCTGGGCGACCGCTATCGCGGGGCCCCCGGCACCGCCGGAGGGGCGGGCGCCGTGCGGGCCAAGACCGGCACGCTGACCGGCGTGCACGCCATTGCGGGCCTGGTCACCACGGCCGACGGCCGACTGCTCACCTTCGCTGTGCTCACCGACAAGGTGCCGGGTGGCACGGACACCGCCCAACCGGCGCTGGACCGGATCGCCGCGGCGCTGGCCGGCTGCGGCTGTCACTGACCGCTGCCGGCCCGCGTTCTCGCCCGGCGGCGGAGCCGCGACCGCCGCCGATCGCCGACGCGAGCCCGGGCCGGGGTGTCGCGGCGCGGGTACGGTGGGTCCATGGCGCAGTTCGTGGACTGGGATCTGGCCGCCGCCACCGCGGGGGCGTTGAGCAAGTCGGGCCCTCGGGTGTCGTACGCCGAGGCCACCGACGTGGTCGGCGACCTGCGTCGGCTGACCGACGAGGCGGCCGGGCACGTGGCCGACTACACGGGGTTGCGGGCGCAGGTGTCGCACCCGCCGGTCCGGGTGGTCGATCGCCGGGACTGGGCCGCCGCCAACATCGCCGGGTTGCGCGAGGTGATCACTCCGCTGGTCAACCGGCTCTCCGGCGACAAGCAGCCCGGTGCCCTGACCGAGGCGATCGGGTCCCGGCTGACCGGCGTGCAGGCCGGCACCGTGCTGGCGTACCTCTCCGGCCGGGTGCTCGGCCAGTACGAGGTCTTCTCCGCCGACCCGGGCCAACTGTTGCTGGTCGCCCCGAACATCGTCGAGGTGGAACGGAAGCTCGGCGCTGACCCGCGGGACTTCCGGCTCTGGGTCTGCCTGCACGAGGTCACCCACCGGACCCAGTTCACCGCGGTGCCGTGGATGCGCGCGTACTTCCTGAGCGAGGTGCAGGCGTTCGTGGACGCCTCGTCCAGCGGTGGCGAGCACCTGATCGAGCGGCTGCGGCGCGGGGTGGCCACCCTGTCCGACGCGGTCCGCGACCCGGAGAGCCGGACCAGCGTCCTGGACATCGTGCAGACCCCGGCGCAGCGGGCCGTACTGGACCGGCTCACCGCGCTGATGACCCTGCTGGAGGGGCACGCCGAGTTCGTCATGGACGGCGTCGGGCCGCGCGTGATCCCGAGCGTGGAGCGGATCCGGGCGTCGTTCAACCGGCGCCGCGAGGCGGGCAATCCGTTGGAGAAGGCGATCCGCCGGCTGCTCGGGGTGGACGTCAAGATGCGCCAGTACGCCGAGGGGCGCAAGTTCGTGCACGGCGTGGTCGAGCGCGTCGGCATGCCCGGGTTCAACTCGATCTTCAACTCTCCGCTCACCCTGCCCCGGTTGTCGGAGCTTGCCGACCCGGACGCCTGGGTGACCCGCGTGCACGGTCCGGCCGGCACCGTCCCGGCCGCCGGCTGACCGTCCGCCGGTGGCCGCGCTCGCCCCGCCGGTGGCCGCGATCCGGGTGGCGGTCCGCCGCGCGCTGACCGGCCTGTCGTCCGGCGGGCCGGTACTGGTCGCCTGTTCCGGTGGCGCCGACTCACTCGCCTTGGCGGCGGCCACCGTGTTCGTGGCGCCCCGGCTGGGCCGCCCCGCCGGCCTGGTGACCGTCGACCACGGCCTGCAGGCCGGCTCGGCGCAGCGCGCCGAGGCGGTGGCCGCCTGGGCACGGGAGGCCGGGTTCGCGCCGGTGGTGGTGGTCCGGGTGGAGGTGGCCGGGCGCGTGGGCGGGCCCGAGGCCGCTGCGCGGGAGGCCCGCTACCAGGCGTTGACCGAGGTGGCCCGGCAGCACGGCGCCGTCGCGATTCTGACCGGGCACACCCGCGACGACCAGGCGGAGACCGTGCTGCTCGCACTCGCCCGGGGGGCGGGCCCGCGCGGGCTGGCCGGGATGCCCGCCCGGCGCGAGCTGGCCGGGGTGCCACTGCTGCGCCCACTGCTGATGGTCGGCCGGGACCAGACGCGCGCCGCGTGCGCCGTGCTCGGGCTCAGCGCGTGGGAGGACCCGCACAACACCGACCCGTCGTACGCCCGGTCCCGGGTACGGGCCGACGTGCTGCCAGCGCTGGTGCGGGCGCTCGGGCCGGGGGTGCTGGACAACCTCGCGCGTACCGCCCGGCTGGTGGCGTCCGACAACGCCGCACTCGACGAGTTGGCGGAGGCGGCACTGGCGGCGGCCCGGCATCCCGGGGGCGGGCTGCTGGTGCCGGAGCTGGTCGGCCTGACACCCGCGGTACGCGGCCGGGTGCTGCACGCCTGGGCGCGTGAGCTGGGCGCATCGCCGGGTGCCCTGTCGTACGGGCACGTCGCCGCGCTGGATGCCCTGGTCACCGAGTGGCACGGTCAGGGTCCAGCCGACCTGCCCGGTGGTGTCCGGGTGCTCCGCCGCGACGACCGGCTCACCCCCGGCTGAGGGCGGTGCGGCGGCCCGGAGTCTGGCCTGGCCGGTCTCAGCCGGGGGTGAGCCGGTCCCGGAAGGTGGTCCGGTAGCCGTGCGGGGTGGCGCCGACCCGGCGACTGAAGTGGTGGCGCAGCGCCGCCGCGTCGCTGAAGCCGGCCTGGTCGGCGACCGCCTCCACGCTCAGCGGCGTCTCCTCCAGCAGCCGCCGGGCGAGCAGCACCCGTTGGTTGGTGAGCCAGTCGTGCGGGGTGGTGCCGGTCTCCGCGCGGAACCGGCGGGCGAACGTACGCGGCGACATGCCAGCCCTGGCCGCCAGCTCGTCCACCGTGATCGTCCGGTCCAGGTGCCCCATCAGCCACTCCAGCACCGGCTCCAGGGTGGGCGCCTCGGGCGCCTTCGGGATGGGCGCCTCGATGTACTGCGACTGGCCGCCGTCGCGATGCGGCGGGACCACCATCCGCCGGGCCAGCCGGGTGGCGGTGGCCGAGTCGTGCTCCTGGCGGATCAGGTGCAGGCAGGCGTCGATGCCGGCCGCGGTGCCGGCGCTGGTGAGCAGCCGACCGTCCTGGACGTAGAGGGAGTTGCAGCGCACCCGGGCGCGGGGGTGTCGGCGTTGCAGCTCGTCCACGTACCGCCAGTGGGTGGTGCACTCCCGGTCGTCCAGCAGCCCGGCCGCGCCGAGCAGGAAGGCGCCCGAGCAGACGCTGAACAGGTGCGCGCCGCGCGCGTCGGCCCGGCGTAGCGCGTCGAGCACCGGGCCCGGGACGGTGGTGCCCTGGCTGTGCGCGGGTACGGCCACCAGGTCGGCGTCCTCCACCGGGCCGAGATCGGCGTGCGGGGTGAGGTGGAAGCCGGACGAGGTGCGTACCGGCGCGCCGTCCGGGCTGCACACGTGGAAGCGGTAGCCGGGGAAGCCGTCGGCCGTCCGGTCGGTGCCGAACACCTCGGCGAGCACGCCGAGCTCGAAGGGGGCGACCTGGTCGAGGGCGAGGACGGCGACGGAGCGAAGCATGTGACGAGGGTAACCCGAGAGGTGGCAGTAAATCGATGCCCAGTGGCATCGCTGCCACTGTCCGGTCGGCGCGAGTCGTCGCAGACTGGTCTCAGTCCGGTGCGCACCGGCGGCGAAACCGACAGCAACCATGCGAAAGTGAGCGCCGCCATGGAGTTCCTGCTCTTCCTCCTGTTCCTCGTCCTGCTCGTCGCCGCCTCGGCGGCCGGCCTCACCACCGACAGCCGCGATTCGGCCGACTGGAAGCCGAGCGACGACGGCCGCCGCTGGCAGTCGCGTACCAGCTGATGTGTTTAGTGGTTTTTGCGGCGAAAATCCCGGGCGGGACCGCGCCAAAAGGTGCGGCCCCGCCGACGGAGGCCATCCGACGTACGGCAGGCTAGGAGTCATGGCTGACGGCTCCTGGTACGACGCCGACATCGACCACGTGATCATCTCCGAGGCGCAGATCCGCGAGAAGACGGCGGAGCTGGCGAAGCAGGTCTCCGCCGACTACGCCCACGTGGACAACGGGCTGCTGCTGGTGTGCGTGCTCAAGGGCGCGGTGATGTTCATGGCGGACTTCTCCCGGGCGTTGGGCCGCAACGGGCCCCCGGCCGAGCTCGACTTCATGGCCATCTCCTCCTACGGCCAGGGCACCACCTCCTCCGGGGTGGTCCGCATCCTCAAGGACCTGGACCGGGACATCGCCGGCCGGCACGTGGTGGTCGTCGAGGACATCGTCGACTCCGGGCTGACGCTCTCCTGGCTGCTGCGCTACCTGGAGTCCCGCTCGGCGGCGAGCGTCGAGGTGGTCGCGCTGTTCCGCAAGCCGGACGCGGTCAAGGTGCCGGTCCCGGTGAAGTACGTCGGCTTCGACATCCCGACCGAGTTCGTGGTCGGGTACGGCCTGGACTTCGACGAGCGCTACCGGGAGCTGCCGTACGTCGGGGTGCTCAAGCCCGAGGTTTACGCCCGGACCTGACGCCGGCCCGGCCCCAGCCCTCACCGCGGGGCGGTGTGAGGCCAACTCGCATCGGCATTCGTCAAGCCGACGTTCAGCGCACTCTCAGCTCTTCCGGTTACCGTGGAGCCCGGTGGCGCGGAGGTTACTTCGCGCCCGGCCCCCTCGACCGCGTGACCGGGCGTTCGGGTGGCCGGGCAGGACTCTCCGCCACGCCGGCTTCTGCCCGGACCCGCCGTACGTTTTGGTGCGGGGCTGGCGAGCCTGCCCACGGTGCGCGCCGTCGATGGCGAACGTGCGCCGAGTGCGGGGCTCGCAAGCTCATCCCTCGCGTACACGGTGTACCGTCGAATGACCGCGGCGCGGCAGTTTTCGCGCTTCGGGGTCGAGGCCGGCCCGCACGGCGGCTCCGGCCGCCGCTCATCGCGGCGACACCATCAGACGGTCAGGACGTCGATCAGGAGGATGCGGGCGCTCCGGCGCTCGACAACAGTATGGAACGTACGCGTTTCTTCCGCCGACCGGTGGTCTGGATCATCCTGGTCATCCTCGGCGCCGTTGTGCTCAGTCAGCTGTTCACCGCTGGTCCCAGCTACCACCGCGTGGACACTTCCGTTGCGCTCGACCAGCTCCACACCGCCAAGATCAATAAAGTTGTCTTCCAGGACAAGGAGCAGACGCTCCAGCTCGACCTGGCCCAGAAGACGAAGTTCGGCGAGACCAACACCAACAAGATCGAGGCCCAGTTCCCGTACCAGGTGGGTGACGAGGTCTGGAACGAGGTGCTGGACGCCAAGGCGGCCAACCGGGTCACCGGCCCGGCCGACGCCAAGGTCTCGTCGGACAGCATCTGGGTGAGCCTGCTGGTCAACCTGCTGCCGATCGCGCTGCTCGTGCTCCTGCTGCTGTTCTTCATGTCGCAGATGCAGGGCGGCGGCTCCCGGGTGCTCAACTTCGGCAAGTCCAAGGCGAAGATGATCACCAAGGACACTCCGAAGACGACCTTCGCGGACGTCGCGGGTGCCGAGGAGGCTGTCGAGGAGCTGCACGAGATCAAGGACTTCCTGCAGAACCCGGCGAAGTACCAGGCCCTGGGTGCCAAGATCCCGAAGGGCGTTCTGCTGTTCGGCCCGCCCGGCACCGGCAAGACGCTGCTGGCCCGCGCGGTCGCCGGCGAGGCCGGGGTGCCGTTCTACTCCATCTCCGGCTCCGACTTCGTCGAGATGTTCGTCGGTGTCGGCGCCAGCCGGGTCCGTGACCTGTTCGAGCAGGCCAAGGCGAACGCCCCGGCGATCGTCTTCGTCGACGAGATCGACGCCGTCGGCCGACACCGTGGTGCCGGCATGGGCGGCGGTCACGACGAGCGCGAGCAGACGCTCAACCAGCTGCTCGTCGAGATGGACGGCTTCGACACCAAGGGCGGGGTCATCCTGATCGCGGCCACCAACCGTCCGGACATCCTCGACCCGGCGCTGCTGCGCCCGGGCCGGTTCGACCGGCAGATCCCGGTGGACGCCCCCGACATGGAGGGCCGCAAGGCCATCCTGCGGGTGCACGCCAAGGGCAAGCCGTTCACCCCCGACGTCGACCTCGACTCGGTGGCACGGCGTACCCCGGGCTTCAGCGGTGCCGACCTGGCCAACGTGATCAACGAGTCGGCCCTGCTCACCGCCCGCAAGGACCAGCGGGCGATCAGCAACGACTCGCTCGAAGAGTCGATCGACCGCGTGATCGCGGGTCCGCAGCGGCGGACCCGGGTGATGAGCGACCAGGAAAAGAAGATCACCGCGTACCACGAGGGTGGCCACGCGCTGGTCGCCTGGGCGCTGCCGCACGCCGCGCCGGTGCACAAGGTGACGATCCTGTCCCGTGGTCGTTCGCTGGGCCACACCCTGGTGCTCCCCACCGAGGACAAGTACACCCAGACCCGCGCCGAGATGATCGACACCCTGGCGTACGCGCTGGGCGGTCGGGCCGCCGAGGAGCTGGTCTTCCACGAGCCGACCACCGGTGCTGGCAACGACATCGAGAAGGCCACCCAACTGGCCCGCGCGATGATCACCCAGTACGGCATGAGCTCCAAGCTCGGTGCGATCAAGTACGGCACCAGCGGTGACGAGCCGTTCCTCGGCCGCAACATGGGCCACGAGCGGGACTACTCGGATTCGGTGGCCGCCGAGATCGACGGCGAGATGCGGGCGCTGGTCGAGCTGGCGCACGACGAGGCCTGGGAGATTCTGGTCGAGTACCGGGACGTCCTGGACAGCATCGTGCTCGAGCTGATCGAGAAGGAAACCCTCTCCACCGCCGACATGGCCCGGATCTGCTCGCGGGTGGTCAAGCGCCCGCCGCTGGCGCCGTACAACGGCTTCGGCAAGCGCCAGCCCTCCACCGAGCCGCCCGTGCTCACCCCGGCGGAGAAGGACGCGCTCAAGGCGCAGGCCCAGGCCGACGGCGCGCAGGCGGCGGTCGGCGGCGGTTCCGCCGGGTCGAACAACTCGGACGGTACGCACTGAGCAGCGACTCGACGGCCAGCTCCCCGAAACGGGAGCTGGCCGTCTCCGCGACCGAGCCCGACGGCGACGACGGGCTGGACTACGTGGCCGCCCGGCTGATCAGCGGCAAGCTGACCGGCCGGCCGGTCGAGGACGCGGTCGACCTGGGTCGGATCGAGAAGGCGGTCCGCGAGATCCTGATCGCGGTCGGCGAGGACCCGGACCGTGACGGGCTCCAGCAGACCCCGGCCCGGGTCGCCCGGGCGTACGCCGAGCTCTTCGCCGGCCTGCGCGTCGACCCGGCCCAGGTGCTCAGCACCACCTTCGAGGCCAACCACCAAGAGCTGGTGATCGTCCGCGACATCGACGTGATGAGCCTCTGTGAGCACCACCTGCTGCCGTTCCGTGGCAGCGCGCACATCGGCTACATCCCCGGCCCGGACGGACGGATCACCGGCCTGTCCAAGCTGGCCCGGCTGGTCGAGGTCTTCGCCCGCCGGCCGCAGGTGCAGGAGCGGCTCACCTCGCAGGTCGCCGACCTGCTGATGAACAAGCTCGCCCCACGTGGCGTCGTGGTCGTGCTGGAGTGCGAGCACATGTGCATGGCGATGCGGGGCATCCAGAAGTCGGGCGCCCAGACGATCACGTCGGCGGTGCGCGGCATCCTGCAGACGGACTCCAAGTCGCGGGCCGAGGCGATGGCGCTGATCATCCCCCGCTGACTCCGGACGCATCACCGGCCGGCCGACCCTTCCGGGGCGGCCGGCCGTTCCGTCTCCCAGATCGCCTAGTCCTCCCGGACCAGTCCGTCTTCCCGGCCCCGCTGGCGGGTCAGCCGGCCAGCAGGGCCAGCAACAGGCCGGCCGTGACCAGCACCGCCGGCACCAGGCAGACCAGCCCACCGAAGCGCACTGTGCGGTCCAGCCGCTCGCCGGGGCTGGCCCGGAACATCCGCCCGATCCCCACCCAACCGGCGACGAAGGCGACCGCCGGCATCGGCAGCCCACAGATCAACGCCGCCACAGTGGCCGCGCCAGTGCCGGTCGCCGCGTACACCATGACCTGAATCAGCGGCACCAGCAGCGCCAGCGGCAGGTACACCAGGAGGTTGCGGGCCCGAGCGGGCCAGGACCCCGGGCGGAGCCGGCCGCGTGCGGCCAGCGCCGCGTCCGCCGCCTCGGCCCGACCCCGCGCGGCTCGCAGCGCCGCTAGCACCGCCGCCGGGCCGCCGGCCATCGAGCGGGCGGCCTCGGTCAGCTCCGGTGGGGACGGCACAAGCGAGATCGCCGGTACGCCCAACTCACGCAGCCGCTCCTGCTGACTCGCCAGCCCGGTGCGGACCACCGTCAACTCCTCCCGGGCGGCCTCGGCCGAGCGGGCCTGCTCACCGGCGGCGGCGGCCGCGCTACGGCGTACCCCATCCAGCTGCCGGGCGGCCGCGAGGTACTCCGACCAGGCCGTGGCGGGCTCGGCGCCGGCCTCGCCTGCCTCGGCGGTCCGTTGCCACCCCGGCCCGGCCTCGCCTGCCTCGGCGGTCCGTTGCCGCCCCGGCCCGGTCACCGTCGCGTCCGGACCCATCCCGACACCTCCCGCGCGCACCACCGGATCACCCGGCCTCATCGGCGAACGGCACCAGGACCGTGCCCCGTTCATCCAGGCCATCCCAGAGCACCGCCCGGTCGGGGCGGGCCCGCCACTCCACCGGTCGACCGAAGACCGCGGTGAGCTGGGCCGCCGGCACGTCCAGTACGGCCACGGCGGCGAGCTTGTCCACCTCGCCGTCCGGCTCCAGCAGCGCGGCGAACGGCGGCACCGAACGCCACCAGCCCAGCAGGTGCCGACCCGCCGGCGGGCCGTCCCGCAGCAGTGCGCGCAGCCGGTCCACCGGCAGCTCCCGGGGACCCGGCCGGTCAAGCCCGAAGACCACCAGGTAGGTGGGGAGCTCCCCGTCCGCGTCCGTGAGCAGCGTCGGCAGGTCAACCATGGTGGCCGGATGCCGGGCGGCGAGCTCGGTGGTCAGCGCCTCCGCCAGCGGGCGGGCGCCCGGGTCCGGTGCCGCCACCAGGAACCGGGCGGTGCCCGGCTGATGGTGGTCGGCGGTGCTCCGGGCCGCCGTCGCCAGCAGGCCACCCGCCGCCGAGCCCGATCCCAGCACCGCGAGGTTGCGCCCGGCAGCCGGACCAAGTGGTACGGCGACCGTCGAACGGGCCACGTCCACCGCCCTGCCGAGCAGTGCGGCGGGCCCGTGTGCCTGCCCGGCCAACGCCGCCCGGTGTCGCGGATCGTTGCCGAGCAGCGGCCGGGCGTACCCGGCGAAGACCACCGGCGGCACCGACCCGGCGGGTCGGGCCGTCCACAACTCGTGCCGCAGCCGCTCCACCACCTCCGGGTGGTCCTGCGGGTCGGGGTGGCGGATCAGCCGTTCGTGACCGCGGGTCGCCCCTCGGGGGCCGCCGAGCCCACCCGCGGTGTTCACCACCGCGCTGCCCACCGGCAGGCCGGCCGCCGAGTCGTTGGTCGGTTCCAGCACCGGGCTGCCGCCGGGCAGCGCCACCCGCACCGGGAACTGCCCCAGCACCGAGTCCCGGTGCCTGGCGTCCGCGCGGCCACTCAGCCCCAACTCGCCCGCGCCGGCCAGCACCAGGTGGACGCCGTACGCCCGGCCGGTGCGGGCCAACCCGTCCAGCTGAGCGGCCATCTCCGTGGCCAGCCGGTCCCGCTCGGCGAAGAGCAGCGGCACATTGTCCAGCACACAGACGATCCGGGGCAGCGGCCGATGCTGGCGCAACTCCGCGAAGCGTTGCCCACCGGCCCGGCCGCCAGCGTCCGCCCGGCGCTGCACCTCGGCCGTCAACTGGTCGAGCAGGTCCCGGACGTACTCCCGGTCGGCGGCCATCGCGGCCGCCCGCACCTGCGGAATCCAGGAGCGGTCCCGCTCGGTCTGGAGAAACTCCACGAAGGACTCGCCATCGCCGAGATCCACCAGGTAGAGCGCCAGGTCGTCGGGGCCGTACCGGGCCGCCAGCCCGAGCAGCGCGGTGGTCAGGAACGCGGCGCGACCCACTCCGGAACGGCCGCTCACCAGCCAGTGCGGGGTCAGCTCGGTGAAGCCCAGCGGCACCTGCCGGCCCCCGGCGTCACCGACCGTGGTGGTCAACCCGCCCGTCGGATCCGACACCCAGAGCTGCTCACCCGTCGCCGGTAGCAGATCCGCGAGGGCCAACCGCGAGCCCGCCTCCACCTGCGCGGCGAGCCGCCGGCAGACCGCGTCCACCACGTCGGCCGGTGGGTCCGCCTCGACGAAGACCGGCGAGTTCAGCCCGCCCGGCGGATCGGTGCCGGGGCTGGCGAAGGATGCTCCCGGTGGATCGGCGAGCAGCGCGTACGCGTTGCGCAACACCAGCGGAGTGGCGTGCGGTAGTGGTGGACGGGCCGCGTACGGGCCAGCGGGAGGCCAGCCGGCCACCACCAGGTGCAGCCCGGCGGCCGGCCCCTGCTCGGCCAGCGCCTCGATCCGTGCCAGGTCGGTCGAGCCGGTGCGCTCCGGCAGCGCGGCGACCACCAGCAGCAGCGTCCGGTCGTGTCGACGTGGCCCGCTCGCCCCCGGGGTGACCCACTGCTCCGCCTCGGTCAGCACCGCGCGCAGACCGGCCACGTCCACCGCTGGCGGCGGCAGCAGGCCGGCATCGGCCAGCGCCCCGAACGGGGTGAGCACGGCACCGGTGGCGTCCACCGCGCGTACCAGCAGGGCACCCGCCGGCGCCGCGCCCAGCGACCGCAGCAGCACGGCCCGCAGCAGCCCCGCCACCCGCGGCTCCCGGGCGTCGGTGTCCACGCACAGGTGACCGGTGCCGAACAGCGGCACCAGCGCGGGGAAACGGGCGTCGTCCAGCGGTGCCGCCGTGCCGACCCGAACGAAGGGCGGAGGGCCGTCACCGGCCGGAAAATCCACGGTGAGCGAGTCCAGGGCGGCTCCCGACCAGCCCGGAGCCAGCCGCGCCGCCACCACCCGCAGCCGGTCCGCCACCTCGTACTGGCGGCGCTGGTCGGCCGGAGCAGGTCGGGTCTCGTCGAGGATGCCGGCGGCGGCGGTCGCGACGGCCGCCGCCCGGCGGTGCAGGGCTGCGGCGCGGTTCGTGCGTGCCTTCGGACCGGCCACCGCATCCACCCCCTCTGCCCGAGGTTGGCAACCCCTCTCCGATCAGAGACGGTATCCCAGCCGGGGCCGCTGCTCCGGGAGGTGCCGCGGCGGTGCGCCGGTGTTGTCGGGGATGTCACCAGTGGGGAGGGGTCCGTCACGATCCGCTGGATCTGAGGCATTGGCTCCGGGCCGTCCAGCCGTTAGCTTCAGGAGGTGGAATCAGTGCAGCCCCCCGCCGGTTCCCAGGTCTCCCGCGTACCGGCCCAGCGGACGCCGTCCGAGCAGCTGCCGCCGGCCCCGGTCGCGCCGGCGCCTCAGCCGCCACGCCGCCGGATGCGGACCGTGCTCACCGTGGTCGCCGGGGTGCTCGCTCTGCTCACCATCGGCGCTGTCATCACCGGTTACGTGCTGTACGACCGCGCCTCCGCCCCGGACCGCAGCGCCCCGGACGTGGTGGTGGACAACTACCTACGTGCGTTCCTTGTGGATCGCAACGACACGAGAGCCGACCTCTTCACCTGTCAGAGCGGGGTGCAGTTGGAGGCGCTCCGTTTGCTGCGAGCCGATCTACTCGCGCGTGAAGAGCGGTTTGGGGTCACCATCTCGGTTAGTTGGGGAAGCCTTGACGTTCAGAAGCAGGGCAACTCCGCTGCTGTCCAGGTCACCTTGACTATTTCTGCCCTCGTGGACGGGATCAACCAGAGTGACCGACAGCCCTGGCAGTTCGACACTCGGCTAGATGACGGTTGGCGGGTCTGTGGCGGGACGCGAGCTGGCTGACGTCACTCGATCCACAAGAGATGGACCGGAACCTCCAGGGTGGTCGGTGACTGGCCACGCCAGGCCCAGCGGTACCACTCCACCTCGGGCGTGATCCGGACACAGATGTCCCCCTCGGCGCCCGAGTAGGTCTCGGTGACGGCGCGAAGGTCGCGGTGCTCCACGGCGTCCTCGACGTGTACCACCCGACGCCCGGTGACCGCGTCCGCCTCGAAGACCGGGGTGGGGGACCGGTGGGCCGGGCCGTCGAGCGAGACCAGCCGGATGCCGGTGCCTTGACTGGCGTCCGGGTCGGTCCGCTCGCCGACCGTCTCCACCCAGACCCGATCCACCGGTACCAGTGGTGCGAACACCTCGACCTGCTCAGCCTCGGCCCGGTACCACTCGTGCTCAGGGATCACCGGGACGTAGGTCCGGGCTCCCTGGACCACCCGGTCGTCCGCGCGCAGGTCACCCCGCCAGCCCAGCCCCGGCAGCCCGACCAGAACCCGCCGTCCGCGCAGGTCCACCCGCTCGGTGGCGGGCACGATCGCCAGTGGTCGGGGTGGCCGGGGCGCCCAGTCAGGCTGGTCGGCGAACGGATCCGGCAGGGGGCCGCTCATGCCTTCGGTGACCTCATGCCGGGCGGCGCAGCGGGGCACCCCGCCCGCGCATGAACTGGTTCGGGTCGATAGCGCCACGGCTGGTCCGGTCGTTGCGTAGGTGCACCTCGAAGTGCAGGTGCGGACCGGAGGAGTTGCCGCTGCTGCCCACTTGGCCGATCACCTCGCCGGCCGCCACGATCTGATTGGGCTGCACGCGGGGCTGGACCACCATGTGGCAGTACCGCGTGATGTAGCCGCCGGCGTGCAGCAGGTCGACGAACCAGCCGCAGCCGCCCTTGCCGGGGTACCCATCCACGTCGCAGTCGAGCCGGCCCCTGTCGTCCGGGTCGCACTGGGAGACCAGTACCCGACCAGCGGCAGCAGCCCGGATCTCGGTGCCCTTGGCTGCCCCGATGTCGACCCCGTTGTGGCCGGGCCGCTGGGCGGTCCGGAAGCCGGAGCCGACCCCACCAGGGATCGGGGCGGTCCAGCCGGAGGCGGCGATCTGACCGCGTTCGGCCGCGTCGCACACCGCCTTGCCGTTGATTTCGATGGTGCGGGCCGCGCCGCCGGACAGCGCGTTCACGATCCGGCTGGCCAGCTCCTCGTGCTTGGCGTAGGCGTCCGGATAGGCGCTGATCTGGACCTGCTGCGCGACTGCGGTCAGCGGTCGACGTTGCCAGCCCCGTACCCCGACGAGCTTCTCGTAGAACTTGCGGGCCGTGTACGCGGGGGTCATCCGCTCGGCGACCGTGCCCCACCCCGGCCGCTGCTGGAACAGGCCCAGCGAGTCGTGGTCTGCGCCGACGCCCTCGTGCGGCAGGGCCAGGGACTCCGGCACGCCGCTGTTCGCCAGGTTGCGCAGGCCGGACTCCTGCATCGCGGTGGCAAGGGCGATCACCCATCCCCGCGAGGGCACGCCCATGTCCTGGCCGACCTTGATGATGATCGCTGCGTTACGGACCTGGGCGTCGCCGTACTCGGTGAACCGTGGCAGCCTGCCGGTGATGTCCACGGGCCGGACGGGACCGCAGTCCTCGTTGGCCAGCGTGTCCCCGTCCTCCGCGTCGCCGCTGAGCCCACTGAGGAAGAAGGCCGCGGTCCCACCGGTACAGCAGAGCAGGAGCAGCACCCCGGTCAGCACCGAAGCGACAACGCCGAGCCGTAGCGGTCGGCGGAGGGCGGCGGAGCCGCTGCCGTCGTTCATGGGCGCTCCCAGTCCAAAACGTCGACCAGCCAACCGCCGTCCGCGGCGATCAGTTCCAGTCGGAGCCGACCGGTGTCGAGGGGCAGCAGCACCTCGACGAACGTCTCGGTGCGCGACTGCACCGCGGGCGGTCCGGTGACCTCCTCGGCCGGAACTCCGCCGGGCTCGGCGCCGGCCAGCTTCTCGGTCAGCGCCGGAGTGGAGAGCGGACGCAGGCCGGTCTGCCACTGCTCCGCGGTCATACCGGGGCGGCCGAGCCAGGCAGCGGCAAACCGGTCGGCGGTCTGTTCGGGCGTGCGGTCGCCGGGCCGGGTGACCGGTGACGGCGGAGCGTCGGTGGAGATCGCACCGTCGTCACCCGCCGCGGGATCAACGGTGGTGATCGGCCGGTTCGG
This sequence comes from Micromonospora sp. NBC_00389, assembly GCF_036059255.1. Lineage (NCBI taxonomy): Bacteria > Bacillati > Actinomycetota > Actinomycetes > Micromonosporales > Micromonosporaceae > Micromonospora > Micromonospora sp. NBC_00389. The sequence goes on along the minus strand of NZ_CP107947.1, from coordinate 1,044,135 downwards.
TCGGCTGCTCAATCCATCCGTCGGATCGCCGGGGCCGGAGACCAGCCGGGCCGCCCCGACCACGCCGAGGACGAGCACCGCGATGACCAGCGCCACCCCCAGCCGGGACCGCAGCGCGCGGGTGGCCAGAAACTCCAGAGCACGTCGCATCACCGTCACCGCGCCTCTGAGCGCACCCGGGGGCCGGGGCGGTCCGGTGCACGATCGGCGGAGCCCGGTCGGTAGACCACGAATGACGGGTTCTCGGCCGGAACGTCCGGCTCGGTCCAGGTTGCCGGCTGCCGGCGACGGGGCTGAGGCGCGACCGGACGGCTCCGGCCACCGGTCTCCTCCGCTGGCGCCTCGTCCGCGCGCTCCTTACCGTCCGGGCGCCCGGCGCCGGTGCGCTGGCCGTCGGCCGGACGGGTCGGCACGGAGCCCGGGTCTTCCTGCCGCGCCTCCGGGCGCAGCGAGGTCCGCTCGGCGACCGGCGACTGACGGCGTCCACCCACCGGCTCCGCCGTGCCACCGGGCTCTGCCACGTCCAGCCGCGCCGCCGTCCGCATGTCCCGGAAGAACCGACGGTGCCAGGACCCGGCCGAGCTGACCGCCTCGCTGCTGTCCTTGCCGCCGAGCTGGGTGATCCGTCGGTAGGGCCGCAGCAGCAGCCAGCCGACCACCCCGCAGAGCCAGACCAGCACCACCTGGAGCCAGCCGGGCAGGGTCGGCGTACTCATGATCAAGTCGACCGCGAACAGGTAGATGGCCGCCCCGGTGCCGAAGATGGCGATGTTGAAGACTGCGGCGACCACGGCGTTCGCCAGCCGCCGCAACCCGGCACTGGCCGGGCGGAGCAGGCCGACGGTGCCGAGAATGGGCGCCGCGATCACCGCCCACCGGAAGATCAGGAAGCCGAGCAGGACCAGCAGCGACGCGGTCAGGTCGAACATGGCGAAGAGCAGCGACGCCAGCACCGCGATGAAGCCGGCACCGACCCGGTCCATGTCCCGCACCCCCTGGAGGTACTCGTACGCCTCCGGGTCCTCGGTCTGGATTTGCTGCGCCACCCGCGCCCACTGCTGCTGCTTGGCCTTGATGGTCGCGTCCCGGGTGGCCGGGTTGGCGCGCAGCTTCTCCGCCTCCTCCCAGGAGAGCGCCTTGGCGTCGTAGAGCGCCGGACCGTACTTGCGGGCGGTCTCGCTGTCGGCCGAGCCGAGCACGCCACGTAGCCAGTTCCGGTAGAGCATCGCCTCAGCGGCCGTGTCACTGGCCCGCACGGCAGGCGGCCGCTTGTCGACACAGGCGTCTGGATTCGGCAAGGCACAACGGTCCGGTGGGGTGTCCCGGGCCGCCGGACCGACGGCGTCGTGCACCACGCCCAGCGTCGTGATCAGCGTGCCGTCCGCGATGTTCGCCGACTTGACCGGCCAGGCGGCAAGCGCAGTGACCGCGACCATGACCAGCAGAGCCCAGCCCGCGGTAGTCATGGCGTTGCTCATGTCCGACTGGCGGGAGCGCCAGAGCAGGTAGAGCCCCACCACGCAGAGCGTGACGATGCCGAAGACGCTGAACACCTTCTGGTAGACGGCCTTGGTCGCCTGCTCGACCAGGGGATCGGCCCAGCCCCACATCGAGCGCGGGTCCCAGGCGCGCTCCCGCAGCGCGTTCGAGGCGCCGACGATCGCGGTGGCGATCATGAATTCGCCGTTCGCGACTGTCGTGGTGAATTTGTAATCCGGATGCAGAACCGACGATGCGCACCCGCCCGGGATGTCGTAGGTCGGATAGCTGTAGCCGGCGTAGCCGTAGTCGCTGTAGAGCCCCTTCGGACCGGGCTGCTTGGCGGAGTCCGGCCGGCCGGCGAACCAGCCGGCGAGCCCGGAGTCCGGCGTTCCAGGGGTCGGCGCGTTGCGGCAGGTGATCTCGGTTTCGCTGACCTCCTTGAGCTTCGCCACGCAGGCCCGGAAGTCCGCCTGCCACTCCGGGGTCGTGCAGAGGTCGGCGCGGGCCTGGGCGGCCGGCGGGGCGGCGGCTGCCGCCTCCGCACCGATCAGCGGCCAGGTGAGGGAGGCCCCGGCCAGTACGCCGAGGGCGAGCAGGAACGCTGCGATCCGTGCCCGGGCCCTCGCCATGTCACGCCTCCAGATCCGGCAGGGGGATGCTCGGCAGCACTCCGGCCGCTGCGGCGATCGCGGCGGGCGTCGTGTCGAGGTGGTCCAGCAGCCCGTCGACGTACGAGACGTCGACCCGGACCTTCTGCACCCGCCCGTCGACGTCCCGCATCACGAACTCGCGGAAGCCGAGCCGGTTGGACGAGCTGGTGTCGGCGGCGGAGAGCGAGGCCAGGGTGGCTTCGTACCCGTCGTTGACCGGCACCCGCAGCAGGCGTAGCGCTTCGGAGGCGATCTCGGCGTCCTCGGCGATCCGGCCGACGAAGACGGTGGAGACGAGGTTCTGGACGTCGAGGCCGAGGATGTCGCGCGGGTTCTGCGAGGCGACCAGCGCGGCCAGGTTCCACTTGCGGGAGTCCCGGGCGAGTCGGACCAGGAACGAACGCCCGGACCGCCAGCCCTCCATGAAGTGCGCCTCGTCCAGGCCGACCAGCTTGCGGGAGGACATCGACCCGCCGTAGCAGCGGCGGACGGCGAGCCGGTGCGCGGTGTGCAGCATCGGCAGGGCGAGCGACTCCTCGGCGGACCAGTACTCCCGTTCGATCTTGAGGTCGGGCAGCCGCAGTCCGGCCATGGTGATCACCGTGAGCGCCGCGTCGGCGCCGAGCAGCCCTTCCGGCGGCCGGCCGAAGAAGAGCATGGCCAGCGGCATCTCGGCGGTGTCCAGCAGCAGGTTGGCCAGTTCCTTGCCGGCGTCGTCGTCGAGCCGCCCGAGACAGCTCACCACGTCGTCCATGGTGGAGGTCTCCTCGGCGGGGACCTGGCGGACCGCATGCCGGAAGAGGGTGGCGGTGGACGCCTCCCGGGCCACCTGAGGCGGCACGAGCATCATGCAGATGTCCTGGACCAGCATCCGCCGCTCGGCCCGCGCGTTGGAGACCGCGATCTCGAACTCCCGGTCACCGGCGGCCCCGGCCCCGAACTCGCTGCGCAGCGGCGTCGGGATGAGCGAGTACGGCGCCAGGGTGCCGTGCTCCGAGCCGGTCAGGTTCAACACCCGGGAGTACGGCCGCAGCTCGGGCATGGCGCAGAGCCGGGCCAGCGGCCCGGACGGGTCGAGCAGGGTCACCTGGACACCCCGCCGGGCGGCGAGATAGCCAAGTGCGCCCAGCAGGGTCGACTTGCCACCGCCCGGCTCGGCCACGAAGACCGCGAGCCCGGAGCGTTCCCGGACCTCCATGGGGAAGTGCAGGTCGAGGAAGACCGGACGGCGGCAGGTGCCCGCGGTCCGGCCGATCAGGTCGCCCCGCCGGTCGCCCACGTTGGAGGCGGCCTGGGGGAGCGCAGCGGCGAGCAGCGGGACCGGCATCCGGCGGACGTAACCGGTGTTGGCGATCGGCTCGCCGGGGATGAACTCGCGGGCCAGCCAGTCCTGGTTCTTCGGGTGCTGGAGCGAGATGCGCAGCTCCCGGGAGTAGAGCTGGATGAGCCGACGGGCCCGCTCCAGGCATTCCTCCCGGGTGCGGCCGCCGACCGCGATGCGGTGCCAGCCGTGCGCGCGGGCCGAGTCGACCGGCAGCCCGGTGGTCATCTCGTCGCCGATCACCAGCGCGCGCTTGGCCAGCCGCTCCAACTCTGGCGGCGCGTCGATGCCGTGTTCGGCGTAGTCGAGCTGCTGGGAACGGATCATGCGGAGCCGGTGTTCGAGATTGCGGAACGAGTCGTTGGAACCGAGGATGTCGACCCGGGTGGAGATCTCCATCGGCCAGGGCAGCCGCTCGTGGAAGTGCAGCCAGGGCTCGTGCCGTTCCGGGATCTCCAGGGGTTCCATCCGACCGACGGCGAGTACGGCCACGTGCCGTTCCTCGCCGGTCATCCGGTTGACCAGCTTCACCGTCGAGCCGTACGGGGTGCGGTAGCGCTCGACCTGTTCGGTCATGGCGAGCAGGTCGCCGCGCTCCCAGCGCCCGTCGGTCACCGGGGAGAGCCGGCCCGGCGGTGCCATGCACAGCGCCACCGAGCGGTAGAGCAGCCACTCCAGCTCCTGTGCGGTGACGCGTCGGCCGCGCATGCCGAACGCGCCGAGCACCTCGTCGAACTGCTCGACGGTGCGGCCCAGCTTGCGGCGTTCGCCGTCGGCGGTGCCGCGACCGAAGGTGCGTAGCAACCGCTCGGTGAGCGAGTCGCCGAGCGACCGGCGGGCGAAGGTGACGCCGAGGTAGGTCTGCCCCTCGGCGTGGTTGACCGCCATCAGGTGCCGCTGGGCGGCGACCAGGTGGTCGGCCCAGCCGGCGGTGCCGGGCACGTCGGGCAGCGGTGCCGAGGTGTGCGCGTCGATGGTCCGCGCCCACTCGTCGGCGGGGAACGGACGGGTGGTGCGGCGCAGGTGCAGCCGGAAGCCGGCCAGGCCGGCGTACTGCTCGGAGATCGCCGACAGCAGCGCCTCGCGTTCGGCGTCCGGCCGGAAGGCCCAGCGCACCTCGGGCAGCCAGTACCAGGCGGTGACGGTGTTCGGGGTGAACGTCAGGTGGCCGGCGATCTCGGTGATGGCCAGCTCGACCGACGGGTCGCGGTCCCCGAACTTGATCTTCGGCGCGCGGACCCGGGCCGGCTGGGCAGGCCGGCTCGCAGCGCGCTGGCGGGGTGCGGCGATCTCCCGCCCGGTCGGCTCGGCACCGACCGGCGTGGGCAGGGCCGAGCCGGTCCGGGCGGCGCGGCGCGGCGCGCGCTCCAGGGCCGGCCGATCCGCCGGCCCGGCGCTGACCGACCCAGTCGGTGCCGGCGGCCGGTCCTCCGGCGCGGTGCTGGCCGGCGGCCAGGTCGCCGGACCGCTGGTCGACGACGCGGAGGTGCCCGCGGTAGCCGGGTTGGGCTCGGTCGGGGGGTGGAGCATCGGCAGCCGGTCGCTGGCCTGGTGCGGCACCCGGGACTCGATGGCGGGCTTGCCGGCCCCGCGCCGCGACTCGACAGGCCGCCCGCCGCTGGCGGGCTCGACAGCCCGCCCGCCGCGAGCGGGGTCGTCGGGTGTCCACCGTGGTTCCGGTTGGGGTGCCCGATCCGGTACCCGCTGGGCCGGATGGGTCGGCGTGGCGGCGGGCGGCTGTTGCGGGATCGCCGGCTGCTCCCGGGTGGCCGGGCCGGCCGGCGCGGCTCGCGCCGTGCCCGGCCGGGACGCGCCGAAGAGGTCCAGGAACGGGGAGTCGATGTCGGCGTTCTCGCCGGCCGACACCGCGCTGGGCTCGGCGGGCGGTGTCCGGCGGGGCACCGGCCGGGGGGCCTGGAAGACGCCGACCGCGCCGTGCCCGGGCGAGGTCACCAGCGCGGGATCGAGCGCCACCTCATCCTCGGATTCGGCGTAGTCAAATGACTGCGCACGGTGACCTCCCGGTACGGCCGGACGGCCGGCCGGGGGACCCGGCGTGGAAGAGCGACTCATGCGACCGCCTCACCCGCGTCGTGCGACGGACCGATCGGCGTACGCCCGGTCATGCCAGCTCCTCCCGGATCCTGATCCGGCTGCCGACCAGGCGCGGGTCGCGCTGCTCGATCGCCGGCTCCCGGGTACGTCGCCAGTCGGTCAGCGCGGTGCGGATGACAACCCGCGCCGGCCGATCCGGGTCGACGTGCCGGAAGATGAACGACGTGGTCACGATGGCGAGCGCGATCTCCCAGGCCGGGAAGAGCTCGACCGTCAGCGTGAACAGCCAGTGGATGAACATGTAGAGGGGGACGAGCAGCATGAAGAGCCCGTACTGGGCGTACGGCAGGTGGACCGGAAGGGTGTAGCCGGGCGGCCCGAGGTAGACCAGGCGGGCCCGGTAGATGTCGTCGTCGGTGCGCAGCCGCATCTGGTGACCGCGCCTATTCGAAGATCAGGTCGATCAGGTAATCGCCGACGAAGAAGAGTGTGGCCGCGCCGGCGATGAAGGCCAGCCCGACGATGGCGATCGCGGAGCTGGTCAGCACCTTGGAGATCTCGCCCCGGCTGGCTCGGCCGATGAAGATGACGCCCAGGACGGCCAGCAGGATTGGCGCGATCTTGCTGGCGAAGAAGGTGACCACACCGTTGGTGTCGATCCCCTTCGGTGCCGGCTCGGCGAGTGGAGCCGACGCCAGGGTGGAGAGCGCGTGGGCGACGCCGGACGACGCCGTCTCCATGAGCTCGAAGGCGATCACTGGAACCTCCCCATATCGCGGCCGGCGGGTGCCGCGGCGGTGCAATAGGCAAGCCTGGCGGGAAATGTGCTCCGCAGGGCGCAGCGTTCTCGACCCTGCGTTCGTTACTCACCACGGAGAGTGGCGAGCTTTGGGCGGTTTTTCCCCGCTTCGGCCCTCCCTCCAGGCTTCGCCATCTCGATGCTGGCCGATTCCAAAGCGTACGGGCCGCCCCGGATTGCGACAAGCCGCGACGGGACTACCAGATACTGCCCGGACGACCGATCGTACACCTGTTCCAATCCGCACGTCAGGAGTGGTGGGGCGGCGGCCGACCCGGGTCGGAGGGCACCGCCGCCGCGACCGGTACCGTCTAGCCGTGACCGATCTGGTACGGGCCCCGGGCCCGGTGGTGATGGGCGTCCTCAACGTCACGCCGGACTCCTTCTCCGACGGCGGACGGTACGCCGACCTCGATGCGGCCGTCGGACATGGCGTCCGTCTGCGCGACGCAGGGGCGCACCTGGTCGACGTCGGCGGCGAGTCGACCCGCCCGGGCGCGGAGCGGATCGACGCCGGGACCGAGGCCGACCGGGTGCTACCGGTCATCCGCGAGCTGACCGCCGCTGGCGTGCGGGTCAGCATCGACACCAGCCGGGCCCGGGTGGCCGAGGCCGCGCTGGGCGCTGGCGCGGCGGTGGTCAACGATGTCTCCGGTGGGCTGGCCGACCCGAACATGGCCCGGGTGGTCCGCGACGCGGGCTGCCCCTGGGTGCTGATGCACTGGCGTGGCCACTCCCGGCAGATGCGCGAGCTGGCCAGCTACACCGACGTGGTGGCCGACGTCCGGGCCGAGCTGGCCCAGCGGGTCGACGCGGCGCTGGCCGCCGGGGTGGCCGCCGACCGCATCGTCATCGACCCCGGCCTCGGCTTCGCCAAGACGGCCGCGCACAACTGGGAGCTCAGCGCCCGCCTGCCGGAGTTGCTGGATCTCGGGTACCCGCTGCTCTTCGGTGCCAGCCGCAAGTCCTACCTGGGCCGGCTGCTCGCCGCCCCGGACGACACGCCGCGACCCACCGCGCAGAGGGAGGCGGCCACCGTCGCCACCAGCGTGCTGGCGGTCGCGGCGGGCGCCTGGGGGGTACGCGTGCACGACGTGCGGGCCACCGCCGACGCGCTCGCCGTCTGGGCCGCCACCGGACGCCCGCACCTGGCCACCACGCGGGTCGGTCACGGGCGGCCCGAATGACCGGCCCACGTCGGGCGCGCCGGTGCACTGCCGGACGCGCCGGCCCACGTCAGGCGCCCCCGACAGGCGCAGGACCGACCGGTCGGGTGGCCGGTCGGCGAGAGAGGAAGCGATGACCGACCGGATTCAGCTGACCGGCCTGCGGGCCCGTGGCCGGCACGGGGTGTACAACTTCGAACGTGTCCAGGGGCAGGACTTCGTGGTCGACGCGATCCTCGAGTTGGACCTCGCCCCGGCCGCCGCCAGCGACGACGTCACCGCCACCGTCCACTACGGCGAGTTGGCCGAACGCCTGGTCGCGGTGGTGACCGGTGAGCCGGTGAACCTGATCGAGACCCTCGCGGACCGGCTGCTCGCGGTCTGCCTGGCCGACGAGCGGGTCGCCACCGCCACGATCACGGTGCACAAGCCGGAGGCGCCGGTGCCGCACACCTTCACCGACGTGGCCGTCACCATGACCCGGGCGCGTGCCCGGTGACCCGGGCCGTGCTCTCGCTCGGCAGCAACCTGGGCGACCGGCTGGGCCATCTCCGGACGGCCGTCGCCACGCTCGGCGACGCTGTGCTGGTGCTCTCCGGCGTGTACGAGACTCCACCGTGGGGGGACGAGGACCAGCCCGCGTACCTCAACGCGGTGCTGCTGGCCCAGGACGACGCCGCCGCCCCGCGCGACTGGCTGGAGCGGGCCCGGGCCGCGGAGCGCGCGGCTGGCCGGGTCCGTGACCCACAGCGGCGGTTCGGGCCGCGCACCCTCGACGTGGACGTGATCGCGGTCTGGGGCGACGACGACGAGCCGGTGCTCAGCGACGACCCCGAGCTGACCCTGCCACACCCCCGGGCACACCTGCGCGCCTTCGTGCTGCGACCGTGGATCGACATCCAGCCGTACGGACGGCTGCCCGGTCACGGCTGGCTGACCGACCTGCTCACCGCCGGCCCCGCGGCGGAGCACGCGCTGGATCTGCGTCCGCGGCCGGAGTTGGCGTTAGAGTCGACGGCATGACCGAGCGGAGCCGGCCGGCATGACGCAGGCGAAGTCCCCACCACCGGGCGGGCCGGGCCCGGACCGGTCGCGGATGGGCCCCACCCGGATCTCCACCCTGGTCGTGGCCGCCCTGGCCGCGGCGGCGGTGGCCTGGCTGCTGATCAGCACCCTCTACTACAGCGGCATCCCCCGGCTGCCCTGGCTGCCGGTGGTGACACTGGCCGGGCTCGCCGTGCTGGAGGGGTACGCCGCAATCAACACCCGAGGTCGGATCGAGCGCAAGCCCGGCCGGGAGCCGGTCAACCCGCTGCTGGTGGCCCGGTTCTTGGTGCTGGCCAAGGCGTCGGCGCTGGCCGCGGCCATCTTCGCCGGCTTCTACGCCGGGCTCACCGGCTGGCTCTTCGTCGAGACCACCCAGGCTGCCGTGGAGGATCGGCCGGCCGCCGGAGGTGGCCTGCTCGCCTCGCTGGCGCTGGTCGGTGCCGCGCTCTGGCTGGAGCGCTCCTGCCGGGTGCCGGAGCGCCCGGACGACGAGCGCGACGCCGACCAGCGGGAGAGCCGCCCCGGCCAGCGCTGAGCAGAGGGGTTACGCCCGGCTCCGGGCGCGGGTACGGTGCCTGCGACCGGAGAGCAACGGCCGCCCCCGGTCCGTCCGCGCGCCGGACCAGGGAGGGCCGGCCAGCGGGGAGGCGGCGTCATGACGTACGAAGAAACGGGCCGGGACCGGTCGGTGGAGCCCTCATCCGGGGTCCCCGCCACCGTTCTGGAGAACGTCTTCGACGACCCCACTCACGGTGAGCCCGGTCGGGACCGGGTGGGCGTGCACGTGGTCTGGGAGATCCTGCTGCTGGCCGCTCTCGCCGCCCTGGGCTGGCTGCTCTGGCGGGCCGACCCGGCGGCGCTGCGCGGCACCGGCCTGCGCACGCTGCTGGTCGACGCGGTCGGGCTGGGGCTGCTCGCCCTCGCCGCCGGGCTGAGCCTGCGTACCGCCGCCCCGAACCTGGCGGTCGGGCCGATCGCGCTCGCCGCCGCACTGCACTACGCGGAGCAGGGCGACCAGGGCCTGCGCGACTCCGTCGGCCCGGCCATCGCGGTCGCCGCGCTGGGCGGGCTGGCGCTGGCGCTGGCCGTGGTGGTGCTGCACGTGCCGGGCTGGGCGGCCAGCCTGGCCGGCGCGGCCGGCGTGATGGTGTTCATCGAACGCCGGTCGGCGCCCGTGCTGGTGCAGGGCGACTACGACCCGGGGCGTACCGCCGGCTACCTCTTCGCCGGGTTCGCCGCAGTGGCGATCCTCGGCGGGCTGTTCGGGGGGATCCGGGCGATCCGTCGGCTGGTCGGCCGGAACCGGCCGGTCGCCGATCCGGCCCGTCGCCGGGGTGCGGTGGCCGCCGTGGTCACCGCGGTCGCGCTGGTCGGCTCCACGGTGCTGGCCGCGCTCGCCGGCGTGCTGCTCGCCGCCAACGGCCCCGGGTCGGTCACGCCCACCCCCGGGCTGGACTGGACCGTGCTGGCGATCGGGATGGCCCTGCTGGGCGGCACCAGCGCGTTCGGCCGCCGGGGTGGGGTGTTCGGGACCCTGCTGGCGGTGGGCCTGGTCACGACCTTCCAGGCGTACGCGCGGGCACGCGACTGGACGGTGGACACCTGGACGGTCGGCGGCGTGGCGATCGGCGTCGGGCTGCTGGTCACCCGGCTGGTCGAGACGTTCGGGCGGCCCCGGCCGGGCAGCACCGACCGGCCGGAGCCGGTCGGTGACGGCACGATCAGCACGGGCTGGAACGTGCCGCTGTCGCAGCCGGTCGACAACTGGCCCCCCACGCTGCCGACGCCGGCTGCGCCCCAACAGGCCGATCCGTGGCGGGACCCGCGCTGGGAGGACAGCCCGCGCCGGTGGGACGATGGCCGATGAGCCGTGCCGCGTCCGCCGAGCCGGAGCTGATCTCGACGGTTAGGCTCGGCGGCATGACCGACACACCTGCCGCCACCCCCGGCGGATCCTCGTTCGAGGAGCTCGACGCGCTGTCCACCGAGGAGTTGCGGGAGCGGGCGTTCGCCCGGGCCCGGGAGCACCGCGACGTGGGGTTCTTCTGGTCGGTGCTGCGGCACCTGCCGAACGCGGACGAGGCGACGGTCCTGGACGGCGCACCGAACTCGATCGGCCCGACCATCGACGAGGCCTCCGCGCTGTGGCGGGAGCTGACCGGTCATGGCTATGAGGAGTCGGCACCACTGCTGCGGGCCGCCTTCATCGACTACCTGCAGAAGCACTGAGCCGGTCGGGGCAGCCCAGGTCCGCCCGGCCGGCTGGCTCGGGCCCTGGGCGGATCATGGCACTCTTCCACCGCTCCGGCCCGGTCAGCCGCTACGGGACGGCCGCCGGCACCGGGGCGCTCGCCGTGCTGCTGCTGGTCGGCATCTGCGGCAGCCCGGCGTACACCGGGTGGGCCGGCACCCAGACCGACCCGGAGTCGGGCGTCGCCTACTACCTGCGAGTGCTCGCCTGGCCGGCCTGGCGGCTGGACGCGGACGGCCAGGCCGGCGGGTTGTTCGCCGCCGACCTGCGGGCCGTGCTGCTGGTGGTCCTCGCGGTGGCCCTGCTGTACCTGCTGCCCGCCGCCCAGGTGGCCCGGGTGCCCGGTCCGGTCAGCCAGTTCTTCTCCGGCTGGGCCGCGTACGTGCTGGCCGGGGGGCTCGCCGCCGTGCTGGCGGCGCTGCTCGGCCCGGACCCGTCGCTGCTGGGGGCGTTGCAGGACGCCAGCGCCGGCGCCGGCTACGGCTTCCTCTCCGGCTGGATCATCGGCACCGCCAGCCTCGGCGGCCGGGCGTGACCAGACCGGCTGTGCTGGCCTGATCCGATCGGCGCGCTCGGACGGACACCGGCGAGACCGCCCGTTCGAACGGGCGGGTCGGCGCCCGGTCAGCCCGTCGAGCGGCCGAGGTCGAGGAGACGCTGTCGGCTGAGCGCGCCCACCGGTCGGCCGTCGTCGGTCACCAGGAGCCGGTCCCGTCCCGAGGTGAGCAGCACCGCCAGCGCGTCGTACGCGGAGCCGTCCAGCGGCACGGTCGGCAGGTCGGCTGGGGCGTCGCCGGGCACCGGGTCCAGCGACTCCCGGTCGAGTGGGGTGACCGCCAACCGGCGGATGCCCCGGTCGGCCCCGACGAACTCGCGTACGAACGGGGTGGCGGGCTCGCCGAGCAGGGCCGCCGGCGTGTCGTACTGCTCCAGGTGCCCGCCCTCGGAGAGCACGGCGATCCGGTCGCCGAGCCGGACCGCCTCGTCGAGGTCGTGGGTGACCAGCACGATCGTCTTGCGGACCTCGGCCTGGAGGCGGAGGAACTCCTCCTGGAGGCGGGCCCGGACGATCGGGTCGACGGCCGAGAACGGCTCGTCCATCAGCAGCACCACCGGGTCGGCGGCGAGCGCGCGGGCCACCCCGACCCGCTGCCGCTGGCCACCCGACAGCTCGTGCGGGTAGCGGCGACCGAACTGGGCCGGGTCCAGCCCGACCAGGTCAAGCAGTTCCTCGACGCGGGCCCGGGTCCGGTCCCGCGACCAGCCGAGCAGCCCGGGAACGGTGGCCACGTTCGCCCGGACCGTCTGATGTGGAAAGAGCCCGACGTTCTGGATCACGTAGCCGATCCGACGGCGCAGCCGCACCGGGTCGACGTCGGTGACGTCCTCGTCACCGAGCATGATCCGGCCGGCGGTCGGTTCGATCAGACGGTTGATCATGCGGAGCACGGTCGACTTGCCGCAGCCGGACGGTCCGATCAACACCACCAACTCGCCGGCTTTGACCTCCAGGCTCAGCTCCCGGACGGCCTCGGTGCCGTTCGGGTAGCGCTTCTGGATGCCCTGCAGGGAGATCGACGCCGCGCGAGGGGACTCGGCCAGGCCGGCGGCCTCCGGGGTAACGTCCACGTATGTCCTTCCGCCTGAGCTACCGGGCCGACCCGGGTAACCCCTGGTTCTCCTGGCAGTACGTGCGGGACAACTCTGACACGATCCTCGCCGCGGTGCGCGAACACGCCTCCCTCACCGGGCGGGCGGTGCTGATCGCGGTGCTGATCGCCCTACCGTTGTCCGTGGTCGCCTACTGGTTCCGCCCGCTGGCCGGTCCGATCCTCGGCATCACCGGTGTGATCTACACCATCCCGTCGCTGGCGCTGTTCGCGTTCATCGCGCCCTACCTGGGCACCGGCGCCACCACCGTGCTGGTCGGGTTGGTCCTGTACGCGCTGCTGCTGATCGTGCGCAACGTGGTGGCCGGGCTCAACCAGGTGCCGCCGGAGGTCCGCGAGGCCGCGGAGGGCATGGGCTACGGCCGGTGGGGGCGACTGTTCCGGATCGACCTGCCGCTGGCGATCCCGGGCATCCTGACCGGGCTGCGACTGGCCACCGTGTCGACGGTCGCGCTGGTCACCGTGGGGGTGCTGGTCGGGCACGGCGGGCTCGGGCAGTTGATCTTCGCGGGCTTCCAGAACAACCTCTACAAGGCCGAGATCATGACCGGCACAGTGCTCTGTGTGGCGCTCGCGGTGCTGCTGGATCTGCTGCTGGTCCTGGTGGCCCGGCTGGTCACCCCCTGGTCCGTCCGGGGCGCGCGGTGAGCGCCGCCGCGAACCCGGTGCACCAGGCGGTGCTCTGGCTCAACGACCCCCTGAACTGGACCAACCCCGGCGGCATCCTGGACCGGCTCGGCGAGCACCTGGCGATCTCGGCTGCGGCGGTGGCGCTCGGCTGTCTGGTGGCCTGGCCGCTCGGGCTCTGGCTGGGGCACACCGGGCGGGGCGGCGGCCTGGTGGTGCTGGTGTCCAACGCCACCCTGGCCATCCCGACCCTGGCGCTGTTGACCATCCTGCCGCTGACCTTCCTCGGCTTCGGCCGTACGCCGGTGGTGGTGGCCCTGGCCGTCTTCGCCGTACCGCCGCTGCTGGCCAACGCCTACACCGGCGTACGTCAGGCGGACCCGGAGGCCCGCGACGCGGCGCGCGGGATGGGCCTGTCGGGCGGGCAGTTGCTGCGTCGGGTGGAGTTGCCGCTCGCGGTGCCCTACCTGGCCGCCGGCTTCCGGACCGCCGCCGTGCAGGTGATCGCCACCACAGCGTTGGCCTCGTTCGTCAACGGCGGCGGTCTCGGCGAGATCATCCGCACCGGCTTCGGCCTGAGCATCGCGGCCGGCGGGGGTCAGATCGTGGCCGGCGGTGTACTGGTGGCCGGGCTCGCGCTGCTGGCCGAAGTGATCCTGGGCGGCGTCGAACGGCTGGTCACCCCCGGTCCGCTACGGCGCGGTCAGCAGCGCGCCGGGCGGCCCCGACCCGCCGACGCCACCGGCAGCGCCTGACCCACCCAGGCCCGTTCGGCGGGTTACCCGTCCGGGTGAGCGGTCGCCGAGCCGGCGACCGGCGGCGGGCCGGCCGGTGACGATGCGGTGACGAAGCCCTCCCCAAGTTGTCGGTCGGTTGCGGACCATGTTGGGTGGATATTCGCGGGCGACCGACAGCCAGGATCGCCCGTCGGACACGCGGCCGGCCCGGGACGGGTCGCGCCGGGACACGGAAGGCGGGCACATGCGCGCAAAAACACGTCTGGCGATCGGCACGATCGGCGTCATCGCCGCGGCAGGGCTTCTGACCGGGTGCGGTGACGCCGGCTCGTCCGGCACCGACGCGCCGCAGGCGGGTGCCTCCGGGGCCGGGTGCGCCCCGGTCGCCGGCCAGCAGCTCATCGCTCTGCAGGACGACAAGAAGCTCCAGAACTCCGACAACGTCATTCCCGCGGTCAACAGCAAGGTGGCCAACCCGCAGCTGATCGCGGCACTGGACAAGGTCTCCGCCGCGCTCGACACGCCGAAGTTGGTCCTGCTCAACAAGGCCGTCGACACCGATCGCAAGACCCCCAAGGTGGCAGCCGAGGAGTTCGCCACCGCGAACAACCTCACTGCGGGCATCGCCAAGGGGCCGGGCGGCGACATCGTCGTCGGCGCCGGCAACTTCAGCGAGAGCCAGACGTTGGCCGAGCTGTACCGGATCGCACTCACCGCCGCCGGCTACCAGGTCAAGGTTCAGCAGATCGGCAACCGGGAGCTCTACGAACCGGCACTGGAGAAGGGCGAGATCCAGGTCGTCCCGGAGTACGCCGCGACCATGGCCGAGTTCCTCAACACCAAGGCCAACGGCGCCAACCCCCCGCCGGTCTCCTCGCCCGACATCAACAACACGGTGGCCGCGCTCAAGGCCGAAGGCGACAAGGCGGGCATCACCTTCGGTGCCCCGGCTGCCGCCCAGGACCAGAACGCCTTCGCGGTGACCCAGGCCTTCGCCGACAAGTACGGCGTGCGGACCCTCTCCGAGTTGGCGGCGAAGTGCTCCGGCAACGCGACCGTGCTGGGTGGCCCGCCGGAGTGCCAGCAGCGTCCGTTCTGCAAGCCGGGCCTGGAGAAGACGTACGGGCTGTCGGTGGGCTCGTTCTCCTCGCTGGACCAGGGCGGGCCGCTGACCAAGAACGGGCTGCGCACCGGTGCCATCAGCGTCGGCCTGATCTTCTCCTCGGACAGCGCTTTCGCCACCAGTTGAGCCACCGCGTAGCGTGCTGACGACGCCCCCGCCCCCACACGGGGCGGGGGCGTCCGCGCGTTCCGGGGACCCGTTCCCTCAGGTGGGGATCGTCGGTAGGCTGCACAGCCATGCCAGCCCCGGTCACCCCCGACGCCCGGCGTCAATCGCCGCTGCTGACCATGCTCTTCTGGGCCGGTGTGGCCCTCGCCCCGGTGGCGGCGCTGATCCTGTTGGTCGCCGACGGCAACGGGCCGCTGCGCTTCGCGGCGGTGCTCGCCATCCTGGCGGTGGTGCTGATCGGCCTCTCCATCGCGCTGCGGACCGATGGGGAGGGTGCCTCGGCGCGGGCCGACGAGCTGCTGGACGAGATCGAGGAGCTTCGCCGGGAGTTGCGCACCGAGATCGTGGCTGCCGCTCAGCGCGGCAACCAGGCGCTCGATCAGGCGCAGCGGGCCCAGGAGGGGGTCGCCGCAGTCCGCCGCCGCCTCGACGCCAGCGGCGCCGCCCTCGCCGGTGCCACCCCCTCCGTCGACCCGGCGGGTGCCGGCCGGGCACGGGTGCCAGCCGCCGAGCCGGTGGACGCCGCTCCGGTCGCCCGCAGCCGGGTGCCGGTGCCCGGCGACGCCCCGGCCGGTCGGGGCCGGGTGCCAGGTCCGGAGGACGCCACCCCCCGGTGGAGCCGTCCCGAGCGCGCCGACGATGACGAGCCGGCGTACCCGCGGTCGGCCGCCGACGCCAGCGCCGAGCCGCCGGCCAGCGGCGGGCTGTACGGTGCCGAGCCGCCGACAGCCGGCGGGGTGTACGGCGCGCAGCGACCAGCCGCCGCCGGGTACGGGTCGGCCCCTCGCCCTCGTGAGCAGGACCGCCCCGAGCCGGCGCACCGGCCGCACGGCGTGGTCCGGCACACCGAGACCGTGCACGTGACCACCCGGCACACCGTGGTGGACGGCGGTCCGGCCGAGCCGGGAGCGCCGTACGGCGGCGGATACGCCGGCCAGTGGACCCCGCCGGCACGGGAGTGGGCCCGGGGCGGCGGCGCGGAGGAGCCTTCCCGGCCGGCTGACCGCTCGTGGGGTGAGCCCGAGGAACGCGGCCGGTCCGGCTACGACGACCGTGCCCGCCCCGCCGACGATCGCCGCTCCGGCGACGACCGGCCCTGGGCCGGGCAGGCCGCGACCCGGGGTGAGCCCGGCTGGGGCGTTCGACCCGAGCGGGCACCCGACCGGCCGCACCCGGGTTCCTGGCCGAACCCGGACGACCACCACGACGACCGCGGCTGGTCGGAGCAGCGTGAGCCGGATCGGACGGCAGCGCCGCAGCCCGGGCCGGCCCTGCGAGCGGACGACACCGGCGAGTACTGGTCGCAGCTGCGTACCGGCGACCGGTGGGCGGCCGTCCGCGACGACGAGCACGGCCGTGAGCTGCGGGTCGGTGAGCGCCGGGCCGAAATGCACGCGGACGCCACCGGCACCGAGTACCAGGTGGCCGATCGATGGGCCACCGTCCGCCACGAGGAGCCCCGCCGCCACGAGGACGCCCGCCGGTACGAGGACGCGGGCCGGTACGACGAGCCGCGTGGCTACGACGAGCGCGAGTCGTACCACCGGGACGAGCCGGCGCGCCGACACGACCGCGACGGGGGCTGGCGGGCCGAACCGGAGGACCGGCCAGCGCTGCCGGTCGGCGGCGTGCCGGTGCCGGACGAGTGGCGCCCCCCGCGCCAGCGCGGCCACCAGGCGGAACCCGCACCCGAGCGGGCCGGCCGGCGCCGCGTCGAGGAGCAGTACGGCTACCCGCCGCAGGACGATGCGCCGCGCGCCGGCGGCGCCCCGCCCACCGACCGCTGGCGCTGACCCGGTCAGGTCACTTGTCGATGTCCCCGACCACGAAGAACATCGAGCCGAGGATGGCGATCAGGTCCGGCACCAGGCAGCCGGGGAGCAGGGTGGCCAGCGCCTGCACGTTGGCGTACGACGCGGTGCGCAGCTTCAGCCGCCACGGCGTCTTCTCGCCACGGGAGACCAGGTAGTAGCCGTTGATGCCGAGCGGGTTCTCGGTCCAGGCGTAGGTGTGCCCCTCCGGCGCCTTCAGCACCTTGGGCAGCCGGGTGTTGATCGGTCCGGTCAGCTGATCCACCCGGTCCAGGCACTGCTCGGCGAGGTCCAGCGACGCGTACACCTGGTCGAGCAGCACCTCGAAGCGGGCGTGGCAGTCGCCGGCGGTCTTCGTCACCACCGGCACGTCCAGCTCGTCGTAGGCCAGGTAGGGGTCGTCGCGCCGCAGGTCCAGGTCGAGCCCCGAGGCCCGGGCCACCGGCCCGGACGCGCCGAACGCGGCGGCGTCGGCGGCGGAGAGCACGCCCACCCCCACGGTCCGGGCCAAGAAGATGTCGTTGCGCCGGATCAGGTGGTCCAGGTCCGGCAACCGCCGGCGTACCTCGCCGATCGCCGCGCGGGCCCGTCCGGTCCAGCCGTACGGCACCTCCTCCTTGAGCCCGCCCACCCGGTTGAACATGTAGTGGATCCGGCCGCCGGAGACCTCCTCCATCACCGCCTGGATGGTCTCCCGTTCCCGGAAGGCGTAGAACATCGGCGTGATCGCGCCGATCTCCAGCGGGTAGGAGCCGAGGAACATCAGGTGGTTGAGCACCCTGTTCAGCTCGGCCAGCGCCATCCGCAGCCAGGTGGCCCGCTCCGGCACCTCCATGCCCATCAGCCGCTCCACCGCGAGCACCACACCCAGCTCGTTGGAGAACGCGGACAGCCAGTCGTGCCGGTTGGCCAGCACGATGATCTGCCGGTAGTCGCGCACCTCGAAGAGCTTCTCCGCGCCCCGGTGCATGTAGCCGACGATCGGTTCGCAGGCGACCACCCGCTCACCGTCGAGTACCAGCTTCAGCCGCAGCACGCCGTGCGTGGAGGGGTGCTGTGGGCCGATGTTCAGCACCATGTCGGTGCCGAGCTGCTCACCGCCGGTGTCGGCGACCAAGCCGGCCCCGGTGCCGACGGTCAGTTCACGGAGGTCCCCGGCGTCGGTGGTCATGCCCGTCATCGTGCCACGGCCGGCCCGAGCGGGATGCCGACCGGTTGGCGCAGCCACCAGTGCCCGCCGAGCCCGGCCGGGTCGGTCAGCTCGGCCACCGCCGACGCGGCGGCCAGTGCCCGCACGTACCCCGCCGGGTCGGTGCCGGCCAGGCTCAGCGGCGGTCGGCCGCCGTCGGCCCCGAGCGCCCGCAGCGCCTCCCGCTGCGAGACCAGGGAGTACGCACACCGGGCGACCGCTGCGCCGGCGGAGGCGACCGAGTCCATGGCCACGTGCGCGGTCACGTCAGCCGACCCGTCCGGCACCGGAGGCACCTGCCGCCCACCCCGGTACCCGGTCAGCGTCCCGTCCACCGGCCGCCCGTCCCGCAGGTGCCCATAGTCCACGGCCACGGCCATCCCTCGCTCGATCCTGCTTATCGCGTCCGCCCATGCTGCGTCCCTTGCCCGCCCGATCTCGGCTCGTGTGTGGTCGCTGTGGGGGGTTTCCGGGCAGCCCGGCCGGCTCCGGGCGGTCAGGCTTGATCCCTGCGCCGGCCGGGCTGCCCGGAAACCCGGCTCGCTTCCGCTGGTCGCGGCAGTTCCGGCCGCCGCCGGATTCAAGTCACGGTCCGCACCAGGCAGGCTCGTGGGCCTTGGCCACCATGTCGTCAACCATTCGAGATCATCAGGGCTGACGAGTTCCCCAACCGTCTCCGCGCCACTGTTCGGGTCGACCAGCAGGTACCGCCAGCCATCCCTGGTGTGCACCGCCACGTCCAACGGAACGTTGTCCAACCACTCGGTTGCCAGCAGCACCCCGTTGATCCCAGCAGGAATCGCAGACACCCACTCGATCTCCTCAGGCAGGTGCTCAGGACGAGGTGCCAGCTCAACCGCCGTGAACCGCACCCGTTCCGCCAGCGACGGACGGACGGCGCCCGACGACGGCACATCACGTGACGGCCGGGCGGCGGCCGTGGCGGTCAGGGTTTCCGGGGAGCCCGCCCGCGGAGGGATCAAGCCTGACCGCCCGGAGCGGGTGGGCTCCCCGGAAACCCCCACCGCGAGCCCGGCGGCGGTCTCGGATGCGGCGAACCCGGCGGCGTCTTCGGATGAGACGAGCCTGAGCAGGGTAAGGAGCAGCTCCCCTCGCCCAGCGCCGACGTCGACCACGGAGAGGCGGGAAGGGTGGCCGAGGGCCGTGTCCACCTCGGAGATCAGGCGCAGCAGTGCGCTGGCGAACGCCGGGGAGGCGTGCACGCTGGTCCGGAAGTGGTCGGCCGGCCCGGCACCGGCCACGAAGAAGCCGCCCGGCCCGTAGAGCGCCCGGCTCATCGCGTCACGCCAGGGAATCGACATCAGTTCATTCCGTGTTCAGGGTGCGTCACCGTGCCGACCCTACGGTCACCGGGTATGAGACGACTCGTGATCCCCGCGCTGGCGGTCGTACCGCTGCTGCTGGCCGGCGCTCCCGCGACCGCCGCGCCGCGCCCCGCAGGGACCGACACCCCGCGCCCGGTCCGCGCGGTGGTCGAGACCCCCTCCCTCTTTGACGACGCGGCCGGCGGGGACGCCGACGCGGACGATCCGGCGATCTGGGTCAACCCGACCGACCGGGCCGGCAGCCTGGTCATCGCCACCGCGAAGAACGGCGGTCTGCGGGTGTACGACCTGCGGGCCCGCGAACGACAGGTGATCGCCACCCCGCCGGCACCCGGACCGGAGGACGAGGCTGGCCGGTTCAACAACGTCGACCTGGTCGGCGGGTTCCGGCTGGCCGGCCGGCGCGCGGACCTGGCCGTGGTCACCGACCGGGGGCGTGACCACCTGCGCTTCTACCGGATCGACCCGCGCACCCGGCTGCTGACCGACGTGACCGCGCCGGACGTGCCGTTCGCGTTCAACGCCGACCAGGCCGGGGTCAACGAGCAGCGCACCGCGTACGGGCTGGGCACGTACACCGACACCGACGGCAGCGTGTACGCCGTGGTGAGCCGGCGCAGCACCCCGGAGGTGGGGGTGTTCCGGCTGGTGGAGCGGGCCGGGAAGGTGAGCTACCGGCGGGTGGACAGGCTGACCCTGCCCAGCACGTTCACCCTGCCCGACGGCACCGCGTGGTCGCCGTGCACCGACCCGGGTGACGGCCCGCAGGTGGAGGGAACGGTGGTGGACCCGGACAGCGGGGTGGTGCACCTGGCCCAGGAGAAGGTCGGGCTGTGGCGTACCCGACTGGTCCACGGCCGGTTCGTGGGCGCACCGGTGTCGGTGGAGCGGGTCCGCGAGTACGGCGTGCCGGCGGCGTACGACGCCGAGGAGGAGGACTGCGTGACCGACTACGCGGCCGATCCCGGTTTCGGCGGCCGGATCGCCCAGGACGTGGAGGGGCTGACCATCTACCCCACCGGGCATTCCACCGGCACCCTGCTCGTGTCCAGTCAGGGTGACGACACCTTCTACACCTACGACCGGCGCACCGATCGGCCGACGGGCCGGTTCGCGGTGGTCGACGGCCGGGTCGACGGGTCGCAGGAGTGTGACGGCGCGGCCGTGGTCTCCACCCCGTTGCCCGGCTACCCGGGTGGTCTGCTGGTGGTGCACGACGGCCGGAACACCCCGGAGACCCCGGGTGAGGACGGCGAGGCCCGTCCGGACACCGACTTCAAGTTCCTCGACGCCGGATTCCTCCGCCCCCGGCACTGACCGTCGCGGTGGCCCCCGGAAACGTCCGGGGGCCACCGCGCCGATCCCGCCCGGCGGGGTCGTGAAGGTTTTCACACATGCTTGTCCCGGTTCCGTGACCCGGGCGCATACTTGCGATCGACCGGTACCCCTTCTCGAGGACTGGATCGTCGTCATGAGCGCACCGTTGCGCCCGCGTCCGGCCGCCCCGCGCGGAGCCGCCGTACCGCAGGGCCGCGCCGTCACCGGCGCCCCGGCTTCCGTTCCCTCTCGCTTCCTGACCGTCGGTGTCGTCGGCGCCGGACGGGTCGGTGCCGTGCTGGGCGCCGCGCTCGCCGCAGCCGGGCACCGGGTGGTCGCCGTCGCCGGCGGCTCCGGGGCCAGCCGCGCCCGGCTCGCCCTGCTGCTGCCCGACGTACCTCGCCGTCCGGTCGCCGCCGTCGCCCACGCCGCCGCCGATCTGCTGCTGATCGCGGTGCCGGACGACGCGCTGGCCGGGGTGGTCGCCGACCTCGCCGACCGGGGCGCGCTGCGCCCGGGCCAGGTGGTCGCGCACACCTCCGGCGCGCACGGGCTGGCCGTGCTGGAGCCCGCCGTGGCGGTCGGCGCCAGGCCACTCGCCCTGCACCCCGCCATGACCTTCACCGGTACGCCGGACGACCTGGCCCGGCTGGCCGGCATCTCCTACGGGGTGACCGCCCCGGCGGAGCTGCGCCCGCTGGCCGCCCGGCTGGTCGCCGACCTCGGCGGCGTGCCCGAGTGGGTGGGCGAGGCGGACCGCCCGCTGTACCACGCCGCGCTGGCGCACGGCGCGAACCACCTGGTGACCCTGGTGAACGAGGCGACCGACCGGCTGCGCGACGCCGGTGTGGCCCAGCCGGAGAAGGTGCTCGCCCCGCTGCTGCGGGCCGCCCTGGAGAACGCGCTGCGGCTGGGCGACGACGCGCTGACCGGCCCGGTCTCCCGCGGTGACGCGGGTACCGTCCAGCGGCACCTGGCCCGGCTGGCCGCCACCGCCCCGGAGTCCGTCCCCGCCTATCTGGCGCTGGCCCGGCGTACCGCCGACCGGGCGATCGCCGCCGGCCGGCTCCAGCCGGTGGACGCGCAGTCGCTGCTCGGCGTGCTCGCCAGCACCAGCCGGGAGGTGGCGGCATGACCCAGCTGGTGCACACCCGCGCCGACCTGGCCGAGGCACGGGCCGCGCTGAAGGGCACCGTCGCCGTGGTGATGACCATGGGCGCGCTGCACTCCGGGCACGAGACGCTGCTGCGCGCTGCCCGGGACCAGGCCGACCACGTGCTGGTGACGATCTTCGTGAACCCGCTGCAGTTCGGGCCGAACGAGGACTTCGACCGCTATCCGCGGACGCTCGACTCGGACCTGGAGGTGTGCCGGCGGGCCGGCGCCGACCTGGTCTTCGCCCCGTCGGTGGCCGAGATGTACCCGGACGGCCAGCCCCGGGTGCGGCTCGACCCGGGCCCGCGCGGCGCGGAACTGGAGGGCGCGAGCCGCCCCGGCTTCTTCCACGGCGTACTCACCGTGGTGTTGAAACTGCTCCAGCTCACCCGGCCTGACCTGGCGTTCTTCGGCGAGAAGGACTACCAGCAGCTCACCCTGGTCCGGCGGATGACCCGGGACCTGGACGTACCGGTCGAGGTGGTTGGCGTGCCGACCGTCCGGGAGCCGGACGGTTTGGCGCTGTCCAGCCGCAACCGCTACCTGAGCGAGCCCGAGCGGGCCGCCGCGTTGAGCCTGTCCGCCGCGCTGCTGGCCGGTGCGCGGGCCGCCGACGACGGCCTGGACGCGGGGGCGGTGCTGTCCGCCGCGCACGCCGCGTTCGGCGCCGGTACGCCCGGTGCCCGGCTCGACTACCTGGTACTCACCGATCCGGAGCTGGAGCCGGGGCCGGTGTCCGGGCCGGCGCGGCTGGTGATCGCCGCGTGGGTGGGCAGCACCCGGTTGATCGACAACGCGGCGATCCACCTCGCCCCCCGCCCCTGATCCGGCCGTACCCTTCACCACCATCGCGAAAGGCCACCCCGATGCTGCGGACCATGCTCAAGTCGAAGATCCACCGCGCCACCGTGACCCAGGCCGACCTGCACTACGTCGGCTCGGTGACGGTGGACGAGGACCTGCTCGACGCTGCCGACCTGCTCCCCGGCGAGCAGGTGGCGATCGTGGACATCACCAACGGGGCCCGGCTGGAGACGTACGTCATCCCGGGCGAGCGGGGCAGCGGCGTGATCGGCATCAATGGCGCTGCCGCGCACCTGGTGCACCCCGGTGACCTGGTCATCCTGATCTCGTACGGGCAGATGGACGACGCCGAGGCCCGGTCGTACCGGCCACGGGTGGTGCACGTCGATGCGGACAACCGGGTGGTCGAGCTGGGCGCCGATCCGGCTGCGGCGGCACCGGGCACGGCCGGCGACCCGGTGCCCAGCCCGTTGGCCGTGGCGAGCGCCTGATCCCACGCACGGCGATTCCGGTCTGTCACCGGAAGGTCATTTCCGGTTACCCTTGGCACGCCGTCGGAAGCTGGTCGGTGGCTGGGGGAGGCCGCGATGCGCCGTGCGATGACGACCCTGTTCGCCGCTGCTGTGACGGCAGTTCTGCTGGCCGGCTGCGCCAGGGCCGGCGGCCTGGACGGTGATCTGACCGACGACTGGGCGGCGCTGCCACCGGCGGTGCCGTTCACCCCGGCCGCCGGCGTGTGTCAGGCCGCCGACTTCACCGACGTCGTCACCCTGGCCGGCTATCAGCCGATGGACTGTGCCGGCCCGCACCGGGAGGAGACCGTGCACGTGGGGGCGTTCCCGGTCGAGCGGGCCGGCGGCTCTGCCGAGCTGCGCGGCGCGTTCGCCGAGTGCGACACCCGGGCCACCGGGTACGTGGGCGACGACTGGCGGGCCGGCCGGTTGCGGCTGTCGGTGGCGCTGCCGTCCGGGCCGGGCTGGGCGGCGGATTCCCGCTGGTACCGGTGCGATCTCACCGAGTTGACCACGGTCGAGGCGGCGGCCACCGTGGTGGTCCGGTCGGGCAGTCTGCGGGACGCGTTGAAGGGGGTCTCCGCGCTGCGGTTGGGCTGCCAGCAGACCCGCGGCGCGACCGTCCGGGGCGCGCAGACGCTGGTCCCGGTGGAGTGCGGTGTCCGCCACGACGCCGAGTTCGTCGGGGTCTGGCGGGCACCGGACACGCCGTACCCGACCCGGGACGCGGACTGGGCTCCGCTCTACACCGGCTGCCGCACGATCCTCGGCCGGTACGTGGGCGTGCCGGACGACGCCGAGCTGCGATTCCGCAGCGGTGTGGTGGTCCGCCCGCCGGGTGCGGGGCGCTGGCGGGTCGGCGACCGGGGGTTCCGCTGCTACCTGTGGCTCAGCGACCGTACGGCGACCGGCTCGCTGCGGGGCGCGGGCCCGGCCGGCCTGCCGGTTCGGACGAAGTGACCACGGCCAACCGTCCGGCGCGGCAAGGCCGGCGCCGGACGGGGTAGCCCATACCACTCGTCGTGCCCCGGCCGCCCGGGGCGAGGACGGTTCGGGTTGACTGGGGGGATGGACCTTCCGACCGTCGACCTGCCGGCGCTGCCCCCGTTGCTGGCCGCGCCCGCGCCCGGCTGGGTGGAGACCACCGACGTGATCGTGGTGGGTTCCGGGGTGGCCGGGTTGACCGCGGCGCTGCACCTGCGCGAGGCGGGCCTGCACGTCACGGTGGTCACCAAGGTCAACATCGACGACGGCTCGACTCGGTGGGCGCAGGGCGGCATCGCCGCCGTGCTCGACTCGGCGGACACCCCGGCGGCGCACGCGTCGGACACCGAGATCGCCGGTGTCGGGCTCTGCGACCCGGCGGCGGTCCGGGTGCTGGTCGAGGAGGGCCCACTCCGGCTGCGGGAGCTGATCCGGATCGGCGCCGAGTTCGACCGCAACCCGGACGGTTCGCTGATGCTGACCCGTGAGGGAGGGCACCGGGCGGACCGGATCGTGCACGCCGGCGGAGACGCCACCGGAGCCGAGGTGCAGCGGGCCCTGCACGAGGCGGTACAACGCGACCCGTGGATCCGGCTGGTCGAGCACGCCCTGGTGCTGGACCTGCTGCGTGCCCCCGGCGACGGCCCGGACGGGCTCGGCCCGGCCTGCGGAATCACCCTGCACGTACTCGGCGAGGGCAGCGAGGATGGTGTGGGCGCGCTGCTGGCCCGGGCCGTGGTGCTGGCGACCGGCGGGATGGGGCAGATCTTCGCCGCCACCACCAACCCGGCGGTCTCCACGGGGGACGGCGTGGCGCTGGCGATGCGTGCCGGCGCGGCGGTGACCGATGTGGAGTTCGTCCAGTTCCACCCGACCGCCCTGATCACCCCGTCCGGCGTGGGCGTGCCCGGTGCCGGCCACGCGCAGCAGCCGCTGGTCTCCGAGGCGCTGCGTGGCGAGGGCGCGTACCTGGTGGACGCGGACGGCAAGCGGTTCATGGTGGGCCAGCACGAGCTGGCCGAGCTGGCCCCCCGGGACGTAGTGGCCAAGGGCATCCACCGGGTGCTGCTGGCCACCGGCGCGGACCACGTCTTCCTCGACGCCCGGCACCTGGGTGGGACCTTCCTGGCCGCCCGGTTCCCGACCATCGTGGCGTCCTGCCTGGCGATCGGCGTGGACCCGGCCACCGACCTGATCCCGGTCGCCCCGGCCGCGCACTACGCCTCCGGCGGCGTCCGCACCGACCTGCGCGGCCGCACGTCCATCCCCGGCCTGTACGCCTGCGGCGAGGTCGCGTGCACGGGCGTGCACGGTGCGAACCGGCTGGCCAGCAACTCGCTGCTGGAGGGCCTGGTCTTCTCCCGGCGAATCGCCGAGGACATCGCGGCCGGCCTCCCCGAGCAGGTCCAACCGGCGGACACCGGCGCCTGGCGCGGCGGTGCGGGCTGGGTGCTCCCGACGGAGACGACGCCGGCCCTGCAACGGGCGATGACCCGGGGCGCCGGGGTGCTTCGCTCGGCCGCGACGCTGGCCGACACGGCCGGCACGCTGACCGAGGTGGGTACCGCTCGAGGCCGACCGCGGACCGCCGACTGGGAGGCGACCAACCTGCTCACCGTGGCATCGACGCTGGTGGCCGCCGCGTACGCCCGCGGTGAGACCCGGGGCTGCCACTGGCGGGAGGACTTCCCCACGGCCGACGAGCGGTGGCTGGGTCACCTGGTCGGGTCAGTCGGGGCGCAGGGCCGGTTGACGCAGCAGTGGGAGGGAATGCGGTGAGCGCGAGGAGTGAGCCGATTTTGCAGGCCCCGCAGTCGGAAACGGAGAAGGTCATGACGGAGTCGACGCGGCAGGCGATGCGGGCGGCCGGACTGGACCCCGCGCAGGTGCGGCGGGTGATCGAGAACGCGCTGGTCGAGGACCTGGGGCCGGACTTCCTGGACGTCACGAGCGTGGCCACCATCCCGGCGGAGCAGACCGACACCGCCGACCTGGTGGCCCGCGCGGACGGCGTGGTGGCCGGGATGGCGGTGGCCGCCGCCGTGTTCGAGCTGGTCGGAGAGGTGACCGGGTTCGGCCGTACCGTCGAGGTGTCGGTGCTGGCCCGTGACGGGGAGCGGGTGGCGCGCGGCGACGTGCTGGCGACGGTGACCGGGCCGACCCGGCTGCTGCTCACCGCCGAGCGCACCGCGCTCAACCTGCTCTGCCGGATGTCCGGGGTGGCCACCCACACCCGTGCCTGGGCGGATGCGCTGGCCGGCACGAAGGCGATGGTGCTGGACACCCGCAAGACCACGCCGGGCCTGCGGCAGCTGGAGAAGTACGCGGTGCGGGCTGGCGGCGGCACCAACAAGCGGATGGGCCTCTACGACGTGGCCATGATCAAGGACAACCACAAGCTCGCCGCCGGGGGCATCACCGCGGCCTATCGGCGGGTCCGGGAGGCGTTCCCGGAGGTGCCGGTGCAGGTCGAGGTGACCACGGTCGGCGAGGCGGTGGAGGCGGTGGAGGCCGGTGCGGGCTTCCTGCTCTGCGACAACATGACGCCGGAGACGCTCGCGGAAGCGGTGACGGCGGTGGGGGACCGGGCGGAGCTGGAGGCGACCGGCGGCCTGACCCTGGAGGTGGCCGGCCGGTACGCGGCCACCGGCGTCGACTTCCTCTCGGTGGGCGCGCTGACCCACTCGTCGCCCATTCTGGACATCGCCATGGACCTGCGGATCGAGTGACGGGTGTCCGGCCCGGCGCTACTCGCGGCGGGCCGGGCCTCAGACGGTGGTCAGTGAGGTGGCGGCCAGGTTGAAGATCACCCGGTTCTCGGTGTCCTGCCGGCCGTCCAGGCCGTACTTGGCCCGGAAGAGTTCCAGCACCCGGTTGTAGATCTCGGGCGGCAGCTCGTCGGCCTCGCCGATGGCGAAGGTCTCGCCCTCCGCCTCGGGCCGGTCCAGCACCACACTCAGCCCGGCCAGGCCGTGCCGGGCCACGTTGCGCACCAGGTCGGTGCCGGCGATGTACCAGTCGCCGTCGGAGCGGACGTAGAGCGCCTCGCAGGTCTCCAGGTCCCGACCGGCCTGGCGCAGGCAGAGCCGCAGGGTGAGGCAGGCCGCCAGGTCCTCCACCGGCGCGGTCTCCCACAGCTCGGCGAACCGGTCGTCGACGAACTCGCCGAGCGGGGTCGAGACGAACGCCTCGATCTGCTGGGTGTCGAAGGTGCTGCCCTGGACCGGGAAGAACGAGATGAACGCCTTGCCGTCCCAGCGGTACATCTGCACCGAGGGGGCGGCGCTGTACACCCGGACCTGGAGCCGGGCCCGGGCCGACTCGGGCAGCTCCTCGGCGAGCCGGGCCAGGTGCCACATGTTGTTGAGGATGGCCACCGAGGCGTCCCGCCGGCGCAGCTCCTCGCCGCGCAGCCGGACCGCCGGCGAATCCGGGTCGAGCAGCAGCACCTTGACTGCGGCGCCGTTGACGAGCGCGGAGCGCAGCGCCGCCACGAACCGGGACGCGTACGGGCCCTCCAGCATGCTGGTCCAGGTCTCCAGGATGGCCACGATCTCCCGGGACTGGGCGACCCGTTCGATCAGCGCGTCTCGGTCCAGTCGCGGGTGCTCGATGATGCTGACCGTCTGGAGTTCGCGGAAGAGCGGGTTGAGCACCACGTAGGTCAGCAGCGTCATGATCAGCGCGGCGCCGATGTTGAGGTAGAGATCGCCGGCGAAGCTGCCGGCCTCCCGCAGGGACGCCCGCCACGCTTGCACGACCATCCAGATGGCGCCGCCGGCCAGTGCGACCAGCACCAGCACATGCCGCCTACGCCGGCGCAGGGTGTTCCGGCCCCGCACCCACCACGTCCCCGACATGTCCGCTCCCCGTCCGGCCGCGCCGTGGATTGACCCATGTTCATGTCGCGATGCGACAAGGATACGGTCCGCAACCCGGTCCGCACCCGCCCGTACGGTCGTTGTCTAGGCTGCGTGCGTGCTGCTCTGCATCGACATCGGAAACACCAACACCGTGCTGGCGACCTTCGACGGCGACAAGCTGGTGCACTCCTGGCGGATCAAGACCGATGCCCGCTCGACGGCGGATGAGCTGGGTCTGATGTTCCGGGGCCTGCTCGCCGGGGACAACGTCGAGATCACCGGCGTGGCCGCCTGCTCCACGGTGCCGGCCGCGCTGCGGTCACTGCGCACCATGCTCGGCCGCTACTACGCCGACCTGCCGAGCGTGATCGTCGAGCCCGGGGTGCGGACCGGCGTGCAGTTGGCGATCGACAACCCGAAGGAGGTGGGCGCCGACCGGGTGGTGAACACCCTGGCCGCGTACACCCTCTATGGCGGGCCGTCGATCGTCGTGGACTTCGGCACCACCACCAACTTCGACGTGATCAGCGGTCGGGGCGAGTTCCTCGGGGGGGCGTTCGCACCGGGCATCGAGATTTCCTTCGACGCACTCGCCGCGCGCGCCGCCCAGCTACGCAAGGTCGAGGCGACCAAGCCCCGCTCGGTGATCGGCAAGAACACCGTGGAATGCCTCCAGTCCGGCCTGTACTTCGGCTTCGCCGGGCAGGTGGACCGCATCGTCGAGCGGATGACCGAGGAGTTGGGCACGGTGAAGGCGGTGATCGCCACTGGCGGTCTCGCCTCCCTGGTGATCAACGAGTGCCGCAGCATCACCCACCACGAGCCGATGATCACCCTGATCGGCCTGCGGATGGTCTACGACCGCAACCTGTGACCCCGGCGGTTCAGCGCCGTCGGGCGCGGAAGACCAGCGTCCGGTACGGCAGTTCGATGGTCTCCCGGCCGGCCAGGTCCGGGTGGCTGGCCAGGAGGTCTCGGACCTTCCGGTCGACCTCGTCCCGTTCCTGCGGGCTGGCGGTCAGCCAGTAGGAGCGGGTGCGCACCATGCCGAGTAGCTGCTCCGGGGTGAGCCGGGTCCGGTGCGCGAACTGGGCCAGCTCCACCGGCCCGAAGGCCGGGCCGAAGCCGGTGACCTGCTGGAGCAGGTCGCCGGAGTTGTCCCGGAGGTCGGCGATCCGGCTCAACTCGGCGATCCAGCTGGCCGCCCGGTCGTCCCGAACGTTCCAGATCGGGGCGAACATCCCACCCGGCCGGAGCACCCGGGCGACCTCGGCGTGCGCGGGCTCCTTGTCGAACCAGTGGTAGGCCTGGCCGACCAGCACCGCGTCGGCGGTGCCGTCCGGCAGTGGCACCGACTCGGCGCTGCCGGCCAGGGCCGTGAGACCGGGGGTGGCGGCGTCCAGTTGGGCCCGCATGCCGGGGTCGGGCTCCACCGGCTGGACCTGGTGGCCGAGCGCCCGTACGACGCGGGTCAGGATGCCGGTGCCGGCGCCGAGGTCGACGACCTGGGCGGCGTCGTTCAGCCCGTCGAGCGCCCAGCGGACCGCCTCCTCCGGATAGGTGGGGCGAAACCGGTCATAATCGCTCGCCGCAGCGCCGAAGGAGAGGGCATGAGTGTGATCGACCATGGCGGGCAGGTTATCCGGTAACAGCCCCCCAGGCGCTTGAGTACGCTCGGGCCTGACCCCCTGTATCTCCGTGACGAGGAAGCGTGCCGTGACCGAGCAGAACGCCGTGCCAGTGGACCCCGCCGACGACCTTCCCGAGCAGATGAAGGTCCGCCGGGAGAAGCGGGACCGGATGCTCGCCGACGGCGTCGAGCCGTACCCGGTCGGATTTCCCCGCACGGCCACCCTGGCGGAGGTGCGGGCCCGTTACGCCGACCTGCCCACCGACACCGCCACCGGCGACCAGACCTCGGTCACCGGTCGGGTGATCTTCGTGCGTAACACCGGCAAGCTCTGCTTCGCGACCCTGCGCGACGGGGACGGCACCGAGCTGCAGGCGATGCTCTCCCTGGATCGGGTCGGGCCGGAACGCCTGGAGGACTGGAAGCGCCTGGTCGACCTCGGTGACCACGTCGGCGTCACCGGCGAGGTGATCACCAGTCGCCGGGGCGAGCTGTCCGTGCTGGCCGAGCGGTGGGAGATGACCGCCAAGTCGCTGC
This sequence comes from Micromonospora sp. NBC_00389, assembly GCF_036059255.1. NCBI lineage: Bacteria > Bacillati > Actinomycetota > Actinomycetes > Micromonosporales > Micromonosporaceae > Micromonospora > Micromonospora sp. NBC_00389. The sequence continues at coordinate 1,013,891 of NZ_CP107947.1, read as the reverse complement.
GGCCACTGCCGGTGGCGCACAAGCCGCTCTCCGAGGAGGCGCGGGTCCGCCAGCGCTACGTCGACCTGATCGTCCGGCCGCAGGCCCGGCAGATGGTCCGTACCCGGGCCGCGGCGGTGCGCAGCCTGCGCGATTCGCTGCACGGACAGGGTTTCATCGAGGTGGAAACGCCGATGTTGCAACTGCTGCATGGCGGCGCGGCGGCCCGACCGTTCGTGACTCACAGCAATGCGTTGAGCACTGACCTGTATCTGCGAATCGCTCCGGAACTGTTTCTCAAGCGCGCAGTGGTCGGCGGCGTCGACCGGGTCTTCGAGATCAACCGCAACTTCCGTAATGAGGGTGTCGACTCTTCGCACTCGCCGGAGTTCGCGATGCTGGAGACGTACCAGACGTACGGCGACTACAACACGATGGCCGAGTTGACCCGCAATCTCGTGCAACAGGCGGCGGTCGCGGTCAGCGGCTCGACCGTGGTGACCCACGCCGACGGGCGGGAGTTCGACCTGGGCGGGGAGTGGCGGTCGGTAACCCTGTTCGGGGTGCTTTCCGAGGCACTCGGCGAGGAGGTCACGGTCCGCACCGAACGGTCCCGACTGGTCGAGTACGCGGACAAGGTGGGATTGGCCGTGGACCCGAAGTGGGGCCCGGGCAAGCTGGCCGAGGAACTGTTCGAGGAACTGGTCGTTCCCGGCCTGGAGGCGCCCACCTTCATCCGGGACTACCCGGAGGAGACCAGCCCGCTCACCCGGGCCCACCGTGACGAGCCGGGGCTGGCGGAGAAGTGGGACCTGTACGTGCTCGGGTTCGAGCTGGGCACCGCGTACTCCGAACTGGTCGACCCGGTGGTGCAGCGGGACCGGCTGCTGGCCCAGGCGCAGCTCGCCGCTCGTGGCGACGACGAGGCGATGCGTCTCGACGAGGACTTTCTCCGGGCGATGGAGTACGGAATGCCGCCGGCCGGCGGTATGGGAATGGGAATCGACCGGCTGTTGATGGCCCTGACCGGGCTCGGAATTCGGGAAACGATCCTCTTCCCGTTGGTGCGCCCCGAGTAGTCTCGGCGGCTCGCGTCGGGTCGATACCGCATCCTATTGACGGGGCGAGCAGAGCACGGGTTATTGTGCTCTCGTTAGCAGGAGACCCTGCTCGAAAGGAATGTGGGACGTGGCCAAGCAGATCATTCACAAGCTGGTCGATGACCTGGACGGCGGGGACGCTGACGAGACCGTCAAGTTCGCCCTCGACGGCGTCCAGTACGAGATCGACCTGTCGAGTTCCAACGCCGCGAAATTGCGCGACGCTTTTGCGTCGTACGTGGCCGCCGGCACCAAGGTGGGCCGGGGCGGCGTGGTGATCGGTGGGCGTGCTGCCCGCGGTCGGGGTGGCGCGACCGCTGACCGGGAGCAGAACAAGGCGATCCGGGACTGGGCCAAGAAGGCCGGCAAGGACATCTCGGACCGGGGTCGAATCCCGCAGGAGATCGTCGACGAGTTCCACGCGAAGCGCTGATCCGTCAGCAGCTTGGTGGCCATCGGCCACCGCAGGGCGACACGACGCCGGGCCGGAGCATTCTCCGGGCCGGCGTCGCCGTATCCACGGCCGCCGGCGGGGGTCGTCGGGCCAGCGGAGCGTCCGGGAAGCATTCCCGCCCGCCCGACGTTGTCCACAACCAGTGGAGCAGCTATCCACAGCCTGTGGACAACTTCCCCCAGGGTCGGGCGCGGCGTTCGTCGCCAGCGCTGACCCCCCTCTCGGAGCCTCTCAGGGCCGGGAGAGGGCTTCCGTCGCGCCAGTCGGATTTCGCTCTGCGCGTAGCGACAGGGGTACCGGAACACCTCCTGAGCGCGGACGGTTGTCCAAAACAACGTGGAACCGACCCACACCGGAGACACACGACCTCAGCTGAGTCGGTCAGCGACGATAGAGTAAGGAGGCACGGACGCCCGTCCCGGACGTTCGTGCACCGGCCCCGCCAAGATCTAGACCATCAAGGCGCACGGCACGTGAGGAGCACGAGGGCATGTTCGAGCGGTTCACCGACCGAGCGCGACGGGTTGTCGTCCTGGCCCAAGAAGAGGCCCGGATGCTCAACCACAACTACATCGGTACGGAACACATCCTGCTGGGCCTGATCCACGAAGGTGAAGGCGTCGCGGCAAAGGCCCTGGAGAGCCTCGGCATCTCCCTGGAGGGCGTCCGCCAGCAGGTCGAGGAGATCATCGGCCAGGGCCAGCAGGCGCCGAGCGGGCACATCCCGTTCACGCCTCGGGCCAAGAAGGTGCTGGAGCTGTCGCTGCGCGAGGCGCTGCAGCTCGGCCACAACTACATCGGCACGGAGCACATCCTGCTCGGTCTGATCCGCGAGGGTGAGGGCGTCGCCGCCCAGGTGCTGGTCAAGCTCGGCGCCGACCTCAACCGGGTCCGCCAGCAGGTGATCCAGCTGCTCTCCGGCTACCAGGGCAAGGAGCCGGCCGCCGCTGGCGCCGCGCCGGGTGAGGCCGCGCCGTCGACCAGCCTGGTGCTGGACCAGTTCGGCCGCAACCTGACCCAGGCCGCCCGCGAGGGCAAGCTCGACCCGGTCATCGGGCGCGAGAAGGAAATCGAGCGGGTCATGCAGGTGCTCTCCCGCCGTACCAAGAACAACCCGGTCCTGATCGGTGAGCCCGGCGTCGGTAAGACCGCCGTGGTGGAGGGGCTGTCCCAGAAGATCATCAAGGGCGAGGTGCCCGAGACGCTCAAGGACAAGCAGCTCTACACGCTCGACCTCGGTGCGCTGGTCGCCGGTTCCCGCTACCGCGGTGACTTCGAGGAGCGCCTCAAGAAGGTGCTCAAGGAGATCCGCACCCGCGGCGACATCATCCTGTTCATCGACGAGATCCACACCCTGGTGGGTGCGGGTGCCGCCGAGGGCGCGATCGACGCGGCGAGCATCCTCAAGCCGATGCTGGCCCGTGGTGAGCTGCAGACCATCGGTGCCACCACGCTCGACGAGTACCGCAAGCACCTGGAGAAGGATGCTGCGCTCGAGCGCCGGTTCCAGCCGATCCAGGTGGGCGAGCCGTCGCTGGCGCACACCATCGAGATCCTCAAGGGCCTGCGCGACCGCTACGAGGCCCACCACCGCGTCTCGATCACCGACGCCGCTCTCGTGGCAGCCGCCACGCTGGCCGACCGGTACATCTCCGACCGCTTCCTGCCGGACAAGGCGATCGACCTGATCGACGAGGCTGGCGCCCGGATGCGGATCCGCCGGATGACCGCGCCGCCAGACCTGCGCGACTTCGACGAGCGCATCGCCCAGGTGCGTCGCGACAAGGAGTCCGCGATCGACGCGCAGGACTTCGAGCGCGCCGCCCAGCTGCGCGACAAGGAGAAGCAGCTCCTTGGCCAGAAGGCGCAGCGGGAGAAGGAGTGGAAGGCCGGTGACCTGGACGTCGTCAGCGAGGTCGACGACGAGCAGATCGCCGAGGTGCTCGGCAACTGGACGGGTATCCCGGTCTACAAGCTGACCGAGGAGGAGACCTCGCGCCTGCTGCGCATGGAGGACGAGCTGCACAAGCGCGTCATCGGCCAGGAGGACGCGGTCAAGGCGGTCTCGAAGGCGATCCGGCGTACCCGGGCCGGCCTGAAGGACCCGAAGCGCCCGTCGGGCTCGTTCATCTTCGCCGGCCCGTCCGGCGTGGGTAAGACCGAGCTGTCCAAGGCGCTCGCCGAGTTCCTCTTCGGCAGCGAGGATGCTCTTATCCAGCTGGACATGTCCGAGTTCCACGACCGCTACACGGTCTCCCGGCTGGTGGGTGCCCCTCCCGGCTACGTCGGCTACGACGAGGGCGGGCAGCTGACCGAGAAGGTGCGGCGTCGGCCGTTCTCGGTGGTTCTCTTCGACGAGATCGAGAAGGCCCACCCGGACGTGTTCAACACGCTGCTCCAGATCCTGGAGGACGGTCGGCTCACCGACGGTCAGGGTCGGATCGTGGACTTCAAGAACACGGTCATCATCCTGACCACCAACCTGGGCACCAGGGACGTCGCCAAGGCGGTGTCGCTCGGCTTCCAGGCGTCGGAGGACTCCGAGTCCAACTACGACCGGATGAAGCAGAAGGTCAACGACGAGCTCAAGCAGCACTTCCGGCCTGAGTTCCTCAACCGGATCGACGACACCATCGTCTTCCACCAGCTGCGCCAGAACGAGATCCTCTCGATCGTGGACATCATGATCCAGCGGATCGAGACGCAGCTGCGCAACAAGGACATGGGTCTGGAGCTGACCGACAACGCCAAGAAGTACCTGGCGCTGAAGGGCTTCGACCCGGTGCTCGGTGCCCGTCCTCTGCGTCGCACGATCCAGCGCGACATCGAGGACAACCTCTCCGAGCGGATCCTGTTCAACGAGCTGACCCCGGGTCAGATCGTGGTGGTGGACTGCGAGGGCGACCCGAACGACATCGACAAGTCCAAGCTCGTCTTCCATGGCGCGGACAAGCCGGTCGAGGTTCCGGACGCCGTACCGGCCGATCTCGGCGGCACCGCCGCCGCAGGCGCGGACGAGTAGCAAGACCAGCAGCGAGGGCGGGGCCTCGGTGGCGCAAGCCACCGGGGCCTCGCCTTTTCCGCTGTCCGTCCGCCTCGGCCGGGATCGTTGCGGTGATCGACTCGGTGTCGGCGATGTCGCGGTGTCCTCGCGTCGGTAGGCCCCGATGTCCGCGATATGGAGTCGATCACCGCCGCACGGGCCGGCCCGCGGGTCAGGCAGTGAGGTCGGGGGTGGGCAGGGACGGGCCGTCGCCGACGAGGCGGAAGGAGTCGGCACCGGCGGGTTCCACCAGCCCGTCGTGCACCAGACCGGCCAGGGCACGGGCGCGCTGCACGTCGTCGGTCCAGACCTGGTCCAGCCGCTGGTGCGGGACTGGCCCGGTCGACTCCCGGAGCACCCCGAGCAGCAGCCCGCGTACCTGCCGGTCGGTGCCCGCGTACCGCTGGGGCCGGCGGGTCGGTCCGGTCGGTGCCTCCTGCCCGGAGGCCCGCCACGCGCAGACCGACTCGACCGGGCAGGCCGCGCAGCGTGGTGACCGGGCCGTGCAGATCACCGCACCTAGCTCCATGAAGGCGGCGCTGGCCAGCGCCGCGGCGGCCGGCTCCACCGGCAGCAGCTCCTCCGTGGCGACCAGGTCGGCCGGTCGGGTGACCGGCCCGGCGTCCGGTTCGCCGGCGACCGCCCGGCAGACCACCCGGCGCACGTTGGTGTCGACCACCGGGTGCCGCTGCCCGTACGCGAACGCGGCCACCGCCCGCGCCGTGTACGTGCCGACGCCCGGCAGCGCCAGCAGCTGCTCCAGCCGGTCCGGCACCTGGCCGCCGTGCCGGTCCACGATCGCGACCGCGCACTCCCGCAGCCGGACCGCCCGGCGGGGGTAGCCGAGGCGTCCCCACATCCGGATCGCCTCGGCCGGGCTGTCCGCCGCCAGCGCGGCCGGGTTCGGCCAGCGGGCCAGCCATGCCTGCCAGGCGGGTACCACCCGGACCACCGGCGTCTGCTGGAGCATGACCTCGCTGACCAGGATGGCCCACGGGCTGACGCCGGGTTCGCGCCATGGCAGGTCACGGGCGTGCTGCTGGTACCACCGGCTGACCATGGTGGCGAAATCGGGCTCAGTCATCGCGTCGTCGATGATGTCACGCGGCGCATTCCCGCTGGATGGGCGGCTCGGGCGGGGTGCCACTGCGGCAGCGGACGGATCGGGCAGAATGCGCGGATGAACGAGCTCGCGATCACCGTCATCGGCCGGGACCGGCCGGGCATCGTGGCCGACGTCGCGGAGGTGCTGGCCCGACTGGGCGCGAATCTCACCGACAGCACGATGACCCGGCTGCGGGGGCATTTCGCGATGACCCTCATCTGCACCGGCCCGGCCGCCGCCGACGTCGAGGCCGCGCTGGCACCGCTGGCCGCCGAGGGTCAGCTGTTGGCGACGGTACGCGCGGTCACCCCGGACGCCGAGGTGCCCCCGGTGGGCGAGCCGTACGTGATGGCGGTTCACGGGTCGGACCGGATGGGCATCGTCGCGGCGATGACCCGGGTGCTGGTGGACGCTGGTGGGAACGTCACCGACCTGAGCACCCGGTTGGCCGGCTCGCTCTACGTGGTGCTGGCCGAGGTCGAATTGCCGGCTGGAGTCGCCGACACGTTGATCGGCCGGCTGCACCGTACGGCCACCGAGTTGGGCGTCGAGGTGACCCTCCGGCCGGCGGATCCGGACCTGCTGTGACCGGCGAGCGGAGTGGGGCGGACACCGGCCGGGACGTCGAGACGTACGCCGGCCTGGGCGACTGGACGCCGGATTCGCTGGCAGTGCCGGGCGAGGTGCGGCCGGTGGTGTCGGCCCCGCACCCGGTCTTGAGTCGGGTCGGCGGTGAGGTCGATCCGACCGCCGAGGAGACGGTCCGGCTGGCCGCCGACCTGGTCGCCACGATGCGGGTCTCGCCGGGCTGCGTCGGCCTGGCCGCACCGCAGATCGGGGTGGGTGCCCGGGTCTTCGCTGTTGATGTCACCGGGCATCCGAAGGCGGTCACCGTGCACGGCACCTTCGTGCTCTGCAACGCCCGGGTGGTCGAGGCGACCCGGTGGAAGCCGGGCCGGGAGGGGTGCATGTCGGTGCCGGCCCTGACCGGGGACGTGAAGCGTGCCAGCCGGCTGGTGGTGGAGGGGGACCTGCCGGGCACCGGGGAGCCGATCCGGCTGGTGACCGACGGCTTCGAGGCGCGGGCGTTGCAGCACGAGATCGACCACTGCGCCGGGCTGCTCTTCCTGGACCGGGTGGCCGGCGCGCATGCGGTCTATCAGCGCAAGGTCTACCTCTGATCGGGCACGGGACGATCGACTTGTCCGTCCTTAGTGGACGCGCGGTAGGTCGAGTCGGTGACGTTCCGGCGCGTCGCGCCGGCCTGGCGGGGGCCGCGCCGCTACGGTGGGGGGCATCATGCGTCTGACGGTCGGCCCCCTGCCACCCGCCGTGTACTGGCGGCGTCGTGTCGTCGTACTCGGAGCGGGGCTTCTCTTCCTGATTGTCCTGCTCTATTCCTGCACCGGCTCGGGCCGCTCGGGCGGCAAACCGCAGGCGGGGGCGACTCCGACGTCCGCCGCGACCCCGGGTCCCGGGGGGTCGGTGCTGACACCGCAGACCGGGGCTCCGCCAGCGTCCGGGTCCGCCGATCCTGATACGGGGGAGCCGAGCCCCGAGATCACCAGCAACGTGGTGCCGCCGGATGCGGCCGCCGGATCGGTGGACGACGGCACCTGCACCGACGCGGAGATCAGCGTGACCTCCGTGGCGCAGCCCACCTCGGTGCAGCGCGGGGCGGTGGTCGACCTTCACCTCAAGATCAAGAACACGTCGGACCGGACGTGCAGCCGGAACGTCGGCGCCGATCTCCAGGAGATCTTCATCAAGTCCGGTGCCGAGAAGATCTGGTCGTCGGACACCTGCGGCAAGGTGAAGGGGTCGGACGTGCAGTCCTTCACCCCCAACTTCGAGCGCTCCTACCAGGTGGGCTGGAACGGACGGGACACCACCCGGTGCGACAACAGCGGGCTGGCTGCCGGGCCCTTCCCGCCGGCCGGGACGTACCAGGTGTTCGCCCGGGTCGGCACCAAGTTGAGCGCACCGCTGAAGATCACCATCACCGGCTGAGCCGGGTCAGACGTACCGCTCCAGGATCGATGCCTCGGCGAGCCGGGACAGCCCCTCGCGGACGCCCCGGGCCCGGGCATCACCAACCCCCTCGACGGCCTGCAGGTCCTCCACCGTCGCGCCCAGCAGCCGCTGGAGGCTGCCGAAGTGCACCACGAGGCGGTCGACCACCGGCACCGGCAGTCGGGGCACCTTGGCCAGCAGCCGGAAACCGCGAGGGCTGACGGCGGCGTCCAGTGCGTCCGATGCGGCGGGGTAACCGATCGCCTTGGCCACCGCCACCAGGTCGATCAGCTCGGTCGCGCCGAGCAGATCCAACTCGACCAGCGCCTCGTCCAGGGTGCGGGACTTGCGGCCGACCGGCAGGTAATCCCGGATGACCAGTGTCCGGTCGGCGTCCACGCCGGCCATCAGCTCGTCGAGCTGGAGTGCGAGCAGCCGGCCGTCGGTGCCCAGCTCGACCACATAACCGGCGATCTCGTCGGCGATCCGGCGGACCATCTCCAGCCGCTGCACCACCGCCACCGCGTCCCGCACGGTGACGAGATCCTCGATCTCCAGTGCGGAGAGCGTCCCGGAGACCTCGTCCAGCCGGAGCTTGTAGCGCTCCAGCGTGGCCAGCGCCTGGTTGGCCCGGGAGAGGATGGCCGCCGAGTCGTCGAGCACGTGCCGCTGACCGTTGACGTAGAGACTGATGATGCGCATCGACTGGCTGACCGAGATGACCGGGTAGCCGGTCTGCCGGGCCACCCGCTCGGCGGTGCGGTGCCGGGTGCCGGACTCCTCCGTCGGGATGGACGGGTCGGGCATCAGGTGCACCGCTGCCCGCACGATCCGGGTGCCATCGCTGGAGAGCACCACGGCGCCGTCCATCTTGCACAGCTCCCGCACCCGGGTCGCGGAGAACTCCACGTCCAGCGGGAAGCCGCCGGTGCACAGACCCTCGACGATCTTGTCGTAACCGAGCACGATGAGCGCGCCGGTGCGGCCGCGCAGGATGCGCTCCAACCCGTCGCGCAACGCGGTGCCGGGTGCCATCAGGGCGAGGTTGGCGCGCAGCGGATCCCCGGCGCTCCCGGTGGCACCCGCGGTCACGTTCACGCTGATCGGGCGGGCGGGCGAGCCCATGCCACCGGTGCGGGCGTGAGGCGGCGCGCCGGCAGGCTTGGTGGTATCGCGGTCGATCGGCACGGGCACAGTCTACGGACTGCGGTGCGGTGGGTGCTGTCGTGGTTACTGTGATGTGTCACGATGCCGCCCTTCCAACCGTTTCCCGCTTGCGGCGCGCTGTCCGGTATCGCCCTCCACGTCGACACGGTGGGTCACTCGGCGGACGCGCGGGCCGCATGGTGCAGGGCCGAGCGGACATCGGTGACCTCGGTCACCCGCATCTGCTCAGGGCCGGCACCGGTGCTGGCCGGGCCGCAACCGGGCGGGACCAGGGCCACCTTGAACCCCAGCCGAGCCGCCTCGGCCAGCCGGCGCGGCACCGCCCCGACCCGGCGCACCTCGCCGGTCAGCCCCACCTCACCGATCGCCACCAGGTGCGGCGCGATGGCCAGGTTGAGCCCGCCGGAGGCGACCGCCAACGCGACCGCCAGGTCGGCGGCCGGCTCGACGACCCGGATGCCGCCCACGGTGGCCGCGAAGACCTCCCGGTCATGCAGGGTCAGCCGCTCGGTGCGGCGTTGCAGCACCGCGAGAACCATTGCCAACCGGGCTGAGTCGAGGCCGGAGACGGTGCGTCGGGGTGAGCCGGCCACCGTCGCGCCGATCAGCGCCTGCACCTCGGTGACCAGGGCGCGGCGCCCCTCCATCGCCACGGTCACGCAGGTGCCCGGCACCGGCTCCGAGTAGCGGGTCAGGAACAGCCCGGACGGGTCGGCCAGGCTGCTGATGCCGCCCTCGTGCATCTCGAAGCAGCCCACCTCGTCAGCCGCGCCGAACCGGTTCTTGACGCCGCGCACCAGCCGCAGCGAGGAGTGCTTGTCACCCTCGAAGTGCAGCACCACGTCGACCAGGTGCTCCAGCACCCGGGGCCCGGCCACCTGGCCGTCCTTGGTGACGTGCCCGACCAGCACGGTGGCGATGCCCCGCTCCTTGGCCACCGCGACCAGCGCGGCGGTGACCGCCCGGACCTGGGTCACGCCACCGGGAACCCCCTCGCTGGCGGTGGTCGAGATGGTCTGCACCGAGTCGAGCACCAGCAGGCCGGGCTTGACCGCGTCGAGGTGCCCCAGCACCGCCGCCAGGTCGCTCTCCGCAGCCAGGTAGAGCTGGTCGTGCAGGGTGCCCATCCGCTCGGCGCGCAGCCGCACCTGACTGACCGACTCTTCCCCGCTGACCACCAGCGAGGGGGTGCCGGAGCCGGCGGCCCACTGCTGCGCCACGTCCAGCAGCAGGGTCGACTTGCCCACGCCGGGCTCGCCGGCGAGCAGCACCACCGCGCCCGGGACCAGGCCGCCGCCGAGCACCCGGTCGAGCTCGCTCACCCCGGTGGGCCGGGCGCGGGCCGGCGCGGCGCTGATGGTGGCGATCGGCCGGGCCGGCTCGGCCGGCAGCCGGGAGCTGACCACCCGACCGGAAACCGTCGGACCGGTCACCGTGCTCTCGACCACCGCGCCCCACTCGCCGCACTCCGGGCAGCGCCCGACCCACTTGGGGGGCTGGTGGCCGCAGGCGTCGCACTCGTAGGCCGGACGCGGCTCGCGGGCGGTGGATCGACCGCGGGCGCCACTGGCCGTGCCGCCGCGCGGAGAGGTCGATCGGGAGGTGGTCACATCAGGACGCTAGCCCTCGCGTACGACGAAAACACCCCGGCGTGGTGGTCACCACGCCGGGGTGTTTGTCGATGCCGGGGTTTGGTCAGCCGTGGCCGGAGCCACCCTCTTCCTCACCCTCGTAGCCGCCCTCGCGCTCGATGATCGGCGACGGGGGTGCCGCGGGGGTGAGCGGCACCGCGATCGGCGCGGGGCCGGTCACCGCGTTGCCGTTGCCGAAGTCGAAGGTCACGAAGACGTTCTGGCCGGAGCGCAGCGCCTCGGTCAGGCCGATCAGCCGGAGCTGCGTGGTGGCCTCGGAGTTGAGCTGGAGGTAGCTCAGCGGTGCCAGCTCGATGCGGGCGGGCTCCCCCGGGGTGGAGGGGCTGGCCGAGCCCGACGCCCGCGCCGACTCCGGGGCGGACGGGGTGGCCGAGGACGACCCGGTCTCGGACGGGGTCGCCGAAGGGCTGGCCGAGCCGGACTCGGAGGCCGACGGGCTGGGCGTGCCGGACTCGGAGGCGGACGGGCTGGCGGAGGGCGGCGCCGAGGCGGACGGCGACGCGCTCGCCGAGCCGCCGCTGATCACCACCTCGCGGGCGCTCTCGGTGGTGACGGTGACCGTCACCGTTTCCTTCGAGTCGTTGTAGATCACGGCGTTGAGCGCGGCGTCCTGCCCGGCCCGGTAGCCCTCGACGCCCGGGTACTCGACCAGCAGGCCGCGTACCGCGAAGGCGCCGTTGCCGGCCGAGAGGTTGACGCCCTGGACCGACGGCGCCTTCTTGGCGGTCTCGGCGATCTGGCCGGCGCCGCACCCGGACACCAGCAGGCTGGTGGCCGCCGCAATCCCGGACAGCAGCAGGGCCGCCCGCCGGGATCCCCTGATCGAGCGCGTCACGTCGGTCCTCCTCGTCACGATCCCCACCCGGCCGCACGCCGGGCACGGTGGCCATACCCGCGCAGACCGCGCTCCAGGGTAGTTGGGGCTGATCGAGGCCCGCACGCGGACCCGGCAATGCCACCTCCCCGGGTACCGGTCACACCACCCGACCGCTCGCCACCAGCAGGACCACGTCGATGAGGGCCACCAGCATCACCGCGCGGAAGGCGGCCACCGGCCGCCGGCCGGCCCGGACCGCCGAGCGTCCGGCGTACCAGCTCAGCGGCGGCACCACGGCGGCCGTGCCGATCGCCGCCACCCCGATCGCCGACGGCGGCCCGGGCGGCCCGAGCACCAGGGCCGCGGTTGCCGCGAGCAGCAGCGCGGCCGCGGCCACCCGGCTGCCTGCCGCACCCAGTCGGTGCGGCAGGCCACGCACTCCGGTGCGGGCGTCGTCGGCCAGGTCGGGGAGCACGTTGGCGAAGTGCGCGCCGGCGCCCAGGCAGGCACCTGCCGCCAGCAGCCAGGCCGGCGGGGTCGGCTCACCGGGCAGCGCCAGCACCACGAAGGCGGGCAGCGCGCCGAAGGAGACCGCGTACGGCAGCACCGAGAAGGCGGTGGCCTTGAGCGGCCAGTCGTAGAGCAGCGCGGAGACCAGGGCGACGGTGAGCCAGAACGCTGCCGTGGGGTTGGTGGTCAGCGCCAGCAGCGGGCAGGCCACCGCGGCCGCCGTCGCGGCCCAGGCCGTGGTGCGGCGGCCGACCGCGCCGGCGGCGACCGGCTTGTCGGTACGCCCCACCGTGGCGTCCCGCTCGGCGTCCAGCGCGTCGTTGGTCCAGCCCACGGCGAGCTGGCTGGCCAGCACGGCGAGCACCACCGAGGCGATTCCGGCGGGCCGGTGCCCCACTCCCCAGGCCAGCAGACCGGCCACCGTGGTCACCGCTGCGGCCGGTTCCGGATGGCTCGCCCTGACCAGCCCTAACACCCTCGACGACATAAGGGAAGTCTGGTCGTTACCGAGCAGTCGTGCCACGCTCGGTGCCATGCGAGACGTGGCTGCGGCCGCGGCGTCCACCGGCCCCCGGGTGCTGCCGCGTAACGATCCGCGCCAGTACGACGACCTGGCCGGCGAGTGGTGGCGGCCGGATGGCGCGTTCGCGATGCTGCACTGGCTGGCCGAGGCCCGCGCGGCGATGGTGCCGCCCGCCACCCGCCCCGACGCGCTCCTGGTCGACCTGGGCTGCGGTGCCGGGCTGCTCGCGCCGCACCTGGCCGGCAAGGGATACCGGCACGTCGGCGTCGACCTGACCCGTTCGGCGCTGGTCCAGGCCGCGGAGCACGGGGTACGCGTGCTCCAGGCCGACGTCACCGCGGTCCCGCTCCCCGACGGCTGCGCCGATGTGGTCTCCGCCGGTGAGCTGCTGGAACATGTGCCGGCCTGGCCGCGCGCGGTGGCCGAGGCGTGCCGGCTGCTGCGCCCGGGCGGCGTACTGGTGCTGGACACTCTGAACGACACGGTGCTGGCCCGTCTGGTCGCGGTGCGAATCGCGGAGCGACTGCCGGCGGTGCCGCGCGGCATCCACGATCCACAGTTGTTCGTGGACGCCCACGCGCTGGTGACCGAGTGCGCGCGACACGGTGTCGAGCTGCGGTTGCGCGGCATCCGACCCCAATTTGGTGGCATGCTCGCCTGGCTGCTGCGGCGCGCTCGCGCGTCTCGGACGCCCGGCGCGGCCGCCGGCCGTGCCCCACGCATCGTGCCGACCTGGTCCACCGCAGTGCTGTACCAGGGCCGGGGGGTCCGCAACGGATAGTCGGGCCGTGGCGGGGGTATGGGACGCCGAGGAGGGGGCGATATGACGGTGCACGCGCTGGAGGCGGCCCGCCGGTTGGCGCCGCGGTTCGCCGCGCGAGCGGCGGAGCACGACCGGGACGGCTCCTTTCCGGTCGAGGACTTCCGTGACCTGCGGGAGGCCGGCCTGTTCGGGCTGATGGTGCCCCGGGCGCTGGGTGGCCTGGGCGCCAGCTTCGCCGAGTACGCCGCGGTGGCTACCGAGCTTGCCCGGGGCAACGGCGCCACCGCCCTGGTGTTCAACATGCACGCCTCGGTGACGGGTGCGCTCGGCGCGGTCACCGAGGAGTTGGCCGAGGCGCTGGGTGTGCCGGACGAGGCGCTGGCCGCCCGGGACCGGCTGCTCACCGCCGCGGCGCACGGCTCCTGGTACGCGGTCGCCATGAGTGAGCGCGGCGCGGGTGCACGGCTCTCCCAGCTGAGCACGGTCTACGAGGCGACCGACGAGGGCTGGCACCTCAAGGGCAGCAAGACCTTCTGCTCCGGTGCCGGGCACGCCGATGGCTACCTGGTGGCCGCGCGCAGTTCCGCCGACCAGTCGGTGGTCTCCCAGTTCCTGGTGCCGTCCGGCCCGGACGGGCTGACCGTCGAGCCGACCTGGGACGCGCTCGGCATGCGCGCAACCTCCTCCCATGACCTGCACCTGGACGTCACGGTGCCGGCCGACCGGCTGCTCGGCGGGGTGGAGGGGTTGGCCCTGGTGGTCGCCCAGCTGATGCCCCACTGGCTGGTGGCGAGCTACGCGGCGGTCTACGTCGGGGTGGCCCGGGCGGCGATCGACGCGGCGGCCGAGCATCTCAACGCCCGCAATTTGGCCGGCCTGCCGGCGGTGCGGGCCCGGCTGGGGCGGGCGGACGCGGCGACGGCGGCGGCCCAACTGGTGGTGGCCGAGGCGGCCCGTCGGGTGGACGAGACGCCGGGCGACGCGGAGACCAACCGCTGGGTGTGGCGGGCGAAGCTGCTGGCCGGCACGACGGCCGCCGAGGTGGCGGCGTCGATGCTGGAGGCGGCGGGCACCTCGGCGACCCGGCGCGGCCATCCGTTGGAGCGGCTCTACCGGGACGCCCGCTGTGGCTCACTGCATCCGGCCACCTCGGACGTCTGCGCCGACTGGCTCGGCATCGCCGCGTTGGGCGGAGACCCGGACCGCGACGGATCGGCCCCGCGTTGGTGAGCCGCAGCGGCTCGACTGCCACGGGGGATGGGCCGGGCGGGTGGCCGGCGGGACGGCAAGCGGGAGGACAGCGTCGGACGAGAGGTGGGGATCGTGTCCGTACCAGTGATCGCGGGGCTCGGGACGGCGCAACCGCCGTCCGCTTCACAGGACGAGTTGTGGGAGGGCTTCTTCTCCCGGCACTTCTCCGGCACCACCCGGTCGTTGGCCCAGCGGATCTTCGCGAACTCGGGCGTGACGCGACGGCAGGCGGCGGTCAATCCCCTGCTGGAGGACGCCTCGGACTGGCCGACCGAGCGACGGATGCGCCGCTACCAGGTTGAGGCGCTGCCGCTGGGCAAGGAGGCGGTCGGCCGCGCGTTGACCGCTGCCGGGCTGGGTGCCGGTGACGTCGGTTTGTTCATCGTCTGTTCCTGCACCGGGTACGCCACCCCTGGGCTGGACATCCTGCTCGCCCGGGACCTCGGCATGGCCCCGGACACCCAGCGGATGTTCGTCGGCCACATGGGCTGCTATGCGGCGCTGCCCGGGCTGGGCGCGGCGAGCGACTTCGTCACCGCACGGGGTCGTCCGGCGCTGCTGCTCTGCGCGGAGCTGACCAGCCTGCACATCCAGCCGTCCAGCGCCAGGGTGGACACCCAGCAGATCGTCTCGCACGCACTCTTCTCGGACGCCGCGGTCGCCGCCGTGGTGGTGCCGGGCGGCCCGGGGTACGCGCTGCGCGAGGTCACGGCGGTGACCGACACGTCCACCGCCGACCACATGACCTGGGACGTCACCGACACCGGCTTCCGGATGGGGTTGTCGCCGAAGGTGCCGCAGGTGCTCTCCAGGCATGTCCGTGGGCTGGTCGACGACCTGTTGGCCCGGCATGGCACCACCGGCTCCGAGGTGGACGGTTGGGCGGTGCACCCGGGCGGGCCGCGGATCCTCAACGTGGTCGAGCGGGAGTTGGCCCTGCCGCCGCAGGCGTTGGCAGCGTCCCGGGCGACGCTCGACGAGCACGGCAACTGCTCGTCTCCTACCGTGCTGCTGATCCTGGACCGATTGAGCCGCGCGACGTCGGCGCCTCGACGGATCGTCATGCTGGCGTTCGGTCCCGGCCTCACCCTGTACGCCGCCCTGCTGGATCGACAGGGCTGAGCGTCCCGCAGTCCGGCCGGTACGCTCGCCGCATGGATTCGGAGGCGGATGATCGGCTGCGGTCGGCGGTGCTGGCCGGGGTGGCCCTGGCTGCCCTGGCCGTCGGCGGTTGGTGGTGGCGGGCCGCTGCTCCCGCCCCGACGGCTGGTCCGGCGACGGCCGCTCCGACCGCTGGGCCGACCGTCAGCACGGCACTGGACCGCGTCATGGCCAGCGGTGTGCCGGGTGAGGGGGTGACGGCGCTGGTGGATCCCGAGACGGGCGAGGCCACCGAGGTGCGACGCGCGCCGGGGGTGTCGATCGACCCGGAGACGGGCTGGATCACCGACATCGACGGTGATTCGGGCGAGTTCTTCTTCCAGGGGGACGCGTCGGGTGGGCTGCCCCGGTTCAGCGAGACGATCTGGCGGGAGCGGGCGACGCTGACCCCGGGGCAGCCCGTGACCCGGCAGTCCGCCGACGACGGCGCCCGCTATCTGCTCCAGTACCGGTGCACCGGGCCGGGTGCCATGCTGCTGGTGATCACCGGCGCCCAGATCGCCGGGTCGCCCCGGGTCGACTGCGACGGCACGGTCAGCGTCAGCGAGGTGGACGCCACCGGCGGGCTGATCCGGGTGTCGCTGTCGACGGCGGGGGAGCAGCCGGTCGAGGTCGAGGCGCAACTGGCCGCGCTGCCCTGACCGTGGGTGCACCGGTCCCGGCAACCCGTCCGTCCGGCGACGGACGGCCCCGTCAGGCGGCGAGGGCGGTCAGGTCCGCGCGGTACGCGTCGACCGGGCCCAGCTCGGGCAGCACGCGTGTCACCACGCCGGTTCGGTCGACCAGCAGTGCGGTCGCGGTGCCGGAGCGGGCCGGCTGGCCCACGAACGAGCGCAGGCCGCCGGCGGGATCGGCCAGCGCGCGTGCGTCTCGTCTGGTCGGCGGTGGGGCCGGCACCGTCCGCCCTCCGGTGACGGTGACCACGGCCACCCCGGCGGGCGCCGCCACCACCGCCTCGGCGACCCGGTCCGGGCAGGTGCAGCCGTCCACCAAGATGATCATGGCGGGCAGTAGGCCGCGCAGCGGCACCGGCGCCTGGCCGGCGTCGACCAGGTCCAGTGCGGGCAGCGCCCGCCCGGTGAGGGCGGTGGGTGGTGAGTAGGGAGCGGGGGTCGGGCGGTCGGCGCCGCGGTTGGCTCGCGGCCAGGTGACCGCGAGCAGGCCGGCCAGCGTGGTGAGCAGCGCCACCAGCAGGACCAGCAGCGGCAGGGCCAGGGCCCGGGGGCCGTCACCGGGTTGACCGGCGGCCCGGCGCAGTTCACGGCGGAGTTGGGCCGCCTCGTAGGCGAGCTCGGAGGCATCGTCGGGCACCACGACCCGACCCCACTCGGGTGGCAGGTCGGGCAGGCCGTCGGACGGCCCCTGGCCCTCTGCGTCTGGTTTGCCCATCGGACCCCCTGACAGCGTCTCGAGAGCGGCGTGCGGGTCTGCCTCCAGCGTCCCGCACTGGGGGCACCTCCCGCTAGATCTGGGCGCAGTCCCGCCGGGAGGGATACCATGGGGGAGCGCATAGCCCTTGATCTCGACGTTCTGTTCACCCGTACCGGGAAGTCACCCGTGCGTTACGGAGCGTGTTCAAACCATTGGTTTGACCGCCTGTCAAGCTGAAGCAAGACCTCTCACAGGGCCCCTGAGCTGCGCCAACGGTCAGGACATCGGTGAGACATCGGTGCCTGAGCGTGTTACCCTAGACACAGCGAAAGGGGTTTCGAACCTATGGTTTTCAGTGTCGGCGAGACCGTTGTTTACCCCCACCACGGGGCCGCACTCATCGAGGCAATCGAGACTCGGGTCATCAAGGGCGAGCCCAAGCAGTACCTCGTCCTGAGGGTCGCTCAGGGTGACCTGACGGTCCGGGTGCCGGCCGAGAACGCCGAGATCGTGGGTGTGCGCGAGGTGGTCGGCGAAGAGGGCCTCGGCCTTGTCTTCGACGTTCTTCGGGCTCCGCACACCGAGGAGCCGACCAACTGGTCGCGGCGTTACAAGGCCAACCTGGAAAAGCTGGCCTCCGGAAACCCGCTGAAGGTCGCCGAGGTCGTCCGTGACCTGTGGCGCCGGGAGCGGGAGCGGGGCCTTTCCGCGGGTGAGAAGCGGATGCTCGCCAAGGCCCGTGACATTCTCGTCGGCGAGGTCGCGCTGGCGGAGAAGAGCACCAAGGACGAGGCGGAGATGCTGCTCGACAAGGTGCTCACCGAGGCCTAGTCCGCACAGCATCGTCGTACCCACTTCGTAGCGAAGAAACCACCGAGGACCGTGACGTGACCGCGCAGCTCAATCCGCGCGGTGACGTCGCGGTCCTCGTTCCTGCGGCGGGTGCCGGCGTACGGCTCGGCCCCGGCCGACCCAAGGCGCTGCGCCTGCTCGCTGGCGAGTCGTTGCTGGTGCATGCCGTGCGCCGGCTGGCCGCAGCGCCCTCGGTGCACACGATCGTGGTGGCCGCGCCGGCCACCGAGGTGTCGGCCGTACGCGAGCTGCTCGCTCCGGTGGCGCCGGTGACCGTGGTGCCCGGCGGCGCGGAGCGGCAGGCGTCGGTGGCCGCCGCGCTGGCCGCGGTGCCCGCCGGCCCGGCGATCATCCTGGTGCACGACGCCGCCCGGGCGCTCACCCCGCCGGAGCTGGTCGAATCCGTCGCGGCGGCGGTCCGCGAGGGGCGGGACGCGGTGATCCCGGTGCTGCCGGTCGTCGACACGATCAAGGAGGTCGGCGCCGGCGAGGTGGTGCTCGGCACCGTCGACCGGTCCGCCCTGCGCGCGGTGCAGACCCCGCAGGGTTTCCGCCGGTCCGTGCTCACCGCCGCGCACGCCGCGGCCGGCGATCCGCTCACCGACGACGCCGGTCTGGTCGAGAAGCAGGGCGTCACGGTGAGCTGCGTGCCGGGCTCGGAGTACGCGCTGAAGATCACCCGTCCGTTCGACCTGGCGCTGGCGGAGCACCTGCTGGCCGCCGCCAGTTGACGCGTACCCTCTGATCATGATCGTTCCCCGGGTGGCCGTCGGCACCGACGTGCACGCGTTCGCGCCCGACCGGCCGTGCTGGGTGGCCGGCCTGCTGTGGCCCGATCAGGACGGCCTGGCCGGGCACTCGGACGCCGACGTGGCCGCGCACGCCGCCTGCAACGCACTGCTCTCCGCCGCCGGTCTCGGCGATCTCGGCTCCACCTTCGGGGTGGGCCAGCCGGAGTGGGCCGGCGCGTCCGGGGTGGCCCTGCTGACCGAGACGGCCCGCCGGGTCCGGGCTGCCGGCCTGGCCATCGGCAACGTGTCCGTGCAGATCGTCGGCAACCGCCCCAAGATCGGCCCGCGCCGCGAGGAGGCCCAGCGGGTGCTCTCCGCCGCCGTCGGAGCCCCGGTCACCGTCTCCGCCGCCACCACCGACGGGTTGGGCTTCACCGGCCGCGGTGAGGGGCTGGCCGGTATCGCGGTGGCCCTGGTGTACGACGCCCCGGCCACCTAGGCTCGCCGCGATGTCCAGCGACCCCGCCCCCGACCGGTCCGCCGCCGACGGCTATCTCCAGCGGGCCCAACTCCTCGCCGAGCTCGGCCGCCACGACGAAGCGGCCGGGGAGCTGACCTACGGGCTCGCCCTCCAGCCCGACGACCCCGACGCGCTCACCATGCTGGCCCGGGTGCACCTGGCGGCCGGCCGGCCGGCTGATGCGCTCACCGCCGCCGACGCGGCCGTGGCCGCCGCACCGGAGGCGCTCCCACCGCTGGTTGCCAGGGGCATGGCGCTGGCCGATCTGGAGCGCTACCCCGAGTCGGCCGCCACCGCCGACCGGATCCTCGCGCTCGGCCCGGCGGACGCGTACGCCCAGCGCAGTGCGGCGGCGATCCTGGCCGGCGCGCGCAACGGCCAGCCGGCGCTGAACGCGGCCTGGCGCGGGGTCGAGCTGGCCCCGGAGGAACCGCAGGCCCACCTGGTGCTCGGCCTGGTCGCCGCCCGGCTGGAGTTGTTCGACCTGGCCGAGCGGGCCTACCGGGAGGCGTTGCGGCTCGACCCGCGCCTCGCCGAGGCCCGGCACGACGTGGGTGTCATCCGGCTGGAGCAGCGCCGCTGGTCGGAGGCGCTGGAGCACCTTGCCGAGGCGGCCACGATCAGCCCGAAACGGATGGACTCGGGGCGGACGATCGCCTACGGCCTGCACCGCCTGGTGCTCTACGGCGCCGGCTGGTCGTTGGTGGCCGCGGTGCTGGTGGCGTTCGCGGCCTCGGCGAGCGACGGGTTCTCCCGTGTCCTGGCGGTGCTCGCCGCCCTCACCGGCGGGGTCGTGGTCTGGCAGCTCGCGGCCCGGCTGCCGGGGCTGACGCGGACCGTCCTACCCGAACTGCTGCATTCGGACCGGACGCTCGCCCTGGCGATCTACGCGGTGGCCGCCGCGCCGGTGCTGCTGCTGGTGTACGCGGTGGTCGGCTCGCCGTGGCCGCTGGTGCTGGCCATCGCCGCCACCGCGGTCGCCGAGTTCGCCATCTTCACCCGCACCGCCATTCGCTGACCGCCAGCTCAACGAGCGGCGACTAGGCCCGACGCGCCCAGGTCCAGGCGTAGCCGTCGTCCTCGCAGCTGCGGGCCGCGTCGCAGAGGTCCAGCGGGCGGAAGGTGTCGACCATGACGGCCAGTTCGTCGAAGTAGTCCGCGCCGATGGAGCGCTCGGCGGCACCCGGCTGGGGGCCGTGCGTGAAGCCGGACGGGTGCAGTGAGATCGAGCCCTGCTCGATGCCGGAGCCGCGCCGGGCCTCGTAGTTGCCGCCGGTGTAGAAGAGCATCTCGTCGGAGTCGACGTTGTGGTGGTTGTACGGCACCGGGATCGAGTCCGGGTGGTAGTCGACCTTGCGGGGCACGAACGAGCAGATGACGAAGTTGGGGCCCTGGAAGGTCTGGTGCACCGGCGGGGGCTGGTGGATCCGGCCGGTGATCGGCTCGAAGTCGTGGATGGAGAACGCCCACGGGTAGAGGTGCCCGTCCCAGCCCACCACGTCGAACGGGTGGTGGGCGTAGACGTAACGGGTCCAACCACGCCGGTGGCGGACCAGCACCTCCGCCTCCTCGCCGTCGACGAGCAGCGGGGCGTCGGGGCCGCGGACGTCGCGCTCGCAGTACGGCGAGTGCTCCAGGAACTGGCCGCGTACCGAGAGGTAGCGCTTGGGCGGGCCGATGTGCCCGGCCGCCTCGATGGTGAGCAGCCGGACGGGCTGCTCGCCGGTGGGCACCAGCCGGTGGATGGTCGAGGTGGGGATGACGACGTAGTCCCCGGCGACCGCGTCCAGCACGCCGAACGGGGACTCGACCCGCAGCGAGCCCGACTCGACGTAGAGGCAGTGGTCGCCGGTGGCATCGCGGAACAGCGGCGAGGGCCGGTCGGCGAGCACGTAACCGATCCGCACGTCGTCGTTGGCGAGCAGGTACTGCCGGCCGAGGATTGGGTCGGCACCGCCGGTGTCGAGCTTGTGGGTGCGCAGGTGGCGCGGCTTGAGCGGCAGGTTCGGCGTCCGGGCGAAATCCGGTGGGGCGAACTCGTCGGCGGCCAGGATCGCGGTGGGCGCGTGCCGGTGGTAGAGCAGGGACGAGTCGGAGGAGAAACCCTCCTGGCCCATCAGCTCCTCGGCGTAGAGGCTGCCGTCGGGCTGGCGGAACTGGGTGTGGCGCTTGCGCGGCACCTCGCCGACGCTGCGGTAGTACGGCATCTCGCCTCCCATATGTCCCGTTCACCGGCCGGGGGCGTCCGATTATCGGACGCGGTTGTCCGTTCCTTGTAGCGTCCCGTACATTCTTGTTCCGTGTCAACGCAGGTGCCCGCACTCCTCGACGGCCTGGTGGACGACGCCGCCGTCTTCCCTCCGGGCAGCGCGGCGCTGCCCGATGCGCTGGCCGCCCACCGCCGGCATCGCACCGCCTGGTACGCCGACCTGGTCGGCCCGCTGCTGGTCCCGGCCTCGACCATTGCCGCAGGGGATCTGAGCGGTCTCGTCGACCCGGCCGAGGGTCTGGTGGTCGGCGTGATCGGTGACACCGGGATCGGGGGCCTGCCCTTCGCGCTCTCGTTCCTGGCACCGGACGGCGTCACCGCCCGCCAGGTCGAGGTGGCGGTCGCCAGGCGTGGCGAGGACCCACTGCCCGGCATCACCGAGCTGCGCCGGCTGACCGGCACCATGCCGGGCGTCGAGGCCGTCTACGCCGAGCTGCCGCTGACCTTCGGCCTGATGGGTGCGCTGGACGCGCTCGCCGCCGCTCGGGACGACGGGGTGCCGGTCGCGGCCAAGTTCCGCACCGGCGGGCTGGCCGCCGAACTCTTCCCGACCCCGGCCGAGCTGGCCGCGGTGATCTGCGCCTGCCGGGACCGGAACCTGCCGTTCAAGCTCACCGCCGGGCTGCACCAGGCGGTCCGGCACCTCGACCCGGAAACCGGCTTCACCCACCACGGGTACGCGAACGTGCTGGCCGCGACGCTGGCGGCCGCCGAGGGTGACGGCGTGGGCGCGGTCGCCGAGCTGCTGACCGTGGTCGACCCGCGCCCGCTGCTGGAGCGCACGGACGGGCGGCTGGAAGTGCCCCGCCCGCTCTGGGTCGGCTTCGGCTCGTGCAGCATCCTGGAACCACTGACCGATCTGATCCGGCTGGGGCTGGTGAACGGGGGCTACGACGCATGACCTGGGTGACCGGCGCTGACGGTTCGCCGTACGGGGTGACGAACCTGCCGTACGGGGTTTTCCGGCAGGACGGGGGCCGGCCGCGGATCGGCGTGCGGATCGGGTCATGGGTGTTCGACCTGGCCGGGGCGGAGGCCGCCGATCTGGTGCTGGCCGCCGGTGCGCTGGGCCGGCCCACCCTGAACGAGTTCATGGCGCTGGGCCGTCCGCAGTGGACGTCGGTGCGGCAGCGGATCATCGAGCTGCTGACCGACCCGGCACACCGGGCGGCCGTGGAGCCGCTGCTGGTGCCGCTGGACCAGGTGAAGTTGCTGCTTCCCTTCGAGGTGGCCGACTACGTCGACTTCTACTCCTCGGAGCACCACGCGTCCAACGTCGGGCAGATCTTCCGCCCCGGCCAGCCGCCGCTGCTGCCCAACTGGAAGCACCTGCCGATCGGCTACCACGGGCGGGCAGGCACGGTGGTGGTCTCCGGTACGCCGGTGATCCGTCCGAGCGGCCAGCGCGCCTCCGCCGAGGGCCCGGTCACCGGCCCGTCGGTACGCCTCGACATCGAGGCGGAGGTCGGCTTCGTGGTCGGAGTGCCCAGCCGGCTGGGCGCCCGGGTGTCGGTCGACGACTTCGCCGAGCACGTGTTCGGGGTGGTGCTGGTCAACGACTGGTCGGCCCGGGACATCCAGGCCTGGGAGTACCAGCCGCTCGGCCCGTTCCTGGGCAAGTCCTTCGCGACCTCGGTCTCGGCCTGGGTGACGCCGCTGGACGCGCTCGCCGACGCCTTCGTGCCGGCCCCCGACCAGGACCCGCCGGTCGTCGACTACCTGCGTGACGTGCCGCATGCGGGGCTGGACCTCCGGCTGGTGGTCGAGTGGAACGGCGAGCGGGTCAGTGAGCCGCCCTTCGCCACCATGTACTGGACGCCAGCGCAGCAGTTGGCCCACCTCACCGTCAACGGCGCGTCCCTGCGCACCGGCGACCTGTACGCCTCGGGCACCGTCTCCGGCCCGGACCGGGGGCAGGTCGGGTCGTTCCTGGAGCTGACCTGGGGCGGGGCGGAGCCGGTGAAGCTCGGCGACGAGAGCCGCACCTTCCTCGTCGACGGCGACACGGTGACCATCACCGCCACCGCACCCGGCCCGGACGGCACCACCATCGCCCTCGGCGAGGTCACCGGAACGGTCCGTCCGGCCCGCTGAGCCGACCGGGCGTACCGCCCGCTGGACCGGGCCCGGCGGTCGTGTGAACCGGGCCCTCGGTACTGCCGGACCGGGTTGTTCACCCGGTCGGCCGACCGTCTCATTGATGGGACTGGTGATCGCACCGGCTGTGCGATCACCGATCCGCGTTTCCCCGTTGATCGTCGCGGATTCCGTCGCCCCGCCGTGCGGAACGGGCCGGGCACCTGGCCGGCAGCGGTGGGGCATCCCATCGCACACGGAGGTAATGACGATGCACGATTTCGCGGGCGCGGTCTGGCGTACCAGCAGCCGTTCCAATGACCAGGGGCTCTGCGTGGAGGTGGCGGACAACCTGGTCGACGTCCTCGGTCTGTCGCGGTCCGCGACTCCAAGGACCAGTCCGGGCCCACACTGGCCGTGAGCCCGCCGGGGTGGACGGCGTTCATCGGCGCGATCCGGGCTGGTCGCTTCGAACGCTGACCGTCGCCGGGCCGGTCGACGACCGGCGTCGAGCAGCCACCGAAATGGACAGCGTGGCCTCCGGGCGGTGGAAATTCCGTCCCGGAGGCCCCGTCCGGCCCTTACGCCGCGTACCGTCGACGACACGGGAGGGTGGCATGTCGACGGTGGCGGTTACCGGGTTCATCGAGGCGCACGCTGTCGATGTCTGGCGTCTGCTGACCGACCTGCCCGGCCGCGCGGCCCGGCTGACCACCGCCGGCCCGGTCGAGCTGCTCACCCCGGGTCCGTTCGGGCCGGGCACCGCATGGCGTGAGGAGCGTGTCCAGCCGGGCGGCGGCACTCTGACCGAGGAGTTCCTGGTGGTGGAGGCGCTCGCCCCCCACCGGCTGGTGCTCTGCTCATCCGGTGCCGGCGCGGAATACCGGATCACCTGGAGCCTGCGGCAGGTCCAGCGTCGCCGCCGTGGCTGCACGGCGATCACCGTCACCCAGGAGGCGGTGCCGACCGCCCCGTACGGCCGGGTGGTGGCGCTGTTGCTCGGCGGGCTCGCCGCCCGGGCGGTCGAGGTGGCGCTCCGACGTGATCTCGCCGATCTGGCCGTCGCGGCCGGTGCCACCGGTTCCGTCGAAGCCGCCTGACCTCGTTCCGGCCAGCTCGGTCCGTCGATTCCCCCGTCCCGGGCGGCGGCGGCGATCACCCCGCCTGACCACGCCCAGCACGGCGTGACCTGACCGGGGTCCGGCCGGTTCCGCTGGGTAGGGTGCCGGGCGGAGGTGGGGCATGGGGTTCCCGAAGGGCCGACGACGGCTGGTGGCGGCGGTCGCGGCGCTGCTCGCCACTGCGGTGGTCGCGGTCATCGTCCACCGGGTGCTCGCGCCGGCCGAGGTGAGCACGGTGGCCCGGGGTGCGTACCCGGCCGCGGCCCAGCCACCCGTCGGGGTGGTCGGTCGGCTGCCGGTCGCCCCGTTGGTCGTGGACGCCCGGCTGCGGGTGTACGCCGCGCACCGTCAGGTCTATGCCGACCGGCCGGTCGACGGCCGGCACCGGACCACCCCGTACTGGTCGTACCGGCGCTGGCCGGCGGAGTTGACCGGGGTGGTGGCCAGCGGCAGCACGGTGGTCAGCCGCTGGTCCGACGGCCGGCTGGTCGCGCTCGACGCACCGACCGGCCGGGTGCTGTGGAGGGCCGACGGCCCGGTGCCCGCCGAGAGCGGGGCGGTGGTCCGGCGTACCGGGGCGACCACCGTCTGGGACCCGCGCGGGCTCTACGTCACCGACCTGGCGGACGGCCGGACGGTGCTGGTGGTCACCAGCGACACCCAGGCGCGCGGTGTGGAGTTGGCCGGCGGCCGTGAGCTGTGGAGGGTCGACCTGCCTGGGCGCTGCCGCAGCGACGTCGGCACCGCCGTGTCCGGGCAGCTGATCGGCCTGGACAGCTGCGCCGGCCCGGCCACGGTCGAGTTCCGGGACGCGGCGACCGGTGCGGTGCGCGACCGCTGGCGCCCGTCGGGTGCCCCGGACGGGTTGCTGGTGACCCCACTCGGATGCCGCACCGGACGGTCTGACTGCCCGGCCCTGCGGACCGCCGGGCCGGGCGACGCGGGTGGCCGGGGTTGGCTGCTGGGCGCCAGCGAGCCGACCGCCGCCCTCGCGCTGGACCCGACCGGAGCAACCCTCATCGGTGAGCAGGCTGTCGCCGTGCTCGACGGGGTGGCGGTGGGCCGGTCGGCACGGTCGGGCGAAGAGCTGTGGCGGTTCGAGGGTCTGGGGACGACGGCCCGGGTGCTCGCCGTCCAACCCGGGCGTGTGCACCTGCTGACCGAGGCGAACGACCTGGTGACGCTGGATCCGGTGACCGGTACGCAGCTCTCCCGCTTCTCGCTCAACGTCGGCTCGGACGGTACGGGCTGGGCGCCCGGAGCGGTGGCGGCGGCGGACGGCTACCTCGCGGTGGAGCGGCTCCGCGAGCCGGTCGATCCGGACGGGGACGACCAGCGGTACTACCTGACCGCCGAGGCGGTGATCCTGGCCGCCACCTGATCGTGGCGAGTCGGCCCTCCGGCCTCGCCGGCTGGCTGGCCGCTCGCCGCCGACGGCCGAGCTGACGCACGGCCGCCGGCGGGGTCCCAGCGCCCGGCCGGGTTCCGCCGGCGACCCGACGGGCCAGCACGGCGAGATCGCTCCGGTCAGGTCAGCGACGCCTCCGCAGCGGCCAGGAACGCGTCGTTCTCGGTCGGGGTGCCGATGGTGACCCGGACCCCGTCCCCGGCGAACGGCCGGACGATCACCCCGCGCGCCTCGCACGACTTGCCGAACGCCACCGCCCGCTCGCCGAGCGGTAGCCAGACGAAGTTGGCCTGGCTGGTCGGCACGTCGGGCACGAACTTCCGGATCGCCTCGGTGACCCGCTCCCGCTCGGCGACGACCAGGGCGCAGCGGCGCTCCATCTCCTCGGCCTGGGTGAGCGCGGCGAGCGCCCCGGCCTGGGCAGCGGTGCTGGTGGAGAACGGAGTCACCACCTTGCGGATCGCCGCCGCGACCACCGGCTGGGCAGCCAGCCAGCCGACCCGCAGCCCGGCCAGGCCCCATGCCTTGGACAGGGTGCGCAGCACCGCCACGTTCGGCCGGTCCAGGTAGCCGAGCCCGTCCGGCACGTCTGGGTCGGTGACGAACTCCCGGTACGCCTCGTCGATGACCACCAGCACGTCGTCCGGTACCGCGTCGAGGAACCGGTCCAGCCCGGCCCGGCGTACCGCCGTGCCGGTGGGGTTGTTCGGGTTGCAGACCAGGATCATCCGGGTCCGGTCGGTCACCGCCGCGGCCAGCGCCGCCAGGTCGTGCCCGTGCCCGGCGTCGTTGGGCACCCGCACGCTGGTCGCGCCGCTGGTCGCCGCGATGATCGGGTACGCCTCGAACGACCGCCACGAGTAGAGCAGCTCGTCGCCGGGCAGGCAGGTGGCCCGGACCAGGTGCTCGGCGAGCGCCACCGACCCGCAGCCGGTGGCGATCCGGTCGGCGTCGACCCCGTACCGCTGGGCCAGCGCGTCGCGTAGCGCCACCACGCCCATGTCCGGGTAGCGGTGCGCGGCGGTGACCGCCTCGGTGACCGCCTCCACCACGCCGGGCAGCGGCCCGTACGGCACCTCGTTGCTGGCCAGCTTGATCGCCTCCGGCAGACCCAGCTCCCGCGCCAGGTCGGCGGGGCTGCGCCCTGGTACGTAGCTGGGCAGCGCGTCCAGGTCGGCGCGGGTCAGCCGTTGCGCCGGCTGCTGACGTCCGGGGTCGGTCATGGGGTGTCTCCCGAGGGCTGGGTGCGGTCGTTCGGGGTGGCGGAAGCGATGGCGGGGAGTTGGACGACCACCGTCTGTGCGCGCTTGTCGTGCAGCGCCTGACGCAGCGGATGGTCGAAGAGTGGGGAGAGGGCGTCGACCAGTTGCAGAATCAGGCCGAGCCCGAGGCAGTACCAGGCCAGGGTGGGCAGGCCCAGCGTTGTCCACCGGATCAGCGCCCGGCCGAAGCCCAGCGGCTGGTCGGCGGTGAGCGGCACCGCGCGGATCCGCATCAGCCGCTTGCCGACGGTCTGCCCGCCGGCGGCCATGGCGGGCACCTCGTACGCCAGCCAGAGCGCGGTGGCGATCAGCAGGATCGCCACGATGAGGTTGCCAGCCTGCGGGCCGACCTCTGGCAGCCCCTCGGTGGACGGGTTGCCGGCCAACTGGCGCCGATACACCTCCCGCATGTACGGCAGCATCTCCCGGATCAGTCGCCAGACGAACCAGCCATTGACCAGAGCGTTCAGCGCGAAGACGATGGCGAAGTCGATCAGCCGGGCGGTGAAACGGGCGCCATAGCCGGCCAGCGGCAGGCCGTGCGGGCGCGGCTCGGGCGGCCGTCCGGGCCAGCCGGGCGGAACACCTTGTGGTCCCCAGCCGGGCGGAACACCTTGTGGTCCCCAGCCGGGCGGACCGGCTTGTGGTCCCCAGCCGGGCGGAACACCTTGCGGTCCCCAGCCGGGCGGAACACCCTGCGGTCCCTGGCCCGGCGGAACACCCTGCGGTCCCCAGCCGGGCGGACCGGTTTGAGGTCCCCAGCCCGGCGGACCGGCCTGCGGTCCCCAACCCGGGCCGTGCCCCGGCTGCGAACCCGGCCCGGGGTGCGGCGGCAAGCCCGGCGGGGCGGTCACCGGGGCGGCCGGCGCCGTGGGTTCGACCGGGGCGGGCGGGGGTTCGACCGGGGGCGGTCCCTCCGGCGGGGTGGCGTCGACGGGGATGGGTGCACCGAGCCAACCCTCACCGTCCCAGTACCGCCGGGTCTCAGGGTCGGCGGGGTCCACGTACCAGCCGGGTTGCACGCTCACCCGGACACCTTAACGACGACCGTTCGGGCGGCTTTGTCGTGGAGGCACTGCTGCCAGGGCTTGTCCCACAGCTGCCACAGCCCGTCGAGGTAGCTCAGGCCGGGAACCAGGCCGGCGCCCTGCTGCACCAGGTACCGCTTGGCGGCGGCCCGACGGTCGAGGGTGCGGGCCGGGTCGAGCGGCACGATCCGCAGTTTCATCATCTTCTTGCCGAGGGTCTGGCCGGTCTTGAACATCATCTCGACGTGGTAGATGTACGAGATCACGATCGAGACCACGATGATCGCGAGGTCGAGCCACAGCATCGGCACCAGGAAGTCGTTGAGGAAGTCGGGCTCTCTGACGGTGCCGTCCGGCGTGACCTGGACGAGGTCGGGCATGACGACGATCAAGAAGATGATCACCGCGGGCACAGCGAGCACCATGCCGATCGCCATGAACACCGCAGCGTCGATCAGGGCGGCCAGCAGCCGGTCGGAGAAGCTGGCCAGCGGCTGCCCGCCCGGGCTCAGCGTTGGTGGCGGCGTCACCGGTCGGGGTGGTCCGGCGTACCAGTGCGGCGGGGCGTACCCGGGCGGGGCGTACCCCGGCGGCACGGCGTACCCGGGCGGGGCGTACTGCGGCGGCACGGCGTACCCCTGGGGGTGTGGGCTGGGCGGCACGACGCCGCCGGCGGCAGGCGGGGGCCCACCGACCGGCGGCGTCGGGTACGACGGAGGCTGCGTCACGCTTGCAAGTGTTACAGGTTGCCGCGGGCTTCCTGCTCTCGCTCGATCGCCTGGAAGAGCGCCTTGAAGTTGCCCTTGCCGAAGCCGAGCGAGCCGTGCCGCTCGATCAGCTCGAAGAAGACGGTCGGGCGGTCCTGGACCGGCTTGGTGAAGATCTGGAGCAGGTAGCCGTCCTCGTCCCGGTCGACCAGGATCCGGCGAGCCTTCAGCTCCTCGATCGGCACCCGCACGTTGCCGATCCGGGCGCGCAGCTCCGGGTCCTCGTAGTACGAGTCCGGGGTGTCGAGGAACTCCACTCCGGCGGCCCGCATGGCGTCGACGCTGCCCAGGATGTCGTTGGTGGCGACCGCGATGTGCTGGGCGCCCGGCCCCTGGTAGAACTCCAGGTATTCGTCGATCTGCGACTTCTTGCGGGCGACCGCCGGCTCGTTCAGCGGGAACTTGACCTTGCGGGTGCCGTTCGCCACGACCTTGCTCATCAGCGCCGAGTAGTCGGTGGCGATGTCGTCGCCGATGAACTCCGCCATGTTGGAGAAGCCCATCACCCGCTTGTAGAACTCGACCCACTCGTCCATCCGGCCCAGCTCCACGTTGCCGACCACGTGGTCGACGGCCTGGAAGAAGCGCTTCGGCTGGATGCCGGCGTCGATCATCGGCTGCCGGTCCACGATCGGGCCGCGGGCCACGAAACCGGGCAGGAACGGGCCGGTGTAGCGGGACCGGTCGACAAGCGTGTGCCGGGTGTCGCCGTACGCGGCGATGGCGGCCAGCCGGACCGTGCCGTGCTCGTCGGTCACCTCGTGCGGCTCGACCACGCTGGTGGCGCCCTTCGCGATGGCGTGCGCGTACGCGGTGTCGACGTCCGGCACCTCCAGCGCGATGTCGCTCACCCCGTCGCTGTGCCGGGCCACGTGCTCGGCGCCGTCGGCGTCCGGGCGCACCACGCCGGTCAGCACGAACCGGGCGGAGCCGCTGGTCAGCACATACTGGGCGTGGTCCCGGTAGCCCTGCTCCGGGCCGCGGTACGCCACGCAGGTCATGCCGAACGCGGTGGAGTAGTAGTGCGCGGCCTGCTTGGCGTTGCCGACCAGGAAGTGCACGTGGTCGAGGCCCTTGACCGGGAACGGGTCGTGGCTGATGTCGTGGTCGACAGCGCCGACGAGCCGGCCGACGTCGACATCGACGTCCTCGGTCGACTGGGGTCGGTCGATCGCCTGGGTCATGGTGGCCTCCCTCGCGTACCGGCCGGCCTCGTGGCCGCCGTGGTTGGTTTCTGTGGCGAGGATCGCGCCGCCGACCCCGGGTGGGCAACTGTCGGAGTAAACGCTGGTCAGGTTGCGCATTCGGTATGGTCTGAACCCATGAACGGTGAGCAGGCTGTACAGCTCGACGCGCTCGACGTGCGCTTGATCGAACTGCTCGCCGAGGAGCCACGGATCGGGGTGCTGGAGTGCTCCCGGCGGCTCGGGGTGGCTCGGGGCACCGTGCAGGCCCGGCTGGACAAGCTGGTCGACCGGGGGGTCATCGGCGGCTTCGGCCCGGACATCTCACCGACCGCGATCGGGTTCGCGGTGACCAGCTTCGTCACCCTGGAGATCAGTCAGCGGCACGGCCACGACCCGGTCACCGCCCACCTGGCCGCCATCCCCGAGGTGCTGGAGGCGCACACCATCACAGGCTCCAGCGACCTGCTCTGCCGGATCGTGGCCCGCTCCAACACCGACCTGCAACGGGTCATCGACCAGATCGTCTCCTCGGCGGGCATTACCCGTGCCAGCACCATAATCGCGCTCGCCGAACAGATCCCGTACCGCACCCTCCCCCTGATCCGCAGCGCGATACGCCAGTAAGGAGCAGCGCCTCCGGCGGAGGAACGGTCCTCTGATAACACCTCCGGGCCCAGAAAGCGCGGCGACACGGCGGCGCGGGCGTACGGAAGATCCGTGATCGTGGCTACGGTGTGCGGTGTGGCGAAGGGGAGCGTGCGCGGCGGGCTGCTGCTTGGCCTCGCCGTGGTCGTCGCCCTCGCCGCCACCGGCGTGTGGAACCCTTTTCCGGGCCTGTGGGACTGGGTGGACCGCAGCCAACCCATCTCCGACCCGGACGTGGTCTGGCAGCAGCGGGTCGGCGGCACTCCGCGCAGCGTGACCATCGCTGGCGACGCCGTGGTGGTCGAGCAACGCACCCGGGTCGAAGCCCGCAGCCTGGCCACCGGCGCCAAGCTCTGGGAGCGCAAGGCGGACTGGTCGGCGGTCGCCGGCGGTGACCGGGACCCGGTCGTCGCCGTGGGCAAGCTGCTGGTCAAGGGGTACGAGCTGCTCGACCCGACCACCGGCGTGACCCGGCGGCGCGACGACGACGCGGTGGCCGTCTGGACGTACCGCAACCTGCTGCTGGACGCCCACTGCACGGACGCCACCGACTGCACGCTGAGCGCCTGGGAACCCCGCGGCACCGCACCACTGTGGACGGCCTTCCTGCCCGGGGTGCACAGCGGGCTGCTCGCCGACAACCCAGGGCTGCGCGGCACCCGCCGGATCACCACCACCCGGATCGACGACGGGGTGGCCGGGCCCGAACCGGTGCCACCGCTGCTCGGCTTCCCGGTCGACGGCCGCGTACACGTGGTCGACACCGCCACCGGGCGGGTACTGCAGAACGTCGAGCCGGGCCAGGACGAGCGGCTCTCGGTGGTGGGTGGCCGGATGCTGCGGATCGCCGCCCGCTCCCAGGACGGCACCTGCTACTTCGCCATCTCCGCACGGGACCCGGCGACCGGTCAGGAGGCCTGGCAGCGCGCCGGGGTCAACCTGCGGACCGCCGACAGTGCCGGCTGCGTGCAGCGGGAGGACCCGCAGGGCGCGCGGAACGTACTGATCGGGGTCGGCCCTGATGGCCGCGAGGCGGTCATCGACGGGTACGACGGGCGGCTGCTCTGGGTCGGCGAACCAGGGACCCGGCTGATCGCGGTCGACGACCGTTACGCCCTGTTCCGGGCGGCCGACAAGCGCTCGGTGGTGGCCCGCGAGCTCGGCACCGACCGGGTTCTGTGGACCCGGCCCGCCAGCGGCAAGTCCGGTGCCGCGCTCACTCCGTACGCGGCCGTGGTCGCCGACGAGAAGCCGACCCGGTTGGTCGCCGTGAACCCGCGGACCGGCCGGGAGTTGGCCGCCCTGCGGACCTCCTCGAACGCCCTCGCGGTCGGGCCGCAAGGCATGATCATCGGCGAGGGCCGGGAAATCGGGTACGTCCGCTTCGACGGCGGCGCCACCGGCGGCACCCCTGCCCCGCGGCCCGGCGACGGCGGCACCCCCGGCCCGGGCGGCACCGGCCCGGGCGGCACCGGCCCGGGCGGCACCGGCCCCAACCCCGGCGACGACGGCACCTGCGGCCCCAAGCGGGAACAATGCCCCGACCCGGGCAGCGGCAAGGACGGCTGAGCGGGCGGGTCGGCAGGGCGTGCCCAGCCATCAGCGGCGGTGGCCGGGACGAGTCGGAAGCGCGGGCGGACCCGGCGGGTGAGAGCGGCGTCCCAGGACCGCCCGGCGGGTGAGAATGATCGACCGGTCTGCCCTAGGCTTGCCGCTCATGAGCAGTGCCGCCGCATTCTCGTACGCCCCCCTGCTGCCGACCGGCCCCGACCAGACGGACTACCGCCTGGTCACCGACGAGGGCGTGGACGTCGTACACGGCCCGGGAGGCCGCCGATTCCTCACCGTGGAACCGGCCGCGCTCACCGCGCTGACCGCCGAAGCGATGCACGACATCGCGCACTTCCTGCGCCCGGCGCACCTGGCCCAGCTCCGGGCGATCATCGACGACCCGGCAGCCTCGCCGAACGACCGGTTCGTCGCGCTGGACCTGCTGCGCAACGCCAACATCGCCGCCGGCGGGGTGCTGCCGATGTGCCAGGACACCGGCACCGCGATCGTGATGGGCAAGCGCGGCCGGCACGTGCTGACCGACGGCGCTGACGCCGAGGCCATCTCCCGGGGCGTCTACCAGGCGTACACCAAGCTGAACCTGCGCTACTCCCAGCTCGCCCCGCTGACCATGTGGGACGAGCGGAACACCGGCAGCAACCTGCCGGCCCAGGTCGAGCTGTACGCCGAGGACCCGGACGGGCACCCCGACGCGTACAAGTTCCTGTTCATGGCCAAGGGCGGCGGGTCGGCCAACAAGTCGTACCTCTACCAGGAGACCAAGGCGCTGCTCAACCCGACGCGGATGATGCAGTTCCTGGAGGAGAAGCTGCGGCTGATCGGCACCGCCGCCTGCCCGCCGTACCACCTGGCCATCGTCATCGGCGGCACCTCCGCCGAGTACGCGTTGAAGACCGCGAAGTACGCCAGCGCCAAGTACCTCGACGCGCTGCCCACCGCCGGTTCGCTGAGCGCCCACGGGTTCCGCGACCTGGAGCTGGAGGCGGAGGTGCTGGAGCTGACCCGCAACTTCGGCATCGGCGCGCAGTTCGGCGGCCGGTACTTCTGCCACGACGTACGGGTGGTCCGGCTGCCCCGGCACGGAGCCTCCTGCCCGGTGGCGATCGCCGTGTCCTGCTCGGCGGACCGGCAGGCCGTCGCCAAGATCACCCCGTCGGGCGTGTGGCTGGAGCGACTGGAGACCGATCCGGCACGCTTCCTGCCCGACGTCACCGACGACTCGCTCGACGCCGAGGTGGTCGTCCGGGTCGACCTGAACCGGCCGATGGACGAGATCCGCGCCGAGCTGTCCAAGTACCCGGTGAAGACCCGGCTGTCGTTGTCCGGCCCGCTGGTGGTGGCCCGGGACATCGCGCACGCCAAGATCGCCGAGCGGTTGGACGCCGGCGAGCCGATGCCGCAGTACCTGCGCGACCACGCGGTCTACTACGCCGGCCCGGCGAAGACCCCCGAAGGTTACGCCTCCGGCTCGTTCGGCCCGACCACCGCCGGGCGGATGGACGCGTACGTGGAGAAGTTCCAGGCCGCCGGTGGCTCGCAGGTGATGCTGGCCAAGGGCAACCGGTCGGGCCAGGTGACCCGCTCCTGCCAGCAGCACGGCGGCTTCTACCTCGGCTCGATCGGCGGCCCTGCGGCCCGCCTCGCCCAGGACTGCATCAAGCACGTCGAGGTCCTGGAGTACCCGGAGCTGGGCATGGAGGCGGTCTGGAAGATCGAGGTGGAGGACTTCCCCGCCTTCATCGTGGTCGACGACAAGGGCAACGACTTCTTCGCCGAGGTCACCAAGCCGGTGCTCACCGTCGGGCGTCGCTGACCCGACAGACAGCGAAGGGGGCACCGGGCGTCTCCGCCCGGTGCCCCCTGTCGCCGTCCGCGCTCCACCGACATCGGTGCGCCCGCCCGCTGAGGTGGAACGGGCGCACCGCCCCCGTCGGATGTCGTCACCGACAACCCGGAGTGAGTCTTCGGTGCGCCGCTGTCGATCCACTCTCAGATCACTCTCGGCGGATCGGGGCGATCCGTGATCGTCGGGCTACTCTGCTGGAAGTTGCACTGTCGATGCGGGGGAGCAGATGCGGTTCGGGATCCTGGGGCCTCTGCGGATCGGCGGTGGCGAGTCCACGGTCACCGCCGGTCGCGACCGGATCGTGCTCGCCATGCTGCTGCTCCGTGCTGGCCGGCTGGTGCCGGTCGAGGAGCTGGTCGACGCGGTCTGGGAGGATCGCCCGCCGGCCACCGCCCGGGCACAGTTGCAGACCTGCGTGTCGCGGTTGCGGCGCCGGCTCGCCGAGCTCGGGCTGGCACCGGAGACCATCGTCACCGACCCAGCGGGGTACGGCATCCGTACCGCCCCAGCGGACCTGGATGCCGAGGTCTTCACCCGCGGAGTGGAGGCGGCCCGGGCCGCCGTGGCGGCAGGCCGGTTGACCGACGCGCGGGAGCAATTCCGCGCCGCGCTGTCGCTCTGGCGGGGGCCGGCGCTGGCCGGTATCCCCAGCCGCAGCGTCCGCCGTCGCGCGCAGGCGCTCGACGAGCAGTGCCTCACCGCACTGGAGGTGTGCGTCGACGTCGAGCTGCGCCTCGGGCAGGCCGACGAGCTGATCGAGGAGCTGACCGAGAGTGTCGACCGGCACCCGCTGCGGGAGCGGCTGCGTGCCCAACTGATGCTCGCCCTCGCCTCGGTCGGCCGGCAGGCCGATGCGCTGGTGGTCTACCGCGAGGGCCGGCGGTTCTACGCCGACGAGTTGGGCATCGAGCCGGGCGCCGAGTTGCAGGAGCTGCACCAAAGGGTGCTCGCCGGCGACCTGGCCCTGTCAGGCCGGCAGACCCGGTCGATCGCCCCGGTCCGCTCGTTGCCCCGCGCGATCGGTGACTTCACCGGCCGGCAGGACACGGTTGGCCGCCTGGTCAAGCAGGTGGAGGAGAACGTCGCCCAGATCCAACTGATCGACGGGATGGCCGGCAGCGGCAAGACAACCGTCGCCGTGCACGTCGCCACGGCTCTCGCCGACCGCTACCCGGACGCCCAGCTCTTCATCGACCTGCACGGGCACAGCGAGCGCAGCCCGTTGACGCCCGGCGCGGCCGTGGCCACCCTGCTGCGTCAGCTGGGCGTGCCGGCGGAGCGGGTGCCGGTGAACCTGGACGACCAGCTGGCGCTCTGGCGGACCGAGCTGGCCGGTCGGCGCGCAGTGGTGGTGCTGGACAACGCGGCCAGTGCCGACCAGGTGAATCCGCTGCTGCCCAACGGCCCGCACTGCCTTGTCCTGATCACCAGTCGCCGCCGGCTGGTCGGGGTGGACGAGGGACGACCGTCGTCGCTGCCCGTGCTCGACGCCGACGAGGCGGTCGAGTTGCTCGGGCGGGTGGCCGGTGCGGACCGGGTGGCGGCGGAGCCGGAAGCAGCCGCCGAGGTGGTCCGCCGCTGTGGCCACCTGCCCCTCGCCATCCGGCTGGCCGGTTCTCGACTGGCGCACCGGCCCCGCCTGCGGATCGCCGACCTGGCCGAGCGGCTGACCTCCCGGCGGGATCCGCTGGCCGAGTTCGAGGCGGGTGAGCGGTCCGTCGGCCGCGCCTTCGCCCTGTCGTACGGCCAGGTGTCACCTGCGGCGCAACGAGCGTTCCGGCTGCTGGGCCTGCACCCGGGGGTACGTTTCGACAACCCGATCGTCGCCGTCCTCACGCAGCTTCCCCTACCCGAGGCACAGGACCTGATCGACGAGTTGGTCGACGCGCATCTGGTGGAAGAGGCGGAGTCGGACCGCTACCGGTTGCACGACCTGGTCCGGGAGTACGCGCGGACGCTGGTCGCCGCGCCGGAGCGGGCAGCCGAGCGGCGCGACGCTATCGAGCGCCTGCTCGGCCACCACCTGCACGTCGCCGCGGCGATCGCCCGGAGGACGGAGCTCTCCGCCGGCGACTCGCTCATCCTGCTGCCTGAGCCGGCCTGCCCCGACCTGGTCGCGCCCATCGCGGCCCAGGGTCGGGTCTGGTTCGACGAGAACATGCCCGCGTTGGGCGCCCTGGTCCGGCTGGCCGAGACCGAGGGATTTCCGCGTCTCTGCTGGCAGTTGGCGCGGGCCTGCTGGTACGCCCAGTTCGAGGGCGGTCGCCTCGACGAGCTGATCGAAACGCACGCGGTTGGCCTTCGCGCCGCCGAGGAGTTGGGTGACGACGCGGCGGTGGCGATGACGCTGAACTACCTCGCCTCGGCCCACTACCGGCTGGGCGGGTTCTCCGAGTCGATCCGGCTGATGGAGAGGGCGGTCGACCTCTACCGCCGGCTCGGGTCGCGTCGCGATGTCCGCAACACCCTGGGCAACCTGGGCACCGCGCACGTCGCCAATGGCAACTACCGCCTGGGCCGGGAGTGCTACCACGCATCCGCCGCGCTGGCGCGGCGGATGCAGGAGCAGGTCCCGCTGGCGAACGCGCTCAACAATCTGTCGATCGCGCTGCTGCTGTGGGGCCGGCACGAGGAGGCCCTGCGTAC
Organism: Micromonospora sp. NBC_00389; assembly: GCF_036059255.1. Taxonomy (NCBI): domain Bacteria; kingdom Bacillati; phylum Actinomycetota; class Actinomycetes; order Micromonosporales; family Micromonosporaceae; genus Micromonospora; species Micromonospora sp. NBC_00389. The sequence goes on along the minus strand of NZ_CP107947.1, from coordinate 977,052 downwards.
AGCCCGACGCCACCTGTCGCTGGGCCGGGAGATCGGCGACCTCCGGCAGGTCGGCAATGCCATCGGGCACCTGGGCATGATCCGGCACCGGATGGGCCACGGGGAGCCAGCCCGCCGGCTGCTGCGGGTGGCGCTGCGCCTCAAGCGCGAGGCCGGCAACCGGTTCGGCGAGGGCGAGGTGCTCACCGAGATCGGGATGATGGAGTGGGAAGCGGGCCGCCCGCAACGGGCCGCCGACCTGTACCGGGCGGCGCTCGTCGAGATGACCGGGGTGGGCGACCGGATCGGCCAGTGCGCCTCGCGGAATCTGTTGGCCCAGGCGATCCTCGACCAGGGGGACGTGGCCAGCGCGCTGGACCTGCACCGCAGGGTGTTGGGGGACGCCACGCGGATCAACGCGCGCTACGAGCAGGCCCGGGCGTTGGACGGCATCGCCCGCTGCCTGCGCCCGACTGATCCGGCGGCGGCTCGATCGCACTGGGTCCGGGCGCTCGCGCTGTTCCGGCAGATCGAGTCGCCGGACCAGCACGAGGTGGAGCGACTGCTGGCCGAGTTGGACTGACGGATCATCTGCACGTCGGCCACGAGCGCGGCAGGATGGTACGCGTGACGACTCCAGAAGCGACCGGTTACCGGATCGAACGCGACTCGATGGGTGAGGTGGAGGTGCCCGCCGAGGCGCTGTGGCGGGCGCAGACCCAGCGTGCGGTGCAGAACTTCCCGATCTCCGGCCGGGGCATCGAGCCGGCCCAGATCAAGGCGCTCGCCCAGATCAAGGGCGCGGCGGCCGAGGTCAACGGCGAGTTGGGCGTGATCGACGCGAACGTGGCCGCGGCGATCACCGCCGCCGCCGCGCACGTGGCCGACGGCGGCTACGACGACCAGTTCCCGATCGACGTGTTCCAGACCGGCTCCGGAACGTCGTCCAACATGAACGCCAACGAGGTGATCGCCACCCTGGCCACCCAGGAGCTTGGCCGGGACGTGCACCCGAACGACCACGTCAACGCCTCGCAGTCCAGCAACGACGTCTTTCCGTCCTCGATCCACCTGGCCGCCACCCAGTTCATCGTGGAGGACCTGCTGCCGTCACTGATCCACCTCGCCACGGCATTGGAGGCCAAGGCGGCGGAGTTCGAGACGGTGGTCAAGGCCGGACGGACCCACCTGATGGACGCCACGCCGGTCACCCTTGGCCAGGAGTTCGGCGGGTACGCCGCCCAGGTCCGGTACGGCGTCGAGCGGCTGGAGTCGGCGCTGCCCCGGCTGGCAGAGCTGCCGTTGGGCGGCACCGCCGTGGGCACCGGGATCAACACCCCGCTCGGCTTCGCCGCCGCCGTGATCGGCAAGCTGCGCGAGTCGACCGGGTTGCCGCTGACCGAGGCGCGCAACCACTTCGAGGCCCAGGGCGCCCGGGATGCGCTGGTGGAGACCTCGGGGCAGCTGCGGACCGTGGCGGTCGGGCTGTACAAGATCGCCAACGACATCCGCTGGATGGGCTCCGGCCCCCGGGCCGGCCTGGGCGAGCTGCGCATCCCCGACCTCCAGCCCGGCTCGTCGATCATGCCGGGGAAGGTCAACCCGGTGGTCGCCGAGGCGATGCGGCAGGTCTGCGCCCAGGTCATCGGCAATGACGCGACGGTGGGCTTCGCTGGTTCGCAGGGCGACTTCGAGCTCAACGTGATGCTCCCGGTGATGGGCCGCAACCTGCTGGAGTCGATCCGGCTGCTGGCGGCGACTAGTCGGCTGTTCGCCGACCGCCTGGTGGTCGACCTGGTCGCGGACGCCGAGGTCTGCCTGGCGTACGCCGAGGGCTCGCCGTCGATCGTCACGCCGCTCAATCGCCACCTCGGGTACGACGAGGCCGCCTCGATCGCCAAGGAGGCGCTGGCCAAGCAGACCTCCATCCGCGAGGTGGTGATCTCCCGGGGTCACATCGACTCGGGCAAGCTCAGCGAGACCCAACTCGACGAGGCGCTCGACCTGCTCCGGATGACCCACCCCTGACGCCCCAGGGCGGCGGGGAGTAAGTCGGTCGACGGGGGCGCGGAGTGGGCGGGATGATCCTGCGGTGTCGAACGGTGACCTTCAGGGTGCGGCCGGCGTGCCGCCGGTGACCGAGCGGCTGCGGCTGCGGCGGTTCACCATGGCCGACGTGGACGCGCTGGTCGAGCTGGACAGCGATCCCGAGGTGATGCGCTTCCTCACCGGTGGCGTCGCCACCCCGATGGCCACGGTCCGGGACGAGCAGTTGCCGAAGATGCTGGCACAGTACGACCGGCATCCGGGGTTGGGCCGCTGGGCGGCGCTCGACCCTGAGACCGGCGGGTTCCTGGGTTGGTTCGCGCTCGACCCGTCGGCCGACGGCACCGAGGCCGAGTTGGGCTACCGGCTGCGCCGCTCGACGTGGGGGCGCGGGCTGGCCACCGAGGGTTCTCGGGCGTTGGTCCGGTACGCCTTCGGCACTGTCGGCATGCGCCGGGTCTGGGCCGAGACGATGACCGTCAACGACCGCTCCCGACGGGTGATGGCCAAGGCCGGCCTGCGCTACCTGCGTACCTTCCACCTGCAGTGGGACGACCCGATCCCGGGCACCGAGCACGGCGAGGTGGAGTACGAGCTGCGGGCCGAGGAGTGGGCGGCCACCGCTCAGGAGTGGCCGGCGGCCCGGCGGGCGCGGTAGGCGGTCACCGCGGCGCGGTTGCCGCAGCCGGCCTCGCAGAACCGCCGCGACCGGTTGCGGGATAGGTCGACGAGCACGTTGTCGCAGTCCGGGTACTCGCAGATCCGCAGCCGGCTCAGCTCCCCGGCTCGGACCAGGTCGGCCATCGCCATCGCCGCCTCCACCGCGATCCGGGTGGCCAGCGGCGCGTCGCGGGGCACGGCGTGCAGGTGGTACGGCTCGTCGTCGTGCTCGATCAGCTGCGGCAGCGCCCGATGCTCGAGCAGCAGGCTGTTGACCACGGCGACGACCTCGGCGGGCTCGCCGTACCAGATGCGGCGCAGCCGGGGTCGCAGCTCCCGGACGGCGCGTAACTCGGCGTCGGTGTGCTCGTGCCGCCCGCTGTAGGTGTGCCGGACGAAGAACGTGTCCAGCGCGGCGATGTCGGGCAGCAGTTCGCCGTCCCGGCCCGCGGTGTTGACCAGCGCGGCGGCGGCGATCAGCGAACACTCGGTGTCATGAGCGAACAGCAACTTGACTCCTGTCACAGGGGCCGCCTAGCGTCATGGGTACAAGGATAGTTTGCTCATGACACCGTGTCGTCCCGAGGAGCGCGAGATGCAGTCACGACCCGCCGCAGGCGCCGCGCTGGCGCTGCTCTCCGCGGTCACCTTCGCCACCTCGGGCACCTTCGCCCGGTCACTCATCGAGGCCGGCTGGTCGGCCGAGGCCGCGGTGATCGCCCGGGTCGGCATCGCTGCCCTGGTGCTGGCGATCCCCGCCCTGCTGTCGCTGCGCGGCAGGTGGCACGTGCTGCGGCAGAACGCCACGGCGATCGGGATGTTCGGTCTGCTCGGCGTGGCGCTGGCCCAGGTCTGCTTCTTCAACGCCGTGCGCTACCTGCCGGTCGGCATCGCACTGCTGCTGGAGTACCTGGGCATCATCCTCGTCGTGGGCTGGATGTGGCTGCGGCACGGGTAGCGCCCGCGCCGGCTCACCGTGGCCGGCTCGGTGGCCGCCCTGGCCGGGCTGGCGTTCGTGCTGGACGTCACCGGCACCGCCGGCTTCCACCCGGTGGGCGTGCTCTGGGGGCTGGGCGCCGCATTCGGCCTGGCGGGCTACTTCGTGCTCGCCGGCCGGGTCGATCCCCGCCTACCCTCGGTCGCCATGGCCAGCGGCGGGATGGCTGTCGGCGCCGCCACGCTGCTCATCATCGGGCTGACCGGTCTGCTGCCGCTGCGGGCCACCTTCGGTGAGGTCACCTTCGCCGGGCAGCGCACCAGCTGGCTGCTGCCAATCGTCGGGCTCTCCCTGGTGGCTGCGGTGATCGCGTACCTGGCCGGCATCGCCGGCACGCGGATCCTCGGCCCCCGGCTCTCGTCGTTCGTCGGGCTGACCGAGGTGCTCTTCGCGGTGCTGATCGCCTGGCTGCTCCTGGACGAGCTGCCCACCGCCTGGCAGTTGTTCGGCGGCGCGATGATCGTCGCCGGGGTCGCACTCGTGCGCCTCGACGAGCTGCGCGGGTCGTCAGCACCAGAGCCAGCGCCCGCGCCCGCCTCGCCCGAGCCCGCGCTGGCCCTCGACGGCCGATGAGACAGTGGTCCCCGTGCTGACCACCGTGGTGTTCGACGCCGACGAGACCCTGCTGGATCTGCGCCCGGCGGTGACCGGCGGGCTGCTGGCCGTCCTCGACGAGATGCGGCGGCGCAGCCCGGCGGCGGCCGAGGTGTCGCTCGCCGAGTTGGAGTCGGACTGGGGCGCGGTCTTCGGGGAGCTGAGCGCCGCTCCGGTGGCGGAGATCCGGCGCGCCGCGCTGGCCCGGTCGCTGGCCCGCGCCGGACTGGACGCGCACCTGGACGAGGTCGCCGCCCTCTTCTTCGCCCGCCGATTCGCCCTCACCCGACCGTTCCCGGACGTGCCGCCGGCGCTGGCCAGGCTGCGCGACCGGTACACGCTGGGCTTCGCCACCAACGGCAACAGCCGCGCCGAACGCTGCGGGCTCGCCGGCGAGTTCGCCTTCGAGGTGTACGCGCACGAGAACGGCCTGCCAAAGAAGCCAGCCCCGGAGTTCTACGCGGCGGTGGTCGAGGCAGCCGGGGTGCCGGCCGGGCAGATCGTCTACGTCGGTGACTCGTGGGAGCACGACGTTGTGGCACCGCAGCGGGCCGGCCTGCGATCGGTGTGGTTGAACCGGCACAGCCTGCCCCGCCCGGTCGGGGGTGCGCCCGACGCCGAGGTGTCCACCATGGCCGATCTTCCAGTGGCGCTGGCCGACCTGCCCGCGATACTGGCTGACCTGCCCGTGCAGCCGGCCGACCGACCGGTGGTGCGGGCCGATCTACCCGGGGTTCGCGCCCAGCAGGGCGGGGCTCGCGCCGACCTGGGCGGATGATGGAGAGATTCACCGCCATAACGGACGCTGACCTGGCGCAAACCCGCCGAGTGTTGTGTGATGGCTGCCACGTCCCTCAACGAGAGGATCCGATGTGGTGAGCAAGCGCTTCACCGCCGGTGCCGTCGCGACCGCGGCTGTGCTGGCACTTACGGTGACGGGGTTGGGTGTACCAGCCAACGCCGCGCCGACCAGCTTCCGAACCTTCACCGTCGTCGCCGAGGATGGCGTCGCCGCCGAGACGGCTGTCGCCGCCATCCGGGCTGCTGGCGGCACTGTGGTGTCCCGGTCCGACGAGGTCGGCATGTTCCAGGTGACCAGCGACCGGGCTGACTTCGCGGTCAGGGCGACCGCTGCCCCGACGCTGATCGGCGCCGCCGAGCAGAAGGCCATCGGCCGCAAGCCGAAGCTGGACCGGGTCGAGCAGGAGCAGGTGCTGGCCAACACGGCCGCCGCCGGTGCCGCCGCCAAGAAGGGCGCCAAGCTGGACCCGCTTGACGAGAAGCTCTGGGGCCTGGAGATGATCCGGGCCGACCAGGCCCGCAAGATCGAGCCGGGTGACCGCCGGGTGACCGTCGGCGTGCTGGACACCGGCGTCGATGCCAGCCACCCCGACATCGCGCCGAACTTCAACTGGTCGCTGTCGCGCAACTTCGCGCCGGACCTGGCCGACGTGGATGGCCCGTGTGAGGTGCCGAGCTGCCTCGACGCGGTGGGCACCGACGACGGTGGGCACGGCACCCACGTGGCGGGGACCATCGGCGCGGCCGCCAACGGCCTCGGCCTCTCCGGCGTCGCCCCGAACATCTCCCTGGTCGAGCTGAAGGGTGGCCAGGACTCCGGCTACTTCTTCCTCAACCCGGTGGTCAACGCTCTGGTCTACGCCGGCCGATCCGGGATCGACGTGGTCAACATGTCGTTCTACGTCGACCCGTGGCTCTACAACTGCAACGCCAACCCGGCCGACTCCCCGGCGAGCCAGGCCGAGCAGCGGGCCATCATCAAGGCGATGAAGCGGGCACTGACCTTCGCTCACAACAAGGGCGTCACCCTGGTCGGCGCGCTCGGCAACAACAACGAGGACCTGGGCGCACCGCGCACGGACATCAGCAGCCCGGACTACGGCGCCGCTCCGTACCCCCGGCCGATCGACAACAACAGCTGCTGGGACCTGCCTGCCGAGGGCCCGCACGTGATCGGTGTGTCGGCGGTCGGCCCGTCCGGCAAGAAGGCGGACTTCTCCAACTACGGCACCGAGCAGATCTCGGTCGCCGCGCCGGGTGGCTTCGCCCGGGACGGCTTCGGGACCCCGACGTACAACAGCCCGGGCAACCGGATCCTCTCCACGTACCCACTGAAGGTGCTCCAGGAGGAGCCGATCTCCCCGACCATCCCGGATCCCCGGGTGGACGCCAACGGCAACATCGACCCGCGGGTGGCCACGCTCGTCTTCAAGCAGTGCAAGGCCAACGGTGACTGCGGCTACTACACCTACCTGCAGGGCACCTCGATGGCGTCCCCGCACGCCGCAGGCGTGGCCGCGCTGATCGTCAGCCGGTTCGGCAAGGCGGAGCGCCGGGGTGGCTTCGGCATGTCGCCGGACCTGGTCGAGCAGCACCTCTACCGGACGGCGGCCGAGCACGCCTGCCCGGAGCCGCGGCTGCAGCAGTACCGCAATGAGGGCCGGGACGAGACCTACGACGCCTACTGCGCCGGTGGGGTCAACTTCAACGGCTTCTACGGGTACGGAATCGTCGACGCCTACGCGGCGGTGAAGACCCCGCTCAAGCCGAACGCCCGTCCGTAAGGCAACACATCGGGGCCCGGTCGACCACGGTCGACCGGGCCCCGACGCATTCCCGCGCCTCGACCGTGCGCGCCTCGACCGTGCGCGCCTCGACCGTGCGGGCCTCGACCGTGCGTGGAACGACCGTGCGCGGCGCGATCTCGCGGGTTGATCGACTCAAGGTCGCCGGCGTGGCGGTATCAGGCTCATCCGATGCCCCCAGGTCGGCGACGTGAAGTCGATCAGCTCCCGGATGATCGGCGGCGCCAGCCGCGAGAGATCAGAGCCGACCGGACTTCGGCCAGCACGGCCGGGAAGTCGTTCTGCAACCGGCGGCTGGTCACGTGCAGTACCAGCCAGCCGGCACCGACGAGCAGGTTGAGCCGTTGGCGGTCGCGATGCAGTTGCTCGGGGTCCGCCTGCCATCGGCCGTACTCCACCGCCACCCGGAACTCGGGCCAGGCCAGATCGGGGTGGAGCACGAGCCCTCCGGACAGTCGGATCGGGTGCTGAGCGACCGGCCGGGGCAACCCGCCCAGCACCAGACGCACCCGTAGCTGTGACTCGGGCGGCGACTGCGCACCCGGATCGGCCAGGTCGAACACCCAGTTCGCCCGCCGGCCACCCGGGCGCTCCGCGTTGGCGGTGGCGACGGCGGCCAGCGCGGACCGGCTGGTCAGGCCAACGCCGAGCAGCGAGTCGACGATGGTGACGGCCCGCAGCGGCTCCAACCAGGCCGCCGCCTCCCAGGCCGCGGAGGCGGGGTCGCTCCGGCGGAGTGTGGGTTGGGCCCTCCTCGCGGGAGGGGCGGTGGGCGGCAACGCTGCCTCACCCAGGACCGGGAACGTCGGTGCGCTGTCGCTGACCAGGTGCACGCGAAGGCCGCGTTGGGAGTCGACCCGGGCGGTCCTCGGCACCAGGACGTGCACGTCGTCGTCGAAGCCGGCGGCGTGCTCGATGCCGTGCAGGTAGGTCGAGGACGGACCGGCGATCAGCGCCTCTGCTGGCATCCGCAACGCCGCGGCACGGCAGGCCAACTCGTGGTCGCGATCGAGCCGCGCGTCCGCGTACACGTCGTGCCGAAGGCGGACCCAGGACGCGCCGCGTAGCTGATGTCTGGTCACCAGGCCCTGCCGGATCACGTCGGAGCCGCGGAAGACCTGCCAGGCGAGGGCGAGAGGTCGGTGGGGGCGAGGAGGCATGTGCTCAGCCTCCGACCCCAGGCTGGGCACCCGACACCCCTGTGGACAGCGCCCGGCGGTCTCGTGCCATGTGCCTGTGGACGACCGCCGGGCGCCAGTTTGGCGTGGTATACGGCGAGATCATCACCGCAGCAGCGATGTGGCGGTGTAGAGCGATGGGGATACCGCAATATCGCCGATCCCGAGTCGATCAAGGTGGGGGCTAGTCAGTCAGCGGAGGGCGGCGGCGATGGCCGTGGCAGCGGCCAGCACCTGAGGGCCGACTGTGTCGACGTCCAACGGGGCGAGCGCGACCACGCCGACGCTGGCCTCCAACCCGGGTACGCCGAGCACCGGCGCGGCCACCCCGTACGCCCCGGACTGCAACTCGCCACTGCTGCTCACCGGCTCCGCCGCCCCGGACCGGCCGGCCAGGATGGCCCGACCCGCCGCGCCCCGGTCCAGCGGATGCCGCGCCCCGGTCCGGTACGCGACGTGGAACGACGTCCAACTCGGCTCGACCACGGCCAGGGCGACACCCTCGCCGCCCTCCACCACGGTCAGGTGTGCGGTCGCGCCGGCCTGCTCGGCGAGCCGGCGCAGCGCGGGCAGTGCCCCGTCGGCGAGCAGCGGCTGGGCGCGTCGGGCCAGGTGCAGCACCCCGGCGCCGAGGCGGAGCCGCCCGTCGCCGTCGCGGCGCAGCATGCCGTGCCCGGTCAGCGGGCCGACCAGCCGGTAGACGGCAGCCCGGCCGATGCCGAGCCGGTTCGCCACCTCGGTGACGGTGAGTCCGCCTGGCGTGTCGGCGACCAGGTGCAGCAGCCGCAACCCCCGGTCCAGGGTCTGCGCCGTCTCCCCGGCCCGTCCGCCCCCCGGGACGGTCCGATCCGAACCGACGTCGGACGCTCCCGTAGGCGCGGCGGTGGCCGCGTCGAGCCGGGCACCGGCACCGCGGAGGGTTGGCGGCTCACCGGGGCGTGCGGTCGCATCCACGCCTGGCAGCGTACGACCCGGCACCGGCGGACTCGAACATGCGCGGACGGCTACCCTTGTACGGTGACGCTACGCCTGTATGACACCGCCACCCGATCGGTGCGGGACTTCGTCCCGCGGGAAGCCGGCAAGGTGGGGGTCTACCTGTGTGGTCTCACCCTCCAGGCCCCGCCGCACATCGGTCACCTTCGCTCCGGTGTCAACTATGACGTGCTGCGCCGCTGGCTGCTGACCGCCGGCTACGAGGTCACCTTCATCCGCAACCTGACCGATATCGACGACAAGATTCTGGTCAAGGCGGGGGAGCGGGGCCGGCCGTTCTGGTCGATCGCCTACGCCAACGAGCTGATCCTCGCCGAGTCGTACCGGGCGCTGAACGTGCTGGCGCCCACCTACGAGCCGCGCGCCACCGGGCACATCCCCGAGATGCACGAGCTGATCACGAAGTTGATCGCCGACGGGCACGCCTACCCGGCCACCGACGGCTCCGGCGACGTCTACTTCGACGTGGCGTCCTGGCCGGCGTACGGGTCGCTGTCGGGCCAGTCGCCGGACGCGATGCAGTCGGCCGGGGACGCCCCCGACCGGGGCAAGCGGGACCCACGCGACTTCGCGCTTTGGAAGGGCGCCAAGCCGGACGAGCCGGCGGACGCCTACTGGCCGTCGCCGTGGGGGCTGGGTCGACCGGGCTGGCACATCGAGTGCTCGGCGATGTGCTGGCGCTACCTGGGCCCGGAGTTCGACATCCACGGCGGCGGGCTGGACCTGACGTTCCCGCACCACGAGAACGAGATCGCCCAGTCCCAGGCGGCCGGGCTGCCGTTCGCCCGCTACTGGGTGCACCACGGGCTGCTCAGCATCGGTGGGGCCAAGATGGGCAAGTCCGCCGGCAACGCGCTGGACCTGAGGTACGTGGACTCGCTCGGAGTGCGGCCGGTGGAGCTGCGCTACTACTACGCCGCCGCGCACTACCGCTCGGTGATCGACTACTCGGAGGACTCGCTTCGCGACGCGGCCACCGCGTACCGCCGGATCGAGGGTTTCGTGCTGCGGGCAGCCGAGCGGGTCGGTGCCGGGCACCTCGGCGACCTGCCGACCGGCTTCGTCGCGGCGATGGACGACGACCTCAACACCTCCGCCGCGCTGGCCGTGCTGCAACAGCAGCTCCGGGACGGCAACACCGCGCTGAGCACCGGCGACGATGTGACCGTCCGCACCACGCTGGCCGCAGTACGGGCGATGCTGGATATCCTCGGGATCGACCCCCTCGACCCGGCCTGGACCGGTGGCGGCCGCTCCGATGATCTGCGTGCCGTGGTGGATTCCCTGATCGCGCTGGCCCTGGAGCAGCGCGCGCAGGCCCGGGGCCGCAAGGACTGGGCCGCCGCCGACGCGGTACGGGACCAGCTCAAGCTGGCCGGCGTGGTGGTCGAGGACACCCCCCAGGGACCCCGTTGGACTATTGGAGAGCAGGACTGATGGCCGGCAACTCGCAGCGCCGTGGCCGGCGACTGACGCCGAAGGCGGGCGCCCCCAAGGGCACCGGCGGCAAAAACAAGGACTCCCTGACCGGGCGGGGCCGCACCCTGCCCGCCGACGAGCGGCCGTGGCACAAGGGGTACTCGGGCACCGAGAAGCTGCCCCAGCGCACCGCCTGGAAGCAGGACAAGGAGCGCCGCGCGGCGGCCGAGGAGGGGCGTGCCCCCAAGATCGGTCTGCCTGGCACCAAGGACACCACCTGGGGCAAGGGTGGCGGCCGTGGCGTTCCGGCGAACCGGGGTGGCAGCACTGGCGGCCGGGGCGGCAAGCCCGGCGGCCGGTCCGGCCCCCGGGTCGCCCCGGGGCGCAAGTCCAACCCGGCCAGGGACTCGCCGGAGCTGCTGGTCGGGCGCAACCCGGTGCTGGAGGCGCTGCGCGCCCAGGTGCCGGCGACGGCGCTGTACACCGCCCAGGGCATCGACATGGACGACCGGATCAACGAGATCATCCGGACCGCCGCCGACCGGGGCATCGCCAACCTGGAGATCAGCCGGGCTGAGCTGGACCGGATGACCGGCGGGGTGCTGCACCAGGGCGTTGGGCTGCAGGTGCCGCCGTTCGCGTACCAGCCGTTCGAGGACATGGTCGCCGCGGCCCTGGAGCAGCAGGCCCCGCTGCTGGTCGCGCTGGATGGCGTCACCGACCCACGCAACCTGGGTGCGGTGATCCGGTCGGCCGCCGCGTTCGGCGCGCAGGGTGTCTTCGTACCCGAGCGGCGGGCCGCCGGGATCACCGCGACCGCCTGGCGGACCAGTGCCGGCGCGGCCGCGCGGGTGCCGGTGGCGCAGGTCACCAACCTGACCCGATCGCTGAAGGCGTGCCGCGACGCCGGCTTCACGGTCGTCGGCCTGGACGCCGACGGTGACACCGACCTCTACAACCTGGAGGCCGCGGTCGGCCCCCTGGTGGTCGTGGTCGGGTCGGAGGGGCGCGGGCTGTCCCGGCTGGTCGGGGAGACTTGCGACCTGACCGTCAGCATCCCGATGATCTCCGAGGTCGAGTCGCTCAATGCCAGCGTGGCCGCAGCGGTCGCCCTGGCCGAGGTCTCCCGCCGCCGCGCGGCGGAACTGTAACGACGCGTCACCGAGGCCCCGTTCCCGCCTGTCGGGGGCGGGGCTTCGTCGCGTCCGGGCCGAGGGACCTGACGGGAGTACGCGACAGGGGCGGCCCGCCGAAGCGGACCGCCCCTGTTGGTACAGCGTTACGTCAGATCCGGGCGCCTGTGGTGGCGTGGAAGACGTGGTTCCGACCGGTGCGCGGCTTGACGAACACGGTGTCACCCATATTCGGCATGGTGCGCCGGTCGGTGCGGACGACGAAGCGCTCCGAGTTGCCACCCAGCGCGGCGTGGCCGTAGACGTTGGCGTCCGAGCCAAGGTCCTCGACCAGCTCGACCACGACCGGCATGCCGCCCTCGGTCGGGCTGACCAGGTCGCAGTCCTCCGGGCGGAAGCCCACGGTGACCTTGCCGTCACCGCCCTCGGCGCGGGCCGCCTCGACCTGCTCGCGGGTCAGCGGGATGTGCAGCTCGGCGAACTCGGCGCCCTGCTCGTTCAGCGGGACGGTCTTGATGTTCATGGCGGGGGAGCCCATGAAACCGGCGACGAAGACGTTGGCCGGGGTGTCGTAGAGCGCCCGCGGGGTGTCCACCTGCTGCAGGACACCGTCGAGCAGCACCGCGACCCGGTGACCCATGGTCATGGCCTCGACCTGGTCGTGCGTGACGTAGACCGTGGTGACGCCCAGCTTGGCCTGCAGCGACGCGATCTGGGTACGGGTCTGCACGCGCAGCTTGGCGTCGAGGTTCGACAGCGGCTCGTCCATGAGGAAGACCTGCGGCTCGCGGACGATCGCCCGGCCCATCGCCACACGCTGACGCTGACCACCGGAGAGCGCCTTCGGCTTGCGGCCGAGGTACTCCTCCAGCTGGAGCAGCCCGGCTGCCTCCTTGACCCGCCGGTCGATCTCCGACTTGGAGGTCTTGCGCAGCTTGAGGGCGAACGCCATGTTCTCGTACACCGTCATGTGCGGGTAGAGGGCGTAGTTCTGGAAGACCATGGCGATGTCGCGGGCCTTTGGGGGCAGGTGGGTGACGTCACGCTGGTCGATGTAGATCGAGCCGGCGTCAACGTCCTCCAGGCCGGCGAGCATCCGCAGGCTGGTGGACTTGCCACAACCGGAGGGGCCGACCAGGACGAGGAACTCGCCGTCGCCGATCTCGAGGTCCAGCTCGTTGACGGCGGGACGCTCGGTGCCCGGGTAGATCCGGGACGCCTTGGAATAAGTGACCGTAGCCATGGTGAAGCGCTTCCTTTCACCGGCAGGAACGTGCCGGACGATCCGAGTGAAGGAGCGACCGACACGTATCCGTGTCGGCCAACGGACGGCGGGTCGGTCGCGAGGGCGGCCGGACCTGTCGTCCGTGTCACTGCACGGTAAACGGCTTTCCCCGCGCTGCCAAGGCGCGGGAGCGCCGGACGCGGCCCATTGCCTACACAATCCGGTCAGTCGGGCACGGTCGGACATCAATCGACATACGGCTCGACCGCACGACGATGGATCAGCGTCGGGTTGTTGACGTTTCCCATGCTCGGGAGGCCTCGCGAGCGGGATATCCGGACGTCAGTCGCTATGCTGGCTTCGACGCGCGCGCCCCTGTAGCTCAGCTGGCCAGAGCACTCGCCTTGTAAGCGAGATGTCGCCGGTTCGATCCCGGCCGGGGGCTCCAATTCCACCAGGCTTTCCCCGACCGGCACTGCCGCGAGACGACCGATTGACAGCAACGCTGACAGCAACGGGACTCACGAGAGCTTTCCGTCGAGCTTGCCGAGAGCCTGACGCATCGCGTCGAGGTTGGCGTGAGCGTAGACCTTAAGCGTGATCTTTACGTCGGCGTGCCGGGCGATGGCCTGCACGACGTGTGGCGGGACGCCCAGCTCCATCAGCAGTGAGACGACGGTGTGCCGTAGATCGTGCAGGCGGACCCCAGGCAGACCGGCGGTCTGGCGGAGCCGGGCGAACGACCGGCTGAGGTTGGTGGGCTCCATGGGGGTGCCCCGCTCCGAGGGAAAGACGAGGTCGTGTTCCTCCCACACCTCGGCGAGGGCGACCCGCTCGGCTTGCTGCCGCTCCTGGTGTTCGAGGAGCGTCATCCAGGTGATCTCAGGCAGCGGCAAGACCGCCTCCGAGTCTTCGGTCTTGGCGTCCTGGACGTGGAGCTGCCCGGCAACCCGCTGCACGGTCTGCTGCACCCGTAGCGTGCCCTCGTCCAGGTCGAGATCTGACCAGCGAAGGCCGACCAGCTCACCTCGACGAAGGCCCATGGTCGCCGCCACGACGTAGAGCGCGTGGAGCCGGTGACCGGCGGCGGCGGCCAGGATCTTTCGTACCTGGTCGACGGAGAGCCCTTTGCCGACCTTGTAACGAGGTGAAGGGATTCGGACCAGCTTGGCGACGTTGCGCGACACCAACTCTTCCCGCATGGCGTGTTGGAGCGCGTTGCGAAGCACCGCGTGCACGAACTGGATCTGACGAGCGCTGGGGTAGTGCTGGCAGCACCGGCCGACAGAGCAGCAGCGTCGCTCAGCCGGTCGAATCTTGTCGAGACCGTTGGTGCAGCAGAGGCACTTGCGGCGGAACTCGTCCATGAACGCCTTAACGTGCTGGACCTGCAACCCGTCGAGGCGCTTGGTGCCGAGAGCGGGAACGAGGTGCAGCCGTACCGCGCTTTCGTATCCCCGCGCGGTGGTGGGCTTGAGGTCGCTGACGTAGGCGGACAGCCAGTAGGGCAGATAGTCGGCCAGCTTCCAGGCCCGGTCGGGGACAGGGATGCCACGCTGGGAGCGGGATTTCAGATCGACCAGTTTGGCGTGAGCTTCTTCCCAGGTCGCGCCGTAGACGAACTTGCGCTTGCGAGTGCCGTCGGTGCTAAGCACGTATGCCTGCCCGACCCAGCGGCCATCGCTGGAACGCTGGTAGATCGAGCCTTCGCCGTTCGGATTGCGACGGGCGGCGGATTGGCGCTGCTTGGGATCTCTGGGCATCAGGCGGCTTCTTCCGTGAGCGTGGCGATGACTTCGTCGATGGCGACGGCCGGGATGAGTCGGCGGCTCCCGACCTTGAAGGAACGGAGGCGGCCGGAGCGGATCAGGTCGTAGACGAGCGAGCGACCAATGCCGAGCGCTTGGGCTGCTTCCTCCACGCGCAGCACGCGAGGAGTGATCGGAGTGGGGGTGTCCATCGGTTGGCCTTCCTCGTGCGGCGTGGCGGGGGTCAAGCTGCGGCAGGCACTGCATCGGCAGGGGTGGTGCCGATTTCGTGGGCGAGTTCTTCGCGGCCCGCGGCTTGTCGGGCGCGTGCCATGGCGGCGGCGGTGTTGGCAAGGAGCGCGTCTCCGGTGGTGTGCCAGCCGACGCCGGCGAAGGTGAGGGTGCCAACGATGAGCGTCGTGTCGTCTTCGTCGAGGTGGTCGACGGCTTTGATGGGGTCGTTGGCGTCCTGGTCCTGGTCGTCGTTGCGTCGGTAGGTGACGCGGGTGTCGCGCAGGAGTTGGAAGGTGACGGAGTAGCGGCGGGCTTTGGTGAGGAAGTGGCCGCCGAAGCCGAGCATGTGTGCCCAGCGGCGCAGCCGGGCGTATGGGTTGCCCGTGGCCGGTTTCGTGGGTTCGGCGTCAAGGCTGGCTTGACGGTGGGCGATGCAGACGGGGCAGGCGGCGTAGCGGGTGTGGGTGCCGCAGTCGGGGCATTCCCAGCGTTGGACGAAGCCGGGCCGTGGCCGGTGGTCCCGGGGCCGATCCGAGAGCGGGACGGGTGTGGTGGTGGGTCGGCCGATGCGCCAGCAGGCGTCGATGAGGCGGGCGGTGTGGTCGCCGTCGGGGTCGGCGTAGTCGCCGATGGTGTCGGCGGTGAGCCTGACGGAGCGGTGCCCGGTTACCTCGGTGCTCTTGGTGGCGTACTTGGCAAGGTAGCCGGCGACCATGCCGTCGGTGACCTCACCGCTTCCGGTCAGGCTGATGGGGCGGATGTCGAGTTGGGTGCCCCAGGCGACGGGCCACCCGGCGGGCTGGTCGGGATGGGCCGGGGTGGTGTAGTCGACCTGGGTGGCGGCGTGGTGGATGGCGTCGTCGAGGTCGGCGGCGGTGAACCCGGCCGGCGGTGGGACGACGGCGGTGGGGTCGGTGGGGTCGACGCCGTCCAGGCGCACCAGGGCGTGGAAGTGCACCGCTCCGCGAGCTTGGAACTCGGCGGCTTTGCCGTGCGACAGCCGGACCGGGGCGACCGTGCGGACCTTGCCCGAGGCCGTGACGACGTGGGCCGGGGGGATGCCGCGTCGGCGGGCGAGTTGGGCGAGGTGGCGCTCCGCGGCTTGCTTGGTGCGCCGCCACAGCTCTCCGGCGAACACGTTCCAGACGACCTGGTGATCGTGGTCGTAGCAGTCCAGGCACAACGGTTGGCCGAGGACAGCGTCTGCCGGTTCGTGCCTGGCCCAGCACACGGCAGGGCGGCCGTGGGTGCAGAGTCCGGCGGTGGGGTCGGTGGTGCGGCGGGCGTGGCAGGGGTCGGGTCGGCAGTCGCAGCGTTTGCGGTTGGCGCAGGTGTGCCGCTTGACCGCGCGGGCGTGCACGGGGCCGAAGGACGGGGCGGTGAAGGTGGCGAACACGGCCGGGTGGCGGGAGACGGTTTCGGGGACGCCTTTGCCGCCGACGAGGCCGGCGCGCAGGAGTTGGTAGGCGTCGCGTTGGTAGACGCCAGCGCAGGTCGGGCAGACGGTGGCGCGACGGTTGCCGCACGCCTTGTAGATCGCGGCGTCGGGCATGGCGTCGGTGTGCCGAGCGTCGAGGAGTCGGCCGGTGGCGGGTTCGACGGTGAGCAGGCTGCCGGCGAGGCGGATGGGGCGGGTGCACCCGCCGGCGGCGCGGACGTGGTCCAGCCAGCCGAAGTAGTCGGGTGCGGTGGCGCGGGTGAACGCGGAGCCGGCGGCGGTGTAGCCGACGTGGGGGGTGATGGTGTCGGCGTTCGAGCCCACACCCCGGGCCGAAGCGCGGGGTGTGAGGTCCAGCGTCGAAGCCATCAGCCGACAACCTCGTGGTGTCGGTTGGTGATGGTGTGTTGCGTGACGATGATGCGGCAGGCGCCGCACTGGCGGTCGGCCGGTTCGTGCCGGTGACACGCGATGACGGCGGTCGTCTCGCCGCAGTGGATGGTGACCGGAGTCCGGCATTCTCCGCCGGGGATGACGTGGATGACGGTGCGTCGGGTGTCGTAAGGGTGCGCCTCAGCGAACGCCGGGCAGGTGTGGGTGACCTGCTCAATGTCGACGACGTGGATGGTCATCGGGCACCACCGACGGGGGTTCCGTTGACGGCCGGGGTGTGGCCGGTGATGGTGTGCAGCAGTTCCCGGGCGATGTCCGGGGTGACCGAGAGCAGACCGGCGAGTTCATCCGGTGTGATGGGTCGGCCGGTGCTCTGTTCGTGTCGTCCGATGACGAAGCGGGCGGTGGGCATCAGGTGCGCCGGAACCTCGGGCCGGGCAACCGGGATCGGGGTGAAGGCAGGTGCCGTGATGGCGGCCGGCGTCGGTGCCGGCGGGGCGTCGACGACCGGAGCAGGTTCCGGCGTGGTGTCGACGGTTGGCGTGGCGGCCGGGGTGTTGGTCGGCTCGGTGGCCGGTGCCGTTTCGGTGAGGTCGTTGATCGCGGCGAGGAGGGCGGCGGCTTCGGCTTGGATGGCGGCGAAGTCGGGGCGGATGCGTCCGGCGACGAGTTCGACGCCGATGACGAGGACGACGACCAGGGCGAAGACCAGGCGTAGGCCGAGGCTGCCCGGGGAGGCGAAGTTGATGGTGGCCGACAGCATGGCAGCGGCGGCGAAGACGACCATGGCTCCGCGTTTCGCATCCTTGGCGATGCCGGAGGTGCGGACGACGGTCAGCATCGACACCATGGCGGCGTCGAAGATCAGCGGCACGAGGTAGGCGAAGTAGCCGGCGTTCTGGGTCCACAGGTAGTGGGCCTGGTGCAGGTAGCTGGTCAGCAAAGCGCCGAGCAGAACGAAGCGGTTGTACCGCTTGATGGAGCCGATCGCCTTGAGCATCGTCGGTACGGCGTTGCGGGCGTACTCGGCGGCGAACTGCTCGGTCACGGCGGTCGGGTCAGTGGTGGCCATGGGGAGTCACCTCCGGAGCCGGGATGGCGTCGAGGGGGATGAGGTCGACCACGCCGGAGCAGTGGGCGCACATGATGGGGGCCAGACCGAGGGCGGCCATCTGCTCGCGGAAGCAGGGCAGGCAGGCGAAGTCGGCTGGGAACAGTCCGTCGCCTTCGCAGAGGGCGCAGGGGCCGAGGCAGACGGGGCAGGGCTTGTAGACCGGGCCGAGGATGTCGTGGATGCCGGCGGGCGAGCTGCCCTCGATGCACCACAGGCAGGGGTCAGACAGGTGGAAGCTCACGACGGGTTCCCTTCGTGGCAGTCGAGGCATTCGCCGTAGCGGCGGGGGATGTAGTAGGGCTTGACCTGGGCGCAGACGCGGCAGGTCCGGCGGGCGCGAAGGGCTTTGGCGATGGCCACGCGCTGTGCGGGTGTGGCGGTGCGCTTGGGTGCGGCCATGTCGAGGCGGTAGAGGTAGGCGACCCGGCGCTGTTTGCGGTGCCGCCAATAGATCTGGGCGACCGGGTCATGTCCGTTGGGGCGAAGGCCGGCGGCGCGGAGTTGCCGCACGGTGGCCAGTCCGGAAGGTGCCGCGTGGTAGGGGAAGGTGGGGAACCCGTAGCGGGTGCCGAGCGGGTCGTAGAACTCGACCCGGATGCCGGTGCGATCGGCCAGGTTGTCGAGGTCGACGCTGCGCAGGTCGGTCATGGCTTGTCTCCCCAGCGCTGCTGGGCGGCTTGCTTGGAGATGCCGAGTCGGGAGCCGATCTCGGACCAGGAGTAGCCGAAGGCCCGAAGGCCGATCACGGCCTCACCGATGGCGTCGTCAATGACCGACGACAGGGCGACCAGGTCGCCAAGTGCTTCGACGTCGCCGGTGGCGACGCGGCGGCCGTGAGCGCGGATGATCCGGCGGCCGAACGCGGCGAACTCGTCGTTTTCCACGACGGTGCGGCGCTTCTGCCGAGGCAGGTTCGGCGTCAAGGGCTTCTTGACGGTGCTCATCGCTTCTCGCCTCCCTCGCTGTGGAGGGAGTCCCACTCGTCGGCAGCCGCCTGAAGGGCGGTGATGACCTGCTCGGCGGTGCGGGCAGGGTCGTCGTTCCATGAGTAGGGGGAGGTGTGTTCGTCGAGCAGGTAGCCGTCCTCGTCGACGAAGAACACGGGCGCGGTGGTGTCGAGGTAGTCGACGAACACGCCCAGGGCGGTGAGGTAGTCGGCGAGCGCGTCGGGGTCGAGCTGGGAGAAGTGCTCGACGCGGTAACCGGCGCAGGCGATGCCAATAGCCCCGGCGGCGCAGGCCGGCGGGGTCGGGTTATTGGTGCTGTTGGCGTAGTAGGTGCCCTGGTGCCAGCCGTGCCGGCGCAGATAGAGGGCAGCCATCCGCAGCAGGTCAGCGGGTGTGATCGGTGCTGCGGTGGGTGGGTTTTGGGTAGCCTTCATGGCAGCCACGTCCTTTCAGTAGGGCTGTTGGTTGGGTCGGCAGGACCAGCGGTTGCTGGCAGGCGTTGACTGGTCCTGTCGACCGGCTATCGGGCGCGCAGCCGCAGGTAGCGGCGGTGCCGGTTGTCGTCACCCCGCATGCGGGTGGGTGCGGAGGCGAAGACGAGTCGCCCGCTGCGGGCGACGGCCTGGACCAGAGCGGCGATGTCCTCGGGACTGCCGGTGATCCACAGTTCGGTGTATTGCGCGGCCCGCTGGTTGTTGGCGCGGGCGTAGGTGCGCTCTCGGGCGGTCATGCCGCCATCTCCCACTCGGTGGGGTTGACCGCCGGGGCGCTGCTGCTGCTGGTGGGGCGGCGGGTCCAGGCGGCGTAGTCGGCGATGTTGTAGATGTCGGTGTCGGTGAGGTAGGCGGCCTTGATGCGGCGGGGTACGCCGCCTTCGGCGAGGAGGTAGGCCGCGCCTTGGTTGGTGGGCGAGATGTCGGAGGCGGTGTAGCCCTGCTCGGCCCAGCCCTGACCGAGGATGATGTTTGAGCTGTTCAAGCTGGTGCAGCGGAATGCGGCCCGGTAGCCGAACAGGTCCCGCAACGAGGCGGGGATGATGTCCCACGACGGCCGTTGGGTGGCGGCGATGACGGGCATGCCGCAGGCCCGGCCGAGGGACACGAGCCCTCGCAGGAGGGTGGAGAACTCTTCCTGCTGGGCCTTGGTGCCGAGCACGGTGGAGAACATGGCGAGTTCGTCGATGATGGTGACGATGACGGACATGCCGTCGCCGTCGGCGAGCTTGCGGCGCCGGTTAGCGAGGAGCCAGGTGTAGCGGTTGGTGGCCACGACCAGGAGGCGACGTAGCACGTCAATGCCCTGGTCGATGTCGGGGCCGATGAACGCGTCGGCGAGGTCGCGCCAGGGGCCGAGTTCGACGAGTTTGGCGTCGAAGAGCACGAGCCGGGTGTTGTCGCAGAGAGCGGCGTGGCCGCAGATGTTGTTGATCAGGCCGGACTTGCCGCCGCCGGGTTCGCCTGCGGTGAGCAGGTTGCGGTAGATGACGTCCAGGTAGACGGGTTGGCCGAACTCGTCGATCCCGATGAAGATCGGGTCGAACATCGACAGGCCAGGACCCACCGGCACCGCAGCAGCGGTGGTGGGAATCGTGGTGGTCATGAGATGCCCTCCTGGGCGTTGTGGGCGCGAGGAGCCACACGAACGAGCCGCAATGGCTCCCCGCGTCCCGGGTTGGGCGTAGGTCAGATCCAGTCGGATGTGTCGTCGTCCGGCACGGACGACGCGGAGGAAGCCGCGGGCTTGCTGCCGTTGGCCGTAGTAGCGGCCGGCTTCTTGCCGGCGGGCTTGCCCTGGGTGGGGAGGGTGATCGTCGGAGCGTCGACGTCCGGCAGGTCCAGGGCGGTGGGGACCGTCAGCGGCGATGCCGAGACGGGGGCGGCCGGGTCGATCACGTCGACCAGCGGGGAACCGACGTGGGCGGTCAGCACCTCACGGCGCTTGATGTCGAACCGCAGGTAGGCGGCGTTGTTCTCCGAAGCGCGCTCGATGAGCACGGTGGAGGCGTGACAGGTGACCGCGATCTTGTCGAGGCGGCCTTCCAGGTCCTTCGCGGACAGGCCGGGGCGCAGGTAGACCCAGACCCGTTCGCCAACCGGGGTGGGGCGTGCCCACAGGATCAGCGGCAGACTGCCGGACTGGTTGGCGATGATGAACTGCGCGAAGCACACGCGCAGCCGATGCCGGACGATCAGGCACCAGGTCCAGGCTTTGACCTGGCGGCGGACCGGGCGGATGGCGGCGGGGACGCCGACGACCAGGGCGACCACGAGCAGGGTCACCAATGTGGGGGTGTGGTTGGCCAGCTGCACCCACGCGGTGAGCAGCAGGACGCCGAGGATGGTTTCCGGGGTCCACCACCACAGCAGCCGGATAATCGGCCAGACGCGGACGAGCACCCAGACGAGCCCGCCGGTCGGTACGCCGATAAGCGCGCCGACGAAGACGGCGAGGATCGGGTGGATGTAGGAAGCGGCCACCACGGCCGACAGAAGGCCGACGATGACCGCCGTCAGGATGAACGCCATCTTGGCGTTGCGCGCGGAGGAACGGTGGACCTTGGCCTCGATGACCGTCACCGTTCCGGTTGACCTGCCGGCGAACCGGCGCGGGCTAGACTTGGACACGACGAGTCCTCCCAAGCACATTGGGTCGGATGAGTTGGTAGGCACGGGGTCGGGTGATGTAGGAGTCAGACCGACCCCGCGCCAGCTCTTACGGGGATGCCACCACCACAGGTGATGACCAGGCCGGGAATGTAGGAGTCAGAAGCACTCCCGGACCCATGTAGTGGATTGGTTCAGTGGACCATCAGGCCGCTTCGCGAGCCACGGACACCAGCGGCTCACACAGCACAGCGGTGCGAGGGACCTACTTGGCCGGAGAACCAGTCTTCGGCTTCAGCGAGACCGCCCGGAACGCGACACCGTTACGCCCGTTGGTCGCCCACGGAATGGCCTCCAACTGCTCGACGGCCAGGAAGTCGCCCACCTTCACGCTCGGCTTCTCACCCGCCGTGGTGATGGTGATGACCTCCCCGCCGTTCTCGTCGAGCACGAAGACCTGGGTAGACCACATGAGCCGGCCCGTGTTCTTCTCGGACTTCTGATTGCCGTTCTGGTCGTTCTTCGGCTCCGGGTCCTTCGACGCCGTCACCTGCTTGCTCGTGGTGTCCACGTACAGCTTCAAGGCTGTCTCCTTCTGCTGGGGCACCGTTCGTCGGTGCACTCCGTCGTCATCATGTCTTCATGAAGACGTGTAGACAAGCTACGACGGTGGATGTCTCGCGTCAAGACTTCATGAAGACCTAAACTCGGTGGTGAAGCGAAGGAGGGTGGAGCCGTGGCTAAATGGGAGCGAATCGCCGCAGACTGGCGGGAAAAGATCCATTCCGGCGAGCTGGCACCGGAATTCAAGCTGCCAAACGAACAAAAGTTGAAGGCCGACTACGAGGTCAGCCTTCCGGTCGTGCGGCAAGCCCTGGACGCCCTAGAGGCCGAAGGGCTGGTAGATCGTCGCCACGGACGAGGCACGTTCGTTCGGGCACCACGTCAACGTGTGCGGCGATCGCCGGAGCGGTACCAATGGGAGAAGGACCGAGCGCGGCTACCCGAGTCCCAGAGACGTCGCACGGGCGCGACGGAACGCGACACGGGATTGACCATGCAGGACCTTGAGTTCTCGGCGGAGTACCGGACCGTTCCTGCGACCGTCGAGCTGGGCCGACTGTTCAGTGTCCCGGTGGGTGCCAAGATGCTTGAGCGCGTCTACCGAACAGGTTCACGACGAGAGAACGCGCCATTGAGCCTCAACACTTCATACATGGTGTACGACGTCGTTGCCGAGAATCCAGCGCTGCTTGATGCTCACAACGAGCCGTGGCCGGGCGGAACGCAGAACCAGCTCTTTAGCATCGGGATCGAGCTAGATCGGATCGTTGACGAGATCACTGCGCGGCCTCCGGGGCCGGAGGAAGCCGAGGCGTTGAAGCTGCCGCCGGGGGTCTCAGTGCTGATCCTTCGGAAGATATCTATCGACACGAGCGACTGCGTGGTCGAGGTGTCGAACGTCGTTTTACCAGGTGACCGAACTGAGTTTGTTTACACAACGAAGCTGGCGAGGTGGTCGGAGTGAGAAAACTGATCTCCGTAGTCACCCCGGTCCACGGGCCGAGCATCCCCTATCTTGCGGACTCCTACGAGTCACTGCGGGCACAGGAGATGCCCGACGGCTGGGCCTGGGAATGGCTGGTGCAGGAGGATGGCCGTACAGGAGATGTCGAGGCCGCTCTACCCCAAGACTCGCGCGTCCTAGGCGCGACCGGCAAAGCGGGCGGCCCTGGAGTCGCCCGCAACATGGCGATGGCGCGGAGCCAGGGCTCACTACTGCGGGTCCTAGATGCCGACGATCAGCTCACACCCGGCGCCCTCGCACGCGAGATCGGAGTTCTTAGCTCTCGCCCTGACATTGGGTGGACAACATCAAGCGTCCTTGACCTGATGCCTGACGGGTCAACGGTGAGTTGGCAGCATGCCGACCCGGCGGGAGGCAGACTCGACCGGGCCGAGGTGCTGTCCTACTTTCACGACAACGGCTATCGGCTACCCGTGCACCCAGCAACGCTCTGCATCCGACGGGACCTCTCGCTTGCACTAGGCGGCTGGATGGCCCTACCCGGCGGCGAAGACACCGGCCTACTGCTCGCGGCCTCGGTAGTTGTCGACGGGTACTTCATCGACCAACCAGGGTTGCTGTATCGGAAGCACCCGGACCAAATCACCGCACAGGCCGACTGGACGGCAACCGCGGAATGGCAACTCCGCATGCAGCTCATCGAGTCTCGGGCGATCGCGCTGCGATCCCTCCTCCTGCCCAGCGCCGCCTGACTTGCGCAGCGCCTAGCGGTCGTTCGCACGGATGGCGGCCGGACGGCCGGCGTGTCCGTCACAGGACATGCTTGTCGGCCTAGGTCTCGTTACGCCGTAGGGTTCGGCCTATGGGTTGGTTCGGGACGCTGCTGTTGGCAAAGCCGACGACCGCCACGCTTCCCACGCAGCCGGGGGTGCGCGAGGCGTTCGGCTCTTCCTTCGCCACGCCAGGTCCATGGGGCAACAAGCTCGGGCTTTACGACCTGGGCCAGGGTTGGCAGCGAATGGGCGTCGCGCCGTTCTGCACCGAGCGGTTGCGGTTGTCTGCGGGGGTGGACGGTCTGGTGGCGGCCACGGCGGCTCCAGCTCTGGCGGCATATGTGTCCAACAGCGATTGCGCCCAGTTGGAGGGCCGAACTGCTACGGGCCTCAGCTTCTCGCTGCACCTGCCGAACACCAATGAGCCGTGCGGGTACGAGCACGTGGAGGGTAGGCCCGAACCCGTTGACACGCACCTCGCGGTAGACACGCTGCGTACGTGGGCGGTGGAAGCAGGCCGGACGCCTCCGACGGAGGCCACCACGGCACTTCTCACGTGGGATGACGAAGGCTTCCCGGTAATGGAGGACGCCGTGTTGGGGCTGTTCGCGGGTCTGGGCTTCACACCAGAGGCGGAGATTCTGCCCGTCATCAACCCTGACGATCCGGCGTTCGGAGACTTCGAACGCGTGGTGCGTATGGCCGACGTTAGGGCTTCGGGCGAGCAGTACATGGCGAGCAGAGGTTGGCCGCTTGAGGATGACCTGAAGGCGACCCCGGAGGACCTCGACTACCTGCGCTTCCGCGACCTGCTGTGGAGTTCGGTGTACGGCGGAGGAGCGACCCGTGACGAGCTGGTTGCGCAGTACGAGCAGTTGACCGCTCGATGGAAGAAGCAGTGACGGTGGTTCAGCCCTGGTAACACGCGGCGGTCGCCGCACCGCGCCGAAGCCGAAGCCGATCATGTCAAGCATCTGGTGGGACGCCACTGTCAAGCATGTCCCGTGACACGACAGGCCGACTGCCGGCGATGTTGTGCAAAGTTTCTGTACGTCTTCAAGGCGGCCCGACAAGCGGGCCGCACGCGCCGCCGCCAGGGCGCGCGGCCCGGCCCCTCTGCGTTGCGCCAGGGCCGGACCACGCCAAACGCCCGGCGGCTGGCGCGGACAGCGGGAAGCCCGCGGGCCGCAGCAGAATGACAGACCGTTGACCAATGTGGGGTGGGCCGGCAGCCGGCCGGGCCGCGCGGCCACGAGCCCGCGCGGCGTAGGAGAGTGCACGTCGGCCGCGTCGGCGGAGCTGGCAACGGTCGCGGGGTTGCGGTTACTGCGCCTCCGGCGGGGGCGCTCCGGCTCCAGGATGGCCGCGGCTCCACCGGCGGGTCACGGTTCGTGAGTGGTTGCGGTAGGCCATCCCGCCTGCCCTCGACCCGGGCAAGCCGAGCAAACCACCGCCCGACCCGCCAGCGTCCGAACCTGCGTCAAGGCCGTCTTGACGTGGCGGGCCGGGCGGCGGCCCGCTCCCCAGAAGGGCGGGTCGATGGCAGACGGGATGGCAGGTTCGCCGAGGGCTATCATGCTCGCTCTGTCCAGAAGAGATGAAAGCGCCGAGGACGAGTATGACTCCCGAGCAAGAGCGCGATGTCGACGCCGCCATGTTTGCCTACTGGACTAGCCGGAAGCGAGCAGCACGCCAGCAGACCGAACGAGGCAAGGTGCAGGATGCTGGGGGCAGAGCTGACGTGACGTCGGGTGGTCACCTAGACGAAGTTGCCAGACTTTTAGCGAAGGTTTGTTTCGACGCAGGAGCACCGCTCAATCAGGTGTGGTACAAGGCGCCGGTTGGAGACCCGTCCCGCCGGGTGGGTACCCCGAAGAACACGACACTTCCGGGCTACTACCGACCCACGAAACAATGGGATTTGGTGGTTCATCACGACGACGCCCCGATCGTGGTTGTTGAGCTGAAAAGCCAAAACGGTCCGTCGTATGGGAACAATGCCAATAACCGAGCCGAAGAGGCTATCGGTAGTGCTGTTGATTTCGACCGTGCGCGAAAGGCTGGGTTGATCCCGGGAAATCCCTGGGTTGGATACGCTTTCATGATCGAGGACGACATCTTTTCCCGCAGGAGCGAGGCCGGGAAAGATGCTAGCCGCTATACAAGGGACGCTTATTTTGCAGACTGGTCGTATGTCGATCGGGTACGTTTGCTGAGCCAACGCCTAGTGGAAGATGGGCACTATGACTCGGCGTGGGCGGTTGCTACCAGCAGACCGGACTGCCCTGGCGTAGTCGATCCCAAAAAGTGCCCGCAGCTAAGGACTGGATTCCTGGAGTGTGTCCATGAATTCGCCTGGTGGGAGCTGGACGAAGAGGCGCTGGGTTATGAGAGCTTCGCGGCGGAGCTCACTGCGCAGGTAAAGCGGTACTACCCATAGGTCAACGCTCCTGGATCACCGATGCCGTAGATGCGCAGGGCGGCTTCCGTGGCCGCCCGCCTGTTTCGGCGATCAAAAGCGTCTGCGAGCGCCACACGATCCTTGGCTGAAATCATGTCTGGTCGGGGCACGCGGATGCGGCGCAAGTACTGGGCCTGGAAGCGAAGCGTGCCGCCGCGCATCTTAACCGCATAAGCGGCCACGAAGGCTTCCGCGACCGCAGACAGGAGTAAACCGCCCAGAACTTGTAAATCCCACTCATCCGACACGATGTAATACAGATTGTGATGCGGGTAAAGGCCGCCCCCCTCCAGCACCGGATGAATCTGGGTCTTCATGTCTGGGAACAGGAGCTTCGGCCTTGCAGTCAGGCTGGGGTCCACCTTGTCGATGGTTCGATACCAATTCGCGGGCCGCTTCTGAGCGATGTGGCGCTTGCGCAGAGCGTCGCCATGCTCATCGAAGTAGGCCCGAAGCCGCGGGTAGGTGTCTAGGTCAACGACCCCGCCAGCATCCCAAGGATTGACGAGGTAGTGGCCGGACCAGGACACCGTCCCGGAGACCGTGTCCCGGACCATCGACAGCGGAAGCAGGCGGTCGGGTTCGACGTCTGCGGCGGTTGTCACGAACACAGCGTCGGCGCCGGTGGCGATGCCGATGCCAACACGGGTGCCGGTCGCTGGGTCCTCCAACAGCGGAAAGCGGTCATTCAAGTCCTCGATCATGGCGAGGGTCGCCGGCGAGCCGCTCGGCCAAGACTCCGAGCCTTCGAACCAATGCGGCAGGCGGCTGACCTCGAACCGATCGTTCGAGACCGACTGAGTTTCCTGCTGCTGGATCCATGTAAGTAGGGCCGTGGCATCAGTGGGACCGAAGGCGCGGGTAGTGTCGGCGACCACCGCAGGGCCCTGCTGACCTCGCCGGACGATAGAAATCGCAGGGTAGGCAGAGACCTGCTCGTCGAAGGCGTCTACGTCATGCATGATGATCGTCCCGTCAACGCTGTAGTGCGCTGCGATGAGTTCTCGCAGGTGCCTTCCGTACTGGTTGCGCATCCACCTGTCAGCACAGATGAAGCCGAGTACCCCTCCCACCTTGAGGGACCGCAGTCCGACCTCGTAGAACCCGACGTAGATGTCCGAGCGTCCGACCATGGTGGGGCAGGCGGCACGGTATGCGGCCATCCGATCCACCGGCACGTCCTCTAACCGGACGTAGGGAGGGTTTCCGAGGACGAAGTCCACAGCATCGTTGCCCCTGTCGCGCAGAAGGTAGTCGCCTTCCTGCACCCAGCCTGCGGCCAGCGCTGCCGCGTCCTCGGCGGACCATCCGTCGCCGAGAAGGACCTTCTCCACCAGGCGGCGGCTGTCCTCGACGTTGCGGGGGAGGAGATCGAAAGCGCGGAGGGCAGCCCCAGCATCGGTCACGCATCGACCCCGGAGGCGGCACGACTTGCTCAAGCGCTCGACCATAGGCCCGAGAAAGGCACCGGCGCCGCAGGCCGGCTCCACGGCGACGAGGTTGGCGAGGTCACGGTCTGCGGTATAGCCGGCGAGGTCGAGGATGAGCTCGACGATCCATCGCCGTGTGAAGACTTCGCCGTGTTCGACCGCTTCAGCCGGGATGGGCGCTAGAGCCGCCATCCCTGAATCAAGCGGGACGGCCTCGCCCCTCGCCGAAATGCTCATCGGCCGAGGGTACGACACCGGCTACATGTGCTACTAAGCGCGACACAGGACCCACATGACCAGGCGAAGGGTGGCCGATAAGCCGGTCGCCGGCTCCCAACTCTGTCGGTTCTTTCGAGGGCAAGACTCGAGGGGCTCGCGGGGGCTCGTGCGTTGCTGCCAGTCTGGGAGCAACTAGCAGATCGTTGGTAGCAACACTGGGCGGGGTTTCAAGGGCAAGACTCGAGGGGCTCGCGGGGGCTCGTGCGTTGCTGCCAGTCTGGGAGCAACTAGCAGATCGTTGGTAGCAACACTGGGCGGGGTTTCAAGGGCAAGACTCGAGGGGCTCGCGGGGGCTCGTGCGTTGCTGCCAGTCTGGGAGCAACTAGCAGATCGTTGGTAGCAACACTGGGCGGGGTTTCAAGGGCAAGACTCGAGGGGCTCGCGGGGGCTCGTGCGTTGCTGCCAGTCTGGGAGCAACTAGCAGATCGTTGGTAGCAACACTGGGCGGGGTTTCAAGGGCAAGACTCGAGGGGCTCGCGGGGGCTCGTGCGTTGCTGCCAGTCTGGGAGCAACTAGCAGATCGTTGGTAGCAACACTGGGCGGGGTTTCAAGGGCAAGACTCGAGGGGCTCGCGGGGGCTCGTGCGTTGCTGCCAGTCTGGGAGCAACTAGCAGATCGTTGGTAGCAACACTGCGCGGCGTTTCGAGGACAAGACTCGAGGCATGCATCGCAGCCCTAGCAGGCGGGCAGGCGAGGAGCGCGCACGATCATCGCCCGCCTTGAAGGGGTGGCTCGGTTAGCTGCGACAAGGCCGGCCACTCGGCCGGACATCCGAGTGTTGCTGCTAGTTGCTGCTAAAGTTGCAGCAAACGAGATCATGGCAGGTAGCCAATGAAGACACCCATGCCCCCGCCGTCTATAGATGACCTCACTCGGGAGGTCCTTGCGTCGGGCGACAGTGAGCTCATGGCGCGCATCTTCACCCTCTACGCTGCGGATGGAGTCTCAAGCCAGCGCTACCTGCATTGGGACGAGATTCGATACAAGAGGCCACCCCACGACCTTGCGGTTGAAGAGTGGTGGGTGGCCACGAAATTCGCCCGTAGAGGCATGTATCGGCGTATACCGCTCGTAGACAAAGCTGGGCACCCCTTTGTCTATGCCCTGCCGGATGAAGTGCTTAAACAGACGGATTACATAGCAAGTTATGCAAGTGGCCAGATCCGTTTGAGTGAGCAGGTGACTGACCCTGCCACGCGTGATCGGTACCTAGTCAGCCAGCTTATCGAAGAAGCGATCACGTCGAGCCAGCTCGAAGGGGCATCCACATCGCGGAAAGTCGCTCGTGACATGATCCGTTCGGGACGTCAGCCGCGGGACCGAAGTGAGCAGATGATCCTAAACAACTTCCATGCGATGCAGCGGATTGGTGAATTGCGCCATGAGAAGCTAACAATCGACCTCATCTGCGAGATTCATAAGATTGTCACTGAAGGTACGCTAGAAAACTCGGATGCCGCGGGGCGCTTCCAGTTGCCGGAGGAAGATCGAGTCGCAGTCTGGGCCGAAGAGAACCAACTGCTGCACTCGCCGCCGCCCGCAGATCAGCTGCCGGAGCGCATGCAAAGGCTTTGCGATTTCGCCAATGCCCAGTCCGATACCGGCTATCTCCCGGGAGCGCTGCGTGCGTTGGTCATCCACTTTATGATCGGGTACGAGCACCCATTCGAGGATGGCAACGGCCGCACAGCGCGGGCGCTCTTCTACTGGTCAATGCTCAACCAGGGCTACTGGCTGACAGAGTTCTTGAGTGTATCCCGAATTCTCAAACGAGCTCCGGGTAAGTATGCGCGATCGTTTTTATACACCGAGACTGACGAGAACGACCTTACCTACTTCTTTATCTACAATCTGAACGTGCTCCATCGGGCCATCGATGAGTTGCATGCTTACCTGGCGCACAAGATGGCAGAAGTTCGCGAAGTGAGAAGGACTCTACGGCAGTCGGCTGAGAACTTCAATCCTCGCCAACTGGCGCTTCTTCAGCATGCCCTTAAGAATCCTACAACCCGCTACAGTGTTCAATCGCACAAGACATCGCACCGGGTATCAACCGAAACTGCCAGGAGCGACCTCATCGGCCTTGAATCAATGGGGTTACTGACCAAGAGGAAGTCGGGGAAGCGCTATGTTTTCGATCCGATTCCGGACTTGGGCGAAGCAATCAAGCAGTTTAGCGGCTAGATGGGCTACGGCCGGTCTCCGCTTCTCCAATGGGTCAGCCCGGTAGAAGTGCACCGATCCGGCGGCCTTGCCGCGGTAGTAGACCGTAAGACGGCCCTTGATGCCCTGACCCCGCTCACCTGCCATGCCGACGTAGACCAGCGGCCCGGTGGCTGTTCGACGCGCGAGGTGCACACCAGGCAACCATGGCGCCTGCTGAATCGCGAGTGCGAAGGGCATCCACCGGGGCCAGGGCGCGAGGTCGGCGATGAAGCCGAAGGCGTCGACCATGTCGGGATGCTGCACCGAACTACGCGATCGAGCAAGCGCCGGGCTGAAAGGTTGACTGTTAGCTGGCGTAGCCGGTCAAAGGTCTGCCACCCACTCAGGGGGTGAGGCTGCAGCCGCGGCGAGCCTTGCATCGATCGGAAACTCGTGGACGATCAGGCGGGCTCTCGCCTCGTTGAGCTCTCTGGGCCAAAACAGCTCGGTGAACCATGGCAGGCAGGCTGCAAACTCGACGGGTGTCTTCGAGGCGCCCAAGTTCAAGAAGCCGCTGGAAGCCGTACGAAGTATGCCTCGGATCCGCCAAGAGATGTTTCGTCGCGCCGACGGCGCCTCTGTAGCGCTCGACCATTTCCAAGAACTGGAACGGGTTGTAGCCGAGCCGTCTCAGCCGTGGGATACCGCCGAGAACGTACTCATCGAATTTCTTGCTGAGGGACGCCGTTCTGTCCGGATTGCGATCGTTCATCGTCACACGTTGCTCCGTCTCTGCGCCCAGCCCAGATTGCGAGCATGCCAGAGCTGGGCTTGGCTGCCTACAGACCGAAGTGAAGCTCGATCGAGGGTGGCTGTGGCCACGAGCAAGATCGCCGGGCACAGGTCCGGCACAACTGGCAACGATAAGCAGCGACAAGCGCTGGCAAACGTTGGCAGACTTCCTGCTGGTCACGGCACGGATTGGTACGGTTAACGACGATCTACCGGAACCGAGAGGGGTTCAGGGTTCGAACCGGATGCCTCCTTGGCGAGCCTCAGCGGTGGTGACGGCCGAGCGTAGGAAGTCCGCCGCTAACGGTCCGTATCGAGGAGCCCTGGCCACGCTGACGGTCGAGCCGGTCGGCCTCCTCTGCGCGTCTAGCTGCGCGAGAGGCTCGCCGCTGCCGCGCAATCTGCTGTTTGAGCGAGAGTTCCGCCTTACGGGACTTCCCCTTGCCGGCCTTATTGCGTCGCGCCGTAACACCCGTGGCCCTCTCGTCCTGTCTCCGAGCCACAGCCACCAGGGCCCCACACTTGCCGCAGGCAGGCACTGAGCGCGGACGGGCCGTGAATTTGGGAGCCACAGGGTCCAGCTTGCGTCCGCACATTGCACGGGTTGGATCGGCAGGATCTGGGCGATGAAGCTTGGGCTCGGCAGGCCGGCTGCCCGAGCTCGCGGGTTCCTCGACGAGCTTCCAGCCCATAGCCGCCCAGCGGTCAACCATGAATGGACGCTACGGCGTCCCGAAACCGTACTCTGTCAAGTATCCGACGACAGGCAGTCGAGCCAGCGACCGAGAGTGTGCATCGGACCGGCCCGCTGGGCGTTGTCGACAGCAACGCTGACCGGCAGCGAGGCAGCAACAAGGCAGCGGGAGCGTCGGTGCGGGTCGACCGCGAACGTGAACCGACGACGCCCGGCACCTGCTCGTCGAGGCAGGCCGCGACCAGGTGGCAGCGGCCGACAGCTTGAGACCGCATCCCCCCGGCGGGGGTCGTCCCTGCCGAGGGAGCCCTTCAACCTGCTCGTCGTGGAAAGTCGGCCGACCAGTCCCGCTCGGCCTGGGCCCCTGCCACGAGGTCGCGGACGCGACGCACGTCTGGAATGTGCAAGAGCATCGGGGTGGTCGACGGTTCTCTGGCCCATCCCCGCAGACCGTTCCTCGGGTTGAAGGCGTCGAGCACGCCGGGAAAGGCGCCGAAGGCCAGGCTGCCTGACCGGTCCGGCCGCTCGGCCACGACCGGCGGCGGCAGCAACCGTAGATAGGCCCAGGTGGTCCGGTTGCCGGACAGTCCGCCGATGGCCACCACCCGGAGGCCGGTGAGCATGTACCGGGTGCGGCGGGACGCGACGGCTCGCACGACGAATCGTCCGACCACCATATACAGGCCGACGAGCACGAAGGGAATCCCCCACAGCACGATGAACACCGGCGGGGGTCGGTCCCCGGCGACCCGCGCGGCGAGGACCGACGCTTCCCAGAACACGGCGTACCCGAACCATAGGAGACTGACGGGGATCAGCAGCACGTCCGGTGCCCAGAACAGTCGATGGCGGAGCGGGCGGCCCTCCCAGAGGATCCGCTCTCCGGGCAGCAGATCAACCTCGGATTCGGTCATCCGGCAATTGTGACGGGTCCCCGCAACAGTCGCGTCCGGCGCTCCCCACCTAGCCGCTGTCGACAGCAACGCTGACAGCAACCTCCCCGAACGCGGACGCACCGACGGGGGCAGGGACGGACCATCTTCCGAGTCGGCGACCGTTCCCGGACGAGCTCGGATGCGCTGCACAGAGCTTGTAAGCGAGATGTCGCCGGTTCGATCCCGGCCGGGGGCTCCAATTCCACCAGGCTTTTCCCGACGGGCACTGCCGTGAGTCGACCGGTTGACCGGAACGGGACTCACGAGAGTTCGCCAAGCGCCTGACGCATCGCGTCGACGTTGGCGTGAGCGTAGACCTTGAGGGTGATCTTCACGTCGGCGTGTCGGGCGATGGCCTGGACGACATGTGGCGGAACGCCCATCTCCATCGGTAGCGATACGACGGTGTGCCATAGATCGTGCAGGCGGGCACCAGTCCGACCCTTCTCGTAGCGGGGCGGCCGGCTGCCGGGGATGCCTGGGCTCGCATGATGGTTGACACTGCGGTCTCGATTGATGCTTTACATGATCACGACAACGCTGGCCGTCCAAGGTCTGCGCGGACCGGCCGTCGCACCGCCTCGGCGACGCGTCCCCGCTCATGCCGATGAGCCGTCCTCCAACTAGCGTTCACCCATGGCCAAGTCGTTGGACGTCTCGAGTCCGGCTGCACGTCGGGAAGCGCTCCGGATGGTTGACGTAGATGGTCCTGGCCCCCACCACGCGATGCTCCGCGAGATCTTCGACCTCGAAAGAGCGTGGCGCGAAGGTCCGGACACGGGCGAGAGCGACGAGTACGAGCAGATTTACGTAGCAGCCTTCCTGCTGTTCCTGATCGGCGATCCCGCGGACTCGCCCCGCCTGTATGGAGCGAAGTTCCGCACAGGTGACATGGACCTGGGCATTGGCTTCGATGCCCAGGCCATCTTCGGAGCGGGCAGGCGCGAAACGCTTCAGTGGCTCTTGGACAACGGATGCACCGACGAGCACGCGCATCTGTCTGAGTGGCTATCGCAGTGGGAAGACCCGAAGATTGACGACTGGGCTCCGCATGTACGCCGGTACTTCTACTCACCGGACGGCCGGCTGCGTCTGGATCCGCTTTAGACACACGCAGCCGGCCAAACGTCCGCCCTTGCTGCGAGGCTCGGGCTCGACATGACGCCGGGGCGATCATGTCGAACATCAACCGAGGCCGCAGTGTCAAGGCCGTCTGGGCCGGCAACTGATTCCGGCGGCGTCAGTGCTTCCAGAGGTCCTCCGTGCGGAAGTACCTGGCGGTGAACTCCTCTGCGATGGAGTCCGTGTCCGTCTCATCCGTCCACCAGCCTGGCCAGACGTCGACACCGGAGGGCGCACTGATGGCCGTCAGGACGGCGGAGCACCGGTGGCAGCGCCGAAGAGCCGAGTCCCGGAACCGCCCGCCGCAGTCACACCGTCGTAGTCGCGCTTCAACTGCGTCCATCAGCGTGGAACGGGTCCCGTCCCGGGCAGGAAGCGCATCCGCGATGGCGATACACGTGCTGTCGTAGTAACTGACATCCACCCGCATTGGGCAGCTGTCGCAGTAGAGGAAGTAGCAGTCCAACAGCGGTGAGTGATCGAGACGGTAAAGGCGTTCGTGGCACTCCGGACAGGTGATTTCCTCGCCGTTGAGCCAGTTGTCGTCAAGTTCGTCCGGGTGACTCACGGCACGATGATGGCACGATTCGCTTCAACGTCTGACGCCCGCGATTGAGTGACCAACTGGGTGACGACGGACGCGAGCATGGATGGACACCCATGGACGTTGGCGGACCGTACCGGCAGCTCAGCCCGGCTGCTCGCGCAGCTCACCCCTCAGTGATCGTTCTTTCGGGACGAACGGGTCAGATTCCGGTCTGCTGTTCCAGTTGCCGGCGAGCATCCCGCCACAGGCGCTCGAACTCCCCGGGAGACACGCTTTCCAGGGCAGGTTCCAATGCGTCGGTAGGTGGAGGGAGCGGGGCCTCCGGCACAACGCCGTACCGGCGTTCGTACTCGGCTACGGCGCCCACGGTCCCTGAGTCACGAGCCGTGAGCACCTCGGCGAGCGACGCCGCCGCCAGGAAGACCCCGTCCGACCCGCGCAGCTCAACGTGACGCAGCGCCCACCGATCGGCGT
Source organism: Micromonospora sp. NBC_00389 (assembly GCF_036059255.1). Taxonomy (NCBI): domain Bacteria; kingdom Bacillati; phylum Actinomycetota; class Actinomycetes; order Micromonosporales; family Micromonosporaceae; genus Micromonospora; species Micromonospora sp. NBC_00389. The sequence continues at coordinate 942,562 of NZ_CP107947.1, read as the reverse complement.
CCAGTTCCTCGTAGTTCCAGAGGTCGTCATTCGGCCAGTACCAACGGACGTAGGTCAGCACCTCGCCATTGTCACCCGAAGCCTTTAGCAGCGACAGGGCCGACGAATTGGGGCACCCAGGGGGCTCTGGGGAGGGGCTCAGCCGGACAGCGGCGGACCACCGCCCGAGGTCCGAGACATGCGCGAACCGGCCTGGACGCTCCGCCCAGAACTTGTAAGCGAGATGTCGTCGGTTCGACCCCGGCCGAGGGCTCCAATTTCACCGGGAAATGCGCATCGAGTGTTGTCGCGAGCCGGCTGCGGGGTCTACAGCTGACAGCGGGCTGGTCCCGCCAGAGCTAGGGTGCGGCCCGTGGATGCGACCTCGAATGGCCGGGTGCCGGCGACTTCGTTGCTGGCTGATGGCTTTCGGGAGGTGCTCGATGCCTTCGAGGAAGATGCCGGCCGCGCACCCCAGCTGGTGGAACTGCTGGAGATTCTGCGCGAGGGAGCCCGAACGCTGCCCGGTGACGCGTTGGCCGACGGCCATCCGGACGAGATTGTGGGCTTCGTCGAGCGTCCACGCGCACGCGCCCGTAACACCGATGTTCTTGGTGACCTCAATGATGGCCCATACGTCGCGGCCTCAGCGGCCTTCAACCGATGGTGGCGGGCCGGCTCGGGTGGGCCGGTAACCCGCGTCGACCTCGCCGCTGTGGTGCTTGAGGCGCTTCGTCAGGTCGGCCCAGCCCTGCTGGACTCGGCGGAGGCCGCCCGTCTCACCGCGATAGCGCCGAAGCTCAGGCGGGCGAAGGCCCGCGCCCGCATTGGTGACATCATCGCCGTAGCCACCGGCAACCACGACTACCACCTGGTCGTGCTGGTCTGCCGGAACCGTTTCGGCACCGCCTTCGGTCTGATCCGCGGCCGGTACCCGCTGCGGAACCCGACCGCCGGCCTCACTGCGGCAGCTACCGGCATCGTCAGGTACTGCGACGAGGAGGCGATCTCTACCGGGCGATGGCACCTGGTCGGGAACGACAGGCAACTGCTCGGCTACTTCCCCGCCGATCCGGAGATCTACCACCGGCCGCAGCCACCGTTCCCCGGCTTGCCCGCCGTCGGCGAGTTCGGGTCAGGAGAGACGGCCAGCGGCAACCCGCGTGATCTGACCGCGGCCGAAGCGCTCGCCATCGACCTGACCGGCAGTTACGTGCAGGTATACCTGCACGAGCAGTTCGAGCAGGCGCTCGCCGAGATCATCGCCCCGCACGGCGGTTAGCCCCTGGGCCGGCCGCGTCGGCGTGCGGGTGACACCGAGGGCCAGCGGTAACCTGAGCTGGGCAGCCCGGCCGGGGGAGAAAGAGCGAAACGAGGACGGATGAGTCGCGCCGTGGAGGAGTCGAACCGGGCGATGCTGCGTGCTCGGGACGCGATGGACCGCGCGTACGCCGAGCCGTTGGACATCCCGGCGCTGGCCCGGATCGCGCACGTCTCCGAGGCGCATTTCATCCGGACCTTCCGAGCCACCTTCGGCGAGACCCCGCACCGCTACCTGCAACGTCGGCGGGTGGAGCGGGCGATGTCGTTGCTGGTGGAGACCGGGCGAGACGTCACCGACATCTGCTTCGCGGTCGGCTTCAGCAGCCTGGGCACGTTCAGCCGGACGTTTCGGCAGATCGTCGGGGAGTCACCGACGGACTTCCGCCGCCGCGCCGCGCCGACCAACGTGCCGTCCTGCTTCACCAAGGCCTGGACCAGACCCAGCAGTTTTGGATAAGCAGCAGGTCACGGTCCCCGTCTAGCGTGATTGACATGACGATGAACGCGATCAGCCGCTCCCAGATCTACGTCCTCGACCAGGACGAGGCACTCGACTTCTACGTGAACAAGCTCGGCATGGAGCTCAACACCGACCAGGACCTCGGCTTCATGCGCTGGCTGACGGTCAACCTGCCCGGCGACCCGGAGCGCGAGATCCTGTTGGAGAAGCCGGGTCCGCCGGCGATGGACCCGGCCACCGCGGCGCAGGTCCGGGAACTGCTCACCAAGGGGGCGCTGGGCGGCGCCCTGTTCATGACCACCGACGACGCCCACAAGACGCACGAGGACCTGGTGGCCAAGGGGGTCGACATCACCGACGAGCCGACTGAGCGTCCGTACGGGATCGACTTCGGCATCCGGGACCCGTTCGGTAACCGGATCCGCATCGGCCAGATGTTCCCTCGGGCCTGAGGGGCGGACCGATGAGCCAGGCCGTTCCGCTTCCCGGGGTCCGACCGGTGGTCGCTGGCCTGGACCGCGCGCTGCTGGCCGGCGGGGTGCTCGCCGGCCCGATCTTCGCCGGCTCGGCGCTGCTCCAGGGGCTCACCCGGGATGGCTTCGACTTCCGGCGGCACCCGGTCAGTGTGTTGAGCACCGGTGAGCTGGGCTGGATCCAGATCGCCACGTTCCTGGTCACCGGAGTGCTCTGCGTGCTGGCCGCCGGGGCGCTCCGGCGCTCCACCGGCACCGGTTCGGTCTGGGTGCCCCGGTTGCTCGCCCTGTACGGGCTGGGCCTGGTGGGGGCGGCGATCTTCAGCGCCGACCCGGCCGATGGGTTCCCCGTCGGCACGCCCCGGGGTGCCGGCCAGATCAGCTGGCACGGTGGCCTGCACTTCCTGGTGGCGGCGGTCGCCTTCGTCTCGCTGATCGTGGCGACGGTGGTCGCCGGCCGACGGGCCGCGCGTCGTGGGCTGGTGGGTCGGGCCGGGTTCAGCCTGGCGACCGGGGCCTTCTTCGCGGTGGCCTGGGTGGCGCTGATGGTCCGGCCGGCGCCGGCCGTCATGGTGGCGTTCGGCCTGGCGGTGACGGTCGGTTGGCTGTGGGTGTCGGTCACCTTCGCGCGAGCGGCGTCCGGCCGGGTGGACTGAGCCGGTTGCCGTCACACCGGGAGGCACGGGGAGTTCCCGTGCCTCCCGGTGTGCTGAGGTGTGAGACATGATCACCCGGCTGCTGTATCTGGCCCGACACGGCGAGCAGGACCTGACCGAACCCGGCGAGCCGGATGCCGGCCTCTCGGAGCGGGGCCGGCGGCAGGCCAGGCTGCTCGGCGAGCGGCTGCGGGGCCGGCGGTTCGCCGCCGTGCACCACGGGCCACTGCGCCGGGCCGCGGAGACCGCCGAGCTGGTCGCCGCGTCGCTGCCCGGGGTTCCGGTGTACGCGACGGAGCTGGCCGGCGACCACCTCCCGCACGACACGGAGCCTGCCGGCCTGCCTCCGGCGTACGCCGAATTCCTGGCCCAGTTCCCGGCGGCCGAACGGGTCGACGGGCCGCGGGTGACGGCGGCGGCGGTATTGCGGTTCGCCGGCCCGGTCGCGGACGGCACCGACGGCGCGGATGGCGCCGGGCCGGTCCGTGAGCTGGTCGTGACGCACAACTTCCTGATCGCCTGGCTGGTCCGGCACGCCCTCGACGCGCCGGAACGGCGGTGGCTGGGGCTGAATCTGCACAACGCGGGGCTGACCGTCATCCGGTACGGCCCGGCCGGGCCGCCGAACCTGGTCGCCGTCAACGACGTGGCGCACCTGCCGCCGGAGCTGCGCGGCACCGGCCTGCCCCCGGACTACCTGATCTGAGCGTCGGGCGGTCAGCCGGTGACGCGTAGCAGCCGCTCCACCAGCGCCTGGGTGGCCGGCGGCGGGGCGGTGTCGGCCGGGCAGTCGACGTACCCGGTCTCGACCGTGCCGACGGTCAGCCGGTAGCTGAACGCGTCCGCGCAGAGAGTCGTGGTGGTCGGGCGGCGGGCCTCGGCGGCCAGTCGGGGATCGGCGGCCAGCCCGTGCAGCCGGCCGAGGTCGGCGGGGTCGAGTCGGCCCGTACGTTGGCTGCCGGCCCGGTCCACCATCGTCCACCGGCCGTCGGGTTCGACGGTCACGGCGTCGCCGCGGCCGGCGAAGCCGCCGGAGCGGAACAGCATCACCCGGGCAGCCGCGCTGGTGGCCCCGGTACCCGGGCTCACCGTGGGGGCGGTGGTCGCCGGCGGGGTGTCGGTGGCCGGGGCGGTCGAGGTCGGGCCGGCGGTGGCCGGGGGCCGGTCCGGGGTGCTGCCGGCCGGGTCGGCGCTGGTGCAGCCGGCCAGGGCGGCGACCAGGAGCGCGATCATGACGCCGTTCGTCGAGGCGGGTCTCATGCCGCTCGGACGCGCGGCCCCGGTCGCCGGTTCCCTTGTCAAGGCCCTCATCCGAACGGCCATTGTCGATGTCTGGGAGCGGTCCAGGGCTTCTCTTTTCTTCAACACATCGTTATATCTACATGTGTGACTACCCCCGTCACAATCCTTCTCTTTCCGGAGGGCACGTGAAACGACCCCTCGCCGCCGTCAGCGCAGCGCTGCTCACCAGCGGCCTGCTGACCTGCGTCGCCACCTCGGCGCACGCGGCACCGCCCACCGCCCCCGCGCCGGATGCCTCCGCCGCGGCCCAGGCAGCGACCGTCCTGCGAACGAACCCCGGCGCCGTCCAGGGTTCGAGCGCCGAGTCCTACCAGGTGCACAGCACCAAGGTGGACGCCACCGGCGCCACGCACACCCGCTACACCCGGACCTATCAGGGGCTGCGGGTGTACGGCGGTGACTTCGTCATCCACGCCACGCCGAGCGGCACCTACGCCGGCAGTTCGGTCGGTCTGGCCGCACCGCTGACCCTCGGTACCTCGGCCAAGGTCGCCTCCGCGGCGGCGAAGAAGACCGCCCGCGCCGGGTTCACCGGCACGGTCGAGGCCGTCGGCACCCCGGAGCTGTTCGTCGACGCCAGCTCCGGCCAGGGCCGGCTGGCCTGGGAGACCGTGGTCAGCGGCTGGCAGCCCGACGGGCAGACCCCGTCCCGGTTGCACGTGATCACGGACGCCTCCACGGGCGCGGCCGTCGGGTCGTACGACGAGATCGAGGCGGTGAACGGCACCGGCAACAGCATCTACTCGGGCACGGTCACCGTCGACACGACGCTCTCCGGCAGCACTTACCAGATGATCGACCCGTCGCACGGCAACGGCTCGACCTGCGACATGAACAACGGCACGTCGACCTGCACCACCTTCACCGACGCGGACAACACCTGGGGCACCGGGGCCAGTTCCAACCGGCAGTCCGCCGGCGTGGACGCGCACTTCGGCGCCGCGAAGACGTTCGACTACTTCAAGAACGTGCACGCCCGTAACGGCATCTTCGGCAACGGCACCGGCGTGCCGAGCCGGGTGCACTACGGCAGCAACTACGTCAACGCCTTCTGGGACGGCTCCCGGATGACCTACGGCGACGGCTCGGGCAACTCCCGTCCGCTGGTCTCGATCGACGTGGCCGCACACGAGATGAGCCACGGCGTGACCGAGAACGTGGTCCCCGGCGGCCTGACCTACTCCGGTGAGTCCGGTGGCCTCAACGAGGCCACCAGCGACATCTTCGGCAACATGGTCGAGTTCTACGCCAACACCTCGGCCGACCCGGGTGACTACCAGGTCGGCGAGAAGATCAACATCAACGGCAACGGCACGCCGCTGCGCTACATGTACAACCCGTCGCTGGACGGCTCGTCCGACAGCTGCTGGTCCACCAGCACGAAGAACAAGGACGTGCACTACTCCTCCGGCGTCGCCAACCACTTCTACTTCAACCTCGCCGAGGGCACCGGGGCCACCGCGTACGGCACCTCGCCGGTCTGCGGCTCCGCCCCCGCGGTGACCGGCATCGGCCGGGCCAAGGCGGAGAAGATCTGGTTCCGGGCGCTGGACGTCTACTTCACCTCCAACACGTCGTACGTCAACACCAGCAACCCGGCGAACACCGCACGGGCCTACAGCCTGCGGGCCGCCACCGACCTGTACGGCAGCTGCTCCACCGAGTACAAGGCCGTGCAGGCCGCCTGGACCGCGGTGAACGTGGCCGGCAACGACGCGCCCTGCTCGACCGGCAACGACTTCTCCGTGGCGCTCTCGCCGACCGCCGGCTCGGTGAACCCGGGTAGCTCGGCGTTCACCACCGTGGCCACCGCGACCACCAGTGGCACGGCACAGACCGTGACGTTCTCCGCGTCCGGCCTGCCCAGCGGTGCGAGCGCCGCGTTCAGCCCGGCCTCGGTGACCTCGGGCGGCTCGTCCACCCTCACCATCAGCACCTCGGCGGGCACCCCGCCCGGCACCTACTCGGTCACCGTCAACGGCGTGGGAGCGGTCACCCGGAGCGCGACCTACACGCTGACCGTGAACGGCACCGGCGGTGGCTGCACGGCGCCGGGCCAGAAGCTGGCCAACCCGGGCTTCGAGTCCGGTGCGACCGGCTGGACGGCCAGCTCCGGCGTGATCACCAACTCCAGCAGTCAGCCCGCCCGCACCGGGTCGTACAAGGCGTGGCTGAACGGGTACGGCAGCACCCGCACCGAGACGCTCGCCCAGTCGGTGAGCCTGCCGTCGGGCTGCTCGTCGTACACGGTCAGCTTCTGGCTGCACATCGACACCGCCGAGACCACCAGCAGCATCGCGTACGACACGCTGCGCGTGCAGGTGCTCAACAGCGGTGGGACGGTGCTGGCCACGCTGGCGACCTACTCGAACCTGAACAAGGCCGCCGGCTACAGCCAGAAGTCCTTCTCGCTGGCCGCGTACGCCGGCCAGACCGTCTCCCTGAAGTTCACCGGCACCGAGGACTCCTCGCTGCAGACGTCCTTCGTGGTCGACGACACCGCGCTCACCGTCTCCTGACCTGACGCGCTGCTCAAGCGGGCCCGACGGCCACCCCTCGCGGGTGGGTGTCGGGCCCGCGCCGCTATGGTCGCGGCACCGGAGCGGGCAGGCCGCCGCCGGTCGGCGGAATCCGGCCGGCGCGGAGTCGACGGACGTGGTGGCGACCCCAGGGGCGCCCGTGGAGAGGGGTGGACGTGTCGGACGCGGAGCTGACCGTCGAAGTGACCGGGCCGGTGGCGACCGTGGTGATCCACAACCCGGCCCGCCGCAACGCGATGACCGCGGCCATGTGGCGCCAGCTCCCCGAGCTGCTCGACCGGCTGGAGCCCGACCCCGACGTACGGGCGCTGGTGCTCACCGGCGCGGGCGACGCCTTCTGCGCCGGCGCCGACCTCGGCGACCTGGCCGAGCTGCTGGACGCCGGTGACGCCAGCATCGCGGTGGCCGCCGAGGAGCGCCTGGCCCGCTTCGCCAAGCCGACGGTGGCGGCCATCCGGGGCGCCTGCGTCGGGGGTGGGTGCCAGCTCGCGGTCGCCTGCGACCTGCGGATCGCCGCCGACGACGCCCGGTTCGGCGTACCGCCGGCCCGGCTCGGGCTGGTCTACCCGGCGCCGACCACCCGCCGGCTGGCCCGGCTGGTCGGGCCGTCCGCCGCCAAGCATCTGCTGTTCACCGCCGAGCTGATCGACGCCGCGCGGGCGCTGCGGGTCGGCCTAGTCGACGAGGTGCTGCCGGGCGACCAGCTCGCCGCGCGGGTGGACGACCTCACCGCGACGATCGCCCAGCGGTCGCCGCTGACCGTCGCCGCAGCCAAGGAGATCGTCGACGACCGGGCCGGGCCGGCCCGGGTCGCGTGGTGGCACCGGAAGGTGGCGACCAGCGGCGAGGCCCGGGAGGGGGTGGCGGCGGTCGCGGAGCGCCGTACGCCCCGCTTCGCCTGGCGGCCTCCCGCCAACGACTGACCACGTTTCAGGGTCCACTCCAGCCATCAAATGATCTCGATCCTGGCTGGCGTACGGCAGGACCGTACGGCAGGCTGTCCGTCGTGCAGCGTGATCAGTTGCTTGCGGGCCGCTACCGGCTCCTGGAACGCCTCGGCAGTGGCGGCATGTCCGAGGTGCACCGGGCGTACGACGAGGTGCTCGAACGGGACGTGGCGGTGAAGGTGCTCGTCGTCTCGGACACCAACGCCCGGCAACGGATCCGGGCCGAGGCCAAGGCCGCGGCCCGGCTGTCGCACCCGCACGTCACCAGCGTCTTCGACTACGGCCAGTCGCCGCTCGATGGTGCCGAGGTCCCGTTCGTGGTGATGGAGCTGCTCGGCGGCCACACCCTCGAACAGCAGCTGGCCACCGGGCCGTTGCCGCCCCGCGCCGGCCTGCGGATCTGCGCCGAGGTGGCGGCCGCGCTCGCGGCCGCGCACGCACGGGGGCTGGTGCACCGGGACGTCAAACCGGGCAACGTGATGCTCACCCCCACCGGCGCCAAGGTGCTCGACTTCGGCATCGCGGCGGTCGTCGGGGATCCGGAGATCGACTTCGAGGGGCGGCTGCTCGGCACGCCGGCCTACCTCGCCCCGGAGCGGTTGGAAGCCGGCGAGGTGCTGCCGGCCTGCGACGTCTACGCGCTCGGCCTGCTCCTGCACCGGGTGCTGACCGGCCGGCTGCCCTGGCGTACCGAGGCGCGGGCCGGGATGCTGCGCGCACACGCGTACGTCGAGCCGGACCCGCTGCCCGCGATCGACGGGGTGCCGCCACAGATCCACCGGCTCTACCGCTGGTGTCTGGCCCGCGACCCCGATGACCGGCCGCCGGCCGCCGAGGTGGCCCGCATCCTGCTCACCGTCGGCGAACCGGTCGCCGCCGTGGGCAGATCGACGGCGACCGGCGGTGAAGAGGTCGCCGCCGTGGGCGCATCGAGTTCCGGGCTGCCGTCCGGCGGGATGGCGGACGCCCGCGCTGAGCCAGCCGAGACGGTGGGCGGTGCGGTCGCCGGAACGACCGGTGCCGCCCGGAGGGTGTCCTGGCGTCGGCGGCGGGCGGTGTTGGCGGTCGGTGGTGCGGTGGTGGCCGCGGTGGCGATGGGCGGGTCGCTAGGCGACCCGGTCACACGACGACCGGAAGCGGGCGAGCCGCGCACCGGCATCGGATCGGGCGGCACCACGACGGTCGGGCTGCCGCGTATCGCCGACCCGGCTGACGCGGCCGTCCCCCGACCGCCCGCCGCCCCGCCGGCCAGCGCCGGACCTGACCCGTCGACCGGTCCAGGCAGTACACGGGCGGTCGCCAGCACCTCCGTACCGAGACCGCCCACCAGCACCTCCGGGCCGATCCCGACTGGAGCCGCGTCCACACCCAGCCCCGGGCCGGGTGTGCCGGTGGACGCCCTCGGTGGGACGGTCACGGTTCGCTGCCTCGGGGCGGCGGCCGAGGTCCTGGCGGTGACGTCCGCACCCGGCTACCGGGCGGCGGCGTACGACCCGGGCCCGGCGAAGCGGATCCAGGTCGAGCTGACCTCCGCCGAGCACCGCAGCGAGATCCGGGTGCACTGCGCCAACGGCCGGCCGAAGCCGCAGGTCAAGGAGCGCGCCGGCTGACCGGGGGCCGGCGGGTGCCGCGCCGGGGGCGTACCCCCGACACGGCCCCCCGTTCCCGCCGGCCGGTCCGTCACCGCCCCGCCAGGGCCGCCCAACCCGGGTTCACCGGCTCCCGGCGCAGCGGCATGCCCGCCTCCGCCGGCGTCCGGTCGCCCTTGCGCTGGTTGCAGCCGTAGCAGGCGGCGGTGGTGTTTCGCCAGGTGTTCCGGCCGCCGCGCGAGCGGGGCAGGATGTGGTCGATGGTCGACGCCGCGCCACCGCAGTACGCGCAGCAGCGGTCGTCGCGGCGCAGCACACCGGCCCGGGACCAGGCCGGCCCGGAGCTGAACCGCCACCGGGTGACCACGTAGCGGACGAGTCGTACCACCCGGGGCATCGGGAAGACCCCGATCACCTGGTCCGGCTCGGCCTCGTGGATCTCGGCCACCCGACGGCAGAGCATCCGGACGGCGTGCTGAACGGTGACCCGGTGCAGCGGGCCGAGGTCGGCGTTGATGACGAGGACGGCGTCCACCGGGATCTCCCTCCAGGGCAGTGACGGACGATGGCTCCGGACAGCGAAAAGCCGCCCGGTCCGGCTGTGGGACGGGCGGCTCGGCGCGTACGGGTACGCGTCAGTCGGGCCGGCCCGCCCGGGGACCTTCCGCTCGGCAACCGTCGCCGGGCAGCACGGATGGCACGCTGGTGACGTGCGACATCGTCATGATCTGCTCCCGCGGCGGTGTTGACCTTGCGCGATCACGGTAGGTCGGCACGGGTCAGACGGGCAACGTATTTCGATCGGCCGTCCGGCTCTGCCCCGGCGGACAGTGCGGCATATGACCGCCTTGTCAGGTTGCCGTGCCTCTCCTGGTCAGCAGCCCCCGTGGCCGGATCGAGTGCACCGGCTCGGCGGCGCCACCCTCGGCACGCAGGATGTGGTTCGCGGCGATGATGCCGGTGGCCGCGGAGCGTTCCATCAGGGCGCTCGGGAAGTCCGTGGCAACTCCGTCCCCGGCGAGATAGAGGCCGTTCGCGTCGGTGCGTACCCCCGGTCGCCAGGCGTGGCTGCCCAGGCTGAACGCCGGCGCCTGCGCCTCCACCCGGGCTCGCAGCTCGCGGATCCGCAGGCCGGCGGCCTCCGGCCAGAGCGCCACCAGCTCGCGGCGCATCCGCTCGGCCAGCTCCTCGGCCGGCACCCCCGGCTCGCAGGCGTACGCGTGCAACTCGATGACCGACCCGCCGGTCTGCCGCGCCCAGCGTCGCGACTCGTTCTCCAGCCGGTGGTAGAGCGTCACCGAGTCCAATGTGGGCTGCCGGGACACTCCGCTGAACACCGCGCGCTCGGCGGCCACGTCCCCGTCGCACCAGTACCGCGCCACCGCGTACGGCGGGCCGGGCGTGCCGAACGCGGGCATCCGCGCCACCAGCTCCGGTGCCTGCTCGACCAGGTCGGGGGAGGCCCCGACCAGCGCGGCGAGCGCCGGCGGGTCGACGGCCAGCACGATGTACCCCGCCGGGTGGCTGCCGCCGTCGGCGGTCGACACCCGCCAGCCGTCGGCGCCACGGTGCACCCCGGTCGCGGTGGCCCGGGTGAGCACCCGGCCGCCGTGCTTCTCCACGTGCCGGGTCAGCGGCTCCCAGATCGCCGTGCCGTAGTCCTCGTCCGGGCAGTCGAAGGCCAGCCCTTCCGGGTTGCCGAGCAGGTAGAAGTGGAACTGGGCGACCATCTCGGCGGCCGACATCTCCGACTCGTGGTTGAAGAACGAGTGCGAGAAGACCTCGAACAGCATGGCCCGGGCGCGGTCCGGCAGTCGCAGCGACGCCAGCAGCTCGTCGGCGGTGGTGTCGTCCAGCTCGGCGTAGGTGCGTACCGGGTCGTAGCTGAGCAGCGGCAGCGCGGCGTCCCGATCCATCAGTCGCAGGTCGGCCAGGCGCAGGCTGGGGCTGCGCAGCAGCAGCGCGAGCAGGTTCGCCGGCGGTGCGGGCGGCAGCTTGCCGAACTCCTCGGTCGGCCACTGCTCACTGAGGATCGGGTAGCCCGGGATCGGCTTGAGGAAGCCCAGGTCGGGGTCGACCCTGCGGAGGATGGACCGCCAGTTGTAGTACTGCCGGAAGAACGCGTGGAAACCGTGCTCGTTCTGCTGGCTGCCGTCGGCGAGCGCCTCCGGCCAGGCGCCCAGCCGGCCGCCCAGGGTGGGTGCCGCCTCCAGCACCGTCACCGTCACACCGCGCTCCGCCAGCACCACCGCCGCCGACATGCCGGCGATGCCGCCACCCACCACCACCGCCGTGACCGGTCCCGGCACGCGGTCGGCGCCACCGCCGCCCGGGTCCACCTGGTGCTGGCGTACGCCGATGAGCCGTCCCACCATTTGCGACAGCGCCATGAGCACCTTCCCGACCTGACGGAGCCTCCAGTCTGCCGCACAAAACGGTCAGTCGCGCGGTAGGCAGCGGCGGCTCCGGTCGGAGGCGGGCCAGACGTACTCCAGGTCCGCCGGCACGCCGTCGCCGAAGATCGGGCGGTAGTGCGCGGGGTCCTTGCGCAGCAGTGACGAGCGGTGACTCAGGTGGAATTCGTCGCGGCCCAGCCAGGGAGGAAGTTCAGCGGCCTCGGCCAGCTCGGTCTGGGTACGCACGACGCCGGCTCCGCAGGCGGCGGCGAGGTCGACGGTCATCGTGGTGGCGCAGGTGTCGGCCCGCCCCGGCTCGGTCCAGACCGCGCACATGTCCAGCCCGTAGCGGGTGAGTGCCTCCTCGTACCCGGCCCACATCTTCACCGCCGGGTGGTTGCGCCAGCCGTACCCGGGCCGGGTGAGCCCACGCAGCACCTGGATGGCCTCCACCCGCTGCTTGCCCAGCCGCCTCTGGTCCAGCGTGCGGGCGCTGGCCAGAAAGTCCGGGTACGGGAGGAACGTCTGCATGCCGCTGCTCTACCCACCGCCCTGGCCGACATGCCTGGCCGGGATGATCCGGACGGGGTCGCCCACCGTGGTGGTGCTGACTACGATCCGGGCATGGCGGAGCCGTGGCGGGACCGGGCGCGACGGGCGGTCGAGTGGAACTGGCGACTGCGGTCCGCCGGAGACCCCCGACCCCACTACGTGATCTGCGGGCGCGACGCGCTCGCCTACTACGTGGCCCGGGCGATGCTCGAATCCGAGCTGCCGGCCGGCGGGGCCCGGGTGACCGTGGTGGTGCCGGAGCGTTACCGCACCAACGGGCCGGACGTGGCCGGGCTGCGCGGGGTCCGGGTGGTCCGTTCAGACCGACTGGACGTGGCGACCTTCGAGGCCGCCGGGCTGGCCGGGGCTACCGGGCTGGCCCTGCTGCACCAGGACGACGTCGGCAACCTGCACGCCGCGCTCTGCGCCCAGGCCGTCGACCAGCGGGTCCGTCAGGTGCTGCGGATGTTCAACGGCACCCTCGCCGGTGGTGTGCGCAAGCTGCTCAAGGCGCCGGTCGAGGTGCTCTCCGACGCCGAGATGGCCGCACCGGCGTTCGTCGCCGCCGCGCTCGGCGAGGTCGACCCGAGCTCGTTCCAGCACCGGGACAAGACGCTGCGGGTGGCTCGCCGTGCCGACGTCCGGCCGCAGGATGTGGTCTGCGCGTTGGCCGACATCAGCGAGGAGCAGGGGGTGGAGCTGCTGCCGGCCGAGCAGGCCGACGCCGACCTGGTGCTCGCCGAGGCGACCGGGCAGCCGCCGGGCACCGAGGTCGCCGCCCGCCGGCTGGTCCGGGCGCGCAGGCGGCGCCGTCCGATGGCGGTGCTGCTGCGCGCGGTACGCGGCTTCGCCACCCGCAAGATCGGCATCGCGGTGATGCTGGTGCTCGCGGTGATCGCGCTGCTCGGCACGTTGATCTCCCGGGCCGAGGGCGTCTCCCCGGCCGAGGCGCTCTACCTGACGCTGGTCACCACCCTCAGCGGTGCCGACCCGGACACCGAAAAGGCGGCCGACGCGCAGATCATGCAGGTGGTGCTCAACCTGGCCGGGCTCGCGCTGATTCCGTTGATCACCGCGGTCGTGGTGGACGGCATCGTCAACGCGCGGCTGGCCCTGCACACCGGCCGGCTGCAGCCCGCCCGGGTCGGTCACTTCGTGGTGGTCGGCCTCGGCAACGTCGGCACCCGGGTGATGGCCCAGCTCCGCGAGTACGACGTCGAGGTGGTGGCGATCGACAAGGACCCGGAGCCGCGTGGCGCCGCCCTGGCCCGCCAGTTGGAGGTGCCGCTGATCGTCGGGGACGCCGCACTGCCGGAGACCCTGGCCGCTGCGTCGGTGGCGGACTGTCAGGCGCTGGTGGTGGCGTCCACCGACGACGTGGCCAACCTGGAGGCGGCGTTGGCGGCCCGGGATCTCCGCGACGACCTGCGGGTGGTGCTGCGGCTCTTCGACGGTGACTTCGCCGAACGGGTGGAGGAGACCTTCGCCCTCGGGGTGTCCCGCTCGGTCTCCTACCTGGCCGCTCCGGCCTTCATCGGGGCACTCACCGAGCGCGCGGTGATCACCACCATTCCGGTCGACCGGCATGCGCTGCCGGTCGCCGAGGTGCCGGTCGCCCCCGGCTCCGAGTTGGACGGCCGGCCGCTCGACGTGGTCAACCGGGATGGGCAGGTCCGGTTGATCGCCCGGACCCCAGCCGGCGGCGCCAAGACCATCTGGTGGCGGGACCTGGACCCCCGACAGGTGATCTTCGCGGGCGACCGGCTCACCGTGGTCGCCCGCCGGCGCGGGCTGGACTGGCTGACCAGGCAGTGCGCCCCGCCCGCCCGCACCGGCCCGGTTCCCCGACCGGCCGGGCCCGTCCTCGGTGGGGTGCCGACCCCACTGGCGGCACCCAGGTCGGCGCCGGGGCCGGCGGATTGGGAGGTCGCCGCATCCGCCCCTGGCGCGGCCCATCCCATGCCTACTCCGGTGTCACCCCCGGTCGGGGCGGTGCCGTCGGTCAACGGTGGACCGCCGGACGCGTCCGCCCCGGACGACGGCGGGCTGACCCGCCAACCCGATGGGGCCGGCGAGCCGAGCTGACCGGGTTCGCACGATGGCCTTGCCGGATAGCAGGGACGGGCTGGTCGTGAGTGACAATCGGGGTCATGCGATTCCGCATCCTGGGTCCGACCCAGGTGCTGTTGGCCGACGGGCGCGAGATCCCCGTGGGCGGTCCGCGGTTGCGCGCTCTGCTGGCGCTGCTTCTGCTCGACGCGGGCCGGATGGTGTCCGCGGAGCGGCTGATCGACGGCCTGTACGGCGAGCACCCGCCCCGTGGCGCGGCCAACGCACTCCAGTCCCAGGTCTCGCGGCTGCGCCAGGCCCTGCCCGCCGAGCACAACCCGGTCGAGTTCCACCCGGCTGGTTATCGCCTCGCCATTGATCCCGGCGATGTCGACGCATACCGGTTCGAGCGGCTCGCCGAGGCGGGAAGCCGCGCGCTCGCCAGCGGCGACTGGTCCCGCGCGGTGGCCGTGTTACGCGAGGCGCTGGAGCTGTGGCGTGGTCCCGCCCTGGCCGACGTCATCGACCTGGCGGGCGCACCCGCGCAAGCGGCCCGGCTGGACGAGCTGCGGCTGGCCGCCATCGAAGATCGTATCGAGGCGGAGCTGGCGCTGGGCGCGCATGCCGCGCTGGTCGCGGAGCTGCGGGAGCTGGTCGTCGCGCATCCGTTGCGGGAGCGGTCGCGGGGCCAGCTCATGCGCGCCCTGTCCGCACTGGGCCGGCCGGCCGAGGCACTGGCCGAGTTCGAGGACGCCCGGCGAACGCTGGCCGAGCAGCTCGGCGTCGACCCGTCGGCGGCGCTGGCCGCGATTCACCTGGCTGTGCTGCGCGGTGAGACGCATTCGGCCGTGCGCGGGACAAGCGAACCGGCACTGCCGAGCCAGCTCACCACGTTCGTCGGGCGGGAGGATGAGCTCAAGCGCGTTGGGGAGTTGCTCGGCGAGCGAAGGTTGGTCACTGTGACCGGCCCCGGGGGAGCGGGCAAGACGCGGTTGGCGATCGAGGCGGCAGGCCGCCTCGACAGTGAGGTCCGCTTCGTTGAGCTGGCTGGGCTGGCACATGGTTCGGACGTACCGCAGGCGGTGCTGAGCGCGCTCGGCCTGCGCGACGCGGGCCTGCGCGCCCCGGTCGAACCGAACCGGCAGGCAACCGACCGGCTGGTCGAGGCGCTCGCCGAGCGGCGGCTGCTCCTCGTGCTCGACAACTGCGAGCACGTCATCGCAGACGCGGCCCGGTTGGCCGCGCGGTTGCTGAGCGCGTGCCCGACGCTGTCTGTCCTGGCCACGAGTCGCGAACCGCTCGGGCTGGCCGGTGAGGCGTTGTGCCCGTTGTCCGGGCTGACCCTGCCGCCGCCCGACGTGTCGGTGCTGGACGCCGACGACTACGCCGCGGTCATCCTGTTCGCCCAGCGGGCCGCTGACGTCGCGCCCGACTTCGCCGTCACGTCGGCCAACGTCGAGATGGTGCTGCGGATCTGCCGTACCCTCGACGGCCTGCCGCTGGCGATCGAGCTGGCCGCCGCGCGGCTGCGGGCGCTGCCCGTCGCGGAGGTGGCCGCTCGTCTCGACGATCGGTTCCGGCTGCTGTCGATGGGCAACCGGGCCGCGTCGCCGCGACACCGCACGCTCCGGGCCGTGGTCGAATGGAGTTGGGACCTGCTCGACGACGCCGAACGGAGGCTGGCCCGACGGCTGACTGTCTTCGCAGGCGGTGCCACATTGGAGGCGGCCGGGAGAGTTTCCGGCCTGCCCACCGCCGAGTTCGTCGACGCGTTGACCGGTCTGGCCGACAAGTCCTTCGTCGAGTTGACCGGTGGTCGCTACCGGATGCTCGAGACGGTGCGCGCCTTCTGCGCCGAGCGTCTCGCCGAAGCCGGCGAGGCCGACCAGCTACGCCGCGCGCACGCCACGTATTTCCTGGAGTTCGCCTGGACCGCCAGCGACCACCTGAGGCGAGCTGAACAGTTGCAGTGGCTGCGACGGCTCGACGCCGAGCGGGACAACCTGCATGCGGCGCTGCGTCGTGCCACCGGGGCCGGTGACGCGTCCGACGCGGCCGGGCTGGTCGCGGCCCTGTCGTTCTACTGGTGGCTGCGCGGCATGCGCGGGGAAGGTGCCCGGCTGGCCGCCGACGTCCTCGACCTGCTCGGCGCCGAGGCGCCGCCCGGGCTGGGCGAGGAGTTCGCCCTCTGCGTCTTCAACGCCTCGCTCGGTGGTTCCGGCCATCTGCCGTCCGGATCGCAGCAGTCCATGATCCGAAGCCTCGGCCGGCCGCCTCGACAACCTTTTCTGCTGTATCTGTCGGGGATCTCCACCGGGCCACCGTCCGGCGGTGCCGAGGACGTCGAAGACCTCATGCGGGAGCTGCGGCAGCTGGTCGGCCCGGACGTGTGGATCAACGCGCTCGGCGCGATGGGAACCGGCTCCGCGCAGATGTGGCGTGGTCAGTGGGACCAGGCCAGGACCGCACTGGTCACCGCGCTTGACGGCTTCCGGAGCACCGGGGACCGGTGGGGGGCCATGATCACGCTCGGCGCGCTCGGTGAACTCGCCGCCTGGCGGGATGATCCGGAGACGGCCAGCGCACACATGGATGAGGCCCTGGGGTTGGCCGAGAGCCTCGGATCGGCCGTCGATCAGGCCGACATGCTGCGTACCCGGGGCGAGCTGAGGCTGCGCGCCGGTGACCTCGCCGCGGCGTGGGACGACTTCGCCGCTGCGCTGCTCCTCGCGCAGCGCAGCGGCGCGCCGGAGTTCGTATCCAGCGCTCGGCTCGGCCTCGCCCAGGTCGCACGGCTGCGCGGAGATCTCGGCGAGGCGAGGCGGCTCTGCGAAGAGGCGTTGGTCGGCGGGCTCACCGGCTGGTACGTCGGCGAGGCCACCCGCTCGGAGATCATCCTCGTCCTCGACCAGATCACCGAGGCGGAGAAAGCCGGGGCACCGGAGGTGCCTGGTGCGCCGCCGTCAGCCGACGGTGCGTGAGCCGTCAGCGCCCGACCGCACCGTGGGGGCATGACGACATTCGACGTGGTCGCCGAAGGGCTGGGCAAGCGGTACGGCCCGACCCACGCGCTCGACACGTTTGACCTGACCGTACCGACCGGCGCGGTGCACGGACTGCTGGGACCGAACGGCGCCGGGAAGACGACGGCCGTACGGATCCTTGCCACGCTGCTGCACTTCGACGCCGGCAGGGCCACTGTGGCCGGATACGACGTGCGGCGTCAGCCGGACGAGGTGCGTGCCCGGATCGGGCTGACCGGGCAGTACGCCGCCGTCGACGAGACCCTCAGCGGCCGGCAGAACCTGGAGCTGTTCGGCCGGCTGTTCCGGCTCGGCCGACGGGCGGCCCGCCAACGAGCCGACGAACTGCTGGAACGGTTCGGGCTCGACGAGGCGGCGAGTCGGTCCGCCGGTGAGTATTCGGGTGGGATGCGCCGCCGGCTGGACCTCGCCGCCAGCCTGATCCGCACGCCGCGCGTTCTCTTCCTCGACGAGCCGACGACCGGCCTGGACCCGCGCAGCCGCAACCAGGTGTGGGACCTCGTCCGCACCCTGGTCGCGGACGGGACCACGGTGCTGCTCACCACGCAGTACCTGGAGGAGGCCGACCAACTCGCCAACCGGATCTCGGTGATCGACGCCGGTCGGGTGGTGGCCGAGGGCTCACCGGACGAGCTGAAGTCGATGACCGGCGGTGACCGGGTCGAGGTGGTGGTGCGCGACGTGGCCGACCTGACCCAGGCTGCCCGCATCGTGACCCGGATCTGCGGCGCGGAGCCCGAGCGCGATCCGGAGATCCGGCGGCTCAGCGCGCCGGTGACCGACCGGGTCACCGGGCTGGTCGACGTGGTGCGGGCGTTGGACGACGCGGGGATCGCGGTCGAGGACATCGGCCTGCGCCGCGCGACGCTGGACGAGGCGTTCCTGCACCTGACCGGGCACCGCCCCGACGAAGCCCGCGTGCCCGTCGGCGCCGGAGGAAAGGTGGACGCGGCATGACCACTGCGATCCGATCGGTCGAAACGGCGGCCACCACGGTCCCGCCGGTGCCCGCGCGTACGCCGCTGGCGCGGTTGGGTGCCGCGATCACCGACGGCTGGACAATGACCAGGCGCAACATGATCCACGTGATCCGTGCGCCGGAGGAGCTGATCCTCTACTTCTCGCTGCCGATCATGTTCGTGCTCGTCTTCGGCTACGTGTTCGGCAGCGGCATGCAGGTGCCGGGCGGCGGCAACTATCGCGAGTTCCTGCTGCCCGGGGTCTTCGTGATGACGATGCTGTACGGGCTTGGCGCCACCGCGACCGGCGTGGCGCTCGACCTCAGTCGGGGTGTCGTGGACCGGTTCCGGTCGATGCCGATGGCGCGTTCCGCCCTCATGACCGGCCGCAGTGCCGCCGATCTGCTCCGCGCCCTGCTGGAGATGGCCACCCTGCTGGTCTGTGGCCTGCTCGTCGGGTGGCAGTGGCGAGAGGGCGTGGGCCGGGCGTTGCTCGCCGTCGGGCTCCTCCTACTGCTGCGGGTCTCGATCACCTGGATCGGCATCTACCTGGCGTTGCTGGTCCGCAATCCGGACACGGTCGGCGTGATCGTCTTCCCGGCGGCGTTCCCGCTCACCGCGATCTCCAACGTGTTCGTGTCGCCCGAGCTCATGCCGCCGTGGATCGGCGCGATCTCGGAGTGGAACCCGCTGTCGGCCACCGTCGCGGCGATCCGCCAACTGTTCGGCAATCCGGGCCTGGGTGGCGACTCCTGGCCGGCAGAGAACGCGATGCTGTTGGCGGTGGTGTGGCCAGTGCTGCTGATCGCGACGTTCGCTCCGCTGGCAGTGCGCCGCTACCAGCGGCTGAGTCGCTGACCCCTGGTCGCCGGTGGCCTCCTCGGGTCAGCGGCGACCAGGCCGTAGCGCGTACCAGGCGGCGCCGACGGCGAGCACTCCGAAGCCGGCGAGGACGCTGCTCAGTGGCAGGTTGACCGCGAGCAGCAGGCAGCCGACCAGGCCCAGGCCGGCGAGTACCTGAACCGGCAGCTTCCGCCCCGGCTCTCGGCCCAGCGTCAGCGCTGCCGCGTTGGTGATCGCGTAGTAGACGAGCACGGTGCAGCTGGAGAAGCCGATCGCGTCCCGCACGTCGCCGAGCAGCACCACCAGGATCACCACGGCGGCCACGGCCACCTCGGCCCGGTGCGGCACCTGGCGTACGGGGTGTACGGCGGCCAGCGCGCCGGGCAGGTCGCGGCGGCGCGCCATCGCCAGGGTGGTCCGGCCGACCCCGGCGACCAGGGACAGCAGCACTCCGATGACGGCGATGGTGGCCCCGGCGCGGACCACCCAGGCCAGGCCGGGTAGCCCGGCGGCGGTCACCACGTCGACCAGGGGCGCGGCGGAGTCGGCCAGCCGGTCGGGGCCGAGCACGCCGAGCGTGACCACGGCCAGCACCAGGTAGATCGCGAGCACCACGCCGAGCGCCAGCGGCACCGCGCGGGGGATGGTCCGGCGCGGATCACGGACCTCCTCGCCGAGCGTGGCGATCCGGGCGTACCCGGCGAAGGCGAAGAACAGCAGCCCGGCGGCGGTGAGCACGCCCCGGCCGGAGCCACCGGGATCGCCGAGCCGGTCCAGCGCCAGGTCGCCACCGGCGACGCCGACGACCGCGACCAGGGCCAGCACCGCGAGTACCAGCGCGACCAGGGCCTTGGTCGCGGTTGCCGTCTTGCCGATGCCGCGCAGGTTCACCGCGGTGACCGCGAGGACCGCGCTGACCGCGACCAGCCGGGCCTGACCCGGCCACAGGTAGGCCCCGATGGTCAGCGCCATCGCCGCGCAGCTCGCCGTCTTGCCGACGACGAAGCCCCAACCGGCCACGAAGCCGGCCAGCGGCCCGAGGCGCTCCCGTCCGTAGACGTAGGTCCCGCCGGACTCCGGATAGCGGGCCGCCAGTCGGGCCGAACTGGTCGCGTTGCAGAAGGCGATGAAGCCGGCGAGCACCAGAGCGGGCAGCAGGCCGGCGCCGCCGGCCGCCGCCGCGGCCGGGCCGAAGACCACGAAGACGCCCGCGCCGAGCATCGAGCCCAACCCGATGACCACCGCATCGGGTACGTCGAGCCGTCGCGCCAGGTGATTCACCCGCCGCACCCTAGGGGTACGAGGTGAACGGCCGGTCCCACTGGCGTAGCCGGCCGGGCAGCGGCAGGTTGTCCCACGGTGCCCGGTGCAGCAGCCGGTCCAGGATCAGCCCGAGCAGCAGCCCGGCCACCGAGTCGGTCAGCCAGTGCCAGCCCAGGTAGGTGGTGGTGGTGAGCACCACCAGGGGCGGCACCACGCGGATCACGATGACCAGCCGGGCCGGCAGTTGCCGGCCGAAGCTGCGCGCCAGCGGGACGAGCAGCAACGCTATGACGCCGTACCAGACGATCGCGTTGGCGACGTGCCCCGACGGGTAGGACTGGGCGAACCGGACCGGCAGGTCGTCGTGGAACAGCGGCAGGGTCTGCTCGGGTGGCAGGTAGGGCTCCTTGACGCTCGCGCTCGGCGCCGCCCGGGCGGTCCACACCTTGAGCGGGCCGATGGTCAGATAGGTCAGCCCGAACGCGACCACCGGCGGCAGGACCGGGCGCAGCGACCGGAGCCGGACGGCCAGCAACACACCCAGCCCGGCGGCGATCAAGGTCAGCGGGGTGCCCTGGCCGAGCAGGTTCAGCACCCGGGCAACCCAGTAAGCGACTGCCGGCCGATGCCCGTCGGCCCAGTCGGCGACCGCCCGGTCCAGCCCGAAGAACTGGTCCGCGGCGAGCGCCACGGTCAGCCCGACCAGCCCCACCAGCAGCAGGGCATCGAACCACCAGCCGGCCGGCCGGACCGGCCGTAGCCGCAGGTGACGTCGTACCGCTGTGGTCTCCCGCACGCGACCACGCTACCGGCACCGGGCGAGGCCGCCGTCCCGCGCTGTGTGCCCAGCCACGATGAGAGGCGGATGTGGGGGGAGACCAGTCATGCTTGTGCCCGTGCGGATCACGTCTGCCCTCGTGGACCCGGCGCTGCTCGACCTGCCCTGGTCGACACCGCTGGAGGAGTGGCCTGCCCAGCACCTGGTGGCCCTGCCGCAGGGCATCTCCCGACACATCGTCCGGTTCGTCCGGCTGGGTGAGTACGTCTACGCGTTCAAGGAGACTCGCGAGCGGATCGCCGAACGGGAGTACGACCTGCTCCGGGCCCTGGAGCGGATCGACTTCCCGTCGGTCGAGGCCGTGGCGGTGGTCGCCGACCGGCAGACCGAGGACGGGGAACCCCTCGAATCGGTGCTGATCACCCGGCACCTGCAGTTCTCACTGCCCTACCGGGCGCTCTTCTCACACACCCTGCGGCCGGAGACGATGAGCCGGCTGCTCGACGCGCTCGCCGCGCTGATCGTGCGGATGCACCTGACCGGTTTCTTCTGGGGCGACTGCTCGCTGTCCAACACGCTGTTCCGGCGGGATGCGGGCGCCTTCGCGGCGTACCTGGTGGACGCGGAGACGGGCGCGCTGCACAACTCACTCTCCAACGGCCAGCGCGGCGAGGATCTGGAGATCGCCCGGGTCAACATCTTTGGCGAGGCACTGGACCTGCAGGCCGCTGGTCTGCTGCACGAGTCCATCGACCCGGAGCTGGTCTGCGAGGAGGTCGTGCAGCGCTACGAGCGGCTCTGGCACGAGATCACCTACGAGCAGGCGGTCGAGCGGGAGGCCCGGCACGACATCGAGGGCCGGATCCGCCGCCTCAACGACCTGGGCTTCGACGTGGCCGAGGTGGCCATGTCGACCATTGACAACGGGCGTTACCTGGTCCGGCCGAAGGTGGTCGACGCCGGCTACCACACCCGGCGGCTGCTGCGACTCACCGGGTTGGACGCCGAGGAGAACCAGGCGCGCAAGCTGCTCAACGACCTGGACGCCTACCGGGCGGAGAGCGACCTGAACGACGAGCAGCAGGCGGCGCACCGCTGGCTCACCGAGGTCTTCGAGCCGGTGGTCCGGGCGGTGCCCGCGCACCTGCGCCGCAAGCTGGAGCCGCAGGAGCTGTTCGCGCAGATCATCGAGCACAAGTGGCTGCTCTCCGAGCGGGCCGGCCGGGACGTCGGGATGCGCCACGCGGTCCAGTCGTACCTGGCCGACGTGCTGGTGCACCGCCCCGACGAGCAGGCCGTGCTCGGCGTCGAGGTCTCCACCCTCGGTTGACCCGAGCCTGGGCTTCGGATTCGCCGGTGCCGCCAGGCCGGGCAGAGCGCCCGTCACTCCACCCAGGAGCCGCCGCGCAGCACCCGGACCACGTTCAGGTCCTCGTCGAGCACCACCAGGTCGGCGCGGAGGCCGACCTGAAGGGAGCCCACCCGGTCGCCCAGGCCGATGGCGCGGGCCGGGGTGGTGGCCACCATCCGCGTCGCGTCGGCGATCGGGATCCCGGCCTCCACGGCGTGCCGCAGCGCCGCGTCCATGGTCAGGGTGCTGCCGGCGATCGCTCCGTCGCGGGCCAGCCGGGCCACCCCGTCGGCCACGGTGACGACCTGACCGCCCAGCTCGTACTCGCCGTCGGGCATACCGGCGGCGGCCATCGCGTCGGTGATCAGCGCGGCCCGGTCCGGGCCGGCGGTCGTGGTGGCGAAGGTCAGCATGCCGTCGTGCAGGTGCACCCCGTCGGCGACCAGCTCGCAGACCACGGTGGGTGCGTCGAGCAGGGCCACCACCGGGCCGGGCTCGCGGTGGTGCACCGGCCGCATGCCGTTGAACAGGTGGGTGCCGACGCTGGCGCCGGCGGCGATCGCGGCGCGGGTCTGCTCGTAGGTGGCGTCGGTGTGGCCCACCGCGGCCACCACCCGGTGGGCGGTGAGCAGCTTGATCGCCTCCAGCGCGCCGTCCCGCTCAGGGGCGAGGGTGACCATCCGGATCCCGCCCCCACCCAGCTCGATCAACTCGGCCAGCTCGTCGGTGGACGGGTCGCGGAGGTACTCCGGGTTCTGCGCCCCACAGCGGACGGCGGAGAGGTAGGGCCCCTCGAAGTGGATGCCCGCCAGCACGCCCGCGTCGACCAGCGGTGCGAACGCCTCGGTGGCCGCGCGCATCAGCGGGAAGGGTGCGCTGACCAGGCTGGCCAGCAGAGTGGTGGTGCCGTGGCCCAGATGGAACGCCGCCGCGGACCGGGCCTGGTCGGCGTCCCCGGTGGTGAAGGTGTGCCCGCCGCCGCCGTGGGTGTGCATGTCGACGAAGCCGGGCAGGATCCAGTGCCCGTCGCGGACCGACGGGTATTCGGCCACCGCAGTGATCCGGTCGCCGTCCCACTCGACGCAGCCCTGCCGGATGACACCGGTCGGGGTCACCACTCGGCCGTTCACCCGCACGGTCATCGCTTCTCCTGATGGTCACGGACGCCGGCGGCGTCCAGGGCGAGCAGAGCGGCGCCGAGGCAGCCGGCCTCGTCGCCGAGGGCTGCCGCGACCAGCCGCGGCTCCCGGTGGAAGGTCATTCGTTCGTGCAGCGCCGTCCGCAGCGGGTCGAGCAGCCGGTGCCCGGCCTGCGCCAGGCCACCGCCGAGCACGATCGTCGCCACGTCGAACAGCGCCTGCCCGGAGGCCAGGCCGTCGGCCAGCGCCTCGACCGCCTCCTGCCAGACCCGGCCCGCGAGCGGCTCGCCGGCTGCGGCCCGCTCGGCCACCTCGGCCGCCGTGACCGGCTCGGCGGGCGTCCCGCCGGCCAGTTCCACGTAGCGGCGGCCGATCGCGGAGGCGGAGGCGACCGCCTCCAGGCAGCCGGGCCGACCGCAGCCGCAGCGCGGGCCGCCGGGACGTACCAGGATGTGGCCGATCTCCCCGGCAGCGCCGTGAGCGCCGACGGCGGCCGTGCCGTCGACCACGTGCGCGGCGGCGATGCCGGTGCCAATCGCCACGAAGAGCACGTGGCCGGTGCCGCGGCCGGCGCCGAGCCGGGCCTCGGCGAGGCCACCGGCCCGCACGTCGTGGCCGAGCGCCGTGGGCAGGCCGAGCCGCGCCACCGCCAGGTCCCGCAGCGGTACGTCCCGGAAGCCCACGTTCGCCGACCAGACCGCGACCCCGCGCGCCTCGTCCACCACCCCGGGCACGGCGATGCCGAGCGCGACCGGGGTGAGCCCGTCGGCGCGGGCCTTACCGGCCAGCCCCTCGGCAACGTCCAGGATGGTGCCGACCACGGCGGCCGGGCCGCGCGCGGCGTCGGTGGAGTGCCGCTCGGTGTGTACCGCGACGCCGTCCGGTCGGACCAGGGCGCACTTCATGCCGGTGCCGCCGACGTCCAGCGCGACGACCACCCGGTCGGTGTCCACGGCCTGGCCGTCGCTCACGTCGGCACTCCGCTGCGCTCCGTGCCGACGCTTCGCGCCACGCTGCGGTGCCTGATGGTTCGCTCGCTCATGCCAGCACCACCGACCGGGTCAGGTGACGGGGCGCGTCCGGGTCGAGACCCCGGCTGGTCGCCAGGGCCACCGCGAAGCGCTGGGCGAGGATCAGGTCGGCCATCGGGTCGACCGGGGTCCGGCCGGCGGCCCAACTGCCCAGCACCGTGCGGCACCCGTGCGTGCGGCTGTGTACGAAGGCCGCGCCGGTGGCGGCCACGTCCTCGGGCAGCCCGTCGGGCAGTTCGCCGAACGCCCAGACCAGCCGGCCGGGCGCGGCGATCGAGATGGGTCCGTGCCGGTAGTCCATCGCCGGGTACGCCTCGGCCCAGAAGGTGGCCGCCTCGCGGCACTTCAGCGCGGCCTCCTGGGCCAGCCCGACCGTCCACCCCCGACCGAGGAAGGTGACCTGCCCGATGGTGGCCGGATCGATCGGCAGCGGGGCGCGCACGGCCACCTCGGCGTCGGCGGCGAGGGCGGTCACCGGGTCGCCGAGGTTGGCCCGGAGCAGGGCCAGCGCGGTGGTCGCGAAGCGGGTCTGCACCACCGATCGCTCGTCGGCGAAGGGCATGGTCACCGCGGCGTTGGCCAGGTCGACCGCCGGGGACGCCGGGTCGCCGACGATGACGGTGCTGGGCACCAGCCCGCGCAGCGCGGCCAGCAGCTCCAGCACCTCGGTGGTGGTGCCGGAACGGGTGATCGCGATCAGCCGGTCGTAGCGGCGGCCGACGGGGAACTCGGATGCCTGGAACGCGTCGGTCTCGCCCTGGCCGGCCTGCTCGCGGCGGGCCGCGTACGCCATCGCCATGAACCACGACGTGCCGCAGCCGACGACGGCGACCCGCTCGCCGGGGCGCGGCAGGTCACCACGCACGACGCCGGCCAGGTCGGCCGCCTCCCGCCAGCAGTCGGGTTGGCTCGCGATCTCCGCGTCCACGTATGCCATGGGAAACTCCTCGCAGGGCCGGCCGGTGCGCAATACGGCTCGTTACACCCGTATTTCGCGCGTCATTCTGCGCGAAACTGGGTGGCCGTGGCAACCGACCAGCCGATCGCGCAGGCCGGTCTTTTGCGCAAGCCTAGTTTCGCGCACTAGTGTGCACGCAATCAATCACCGTTCGTGCAGTCAGTGGGAGGACCCCCGCGGTGGACCGGTACGCCAGATGGAACGCCCTGCTCGAGATGCTGACCGACAACGGCCGGGTCAGCGTCGAGGCGGCCGCTGAGCGGCTGGACGTCTCCCAGGCCACCATTCGCCGCGACTTCGACCAGCTTGCCCAGCAGCAGATGATCACCAGGACCCGGGGTGGTGCGGTGGCCAACGGGGTCTCGTACGACCTGCCGCTGCGCTACAAGACCGCCAAGCACTCGGCGGAGAAGCAGCGGATCGGCGCCGCCGCCGCGGCGCTCGTCACGCCCGGCACCGTGGTCGGCCTGAACGGCGGCACCACCAGCACCGAGGTGGCCCGGGCGCTGGCCGTCCGGCCGGATCTGAACACCAGCGCCGAGGGTGCCCAGCTCACCGTGGTGACCAACGCGCTGAACATCGCCAACGAACTGCTGGTCCGGTCGCGGATGAAGGTCGTGGTGGCCGGCGGGGTGGTGCGTCCCAAGTCGTTCGAGCTGGTCGGCCCGCTGGGCGGGGCGCTGCTGCGTGAGGTCACCCTGGACGTCGCGCTGCTCGGTGTGGACGCGATCGATCCGCAGCTCGGCGCCGCCGCCCACCACGAGGGGGAGGCGGCGATGAACAACCTGATGGTGGCCCGCGCCAAGCGGGTGGTGATCATCGCGGACTCGTCCAAGTTGGGGGGTCACGCCTTCGCCCGGATCTGCCCGGTCGAGCGGGTGGAGACGCTGGTGACCGACTCCGGTGCCGCCCCGGAGGTGGTGGACGCGTTCCGCGCCGCCGGCGTGCAGGTCGTCTGCGCCTGACCGGTCACTCTCCGTCTATCAATTACCTCCTTCGGCGCGCCGATGCATACCGCGTATTGCGCACCGCTGCATACCGCGTATGGTGTCGGCTGTCACGCCCATCATCGGGGGAGGTGCAGCTTGCCAGCTGTCCTGGAGATCGAAGGTCTACGTAAGACGTACAAGAGTCGTCGACGCGGCACCCGCAACGCGCTCGACGGTTTCGACATGCGGGTCGACGCGGGGCAGGTGCACGGCTTCCTGGGTCCCAACGGGTCCGGCAAGACCACCACGCTGCGTACGCTGCTCGGCCTGATCCGACCCGACGGCGGCCGGATGGCGCTGCTCGGGCACGAGGTGCCCGACGCGCTGCCCACCGTCGCCGGTCGTGTCGGCGCCATCGTGGAAAGCCCGCAGTTCTTCCCGCACTTCTCGGCGCGGGACACGCTGTCTCTGCTGGCCGGGGCCGGCGAGGTGCCGGTCACCCGGGTCGACGAGGTGCTGGAGCTCGTCGGGCTGCGCGACCGGGCCGGCGAGCGGGTCAAGACGTACTCGCTGGGCATGAAGCAGCGGCTCGCCGTCGCCTCCGCCCTACTGAAGAACCCGAATCTGCTCATCCTCGACGAGCCGGCCAACGGCCTCGACCCGGGCGGCATCCGGGAGATGCGCACGTTGATGCGGACGCTCGCCGAATCCGGGATGACCGTGGTGCTGTCCAGCCACATCCTCGGCGAGATCCAGCTGATCTGCGACTCGGTCACCATCATCTCGCTGGGCCGGCGGGTCGCCTTCGGCCCGGTCGACGAGGTGCTCGCCCAGCACTCGTCCGGTGCCGTCCTGGTCCGGCTGGAGGCGGTCAGCGACCTGCCGGCGGCCACCGACGCGCTCACCCGGGCCGGGATCCGGGTCACCGGCCACCCGGACCACCTGATGCTGGCCGGCGTCGACAAGCCGGCCACGGTGACCCGGCTGCTCGCCGAGCACAACCTCTACGTCAGCGAGCTGGCCCCGGTCGCCGTGGACCTGGAGAGCGTCTTCCTCGAACTGACCGCCACCGCGCCGGTACCCGGACAGAACCGGCAGGTCGACGAGTCCACGAAGGTCGGTGGGACGGGTCAGCCCGCCACCGGAGGAGGGTGGGGCGCGTGAGCCTCTATCGTACGGAGCTGCGCCGGCTGGCCAAGCGGCGTTTCACCCGCTACATGTCGCTGCTCGGCCTGCTGGTGCTGGCCGCAGTGGTGATCGGGGTGTTCTTCACGAACCAGAAGATCGGCACCGATCAGCTGGCCCAGGCCGAGCGCCAGGCCGAGCAGAGCTACCAGGAGCAGGTGCGCTGGAGCGAGCAGGAG
Source organism: Micromonospora sp. NBC_00389 (assembly GCF_036059255.1). Classification (NCBI taxonomy): domain Bacteria; kingdom Bacillati; phylum Actinomycetota; class Actinomycetes; order Micromonosporales; family Micromonosporaceae; genus Micromonospora; species Micromonospora sp. NBC_00389. Next base: position 914,637 of record NZ_CP107947.1, on the reverse strand, counting down.
CGCGTCAACTGCGAGCAGGCCAAGACCGCCGGCACGCCGAACGACGGCCGCTACCCCGACGACTGCTCGGTGATCACGCCGCCGCCCCGCGACCAGATCCAGGCGGAGTGGTTCCTGCCCTCCACGTTCAACTTCCGTGAGACGTTCCCCGAGACGCTGATCCCGTTTGCAGCAATCCTCGCCCTGGTCGGGTTCGTGGTCGGCGCGTCCTTCGTCGGCGCCGAGTGGAGCACCGGCGGCATGATGAACCTGCTGCTCTGGCGACCGAAGCGACTCACCGTGCTGCTCACCAAACTGGCCGCGCTGCTCACCGGCATTCTGGCGGTGACGCTGCCCGCCGCAGTGCTCTGGTTCGCCGGGTTCTGGGCGGTCGCCGCGTTCCGGGGTAGCACCGAGAAGATGACCTCCGGGGCCTGGCAGTCGTTCGCCCTCACCGGGCTGCGCGGTGTCGTGCTGGTACTGGTGCTCACCACCATCGGCTTCGCGCTGGCCTCGCTGGGCCGGCACACCGCGATGGCTCTCGGCGGCGTGGTGGCGGTGATGGTGGTCGGCCAGTTCGGCCTGGGCATCCTGCTGGAGATGGCCAGTGTGCGGTGGACCGAGGCATGGCTGCTGCCCACGTACGTGCTGGCCTGGATGACGAAGACGGTCACCCTGCAGGACTGGGACTCCTGTAACGCCACCTACTACGGCGAGTGCAAACCGGAGACCCTGGACATCACCTGGCAGCAGTCCTCGGTGCTGCTCTCCGTCGGGGTGGTGGTGATCCTCGGCGCGGCCCTCTGGGCGATCCGTCGGCGCGACATCTCCTGACCGGTGCGGCGCGGCCGGCCCGGCCGTCGGGGTTCCCGGCGGTGCGGGGCCGGCCGCGCCGGCTGCTGCGACCCGGGTCGACCCTGGTTAGGCTGAGTGCCATGCCCGCCGACGCCACCCCCGCCGCCCCCGAGCCGTCCACCGACGCTCGTCCGGGCCACGTGGCGGCTGGTGGCGGGCCGATCGTCCCGACACCCCGGCCGGCACCGGCCGACGAGAACACCGACGACCTCGCGCCAGATGCCAGGGACGATGCCGAACCCACCGCGTCGGCGGCGGGGTTGACCGAGCGGGAACGGGCCATCCTCGCCTTCGAGCAGCAGTGGTGGCGGCACGCCGGCGCCAAGGAGCAGTCCGTCCGGGACACCTTCGGGGTGTCCTCGACCCGGTACTACCAACTCCTCAACGCGCTGCTCGACAACCCGGCGGCACTCGTCGCCGACCCCGTGCTGATTGGCCGGCTCCGTCGACTCCGCTCGTCGCGCGCCCGCAACCGCCGCCGCTGACCGCGTCCGTTGCGGCGGATGGCGAAGAACGTTTCGCCAGTGGTGAATGATGCCCACTTGCGAACCGCCTCCCCGGTGCCCGGTCCGTCGCAGCCGGCGAAAGCATGTCGCCAGATGCGACGGGTAGGCGGGACGGGTACCGGGCCGCCGTCAGGGGGCTCCGGGCCGACGGGGGGAGGGGCTTATGACGGGTACCAACCCGAGCCGGCCACCGCAGGGTGCGACCGGCACCGGGCAGCAGGCTCGGCAGGAGGCGTCTCGGGTCGGGCAGCAGGCCGCACAGGCCGGCGGCCAGGTCGCCCACGCCGCCGCTGAGCAGGGTGGGCAGGTAGCGTCCGAGGCGCGCCAGCAGGCCCAGCACCTGACCGGGGAGGCCACCAACCAACTGCGTGAGCAGGCCCGGTCGCAACAGCAACGGGCCGTCGACGGGCTGCGCGACCTGGGCCAGGGGCTCAACTCCATGGCCGAACGGGACGGCGACTCCGGGTTGGCCGGCCAGGCGGTCCGCCGGGCGGCGGACGCCGCCCAACGTGCCGCCGGTTGGCTCGACGGACGGGAGCCCGGTGAGGTACTGGACGACGTGCGTACGTACGCCCGGCAGCATCCCGGCACCTTCCTAGCCGGCGCTGCGGTGGCCGGGTTGCTGGTCGGGCGGCTCACCCGTGGTCTGACCAGCAGTGGCGATGGAGGGATGTCAGGCGGCCCACCGGCCCCACAGGGCCAGGCAGCCGGGGCCGGGCCGCAGCCGTACGAGCAGCCGTACAGCGGGGTGGCCCGGGCGCAGAACGCCTCGCCGGTCGGCCGGCCGGAGCGGGACCTGCCGGGCGGGGTGGCACCGTGAGCGCCCCGGAGAAGGAGCGGACCCAGGCCTCGGTCGGCGACCTGCTGGGTGACGTGACCCGGGACCTCTCCACGCTGATGCGCAAGGAGGTCGAGCTGGCCAAGGCTGAGCTCCGCGAGGAGGCTAGCCAGGCCGGCAAGGCCGGTGGCATGTTCGGCGGGGCGGGGCTGGCCGGGTTCCTGGCCGTGCTGTTCGTGTCGTACGCCGCCTGGTGGGGGCTGTCCAACACGATGGACCAGGGCTGGGCCGCACTGATCGTCGCGATCATCTGGGCCGTCGTCGCCGCTGGCCTCTTCATCAACGCGCGGAGCCAACTGAGGGCGGCACGTGCGGTGCTGCCCCGGACGAAGCAGACCGCCCGGGAACTGCCGGACGCCATGCGGGGTCGGTGAACGAGTCGGGAGGAAACAGGTCATGTCCAGTGATCCGGATCGGATCCGGCGGGAGATCGAGACGACCCGCAACGAGTTGAGCAACGATGTCGACGCGCTGACCGACAGGATGAATCCGCGTCGGATCGCCGGTGATCGCGTGGGCGAGGCCCGTGGCGCGTTCACCCGAGCGAAGGAGAAGGTGATGGGCAGCACGAGCCATGGCGGGCAGGAGGCCAGCCAGCGGATGTCGCACATGGCCGGTTCGGTACGCGACGAGGCTCGGTCGTTGGGGCAGCAGTCGCGGGGTGCGGTGTACTCGGCGCGGGACGAGGCCCAGTCGCTCGGGCGGCAGACCCGCGAGCAGGCGCAGGGCAATCCATTGGCGGCCGGGTTGGTCGCCTTCGGCGTCGGGCTGCTGGCCGCCTCGCTGGTCCCACCGAGCGGGCGGGAACGGCAACTCGCCGGCCAGGCCCGGAGCATGGTGACCGAACACTCCGGTGAGCTGCGCGAACAGGCGAGCCAGGTCGGGCACCAGATGCAGGACAACCTGCGTGAGCCCGCGCAGCAGGCGGCGCAGTCGGTGCGGTCCACCGCCGAGCAGGGGATGTCGGCGGTCCGGGAGCAGAGCCGGTCATCCGCCGGTCAGGTGCAGGGGCAGGCGCATGCGGCAGCCGACGACCTCCGGCAGCGCTGACCCGAGCGGGCCGGGGCCGGCACCGATGCGGGTTCGTTCCGCGTCCGCGCCGGCCCCCGGCCGTCCGGTGAACGAGGACCTGGTCTTCCGGTTCGGCCCGCTGGTCGGCGTCCTGGACGGCGCCACCGTGCCGGAGGGCTTCGACACCGGCTGTGTGCACGGGCCGGAGTGGTACGTCCGGCACCTGGCCGCCCGCCTCGGCGTGGCCGAGGCGGCGCGCCCGTCGGCCAGGCTGACCAGCAACCTGGCCGCGGCCATTCTCGCCGTTCGCGCCGACCACGGCGGGCAGTGCGATCTCGACCATCCCGGCACACCATCCAGCACCGTCTGCCTGCTGCGTGACTGTGGCGACCAGGTGGACTACCTGGTGCTCTGCGACAGCCCGCTGGTGCTCGACGCCGGCGGCCAGGTCAGCGTGGTGACCGACGATCGGCTGGAGTCGGCGATGGCCGAGCTGCGCCGAACCGTCGCCACCGTGCCGGCCGGCGCCGCCGACCCGGTCACCCGGTTTCGCCAGGCCGTGGGCGTCCAGCGGGAGCGGATGAACCGCACACACGGCTACTGGGTGGCGGCGGCCGACCCGGACGCGGCCTTCCACGCGGTGACCGGGACGTTGCCCCGGCGAGGCCCGGCGGCGGTGCGCCGGGCGGCGCTGCTCAGCGACGGCGCGTCCAGCGCGGTCGAGCAGTTCGGGCTGACCGACTGGGCCGGGCTGCTGGACATGTTGAGCGCCGACGGCCCGGGCGCGTTGCTCGATCGGGTTCGGGACGCCGAGCGCGACCACCCCGACCGGCTGCGCCGGCACAAGCCGACCGACGACGCCTCGGTGGTTTTCTGTGAGTTCGGGCCGGCGGCCTGACCGATCTGCCGCACCACCGGGTGGCGACGGAGCGTGAGGTGGAACACCCCGGCCGCCCGACCGGCTGGTACCGGTAGCCGGACCGCCAGTGGATGCCCAATGGGGTGGACTTCGGCCGGTGAGGGCGGCAGACTGCGGCACGTGGCGGGTGCGGTCCGGTTGGAGCCGGTGGACGAGCGGAACCTGGAGCCGTTGCTCTCCGTAGCGGCTGCCGAGGCCGAACCGGGTGACGTGATGCCTCCGGTCGAGGCTCCCGCCGGCTGGTCGCTCGCCCGCCGGGAGGCGTTCCGGGATTTCCACCGGGCGAGCTTCGGCGGCCTGGACGGCCCGACCCGCTCGCAGATGTACGCGATCCTCGTCGGTGGCGAGGTGATGGGCATGGTGCGGATGACGCGCTGTGACGAGCCCGGCACGGTGGAGACCGGGATGTGGCTGGGTCGCTCCGCACGCGGGCAGGGGATCGGTGCCACCGCCCTGCGCGAGTTGCTGAACGCCGCCGCCCGAGCGGGCATGCGCGCCGTGGTGGCCGAGACGACCCCGGACAATGTCGGCGCCGTCGCCGTGCTGAAGAAGTGCGGTGCGAAACTGCACGAGGATGGCGGTAAGGTACGCGCCGAAATCTGCCTCGATTCGACGCCGCCGGCGCTCTGAGACACCTCGCTTCGTCCGACCGGATCGGCGGATTCCGCTGGTGCGGGCGTCGGTCGGCGGCGACCACGGGGTCGCCGCCGACCGCACGGATCAGGCCGGCACTCGGACGATGTCGTAGTCGGTGTCCGGCGTGGATTCCACGTCGAAGCGGCCGTTCACCACGTACAGCGCCGAACCGAGCAGGTCACCGGTGGCCGGCGACCGCAGCTCCGGACCGGTGATCTCCCGCTGCACCACTCCGGCCGTGTACTTGGCGTTCATCCGGACCACCGCGATGACGTTGGTCAGGTTCCGGATCACGTAGAGGGTGTGCCCGCGCAGCACCAGGCCGTCGGCCCGCTCCACCGAGTAGCCACCGAGGTCGACGAGGCGGCTGCCGCCGGTGCGGGGGTCGATGCGTACCAGCCGGCCGGGCAGCATCTGCGCGACCAGCAGATCGCCGTCCGGCAGCGCCACGATCCCGTTGTGGTACGCGTCCGGCGTCGCGGCCGGACCGGTGAGCGGGAGCACCCGGAAGTTGCTGGCGGCCGGCAGGCGACCGCCCGGGCCCAGCGGCACCACGTACAGCACCTGTCGGGCCGAGTCGGTGAAGTAGACGGCCCGCTTGGTGATCACCAGGTCGTTGACGAAGCTGCCCGGCTCGTCGGTGAACTGGTAGTGGGCCAGTTGGGCGCCGGTGCCCGCGTCGTACACGCTGGCGCCGCCGCCGGAGAAGTCGGCGGTCCACAGCCGGCCCTGCTGGTCGAGCTTGAGGCCGGCCTTGTCCTTGCCCGGCACGCCGGGGATCAGCACCGAGCCGCGCCCTGTGCGTAAGTCACCCCGCCAGATCGCACCGTCCAAAATGGACCCTACATACACGGTGGTGCCCCGACCGATCGTCAGGCCCTCCGGGGTGAACCCGTCGGGTAGGGCGATCCGGGCAGGAAACGGCTTCGCCGGATGAGCGGTCGCCGGTGAGCCGACCGTGACCAGGGTCGCGGCCGCCACTAGGGGAACGACCAGAAGAGAGAACAGCTTGCGCAAGGAACACCGCCTGACGTCGTCGTGGAATTTTCCACTGAGGAATGTGACGTCCTAGGAACACCCTGGGCGGCTCGAAAGGTTGACTCGCTGATCAGTTTTGTTGGCGTCACGACCGGTCGGCGGCGTACCGGGCCAGCGAGGCGACCTGGGCCGGGTTCAGCGACGGACGGACCCGGCGACGTGCCGCGGCCACGTGCGCGGCGGTGACGGTGGCGGCGGTCAACGACTCACGCATCGCGGCGAGCGCCGCCTCCCGGACCAGCGCCGCGCAGTCGGCCGCGGAAAAGTCGTCCAGTTCCCCGCCGAGCGCGGCCAGATCGACGTCCGGGGCCAGCGGCACGTTTCGGGACGAGGCTCGCAGGATCTCCGCGCGGGCCGCCCCGTCCGGCGGCGGCACGTAGACCAGCCGCTCCAACCGGCCCGGCCGCAGCAGCGCCGGGTCGACCAGGTCCGGACGGTTCGTCGCGCCGACCACCACCACGTTGCGCAGCGTCTCCACCCCGTCCAGCTCGGTGAGCAGCGCGGCGACCACCCGGTCCGTGGTGCCCCCGTCGCTGGCCTGACCGCGGATCGGCGCCAGCGCGTCCACCTCGTCGAGGAAGATCAGCGCGGGAGCCGCCTCCCGGGCCCGACGGAACAGCTCGCGAACGGCGCGTTCGCTCTCGCCCACCCACTTGGAGAGCAACTCCGCGCCCTTCACCGAGAGCACGTTCGCCCGCCCCGACCCGGCCAGGGCCGTGACCAGGTACGTCTTGCCGCAGCCGGGCGGCCCGTAGAGCAGCACGCCGCGCGGCGGCTGTACGCCGAGGCGAGCGAAGGTGTCCGGGTAGGTCAGCGGCCAGAGCACCGACTCGGTCAGCGTCTGCTTGACCTCGACCAGGTCACCCACGTCGTCGAGGGTCACCGAGGCCAACTCCAGGGTGGAGGCGGCCATCGTGGTCGGCCGGACCACCTCCAGGGCGGCGGTGAAGTCGGCCATCGACACGGTCGGCGTCTCGGCCGACTTCTGCCGCAGCGCCGCCCGTACCCCGGCCTCCCGGACCAGCGCCGCCAGGTCCGCCGCCACGAACCCGGGGGTACGGCCGGCCACCTCGTCCAGTCGGACGTCGTCGGCCAGCGGCACCTGCCGGGTCAGCACGGTGAGCTGCTCGCGGCGCAGCGCCGGGTCGGGTAGCGGGATGCTGATCCGCAGCGACAGCAGGTCCGGCGCGCGCAGGGCCGGGTCGACCGCCTCCGGCCGGCCGGTGGTGCAGACCACGGCGACGCCGGCCCGGACGGCCTCCGCGAGCACCTGCCGGAACACCGTGGCCACCGGGCCGGGCTCGTCCGCCGGGGCGAGCGCCTCGACGTCGGTGACCAGCAACACCGCCGGCCCGCCGGCCCGGACCGCTGTCGCCACGGCGCGCAGCCGGTCGGCGGCGGCCTGGTTGGCCAGCGCGGCCACCTCGGGCGCCCAGAGCGGGTGTACGCGGGCACCGACCCGGGCCGCAACCGCCCGGACCAGCGCCGACTTCCCGGAGCCGGCGGGCCCGCTGAGCAGCACTCCCAGCGAGATGGTGGTGCCCAGCCGGCCCAGCACCTCCCGGTGGTGGAAGCCGAGGTCGAGCAGCTCGGTCAGCTCCTCGGCCTGGGCCCGCAGGCCGGGCAGCTCATCCACGTCGGGCGCGTCGTCGTTCGTCCAGTCCGCCGCCGCATCCGCCGGAGCCGCAGCGGCCGGCCGGTGCCCGCCGGCATTCGCGAGGGGCCGCTCCGCCGGGGTGAGCCGGCCGGGGGCGGAGCCGTGGGTGGTCGGGCCGTGCTCCCAGCCGACCAGCGTGTCCATGGTGACCAGCGCGCCAGCGGCCGGCTCGACCGCGACGACGGTGAGCAGGGTGCTGGTCCAGGCGAACCCGACCGTGTTGGCGAGGCTGCGCCGGGCCGCCTCGATCAGGCCGCGTACCGAGGCGTCCGGCAGCACGTCCTGCGGCAACAGCGACACGTCGTCGCCGGCGGTGACCACCTTGCCCAGCAGGGCGAGCCGGAGCATCTCCGGGCTGACCGCCGCGACCACCTCCACCGGCCCGGCCAGGGTGACCCGGCTCGCCGGGGTCAGGGGTACCGGGGTCACCCGCACCTGACCGCCGTCGCGGAGGCCGAGGTTGCCCAGCGTCAGGTCGTCGGCGTACAGGAGGGCGGTGCTCGCTCCCGGCTCCGCCGCCGCCACGATCCCGGCCGTCTCCCGGCGGCCGGCCAGCCGGACCGGATCGCCGGGGCGCAGCCCCAGCGCGGTCAGCGCCTCCGGATGCAGCCGCACGATGCCCCGGCGGGCATCCAGCGCCGCCGGCCGCAGGCTCGCGGTCAGGGTCAGGTCGGGTTGCGCCACCGCCCGACCGTACGCGCCGGCCGCCAGCCCCCGCTGGTCAGCGCCGGGGATCAAGCTCGTTCAACAGCGACGGGTCCCGCCGGATCAGCTCGGCCAGCCGGGCCGCCGGGTCGGCGGTCAGCCCGTCCGGGCCGGGTGCCCAGGCCGGCACCGTCCGGCCGGACAGTGGCCAGGCCGGCGGTGGTTCCGGCGGGGGCGCCGACAGCTCCGGGCCGACCGTGACGTCCGGCCCGTCCCAGGAGACCCGCAGTGGGTACGTCCGCCCGGCGTGCTCGACGCGGACGGTCACCGCCAGCCCCGGGTGGGCGCCGACGACCTGCCGTACCGCCTCGGCCACCTCCTCGACCGGACCCCACCCGGCCACCTCACCGGGGGTGTCCCGCCCCGCGTGTCGGGCGTCGTGCCGGCCCGGTCCGGCGTTGCGGGTGTCGGTGCGGCCGCTTCCGTGCTGAGCCGGCCCATCGACCTGATCCGGTGGTGGTGTGCTGTCGTCACGGTCGGCGGCCAGCCGGCGCAGCGCCTCCTCGCGTCGGGCCAGCCGGGCCAGCGTTTCGTCCAGGTCGCCCCTCACCAGATCACCCCTTCCCACCCACGGCCGGAGCCGGTCGGCTCAGGCCCTCCTGTCCCGGGTGGCCCGTTCCAGCGCACGGTCCAGGACGACCAGCAGGGCGTCCCGTACCGAAAGCCGGTCCCGGGCATCGAACTGGACCAGGGGAACATGCTCCCCGATGGCCAGCGCCCACCGGATCTCGCCGAGCTCCAGGGCCAGCCGCCCGTCGAAGGCGTTGACCCCGACCACGAACGGCAGCCCGGCCCGCTCGAAGAAGTCGATCGCCGGGAAGCAGTCGTCCAGCCGGGCGCTGTCAACCACCACCAGGGCGCCGAGCGCACCCCGGGCCAGGTCGTCCCACATGAAGCCGAACCGGGTCTGCCCCGGCGTACCGAACAGGTAAAGCTTGAGGCTGCGGTCGATGGTTACGCAACCGAAGTCCATCGCCACCGTGGTCGTCGTCTTGTGCGACCGGACGCCCGGGTCGTCCACGCCGATCCCGGCGCTGGTCATCTCGGCCTCGGTGGTCAGCGGCGCGATCTCGGAGATCGCGCCGACCGTGGTGGTCTTACCCACGCCGAACCCGCCGGCAATCAGAATCTTGACCGGGATCGGTGGCGCGGCAGGAGGCCGGTTGGCCGGTGCTGGCGCCGACCCCGAACCGGCCAGTGGCTGGTACGGCGGCGGTGGCGCGGGCAGCGGCTGGCCGGTGCGTCCGAGCGCGGGACCGGTGGTCGGCGAGGTGCCGTAGCGGGCAGCGGCGCTGTTGCCGGCGGGCCCACCGAGCGGGGCGACCGGCCATTCAGGAGATCGCACGGAGTCCATCAATCACTCGCAGGATGAGGTTGGGGTCGAAGGCACCGTCGGCGTCCGTGACGTGCACGTCCAGGTGCCCGGCGGCCCGCAGGTCGCCGACCAGGACCCGGGTCACGCCGAAGTGCAGCCGGGTCCGGGCCGAGAGCTCGGCCACCGAGATCGGCTCGGCGCAGAGCGCGATGATCGCCTGGAGCTCCGGCGCCAGCAGGACGCCCGGCGGGCCGGTCCACCAGCCGCTGTCCGCGCGGACGGTCACCTGCGTCTCCAGGCCGATCGCCGGGTCCGCGCCGGCAACCCGTCCGGAGGTGAGCACGAACGGCCGGGGACCGCCCGGCCGGTCATCGCCGGATTCCGGCTCGGGCAGCGCCGTCGCCGCCGACGCGCCGCCCCCGGCCGGGGGCGGCGTACGCAGGTAGGGGCGGATCCGGACACCGGCTTCCGGGTCCGGATCCTCGCCGGCGACGTCGGGGATCACTGCTGGACGGCGTTCTTCAGCTCGACGATCAGCCGCGGGGTGAGGGCGCCACCGGCCCGTCCGGCGAAGAGCGTCATCTCGTACGCGACGGTACCCAGGTTCGCCGACCGGTCGGCGACCACGCCGAGGACGGAGCCGCTGCTGATCGCGCTGATCAGGAGGTAGCCGTCGGCCATGTCGACGATCACCCGGTTGAGGCCGCCGAGCGCGTACCAGCTGGCCGCGCCGCCGGCGAGGCTGGTCATGCCGGAGACCACGGCGGCCAGCCGCTCCGCGTTGGACCGGTCCTTGATCGCCGACATGGCCATCAGCAACCCGTCCGAGGAGACCGCGATCGCCTCCAGCACCCCGGCCGTTCTGGAGGTGAAGGAGTCCAGGAGCCAGTTGAACGTGCGCGCCTCCGGGCTGAGGTCCCCGACGGCGCCGGACGGGCTCTGGTGGTCGACATTGTCGTGCAGGAAGGGGCTGGTCACCGTGATGATCCTTCTTCGTTCCGACGGTCTGGGCTGACTTCGCGGAGAGCACGGGCGACGCCCGCCTCGAACTCGGTGAGGAGCTTGCGGATCTCGGCCGGATCGCCGAGGTGCGGGCTGGCCGCCTGGCAGGGCGGGTCGACAGTGAGGTTCGCCCCGGGTACCCGCCGGCTCAGCAGGGGCCGGCCCGGGGTGGTCCCTGCCGAGCCGGCGGTGTCCGCGACCGTGGGGCCGAGACCGCCACGTGTGGCGGGACGGTCGACCTTCACGCTCAGCTCGGCTCGGCGTACGCCGGCCTGAAACGCCTCGACCAGCGCGCGGGCGGCGGCCGGGTCGGCGTCGGTGGCGTCCACCGGGCCGACTGGCGCCGTGGCGGCGGGGAGGCTGGCCCCGGGCACCCGTTGCCGGACCCGTGGGCCGGTGGGCGTACCCGTCGGTTCCGGCCTCTCCGGCCCCGGCGCAGTGCGGTCCGGGTGGCCGATGCCGGCGCCGGCGATGCCCGCCCCGCCGGCCGTGCCGCGCCCCGGTCGGCGGGGCAGGCCCGAGTCGGTTGCCGGGAGGTCCACCGGGGCGGCCGGCGTTGCGGCGGAGGCGTCGGCGGGCGCGCTGATCTGCGGCGTGGAGGCAGCGGCGCCGAACGCGTCCCAGGGCCTGCCCGACTCCAGGCTGCGGGTGGCGCGGCTGAGCAGGTCCGAGTCGAAGCCGGCGGGTGCCGCGGGGGCGGCTGCCGTGAGGGACCGGGTACCCCGGCCGGTTTCGTGTGCGGTCAGCGAGCGGCGGTCCCGGTCCGGCACCGCGGCCCGGGCCACGGTGGCCCCGGCCCGGTCGGCAGGGCGCAGCACCAGCGACACCGGCGGGATCTCCAGCCGGGCGGTCACGCCGCCGCCGGTGGTGGCGGCCAGGTTGACCGTCCAGCCGTGGCGGCGGGCCAGCCGGCCCACCACGAAGAGGCCGAGCACCTCGGTCGGCGTCAGGTCGAGCCGTTCCCGGCGGGTGAGCCGGACGTTCTCCTCGGCCAACCGTTGCTCGGTCATGCCGATGCCCCGGTCCAGCACCGTGATCCGGGCACCGAGCCCGGAAGCCTCACCGACCACCAGCACCCGGGTGTGCGGCGGGGAGAAGACGGTGGCGTTCTCCATCAGCTCGGCCAGCGCGAGGACGAGGTCGCCGACCACCGCCGGTGCGGCCGAGATGCCCGCCGGCACCTGCACGTCCACCCGGGTGTAGTCCTCGATCTCGCCGAGCGCCAGCCGGACCACGTCGGCCAGCGGCACCGGTGCGGTGTGCGCGTCGGCCCCGGCGGAGCCGGAGAGCACGACCAGGCTGCCGGCGTTACGCCGCAGCCGGCTGGAGATGTGGTCGAGCCGGTAGAGGTGCTCCAGCCGGCCCGGATCGGCCTCCTGCTGCTCCAGCCAGTCGATCAGCGCGATCTGCCGGCCCACCAGGTTCTGCGTGCGCCGCCCGACGTGGCCGAACATCTGCGCCACGTTGCGCCGGCCGGCGACCTGCCGTTCGACCAGCCGGGCAGCGGTGCTCTGCACCCGGTCGAAGGCCCGAGCCAGGTCACCGATCTCGTCGCGGGCCCGGATGTCCACCGGATCCAGCCGGATCGGCTGGGCGTTCTCCGTCTCGTCGTCGGCGACCCGGACCAGCTCCGCCTCGGCGACCCGGGCGACCCGGTCCGCAGAGAGGGTGAGCCGGGTCAGCGGCCTGGCCACCGTCCGGGCGACGACCGCACTGAGCAGGACGACCATCGCCAGGATCAGCGCCGCTGCGCCGCCGACCAGGTACGCGGCGGTCAGCGCCCGCCGCTGTTCGGCGGTCACCTCGGCGAGTACGTCGGCGACCAGCTTCTTCTCCACGAACTGGCCGAGCCGGATCATCGAGCGGACGGACGGGAAGAGCGCGTCCAGCGGCACGTCACGGATCGCGCCGGCCGGGTCGCGGGCGCTGGTGACCAGGAAGTCGGGGCTGGTACGGGCGGCCACCGCCACGTCGTTGAGCCGTGCCACCTCCAGCTGCTCGGGCGTGATCAGGCTGCGGAAGCGCTGGCTGTCCACCTGGAGGGCGGCCATGCAGGCCACGTACCCGGCGCTGGCCTGCGGGCTGTCGGTCGCCTTGACCAGCACGATCAGGGTGGCGCAGGCGCCCAGCCCCTCGTCTGCGCGCAGCAGCCCGTCCAGGGCCAGCACCTGGCGGCCCGGCTGCGTGTCGGTGTCCACGCTGAACGGCAGTCGGAGCGAGTCGATCATTCCCCGGTTGACCGGGCCGAACGCGTCCATCACCTGAATCGGGCTCGCTGACCGGGCGAGCACGGCGGTCCGCAGGTCGATGAGGCTGGACACCCCGTACAGGGCGTGGTCGACCCGGTCGGTCAGCGCGTCGCTCCCCCCGGCCCGTAGGTCGGAGACCCGGTCGTCCACATCGGCGGTCTTGCGGACCAGTTCGGCGCGTTCCACCCGGCCGAGCAGGAAGCCCACCGAGAGGATGCGTTCCTGCTGGAGGTCCTGCACCAGGCTGCCGACCCGGCTGGCGAGCCGCACCCGCTCGGCGATGTCGTCGGCGCGCTGCGCCGCGGCCACCCGGTCGAGCACCACGGGCACCGCGAGGCCGACCATGCTGAGCAGGGGGATCAGAACGAGCAGCGCGAGCTTGCCGCGGATCCGGAGCCTACCGAGCAGCATCGAACGCCCCCCACTGGGCGGATTCCGGGTCTCGGGTCGCGCCGACCGGTTGCAGCGGCCGTGGGTCGCCGGGTCGGCCGGCGCTGACCGCCGGCTGCCAGAAACCGCCGGACGCAGGGGTGCCGGGGCTCTCCGCGCCCGCTGCGGTCATGGCGGCCCGGCGACGGGCCCGACGGCTGGCGGCGATGAGGAGTGCGGCGAGCCAACCCAGCAGCAGCGCGGCGGTCACCCCGGCCCCGGCGGTCAGCCAGCGGTCCCGGTCCAGCCCGTCGATCCGCTCGGCCAGCAGGGCGTCCAGCTCGCTGAGGATGACCGGCTGGAGCTGGAGGGCGGCGGTGTGCGCATCGAGCCGGGCGGCGGTCAGCCGACCCGGGTCCACCGTGCCGGTGCCGGCGGCCGGGGCGGAGTACGCGGCCAGCGCCTCCACCGAGCGCTGGTAGGTGTCCAGTGGGGTCAGCACGTTCGCGCCCAGGTCTGTGCTCTCCGAGCTGTCCACCGCGGCGCGCAGGTTGTCGACCAGGTCGGCGGCGGGGGTCAGGGCGGCCACCCGCAGGCCGGTCAGCTCGATCAGGCTGCGGGTCTGTTCGGCGGCCGGGCGGCGAGCGGCGAGCGTGCCCAGGTCGGCGAGCCGGCCGGCGGCCACCACCGCCTCGGGCAGCTCCTGGCCGGCGCTGTCCTGGAGGGAGAAGGAGTCGGCGCCCGGGTCGCGCACCAGCCCGGAGCTTTCCCGGACCTTGCGGTGCAGGGCCAGCAGCAGGTCGGTGACCTCGCCGTACGCGGTGTAGGCGGACTCGGGGTCGGTGGGGCTGCGGTCCTGCAAGGCTTCCAGCCTGGCCCGCAGCCCGGCCCAGCGTTCCTGGCTGCGCAGCTCGGCGCCGATCCGAGCGTCCACCTCGGCGGCGTCCTCGACCGTGCGGGTCAGCGCCTCCCTGGAGACTGGGCGGCCGCTGACGGCGGCGGACTGGGCGTCGACCAGCGCGCCGGTGACCGGGGCGAGGGCGCGGAGGTACTGCACGCCGAGCCGTTCCCGGGCGGCCAGATCCCGGTCGTCGCTGGTCTGCCGCCAGGTCTGGGTGAGGAGCAGACCCACCGGTGCCAGCAGCGCCGTGATGAGCAGCAGCGGCAGCAGTCGACCCAACATGGACGGCCTTCGACGGACCCGCGGCGCGGGGACTGTCATGTGTGTCTCCTCCGGCGGTGGGCGCGGTGTCGGGTTTCGCCGATGAGTCCCGTGCACCGGACCGGAAAACTAACCGAACCTTCCGGTGGCCAACCCGTCGTCGGTGAGTCGGGTTTGCGTCAGTTCGAGCGATGTCACTGTTCGTCCGTGTTGCCGGCACGCTGCGTCCCGTCGACGGGTGTGACATGAAGGGATCGAGGTGGATATCCGCCGAAGATCGGAATTCACGGGATGCGAACTCAACTCACTGGGCCGCGTCGCACGGTGGGCGGTCGCACCCCGTCCGGTCTCCGATCGGGGCAACCGGACGGACGTACGGCGGATCTCAGCCAACGCTCAGCCTGTGGCCCGTACCGTGTGCCGCATGAGATCGCCGTCGCCGGCCGCGTGGTTCCGGCGTGCCCTGCCCACCCGCCGCCGCGCGATCGCCGCAGCGACGGTCGTCGTGCTGTTGGCGGCCGTCGTGACCTGGGCGGTGTGGCCGCAGGGATCGGGTGTGCGCACCGAGAGCGCGATGCTCACCGTCCGCTCCGGGCCGGCTGGCGACCAGCCTGTGGACCTGGACACCACCTTCTACCTGCCGGCCGACGCGTCGTCCGGCAGGAAGGTGCCGGCGGTGTTGCTGGCGCACGGGTTCGGCGGCACCAAGGAGTCGGTACGGTCCGACGCCGAGGAGTTCGCCGGGCGCGGTTACGCGGTGCTCACCTGGACGGCGCGGGGCTTCGGCCGCAGCGGTGGCGAGATCCACCTGGACAGCCCGGACTACGAGGTACGTGACGCCGAGCGGCTGCTGGACTGGCTGGCCGCCCGGCCGGAGGTGCGCACCGACGCCGCTGGCGACCCGAAGGTCGGTGTGGTCGGCGGCTCGTACGGCGGTGGGTTGGCGCTGCTGCTGGCCGCCCAGGACGATCGGGTCGACGCGATCGTTCCCATGATCACCTGGAACGACCTGTCCCGGGCGTTCCTGCCGGAGAGCACTGGCGGGGCGCCGACCGAGGGCGTGTTCAAGAAGGGGTGGGCCGGCCTCTTCTTCGGCGGGGGCGGCAACGTGGGCACCGGCCCGGCCGGGATCTCCGGCGGGGCCGCCGCCCAGCCGCAGGGCGCACCGGCCTCCGCCGGCCCGCCCAGCCCGGATCCGGGCGCCGGCCCGGGCACGGGTCCCGGTGGCGCCCCGGCCGGCGCTGCCGATCCGTCCTGCGGCCGGTTCGCCGCCGACGTGTGCGCCGCGTACCTGCGGATCGCCACCACCGGGCAGGCCGACCAGGCCGCCGTGGACCTGCTGCGCCGCTCCAGCCCGGCGGGCGTGCTGGACCGGATCACGGCACCCACCCTGCTGGTGCAGGGCGAGGCGGACACCCTCTTCCCGCTCGGCGAGGCGGACGCCAACGCGCGGGGCATCGCCGCCGCCGGCACCCCGGTGCGGGTCGCCTGGTTCACCGGCGGGCACGACGGCGGTGCGGGCCCCCGCTCGGACTCGGACCGGGTGAAGTTCCTGACCGTCCAGTGGCTCGATCACTACGTCAAGGGCGAGGGCGATGCGCCCGGCGACGACTTCACCTGGTCGCGGATCGCCGGCTTCGACGCGCTCGACCGGGGGCTGGTCGCCACCGGCTTCCGTCGCGCCGACTATCCGGGCCTGACCGGCAGCAGCCGCCGGGAGGTCGCGGTCGCCGGCCCCGCCCAGCCGATCGCGAACCCGCCGAACGGCAACCCGGCCGCCATCTCCTCGATCCCGTTCGCCGGTGGGCTCGCGTCGCTGCTGGACGGGGTGGCCGGCGACGTTCCCGGCCAGCACGCCCGGTTCGAGTCGGCACCGCTGACCGAGGCGGTGGATGTGGCAGGCGCGCCCACCGTCAGCCTGCGGGCCGCGTCGCCGACCGGCGAGGCGGTGCTCTTCGTCAAGCTCTACGACGTCGATCCGGACGGCGCGGCCACGCTGCAGAACGGGCTGGTCGCTCCGGTTCGGCTCACCGGCCTGCCGCAGCGGGTGCAGGAGGCCCGCCCGGTCACCGTGACGCTGCCCGGGATCGTCCGCCGGGTGGAGGCCGGGCACCGGCTGCGGCTGGTGGTGGCCAGCTCCGACCAGGCGTACACCACACCGGCCCAGCCCACCGTCTACACGGTGGCGGCGGACGGCGCGGTCAGCCTGCCCACGATCAGCGGCGAGCCGATCCCCACCGCGGCGATCATCTGGCGTTGGGTCCTCGCCGGCCTGCTCGCCGCCATCGCGATCGGCCTCGTCGTGGTCGTCGCCGTGGTCCGGCGCCGGCACCGTCGACAGGACCGCTCGGTGCATCCGGAGTACGCGGACACGCCGCTGGCCGTGCGGCGGCTGCGCAAGGAGTACGCGGACGGCTTCGTCGCGGTGTCGAACGTGGACTTCGAGGTGCACCCGGGTCAGGTGGTGGGCCTGCTCGGGCCGAACGGCGCGGGCAAGACCACCACGCTGCGGGTGCTGATGGGGCTGACCCAGCCGACTGCCGGGGAGATCTACGTCTTCGGCCGCCGACTGGTGCCCGGCTCGCCGGTGCTCTCCCGGATCGGCGCGCTGGTGGAGGGGCCCGGCTTCCTGCCGCACCTGTCCGGCCTGGACAACCTGAAGGCGTACTGGCGGGCCACCGGGCGACCGGCGGCGGACGCGCACTTCGACGCGGCGCTGGAGATCGCCGGGCTGGGCGACTCGGTGCACCGGAAGATCAAGAACTACAGCCACGGGATGCGCCAGCGACTGGCCATCGCCCAGGCCATGCTCGGCCTGCCGGAGCTGTTGGTGTTGGACGAGCCGACCGACGGGCTCGACCCGCCGCAGATCGCCGAGATGCGCCGAGTCCTCCAGCGGTACGCCACGGACGGTCGTGCGGTGCTGGTCTCCAGCCACCTGCTGGCCGAGGTGGAGCAGACCTGTACGCACGCGGTGGTGGTGAACAAGGGCCGGATCGTGGCATCCGGACCGGTGGAGGAGATCGTGGGCGAGTCCCCGAGCGTGCTCTTCGACGTCACCGATCCGGTGGCGGCACGGGCGGTGCTGGACCGGCTGCACGGGGTCCGGGTGCTGCCGGAGAGCGACGGCCAGTTGGTGGTCGACACCAACGGCACGGCCCGCAGCGAGGTGGTGGCCGAGCTGGTGCGCGCCGGCATCGGGGTGGACCGGGTGGTGCCCCGGCGGCGCCTGGAGGACGCGTTCCTCGCCCTGGTGGGCGAGAACTCTCGGGGAAGCGGTGACCGGTGATGGCTGGCTCTTCCGTCGAGGCGCCGATGGGCGTCACCGATCCGGCCGGTGCGGCCCGGGGCTACCGGCCGTCGGCCACCATGCCGTTCGGCGCGGAGTTCCGCCGCCAGGCGTCCCGGCGGCGAACCCAGTTGGCGCTCGGGTTCATGGTGCTGCTGCCGCTGGTCATCCTGGTCGCCTTCCAGTTCAACTCCGGTGGCGACGACGACAACGGCAACAACGAGTTCGCCAGCCTGGTCGACCTGGCCACTGCTGGCGGGCTCAACTTCACCCTGTTCTCGATCTTCGTGTCGGCGTCGTTCCTGCTGGTGGTGGTAGTGGCGCTGTTCTGCGGCGACACGGTGGCCAGCGAGGCGAGCTGGGGCAGCCTGCGTTACCTGCTGGCGATCCCGGTGCCCCGGGCCCGGCTGCTCACCGTGAAGCTGGTGGTCGCGCTCGCGTACTCGGGGCTGGCCCTGCTGTTGCTGGCTGGTACCGCGCTGGTCGCCGGCACCCTGCGGTACGGCTGGTCGCCGCTGCGCAGCACGGTCGCCGCGGAGCTGGAGCCGGCCGAGGGGCTGCTCCGGCTGCTGGCGGTGCTCGGCTACCTGGCGGTCGTCCTGCTGGTGGTGGCCGGGCTGGCGTTCCTGCTGTCGGTGACGACGGACGCCGCGCTGGGCGCGGTGGGCGGCGCGGTGCTGCTCTGGATCCTGTCCAGCATCCTGGACCAGATCACCGCGCTCGGTGCGCTGCGCGACTTCCTGCCCACCCACTTCAGCACCGCCTGGCTGGGGCTGCTCTCCACCCCGGTGCAGACCGACGACGTGGTACGCGGCTGTATCTCGGCGATCAGCTACGCGACGCTGTTCTGGGGGCTGGCGTTCTGGCGCTTCACCCGCAAGGACATCACCTCGTAGCCGGCTGACCTCAGAGCCGGATGTCGGGCGGGCTCACCGACGACGGCACCGCGCTCGGCGCCGGCGGCTGAGCCGGCTGCGTCGGCACCGGCGCGGGCGGGTCGGCCTTCTTCCAGGCGCTGACGCCGATCCGGCCGGTGTTGCCCACGTCGATCGGGCCGTCCGGGTCGACGTCCTCGACCGGCTGCCCGGCGGCGGGCGCGACCAGCAGGTACGCCCCGTTGGTGGCCGGCACGGTCGAGTCGGTGACGAGGTTGCGCCAGAGGACGGTGGCGACGGCCCGCTCACCCTTCTGCAGCGTGAACTGCTGGGGCGGTTGGTCGAACCCCGGGGTGATCTCCTTCGCCCCAGGCACCACCCGCAGGGTGATCGGCTCGCGCTGCTCGTCCAACACGCGCAGCGCCGGGTACCCCTTCAATCGGTACGGCTGGTCGCCGCAGTTGACCAGCTCCAGCCCGAGGGCGCGCAATCCCATGGCGGCGTCCGACCCCCTTGTCCGGACCCGGAGGCCCGACTCCGGGCACCAGAACGGCGGGCTGACGTACGCCGACGGCGTCGGGCTGGGCGTGGCCGTGACCCCGGGCAGCCGGCTCGGGCCATCCCCCGCCTGGCCTCGATGGTCGGCGGGAGCACAGGCGCCGAGCACGAGAGCCATCGCGACCGCCACGCCGGTCCGTCGCCGCGCTGCCGTGCCGTGGAAGGTCATCCGCTGATCCTCGCCGACGCGAGCTTCCGACCGCCGCCCGGCCCTCTGGATCTCATCGACTCCCGCATCGACTCTCGCATCGCGCCCCCGGCCTCGCGCCCCGGCCGCGCCCCGGCCGCGCCCCGGCCGCGCCCCGGCCTCGCGCCCCGGCCGCGCCCCGGCCTCGCCCCGGCCTCGCGCCCCGGGCTCGCGGCCCCGGGCTCGCGCTCCGGGCTCGCGCTCCGGGCTCGCGCTCCGGGCTCGCGCTCCGGGCTCGCGCTCCGGGCTCGCGCTCCGGGCTCGCGCTCCGGGCTCGCGCTCCGGGCTCGCGCTCCGGGCTCGCGCTCCGGGCTCGCGCTCCGGGCTCGCGCTCCGGGCTCGCGCTCCGGGCTCGCGCTCCGGGCTCGCGCTCCGGGCTCGCGCTCCGGGCTCGCGCTCCGGGCTCGCGCTCCGGGCTCGCGCTCCGGGCTCGCGCTCCGGGCTCGCGCTCCGGGCTCGCGCTCCGGGCTCGCGCTCCGGGCTCGCGCTCCGGGCTCGCGCTCCGGGCTCGCGCTCCGGGCTCGCGCTCCGGGCTCGCGCTCCGGGCTCGCGCTCCGGGCTCGCGCTCCGGGCTCGCGCTCCGGGCTCGCGCCCCGGGCTCGCGCCCCGGGCTCGCGCCCCGGGCTCGCGCCCCGGGCTCGCGCCCCGGGCTCGCGCCCCGGGCTCGCGCCCCGGCCTGCCGGTTGCTGACCCTGTCGAGCTGCCCCATATTTGGACCATCGCCGCGAGGGTTGCGCGGCGACCAGTCACCCGACCGGTCCTGCCGGGCTGGCTGCGCTGCTGGGGCGGCTGCTCTGCCGGGCTGGCTGCTCTGCTGTGCCGGGGCGGTTGCTGTGCCGGGCTGGGGCGCGAGGCGGGGCGGTTGCTGTGCTGGGCTGGCTGCTCTGCCTGGCTGCTGTGCAGGGGCGGCTGCTGTGCCGGGGCGGCTGCTCTGCCGCCGCTCCCTCTCGGCACGGACCTGACGAGGGCTTCCGGGTGCCTCTGGAGCTGAATCGCTGGGGACATCGCTCGTCCGCGTGTAGCGGCCGGCGGTCATTGACCCGGCACACGGCCGGCATGCTGAGGCAAGCGCACAATCCGGCACCGAGCGGTGGTAACGCCGACGTCCAACCCTGCCCATATCTGGGGCAGCTCGACAGGGCGTGCAGGCAGTCCGTTACTCCCGGCCGCCGGGCTCGTCAGCCCGCCGTCACGTCGCGTCGCCAGCGGTGCCGGCCGCTCTCAGGCTGGCTCGGGGCGGGCGGGGCGGGCGGGGCGGCTCGGGGCGGCGCGGCTCGGGGCGGGCGGGGGGGTGAGGACGGCGTTCAGGAGGCCGGGGTAGAGGCGCTCCAGCTCGTCTCGCCGGAGGCGGACGTAGCGGCTGGTGCCGGCGGCCCGGGTGCGGGTCAGGCCGGCCTCGCGCAGCACCTTGAGGTGGTGGCTGCGGGTCGCCTTGGAGACGCCGAACTCGAAGGTGTTGCAGGCGAACTCGCCGCCCTCGGCGAGCGCCCGGACGATCTGTAGCCGCACGTCGTCGGCGAGTGCGGCCAGCACGGTGGTGACCGGTACGGCGGTCAGGTCGGGTTCGTGCGGCTCCATGTGACCAGTGTAACCGTTGTTCGACAATCGTCGAACAAGTCCCTAGGGTCGGTGTCGCTGGTTCGACGATTCTCGAACATTGGAGCTGACGATGCGTCCCCGTTCCGCCGCCTATCCGCTTCTCGCCGTGCTCAGCTGGGGAGTGATGTTCCCGGTCCTGGCCAGCGCGCTGACCCGGGTTGATCCGCTCAACCTGACCACCGCCCGCTACCTGCTGGCCGCCCTCATCCTGGTCGCCATCCTGCTGCTCCGCGAGGGTGCCGGTGCGCTGCGGCTCGGCGGTCGGGCCGTCGAGGTGGCGGTGCTCGGTGTGGTCGGCTTCGCCGGCTTCAACGTGCTCACCAACCTGGCGCTCGAGCACGCCGCCCCGCAGCAGATCGCCCTCTTCGTGGCCACCACCCCGGTGATCACCCAACTGGTCCGCTGGGCCCGCGACGGCGTACGCCCGAAGCCCCTCCTGCTGGCCCTCTCCCTGGTGGCGCTCCTCGGCGTCGGCCTGGTGATCACCCGCGGGAGCCTGACCGGGCTCGGTCAGTTCGGCCTCGGCGGGCTGATGATGATCGGCGCGGTGCTCGGCTGGGCGATCTACACCCACGGTGCCAGCCAGTTCGGCGCCTGGTCGCCGCTGCGGTACACCACGCTGACCGCGCTCGCCGGCACGGCCGCCATGCTGGCCGCGAGCGTGCTCGCCGACGGCATCGGATGGCAGCACGCGCCGGCCGCCGCCGACCTCGTGGCGGTCGCCCCGCAGTTGGCGTACGCCGTGATCATGGGCGCGGTGATCGCGGTGCTGGCCTGGAACACCGGCGTGCAGCGGCTCGGAGCCGCCAATGCCGCCCTGTTCATGAACCTGGTGCCGGTGACCACCTTCACGGTGCAGATCGTCCGCGGCTACCGGCCGGAGCCGATCGAGCTGGTCGGGGCCGCGATCACCATCGCCGCCCTGGTCGCCGCGAACCTCGCCACCCGGGCCCGGACCGTGACCCCGTCGTTGCCCCAACCGACTGCGGTGACCGATCCGGTCGCGGTGGTCGACCCGGTGGCGGTGGCCAACCGCTGACCCACCCACTGGGATCTGCGGTGGAGGCGGCGCCCGGCGTTGCCTAGACTCGACGGCACAACTGAATACCTCATCCAGAGGGGCTGAGGGATACGGCCCGACGACGCCCCGGCAACCACCCCGCGCGCTCACCGCTGAGCGACCCGCGGGGCAGGTGCCAATTCCGTCCCCGCCGCACCGTGCGGTGTGGGGAAAGATGAGAGGACTCCTCGACATGACGTCGACGCTCGCCACCCCTGGCATCGACACCTCCTCCAGCCCCGCCCGAGCCCTGGTGTGCCGCGCCTGTTCGGCCCGCTACCCGCTCGCCGCCCAGCACGCCTGTTACGAGTGTTTCGGCCCGCTGGAGGTCGACTACGACACCGCCGCCCTGGCCGCCGTCACCCGTGAGCAGATCGAGGCCGGCCCGAACAACATCTGGCGGTACGCCGCGCTGCTGCCCGCCGGTCAGGACCCGTCCACCCGGGTGACCCTCGACCCGGGGCTCACCCCGCTGGTGGCGGCGCCGCACCTGGCCGCCGAGCTGGGCATCACCGCGCCGCTCTGGGTCAAGGACGACAGCGCCAACCCGACCCACTCGTTCAAGGACCGGGTCGTTTCGGTGGCGCTCACCGCCGCCCGCGCGCTCGGCTTCAGCCGGTTCGCCTGCGCCTCCACCGGCAACCTGGCCAACTCGGTGGCCGCGCACGCCGCCCGGGCCGGGGTGCCCTCGGTGGTCTTCATCCCCAGTGACCTGGAGCAGGGCAAGGTCATCACCACCGCGGTCTACGGCGGCGACCTGGTCGCCATCGACGGCTCGTACGACGACGTGAACCGGCTCTGCGGCGAGTTGGTGGAGACCGACGAGTTCGAGGACACGGCGTTCGTCAACGTCAACGTCCGGCCGTACTACGCGGAGGGCTCCAAGACCCTCGGCTACGAGGTGGCCGAGCAGCTCGGCTGGCGGATCCCGGCCCAGGTGGTCATCCCGATGGCCAGCGGCGAACTGCTCACCAAGATTGACAAGGCGTTCTCTGAGCTGGTCGAGATCGGGCTGGTCGAGGCGCCGGCCGGCGGCTGGAAGGTCTTCGGTGCCCAGTCCGCAGGCTGCAACCCGATCGCCACCGCCCTGCACGCCGATACCGACACGATCACCCCGGTCAAGCCCACCGGCATCGCCAAGTCGCTGAACATCGGCGACCCGGCCGCCGGCCTTTACGCCCTGGAGGCGGTCCGCCGCACCGACGGTTGGATGGAGTACGCCGACGACGACGAGATCCGCGCCGGCATCCGGCAGTTGGCCCGTACCACCGGCGTCTTCGCGGAGACCGCCGGTGGGGTCACCGTGGCGGTGCTGCGCAAGCTGGTCGAGTCCGGTCGGCTCGACCTGACGGCGGAGACCGTGGTGTTCAACACCGGCGAGGGGCTGAAGACCATCGATGCGGTAGCCGGTCAGGTCGGCCCGACCCACCACATCAAGCCGTCCCTCCGTGCCGCCCGCGATGCCGGCCTCCTGGGCTGATCAGCCCAGCCCGCCCCGTCCCGCGCCGCGCCGGAGGGGTGGGCGGGCAGGGTCGGGCGGGTGATGGGGGATCGCCCGGACGGGGGATCGGGCCGATCCGCCGGGTAACTGGCTTTTCGCAGTGAGTGTGGAAAACCCACCGCTCTGGACTTGACGGCAGGAACCGGACGGCGCAAGATGCTCCCTGCGGGAGGGCATTTCGCCGGAGACTTTTGAAGTTCTTGCGACCCAGCGCCGGAGGCGTTGTGCGAGTGTCCCTCCCGACCACGTTCGATCGGGCCAGCGATTAATTCGCTGGCCCGATCGCTTTCCCGGGGTGCACGCTCGGCGGCATGAGCATCACCATCGCGTCGTTCGACGGCGCCGACCGAGCTTCGGTCGACGAGGCGTACCGGATCGGCGCGGCGGCCAACGACGCCGATCTCCCGGACTTCCCGCCCTTCTGCCGGCGTCGCTTCGACGCGTTCTTCCACACGCCGATGCCTGGCACCGAGACGCTCTGGGCGCTGGCCCGACTGGACGGCGTACCGGCCGGCTATGTCCAGCTGGACCTGCCGCAGCTCGACAACACCGACAACGCCACGGCCGAACTGGTGGTGCATCCCGAGCTGCGGCGGCGGGGCGTCGGTCGGGCACTGCACGAGCACGGGGTACGCCTGCTGCGCGAGCGCGGACGCAAGCGGGTGGTCGCGATGACCGTCTCGGCGCTGCCCGACGGGCCGGCCCGAACGGTGGCGGGCGACGCGTTCGCCGCCGCGACCGGAGCCCAGTCCGCGCTGGCCGAGGTGCGTCGCCGACTCGAGGTCGGCACCATCGACCGGGTCGCGCTGCGCGCGGCGCTGGCCGAGGCGCACGCCCTGGCCGAGGGCTACCGGTCGGTCTGCTGGCAGGGTGCGACCCCGCAGGAGTACGTGGCGGACGTCGCCTACCTGGACGGCCGGCTGCTCATGGACGCGCCCATGGGAGACGTGCAGTGGGAACCGGAGCAGGTGGACGCCGAGCGGATCCGCGGCACCGAACGGGCCTTGGACGCCCGGGGTCGGCGGCGCTACAACCTCGGGGTGCTGCACGAGGAGTCCGGCCGGCTGGTCGCCTGGACGCTGCTGGACGTGGGCGCCTCCGCCGACTGGCACGCGTTCCAACAGATCACCATCGTCGACCCGGCCCACCGGGGGCACCGGCTCGGCCTGCTCGCCAAGATTGAGAACCTGCATCATCTGCTCACCCACGAGCAGGAGGTACGCGTCATCGACACCTTCAACGCGGCGAGCAACAGCTACATGGTGGCGATCAACGAGCGGCTCGGGTTCCGCCCGGTGGACTCCTGGAGCAACTGGCAGCTCACTCTCTGACGGGATCGGCGCTACTGCTCACGGGCGCTCCTCAGGCATGATGGCGGGCATGACGGAGACCCCGCATCCCCTGTACGACAGGCACGCCGACACCCTCAACCGTGCGCTGACCGCGATCACGGAGCGGGGCTACTGGTCCGCCTATCCCGAGTCCCCCAGCCCCCGGGTGTACGGCGAGACCGCCGCCGCCGACGGCAAGGCCGCCTTCGAGGCGTACTTGGGTGGCGACTTCCCCCTCGACCAGCCGGGCACCGGCGACCGGGTCGCCACCGAGGCGAGCCCGTTCGGGGTGGAGCTGGCGGTGCGCTACCCGCACGCCGGTGTGGACCAGTTGGTCGCCGCCGCCACCGCCGCGCTGCCGGCGTGGCGCGACGCCGGCCCGCAGGCCCGGGTGGGCGTCTGCCTGGAGATCCTCGACCGGCTGCACAAGAACATCTTCGAGCTGGCCAACGCGGTGCAGTTCACCAGCGGCCAGGCGTTCGTGATGGCCTTCCAGGCGGGCGGCGCGCACGCGCTGGACCGGGCGCTGGAAGCGCTGGCGTACGCGTACGCCGAGATGACCCGGCACCCGGCGACGGCCGGGTGGGAGAAGTCCGCCGGCAAGGGTGACCCGCTGCGGATGACCAAGACGTTCCACGTGGTGCCCCGCGGGGTGGCGCTGGTGATCGGCTGCAACACCTTCCCGACCTGGAACTCGTACCCGGGGCTGTTCGCCTCGCTGGTCACCGGTAACCCGGTGATCGTCAAGCCGCACCCGCGCGCGGTGCTGCCGCTGGCCATCACCGTGAAGTACGCCCGGGAGGTGCTCGCCGAGGCCGGCTTCGACCCGAACCTGATCACGCTGGCCGCCGAGACGCCCGGCGAGAAGCTCGCCAGCGACCTGGCCCTGCACCGGGCCGTGAAGATCGTCGACTTCACCGGCTCCACCGAGTACGGCGACTGGCTGGAGACGCACGCCCGGCAGGCGGCGGTCTACACCGAGAAGGCCGGGCTGAACACGGTGGTGATCGACTCCACCGACGACTTCGCCGGCATGTGCCGCAACCTCGGTTTCACGCTGACCCTGTACAGCGGCCAGATGTGCACCACCTCCCAGAACTTCCTCATCCCGGCCGGTGGCATCGAGACCGACCAGGGGCACAAGAGCTTCGACGAGGTGGCCGGCGGGATCGCCGCGGCGGTCGGCAAGCTGACCGCCGACCCGGCCCGGGGTGTGGAGCTGACCGGTGCCATCGTCAACGACGGGGTGCTGGAGCGGCTGGCCGAGGTGACCAAGGTCGGCGAGCCGGTGCTGGAGTCGCGGGCCGTCACGCACCCGTCGTACGCCGACGCGGTGGTGCGTACCCCGACCATCGTGAAGCTGGGCGCGGACGACGCGGAGACCTACGGCCGGGAGTGGTTCGGGCCGATCTCGTTCGCCATCGCCACCGACTCCACCGCGCACAGCCTGGAACTGCTACACCGGACGGTCGGCGAGAAGGGCGCGCTCACCGCGGGGGTCTACTCCACGGACGAGGCGGTGCTGGACGCGACCGAGGCGGTGGCGGTGGAGGTCGGGGTGCACCTGTCCTGCAACCTCACCGGCGGGGTCTTCGTGAACCAGTCGGCGGCCTTCTCCGACTTCCACGGCAGCGGCGCCAACGCGGCGGCCAACTCGGCGCTGACCGACGGCGCGTACGTGGCGAATCGGTTCCGGATCGTGCAGTCGCGGCGGCCGGTCTGATCGTTGGTTGCTGTTGGGGTTTCCGGGGGGAGCCCACCCGCTCCAGGCGGTCAGGCTTGATCCTTCCGCGGGCGGGCTCCCCCCGGAAACCCTCTCGGGGCACGCTGGTCGGGAGGCTGCCCGGCCGTGGGTGAACATCAGGCGGGGTTCTGCCTTGGGAGGGTTCTTGGGGTTCAGGCTGGGCGTCGCATTTGGAGTTCGGTCAGCGCGGGGATGGTCGGGTGCGGGACGCGTACGCCGGTGTCGGTGAAGCCGAGCCGCTGGTAGGCCCGGTAGGCGCGGTTGTTGCCGACCACCACCTCCAGCAGCAACTCCGGCCGGCCACAGGCGCGCGACCAGGCGGCCACCTCGTCGACCAGCTCGCCGAGTAGCCCCATGCCCCGCCAGGCCGGCGTGACGTAGACGGCGTAGATCACGGTCAACCCCGCCTCGTACGGCGCGGCCGTGCCCCCGGCATGCCCGACCAGCCGGCCTCCCGGGTCGGCGATGAACTGCGCGGTACCGGACCCGGCCGCGGTGGACGCGACCCGGGCGGCGTACTCGGTGTGGGAGCGGGCCGCGGCCTCGGCCACGGTCTCCAGGAAGGCCAGCGGTGCGTCGGCGAGCATCTCCAGGCGCAGCGCCCGCATCCGGGCGGCGTCCTCCGGCCGGACCCGACGGACCTTCGCCTGTCGGAGGGCGACTCCGCCCGGATCGGTGGTCATGCCCGCATGCCTATCACAGGGGTGGACGACGGTTTCGGCGTGCTCGATCGCCGCCGGACGGCCGGCGGGCTGCCTGCGCCGTGGTAGTCATGAGCGTGGATCGGGTTGATCGAAAACGAGGCCGACTTCGTGCTGTCGGAAACGGCGCCGATGCGCCCGATTTGTGGTCGTGCGCGGCCGTCACTCCTCGTGTAGCGTGCGATTTCGGTCACCTGTTTCAGCGGTAGTCATCGATCGCCGAGTGGGTGGTCCGACGGCGCCGGCCCGTGCCGCGCGCCAGGGGCATGGCACGCCGCGCAGAGTGAGGAAGTGCACCGTGGCACAGGGCACCGTGAAGTGGTTCAACGCCGAAAAGGGTTACGGCTTCATCGCCGTCGACGGCGGTCAGGACGTGTTCGTCCACTTCTCCGCGATCGAGATGGACGGCTACAAGGCGCTGGACGACGGTCAGCGGGTGGAGTTCGAGATCGCCCAGGGCCAGAAGGGTCCGCAGGCGGAGCGGGTGCGCGTCGTCGCCTGAGCGGGCACCGCCAGTAAGGCCGCCGGCCCGGGGCTGCGCCGCGCGGCTGGACCCTGGAGGATCGTGAACCGTTCCAGCCGTTGCTGAGGAGGGTTCATGTCCGACCAGCCGCCCCCGGCCGTCCCACCACCGGGTCAGCCCGACCCGTCCGGTCCGCCGCCCGGTGGTGACCCGACCGCGCCCGGTGCCGCTGGGCTCCCGCCCGGGGGCACCCCGCCCGGCGGGGATCCAACCGCGCCGCCCCCCTGGGGCCCGCAGCCGGGGACCCAGCGCGGCTGGGATCCGACCGCGCCGCCGGCTTCGGCTGGAGGCCCGCCGCCGGGCAGTCCGCCCGGCTGGGATCCGACCGTGCCTGCTTGGGGGCCGCCACCGGGCGCGCCGCCGCAGGGCTGGGTGTTCCCGCCCACCGGCGGCTACCCGATCGGTTCCGGGCCGTACGGCGGGCAGCACTGGTATCCCGGGCCACCGGCCGCCGGGTGGTACCCGCCCGGCATCGACCCGTCCGACCGGCTGGTCACGCCGCCCGGCGCCGGGCTGAGCGGTTGGTTCAACCGGTGCCTGGGTGCGCTCCAGCGCGGTTGGCGGTTGCTGCTGCCCATCCTGCTGCTCACCCAGGTGCTGCCGGCGGCGGTGCTGTCGGTGCTCTCGCTCGGGCTGGATCCGACCGCGGAGTGGGACACGAACGCCGTCGACGAGTCGACCTCGCTGCCCGACAACTTCTTCACCGACCTGGCGTCCTTGTTCCTGGTGATCATCGTCGGCAGCGTGCTGATCGGGTTGGTGCAGTCCGTGGGCTGGGCCGCCGGCAGTTGGGTGATCACCCGTCAGGCGGCCGGTGGGCCGGTGAGTTTGGGTGAGGCGCTGCGCTACGGCCTGCGCCGGGCGCTCGGGCTCTGGGGGTGGACGCTGGCGATCAGCCTGATCGTCGGCCTGGGCATCTGCTTCTGCGTCCTGCCCGGCATCTACCTCACCTTCGCGCTCAGCATGGCCGGGCCGGTCTATCTCTTCGAGCGGCACAACCCGATCGGCCGGTCGTTCAGGATGTTCCACGACCGGTTGGGGTTGCTGCTGGGGCGGGTGGCGCTGGTGGGGGCGGTGGTGATTGTCGGCACCTTCGTCGCAAGCGTGCTGGAGGGGGTCGGCACCGCCCCGTTCGGAGTCGATCCGCTCGCCGCTCCAGGTTCCGCGATCGGCGTGGCGCTGGTCCTCGCCCTCGGAGCGGTGCTGGCCCTCCCCGCCTATCTGGCGCAGATGGTGGGGCTGCTGGTGACGTACGCCGAGCAGCGGGCTCATGAGGGGCCGGTGAACAGCGCCGGGCTGGCCGCGGAACTCGGCTGACAGCGGCAGTCGTGCTTGCACTCGGCAGGGGAGAGTGCTAAACAAGGTATTGGCACTCGCATACCGCGAGTGCCAATGGTCGGGACGGTGGGGCCAGGTTGCACCGGCGTGGAGACGCCGGGGCGGCACATGGCCGGTCGTCGCGGGCTATCCGGCCCGGCCGAAGGACGTCGTCGTCGCCAGGTGGCGACGTCCCAAGGTGCGTACACCAGGCGGCCCATTCGAGGCACACATCTCGGGTGGCCCGTGAGTGTCCAGGAGGACAACGCCGTATGGCCAAGATGATCGCGTTCGACGAAGAGGCGCGCCGCGGCCTCGAGCGAGGCATGAACCAGCTCGCTGACGCCGTAAAGGTGACCCTCGGCCCCAAGGGCCGCAACGTCGTGCTCGAGAAGAAGTGGGGTGCCCCCACCATCACCAACGATGGTGTGAGCATCGCCAAGGAGATCGAGCTCGAGGACCCGTACGAGAAGATCGGCGCTGAGCTGGTCAAGGAGGTCGCCAAGAAGACCGACGACGTTGCCGGTGACGGCACGACGACGGCGACCGTCCTGGCCCAGGCCCTGGTTCGTGAGGGCCTGCGCAACGTGGCCGCTGGCGCCAACCCGATGGCCCTGAAGCGGGGCATCGAGGCCGCGGTCGCGAGCGTCTCGGAGGAGCTGTCCAAGCTCGCCAAGGACGTCGAGACCAAGGAGCAGATCGCCTCCACCGCCTCCATCTCTGCTGGCGACAGCACCGTCGGCGAGATCATCGCCGAGGCGATGGACAAGGTCGGCAAGGAAGGCGTCATCACCGTCGAGGAGAGCAACACCTTCGGCCTGGAGCTTGAGCTCACCGAGGGTATGCGCTTCGACAAGGGCTACATCTCGGCCTACTTCATGACCGACCCGGAGCGCATGGAGGCCGTCTTCGACGACCCCTACCTCCTGATCGTCAACAGCAAGATCTCGTCGGTCAAGGACCTGCTCCCGATCCTGGAGAAGGTCATGCAGTCGGGCAAGCCGCTGCTGATCATCTCCGAGGACATCGAGGGCGAGGCCCTGGCCACCCTGGTCGTCAACAAGGTCCGGGGCACCTTCAAGTCCGTCGCCGTCAAGGCGCCGGGCTTCGGTGACCGCCGCAAGGCCATGCTCGCCGACATCGCCATCCTCACCGGTGGCCAGGTCATCAGCGAGGAGGTCGGCCTCAAGCTGGACGCCGTCGCCCTCGACATGCTGGGCCGCGCCCGCAAGGTCGTGGTGACCAAGGACGAGACCACCATCGTCGATGGTGCCGGCGACGCCGAGCAGATCCAGGGCCGGGTCAACCAGATCCGGGCCGAGATCGACAAGAGCGACTCCGACTACGACCGGGAGAAGCTGCAGGAGCGGCTGGCCAAGCTGGCCGGCGGCGTTGCGGTGATCAAGGTCGGCGCGGCCACCGAGGTCGAGCTCAAGGAGCGCAAGCACCGCATCGAGGACGCCGTTCGCAACGCGAAGGCCGCCGTCGAAGAGGGCATCGTCCCGGGTGGTGGCGTCGCGCTGGTGCAGGCCGGCAAGACCGCCTTTGACAAGCTGGACCTGGTCGGCGACGAGGCGACCGGTGCCAACATCGTCAAGGTCGCGCTGGACGCCCCGCTGCGGCAGATCGCCGTCAACGCCGGCCTCGAGGGCGGCGTTGTGGTGGAGAAGGTCCGTAACCTCGAAGCGGGTCACGGCCTCAACGCCGCCAACGGCGAGTACGTGGACCTGCTGGCCGCGGGCATCATCGACCCGGCCAAGGTGACTCGTTCGGCGCTGCAGAACGCCGCCTCCATCGCGGCGCTCTTCCTCACCACCGAGGCCGTTGTCGCGGACAAGCCGGAGAAGACCCCGGCTGCCCCGGCTGGCCCGGGTGGCGGGGACATGGACTTCTGAGTCCAGTTCCGACACCGAACGGGGCGGGCCGCTGACGCGGTCCGCCCCGTTCGTCGTCAGGTGGGCAGGGGGCGCTGGTTGCGCCGCTTCTGCGCCCGGTCGTACGGCGGAGGCAGTTGGATGGGTGCGTCCACCATCTCCTGCGGCTCCTCGATCACCGGTTCTGCCATCTCGGCCAACTGCTCGGCGTCGCCGTAGTCGAGCCGGTCGAACGGCAGTTGGCCGGGGAGTTCGCCGACCGGTTTCCAGGTGACGGGCGGGCCGTCCTCGGTCTGGTCGTCATCCGTGGTCATGGCTGCCTCCTCTACCGAAACGGTAGGGGGCGTCGATGCCCGACGCGGGCGAATGGGACTATCTGGGTCTATATCCTATTCGCCCGTTATTCGCCGTTGAGCGTCCGTCGGTACAGGAAGAAGACCCGCTCGATCCGGGCGCCCGCGCTGCCCGAATAGAACGGCACCGGCCCGACCCAACCGATCTGCGCCCGGTCCAGCCCCGCCGACCGTTGGTCGCGTAGGCAGCGCCGCAGCAGCACCCCGCCGATGCCCGAACCCTCGGCGGCCGGCGCGGTGCCCATCGGCCCGAACCAGCTCGGTCGGGACGAACCGTAGGCGGCGAAGCCGAGCAACTCGCCAGCCCGCTCCGCCAGGTGGCAACCGGCGCCCTCGCGACCCACCGACCCGGCCAGCTCCCCGTCCCACGCGCCACCGAAGGTGGACCGGGCGAACGCGGCCAGCGCCGGTAGGTCCGCCGGCTCCGCCCGACGTACCGTGATGCCCTGTCCGGCCAGCCGCCGCTCCGCCGCCTCGGTGGACCGCAGCGCCGGCGACTCGTCGTACGACAGGTCGGCGGTCATGTTCCAGGCGGTCCGATCCTGCTGGTAACCCAGTGCCAGGGCGGTGCAGACCGCTGGCGTGTAGCGCACGTCGATGCCCGGCCAGGCGTAGTACGGCGGGTTCCCGGCCAGCAGCACCTCGGTCGCCCCGCGCTCGGCGAGCACCCGCTCGGCCCGCCTCAGCAGCGCCCGGCCGACACCCCGGCGACGCTGCTCCGGAAGCACCGCGACCAGGTCGACGTGCCCGAGACCCGGGTCGGCCGACGACACCGAGCAGAGCAGCACCCCGACCAGGTCCCCACCCCGGTACGCGCCCAGCCCGACCACCAGCCGGTCGGCGGCGGCCCGGGGCCAGAGCGCGTCCACCACAGGCCCCGCCTCGGTGGCGTCCTCCGGCAGGTCGAGCGCCTGCTCGCAGAGCCGCACCACGGTGGGGGTCAGGTCGACGGTCAGCTCGGTGATGGTGATCTCGGCGTCCATGGTCGCGACCCTAGATCACCGAGTACCGGTTTTGACTCCCGCCATCGTCTCGATGAGGACAACCGCAGGCTCAGGGCCGGGCGGCTCGGACGGCGGCGTAGGCGTCGACCTGGCCGGCCCCGGTGACGTTCGCCGGGCCGCCGCAGGCGTCCGCCGTGTTGCGGGAGCGGTAGGTCGGCACGGCCGGCGTGGCGGTGTCCCGCAGGATCTGCCGGGTCCGGGCCAGGTCGCCGACCAGCGCCGGGTTCGCCGACCACATCAGCGCCACCACCCCGGCCACCTGCGGGGTAGCCATCGAGGTGCCGTCGAGCGCGGCGTACCCGCCGCCCGGCATGGCCGACACCACGTCCACGCCCGGCGCCAGCACGTCCGGCTTGCGAAGGCCGCCCGGCACCGGCCCCCGCGAGGAGAACTCGGCAACCCGTCGCTGCGCGTCCACCGCGCCCACGGTCAACACGTCTG
The DNA here is from genome assembly GCF_036059255.1 of Micromonospora sp. NBC_00389. Lineage (NCBI taxonomy): Bacteria > Bacillati > Actinomycetota > Actinomycetes > Micromonosporales > Micromonosporaceae > Micromonospora > Micromonospora sp. NBC_00389. Next base: position 882,039 of record NZ_CP107947.1, on the reverse strand, counting down.
GGTACGGCGCGGGCGGGTCGGCGATCGACTCGCACCATGGGCCGGTGTTGCCGGCCGCCGCGACCACGAAGATCCCGGCGGCGTCCAGCGCGGCGGTGGCCGGTCGCAGCACACCCGGGTCGCAGCCCTCGATCGGTGGGCAGCCCCACGAGTTGGTCAGCACCTGCGGGGCGCGCTCCGGCCGGCCGTCGGTGAACGGGTCACCGCCGGCCGGGAAGGGCGCCAGCATGAACTGAAGGCATTCCAGGTAGTGCCCCGGGCTGCCCAGGTTGCGGTCCAGGTTGACGCAGCCCACCCACTGCGCGTCCGGCGCCACCCCGATGCCGCCCCGCCCGACCGCGCTGCCCACCGTGTGGGTGCCGTGCCCGCCCTGGTCGGTCGGGGTCCGGGTGCCGTCCCACGGATCGAACCAGGAGTCGTCCCCGCCCCGGAACCCGGCCCGCAGCGCCGGATGGGTGCCGTCCACCCCGGAGTCCGAGCTGCCCACCACGATGCCCGCGCCGGTCACCCCGAGCTGCGACCAGACCCGGTCGGCGCCGAGTTGGCGGATGTTCCATTCCGGACCGGTCGGCGCGGGGGCGGTGCCCCGGCTCTGCCCGGCCGGGGCCGGCAGTGGCCGCAGTCGCTGGCTGACCAGCACCCGGGCCACCCCCGGTCGGCGCTCGAGCCAGGCCCGCACCGCCGGACCGCCGTCCACCTCGACCGCGTTCACCAGGTAGTACGACACCGGGTTGAGCCGCAGCCGGGTCAGCTCCCGACGGAGGTCGGCCTGGCTCCGGTCGGCGGTGGTCACCAGTCGCCGGTACACCTCCGCCGCCCGGGCGTCCCGCCCCGCCCGGCCCGGCACACCGGCCGGCACGCCGGTCAGGTCGGCCTGCTCGCGCAGCACCACCAGCAGCCGTTCGCCGTACAGGCCGTGCTGCCCGGGCCCGACGTCGACGACGACGGCCGTGACCAGCAGCACCACTGCGGTCAGCGCGGCCATCCGCCGGCTCGGCGTGCGGGCGGCCGGCCGGGCCAGCAGCAGCGCGTACCCGATGGCGACCAGGACCGCGACGGCGAGCCCGACACCGGCGGCGGCCGCTACCCAGAACGGCACGTCGCGGGTGCCGGCCAACAGCACGCTGATCTCTTCCGGGTCGGTGAAGGCCAGCGGGCCGAGCGCGGTCAGGCCCACCAGCCAGCCGGTCGCCGCCCGACCAGTGCGCCCGGCGTCCGCCGTCGGTTCCCCGGCGTCTGCCGTCCCGTCGGCGGCCGGACGCCAGGTCGCGGCCCACAGGGCGGCCAGCGCGAAGCCCACCGGCGGCAGGGTCAGCAGCGCGGGTAGCTGCGCGCCGGACTGGCCGGTGCCGGCCGCGAGCAGCAGCAGCGTCACCCCGGCGACCAGGCCGCCGACCAGGACCAACCGGGCCGGCCGGGGAGGCCGGCCGATCGCGAACCGGGACCAGAAGGCGGCGTCCAGCAGCGTCGCGGCCAGCGCGCCGAGTGCGGCCGCCGCCAGCAGGGCGAGCGCGGTCTCCAGCAGGCCGCCGAGCGCGCCCAGCCAGGCCCACGGCAGCAGCAGCGCCAGCCCGGCGGCGACCGCGAGCAGCGGCACCGGACCGGGCCGGGCCGGCCTCCGCCCGGGTCCGGCCGAGCCGCCGATGATGTCCGCCAGCGCGGCGCTTCCAGTCGGCTCGGGGGCACTGGCGATGTCGCCGGGCGCGGCGCTTCCGATCGGGGGTGCGGCGGCGTCCCTGCCGGGCGTCGCGCCGATCGACCCGCCGGACGTTGAGCGACGCGCCGAGCGGCGTGCCGTCCAGCGCAGGACGAGCGCGGTGAGCGCCGCCGTGGCGGCCAGCGCGGCGAGGTACGCCTCGTGGTGCACCGGCGGCACGATTCGCAGCAGCGTGAGCACACCGAGCGCGAGCGCCCCGCCCAGCCAGGCCCGGCCGGTGGCGCGGACCGCGGCCGACCGGGGCAGCAGGGCCAGCAGCAGCGCGGGCGTGCCCACCAGCACGACGGTGGCAAGGCCCAGCAGCGGCCAGAGCGAACCGATCCGGTCCCGTCCGAAGCCCAGCAGCACCTGGTCGGTGAGCCAGCCACCCGCCTGGGTGGCCACGGTGACCCCCACCGTCCAGCAGCCGGCCAGCACGGCCGCGACCACCGGCCACGGACTGGCCCGGCCCGGGTACGACGGCTGGTGGTGCGACGGTGGACCAGCGGGTGACGGAGAGCCGACCTGCATGACGTGAACAGTACGGGGCGGGCGGCGCATGTCGGCACGATGGCATCGGCGGTTACGGTGGACAGGTGCGCGACCCCAATATCTCCCGATCCGTAGCCGGTCAGCTCTCGCCGGTCCGCCGCGCTGCCGACCTGCGCCGACTCCGCGGCGAGCGCTTCGACGTGCTGGTCATCGGGGGTGGGGTGACCGGTGCCGGCGCCGCCCTGGACGCGGCCTCCCGGGGCCTGAAGGTGGCCCTGGTCGAGGCACGCGATCTTGCCGCGGGCACCTCCAGCCGGTCCAGCAAGCTCATCCACGGTGGTTTGCGCTACCTGGAGCAGTTGGAGTTCCACCTGGTCCACGAGGCGCTGACCGAGCGCGGCCTGCTAGCCACCCGGCTCGCGCCACACCTGGTCCGCCCGGTGCCGTTCCTGGTGCCGCTGCCGGCCGGTCGGGGCCTGCGGGACCTGCCCGCCCGGATCTTCCGCCGCTCGTACTACGGCGCTGGCGTCGCCGCCTACGACGCCTTCGCAGGGGTCTTCGGCGGTGGCCGGGGCATGCCTCTGCACCGGCACCTGACCCGCGAGGGTGCCCGGCGGATCTTCCCGAGCCTGCGGGCCGACGCGCTGGCCGGGGCGATCCGGTACTACGACGGGCAGGTCGACGACGCCCGGCTGGTGGTCACCCTGGCCCGCACCGCGGCCAGCCTCGGCGCCACGGTGGTGAGCAGCGCCCGCGCCGTCGGGCTGATCCGGCAGGCGCGTGAGGTGACCGGCGTCCGGGTCCGTGACCTGGAGGCGCCGGCCGGCTCACCGGACGCGGAGTTCGAGGTGCACGCCCGCACCGTCATCGCCGCCACCGGGGTGTGGAGCGACGACATGTCCCGGATGCTCAACGACGTGGGCCTGCGGCCCGGCGTCCGGGTGCGCGCCTCCAAGGGGGTGCACCTGGTGGTGCCCCGCTCGGCGATCACCGGCGAGACCGGGCTCATCCTGCGTACGGCGAGCTCGGTGCTCTTCGTCATCCCGTGGGGCGGGCACTGGATCATCGGCACCACCGACACCGACTGGCGGCTGGACAGGTCCCACCCGGCTGCCTCGGCCCGCGACATCGACTACCTCCTGCAGCAGGTCAACGTCGTGCTGGACCGGCCGCTGACGACCGCCGACATCGAGGGCGTCTACGCCGGGCTGCGTCCGCTGCTGGCCGGCGAGGCCGACTCCACCTCGAAGCTGTCCCGGGAGCACGCGGTCTTCGAGCCGATGCTCGGGCTGCTGCTGGTCGCCGGCGGCAAGTACACGACGTACCGGGTGATGGCCTCCGATGTGGTCGACCGGGCCGCCAGGCGGTTGGGCGGCGCGCGCGCCTCGCGTACCGCCGACCTGCCGCTGCTCGGCGCCGACGGCTACCCGGCCATGTGGCGGGACCGGGCCGACCTGGCCCGCCGGCACGGCGTACCGGTGGGCGTGGTGGAGCACCTGCTGGAGCGGTACGGCACCCTCACGCTGGACCTGCTGGCGCTGGCCGACGCCGATCCCCTGCTCGCCTCCCCGCTGGCCGGTGCCCCCGAGTACCTGGCCGCGGAGGTCACCTACGCGGCGCGGGCCGAGGGCGCCCTGCACCTGGAGGACGTGCTGACCCGGCGGACCCGGATCTCCTTCGAGACCAGCCATCGGGGGCTGGAGTCGGCGGAACACGCCGCCGAGTTGATGGGTGCCGTGCTCGGCTGGGACGCGGCCACCCAGGCACGCGAGGTCGAGCACTACCGGGCACGGGTGGAGGCGGAGCGGCAGTCCCAACTGATGCCGGACGACGCCGCTGCGGACGCGGCCCGGCTCGGCGCTCCGGACGTTCGGGGCTTCGCGGCCGACCGGGGTGGCGACGACGATCAGGCTGAGTTGCGCCCGTCCACTCGGTGACGAAAAGAAACGTTACCGAAGGGTAACCATCGATACCGGCCCGGATGGTGGTTTCGGTCGAACCTACGGTGGGGTAGGTTTCCGCGCGTGCTGTACCGCGCGCCCTCCCGCCTGCTCATTCCCCTTCTCGTTGCGGCGCTGGCCAGCGCCCTGACCGGGTGCTCGCTGTTCAACCGGAACGGCGGCGACACACCGGGGGTGCAGTCGGCCGGAGCCGCGGCCGGCGGGCCGGCGCTCGAGGTTCCCACGACGGTCGCCGCGGGGCAGGTCAGCCTGCTCCAGAGGCTCGGGGCCGACGGCCCGCTGCGCACGCTGAGCGTCGAGCGGGACGGGGCGTGGCAGTGCCTCGACTGTGCCGGTGACGGGGTCACCTCCCGGGGCACCCTCGCCCCGGAGCAGACCGAACGGCTCCAGGTGCTGCTCGCCGACCCGACGCTGGCCAAGGAGACCGATCAGGTCCGGCAGTACCGGCCGACCTGCATCGACGCGCTGACCTCCAGCCTGCTCACCTCCGCCGGGCTGGTCACCTCGCAGGACTGCCCCGGCGAGGAGCGCACGAAGGTCGCCGGGGAGATCCTGCTGCTGCTCACCCAGGCGACCCCGGCCGAGGTCGAGGGCTGATCCTGCACCGAGGCGTCGGCCGGGCCTCGCCGGGGCCGGGTCCGGGTCCGGGTCCGGGTCCGGGTCAGAGCACCTTGCCGGGGTTGAGCAGGCCGTCCGGGTCCAGCGCCGACTTGATGGCGTGGTGCACCCGGACCCCGACCGGGCCGATCTCCCGGGCCAGCCAGTCCCGCTTGAGCAGCCCCACGCCGTGCTCGCCCGTGCAGGTGCCGCCCAGGTCCAGGCCGAGCTGCATGATCTCGTCGAACGCCCGCCGACCCCGTTCCAGGCTCGCCGGGTCGGCCCGGTCGACCACGATGTTCGGGTGCATGTTGCCGTCTCCGGCGTGCCCCACCACGCCGATCGGCACGTCGCAGTCCACCGCGATCCGGGCCACGCCGTCCAGCAGGGCGGCGAGCGAGCCTCGCGGCACCGCCACGTCGTCGATCACCAGGCCGCCGTTGCCGCCCGGGTAGGCGTCGGCCGCGAACTTCTCCATCGCCGGGTGGGCCAGGCGCCGGGCCTGCAGCAGCGCCGCCGCCTCCACCGCGTCGGTGGCCGCGTAGACCTCGTCGGCGCCGGCCGCCTCGCACACCTCGGCCAGGCCCGCCAGGTCGTCCGCGGCCCGGCTGCCGGTGTCCGCGGCTGCCAGTAGCAGAGCCTGGGCGTCGGTCCGCAGCCCCATCGGCTGGTACGCCTCGATCGCCCGCAGGTGGGTCTGGTCCAGCAGTTCCAGCAGGCTGGGGGTGAGCCCTCGGGCGGCGATCTCGGCCACCGCTGCGCCGGCCGCCGCAGTGGAGGGGAAGACCGCCACCAGGGTCAGCGATTCGGCCGGGGCGGGGCGCAGCGCGACGGTCACCTCGGTGATCACCCCGAGGGTGCCCTCCGAGCCGACGAAGAGCCGGGTCAGGTCGTAGCCGGCCACCCCCTTGGCGGTACGCCGGCCGGTGCGCAGCACCTCGCCGGAGGCGAGCACCACCTCCAGGCCGAGCACGTACTCGGTGGTCACGCCGTACTTGACGCAGCACATGCCGCCGGCGTTGGTGGCCACGTTGCCGCCGATGGTGGACGACTCCCAGGAGCCGGGGTCCGGCGGGTACCAGAGCCCCTGCTTGGCCACCGCCGCGGCCAGCGCCGCGTTGACCACCCCCGGCTGGACCACCGCGATCCGGCTCACCGGGTCGATCTCCCGGATCTCGTCCATGGCGACGGTGCTCAGCACCACCGCGCCGTCCACGGCGTTGGCCGCGCCGGCCAGCCCGGTCCGCGCGCCCTGCGGCACCACGGGTACGCCGTGCCGCGCCGCCGCCCGGATCACCGCGACCACCTGCTCGGTGGTGCGCGGGCGGGTCACCACCAACGGGGTGCCGGCGGCGCAGAGGTCGGCCTCGTCCCGCTGGTGCATGCGCAGCAGGTCCGGGTCGGTGAGCACGGCGGTCTCGCCCAGCGCCGCGCGCAGGTCGTCGAGGAGTGGGGTGGGGGCCATGTAGCTGAGGCTAGGTTGCCGACCGCCGATCATCAACGTGATCAACTGCGCGGGCTAACTTGGGCACCATGCTCTACCTGGACCGGCCTGCCTGGCCGTGGCGCGGTCGGCTCTGGTCGCACCTGATCAGCGACGTCTCCTACGCCGAACTGCACGCCTTCGCCGAGGCGCTGGGTGCGCCCCGGCGCGGCTTCGACCGGGACCACTACGACATTCCGGCCGAGCGGTTCGCGGCGGCGGTGTGGCTCGGTGCCCAGGTGGTGCCGAGCCGGGAGCTGGTCCGGCTGCTCCGGGACGCCGGCCTGCGCCGCCCGAAGCATCTGGTCAGTCCGCCGGCGGCCCGGCAGCGGTGAGCGTGGCCAGTTCGCGGCGCAGGTTGTTCCGGGCCGGCTGTTCCCACCGGCCGGCCAGCGGTGGCAGCCGGAACAGCGCCGGCAGCGCCAGCAGGCCGGTGAGCACCATGGCCCGGCCCACCCGAAAGGCCGGCTCCGGCACGTGCGCGTACTCCCGCCGGATGGCCGCCGCATAGCGGTCGTAGGTGGCCGGCGGGGCGGCCAGCACAGCGAGGTCCGCGTCGCAGAGCAGCTCGCCGTCCCGGTCGCCCGGGGCCACCACGTGCCAGGCGGTGAGCAGCACCAGCCGGCGCACCTCGGCCACCGCGGGCGCCGGCACCCCGAGCTCGGTGAGCACGGTCTCCGCCAGCGTGGCGCTGTCCCGTTCGTTGGCGTCGCCGGCGGCCCGCGGGTCGTAGACCACGTCGTGGCACCAGGCCGCCAGCCGGACCAGGTCGGCTCGGTCGGCCAGCCCCGCGTGCCGGTCCACCACGTCCAGCACGGCGGTCAGGTGCACCGCCGTGTGGTAGTGCCGGTGCGGCTCCCGCCACCGGGCGAGCAGTTGCTCCCCAGCCCGGGTCGTGTCCGCGCCGGGCTTCGCCCCGGCGCCCCGGGCTGCCGCCCGCCACCGGTCCAACAGATCGGCCACCGCCCGAGTCTGCCGCATCCGACGGGAGCGCGCGGAGCGGGAGGATTCAGCGCGCGTGCCACGGGTAGTCGCGCCCATGGCCGTGCCCCGGGACAAGCGACCTCCGATGGTGCGGCGTACGGCGCTGCGCGAAGGGTTGGTGGACATCGACGGCGCGCGGATCGCCGAGGCCACCGAGGAGCTGCGCCATCGCAGTCGGGCCACGCTGCACGACCGGCTGCACCGGGTGCGGATGGCCGGCGGGCTGGCCGTGCAGGCCGGGCTGGCCGCCGGGCTGGCGTACTACGTCTCGCACCGGCTGCTCGGCAACCCGCAGCCGGTGTTCGCGCCGATCTCTGCGGTCGGCACCCTGGCCGCGTCGGTCGGTCAGCGGTTCCGCCGGACCGTGGAACTGATCGTCGGGGTGGGGATCGGGGTGGCCATCGGCGACTTCCTGATCTACCTGCTGGGCACCGGGGCGTGGCAGCTCGGCCTGGTGGTCACGGTCGCGATCCTGCTCACCATCTTCGCCGGGGCCAGCGTGGCCATCGTCATCCAGGCGGCGGCCACGGCGGTGCTGATCGTCACGCTGAGTCCGCAGACCGAGAATCTGGAGATCCCGCGCTTCGTCGACGCGTTCCTCGGTGGGGGGATCGCGCTGCTGGTGACGGCGGTGCTGCTGCCGCTGAACCCGCTCCGGGTGCTCAATCGCGCTGCCCGACCGGCGCTGGACCTGCTCGCCGCCCAGCTCGACGCCACGGCCGACGGGCTGCGCAACCGGGACCGCGCCGGCATCCAGCAGGCGCTCGAACGATTGCGCAACAACAAGGAGGAGCTGGCCACGTTGGCCGAGGCGATCGAGGGGGCGAAGGAGACCGCCACCCTCTCCCCGGCCCGCTGGCACCGGCGCGACGAGCTGACCCACTACGCGGAGGCGGCCGACCCGATCGACCGGGCGATGCGCAACACCGGCACGCTGATCCGCCGGGCCGTGACGCTGATCGAGGACGAGGAGCCGGTGCCGGATCCGATGCCGGACGGCATTAGCCACCTCGCCGAGTCGGTCCGGCTGCTCAAGCACGAGTTCGCGGTGGGCGAGGAACCGGAGAAGGCCCGGGAGCGGTCGCTGCGGGCGGTCAGCGAGGCCGGTCGGGCGTACGGAGCCGGGGTCGGCTTCTCGGGCAGCGTGGTGATCGCCCAGATCCGGACCACGGCGAGCGACTTGCTGGTGGCCTCCGGGATCGACCAGGAGGAGGCGAACCGGTGGATCCGTACCGCCTTCGGGGAGCAGGAGCGGCCGATCGGTGAACCGGCCGAGCCGGGCGAGGCACCGAAGCCGCCCACCGCCCCACCGGTCGGCTGACCGGGGCTGCGGCGCTCCGCCCGCCCTCAGCCCAACGCGGCGAGTGCGGCGAGAAGCCGGTCCACCTGCGCGGCCGTGCTGCCCAGGCCGATGCTGGCGCGCAGGGCGGTGGGTGGCAGGTCCCGCCGGCCGGTACGCCCCGCCGCCTCGGCGAGCAGCCGCCGGGCCAGCGGATGGGCGCAGAACAGCCCGTCCCGCACGCCGATCCGGTGCTCGGCGGCCAGCCGGGCGGCCACGTCGGCGGAGTCCCACCCGGCGACCACGAACGACACGATGCCGACCCGGGGCGCGTCCGGGCCGAAGGTGCGCAGCTCCACCACGTGCGGCAGGGCGGCGATGCCGGTCCGCAGCCGGGCCAGCAGCGCCTGCTCGCGGGCCGCCAGCGCGAACCGGTCCGCGTCGGCCAGCGCCGCGCACACCGCGGCCAGTGCCACCGCGCCGACCAGGTTCGGGGTACCGCCCTCGTGTCGGGCCGGGCCGGTCGTCCAGGTCACGTCGTGGGTGGCCGGCCCGACGTGGCTGGTGGCGCCACCACCGGCCAGGTACGGCGGAGCGACGTCCAGCCAGTCCGCCCGGCCGATCAACACGCCCGCGCCGAACGGCGCGTACAGCTTGTGGCCCGAGACGGCCAGGTAGTCCACGTCGAGCGCGAGCAGATCGACCGGGGCGTGCGGGGCGAGCTGCGCGGCGTCCAGGGCGATCCGGGCCCCGTGCCGGTGGGCCACCCGGGCCAGCTCGGCCACCGGCCATCGCTCGCCGGTCACGTTGCTCGCCCCGGTCACCGCGACCAGTACGGGCAGCGCCGGGTTGCTGTCCCGGCGCAGCTCGGTGAGGGCGGCGGCGAGGGCGCGTACCGCCCCGGCGGGGTCGGTGGGCACCGGCAGCCGGACCGAGCCGCGCGGCCAGGGCAGCAGGTTGGCGTGGTGCTCGCCGGCGAAGGTGACCACCGTCGTGCCGGCGGGCAGCGCCCGGGCCAGCAGGTTGAGCGCGTCGGTGGTGTTGCGGGTGAAGATCACGTGGTCTTCGGCGCGGGCGCCGAAGAAGTCACCGACCGTCTGCCGGGCCCGCTCGTAGGCCAGCGTGCAGTGCCGGGACAGCGCTCCGGCACCGCGATGCACGCTGGCGTACCAGGGCAGCAGCTCGGCCACCGCGTCGGCGGCGGCCCGCGCGCACGGCGCGCTGGCCGCGTAGTCCAGGTTGATCTCGCCCGGTACGCCGAGTACGTCGAGCGGCGCCGACGGGGCCGGCGCGGGCGCCACGGCGGACCGGGTGGGGAGCGAGGGTACGAGGGTGACAGACACGCCGGAACCTCCGGGGTCAGGGACCCCGGGTCTGGTGTCGGGACGGGGTCCGCGCTTGCCCAGCACGCCGATCGGGCTGGGCCCGGTCATCACCCGGGGCACCCCACCGCGAACTCGACGAGGGTTGCCGGCCAGCAAGCCGGGGCTTGACGCTGGCGCTCGTGACCTGCAGGCAGCATAGCGACTGCCGATGCGACCAAACCAGCCGGCGGGGGATGGCTACGCTGACCGCATGGCCGACACCCCGCCCGGTGCACCCCTGCCGTCGCCGCCCGCGCCCGCAGCCCCGTCCGCCGGCGAGGCGCCCCGGATGCCGCTGCGCCGACTGGACCGGCGGCGGTTCCTGGTGCTGGCCGGGGTGGTGTTGTTCATCGCCGCCTGCGCGGGCTTCATGGTCTTCACGCTCGGCCAGTCGCTCGGCGTCGAGGCGTTGCTGATCGGGCTGGTCGCCGCCGTCCTGCCGGTGCCGGTGCTGGTCGCCTGCTTCCTCTGGCTGGACCGCTACGAGCCGGAGCCGTTGAAGTACCTGATCTTCTGCTTCGCCTGGGGGGCGTTCGTCTCCACGGCTGCCTCGCTCACCGTGAACGAGTTCGCCGCCGCCCGGTTCAATGACTGGGGACTGCCGGCCGCGCTCACCGGCGTGCTGGTGGCGCCGTTCATCGAGGAGCTGACCAAGGCCCTCGGCCCGATCCTGCTGCTGGTGTTCCGTCGCCGGGAGTGGTCCGGGATCACCGACGGCCTGGTCTACTGCGGGCTCTCCGCGGTCGGCTTCGCCATGGTGGAGAACATCCTCTACCTGGGCGGGTACGGCTACGCGGCCGGCGCCGACCGGTACGGCCCGGCGACCGGCACCCAGCAGGTCATCGCGATCTTCATCGTGCGGATCCTGCTGTTCGGCTTCGCCCATCCGCTTTTCACCTCGATGACCGGTGTGGGGCTGGGTGTCGCCGCCCGGACGGCCGACCGCCGGGTCCGGGTGCTCGCACCGGTCGCCGGCCTGCTGCTGGCCATGATGTTGCACGGCACCTGGAACCTGCTGCCCACGCTGACCCAGGCCACCGGCGAGACGGTGATCATGCTGTACGGCTTCCTGGGCCTCATGGTGCCGGTCTTCTTCGGCATGGTGGGGCTGGCGGTGTGGCTGCGTGCGTGGGAGGGGCGGCTCACCGAGCGGACGCTGCCGGACTACGTGCGCGCCGGCTGGCTGAGCCCGCCCGAGGTGGCCGCGTTGAGCAGCCTCGGTCGCCGGCACGCGGCCCGTAGCTGGGCGCGTCGGGTGGCCGGGGACGCCGGGGTGCGGGCGATGCGGGGGTACCAGTTCGCCGCCACCCGGTTGGCCCTGCTGCGCGACGGGACGCTGCGCGGCCTGGACCGCAAGCCGGCCGATCGGGAGCGGACGGCTCGTGAGGAGCGGGAGCTGCTGGAGTCGATCACCTCGTACCGGTCGTTCTTCGTGGGTCGGGACCCGCAGGCCCCGGTCGGGGTCTGGGACGGCAGCCGCTACCACCTGCGCTTCCCGGACGGTTCGCAGCGTCCGGTGGCCGCGCCGGACGAGCCGGTGGTGCCGATTCCGGTGCTGCTGGCCGCGCCGCCACCGCCGGTGGGGTACGCCCCGCCCGGCTGGTACGGCGTGCGGCCGGCGGCACCCGCGCCCTGGCCGCCCGGTCAACACTGATGGGAGGCCGGCGGATCAGGTCATCAGGGTGGTGAGGAAGTCACCGAGGCCCTGGGCCATCGCGACCAGCATCGCCCCGATCGCCTTGAACATCTGCGCGGCACCGTCCGGCCGGAACGCCATGAAGTAGATCAGGAACGCGAGGCTGCCCCAGGCCAACAGCTTCTTCACGAATACCGGCATCGTCCCTCCCCAGGGCCACGGTCGCCGGATGGCTTCCCGTCGTGCCGCCCGGCAAACGGAGCGACGCCGCGCGCCGATGCCCGGCCGCCCACGCCGGTGTGCGGCGCGGGCTTGGGGGAGGTCTCAGAGGTAGAGGCCGGTGGAGTCGTTGTCGACGCGCTCGGCGGCCACGGCGTGCACGTCCCGCTCTCGCAGCAGCACGTACCCACGGCCGTGCAGCTCGACCTCGGAGCGGTCGTCCGGGTCGAAGAGCACTCGGTCGCCGGAGACGATGGCGCGGACGTTCGGCCCCACTCCGACGGCGGTGGCCCAGGCGAGGCGCTTGCCGACCGTGGCGGTCGCCGGGATGACGATGCCGGCGGTGGAGCGGCGCTCGCCTTCGCTGCCCTCCATCCGTACCAGCACCCGGTCGTGCAGCAGGCGGATCGGCAGGCCGGCGTCGAGATCCTGGTCGGCGGTCACGCCGCAGACGCTACCGTGTCGGCGACGGCCGGCAGCCGGTGGTTACGCCCGAGGTGACCGGGGCAATGTGTGGCGGAACTGCCCTACGGTGTCGGGAACGGACGTATGCTGTCCGACCTGTCGTCGTGGGCGGGCCGGTTTCTCTGCCAGGAGGTGCGCTTGAGCCGCTTCGAGCGGGTACGCGGGCGGCTCCGCCGCGCCTACCAGTCAGGACGGGACTCGGTACGCGCCGATCGGAGCGCGTCGAGCGACGTCCCGGAGCCCGTCGGGGTGGCCTCGCCCGCCGTGCCGGGGCCCGCCGCGCCGCCGACGGCCACGGTCGTCGGCGCGGAACCTCCGGTGGACGTGCACAGCTCGACCTCCAGCCGCGACGACGCCGACGTCCCGCACGGGCTGCGGATCGCCGCCGCCTGGTGCTGGCGGCTGATCGTGATCGGCGTGGTGGCCTGGGCGCTGCTCCGGATCGTCGGCACGGTCAAGATCGTGATCATTCCGCTGGCCATCGCGCTACTGCTCTCGGCGCTGCTCGCGCCGGCGGTGGGCTGGCTGTTGCGGGCCCGGCTGCCCCGGTCGCTGGCGACGGCGGTGGTGCTGGTCGGTGGCCTGGCGGCGGTGATCGGCACGCTCACCCTGGTGGTCAACGAGTTCATCCGGGGAGTGCCGGAGCTGAGCGAGAAGTCCTCGGAGGGCGTCCGGCAGATCCAGAACTGGCTGAAGACGGGCCCGCTGCACGTCTCCGACAACCAGCTCGACCGCTACATCGACGAGGCGCAGGGCTGGATCAACGACAACACCTCGAAGTTCACCAGCGGCGCGCTGAGCACCGCCGCCACGCTGGCCGAGGTGTTGACCGGCACGCTGCTGGTGCTCTTCGCCACGTTCTTCTTCCTGCGCGACGGCAGCCGGATCTGGCGCTTCCTGGTCCGGCTGCTGCCGGTGGCCGCCCGGTGGAAGGTCGACGACGCCGGCCGAGCCTCCTGGCAGACGCTGGTCGCCTACGTCCGGGCGACGGTGCTGGTCGCCTTCATCGACGCGGTCGGCATCGGCATCTTCCTGGTCATCTTCGACATTCCGTTCGCCTTCCCGCTGGCCGCGCTGGTCTTCCTTGGCGCGTTCATCCCGATCGTCGGTGCGGCGCTCTCCGGCGGCGTGGCGGTACTGGTGGCGCTGGTCGACAGCGGCCCGGTCACCGCGTTGATCATCCTGGGCGTGGTGATCGGCGTGCAGCAGTTGGAGGGGCACGTGCTCCAGCCGCTGATCATGGGACGGGCGGTGGCCCTCCACCCGCTCGCGGTGATCATCGGTATTGCCGCCGGGGTGGTGCTCGCCGGGATCACCGGCGCGCTGGTCTCCGTGCCGCTGATCGCGGTGCTGAACACCGCGGTCCGCAGGCTGGCCGCCCGGACGGTCCCGGACACCCCGCCGGACGCCGTGGTCGTCGCCGCACAGGCTCCCTGACCCGCCGGCCCACTTCAAGATCCACACAGTTTCCTGGAAAGAGTGGTCTCCCCGCTGTCGGAGGCCACTCTTTCCCTGATGTTGTGCGGATCTTGAGCTGCGGCGCGGTGTGCGGTGGGGCGTGGCGGGCGGTCAGGCGGTGGCGAGGCGTTGCAGCGCACCGCGGGCCACCTCGGGGCGGGTGGTGTACCAGAACGGCGGCAGCGAACGACGCAGGAACGGCCCGTAACCGCGGGCGGTCTCCAGCCGGGAGTCGAGCACCGCGACCACCCCCCGGTCGCCGGTGGCCCGGATCAGCCGGCCCACCCCCTGGGCCAGCCGGACCGCCGCGATCGGCACGCTGACCGCGGCAAAGCCGGAGCCGCCGCCCGCGTCCACGGCTGCGGCGCGGGCCGCTGCCAGCGGCTCGTCCGGCCGGGGGAAGGGCAGCCGGTCGATGACCACGAGCTGGCAGGCATCGCCCGGCACGTCCACTCCCTGCCAGAGCGACATCACGCCGAACAGGCAGCTGGCGCGCTCCTCGCGGAACCGGCGGACCAGCAGCGGCAGCGCCTCCTCACCCTGCAGTAGCACCGGCAGGTCGGTCCGCGCGCGCAGCAGCTCCGCCGCCTGCTGCGCGGCTCGCCGGGAGGAGAAGAGCCCAAGAGTACGCCCACCGGCCGCCTCGACCAGCGCGATCAGCTCCTCCCCGGCCGCCTCGGGCAGCCCGGAGACGCTGGGCCGGGGCAGGTGCGCCGCGACGTACAGGATGCCCTGCCGGGCGTAGTCGAACGACCCCACGTCCAGCGACCGCCAGCCCGGACCTTCGGTCGCCGGGATGGTGGCACCCGGGATGGCGTCGTCGGCCAGCCGGCGGCCCGGCGTCTCGGCGGCCGGGCGGCCCGGGCCGGTGCGGGCGGCCAGCGCGGCGGCGGCCGGGGACGCCGGGACCGGCGGCGCGTCCAGCCCGAGGGCGCGGGCCACCGTGTCGAACCGGCCACCGAGCGCCAGGGTGGCCGAGGTGGCGACCACGGTGCGCTCGTCGTACAGGTGGGTGGCGAGGGTGCCGGCCACCGACAGCGGCGCGACCACCAGTGCGCGCCGGCTGCCGCTGTCGTTCTTCTCCACCCAGGCCACGTCGTGCTCGGCCTCCTCCAGCAGCCGCTGCGCGGTCGTGGAGAGCTCGTCCAACGCCGCCTTGGCCTGCTGCTTGCGGACCGGGTCGGGATCGTCGGATTTGACCTCGCCGATCGCGTCCAGCGCGGCGCGGGTCGCCGCGTCGAGCAGCGTGCACGCCTCGCGAAGCGGCGCCGGCAGCCCGGCGGTGATCCGCCCAGCCGGTGCCTCGGCCAGCCCGACCGCGAGGGCGTCGCCGGCCGCGGTGAGCGACTCGGCGGTCTCCGGCCGCAGCAGCGGGCGGGCCCTCCGGGTGGACCGGTCGATCAGATCCGGCACCAGCTCCGCCTGGGCCGCCGAGGAGACCCGGTCGGCCAGCTCGTGCGCCTCGTCCACGATGAGCAGCTTGTGCGGCGGCACGATGTGCCGGTCGGCCAGCATGTCGACCGCGAGCAGGCTGTGGTTGGTCACCACGATGTCGGCCTCGCGGGCCCGTGCACGCGACGCCTCGGCGAAGCACTCCGCCCCGAACGGGCAGCGGGTCGCCCCGACGCACTCCCGGGCCGGCATCGAGACCAGCCGCCAGGCCTGGTCGTCAACGCCCGGGTCCAGCTCGTCCCGGTCGCCGGTGGCGGTCTTCTCCGCCCAGCCGCGCAGCCGCTCGATCTGCTTGCCCATCCGGCCCGCCTCGCCGAGCCATTTCGTGCCGCCGCCGGGGCGGGCGGCCGGGGTGTCGAAGAGGGTGTCCTCCGGCTCCTCCTCTGTGGAGTTGTCCAGTCGCGCGAGGCAGAGGTAGTGGTGGCGGCCCTTGAGCACCGCGAAGGTGGGCCGCCGGCCGAGCAGCGGCTCGACCGCGTCGGCCAGCCGGGGCAGGTCGTGGTCGACCAACTGGGACTGCAACGCCAGGGTGGCGGTGGAGACCACCACCGGGCCGTCCACGGTGAGGGCCGGCGCGAGGTAGGCCAGCGACTTGCCGGTGCCGGTGCCCGCCTGGACGAGCAGGTGCTCGCCGCTGGTCACGCACTCCTCGATCGCGGTGGTCATCTGCTGCTGGCCGGGGCGCGCAGCACCGCCAGGCACCGCGCCGACCGCCGCCGCGAGCAGCTCGGTGCCGCTGGGCCGGGCACCCCGCCGCCGGCTCCCGGCACGGGCCGACGGGGTGGCGGAACCGGTGGCGGTGCGGGGCGGAGTCACCGTGCGACGGTACCCGTCGTGCCCGACACGGGCCGCGCCCATCCGCCCGCGTGGCGCGGTACCGGTTGGTGGGCCGGCCCGTCCGGCGCCGTCCGGTTACAGCTGTGCTACGACGCGTGGGCAGTATCGGTTAGGGTGCGAATCATGCCGAGCGACGTGGTCCGAGTGATCTACCGCAAGTACGACGGCAGCGCCCACCGTGACTATCCCGCCCGCCGGCTCGCCGAGGACGACCTCGGCGTCTGGCTCGGCGTCCCCGCGGGCACCGAGTCGGTCTACCACGGCCGTCCGTCGGTGGAGAAGATCCCGTTCGTCCTGCTGGTGCCGCGCCACGCCTGGTGGACGGGCATGTTCAACCCGCCGCCGCGGACCAGCGAGGTCTACTGCGACATCGCCACCCCGGCCCGCTGGGAATCCGACGACACGGTCCATCTGATCGACCTGGACCTGGACGTGGTCCGGCGCCGGGCCACCGGCCTGGTGGAGCTGCTCGACGAGGACGAGTTCGCCGAGCACCGGGCCCGGTACGGCTACCCGGAGGACGTGGTGGTCGAGGCCGAGGCGGCGGCCCGGTGGCTGTTCGGCGCGCTCGGCGACGGCACCGAGCCGTTCGCCACCTCGTACCGCAAGTGGCTGGCCCTGGTGGTCTGAGCCGGCTCACCAGCGCGGCGGCCAGTGGTCGTCGTCGTTCAGTGGCGGCAGATCGGTCAGCTTCTCCGGGTTGAGCTGGTTGTAGATGGCGGTGATCCGGCCCTGGTCCACGGCGAACGCGGTCACCAGGCGGATCGGCCGGCCGTCGGCGTGCACCGTCTCCAGTTGAAGGCCGAGCACGCCGTCGACCAGCACCGGCCGGGACAGCACCCGGCTGGCGTACCGGCCGGCCCGGCCGAAGAGGCCGAGTGCGAAGCGCCCGACCTTGTCCGCGCCGACCACCGGTCGGCGGGCGGCCGGGAAATGCCCGCCCGAGTCGCCGATGAGGACCACATCCGGCGCGAGCACCCGGAGCAGCGGATCCAGCTCACCGGACTCGGTGGCGGCGATGAACGCGGCCAGCACCCGGCGCTGTTCGGCCGGCTCGGCGGTGTGTCGGGGCAGGTCCGGCGCGGTGACCGCCCGCCGGGCCCGGGAGGCGAGCTGCCGGGCGGCGGCCTCGGTGGTGCCGAGCACGTCGGCGACCCGGGCGAACGGCACCGCGAACACGTCGTGCAGCACGAGGGCGACCCGTTGCTCCGGCGCGAGCCGCTCCAGCACCACCAGCAGCGCGGTGCCGACCTGGTCGGTGCGCACCGCCCGCTCGGCCGGGTCGGGGGCGTACCCGTCGGTGGGCGGGGTGGCGCCGACCGGGCTCACCACCGGCTCCGGCAGCCACTCCCCGTGGTACGCCTCACGCCGGACCCGGGCCGAGCGGAGCACGTCCAGGCAGATCCGGGCGCAGGCGGTGGTCAGCCAGGCGGACAGGTCGCGGATCTCGGCGCGGGCCGCCGGGTCGGCGAGCGCGCCGGCGTAGCGCAGCCAGGTCTCCTGCACCGCGTCCTCGGCCTCGCTGCGGCTGCCCAGCATGCGCTGGGCCACCGCGAGCAGCCGGCCCCGCTTGGCCTCGAACTCCGTCGCCAGGTCCTGCACGACCCACCACCCTCCCCGGCCGGCTCGTCCCGGCGTACATCCTCCCGCCAACTGGACGCGCCGGCAGCCCCGAACGTGACAGCCGGCCCGGGCAGGGCTGCGCTCGGCGGGCGGATGGCCGGCGGGTGGGCGATGATCCGAGGATGAGCGCACCCCAGCAAGCGCAGATCGTGGCGCCCGTCGGCGGCTCCGTGCGGGAGTTGCTGCGGGTCACCGCACCGGTGGATCTCGGCGCGATCGACCCCCGGTCCACGCCCGGTCTGCCGGCGTCGGAGGTGACCGGGGAGCGCCGCAAGGCCTGGGCCCGCGAGCAGGTGGAGTTGGTCGGCGGCGAGTTGGGCCGCCAGCAGGAGATGCTCTTCGCGATGGCCAAGGCCGGGTCGGACGGGCCGGCGCGTCGGGTGCTGCTGGTGCTCCAGGCGATGGACTGCGGCGGTAAGGACGGCACGATCAAGCGGGTGGCGGGCGCGATGAACCCGCTGGGCCTGCACATCCGCTCGTTCGGTCCGCCGACCCCGCAGGAGCTGCGGCACGACTTCCTGTGGCGGATCCGACGGGCGCTGCCGCCACCGGGGTACGTCGGGATGTTCAACCGGTCCCACTACGAGGACGTGCTGATCGCCCGGGTCGGCTCGCTGGTGCCGGAGGCCACCTGGCGGGCCCGCTATGACGACATCAACTCCTTCGAGCGGGAGCTCACCGATGGCGGGGTGACCCTGGTCAAGGTGATGCTGCACATCTCCTACGCCGAGCAGGGCGGGCGGCTGCTGGAGCGGCTCACCGACCCGCGCAAGCACTGGAAGTACAACCCGTCGGACGTCGACTCCCGGGCTCTCTGGGACGACTACCAGGCCGCGTACGCCGAGGCGCTGAGCCGGTGCGGCACGGACGCCGCGCCGTGGTTCGTGGTGCCGGCGGACCGCAAGTGGTACCGGGACTGGGCGGTGGCCCACCTGTTGCGGGAGACGTTCGACACGCTTGATCTGGGGTATCCGGCTGCCGATTTCGACGTGGCGCACGAGCGGGAGCGGCTCTGTGCTGGGGACGCGGGGGCGGGTGGGACGCCCGAGATGAACAGCAGGTGAACGACCGGTGAATGCGGCCTGGCCAGGGGTGGGCCGACGAATTCGCCGTTCCGCCGTTTCCTAGCATTCACCGGGCGGGTACCCGACGGGCACCGCCACCCTTCCACCGACGCGACGAGGTCTGTGCTGTGAAGTTTTCCTTCCGCCCCACCGAGGGCGCCTTCTACGAGCTCTTCACCAGGGCCGCGCAGAACCTGGTCCGGGGCACCGCGTTGCTGAACGAACTGGCCCTGCCCGGCGTCGATGTGCAGTCGGTCAGCGAGCGGTTGACCGAGGTCGAGCACGACAGCGACCAGATCACCCACGACCTTTACAAGAAGATCAACTCGACCTTCATCACGCCGTTCGACCGGGAGGACATCTACCGGCTCGGCTCGCTGCTGGACGACGTGATGGACCACCTGGAGGCGGTCGGCGACCTGCTCTACCTGTACGGGCTGACCGAGCTCCCGGCGCTTCCCCGCGAGCTGCACGAGATGGTGAACGTGCTCGACCAGCAGGCCAAGCTGACCGCCGACGCGATGCCGCGGCTGAAGTCGATGAAGGACCTCGAGGACTACTGGATCGAGTGCAACCGGCTGGAGAACGAGGGCGACCGGATCAACCGGCAGTTGCTCGTCCGTCTCTTCTCCGGCGAGTACGACGCGTTGACGGTGCTGAAGATGAAGGAGGTCGCCGACGAGCTGGAGGCCGCCTGCGACGCCTTCGAGCACGTGGCCAACACCGTCGAGACCATCGCCGTCAAGGAGTCCTGAGCCTGTGACCCCCGAACTCATCGCCGTGCTGGCGGTGATCGCGGTGGCCCTGGCGTTCGACTACACCAACGGCTTCCACGACGCCGCCAACGCGATCGCGACCAGCGTCTCCACCCGGGCGCTGACACCCAGGATCGCCCTGCTGCTCGCCGCCGTCGGCAACTTCGTCGGTGCCCACTTCGGAGCCGGGGTGGCCAAGACCGTCGGCGACGGCCTGGTCACCCTGCCCACCGGGGTCGCCAGCCTCGGGGTGGTCTTCGCCGGGGTGCTCGGCGCCATCGCCTGGAACCTGATCACCTGGTACTTCGGTCTGCCCTCGTCGTCGTCACACGCGCTCTTCGGCGGCCTGGTCGGCGCGACCCTGCTGTCCACCGGCGGCATCGTGCAGTGGGCCACCATCGGCGAGAAGGTCATCCTGCCGATGGTGCTCTCGCCGATCGTCGGTCTCACCCTCGGCTACCTGCTGATGCTGGCCATCCTCTGGCTGTTCCGGAAGGGGCAGCCGGGCAAGCTCAACCGGGGCTTCCGATGGGCGCAGACCGCCTCGGCGGCCGCCATGTCGGTCGGCCACGGCATGCAGGACGCCGCGAAGACCATGGGCATCGTGGTTCTCGCCCTGTACACGGGCGGCTTCCAGGACGACAAGTCCCACATCCCCGGCTGGGTGTTCTGGACCTCGGCGACGATGCTGGCGCTGGGCACGTACGCCGGCGGTTGGCGGATCATCCGCACCCTCGGCCGCAAGATCATCGATCTGGGCCCGCCGGAGGGCTTCGCCGCCGAGACGGTGGCCAGCGCGGTGCTCTACTTCAACGCCCTGGTGCTGAAGGCGCCGATCTCCACCACCCACACGATCACCTCGGCGATCATGGGCGTGGGCGCCACCAAGCGGCTCTCCGCGGTCCGCTGGAACGTCGCCGGCAACATCGTGATCGCCTGGATCGTCACGTTCCCGGCCGCCGCGCTGATCGCCTGCCTCACCTACCTGCTGGTCCGGCCGCTCTTCGGCTGACCGCACCCCGTCGCATCACGACGAAAGGGCCCCTTGTCAGCTGACAAGGGGCCCTTTCTTCACGCGTACCGCACGCCGATCTGCTCGCGTACGGCGTCCAGCAGGGCCATCACCTCAAGCGTGGTGGCGTGCGGCACCAGCGGGCTCTCGGTCAGCCCGGCGGCCAGGCAGCGCTGCACCTCGATCGCCTCGTACTGGTAGCCGTTACCGACCGTGTCGGCGGTGATCGTCTCCGGCTCGGCGCCGTCGCGGTGCAGGACCAGCGAACCCGGCCGGAAGAACGGCTCCGCCAGGTCGATCCGACCC
Source organism: Micromonospora sp. NBC_00389 (assembly GCF_036059255.1). NCBI lineage: Bacteria > Bacillati > Actinomycetota > Actinomycetes > Micromonosporales > Micromonosporaceae > Micromonospora > Micromonospora sp. NBC_00389. Next base: position 861,356 of record NZ_CP107947.1, on the reverse strand, counting down.
GCGGTGCCCGTGATCGAGGCGGTCTGCCCGCTCGACCCGACCATGCCGCAGCTCAGGGTGGCCAGCGCGCCGGTGTCGTAGCCGAACAGGATGCCGGTGTTCTCGTCCGTCCCCTCCGGGCCGAGCTGCGCCCAGGACCGGATCTGCTGCGGCACACCGAGCAGCAGGTGGGCCAGACTGATCGGGTAGACCCCCAGGTCGAGCAGGGCGCCCCCGCCCAGCGCCGCGGCCCGCATGCGGTGCTCCGCCGGGAACGGCCCGGACACCCCGAAGTCGGCCCGGACGCTGCTCACCGTGCCGATCGCGCCCTCCGCGATCAGCTGCACCATCCGCAGGATCATCGGGTTGGTCCGCATCCACATGGCCTCCATGAGGAAGGTCCCGGCGGCACGGGCGGTGTCCACCAACTCGGCGCTGGTGGCCAGGTCGAGGGTGAACGGCTTCTCCAGCAGCACCGGGCGCCCGGCGGTCAGGCAGGTCATGGCCGCCTCGTAGTGCGCGGCGTGCGGGGTGGCCACGTAGATCACGTCCACCTCGGGGTCGGCGGCCAACTCCACCCAGGAGGCGTAGGCGCGCTTAACGTCGTGCCTCTCGGCGAAGCGCTGCGCGCTGTCGGCGGCGCGGGAGCCGACCGCGACCAGTTCGGCGTCCGGCACCAACCGGAGGTCTTCGGCGAAACGGCTGGCGATGTGGCCGGTGGCCAGGATGCCCCAACGAGTCATGTCGGCACGCTAGCCCAGCCAGGTGAACCGCTGGCTCGCCGGCCATGCCTGCCCGGGGTGCGCGCCTGATCGTGATCGACTCCGTGTCGGCGACATCGCGGTATCCCGCGACCAGGACACCCCGACATCGCCGATACGGAGCCGAACCCCGCTTTGTGGGCTGGGCGCGCTCCCGGTAGCCGCGTCGCGGGGAACTAGGCTCGCGGCATGACGATCGACAGCGACGGCTTCGCCGCCCCGGCCGCCCTGGTCGAGCACGCCCGCCGGTTCCAGGCCGAGGGCGGCACCCCGGCGGTGCCCCGGGTCGCGGCCACCGTCCTGCTGCTCCGCCCGACCGGCGCCGACTTCGAGGTGTACGTCATCCGCCGGGTCGCCGCGATGACCTTCGGCGGGATGTACGCCTTCCCCGGCGGCGGGGTGGACCGCTCCGACTCCGAGGCCCACCTGGACTGGGCCGGCCCGGCGCCGAGCGAGTGGGCGGGGCGGCTCGGGGTGGCCCCGGACGCCGCCCAGGCGGTGGTCTGCGCCGCCGCCCGGGAGGTCTTCGAGGAGGCGGGCGTGCTGCTCGCCGGCCCGGACCCGGCGACCGTGGTGGGCGACGTCAGCGGCGACGACTGGGAAGCTGCCCGGCAGGACCTGGAGGGGCGTCGCCTGGGCTTCGCGGCGCTGCTCGCCGACCGGGGCCTGACGTTACGGTCGGACCTGCTGCTGCCGTGGAGCCGGTGGATCACGCCGGAGTTCGAGCCGCGCCGCTTCGACACGTACTTCTTCGTCGCCCTGCTGCCCGAGGGGCAGCGGACCCGGGACGTCTCCGGCGAGGCCGACCACACCCTGTGGGTTCGCCCGGCGGACGCGCTGGCCCGGGCCGAGGCGGGCGAGCTGACCATGCTGCCGCCGACCCTGGTCACGCTGGCCCAGGTGGCGGCGGCCGGCGATCTGGCCGGAGTGGCGCGAGCGGCGGCCAGCCGGGACGCCGCCACCCCGATCACCCCCCGCCTGGACCTGCCGCCCGACGGCGAGCCCCGCTTCGTGCTCGGCTGAGCACCCCGCCCCACCCCCCCCGCCGCGCTCGCCCCCCAAGATCGCGCTCGATCCAGGAAGTAGTGGGGTCGTCGTGCGACGGAGGCCATTACTTCCATGTTCGAGCACGATCTTGGAGGTGGCGGCGCACGGGCGACATCGGATACGACACCGGCGCCCACGCCGGGTGGGCGGGGCGCCGGTGACCGGTTGCGGACGGCTCAGCCGAAGCGGCCGGTGATGTAGTCCTCGGTCTTCTTCACGCTCGGGTTGCTGAAGATCTTCTGGGTGTTGTCGTACTCGATCAGCCGGCCCGGGTCGCCGGTCTTCTCGATCGAGAAGAAGGCGGTCCGGTCCGACACCCGCGCGGCCTGCTGCATGTTGTGCGTCACGATGATGATCGTGAACTTGTCCTTGAGCTGGAACATCAGGTCCTCGATGGCCAGCGTGGAGATCGGGTCCAGGGCCGAGCAGGGCTCGTCCATCAGCACGACCTGCGGCTCGACCGCGATGGTCCGGGCGATGCAGAGCCGCTGCTGCTGACCGCCGGAGAGGCCCGCGCCGGGCTTGCCCAGCCGGTCCTTGACCTCGTCCCACAGGTTCGCCGAGCGCAGTGCCTTCTCGGCCGCGTCCTCCAGGATCGACTTCTTCCGAACGCCGTTGAGCTTCAGCCCGGCCACCACGTTCTCGAAGATGCTCATGGTGGGGAACGGGTTCGGCCGCTGGAAGACCATGCCGATCATGCGCCGAACCGCGGTGACGTCCACGTCCCGGTCGTAGATGTCCTGGTCGTCGATGGTCAGGCTGCCCTCGACCCGGGCCCCCGGCAGCACCTCGTGCATCCGGTTGATCGACCGCAGGAAGGTGGACTTGCCGCAACCGGACGGGCCGATCAGGGCGGTGACCGTCTTCGGCTCGACGGTCAGGTTGATGTTCTCGATCGCCTTGAAGCCGCCGTAGTAGGCGGTGACGTTCGAGGCTGCGACGCGCTTGGCCATGGTGGAACCTCCGGGGTTCATCGGCTGAGCCTGTTACGACGGGCCAGCAGCTTCGCCCCGATCGTCAGGATGAGCACGAGGGCGACCAGGGTGAGTGCCGCGGTCCATGCCCGTGCCGGCGCGTACCTCGACGCGTCGCCGGCCTGCTGGTAGACGAAGAGGGACAGTGACGACTGGTTGTTCTCGAAGGGGTTGGTGTTGATCGCGGCACCGCCGCCGGCGACCAGCAGCACCGGCGCGGTCTCGCCGGCCGCACGGGCGATGGCGAGCATCACGCCGGTGACGATGCCGGGCAGCGCCGTCGGCAGCACCACCCGCAGGATGGTCTTCCACTTGGGTACGCCGAGCGCGTAGGCGCCCTCGCGCAGTGGCGCCGGGACGAGGCGGAGCATCTCCTCGGTGGACCGGACGATGGTGGGCAGCATGAGCACGCTCAGCGCGAGCGCAGCGGCGAAGCCGGAGAAGCTCGGCCGGCCGTCGTTGAACCACGGCGACACGACCAGCACCCAGAACGCCAGCACGAAGAGGCCGGAGACGATCGACGGGATGCCGGTCATCACGTCCACGAAGAACCGGATCGCGAAGGCGAACTTGCCCCGGCCGTACTCGACGACGTAGATGGCGCAGAGGATGCCGAGCGGCACGGTGATCAGGGTGGCGACGCCGACCTGCTCCAGCGTGCCGATGATCGCGTGGTACGCGCCGCCGTTGGTGTCTCGGGCCCCGATGTTGTTCATCGAGGTCTGGAAGAAGTTGAGGTCCAGCCGCTCGGCGCCCTTGCTGACCAGCGTCCAGACCACCGACACGAGCGGCAGCACCGCCAGCACGAACGCGGAGTGGATCAACGCGCTCCAGGTGCGGTTGCGGGCCGACCGGCGCCCCTCGACCGCGTTCGCCGCGGCGAAGAGCCCGACCAGGTAGAGCACTGCGCCGAGGGCGACCACGAGGACCGGGCCGCCGGTGCCGGTGCCGTAGACGATCACGGCGGAGAGCGCCAGGGCCGCCACGGCGATGGCCGGTGCGGCGTACCAGGGCAGCCGCCGAGCCCGCAGCGAGGGAGGCTGGGCCGGCGGACGAGTGCGGTGGGAGGTGACGGTTGTGGTCATGCGGCCGACTCCGTGAACTCCCGGCGGCGGTAGATGATCGCCCGCGCCGTGATGTTGACGATCAGCGTGATGGCGAACAGCACCAGGCCGGAGGCGATGAGTGCGCCCCGGCCGGTCTCGTTCGCCTCGCCGAACGCGTTGGCAATGTTGGCGGCGATGGTGTTGCCGCCGTTCTGGATCAGGTTGAACGAGACGCCGAAGGTGATGCCGAGGGTCATCGCCAGGGCGATGGTCTCACCGAGGGCGCGGCCCAGCCCGAGCATCACCGCGGCGATGATGCCGGGGCGTCCGTAGGGCAGCACTGCGGTGCGGAGCATCTCCCAGCGGGTGGCACCCAGGGCGAGGGCGGCCTCCTCGTTCGCGGTCGGCGTCTGGAGGAACACCTCGCGGGAGAGCGAGGTGATGATCGGCAACACCATGATCGCGAGTACCAGGGCACCCAGCATGATCGACTTACCGAACGGGCCGTCGCCGCCGAAGATCGGGAGCCAGCTGAAGTATTTGTTCAGCCAGACCGAGAAATCCCGGACCGGGTTGATGAAGATGTCCCGCCCCCAGAGGCCGAAAACCACGCTCGGCACGGCGGCGAGCAGGTCGACCAGGAAGCCGAGCGCGGTGCCCAGCCGGCGGGGCGCGTAGTGCGAGAGGTAGAGCGCGATTCCGAGTGCGACCGGTACCGCCATGAGCAGCGCCAGCGCCGAGCTGAGCACGGTGCCGAAGGCGAGCGCACCGATGCCGAACTTTGGCTGCGCCTCGTTGGGGGACCAGCCCTCGTAGGACCAGAAGTTCTCGGTGTTGGCGCGCAGGGCCGGCACCGCCTTGGCGACCAGGAAGATCGCGATGGCGGCGATGATGACCAGAACGGCGGTGCCGGCGGCCAGGGTGAGACCGCGGAAGGCCCGCTCGGCGCCGAACTTACGGCTGCGCGGCAGCGCGCCGCCGCCGCCCAGCCCGGTGCCGCCCGGGGAACGGGTGCTGACTGGTGCCTCGGCCACACGCGCCGAGGCACCGGCGGGCCACTCGTGACTCTGGGTCACGCGCGTCCCGCCGGTGCCGGCGTCGGCCGAGCGGGGTGGGGTGTCACCCATCTGCTCGCTCGATTCGGTTGCGGAGTGGTGTCGGTCAGGAGATGTTCTTGACTGCGGCCTCGACCTTGGTGCGGACGCTCTCCGGCAGCGGGGCGTAGCCCAACTCGGTCATGGCAGCCTGGCCCTCGGTGCTGGCGGCGTAGCCCAGCAGACCCTTGACCAGCGGCAGCTTGTCGGCCGGGAGGCCCTTGCTGCAGACGATCTCGTACGTCGCCAGGACGATCGGGTAGGCCCCGGCCTCCTTGGTGTTGTAGTCGATCGACAGCTTGAGGTCGTCGCCCTGGCCCTCGACCTTGGCGCCGGCGATGGTCTTGCCGGCCGCCTCGGCGGTCAGCGCGGCGAACTCGCCGTTGCCGTTACCGATCTTGGCCATCTTCAGAGCGGCGTTCTCGGCGAACGACCACTCCATGTAGCCGATGGAGCCGTCGGCGCCCTTGACCGAGCTGGCCACACCGTCCGAGCCCTTGGCGCCGGTGCCGCCCGGGCCCTTCCACTGCTTGGCCTTACCGAGGGTCCAGTCGGCCTCGGCGGTCTTCGAGAGGTAGTTGGTGAAGTTGTCGGTGGTGCCCGACTCGTCCGAACGGTGGACGGTCTGGATGGTGGTCGCCGGGAGGGTGGCGCCCGGGTTGTCGGCCTTGATCGCCGCGTCGTCCCACTTGGTGACCTTGCCGGCGAAGATCTTCGCCAGGGTGGCCGGCTTGAGCTGGAGGTTGTCCACGCCGCTGACGTTGTAGGCGACGGCAACCGGGCCGATCACCATCGGCAGGTGGATGGCCTTGCCACCGACGCACTTCGCGTCAGCCTGCGGCTGCTCCTCCGGCTTGAGCGCGGAGTCGGAGCCGGCGAAGTCGGCAGTCCCGGCGATGAACGCCTGGATGCCGGCGCCCGAGCCGGTCGGCTCGTAGTTGATCGTGGTGCCCTGGCACTTCTGCTGGTACGCCTTGATCCACTCGGCCATGGCGTTCTTCTGCGCCGACGAGCCCTGGGCGTTCAGCGTGCCGGTGGCGCAGTCGACCGCGGCGGCCGAGCCCGAAGCGCTGGCGCTGGAGGTGGGCTCGTTGTTGTCCGAGCCGCATGCACTGAGACCGAGCGTCGCGGCGAGAGCGAGGCAGGCAAGAGTGCCGTACCGCTGGAGCTTCACCTGAGGGGTTTCCCTTCGCGTCTGACTTGGCGCCCCGATCCCGGGGCCCGAGGACCGGCACTGACCGGCTGACACGAAAGTTAGAAGTGCCAGGTAGCCGGTTCGCCGGTCGCAAGTGAACGCGAGGTGAACACGTACGCCCCTCGAGGTGACCGCTTGCTGAGGGTGGGTTGTCCGTTAAGTGAACTCGGGTACACCTGTCGGAAGTATGCTCATATTTCCGGTTAGGCGTTATCCCGCCGACGCGTGGCCGTTACCCGCCGGTGACCCGGTCGCAGCGGCTGCCCGGAGGTCAACTCCGCTGGTCAGCCCAGGTGGTAGTTGATGTGCGCAGACCAGCGGGCGAAGCCCAGCCGCTCATAGAGCGCCACCGCGCCGGTGTTCGAGTCGTCCACGTAGAGCATCACCCGGTCCAGCCCTCGCCGGTCCCGCAGGTACGCCAACCCGGCGGTGGTCAGCGCCCGGCCGAGCCCGCCGCCGTGCGCGGTCGGTTCCACGCCGAGCACGTACACCTCGCCGATCCGGGCCGACCCCGGGCGCTCGTGCACCTTGGTCCAGTGGAAGCCGAGCAGTCGGCCCGTGGCGGTCTCCTCGGCGAGCAGGAAGCCGGCCGGGTCGAACCACGGCTCGGCGAGGCGGACCCGCAGGTCGTCCGAGGTCCACCGACCCTGCTCGGGGTGCTCGGCGAAGGCCCGCGCGTTGAGGGCCAGCCAGGCCGCGTCGTCCGCGCCCGGCCGGAACGCGCGCAGCACCACCCCATCGGCCAGCCGCGGCTCGGGCAGCGGGGCGGCCAGTGGCCGGCGTAGCTGCCAGAGCACCCGCACCCGGGTGAACCCGAGGTCGACCGCGAGCGCGGCGGCCGACGGGTGGTCGCCGTGCGCCCACGCCCGCAGCGGCCCGGTGGCCGAGGCGAGCACGCCCCGAACCAGCGCCCGCCCGGTGCCCCTCCGCCGGTACGCGGGGTGCACCACCAGCTCCACCCCGATCCCGCCGACCGGGTCGGTGGTGTCCAGGTGCGCATACCCGGTGAGGGTGCCGTCGTCGGCGCGGGCGATCAGGTGCACGGCCGGCGCACTGGGATCACGAAGCCGGAGCAGGACGTGCTCGTCGAGCGGGTCCGCGCCGTCGGTGTCGCCTGCGGAGCGGGCCAGGGCCAGCACGTCGGCGATCTCCGCCGGGGCCAGTCGGTCGGTCCGGGTCACCTGGTCGCTGGTCGGCTCCGCGCTGCTCATCCCGTCACCGTAGTCGCCGGGGACGACGGTCGGCCGGGATCCCCGACCGGCTCACGTCGGGTCGGTGGGCAGCGCCTCCAGCTCGAACCGTCCGGTGAGGTCGGCCAGGATCCGGTGCAGCGCGTCCACCGTGCCTTGCCGGTCCCCACCCGCGTCGTGCAGCAGCACCACCGATCCTGGTTCGGCCTGGGTGAGCACTGACGCGGCGATCTTGGAGGCGCCGGGGGCCTCCCAGTCCGCCGGGTCCACCGACCAGTGCAGCGCGGTCATGCCGAGCTGCTGCGCCATCGACACCACAGGGTAGGTCCAGGCGCCGCCGGGCTGGCGATACCAGACGATCGGCGCGTCCGGCACCGCTGCCCGGATCGCCTCGTTGGTCCGCAACAGGTCGGCGCGAATCGTGTCCGCCGAACGATTGCCCAGGGTGACGTCGTGGTGCCAGGAGTGGTTGCACAGGGTGTGCCCATCGGCCACGATCGCCCGAATCAGATCGGGATGGGCCTGGGCGTTCTCGCCCACCACGCAGAACGTGGCCTTGACGTCGAACTCGCGCAGCGTGGCGAGCACCTGCGGGGTGTATCGCGGGTCCGGTCCGTCGTCGAAGGTCAGCGCGAGCCGTGGAGTGCCGGTGGTGGAGTGCGCGCCGAACAGCTTCTCGCCCTCGGCGTCCCGCCCCGACCCGTCCTGACCGGCCTGGGCGGGGCCGCTGCTGGTGGTCGGGGCCGCGCTGGACGCGTCGTCGGTGGGCTGGTCGGCGTAGTACGGCCCGTCGGCGTTCGTGTTGACCCCGGTCCCCTGCCGCTGAGGCTGGTCGGGGATGAGACTGCGGCCCAGCACGTATGCCGAGCCGAGCAGCGCCGTCACCACCAACACCACGATTCCCGCCGCCCGGACGGTCGGGTTGCTCCACTTCACGGCTTCCGCCTGGCTGACCGGTCACGCCGGCCCGTGGTCCCCGTGGTCACTGCGCGCACCGTCGCCCCTTTCTCCGACAAACCCGGCAGTCAGAATAGAACTGACGAGCTGCGCCAAAAGGGCATACGGGGAATCGTTCCCCGCCTGGGTGCGGATCAGACGGGCAGCGGCGCGTGCTCCGCCTCGGGCAGCGACCGCGAGGGCGGTACGACGAACTTGTAACCCACCTGGCGGACGGTGCCGATCATCGACTCGTACTCCGAGCCGAGCTTGGCGCGCAGCCGTCGGACGTGCACGTCCACCGTGCGGGTGCCGCCGAAGTAGTCGTAGCCCCAGACCTCGCGCAGCAGCTGATCCCGGGTGAACACCCGGCCCGGGTGCTGGGCCAGGAACTTCAGCAGCTCGAACTCCTTGTACGTGAGGTCGAGCGGGCGCCCCTTCAGCTTGGCCGCGTAGGTGTCCGGGTCGATGGTCAGCTCGCCGGCCCGGATCGAGCCGCCGGCGCCAGCGGTCGCGTTGCTCAGCCGGCCCACCGCCAGCCGCAGTCGCGCCTCCACCTCGGCGGGGCCGGCCGCGGCGAGGATGACGTCGTCGACGCCCCAGTCCGCGTTCAACGCGATCAGGCCGGCTTCGGTCACCACCGCGACCAGCGGCACCCCGAGCCCGGTGGCGTGCAGCATCCGGCAGGTCGCCCGGGCCTCGCTCAGCTCCGACCGCGCGTCCACCAGCACCGCGTCGGGGCTGGGGCCCGCGACCAGGGTGCGGACGTCGCGCGGTGCGGTGCGGACCGAGTGCGGCAGCAGGTCGAGTGCCGGCAGAACAGCGGACGGTTCCCCTGCGCGTGCGGTCACCAGCAGCAGGATCTCCACGATCACCTCCGTCCCGGCGGCGCTCGGCCGCGCGCGACCAGACACACTCACGGGGGAGTGCGCTGAGAAATTGCGTGGTCCCGGCGTCGCTGACGGGCGGGTAACGCGTTGAGCCTAACCGATCGCCTTGGCTGTGCCGTCAGGCAATTTCCCGTTTGTCCAGCTTGCCCCTGATCGTGGCACAGGTTTTAACGTTGCTGAAACCCGTGACCACCGCGTCGGGCGGTCGGTCTGGCACGATCGGGGCGTGTTTCCCTCCACCTCGCCCGACGCCGGCCGCGAATCGTGGCCCGACGGGCCCCGCCCGGGCCCGGCCGCACCGACCCGTGGTCACCCGCCTGCGCCGCGTACCGGCCCGCCTGTCATCGACGGCAACCGCCGCGAGCGGGGTGGGCCCCGCCGGGCACGCCGCGCCGGCGAGCCGGCCCGCCGCTCCGAAGACGAGATCGACGAGCCGGAGGAGGAGGTCGTACCCCCGGTCGAGGTGCGCCGTTCGTTGGCGCTGACCATCGCCGGCTTCGCCGCACTGCTCGGTGTCGGCCTGGTGCTCGGCGCGCAGACCTCGGGCCCCGGTCACCGGCTGCCGTTCGCCTTCATCATCTTCGGCGTCCAACTGCTGTTCGTGCTCGCCTGGACGATGGCCATGCGTCCACCGGCGCTGCTGCTGGTCGCCGGGGTCAGCGCCGCGGTCGCCGCGGTCGTCGACATCGCCGCGGTGCAGACCGACGTCGCCGGCCTGGCGCCCCTGGGTTACCTGGCGGCCGGCGGGTTCCTCGCCGCGGTGCTCGGTCAGCTGGTCCGACGGGTCGACCGGGTCCGGGTCACCGACTCGCTCGGCGCCACGCTGCTCATCGTGGTCGGAGTGGTGGCCTTCGGCACCCTGATCGTGCTCAGCAGGATCCCGGCCGGCACCCAGGCGATCACGGTCTGCCTGACCGCGAGCGGGGTCGCGCTGACCGTCGCCCGGCTCACCGACGCGGTGCTGCCCTGGCCCCGGCTGGCCCCGCAGGTCCCCCGGGGCGCCGCCGGCGTGGTTGCCGGCGCGATGGTCGGCACGCTGGTCAGCGCGATGCTCGGCAGCTACCTGGTGGCACCCTTCACGCCGACGCGGGCTGCGGTGATCGGCCTGGTCGCGGCGGTCACCGCCGTCCTCTCCGACCTCGCCGTCGGGTACGCGGAGGCGGGCCGGCTGATGGCCGGCGAGCCACCCACCATGTGGGTCGCCCGGCACATGCAGGGTCCGCTCGGCGGCTTCGCCCTGGCCGCGCCGGCCGCGTACGCCATGTGCATGCTCTTTCTCTGAGTCACGGTTGAGCCCGGGACCGGTCGGGTACCTACGGGTGGTGCGCCGCGCTGCGGCAACCGGTACCGACGATCCGCCGCAAGCGGCGGGCGGAGACAGGAGGCGGCGTGGCGCAGGAGTATCCGGCGGACGGGGTCCGGCCCCGACGGCGCGGTCGCAAGCTGCTCATCGGCCTGGTCGTCCTGCTCCTGCTGGTGGCAGGGCTGCTGGTGATCGCGGACCGGGTGGCGGTCGGGGTGGCCGAGCGGGCCATCGCCGACCGGGTCAGCCAGGAGGTCACCAAGCAGGGCGCGCAGGCCGCCGCGCCCGATGTGGAGGTCGGCGGAACTCCGTTCCTGACCCAGGTGCTCGACGGCCGCTACCAGCGGATCTCCATCAAGCTGCGGGACGTGCAGGCCTCGGTCGAGGGCGACGCCGTGCGGCTGCTGGTGCTGGACGTGGACGCCCGCAACGTGCGGGCCTCGTTGGACACTCTGCGCACCGGGCAGGGCGACGTTGTCGCCGACACGGTCAACGGCACCGGCACGATCAGCTACGAGAGTCTCGCCGCGCTGCTGGACCGGCCCGGGCTCACCCTCGGTGAGCAGGGCGGCAAGCTCGCCGTCACCGCCCCGGTCGACATCCTCGGCCAGACACTCACCGTCAGCGGCACCGCCGACGTCACGGTCGCCAAGAGTGGCGCCGTCGCGCTGCGTTTCAACAACCTGGACGCCGAGGGCCTGCCGAACCTGCCGTTGGCCCGCGCGCTGCTGAACAACTACGCCAAGGGCATCTCCATCGACGTGCCCCTGCCCGACCTTCCCTTCCAGCTCGCCGTTCGGGAGGTCCGGCCGCTGCCCGAAGGGCTGGCGGTCACCGCCGACGCGAAGAACGTGCCGATCAACTCCGCGAGCTGATCGGCCAGCCGGCCGCCGAGCGGAGGGACGCCGGCGGTCGGCCCTGGATTCCCGGATGCTGGTCGACCCAGTGGCAGCACAGTCACTGGCTGGTAGGCTCCGTGGCCATGGGGACCCACCTCACCAAACGGCGCGCGGTCGACCTGTGCCGCGTGGCCACCTGCCTGTGTCGCCCCGTCATCTGACGGCGGGGCTGTTTTCGGCCGCCTGACGGCGGCCACCGGCACGCAGGGTTCTCGTACCCTCCGGTGATCCCACCGAACGCCCGGCAGCGGCGCCGTCGCACGAACCCGTGATCCCGTCCTTTTGCTGGGTCCCGCGCGCGGTGCGACAGTCAAACCCATCGATATTCGCGCGTTGGCTCACCATCCATCCTCACCAGGGAGTGATTCGATGAGTCGCGACACCGCACTCGTTTCGGCCGAGTGGGCCGAGAAGAACCTCGACGCCCCGGGCGTCGTCTTCGTCGAGGTCGACGAGGACACCTCGGCCTACGACACCGGCCACATCGCCGGCGCAGTCAAGATCGACTGGAAGACCGACCTGCAGGACCAGGTCCGCCGGGACTTCGTCAACAAGACCCAGTTCGAGGCGCTGCTCTCCGAGCGCGGCATCAGCAACGACGACACCGTCATCCTGTACGGCGGCAACAACAACTGGTTCGCCGCGTACGCCTACTGGTACTTCAAGCTCTACGGCCACCGCGACGTGAAGCTGCTCGACGGCGGTCGCAAGAAGTGGGAGCTGGACGCCCGCCCGCTGGTCACCGACGCGGTGACCCGTCCGGCGACCCAGTACGTCGCGCAGGAGCCGGACACCTCCATCCGGGCCTTCCGCGACGAGGTCGTCGCCGCGATCGGCACCAAGAACCTGGTCGACGTGCGCAGCCCCGACGAGTTCGCCGGCCGGCTGCTCGCCCCCGCCCACCTGCCGCAGGAGCAGGCGCAGCGCGGCGGGCACATCCCCACCGCGATCAGCGTCCCGTGGTCCAAGGCGGCCAATGAGGACGGCACCTTCCGGTCCGACGACGAGCTGCGCAGGATCTACGGGGACGCGGGGCTCGACGACGGCAAGGAGACCATCGCCTACTGCCGGATCGGTGAGCGCTCCTCGCACACCTGGTTCGTGCTCCAGGAGCTGCTGGGTCACCGCAACGTGAAGAACTACGACGGATCCTGGACCGAGTACGGCTCGCTGGTCGGCGTGCCGGTCGCGCTCGGCGACGAGCCCGGGGAGGCCTGACCATGACTGCTCCCACCACCGCGGGTTGCGCCGCCCCGGACCAGGCCGCGCCGCTGCCGGCCAGCCTGGACCTGGAGAAGGAAACCGTGATCACCGGCATCGTCCGCTCCGAGGCGGACGAGGTCGTGGCGGGCGCGTACGTCCGGCTGCTCGACTCGACCGGTGAGTTCACCGCCGAGGTCGTCACCTCGGCCGCCGGCCAGTTCCGGTTCTTCGCCGCGCCGGGCTCCTGGACGCTGCGCGCGCTGTCCCGACACGGCAACGGCGACACCGCCGTCACCGCCGGCCGGGGCATCAACGAGGTCAGCGTCACCGTCGCCTGACAGCCCACCCTCTGATCGACCGGGGCCGGTCACCCTCGTGGGGTGACCGGCCCCGGTCGTTTCCCGGTCGAGATGGTCGGAGTCAGTTACGTAGCGTGACCTCGACCATGGGTCGCCCCCCGAAATCCATCGGCGTACGTCACTATCGTCGGGTGGAATTCACGGTCAGTGCGGGTGAAGGCGCCAGGCCCGGTGCAGGGGTCCCGATCGTCGTCTGCGTCACCGCGGACGTCTCGGTGCGGGAGCGGGTGGTGCGCCAGCTCGACGGGGTCGGCCCGGTGGTGAGCTGTGTCGACCTGGCCGAACTGCGGGCCATGCTGTTCCCGTCGCCGCCGGGCGGCGCGGCCACGGCCGTCGCGCCGGTCAGCCCGCCGGCGGTGCCGCAGGGGCCGGTCACGTGGGGCGAGCTGGTCGTCGACCGGGCCGGGCGCCTGGTCACCTGGTGCGGTGATCCGCTCCCGCTCACCCGCACCGAGCGGGAGCTGCTCGCCCGGCTGATCGGTCCGCCGCCGGTGGTGTGGAGCTACCAGCAGCTCTTCGCGGCCGTCTGGAACGGCGCGTACCTGGGCGACAGCGCAGTCGTGCACTCCGCGATCAAGCGGCTCCGGCACAAGCTGCGCAGCCTGCCGGGCGGGCCGCGGGTGCACACCGTGCGGGGCGTCGGCTACCGGCTCGACCCGCCGTCCCGGCCCGCCTGACCAACACCCGACGACCCGGGCTGCCCACCCGCCGCCGCGGGCGCCGGTCGCCGCCGGGCCGGCGGATCGCCCGTGACACCATGGCCGGGTGAGCGGTGCTGTCCGGACGGGGTGGGCCCCGTCGACCGGTCCCGCCGCGCCGGCACCCCGGCGACGGCGGCGCTGGCTGCTGGTCGCGAGCGTGGTCTGGGCCGTGCTGCTGGCCCTGCTCGCCTGGACGTCGGTCCGCGACGATCCACCGACCGTGCGAGAGCAGCGCTCCCTCGACCAGGCTGGCCCGGTGGTCGACCGGGCGGTCGGCGAGTTGGCCCGGGCGGCCGGCGCGGCCGGGCTGCTGGAGCTGAGCCCGGCGCGGATCGGGTCGGGCTGCCGGGTCACCCCGCTCGCTGACGGTGCCACGCTTCGCCGGGAGGTCGGTGTGCTCGCGCCCGCCGGCACCGAGCGCACCGTCCTGGCCGGGATCGCCGAGCGACTTCCGGCCAACTGGCGGGCCTGGGTCGGGTCCGGGCGGGACGGCCCGGTGCTGCGCGCTGACGCTGGTGAGTTCGTCGCCGTCCAGGGACGGCCGACCGGGGACGGTCGGATCCGGTTGACCGTCGACACCGGCTGTCGGCCGATTGGCTCCGGCTACACCCCGCCCTCGACCACCGACGGCGGCCCGGAGGTCGCCGCCCTGACGGCCGCGCTGCGGGCGCTCGGCCGGCCGGCCGACGCCGCGCCGGAGCTGGTCACCGCGCCCTGTCCGGGCGGCGCGTCGGCCCGTACCGCGCGGTCCGCCGCCGGTCCCGACCCGGCCGCGTCGCCGGGCGGGCTCGCACCGCTGGCCGGCGGCAACCCGCTGCTGGACAACCCCCCGGTGTACGCGTACCGCGCCGGCCCGGTCACCGTGCTGGCCGACCTCACCCCGGACGCCGCCCGGCTGGCCGCCACCGTCGGCTGCCCTGGCTGAGCCGAGCATCCCGCCGGGTCAGACGCCCGGCTGCTGCTCCTCCGGGCCGCGGCTGCGGCCCAGTGCGTCGACCCGACCCCACCGGCCGGGGATGTCCAGCAGCTCGATCCGGCCCATGCCTGGTGGCACGGCCGGATCGATGATCAGGTGCTCGCCCTGCGGCTCCAGCCCCAGCATCACCCGCAGCAGCAGCAGCGGTGTGCCGGTCGACCACGCCTGCGGGCTGCACGCGGTCGGGTACTCCACCGGGTAGTCGGTGAGGTCCCGGGCGTAGCCGGCGAACGCCTCGGGCAGCCGGCCATCGAAGTAGCGGGATGCGGCCAGCATCGCGTCGCAGATCAGCCCGGCCTCGTTCCGGAAGCCGTACCGCCACAACCCCCAGGCGGTGATCGAGTTGTCGAACGGCCAGACGGTGCCCACGTGGTAGCCGATCGGGTTGTACCGGCCCTGGTCCTCGGCGAGGGTCCGCACCCCCCAGCCGGAGAACAGTCGCGGCCCGAGCAGGTGCTCGACCACCTTGCCGGCCCGGGACTCGTCGACGATTCCGCTCCACAGCAGGTGCCCGATGTTCGAGGACAGCGCGTCGACCTGCTTCCCGTCGGCGTCCAGGGCGAGCGCGTAGTACCCGCGGTCGGCGATCCAGAAGTCGTGGTTGAACCGCTGCTTGAGCGCGGCGGCCTCCCGCTCCAGCCGGTCGGCGTAGGCCGGGTCGTTCCAGAACGTCCGGGCCAGCCGGGCGGCCCGGATCTTCGCGTCGTACGCGTAGCCCTGCAGCTCACAGGTGGCCCGGGGAAAGCCGGGCAACCGGCCGTCGGCGTACGAGATGGCATCCCAGGAGTCCTTCCAGCACTGGTTCTGCAGGCCGGTCTCCGGGTTGCGGGTCTGGTACCAGAGGTAGCCGGTGCCGAGCAGGTCGCCGTAGGTGTCGATCCACTCCAGCGCCGCGCGCACCTGCGGTTCCAGCCGCCGGATCAACTCGGAGTCGCCGGTCCAGCGCTCGTACTCGTCGATCAGGATGATGAACAGCGGCGTCGAGTCGGCCGACCCGTAGTACGGCGAGTGCGGCTGCTCCTCGAAACCGGCGGTCTCCCCGTACCGCAGCTCGTGCAGGATCTTGCCCGGCTCCTCGTCCCGGAAGTCGTCCACCCGGTGCCCCTGCAGGCCGGCCAGCATCACGATGGTCGGCGGGATCAGCTCCGGCAGGAACGGTAGCACCTGCAACGAGGTGATGATGCTGTCCCGGCCGAACAGGGTCATGAACCAGGGCAGCCCGGCGGCGAGCAGCCGCACGCCCAGGGCGATCGACTCATAGCGCAGCGCGGCCAGGTCGTTGAGGCTGCGCCGGTACGCCCCGGCCAACGGCTCGCAGTCGCAGCCGAGCTTCGGCGCCCGGTCGATCAGCTCCTGCTGCTCGGCGCGGATGGCGTCCGCGCTGCGGCTGCCGCCGTACGGCAGGGTGGCCCGGATGTCCTCCCCCCGCGCGCCGTAGACGACGGTGGACACGTGCAGCCGGGTGCTCCACTCGCTGTTCCGGGCGATCCGGATCTGGAAGATCATCCCGGAGGAGTCGACCATGGCCGGTGCGCTGGAGGTGATCAGCGTCTCCCGGTGGAACGCCTCCCGCCGGTAGGTCAGGCGCAACTCGTTGTCGGCCACCGAAATCGTCGTCTGACCGCGCTTCCGCCGGGCGTTCTTGATCTCGAAAAGGTCGGCGAAGTCAGACGCCATCTCCACCCGGACGGTGAACTCGACTTCCTCGCCGGTGTGGTTCAGCACGGTCAGCTCCTCCTCGAAGCTGCCCACGATCGCCCGGCTGCGGATCACCGACGCCTTGGCGTCCAGGTAGTGCGTCGGTTCGCCGGGGGCCAGGAAGAACTTGGTCCGGTACGACTCGGAATCGTCCATCGACAGGGCGTGCAGCCGCTCGCCGTCCAGGGTGAGCACCCAGTTGGACAGGAAGCGGGTGTCGAAGGAGAACAGCCCGGTCGGGAAGTCGTAGGACGGCTCGATGTCCCCCGTCCGGTCGCTGACCAGGAAGGTGTTGCCGTCCAGGATGCTGACGAGATCGTTCACGCCATCCGCCCGGCCTGCTTCCGAGCCACCTCGCGCGGGTCGCGGGTGCCCGGCGGGTTCGGGAAGAACCGCCGGAAGGCCAGGAAGAGCACCACGTTCCCGCTGAACGTGCTCTCGTTGCGCAGCACCGCCGCGACCCCCTGGGCCTCGCCGGTCACCAGCCGGTCGAACAGGGCCGCGCTGCTGTACCAGATGGCGTCGGCAGGCCCGCGGTTGCGGCTGACCTGCACCGACCCCGGCCGCATCCGGACCAGCCAGTGCTCGGTCGTCTGGTCGTCGGTGCCGAGGTCAATCTGAAGGGTTCCGGCGACCAGGCCGCCGAGGACCTCCGGGGCACGCGCCGGCAGTGATTCGAAGAACCTCTCCGTCGCCTCGGTCACATCCGAATCGTAGGCAGCCGTCCGAGATGTCGGGTCGGTATCCGCACTCCGCCCCTACCGTCCGGGTCGTCCCGCCGCTGGTCAGTAGACCAGGGCCTGCGCGCCCTCGGCCAGCGCCTCCTCGACGAAGGCCGCGGCGCCCGCGATCCGGACGCCGGGCAGTACGTCGTCCGGGCCGATCTCCCGCCGGGCCGCGCACTGGGTGCAGGCGGTCACCCTGCCACTGGTCAGGATGACGTGCAGCAGCTCGGCCAGCGGGGCGGAATGCGGCAGCTCGAACTCCTGGGCACGGCCGGGCAGCGCGAACCACGTCGCCTCGCCGGTCAGCCAGAGCGATACGTCCACCCCGGCCGCGACCGCCGTGGCGGCGACCGTGAACGCCTGCGCACACCGCTCCGGGGCGTCCGCCCCCGCGGTGGCCTTGACGACGAGAGTGCGGGCCATGAGGCCCAGCATAGGATGGCCGGGATGGTTACCGAGATCGGGTTCGTCAGCCTGCTGGTCGCCGGCCTGGGCGGGCTCGCCGGTGGCCTGGTCTACCTCGCCGTACGCATATCGAGAGGACGTTGGTGACGCTGGTGAGCGACGAGAACCCGCTGCAGCCCCCGTGGCTGAACGCGCCGCCGGTCGACCCGTACCCGTTCGAGGAGAGTCACGACCTGCGGGTCGGGCCGAAGCTGCACCCGGCGTTGGACGGCCTGCTGCCCTACATCGGCCTGTGGCGCGGCCGTGGCAAGGGTGGTTTCCCCACCGTCGAGGACTTCGACTACGCCCAGGAGATCCGGATCAGCCACGACGGCCGTCCGTTCCTGCACTACGAGTCCCGCGCCTGGATCCTCGACGAGCAGAGCAAGCCGGTCCGCCCCGCCGGGCGTGAGGTCGGCTGGTGGCGGCCGGTGCTGGTGGACGGCCGGGCCACCGACGAGCTGGAGGCTCTGCTGACCACCCCGAGCGGGGTGATGGAGCTCCACCTCGGTAAGCGCAACGGCACCCAGGTCGAGTTCGCCACCGACGCGGTGGTCCGGACGGCGACCGCCAAGGAGGTCACCGGCGGGCACCGGCTCTTCGGCATCGTCGAGGGCGCGCTGCTCTACGCCCAGGACATGGCCGCGATGGGGCACGGGCTCAGCCCGCACCTGTCCGCCCGGCTCGTCCGGGTCGGCGGCTGACCGTCACGGGACGGGGAAACCCAGCACGGCGTGCAGGGCGGGGGTACGCGGGCAGCGCGCCCGGCGCACCCCGTCCAGCGTGTGGATCTCGGTGAGCCCGCGGACCGACGAGGTGAACCAGATGCCGTCCGCCGCGTGCAGCTCGGCTGGGGTGACCATCCGCTCGGCGGCGGTCAGGCCCAGCTCGCCAGCGTGGCCCAGCAGCCAGGCGACGGTCGTGCCGGGCAGGATGCCGGTGGTGGCGGCGGGCACGGTGCAGAGCGTGCCGCCGGTGAGCCACACCACGTTGGCGGTGGGGCCCTCCAGCGCGTACCCGTCGGAGGAGATCCAGAGCACGTCGTCCACCCCGGCCCGGTCGGCCCAGCGGCGGGCGGCGGTGTTGACCGCGTACGAAGTGGATTTGATCCCGGCGGGCAGCCAGTCCAGTCCGGTGCGTGCCCCCGCGGGCACCCCCAGCGGCAGGGTTGCCACGCTGATCCCGTCCCGACGGGCCACCCGGGACGACGCGGGCACCTCGGTCAGCGTGGCGTAGACGCTCGGCGGGCCGCCGGCCTCCGGGCCACGGGTGCAGACCAGTCGCAGCGCCCCCTCCACCCGCGCCGGCCAGCCCGCGCGCACGGTGTCGAGCAGGTCGATCAGCGCGGCGATGGGTGGCAGGGCCAGCTCGACGGCGGCAGCCGAGGCGGCCAGCCGGGCCAGGTGCTCGTCGCGCAGCCACGGCCGGCCCTGGCGCAGGTGCATGGTCTCGAAGAGGCCGTCGCCGCGCAGCACACCGAGGTCGTCACCGCGGAGCACGGGCTCGCCGGCCGGCACCGGGCCGCGGCCGAGGACGACGATCCGCGCGGTCGGGTCGGCCGCGACCTTTCCGACGGACGACATCACCATGACCGTCGAGCCTAGCGGCGGTCCATCGCGATGCGGAGATCGGCATGGTTGCCGAACTATGATCGGACGGTGTCCGAATCCTCCCTCGCGGAAATGCTGCGGGCCCGTGGGCTGCGGCTGACGGCCCAGCGGCAGCTTGTCCTCCAAGCGGTGCTCGATCTGGGCCACGCCAGCCCCGAGCAGGTGCACAACGCGGTGCGGGAGGTCGCTGCCGGCGTCAACATCACCACCATCTACCGCACGCTGGAGCTGCTGGAACGGCTCGGCCTGGTGACCCACACGCACCTCTCGCACGGCTCGCCGACCTACCACGCGGCCGGTGAGCACCAGCACGTCCACCTGGTCTGCCGGGAGTGTGGCGCGATCGACGAGATCGATCCGGAGTTGCTCCGCCCGCTCGCCGACCAGTTGGTCGCGCAGCGCGGGTTCCGGGTGGACATCGGGCACGTGTCACTCTTCGGTGTCTGCGGACGCTGCGAGAACGGGGACCAGAAATGATCGACATAGCGGGTGCGGTGGCCGTCGAGAGTATCGACGAGGCCAGCCGCGACCAGCCGGAGCCGGCACACGCGGCGGCCGGGGTGCGAGGGGTGGCCGCGCACTACGGCGACCCGCTGCGCGAGCAGCGCATCCTGGACACCGAGGTCGGCCTGGTCGACCGGTCGCACCGGGGGATCATCGCGGTGCCGGGGGAGGAGCGGGCCAGTTGGCTGCACACGATCACCTCGCAGCACCTGGCGACATTGGCCGCCAACGACGGCACCGAACTGCTGGTGCTGTCCCCGCACGGGCACGTCGAGCAACATGCCATGGTCGCCGAGGATGGCGAGACCACCTGGCTGGACACTGAGCCGGGGGCGACCGCCGGCCTGCTGGCGTACCTGGAGAAGATGCGGTTCTTCAGCAAGGTCGAGCCGCGCGACGCCACCGCCGAGCGGGCGCTGCTGTCGCTGGTCGGGCCGGCGGCGACGGACGTGCTGGGCGTGCTCGGCGTGCTCGGCGTGACCGGGATGGCCGCACCGGACCTGATCGCCGTGCCGGGTCCGAAGTTCGCTGCCGGTGCCGTGCCACCCCGAGCGAGCGTTCGGTACGACGTACGCCCGCTACCCACCGGCGGGTGGGCCCGACGCGGCCCGCTCGGGGTGGACCTGCTGGTGCCCCGGGCCGCGATGGAGCAGGTGGTGGCGGAGCTGCGCGGCGCTGGCGTACCGGTCGCCGGGCTCTGGGCGTACGAGGCGATCCGGGTGGCCGCCCGGCGGCCCCGGGTCGGGGTGGACACCGACCACCGGACGATCCCGGCCGAGGTGGACCTGATCGGCCCGGCCGTGCACCTGGACAAGGGCTGCTACCGGGGGCAGGAGACGGTGGCCCGGGTGCACAACATGGGCCGTCCGCCGCGTCGGCTGGTGCTGCTGCACCTGGACGGGATCACCACCGACCAGCCGCCGACCGCCGGTACGCCGGTGACCCTCGACGGCCGGACGGTGGGCTTCGTCGGCACCGCCGTGCTGCACCACGAGCTGGGCCAGATCGCCCTGGCGGTGCTGAAGCGGAACGTCCCGGAGGACGCCGCGCTGCGGATCGGCGAGACCGCGGCGGCGATCGACCCGGCCTGACCGGGCCGTCTAGGATCGCCGGCATGACGACAGGGACGTTGATCACGGTAGCCCCGACCGGCGCGGAGTCGGCCAAGGCGGAGGTGCCGGCGCTGCCGGTGACGCTCGACGAGCTGGTGCTCACCGCCAAGGAGTGCGAGGCCCTCGGCGCTGCCGTGATCCACGTCCACATCCGCGACGACGCGGCGCGGCCGACCCTCGACCCGGTGCGCCTGCGGGAGACCGTGGCGGCGCTCCGCGAGAGCACCGACCTGATCGTGCAGCTCTCCTCCGGCGGCGCGGTGACCGACCCGGAGGCATCCCGGCTGGCCGTGCTCGACGCCCGCCCGGACATGGCCTCGTGCACCATGGGCACGGTCAACTTCGGCGACGACGTCTTCCTCAACCGCTGGGAGTTCATCGTCGACCTGCACACCCGGATGCAGGAGCGCGGGATCGTGCCGGAGTACGAGATCTTCGACCTCGGCCACCTGTCCGCGTTGCAGCGGCTGTTGGGCAGGTACGGCCTGCCGGCCGGGGGGCACGTGCACGTCGACTTCGTGATGGGTGTGCCGGGCGGTATGCCGGGCACCACCGAGACGTTGGTCGCGGCGCACCGGATGCTGCGGGACCTGCCGGAGGGCACCACCTTCGCGGCCACCGGCATCGGTCGCAGCACGATCCCGGTCATGTTGGCCTCGCTGTCGACCGGTGGGCACCTGCGGGTCGGCATGGAGGACACCGTGACGTACGCCAAGGGCCGGCCGGTGGAGTCCAACATGCAACTGGTCGCCCGCGCGGTCGGTTTCGCCCAGCTCGCCCAGCGGCCGCCGCTGACCACCGCGGAGGCCCGCGAGCTGCTCGGCCTGTAAGGCCGGCTCTGTCGGGCACCCCTGTCACCCGGGCGGTGGACGACCTGGTCACCCCGCCGCCGAGACCCCCGGGACCGTCGGTACCGTCCAGCACGTGGGAAAGACGTACGAGGGCGGCGCGCCGCTCGCAGAGGTGGTCCGGTCCGGGTTCGTGGAGGGCGCGCACCGCGGCTCGGCGGTGGTGCTGGACGCCGCCGGTGTGCCGGTGGCCGCCGTCGGGGATGTGACCGCACCGATCTTTCCCCGCTCGGCCAGCAAGCCGATGCAGGCGATCGGGATGCTCCGCGCCGGCCTGCCGCTGACCGACCCGGCCGACCTCGCGCTGGTCTCGGCCAGTCACGCGGGTGAGGAATTCCACCTGGCCCGGGTCGGTGCGCTGCTGGATCGGGCCGGGTTGGACGCTTCGGCCCTGCACTGCCCGCCCGACCTGCCGGTGGGCGCGGCGGCCCGGGAGGCCGTGCTGCGCGCCGGGGGCGGCCCGACCCGGGTGCAGATGAACTGCTCCGGCAAGCACAGCGGGATGCTGCTGACCTGCCGGGCCGCCGGGTGGCCGCTGGACGGCTACTGGCGGCCGGAGCACCCGTTGCAGCAGCGGTTGCGGGCAGCCATCGAGGAGTTCACCGGTGAGCAGGCGGCGGCGGTGGGGGTGGACGGCTGCGGTGCCCCGGTGCTCGCCGTGTCGCTGACCGGTCTGGCCGGGGCGTACCTCCGGCTGGTCGACGCCGAGCCCGGTTCGGTGCCGCGCGCGGTGGCCGACGCCATGCGCGCCCACCCGGAGATCGTGGGTGGCACCCGGGCCGACGACACCCGGCTGATGCGCGGCGTTCCGGGCCTGCTGGCGAAGGTTGGCGCCGAGGGCGTGATCGCCGTGGGCCTGCCGGGCGTCGGCGCGGTGGCGCTCAAGATCGACGATGGCGCCGACCGGGCCCGGATGCCGGTGCTGGTCTCCGCGCTGCGCCGGCTCGGCGTGGACGCCCCGGTGCTTGCCGAGTACGCCGAGGTGCCGCTCTTCGGCGGCGGCGTCCCGGTCGGCGCGGTCCGTCCGCTCTGGTGAGCGGCGGCTGGTCCCGACCGTCGGGGACGGCCACTCGCGGATGAGCGCGATACCTCAGAGGCATATTCATGCCTCTGAGGTATCAGCCTCATTCGCCCGACACCCTCGGTGCGGGCTCTGCGGAGTCGGGCGGGCTCAGCTCAGGAAGTCGAGCAGGGCCGCGTTGACCGGCTCGGGCCGCTCCAGCGGCAGCAGGTGTGCAGCGTCCGGCACATCGGGCAGCCGTACCGCGTCGGGCGCCTCGGCGGCGATCCGGTCGGCGAGCCGGCGAATGTCCGGCACGTCCGCCGCGCCGGCGGTGACCAGGACGGGCAGCCGCAGCTCGCCGAGGCGTTCGATCGCCGGCGGCGTCAGCTCGCCCACCTCCACCGCGCCGAGGGCCAGTTCGGCGGCGAGCGCGCGCTGATCCATCTCCTGCGCGAACGCGATCAGCCCGGGGTCGACGTCGGCCGGCTGACGGCCCGGGCCGACCACCCAGAACCGCACCTCACCGGCCGCTCCGGCGGCGAAGTCGTCGGGATCGACCTCGCCGACCAGGCTGTCCCAGAGGTCGTTGGCCTCCTCGGACCACTCATTGCCGGAGACCGCCGTGCCGAACAGCGCGAGCGCGCTCACCCGGTCCGGATACGCCAGCGCGGTGTCGATGGCCACCGCCCCGCCGAAGGAGCAGCCGACCAGGGCGGCCCGGGGCAGGTCGAGCGCGTCCAGCAGGCCGGCCACGTCGTCGTGGTGCGCGAACGGGATCGGGGGCAACTCGGAGTCGCCGTAGCCGCGCAGGTCCGGGACGATCACTCGGTGCCGGGCGGCGAGCGCGGACAACTGCCCCCGCCACATCCGGCGGTCGGCGATGCCGGCGTGCAGCAGCACGACGGGCGAGCCGCTGCCGGCCTCGTCGTACGCGATGACTGCTCCATTGACTGTGGTCTTGTGCACGGACGGACGGTACGGATCGGACGAGCGGCGCGCAAACAGGATGCTGAGACCTTGCTAACTCTTGCTAGCGTTCTGCTTGCAGGAGTTAGCGGGTCCGGTTAGCGTCGGTGTCATGGCCACACCGAAGGACCTCCCCGACGTCGGCGGGTTCATCCGCGATCTGCGGCGCAACGCGAAGATCTCGCTGCGGCAGCTCGCCGAGCAGGCGGGGGTCAGCAACCCGTACCTCAGCCAGATCGAGCGCGGCCTGCGCAAGCCCAGCGCGGAGGTGCTCCAGCAGTTGGCCAGCGCCCTGCGGGTGTCCACTCCGGCGATGTACCTGCGGGCCGGGCTGCTCGACGACAAGGAAGGCCACGGTGTGCTCGCCGCCATCGCGGTGGACGCCGACCTGACGATGGCCCAGAAGCAGTCGCTCAGCCAGATCTACGAGACCTTCCGCCGGGAGAACGCCCGGCTGACCGAGGCCGAGGCCAAGGCCGAGGGCGCCGGCACGAACACCGGCGGCGCGGCCGGGGTGACCACCCCGACCGACATCGCCGACCAGCCGGCCGACGTGGCCAACCTGGCCGCCACCGGCCCCACCACCGCGGGCGGCACCCCGACCGAGGCCGTGCTCGAGTCGGTCGCCGTCACCGAGGCGGGGTCCGCCCCCGCCCCGCCCAGCACCAGCACCCCCGAGAAGAAGGCCGCCGGTCCGGCGGTCCGGAAGGCCGCCGACGCGGCCGAAGAGGAGACCTCATGACCGAGCCGAAGATCAACCGCATCCCCGCCCCGATCTACGCTGCCGCCGGTGCCGGAGAGTTGGCCCTCCAGCAGCTGCGCAAGCTGCCGGCCGTGGTCGGCGTCCTCGGCACCCGGGTCGTCGCCGACCTGGGCGGCCGGGCCGTGCTGACCGGCTTCGAGCTGCGCCAGAAGGCCACCGAGACGCTGCGTACCGCCAACGAGACCGCCGAGACCCTGCGCGGCCGGGCTCAGGCCGAGCTGGACCTGGCCAAGCTCCGTGAGTCCGCCGACCTGGCCAAGCTCCGCGAGGTCACCGACCTCGACAAGCTGCGCGCCGCCGCGACCCGTAACGCCGCTGTGGTGGTCGCCGGTGCCCAGGCCGCGCAGGAGCGCGCGTTCGCCGCGTACGGCGCACTGGTCGCCCGTGGTGAGCGGGTCGTCGGCGCCGGCGTGCTGGAGGCCGCCGAGACGGTCAACGCCGACATCGAGGCGACCCAGGCCGTGTCGCCGGCGACCGCCGACGCGGTAGCCACCGCCCCGGTGAGCCCGGCCCAGGTGTCCAGCCCGGCCGACGTGCCGAGCCCGGCCGAGGTGGCCGAGATCGCCGAGGCCAAGCCGGCCGCCGTCAAGAAGGCCGCCCGGGCGCGGACGGCCGCCAAGCCGGCCGCGACCCCGTCGGCGAAGCTGCCCCGGGCCACCAAGCGGACCCGTCCGGCGGCCGAGTAGTTCGTGGTGTCGACGACCCCGGCGGCGTCCTTGTCGGACGTAGTCGGGGTCGTCGACATAAGCTTGCCGGCATGGCCAACGCCGCGCCGATCTTCGCGTTCGAAGTCCGCTACGTGATCGAGCTGATCCTGCTCGTCTTCGCGCTGATCATCCAGGGTGTCGCGCTGGTGCACGCCGTCACACAGCGCTCCGACGGCTTCCCCGCCATCGGGACGCTGCCCAAGGGTGGCTGGATCGCCATCCTGGCGGTTTGCCTGGTGCTGACCCTTCTCGGCTTCGGTCCGATCAGCCTCTTCGGACTGATCGGCATCGCCGCCGCCCTCATCTACCTGCTCGACGTCCGGGTCGGCCTGCGCGACCTGAGCGACGGCAAAGGGTTCTGGTGAGAAGTTTCCGCTGGCCACCCCCGCCGGACGGTGGGCCTCGCACCTGGGGGCCCGGTCCGGGTGGTCCGCGTACCGGCCGGCCGGCGCTGCCGGAGCCGGAGACCGAGCTGATCACCACCCCGCACGGGGTACGGCTGGAGCGGCTGGTCACCGGCACCGGCGATCCGGTCACCGTGTTCGCGCACGGGCTGGGCAACGGCATCGCCACCACCCGCCCCTTCGGCAGCGGGGTGACCGGCCGCAAGGTGTTCTTCCAGTTCCGCGGGCACGGCCGCTCCGACGCGCCGGCCGGGCAGTGGAGCTACCTGGACCTGGCCCGGGATCTGCGCGCCGTCGCGGATCTCGGCGGCGCCAGTCGGGCGTTCGGGGTGAGCCTCGGCGCGGGTGCGCTCTGCCGGTTGCTGGCCGAGAGCCCGGAACGCTTCGAGAAGCTGGTCTTCTTCCTCCCGGCGGTGCTTGACCAGCCGCGCGGCCAGGTCGCCCAGGAACGCGTCACGGACCTGCTGGAGGCGGTGGAAAGCGGGGACGCCTCGGCGGTCGCCGACATCGTCTCGCTGGAGTTGCCCACGGCGGTGCGCAACACCCCGGCCGGCTGGGCGTACCTGCGGCAGCGACTCGACCAGCTGCTCCGCGACGGTCTGGCCGACGGTCTGGCCACCCTGCCGGAGCAGGCGCCGCTGCGCGACGCCACCGCCCTGGCGGCGGTCACCGCACCGGCGCTGGTGATCGGCTGTGCGGGCGACGATCTGCACCCGGTCGAGGTGGCCGAGCAGCTCGCGGCCGCGCTGCCCCAGGCCACCCTGCACGTGTACGACCGGCCCGGCGTGCTCTGGACGGAACGCGCCGACCTGCGGGAGCGAGTGTCCAGCTTCCTGAACGAGTAGCGTGCCCTGTCATGGGCGTCACACAGCATGGCCGGACGCACCGGCTGGACCTTGCCGACCCGACCCTGCGCGAGTGGACCTGCACGGTCCTGCACGCCGACCCGGAGCAGGGCATCGTCCTGGACCGCTCGGCCTTCTATCCGGGCGGCGGGGGGCAGCCGCCGGACCACGGGGTGCTGCTCTGGCAGGGCGTGCAGACCCGGATCATCGGCACCCGCAAGGGCGACGACCCGTACCTGATTCCCGCCGAGGGTGATCCGCTGCCGCCGCCCGGCACCGAGGTGACCGGCGCGGTGGAGGACGAGCGCCGTACTCGGCTGATGCGCACCCACTCGGGGCTGCACGTGCTCTGCGGGGTGGTGTTCCGCGACTTCGGCGCGCTGGTCACCGGCGGCAACATGGAACCGGGCGAGGCTCGGATGGATTTCAACCTGCCCGAGGTGCCGGCCGACTTCAAGAGCCGGATCGAGGAGCTGGTCAACGCCGAGGTGGCCGCCGACCGTGCGGTTGCCGTCCGGGTGCTGCCGCGCGTCGAGGCGCTGTCCCTGCCGGACATCATCCGCACCCAGTCCGACCTCATTCCGCCGGACGAGCAGGAGGTCCGGATCGTCGACATCGTCGGGCTGGACGTGCAGGCCGACGGCGGCACCCACGTCGCCTCCACCGCCCAGATCGGCAAGGTGCAGGTGGTCAAGGTGGAGAGCAAGGGCCGGGCCAATCGCCGGGTCCGCGTCCGGCTCCCGGACTGAGGGGCGCTGTCGCTTGGTGGACTAGGCGTCCCGGCGGGCGCGCAGCGACCGGACCTTGTGCCGGTTTCCGCAGCGCTCCATGCTGCACCAGCGGCGCTGCCCGGGGCGTGAGGTGTCCACGAAGACCAGGTAGCAGTTGTGCGCGCCGCACTCCCGGATCCGGTCGGCGTACGGCCCGCTGAACAGGTCGATCGCGTCCCGGGCGATGCTGGCGAGGGCCTGCTGCCCGCTGGCCGGGAGCACCCAATGCCGTGTCCCGTCCGCATCCAGCCGGGGCGCCAGCGGCGCAGCGGCCGCCGCCTCGTTGAGGGTGTCGAGGTCGCCGGGCGTCGCGTCGAAGTCCGTGGGCGTGGTGGCCGGTGGCCGGGTGCCGGTGCGGGCGCACACCAGGCGCCACAGCGCGTCCCGCAGGCGCCGCGCGGCGGCCAACTCCGCCAGGTCGACGTCGACCCGGGCAGGGTCCAAGCGCAGCCGCGACCGCCCCAGCCAGTCGGCGAGATCCGCCGGGCGGTGCAGCACCTCGAAACGGGCCCCGATGCCCGGCCCGCCGCTGGTGAGGAACTCCAGGCAGAGCGCTCCTGGATCGAAGAGGAAACGGGCCCCTTGCAGCGACACCAGGGTGATTCCACTTGCGACGTCGGTCACGTAACCACTATAAACGGTTACAGGGGTGGTCCGCACGCTGCGGGTCGCCGACGAAGGTGAAGGGGATCCAGATGGCCCTGGCATGGAAGCTCGTCGTCGACTGCGCGGAGCCGATCGCGCTGGCCCGGTTCTGGGCGGCGGCCCTCGAATACGAGGTCGAGGACAACAGCGCCCTCATTGACCAGTTGGCCGCGGCCGGCAGGGTCGGGCCGGACGAGTACGTCGAGGTCGACGGCCGGCGGGCCTTTCGGGAACTCGCGGCGGTCCGCCACCCGGAGGACCCGGTCCAACCGGTCAGCGGCATCGGTCTCGGCCGCCGGCTGCTGTTCCAGGCCGTGCCGGAGCCCAAGCAGGTCAAGAACCGGCTGCACATCGACCTACACGCCGGCCCGGACGAGCGGGAGGCGACGGTGCAGCGGCTGGTCGGGCTTGGCGCCACCGTGCTGCGCGAGGTCGCCGACCGGGGCAGCGTGCACACCACCATGACCGACCCGGAGGGCAACGAGTTCGACGTGCAGTGACAGCCGGGCAGCCGTTCGGCCGGGCATGACTGGATGCGGGCCTGTCGAGCTGCCCCAGATATGGGGCGTGGCACGGGTGGCTCGCCGCCCGTCGAGCGGGCCAGACGTCGAGCGTGCCTAGACGTCGAGCGTGCCTAGACGTCGAGCGTGCCTAGACGTCGAGCTGCCCCACAAATGGGGCAGCTCGACAGGGCGGCGCGGATGCCCGCCGGCCGCTCGTGACCCGATCCGGAATTCGGACGGAGGCTGTCAGGTATTGCTGGCAGCCTCGAAGGCATGACACAACCGCTCGCAGGAAAGATCGCGCTCGTCGCCGGCGCTACCCGGGGTGCCGGTCGGCAGATCGCCGTCCAGCTCGGCGCCGCCGGGGCCACCGTGTACGCCACCGGCCGCAGCAGCCGCGCCGGCCGCTCGGAGATGGACCGGTCGGAGACCATCGAGGAGACCGCCGAGCTGGTCACCGCCGCCGGCGGCGTCGGCATCCCCGTCCGGGTCGACCACCTGGTGCCCGAGCAGGTCCGGGACCTGGTCGCCCGGATCGACGCCGAGCAGGGCCAACTCGACGTGCTGGTCAACGACATCTGGGGCGGCGACCCGCTGGTCACCTGGGAGAAGCCGATCTGGGAGCAGCCGCTGGACGCAGGCTTCCGCACCCTGCGCCTGGCCATCGACACGCACATCATCACCAGTCACTTCGCGCTGCCGCTACTGATCCGCAAGCCTGGCGGCCTGGTGGTGGAGATCGGCGACGGCACCAAGGCGTACAACGACGACAACTATCGACTCTCGGTCTTCTACGACCTGGCCAAGGCCTCGGTCAACCGACTCGCCTTCAGCCAGGCGCACGAGCTGAAGCCGCACGGCTGTACCGCCGTCGCTCTCACCCCAGGCTGGCTCCGCTCCGAGGCGATGCTGGAGATCTTCGGCGTGACCGAGGAGAACTGGCGCGACGGGGCGGCCACCGACCCGCACTTCCTCATCTCGGAGACGCCGGCCTTCGTCGGACGCGCGGTCGCCGCGCTGGCCGCCGACGAGGACAAGGCCCGCTGGAACGGCGAGTCCGTCGACGCCGGCTCGCTGGCCAAGGTGTACGGGTTCACCGACGTCGACGGCAGCCAGCCGGAGGCCATCCGGTACATCACCGAGGTGGTCAACGCCGGCAAGCCGGCGGACGTCACCGGCTACCGGTAGAGCTCGCGGATCCGGTCCGCCGCGTCGGCGAACAGCTCCCGTAGCGCGGGTGGTTCGAGGACCTCCACCTCGGGGCCGAGCCCGAGAAGTTGGTGGTACGCCACCTCGACGGACTCGACCGGCAGCCGGGTTACGACCCGCCCCTGCCCGTCGGGCTCGTCGGCGGTGGCGACCACCTCGTCGTACACGAAGGGGGCGTCCACCAGGTGCCGGAGCTGGCGCAGGCCGGCCGGGCTGAGCCGGACGGTGACCTCGGCGCGCAGCATGGTCCGCAGGAACGACCCGGCCTGCTCGCGCCAGTACCCGGCCAGGTCAAAGTCCTCGTCCCGGTCGAAGCTCTCCTCGCCCACCTCGACCCCGGTCACCCGGTCCACCCGGTAGGTGCGGGCGTCCTCGCCGACCCGGCCGACCAGGTACCAGACCCCGCTCTTGAGCACGAGCCCGTACGGCTGCACCCGGCGGGTCGCCTCCCGGTCGCCGCGCCGATACCCCAGCTGCACCACCCGGTCCCGCCAGACAGCCCGGGCCAACTCGGTCAGCCATGGCGGCGGTCCGGTCTCCCGGAACCAGCCCGGCACGTCCAGGTGGAACCGCTGCCCGGCGCGGGCCGGGGCGTCCCGCAGCGCGGGAGGCAGCGCGGCGAGCACCTTCAGCTCGGCGGCGGCGACCGCGTCGGCGAGCCCCATGTCGCCGGCCGGCCCGGGCAGGCCGGAGAGGAAGAGGGCCTCCGCCTCGTCCCGGGTCAGCCCGGTCAGCCGGGTCCGGTAGCCGCCGAGCAGCCGGTACCCGCCGGCCCGGCCCCGGTCGGCGTATACCGGCACCCCGGCGGCGGAGAGCGCAAGCACGTCCCGGTAGACCGTCCGCTCGGAGACCTCCAGCTCCCGCGCCAGCTCGCCCGCGGTCATCGACCCGCGGGCCTGCAACAGCAACAGCAGCGAGATCAGTCGGGAGGCGCGCATCCGCCCATCCTGCCCGGCCCCCGCTCACCGCCCGCCGGGGGTGAGCAGGCCCCGGTCGTACGCGACGGCCACCGCGGCGGCACGGTCGTTGACCCCGAGCTTGGCGTAGACGTGCAGCAGGTGGGTCTTCACCGTGGCCTCGCTGATGAACAGCCGGGCGGCGGCCTCCCGGTTGGACGCGCCCTTCGCCACCAGGGTGAGCACCTCCAGCTCCCGCTGGCTCAGCGGCTCCTCGGCGGGCGCGCGGAGCCGTCCCATCAGCCGACCGGCGACGCTGGGGGACAGCACCGACTCGCCCCGGGCGGCGGCCCGTACCGCTCGGACCAGCTCGTCCCGGGGAGCATCCTTCAGCAGGTAGCCGGTCGCGCCGGCCTCGATGGCCGGCAGCACGTCGGCATCCGTGTCGTACGTGGTGAGCACCAGCACCTTGGCGGAACTGCCGGAACGGGCCAGCCGGCCGATCGCGGTCACCCCGTTCATCCCGGGCATCCGCAGGTCCATCAGCACCACGTCCGGACGCAGGTGCGCGGCCAGCGCGAGCGCCTCGGCACCGTCACCGGCCTCGCCGACCACCTCGAAATCCGGGTCGCCGGTGAACATGCCACGCAGGCCGTCCCGTACCACCGGGTGGTCGTCGACGATCAGCAGCCGGACCGGGGCGTTCACCCGGCACCCCCGGAAAGTGCGGGCACGGACGCCGAGACGGCGGTGCCGCAGCCCGGCTCACTCTCGACGGCCAGCTCGCCGCCGACGCCGGCCACCCGCTGCCGCATGGCGATCAGCCCGTATCCGCCGTCGGGACGGTGGAGGGCGGGCGGGTCGGTGACCGGGAAACCCGTGCCGTCGTCCCGGATGTCCAGGGTGACCACGTCACCCATGTACGACAGGGTGAGCCCGACCCGGGACGCCTTGGCGTGCCGGGCCACGTTGGCCAGCGCCTCCTGAGCGGTCCGCAACAGGGTCACCTCGACCTCCGGGTGCAGCGGGTGGGCGTCGCCGGTCACGTTCACCTCGGCGCGTACCTCGTTGATCGTCGACCAGCGCCGGGTCAGCTCGGCGAGCGCCTCGGGCAGCCGGGCGGCCTCCAGCGCCTCGGGGCGGACCGCCCGCACCGAGCGGCGTGCTTCGGTGAGGCTCTCCCGGGCCAGGGCGACCGCGGTGTCCACGTGCCGCTGCCAGTCGGCGTGCCGGTCCCGGGCCACCCCGGCCGCCTCCAGCTGGGTGATGATGCCGGTGAGGCCCTGCGCCAGGGTGTCGTGGATCTCCCGGGCCATCCGCTGCCGCTCGTCGGTCACCCCGGCCTCCCGGGCCTGGGTGAGTAGCTGGGCGTGTAGCCCATCGTTTTCCCGCATCGTCTCGGCCAGCCGGCGGTTCGCCTCGGCCAGCTCGTCGACCAGCCGCTTGCGGTTGGCGTGCTGTCGATCGGCGATGGTGGCGAACCAGATCATTCCACCGGCCGCACCCAGGTTGAACAGCACCAGCACGCCCCAGAGCAGCCAGTGCGACAGAGAGGACGGGAGGCCGCCGCCCTGCGCGGTGGCTGCCAGGACGGCCGAGGCAGCCACTCCGGCGAACCGCCAGTTGCCGGGCAGCAGCACCGCGTGCAGGAAGCCGGCCCAGCTGAAGAAGCCGTACCAGGGGCTGATCAGCACCAGCATGGCGCTGAGCGCGAGCAGCCCGACGTAGTAGACGGTCATCAGGGTGCGCCGGGTCGCCCAACCGGGGTGCAGGCTGACGAACCAGGTAATCCAGCACGCCGCGGTCGCGGCGACGAGCAGGTGGGGGGCCAGGGAGATGCCCAGGGGTGCCGGCGCGGCGGCGGTGAGCAGTGCCCCGACGGCCAGCCCGACGTACGGGAGCACCCGGTGGAGGCGCGCCTCTCGGGCCTCCCAGGTTGCCAGCCGGTCGACCTGCTCGGCGGTGCTGGTCATCGGACCCCCACTCACTCCCAGCGGAACAACTTCGCCGCGACGGAACCAGCGAGCACGGCGATGACCGCCATTATCGCCAGGTGCAGCGGCTGCGGCGACGGCCCGGTCCAGGCATCGAGCAGCGCCTGCACCCCGGGTGGCGTGTAGTCGCCGATCCGGACCAGGAAGTCCGGCAGGAGGAACCGGGGCACGTAGACGCCGCCGAAGAACATGACCGCCATGAACAACGGCACGGCCAGCGCCTGCGCCGACTTGGCTGTCCGCGCCACCGCCGCCACCAGCAGGCCCAGTGCCAGCAGGGCCGCCGTACCGAGGATGAGGGCCAGCGTGAAGCCCAGCGGGCGATGGGGCAGCGGTACGTCGAACGCCAACCGGCCGATCACGACGAGCAGTACGGCGCTGACCAGGATGGTGCCGAGCGTGATGACCAGTTGGGCGGCCTGCAGTGCGGCAGGGCTGGCGGGGGTGGTGGCCAGCCGGCGCAGCACCCCACGTTCCCGATAGGTGGCCAACACTGTGGGCAGGATGTTCACCGCTGACATGGCGAGCGTGATCACCAGCAGCGAGGGGGCGAAGTACTGGATGAACGACAGGCCGCCGAACTGTGCCTCCGGCTGGCGAGCCGCCGGGATCAGCCCGAACACCAGCAGCAGCGCGAGCGGCAACGCCACGGTCGTCAACGGCGAGCCGAAGTCCCGCAGGAAGAGTCGTGTCTCGATCTTGAGGATCTGCCCGAAGGCGTGCATGTCGGTTCTCCCTCAGGCGGCGGGCCGGTGCCCGGTCAGCTCGACGAACGCGTCGTCGAGGGTGGACTGCTCCAGCCGCAGGTCGGCGGCGACGATCTGGTTGCGGGCGAGCACCGAGGTGACTGCGTGCAGCACCTCACCGGTGCCGGTCACCACCAGCTGATTGCCGGTGCGGTGCACGGAGATCACCTCGGGCAGGTCCGTAAAGAGTTGGTCGTCGACCGGGGCGGACGGCCGGAATCGGACCCGCTGCTCCGGGGCCACCGTCGACACCAGGCCTGCCGGGCTGTCCAGTGCGACGACCCGTCCCCGGTCGATCACGGCGACCCGATCGCAGAGCCGCTCGGCCTCCTCCATGAAGTGGGTGACCAGCACGATCGTCACGCCGCTGTCCCGAATCTGCTCGATGAGGGCCCAGGTGTCCCGCCGGGACTGCGGGTCCAACCCGGTGGTCAGCTCGTCCAGGATCGCGACGCTCGGGTTGCCGACCAGCGCCAGCGCGATCGACAGCCGCTGTTTCTGGCCGCCGGAGAGCTTCTTGTACGCGGTGTTCCGCTTCTCGCCCAGACCCAGCCTGTCGATCAGGCCCGCCGGGTCGGCCGGGTTGCGGTAGAACGAGGCGTACAGCTCCAGCGCCTCGGCGACCCGCAGTTGGTCCGGCAGTTGGCTCTCCTGGAGCTGCACGCCAACCCGCTGGCGGAGTTGGGCCGCGTCCCCGCGGGGGTCGAGCCCGAGGACCGACACCCCGCCCCCGTCCGGGACGCGGAGCCCCGCGACACACTCCACCGTGGTGGTCTTGCCAGCGCCGTTCGGGCCGAGAACCCCGAAGATCTCCCCGGCCTCGACCGTGAACGACACGTCGTCCACGGCCACCAGGTCGCCGTATCGCTTGTGCAGGTTGGTCACCTCAATGACCGGCATCGCGCCGCCTTCCGCCGTCGTACCCGTACCTCTTCAGCGTGGCGGCGGCGGCTCGGCGGCGAATCGACCAGCCGTTGGTGATCTTTCGTGGCAGCGGCTGACCTCGGCGATCCACCAACCGGTTGATGTGCACGGAAGGGATCCCTGTCAACGCGCCGCCCGGCGGCGGTTGGCACTGATCGCTAGGCTGCTCGGTCGTGGACGCCAGCAGAATCGCCAGCCCGGTGACCGGGGTCGTCGGACGCTTCTTCGCCGGGGTCGGGTTGCTCCTGCGTGGGCTCGGCCTCTACGTGCGCAGCCCCGGACTGATGCTGCTCGGCATCGTGCCAGCGTTGATCTCCGGTGCGCTCTTCGTGGCCGCGATCGCCACCCTGGCGTATTTCGTGGACGACATCGCCGCACTGGTCACGCCGTTCGCCGACGACTGGTCGACCACCGCCCGCAACCTGGTCCGGGTGATCGCCGGGTTGGCCATCCTGGGTCTCGGCGGGCTGCTCGGCGTGCTCACCTTCACGGCGGTGACCCTGGTGATCGGAGACCCGTTCTACGAGAAGATCTCCGAGCGGGTGGAGGAACGGCTCGGGGGCACTCCCGGCGCGGTGGAGGTCTCCTTCTGGCCTTCGCTGCGCCGCAGCATCGCCGACTCCTTACGGCTGGTGGCCCTCGCTGCGCTGGTCGGCATTCCGCTCTTCGTCGCCGGTTTCATCCCGGTGGTCGGTCAGACGGTGGTCCCGGTGATCGGGGCGGCGGTGGGCGGCTGGTTCCTCGCGCTGGAGCTGGTCGGGGCACCCTTCTACCGGCGGGGGATGCGGCTGCCGGACCGCCGGTCCGTGCTGAAGGCGGACCGGCCGATGGCGCTCGGCTTCGGAGTGGCGGTCTTCGTCTGCTTCCTGATCCCGCTCGGCGCGGTGCTGATCATGCCGGCCGCGGTCGCCGGTGCCACTCTGCTGGCCCGCCGATCCCTCGGCCAGCCCATCGACGAACGGGTGCCCGCGCCGCCGGCAGGCCACCCCATCGAGGGGCGCTGACATGCAGATCAACCTCGTCGAGGGCGACATCACCGTCCAGCGGGTGGACGCGATCGTGAACGCCGCCAACTCGTCCCTGCTGGGCGGCGGCGGAGTGGACGGTGCCATCCACCGGCGCGGCGGCCCGGCCATCCTGGCCGAGTGCCGGGCGTTGCTGGCGTCCCGGTACGGCCGGGGTCTGCCCACCGGGCAGGCGGTGGCCACCACGGCCGGGGAGCTGCCGGCCCGCTGGGTCATCCACACCGTCGGGCCGGTCTGGTCGGCCGGCGAGGACCGCTCGGCGCTGCTGCGCGACTGCTACGCCAACAGCCTGCGGATAGCCGACGAGCTGGGCGCGTCCACCGTGGCGTTCCCGCTGATCTCCGCCGGCATCTACGGCTGGCCGATCGAGGACGCGGTCCGCCAGGCGCTGTCGGTGCTGCGCCCGGCCGCGCCGGCGAACGTCACCGAGGCTCGCCTGGTCCTCTTCGGGGCGGACACCCACGCCACCGCGCGCCAGGTCTTCGACGCCGACCCCTCGGCATAGCGAAAGCCCCCGGACGCGCCTGGTTCCTCGTGTCGACCGACGCTGATCAGGTCAGCTCGGCCAGGCAGGACCACTGGGACGCGACCGGCCGGTAGCCGAGCCGCGCGTTGATCGCCAGCATCGGCCCGTTCGCCTCGTCGTTCGAGGTGTACGCGATGCGGACGCCGCCAGCGGCGGCCCGGTGCAGCGCCGCCGTCTTGACCAGCCGGGCCAGCCCTCGGCCCCGGTATGCCGGGACGGTGCCGGTGTAGTCCGACCACATCCGGTCCCCGTCCCGCTTCACCAGGCTGAACGCGGCCACCTCCCCGTCGACCTCGACGGCGGTGCTGGCCGCCTTGTCCAGGCCGAGGTTCTCCCAGACGTCGTACTGCCAGCTCGCGTAGCTGACCGCGTCGATCGGGACGTCACTCGGCTCGTCGGCCCCTGCGGCCACGTTCGCCACGTACAGCCGGTGCGGGTCCAGGTCCGCGATCGGGTGCAGCCGTACGCCCGCTGGCAGGTCCGGCGCGGGCGGTGCCGGGTCCAGGTCGAGCGCGGAGTACCGCACCTCCCGGCTTGGCTCGAAGCCGTGCCGGCGGGCGAACGGCAGCGAGTCCGGCTGCGCCCAGGAGCGCAACCTGCGGATCCCCAGCGGGGCGAGGTGGTCCGTCGCGGCGGCCAGCACCCTGCTGCCGATGCCGCGCCGCCGGTGCTCCGGGTGGACGTGCAGCAGGGCGATGTCGCCGACGTCCGGCGTCGAGGTCCAGGCAACGCGCTGGGCGGAAGCCCAGCCGACCACCTGCCCGTCGACCTCGGCCACGAAGGCGGTCCACCCCTCCTCGGGCGGCGGCTCGGCGAGCATCTTGCGGGTCGACTCGACCCCGCGCACCAGGTACGGGTAGACGATGGCCCGCAGCGCCACCACGGCCGGAGCGTCGTCGGGCTGCGCCACACGAATCCGCATGTCAGGCTCCCATCCGGACGGCGGCGACGGCCTCAACCTCGACGAGCTGGTCGGTGTAGCCGAGCACGGCCACCCCGAGCAGGGTGCTGGGCGGGTCGTGGTCGCCGAAGAAGTCCCGTACCACCTCCCAGGCCGTCACCAGGTCCGCCTGCCGTGACGACGCCACGTAGACGGTGGTCTTGACCACGTCGGTGAGCCGGGCGCCGGCCGCATTGAGGGCGGTCTCCAGGTTCGCCATCACCTGCCGGGCCTGCGCCGCGTGGTCGCCCGGCGCGACGGTCCGTCCCTCCGCGTCGAGCGGGCACGCACCGGCGGTGAACACCAGCCGGGCGGGCGGCTCGACGGTTGCCGCGTACGCGTACTCGGCGACGTCGGTGAGGGCAGGGACGTGCAACAACGCGACGGATTGCGGCATGCCGGCGAGGCTAACCACGATCGGGTATCGGGGCGACGCATTAACCGGCGGCAGGCAGTTGTGTGGATCTTGCGGGCGCGCCCCGGCGAGCGCGGCCCGACCGACTCAGGCCGAGTCGCGCAGGATCAGCTCGGTGGGGAGCATGACCGCCGGCTCGATGGTCTCGCCGGCGGCCAGCCGGAGCAGCTGTCGGGTCATCCGTCGGCCGATCTCCACGATCGGCTGCCGGACGGTCGTCAGCGGCGGCTCGGTGTACGCGGCGGTCTCGATGTCGTCGAAGCCGACCACCGCGACGTCCTCCGGCACTCGCCGACCGGCCTCGCGCAGCGTGCGCATGGCGGCGTGCGCCATCAGGTCGGAGGCGGCGAAGACCGCGTCCAGGTCGGGATGCTCGGTGAGCAGCCGGTGCATCGCCGCAGCCCCGGACTCCCGGGTGAAGTCGCCGATCGCGACCAGCTCGGGTAGCCCGGCGGCGGCAACCGTGTCGCGGTAGCCAGCGAGCCGTTCGATCCCGGCCACCATGTCCTGTGGCCCGGCGATGCTGGCGATCCGCCGGCGACCGCTGTCGATCAGGTGCCGCACGGCCGCCGTCACGCCGCCGACGTGGTCGACGTCCACGTACGGCACGGGCACGTCGCCAAGCGGCCGGCCGCTGCACACCACCGGGATGCCGAGTCGGGCCAGCGTTCCGGGCAGCGGGTCGGCGCCGTGCAGCGACGCGAAGAGCACCCCGTCGACGTGCCGGCCGGTGGTGAACCGCTCGACCCGGTGGTGCCCGGCCGGTGACCCGGCCAGCATCAGCACCAACTGCTTGTCGGCCGCCTCCAACTCCTGGCTCACCCCGCGGATGATGCCGGGGAAGACCTGGTCGTCGGAGAAGACCCGGGTGGCCGCCTCCGGCATGACCAGGGCGATCGAGTCGGTGCGCTGGGTGACCAGGCTGCGGGCGGCCAGGTTGGGTACGTACCCCAGCTCGGCGACCGCCCGGTTGACCGCCTCCCGGATCGGCTCGGCGACGGTGGTGGAGCCGTTGACCACGCGCGACACGGTGGCCCGGGACACCCCGGCCAGCGCTGCCACCGCCTCGAGCGTCGGCCGTTGCGCCGTCGTCATAGCGCCTTCCCCCCCGCTCGTCACAGCCCGTTCCGGGAGATCACCTCCTGGTACCACCGGGCGCTGGCCTTCGGTGTGCGCCGCTGGGTCAGGTAGTCGACGTGCACGATCCCGAACCGCTTGCGGTAGCCCTCCGCCCACTCGAAGTTGTCCAGGAATGACCATACGAGATAGCCGCGCAGGTCCACGCCCCGGGAGATCGCCTCGTGTGCGGCACGCAGGTGCCCGTCGAGGTAGGCGATCCGGTCGGTGTCGATCACCTGCCCCGGCCCGTCGGGCGAGTCGGCGCCCGGCTTGTCGGGGAACGCCGCGCCGTTCTCGGTGATCAGCAGCGGCACCCCGGGGTAGTCGGTGGCGATCCGTTCCAGCAGCCGGGTCAGCCCGGCCGGCTCGATCATCCAGTCCATGTCGGTGAGCGGCCCGGCCGGCGGCAGGAACTGCACCGCGCCCTCGGTGCCCGGGTACGCACCGCCGCCGCCAGCGCCGTCGGGCCGACCGGCGACGTAGCTGGGCTGGTAGTAGTTGATCCCGAGGAGGTCGATCGGGGCGGCGATCAGCTTCTCGTCGCCGTCCCGGATGAACGTCGGCTCGACGATCCGCGCCACGTGCTCCCGCACGTCGTCCGGGTAGCCACCGGCCAACAGCGGGTCGAGGAAGATCCGGTTGTGCAGGCCGTCGACCAGGCGGACCGCCGCGGCGTCGGCGGCGCTCTGCGGATCGGCCGGCCGCACGTCGGCCGGATTGAGGGTGATGCCCACGCTGCGTGCGCCGGCCGCCCGCAGCGCCCGCGCCGCCAGGCCGTGCCCGAGCAGCAGATGGTGTACGGCGGTGAAGGCCGCCGCCGGGTCCTGCTCGCCCGGGGCGTGCACCCCGTTGCCGTAGCCGAGGTAGGCCGAGCACCACGGCTCGTTCAGCGTGGTCCAGACATCCACCCGATCGCCGAGCCGGGCGTACATCGCCGTGGCGTACGTGGCGAAGTGCTCGGCGGTGTCCCGGTTGGTCCAGCCGCCCCGGTCGCCCAGGGTCTGCGGCAGGTCCCAGTGGTAGAGGGTGACGATCGGGTCGATCCCCCGGTCGAGCAGCGTGTCGGTGAGCCGGTCGTAGAAGTCCAGGCCGCGCGGGTTGACCGGGCCGGTGCCGTCCGGCTGGATCCGTGGCCAGGCGACCGAGAACCGGTACGCCCGCAGCCCCAGCTCGGCCATCAGCGCCACGTCGTCGGCGTACCGGTGGTAGTGGTCGCAGGCGACGTCGCCGGTGTGGCCCTGGTACACCTTTCCCGGTGTGCGGCTGAAGGTGTCCCAGATGGACGGGCCGCGTCCGTCGTCGCGGGCCGCGCCCTCGATCTGGTACGCGGCGGTGGCCGCTCCCCAGAGGAAGTGCTCGGGAAACCGGAGTTCATTCACGCCTTGACCGCACCTTCCATGATCCCGCCGATGATCTGCCGGCCGAACAGCACGAAGACCAGCAGCAGGGGCAGCGTCGCGATGGCCGTCCCGGTGAACACCTGCGACATGTCCTGGTAGTACCCGTCTGACAGCGCCCGCAGGGAGAGCTGAACGGTCGGGTTCGCCGGGTCGTTCAGCACAGCGTACGGCCACAGGAAGTCGTTCCAGGTGGTCATGAACGTGAGCAGGCCGAGCACGGCGGCGGCCGGTCGCAGCGCGGGCACCACCACGTGCCACCAGATCCGGGCCGTGCCGCAGCCGTCCATCCGGGCGGCCTCGATCAGCTCGTCGCTGACCGCCTGTCCGGCGTACTGCCGCATCATGAAGACCCCGAACCCGGTGACCAGTGCCGGCACGATCACCGCGGGCAGTCGGTCGTTCCACTGCAGCCGGGTCATCAACATGTACAGCGGGATCACGCCGAGCTGGGTCGGCACCATCATGGTCGCGATGATCGCCAACAGCAGCGCGTTGCGGCCACGGAACCGTAGCTTCGCGAAGGCGAAGCCGGCCAGGCTGGCGAAGAACACCACGGAGACGGTCACCGTGCAGGCCACGATCGTCGAGTTGATCAGGCCGGTCAGGAAGTACGCGTCGGTGTTGTCGAACAGCCGGGCGATGTTGGCTCCCAGGTTGCCGCCGGGGGTCATCGGCGGCGGCAGTTGACCCATCGCGTCGCTGGACCGGCTGGCCACCACGAACATCCACCAGATCGGAAAGACCGACATCCCAGCGGCGATCACCAGGGCCAGGTACGTCAGCGGGCTGGCCCGCCAGAGCCGGCTCATCGAGCCGCTCCCTTCCCGGGACCGGGTCCCGATCCGCCGCCCATCCGGCGCAGGACCAGCACGTTGACCGCCGCCACGATCGCGATGAGCGCGAAGAGCAGCCAGGCCACGGCCGAGCCGTACCCGAAGTTGTAGTGCGGTGCGAAGGCGTTCTCGAACATGTACATGGTCACGGTCTGCGACTCCCGGAGCGATCCGCCCCGGATCGGGTTGGTGCCGGAGTGGAACAGCCGGGGCTCGGTGAAGAGCTGCAACCCGCCGATGGTGGAGATGATGACGCAGAAGATGATCGTCGGCTTGAGCAGCGGCACGGTGATCGCCCAGAACTGCCGGACCCGGTTGGCGCCGTCGATCGCCGCCGATTCGTACAGGTCGCGGGGGATGGCCTGCATCGCAGCCAGGAGGATCAGCGCGTTGTAGCCGGTCCACCGCCAGTCGACCATGGCGGAGATGGCCACCCAGGAGGCGACCCGGTCGGATTTCCAGGCCACCGGGTCGACCCCGACCAGGTCGAGCATCCAGTTGATCATGCCGAACTCGCGGCCGAAGAGCACCCCGAACACGATCGCCACGGCGGCGGTGGAGGTCACGTTGGGGACGAGCACCGCCATCCGCCAGCCGGTACGGGCCCGCAGCCCTCGGTTGAGCAGGTTGGCCAGCCAGAGCGCGGCGAGCAGTTGCGGGACGGTGGAGATGACGAAGATGCCCAGCGTGTTGACCACCGCGTGCCAGAAGTCGGCGTCGGCCAGAAGTTGGGTGTAGTTCGCCGCGCCGACGAACGGGTGGTCGGTGCCGAGCAGGTCCCAGTCGTGCAGCGAGACCCAGAAGGTGTACGCCAGCGGGTAGACCCCGAAGACCGCGAAGAGCAGGAAGAACGGGGCGATGTAGAGGTACGGGGAGTAGCGGGTGTCGAGTCGGGTGAGTCGACCCGACGATCGGCGGCGGCTGCCGGGCGTCGGTGCGGCCGGCGGGCGGGCGTCGAGCTGGACGGTCATGCCCGGGAGCTCCTTTCGCGGTGCGGGCGGGACTCCGGCAGCCGGAGCCCGCCCGCACGCTGGGTCTGGCTACTTGGCGGCGGCCTTCTTCGCGTTGGCCACCGCGTCGGTCCAGCCCTGCCCGGGGTTGCGCTGCCCCAGCTCCACGGTCCGTACGGCGTTCTCCACCTCGGTGCGGACGGCCTGGTTCTTCGGGCCCATGTAGACCGGCTTCAGGCTCTTCGCGCCGGTGCCGAAGATGGCGCCGACCGGTGCCCCGGTGAAGTACGCGTTGGTCGCGCCGGTGATCGCCGGATCGTCGAGCGCCTGTGGCGAGGAGGGCAGCGGGCCCTTGGCCTTGAACGCGCCGATCTGGCCCTTGGCGCTGGTCAGGAACTTGGCCAGCTCGATCGCCTCGGCCTGGTGCTTGCTCTGCTTGGGCACGGCGAGGTGTGACCCGCCCCAGTTGCCGCCGTTGCCGGGCACCCGGGCGATGTCCCACTTGCCCTGGGCGGTCGGGCCGGCGTTGCTCTCGATGACCCCGGTCATCCAGGCGGGGCAGGCGATGGTGGCGAACTTCGACTGTTTGAAGGCGGAAACCCACTCCTCGGACCAGGAGCCGTACTTTCCGGAGAGGCCAGAGTCGATGATGTCCATCGTGGTGTCCCAGGCCTGTCGTACCGCCGGGTTGCTGTCGACGACGACGTTGCCGCTGGTGTCGTAATAGCTGTACCCGGTCGTGTTGCCGGCGGTCTGCAGCAGGATGGTGTTGAAGGTGTTGGTTGCCGCGTCGAGGAACGACGCCCCGGTCTTCGCCGCGACGAACCGTTCCCCGGTGGCGATGTAGTCCTGCCAGGTCGGCCAGAGCTTGGAGACCTCGTCCCGTTCGGTGGGCAGGCCGGCCTTGGCGAAGAGATCCGAGCGGTAGCAGATGGCGATGCCGCCGACGTCGGTGCCGAGGCCGATCAGCTGCTTGCCGTCGGCGGTCAGCCCCGCGTTCCACTTCCATTCGAGGAAGTTGCCCTTGAGGTCGGCGGCGCCGTGATCCAGCAGGTTGACGAAGTTGCCGGGGTTGGCCTTGTACTCGACCATCAGGCCTTCCTCGATGGCCACCACATCGCCGGCCCCCCGGCCGGCGGCGAGCCACTGGGTCAGCTTCGGCGAGTACTCGTCGAGGTTGGTGCCGGCACCGCGCTCGACGATCTTCACGTCGGGGTGCGCGCTCATGTACTCCTGGTAGAGCTGCTCGTAGCCGAACTGGCCGAAGACGTCGACGGTCAGCGTGACCGGTCCGTCCCCGTCCGCCTCGTCGGCGCCGCCGCAGCCGGCGGTGGCGAGCAGGGCGGTGGCGGCGGCGAGGGCCACCGCGGCGAGGCGGCGGCGCGGGAAGACAGCCATGGGATTCGGACCCCTCTCAAGGTGATCGGGTGGTGGCAAGTGGCTGGGAGAGCGCTCTCACGGACAGGGTGCTGGGTCGTTTCCGCGCTGTCAAGAGAGCGCTCTCCCGGTTTTCATTCGTTACCGAGACATTGACGCCAACGAGGGCGCCACCCCCGTGGGGTGACGCCCTCGACGTGCGGGCCGGGTGGCGGTCAGTCGGTGCGCAGGCCGTCGAGCAGGGTCCGGTCGCCGCTGACGTCCAGCGTCTCGAAGCTGACCCGGCCCCAGAGCGCCAGCAGCAGGTCGCTCGCGTTGCCGCTGACCTGCGCCCGGGCGTGATGGTCGTCGTGGTCGAAGATGGTCGAGGTGTCGAGCAGCGCCACCCCCTGGCCGCGCAGCCGCAGATACCACACCTGGGCCGCGTCGACCGCGGAGAGCTGCACCACCCCGTGCCAGTCGCCCGGCACCTGCCGCCGGCCCGCGGGCAACCAGGTGTCCAGCACCTCGCTCACGCCGTCGGCGGCCAGCTTCGCCTCGACCGGGTCACCGGCTCCGATGGCGAGCTGGGCATCCCAGCGGTGTACCGCCGTCTCGTGTGCCATCCGGCGCGGCCAGAAGCCGGCCTTCTTCGGCTGCGGAGCCCAGTTCCACGCCGGGGTCTCCGGGTCGAGCCCGTCGAAGAGGGTCATCAGCTGGTCGTACCCCTGCTGCCAGAACGGGAGAGCGCTCAGACCCCGGGCCGCCTCGGCCCGGTCCGCCTCGACCTGGACCCGGGGGGCCGGCGCGGTGGTCACGCCGGAGCCGGCGAACGAATAAACCCAGTGGTAGATGCCGGCGAGGTGCAGCGTGAGATCGTTGACCGTCCAGCCGGGACAAGACAGCACCGGTGTCTCCGGCGGTGCCTCGGCCACCGCTGCGGCGAAGGCCGGGCCCTCCGTTCGGAGCGCCCCGATCCAGAAATCCTTGCTGCCGTGCAGTCTGCTCATCGCCATCCTCCCGGGGGTGCCGGGCCACCAGTGGGTGCCGCGGCTACCCCTCAGCCTAAGGTGAAAGACGTGTCAGACGCCTACGCCCAGTCGACAACCGAAGCCGATCGTGCCATCCCTGGTCCACTGGCCAGCTACACCACGCTGCGGATGGGCGGGCCGGCCGGGCGCATCGTGGCCGCAGGCAGTGCCGACGAGATCATCCGGGCCGTGCAGGCTGCGGACGAGCCGGTCCTGATCCTCGCGGGCGGCAGCAACGTGGTGATCGGCGACGCCGGCTTCCCCGGCACGGTCGTCCTGGTGCGCTCCGGTGGCCTGCGGGTCGTCGCCGAGGACGCCGGGTCGGTCACCGTACGGGTCGAGGCCGGCGAGCCGTGGGACGACCTGGTCGCCGCCACGGTGGCCAACGGCTGGGCCGGCGTGGAGTGCCTCTCCGGCATCCCCGGCTCAACCGGTGCCACCCCGATCCAGAACGTCGGCGCGTACGGCCAGGAGGTCGCCGAGACCATCACCGGAGTCGAGGTGTACGACCGGGTCGAGGGCACCCGTCAGTTCATCCCCGCCGCCGACTGCGGGTTCGCCTACCGGGGCAGCATCTTCAAGTACCGGGACCGCTGGGTGGTGCTCTCCGTCGACTTCCGGCTCGCCCGGTCCCCACTCTCCGGCCCGGTGCGCTACGCCGAGCTGGGCCGGGCGCTCGGAGTCGAGGTGGGCGAGCGGGTGCCGCTGGCGGACGCCCGGGCGGCCGTGCTGCGGCTACGCGCCGGTAAGGGCATGGTGCTTGACGCCACCGACCCCGACACTCGCTCGGTCGGCTCCTTCTTCACCAACCCGGTGCTCGACCGGGCGACGTACGAGCTGCTCCGGGAGCGCGCCGTCGAGCTGGGCGAGCCGCCCCACTGGCCCGGGGCCGACGACACGGTCAAGGTGAGCGCTGCCTGGCTGATCGACAAGGCCGGCTTCGTCAAGGGCCACCCGGGCCCGGACGGGGTGGCCATCTCCAGCAAGCACACGCTGGCACTCACCAACCGCACCGGCACAGCTCACACTGCCGACCTGATCGCCCTGGCCCGCGACATCCGCGACAC
Organism: Micromonospora sp. NBC_00389; assembly: GCF_036059255.1. Taxonomy (NCBI): domain Bacteria; kingdom Bacillati; phylum Actinomycetota; class Actinomycetes; order Micromonosporales; family Micromonosporaceae; genus Micromonospora; species Micromonospora sp. NBC_00389. The sequence goes on along the minus strand of NZ_CP107947.1, from coordinate 816,825 downwards.
GGTGCACACCCGCTTCGGCGTAACCCTCCACCCGGAACCCGTCCTCATCAACTGCACGGTGTGATCCCGCTCCGGCAGCGCCGGTTTCGCACTTACTGACGGGGCAAACCGGCCTTGAGGGTGCAAAAGCGGCGAAAGTGCGGGGACCGAGATCAGGTTCGGGGGGCGATGGTGGGCCAGGGGAGGGTCAGTTCGCCCTGGCGCCAGCGGTGCGGGCCGTCGAGGATGGGCCAGTCGGCGCTCTTGAGCTGGGTTACGGCTCGTAGCCAGCGCTGGCGGGGGCCGAAGGGGGCGTACGGGGCGGCGGCCTGCCAGGCGTCGTCCAACGCCCGGATCAGATCGTGCACCGGTTCACCGGGGACGTTGCGGTGGATCAGTGCCTTCGGCAACCGCTCGGCCAGCTCGGCGGGGCTGCCCAACGTGACGAGCTTCGCGGCCAGGGTCAGCGTCCGGGGGCCGTCAGAGTCGATCAGCAGCCAGCTGGCGAGCCGGCCCAACTCGTCGCAGGTGCCCTCGATGAGCGCCCCGCCCGGGGCGAGCGCGGCGGTCATCGTCCGCCAGGCCTCGGGCACCTCGCTCTCGTCGTACTGGCGCAGCACGTTGAACGCTCGCACCAGCACCGGCCGGAGCCCGGCCAGCTCGAACCCGCCGCGAGCGAAGGTCAGGCCGGGCGGGTCGGCGGCCGGTGCCGCGGCGGCCACCCGGGCCGGATCGATCTCCAGCCCTACCAGTCGTACGTCCGGACGGACCCCGGCGGCCAGCCGGGCCCGCAGCTCCACCGCGGTCACCGGGGTGGCGCCGTAGCCGAGATCGACCACCAGGGGGTCGGCCGCCGCCCGCAGTCGGTCGGCGCAGGTGGCGACGATCCAGTTGTCCACCCGGCGGAGCCGGTTCGGGTTGGTCGTGCCCCGGGTGACCACGCCGAGCGGCCGGCGTCGCGCCGCTCCGCTCATCCCGACCTCCCGCCCCGGCTCACTCCTCGCGCTTCACTGCCGACCCCGTTCGCGACTGCGGGGCTCGCAGGCCCGGCTCACTCCTCGCGCTTCACTGCGATCCCCGTGTTCGCGACTGCGGGGCTCGCAGGCCCGGCTCACTCCTCGCGCTTCACTGGCCGACGCGGTGCACCTTGTGCTGGGCAGCCTGCGCCCGCGGCCGGACCACCAGCCGGTCCACGTTGACGTGCTCCGGGCGGGTGGCGCACCAGGCGATGCAGTCGGCCACGTCCTCGGCGACCAGCGGCCCGGGCACCCCGGCGTAGACGGCGGCGGCTCGCTCCGCGTCGCCGCCGAAACGGACCAGGCCGAACTCGTCGGTCTTCACCATGCCCGGATCGATCTCGATCACTCGCAGCGGCCGACCGCACAGTTCCAGCCGGAGCGTGCCGGCGATGGCGGTCTGCGCGTGCTTCGCGGCGGTGTAGCCGCCCCCGCCCTCGTACACGGTCAGGCCGGCGGTGGACGAGACCACCACGATGGTGCCGGCGCCCGACGCCTCCAGTGCCGGCAGCAGCGCCTGGGTCACCCGTAGCGTGCCGAGCACGTTGACGTCGTACATCCACTGCCAGTCGGCGACCGACCCGGACTCCACCGGCTCCAGGCCGCGCGCGCCGCCAGCGTTGTTGACCAGCAGGGTCACCGGCCCGGATGCCCGTGCGGCGGCCTCGGCCAGCCCGGCCACCGACTCGTCCGAGGTGATGTCGCAGGTCACCGCGGTGGCCTTTCCGCCGGCGGCGGTGATCTCGGCGACCAGGTCGGCGAGCCGGTCGGGGCGGCGGGCGGCGGCGAGCACGTGGAAACCCTCGGCGGCGAGCCGGCGGGCGGTGGCCGCGCCGATCCCGCTGGACGCTCCGGTGACGATGGCGACAGAGGTCATCCCGTCATTGTCACCCCGCCGATCCGACCCGCTCCGGGCGGGCGTGGGGGGTCGCCGCAGGCGGGCACGGAGATGAGGTCCGTCACCCCCGGGGGACCGCCGGGGAATTTCCGTAGCCCGATGGGGAAGATGACATCCGGCGTACAGGTTGAGCGAGAAGCGCCGGTCGTGCGACGGCATTAACCGTGACAAGAGGAGCGGACGTGGCGGAACTGCACACCGGTGTCGGTCGTCAGCGCGGTACGCAACCGTGGCCCCGGCCCCGTCGTATCGCGACCCTGTCCGTACACACCTCCCCGCTGCACCAGCCCGGCACGGGCGACGCTGGCGGAATGAACGTCTACATCCTCGAGGTCGCCCGGCGGCTCGCCGAGGCCAACGTCGAGGTGGAGATCTTCACCCGGGCCACCTCCGGCGACCTGCCCCCGGTGGTCGAGATGGCCCCCGGCGTGCAGGTCCGGCACATCACCTCCGGCCCGCTGGAGGGGCTCACCAAGGAGGAGCTGCCCGGCCAGCTCTGCGCCTTCACGGCCGGGGTGCTGCGGGCCGAGGCGTCCCGCCCGCCCGGGCACTACGACCTGATCCACTCCCACTACTGGCTCTCGGGCCAGGTCGGCTGGCTGGCCAAGGAGCGCTGGGGGGTGCCGCTGGTGCACACCGCGCACACCCTGGCGAAGGTCAAGAACGCCCAGCTCGCAGCCGGCGACCGGCCGGAACCAAAGGCCCGGGTGATCGGCGAGGAGCAGGTGGTCGCCGAGGCGAACCGCCTGGTCGCCAACACCCGGGTGGAGGCCCGCGACCTCGTCGAGCGGTACGACGCCGACCCGACCCAGGTCGCCGTCGTCCCGCCGGGCGTCGACCTGGAGCGGTTCCGGCCCGCGCCGGGCGACCGGTCCGCGGCCACCCGGGCGGCCCGCCGCCGGCTGGGGCTTCCGGTCGACGGGTACGTGGTGGCCTTCGTCGGCCGGATCCAGCCGCTCAAGGCCCCCGACGTGCTGATCCGCGCGGTCGCCGCGCTGCGGGAGCGTGACCCGGCCCTGGCCGACGAGGTGACCGTGGCGATCTGCGGCGGCCCCAGCGGCAGCGGGCTGGACCGGCCCACCGCGCTGATCGAGCTGGCCGCCACCCTGGGGGTCACCGACCGGGTGCGCTTCCTGCCACCGCAGACCGGGGACGACCTGCCCGCCCTGTACCGGGCCGCCGACCTGGTCGCGGTGCCGTCGCACAACGAGTCCTTCGGGCTGGTCGCCCTGGAGGCGCAGGCCTGCGGTACGCCCGTGCTGGCCGCCGCCGTCGGCGGGCTGGTCACCGCCGTGCGGGACCAGGTGAGCGGGGTGCTGATCGACGGGCACGACCCGGCGGACTGGGCGGTCGCGCTGGCCCGCCTGCTGCCGGATCAGGCCTGGCGGGCGGAGCTGTCCCGAGGCGCCGAGCAGCACGCCCGCCATTTCTCCTGGGACCGTACGGTCGCCGGCCTTCTCGCCGTCTACGGCGAGGCGATCACGGCGCACCGCGCCCGCCTCGCCGCCGACCTGGCGGGCGATCCCGCGCTCTCCTGCTCCTGGTGACCGGGGCTACCGGTCGCCGTCGGGTACACCGGCGGGGTCGGTCGTAGAGTGGGTCCGGTGAGCCCGAAGAGCGATCTTGCGACCCTGATCGAGTCCGTCTGTGCCGAGCGGGACCTGGCCTGGGAGTCGACCGGGTCGGGTTCGTACGCGGTGACCCTGCCGGGCACCCACAAGCTCAAGACGGTCTGCAACCTGATCGTCGGCGAGCATGCGCTACGCGTCGAGGCGTTCGTGATGCGTCAGCCGGACGAGCGGCGCGAGGAGCTGTGGGCCTGGCTGTTGCAGCGCAACGCACGGATGTACGGGGTCTCCTTCTCCACGGACGCGGTCGGCGACGTGTACCTGACCGGGCGGGTCAACCCGGCCGGGGTGGACGCCGACGAGCTGGACCGGCTGCTCGGCGCGGTGCTCACGTACGCCGACGAGTCCTTCGACACCATGTTGGAGATCGGCTTCGGCAGCTCCATCCGTCGGGAGTACGAGTGGCGGGTCAAGCGCGGTGAGTCGACGGCCAACCTGGCCGCGTTCGCCCACCTCTTCGAGCCGTCCGGCACCGGCCCCGACCCCGACCCCGCCTGACGGTGGGCCCAGACCCCGCCTGACCGTCTGTCCTGACCGGTCCGACCCGACTGTCTGCCGGCTGGTGGTTCGGACCGCTCCTGACGGGTATGCCGCACCGCGCGGTGCGGCACAGGGACCCCCGCGCGCCGAGGACGGAGTGTCGAGGAGCGTGAGCGTCCCATGGCTCAGCGGAACAGCTCAGGTCGCGGCGGGACTGCGACCACTACCAAACGACAGGCTGGCAACCAGACGCCGAACACACCGGGGATCTCCGAGTCGGAGATCTCCCGGATGCGGGTGGACGACATCCGCGGGCAGCTGCGCAAACGCGGGGTCTCCGGGATCTCCGCACTGCGCAAGCCCGACCTGGTGAAACAGTTGGTGCGCTCGTTGCGGGCCGAGCGTGGCGGGGCCGGCCGGCGCAGTACCGGCCCGGCCGGCCGGGCCACCGGCACCAGGGCGTCGGCGGGCCGTGCCGCCGCGACGAAGAAGTCGGCGGCCAGGGCGGTGCCGAGCCGCGCGAAGGCCGCGCCGGCGAACAAGAGCGCCCCCGCGAAGCGGGCCGCCGCGACGAAAACGGCCGCCGTGCGAAAGACGGCGGCGGCAAAAAAGACGACCGCCGCGAAGAAGACAACGGCGGCGAAGAAGGCAGCCGCCGCGAAGAAGACGACGGCAGCGGCGAAGTCGACGACCGCCCGCAAGATCGCGCCCGCCCGCAAGACGACGGCCGCCGCGCGCAAGACTGCACCCGCGCGCAAGACGACGACCGCCCGTAAGACCGCGGCCGCCCGCAAGACGACGGCTGCCCGCAAGACGACGCCGGCACGTAAGACGGCGGCCGCCCGCAAGACCGCGCCGGCGCGCAAGACGGCGGCCGCGCGTAAGACGACTACGGCCCGCACCGCGCCCGCGAAGAAGGCCCCGGCGAAGAAGGCCCCGGCGCGACCGGCGGCGAAGCGGGCGGCGCCCGCGAAGCGCGCTGCGCCGAGCCGGCCGGCCGGCGGTGGTACGACGGCGGGTGGGATCCGGGTAGGGCGGAGCACCGGGCGATCGGTTCGCAGCTCGCAGGTGATCTCGTCGATCGCGGACCGGCCGGAGCGCCCGGGACGGAGCCTGATCACGGCGAACCACGAGGTGATCATGCGCTGGGCCCGGGAACGCGGGGCGAAGCCGGCGACCATCGCCGGCACCGAGCGGGACGGCCGGGCGGGGGTTTTGACCTTCAACATCCCCGGTTACCGGGAGAGCAGCCGGATCCGCGAGATCACCTGGGATGCGTGGTTCCACACTTTCGACCTGCGGCGACTGAACCTGATTTATCAGGAGCAGATGCGCGACGGTCGGCAGAGCAACTTCTTCCGGACGGAATCACCGGATCGAGAGGACGGTTGAGGTGTTTGCGGGAATGCGCGACGGGTATGCGGCTGTTACCAAAGACCGAGGCCCGAGCAGCGGATACTCGCGAGTTGTGATCGGCGAGACAGCCGATCTGGGTTGAATCCAGAATCCGGGCGAACTAGCTTTATTGCACCGCGTCACGCTTGGAAACGTTCGGGGGAGCGGCGGATCGATCAGATCCGTGCACCGAGCGAGACGCGAGGGGACGGGTGGATCAACCGTTGGGGGACGGTGCCCACCTGTTTGGACCGGCGGCGTGAGCGGGCGATGCTTACGGGGGTGAGTGTTGCCCGCCGCCGCCGGCCCCGCCGGCGGGCGCCCACCACGACCTTCGGGCCGTGGTGGGCGCTTTGCGTCTGTCGTACCCCGTGGGCGGGGTGGGTCGGTCACGCGGTCGGCACGCGGTCCGCGGGCGGTGTCGGCTCCCGGTCGGCCCGGCGCAGCGCGGCGACGTGCCGCTCCCGGGGCGGTCCGGCCAGCAGGTGGCCGAGCGCGGCCAGCAGGCCGAGCCCGCCGACGATCAGCCAGTGTCGGTCGCCGAGGTATTGCAGGCTCACCCCGCCGAGCGTGGGTGCGACGAACGCCGCGGCCGGGAACGTCAGGTAGAAGACCGACTGGTACCGCGCGCGCAGCTGCGGCGGCGCCAGATCCGCGTTGATCTGCGCGTTGGGCGGGGCGGCGAGCATCGAGCCGACCGTCCAGACCACCGCGGCGCCCAGGTAAACGGCCAGTTCGTCGGCGACGGCGAGCACGCCGAAGCCGAGCGCGAGCAGGGCGGTCGAGGCCGCCAGCACGACGGCCTTGCGATGCCGGTCGATCAGCCGGGGCACGAACAACTGGCCGATCACGATCAGCGCTCCGCCGAGCGCCACCACCAGCCCGTACGCCGACGGGCCCAGGCCGTCTGCGCGCATGGCCAGCGGCATGATCGTCGAGGTCTGCAGGGTGAGTACGGCCAGCACGAAGGTGAGCCCGACGAAGATCAGGAAGGTCCGGTCGGTGAGTGCGGTGTGCAGGCCCGGCTGCCGAACCCGGCTCGCCCCCGGCGCCGATGGGGTGGGCGGCGGGAGGTCAGCCGTCGGTGCGGTGCGTCGAAGCGTCTCCGGCACCTTCCAGGCGATCACGCCGGCGGCGGCCAGGGTGGCGCCCGCGTCCACCAGGAACAGCGCGGTGAAGCTCGCCTCGGCCAGCACGCCGGCGAGCAGCGAGGCGACCGCCATGCCCAGGTTGAACGCCCAGAACTGGAGGTTGAACGCGCGCGAGCGACGCTGCGCGGGCACCACGTCGACGATCGCCGCGACGAAGGCCGGGCTCGGCATCGAGTGCACCACGCCGACCAGCGCGGAGAGCGCCGCGATCAGCACCAGGGGTCGGCTGAAGGCCAGTGCCACCATCAGGCCGGCGGTGGCCAGGTGCGCGGCGAGCAGGGTGGCTCGGCGACCCCACCGGTCGGCCAGCACTCCGCCGAGCAGGACGCCGGCCGCCCCACCGGCCCCGTACGCGCCGACCACCGTGCCGGCCAGCGCCTCGCTGGCCCCCCGCGCATCGGTGAGGTACAGCGACAGGAAGAGCATGGCGAACGCGCCGGCTCGGTTGATGAGCAGGCCGGCCCAGAGGTACCAGAAGGTGGCGGGGAGCCCACCTGCGGTGTCGTGCCACCAGCGCCGCAGGGTGTGCACCCGACCTCCCGACAGTTCAGTTTCCTAACCGTTTCTCCTGCACGGTAGGAACTCGGGCCCGGTCCCGCTAGTCGATTTCCTGATCATGGGCCCTTCGTCACAGCGATGGGGCCACCGTCAGACGGCAGCCTCGGCGGGCTGCGAAGCCGGCGGCCGGGGGTTCTCAACCGGTGCCAGCGCCTCGCCGGAGCGACGCAGCGCGGTGGCGCGGCGCTCGCGCGCCGGGCCGGACACCAGGTGGGCCACCGCGGTCAGGACGCCGATCGCGGCGCAGCCGAACCAGAGCGTGTCGTTGCCGGCGTGCTCGCGTACCAGGCCGCCGAGGATCGGCGCGCAGGCCCCGGCGATCTGCCAGGAGAGGGAGAAGACGCCCTGGTACCGGCCACGTAGCTCGGCCGGGGACAGCTCGGCGATCAGGGTGGAGTTGGACGGTGAGTTCAGCATCTCGCCGACCGTCCAGATCAGCACGGTCAGCCCGTAGAACCAGGGGGTGCCGGCGAACGCGGTCAGCCCGAACCCGACACCCATCACCACGGCGGCCAGCGCGAGCACGTGCGAGCGGCTTCGGCCCCGGATCAGTCGGGGCACGAAGAGTTGGCCGACCACGATCAGGACGCCGTTGAGCGCGATCACCGAGCCGTAGGTGGCCGGGCTGAGACCGTCGTCGCCCATGGCGATGGGCAGCATCGAGATGTGCTGGAGGAAGACCAGCGCGGCGAACAGGTTCAGCGCCACGAAGCCGAGGTAGACCCGGTCGTTGAGGATGGTGCGCAGTGCGCCGCGTTGGGCGGTGGCCGCGGGGGTGACGGTACGTCCGGTCTGCTGGGTCTCCGGCACCTTCACGAAGATGATCAGCGCGGTGATCAGCATGGTGGCCGCGTCTACCACGAACAGCAGCAGGTAGTTCGCCTGCGCGGCGAGGCCGGCGAGGATGGCGGCGCAGGCGAAGCCCAGGTTGATGGCCCAGTAGTTGAGCGAGAAGGCGCGCAGGCGGTCCTTCGCCGGCACCACGTCGATCATCATGGCACCGAACGCGGGCCGGGCCGCCTCGGCGAACATGCCGAGCAGCAGCGCACCCAGCGCCACCGCCCAGAGGTCCCGGGCCAGCCCGAGGCCCAGCATCATGGCGGCCGCGCCCACGTGCGCGGTGAGCAATGTGGGTCGCCGTCCCCACCGGTCGGCCAGGGTGCCGCCGGCGGTGGTGCCGATCGCGCCGCCGACGCCCCACAGGCCGAGCACCAGGCCGGCCTGGGACGCGGAGAAGCCGCGTTCCTGGGTCAGGTAGATGGCGAGGAAGACGAGCACGAACGAGCCGAGCCGGTTGATCAGGGTGCCGCTCCACAGGTACCAGAAAGTGGTGGGCAGGCCGCCGGTGGTGTCCCGGAACCAGCTCCGCATCGTCCGCACGTGGTTCCCCCGCTTGCAAGTAATGACCGATGTGACTACAGCGCCTTACAACCCTAGTGCTGGGCGGATCCGCAGGTCACCCGCTTTTTCACGTGGTGGTCGTCACTACGGGTGCCCGCGTGTCACGTCCCCGGGTGGGGCAGGATGATCCGCATGACTGCGAGCGAGGGGCCCACCGTCGGGACGCTGGTCCTGCTGCGGCACGGTGAGAGCGACTGGAATGCCAAGAACCTCTTCACCGGCTGGGTGGACGTCGACCTGACCGAGAAGGGCGAGGATGAGGCGCGGCGCGGCGGCGAGCTGATGCGCGAGCACAGTCTGCTGCCGGACGTCGTGCACACCAGCGTGATGCGCCGGGCGATCCGCACCGCCGAGCTGGCGCTGAACGCCGCCGACCGGCACTGGATCGCGGTGCGCCGGTCGTGGCGGCTCAACGAGCGGCACTATGGCGCCCTGCAGGGCAAGAACAAGAAGCAGACCCTGGAGGAGTACGGCGAGGAGCAGTTCATGCTCTGGCGCCGGTCGTACGACACCCCGCCGCCGCCGATCGCGGACGACGACGAGTGGTCGCAGGTGGGCGACCCGCGGTACGCGCTGCTGCCGACCGAGCTGATGCCGCGCACCGAGTGCCTCAAGGACGTCGTCGACCGGATGCTGCCGTACTGGTACGACTCGATCGTGCCGGACGTCCTGGCCGGCCGGACGGTGCTGGTGGCCGCGCACGGCAACTCGCTGCGCGCCCTGGTCAAGCACCTCGACCAGATCTCCGACGAGGCGATCGCCAAGCTGAACATCCCGACCGGCATCCCGCTGCGCTACGACCTCGACCCGCAGCTGCGCCCGCTCACCCTGGGTGGCACGTACCTCGACCCGAACGCCGCCAAGGCGGCCGCCGCCGCGGTGGCCAACCAGGGCCGCTGAGCCTACGACGAAGGCCCCCGGGAACCCGGGGGCCTTCGCCGTACGTGGATCAGCTCGCCGTGGGCGAGGTCTGCCCGGTGATCAGGTAGACCACGTGCTCACCGGCGTTGACCGCGTGGTCGGCGAAGCGCTCGTAGAAGCGGCCCAGCAGGGTGGCGTCGATCGCGGTCTCCACCCCGTACGGCCAGTCGTCGCCGAGCAGCACCGCGAACAGGTTCTTGTGCAGCTCGTCCATCGCGTCGTCGTCGCGGTCCAGTTCGCCGGCCAGGTCGGCGTCGGGCTTCGCCAGCACCGAGCCGATCTTCACGGCCATCCGGTCGGCGATCTCGGCCATCTCGGTGAAGATCGTCCGCAGCTCGGCCGGTACGGCGGGCGAGGGGTGCCGGCGCAGCGCGGTCTTCGCCACGTGGTCGGCGAGGTCGCCCATCCGCTCCAGGTCGGCCGCCACGTGCAGTGCGGTGATCATGGCGCGCAGGTCGGAGGCGACCGGCGCCTGCCTGGCGAGCAGGTCACAGACCCGCTCCTCCACATGCCGGTAGAGGTCGTCGATCTCGGCGTCCCGCTCGATGACCGTCTCGGCGGCCTGCCGGTCGGCGGTGAGCAGGGCCCGGGTGGCCTGGCGCATGGCGGCGCGGACGCCCTCCGCCATGTCCACCAGCAGTTGGCTGACGATCTGGAGGTCGGCCCGGAACTCGTCGCGCATCATCACGTCCTGTGGTCGGTCGCCGCCGACGGGTGTCGGCGCAGGGGTTGAGCAGGTGCGACGCCAACGGTAGGTGGCGCGGACGGACCCCGGATGAACCCCGGTGAACGGCACCGGACGCAGGGGTGAACATTCGCGAAAGTGAGGGTGGTTCGTCCTGGTCTGTGTGGTAGCCAGGTTAACAATGACCCTACGATCGCCGGGTGGAGTGGGTGGTGGCGGTCGTGGTGGCCGTGGCGTTGGTGGCCGGGTTGGCCGCCGGTTTCCTGCTGCCCCGGTTCCTGCGGACGCGGGACGGCCTCTCCACGTCGACGGGGAGCGCGAGCTCCCGCTGGAGCAGGGGGAGGCCCGCGATAGTCGACGAGCAACAGGCCGGGCTCGGCCGCCGGACGATCGACTCGCTCCGGGCCGGTGTCGTGGTGCTGGATGACAACGACGTGCCCGTGCTGATCAACCCGGCCGCCCGCGCGATGGGTCTGCTGCGTACCGGCAGTACCGCAGGGTCGATCGCCGCGCACCCGTTGATCCGTACTCTCGCTGGCCAGGTGCGGCGCACCGGGGTGCGGCGCGAGATCGAGCTGGACCTGCCCCGGGGTCGCGACAGCGCGGGGGAGAACCCGCTCGGCGTGCACCTGCGGGCGATGGGTCTCGGCAACGGCTTCATCGCGGTGGAAGCGGTCGACGTGACGGAGTCGCACCGGCTGGCCCGGGTGCGACGCGACTTCGTGGCCAACGTGAGTCACGAGCTCAAGACCCCGATCGGGGCGCTCCAACTGCTCGCCGAGGCCTTGCTGGACGCCACCGAGCCGGCCGACGCCGCGACGCCCGACCTCTCCGAGGACCTGGTCGCCGCCCGCCGGTTCGCCGAACGGATCCAGCACGAGTCGACCCGGCTGGGCCGGCTGGTGCAGGAGTTGCTGGAGCTGACCCGGTTGCAGGGCGCCGAGCCGCAGCCGCCAGCGGAGCCGGTCGCGCTGGACTGGGTGATCGCCGAGGTGGTCGACCGGACCCGCACCACCGCCTCCGCCCGGGGCGTCGAGGTGACGGTGACCGGCGAGCGCGGCCTCACCGTGTACGGCAGCGACACCCAGCTCGCCACGGCGGTGGCGAACCTGGTGGAGAACGCCATCAACTACTCCGGCGACGACACCACGGTGCGGATCACCACCCGCGGTGACGACGAGCACGTCGAGATCGCCGTCGCCGACCAGGGCATCGGCATCGCCCCGACGGACGTGGACCGGGTCTTCGAGCGGTTCTACCGGGCCGACCAGGCCCGCTCGCGTGCCACCGGCGGCACCGGGCTCGGATTGGCCATCGTCAAACACATCGCGAGCAACCATGGCGGAAGGGTGGAGGTGTCGAGCACTCTTGGTGGTGGATCGACGTTCACCCTCCGGCTGCCCGCCAGTCCACCGGACGACCTGCTGGCGACACTGCCGCCGGCTGGGATCGAGGCCGGTCCGGCCGAGCTACGGCAGGTCTGACAGCAATGAAAGGAACACCCCGTTGAGCCGCGTTCTGGTGGTCGAGGACGAGGAGTCGTTCTCCGACGCCCTGTCGTACATGCTCCGTAAGGAGGGCTTCGAGGTTTCGGTCGCCGCGACCGGCACCGACGCCCTCACCGAGTTCGACCGGACCGGCGCGGACATCGTGCTGCTCGACCTGATGTTGCCCGAGATGTCGGGCACCGAGGTCTGCCGGCAGCTCCGGCAGCGCTCGGCCGTGCCGATCATCATGGTCACCGCCCGGGACAGCGAGATCGACAAGGTGGTCGGGCTGGAGATCGGCGCCGACGACTACGTCACCAAGCCGTACTCGCCCCGGGAGTTGGTGGCCCGGATCCGGGCGGTGCTGCGCCGGCAGAGCCCCGAGGTGGCCGACGCGGGTGTCCCGACGCTGGCCGCCGGGCCGGTGCGGATGGACATCGAGCGGCACGTGGTGACCGTCGAGGGTGGCGCGGTGCAGCTGCCACTCAAGGAGTTCGAGCTGCTGGAGCTGCTGCTGCGCAACGCCGGCCGGGTGCTGACCCGGGGTCAGCTCATCGACCGGGTCTGGGGCGCCGACTACGTCGGTGACACCAAGACGCTGGACGTGCACGTCAAGCGGCTGCGCTCCAAGATCGAGCCGGAGCCGTCCGCGCCGCGCTTCATCGTCACCGTTCGGGGTCTGGGCTACAAGTTCGAGCCGTGATCGGCGTACCGAAGGGGGCCCGCGCGCGGCGCGGGCCCCCTTCGGCGTTTCCGGCATCGGTCAGAACAGTTTGCGCAGGGCGGCCGCGATGTCGCCGACCTCGGTCACCCGGCTCTCCGCCACGCTGATGACCAGGTCGTACGCGACGTCCTGGTTGGTTTCGTCGAGCTGGGCCACGGTCACGGCACGGTTCTGAAGCAGGAAGGCAACGGCCACGATCCAGCCGATCCGCTTGTTGCCGTCGACGAAGGGGTGGTTGTTGACCAGCGAGTGCAGCAACGCCGCCGCCTTGGTCCACAGGTCGGGGTAGGCGTCCTCGCCGAACACGCTTGTCCTTGGGCGGGCCACGGCCGATTCGACGAGGCCGGCATCCCGGATCCCGACGCCGAGCTTGCGGGCGATGCCGGCGATGTCGGTGAGCGTGGGGTAGTGGACCTCGGTCATCACTCCGCCAGGCGAGCGAGCAATGCGGAGTGGCGCTCGATGATCTCGTCTGCGAGTTCGCCGAACTGACGGGCGTTGCGCCGTGCCAGGTAGTCGTCAATGGCGGTGACGACGACGGCGTGCATCGACCGCGTCTCTTCCTCCGCGACAAGACGGAGTCGCTGTTCACGTTCGTCATCGAGCCGGAGCGTCATGGCCATACCTCGAATGGTAGCAAGAGTGCTACCAAGATCACGCTGACTCGTCAGATGTCGTCGGCGGGGTGCGGGGCGACCATGCCCTGCTTCGTCCGGGCGGCGCACAGCTCGGCCAGCCGCTCGTACGCGGCCGCGCCGATCAGCGCGGTCAGCTCGGGGGAGTACGAGAGGTACATCGGCTCGGCGCCGACGTGCGCGTCCGTCGAGGAGGTGCACCACCAGTCCAGGTCGTGTCCGCCGGCACCCCAGCCCCGCCGGTCGAACTCCGACAGCGTGGAGACCAGCACCTTGGTGTTGTCCGGCCGCTTGACCCAGTCCTGGTCCCGCCGGATGGGCAGCTGCCAGCAGACGTCTGGCTTGTACTCCAGCGGGTGCACCCCGTCGCGGAGCGCCTGGGCGTGCAGCGCGCAGCCGCCCCCGCCAGCGAAGTCGGCGTCGTTGAGGAACACGCACGGCCCCTCGGTGCCCTGGGTGGCGGTCCGGCGGGCCGGGGTCTTGCCGTCGATGGTGTCCTCGTCGGTCCAGTTCCGGAACCCGCGCCGGAAGTGCTGCCAGGTCGACGGGGTGAGCCGCTTGACGGCGTTGCGGACCCGCTTCTCGTCGTCGGAGTCCGTGAAGAACGCGCCGTGTGAGCAGCAGCCGTCGGCGGCTCGGCCGGCGATGATGCCGTGGCAGCCCTGGCCGAAGATGCAGGTCCAGCGGGAGAGCAGCCAGGTCAGGTCCGCCCGGATCAGGTGATTCTCGTCCGCCGGGTCGGCGAACTCGATCCACTCTCGGGGGAAGTCCAGTGGGACCTCGCGGCTGCGCGGGTCGCCCGGGTCGTCCACCACCACGCGGAGCTCCATCGTCACCCGGCCCAGCGTACGCGCGGTGACCTCCGCGGGCCGCCGAGCCGCGCAAACGTGTTGCACCTAGTGTCTTCACCATGCGACTGGGTGTCCTCGACGTCGGATCCAACACGGTGCACCTGTTGGTGGTGGACGCGCACCACGGCGCGCACCCGTGGCCGGCGCGCTCCGAGAAGGTGGTGCTCCGGCTGGCCGAGCAGATCGGCCCGGACGGCGCGCTGACCGACGCGGGCGCGGACAGCCTGGTCAAGGCGGTCGGCATGGCCAAGGCGGCGGCCGCCGGGCTGGAGGCGGACGACCTGATCGCGTTTGCCACCTCGGCGGTACGCGACGCCACCAACGCGGCCGAGGTGCTGGCCCGGGTCCGCGACGAGACCGGCGTACGCCTGGCGGTCCTGTCCGGGGCGGACGAGGCGCGGATGACCTTCCTGGCCGTGCGGCGCTGGTTCGGCTGGTCGGCGGGGCGGCTGCTGGTGCTGGACATCGGCGGCGGCTCGCTGGAGATCGCCGCCGGGATCGACGAGGACCCGGACGTCGCCGTCTCACTGCCGCTCGGTGCCGGTCGGCTGACCCGGGAGCGGCTGCGGGTCGACCCGGACAGCGCGGCGCCTCCATCCGCGGAAACCGTCGAGAAACTGCGGGAGTACGTGGACGGCCGGCTGGACAAGGTGGTCGACCAGATGACCGAGGTGGGTTGGGAGCGGGCGGTGGCCACCTCGAAGACGTTCCGCACCCTAGCCCGACTGGCCGGGGCGGCGCCGTCCGGGGCCGGGCTCTGGGCGCGGCGCAGCCTGACCCGCGCCGGGTTGCGGCAGGTCATCGGCTTCATCCGGCACATCCCGCCGGCCCAGTTGATGGAGCTGGAGGGGGTCAGCGCCGGCCGGGCTCACCAGTTGCTGGCCGGGGCGGTGGTCGCCGAGGCGGTGATGCGCCGCCTCGATCTGGACTCGCTGGACATCTGCCCGTGGGCGCTGCGGGAAGGGGTCATCCTCCGTCGGCTCGATCAACTCGAACCGGTATGACCGGGCCGGGTGGTTACGACCGATTTGCCGGCGCTCGTCACGGTGGCCCTACCCGCGCCGGGCTACCCTGGCTGATGTGACTTCCCGCGTTCCGGTGCTCCTGTCCAGCTCGTCGGTCTTCCCCGAGCCGACCGCGGCGGCGTTTCAACTGGCCGCGGCGCTCGGCTATGACGGCGTCGAGGTGATGGTCTGGACCGACGTGGTCAGCCAGGACCTGGGCGCGCTGCGCGGCCTCTCCACCCACTACGACGTGCCGGTGCTCTCGGTGCACGCGCCCTGCCTGCTGGTCACCCAGCGGGTGTGGAGCCCGGACCCGTGGGAGCGGCTGCGCAAGGCCGCCGAGCTGGCCGAGACGCTGGGGGCGCCGACCGTCGTGGTGCACCCACCGTTCACCTGGCAGCGCGACTACGCGCGCACCTTCACCGAAGGGCTCGCCGCGGTCGCGGACCGGTTCACCGGGCTGCGCTTCGCGGTGGAGAACATGTACCCGGTGCGGATGGCGGGCCGGCAGTTCGTTCCGTACGTGCCGGGTTGGGATCCCACGGAGACCGGCTACCCGTCGTACACCCTGGATCTGTCGCACTGCGCGGCCTCGCACAGTGACCCCCTGGAGATGGCCGACCGGATGGGCGCCGGGCTGGCCCACGTGCACCTTGGCGACGGCACCGGCGAGGGCCGCGACGAGCACCTGGTGCCCGGGCGCGGCACCCAGCCCTGCGGCCAGCTGCTCTCCTCGCTGGCCGGGCGGGGCTTCACCGGGTCGGTGGCGGTGGAGGTGGCTACCCGGGGCGCGAAGAGCCGCGCGGTACGCGAGGCGGACCTGCGCGCCGCGCTGGAGTTCGCCCGCCAGCACCTGACCGCGCCGTCCCCGGTCGACGCCTGACCCGTCGTCCCCACACAGGGCGGGCCGACCGGTACGGCGTCAGCTAGCTGACCGGGGTGAGTGACTCGGCGCCCGCGGTCGGCTGCGGGGCGACCGTCACCTGCTCGCCGACCGCAGCCCGCTTGCGGGCCCGGTGCGCCGCCACGTGCGAGCGGGTGGCGCAGCGCTCGGAGCAGAACCGCCGGCAGCAGTTGGACGACGTGTCCAGGTAGACGTTGCCGCACCGCTCGTCAGCGCAGACGCCGAACCGGGCGCTGCCGTACTCGCAGAGCCAGACCGACAGCCCCCAGACCGCACCGGCCAGGTATTCCGCGCTGACCGATGCGCCCCGGCTGGTCACGTGCATGTGCCAGTCGCTGGAGTCGTGCCCGGAGATGCGCGGCTGGACCGGGAACGCCTCGAGCAGCGCGTTCAGCTCCGTCACCGCCTGGGCGTCCCGCCCCGAGGTGCCGTACTCGAAGACGTCGCGCAGCCGCTTCTGCGCCCGCCGGAAGGTCGCGACGTCCCGGTCCGCGACCTCGTCGCGCATCCAGGCGTTGTCGTCGGGGAAGATGGCCCGCAGGTCGTCGAGGTCGTCCAGGCGGGCGTTGACCAGGTCAACACCGGTCCGGGCGTACGCGTCGAAGTTCACGCCCCCAACGGTAGACGACTCACGGGGTGCGCGGCGCGTCGATGTAGTGCGGCAGGAACCGCGCGTAGCCGTCGGTGATCAGACTGGCGCTCTCCCGCACCCCCACCCCGGCCGATTCGCCGTCGACGATCCAGCTGCCCAGCACCATCCGATTGCCGGCGAACTCTGGCAACGCCCGGAATTCCTGGTAGCACCAGCCCTCGTCGCCGTAGATGCCCGGGTTGGTGATCTCCTGCTCGGCGGTGACGATGCGCACCGAGCCGCCCTCCCGTCCGAGCAGCGGCTTGGCCACGTACTCCGACATTCCGCGGGGCGAGTCGAGGTACGCCGGGAGCAGGTACTCGTGGCCCGGGTACAGCTCCCACAGGACCGCGAGCAGCGCCTTGTTGGACAGCAGCAGCTTCCAGGCCGGCTCGATCCAGGTGGTCGGGGTGCCCGGAGCCAACGCCGCAGGCCCGTACGGCTCGGCCAGCATCCACTCCCACGGGTAGAGCTTGAAACAGGTGGTCACCGGGCGGTCGGCGGCGTCGACGAACCGCCGGCCGTCCCAGCCGATGTCCTGGATCGGCAGCAGGTCGACGGTCAGCCCCGCCTGCCGGGCGGTCTCCGCGAGGTAGCCGGCGGTCATGTGGTCCTCGCCCGACTCCTCCTCGCTCGACCAGAGCACGTGCACCCGGGGATCGTGCAGCCCGGCGCCGATCTTCGCCCAGGCGCCGACCAGCCGCTCGTGCAGGCTGTTCCACTGGTCCAGCTCCGGCCGGGTCTGCTCCAGCCAGTACCACTGGATGATGCTCGCCTCGACCAGCGCGGTTGGGGTGTCGGCGTTGTACTCCAGCATCTTGGGCGGCCAACTGCCGTCGTAGGCCAGGTCGAAGCGCCCGTAGAGGGTGGGTGGCGCCTCCCGCAGCGACCGGGCCACGGCCTCGGCCGCCCACTCCGGGATGCCGAACTCGGCGTACCGGTGGTGGGCCACCACGTGCTCGGCGGCGGCCACCGACATCCGGTGCAGCTCCTCGGTGGCCTCCTCCAGCCGCAGCACCTCGTCCAGGTCGAAGGCGTACGCGGCGGTCTCGTCCCAGTACGACATGATCCCGCCGTCGGGCAGCTCGGTGTCGACGTAGACCAGCCCCTGCGCCCGGATGGTGGCATCCCAGTCGGGTCGGGGCGCGACCGATTCGCGGCGCACCTCAGCCGCCGCAGGAGGCGAGGTGGGTGCCGAACCCACCGCGCTCGGGCACGGCTGCGGTCGTCGGCTCCGGTGCGGCGCGGCCGGCGGCCGGCTCGGCGACCCGCATCGCCAGCGCGACCGTGTCACCGCCGCCGGCCGGCCCCAGGGCGCAGTCGTCGTCATCGTCGTCGTCCGAGGTCATGTTGCAGCCGGAGAGGGCGAGCGCGAGAGCGGTGAGCGCGCCGAGCTGCACGGAGGCCGACCGGAGCCGGCGGCGGGGGCGTTGGTCCACGGCATCGTTGTAGCCGATCGACGCCACTGCCGCCGCCCCGCCCCACGGTGAGGAACGACTCCTTGTTATCGGATTTTGTTGTGCAAGGGGCACTTTCCAACTCGGGAGTCGGGTGCTGGCTGCCCCTCGGCGGAGGGCCCAGCAGGGGCGATACGCTCGGCTCATGCTCCGTTCCGTCATCCTCGCCGCCTCCCGGTCATCCCAGGTCGAGCGGCTCGTCGCGACTGCCCCGTACACCCGGGACGTCGTCCGCCGGTTCGTCGCCGGCGCCGCCACCGACGACGCGTTGCGCGCGACCCGCGAACTCGTTGACGACGGTCTGGCGGTCACCCTCGACAACCTGGGTGAGGACACCGTCACCCCCGAGCAGGCCACGGCCACCCGGGACGAATACCTGCGGCTGCTGAAGATGCTCGCCGGGGCGGGGCTCACCCCGGCCGCCGAGGTGAGCGTGAAGCTCTCCGCTCTCGGCCAGATGTTCGACGAGCAGTTGGCGTACGACAACGCGCGGGCGATCTGCGCGGCGGCCGACACGGCGGGCACCACGGTCACCCTGGACATGGAGGACCACACCACCACCGACTCGACGCTGGAGGTGCTGGGCAAGCTGCGCAAGGACTTCCCGTCGACCGGCGCGGTGCTCCAGGCGTACCTGCGCCGGACCGAGTCGGACTGCCGGGAGCTGGCCTACGCCGGATCGCGGGTGCGGTTGTGCAAGGGCGCGTACAAGGAGCCGGAGTCGGTGGCGTACCAGTCCGCCCGCGAGGTGGACAAGTCCTACGTCCGCTGCATGAACATCCTGATGTCCGGCGACGGCTACCCGATGCTGGCCACCCACGACCCTCGGATGATCGCCATCGGTGAGGACCGGGCCCGCTGGTTCGACCGGGGGCCGGAGCGGTTCGAGTTCCAGATGCTCTACGGCATCCGCCCCGAGGAGCAGGCCCGGCTGGCCGGCGAGGGCTACACCGTGCGCACCTACGTCCCCTACGGCGACGAGTGGTACGGCTACCTGATGCGCCGGCTCGCCGAGCGCCCGACCAACCTGGTCTTCTTCGGCCGTGCCCTGATCTCCAAGAAGTAACCCGGACGGACCGGCCGACGGGCCGGCGGTGACCCTCGTGGTCCCCGCCGGCCCGTTCGCGTATCCGGCTTGACGATGTTGGCTAATGGGGTTAGCTTTATGGCTATGACAGCTAGCCAGGTGCAGCGGGACGGCGGACACATCGCGTACGAGGTGCACGGGGAAGGCCCGCTGGTCGTCCTCTCGCACGGCATGGGTGAGAACCGGGCGAGCTACCGGCACCTGGTGCCGCTGCTGGTCGCGGCCGGCTACCGGGTCGCCTCGGTCGACGTACGGGGGCACGGGGAGTCCAGCGTCGGCTGGCCCACGTACGCCCCGGCGGAGGTCGGCGCCGACCTGCTGGCCGTGATCCGCGACATCGACGCCGGCCCGGCCGTGCTGGTCGGCAGCTCGTCCAGCGCGGCGGCGGTGGTCTTCGCCGCGGCCGAGGCGCCCGACCTGGTCTCCGGCATCGTGCAGATCGGCGGGTTCGTCAGCCAGCCGAAGCTCAACCCGCTGATGCGGATGGCGCTGGCAGCGGTGGTGCGCAGCCCTCGACTGTTCGGGATGTTCCACAAGACGCTCTTCCCGGTGCACCGGCCCGCCGACGACGCGGCGTACCGCCGGTCGATGGTGGCCAAGCTGCGCGAGCCCGGCCGGATGGCCGCGACCCGCGGCGTGGCCGAGCCGGTCGAGCCGCACTGGACCGCCCGCGCCCCGCAGGTCCGGCAACCCGTGCTGGTGCTGATGGGTGCCAAGGACCCGGACTTCCCCGACCCGGGCGCCGAGGCACGGGCGGCCCGCCGGCTCTTCGGCACCGCCGAGGCGCGGATGGTCGAGGAGTCCGGGCACTACCCGCACGCCGACCGGCCGCAACGGACCGCCGAGGAGCTGCTCGGCTTCCTGAAGGTGTGCACCGGTGCCTAGGGTCGGGCTCAACCAGCAGACCGTGGTGCGGGAGGCCGCCCGGCTGGCCGACGAGGTCGGCCTCCCGCAGCTCACCCTGGCCGCGCTCGCCAGCCGGCTCGGCGTGGCGCTGCCCAGCCTCTACAAGCACGTCCGAGGGGCCGACGCGCTGAGCCAGAAGCTCTCCGCGCTGGCCACCACCGAGTTGGCCACCGACCTGACCACCGCCGCCGCCGGCCGCGCCGGCGGGGACGCGCTACGGGCGATGGCCGATGCCTACCGCGGTTACGCCCAACGGCACCCCGGCCGTTACCCGACCACGCTGCGGGCGCCTGATCCGGCCGACCCCGAGCACGTGGTGGCGGGCGAGCGGGCGGTGGGCGCCATCTACGCGGTGCTGCGTGGGTACGGGCTGACCGCCGACGACGCGGTGGACGCCACCAGGGCGTTGCGCAGCGCCCTGCACGGGTTCGTGTCGCTGGAGGCGGCCGGTGGTTTCGGGCTGCCCCGCGAGGTCGACCGCTCGTACCACCAACTGGTCGCCGGTCTGGACGTCGCGTTCCGATCCTGGCCGCGCGCTCGTCGCGCCGTCGACCAGCCGGACCAGCCGTGATCCGGGCACTCGGGCTGCTCCTGGTCTTCCTGCTGGAGTTGGCCGTGCTGGCCATCGGCGCCCGGTGGGGCTGGTCCCTGGACGCGCCCACCGCCGGCCGACTGCTCGCCGCCGTCGGCGTGCCGCTGCTGCTCGCCGGGCTCTGGGGCGTCCTCGGCTCACCGCGCGCCCGGGTGCCGCTACGCCCGCTGGCCAAGCACACCTTCCAGGCCTGCTGGTTCGTGTTGGGTGGCGGGATGCTCGCACTGCTCGGGCAGCCGTGGCTCGGCCTCGCCCTGGTCGTCGTCTGGGCGGTCGTCATCATCCTGCTCCGCCGCGCCGGCCGCCCGGCCTGAGTGCGGTCCAGGAGGTGGGGCGGGGCCGTGCCGGCCTCGCCCGATCCGTCCAGAGGTCGTACCCTTCGCCGGGTGACTGACGGGGTGCATCAGCCATCGCTACGGCGGTTGTGGCCACTGTGGACCGGGCTCGTGGTGGTCGTCCTGCTGCTGGGATGCGGGCTGCCGGCGCTGCTGGTGGCGGGGGTGGTTCGGGAGTCCGGCGACCGGGCCACGGTCGGCCGGATCGGTGCCTCGGCGACCGACGACCCGGCCACCGCGGTCGCCCGCGGGCTGGCC
The DNA here is from genome assembly GCF_036059255.1 of Micromonospora sp. NBC_00389. Lineage (NCBI taxonomy): Bacteria > Bacillati > Actinomycetota > Actinomycetes > Micromonosporales > Micromonosporaceae > Micromonospora > Micromonospora sp. NBC_00389. Next base: position 795,842 of record NZ_CP107947.1, on the reverse strand, counting down.
GACCGGATGACCGCCCAGCTTCAGCGGCAGTCCACGGCGCTGCTCGGCGGCGACCCGGCGGGCTTCCTCTCCGTCGCCGAGCCGGCCGCGCACACCGACCTGCGCCGGCGCTTTGCCGCGCTGCGCGCGCTCAAGGTGACCGTCTGGCGGCCCGAGCCGAGCGGCCTGCCCGCTCCGGTCGTCGGCAAGCCCGGCGAGTGGCGACTGCTGGTGCGCTTCCAGTACTGCTTCGTGGTGCCGGGCTGCCGACCCAGCCCGGTGCTGATCGGCACCCGCTGGCGGGAGAACGGCGACCAGCCCCGACTGGTCGCCCTGGAGGAATCCAAGTCTGCGGAGACCGGCACCCGGCCGTGGGAGATCAGCGACCTGGCCGTGGCGGTCGGCGCGCGGACCATCGTGGCCACCACCCCGGCGCAGCGGGGCAAGCTACCCGGCCTGCTCGCGCAGGCGGAGGCGGCGGCAAAGGTCGCCGACGGGTACGTGGTGGCCGGGGCCCCACCGGACCGGTACCGGATCTTCTACGCCGGCCGCGCCGAGTGGCAGCGCTGGTACGGCGGCGGACGACCACAGTGGACCGGGGGCTACGCGGTGACCGTGGGCGGCGGCCACCACGAGGTGGTGCTCAACGCCGAGGGTCTCTCCAGCAGCAGCGCCGATGACCTGCTCCGGCACGAGCTGACCCACGCCGCCTCGCTGCCGGAGCGCGGCTATCCGGGCAAGACGACCTGGTGGCTGGTGGAGGGGCTGGCCGAGTTCGCGGGCGCTGGCGGGCAGCCGGTTGACCGGTACGAGGGGCTCGCCGAGGTGCGGAAGCTGGTCCGGGGCGGTTGGGACGGCCGGCTGGAGGGCATGACCCCCGCCGATGACGCCTCTGCCGAGCGGGTCGGCGGCAGCTATGGCGCCGGCTACCTCGCCGTCCGGCACCTCGTCGACCGGTACGGGCCGCAGCGGCTGCTCACCTTCTTCAAGGCAGTGGTGCATGACCGCAAGGCCCTCGACGCCGCTGCCCAGGAGGCGTTCGGCGAGCAGTGGTCGACGTTGCACGACGAGTGCGTGGCGTACGTCCGGGCCACCGCCGCCTGACGACATGTCAGCGCTGTGACGGTGAGCCGTACCATCGATGGGTGCGCCGCACCCACTCGCCGCGGCCCGTCAGCCTCACGCGGCCCCGCCTGCTCACCGCCCTGACCGCCCTCACCGTCCTCGCCGCCACCACGGCCGCCTCGTGCGACGACGACCAGCCGCCCGTCGCGCTCGCCTCGGCGGCCCGCAGCCCCGTCACCGAGGTGATCGACGCGCCGGCGACGGTGACCGCCCGGGCCGCCGCCACCCTGACCGCTCCCGCCGACGGCACCCTGTCCAGCCTGCGGGTTCAGCCTGGACAGCGGGTCACGCGTGGTCAGGTGCTCGCCGTGGTCGCCTCCCCGTCGGCACAGGATCGGCTGCGCCAGGCCCGGGAGGCGCTGGCCGCCGCCAAGCGCGCCGGCCGGGGCGTCTCCACCGGCGACCTGACCGGCAGCCGGCGCGGCACCGACAAGGCAGCCGACGAGGCGTTCGACGCCGCCCGGAAGGCCGCCGAGAAGATCGCCGACCCGCAGCTGCGGGATGCGCTGCTGACCCAGGTGACCTCCGCCCAGCGGCAGTACGCCGCCGCCGCGCGCAGCGCCGACCAGGCCGTCCGGGCGGTGCAGCGGGGGATCAGCGGGCTGAACTCCGCCGTCGGCGCGCTCTCCGCCGCGCAACGGCTCCAGGCCCAGCAGGCGTACGACCTGGCGAAGGCGACCGTCGACGCGCTGACCCTGCGCGCCCCGATCGCCGGGGTGGTGCAGCCGGGCGGCACCCGGGCCGGCGGCGGATCGAGCGGTGGTCTGGCCGGGCTGCTGGAGCAGGCCGGCGGCGCTCAGGCGGCGGGGATCGACCCGTCGGTGCTGGCCCCCGGCCAGGGCGGGCCGCCCGCCGGGGTGGACGACGCGGTCGCGGTCGGTGGCCAGGTCACCGCCGGCACGCCGGTGCTCACCGTGGTGGACACCGGGCAGCTGGGGCTGCTCGCCGAGGTGGACGAGACCGACGTGCTGCTGGTCAAGAGCGGCGTGACCGCCACGGTCGAGCTGGACGCGGTGCCCGGTGCCAGCTACGACGCCACGGTCCGCTCGGTCGACGTGCTCCCCACCAACTCCGCGCAGGGTGGAGTCACCTACCGGGTACGTCTGGCGCTGGGCGCCGGGAAGCTCGCCGAGGACGATCCGGCACCGGCGCCGCGTCCCGGGATGAACGCGATCGTGCACCTGCGGGTACGCGAGGCCGCCGACGCGGTGACCGTCCCCGCCTCGGCGGTGTTCTCCGCCGACGGCCGGGACGCTGTCTGGGTGGTCCGGGACGGAAAGGCGGACCGGGCAGCGGTGACCGTGGGCGTCCAGGGGGCCGACCTGGTGCAGATCCTCAACGGCGTGCAGGCGGGCGACCGGATCGTGGTGCGCGGCACCGACCAGGTGCGCGACGGCCAGGAGGTGCGGTGACCAGATCCCCGCCCGCGATCGAGGCGGTGGACGTATCCCGGACGTACCAACTGGACGGGGTGTCCGTCGAGGCGCTGCGCGGGGTGTCGCTGGTCGTGCAGCCGGGTGACCATGTGGCGCTGGTCGGGCCGTCCGGCTCGGGAAAGTCCACCCTCATGCACCTGCTCGGCGGGCTCGACCGGCCCAGCGGCGGCCGGCTGGTGATCGGCGGGCGGGACGTCAGCGCCCTCTCGCCGCCGGAGATGGCCACCCTGCGCAACGAGACGATCGGCTTCGTCTTCCAGGCGTTCCACCTGCTGCCGCGGACCTCGGCGGTGGAGAACGTGGCGTTGCCGCTGGTCTACCGCGGCGTACCGGCCCGGCGGCGTCGGGAGCGGGCGGCGGCGATGCTCGGCCGGGTCGGCCTCGGGCACCGGCTGGACCACCGGCCCAACCAGATGTCCGGCGGCGAGCAGCAGCGGGTGGCCATCGCCCGCGCTCTGGTCACCGAGCCAACGGTGCTGCTGGCCGACGAGCCCACCGGCAACCTGGACAGCGTCACCGGCGCGGCGGTGCTGGAGCAGCTGAACATCGAGTCCGGTGTGGCGCTGGTGATGGTCACCCACGATCAGGAGGTGGCCGCCCGGGCCCGTCGCCGGATCACCATGCGCGACGGCGTGGTGGTGGCGGACAGCGCCACCGGTGACGACCCGGCCGCCCTTCATGATCGACCGCCGTCCGTTGATCACGGTCGACCTGCGACACTGGTCTCCGCTCCCAGCGCGGAGCCTCGGTCCGCGTCCGGAAGCGGGCCGGGGCACCCGTCCGGTGGCTCCGGCGGCGCCGCCGGAGCCACCGGACGCCTTCCGGATCCGCCCGGCGTAGGCAGCGGGACCGGTCACGCCGGCGAGGCGACCGGCGGCGGGAGTGGGTCGTGAGGGTCGCCGAGGCATGGCGGGTGGCACTGGACGCCTTACGGGCCAACCGGTTGCGCAGCGCGCTGACCATGCTCGGGGTGATCATCGGGGTGGCCTCGGTGGTGCTGCTGGTGGCCATCGGCACCGGAACCAAGCAGAAGGTGGAGCAGCAGGTCGAGGGGCTCGGCTCCAATCTGCTGCTGGTCGTCCCCGGCAGGATCGAGGTGGGCAACGCGCCGGTGGTCTCGCCGCTGACGCTCAAGGACGCGGACGCGGTCTCCCGGGTGGTCGGCGACCCCGAGCGGGTGGCGGTCACCGTCGCCTCCGGGGCGACCGCACGGGCCGGTGCCCGGTCCGACTTCACCACCGTGCAGGGCGTGCTGGAGACCACCCCGGCGGTGTTCACCCGGTCGCTGGCCCGAGGCCGCTACCTCACCGGCACGGACGTGGACACCAGCCGACGGGTGGCGGTGCTCGGCGACTCGGTGGCCCGCGCGCTCTTCCCCGACCGGGACCCACTCGGGCAGCAGGTGACGCTGGCCGGCGTTCGGTTCCGGGTGATCGGCATCTTCGCGCCGCTCGGGCAGAGCCTCGGCGTCGACCGGGACGACGAGGTGCACGTGCCGGTGACCGCCGCGCAACGGCTCTGGGGCACTCAGCGGGTGGACGGCATCGCGGTGAAGGCGCCGGACCGGGAACGGATCGACGAGCTGGGCGAGCGGATCGTCGCCGAGTTGAGCCGCCGCCACCCGGACACCGAGTTCAGCGCGGTGACCCAGCAGCAGATCCTCGGCGTGCTCGGCGACATCCTCGGTGTGCTCACCGGCGTGCTGGCCGCCATCGCCGGCATCTCGCTGCTCGTCGGCGGGGTCGGCGTCTCCAACATCATGCTGGTCAGCGTCCAGGAGCGGACCCGGGAGATCGGGTTGCGCAAGGCCGTCGGCGCCCGCCCCCGCGACATCGGGGTGCAGTTTCTGCTGGAGGCGGTGCTGCTCACCACGATCGGTGGGCTGACCGGGATGGCGCTCGGCGTGGGTACCGCGCTGCTGGTGGACGCGTTGTCACCGATCCCGGCGGCGATCACCTGGTGGTCGTTGGCGCTCGCCTTCGGCGTATCGGCGGTGGTGGGCATCGTCTTCGGCGTGGTTCCCGCGCAGCGCGCCGGCCGACTCGACCCGGTGGTCGCGCTGCGCGCCGAGTGAACCGCGACCGCAACCCGGACGCTGGGCGCAGGCAGGGAGATACCGGGAGCGCGGATCGGGTGAACCAACGGCCGAAACATGATCAGTTGTACGAAGGGATCGCGCCGGTCACAGCCGCCCCGCTACCGTACTGGTAACACGCGCGTCGCCGGCCCGGCCCGGAGCATCCGTCGGGTTGGCACGCGCCGGGCATGGGATGGGTCGGTGAGCCATGGCCGGGTCGCAGTCCGACGGACGGCTGTCGGAGGTCAAGTTCCTGACCGTCGCCGAGGTGGCAACGGTCATGCGGGTGTCGAAGATGACGGTCTATCGCCTGGTGCACAGCGGTGAGCTCACCGCTGTCCGGGTTGGCCGGTCATTCCGGGTGCCCGAGCACGCGGTGCACGAATATCTGCGGGGTGCTTTTCAGGAGACCGCCTGAGCCACCGCCCCGCACGTCGAGCGCGACGTAACGGACATCGGTAGGGCCTCGATGGGGGCGCGTTGGTCCGGCTGACCCTCTCCGGCTACCCTGGAGCCCGACCGAGACCCCACCGGTGCGCCCCGCCGCCCAGACTGGTCCGGTCCGTTGTCCGCAAGCGGTCGCCGTCGCCACCTGCGTGGTGTCATCCGGTCCGCCCCGCACGTTGTATCGAAAGGCTGTCGTATGGGCTCGGTGGTCAAGAAGCGCCGCAAGCGCATGGCTAAGAAGAAGCACCGCAAGCTGCTGCGCAAGACCCGCGTCCAGCGTCGCCGTCTCGGCAAGTGATCGCCGCCGGGCCAGCGGCCCGGCGTCCGGCGTCACTTGCCAACTGTCGACCCCCGGAGGCTCAGGTGATCAGGCCGTGGTTGTCCCGGCTCGATCCCTCCTGCCGGGGTAGGTGCGGCAGATGACCCCCGGCAGCACCTCAGGTGCTCCGGGGGTTGTCGTCGTCACCGGGGTCAGCCGCTACCTGGGCGCCCACGTGGCGGCCCGGCTGGCCGCCGACCCGCGTATCGAGCGGGTCATCGGAGTGGACGCGCCGGAGCCCGGCGCCGAGTTCACCGACCTGCTGGACCGGGTCGAACGGATCCGCGTCGACGCCGGCTCGATCGGCGGGCTGCTCGCCGATCTGGACGTCGACGCGGTGGTGCACCTCGCGCTGGTCAGCGCTCCCGACCCGCAGCACGGTGGCCGGTCGGCGATGAAGGACCAGAACGTCATCGGCACCATGCAACTGCTCGCTGCCTGCCAACGGGCACCCCGACTGCGCAAGCTCGTGGTCCGCTCGTCCACCGCCGCGTACGGCGTGTCGTTCCGGGACCCGGCGGTGTTCACCGAGGAGACCGAGCCGCGCGAGGTGCCCCGCGGCGGCTTCGGCCGCGACATCCTCGACGTCGAGGGGTACGTCCGCGGTTTCCGGCGCCGCCGGTCCGACGTCACCGCGACGGTGCTGCGCTTCGCCCCGTTCATCGGCTCGACCGCCGACACGACGTTGACCCGCTACTTCTCGCAGCCGCTGGTGCCCACCGTCTTCGGCCGTGACCCTCGGTTGCAGTTCCTGCACTTCGACGACGCGTTGGAGGTGCTGCACCGGTCGATCGTGGAGGACCACCCGGGCACGTACAACGTCGCCGGCCCGGGGGTGCTGTCGCTGTCCCAGGCGATCCGGCGGGCCGGTCGGGTGGCCGTGCCGGTGCTGGAGCCGGGCCTCTCCGGCGCCGCCGCGCTGGCCCGCAGCATGGGCTTCGGCCGCTACGGCCTGGACCAGGTCGACCTCTTCGTGCACGGCCGCGTGGTCGACACCAGCCGGCTGGAGCAGGAGTACGGCTTCACGCCCCGCTCCACCGCCGCGGCCTTCGACGACTTCATCCGCGCCCACCACGGCGGTGTCGTGGTCACCCGGAGCCAGTTGGCCACCGCCGAGCAACTCGTCCTGGACGGCATCCGGCAGGTCCGCTCCGCAGTGCGGGAGCGGTCGTGACCGGGCCGGGCGAGGGGCGCGATCCGGCGGGCATCGGCCGGTTCGACGTACCGCCGGGGCCGGCCGCACCGGGCACGGAGCCGGCGCGGCGCAACGGACACCGATCGGCGGCCCGGATCGCGCCGATCCAGTCATCGTCCGGCGAGACCGACACTTCCTCCACCGACGAGACCGCCGCCGTGGCTGACCCGACCACCGACGAGCCGACGGGTGCGGCTGACCCGGTCACCGGCGAGCCGGCCGACACGGGCGACCCGGCCACCGGCGGCGAGCCGGGTGGCACCGAACCGGCCGTGCCGGACCGGCCGGGGGACCACTGGGACCGCAGGGTCGCGAACGGGCTGGCGTTCCTGCGTCGGAGGCTGTCCGGCGACTACGAGGTCGACGAGTTCGGTTTCGACCCGGAGTTGACCGACGCGGTCTTCCACCCGCTGCTGCGGCTGCTCTACCGGGACTGGTTCCGCACCGAGGTCAGCGGGGTGGAGCACGTACCCGTGGACGGGCCCGCCCTGGTGGTCGGCAACCACTCGGGCACGGTGGCACTGGACGCGTTGATCCTCTCGGCGGCGCTGCACGACAAGCACCCCGCCCACCGCTACCTGCGCCTGCTCGGCGCCGACCTGGTCTTCCGGATGCCGGTGGTGTCGGAGATCGCCCGCAAGACCGGCGGCACGGTGGCCTGCAACCCGGACGCCGAGCGGCTGCTCGGCGGCGGCGACCTGGTCGGTGTGTTCCCCGAGGGTTTCAAGGGCATCGGGAAGCTCTACTCCGACCGGTACAAGCTGCAACGCTTCGGCCGAGGAGGGTTCGTCTCGGCGGCGCTGCGCACCGGCACCCCGATCGTGCCGGTCGCCATCGTCGGCGGCGAGGAGATCTACCCGATGCTCGCCGACATCAAGCCCCTCGCGCGGCTGCTCAAGCTGCCGTACTTTCCGGTCACGCCGACCTTCCCGTGGCTCGGGCCACTGGGCATGGTGCCGCTGCCCAGCAAGTGGCTGATCCAGTTCTGCCCGCCGATCCCCACCGCGCACCTGACCGACTCGGCGGACGACCCGCTGGTGGTCTTCAACCTCGCCGACCAGGTGCGGGAGACCATCCAGCAGACCCTGCACACGCTGCTGGAGCGGCGTCCCGACCCGTTCGGCCCCTGACCCGCGGCGTCAGCCGGTGCGACGGCGGCGCTGCAGCGCCAGGCCGGCGGTCACCGCCCCGGCGACCAGGCCGGCCGCCGCGGTCGACGGTACGGCGATCTTGACCGCCCGGCGGCCGGTGCGGAAGTCCCGCACCTCCCAGCCGTGCTGCCGGGCCTGCCGCAGCAGGGTGCCGTCCGGGTTGACCGCCACCGCCCGGCCCACGGCGGAGAGCAGCGGCAGGTCGTTTGCCGAGTCGCTGTACGCCGAGCAGAGACTCAGGTCCAACCCCTCCACGGCGGCGAGCTGGGTGACCGCCTCGGCCTTCGCCGGCCCGTGCATCAGGTCGCCCACCAGCCGTCCGGTGTACGCCCCGTCCAGCACCTCGGCCACCGTGCCGATCGCGCCGGTCAGGCCGAGCCGAGCGGCGATCACGCGGCCGATCTCCACCGGGGCGGCGCTGACCAGCCAGACCCGCTGACCGGCGTCCAGGTGGCCCTGGGCGAGCCGGTGGGTGCCGGCCCAGATCCGGGGAGCCATCAGCTCGTCGAAGATCTCCTCCGTGAGGCGCTCCACGTCGTCCACCCGCCAGCCCTCGACGAAGGCCAACGCGGCCTCCTTGGCCTGGGACATGTCACCGGCGTGCTCCCGGGCGAGCAGCCGGAACCGGAGCTGCTGCCAGGCGAACCGGGCCAGGTCGGCGGTGGTGAAGTAGTTCCGGGAGGCGAGCCCGCGCGCGAACCAGTAGATCGACGCGCCCTGCATCATCGTGTTGTCCACGTCGAAGAAGGCCGCGGCGGTCGGGTCCGGTGCGGGTCCGGTCGCCGGAGCCAGCTCGGTCTCCACCCAACCGGCGGTATGACCATGGGCGTCGGTGCTGACCGTCACCTTGCGGCTACGCGCCACGCGACTCCCTTCCTCGCCGGATGCCTCCAGCGAGGGTAGCCGGCGTGCCTGGTCGAACGGCTGGGCACACAGCGAACTGTGCCGTGGCCCGCAGGACCTGCGGTATAGGGGAGTGGCCGGGGGCGGGTGGGCGCCGACTGGGGTCAGCGGGTGCCGGGGCAGGCGGTCGGGACAGGCCCGAGGGCATCACTGCCGGTCGGCGCCGGCAGGCCGCAGCCGATCGCCGCGCGCAGCCCGTCCGAGCGCTCCCGGACGCTGTCCAGCAGCTCCAGCGACCGCCGCGTCCGCTCCCGGTCGGCCCGGGTGGCCCCGTCGACCAGGTTGCCCACCGCCCGGCGCTGGCCGGTGACGAAGGTGTTGACGGTGTCCAGGCTCGCCGGCTCGGCCCGCTGCACCGCCGCGGCGGTGAGCAGGCGGACACCCTGCCGGGTGTCGGCGTCCATGTCGTCGAGGACCGCGCTGTAACCGATCCGGTCACCGCGTAGCTCGGCGGCCTCGCCGAGCCGGGTCCGGGCGAAGTCCAGGAAGAGCTGGCCACGGCTGATGTCCGAGCTGGCCAGGGCGAGTTGGGCGCGCTCGGTCGAGCGCTTCATGCCGTACAGCGCGTCGCCGGGGACCGCGTTCTCGCTGGCGGCCGAGATGCCGGAGACGGCGATGGCGCCAGCGGCGATGCCGATCAGGATCGCGCCGCGGGCGCGGGCCCGACGGGCGGTCACCGCCGGCAGCAGCGAGCCACGGGTGGCGGCGGCGGGACGCGTGGCGGCCGGTTCGACAGCCGCCGGGGTGCCCAGCCCTTCCCGTTCGGCGGTGGCGAGCAGCATCGCCCGCAGGCCGGTGCGGAAGTCGGGGTTCACCTCGACCGCCGGAGGGTCGACGCTGAGCCGTTGGCCCACTGCGACGAGCGGCGCGAGCTGGCCGTCGGCCCGGGACCGGACATGGTGTCGCCGGCCGCCGTTGGCCTCGTCGAGAAGCTGCGCGAAGCGCTCGGCGCGCCGGCGGGAGAAGAGGATGTTGTCCACCGCAGGCACCTCCTCTCGCTGGTCACGGCCGGTCGGCCGCCGTCGTTGCCAGCGACCGGGCGGCAGTGTGACACCACGGAGGTGGGGCCCCGTCCGGTATGCCGGTCGGACCCCGGTGACCCGGGCCTGCCGGGGCAACCACCGGTCGCACCCGGAGAAACGCGGCGGACCGGGCACGGGTTACGGGCCTGGTGGGGCGGAAATCACGGAATGTGATCGTTATCACCAGTTGGGACCGACTTGAGCTGCCCGGACATCGATCGATGCCCATCGGTCCCGCGGAAGGAAGCTATGGCTGGAAACCGTCGGGCAGGAGTCGGGCCAGCGCGCGGACCGCCCGGTACTGGAGGGCCTTGATGGCACCCTCGTTCTTGCCCATGGCACGGGCCGTCTCGGCGACCGAGAAGCCCTGGAGGAAGCGGAGCACGATGCACTCCTGCTGCTCCGGGTTGAGCTGCTTCACGGCGGTGAGCAGGGCGACGTTGGTGATGTGCTCGACCACCGCCGCCTCCGGGCTGCCCTCCGGGCCCCGGTCCTCCCGATCGGCGTCGAGCACGTCGCCGGTGGTGACCTCCAGCCGGTACCGGCCGGACTTGAAGTGGTCCGCGACCAGGTTGCGGGCGATGGTCACCAGCCAGGCGCCGAGGTCGCGGCCCTGCCAGGTGAAGCTGCCGATCCGCTTGAGCGCCCGCAGGAAGGTGTCCGAGGTGAGGTCCTCGGCGAGCTGGCGATTGCCGACCCGGAAGTAGACGAACCGGAACACGGTGTCCACGTACCGGTCGTAGATCAGACCGAACGCCTCGGACTCACCGGCCTGAGCCCGTTCGACCAGCGTCCAGACCTCGGTGGCGGGGTCGGACGGGTCCGGTCGGCTCGGAAAGCCGGTCGGGGTGGTGGTGGCCGGCACCGCCGGGATCACCGCCGTCTCGCCCGCCGACGGATCGGTGGTCGCCGTCGGCGTGTCGCCGACCCGTCGGCCCTGGACCGGCATGGTCGGACGGGCCGGCACAGCGACCCGACCGCCGGCCGGTTTCGCGTTCCCACCGGGCACCGCCGGTCGTGGCGGCGGCTCGTTGTGGTGTGGCCGGTTGCGGATCCGCTTCGCCGTTCCGTCACCCCGCACGGCGGTGCCGTGTGGATCGTCCAGCGGCGCGCGGGCCGCCGGCCGCTCGTTGACGTGGGAGCGTGCCGCCGAACCGGTCAGGCCGACCGGGCGTTCCGCGTAACCGAAGGTGGTCACCGCGACGCCCCCGTCCCGTCGGTCACCGGACGGGCCGGTTTGCGGGTCGTTGGTGCGGACCGACCGGGCTTCCGGTCGGGCAGGACGGTTCCGGGGTGTGCCGACGGGCGGCAGTTCCCCTTGAGGTGCTGGTCCAATGCGCTCACAGGCACGGGGGCCTCCTCGGGCTGAGGGGTGTCGACTCACGGCAAATGGGGTGAGCCAACCCGAGTGATGATAGGGCCAACGTCACCCGCGCGTGGCAAGTCCGTTACACAGGGCGGAAGTATTTCCTTCTCCGTCGCACCGTCGGCGGACCGGTTGTCCGTCGTGTGCGATTGACTTTGGACCGGCTCGATGATCCAGGGTGGATCCCCTGGTCGGGGTGCGTCGTCCGTTCGGCTGACCCGCCCCGACGGGTGGTCGGTGCGGGCCCGGCCGAACCGCCGGCGGAAGGGTCATCCGTCCCATCGGCGGGACCTGATCGGGTCGCTGGCGGCACCGTGGCTGGTCCCACCTACGGGACTCGCGCGCGGCACGGTTGTCCGGCCGCTGGCCCGACCGTCGGGCGTGGCCTGTCGTCGTCCGCTGTGCCAGACTCGGTCACCGTGCAGGACGCAGCGGAAAACCCCGCGCCGAACCTCGCCGACCGGGTCCGCCGGGCGGCTCTCGACCACGGTGACCGGGCCGCGCTGCACTGGCGCGACCGGACGCTCAGTTGGTCCGAACTGGATGCCTCGGTGGACGCCGCCGCGCACGGCCTGGCCACCGCCGCGCCGCCCACCGACCCGGACGGTGCGCCGCCCCGCGTCGCGATCGCCCTGCCCAACAGCCCTGACTTCGTGATCGGCTGGCTCGGAGCCCTGCGCGCCGGGCTGATCGCGGTGCCGGTCAACCCCGGCTTCACGGCACCGGAGCTGCGGCACGTGCTGGCCGACTCCGGCGCGTCGGTGCTGATCGGCACCGACCGGGTCCGGGGCCTGGTCGCCGAGGTGGCCGCCGAACTGCCCGCGCTCACCGCCGTGCACGGCGCGCCGCCACCGCCGGCCGCCGACGCACCCGAGCAGCCGCGCCCGCACCGGGGCGGTGACGACCTGGCCGTACTGCTCTACACCTCCGGCACCGAGGGCCGGCCCAAGGGCGCGATGCTCTCGCACCGCGCGCTGCTGGCCAACCACGAGCAGGTCGACCGGATCGAGCCGCCGGTGGTCGGTCCGGGCGACACCGTGCTGCTGGCTCTGCCGCTGTTCCACGCGTACGGGCTCAACTCGGGGCTCGGCGCGGTCGTCCACCATGGCGCGACCGGCGTGCTGCTCGACGAGCTGGGGCCGACAGTGGGGCTGGACGAGATCGCCCGGCACCGGGTCAGCGTGCTGGTCGGCGTACCGTCGATGTTCCTGGCGTGGGCCGGTGCGGACGAGGTCCGCGCGGCGACCGCGACGGTGCGGGTGGCGGTCTGCGGCGCGGCGCCGTTGGAGCCCGCGGTCGCGGCGCGCTTCACCGAGGCGAGCGGTCATTCGGTGCACGTCGGGTACGGCCTCACCGAGACCGCGCCCGTGCTCACCTCCACCCTGGTCGGCGGGGTCGCCAAGGTCGGCTCGATCGGTCGGCCGCTGCCCGGCGTGCGGCTGCGCCTGGTCGGCGCGGACGGGGCTGAGCTGTGGCGCGACGGCCTGGCCGTCCCCGACGATGACCCGGATGAGCTGGACATCTCCGACGTGGCGCCGGGCACCGACCCGGGGCAGATCGTGGTGTCCGGCCCCAATCTCTTCTCCGGCTACTGGCCGGACGGTCGGGGCGGCCCGGACGCCGACGGCTGGTGGGGCACCGGCGACATCGCGTACGCCGACGAGGACGGTGACCTCTTCCTGGTCGACCGGCTCGGCGAGCTGATCCTGGTCAACGGGTTCAACGTCTATCCGCACGAGGTGGAGGTGGTGCTCGCCGGGCACCCCGGGGTGGCCGAGTCGGCGGTACTGGGTGTGCCGCACCCCCGGACCGGCGAGACTGTGCGGGCGTATGTGGTGCCGGCGCCGGGGCGGCCGGTGACCAGCGAGGAGTTGCTCGCCCACTGCGCACGGAACCTGGCCCGGTTCAAGTGCCCGACCGCGGTCGAGTTCGTCGACACCCTGCCGCACTCGGCGATCGGCAAGGTACGCAAGACCCAGCTCCGGCCGCCGACGCCGGCCGACGCCCGCACGGAGGTAACCGATGTCCACTGACGCCCGGCTCGCCCTGATCACCCGGCCCGGGTGTCATCTGTGCGACGACGCCAAGGCGGCGCTCGACCGGGTGGTAGCGGTGACCGGGGACAAGTGGGTCGAGTGGGACGTGAGCGGTGACCAGGAGCTGGAGCGGGAGTACGGGGACCGGCTGCCGGTGGTGATGCTCGACGGCAAGGAGCACGGCTACTGGCGGGTGGAGGAGGAGCGGCTGCTGCGGGACCTGACCACGCCGCAGCTCTGAGGAGTGCCTATGGTGCTCTGATGACCCCTGCGCACCCCCACCTGGTGTGGGACTGGAACGGCACTCTGCTCAACGACCTCAGCCTGGTGGTGGCCGCCACCAATGCGGTCTTCGCCAGTGTGGGCGGGCCGGCGGTCACCTCCGAGGAACACCGGGTGCGGTTTCGCCGGCCGATCGCCGAGTACTACGCCGAGGTGCTCGGCCAGGCCGTGGACGACGACGAGTTCGGCCGGCTGGACCGGATCTTCCACGACGCGTACCGCAGTGGGTTGACCACCTGCGAGCTGGCTGCCGACGCGCGGACCGCGATGGCCTCCTGGACGGGCAGCCAGAGTCTGCTCTCCATGTGGTTCCACGAGGAGCTGGTCCCGACCGTGCACACCTACGGGCTGACCAGCCACTTCACCCGGGTGGACGGGTTGCGGGCCACGGTCGGTGGAGGCCGCAAGGCCGAGTCGCTCCAGCAGCACCTGGCCGAGCTGGGCGTGGACGGCACCTCGGTGGTGCTGATCGGCGACTCCATCGACGACGCGGACGCGGCGCTCGCGGTGGGTGGCCGAGCGGTGCTCTACACCGGCGGGTTCACCGACCGGGCGCGGCTGCAGGCCTCCGGTCACCCGGTGGCCGACACCCTCACCGACGCCGTGACCCTGGCCCGGGAGGTCAGTTCCGCAGGTAGGTGAGGACGGCCAGCACCCGCCGGTGCTGCTCGGTGTCCGGCGGAAGCGTGAGCTTGGTGAAGATGTTGCGCACGTGCTTCTCCACCGCGCCGTCGCTCACCACCAGGGCGCGGGCGATGGCGGTGTTCGAGCGCCCCTCGGCCATCAGGGCGAGCACCTCGCGCTCGCGCGGGGTCAGCTCGCGCAGCGGGTCGTCCCGACGCCGTCGGGCGAACAGCTGCCCGACCACCTCCGGGTCGAGCACGGTGCCGCCGGCCGCCACCCGGCGCAGCGCGTCCAGGAACTCGTCGATCGCGGCCACCCGGTCCTTGAGCAGGTAGCCGATCCCGCCGCCGGCACCGCCCGTGGTGGCCAGCAGGTCGTCGGCGTACGAGACCTCGACGTACTGGGACAACACCAGGATCGGGGTACGCGGCACCAGCCGACGCGCCTCCACGGCCGCCCGCAGCCCCTCGTCGGTGTGCGACGGGGGCATCCGGACGTCGACGATCGACACGTCCGGCTGGTGCTCCACCACCGCCGCGACCAGCGCGTCGCCATCACCGACGGCTGCCACCACCTGGTGCCCGCTCTCGGTCAGCAGCCGCACCAGCCCCTCGCGGAGCAGGACGGCGTCGTCGGCGATCACAATGCGCATGGCTGTGTTGTCTACCATGTCCGGCCTGTCGTGCGGGCTCGGAGCGGGCTCACAGCGGCAGCTCCGCGCGGAGCTCGGTGGGCCCGCCGGTGGGGCTGACCACGGCCAACTCGCCGCCGGCCGCCCGGACCCGGTCGGCGATGCCGACCAGCCCGTGCCCCTTGGCCAGGTGCGCGCCACCCTGCCCGTCGTCGCCCACCTGCACCAGGAGTCGGGTGCCCTGCCGGGACACGGCGACCAGGGCTTCGGTGGCCCGACTGTGCTTGGCGATGTTGGTCAGCGCCTCGGCCACCATGAAGTACGCGGTGTTCTCCACCGCCGGGTCGAGTCGCCCACCCGGCGTGCCGAGTTGCGGGTCCACCTGGAGGTCGATCGGGATCAGCCCTCGGCCGGCGAGCGCGGCCAGGGCGCTGGGCAGGCCCCGGTCGACCAGGATCGGCGGGGCGATGCCCCGGGACAGTGCCCGCAGCTCGGCCAGCGTGTCCCGGGTCTGGGTGACCGCCTCGTCGATGGTCCGGCCGGCCGCCTCCGGGTCGGAGGCGAGTTGCAGCCGGGCCCGGCTGAGGTCCATCGCCAGCCGGACCAGACGCTGCTGGGGGCCGTCGTGGATGTCGCGCTCCAGCCGGCGCAGCGCGGACGCCTCGGCGGAGACGGCGGCCCGCTTCTGCTCCTCCAGCACGGTGATCCGGTCCCGCATCTCGGCCACCCCGGTCAGCATGGCCCGGGCGAAGGTGGCCTGGAGCAGCGCGCAGCCCCGGACCACGATCGGCAGAGTGATCAGGAAGAACACCCCGACCGCGGTGGTCAGCCCGATCCGGGCGGTGGTCGAGTCGCCGAGGCCGAGCAGTTGGGCAGGGTCGCTGTCGCCGTCGCTGCGCGGCAGCGCCCAGTCGTACGCCCAGTAGAGCGAACCGGCGGCCGCGGCGGCCCACCAGACCAGCGCCACCACGAAGGTGATCACCGCCACGATCAGCCGCAGGATGCCGTGCGCCAGATCGAGCCAGGACTGGGCGTCCCGCATCGGCACGAAGATCCGCCGCCAGGCGTTCGCCCCCGCCTCCGCCAGCCGGTAGTGCGGCCGGATCCGGGGCTGCCGGAGCACGGCGGGCAGCCGCAGCCGCTCGATGTCGGCCAGCCCGCGGGCGGCGTACAGGGTGCCGCTGAGGATCGGCAGACCGATCACTGTGACCACCAGCCCAACGCCGACCGCAAGGCCCACGACGAGGACGACGAAGCTGGCCAGGGCCAGGGGCAGGCCGAGCAGTACGTACCCGGAGTCGACGAAGAGCTGGCGGGGGATGCTCGGTGCCAGCGTCGGTTGGTCGCTGGTGGCGGCAACGGCGGTCATGCCCCAAAGGCTAGGCACCCGCGATCGGCCAACCCATCCCGAAACCCCGCCTCTCCCTCGTAGTGCTGCCCCTACCCCGACCCCCTTCGACGCGTCGATCTTGCACCTGTGGTCGCCGATTCGCGCGGTATGGGCCTGATGCGGGGCGGAAACGGCAAGATCGCGGGGGTGGGTGCGGCGGCGCGGGATTGGTCAGAGAAGTCGGGATTGAGCAATAATCGCCTCGGGCGGTGGGGGTGCGGGGCCGCTGGATCGATCTTGCCGAAAGGAGGTGCTGGTGGAGTCGCGTCACGGAGCGACAAGATCGCGATTTGTGCACGTCTTCCCAAGCGCCTACTCTCTAGTTCCGACGCGCCCTGCTAGCACAGCCGGCAATCTCGGTCGCCAGCGGGAGTCCATAAGCGGCCGACCAGCGGAGTTGGCCGAGGAACGCACCGCACGGAGTCTCATGAGTCAGCATCGTCACCCAGGCGCGTCCGGCCGCGCCGGTGCCGTACCGGTGCTCCCGGACCTACCCGAGGCCACCGTCGCTCGGCTCCCGGAGTACCTGCGCGCGCTGCACAACCTCGCCGACGCCGGGCACGAGACGGTCTCCAGCGAGGGCCTCTCCGCCGCCGCCGGGGTCAACTCCGCCAAGCTCCGCAAGGACCTCTCACACCTCGGCTCGTACGGCACCCGGGGCGTCGGCTACGACGTCGCGCTGCTGATCGAGCAGATCGAGTACGTGCTCGGGCTCACCCAACGCCGGGCGGTCGCCCTGGTCGGCGTGGGTAATCTCGGTCACGCTCTGGCCGGCTACGACGGCTTCGCGGGCCGGGGCTTCCGGATCGCCGCGCTGCTCGACGCCGACCCCTCCCGGGTGGGTGAAGAGATCAACGGCCTGGTTGTACGGCATGTCGACGAGCTTCCGGCGGTCGCCGAGGCCGAATCCATCGCGATCGGCGTGATCGCCACCCCGGCCGCCGCGGCCCAGCGGGTCGCCGATCAGCTGGTCGCGGTCGGCGTGACGAGCATCCTCAACTTCGCACCGTGCGTACTCTCGGTTCCGGAGGGGGTCGACGTGCGCAAGGTCGACCTCGCCATCGAGCTGCAGATTCTGTCCTTCCACGAGCACCGCAAGGCGTCGCTCACGGCGCTGCCCGCCACCGGCGGGTCCGGCCTGACCGCCCTGCCCGGCGGGCTCGCGGCCACCGACACCCAGGAGGCGATCGGCACGTGAAACTGCTCGTCGTCGGCGCGTCCTACCGGACCGCCCCGGTCGCCACGCTGGAGCAGCTGGCTGTGCCCCCCGCCGACCTCACCCGCACCCTGGACCGCCTGGTCGCCCAGCCGTACGTCACCGAGGCCGTGCTCGTCTCCACCTGCAACCGGGTAGAGGTCTACGCCGCCGTGTCCGGTTTCCACGGCGGGCTCGGCGACATCTGCGCCGTCCTGGCCGAGCAGGCCGACTGCACGCCGACGGCGCTCGCGAGTCACCTCTACGTGCACTACGACGCCGCCGCCGTGGACCACGTCTTCCGAGTCGCCAGCGGGCTGGACTCGATGGTGGTCGGCGAGGCGCAGATCCTCGGCCAGCTGCGCGACGCGTACCACTGGGCCACCGGAGCCGACTCGGCCGGCCGCCTGCTGCACGAGCTGATGCAGCAGGCGCTGCGGGTCGGCAAGCGGGCCCACTCCGAGACCGGCATCGACCGGGCCGGCCAGAGCGTCGTCACCGCCGCGCTGGAGCTGGCCGCCGGGCACCTCCAGGGCGACCTCGTCGCCCGCCCGGCCCTGGTGGTCGGGGCCGGCGCGATGGGCTCGCTCGGGGTGGCCACGCTGTCCCGGCTGGGCGCCGGGCCACTCACCGTCACCAACCGGGGCGCCGACCGGGCCGTCCGGCTGGCGGAGTCGTACGGGGCGAACGCCGCGCCGATGACCGAGCTGGCCGACACCCTCTCCACAGTGGACATCGTAGTGGCCGCCACCGCGTCCACCGAACCGGTTCTCACCCGAGCGGTGGTCGGTGCGGCGCTCGCCGAGCGGGACCCGTCCCGAGGGCCGCTGGTCCTGCTCGACCTGGCCGTCCCGCGCGACGTCGAGGAGGGCGTCACCGAGCTGTCCGGCGTCGAAGTGATCGACATCGACCGGATGGCGGCGCTGCTCGCCGACGGTCCGGCCGCGGCGGACGCCGCCGCCGTCGAGCGGATCGTGCTCGGCGAGGTGGAGAGCTTCCTCACCTGGCTGCGCGGCGCCGACGTGGCACCCACCGTGGCCGCGCTGCGCGGTCGGGCCGACGACGTGGTCACCGCCGAGCTGCGCCGGCTGGCCCAGCGCCGCCCCGACCTCGGCGACGACCTGCGGGCCGAGGTGGCCCGGACGGTGCACCGGGTGGTGCAGCGGCTGCTGCACCAGCCCACCGTCAAGGTCCGCCAGTTGGCCGCGGAGCCCGGCGGCGACCAGTACGCGGCGCTGCTGCGCGAGCTGTTCGACCTCCAGGTGCCACAGACCTCGCCGGTGGACACCGTCCCCGACGTGGTGGCCCCCGACCTCGGCGCGGCGTTCACCGGCATCGACCCGATGCTCGGTGCGGACGTCACCGACCCGACTCCACCCACCGGAGGTGCGCGATGACCGCCCCCCTGCGCCTCGGCACCCGCGGCAGCGCTCTGGCGATGGCCCAGTCCGGCCAGGTCGCCGAGGCGCTGACCGCCGCCACCGGCCGCCAGGTCGAACTGGTTGAGGTGGTCACCGCTGGCGACCGCTCCAACGCGCCGGTGCACCGGCTCGGCGTCGGGGTGTTCGTCTCCGCGCTGCGCGACGCGCTGGCCGCCCGGACCATCGACTTCGCGGTGCACTCCTACAAGGATCTGCCCACCGCGGCCGCTGGCGGGCTGCACATCGCGGCGGTGCCGACCCGGCAGGACCCGCGCGACGCGCTGGTCGCCCGGGACGGCCGGACGCTCACCGAGCTGCCGCCCGGTGCCACCGTGGGCACCGGAGCGCTGCGCCGCATCGCCCAGCTGCACGCGCTCGGCCTGCAGCTGGAGGTCACCCCGATCCGCGGCAACGTGGACACCCGCCTGTCGCGGGCGCTCGGCCCGGAGGCCGACCTGGACGCCGTCGTACTGGCCCGGGCCGGGCTCGCCCGGCTCGGCCGGGCCGACGTGATCACCGAGACGCTGGACCCGATGCTGATGCTGCCCGCGCCCGCTCAGGGCGCGCTGGCCGTGGAGTGCCGGGTCGACGACCAGGACCTGGTCGAGCTGCTTGCGGTGCTCGACCACGCACCGTCGCACGCCGCGGTCACCGCGGAGCGCGCGTTGCTGGCCACCCTGGAGGCCGGGTGCAGCGCACCCGTCGCCGCCTATGCCGAACTCGCCGAAGGCGACGCCGGCGATGAGATCTACCTGCGCGGGGCGGTGATCAGCCCGGACGGCACTCGTGACCTCCGGCTGTCCCGCACCGGAACGCCCGCCGACGCGGCGGAGATCGGTAAGGCACTCGCCGCCGAACTCCTCGAACTCGGCGCCGACTCGATCCTCGGCCACGAAGGACGCACCGGCCCGGGGACCCAGCAATTTGGGAGCACAGAATGACCCGCACCCGTAAGCCCGTCGGCCGTATCGCGTTCGTCGGGGCTGGCCCCGGCGACCCGGGCCTGCTGACCCGTCGGGCGCACGACGCCCTGGTCGACGCCGATCAGGTGATCTACGACCGGGGAGTCCCGGAGTCGTTGCTCGCCGTCGTCCGCGCCGAGGCCAGGGACGACGCCGAGTTCACCCCGGCCGAAGGCGTGCCAGGGGATGTCGCGAAGGTGCTGATCTCCGCGGCCCGGTCCGGGTTGAACGCGGTGCACCTGGTCGCCGGCGACCCCTTCGGCCACGACTCGGTGGTCAAGGAGGTGCAGGCGGTGGCCCGTACCGCCGCCCACTTCGAGGTGGTGCCCGGCGTCGGCCAGGCCGAGGGCGTCGCCACCTACGCGGGTGTCCCGCTGCCGGGCGTGCGTACCGCCGCCGACGTCGAGGACGTCAGCGTGCTGGACTTCGAGGCGCTGGCCGCGGCCGTCGGCCGGGGTTCGCTCGCGCTCGCGGTGGACGCCGGTGACCTCGCCGCCGTCCGGGACGGGCTGCTGTCCGCCGGGGTCGACGGCACCACCGGCGTCGGGGTGACCGGCGACGGCACCGGCGAGACCCAGTACACGACCACGTCGACCGTGGACAGCTTCGTGGCCGCCGCGCTCGGCTTCACCGGCCGGGTGGTGCTCACCGTCGGCGCCGGGGTGGGGCAGCGCGACAAGCTGAGCTGGTGGGAGAACCGCCCGCTGTACGGCTGGAAGGTGCTGGTCCCGCGGACCAAGGAGCAGGCCGGCGTGATGAGTGCCCGGCTGCGCGCGTACGGGGCGATCCCGTGCGAGGTGCCGACCATCGCGGTCGAGCCGCCGCGCACCCCGGCGCAGATGGAGCGGGCGGTCAAGGGCCTGGTCGACGGCCGGTACGCCTGGGTGATCTTCACCTCGGTGAACGCGGTCCGCGCGGTCTGGGAGAAGTTCGCCGAGCACGGGCTGGACGCCCGGCACTTCGGCGGCGTCAAGATCGCCTGCATCGGTGAGGCGACGGCGGACGCGGTCCGCGCGTTCGGCATCCAGCCGGAGCTGATCCCCGCCGGGGAGCAGTCCTCCGAAGGGCTGCTGGCCGAGTTCTCGCCGCACGACGAGATCCTCGACCCGGTGGGCCGGGTGCTGCTGCCGCGCGCCGACATCGCCACCGAGACGCTCGCCGCCGGGCTCACCGAGCGCGGCTGGGAGGTCGACGACGTGACCGCGTACCGGACGGTGCGGGCTGCGCCGCCGCCCGCCGAGATCCGGGACGCGATCAAGTCGGGCGGGTTCGACGCGGTGCTCTTCACCTCGTCCTCCACCGTGCGGAACCTGGTCGGTATCGCCGGGAAGCCGCACGCGCGTACCGTTGTAGCCGTAATTGGGCCCAAGACGGCGGAGACCGCGACGGAGTTCGGCCTGCGGGTCGACGTCCAGCCGCCGCACGCCTCGGTGCCCGACCTGGTGGAGGCGCTCGCCGCCTACGCCGTCGAGCTGCGCGAGAAGCTCGCCGCCATGCCGGCCAAGCAGCGTCGCGGCTCGAAGGTGCAGGGGCCGACCGCGTTGCGCTTCCGGTAGTCGTCCGAGGAGGACCTCCCATGCCGTACCCCGAGATCCGGCCCCGCCGGCTGCGCCGCACCCCGGCGGTGCGGCGGCTGGTGTCCGAGACGCAGGTCGACCCGGCCCAGCTGGTCGTGCCGATGTTCGTCAAGGAGGGGCTGACCGAGCCGCGGGCCATCGCGTCGCTCCCGGGGGTGCTCCAGCACTCCCGGGACTCGCTGCGCAAGGCGGCGGTCGAGGCGGTCCAGGCCGGCGTCGGCGGGATCATGCTCTTCGGGGTGCCGGCCCAGCGGGACCCGTCCGGGTCCGGCGGTATCGACCCGGACGGCATCCTGAACGTCGCCATCCGTGACGTCGTGGCCGAGGTTGGCGACGCCACGGTGGTGATGAGCGACCTGTGCCTGGACGAGTTCACCTCGCACGGGCACTGTGGTCTGCTCACCCCGAGCGGCGACGTGGACAACGACGCCACGCTGGAGGCGTACGCCGAGATGGCGGTGGCCCAGGCCGCCGCCGGGGTCCACGTGGTCGGGCCCTCCGGGATGATGGACGGCCAGGTCGGCGTGGTCCGCCGAGCGCTCGACGCGGCCGGGCACCAGGACGTGGCCGTGCTGGCCTACGCCGTGAAGTACGCCTCGGCCTTCTACGGCCCGTTCCGGGACGCGGTGGAGTCGGCGCTGGAGGGCGACCGGCGTACCTACCAGCAGGACCCGGCCAACCTGCGCGAGTCGCTGCGTGAGGTGGCGTTGGACGTCGCCGAGGGCGCCGACATGGTGATGGTCAAGCCGGCGCTGCCGTACCTCGACGTGGTGTCGGCGGTGCGGGCCGCGGTGGACGTCCCGGTCGCCGCCTACCAGGTGTCCGGCGAGTACGCGATGGTCGAGGCGGCCGCCGCGAACGGCTGGATCGACCGGGAGCGGGTGATGCTGGAGACGCTCACCTCGATCCGGCGGGCCGGCGCGCAGATCATCCTCACCTACTGGGCGGTCGAGGCCGCCGGTCTGCTCCGCCAGCGGTACTGACCGGTTCGTTCACCGCCACCTCGGGTTCCGCCGGGGCGGCGCCTGCCTCCGCGCTGGGAGGGGCGGCCGGAAGTCGCCGGCTGGTCAGCCAGGCGAGCGCCAACAGCACGGCGGACACCGCCAGCGCGAGCCGAGTGGCCTGCGCCAGCTCCGGTGCGAAACCGGCACGGGTGAGCGGGTCGAGCCGGGTGGCGGCCGCTATGCCTCCGCCGCCCAGGCCCGACGCGAATCGATCGGCCATCCAGGACAGGGCTGCGGCGATCAGCGCTGTGCCGACGGCGACCGAGGTGTGCGACACCGTGGTGAGCAGCGTGGAGCCGGACGGCAGGTCGTCGGGCGGCAGCGAACGGCTGGCCGCGGTCATCGTCGGCATCAGCGTCGCGCCCATACCCAGGCCGATGACCGCGCCCAGCGCGGCGAGCAGCGGGTACGACGTGTCCGCATCGAGCACCAGCACGCGGGCGATCGTGCCCGCCAGCGCGGTCGCGATGCCGAGCCCGACCACCCGCCGGGCGGAGACCCGGTCGACCAGCCGGGTGGCCACCTGAAGCATCAACCCGGTGGTCAGCGCCTGCGGGATGCCGATCACACCGGCCAGGGTGGCGGAGTCCCCGCGTACCACCTGCACGTACGCCGGGATGATCAGGAACGAGCCGAAGTATCCGGCGGCGAAGAACGCCACCGTCGCGGCGCCACCGGCCATCCCGGGCGCGCGCAGCACGGCCAGGCGCAGCAGTGGCTGCCGTACCCTGCCTGCCCGCCAGGCGAAGGCGGCCACCAGGGCGGCACCGAGCGTGAGCGGCAGCAGCACGGACGCGGTGACGACTCCGCCCCTGTCGCCGGTGACGCTGAGCCCGAACACGGCCAACGCCAGGCCGGGGCAGAGCAGCAGCAGCCCGACGACGTTCAGCCGGACCCGTGGTCGTCGCGGGTCGGCGGCCGGCAGCACCGACCGGCCGAGCAGCACCGCCAGCAGCCCCACCGGCAGGTTGATCCAGAAGATCCACCGCCAGGATGCGTGGTCGAGCAGCAGCCCACCGAGCACCGGCCCGATCAGTGGCCCGACCAGGACGGGCAGACCGAGCAGGCTCATCATCCGGCCGCGCCGGTGCGGAGGCACCGCAGCCAGCGCAACCGCCATCCCGACCGGGTTGAGCAGTCCACCGCCCAGCCCCTGGAGGACCCGGAACGCGATCAGCGACCCGACGTCCCAGGCGGCCCCGGCCAGCACCGAGCCCAGGGTGAACAGCAGTAGCGCGGTCAGGTAGGTGCGGCGGGCACCGAAGCGCCCGATCGCCCAGGCCGCGGTGGGCATCACCGCGACCAGGGCGAGCGCGTAGCCGCTGGTGACCCACCCGATCGTGGTCAGGTTCGTGTCCAGGTCGTCGACCAGCCTCGGCAGAGCCACCACCGTGACGGTGGTGTCGATCACCGCGAGCAGACCGCCCAGGGTCAGGTACCAGCCGAGCCGGCGAGCGGAAGCGTCCACGTCGGCGGCCTCACGGCCGGGCCCGGCGGGCCTCGGCCCACCAGGACAGCTCGTTCAGCGTTGTCATGCCGCAGACGCTAGGACTTGAACCAATGATGAAGTCAACGGTGGCGGGAAAGTGCCTACGGCTCAGGGCAACTGCCCCAACCGATCGACGACGGCCATCCGGGTGACGGCGGTACTCGTGTAGAGCGACTCCTTCATTGGCTCGGCGGGGGCGCCACGTTACATCCGCGAGCGGTACGGAAACGGCCCGCCGCCCCGGGCAGGTACCCGGGGCGGCGGGCCGTCGTCGGCCTGATCCAGGATCAGTCGTCGTTGATGATGCTGCCGACCGCCAGCGGGTCGCTCAGTCGCAACCCGGGCACGCCCGCCACCAGCAGCGTCAGCTTCTCGTCCGACTCCCGCTTCCGGTCACCGCGCACGGTCACCGGGAAGGTCAGCGAGGTCTGCCCGGCGGCCAGGGTCCGGCAGCCGACGTACGGGTCGAAGTCCGAGCCGGCCTGCGCCGCGAGACCAACGGTGGCGGCGCAGAGCAGCACCGGCTGGGACAGCGGCCGGGACACGGTGGCGGTGAAGGCGAGCTGCCGAGTGCCCTGGTTGCCCTCGACCACCGTCGCGTCGGCGACGGTCAGCGACGCCCGGGACCGGAACCGGGCCACCTGCGGGTCGTGGTCGCTGGAACCGCGCGACCCGTCGCCGGTGAACTCCGCAGGCCAGTCGGCGTTGATGTGCGCCGCCCGCACCTGCACCAGGTCGCCGTAGAGCGCGTCGTTGACGAACAGGTGGTCGAGCGTCTGCGCCTGCCCCTCGAAGCTGTACGAGTAGGCGGAGGCCGGCACGTCCGCGACCAGGTTGTCCCACAGGTTGTGCAGGCCCGCCTCGTAGAGCGGGGCGAGCTGGTCCGACGGGGTGGGCTGGCTGCCGGTGGCGATCGGGTCGTCCGGGCGGGGGAAGACGTTCAGGTCCCCGCCGTAGACCACCCGAGCGTTCTGGTCGGCCGCCTCGATCGCGGTGACGATCGCCGCGCCGTACGCCGCCTGCTCCCGACGCTGCCCGATCCGGCTGTCCGGGCCGGACGAGTAGTGGTTGCTGAGCGCGTACAGGGTGTACCGCTCGGACGAACCGGGCGTCGCGGCCACGCTGAACTTGCCCAGCTGGGGAGCACGGGTGAAGACGTTGTTGCCGTCCCGGCCGGTGGACGTGTCCACGTCGGACGGCAGCACCGCGTTGAGTGCCTTCGGGTTCTGCACGTCGGCG
This sequence comes from Micromonospora sp. NBC_00389, assembly GCF_036059255.1. Lineage (NCBI taxonomy): Bacteria > Bacillati > Actinomycetota > Actinomycetes > Micromonosporales > Micromonosporaceae > Micromonospora > Micromonospora sp. NBC_00389. The sequence goes on along the minus strand of NZ_CP107947.1, from coordinate 770,972 downwards.
TTGGCCGGCAGCCCCGGGGCGCGGTACTGGACGGTCGGCGCGGAGCCCAGCAGCGGGTCGCCCGCCGTCGCGGCCGCCAGCGACAACCGGTCGGTGCGGTACAGGAACGCGGCGGTGATACCGCGGGCGTCCGCGCCGGTCCGGTCATAGGCGGCGGTGTACGACGGCCCGCCGGCAGCCGCCACCGCGACCGCCAGCTCCTGGATGCTGTCCGGCGCGCCGTCGGCGTTGTTCGTGTCGCCACAGGCCAGCGCCGCCCCGGACACCGTGCAGATGTCCTGGTCCTCGGCCTCCTGCACCAGGATCAGGTCCGGCGCGTGCAGGTCTTTGACGATCTGGTCGGCGAGCGCCGTGAGGTGCTCGCGGTAGTCCGCCTCGCTGCTCGGCACGTAGTCGAACGGCGGGTCGACGCCCGGGCAGCCGGCGTTACCGGCGAAGTCGCAGCCGTCGAACGGGTCGTCCCGGTAGTCGTACAGGTTCTCCACGTTGTAGGTGGCGACCGCCACCTCCTGCGACCGGTCGGCCGGCTTGGGCGGGTTGTTCTTCGACGGGTCGGCCCCGGCGTCGAACTCCGCCCGCTCGACCTGGACGCCGTACTTCTCGAACGAGTAGTAGACCCCGCCCACCGCGTCCGCGCGCAGCGTGTCGAAGGTGTGTGCCGGCGGGAGCAGCGCGGTGCTGTCCCCGGCGGTGGCCTTCACGCCCATGCTGCCGAGCAGCACCCGCTGGCCGTTGCCGTCGTCGAAGCGGCGGGTCGGGTCGTTGTCCAGAGGGTGGGAGTCCCGGAACACCCGCCGGGCGTACGGGTCGGCGCGGTCCAGCAGCGGGTCGTCCCGGTCGACCACCCACAGCTCCGCGTCGGCGGTGGAGGCGAAGACGTCCCGGCCGCTCACCGCGCCGCTGCCCGCCCGCACCCGCAGCCGGGTGCCCTCCTGTCGCTCCCAGTAGCGCTGCGCGTCGGTCAGTTCGACCGGCGGCGCCGCGTCGGCCACCGCGACTGCGGTGCCCACGTCCAGGCCGGAGGCGATCCGGCGGACCAGCGAGGCGCCGGAGAGCTGGGTGAGGTTGAAGTACTCCGACACTCGGGCGCGGAGCACCACCTCGTCGCCGACCGTCGGGACGTAACCGCCGATCAGCGAGGTGAACGTTCCCATGAACACGAAGATGCCGTCGGAGCTGGTCGGGTCGCCGTCGGTGTCGCCGGTGCGGCTCTGCAGGAAGAACCCGTGCTGCTCCGCCCCGGCCGAGGTGCGGGCCAGGGTCAACTGAGTGATCACGCCGCGTACGTCGTACAGCGTGCTGCTGGTGCCGTTGCCGCTCGCCGGTGCGAGCGGCGACCGGTCGGTCGCGCCGGACTCGGCGTCGGTGGTGGTGCCCTGCACCTCGCCGACGGTCAGCTCCCGGGTCACCTGCACGACCAGGGCGCAGCTGGCGGAGCCGCCGCCCGCGTCGGTCGCGGTGACGGTGACGGTGTACGCCCCGGCGGCGAGGTCGGCGCTCGCACCGATCGTGGCGCGGGCGGTGCCGCCCAGCCCGTCGGCCGGGGTGAGCGCGGTGCGGGCGATCGAGCCGGTGGCCGGGGTCGGGCTGACCTGGGTCACCGCCAGGTCGACGATCGTGTCGTCGGGGTCGGTGGCGGTCACCTCGCGGGTCGCCGCCGTGCCCGCAGCGGTGACCAGCGGCCCGCCGCAGGTCAGCGTGGCCGGCGTGTCGACCGGCCCACCACCGTCCACGGTGTGCGTGCCGAGCCCGTCGAAGGTGTCGACCGGGAAGCCGGCCCACTGCGCCGCGGGGTCGAACGCGTCCGACGGGTCCGTGTCGCCGGCGGTCACCGTGGGCAGCCGACGCAGCGTGTTGTCCGCGGTGCTGGTGGCCCCCGCGCCCCACTCGGTGCCCGGGTCCACGCCCACCTGGCCGATCGAGTCGAGCACAGTGGTGCCCCGGCGCAGCACGAGCGCGTCGTCGCCGTTGAACAGGCTCGCCCCGGTGGTCTGGTCGGCCTGGGCGATGATCGCGGGGCCGGCCGAGGCGCTGGCGAACACGAACGCGTCGCCGGCGGCCACCGTCCCGGTGAGCGCGATGGTGGTGGCCGTGCTGGAGCCGTTGAAGAAGAGCTGGAGCTGGTAGCCGCCGGCGGTGAGGTCGACGGCGGCGTCGGTGCCGTTGAACAACTCGATCGCCTTGTTGTTCGACGAACCTTCGACGTACTCCGAGATGAACAGGTCGGTGGGCGCGGCGCTTGCCGCGGTGGGTGCGACGCCGACTGCCGTGATGGTCACGGCGGCGGTGGCGGTCGCGAGCGCGGCGATTGTGCGGCGCGGGCGCATAGGGCCTCCACGATGGGTGGACGAGTCAACGCACGTTAAGGTGCGCGGCTGTCCACCGTCCATCCCCCATTGGACAGTTTCGTGAATTCCTTCAGCGTGGCGGATCGAGGCGGTGCACCAGCTCAGCGATGTCGACGCTGTATTCGCACCAGTCCCGGTCGGGCCGGTAGCCCAACTCCGCGTTGACCTTGAGCATCGCCTCGTTGGCCTGTGCGTTCCAGGTCTGCACCTCGGCCAGCTCCGCCTCGGCGGAGCGCAGCTCCAGCAGCATCCGGGCCTTGATCGCCCGGTCGATGCCGTAGCCGCGGTGGTCCTGCGCCACGATCGTGTCGTACTGGTCGGCGCGGGTCGGGTGCTGTGCCGGCACCACCACCTCGGTCAGGCCGGCCACCTCACCGCTCTGCTCGTGCCGGGCCAGCACGATGTACGGCTTCATGCCACGCCGGTGCAGGGTGGCCAGGCTGTCCCGCAGCCGCTGCGGGTCGTAGGAGCTGGGCCGCAGCTCACCGTCGTCGACGTCGCGCACCTCGGCCTTGGCCCGCGCGTACGCCTCGATCAGGTCGTCCGGCGGCCCGCCGGGGAAGAACTCCAGGTGGTAGCCCGCTCCGATGCCGGTGGCCATCTCGGCCAGCTCGGCCCAGTCGACCGTGGCCAGGTCGAGCACGCTGCGCGTCTCCACGTACTCACGGGTGAAGCCGAGTGCCTCGTAGAAGGCCACCGCCGGCGTGTCGCCGACCACCTCGACCCCGATCGACCGGAAGCCCTCCTGGTAGACCCGGCGGGCGGCACGCAGCACCAGGTCACGGCCGAGCCCGGCGCGCCGCACGGACGGGTGCACCAGCACCTCGAGCACGCCGATGTCACCGAGGAGCAGCACGTGGACCTGCCCGAGGATCGCGCCCGGCTCACCGGGGACGGTCGACTCGCCCTGGGCGACCCAGGAGATCCGCCGTTCGCCGGGCATCACCTCGGCGAGGTATTCCCGCAGGGAACTCTCCCGCCACGGCGGGTCCTGTGGTAGATCGACCGCCAGGACTGCGTTCAGCGTGTCCACCAGCGACCCGATCTCGGCGGACGACGCGGTCCTGGGGTCCCACTCGCGCACCATCACCCGTCTAGCTTGCCGCTAACCGCTGCCCGGGGGAAGTGTCCAGTTCTACAATGTATGTGAACGATCACTTCACGTGCGGCTGGCCCGTCCGTACCGATTTGCGGTGTCGTAGACGTCCTGGGCGTACCGGCGCACGTCGTTGTACGACAGGATGGCGTTCCACCAGTCGCCCGGGATGCTCAGGTTGCGGCCGCCCTTGCACAGGTAGTTTCCCGCCGCCAGGGCGGCGTCGTCCAGGTCGTGCGGGTCCTTGACCCCGTCGTTGTCCGCGTCCGCGCCGATCTCCTGCCAGGTGGTCGGGATGAACTGCATCGGCCCGATCGCCCGGTCGAAGGTGGCGTCCTTGTCGAGCAGCCCGCGGTCGGTGTCGATGATCCGCATCCGGCCGTCCTGCCCGTCCAGCCGCAGACCGATGATCTGCGGCAGCGCCTTGCCGTCCTGCCCCAGCCTCGCGCCGTTGGCCGAGCCGTGCCCGGACTCGACCTGCCCGATCGCGGCCAGCGTGGTCCAGCTCAGCGCGCAGCTGCGGTTGGTCTGGGCGAGCACCAGCTCGGCATAGCCGTACGCCTGCATCGCCGCTGGTGGGACGCCCACCTTGGCGCCGACCTGCTGCGCCCAGCCGGCCAGGGCGTCCGAGGGCCGCCCACCGGTCACCGGCCCGATGGCCGGACCGGTCGGCAGCCCACCGGTCGGGAGCGGCCCGGTCGGCAGCGGGCCGGTCGGGAACGCGCCGGTGGGGAGCGGGTCGGTGGGCAGGGGTACCCCGCCGGACGGCATGGCCGGCGGAACGTTCGCGGAGGCGTCGACCGCAACCGGCCGGGGGGCGCGGATGGTGGCCGGGACGAGCAGTGCGCCGGCTGCGGCGGTCGCGGCCACCAGGGCGAGCAGGAAGACCCCGGGCAGGGTGAGCCGGCCGCTGGGTCGGCGCGCCCAGGCGCGGGTCGCCCGGGCTGCGGTCGCCGCCGCCTGGCGCGGCGGCATGCGGACCGCGTGCGCGAACGGCATCCGTCGCCGCCGGCCGGTGCCGGACGTCGGCGCGCTGGCGCTCGCAGTGGCCGTGGCCGTGGCGGTGGCAGTGGTGCTGGCGGTGGTGTCCACGGTGGTCGCCGTCGGGTCCGCCGCGGCGGCGCCGGTCGACGTCGCGGCCTTCGGATCGGCCGGCGTCTCGGCACTCGGCCCGGCCGGGGAAACCGCGGTCGATTCGGTGGCCGGGGTCAGCGCTGTTGTGTCGGTGGCAGGAGGCTCGGTCTTCGGGGCCTCGGCGGCAGGAGGTTCGGTCTTGGGTGTCTCGGCGGCGGGCGGTTCGGTCTGCGGGGCCTCGGCGGCGGGGGTTTCCGTCTTCGGGACCTCGGCGGCGGTGGCCGCTGGCGGCGTGGGGGTGTCTGCGGCCCGGCCACTCAGCCAGGGGCGACGGGGGCGGGGCACGGCTCGTGGCACCGGATCCGGCGCGGCTCCCGACCCTTCGAGCGGGCCGTCGAGCGGCGCTGCCGGCCGTAGCGGTCGTACACGCGTCTGGTCCTCGCCGTCCACCACCCGTCGAGTATCACCCATGCCCCGCCGGGAGTCAGGCCCACGTACCCTGGGTTCCATGCCCAGGTACGAGTTCCGCTGCCGCGCCTGCGGCGACACCTTCGAGGTCAACCGTCCAATGGCGGCGGCCGGTGCGCCGGCCGCCTGCCCGCAGGGACACGCCGACACGGTCAAGTTGCTTTCCGCGGTCGCGGTGACCGGCCGGGGCGCGGGCGGCCCGGGCGGCGGCACCGCGGCTCCCGCCGGGGGCGGCTGTTGCGGCGGCGCCTGCGGCTGCTGATCCGGTCGATTCACGGCCGCCTGGTGGGCCACCCTTGCCGGGAGCGGGTCCGAGTGGCACCTTGAGGCGGCACCTGCCCGGCCGTTCTCACGATGCGTGACCGGTCGGATTCAGGCAGCATGAACCCGACGTCACGGGCGGAGGTTCCACGCATGTCGCCACGGATCCAGCTCCCGAGCGGTTGGGTGACCTTCGTGTTCACCGACATCGAGGGCTCGACCCGGCTGGCCCAGCTGCTCGGCCCGGATTACCGCCCGGTGCTCGCTGAACACCGACGTCTGCTGCGCCGGACGCTGGCCAGCACCGGTGGCGCGGAGCTGTTGACCGAGGGCGACTCGTTCTTCCTGGCCTTCGATGACGCGGCGGCGGCGTTGACTGCCTGTCTGACCGCTCAGCGGGCTCTGGCGAGCCACGACTGGCCCACTGAGGAGTCCGCGCCCCGGGTGCGGATGGGACTGCACACCGGCTACGCCGAGCCACGCGACGGGGAGTACGCCAGCCCCGAGGTGCACCGGGCGGCCCGGGTGGCCGCCGCCGCGCACGGCGGGCAGGTGCTCTGTTCGGCGTCCACCGTCCGCCGGGCCGATCCGCTGCCACCCGGTGCCACCCTGCTCGACCTGGGCCTGCACCGGTTGCGCGGCTTCGACGACCGGGAACGGCTGTTCCAACTGGTCGCGCCCGGTCTGGAGCGGCAGTTCCCGCGGCCCCGTACCGCCGACGCCGTGGCACACAACCTGCCGACCCAGGTGACCTCGTTCGTTGGCCGACAGGCCGAGCGGGCGGAGCTGAGCCGGCTGGTGGAGGAGTACCGGTTGGTCACCGTGCTGGGCGCCGGCGGTGCGGGCAAGACCCGGCTCGCGGTGGAGCTGGCCAGTGGGGTGGTCGAGGCGTACCCGGACGGGGTCTGGTTCGTCGACATCGCCGCGGTGACCGACCCGGGGTTGGTGGCGTTCGCCATGGCCGCGGTGCTGGGGCTGCGACCCGAGCCGGGCCGACCGATGCTGGACACCCTGGTCGAGTACGCCGCCGCCCGCCGGATGCTGGTCGTGCTGGACACCTGCGACACCCAGCCGGCGGCCTGCGCGGAGGTCATCTCGCGGTTGCTCTCCGGTGGGCACGGCGTGCGGGTGCTGGCCACCAGCCGGGAGTCGTTCAGCCTGCCTGGCGAGGTGGTGTGGCGGATCCCGCCGCTCTCGGTCGAACCGAGCCCGGACGGCGCGGAGAGCGACGCTGTGGCGCTGTTGCTGGACCGTACGACGGCGGCGCGCGGTGGCCGGCAGCCGGACCCCGCTGAGTCGGCTGATCTGCGCCGGGTGGTGCAGCGGCTGGACGGGCTGCCGCTCGCCATCGAGCTTGCCGCCGCGCGGCTGCGGGTGCTCTCCGTCGGCCAGCTCGCCGAGCGGCTGGACGACATGCTCGGCACGCTGGACGCCGGCCGGGAGGACCCGGAGCCACCGCCGGTGGAGCGCGGCTGGTCGGGCAACCAGCAGGACACGGTGGACCTGGTGGCCGCGGCGGTCGGGGTGCCGCCGCCCAGCCCGGCGAGCAGGGCGGTGCAACGCTCGGCCACCGAGCGGCACCTGACCATGCAGGCCACCGTCACCTGGTCGTACCGGACGTTGGGGCCCCGGGCCGCCCGGCTGCTGCGCTGGCTGGCGGTTTTCGCCGGGCCGGTGGACCTGGCGACAGTGGAGTGGCTGCTGGGGGATGACCCGCTGGATCCGCTCTCGGTGCTGGTGGACAAGTCGATGGTGCTGGCCGAGCCTCGTGCCGCCGGCAGCACGTACCGAATGCTCGACCCCATCCGGGCGTACGCCGCGCGGCGGCTGGTCGAGGCGGGCGAGGAGCACGCCGCCCGCAACCGCCATGTGGCCTGGTCGGCGCACGCGCTCGAGCGGGCTCGCCTGGGCCCGGACGGCGGGCCGGTGACGCTGTCGCTGTACGCGCTCGACCCACTGGCCGGGGAGCTGCGGGCCGCGTTGCGCTGGTGCGCCACCGGCGGCAGCGCCCGCGCGGGCCTCGGTCTGGCCGGCGGCCTGGACCAGTGGTGGCGCGAGCGTGGGCTGGCCCGGGAGTGTCGGCTCTGGCTGTTCCGGTTGTACGGGCGGATCGCCGAGACCGGCGAGCGGATCCCGGAGGCGGAGCTGGCGGCGGCGTACCACATGCACTCGCTGCACGCCGGCGCGGACGGCGAGTTCGCCGAGGAGCTGCGTTACTCCCAGCGGGCGGAGGCGGCCGCGCGGCAGGCTGGTGACGCCGGGCTGCTGGCCCGGGTGCTCGCCGGGCGGGCCGCGCCGCTGGTCGACATGGGCCAGTTCGTTGAGGCCGAGCGGGTGTGCCGGGAGGTCATCGACTGGGCGCACGGGCAGGACGTGGTCGGCGAGGCGCTGTTCGCGGTGTTCAGCCTGGCCGAGCTGCTCTGGCGGCGGGGCGCGCTGGAGGAGGCGGCGGACCTGTTGGGGGCGGTTCGTCCGGTGGAGGCGGCCCGGCCGGTGGAGCGGGGTCGGCGGTCGGTGGACATGCTGCTCGGCGTGGTGGCGCTGGCGCGGGGCGACGTGATCGCCGCGCACGAGCACCTGCTGGTGGCGCTGCGATCCCGGATGGGTCACGGCTACCACGGCCGGGCGTGCGACACGCTGAACGCGATCGCGGTGCGCTGCGCGGATGGCGGGGACGGGCTGACTGCGGCCCGGTTGTTCGGGGCGGCGCAGGCCACCCGGGCCAGCATGCGAGCCACGCCGGGCATCTACGGCGGCTACTGGGCCGACGAGCAGGCGAAGCTGCGTGAGGTGCTGGGCGACGCGGCCTTCGACGACGCGTACGGCGAAGGCGCCGAGCTGGGGTTGGACGAGGCGGCGGCGCTGGCGCTGGACGTGGAACACCCGGACCTGGCGGCGGATTCGACCCGGTTCAGCACCGGGCTGTCCCAACCTGCACCGCGTCGTCTCGCCGACCCGGACCGGCACCCGGCCACCCGGACCGAGCGGGCCTGAGCGGTTGGGCGTGGGCCGCGCCGCCGGGAGGTCCCCAGCGACGCGACCCTCCGTCGGGTGCCGGTGTCAGGCGCGTACGCCTGCGCGGCGCTCGGCGTCGGCCTTCATCCGGGCGGCCCGGTCGATGTCGGCCTGCTGCACGGCCGCCACCGAACCGAAAATGCTGACCGCCTGGTAGTAGGTCCAGGCCAGGCTGTTGCAGGCCGGCCGGACGATCGCGTTGTAGGTGGCGCAGACGCGCTTCAGGTCCTGGTAGAAGGCGCTGTCCAGACGGGACTTGTTGGCCGAGAACTGGCCGACGGCCTTGTAGTTGCGGTAGCCGAAGTCGTGCCGGTAGCAGCCGAGGTTGAAGGTGAACCCGAGGGGGTTGTCCGGGCTCGACGAGCAGTAGTCGGTGGACCAGTCGAAGGCGTACTCGGCCCAGGGTGCCCGGTTGGTCCGGGCGTTGTTCCAGGAGTTGTAGCTGGAGGCGCTGGTCTGGGTCCAGCTGGAGAGCACGGAGAGCCGCTGTTGGGGGGTGACGGCGGCGGCGGGGGAGGCGACGGCGAGGGTGGCGAGCAGCGCGAGCGCGCCCGAGGCGATCAGGGTGGCGAGACGTCGGGGCACGGGTTACCTCCGCGGGGGTGAGCGGGTGGGACGGAAGTTACCGGCGGGTTACCGGATGGCGATCAGTCTCGATTAACTGATCAACTTGTCGGTATATGTCGCGCCACCTATTGGTGACATACGTTGAAACAGACGAATGCCCCGGGTGCGCGGTGGCACCCGGGGCATCCGGCAAGGGTCGTACGGGTCAGCGCAGAACGAAGGCCGGCGGGCTGACCGGGCTCTCGTTGGCCGACCGGTCCAGCGCGGTCACCTGGTAGGTGTACCGCTGGCCGGCCTCCGCCGAGGTGTCCACCCAGGACTGCTTTCCACCAGGCTTCGCCCGGACCGTGTCGACCAGGTGCGCGGCGTCCGCGGTGCCGCACCGACCGGGCAGCGTGGTGCCGTCGAACCGGTAGATCGCGTACGAGGTGGCGGTGCCGAACGGTCCGACGCCGTCGGCCGGTTGGTGCCAGGTCAGCCGAACCCCGTCGGCCTCCCGGGTGGCCTTGGTGACCACCGGGAAGAGCAGGGGCTTGGCCGGCAGGTGCGACATGGCTGGCACCAGCGCCGGGCGGGAGTAGTGCTCGGCGGCGTAGATGTCCGTGGCGCCGAGCCGGTTGGCCCGCACCTGGACGGCGGAGAAGTGCACGTTGCCCTGCACCTCCGGGTACGCCCGGTTGAGCGTCAGGTGGTCGGACAGCTCGCTCGGGTTCTGCCAGAACGGCCCGAACGCCGGGTCGCCGCTCTTGTAGTCGGCCTGGCCGATGTAGAGCTGCACGCGGGTGCCACGCACCGTCTCGGCCCACCACGGGACCAGCCGGGCGTAGTCGGCCGCCGGGTACTGGCCGATGTACCAGTAGAGCTGCGGCACCACGTAGTCGATCCACTCCTCCTTGACCCACTTACGGGTGTCGGCGGAGATGATGTCGTACGACTGACTGCCGGTGGTGTCCGAGCCGAGCGGGTCGGCGGCCTTGTTGCGCCAGATGCCGAACGGGCTGACCCCGAACTTCACCCACGGCTTCGCCGCCTTGATCTTGCCGTTCATCTCCTGGACCAGCAGGTTGATGTTGTCCCGCCGCCAGTCGGCCCGGTCCGTGAAGCCCCGGTTGTACGCCGCGAACGTGGCGTCGTCCGGCACCTGGTGGGTGCCGCTCGGGTACGGGTAGAAGTAGTCGTCGAAGTGCACGCCGTCGATGTCGTACCGCTTGACCGCGTCCATCATCGCGGTCTGTACGAACTCGCGGACCTCCGGAATGCCGGGGTTGTAGTAGAGGCGGCTGCCGGCCACCCCGGCCGGTGGATAGGCGAAGGTCCAGTCCGGGTGCTGCCGGGCCGGGTGGTCGGGGGCGAGCTGGTTGATGTCGGCGCCGGCGCCACCGGGGGCCGGCATGGAGACCCGGTACGGGTTGAACCAGGCGTGGAACTCCAGGTTGCGCTTGTGCGCCTCGTCGACCAGGAAGGCCAGCGGGTCCCAGCCCGGGTCCTGGCCGCGTACGCCGGTCAGGAACTCCGACCAGGGCTCGTGCGGCGAGGGCCAGAGCGCGTCCGCGGTCGGCCGGACCTGCACCACGACGGCGTTGTGGTTGAGTCGTTCGGCGAGATCGAGCAGGCCGCGGTACTCGGCCTGCTGGGCGGCGATCCGGTCCGGGTCGGTCTGGGACGCCTTGCTGGGCCAGTCGATGTTGACCACCGAAGAAATCCACATGGCCCGGAACTGCCGCTTGGGGGTGGCCGGGTCGGTGGTGCAGGTGGCTGAGGTGGTGGCGGTGTCGGCGCCGGGCGCGGCGCTGGCGGGGGTGGCGGCGACGAGCGTGCCGAGCAGGGCTGCGACCAGCCCGGCGGCTCCGAGCCGAGTTGCCTTCATGCGGTGTGTCCCTTCGTTGGGGCTCCCGGGTGTTCAGCGCGGCACTTCCGGCAAGATTCGCCGCAGGCTATCTGCCGCTGGAAGGAAATTTTCACACTCGGGTCGTTACCGCAAGAGTTCGCACCCGGTCGATTCGATGGAGGCCAGCTCAGGCGGTTGACAGTTCTCGCCGCTGGGTGGCAAAACCGGTCGTCGACAGCTGATCCGGGATGTGCGGAAGGGCCCCTTGCGATCGCAAGGGGCCCTTCCTTCCACGTCAGGGGCGGGGCTGGGGTTCGCCCGTCGGGCCCTTGACGACCGGCTTGCCGTCGGCCCAGGTCACCTCGTCGAGCCAGACCTGGCGGCCCGGGTCGGTGCTGCCCTCCTGGCCGGGCGGCCAGGCGTGGTACAGCAGCCAGGTCCGGCCGTCCTTGACCACCATCGAGGCGTGGCCGGGGCCGGAGGCAACCTCGTTGGTCTTCAGAATCGGGTTCTCGGCGGCCTTCACGCACGGACCGCTCGGGCTCTCGCAGACCGCGTAGCCCTCGGCGTACTCGGCCCGGTCGTAGGCGTTGGCGGCGAAGAAGAGATGCAGCCGACCGTCCTGGCGGTGGAAGAACGGCCCCTCGATCAGGGTGCCCTCCCACGGCTCGGTCTGCTTGAGCAGCTTCGTCGGCTCACCGAGAAGGGTCAGGCCGTCCTCGGCGAGGCGCTGGGACCAGAGCCAGGTGTCCACCCCGATCGCGTTGCCGTCGTTCTTCCACAGCAGCCAGAGGCTGCCGTCGGTGTCCCGGAACGGGCTGGCGTCGATCGCCCCGCCCAGTTCGGCCTGGCAGATCAGCGGGCCGGTCGAGTCGTCCCGGTACGGCCCCTGCGGCGCGCTGGCCACCGCCCGCCCGACGCACTGCCGCCCGGACTCCCGGCCCGCGACGGTGTAGTAGAGCAGGAACTTCTCCGGTGCCAGCTGGATCGCCTCCGGGGCCCAGGTCCTGCCGGCGTCGGCCCAGTCCGGCAGCGCCGGCAGGGCGTCCCCGGCCTCGGTCCAGGCGACCAGGTCGGGGGAGGTGAGCACCGGGACGTTGCGGCCCCCCGAGTTGGTGTGGAACAGGTACCAGGTGTCGCCCACCTGGATCGCGTGCGGATCCGGGGCGTCGGTGCGTACGACCGGGTTGGTGAACATGCTGGGGTCGCTCCCGCTGCTCGTGGGGGTGGGTTCGCTGCCGTCGGCGCAGCCCGCGACGAGCAACGCGGCGGCGATGATCGCCGCCGCGCCGCGTCGCCGGGTGGTTGCCCGGGTCATCCCTTCAGACCGCTGCGGGAGACACCCTGGATGATGTGCCGCTGGGCCAGCACGAAGAGGATCAGCACCGGCAGGCTCGCCAGCACCGCCCCCGCCATGATCACCGGGTAGTCGGTGACGTACGAGCCCTGGAGCAGGCCCAGGCCCGGGGGCAGAGTGAGCTTCTCCGGGCTGAACAGCACGAAGATCGGCCAGAGGAAATCGTTCCAGTTGGTGAGGAACGACAGCACGGCCAGGGTGGCCAGCGCCGGCTTGGACAGCGGCAGTACCACCCGGAAGAAGATCTGCCACTGGTTGGCGCCGTCCAGCGTGGCGGCCTCCTCCAGCTCGTTCGGGAGCGAGAGGAAGAACTGCCGCAGGAAGAAGACGCCGAACGCGCTGGCCGCGCCGGGCACCACCACCACGGCGAGGGTGTCGATCCAGTCGAGCTGGTCGACGATCAGGAAGTTCGGGATGATCAGCGAGGTCGGCGGGATGAACAGCGTCCCGACGATCAGCGCGAAGCTCACCCCGCGCCCTCGGAACCGCAGCCGGGCCAGCGCGTACGCGGCCATCGAGGCGGTCACCAGCACCAGCAGCGAGTGCAGCGTGGCGGCCAGCATGCTGTTGAGGAACCACCGCAGCACCGGGTTCGCCGAGTTGTTGAGGATCTGCTCGTAGCCGTAACCGGCGAGCGGGTTCGGCAGCCAGCTCGGCGGGATCTGCTGGGCGGCGGTGTACGTCTTCAGCGAGGTGATGACCATCCACACCAGCGGCATCAGGAAGATCAGGGCCAGCGCTACCAGGGTGGCGTAGAGCACGACCCGGCGCAGCGCGGTGGCCGAACCGCGGGTGGTCGGCGTGGGCGTCGTCATGGCGGTCCCCTCAGTCTTCCTTGTAGCGGAAGAGGCGGAAGTTGGCGATGCTCACGACGGCCAGCATCAGGGCGAACACGATGCTCATCGCGGCTGCCCGGCCGGCGTCGTTGTCCCGCAGGCCCTCCTCGACGATGAACCAGACCACGGTGCGCGTCTCCGTGCCGGGTGCTCCCTGGGTGATCAGGAACGACTGGCCGAACATGTTCGCCGAGGCGAGCACGGTCGTGGTGATCACGAACAGCAGCACCGGGCGCAGCCCGGGCAGGGTGACGTTGCGGAACCGCTGCCAGGCGTTGGCGCCATCCATCCGGGCCGCCTCGTACAGCTCCGGCGAGATGTCCTGCAGGCCGGCCAGGTAGATCACCGCGTTGAACCCGGAGGTCCACCAGACGGTCACGCCGACGAGTGAGATCCATGCCCACGGCATGTTGGTCACCCAGGGGGTGTCCGCCGGCAGCCCGACCACGCCGAGGAGCCGGTTGACCAGGCCCAGGTTGGCGTCGAGCAGGAACCGCCAGAGCAGGCCGATCACGGCCACACCCAGCACGTACGGCGCGAAGTAGATCGCCCGGAAGAAGGTCCGGCCCGGGAAGGAGCGGTTCAGCAGCAGCGCCAGCCCGAGCGGTACGACCACGAGCAGCGGCACCGACAGCACCGTGAAGATCGCGGTGGCCCGGACGCTCTCCCACCAGTCGCCGTAGACGGCGGAGTCGCTGGAGAAGAGCTCCTTGTAGTTGTCCAACCCGACGAACGGTCGATTGGGCAGCTGGAAGTCCCACTGGTGCACGCTGAGCCACAGGCCCAGGATGATCGGCAGCAGGCCGAACACCCCGAACAGGATCAGGTAGGGGGCGAGGAACAGATACGGCGTCGCCCGTCCGGTCCGGCCCGCCGAGGCGCCCCGGCGGGGAGTCTTGGCCGCCGAGGGCGGCGCGTCATCGCGCGCCGCCCCGACCTCGATCACGTCCGCCACGGGTTATCAGCTCCCGTACTTCTTGCGGTTGTCCTCGAGCTGCTTGTTGGCCTTGGCCACCCCGTCGTCGAGAGCCTGCTTGGGCGACTTCTTGCCCAGCGCGGCCTCGTTGAAGGAGTTGTAGAAGGTGGTGATGACCTCGCCCAGACCCGGCGCCGCCGGCGGGAAGGCCGCGTACTCCAGCTCGGGGGCGAGCACGGAGATCTCCGGCAGGGCCTTGAACTCGGCGCTCTCGCGGACCGCCTTGCGGGCCGGCACCTGACCGCCCTTGGCCCAGTCCAGCGAGTGCTGGCTCAGCCAGTTGATGAAGACCTTCGACCCGGCGACCTTGTTGGCGTCGGTGGCCCGCTGCTTCACGATGGTGAAGTTGTGCGAGTTGGCCCAGGCCGCCTGCTTGCTGCCGATCTGGGGCAGGGGGGCGACGCCCCACTGCACCTCGGGGCTCTTCTTCAGATCGTTGATCTGCCAGATGCCGTTCCAGGTGAAGGCGTTCTTGCCGCTCTTGAACGCCAGGTACTCGGCGTCCTGGCCGACGTTGGCCGGCGAGTGGCCCTGCTTGATCATGTCGACCAGCCAGGTGCACGCCTCGACCGCCGGGTCGGAGTTGAAGGTGGCCTTGGCCACGTCCGCGTCGAAGAGCGTGCCGCCCCACTGGTTGAGCAGGGAGTAGAAGGTCATGCCGCCGGTGAACTGGAACGGGCTGACCCAGAAGCCCTGGACGCCGGCCTTCTTCAGCTCGACCAGCGCCGCCGTGAAGTCGTCCTTGGTGGTCGGCGGCTTGTTCGGGTCCAGGCCGGCCTTCTGCATGACGGACTTGTTGTAGTAGAAGCCCAGCGGGTGCATGTCCAGCGGGATGCCGTACCGCTTGTTGTTGTAGAGCCCGCCCTTCCACACCGTCGGGGCGAAGTCCCCCTCGGAGAGCTCCAGGTTCTTGGCCACGTCGTCCAGCTCGGTGATCACGCCGCGGGCGGCGAAGGTGGCGAGCTGGTCCATGTGCATGACCGCGATGTCCGGGCCGTTGCCGCTGGAGGCCGCACCGGGGAGCTTGTTGTAGTAGTCCTCCCACTGGTAGGTGGCCACCGAGACGGCGATGTTCTGGTGCTCGGTGTTGAACTGGTTCACCAGCGTCTTGAAGATGTCGCCGTCGCCGCCAGTGAAGCCGTTCCACAGCTTCAGGTCCACCTTGGGACCGGTGTACTCCTTGCCGCCGTTGCCGGCCGCCGGCCCGGAGGTGCTGTCATCGCCGCCGCCGCAGCCGGCGAGGGTCAGCGAGGCCGCGGCACCGAGTCCGAGACCGAGGCCGAGCAGGCGGCGCCGGCTCATGTCGTTCTGGATCATGCTGGTATCTCCTTGGAGGGGGACGGAATGAATTGTGCCTGGTCAAACCCGGTGCGACTTCAGGCGCTGGCCGGGCCGAAGCGCAGCACGCTCCAGGACACGGCGGGCAGGCGCACGGTGCACCGGCCGCCG
The DNA here is from genome assembly GCF_036059255.1 of Micromonospora sp. NBC_00389. Lineage (NCBI taxonomy): Bacteria > Bacillati > Actinomycetota > Actinomycetes > Micromonosporales > Micromonosporaceae > Micromonospora > Micromonospora sp. NBC_00389. The sequence goes on along the minus strand of NZ_CP107947.1, from coordinate 755,697 downwards.
TCGGGGGTGGGGGTGGGCATTTCCCGGGGCGTCACCCGATCGGGCTCGGCCTCGGTGTTCATCGCCGACGGGTCAGATCCGGCAGCGAGGCTCAGGAAGGACAGACCGGACAGTCCCGGCAGGCCGCGCAGGTCGATCTCCAGGGGGAGATCCTCCTCGCCACGGTTGACCGCGAAGACGGTCAGCTCACCGGTCTCCTCGTCGTGCACGGCGACCGTGTCGAGCACCGGCACGTCCCCGTACTTCTTCGTGTCGTAGCGCGGCGACACCGGCTCGGTGCGCAGCACGGTGCCGCGGGCGTACCGGGCGGTCAGCGCGAACGGGTGGAAGATGCTCTGCCGCCAGGCCGGGCCGCCGTTGCGGGTGCGGATCGGCGCGATCACGTTGGCCAACTGGGCCTGGGCGGCCACCCCGACCCGGTCCGCGTGCCGGAGCAGGGTGATCAGCAGGTCACCGACGACCACCGCGTCGACCGCGGTGAAGTCGTCCTCGATCAGCGCCGGGGCTTCGACCCAGCCGCGCCGGTCCAGGTCGGCCTGGAGTCGGGACTCGTACCAGACGTTCCACTCGTCGAAGGAGATCTTCAGCTTGCGCTTGTGCCGCTGCTTGGCGGCCACGTGGTCGGCGGTCGCGACGACCTCGGTGATGAAGTTGTCCATGTCGACGGCCGAGGCCAGGATGCTGGCCCGGTCACCGTCGGACGGGTCGTAGTAGGTGTGCGCCGAGATGTAGTCGACGTGCTCGTAGGTGTGCTCCAGCACGGTCGCCTCCCACGCGGCGAACGTGGGCATCCGCCGGTTGGAGCTGCCGCAGGCGATCAGGCTGATCGACGGGTCGATCATCTTCATGGCGCGGGCGGCCTCGGCGGCGAGCCGGCCGTACTCGTCGGCGGTCTTGTGGCCGACCTGCCACGGGCCGTCCATCTCGTTGCCCAGGCACCACAGCCGCACCCCGTACGGGTCCTCCGCGCCATGCTTGCGCCGCAGGTCGGACAGCTCGGTGCCGCCTGGGTGGTTGGCATACTCCAGCAGGTCCAGCGCCTCCCGGACGCCGCGGGTGCCGAGGTTGACCGCCATCATCGGCTCGACACCGGCCTCGGCGGCCCAGGTCATGAACTCGTCCAGCCCGAACGCGTTGGTCTCGATCGTCTTCCAGGCCAGGTCGAGCCGGCGCGGCCGGTCGCCGACCGGGCCCACCCCGTCCTCCCAGCGGTAGCCGGAGACGAAGTTGCCACCCGGGTAGCGCACCACCGAGACGCCCAGCTCCCGGGTGAGCTCCAGCACGTCACGGCGGAGGCCGCGGGAGTCGGCGCTCGGGTGGCCGGGCTCGTAGATTCCGCCGTAGACGCACCGCCCCATGTGCTCGACGAAGGAGCCGAAGAGACGTCGGTCGGCCGGGCCGATCGCGAAGGCCGGGTCGATCGTCAGCTGCGCGGTCCGCAAGGGTGCCACCTTTCCTCATTGCCGGTGCCGGGTGACCGCAGTCACCGCCCACCCGGTATCAGTCGTTTCTACAACGTTGTAGGCAACGTTGTAAAGAGTTGATGTCGAGGTATGGTGCGCTGGGTTACCTCGGGGAGGTTGCGGCGTGCGAAACAGGCTGAAGGACGTGGCCGAACGGGCCGGCGTGTCGGTGAAGACGGTCTCCAACGTGGTCAACGGCTACGTGCACGTGCGGCCGGACACCCGCGCCCGGGTCGAGGAGGCGATCGCCGAGCTGAACTACCGGCCCAACCTGTCCGCCCGTCACCTGCGCAAGGGCCGCACGGGCGTGATCGCGCTGGCCGTGCCGGAACTGGACATTCCGTACTTCGCCGAGCTTGCCCGCCACGTCGTCACCGCAGCCGCCCAGTTCAGCTGGACCGTGCTGATCGACCAGACCGGAGGCCGGCGCGAGCAGGAACGCGTGGTGGCCTCCGGCATCACCGACCACCTGATCGACGGGTTGATCTTCAGCCCGTTGGCGCTGACCGCAGAGGACCTGACCGGCCTGGACGGCACGCCGATGGTGCTGCTCGGCGAGCGGGTCGACCACGGCCCGGCGGATCACGTGGTGATCGACAACGTCGGCGCGGCCCGGGAGATCACCGACCACCTGATCCGGCTCGGCCGGCGTCGGATCGCGGCCATCGGCTCGCAGCGCACGCCCGAGGGCGCCAGCGCCCGGCTGCGCCTGACCGGCTACGCCGACGCGTTGCGCGCCGCCGGCCTGGACTACGACGAGGCCCTGGTGGCGCCCGCGTCGGCCTGGCACCGCGCCGACGGCGCCGCCGCCATGCGCGGTCTACTCACCTCCGGGGTACGCCCCGACGCCGTCTTCTGCTTCAACGACACGCTCGCCCTGGGTGCCCTGCGCGCCCTGCACGAGGCCGGCCTGCGGGTGCCCGAGGATGTGGCGGTGGTCGGCTTCGACGACATCGAGGACGGCCGGTTCTCGATCCCCACACTGACCACCGTCGCCCCCGACAAGGCGCAGATCGCCCGGCTCGCCGTCGAGTTGCTGGCTGAGCGCCTCGACGGCGACCGCTCCGCCCCTGCCCGCGAACTCTCCGCCCCCTATCGCCTGGAAATCCGCGAATCCACCCAGACCCCCTAACCGGTCGACCCGGTTGGGGCTGGCCGGAGTGGGGTTGGTCAGTCGAAGAAGCGGGCCAGGTGGGACTGGGTTGCGGGGTCGGCGTCGGGGGGTAGCGGGGTGAGGTCGGCGAAGATCGAGGCACCGTCGCAGCCGGCGTGCAGCGGGTACCAGCGCGGGGTGCCCGGCGGCCGGAGTTGGCAGATCCCCTTGAACGTCTGCACGTCCATCAGTCGGACGTGGGTCGGGTCCGCCACCGCGTTCACATGCCCCCACCAGGGGCTCATCACGTGCAGTACGCCGCCCGGGCGGAGCACCCGGTGGCACTCGTCCACCAGCGGCAGGAAGTCGATCAGGTGCTCCAGGATGTGCACCGCGAAGAGGACGTCCACCGAGTTGTCGGCCAGCGGTAGCGAGCCGGAGAGGTCCGCCACGGCGTTGACCCCCGGCGCCGGGTAGATGTCCAGCCCCAGGTTGCCCGACCACTGCTTGGTCGGCCCGCAGCCGAGGTCCACCACCACCGGCTCCCGCCCGCCAACGCCGACCCGGCACCAGACGCCGTAGACCCCGGCCAGCCGCCCCACCAGGTCCCGGACCAGCCGCAGGTCGTCGGGCTCGGCCACCTCCCCGCTGAGATGGGCCACCCCCCGGTCGAACCGCACCTCGACTGCCAGACCACGCAGCCGGTCGTCGTGCCGGACCTGGTCCGCCCACGCCTGAGCGAGGAACTCGTCGATCGCCCGCAGCCGGTCGGCCGAGGGCGGAGTCTGTGCCAAAGCGACCATTCGGGTCACCTCCCGCCGCGCGATACCCGCATCCGCGCCCGGTATGCCCCGCTCGTCTACCGCGTCGGCGGGTCGGAGTGCCGTTGATCGGCGTGTCGCAGTCTTCGAGGCCAGGCCGCAGCGAGCGTGATACCTCAGAGTCATAAAAATGCCTCTGAGGTATCACGCTCAACTGTGACTGGTGCCCGGCCGAGCCGGAACCGCACATCCGGGCACGGGTCGAGCGGGAACCGCAGGGCCGGACCGGGTCAGTCCGCCGAGCGGTCGCAGTGGTCAGCCGGAGAGGGTGCGGCGGCCGGGCCGGCCGCCGCCGCGCATCCGCTGCCGGGGCGGCGCGGCGGCGGGCTTCGGCCGCTTGAGGTGGTAGCGGTGCAGCTCATGGTTGCCGGGCAGGGACGGGTCCTCGCTCATCGCGACCAGTTCCCAGCCCTGGTCGCCGGCCCGGTTCAGGTGGGCCAGCGCGGTGTCGCCGTACGGCGTCACGTCGACCATCGAGCCGTCCGGGCCGTACCAGACGAAGACGACTTCCCAGCCCAGGTCGTTGGTCGCCGCCTGGCGACGGCGGACCAGCAGTGCGTACTCCCACTTGAGCATGGCGTCATTGTCACCCCGCGGCGACGCGCCGGCACGGATCAATCCTCGGCGATCCGCCCGGCGTCGACCCGCAGCCGACGGTTCGTCTCGATGGCGGCCAGCATCCGCCGGTCGTGGGTGACCAGCAGCAGCGTGCCCGGATAGCTGGCCAGCGCCGATTCGAGCTGCTCGATGGCGGGCAGGTCCAGGTGGTTGGTGGGCTCGTCGAGCACCAGCAGGTTGACCCCACGCCCCTGGAGCAGGGCCAGCGCCGCGCGGGTCCGCTCACCGGGGGAGAGGGTGGCCGCCGGCCGTGGCACGTGCGCCGCGCGCAGCCCGAACTTGGCCAGCAGGGTCCGCGCGTCCGCCGGCGACATCTCCGGTACGGCCGCCTGGAACGCGTCGATCAGCGGCGCGTCGCCGAGGAACAAACCCCGGGCCTGGTCCACCTCGCCGACCACCACCCCGGGTCCGAGTGAGGCGGTGCCCGCGTCCAGCGGCAGCCGGCCGAGCAGCGCCGCCAGCAGGGTGGACTTGCCCGAGCCGTTCGCCCCGGTCACCGCCACCCGGTCCGCCCAGTCGATCTGGAGGTCGATCGGGCCGAGAGTGAAGCCGCCCCGGCGTACCACCGCGCCGCGCAGCGTGGCCACGACGGCGCCGGCGCGTGGGGCGGCGGCGATCTCCATCCGCAGCTCCCACTCCTTGCGGGGCTCCTCCACCACGTCGAGCCGTTCGATCAGCCGCGCGGTCTGCTTGGCCTTGGCCGCCTGCTTCTCGCTGGCCTCGCTGCGGAACTTGCGACCGATCTTGTCGTTGTCGGTGGCCTTGCGCCGGGCGTTCTTGACGCCCTTCTCCATCCACGCACGCTGGGTACGAGCCCGCGCCTCCAGCCCGGCCCGGGTGTCGGCGTACTCCTCGAAGTCGGCGCGGGCGTGCCGCCGGGCCACCTCGCGCTCCTCCAGGTAGGCCGCGTAGCCGCCGCCGTAGTGGTGCACCTGCTGCTGCGGCAGATCCAGCTCCAGCACGCGGGTCACCGTGCGGGCGAGGAACTCCCGGTCGTGGCTGACCAGCACGGTGCCGGCGCGCAGCCCCGTGACGAACTCCTCCAGCCGCTCCAGCCCGGCCAGGTCCAGGTCGTTGGTCGGCTCGTCGAGCAGGAACACGTCGTAGCGGCTGAGCAGCAGCGAGGCCAGCCCGGCCCGGGCCGCCTGGCCTCCGGAGAGCCCGGTCGTCGGGTGGTCCAGGTCGATGGCGAGCCCCAGGTCGGCCGTCACCTGCTCGGCGCGTTCGTCCAGGTCCGCGCCGCCGAGGGCGAGCCAGCGCTCCAGCGCGTCGCCGTAGGCGTCATCGGCGCCCGCCGTCCCGGCGGTCAGCGCCTCGGTCGCGGCGTCCAGCGCCGCCTGCGCGGCGGTCACCCCGGTCCGCCGGGCCAGGAAGCCGCGCACCGTCTCGCCCGGTCGCCGGTCCGGCTCCTGCGGCAGGTGTCCGACGCTCGCGGAGGGCGGGCTGAGCGTGACACTGCCGGCTTCCACCGGCAGCAACCCGGCGAGAGTACGCAGCAGCGTCGACTTTCCGGCACCGTTCGGCCCGACCAGGCCGACCACGTCGCCGGGGGCGACCACCAGGTCCAATCCGGCGAAGAGTGGGCGGTCACCGTGCCCGGCGGCCAGGTCCTTGACGATCATCGTGGCGCTCATCAGGACGGCAGCCTATCCGGCCGCCCGCATATGACCGGCCGGCAGCGGGCAGACTCATCGACGTGGTGACCACACTGGCGATCGACTGCGGTGGCGGGGGCATCAAGGCGTCGGTGCTCGATGAGGCCGGCACGATGCGGGCCCGGCCGCTACGGGTGCCGACCCCGTACCCGTTGCCTCCTGCGCTGTTTGTCCAGACCCTGCTCGACCTGGGCGCTCGGCTGCCAACGCCGGACCGACTGACGGTCGGCGTGCCCGGGATGATCCGGCACGGTGTGGTGGTGACCACACCGCACTACGTGACCCGCAGCGGCCCCCGTACCCGTGTCGACCCGGACCTGCTGGCCGAGTGGTCCGGCTGGGACGCGCGAGGCGCGCTGGCCGAGGCGTTCGGGGTGCCGGCGCTGGTGCTCAACGACGCCGAGGTGCACGGTGCCGGGGTGGTCGCCGGCACCGGCTGCGAGTTGGTGCTGACCCTGGGTACCGGGCTGGGCAGCGCCCTCTTCGACGGCGGGGTGCTCGCCCCACACCTGGAGCTGTCCCACGCGCCGGTGCGTTGGGGCACCACCTACGACACGTACGTGGGCGAGCCGGAGCGCCGCCGGCTCGGCGACGCCTTCTGGTCCCGGCGGATCCGCCAGGTCGTGGACGGGCTCCGCCCGGTGTTCCGCTGGGACCGGCTCTATCTGGGCGGGGGCAACTCCCGGCTGATTCGGCCTGAGCAACTGGCCCGGATGGGCGATGACGTGGTGGTGGTGCCGAACACTGCCGGGATCGTCGGTGGCGTCCGCGCCTGGGAGTTGGCCGCCGGGCGCCGGGACGCCCGCGCCTGACCCGCCGAGGGCCGGATTCGGCCCGATCCCAACCCGGGGAACAGTCGCTAAACGGCCAGCGTTGTGCCAGCGTCGGAACAGGTGACGGCGCGACCCGAGGAGGTGGGCAGATGGATCTTCTGGCGGACTACCGGCGGGCGACCATGTTCTTCGAAACCGGTGACCCGAGCGGAGCGGCCCGACTGCTGGAGCCGATCGTGGACGCCGAACCCGGCAACGCGGCGGTACGGCAGCTGCTGGCCCGGGCCTACTTCCAGTCGGCCCAGCTCAGCCGGGCCGAGGAGCAGTTGCGGGAGCTGGTCGACCGGGACCCGAGCGACCATTACGCGCACCACGTGCTGGGTCGGACGCTGGAGCGGCTCAACCGGCACTCGGACGCGCTGCGGCACCTGCGGATCGCTGCCGCGATGTACGCGGCCAACGACGACTACCGGGTCGCGCTGGAGCGGGTGGAGACCCGCCTGGGCGGCAGGCGCTGAGCGCGGACCGGTGATATGCACGGGGCGGCCCTTCGGGGTCGCCCCGTCATCGTCCGGCGGGTGGGCCGACGGGCGTGCCTAGGATGGCGGACATGGGACCTGACCGGCCGGGGGCTGCGGCATGAAGCTCAAGCTGGATCTGCACGAGATCTTCAACAAGGGCCAGGACATCGACCGGGCGTTGCGCGGGATCATGGACGAGGCGGTGGCGAAGAAGGCCACCCTCGTGGAGATCATCCCTGGCAAGGGGTCGGGCCAGCTCAAGAAGCGGGTGCTGCGGTTCCTCGATCAGAAGGACGTCAAGCAGCTCTATCACCGGGTGGAGAAGGACTCCAAGAACTTCGGCCGGCTCTTCGTGCACTTCCGCTGGAAGTAGAGGCCCCGGCTGTACGGCGATCAGGTCCGCGTGCCGTAGCCGTCTTCGGTGGCGTCTGGCACAGTCGCCGTTGTGATCGACTGGCCGAGGACCCGGGCTGCGCTGAGCTGGACGGTGTTGGCATACGCGTTCGCTGGTCTTGCCACTGCGCCGCTGGCGGCGGCGCCCAGGCCCGCACACCCGGTCCCGTGCGAGGAGATCACCGGGGATCCAGCTTGGTTGGTATGGGTGTTCCGCGAGACCGTGTGGCTCTCCCTCGCGTTCTCGCTGCCCCTGGCCGCCGTGGTGACGGCCGTGTTCGTTTGGCGAACTGGGCTGTCCAGCAAAGGCGCGGCAGCCCTCGGCGTCGGTGTCGGCCTCGTGCTGGCGGCAGCCACCGTCGGCTATTCCATAGCGGGCGCTACCTGCGGGTACGACCTGGAGCAGGCCCACCCGTGACAGCAGAGAGCATGGGCGGCGTTGATCCGTGACCACGACGGAGATCACGAGCCGGCGAGCTGACTCGGCGACGGCTCCCGTGACCTGTCGGATCAGTGAGTTGTCGGCTCCGGGCGGGCACCGTGGCCGGTCGGGCGCCGGGACCAGCACTGCGGGCGCTGCCGGATGGCGAGCTCCAGTGCCTGATGGTCGGACTCGATCATTTCCCGGGCTATTCGACGCGCCATCTCCAGGCGGTCGGTCTGCCTGTCAAGATCCGTCGGGCCGGCGCCAGCCATATCGAACTCCTTGTCAGCGTTCGAACTAGTCGCATCATCCGTCAGGCCGGGGTGCGTCACCATTCCCCGATCGGCGGAATCCAACCGCCGTACGGCTCTGTGCGCCGGACCCCCGTTGCGCCGATGGTAGCGGTGCCCGCGCCACCCCATCCGGAACTGCGGAAACTGTTCGCGGCATGTGGCGCGGTCAATGTCGATGGCCCCGGCCCGGTTGCCGTCGGTCGGTACATTGCATCGTGCGCTGTCGTGGGGCGCGACATGTCCGGTGAGGGATCTTCGCAACAGGAGGACCGCCGTGCAGCAACCGAGGAACACCGACCCGCTGTTCGTCGCCGTCGAATCCGATGTGATCACCCGAGCGGACGTCGCCGGGCTCGTCGCAGGGCGGCTGGCTGCCCTCCGGGTGCCGGGCCTGCTCTCCCCGGCCCGCTGTCACGCGATCACCGCCGCCCTCGCCGCCGCCCCGATGGACCGCTACGAGGAGAGCCGGGTGTTTCCGGTCGTCGCCAAGTTCGGCCCGGCCATCAACGACCACCGCGATGCCGGTGACCTGCGTGAGGACTACTGGGATGCGGCCCGCGCGGCCGAGAAGACCTGGTCCACGCTGGGCCTGTCGGACGCGCCGCGGGAGTTGTGCCTGGCCGCGTTCCGGGCCGCCTGGCCGGACGTCGCACCCGGGCGGCGGCAGCGGCGGGAGATGCACGTCGGCATCGTCCGCGAGATCAACGCCGGCCTCCAGGTGCACTTCGACGACGCCGTCCGGGAGTACGCCGGCCGACTGCTCGACACCGACGTGGTGGCCCAGTTGGCCTTCAACATCTACGTCCGCGTGCCGCCGGCCGGCGGTGAGACCGTGCTGTGGCGGCGGCGGTGGCAGCCGGACGACGAGGACCTGCGCGTTCCGGGCGGGTACGGCTATGACGAGTCGGTGACCGCCGACGCGCAGTCGTTGACGCTGCGACCCACGCTCGGCGAGGGCTTCCTGTTCGACCCGCGGCACTACCACACGGTGCGTCCCGCGACGGATGGCCGGCGGATCTCCATAGGATGTTTCGTCGGGCTCACCGACGACGGTCGACTGGCCCTCTGGTCGTAGCGAAGGGCGTTTTCCCATGGTGGACAGAAGCGACGTCGAGGCGGCTGCGGCGCTGGTCGAGGGGCGGGTCCGGGAAACCCCGGTGTTGACCATCGACGGTGCCGATCTGGGTGTGCCGGGGCAGCTCAGCCTCAAGCTGGAGTTGCACCAGCACACCGGCTCGTTCAAGCCGCGCGGCGCGTTCAACCGGATGCTCCAGGGGTCGCTGCCCTCGGCGGGGGTGATCGCCGCCTCGGGTGGCAACCACGGCCTCGCCGTCGCGTACGCGGCCCGCTCGCTGGGTGTGCCGGCGGAGGTCTTCGTGCCGGTCACCGCCTCGCCGGTGAAGGTGCAGCGGCTGGCCGGGCTGGGCGCCCAGGTGCGGCAGGTTGGCCAGCACTACGCCGAGGCGCTGGCGGCGAGCACCCAGCGGGCCGAGGAGACCGGCGCGCTGGTCGTGCACGCGTACGACCAGCCGGAGGTGGTGGCCGGTCAGGGCACCGTCGGCCGGGAGCTGGAACGGCAGCTGGACGGGATCGACACCGTGCTGGTGGCGGTCGGCGGGGGCGGGCTGGTGTCCGGCATCGCCACCTGGTTCGACGGGTCGGTACGCGTCGTCGCCGTCGAGCCCGAGCAGATCCCCACCCTGCACTCCGCCCTCAAGGCCGGCCGGCCGGTCGACATCGAGGTGGGCGGCATCGCCACGGACTCGTTGGGCGCCCGTCGGATCGGCGAGATCGCCTTCGACACCGCCCGCCGGACCGGGGTGGTCTCCGTGCTGGTCCGCGACGAGGACCTGGTGCGGGCGCGCCGGCTGCTCTGGTCGGAGCTGCGGGTCGCCGCCGAGCTGGGCGGCGCCGCGGCGCTGGCCGCGCTGGTCGGTGGCGCGTACGTGCCGCAGGCGGGGGAGCGGGTGGCGTTGATCGTCTGTGGCGGCAACACCGACCCGAGCGACCTGGGTCCGGCCGCGCCGCACTGACCCCGACGCCCGCTGCGCCGAGCCCGGTGGCGGTCGTCGGTGCTCAGCGTCCGCCGGTGGGCCCGGCCGTTTCGTCGCCGTTGCGCAGGCGACGCAGCGCATGTTCCACCTGGAGAGTGTCCAGGTGGGTGTCTCCGAGCAGCCGCCGCCGGTCGGCCAGCAGCTGCTCGTACGCCTCGATCGCCGGGTCGAGGCGCCCGTCGAGCAGCAGGAGCGCGGCCAGGGTGGCCCGGATGGCGAGCACCTCGCTGCGGTCGGCGTGCCGGGGCTCGACGGTTGCCAGGGTGGCCCGCAGCTCCGTCTCCGCCTCGTCGAGCCGGCCCTGCTCCTGCATGCAGCGGGCCAACGTGTGCCGGGCCTGCCAGGTCTCCGGCTGGTTGAGTGGCCAGGTGCGGTACCGGACCTCCAGGATGGCGTGCAGCATCTCCTCGGCCTCGGCGGCCCGGTGTTGGGCGAGCACGGCCAGCGCGAGGCTGTGCCGCACCACCATGGTGTCCCAGTGCTCCGGACCGCGGACCTGGTCTTCGGCAATGACGATCTGCCGCAGCTCCAGCTCGGCCTCCGGCCACTGACGCTGCGCCATGATCGCCTTGGTCAGCTTGTGCCGGCTGGCCAGCGTGTCGGCATCGTCGCTGCCGAGCACCCTGGTCCGGTCCGCGATCACGTCGCGGAGCACCCGCTCGGCCATCTCCGGCTGGTTCCGCTCCAGCCAGGTGCGGCCCAGCTCGTGCCGCAGCGCCAGTACCTGGGGCCGGTCGCGCTCGTGGTCGTACGCGCCACAACCGCGCACGATCGGGTCGAGAATGTCGAAGGCCGAGCCCGGCAGGCCGACCGCGATGAGGTAGCGGGCGGTGAGCCGGGCCAGCTCCAGCGCCCGGCGTACCGTCTCAGGGTCGTGTTTCTGCTGCTGCGGCACGAGGTATTCGCGGACCGCCTCGACCAGGTGCGGCACCAGCACGTCCCAGTTGGCCCAGACGCCCGAGTCGTCCGGGCTCTGCCCCTCGGTGGCGGCGAGCAGCAGCCTCATGACCAGCCCGTGGTACTCGGCGATCTGCTCGCGGACCTCGTCCCGGTCCCGGAACATCGCGTGCACCAGCGGGTGCAGCGACAGCACGTGCGCGAAGGCCGGGTCGGTGACGTCCTCCCGGACGTCGAAGTCGACCAGGGTGAGGTCCCCGATGCCCTCCAGCACCTTCACCCGCTGCCGGCCGGTCAGCCCTTCGAAGAGTGGCGACCCGGCCAGGATGGCCGGCTTGAGCACCACCTCGTAGGGCACCGGGGAGATGCTCAGGCAGGCCAGCACGTTGAGCAGTGGGCGGCTCTGCTGGAGCTGGCGGCGGGCCAGCAGGTCCAGTGAGATGTCGTCGACCTCGCGGACGATCTCCAGGCCGAGCGACTCGTCGAGGTCGATGTCGGCGGCGTCGCGCGGCGAGCGGAACCGGCGCTCCACCGCAGCCCGGTAGTCGGCGAAGGTGGTGATGGTGGAGGAGCCGCGCCAGACCGGGCTGGCGTTGACCGACCGGAGGTAGTTGCCGGCCGCGCGCAGGGCCAGCGGCAACCCGCCCAGCTCCCGGGCCAGCTCCCGGGCGTCGGCCAGGTCACCGGCCTGCGGGCCGGCCCGGTCGATCAGCACCTGCGCGCCGGCGTCGGCGTCGAGCGGGCGCACCTGGTGCAGAGTCGACCAGGTGCCCCAGGTGCTCCGGTTGCCGTCCCGGGTGGTCACCAGGACCATGCCGTCCTCGGCCTCCGGGCTGCGCAGCCAGCCGGTGCCGTCGGCGAGCACCCCGTCGGTGGGGCCGAGCGTGCCGGGCTCGTCCACGCTGTCGAAGATCAGCAGCCAGGGCTGCCCGGCCTGGTTGAGGTAGCGCCAGACCAGGTCCGTTGCGCTGATCATCCCGGCCCATGCCTGGTCGACCTGGGTTTCCGAGGCGCCGAGTTGGCTGACCACCTCGCGCATCCCCGAGTTGAGCCGGCCCGCCTGCACCCACCAGACGGTCCGTCCGTCCGAACGGGCACGGCGGGCGATCTCCAGGGCGACGTGGCTCTTACCTGAGCCGCCCATGCCGCAGAGGATGTGCACCGAGGCCCGGTCCCCGGCGATCTCCCGTGGCCGCATGATCTCGTCGATCAGGTCGTCCCGCCCGTGCAACGGGCAGTCCAGCCGCCCGAGCGGCGGGTCGACAGAGACCCGACTCGGCCGGTCGTAAGCCGGCCGGGGCACGCCGGCATCGTCGGGTGGAACGTCCGCAGTCAATGCGGTCCCCCTTCGGTGGCGAAATTGCGGCGGGGTAGGCGACAGAAAAGATCATGTCCATCTGGTGGACAGTGGGAGGGATTGTCGCTCGCACCACGCCAACCGCAAGGATATCCACCACCGTACTGACTCGCACACTCTCCGTTTAGGTCACCCGCGTGACCGGAATCGGTGCCGCGATTTCCATTTCGCGATAGATTCGGGCCGATCCGCCGTACGGGACACTCGCCTGGCGCATCCACGATGGACGCATGAACTGGTCGCCACACCAGGCCGCCGTCGACTGGGGTTCCGTGCCGGACTGGTTTGGCGCGGTCGGCTCGATCGCCAGCGTCCTGTTCGTCTACCTTGGACTGCGCCGGGAGATCCGTGCCCGCCGGACCGACGAGCTGCGGGTCCGGGCCACCCAGGCCCGGCTGATCTCGGCGGTGGCCGAGATCCGGGGCAACTCGGTGCTCCGGGTGACCGTGGCCAACGAGAGCGACGCCCCGGTGCTGGACGTGACGGTGTTGCCGCGGCTCGTCCCGCCCGACGATCCGGAGGGCACGCCCACCGAGTTGGCCGCAGTGAAACAGGTACGCCGGATACACGGTCGGGACAGTCACGAACTGTTCGTCACCGTGACGGCGGAGCATCGGTTGCGCGCGGCCGACACCGTTCTGGTGGATCTCACGTACACCGATCACGACGGAAACCGCTGGCGGCGCAGCGGCGCCGGCCAACCCGAACCGGCGAGCTGACCGGATATCGCCGGGCGGATCCGCAACGGCGCCATGCGGCATTTCCGATCGGTACGCACGGCCGGTGGGCCGCCGGAGAACTGGCTCCGCCGGACCACCGGCCCGTCCGTCACAGGGGATAGGTGCGGGCAACCGCCAGCATCTCGGAGCTGTGCGAGCCGACGACGCCGACGGCTGGCGGCCGGGGGCGGAAGCCGGGCAGCGCGTCCAGCCCGTCACTGGCGTCCATCGCGCGCAGCGCCACCTGCCCGGCGATCGGTCGCAGGGTCAGCGTGACCTCGATCCCCTCGGCCGGCGGGGCGTGGAAGACCAGCCCGAAGCCCCACCTGCCCGCGCGGGGCTCCACCGGCACCGACCGACCGGCCACCTCGGCCCGGAGCACGGTGGCGGTCGACGTGTCGACGTGCAGGGTGGCCAGCCGCGCCACCCGCTGCGGGGTGAGCCGCAGCCGCAGGGTGCGTTCGCCGCCGGCGACGCTGTCGGCCAGCACCTCCAGCTTCGGCGCCGGCAGGCTCGCCGCCTGCGCCGGGCCGGCCCGCAGCTCACCATCGCCGAGCCCGGGGAATTCGTCCCCGACGTCGGTCACCCCGTCCACGTAGCCATCGGTCCACGGCTGCGGATCGGTCTCGTGGCTCAGCCAGCGGGCCTGGCCGGTGCCCGCGTCCATGGCGTACATCAGGTGGGTGGGTGCGGGGTGGGCGGCGTCGAAGCGGTCCACGGCCAGGCCGACCCCCGCGAGCACCACCGCTGCCACGGCGGCGGCCCCGGCCGGCAGCACCGCGAGCCGCCGGGCCCGCAGCGCCCGCATCCCGCGCTGGCCACCGGCCTGCGGATGCAGCAGGTCGACCACTGGCAGCGCGGCCAGGCCGAGCAGCACCGCGACCAGCGCGGCCACGCCGCCCATGGCCATCCCCAGCGCGGGGAAGAGCAGCACCACGGTGGGCAGCAGGATGACCACGCCGACCGCGCTGGCGGCGGTCACCGCCACCACCGGCCACGTCCCGGTCTGCCGGGTGCGCAGCGCGACCAGCCCGCCGAGGGCGCCGGCCAGCGCCGGCAGGGTGGTGAGGTACGCCCCGCCGGGCACCGCCACGGCGAGCAGCACCCCGAGCAGGGCCAGCCAGGCCAGCCCGCCGACGGCGAGCGCGGCCGGCCCGATCCGGCGGCGGGTCAGCGCGTACCAGGTGAACAGGATGGCTGCGGCGAGCGCCAGCACGGCCAACCGGAACCAGATCGGCCGGTACGGGTCGAGCAGTTCGGCGTACCCCGGCCGGATCGCGGTGATCGCCATCCAGAGCAGCTGTGCGGCGAGCGGCGCGGCCACGATCGGCACCAGGGCCAGCCCGAAGCCGGCGGCAAGCCGGCCGGTGCTGGCCCGACCCTGCCGACGGGTCAGCCAGCCCAGCGCGGCCACCGCGAGCACTGCCAGCAGGGCCAGCGGCAGGGTGAGCCAGCCGGGGTAGCGGACCAGCCCGCCGGGGACCGGGAAGTAGGTGGCGTCGTTCCCGGAGCGTAGGTCGGTCAGGTCGGTGCGGCCGAACTCCCGGGCCAGACCCAGCGCGTTGTCCCCGTGCTGCTGGAGGCTGCCCCGATCCATCGATGCCGGGGTGTCCAGTGGCGTGTGGTAGATCGCGCCACCGTCGATGTACGCCGAGTTCAGCCCGACGAACTTCCGGTCCAGGAACGCGGTGAAGTCGGTGTCGTTGGGCAGCGCGCGGTAGATCTCCACGGCGAACGAGGTGCCGACCGGGTGCGGGGCGGCGCGGCCGAAGACGTCCACCAGCTTCGCGTTGTTCCGGGACGTCTCGAACATGATCACGGGGCCGGTCGAGCCGCGCGCCTCCAGGTTGAGCACCACCCCACCGTCGGCGGCCAGCGGATGGCTGGCGGCGAACGCGGAGGCGCCGCAGAGGCACGCCTCCTCGGCGTCGGTCAGCACGAAGACGATGTCGTTGCGCGGCCGGGGGCCGGCCGCCAACGCCCGGGCGACCTCCAGAATGGCGGAGGTGCCGGCCGCGTCGTCGTTGCCGCCCGGCCCGGTCTGCACCGAGTCGTAGTGGGCGACCAGGAAGACCCGGCCCGTCGGGTCGGTGCCGGGCAGCCGGGCCACCACGTTGCGTACCCGGGCCAGGGTGGCCCCACCCGCCGCCCCGCTGAGCTGGCCGGCTTCCGGGGCGACGGTGTCCTGCACCTCGGTCTCCAGGCCCAGCCCGCGCAACTGCTGCTCGATGTGCGCGCGGACCTGGTCGTTGGCCGGGCTGCCGGCGACGTGCGACCGGGCTGCGATGACCTGGACGTCCTCGTACGCCCGGCTGGCGCTGAACGCGTCCACCGGCGCGTCGGCCGACCTCGGCGCCGGGGTGCGCAGGTCCAGCAGGCCGCCGGCGCCGACGGCGACCAGCGCGACGAGGGCGGCCACGGCGGCCGCGAGCCGCCGGCGGGGCCGGGCCAGCGCGCGGTCGGCGAGGGGTACGTCCGGACCCGTGCGGGCCGGCCTGCCCTTCGTGACGGGGGTGGGGGGTGCGCCCACGGGAACTCCTCGGGGGTGGTGGGGCCTGGGGTGGCACCATCCTGCCCCTCCGCGGCTCGGGGTGGGACGGCCGGACGTCCTGGCCTCCACCGCCGCCCGGTTTGTCCTTCGCGGGCAGTGATCCGGCCCATTGCCGGTCGCGCCGAGGCCATCGTGTTGTGTCCGACCGTTGTCTAATACAGGATCAGCAGGGCACTCGGAAGGAGCCCGACATCACCAGCGATCTCCCGCGCCTCGCGGCGGTGACCCGGCCGCACCGGGGAGCCGGCCTGGCCGGTTCCCCCGTTGTGCCGTACCCGCACGGCGGCCTGTCGAGGCACGCCAACCTGCCGCCGGGCGAGCGGTTGCGCGTGCTGCTGGTGGAGGACGACGAGGGTGACGCCTTCCTCGTCGGTGAGCTGCTCGCCGAGACGAACTCGATGATCGACCTCCTGATCGCCAGCAGCCTCAGCGAGGCGCGGCAACGGATCAGCAACGTCGACTGTGTCCTGCTCGACCTGGGCCTGCCGGACGCGCAGGGGCTGGACGGGCTGCGCCAGGTGCTGGAGATGTCCAGCGGCGCGGCCGTCTGCGTGCTCACCGGCCGCTCGGACGAGCACCTCGGCATCGTGGCGGTCGCCGAGGGCGCGCAGGACTACCTGGTCAAGGGCCAGGTCGACGGGGTGCTGCTGACCCGGGCGCTGCGCTACGCGGTGGAGCGCAAACGCGCCGACGAGAACGCCCGCCGGCTGCGCGAGGTCGAGCTGCGCCAGGCCGAGTCGGCTCGGCTCGAACGCGGCCTGCTGCCCCAGCCACTGATGACGACCGACCAGGTGGCGGTGCACACCTTCTACCGGCCCGGCCGGCACGCCGCGCTGATCGGCGGCGACTTCTTCGACGTGGTGCAGACCAGTCCGGACCGTCTCTACCTGATCGTCGGGGACGTCTGCGGGCACGGCGTGGACGAGGCCGCGCTCGGCGTCGAGCTGCGGGTGGCCTGGCGGGCACTGGTGCTCGCCGGCGTACCGGACGACGAGGTGCTGCCCGCGCTGGAGCAGGTGCTGATGAGCGAGCGCCGGCTCCAGGAGATCTTCGCGACGGTGGCCACCGCCCGACTGGACCTGGACGCCAACCGGGCCACCGTCCGACTCGCCGGGCATCCGCCGCCGCTGCTGCTCTCCGGCGGCCGGGTCGTTCCGGTGCCCGCGCCCGGCGGCCTGCTGCTGGGCGTACGACCCCGCCGGCCGATCGCCTACGACCTGGAGTTCGACACCGATGACTGGTCCCTGCTGATGTACACCGACGGCCTGATCGAGGGGCGGGTGGGCACGAGCAACGAGCGGCTCGACGTGCCGGGTCTGAGCGGGCTGCTCGATGAGCCGGCGAACCGCCAGGTGCCGCTGCCCGAGCTGCCGGCGTGGCTGGTCGGCCGGGCCGAGCAGATCAACGGTGGCCCGCTCGCCGACGACGTTGCCATGCTGCTGGTCAGCCGGGGCGGTGGCCGGTGACGCCGGTGGTCGGCGGCTGGAGCCTGCGCCGCCGGGTCATCACCCTGCTCACCGTCGTTGGCGTGCTGCTGATCGGCCTGGCCGCCGCCGAGGCGGCGATGGCGGCCCGCAACCGCACCCAGATCGACGCCATCCTGAACAAGACCGGCCCGCTGCGGGTGCAGGCGCAGGAACTGCTCAACGCGGTGCTCGACCAGGAGACGGGGGTCCGCGGGTACGCGGTCAGCGGTGACCCGGCCGACCTTGAGCCGTACCGGGCGGGGCTCGACCAGGAGAAGGACCTCGTCGCCTCGATGCGGACGCTGCTCGATGACTATCCACAGATCGGCCAGGAGCTGCGGACCGTCGAGGAGCGTGCCGAGCAGTGGCGGCAGGTGGTGGCGGAGCCAGTGATCACCACCACCGACCAGCGCGGCACCACCGCCGGGCAGGCGTTGGTCAACGACCAGGCCCGGCAGCAGTTCGACCAGGTCCGGTCGGCGGTCGGCGACCTTCAGCAGGAGATCCTGACCGCCCGGGAAGAGTCCGCCGCCGCCGTGCGTAGCAGCAGCAACGTGCTGGTCGTGCTCCTGATCATCGCCGCGTTGGTGGTGGTCGTCGCCGGCACGGTGCTGCTGCTCTCCCTGGACCGGATGGTGATCCGGCCACTCGTCGGGCTGGCCGACCAGGTCCGCGAGGTCGCCGACGGCGACTACCAGCACGGCATCGCCACCACCGGCCCGCCGGAGTTCATCCGGCTCGCTGAGGACGTGGACGCGATGCGCCAGAAGATCGCCTCCGACCTGGCCGAGGTGCGGGAGGCTCGCGAGCGCATCGAGTGGGTCAACACCCAGCTCCAGAAACAGGCCGAGGAGCTCACCCGGTCCAACCGCGACCTGGAGCAGTTCGCGTACGTGGCCTCACACGACCTCCAGGAGCCGCTGCGCAAGGTGGCCAGCTTCTGCCAGCTGCTCCAGCGCCGCTACGCCGGGCAGCTCGACGAGCGGGCCGACCAGTACATCGCCTTCGCGGTGGACGGCGCGCAGCGGATGCAGCGGCTGATCAACGACCTGCTCGCGTTCTCCCGGATCGGCCGGCTCACCGCGGGCTTCGTCGACGTCGACCTCAACAAGGTGATGGGCGACGTGGCCGGCCAGACCGAGGCCGCCCGGCAGTACGCCGACGCCGAGCTGACCTGGACCGAGCTGCCGGTGATCCGGGGCGAAGAGCCGCTGCTCACCAACCTGCTGGCCAACCTGGTCAGCAACTCGATCAAGTTCCGCCGCCCGGACGTGCCGCCGAAGGTGCACGTCTCGGCCCGGCTGGTCGGGACCGAGTGGGAGATCACCTGCCAGGACAACGGCATCGGGATCGAGCCGGAGTTCGCCGACAAGATCTTCGTGATCTTCCAGCGGCTGCACTCGAAGGATGCGTACCCGGGCACCGGCATCGGGTTGGCCATCGCCAAGAAGATCGTGGAATACCACGGCGGCCGGGTCTGGGTGGACACCGACGTGCCGGAGGGCACCGCCATCCGGTTCACCCTGCCGGCGCTGCCCGAGGCCATCGAGGCGGCCGCCACGGCCGCCGAGACGCCGGAGCAGCCGCCGGTCGAGGGTGACGCGACGGGCGAATCCGAGCCCTCGGCCGAGACGCCGCCCGCGCTGCCGGAGCAGTCCGCCGAGGCGGACCGGCCGGACCGGGCCGACGGGTCCCGGGAAAGCGGTAGAACGGGTGACATGAGGGAGACGGTGGGATGACCGCGCCAGCGGACGGCAAGAGCCCGATCGAGGTCCTGCTCGTGGAGGACGATCCGGGTGACGTGTTGATGACCCAGGAGGCGTTCGAGGAGCACAAGCTGCGCAACCGGCTGACCGTCGTGTCCGACGGCGCCGAGGCGCTCGCCTACCTGCGGCAGGAGGGCCAGTACGCCGACGCGGTGATGCCCGACCTGATCCTGCTCGACCTCAACCTGCCGCGCCGGGACGGCCGGGAGGTGCTGGAAGAGATCAAGAAGGACGAGGAACTGCGCCGGATCCCGGTGGTGGTGCTCACCACCTCGCAGGCCGACGAGGACATCCTGCGCAGCTACCAGCTGCACGCCAACGCCTACGTGACCAAGCCGGTGGACTTCGAGCGCTTCATCTCGGTGGTCCGCCAGATCGACGAGTTCTTCGTCAGCGTGGTCAAGCTGCCGCCGCGTGGCTGACACCCTGCTCGACGACGTCAGTGACCTGCTCCGGGAGGCCGCCGACCAGATCGTGCTGCCGCTGTTCCGCAAGCTCGACGAGGCGGACGTGTCGGAGAAGGCGCCCGGCGAGGTGGTCACCATCGCCGACCGCCGGGCCGAGGAGCTGATCTCCGCGAGGCTGCGCCGGCTGCGGCCGGGCTCGATGGTGGTCGGTGAGGAGGGGGTCGCCGACGATCCAGGGCTGCTGCGGCACCTGCGCGACGGCGGGGACGTCTGGCTGGTGGACCCGATCGACGGCACCGCCAACTTCGCCGCCGGCCGCCGGCCGTTCGCGCTGATGGTGGCGCTGCTGACCGACGGGCGGCTGACCGCCGGCTGGATCCTCGACCCGATGGCCGAGACCCTGGCTGCCGGCTGGGCCGACGACGGCACCCTGCTCAACGGTCGGCCGGCGGGCGGCGCGGTCGGGGTGCCGCCGCTGGGCGAGCTGCGCGGCGCGGCCATGACCCGGTTCCTGCCACCGGAGGCCCGGGACCGGGTCCGCGCCGGCGGCCGGCGGCTCGGCGAGTTGCTGCCCGGCCAGCACTGCGCCGGCCGCGAGTACCTGGACATCCTCACCGGCGAGCAGCAGTTCACCCTCTTCTGGCGCACCCTGCCGTGGGACCACGCCCCAGGCGCCCTGCTGGTCCGCGCGGCCGGTGGCGTTGCCCGCCGGTTCGACGGCGTCGACTATCACCCTGCCGGAGAGGGGCGAGGCCTGCTCGTCGCGGCCAACGAGCAGGTCTGGGCCGAGGTGCACGACGCCCTGCTCGGCTCCTGATCCACGCAGTCCGCGACGGTGGCAGCACGCTGCGTCGACACCGGAGCGGCGGGGCGGGCACGGGGCTGGTCACCGGCGCTCGTTCCGGTATCGTGACCGGCGGTCTCCGCCAGCAGGCCGCCGATCGGCGCCGGCGGGGACGCCGCCGTGCAGTGGAGTTCACCGGGGGCCGGCGGTCGACGGAAGGACGCTTTCGTGCCCAGGACCAGGCTCAGTCAGCTGCTCGCTCTGCTCGCTACCGTCACGCTGGTGCTCGCCGGTGGTGCGGTGCCCGCGTACGCGGAGCCCGGTGAGGGCGGCAGCAAGAAGCTGCAGGACGCGCTGGAGCTGACCGCCAAGGGCCACATCGAGGCCAAGGCCAAGCTGGACAACTCCAAGCGCCGGCAGACCGCCCTCACCGGCGAGCTGACCACCGTCGAAGCCCGGCTGGTCGGGCTCACCGCCCAGGTTGGCGAGGTGGCCGCGCAGTCGTACCGGGTCGGTCGGCTCACTCCGGCGTCGATGCTGCTCAACACCGCCACGCCGCAGGCGTTCCTGCAACGCGCTTCCGACCTCGACCTGATGGCGCAGCGGGACAGCAAGCGGCTGCGCGATCTCGCCGACGCCCGGCAGCAGGCGCAGCAGGCCAAGGTCGCCATCGACGCCGAGGTCCGCGAGCAGCAGAAGCAGCTCGCCGTGATGGCGAAGAAGAAGAAGGAGGCCGAGGCGGCGCTCGCCGAGGTCAGCTCGGGCAGCAGCAACGGTTTCAGCGGCGGCAGCTCCGCCTCGGCGAAGCCGGCGCCGCGCAACCCCGACGGTTCCTGGCCGTCGGAGTCCTGCTCGGTGGACGACCCGACCACCTCCGGCTGCATCACCCCCCGCACCCTCAACGCGCTCAAGCAGACCCAGGCGGCCGGCTACAAGCGGTACGTCTCCTGCAAACGCGAGGGTGGCGGCGGTGAGCACCCGAAGGGGCGGGCCTGCGACTTCGCGGCTGCCACCAACGGCTTCGAGGACCGCAACGCGACCGGCGGCGACAAGGCGTACGGGGACAGCCTGGCCGCCTGGCACGTGCGCAACGCCGACCGGCTGGGCGTGCTCTACGTGATCTGGTACCGGCAGATCTGGCACCCCGGCACCGGCTGGCGCTCGTATAGCGGCAGCGGCAGCCCGGCAGCGAGCCACACGAACCATGTTCATCTCTCGATGTACTGACCCGGAGCATCAGCTTCGCTGCGTACCATCGCGACGATGAGCTCCCCACCGTCCGACGTGGCGGCCCCGCAGGCGTCCTCGGCCTCGTCCGTGCCGATCACCGGCCGGGCGCTGCCCAACGGCCTGGCCGCCTTTCTGGTCTTCTTCTCCAGCGGCGCCGTACTGGTGCTGGAGACCGTCGCGCTGCGCCTGGTCGGCCCGTACGTCGGGGTGACCCTCCAGGTGACCAGCTCGGTCATCGGCATCGCGCTGGCCGCGATCGCGTACGGGGCGTGGTCCGGTGGCTGGCTGGCCGACCGGCGCAACCCGCGGGGTCTGCTGGCGCCGGCGCTGGTGCTGGCCGGCATCGCCACCGCGATCACCCTGCCGGTGGTCCGGTACGCCGGTGAGGTGCTGCGCGGCGGTGCGGCGACCGCCATCCTGCTGCTGGTGGCGCTGGCCGTGTTCGTGCCGGCGGCGCTGCTGGCGGCGGTCACCCCGCTGGTGGTGAAGCTCCAGCTCGCCGACCTGCGCCGGACCGGCCAGGTGGTCGGGCGGCTGTCCGGGATCGGCACCCTGGGCGGCATCACCGCCACCCTGCTCACCGGCTTCGTGCTGGTCGCCGCGCTACCCAGCACGGTGATCCTGCTCGCGCTGGCGATCGCGCTCGGTCTGGCCGGCATCGGCCTCGGCTGGTACCTGCGTCGGCAGGCGCCCACCGAGCTGCCCGGTCCGGCCCGGGCCCGGGCCGCGCTGGCCGTGCTCGGCCTGGTCGGGGCGGGGCTGACCACCGTGGCGCCGAACCCGTGCGACATCGAGACGGCGTACCACTGCGCCCGGGTGACGTCCGACCCGGACCGGCCCAGCGGGCGCACGCTGCTGCTCAACTCGGCCCAGCACTCGTACGTGGACCTGGCCGACCCGAAGCACCTGGAGTACGCGTACACGAAGTGGATCGGCGCGGTCGCCGACGTGGCCGCGCCGGCCGGGCAGCGGTTGGACGCGCTGCACCTGGGCGGCGGCGGGTTCACCGTGCCGCGCTACCTGTCCGCCACCCGGCCGGGCACCGACAACGTGGTGTTCGAGATCGACGGCGGGCTGGTCGAGCTGGGCGAGCGGGAGTTGGGCGTACGCCCGGGGCCGGAGCTGCGGGCGGTGGTGGGTGACGCCCGGATGCTGGTCGTGGGTGAGCCGACGGACAGCCGTGACCTGGTGGTCGGCGACGCGTTCGGCCACCTGGTGGTGCCCTGGCACCTGGCCACCCGCGAAATGGCCGCCGAGGTCCGGCGGGTGACCCGCCCCGGTGGGGTGTACGTGCAGAACGTCATCGACTATCCGCCGCTGCGGTTCATCCGCGCGGAGCTGGCCACGGTGGCCGCCGAGTTCGAGCACATCGCGTTGATCGCCCCGCCGGAGGCGCTCGCCGAGGAGCAGGGCGCCAACTTCCTCATCGTCGCCTCCGACGCGCCACTGCCGCTGGCCGCCGTCCGCGCCCGGCTGGACGAGGTCGATCGGCAGGTGAGCCTGCTGTCCGGCCCGGAGCTGACGGATTTCATCGGTGCCGCGTTGGTGCTGACCGACGACTACGCCCCGGTGGACCAACTGCTGGCGACCGCCTGAACGGGTGACATTCCTGACCGATTCCGATACTTGAGGTGTAGCCGGGCCCCGTGCGGGCAACAACGGCCACCATGGGTGGTGAGGACCGGAACAGCGCGCAACTCCTCGATGAGCGGTACCGGCTCGTCGAGCAGCTCGGCGCGGGCGGCATGTCGGTGGTCTGGCGGGGCTACGACGAGGTGCTCGGCCGCCAGGTCGCGGTGAAGGTGCTGGCTTCCCGGCTGGCCAGCGACCGGGCCTTCCGGCATCGGATCCGGATCGAGGCGCAGGCCGCCGCGCGGCTCTGCCACCCGCACATCACCAACGTGTACGACTACGGCGAGTCCCAACAGGTCGGCCTGACCGTGCCGTACGTGGTGATGGAGCTGGTCGACGGCGGTTCGCTGGCGAACCGGCTGGGCCGGGAAGGCCGCCTGCCCTGGCGGGAGGCGGTGACCGTCGGCGCGGAGGTCAGCTCCGCGCTCGCCACCGCGCACGCCCGCGGCGTGGTGCACCGCGACGTGACCCCGGGCAACGTGATGCTCACCTCGACCGGGGTCAAGGTGGTCGACTTCGGTATCTCCGCGCTGGTGGGGGAGAGCGAGAAGGGCCCGGACGGGACACTGCTGGGCACGCCCGCGTACCTCGCACCGGAGCGGCTGGACAACGGCCAGGTCTCCCCGGCCACCGACGTGTACGCCGTGGGGCTGCTGCTCTACCGGATGCTCACCGGCCGGTTGCCGTGGCAGGCCAGCACGACCACGCAGATGCTGCGCGCGCACATGTACAACGAACCGGAGCCGATGCAGGCCGTGCCGGGGCTGCCCGACGAGGTGACCGACCTGGTGCGGCGCTGCCTGGCCAAGCAGCCCGGGGACCGGCCGGCCACCGCCGAGCTGGCCCGCACCCTCGCCGACGCGGCCGGAATGCTGGCGGCGGTGCCGGTCTCGCCGGCCGCCGGACCGCTGGACCCGGCCGCGCTGGCCAGCGCGGGCACCACGATCCTGCCCTGGTCGGCGGAGACCGACGCGCTGCCGCTGTCCCGTACCCGCAACCGGATCCGGCGGGCGAACCGGCGCCGGCGGGTGGAGGCCGGAGTGGCCGCCGCCAGCCTGATCGCCGTCACCGGGGCGCTGTGGGGGTTCACCTCGCGAAGCCCGGCCAGCGGTGAGGACCGGCCGCCTACCGAGGCCCGGATGGGTCTGCCGAAGGCGGCGCCCTGCGAGGTGGCGTACGCGCTGCGTGCGGACTCCGGCAAGGACTTCGCCGCCGAGCTGACCCTGACCAACACCGGGGGCAGCGAGCTGCGTGACTGGACGATGAGCTTCACCTTTCCCGGTCAGCAGACGGTGACGAAGGCGGAGCCGACCCCGGTGCACCAGCAGGGGCGCACGGTCCTGATCCGGCCGGCGGCCCAGCGCGCCACGTTGGCGCCCGGCGCGGCCGAGAAGCTCACCCTGGCCGGGAAGTACAGCGGGGCGAACCCGCTGCCGGTGGAGTTCCGGCTCGGCGACGCGACCTGCGGGGTACGGGTCTCCGGGGTGGCCGGCACCGCTCCGTCCACCGCCCCGCCGAAGAAGCCGGCCACGAAGGCCCCGGCGAAGGCGGCGACGGTCCGTGGCGGCTCGGGCTCGGGCAGTGGCACCACGAAGGCCAAGCCCGCGAAGCCCAGCAAGGGCAAGGGTGGTGGTTTGGGAAAAGCGGAAGAGTGACCAAGGGTCACGGCGGCGGGAAGAATTGGACCGCTCAGCGCTGCCCCGCGAACCGTTGCACCTGGTCGATCCCGCCCTCCACGACCAGCAGCACACCCTCGGACAGCGCCATGCTGTCGGACGCGTACCGGAAGCGCTCGCCCGGCAGCTTCGCGCCGACCACCCGGACCCCGTAGCGCTCCTCCGGACGCAGGTCGAGCAGGGTCCGCCCGACCAGGGACTCCGGCACCCGGACGGTGGCGATCGCGAAGTCGTCGTCGAACTCGATGAAGTCGAGCAGCCGGCTGACGATCAGGTGCGCCACCCGGTCCCCGGTCTCCGCCTCGGGGAAGATCACGTGGTGCGCACCGACCGACGACAAGATCTTGGCGTGCTTCTGCGAGGTCGCCCGCGCCCAGATCTGCGGCAGGCCCAGCTCGACCAGCGCCAGCACGGTGAGGACGCTCGCCTCCACCGAGGCCCCAATGGCCACCACCGCCCGCCCGAAGCTGGCAACGCCGAGCTGCCGCAGCGCCCCCTCCTCGGTCGCGTCGGCCTGGACGACCCGGTCGAGCTGAGCCGACCAGCGCTGGACCTGTTCCGGGTTGCGGTCGATGGCCAGCACCTCGCGGTCCATCCGGCTCAGCGACCCCGCCAGGTGGCAGCCGAACCGACCCAGCCCGATCACCACGACGCCGCGGCCGTCCGCGCGCCTAGCTGACACCTCGACCCTCCTTGCTGCTAACCGACAACGGGTTGTTCCTGGGGGTAGCGGTAGAGCCGGCGCCGGGTGTTCAGGGCGATCGCCGAACCGAGGGTGAGCGGCCCGACCCGGCCGATGAACATCAACACGGTCAGGGTCAGTTGGCCGCTGGCCGGCAGCGTGCCGGCCAGCCCGATGGTCAGGCCGGTGGTGCTGAAGGCGGAGGTGACCTCGAACAGGGCCGCGACGAAGCGGACCCCCTCGGTGAGCAGCAGCAGGGTCATCGTCCCGGCCGTGACCAGCGCGACGCTGAGCAGCGCCACGGTGATGGCCTGTCGCTGGCTGGCGGTGGCCACCCGGCGGTGCCCGACCGTCACGTCGGGCTCGCCGCGCAGCTCCGCCCAGAGGGTGAACGCCAGCAGGAAGAACGTCGAGACCTTGATCCCGCCGGCTGTGCTGGCGCTGCCGCCGCCGATGAACATCAGCACGATCAGTAGCGGATAGCTCTCCTCCTGCAGGGCGGTGGTGTCCAGGACGCTGAAGCCCCCGGTGCGGCTCAGCGCGATCTGGGTGAACGACGCGAGCGCCTTGCCCCGGACGTCGTACGGCCCGATGGTGCCGTCGTTGGTCCACTCGGCGGCGAGCAGGCCGGCGAAGCCGAGCAGCAGCAGCACGGCGCTGCCCCAGATGGTCAGCTTGGTGGCCACCGCCCAGCGCGTCGGCTGCCGCCACTCGCGGACCGCCTCGAACAGGGCGGGGAACCCGAGCCCACCGACGATCGCGCCGAACGCCAGCGGCAGCGACACCGACGGGTCGCGGTCGAAGGCCAGCAGACCGTCGGAGTAGAGCGCGAAGCCACCGTTGTTGAACGCCTGGACGGCGTGGAAGACGCCCGACCAGAGGGCGCGCCCGGGTGGGTAGTCGTAGGCCAGCCACAGCCGGCCGGCGACCAGCGCGGTCATCACCGCCTCGCAGGCGAAGACGGTCACCGCGATCCGGCGCAGCAGCCGCCCCACGTCACCGATGCCGAACTCCGCCGTCTCGGCCTGCACCAGTAGCCGGTTACGCAGCCCGAGCTGGCGGGAGACCACCAGGATGACCAGCGCCGCGACGGTGAGGATGCCGAGGCCGCCGAGCTGGGTGAGCAGGGTGATCACCAACAGTCCGCCGCCGGACCAGTAGTTGGGGGTGTCGGTGACGGCCATGCCGGTGACCGACACGGCGGAGGTGGCGGTGAAGAGCGCGGTGACCAGGGGTGGGCGCTGGTGGTCGACGGTCGCCCAGCGCGTCATCAGCAGCCCGGTGCCGAGCAGGATCGGCACCAGGAACCCGAACGGCACCAGCCGCACGGGGTTGCGGAGAAACCGGCGCACCAGACAATCTTCCTTTTCCGTGTCATCAGGGGAGTGGGAACGCTCATTCCGGAGATTCATCTGCCGGCCAGTCACCGACCAACTCCCGGTCAATCGAAGCCGATCTGCTGAAGCGGTTCCCCCGACGACAGGAGACGGCGTTGCGACGTACCCTCTCGACCCTCGGCCTGGCCGGCGTGTTGCTCGCCGCCGCCGTGGCAGTACCGACCATCGCCACCGCCGACCCGGCGGCCAAGACGGACCGCTCCCGGGCGTCCGACCGGCCGATCGTGATCGGTCACCGTGGCGCGAGCGGCTACCGGCCGGAGCACACCCTGGAGGCGTACCGGCTGGCGATCCGGATGGGCGCCGACTACGTCGAGCCGGACCTGGTCTCCACCTCCGACGGCATCCTGGTCGCCCGGCACGAGAACGAGATCTCGGGTACCACCGACGTGTCGACGCACCCGGAATTCGCCGCCCGCAAGGCGACGAAGACCATCGACGGTGTCGCGGTCACCGGCTGGTTCACCGAGGACTTCACCCTGGCCGAGCTGAAGACACTGCGGGCCAAGGAGCGGCTGCCGCAGGTCCGGGTTGCGAACACCGCGTTCGACGGTCGCTTCGAGGTGCCCACTCTCCAGGAGGTCATCGACCTGGCCCGTGCCGAGGGGCGGGCACGGGGCCGCACGATCGGCATCTACCCGGAGACCAAGCACCCGAGCTACTTCGCCTCGATCGGGCTGCCGCTGGAGGAGCCCCTGGTCCGGGTGCTCCGGCAGAACAAGCTGACCAACCGCAACGCGCCGGTCTTCATCCAGTCGTTCGAGACGGCCAACCTGCGCAAGCTGAACCGGATGATCGACGTCAACCTGGTCCAGTTGCTCGACGCCACCGGCCGCCCGTACGACTTCACCGTCGCCGGTGACTCCCGCAGCTACCAGGACCTGGCCAAGCCGGCCGGGCTGAAGTGGATCGCCGCGTACGCCGACGGCATCGGGGCGAACAAGAACCTGATCGTGCCCCGGGACGCGGCCGGCGCGCTGCTCGCCCCGACCACGGTGGTGCGCGACGCGCACCGGGAGCGGCTGCTCGTGCACTCCTGGACGTTCCGCGCGGAGAACCAGTTCCTGCCGGTGGACTTCCGGATCGGTACCGACCCGAACGGCCGCGGCGACATCACCGCGGAGTACGAGCTCTTCCTCGGCCTGGGCCTGGACGGCGTCTTCACCGACCACCCGGACACCGCCGTCGCCGCCCGCGCCGGTCTCGCCGAGAGCTGACCCGGCCCGGAGCTGATCGGCTCCGAGCCGTACCGCCGGGCTGATCCGCGCCTGGCTCGCAGGCTGGCCCGTCGTCCGTCACCCGGACGGCGGGCCAGCGGCACCTCCACCCCCGCGCCACTCACGCTCACCGACGACCCGCTCGCAAGATCGCCCCGGGCTCGCGGATGGCGCGCGACGACACAGGGCTCGGGCGGTCCGTGGGGGTGCGGGCCATCGGGCGACCGGGCTTTCGCGTGGTAGGTCGGCCCGTTGTAACGCCCGGCCACCTCATTCCTGTTACTTGTGTGTTTCCGCCACATAGCTCGTGGGTGACGTCACTTCTAGCGTGAGCCGACACGAAGAAGTTCTCTCCCTCCGAGTCCTCATGTGGAGTCGCAATGACGGTCCGGACGACGCGGCGGGTGTTCCTCTCCGCCGCCACGATGATGGCCGCGGCGTTGGCCGCCACGGCCTGTGGCAGCCCGCAGGACACCGCCACCGGCGGCGGCGACAGCGCCGCACCGGTCAAGGTCGGCCTGGTGTACTCCCAGTCGGGAGCCCTGGCCAGCTACGGAAAGCAGTACAGCGAGGGGTTCAAGGCGGGGCTCGACTTCGCCACCCAGGGCACCGGCAAGGTCGGTGACCGGAAGATCGAGCTGACCGAGGTCGACGACGCGGGCGACCCGGCCAAGGCGGTCTCCGCGGCGAAGGACCTGATCGGCAAGGGCACGAAGATCATTGCCGGCTCCACCGCCTCCGGCGTGGCGCTCCAGGTCGCGCCGATCGCGGCGCAGAACAAGGTCCTGTTCATCTCCGGGCCGGCCGCCACCGACGCGGTGACCGGTGCGAACAAGTACACCTTCCGCTCTGGCCGCCAGTCCTACCAGGATGTGGTGACCGCCAAGTCGTTCATCGGCGACCCGTCCGGCAAGAAGGTCGTGGTCTTCGCCCAGGACGGCGCGTTCGGCGACGCCAACGAGGCCGCCGTCAAGGCGGTCATCGGCGGCGCGGGCGCCACGGTGAGCAGCGTCCGGGCGCCGGCCAGCGCCACCGAGTTCACCCCGTTCGCCAGCCAGATCAAGACGGCGAAGCCGGATCTGCTCTTCGTCGCCTGGGCCGGTACCACCGCCCCGGCCATGTGGCAGAGCCTCGACCAGCAGGGCGTGCTCTCCTCCACCACGGTCGTCACCGGCTTGGACATCCGCTCCTCCTGGCCGACGTTCGGCGCCGCCGGCACGAAGATCTCCTTCCTGTCGCACTACTTCGACGGGGCCAGCGACACCGAGGCGTCCAAGGCCGCCAAGGCGAAGATCCCCGGCGGCACGCTGGACCTGTTCCACCCGGACGGCTTCGCCGCCGCCCAGATGGTGGTCCGCGCCGTGCAGGAGGGCGGGGACGACGTCGACAAGATGGTGACCGCCCTGGAGGGCTGGAGCTTCGACGGGGTCAAGGGCAAGATGACCATCCGGGCCGCGGACCACGCGCTGCTCCAGCCGATGTTCCAGGCCAAGCTGACCGGCAGCGGCACCGCCTTCACGGCAACCGCGCAGAAGAGCCTCACCGGTGACGAGTCCGCGCCGCCGGCCGTGGCCATGAAGGGCTGAACCATGCTCGCCACCCGCGGTCTGACCTGGCGGATCGGTGAGGTCGCCATCGTCGACAGCGTCTACCTCGACCTGGCGCCCGGGGAGTTCCTGGGCGTGATCGGGCCGAACGGCGCCGGCAAGACCTCACTGTTCAACCTGATCACCGGCCTGCGCCAGGCCACGGAGGGCCGGATCACCCTGGACGGGCAGGACATCGGGGCGCTCCCGCCGCACCGGCGGGCACGCCTCGGGCTGGGCCGTACCTTCCAGGCGTCCTCGGTCTTCGGCTCGCTCAGCGTGCGGGAGAACGTCCGGCTCGCCGTGCAGGCGCACCGCGGGGGCTCGATGAAACTGTGGCGGCGGGCGGCGGCCGACCGGGAGGTGGCCGCCGCCGCCGACGCGGCGCTCGACCGGGTCGGTCTCGGCCACCGGGGTACGGCGCTGGCCGGCACCCTGGCGCACGGCGAGAAGCGCAAGCTGGAGATCGCTCTGCTGCTCGCCGGCGAACCGCGGGTGATGCTGCTGGACGAGCCGATGGCCGGGGTCAGCGCCGAGGACGTGCCCGAGCTGGTCTCGGTGATCAAGTCGTTGACCGGGGACAGCGGCCGGGCGGTGCTGATGGTCGAGCACCACATGGACGTCATCCTGGAGCTGGCCGACCGGATCGCCGTCATGCACCACGGCGCGCTGCTGGCCTGCGACACCCCGGAGACGGTGATGGCCAACCCCACCGTGCAAGAGGCCTATCTCGGAGAGTCGCTATGACCGAGCCGATCCTCAACGTGGAGGACCTGTCGGTCCGGATCTCCGGGCTGCACATCCTCCAGGGGGTGTCCTTCACGGTCGCCCCGACCGGCGTGACCGTCCTGCTCGGCCGCAACGGGGTTGGCAAGACCACCACGCTGCGCGCGATCGTCGGCCTCACCCCGCCCGCCGGGGAGATCCGCGGCACCATCCGGATGGGCGCGCAGAGCCTGCTGGCCCGCCCCACCCACCGGCTGGTTCGCGGCGGGCTCGGCTACGTGCCCGAGGACCGCTGCGTGTTCGCCGGCCTCACCGTCGCGGAGAACCTGCGGCTCGCCGAGCGGCGCGGCGTCGCTCCGGCGTACGACAAGGTTTTCGCGCTCTTCCCGGAGCTGGACCGGCGCGGACGGCAACGGGCCGGTTCGCTCTCCGGCGGGCAGCAGCAGATGCTCGCGATCGGCCGGGTGCTGCTCAACGACAACCGGCTGCTGCTGGTCGACGAGCCGACCAAGGGGTTGGCGCCGAAAGTGGTGACCGAGGTGGCCGAGGTGCTGGAACGAGTCGCGGAGTCGGTGCCGGTGCTGCTCGTCGAGCAGAACCTGGCAGTGGTACGGCGGCTGGCCCGAGACGCGGTGGTGCTGGCAGCCGGCAAGGTCGCCTGGACCGGCGACGCCCGCGAGTTGCTGCTGGAGACCGCGCTGACCAAGTCGCTGCTCGGCGTCGGCTCGGCGGAGGTGGCGCACTGATGGGCACCGTCATCCTGTTGACGCTGACCGGGCTCGGCCTGGCAGCGCTGTACTTCCTGGTCGCCTCCGGGCTGTCCCTGGTCTTCGGCCTGGCCGACGTGCTCAACTTCGCGCACGGGCTGTTCCTCGGTGTCGGCGCGTACGCCACCTGGTGGGCGGCGGGCAACCTGCCGGGCGCCGGTGGTGACGGGTTCGGCTTCGTGCTCGCGGTCGCGTTCGGGGTGGCCGCCGGCACGCTGGTGGCGGTGCTGGTCGAGCTGGTGCTGATTCGCCCGCTCTACTCCCGCACCATCGAGCAGGTGCTGGTCACCGTCGGCCTGTCGCTGGCCGGGGTGGCGCTGCTCCAGGCCACCTGGGGTGCGGACGCCCGACCGTTCCCCCGCCCCGACTGGACCCGGCAGGTCACCGGGATCCTCGGCGCGCAGGTGCCGAACGGCGGCCTGCTGCTGATCATCGCGGCAGTGCTGGTGCTCGGCGCGCTGCTGGCCTTCCTGCGCTGGACCCGGTACGGCCTGGTGATCCGGGCCGGAGTGGAGAACCGGGAGATGGTGACCGCGCTCGGCATCGACGTGCGTAAGGCGTTCACCCTCGTCTTCGCGATCGGTGGGGCGGCCGCCGCGCTCGCCGGTGCACTCGGCGGGGTCTACTTCGGCACCGTCTCGCCCGGGCAGGGCAGCTCACTGCTGATCTTCGCGTTCATCGTGGTGGTGATCGGCGGGATGGGCTCGGTGGTCGGCTCCGCGTACGCGGCGGTCGTGGTCGGGCTGGTCCAACAGTTCGTCAACTACTACGGCACGTCCGGTCTGGGCGACATCTGCGTGGTCGGGCTGCTGGCCGTCGTGCTGCTGCTGCGTCCGCAGGGCATCGCCGGAAAGGTGGCAACGGCATGACGAACTCCGTGGTCGACGCGCCCCCCGCGCAGGTACCCGACGAGCTGACCCCGCAGCGGGGGCGGTGGCACCGTGTCCGTCCGTTCCTGCCGCTGGTCGCGCTGGCCGTCTTCGCGATCCTGCCGTACTCGACGATCTCCCTGCCGGGGATCTTCGAGGGGCCGGTCAACTCGCCCGGCACCCTGCAACTGCTCGCCATCTGCCTGATCTTCGGCGGGCTGGCCGCCGGGTACGACCTGCTCTTCGGCCGGACCGGGATGCTCTCCTTCGGGCACGCGCTGTACTTCGCCGCTGGCGTGTACGGCACCGACATCCTGGTCACCCGGGCCGGCCTGCCGCTCTGGCAGGCGGCGCTGTTGACCGTCACCGGCGGCACGATCCTCGCCGCGCTGCTCGGCGCGGTGGCGCTGCGTACCGTGGGCATCGCGTTCGCCATGGTCACGTTGGCCTTCGCTCAGGTCGGGGCGATCCTGGTGGCACGGGACTTCGGCGGGCTGACCGGCGGCGAGGAGGGCCTGCCGCTGGATGTGTCCGGGCTGCCCGCCGGGCTGGTGGGGGTGACCAACACGGTCAACCTGTACTGGCTGGCGCTGGCGTACCTGACCCTGGTGGTCTTCGTGGTGCACCGGGTGAGCGGTTCGCCGACCGGGCGGGTGCTGGCCGGGCTGCGCGACGACGAGCGGCGGATCGGCGTGCTCGGGCTGGACCCGTACCGCTACAAGCTGGTGGCGTTCACCCTGGCCGGCGGGCTCGCGTCGGCCGGCGGGGTGGTCTACTGCCTGATCGTCGGCGGCGCGTCGCCGCACATCACGTCCTCCGAGCTGACCCTGTCGCTGCTGGTCATGGTGGTTCTCGGCGGACCGGGCACCCGGTGGGGGCCGGTGCTCGGCGGCGTCCTCTACATGTACCTGGACCACCGGCTCACCGCCTTCGGCACCTCCGACGCGGTCGACAAGCTGCCCGCCGTCCTGAGTCACCCCCTGAGCCAGCCCCTGTTCGTCCTCGGCACGGTCTTCATCCTGGCCGTCTACTTCTTCCCCGGCGGCCTGGCCAGCCTGGCCCCCCGCCTGTCCCACCTCCGCAAATCCCTCCGCCCCTCACGCTGACCCCCCACCCCGTCGATCATGAAGTTATTGCCACGACGCGTCGTGGCCGAGGGCGATAACTTCATGATCGACGGGGTTCTCTGCATGGGGAGGTCGGGAGATGGACGGGCGGGTTGCGGTTGTTAGTGGGGGCGGGACTGGGATTGGCGCGGCCGTTGCGGGGGTGCTCGCGGGGGATGGGTACGACGTTCTGATCGTCGGGCGGCGGGCGGACGTGTTGGCGAATACCGCCGAGCGGATTTCCGCCGGCTGTGGTCGTACCGACGCCGTCACCACCGTTACCGCTGACCTGACCGACCCGGGGCAGCTCGGTCGGGTTCTCGCGGCGATCGGCGATCGGCCGGTCGACGTGGTGGTCAACAACGCCGGCGGCTACCTCGGCGGGGACACCGACACGCTCGCCGGAACCGCCGCGCACTGGCGGGCCAACCTGGACGCCAACGTGCTCACCGCCGTGCTGCTGACCGAGGCGCTGCGTCCGGCCCTGCGTCGCCCCGGCGGCCGGGTGATCCTGATCAGCTCGATCGCCGCCCAGCGCGGCGGCGCCGGGGCGTACTCGGCGGCGAAGGCCGCCCTGCACGGCTGGGCGTACGACCTGGCAGCGCAGCTCGGCCCGGAACAGATCACGGTCAACGTGGTGAGCCCGGGCTACGTCGCCGAGACCGAGTTCTTCGGTGACCGGATGACCGCCGAGGGGCACGCCAAGCGGGTGGCGGCGACCCTGGTCGGGCGGGCCGGAGTGCCGGACGACATCGCCGAGGCCGTTCGCTATCTCGCCAGCCCGGCTGCCGGTTACGTCACCGGTCAGGTGCTCGGCGTCAACGGGGGCTCGGTACTCGGCCGCTGAGCGCACAAGCGTCCAGGTACGACAGAAGGGGCGGCGGCCCCCCGTGTGGCCGCCGCCCTCCCTGCGTCGTGGGTCAGTTGTTCAACATCTCGTACGCCATCTTCGGTGCGTTCGTCGCGGCGGCGCCGGTCGGAACGCTGATCTTCGGAGTGCTGCCGTAGTCGGCGTACGTGACCACGTAGTCGTACGCCTTCGCCTTGCCAGCGGCCGGGATCTTCAGCGTCAGCGAGGCCAGGTGCTTGTCCGCACCGACCACGGCGGTGAACGGAACCTTCTTGGCGGCCTCGCCGAGCGCCGCCGCCTCACCGTCATCCAGCGCCTTCGCCGCTTCCGTGTCGCTCACGTCGATGAATCCGACGTATCGCCCGGCGCTCTGCTCCTCGACCGAGGTTGCCGCCTGGATGAGCGGACCGGCGTTGCCCTGGTCCACGCCGTCGTAGGTCGGGATACTCCCGCCATCGGTCAGCTTCGTGCGGTCCAGCCTCATCCACTTGTCCGGGAACTTCGGCAGGCCCGGGCGGCCGCTGAACTTTGCCTTTATCCAGTTCTCGTCCTCGATCACCAGGAACGACATCTTCACGACGATGCCGTCGGAGTCCGGCGCCATGGTGGTGTTGAGTTCGAACGCCTTCGCCTCCGGGTCGATCCGGCCGCTGAGCGTGCTGGACGAGTCCTTGCCGCTGAACCGGAACGCCCCCTCGGTGCCATCCGGAACGGCGTCCAGGAGCGCGTCCTTCGGGCTGGCACTCGGGCTGGCGGTCGGGCTGCTCTGCGGTGCCGCGGTCAGCTCGTCCTTGGACCCGCAACCCGCGAGCAGGGTGGTCGTGGCCAGCACGGCGGCGACCGTGCCGACCGTCCGTCGGATGGTGCCGGCGGTGCCCGTTGCCTGTGTCATCGCACTTCTCTTTCTCGCTGCGTGGCTTCTGCCGACGACGAGGTTGCCGGCCGGCACGGCGGTCCGGCTGCCGATATGCTGCCGTCCGGCTGCCGGGCACTGCCGTCCGGCGCCCTCGGGGGTGTCAGGAGCGGAAACTCGCATGTCAGGAACGCTGCGTTTCGAGATCCTCGGGCCTCAGCGGGCCTGGTACGCCGACCGCCAGCTCGATCTCGGCCCCGGTAAGCAGCGCGCCGTGCTGGCCGTACTGCTGCTCTCCGCCGGTCGCTCGGTCTCCACCGGGCAGATCGTCGAGGCGGTGTGGCCGGACGATCCGCCCGCGAACGGCCCCAACGTGGTGCAGAAGTATGTCGCTGGACTGCGTCGGGTGTTGGAGCCCGACCGGTCGCCGCGTACGCCGGGGCAGGTGTTGAGCCTCACCGACGCGGGTTACCTGCTCCGGGTGGATCCCGAGGCGGTGGACGCCGTCCGCTTCGAACGGGGCGTCCAGGCCGCACGGCAGCGGCACGCGGCCGGACGTACGGAGCAGGCGCTGGCCGAGCTGACCGCTGCCCTGGACCTGTGGCGGGGAGAGCCGTTCGCCGGCGTCCCCGGAGGAGTCTTCGAGGCTGCCCGGCACCGACTGGTGGAACTGCGGGCCGTTGCTCTGGAGACCCGCGTGGAGCTGGAACTGGACAGCGGGCGGCATCGCGAGCTGGTCGGCGAGCTGGTCGAGCTGGTGGCCGAGTTCCCGGTCCGGGAGCGGCTGCGCCACCAGTACATGCTGGCGCTGTACCGCAGCGGACGGCAGGCGGAGGCGCTGGCCGCGTATCGGGAGATCGACAGCTTCCTCCGCGAGGAGTACGGCATCGGGCCCGGTGCGGCGCTCCGCGAGCTGCACGGGCGGATACTGCGCGCGGACCCGACCCTCACCGCTGGCGTCCCGGAATCGGGGTGGCCCGCTTCGGCTCCCGCCGCACAGCAGGCGGAGAGCATGGTGCCCCCGGTGCCGGCGCATCCGTCCGCCGACACACATCCGGCTGCCCCGGCCCTCAACCCGACCGTGCCGCCCCCCGCTTCGCCGCCCGCCTCGACCACCCCGGTCCAGGCGTCGGCCCCGCCGTTCTCGGCGGCCGTCCCGCCCTACGCGGATCTCCCCTCGCCGCTGTACCCCGCGCTGGGCGGTCTGTCCGCCGGCCCGCCTTCCCCGTTCGGGGTCGACCAGCCGCGCCAGGAGCGGCACCCGCTGCCGACGTGGGTGAGCACCACGGCCACCGTCGCCGGCACCCTCCTGCCACTGCTGTCGTTCGGCACCGGGACCTGGCTGGTGATGCTGGCGTACGCGGTGCGGCGGCGCAGTGGACGGCTCGGCCTTGCGGCCGTCGGCTATCTCATCACCGCGTCGCTGCTGGTCTACATGATCGCCACCGACGACCTCGAGACGGAGGACTCGGCGGCGGAGGCGTTCTTGGGGCTCGGCGTGATCGGTCTCTGCTGGGTGGTGGGCGCCGCACACGTGGTATTGCTCAACCGATGGGTCTGGGGACGGGTCACCGGGCGGCCGCTCGTGGCCCAGGCACGCGACGAGGAGCGACGGGTTCGCCGCCAGCAGGCGCGGAACCTGCTACACCGCTACCCCTCGGCGCGTCAGGAGTTCGCCATCGGCCGACCGGACCTGGCCCGCGCCTTCGACGACGGCGGGCTCATCGACGTCAACGCCGTACCCGATCACGTACTCGCCACACTGCCCGGGCTCACCGACGCGCAACGCCGGCAGGTGGCGATGGACCGGTGGGTACGCGGCCCGTACGCGTCGATGGAGGAGCTGGCCGCGCGCTGCCCGCTGCCGCTCGCGGTTACCGACGCGCTTCGCAGCGTCCTGCTCTTCCTGCCGCCACCCGCCCCGCCCACAGGCACCCCCGCGGCGGTGAAGGCGGAGCCAGCCGGGCCCTGATGATCGCGGGGTTTTCCGGCGGGGCTGGTAGAAATGCCGGGTGAGCGAAGAGCGGGCGGCGGTACGGGAGCGGGCCGAGGCGGTGCTGCGCCGGCTGGCCGGTGACCACGCCCGGCTGCGCGAAGATCAGTGGCGGGCCATCGAGGCGCTGGTGGTCGACGCGCGCCGGGTGCTCTGCGTCCAACGCACCGGCTGGGGCAAGTCGGCGGTCTACTTCGTGGCCACCGCGCTGCTACGCCAGGGCGAGCGCCCCGCTGGCCCGACGGTGATCGTGTCGCCGCTGCTGGCGCTGATGCGCAACCAGGTCGAGGCGGCCGCCCGGGCCGGCATCCGGGCTCGCACGATCAACTCGGCGAACCTCGACGAGTGGGACGAGATCACCGCGGAGATCCAGGCCGGCGCGGTGGACGTGCTGCTGATCAGCCCGGAACGGCTGAACAACCCGGATTTCCGCGACGGGGTGCTGCCAAAGCTGGCCGCGACCACCGGGCTGCTGGTGGTCGACGAGGCGCACTGCGTCTCCGACTGGGGGCACGACTTCCGGCCGGACTACCGGCGGCTCCGCACGTTCCTCGGCAACCTGCCCGAGCGCACCCCGGTGCTGGCCACCACCGCCACCGCCAACGCCCGGGTCACCCAGGACGTGGCGGAGCAGTTGGGGGACGCCCTCGTCCTGCGCGGCACGCTGGACCGCGAGTCACTGCGCCTCGGCGTGCTCGACCTGCCCACCCCGGCGCACCGGCTGGCCTGGCTCGCCGACCACCTGGACCAGCTGCCCGGCTCCGGCATCATCTACACGCTGACCGTCGCGGCGGCGGGGGAGACGGCCGAGTTCCTGCGTACCCGGGGCTACCCGGTGGCCTCGTACACCGGGCAGGCCGACGACGCCGACCGGCGGGCCGCCGAGCAGGACCTCCTGGACAACAAGATCAAGGCGTTGGTCGCCACGAGCGCGCTCGGCATGGGCTTCGACAAGCCAGACCTGGGCTTCGTGGTCCACCTCGGCGCGCCACCCTCGCCGATCGCGTACTACCAGCAGGTCGGCCGCGCCGGCCGGGCCGTCGAGCACGCCGAGGTGCTGCTGCTGCCCGGTGCCGAGGACGCCGCGATCTGGCGCTACTTCGCCTCGCTGGCGTTCCCGCCCGAGCAGCAGGTCCGGGCCGTGCTGGCTGCCCTGCAGAGCGACCGACCGCTCTCCACCCAGGCACTCGAACCGCTGGTCGACCTCCGTCGGGCCCGGTTGGAGCTGATGCTCAAGGTGCTCGACGTGGACGGCGCGGTCCGCCGGGTGCGCGGTGGCTGGCTCGCCACCGGCGAGCCCTGGGTCTACGACGAGGCCCGGTTGCGGCGCGTCGCCGAGGCGCGCACCGCCGAGCAACAGGCCATGCGGGAGTACGCGACCACGTCCGGCTGCCGGATGCGGTATCTGCGGGAGTGCCTGGACGATACCGGGACAGCCGACTGCGGTCGGTGTGACCGGTGCGCTGACCCGCTGTTCTCCTCGGACGTGTCGACGGCCGCGCTGACCGCCGCGCAGACGTTCCTGGGCCGACCCGGCGTGGAGATTGCCCCGAAGAAGCTCTGGCCGACCGGGCTGGACGCGGTGGGCGTACCCCTGAAGGGCCGGATCCCCCCGACGGAGCAGGCGCTGCCGGGCCGGGCCGTCGGGCGCCTCTCCGACCTGGGGTGGGGTGGCCGGCTGCGCGGCCTGGTCGGCCCGGACGCGCCCGACGCGCTGGTGCCCGACGACGTGGCCGGCGCCGTGGTGGAGGTGCTCAAGGCGTGGGCGCACGGCGACGACCCGTGGCCTCGCCGCCCGGTGGCGGTGGTCGCGGTTGGTTCCCGTCGGCGGCCCCGGCTGGTCGGCTCGCTGGCCGAGCGGGTCGCCGCCGTGGGCCGGCTGCCGCTGTTGGGCGAGGTCACCCGGACCGGTCCGGGCGGCCCCGGCGGGCCGCGCGGCAACAGCGCCCAGCGGGTACGCGCGCTGCACGACGCGTTCACCGTGCCGGCCGAGTTGGCCGACGCGCTGGCCGAACTGGCCGGGCCGGTGCTGCTCCTGGACGACCTGGTCGACTCGGGCTGGACGATGACGATGGTGACCCGCGCCCTACGCCGGGCCGGCGCGCCGGACGTGCTCCCGCTCGCCCTCGCCGTGGCCGGCTGAGCCCGCCGCGCGCTCGCGGCGGAAAAGTTCCCGGGCAGGACGGATTGCGACCGTCGCCACGCCGTCCCGACGTCGGCCGGGCCTGGCCCGGTGCGGCGGTACCGTGGGCGGCATGACCGATCAGCCCGTCGACGAGGCCGGCCACGCGTTGGACGCCGGCGGTGCCTGACCAGATCTCCGCCGCGCCGGACCGGAGCACGCTCCGACTGGCGCTGGTGGTCGGTGGGCTGGTGCTCGCGGTGCTGCTCGGCTTCGGCCTCGGCCGGATGAACGCCGACGGCGCCACCACCACCACCGGCGGCTCGGCGCTGGCCGCCGACCACACCCACCCGGCGGGCACGGAGCCGCACGACCACGGCAGCGCCACGGGCACGGACCAGGGCGTGGGCAGCGAGCCGGGTGGCCTGTCGGTCAGCTCGGCCGGGTACACCCTGGCCCCGCTGGCCACCGAGTTCCTGGCCGGTCGCCCGGGGCAGCTCCGGTTCCAGGTGCGGGACGCGCAGCGCCGGCCGGTCACCCGCTTCGCCGTCGTGCACGACAAGCCGCTGCACCTCATCGTGGTCCGCCGGGACCTGACCGGCTACCAGCATCTGCACCCGACCATGGCTCCGGACGGCACCTGGTCCGTGCCGCTGACCCTCGCGCAGCCCGGCGTCTGGCGGGCGTACGCCGACTTCACCGTGGTCGCCGACGACGGCGGCCAGACCGCGGTGACCCTCGGCGCGGACCTGGTCGCGCCCGGCGGGTATCAGCCCTGTGCGCTGCCGGCGCCAGCCACCTCGACGACGGTGGACGGGTTCACCGTCGGCTACCAGGGCAACCCGCAGGCCGGGGAGACGGTGCCGCTGACCTTCCGGGTCGACGCCGCTGGCGGCGCCGCACCGCTGGAGCGCTACCTCGGGGCGTACGGGCACCTGGTGGCGCTGCGCGAGGGCGACCTGGGCTATCTGCACGTGCACCCGGAGCCGGAGTTGGTGGACGGCCAGGTGAAGTTCTGGCTGACCGCCCCCGGCCCTGGCCGCTACCGCCTCTACCTCGACTTCCAGGTCGCCGCCAAGGTCCACACCGCCGAGTTCACCCTTACGGTCCCCTGACCCCCGGCGGGGTAGGTCAGCCGGCGCGGCGGATGGGGCGGCGGGCCAGGTAGCGGAGGAGATCGCGGATGTGGTGCTTCTCCTCGGCGGGGACGGTGGGGTCGGCGAGCCGGTCCAGGATCGCCCGGACGTCCGCCTCGACCGGGCCCTCGTCGTTACGCCGGCGGGGTGCCGGGCCGGCGTCGGGCAGCCCGAGCGCCCGGAACGCGGCCGCGACCGGCAGGTCCAGTGCGGCGCAGAAGCCGCGGACCTTGGCCAGTTCGGGGTAGTCCTGCCAGTCACCGGCCAGCCAACGGAACACCGTGGAGCGGCCCACACCCGTGTGGGAGGCGAGGTCGGTCACCGTCCACCCGCGCTCGTCGCGAGCGTCATCGATGGCTCGCCGGACGAAGCGGGCGAACGCCATCTGCGGCGAAACGTCTGCGGAAGCCATCCTCGCGGGTCTTCTCCTCCCGGCCGGAGCACTGGGACGATGCGCCTTCCGAGGGTAGTACGCCCACCGCCGGAAACAATTGACTGACCGCACAAACTGTCCCGTTGATGGGACTTGTCTCAGGCAGCGACCAACCGGACCACCGCCGAGGCGCCGTCCTCGTCAGGCGGAGGGCGGCTCGTCGGCGGCCAGCAGGGTCTGCAGCCGGGGAGTGACCCGCCACTGGTCCACCAGCTCGCGGTACTCCGCGCGCTGCGGGTCGGTGGCCCCGGCGCCGGTACGGCGGGCCCGGATCAGCAGGTTGCGCGGCGTGTGCTGGGAGTCCACGAACTCCACCACCTCGGCCCGGTACCCGTGCACCCGCAGCAGCCCGGCCCGCAGGGCGTCGGTGAGCACGTCGGCGAAGCGCTCGCGCAGGATGCCCTGTCGGGTCAGCAGCTCGTACGGGGCCGGGGCGGGGTGGGCGCGTAGCTGCTTCGCCAGGTCGTGGTGGCAGCAGGGCGCGGCGAGCACCCAGCGGGCCTCCCAGCGCACCGCGCGGGCCAGCGCCTCGTCGGTGGCGGTGTCGCAGGCGTGCAGCGCCAACACCAGGTCCGGTGCGGGGTCGACGACGGCGTCGGCGATCGTGCCGGCCACGAAGGTGACCTGGTCGGCCCAGCCCAGTCGCTGCGCCAACTCGGTGTTGCGCCGCCGCTGGTCCTCCCGGACGTCCACGCCGATCAACTTGACGTCGAGCCCCCGACCGGAGAGATAGCGGTACGCGGCAAAGGTCAGGTAGGCGTTGCCGCAGCCCAGGTCGACCACCCGCAGCGGGCCGGTCAGCTCGTCGGGCAGGGTTGCGGCCAGGGCTCGCAGGAACGCGTCCACCTGGCGGCGCTTCGCCGCCGAGCCGCCGATCTCGGTGAAGATCTCGTCCCCGGGGTCCAGCAGGTACTCCTTCGCCCGGTCGTTCCCGCCCGGTGTCGCCGCCGGCCGCGCCGTCGCGGCCCGGTGCACCTGCGCTTCGCCCGACTTGGTCACCCGCAGTTGGAGCGTCGCGTCGGCCGTCTCCAGGTGCCAGTTGCCGAATGGCTCGGCCAGCAGTTCGTCGACCGCCGCGGCCGTTTCCGCTCCGGGGGCGACATTGCGGGTGTACGGGCGGGCGCCGTCGGAGGTGGTGATCTGGAGCCGGGGCCCGGCCTTGAGCGTCACCGGCCGCAGCTCGGCCCGGACCACCGTGGGGCGGCGTCCGCGGCGGCGCCCGGCGGCGACCGCCCGGGTCAGCGCGGGGTCGAGTAGCAGCGCCCGGACCTCGGTGAGGGCGGCGTCGAGCGGTTCGGGCATCGTTCCATCTTCCAAAGGTGGGGTGGGAAGGGAACATCCCCCGTACCGCGCGGGGCGGTGCGGGGGATGTCGGGTGTGGCTGTGGGTCAGTCCGCGGTCGCCTCGGCCGGCGTACCCGCGCCGGAACCGCCACCACGGCGACGCCGGCGGCGACGCGGCTTCGACGGCTCACCGTCGGCGCTGGCGGCTGGCTCGGCCGGAGCCACCTCGGTGGAGATCACCGCGGTCGGCTCGCCCGCGACCGCCTCGCCGGCCCGGCGGCGACGCCGGCGGCGCGGGGTACGGGTGCCCTCCTCGCCGGCGGCGGCGTCCGCGGGTGCCTCGGCGGCCGGCGTGCCGGCGTCGGTGCGGTCCCGGCGGTCATCGCCCCGGCCGCGGCGCTCGCCCCGGCCGTCGCTCCTGCCCTCGCTGCGGCTCTCACCGCGTCGGGAGCCCCGGCCACCGCTGTCGCCCCGGCGGGAACGGGTCCCGCCCAGGTCCTCCTCGATCTCGGCCGAGAGCCCGGCCCTGGTCCGCTCCGCGGTGGGCAGGGTGCCGGCGACACTGGTGGAGATGTGCAGGTCGGTGTAGAGGTGCGGAGACGTGTGGTACGTCTCCGGCGGCTCCGGCATCTCCAGACCCAGGGTCTTGTCGATGATCCGCCAGCGCGGCATGTCGTCCCAGTCGACGAAGGTCACCGCGACACCGGTCGCGCCAGCCCGGCCGGTGCGGCCGATCCGGTGGGTGTAGGTGTCCTGGTCTTCCGGGCAGTCGTAGTTGATCACGTGGGTGACGCCGGTGACGTCCAGCCCGCGGGCTGCCACGTCGGTGGCGACCAGGATGTCGATCTTTCCGGCCCGGAACGCCCGCAGCGCCCGCTCGCGGGCACCCTGGCCGAGGTCACCGTGCACCGCGGCGACCGCGAACCCGCGGAAGTCGAGGTCCTCGGCGACCCGGTCGGCGGCCCGCTTGGTGCGGGTGAAGATCATGGTCAGCCCGCGCCCCTCGGCCTGGAGGATCCGGGCCACGATCTCGACCTTGTTCATCGAGTGGGTGCGGTAGACCAGCTGCTGGGTTTGCGGCGACGGGCCGGTCTCGGCGGTGTGGCCGGCGTGGATCGTCATCGGCTGGCGCAGGAAGCGCCGGGACAGGGTGACGATCGGGTCCGGCATGGTGGCCGAGAAGAGCATGGTCTGCCGATCCTCCGGCAGCATCGCCAGGATCTTCTCGACGTCGTCGAGGAAGCCCAGGTCGAGCATCCGGTCGGCCTCGTCGAGCACCAGCGCGTGTACGCGGTCCAGACGCAGGTGCTTCTGCTTGGCCAGGTCGAGCAGCCGGCCGGGGGTGCCGACCAGGACCTCGACGCCCTTGCGCAGCGCGTCGATCTGCGGCTCGTACGCCACGCCGCCATAGATCGGCAGCACCCGGACGCCCCGCGTCCGGCCGGCGGCGGCCAGGTCCTTGGCGACCTGGATGCCCAGCTCACGGGTGGGGACGACGACCAGTGCCTGCGGCACGCCGTCGCTGCCCTCGTTCGGCGCGAAGACCCGCTCCAATAGCGGTACGCCGAAGCCGAGGGTCTTGCCGGTACCGGTGGGCGCCTGGCCGATCAGGTCGACGCCACGGAGCGCGATCGGGATCGCGTACTCCTGGATGGCGAAGGCGCGGGTGATGCCGGCCGCGGCCAGCGCCTCGACGGTCTCTTCGCGGGCGCCGAGTGCGGCGAAGGTGGGAGCCTCGGGTCGAACCGGGGCGGTGGGGGCCAGTTCCTGGCCGTCCATCAGATCTTGAGTCAGCTCGCTCATATGGATTTGGGGGTGCCCTCTCGTGGGTGCGCCCCATCATGTCCTCAGGGCGCTGTCGGTATGACGCGGGCCACACGGTCGGGGGCAGACTGCCGAGCCGGACCGGGCCGCACGCGCGCCGCGGGCTGAGCTTCGATCAGATCGGCGCCCACGGCAACTGCTCTATGCTACCTGAACAGGCAGGCACCCGTCCCGATTCCCCGTCGGGCACCCGCCACGTGGGGGCATCAGATGTGACCTGCGTCACACGATGGGTCGATGTCTGGGTCGTACCACGCGCGGGCCACACCACCGGGCCGCGCACGGTAACCTGCGCTCGTGTCCGCGCCGACCACCCCCGGTCCCGCCGTCGCCGACCTGCTGGGCCTGGTCGCCTTCGGTGAGTTGCTCGCCTTCGAACGGATGGCCGGCGACGCCCGGCTCGCGCCCGACCTGCGCCGCCGCGCCGCACTGAGCGAGATGGCCGCGGCCGAGATCGCCAACTACCGCCGGCTCGCCGACCGACTCACCGCGCTGGGCGTGCCGCCCGAGGACGCGATGGCGCCCTACCTGCGGCCGTTGCAGGCGTACCACGACTCGACCGAGCCGCGGGACTGGGCGGAGGTGGTGACCAAGGCGTACGTCGGCGACGCCATCACCGACGACTTCGTCCGGGAGATCGCCGACGCGCTGGACGAGCCCGACCGGCAGTTGGTGCTGGATGTGCTGCACGACTCCCGGTACGCGGAGTTCGCCGCCGCCGAGATCCGGGTGGCGGTCGCCGCCGACCCCCGGGTGGCCGACCGGCTCTCCATGTGGGCCCGGCGGCTGGTCGGCGAGGCGCTGTCCCAGGCCGGCCGGGTCGCCGCCGAGCGGGCCGCGCTCACCACGCTGATCGCGCAGGGCGACCGGGTCGACGTGTCGGGGCTGTTCCGGCGGCTCACCGCCGCGCATACCGCTCGGATGGCCGCCGTCGGGCTCAACAACTGACCACCCGGGCCGCCGGGTGCGGTGCCGGCCCGCGGCAGGTGGGCCAGCGCCGACCTGCCGCGACGGCCGGACCGGTCAGCGGACGGTGAAACCGACCGCCCGGGGCGACGCTTCGGCGATCTCGACGTACGCGACCTTCTCGACCGGCACGATGACCCGCCGGCCCTTCTCGTCGGTCAGGGAGAGCGTGCCGCCGTTGCCGGCGAAGGCGTCGGTCACGATCTGCTCGATCTCGGCCGGCGACTGCGCGCTGTCCAGAACCAGCTCGCGCGGCGCGTACTGCACGCCGATCTTGACCTCCACTGTGCCTCCTCAACTGGGGCGAAAGAACCGCCCTGCGAAGGCTATCCGATCACGGGGGCAGTGGTCAGGCTGACTCACCTTGCAGCGGGAAGCTCGCGATGCCCCGCCAGGACAACGCGGCCACCAACGCCTCGGCCTCGGCCTTCGGCACCTGCCGGCCGCCGGCCAGCCAGAACTGCGCCGCCGTCTCGGCCGCACCGACCAGCCCGGAGGCG
Organism: Micromonospora sp. NBC_00389; assembly: GCF_036059255.1. Taxonomy (NCBI): domain Bacteria; kingdom Bacillati; phylum Actinomycetota; class Actinomycetes; order Micromonosporales; family Micromonosporaceae; genus Micromonospora; species Micromonospora sp. NBC_00389. The sequence continues at coordinate 710,794 of NZ_CP107947.1, read as the reverse complement.
AGCAGCTCGGCGTGCGCCCGGCTCACCCCGGTGTCGGAGATGATGGTGTCGGTGATCGCGGCGATGCAGCCCTGCTCGACCCGCTCGACGCGTTGCCGCACCGCTGGGTCGTTGCGCAGGTCCGACTCGAAGACGAGCCGGAACGCCTCGCTCTCGTGATCGACGAAGTCGAAGTACGCCCGCACCGACGCGCCGACCCGCTCCTTGTTGTCGTTGGTGCCGCGCATCGCGTCGTGCACCTTGGCGACGATGGCGTCACAGTGCGTGTCCAGCAGAGCCAGGTAGAGATCCATCTTTCCCGGGAAGTGCTGATAGAGCACCGGCTTGGAGACCCCGGCCCGCTCGGCGATGTCGTCCATCGCGGCGGCGTGGTAGCCCTGCGCGACGAAAACCTCCTGCGCCGCCGCCAGCAACTGCTTGCGGCGCGCGGAACGAGGCAGGCGGGTGGGCCTGCCGGCGGTCTGCGCACCGTTGCCCGCAGCGGTCATGGGTTCCTCCGAGTTCTGCGTACGAGCCGGCATTTTCCCCCCAGACCGGGCGAAGCCCGTGACCCGCGTCGTGGAAATGGCCCGCCGCTGTAACTTATCGCCACTGTCACCACACGGTAGCCTCAGCGAGGGCGACCAAGGAGCGCGCGGTGAGTGAAACAGGGCAACCCGGAGTCCCCACCCCGGGAGAGCACGGCGACGGAGCGGGTCAGCACGACGACCCGGGCCGTCCCGTCAGCGGGTGGGCGCCCTCGGCGGGCGGATGGTCCCGCGCCGCCGAGCACGAGGGTGCCCAGGAGCAGACACCGCGTTGGCAGCCCGACCCCGCGTCCGGTTGGCGCACCTCTTCCTCGCGACATGGCGACCTGCCGCCACCTGTGTCCGGGCTGCCCGACGCCCTCGAGCCGCCGGCCCGGGTCAACGGCCACCACGCCAACGGCGTCCGCCACGCCGGCACCGAGGCCAACGGCGTCCGCCACCCCGGTGCCGAGGCCAATGGCGTCCGCCACCCTGGCGCCGAGCCCCCGGCGGGCCGGCCCGCGCCGGTGAGCGCGCCGCCCGGGTTGACCGCCGAGGACCGGCCCGACCAGGCCGGCGACCGGCTGGTGGTGCCCGCCCAGCGCCCCGCACCGCCGCCGGAGCAGGGGACCGGCGAGCCCGACACCGGCCCCGCCCCGTACTCCACTGCGGACCCGGCCGGCGGCCACGGCGCCCGCTGGGCCGAGCCCGGTCTGCCGACCTCGGCGCCGCCAGCTGTCCAGGTGCCGCCCGTCGGCACCGCCGCCTCGGGCTTCGAGGTCCCGCCCGGCTTCCACGCGCCCACCGCCGAGCGGCTGGCCACCGACGAACCGCCGGCCGCGCCGCGCGGCTGGCGGGATCCGCTCACCCCGGACGCGTCGGCTGAGCCGGGACGCACCCCGGACGGGGCCGGGCACGCCGAGGACTCCGAGCCGGGTCGCGCCGCCAGGGGCGACCGCGGCGGGGACGTGCCCCGGGCCGGTGAGCCTCCGGCCATCGAGCCGGACTGGTCCGGGCCGAGCTGGAACCGCCCGAGCTGGGGCAGCGGCTGGGCCCCGCCCTGGTCGCGGCAGGATGGCGAGCCGGTTGGCCGTCCGGCCCGGGACGAGCCCGCGCCGGGCCTGGTCGCCGAGCCCAACCGGCCGTACGAGCCGGCGCGCGTGGAGTCACCCCGCCCCTACGAGCCCGTACGCGTCGACCCGCCCAGCGGGCGCGACATCGCCCGAGACGAACCTGAGCCCGAGGCGTCGCCGGAGCGGGTCGCGAAGCGCGGCCCGGCCGATCGCCCCTCCTGGGCGGGCGGACGCCCTGCGACGAGCCCTACCAGCACAGCCCCGAATTCGTCGTCCGAGGCCGGCCCGGCGGACCGGCCTTCCTGGCCGGGCGGGCCGGCAGCCGAGCCGACCAGCGCGCCGCCGACGCACCGCCCGTCCTGGGCCGGTCCGGCGCCGACCGCTGCCCCGCCGGCCGATCGGTCGCTCCGGGCCGGCGGCGAGAACCCGACACCGACCAGTGGGCCACCGGTGCCGCGGGCTGCGCCGCCCGCCACCGATCGCCCCTCCTGGGCCGGCGGCCCCACGCCGATCAGCGGCCCACCGGCCGATCGCCCCTCCTGGGCCGGCGGGTCCGCTCCGACCAGCGGCCCACCGGCCGATCGCCCCTCCTGGGCCGGCGGGTCCGCTCCGACCAGTGGCCCACCGGCCGATCGCCCCTCCTGGGCCGGCGGGTCCGCTCCGACCAGTGGCCCACCGGCCGAGCGGCCCTCGCGGGCCGATTCCGCGCCGAGCAGTGCCGCACGCGCCGATCGGCCGTCCTGGGCCGGCGGCCCGGACCCGGCGCCCACTAGCGGCGCGCCGTCCCCGCCGTCCTGGGCCGGTCCGGCCCCGACCAGTGCCCCGCCGCCCGGCCGGCCGTCCTGGGCCGGCGGTTCGGACCCGACGCCGGCCAGCGCCCGGCCGTCGCGCCCGTCCTTGACTGGCGAATCAGCCCCGACTGGCGGGTCGACCCCGGCCAGTGGCCCGCCAGCCCGGGCCGGCGACCCTGCGCCCACCAGTGCGCCCCCTGTCCAGCGGCCGTCCTGGGCCGACCCCGCGCCGACCGAAGCACCGCCACCGGCGCCGCCCGAGGCGCCGGCCGGACCACCTCCCGCGCTGGCCGACGCGCCACCGGCCCCGGCCGGACCGGCGCTGCTGAGGGAGCGGCCCTCCTGGGCCGGCGGGTCGCCGACGACCCCGACGACCCCGCCGACCCCGAAGCCCCCGACGACCCCGACGCGGGCCGAGCGACCCGACTGGTCCGAGGGACGCATTCCGGCTGGCACCCCGACCGAGCGCCCTTCCTGGCCGGTCAGTCGGTCGGCGAGCACGCCCCGCGCGAGCGGCGCGGATGAGCCGTCCGGCCCGCTCCGGCCCGAAGCCCGGCCGGCCGCACCGTTCCGGCTTCGGTCGGAGACTCCTGAGCCGCCCCTGCCGTCCCCGGTCGAGCCGTCCTGCTCAGCTCCCTCGGCGACCGGCACGTCACCAGCAGCCATCCCGCCGACCTCGACCGGTGTCGCCCCTGCCACGAGCGGGCCCGGGCGCCGCGACCGGACCTCACCCGCGCCCGCCCCGACGAGCGCCCCTCCCTACGCGGCTCGCCGATCCGCCCCCGACCCGGCGTCGCCGACCGAACCGGCCGACGACGGTCGGTCGCCGGACCCGACGTTGGCGGTGCTGCCGCAGCGCGTCCCTGCGGAACCGGACGTGCCCGTCGTGCCGGAGCCGCCAGCCGTGGAGCCACCCGCAGAAACCCCTGAGCTCGCCCGCATCGCCACCCACCTACGCCGCGACGACGAACCCGCACCGCTGCGGGAGCGCCCCGAGGGGTTCGACGTCAACGCCATCCTGGACGCCGTTCGGGAAGTCGCCGGCGTACGCGACGCGGCGCTGCGCCGAACCCCGGCCGGCGCGCACAGTCTCCGGCTGGACCTGTCCGACGGCGCCGACCCGGCCGAGGTGAGCCGACAGGTGGCCCGGCTGCTTCAGGAGCGGATGGGGCTGGCCGCCGCACCGCAGAACCTGCCCGGCCCGCCCACCACGCCGGTCCCGCCGGTCCGCCGTCGGGCTGTCGAGCCCCGGGCCGCCGAGCGGCGTACCCCGGACCCCCGGAGCGCCGACCCCCGGAGCGCCGACCCCCGGAGCGCCGACCCCCGGAGCGCCGAGCCGCGCGACGCCGGTGCGGAACTCCGTACCGGCGAGGTGCTGCCCACCGGGTCGCCCACGGTCGGTCGGCCGTCGGGTGGTCGGGTCGAGGCCACGCCCGTAGGCCCTGAGCAGGAGGTCGGGGCGGACGGCTCGCGTCGCCGCCGGCCGAGCGCCCCGCACCGGGGTCGCGCCACGGTGGAGGAGCCGGGCTCGGTCTCGGCCGCGCCCGCTGGCGCGGCAACCGGCAGTCCGGCGACGGCCGGTACGTCGTACTCCGGTGGTCAGGTGACCACGACGGAGTCGGCACCGTCCCGACCGCTGGACACCGGCGGCGCGCCGGGGCCGCGGGTGGTGATCGACCATGTCCAGGTCAGCACCTTCGGCCTGGACGCGAACGTGGAGGTCCGGCTGCTGGCCGGCGGCGAGAGTGCCGCCGGGTACGCCACCGGGCCGGCGGTCGACGGCTACGTGCTGCGGCTCTGCGCGGTCGCTGCGGCCGCCGCCGTGGACGAGTTGCTGCGTGGCGCCGAGAACGCCGAGCGGGGGCGCTGCTTCGTCGAGCACGCGGCGGTGGTGCCGTTCGGCAACTGCGAGGTGGCCACCGTGGTGGTGCTGCTGGTCTGTGACGGCTGGGTCGAGCAGCTCGCCGGCTCGGCCCTGGTCGCCGGTGACCCGCGCCAGGCGGTGGTCCGTGCGACGCTGGCGGCGGTCAACCGAAGGCTGGAAGCGCTGCTGTCCTGAGTGGTCCAGGGCAGACTGGAGCGATGAAGCGCGCCACCCTCTGGCCGGACCATCTCCTTCCCGAGGACCGGGTCCCGCCGCCGTGGCCGGGTCGGGAGGTCCGCCTCGACGGCGTGGTCACGTACGTGCGGGACACCCCGGCCACCGCCGTCGGCGTGGAGCCGGCGCTGTACGTGCACGGGCTGGGCGGCTCGTCGCAGAACTGGACCGACCTGGCCGGGCTGCTCGCCGACCGGCTGGACGGCCAGGCCATCGACCTGCCCGGGTTCGGCCGCAGCGAGCCGGGCCGCCGCTACACCATTCCGGCCTTCGCCGATCTGGTGGTCCGCTGGATCGAGCACTCCGGTCGAGGGCCGGTGCACCTGTTCGGCAACTCCCTGGGCGGTGCGGTCGCGGTCCAGGTGGCCGGGCTCCAGCCCGACCTGGTCCGTACCCTCACCCTGATCTCTCCTGCGCTGCCGTTCCTGGATTTCCGTCGTTCGTTGCAGGGGCGGATGCTGCCGGTGCTGGCCATCCCCGGGGGTGAACGGTTGGTCGCCTGGCGGCTCACCCAGCTCGCCCCCGAGGTCATGGCTGAGCAGGTCCTGGAGGCCTGCGTCGCCGACCTCAGCCGGATCTGCGAGCAGCGTCGTGCCGAGGCGCTGGAGGAGATCCTGGTGCGCTACGAGGCGGAGCACTACGCGTCTGCGTACGTCCGGACGTTCCGCGGGTTGGTCTCCAGCTTCCTGCGGTCGTACCTGCCGGGGCCGGGCTCGCTGTGGCGGCTCGCCGCGGCGGTGCGCGCGCCGACCCTGGTGGTGGGCGGCCGGCAGGACCGGCTGGTCGACGTGCGGGTCGCGCCGCAGACCGCCCGGACCATCCCGGACAGCCGGCTGCTGATGCTCGACGGCGTCGGCCACGTGGCGCAACTGGAGGTCCCCCGACTGGTGGCCCGGGCGGTTGTCGGCCTGCTCGCCGAAACGGAGGAGACCGCCCGGCGGCCTGATCTGGCAGGCTGAACCGGGTGCCCACCCCCGCCGGCCGCCCCGGTCACCGTCAGCGGCGATTCGCGTTGATCGCCCAACTGGTGGCCGTGGTGCTGGCCGTCGGCGCGGCGGTTTCCGTGATCGCCGAAGGGCCGGGCGGGCACCCCGGCGCCGAGCGGCTGGCCGCTGAGGAGATCCGCACACCGTCGCCGGCCGCACCGCCTCCCCTGCTGGCGGCGCCGCTGCGGCCGTCGGCCGACCCGTCGCCTGCCGCGCCGCCGAGCCCGTCCCCGGTGCTGCGCCTGTCCGGGGCGGTGCCGACCGCCGGCACCGGCCGGTTCGGTTACGACGACCGCGCCGGCCCGGTGCTGGGCCGCGCGGGCGAGCTGCGGCGCTATCGGGTGGCGGTCGAGTCGGGCAGTGGCGAGGACGCCGCCGCGTTCGGGGAGGCGGTCCAGACCGCGCTCGCCGGGCCGGGCAGTTGGGTCGACAGCGGCCGGCTGCGGTTGCAGCAGGTGCCCGAGGGCTCGCCCCGGGACTTCACCGTCTACCTGGCCACGGCCCGTACGGCGGGCCGGATGTGCGCCGACGGTGGGGTGGACATCCGGGTCGGCGGCCGGCCGTACACGTCCTGCCGGACGCCGGGCAGGGTGATCATCAATCTGGATCGGTGGCGGCTGTCCGTGCCGCACTACGTCCAGGCCGGTGTGCCGCTGTCGGTCTACCGGACGTACGTGGTCAACCACGAGGTGGGCCACCAGTTGGGGCACCGGCACGAGCGCTGCCCGGGCTCCGGTCGGCCAGCGCCGGTGATGATGCAGCAGACCCTCTTCCTGCACGGGTGCCGGGTCAATCCGTGGCCGTACCTGGACGGTCGCCGCTACGCCGGTCCTATGCTCTGAGCGCCTGCCACGGCACCCAATCGACGCCTTTATAAGGTGTCTTGCGTTATTGGCGGTGAAAGCGGAGAAATGCCCGATTAATCTGGCAAGCTGGACGTCATGACGCCGTCGTCCCCTTACGGCCCGCCCGAATCGCCCGGCCGACCCGCATACCGGGCGTCGGGCGTGCGGCCTGCGCTGTTCCGGATGCGCCGGCGACGCCGCCGCAGTCTGCTGCTCGGTCTGGTGGTCGTGCTCGCCGTCGGCGCCGGAGTGACGCTGACGTGGGGCGGCGAACCGCCAGCCGAGGCGCCCGCCGCCACCCAGGGCCGGGTGGGTCACGGCGGGGGAGCGGGCGCGCACCCGGCGCCCACCAGTTACCCGTCGGTCGGCGCGGGACGGTTCACCGCGGCCGACGGTGAGACCCCGGTGCACGGCGAGGACGGGCCGCTGCGCCGTTACCGGGTCGTGGTCGAGCACGGCACCGGCCAGGACGCCGACGCCTTCGCCGGCACGGTGGACGAGGCGCTGACCGACCCGCGTAGCTGGATCGCCTCCGGTGAGCTGCGCGTGCAGCGGGTGGCCGATGCGGGGGCCGCCGACTTCACGATCTACCTGGCCACCCCGGTCACCTCCGAGCGGATGTGCGCCGAGGGCGGGCTGACCACCGAGCGATACACCTCCTGCCGGCTCCCCGGCCAGGTCATCATCAATCTGGCCCGCTGGATGGAGGCGGTCCCCGACTACGGCGCGCCGCTGGAGACGTACCGCACCTACGTGATCAACCACGAGGTGGGCCACGAGTTCGGTGAGGAGCACGAGGCCTGCCCGGGCCCCGGCCAGCCGGCGCCGGTGATGCAGCAGCAGACGTACGGCCTGGAGGGCTGCGTCGCCAACGCCTGGCCCTACCTCGACGGCCGTCGGTACGCGGGGGACCTCGTCCCCTGATCGATGGGTCCGTCGGTTATTCCCCTCCCGCATTGCGGGCCACGTGTCCTCCCTCATGGCCGAGCGGGGCCCCGGCGAGCAACAATGGCGCGGTTCACACCGCCGATCCCGGGGAGTCCACCGTGTCGTTGCCCCCGCTCGTCGAGCCCGCCGCCGAGCTGACCGTTGACGAGATCCGCCGCTACTCCCGCCACCTGATCATCCCGGACGTCGGGGTGACCGGGCAGAAGCGGTTGAAGAACGCCCGGGTGCTCTGTGTCGGCGCCGGTGGCCTCGGCTCGCCCGCCCTGATGTATCTCGCCGCGGCCGGGGTCGGCACGCTCGGCATCATCGACTTCGACACCGTCGACGAGTCCAACCTCCAGCGCCAGATCATCCACGGCGTGTCCGACGTCGGCCGGTCCAAGGCCGAGTCCGCCGCCGCCTCGATCCGCGAGATCAACCCGCTGGTCAACGTGGAGATCCACAACACTGCGCTGGACCGGGAGAACGTCCGCGAGATCTTCGCCCAGTACGACCTGATCGTCGACGGCACCGACAACTTCGCCACCCGGTACATGGTCAACGACGCGGCGGTGCTGCTCGGCAAGCCGTACGTCTGGGGCTCGATCTACCGCTTCGACGGCCAGGCGTCGGTGTTCTGGGCCGAGCACGGCCCCTGCTACCGGTGCCTCTACCCGGAGCCGCCGCCGCCCGGCATGGTCCCGTCCTGCGCCGAGGGCGGCGTGCTCGGTGTGCTCTGCGCGTCGATCGGCTCGATCCAGGTGAACGAGGCGATCAAGCTGCTCACCGGCATCGGTGAGCCGCTGGTCGGCCGGCTGATGGTCTACGACGCCCTGGAGATGGAGTACCGCAAGATCAAGGTTCGCAAGGACCCGAACTGCGCACTCTGCGGCGAGAACCCGACGGTCACCGACCTGTTGGAGGACTACGAGGACTTCTGCGGCGCGGTCTCCGACGAGGCCCAGGAGGCGGTGGTCGACTCGACCATCACCGCGTTGGAGCTCAAGGAGTGGCAGGACGCCGACAAGGACATCTTCCTGGTCGACGTCCGGGAGCCGGCCGAGTACGAGATCGTCCGGATCCCCGGCGCCACCCTGATCCCCAAGGGCGACATCATCTCGGGCGAGGCGCTGGCCCAGCTGCCGCAGGACCGCCAGATCGTGCTGCACTGCAAGTCCGGTGTCCGCTCCGCGGAGGCGCTCGCCGCGCTCAAGGCGGCCGGGTTCCGCGACGCCGTGCACGTGCAGGGCGGCGTGCTCTCCTGGATCAAGCAGATCGACCCCTCGCTGCCCGCGTACTGACCGGCCGGCCGGGGCGGCGCACACCGCCGCCCCGGCTCCGGCGTGGCCCGGCCGGCGCCGTCCGCTGGCGAATCGACGCAAGTGACCCCGAGCAGCCCTCCGAGCGGAGCGACGCAGCCATTCCCGGCTGGCCGATTCCCCGAGGCGGAATCGTGTCTGCGCAGGTAGCGTCTCCGCCGTGGTCGACTTGGAAGCCGCGATCGGGTTCGTCGTGGCGCACGGAGATGCGGTCGAACGTGCCCGCCTCTCCTGGCTGCGCAACGGCACGCCGGTGCCCGCCGAGCTGCTGGAGACGGTCGAGGTCGCCCCGGCTCCCGACGGCGGCTGGCCGGCGACCTGGGGCGGCGAGATGGCCTCGATCGACGCCACCTGCTTCCGGCTCGCCGAGCTGGACGACCTGGGGGCGCTCGGCCGTCCCGCCGCGCGCCGGGCGCTGGACTGGCTGGCGTCCCGGCAGCAGCCCGACGGGGGCTGGGAGGAGGACCCCTCGCTGGCCGGGTCGGCTCCGGAGTGGGCCCGCCCCGGCGACCCGGAGGCGGGGCTCTTCCTCACCGCGAACGCCGGCTTCTGGCTCACCGTCGCCGGCCTGGACGCCCGTGCCGCCGGTCCGCTCGATCACCGGGTCGGCGGGGCGTACGCCGGGGTGGTGCAGGGGGCGGCCCAGTCGCTCGCCAAGCGGCTGCGCCCCGACGGCAGTTGGCCGTCCTTCCTGGCCGCCGGTTGGCTGAGCGCGGCGGTGCTGCACCGGCAGGACATGTTCCAGGAGTCGGCGCGGATCCAGGTGGTGCTCGCCGAGCGGATGCCCGGGATGTCACCGGGGGACGTGGCCTGGCTGGCGGCCACGCTGCGCCGGGTCGGCATCGACCCGCAGGACTGGATCATGGTGCGGGCGCTTCGCCGGCTGGCCGAGACCCAGCGCAGCGACGGCGGCTGGGAGAGCGACGACGGGCACCAGTTCGACGTGCACTCGACCCTCTCCGCCATCCGGGCCTGCCGGCCGGCGCCGGCCGGCTGAGGCGCGGCCCGTACCGCTAGCGCAGGTGCCCGTCCCCGGTGACCACGTACTTGGTGCTGGTCAGCTCAGGCAGGCCCATCGGGCCGCGGGCGTGCAGCTTCTGCGTGGAGATGCCGATCTCCGCGCCGAAGCCGAACTCGCCGCCGTCGGTGAACCGCGTCGAGGCGTTCACCATGACCGCCGCCGCGTCCACCCGGGCGACGAACTCGCGGGCGGCGTTCGCCGAGTCGGTGAGGATCGCCTCGGTGTGCCCGGTGCCGTAGCGCCGGATGTGCGCGACCGCCGCGTCCAGCGAGTCGACCACCGCGACGGAGATGTCCGCGGAGAGGTACTCGGTGGCGTAGTCCTCCTCGGTGGCCGGGACCACGGCGGCGGAGTGTCCCGCGACCTCGGGCGAACCGTGCACGGTCACGCCGGCCTCGGCGAACGCGGCCAGCATCGGCGGCAGGAACGCGTCCGCGACGTCCGCGTGCACCAGCAGCGACTCGGCGGTGTTGCAGGTGGACAGCCGCTGGGTCTTGGCGTTCAGCGTCACCGCGACGGCCTTCGCCACGTCGGCGGCGGCGTCCACGTAGACGTGGCAGTTGCCCACCCCGGTCTCGATCACCGGCACGGTCGACTCCTCGACCACGGTGCGGATCAGTGACGCGCCGCCGCGCGGGATGAGCACGTCGACCAGCCCTCGGGCGCGCATCAGCTCCTTGACCGACTCGCGGGAGCTGGCGTCGAGCAGCTGCACCGCGTCGGCCGGCAGCCCCGCCCCGGCGACCGCGTCACGCAGCACCGCGACCAGCGCCGCGTTGGAGTGCGCGGCCGAGGACGACCCGCGCAGCAGCGCCGCGTTGCCGGACTTGAGGCAGATCCCGGCCGCGTCCACGGTCACGTTGGGACGCGCCTCGTAGATGATGCCGACCACCCCGAACGGCACCCGGATCTGGCGCAGTTCCAGGCCGTTGGGCAGGGTCGAGCCGCGGACCACCTCGCCGACCGGGTCGGGTAGCGCGGCCATCTGGCGCAGCGCGTCGGCGATGCCGGCCACGCGGCCCGCGTCGAGGGCGAGCCGGTCCAGCACGGCCGCGGTCAGCCCGGCGTCCCGGCCGGCCGCCAGGTCCGTCTCGTTGGCGGCGAGGATCTCCGGGGTACGCGCCACCAGGGCGTCGGCCATCGCGGCCAGCGCCGCGTCCTTGGCGGTACGCGTCGCCACGGCCAGTTCCGCGGCGGCGTCCCGCGCCCGTCGGGCCTGCTCGACGACGCTCATCCTGCACTCCTCACGTGATGACAAGCTGCTCACAGCAGTACGAGGTCGTCGCGGTGGACGACCTCCCGTTCGTACGCCGGGCCGAGCGCCGCGGCGAGTTCGGAGGTGGAGCGACCGAGCAGCCCGGGCAGCTCCACCGCGTCGTAGTTGACCAGCCCTCGGGCGACCGGCGCGCCGGCGGTGTCCACCAGGTCGACCGGGTCGCCGGCGGTGAACGTCCCGTCCACGGCGGTGATGCCGGCCGGCAGCAGCGACTTGCGCCGCCCGACGACGGCGGCAACCGCGCCCGGGTCGAGGTGCAGCCGCCCCCGTGGTGAGGTGGCGTGGGCGAGCCAGAACAGCCGGGCCGCCGGGCGCTGCCGTTGCGGGTGGAACAGCGTGCCGACCGGCTCGCCGGCCAGCGCCGGGGCGGCCAGGTCGGCGGCGGTGAGCACCACCGGGATGCCGAAGCCGGTGGCGATCCGGGCGGCCTCGACCTTGGTCACCATGCCGCCGGTGCCGACCCCGGAACGGCCGGCTTTGCCGATGGCGACCCCGGCGAGGTCGGCCTCGTCGCGGACCTCCGCGATCCGCGTCGAGTGCGGGCGGGCCGGATCGCCGGTCCAGAGTGCGTCCACGTCGGAGAGGAGCAGCAGCAGATCGGCGTGCACCAGCGCGGCCACCAGCGCGGCCAGCCGGTCGTTGTCACCGAACCGGATCTCGTCGGTGGCCACCGTGTCGTTCTCGTTGACGATCGGCACCGCGCGCAGGTCGAGCAGCTTGCGCAGGGTGCGGTACGCGTTGCGGTAGTGCGCCCGTCGGGTCACGTCGTCGACGGTGAGCAGCACCTGCCCGACGGTCAGCCGGTGCCGGGCGAAGCTGGCCGCGTACCGGCCGATCAGCAGGCCCTGCCCGACGCTGGCGGCGGCCTGCTGGGTGGCCAGGTCGCGTGGGCGTCGGGCCAGCCCGAGCGGGGACAGGCCGGCGGCGATGGCGCCCGAGGAGACCAGCACCACCTCGCGCCCCTCGGCGGCGAGCCTGCCGAGAGCGTCGACCAGCGCGTCGACCCGCTCGTCGGCCAGCCCGCCGCTGGCGGTGGTCAACGAGGAGGATCCGATCTTGACGACGACCCGTCGGGCCGCCGTGACTGCGTCGCGCACCCGCCCATTCTGCGTGGTCGGTGCGGCGCGGCCCGGTCGCGTTCCCATATCGTGGCGGACTGTGACTCCGGACGAGTACGTCGAGGCGGTGCTGGACCTGGTCGAGCGGATCCCGCCCGGGCGGGTGATGTCGTACGGCGCGGTGGCCGACGCGCTCGCCGAGCGCTCCGGCCGCGCGTCGGCCCGGCTGGTGGGCAGCATCATGGCTCGGCACGGCGGCTCGGTGCCCTGGCACCGGGTGGTCACCTCCGCCGGTCGGCTGCCCCCGGGGCACGAGCGGGAGGCGCGGGCCCGGCTGCGCGCCGAGGGGGCGCCGCTGCGCGGCGAGGGCGTGGACATCCGGGCCGCGGGTTGGTCGCCGGATGAGGGGATGTGACCGGCGCCATAACGTGAGTAACATTCGGCCCCATGAACCCGCCGCCGGGTGACGCCGGCTTGCCCGCCGCCGGTCCGCTGCCCCGGTCGGTGCACGCCGGGTACTCGCTCGGCTCACTGGCCACCGGCGCGTTCGGCACAGTGCCCGGTCTGCTGCTGCTGCCGTACCTGACCGACACGCTGGGCGTCGCCGCCGGGGTGGCCGCCCTTCTGGTGCTGCTGCCCAAGGCATGGGACGTGCTGGTCAACCCGGTCGCCGGGCGAATCTCCGACCGCACCCGGTCGCGCTGGGGCGCCCGCCGGCCGTACCTGCTCGTCGCCGGCCTCGCCCTCGCCGTGCTCTTCGCGGCCATCTTCGCCGCGCCGTTCGGCAACGGCCCGGCCGCCCCGGCGTACGTGGCGCTCGCCTTCCTCGCCACCGCCACCGCGTTCGCCTTCTTCCAGGTGCCGTACGTGGCGATGCCGGCGGAGCTGACCGACGACTACGCCGAACGTACCCGGCTGATGACCTGGCGGATCGCCGTGCTGGCACTGGCCATCCTGGTCTCCGGCGCGGTCGCCCCGCTGGTGGTGACCGCGAGCGGTGACGGCCTGCCCGGGCACCGGTGGATGGGCCTGTTCGTGGCGCTGCTGATCGCCCTCGGCGCCGTCGGCGCGTTCTTCGGCACCCGGTCCGCCCCGACCGGCACGGTGGGCGGCAGCGAGCCGACGCTGCGCGCCCAGCTCGCCGTGGCCGGCGCCAACCGGCCGTTCCGGGCGCTGCTGATCTGCTTCGTGGTGCAGTCCGCCGGGGTGGCGACCATCCTGGCCGGGGTCAACTACTTCGCCGGGCAGATCCTGCGCGACGAGCAGAGCGGCCCGACCCTGCTCTTCGTCTGCTTCGTCGGGCCGGCGCTGCTGGTGATGCCGCTCTGGACCCGGGTGGGGGCCAGGCTGGGTAAGCGAGCCGCCCTGGTCGCCGCCGCGCTGATCCTCGCCGCCGGGGCACTCGCCCTGGTCGCCGCGCCGGCACTGCCGCCGGTCGCGGTCTATCTCCTGGTCGCGGTGATCGGCGTCGGCTACGCCGGTCAGCAGGTGTTCGCGCTGGCCATGTTGCCGGACTGCATCGCGTACGACACGGCGCGCACCGGCCGGCGGCAGGCCGGCGTCTTCACCGGCCTCTGGACCGCCGGAGAGACCTTCGGTCTGGCCCTCGGCCCCGGCATCTACGGCCTGGTGCTCCAGTTCTCCGGCTACGTCTCCTCCGACACCGGCACGGCGGCCGCCCAGTCCGACACCGCCCGCCTCGGCGTCCTGCTCGGCTTCACAGTCCTGCCCGCCCTGCTGGTAGGTCTCCCCGTCCTCCTCCTGCGCCGCTACACCCTCACCCCCGCCCTCCTCGCCGCAGCCACGCACAACCGACGCGTCGATCATGGGGTTGTGGTGGGGGACGAAAGCCATTGACCGTCACGAGAAGGGCACCACAGGTCCATGATCGACGAGAACAGGGTGTGGGCCGGGGCGCTGTCCCGGGACGGGGTGGCGGCGGACGTCGCGTTGGCCGAGGTTCGGGAGCTGCGCGCGGGCGATCGGCCCACCCACGGCGGGCGGCTCTTCGCGTACGTCTACGACCCGGCGGTGCCGGGGCTGGACGACCTCGCCGCCGCCGCACACCGGGAGAGCGCGCACGTCAACGGGCTGGACCCGACCGCGTTCCCGTCCCTGCTGGCGATGGAGAACGCGCTGGTCGGCGCGGCCGGCCGGGTGCTCGGCGGTGGGCCGGGCACGACCGCCCCGGACGTGGTCGGCAGTGTCACCAGTGGCGGCACCGAGTCACTGATCCTCGCGGTCAAGGCGGCCCGGGACGCCCACCCCGAGCTGGCCGCACCCCGGATCGTGGTGCCGGCGAACGCGCACGCGGCGTTCGCCAAGGCGGCGCACTACCTGCGGGTGGCGCTGGACGTGGTGCCGGTCTCCCTGGACACGCTGCGCCCCGACCCGGCCGCGATGGCCGCCGCGATCCGCCCGGAGACGGTGCTGGTGGCCTGCTCCGCGCCGTCGTACGCGCACGGCGTGGTGGACCCGGTCGCGGAGATCGCGGCGGCGGCGGCCGAGGCCGGGGTGCGCTGCCACGTGGACGCCTGCTTCGGCGGCTGGACCCTGCCGTACCTGCGCCGCCTCGGTGCCCCGGTGCCGGCGTTCGACTTCGCGGTACCCGGGGTCACCTCCATCTCGGTCGACCTGCACAAGTACGCGTACGCGCCGAAGGGGGTGTCCGTGCTGCTGCACCGCGACGCCGCGCTACGCGCCCCGCAGTACTTCGCCTACGCGGACTGGCCCGGCTACACGATGATCAACCCGGTGATCGCCTCCACCCGCTCGGGCGGGCCGATCGCCGCCGCGTACGCGACCCTGCGGCACCTCGGCGACGCCGGGTATTTGGCGCTGGCCGAGCGCACCCGGGAAGCGGTGGCCGGGCTGGCCGCCGCCGTGCGCGGGGTCGACGGGCTGCGGCTGATGGCCGAGCCGGAGTCCACCGTGGTCTGCTTCACCGCCACCGAGGGCGGCCCCGACCTGTTCGTCCTCGTCGACGAGTTGACCGCGCGCGGCTGGCACACCCAGCCGCAGTTGTCGTACGCCGGCCTGCCGGCCAGTGTGCACCTCACGGTGACCGCCGCGGTGGCGCCCCGGGTGGCCGAGTTCGGGCCGGACCTGGCCGACGCGGTGGCGGCTGCCCGGGCGGCCGGCCCGGTCCGGCTGCCTGCGGAATTGACCGCCGTGGTCGGCGCCCTCACGCCGGACGCGTTGACCCCGGAGCTGGTCGTCGGCCTGGCAGCCGGGCTGGGTCTGGGGGCCGAGCCGGGTCCGGACGGCGACTCGGGCGTCGGGCCGCTGCCCGAGCGGATGGCGGTGGTGAACACGCTGCTCAACGCCGCGCCGCCGGCGCTGCGCGAGCGGCTGCTGGTCGAGTTCGTCGGCCTGCTGCAACGCCCGAGCTGGTGACGGGAGCGACGGCCGTGCCGCACGCCACCCGGCGTGCTGCACGGCCGTCGCGAACCCGTCGAGCGCTTCACCGATAGGCGATCCGGACCACGTTGTCGGCGTCGTGGGTGTCCAGCAGGAAGTTGAACCCGCTGTCCATCGGCCGGGCGTCCACTTCGGCGGTTCCCGTGCCCACCGTGACGCCCTGGCCGGCTCGGAAACTCAGCGTGAGCGTCATCTCGGCCCCTGCCTCCAGCCTGCCCAGGTCGCAGGTCACCGGCTCCTGGGTCGTCTGCGGCTCGTTGCGGCACGGGGCCCAGCCGTCGACGTCCGGGCGCACGACTGGGGGCACGTTCAGCCGCAGCGCCACGTACGGGACCGGCCCGGCGCCCCGGTTGCGGATCCGTACCGTCGTCGTACCCGTGTGGGAACCGTCCGACGCGGTGCCGAGCACCAGATCGGTGGCGGTCACGGCGAGATCCGCCGAGTGCGGGTTCGGGCCGAAGCTGGTCGGGCCGGAGACCTGGGCGAAGGCGTCACCCTGCCAGCGGTAGCCACGCCACTGCCGCTGTGACCACTCGCCGGGCCAGCCGCCTCCGGGCGCGATGTCGCCGACCTGCACCCGTACCGTGCCGTCGTCGACGACGACGTCGAGCGCGAACAGCCATTGCGGCTTGTCCTTGGTCGTCGCCACCACCCGACCCAGCGTGACGAGCCGGCCGGTGCCATCCCGGTCGAAGACGACCACCTGCTGCGGACCGCCGGTGCCGAGCACGCACTGCACCAGCGCCACCGTCTCCACCGCGCCGTCCCCGTCGACGTCGCCGTGGTCGAGCGCCTGGAGCCAGTTCGCGCCCTCCCTGGCGTCGGCGGTGAGCCGTACGCCCGACGTCGGGCAGCCGCGTCCGGCCCGCCACGCCGGCAGGGTCACCGGCGCGCCCAGGAGCTGCGACCGGCTGAGCCGACCGTCGGGTCCGGGCGAGGTCGGGCTGGCGCTGGTCGCGGAAGGGCTGGCGGTCGGGCTGGGTGGGGCGCTCGACGGCGACACCGGCGCGCTTGGCGTGGGCTCGACCGGACCCGGGCGGAGCTCCGGGTCGTTCATCGCCGCGTACCCGACGGCCGACCCGCTGAACAGCGCGAGCACCACGGTGGTGGTCGCCGCCAACCGGCGACGGCCGCGCCCTCGTGCCGCCCGCCGGACGGCAGCGGGTCCGGGCACCTCGACCTCGGCCAGCACGGTACGGCGGTAGTGGGCGAACTCCTCGGCGAAGCCGAGGGTCTCCTGCTCAGACATCCCGCACCTCCTCGTTGGTGTCGCGTAGGTGTGTCGCGAGGGCAGCCCGCCCCCGGTGCAGCCAGGACTTGACCGTCCCCTCGGCGACCCGTTCCTGGGCGGCGATCTCGGCGATCGACAGGTCGGCGAGGTAGTGCAGTACGACGGCCCGCCGCTGCTTTGGGGGCAACTGCGCCAGCGCAGCGTCGACGGCGACCCGGTCGGGGCTCGGCCCCGCTACGTGCGTCTCCCGCTGCCGCAGCAGCCACGCCTGGGCGGTGCGCAGCCGCCGCCAGCGGTTGTGGGCGAGGTTCCAGGCGACCCGGCGCACCCAGGCCAGCGGGTCCTCGTACCGGGCCAGCCGGTCCCACCGGGTGTACGCCCGACAGAACGCCTCCTGAACCAGGTCCTGCGCCTGCCCGCGGTCGCCGGTGTACGCGGTGAGCTGCACCACCAGCCCGCGGAAGTGGGCGTGATAGAAGTCGTCGAAGACCAGCTTGGCCGGCGGAGGGACTGTGGTTCCCGGTGGCTCGGGTGGGGGTCCACCCACCCGTACGTCTCTCGTCACAAGCACTCGTCCTCCCCGTGGTGGCCGCAGGCGGTGAGTCCGCCAGCACCGGTCACACAACCGGACGCGCCGGCCGGTTGCGCACGACGGCGGAGGTTCTATGTCGGGTGCGGGACATCCGGGCCCGGCCGTTCTCGGCGCCGTACCCCGATAGAAGTCCACAACGGCCCTCGGGGTTGCCGCCGGACGCTGTGGTTGACTGTCCAGTGGGTGACAGGAGGGGGGCGTCGTGCAGCTACCGGCAGTGCTGGGAGAGCCGATCCGGTTCGTGCTGAACTGGGGGCGCCGCTACTCGCTCTGGGTCTTCAACTTCGGCCTGGCCTGCTGCGCGATCGAGTTCATCGCCACCAGTATGGGCCGGCACGACTTCATGCGGCTCGGCGTCATTCCGTTCGCCCACGGCCCCCGGCAGGCCGACCTGATGGTGGTCTCCGGCACGGTGACCGACAAGATGGCCCCGGCGATCAAGCGGCTCTACGACCAGATGCCGGAGCCCAAGTACGTCATCTCGTTCGGCGCCTGCTCCAACTGCGGCGGCCCCTACTGGGATTCGTACTCGGTGACCAAGGGCGTCGACCAGCTCATCCCGGTCGACGTCTACGTGCCCGGCTGCCCGCCCCGGCCGGAGGCGCTGCTGCACGGCATCCTGCGCCTGCAGGAGAAGATCGCCGCCGAGCAGTCCGGCATTGGCGGGGTGCCCCGCCCGGATCTGCTCGCCGCGCCGCTGGACGCCCCGCCCCGCGAAGCCTCCGCCCCGCGTTCTGTCGACTCGCTCACCGCACCTCCGGTACGCCCGCCCACCGCTGACTGAGACGGGCCCCCACCTCGCCCGGTCGGCCCGAGCGGACCAGTCGGTTGTCTGATCACCCGGGGTGGTGGGGCCGGGCTAGCCTGCGGACCATGAGCAACCCCGTGGACCAGCGGTCCGCCCACATCCTGCACGTGCTCACCGAGGAGTTCGGCGCCTCGATGGCGATCGACCCGGCCGCCTTCCGCCGTAAGTTCCGCAAGATGGCGGCGTCGCCGTTCGCGTTCTACCGGGGCAGCGCCGCGCTCTTCTACGCCGACCAGCGCGGCGACTTCGCCGACGACCGGTTCCTGGACGAGCGGACCGGCCGGGTGTGGATCCACGGCGACCTGCACGCGGAGAACTTCGGCACCTACATGAACGCCTCCGGGCAGTTGGTGTTCAACGTCAACGACTTCGACGAGGCGTACGTCGGGCCGTTCACCTGGGATCTGCGGCGGTTCGCGGCCAGCGTGGCGCTGCTCGGCTACAGCAAGGCGCTCTCCGACACGGTGATCGGCAACCTGGTGGCCGGCTTCGCCCGGTCGTACCTGACCGAGCTGCGGGCGATCGCCGCCGGTGGGGACGACGCGATCGGCTCGATCACCCTGGACAACGCCGACGGGGTGCTGCGCCGGGTGCTCCAGCAGGCCCGGCTCAACACCCGGGTCGACCTGCTCGCCACGCAGACCACCATCGACAACTACGAGCGACGCTTCTCCGTGAGCGACGGGGTCTTCGAGATCGACGGGGACACCCGGGCCAAGGTCCTCGCCGCCTTCCAGGGTTACCTGGGCACCCTGCCCACCGCCTCGGCCCGGCCGCGCCCGGTGGCGGCACAGATCAAGGACGTGGTGCTGCGCAAGGGGGTGGGCATCGGCTCGGCCGGGCTGCCGTCGTACAACCTGCTGCTGGAGGGGCACACCCAGGCGCTGGAGAACGACGTCGTCATCTACATGAAGCAGGCGCAGGTGCCGGCGGTGGCCCGGTACGTCACCGACGAGTCGGTCCGGGGCTACTTCCAGCACCAGGGCCACCGGACCGCCGAGTCGCAGCGGGCGTTGCAGGCGCACGCAGACCCGTGGCTGGGCTTCACCGAGCTGGACGGGGCCGGCCAGCTCGTCGCCGAGGTCTCCCCGTACGCCGCCGACCTGGACTGGTCCGACGTGAACGAGCCGGAGGAGCTGACCGGGGTGCTCGTCGACCTCGGCCGGGCGGTGGCCCGGATGCACTCGGTCGCCGACGACGAGTCCAGCCACGACCTGGTGGACTACTCCACCGAGGAGGCGATCGTCGCCGTGGTGGGCGCCGACGAGTCGGGCTTCGTCACCCATCTGGTGGACTTCGCGCACGCGTACGGGCTGCGCGCCCGGGAGGACCACCAGCTCTTCGTGGACCTGTTCCGCAACGGCCGGCTGCCCGGCATCTGAGCCGGCGGCGCGTTGATCAGGAGGCGAACTCCAGCACCACCTTGATGTCGTTCGCCTCGGCGGTGTACGCCTCGGCGTACCGTTCCACCGGCACCCGACGGGTGAGCAGCGATTCGAGCCAGGACTGGTCGGCTCGGGCGAGCGCCTGCGCGGCCATGGTCCAGTGCCGCCGGTTGGCGTTCACCGAGCCGAACACGACGTTGTTCTCCAGCACCAGTGCCCGGTTGAGCGCCCCGGCGTCGAAGTCGATGGTCCGGCCGCCGCTGGACACCCCGGCCAGGCAGACGATCCCGGTCGGGGCCGCCTTGCACATCACGTCGATGACCACCGTGGGCGCACCGGTGCACTCGACGACCACGTCCGGATCGAAGGGCAGGTCGTTGACCGGCACCGCGTGGTACGTGGCGCCGAGTGCGGCAACCAGCTCCGGTTTCGGCCCCGAGGTCGCCCGGTCCAGCACGTGGACGGCGAGCCCGCGCTGGGTGGCGAGCAGCGCGGCCAGCAGCCCGATCGGTCCGGCCCCGGTCACCAGGACCGTCTGCGGCTGCCACTCGGCCCGGTGCCCGATCCGCTCGATGTGGTCCCACGCCTTGGCCACCACGCTGGTCGGCTCCAGCAGCATGCCGACCCGGGCCAGTGCCGGGTCGAGCCCGACCGCGAACTCGGGCTCGATCCGCCAGCGGTCGCGGGCGAAACCGGGCAGCGCCTTGATGCCGTGCTCGGTGTACTGCCCGTTGCGGCACATGTCCCACTCGCCGACCGCGCAGTTGGGGCAGGGCACCGGGTCGGGGTGCCGGACGATCCCGGCCACCAGGTCGCCCGGTTGCAGGGTGCCGGTCGGGTCCTCCAGCACCCGGCCCAGCGACTCGTGCCCGATGATCAGGCGGTCCGCGCCGGGCGGCGCCTCGCCGTAATCCCCAGCGATGATCTCGTGGTCGGTGCCGCAGATCCCCACCGCCAGCGCCTCGACCAGGACCGCACCCTCCTCGGGCGGCGGCTCGGGCTGATCCTCGATGAGGCTCAGCGAGTTGGCGACCCCGGGTTTCACAGTCACAGCGCGCACGCCCCTCATCTTTCCCCGCCGACCGCCGTGCCGTCCGCAAAGCGGGCAGATCGCCGGGTGCCGGCGGTGGACCGGCGCGGGCCGGGCCCACGCGGGACAGACGTCCTAGGATCAGCGGCATGACTCCCGAAGAGGTCGGCGCTCGGCTGGTCGCGCTGCTCGCTCCGGTCGAGGCGACCCCGTCGGTCTCCGGCGGGCAGCGGTTCGCCCGGGCCACCGTCGACGTGCCGCCGGCGAGTTGGCCGGATGCGGTACGCGCCGCCCGCGACGACACCGAGCTGGCCTGCGACTTCTTCGACTGGCTCTCGGCCGTGGACGAGTTGGCCGAGGGCTTCGACGTGGTGGCGCACCTCTGGTCGACCCGGCTGCGGCACGGCGTGTTGCTGCGCACCCGGCTGCCCCGCGGCGCGGCCACGGTGGCCTCGGTGGTCGACGTCTACCCGGGCGCCGCCTGGCACGAGCGGGAGACGCACGAGATGTTCGGCATCGGCTTCGCCGGTCACGGCGAGCTGCGACCGCTGTTGCTGCCGCCGGAGTTCGAGGGCCATCCGTTGCGCAAGGAGTTCGTGCTCGCCTCCCGGGTGGCCAAACCCTGGCCGGGCGCGAAGGAACCGG
This sequence comes from Micromonospora sp. NBC_00389, assembly GCF_036059255.1. Classification (NCBI taxonomy): domain Bacteria; kingdom Bacillati; phylum Actinomycetota; class Actinomycetes; order Micromonosporales; family Micromonosporaceae; genus Micromonospora; species Micromonospora sp. NBC_00389. The sequence goes on along the minus strand of NZ_CP107947.1, from coordinate 689,783 downwards.
GCGAGTCCGAGGCCGGCGGTGGCCGTCGACCGATCCGCCCGCCGGGCGTGCCGGCGCCGGGCGAGTGGGGGACCACGCCCACCCCGGCCGGCGCGGGCGGCGTGGGGGAGGGTCCGCGTGGCGGCACCCCGGCCCGACCGGCCGGTGAGCGGCCCGCGCGGCCCGCTCCGGGGGCCCGTCCGGCGCGTACTCCCCGGCCTGCCGGCACCGCCGACGGCCCGGCCCCGGCCGACCAGCCCGCGCCCGGCGCCGGCCCGGCCCCGACGGACAAGCCCGCGCCCGCAGCCGGCCCGGGGGACAAGCCCGCGCCCGGCGCGGCCGACGGTCCGGCTGCGGACCCGCCGGCGGGCGACGACCGGACCGAGCACGACGGGGGTACGGCCTGATGCCGCTCTGGGTGGAGCTGGTGCTGCGGGTGGGTGGCGTGCTGGTCGCGTTCCTCACCCTGCCGTTGCTGGTCGGGCAGGCCGAGCACAAGGTGATGGCGCACATGCAGGGCCGGCTCGGTCCGATGTACGCGGGCGGCTTCCACGGCTGGGCGCAGCTCGTGGCGGACGGGGTCAAGTTCGTGCAGAAGGAGGACATCACCCCCCGCGAGGCGGACCGGGCGGTCTTCCGGCTGGCGCCCGCGGTGGCCCTGGTGCCCTACCTGCTGGTGCTGCTCGTCATTCCGCTCGGCCCGAACGACCTGGTCGGGCAGCCGTTGGACATCGGCCTGTTCTTCGTGCTGGCCGTGGTCGGCGTCGGTGTGGTGGCGGTGCTCATGTCGGCCTGGGCGTCGGCCAACAAGTACAGCCTGCTCGGCGGGCTGCGCGGGGCCGCCCAGTTGCTCGGCTACGAGCTGCCGCTGGTGCTGGCCGCCGCCTCGGTGGCGATGGCGGCGGGCACGCTCAGCCTGTCGGGCATCGTCGAGGCGTGGCAGCCGTGGTGGTTGCTCTGGCAGGCGCCCGCGATGATCATCTTCTTCGTCGCTGGGCTGGCCGAGATCCGCCGGCCGCCGTTCGACATGCCGGTGGCCGACTCGGAGCTGGTCTTCGGGTACATGACGGAGTACACCGGCCTGCGCTTCGCGTTCTTCCTGCTCGCCGAGTACGTCGGCATCGTGGTGATCGCCGCGCTGACCACGGTGCTGTTCCTCGGCGGCTGGCAGGGTCCGTTCGCCGACGATCAGCTGGGTTGGCTCTGGACCCTGCTCAAGGTCTTCGCCGTGGCGTTCGTGATCATCTGGCTCCGGGTGTCCTACCCCCGGCTGCGCGAGGACCAGCTCCAGCGGCTCTGCTGGCTGGTGCTGGTGCCGGCTTCCCTCGCGCAGCTGGTGCTCACCGCCGCCGTGCGCATCGCCCTCTGACTCGACTGCGGGTCAGCGCAGCGGGGTGTGCGCGGGGTCGACGGGCTCGGCCGGGGGCGGTGGCGGCGTGCCGTCGCCGAAGGGCCGGCCACCGAGGGCTTCCCGACCGTGCGGGGTGATCCAATTGGACAGGTCAGGGCCGAGCGGGACGATCCCGGTCGGGTTGATGTCCAGGTGCACCTCGTAGTAGTGCCGCTTGATGTGATCGAAGTCGATGGTGTCGCCGAACCCGGGGGTCTGGAACAGGTCCCGGGCGTACGCCCAGAGCACCGGCATCTCGCTCAGCTTCTGCCGGTTGCACTTGAAGTGGCCGTGGTAGACCGGGTCGAAGCGGACCAACGTGGTGAAGAGCCGCACGTCGGCCTCGGTGATGGTGTCGCCGACCAGGTAGCGCTGGCCGGCCAGTCGCTCGGTCAACCAGTCCAGCCGGTCGAAGAGCCGGTGGTACGCCTTGTCGTACGCCTCCTGACTGCCGGCGAAGCCGCACCGGTAGACGCCGTTGTTGACGTCCCGGAACACCATGTCGTTGACCTCGTCGATCTCCGCCCGCAGGTGTTCGGGGTAGAGCTGCGGGGCGCCCTCGCGGTGGTACGCGCCCCACTGCGTGGACAGGTCGAGGCTCATCTGTGCGTAGTCGTTGGTCACCACCTGCCCGGTCGGCACGTCGACGATCGCGGGCACGGTGATGCCCCGCTCGTAGCCGGGGAAGCGCTTGAAGTACGCCTCCTGGATGCGCTCGATGCCGAGCACCGGGTCCCGCCCGCCCGGGTCGAGGTCGAACGTCCAGCTCCGGGCGTCGTGGGTGGGGCCGGCCACCGCCATCGAGATGTCGTCCTCCAGACCGAGCAGCCGCCGCACGATGATCAGACGGTTGGCCCACGGGCAGGCCCGGCTGACCACCAGCCGGTACCGGCCCGGCTCCACCGGGTACCCGTCCCGCCCGTCGGCGGTGATCCGGGTGGCGATGTACCGCTGGTCCCGGGTGAACTCGGCACCCGGCTCGACGTACTTCCCGCGTGTTTCCTCGCCCACGTCACTCCTCCGGTTGCTTGCCGTCTCGTCCCCATCGTCGCGGATTACGGTCCGCGCTGCGCGCCGGCGTGCGATCCGGCCACGACCGCCTCGCGATCCGACCGGTCCTGCCCGACCGGTTCGGTGCCGGCTAACCTGCCGGGATGACGGATGTGGAGGCGGCGGCCCGGCAATTCATCGCCGACGTGTGGAACGCCCGCCGGGAGGAGTCGGCGTACGAGCTGATCGCCGACGAGTGCCCCGGGCTGGGCGGCACCGGCCCGGAGGCCACGCTGGCCTGGCACCGCGAGCGGCGGGCCGCCTTCCCGGACCTGCGCTACAAGATCGTGGACGTGTTGGCCGCCGGTGAGCGGGTGGCCGTGCACTGGCGGGCGGCCGGCACCCAGGCCGGGCAGTTCGGGCCGGTGCCGCCGACCGGGCAGGTGGTCAGCTACTCCGGGGCGACGTTCCTGCGCTTCGACGCGAGCGGCCGGATCGTCGAGGTGTGGAGCTGTAACGAGCTGCTCCAGCTGCTCCAGCAGCTCGGCGTCGAGATGCTCCCGCCGACCGGAGGTATCGCCGCTACCGGCGCGTGATCCGGTCCAACGGCATGGTCAGCTCTCCCCGCGACCACGGGTACCGCCGTCGACGCACGGGTGGTGGTCGCGCGCGCCGGGGCCACAGGGCAGGATGGTCCACATGAGCGACCCCAGCGAGCACGGCGACCCGGCCGGCGCCAGCGAGCGCGGCCTTCCCGGCGCGGGCCTGGTAAAGGGGCTGGCGGTCACCCTCAAGACGATGACCAGCCGCTCGACCACGCAGCAGTACCCCGACGTCGTCCCCGAGCTGCCGCCCCGCTCGCGCGGTGTGATCGCGCTTTCGGAGGAGAATTGCACGGTCTGCATGCTCTGCGCCCGTGAGTGTCCGGACTGGTGCATCTACATCGACTCGCACAAGGAGGAGGTGGCGGTCCCCGGCGCCGCCCGCCCCCGCCAGCGCAACGTGCTCGACAAGTTCGACATCGACTTCTCACTCTGCATGTACTGCGGCATCTGCATCGAGGTCTGCCCGTTCGACGCGCTGTACTGGTCGCCCGAGTTCGAGTACGCCGAGTACGACATCAAGGACCTGCTGCACGACAAGGACCACCTCGGCCAGTGGATGGCCACCGTCCCGCCGCCGCCCGCGCACGACCCGAACGGCGATCCGGCCAAGGAGGAGACGGCGGCCGCGCGTAAGGCGGCTGCCGCACGCCCGGCCCCGCCGGCGGTACGCCCCGAGCCCGGCACCGACCCGGGTCCCGCGTCGTGACGGCGCGACGCGGGGCGGTCCGAGCTGTGAGGGCGGCCCGGTGACCGGCGCGGACCTGCTGCTGCTCGCCCTCGGTGCGGTGGCGGTCGGCTCCGGCGTACTGGTGGTGACCACCAAACACCTGGTCCGTGCCGGGCTCTACCTGGTGGTCTGCCTGGGCGCGCTGGCCGGCGACTATCTGGTGCTCAGCGCCGAGTTGGTGGCCTGGGTGCAGGTGCTGATCTACGTGGGCGCGGTGGTGGTGCTGCTGCTGTTCGCGGTGATGTTGACCCGGGCTCCGATCGGCGCCTCCGACGACCTGGACCGGCCCGGCTGGCCGGCCGCGCTGATCGGTGGCGGTGCCGGGCTGGGGCTGACCGTCCTGCTCGTCGATGCGTACCGGTGGAGCACGGTGGCGCTGCCCGGGGCGGGCACCGCCGAGCGGCTGGGGGAGCAGATCTTCCGGTCCTGGGTGCTGCCGTTCGAGGTGCTGTCGGTGTTGCTGCTGTCCGCACTGGTGGGTGCGGTGGTGCTGTCCCGGCCCGACATCGGCCGGCCCGGTCCCGGGCCGGACGGCACAGCCGAGCCGGGCGAGGTCGACGTGGAGACCGGGGGTCGACGGTGAGGCCGATCATCCCGTACGTCACCGCCGCGCTGCTGTTCGGCCTCGGCGTCTACGGGGTGCTGCGCCGGCGCAACGCGGTGCTGGTGCTGATGGCGGTCGAGTTGATGCTCAACGCGGTGAACCTGATCCTGGTTACCGCGGACACCACCGCGCGTTCCGTGCTGCCGCACTCCGGTCAGGTCTTCGCGCTCTTCGTCATCGTCCTCGCCGCCGCCGAGATCGGGGTGGGGCTGGCGATCGTCCTCCAGCTCTACCGGCTACGGGCCACCGTGGCGGTGGACGAGGTGCCGTTGACCGAGCCCGCCGAGTCACCGCGGCCCGCCGGCATGCCGCAGCCGGCCGCCGCTAGCGCCGGCCAGCACCCGGAGGTGGGCCGGTGACCGGGTTGCTGGGGGCGCTGCTGCCCGCCGTACCGCTGGTCGCCGGGCTGCTCGGCCTGCTGCTGCCGCCGGCCCCGCGCCATCCCACCGCTGGCGCGGGGAGCGGTGACCGGGCCCGACGGGTGGCCGTCGCGCTCGGTGTGACCGGCGCTGCCGGCGCGTTGGCGCTGGCCGTCGCGCTGCTGGTCACGGTCGACGAACCGGGGGAGACGTCGACCACCTGGGTCGACATCGGTGGGTTGACGGTGACCCTGGGGGTCCGGTTGGACGGCGCCGCCGCGCTGGTCGCGGTGGCGGTCACCGCGGTCGCCCTGGCCGTGCAGGTCTACTCGATCGGCTACCTGCGGCGCGGTCCGCACGATGACGTCGACGTCGACCACCGCTATCCGCCGTACGCCGCGCAGATCAGTCTCTTCACCGCCGCGATGCTGCTGGTGGTCGTCGCCGGCGACCTGATCATGCTGCTGGTCGGCTGGGAGGTGATGGGCCTCTGCTCGTACCTGCTCATCGCCCACGACCGCCGGCTGCCCGGCGCGCCCGCCGCCGCGATGAAGGCGTTCCTGGTGACCCGGGTCGGTGACGTCGGTTTCCTGCTCGGCATCGCACTGCTCGGCGTGTCCACGGGCAGCTTCCGGATCGCCGACGTGCTCGCCCACGACCACTCCGGCGCGACCCTGACCGCCGCCGGTCTGCTGCTGCTGGCCGGGGTGGCCGGCAAGAGCGCGCAGTTCCCGCTGCACACCTGGCTGCCGGACGCGATGGCCGGCCCGACGCCGATCTCCGCGCTGATCCACGCCGCGACGATGGTGGCTGCCGGGGTGTACGCGGTCGCCCGCCTCTACCCGCTGTTCACGGCCGCGCCGGTGACGCTGACCGTGCTCGGGGTGATCGGCGCGATCACCCTGCTGCTCGGCGCCCTCGCGGCCACCGCACAGGACGACATCAAGCGGGTCCTGGCCTGGTCGACCGTCTCCCAACTGGGCTACATGACCGGCGCGCTGGCGGTCGGCTCGCCGTCGGCGGCGCTGTTCCACCTGCTCACCCACGCCGCTTTCAAGGCGCTGCTGTTCCTCGCCGCTGGCGCGGTGATCCACGCGGTGGGCACCACGTTGATGTCGGAGATGGGCGGGCTGCGTCGCAGCATGCCGGTGACCTTCTGGTGCACGGTGGTGGGCCTGGGCGCGCTGGCCGGGGTGCCGCCGCTGGCCGGCTTCTGGAGCAAGGACGGCGTGCTGACCGTCGCCGAGGCGGCCGCCCGGGAGGGCACCGGCCCGGCGCCGTCCTGGGTGGGCTGGTTGGTCTGGCTGGCCGGGCTTGTCGGCGTCGCGATCACCGCCTGGTACGCCGGCCGGCTACTGCTGCGGACCTTCTTCGGCACTCCCCGGCTGCCGCTGGTCCAGCCGCACGACCCGCCGGCGCTGCTCCGCTGGCCGGTGTTGCTCTTGGCCGTGCCGGCCGCGTTGCTCGGCCTGGCCGGGTTCGTCGGGGCGTTCGCCGACCGGCTGCGGTTCCCCACCGTGCCGGTGGCGGGCGCCGAGGACGGCCTGGTCCATCTCGGGCCGGGGCTGCTGCTGCCGCTGGCGCTGCTGCTGGTCGGCGCGGGGCTGGTGGTGCTGGGCTGGCGCCGCGACCGGGCCGCCGACCCGGCGTCCGCGCTGGGTCCGCTGCGACCGGTCTTCGCCCGCGCGTTCCGGCTCGACGACGTCCAGCACGCCCTGGTCGTACGCCCCGTCCGCGCACTCGCCCGGGTCGCGCGCACCGGCGACGAGGTGGTCGTGGACGGGGCGGTCGAGGGCAGCGGGCGGGCCGCGTCCGCTCTCGGTGCCGGGCTGGCCGCCCTGCACCGGGCGGCGCTGCCCCGTGCCGCCGCCGGGGTGCTGGCCGGCGCGCTGCTGATCGGGCTGGCCGCCGCACTGATCGGAGGGACCCGATGAGCTTCGGGCAGGTGCTGCTGGTGGCCGTACTGGCGGTGCCGGCACTTGGTGCGGTCGCGGTGGCCGCGACGCCCCGAGACCGGGCTGCCCGGCTGGTCGGCACGGTCGCGGCGGCGCTGACCCTGCTGGCCGCGGTGCCGCTGGTGTTCGGCGACCGGAGTTGGTTCGCGTGGTCGGCCGGCGCGCCGGCCGTGCGCCCCTGGCACGAGCTGGACCTGCCCTGGGTGCCCGGCCTGGAGTTGCGCTTCCACCTGGGCGTCGACGGCATCTCCTGGCCGCTGGTGGTGCTGACCGCGCTGCTCACCCTGCTCTGCTGCGGCTACTCGCTGTGGCGGGTGCCGGACGGCGGCAGCGGCCGGACGCTGGTGGCGTTGCTGCTGGTGGTCGAGGTGGGCATCCTGGGCACCTTCCTCGCCCTGGACCTGGTGCTGTTCTTCCTCTTCTTCGAGGTCGTCCTGCTGCCGATGTACGCGATCATCGCCGGCTGGGGTGGCGCTGACCGGCGTCGGGCGGCCCGCAAGTTCGCGCTCTACACCCTGCTCGGCTCGGTGCTGCTGCTGGTCGGCGTGTACGTCGTGGTCGCCGCCGTCGGCACCGCCGACATGGTGGCGCTGACCGGTGGTGGCGGGCTGTCCCGAGGCACCCAGCTCGCGGCGTTCACCCTGCTCGCGCTCGCGTTCGCGGTGAAGAGCCCGCTCTGGCCGCTGCACTCCTGGCTGCCCGACGCGCACACGCAGGCCCCCACGGTCGGCAGTGTCGTGCTGGCCGGGGTGCTGCTCAAGATGGGCACCTACGGCCTGATCCGGGTGGCCGTGGGGGTGGCGCCGGAGGGCGCCCGCTGGGCGGCGCCGGTGCTCGGCGTGCTGGCCGTCGCCGCCATCCTGGTCGGCTCGCTGGTCTGCCTGGCGCAGGACGATGTCAAGCGGCTGATCGCGTACTCCAGTGTGGGTCACATGGGCTTCGTGCTGCTGGGCGTCGCCACGCTGACGACCACCGGCATCCAGGCGGCACTGATCGGCAACGTCGCGCACGGGGTGATCACCGGTCTGCTGTTCTTCCTGGCCGGTGCGGTGAAGGACCGTACTGGCACGGGCAGCCTCGCCGAGCTGTCCGGGCTGCGAGAGACCGCGCCCCGGCTGGCCGGTCTGCTCGCGTTCGCGGCGATCGCGTCGCTCGGCCTGCCCGGGTTGGCCGGCTTCTGGGGGGAGGCGTTCGCGGTGATCGCAGCGGTCCAGGTGGGCGGCCCGCTCTGGACCACCCTCGGGGTGCTGGCCGCGGTCGGCGGCGCGCTCACCGCTGCGTACTTCCTGCGGCTGCTGCGCCAGGTCACCCACGGTCGGCCGAGCACTGCGGTCGGCCGGGTCGGCCCCGCTCTGGCCGGTGCGGAGCTGACCGCGTGGGTGCCGCTGGTCCTGCTCGCGCTGGCCATCGGGCTGGCCCCGGCGCTCGTTCTCGGCGTCGCCGAGGCCCCGGTCGACGCCCTCGTGGGGGTGGTCTTCCCGTGAACGCGGTGCAGAGCGTGGACAGCGTGGCGCTGCTGCCGGCCTACCTGGCCGCCGGTACCGCCGTGCTCGTGCTGATCACCGACCTGCTGCTGGCCCGGCCGCGGGCCACGATCGTGGTGGCCGCGCTCGGTGCGCTCGGCACCGCCGTCGGCGCCGCCGTGGTGGGCGCGGGTGGGGAGCGACAGACGTTCTGCGTCGGCGCCGACTGCTCCTGGATCTTCGGCGGTCGAGCGGCCCTGGTCGGCGCGGTGGTGGCGCTGCTCACGCTGGGCGTGCTCGGGCTGTCCGTGCCCGCGCTGCGGGCGGGGCGGTCGCCGGTGGGGGAGTACTGCTTCCTGCTCGCCTGCTCGATGACCGGCGGCGTGGTGCTCGGCGCGGCCGGCGACCTGATCACCCTGATCGTCGCCCTGGAGACGCTGACCCTGCCGCTGTACGTGCTGGTCGGCCTGCGTCGGGGGAGCCTGGCCAGTGCCGAGGCGGCGGTCACCTTCTTCGTGGTCAGTGTGGTGGCCACCACAGTGACGCTGCTCGGCGCCGCGCTGCTGTACGCGGTGACCGGCGGGCTGCACCTGGACCGGCTCGGCACGCTGCTCGCCGAGCGGCCGGAGCTGCGCGACCTGCCGCTGACCACCGCAGCGGTGGCGCTGGTGCTGGTCGGGCTGGCCTTCAAGGTGGCGGCGGTGCCGTTCCACGCCTGGGCGCCGGCCACCTACGACGGAGCACCGTTGCCGGTGGCCGCCTACCTGTCCACGGCGTCCAAGCTGGGCGGGGTGGTCGCGCTGCTCGCCGTGGTGCAGCGGGCACTGCCGGGCGATCAGACCGGTCCGGTGCTCGCCCTGCTCGCGGTGCTCACCATGACCGTCGGCAACCTGGTCGCGCTGCGTCAGCGGCGTACCGTCCGGCTGCTGGCCTGGTCCTCGGTCGCGCAGGCCGGCTACATCCTCGCCCCGCTGGGCGCGTTGGCGCTGGCCGCCGGCCGCACGGGTGAGGCACGCGACGCCGCGTACGCCGCCGCGGTGGCGTACACCGTCTTCTTTGTGGTCCTGGAGTTGGCCGCGTTCGCCGCGGTGACCGCGCTGCGCCCGGCGGGTGCGGACGGCGGCACCCTGGACGACCTGCGCGGGGCGGCCCGCCGGCACCCGTGGCGGGGCGCGGCGCTCGGCCTCGCGCTGGTCGGACTGGCCGGTCTGCCGCCCGGGCTGGCGGGACTGTTCGCGAAGGTGACCGTGGTCCGGGCGCTGCTGGACGGCGGCGCCGCCTGGCTGGCGCTGGTGGTGGCGGTGAACGCGGTGATCGGCCTGGCGTACTACCTGCGGGTGACCGCCGCACTGTGGGCGCCGACGGCGACGCCCGCACCGGCCTCGACGCTCCCAGGCGGCGCGGCGGCCGTACCCGTGGTGGGCGTGGTGGCCGTGGTGCTGGCGGTGGCCACGGTGGCCACCGTGGTGCTCGGTGTCGCGCCGCAACTGGTGCTCGACCTGGCCGCCCGCTGACCCGACCGCCCCGCTCCGGGCGGCCCGTTCCCGCAGGTCTCAGTCATTTCTCAGCGTTGAGACGGATGGTTGGCGGGTACGGAGTTGTTACACCGGTCAGCGGATCCCGGCGATCCGTGCACCGAAGGAGTGATTGTGCACCACAACCGTCTGAAGACCGCCGCGCTGCTCGGCCTGCTCACCTCGCTGATCCTCGTGGTGGGCTACTGGTTCGGCGGCAGTGGCGGACTGTTCATCGCCGTCCTCGTGTCTCTGGTCATGAACGGCGTTTCCTACTTCTACTCCGACAAGCTCGCACTGCGCTCGATGCGGGCGCAACCGGTCACCGAGGCACAGTTCCCCGAGCTGTACCGGATGGTGCGGGAGTTGGCGGCCGAGGCCCGGCAGCCGATGCCGCGCCTCTACGTCAGCCCGACCGCGCAGCCCAACGCGTTCGCCACGGGTCGTAACCCGCAGCACGCGGCGGTCTGTGTGACCCAGGGCATCACCGAGATCCTCGACTACCGCGAACTGCGCGGTGTGATCGGGCACGAGCTGTCACACGTCTACAACCGGGACATCCTCATCTCCAGCGTGGCGGCCGGCCTGGCCAGCATCATCACCCTGCTGGCGAACCTCGCCTTCTTCATCCCGCTGGGCGGCGGGGACGACGAGGATCGGCCGAACCCGGCTGTGCTGCTGCTCACCCTGATCCTGGGCCCGATCGCGGCCAGCGTCATCCAGTTGGCGATCAGCCGGAGCCGTGAGTTCCAGGCGGACGCCTCGGGTGCCGAGTTGAGCCGTGACCCGCTGGCTCTGGCCAGTGCCCTGCGCAAGATCGATGCGGTGGCCCGGCGTCGGCCGTTGCCGGCCCAGGGCCAGCTCACCAGCACCGCGCACCTCATGATCGCCAACCCGTTCAAGGGTGGCGGCATGGCCACGCTCTTCGCCACCCACCCGAAGATGGAGGACCGGGTCGCCCGGCTGGAGCAGATGGCCGCCAACGCGGGCCCGGTGCAGTTCCAGCGCTGACCTGCTGATTCCGCCTCCGCCCGTACCCGGTCGCATCCGAGTACGGGCGGAGTGCTGTGTCGGCCGCGATACGATATCCGGTTCTGCCCGCTAAGCACCCGGCGTTAGGGTCTAAAGGGCTCACGCTCATTACATTCTCGGGAGGTTCACGGTGGCCGCACTGCGCCAGTATCTGGGTGTCTGGCGGATCCCGGGGGCGCCGATGCTGCTGGTCACCGGCATCATCGGGCGGCTCGGGATCGGCATGACGCCGCTGGCGCTGCTGCTGGTGGTCGAGCAGGTGACCGGGCGGTACGCGCTCGCTGCGGTGGCGGGCGGGATCTACGCGATCGCCGGTGCCGTGCTCAGCCCGGTGGCCGGGCGGATCGCCGACCGGGTCGGCCCGAGCCCGGTCCTGCTGGTCACCGCCGTGGCCCACCCGCTGGCGCTCACCGGCCTGCTGCTGGCCAGCCGGTCGGGCGACGACGCCCTTCCCGCCATCTACCTGGCCGCCGGTGTCGCCGGTGCCACCTATCCACCGCTCACCGCCGCCATCCGTGGCGCGTGGAACGACCTGACCGGCCCCGCCTCCGGCCGGTACCCCCTGCGCAACACCGCGCTGGCCGCGGAGACCTCATTGTTCGAGATCGTCTTCGTGATCGGCCCCCTGCTCGTCGCCGGCTTCGTGCTGCTCGCCGACGCGGCGGCCGCGCTGATCGGGGCGGCCGTGGTCACCCTGGTCGGCACCACCGCCGTGGCCCTCGGCCGGGTGATGCGCGGCTGGCGTCCGCACCCGCGCGAGCACCACGCCCGGGGGCTGGGCCCGCTGCGGGTCTCCGGCTTCCCGGCCCTGCTGGTCTGTGTGGCCAGCCTCGGCATCGCGTTCGGCGCCGCGGGCGTGATCGTCCCGGCGTACGCCGGTGACTACACCGTCGACGACCCGGAGAGCCTGGCCGGGATCCTGCTGGCGGTCTGGGGGATCGGTAGTGCGGCCGGCGGGCTCTGGTTCGGTGTCCGCAGGCCGTCGCCGAACATGACCCGGCAGTTCGCCATGCTGCTCGCTGCGGTGGCCGGCAGTTTCGTGGTGTTCGCGGTGATGCCCACACCGTTGGCGCTGGGTGCCGCGCTGGTCGTCGGCGGGGCCACCATCGCGCCCGCGCTGACCCTGGAGAACACCCTGGTCGGTCGGATCGCGCCGGCCGGAATGCTGAACGAGGCGTACACCTGGGTGGTCACCATGTCGGTGGCGGCGAGCGCTGCCGGCGGCGCGGTGGCCGGCCTGATCGTGGACAACGCCGGCGGCGTGCCGTGGGCATTCCTGTTCGCCGGGGCGGCGGTCGCCGTCGGGGCCGCGGTCGCCGCGCTGCCCGCCGGGCCCATCGCCCGCGCGGAAATCTCGACGGTACGCACCGACGAACCCGTCACAGTCTGAACCGGTACGGCGCGGCTGGGCCGGACCAGCCACCCGCCGGACGCGGCGACCCGGCTTCCTGGCGCGTCGCCCCTAGCCGGGGTCTCGGCGGGATCGGGCGGTGGTCGCATCGACCGGCGGTGGGTCCGGGAACGGCAGGGGGCAGCAGGAACTGCCGGCGCACGCGATCAGGTCGTCGCAGCCGGCGGAGATCGCCGCCCGCAGGGAGTCTCGGACAGCCGTCAGGTCGGCCAGCCGCTGCTCCACCTCGGCCAGCTTGGCCGTGGCCCGCGCCGGTAGGCCGACACCGCGGTCGTGTCGGCGCCGCTCGGCGTCGAGCAGCTCGGCAACCTCGCCGAGGGTGAAGCCGAGACGCTGCGCCGTCTTGATGATCCGCAGCCGGGTGACCGACTCCGCCGGGTACAGCCGGTGTCCGCCGGGGGACCGCCGCGGTGCGGCGAGCAGGCCGCGACGTTCGTAGTAGCGCAGCGTCTGCGGGTTCACCCCCGCCGCGCCGGCCAGTTGTCCGCTCCGCAGCCACGCCCCGGCCGCCCCCGGTGCGCCGCCCGGCCGCACCCGCTCGGCCAGGCCGTCGAGGACGCCGACGTGCGAGGCCGGAACCTGTACGTCCACGGTCACCGCGTCCGGGCCGGTGCGGGTGACGCCGAAGGTGAAGAACGAACAGCACGCCGATTCGCGCGCGGTCAGGTCCCGGGCGCCGCGCTCGGCCTCCGCCGTGCCGACCAGGTGCAGCCGCAGCCGCTGCGCGGACGGCCGCTCGATTCGAAGAACCGCCTCGGCGAAGAACCGGTCGAACTCGGCGAGGCGGAGAGGCAGCTCGGCCGTGGGCAGGCGGCAGGAGTCGGGGACCCACGTGTCGTCCGCCGCTGGGTTTCGGTCGCTCACCACCTGACGGTAAGCCCGTACCCGGGTACCGGATGCAACCCCGCAGTCGGTTGAGTCACCTGCCGCGCCCAATCTGGCGGGGTCAGCGCGGGCCCGGACCGCCGGGTGCGGGGCCGGGCCCGGATGTGGAGGCTCTAGTAGCGGGCGGTCAGTGCACCGTCGATCGCGAGGGCCGCACCGTTGATGAACGCGGACTCGTCGCTGAGGAGGAACGCCGTGAAGGCGGCGACCTCGTCCTCCCCGGCTGCTCTGCCGCTCGGCTGCTGGCTGAGGAGGTCGTTCGCGGCATCCGGGTTGGCCGCAGTGAAGTTGCGCCAGAGCGGGGTGTCCACCAGGCCCGTCACCAGGGCGTTGACCCGCACGCCCTGCTTGGCGACGTCGAGCGCCGCGGAGCGGGTGAGGCCCACGACGCCGTGCTTGGCGGCCGAGTACGCGACAGCCGTCGGATCGCCGGCCACACCGACCACGGAGGCGTTGTTGACGACGGAGCCGCCCCCGCTGGCCAGGATCGCCGGAAGCTCGTGCTTGAGGCTGTAGAAGACGCTGGTCAGGTTGAGGGCGATGGTGCGATCCCAGGTCGACGCCGCACTGTCCCGGATCGTTCCCTGGATGTTGCCGCCGCCCGCGTTGTTGAAGGCGGCGTGCAGGCCCCCGAACTCCCTGACCGTGACGTCGACCAGGTTGGCGACCTCCTCCTCGACCGTGACATCCGTCGGGACGAAGAGGACCTTGCCTCCGTCGGCCGTGATCTCCGCAGCGGTCGCCTCTCCGCGTGCCTTGTCACGTGCCCCGATCACGACGGTTGCCCCTCGGAGGCGGCGCGCCTGGCAAACGCCGAACCCATGCCGGAGGTCCCTCCGGTAACGATGACGACCTTGGACTGCAGGCGGTTCATGCTCGCTCCACTAGTTGCGCAGTGCGGCCACGCGATCGCGGGCCAGCCGCAACGGTAGGGTTATCTGGAACGACTGCCAAAGAATTGTCGCCGTAGTCACCCGTGCCTCGCGCGGCCCGCCGCTGCTGGGGTGTTCGGCGAGGCTGTTCCGGCCAGCGAAGGGGGATTCGGATACTTTGTTGATCGTTACATAATTTACGGGTCGCATGAGATGCCCGCGGGGGCGGACCGAGGAAAGTCCTGCGGGTGGCGAGTGAGGGCGCCACCCGGTCTTACCGCACGCAGACGGTTAGAAGGTGAAGTCCGAGGGCGCGCCCTCACCCACGCGGCCGTCCACTGCCTCACGGAGGATGTCGGCGTGGCCGGTGTGGCGTGCGTACTCCTCAACCATGTCCAACAACATGTCCCGGACGGTGGGGGTGCGGCCGTCCGGCCAGGTGAAGGACGCTGGTCCGTCCAGCCCGCGCTCCTTGATGACGTCAGCAACGAGCTCGCGCGACCGCTCGACAGCGTCTCGCCACACCGCGTAGACATCTTCCGGCGAGTCCAGCGCCCCGGTGTGCCATTCCCAGTCAGGGTCGGCGTCGAAATCCACGGCGTCCCACGGGGCTCCGTAGTCCTGTCCGGCGAGTTTGACGGCCAGCCAGTCCGCCTCGACCAGGGCCACATGCTTGACGAGGCCGCCGAGCGTCATCGCACTGGCGGCGGTGGTCGCGCGCAGACCCTTCTCGTCCAGCCCCGACGTCTTCCAGGCGAAGGTCCGCCGGTTGCGCTCGAGGACTGACAGCAGGGACTCGGCCTCGGTGGGAGCTGCTGATGGGGAAGGCTGGGGAACCGTCTCGCTCATGACCGGGGAGCATAGCCAGAACTCTCATCGACCACTCACCGGTAAAAAGCGGACAGATTAGCCTCGGGACGTGGCGTCCGGCTAAATGATCTTTCTAGCCGGGCCCCAGTATTCCCCTGCTGTCCTACCTGTAGTTATTGAACTGGAGGGCGACGCCGAAGTCCTCGCCCTTGAGCAGCGAGATGACCGCTTGGAGGTCGTCCCTCTTCTTGCCGGTGACCCGCAGCTGGTCGCCCTGGATCTGAGCCTGCACACCCTTGGGGCCCTCGTCGCGGATCTTCTTGCTGATCGCCTTGGCCTTGTCCGTCTCGATGCCCTGGATCACCTTGCAGTCGATCTTGAAGATCTTGCCGGACGGGCGCGGGTCGCCGGCGTCCAGCGACTTCAGCGAGATGTTCCGCTTGACCAGCTTCTCCTTGAACACGTCCAGCGCGGCGCGTACCCGCTCCTCGGTCTCTGCCTGAAGGCCGATCGCCTCCTCACCCGACCAGGAGATCTCCGCACCGGTGCCGCGGAAGTCGAACCGCGTCGCGAGTTCCTTCTCCGCCTGGCGGAGGGCGTTGTCGACCTCCTGGCGGTCAACCTTGCTCACGATGTCAAACGACGGGTTCGCTGCCATGCTTCTACTCCTGCTGTCCGGAGGTCTGGGCCTGCCGTCGGCCACCGACCAGCGGCACGACCCCCTGACCGTACCCGGTTGCGACGGGGGTGGGGTGAGCCGCTATCCTTGCTTCCGCCGCCGCGTTGCGACGCGGTGGGGTGCCCTGGCGGGTTGCCCGAGCGGCCAATGGGAGCGGACTGTAAATCCGTCGCGAAAGCTTCGAAGGTTCGAATCCTTCACCCGCCACCAGGCAACGGCAAGGCCCTTGACCTGCGGAAACGCTAGTCAGGGGCCTTCGTCGTCTCCTGCCGTTGTTGACCGCCGTTGCTCCTGATCGACCGACCGATCGGGCACGTATCGGGCACGCGAGGGGACTGGCGTCATAAGCGAGTTTGATGAGCTGGTGCTCACGATCGCGCGGCACCTTGAACTCGACTGGCAGTACGTCGAGCGTGTCGAGGCGTGGAACGCAGAGCGGATCGCCGAGGTTCGCTCGGCTGGCCGTAGAGCTGGGCGCCGGCTCGGCTACAAGATCGCTACCTTCCAGTCTGACGCGGACGATGAGGGCCGCGTCGTCGTGATCGTTGCCGTGCGGGAGGCGCCGGACGCCGAGGACGATCGCCGAATGACGGACAGGGGGATGCTGCTCATGAATGACCTCTGGTCGAGGCTGCTACCGGGCGACGACCGCGAGTCATAGCACCGTCAGTTTGGAAGGACGAAGATCACCGCCCCGAGATGCCCGAAACGCCTGCTGGCGCTAGGGGAGTGGGTCACGACTCGTGCCCGCTGGTGCCCGTCGGGGACACCGACTACTGGCACGTGGCTGGCATGCCGCGACCGCCTGATCCGTAGCCTCGGCGAGCCTGTCCAAGACGGTCCGTCCTCGGCGTCCGTGGCTGGCCCTGCTCCTGTGGGTGTCTCCGTCCGTACTCGGTGGTCCGAGGCTGTTGCTGTCAACGGTTGCTGTCAGCTATCGCTCCCGGTCCCGGCACCTGCAGCGGTTGATAACGCCGGGGTAGGCGTCTACTCGCCCATCGAGCCGCTGTACCAGGAGGTGGTCGTCTTCGTGCCAGATCGTTTCGCCAGGATGCACGAGGACCGGTCGGTCCAGTACGAAGTGGCGCCAACGATCGATCAGCGTGAGGCGGTCGGCCTGTTCCCGCAACCCTGTCCCCTCCTCTTGGCTGTGCTCTTGCTCAGCAGCATCGGCCAGCCGATAGGCGAGCTGCAACAGGTGGCCTGGCGGGTCGTGACAGAGCTCCTGGGCAGATCGCGGCGACCTGAGAATTATGAGATCAAGATGGGCGGCCCGGCGAGCTGCCCGGATGGCCTTCTAGCAGCGGAGATACCTCTCGGCACCTCTCACCACTCCCCCGCTGTCCGTCGCCCTCTTGCGGACTAGATGCGGACTGAGCCGCCTGGACTCACCCCCTGGGACTCATAGGCTCGTCTGGTGGTGTCGATGGTTGAGACGGCGGGGCTTGTTGTCGTCGTCGCGATTCTGCTGACCCTCCTGGTGCTCATGGTGATCAGTCTGTTCAGGCCACGAGACTCCCGGTCCGACGACGGGCCGCTTGACCACATGCATCACCCTCCGCCGGATGGGGGCGCGGGTGGCGGTGGAGACTAGTTTCAAGCTGTCCGCGGAACCCAGACCGTCAGTTTGGAAGGACGAAGATCACCGCCCCGGGATGCCCGAAACGCCTGCTCGTGGCTGGGGACTGGACCACGGCTCGTGCCCACTCGTGCCCGTTCGGGGCGCCGGCTACTGGCACATGGCTGGCACGCCGCCATCTGATCCGTAGATTCCCAAAAGGTGTCAATGCCGTCCGAGGCCGTCCGCCTGCTCCTGGTCCTCAGGCGCTCGGCAGCTCGATCGGTCCCGTCCCGTCCGGTCCAGTCCGCCCCGATGGCTCCCACGCGTGGCTCCCAGACTGTCAGCTTGGGAATCGCACAAGATCGGTTCGGGGCACTACGTTCTGCCTGGTCGACATGACCTCGAGCGGCCTGAAATGCCCTCCGTTGACACCGGCTTGTGGCCCGTGGATGGCCCAGCCCCGACCGTGGAGGTGGCCGGAGGCCACCCCGTAGGAGTGGCCCCCGGCACCGGCGATTCAGTTGGGTTGATCGGCCCAGGCGGTATCGAGGATTACCTGGTACGAGCTGATCCGTACCGGCGAGAGGGTCAGCAGCTCGTGGGCGAGCAGTTCCCCAGTGTTCGGGTGGAAGATCAGAAGGGACTGCTGGTTGTGCTCGCGGTCGTCGAAGGTGATGGCTACACCCTTGCGGCCGGCCCGATCGGTCACCTGGCCCCGCCACAGGAAACCGGGCACATCGGCAAGGCCCCGCAGGATCTCAGCTCGCGTCTGGCGCGGAACGACATATCGCCCGTACACCGTGCTGACTCCCTTGCTGACGGCGCCCGCGCCGTACCTGACCTTGAGCAGGTCGTTCATCTGGGCTCGACCCGACGGCAGCGGTGCGAGGTCCTCCGGTGGCAGCGGCATGTCGTCGGGCGCGGGCGTTCCGGAGGCGGAAGCCTTGGACTTGAGGTTCCGCTGCCAGTACTCCCGGGACTCCTGGTCCGGATACTGCGGCTCAAGCTGGGTCCTGACCTGCTTACCGGTCCCGTCGGCCGCCTGCCAGACCTTGGTCTCGTCGGCGAAAGCGACATGGTGGCGACCGTCGGCGGACGTCATCACCGGGTCGCCCCACGTCTTCGTGTGGTGGTACATGTACCGGCCGGTGCGGTTGTCGTACTCCGCATCGACAAGCCTGCTCGCCAACGCGCGCAGCTCGCTCCCCGCATCACGGGTGACAGAGCCGTACGCCACCGGCACGAGCACCACCCCCGGATCCGCCCCGGGCGGACCGGCGATCCCCGAGGTGTCCGGGCTGGACGGGCCGAACGTCTGGACGATTGCCGCGGCGCCGACCGCTACGGTCAGCGCCCCGGCGGTCAGAACCAGCCTGCGCGTCGGGCGTGCCCGGCGGTGATGGGCGGCCGGCTCGGCGACAGCCTCCGTGCGGACGATCAGATCGTGTGCCGACAGCCGGGGCGGTGCGATCGTGCTGTGCCGGGCCGGGTCAGCCGGACCGAGGAGGGTACGCGTTCGCTCTTCTCCGAACATCACATGGCCTTTCGAGGACTCGCCAACACCGGCTGCTGCGCCGGCGGTACAACTCGGTGCGACATGGCTTCGTTGAGGCGCCTACGGGCGCGGTGCAGACGCACGGCAGCGGTGGTGCGGGTACAGCCGAGGACCTGAGCGGCCTCGGAAACTGTCAGTTCCTCCCAACCGACCAGCCGGAGGATCTCCTGGTCGAGGTCGGCGAGGGTGGCTAGAGTGGCGTGGAGATCGGTGACGCCCACTGTCGCGTCGGCGCCGGACGAGCCCGGCTTCTGCAGAAGGCCGGCGTCGGCAATCGGTAGCACCTCCGGCGCAGCTCTCCGAGTTCGCCACTCGTTCGCCAGCAGGCGACGGGCCACCCCGTACAGCCAGGGCAGGCTGCGGTTCGGAACCTCGCGGCGACGCCGCCAGGCGACGACGAACACCTCCTGGGCTAGTTCAGCCGCCGTGTCCAGATTGCCGAGCCGACGCTGGCCGTACTTCACCACGTGTGGGTAATCGGCCGCATAGACGCTGGTGAACCAATCCTCATTGCGTTCTCCCGGTGGACCCATCCAAGACTCCCGCCTGGTTGACGAACGTTCACCCTGGCTTGTGTCATCTCCAGCCCAATGATTACCGCCAACCACCTGCCAGAGCCGCACGCCGCGATAAAGCTGCCTCCGGCTGCAACGGCTCCGCCAGGTGGAACGTCGACGCTCCCACACGCTCAGGTCTGCTTCCAATGCCTGCGGCTCAAGTCCCCTGCGACTCAAGCGGATCTCCTCGTCGGGCAGTCGTAGACCGTCCAGCCTCCCCGGACGGGGACCAGGTGGAGCGCCCTACCGGCCGAACGACCTGGTCCCCGTCCGGGGAGGCTGGTAGCCCTTGTGGTGCCTGGCGAGGCGAGCCGCGGCGGCATCTTTGAGGAGGGCCGGGGTTCGGGGCGGAGCCCCGAGGTCTTCGTGGTCCTGGTCGTCCGTCAGCGTGGCCGGCCGGCCCGGCCGATGCCGGCCGGAGGTCGCCAGCAGGCCGGGGCCGGGCCGGCGCGGCCCGCTTGCGGGCCGCCTTGAAGTACCGATTTGACCGGGCGGTAGAGCGGGCGGGCCTGACTGACCTGATTCCGCACGATCTTCGGGCGACGCACGGGAGCTGGGTGGCTGATTCTCATGGCGTCCTGGTCGCCGCCCGCAGGCTGGGTCACTCCAACGCCAGCGTCACGACTCGCCACTACGCCCGAGCAGTCGACGGCCGGGACGCCGAGGTAGCCGCCTTCCTCGACCGGGCACGAAAGGCCGAAGATCATTCCGGAGGGGCACGCAACGGGCACGCGGGGGAGCCCAGGTCGGCCAGCCGGAGAGAAAAGCGGCCCTGACCTGCGCGAACATTCATTGACAACCTTGATAACGGGCAAAACTGTAAATCCGTCGCGAAAGCTTCAGAGGTTCGAATCCTCTACCCGCCACCAGGTGCAGAGACGGCCCCGTGAGCTGCGGAAACGCGCTCCGGGGTCTTTCTCGTGGAGTCCACGGGCGTCCAGCCCGATCTAGGCGTCAGCTCGTGATGGGTGCCGTTGAACCCTCGGTCTGACGGCGCTGCACGACCTGGAAGCCGGGCTCGCCGGTCAGGTCCGCGTCAAGCCGCCATCCCAGCCGCGGCTCCTGCCCACCGACGCCGCCCGCGATGTACGTCGCGCCGCGCGCAGGCCGGCTGTGCAATAGACCGAAGGCCAGTTCCGCCTCAGTGCGGCCAATGGCGACTGCCACCGTGACCGGCGCACTTTCCACGACAGAAGTCAGTCGGACCCGAGCACGAATTCGCGTTTCGGTACGCCGGTCGCCGGGCCGCTGCGAGACTGGGCGCGTGCCAGCCCCGCCGGCGCCCCGGCGTCGGCCGACCCGATCCGGCAGGTGGAGAACATGTCGAACGACAACGAAATCCGTCCCTTCCGGCTCGACATACCGGAAGAAGCGCTTGCCGACATGCGTCGCCGGATCGCGGCCACCCGCTGGCCCAGCCGCGAGCTGGTCACCGATCGCTCTCAGGGCGTGCAGCTGGCGACGGTCCAGGAGCTGGCCCGCTACTGGACGACCGATCACGACTGGCGCGCGTTCGAGGCGAAGCTGAACGCCCTGCCGCAGTACACGACCAATATCAACGGCGTGGAGATCCACTTCATCCACGTGCGGTCGCAGCACGAGAACGCCCTGCCGCTGATCATGACGCACGGCTGGCCGGGCTCGGTCGTCGAGCTGCTCGGGGTGATCGGCCCGCTCACCGACCCGACCGCGCACGGCGGTACCTCCGAGGACGCGTTCCATCTGGTGCTGCCGTCCTTGCCGGGCTACGGCTTCTCGGGCGAGCCGACCGAGCTCGGCTGGGAGAACGGCCGCATCGCACAAGCGTGGGCGGAGCTGATGGCCCGCCTCGGCTACACGCGCTACGTCGCCCAGGGGGGTGACGTGGGTGCCGCCGTCACGGACGCGATGGGCCGCCAAGCACCCGATGGGCTGCTCGGCATCCACGTCAACCTGCTCGCCGGGGCGATCGGTATCAAGGACCAACTGCCGGCGAAGTCCGAGCAGGAACGCGCGGCGCACGACGCGCTCAACCTGTTCATGATGGACGGCTTCGGTTACTTCCTGGAGCAGTCCACCCGGCCACAGACGATCGGCTACTCCCTGCTGGATTCACCCGTCGGGCTGGCGGCCTGGATGTTCGACCACGACACCGACAGCTACTACAAGATCTCCCGCGCGCTCGTCGACGGCAAGCCGGTGGGCGGTCTCACCCGGGACACCATCGTCGACAACGTCACGCTGTACTGGCTGACGGGCACTGGCGCCTCGTCCGCCCGGTGGTACTGGGAATTCGGACGGTTCCTGGCCGCAGCCGGTGCGTCCGGCCAGGCTCCTCCGCCGGTCTCGGTTCCGGTTGGCTTCACGACGTTCCCCGAGGAGATCTGGGCTGCCCCGCGCAGCTGGGTCGAGACGGTCTACCCCGACCCCGCGTACTTCAACGAGGCCGACCGCGGCGGCCACTTCGCCGCCTGGGAGGAGCCGGAGCTCTTCTCCGCCGAGGTGCGGGCCGCGTTCCGGCCGCTGCGGTAGTCCTGAGCCCGCTCTGGTTCGCGCCTGACCCTCCTGGTCAGTCCTATGGAGGTCACAGGCGAGGGCTGCGAAGTCAGCGCGTGGCACTCGGGTTCCTCACCGGGCGCTTGCCGCCTGCGGCATCAATCCCGTGACGCCCGTCGCGCATGATCTTGAAAGCGATCGCAGCCGCCACGGCGCCGACGTGGTCGTGTTCGCCAGCGACGGCGGCGGCCTGCAGTACGGGCTGGCCATGCCGGCCGGATCACCGGTCTACCGCCTCCCGCCGGGCCTCGTCCTCACCGGCATCTACACCTCAGAGAACCCGCACTTTGACGTGGCGGCTCCGGACCTGTCCACCTTCCTCGACCGCCTGCTCCAGGCCGTGAGGACGTTCGCCGCTTCGGGTACGCCACCCAGCTTGTGATCCTTCATCCCAGTGAACGGGTGGGCGGATGCCGGAACACCTGACAGGCAACCCGCAGTCGTCGATCAGCTGTTCTCGCCGGTGGTGTCGCCGACCAGGCGCCGCGCTTCGGCGATGACGTCCGCGTCGATGTCCACGGTCGCGGTACTGGTGCACAGGTTCCCGTCATGGACGGCGTCCACGTACTCGTACGCGTTGTCGAGGGCCATCAACTCGGCTGCCCGGGGAGTGCCCTCGTACGTGATGAAGCTGTACGCCCAGGACGTGAGATCGCGAGGCGCGATGGTCTCTGCGAGTAGTCGCCGAGCCATGATCCGAAGCGCTTCCTCCGCACCCTCGCGACTGCCCTCCTGGTGGTAGGTCAGGGAGTGCTCCGCCAGAGCGACGTCGAGCCATCGCCGCAACTCGTCACTCTCGTTGCCCTTCACGGGCGAGATGCCGGCGAGGATCCGGAGGGTCGGGCTGTCCATGCCTGCCGTGAGGCAGTCGCAGGCGGCCTCGATCACCTGGGCTGCACTGCCCGACCCGATACTCCAGAAGACGGCGGCGCCCTGGAGGCGAGCGAGCGCATCGTGACCAGGCACCCGTACATGATCTGCCGGCGCGTCCCCACCGTCGCCGAAATTTCCAGCGGTGCAATGGAGGCGTCAGCGGTTGGTGCCACTCGTCGCGTCCGGCTTCTTGTGTCGACGCGGTAAGCGGGTATGGTGGTCGATGTCTCGGCTCGCATCGGCGCGTTTCCAGGCCAGCAGATCCGTCACGGAGAGCGACTGCACGTGATCACGCCGGCGGAAGCCGAACGGCGTGGGTGAATTGTGCTGAAGGTCGTATCAAGCGCTGTGTGAAGCGCTGAAGTCGCAGGAAGCAGCCCTGATCTGGCCCGGCACGTCGCGGGGGACTGGGCCGAAGGGGGCAACCTTCTCAACGCTCGGACCGGTCCCACACTCACCGCTTTTCGGCGTACCGACCGTGTGGCACGATCGTGGAACCTCCACCATCCCTGTGACACTTCCCCGACAGGAGCAAACATGTCTGGTCGAAGACTGGGTCGACTGTTTGGCCCGCTCCTCGTGCTCGCCGCTGTCCTCGGAGGACTGCTCGGCACCGATTTCCTTCCCGGCGCAGGTAGCGCTCAGCTGACTGACGTCGTTTGGGGTGCGGGGTTGGGTGATGTCGTCTGGGGCGTGGACGCCTCCCGGTAGCCTCGCGGGTCGTCGCCCATGAGGGCAGCACCCACGGGCGGCGTCTTTCAGAGGGAGCGGTATGGCCAGGCGTGACCAACGGCGCAAGTCCACGGACCACGCCTGGCTAATCACCGGCCCGCTGGCACTGGTCGCCATCCTCTCCT
This sequence comes from Micromonospora sp. NBC_00389, assembly GCF_036059255.1. Lineage (NCBI taxonomy): Bacteria > Bacillati > Actinomycetota > Actinomycetes > Micromonosporales > Micromonosporaceae > Micromonospora > Micromonospora sp. NBC_00389. Next base: position 666,570 of record NZ_CP107947.1, on the reverse strand, counting down.
GCACCGCGATCAGCGTCATCTCCGACCATCCCTACGGGGAGTGGGGGCTGGCGTTCCTGATTTTCCTGGCGATGGCCGGCATCAGCATTCCGGTGCTGAACTTCGTCGTCCGTCGGCAGTCCGTGGGCGTGACGCTCACCGAGATCCCACTCGTGGTAGGGCTGTTCTTCCTGCCACCGCTGACCGTGATCCTGATCTACACGGTCGCCTCGTTGATCTGGAGCGCCTCGCAGCGCTTCGCGCCAGCGAAGTTCTGGTTCAACGTCGCGAGGGCCGCTGCGGCCACGTCGCTGGCCAGCCTGCTTCTCCTGCGACTGCCACCGCTGGAGGGCGTGGGCCCCGGCACCTGGGGCAGTCTCTTCCTCGCGGTAAACACCATCACCCTGGTCAGTCTCGCCTCTGTCGTCGGCGTGCACGTGCTGCTACAGGGCTGGCAGGCCGGCCGGGAAGCCCTGCGGACCACCCCGTCGGTGCTCCTCACCACCTCGATCAACGCGTCCGTCGGTCTGCTCGTCCTGATCGCTCTGGACCAGACCTGGTGGTCCGCGTTGCTGCTGGGTGCCCTCTTCGCCGCACTCACCCTGGTCTACCGGTCCTACGCCCAGTTCTTCCGGCAGCACCGCACCCTGACCGGGATGTACGACCTGGCCCGGTTGATCACGACCAGCGGTGCCGACGGGTCGCTGGCCGACGTCCTGCTCGACCGGGTCCGTGCCCTCATGCAGGCGGAGTCCGCCACCCTCTGGCTGCCCGCCCAGGGCCGGCACCCCGAGGTGCTGTTGACGGCCCGGGTCGATACGCCAGGGCTGCTCGATGTTGCCCCGACCCCGTCGATACTGCGGGAGCGGGCGCGGGACCTGGCGAAGACGTTGTCGATGGGCCGTCTGCTGGGTGACGAGAGTGCGCTACGCGGCGAGATCAGCGCCCGCGAGATCAAGGACGTGATCGTGGTGCCGCTGCGCTCCGGGCAGGCGGTGATCGGCACCCTGGAGGTGGCGAACCGGCTCAGCGACATCGGCCACTTCGCCCCCGGTGACATTCCCATCTTCGAGACGGTGGCCGCGCACGCCGCCGTGGCGCTGGAGAATTCCCGGCTGGTCGATCGACTGCGGCACGACGCGTACCACGACGCCCTGACCCGGCTGCCCAACCGGCGGCGGATCACCGGCGCGCTGGACGAGTCGGTCAAGATCGGCGCACCCAACGAGGTGGTGGCGCTGCTGCTCTTCGACGTCGACGGGTTGCGCCAGGTCAACGAGTCCCTCGGTCACGCGGCCGGGGACAAGGTCCTCGCCGAGGTCGCCAACCGGTTGCGGGCCAGCGCACCGTCGTCGGCTCTGGTCGGCCGGGTTGGTGGCGACGAGTTCCTGGTGACGCTGCGGTTGGAGAACGCCGACGCGGCGCTGGAGTTGGCTGGCCAACTGCGCGACCAAATTCGTGACGAGATGGTCTTCGACGCGCTCACACTCGATGTGGACACTGCCGTCGGGGTGGCCGTACACCCGGATCACGGCAGCGACGCGGCCACCCTGCTGCTCCGGGTCGACCTCGCCGCCACAGCCGCCAAATCGGTACCGGGCAGCGTGCAGCTGTTCAACCCGGCGCTGGAGTCGCGGTCGCTGCGCCGACTGGGCCTCGCCGGCGACCTGCGCCGAGCGTTGGACCAGGACGAGCTGGAGGTCTACTTCCAGCCCAAGGTGACGCTGCGGGAGCGTCGCCTGGTCGGTGTCGAGTGCCTGGCCCGGTGGGAGCACCCGACGCACGGCACCGTCGCCCCGGAGGACTTCGTCGCGGTGGCCGAGCACACCGGCCAGTTGAGCCGGCTCACCGAGGTGGTGCTCCGCGAGGGGCTGCGCCGCAGCCGGGACTGGGCCGAGGCCGACCTTCCGCTGCCCGTCGCGGTCAACCTCTCCGCCCGTACCCTCACCGACCAGCATTTCCCCGACCGGGTGCAGGAGTTGTTGACCGAGTACGGGGTGCCGGCGCAGAGCCTCACCCTGGAGATCACCGAGGCGGGGGTGCTGGACGGCACTGACCGACCCATCCCGACCCTGCACCGGCTACGCGATCTCGGCGTCCGGCTGTCGGTGGACGACTTCGGCACCGGTGATTCGTCCCTGGCCCACCTGCGGCGGCTGCCGGTGCACGAGGTGAAGGTGGACCGCTCCTTCGTGCAGGGCATGGCGACCGATCCGGGGGACCTGGCCATCGTCAACGCGGTGGTGACCCTGTCTCAGCAGTTCGGCCTGGCGGTGGTGGCCGAGGGCGTGGAGAGCGAGCTGACCCTGGAGCTGCTCCAGGACATCGGCTGTGAGATCGGGCAGGGCTTCCTGTTCAGCCGACCGCTGCCGTACGAGCGGCTGGCGGCCTGGTTCGGCGCCCAGGCCGACCCGGAAACGATCTCCGTCGGAGAGCTTCCCCGCCTTCGTGTCGTGCCCTGAACTGGGCGTAGACGATCTCCGGGGATCCGATTTCACCTGCCGAGCCGGGCCGTGTACTCTTACTTCTGCGCGCCCCACGGGGAGATCGCGCAGGCCCCCTTAGCTCAGTCGGCAGAGCGTCTCCATGGTAAGGAGAAGGTCTACGGTTCGATTCCGTAAGGGGGCTCGAGGGTTCAGCTGGACCCACCACGGCGGTGTAGCTCAGATGGTAGAGCAAGCGGCTCATAATCGCTGTGTCGCCGGTTCAAGTCCGGCCACCGCTACTCTCGTCTTCCGGGCTTGTTTCCGGTGGTCGTGGGGATGGGCGCCACTGGCGCCCACTTTGCATGTCCGCGCTGTCAGCGACTAGGCTGGCGCGTCGTAGTTGTTTCCGTTAGCGAGGAAGGCACTCCGCCGTGGCGAAGGCTACCGATGTCCGGCCGAAGATCACTTTGGCGTGTGTGGAGTGCAAGGAGCGCAACTACATCACGCGCAAGAACCGTCGTAACGACCCCGACCGCATCGAGCTGAAGAAGTTCTGCCCGCGCGACGGTCGGCACACGGTCCACCGCGAGACCCGCTGACCTGGGGCCGGCTCCAACGCCGGCCACCGTTGAAGCTCTCCGATCGCCGATCTGACCGGGCTGGCGCGGTTCCACCGCCGCCGACCGAGCAGATCGGCGATTGTGTTTCCGTGTAGGTTCGCGGCATGTCTCTGGACCCTTCCTTCGTCGGCCGGACCTATCCGCCGACCGCCCCCTACCAGGTGGGCCGAGAAAAGATCCGTGAGTTCGCCACCGCCATCGGCGCCACCGATCCCGCCCACCACGACCCGGCGGCGGCCCAGGCGCTGGGCCACCCGGACGTGGTCGCTCCGCCGACCTTCCCGGTGGTCGTCACGATGGCAGCCAGCCGTCAGATCGTCGAGGACCCGGAGCTCGGCGTCGACTACAGCCGCGTGGTGCACGGTGACCAGCGGTTCGCGTACACCCGGCCGGTGGTCGCCGGCGACGAGCTGGTCTGCGCCAGCACCATCGAGGACGTCAGCACCCGGGGCGGGCACGGCTTCCTGACCACCCGCACCGACGTCAGCACCGTCGCCGGCGAGCCAGTCGTCGCCGTCTGGTCCAAGATCGTCGTACGCGGGGAGGCGTGAGATGGAGCTGCCAGCCAAGACCTTCCAGGTGACCCGCGCGGACCTGGTCCGCTACGCCGGTGCCTCGGGTGACTTCAACCAGATCCACTGGAGCGACCGGTTCGCCACCAAGGTGGGCCTGCCCGGGGTGATCGCGCACGGCATGTTCACCATGGCGCTGGTCGGCCGGGCGATCACCGAGTGGGCCGGGGCGCCCGACGCGGTGGTCGACTACAACGTCCGGTTCACCCGGCCGGTGGTGGTCCCCGACGACGACCAGGGGACCGAGATCGAGGTCACCGCGGTGGTCCGTGAGGTGACCGAGGACGGCCTCACCCGGCTCGATGTGACCGCCACCTGCCTGGGCGAGAAGGTGCTCTCGCAGGCCCGCGCCACCATCCGTACGAAGCGTTGAGTCAGGCCCGCCACGCGTGGCGGGGAGACCGGTTGGGAAAGTCGAGCGGCTACCCGTACACTGGTCCGCCGTGGGGCAAGTGACCCCTGCTCGGTCGTCTGTGGCCGCGTGGGGCGAGTGTTGCCGCACAGGGGTGTAGCTCAATTGGCAGAGCAGCGGTCTCCAAAACCGCAGGCTGCAGGTTCAAGTCCTGTCACCCCTGCGCCTCAGGCCTGACCGTTCCCGTGGGTCGCGCCGCCGAGATGGCGGCGTCCGGCCCGTGGTGGTGGCATTGGCGGGGTGGTCCCGAGGTATCGGGCCCCCGGTTGATCCACCGGCCGCGGCCCGTCGCGGGACGGTTGGTCCGGCCGGCGTGAACAGCGCCGCGCACGCCGCCCGGCGTGCGACCCGAGATTTCCGCGACGGAGGGCGAAGTGGCCGACAACAAGCGGCGCGGCGAGGACGCCGGCGACGATCGTCTGGACGACGAGGTCGTCGACGAGGTAGCTGACGACGACGCCACCAGCGCGGACGAGCCGGTCTCCCGGGGAGGCACCGCGACGCGGTCCCGTGCCCGGGCGGAGTCGGCGGACAGCCGACCGACCACCCGGTCCGAAACCGGTCGGGTGGGCGTCTTCGGGCGCATCGCCCGGTTTTTCCGCGAGGTCGTGGCCGAACTGCGTAAGGTCATCTGGCCGACGCGCAAGGAGTTGCTGACCTACACCGCGGTGGTGGTGACGTTCGTCGCGGTGATGCTGACGATCGTGGCCGTGCTGGATTACGGGTTCGCCAAGGTCGTGCTGTTTGTCTTCGGCAACTCGAGCTGACCGGCTGACTCCAGAGCCGATAGTGACGGAAGTGAGCGAGCGTGCCTGAGTACGACGAGACCGCCGGACCGGTGGACGAGCAGTCCACGGTCGCGACGGCGGCTGGTGACGAGTCGGTTGAGGCCGCCAGCGAGCCGGAGTTCCCAACCACCGAGCCCGCGCCGGACGAGGAGTACGACCCGGTCGCCGAGCTGCGGCAGAAGCTGCGCTACGCGCCGGGCGACTGGTACGTGGTGCACTCCTACGCCGGCTACGAGAACAAGGTCAAGACCAACCTCGAGACCCGGATCACGAGCCTCGACATGGAGGACTTCATCTACCAGGTCGAGGTGCCGACCCGGGAGGAAGTCGAGGTCAAGAACGGCAAGCGGTCCCAGGTCCAGGCCAAGGTCTTCCCGGGCTACATCCTGGTCCGGATGGAGCTGACCGCCGAGTCCTACTCGTGTGTCCGCAACACCCCGGGTGTGACCGGCTTCGTCGGCGCGACCGACCGGGCCGACCGGCCCGCGCCGCTCTCCCTCGACGAGGTGCTGAAGTGGCTGGCACCGGCCATCGAGACCGAGCAGAAGAAGGCGAAGCCCGAGATCAAGGTCCTCGACTTCGAGGTGGGTGACTCGGTCACCGTCACCGACGGTGCCTTCGCGTCGCTGCCGGCCACGATCAGCGAGATCAACGCCGACCAGCAGAAGCTCAAGGTGCTGGTGTCGATCTTCGGTCGGGAGACGCCGGTGGAGCTCAACTTCAACCAGGTCGCCAAGATCTGACCGGTCGTCGGCGGCGGGCCCGGCCCGCCGCCGACGTCGGCGTACGCCCTCCCGCTCGACCTCGGCGGACGAGTGGGCTGCGGCCTGCGCTACTCTTGAACGTCGCCGCTGTCGCACCGCGCTGACCGTGCGCGCCTCGAGGGCGGCGTCAGCCGCATTTTCCCAGCTCCAAGCCCCAGGAAGTGACATGCCTCCGAAGAAGAAGCTCGTCAAGACGTTCACGCTTCAGCTGCCGGCGGGCCAGGCCACGCCGGCGCCGCCGGTCGGCCCCGCGCTCGGCCAGCACGGCGTGAACATCATGGAGTTCTGCAAGTCCTACAACGCGCAGACCGAGTCCCAGCGGGGCGACATCGTCCCCGCCGAGATCAGCGTGTACGAGGACCGGTCCTTCACCTTCGTTCTGAAGACCCCGCCCGCCGCCCGGCTGCTGATCAAGGCCGCTGGCGTGCAGAAGGGCTCCGGCGTCCCGCAGAGCGAGAAGGTCGGCTCGGTCAGCCGCGCCCAGCTGCGTGAGATCGCCGAGAAGAAGATGGCCGACCTCAACGCCAACGACCTGGCCCAGGCCGAGAAGATCATCGCCGGCACCGCCCGGTCGATGGGCATCACCGTCAACGAATGACGTCGGCCCCGGCCAACGACCCGAACCGTGGGAGGGCCCGCGCCGAGCGGCCCGCCAGAGACCACAGGAGCAATCAGCAATGCAGCGCAGCAAGAGCTACCTCAAGGCCGCCGATGTCATCGACCGGTCCAAGCTCTACACCCCCTCTGAGGCCGTGAAGCTGGCCAAGGAGACCACCAACGTCAAGTTCGACGCCACGGTCGAGGTCGCCATGCGCCTCGGCGTCGACCCCCGCAAGGCGGACCAGATGGTCCGCGGCGTGGTCAACCTGCCGCACGGCACCGGTAAGACCGCCCGCGTGATCGTCTTCGCCGCCGGCGCGAAGGCCGAAGAGGCCGCCGCGGCGGGTGCGGACGAGGTGGGCACCGACGAGCTGGTCGCCCGGATCCAGGGTGGTTGGCTCGACTTCGACGCGGCGATCGCCACGCCGGACCAGATGGCCAAGATCGGCCGGATCGCGCGGATCCTGGGCCCGCGCGGTCTCATGCCGAACCCGAAGACCGGCACGGTGACCATGGACGTCACCAAGGCGGTGCAGGACATCAAGGGCGGCAAGATCACCTTCCGGGTGGACAAGCACTCCAACCTGCACCTGATCATCGGCAAGGCCTCCTTCACCGAGAGCCAGCTGGTGGACAACTACGCGGCGGTGCTCGACGAGGTGCTGCGCGCCAAGCCGTCCTCGGCGAAGGGCAAGTACCTCAAGAAGGTCGTCCTCACCACCACGATGGGCCCGGGCGTCCCGGTCGACCCGAACGTGGTGAAGAACCTGCAGGAGGGCTCGGCCGAGGCCTGAGCCGACACTCCGCTCCACCGGGGCGCCGCCACACTGTGGCGGCGCCCCGGCGCGTCTCAGGTGTGGCAGGCTCGGCCGCATGCGACTGGAGGACGTCTGGTTGCGGTACCACCGGCGTGGGCCGTGGGTGCTGCGGGGCGTGGACGTGCGGATCGGTCCGGGTGAGGTGGCGGTCGTGCTGGGCCGCAACGGGGTGGGCAAGTCGACCCTGCTCCAGGTGGCCGCCGGCGTGCTCCGGCCGGGCCGGGGGCGGGTCACCGACCGGCCCGGTCGGGTGGGCTGGGTGCCGGAGCGCTTCCCGGCCGACCAGCCCTTCACCGTGGTCCGCTACCTGACCGGGATGGCCCGGATTGTCGGGCTGGGCCGCGCGGCGGCCGACGAGGCGGTGACGACCTGGACCGACCGGCTCGGGCTGGCCGCGTTCCGCGCGGTCCGCCTGCCGGAGCTGTCCAAGGGCACCGCGCAGAAGGTGGGCCTGGCCCAGGCGATGCTGCGTCCGCCGGGCCTGCTGGTCCTCGACGAGCCGTGGGAGGGCCTGGACGCCACCACTCGCGAGCTGGTGCCCGAGTTGATCCACGAGGTCCTGATCGCCGGCGGTGCGGTCCTGGTGAGCGACCACCGCGGTGAAACGGTCCGGCTGCCGGGCGCTCGCCGCTGGATGGTGGCCGACGGCACCGTGACCGAGGAGACGTCGCCACCGGACGAGACGATCGCGGTGGTCGAGGTCGCGGTGCCGGCCGCGCGGGTCGCCGGCACCGTCGCCCGGTTGCGCGCCGAGGGCCACCACGTGCTGCGGGTACGCCCCGACGCATCGACGGCCCCGCCGGGGGAGCCGGTGGACGGTGCGGGCGTGGCGGTCGAACCAACCGCCGGGGAGGCCCGGTGATCGCCCTGATCCGGCTGCGGCTGGCCGGTTTCCTGCGTACCGGACGGGCGGTGGCACCGCTGCTCGCCGGCCTGGTCGCACTCGGCACCCTGTACGGCGGCGGCCGGGCCCAGCCGGCGGAGGCGTACGGCGTCTCCGCGGTGGTGCTCTTCCCGGTGCTCGCCTGGCAGACCAAGATCCTGTTGGACGTTGAGCCGGACGTGCAGCGGCGGCTGGCCCAGGTCACGGTCGGGGTGGCCCGGGAGCGGGTGGCGGGGCTGCTCGCCGCCGGTGTTGCGGCGCTGATCACGGTGGCCGTCGCGCTGGTTTTCCCGTGGCTGGTCGGTGGGGTCACCGGCCCGGTCGACCCGACGGACCGGTCGGTGCCGGTGGGCGTCGCGCTCGGGCTGTGGGCGCATTTGCTGGCCATACCCGCCGGGGTGGCCCTCGGTGCCCTGGCCAGCCGGGCGTCCGTGGGCGGTGCCGGGTACGGCGTCGCGGTGCTGGCCCTCGGCGGCGTCGGTGCGGTGGTGCTCGGCCTGGCCCGTTCGGTGGCTCCCTGGCTGGCACCGCCGATCATGGCCACGGCGCGGACCACCGCGGGCGACGCCGCCGCGCTCACCCTGCTCGGGCTCACCGCCTGGGCCGTGGTCTGGAGCGGCGCGGCCGTCGGCGGCTACCTGTGGCGGCGGCGGGCCCGGGGCTGAGGCGCCCGGGGACGACCGGTGGTGGCCTGTCTCACACGGGGCGATTTGGTGCTGGTCATGGGGTCGCGTACTCTTCAGACGTCATCCGTGTTGTCATGGATGAGGAACCACCCAGAGACCGCTGGTCACCGTGCTTCGGCACGGTCGAAGGTCCCGCGACATCGGGCGACCCGCGCAGGGCGGCAAGCGTAACTCGGCAGTGAGCATGGTCCGCCGACCGTGACGATCCGCCGGCCCTCGCCCCGTGCGCCCTGCGCCGGGGCTTTTCTCGTTGTCGTGCTGCCTCCGCCCCCGTTCCGGCTTCGGCCACGACGGGGACCAGCCTCGAGTAACGAGAGAGGAGGGACATGGCGGACAAGCCGATCCGGGCCGACAAGGCCACGGCCGTCGCAGAGCTGACCGAGAGCTTCCGCAGCTCGGGTGCCACCGTGCTGACCGAGTACCGCGGTCTGACGGTTTCCCAGCTCACCCAGCTGCGGCGCTCGCTCGGTGCCGAGACCAGCTACATGGTCGCGAAGAACACGCTGGCGAAGCGTGCTGCGACGGACGCGGGCATCACTGGCCTCGACGAGCTGTTCACCGGTCCTACCGCGCTGACTTTCGTTTCGGGCGACGTCGTCGAGGCGGCGAAGGGGCTTCGCGATTTCGCGAAGGCCAACCCGAAGCTCGTCATCAAGGGCGGTGTCTTCGAGGGCAAGGCCATTTCCGCGGCCGAGGTCACGAAGCTCGCCGACCTGGAGTCCCGCGAGGTGCTGCTGGCCAAGCTGGCCGGCGCGATGAAGGGCAACCTGAGCAAGGCTGCGGCCCTGTTCCAGGCCCCGTTGTCGAAGACCGCCCGTCTGGCGGCTGCCCTGCAGGACAAGCGCGAGAAGGAGAGCGCCGAGGCGGCCTGAGGCCGTCCGAGCGCACCAGTTCTTACTTATTAGATTCAGGAAAGGACGCCAGATATGGCGAAGCTCAGCACCGACGAGCTGCTCGACGCGTTCAAGGAGATGACGCTGATCGAGCTCTCCGAGTTCGTGAAGCAGTTCGAGACGACCTTCGAGGTCACCGCCGCTGCTCCGGTCGCCGTTGCCGGCCCGGGTGCCGCCCCGGCCGCCGCCGAGGCCGAGCCGGAGAAGGACGAGTTCGACGTCATCCTCGAGGCTGACGGTGGCAAGAAGATCCAGGTCATCAAGGTCGTGCGTGAGCTGACCGGCCTGGGCCTCAAGGAGGCCAAGGACGCGGTCGAGTCCGCTCCGAAGGCCATCCTGGAGAAGGTCAACAAGGAGACCGCCGACAAGGCCAAGGCCAAGCTCGAGGGCGAGGGCGCCAAGGTCACCCTCAAGTGACCTGACGTTCCACCAGCGCTGTGCCCGGCTCGCTGAGCCGGGACACGATCGCGTCGCGGCGGGCGGCGATCCGACACGGATCGCCGCCCGCGGTGTTGGTGGGCCCATGGCAACCGTCCTGAGCTGGGTGCCGAAGACCGCCGCTGTGGTACCCGGACGAGTGCAGCGGGTCGCTCTCCGGTGGGAAAGAACGGACAACCCGGATAGCGGCCCTTGACGCGACCCCGGGCTGCCAGGCACGCTGGCACCAGCAAGACACCGCGCTTGCGACGGCCACGAAGTGGGTAATGACAGCGACGGCACCATCAGCCGCTGCAACCCGAGCGGCCCAGCGGGAACGTTGCGTTCCGAGCGGCCCGGCAGACCCCGGTTTTCCGGGGGCCGAGGCACGTTCCGCAAACGGCCTGCGGGGTGGGCTGGACAGCGGTTAGCCTCTCGGCTACACTGCTAGTTTGCGCTGCCTTCCGACTAGACCCCTGCTCGGAAATGTCCGTTTACGGATATTTCTGGTGGGGTCATTGGAGTGCACGCGTACCAGCCGTTCTGCAGCACCGGTCCTCGGAAGGACGCATCTTGGCAGCTTCCCGCCCTGCGAAGACCAGTCGTACGTCGAGCGCATTCGCTCCCCGCCGAGTTTCATTCGGCAGGATCACCGAACACCTCGAGGTCCCCAACCTCCTCGCCATTCAGAACGAGTCCTTCGACTGGCTCGTCGGCAACGAGGGTTGGCAGGGCCGGTCGGCGGACGACCCGCACGCACGCTCGGGTCTCGCGGAGATCCTTGAAGAGATCAGTCCCATTGAGGACTTCTCCGGCACCATGTCACTTTCCTTCTCGGCGCCGCGCTTCGACGAGGTCAAGGCCTCGATCGAGGAGTGCAAGGAGAAGGACCTGACCTACTGCGCTCCGCTCTTCGTGACCGCGGAGTTCACCAACAACACCACTGGCGAGATCAAGAGCCAGACGGTGTTCATGGGTGACTTCCCGATGATGACGCCCAAGGGCACCTTCGTCATCAACGGCACCGAGCGCGTCGTGGTCAGCCAGCTCGTCCGGTCCCCGGGCGTGTATTTCGACAAGCAGCCGGACAAGACCTCCGACCGCGACCTCTCCAGCGTCAAGGTCATCCCGAGCCGGGGTGCCTGGCTGGAGTTTGACATCGACAAGCGCGACACGGTCGGCGTACGCATCGACCGCAAGCGTCGGCAGGCCGTCACCGTCCTGCTCAAGGCCGTCGGATGGTCGGCCGAGCGGATCCGTGAGCGGTTCGGCTGGTCCGAGCTGATGATGACCACGCTCGAGAAGGACCACATCGCCGGCCAGGACGAGGCCCTGCTCGATATCTACCGCAAGCTCCGCCCTGGCGAGCCGCCGACGCGCGAGAACGCCCAGACCCTGCTCGACAACCTCTTCTTCAACCCGAAGAGGTACGACGTCGCCAAGGTCGGGCGCTACAAGTTCAACAAGAAGCTCGAAGTCGGCGTGCCAATCACCACCGGCACGCTGACCGAGGACGACATCGTCGCCACCGTGGAGTACCTCTGCCGGCTGCACGCCGGTGAGGATGGCTACGAGGCCGACGACATCGACCACTTCGGCAACCGGCGCCTGCGCACCGTGGGTGAGCTGATCCAGAACCAGGTTCGGGTCGGCCTGTCCCGGATGGAGCGGGTCGTCCGCGAGCGGATGACCACGCAGGACGTCGAGGCGATCACCCCGCAGACCCTGATCAACATCCGCCCGGTGGTGGCGGCGATCAAGGAGTTCTTCGGGACGTCGCAGCTGTCCCAGTTCATGGACCAGACCAACCCGCTGGCGGGCCTGACCCACCGGCGTCGGCTGAGCGCGCTCGGCCCGGGTGGTCTGTCCCGGGAGCGGGCCGGCTTCGAGGTCCGTGACGTGCACCCGTCCCACTACGGCCGGATGTGCCCGATCGAGACGCCGGAAGGCCCGAACATCGGCCTGATCGGCGCGCTGTCCACCTTCGCCCGGGTTAACCCGTTCGGCTTCATCGAGACGCCGTACCGGAAGGTCATCGAGGGTCGGGTCACCGACCAGATCGACTACCTGACCGCGGACGAGGAGGACCGGTTCGTCAAGGCCCAGGCCAACGCGCCGCTGCGGGCCGACGGCACCTTCGCCGAGGACCGGGTCCTGTGTCGTCGTAAGGGCGGCGAGACCGAGGACGTCGTCCCCGGCGCCGTCGACTACATGGACGTGTCGCCGCGGCAGATGACCTCGGTCGCGACCGCCATGATCCCGTTCCTCGAGCACGACGACGCCAACCGGGCACTGATGGGCGCGAACATGCAGCGCCAGGCAGTGCCGCTGGTCAAGGCCGAGGCGCCGCTGGTGGGTACGGGCATGGAGTACCGGGCCGCGGTCGACGCTGGCGACGTGGTGGTCGCCGAGGTCGGCGGTGTGATCGAGGATCTCTGCGCCGACTACGTCACCATCCACCAGGACGACGGCCACCGCCGGACGTACCTGCTGCACAAGTTCCGCCGCTCCAACGCCGGCTCCTGCGTCAACCAGAAGCCGGTCGTCTTCGAGGGCGACCGCGTCGAGGCCGGTCAGGTCATCGCCGACGGTCCCTGCACCGACGAGGGCGAGATGGCGCTCGGGCGCAACCTGCTCGTGGCGTTCATGTGCTGGGAAGGCCACAACTACGAGGACGCGATCATCCTGTCGCAGCGCCTCGTGCAGCAGGACGTGCTCACCTCGATCCACATCGAGGAGCACGAGGTCGACGCTCGGGACACCAAGCTCGGCCCGGAGGAGATCACCCGCGACATCCCGAACGTCAGCGAGGAAATGCTCGCTGACCTCGACGAGCGCGGCATCATCCGGATCGGTGCGGAGGTCGTCCCCGGCGACATCCTGGTCGGCAAGGTCACGCCCAAGGGTGAGACCGAGCTGACCCCGGAGGAGCGGCTGCTTCGCGCGATCTTCGGTGAGAAGGCGCGTGAGGTCCGGGACACCTCGCTGAAGGTGCCGCACGGCGAGACCGGCACGGTCATCGGTGTGCGTACCTTCTCCCGCGAGGACGGCGACGAGCTGCCTCCGGGCGTCAACGAGCTGGTCCGGGTGTACGTGGCCCAGAAGCGGAAGATCCAGGACGGCGACAAGCTCGCCGGCCGGCACGGTAACAAGGGCGTCATTTCCAAGATCCTGCCGATCGAGGACATGCCGTTCCTGGAAGACGGCACCCCCGTCGACATCGTGCTCAACCCGCTGGGTGTGCCGAGCCGGATGAACATCGGTCAGGTGCTCGAGACCCACCTCGGCTGGGTCGCCAAGACCGGCTGGAAGGTCGAGGGCGACGACGCGTCCTGGAAGAAGCAGCTGCGGTCGATCGGCGCGCACGAGTCCGAGGGGGACACGAACGTGGCCACCCCGGTCTTCGACGGCGCCCGCGAGGAGGAGATCGCCGGTCTGCTCTCGTCGACCCTGCCCAACCGGGACGGCAACCAGCTGATCGGTTCCAGCGGTAAGGCGCAGCTGTTCGACGGTCGCTCCGGTGAGCCGCTGCCGGACCCGATCGCGGTCGGCTACATCTACATCCTGAAGCTCAACCACCTGGTCGACGACAAGATCCACGCACGGTCGACCGGCCCGTACTCGATGATCACGCAGCAGCCGCTGGGTGGTAAGGCGCAGTTCGGTGGTCAGCGCTTCGGTGAGATGGAGTGCTGGGCGATGCAGGCGTACGGCGCCGCGTACGCCTTGCAGGAGCTGCTCACGATCAAGTCCGACGACGTGCTCGGCCGGGTGAAGGTCTACGAGGCCATCGTCAAGGGCGAGAACATCCCGGAGCCGGGCATCCCGGAGTCGTTCAAGGTGCTGCTCAAGGAGCTGCAGTCGCTGTGCCTCAACGTTGAGGTGCTGTCCAGCGACGGCGTGGCCCTGGAGATGCGCGAGACCGACGACGAGGTGTTCCGGGCCGCTGAGGAGCTGGGCATCGACCTGTCCCGGCGCGAGCCGAGCTCGGTCGAAGAGGTCTGAGGTGAGCGGTCGGGGGCCGGCCTGCCGGCCCCCGACCTCGCCCGAGAATTAGCAGTACAGACGACGACATAGGGGACATAGTGCTCGACGTCAACTTCTTCGACGAGCTGCGCATTGGTCTCGCCACCGCCGACGACATCCGTCAGTGGTCGCACGGCGAGGTCAAGAAGCCTGAGACGATCAATTACCGCACCCTCAAGCCGGAGAAGGACGGGCTCTTCTGCGAGAAGATCTTCGGTCCGCAGCGGGACTGGGAGTGCTACTGCGGTAAGTACAAGCGCGTCCGGTTCAAGGGCATCATCTGTGAGCGCTGCGGCGTCGAGGTGACTCGCTCCAAGGTCCGTCGTGAGCGGATGGGCCACATCGAGCTGGCCGCTCCGGTGACCCACATCTGGTACTTCAAGGGCGTGCCGAGCCGGCTGGGCTACCTGCTGGACCTCGCACCCAAGGACCTCGAGAAGATCATCTACTTCGCCTCGTACGTCGTGACGAGCGTGGACGCGGAGTCGCGTCACCGTGACCTCTCGACGATCGAGAACGAGATCCTGGCCGAGAAGCGGCAGTCCGAGAACAGCCGCGACTCGGAGATCGAGAAGCGGGCCGCCAAGCTCGAGGCCGACCTGGCCGAGCTGGAGGCCGAGGGTGCCAAGGCGGACGTCCGGCGCAAGGTCAAGGAGGGCGGAGAGCGCGAGATGCGCCAGATCCGCGACCGGGCCCAGCGCGAGATCGACCGCCTGGACGAGGTGCTGGACACCTTCCGCAAGCTGGAGCCGAAGCAGCTGGTCACCGACGAGCTGCTCTACCGCGAGCTGCGCGACCGGTTCGGTGAGTACTTCACCGGTTCCATGGGCGCCGAGGCGATCAAGGCGCTGGTCCAGAACATGGACCTCGACGCCGAGGCCGAGAGCCTGCGGGAGACCATCCGGTCCGGCAAGGGCCAGCGGAAGATCCGGGCGCTCAAGCGGCTCAAGGTCGTGGCGGCGTTCCTGAACACCCGCAACTCGCCGCTCGGCATGGTGCTGGACTGCGTCCCGGTCATCCCGCCGGACCTGCGCCCGATGGTGCAGCTCGACGGTGGCCGGTTCGCGACCTCGGACCTGAACGACCTGTACCGCCGCGTGATCAACCGGAACAACCGCCTCAAGCGGCTGATCGACCTCGGCGCGCCCGAGATCATCGTCAACAACGAGAAGCGGATGCTCCAGGAGGCCGTCGACGCACTGTTCGACAACGGCCGCCGCGGCCGGCCGGTCACCGGTCCGGGTAACCGCCCGCTCAAGTCGCTGTCCGACATGCTCAAGGGCAAGCAGGGCCGGTTCCGGCAGAACCTGCTGGGCAAGCGCGTCGACTACTCCGGCCGTTCGGTCATCGTGGTCGGCCCGAAGCTCAAGCTGCACCAGTGCGGTCTGCCCAAGCAGATGGCGCTGGAGCTGTTCAAGCCGTTCGTGATGAAGCGGCTGGTCGACCTCAACCACGCGCAGAACATCAAGTCCGCCAAGCGGATGGTCGAGCGGCAGCGCCCGGTCGTGTGGGACGTGCTGGAAGAGGTCATCGGCGAGCACCCGGTGCTGCTCAACCGGGCGCCGACCCTGCACCGCCTGGGCATCCAGGCCTTCGAGCCGCAGCTGGTCGAGGGCAAGGCGATCCAGATCCACCCGCTGGTCTGCACGGCGTTCAACGCCGACTTCGACGGTGACCAGATGGCGGTGCACGTGCCGCTGTCCGCCGAGGCCCAGGCCGAGGCGCGGATCCTGATGCTGTCGTCGAACAACATCCTCAAGCCGGCCGACGGCAAGCCGGTCACCATGCCCACCCAGGACATGGTTATCGGTCTCTACCACCTCACCCACTTCACCCCCGGTGAGAAGGGCGAGGGCCGGGCATTCAGCTCGGACGCCGAGGCGCGGATGGCGTTCGACAACGGTGAGCTGCACCTGCAGGCGCCGGTGCGGATCCGGCTGCGCGGCGTGACCGGGGTCGACAACGGCGCCGGTGCTGAGCAGTGGACCGCCCCGGAGGGCTGGGTCGAGGGTGACCCGCTGACCGTGGACACGACGCTGGGTCGGGTGCTGTTCAACGAGACGCTGCCGCAGGGCTACCGCTTCGTGAACTACGAGATCCGCAAGGGTCAGCTCTCCGCGATCGTCAACGACCTCGCCGAGCGCTTCCCCAAGGTGGCGCTGGCCGCCACCCTGGACGGGCTCAAGGAGGCCGGTTTCCACTGGGCCACCTGGTCCGGCGTCACGATCGGCATGGAGGACGTCATCGCTCCGCCGCGCAAGGCGGAGATCCTGGCGAAGTACGAGAAGGAAGCCGACCGGATCGACAAGCAGTACCAGCGTGGTCTGATGACCGCCGAGGAGCGTCGCGGCGAGCTCATCGAGATCTGGACCAAGGCGACCAACGAGGTCGCCAAGGAGATGGACACCGCGCTGCCGCAGGAGAACCCACTGTGGAAGATGATCAACTCGGGTGCCCGCGGTAACCTGCTCCAGCTCCGGCAGATCGCGGCGATCCGTGGTCTGGTGGCCAACCCGAAGGGCGAGATCATCCCGCGGCCGATCAAGGCCAGCTACCGGGAGGGTCTGTCCGTGCTGGAGTACTTCATCTCCACGCACGGTGCCCGTAAGGGTCTCGCCGACACCGCGCTGCGGACCGCTGACTCGGGTTACCTGACCCGTCGTCTGGTGGACGTCTCGCAGGACGTGATCATCCGCGAGGAGGACTGCGGCACCGACCGGGCGATCCCGATGCAGATCGGTGAGCGCCTGGAGGGTGGCAAGCTGGTCGTGCACGAGCACGCCGAGACCAGCGTGCACGCCCGTACCCTGGCCGACGACATCAAGGGGCCGGACGGCACCGTCGTCGCCGAGCGGGGTCAGGACATCAACTCCATCGGGGTCGACAAGATTGTCGCCGCCGGCGTGGAGACGGTCCGGGTGCGCAGTGTGCTCACCTGCGAGTCGAAGCTGGGTGTCTGCGGTGCCTGCTACGGGCGCTCGCTGCCGACCGGCAAGACCGTGGACGTCGGCGAGGCGGTCGGCATCATCGCCGCCCAGTCGATCGGTGAGCCGGGTACGCAGCTGACGATGCGTACCTTCCACACCGGTGGTGTCGCGGGTGAGGACATCACCCAGGGTCTGCCGCGTGTCCAGGAAATCTTCGAGGCTCGGGTCCCGAAGGGTAAGGCGCCCATCGCCGACACCCCCGGCCGGATCCGGATCGAGGACGGCGAGCGCTCGCGGAAGATCATCGTGGTTCCGGACGACGGCAGCGAGGAGATCGTCTACGACAAGATCTCCAAGCGGGTCCGGCTGCGGACCCACGACGGCGGTCACGTCGCGGTCGGCGAGAAGCTGACCGAGGGCACCATCGACCCGCACGAGCTTCTGCGGATCATGGGTCCGCGGGCGGTCCAGGTCCACCTGACCCAGGAGGTCCAGGAGGTCTACCGCTCGCAGGGTGTGCTCATCCACGACAAGCACATCGAGATCATCATTCGCCAGATGCTCAAGCGGGTGACGGTCATCGACTCCGGCTCGACCGAGTTCCTGCCGGGTGTGCTGGTCGACCGGGCACTGTTCGAGTCGGAGAACCGCCGGCTCGTCTCGGAGGGCGGCGAGCCTGCCGCCGGCCGTCCGGTGCTGATGGGTATCACCAAGGCCTCGCTGGCCACCGACTCCTGGCTCTCGGCGGCCTCCTTCCAGGAGACCACCCGGGTGCTGACCGACGCTGCGATCAACTCGCGCAGCGACTCGCTGGTCGGCCTCAAGGAGAACGTGATCATCGGCAAGCTCATCCCGGCCGGTACCGGTATCAGCAAGTACCGCAACGTCCGGGTGGAGCCGACCGAGGAGGCCAAGGCCAAGGTCTACTCGATGACCGGGTACCCGGAGACCGACTACGGGTTCGGGCCGGCCAGCGGGCAGGCTGTGCCGCTGGACGACTTCGACTTCGGGTCGTACCGCTAAGCACCAACGCACGACGAGGCCCCCGGCATCCGCCGGGGGCCTCGTCGCGTCCGGACCTGCCCACCCGCAGGCTGGGTTCGGCATGATGGAGGCATGACGACCGCACCCGGGCAGGTGTCCGTGGCGCAGCAGAGCCCGCGCCACCCGCTCGATCCCGACCCGGCCCGCAGCACGAAGGCGCGGGCTGTCTTCGCGCTGGGGTTGCTCGGCCTGCTGACCGGCCTGTTCATCGGCGGGGTGGTGCCCGCCACGGTGGCGCTCCAGTTGGCCAGGCAGGCGCGCCGGGAGGCGTACGCCTCGGGGGGCTTCCTGACCGGCGGCGCCTGGCTGCGGCAGGGGGAGCGGATGGCCTGGGCGGGTCTGGTGCTGGTCGCGGTCAGCGTGGTGGCCGCGGTGGTGGTCGGCGTGGTCAGGTTGGCCGGCGCGCCGTTCGGCCACGACTACCCCTCGAACATGGACTGAGCGGCCCGCAGCCGCCGACGGCGGCGCCCCCGGCGGTAGCCTGGCCGGTGTCCGCCGCGCGGCGGTGGCGGCCCTGTCGACAGGAGGACCTCGTGACGGAACCGGCGCGGCCCCCGGACGAACCAGCCGGGAATCCTGGCGCGCCGGACCGGGCCCCGGGCCCGTCCGAGCCGAGCGGCTGGGCGCGGCCCGATCCGACCGGGCAGCCGGGCTCGCCCGCCGCCTTCCCCGACCCGGGTACGGCGCCGGCGTCCTCGCCTCAGTGGGGTGCCCCGATCCCGTCCGTGCCGGGTGGGGGCACGCCACCACCGCCCGCGCCGTCGTCCGGACCGACGGGCGGGTATGGGGCGCCTACGGGCTGGCGACAGCCGCCGGCGGGTCATGCCCCCGCATGGGGTGCGGCGCCGGGCCGGTCGGTGCCGCCGCCACCGACCGACGACCAGCGCCGGCCGCCGAAGCGGGTGGAGCAGGTACCCGGCACGCCGTTCGGCGTGGTGTACCTGGACGTGCCACCGGTCACCTCCGGGCTGGCCGTCGGGGCGCTGGTGGCCGGGATCGCGTCGCTCCTCGTCGCGCTGCTGGTGACCTGCTTCGGGGTGGCCTTCTCGAACTACGGAGGGGCGTGGGCGTCCGGGGCGTTCGCCGTACTCGGCGTGCTGGCCGGGGTGGCCGCGGTCGTCGCCGGCCTGCTCGGTCAGCGGCAGATCCGCCGGCCGGCTCCACCACCCGCCGTCCGCTTCACCGGCCGCGGCCTGGCGGTGGCGGGGATCAGCTGCGGTGCGGGGGGAGCGCTGCTCAGCCTCCTGGGCCTGGGCCTGGCGCTGGTGATCTCCCTGGCGTGAGGCTGGTCACCGTCGGATCAGCCCTCCGACGGGGGTCGGCGCAGGTGGCGCACCAGGTCGCGGGTGCCCGGGATGGGGGCGACGGGTGGTCCGGCGGGGAAGCCGGTACACTTGTAGTCGTAGGTGCCCATCGCGGGCGACGGGGCAGGACGAGATCCGGCTGGCGGGTGTGAGTCATTCGCCGGGCCATTCCGTTTTGACCTGTGCGGCTGTGGTAGGTACTCTTTCCCCTTGTGCCCGGGCGTGCCCGGGCAACTCGTGCGTGCGCTGGTTCCGGAGTCCGGACGGCGGCACGACAAGCCAAAGATCCGGGGCGGGGCGACCCGCGTGCCGGTGACAGACCCCGGTACGCCGCGAAAGCGTCCGCACCGGGACCGTGAGCTGGGCGACACGCCCGACCGCGGGTGCCGGGACCGCCGCAGGGTGGCCCTGGTCGGAATGTAGGAGAGCCGGTCATCAGGCCGGCTAACGAGCAGACGGCGCGGCCGCAAGACTGCGGCCGAAGGGAGCGGAGAAACCCGGTGCCCACGATCCAGCAGCTGGTCCGAAAGGGCCGCCAAGCAAAGACGAGCAAGACCAAGACCCCGGCGCTGAAGGGTTCCCCTCAGCGGCGCGGCGTGTGCACCCGCGTGTACACCACCACCCCCAAGAAGCCGAACTCGGCGCTGCGCAAGGTCGCTCGTGTGAAGCTCAGCAGCCAGATCGAGGTGACCGCCTACATCCCGGGCGTCGGTCACAACCTGCAGGAGCACTCGATCGTGCTCGTTCGCGGCGGCCGGGTGAAGGACCTCCCCGGCGTGCGTTACAAGATCGTTCGCGGCTCGCTGGACACCCAGGGTGTCCGCAACCGCAAGCAGGCGCGCAGCCGTTACGGCGCGAAGAAGGAGAAGAGCTGACATGCCGCGTAAGGGACCCGCTCCGCGGCGGCCACTGGTCGCTGACCCGGTGTACAACTCGCCGCTGGTCACCCAGCTGGTGAACAAGATCCTGCTCCGTGGCAAGCGTCAGCTCGCCGAATCCATCGTGTACGCGGCCCTCGAGGGCTGCCGCGAGAAGTCCGGCACCGACCCGGTCGTCACCCTCAAGCGGGCGATGGACAACGTCAAGCCGACCCTCGAGGTGCGCAGCCGTCGTGTCGGTGGCGCCACCTACCAGGTTCCGGTCGAGGTCCGTCCCACTCGGGCGACCACGCTGGGCCTGCGCTGGCTGGTCACCTACTCCCGCGCCCGGCGCGAGAAGACCATGGTCGAGCGGCTGATGAACGAGCTGCTGGACGCGAGCAACGGCCTCGGTGCCGCCGTCAAGCGGCGCGAGGACACGCACAAGATGGCCGAGTCCAACAAGGCCTTCGCGCACTACCGCTGGTAACACCCTGGTTCCGGCGCCCTCGGGCGCCGGAACCGCCACCAGTTGAGTCGAGACGACGATAAGTAGGGATTGAAGTGGCCGCCGCAGACGCGCTCGCCAACGTACGCAACATCGGCATCATGGCGCACATCGATGCCGGTAAGACCACGACCACCGAGCGGATCCTGTTCTACACCGGCATCACGTACAAGATCGGTGAGGTCCACGAGGGCGCTGCCGTCATGGACTGGATGGAGCAGGAGCAGGAGCGTGGTATCACCATCACCTCCGCTGCTACCAAGTGTGAGTGGAAGGGCCACACGATCCAGATCATCGACACGCCTGGCCACGTCGACTTCACGGTCGAGGTCGAGCGGTCGCTGCGGGTGCTGGATGGTGCGGTCGCGGTCTACGACGGTGTCGCCGGCGTGGAGCCGCAGACGGAGAACGTCTGGCGGCAGGCCGACAAGTACAACGTCCCGCGGATGTGCTTCGTCAACAAGCTCGACCGGACCGGCGCCGACTTCTTCCGCTGCGTGCAGATGATGATCGACCGGCTCAACGCCACCCCGCTGGTGCTCCAGATCCCGATCGGGCTCGAGGGCGACCACATCGGCGTCGTCGACCTGATTGGCATGCGCGCTCTCACCTGGCGTGGGGAGACCCAGAAGGGTGACGACTACGCGATCGAGGAGATCCCGGCCGAGCTGGCCGACTCCGCGGCCGAGTGGCGCGAGAAGCTGATGGAGACGCTGGCCGACGTCGACGACTCGGTGATGGAGAAGTACCTGGAAGGCGACGAGGTCTCCGTTGAGGAGATCAAGGCCGCCATCCGGCGTGCCACCATCGCTGGCAAGGCCAACCCGGTGCTCTGCGGCTCGGCGTTCAAGAACAAGGGCGTCCAGCCCATGCTCGACGCCGTGGTCGACTTCCTGCCGTCGCCGCTGGACGTTCCGGCCATCGAGGGTACGGCTCCCGATGGCGAGACCCCGCTGATCCGGAAGCCGTCCAAGTCGGAGCCCTTCTCCGGCCTGGCCTTCAAGATCCAGACGGACAAGCACCTCGGCAAGCTCACCTACGTCCGGGTCTACTCCGGCCTGCTCGAGTCCGGCTCCCAGGTGGTCAACTCCACCAAGGACCGCAAGGAGCGGATCGGCAAGATCTACCAGATGCACGCCAACAAGCGGGAAGAGCGTCCGTCGGCGCAGGCCGGCGACATCATCGCCGTGCAGGGTCTCAAGCAGACCACCACCGGCGACACCCTCTCCGACCCGGCGAACCCGGTGATCCTGGAGTCGATGACCTTCCCGGAGCCGGTCATCTCGGTGGCGATCGAGCCGAAGACCAAGTCCGACCAGGAGAAGCTGGGCACGGCCATCCAGCGGCTGGCCGAGGAGGACCCGACCTTCCGCGTCCGGCTGGACGAGGAGACCGGTCAGACGGTCATCTCCGGCATGGGTGAGCTGCACCTGGACATCCTTGTCGACCGGATGCGGCGTGAGTTCAACGTCGAGGCCAACGTCGGCAAGCCGCAGGTGGCGTACCGCGAGACGATCCGCCGCAAGGTGGAGAAGATCGAGTACACCCACAAGAAGCAGACCGGTGGTTCCGGCCAGTACGCCCGCGTGATCGTGAGCGTCGAGCCGCTGCCGCTGGACAACGACTCGCCGACCTACGAGTTCGCCAACGCTGTCAGCGGTGGCCGCATCCCGCGGGAGTTCATCCCGTCGGTGGACGCCGGTGCGCAGGACGCCCTGCAGTACGGCATCCTGGCGGGCTTCCCGCTGGTCGGTGTGAAGCTGACCCTGCTGGACGGCCAGTACCACGAGGTCGACTCCTCGGAAATGGCATTCAAGATCGCCGGCTCGATGGTGATGAAGGAGGCGGCCCGCAAGGCCGACCCCGCGTTGCTCGAGCCGATGATGGCCGTTGAAGTCACCACTCCTGAGGAGAACATGGGTGACGTCATCGGCGACCTCAACTCCCGCCGTGGCATCATCCAGGCGATGGAGGAGCGCAGTGGCGCCCGCATCGTCCGGGCTCTGGTGCCGTTGTCGGAGATGTTCGGCTACGTCGGCGACCTGCGGTCGAAGACCCAGGGCCGGGCTAGCTACAGCATGCAGTTCGACTCCTACGCCGAGGTTCCGCAGAGCGTCGCGAAGGAGATCATCGCCAAGGCAACGGGCGAGTAACGCTCTGAGCAGGTGATTCGTGGTTGGTCGCGGGAGGTTTCACCCGCCCGCGGCCACCACGATCGGATTGCGTGAGACCGGGCCTGTAGGCTTCATCGCCGCAGAACCCACAAAAGCTCTCCGGTCGTTCAGGCCGGAAAGGCTGTCGACAGAGTCCTAAGCGCCGACCGGCGCGCCGGGCGTACGAACCAAGAAGTCCACAGGAGGACACCAGTGGCGAAGGCTAAGTTCGAGCGGACTAAGCCGCACGTCAACATCGGCACCATTGGTCACATCGACCACGGTAAGACGACGCTGACGGCGGCCATCACCAAGGTCCTGCACGACCAGTACCCGGACCTGAACCCCTACACGCCGTTCGACGAGATCGACAAGGCGCCGGAGGAGAAGGCCCGCGGCATCACGATCTCGATCGCGCATGTCGAGTACCAG
This sequence comes from Micromonospora sp. NBC_00389, assembly GCF_036059255.1. Classification (NCBI taxonomy): domain Bacteria; kingdom Bacillati; phylum Actinomycetota; class Actinomycetes; order Micromonosporales; family Micromonosporaceae; genus Micromonospora; species Micromonospora sp. NBC_00389. The sequence continues at coordinate 643,461 of NZ_CP107947.1, read as the reverse complement.
ACCGAGTCGCGGCACTACGCGCACGTCGACTGCCCTGGGCACGCCGACTACATCAAGAACATGATCACCGGTGCCGCGCAGATGGACGGCGCGATCCTGGTGGTGGCGGCGACTGACGGCCCGATGCCGCAGACCCGCGAGCACGTGCTGCTGGCCCGTCAGGTCGGTGTGCCGTACATCGTCGTGGCGCTCAACAAGAGCGACATGGTCGATGACGAGGAGCTCCTGGAGCTCGTCGAGCTCGAGGTCCGCGAGCTGCTCTCCTCGCAGGAGTACCCGGGTGACGACCTGCCGGTCGTGCGGGTTTCGGCGCTGAAGGCCCTCGAGGGTGACCCCGAGTGGACCGGCAAGCTGCTGGACCTGATGACCGCGGTCGACACCTCGATCCCGCAGCCGGAGCGCGACGTCGACAAGCCGTTCCTGATGCCGGTCGAGGACGTGTTCACGATCACCGGTCGTGGCACCGTCGTCACCGGTCGGGTCGAGCGCGGCGTTCTCCTGCCGAACGAGGATGTTGAGCTCGTCGGTATCCGGGAGAAGAGCTTCAAGACCAAGGTCACCGCGATCGAGATGTTCCGGAAGACCCTGGACGACGCCCGCGCAGGCGAGAACGTCGGCCTGCTGCTGCGTGGCACCAAGCGCGACGAGGTCGAGCGCGGCATGGTCGTCGTGAAGCCGGGCTCGAACACCCCGCACACGGAGTTCGAGGCGACGGTCTACATCCTCTCCAAGGAGGAGGGCGGCCGGCACACCCCGTTCTTCCAGAACTACCGCCCGCAGTTCTACTTCCGGACCACGGACGTCACCGGTGTCGTCACCCTCCCCGAGGGCACCGAGATGGTCATGCCGGGTGACAACACTTCCATGACGGTGAAGCTGATCCAGCCCATCGCCATGGAGGACAACCTCAAGTTCGCGATCCGCGAGGGTGGCCGCACCGTCGGCGCCGGGTTCGTCACCAAGATCTTGAAGTGAACTAGGTAACCCCGATTAGACCCGCCGCCGGTCGTGCGGCATACTAGTCAGGTTGCGTAACGACAGTTCGTCGCCTGTGTTCGGCCTTCGCTGAACCTCCGGGTGGCGGCACAGTCGAGCGTTGGGGTGGTTGGCGACCCTGGGTCGCCAACCACCCTCGCACGGCGTTCAGGTCGCGTAATGCGATCGGCGCCTTGACCCACCGCGCGGTCAGGACCGCTCCGGAGTTCCGGGGCGGAGCCCGGCCCGAGGGCGCGACACGCCCGACCGCGGGGGTCGGCGAAGTGGGCCTGTGCCAGCCGGCACAGGCGCCCGCAACACAGCGGCATCGAGAGAAGGAACAGAAGCCACCATGGCGGGACAGAAGATCCGCATCCGGCTCAAGGCCTATGACCACGAGGTCGTCGACTCCTCGGCTCGGAAGATCGTCGAGACGGTGACGCGCACCGGGGCGCAGGTCGCGGGCCCGGTGCCGCTGCCCACGGAGATCAACCGTTTCTGCGTTATCCGCTCGCCGCACAAGTACAAGGACTCGCGCGAGCACTTCGAGATGCGCACGCACAAGCGGCTGATCGACATCATCGACCCGACTCCGAAGACGGTCGACTCGCTCATGCGCCTCGACCTGCCGGCTGGCGTCGACATCGAGATCAAGCTGTAGGGACCGGACAAATGGACAGGCAAGTCAAGGGGATCCTGGGCGCCAAGCTCGGCATGACCCAGGTCTGGGACAACAACCGTGTTGTTCCCGTGACCGTGGTCGAGGCCGGCCCGTGCGTCATCAGCCAGGTTCGTAGCGCCGAGAAGGACGGTTACTCCGCGGTCCAGCTGGCGTACGGCATCATCGACCCGCGCAAGGTCAAGAAGCCGATCAGCGGGCACTACGCGAAGGCGGACGTGGCGCCGCGCCGGCACATCGTCGAGCTGCGCACCACGGACGCTGGGGAGTACTCGCTCGGCCAGGAGGTCACGGTCGACGAGTTCCCGGCCGGCGTCACGATTGACGTCACCGGCAAGACCAAGGGCAAGGGCTACGCCGGTCCGATGAAGCGGCACGGCTTCCACGGTCTGCGTGCCAGCCACGGTGTCGAGCGCAAGCACCGCTCGCCCGGTTCCATCGGCGCCTGCGCCACTCCGGGTCGTGTCTTCAAGGGCACCCGGATGGCCGGCCGGATGGGTGGCGTGCGGTACACCGTGCAGAACCTCACCGTCCAGGCGGTCGACACCGAGAACAACCTCCTGCTCGTCCGTGGTGCCATTCCTGGTCCCAAGGGCGCGCTGGTTCTGGTCCGTACCGCGGCCAAGAGCAAGGTGAAGAAGGGCGGTGCGGCCAAGTGACCACCGTTGACGTGCGCACCGTCGAAGGCAGCACCAGCGGCTCCGTCGAGCTGCCGGCTGACATCTTCGACGTGCAGGCCAACGTCGCGCTGATGCACCAGGTCGTGGTGGCCCAGCTCGCGGCGGCCCGACAGGGCACGCACAAGGCCAAGACCCGCGGCGAGGTCGCCGGTGGCGGCAAGAAGCCGTACAAGCAGAAGGGCACCGGTCGCGCCCGGCAGGGCTCGATCCGCGCGCCGCAGTTCGCCGGCGGTGGCGTGGTGCACGGTCCCGTGCCGCGCGACTACAGCCAGCGGACCCCGAAGAAGATGAAGGCCGCCGCGCTGCGGGGTGCCCTCTCCGACCGGGCCCGCGCCGGGCAGGTGCACGTCGTCGAGGCGTTCGTCTCGGGCGAGAAGCCGTCGACCAAGGCGGCCCTGGCCACGCTGACCAAGCTCACCGAGGCCCGTCGGGTCCTGGTCGTGCTGAGCAGCACCGACGAGCTGAACTGGGTGTCCCTGCGCAACGAGCCGCGGGTGCACCTGATCGAGTCCGGCCAGCTGAACACGTACGACGTGCTGGTGGCCGACGACGTGGTCTTCACCAAGGACGCCCTGGACGAGTTCCTGGGCGTGCCCGCCGAGACCACCGAGGAGGGTGGCAAGTGAGCACCATCGCCGACCCGCGCGACATCATCGTGGCGCCGGTCGTCTCGGAGAAGAGCTACAGCGAGCTGAACCGGAACTGGTACACCTTCCTGGTGCACCCGGACGCGAACAAGACCGAGATCAAGATCGCTATCCAGCAGATCTTCAACGTCCGCGTCCTGACGGTCAACACGCTCAACCGCCAGGGCAAGCGCAAGCGCACCAAGACCGGCTTCGGTCAGCGCAAGGCGACCAAGCGGGCGATCGTGAAGCTGGCTGACGGTGACCGTATCGAGGCCTTCGGCGGCCCGGTCAGCTGAGGGGTGTAGACAATGGCTATCCGTAAATACAAGCCGACGACGCCGGGCCGACGAGGCTCCAGTGTCGCCGACTTCGCCGAGATCACCCGGTCCACGCCGGAGAAGTCGCTGCTGGCTCCGTTGCCGAAGAAGGGCGGGCGTAACGCCCACGGCCGGATCACCACGCGGCACCACGGTGGCGGTCACAAGCGCCAGTACCGTCTGATCGACTTCAAGCGGGTCGACAAGGACGGCGTGCCGGCGAAGGTCGCTCACATCGAGTACGACCCGAACCGCACGGCGCGCATCGCGCTGCTGCACTACGCCGACGGCGAGAAGCGGTACATCCTCGCGCCGAAGGACATGAAGCAGGGCGACCGCGTCGAGTCCGGCCCGGGCGCCGACATCAAGCCCGGCAACAACCTGCCGCTGCGCAACATCCCGGTCGGTACCACGATTCACAACGTGGAGCTGCGTCCGGGTGGCGGGGCCAAGCTGGCCCGGTCCGCCGGCGTCGGTATCCAGCTGCTCGGCCGGGAGGGCGCGTACGCGACCCTGCGTATGCCGTCCGGTGAGATCCGGCGGGTGGACGTGCGCTGCCGCGCCAGCGTCGGCGAGATCGGCAACGCCGATCAGTCGAACATCAACTGGGGCAAGGCCGGCCGGATGCGGTGGAAGGGCAAGCGCCCGACCGTCCGTGGTGTCGCCATGAACCCGGTCGACCACCCGCACGGTGGTGGTGAGGGTAAGACCTCCGGTGGTCGCCACCCGGTCAACCCGCAGGGTAAGCCCGAGGGCCGCACCCGCCGTAAGGGCCAGCCGAGTGACCGGCTGATCGTCCGCCGTCGCTACGCCACGCGTAAGCGCGGCTGAGGGAGATAAGACATGCCTCGCAGCCTGAAGAAGGGCCCGTTCGTCGACGACCACCTGCTCAAGAAGGTGGAAGTTCAGAACGACAAGGGCTCGAAGAACGTGATCAAGACCTGGTCGCGGCGCTCGACGATCATCCCGGAGATGCTCGGGCACACGATCGCGGTGCACGACGGACGCAAGCACGTCCCGGTGTTCGTGACCGAGGCGATGGTCGGGCACAAGCTCGGCGAGTTCGCGCTGACCCGCACGTTCAAGGGTCACGAGAAGGACGACCGGAAGAGCCGTCGGCGCTGACGCCGCGGGCATACGGATAGAGGGAACAAGGGGTTACAGCGATGCCAGGAAAGGGCGACGCTCCGGTGCTTCCGGGCGCGCGGGCGGTTGCGCGGCACGTGCGCATCTCGCCGATGAAGGCGCGCCGGGTGGTCAACCTCGTCCGCGGCCTGCCCGCGAAGGAGGCTCTCACGGTGCTGCAGTTCGCGCCGCAGGCTGCGAGCGAGCAGGTGTACAAGGTGCTCGCTAGCGCGATCGCCAACGCGGAGAACAACGAGCGGCTGGACCCCGATGCGCTGCTCGTGAGCGAGGCGTTCGTGGACGAGGGCCCGACGATGAAGCGGTTCCAGCCGCGGGCGCAGGGCCGGGCGTACCGGATCCGCAAGCGCACCTGCCACATCACCGTGGCGGTCGAGGCGGTCGCGCCGGCAGCGCCGAGGAAGGCCGCGGCGAAGAAGGCCGCCCCGGCGACGCAGGCCGCACCGGCCGAAGCGCAGAGCAAGACGGAGGACGCCGAGTAATGGGTCAGAAGGTTCACCCCACTGGGTTCCGGCTCGGCATCTCGACCGACTGGAAGTCCCGCTGGTTCGCGGACAAGCTCTACAAGGACTACATCGGCGAGGATGTCAAGATCCGCCGGATGATGTCCAAGGGCCTGGAGCGCGCCGGCATTTCCAAGGTCGACATCGAGCGCACCCGCGACCGGGTCCGGGTCGACATCCACACCGCGCGGCCGGGCATTGTCATCGGCCGTAAGGGTGCGGAGGCCGACCGGATCCGCGGCGAGCTCGAGAAGCTCACCGGCAAGCAGGTGCAGCTGAACATCATCGAGGTGAAGAACCCCGAGTCGGACGCACAGCTTGTCGCGCAGGGCGTGGCCGAGCAGCTGTCCAGCCGGGTCAGCTTCCGTCGGGCGATGCGCAAGGCCATGCAGTCCGCGATGAAGAACCCGGTCTGCAAGGGCATTCGGGTGCAGGTCTCGGGTCGTCTCGGCGGCGCCGAGATGAGCCGGACCGAGTTCTACCGCGAGGGCCGGGTTCCGCTGCACACGCTGCGGGCCAACATCGAGTACGGCTTCTTCGAGGCTCGTACCACCTTCGGCCGGATCGGCGTGAAGGTCTGGATCTACAAGGGCGACGCGGTTCCGGGCCGGGAGGCTCCGGCCGAGGCGGGTCCGTCTCGTCCGCGTCGTGGTGAGCGTGGCGACCGTCCGGAGCGGCCGCGCCGTGGTCGGTCCGGTTCGTCCGGCACGACTGCCGGTGGCACCGAGGCCGGCCGGGCTGCCGCGACCACCATCGCGCAGCAGGCCGAGACTCCGAGCGGCGAGCCGGTCGACAGCGCTGCTGTCGCCGCCAAGGCTTCCGCTCCGGCAGAAACGCAGCAGGAGGGCTGACAGATGCTGATGCCGCGCAAGCCCCCGAAGGGCTTCCGCAAGCCGCACCACCCGGACCGCAGTGGCGCGTCCAAGGGTGGTAACCGGGTGGTGTTCGGCGAGTTCGGGATCCAGGCTCTCGAGCCGGCGTACGTGACCAACCGCCAGATCGAGTCAGCGCGTATCGCGATGACCCGTCACATCAAGCGTGGTGGCAAGGTCTGGATCACGATCTTCCCGGACCAGGCCCTCACCAAGAAGCCCGCCGAGACCCGGATGGGTTCCGGTAAGGGCTCGCCCGAGTGGTGGGTCGCGAACGTCAAGCCGGGGCGGGTGCTCTTCGAGATGTCCTTCCCCAACGAGCAGATTGCGCGAGAGGCCATGCGTCGCGCGATCCACAAGCTCCCGATGAAGTGCCGCATTGTTACGCGCGAAGTGGGTGAATCCTGATGGCAGCGGGCGTTAAGGCGACCGAGCTGCGTGAGCTCTCCGAAGAGGAGCTGGTCACGAAGCTGCGGGAGGCCAAGGCGGAGCTGTTCAACCTCCGCGTGCAGGCCGCAACCGGGCAGCTGGACAACAACCGGCGGCTGCAGGTCATCCGTCGGGAGATCGCCCGGATCTACACGATCATGCGTGAGCGTGAGCTGGGGCTCTCGGCCGCGCCGACTGAGGTGACTGCATCATGACCGACGAGAACACCACCGCCACCGTGCGGGCTCGCCGCAAGGTCCGTGAGGGCCTCGTGGTGAGCGACAAGATGGACAAGACCGTCGTGGTCGAGGTCGAGGACCGGGTCAGGCACGCGCTGTACGGCAAGATCATGCGCCGGACCAGCAAGCTGAAGGTCCACGACGAGCAGAACGCCGCCGGCACCGGCGACCGGGTCCTGATCATGGAGACCCGGCCGCTGAGCGCCACCAAGCGTTGGCGGATCGTGGAAGTCCTGGAAAAGGCCAAGTAGCGAAAGCTCGAGCTCGCCCGGCGTTGCGTCGGGCGTTGGTTCCGCCAGGCTCCGGCCGCCACGGCGGCCGGAGAACCGGCAGACATAGGAGATAGACGTGATTCAGCAGGAGTCGCGACTGCGCGTCGCCGACAACACGGGTGCTCGGGAGATCCTGTGCATCCGGGTTCTCGGTGGCTCCGGTCGGCGCTACGCGAGCATCGGCGACGTCATCGTGGCCACCGTCAAGGACGCGATCCCGGGTGCCGGTGTGAAGAAGGGCGACGTCGTCAAGGCGGTCATCGTCCGCACCGCCAAGGAGAAGCGGCGGCCGGACGGCTCGTACATCCGCTTCGACGAGAACGCCGCCGTCATCATCAAGGACGGCGGGGACCCGCGCGGTACCCGTATCTTCGGCCCGGTGGGCCGGGAGCTGCGGGACAAGCGGTTTATGAAGATTATTTCCCTCGCGCCGGAGGTGTTGTGACCGTGAAGGTCAAGAAGGGCGACACGGTCGTCGTCATCGCCGGCAAGGACAAGGGTGCCAAGGGCAAGGTCATTGCGGCCTACCCGCGGCAGGACAAGGTCCTGGTCGAGGGCGTGAACCGGGTCAAGAAGCACACCCGCATCAGCACCACCCAGCGTGGCGCCAAGACCGGCGGCATCGTCACCCAGGAGGCCGCGATCCACGTCTCGAACGTGCAGGTCCTGGACTCCGACGGCAAGCCGACCCGCGTCGGTTACCGGATCGACGACAACGGCCAGAAGGTCCGCATCGCGCGTAGCACCGGTAAGGACCTGTGATGACCACGGCTACCGAAAAGACCATGCCGCGCCTCAAGGAGCGGTACCGCAACGAGATCGCGGCGCAGCTGCGTGAGCAGCACAGCTACGGCAACCCCATGCAGGTGCCGCGGCTGGTCAAGATCGTCGTCAACATGGGTGTCGGCGAGGCTGCTCGCGACGCCAAGCTGATCGACGGCGCGGTCCGCGACCTCGCCACGATCACCGGCCAGAAGCCGCAGGTGCGGCGGGCGACCAAGTCCATCGCGCAGTTCAAGCTCCGCGAGGGCATGCCGATCGGCGCGAAGGTGACTCTTCGCGGCGACCGGATGTGGGAGTTCATGGACCGGCTGCTGTCCATCGCGCTGCCGCGTATCCGCGACTTCCGCGGTCTGGACGGGCGCAAGCTCGACGGGCACGGCAACTACACGTTCGGTCTGACCGAGCAGTCGGTGTTCCACGAGATCGACCAGGACCGGATCGATCGCCAGCGGGGCATGGACATCACGGTGGTCACCACCGCCACGACCGACGACGAGGGCCGGGCGCTGCTCAAGCTCCTGGGCTTCCCGTTCAAGGAGAACTGAGATGGCCAAGAAGGCGCTGATCATCAAGGCGGCCGCGAAGCCGAAGTTCTCGGTTCGCGCCTACACCCGCTGCCAGCGGTGCGGGCGTCCGAAGGCGGTCTACCGCAAGTTCGGTCTCTGCCGGGTGTGCATCCGGGAGATGGCCCACCGCGGTGAGCTGCCGGGTGTGTCCAAGGCTTCCTGGTAAGGGCGACCGCGTCCCGGCTGTAGGCCGGGAACTCCTGCACCGATTAGGTATTGCTCTTCGCCGTAGGCCCGGGGTCGATGCCCCGGGAACCCCGGCGAGAAAGGCTGACGAAATCCATGACGATGACCGACCCGATCGCAGACATGCTCACGCGTCTGCGTAACGCCAACCAGGCGTACCACGACCAGGTGAAGATGCCCTACTCCAAGATCAAGGCGAACATTGCCGAGGTCCTGAAGGCCGAGGGTTACATCGCCACCTGGTCGGTCGAGGAGCCCGAGGAGGGCGCCGTCGGCAAGCGACTGGTCGTCGAGCTGAAGTACGGCCAGAACCGCGAGCGGAGCCTGGCCGGCATCAAGCGCGTGTCCAAGCCCGGTCTCCGGGTGTACGCCAAGTCGGACGGGCTCCCCCGGGTGCTCGGTGGGCTGGGCGTGGCGATCATTTCGACGTCCCAGGGACTGCTGACCGACCGGCAGGCCCGCAAGCGGAGTGTTGGCGGGGAAGTCCTCGCCTTCGTCTGGTAACGGGAGACAGGTAGAAATGTCGCGAATTGGACGTAAGTCGATCCCGGTGCCAGCCGGCGTCGACATCACGATCGACGGGCAGACCGTCAAGGTCAAGGGCCCGAAGGGCCAGCTCCAGCACACCCTCGCCGAGCCGATCACGATCGAGCGGGCCGAGGATGGGCAGCTGAGCGTCAACCGCCCGAACGATGAGCGCAAGGCCAAGGAACTGCACGGCCTGAGCCGTACGCTTATCGCCAACATGATCGTCGGCGTGACCGAGGGCTACCGCAAGAGCCTGGAGATCGCCGGCACCGGTTACCGGGTCACCGCCAAGGGCACGGATCTCGAGTTCGCGCTCGGGTTCTCGCACCCGGTGGTTGTCCCCGCGCCGGCGGGCATCACCTTCACGGTGGAGCGGCCGACCCTGTTCCACGTGGCCGGCATCGACAAGCAGCAGGTCGGCGAGATCGCCGCCAACATCCGGAAGATCCGTCCGCCGGAGCCCTACAAGGGCAAGGGCGTGAAGTACCAGGGCGAGGTCATCCGCCGCAAGGCCGGAAAGGCAGGTAAGAAGTGAGCGCCACGCTGCTCAAGCGCCGCCGCGGTGTCGCCGCCAAGCGCGCCATTGGGCGTGCGCGTCGGCACTTCCGCGTCCGCAAGAACGTCAGCGGTACGGCCGAGCGTCCGCGCCTGGTCGTCACCCGCTCCCTGCGGCACATGGTCGCCCAGGTCGTCGACGACACCAAGGGTCACACCCTGGCGTCGGCGTCGACCCTGGACGCCTCGCTGCGCGGTGCCGAGGGCGACAAGAGCGCCCTTGCCGGCAAGGTGGGCGCGCTGCTCGCCGAGCGGGCCAAGGCCGCCGGCGTTTCCAAGGTCGTCTTCGACCGCGGTGGCAACCGGTACGCGGGGCGAGTCGCCGCGCTTGCCGATGCTGCCCGCGAAGCCGGGCTCGAGTTCTAACAACCCCGTCACGAGAGATAAGGAAGGCTGCTGATGCCAGGTCAACAGCGCCGTGGCGGCGGGTCCGGTGGCAACGAGGGTGGTCGCCGCGACAACCGCCGTGAGGGCGGCCGCGGAAACGCGCCCGTCGAGAAGACCCCGCACCTCGAGCGGGTCGTCGCGATCAACCGCGTCGCCAAGGTCGTGAAGGGTGGTCGTCGCTTCAGCTTCACCGCCCTGGTGATCGTGGGCGACGGCGACGGCACGGTCGGCGTGGGCTACGGAAAGGCCAAGGAGGTGCCCGCGGCCATCGCCAAGGGTGTCGAGGAGGCCAAGAAGCACTTCTTCAAGGTCCCGCGGATCGGTCAGTCGATCCCGCACCCGATCACGGGCGAGGCCGCCGCAGGCGTGGTGCTGCTCAAGCCGGCCTCGGCCGGTACGGGTGTCATCGCCGGTGGTCCGGTGCGCGCCGTGCTGGAGTGCGCCGGGATCCACGACGTGCTCTCGAAGAGCCTCGGCTCGTCGAACCCGATCAACATCGTGCACGCCACCGTGGCGGCCCTGAAGGGGCTTGAGTCCCCCGAGCAGGTCGCGGCGCGTCGTGGCCTGCCGGTGGAGGACGTCGCGCCGGCCGCCATGCTGGCGTCGCGTGCGGGGGTGGCGCACTGATGGCACGTCTGAAGGTCACCCAGCTCCGATCCGGCATTGGGACCAAGCAGAACCAGCGTGACTCGCTGCGTTCGCTCGGCCTCAAGCGGATCAACGACGTGGTGGTCAAGGAGGACCGGCCCGAGATCCGCGGCATGATCTTCACTGTGAGCCACCTCGTGAAGGTCGAGGAGGTCGAGTAATGACGATCAAGGTGCACCACCTGCGCCCGGCGCCCGGTTCCAAGACCGCGAAGACCCGTGTGGGTCGCGGTGAGGGTTCCAAGGGCAAGACCGCTGGTCGCGGTACCAAGGGTTCCAAGGCCCGCAAGAACATCTCGGCGGCGTTCGAGGGTGGGCAGATGCCCATCCACATGCGCCTTCCGAAGATGAAGGGCTTCAAGAACAAGTTCAAGGTGGTCTTCCAGGTGGTCAACCTGGACCGGCTCGCCGAGCTGTTCCCGAACGGCGGCCAGGTTGGCCCGCTGGAGCTGGTCGAGTCCGGTGCGGTCCGCAAGGGTCACCCGGTCAAGGTCCTCGGCACCGGGGACCTCGGCGGGGTGGCGCTCCAGGTGTCGGCGCACGCGTTCAGTGCGTCGGCCAAGGAGAAGATCGCCGCCGCCGGTGGCTCCACCACCGAGCTGTAAGGCGTACAACCCATGGCGCCCGTCCAGTTGTGAGCAACTGGCGGGCGCCATGGTCTGCCTGGGGCGTATGCGCCCGGTAATATCGGAATCGGTTTATGTAGCCGGGCGCATCTGCCCGGACCGGGATGAGGCTGTTAGAGTCCCATCCCAGCCATGGATTCCGGGCGCTCGCCCGGGATCCACCCCGACCCGCCAGGGATCACCGGCGGCCCGCCTCGCGCAGGAGGAAGAAGTTGCTGTCCGCCTTTCTCAGTGCGTTCCGTACGCCTGACCTGCGCAAGAAGCTGCTGTTCACAGTAGGCATCATCGCGGTCTACCGGCTGGGTGCAACGCTCCCCAGTCCGGGCGTCTCGTACGGCAACGTGCAGAAGTGCCTCGACACCCTCCAGGGTGAGTCGACGGGTGTGCTGAACCTGCTCAACCTCTTCTCCGGCGGAGCGCTGCTACAGCTCTCGGTCTTCGCGCTGGGCATCATGCCCTACATCACCGCGTCGATCATCCTGCAGCTGCTCACCGTCGTTATCCCGCGCTTGGAGCAGCTCCGCAAGGAGGGCCAGGCCGGCCAGGCAAAGATCACCCAGTACACCCGCTACCTGACCCTTGGTCTCGGTGTGCTGCAGGCTTCGGCGTTCGTGGCGCTGGCCCGCTCGGGGCAGCTCTTCCAGAACCGCTGCGACCAGTTCCCGATCATCCCCACGGGCACCGGCATCCCGGACTGGCTGACCCTGGTCATCCTGGTGATGACCATGACCGCCGGTACCGGCATGGTCATGTGGCTCGGTGAGCTGATCACCGACCGGGGCGTCGGCAACGGCATGTCCGTCCTGATCTTCACCTCGATCGCCGCCCGGCTGCCCAGCGAGGGCTGGCAGATCAAGACCAGCAAGGGCTGGGACATGTTCGCCCTGGTCATCGCGCTGGTCCTGGTGGTCATCACCGCGGTCACCTTCATCGAGCAGGCACAGCGCCGCATTCCGGTGCAGTACGCCAAGCGGATGATCGGCCGGCGGATGTACGGCGGCACCTCGACCTACATCCCGCTCAAGGTCAACCAGGCCGGTGTGATCCCGGTCATCTTCGGCTCGTCGCTTCTCTACCTGCCGCAGCTGGCCCTGCAGTTCTTCGATCAGACCGACCCGGGCAAGACCCAGGCGTGGATCCAGAACAACCTGGTCAACCCGAGTAGCCCGATCTACATCACGGTCTACTTCCTGATGATCATCTTCTTCACGTACTTCTACGTCTCGATCACGTTCAACCCGACCGAGGTCGCGGACAACATGAAGAAGTACGGCGGGTTCGTGCCGGGCATCCGCCCGGGCAAGCCGACCGCCGACTACCTGGACTTCATCCTCAGCCGGATCACCCTGCCGGGCGCGCTCTACCTCGGCGTCATCTCGATCCTGCCGAACTTCTTCTTCATCTGGCTGGACAACCAGCAGTACCAGAACTTCCCGTTCGGCGGCACCGCTGTGCTCATCATGGTCGGCGTCGGTCTGGAGACCGTGAAGCAGATCGAGAGCCAACTCATGCAGCGGAACTACGAAGGGTTCCTGCGGTAGATGAGACTCGTTCTGGTTGGCCCGCCGGGCGCGGGCAAGGGCACACAGGCCGAGTTCGTCGCCGCCCATCTCTCGGTGCCGAAGATCTCGACCGGGGACATCTTCCGGTCGAACGTCACCCAGGGCACGCCGCTCGGCATCGAGGCGAAGCGGTACATGGACGCTGGCGAGCTGGTTCCGGACGAGGTGACCATCAACATGGTCCGGGACCGGCTGGCCGAGCCCGACGCCAGCGAGGGGTTCCTGCTCGACGGCTTCCCGCGGACCACTCCGCAGGCCGCCGCGCTGGACAAGCTCCTCGCCGACCTGGGCACCGCACTGGACCTGGTCCTGGAGCTGGTGGTCGACGACGACGAAGTGATTCGACGGCTCTCCGGCCGGCGCACCTGTCGGGGCTGCGGCAAGATCTGGCACGTCGAGTTCGACGCCACCACCCGGCCCGACATCTGTGACCGGTGCGGCGCCGAGCTGTTCCAGCGCGACGACGACAAGCCGGAGACCATCGCCACCCGGCTGCGGGAGTACAGCGAGAAGACGGCCCCTCTGGTCGACTATTACGGCGCCCAGGGCAAGCTGGTCGGAATCGACGCCACCGGCCCGGTGGAGGACGTCACCACCCGGGCCATCGACGCGCTGCGGTCGTACGGCGGCTGAGGTCCCGCCGGGCCACGGCGGATAGAGTGCGAACAGCGGGGTACGTGCAACGTGCCCCGCTGTTCGGCAACGAAAGGTAATGGCTCCATGCGTCGTCCCCAGCTGGACATCCAGCTGAAGACCCCTGACCAGATCGAGAAGATGCGGGCCGCAGGGCTGGTGGTGGCCGAGGCGCTGCGCCGGATGCGCGAGGCGGTGGCCCCCGGTGTGAGCACGGCCGACCTTGATGCCATCGCCGAGTCGACCATCCGCGAGGCGGGTGGCGTCCCGTCGTTCAAGGGCTACCACGGGTTTCCGGCGTCGATCTGCTCCTCGGTCAACGAGCAGGTCGTGCACGCCATCCCCTCGCCGGGGCAGGTGCTCCGGGACGGTGACCTGATCTCGATCGACTGCGGTGCGGTGCTGAACGGGTGGCACGGCGACTCCGCGATCACCGTCGGGGTCGGCGACGTCGACCCGGCGCTGCTCAAGATGGCCGAGGTCGCCGAGGACGCCATGTGGGCCGGCATCGCCGCCGCCGCACGCGGTGCGGCCAGCGGCAAGGGGCGGCTCACCGACATCTCCCACGCGGTGGAGACCGCGGTCCGCAAGGGCGGCCGGTACGGCATCGTCGACGGTTACGGCGGGCACGGCATCGGCACCGAGATGCACCAGGACCCGCACGTGCTCAACCACGGCCGGCCGGGCAAGGGCCCACGGCTGGTCCCCGGCATGGCACTGGCCATCGAGCCCATGATCACCATGGCGTCCCCGCGCACGGTCGAGCTCGCCGACGGCTGGACGGTGGTCACCCGGGACGGCTCGGTTGCGGCCCACGTCGAGCACTCGATGGCGCTGCTGCCCGACGGAGTCTGGGTGCTCACCGCGTTCGACGGCGGCCGGGCCCGACTCGGCGACCTGGTCACCGCACGCCAGCCCGCCGCCTCGACCGCCCCCTGACCGACACCTACCGCGACCCGGCCGAACGAGCGCCAGCCTGGCGACCCGGTCAGGCGAGTGCCGGCAGGGCCGGCGCCGGAGGCCGCGGCGACCCGGGTGGATCAAGGCGGGACGACCGGGTGGGACGCCGCTGGCGTGTCGGTGGCATGCTTGCCGGCATGGACGGGCGGGACGGGATGCGAGCCGCTGACGCGGACCGTGAGGCGGTTGCGGACCGGTTGCGGGTGGCCCTCGGCGAAGGCCGACTGGACCTGCACGAGTACGACGAGCGGTTGCAGCGGGCCTACGCCGCGCGCACCTACGCCGAGCTGGACGTGCTGCTCACCGACCTGCCACCGGTGACGCCCCCGGAGCAGTCGGCGCTGGCGGCGGTCACCCCGCCGGCTGCCGGCCTGCTGGCCGGCGGTACGGGCGGCCAGCCCGCCCCGGTGGCGGCCGGTGGCGTCACCGCCCGCTGGCTCGCCGAGGTGTGGCTGCCGTACCTGCGGGTGATCGCCATCGTGGTGACCATCTGGGCGGTGACCTCGCTGCTCAGCCGGGAGCTGCTCTACTTCTGGCCGGCCTGGGTGGCCGGGCCGTGGGGCGCGGTGCTGGTGGTCCGCACGGTCACCGGGTTGACCGGGGGAGAGCCGCGGCGCCAGGCGATCCAGCGGGAGCGCCGCCGGCAGCGCAAGCGGGCGAAGCGGGACCGCCGACGGGAGCTGCGCGCCGGTGGACCGGACGAACGGGACGAGCCGCGACCGGCCGGCTGATCCGCCGGCGTGGGGGAGCCGGTCTGGTGACCCCGGCCGGCGACCGCCCGCGGAGATCATCGGACGCTCGGACGGGGGACCGGCGGCCGACACGGCGGTGCGGTGGGTGGCCGGTTTGGCGACCGCCCGCAGGCCGGCGTACACTTTCAGCTCGGCGCACAGCGTCCACTCCGGCATGCCCACCCTGCGCTTCGGTGGGACCTGGAGCCGCGGCTGGCGCGGGCTTCTGATTCTTGGTCAGTTTCCCGTGTAAGACGTTGTGGGCCGCCCGGAGCAATCGACGTCAGGACAGCGGAGGACATGCCGAAAAAAGACGGAGCCATTGAGATCGAGGGTCGGGTCATCGAGCCCCTGCCGAACGCTATGTTCCGGGTGGAGCTCGCGAACGGCCACAAGGTGCTGGCTCACATCAGCGGCAAGATGCGGCAGCACTACATCCGCATCCTGCCGGAGGACCGGGTCGTCGTCGAACTCTCGCCGTACGACCTGACCCGCGGGCGCATCGTCTACCGCTACAAGTAGTCCTGACGGCGGCCGGGAAGTCCCGTGTCCGTCTTCGACGTCCGGTCTCGTGCTCTGCGCGTCCCCGGGCCAGATGGGAAGTAAGGCAACCGTGAAGGTCAAGCCGAGCGTCAAGAGGATCTGCAACAAGTGCCGGGTGATTCGCCGGCACGGCCGGGTCATGGTGATCTGCACCGACCCGCGCCACAAGCAGCGCCAGGGCTGACTCAGCCCGTCCGGCCGGATCACGGCCGGGTGGTGTTGGTCCGGGCAGATCCCCAGCGACGCACACAACACAAATGCTCGTCCCAGCCACGAGCGGTACGCGAGACGTACTTCTGCGTGGCTGACCCCCGGTCGGAGGCCGGGGCCCGCTCGGGCAACGACCGATCCCGGTCGCCGGCGCTGACAGCGTCGGAAAGACGGGACGGCCGGTAGCGGGGTGGGACGGGTCCACACCTCCGCCACACATCACGAGGAGTACGCCCGCACATGGCACGTCTAGCCGGCGTGGATCTCCCCCGCGAAAAGCGGATGGAGATCGCGCTCACCTACATCTTCGGCGTGGGTCGTACCCGCGCCCTGGAGACGCTCGCCGCCACCGGCATCTCGCCGGACAAGCGCGCTCGGGACCTCACGGACGAGGAGCTCGTTCAGCTCCGCGACCACATCGAGGGCAACTACAAGGTCGAAGGCGACCTGCGCCGCGAGGTCGCCGCTGACATCCGCCGCAAGGTCGAGATCGGCTGCTACGCCGGCATCCGGCACCGCCGGGGCCTGCCCGTGCGTGGCCAGCGGACCAAGACCAATGCACGGACCCGGAAGGGCCCGAAGCGGACCGTCGCCGGCAAGAAGAAGCCCGGCAAGAAGTAACTAGGAGCGCACAGACTTATGCCACCGAAGGCTCGTGCCGGAGCCGCTGTAAAGAAGGTCCGGCGCAAGGAACGCAAGAACGTCGCCCACGGGCAGGCGCACATCAAGAGCACCTTCAACAACACCATCGTGTCCATCACGGACCCGACCGGTGCGGTCATCTCCTGGGCCTCCGCGGGCCAGGTGGGCTTCAAGGGCTCCCGCAAGTCGACTCCGTTCGCCGCGCAGCTGGCCGCCGAGGCCGCCGCGCGTCGGGCCATGGAGCACGGCATGCGCAAGGTCGACGTGTTCGTCAAGGGCCCCGGCTCCGGCCGGGAGACCGCCATCCGTTCGCTGCAGGCCGTGGGCCTCGAGGTCGGGCAGATCTCCGACGTCACCCCGCAGCCGCACAACGGATGCCGTCCGCCGAAGCGTCGCCGGGTCTGAGAGGTAGAGAGAGATGGCTCGTTACACCGGTGCTGACTGCCGCCGTTGCCGGCGGGAGAAGATGAAGCTGTTCCTCAAGGGCAGCAAGTGCGATGGCCCGAAGTGCCCGTTCGAGTCCCGGCCGTTCCCGCCCGGGCAGCACGGCCGCGGCCGCACGAAGGAGACGGAGTACCTGCTCCAGCTCCGTGAGAAGCAGAAGGCCCGTCGTGTCTACGGCGTGCTGGAGAAGCAGTTCCGCGGTTACTACGAGGAAGCCGTTGGCAAGCAGGCCAAGACCGGTGAGGTCCTCCTGCAGATCCTCGAGTCGCGGCTGGACAACGTCGTTTACCGGGCCGGCTACGCCCACTCGCGGGACATGGCCCGCCAGTTGGTCAAGCACGGTCACTTCACGGTGAACGGCAAGAAGGTCGACATCCCGTCGTACCGCGTCAAGGAGCACGACATCATCGAGGTCCGGGGCAAGAGCAAGGAGCTCACCCCGTTCATCGTGGCGCAGGCTCAGGCGGGTTCGCGGGCGGTGCCGGCCTGGCTCGAGGCAATCCCCAGCCAGATGAAGATCCTGGTGCACTCCCTCCCGGCCCGGCAGGTCATCGACACGCAGGTCCAGGAGCAGCTGATCGTCGAGCTCTACTCCAAGTAGTCGGAGCTCGTTGCGGTGGCCCGCCCTCAGGGGCGGGCCACCGGAACAGTTTGTGTCGTGGGCGTCAAATAGCGGGCGTCCCGGAAGAGAAGAGAAACCATGCTCATCAGCCAGCGACCCTCCCTCTCCGAGGAGTCGATCAACGAGACCCGGTCGCGGTTCGCCATCGAGCCGCTGGAGCCGGGCTTCGGCTACACCCTGGGCAACTCGCTGCGGCGCACGCTGCTGTCGTCGATCCCGGGTGCGGCGGTCACCTCGATCAAGATCGACGGCGTGCTGCACGAGTTCACCACGATCCCCGGTGTCAAGGAGGACGTGGTCGAGCTCGTCATGAACATCAAGGAGCTGTGCGTCAGCTCCGAGCACGACGAGCCGGTCAGCATGTACCTGCGCAAGCAGGGCCCGGGCGACGTGACCGCGGGTGACATCCAGCCCCCGGCCGGCGTCTCGGTGCACAACCCGGACCTGAAGCTCGCCACCCTCAACGGCAAGGGCCGGCTCGACATGGAGCTGACCGTCGAGCGGGGCCGGGGCTACGTGACGGCTGCACAGAACAAGCAGTCCGGCGCCGAGATCGGCCGCATCCCGGTCGACTCGATCTACTCGCCGGTGCTCAAGGTGACCTACCGCGTCGAGGCGACCCGCGTCGAGCAGCGCACCGACTTCGACCGGCTGATCATCGACGTCGAGACCAAGCCGTCGATGGGCCCGCGTACCGCGCTGGCCTCCGCCGGCTCGACGCTGGTGGAGCTGTTCGGGCTGGCCCGGGAGCTGGACGAGACCGCCGAGGGTATCGACATCGGGCCGTCCCCGCAGGACGCCCAGCTGGCGGCGGACCTCGCCCTGCCGATCGAGGAGCTCGACCTCACCGTCCGCTCCTACAACTGCCTCAAGCGCGAGGGCATCAACACCGTTGGTGAGCTCATCGGGCGTACCGAGGCCGACCTCCTCGACATCCGCAACTTCGGTCAGAAGTCGATCGACGAGGTCAAGATGAAGCTCGCCGGGATGGGCCTGGGGCTGAAGGATTCGGCCCCGAACTTCGACCCGGCGCACGTCGTGGACACCTTCGGCGAGGCCGACTACGACACCGACGACTACCGCGAGACCGAGCAGCTCTAGTCCGCGCTGCCGCCACAACTGAGGAGCACCAAGCATGCCCACGCCCACCAAGGGCCCCCGCCTCGGCGGCAGCCCCGCGCACGAGCGGCTGATGCTGGCCAACTTGGCCACCGCGCTGTTCCAGCACGGCAAGATCAAGACCACCGAGACGAAGGCCCGGCGGCTGCGTCCGCTGGCCGAGCAGCTCATCACCAAGGCCAAGCGCGGTGACCTGGCCGCGCGGCGGCGGGTGCTGGGCGTCGTCAAGGACAAGGACGTGGTCTACGCCCTGTTCGACCAGATCGCGCCCCGGTACGTCAACCGCCCCGGCGGCTACACCCGGATCGTGAAGACCGGTCCGCGCAAGGGTGACAACGCGCCGATGGCGATCATCGAGCTGGTGGAGGAGCTTCAGGTCGCCGAGCCGAAGGCGAACAAGAAGACCGCCGCCCGCAAGGCCGCGCAGCAGGACAAGGTCGAGGCGCTCGCCCCGGCCGAGGAGACCCCGCAGTCGGCCCAGGCCGACCAGGACTCCGAGGCGCCGGTGTCGGCGTCCGGTGACACCGCCGCCGCCCGCGAGGACAGCGACGAGGCCACCGAGAACAAGGCCTGATCAAGGGCAACGTCGGGCCCGGCACCCCATCGGGGTGTCGGGCCCGACCCATAACTGGAGGTACGAGGTGGACGAGCGGATCCGGCTGCGGCTGGACGTCTCGTACGACGGCACCGGCTTCTCCGGGTGGGCCGCCCAGCCGACCCGGCGCACGGTCGCCGGGGTGCTCGTCGAGACCCTGGACCTGGTGCTCGGTGCCGGCACGGCCACCGGGTTGACCGTGGCCGGGCGGACCGACGCGGGGGTGCACGCGACCGGGCAGGTCTGCCACCTGGACCTCACCGCCGACGTGTGGCGGCAGCACGAGCAGCGGCTGCTGCGCCGGCTGGCCCGGCTGCTCCCCACCGACGTGCGGGTACGGGCGATGACCGAGATGCCGGCAGACTTCGATGCCCGTTTCTCGGCCACCTTCCGCCGCTACGAGTACCGGGTCACCGACGCCCGGTACGGCGCGGAGCCGCTGCGCCGGCACGAGGTGCTGGCCTGGCCGAGGCCGCTGGATCTGGCCGCGTTGAACGCCGCGGCGACCGGCCTGGTCGGGGAGCACGACTTCGCCGCGTACTGCCGGCGCAAGGAGAACGCGACCACCCTGCGCGAGGTGACCCGGCTGGACTGGCGCCGTGACCCGGACGGCATCCTGATCGCCACCGTGCAGGCGGACGCGTTCTGCCAGGCCATGGTGCGCAGCCTGGTGGGGGCGATGCTGGTGGCCGGGGACGGCCGCCGCCCGGTGGAGTGGCCGGGCAGCCTGCTCACCCGCCAGGAGCGGTCCAGCGAGGTGACCGTCGCTCCGGCGCACGGGCTGACCCTGGTCGAGGTCGGCTACCCGGCCGACCCGGCCGAGTACGCCCGCCGCGCCGACCTCACCCGCCGGCTACGGGTCCCGGTCGAGGGCTGACCGCCGACGGCCGACCCCCGGTCGAGGGCTGGACCGCCGACGGCCGGGACCGTAGCCGGCGGGGCGAGGTCAGTCGCCCGGCAGACTGTCGTTGCGGGTGCCGCCGCTCTGCGTTGCGCCGCTCTCCGTCGGGCCCGGGGTCGGTTGCCCGGCCGTGCCGCCGTCGACCCGCTTCTGCAGCACGCCTTGGCTGAGGTGCAGCTCGATCATGTCGAAGAGGATTTCCCGGACCTTGGTGTCGCCGGACTTGACCGCGGTCCCGTCCGCACGGACCACCAGCGCGTACGCCAGGTAGTGGCCGCGGACCTGCCAGCCGACCCGCGCCGGGGCGGTGGCCACCACGTCACTGCCGTCGCCGTCGCTGCCGACCAGGCCCCGGAACCGGCCCTGCCGCTCGTCGAGCAACTGCCGGATCCGGTCCCGGACCCGTTCCGCGCTGACCTTGTCGGTCAGGTTGAACAGCCCGGTGGTGACCAGGTGGTCGCCGTCGGGAGTCCGCAGTGTGCCCCGGACCACCTGGTTGCAGCCGAGCCGGACCAGCAGGTCGGCCACCTCGTCGGTGGCGGCGACGGCGCAGCTGCCGCTGGAGTGCGTCTTGAGCACCTTGTAGGCCGGCTGGCCGTCGGTGACCTTCAGCTCCTTGCCGGGGAAGAGTTCCTTGGCGGTGAGCGGAGCCTGGTCGGTGTCCCGGGAGTCGAGGTCCTCCCGTTCCGCCGGGGCGGCGGACGCGGCGGCGGCGTTCGGCTGGTAGGTCGGGGTGGCCTGCGGCTGCGGGTCGCGATCCATCAGCAGCGCGGCGACGCCCAGGCCACAGAGCGCGAGCAGGACCAGGACGGCCGCGCCGCCGATCAGCACCTGCCAGAGTCGGCCACCGCTGCGCTCGGGGGGCGCCTCGATCGGCTGTGCCGAGGTGTAGACCTGATCGCGAGGCGCGGCGGGCGGGATGTCGGCACGGGCCGGCGGCGGCTGGGACGACGGCAGCGCGATCTGGTTCGGCCGGCGCAGCGACGGGGTGGGGAAGCGCGACGGAGAGGGCCCGGCCGGCGGGGGCGGGCCGCCGGGCACCGCCAGGTCGGACCCGGGCTCCGGGTACTCCTCGAAAGCGTCCTCATCGGACTCGTACCGATACACCATGTCGCCCAGAGTAAGAGGCATTGTCCCTTTAGGGGGTAATAATGGGAAATGTACGCGTGGGCCGTGTCATGGCGTGCACGGGCCGGTGCGAGAATTGCCGGCGTGACCGGCGACCACTACTTCAGCGCTCAGCCCGCCAGCGACGCCCCGCCGCGCGAGGTCGAGTTCTCCGTGGCCGGCCGCGACTACCGGCTCGCCTCGGCCGGCGGGGTCTTCTCCGCCAGCCGTCTCGACCCGGGCACCGCCGTGCTCCTGCGGAAGGCCGACCTGCCCACCGCCGACACCACCGGCGATCTGCTCGACCTCGGCTGCGGGTTCGGGCCGATCGCCTGTGTGCTGGCCGACACGGCACCGGCGAGCACCGTCTGGGCGGTCGACGTCAACGCCCGCGCCCGCGAGCTGACCGCGGCCAACGCGGTCCGGGTCGGCGCCGCCGACCGGGTCCGGGTCAGCGCACCGGACGACGTACCGGCCGAGATCCGCTTCGCCCAGCTCTGGTCGAACCCGCCGATCCGGATCGGCAAGGACGGGCTGCACGACCTGCTGCTGCGCTGGCTGCCCCGGCTCGCCCCGGACGGCGTCGGCTGGCTGGTGGTCGCCCGGCACCTCGGCGGCGACTCACTGCACCGCTGGCTCACCGAACAGGGCTGGCAGGTTGAGCGGTGCGCCAGCCAGAAGGGCTTCCGGGTGCTGCGGGTCACCCGGTAATTGGATGTCCCCCCGGCCCTCACTGGGGCAGGATCCCGGCGTGGGATACGTGGATGTGGCAGCGGTCGGGCACATCCTGCCCGACGGTCGGGAACTCTTCGCCGACGTGTCGTTCCGGGTCGGGGAGGGCAGCAAGGTCGCCCTGGTCGGGCCGAACGGCGCGGGTAAGACGACGCTGCTGCGGATGGTCGCCGGCGACCTGCCGGTGCGTACCGGCGCCGTCGCGCGGGCCGGCGGGCTGGGCGTGATGCGCCAGTTCATCGGCATGATCGGCGACGAGTCGACGCTGGCCGACATGGCGCTGTCGCTGGCCCCACCGGCACTGCGTGAGGCCGGCCGCCGGCTCGGCGAGACCGAGGCGGCCATGCGGGCGGCCGAGGTCCGCGGCAAGTACAGCACCGCCGCCGGCAAGGCCCAGCTGGCGTACGCCGACGCGCTGGGCGCCTGGGGCGAGGCCGGCGGGTACGACGCCGAGGTGCTCTTCGACACCGTCGCCACCATCGTGCTTGACCTGCCCTGGGACGGCGTCCGGGACCGGCCGGTCCGCACCCTCTCCGGTGGACAGCAGAAGCGCTTCGCACTGGAGCTGCTGCTGCGCGGCCCCGACGAGGTGCTGCTGCTCGACGAGCCGGACAACTTCCTCGACGTGCCGGGCAAGCGCTGGCTGGAGGCGCGGCTGCGCGAGTCGACCAAGTCGGTGCTCTACGTCTCGCACGACCGCGAGCTGCTGGCCCAGACCGCCGACCGGGTGGTCGCCGTGGAGGGCGGCAGCGCCTGGGTGCACCCGGGTGGTTTCGCCAGCTGGTACGAGGCGCGGGTGGCCCGACACGCCCGTCTCGACGAGCTGCGTCGGCGCTGGGACGAGGAACACCAGAAGCTGCGCGAGCTGATGCTGATGTACAAGCAGAAGGCGGCGTACAACGACGGGCTGGCCTCGCGCTATCAGGCCGCGCAGACCCGGCTGCGCAAGTTCGAGGAGGCCGGGCCGCCTCCCGTACCGCCGAAGGACCAGGACATCCGGATGCGGCTGACCGGCGGGCGGACCGGCAAGCGCGCGGTCGTCTGCGAGCAGCTGGAGCTGGACGGCCTGACCTACCCCTTCGACCTGGAGATCTGGTACGGCGACCGGGTGGCTGTGCTCGGTGCCAACGGCACCGGCAAGTCGCACTTCCTGCGGCTGCTGGCCCGGGGCGGCACCGACCCCGACCCGGCGAACGGGCCGGTCGACGGTGCGGGCGCGCTCGCCCCGGTGGCGCACGACGGCACGGCCCGGCTCGGTGCCCGCGTCCGCCCCGGGCACTTCTCCCAGACCCACGACCGGCCGGAGCTGATGTCGAAGACGCTGGTCGAGATCCTCTGGCGGGGCGACGAGCACCGGACCGGGATGGACCGGCACGCCGCGATGGGTGTGCTCAGCCGGTACGAACTGGCCGCCCAGGGCGACCAGCGCTTCGGCACCCTCTCCGGTGGGCAGCAGGCCCGGTTCCTGGTGCTGTTGCTGGAGCTGTCCGGGGCGACCCTGCTGCTGTTGGACGAGCCCACCGACAACCTCGACCTGGCCAGCGCCGAGGCGCTGGAGGCGGGCCTGAACGCGTTCGAGGGGACCGTGATCGCGGTCACCCACGACCGCTGGTTCACCCGCTCCTTCGACCGGTTCGTGCTGTTCCGTGGCGACAGCGAGGTGGCGGAGACCCCGGAGCCGGTCTGGGACGTCGGGTGATCCCCGCCGACCTGCCCGACCGGCTGTGCGCCGTCGAGGGGGTGGTGGCCGTGGCGCTCGGCGGTAGCCGGGCACGCGGCGAGCATCGCCCGGACTCCGACTGGGACCTGGGTCTGTACTACCGGGGTGAGTTGGACGTACCGGCGCTGCGTGCGGTCGCCGCGACGGTCGCCGACGACACCGGCGTCGCGCTCACCGCCCCGGGTGGTTGGGGACGCTGGGTCGACGGCGGTGGTTGGCTGCGGGTCGACGGGTCCGCCGTGGACTGGATCTACCGGGACCTCGACCGGGTGCACCGCGTCTGGACGGACTGCCGGGCCGGTCGGTACGAGGTCGGGGTGCAGGCCGGGCATCCTCTCGGGTTCTACTCGTCCGCCTACGTGGGCGAGGTGGCGCTGTGCCAGGTGCTGGCGGACCCGACCGGCCAGCTGACCCGGCTGAAGGAGCAGACCCGGGAGTATCCGCCCGCGCTGGCCGACGCGCTGGTGGCCGGCGGCTGGGAGGCCGGGTTCCTGCTGGCCGGCGCGGCCAAGGCCAGCGCCGGCGGGGACAGCGGGTACGTCGCCGGCTGCCTGTTCCGGGTGGTCGGGGTGCTCGCCCAGGTGCTGCACGCCCGAGCGGGCCGGTGGCTGGTCAACGAGAAGGGGATGATCGCCGCCGCGGGGCGGCTGCCCGGCGCGCCGCCGGACTTCGAGCAGCGGGCGCAGGCACTGCTCGGCGCCGTCGGCCGCAGCCCCGCCGAGCTGACCGCCACCCTCAGCGCCGCCCGCGAGCTGGTCACCGAGGTGGTCGGCTGAGCCACCGCCGAGGTGGCCCACAACCGGCCGGCATAGGGTGGATCTCGTGACTGAGATGACCTATCGCCGGCTGGGCGACTCCGGGCTCGTGGTGTCCGTGGTCGGCATCGGCTGCAACAACTTTGGCCGCAAGCTCGACCTCGACGGCACCCGCGCGGTGGTGGACGCCGCCCTGGACGCCGGGATCACCCTGTTCGACACCGCCGACATCTACGGCGAGCCGCAGGGCGGCTCCGAGGAGCTGCTCGGGCAGGCGCTCAAGGGCCGCCGGGACGACGTGGTGGTGGCCACCAAGTTCGGCATGGACATGAACGGCCTGAACGGGCCGGACTTCGGCGCCCGGGGTTCGCGGCGCTACATCGCCCGCGCGGTGGAGGCGTCGCTGCGCCGGCTCGGCACCGACCACATCGACCTCTACCAGATGCACGAGCCCGACCCGGGCACCCCGATCGACGAGACGCTGGCGGCCCTGGACGACCTGGTCCGCGACGGCAAGGTGCGCTACCTGGGCAACTCCAACTTCGCCGGGTGGCAGATCGCCGACGCGGACTGGGTCGCCTCGTCCAACGGCCGGGCCCGCTTCATCAGCGCGCAGAACCACTACAGCCTGGTGGAGCGGTCCGTGGAGACCGAGGTGATCCCGGCCTGTGAGCGGTTCGGGCTCGGCATGCTGCCCTTCTTCCCGCTCGCCAACGGTCTGCTCACCGGCAAGTACCGGCGCGACGGGCAGCCGCCGGCCGGCAGCCGGCTCTCCGGCGGTGGCCGGTACGCCGAACGGCTCGCCGCCGCCGACTGGGACACCATCGAGGCGATCGAGGCGTACGCGGCCGAGCGGGGGCTGACCATGCTCCAGGTGGCGATCGGCGGGCTGGCCGCCCAGCCGGCGGTGACCTCGGTGATCGCCGGCGCCACCACGCCCGAGCAGGTGCACGCCAACGCCGCCGCCGGCACCTGGGAGCCCACGGACGAGGACCTGGCGGCGCTGCGCGCCATCCTCTGAGACGCCTGGTCGGGCGACGGGCCGGGCCGCTCATGGCGGCCCGGCCCGATCATCCGAGACGGTCAGTCGGGGCGGCGGCTGACCAGCATCGCCACCGCCACCGCCAGCGCGGTGAGCACCAGGGCGGCCAGCCCGACCGGCCACCACCAGGCGCTCCCGTCCGCGGCGGCGCGACCGTCGGCCGCCGCCGGCGCCGTCACGGCGACCCGCGCGGGAGCCGGCGGAGGCGACTGCGCCGGCCGCGCCTGCACCTGGGCCCCGGCCTGACCGGGGTTCGGCGCCGGGGCGCTCACCGTCACCCGCCACGCGCCGGGGGAGAGCAGCGGGCCGCTGCTGTAGAAGCCCTGCCCCTCGGGTGCCGGTTCCAACTGCACCGGGCCGAGCCGCCGACCCTCCGGGCCCGTGCCGGTGAGGGTCAACCGCACCGGCTTGTCCAGCCGATGCCCGTCGGCGTAGGTGGCCTGCACAGTGACCCCGTCGGCCCCGTCGCCGGCCACGGTCAGCTTGAGCTTGCCGGTGTGCGCGGCGGCCGGAGCCGCCGAGAACAGGATCAGGGCCAGTCCGACGAGCAGGGCGGCGAATCCCTTGCGGATACGCGTCACGGACGTCTCCTCACTACGGATGAGGGAGGCCCCTCCCCGGCGCTGGAGCGTCGGGGAGGGGCCTCGTCGGATCAGAGCTGGCGACCGGGGGCGAGCCGGGTGGCGTCGCCACCGAGCCGCCCGGCACCCTTGACCGGCTCGCCGTCGTTGGCCCGGACCCCGGCCTGGCTGGCCGCGCCGCCGAGCCGGACGATCATGGCGTCGGCGTCCCGGATCAGGACATCCCGGATCTCGGCCTCCGCCACCAGGGTGGCGTCGGCGGCGAGCGCCCGGAACGCGGTCAGCTGGTTGATCGCCTGAGCGTCCTTGCCGGACGCCTCGGCCTTCCGAGCCGCGTCGAGCTTCGCCGTCAACTGCTTGTGCGCCTTGGCCGACAGCCGCCCCGTCGCCTTGAACCGGTCCAGCAGGTTCTGCATGTCCCGGAACGAGGTGGTGACGAAGAACCGGACCTCCGAGGTGGTCTTGTTGCCCGCCTTGTCGGTCGCGGTCACGGTCAGCTCGTGCAGGCCGAGTGGCAGCTCGTACATGGCCTGCAGAGTGCCGCTGACGTACGGCCGGCCGTCCAGGTCGCCGACCACGGTCGCGATGCCCGAGGTCGGGTCGACGGCCTGCCAGGACACCCGGACATCCTGGCTGTCCCCGTAGAGCTGACCATCGGCGATCCCGGACACCAGCAGCGTCGGCTTGGTGCCGTCGATCCGTAGCACCGCCGACTTGAGCGTCTCGGCGTTGCCCGCCTTGTCGGTGGACCGGAACAGCAGCTCGTGCTGCCCGTCACCGGTCACCCCGACCGGCGCCGAGTACGGCGTCCAGGCGCCACCGTCCAGCGACCACTCCACCGTCCTGACCCCGGACCCGGCATCGGTCGAGGTCAGCACGACGGGGATGGTCCCGTTGTGCCAGCCGGCGTCGTTCGCGGGAGCGAACGTCGCCGAGGTGACCGGCGCGGTGGCATCGATCTTGACCGCGACGGTCTTCGTCGACTCCACGTTGCCCGCCTCGTCGGTCGAGCGGAACCGCAGCTCGTGCTCGCCGTCTCCGCTGACCGCCACCGGAGCGGTGTAATCCGTCCAGGTGGTGGCCCCGTCCAGCTGGTACGCCGTACCGGCCAACCCACTGCCGCCGGCCTCGTCGACGCCGGTCAGGGTGACCGTCACCGGCCCGGTGTACCACCCGTCGGTCGGGGTGCCGGAGACCGCCGCCGTGGTCACCGGTGCGGTCTCGTCGGCCACCTCGGTGCTGAGCCGGAAGTAGTCGAACCCGGCGGTCTTCGAGGCGGTCTGGTTGGCGCCCAGGGTGAACAGCCCGACCTTCGGGGTGGCCCCGACCGCGCTGTTGGTGAGCGTCGTCAACGCGGTCCAGGTCGTCCCGTCAGCCGAGTACGACGCGGTGAAGGTGTCGCCGCTGCGGGCCAGCCGCAGATGCCACACCGCACTGGTCAGGTTGCCCGCCTCGGGCTGCGGGTTCTGGACCGCCCCACCGATCTCGCTGCGGAACTCGATCCGCCGCGTCACCGGCTGGCCGGGCTGGTTGTCCGCGATGTAGTCGAACTTCAGGTAGTTGTCGTCGTCGCCGTGCACGATCAGGCCGGCCTGCTGGTACTGCTCGTTCAGCAGGCTGCCGTCGACCTTCGTCTCCAGGGTCCAGTCGCCCGAGGGCGCGGTCTGGAGGATGAAGTTCTTCGGCCCGGTGTTGTCGCCGCCGTAGATGTCACCGTTGGGCACGTCGACCCGCAGCGCGCCACCGGTGACCCGGTAACCGTTCGGGTCCTCCCGCAGGATCGCGTTCCACCGGCACTTGTCCAGCGTGTCGCCGGTGAACTCGTCCGACGGCACGACCGGTCCGGCCGGGGCGTCCGGCGTGATCTGGAACCAGTCGAAGCTGGCGTCCACCACCGGCGCCTCGGTGCCGCCGTTGAGCGCGAAGAGCCCGATCCGCGGGTTGGTGATGCCGGCGAGTGCGGCCGACCGGCCGACCGGGGTGAAGGTCTGCCCGTCGGCCGAGACGGCCGCGGTCAGGTTCGTCCCGTCGCTGCTGAGCCGCAGGTGCAGGGTGTCACCGGCGGGTGCCGCGGTGCTGTCGGCGGCCTCGTTGCGGGGCGTGCCGGCCGTCTCGCGAATGAACTCCACCCGCCGGCTGCCCGAGTAGAGCAGGTCCAGCTTGGCGTAGTTGTCGTCGTCGCCGTACACCAGCAGGCCGGCCTGCTGGTAGTTGGTCGTCACCGGCAGGGTGACCCGGGTGGTCACCTGCCAGGCTCCGCTCTGAGCCGGCTGGAGCACCAGGTTGGTGGCGTCGTTGCGGCCGCCGTAGAGGTCGCCCACCGCGGTGGGCAGCCGCAGCGCGCCGCCGGAGACCGAGTAGAGCTGGTTCTCCCGGACCACGCTGGTCCACCGGCTCTTGTCGAGGCTGGCGCCGGTGAAGTCGTCCGAGCGCGCCCCGAAGCAGGACGTGTTCGGCGCGTCCACCCGCACCGGCACCGTGGCGTACGACTTCGCGCCCTTGCTGTCCGTCACGGTCAGGGTGGCCGTGAAGGTGCCGGGGCTGGTGTACGTGTGGCTGGCGTCCAGGGTGGTCGCCGTGCCGCCGTCACCGAAGTCCCAGGCGTACGTCAGCGGGGTGTTCCCCTCGGCGTCGGTGGCCGTGCCGTCGAAGGCGACGGTGACCGGCGCCGTCCCGGTGGCCGGGGTGGCCGTGGCGCTGACCACCGGCGGCGCGTTCTCGGTGACGCCGCGGCCGAGGAAGTCCATCCAGTTGACGTTGAACAGCGACCCCGCGCCGCCGTTCGGGTCCCGGGCGACGAAGTACAGCGTGCCGCTCGCTGCGCCGGTCACCGGCGCGGTCACGTCCGTGTACGTCTGCCACCCGCCGGTGCCCGGCACAGTCGCCGAGGCGACCAGGGGCCCGTCGACCGCGCCGGCCCGGACCTCGACCCGACCTCCGGCGACGGCCGAGGCGGCCCGGAACCGGATGTCGGTGACGTTGGTCAGGTTCGCCGGGGCGAGCGACCACCAGTCGCCGTCCTCGATGAAGCCGATGTTCTGGCCGCCGCCGGCGGTGTCGCCGGTGGTCTCCCGCTGCACGCCGGCGTCGCCGCCGCCGGTGCTCACCGGCGCCCGCCCGGTGGCGGTGAAGTACTCGGCCTGCTTGCGCTTGGGCTGCAACTGCTCGATGGCCCGCCCGGTGAGCGGTCCGGCCCCACCAGCGCCACCCTCGTCGGTGTAGGTGGCCTCGAAGACCGCGAACACGTTCGCCTCGGCGCCGTGCCCGGAGGCGAGCGACGTCTGGACCGTGCCGGTGCAGCCGGTGTGCTGCTCCAGCGGGTGGGCGTGCTCGTCGTGACCGAGCAGCACCTGGAGCTGCACCCGGTCGCAGTCGATCTGCCCGTCCTCCGGGTCGGTCACCGTGACCGTGTAGCGGACCTGGTCACCCCAGTCGAAGAAGCCGCCGTCCGGCGGGAACTCGATGGTCACCGTCGGCGCGGTGTTGCCCACGGTGACCGGCACGTTGGCCACCGCGGTACGGCCCTTCGGGTTGGTCACGGTGAGCTGGGCGGTGAAGCTGCCCGCCGTGGCGTAGGTGTGCGTCGGGTTGGCCTCGGTGGAGGTCTGCCCGTCGCCGAAGGCCCAGGCGTAGGTGAGCGTGCCACCGTCCGGGTCCCGCGAGCCGGCGCTGGAGAAGGCGACCGTCAACGGTGCGGGCCCCGACGTCGGGGTGGCCGCCGCCACCGCGATCGGTGCGCGGTCACCGGCGATGTAGTCGATCCGGTAGACGCCGGAGTTGTCGTTGTTGCCGCCGAAGCCGCTGCCCCACTCGATCAGGTAGAGCGCGCCGTCCGGGCCGAACTCGAAGTCCATCGGCCGGATCATGCTCATCCCGGTGAGCAGCTGGTTGATGTCCACCAACGACTTGCCGTCGGCGGTCACCTGCATGGTGTACATCTTCGACTGGTTCCACTCGCCGAGCAGCGCCTTGCCGTCGTAGTACGCCGGCCACTTCCGGTCGGAGTCGAGGTCGGCGTCGTACCGGTAGACCGGGCCGCCCATCGGGGCTCCGCCGCCGCCGATCTCCGGGTACCGCGCGTCACCGGCGTAGCCGTAGTCGACGGTCGCCGGTACGACCGGCGGGAGGTTGGTCAGGCCGGTGTTGTTGGGCGAGTTGTTGACCGGAGCCGCGCAGTCGAACTTCGCCCCGCTCGGGCCGGACGGGAACGTGTAGTCGTTGTACGCCTCGTTCGTTCCGGTGCAGTACGGCCAGCCGTAGTTGCCGGGGGTGACGATGTTCCACTCGACCAGGCCCCGGGGGCCCCGGTTCGGGTTGTCGGCGTTGGCGTCCGGCCCGTAGTCCGCGACGTAGAGGGTGTTGGTGCCCGGGTCGGTGCCGATCCGGAACGGGTTGCGGAAGCCCATCGCGTAGATCTCGGGACGGGTCTTCTCGGTGCCGGACGGGAAGAGGTTGCCCGCCGGGACGGTGTACGTCCCGTCGTCCTCCGGGTGGATCCGGATCACCTTGCCGCGCAGGTCGTTGGTGTTGCCAGAGGTGCGCTGCGCGTCGAAGTCCTGGCGTCCCGGCCGCTCGTCGATCGGCGTGTACGCGCTGGACTCGAACGGGTTGGTGTTGTCACCGGTGGCCAGGTAGAGGTTGCCGTCGCCGTCGAACGCCATGCTGCCGCCGGCGTGGCAGCAGGTGTTGCGCTGGGTGTCGACCCGCAGCACCTGCTTCTCGCTGGCCGGGTCGATGGTGTCGCCGGTCACGGTGAACCGGGACAGCAGGTTGCGCGCGATGCCGTCGTTCGGGGCGTAGTAGAGGTAGACCCACTTGTTGGTGGCGAAGTCCGGGTCGAGCCGGATGCCGATCAGGCCGTCCTCGTTGCCGGTGAAGACGTCCAGGTCGACGGCGGTGACGGTGCTGCCGGTGTCCGGCTTGACGATCTGCACCCGGCCGTCGCGCTCGATGTAGAAGACCCGCCCGTCGGGCGCGATGTCCAGCTCCATCGGGTTGCTGGTGTTGCTGTCCAGGGCGACCTTCTCGAAGCTCGTGGTCTTCGAGGCGCCGCAGTCGGCGTCCGCCACGCCGGCGGCGGTCCGGATGCCGCCGAGCAGGTGGTTGAGGAACTCCGGCTCGGCGTACGACTCCCGGGTGTGCCCGCCCCCGGTGTACCAGGAACGACCGCCGTCGAAGTCCTGGCACCAGGCGATCGGGTGGTCGGCGCCCATCGCGCCGGCGCCCGGGGTGTAGCTCTTCTCGTCCAGGGTGGCCAGCACGTGCACGTCCGGCCGGGGGTTGGTCTGGTAGTTGTACCACTCGTCGAACCGGGACCAGCGGTCCGGCAGTTCAGCGGTGGACGGGTGGGCGTGGTCCTCCACCTTGACCGTGGCCTGCTGGTTCGCCGGGTGGTTGGCGAAGTACGCGCCGACCAGGTCGCCGTACCAGGCCCAGCTGTACTCGGTGTCCGAGGCGGCGTGGATGCCGACGTAACCGCCGCCGGCACGCACGTAACGCTCGAACGCCGCCTGCTGCTCGGCGTCCAGGACGTCGCCGGTGGTGGAGAGCCAGATCACCGCCTTGTACTTCGCCAGATTGGCATCGGTGAACGCGGCACCGTCCTCCGAACTGTCCACGGTGAATCCGTTGGCAGCGCCGAGTTGTTGGATGGCGGCGAGACCGGTGGGGATGGAGTCGTGGCGGAAGCCGGCCGTCTTGGAGAACACCAGGACGGAGAAGGGCTCGTCGGCGGCCTGGGCCGCCCGGGGGAGTGGCTGGGTGGCCGGGGCGGCCTGCACGACCGCTGGCGCGGCCTGTGCGGCCGGTGCGGCCTGCGCGGCGGGTGCCGCCTGCGCGGGCAGACCGAAGAGGGTCGTTGAGGCGAGGGTCAGGGAGATCAGGGTTGCGGTGATGGGTACGCGGGCACGACGAGAATGGGACACGCCGCCTCCTATGTCGCGGTGGACAGGAATCGCGGGGGCCGGCTCGCCGAAGACCGTCCCAGATGGAGCCGGTGCGGGCGCCGTGCCAGGGCGTCCACTCCAGCATTTTGTCGAATCGCTGAACAAATTAATTCGGTTGGATCAATGTCGGGCAAGATGCCGACGGGTAACGGTTCTGCAACGGCGGGCGACATTCCGAACAGGACCGCATGAAGCGCCCAGCGGATCTCGCCACGCGCCACGGCCGGGGCCCGCCGACCAGCCGCCGACCCCGCCTTGGCAGACCGGCGGAACTGTCGTACGGTGACACGCAAGTAACCCACGGGAGCCCGGTGTACCGGGCTGAGAGGGGGGCTGACAGCCCCCGACCGTCGAACCTGATCCGGGTAATGCCGGCGCAGGGAGGAGAGTTGCCGTGCCGTCCCTTGGGCGACTGCATCTGATCACCGACACCCGACCTGGGCGGGATCCGCTCACCGTGGTCCGGGCCGCCCTCACGGCGGCCCGCGCCGACCTGGTGGTGCAGGTCCGGGTCGAGGACTCCGCCACCGACCGCGAGGCGTACGACCTGGCCCGCCGGGTGCTGGCGCTCTGTGCGCCGTACGGGGCGAACTGCCTGGTCAACGACCGGCTGCACGTGGCGCTGGCGGTGGGCGCCGCCGGTGGGCACGTCGGGGCCAACGACCTGCCGGTCGCCGCCGCCCGCCGGGTGCTCGGCCCCACCGGTGTGCTGGGAGCCACCGCCCGCGCGCCGGGGACGGCGGTCGAGGCGGTCGCCGCCGGGGCCAGCTACCTGGGCGTCGGGCCGTGCCACGCCACCAGCACCAAGTCCGGGCTACCCGACCCGATCGGCCCAGCGGGGGTACGCGCGGTCACCGGCGCCGTCGACGTGCCGGTCATCGCGATCGGCGGGGTGACCGCCGACCGGGTGCCGGCGCTGCGCGACGCCGGGGCGTACGGGGTGGCCGTCGTCGGCGCGATCTCCGCCGCCGCCGATCCCGCCCGGGCCACCGCCGAGCTGCTCGGGGCGCTGACGTGCTGACCGGCCGGTCCCCGTCGACGCGATCCGACGACCGGGCCCGGCCGGACGTGGCGGTGGTGGGGGCGGGCCCGATCGGGTTGGCGATCGCCTGGCGGTGCGCCGCGCGCGGGCTGCGAGTGGAGGTGCACGATCCGGCCTCCGGCTCGGGGGCGTCGGCCGTGGCCGCGGGCATGCTCTCCCCGGTCGCCGAGGCGTACTTCGGTGAACGGCAGTTGACTGGGTTGCTGCTGGCGTCCGCCGCCCGCTGGCCGGCGTTCGCCGCCGAGCTGACCGAGGCGACCGGCGCCGAGCTCGGCTACCGGACCGAGGGCACCCTGATGGTCGGGCTGACCGGCGACGACCTGGCCGAGGCGCGCCGGCTCTGGGCGTACCAGCAGGGGTTGGGACTGCCGGTGACCCCGCTGCGCCCCACCGAGCTGCGCGACCGCGAGCCGGCGCTCGCCCCGCGGGTGCGCGGCGGCGCGCTCGCGCCCACCGACCACCAGGTCGACCCCCGGCTGCTGGTGCCGGCGCTGCGCACGGCCGCCCGGCGGGCCGGCGCGGTGCTCGTGCCGCAGCCGGTCCGGCACCTCTCCGAGGTGGACGCCCGGATCACCGTGGTCGCCGCCGGCTGCGGCGCCGCCGCCCTCACCGGCCTGCCGGTGCGGCCGGTGAAGGGCCAGGTCCTCCGGCTGCGCGCGCCCGACGGCGTTGCGCCGGGCTTCCGGCACGTGATCCGGGGGTACGCCGACGGCGAGCACGTCTATCTGGTGCCCCGCGTCGACGGCGAGGTGGTGCTCGGCGCGACGGTCGAGGAGCGGTCGGACACCACGGTCACCGCCGGCGCGGTGCTGCGCCTGCTCCGTGCCGGCGTCGACCTGCTCCCCGAGTTGGCCGAGTACGACCTGGTCGAGGCGGTCGCCGGGCTGCGCCCGGGCACCCCGGACAACGCGCCCATCCTCGGGCCGCTGCCCGGCCGGCCGGACGTGCTGGCCGCCACCGGGCACCACCGGCACGGCATCGTGCTCACCCCGGTCACCGCCGACCTGATCGCCGACCGGGTGACCACCGGCGTGCCCGATCCGCTGCTCGCGCCCTTCCGGCCCGACCGCTTCTCCAGCGACTTCCCGGAATCCACCGGTGCGGTCGGTGTCGGTGGGCTGGCTGGGTCCGGTGCGGTCGGTGTTGGCGATCGGACGATGGAGGAGGACCGATGGAGTTGACGGTTAACGGCGCCGGACGCAGCGTCCCAGGTGGCGCGTCGGTGGCCGACCTGGTCCGCGACGTCGCACCCCAGCAGCGCGGGGTGGCGGTCGCGGTCAACGGCGAGGTGGTGCCCCGGGCCGGCTGGCCGGCGATGGTGCTGCGCGACGGTGACCGGGTCGAGGTGCTCACCGCCGCGCAGGGCGGGTGAGTGGCGTGCCGTTCGAGCTGGGCGGAGTGACGTTCACCTCGCGGCTGATCCTCGGCACCGGCGGAGCCGCGAATCTGCACGTGCTGGAGCAGGCGATCCGGGCGTCCGGCACGGAGCTGGTCACCCTCGCACTGCGCCGGGTGGACACCGCCCCGGGCTCAGCCGGTGGGCTGTTGGAGCTGCTGGACCGGTGCGGGGTACGGCTGCTGCCGAACACCGCCGGCTGCTACACCGCCCCCGAGGCGGTGAAGGTGGCCCGACTGGCCAGGGACGCGTTCGACACCGACTGGATCAAGCTGGAGGTGATCGGCGACGAGCGGACGCTGCTGCCCGACGGGGTGGAACTGCTCCGCGCCGCCGAGGAGTTGGTCGCCGACGGCTTCACCGTGCTGCCGTACACCAGCGACGACCCTGTGCTCGCGCGCCGGCTGGCCGACGTGGGCTGCGCCGCGGTGATGCCGGCCGGCGCGCCGATCGGCTCGGGGCTCGGCATCGGCAACCCGCACCACATCCGGCTGATCCGGCAGGGCGTGGACGTGCCGGTGATCCTCGACGCCGGCATCGGCACCGCGTCCGACGCGGCCCTGGCCATGGAGCTGGGCTGCGACGCGGTGCTGCTGGCCAGCGCGGTCACCCGGGCCGCCGACCCGGTGACGATGGCCACCGCGATGCGGTACGCGGTCGAGGCGGGCCGCCTGGCCGCAGGCGCCGGGCGGATCGCCCGCCGCTTCCACGCCCTCCCGTCCACTCCGGACGAGGGAAGACCCGACCTGTGACCCCCACCCCACCTCCGTCGGCGCCGGGACGAAGCCCCGCAGATCTTGGACCGGATTCTTCCAAGACCTCGGCGGGGACCGTGCCGTCGGGCGTCGTGGTGTTGACGGATCGGCTGGTGGCGCGGGGGCCGCTTGACCTGGTCGTGGCGGGGGCCGTGGCTGGGGGAGTGCGATGGGTGGTGCTGCGGGAGAAGGATCTGCCCCGCGCCGAGCGTGCCGCCCTCGCCGCCGACCTGCGCGCGATCCTCAGCGAAGCCGGCGGAACCCTGATCGTGGCCGGTCCCGACCCGCTCGGCGGCGACGCCGTCCACCTGCCCGCCGCCGGCCCGTACCCGCCACCGACCCACCCGCTGGTCGGCCGATCCTGCCACAACCAGGCCGAGCTGCGCCGCCTCACCACCGAGCACTACACCACCCTCTCCCCGGTCCACCCCACCAGGACAAAGCCGGGCTACGGCCCACCCCTGGGCACGGCAGGGCTGCAAGAGCTGATCCAGGCCAGCCCGGTGCCGACCCTCGCGTTGGGAGGCATCGAAACCCCGGCCCAGGTCACCGCCTGCGTCCAGGCGGGAGCCATCGGAGTAGCGGTACTCGGCGCAATGATGCGAGCCGAAGACCCCACCGAAGCAGCCACGACCCTGACCAGAGCCTTCGAAAAGGCGGTCACCCCGATGACGCAAACCCGGCGCGGAGCCGCGCAGGTCCCCACGACGGGGCTGCGGCCGACCGTGCCCACGCAGGGATCAAGCCTGACCGCCCGGAGTGGGCACGGTCGGCCGCAGCCCTCAACAGCAACCACCGGAGACCCAAGATGACACCGAGCACAGTGCTCACCATCGCCGGCTCCGACTCCGGCGGCGGCGCCGGCATCCAGGCCGACCTCAAGGTCTTCGCGGCGCTCGGCGTGTACGGCACCAGCGTCCTCACCGCCGTCACCGCACAGAACACCCGGGGCGTCGACGCCGTCCTGCCGCTGCCCCCGCGCACGGTCACCGAACAGCTCGACAGCGTGCTCAGCGACTTCACGGTCCGTGCGGTCAAGACGGGCATGCTCGGCACCCCCGCCGTCGCCGACGCGGTGGCCGAGGCCGCTCGGGACGGCCGGCTGCCCCAGCTCGTCGTCGACCCGGTGCTGGTCGCCACCAGCGGCCACCGGCTCGGCGTGGTCAGTGCGGCGGAGCGGCTGCTTCCGTACGCCCGGGTGGCGACGCCGAACTGCGCGGAGGCCGCGGCCATCACCGGACGCCCGGTGGACGACGTGGCCGGGATGGTGGTGGCCGCCGAGGCCCTCGTGGCCGGCGGTCCGGAGTACGTGGTGGTCACCGGCGGCGACCTGGACGGGGGAGAGGCGGTCGACGTGCTGCACGGCGGCGGCGTGACCACCCTGCTGCGCGCCCCACGCGTTGCCACCCGGCACACCCACGGCACCGGGTGCTCGTTCTCGGCGGCGATCGCCGTGCGGCTCGCGCTGGGCGATCCGGTGCCGGCGGCGGTCGGGGCCGCCAAGGAATACGTGCTCCGCGCGCTGACCGGCGCGCGGAGTTGGGAGCTGGGCGCGGGACGCGGGCCGCTGGACCACTTCGGCTGGTCCGCTTGATCACCAGGGAGGCTGTCATGCAGGCACGAGGCAAGGCGTACGTCGAGGGGTCGCGGCCGGATCTCCGGGTGCCGTTCGCCGAGGTGGCGCTGACCGGCGACCATCCACCGGTACGGCTCTACGACACGTCCGGCCCCGGCTCGGACCCGGAGGTGGGGCTGCCGCCGCTGCGGGGTCGGTGGATCGCCGAGCGGGGTGACGTCGCCCCGGTGCGGGGCGCGGGTACGCCACTGGCCGGGGTGGCCGGGCGCCGCCCGACCCAGCTCGCCTACGCGCGGACCGGAGTGGTGACGCCGGAGATGGAGTTCGTGGCGATCCGGGAGAACGTCGACCCGGAGTTCGTCCGGGCCGAGATCGCGGCCGGTCGGGCGGTGCTGCCGCTCAACGTGAACCACCCGGAGTGCGAGCCGGCGATCATCGGAAAGGCGTTCCTGGTCAAGGTGAACGCCAACATCGGTACCTCGGCGGTCAGCTCGTCGGTCGCCGAGGAGGTGGAGAAGCTGACCTGGGCCACCCGTTGGGGTGCGGACACCGTGATGGACCTGTCCACCGGCAAGCGGATCCACGAGACCCGCGAGGCGATCGTGCGGAACTCGCCCGTGCCGATCGGGACGGTGCCGATCTACCAGGCCCTCGAAAAGGTCGGCGGCGACCCGGTGAAGCTCAGCTGGGAGGTGTTCCGGGAAACCGTGATCGAACAGGCCGAGCAGGGCGTGGACTACATGACGGTGCACGCCGGGGTGCTGCTGCCGTACGTGCCGCTGGCGGTGGACCGGGTGACCGGGATCGTCTCCCGGGGCGGCTCGATCATGGCGGCCTGGTGCCTGGCGCACCACGAGGAGAACTTCCTCTACACGAACTTCGCCGAACTGTGCGCGCTGCTGGCCCGCTACGACGTGACCTTCTCCCTCGGCGACGGGCTGCGGCCCGGCTCGATCGCCGACGCCAACGACGAGGCGCAGTTCGCCGAGCTGCGCACCCTCGGCGAGTTGACCACGGTGGCCTGGGAGCACGACGTGCAGGTGATGATCGAGGGTCCGGGGCACGTGCCGATGCACAAGATCAAGGAGAACGTGGACCTGCAGCAGGAGTGGTGCCACGAGGCGCCGTTCTACACGCTCGGCCCGCTGACCACCGACATCGCCCCGGCGTACGACCACATCACGTCGGCGATCGGCGCCGCGATGATCGGCATGTTCGGCACCGCGATGCTCTGCTACGTCACCCCGAAGGAGCACCTGGGCCTGCCGGACCGGGACGACGTGAAGGCGGGCGTGATCGCGTACAAGATTGCGGCGCACGCGGCGGACCTGGCCAAGGGGCACCCCGGCGCGCAGGAGTGGGACGACGCGCTGTCGAAGGCGCGGTTCGAGTTTCGCTGGGAGGACCAGTTCAACCTGTCGCTGGACCCGGAGACGGCGCGCTCGTACCACGACGCGACGCTGCCCGCCGAGCCGGCGAAGACGGCGCACTTCTGCTCGATGTGCGGCCCGAAGTTCTGCTCCATGAAGATCACCCAGGAGCTCAAGGAGTACGCGGCCCGTGGCATGAAGGACAAGTCGGAGGAGTTCGTCTCCGGCGGTGGCCGGGTCTACCTGCCGCTGGCCTGATCAACCGCACGGCGCCGGCCCGCTCGAAAGGTGGCGGGCCGGCGCTCGGGTGCGGCGGTGCAGGTCGTCGGTCGGGGTCAGTCGCGGTGGTGTCGACCGGTGGAGCGCAGCGAGCGACGACCGTTCTCCTGCTCCGGCTCGTTGTCCGCCACCGGCTTGCTCAGGCCGGCGACCCAGTCGACGAACTCCTCGTCCTGGGTCGGCAGCGGCTCCGCCGTTTCCGGTGCGGTCTGGCTCTCCTCGTCGGCCCGGGACCGGTTGCGGCGGAACAGGCCGCCGATGCGTCCCCGGCGGGAGGGCTGCTCGGCGTCATCCGTCGGCGTGGCCGCCCCACCGTCGGCGCTCGCCGGGCCGCCGGTGGCGTCACCCGCCTGGGCCGGCCCGACGGCCTGCTCCGGTATGACCGGAGACGCAGCGGTCGGGGTGGTGGGTGCCGCCGAGCTGTCCTGCGGGTCTGCCGGCCCGGCGGGTCGGGGGGCTGTGAAGGCGTCCCAACGGGTGGCTCGGCCCAGGTCTGGCAGCGGGGCGCGGTGCCGGGGCCGGGGCGTCCACTCGGGCTCCTCCGGCCCGGTCGCGGCGTCCGATGCGGTCGGTTCGGCGTCATTCGTCTGCGGCGTTGCCGTGGATGCTGCGGTGACCGGCCAGACCGGCGCGGCCGGCGTCCACCGGTCCGCCGCCGGGTTGCCGGCGGTCGCCGTCCCGAACAGCCGGCCGACGGAACCGCTCTCGGTCACGGGTCGCTCGGTGTCGGTGGCCCGGTCGGTCCCGGCCGTGTTGGCGGCAACGAATTGAGCGGCCGGGTCGGCCGTGACGGCCGGCTCCGAGGTCGCCGCCGGGTTGGCCGTGGCGGTCGGCTCCGAGGTCGCCGCCGGGCCGGTGGCGGCGACCGGGGTTGCCGGAGTCCCGGTGCCTCGGCCGGATGCGGTGCCCTGGGTCTCCTTGCCCGGCCGGAAAACAGTGCTGGCCTTGCCGGACCCGGCACCCGTTCCCTTGCCGGTCCGGCTGGCCTTCGCGGTGTCCGCAGCGGTCGTGCCGTCGGACACGTCCGTGGTCGTTTCCGCCGGGGTGGCCTTCGGCTTGCGCGTCCGGCGCGGCTTGGGTGCCGGGGCGGCGGCCGTGCCCGCGTCGGTCGTGCCCATGTCGGTCGTGGCCGTGCTGGTTGTGGCCGGCACTGCGGTGCTGGCCGCACCGTCATCGCCGGGGCTGCCCGTCGGACTGGCGGCCTTGGCGTCGGTCCGGTCCGACGTGGCGGTGGTGGCCGCCGGGGCGGCCTCGCTCGGGGTACGACCACCGGCGCGGCGGGGTGACCGGCCCCCGGCCGGGCCGTCCTGGACCGGCTCGCCGGTGGCCGTCCGACCGGTGATCGGCTCGCCCGCTGGGGCGGTCACGGCGGGGTCCGGTGCGGC
The DNA here is from genome assembly GCF_036059255.1 of Micromonospora sp. NBC_00389. Lineage (NCBI taxonomy): Bacteria > Bacillati > Actinomycetota > Actinomycetes > Micromonosporales > Micromonosporaceae > Micromonospora > Micromonospora sp. NBC_00389. The sequence goes on along the minus strand of NZ_CP107947.1, from coordinate 603,798 downwards.
GTCGGTGTGGTGGCGGGGGCGGCCGGCCGGTCGGGGAACGGTGGCGTCCTCGGGGCCGGTCGGGTCGATGGGGACCGGACCGTGCTGGCCGCTCGCCGTGGTAACCGGCCAGTCCCAGTATGCCGGGACGGTGCGGACGGTGCCGGTGGAGTCGCCGTCGCGCCGGTCCTGGCCGGTGCCGGCCAGTTCGGCGCCGGTAGGCGCGACGGTTTCCCGGTCGTCGGCCGAACCCGCCGGCCCGGCGCCGGGCAGGGCTGGGCCGGCGGGCAGCGGCCGCAGGATGTCGGTGGGTTCGATCGCCTGCGGATCGGAGGTGCGGGCATGCACCGGCCAGCGCAGCAGGGCGGCGGCGGCCGCGCCGAGCACGCCGGCGAGGACGGCGATCAGCGCACCGTAGTAGGGGGTGGCCTGGTAGCGGCCCACCGCGTCGCCGGGGCCGGCGGTCAGATAGGCGAATGCCACCAGCGCCGGGCCGGCCACCCCGGTGGCCCCGCTGATCAGCGGGATCTGGCCCCGCCAGCGGGAAAAGCCGGCGGTCGCCGCACCGGCGAGCAGTGCCGTGGTGGGCAGCAGGAGCAGCCCCAGCCGCTGTGCCGCGCCGTCGTCCAGCCAGCTCGGCTCGAGTACGCCGAGCCGGACCGTGGGCAGCGGGCCGGTGGTGCCGAGCGACGGCAGGACGGAGATCAGGGCAAGCACCCAGACGATGCCGGCCACGGCCGCCATGTTCCAGCCCAGCTCGGGTCGGAGCAGGACGCCGATAGCCGCGCCGGCCCCGATCACCGCGCCGAGCACGGCGCAGATGCCGACCGCCCAGACCGGGTCCACGGAGATCAACTCGGCGGCCCGGGCCGGCTGCATGCAGAGCGGAGCGACGATGGTGGCGCCGAGCGCGGCGGCACCCCCGACGGCCAACTGCCGACCGGTGGTGGTCGGCAGCCCGTCCCGGCGGGCCAGCCGTCCGGTCAGGACGGCGCCGACCACTGCGGCGTTCGCGGCGAACCAGCCCACCCAGACGAGCTGGGCCGGCCACTGGTTGACGGTCGTACCGGTGAAGGCGCCGGTGAGCCGGACGATGCCGAAACCGTACGCGACGCCGAGCTGGCCGGCTCCGGCCAGCACGCTCACCCCGAGCGCCGTGAGCAGCAGTCTGCCCCAGGTCCGAAAGGCCATGTCCGGCACGTTACGCACCCGGTACACCCGATCGCCACCGGCGCGCCGCGCGGCGTGGCGGCCCGCCGCCGGCGGGTCTACTTGAGTTCGACCAGCCGAGCCAGGTAAGTCGTGTCCCCGACATTGGTGAGCATGTGCACCGCGCCCGGGTCCCGGTAGACCACTCCACCGGTGGGCTCGTCGGCGTCGATCCGGGTGCCGTCGACCGTCTGAATGACGTTCTTCGCGCCCTCGATCGCCACCACCAGATAGGGGTGGTCGTGCCGGTGCAGCGGCTGTCGCTCGCCCGGTTCGAGCCGGATGTGCCAGACCCGGACCCGATCGTTCTCGTACACGATCTCCTGGCCCACCGGCCCGAGTTCGGTGCTGTCGATCACGTCGCTCATCGTTCTCCGTCCAGTTGCGGGAGCACCTCGGCGGCGATCAGCTCAAGGTGGTCGAGGTCAGCGAAATCGATCAGGCGCAGGTGGACCCGGGTGGCGCCGATCGCGGCGAACTCGCCGATCCGCTGCACGAGCTGCGCGGGCGAGCCGACCACCGGGTCTTCCGGGGGCAGAGCGCTCTTCTCGTGCAGTGGCGCGGCCCGCCGCTGCGCCTCCGCGTCGGTCCGCCCGATGGCCACCACGATCCCGGCGGAGAGCACCAGCGGTGCCCGTCCGGACTCGGTCCGGCCGGTCCGGTCGCACGCCTCCTGCACCCGCTCGTACGCCCCGGCGGTCTCCGCCACGGACTTGAACGGCATGTTGAACTCGTCGGCGTACCGGGCGGCCAGCTCGGGGGTGCGCTTGGGACCGCGCCCGCCCACGATGATCGGCGGCCCGGGCACCTGCACCGGCTTCGGCAGGGCAGGGGCGTCCACCAGCTGGTAGTGGTCGCCGGAGTAGCTGTACGTCTCGCCCGCCGGGGTCCGCCACAGCCCGGTGATCACCTCAAGCTGTTCGGCCAGCCGGTCGAAGCGCTCGGCCACCGCCGGGAACGGGATGCCGTACGAGAGGTGCTCGCGCTCGTACCAGCCAGCGCCGATACCCAGCTCGACCCGGCCGCCGCTCATCTGGTCGACCTGCGCGACCATCACCGCCAGCGGACCGGGTGGCCGGAAGGTGGCCGACGTCACCAGGGTGCCGAGCCGGATCCGCTGGGTCTCGCGGGCCAGCGCGGCGAGGGTCAGCCAGGCGTCCGTGGGGCCGGGCAGGCCCGGGTCGGTGCCCATCGACTGGTAGTGGTCGGCGCGGAGGAAGCCCTCGAAGCCGCCCGCCTCGACCAGCCGGGCGAACCGGAGCTGGTCGTCGTAGCTGGCGCCCCGGTGCGGTTCGGTGAAGACCGACACCCGCATGTTCATCGTCCTTCCGCGCCGGCCACGGCCGGCTGGTCACGTTCCATCAACAGCTCGTGCAGGTCGGCGCTGACCTGGGCGACGTCCGCGAGGTGGGCGTTGCGGCCCAGGGTGCGGGGCCGGGGGATGTTCACCTCGACCACCTTGCGGATCCGGCCGGGCCGGGGGCTCAGCACGACCACCCGGTCGGCGAGCAGCACCGCCTCGTCGATCGAGTGGGTGACGAAGATGATGCTCGGCCGGTTCTCCATGTGCACCCGCTGGAGTTCGCCCGAGAGCTCCTCGCGGGTGAGCGCGTCGAGCGCGGAGAACGGCTCGTCCATCAGCATCACCCGGGGCTCGCCGATCAGCGACCGGCACAGCGACACCCGCTGCTGCATGCCGCCGGAGAGCTCGTGCGGCAGCCGCTTCTCGAAGCCGGACAGCCCGGCCACGTCGAGCAGTCGCCGGGCCCGCTCGCGGTGCTTGGCGCGGCTCCAGCCGAAGATCTCCACCGGCAGCAGGACGTTGTCCAGCACGGTGCGCCAGGGCAGCAGCGCCGGCTTCTGGAACAGCATGGCGATGTCCCGGCGGGGCCGGGTGATCGGCGTACCGGCCACGGTGATCTCGCCGGCGGTCAGCGGGAGCAGCCCGGCGACCAGCCGCAGCAGGGTGGACTTGCCGCACCCGGAGCGCCCGAGCACGGCGACGAACTCGCCATCGGCGACGTCGAGGTCGATGCCCCGCAACGCCTCCACCCGGCCGGATCGGCCCTCGAAGGTACGGGACACCCCGGACAGTCGGATCATCTCCGGCGGACCTCCGCTGAGTGGACGGTCAGGAATCCGGCAAAGGTTATCCGGCTCGTCTCCCTATCGCACCGTCCGGGGTGGTCGTCAGGTTGTTTCCGTTCCGCAACGCGGTACGCCTGGCGTCGCAAAGGTGGGTTTCTCGTACGCTGTGCCCGCGAAGAGTCCCCTCACGACGGCGGTGCCCGGCTTCCACCCCCCTCGCCGGTCCCGCCACGACAACCCCCTCCGGTGGCCTGCCGGCCCCGGTCGGAAAGGACATGGTGCACTGATGAGAAGGCTGACCCGTACGGTCGCTACGGCCGCGCTGGCCACCGCCCTCGCCCTCGTCTCCGCCTGCAGCAGCGGGTCGGACTCGTCCGACGACGCCAAGGGCGGCAACGGCGGGGCTCTGGAGAAGGTGACCTACCTCACCTCCTTCGGTAACTTCGGCCGTGACTCCTACGCCTGGGTGGCGAAGGACAAGGGCTTCTTCAAGGAGGCCGGCTTCGACGTCGAGATCAAGGCCGGTCAGGGCACCGGTGGTGTGATCCAGACCGTCGTCGGTGGCCAGGCCGACTTCGGGCCGATCGACCTCACCGGCGGTCTGCTCCAGCTCGGCAACGGCCAGGCGAAGGACTTCGTCGCGGTGGCCGCGATCCAGCAGCGCACGATGGCCGGCATCGCCACCGTCGAGGGCAAGAACATCGCCTCCCCGAAGGACCTGGAGGGCAAGAAGCTCGCCGACACTCCCGGGTCCGTGGTCCGCAACCTGTTCCCGACGTACGCCCGGCTCGCCGGCGTGGACGTCAACAAGGTGACCTGGGTCAACGGTGAGGCGCAGGCGCTGATCGGCACGCTCGCCTCCGGTTCGGTGGACGGCATCGGCCAGTTCGTCGTGGGTCAGCCGACCATCGAGGCGGTGGCCAAGAAGAAGGCCGTCATGCTGCCGTACAGCAACGTGATGCAGGACCTCTACGGCAACGTGCTGATCACCTCCTCGAAGATCGCCAAGGAGAAGCCCGAGATGGTGAAGCGGTTCACCGCGGCGCTGCTCAAGGGCCTCGAGTACAGCCTGGCGAACTCGAAGGAGGCCGCCGACATCCTGAAGAAGAACGTCGACGCCACCAACCCGGCCTCGGCCGCCGCCGAGCTTGAGCTGATGGCGGCGTACGTCCGCTCCGGTAACTCCGGCACCGCGATCGGCACCCTGGACAACGGCCGGGTAGCCAAGAGCATCGCGATCCTGCAGGGCGCTGGCGCCCTGAAGCAGAACATCACCCCCGAGCAGATCATCGACTTCAGCCTCACGCCGAAGGCCTGATCGCGCGCCGTCACCAGGGGTACGTCCCGCCGATTCCGGTGGGGCGTACCCCCGTCGGCCCATTGGGCCGTGGGATTTCGAGGAGGACAAGATGACCGACGTCCGGGCAGCGGAGCCGGTGGCGGGGGTGCCCACGCCCCCGGGTGCCGGCCCCGAGGTGGGGCGAGCGGGTCGGGGCGCCGGCCTCCGCTCCGGGGCCGGGGCGGCGTTGCTGCCCGTGGCCGGCCTCCTGGTCGCCCTGGCGGCGTGGTGGTTGATCGCCCGGCTGGAGTTGGTCCACCCGGCGGCCCTGCCACCGCCGGGCGATGTGCTCGCCGCTTTCACCGACAAGCCGGCCCGGATGCTGGAGCACACCTGGGACACCCTGCTGGAGATCCTGATCGGCTTCGTCCTGTCGGCGGCGGCGGGTGTCCTGATCGGACTCTCCCTGGCCAGCTCCCGCACGGTGGAGCGGATGTTCACCCCGCTGCTGGTCGCCATCAACGCGGTGCCCAAGATCACACTGGGTCCGCTGCTGGTGGTCGCACTCGGCTGGGGTCAGAAGCCGATCCTGACCATGGTGTTCCTGCTCTGCTTCTTCCCGATCGTGCTCTCCACCGCGACCGGGCTGACCACCACCCCGGCCGACCTGGCCGAGCTGGTGCGCTCCTGGAACGCCTCCCGCTGGCAGGCGTTCCGCAAGGTGCGCTTCCCGGCCGCGCTGCCGCAGATCTTCGTCGGGCTCAAGGTGGCCATGCCACTGGCGGCGATCGGCGCGGTGATCGGTGAGTTCCAGGCCGGCGAGACTGGCCTGGGCTACGTCATCCTTCAGTACGCCGGTGTCGGCGACACCGCCACCGCCTGGTCGGCGATCATGCTGGTGGCGCTGGTGAGCATCCTGCTCTACTCGACGCTGGTGCTGGTCGAGCGGCTCGCCCTGCCCTGGGTACGGGAGACCACCAGCAGCCGCTGACCACCGAGGTCGTCGCCGAAGCCGAGCCGGATACGGCAGGGCCACACCGCCCTTCGACGCCCGAGAGCGTCGGAGAACGGTGTGGCCCTTTGGCTTTGAGTCGGCCTCAGCCCGCCAGCCGCCACCGGCCGTTGCGGGCAACCAGCGTGGTGAGCGCCTGCGGCATCAGCCCGGAGTGGTTGTCCGGCGTCATCCGGATCGGGCCGGAGAGACCGTCCATCTGGGACGTTTCCAGCACGTCGCGGAGGCCGTCGCGGTCCACCTTCCCGACCGGACCGCCGGCACGCAGCTCGGCATCGGCGATCAGCTGGACCGCGTCGGCGGCGAAGGACGAGGACCCGTTGTACCCGCCGAATCGCGCGGTGTAGTCCTGGAACCACTGCCGCCGGGCCGCCTTGGCCGGTGTGGTGGCGATCACGTCATCGATCACCATGGTCTGCGTGAAGATCAGCGTGGCGCGCTCGGTGGCCTGGGCCGCCGCGCCGAGGAAGAGGTCGCCGGCCGCGCCCGCGTCGAAGAAGAGCGACCCACGGAAGGCGGCCTGCTGGGCGCTGGTGGCGGCGAGCGTCGCCTGCTCCGGCGGGGTCCAGATGACCAGCGCGTCGGGCTTTTCCTCGGCGAGCCGTCCGACCTGCTGACCGACCTCGGTGTCGGTGGTCTTCACCGACTCCTCGCCGACCGGCTTGATATTGGCCTTGGTCAGTTCGCGGCGGAGCGCGACGGCGCCCTCCCGGCCGTAGTCATCGTCGGTGTAGAGCAGACCCACCTTGCGGATGTTCTTGCGGCGCAGTTCTGTGGTGAGCGCGGAGGCGCTGTCCACGGCGTTCGGGCCCAGCTTGAACATGTAGCGCCGCTCGGCGGCGGGGCTGGCGATCGTCCCGGAAGCGGCGAGGGCAATGGTGGGGATTTTCTTCTCGTTGATGGTCCCGACCGCGCCGACCGCGCATTCGTTGCAGCCACCCATGATGATGGCGCTGACCCGGGAATCGCTGCTGAAGTCGACGACGTTGCGCAGTGACTCGGCGGCGTCGGAACGGTTGTCCTTCACCTTCAGCTCGATCTTCCGGTCGTTCAGTGCTCCGGAGGAGTTCAACTGGTCCCTCTTGAGTTCCAGCGCGCGCTGGTATGCCCGCCCGACGGGGGCGGCGGCGCCGGAGAGTTCGAGGTCCGCGGCGATCACGATCGGACTCGTGTCCTGCTCTGCCTCGCCGAACTGGCAGCCGGTGAGCGTGGTGGCCATTACGGCCGATGCGAGCGCCGCGATGGTCGCGGAGCGGATGGGGCTCAACTCAGTCCTCCAGGTGCGGGCGCGGGCGCTGCCCGGTCACCGCCGCTAATCCGTCCTCAGTAGAGGGACGGGATCGGTCTGCCGTACGGTGTGACGCGAAGCCTGCAAAACCTTGCCAATGGCCGGCGCTGTGGTCAAGCGCGGACCCTGGTTGCACTTTCGGGACGACCATCCCACATGCTGGGGTAACGCAATGTTTGCAAAAGCTCACTTTGCATACACGCGTGACCACTCTGGAGTCACATGCCCTGTTCAGGGGCTTGCGGAAATGAAGGTATCAGTTGACCGGATCACGGGTTGCGCGCCGTCCGACCGTTTCCTGCCTCACTGCGGCTTCCCAAACAGGATCTTCTCTGATGAAATCGCGGCCGTGCCGCGCGTGGTCCCCTCCGCCTACGGCACGGCTCGGCGGGTCAGGCGGGGAAGAAACGACGGAGGCGATGTCGTGAGCACCGGACCGACGACCCTGCCCGCGCTCGGCGACAGCGCTCGGCCCTCGCGCCGACGGTTGCCGAGACTGCGTGACGCCCGGATCCGGTCCAAGCTGGCGCTGATCCTGGTCGTCCCGGTGGCGGCAGTGATCGCGCTGGCCACGGTCCGGCTGATCTCGGTTGGCGAGGGCGCCCTCGACGCCACTCGGGCGCGGTCACTCACCGCACTCTCCATCGACGTCAGCGCGCTGACGCAGGACCTCCACTCCGAGCGGATGGCCGCGGCGGCCTACCTGGCCACCCCGCAGCAGCCGGCCGACTCGTACAACCTGCGGGTCCGCCAGACGCAGCAGCGGGTGGACGAGTACCGCACCGAGCGGGGCCGGATCGGCGAGGTGCCGGCGGCGCTGCGGGGCCGGCTGGCGGCCATCGACGACCATCTGGCCACCCTGGACGCCACCCGTCAGGAGGTGCTCGACCGTCGGCAGATGGCCGTCGCCGAGGCAGTGCTGCGCTACGGCGTCATCCTCACCGACCTGGTCGCTTACGGCGACGGGCTGGCCCAGCTGCCTGGCGAGGAGAGCCTGTCGGACAGCCGCCGGGCGGTCGCCGCCTTCGCGCGGGCCAAGGCGTCCGTCGCCGAGGAGCAGGCGGTCGCCTTCACCGCGCTGACCGCCGGCCAGCTCGACTCGGAGCAGTTCTCCTCCTTCGTGGCCACGCTGACCAGCCAACAGGAGGCCCTGGTCTCCTTCTCGCTCGCCGCTGACCCGGTGCAGCGGTCCCTGGTCAACAGCACCGTCTCCGGTGACGCGGTCGGCCTGGCCGACCGGGTGGCCACCGACATCACCCGCTCGGTGGGGCGGCGCTCGCTGGTCGGCGTGCAGGACGCCACCGCCGCCATCGGCGCGGTCAACGACCTGATGCGCTGGGCCGAGGTCCAACTGCAGAACCGGCTGTTCGAGCAGGCCGACCAGGCGCGCTCGGACGTCATCCAGCAGGCCGTGGTCGAGTCGGTGCTGGTGCTGCTGACCCTGTTCATCGCCGTGTCGCTGGCCGTGGTGCTGGCCCGGTCGCTGAACCACTCGCTGCGACGGCTGCGTGAGGGCGCGCTCTCGGTGGCCAACCACGACCTGCCCGACGCGGTCAAGCGGCTGCAGAACATGGGCAGCGTGGGCGACGGCGGGGTGGAGGAGATCGTCCGGCAGGTCCGGGACCCGATCCAGCTCACCAACCGCGACGAGGTCGGTCAGGTGGCGTTGGCATTCAACGTCGTGCACCGGGAGGCGGTACGGGTCGCGGCTGAGCAGGCCGCGCTGCGTACCAGCGTCTCGGCGATGTTCCTCAACCTGGCCCGCCGTAGTCAGAGCCTGGTCGACAAGATGATCGGTGAGCTGGACGCGATCGAGCGCGGCGAGGAGGACCCGAAGCGGCTGGCACAGCTCTTCGAGCTGGACCACCTGGCCACGCGGATGCGCCGCAACGACGAGAACCTGCTGGTCCTGGCCGGCGCCGACTCCGCCGTACCGCGTCGCGACGACGCGCTGGTGGTGGACGTGCTGCGCGCCGCCCAGTCCGAGGTGGAGCTGTACAACCGGATCGAGTTCGGCACCGTCGACACCGACATCTCGGTCGCCGCGCACGCGGTCAACGACGTCGTGCGGCTCGTCGCTGAGCTGCTCGACAACGCCACCCGGTTCTCGCCGCCGAACACCACGGTGGTCGCCGACGGTCGCCGGATCCGCGACTACGTGCTGATCCAGATCGAGGACCGGGGGCTCGGCCTCAGCGACGAGCAGCTCGACTCACTCAACCGGCGACTGGCCGCGCCACCGAGCGTGGACGTCGCCGCGTTCCGGCTGATGGGTCTGGCAGTGGTGAGCCGGCTCGCCTCCCGCTACAGCATCCGGGTGGAGCTGCGCCGCAACGTCGAGGGCGGCACAGTCGCTCAGGTGACGCTGCCCGCCGCCACCGTGGTGCTGCCCGCCAACCGGGGCCGCGACCAGGTGCTCACCCGGCCACGCCAGCCAATGGCGGTCGAGCAGGCGCCGCTCACCCCGGCCGGCCACAGCGAGCCGTTCGCCGGCGCCACCACCGCGGCAGCGACGCTGCCCGACCAGTGGCGGACCAGCGCGCCGGCGCCGGCACAGTGGCAGTCCCCGCTGGATGCGCGGGACACCGCCCCGGCCGTGCAGGCCGGTAGCTTCAGCGGAGCGAACACGGCCGCGCCGGCCCGGCCGGCGTACAGCAACACCACGGGTGCCTCGGTGGGCAGCCCGACCGTGGCCTACCCGACGATCGACCCGCTGCCCCGGCGCGGCTCCGCGGCGGACGCCACCGACGGGCGGAGCGCTCCGGTGCTGCCGGTCGGGCCGGTCGCCGGCCCCGGCGCGGTCGCACCGCCGGCCACGCTGCCGGCGCCGGCCGCACCGATCAGCACCCGGCCGGAGTTCCCCGCCGAGGCGCCGATCTTCCGGGAGATGGAGGCGGTCTGGTTCCGGTCGCACGGCGACGACGCCACCGCGATCTTCACCCGACCGAAGTTCGACTCGCCGCCGGCCACCGTCAGCGCCGGGTCGGCCGATGCGGGTCTGCGCACGGGCAACGGCGGCTATCCGGCAACCGCGTCCGCGCCGGCCGCGGCACCGGCCCGACCGCCGCTGCCCACCCGTACCCCGGGCAGTTCCAACGCCGACGGTCTCGGGCCGTCGGGCACCGCGAGCATCAACGGGTTCGACACGGGTGGAGCCGGCACGGCGCCGCCGTCGTACAACCCTCCGCCGGCCGCCCGAACGGCGCCATCCGCGCCCGCCGGTCCGAGCACGCCCGCCAGGCCGGCCACGGACCCGGACGCCTGGCGGACGGCGGCGGACGAGGGCTGGTCCCGGGCCAGCCGGGCCGCCGAGCCGGCCCCGGCCGGAACAACGCGCTCCGGGCTGCCCAAGCGGGTGCCGCAGGCGCAGCTCGTGCCGGGCGGTATCGAACCGAAGAGCGGCCGGGATCGCAGCCGGCGGACCCCCGATGAAGTACGCGGCCTGTTGTCGGCCTACCACCGCGGCGTACAGCGCGGCCGGACGGCCGGTACGGACCTGAACAGCACCTCGACCAAGGAGAGCCGATGAACAGGCCAGCTGCCATGCAGGACATGGGTTGGCTGCTCACCAACTTCGCCGACAGCGTGGCGGGCATCGCCCACGTGGTGGCGGTGTCCGCCGACGGGCTGCTGCTCGCCTCTTCCCGGGATCTGCCCGGGGACCGGGCGGACCAGCTCGCCGCGATCACCTCCGGCGTGGTGAGCCTGACCGAGGGCGCGGCCCGGATGTTCAGCGCGGGCGGGGTGTTGCAGACCGTCATCGAGATGGACAGCGGCTACCTCTTCCTCATGTCGATCAGCGACGGCTCGTCGATGGCCGTGCTGGCCGCGCGTAGCTGCGACGTGGGCCAGGTGGGCTACGAGATGGCGCTGCTGGTCGAACGGGTGGGTGCCGCGCTGGTGCCGCTGCCACGGGATGCGGTGCGCTCGTAGCGACTAGACACGGCGCGCGGCCCGCGTGCCGGACCAGGGACGGGAGGCGGTGTGGACCGGCTCCGCAGGGGGACGAGGAGGTGATCGGGGATGGACCAACGACGCGCTGACCCGCGCGGCGCTCTGGTGCGTCCGTACGCGGTCACCCGTGGTCGTACCGAGCCCCGGCAGGACATCGCTCTCGAGGCGGTCCTCACGGCTTCTCCCACCCAGGTCGCCGAGTCCCGCTTCGCCGGGCATGACAAGCACCGCATCGCCACGGTCTGTGAAGGCCGGGCACAGTCGCTGGCGGAGATCGCCGCGTACACCCGGATGCCGCTGGGCGTCGCCCGGGTGTTGGTCGCCGACATGGTGACCGAGAGCCTGCTGACGTTACACACTGCTGCTCCCGCCGAGGGATTCGAGGAGCGAATGGAACTGCTTGGAAGGGTGCTAAGTGGACTTCGCAGGCTATGACCCCGCTGGGGGGCGGCAGAGCCGGGGAATCGTCTCCGCGAAGATCGTCGTCGCGGGCGGCTTCGGCGTCGGCAAGACGACACTCGTCGGTTCGATCTCCGAGATCACACCGCTGACCACCGAGGCGGTGATGACCGCGGCCGGTGTCGGCATCGACGACCCGTCCAAGGTGCCGGGCAAGGAGACCACCACGGTCGCCATGGACTTCGGCCGTATCACCATGGCCCAGGACCTGATCCTGTACCTCTTCGGCACACCCGGCCAGACCCGGTTCTGGTTCATGTGGGACGAGATCATCCGGGGTGCGGTGGGTGCCGCCGTGCTGGTGGACACCCGCCGGATCACCGATGCGTTCGCCCCGCTGGACTACTTCGAGAACCGCAACCTGCCGTACGTGGTGGCGCTGAACCGGTTCGACGGCGCTCCCCAGTACGACCTGGACGAGGTCCGCGAGGCACTGGCCATCTCGCCGCACGTGCCGCTGGTGATGACCGACGCCCGGCACCGGGAGTCGGTCAAGCAGGTGCTGGTGACGGTGGTCGAGCACGCCATGCTCCGGCTCCAGTCCGAGCAGGGTCGAGGCTTCCCCACGCCGGTCGGCTGACCCGAGGCGGCCGGCCGGTCCGTTCCGGCCGGCCGCGACGCGTCAGTCGACCCGGAGCCGGTAGCCGCGCTTGACCACGGTCTGCACCACGCGGGGAGCGCGCAGGGCGGCCCGGAGCCGGGCCACGGCCATCTCCACCGCGTGCTCGTCCGCGCCACGGGGCAGGGCCCGCAGCAGCGCCGTGCGCGACAGCACCCGGCCGGGCGACTGGGCCAGCGCCCGCAGCACCGCCATCGGGGCAGGGGCGAGCGGGCGCAGCTCGCCGTCGATCACCGCGGCGTGCCCGCGCAGGGTGAGCAGGTGCCCATCGGCCTTGAACGTCATGGTTCGGCGGGGCAGTTCTTCGACGATGGTCCGTACCAGCGCGCCCAACCGGGCCCGGCTGGGCGCGCAGACCGGCACCCCGCGCCGCAGCAGCGGCTCGGCGGTGACCGCGCCGACGCAACTGGCCAGTACGTCCTTGTGAAACGCGGACACCATTGCGTCGGTGCGGTCCCCGGCCGCCCGCAGCAGCGCCTCGGCCGCCGGCGCCGAGGTGAACGTCACCGCGTCCACCAGCCGGCCGGCGATCAGGTCGATCAGTCGGTGCAGCGGCGCCGGGTCGGTCGGCGGGGCCCAGCGGTAGACCGGCACCTCGATGACCGTGGCACCGGCCGCCTCCAGCGCGAGCGTGCACTCCGGCTGCCGCTCGCCGTGCAGCTGCATGGCGATCACCTGCCCGGCCACGCCGCGCCGGCGCAGGTGGTCGACCACCTCGTCGCAGCTCTCCGAGGCAGGCGACCACTGATCGTGCAGCCCTGCGGCCCGGACCGCACCGCGTGCCTTGGGGCCCCGGGCGACCACGTACGAGCTGGCCAGGACCGAGCGCAGCGACTCGGCCAGCCCCCAGCCCTCGGCCGCCTCCAGCCACCCACGCATGCCGATGCCGGTGTTGGCCATCAGGATGTCCGGTGGCTGGTCCAGGCAGGCCCGGGTCGCCTCGCGCAGCTCGGTGTCGTCGGACAGCGGCACGATCCGCAGCGCCGGGGCGAGCACCACCCGGGCGCCTCGCCGTTCGAGCAGCGCGGCCAGCTCGTCGCGCCGCCGGTCGGCGGTCACCCCGATGGTGAAGCCGGCCAGTTCCTCCCGCATCAGCCCTCCTGTCGCAGCCGCACTTCGACCAGCCCGCCGCGGCAGCGCGCGTCGTGCCGGGTCACGGCCACCCCGGGCAGGTCGAGGCAGTGCCCGGTGCGGAGGTCGTACACCTGCTTGTGCAGCGGCGAGGCGATCGTCGGCACCCCTCTGCGGCTGCCCACGATGCCCCGGGACAGCACGTACGCCCCGGAGACCGGATCGCGGTTGTCGATCGCGAACAGCCCGTCCGCGGTCCGGAAGAGGGCGACCTGCACCCCGTCGACCAGGGCGGCGACCCCCCGGTCCGGTTCCAGCCGGTCGAGGGGGCAGACCGGGGCCCAGCCCAGCGTGGTGGCGTGGTTCATCGCCGCACCTCCGGCAGGCCCAGCGCGACCGGCTGGGGTCGGGTCGGGGTGTGGCCGCCCGCCGGCACCGGCTGGCCGCGTTCCCGCGCGAAGGTGATCGACGGGTCGGGTACCTCGGGAGCATTGACGAAGGAGGTGTAGCGGCGCAGCCGATCCGGGTCGTTCAGCACGTCGCGCCACTCGTCGGAGTACGACGCCACGTGCCGGGCCATTGCCGCGTCCAGTTCGGCGCAGAGGCCCAGCGAGTCGTCCACGATCACCGAGCGCAGGTGGTCCAGGCCGCCGTCCATCGCCTCGATCCAGCCGGCCGTGCGCTGCAGTCGGTCGCCGGTGCGGATGTAATAGATCAAGAATCTGTCGATCAGCGAAATCAGCGCTTCCGTCGACAGGTCGGTGGCGAACAAATCGGCGTGCCGGGGCCGGAAGCCACCGTTGCCACCGACGTAGAGATTCCAGCCGCTTTCGGTGGCGATGATGCCGAAGTCCTTGCTACGTGCCTCGGCGCACTCCCGAGCGCAGCCGGAGACCGCTGACTTGATCTTGTGCGGGGCGCGCAACCCCCGATAGCGCAGCTCCAGCGCCACGGCCAACCCCACCGAGTCCTGCACCCCGTACCGGCACCAGGTCTCTCCGACGCAGGACTTCACTGTGCGCAGCGCCTTGCCGTACGCGTGGCCGGACTCGAAGCCGGCGTCCACCAGCCGCCGCCAGATCTGCGGCAACTGCTCCACCCGCGCCCCGAACAGGTCGATCCGCTGCCCGCCGGTGATCTTCGTGTAGAGCTGGAAGTCCCGGGCGACCTCACCGATCACGATCAGCTTTTCGGGGGTGATCTCGCCGCCGGGGATCCGGGGCACCACCGAGTAGCTGCCGTCGCGTTGCAGGTTGGCCAGGAAGTGGTCGTTGGTGTCCTGCAACGACGCCTGCTCCCCGTCGAGCACGTGCCCGGCGCCCAGCGAGGCGAGGATCGAAGCCACCACCGGCTTGCAGATGTCGCAGCCGCGCCCCCGACCGTGCTCGGCGACCAGCCGGGAGAAGGTGCGGATGCCGCGCACCCGGACGATCTCGAACAGCTCCCGCCGGCTGACGTCGAAGTGCTCGCAGAGCGCGGTGGACTGCGCCACCCCGGCCGCGTCCAGGAGTTGCTTCAGCGTCGGCACGCAGGAGCCACAGCTGGTGCCGGCCCTGGTGCACGCCTTCAACGCCGGTACGTCCGCGCAGCCGCCGGCGATGGCGGCGTCCACGTCGCTCCGGGTCACCGCGTTGCAGGAGCAGACCTGGGCGGCGGCGGGCAGCGCGCCCGCGTCCGCGCCGCCGCCGTCCGGGGCGAGCAGCGCCAGCGGCGCGGCCGGCAGCGGACCACCCACGCTCGCCCGCAGCGTCGGGTACGCGTTGGCGTCGCCGACCAGCACCCCGCCGAGCAGGGTGTGCGCGTCGTCGGAGAGGACCAGCTTCGCGTAGACCCGGGTGGCCGGGTCGGTGAACGTGACGTCCAGGCAGCCCGGGGTCGTGCCGTGCGCGTCGCCGAACGAGGCCACGTCGACGCCGAGCAGCTTCAGCTTGGTCGCGCTGTCCGCGCCCGGGAAGGTCGCCGCGCCGCCCACCAGCCGGTCGGCCACCACCTCGGCCGTCGCGTATCCCGGTGCGACCAGGCCGTGGCAGGTGCCGTCGACCGCCGCGCACTCGCCGACCGCCCAGATCCGCTCGTCGGCGGTGCGGCAGGTCGCGTCGACCAGCACCCCGCCGCGCGGACCCAGTGGCAGGCCGGCGGCTCGGGCCAGCTCGTCCCGGGGCCGGATGCCGGCGGCCACCACCACCAGATCGGCGTCGATATCAGCACCGTCGGAGAGCCCCAGGGCGGCAACGGCGCCGTCCGGGCCGGGCCGGATCGCGGTGGTGGCGACCCCTAGGTGGGTCCGCACGCCCAGCTCCTCGACGTAGCGGCGGAGCATCGCACCGCCGGCCTGGTCCACCTGCACCGGCATCAACCGGGGCGCGAACTCGACCACGTCGGTGCTCAGGCCGAGCAGCCGCAGGGCGTTCGCCGCCTCCAGCCCGAGCAGCCCGCCGCCGATCACCGCGCCGGCCCGCCGGCCTCGGGCGTACGCCTGGATCGCCGCCAGGTCGTCCAGGGTCCGGTAGACGAAGACTCCGGGCAGCTCCGTGCCGGGCACCGGCGGCACGAACGGGTAGGACCCGGTGGCCAGTACCAGCATGTCGTAGCGGTACTCGCCGGTGGCGGTGGTCACCACCCGCCGGCTCCGGTCGATGGCGGTGGCGGGCTCACCGAGACGCAGCCGCACCCCGTCGTGCGGGGTGTGCAGGTTGAGCTCACTCTCGCTCACCCCGTCGAAGAACGCCGAGAGCCGCACCCGGTCGTACGCCGGACGTCGCTCCTCGCCCAGCACGGTCACCCGCCAGCGCCCCTGCGGGTCACGGGCGCGCAGCGCGTCAACGAAGCGCTGCCCGACCATCCCATTGCCGATGACGACCAGGTCACCGCCGCTCATCGCGTCACCTCCACCGATTCCGCCTCGGCCAGCCAGTCGACGATCCCGCCCACCGCGTCCCGGCATCCGCCGCAGCCGGTGCCGGCTCGGGTCGCCGCCGCCACCGCGCCGGCCGTCCGGGCCCCGGAGCGCCAACTGCGCACCAGCGCGCCCTTGGTCACCGTGTTGCACTGGCAGACGGTGGCCGCGTCCGGCATCAGCGCCGGTGACGCGGCCGGCGCCGCACCGGTCGCGCCGAGCGACCGGCCCAACAGCAGCGTCCGCCGGTCGGCCGGCACCGGGTGACCGCGGTCGAAGAGCTGGATCACCGTGCCGACCGCCGGGTTGTCACCGAGCAGGATCGCGCCGATCAGTCGCTCGTCCCGGATCCGCAACCGGGCATACGTGCCCCGGGTCGGGTCCGTGAAGGTCAGCTCCTCGCCCGGCCCGCCACCCACCGCGTCGCCCATCGCGGCCAGGTCGATCCCGGCCGCCTTGAGTCGGGTCACCACAGGCCGTGGCCGGTACCGGGCCAGCGGGTCCGCCCCGGTCAGCACATCGGCGAGCACCCGGGCCTGGGCCCAGGCGGGTGCGACCAGTCCGGTGAGCGCGCCGTCGTGCTCGGCGCAGTCGCCGATCGCCGAGATGCGCCGGTCGCTGGTGCGCAGCCGGTCGTCCACCACCACGCCGCGTCGCAGGGTCAACCCGGCGGCCTCGGCGAGGGCGGTGTCCGGGCGTACCCCGCAGGAGAGCACCAGGAGGTCGGCGCGCAGCGATCGGCCGTCGGCCAGGTCGAGGCGTACGCCGTCGGCGTCCGCGGCCACGCCGGTCGCCGGCACCGCGAGCTGAATGGTGACGCCGAGACCGGCGAGCGTGCCGGCGAGCACGGCGCCGGCCGCCGGGTCGAGCTGCCGTTCCATCAGGTGCCCGGTCGGGTGCACCACGGTTGTGGCCAGCCCGCGCGTGGCGAGCCCTCGGGCGGCCTCCAGGCCGAGCAGCCCGCCGCCGAGCACGAGTGCGCTGTGCGCGCCGTCCGCCGCGGCGAGGATCCGCCGGCAGTCGTCCAGGGTGCGGAACGGGACCACCCGCTCCGGTAGGTCGCCCGGGTCGAGGCCGGGCAGTGGCGGCACCACCGCCCGGCTGCCGGTGGCCAGCACCAGGTGGTCGTAGGAGATCCGTTCGCCGTGCGCGGTGCGGACCTCCCGGGCGGACCGGTCCACCGCGGTCACCGGTACGCCGATGCGCAGGTCGACGCCGTGCACGGCGGTCTCGGTCAGCTCCACGTCCGGCTCGCCGATCCGACCTGCCAGCAGTGTGGAGAGCATGATTCGGTTGTACGCGCGGTGCGGCTCCGCCCCGAGCACGGTGACCTTCCGGTCCCCTTCCCGGACGCGTAGCTCGCCGGCCAGCCGGGCGCCCGCCATCCCGTTGCCGACGATCACCACTCGGGCGGTCATGCCTTCTCCACCCTGACCGCGCAGATCTTGAACTCGGGCATCCCGGAGATCGGGTCCACCGCGTCGTTGGTCACTGAGTTGGCGCGGGCCACCCCGGCCCAGTGGAACGGGGCGAAGACGGTGTCTGGTCGGATCCCCGCGCTGAGCCGGGCCGGAGCGAGCATCTCGCCTCGGCGCGACGTGACCCGCACCGGGTCGCCGTCGTCGATGCCCAGCCGGGCGGCCAGGTCGGGATGCAGCTCGACGAACGCCTCGGGCGCGGCGCGGCGCAGCGCGGCCACCCGGCGGGTCTGGGTGCCGGACTGGTACTGGGCCAGCACCCGGCCGGTGGTGAAGTGCAGCGGGTAGGTGGCGCAGACCTCCTCGGCGGCCGGCCGGTGGTCGACGGGGTGGAACCGGGCCCGGCCGTCCGGGGTGGCGAACCGGTCGGTGAAGAGCCGTGGCGTGTCCGGCCCATCCTCGGCCGGGCAGGGCCAGTAGACGCCGTCAGCGGCGTCGATCCGGGCCCAGCTGATGCCGGCGTAGTCGGCGGCCCCGCCAGCGGAGGCGCGGCGCAGCTCGGCGAAGACGGCGGCCGGGTCGGCCGGGAACCGAGCCGCCGCGATGGCGTCCGGTGGGGCATCGGGTCCCCCCGCGGCCGGCCCGATGGCCGCGGGTCGGCTCCGCACCTCGGTTGTCGGGTCAGCCGCGCCGGGAGCCGCCGGGTCGGCAGCGGCCAGCCGGACCGCGAGGTCGGAGATGATGGCCAGGTCGGTCCGGACGCCCGGTGGCGGCGGGCGTAACGCGCGCCGACGCAGCACACGACCCTCCAGGTTGGTCATCGTGCCGTCTTCCTCGGCCCACTGCGCGACGGGCAGCACCACGTCGGCCAGCGCGGCCGTCTCGGAGAGCAGCAGGTCGGCGACGACCAGCAGGTCGAGGTCGCGCAGCCGGCGCTCGATCCGGGCCGCCCGGGGCGCGGAGACCACCGGGTTCGAGCCGAACACCAGTAGCGCGCGGGGACCGTCGGGAGTGCCGAGGGAGTCGAGCAGTTGGTAGGCGGGCACACCCGGGCCGGGCAGCTCGTCGGCCGGTACCCCCCAGACCCCGGCCACGTGCTCCCGGGCCACCGGGTCGTCGATCCGCCGGTAGCCGGGGAGCTGGTCGGCCTTCTGCCCGTGCTCCCGCCCGCCCTGGCCGTTGCCCTGGCCGGTGAGGCAGCCGTACCCCGAGCCGGTCCGGCCGGGCAGGCCCAGGGCAAGCGCCAGGTTCACGTACGCGGTGACCGTGTCCACTCCCTTGGCATGCTGTTCGGCACCGCGCGCGGTCAGGATGATCACTCGCCCGCCGGTGCCCAGCGCCCGGGCGGTCGCCTCCAGGTCGGCCACCGGCACCCCGGAGAGCTGCTCCGCGCGGGCCGGCCACCAGGCGGCGACACTGCGACGGACCACCTCGAAGCCGGTGGTCCGCTCGGCCACGTAGGTCTGGTCGATCCAGCCCTCGATGAGCGCGATGTGCAGCAGCGCGTTGGCCACCGCGAGGTCGGTGCCGGGCAACGGTTGCAGGTGCAGATCGGCCAGGCGGGCGGTGGCGGTGACCCGGGGGTCCACGACGATCAGCCGGCCACCGTTACGGCGCTGCTCGGTGAGCCAGCGCACCAGCGGCGGCATGGTCTCCGCCGGGTTCGCGCCGACCAGCAGCAGGGTGTCGGCCTGGCCCAGGTCGGCCAGTGGGAACGGCAGCCCCCGATCGACGCCGAAGGCGCGCAGGCCGGCAGCCGCCGCCGAAGACATGCAGAACCGTCCGTTGTAGTCGATGTGCCGGGTGCGCAGTGCGATGCGGGCGAACTTCCCCAACGCGTACGCCTTCTCGTTGGTCAGGCCACCGCCACCGAAGACGGCGACCGCGTCCCGGCCGGCGCCGTCCTGGACGGTGCGGATGCCGGCGACGACCCGATCCAGCGCGGCGTCCCAACTGGCCGGGCGCAGCTCGCCGGTGGCCGGGTCGCGCAGCAGCGGGGTGGTCAGCCGCTCCGGGTGGTCGAGCAGGTCGGCGGCGGTCCAGCCCTTCTGGCAGAGCCCGCCCCGGTTGGTGGGGAACTGGCGGGGGTGCACCGTCACCCCGTCGTCGTCCTGGCGCAGCACCATGCCGCACTGGAGCGCGCAGTACGGGCAGTGTGTCGCCACCTCTCGGGGCGTCCGCCCCGGGCGAGTTGCCGACCGCGCACCGTCTGTCATGTCGGGAAAGCGTGCCGCCGGGCGGTTTCCGGTCCGGGTCTCTTCTGTTTCGGTCCTGTCAAGTGGGGCTCACACCGCACAGGGGCAGCGGACGTGACGGGTGGGTGGTGTCCGTCGGCCTGCTGTCCGCCAGCCGTGGCCTGCGCCGTCCGCGTCTCACCGTGCGGTCGGTGCTACGCCAGTCACGCGGTTCGTGTCTAACATATGGGAAGGTTTTCTCATGGAATGGGAGAGTGCGATGAGCGTGGCGGACGCCTTCGACGCGGTTGCCGGCAGCTACGACGAGGCACGCAGGCGACTGGTGCCCTGCTTCGACGCCTTCTACGGCACCGCCGTCCAGGTGGCCGCTCCACCCCTGCGCGCCGCACTGGCCGCCGGGCGTGCCCCGGAGGTGCTGGATCTGGGCGCCGGCACCGGCCTGCTCTCGCTCCTGCTCGCCGAGGCGGTGCCGGGGGTGCGGCTGACCCTGGTGGACGCCGCGCCGGCGATGCTCGCCCGCGCCGCCGACCAGTTGAACGCCCGGTCCATACCGCACCGGACGGTCCGGGCCGGCCTGGCCGACCCGCTACCGGCCGGTCGGTACGACGCGGTGGTCAGCGCGCTGGCGATCCACCACCTGGACGACGCCGACAAGCGTGCGCTCTACCGGCGGGCCTCCGCCGCGCTGGTGCCCGGCGGGGTGTTCGTCAACGCCGAGCAGGTGGCCGGCCCGACCCCGGCCCTGGACCGGCGCTACGACGAGGTGTGGACGGCACGGATCACCGAGTTGGGCTCGCCCCCCGAGGAGATCGCCGCCGCCCGGGAGCGGATGCGGCACGACCGGCCGACGACGGTCGCCGAGCAGTGCCAGTGGCTCGCCGAGGCAGGCCTGGTCGACGTCGACTGCTACTTCAAGGAATGGCGCTTCGCGGTGTTCGGCGGCCGGGCTGCCGAGTCGACCCGGTGAGGGCCGGAATGTGCGTTTCGACGACCGGGGGTGAGTTGGCGGGCGCGCGGATGACTGGTGGTCATACCGATGGGTAGTCTCCTCGGCATGACTGCCAAGGTGACCCTGTCGTTCACAGACGAGACGATCGAGGAGGCCCGGCGGTTCGCCAAGCGCGAAGGGCTGTCGCTCTCCGCGTGGATGGACCAGGCCGCCCGGGAGAAGGCGCTGCGCGAGGTCTTCACCGCGCACGCCGCCGCCGTGGGTCGCGCCGGCATGGACCTGGAGTCCGCCGCCCTCGCCGACGCCCGCGAGGTGGGCATGGTCGACGACCTGCTCTTCCGCGGCCGGCCGCGTGCTGCGTAGGGGTGAGGTCTGGCGCATCGAGGGCGCTCGGGAACGCCTCGGACTCGTGATCAGCTCGGACGTCTACAACTCCACCGACGTGCCGATCGTGATCGTCGTCGAGGTGGTCGAGGAGTCGCTGCTGCGGGACTCCCCGCTCGCCGTGACGATGGGCCGCTACGTGGTGATGCCCGACCGCCTCTCCTCGCCGATGAAGAAGTGGTTCACCGATTGCGTGGACGTCGCCGACACCGACACCATGCTCCGGGTCGGCCGCGCGCTGCGCATCCTCCAGGAGCTCTGACCTCCGACCGGGGTGCCCCGCTCACTACCGCTGCCGGCCCCCGGTGCGGTTACCGTTTCCGGGCCGACCCGCGACGGGCACCGCCCGGTAACCCGGTGTTCCTAGCGTTCCCCCTGGTCACATCGACGAGGAGGAGCCGCAGTGAGCACGCTCACCAGCACCGCAGTCACCGCCGTGCCGCCGGGCGCCACGGGGCGCCGGCACCGCCTCGACGACTGGCGCCCCGAGGACCCCGACTTCTGGCGGACAACGGGCGCACCGATCGCCCGGCGCAACCTCTGGGTCTCGGTCTTCGCCGAGCACGTCGGCTTCTCGGTGTGGAGCCTCTGGTCGGTGACCGTGCTCTTCCTCGGCCCCGAGTACGGCATCGATCCGGCCGGGAAATTCCTGCTCACCGCGGTGCCGGCCGCGCTGGGCGCAGTGCTGAGGCTGCCGTACACGCTGGCGGTGGCCCGCTTCGGTGGGCGGCGCTGGACGATCGTCAGCGCACTGCTGCTGCTGGTGCCCGCGGTGCCGATGACTTTGCTGCTGGAGCCCGGGGTGTCCTACACCACGCTGATGGTGCTCGCCTGCCTCACCGGCGTCGGAGGTGGCAACTTCGCATCCTCGATGGCGAACATCAACCTGTTCTATCCACAGCGGCTCAAAGGCCGGGCCCTCGGGCTCAACGCCGGTGGCGGCAACCTGGGCGTACCCGCGGTGCAGTTGGTCGGGCTGGCGGTGCTGGCCACCGCCGGTGCCGCGTACCCCCGGCTGGTTCCGGCGGTCTACCTGCCGCTGATCGTGCTGGCCGCGCTGGCGGCGGCCCGCTGGTTGGACACCGTGCCCGGGGTGCGCAACGAGTCGGGCGCGCTGCGCGAGGCCGCCCGCGACCCGCACACCTGGATCATGTCGCTCCTCTACATCGGCACCTTCGGCTCGTTCATCGGGTTCGGCTTCGCGTTCGGTCAGGTGCTCCAGCTCCAGTTCGCCGAGCGGTTCCCGACCCCCGTCGACGCTGCCTGGTTGACCTTCCTCGGCCCGCTGGTGGGCTCGCTGATCCGGCCGCTGGGCGGGCACCTCGCCGACCGACTCGGCGGAGCCCGGGTGACCTTCTGGAACTTCGTGGCGATGGCGGCCGGCGCCGGAGCGGTGCTGTACGCGGCCCGGGAGCGCTCGTTCGGGCTCTACCTGGCCGGGTTCCTCGCCCTCTTCGTCTTCTCCGGCATCGGCAACGGCTCCACGTACAAGATGATCCCGGCCATCTTCCGGGCCCGGGCGGCGGACGCGGTGGCCGCGGGCCGGCGCGACCCGGAGGCCGCAGCCCGTTGGGCGCGGCGCATGACCGGCGCGTTGATCGGGATTGCCGGCGCGGTCGGCGCCTCCGGCGGCGTGCTGGTCAACGTCGCGTTCCGCCAGTCGTTCCTCGGCTCCGGCAAGGCCGACGCCGCCTACCTGGCGTTCATCGGCTGGTACGCGCTGTGTGTCGCGGTGACCTGGGTCGCGTATCGTCGTCCGAGGGCCGAAGGGCTCGCTGGCGTGTGAGCTGGGCCACGGCCGTTGGGTCGCCGCGCGGGGCCGTACCCCCGTTTTGACCTGCCGACCGGGCGCCCGGTATCGTTGCCTGCTGTTGTACGACATCCAGAGGCGTGCCCTATCAGGTACGCTTGGTCGTTCGTGCGCGCTGGTCCGGCCTGCAAGATCTGGTCACCTCGGCGCGCGACCCCAGACCGACGACGAGACAAGGTAGACCTGTGCGTACGTACAGCCCGAAGCCGGGTGAGATCGAGCGTCAGTGGCACGTCATCGACGCCTCTGATGTCGTGCTGGGCCGCCTGGCCACCCACGCCGCCACGTTGCTGCGTGGTAAGCACAAGCCGACTTTCGCGCCGCACGTCGACACGGGCGACTTTGTCGTCATCGTGAACGCGGGCAAGGTTGCGCTGACCGGCAACAAGCGCCAGACCAAGGTTGCTTACCGCCACTCCGGTTACCCGGGTGGTCTGAAGCAGGTCGGCTATGACGAGCTGCTGACCAAGCGCCCCGAGCGGGCCATCGAGCTGGCCGTGAAGGGGATGCTCCCGCACAACAAGCTCGGCCGTCAGCTGATCAAGAAGCTGAAGGTCTACGCCGGTGCCGAGCACCCGCACGGCGCTCAGCAGCCGATGCCGTTCGAGATCAAGCAGATCGCGCAGTGAGCGCGGGCGAAGGAAGCAGCATGACCGACATCACCGAGACCGAGGTTGCCCCCGAGGCCACCGAGGCGCCCGCGCCCGTCGCCCGCGCGCCGCGTGGTGACCGCCCGATCCAGACCGTGGGTCGGCGCAAGCAGGCCATCGTCCGGGTCCGTATCGTTCCGGGCACCGGCAAGATCACCTGCAACGGCCGCGACCTTGAGGCCTACTTCCCGAGCAAGGTGCACCAGCAGCTGATCAAGGACCCGCTGGTCACCGCCGAGAAGCCCGAGCAGTTCGACGTCATCGCCAACCTGCGCGGCGGCGGCACCACCGGCCAGGCCGGCGCGCTGCGGCTGGGCATCGCCCGGGCGCTGATCGTGAACGAGCCGGACGACCGCCCGGCCCTGAAGAAGGCCGGCTTCCTCACTCGGGACGCCCGGGTCAAGGAGAGCAAGAAGTACGGCCTCAAGAAGGCCCGTAAGGCTCCCCAGTACTCGAAGCGCTGATCTTCGCCAGCGCGTTGTACTTCTGACGGACGGCCGGTCCGCCTCCCCTCCAACGGGGAGGTGGGCCGGCCGTTCCGCTTTCTCCTCAACAGCAGTGTCATCGGAGGTTGGCGGCTATGGGTCGGTTGTTCGGCACGGACGGCGTACGCGGGCGGGCGAACGCGGATCTCACCCCCGAGTTGGCGCTCGCGCTGGCCGTGGCCGCCGCGCACACTCTCGCCGAGACGGACCGCAGCCATCCGCCGCTCGCGGTGGTCGGCCGGGACACCCGGGCCAGCGGGGAGATGCTGGAGGCTGCCGTGGTGGCCGGGCTCACCAGCGCCGGTGCCAACGTGGTGCGGGTCGGCGTGCTGCCCACCCCGGCGGTGGCGTACCTCACCGCAGAGGCCAAGGCAGACCTCGGCGTGATGCTCTCCGCGTCACACAACCCGATGCCGGACAACGGCATCAAGCTCTTCGCCGCCGGCGGGCACAAGCTGCCCGACGAGATCGAGATGCAGATCGAGGCGGCCGTCGAGACGAACGCCACCACCGCCTGGGACCGGCCGATCGGCGCCGGCGTCGGCCGGGTGCACGACCTGCTCGACGGTGCGGACCACTACGTCCAGCACCTGGTCGGCACCGTGCCGCACCGGCTCGACGGGATCAAGGTCGTGGTCGACTGCGCCAACGGAGCCGCCGCCGAGGTAGCCCCGGTCGCCTACCGGGAGGCTGGCGCGGAGGTCGTGGCGATCCACGCCGAGCCGGACGGGCTGAACATCAACGACGACTGCGGCTCCAACCACATCGAGGCGCTGCGCGAGGCCGTGGTCGAGCACGGCGCCCACCTGGGCATCGCCCACGACGGTGACGCCGACCGCTGCGTGGCGGTCACCGCCGACGGCGACGAGGTCGACGGCGACGAGGTGATGGCGATCCTCGCGCTGGCCATGCGGGACGCCGGCACGCTCACCCAGGACACCCTGGTGGCCACCGTGATGAGCAACCTCGGGCTGCGGCTGGCCATGTCCGCACAGGGCATCCGGCTGATCGAGACCAAGGTCGGCGACCGGTACGTGCTGGAGGAGCTGCGCGGCTCCGGGCTGGCGCTCGGCGGCGAGCAGAGCGGCCACATCGTCATGCCCGCACACGCCACCACCGGCGACGGGGTGCTCACCGGCCTGCACCTGATGGCCCGGATGGCGGCCACCGGCCGGTCCCTGGCCGAGTTGGCCTCGGTGGTCACCAAGCTGCCCCAGGTGCTGATCAACGTGCCCGTCGGCGACCGGACCGTCGGCGCCAACGCACCGGCCGTACGCGCCGAGGTCGAGCGGGTCGAGGCGGAACTGGGCGAGACCGGCCGGGTGCTGCTGCGCCCGTCGGGCACCGAGCCGCTGGTCCGGGTGATGGTCGAGGCGGCCACCGAGCAGACCGCCCGCGAGGTCGCCGAGCGGATCGCCGAGCAGGTCCGCACCGCCAGCCCTGTCGGCTGAAACCGCCGTCCCGCTGCGCCGTCACAGCCGTAGCCGGGCCGCCCGCTCGTACGTCTCGGCCGGGTCCTCGCCGTCGGTGAGGTCCAGGTCCTCGGTGACGCGTCCGTCGTTCAGACGGACCAGTCGGTCGCAGCGGGCGGCGATGGCCTGTTCGTGTGTGGCGAGCAGGATGGTCATGCCGTGCCGGTCGCGAAGGTCGAGCAGCAGATCGAGGATCTGCCCGCCGGTGGTCGAGTCGAGGTTGCCGGTGGGCTCGTCGGCCAGCAGCAGGCCCGGTGCGCCCATCAGCGCCCGGGCGATGGCGACCCGTTGCTGCTGACCGCCGGAGAGCTGCGCGGGCAGCGCGCGCTCCCGCCCGGCCAGGCCAACCGCGTCCAGCAACTCCCGGGCTCGGGCCGCGTGATCGGCCCGGCCCCGGCGGGGGAGGACGGGCGCGATCACGTTGTCCAGCACGGTGAGCGCGGGCAGCAGGTGATAACGCTGGAACACGAAGCCGACCCGTTGCCGGAAGCGTGCCAGCGCCGCCCTGCGCAGGCTGCTGACCACCACGCCGTCGACGGTGACGGTGCCCTCGTCGGGCTGCTCGATCGCGCCGATCAGGTGTAGCAGCGTCGACTTGCCCGACCCGCTCGGCCCGGTCAGCGCGACCACCGAACCGGCCGCGATGGTCAGGGACACGTCGTCGACGGCCGTCAACCGGTCCGCGCCGGTGCCGAACTGTCGGATCAGGTGGTCGACCGCGATCGCGCTGCCGCTCTGCTCGCTCATGATCTGCTACTCCTCTGCCAGTAGTCGGGCGGGCCGCAGGCGCGGCAACAGAGCGGCGGGCACCAGCGCGGCGACGGCGCTGACCAACGCGCCCGCCAGCGCCGTCAGCGCGGCGACCAGGACCAGCGCGCCGGGAAGGTCGCCGATCAGCCAGCCCGCGCTGGCCAGGCCGATCGCCGCTCCGGTCGTCGCCCCCACGATCCCCAGCGCCAGCCCCTCGTAGCCGACCAGCCGGCCCAGCTCGGCGTCGGTCCAGCCGATCGCGCGCAGGGTGGCCAGCTCGGCGGCCCGGTCGCGGATGTTCAGGTAGAGCACGTCCGCGACCGCTGCGGCACCGAGCAGCACCGTGGCGGCAGCGGCCACGGTGTCCGCGCCGCGCACGCTCAGCGAGACCATGTCGCCGAGCAGACTGCCGACGATTGCGCCCCGGAACGCCCACGTGGCAGCGGCGACCAGCGTCAGCGCGGCCACCCCGATCGCCAGCGCACCGGCACCGAGGAATGTGCGCCCGGGGGTGCGGGCCAGGTTGACCAGGGCCAGCCCGAAGAGGGTCCGCGGCCGACGTGCCCAGCCGGCGGGAGCGACCATCGGGCGGAGGGCGGCGGCCGGGTGGGCGCGCGCGGCCCGCAGCGCCGGCACCAGGCCCGCGGCCAGAGCGAGCAGCAGGGCGATGGGTACGGCCAGGGCCGACCGCCGCCAGTCGACGTCGATGCCGAGCGCCATCCCGAGCGGCACCGCGAGCGTCAGCGACAACAGGCCGGCGATGAGCCCGAGCAGGGCGACCTCGCCGAGGATCAGCGCCGCGATCCGACGGACCGGCCAGCCGAGGCAGGAGAGCACCGCCAGTTCGGAGCGCCGGTCGCGGACGGCAGCGCTGACCGCGTTGCCGAGGAACAGCACGCAGACCACCAGCACCAGCACGAAGAGCACCAGGCTCTTACGGTCCACCGCCTGCGTGATGACCGATGCCACGCCGAGTGCCGACCAGTTCTCGGTCAGCCGCAGCATCGGCCGTCCGAACGAGCCGGCGGGCAACTCCACGGTCTGTGGTGCGGCCGAGGAGCCGAGCGTGATGTCGACGTCCAGCCCCGTGCGTGCCGCGATCTGCTCGGCGACCAGCCGGACCCGCTCGGCGGAATGCTCGCTGTAGCCGCCCACATCGGCCACCCGCACCCGGATCGCGCTGATCGGCGCCTTGGCCTGTGGCCCGCCGCCGCCCTGAAGGAGTTTCGGCACGCTGCCGAGGTTGGTGAGGAGCAGCGGCGGCGCCGAGAGGTAGCCGGCGGGATTGCCGCTGGGCGCCAGTGGCTGACCGCCCAGTGCTGCCCGGCTGCGGTCGTCGGCACCCTGCGCCATCGGCGCCTGGTAGGTCTCCAGCGGCAGTTGGCCGAGGTCGCTGAACCCGGTCAGCCGGCCCGGGTCGAAGACACCGATGGCCCGCCAGAAGCGATTGGGGGTGTTTCCGCCCGTGGGTAGCGGCAGCGCCCGTACCGATCGCGAACCGCTGTCGTCGGCGAGCCAGGGTCGGGGCATCGGGTTGAAGGCTTCCTCTTCGCCGTACACCTCGGGGTTGCCGGGCGGCTGCTGGCGAGCGCGCAGGCTGCCGTCGGGTAGCCGGTCGTACTGCACGTCGGCCGACTGCACGACGGTTTGCAGTTGGCCGACACAGCACCCGGCCGGCGACAGCTCCTCGGTCAGCATTGCCTGGTGGCCGGCGGTGAGGTCGTACCGGCTGGACCCGGCCGGAGTCCCACCAGGGCGGCTCAACGTCTTTTCCAGGTCGATTGCCTCCACGCCGACGGGACTGATCGCGAGCCGGGTGAATCTGGCCGCCAGCGACTCGTCGATGAAGGGTCGGTTGGTGACGAGGACCGGCACCTCGTGGTTCTCCGCCGTGCCGAGGCGTCTGACGGCGACCGTGTCGTCCACGCGGACGGCTCGGCCCGTGACCACGGCATCGTCGAGGCCGACCAGCTGTTCCTCGGCCGCCGGGTCCACCGCCGCCAGGAGGAACGGCACGGTCAGGTCGTATGCCAGCACCAGCCGGTCGGCGGGTGTCGAGGAGCCGTCCCGGTCGGTCGCCAGCAGGTAGGGCGGGCCTTGGAACCGGCCGTCGGGCAGCAGTTGCACGGCGTCCAGGGACCAGTGCTCGCGCTCGGAGAGCGTGCCCGGGTTTCCGAGCAGGGCGAATTGCGGATCGCAGATGGGAAGGCTGCGCCCGTCCGGCTGCACCTCCCGGGTAGTAAGCCCACAGGTGTCCGACCAGGGGTACGACCGCCCATCGGAGTACGGCGTGGCACTGCTGTCGATCTCCCCGTCGAGCCGGGGGTAGATCAGCGGCTTCGTGGTCACGTACACGTACCGGGGTTTGCCCGGCGCGCGGGAGAGACCACGTTCGGCGTGGAAGGTCGGGTCGACCCGGATGACCTGACGATCGAGCGATCGGTCGACGGCGTCGGTGAGGTCGATTGGCGTCGGTAGCAGGGTGGTGGAATAGCCGAGCATCGCGATCGGGGCCGCCACCTCGATGCCGGGGACCGCTTGTACCTGCTCGTACTGCTGGGTGGTGATGCCGCCGAAGAGCCCGGAGAGATAGTTGGGGCGGACGAGCCCGCGCTCGGCCTCCAGCGGAGTGCGGGTCCCCTTCGGACGGACCAGGATCTCGTAGGCGACCTGGGTGTTGCGCTCGACCGTGCCGGTGACGTCCAGGTGGGAGGTGGTGGTGGCGCCGGTCAGGACCACGAAGCCGGTGGTGGCCACCAGCACGCCGACCAACAGCGCCACCGACCGCCCCGCACGGCCGCGCAGCTGTCTCCAGATGAAGCCGAGCATGTCGCGCCTCCCCGTGTGCTGTCTCCCACTCTGCGCGATACATTGTGACAATGCAAGACCCGTACCGGAGGTGACATGGCGATCCAGCACGCCGTCCTCGCCCTGCTCGCTGGTGGCCCCAGCCACGGCTACCAGCTCAAGGGCGCGTTCGAGGCAGCCGTCGGCCCGCAGTGGGGGCCGCTGAACATCGGCCACCTCTACCAGATCCTCGACCGGCTCTCCCGGGACGAGCTGGTCGTCGCCGAACGGCAACCGCAGCCGATCAAGCCGGACCGGGTGGTCTACGAGATCACCCCGGACGGCCGCGCGGAGTTGGCGCGGTGGTTGGCCGAGCCGAGTCCGCGCAGCGGCGGATTCCGGGACGACTTCTTCCTCAAGGTCACCGCCGCCGCCCGGTCCGGCTCGGCAGCCACGGTTCGCGCGGTGCTCAGCAACCAGCGCGGGCACCTGCTGCGCGAGCTGCGCAATCTGGACGGCCTACGCCGTGCCGTCGAGGACCCGGTGGTCGGGTTGCTGCTCACGGCGGCAAGCCGGCACGTGACGGCGGACCTGTCGTTCGTGGACGACGCCGAGTCGGTGCTGCTCGGTGACGAGGGCCAACTGCTGACCCGGCTCGCGACATCGACGGCGGATCAGTCGTCGAGCGACCCCGGGTCGGCCCTCCCCGGGCCGGTCAGTGGCTCGGGCTCAGAGCGCGCAGTCGGGTGACCGCCTCGGTCAGCACCTCGGGACGCTTGCAGAAGGCGAAGCGGATCAGCCGCCGGCCCGCGTTGGCGTCGTCGTAGAAGACCTGGGTGGGCACTGCCACCACGCCGCAGCGCTCCGGCAGCGAGCGGCAGAACTCCACCCCGTCCCGGCCGCCCAGGGCGGTGACGTCGGCCGTGACGAAGTACGTCCCCTCCGGCACCAGCACCTCGAACCCGGCGTCGGTGAGGCCGCCGACGAGCTGGTCACGGCGCTGCTGGAGCCCGTCCCGGAAGCCCATGTAGTAGTCGTCCGGCAGGGCCAGTGCCACGGCGACCGCCGGTTGCAGCGGTGCCGCGTTGACGAAGGTGAGGAACTGCTTCACCCGCAACACCGCCGAGACCAGCGCCGCCGGACCGCTCACCCAGCCGACCTTCCAACCGGTGCAGGAGAAGGTCTTGCCGGCGGAGGAGATGCGCAGCGTTCGCTCTCGCATCCCGGGCAGGCTGGCCAGCGACACGTGCGGGCTCGCCGCGTCGGTGAACACCAGGTGCTCGTACACCTCGTCGGTGACCGCGTACGCGCCGTGCTCCTGGCACAGCTCGGCGATCATTGCCAGCTCGGCCGGGGTGAACACCTTGCCGGTGGGGTTGTGCGGCGAGTTGAGCAGTACCAGCCGGGTGCGGGGGCCGAACGCCGCGCGCAGCGCGGCCGGGTCGAAGGCGTACCGGCCGTCGGCGGCGGGACGAAGCGTGACCGGCCGCCGGACCGCGCCGGCCAGCGCGATCGAGGCGGCGTACGAGTCGTAGTACGGCTCGAAGCAGACCACCTCGTCGCCCGGCTCGCAGAGGGCGAGGATGCTGGCCGCGATCGCCTCGGTCGCGCCTGCGGTGATCACGATCTCGCCGTCCGGGTCGTACGCCAGGTCGTGGAACCGCCGTTGGTGCTCCGCGACCGCCGCACGCAGGGCGGGGATGCCCGGCCCTGGCGGGTACTGGTTCTGCCCGCCACGCAGCGCCTCGGCCGCGGCGGCCAGCATCTCGGGTGGGCCGTCGGTGTCCGGGAAGCCCTGGCCGAGGTTGACCGCCCCGGTCCGTACCGCGAGGGCGGACATCTCGGCGAAGATCGTCGTGCCGAACGGCCGCATCCGGGCCACCAGCGGGTCGACATCGGTGCTCGTCGTCACCTGCGTCAGCCTACGGGCCAGCGCTGTCGGTTCAACACGGCCGCTCAGCCGAAGCAGCTCGCCCGCCATCCCGCACTGCTGGTCTCCTCGGTCACCGGCTTGCCCGCTTCGACGGTGACCGAGCAGGCGATCCGCTCCCCGCTGCCGACGGTCTTGCCAGCCTGCACCATCACCTGGTCCCGGTGGTCGGTGCGGATGCTCGTCCGCCACGGCAGCGCGGCCCCGTCCAGCCAGATGCCTTCGCCGTTCGCGTCGTAGTAGAGGATGTCGGCGCGTCCC
Organism: Micromonospora sp. NBC_00389; assembly: GCF_036059255.1. NCBI lineage: Bacteria > Bacillati > Actinomycetota > Actinomycetes > Micromonosporales > Micromonosporaceae > Micromonospora > Micromonospora sp. NBC_00389. The sequence goes on along the minus strand of NZ_CP107947.1, from coordinate 572,853 downwards.
TGCCCGGTGACCTCGTAGACCACCTCTATCTGGCCGGGACCGGCGGACGGGGTCGTCGCGGGACTGGCCGACGGGGTCGGCGCCGGCGCGGCAGCGGGGGCATCCGGGACGCCAGCGCCGGCGGCCGGGTCACCCTGGGGCGGCTGGTCGTCCGGGCGGAAGGACGCGTACACGCCGAAACCGCCGCCGAGCAGGAGCGCGGCGGCGAGTGCCGCGGCGATCACCGTTTGCCGGCGCCCACCCGGCGCCGAACCGGGGTGCCCCGGCAGGGGAGCCGGATCGCCGGAGTGCGGGTGCACGGGGGTCGGTGGAGGCGTGAACGAATCGGAGGGCGACGGTCCCTCGGACATGACTACTCCGCTCTCAGGGTGACCGGCGCGGTTCTCGGCCGGCGGCCGTCAGTTTACGGACGGCGGACAGCGGTCCAACCGGCCGCCCAGCCGAGGCGGCTGGCGCCCCGTCCGGTCCCGGGCACCGCGCTCACGGCGCCGGGGCGAGGCTGCCGCCCCGGCGGGACGAGGTTGTCGCCCGCCGGCCGGTTGCGGCCCTCAATGTACGGGTAGGCGGGGAGCGGCGAACGCCCGTGTTGTCGCACGCCCGGCCGGCGATTCGGCCAGGGCGGCGCACTGCGTCGGATGTTCGCTCAAATTCAATGTTCGTTTAGCCGACTTTCGAGCAACCATGATGAGCGAAACTGGGTTAGGCTGCGGGCCATGTGTGGAATCGTGGGATACGCGGGCGCGCGCCCCGCACTCGGCATCGTGCTCGACGGGCTGCGGCGGCTGGAATACCGCGGCTACGACTCAGCGGGCGTCGCGATCGTCTGCGATGACCAGCTGCTGATCGAGAAGAAGGCCGGCAAGCTGGCCAACCTGGAGAAGGTGCTCTCCGAGCGGGCCGCCGACGACCCGGCCTCCTGCGCGGCCAGCCCGATCGGCATCGGTGACGGCACCACCGGCATCGGCCACACCCGCTGGGCCACCCACGGCGGCCCGACCGACCGCAACGCCCACCCGCACCTCGCCCCCGACGGCCGGGTCGCGGTGATCCACAACGGCATCATCGAGAACTTCGCCAAGCTGCGCGCCGAGCTGGAGGCCGACGGCGTCCAGTTCACCAGCGACACCGACACCGAGTGCGCGGCCCACCTGCTCTCCGCCGCGCTGGCCGACCTGCGCGCAGCCGGTCAGCCGGACAGCCCGCAGCTGCTCGCCGCCGGCATGCGGGTGGTCTGCCAGCGGCTGGAGGGTGCCTTCACCCTGCTCGCCGTCGACGCCTCGGTGCCCGGCGCGGTCGTCGGCGCCCGGCGCAACTCGCCGCTCGTGGTTGGTCGGGGCGACGGGGAAAACTACCTGGCCAGCGACGTCGCCGCGTTCATCGAGCACACCCGGGAAGCGGTCGAGCTGGGCCAGGACCAGATCGTCCTGATCACCGGTGACAGCATCGAGATCACCGACTTCCACGGCCAGCCCGCCAGCGGCAAGGACTTCCACGTCGACTGGGACTCGTCGGCCGCCGAGAAGGGTGGCTACGACTGGTTCATGCTCAAGGAGATCGAGGAGCAGCCGCAGGCCATCGCCGACACGCTGCTCGGCCGGCTCACCGAGACCGGTGAGATCGCCCTCGACGAGGTCCGCCTCAGCGACCAGGATCTGCGCGACGTGGACAAGATCTTCATCGTAGCCTGCGGCACCTCCTACCACGCCGGGATGGTGGCGAAGTACGCCATCGAGCACTGGACCCGGATCCCCTGCGAGGTGGAGCTGGCCAGCGAGTTCCGCTACCGCGACCCGGTGCTCGACCGCTCCACGCTGATCGTGGTCATCTCGCAGTCCGGCGAGACCATGGACACCCTGATGGCGCTGCGCCACGCCAAGGAGCAGAAGGCCCGGGTGCTGGCGATCTGCAACACCAACGGCTCGACCATCCCCCGCGAGTCGGACGCCGTGCTCTACACCCATGGCGGGCCGGAGATCGCCGTCGCCTCCACCAAGGCGTTCCTCACCCAGCTCGTCGCCTGCTACCTGATCGGCCTGCACCTGGCCCAGGTGCGCGGGATCAAGTTCGCCGACGAGGTGGGCGCGGTGGTGGCTCAGCTCCAGGAGATGCCGGGCAAGCTGCGCGAGCTGCTGGACCGCATCGAGCCCGTCCGCGAGCTGGCCCGGGAGCTGAAGTCCGAGCCGACGATACTGTTCATCGGCCGACACGTCGGCTACCCGGTGGCCCTGGAGGGCGCGCTCAAGCTCAAGGAGCTGGCGTACATGCACGCCGAGGGCTTCGCCGCCGGCGAGCTGAAGCACGGCCCCATCGGGCTGATCGACAAGGGCACCCCGGTGATCTGCGTGGTGCCCTCGCCGGTCGGCCGCGGCATGCTGCACGACAAGGTCGTCTCCAACATCCAGGAGGTGCGGGCGCGCGGCGCACGGACCATCGTCATCGCAGAGGAGGGCGACGAGGCCGTCGTCCGGTACGCCGACCACCTGATCTACGTGCCGCGTACGCCGACGCTGCTGGCCCCGCTGGTCACCACGGTGCCGTTGCAGGTGCTCGCCGCCGAGATCGCCGCTGCCCGGGGGCACGACGTGGACCAGCCCCGCAACCTGGCCAAGTCGGTCACCGTCGAGTAACCGAGGCCCGACCTCCGGAGCCCCGGTCGCCGCACCCGCGGTGGCCGGGGCTTCTTGTCGAGCCGGTGCTGGTGCTGGTGCTGGTGCTGGTGCCGGTGGCGGTGGCGGTGGCGACCTGGCCGAGGAGACCGCCAGACGGGGCGCAGCCCGGCATTCGCCGCCGACAAGTGGCCACCGTCAGCGGCCCAGCACGACGCGGGCCATCCCGTCGAGCGCCGGATTGCCCGGGTCCCAGTAGCCGGCGTGCCCGCGCCGGTCGCTGGGGAAGACCCGCCCGCCGAACCCGGGATCAGCCGGGTCGTGGCCGAACCACAGCTCGTGCCCGCCCCGGTCGGGCCAGCCGAGCACGGCGGCGAGCGGGGCAGCGCCGAGCAGCGCGCCGGGCCAGCTCGTCGGCGGGGCGGGCCAGCCGGATCACGTCGTCGGGGGCGCTGCTGGCCCAGACCTGCCCGGGCAGCAGGCCCAACTCGGCGGCGTGCGCCGCACCCACCCCGGGCGAGCCGACGAAGACCAGCGCGTCGGCGGCCAACCCGTGCTCCCGGGCCGCCATGCCCACCACCAGCGAGCCGTAGCTGTGCCCCAGGACGGTCTGCCGGGCCGGCGGTCCCTCGTGGCTGGCCCGTAGCCCCTCCTGGAAGCGGTGCAACGCCGGCCCGGCGTCGCGGGCCTGGCCGGCCGAGGCCGCCTCGGGCAGGAAGTCCGGTGCGTCGTAGTCCAGCCAGAGCACCGCCGAGCTGCGCTCACCCGGGGCGAGCGCGGCACACCGGTCCAGGACCCGCGCCGCCCGGCCCAGCTCGCCGGGGGCGTCGTCCAGACCCGCCGTCATCCCCGGCACATAGGTCAACACCCGGTCGGCATGGTCCGGGTCGCCGAGTGCCATCACCACCCGCCCCTCCCCGGCCGCGTCCAGCCCGAGCAGGTACGCCCGCGGCTCCCCGGCCGCCACCAGCCGCCCAGCCAGCGCCTCCAGCCCGGCCAGCCGCGCCGCCACCCCGCGCAGCCGGACCGACGCGGCCGGCCCGGGCGGCACCCGGGTCAGCAACCGTCGCCGCTCGGCCAGCAACTCCTCGCGCCAGGCACCGAGTCGCAGCCGGTTGGCCTGGTCGCGGGCGGCTACCGGCACCCCGTCCAGGCGGCCGACCAGGGTCGGCTCGTGCCCGACCAGCCACCGCCGCTGCGCCGGGGTCAACCCGGACCACCAGGCCCGGACCAGGGCCGGCGCGGCACCGGGAGCCGGGCGGCCGGGCGGTGGCGGGGACGCCCAGCCGGAGCGGGCGGCTCGGCCCAACTCGTCCAACCGGTCGGCGGCCGTGCGGTCGGCCGCCCCGGCCCGGTCGAGCGCGTCCCGCGGTGCCGCCGCCACCCGGGCTGCCGCCAGGCCGGCCCGCTCGGTCGGCCGCGCCCGGGTCGGATCAACGTGCACCCCGCCCGCCCGGTCCACCACCAGGCCGGACGCATCGGCCAGGGCGACCGCCTCGCCGAGCCGCGCCTTCGCCACCACCAGCCGGCCGGCCAACTCGGCCAGCACCTGGTCGGCCTCGATCAACGCGGGAACGACCGAGGTCAGCTCGTCGCGCAGGCCGGCGAGCCGGGCGTCCGCCGCCGTGGCGGCCGCACCGGACCAGCCGTCCCGCAGCCGCCCGGTGGCCCCACCCAGCTCGCCTGCGCGCCGCTCGACCGGCCCGGTCAACCCGGCCCACGCCGCCCCGGCGGCCCGCCACCCGCCCGGGTCCGCAGCCCAGAGTTGCCGGTAGCCGACGGTGGTCACCGGGGCAGGCCGGCGAACCGGCCGGCGGCCCGGTCGTCCACCGTCTCGTACGCCTCGGCCGCCGCCCGGACCCCACCGGCGGTCGCCGCCACCCGGGTGCCCAGCCGGCAGAGCCAGGCGTGCCCGGCCGCCTCCAGCTCAGCCAGGGCGGCGGCGGCCCGCCACTCGGGCGCCGGCACCAGCAGCCCGGGCAACCCGGCCAGGCCCAGCGCCAAGCGGTGCGCCGCGTTGTCGAGCGCGACGGCCACGGCGCGCAGCTCCTCCGGCCGGACGGCGAACGGCTCCTCGGTCATGACCACACCCCCGTGGACGATCGATATCGACGCGCCGACGCTAGGCGTGGCACGGACGCCCGGAAGTGCCCTGTGGACAGCCGGCTGCGGCCGTACCCCGGCCTGTCCACAGGCGTTGCCCACCACGGGCCCGACGGCTAATCTGCCGCCTTCGCCGCCGGTAGGGTGAACTGGTGATCGTCGCTGTCGGCATCGACGTCGTCCTGGTGGACCGGTTCGCCCGGGCACTGGCGCGGACGCCGCTGCTCGCCGACCGGCTCTTCACCGAGGCCGAGCGGTACACCCGCTCCGGCAACCCGCGCTCGCCGGAGTCGCTCGCCGCCCGCTTCGCCGCCAAGGAGGCCGTCGCCAAGGCGCTCGGCGCGCCGTCCGGGCTGAGCTGGCACGACTGCGAGGTCGTGCCCGATCCGGACGGCCGCCCCTGGCTGACCGTCTCCGGCACGGTCGCGGCGGTGGCGCTCGAGCGTGGGGTCAACCGCTGGCATCTCTCGCTGTCGCACGACGGCGGGATCGCGTCGGCGATGGTGGTCGCGGAACGGTGACGTCGGTCGGGTGGGCCGTCCCGGCCCGCCCGCGAGGGGAATGGGACACGGTGGCATGAGACCGGTGTGGCGGGTGGCTGACGTACGGGCGGCCGAGGCGGGACTGATGGGCACGTTGCCGGAGGGCACGCTGATGCAGCGGGCCGCCGCCGGGCTGGCCCGACGGGCCGCGCTGCTGCTCGTCGAGCGGGGTGGTCTGTACGGCGGGCGGGTGTTGCTGCTGGTCGGCTCCGGTGACAACGGCGGCGACGCGTTGTACGCCGGGGAGCGGTTGGCCCGCCGGGGCGTCGCCGTGTCCGCTCTGCTGCTCGCCCCCGGACGGGCGCATGCCGCAGGGCTGGCCGCGCTGCGGGCCGCCGGTGGCCGGCTGGTGGACCGACCGGTCGGCCCGGTGGACCTGGTCCTCGACGGCATCGTCGGCATCGGCGGCACGGGCGGGCTGCGGGCGAACGCCGACGAGGTGGTGCAGCGCCTCGCTGAGCTGCGTGGGCGGGACGGCGGCCGGGCCACCGTGCTGGCGGTCGACGTGCCGAGCGGGGTGGCGGTGGACACCGGGCACGTACCGCTGGCCGCGTCCGGCCGGCCTACCGCGGTCCGCGCCGACGTGACGGTGACCTTCGGCGCGCTGAAGCCCGCCCTGGTCGTCGGACCCGCCGCCGTGCTGGCCGGGCAGGTGGAGCTGGTCGACATCGGGCTGCGGCCGTGGCTGCGGGGCACCCCGGCGATGCGGGTCACCGAGTGGTCCGACGTGGTCGACTGGTGGCCGCGGCTGGGCCCGGCGTCGGAGAAGTACAGCCGGGGCGTGGTCGGTCTGGCCACCGGCTCGGCCACCTACCCGGGCGCGGCGGTGCTCTCCGTCGGAGGGGCACTGGCCGGGCCGACCGGCATGGTCCGCTACGCCGGCGGCGCCAAGGCGGAGGTGTTGCACCAGCACCCCTCGGTGATCGCCACCGAGCGGGTCGCCGAGGCGGGCCGGGTGCAGGCCTGGGTCTGTGGCTCCGGGCTGGGCACCGGCGAGGACGCGGCGGCCGAGCTGCGCGCCGTGCTGGCCGCGCCGGTGCCGGTGGTGCTCGACGCCGACGCGCTGACCCTGCTCGTGGACGGCTCGCTCGCCGACCAGCTGCGCGGTCGGGACGCGCCGATCGTGGTCACCCCGCACGATCGGGAGTTCAGCCGGCTCTGCGGGGAGGAGCCCGGCGCCGACCGGGTCGGCGCCGCGCTGCGGCTGGCCGCCTGGATGAACGCCGTGGTGCTGCTCAAGGGGGACCGCACGGTGATCGGCACCCCGGACGGTCGGGCGTACGTCAACCCGACCGGCACCTCGGCGCTGGCCACCGGCGGCACCGGCGACGTGTTGGCCGGGCTGCTCGGCTCGCTGCTGGCGTCCGGCCTGCCCCCCGAGCGGGCGGCGGCCTCCGCGGCGTACCTGCACGGGCTGGCCGGCCGGGAGGCGGCCCGCGGCGGGCCGGTGACCGCGCCCGACGTGGCGATCGCGTTGCGTCCGGTTATCGCCCGGCTGGGCTGATCGAGACGGTTGTGGACGAGACGACCGGATCGGCGTCCGGGACGTGCGTCGCCGCCCGCGGTGATCACGGCGGAAAGTAGGCTGGGCGTATGTGGCAGGCCGAGGTACGCGTCGATCTTGACGCGATCCGTGAGAACGTGAGCCGACTCCGCTCCGGCACCACCGCTGAGCTGATGGCGGTGGTCAAGGGCGACGGTTACGGCCATGGCATGCTTCCGGCCGCCCGGGCCGCGCTCGACGCCGGGGCGGACTGGCTCGGTGTCTGCACCCTCGACGAGGCGCTCACGCTGCGCCGGGCCGGAGTGACCGCGCCGGTGCTGGCCTGGCTGCTCGCTCCCGGGCTGCCGCTGCACGAGGGGGTCAGCGCCGGGGTGGATCTGGGCGCGGCCAGCCTGCCGCAACTGGACGAGATGGTCGAGGCGAGCCGGCGCGCCGAGCGCCCGGCCCGGTTGCACCTGAAGATCGACACCGGGCTCTCCCGGGGTGGGGCGACCGTCGCGGACTGGCCGGCGCTGCTGGACGCCGCCGCCAAGGCGCAGGCCGACGGCCTGGTCGAGGTGGTCGGCGTGTGGAGCCACTTCGTGTACGCGGACATGCCCGGCCACCCGACCACCGACCGGCAACTGGCCGTCTTTCACGAGGGGCTGGCCATGGTCGAGCGGGCCGGGCTCCGCCCGCGCTGGCGGCACCTGGCCAACTCGGCGGCGACCCTGACCCGCCCGGACACCCACTTCGACCTGGTCCGCCCCGGCCTGGCCGTCTACGGCCTCTCCCCGGTGGCCGGCGAGACGTACGGGCTGCGCCCGGCGATGACCGCGCGGGCCCGGGTGATGCTCACCAAGCGGGTGCCCTCCGGCACCGGTGTCTCCTACGGGCATACCTACACCACGGAGGCCGACGCCAACCTGGCCGTGGTGCCACTCGGCTACGCCGACGGGGTGCCCCGGCACGCGTCCAACAGCGGGCCGGTGCAGCTCGCCGGCGCGCGGCGGACCATCTCCGGACGGGTCTGCATGGACCAGTTCGTGGTGGACTGCGGCGACGACCCGGTGGCCGACGGCGACGTGGCGACGCTCTTCGGCAGCGGCGCCAACGGCGAGCCGACGGCCGACGACTGGGCTGAAGCGGCCGGCACCATCAACTACGAGATCGTCACCCGGTTCGGCGGCACCCGGGTGCCCCGGGTCTACGACGGCGAGCGGCCGTGAGCGCGAGGAGTGAGCTGGGGTTGCGAGCCCCGCAGTCGCGAACCGAGGTGGCACCGTGAGCGCGAGGAGTGAGCCGGGGTTGCGAGCCCCGCAGTCGCGAACCGAGGTGGCACCGTGAGCGCGAGGCGCATCCCGCGTCCGCGGACCGCGGCTGGCCGGGTCGCCGGAATCGTCGGCGCCGCGGTCGGGGTGGCCGCGGCCGGCCTGGCCGCCGGCGTCGCGACCGAGCGCACCCTGGTCCGCCGGCTCAAGGCCGACCCGGCCGACCGCTACGCGCACGAGAAGTTCGACGAGCAGTGGTACGACGACGCGTTCCGGCTGGAGCTGCCGGACGGCACCGACATCCACGTCGAGGTGGTCGAGCCGACCCGCCCGGTCTCCGGGCATCCGACGGTGGTGCTGGTGCACGGCTTCTGCCTGGACATGGGCACGTTCCACTTCCAGCGGCAGATGCTCGCCGAGCGCGGCGACTACCGGATCGTGGCGTACGACCAGCCCGGTCACGGCCGGTCCGGCCGGCTGGAGACCGGCGAGTACGACCTCGCGGTGCTCGGCCGGACGTTGCGTCAGGTGATCGACCGGACCGCCCCGGACGGGCCGTTGGTGCTGGTCGGCCACTCGATGGGCGGCATGACCATCATGGCGTTCGCCGAGTTGTTCCCGGAGCTGTTCGGGGACCGGGTGGTGGGCACCGTGCTGATGGCCACCTCGGGCGGGCTGATCGCGGAGACCAAGCTGGTCGCGCCGGCGCTGCTCGGGCGGGTCGGCGGCCCGGTGCTGTTCATGGTGAGCAATGCCACCCGGTACGGCGGGCCGGTGATCGACAAGGCCCGCAAGTCGACCTCGAACGTTGCCTGGCTGCTTACCCGCAAGTACGGCTTCGGCACCCGCAAGCCCAGCCCGGCACTGGTGTCCTACGTGGAGATGATGAACTCCCGGACGTCGGCCGACACGGTGACCCGCTATCTGCGGACCCTGGCCACCCACTCGCGCTTCCCGGCGCTCGCGGCGCTGGCCGACACACCGGTGCTCGTGGTGGTCGGCGACAAGGACATGATCACTCCGGTGACCCACTCCGAGGAGATCGTCCGGCGGCTGCCGCACGCCGAGTTCGTGCAGATCCAGGACAGCGGACACGTGGTGATGCTGGAGCACGCGGACGAGGTCAACGCCGCGCTGGCGCGGTTCCTCGAGTCACTGGAGAGCGCGGAGGAACGGTGAGTCACGTCGTCAAGCTGTCGGCCGTCGAAGACACTCGGGAGTTCGGCCTCCAACTGGCCGGGCTGCTGCGCGCCGGTGACCTGGTGCTGTTGACCGGCCCGCTGGGCGCCGGCAAGACCGCGCTCACCCAGGGCATCGGCGCCGGGCTCGGGGTTCTCGGGGACATCACCTCGCCGACGTTCGTGATCGCCCGGGTGCACCGACCCGACCCGGCCCGGGGCGGTCGGGTGGCCCTGGTGCACGCCGACGCGTACCGGCTGGGCGACGCCACCGACCCGCGCGCCGAGATCGACGATCTGGACCTGGACGCCTCGATCGACGAGTCGGTGACCGTGGTCGAGTGGGGCGAGGGCCTGGTCGAGCAGTTGGTCGACGCCCACCTGCGGGTGCGCATCGACCGCCGCGACGACGACACGCGGGTGGTCGAGCTGGACCCGGTCGGCGGCGACTGGGCGCGGCGACTGGCGGCCCTGCACCCCTCACCGATATCGACGAGGGGCGCCGGCCCGGCCGATCTGGAGCGCTAGGGCTGAAGGGGCATCGTCCAGCAGTTGGAGTAGGCGGTCCGGCCCGCGAGCCGGTCGGCCATCCAGGACACCGCGTCGCCCTGGTCGGTGATGAGCGGAACCAGGTGGTTGGTGAGGATCTTGTCTCCGAGGTTCGGCAGGCTGATGGCCTCGTACGTGATGTTGGCACCCTTGCGGCACCAGTCCACGGCCAGCTGGCGGGCCTGCTGGTGGGGAACGATGTCGTCCTGGATGCCGGTCACCAGGCGTACCGGGCCGGCGGGCTTGAGCGTGCCGATGCGCTGGCGGTCGAGCGCCGCTTGCGCCGGGGGCGAGCCCGCGATGACGTCACCGACGGATTTGCCGCTGACGGTCCAGCTGGTGCTCTTCACGAAGCCGTAACCGAAGAGCACGTCGCCGACGCACATGGTCGACACGTCCGTCAGCGCCGCCCTGCCGGTGCTGTTGATGTTCGCCTCGATGACGTCCCGCAGGGCCGGGTCGGACTGGGCGAAGCCGTTCATCGACCAGCCGAGCGCACCCGTCAGGGCGCTGCCGTCGATGCCCTTGAGGACCGTGGTCAGGTCGGCGGGCGGCGCGCCAACGTAGCTGCCGGCCAGTGGCAACTCGGGTGCGTAGGTGGGCTGAAGTTCCGCGGCCGCGGCGCTGGCGCCGCCGCCCTGGCTGTAGCCGTACAGGCCGACGCGTGAGTCCCGGGTGACCGACGCGCCCGGCACGGCGCGCGCTGCGCGGGCCGCGTCCAGCAGGGCGTGCCCCTGGTCGAGGCGGTTGACGTAGGTGTGCACCCGGTCGGTGGCGCCCAGACCGACGTAGTCGGTGACGACGACCGCCGCGCCGGTGGAGAGGAGGCGGTAGATGGCCAGGGACTCGTAGCCGACCGACACGGTGTCGCCGCGCAGGGTCAACGGGTACTGCAACGCCAGCGAGGGCGCGCACTGGTCGCCCTGGCCCATGGTGCCGGAGGCGACGGCCACCAGTGGGCGCGGGCCGGTGCCCCGCCACGCCGCCGACGGTTCGATGTAGGCGCCGGTCACCCCGACGGCCTGGCCGTTGGAGTCGGTGGACCGGTACATCAGCCGGGTCGCCGTGCCCGGCATCGGGCGACCGTCGAGCCCGGGAATGCTCAGGCCGAGCGGCAGGGGCTCGCTGCGGATCAGCGTGCCGTTGGCGGCGGGCAGTTGGGCCGGTGGGTTGTAGAAGGCGGGGATGGTGACACCGCGGGAGACGACGGGCGTCGACAGGTCGGAGGCGGCGGCCGGTGCACCGGACACGCCCAGGCAGACTGCCGCTGCCGCTGCGACGGCCAGCACACGAGAGGAACGGGGACGGGGGTTCCTGTGGCTCACAGTTCACTCCTCACGAGCATTGATGGAGGTGAATGCAAGCTAACAGCGGCCCATACCGTAAGTGACCCACCAGTAAGTTACGCTACGGTAACTTTCGTGGGTCGACCCCGCGTCGTCGCTCGGTGACCGGGGCCGTGCGGTGTCGGTGGCGACTGGTAGGAAGATGGCGATCGACTACGAAAGGTTGCCGATGTCCGACGACGGCCCCACCCTGGACCTGCCGGCGCTGCTGCCGCAGGGCTGGCGTACCGCGCTCACCCCGCACCTCGACCCGTCCCGCACCGCGGAGCTGGCCGCGTTCGTCGCGGGGGAATACGCCGCCCGCGCCGTCTTCCCGCCGGTCGAGGACCTCTTCTCGGCCTACCGGCTCTGCGCGCCGGCCGACTGCCGGGTTCTGATCCTCGGGCAGGACCCCTACCACAAGGCGGGGCAGGCGCACGGGCTCAGCTTCAGCGTGCGGGAGGGCGTGACCGTGCCGCCGTCGCTGCGCAACGTCTTCAAGGAGTTGGGCGAGGATCTCGGCGTGCCGAAGCCGCGCGGCGGCAACCTCAGTGGCTGGGCGGCGCAGGGCGTGCTGTTGCTCAACTCCGTCCTCACCGTCCGTGAGGCCACGCCCGGCTCGCACGCCAACCGCGGCTGGGAGGAGTTCACCGACGCCACCATCCGGGCGCTCGACGCGCTGGATTCCCGGGTGGTCTTCCTGCTCTGGGGCGGCTACGCGCGCAAGAAGGCCGCCCTGGTCACCAACCCGCAGCACGTGGTGCTGGAGGCCGGGCACCCCAGCCCGATGAATCCGCGCGGTTTCCTGGGCAGCCGCCCGTTCAGTGCGGCCAACAAGGCGCTCGCCGACGCCGGCCTGCCCACCATCGACTGGGAGCGCACCACCGGTTCAGCGGCCGCTGGCTAGCTGCCGGGCCCGGTAGCGGCGCAGCAGGTCGCCGGCTCGCGGGTCGGTCAGCTCCAGTTGGGCCAGCGGCACCACCCGGTAACCCCGTCCAGCGTGGCGCACCTCGATCGTCTCGGGCAGCTCGTCGCACATCGTCGCCCTGATCTCGCCGTAGCGGGTCGACCAGAGGTGTTCGCCCTGCTCCTCGGGCTCCAACCGCACCCCGCCGAACTCACCCCAACGGGCGTTCCACCGCTGGCCGTAGGCCGCCTCCAGCCAGCGGGTGAGCCGTTCCGAGTCGTGCCAACGCACGGCGATCTCCAGTGCGTCGACGGGCACCGGCGCGCCCTGCAACAGCGCCGCCGTGCCTCCGGTGATCACCTGCGGGAAGTCGGCGAGCCGGTCCAGCGCCCGATCCAGGCCAAGCTCGTCGATGCGCTCGGCAAGCGGTCGGGCGGCCAGTTCGGCGATCCGGGCGTCGAGGTGGGCGTCGAGCGGCTCGACCCCGACGGCCAACTGGACATCCATGGCGGCGAGCAACCGCTCCAACACCAGGATGCTGGGCGCCCGATCGCCGCTTTCGATCCGGGCCACCGCGGCCTGGCTGACACCGGCCAGTTCGGCAAGCTCGCGCTGGCTCAGCTCGCGCAGGTGTCGTTGTCGTCGCACGGTGGCACCGAGGAGGGTGACGAGGCGAGTGGATGACATCCCGGCATGGTGGACCAGGCCGAACTGACGGCGATACCGCTGAGCAAGATTGATGACTCGCCGACATTCCTGCCTGGGGGATCGCCTCGGCGATGACCCGGCTCCGGACGGCGGGCCTCGCCCTGATGACCGTGATACCTGTGAGGCATAAATATGGGTCTTGTGTCGGGTGTGTGGGTGGGGTGGTCATCTTCGGGGTAGTTCGGGTCGGTGGCCGCCGAGGCTGAGCATGGCCAGGGCGATGAGGGCGTCGGGTGAGTGGAATCCGAAGGCCATCCGGGTGATCAGGCGGATCTTGGCGTTGACGGATTCGATGCGGCCGTTGGACAGGCCGTGTTCGATGGACGCGATGATGGCGTCGCGGTGTCGTGTGATGCGTCGTTGCAGGTCGATGAAGATGTCGATGCGGCTGCGGCGGGCCCATCCGATCCACCGGTCGAGGGCTTCGACCGCGGCGGTCGGGCTGGTCTTGGCCAGGGTGAACACCAGTCGTAGGCCTTCCTTCAACGCCCATGCTCGGTGCAGGCGGGGGTGGGTCTTGGCGATCCAGGCGAGTTTGGCCTGCTGGGCGTCGGTGAGGTTCTGCGGGTTTTTCCACAACGCCCAACGGGTGTTCTTCAACATCCGGGCCTCACCAACGGCGACGCCGCGACGACCGGCCCCTCGACCTGCGGCTTCGTTCCAGACCTGACGGCGGACCCGGTCCACGGCGTCGCTGGCCCAGGCGACCACGTGGAACGGGTCAGCGCATCGGACTGCTCGGGGGCACCGGCGCCGGACCACCGTGGTGATCCAATCGGCGCCGTCAGCGGACACATGAGTGATCGCGGCGGCGCGGCCGGGACCGAGCAGGTCGAAGAACGCGTGCAACGTGGCCGCGCTCTTGCCGGGCGCGGCCCAGACCAGCCGACCGCTGTCATGATCGACGACCACCGTCAGATACCGGTGGCCCTTCTTGTAACTGACCTCATCAATACCGATCCGGCGTAACCCGTCATAGCGATCCGTCACGGCACCGGTGTCGGCCCATACCCGGGCCACGATCGCCCCGACCGTGCGCCACCCGATCCGCATCAGCCGCGACACCGCGGACTTCGCCGTATGCACCGCCAACCACGCCACCGTCGCGTCGAACGCCCGCGTATGCCCCGCCCCATGACGAGCCCACGGCACCGCCGCGACCACCACACCATGATCCGGACACGACACCCGCGGCGCGTCGGCCTCAACCACCGCCCGCACCGCACCCAGATCCAACGCCCGCCACCGCCGCCGGGCACCAGCGTCATAGCCGACACACCGCCGCCCGCAATGCGGACACCGCCGCCGCGCACCCCGACACACCCGCACCCGAGCCACCAACAACGACTCAGCCTGATCGAACTCGACACCCTCAACAACCGCCTGCTCGACCCCGAACAGCACAGCCCATACCCTGGCAGAACGCATGCCGTTGCTCCGTCACCAAGTTTTCGCACTTTCGCAGGTCGAAAACTCCAACGGAACAACGGCATGCGCCGTCACCAGCCCCCACCACCACCCACTAACACGACACAAGACCCATAAATATGACTCACAGGTATCACGCTCATCGGCGGATGTGCTGCCGGCCGGGTACGCCGTCGCCGGCCCACGCTGAACCGCGCCCGGCCGCGTCGGTAGTCGGGGCGGTGGTCGGGCCGGGGCGGTGCTGTGTGCGGGGCGGGGCGTGACCGGGGCGGCGGGCGGGGCGGCTAGGCTGGCATACCGTGCTCGTACTCGTGGTGGACAGCTCGACCCCCGCGGTGACCGCGGCGCTGGTGGAGGTCTCGGCGGACGGTGTGGCGTCCCGAGCGCACCGGTGCACGGTCGACGCCCGCGCCCACGGCGAACTGCTCGCGCCTCAGGTTGACGCGGTCCTCGCCGATGTTGACGCGCGCCCGCGCGACCTGGGTGCGATTGTCACCGGGCTCGGCCCGGGGCCGTTCACCGGGCTGCGGGTCGGCCTGGTCACCGCCGCCACCATGGGCCAGGTGCTCGGCATCCCCACGTACGGCGTCTGCTCCCTGGATGGGATCGGCTACCCGGCGGCGGCCGGCGAGCCGGTGCTGGCCGCCAGCGACGCTCGCCGCAAGGAGCTCTACTGGGCCGTCTACGACGGCGCTGGCCAGCGGATCGTCGGACCCGAGGTGTCCGCGCCGGCGGTCGCCGCCGCCCGCGCCCGGGAGCTGGGGGCGACGGTTGCGGTGGGTGATGGTGCCCACCGGTACGCGGACACGCTCGGTCTGCCGGTCCGGGTGGAGCCGCGCTACCCGGACGCCACCGTGCTGGCGCTGCTCGCCGCCGAGCGGATCCGGGCCGGGGCGCCCACCGAGCGGCTCACCCCGCTCTACCTGCGCCGCCCGGACGCCGTGGCGGCGACCAGCCACAAACCGGTCCTCCCGTGAGCGCGAGGAGTGAGCCGGGGTTGCGAGCCCCGCAGTCGCGAACCGAGGGCACACCGTGACGGCGGTGCGGCTGGAGCGGTTCCGCTGGTGGCACATCGACCAGGTGCTGCCGATCGAGGCGGACCTCTTCGGCGCTGAGCAGTGGTCGCCGGCGATGTTCTGGAACGAGCTGGCCAACCGGCACCACTACCGGGTAGCCATTGATGCCGACGGCACGGTGCTCGGCTACGCCGGGCTCGCCGGGGCTCCGCCGGACGAGGTGTGGGTGCAGAACATCGCGGTCCGCCGCGACGCCCAGCGGCGCGGCGTCGGCCGTGCCCTGCTGGAGGAGTTGCTCGCCGAGGCCGCCCGGCGCGGTGTGCGCAGCACCCTGCTGGAGGTCGCCGTGGACAACGCCCCCGCCCAGCGGCTCTACGCGACGTACGGGTTCGAGCCGATCGGGGTGCGGCGCGGCTACTACCAACCGAGCAACACCGACGCGTTGGTCATGCAGCGCGTCGCCGAGCCGACCGGGGACGGACCACACGACCATGGCTGACGAACCGCTGATCCTGGGCATCGAGACCTCCTGCGACGAGACCGGCGTCGGCATCGTGCGGGGGCACACCCTGCTGGCCGACGCGCTCGCCTCCAGCGTCGAGGAGCACGCCCGGTTCGGGGGAGTGGTGCCCGAGGTGGCCAGCCGGGCCCACCTGGAGGCCATCGTGCCGACCATGGACCGGGCACTGCGCGAAGCCGGGGTCACCCTGGCCGACATCGACGCGATCGCGGTCACCTCCGGCCCCGGGCTGGCCGGCGCGCTGCTGGTCGGCGTCGCCGCCGCCAAGGGGTACGCGCTCGCCGCCGAGAAGCCGGTGTACGGCGTCAACCACCTCGCCGCGCACGTCGCGGTGGACACCCTGGAGCACGGCCCGCTGCCCGAACCCGCAATCGCGCTGCTGGTCTCCGGCGGGCACTCGTCTCTCCTGCTGATCGACGACCTGGCCCGGGGCGTCACCCCGCTCGGCGCCACCATCGACGACGCGGCCGGTGAGGCGTTCGACAAGGTCGCCCGGCTGCTCGGGCTGCCGTTTCCGGGCGGCCCGCCCATCGACCGCGAGGCGCGGGCCGGGGACGCCGCCGCGATCGCCTTCCCGCGTGGCCTGACCGCCGCGAAGGATCTCGCCGCGCATCGGTACGACTTCTCGTTCTCGGGGCTGAAGACGGCGGTGGCCCGCTGGGTCGAGGCGCGGCAGCGCGCCGGTGAGTCGGTGCCGGTGCCCGACGTGGCCGCGTCGTTCCAGGAGGCGGTCTGCGACGTGCTGACCACCAAGGCGCTCGCCGCCTGCCGGGCGAACGGGATCGAGACCCTGGTGATCGGTGGGGGAGTGGCGGCCAATTCGCGGCTGCGGGCGATGGCCGAACAGCGGGCCGAGAAGTACGGCATCCGGGTCCGGGTGCCTCGGCCGAAGCTGTGCACCGACAACGGGGCGATGGTGGCCGCGCTCGGTTCGCACCTGGTCGCTGCGGGGGTCGCCCCGAGCCGGCTGGACCTGCCGGCTGATTCGGCGCTGCCGCTCACCACGGTCAGCGTGTGACGGGGGCGAGGGACATGATCGTGCGGATGTGGGAGGCACGCGCGGAGGCGTACGGCGTCGCCGACCTGATCACCTGGGTGTGTGACACCGCCCTGCCCGAGTTGGAGCACGACCCGCTGTACGTGTCCAGCGAGGTCTTCTCCTCCACCGACCACCGGGTGGTGGTCATCTCCAAGTGGCGCAGCAACCCGCGCCCACTGCCCGAGCCGCCCGCGTTGCTGGTGGCCCGCGCCCCGCACTCCTGGGACTTCACCCAGGTCGACCGCTGACCCCGTCGGGCTCGGTGTCAGCCGTGAGCCGCGGCACCTCCGGGCGGTAATTGGTTCGCCGGTCCGCTGCCGGCCGCCTAGCGTCAAGCCGCTATGCGCTTCTCACTGGCCGGCGAACCCGGCGTACCCGATTCCCGGTCGCCGACCCGCTACCTGATCTGGTTGGCCAGCCGGCACAAGCGGCTGTTCACCGGCGGCATCGCACTCGGTGTGGTGTGGATGGTGGCCCAGGCGCTGATGCCGGCCGCCGTCGGTCGTGCTGTCGACGGGCTTGCCCACCGCGACGAGGGCTCTTTGCTCACCTGGGGTCTCGTGCTGTTCGGGCTGGGCGTGCTTCAGGCGGTCGCCGGGATCCTGCGGCATCGTTTCGCGGTGCACAACTGGCTGGCCGGGGCGTTCCGGACGGTGCAGTTGACCGTGGGGGCGGCGAACCGGCTCGGCGCCGCGCTGCCCCGTCGGGTGGCCGCCGGCGAGGTGGTGAGCATCGGCACGGCCGACATCGGCCAGATCGGGAGCGCCATCGACATCACCGCCCGAGGCACCGGATCGCTGGTCGCGATCGTCACCGTCGCGGTGATCCTGTTGAACGCCTCGGTGCCGCTCGGGCTGGTCGTGGTGCTCGGCGTACCGGTGCTGATGGCGGTGGTGGCGCTGCTCATCCGGCCGCTGCACCGCCAGCAGCAGGCGTACCGGGATGCGGAGGGGGCGCTGACCACCCGGGCCGGCGACATCGTCTCCGGGCTGCGGGTGCTGCGGGGTGTCGGCGGCGAGCCGGTGCTCTCCGCCCACTACCGGACCCGGTCGCAGGAGTTGCGTACGCGCGGCCTGCGGGTGGCCCGGGTGGAGTCGCTGTTGGAGGCGGCGCAGGTGCTGCTGCCCGGGGCCTTCCTGGTGCTGGTGACCTGGCTGGGTGCGCGGTTCGCGTTGCAGGGCCAGATCAGCGCCGGGCAACTGGTGGCCTTCTACGGCTACACCGCGTTCCTCGTCAGCCCGCTGCGCAACCTGACCGAGGCGGTCGACAAGCTGACCCGGGGGCACGTGTCGGCCCGCCGGGTGGTCCGGTTGCTGCAGCTCACCCCGGAGCTGGTCGACCCGGCGCGGCCGGTGGCGCTGCCGGACGGGCCGGGTGAGCTGGCCGATCCAGAGTCCGGGGTGGTGCTGCGGCCGGGGCGGTTCACCGCGTTGGCGACCGCCGCCCCCGAGGACGCGGTGGCGATCGTGGACCGGCTCGGCCGGTACACCGATTCGGATGCCACGCTGCACGGCGTACCGCTGCGGGCGCTGGCACTGGCGACGGTGCGCGGGCGGATCCTGGTGGCCGACAACGACGCACATCTGTTCACCGGCCCGCTCCGGGCGGAGCTGGACCCGCACGATCGGGGCGACGACGCGGTGCTCGGCGCGGCGCTGGCCGCAGCGAGCGCGACGGACATCGTCGAGGCGCTGCCGGACGGGCTGGACAGTGCGGTGGCCGAGCGCGGCCGGGAGTTCTCCGGCGGGCAGCGGCAGCGGCTGCGGTTGGCCCGTGCGCTGGTCGCCGACCCGGAGACGCTGCTGCTGGTCGAACCGACCAGCGCGGTCGACGCGCACACCGAGGCCCGGATCGCGCAGCGGCTGGGTCCGGCCCGCGCGGGCCGGACCACCCTGGTCTGCACCACCAGCCCGCTGGTGCTCGGCCGGGCCGACCGGGTGATCTTCGTGGAGGACGGCAAGGTGGTGGCCGAGGGGACACACGCCGAGCTGCTGGACGGCGAGCCGCGCTACCGGGCGACGGTCAGCCGGGAGGAGGACTGATGGCCACCGCACTGCCGGTCGCCGACGCGCGGCAGGTCCGCCGGTACGCGCGGACGCTGGTCCGCCGGCACCCGCGCGCGCTGGCCCTCGCGCTCGGCCTGCACGCGCTGGCCGCCGCCGCCGGGCTGGTCGCCCCACGGCTGCTCGGCGACCTGGTGCAGGGCATCTCCCAGGGTGTCGTGCAGTCCACCGTGGACCGGATCGCGCTGCTGATCGCCGGGTTCGTGCTGGCTCAGTCGGTGCTGGTCCGGTTCGCCCACCTGGCGTCGTCCCGGCTCGGTGAGCGCGTCCTCGCCGAGCTGCGCGAGGAGTTCGTGGACCGGATCCTCGACCTGCCGCTGGCCACAGTCGAACGAGCCGGCACCGGGGATCTGCTCACCCGGACGTCCCGGGACGTCTCCGCGCTGTCCCGTACCGTGCGCCTGGCGGTGCCCGAAACGTTGATCGCGGTGGTCACCTCCGGCTTCATCGTCGGCGCGCTGCTGCTGATCGGTCCGCTGCTCGCGTTGCCCTGCCTGCTGGCGGTGCCGCTGCTCTTGGCCGGCACCCGCTGGTACCTGCGCCGCGCCCCCGCCGGCTACCTGCGGGAGAACGCCGCCTACTCGGACATCACCGACGGGATCAGCGAGACCGTCGAGGGTTCGCGGACCACCGAGGCACTGCGGCAGCAGGCGCGCCGCCGGGCCCGCACCGACGCGGACATCCGCCGGTCGTACGGGGCCGAGCGGTACACCCTCTACCTGCGGACCGTCTTCTTCCCGGTGGCCGAGATCGGGTACGTGGTGCCGGTGGTCGCCACGCTGCTGATCGGCGGCTGGTTCTACCTGCGGGGCTGGGCCAGCCTCGGTCAGGTCACCGCTGCCACTCTCTACGTGCAGCAGTTGGTGGACCCGGTCGACCGGCTGCTCTCCTGGTTGGACGAGCTCCAGGTGGGCGGCGCCTCGATGGCCCGCCTGCTCGGGGTGGTCCGCACCGGTGAGACTCCCACTGCCGCGCCGGCCGACGGCGGCGCGCCGGCTCGGACCGCGTCCTCCGACGCCGGCCCGGAGCAGCTCGTCGCCCGGGACGTCCGGTACGCGTACCGGACGGGACGGGACGTCCTGCACGGCGTGACCCTGGTGCCGCGGCCGGGGGAGAAGCTGGCCATGGTCGGGCCGTCCGGCGCCGGCAAGTCCACCCTGGGTCGGCTGCTGGCCGGGGTGCACGCCCCGCGCAGCGGCTCGGTGACCGTGGCCGGTCGTCGGCTGGACGAGCTGCCGTTGGACGAGCTGCGTTCGCACGTCGCGCTGGTCACCCAGGAGCACCACGTCTTCATCGGGCCGCTGCGCGAGAACGTGGCCATGGTCCGTCCGGGCGCCGACCCGGCGCAGGTGCGGGCGGCGCTCGCCGCGGTGGCCGCCCTGGAGTGGGCCGAGGCGCTGCCCGACGGGCTGGACACCGTGGTCGGTGCCGGTGGCCACCCGCTCTCCCCGGCGCAGGCGCAGCAGGTGGCGCTGGCCCGGCTGGTGCTGGCTGACCCGCACACCCTGGTGCTGGACGAGGCGACCTCACTGATCGACCCGCGCGCGGCCCGGGAGCTGGAACGCTCCCTGGCCGCCGTGCTGGCCGGCCGTACCGTGATCGCCATCGCGCACCGGCTCTTCTCGGCGCACGACGCCGACCGGGTGGCGGTGGTGGAGGACGGCCGGATCACCGAGCTGGGCCCGCACGAGGAGCTGGTGGCGGCCGGCGGTTCGTACGCCGCGCTGTGGCGCTCCTGGCACCAGCCCGGCACCGATCCGGCCGCCGGCCCAGCCCGCGACTAGTGGTCAGGTGCGGCGCAGCATCCGGTAGGTGGCGATCCCGCCGGTGCCCAGCGCGGCGAGGAAGACCAGCCAGACGACGGTGCTGCTGACGCCGACCTGTGGGCCGGTGTTCGCCGCGGCGGCGGCGAGCAGGCCGTCGTTGCCGGGGGCGGGCAGCGCCGCCGGTGGCAGCTCGGGCCAGCGGACCAGCCCGGTGCTCTCCAGCATCTGCATGTGGTGCATCACGAACCCGTTGGCGTCGTCGCAGAGCTTGCGGACGGTGGCGTCCCGGGTGCTGGCCCGTACCGCGCCGATCACCGGGAAGATCTTGCCGTGAGCCACTCGGAGCCGGGTGACGAAGATCTGGTCGAACCGGGCGCCGGAGGCCTTCTGCATCTCCGACAGCCAGCCCTTCTGCTCGGCGGTCGGCTCGCTCGGGATGGTCGCGCCCAGCTTGTTGGCGGCGTTCACGACGAGCTGGTCGAGTTCCTGGTGCTCGTTGGCGATGCCCGCGCCGATCTCCCGGACCTTGGCCGACTGCCCCTTCTCGGCGGCCATCTGACCGGCCGGCATCTCCCACAGTCCGGCCAGCCGTACGCCGTTGAGCAGGGTCATGTCGGCGGCGTTGAGCTGCTGCCCGCCGGCGGGCGCGGCGACGGCCACGCCGGGCAGGACACCGACCCCCGCGACGATGGCGATGAGCAACATCGCCGCCCGGTGGGTCCGGTTGCCCAGCCGGCGACGGGCGGATCTGAGCGGTGCCATGTCTGCGGTGCCTCCTCGGTCCCGACCGATACGCGTCTGGACCGGGCAGCCGCACCCCTGCCGGCTGCCCGTCCGTCCACTGGTACGGACTGACCGCCCGATTAGTTCATCGGACGGCCCGGCTCGGCGGGTGTGGTGTGGGAGCCGCCGGGCGACCCGGTTGTGGTTGTCGTCGAAGGCGCGCGGCGCGACATCCACGCCGGATGGGATGGGCGGCCAGAGGAATCGACCACAGCAAATAAGCCTTCCCGTGAACCTTGACGCTCATCGATGCGCACCGTAAGAATT
Organism: Micromonospora sp. NBC_00389; assembly: GCF_036059255.1. Classification (NCBI taxonomy): domain Bacteria; kingdom Bacillati; phylum Actinomycetota; class Actinomycetes; order Micromonosporales; family Micromonosporaceae; genus Micromonospora; species Micromonospora sp. NBC_00389. The sequence goes on along the minus strand of NZ_CP107947.1, from coordinate 551,299 downwards.
GGGTCTCGCAGAGCGACGATCGATCGGCGAATGTGAATCCCTCAGGGGGAAGGCCGGTCAACACGGGGGTGGCGCGGTGTCGATGACCTATGCCCGGACACGGGTGAGCGGAGCATGACCGGATCCGCCCTCGCTGTGGGCCTGATCATCTGCGGAACCACCGCCGTCTTCGTCTCCGCCGGGCTCGGCAAGCTGGCGGCTCCCGAAGCGAGCCGGGCAGCGGTAGCGGCGCTGCTCCGGCTGCCCGAGCCCAGCGCGCAGCGAGCGGTACGCCTGCTGGCCGTGGTGGAGACGCTCACCGGCATCGCCCTCATCGTTCCCGACCTGCGCACCGCCGGAGCGGCGGTCGCCGGCGTGCTCGGCCTGCTCTTCGCCGGAGCCGGGCTGGTCGGCCGGGCACGCGGCCTCGCCACGCCGTGCGGTTGCTTCGGGCAACGCGACAGTCGCCCGCTGGGCCTCCGGTCGGTGCTCGTCGGGCTCGCTCTCGGTGCCGGGGCGCTCGTCGTGCTCCGCGGCGGCGCGGACGCCGTCCCCCGCCCCGACCTGCTCCCGATCGGCGTCGCCGGCCTGATGGTGCTGCTCGCCGTCTGGATCTGGCGGGACATGGTTCGTGAGCTGGTCCGCCCCCGGCCGACGGCCGCCACACACGACTGAGGAGTGCGCCATGACGTACGTGTTCGGGATCGCCCTTCTGGTCCTCGCCGGGGGCGTGGTGGTCCTCTTCGCGATGCTCGGTCAGCTCGCCGACCGCGCGGGCGTCACCCCGACCCAGGGCAGCGGTATCCGACTGCTGGAGGAGGCCCACGTCGGCCGGGTGCCGGCCGCCTGGCCCGCCGGTCTGGCCGGATTCGGCGACGGGCCGCTACGGATCGTCCTGGTGCTCAGCACGGCCTGCTCCAGTTGCCGTACGGTGGCCGGCCAACTCGCCGACCATGCCGACGTGGCGGACATCGCCGTAGCCGTCTCCACCGCGGATGCCGCCGCCGGAGCGGAGTTCGTCGCCACGAACGGGCTGGCCAGGCTGCCGCACCACGTCGACGAGGGCGGTGACTGGGTTGCCGGCGAGTTCGGCATCGCGGTCAGCCCGGCCGCCCTCGTGTTCCGGGACGGGATGCTGATCTCCGCCCTGGCGTTCACCGACTTCACCATGCTGCGGTCGACGGTCTCGCCGACCCGCCAGCGCGTGTAGGACCAACCCTCCGTCGCACCCGCCGCCAACCGGGAAGGAGTCCGCCATGGTCCTCTGGGTCGTCCTCGGCATAACCGGAGCCATGCTGCAGGCCCTCAGCCCTTGAGGCGTGTCCATGGCCGGGGTCGCCGGTCCCATGTTGCGGCGGAACGCGTTCGAGGGCGTCCGGTTCCTCGTCGGCCTCGCGGTCGGCGGGCTGATCGCCGGTGTGATCCTCGCGGTTCCGGTGTATTTCGCGGGCTCCCTGCTCCAGCAGGCGCTGCCCGAGTGGCTACGGCTGGTGCTGTTGGCGGCAGTCGCCGGGTGGCTGGGCGTGTCCGATGTGCGCGACCGTACCCCGCACATCTGGCGGCAGGTCCCGCAGCGGCTGGTCCGCACCCTGCCGGGCGGGACGCTCGGCGTGGTCTGGGGCATTGACCTGGGACTGCTCTTCACCACACAGAAGACGGTGTCGCTGATCTGGCTCTCGCTCGCTGCCGTCCTGCTGGTGGACGCCGGGTCGGCGCCGTTGGTGCTCTTCTGCGTCGTCCTCGTCGCCAGCCTGCTGGTGTCGCTGTGGAGCCTCACCAGGTATGCCGACCTACCGGAGAAGAGGAGTCGGAAATGGGTGGTCCGGGCACGGCGCGTCTCAGGCGTGACGATCCTGGCCGTCGCGCTGTCCCTCGTCGCGACGGTCGTCCAGACATGACCCCGGTACTGGAGCCGGACCCCGCCAAGGGGCAGGTCGTGGTGACCCGGTTCAACTGCGGCAGCCGGCCCAAGGTGCTGCTGATCCTGGTGCTGCACCTACGCCTGAAACGGCACGTCCGACGGGCCGCCAAGGGATACCTCGGCATCAAGGTGCTGGTCGACTGGCGGCAGCGGGTGGTGCTCAGCATCTCGCTCTGGCAGGACCTGGACAGCGTCTACTCGATGGGCGGCATCCCACGACACGTGGGCGCGTCGCGGGCCCCCGGCCGGTTCGGCATCACCACCACCTGCGGCGTCTTCTGCTACGCCGGCGAATGGACGCGGGTCATGTTCGGCGGATCCACCCGGGCCACCTCGCCGCTGCATCCGCCGGCCCCGGCTCCCGAGCCCGAGCCACGACCGGCCGACACCTCGACCGCATGAAGGAAGGGCCTCGATGAACTACCTGACCATCATCGTGATGCTGCTCGTGGCGGGTGCCGTCGTGCTGCTGTTCGCCATGGCCGGCGAGATGTACGCCCGGACCGGCGGACTGGAGGGCTCGCCCGAGTCAACCCCCGGCGGCACCGGGGTACGACCGCTTGAAGGCGCCCGGTTCGGCTCCCGGCCGGGCACGTGGCCGGAGCCGTTCGCCCGGTTCGGCACCGGCGGGCCGTACCTGCTCCTGGTGCTCAGCACGAGTTGTGCGAGCTGCGAGGACGTCGCGGCGCAGCTCGCTGATCAACCCGACACCGGCGATGTCGGTGTCGTCGTCACCTCTGCCACGTTCGGCGACGCGGTCGAGTTCGTCCAGCGTCATGGCCTCGCCCGGTTGCCGTACCTCATCGACGAGGGCGCGGCCTGGGTCTCCACCGAGTTCGGCGTCAAGATCAGCCCGTCCGCCGCGGTCGTCAAGGACGGACGGCTGGTTTCCGCATTGTTGTTCACCGATGTCGCGGCAGTCCGTGCCGCGGTGCAGGCAACGAAGGAGGCGGTATGAGCAACGACGAACACGAGGCCCCCCGGTCTCGTGGAGGCGGGACCCGGCGTGGGTTCCTCGCCAAGTTGGGCGCGATCGGCCTGGTCACCTCGGGCGCGGTGTTCGCCCGATCCACGCCGGCGATGGCGGCCAACTACCAGTGCTGCAACCTGGTCTTCCCGCCGCCCAGCAGCAAGTTCATCAGTTTCAGTTCGTGCCGGGCGGCCACGAACTACACCTGGTCGTGTACGACCTCCGGCGGCTTCCTCTGGTGCCAGTGCTGCGAGAAGAAGTCCGGCGGCGTGACCGTCGCTTCGGCCGCGTCCTGCCAGTACGGCTGATCGTCCGCGCTCGACAGAGCCAGCAACGTCCGAGATTCCAGCACCGCCACTGAGACCAGAGAGGGGTCGTGCAGTGAAACTTCCCATCGACCGGGGCCTCGTCGTTGTGGACGAGGAGGCCGACGGCACCCGGACCGTCAAGGTCTGTGCCGACATCAGGAACGGCCAGGCCGTCGACGTCTTCGCCGAGCACAACGGCGCCGACCGGGTGAAGATCCACGACGGGGTGGACCTCACCCGGCGTGGTCGGCGTAGCTTCTCCACCCAGATCCTCGAAGTGTTCGACGAGGAGGGTGTGGTCAACATCAAGCGGGTCAGCTCCCACAGCTGACCGGCGGGCTGTCGGGTGGGGCGCGACCGAGCCCCACCCGGCGGTGGCCCGGGTCAGCGGGTGACGGCGAGGAACCCGCCGAGCAGCAGCAGGGTCAGCGCGGCGACGGCGAAGAGCACCAGCAGCTCTCGACGGCCTTGCCCGGCGTGGTCGCCGTCGGCCGTCGCGTTGGCGGACGGGTCGGGCAGGACCGGCAGGTCGCGGGTGAGCGCGGCCAGGTCACCGAGGGTGCGTGCGGTCCACACCGCACCGACCCGGTCGGAGAACTCGTCCAGGGTGAGCCGGCCCGCCGTGGTGTGCCGGTGCAGCTCGGCGACCACCCGGTTGCGGTCGTCGTCGGAGGCGCGCAGCTCGACATCCACGCCGGACAGGGTACGCGCTCAGCCGGCGTCGAGCGGGTCCGCGAGCAGCCGCTCGAACGCCAGCTCGGCCGCACCGATCAGGGCCGCGTCCTGACCCAGCTTGGGCGTCCGCAGGCGGACGTGCTCCAGGCAGGCACCGAGCGCGTTGGAGTTCAGCCGGCTGCGTACCTGGGCCGCCGAGGCGAGGTACAGGTCGCGGATGGTGCCACCGAAGATGACCATCTCCGGGTTGAAGATGTTCACCAGGTTGGCCACGCCGAAGCCGAGCCAGTCACCCGCCTGGCGGACCGCCGTCTGGGCGCGGGCGTCGCCCCGGCCGGCGGCGTCGAAGAGCGCCAGCAGCGCGTCCCGGCCGCGGGCGTCCGGCCGGCTGGCGGCACGGAACAGGCCGTACTCACCGATCACGGTCTGCCAGCAGCCCCGGGAGCCGCACTCGCAGGGCTCGCCCTCGCGGACCACCTTCATGTGGCCGACCTCGCCGCCGTACCCGCCGTGCCCGGTCAACCGGCGCCCGCCGGCGATGATCCCGGCTCCCACCCCGACGTCGCCGTACAGGTAGATGACGTCGTCGCAGCCGGCTGCCACTCCCCGGGCGTGCTCGGCGACGGCGGCCACGTCGGCCACGTTGCCCACGGTGATCGGCTGGTCCAGGCCCAGCTCCGCGCTGAGCGCCGCGCCGATCGGCTCGTCCACCCAACCGCTGGTCGGCGCGAGCAGCGCCAGGCCGTCGTCGCGGCGCACCATCCCGCAGACGGCGACGCCGGTGCCGACGCACATCGCGCCGGCTGGCACCGCCTGCTGCATCTCCTTGGCCGCCCCGGCCAGCAGCGGCGCGGCCTCCGCGGCCAGCAACCCCCGGGGCCGGTCCAGCTCCCGGCGGTCCAGCACCGCGCCACCGAGACCGACCCGGGCGGCCCGCAGCCGGTCCACCTCAATGGAGTACGCGTACGCGTAGACCCGGACCGACTCGGGCCGGACCTCCAGGGACGGTCGGCCGGCACGCCTGGTCTGCTTCGGCGTCGCCTCGGTGACCAGCCCGGCACCGGCCAGGTCGGCGGTCAACGCGCCGATGGTGCTGCGGTTCAACCCCAGCGTGGTGGTCAGCTCGGCGCGGGTGGTCGCCCCATGGACGTGCACGTGGCGCAGCAGGGCACCGAGATTCTGCCGGCGGATCTCGTCCTGACTCGGCCCGGTGCGCATGGTCGACGACACCGCGATGCCCGCCGTCAGCGGGTGCCGGTCGTGGCCGAGCGGCGACGGGAGAAGGCGTCGACGCTGGCGGCGAGCAGCAGCACCACGCCGGTGACCACGTACTTGACCCCCGCGCTGTACCCCATCAGGCCCATCCCGTTGTCGATGACCGCGACCACCGCCCCACCGAGCACGGCGTCGAGGATGCGGCCCTTGCCGCCGAAGAGGCTGGTGCCGCCGATCACCGCCGCGCCGACGGCATAGAGCAGTACGTTACTGCCCCCGGTGTTCGGATCGACGGAGTTGGCCCGGCTGGCCGCGACGATGCCGCCGACCGCAGCCATCGACGAGCAGATCACGAAGACCGAGATGCGGATGCGGTCGACGTCGATGCCGGCACGGCGGGCCGCCTCCTTGTTGCCGCCGACCGCGTAGACGTGCCGGCCGTAGCTGGTGCGTTGCAGCACAAAGGTCAGCAGTACGAGCAGCGCCGCCATGATCGGCACCACCACCGGTACGCCTCGCAGCGAGACGGCCGGCACGTTGCGGCTGCGCTCCAGGTTGAGGATGAACACCGCCACGCCCAGCAGGAGTGCGAGCCCGGCGATGCGCGCGACGACCACCGCGAACGGGTCGGTGACGAGCCCGCGAGCGGCCCGGTTGCGGTGCCGCAGCAGTTGCGCCGCCGCGAAGCCGGTGATCGCCACGGCGGCCAGCAGCCAACCGGCGGCCGGGCTGAGGGTGCGGTTGGCGATGGCGAGCAGCACGTCGTCGCGGACCGAGATGTTCCGGCCCTCCTTCATCAGCATCAGCACGATGCCCTGGAAGGCGAGGAAGCCGGCGAGGGTGACCACGAAGGACGGAATGCCGATCTTCGTGACCAGGAAACCGAGGGTGGTGCCGATGAGCACCCCGGTGACGATCGCGGCGAGCACCGCGACCCACCACGGGTAGCCGAGCACGGAGGCCACGTTGGCCAGTACTGCGGCGCATACGCCGCTGGCGAAGCCGGCGGAGAGGTCGATCTCACCGAGCAGCAGGACGAAGACCAGGCCCATGGCGATCAGCGTGACCGCCGCGCCCTGCGTGAACAGGTTGGCGAAGTTGCCGGCCGACAGGAACGACGGCCGCATGATCGAGAAGACCGTGCCGAGGACGACCAGCCCCAGGACGGCCGGTAGGCCACCGACGTCACCACCGCGGACCCTGCTCAGGTAGGTGCGCAGGTGACTGCCGATGGTCGGCACCTCGGGCACGGCCGGGGAGTCATCCCGGCGTACGGCGGTGGTGGTCATCGGACGCCTCCTGTGCTCACATCGGCCGGCCACAGGCCGTTGTCGGTGCCGCCCGGGGCCGGGTCGGCGGCGAGCCCGAAGCCGCCCGAGCGGCCGGAGGTGATCAGCTCGACCACCTGGGCGTGGGTGATCTCGGTGGTCCTCACCTGGGCGACCATCTGGCCGAGGTACAGCGCGGCGATCCGGTCGGAGATGGCGAAGACGTCGTTCATGTTGTGCGAGATGAGCACCACGGCGAGGCCGTTGTCGGCCAGCCGGCGGACCAGTTCGAGGACCTGGGCGGTCTGCGCCACGCCGAGGGCGGCGGTCGGCTCGTCGAGGATGACCAGCCGGTTGTTCCACAGCACCGCCTTGGCGATGGCCACGGTCTGGCGTTGCCCGCCGGAGAGGCTGGAGACGTGCTGGCGCAGCGACGTGACGCTGCGGACGGAGAGCCCGGCGAGCGTCTCGGCGGCCATCTGCTCCATGGTCGCCTCGTCCAGCACGATGCCGTTGCGTTTCTCCCGGCCGAGGAACATGTTCTGCACGATGTCGAGGTTCTCGCAGAGCGCGAGGTCCTGGTAGACGATCTCGATGCCGAGGGCGGCGGCGTCCCGGGGGCTGCTGATGGTCACCGGCTCGCCGTTGAAGAGGAACTCGCCGGCATCGGTGGGGTGGATACCGCTGATGCACTTGACCAGGGTCGACTTGCCGGCGCCGTTGTCGCCGACCAGCGCGGTCACCTCACCCGGATGGGCCGAGAAGGCCACGTCGCGCAGCACCTGGACGGGACCGAAGCTCTTGTCGATCCCACGGAGTTCCAGCAGGGGTCTCCCGGACACGGGGGGTCTCCTTCGGATGGAGGGGATGCTCTGGGACGCGCCCGGCGGGCACCGTCCGGCGCGGAGGTCTGCTGCCGTGCCGGTCGGCGGAGTCGCCTGGACGCCGATCAGCGGACGCCGGCTTCGGCGCAGAGTTTGGCGTATCCACCGGAGCAGACCTCGTCCCGGGTGACGAAGTCGTCCGCGATGACGTCCGCGATGTCCTCCCGGTAGACGGCCCGGGGGGTCAGCAGGACCGCGGGGACGGCCCGGCCGGTCTCCGGGTCGCGGACCGTCTGCCCGGTGTCCTTGGTCCTGCCCCGGGCCACCGCGACGGCGAGGTCGGACGCGGCCTCGGCCTCCTCCTTGATTGCTTTGTAGACCGTCATGCACTGGTCGCCGGCGAGGACGTTCTGCAGGCCCTGTGGGTCAGCGTCCTGGCCGGTGACCGGCACCCTGCCGTTGAGCTTGTTCTTCTTCAGCACAGAGATGACAGCGTTGGCGACGCCGTCGTTGGCGGCGATCACCCCGTCGATGCGGCCGTCGGCCTGGGTCAGTTGCTGCTCGAAGATCGTGGCGGCCTGGGCGTTGTCCCAGTCCGGCACCGCGTCCATCGGTCCCTGGGTGTACTCGCCCGCGTCGAACTTCGGCTGGAGCACCGAGTTGTAGCCGCTCTTCAACTGACTGGCGTTGTTGTCGGTCGGTGCACCGTTCAGATAGGACACGGCCGGCTTCCGCACGCCCTTGTCGGCCAGGCACTTCACCAGGCCCTCACCCTGGAGTTTGCCGACCGCCTCGTTGTCGAAGCTGACGTAGTAGAGCGCCGAGCCGCCCACGGTGAGCCGGTCGTAGTCGATGGTGGCGACCCCCTGTGACCTCGCCTTGTCGAGTACGGCCTTGCCGGTGCCGGAGTCCAGGTTCACGATCATCAGGGTGGTGACGCCGTTGGTGATCATCTGTTCGGCGATGGTCTGGAACTGACTCTTGTCACCCTGGGCGTTCTGGATGTCGTACTTGACCCCCGCGCGCTGGAACGCCTCCTCCAGGAACCTGCGGTCGGCGCCCTCCCAGCGCGCCGAGGACTTGCTGTCCGGCAGGATCACGCCGATCTTCGGGGTCTTGGCGGAGCCAGCCTGGTCGACTCCGCCGAACGTGTCGCCACAGGCCGCCGTGCCGCCGGTGGCCAGCAGGCCCGCGGTGGCGAAGGTGAGGAGCCCCTTACGCATGTGCAGGGTCCTTTCCGGGGGTGGGGAGTGTGGTGTTTGTTGTGCCCGGCAACGTATGGCGCTGTCGCCGCGTCCACAAGACTGCCGGGGCGGGGACTTCGTTCGTCGGGGTAACAGTTCGGCAACGCGGCCGTCACCCGGTGATCATCTGGCGCGGACGTGGGCGCTGTCGGCCTCCCTGGACCGAGCGGTCAGTGGGCCTGGAGCGGAGCGGTCCGGGCTTCGGTCAGCGCCACCAGATCCGCGGCGGCCAACTCAAGCTCAAGACCACGCCGGCCAGCGGAGACGTAGATCGTCGGCAGGTCCAGCGCGGAGTCGTCCAGCACGGTGGGCAGCCGTCGGCGCTGCCCGAGCGGGCTGATTCCGCCCCGTACGTAGCCGGTGGCCCGCTCGGCGACCGTCCGGTCGGCCAGCGCGGCCCGCTTGCCGCCGACCGCTGCGGCGAGCGCCTTGAGGTCCAGCTCGCCGGTGACCGGGACGACCGCCACGGTGAGCGCGCCGTCGACGTCGGTCACAAGGGACTTGAACACGCGCTCCGGCGGTACGCCGAGAGCCGCCGCGACCAGCGCGCCGTAGTTCGGCGCGTCCGGCGCCACCCGGTACGGGTGCGTGCGGTGCGCGATGCCGCGCTTGGTCAGCAGTGCTGTCGCCGGAGTGCCCTGTCCCGCCACACTCTGGAACCTAGTCGACCGGGCGGCAGATCAGCACGGTCGGTGCCCCGGCGACCCGGGTGAGCACCAGACTCGCCGCCGTGTCACCGGCCAGCCGCAGGTCCCGCCGGAGCTGCTCCGGAGTGAGCGCGGAACCCCGCTTGAGGATCTCCACCCGGCCCACCCGGCGGTCGCGCAGCAGCGTCCGCAGCCGCTTCAGCGAGAACGGCAGCACATCGGTGATCTCCAGGCAGCGCGCGTACGGGGTGCGGGTCGGGCGGTCGGCGTAGAGGTAGGCGATGCTCGGGTCGCCGAGGGTGGCGTCCAGTTCGCCGGCCAGCTCGGCGACGAGGTGCGCGCGGACCACCGCCGGATCCGGGTCGTACAGGTAGCGGCGTGGCGGCCCGACCGGCGCCTCGGCGGCACCCGAGCCGGTGAGCTGGTGGCAGCGGACCCCGTCACCGGCCGCCTCCTGCCGGTACAGGGTGGCGCGGCGGGTCACCTCGGCCAGCTCACCGCACCAGAGCGCCGCCTCGACCAGATCGCCGTCCACGCTGACCCACTCCGCCTCCGCGCCGGTCGGGATGAGCGCGTGGTCCAACCCCGGCGCGACCTTCACCACGGTGCGCGGCACCCGCTCGGCCAGCCCGGTGACGAAGTCCCACGGCGGCGAGTAGGCGCGCGGGTCGAAGATCCGTCGCCCGGTGCCCGCGCGGCGTCGGGCCGGGTCGCAGAAGACGCCGTCGACGCCGGAGACGTCGAAGGTGGTGGCGTCGCCGCACTCGACCGTGAACAGCTCGGCCAGCCCCGCAGCGGCGGCGTTGGCGGCGGCCATGGCGGCGGTCACCGGGTCGGCCTCCACCCCGTACACCCGGATGTCGGCGCGGGCGGCGGCGAGCGCGTCGGCACCGAGCCCGCACCCGAGGTCGGCCAGGGTGCGCACGCCGGCCGCGCGCAGCCGGGCGGCGCGGCGGTCGGCGACCACCCGGCGGGTGGCCTGCTCCAGCCCGGCGCGGGTGAGGAACATCCCGGCGGCGGCCGGGCCGAACTTGCCGACCGCCCGGTGGCGCAGCTCGGCCTGGGTCAGTGCCGCCGAGGCCAGTGCCGGCGGCACGCCGGTCGCGCGCAGGGCCGACGCCGCGGCCAGCGGGTCACCGCCGGCCAGCACGGCCGCCGCCGCGAGCGCGGCCGACCCCTCGGGGGTACGCAGCGCCGCGAGCTGGTCGAGATCCACCCGGTCATTGTCCCGGGCCGGCCGGGCTGGCTGGACGGTGGTGTCAGTCGGTGGGCGTGGCGGCGACGAAGGCCCGCCAGCTCGCCGGGGTGAAGGTGAGCGCCGGCCCGGTCGGGTCCTTGCTGTCGCGCACGGCGACCACGCCGGGCAGGTTGTCGGCGACCTCGACGCAGGCACCGCCGTTGCTGTTGCTGCGGGAGGCCTTGCGCCAGGTGGCGTGGGTCAGGTCCATGTCTGCACCACTTCCTCGATCAGCCGGGCGGACTGCCGGCATGGCAGTGCCTCGCCGGTCACAGTCTCCCAGCGCCGCTCCAGGGCGGCAACGTCGTTCGGGCTGTCCACGGTCTGCCCCCGGAGCTGGTTGTCCAGGTGGACCAGCTCGGCACCGCTCTCAAGCCGGGCCAGGATGAACGGGCCGTTGAGCCCGACATGCCAGGGGGCGTCGGCCGGCACGACCCGGACCTGCACGTTCGGTGCGGTGCCCACGGCCAGCAGGTGCTGTAGCTGGTCGCGCATGGTCTCCCGGTCGCCGAGTTGCCGGCGCAGCGTGTGCTCCTCCAGCACCGCGACGAGCTGCGGACGCGGGTCGGCGGTCAGCAGCGACTGCCGGGCGAGCCGGGCCACCACCCGCGTCTCCACCTCTTCGGCGGTCAGCTCGCCGCCCACGCCGAGCATCGCCCGCGCGTACCCCTCGGACTGGAGCAGGCCGGGGATCACCGTCGGGTCGTACCAGCGCAGCGCAGCCGCCTCCCGCTCGATCTCGTCCCACGGGCGGAACCAGTCGGGTGCGGCGTGGAAGCGGACCAGCTCCAGCATGCCGACGAAGAGACCGCCGGTGTCCAGGATTGAGTCGATGCGGGCCAGGTAGTCCGGCTTGACCGAGCTCTGCCCGATCTCGACCGCACTCACGTACGACGATGAGTAGTTGACCAGCTTGCCCAGCTCCTCCTGGCTGAGCCCGCGCGCCTGGCGTGCCCGGCGTAGCTGTTCGTGCAGGAACGTCAGGGTCGGTATCCGGGTCACTCGGCTCCCCTTCGTCGGCATCCGGTGGTGGCAACCGACGGTAGGGAGATGGCCACGGTGCGGCGAGGTGCTCCCGGCGTGTTGCGGTAACGACTGGCGGAACTGTGGCGACACGGCGGAGGGTGCGTTGGCACTCTCCTTGACGGAGTGCTAGCCACGGAATAACCTGCGATTAGCACTCTCACCCTGAGGGTGCCAGCTCCCGGGTCTCACGACCCGGGTGCGAAACGCCAGGCGGACCGGCACCCGCGACGACGGCCCCGCCCGGTGGCATGAGGCAGATTGACGCTGGTTGGCCTCGCCGACCGGCAACGAAACCAGTACCCCAGGAGGGTATGCCCGTGACTACCGCGACCAAGGTTGCGATCAAGCCGCTCGAGGACCGCATCGTGGTCCAGGCGAACGAGGCTGAGACCACCACGGCGTCGGGCATCGTGATCCCCGACACCGCCAAGGAGAAGCCGCAGGAGGGCACTGTCCTCGCTGTCGGCCCGGGGCGCGTCGACGACAACGGCAACCGAGTTCCGGTTGACGTCAAGGTCGGCGACACCGTCCTCTACTCGAAGTACGGCGGCACCGAGGTCAAGTACGCCGGCGAGGAGTACCTGGTGCTCTCCGCCCGCGACGTCCTCGCGGTCATCGAGAAGTAAGCAACCGATCAGTGTCGTTGCCCCGGTCCGGCTCGCCGGGCCGGGGCAACGGCGCTTCGAAGGGACATTCATGGCGAAGATCCTTAGCTTCTCGGACGACGCCCGGCACCTGCTGGAGCACGGTGTCAACGCCCTCGCTGACGCGGTCAAGGTCACCCTCGGCCCGCGCGGGCGCAACGTCGTCCTGGACAAGAAATTCGGTGCGCCGACGATCACCAACGATGGTGTGACCATCGCCAAGGAGATCGAGCTCACCAATCCCTACGAGAACCTCGGCGCGCAGCTGGTCAAGGAGGTGGCGACCAAGACCAACGACGTCGCCGGCGACGGGACCACCACCGCGACCGTGCTGGCCCAGGCGATGGTCCGCGAGGGCCTGCGCAACGTCACCGCCGGGACCAACCCGGCCGGCCTCAAGCGGGGCATCGACGCGGCGGCCACCAAGATCTCCGAGGCGCTGCTCGGCCGGGCCGCCGAGGTCACCGGCAAGGAGTCGATCGCGAACGTGGCGACGATCTCCGCGCAGGACTCCACCATCGGCGAGCTGATCGCCGAGGCGATGGAGCGGGTCGGCCGCGACGGTGTCATCACCGTCGAGGAGGGCTCCGCGCTCACCACCGAGCTGGACGTGACCGAGGGTCTCCAGTTCGACAAGGGCTTCATCTCGCCGAACTTCGTCACCGACCTGGAGGGTCAGGAGTCCGTCCTTGAGGACGCGTACATCCTGGTCACCACCCAGAAGATCTCGGCGATCGAGGAGCTGCTGCCGCTGCTGGAGAAGGTCCTGCAGAACAGCAAGCCGCTGCTGATCATCGCCGAGGACGTGGACGGCCAGGCGCTCTCCACCCTGGTGGTCAACTCGCTGCGCAAGACCCTCAAGGTCTGCGCCGTGAAGGCCCCGGGCTTCGGTGACCGGCGCAAGGCCATGCTCCAGGACATCGCGATCTCCACCGGCGCCGAGCTGGTCGCCCCGGAGCTGGGCTACAAGCTCGACCAGGTCGGCCTGGAGGTGCTCGGCACCGCCCGGCGCGTCGTGGTCGACAAGGAGAACACCACGATCGTCGACGGCGGCGGCCAGTCCTCCGACGTTGCCGACCGGGTGGCCCAGATCCGCAAGGAGATCGAGGCCTCCGACTCCGACTGGGACCGGGAGAAGCTGGCCGAGCGGCTGGCGAAGCTCTCCGGCGGCATCGCCGTGATCAAGGTGGGCGCGGCGACCGAGGTCGAGATGAAGGAGCGCAAGCACCGCATCGAGGACGCCATCGCGGCGACCAAGGCTGCGGTCGAGGAGGGCACCGTGCCCGGCGGCGGCGCCGCCCTGGTGCAGATCCTTCCGGTGCTCGACGACGACCTGGGCTTCACCGGTGAGGAGAAGGTCGGCGTCTCGATCGTGCGCAAGGCGCTGGTCGAGCCGCTGCGCTGGATCGCGCAGAACGCCGGCCACGACGGCTACGTCGTGGTCCAGAAGGTTGCCGGCAAGGAGTGGGGCCACGGCCTCGACGCCGCCACCGGCGAGTACGTCGACCTGGTCAAGGCCGGCATCATCGACCCGGTGAAGGTGACCCGCAACGCGGTCACCAACGCCGCCTCGATCGCCGGCCTGCTGCTCACCACGGAGAGCCTCGTGGTGGAGAAGCCGGAGCAGGCCGAGCCGGCCGCCGGCGGCGGGCACGGCCACGGTCACGGCCACCAGCACGGCCCGGGCTTCTGACCCGGTAGCGGTACCTTCCCGGGGCACACCGTCGACGACGGTGTGCCCCGGTCCGTGTCCGGGGTCAGCACCGAGCGCTGACGTGGTTGGCGACCGGGCGAGATGACCGCGCACACTGGGCCGATGAGCACCATGTCGCGGCGGTACGCCGCGCTGGCCGGAGTCACAGCCGCCGCCGTCGCGATCGGGTTCGCGGAACCGGTGGCGGTGCTGACCGGGCCCCGGTCGGCACCGCTGGTCGCGGTCGGCGGGGTGGTCGTCGACGCCGTCCCGGAGTCGCTGAAGCAGCTCGCCATCGACCTCTTCGGCACCGCCGACAAGATCGCCCTCCTGGTCGGCACCGCGCTGCTGCTGGGAGCGTTCGCCGCGCTGCTGGGAGTGCTGGCGGTGCGCCGGTTGGCCCTCGGCCTGGCCGGCATCGCGGCGTTCGCCGCCGTCGGCGTGGCCGCCGCGCTGACCCGTCCCGGCGCGGACGCCGCCGACGCGCTGCCGTCGCTGGTCGGCGGCGGCCTCGGCGCCCTGGTGCTGTGGATGTTCATCGCCGGTCCGCTGGAGCTGGACCCGTGGCCCTGGTCCCCACCCACTCCACCCGCGCCGGCCGCGCCGGCGGGCTCGGTGGGCTCGGACGGCTTGCCGGTCCCGGTGACGCCGGCCGCGCCGCCGGTGCCCGTCGGGCGGGCGTCGGACGACGGGGTCAACCCGGAGTCGCGGCGGAGATTCCTCACCGGCGCCGGGGTGTTGCTGGGTACGGCCACGGTGGCCGGACTCGGCGGGCGCTGGCTGGCCGGGCGGCGCGGCGTGTCCGCGGCCCGGGACGCGATCCGGCTGCCCGCGCCGGTCGCCCCCGCACCGGCCCTGCCGGCGGGCGCCGACCTCTCGCTGGCCCAGCTCGCACCGTACGTCACCCCGAACTTCGGGTTTTACCGGATCGACACCGCGCTGGTGGTGCCGCAGGTGGACCCGGCGACCTGGCGGCTGCGGATCCACGGGCGGGTCGGCACCGAGCGCACCTACACCTACGCCGACCTGCTCGCCCGGCCGTTGGTCGAGCGGTACGTCACGCTGGCCTGCGTCTCCAACGAGGTGGGCGGGGACCTGATCGGCAACGCCCGGTGGCTCGGCGTACCCCTGCGTGAACTGCTGGACGAGGTCCAGCCGGACGCGGACGCAGACCAGGTAGTCGGCCGGTCGGTCGACGGCTGGACCTGCGGCACCCCCACCGCCGCGCTGCGCGACGGGCGGGACGCGCTACTGGCGATCGGCATGAACGGGGAGCCGCTGCCGGTCGAGCACGGCTTCCCGGTCCGCATGGTGGTGCCCGGCCTGTACGGCTACGTGTCGGCGTGCAAGTGGGTGACCGAGCTGGAGCTGACCCGGTTCGCCGACTTCGACGCGTACTGGGTGCCGCGGGGCTGGTCCGTCCAGGGGCCGATCAAGACCCAGTCGCGGATCGACGCGCCGCGCTCGCGCAACCGGCTGACCGCCGGCCCGGTGACGGTGGCCGGGGTGGCCTGGGCGCAGCACCGGGGCATCCGCCGGGTCGAGGTGCGCGTCGACGGCGACCCCTGGCAGGAGGCGGAGCTGGCCCCGACGGTGTCGGTGGACACCTGGGTGCAGTGGTCGTGGCGCTGGGACGCCACGCCGGGCGAGCACCGGCTCCAGGTCCGGGCGACCGACGCGACCGGGGAAACCCAGACCGAGCGCGAGCAGGGTGTGGTCCCGGACGGTGCCACCGGCTGGCACACGGTCACCGTCAACGTCCGCTGACCGCGAGCCGGCGGCGGTGCGGGGTTTCCCGTGGAGATCTTGGACAGTTTCCGCTCCGTGCTAACTGTCATGTCGCGGGAGGTGTGTCAAACGTGTGTCCCGGGACGTGTGTCATGGGGTGGGGGTGAGGCGGACGTAGCGGGTGTCGTTGGTGGTGGCATGGCCGATGGGGTGGCCGTCCGCGGTGTAGACGGTGATGTGGTGGTGGTCGCGGATGGCGGTGAGGTGGTGTCCGCGCCAGGCGCAGCCGATGCCGATGCGGGCGGGGCCGACGCGGATGGTTCCGGTGTCGGAGACGCGGGGTCGGTGGATGGTGGCGTCGGTTTGGATCGGTAGGGCTTGGGGTCCGCCGTGGTGTGGCGCGGTGTGCCAGGTGTGGTGTGGGGTTGTCCGGCCGGGTAGGGCGCTGTGGCGGCGGTGGTTGTAGTGCTCGCGGTAGGTGTCGAGCAGTCGTTGCAGTTGCCCCAGGGTGCGGGGTTGGTGGGGTTGCGCGGTGAGCCATTTCTTCAGGGTCTGGTGGTGGCGCTCGACTTTGCCGCAGGTCTGTGGGTGGTAGGGGGTGGAGTGGATCAGTCGGGTGCCGTGTTGGTGCAGGGTTTGGGCGAAGCGTGATGGGCCGGCGTTGTCGTGGCGATGGCGGCTGGTGAATGCGGCGCCGTTGTCGGACAAGACGATCGCGGGTGCGCCGTGGTTGGTGATGGCGTGGCCGATGGCGGCGATCGCGGCGGTGGCGGTTTCGGCGGTGGCGGCGTGGCAGGTCACGAGCATGCGGGTGCGGTCGTCGATGACGTCGAACACGGCGACGAGACGACCGTCGGTGAGAGTGATCATGGTCGCGTCGATCTGGTAGCAGTCGCGGGGTTGGGCGTAGGCGAAGCGGCGCCAGGAACAGCGGGGCCTCTTGGCAGGGTTGCGGTGCAGCAGGTCATGGCGCGACAGCACCCGGTTGATCGTGGATCGTGACGGCACCGACCACGCGGGGCTGGTCTCGGCGTGGATGCGCACCAGTTCGTCGTGGATGTGGTCCGCGCCGTTGTCCACGCCCAACTCGGCGCGCAGCTTGCAGATCCAGGCGTCCAGTTCCGGCGGGGCCTGGCCCGGGCTGTGGTGCGGCCGGCTCGATCGGGGTCGCCACGCACCCTCGGCCTCGATCCGCGCCCGGTGTCGGTAGAACGTGCGCGGGTTGACCCCGTTGTCACGACACCACTGCTGCACGTTATCGATTTTCACCCCTGCGGTGAGCAGGGCATCCACCGCGCTCATGACCTGACGCCGAGTCGCCATGGCTTGCAGTCAAGCCCGACAACGCACCCCCACCTACAAAGCTGATCTTGTGACACAGGAACCGGGACATGAACTGCGACAGAGGTCATGGGACTGAACAGCTCCGTGCTAACGGAAACTGTCCAAGATCCGTGCGCTCCGACCCGGAAGGCGCGGAAACCGCGCCCCCAGCGGGTGGGGGCGCGGTTCGCGGTGTCGCGGGGGAGTGCCGGGTCAGGCGACGTTGCGCTGGGCCGGGACGGTCGACTTGTGCGGGTGGCCCAGTCGGGCCTCCAGTCGGGTCACGTCGACCCGGGCCTGCCGGCGGTCCGCCAGGTCCTCCCAGCCGACGGCGAGCAGGCGTAGCCGCTCCGACTCGCTGAAGCCACCCCACACGCCGTACGGCTCGCGGACCGACAGCGCGTGTGCGGCGCACTCGGCACGGACCGGGCAGGCACGGCAGACCGCCTTGGCGGAGGACTCCCGACGCAACCGGGAGGAGCCCCGCTCGCCGTCGGGGTGGAAGAACTGAGCGCTGTCCCGCCCACGGCAGGCACCGAGACGCTGCCAGTCCCAGAGATCGACGATGGGTCCGGGCAGTCTACGTACGTTCGACATCAGCACCCCTCCTCCCGCGCGGCACCGCGAGATCCTTGTGGCCGGCTTCCGGGCGGCGGGCCGCGCAGGCGCACCGTTTCCGGCCTGGATTTCTCGGTACCCGGGCTGTCCCCGGCTCACACTTCTGTGATCGAGAACGCCCCGGAACTTGCGGCTTTTGCCCCATCTGTCGGAAAAGTTCGGAGGATTGCCGGGAACCCCCTCCCCGGCCGACCCCGTCATGGTCTGCTCGTGGTCGGAGAGGAGATCACAGTGCGTACCGTTCTTGTGTGCGTTCGGACACCACTCGCGGCCCAGCACCTGACTTCCGCGGCCGCGCGGCTGGGGTTGTCCGCGATCGTTCGTACCGCCGTCTCCGATCCCGAGGTGATGCTGCGGCTGGCCGAGCGGCCGGCCGACGTGGTGCTGGCCGACACGGCCCTCACCCGGCCGGACAGCGCCGGCTTCGTGCGCCGGGTGCTGGCCCGCGCGCCGCAGGCCGCGGTGCTGCTGCTCGGCGCTGAGGAGTCCGAGGCGGCGGCGGCCACCATCAGCGCCGGCGCCCGGGGCCTCATCCAGAACGCCGACCACGACCTGACCAGCGCGGTGGCCAAGGCGCTGCTGCTGCTCACCGCGCCCGGCCGGGCCACCCGGCAACGGGCCACCGATCCGGCCCGGGACACGGCGGCGGTCGGCGGTTCCGCCCGCTCCGCGCCGTCGCTGCGCGGGTCGGCCGAGCCGGGCTGGGCCGCCGCGCCCGGCGAGGGGCCGGCGGGTGTGCCGTCGGTGCCGGTGCAGCGGGGCGACGACGAGCCTGAGCCGGCGACCGGTGAGTCGGCGACCGACCAGCAGAGCGACCCGCCCCGTCCCAACCCGGCTGCCCGGCCCGCCCGGGCGTCGATCGGGCTCACCGAGCGGGAGCTTCAGGTGCTGCTGGGCATGGCCGAGGGCAAGAGCAACGCGGAGATCGGCCGGGAGTTGTTCGTCTCGGAGGACACCGTCAAGACCCACGCCCGCCGGCTGTTCCGCAAGCTCGGCGCCCGGGATCGCGCCCACGCGGTGGCCGCCGGGTTCCGCGCCGGCCTGGTCGCCTGACCCACCCACCCACGTGCCTGATCGTGCTCGATCCAGGATGCAGTGGCCTCCCCGAACCGGGAGGCCACTGTTTCCTTGTCGCAGCACGATCTTGCCGGCGCGAACGCCGGCGGGGTCAGGACGGGGGTCAGTCGGTGGAGGGGGAAGCGCCCGGCTCGTCCTCGGTGCCCTCGGTCAGGGTGTCGTGCACCCCGTCGGCGTACCCGCGGGCATAGTCCCAGGTCACGTAGTGGTCCGGGTCCGGGTCGTACGCCGGCTCGTGCACCCGGGGACGGCCCGAGTTGAGCAGGTGGCGCAGGTTGCCCCGGAGCAGATCCCAGTCGAAGTAGTGCGGCTCGCGGCAGTCTTCGCATTCGATGACCAGCCCGCGGACCCCGATCGGCGCCAGCAGCGCCTGGTAGATCTCCAGGTCGGCGAGGTCCTCCAGCACATCCTGCCGCTCGACGTCGGTCAGCGGATCCGGCGTCGCGTCGTCGCCCGGATCGTCCAGCCCCGCGGTCGGGTCGGCCGGGTCGCCGTTGAACGGGTCGATGGGCTCGTCGTGCACCCCCTCACCGTAGACCCAACGCGGCGGGGACGTCCGCCCCCGGCACCGCGCCGGGCCGGCCCGCCACCGGCAGAGGTCGCCCAGCTCACTGGGTACGATGGGACGACGTGCCGGCACCGTGGCATGTTCCGGTGCCCGCCCGCGCCACCTCGCTGAAGCCCATCCGAGCAGCTCAGGGGAGCAATCGTGGAAAATTCGCCCAACAACGATCTTCCGGCCGGCGCCGAGCACGCCGACCTGGGCGGCCACCTGCCCGAGCTGCCCGCCGGCTCGGCCCGGGTGGTTCCGCTCGGCCTCACCTTCGATGACGTGCTGCTCCAGCCGGGCGAGTCGGACGTGGTTCCCAGCCGTGTCAACACCCGCACCCGCCTCACCCGCAACATCGAGTTGACCGTCCCGCTGCTCTCCAGCGCCATGGACACCGTCACCGAGGCGCGGATGGCGATCGCCATGGCCCGCCAGGGTGGCATCGGCGTGCTGCACCGCAACCTCTCGCTGGAGGACCAGGCCCTCCAGGTCGACCTGGTCAAGCGCTCCGAGTCCGGCATGATCACCAACCCGGTGACCGCCAGCCCCGACGACACCCTGCGCGATGTCGACGAGCTGTGCGGGCGGTACCGGATCTCCGGCGTGCCGGTGGTGGACGGCGACGGCCAGCTCGTCGGCATCGTCACCAACCGCGACATGCGCTTCGTCTCCGAGCCGAACACCCCGGTACGGGAGATCATGACCCGGACGCCGCTGGTCACCGCCCGGGTCGGGGTGAGCAAGGACGAGGCACTGGACCTGCTGCGCCAGCACAAGATCGAGAAGCTGCCGATCGTCGACGACTCGGGCCGGCTGCGCGGGTTGATCACCGTCAAGGACTTCACCAAGAGCGAGCAGTACCCGGACGCCACCAAGGACGACGCGGGCCGACTGCGGGTGGCCGCCGCCGTGGGGGTCGGCGAGGACGCCTACAAGCGGGCCCGCACCCTGGTCGACGCGGGCGTGGACGTGCTGATCGTGGACACCGCGCACGGCCACCAGCGGGCCGTGCTGGACATGGTCCGGCAGCTCAAGAAGGACGTCGCCATCGACATCGTGGGCGGCAACGTGGCCACGTACGCCGGCGCGCGGGCGTTGGTCGAGGCCGGCGCCGACGGGATCAAGGTGGGCGTGGGTCCGGGCGCGATCTGCACCACCCGCATCGTCGCCGGGGTCGGCGTGCCGCAGATCACCGCGATCATGGAGGCGGCCCGGGCCGCCCGCCCGGCCGGCGTGCCGGTGATCGGCGACGGCGGCATTCAATACTCCGGCGACATCGCCAAGGCGCTGGTCGCCGGCGCCGACACGGTGATGCTCGGCAGCCTGCTGGCCGGCTGCGAGGAGAGCCCGGGCGACCTGATCTTCATCAACGGCAAGCAGTACAAGGCGTACCGCGGGATGGGCTCGCTCGGAGCGATGCAGTCCCGGGGCCAGGCCAAGTCGTACTCGAAGGACCGGTACTTCCAGCAGGACGTGCTCGCCGAGGACAAGCTGGTCCCCGAGGGCGTCGAGGGCCAGGTGC
This sequence comes from Micromonospora sp. NBC_00389, assembly GCF_036059255.1. Taxonomy (NCBI): domain Bacteria; kingdom Bacillati; phylum Actinomycetota; class Actinomycetes; order Micromonosporales; family Micromonosporaceae; genus Micromonospora; species Micromonospora sp. NBC_00389. Next base: position 530,830 of record NZ_CP107947.1, on the reverse strand, counting down.
CCTACCGGGGCCCGCTGTCCGCGGTCGCCCACCAGCTCACCGGCGGGCTGCGCGCCGCGATGGGGTACGTCGGCGCGGAGAGCATCCCCGAGCTGCACCGGCGTGGCCAGCTGATCCGGATCACCGCGGCCGGGCTCAAGGAGAGCCACCCGCACGACATCCAGATGACCGTCGAGGCGCCCAACTACCACTCCCGCTGACCATCCCCCAACAACCTGGAGTCCCCCATGCGTGACGTGGTCGAGATCGGGCTGGGCAAGACCGCGCAGCGCGGTTACCACCTGGACGACATCGCCATCGTGCCGAGCCGCCGGACCCGGGACGTCGACGACGTCTCCACCGCCTGGCAGCTCGACGCGTACCCGTTCGGCATCCCGTGCGTCGGGCACCCCTCCGACGCCACGATGAGCCCGTCGTCGGCGGTTCGGCTCGGTGAGCTCGGCGGCCTCGGCGTGCTCAACGTCGAGGGGTTGTGGACCCGCTACGAGAACCCGACCAAGGTGCTGGAGGAGCTGGCCGGCCTCGACGAGGACGCCCGCGCCACCAAGCGGCTCCAGGAGGTGTACGCCGAGCCGATCCGCCCCGACCTGATCGCGGAGCGGGTCCGCGAGTTGCGCGCCGGTGGCAGCACTGTGGCGGTGCGGGTCTCCCCGCAGCACACCCTGGCGCTGGCCCCGGTGATCCTGGACGCCGGGGTGGACATCCTCGTCATCCAGGGCACCATCGTCTCGGCCGAGCACGTCTCGACCACCGACGAGCCGCTGAACCTCAAGGAGTTCATCGCCGACCTCGACCTGCCGGTGATCGTCGGCGGCTGCACGGACTACAAGACCGCGCTGCACCTGATGCGCACCGGCGCGGCCGGCGTGATCGTGGGCATCGGCGGCGACGAGTGGTCGACCACCGAGTCGGTGCTGGGCATCCGGGTGCCGATGGCCACCGCGATCGCCGACGCCGCAGCGGCCCGCCGGGATTACCTCGACGAGACCGGCGGCCGGTACGTGCACCTGATCGCCGACGGTGACATCCAGACCTCGGGTGACATCGCCAAGGCGCTCGGCTGCGGCGCGGACGCGGTGATGCTCGGCGAGCCGCTGTCGCTCTGCGACGAGGCACCCGCCGGTGGTGCCTGGTGGCACTCGGCGGCCAGCCACCCGTCGCTGCCCCGGGGCGCGTTCGAGGTCTCCGGCGACCCGATCGGGTCGATGGAGCAGCTGCTCTTCGGCCCGGCCGACGAGGCCGACGGCCAGCTCAACCTGTTCGGCGGGCTGCGCCGCGCGATGGCCAAGTGCGGCTACCGCGACCTCAAGGAGTTCCAAAAGGTCGGCCTGGTCCTCGACCGCTGACCCGTCCCCGTACGCCGGAAGGCCGGCCCCGCCACGCTGCGGGGCCGGCCTCCGTCGTACCGGGGGCGTCAGCCCTCGGTGAACTCGACCCAGTTCAGGTTGACCAGGCCGCTGGTCGGGCCGCCGGGTACGGCGCTGAAGACCAGGTAGAGCCGGTGCGCCCCGGCGGGCTGGTCCACCGGCACCGTGGTGCTGGTGAAGGCCCCGTTGCCGGTGGTCGCGTTCAGCGTCGCCGTGGCGACCACCGGGCCGGTCGGCGAGTCGAGCCGCAGCTCAACCCCGGCCCGGGCGGTGCCCGCGGTGGCCGCCGAGCCTCCCGAGTGCCGCAGCGTCACGGTGGTCACCCCGCCCAGGTTGATCGGGTCGAAGGCGACGTGGTCGCCCGGGTCGATCCCGCTGACGTGCTGCCCGCCGCCGGTGTCGCCGGTGTTGGCCACCTCGACGCCCTGCTTCACCTGGGCGTTCTCGGCCTGCTGTCGGGGCGCCTGGATGATCGCCTGGCCGACCGTGGTGAGTGCGGCCTGGCCGCCGCCACCGAGGTCGGTGTACGAGGCGCTGATCCCGCCGTACAGGTACCCGCCGGCGTGGTCACCGCCGTCGGCCGGGGTGGCGAGGGTGCCGGTGCAGCCGGTGGTGGAGCTGTCCGGGTGGCCGTGGCTGTCATGGCCGAGGACGAAGGTCACGGTCACCCGCGAGCAGTCCACCGGCCCGTCCTCCGGGTCGGTCACCGTGACGGTGAACGGCACGCTCTCACCCCAGGTGAAGAAGCTGCCGGCCACCGGGGAGGTGACGGTCACCGTGGGCGCGGTGTTGCCGACCACGATCTCCTTGGTGAGCACCGCGGTCCGTCCGCTGGAGTCGGTCACCGTCAGCTTGGCGGTGTACGTCCCGTTCGCGGTGTAGGTGAACGACGGGCTCGGGTCGGCCGAGTCGACCGTGCCGTCACTGGTGAAGTCCCAGGCGTACGAGATGGACTCGCCCGGGTCCGGGTCGTAGCTGCCGGCCGAGGAGAACTGCACGGTCAGCGGTGCCGTCCCCGAGGTCGGGGTGGCGTCGAGCTTCGCCACCGGCGACCGCTGGCCCTTGACGTACCGGATCACCGACAGCTGTGCGTCCGGGTTGGCCCGGAAGAAGCCGTCGCCGTACTCCAGCAGGTAGAGCGAGCCGTCCGGGCCGAACTCCATGTCCATCGGGTTGTCGAAGACGACGCCCGGCAGGAACTGCTCGACCCCGGTCAGGGTGCCCTTGCCGTCGGTCCGCATCATGAAGATCTTGTCCCGGGTGAACTCACCGAACACCACCGCGTTCTGGTAGTACTCGGGGAACTTCACCTCCGAGGTCGACGCCGGGTCGTACGAGTAGATCGGGCCGCCCATCGGGCCGACGCCGCCGGTGCCGATCACCGGCCACTTGAAGTCGCAGCCGACCGGCGGGTTCTCCAGGTACGAGCCGGCACACGGGGTGCGTCCGTCGAACGTGTACCAGAACTGCGGCTGCTCGACCTTCGGCAGCACCCGCAGGCCGGTGTTACGCGGCGAGTTGTTGACCGGGGCGCCGCAGTTGAACGGGGCGCCGGAGGTCCGGGTGACGAAGTCGAAGTCGATGTACGGCAGGCTCGGCGAGTAGCAGTACGGCCAGCCGTAGTTGCCGGCCTTGTTGGTGGCGAACCAGCGGCCGGTGCCGTCCGGCCCGCGGGTGGCGCTGGGGACACGGGAGTCCGGCGAGTAGTCGCCGACGTAGACCATGCCCCGGGCGTCCACGTCGTAGCGGAACGGGTTGCGCAGCCCCATCAGGAAGATCTCCGGCCGCGTCTTCCCGGCGGTGTCCTGTTCCTCCGGGAAGAGGTTGCCCTTGGGGACGGTGTACGTGCCGTTGGCCCGCACCTTGATCCGCAGCAGCTTGCCGCGCAGGTCGTTGGTGTTGGCGGAGGAACGCTGCGCGTCGTAGCCGGGGCCCTGGGTCGGCGACTCGTTGATCGGGGTGTACCCGTCGGAGCCGCCGGCGTTGGTGTCGTCCCCGGTGATCAGGTAGAGCAGCCCATTACCGTCGAACTTGATCTCACCGGCCACGTGGCAGCAGATGCCGCGGTCCACGTCGACGCGGAGAATCTGCTGCTCGGTGCTCATGTCCAGGTGCGGGGTGGGGGAGTCCACCAGCTTGACCCGGGAGAGCTGGTTGTAGCCCTTGAACTTGTCCCAGACCGTCGGGTCGGTGGAGGTGGCCGGCGCGTCGCCCTCGTTGACGCCCGGGGTGGCCGGGTTGTCGACCGGGGTGTTCAGCTTCGGCGCATAGTAGATGTAGACCCACTTGTTGGTCGCGAAGTCCGGGTCGATCGCCACCGACTGGAGGCCGTCCTCGTCGTGCTGGTACACGTCGACGGTGGTGATCACCGGGCTGGCACCGGTGGCCGGGTCGTAGAGCCGCACCTCGCCGCCGCGGGTGTTGTGCAGCACCCGGCCGTCCGGGAGCACGGCCAGCGACATCGGCTCGCCGGGGTCGTCGTTGAGGGTGACCTTCTCGTAGTTGCCGAGCACCGTGGCGCCACAGTCGCCCTCGATCACGCCGGCGGACCACTGGATGCCGCCGAGCAGGTGCTCGCGGAACTTCGCCGAGCGGTACGTCTCGATGCTGTGCCCGAGGCCGGTGTAGAAGGATCGGCCGCCCTGGTAGTCCTTGCACCAGGTGACCGGGTGGTCATACCCCATCGCGCCACCGGTGTAGGTTTTCTCGTCCACCGTGCCCAGGACGTGCGCGGTGCCCCGGACGTTGCGGTTGAAGTTGTACCACTCCTCGGTGAGGGTGAGTGTGCGCGGCAGCGTCTCGGTCGCCGGGTGGGCCCGGTCGGCCACGTCCACCACGCCCCGGACGACCGGCGAGGCACCGGCCACCTTCGCGCCGACCAGGTCCTGGTAGAAGGCCCAGTCCGGCTCGGTCTCCGCCGCCGCGTGCACGCCGACGTAGCCGCCGCCGGCCTTGACGTACGACTCGAAGGCCGCCTCCTGGCTGGCGTTGAGCACGTCACCGGTGGTGTTGAGGAAGACCACCGCCCGGTACTTCGCGAGCTCGGCGGCGGTGAACACGGCGGCGTCCCGGCTCACCGTGACCTTGAAGTCGTTCGCCTGGGCCAGCTTCCGGATGGTGTCGACGCCGTCGGTGATGGATGCCCGGCGCTCACCGGCGGTCTTGGTGAACACCAGCACCCGGTAGGTCTGCGGTGCGCGGGCGGCGGAGCGGAGCGCGGCCGGCCCGTTCTCCACGACGGCCGGCGTGCTCGGGGGCGCGTCGTCGGTCGGTGCGGCGGCGGCGGGGACGGCGGAGGTGAGGGGGATGGTGAGGATGAGTCCAGCGGCGACGGCTAGCCATCGTCGTCCGGTCGGTCGGGTCATCGTTCCTCCGGTGGTCGGCAGGCGCGCGGCATCCCCGGCCTGTTGGGGCCGGCAGCGCGACTGCGTGGGGGATGGGACCGGGCGCGTCCCGTCGCCGTACGGGAGGCGCGGTGTGACCGGGCCGGTGGTCGACCGTTCGGTCACCGGCCGCCGGCGGCGTCGCCGGCGAGGTGCGGCGTGGCCGGCGTCGGAGGGACGCCGGCCACGCCGGGGGTCACTTCTTGAGGTAGATGGTCAGGTCGGACATGTTGCGGTAGCTGAGCGCCGCGAAGTCGAGCGACTGGGCCCGGTTGGCGGTGCCACCGGGGGCGGTGTCCATCTCCCAGTTGGCGTGGTGGAAGTCCCGCTCGCCGATGGTCTGGAAGAACTGCTGGAAGTTGAGGTCGCCCTCGCCCAGCGGGGTCATCTGGTGGCCGTTGGGCACGCTGGTGTCCCGGTCGCCGTCCTTGGCGTGGAAGAGCGGGAACCGGGTGGTCCGGTCGGCCACGGTGAGGATCGGGTCGAACAGGTCGGTCACCTCGCGGCCGGTCGGGTCGATGTACTTCTGGTGCTTGTACCGGGCCACGTAGGCCCAGTAGATGTCGAGCTCGAAGTAGACGTACCGGGGGTCCGTCTTGCCGAAGAAGTACTCCAGCCGCCGGACGCCGGAGGAGCGGGTGGGGCGGCCCTGGTCGTCCAGGGGCCCGGAGTCGAGCAGGAAGCTGTACGCGGCGTCGTGGTTGTGCGTGTAGAGCCGCATGCCCCGGGCCCGGGCCTGCCGGCCCAGCTCGTTCCAGGTGTCGGCAGCGGCGTCCCAGTCGGCCTTGTACGCGCTGTTGGTCGGGTCGCTGCCGGTGCCGATGTTCTTCATGCCGAGTTCCTCGGCGATGTCCAGCTGCTGCTGGAAGGTGGCCGCCTGGATCGAGGCATGGGTGCCGTTGGCCACCAGGCCGTTGTCGTCGAGGATCTTGCGGATCTCGGTCGGGGTGATCTGCCGGCCGAGGATCGCGGTGTTCTGGGTGTAGCCGGCGAACTCGATCTCCTTGTAGCCGATCTCGGCGAGCCGGGCGAGGACCCGCTCGAAGCCGTACGGCACGCCGCTGTCGTCGGGCGCCGCGGTGATCCGGTCCCGGACGCTGTAGAGGATGATGCCGCGGTTCTTCGACGGGATCAGCGGCTCGACCCGCAGCTTGCTCTTTCCCTTGTCCCTGTCCTTGGAGTGGGCGAGTGCGGGGGTGCCGGTGGCGAGCACCGGCAGGCCGGCCGCGCCGAGCGCGGCGGCGGCGCCGGCGGACGCGGCGAGCAGTGACCGGCGGCTGAGCCGGCCGGCAGAAGAGGCGTCGGGTGCGATCTGGTCTGGCATTGTTCCACCTTTCGCGACGGCGGTTTGCCGTCGATAACGATCAGCAGAGGTGCGAGAGGGTAGGTCGCGGGGCGCCGCCGAGCGCCCGTTCCGCGCTCCCGGTGGACCGGGACTGCGCGGTGCCGCGAAGTTGAAGGGGCAGGTCCACGCCGCCGCCACGGCGTGTCGAGCCGGGACGAGGCCCCGTCTCCGGTAGCGGTCGGCGTGAATGTTCCGAACGCGTTACATCTTGGAGACAGACACTAACGTCGGTCGAAGCCAAAAGAAAGTATCGATCAGCACCAACTTTTGTTTGGATCGACGAAAGTCACTGATGGTCGTCGATACCGACCTCGCGCCCGCCTGCGCTGGCTACGCTCGTCGTGACCGGGGACGTCGCAGGAGGAGTGTGCATGGTCCTGACCGGACGGAGACCGCCCCGGCGCCGGGTGGCCGTCGCCGTCACCGCGCTGACCAGCGCGATCGCGCTGGGCGCGGCCGGCTGCACGGGCGCCGACCGCGACATGTTCCGGCCGGGTGCCGCCGACGCCGGAGACCCGTACGTTCCAGGCCACGGCAACGGCGGGTACGACGTCAAGAACTACCACCTGGACGTCCGCTACGACCCGGCGACCGACCGGCTGACCGGCCGGGCCACCATCACGGCGACGGCAACCCAGGACCTGTCCCGGTTCAACCTGGACCTGGTCGGTCTGCAGGTCGGCGCGGTCACCGTCAACGGCACCCGGGCCGAACACCGCCGCGACGACGGCGAGCTGGTGGTGACCCCGCCCGACGGGCTGTCACGCGGCCGGCCGTTCACCGTGGCGGTCGACTACGCCGGCGTACCCACCGCCGTCAGAGACGGGGCGCTGGGCAGCGGCGGTTTCCTGCACACCGCCGACGGCGCGGTCGCGCTCGGCCAGCCCGACTCCGCCGCCACCTGGTTCCCGGTCAACGACCACCCGTCGGACAAGGCCAGCTACGAACTGGCGGTGACCGTCCCGGACGGTCTCTCCGCGCTGAGCAACGGGGTGCCCGGGCCGAAGAGCAGCGCCGACGGCTGGACCACCTGGCGCTGGTCGGAGCGCACCCCGATGGCCAGCTACCTGAGCACCCTGGTGATCGGCGACTACCGGGTGGTGACCGGCAGTCACGCCGGCCAGCCGATGATCACCGCGGTGGCGGCGAGCCTGCCGGCGACCGGTGGCGCAGCCGGCTCGCTGGCCCGCACCGGAGAGATCGTCGACTTCCTGGCCAGCCGCTTCGGCCCGTACCCGTTCGAGTCGTACGGCGGGATCGTCGTCGCCGACGACCGGGTCGCCTACGCGCTGGAGACCCAGTCCCGGCCCGTCTACGGGCCCGCCTTCTTCGCCGACGACCGGCCCAACCCGGGCGTGGTCGCGCACGAGCTGGCCCACCAGTGGTTCGGCGACAGCGTGTCGCTCACCAGGTGGGGGGACATCTGGCTCAACGAGGGCTTCGCCAGCTACGCCGAGTGGCTGTGGGAGGAGCACGACGGCGGCCGGACCGCGCAGCGCAACTTCGAACTCCAGTACGCGGCGACCGACTGGTCGCAACCATCGGTCGAGCCGGGCCGGGAGCGGATGTTCGGCGCCGCCGTCTACAAGCGTGGCGCGCTCGCCGTGCACGCCCTGCGTCGGACCGTCGGCGACGCCACGTTCTTCCGCATCCTGCACACCTGGACCACCGAGCGGGCGGCGGGCAGCGGCACCACCGCGGACTTCGTCGCGCTGGCCGAGCGGGTGGCCGACCGGCAGCTACGCCCGCTGTTCGACGCCTGGTTGGTGGGTGGCGCGCCGCCCACCCTGCCGTGACGGGGCCGTGATGACCGATCGATAGGCTGCCGCCTGCGATCGGCCGGGAGTTGCCGCTCGCGCGGAGCGGCGGAGGCCGCCTCCGCCACCGTACGGGGGAGGCACGTGATGCGGGTGACGAGGCGCAGGTTGCGGGTTGGTGTCGGTCTGCTGGTGACCGGGGCGCTCGCACTGTCCGGATGCAACTCGGCCGCCCCGGAGGCGGCGCCGTCGCCGAGTGCGTCCCCGACGCCGTCGCGGACCTTCACCGCGGGCGCGGCCGGGGTCGGCGACGCCTACTTCCCGAGCTACGGCAACGGCGGCTACGACGTCGGGCGGTACACCGTCAAGGTGCGCTACGACCCGGCGAAGGATCGGCTGACCGGCACGGCCACCGTGCAGGCCACCGCGACGGCCGACCTGTCGACGTTCAACCTCGACCTGGCCGGCCTGACCGTCAAGACGGTCACCGTGGACGGCGCACCGGCCACCCACACCCGGGAGAAGAACGAGCTGGTGATCAAGCCGGCGGCCGGGCTGATCACGGGCAACGGCTTCGTCGCCGAGATCGCCTACGAGGGGGTGCCGAAGCCGCTGAAGAACGAGGTGCTTGGCGAGGGCGGTTTCCTGCACACCTCCGACGGTGCCATCGCGCTGGGCCAGCCCGAGTCGGCGAGCACCTGGTTCCCGGTCAACGACCACCCGTCCGACAAGGCGGCGTACGACTTCGAGATCACCGTCCCGGACGGCCTCACCGCGGTCAGCAACGGTGTGCCGGGCGGCAAGGCCAGCACGGACGGCTGGACCACCTGGAAGTGGTCGGAGAAGTCGCCGATGGCCAGTTACCTGAGCACGCTGGTGATCGGCAAGTTCCGGATCACCACCGCCGAGCACAAGGGACGGCCGGTGTACAACGCGGTCACCACCACGGTGGCCAAGGGCGCCGCGGACGCGTCGATCGCCCAGACCGTCAAGGTGGCCGACTACCTGGAGAGCGTGTTCGGGCCGTACCCGTTCGACGCGTACGGCGGCGTGGTGGTCTCCGACAGTCGCATCGCGTACGCGCTGGAGACGCAGAGCCGTCCGGTCTACTCCGCCGGCTTCTTCCGGCGCGGCGAGAACACCGAGGTGGTCGCCCACGAGCTGGCCCACCAGTGGTTCGGCGACAGTGTGGCGCTGGCCAAGTGGGAGGACATCTGGCTCAACGAGGGCTTCGCGACGTACGCGGAGTGGCTCTGGGCCGAGCACACCAAGGAGTACACCGCCAAGCAGGCGTTCGACATCCGGTACGCCCAGGTGCCGGCCCAGGTGTGGAAGACGCCGCCGGGCAAGCCGGGGGCGAAGGAGTTGTTCAGCGAGTCGGTCTACCAGCGCGGCGGGATGACCCTGCACGCGCTGCGGGTGGCCGTCGGCGACAAGGCGTTCTTCGAGATCGTCAAGACCTGGGCGGCGGAGAAGCGCAACGGCACCGCCACCACCGCCGAGTTCGTGGCCCTCGCCGAGCGCATCTCCGGCAAGCAGCTCGACGCTCTCTTCGACGCCTGGCTCTACGGCACCAAGAAGCCCTCAACCCCCAAAGCCCTCTGACGACACATCCCCTTCCCGCCGCGAATCGGGGACCGAAAGCTCAAGACCGCGGCGGGGAGGGGGTCAGGTTTTGATGCGTAGGGTGGGGTGGGCGGACAGGTAGGCGTCGGCGCGGCCGGCACGGAGTTCGGTGATGAACTTCTGGCCGACACTGGTGAGCTGTTCGCCGCGATAGGCGCTGCCCTTGCCGACGCCCGAGCCGGGCAGGCCGACCAGCACGAACCGGTCCTCCGGCACCCCACCCAACGCGTACGCCAGGTCGACGATCCGGCGGCCACCGACGTAGATCAGGGTGTCGCCCAGCGCGGCGACCACCTGGTCGACCCGCTCCGGCTGCCGGGCCAGGCCCTCGTCCAGGATCTTGCGGGTCAACGCCCGGATCAGCTGCTGCTGGTGGCGCTGCCGGGCATAGTCGCCGCCGGTGATGTAGCGCTGCCGTGCGTAGTCCAGCGCCTGCCAGCCGTTGAGGTGCCGCTCGCCCTTCTCGTAGACCATCTGCGGCCCGGTGTAGCCGCCGGGCACACTCTCCCGGTGCTTACCGTCCGGCCGGCGGTGCAGCGAGGCGACCCGCTGGTCGATGTAGACGTCCACCCCGCCCAGGGCGTTCACCAGCCGGTCGAACCCGGTGAAGGTGAGCACCGCGCCGGCGTCGATGCGGAGCCCGGTGTACCCGCTGACCGTGCTGCGCAGCAGTTCGTACCCCTGGGCTGTGCTCGGCTGTTTGGGCTTGCCCGGCACCCGGCTGCCGTAGCTCATCGCGTGGGTGAGTTTGGTCTTGCCACCGGCGTAGCCGGCCTTCGGGAACGCCGGGATGTCCACCAGCAGGTCGCGGGGGAGGGAGAAGAGGTACGCCCGGCCCAGCCCCTTGGGTACGTGCAGCACGAGCACGGCGTCGGCGTGCGGCTCCCAGCCGGGCACGCTGACCCGGGTGTCCACCCCGACCAGCAGCAGGTTCAGCGGACCGGTGATGTTGGCGCCCGGCGGCGGCCCGGACGGGCTGGGGGTGGGCGTACCGGCCGGCGTGGCGCTCGGTGAGCCGGCCACCGGTGCCGTTCGGTCGGGCGTGTCGTTGCCGGTCAGCCGGGTGATCACCACTGCCCCGGCCGCGACCAGCGCGACGACGGCGAGGGCCGCCAGCCCCAGCAGCAGCCACCGTCGACGCGACGCCATCGACGCGAGGTTCATGTTGGACGTCCTTCCCACCCGTATCCGAACAACGCCCCGACGAGTGCTCCAGGTTGCGGCCGGGAGGCGCCGGGTCGGTCGGCCGGTGCATGATCGCGCGAAAACGGGCGCTGGCGCGAGCGCTACTCGCGAGTAATGATGCGTCCATGCAGTACGACGTGGTCGTCATCGGGTCCGGCTTCGGCGGCAGCGTCACCGCGCTCCGGCTGGCCGAGAAGGGCTATTCGGTCGGCGTGCTGGAAGCCGGCCGACGCTTCGCCGACGACGAGTTCCCGCAGACGTCCTGGCGGGCCCGTCGGTTCCTGTGGGCACCGAAGCTGGGCTGCTACGGCATCCAGCGGCTCACCCTGCTCCGCCCGGCCGACCGGCGATCGGGTGGCGGCGTGCTGGTGCTCTCCGGAGCGGGGGTGGGCGGCGGCTCGCTGGTCTATGCGAACACCCTCTACGAGCCGCTGCCGGCCTTCTACACCGACCCGCAGTGGCGGGACATCACCGACTGGCGTGACGAGTTGGCCCGTCACTACGACCAGGCGAAGCGGATGCTCGGTGTCACCACGTACCCGCTGAACACCGGCGCGGACCGGGCCATGCGGGCGGTGGCCGACCGGATGGGGGTGGGGCACACCTTCCACGCCACTCCGGTGGGCGTGCACATCGGCCGCCCCGGCGAGCGGGTCGCCGACCCGTACTTCGGCGGCGCCGGCCCGGAGCGCACCGGCTGTCTGCACTGCGGCTCGTGCATGACCGGCTGCCGGCACGGGGCGAAGAACACACTGGTCAAGAACTATCTCTGGCTCGCCGAGCGGCTGGGCGCCACGGTGCATCCGCTGACCACGGTGACCGCCGTCAAACCGGCCGCCGACGGCGGGTACGAGGTGCACACGGTCCGCACCGGCGCCTGGCTGCGTCACCGCCGCCAGGTGATCCACGCCGACCAGGTGGTCTTCGCCGCGGGGGCGCTCGGCACCCAACGGCTGCTGCACGAGATGAAGGCCGACGGTGCGCTGGCCGGGCTCTCGTCCCGCCTCGGCGAGCTGACCCGGACCAACTCGGAGGCGATCCTCGGCGCCTCGGTGGCGCGCCAGCGGGCCCGGGCCGAGCGGTTGGACTTCAGCGAGGGGGTGGCCATCACCAGCTCGTTCCATCCCGACCCGCAGACGCACATCGAGCCGGTCCGCTACGGGCGCGGCTCGAACGCGATGGGGCTGCTCCAGTCGCTGCTGGTCGACGGTGGTCCGCACCGGGTCCGGCGCTGGCTGGGCAGCATCGTGCGGCAGCCCGGGCTGGCCGCCCGGATGCTGTCGGTGCGCGGCTGGTCGGAGCGGACGGTGATCGCCCTGGTGATGCAGTCGCTGGACAACTCGCTGACCACCCGGTGGCGGCGCGGCGTGTTCGGCCGTCGGCTGGTCACCGGCCCGGGCCACGGCACGCCGAGCCCGACCTGGATCCCGGCCGGCAACACCGCGGCCCGGCTGCTCGCCGAGGAGATCGGCGGTACGCCCGGCGGCTCGCTCACCGAGCCCTTCGACATCCCGATGACCGCGCACATCCTGGGCGGGGCGGCGATCGGGGCCACCCCGGCCGACGGGGTGATCGATCCCTACCACCGGGTGTACGGGCACCCCGGGCTGCACGTGGTGGACGGAGCCGCGGTCTCGGCCAACCTGGGCGTCAACCCATCGTTGACCATCACGGCCCAGGCCGAACGCGCCATGTCCCTCTGGCCCAACAAGAACGACCCGGACCCGCGCCCCCCACTCGGCACCCCCTACCGCCGCCTGGACCCGGTCCCACCCCGAGCCCCGGCCGTCCCACCCGAGGCGCCGGCCGCCCTGCGCCCCTGACTCACCTCGGCGATCTCGCGGGCGGGTTCGCCGCTACGGGTTATATGTCCTGTTTGGCGAGGTAGTCAGTGCTGGATCTTGGAAGGGAGGGTGCGGGGGCGGCGGGGCGGGGCGGGAGCGGCCGTGACTGTCGGTAGGCTTTGTGCACATGAGCCTGCCTCGCCCCGTCCTTGTGGTGGACTTCGGAGCCCAGTACGCCCAGCTCATCGCCCGCCGGGTCCGCGAGGCGAGGGTCTACTCCGAGATCGTGCCGCACTCGATGCCGGTCGCCGAGATGCTGGCGAAGAACCCGGCCGCGATCATCCTCTCCGGCGGCCCGTCCAGCGTCTACGCGCCGGACGCGCCACAGATCGACGCCGGTATGTTCACCGCCGACGTGCCGGTCTTCGGCATCTGCTACGGCTTCCAGGCGATGGCCCAGGCGCTCGGCGGCACGGTCGCGAAGACGGGCAACCGCGAGTACGGCGGCACACCGCTGCGCCCCCGCCTCCTCGACCCCGGTGTACTGCTCCGCGACCTGCCGGCCGACCTGCCGGTCTGGATGAGTCACGGCGACTGCGTCACCGAGGCGCCCGAGGGCTTCACGGTGACCGCCGAGTCGGCGGGCGCGCCGGTGGCCGCGTTCGAGGATCTGGCCGGTCGCCGGGCCGGGGTGCAGTTCCACCCGGAGGTCGGGCACACCGCGCACGGCCAGGAGATGCTGACCCGCTTCCTGTACGACATCGCCGGCATCGAGCCGACCTGGACGCCCGAGAACATCATCGACGAGCAGGTGGCCCGGATCCGCGCCCAGGTCGGCGACAAGGAGGTCATCTGCGGCCTGTCCGGCGGGGTGGACTCGGCGGTCGCCGCCGCGCTGGTGCACAAGGCGGTCGGTGACCAGCTCACCTGCGTCTTCGTCGACCACGGCCTGCTGCGTGCCGGCGAGGCCGAGCAGGTGGAGAAGGACTACGTGGCGGCCACCGGCATCAAGCTGAAGGTGGTCGACGCGGCGGAGCGGTTCCTCGGCGCGCTGGCCGGGGTGACCGACCCGGAGCAGAAGCGCAAGATCATCGGTCGGGAGTTCATCCGGGTCTTCGAGGCCGCCGCCCGCGAGGTCGCCTCGCACGGCGATGTGGAGTTCCTGGTCCAGGGCACCCTCTACCCGGACGTGGTGGAGTCCGGCGGCGGCACCGGCACCGCCAACATCAAGAGCCACCACAACGTCGGCGGCCTGCCTGAGGACCTGAAGTTCGCGCTGGTCGAGCCGCTGCGCACGCTGTTCAAGGACGAGGTCCGGGCGCTCGGCCTGGAGCTGGGCCTGCCCGAGGCGATGATCTGGCGGCACCCGTTCCCGGGCCCCGGCCTGGCCATCCGGATCATCGGCGCGGTCGACCAGGAGCGGCTCGACCTGCTCCGCCAGGCCGACCTGATCGCCCGGGAGGAGCTGACCGCCGCCGGCCTGGACCGCGGCGTCTGGCAGTTCCCGGTCGTGCTGCTGGCCGACGTGCGCAGTGTCGGCGTGCAGGGTGACGGGCGCAGCTACGGGCATCCCGTGGTGCTGCGCCCGGTCTCCAGCGAGGACGCGATGACCGCCGACTGGTCACGGCTGCCCTACGAGGTGGTGGCCCGGATCTCCACCCGGATCACCAACGAGGTGGCCGAGGTCAACCGCGTGGTGCTGGACGTGACCAGCAAGCCGCCGGGCACCATCGAGTGGGAGTGAGCGCACCTCACGCGGCCGGAGGCGCCTCGTCCGCCGGTCGTGTGCTGGGCGGGCTCGCCGACGGGTAGGGCGGCGTCGGGGCGTACCCCGGCCATGGCCCGCCGGGCGCGGGCCCGGCGGTGGGCGGCGGACCGGTCTGCGGCGCGGTGCCCGCCCCGTGCGGCCAGGCCGGCGCGCCGCTGGGCTCCTCGGGCATCAGGAACCACATGATCGGGTACGTGAACAGCGCGAGCCCGCCGGTGAGCAGGCCGGTGACCGCGAAGATCACCCGGACCAGGGTGGGGTCGACGGCGAAGTAGCGGCCGAGACCGCTGGCGACCCCGGCCACCATGCGGTCGGTGGTGGGTCGCCGGAGCTGCTTGTACGGAGCGCGGGGAGCGGTGGTGGGTGTCATGTCTCCACAGTCCGCGCCGCTGTCCCTCCCGGCCTCGGTGACCGCCCGGATCCTTACCCTGACCAGCCCCTGATCGGGGTCAGACAGTCAGGAATCTGACTCTTTTCCGTTCCGGTAACCCTGCCCGGGGAGAATTTGCTCCCGTGACCACCTTGCTGGAGCCGCTCCGCAGGATCGCGGCATACGCAGTTTGTGCTGACTCAGACGGCCGATTCTTGCTGGTCCGCGCATCGGAGCGCTCCGGCACACCCGGTGTGTGGTCGCTGCCCGGCGGGGCGGTCGACCACGGCGAGGACCCGAACCACACGGTGGTCCGGGAGACCGCCACCGAGACGGGTCTCTCGGTCGCCGTCTCGGGTCTGGCCGACGTGCTCGCCGACATGCGGGCACTGCCGGAGCGCGGCATCACCATCCACACCGACCGGCTGATCTACCGGGTGGCGGTGCGCGGCGGCACGCTGGCCGACCGGGTGGGCGACCGCCCCACCGACCTGGCTCGCTGGTACACCCTCGACGAGGCGCGCGAGCTGCCGCTGCGCTCGTTCACCGCGCGCGCCCTCGGGCTGCCCGCCTCCTCGGCCGACGTGGTGCCCGACGAGGTGCCCGAGTTCCCCTCCTTCTACGCGGTGCCCGGCCCGGACGGGCTGCACCGGGCGCAGCGCTTCGCCGCGTACGCGGTGTGCACCGACCCGGCCGGCCGGGTGCTGCTCACCCGGGTCTCCGCCGGCTACCCGGGCGCCGGCTGCTGGCACCTGCCCGGCGGCGGCACGGACTACGGCGAGCAGCCCGGCGCGGCGCTGATCCGGGAGCTGGTCGAGGAGACCGGGCAGACCGGCCGCCTGGTCGAGCTGCTCGGGGTGGCCAGCCACCGTGACGCCGCCTCGCTCGGCCCGGAGGGCTACCCGATCGACTGGCACGGCGTACGCGCCTTCTACCGCGTGGTGGTCGACAAGCCCGACCCGTTGACCGTGGCCGACGTGGGCGGCTCCACCTGTGAGGCCCGCTGGTTCGCCCGCGAGGAGCTGGGCGCCCTCCCCACCCACCACCTCACCGAGGTAACCGCCGAAGCAGTCCAAGCCGCCCAACTCACCTAACCCCCCCACCCCCACCCCCCAACCCCCCTCTCCGCGTTGATCATGAAGTTATTGTCAGGACGCGCCGAGATGGACGGCGATAACTTCATGATCGACGGGTGACAACCGGGGGCGGGGAGCGGGATGGAAATGCGGCGCGTGGGGGTTTATGGGGTTTTGTGGGAATCGGGTCGGGTTTTGGTTGTTCGGGACAGGAGCTTGGGGGTTTGGCGGCTGGCGGGGGGTGCGGTGGCGCACGCCGAGCATCCGGAGCACGCCGTGGTCCGCGAGGTCTCCCGGCAGACCGGGCTGACCGTGGCGGTGGACCGGCTGCGGGCGGTGGTTGCCGACGTGACCACCTACCCGGAGGACGACGTCGCGCTGCACACCGACCGGTTGGCGTTCGACTTGAGTGTGCGTGGCGGTGCCCTGCGCGACGCCGTGGACGGCCCGACCGACCGGGCCCGCTGGCTCGCCCCGGCCGAGGTGGCCCGCCTGCCGCTGGCACCGTTCAGCGCCGAACTGCTCGGCCTGCCGGTCACCCCGCTCCCGACCGGAGCGCACCGGCCCGGTGAGCCGTTCCCGCCGGTGCACCCGGACCGCCGGTTGCGCTTCGGCGCGTACGGGCTGGTCACCGACCCGGCCGGGCGGATCCTGCTCACCCAGATCGCCGACGGCTATCCGGGGGCCGGCATGTGGCACCTGCCCGGTGGCGGCACCGATCACGGCGAGCAGCCGACCACCGGGCTGCTCCGTGAGCTGGTCGAGGAGGGCGGCCAGTTGGGCCGGGTGGTGGAGCTGCTCGGCGTGGACAATCTGCACAACCCCGCCGCGCTCGGCCCGGAGGGGCGCCCGCTGGACTGGCACGGCGTACGGGTGATCTATCGGGTGCTGGTGGACGTACCTACTGACGCGGTGGTCACCGAATCCGCTGGCGGCTCGACGGCGCGGGCCGGCTGGTTCACCCCGTCGCAGGCCGCCGACCTGCTGTTGACCGGGATCGCTGCCTCGGCAATCGGACAGCTGGGCCGATAGCCCTCCGCTCGGTGAGCCGAGATGGTGACCCTCCGGTACAGTCAAAGGCGGGAATGATGGAGGAAACGGGCGATGAAGCCCGGCATGGGAATAAGAGAGCGGTTCGCGCGGTTTAGGCCAGATATAAGTACCGCCGGCAGCTATCGCCAAGTCCTGTTCCCTTATGCGATGGTGTACTCCGCAAAACGGCTGCCGGGCCAAGCAAGGTCCGGCACGAGACAGCCGGACACCCGCCCACGGCGGTCAGCTGATCCGGTGATGGAGGAAACGTGCCGAGAGCCCCATGGCGCCGGCGTCGTACGACTGACAGTCCGCGCCCCGCTGGGCGTCGCTGGGCGGGCCGGTTGCGCCGCAGCAGCACGTTCGCCCGCCAGGTGCTGCTGGTCCGGGTGGGTCGCCGCGACGGCGACCTGCACACCGCCGACGTGGCGCTGCCCGAGCACCGGTACGCCGAGCGGCAGCGCCGCCGCTACGGCCTGGACCGGCTGGACCGGCTCGGCCGGCAGTCGCTCAACCTGGGTCGGGCGGAGATCGAGGCGGTCATGCCGGTCAGCCCGGCGCTGCCGCCGATGGCACACGCCGACGAGGTTTCGCCCGGGTCGATCCCGCTGCTCCCCGGCGAGCGCACGGTCGCCCGCCGGATGAAGTTCGGCCTGGTCAACGCGTGCACCCTGGCCAGCCTCATGCTCGGCATGCTGGCCATCTTCCAGGCCATGCAGGGTGAGGTGCGCATCGCCGCGCTCTGCCTGATCGCCTGCGTCGCCTTCGACGGCCTGGACGGCGCGCTGGCCCGCCGGCTCGGCGTGGCCAGCCCGTTCGGCGCGCAGATGGACTCGCTGGCCGACATGTGCTCGTTCGGCCTCGCCGCACCGGTCGTGGTCTACGCCTCGCTCGCCGGCTCGGTCTCGACGGCTGCGGCGGCGGTCGCCTGCGCACTGGTCGCGGCGTGTGCCGCGATCCGGCTGGCCCGCTTCAACGTCTCGCCCAAGGACGGCCGCTTCTTCTGCGGGGTGCCGACCACCATGGCGGCCGCGGTGCTCGCCGTGACTGTCGCGATCGGCCTTCCGGTGCCCGGCCCCGTGCTGGTCGCCGGGGTGGCACTGCTCGCCTTCGCGATGGTCTCCAGCTTCCCGTACGCCAAGCTCGCCCGGCTGGTCAAGCTGCCGCCGTGGCTCTGGCTGGCCCCGATCATCGGCGCGCTGGTCGACATCCGGCTCACGTTCGCCCTGATTGTGGTGGGCTACCTGGTCAGCGGGCCGGTGCTCTGGCTGCGCCAGCGTCGTACCGCCTGATCCACGCAAGCGAAACGGGGCGCCGCGATCAGCGGCGCCCCGTTCTCTGTTGCGCGGGGTCAGTGCCAGCGGGCGATGACCGTTGAGCCGCCGACGACCTTGTCGCCCGGCCCGACCAGCGGCTCGGCAGCCTCGGCCGGCAGGTAGACGTCGGTCCGTGAGCCGAACCGGATCAGCCCGAAGCGCTCGCCCTTCGCCAGCAGCGCGCCGATCGGCGCGCGCTGCACGATCCGCCGGGCGATCAGCCCGGTCCGCTGCGCGACCACCACCGGGCCGCGGGAGGTGTCCAGCACGGTGTACGCGGCCACGTTGTGCTCGGCGTCCGGCTTCATGGCGTTGACGAAGCCGCCATCGGCGACGAAGTAGTCCACCACCTTGCCGGCGACCGGGGCTCGGTTGACGTGCACGTCCAGCACCGACAGGAAGACCGCGATCCGTAGCCACTCGCCGTCGCCGAAACGCTCGTCGTGCAGGCGCTGCACGGACAGGACCTGCCCGTCCGCGCTGGCGACCACGGCGTTCGGGTCCTCCGGCACGTCCCGCTCCGGGTCCCGGAAGAACGCGGCGACCGGTCCGGCGGCCAGCGCCGGCAGCAGCCAGAGCTTCGACGAGGGACGCGCCACCCGGGCCAGCGCGGCCAGGCCCAGCGTGATGCCCGCCGCGGCCACCCCGTTGGAGTCGATGTGCATGCCCCGGGTCAGCGGCACGCTCGACGGCCGGTACGCGGGCGCCAGCCGGTCGGCCGCGGCCGGGCTGGCCGGAGTGAACCGCAGCCGGTAGACCCGTACCGGCGGCGAGTTGCGCAGCACCAGGTCGGCGCCGACGCCGTAAAGGGCGTCCTGCCGGGCCAACTCGGCGGCGGCACCGGTGGTCCGGCCGGGCGTGGCGGTGGTGGCCACGCTCAGCACCGCGCCGTCGGCCAGGTACTTGGCCATGTCCTCGATGCCGCTGCGGGTCTCCTCGGCGGTGCCGGTGAACGCCTCGCCAGCGATGACCACCCCGGCGGCCTCAGCCTCGGCCAGCGAGTCGACCACGCGCACCCGGTCGGCGACCCACCGACCCTGGGCGGTGACGTGCTCGCGGAGCGCGGTGGCGCTGGACGACTCGGCGGCCACCACGGTGAGCCGGTCGCCGGGGAGCAGCGCCTCGATCGCCGCGGCCAGCACCGCGGACTGCGGGCTCGCGCCGACCAGCAGGGCGGCCTTGGGATCGTTGATCCGGGCCAGCTCGGTGACGAGGGTACGGGCGGCTCGCTCGCCGATGCGGACCGGACCGGACCGACCGGTGGAACGCACGGCGGGGGACTGGGTCATGTCGGACGGGCTCCTGACGGGGGTAGAGACGGGAATCGCGGCGGGACCGCCATGGCGGGACGGGCCGGCCGGCGGAGGCGAAATCTCCACCGGCCAGCATATGCGCCTGCCCGCGCCTGCCGCACCGCCCCAGCGGTCGAGAAGACCGCGCCGGCAGGCGCAGGGTCAGGACTCCCGCCGCTGCCCCTCCCGCTCGTCCGCCGGGTGGTCGTCGATGCGCTCGACCGGATGGTCGACCAGGGTCGGCTCGTCGGCCTCCACGGCGGCCGGTCGGGCGAGGCTCCCGGTGGTCGGCTCGTCATTCCCGTCGGCGGGCTGACCGGAGATCGGCGCGGTCTCCGGCTCCGACGGCGAGTGGGCCAGCCAGGCCGGGTGGATCACGTCTGCGGTCGGAGCCTCCGGTACCCGTACCTCCGTGATTGCCTCCGATGCCGGTCCCGGCCCGGGAGCGTCCCAGGTGGAGTGTTCGGCGTCCCAGGCCGCCAGACCCGCGCCGGACGTCGGTGCGGCGCCGGAGACCGGTGCGGTCGCCCCGGAAAGCGGTGCGGCGGCGACGGAGACGGGTGCGGTCGCCCCGGAGACCGGCGCGATGGGCTCGGTGGCGACGGCCTGGTCGGTCGGCTCGGGCCGGGCCGGCCGGCCGGAGCGCAGCGCGCCGACCAGCCCGAAGACCCCGATCAGGATGAGCGCGCCGGCCAGGAACCAGCCGACCGGCGGCAGCGCGAGCCCGAGCAGTTGGGCGAGCAGCCACCAGGCCGACAGCGCCAGGAACACCAGCCCGAAGGCGAACGACACCAGGTCCGTACGGTGGGCCTTCACCGGGTCACCTCCAGGTTGCCGGCATTGACATGGATGTACAGGCGCAGCTTCCCGCCCCCGGGCCCGTCCGCGCCGAGGTCGGTGGTCTCCCGCAGGCTGCCGTCAAACCCGCCGGATCGGTTGCCGAAGACGGTGGCGTCGCCCGCGTTGACGTCGGCCACCGTGGTGACGTCCACGTTCGGCGGAACGACCACGGTCCCCTTGCCGAAGTTGATCGCTACGGTCACCTGGCTCTCCCGATTGGAGAAGTCGATCGAGCGGAGGTCGAGCACGGCGTCGCCGAAGCTGTTCTCGTACCGGTTGGCGAGGTCGCGGTAGTCGGTGGGCGCCCAGGTGACCGCGCCGTCGACGCCCCGGATCCGGTCGTACGACTCGGCGATCGTGGCCGTTCCCAGCGCGGCGGCGGTCACCAGGCCGAGCGCGATCAGCCAGCGGGCCCGGCCGAACCAGGTGCCGACCAGCAGACCCAGCGCGATCGTGGCCAACGCGGCCGCGAAGTACGCCGACGCGCCGACGTCGAAGACGTTCAGCAGGTCGAGCAGGGCGACCACGCCGAGGACCAGGAAGATCAGCGAGAAGGTCACCGCGCCGAGCGGTGAACGCTCCCGGGGTCGCTTCGGCGGCTTCGGTGGCTTTGGCGGCTTCGGCGGGGGGTACGCGGCCGGAGCCGGCGAGGCGTACGGGCCGTGTGGCGCGAACGGGGGGCGGTATCCGGCCGGTGGCGGCGGCGTGACCGGGTAGTCGGACGGGACACCGGCAGCAGGAGCACCGGTCACCGGTGCCGACGGCCAGTCGGCGCTGGGCATGCCGGTGCTGGGCAGGTCAGTGCTCGGCCAGCCCGGGGCGGCGGGGGCGGGCGCGGGCCAGCCGGCCTGCGGAACAGCCATCCCGGCCGGTTGCCCGGACACCGGACCGACCCCGGAGACCGGACCCGCTCCGGACACCGGCTGCGCGCTGGCGAACTGCTGCGGAGCGGCGGCCGACTGTGCGCCGACGACCGGGGCGGGCGCGGTCGGCGACCCACCCGTGGTGGCGTACGCCGGATCGCCACCGGCCAGCGGCGCGGTCGGCAGCGGGCCGGCGGGCGGCACGGTGCCGTACGTCGGCGCCGGCCAGGCGACCGGCGGGACCGGCCCGGGTGGCGTACCGATCGGCCCGGACGGCACCGGCCCGCCCGGCGTACCGGGCTGTGGCCCTCGGCTGTCCCGGTTGAGCAGCAGCGCGCCGCCGATCAGGATCGCCGCGCCGAGCAGCACCGCGCGGAAGGCGTCGGTGACGATGTAGCCGAAGCTGGCCGCCACCAGGATGCCCAGGATGATCACGGTCACCGGCGACATGCTGGACCGGCCACGCCCGAGCATGGACTCCACCGGGGACGCGGTGTCGCCCTCGTTCGGGATGATCAGCCAGGCGGCGACGTACACCAGGATGCCGATGCCGCCGAAGAACCCGAGCACCGCGAGCAGCACCCGCCAGAGCACCGGGTCGGTGTTGGTGGCTCGTCCGATCGCCGCGCAGACCCCGGCCAGGTACCGCCCGTCGCGCGGCCGGACCAGCCCGTACCGCGAGGTGAAGCCGGCGCCGCCCAGCGGCGGTGGCGGCGCGGCCGGACCGGGACCACCCGGCCCGGGTGGCGTACCCCCGGCCCCGCTCGCCCCGTAGCCGGTGCCGGCCGCGAAGCCGGCACCAGGCCCGTAGCCCGCGCCGCCCGGTCCGTAGCCCGTGCTGCCGGGCCCGTAGCCCGCGCCGGCCGGGTCGCCCGGTGCGTGCTCGGCGGCCGGGCCGGTGCCGAACCCGGTGGCGGCGCCGGTGGGCGGGCCGAACGTGCTGGGCTCGGTCCAGCCGGCGGGTGTCGCGGCTGGTGCGGGCGGCGATGCACCACCCGGCTGTGCCGACCCGGGACGGGGCGGCGGGGCAGCTTCCTCGGTCATGCCTCGATCCTGCTGCCAGGTCCGCCCGAACGACCTCAGGACCCGACCCTGACCCCACCCTGAGATCCTGGCGGCCGGAATGTCGGGGGCGTCCCCGTGGTCGCGGGACACCGCAGCGTGTGACGATCGGATCCACCGAACCCGACCAGCCCGAAACCGTGACCAGGGGAGCCTCCGATCAGCATCGTGACCCCGCCTCCGCGCCTGTACCGCGCCCCCGAGCACCGGATGGCCGCGGGCGTCGCCGCCGGCATCGCCGACCACCTCGGCATCTCGGTGCTGCGCGTGCGGGTCGCGTTCATGGTGCTGCTCGGGCTGAGCGGGCTCGGCCTGCTGCTCTATGCGGCCTTCTGGGCGGTGGTGCCGCTGCGGCCCGGTGACACCGCGGTGCCGCCCCGCCGGGACGTGGCCCAGCTCCTGCCGTTCGTGGGGATCGGGCTCGGGGTCCTGCTGATCCAGGTGATGGTCTTCGACTCGGTCGGCGCGGCGGGCACCGCCGGCTGGCTGGTGGCCATCATCGCGGTCGGTGCCGGTGTCATCTGGCACCAGTCCGCGCCCGAGCGGCGGCGGCGGTGGGGCGACACGCCGGTGCCCTGGCTCGGCGCGGTCGTCGAGGAGAGCGACCGGCGAGCCTTCGTGCTCCGGTTCATCGGCGGCGGGGTGCTGGTCGCGGTCGGCATCATCGGCGTCGCGGCGGTCTACTCGCCGGCGCAGAACTTCGACGCGGTGATCAACGGCGTGATCTTCGCGCTGGTGGGGCTGGCCGGGGTCGGCGTGGTCGCCGCGCCGGTGCTCTGGCGGACGTACAACCAGCTCCGTTCGGAGCGCGAGGGGCGCATCCGCGAGCAGGAGCGGGCCGAGCTGGCCGCGATGGTGCACGACCAGGTGCTGCACACGTTGGCCCTGATCCAGCGCAACGCCACCGATGTCAAGACGGTCCAGCGGCTGGCCCGCGGGCAGGAGCGTTCGCTGCGCAACTGGCTCTACAAGCCCACCGCGTCGCCCAACGAGCGCTTCGCCGCGGCCCTGGAGCAGGCCGCGGCCGAGGTCGAGGACACCTTCGCGATCACGGTGGAGGCGGTGGTGGTCGGTGACCGGGAGACCGATGAGCGGGTCGGCGCGCTGGTCGCCGCCGCGCGGGAGGCGCTGGTGAACGCGGCCCGGCACGCCGGGGTGCAGACCGTGTCGCTCTACGCCGAGGTGGAGCCGGATCAGATCAGCGTCTTCGTCCGAGACCGGGGAAAGGGCTTCGACCCGGATACCGTGGAGGACCACCGGCACGGCGTACGCGGCTCGATCATCGGGCGGATGAAGCGGCACGACGGACGGGCCGAGATCCGGTCCGGACCGGGGGACGGAACCGAGGTCCGGTTGATCCTGCCGATCTCCCGGGACTCGTCCGCAGCGGAGAGGAACAGATGACCATGGCCGAGCAGTCGATGGAGCACCTCGACCCGGCGGACGCCCGCCCCGAGCGGCTGCGGGTGTTCCTGGTGGACGACCATGCCATGTTCCGGGCCGGAGTACGCGCCGAGCTGGGCGCCCACGTCGAGGTGGTGGGCGAGGCGAGCACGGTGGCCGAGGCGGTCACCCGGATCGCGGCCACCGGGCCGGACGTGGTGCTGCTCGACGTGCACATGCCCGACGGCGGCGGTCGTGCGGTGCTGGAGGCGATGCGGCGCAGCCACCCGCAGGTCAAGTTCCTGGCACTGAGCGTCTCCGACGCGGCGGAGGACGTGATCGGGCTGATCCGTGCCGGTGCCCGGGGGTACGTCACCAAGACCATCTCCCCGGACGAGTTGGCCGCGGCGATCCGCCGGGTCGCCGACGGTGACGCGGTTTTCAGTCCTCGGCTGGCCGGGTTCGTGCTGGACGCCTTCGCGGCCCGGCCGGACGCGCCGGTGGCCGATCCGGAGCTGGACCAGCTCACCAACCGGGAGCGGGAGGTGCTGCGGCTGCTCGCCCGAGGGTACGCGTACAAGGAGATCGCGAAGGAGCTGTTCATCTCCATCAAGACGGTGGAGACGCACGTGTCGAACGTGCTGCGCAAGCTTCAGATGTCCAACCGGTACGAGCTCTCCCGATGGGCGGCGGACCGCCGACTCGTGTGACCTATTCCTCCTCCCCGACAATTGGGTCACATGCGACGGATGCCGCCGCTCGGGGCTGACAAATGATCAACCGTCGTCACATAATGCCTCGGTCCCGTCTCCGCGCGCGGGTGCTGCGCATCCCGTGGAGGCAGTGACTCACGCGTGCCCGCGTTTGCGGGTCACCCCTGGGGAGAGGTGCACGAATCTTGATGTTCGGACAACGAGGACGACGCTGGGCGCGGATCGCGCTGGCGACCGTCGCCGGTGGCACGCTGGCGCTCGGCATCGCCGGCCCGGCCGCCGCGGCCCCGGCCACCGGTGTGGCCAAGGCGGTCGACGGCACCAAGGTGATCCTGAAGCTCGATGGCAAGGCCCGCGAAACGTCCGCGCTCGCGCTGCAGATTGACGGCAAGCTGGTGCCGGCGTTCTGCATCGACTACCACACCAGCGTGAAGCTGGACGGGAAGTACGAGGAGGGCACCTGGGACAAGTCCCAGGTGAAGAACCTCGGCAAGGTGCAGTGGGTGCTCACCCACGGCTACCCGAACGCCGACTCCACCGCGCTGCTCGCGGCTGCCGGCGCCACCGCTCCGGCGAAGATCGAGAAGAAGCGGCTGGACACGCTGCTCTACTTCGGCACGCAGACCGCCGTCTGGCACTTCAGCGACGGGATCAAGCTGGGCGACTGGGAGAAGGGCCTGCTCGCGCAGCAGCAGTACGACGTGATCAAGAAGGTCCGTGACTACCTGGTCAAGAACGCCACCGACCAGCCGGAGCCGCGGGCCGAGCTGTCCGTCGACCCGGCCAGCGCCACCGCGACGGTCGGCGGCAAGGCCGGCCCGTTCACGGTCAAGGGTCCGGCCGGTGACATCACCGTCGCGGCCACCGGCGGCGCGGCCGTCGACGCCGAGGGCAAGCCGGTCACCAAGACCACCAACGGTGGGCAGTTCTGGCTGACCGCCGAGGGTGCCGGCACGGTCAACGTGACGCTGACCGCGCAGGACTCGGTCTCCTTCGGCCGGGTGTTCCTGTTCACCGGCACCAAGAAGGCGCAGAAGCTGATCCTCGGCGGCAGCACCGGTGCCACCGTCACCGCCAAGGCCGAGGCCGGGTTCACCGCCGCCCCGACGCCGTCCGCGACCCCCTCGACGCCGGCCCCGACCCCGAGCGCGACTCCGTCGACTCCGTCGGCCACCCCGTCGGACTCGTCGCCGGCCAGCCCGGCCCCGTCCACCTCGCCGGCGAGCAACGGCGGCGGCCTGCCGCTGACCGGTTCGCCGATCGCGACGGCGGCGACCGCTGGCGTACTGCTGCTCGCCGCGGGTGCGGTGACGGTCCTGATGGTCCGTCGCCGGAAGGTGCGCTTCACCGCCTGATCCGCTTCGGTTTCACCGTCGGCCCCGGCCCCGCCCCACGCGGTGCCGGGGCCGATGCCGTCTGGCCCCCAGGCCGGCGTGTCAGACCGTCGGGCCATCCATGGCTTTAGCCAACGACTCGCTGTTCCGCCATGCGCAAACGGGGCATTTCGGCTCGCGCGGTGTCGTCGAAATCGCGCGCGTCACCCGGGTGATGATCAGAGAGCCGACCTCGATGCCCTCATCCACCCAGCCGGTGATGGTGGCCGCGCAGCCGAGGTCGACATCGTCCGGATGGGCAAAGACGGCGAGCCCTCGACGGACGTCGGGAAGCACGGGAGCGGACTGGGGAAAGCTCACAGAACCCGACCCAACGCGGACCGCCGTGGTCCGGCTGGGCCACGTCTTCCCTGCTCAGAGCCACCCCACCCGACCGCTTTATGATCATTTTTCAAGTATCGGCAACGTGGCGGGCAACTAACGTCTTGATAACGGCACCTTCACGGAAGCGGCCAGTGAGTGTCACAGTGGCAACACCTCACCCTCGGTGTGTGGCACTCCGTACGGCCCACGACCACGCCCTCCGCTATTTCGCGGCGGTCCGTGGCTGTGTCGCCTGCGTAGGGTTGCGCCTCGCCGGGTGGGGAGCCCGGCGGATCGGAACATCAGGGGTGTCTCCAACTTCCCTGTGGTCCCGGCGACCCGCGCCCCGGGGTGGTCGGGCGGTGTCACCCCCAGACGTGCGTGAAACCCACGACGGAACCAGGTCTTAGAAAGAGGAGGCCCCTCGGAATGAGAGTCTCGAAGCGGGCGACGAGCGCAATCGCGCTCAGCGCGGCTGCCGTGCTTGTCGCGAGCGGTTGCTCGAGCGGTGACGGTGACGGCGACGCCGCCACCAGCACGGACGGCTCGATCGTCATCCACGGCGTCCAGCCGGAGAACCCGCTGGTCCCGTCGAACACCACGGAGACCGGCGGCGGCAAGGTCATCGACTGGCTGTGGACCGGCCTGGTCGAGTACCCCAACGACGGTGGGGCCCCGCGCAACGCGCTGGCGGAGTCCATCGACACCAAGGACTCCAAGGTCTTCACGATCAAGATCAAGAAGGGTACCAAGTTCCACGACGGTACCGAGGTGAAGGCGAAGAACTTCGTCGACGCCTGGAACTGGGCCGCCTACTCGCCGAACGGCGCGCAGAACGGCACCTTCTTCTCGGACATCGCTGGCTTCGACCAGACCTACACCTCGGACCCGGACGGCGAGGGCCCGCAGAAGGCCCCGGCGCCGACGGCCGAGAAGATGTCCGGTCTGAAGGTCGTCGACGACCAGACCTTCGAGGTCACCCTCGCCGCGCCGACCGCGGTCTTCCCGACCAAGCTCGGCTACAGCGCCTTCATGCCGCTGCCGGACGTGTTCTTCACCCAGAAGCCCGAAGAGTTCGGCAAGAAGCCGGTCGGCAACGGCCCGGTGAAGTTCGTGTCGTGGGAGGACAACGTCCTCATCAAGCTGACGCGCTTCGACGACTACAGCCTGCGCGACAAGATGAAGCTCAAGGACGTCGACGTCAAGCTGTACCAGGACGAGTCGGCTGCCTACGCCGATCTGCTGGGCAACAACCTCGACTTCATGGAGGTTGTCCCCACCTCGGCGCTCGCCGGTGACAAGTGGAAGACCGACCTCGGCGAGCGGGGCCTGTCGACCGTGACGCCGTCGACCGCGCTGATCGCGTTCCCGACCTACGACAAGCGCTTCCAGAACCCGAAGCTGCGTCGTGCCGTGTCGCTGTCGATCAACCGGCAGGAGATCTCGGACAAGATCTTCTTCGGTACCCGCAAGCCGGCCGACAGCTGGGCGAACCCGCTGACCCCGGGCGCCAAGCCGGGCAACTGCACCGCCTGCAAGTTCGACGCCGCTGCGGCCAAGCAGCTGCTGGCCGAGGCCGGTGGCTTCACCGGTGAGATGGTCTTCTACTACAACGCCGACTCCAGCCACAAGGACTGGATGGACGCCGTTGCGCAGCAGGTCAAGACCAACCTCGGCATCGAGGCTCGCGCCGAGGGCGTGCCGACCTTCGCGGTCTTCCGCCAGAACATCAACGCCCACAAGATGACCGGCCCGTACCGTGCCGCCTGGCAGCAGGACTACCCGGACGTGGAGAACTGGGTCAACCCGCTCTACGTGACTGGTGGCTCCTCGAACGACGGTCTGTACAGCAACAAGGAGGTCGACGCCCTGGCGAAGCAGGCCAGCGCCGCTCCGAGCCTGGAGGCCTCGCACGAGGCGTTCTCCAAGGCGGTTGAGCTTGTCGACCAGGACGTCCCGAGCATCCCGATCTACTTCTACGGCCAGCAGTCCGGCCACTCGGAGAAGATCAAGAAGCTCGAGCTGAACAACGTCGGCGAACTCGACATCACCTCGGTCGAGCTCTGATCCGAACGGTCTGACCCCGGGTCGGGCTCGCCACATCCGGTGAGCCCGACCCGGGGCCGTTCCGCGAGTGGGTGTTACAACACTCCACTCGCCACGTTGTCACCACCGTGTCGGCCGTCCGACGCGCCCCCTGTCTGGAGGACCACCCCATGGGCCGTTATCTGTTGAGACGGCTGCTCCAACTCGTGCCGGTCTTCATCGGCACGACGTTCCTGATCTACGCCCTCGTCTGGGCCGTCCCGGGCGATCCGTTCGCCGGCAAGTGCGGTGAGCGCCGCTGCCCGGACCAGTACATCGCGTTCATGACCGAGAAGTACCACCTGGACCAGAACGTCTTCGTGCAGTACGCCAACTACATGAAGAACCTTCTCCAGGGCGACTTCGGTCAGACGTTCTCGCAGCGCGAGATCAGCGACATCATCATGACGTCGTACCCGAACACCCTGAAGCTGGCTCTGGTGGCGCTCACCATCGAGGCCGTGATCGGCCTCGGCGCCGGCGTGCTGACCGGTCTGCGCCGCAACGGCTTCCTGGACAACCTGGTCCTGGTCTCCACCCTCTTCCTCATCGCATTGCCGGTCTTCGTCGTCGGCTTCGTGCTCCAGTGGCTGCTGGGCGTGCAGTGGGGCATCATCACGCCGACCGTCTCGTCCGAGATGCGGATCTCCGAGCTGATCGTGCCGGGCTTCGTGCTCGGTAGCGCGTCAGTGGCGTACATCGCCCGAGTGGCGCGAACGAGCATCGCGGAGAACCGCCGCGCCGACTACGTGCGTACCGCCATCGCCAAGGGCCTGCCGATGCGCCGGGTGGTGGGCGTGCACCTGCTGCGCAACTCGCTCATCCCGGTGGTCACCCTGCTCGGCACCGACCTCGGTGCCCTGATGGGCGGCGCGATCGTCACCGAGGGCATCTTCGGCATCAACGGAATCGGCCGCCAGGTCTTCCGCGCGATCGTCACCAAGGAAAGCGCTACCGTGGTAGGGATCGTCGTCGTCCTGGTGCTGGTCTATCTCGTGATGAACCTGGTGGTTGACCTGCTCTACGCCGCCCTGGACCCAAGGATCCGCTATGAGTGACCCGAGTACCGCATCGATCGTCAGCACCCCTCCCGCCCAGGCCGACGTCGTCGCCCCCACCGGGACGGGCCTGCCGCAGAGCAACGAGAAGCCGCGTGGCCTGCTCGGTGACGCGTGGCGGGACCTGCGGCGCAAGCCGCTGTTCTGGATCTCGGCCACGCTGATCGTGATCTTCCTCCTGATGGCGGCCTTCCCGCAGCTGTTCGCCCCGGGCGACGCGGTCAACGGCACGCTGTCCCGGAGCCTCAACAAGCCGTCCGCCGAGGGCTGGTTCGGTTACGACGTGCAGGGCCGGGACGTCTACGCCCGGGTCATCTACGGTGCGCGCGCCTCCATCGTGGTCGCCGTGCTCTCCGTGATCGGCACCCTGCTGGTCGGCGGCGCCATGGGCATCATCTCCGGCTACCGCGGTGGCTGGGTGGACGGTCTGCTCAGCCGGATCGCCGATGTCTTCTTCGGCCTGCCCTTCGTGCTCGGCGCGATCGTCATCCTGACCACGTTCAACGGCTCGGGCTCCGGCAACAGCAAGGCCCAGATCATGGGCCTGGTGATCGCCTCCCTGATCGTGCTGAGCTGGCCGGTCGTGATGCGGCTGATGCGCTCCTCGGTGCTCGCCACCAAGGAGGCCGACTACATCGTCGCGGCCCGCGCGTTGGGTGCCGGCACCGGCCGGATCATCCTCAAGCACCTGCTGCCGAACTGCCTGGCCCCGCTGCTGGTCTACGGCACGATCATGGTCGGTTCGTTCATCGGTGCCGAGGCCACCCTGTCGTTCCTGGGCGTCGGCCTGAAGTCGCCGGTGGTGTCCTGGGGCATCATGATCAGCGACGGGCAGCAGTTCATCCGGGTCGCGCCGGGGCTGGTGTTCTTCCCCGCCGCGTTCCTCGTCACCGCTGTGCTGAGCTTCGTGATGCTCGGTGAGGCGGTCCGCGAGGCCCTCGATCCGAAACTCCGCTAGGGGAGATCCAGTTGTCCGACATTCTCGTGTCCGAGCAGTCCGCGCCGGGAACCGGCGGGTCCGGACGTCCCTCTGGCCGGCTGCTCGAGGTCGACGACCTGCGGGTGGAGTTCCGTACCCGGGACGGCGTCGCCAAGGTCATCAACGGGGTCACGTACCACGTCGACGCGGGGGAGACCCTCGCCGTGCTCGGCGAGTCCGGCTCCGGTAAGAGCGTCACGGCGCAGACCATCATGGGCATCCTCGACACCCCGCCCGGGTTCGTCACCGGCGGGCAGGTCCGCTTCCACGGCAAGGACATGCTCCGCATGTCCGAAGAGGAGCGGCGCCGCATTCGCGGTGAGGGCATCGCGATGATCTTCCAGGACGCGCTCTCCGCGCTGAACCCGGTCTTCACCGTCGGGTTCCAGATCGCCGAGCAGTTCCGGGTCCGGCGGGGCATGGGTCGCGCGGACGCCAAGAAGCGTGCGATCGAGATGCTCGACCAGGTCAAGATCCCGAACGCCAAGGGCCGGTTCAACAACTATCCGCACCAGTTCTCCGGCGGTATGCGGCAGCGCGCGATGATCGCGATGTCGCTGGCGCTCGACCCGGAGGTGCTGATCGCGGACGAGCCGACCACCGCGCTCGACGTGACCGTGCAGGCCCAGATCATGGACCTGCTCGCCGAGCTCCAGCGTGAGCGGCAGATGGGCATGATCCTGATCACCCACGACCTCGGCGTGGTCGCCGACGTCGCGGACCGGATCGCGGTCATGTACGCGGGCCGGATCGTCGAGGAAGCCGACGTGTACGACCTGTACGCCAAGCCGGCGCACCCGTACACGATGGGCCTGATCGACTCCATCCCGCGGATGGACGAGAAGGGGCAGCAGCTCCGGACGATCAAGGGCCTTCCGCCGAACCTGATGAACATCCCGCCGGGCTGCCCGTTCAACCCGCGCTGCCCCATGGCTCAGCCGGTGTGCCGGGAGAAGGTCCCGCCGCTGCTGCAGGTGGGTCACGCCCGGGCCAGCGCCTGCCACTTCGCCGAGGAGCTGGTGAACCGTGTCTGAGAACATCATCGAGGTCCATGACCTGGTCAAGCACTACCCCGTCACCCAGGGTGTGGTGTTCAAGAAGACCGTCGGTCAGGTCAAGGCGGTCGACGGGGTCTCGTTCGGTCTGCGTGCCGGTGAGACGCTCGGCGTGGTCGGTGAGTCCGGCTGCGGCAAGTCGACCCTCGCCCGGGTCCTGATGAACCTGGAGAAGCCGACCGCCGGCAGCGTGGTCTACAAGGGCCAGGACATCTCCAAGCTCTCCGGTGGTGCGCTGCGGCGGCTCCGTCGGCAGATCCAGCTGGTGATGCAGGACCCGTACACCTCGCTGAACCCGCGGATGACGGTCGGTGACCTGATCGGTGAGCCGTTCGAGATCCACCCCGAGGTGGCGCCGAAGGGCAGCCGTCGGGGCAAGGTCAAGGAGCTGCTCGACCTGGTCGGGCTCAACCCGGAGCACATCAACCGGTACCCGCACCAGTTCTCCGGCGGTCAGCGCCAGCGCATCGGGATCGCCCGCGCGCTCGCCCTGCGGCCCGAGGTGATCGTCTGCGACGAGCCGGTGTCGGCGCTGGACGTGTCCATCCAGGCCCAGGTGATGAACCTGCTGGAGCAACTGCAGACCGAGTTCGGGCTCTCGTACATCTTCATCGCGCACGACCTGTCGGTGGTCCGCCACCTCTCGGACCGGGTCGCGGTGATGTACCTCGGCAAGGTCGTCGAGATCGGCACCGAGGACGAGATCTACGAGCGGCCGACCCACCCGTACACCCAGGCGCTGCTCTCCGCGGTGCCGGTGCCGGACCCGACGCAGCGGAACAACAAGACGATCATCCGGCTCACGGGTGACGTGCCGTCGCCGATCAGCCCGCCCTCGGGCTGCCGGTTCCGGACCCGCTGCTGGAAGGCGCAGGACGTCTGCGCCGAGCAGGTCCCGCTGCTGGAGATCCGGCAGACCTCGGACCACCCGAGCGCCTGCCACTTCGCGGAGCGGCGCGAGATCGTCGCCACTCACGAGGCGTGAGTCACCGGAACCGCCTGCCGACGTCACCACGACGACGGCAGGCGGTTTCGTTTGTCCGTGGCCCTGATCGGGCCGCTCCCGCGCCGGCGGGCCGGCGGGGGTATCGGGCCGGTCCGGCGCCCGGTGGGCCGCCGGAGCGGCTCACAGCGGGCCGCGGCCCGCGCGGAGCAGCAGCAGCGCCAGTTGGGTGCCGTCGGCGCCGAGTGCGATCCGGAAGCGCTCCAGGATCTCCCGTTCCCGGGAGAGCACCAGGCGGGTGCCGCCGGAGGCCATCCGGGTCGCGCCGACCTCCTGGGACAGCGTGGCCCGCTCGTGCCACAGCGCGATCAACGCGTGGTCGATCTCGTCGATCCGTTCCCTGATCTGCACGATCCGCGCGGCGGCGGCCGGCTCCGCGGTGCCGGTCCGTGCCTCGGCCGGCCCGCCGTCCTCGGCGACCCCGGCGTCCTCGGCCGGCGGCGTCGTCGCCGCCACCGGCTCGCTCCCGTTCGCCGGGGGCTGCTCCGCCCCCGGTCGGGTCGGGCCGCCGTTCTGCTCCGCCACGTCTGTCATCATCGGGTACCCCTCGCACTGTGGTGCCCGGTGCCCGGATCCCGGGACGAAAAAGCCCCGGACTCCAGGAGCCCGGGGCTTTTTGCAGGTCTGATCGATCAGGCGCGACCTACGGCTGCCGGACTCCCGGTGCCGTAGTAAAAGTAGTAGCGCTGAGCGAACACGCCGTCGAGTATGCCCATGCCGCCCGCCCGTGCGCAAGCGGTTCGATCGGACGGCACGGTGCGGCGACGGGGGAGACGGCGCGAGCCACGACACCGCGCGGTCGGGAAGTGTCTGCCCGGCGGCATAGACTTGCTGGGCGATGCATCCTCTCTTCGACATCCCCGCGTCCCCGCCTGCGCCGGAGTCCGCGCCGGCTCGCCCGGACCGGCCCCGGCCGTCCGCCGTACGCCTCGATCCGCAGCAGCTGCTCGCCGGGCTGAACGGGCCGCAGCGCGACGCGGTCACTCATGCCGGCTCGCCGCTGTTGATCGTGGCGGGCGCCGGTTCCGGCAAGACCCGGGTGCTCACCCACCGGATCGCCTACCTGCTCGCCGCGCGGGACGTGCACCCCGGGGAGATCATCGCGATCACCTTCACCAACAAGGCCGCTGGCGAGATGAAGGAGCGGGTGGCCGCGCTGGTCGGCCCGCGGGCCCGGCTGATGTGGGTGTCGACGTTCCACTCCGCGTGTGTCCGGATCCTGCGCGCCGAGCACGAGCACGCCGGCCTCAAGTCCACGTTCTCGATCTACGACGCGGACGACTCCCGCCGGCTGATGCAGTTGGTCGCCCGCGAGCTGGACCTGGACCCGAAGCGCTACCCGGCGCGTGGGCTGGCCGCCCAGGTCTCCAACCTGAAGAACGAGCTGGTCGACCCGGAGCAGTTCGCGGCGGGGGCCAAGGGGCCCAACGAGCGGGCGCTGGCCGAGGCGTACACGCTCTACCAGCGGCGGCTGCGCGAGGCGCACGCACTGGACTTCGACGACCTGATCATGACCACCGTGCACCTGCTCCAGTCCCACCCGCACGTCGCGGAGAGCTACCGCCGCCGGTTCCGGCACGTCCTGGTCGACGAGTACCAGGACACCAACCACGCGCAGTACACGCTGATCAAGGAGCTGGTCTCCGGCACCGAGGGGCTGGACCCGGCCGAGCTGTGCGTGGTCGGCGACGCCGACCAGTCGATCTACGCGTTCCGGGGCGCGACGATCCGCAACATCCTGGAGTTCGAGCGGGACTTCAGCAACGCGCGGACGATCCTGCTGGAGCAGAACTACCGCTCGACCCAGACCATCCTCAACGCGGCCAACGCGGTGATCGACCGGAACACCTCCCGCAAGCCGAAGCGGCTGTGGAGCGAGGCCGGCGCCGGCGAGCGGATCGTCGGCTACGTGGCCGACACCGAGCACGCCGAGGCGGACTGGGCGGCCCGGGAGATCGACCGGCTGGTCGACGCCGACGAGACCCGTCCCGGTGACGTCGCCGTCTTCTACCGCACCAACGCCCAGTCCCGGGTCTTCGAGGAGGTGTTCATCCGGGTCGGCCTGCCCTACAAGGTGGTCGGCGGGGTGCGCTTCTACGAGCGCAAGGAGGTCCGCGACGCGCTCGCGTACCTGCGGTCGGTGGTCAACGACGACGACACGGTGAGCCTGCGGCGGGTGCTGAACACCCCGCGCCGGGGGATCGGCGACCGTGCGGAGGCGTGCGTCGAAGCGCTCTCCAGCCGCGACCGGATCTCGTTCGGCGCCGCGCTGCGCCGGGCCCGGGAGGCGCCGGGCATCTCCAGCCGGGCGGCCAACGGCATCGCCGACTTCGTGGCGCTGCTCGACGACGCCCGCACGCTGGCCGAGACCGGCACCCCGGAGGAGGTGCTGGAGGCGCTGCTGACCCGCTCGGGTTACCTCACCGAGTTGGAGGAGAGCCTCGACCCGCAGGACGCCGGCCGGGTGGACAACCTCCAGGAGCTGGTCAGCGTCGCCCGGGAGTACACCGAGCGGATCGAGGCGTTGGGCGAGGAGGGGGAGCGGGCCACTCTGGCGGGCTTCCTGGAGCAGGTCGCGCTGGTCGCCGACGCCGACCAGATTCCCTCCGACGACCCCGACCATCAGGGCGTGGTCACCCTGATGACGCTGCACACCGCCAAGGGCTTGGAGTTCCCGGTGGTCTTCCTGACCGGGCTGGAGGACGGCGTCTTCCCGCACCTGCGCTCGTTGGGCGACACCCGCGAGCTGGAGGAGGAGCGTCGGCTGGCGTACGTGGGCATCACCCGGGCACGGCAGCGGCTCTACCTCTCCCGGGCGGTGACCCGCTCGGCCTGGGGGCAGCCGGCCTACAACCCGCCGTCCCGGTTCCTGGAGGAGCTTCCACCGGAGCTGGTGCACTGGGAGCGCACTGAGGGTTCGTACACCTCGTGGGCTGGCGGGGGCGGCGGCGTCGGTGGTCGCGCGGACCGCGTGCCCGGCGGGCGGGGCACGTTCAGCGGGGGCACGCCCAAGGCCGCGCAGTTGGCGAAGCGGCTCGGCGTGGACGCCAGCCGCCTGACCACGGCCAGTGAGCTGCCGCAGGGTCCGAAGGTGGCGGCCGGCGACCGGGTCAACCACCAACGCTACGGGCTGGGGCGGGTGGTCGCCGTCGAGGGGCACGGCCCCGGCGCCCGCGCGCAGATCGAGTTCGGCGACCAGACGATGTGGCTGGTGCTGCGGCACGCCCCGATCGACAAGCTCTGACCTCGTCACGTCGAGCCGGAGTCGCCCTCCCACGATTCGCGCTACATCCGGGAAAGAGTGGCCTCCGGAGGTGCTGAGGCCACTCTTTCCCGGATGCCGCGACCGAGCACGCCCGAGGTCGAGAGATCACTGATATAGGGTCCGGCGGGAGGTGCGAGGATGAGTTTCCGGCTGGCGGCGTACGCCGTGTGCATCGAGGATGAGCGGGTACTGCTCGCCCGTTACGTACCACCGGCGGGCGACACTCACTGGACCCTCCCAGGCGGCAAGGTCGAGCACGCGGAGGATCCGTTCGATGCGGTGATCCGGGAGGTCGCCGAGGAGACCGGCTGCGACGCGGTGGTCGAACGTCTCCTGGGTGTGGACTCGAGAGTGATCCCCGTTGCCGAGGCGTGGTTGGGGATCGAGCACCAGAACGTCGGCATCTTCTACCGAGTTCGTATCACCGGTGGCGCTCTCCGGCCCGAGCCGAACGGCGAGACCGCCGAGTCGGTCTGGACTCCGATACCCGACGTAGCTCGCCTGCGCCGATCATCGCTGGTAGACATCGGCCTCGCACTGGCGCAGACCCTTCCGGTGACCGGCCACGTCGCCTCCGTCCCGGTCGCCGGTCTCATTCAGCATTGAGTCAGCAGCCCAGGTCGACGCCGCGTGCCCGCATGAACGGCGCCGGGTCGATCTGGTTCCACATGCCCTGGTGCACCTCGAAGTGCAGGTGCGGGCCGGTGGCGTCGCCGGTGGCGCCCTCGTAGCCGATCACCTGGTTGGCCTTGACCTTCTGCCCGACGGTGACCGCGATCCGGCTCTGGTGGGCGTAGTGGGTCAGGTAACCGTTGCCGTGGTCGACGAAGACGGAGTTGCCGTACCCGTCGGCGGCGTCGCCGGCCTGGACCACCGTGCCGGCGGCAGCGGCGTGGATCGGCGTGCCGGAGGGCAGCGCCAGGTCGATGCCGGCGTGCAGGGTGCCCCAGCGCTGCCCGTAGCAGGAGGTGACCGCAGCGCCCGGCATCGGGTCGACCCAGGCGGGCGTGGGCTTGGTGGTCTTCTTCGGCTTCGGCTTCGGCTTCGCGGTGGCCGTCTTCGTCGGTGTCGGGCTGGCGCTGGCCGTCGACGGGCTCGGTGTCGGGCTGGCCGACGGGGAGACCGGCGCGCTCGACTCACGGGCGGAGCGGTCCGCGCGGCTGGCGGCCTCGGCCCGGGACTGCGCGTCGGCGGAGACGGCGGTGGGCGCCGGACGGTCCGAGCCGGTGGTGGCGACGGCGACGCCGCCCAGGCCGAGGACGACCAGGGCGGCCGCGCCGAGCACGATGAGACGGCTCCGCCGGCCGGCGCGCTGCGGCTGCTCGGTGGCGGTGTCGGGGGTGTTCTCGTTCTGGACGGGGCTGTCTTCCTGCACGGCGGACCTTCACAGTCGAGGGGCACTTGACCTCGAAATACTGGTGTCGGGCCGAGTTGACCCGGGTACGGGGACCGAGGCGCCGGCCGACGGGCCGAGTGTCACCTGCCCGGATATGGTCCGCTCTGCGTTGTTCCGTCCGTAAAAGTGATCATGCGGGCCGGTGTCACCGGTCACAGTCGGTGCTGTGACCCAGCAGACATCCAGCCGACCCGGGCAACGAAAAACCGCCCGGATCGACAGATCCGGGCGGTCAACGGTCAGTACGCAGCGTCAGGACGCGGCTACCTCGCTGTAGATTGCCTCGACTTGCAGCTTGATGTCCACTCCGCGCTCCTGGAGGAACGGCACCGGGTCGACCGGCTGGCCCTTGACATGGATCTCAAGGTGCAGGTGAGTGCCGTAGGAGTGGCCGGTGTAGCCCACCAGTCCGAGCTGGTCGCCTGCCTTGACCTGCTGCCCTTCCTTGACGCTCAGCGCGGAGGAGTGGCCGTAGATGGCCTCGCTGCCGTCGGCGTGCTGGACGATCACCGCCTGGCCGTACCCGCCATACCAGCCGGCCTTGGTGACCAGCCCGTCGTGGACCGACAGGTACGGCGTGCCCTCGGGGGCGACCAGGTCGACGCCGGTGTGCATCTTGCCCCAGCGCACACCGTAGGGGGAGTTGAAGTCGTAGCCCTGCAGGGGCAGCAGCCAGACGTCGGGCTCGGCGGCGTCCTTGCTCCGGCTGTCCCGGGAGGCGCGGTCGGCGTTGTCGGCACGGGCCGCGGCGTCCTGGCTGGTGGCCGAGGCCTGCTTCAGGTCGTCGAGGACCGACGAGCTGACGTCCTTGGCGTCCGGCATGGCGCCCGCGCCGAGCGCGACGATGCCGGCTCCGACGAACGCGGTGGTGACGACCGCGGCGTAACGGCTACGCGGGGGGGTGGGAACGCGGCGACGACCGCGATATCGATCGGGCTCAGACGACAGGCGCTGGCGCACGCACACCCTCCGTTGTCGGGGTTCCGAGGCGGCCGGTGGACGTTCGTGACGCTCAAGTGAACGTCCGCTGGCCGCGTCGTCACCCGTCCATGGACCTGATGACAACCGTGGACACGTTAGCCAACCACCAGGCGACCCACAAGCCGAAGCGCCGAATTGGCGTGCCGATCTGTCCGTTTGCGTCCAAGATTGTCACGCATCGTGACGTCGAACGGCGCCCTCGTTACTGTCCGTTCGTCGCCGAGCGTGACCGGTCCGGCGGAGTCGTCCGGCTTGACGGCGGGGACCGTCGAATGCCATCGGTGTACCCGTCCGCACTCCCGGTGATCCCGCCCCGCGACGCCGGTTCGTCGAGCGGGTTTCCGGCCCAGATTTCCCGGGGCCGGTCGGCCGGGTTACCGTTCGTTCAGGTGAAGGCCGTGGAGCCGGTGAAAGGTGTGCGCTGATGAGCTCTCGTATTCGGGTCGTCGTCGCCAAGCCAGGCTTGGACGGCCACGATCGTGGCGCCAAGGTGGTCGCGCGTGCCCTGCGGGACGCTGGGATGGAGGTCGTCTACACCGGCCTGCACCAGACTCCCGAGCAGATCGTGGAGACCGCGATCCAGGAGGACGCCGACGCGGTCGGCCTCTCCGTACTCTCCGGCGCGCACATGACGCTCTTCCGTCGGGTGCTGGAGCTGCTCGGTGAGCGGGATGCCCGGGACATCGTCGTGTTCGGCGGCGGCATCATCCCGAACGGCGACATCCCCGAGCTGGAGAAGCTGGGCGTCGCCAAGATCTTCACGCCGGGCGCCACCACTGCGTCGATCGTCGAGTGGGTCCGGCAGAACGTCGCGCAGCCGGTCGCCTGAGGCGACGCCGGAACGGGTGGTCGGGCGGGTCCGGACACGGGGGAGGGGCCGGACGCACCCCTCACACGTCCGGCCCCTCTATGCACGATGCCCCGCCGCCACCCCTCGACCGACAGGGCATCGGCCGTCTCCCGTCATCGCGCTGATCAGCGCTCCGACACCTGACTCAACGACGCCCCGACGGGCGGGTTACGCACCCCCGGCAACATCGCCCGGACGGTGGACGCCGCCCGTAACGTGGCCGGAACCTGCCTTGTCTGCTGCCCGGTTGTGCATTACCGCACACCGCGCACCCGCTCGGTTGCCGGCGGTGCCCACCTCGCTAGGCTGCGGCCAATGGCCTGTTTCAAGTGATGACAGGCGTCAAACTGTTTTCTGAACGCTGGTGGCGGCGCGACGGCGCGCCGCGGAGACGGGACGGGACGCGCAATCGTGGACCTGTACGAGTACCAGGGGCGGGACCTGTTCGAGCGGCACGGCTTGCCCGTGTTGGCCGGCGGCGTCGCCACTACCCCGGAAGAGGCCCGCGCGATCGCCGAACGCCTCGGCGGTCGGGTGGTCGTCAAGGCGCAGGTGAAGGTCGGCGGCCGAGGTAAGGCCGGCGGCGTCAAGCTTGCCGAGGGCCCGGATGAGGCGGTGGCCAGGGCCACCGACATCCTCGGCATGGACATCAAGGGTCACACCGTCCACAAGGTCATGATCACGGTGACCGCGGACGTGGCCGAGGAGTACTACTTCTCGTACCTGCTCGACCGGGCGAACCGCACCTTCCTCTGCATCGCCAGCGTGGCCGGCGGCATGGACATCGAGCAGGTCGCCGCCGATACCCCGGACAAGGTGGTCAAGGCCCCGATCGACGCCGTCAAGGGTGTGGACGAGGCGAAGGCCCGCGAGATCGTCACCGCCGCCGGCTTCCCGTCCGAGGTCGCCGACCAGGTGGTCGAGGTGGCTGTCGGCCTGTGGCAGGCGTTCGTCGCCGAGGACGCCACCCTGGTCGAGGTGAACCCGTTGGCCAAGAACGGCGACGGGCGGATGCTGCTGCTCGACGCCAAGATCACCTTGGACGAGAACGCCGCGTTCCGGCACCCGGACCACGAGGCCCTGGTCGACCAGGCCTCGGTGGACCCGCTGGAGCAGGCCGCCAAGGAGAAGGACCTCAACTACGTCAAGCTCGACGGCGAGGTCGGCATCATCGGCAACGGCGCGGGTCTGGTCATGTCGACCCTCGACGTGGTCGCGTACGCGGGTGAGCGGCACGGCAACGTCAAGCCGGCCAACTTCCTCGACATCGGCGGCGGCGCGAGCGCCGCCGTGATGGCCAACGGGCTGGAGATCGTGCTCTCCGACCCGGCCGTGAAGAGCGTCTTCGTCAACGTCTTCGGCGGCATCACCGCCTGCGACGAGGTCGCCAACGGCATCATCCAGGCGCTGGCCCTGCTGGAGCAGCGTGGCGAGCAGGTCACCAAGCCGCTCGTCGTCCGTCTCGACGGCAACAACGCCGAGGCCGGCCGGGCGATCCTGGACAGCGCGAACAACCCGCTCGTGCAGCGGGTGGACACCATGGACGGTGCGGCCGAGCGGGCCGCCGAGCTGGCAGCTGCGGGGGTCTGATCATGGCTATCTGGCTGACCAAGGACTCGAAGGTCATCGTCCAGGGGATGACCGGTTCCGAGGGTTCCAAGCACACCCGGCGGATGCTCGCCGCCGGCACCAACGTCGTCGGTGGCGTCAACCCGCGCAAGGCGGGCCAGAAGGTCGACTTCGACGGCACCGAGCTGCCGGTCTTCGCGTCCGTGGCGGACGCCATGGCCGAGACCGGTGCCGACGTCACGGTCATCTTCGTGCCGCCGCAGTTCACCAAGGCCGCCGTGGTCGAGGCGATCGACGCCGCGATCCCGCTGGCCGTGGTGATCACCGAGGGCGTGCCGGTGCACGACACCGCCGCGTTCTGGGCGTACAACGTGGCGCAGGGCGAGCAGACCCGGATCATCGGGCCGAACTGCCCGGGCATCGCCTCGCCCGGCGCCTCCAACGCCGGCATCATCCCGGCCGACATCACCGGCTCCGGCCGGATCGGCCTGGTCAGCAAGAGCGGCACCCTGACCTACCAGATGATGTACGAGCTGCGCGACATCGGCTTCTCCACCTGCGTCGGCATCGGTGGTGACCCGATCATCGGCACCACCCACATCGACGCTCTGAAGGCGTTCGAGGCCGACCCGGACACCGACGCCATCGTCATGATCGGTGAGATCGGCGGTGACGCCGAGGAGCGTGCCGCCGAGTTCATCAAGGCCAACGTCACCAAGCCGGTGGTCGGCTACATCGCCGGCTTCACCGCGCCTCCCGGCAAGACCATGGGCCACGCCGGTGCGATCATCTCCGGCTCGGCCGGCACCGCCGAGGGGAAGCAGGCGGCGCTGGAGGCGGTCGGGGTCAAGGTCGGCAAGACGCCGACCGAGACCGCCCGCCTGATGCGCGAGATCATGTCCGGCAGCTGAGCGGACCAGGCAGCACCGAAGGGGGTCGACCGGTTCCGGTCGGCCCCCTCGGCGTACCACCGGGAGGCCGCGCTCCGTATGCTGCCGGAATGCTGACGGTGGAGCGGCTCCGGGCCGACCACGCGGACGCCCTGCTGGCCTTCGAGCAGGAGAACCGCGCGTACTTCGCGCGCTCCGTGCCGGATCGCGGCGACGCGTACTTCGCCGGGTTCGCCGACCGGCACCGGGCGTTGCTGGCCGAGCAGGAGAGCGGTGTGTGCCACTTCCACGTCGTCCTTGCCGAGCTGGGCGACCTGGTCGGCCGGGTCAACCTGGTGGACGTCGCGGACGGGACGGCCGAACTCGGCTACCGGGTCGGTGAGCGGGCCGCCGGGCAGGGCGTGGCGACCGCCGCGGTCGAGCAGGTGTGCCACCTGGCCGCCACCGGGTACGGGCTCGTCGCCCTCACCGCGATGGCCACCCTCGACAATCCGGCGTCCCGGACGGTGCTGGCGCGCACCGGATTCACCGTGGTGGGTGAGGTCCGCGTCGGCGGCCGCGCCGGCCTGCGGTACCAACGTCGGCTGGTCGGCTGACCACCCGGCACGGGCTCAGTCGTTGTTCCAGAACGGGTAGTTGCCGCTGAGGCGCAGGATCGCGCCGCCGATGATGTTGATCACGCCGAACGCGATGGCGAGGTAGCCGAGCAGGGGCGACTGGCCGTACCGCCGGGCGTCGCGGATGGACAGGTAGCCGAAGATGATGCCGAGGATGCCGCAGCAGATCAGGCCGAGCACGATGCCCAGCACGCCCCAGAGCGTGGTCCGGTCCCGTCCCCTGGCCGGTGGCGGCGGGGGCGGCGGGTATGCGGTCGTCACGGCTTCCTCCGGGCGCTCGTGGGCGGCGGGCCGACCCGGAACGCGACCGGCGGACCCGGCCCGGGTGGCGGCGACGGTCAGCCCCTCTGGGCCGAGGCTAGACCCGGCCGGACGGCCCGGACCCCGCTTCGGTCAACTCGCCGCCGCTCGGGGCGGGTTAACGGACTGCCACTGCCCGCACGACGTGCCAGAGTAGAGCCGATGTCCCCCGTCACCCCTGACCATCCCAGCCGGACCGCCGGTGTGCGCGCCGACGACCGGACGGCCGACCGTGCCGCGCCGGGCCGGCGGGTGCCCGCCCCCCGCGCCGGCGGGTCGCCGCGCGGACGGGCACCGCTGCTCGTCGCCGCCGGGGTGGCCGCCGGCTGGGCCGCGCTCACCTCGTACCTGCCGGTCGCCATCGTGCTCGGCCTGGTCCAACTCGGCGCGGATTCCGCCACGCTGACCGGCACCCTGCGCACCACGCTGGCCGGCTGGCTGCTGGGGCACGGCGTGCCGCTGCAGACCGAGTCCGGCCCGTTCGGGCTCGCCCCGCTGGCGCTGACCGTGCTCGCGTTCTGGCGGCTGACCCGGGCCGGCGTGCACGTCAGCCGCGCGATCGGTGCCCGCGGCACCCGCTCACCGCGCCGGGCACTGCTCGCCGCGGGCGCGGTCGGCATCGCGTACGCGCTGTTCGGCGCGCTCGCGGCGGTGCTGGTCGGCTCCGGCGGGCCGGACGTGTCCCTGGTGCGGGCGGCAGCCACGTTCGCGGTGGTTGGCACGCTCGCCGCGCTGGTCGGCGCGACCCGGATCACCGCCGTGACCCGGCTGCTCGTCACCCGGATGCCGGGTCCGCTGCGCGACGGCGTACGCACCGGTCTGGTGGCCGGGATCCTCCTGCTCGGCGCGGGCGCCGGCGCGGCCGGCCTGGCGGTGGCCACCGGCGGCGGGGACGCGGCGGACATGATCGGGGCGTACCGCACCGGGGTGGCCGGGCAGGCCGGGATCACCCTGGTCAGCCTCGCCTACGCGCCGAACGCGGCGGTCTGGTCGACCAGCTACCTGCTCGGGCCGGGCTTCGCGGTCGGCGTCGACACCGCGGTCCGCACCAGCGAGGTGTCGGTCGGCGCGCTGCCGGCCGTACCGCTGCTCGCCGGCCTGCCACGCGGCCCGGTGGACGGCTTCGGCGCCCTGCTGCTCGCAGTGCCGGTGCTGGCCGGGATGGTTGCCGGCTGGCTGCTCGCCCGCCGGGTGGCCCGGCTGGCCGGGCCGGAGCGGGCGCCGCAGCGCTGGGCTGAGCTGCTGGCGCCGGCGGCGCTGGCCGGGCCGGTGGCCGGCGTGCTGCTCGGCGTGGCCGCCGCCGTCTCCGGCGGGCCGCTCGGTGCCGGCCGGCTGGCGCAGGTCGGGCCGGTGGGCTGGCAGGTCGGCGCGGTGGCGGCCGGTGTCATCGCGGTCGGCGCGCTGCTCGGCGCCGCCGCGACCCGGGCCCTCACCCGGGCCCCCGCGCAGAAACCCCGCACCAGCGCCGCGACCCCGCCCTCGACCGGGCCCTGACCCGGCCGGACGCCCGGCGCGGGCGGTGGCCATGGCGGAGACGGCGCGGGGCGCCCCGGACGAATCCGGAGCGCCCCGTCAGGACCGGACCGCTCAGGGCTCGGTCGGCAGGTTGACGTTCGCCACGATGCTCAAGATGATCAGCAGGATGCCCAACCCGGCACCGACCGCACCGCAGATCAGGCCGGCCTTGGCCTGCCCGCCGTTGTTGGCCTGGCCCTGGGCGACCTTCTGCTGGGCCAGGTAACCGGTCACCACGCCCGCGATGCCGACCGGGATGCCCAGGTAGAGGCAGCAGATCAGCGGGATCGACGCGATGCCGAGGATCATCGACACCAGGCCGAGGGTGTTGTTCTGCCCCTGCTGCTGCGGGTAACCGGCGTTCGGGTACGTCGGCGCACCGTAGGGCGGCGGCTGCTGCTGGCCGTACGGGTCCTGGTACGGCGGCTGCTGGCCGTACGGCTGCCCCGAGGTGGGCTGCTGGCCGTAGGGCTGCCCGGGGGTGGGCTGCTGGCCGTAGGGCTGCTGGCCGTACGGGTTCTGCGGTGCGCCGTACGGGTCCTGCGGCTGCTGGCCGTACGGCTGGCCGGAGGTGGGCTGCTGACCGTACGGGGCGGCCGGCGGCGGAGCGTACGGGTCGTGCGGCGGTTGGGGGGCGGTCGGGTCCTGATTGGGCTGCTGGCCGTACGGGTCCTGACCGGGGTTACCGGGCTGCATTCGAGAAGCTCCTTGGGCTGGGTTTGTCAGTAGCTGCTGTTGTTCCTACTCACGAGTTGCCGCTGCCGCCACTCATGAGCGCGCCCAGACCGCCCAACGCACAGCACACCAGGAAGATGGCATACCACGTGATGCCGGCGATCAGGGCCCACTTCGACCACTTCCGTGACTCCGCGGCAGCGGCCTGCGCTCCGGCGTAGTCGCCCTGCTGGAGAAGCGGGTTGACCTTGGACGCGTTGATGATCGCCGGAATGGCCAGCGGCCAGAAGAGGAAGATGGCGACGATCGACATTGTCATGTTGTTGTTGATTGGCGGCTGCTGCTGGGGGTGGTAACCGGGCTGCATGGGGGTGCTCCTCATTCAGACGACGCGGCTGGCGTGCCGGATCACTGACGGGGTGCGGCCGGCACGGTGTTCAGCCCGAGCGACCGGCAGCGTACCGAATCGATGCCCGCGGGACTGTCAACGATCAGCGCGCCGCCCAGCCGATGGGCGTCCTGACCTGCCCGATAGGGTTGCCCGGTGACCGAGCCCGCGTCCGTCGCCCGCATCGTTGTCCTCGTTTCCGGCTCCGGGAGCAACCTACAGGCGCTGCTGAACGCCGCCGTCGACCCCGCGTACGGCGCGCAGGTTGTCGCGGTCGGCGCGGACCGCGACGGAATCGCGGGCCTGGACCGGGCCGCAGCCGCCGGGGTTCCGACGTTCGTCGAGCGGGTCCGCGACCACGAGACCCGGGAGGACTGGGACCGGGCGCTCACCGCGCACGTCGCGAAGCACCAACCCGACCTGGTCATCTCCGCCGGGTTTCTCAAGCTGGTCGGCCCGCATTTCCTCGCCGCCTTCGGCGACCGCTACCTGAACACCCACAACACCC
Organism: Micromonospora sp. NBC_00389; assembly: GCF_036059255.1. Taxonomy (NCBI): domain Bacteria; kingdom Bacillati; phylum Actinomycetota; class Actinomycetes; order Micromonosporales; family Micromonosporaceae; genus Micromonospora; species Micromonospora sp. NBC_00389. Next base: position 485,837 of record NZ_CP107947.1, on the reverse strand, counting down.
TGCTGCCGGCGTTCCCCGGCATCCACGGCCCGCGCGATGCCCTCGCCTACGGCGTGAAGCTCACCGGGGCCACGCTGTTCTTCGTCGACGCCGGTATGGACACCGGGCCGATCGTGGCGCAGGTCGCGGTGCCGGTGCTGGACTCCGACGACGTGGAGACGCTCACCGAGCGCATCAAGGAAGCCGAGCGGCGCCAGCTCGTCGAGCAGGTCGGCCGCCTGGTCCGCGAAGGCTGGACCATCACCGGAAGGAAGGTCACGGTTCCGTGAGTTCCACTCAGGACGGGCGCCGCCCGATCAGGCGGGCGCTGGTCAGCGTCTACGACAAGACCGGGCTGGTCGAGCTGGCCCAGGCCCTGCACGCGGCCGGCGTGGAGATCGTGTCCACCGGCAGCACGGCGGCCACCATCGCCGCCGCCGGGGTGCCGGTGACGCCGGTGGAGACGGTGACCGGCTTCCCCGAGGTGCTCGACGGCCGGGTGAAGACCCTGCACCCGAAGGTGCACGCGGGTCTCCTCGCCGACCTGCGCAAGGACACGCACGTCGCGCAGCTCGACGAGCTGGGAGTGGCCGCGTTCGACCTGCTGGTCTCCAACCTCTACCCGTTCCAGGCGACGGTCGCCTCCGGCGCCGGCGTCGACGAGTGCGTCGAGCAGATCGACATCGGCGGCCCGGCCATGGTGCGGGCCGCCGCCAAGAACCACGCCTCGGTCGCCGTGCTCACCGACCCGGCCGGGTACCCGGCGTTGCGCGCCGCGCTCGGCGAGGGCGGGTTCACCCTGGCCCAGCGCCGCGCACTGGCCGCCCGGGCGTTCGCCGACATCGCCGAGTACGACGTGGCGGTCGCCCAGTGGTGCGCTCAGGAGCTGGCCCCGGCCGACGACTGGTGGCCGGCGTTCGCCGGGCTGGCGCTGCGCAAGTCCGCGGTGCTGCGCTACGGGGAGAACCCGCACCAGCCGGCCGCGCTCTACACCGACCCGGACGCCCCGGCGGGGCTGGCCCAGGCCGAGCAGTTGCACGGCAAGGAGATGTCCTACAACAACTACGTCGACGCGGACGCCGCCTGGCGGGCGGCGAACGACTTCGCCGACCAGCCGGCCGTGGCGATCATCAAGCACGCCAACCCGTGCGGTATCGCGGTGGGCGCGGACGTGGCCGAGGCGCACCGCAAGGCGCACGCCTGCGACCCGGTGTCGGCGTACGGCGGGGTGATCGCGGTCAACCGGCCGGTCTCGGTCGAGCTGGCCCGGCAGGTGGCCGAAATCTTCACCGAGGTGGTGGTCGCCCCGGGCTTCGACGAGGGTGCGGTCGAGGTGTTGCAGGGCAAGAAGAACATCCGGCTGCTGCGCGCGCCGGCCTGGAGCCCGGCGAAGGTCGAGTGGCGGCCGGTGACAGGTGGCGTGCTGTCCCAGGTCGCCGACCGGGTGGATGCCCCCGGCGACGATCCGGCGAGCTGGCGGCTGGCGACCGGCGAGGCGGCGGACGAGGAGTTGCTGCGCGACCTCGCGTTCGCCTGGCGGGCGGTCCGCGCGGTGAAGAGCAACGCGATCCTGCTCGCCAAGGACGGCGCCACCGTCGGGGTCGGCATGGGGCAGGTCAACCGGGTCGACTCGGCGCTCCTGGCGGTCAGCCGTGCGGGCGCCGACCGGGCCCGGGAATCGGTCGCCGCGTCGGACGCGTTCTTCCCGTTCGCCGACGGCCCGAAGATCCTCATCGAGGCCGGTGTCCGCGCCATCGTGCAGCCCGGCGGTTCGATCCGCGACGAAGAGGTCATCGCCGCCGCCAAGGAAGCCAACGTCACGATGTACCTGACCGGCACCCGCCACTTCTTCCACTAACCCCTGGCCTAACCCCGGCCTACCCCCGCGTCGATCATGGAATTGTGGTGCCTCGTGAAAGCCGCGATAGGCCACAACACGGCCACCACGACTCCATGATCGACGGCGCGGGGAACGGGGTCAGGTGGTGGGGATCGGTGGGCGGAGTTCGGCGAAGTGGCAGGCAGAGGGGTGCGCGTCGGCGGCGCGGGGCACCAACTGCGGGTCCTCGGTGGCGCAGATGTCCTGCGCCTTCCAGCAGCGCGTCCGGAAGTGGCAGCCCGACGGCGGGTCGGCCGGGCTGGGCACGTCACCGACGAGTCGGATCATGTTGCGCTGCTCGCGAGCCTCCGGGTCCGGCACCGGCACCGCGGAGAGCAGCGCCTGGGTGTACGGGTGGGTCGCCCGCTCGTAGATCTCGTCCTCGGTGCCGATCTCGACGATCCTGCCGAGGTACATCACGGCGACCCGGTCGGAGATGTGCCGCACCACGGACAGGTCGTGGGCGATGAAGATGTACGAGAGCCCGAACTCGTCCTGAAGCTGCTCCAGCAGGTTGATCACCTGGGCCTGGATGGAGACGTCCAGCGCCGAGACGGGCTCGTCGCAGACGATGATCTCCGGCCGCAGGGCGAGCGCGCGGGCGATGCCGATGCGCTGGCGCTGACCGCCGGAGAACTGGTGCGGGTACCGGTTGATGTGCTCCGGGTTGAGCCCGACCACGTCCAGCAACTCCTGGACCCGCCGCTCCCGACTGCCCTTCGGCGCCGCGTCGCGGTGGATCTCGAACGGCTCGCCGATGATGTCGCCGACCGTCATCCGCGGGTTCAGCGAGGTGTACGGGTCCTGCATGACCATCTGCATGTTCCGGCGCAGCCGGCGCAGCTCTGACCCGGATGACTTGAAGAGGTCCTTGCCCTCCAGGGTGGCCCGGCCGGAGGTGGGCGTCTCCAGCCGCATCAGCAGCCGGGCGAGGGTGGACTTGCCGCAGCCGGACTCGCCGACGATGCCGAGCGTCTCGCCCCGGCGCAGCTCGAAGCTCACGCCGTCGACGGCCTTGACCGCGCCGACCTGCCGCTGGAACAGCACACCCTGACTGATCGGGAAGTGCTTCACCAGGTTGTCGACGGAGAGGATGGTCTCGCCCCGGACCTTGGTGGAGCTAGCGGGCGCTGTCATCAAGGACCTCCTGCGCGAAGTGGCAAGCGCTGGTCCGGCCGTCGCCGAGGACCAGGTCGTGCGGCACCACGTCCACGCAGACCTGCTGGACGTACGGGCACCGGGGGTGGAACGGGCATCCGGAGGGGATCCGCATGAGGTTCGGCGGCAGCCCCTTGATCGTCGACAGTTCCTGACCGCGGACGTCCATGCGCGGGATCGACTCCAGCAAACCCTTGGTGTACGGGTGGGCCGGCGCCCGGTACAGCGAGCGGACGTCGGCGTGCTCGACGATCCGGCCGGCGTACATGACCGCGATCCGGTCCGCGACGCCGGCGACCACGCCCAGGTCGTGGGTGATCAGGACCATCGCCATGTTGAGGTCCCGGCGCAGGTCAGCCAGCAGGTCCATGATCTGGGCCTGCACGGTGACGTCGAGCGCCGTGGTGGGCTCGTCGGCGATCAGCACCTTCGGGTCCAGCGCCAGCGCCATGGCGATCATGACGCGTTGCCGCATGCCCCCGGAGAACTGGTGCGGGTAGTCGCCGATCCGCTTCGCGGCGCCCGGGATCTTGACCAGGTCCATCAGCTCGATGGCCCGGCGGCGGGCGTCGCCCCGGGACATGCCGGCGCGTTGGCGCAGCGTCTCGCCGATCTGCCAACCGACCGGGAAGACCGGGTTCAGCGCGGAGAGCGCGTCCTGGAAGATCATCGCGATCTCCTTGCCGCGGACCTGCCGGCGCTGCTCCTCGGAGCGGGTGAGCAGATCCTGACCCCGGTAGAGGATCTGGCCGGAGCGGATGAACGCGGGCGGGGTGTCCAGGATGCCCATGATCGCCTGGGCGGTGACCGACTTGCCGGAGCCCGATTCGCCGAGCACGGCCAACGTCTCCCCGGCGTCCAGGTGGTACGACACACCGTTGATCACCCGGGCCACGCCCTCGTTGGTCCGGAACTCGACGTGCAGGTCCCGCAGCTCCAACAGGTGGCCACCCTCGGGGGTGGCGGAGGCGGGGGTGGGTTGGACGGTGGAGTGGGTCATGAGGTTCTCACCGCAGCTTCGGGTCGAAGGCGTCACGGATCGCGTCGCCGAGCATGATGAACGCCAGCACGGTCAGCGCGAGGAAGGCCGACGGGACGATCAGCGGCGTGGCCGCCTCGCGCATGTGGATGCGGCCGGTGTCGATGTCCTGGCCCCACGAGATGGTCGGTGCCTTCAGGCCGATGCCCAGGAAGGAGAGCGTCGCCTCGGCGGCGATGAACGAGCCGAGCGCGATGGTCAGCACGACGATGGCCGGGGCCAGCGAGTTCGGCAGGATGTGCCGCCACATGATCCGACCGTTGCCGGCGCCGAGCATCCGGGCCGCCGCCACGTAGTCCTGCTCCTTGGCGGTGATCACCGAGGAGCGCACCACCCGGGCCGCCGTGGTCCAGCCGAGGATGGCCAGCACGAAGATCACCGCGGCGATCCGGGCGGTCTCGCTGTCGCTGGCGACTCGCTTGAGCAGCACGATCGCGGCCAGCAGCAGCGGGATGCCGAGCACCACGTCGATCACCCGGGAGAGCACCGCGTCGACCCAGCGGCCGAAGTAGCCGGCCAGCATGCCGACCACCAGCGCGATCACCCCGGTGCCGAGCGCGGCGAGCGCGCCGACCAGCAGCGAGGCCCGGGTGCCATAGACCGCCCGGGAGTACGTGTCGCAGCCCTGGAAGTCGTACCCGAAGATGGCTCCGCCGGACGGCCCGGCGTGCTGCCGGGAGAGCAGGCAGTCCCTCGGGTCGTTGGCGGTGAACACGCCGGGGGCCAGGGCCATCAGCGTGAGGATGACGACCAGCGCCAGCGAGATCCAGAAGATCGGGTTGCGGCGTAGGTCGCGCCAGGCGTCCCCGGCCAGGCTGCGCGGTTTGTTCGGCGCGCCGATCTGGCCCGGTGTGCCGGGCTCGCCCGAGGGCCCACGGCGAGCGGCCTGGTTCTCGGTGGCCGCCACAGTTTCGAAGTCACTCATAGCGGATCCTCGGGTCGAGTACGGCGTACAGGACGTCCACCACCAGGTTCGAGACCAGGTAGACCACGACCAGCACGCTGACGATGCCCACCACCAGGGGGCCGTCCTCGGTGCGGATGCCGCGGAAGAGGTTGAAGCCCACGCCGGGGATGTTGAAGACGCCCTCGGTGATGATCGCGCCGCTCATCAGGTTGCCCAGTTCCACACCGAGGAAGGTGATCACCGGGATGAGCGAGTTGCGCAGCACGTGCACGGTGACGATGCGGCGCTTGACCAGGCCCTTGGACCGGGCGGTCCGTACGTAGTCGGCGCGCAGGTTCTCCGCCACCGAGGTACGGGTCAGCCGCAGCGCGGTGGCCAGCGACAGTGAGCCGAGCACGATGCCGGGCAGCAGCAGCGCGTAGAAGGTCGGCTCCGAGCCGGCGGTGGGCGGGAAGAGCTGCCACTTGACGCCCAGGAAGTACTGCGCCAGCGGCGCCAGCACGATGGTGGGGATGCCCAGCACCAGCAGGGTCAGCACGAGCGTCGAGTTGTCGAAGATGCTGGCCCGGCGGATGCCTGCGACGACGCCGGCGGTGACCCCGACGATGATCGCCACGGCGAGCGCGATGAGCGCGAGTTTCAGGGTGACCGGCCAGGCCGCCTGCAGGATGTCGCCGATCTGGCGGCCGGTCAGTGACTGGCCGAGGTCCCCCTGGAGCAGGCTCTTGACGTAGTCGAAGTAGCGGTAGAAGAAGCCGCCGACACCGGTGGCGTCCAGGTGGTACTTCTCAGTGAGGTAGGCCCGCTGAGCCTCCGTCACCGGTCGTTCGCCCGCGAGGGCCTGGATCGGGTCGCCCTGGCCGGCGAACATCAGCGCGTAGACGATCAGGGTGGTCCCGAAGAACGCCAGGACCATCTGCAGTAGGCGCCGCACGATGTAGCGGAACATGCTTAGCAGTCTCTCCGGAAATGTGCGGAAGGGTCGCAGGACGGCATCTCTGGTCGTACCCGAAATATCTGATACGTCTGCCGTCCGGCCCGGGGGAGGCCGGCGCCACCGGTCCCGGGGTCCGCGACTGCGTCCCGGCGGGGGTAACGCGGTCCGGGCCACCCGGGCGTCTTCGCCCGGGTGGCCCGCACCATGGTCAGCTCAGCTGGCCGCTTCGATCTTGACGAGGTTGACCCGCTGGAACAGGTCCATCTCGACGTTCTTGACCTTGGACGAGTGGCCGTACACGTTCTCGCCGAAGCGGAGCGGGATCACCGGCATGTCCTTGGCCAGGATGTCCTCCGCCTGCTGGTACTTGGCGATCGCCTCGTCCTGCGTCTTGGCGGCGGAACCCTCCTTGACCAGCTTGTCGAACTCCGGGTTGCTGTAGCCGTAGTAGTTCGACGAGCCGTTGGTGCTGTACAGCGGGCCGAGGTAGTCCTCCATGCTCGGGTAGTCCATGACCCAACCCAAGCGGAACATACCCACCGGCTGCTTCTTCTCGACCTTGGTCAGCAGGTCGGCGAACTTCGGCTCGGCCGAGCCGACGACCTCGACGCCCAGGTTGGCCTTCAGCTGGTTGGCCGTGGCGTCGACCCAGTCCTTGTGACCGCCGTCGCCGTTGTAGGAGATGACGATCTTCGACGGGCCGCCGGCGGCCTGGTAGAGCTTCTTGGCCTCGGTCGGGTTGAACTCCGCCGCCGAGCCCGCGGTGTTCTCCCGGTAGCCCGGCAGCACCGGCGAGACGAACGAGCGGGCCGGCTCCTGCGAACCCTTGAAGACCGACTTGGTGATCTCGTCCCGGTCGATGGCCATCGAGATGGCCTTACGCACGTCCGGGTTGCTGAAGTCCTTGTCGAACGTCGGGAACGCCAGGAACTGGAACGACGACATCGGGCTGACCTGGTACCGGTCGCCCAGGTCGGTCGGGGCGTTGCTCAGGCTCTCGGTCGGGATCGTGGGCAGCACGTCCAGGTTGTCGCCCAGGACGTCCGCGTAGGCCGCGGAGAGCTGCTGGTAGACCCGGAACTCGACGCCCTTGACCTTGGGCTTCTCACCCGGGTACGCGTCGTACCGCTCGACGTCGATCTTGGAGTCGTGCTGCCAGGTGCCCTTCATCTTGAACGGGCCCTGACCGATCGGCGCCTGCTCGTACGAGTCCTTGAGCACGCCCGGAGCGGAGAACGCGGCGTCCGGCAGCGGGTAGAACGCGTTGTAGCCGAGCATCGTCTTGAAGTCGATGTACGGCTCGGACAGCGTCACGGTGAAGGTGAGGTCGTCGACCTTCTTCAGCCCGGACATCGTCTGTGCCTTCGGCTTCTCGCCCTGGAGGTCCGCGTAGCCGGCGATCTTCTCGAAGAAGTAGCTGCCGCCCTGGCCGTTGGGAGCGTACGCGCCGTAGTTCCAGGCGTTGACGTAGTCCTCGGCCGTGACCTTCTCACCGTTGTGGAAGGTGAAGCCGTCCTTGAGCTTGATCGTCCAGACCTTGTTGTCCGACGACGTCACCGACTCGGCCGCGACCTCGTACGGCTTGTTCTGCGCGTCGTAGTCCACGAGCGGGCTGAACAGGCCTGCGAGCACCTGCGAGCCCGAGGTCTCGGTGGTGTTCGTCGGAACCAGGTGCTGCGGCTCGCCGATCTGGATGCTGACGGCCGCGTTGGGGTCGCTGCTGCCGGATCCACCATCTCCGCCGCTGCCGCAGGCCGCGAGGCCCAGCGTCACCGCGAGCGGGAGGGCGGTCCAGGCAGCGAGTCTACGAACTCGCATTGAGCCTCCTCATCTCCTCACGCTGCGCAGTCAGGCCCGACGCTGGGTTACGCTGCGCAACAAGCCGTAACGGTAGGTCGGCCGTCGGCCTTCGACAACGACCCGGTTGCGGCTCGATAACGGTCCGGGGGTCCCTCCCTTGCCGGCTGGCGACGGAGCTGCTAGCGAAAATCCGATACCGGGGCTCTGGCGAGCGAATTCTTCGGTCGGTTCGGGCACTCCTCGCGGTGCCACGGCCGGACTCGCCGGCTCTCGACCGAACGTGCGGTCCCTGCCCCACTCGGCCGACCTGCCCGATTCGGCGGTGACCTGATCCACAAATCGTCACTGAGAGTGACGATCAACACGTCACGTATCGTTACCGTGAAGAGAGTCGAACTGGGCGCTCGGCAGCCGCCCGACCGAGGTCGTCCGAACGGCGGGCGGCGGCCGTGAGACGATCGGATCGTGACGGCGACGCTTCTGGACGGCAAGGCAACCGCGGCGGAGATCAAGGACGAGCTGCGGATACGGGTGAAGGCGCTCGCGGAACGCGGCATCACCCCCGGGCTGGGCACCGTCCTGGTCGGGGCGGACCCGGGCAGCCAGGCGTACGTCAACGGCAAGCACCGGGACTGCGCCGAGGTGGGCATCGCCTCGATCCGCCGGGAGCTGCCGGCGGACGCCACGCAGCAGCAGGTCGACGACGTGTTGGCCGAGCTGAACGCCGACCCGGCGTGCCACGGCTACATCGTCCAGCTGCCGCTGCCCGCCCACCTGGACACCCAGCGGGTGCTGGAACTGATCGACCCGGACAAGGACGCCGACGGCCTGCACCCGGTCAACCTGGGCCGGCTCGTCCTCGGCTACGACGGCCCGCTGCCCTGCACCCCGCGCGGCATCGTGGAGCTGCTCCGCCGGCACGACGTGGCGCTGCGGGGCGCCACCGTCGCGGTGGTCGGCCGGGGCAACACCGTCGGCCGCCCGCTCGGCCTGCTGCTCACCCGGCGCAGCGAGAACGCCACCGTGACCCTGTGCCACACCGGCACGCTCGACCTCGCCTCGCACACCCGGGCCGCCGACATCGTCATCGTCGCGGCCGGCGTACCGGGCCTGCTCACCGCCGACATGATCAGCCCTGGCGCGGTGGTCGTCGACGTCGGAATCACCCGGGTGATCGGCTCGGACGGTAAGGGCCGCTACACCGGCGACGTGGACCCGGAGGTGGCCGAGACGGCCGGCGCGCTGGTCCCGATGCCCGGCGGCGTCGGCCCGATGACCCGGGCCATGTTGCTCAGCAACGTCGTCGAGCGGGCCGAGCGCGGCTGACCGCCCCGCACGCCGCCCGGGCCCTCGGGCGGTCGCGCGGCAGGTCGGCCTGGTGAATCGGGCGGCCGTGACGTTCACCCCATCCCGGCGATGGCCGCCGCCCCTGGCCCGATCGGTGCCACGATGACTGATACGGTCCGGAAAACCGACTGGTATCAGGGAGTGGGACGACCATGGGTAAGAAGGTCACTGTCGTCGGGGCTGGCTTCTACGGCTCCACCACCGCACAGCGCCTGGCCGAGTACGACGTCTTCGACACCGTCGTGATCACCGACATCGTGGAGGGCAAGCCCGCGGGTCTCGCGCTCGACCTCAACCAGTCGCGGGCCATCGAGGGCTTCGAGACCAAGGTGGTGGGCGTGACCACCGGCCCGAACGGCGAGGGTTACGAGGCCATCGAGGGCTCCGACGTCGTCGTGATCACCGCTGGCCTGCCGCGCAAGCCGGGCATGAGCCGGATGGACCTGCTGGAGACCAACGCCAAGATCGTGCGGCAGGTGTCCGAGAACGTGGCCAAGTACGCCCCGAACGCCGTCGTGATCGTGGTCTCCAACCCGCTGGACGAGATGACCGCGCTGGCCCAGCTGGCCACCCAGTTCCCGAAGAACCGGGTGCTCGGCCAGGCCGGGATGCTGGACAGCGCCCGGTTCACCAACTTCGTCGCCGAGGCGCTGAACGCGCCGGTCGCGTCGGTGAAGACGCTCACCCTGGGCTCGCACGGCGACACCATGGTGCCGGTGCCCTCGAAGAGCACGGTCAACGGCAAGCCGCTGCGTGACGCGATGCCGGCGGCGCAGATCGAGGAGCTGGTCGTCAAGACCCGCAACGGTGGCGCCGAGGTGGTCGCGCTGCTCAAGACCGGGTCGGCGTACTACGCCCCGTCCGCCGCCGCGGCCCGGATGGCCAAGGCCGTCGCCGAGGACTCCGGCGACGTCATGCCGGTCTGCGCGTGGGTCGACGGCGAGTACGGCATCGCCGGTGTCTACCTGGGCGTCGAGGCCGAGATCGGCCGCGAGGGCGTCCGCCGGGTGGTCGAGACCGACCTGGACGCCGACGAGCGCGCCAGCCTCCTGGCTGCCGCCGAGGCCGTCCGCGCCAAGCAGGGCGACGTCGCCAGCATGTGACCCCACCAGACACCCGAAGGGCCCGCCGGCACCCGCCGACGGGCCCTTCCCCGTACTCCCCCCGAGATCTCCACCCGTGTTGATCAGGACGTTTGCGTCACCGGGAACGCGATTCCTGACGCAAACCTCTTGATCAACACGGCGAAGGGTGGGGGTGGGGTGGGGTTAGGCGGGGGTGAAGGGGGTGCCTAGGTGGGGGGTGGCCAGGAGGGTGGGGGAGAGGGTGCGCAGGAGGGTGGTGCGGGAGACGCGGGCGGCGTCCGGGTCCTCCTCGTGGGCGTACGCCAGGTCGGGGTCGACCAGTTGCACGGCGTGCACCAGCAGGTCGCCGGTGACCAGCAGGCGTTCCCCGGACGTCTCCAGCAGCACGGACTGGTGGCCGGGGGTGTGCCCGGGGGTGGGTAGCAGGCGTACCGCAGGGGTGAGCTTGGTCTCGCCGTCGACCACCCGGAGCTGACCGGTGGCGCGCAACGGCGCGATCAGGCCGGCCGGCAGCCCCGAATTCAGTGTCGCCACCGCGTCCAGTTCGGCGCGCTGCAGCAGGTAGCTGGCGTTCGGGAAGTACGGCCGAGCCGGCGTGCCGGTGACCGCCCAGCCGATGTGGTCGGTGTGCAGGTGGGTGAGCACGACCGTGTCGACGTCAGCCGGGTCGATGCCGGCGGCGGCGAGTTCGGCGGGCAGTCGGCCGGGCACCGGCGCCCAGCTCGCGGCGGGCGCGTCGGCCGGGCCGATCCCGGCGTCCACCAGGGTTACCGGCCCGTCGCCGGCGCGGATCGCGAAGCTGCGGAACTGCAGCCACCACTGCCCGTCGGCGGTCACCGAGCCGGGGTCGCGCCGGTCGGCCTCCTGCCAGTGCGCCGCCGTGGCGTGCGGAAACGCCTCCGTCCGAGGCTGGAAGAAGGCACCCTCCCCGTCGGTGAGGGCGGTGACCGTGATAGACCCGAGGGTGCGGCTCAGTGGCATCGGGCGATGATGCCAGGCAATCTCTGCGCCGTGCAGCCCGGTTTCCGCCGGCCGGTCGAGGCCGGCTGGGGGCCGCCGGCTCGTTTCCAGTACGCTCGTACTGCTTGAGCACGTGTCCCCCGAGAGGAGCGCCGGCCGATGGCGAAGATCAAGGTAAACAACCCGGTCGTGGAGCTCGACGGCGACGAGATGACCCGGATCATCTGGAAGCAGATCCGGGAGCAGCTGATCCTGCCCTACCTCGACGTCGACCTGCACTACTACGACCTGTCGATCCAGCACCGCGACGAGACCGACGACCAGGTCACCGTTGACGCCGCCAACGCCATCAAGGAGCACGGCGTCGGCGTCAAGTGCGCGACCATCACCCCGGACGAGGCCCGGGTGGAGGAGTTCGGCCTGAAGAAGATGTGGCGGTCGCCCAACGGCACCATCCGCAACATCCTCGGCGGTGTCGTCTTCCGCGAGCCGATCATCATGTCCAACGTGCCGCGGCTGGTCCCCGGCTGGACCAAGCCGATCATCATCGGCCGGCACGCCCACGGTGACCAGTACAAGGCCACCGACTTCGTTGTCCCCGGCCCGGGCACGGTGACCATCACCTACACCCCGGCCGACGGCGGCGCGCCGATGGAGATGGAGGTCGCCAACTTCCCCGGCGGCGGCATCGCCATGGGCATGTACAACTACGACGAGTCGATCCGGGACTTCGCCCGGGCCTCGTTCCGGTACGGCCTGGACCGCAACTACCCGGTCTACCTGTCCACCAAGAACACCATCCTCAAGGCGTACGACGGCCGGTTCAAGGACATCTTCGCCGAGGTGTTCGAGAACGAGTTCAAGGCCGAGTTCGCGGCCGCTGGCATCACCTACGAGCACCGGCTCATCGACGACATGGTCGCCGCCGCGCTCAAGTGGGAGGGCGGCTACGTCTGGGCCTGCAAGAACTACGACGGTGACGTGCAGTCCGACACCGTCGCGCAGGGCTTCGGCTCGCTGGGTCTGATGACCTCGGTCCTGCTCTCCCCGGACGGCCGCACCGTCGAGGCCGAGGCCGCGCACGGCACGGTCACCCGGCACTACCGGCAGTGGCAGAAGGGCGAGAAGACCTCGACCAACCCGATCGCGTCGATCTACGCCTGGACCCGGGGCCTGGCCCACCGGGGCAAGCTGGACAACACGCCGGCGGTCACCGAGTTCGCCAACACCCTGGAGCAGGTCATCGTCGACACCGTCGAGGGCGGCCAGATGACCAAGGACCTCTCGCTGCTCATCTCGCGGGACGCCCCGTGGCTGACCACCGACGAGTTCATGAACGCGCTCGACGAGAACCTGGCGCGCAAGCTCGCCTGATCCAGGCGTACCGCATCATCGGAGCCCGTCGGCACCCGCCGGCGGGCTCCGGCGTGTCCGGGGTCGACACGCCGTCGGCGTCACTGCGGCCGGCGCGCCTCGTTGACCAGAGTGGACGAGATGCCAGTCGCGTCCAGGAAGGTTGACCGCGGTCGACCGCGGCATGCGTGCCGATCAGCCAGCCTTCCCGGCTGTGTCGAGCACAGCCAGCCGTCCCTTCCCTGCGGGGGGCCCTGTCCCGGGCCCCCCGCGCCCTGTCTCCCGCCCGTCTCAGGCGGCGCGCAGGAGGTCGGCGGCGCGCTCGGGGGAGATGTCGTTGATGAAGACACCCATCCCGGACTCGGAGCCCGCCAAATACTTCAGCTTGTCCTTGGCCCGCCGGATGCTGAACAGCTGCAGGTGCAGGTGGCCCAGCTCGCGGTCGATCCGCACCGGCGCCTGGTGCCACGCCGAGATGTAGGGCATCGGCATGTCGAACAGGCCGTCGAAGCGGCGCAGCAGGTCCAGGTAGAGCGGCCCGAAGGCGTCCCGCTCGCTGTCGCTGAGCGCCGGGATGTCCGGCACCACGCGGTGCGGCGCCACGTGCACCTCGAACGGCCAGCGGGCCGCCGCCGGGACGAACGCCGTCCAGTGCTCGTTCTCGGCCACCACCCGGTCGCCGGCGGCGCGCTCGGCGGCCAGCACGTCCGCGTAGAGGTTGCCCCCGCCGGTCCGCTCGGCGTGCCGGCGTCCCGCGGCCAGCAGTGCCCGGGTGCGCGGCGTCACGAAGGGGTACGCGTAGATCTGCCCGTGCGGGTGATGCAGCGTGACGCCGATCTCGACGCCCCGGTTCTCGAAGCAGAACACCTGCTCCACGCCGGGCAGCGCACCGAGCACCTCGGTCCGGTCGGCGAGCGCGTCCAGCACGGTACGGACCCGGCGCGGGGGGAGGCTGGCGAAGGAGGCGTTGTGGTCGGAGGTGAAGCAGACCACCTCGCACCGGCCGAGGCCCGGCCGGACCGGCGTGAACGGCGTGATCTCCCCGGGCTCGTCAGCCACCCGGCCGCTCAACGACGGAAACCGGTTCTCGAACACCACCACGTCGTAGTCGGGGGCCGGGATCTCGGTCAGCCGGTCACCCAGCGACGGGTCGAGTGGGCACTCGTTGGCCGGCGGAAGGAATGTGCGGGTCTGTCGGTGCACAGCGACCGCCACCCACTCGTCGGTCAGCGGGTCGTAGCGCAGCTGGGACGCGGGGGGCGGCGGCGGCAGGTCCCGGCGATCCGGCTGGTCGCGGACGGCGTCGTCGCGCTCGTCGAAGTAGATCAGCTCCCGGCCGTCGGCCAGGTCGATCGCGGTGCGCTTCACGGCGCCGTCCCCTCACTTGTCGGCGTGCCCGTCGCGCGGCCCGCCCCTGTCGCCTTCACCATGATCAATTCACCCACCTGCTCGCCGAGTACCCGGCGCGCGGGCGGAGGCAACCGGTCGTCGCTGACCAGTGCGTGTGCTGCGGCCAGCTCGACGATCGAGGAGATGCCGACCGTGCCCCACTTGGTGTGGTCGGCGAGCACGACCAGCCGGTCCGCCGCCGCCACCAGCGCCCGGTCGGTTTCCGCCTCCATCAGGTTGGGGGTGGTGAAGCCGGCTCGCTCGGTGATGCCGTGCACGCCGAGGAAGAGCAGATCCAGGTGCAGCCGCCGGACGGCGCTGACCGCGAGCGGGCCGACCAGCGCGTCCGACGGTGTGCGTACGCCACCGGTGAGCACCACCGTCTGATCCGGTCGACCGCCGGCGTGCAGGATCTCGGCCACCGGCAGCGAGTTGGTCACCACGGTCAGGCCGGGCACGTCCACCAGCCTCCGGGCCAGCTCCGCGGTGGTGGTGCCCGCCGAGAGCGCGACCGCCGCGCCCGGCCGGACCAACTGCGCCGCCCGATCCGCGATGGCGGCCTTCTCCGGCAGTTGTCGGACCGACTTGGCGTGGAAGCCCGGCTCGTCGGTGGAGCTCGGGCCGGCCGCCGTGGCACCGCCGTGCACCTTGGCCAGCAGACCACGCTCGTGCAGCGACTCCAGGTCGCGCCGGATGGTCATGTCGGAGACGCCGAACTCGGCGGCCAGCTCGGTCACCCGGACGCCCCCGGTCGACCGGACCCGCTCCAGGATGGCCGCCTGCCGCTGCTGAGCGAGCATCCGCCGTGCCTCCCCGGGGGTCCACGTACTCTCACGCGGTCGAACGTGTTCCAACAAAGATGAACACTAGCGCGTAGCCGGCAGCGGTGGAAGGAACGGGGGTACGGCGACGCCTCAGACGGACGGGATCTTCAGCTCCACCCAGCCGGTCTCGGTCAGGTGGTGCAGCACGGCCTGCACCGCTTCCGGCACGCTCAGGTCGGTGGTGTCCAGCACCAGGTCGGCGTCGGTCGGCACCTCGTACGGGTCGTCGATCCCGGTCATGCCGGTGAGCAGCCCGGCCCGGGCACGCGCGTACAGGCCCTTGCGGTCCCGCTGCTCGCACACCTCCAGCGGGGTGGCGACGTGCACCAGCACGAAGCCCGCCCCGGCGGCCAGGGCCATCTCCCGAGCCGTGGCGCGGGCCGCCGCGTACGGCGCGATCGGGCAGCAGATGCCCACCCCGCGATGCCGGGCGATCTCCGCCGACACCCAGCCGATCCGCCGTACGTTGAGATCCCGGTCGGCCTTGCTGAAGCCCAGCCCGGCGGAGAGCTCCCGGCGCACCACGTCCCCGTCGAGCAGGGTCACCGTGCGGTCGCCGCTCTCCCGCAACGCGTCCGCCAGCCCTCGGGCGATGGTCGACTTGCCGGAGCCGGAGAGACCGGTCAGGAAGACCACCAGGCCTCGGTGCCGGCGCGGCGGCCGGGCCCGCGCCAGCTCCTTCGCCACGGCCGGCGGCGTGTGCCACTCCGGCAGCGGGAAGCCCCGGTCCAGCAGGTCGTCGATCTCGTCCTGGGTCAGCGCGAGACGGCGGTTGCGCTGCGGGATGTCCTCCCGCCAGCGCCACTGCCCGTCCCGGTTGTCGTACGCCAGCTCGCGCGGCACCAGCACCCGCAGACCGGCTCCGGAGAGCATCTCCCCAGTGGAGAGCAGGTGGGTGACCCCGTACGCGGCGGAGACCCGGGCGCGCAGCAGCGCGTCGCTGATCTCGTCCCGCCGGTGCGACAGTGGCACCGCCACCAGGGTGGCCGGCGGCATCCGGTCCCGGGCGGCGAAGATGCTGCGCACCAGCGCCTCCGGCGGGAACCCACCGGCGCCACCCTCGCCGACCGGGATCATCACCAGCAGGTGCGCGGCCAGGGTGCGGGCGGCGTGGGCGATCTGGGCGAGCTGGGGCCGGTGCAGTGGCCGGTCGGCGATCACCCCGAGCACCCGGCCCGGGGGCAGCAGCGCCCGGACCTCCTCCGGGCTACGGCGTAGCCGCTGGAACGGGCCGTGGCCACCGTCACCCAGCCGCCGGACCCGGCCGCCCACCCCGGCCACGCCCTCGCGTACCGGCCAGACGTCCGCCACGTCCAGAGCGGCCGCCGGCGCACCCTCGCCGTCGGTCAGCAGCAACGCCCGGCGGGCCGGGTCGCGCGGATCGAAGCTCTCGGCCAGTGCGGCCGGCACCTGGAGGGTCACCGCGACCTGCCACGGCGTGCCGTCGGCCAGCCGACTGCGCCGGCTGACCGAAACCAGGTCGGCGCGGGTCATGAAGCCGGTCAAGGGGGCGTACGCGCCGGTCAGCAGCAGTTCCAGATCCGCGAGCTCACCGTGACGCGGCGTGTACGCCGGCGCGTCCCGGAGCACCTCGTCGGGCAGCACCCAGCCGTTGCTCATCCACACCCCCCACTCGCTGACCGGCACACAGTTTCGCAGCCGACCGCCGATCGGTCGAGGGCGCCACTCCACGACCAGGGCGGGCGGATCAGCGGCGGATCCGGCGGCCCACCGCCGACCGCAGCCGGTTCCAGGGCTTTCGCTGGTCGCGGATCCGAGGTCGCGAGCCGTCGGCCCGGCAGATGAACACCAGCGGCAGGTGCGCGTCCTCGGTCCAGCCGGCGTTGGTGATCCGTGCCTTGAGGAGCCAGCTACCCCGGGTCCGGCCGCCGTTGAGGGCGCCGAAGTCGATCGTGGTGGTGGCCCGGTGCACCAGGTGGGTGGTGTCCGCGTCGGTCGGGCTGGCGACCCGTTCGGTTCGGAACTGCACCGGCAGGAAGATCTCGTCGCCGGTCTCCCTGCGGCGGGCGACCACGTCCAGCCGGGCCTTGCGGACCTGGGTGGTGGAGTCGAGCACCTCGGGGGCGACCTCGTCCACCGGCAGCACCAGCACGTCCCGCCCGTCGTCGGCGCGGAAGCCGATCGGCCGGTCCGCGGAGCGCAGTTCGGCGGCGACGGTCACCGTGACGGCGCGGTCGGCCCGCTTGTGTTCGTCAATCGTGCCGTGCGCCGCGATGCCCGCCTCCCAGGAGGCCAGCCGGCGCAGGTCGGCGAACCGGCCCCGCTCCGCCAGGAACGCCACGGCTCGTTGCAGCGGCGGCAGGCCCGCGGCCACGCCGGGAGCGAACCGGTCCTGGATGACCTTCTGGGTCTCCAGGGCGACCTGCTCCAGCCAGCTCTCGGGGGCGCTCAGCAGTCGCTTGCCGCGCAACCGGTTGAGCATCTCGTTGCGCAGCCACCGCCGGTGCAGCCGGTCCCGCAGCGGGCCCGGCTCGGTGTTGGCATCCACGATGTCCAGCGCGTCGCGCAGGTTGGCGAAGTAGCTCGATGGGTCCAGCAGGGCAGCGGTGACGTTGCGCGCGTCGCCCCGCTGGGCGTGGTGGTAGCACGTGTAGTCGGACAGCACGCAGGTGCGCCCGGACAGGAAGTAGGCCCGCACCACCACCAGGTGGTCCTCCAGCCGACGCTTGCCGCCCTCCGGGAACCGCACCCCGTGCTCGTTGAGGAACGACCGGCGGAACAGCTTGTGGCAGGTCAGGCTGTCGATCAGCGGCGAGTTCTCCAGGGTGGCGTCGAAGTTGTTCTTCCGGAACAACTCCCGCGGCACCGGCCGCCCGTGCCCGGCCATCTTCCCGACCACGATGTCCGCGTCGTACTTCTTCGCGCACTCGTAGAGCCGCTCCAGCGCCTGGTCGGCGAACCAGTCGTCGTCGTCGGCGAAGAAGACGTACTCGCCGCGGGCCCGCTCGATGCCCAGGTTGCGCGGTCGCGACGGCCAGCCCGAGTTCTCGATGTGCAGCACCTGGATGTGCGGGTGCGCGGCGGCCAGCTCGTCCAACCGCTCGCCCGTGCCGTCGGTCGAGCCGTCGTCGACGACGATCACCTCGAACTCGTCGGCGGGCATCGACTGGCGCAGCAGCGAGGCGATCAGCTTCTCGATGTGACGACGGCAGTTGTACGCCGGCACCACGACACTCACCTTGGGGACGTCCACTCCGACCATCACGATCCCTCCCGTGTCGGCGGCCGAATACCCCCGGAACACCGCCAGGTGAACGGAGGGTGAATGGTGTCATCTTCAATGCGCGATTCCATCGGCGGGGTCCGGTGGAGCGCGGGACCGGCGCAAACGTCGCCGGCCAGCGGACCTTAGGGGTCAACTGTTGCCAGGATCAGGGGAGCGCCCGGGGCGAGCCGGTGCCCGCTGTGGGCACCGACTCCCTACGCTGGGCAGCGTGACACTGATCGCGACCCAGTCGCTCACCAAGACGTACGGAGGTCGGGTCACCGCGCTCGCTGACCTCACCGTCGCCGTCGAGCCCGGGATCATCGGCCTGGTGGGCGCGAACGGCGCCGGCAAATCCACCCTGATCAAGATCCTGCTCGGCCTGATTGCTCCCACCACCGGTCAGGTGTCGGTGCTCGGCATCGACCCGACCACCGACCCGGCGGAGGTCCGGGCCCGGGTCGGCTACATGCCCGAGCACGACTGCCTCCCGCCGGACCTGTCCGCCGCTGAGCTGGTCACCCACCTCGGCCGGATGAGCGGCCTTCCGCGCACCGCGGCCCGGGAGCGGGCTTCGGAGGCGTTGCGGCACGTTGGGCTCTACGAGGAGCGTTACCGCCCGGTCGGCGGCTACTCCACCGGCATGAAGCAGCGGGTCAAGCTGGCCCAGGCGCTGGTGCACGACCCCGACCTGCTGCTGCTCGACGAGCCGACCAACGGCCTGGACCCGGCCGGCCGGGACGCCATGCTGGCGCTGGTGCACCGGATCGGCACCGAGTTCGGCATCTCCGTGCTGGTCTGCTCGCACCTGCTGGGCGAGGTGGAGCGGATCTGCGACACGCTGATCGCAATCGACGGCGGTCGGCTGCTGCGCGCCGACCACATCTCCGCGATGACCTCGGCCACCGACGTGCTCGCCGTGGAGGTCAGCGAGGGCACCGAGGAGTTGGCCGCCCGGCTTGCCGAGCTCAAACTGCCGGTGGCGCGCGACGGCCGGCTGCTGCTCGTACCGCTGGCCGACGACAGCACCTACGACCTGATCCTCGGCGCGGTCGCCGAGCTGGACCTGCCGCTGCATCGACTGGACCAGCGCCGGCACCGGGTGGCCGAACTCTTCGCCACGAGGGAGCTCACCCATGCCTGAGCCGTCTTCCGCCGCCGTGCGCTCCGCGCCGGGCGGCGTCATCCACGACATTGGCTACCAGCGCTACCGCGGCTCACGGCTGGGCCGCCGGCACGTCTTCGGCGCGCTCTACCTGCACGGGCTGCGCACCGCGTTCGGGTTCGGGCGTAGCGCCAAGGCCAAGATCTTCCCCTGGCTGGTGGTCGGCATCGTCACCCTGGTCGCGGTGGCGCTGGCCGCGGTACGCAGCCAGATCGGCGAGCCGGTCGCCACGTACGCCCAGTTCGCCGACTCGATGAGCTGGCTGGTCCTGTTCTTCGTGGCGGTGGCCGCACCGGAGCTGGTCTCCCGGGACCTGCGCAGCGGCGTGCTCCCGCTCTACTTCTCCCGGCCGCTGCCGCGCGGCGACTACGCGCTGGCCAAGCTGCTGGCGCTGGTCACCGCGCTCTGGCTGCTGCTCGGTGGGCCGCAGCTGGTGATGTTCCTGGGTGCCGCGTTCACCACCAAGGAGGGCATGCGAGGGGTCTGGAACGAGCTGCTCGACCTGCTGCCCGGGCTGCTCTACGCCGGGCTGTGGGCGGTGGTCTTCGCGTCGGTCGGGCTGCTGGTCGCGTCGCTGACCGGCAAGCGCGCCTTCGCCGCCGGCGGCGTGGTCGCGGTCTTCCTGATGACCACCCCGATCGTGGGCACGCTGAGCATCCTGCCGTCGCGGACGGCCAACGAGCTGGCCGGGCTGGCCTCGCCCTCCACCCTGGTGCAGGGCGTCGGCATCTGGTCGCTGGGCGACCTGCTGGTGGAGGGCGATCAGGGCGGCCCGTCGATCGGCAGGTTCGGCCCGGTCTACGCCTTGGCCGCAGTGCTGCTGGTCGCTGGCGCGACCGCCCTCCTGCTGGCCCGCTACCGGAAGGTCGCCTCCTGATGAGCACGCTGAGCCTGGCCGGGGTGTCCCGGTGGTACGGCAATGTGGTCGCCGTCAACGACATCAGCATGACCCTCGGGCCGGGAGTGACCGGGCTGCTCGGCCCGAACGGCGCTGGCAAGACCACGCTGTTGCACATGATGGCCGGGTTCCTCTCCCCGTCGCGAGGCACGGTGACGCTCGACGACGAGCCGACCTGGCGCAACCCCGACGTCTACCGGCGGCTGGGGCTGGTCAGCGAGCGGGAGGCGGTGCAGGGCTACCTCAGCGCGTACGAGTTCGTGCTGGCCAGCGCGAAGCTGCACCGGCTGGCCGACCCGGCGGCGGCGGCCCGACGGGCCATCGACCTGGTGGAGCTGGAGTCGGCGCAGGACCGGCGGATCGGCACCTACTCCAAGGGCATGCGGCAACGGGCCCGGGTGGCCGCCGCGCTGGTGCACGACCCGCAGGTGCTGCTGCTCGACGAGCCGTTCAACGGGATGGACCCGCGCCAGCGGCTGCACATGATGCAGCTGCTGCACACCCTGGGCGACGCCGGCCGGACCATCCTGTTCAGCTCGCACATCCTGGAGGAGGTCGAGCAGGTCTCCGGGACGGTCCAGGTGATGGTGGCCGGCCGCCTGGCGGCCTCCGGCGACTTCCGGACCATCCGCCGGTTGATGACCAACCGGCCGCACGTCTTCGCGGTGCGCTCCACCGACGACCGGGCGCTGGCCGTGGCGCTGATCGCCGAACCGTCGGTGAGCGGGGTCGAGCTGGACCGCACCGGCCTGACCGTGCGCGCCGGCGACTACGGCGCCTTCACCCGGGCGCTGCCCCGGATCGCGCTGAACCGGGGCATCCGGGTGCGCCAGCTGGTGCCGTCCGACGAGTCCCTGGAGAGCGTCTTCTCCTACCTGGTGGAGGCCTGAGAACATGTCGACCGTTACCTGGATCACCGCGCGCGGCCTGTTCGGCCGGCGCCGGTTCCTGCTGCTGCTCCCGCTGCCGTTGGTGCTGCTCGGGCTGGCCGTGCTCTGCCGCTCGTTGGGGGTGGACCCGGGCGAGTGGGGGCCGCCGGTGCTGGTCGGCCTCGGGCTGGCCGTGGTGCTGCCGGTGGTGGCGCTGATCATCGGCACCGGCGTGCTGGGCGCCGAGATCGACGACGGCACGGTGGTGCACATCCTGACCAAGCCGTTGCCGCGCTGGCAGATCGTGCTGCCCAAGCTCGCGGTGGCCGCAGGGGTCACCGCGGCCACCGTCGCGGTGCCGCTCTACATCGCGGGCGTGCTGGCCGCTTCGGTACGCCTCGGTCTGGCGCTGGCCGCCGCGGCGACGCTCGGCGCGCTGGCGTACACGGCGCTGTTCCTCGCGCTCAGCCTGGTGACCCGGCGGCCGGTGCTGCTCGGCCTGGTCTACGTGCTCATCTGGGAGGGGCTGCTGGGCAACTTCGTCAGCGGCACCAAGGTGCTCTCCATCCAGCAGTACGTGATCGCCCTCGCCGACCGGATCGCCCCCACCGGGCTGCTGGAGACCAGCGTGTCGGTGCCGGTGGCGGCGGTGATGACCGCGTTGGTCAGCGTCGGCTTCACCGTGCTGGCCATCGACCGCCTGCGCTCGTTCAGCGTGGCCGGCGAGACGAGCTGAGGCCGGTGCGAGTCGCTGTTCCGGCCAGCCACCCGCGGTCGGTAGGGCTGGCCGGATGTACCGGCAGGGGTGCCTCGGGCCAGGCTGGTGGGCGTGAACGTCGAAGCGGAGCGGACGTCGTTGGCTGAACCGTACTCCCGAAGCAGCCGGCCGTGGCTGACCAGCCTGGCGGTCGCCGGGCTCGTCTGCGCCACGGTCGCGACGGCCGCCCAGGGCAGCGGACGGTTCCACTGGTGGGCCGGGTTCATCCTGATCCCGGGCGCGCTGATCGCGGCCAGCGGCGGGCCGCTGCTGGCCCGGGGCGGCGGCCGGGCCTTCGCCGGGTACGTCATCGCCTGCGTCGGCACGCTGGTGTTCGCGGTGGGCGCGCTGCTGATGTTCGGCGTGATGGGCCGGGGCTGGCCGGCGCTGGTGGTGCTGCCCTGCCTGGCTGTCGCCGGCACCTACCTGTGGCGGGCAGCCCACCCGCTGGCCCGCGGCCTGCACCGGGCGGTGGCCCTGCTCGCGCTCACCGGCGCGCTGGTCGGGCTGACCCTGCAACTGATCCGGGTGGATCTGATCGACCTGAAGACCGGCTGGTGGGGCGGGTTCATGATGCTGGCCGGGGCGATCGTGCTGGGCAACGCGGTCGAGTTGACCCGGCACCGGATGCAGTACCGGCTCCAGGCGATCACCCTGCTGGTCGGGCCGGCGGTGGTCGCGATCCTGGTCGGCCTGCGTTTCCTGCGCGGCTGGTGACCGCTTCCGCGCCGGTCAGAAGGCGCAGGCGATGACGAGTTCCGGGGTGCGGTCGGGGAGCAGGTCCAGCTTGCCGATCCGGCCGGCCGCGCGCAGGTCGTCGGCGACCAGGGTGAGCTGTTCCAGCAGCGCCGCCGGCCCGAGCGCCTCCGCCAGCGGCACCTCTGCCTTCATCGACAGCTTCCGCTCCGACTTCGCCCGCCGCACCTGGCTGAGCGCGTCGCCGGCCAGCCGTAGCAGCGCCGGGTCGCCCGTCCCCTCCGTCGTCCGGGCCACCTCGTGCGTGGTGGGCCACGGCGCCCGGTGCACCGAGCCGTACCGCCACCAGGACCAGACCTCCTCGGTGACGTACGGCAGCACCGGGGCGAACAGCCGCAACTGCACCGACAGTGCCGAGGCCAGCGCCGCCCGCGCCGAGTCGGCCGCCGCTCCGGTGCCGTACGCGCGCTCCTTGACCAGCTCGATGTAGTCGTCGCAGAACCGCCAGAAGAACGCCTCGGTGACCTGCAACGCCGCCGTGTGGTCGTACGAGTCGAAGGCGGCGCCCGCCGCGGTGACGACGGTGGCCAGTTCGGCGAGCATGGCCCGGTCCAGCGGGGCGGTCGCCGGGGTGCGCAGCGCGTCCGCCGCGCCCAGCCCGAGCGCGAACTTCGACGCGTTGAGCAGCTTGGTGGCCAGCCGCCGACCGACCTTGATCTGCGCCGGGTCGAAGGCCAGGTCCATGCCGGGCTTGCCACTGGCCGCCCAGTAGCGCACCGCGTCCGAGCCGTGCTGCTCCAGCAGCGCCAGTGGGGTGACCACGTTCCCCTTGGACTTGGCCATCTTCTTGCGGTCCGGGTCGAGGATCCAGCCGGAGAGCACGGTGTCCCGCCAGGGCAGCACGCCGTGCTCGAAGTGCGAACGGACCACGCTGTCGAAGAGCCAGGTCCGGATGATCTCCTGCCCCTGTGGGCGGAGGTCCATCGGGAAGACCTGGGCGAACAGGTCCGGGTCGGTCTCCCAACCGCCGACGATCTGCGGGGTCAGCGATGAGGTGGCCCAGGTGTCCAGCACGTCCGGGTCGCCGACGAAGCCGCCCGGCTGGCCGCGCTGCGACTCGTCGTAGCCGGGCGCCGGATCGCTGGATGGATCGACCGGCAGCGCGGACTCGTCCGGCGTGAGAGGGTGGGACCAGTCCGGCTCGCCAGCGTTGTCGAGCCGGTACCACACCGGCACCGGCACCCCGAAGAAACGCTGCCGACTGACCAGCCAGTCACCGGTCAGGCCGGCCACCCAGTTGTCGTAGCGGTGCTTCATGTGCGCCGGCACCCAGTGCAGCTGCTCGCCCCGGGCCAGCAGCGTCGCCCGCAGCTCGGCATCCCGGCCGCCGTTGCGCAGGTACCACTGCCGGGTCGAGACGATCTCCAGCGGCCGGTCGCCGCGTTCGTAGAACTTGACCGGGTGGGTGATCGGGCGCGGCTCGCCGATCAGGTCACCCGCGTCGGCCAGCATCCCGACGATCGTCCGGCGGGCGCTGTTGACGGTCTGCCCGGCCAGTGCCGCGTACGGCTGTGCCGGCACCCCGGCCGGCGGCTCGGGAAGCAGCCGGCCGTCCCGGCCGATCACGACTCGGGTGGCCAGCCGCAGCTCACGCCACCAGGTCACGTCGGTCAGGTCGCCGAACGTGCAGACCATCGCGATGCCGGTGCCCTTGGCCGGGTCGGCGAGCGGGTGGGCGTGCACCGGCACCTCGACGTCGAACAGCGGGCTGCGCACCGTGCCGCCCACCAGGTCGGCGTACCGCTCGTCGTCGGGGTGGCAGACCAGTGCCACACAGGCCGGCAGCAGCTCGGGCCGGGTGGTGTCGATGAGCACCTCCCGTCCGGTCGGCCCGGTGAACCGCAGCCGGTGGTAGGCGCCGGGGCGCTCCCGGTCCTCCAGCTCGGCCTGGGCGACCGCGGTGGCGAAGCCAACGTCCCACAGGGTCGGCGCCTCCGACTGGTACGCCTCGCCGCGGAGCAGGTTGCGCACGAACGCCCGCTGGCTGGTCGCCCGGGCGACCCGGCCGATCGTGGTGTACGTCAGGGACCAGTCCACCGAGAGCCCGAGCCGTCGCCAGAGCGCCTCGAAGACCTGCTCGTCGGCGACCGTCAACCGCTCGCATAGCTCGATGAAGTTGCGTCGCGAGATCGGGGTGGGGTCACGGAGTGCCGCCTCGTCGACCGGCGTCGCCGGTGGCCGCCACACCGGGTCGTACGGCAGCGCCGGGTCGCAGCGCACCCCGTACACGTTCTGCACCCGGCGCTCGGTGGGCAGGCCGTTGTCGTCCCAGCCCATCGGGTAGAAGACGGCCTTGCCGCGCATCCGCTGGTACCGCGCCGTGGTGTCGGTGTGCGTGTACGAGAAGACGTGTCCCATGTGCAGCTCGCCCGATACGGTCGGCGGCGGGGTGTCGATCGAGTACACGTCCACCCTGCGACCACTCCGGCTCGGCGCGTCTGACGCCGCGTCGCGACCCGGAACAGTCGACCTGGAGCGGTCGAACGCGTACGTGCCCTCCTCCTGCCAGCGGCGCGCCCAGGTCTCCTCGAGCCCGTCCAAACTCGGACGCTCGGGCAGACCGGCGCGGGCCGTCCTCGCCGTATCGGTCATCCTGCGATCGTAGGCACCGCGCGGGTGCCGGGCCACGTAGTTGCGGCCGGGACACGACGGCTGCCTGCGCCGACAGGCAGGCCGGGACGGTGCGCACCGTCGACGGCGGGTCGGTGCGCACCGTCGACCGCGGGTCGGTGCGCGCCTAGATCATCGAGTCGCGCCACTGACGGTGCAGGGCCGCGTACCGGCCGTCGGCCTCGGCCAGCACGGCGGGCGGGCCGTCCTCGACGATCCGCCCACCATCGAGGACGAGCACCCGGTCGGCGGTCTCCACGGTGGAGAGCCGGTGCGCGATCACCAGGGCGGTCCGGTCCCGCAGGATGGTGCCGAGCGCCCGCTGCACCAGCCGCTCGGTCGGCACGTCCAGCGAGGAGGTCGCCTCGTCCAGGATCAGCACGGTCGGGTCGGCCAGGAACGCCCGGGCGAACGCGACGAGCTGCCGCTGCCCGGCGGAGAGCCGGCCGCCGCGCCGGTGCACCTGCGTGGCGTACCCCTCTGGTAGCGCGGTGATGAACTCGTGCGCGCCGATCGCCCGGGCGGCGGCCTGCACTGCGGCGTCGTCGGCGCCGGGCCGACCGAACCGGATGTTCTCCGCCACGGTGCCGCTGAACAGGTGGTTCTCCTGGGTCACCAGCACCACCGCACGGCGCAGGTCGGCGTCGCTCACCGCACGCAGGTCGATGCCGTCCATCCGGACCGCACCGCTGTCCGGGTCGTGAAACCGGGCGACCAGCTTGGCGATGGTCGACTTTCCCGCGCCGGTCGGCCCGATCAACGCGACGGTCTGCCCGGCCGGCACGGTCAGCTCCAGCCCGGCGAGGATCGGGGTGTCGGCGCGATAGCCGAAGGAGACCGCCCGGAAGGCCAGTTCCCCTCGGCCGGCGCCGGTCGGCAGCGGCACCGGCCGGGCCGGCTCGGCGACCGCCGGTCGCTCGTCCAGCACGCCGGCCAGCTTCTCCAGCGCTGCGGTGGCCGACTGGAGCGAGTTGTAGAACTGGCTCAGCTCCTGCATCGGCTCGAAGAAGCGGCGCAGGTAGAGCAGGAACGCGGCGAGCGCCCCGACCTCGGTATGCCCGCCGAGCACCCGCCAGCCGCCGTAGCAGAGCACCACCGCCACCGTGACGTTGCCGATCAGCTTGATCGCCGGGGAGTACGTGGCGATCAGGCGGAACGCGTGCAGGCTGGCCTGCCGGTAGTCGTCGCCGAGCGCCACGAAGATCCGCTGGTTGCGCGGCTCCCGACGGAACGCCTGCACCGCCCGGATGCCCCGCATGGACTCCACGAAGTGCACGATGACCAGCGCGACCGCTTCCCGGGTCCGTCGGTACGCGCTGGCCGACGCCCGGGCGAACCAGCGGGAGAGCCAGAACAGGAACGGGAACGCGAACAGCGTCACGGAGGCCAGCGGCAGGTCCAGCCAGAGCAGGATGGCGGCCACCGACAGGATCGACAGCGCGGCCAGCACCAGACTGTCGATCCCGCCGTCGACCAGCTCGGCGATCGAGTCCAGGTCACTGGTGAGCCGGGAGACCATCCGGCCGGAGGTGTACCGCTCGTGGAAGCCCACCGACAGTCGCAGGAAGTGCCCGAACACCCGCTGCCGCAGGTCCAGCAGGACGGCCTGGCCGATCCGGGCGGAAAGCGCGAGGAAACCTCGGCGGGCCGCGTACTCGGTCGCCGCAGCGACGGCGAACGCCCCGGCGACGGCGGCCACCGGGCCGGCGTCACCGGCCCGCAACGGCGCGATGGTCCGGTCGATGCCGATCATGACCAGGTACGGGCCGGCCATCGCCGCGGCGTTCTGGGCCAGCAGCAGGCCGACCGCGCCGGCGAGCCGACTCCGGTGCGGCCGGAGCAGGTCGGCCAGCAGCGCCCGGCTGAGCCGGCGCAGCCGGGCCACCGCCTCGGGGCTGGTCTCCTCGGCCCGGCTCCGGTCGGCCTCCGGGTCGGTGGCCGTCCCGCGCCAGCGGGCGAACTCCGGTTCTTCCCCGGGCGGTGGGTCGGCCGCCTCCCGCACGGTCATGAGCGCACCAGCCCCCATCCGTCCGAGGTGGACGACGCGGACGTGTCCGGCCCGGCAGGTGGTGGCCGCCCGGCTGGCGGCTCGGCGGCGAGCAGCGCCCGGTAGGCCGGCACGGTGGCCAACAGCTCGGAGTGCCGGCCGATCGCGGCGATCCGCCCGCCGTCGAGCAGGGCGACCCGGTCGGCCAGCGCGATGGTCGACGGTCGGTGCACCACCAGCAGCGCGGTGCTGTCCCGGAGCACCCGCCGCAGCGCTGCCTCGATCAGCGCCTCGGTGTGTACGTCGAGGGCGGACAGCGGGTCGTCCAGCACCAGCAACGCCGGCCGGCCGAGCACCGCCCGGGCCAGCGCCAGCCGCTGCCGCTGCCCGCCGGAGAGCGACAACCCCTGCTCGCCGACCCGGGTGGCCAGACCCCACGGCAGGTCGTACGCGAAATCGGCCTGGGCGAGCGCGAGGGCCGCGCGGACCTCGTCGTCACCGGCGTCCGGGTGCCCCAGGGTCAGGTTCTCCCGGACCGACATGGAGAAGAGCGTGGGCTCCTCGAACGCCACCCCGACCAGTCGGCGCAGCGAGTCCAGCCGCAGCTCCCGCAGGTCGTGCCCGTCCAGGGTGATCCGACCGTCAGTCACCTCGTGCAGTCGGGGCACCAGGGAGAGCAGTGTGCTCTTGCCACAGCCGGTGGCCCCGACCAGCGCCACGGTCTCGCCCGGCTCGATGGTCAGGTCTATCTCGCGTAGCACCCGCTCGCTGGTGCCCGGGTACTGGAACGCGACCCGTTCGAAGCGGAGCCGGCCGTGGACCGCGTCGCGGGGCAGCGCGACCGCGCCGGGCGCGTCGACGATCTGCGGTGGGGTGTCCAGCACCTCCAGGATCCGGTCGGCGGCGGTGGCCGCCTCCTGAGCGTTGGCGATGATCCAGCCGAGCGTCTGCACCGGCCAGATGAGCATCAACTGGAGGCTGACGAACGCGACCACCTCGCCGATGGTGAGCACACCCCTCGCGGCGGCGGCCGCCCCGGCGACCAGCACCACGCCCAGGGTCAGGTTGGGCACCAGGTCGAGCAGCGCCGCGGTGTTGGCCAGCAACCGGCCCTTGCGTACGCCGGTGTCGTGCAGCCTCCGGGCCCCATCGGCGAAGCGGGCGACCAGCTCGGGCCCCCGGCCGTACGCCTTCATGGTGCGCAGGCCCTGCGCGGTCTCCTCGACCAGGGTGGCCACGTCGCCCTGCTGGTCCTGCATCCGTCGGGACGCGCTGTGGTAGTGCCGCGCGAAGCGCCGGGTGATCAGCAGTAGCGGCACGGTGCTGGCCGCCACCAGCAGCCCGAGCGCCACGTGCAGGCGGATCAGCAGCAGCACCACCACGAGGTAGGTGGTCAGGTTGAGCACCAGGAAGAACACGCCGAAGGAGAGGAACCGGCGGATCACCGACAGGTCGCTGGTGATCCGGGAGAGCAGCTGACCGGACTGCCAGCGGTCGTGGAAGCTGGTCGGCAGCCGCTGGAGGTGGGCGTAGACGTCGGCGCGCAGCGCCGCCTCCATGCCGACGGCCGAGGAGGACTGCACCCACCGACGGATGAAGATCAGCACCGCCTCGACCACGCCGAGCAGCAGCGCGAGGCCACCGAGCTGGAGCAGGCCGGCGGGCTCGCGCTGGGCCACCGGCCCATCCACCACCCGCTGCACCACCAGCGGCACGACGATCCCGGCCGCCGTTCCGGCGAGCCCCGCGATCATCAGCCAGGCGAACTCGGTGGCGTACGGGCGCAGGTAGCGGCGCAACCGCCAGAGGTTGTGCACGGGGTGAGGGCCCGCGGCGACCCGGGCGGCCGGGCTGCCGACGCTGTCCGCAGGCACTACCCGACGGTAGCGTCAATAGGCGTCGATGCTTGTGTCAGCTTGTTGTCAACCGCCGCTCATGACCGAGAAGCCACTTCTTCACGTCCAGCCCCCAGCGGTAGCCGCCGAGCGTGCCGTCGGTACGCAGCACCCGGTGGCAGGGCACGAACAGCGCCGCCGCGTTACGGGCGCAGGCGGCCGCGGCGGCCCGTACCGCTGGCGGTCGGCCAGCCAGCGCCGCGTACCTGGTGTAGGTGACCGGGGTCCCCGGTGGGACCTCGCGCAGCACCTCCCAGGCGTGCGCCATGAACTCGCCGCCGGTGCGCTGCCGCACCGGCACCGTGTCGATGGCGGTGAGGTCACCGTCCAGGTAGGACCGGACGGCCGCGCTGACGGGGCCGAGGTCGGCCCGCTGCCGAAGCGGCGCCCGTAGGGTCGGGTGGACCAGGGGCAGCAGCGCCGCCGGTTCCGGGGTGAAGCCGGCCGCCAGGACCTCGCCGTCGGTGTCGGCGAGGATGCTCAGCGGGCCGGTCGGGGTGCTCAGGACGGTGCTGTCGATGCTCATGCCGCTCTCCAGAGTCTGATCGTGGCGTAGGACCGCCAGGGGCGCCAGCGGTCGGCGTACGTGCTGAGGGTCTTCGGGTCGTCGGGCAGGCCGAGCGCGGCCGCGCCGCGTCGGACCGCCAGGTCGGTGGGGAGCAGGACGTCCGGGTCGCCGAAGGCGCGCATGGCCAAATAGCCGGCGGTCCACGGGCCGATGCCGGGCAGCGCCAACAGCCGCCGAACCGTCTCCTCCCGGTCGCCGCCCGGTGCCAGGTCCAGGTGCCCGTCGATGACCGCCCGCGCCAGCCCGCGGATCGTCTCCCGCCGTCCGACCGGCATCCCGAACGCGGTGTCCGGCTTCCCGAGCACGTCCTCCGCGCTGGGAAACCCCCGGAGCAGCCCAGGCTGGTTCCCGACGCGTTGATCATGAGGTTGACCGGCGATTGGATCTCCGTTCGGCCCGTCAACCTCATGATCGACGTGGTCTTCGGTGGAGCCGGGGGCGGCCAGTAGGCGGATGAGAGTGGTGCGGGCTGAGGTGACTGAGACCTGCTGGCCGATGATGGCGCGGACCGCCAGCTCGAAGCCGTCCACCGCCCGGGGAACCCGGATGCCCGGTTCGGCGGCGACCGCCGGGGCGAGCGCCGGGTCGGCGGCGAGCGTGGCGTCGATGGCGGCCGGGTCCGCGTCCAGGTCGAGCAGCCGGCGGCAGCGGGCCACCGCCGGCGCCAGGTCGCGCAGGTCGGCCAGCCGCAGCGTCGCCGCGACGTGCCCGGCCGCCGGGGTCAGCGCCACCTGGCCGGTGCCGTGCGGCAACCGCAACCCCCGGTGGTACGTCCCGTCGCGGACCTCGTCCACGCCGGGCAGCGCCCGCACCGCCAGGAAGTCCAGCAGCGCCTGGGCATGCAGCGGGGGGCGGTACGCCAGCCGGAGCGTGATGGTCCCCGCCCCGGGAGGTGCCTGGTGCCGGCCACGGGCCGTGCGCAGCTCGGACGGGGCGATCCCGTACACCTCGCGGACCGTGTCGTTGAACTGCCGCACGCTGCCGAAGCCGGCGGCGAACGCGATCTCGGCCATCCCCAGGCCGGTCGTCTCGATCAGGATCCGGGCGGTCTGCGCCCGCTGGGCCCGGGCCAGCGCGAGCGGCCCGGCACCCATCTCGGCCCGCAGCATCCGGTGCAGGTGCCGCTCGGTGTAGCCGAGTCGGGCGGCCAGCCCGGGGACGCCGTCGCGGTCGACCACCCCGTCGGAGATCAGCCGCATCGCCCGCCCGACCACGTCGGCGCGGATGTCCCACTGCGGCGAGCCGGGTGCGGCGTCCGGCCGGCAGCGGCGGCAGGCGCGCAGCCCGGCGCCCTGTGCCGCGGCTGCGGACGGGAAGAACCGGACGTTCTGTCGCTTGGGCGTGGTCGCCGGGCAGGACGGCCGGCAGTAGATCCCGGTGGACGTCACGCCCGTGTAGAACCAGCCGTCGAACCGCTGGTCACGGCTGTCCACAGCTCGGTAGCACCGCTCGAAATCCATCTCCACGCCACCGATGATGCCCCGCTCGCCGGGCTCGCGGCTGGCGGGAATCGGACCTGGGCGTGCGGCCCGGCAGTCGGCGGCTTGACGGCCGTCCGCGGCAACCGCCGCCGGGTGCCCGTCAGCGGCGGCGCCGGTGGGGTTGGCCGGAGCGTGCGGGCTGACCGGACCGTGCCGGCTGGCTGGACCGCGCGGGCTGGCCGGAACGGGCCGGTCGGGCGGTCAGCAGGGCCGACCGGAACACGCCGTCCGGGTCGTACCGTCGCCAGAGCCGCCGCACCCGGGCCCCGGTCTCACCCGGGTAGATCCGGGCGAACGCGGCCGGGTCCGGCCGGCTCTCGAAGTTGACGTACGCGCCGTCGGCCCGACCGGCGACGCCCCGCCAGGCGGCGTCCAACGCCGCGCCGCCCTGCGGCGGGAAGACCGAGGCGATGACCAGGGTGTTCTGGTGCCGGTGCGGGTAGGCGGTCGCGTCGGGGGCGACGTCGTTGACCGCCCCGCCCACCGAGCGGAGCTGGATGACCGCCCGCCCGGGACCGGTCACCGCCCGCATCAGGGCCCGAGAACCGGCGTCGTCCAGCTCGGTGAACAGGCCGTTGGTGGTCGTGCCCCGCTGCTGCCCGACGTTCGGATTCAGGTGTGCGGTCGGCACCAGGGACGGGTAGGGCAGCAGGTCGGTCCGGTGTTCGAGCAGCTTCCCGATGGCCAGCAGCGGCTCCACCACGGGTCGGGCCCGGCGCAGGCTCTCGGCGGCGACCACGGCGGTGATCGACATGAGGGCCGACCGTCCCTCCGCGAACAGCACGGCGGCTGCCGACAACTCCCGTGGGGCCTGCGCCAGGTAGCCCGCCCACTCCCGAACGGTGCGGCCGTCGGGGTGCGCCTCGACGACCAGTTGCGCCACCCCGACGTTGCGCTGCTCGGTGGCCTCGATCTCGAACGCCACCACGATCCCCGCTCCCGCGCCGGCACCCCGGACCAGCCAGAACAGCTCCGGCTCGTGCTCCGCGTCCGCGCGCACCAGCGTCCCGTCCGCGAGCACCACCTCCACCGCGCGGACGCGGTCGATGGTGAGGCCGTACGAGCGGACCAGCCAGCCGACGCCACCCCCGGTGGTCAGGCCGCCCACGCCGACGTTGCCGTGGTCACCTGAGCTGATCACCAGGCCGTACCGGGCCAGCGCCGTCGCGACGTTCGCCCAGCGGGCGCCAGCCTCGACGCGGACCAGCCCGGACCGCTCGTCGAGCACCTGCACCCGGTTGAGCATGGACAGGTCGATGACCAGGCCACCGTTGTTGGAGGAGGTGCCGGCGAGACCGTGCCCGCCGCTGCGGACGGCGATCGGCAGCCGCTGCTCCCGCGCGTAGCGGATCGCGGCGACCACCTGCGCGACGTTCTTCGGCAGCAGGACGCCGGCCGGCGAGGCCGGCGTGGTGTACGTCGAGCGCAGCTGCGCATACCGGCGATCGCCGGGGGTGACGAGCTGGCCGGTGAGCGGACCGGGCACCCGGGCCAGGGCGGGACTCATCGCTGCCTTCGCAGCTCACGCGCCGTCAGGTGTCCGTGATCGGTCATGCCCCAAGAGTGGGCGGCCGTACCGACCTTGGCAAACGGCACCCTTTTCGACGGGATGCGCAGCGCATGCCGGTGCGGGGAGTGCCGGGCGATGGTGACCGGGATCTCCGACCGGCTCCTCATCCGGCAGCTCAAGGAGCTGGAGTGACGGGCTCACCAAGGACGGGCCGGCCGGTCGGACCGGGCGGGAGAACCGCCCGGTCCGCCCGGATCTGATCAACTCGCCGGGCTGGGCACCCCGGGCGTGCCGAGCGGGGTCGGCGTGGCCGACGGCCGTGCCGGGCTCGGCTTAGCCGGCACGCCGGGCGGGCCGAGCGGGGTCGGCGTGGCCGACGGCCGTGCCGGGCCCGGCTTACCCGGCACGCCGGGCGGGCCGGACGGGCTGGGTACGACGATCGGCCCGGTCGGGCTGGGTGCGCCGGGCGGCGCGGACGGGCTGGGTACGACGATCGGCCCGGACGGGCTGGGTGCGCCGGGCAGGCCCGAGGGGCTGGGCGCGGCCGGACGGGGTTGGTCGGAGC
The DNA here is from genome assembly GCF_036059255.1 of Micromonospora sp. NBC_00389. Classification (NCBI taxonomy): domain Bacteria; kingdom Bacillati; phylum Actinomycetota; class Actinomycetes; order Micromonosporales; family Micromonosporaceae; genus Micromonospora; species Micromonospora sp. NBC_00389. The sequence continues at coordinate 452,893 of NZ_CP107947.1, read as the reverse complement.
CGGTCGCCGCGAGGGCGATCGGGGTGGCGATCAGGATGGCCGCGAGCGTGCCCACCGCGCCCATCGTCACCGTGGCCCGGCGTCGGTTGCGCACCCGCCGTTCCGCTCGGCTCAACTGGTCATGCACGATCGGTGCCTCCTCGGCCAGGTCGGTGAGGGTGGAGCGGATGAGGATTTCGAAGCGGTCGGTCATCGCCGTACCTCCAGCAATTCGACCTCCGGCAGGAGTTCGCGCAGCCGGCTGACCGCCCGGTGGGTACGGCTGCGGACCGTGCCCACCGAGCAGCCCAGCAGCTCGGCCACCCGGGCCTCGGGCAGGTCCTCGTAGTAGCGCAGGACCACCACCGCGCGCTGCGCCGGTGGCAGGTGGCGCAGCGCAGCGCGCATCGCCAACCGCACGTCTGACCCGCCGCTCGGGTCGGCGCCGACCGGTTCGTCCGCCGGGTTGAGCGGCGTCTCCCGCCACCGGCGCAGTCGCCGCCACCAACTGACCTGCTCGCGGTACATCACCACGCGCAGATACCCCTCCGGGTCGGCGTGCCGGATGCTTCCCCACTTGGGGATGGTCCGCGCCAACGCCGACTGGAACAGGTCCTCGGCGGCGCTGCGGTTCCCAGTCAGCAGGTACGCGACCCGCATCAGCGCCGGAGTCCGGCTGGCGACGAACTCGGCCAACCGGGCTCGCTCGTCCTCGTCCACCCACCACCCCTTTTTGTTGTCACCTCTACAGACGCCCCAGGTCATCATCGCTATCCACGTTCGAGGGCGAATTTTCCGCCCGAAAGTGTCGGTCGCGGCGGGTAACGTCCGGCCACCAACTCAAGAAGGGGTGCGGCGATGGCGAGCGTGGCGGGTCGGGCGGCGGCATCGACACGGGACACGTTCCCGCCGCTGCCCCGTGCGGTGGTGCAGTCCTTCTACCGCCGGATGCGGGCCGTGGCGCCGGCCGCGGTCGGCGCGATCGAGCGGGACCGGGCGGCCGACGCAGAGCCGGCCTTCGCCGACACCGCCTGCGGCCGGCTGGCCCGCTCCCTGGACGATGCGGGCCTGCGGGCGCTCGGCATGTGGACGCACCACTGGTGCATGCGCTTCTACGACGACGACACCCGGGCCGGGCGGCGGCTGGTCCGGGAGATCGCCGCCCGGCCAGCGCTGGGCTGGACGGCCGACGAGGTGCGCTGGATGCTGCGCGAGTCGGTCGCGGCCGGCCCGGCCGCCGCCGAGCGGTTCACCCTGCCCCGCGCCGCCGCCGCGCAACTGCCCCCGGGGCAGCGGCCGTTCGGCGAGCTGCCCCCGGGTCACTGGCCCGACGGCGAGGTGGTGATCCGGGACCGGCCGGCCGGGGCGGCGTCAGCCGGTGAGCCGGCCGAGGGCCAGCCCACCGCCGAGCCGGCCGAGGGCGATTCCACCGGGGCGCTTGCCCTGATTCCCCGCCAGCGGCGCGCTGGCTGAGTCGGTCATCGTCGCGCTGGCCTGGCCCCGAGCCGGGTCTCGCGCGGGTGGGTGATCGGCCGGCGGTCGGCTGCGGCAGGATGAACGCGGCCGTGCACCGACGGAAGGACCCACATGCCCGCCAGCGAACCGACCATCCTCGCCACCAGCATGGGTTTCTTCCGGGGCGACCGGGGTCCCTTGGATCTGCGCCCCGGCCCGGTCTTCGAGCTGGCGGCCGAGCTGGCCGAGGCTGGCCCGCAGCCGCGCATCTGCTACCTCGGTCAGGCCGTCGGGGACCAGCCCACCTCGCTGGCCTCTATCTACGGCGCGTTCGCCGACACCCGGTTCCGGCTGTCGCACCTCGCCTTGTTCCCGATGCCGAACGTCGAGGACATCCGCGCCCACCTGCTCGCCCAGGACGTGATCTGGGTCGGCGGCGGCAGCGTGGCCAACCTGGTCGCGGTCTGGCGGGTGCACGGGCTCGGCGAGATCCTGCACGAGTGCTGGCAGGCCGGCGTGGTGCTGGGCGGCGTCTCCGCCGGCTCGATCTGCTGGCACGTGGGCGGCGCCACGGACAGCTACGGCCCCCGACTGCGCGGCTTCACCGAGGGTCTGGGCTGGCTGCCGTACGGCAACGGCGTGCACTACGACAGCGAAGGCCAGCGGCGACCGTTGATGCACGAGCTGGTCGGCGACGGGACGCTGCCCACCAGCCACTGCACCGACGACGGGGTCGGCCTGGTCTACCGGGGGACCCGGCTGGTCGAGGCGGTCGCCGACCGCGAGGGCGTTTCGGCGTACGAGGTCAGCCGCGGCGCGGACGGCAGCGTCCGCGAGGCGATCATCGCCCCGCGCCTGCTCGGCTGACGGCCGGTCGGCGCCGCCTCCGACGGGGGCGGCGCGGCCGGAAACCGAGCCGCGTGGACCGGTCTGGATGCCACCGGCGTAAGCTGGCCCGTCGTGAGTCTCTCCATCGGCATCGTCGGCCTGCCCAACGTCGGCAAGAGCACGCTTTTCAACGCGTTGACCAAGAACGACGTGCTGGCGGCGAACTACCCGTTCGCCACCATCGAGCCCAACGTCGGCGTGGTCGGGCTGCCTGACGAGCGGCTGGGCAAGCTGGCCGAGATCTTCTCCTCGCAGAAGGTGCTGCCGGCCCCGGTGTCGTTCGTCGACATCGCTGGCCTGGTCCGTGGCGCGTCGAAGGGGCAGGGCCGGGGCAACGCCTTCCTGGCCAACATCCGGGACGCCTCGGCGATCTGCCAGGTGGTGCGGGCCTTCTCCGACCCGAACGTGGTGCACGTCGACGGCAAGATCTCCCCGGCCGACGACATCGAGACGATCAACACCGAGCTGATCCTCGCCGACCTGCAGACCCTGGACAAGGCGCTGCCCCGGTTGGAGAAGGAGGCCAAGCTCCGCAAGGACCGGGCCGCCGCCGTCGCCGCCGCGAAGCAGGCCATCGAGGTGCTCGACGGCGGCACCACCCTGTACTCCGGGGCCGCCGCCGCCAAGATCGAGCTGGAGCACCTGCGCGAGCTGCACCTGCTCACCACCAAGCCCTTCCTGTACGTCTTCAACGTCGACGAGGCCGAGCTGGCCAACGAGGCGTTCCTCGACGAGCTGCGCGCCCTGGTCGCCCCCGCCGAGGCCGTCTTCATGGACGCCAAGATCGAATCCGAGCTGGTGGACCTGCCCGAGGAGGAGGCCCGCGAGCTGCTGGAGTCGATCGGGCAGAACGAGCCCGGCCTCAACCAGCTCGTCCGGGTCGGCTTCCGCACCCTTGGGCTCCAGACGTACCTGACCGCCGGGCCGAAGGAGGCGCGCGCCTGGACCGTCCCGGTCGGCGCCACCGCGCCGGAGGCTGCGGGCGTCATCCACTCCGACTTCCAGCGCGGCTTCATCAAGGCCGAGGTGGTCTCGTACCACGACCTGGTCGAGTTTGGTTCGATGGCGGCGGCCAAGGCGGCGGGCAAGGTCCGCATCGAGGGCAAGGAGTACGTCATGCAGGACGGCGACGTGGTGGAGTTCCGCTTCAACGTCTGAATCTGTCCTGTTTACCCAGGTCATGCGGTTGATTCGTTGCTCGACTCGTGGTGCCCTTCGGTAGCCCGGCCCGCTCGACAGCCGCCGAGAAGATCAGCGAGCCGTAGTAGTCGTGCCGGTACGGGCCGGCGAAGTGAGCGGCGTGTCTTCGGCTCGGTGCGGACCTTGGACTGTGGCGCGAACTGCCATTCGATCCGAACTGTCCGGGCGAGGTGGTCGACATCCTGGACGCGCAGTGCGAGCAGCTCGCCGAGGCGAAGCCCGAGGCCGGCTTGCACGATCACCATGGCGTGATTGCGGGCGGGCATCGCGGCGGTGCTGCCTGTGTTCCTGCTCGACATGGTGGTCCAGAATGGCGGATTCGCGGTTACTGTCGCTGTCATGCGCACACGGCACCCAGGACGGCTTTCGTTGCAGCTCGACGCGATCTACTGCGCGGTGGCGGCGGTGTCGCTGGCCCTGTTCGTGGATTCGGTGTCGGAGCGGTTGGCCGTGCCGCCCGCGTTGACCATCGCGGTCGCGGTCGGTATCGGCGGTTGGGCGTTCGCGCTGCACCGCGTCGCCGGGCGTCCCCGGCTCCGACCGTGGCTGGTGGGGGTACTCATCGCCAACGTCGTCGCGGCCACGCTGATCGCGCTGTTCGCGGCGGTCCGGCCGTGGGATGGCGCGTTTAAGGTGCTGCTCGCCGCGGTGGCCGTCGAGGTCGCAGCGTTTGCGGTCAGCCAGGCCGTGGCCCTGCGTCAAGCGGCCCCGGGCATTTGAGGAACGAAGAGGCCTCGACGTTGACGATCAACACAACGATCAACCGGCGCGATAGCAGGACCGACGGCGGACTCCTCTTCTCTGTCCTGGCCGACGCAACAGCCGCTGAGCAGGCTGACGTGCGGGTGCTCGGACGAGCGCCGGCTGACCCTGAGCGGGTGATCGTTCCCGTGGCACGAATCCCAGAACGGCGTCAGGCCGCGTTCCCGCTGGTGGCGGGACAGCCGATCTAAGTTCCGCTTCAACGTCTTGCAGGACGGGTCACCGCAGCCCCGCCCAGGGATCCTCCCGACGCCACAGGGTCGGCAGGTGCAGAGCGACCCGCTCGTCGTGAGCCAGTCGGGTGAGGACCCCCATGGTGACGTCGAGGTCGTCGCCCGCGTACGGCAGGGCGCGCAGCGGCCGGTCGAGCGGGCGGAAGAAGTCGTCCCAGTGGACGAGGACCACGCGACGGGCTCCGACGGCCCGTACGGTCTGCGCCCAGTACGTGCGAATGTAGTCCTCGTCCTGCACGCCGAGCTGGCCGATGCCCAGGTAGACGACGTCGGCCCGACGCCCGTCGAGCGCTCCCGGCCGGTAGCCGGCGCTGCCCTGGACCAGGGCGGTCCGGCCGCTCGCGTGCGCGACGAGCACCGACCAGGCTTCACCACACCGGTAGGCGGACGCCCTGGCCGGGGGCACCACGGGATCGGTGATGGTGCCGGGGAAGCGGTCCGGTGGGCAGTGTTCGGACTCGACGAACGTGAGGGTGAAGGCACCCAGGGACATCGGCTCGTGGGGCGTGACGACGTGGATGCGGTCGTCGGTGAGGCCGGCCCCTCGGCCGACGTTGGCCGCGGAGTGGCCGCCGGCGAGCACCGCGCCGGTACGCAGGGCGGCGGTCGCGGAGTCCATGACGTGATCGAAGTGGGTGTGTACGGGGATCACGGCGGCCAGCCGGCGGCCCCCGTGGCCCAGTCCCAGCCGGGCGAGCGCCGAGTTGATGCGCGCGTCGTCGGGTGTGAGCCTGCCGAGGGCGACCCTGAGCAGGGACGGCCGGGAGAAGAACCCGTCGGTCAGCACCGCCGTGTCGCCGTCGTCGAAGAGCAGGCTGGCGACGCCGAGAAAGGTGACGCTGAAGCCCTCCGCAGCGGGTGGGACGTCGAACCGGTCGGCGTACGCGGCCAGGTCGGGCCGGCCGAGCTTCATGCGCATGGGGTGGCTACCTTCTGACGGGTGGTCGGCCGGTCGGCGTACGGTCGCGGTCGCCGACCTGGTCCAGGCTCCGGGCGACGTCGAGCAAGGAGTGCCGGACGCCGCTGTTTTATCACGCAGTGACAAGGTGGACCCTCAACCGCTGCGGTTTGATCGTCAGCGGATACGCCGGTGGGGAGAGTGCCTGTCATGGACGCAGACGTCATCGTTGTCGGGGCCGGGTTGGCCGGTCTGGTCGCCGCCGCCGAACTCGCGGAGGCGGGCCGCCGGGTGATCCTGCTCGACCAGGAGCCCGAGACGAATCTGGGTGGGCAGGCGTTCTGGTCCTTCGGCGGCCTGTTCCTGGTCGACTCGCCGGAGCAGCGCCGGATGGGGATCCGGGACTCGCACGAGCTCGCCCTGCAGGACTGGCTCGGCACGGCCGGGTTCGACCGGCCCGAGGACGAGTGGCCGCGCAGGTGGGCCGAGGCGTACGTGGACTTCGCGGCCGGGGAGAAACGGTCCTGGCTGCACGCCCGGGGCGTACGGTTCTTCCCGGTGGTCGGCTGGGCCGAGCGCGGCGGGTACGGGGCCATCGGGCACGGCAACTCGGTCCCGCGTTTCCACGTCACCTGGGGCACCGGACCCGCTGTCGTCGCGCCGTTCGCCCGCCGGGTCCGTGACGCCGCCGCGAAGGGACTGGTCACCCTCGCGTTCCGGCACCGGGTCGACGAGCTTGTCGTGACCGACGGTGTCGTGACCGGCGTACGGGGTGCTGTCCTGGAGCCGAGCGACTCCGCTCGCGGGGTGGCCAGCAGCCGCACGGTGGTCGGTGACTTCGAGCTGACCGCCCAGGCCGTCCTGGTGGCCTCCGGCGGTATCGGTGCCGACCACGACCTGGTCCGGAGGAACTGGCCGGCCCGGCTCGGTACCGCACCCGAGCGCATGATCACCGGTGTCCCCGCCCATGTGGACGGGCGGATGCTGCGGATCACCCAGGACGCCGGCGGCACCGTCATCAACCCCGACCGGATGTGGCACTACGTCGAGGGCGTGCAGAACTGGAACCCCATCTGGGCAGGCCACGGCATCCGGATCCTGCCTGGGCCCTCCTCGCTGTGGTTCGACGCCACCGGCAAGCGGCTGCCCGGACCGCTCTACCCCGGCTTCGACACCCTTGGCACGCTGGCGCACCTGCGGACCACCGGGCACGACCACAGCTGGTTCGTACTCACCCAGAAGATCATCGAGAAGGAGTTCGCGCTCTCCGGCTCCGAACAGAACCCCGACCTCACCAACAAGTCGGTCCGGCAGACCCTCGGCCGCATCCGCCCCGGCGCACCCGCACCCGTCGAGGCGTTCAAGCAGCACGGCGAGGACTTCGTCGTCGCCCACACCCTCGACGAACTCGTCGCCGGTATGAACGCGCTGACCGGCACGCCCCTGCTCGACGTCGAGGACATCCGACGTGAGGTCGTCGCCCGCGACCGGGAACTGGACAACGCGTTCACCAAGGACGGCCAGATCTCCGCCATCCACAACGCCCGCCGGTACCGCGGCGACAAGCTGGTCCGTACGGCCACCCCGCACAAGATCCTCGACCCGAAGGCCGGCCCACTCATCGCGGTCCGGCTGCACGTGATCACCCGCAAGACCCTCGGCGGCCTGCAGACCGACCTGTCGGGACGGGTGCTCAACTCCGACGCGACCCCGATCCCCGGCCTGTACGCCGCCGGTGAGGCGAGCGGATTCGGCGGGGGCGGCGTGCACGGCTACCGCTCCCTGGAGGGCACCTTCCTCGGCGGCTGCATCTTCTCCGGCCGCCAGGCCGGCCGCGCGATCGCGCAGGCAACCGCGTGACGGTGGCGCGGCGGGCCGGGCGGGCGAGGGCTGGTCGGCGTCCCGGCGCGGTTCCGACCAGGCCGGGATCGGCCGAGGGGCGGGTTCAGCCGCTGCGCGGGGCGTACATGATGATGGCGACCCCGACCAGGCAGATGGCCGCGCCGACGACGTCGTAGCGGTCGGGGCGGAACTTGTCGACGATCATGGCCCAGGCCAGGGAACCGGCGACGAAGACACCGCCGTACGCGGCCAGGATGCGGCCGAAGTTCGGGTCGGGTTGGAAGGTGGCGACGAAGCCGTAGAACCCGAGGGCGATGACCCCGGCCGCCACCCACAGCAGGCCCCGGTTCTCGCGCCAGCCCTGCCACACGAGCCAGGCCCCGCCGATCTCGAACAGCGCGGCGAGCAGGAACAACAGGATCGAGCGGGCGACCGTCATGGTTCGGACGGTAGCGGGACCACCACGTGGTCCTGCGGGTCGGGCCGCCCGCCGGCCGCCTACGATCTCGCCATGATCACGCCGCCCCTGCCGCCCGAGGCGCTCGCCCGCTATCCCGGCCTGGAGAAGCTCGGCCGCACGACGACCCGGCTGCACCCGCGTCCCGGGGCGGTCACGGCCACCGACAGCCACGTCGGCGGGCCGCTGCGCTGGCCGGCCGACGAGCCCTGGCCCACCTGCGACGTGCCGCACATGGTCCACGAGGAGGTGCCGATCCCGGCCGAGCTGGCGACCCGGATGCGGACGGCGGAGCGCGGGCGCGGGCAGTCACACGTCCTTGCCGAGGGCGAGCTCGATCTGCACCAGGAGTTGGCCGCCCTGGTCGGCCCGGGTTTCGTCGGCTGGGGCTCGCGCGACGGCGGCCCGGTCGTCGGCTACCGGTACGTGCCGCGAGAACACCCCGCGCCCAACCCGATGGTCGCGCTGGCGCAACTGCGCGCCGAGGACGTACCCGACCTGCCCCGCCCCGGTGGGGCAGACCTGTTGCAGGTGTTGTGGTGCCCGTTCGAACACTCCGAGGGCCCGTGGGGGCCGACGGTGAAGCTGCGCTGGCGGCGGGAGGCGGAGCTGACTGACCTCCTCGCGGAGCCGCCGCGCGGCGAGGTCGGCACCGACGGGTACGTGCCCCGGCCGTGCCGGCTGCACCCGGAGCAGGTCGTCGAGTACCCGTACCCGGAGGAACTGCCGGAGGACCTGCAGCGGCTGGTCGACGAGGACGAGGACGAGGAGTACGTCGACACCTTCATGGCGCCCGGGTGGAAGGTCGGCGGGTACGCCAACTGGAGCCTCACGGACCTGGGCCCCACGCCGTGCCCCCGCTGTGCCGGTCCCACGACGTTGACCCTGGTCATCGACTCCTCCGAGCGGGGCGCCGAGCGGTGGCAGCCGACGCGGGCGGACGGCGAGCCGGACGACGATTCGTACGAGCCGACCGGGGTGGTCGTCGGCCGGCACGGCGCGCTGCGCATCTTCGCCTGCCTGACCTGCCCGGACGTGCCGTTCCTGCTCGACCAGCAGTGAGGTTAGGGCCGCGTCAGTTCGACCTCATCGCCCGGTAGGACCTCCACGCCACCGTGGCGGTGCCCGTGGGTCAGCCGAGAGATAAATCGGATCCGATCGGTCGGGCCAAGCAACGGCTGAAGGCGGGAGCGACCCGACGGGGGCGTTGTATCGATCGAGCGTCGCCTTGGACGTCCAGGCGTCCTGGAAGATCAGCTCCCACGGGCCGGTGTTGACGGTCAGGATTTCTGATCGGCCATGACGTACGAGGGGTCGGCTGCCAGCTCGGGGCCGGCCCCTCACGCGCGTCCGTCGAAGTGCCTCGGCTGCGCCGACCCGATCCTTCCGCTCCCGCACACCTGCGGCGGCGACCGGATCCCGTCCGACGAACTGGGCTGGTACTGCGACTGCCCACGTGCCGCGTCTCGCGGCTACAGCTCAGCCCAGGCGCCCAACTCGTTGCCGCTGGGGTCGGTGAAGTGGAATCGGCGGCCACCGGGGAACTCGTACGGCCCGTTCACCACCTGGCCGCCGGCGTCCTTCACCGCCTGCACGGACCGGTCGAGGTCGGCCGAGTAGAGCAGCACGAGCGGGCCGCCTGCCCGGACTTCCTGGTCGACGCGCAGACCACCCACCTCGGGTGCGGGGTCGCCGAGCGGGCTGCGAATGCCGGCGTACTCCGGCCCGTAGTCGTTGAACTGCCAGCCGAACGCATCGGCGTAGAAGCGCTTGGCCTGGGCGAGGTCGGTGACCGTCAGCTCCACGTAGTCGATGGCGTGGTGCCGGTGCGGAGAGTTTTCAGACATGCGCCGAATTGTGCGCCCCGGGTACGACGGGAACGCGACATGCAACTAAAGGTTGCGCAACGAGAGTCGGCTATCGTACGTTGATGCAACCAAAGGTTGCGAAAGGTTGTGAGCATGGAACAGGGATCCATCGAGCGCGACATCCATGTCGACGCTTCACCTGAGGTGGTCTTCGAGGTCGTCAGTCAGCCCGAGCACATGCGGGAATGGTGGCCTGACGACGCACGGTTCGAGCCGGTCGCGGGCGCACCCGGTGAGCTCGTGTGGCGTAACGGCGAGGCGGGCGAGACGACGACCGTCGCACTCGCTGTCGTCGAGGTCGACCCCCCGAAGCGATTCTCCTTCCGGTGGTGCTTCACGGACGCGGATCGGAGCGGGCAGTCACTGCTCGTCACCTTCGATCTGGTGCCGAGCGGTGCCGGGACCCTGGTCCGGATGACCGAGACCGGGTTCCGCGAAATGGGCTGGGAGATCGCTGTCCTGGAGGAGCAGTACCGCGACCACGAGACCGGGTGGGACCACTACATCCGGAGGCTGGGCACGTACGTTGCGCGGCTGGTTGCCACCTCATGAGCACGGCCGTCGACGATGACCTGTGGTCGGCGATCGGCGACCCCATCCGGCGCACGATGATCGACCTTCTTCTTTCCGGCGGACCAGGCACAGCCACGTCGCTCAGCAAGCGGCTACCCGTCACCCGCCAAGCCGTCTCGAAGCACCTGGCCGTCCTGGACCGGGTCGGGCTGATTCACGCGGCGCCGGCTGGCCGCGAGCGCCTCTACCAGGTGGACGAGGCGCAACTCGCCCGAGCCGTCGCCCAGTTGTCAGCGGTCGGCGCCACCTGGGACGCCCGACTCCGGCGGATCAAGCGGATCGCCGAGGCGATCGAACGCAACCGCACCAACAACGAAGGAGAATGACATGGTCGACATCCTGCACCGGGTCGGCGTCGTGGCTCCGCTCGACGACGTCTACCGAGCGGTGGCAACTCCAGAGGGCCTCGCCGGCTGGTGGACGACCGACACGGTGGGCAAGAGCGAGGTCGGCGGGCAATTGGCCTTCCGGTTCGGCGACGCCGGTGGGTTCGACATGGAGGTCCTTGAGCTGGACCCCACCGGCCGGGTGCGGTGGCGAGTCGTCGACGGTCCCGAGGAATGGATCGGCACCGAGGTCAGCTGGCGTCTCGACCAGCGCGGCGAGTACACGATCGTCCAGTTCACGCACGAGGGCTGGCGCGAGCCGGTCGAGTTCATGCACCACTGCAGCACCAAGTGGGCGACGTTCCTGATGAGTCTCAAGGAGCTGGTGGAGACAGGGCGCGGCAGGCCGGCGCCGGACGACGTCAGGATCAGCGACTGGCACTGATCTCGGTGACGGCGGAATCGCCGGGGGATCGCGCGCTCCCACGCGAGATCGCGAAACCCCCGGCGATCAGGCCGAGGGCCACGATCGCCACCGCACAGAGCAGCAGCGTCGGGCGGGCGCCGATGACGCCCACCAGCGGGCCGCCGAGCATGGTGCCCAGCGGCACCGCCAGCACGAGGACGGCGCCGTTCGCCGCCAGCACCGCCGGTAGTTGTGCGGTGGACGTGCTGCGCTGGAACAGCGCCATCGACATGGACATGTACGGCGCCCAGATCAGGCGCGCCAGGGCGAAGGCGGGCAGCGACAGACCCACGGGTGCGCCCAGGCCGAGGGGCAGCATGGCGACGCCGAACCCGACGACGATGCCGATGGTGGTGGTCCGCAAGGGCCAGCCGCGCAGATGGCCGGCGACCACACCGCCGACGAGGCCGCCGATGCCGAACGCGGTGTAGTAGATGCCGAGCAGCGTCGCGGAGGCGTGCAGGTCATCGGTGACGTGGATCGGCATGGCCACGTACACCGGTCCGAAGAGGAAGAAGAACCCCAGGCTCAGCACCAGGAGGCCGAGCAGGGCGGGGTTGTGGCGGATGACGGCGAAGCCCGCAGTCCGTGAGGCACCGCGCTCGTACCGGTGGGCGCTGTCGGCGGCGGGAAGGGCGAGGCGGTAGGTGAGGGCCAGTACGGCGAAGGTGGCCGCGTCGATAGCGATGACCCAGACCGCCCCGGCCCAGCCGATCAGGATGCCCGCCAGTGGTGGGCCGACGATGGTGGCGAACCCGGAGATGATGGTGAGCACCGCGTTGGCCGGTAAATGGTGTCGCTGCGGCAGGAGTTCGGCGATCAGGGTGAAGCGCCCGGCGGAACCCCACGAGTGCAGCAACGCCGACGCGGCCAGCAGGACCACGTACAGCCCGATGGTGAGCACGCCGGAGAGGTAGGCGAGGGGGATCGCCGCGAGTGCCGTGGCCCGCAGGATCGCGTCCCAGCCGGCGAGCTGGGCGCCGCTACGCCCGCCCAACAGCCGACCGAAGATGACCGTCCCGGCCTCGCTGGGCAGGGCGTACGCTGCCACCGCGATGGCGATCCACGTGCCGCGCTGGTCCTGCGGTGCGAGCTGGATGGCGAGCCAGGTCACGGCGACCACCGCCATGCCGTCGCCCAGGGCGGACACCGCCAGCCCGGGCAGGACCCGCCGGAGCAGTGGGTGACTGACCACTGGCCAGTAGGGCGAGGAGCGCGGGAAACGGGCGGTGTCCGATGGCATGCTGCCAGCTGACCCGGCGCGGACCCTACGGATCAACAAAGGTCGCTACCAGCAGAATCAGCTATGGGCGGAAGCCCACGTCAGGTCCCCCGGACGGAGGTCGACTCCGGTTCCGTGTGGACCCGGAACCGGAGTCGACCAACCGCAGCTACTCCGCGCGGTAGACGGAGATGTGGGCCGTGCTGTCAGCGTCGAACGGTCGCCGGCGCCAGTCGGCGTACCGCTCGGTGAGCCGGAGCCCGGCCTGCTGCGCCATCGCGTCGAGCTGGTGCGGCCAGGCGTACCGCATGGCGAAGGGCTTCAGGTGCACACCGTCGCCGTCGAACGTGATGGTCTGCCGGATGAAGCGCTGCGCCGGTCGGTCGTACCGGTGCAGCCGGATCGTCGCGGAGTCCTCGGTCACGGCGCGGACCTGCACCTGCTCGTCGGAGTCGAAGCTGCGAGGGTCGGGCACGAACGCCTCGACGACGAACGCGCCGCCGGGCGACAGCACCCGGGCGACGTTGCGGAAGCAGTCCGCCTGCCGCTCGGCGTCGACCAGGTTGAAGAGCGTGTTGTAGACCAGGTACGCCAGGCGGAACGGGCCCGGTACGCCCACGTCCGCCATGTCGCCGACCACCACCGGGATGTGCTCGCCGCCGGGCTTGGCCCGCAGTTTCGCCAGCATCTCCTCGGACGCCTCGACGCCGTGCACGGTGAGGCCGCGCTCGGCCAGCGGCAGGGCGATCCGGCCGGTGCCGATCGCCAGTTCGAGAACCGGCCCGTCGTCGGCCAGGTCGGCCAGGAAGTCGACGGCCGGCGTCGGGCCGGGGTTGGGTCCGTCGTCGTAGCCGGCGGCCCACAGTCGGCCGAAGAGGCCGGGATCGTCGAAGACCGACATCAGCGGCCTCCGGGGTTGGTGTCAGTGGCGCGCAGCCGCGCCGTGGCCAGGGAAGCAGGTCTGCTCACGAAGTCTCGATTCCTCAGGTCGGATGACGTTCGGTCGGGGGGACTCCGTTGAGTGGGGCATGGCGGCTGCTCCTTTCGCGCGGCTGTCGGCTGAGGACACCAGAGGTCGCCGGGGCCCGGCAAGGCATTTACCTCCGCCGGGCCCGCAGCAGGCCGGACCGGGTCAGGAGATGTGGTGCAGGATCACGTTGTGCACGTGGTGGCTCTTCTGCGCGCCACGGAACTCCACCTCGTACGTGTGCGTGCCGACGTGGATGGCGATCGCCCCGGTGGAGAAGAACGTGCCGCCCCAGGACTTGTTGCTGACCACGCTCACGCTGGTGATCTTCGAGTACGGAATGCTGGTGATCGCATGCCGCTTCCCGACGAAGGAACGGTCCTGGATGATCACGCGCCGATCGGTCAGCCCGATGAACCCGGTGCCGGTGCCGACAGCGTCGTAGACGGCAATGATCTGCTCACCGTCGAGGAGTCCACTCTCGATCTGCTGGACCTGCTCCTTGCGGTCGTACGCGATGTTCGCCATGTGAACCAGGCTAGGCAACCGGTGCCAGCCGGCTGGCCTGGGCGATGACCAGGAACTCGCCGTCGCCCTGGCCGACCGGCTCGCGGTGCCAGCCGCCATGGATGCGATCCACGGTGAAACCGGCCGCGCCCAGGGAGTCGCGTAGCTGCGCCTCGGTGCGGAAGCGCAGCGTCGCCGAGCTGAGCAGCTCCTCGTCGTCGGCGAAGTGGTAGTGGTGGGTAAAGCTGACCGCGTCGTCACGTACCCCGGTGACCTCGGTCCAGGCGCGGACCTCGCCGCCGTCCGGCAGCGTGATCCGCCGCTGCGAGTCCACCGGGTTCCACCGCTCCCAGCGGCGGTCCGCCGGGTCCCGGGCGTCGAAGACCAGTCGGCCGCCGGGTACCAGCGCCCGTCGCAGGTCGGCGAGGGTACGTGCCCACTCCGCGTCATCGACGAAGAACTGCGCCACGTGGCTGGTCAGCACCGCCACCTCGAACGCCTGGTCCGGCAGCAGAGCCGAGGTGCCCTCGATCCAGGTCACCCGCTCGCCGCCCGGCTTGGCGCGGGCGGCGGCCAGGGACGCGCAGGCGGGGTCGACGCCGGTGACGGTGTGGCCACCGGCGGCGAGGGCGACGGTCAGCCGGCCGGTGCCGCAACCCAGGTCGAGGACCCGGGCGCCCGGGGTCTCGTCGACCACCGCCCGGAAGAAGTCGTCGTCCGGCCCCCACGGGCATTCGGCGTCGTAGACCTGGACCAGCCGGCGGTGGCGGAACTCGCCGTGCCTCATCGGGGGTTCGCCTCGGTCGCGGCGCGGACGAACTCCAGCACCCGGGCGGTGCTGTTGCTGGCCAGCCAGATCGGCCCCCGCTCGATCGGCGGCGCGTCGTGGATCGGCACGTACGCCACGTCGGGGCGCGGGTAGTAGCGCCGGGTGTGCTCGCCCACCGGCAGCACGCCACGGCCCAGCGCCACCAGGGACAGCATCTCGGAGAACGTGTTCCCGGTGGGGCCCGTCGGCACCGGCCGGCCGGACGGGGTGCGCTCCGGGGTCCGGTCCCGCTTGAACTCCGTCGAGGTCACCGTCGGGTACTGCACCACCGGATGGTCGGCGAGCACCTCCAGCGACACGGACCGCTCCCGGGTGAGCGGGTGGCCCGCGGCCACCGCCAGCACCCGGTCCTCGGAGAGCAGGGCCGGGCCGTTGGCCATCCCGTCGAAGGGGTACGAGGCGATCAGCACGTCGGTGGAGCCGTCGAGCAGGCCGGAGCGGGTGGTGGCCAGCTGCGCCTCGTGCACCTCCACCCGGCAGTCGGGGTGTCGCTCGGTGAACAGGGCGACCGCCCGGAGCAGCACCGGCGCGGTCCACTCGCCCAGGAACGCCACCCGCAGTGTCCCGGTGACGCCCCGCCCGGCGTCGACCGCGCGACGGACCGCCTCGTCCATCCCGGCCACCAGCGGGGCCAGCTCGTCGGCGAGCTGCCGCCCGATCGGGGTGAGCTGGACGACCCGACTGGTCCGGGCGAACAGCGGCGCCCCGATCCGGCGTTCCAGCTTCTTGACCACGTGGCTGACCCGGCCGGTGCTGACCCGCAGCCGCTCGGCGGTCCGACCGAAGTGCAGCTCCTCGGCGAGGGTCAGGAAGGTCTCGACCTCGTACCGCTCCAGCACACCGCTCCCACCGTTGACCTGTGCGCAACGATCGTAGCGGCAACGGCTCTTGGTCGGCGGCGCCCGTCAGCGGATCGTGAACGCGGCAAGGAAACCACTCAACCGAAGGGCTTTGCGATGAGCATCGACGACTACCTGGCCGGCCTGCCCGGCCCGCTGCGCGAGATCGGGGAGAAGCTGACGCCCGTCATCGCCGCCGCGCTGCCCGGGGCGACCGGCGCGATGTGGCACGGCCACCCGGTCTGGAGCCTGGGCGACCGGCCGGGCCTGCGCCCGGTCTGCCTGCTCAAGGCGTACCGGTCGGACGTCACCTTCGGGCTGTGGCGGGGGCAGGAGATCACCGACCCGTCCGGGCGACTGGTGCCCGGCGCGCGGGTGATGGCGGCGGTGAAGCTGCGTGGCGTCGCCGACATCGACCCGGCGCTGTTCACCGACTGGCTCCGCGCGGCGGCCGCGCTGGAGGAGGCGTGAGCACGGTACGCGTGACCGGTTTCGACCATCTGGTGCTGACCGTCGCCGACGTGGAGCGGGCGCTGGACTTCTACTGCGGCCGGCTCGGGCTGGAGCCGGTACGGGTCGACGAGTGGCGAGCCGGTGCCGTGCCGTTCCCGTCGGTGCGGATCAGCCCGGAGAGCATCATCGACCTCGTCCGCGGCGACCGGCAGGGCACGAATGTCGACCACTTCTGCCTGGTGGTGGCACCGCTGGACTGGGCGCAGGTGATCGAGTCGGGCACCTTCACGGTGCTGACCGGCCCGGTCAGCCGGTTCGGCGCCCGCGGGACGGCGACCTCGATCTACGTGCGGGACCCGGACGGCAACTCGGTGGAGCTGCGCTGGTACCCACCGATGTAGCGGGACCTCAGGACTCGGTGACCGTCCGGTAGACGTCCTCGATCCGGGCGGCCAGCAGGACCTCGCCCTCGGTCAGCGGCTCCCCGTTGCCATGCCCGACCCGGATCTGGGTACTGTCAGCGTGGCGGCTGATCTCGGGGCGCAGGTGCAGCGCGTCGGCGACGACCTTCACCCGTTCGGTCAGCGCCGCGTGTTGGGTATCGTCGATCACGAGAGTCCGCCGGATCTGCTCGCCTTCCCGCGTCCAACCAGATAGCAAGGTCAACGCGTCGGAAAGGTAATCGTGCTTGGCCCGGCTGTTGAACAGCACGCGCATAACCGCACCCCCCAAGCGCCGTTGCCGGCTTGTGGCCAAATCGTCGCCATCCCGTGTCTTGTCGGTGCCCTCTAGTCTGTCGTCGCACGGAAGGGGTGTCCACGCCCACACTTCCGGGTTCTATTGACCTAGCGGCCGGTTACGGTACCCAAACCGCCGATTGATCTGGCACCCTGGACGCCCGTGCGGACCGAACGGGCTAATGGTGGCGGGCAGGCCGAACGACGGGACCTGAAGGTGATCGTGGGTGCGGCGATCATCCGGGACGGGCGGGTGCTCGCCTGTGCGCGTTCCGCCCCGCCTGAGGTGGCGGGGATGTGGGAGTTCCCCGGCGGGAAGGTCGAGCCGGGGGAGGCCGAGATCGATGCGCTGATCCGGGAGTGTTCCGAGGAGTTGGCCGTACGCGTGGAGATCGGCGATCGGGTCGGCCGCGACGTGCGGATGGCCCACGGCCGCTCGGTGCTCAAGGTGTACGCCGCCCGCCTGCTGGACGGCGACGAGCCGCAGGCGCTGGAGCACTCGGCCATGCGCTGGCTCTCCGCCGCCGAACTGGACTCGGTCACCTGGCTCCCGGCCGATGCCCCCATCGTTGCCGCGCTGCGTCCCGTCCTCGCCGAGGGCAGACCACCGAAGCGCTGATCGGGTTGGCGGGCTCGTCGAGCCAGGCACGTCCGCCAACGTCATGATCAACGCCGGAAATGGGGACGGGGCCCCCGGCAGTGCCGGTGGGCCCCCGTCCTGGTGGTCGTGCTCAGTGCTTGTCCTGCTCCGGGTGGGCGAAGTTGAGGTGCTCCGGAGGCAGCGGGAAGGTCACGTCGTCGCCGAACGGCGACGGCGCGGCGGCCCGGTCGAAGGTGAGCTCGGTCAGCGGCAGCTTGCCCCGGTCGTCGACCGCTGGCGCGGTCGGGTGGGGCACCTCCCGTTGCCAGTTGACGCCGCTCTGCGCCTGCGCCTCGGCCTGCGGGTCGTGCGAACGGCCCGCGTGCGAGTGCACCCCGCCCCCGGCCGCGCCCGGCGAGGTCGCCGAGCCCTGACGGGCGGTGGTCACGCTGGTCTGGGGCGTCTCGCCCCGACGGAAGATCTTGCTACCAAGCCACACAAGGGGATCGTACCTGCGGTCTACGACCCGCTCCTTCATGGGGATGATCCCGTTGTCAGTGATCTTGATGTGCTCGGGGCAGACCTCGGTGCAGCACTTGGTGATGTTGCAGAAGCCGAGGCCCTGTTCAGCCTGTGCGTACTCCTTGCGGTCGGTCCGGGCGTCCAGCGGGTGCATGTCCAGCTCGGCCGCCCTGATGAAGTACCGCGGCCCGGAGAACGCCTGCTTGTTCTCGTCGTGGTCGCGGATCACGTGGCAGACGGTCTGGCACAGGAAGCACTCGATGCACTTGCGGAACTCCTGCGAGCGCTCGACGTCGACCTGCTGCATCCGGTAGTCGCCGGGGGCCACGTCCGCCGGAGGGGCGAACGCGGGCGTCTCCCGGGCCTTCTCGTAGTTGAACGAGACGTCGGTGACCAGGTCCCGGATCACCGGGAAGGTGCGCAGCGGGGTGACCGTGACGGTCTCCTCGTCACCGAAGGTCGACATCCGGGTCATGCAGCCCAGCCGCGGCTTGCCGTTGATCTCCATGGAACAGGAGCCACACTTGCCGGCCTTGCAGTTCCACCGGCAGGCCAGGTCGGGCGCGTCGGTGGCCTGCAACCGGTGGATGACGTCGAGGACCACCTCGCCCTCGTTCACCTCGACCATGTAGTCCTGCAGGTCCCCGCCGGTCTCGTCGCCCCGCCAGATCCGGAACTGACGCTTCGCGCTCATCGGTTGTCCGCCTCTCCAGCGTCGACGACGAGGGCGTCGAAGTCGGCGAGCTCCTCGTCGGTGAGGTACTTGGCCAGCTCCGCCCGGTCGAAGAGGCCGATCAGCTCCGGCCGCATCTTCGGCAGCGGCTTACGGGTCAGCCGCACGGCGTCGCCGTCCAGCGCGCAGACCAGGTTCACCTGCCGCCACTTCGGCTCCATCGCCGGATAGTCCTCCCGGGTGTGCCCGCCGCGCGACTCCTGCCGCTCCAGCGCCGCCTTCGCGGTGCACTCCGAGACCACCAGCATGTTGCGCAGGTCCAGTGCCAGGTGCCAGCCCGGGTTGTAGCGCCGGCCGCCGGCCGCGCTCACCTTGGCGACCCGCTCCCGCAGCTCGGCCAGCCGGCCCAGCGCGTCGGCCAGCTCGCCCTCTCTGCGGATGATGCCGACCAGATCGCCCATGACCGCCTGCAGGTCCTGCTGCAGGGTGTACGGGCTCTCGCCGGTGTCGCGTTGCAGCGGCGCCAACGCGGTCTCCACCGCGGCCTCGACGGCGTCCACGGCCACCTTCGGCCGGGCGGCCAGCCCGTCGGCGTAGCTGGCCGCGTGCCCGCCCGCCCGCTTGCCGAAGACCAGCAGGTCGGACAGGGAGTTGCCGCCCAGCCGGTTGGAGCCGTGCATGCCGCCGGAGACCTCACCGGCGGCGAACAGCCCGCGCACGTGGCCGAAGGCGGCACCGGAGTCCGGGTCCACCTCGACGCCGCCCATCACGTAGTGACAGGTCGGTCCGACCTCCATCGGCTCGGCCGTGATGTCGACGTCGGCCAGCTCCTTGAACTGGTGGTACATCGACGGCAGCCGCCGGCGGATCTCGTCGGCCGAGCGGCGGCTGGCGATGTCCAGGAAGACGCCGCCGGCGGGGGATCCCCGGCCGGCCTTGACCTCGCTGTTGATCGCGCGGGCCACCTCGTCGCGGGGCAGCAGCTCCGGCGGGCGGCGGTTGTTGTCCGGGTCGGTGTACCAGCGGTCCGCCTCCTCCTCGGTCTCCGCGTACTGCTTGCGGAAGACGTCGGGGACGTAGTCGAACATGAACCGCTTGCCGTCGGAGTTCTTCAGCACGCCGCCGTCGCCGCGTACCGATTCGGTGACCAGGATGCCCTTCACCGAGGGCGGCCAGACCATGCCGGTCGGGTGGAACTGGAGGAACTCCATGTTGATCAGAGTCGCCCCGGCGCGCAGCGCCAGCGCGTGACCGTCCCCGGTGTACTCCCAGGAGTTCGAGGTGACCTTGTAGGACCGCCCGACGCCGCCGGTGGCCAGCACCACGGCCGGCGCCTCGAAGAGGATGAACTCCCCGGACTCCCGGTAGTAGCCGAACGCGCCGGCAACCCGGTCGCCGTCCAGCAGCAGCTCGGTGATGGTGGTCTCGGAGAACACCTTGATCCGGGCGTCGTACGAGCCGAACTCGCGCTTGTCCTCCTGCTGAAGCGAGACGATCTTCTGCTGGAGGGTGCGGATCAGCTCCAGGCCGGTCCGGTCGCCCACGTGCGCCAGCCGGGGATACTCGTGGCCGCCGAAGTTGCGCTGGGAGATCTTGCCGTCCTTGGTGCGGTCGAAGAGCGCGCCGTACGTCTCCAGCTCCCAGATCCGCTGCGGCGACTCCTTCGCGTGCAGCTCGGCCATCCGGAAGTTGTTGAGGAACTTCCCGCCGCGCATGGTGTCCCGGAAGTGCACCTGCCAGTTGTCCCGGCTGTTCACGTTCCCCATCGCGGCGGCGGCGCCGCCCTCGGCCATCACCGTGTGCGCCTTGCCGAAGAGCGACTTGGAGATGATCGCGGTCTTCTTGCCGGCGAGCCGGGCCTCGATCGCCGCCCGCAGGCCGGCGCCGCCGGCCCCGATCACGACGACGTCGTAGTGGTGTCGTTCGATTCGCGTGGTAGTGGTCATGTCGGGGCCCTTTAGTTGATGAACCGCAGGTCGGAGAACCACTCGGCCGCGAGCGCCATGATGTAGAAGTCGGCCAGCGCCAGGGTGCCGAGGGTGATCCAGGCGAGCTGCATGTGCCGGACGTTCAACGCCGAGACGAAGGTCCAGGCCTTGTAGCGCACCGGGTGCTTGGAGAAGTGCTTGAGCCGGCCGCCGATGATGTGCCGGCAGGAGTGGCAGGAGATGGTGTACGCCCAGAGCATCACCACGTTGACCAGCAGGACGATGTTGCCCAGCCCGAAGCCGAAGCCCTTGGGGGAGTGGAAGGCGAGGATCGCGTCCCAGGTGTTGATCAGCGAGATGATCGCGGCGGCGTAGAAGAAGTAGCGGTGCAGGTTCTGCCCGAGCAGCGGGAAGCGGGTCTCACCGCCGTACGAGGCGTGACCGTCCGGCACGGCGCAGGCCGGCGGGGACAGCCAGAACGACCGGTAGTACGCCTTGCGGTAGTAGTAGCAGGTGAGCCGGAACAGCAGCAGGAACGGCAGGGTCAGTGCGGCATCCGGGATGACCCACCAGCCGGGCAGGAACCGGCCGAAGTGCGAGGCTGCCTCGACACACCGGTCGGTCACGCACGGGGAGTAGAACGGGGTCAGGTAGTGGTACGTGTCCACCCAGTAGTTGTCATGCTGGAAGACCCGGACCGTCGCGTACGCGACCCAGGCGCTGAGCCCGATCACGGTGATCAGTGGGGCCAACCACCAGCGGTCGGTACGCAACGTTTTCGCCGCGATGGCGGCGCGCGCCCGCGCTCCCCGCGGCCTCGTTGCCGTTGAAGTCATTCGAGTCGTCTCCTCGACGGGCCCGTACGGGCGGGCTGATCTTTCTCCGGTCGGCACGCGGACCGGCGAACCCGCACCCGCTGCCACGTCATGCGCACACCAACGACCACGCCGGATCGACCGACGCAGCTAAGTGACACACGTTACGCCGATCTTTGCGGGCCGTCCGCGCAAGGGAGTGTCCCGTGTGTCTGGCCTGCGGGAAAGCCCCGTCACGCTGATCGATGACGCGTTGTTAGAAACTTCACTGCCGGCACCGGGCTTGATCACCCGGAGGCGCCCCCGGTGAAGTGCCAGGACGCCAGCCGCACCGGCGGCGCCGCCCACCATGCACCGTCCACCCGGTCGGGTTGGCGCACCGGCCGGCCGCCCAGCCCGAGCACCGCCCCCGGCCCGAGCGCCCGGGGGTACGACTCGGTGAACCGCAGGTCGCGGACCGCCCGCACGACCGTGCCGTCCTCGACCAGCCAGACGCCGTTGCGGGTCAGCCCGGTGACGACCAGGCTCTTCGGGTCGAGCACCCGGGTGTACCAGAGGTCGGTGACCAGCAGCCCTCGGCGTACCCCGGCGACCAGCGCGGCGGTGTCCGCATCGACCACGGCACCGGCCGTTGTGCCGGTGGTGCTCCGGCCCACCGCGCTGGCCGGCCCGGCCGCCGCCCCGGACAGGCGCAGGTTGCGGGCCATCGGGCCCCAGGTGGCACCACCCGCGACCGCGTGCCCGGTGGACTCCGCGCCGGCGTCGGCGGCGGTCCGCCGATCGTGCGCCACCGCCCGGGTCGTGCCCGCCTCGACCAGGGTCAGCGCCCGCCGGCCGGTGCCCTCGGCGTCGAACGGCAGACCCGACGCGCCCAGCGGATCGTCCACCAGGGTCACCGTCGGGTCGAACTGGGCCGCCCCCGGCTCGGCGAACGACTGCCGCTCGGCGTACCGCTTGCCGTTGAAGCCGTACCAGGAGAGGTTCTGCAACAGGTCCGCCACGGCGGCCGGCTCGAACACCACCTCGTAGCGCCCCGGGGGCAGCTCGACCGGGTCGGCCGCCGCCTGCGCCTTCGCCGCTGCGTGCGCGCCCAACTCGGCGCCGTCGAGGTCGGACAGCCGGTCGGCGCAGCGCCGGGCCACCCCGTCCGCGCCGTCGCGGCGGGCGATGCCATCCATCGCCGCCTCGACCGAGCGGCCGTGCGCGGTGTGTCCGGCAGAGTTCGCGAACGCCGACGAGCGGTGCGCGGTGCGGCAGTAGCCGGCCGTGCTGAGGTCCCCGGCGGCGGCCACGAACGCGCGGACCAGATCGGCCCGCTGATCCGGCTCGGCGTGCGCGGTGGCCTCGTCGACGGGTGGGGCGGCCGGCGCGGGCGTGGGCGGGGCCAGCCCCGGCCAGCCAGGGTCGGGCGGGCAGAGCCGCGCCGCGGCCAGGGTGCGCTCGACCAGCGCGCGCAGACCGTCGGCGGTGACCACGCTGCCGCTGCCGGCGGCGGTCCGCCCGTCCACGTGCAACCGCAGCCGGACCCCGACGGTCGACTCGGCGACGTTCTGGTGGATGGCCGAGTTGGCGAACCGGGTCAGCGCCAGGTCGGCCCGGGTCACCACCGCCTCGGCCTGCGCGGCCGGGCCACCGAGCCGCCGGACCAGCTCGATGACCTGCCCGGCCAGCTCCACCTCGCTCAACCCACCGGCGCTCACGCCGACACCTCTTTCGTTCGCGACTGCGGGGCTCGCAAACCCGGCTCACTCCTCGCGCTCACGCCGAGACCCCCACCCGGACGTTGCGGAAGCGGGCCGGCGCGGACGGATGGCCGGTGTGCCCGGTCTGGCCCGGCTGGCCCTTGCCGCAGTTGGGCGTTCCCCAGGGCACCGTCTCGCCGGAGAGCATGTCCATTGAGCGCCAGAAGAGCGGGCCGATCCCGGTGTAGGTGGGGTTGCGCAGCATCCGCCCCCGCCGCCCCTTCTTGATCTCCCAGCCGACCTCGCAGCCGAACTGGAAGTTGAGGCGCTTGTCGTCGATCGACCAGGAACGGTTGAGGTCCATCAGCACCCCGTCGTCGGTGGCCGCGATGATCTCCTCCAGGGTGTGCGGGCCGGGTTCCAGGCCGACGTTCGTCATCCGCACCATCGGCAGCCGGGCCCACCCGTCGGCCCGTACGCTGCCGCCGTAGTCGAGGCTGGCCATGGCGGCCGAGTCCCGGCCGGCGAGCACACCCACCCACCGCCCGTCACGGACCGCGTCCCGCTTGACCGCGGGCGAGCCCTCGTCGTCGAAGCCGAAGCTGCCCAGCGCGCCCGGGATGGTCGGGTCGATGGTGATGTTCATCAGCTCGGAGCCGTAGCGCAGCGAGCCGAGCTGGGCCAGGTCCAGCCAGGACGTGCCGGCGAACGCGGCCTCCCAGCCGAGGATCCGGTCCAGCTCGATGGCGTGCCCGACCGACTCGTGGATCTGCAGGGCCAACTGCTCGCCGCCGAGGATCAGATCCGTCTCGCCGGCCGGGCAGGGCGGTGCGGTGAGCAGCGCCCGGGACTCCTCGGCGATCTGCGCGGCGTGCGCGGCCAGGTCGAGCGACTCGACCAGCTCCCAACCGGTGGTCCCGTACTGCCCCCGGTAGCTGGGCCAGGAGCGACGCTGGGTCTCGCCGTCACCGATCGAGGTGGCCGAGATGCCACCGCCGCACTCGCGGATCCGCTGGTCGATCCGGTGGCCCTCGCTGGAGACGAACCACTTGGCGGTGTCCCAGATCTGGTACAGCCCCTCGGCCAGGTCGGCGCCGTGCTCGGCCATCGTGCGGGTCGCGCCGACCAACAGGTCGCCCTTGTCCGACAGCGGCACCCCGAGCGGGTCGATCTGGCAGCCGGAGGCCCAGCTCGCGGTGACGGCCTCGACCGGCACCAGGTCGACCGGTGGGCCGGGCACCCGCGCGCTCGCCATGGCGGTCCGCGCCGCGCGCCGGCCGGCGTCGCGGGCGGCGGCGTCAGAGAGATCGGGTACGGCGTGGAAGCCCCAACTCGAACCGACCAGCGCCCGGACGCCGAGCCCGATGCTCTCGTCCTGGGTCAGCTCCTCCACGTCGCCGTTGCGCGCGGTCATCGACTCGTAGCGACGGTGCATCACCCGGGCGTCGGCGTACCGGGCGCCCGCGTCGAGGGCGGCCTGGACGGCGGCGGTGGCCGCGTCGAACTCGGTCATGCGACCGACCCTAGCGAGCCGACCGGCGCCCGTCAGGCGAGCAGATCCTCCGGCCGGATGACCGCCTTCACTCCACCTCATGCCGGCGGGAATCCTCCCGGTGCTGCCGCCAAGGTGGTCGCACCCGCCGTGCGATCAGGGCATGAATGGCCATGGATGGCGAGGTGAGGGGTGTTCAGGCCGATGCCGACTCGTTACGCTCGGGCCCGCTGACAGGTGCCGACTTTGTAGCTTA
The DNA here is from genome assembly GCF_036059255.1 of Micromonospora sp. NBC_00389. Lineage (NCBI taxonomy): Bacteria > Bacillati > Actinomycetota > Actinomycetes > Micromonosporales > Micromonosporaceae > Micromonospora > Micromonospora sp. NBC_00389. The sequence goes on along the minus strand of NZ_CP107947.1, from coordinate 428,444 downwards.
TTTTCACCCTCGGGACTTTCCTGTAAGTTCTCTTCGTCACTGAGGGAGGCAGCCGTGGACAGCTCGGATCCGGCGCCGTCCGGGGAACCGGACGACCATCCCACCGTGCCGGAGCAGCGCAGCACCTCGGACGCCTACCTACGGGTGACCGACCTGCGAGTCCGGTTCGACACCGAGGACGGCGTGGTCCGCGCGGTCGACGGCGTGTCGTTCGCCGTCGAGCGGGGTCGCACCCTCGGCATCGTCGGCGAATCCGGCTCCGGCAAGAGCGTCACCTCGCTGGCCATCCTCGGCCTGCACGACGCCAAGCGGACCACCATCACCGGGGAGATCTCCGTCGGCGGCCGGCAGGTGGTGGGCCTCCCCGACGAGGAGATACGCCGGCTGCGCGGTCGCGACATGGCAATGATCTTCCAGGACCCGCTCTCGGCCCTGCACCCCTACTACACCGTGGGGCGGCAGATCGCCGAGGCGTACCGGGTGCACCACCCGAAGGCCCGCCGGCGGGAGGCCCGCCAGAGGGCGGTGGACATGCTGGACCGGGTGGGTATCCCGCAGCCTTCGCGCCGCTTCGACCAGTACCCGCACGAGTTCTCCGGCGGCATGCGCCAGCGGGCGATGATCGCCATGTCGCTGGTCAACGATCCGGCCCTGCTGATCGCCGACGAGCCGACCACCGCGCTGGACGTCACCGTGCAGGCGCAGATCCTGGACCTGCTCGCCGACCTCCAGGCCGAGTACCACTCCGCCATCATCCTGATCACCCACGACCTCGGCGTGGTCGGTCAGGCCGCCGACGAGGTGCTGGTGATGTACGGCGGGCGAGCCGTCGAGCAGGGCAGCGTCGAGCAGGTGCTCCGCACGCCGCAGCACCCGTACACCTGGGGTTTGCTCTCCAGCGTGCCGTCGCTGCACGGCGACGCGGACGCGGACCTGCTGCCGATCCGGGGCAATCCGCCCAGCCTGATCAACCTGCCGCCCGGCTGCGCCTTCCACCCGCGCTGCCGGTACGCCGACCGCAACGGCGACCGGTCCCGCACCGAGGTGCCCGAGCTGCGTCCGGCGGGCGCGGACGGCCACCTGGTCGCCTGTCACCTGACCGCCGAGGAGCGCGCCGAGCGCTACGCCGAGGACATCGCATCCGTGGGGGTGGCCCGATGACCGACGAGCCGTTGCTGCGGGTCCGCGGCCTGACCAAGCACTTCCCGGTACGCCAGGGGCTGCGCTCCACCGGCCTGGTGCGGGCGGTGGACGGGCTGGACTTCGACGTGCGACCGGGCGAGACACTCGGCCTGGTGGGGGAGTCGGGCTGCGGCAAGACCACCACCGGCCGGATGCTGGTGCGGCTGCTGGAGCCGACCGCCGGCACCATCGAGTTCGCCGGGCGGGACATCACCCACGCCGGCCGGCGGGAGTTGCGCCCGCTGCGCCAGGACCTCCAGATCATCTTCCAGGACCCGTACGCCTCCCTGAACCCCCGGCACACCGTCGGCCGGATCGTGGCGATGCCGTTGCAGGTCAACGGCATCAAGCCGCCGGGCGGGATCAAGGCCCGCGTGCAGGAGCTGCTGGAGCTGGTCGGGTTGAACCCGGAGCACTACAACCGGTACCCGCACGAGTTCTCCGGTGGCCAGCGCCAGCGCATCGGCATCGCCCGCGCGCTGGCCCTGCGGCCGAAGCTGATCGTCGCCGACGAGCCGGTCTCCGCGCTGGACGTCTCGATCCAGGCGCAGGTGGTCAACCTGCTGCGGGACCTGCAACGGGACCTCGGTCTGGCGTTCGTGTTCATCGCCCACGACCTGGCCGTGGTGCGGCACTTCTGCCAGCGGGTCGCGGTGATGTACCTGGGCCGGATCGTGGAGATCGGTGACCGGGCGGACATCTACGAGCGCCCGCAGCACCCGTACACCAAGGCGTTGCTCTCGGCGATCCCAGACGTCACCCGGCTCGGCCCGGCGGGCCGGATCCGGCTGACCGGCGACGTGCCCACCCCGCTCGGCCCGCCGTCGGGCTGCCGGTTCCGCACCCGGTGCTGGAAGGCGCAGGACATCTGCGCGACCGAGGAGCCGGCGCTGGTCCCGCGCGATGGGGGCCACCAGGCCGCCGCGTGTCACTTCCCTGAAGGGGAAGCGGCCAGCACGAGCCCCGAAGGGGAATCAGCCAGCACGAGCCCCGAAGGGGAATCAGCAAGCACGAGCCCCGAAGGGGAAGCGGCCAGCACCAGCGCGGGGTCGACCGACGCGGTCGTCGAGGAGGTGTCGTCGTGAGCCTGTCTCCGGTGGAGGGTGTGGCGCTGGCCGAGATCGAGTCCAGCGCGGGCGGGGGCGAGCCCGTGGCGAAGGGCGTCGTCGGCCGTTCACCCGGTCAGCTCGCCTGGCTGCGGCTGCGCCGCGACCGGACGGCCGTGGTCAGTGGCGTGCTGCTCGTCTTCTTCATGCTGCTGGGACTGTCCGCCCCGCTGATCGAGATGGTCTACGGGATCGGCCCGCGTGAGCAGTTCCAGAACCTGCTGGACGGCTTCGGCATGCCGCTGGGCTACGCCGGCGGCGTCACCGGGGAGCACTGGTTCGGCCTGGAGCCGGGACTGGGCCGGGACATCTTCATCCGGCTGATCTACGGGCTGCGGACCTCGCTCTTCATCGCGTTCGCCGCGGCCCTGATCACCGCGACGATCGGCGTCGTGCTCGGCGCTCTCGCCGGTTACCTCGGTGGCTGGCTCGACGCGGTGATCAACTGGATCACCGATCTGACTCTGGCCATGCCGTTCCTGATCATCGCGCTGGCGCTCACCCCCACCCTGACGCTGCGTTTCTACGGCGAGCGCGGGCAGGTGTCGTCGGCCTTCGGGGTGGGCGTGCTGATCGCCGTCTTCGCCGTGTTCGGCTGGACCAGCACGGCCCGGCTGGTGCGCGGGCAGGTGATCGCGCTGCGCGAGCGGGAGTTCGTGGAGGCGGCCAAGGCCAGCGGTGCGGGGCTGGGGCACATGCTCTTCCGGCAGCTGCTGCCGAACATCTGGGCCCCGATCCTGGTCTCGTTCTCCCTGGCGGTGCCGCAGTTCATCACCAGCGAGGCCGCGCTGTCGTTCATCGGCGTCGGCCTCAGCGACGAGACTCCCAGCTTCGGTCGGATGATCTATCGCAGTCTGGACTTCCTCCAGACCGACCCGGCGTACGTGTTCTTCCCGGGCATCATGATCTTCGCGCTGGTGTTCGCCTTCAACCTCTTCGGCGACGCGTTGCGTGACGCGCTCGACCCGAAGTCGTCCCGGTAGGGGTTTTCCATGGCGCGATTTCTGATCAAGCGGCTCTTCTCCGCCACGCTGACCCTGTTCGCGGTGAGCGTGCTGACCTTCCTGATGTTCTTCGCCCTGCCACGTGACCCGGTCACCGGCATGTGCCCGAAGAACTGCAACCCGGAGCGGTTGGAGCGGGTGCGCACCGAGCTGGGCCTGAACGACCCGCTGATCAGCCAGTACGCCGGCTACATGAAGGGCATCGTCATGGGGCGGGACCTGGGCAGCGCCCAGGGCGGCCGGTGTGACGCGCCCTGCCTGGGCTGGTCGTACGTCACCAACGAGGCGGTCTCGGACACCATCGCCCGGGTGCTGCCGGTGACGCTGAGCATCGTGATCCCGGCGGCCATTCTCTGGCTGCTGCTGGGGGTGGGGCTGGGCATGGTCTCCGCGCTGCGCCGGGGCACCTGGCTGGACCGGGCCGCCATCGGCTTCTCGCTGACCGGTGCCTCGTTGCAGCTCTACTTCGTGGGCGCGGTGCTGCTGCTGGTGTTCGTCTACAACCTGCGGCTTCTGCCGGTCCCGAGCTACACCTCCATCTTCGACAATCCGGCGAAGTGGGCCAGTGGGCTGGTGCTGGCCTGGGTGGCGTTGGCCTTCCTCTTCTCGGCCATCTACGCCCGGCTGTCGCGGGCGCAGATGCTGGAGACCCTGTCGGAGGACTTCGTCCGCACCGCGCGGGCCAAGGGCCTGGCCAAACCCAAGGTGTACGGGCGGCACGCGCTGCGCGCGGCGATCACCCCGGTGGTGACCATCGCGGGCCTCGACGTCGGCGGTGCGCTCGGCGGCACGGTGATCACTGAGACGACCTTCGGCATCCAGGGTCTGGGTCGCACGGCGGTGGACGCGGTGCGCTCCGGTGACCTACCCACGATCATGGCCACCGTGCTGATCGCGGCCGTCTTCGTGGTGCTGGCGAATGTGCTGGTCGACCTGCTCTACGCGGCCATCGACCCCCGGGTCCGGCTGCGCTGAGCCGGGCGGTCGGCCGGCGTGTCCACCACCCGGCTGGCGGCGAAATTTATCGACAACTGTTACACAATCCGTAGGTTTTCTTCTTTACGATCCTCGAGACGTCGGCGGTTCTCGCCCCGGCGAACCGCACGGCACATGGGTGAAGGAGGTACTTCATGCGACTACGCGTGGCGGCCGCCGCAGGCGGCGCAATCGCTCTGGTTGTGGCATTGGGTGCGTGCTCGGAGAACACGGGCGAGGGCACCACGGTGGACACCGAGCGGCAGCAGACCGGGGTCATCGCGACCGACCCCAAGGAGTCCCAGGGCCCGGCTGCCGAGGTGAGCGGGGCTGCGAAGGGCGGCACCTTCACCATCATCCGGGAGACGCCGATCTCCCACCTGGACCCGCAGCGGACGTACTCGTTCGCCGGTCTGATGACGAACCCGCTCTTCGCTCGCTATCTGACCACCTGGAAGGACGACGGCAAGGGCGGCCTGGTTCTCGTCGGAGACCTGGCCGAGACGCCGGGCACCAACGTCAACAAGGACTGCAAGGTCTGGGAGTTCAAGGTCAAGGACGGGGTGAAGTTCGAGGACGGCCGTCCGATCACCTCCAAGGAGATCGCGTACGGCATCGCCCGCTCCTTCGACCCGGACCTCTCCGGCGGCCCGACCTACATCCAGGAGTGGCTGGCCGACAGCCCGGAGTTCGACACCAAGTGGGACTTCAAGAAGAACAAGACGTCGCTGCCGCCGGGCCTGACCACGCCGGACGCCAAGACGCTGCGCTTCGAGTTCGCCAAGCCCCGCTGTGACCTCCCGTTCGCGGTCTCGCTGCCGACCACGGCGCCGCTGCCGCCGGACAAGGACACCGGCGTCAACCTGGACAAGCAGCCGTTCTCGTCCGGCCCGTACAAGGTCGCCAAGAACCAGGTTGGCGTGCAGATCACCCTGGACCGCAACCCCAACTGGGACCCGAACACCGACCCGGTCCGGCACCAGTACCCGGACCAGTTCGTGTGGAGCTTCGGCGCGACGGCGGACGCCGCCAACAACCGGGTGATCGCGGACAACGGTGCCGACCAGAGCGCGATCGCCTTCAACGCCGTGCCCGCCTCGCTGGTCGCCAGGGTGGCCGGGGACGCCTCGCTGAAGTCGCGCAGCATCCTCTCGCCGACCCCGAGCGCCAACCAGTTGGTCATCAACAACCAGCGCGTCAAGGACCTGAAGATCCGCCAGGCGCTCAACTACGCCATCGACCGCGAGGGCCTGATCAAGGCGCTCGGCGGGCAGACCGTCGCCGCGCCGCTGACCACGCTGATGCCGCCGGCCACCATCGGCTACAAGGCGTACGAGGCGTACCCGGCGGGTGCCAACGGCAACGTCGACAAGGTCAAGGAGCTGCTCGGCGGCCAGACGCCGGAGCTGGTCCTCGGTGTCGCCGACAACACGACCGAGCAGCAGGAGGGTGCCCAGCTCAAGGCCAACCTGGAGCGGGCCGGCTTCAAGATCACCCTGCGGAACATTCCGGACGACGCGAAGCTCGACGAGGTCAAGAAGAAGGACAACCCCTGGGACCTGTACATCGGTAACTGGGCGGCGGACTGGCCGAGCGGTGCCTCGATCCTGCCGGTGCTCTACGACGGCCGCACCATCAAGGCCGAGGGCAACAGCAACAGCGCGTTCTTCAACGACCCGACGATCAACGCCGAGATGGACCGCATCCTGGCGCTGCCCCCGGCCGACCAGGGTCCGGAGTGGGGCAAGCTCGACGAGCGGATCATGAAGGAGCACGCCCCCGTGGTGCCGCTCTTCGTCGACGTGGCCTACAACGTGCACGGGTCCAAGGCGGGTGGGGTCTTCATCTCCAGCGTCTTCGGCTACCCGGCGTTCGTGAACGCCTTCGTCAAGCCGTAACACCGCAAGGACGGGCCCCCGGTCGACAACGCCGTCGACCGGGGGCCGCCCTTTGCGCGGGGTCAGAACAGGTGGGTACGGAGGAAGTCGAGCTCCAGCGGAAGCAGGCGCTCGGCGGTGCCGTTCGCGGCCATGTGGGTGGCACCGGTCAACGGCAGCACGGCGTGCGGGCGACCAGTGGCCAGCAGGGCCGCCGAGAGCCGCAGCGTGTGCGCGGCCACCACGTTGTCGTCGGCCAGACCGTGCACCAGCAGCAACGGCCGGGCCTGGTCCGGCCCGGTGACCGGCTCGGCCGCCATCTCCACCAGCGAGTGGTGCGCGTAGACGTCCATGCCGTCCTCCGGCAGCCCGAGATAACGCTCGGTGTACGCGGTGTCGTACAGCGTCCAGTCGGTCACCGGGGCACCCGCGATCCCGCACCGGAACAGTTCCGGGTGGCGCAGCACCGCCAGCCCGGCCAGCCACCCTCCGAACGACCAGCCGCGCACCCCCACCCGGCCCAGGTCCAGGTCGGGGTGCTTGCCGGCGAGCGCGGTCAGCGCGTCCACCTGGTCGGTCAGGATCACGTCGGCCATCCGCCGGTGGATCGCCTTCTCGAACGACGGGGCCACTCCCGGCGTACCCCGGTTGTCGATGGTGACCACCGCGAACCCGGCTTCGGCCCACCACTGCCGCTCCAGCCAGGCCGCCCGGGCGGCCACCACCTCCTGGTGCCCCGGGCCGCCGTAGATGTCCAGCAGCACCGGCAGCCGCCGGCCCGTCACATGGTTGTCCGGGTAGAGCACCGCCGCCGGCAGCCGCCGGTCGGTCACCCGTTCCAGCAGCGGCAGCGGAGAATACGGCGGGGTGGCGGCCAGCGAGCGCAGCTCGGCCACCTCCCGGTCGCCGCGGCGTACCGTCCACCGCACCCCGGCGTGGTCCAGCGAGGCGACGCCGACCGCCAGCACGTCCCCACCCACGGCGGCGATGTGCCAGCCGGAGTCGGTGGTGAGCCGGCGGGCGTCCACCCCGCCGCCGATGGTGGTCCGGACCCGGAACAGGTGCCGCTCGCTCGGCTCGCCGTCGCTCGCCTCGACCAGCAGGTCCGCCGGGCCGCTGCCGTTCGGCAGCCGACCCACCACCCGCCGCACGTACAGCGACGGCGGGGTGAGCAGGGTGCCATCGGCGAACAGGCACCGCGCGTCGTACCCGTCGTGGGCCAGCTCGCCGCCGACCAGCACGCGGCCGTCCGGCAGGTGCGCCGGTGTGCCGGCGATCGGCTCGACCCAGCGCGGGTCGGCCAGCTCGGCGTGCACCTGCGTCTCACCGGTCCGCGGGTCGACGGCCAGTACCAGCCCGTGTTGCTGCGAGCGCCGCAGCACGGTGATCAGCGGGCTGCCCTCGGTCCAGCTGACGGCCGTCAGGTACGGGTAGGTCTCCCGGTCCCAGTGCACGTCGACCCAGCCGTCGTCCAGGTCCAGCAGGTGCAGGCTGACCTCCGCGTTCGGCCCGCCCGCGCGGGGGTACGCGACGGCGGTCGGCGGGCTCGCCGGCTCGGCCGGGTCGTGCAGGTGCCAGCGGGGCAGCCGGGTCTCGTCGACCCGCGCGGCGAGCACCGAGCGGCCGTCCGGCGCCCACCAGTAGCCCCGGAACCGGCCGAACTCCTCGGCCGCGATGTGCTCGGCCAAGCCCCAGCTCACCCCGGCGTCCTCGCCCGCCAGGAGGGTGTCGGTGCCGTCGGGGTCGATCACCCGCAGCTCGCCCCGGCGGACACCGTCGGCGGCGTCGGTCACGTACGCCAGCCGCTGCCCGGTCGGGTCCGGCCGTGGGTCCAGCACCGGGCCGTGGGCGGCCACCTCCACCACGTCGCCGTGCACCAGGTCGGCCCGGAACAGCCGGCCGGCCAGCGCGAACACCGCCACCCGGCCGGCGGCGTCCAGCGCGTACGAACCGATGCCGGCGGCGCTGAGCCGCAGCCGCTCGCGCAGCGCACGCTCGCCGGGGGAGAGCACAGCGGCGTCGCCGGTGTCGCTGAGCAGGGTGGCCGGGTCGGCGACCAACCGCTCCTCGGCGGTGGCCACGTCCAGCAGCCAGAGCGCGTCCGCCGAATCCTCTGGGCCGGCGGAGCGCAGGAAGATCACCCGGGAGCCGTCCTCGGCCACGGAGACAGCACGCGGCGCGCCGTGGCTGAACCGGCGTGTGCGGGCGGCCAGCTCCGGAAAGTCCACAGGCCAAATCGTAGAGCCGTGCCGGGCGTGATGTGGCCGACCTGGGTGGACGCGTCGACGACTCCCGGCCGGAACCGCCGGTTAGAGTGACCGTCGTGACGACGCTGCCCGACCGCCGCCTGCTGCTGGTCCACGCGCACCCCGACGACGAGTCGATCGGCACCGGCTCGACGATGGCCCACTACGCCGCCGCCGGCGCGCATGTCACGCTGGTGACCTGCACCCTCGGCGAGGAGGGCGAGATCCACGTCCCGGCGCTGGCGCAGCTCGCCGCAGCCGAGGCCGACCAGCTCGGTGGGTACCGGGTCGCCGAGCTGGCCGCCGCCTGCGCCGCGCTGGGCGTCAGCGACCACCGCTTCCTCGGCGGCGCCGGCCGCTACCGCGACTCGGGGATGATGGGGCTCGCGACCAACGAGCACCCCCGCGCCTTCTGGCAGGCCGACCTCGACGAGGCCGCCGGGCATCTGGTGGAGATCATGCGGGAGGTACGCCCGCAGGTGCTGATCACGTACGACCCGAACGGCTTCTACGGCCACCCCGACCACATCCAGGCGCACCGGGTGGCGATGCGCGCCGTCGAACTGGCCGCCGCCGAGGGCTGCGCCCCGCTCAAGGTCTACTGGACGGCCATGCCGATCAGCGTGATGGAAGCCGGCATGACGCACTTCGCCGAGTCCTCGGACAACCCGTTCGGCGGCATCGAGGACCTCGCCGACCTGCCCTTCGGCACCCCGGACGACCAGATCGCCGCCCGGATCAACGCCACCGACCAGCACGTGGCCAAGGAGGCCGCGATGCGGGCGCACGGCACCCAGATCCCGGCCAACTCCTGGCTCTACTCGATCGCCGGCAACTTCGGTGGCGAGTTCATGGGCGTGGAGTACTTCACCCTCGCGGTCGGCGAGAAGGGCCCGGGCGCCGGCCCGTACGGCTGGGAGGACGACCTCTTCGCCGGGCTGCCCGAGGAGACCGCCCCGGACCGGTCCCCGGCCGCGGTGGCCGGTCTCCGGTGACCCTGCCCGCCGCGCCGATGTCGGTAATGCCGGACCAGGACACCCCGCCCTCGGCGGGGCCACCGCCGCGACTGCTGGACCTGGGTCTGCGGCTGGCCGGAGGGCTCGTCGTGGTGGTGGCCGGGGTGCTGACCGGGGTGCTGGAGCTGCTGTTCGCCACGGTCCGCGTCGGCGGGCAACTGGTCGGCGTGTCGGTGCTGCTCGCGGTCGGCGCCAACATCGCGCTGGCCTGGTTCGCGCACGAGGTGGTCGGCCGTCGGTGGGCGGTGGCGCTGCCCGCAGTGCCATGGTTCGCGCTGATGGCGGTGGCCGCCATCCGGACCACCGAGGGCGATCTGCTGCTGGCCGGCGACAACTGGGTCGGCCTTGCCATGATCGTGGCCGGTGCGATGACCTTCGCGGTGATGGGCTTCCGGCAGATCCTCGCCCCGCCGCCCGCACTCGGTGGATGATGACGCCACACAGGTACGAGTGGTAGATATTCCTGCCAGGGATGCCGCCCCGCAACGGGGCGTACGGCAGGAGGTCGTGCGATGGACAGACGGTGGCGTGACGTCGGGGTGCTCGCGGGAGCGCTGTTCGCGGTCAACGTGGTCGCCCGGCTGATCATCCGGCTTGGCTTTGACGGTGACGACACCGTCGCCGACCGGGTGTCGCTGGCGATGTTCGTGGTGATCGGGCTGACCCTGGCCGTGGTCGCCTTCCGCTGGGGTCGCCGCCGGCCGCTTTCCGAGTGGTCGACCGACATGGTCGTCGTGGTGCTGGTGGCGATGGCGCTGACCGTGCTGGTCGGGCCGCTGCTCGTCGGCCACAACCCGTTCGGTGGCGGGGCGGGCACGTTCTTCGCCCAGATCTGGCTCTATCTGCTCGCCAGCGGTGCCGGCACGCTGATCGGGTACCTGGTGCTCACCGCGCTCGGGCGCGACTACCGCTCCCAGCAGCTCAAGCGGTACGCCGAGGTCAAGGCCGCCAAGCCACGCCGGGTCGTCCGCCGCTGACCCGCGGCTGGCCCGACCCGCGTTGGTCCGCGGCTGGCCCGACCCGCTCGTCCGACCCGCCGCTGGACTGGCCGGGGGGAGCGCGGCGCTTGATCAACTCGCCTTCGCCGATCCGGCGGTATCCCGGCGTCCGGATACCCCGACATCGGCGATGTCGAGCTGATCATGCTGCGCGGGGCGGTCGGGTCAGTGCGGGGCGACCCGGGTCAGGTAGGTGTGGTGGGTGGTGAAGCCGAGCCGCTGGTAGAGCGCGACCGCCGCCGTGTTGCGCTGCTCCACCTGGAGGAAGGCGTGCGTCGCCCCGGCGGACGCACCCCAGGTGGCCAGCGTGTCGATCACGCGGCGGGCTAGCCCCTGTCGGCGTGCGGCCGGCAGCACCTCGATCAGGCTGAGCCCGAGCCAGCGGCCCTGCCCCGTCACCGTGCCCCGGCCGATCGCCACCAGCGTGCCGTTGGCGTACCCGTGGGCGAAGCGGACCTGGTCCACGGCGGTGAGCACGTGCCGGGCGGCGTCCGGCAGGCCACCCTTGCGGCCAGCGGCGACGGCCAGCCACTCCTCGCTCGGCGCGCCGGCCAGTTCGATCACCACGCTGGCGTGGTCGAGTGCCACCTCGTCCGCAGCGCCGGGCTGTTCGTCGGGGCTGCCGGCGGCGGTCGGTGATCCGGCCCGGGGCGTCCGGCCGGCGTCCGACGGTGCCGACAGGGGCAGGCGCGCGGTCTGTACCAGCGTTGGCGGGCGGCTGCCCCAGCCCCGGCCGTCCAGCTCGGCGCCGACCGGCGCGGCGAGCGGCAGCGGTGTGTTGATCATCGCAGGTTGGCCCTGCTGGGCGTACCAGCGCTCGACCGCGTCCACTGCCGCCGGCAGCGGTCGGTCCGGGTCGCCGATCGGCAGTGCCGAGTTGGCCCGACCGGTCCAGCCGTCGGCCACCCGGAGCAGCCAGTCGCCGAGCCGGCCCCGCGTTGGTGCCGGCCAGGCCTCGTCGGCGGCGCGCTCCAGCGCCACCACCGCGGCGGCGGTCGGCCGGCGGGTCGGCGGCACCCGCTTGGCCCGGTGCACCTGCGCCACCGGGACCCGCAGCGGACCCTGCGCCGTCGCCAGCGTGAGATGAGTCTCGCTCAGCTCCACCAGCTCCCCGAGAGCATCGGAGAAGAGCGGGCGGCCTTCGCGAATCCCCACAATCCGGCGGACCACGATCCGGTGTCCCAAGTCCTGCTGTCGGAGCACGATCGACCCCCTCCCCGGCGAGATACTAGGCTCTTACCGTCGCGGGAGATCGCGGCGAGTCTTGCGGAGGAGAAGACCGGTGACCTACATCATCGCCGAGCCGTGCGTGGATGTGCTCGACAAGGCATGTATCGAGGAGTGCCCGGTCGACTGCATTTACGAGGGCAATCGGATGCTCTACATCCACCCCGACGAGTGCGTCGACTGTGGTGCCTGTGAGCCCGTCTGCCCCGTGGAGGCGATCTTCTACGAGGATGACGTGCCGGAGCAGTGGAAGGACTACACCGGCGCCAACTACGAGTTCTTCGAGGACCTGGGCTCGCCCGGGGGCGCCTCGAAGATCGGCAAGGTGGAGAAGGACGCCACCTTCGTCGCCGCGCAGCCGCCGCGCGGCGAGGGCCACTGAACCGGCCCGCGCCGGTCTCGTCACGGCTGCCCGAGTTCACCTGGGACACCCTGGACGCCGCGGCCGTTGTGGCCGCGGCGCATCCGGAGGGCCTGATCAACCTCTCCATGGGCACGCCGGTCGACCCGGTTCCCGAGGTGATCCGGCAGGCGCTCGCTGACGCGTCCGACGCTCCTGGCTACCCGCTGACCGCCGGCACGCCGGCGCTGCGGGACGCGATCACCGCGTGGGTCGCCCGGGCCTGTGGCGCCGGGGTCGACGGTCTCGGCGTCTTGCCGACCATCGGCTCCAAGGAGCTGGTCGCCTGGCTGCCCACCCTGCTCGGCATCGGCCCGGATGACGTGGTGGTGGTGCCGTCGATCGCGTACCCCACGTACGAGGACGGGGCCCGGCTGGCCGGCGCAACCGTGGTCCGCGCCGACTCGCTCACCGCGGTCGGGCCGACCTCCCGGGTACGGCTGGTCTGGGTCAACTCGCCCGGCAACCCGACCGGTCGGGTGCTGCCCGCGGCGCACCTGCGCAAGGTGGTCGACTGGGCCCGGGAACGAGGCGCGGTGGTCGCCAGCGACGAGTGCTACCTGTCGCTCGGCTGGTCGGCCGAGCCGGTCTCGGTGCTGTCCCCGGAGGTCTGCGGCGGCAGCTACGACGGCGTGCTCGCGGTGCACTCGCTCTCCAAGCGGTCCAACCTCGCCGGCTACCGGGCCGGCTTCGTGGCCGGCGACCCGGCGCTCGTCGCCGAGCTGCTGAAGGTCCGCAAGCACGCCGGCATGATCGTGCCCGCACCAGTGCAGGCGGCCATGGTGGCCGCACTGCAGGACGAGCGGCACGCCGACGAGCAGCGGGAGCGCTACCGTGCCCGGCGTGAGGTGCTGACCGCCGCGTTCACCAGCGCGGGCTTCACCGTGGAGCACTCGGAGGCCGGCCTGTACCTCTGGCTCACCCGTGGTGAGGACTGCTGGCAGACGGTCGACTGGCTGGCCCGACGCGGCATCCTGGTCGCCGCGGGCGTCTTCTACGGCCCCTCCGCCGGGCAGTACGTCCGGGTGGCGCTGACCGAGTCCGACGAGCACGTCGCGGCGGTCGCCGGCCGGCTGCGGGCCTGACCCCGGGCGGCCCGGCGATGACCGACGGTGTGACCGGGCGGTACGCCGGGGTGCGGGCTGCTGTGGTCGGCACCGGCCTGATCGGCGGTTCGGTGCTGCTGCGCCTAGCCGACGCGGGCCTGGACGTGACCGGTTGGGATCCCGACCCGGCGACCCGCGAGCGGGCCCGCGCCCGGGGGGTGGCCGCCCCGGCCACGATCGAGCAGGCGGTGGCCGGCCGGGACGTGGTCTTCCTTTGCGGCCCACTGCCCACCCTGCCCGGGACGCTGGCCCAGGTGGCCGCCGCGACCGCGCCGGGCTGTGTACTGACCGACGTCGGCAGCACCAAGATCGAGGTGGCTGAGGCGGCCGCCCGGCTCGGGCTGACCGACCGGTTCGTGCCCGGGCACCCGATGGCTGGCGCGGAGTCCGCCGGCCTGACCGCCGCCACCACGACCCTGCTGGCCGGTGCCGCCTGGGTGCTCTGCCCAGCTCCGGGCGCAGCGACCGACGCCTTCCGCTGGCTGGCCGGGCTGCTGGTGGAGCTGTTCGGTGCCCGGGTGGTGCCGATGTCCGGTCCAGCGCACGACTCGGCGGCCGCGCTCGCCTCACACGTGCCGCACCTGCTGGCCGGCGCGCTGGCCGGAGCGACGCAGCGGGCGCGGCTGCGCGACGCGGTGCTCGCGCTGGCCGCGGGCAGCTTCCGGGACGGCACCCGGGTCGCCGGCACCCCGGCGGAGCGGACGGCGAACATGCTGCTCGGCAACCGGGACCGGGTGCTGCACGAGCTGGCCGAGGTCCGCGTGTTCCTGGACGAGCTGGCCACCGCCCTGACCGACGGCGACGCTGCGGTGCTCACCGCCCGGTACGCGGAGGCCCGCGCGGCCCGGTCGGCGCTGCTCGACCGGCGTTTCGCCGAGCGGGACCGGGAGTTCCCCGCCGACGGCGATCATGCCGCCGAGGTGACCTGGCTGCGCGGGCTGGGCGACGACGGCGGGCACCTGACCGGCTGCCGGGTCGGCACGGACGTCGTCTCCTACACGGCATGGCTTCCGGTGACTGACTAGGGTGATGGGCATGGCGGTGGACGGTCCGGTGGTGCAGGTACGCGGCGAGGCGTACCGGGAGGTGCCGCCGGAACTGGCCCGATTCGCGGTCACCGCGACGGCCCGGGACCGCGACCGGGAGGCCACCCTGACCCGGCTCGCCGAGCGCGCCGCCGCGATTCGGGTGCTGTTGGACGGCGCCGGGCCGGTGGTGGCCCGGCGGGAGACCGGCGACCTGCGGGTCCGGCCGGAGACGCGGCGCTCGGGCGAGCGGGTGGTGGCCTGGCACGGCAGCGTCACCACCACGGTCACCGTCACCGACTTCACCGCCCTCGGCGAGCTGATGCTCCGGCTGGCCGACCAGGATCAGGTCGAGGTGGCCGGTCCCTGGTGGGAGCTGCGGCCGGACAGCCCCGCGCACCGCGAGGCGCGGCACGCCGCGATCACCGACGCGCTGCAGCGCGCCCGCGAGTACGCGGAGGCGCTCGGCGCCCACGTCACCTCGCTGATCGAGCTGGCCGACGCCGGCCCTGCCGACCGGCCGATGTTCGCCCGCGCGGCGTTCGACGTGGGCTCCGGCGGCGGCCCGCCGGAGCTGGAGTTGGACCCGCAGCCGCAGACCGTCCAGGCGGCCGTGCAGGCGAGGTTCACCATCAGCGACCCGGTCCTGGGCTGATGCCGCCGCCCCGGGTGCTGTCGGTCGACGAGCTGGTGGCCCGGGCGCGGGCACTGGCCGAGGCCGGTCCGCGACAACTGCTCGGCATCACCGGCGCACCGGGCGCCGGGAAATCCACGTTGGCCGAGCAGATCGTGGCCGAGATCGGTCCGACCGCCCGGCTGGTGCCGATGGACGGCTTCCACCTGGCGCAGGCGCAGCTGGTCCGGCTGGGCCGCGCCGATCGCAAGGGCGCGGTGGACACCTTCGACGCCAACGGGTACGTCTCGCTGCTGCGCCGGGTGCGCCGGCTGGAGCCGACCTCGGTCTACGCGCCGGAGTTCCGCCGGGAGCTGGAGGAGCCGATCGCCGGGGCCATCGAGGTCCCGCCATCGGTCCGCCTGGTGGTGACCGAGGGCAACTACCTGCTGCTGCCGGACTTCCCGTGGCAGGAGATCCGGTCGCTGCTGCACGAGGCCTGGTTCCTCGACCTGGACGCCGAGGTGCGGCTGCGTCGGCTGACCGCCCGGCACGAGGCGTTCGGGCGGTCGCCGGAGCAGGCGCGAGCGTGGGCGCTGGGCAGCGACGAGGTCAATGCCGCCCTGGTGACCGGCACCGCCGGCGTCGCCGATCTGGTCGTCCGACTGACCGAGCCACCGGCGGCCTGACCGGAGTTCCGGGTAGAAGCCGTGCCGGGCAGGCAGCCGTGCCGGCGTCGGTGTCGTGCCGATCAGTCCAGTTGACGGACCGGCCGGGCCGGGTTGCCGACCGCGACCACGTTGGCCGGTAGGTCGCGGGTCACCACCGCGCCGGCACCGACGACGGTGTTCGCGCCGATCGTCACCCCGGCCAGCACGATCGCGCCGCCGCCGAGCCAGACGTTGTCGCCGATGGTGATCGGTTTCGCCGCCTCCCACTTGTCGCGGCGCGGCCCGGGCTCCACCGGGTGGGTCGGGGTGAGCAGCTGCACGTTCGGTCCGACCTGGACGTCCGCGCCGAGGGTGATCGGGGCGACGTCGAGGAAGACCGCGTGGTAGTTGACGAAGCTGCGGGGCCCGATCCGGATCTGCCAGCCGTAGTCGCAGTAGAACGGTGGCCGGATCCAGGTGCCCTCGCCCAGCTCGCCGAGCAGGTCGCGCAGGGCGGCGAGACGAGCCGCCTCGTCCGCCGCGGAGCTGGTGTTGAAGCGTTCCATCAGCCGGGCTGCCCGGTCCAGGTCGGCGATGATCTCGGGGTCGTCGGCGAGGTAGGGCTCGCCGGCGAGCATCCGGTCCTTCATGGAGGTCACCCCGTCGATGATGCCGGTTCAGTCCCGGTGCATGTTGGTTGGTCCGTCATTTTTCGGCCCACATTATGCATACCCGGTATGTAACACTGACGGTGGTCAATGCGTCTCCAGTAGTACTGACGCTCCACCGAGGAGGATCCGTTGCATCGACGTAGCAGAATGGCCGCCGTCGCCGTAGTCGCCCTCGTGCTGGGCACTCCGGCGACTGCCGTCGCCAGCCCGCCCACCACCACCGCCCCGGACGCCGCCCCGCGCACCGCGATCGGCACCGCATCCCCGACCACCGTCACCCTGCTCACCGGTGACCGCGTCACCGTCACCGCTTCCGGGTCCGCCGCGGTCAGTCCCGGCCCCGGACGTACCCATCTCCGCTTCCTCACCACCCGCGACCGCGGCCACCTCACCGTGCTGCCACAGGACGCCCTGCCGCTGGTCCGGGCCGGTCGGGTCGACCGGCGGCTGTTCGACGTGACCGGGCTGATCGCCGCCGGCTACGACGACAGCCGCCGGGACCACCTGCCGGTGCTGGTCACCGGCGACGCGGGCGCCCGGCAGCGCACCGCCGTACCGGCCGGGCTGACGGTCACCGTGCAACTGCCGGCCATCGGCGGGGTCGCCGCGACGGCCGACAAGCAGCGGGCCACAGCGGTCTGGGCGGCGCTCACCGGCGCCGGCGCCCGGGTCGGCACGGCGGGGGGTGCCGACCGGATCTGGCTCGACGGCCGCCGGCAGGTCAGCCTGGACCACAGCGTGCCGCAGATCGGCGCGCCGGCCGCGCACCAGGCGGGCTTCACCGGCCAGGGCGTACGCGTCGCGGTGCTGGACACCGGCATCGACGCCAACCACCCCGACCTGACCGGCCGGGTCGCCGAGTCGCACAACTTCACCGAAGCCGCCGAGGCCGGTGACACCGTCGGCCACGGCACCCACGTCGCCTCGATCATCGCCGGCAGCGGCGCCGCCTCCGGCGGTAAATACCGGGGCGTCGCGCCGGACGCAACCCTGCTCAACGGAAAGGTCTGCGAGGACCAGGGCTGCTCGGAGTCGGCAATCCTGGCCGGCATGCAGTGGGCCGCCGTCGACCAGCACGCCGACGTGATCAACATGAGCCTGGGCGGTCCCGACACGCCGGACGTCGACCCGCTGGAGGCGGCGGTCGAATCGCTGACCGCGCAGACCGGCGCGCTCTTCGTGATCTCCGCGGGCAACGTCGGCAGCGACGGCTCGGTCGGCTCGCCGAGCACGGCCGACGCCGCCCTCGCGGTGGGCGCGGTGGACCGTGACGACGCGCTGGCCGACTTCTCCAGCCGAGGGCCTCGGGTGCGCGACGGCGGGCTGAAGCCGGATCTCACCGCCCCCGGGGTGGAGATCGTCGCCGCTCGCGGCGACGGCACGCTGCTCGGCGACCCGGTGGGGGAGAAGTACGTCTCGCTCTCCGGCACCTCGATGGCCGCGCCGCACGTCACCGGCGCGGTGGCGCTGATCGCCCAGCAGCACACCGGCTGGGCGGCGGGCCAGCTCAAGGCCACCCTGATGGCCTCGGCGAAGCCGCACCCGGCGCAGACCGCCTTCCAGCAGGGCGCCGGCCGGGTCGACGTGGCCAGGGCGATCACCCAGCGGGTGGTCAGCGACCCGGTCAGCGTCTCCTTCGGCCAGCCCGCCTGGCCGCACGACGACGACACCCCGGTCACCCGGGAGGTCGGCTGGCGCAACGACGGCCCGGACCCGCTCACCCTGGACCTGTCCCTCGAGGTGACCGGCTCGGACGGCCAGCCGGCGCCGGCCGGCATGTTCGCCCTCGGAACGACCCAGCTCACCGTGCCCCCGGGCGGCACCGCCGGCACCACCGTCACGGCGAACACCCGGCTCGGAACGGACGGCTACTGGACCGGGCGGATCGTGGCCCGCTCCGGGACGGCCGTGGCGGTCACCCCGGTCGCGGTCAACCGGGAGGTGGAGAGCTACCAGCTCACCGTGCGGCACCTGGACGCCACCGGTGCGGCCGCCACCGACCACGTCACCGCTCTGGTCGACCTGGACACGTTGGCCACCTACGACCTGTATGACCCGGACGGCACCGTCGACACCCGGTTGCCCAAGGGCCGCTACGGACTCGTCAGCCTCCTCTTCGCCGAGGACGGGCTCGCCCAACTGGCCCAGCCGGAGCTGGTCGTGGACGGCGACACCACGGTCACCGTCGACGGCCGGAAGGCCCGGCCGGTGCGTACCGCCGTCCCGGAGCCCTCGGCCGTGCCGGCGCTGGTGGACATCGGGGCCAACTGGGTCACCGACGACGGCGGCTCCTACGGGTTCGGCCTGCTCGCACTCGACTTCACCGGGCTGGCCACTGGACAGATCGGCCGGCCGGTCTCCGGTGAGCGGTTCTTCGCCACGGTGAACAGCCAGTGGGCGCAGCCGGAGGTCGCCAACAGCCCGTACCTGTACGCGCTCGCCGAGAAGTTCCCCGGCCGGATGCCGACCGGCTTCGACAAGACCTACCGCAGCCGGGAGTTGGCCAGCGTCACGCACCAGTTCCGGGGCGGTTCTCCGGGCCTGGTCGCGGAGCGGGTGGTCTTCCCGCACCTCGATCCGGACCTGGGCGGCTGGGCGGTCGGCCTGCCCACCACGGTGCCCGGGCAGCGGGTCGAGCACTACAACACCCGATCGGTGCGCTGGTCCTCGGAGCTGATGTTCGGGGTGCCCACCGACGACGGTTGGACCGACCTGAAGGCGACGCTGAGCGCCGAACCACGGGCGTACCGGGCCGGCCGGCACACCCGGGAGAGCTGGGGCAGCGCCCCGTACGGGCCGTCCTTCCCGGTGTCGCGCTGGCCCGGGCAGGGCGTCACCCGGCTCGCTGACGAGATCCAGGCGGACCTGCCGCTGTACAGCGACGCCGAGGGGCACGCTGGCCGCTCGGTCGCCGACACCGCCCGGACGGCTCTCTACCGCGACGGCGTGCTGGTCGGCGAGCAGCCGACGCCGGGCTACGGGCGGTTCACAGTGCCGCCCGGCGACGCGGGCTACCGGCTGGAGACGTCGTCCAAGCGGATCTTCACCGATCTCAGCACCGAGGTCAGCACGGCGTGGACGTTCCGGTCCCGGCACGTTCCCGGCGAGGACTATCGGCCGCTGCCGGTGTCGGCCATCCGATTCACGCCACCGCTGGACGCGGCCAACGCCGCCCCGGCCGGCCGGAGTCTGGTCATCCCGGTGCAGGTGCGGCGGCAGCCCGGTGCCGCCGGGTCGCGGGTGATCGGGCTGACCGTCGACGTCTCCTACGACGGCGGCCAGAGTTGGCAACCCGCCCGAGTCCGGCACGGCGGGCACGGCTGGACCGCCACTGTGCGGCATCCCGCCGGTGCCGGCTACGCGTCCCTGCGGGCCACCGCTCGGGACGCCGCCGGTAACACGGTGACCCAACGGATCATCCAGGCGTACCGGCTGCGCTGAGGCGTACCCCGTCCGGGTCCGTGGCCGAGCGCCGCGGACCCGGCGGGATCGTCAGTCGTTGGCGTGCAGGGCGGCGTTCAGCTCGATGCCCCGGCCGGTACGCGGGCGGGCCTCCAGCGCGCCGGTCACCGAGTTGCGCCAGAACAGCAGGCCGTCGACGCCGGACAGCTCGCGGGCCTTGACCACCCGGCCGTCCGGCAGGGTGATCTTGGAGGCGGCGGTGATGTAGCAGCCCGCCTCGACCACGCAGTCGTCGCCGAGTGAGATGCCGACGCCGGCGTTCGCGCCGATCAGGCTCCGGTCGCCGATGCTCACCTTCTCGGTGCCGCCACCGGAGAGCGTGCCCATGATCGAGGCGCCACCACCGACGTCGGAGCCGTCGCCCACCAGCACGCCCTGCACGATCCGGCCCTCCACCATCGAGGTGCCCACGGTGCCGGCGTTGAAGTTGACGAAGCCTTCGTGCATGACGGTGGTGCCGGCGGCCAGGTGGGCGCCGAGCCGGACCCGGTCCGCGTCGGCGATGCGTACACCGGCGGGCACCACGTAGTCGGTCATCCGGGGGAACTTGTCCACTCCGTACACCGACAGGTGGCGGCCGGCGGCCCGCTCGATCACCCGCAGCTCGTCCACCCGCTCGGGCGGGCACGGCCCGGCGGAGGTCCACGCCACGTTGGCCAGCTTGCCGAAGATGCCGTCCAGGTTGAGCTGGTTGGGGCGGACCAGGCGGTGCGAGAGCAGGTGCAACCGGAGGTACGCGTCGGGGGCGTCCTTGATCGGGTCGTCCAGGGAGCCGATCACGGTGACCACCTGCACGGTACGCAGACCGGGTAGCGACCGGTCGCCGAGCGCGGTCGGCGGCAGGTCGAGCACGTCCGCCTTGTCCTCACCGGCGACCAGCGGCAGCTCACCGAGGCCCAGCTTGCCGGTCGGGTACCAGGTGTCGAGCACCTGCTCGTCTGCGGTGACGGTGGCCAGGCCGATGCCCCAGGCGGAATCTGCGGACGTCACTGTTTCACCTTTCGGTCGCGGCCGGGCTGGCCTCTGCTCACGACTGCGGGGCTCCTCGCGCTCGCCCCAGGGGCCCGCAAGCTCGCTCCTCGCGCCGACAGACCTGAAGGTACCGTGCGAACCATGGAGAACCCGCTGACCCCCGAGGTCCTCGCCGATCCGGTGGCGTTGACCCGCGCTCTTGTCGACATTGAGTCCGTGTCCCTCAACGAGAAGGCGATCGCCGACTGCGTCGAAGAGGTGCTGCGGGGCGTACCGCACCTGACCACCCACCGGCACGGCAACACGGTGATGGCGCGCACCGATCTGGGTCGGTCGCAGCGTGTCGTGCTGGCCGGGCACCTGGACACGGTGCCGCTGAACAACAACTTCCCGTCGACCATGCGCGGCGACCTCATGTACGGCTGCGGCACCTCCGACATGAAGTCCGGCGTGGCGTACGCGCTGCACCTCGCGGTGAGCCTGCCCGAGCCGCGCTACGACGTGACGTACTTCTTCTACGAGGCCGAGGAGATCGAGTCGCGGTACAACGGGCTGACCCTGGTCGGCCAGGCGTACCCGGAGTGGCTGGAGGCGGACTTCGCGGTGTTGCTGGAGCCCACGTACGGCATCGTCGAGGCGGGCTGCCAGGGCACCATGCGGGCCATCGTGACCACCTCGGGTGAGCGGGCCCACGCGGCGCGCTCCTGGCACGGGGTGAACGCCATCCACGCCGCCGGTGAGGTGCTGCGGCGGCTCCAGGCGTACGAGGCACGTCGGATCACCATCGAGGGGTGCGACTTCCGCGAGGGTCTGAACGCGGTCCGGATCACCGGCGGCGTCGCCGGAAACGTGATCCCCGACCACTGCGAGATCGAGGTCAACTACCGGTACGCACCGGACCGCGACCCGGCGGCGGCGGAGGCGCACCTGCGGGAGGTCTTCGCGGGCTTCGAGTTGGCCGTGACCGACGCGGCGGCCGGCGCGACCCCCGGGTTGGAGGCGGCCCCGGCGAAGGAGTTCCTGGCGGCGGTCGGCGCGGCGCCGATCGGCAAGTTGGGCTGGACGGACGTGGCCCGGTTCGCGGCGATGGGCATTCCGGCGCTGAACTTCGGCCCGGGGGACCCCAACCTGGCCCACCACAAGGACGAGCACGTCGAGATCAGCAAGATCCGTGACGGCGCGGCAACCCTGCACCGCTGGCTAGCCCCAGCCTGACCCCTTGACTCCGGTGATCAAGAGGTTTGCGTCAGCCGGGCCCGTTGTCGGCGACGCAAACCTCTTGATCAGCTCCGGAAGGGGCGGCGGCAGTGGGGGCTAGGGGTGGGTCCAGTTGGCGGGTGCGGCGGCGTTCGGCCACCACGTCTCGGATCCGTCGCTGCATCTGGCGACGGATCCGGATCATCTCGCTGTTGCTGATCACGCTGTCTCCTCCCCCGAAGGCGCGCGCCGGGGCATACCCGGTATGTGAATAGTAAGACGTACGGGCGAGCCGAATAGTTGCCCAAGATCTCGAACTATTTCTCGGCGTCTTCTCCGCGTCCGCACCCCGCCCACCCGACAGGTGCCGCTCCACTACGGTTGCTCCATGAGCCAGAGCAACGGGCGGGAGGCCGGCCGCGGTCCGGGACAGGAGCGGCATCGGGGCGCGGTCACGCTGCGCCGGGGGGCGATCCCGAGCAGCACCGCCGATCAGCGGCTGCTCGACTCGCGTGGGCGGGGCGACTGGAAGACCAGGGACGCCTGGCGTGCGCTGCGCATCCTCTCCGAGTTCGTCGAGGGTTTCGACACCCTTGCCGACCTGCCTCCGGCGGTCAGCGTCTTCGGCTCAGCGCGCAGCGGCCCGGACACTCCCGAGTGCCGGTTGGCCGAGCAACTGGGCGGTGCGCTGGCCCGGGCCGGCTACGCGGTGATCACCGGGGGTGGGCCGGGGGTGATGGAGGCCGCCAACCGGGGTGCCAGTGAGGCCGGCGGGCTCTCCGTCGGGCTCGGCATCGAGCTTCCGTTCGAGCAGGGCATCAACGAATGGGTCGACCTGGCCATCGACTTCCGCTACTTCTTCGCCCGCAAGACCATGTTCGTCAAGTACGCGCAGGCGTTCGTCGTGCTGCCCGGTGGGTTCGGCACCATGGACGAGCTCTTCGAGGCGCTCACCCTGGTGCAGACCGGCAAGGTCACCCGGTTCCCGGTGGTGCTGATGGGCGTCGCCTACTGGCAGGGGCTGCTCGACTGGCTGCGCGGCACGATGGCAGCCGACGGCAAGATCGGCCCGGTCGACCTGGAGCTGATCTGCCTCACCGACGACGTCAACGCGGCGGTCCGGCACATCGTCGAGGCCGAGGCGGCGCTCTCCGCTGAGCAGGAGGCGGTCCGTGACGAGGCCGTCGCCCGCGCCGCCGCCGACCAGCAGTCCGCCGCCGAGCAGGCGGCCGACCAGCCGCGGGAGGGCTGATGGCGGCGATCTGCGTCTTCTGCGCCTCCTCCCGTACCCTCGACCAGCGCTGGCTGGACCTGGCCACCGAGACCGGCGCGGAGTTGGCCCGGCGCGGGCACACGCTGGTCAGTGGCGGCGGCTGTGTCGGCATGATGGGCGCGCTGGCGGACGGCGCCCGGGCCGCCGGCGGGCGCACCCTGGGCGTGATCCCACAGGCGCTGGTCGACCTGGAGGTCGCCGACGTGCGCTCGGACGAGCTGCTGGTGACCGACTCGATGGCCAGCCGCAAGACCGTGATGATCGACAAGTCGGACGCCTTCCTCGCCCTGCCCGGCGGGCTCGGCACCCTGGACGAGCTGTTCGAGGTCTGGACCACCGCCACTCTCGCCCTGCACACCAAGCCGATGGTGCTGATCGACACCGATGGCTTCTATCGCCCGCTGCTGGACTGGCTCGGCACGCTCGGCGAGCAGCACTTCCTCAAACCCGCCGGCCTCGACCTCCTCACCGTGGCCGACACCATCCCCACCGCCCTGGACGCCCTGGAATCCCACCTAACCTGACCCCACCCGTCCCCCCGCCCCCCGGCCTCCGGCCGGCTCCTCCCGTCGATCATGAAGTTAGCGGCGCCGCTGTCGGCGTGTCGCGCCGCTAACTTCATGATCGACGGAGCTGGATGGGGTGGGGTGGGGCCGGGGGGTGGGGAGGGCCGGGGGGACGGGGTGGGGCCGGGAGGTGGGGTGGGGTTGGTGTCGTATGGGCGTGATGGGATGAGCTGATGCAGGCGTACCGGTTGGTGCGGCGGTCTGGGGGGCCGGCGCGGGGGGACGGGAGCGTGCCTGGCGGCAGCACCGTGGCCGCCGGTGGCACCATGCTCTCCGACGACAACACCGCGCTCTCCGACGACAACTCCGTGCTTTCTGACGACAACACCCCGGCGGGCGGTGGCGTCGTCGGCAGCGGGGTGGCAGACCGGGGCGAAGGGGCCGGGTCGGTGGATGGTTCGCCGGGCCGGCGGGTCGACCCGGTGCAGGCGGAGGTGGTCGCGCACACCGACGGACCGATGCTGGTGCTCGGCGGGCCGGGCACCGGCAAGACCGGCACCCTGGTCGAGGCGGTCGCCGCCCGGGTGGCCGAGGGAGTCGACCCCGAGCGGATCCTGGTGCTGACCTTCGGCCGCCGAGCGGCCACCGCCCTGCGCCAGCGGATCGAGGCCCGGGTGGCCGAGGACGGCCACCGGGTGCTGCGCGAGCCGTTGGTGCGCACCTTCCCGGCGTACGCCTTCGGGCTGCTCCGCCGGGCCGCCGCCGAGCGTGGCGAGCCGTCGCCCCGCCTGCTCACCGGCCCCGAGCAGGATCTGATCATCCGCGAGCTGCTGGACGTGGTGGGCGAGGAGCCCGAGGACGACCCGGTCGGCTGGCCGACCGATCTGCGCCCCGCCCTGCGGACCCGAGCCTTCGCCGGCCAACTCCGCGACCTGCTCATGCGCGCCGCCGAGCGCGGCGTGGGGCCGGTCGACCTGGCCCGGCTGGGCGAGAAGCTCGGCCGCGCCGACTGGCCGGCGGCCGCCCGGTTCCTGCGGGAGTACGTGGCGGTGCTCGCGCTGCGCGACGTCAGCAACCGGGGCTCGATCGCGTACGACCCCGCCGAGCTGGTCCGGGCGGCGACCGGGCTGCTGCGCGACGACGAGGAGCTGCTGGCCGCCGAGCGCCGCCGGCTTGCCCATGTGTACGTCGACGAGCTGGCCGACACCGATCCCGCCCAGCTCGAGCTGCTCTCGGTGATCGCTGGCGGGGGTAAGCCGCTGGTCGCCTTCGCCGATCCGGACTCCTCCACGTACGCCTTCCGGGGCGCCGATCCGGCCGGGGTGACCACCTTCCCGCACCGATTCCGGACCGCCTCCGGCGCGCCGGCAGCGCAGGTGCTGCTGACCACCTCCTACCGGGCCGGGCCGGGCCTGCTCGCCGCGATCGCCCGACTGGGCCGCCGGCTGCGGGGTCCGGCGGCGCACCGCCGTCTGCACCCGCTGCCGGACGCCCCGGCCGGCGTGGTCGAGGTGCACACGTTCCGCTCGGCGACCAGCGAGGCCGCCTGGCTGGCCCATGCGCTGCGCTCCGCCCACCTGCTCGACGGCGTGCCCTGGTCACGGATGGCGGTGCTGGTTCGGTCGACAGCGTTGCAGCTACCCACTTTGCAACGGGCGCTGCACGCGGCCGGCGTACCGACCACGGTGCACGGCGAGGATCTGCCGCTGCACCTGCAACCGGCGGTGGCGCCGCTGCTGCTCCTGCTGCGCTGCGCGCTGGAGCCGGACCGCCTGGACGAGGAGGCGGCGGTCGCGCTGCTGCACTCGCCGCTGGGCGGGGCCGACCCGCTGGCCGAGCGGCGACTGCGGCAGGGCCTGCGTGCGCTGGCGTTGGCCGGCGGGGACCGGCGCCCGTCCGGGGAGCTGATCGTCGAGGCGTTGCGTGATCCGGCCGAGCTGGCCGGCATCGACCGGCGGTGGGCGGAGCCGGCGCAGGCGGTGGCCGGGCTGCTGGCCACCGCCCGGGACATCGCCGCCCGGCCGGGCGCGACCGCCGAGGACGTGCTCTGGGCCGTCTGGCAGGCCAGCGGTCTGGCCGAACGCTGGGCCGGCGCGATCGGCCAGGGGCGGCCGGAGGCCGGTGAGGGAGATCTGGCCCGACGGCGACGGGCCGAGGCGGCCGACCGCGACCTGGACGCGGTGCTGGTGCTCTTCGACGCGGCGGCCCGGTTCACCGACCGGCTCCCCGGTGCCCGCACCGAGGTCTTCCTCGACCACGTGCTCGGCCAGGACCTGCCGGCGGACACCATCGCTCCGACCGCCGACCGGGGCGCGGCGGTCCGACTGCTCACCGCGCACGCCGCGAAGGGCCTGGAGTGGGACCTGGTCGCAGTGGTCGGAGTGCAGGAGGGCATCTGGCCGGACCTGCGGCTGCGCGGCAGCCTGCTCGGCTCGGAGCGGCTGGTCGACGTGCTGGCGGGTCGGTCCGTCGGCGGCGCCACCGCCGCGAACGTGGTGGGTCAGACCTCGGCGTTGCTCGACGAGGAACGCCGCCTCTTCCACGTGGCCGTCAGCCGCGCCCGACACCGGCTGCTGGTCAGCGCCGTGGCCTCGGCCGCGGTCGGCGGCGACGACCACGAGGAGCAGCCGAGCCGTTTCCTCTACGAGCTGGGCCCCACCGCGCCGCCCACCCCACCGGGGGGCACCGGGCCGGTCGATCCGTCCACACCGCCCGGTCCCCGCGCCGGCCCGCCGACCAGCGATCCCGCCGGCGGCGGCGCCCCGAGCACCGCGCTCACCGACGGTGGCGCCCCGCGTACCCCACTCGCCGGCGGCGGCGCCCCGAGTACCCCACGCGCCGGCGGCGGCGCCCCGAGCATTCCACTCACCGACGGCGGCGCTCCGAGCGCCGCGCCTACCGGCGGCGGTGCGGTCGAGGGCGACGGTGCGACTCACGGCGACGGCGAGCCGGACCGGCCCGGGGCACTGCCGGTCACCCGGCCGCCTCGGGCGCTCACCCTGCCGGCGCTGGTGGCCGAGCTGCGTACCGCGATCACCGACCCGGCCGCACCGGCGACCCGGCGGCGCGCCGCGGCGACCGAGCTGGCACGGCTCGCCGCCGCTGGCGTGCCCGGCGCGCACCCCGACGACTGGTGGGGGCTGCGGGCGCTCTCCGACGACCGGCCGTTGGTGGATGACGGCGAGCCGGTACGGGTCACTCCGTCGGCGATGGAGAGCGCACTGCGGTGCAGCCTGCGCTGGCTGCTGGAACGGCACGGCGGCAGCGGCCCGACCAGCACCGCGCAGGGGGTGGGCAATCTGGTGCACGCCGCCGCGATGCTCGCCGAGGACGCCAGCGCCGACCGGGGTGCCCTGCTTGACTACGTGGCCGCCCGGTTCGACGCGATCGAGTTGGCCGCCCGGTGGATGGCCGGCCCGGAGCGGGAGCGGGCCGAGGCGATGGTCGACAAGCTGCTGCGCTGGCTGGCGACCAACCCGCGCCGGCTGCTCGCCATCGAGCACGAGTTCGCGGTCCGCCTGGATGACCCGCAGCGGCCGGTCGACCTGACCGGTCGGGTCGATCGGCTGGAGGTCGACGAGGACGGTCGGCTGGTGGTGATCGACCTGAAGACCGGTAAGTCCACGGCGGTCACCGGCACCGACCTGGCCGAGCACCCGCAGCTGGGCGCATACCAGGCGGCGGTGGAGGCGGGGGCGTTCGCCGAGTTCGGCGACGAGTCCGGGGGTGCTGCGCTGGTGCAGCTCGGCACCTCCGCCAAGGACGCCAGGGAGCAGAACCAGCCGGCGGTCGGCGAGGGGCCGGCGGCCGGCTGGGCGACCGCGCTGGTCCGGCGGACCGCCGATACGATGGCAGCCGCCACGTTCGCCGCGGTGGCCAACTCGAAGTGCCGGGTCTGCCCGGTGCGCACCAGCTGCCCGGTCTCCGGGCAGGGGCGCCAGGTCGTCGAACCGCCGACCACCCGGAGCATCCGTGAAGGCGAGGAGTGAGCGTGCGATTCCCGCAGTCACGAACGATGTCGCCGTGAGCGCGAGCAGCGAGCCGGTCCTGCGAGCCACGCAGTCGCGAGCTGAGGCGGGACGGTGACCCAGCCCACCCTGTTCGGCGCCGGCCCCGCTCCGGCGCCCCGACTCGCCGATTCCGGCCCCCGGTACACCCCGGTGGAGCTGGCCAAGCTGCTGCGGCTGCCGGCGCCCACCCGGGAGCAGGCCGCGATCATCGCCGCCCCGGTGGAGCCGCTGCTGGTGGTCGCCGGTGCCGGGTCCGGCAAGACCGAGACGATGGCCGCGCGGGTGGTCTGGCTGGTGGCCAACTCGTACGTGCGCCCGGAGCAGATCCTCGGGCTGACCTTCACCCGTAAGGCGGCCGGTGAGCTGGCCCACCGGGTACGGACCCGGCTCGACCAGCTGATCCGCCGGCTCGGCCGGCAGGGCCGGGACCCGCTGGACGATCCGCTGGCCGGCGAGCCCACCGTCTCGACGTACCACTCGTACGCCGGGCGGATCGTCACCGAGCACGGGCTGCGGGCCGGCTACGAGCCGTCCACCCGGCTGCTCACCGAGGCGTCCCGCTGGCAGTTGGTCGACCTGCTGGTGCGCAACTACGACGGCGACATGTCCGAGGTGGACCGGATGCCGAGCACCATCACCGACGCGGTGCTGGCGCTCGCCGGGGAGCTGGACGAGCACCTGGTCGCCCCGGACCAGCTGGCGGCCTGGACCGGGCGGTTCTTCGCCGAGGTGCAGTCCCGGCCGGGTCGGGTCTACGCCGACGTGCGCAAGGCGCTCGCCCTCCAGCAGACCCGGCTGCGCCTGCTGCCGCTGGTGCGTGCGTACGCCCGGCGCAAGGAGGACTTCGAGGCGATGGACTTCGCCGACCAGCTCGCCCGGGCGGCCCGGGTGGCCCGGGACCACCCGGGGGTCGGCGAGATCGAGCGGGACCGCTTCCGGGTGGTGCTGCTCGACGAGTACCAGGACACGAGCCACGCCCAGGTGGTGCTGCTCAACGCCCTGTTCGGCGGCGGGCACCCGGTGACGGCGGTGGGGGACCCCTGCCAGTCGATCTACGGCTGGCGGGGGGCCAGCGCTGGAACGTTGGACCGGTTCCCGAGCGAGTTCGCCCGGGCCGACGGTCAGCCGGCCGCAGCGCTCGGGCTCACCACCAGTTGGCGCAACCGCCCGGAGATCCTCCGGGTGGCGAACGCGCTGTCCACACCGCTGCGCGCGGCCGGTGCCCGGGTGCCGGAGCTGCGCTCCGCGCTGACGGTCCGGGATCCGATCCCGCACCGCAGCCCCGGTGGGGCCGCGGGTGGCACGGTGCACTGCGCACTGCTGCCCACGTACGCCGATGAGGCGGATTGGATCGCCGACAGCGTGCTCGCGGCGTGGCGTGGCGCGGCCCGGATGCCAGGCGCGGCGCCCGAGCACATCCCGGTTGCGCAGCGCCCGACCACCGCCGTCCTGGTCCGGGTCCGCAGCCAGATCCCGGCGATCGAGTCGGCGCTGCGCGAGCGCGGTCTTCCGGTCGAGGTGGTCGGGCTGGGTGGCCTGCTGGACACCCCCGAGGTCCGCGACGTGGTGTGCACGCTGCGGGTGCTGGCCGACCCGACCGACGGTGCCGCCCTGCTGCGGCTGCTCACCGGTGCCCGCTGGCGGATCGGGCCGCGCGACCTGGTGGCCCTGCACCGGCGGGCTCGGGCCATCGCCAACGCCCGGCGGCGGTTGGCCGCCGACGACACTTCCGAGATCAGTCCCGACCTGCTGGACGAGGCGACCCTGGTGGAGGCGCTGGCCGACCTCGGCCCGGCGCAGGCGTACTCGGCGGAGGGTTTCGCGCGGCTGCGCGCGTACGGCCGGGAGCTGGCGCTGCTGCGCTACCGCCTGGACCAGGCCCTGCCGGACCTGATCGCGGACATCGAGCGGACCATCGGCCTGGACGTGGAGGTCGCGGTGCGGGCCGGCCGGGACGGCGCTGGCGACGCCGGCCTGGCCCGGGGGCACCTGGACGCCCTCGGCGACGTGGCGGCCCGGTTCAGCGGGGAGACCCCCGGCGCGACCCTCGCCGGCTTCCTGTCCTACCTGGCCGCCGCCGAGGACGAGGAGCGCGGCCTCGCCCCCGGCGAGGTCGAGGTGGTGGAGGGCGCGGTGCAGGTGGTCACCGCCCACGCCGCCAAGGGGCTGGAATGGGACGTGGTGGCGGTGGCGGGGCTGAGCCGTGGGCTGTGGCCCGGGCCGGTGCGCAACTCCGACCACTGGCTGGGCGGGCTGGGCGTGCTGCCGTTCCCGCTGCGCGGTGACGTCGACGGGTTGCCCGAGCTGGCGCTTTACGAGGCGGCGGACCAGCGGGCGGTCGCTCGGGCGGTGACCGACTTCACCGACGCCTGGCGTGCTCACGACGAGCGGGAGGAGCGCCGGCTGACGTACGTGGCGGTGACCCGGCCGCGCCGGCTGCTGCTCTGCTCGGCGTACTGGTGGGGGGAGGGGACCAAGCGGCCGCGTGGCCCGTCGGTCTTCCTGCGCGAGGTGTACGACGCCTGCCTGGACGGCGGCCCGGGGCACCTGGTCGACGCGTGGGCGCCGGAACCGACCCCGGATGCGACGAACCCGACCGCCGAGGTGGTGCTCCGCGCGGAGTGGCCGGCCGACCCGCTGGGTGGCCGTCGGCCGGCGCTGGCCGAGGCTGCCGGTCTGGTCCGCCGTCTGATGAGCGATGGCCCGGCGGAGTTGGTGGTCGCCGGCGGGTCGGAGGTGGATCCCGAGGTGGTGCGCTGGCAGCGCGAGGCGGACCTGCTGCTGGCCGAGCGGGCCGAGTTGACCCGGCTCTCCGGCGCGGTCGAGGTGGCCCTGCCCGGCCAGCTGAGCGTCACCCAGCTGGTCGCGTTGCGCCGCGACCCGGCGGCGCTGGCCCGGACGCTGCGCCGCCCGGTGCCCACCGAGCCCAACCCGTACGCCCGCCGCGGCACGGCCTTCCACGCCTGGCTGGAGCAGCGCTTCGGCGCCGACCGGCTGCTCGACCTGGACGAGCTGCCCGGCGCGGCCGACGCGGATGCCGCGCCGGACGAGGCGCTCGTCGAGCTTCAGGAGCGCTTCCTGGCCAGCGAGTGGGCCGACCGGGCACCGGTGGAGGTGGAGGTGCCGTTCGCCACGGTGATCGCCGGGGTGGTGGTCCGGGGGCGGATGGATGCTGTCTTCGCTCGGCCGGGCGGCCGGTTCGACGTGGTCGACTGGAAGACCGGTGCGCAGCCCTCCGGTCCGGCGGCGGAGGTGGCCGCGGTGCAGTTGGCCGTCTACCGGCTGGCCTGGGCAGAGCTGGCCGGTGTGCCGGTCGACCGGGTGGGTGCGGCGTTCCATTACGTCCGGGACGGGGCGACGGTGCGCCCCGCCGACCTGCTGGACGTGACCGGGCTCACGGCCCTGATCGCCAAGTTGCCCGAAGATTCCGCCCGACATTGACCATGGCGGGAAAATCCGTGGTAGGTTGAACGGGTTGCAGTTTTGGTTACCAGAGACTCTGTGTGCGCCTGGCGGGATTGTGGCCCCAGGCGCTCTTTGTTGTGTCCGGAGTTCTCCGGGCGGGGCGACCAGAAGCGACAGGCGATTCGCGCATTCCCGCGCGGAGCGCTCCTCTTCGGGCTCGCAACAAGTGCGAGTCCGACGTTCCGTCAAGGAGACGAAACACATGGCTATTGGCACCGTGAAGTGGTTCAACGCTGACAAGGGCTTCGGCTTCATCACCCCGGACGGCGGCGGCGCTGACGTCTTCGCCCACTTCTCGGCGATCCAGTCCTCCGGCTACCGGAGCCTGGACGAGAACCAGCGGGTCGAGTTCGAGGTGACCCAGGGCCAGAAGGGCCCGCAGGCGGAGAACATCCGCCCGATCTGATCTTCGGATCGGTCGGCATTACCTGTCGCGCCCTCCGGGCGCGGCGGTGACGGGACCGGCCCGCTCCGCCGTCGACCTGCGTAAGCAGGCGGCGGCCCGGCGGCGGGCCGGCCCGTACCCCCTTCGGTTCGTGCTTGTGAGTCCTGGCGGCTTTTTCCGCTGGCGACAGCGCCGTCTTCGGCGCCCTCCCTCGACACGTGCCGCGTCGAGGAAGGCTTTTGCGTGACCACTGTTATTCCTTCGTTCGCCCATACCGGTCTGGCACCCGCGCTGCTCAGCGCGCTGACCGCGCAGGGCATCACGGAGCCGTTCCCGATCCAGTCGGCCACGCTGCCCGACTCGCTCGCCGGCCGGGATGTGCTCGGCCGGGGTCGTACCGGCTCCGGCAAGACCCTCGCCTTCGGGCTTCCGCTGCTCTCCCGCACCGCCGGCCACCGGGCCCGCCCGGGCCGCCCGCTGGCCCTGGTGCTGGTGCCGACCCGGGAGTTGGCCCAGCAGGTCACCACGGCGCTGGCCCCGTACGCCCGCGCCGTCGGGCTGCGCTGCGTCACCGTCGTCGGCGGGCTGTCGTTGCAGCGTCAGGCGGACGCCCTGCGCGCCGGCGCCGAGGTGGTCGTGGCGACCCCCGGCCGGCTGCACGACCTGATCAACCGCGGCGACGCCCGGCTCGACCAGGTCGAGATCACCGTGCTGGACGAGGCCGACCAGATGGCCGACATGGGCTTCCTGCCGCAGGTCACCAAGCTGCTGGAGCAGGTCGCGCCGCAGGGCCAGCGGATGCTCTTCTCGGCCACCCTGGATGGCGGCGTGGACCGGTTGGTCCGCCGCTTCCTGAGCAGCCCGGTGACCCACTCGGTCGACCCGGGCACCGCCACGGTCACCGCGATGACCCACCACGTGCTGCACGTCGACGCGGTGGACAAGCCCGACGCGCTGACCCGGATCGCCGCCCGTGAGGGCCGCACCATCCTGTTCATGGGTACGAAGCACCGCGCCGACCGGCTCGCCCGCCAGTTGCTCTCCAAGGGGGTACGCGCGGCCGCGCTGCACGGCGGCAAGTCCCAGCCGCAGCGCACCCGCATCCTGGAGCAGTTCCGCAACGGCCAGGTGACCGCCCTGGTCGCCACGGACGTGGCGGCCCGGGGCATCCACGTCGACGGCCTGGACATGGTTGTCAACGTGGACCCGCCGACCGAGGCGAAGGACTACCTGCACCGGGGCGGTCGGACCGCCCGGGCCGGAGAGTCCGGCAGCGTGGTCACCCTGGTCCTGCCGGAGCAGCGCCGGGACGTGTCCCGCCTGATGGCAGTCGCCGGCATCCGGCCCGAGTCGGTCCAGGTGCGCCCGGGTGACGAGGCGCTGGCCCGGGTGACCGGTGCCCGCGAGCCTTCCGGCGTGCCGGTGACGATCGTCGCCGCCCCGCAGGCTGCCGCTGGTCGGGGACGTACCGCCGGTGGGTCCGGCGGCCCGGTCGCCGACGGTGCCGGCCGCTCGGCGCACCGTGCGTCGGGTCGGTCCCGCCGCCCGCGCCGCCCCCGCACCGTCTGATCCGTACGCCCGACCGACCCGCCCCGCTTCGGCTGGGCGGGTCGGTCCGTTTGTGGCGCAGTGGTGGCGGGGTGGCCGCACCTTCGGCCCGTCCGCCGTGCCGCCCGTTCCGCTCGGCTGAGTCGGTAATCAGCCTCAGTTGGGTCGGCTGGCTGACTGCGTCGCGGGCGTCGGTGGTCGAAGCTGACCGGCGGGGGAAAGTCGGGCGGGGGGCCCGGCACGGGAGGGGTGACCATGGCGGGCGAAGCCGGCTCGGGGGCGCTGCGCGAACTGATCCTGGTGGTCGCGGTCGCGCTCGCCGGGCTGTTGCTCGCCATGGTTGCGGCCTTCGCACCCTGGCATGCCACCCCGGCGGGTAACGCTCCCGCCGGTCTGGTGGAGCTGCACAGCCCCGGTGACCCGGGCTCCGGCCCGACGGTCGCACACGTGGGCTGAGCAGCGGCCGGCCCGACCGGTGCCGGCGGAGGGGCAGGCCCGGTCCGGATCGGTACGAGGTGTGGTCGGGTCGGCGGGGCACCGGCCCGACCACACCGCCCTGATCAGGAGGCTGTGGGTGCGCGGTCCGTCGAGTGACGGGTGAGCAGGTCGGCGAGGGTGGTGCTGTCGACCACGGTGGCGATCGCCCCGTGCACCGCCAGCCAGACGTCGGTCAGCCCGGCGGCCACCCCGTGATATCCGGCCCGCTCGGCCGGCAGCCCGCGGACCGTGGTCAGCGAGCCGCCGACCGCTCGGAGCACGTCCCCGACGGTGATCTCATCGGCCGGGCGGGTCAGCGCGTACCCACCGTCACTGCCGCGATGGCTGAGCAGCAGGCCGGCTCGGCGCAGGTCGAGCAGGATGCCCTGGAGGAAGCTGAGCGGTATTCCCTGCACCTCGGCCAGACTGGCCGCCTTCACCAACTCGCCGCCACCGCCACCGTCACCCTCTCCGCCACCGCCCTCTCCGTCGCCGCCGACACTGGCGGCGGCGACGGCGAGCATCGCCCGGAGCGCGTAGTCGCTGCGCGCGGAGACGTACACGTCACTGACCAGCCTGGTCCAGCACGCCCCAGCGGCGTCGGATCGCCCGGTCCGCAGCACCGAACGCGGCGTCCACGACCAGGCCGAGCACCAGGATGACGATCATGGTGGAGAGCAGCCAGGGCGCGTCGGACAGCTCGCGGGAGTAGGTGAGCTGGGCGCCGAGCGAGGTCTGCGAGATGCCGACCACGATCAGCTCGCCGGCCATCAGGCTGCGCCAGGAGAACGCCCAGCCCTGCTTGAGCCCGGCGACGATCGCCGGCAGCGCGGCCGGTGCGATCACGTACCGGTAGAGGTTGAGCCCGCGCGCGCCCAGGTTGCGACCCGCGCGCAGCAGCAGCGGCGGTACGTAGTCCACACCGGAGATCACCCCGTTGGCGATGGACGGTGCCGCACCGAGCACCACCACGAAGAAGATCGCCTTCTCGCTCAGCTCGAACAGCAGGATGGCCAGCGGGAACCAGGCGATCGACGGCATGGTCTGCAACGCGGTGATCATCGAGCCGATGGCGGCCCGGAGCACCGTGGACCGGGCCACCGCCAGGCCCAGCAGCAGACCGACCGCGACCGAGAAGAGGTACCCGACGGCGGCCCGGCGCAGCGTGGTGAGCAGGCCCTCCCAGAGCTGTGGGCCCTGGGCCTGGGCCAGCAGCTCGCGGCCGACGACCAGTGGCCCCGGCAGCGAGTACGGCGGCTTCCAGCCCGACCAGACCACCAACTGCCAGGCCGCGATGACGATGGCCAGCGCGGCCAGCTTGGGCCAGGTGGCCGCCCAGAGCCGGGTGGCCCGGGAGGTCTCCTTGTCCCGGCCGGCGATCTCCAACGCGTCGAGGCCGGATATCTGCGCGTCGGTGCGCGCCGTGTTGGTGAGGGTGTCACTGGCCATGGCGGCCCACCTCCGTACGGAGCCGTTCGGTGACCTCGGCGGCGATGGCGGCGACGTCGGGGGAGTCGATCCGACGTGGACGCGGAATGTCCACTTCGGTGGAGTAGATGATCCGGCCGGGGCGGCTGGAGAGCAGGATGATCCGGTCGGCCAGCCGGGCGGCCTCCCGGACGTTGTGCGTCACGAAGAGCACCGAGAGCTTGCGCTCGGACCAGATCCGTTCGAGTTCGTCGTGCAGGATGTCCCGGGTCATCGCGTCCAGCGCGCCGAACGGCTCGTCCATCAGCAGCACCGGAGTGTCCAGGGCCAGCGTGCGGGCCAGTGCGACCCGCTGCCGCATCCCACCGGACAGCTCGTGCGGGCGCTTGCGACCGAAGTCGGACAGGTGCACCGTCCGCAGCAGTTCGGCCACCCGCTCACGGCGCTCGGCCCGGGGCAGCCCACGCAGCTTGAGCGGCACCTCCACGTTGGCCTCGACGGTCAGCCAGGGGAAGAGCGCCGGTTCCTGGAACATCAGCCCCGGGTTGGCGTCACCGGCCAGCCCGATCTGCCCGCCGCTGGGCCGGTCCAGCCCGGCGACCAGGTTGAGCAGGGTGCTCTTGCCGCATCCGGAGGCGCCGACCAGACAGACGAACTCACCCGGCGCCACGTCCAGCGACACGCCGTCCAGGGCCAGTACGGCGTTCGCCCCACGTCCGTACACCTTGGTCACGCCCGAGAGCGCGACCGCGGTGGTCGCGCTCCCGGGCGTCGTCGTGGTCGACGTCATGGCTGGACGACCTCGGGCTTGCCCTGCGCCGTGAGCGCGTTGTTGAGGTACGTGAGGTCGTACAGGCCCTTGAGGTCCACCGGGTCGGTCAGCTTGACCTCGACGGCGTGGTCGAGTCCGGCCTTCAGGGAGGAGGAGATCGGATCGTTGGTGAACTCCAACGTCGGCCACGCCTGCTTGATCAGCTTCAGGTCCAGCGGCTTGCCGGTGATCTTCCCGATCGCGTCGGAGATGGCCTGCTGGGCCTCGTCCGGCTTGCTGTTGACGAACTCGTTCGCGGCCACCTGACCGTCGACCAGCTTCTGCACCACGTCCGGGTGCGCCTTGAGGAACTTGGTGCTGACCAGCAGGTTGGTGATGACGAACTTTCGGTCCGGCCACAGGTCGCGCTCGTCAACCAGCACCTTGCCGCCGGCGTTGATCAGCCGGGAGACGAAGGGCTCGGGCACCCAGGCGCCGTCGATCGCGCCGCTGTTGAACGTCTCCACCGTCTGGGCGTTCTCCTGCGGCACGATCTTGACGTCGCCGCCGCCCTCCTTGGTGGTGGTCAGCCCGTGCTCCTTGAGCCAGTAGCGGATCGCCACGTCCTGGGTGTTGCCCAGCTGCGGGGTGGCGACCTTCCTGCCCTTCAGGTCCTGGGGGCCGTTGATGCCGGGCTTGACCACCAGCGCCACGCCACCGGAGGCGGCGCCGGAGACGACCCGCACCGCCTCGCCCTTGGACTTGGAGAACGCGTTCACCGTCGGGTTCGGGCCGATGTAGGTGGCGTCCAGCGCCCCGGAGAAGACGGCCTCGATGGCGGCCGGGCCGGCGTTGAAGGTCTTCGGATCCAGCTTCACGTTGGCGCCGAGCTTCTCGGCGAAGATGCCCTTCTCGACGCCGACGACGGCCGGCGCGTGGGTGATGTTGGGGAAGTAGCCGAGTCGCAGCGTCACCGGGCCCGAGCTGCCGCCCGCGCCCTCGCTGTCGTCGCCGCACGCGGCGGTGGTGCCCAGGGTCGCCGCGCCGACCACGGCGAGGGTGGCCAGGGTGACCAACCGGCGCAGGGGGAGCCGTCTCATCGTCCATCCAATCCGCAGTATTCCTACTTAGTTGGTAGGAAGAGTGGGCCGGGCCGAGGTCAGCGTCAAGACCCATCCACATGCCGGGATGTCGGGTCTCAAATATGTCGGCATTTCCTACTGGCTTGCTAGGGTAAGCGCCACCTCGGCGACCGGTAGAGAGGCGACTCCGCGATGACCTTCCACTGGTTCCTGCCCACCTCCGGCGACGGCCATCAGGTCGGCGCCGCCACCGTCACGGCCGGTGCCGCCCGGCACGACCGGGCCGCCACCGTGGCGTACCTGGCCGAGGTCGGCCGGGCAGCCGAGGCGCACGGCTTCACCGCCGTGCTCACCCCGGTCGGCGCCGGCTGCCCCGACCCGTGGATCGTCTGCGCGGCGGTCGCCCAGCACACCGAGCGGCTCGGCATGCTGGTCGCGGTCCGGGCCGGCTTCGCGCTGCCGACACTGATCGCCCAGCAGGCCGAGGCGTTCCAGGCCGTCTCCGGTGGCCGGCTGTCACTCAACATCGTCACCGGCGGTGACCCCGCCGAACAGCGCGCGTACGGCGACTTCCTCGGGCACGACGACCGGTACGCGCGCACCGGCGAGTTCATCGAGGTGCTCCGCCGCGCCTGGGCCGGCCGGCCCTTCGACTACGACGGCGCGCACTACCGCGTCGACGGCGGCGGCCTGGCCAGCCCGCTGGCCGACCCGCCGCCGGTCTACTTCGGTGGTGCGTCCCCGGCCGCCGAGGCGGTGGCGGCCCGCCAGGCCGACGTGTACCTGATGTGGGGTGAGCCACCGGCGGCGATCGAGGCCCGGGCGACGCGGATCCGGGCACTGGCAGCCGAGCGTGACCGCGTCCTGCGCACCGGGCTCCGGCTGCACGTCATCGCCCGGCCGACCAGCGCCGAAGCGTGGGCGGAGGCCGATCGGCTGCTGGCCGGGATGAGCCGCGAGAGGATCGCCGCCGCCCAGTCCCGGTTCCGTCGCATGGACTCCGTCGGTCAGGCCCGGATGGCCGCGCTGAACGCCGGCCGCACCGACGGGCTCACCGTCGCACCGAACCTCTGGGCCGGGGTCGGCCTGGTCCGCGAGGGCGCCGGCACCGCGCTGGTCGGCAGCTACGCCGAGGTCGCGGCCCGGATCGATGAGTACGCCGCGCTCGGCGTCGACGAGTTCGTCCTCTCCGGCTGGCCGCACCGGGAGGAGGCCGAGCGGGTCGGCGCCGAGGTGCTGCCCCTGGTGGCCCACCCGGTGGCGGCTGCTCCGCGGAGGTCGCCGGTAGCGGAGGTGCTGACGCGCTAGGGTCGATCCCGTGGCGGCGCGGAGATCCAGAATTCCAGCGACGAAGTATCCGGTCGAGCGGTTCACCCTCGACAACGGCCTGCGGGTGGTGCTCACCCCCGATCGCAGTGCCCCGGTGATCGGGGTGGCGGTGGTCTACGACGTCGGCATCCGTTCCGAACCGGAGGGGCGTACCGGCTTCGCCCACCTCTTCGAGCACCTGATGTTCCAGGGTTCGGAGAACCTGGAGAAGCTGGCCCACTTCCGGCACGTGCAGGGCGCCGGTGGCACCTTCAACGGCTCCACCCACCTGGACTACACCGACTACTTCGAGACCCTGCCGAGCAACGCGCTGGAGCGCGCGCTGTTCCTGGAGGCGGACCGGATGCGCGGCCCCCGGCTGACCGAGGAGAACCTGCGCAACCAGGTCGACGTGGTCAAGGAGGAGATCCGGGTCAACGTGCTCAACCGGCCGTACGGTGGCTTCCCCTGGCTGACCCTGCCGCCGGTCATGTTCGACACCTTCCCCAACGCGCACGACGGCTACGGGTCCTTCGTCGACCTGGAGTCGGCGACCGTCGCCGACGCCGCGGACTTCTTCCGCCGCTACTACGCCAGCGGCAACGCGGTGCTGGCGGTCAGCGGCGACATCGACGTGGCCGAGGCGACCGAGCTGGTCACCCGGCACTTCGGTGACGTGCCGGCCCGTCCGGCTCCGCAGCGGCCCGACTTCACCGAGCCCGACCTGACCACCGAGCGGCGCACCTCGTACACCGACAAGCTGGCGCCGCTGCCGGCGGTGGCCGGCGCCTGGCGGGTGCCCGACCCGATCAGCGACTTCGCCGGCTACCTGCCGTACGTGGTGCTGGCCGAGGTGCTCACCGACGGCGACGCGTCGCGGCTGGTCGAGCGGTTGGTCCAGCGCGACCGCACGGTGACCAGCCTCGGTGGCTACCTCGGCTTCATGGGCGACCCGTTCGACGTGCGCGACCCGACGGCGCTGCTGCTCCAGGCGCACCTGCCGCCGGGCGGCGACGTGGACAAGGTGCTGCGCACCATGGACGAGGAGCTGGAGCGGCTGGCCACCGACGGGCTGACCGAGGGCGAGCTGGCCCGGACCCAGGCCCGGATGGCGACCCACCTGCTGCGGGACACCGACGCGGTGCTCGGCCGAGCGCTGCGGATGGCCGTCCTGGAACAGCAACGCGGCGAACCGGGTCTGCTCAACGACCTGCCCCGGCTGGTCGGCGAGGTCACCGAGGAGCAGGTCCGGACCGCTGCGGCCACCCTGCGCCCGGAGCGCCGCGCCGCCGTCGAGGTCATCGCCGGAGCTGCCCGGTGAGCGCGAGGAGTGAGCCGGTTTTGCGAGCCCCGCAGTCGCGATCGAAGGTGACTCGATGACCACCACCGCTCCCGCCGGGCCGCGTACGCTGCCGCCGCTCGGCCCCACCCGCAAGCTCAAGGTGCCCAAGCAGGCCGAACGCACGCTGAGCAACGGTCTCACCGTGATCGCGGTACGCCGGCCCGCCGTGCCCCTGGTCGAGCTGCGGCTGTGGGTGCCGTTCGGTCGGGCCCACCTGGCCCGCGGCGCGATGCTCTCGCAGACCATGCTCTCCGGCACCGAGTCGATGACCAGTGTGCAGATCGCCGCCGAGCTGCAGAAGGTGGGCGGCGGGCTCTCCGCGGGCGTCGATCCGGACCGGCTGATGCTGTCCGGCGCGGGCCTGGTCACCGGCCTGGACCGGATGCTGGAGCTGCTGGCCGAGGTGCTGACCGGTGCCAGCTACCCGAGCGAAGAGGTGGCCACCGAGCGGGACCGTCTGGTCGACCGGATTCAGGTGGCGCAGAGCCAACCGGCGTTCCTGGCCCGGGAGGCGCTGCTGAAGCGGATCTACGGCCGGCACCCGTACGCCACGCAGACCCCGGAGCCCGGTCAGATCCGCGCCGTCCGGCCGGCTGCGCTGCGCAGCCTGCACTCCGAGCGGGTCCACCCGGCCGGCGCGCAACTGGTGGTGGTCGGCGACGTGCAGCCGGAGAAGGCCCTGGACGCGGCCGAGCGGGCGCTCGGCGGCTGGGCCGGCGCCGGGCGCACCGCCGAGCTGCCGCCCACCCCGCCGCTGGAGCCGGGGCCGCTGCTGCTGGTGGACCGGCCCGGCTCGGTGCAGTCCTCGCTGCGGATCGCGCTGCCGGCCGTGTCGCGCACCCATCCCGACCACGCCCCGCTGCAACTGGCCAACCTGGTCTTCGGTGGCTACTTCTCCTCCCGCTGGGTGGAGAACATCCGTGAGGACAAGGGCTACACGTACGGGCCGCACTCGGTGATCGAGCACTCGGTGGCCGGGTCGGTGCTGGTCGCCGCCGCCGAGGTGGCCACCGAGGTCACCGGCCCGGCGTTGCTGGAGACGACGTACGAGCTGGGCCGGCTGGCGTCGTTGCCGCCGAAGCCCGAGGAGCTGGAGCAGGCGCGCCAGTACGCCCTCGGCACCCTCCAGCTCGGTATGTCCACCCAGGCCGGGCTGGCCGCGCTGACCAGCGCGTACGCCGGCAACGGGCTGCGCCTGGACTTTCTCGCCGAGTACGCGGCCCGGCTGGCGAAGGTGACCATCGACGACGTCGCCCGGGCGGCGGCCGACTATCTCGCGCCGGCCCGGGCTGCGGTCGTGGTGCTCGGCGACGCCGAGCGGGTCACCCCTGGGCTGGCCTCGCTGACCACGGTCCGGACCGAGCCGGTGCAGCAGTGAGCCGGGCGGCCGCGCCGGCGGGGGAGGGCGCGCCGTGAGTGGGGAGACGGAGCCACCGCTGGCCCGGTCCACGCTGGACCGGGCCGCCCACCGGCGGGGCGACTCGCTGTGGCTGACCGAGGCGTGGCTACGGGCCCGGGTGCTGCTGCTCGACTCGACCAACGAGGGGCGGACGCTGGCCCGTACCAACGGGTCGCCTCCGTCGCTGGTGCTGTTCGGGGCGGCCGACGTGCCGGTCGGGTCCGAGTCGGTGGCGATGTTCCTCGGTGTCGAGCCGGACGGGGTGCCGGTCTTCGCGGTCGACACGCCGCTGCCGGCGTTGCCGGGCACCCGGGCGGTCAACCTGCGCGAGGTGGGTCATCTGCTCGCCGACCGGGAGGCCGGCATCTTCACCACCGCGCTGGCGCTGGTCAACTGGCACACCCGGCACGGCTACTCGGCGGCCACCGGAGCGCCGACCGCGATGGACGAGGCCGGTTGGTCCCGGGTGGACCGCAACGGCGGGCGGGTCTGGCCGCGTACCGACCCGGCGATGATCGTGCTGGTGCACGACGGTGTCGACGGCCCGGACGGGCGCTGCCTGCTGGGCAACAACGCCGGCTGGCCGGGCACCCCGGGCGGTCGGCGCTACTCCTGCCTGGCCGGCTACGTCGAGCCGGGGGAGTCGGCGGAGGCTGCCGTGCTGCGCGAAGTCCGCGAGGAGGTGAGCATCGGGGTCGAGCGCATTCGGTACGTGGGTAGCCAGGCCTGGCCGTTCCCCGGCTCGCTGATGCTGGGCTTCCTGGCCACCGCCGACCCGGCCGACCCGGTGCGGGTCGACCCGTCCGAGATCGCGTACGCCCGGTGGTTCTCCCGTCGGGACATCGGGGCGGCGCTGGCCGGGCGGACCGTGGACGTGGGTGACGGGGCCCAGCTGATCCTGCCGCCGCCGTCGTCGATCGCGTTGTTCCTCATCCACCGTTGGCTGGACGGCTGGGTGGACGTCGACCAGTGAGCACGGTCCCGGCCCGTGGCCGTCGTTGCCGCGGCGGTCACGGGCCGGGAACACGGGCCGTCGTGGTCGGCTAGGGCGAGAAACGCGGCGGGGGAGCCGATCCGACCACGACGGACGTCTGTTTGGTCAGGTGCCGGTGCGACCCGGTCGGTGTCGGAAGGTGGGCCGGGGCTCGCCGAGGGGCAGGACCTTGACCCGTTGCTTGCCTGCGCGGACCGCGCCGACCGTGGCCAGGGCTCGGGCCAGCAGCAGCGCCGCGTCCAGATCGTCGGCGTGTACGGTCTGCCGGCGCGGCTCTGGGGTGGTCGTCTCGTCGCGGAGTCGGTGGCCGTCGGCCCAGGCGGCGGCGATGTCCCCGTCAGCGACGGCGCGGATGTCGGTGCGAACTATCAGGAACCGCATAAGGGTCTCCGGATGAACCGCGACGATGAGCCAGAATGGAAGTTCCACGTACTCGTCGGCCATGTTACGCCGCGTGTTCGTCTCGGCAACTGAAACGCACCTATTGGTCTCGAGCCTCGGCTGATCGGCGGATGGCTGGTCAGCGGGGTCGGCAGCCGGAAAAAGCGACAGGGCCGCCGGCAGTGCGCCGACGGCCCCGTCCGATCACCGGATCAGTTCAGATCGAACTGGCCCTTCTTCGCTCCGGAGATGAAGCCGAGCCATCCCGCCCGGTTGAACAGCAGCACCGGGCCGCCCCGGTCCTTGCTGTCGCGCAGCGCGACAGCCGACGGGCCGGTGCCCAGCGGGGCGACCTCCACACAGTTGGAGGTCTGGCTACGGGTGCTGGTACGCCACGGGGCATCCGCCAGGTCGAAGGCGGGAACGGACGGTGTGTTGCGGATGTCGTTCATGGTTCCACTCCTGATGTGAACCGCTCCGATGGGACGAGTGGTGCCGCACGCCCCGACGGAGGGTCCCCCGTGGATCACCGTTCCGTCAGCCGCCCCGAAGCCCGGCGGCGT
Source organism: Micromonospora sp. NBC_00389 (assembly GCF_036059255.1). Taxonomy (NCBI): domain Bacteria; kingdom Bacillati; phylum Actinomycetota; class Actinomycetes; order Micromonosporales; family Micromonosporaceae; genus Micromonospora; species Micromonospora sp. NBC_00389. The sequence goes on along the minus strand of NZ_CP107947.1, from coordinate 385,805 downwards.
TGGGTCGGCGCCGTTGCCGGCCCGAACGCCACTGTGGATGGGGGCGCCGCCTCGGTCAGCCGTCCCGTCGCCTCGATCAGCCAGGAGAGGGTGTCCGAGGCGTTCAGTGCCGCCGTGCATAGCCACTCGAACACTACTTTATAGCGATTTAGTGCGATTGCCTCGGTCGACATGACGTCGGTGAACCCCCCTTCGATGGCCAGCGTCTCCGGATCGAGCGGATCGGCGAACCGGTAGAGGGAGAACGCGGTCGGCGGAAGGTACCAATTACCGATCTGAGTGTCACGAAGCAACACGTGCAGCGTCACGTTGGGTAGCAGGGCCAGCTCGCAGAGCTGAAGTAGTTGCTCGTGCAGCACCTCGGGCGGCCCGGCCCGGCGGCCGAGGGCCGCCTCCTCCAACACCGCCGTGTAGCGCGGCGCGTCGGGCTCCCGGGTCAGCAGCGACTGGCGGGCCAGCCGCGCCTGCACCTCGGTCTCCGGCTCCTCGCCAGGGGTTGGCTCGCCGGCGCCCTCACCCACCTGACGGGCCGAGACGATCCGGACCTGGGCGTACCCGGGGGTCTGAAGTAGACCCGGCACCAGCACCGGGTTGTACTCGGAGATCTCGGCGCAGCCCGCCTCCAACTCGGCCCAGCTGCGCTGCTGCTGCGTCATCACCGGGAAGTTCTTCAACCAGCCCCGCATGTCACCGGCCTCGCCGGTGATCCCGAGCAGCTCCTCGTGCAGTGCCTCGTCGGCGCCGTAGAGGTCGAGCAGGTCGCCGACATCCTGTGGGTCCGGTCGGCTGCGGCCGTTTTCCAGACGGGACAGTTTGGACGCGGAGGCCCAGCCGATCCGCTCGATGACCTGATCGCCGGTGAGGCCCGCGGCCTCGCGCAGGCGGCGCAGCTCTACGCCCAACCGGCGACGACGCAGGATCGGGCTGGGTGCGGCAGGAGGCACAGTGTCCTCTTTCCCGTCGACCGCTGCAGACGCAACGGTAACTGTATGAAATTCGCCCCCCACGGTCAGTATGGACGGCGCGGCCGGCGTCGGAGGTTCCGGCGGGGGCGTGTCTTGCAGAAAAAGACGACCACGGGTACGCCGAATCACGGCGGACCCGTGGTCGCGGCCCGTCGACCACGCCTACCCGAGCACGCCATCCCGCCGGAGGGACCCATGCGCACCGTCCTGCGCCGACCCGACTTCCGCCTGCTCTTTGGCGGCCTGCTGGCCAGCATGACCGCCGAGTCGATCCTGCTGCTCGCACTGGCCATCTGGGTCAAGGACCTGACCGGCTCCGACGGGCTCGCCGGCGCAACGATCTTCGCCGTCATCGCACCGATGACGCTGGCGCCGCTGGTCGGCTGGTTCGTCGACCGCTACCCGCGCCGGCCCTTCTTCGTGGCCGCGAACCTGGTCACCGCGGCGCTGCTCACCCCGTTGTTCATCGTCCGGGACGCGGGCGACGTCTGGCTCGTCTACCTGGTGGCGGCCCTGTACGGCCTGTCCCACATCACGCTCAGCGCGGCACTCAGCGGGCTGATCCGGCAGTTGGTCCCGGTGGAGTTGCTGGCCGAGGCGAACGGCGTGCTGCAGACCGTACGACAGGGGCTGCGGCTGATCGGCCCGCTGGCCGGCGCGGCGCTCTACGCGGCGATCGGCGGATGGGCGCTGGCCGGAATCGGCATGGTCGGCTTCCTGACCGCAGCGGCGGTGGTGACCGCGCTGCCCACCCCGCACCCGGCGCCGCCGACCGTGCGGCTGCGCTGGCCGGCCGAACTGGGTGCCGGGCTGCGACACCTGGCCGGTGAGCCGGCCCTGCGCCGGGCACTGCTCGGCTACGGACTCGGGTCGCTCGTGATGGGCTTCAGCGAGTCGCTCATCTTCGCCTACGTCGACCAGGGGCTGAACCGGGACGCCGCGTTCGTGGGCGTGCTGGTCACCGTGCAGGGCGTGGGTGGGCTGCTCGGTGGGCTCTGCTCGCCGGCGCTGATTCGCCGGCTCGGCGAGGTCGGCACGTTGGCCACCGGCGTTGCCCTGTTCGGGCCGGCCGCGCTCGCGCTCGCGTACCCCGATCTCCGGCTCGGGTTCGCGGCGGTGCTGCTGGCCGGCGTCTCGCTCCCGCTGACCATGGTGGGCCTGCACACGCTGATTCAGCGACGTACCCCGCCGGGGCTGGTCGGCCGGGTGGCCGCGGCCACCGAGGCGGTGATCAGCGGGCCGCAGGCGTTCTCCATCGGCGCGGGCGCCCTGCTGGTCGGGTTCCTGGACTACCGGGCGCTGTTCGCGCTGATCGGGGTGGCCACCATGGCCGCTGGCGGCTACCTCTGGCGGGGCCGGCACCTGAGCGCGCCGCCCGGTGCCCGCCCGCCGACGCCGCCGAGCCGTCCGACGCTTCCGGCACCCCAGCGCCCGGCCGAGGACGCCGAGCGGCAGGTGGCCGGCACCCGACCGCCGGGGCGGTGACGGATACCGGACACGACGAGCGGCCGCCCCAGGGGGCGGCCGCTCGTCGAGGGTGAGCCGACCGGTCAGGCGGTGAGGGCCGCCAGGTGCTGCTTGACCTGGTTGATCGAGGGGTTGGTCAGGGCGCTGCCGTCGGCGAAGCGCAGCGTCGGCACCGTCTGGTTGCCGCCGTTGACGCTCATCACGAAGTCCGCGGCCTTCGGGTCCTGCTCGATGTCGACCACCTCGTACCCGATGCCTTCCCGGTCGAGCTGCGACTTCAGCCGGTGGCAGTAGCCGCACCAGGGGGTGGAATACATCGTCAGCATGGTCGGATCCTCCAACTCCTTCGGCCGGCGGCTTGCGGATCAAGCCGAGGCTGTTCGCTGCAACGTCCGGGGTAGCTGAGATGATTCCTGGTTGTGGTGGTTCACTCAGCGTCGGAACGCGTGCTCGCCGGGCTGGACCCTGAGCAACGCTCCGCGGTGACCGCGCCCGCCGGGCCGGTCTGCATCCTGGCCGGCGCCGGCACCGGTAAGACCCGCGCGATCACCTCCCGGATCGCCCACCGGGCGCTCTCCGGCGAGATCTCCCCCCGGCACGTGCTCGCGGTCACCTTCACCGCCCGGGCCGCCGCCGAGCTGCGGAGTCGTCTCACGGTGCTCGGGGTGGGCGGTGTCCAGGCGCGCACGTTCCACGCCGCCGCACTGCGCCAGGTGCGCTACTTCGCCCCCCGGCTGCTGGCCGGCCGGGCCATGCCCGAGCTACTGGACAGCAAGGTGCGCCTGGTCACCCTCGCCGCCGCCCGGGTCGGCCTGCGTACCGACCGGGCCGCCGCACGGGACCTGGCCGGCGAGATCGAGTGGGCCAAGTCGTCGCTGGTCGAGCCGGGGGAATACGTGGTGGCGGCGGCCCGGGCGTTGCGCGACACCCCGCATGAGCCGACGAAGGTGGCCGACGTGTTCACCGCGTACGAGCAGCTCAAGCGGTCCAACGGGGTGATCGACTTCGAGGACATGCTGCGCGCCGCCGTGTGGGGCATCGAGGAGCACCGGGACGTCGGCGAGCAGGTCCGCAGCCAGTACCGGCACTTCGTGGTCGACGAGTACCAGGACGTCAACCCGCTCCAGCAGCGGTTGCTGGACGCCTGGCTGGGCGGCCGGGACGACCTGACCGTGGTCGGCGACGCCAGCCAGACGATCTACTCGTTCACCGGGGCGACCTCCCGATACCTGGTCGACTTCCCGCGCCGGCACCGGGGAGCCACCGTGGTCCGGCTGGTCCGCGACTACCGCTCCACCCCGCAGGTGGTCGGCCTGGCCAACGCGGTGATCTCCCAGGCCCGGGGCACCGAGGCACGGCTGCGCCTGGAGTTGAGCGGGCAGCGCCCGGCCGGTCCCGAGCCGGACCTGCGGATCTTCACCGACGAGCCGGCCGAGGCGACCGCGGTGGCCACCCGCTGCCGGACGTTGATCGACTCGGGCACGCCGGCGAAGGAGATCGCCGTGCTGTTCCGGACCAACGCGCAGTCCGAGGCGTACGAGAAGGCGCTCACCGAGGCCGAGGTGCCGTACGTGGTGCAGGGCGCGGAGCGGTTCTTCGAACGGACCGAGGTACGCCAGGCGATGGTCGCGCTGCGCGCCGCCACCCGGTCGATCCCGGGGGAGACCCCGCTCCCGACCGCCGTCGTCGAGGCGCTCACCGCGGTCGGCTGGGCCCCGGACGCACCCCCGGCCGGCGGCGCCGCCCGCGAGCGGTGGGAGGCGCTGGCCGCGCTGGTCCAGCTGGCCGAGGAGTACGCAGCCACCCCCGAGGTGCTGCCGATCGGCGAGGCGGCCTCGGTGGAGCGCGCGGTCACCCTGACCGACTTCACCGAGGAGCTGGCCCGCCGGGCCACCCAGCAGCACGTGCCGACGGTGGACGGGGTGACGCTGGCTTCGCTGCACTCGGCCAAGGGGTTGGAGTGGGACGCGGTCTTCCTGGTCGGCCTCGCCGAGGGCACCCTGCCCACCACGTACGCCAAGACCGTCGAGCAGGTCGAGGAGGAGCGTCGGCTGCTCTACGTCGGGATCACCCGCGCCCGGCAGTGGCTCTGGTTGTCGTACGCCGCCGCACGCTCGCCGGGCGGACGGGCCCGGCGGCCGTCGCGGTTCCTCCCCCAACTGGACCGCTCCGGTGGGACCGAGCGGGCCGTCGCCAGCACCGGTCCGGCCCGCCGCCCCGAGCGGCGCCGCACCCAGATCGTCTCCTGCCGGATCTGTGGCGCGACCCTGCTCGCCGGCCCGGATCGGAAGCTGGGCCGCTGCCCCACCTGCCCGTCCGATATCGACGATGAGCTGCACGAACGGCTGCGCGAGTGGCGTCAGCGGGTGGCCGGGGCGCAGAAGGTGCCGGCGTACGTGATCTTCACGGACGCCACGCTGACCGCGCTGGCCGAGCGGAAGCCCGGCCGGCCGGAGGAGTTGATCGCCATCGCTGGTATCGGCCCCCGCAAGTTGGGCCTCTATGGGGAGTCGGTGCTGGCGCTGGTGGGGGGCGCGGGGGTGGACGATGTCTGCCCGGAGAAAACTTTCGAAATCTCGTCGTAAATTCGTTTGCCCTCGCCCCGGCGCGAGGAATAGCCTCAGAACACACCACGCGAGCGGCGCCATTCCGGCTGCTCACGGGGGGTTGGTCCAGTCGATCCGAGGAACGTTGAGGGAGGTGGCACCCGTGAAGATCTTCACCTATGAGCGTCTGGCGGCGATGCCAGCTGTCCACGCTCCGCTGTCGGCTGTCCGGGTGGCCCTTGTGGCTGCACGACCGTCGGTTCCGCAGGTGCACCAGGTTCAGGCCGAGCTGAACCTGACCGTTGCACCCACCGGAGTCGAGGGGACCAGTGGCTTCACGGGCATGGGCATTCAGGGCGCCAAGAAGCGCATGGATGTCCGCGGCGTTCCACCTCGAGGTAGACCGGTCTGACCATCAGACACCGGCTCACTTCGAGGCCGCGGAACCCGCATACCGGGATCCGCGGCCTCAGTTTTTTGCCCTGCCGAAGTACGTCGGAATGCGATCCACGAGATCGAAGTGAGAGAGAGGTGACCGGGCGATGAGTCTGGCGTTGGCCCCCCTCGACGTGAGCGTCGAGATGGAGGCGAACCTGCCCTGCCGGAAGTTCGACCCCGACCTGTGGTTCTCCGACTCGCCTGCCGAGCTCGAGCTGGCCAAGTCGCTCTGCGGGGACTGCCCGTTGCGCGTCGAGTGCCTGGCCGGAGCGGTGGAGCGAGCGGAGCCGTGGGGCGTCTGGGGCGGCGAGATCTTCGAGCGTGGCGCGGTCGTCCCGCGCAAGCGGCCCCGTGGCCGTCCGCGCAAGGAGGACGTCGCCCGTGACGCCGAGCTCCGGGTCGAGGCCGAGGCGCGCCTGGCGGCCAGTGGGCTGTCCGAGGTGCGTGGCGCGGTCCGGCTGGCAGCCTGACATGTTCCCGATCCGTCCCAACTACGCCGGTGTCACACCGGCAGCGAGTGAGAAAACGATGTTGCACGTACCGACTGGAGCCTTTGAGATGCAACTACTCCACGAAGCGTTGTCCCGGGCTCGAATGCGCCGGCCTCAGGCCGGTCGTACCACCACGAGCACTGAGGCAACCCGATCCGCCCGTACCGTCGCCATGAACAGCCGTAACCAGTCGGCGCGCGACCTGGGCGTTCTCTAGTACCACCCCACGCAGAAGGGCGGGTGCCACCGGCACCCGCCCTTCCTGGCGTCGACGGTGTGTTCAGGCGACGGGGGCGAAGCCCGGCAGCCAGCGCTCCAGGATGCTCCGGTACGGGGCCTTCGCCTCCAACTGGCAGAGCACCCCGATCGACCCGAGCGTCACCCGGTGGATGAGCAGGTACGACGGCGGCAGGTTGAGCTGCCGGCTCAGCTGGTAGGTGGGGGAGCGGGGGCTTGCCAGTCGGGCCGCCTCGGCCCGCAGCCACGCCCGGGTGAAGCGGAACCCGTCGGCGGCGATGGGCTCCAGCATCGGCCGGAGGAAGTCGAGCACCCCCTCGGCGTCGATCTCCGCCGTGGGGCTGATGAACCCCTCTGACCGCAGCCCGGCCACGACCCCGTCGGCGTCGCTGCGCAGGGCCAGCGCGGCGATGCGACCGATCGGCTCCGGTGTGCCCTCGGGCATCCGAGCCACCGCACCGAAGTCGATCACCCCGAGCCGGCCGTCGGGCAGCAGCCGGAAGTTGCCCGGGTGCGGGTCGGCGTGCAGAAGGCCGGCCCGCTGCGGCGCGGAGAGGTGCAGGGTGGCCATCAGCCGGCCAGCCTCGTCCCGCCGCTCCTCGGTGCCTTCCCGGATGATGTCGGCCAGCGGTGTGCCCGTCACCCACTCGGTGACCAGCACCCGGGGCGACGTGGAGACCACCGCCGGGATGTAGATCTCCGGGTCGTCGGCGTACGCGGCGGCGAAGGTGCGCTGCGACTCGGCCTCCAGCTCGTAGTCCAGCTCCTCGGTGATCCGCTCGCGCAGCTCAGCCAGGAGCGGCTTGACGTCCAGGCCGGGCTGGATGGCCCGGAACATCCCGCCCAGCCGGGAGAGCTGCTTGAGGTCGGCGAGCAGCGCGTCACCGGCGCCCGGGTACTGGATCTTGACTGCCACGTCGCGGCTGTTCGGTTCGCCCGCCGGGCCGTACCCCGGCTCGCGCCACCGCGCCCGGTGCACCTGCCCGATGCTGGCCGCTGCGGCCGGGGTGTCGTTGAACTCGACGAACCGGTCCCGCCAGTCCGGGCCGAGCTGCTCGGTCAGCACCTTGTGCACGCTGGCGACGGGGAGTGGCGGTGCGGCCTCCTGGAGCTTGGTCAGGGCCTGGCGGTAGGGGGCGGCGATCTCCTCCGGCAGGGCCGCCTCGAAGACCGACAGCGCCTGGCCGAACTTCATCGCGCCGCCCTTGAGCTGGCCCAACACGCTGAACAGCTGCTCGGCGGTGCGCTGCTGGATCTCCGCGGAGATCACGTCGGAGGCGAGCCCGGTGACGCGCTTACCCATGCCGAGGACGGTCCGACCGGCGAAGCCGAGCGGCAGAGCGGCGAGCTTGGCGGTCCGGGACACGGCCCGGCGCGGGATGTCGGTCACACGGTCATTGTTACCGACCGGAGGGCTCCGTTGCTGCTCTGCGGCTGGGCTGGTGCCCACGCCCGCTCCGCGAGCACCCGCACGCGGGATGTGGCGGCCAGCCCCGGCGGCGGAAGCGGCCGGCGCCGATGATCTCCATGGCACCGCCGAGCGTCTCCGGACTGCCGCCGTCGAGCTGCGCCAGCGCTTCGGCCAGCGCGTACCCGGTGGCCGCGAGGAGCGTGCCGGCCGCGCCGGCCGCCATCGGCTCGGCGGCAGCGAGTTGGGCGGCGAGCCGTGGCCAGGCCGGGTCGCGGTCGGCCCGGTGCAGCTCGACGCAGTGCAGGCAGGGCCCGGCGGGCGGGCGGACCAGCGGCCCGATGACCGGTACGCCCTCGCGCACGGTGACCAGCAGGTGCGGCTGGCGGCGCTGGGCGAGACCGGCGGCGAGCAGCGCGGGCGGACGGTCCGTGCCGAGCTGGATCACCAGGTCGAAGCGGGTCGGCCGGCCCGGGTGGGTGCCGGTCCCCGGCGCGACGCGGTTGACCGCGGCCCGTACCGCCGGTGCCAACGGCTGGCCCAGCTCGCTGGCGGGGATGCCGGTGCCGACCAGGTCGACGGGGCGTACCGGGCCGGTGAGATGCGGGATCACCTGCCCGATGCCGGACTGCGCCAGCGCCACCGCCAGCGAGCCACCGAGCGCCCCGGCGCCGGTGAGCAGCACCCGGGCGGCCAGCCGCTGGCGGAGGACCTGCGCGGGGGTGCCGGGCAGCCGGGCCGCGGCCAGGGCCAGCGCAGCGGCCTCCGCGGCGAGCCGGGCCCGGACCGGGCCGGCCAGGTCGCGGGGGAGCAGATTGTGTGCGGGCACCAGCAGGCCCGCCGCGCGCAGGGCGTCGAGCAGGCTGTACGCCTCGTCGGTGGAGACCTGGGTGGCGGCTGGGTGCGCCAGCACGGCGCGTTCGCTGCGGGTGCCGTCCAGCAGGTCGAGCAGGCGGGCGGCGCGCGGGTTCGCCAGCTCCAGCAGGACGGCGGGCCCCGGGCCGACGCCGAGCTGGAGGGTGTGCCGGTCCCGCCAGAGCCGGCTGAGGCCGGGCAGCAGCGTGGGGCGGGGCAGCGCAGTACGGCTCATGATGACGAATCGTGACCGCGTCCGTGCGCTCGGTCGATCGTTGTCCACAGGTGGCCGGGCCGTTGTCCAGCGCTGTCCACAGGATTTGCCGGGTTATCCACAACCCGCCGGTAACGGTGTCGGTCACCCGACAGACCGTCGATGACCGGGTGGCCGCACTGCGGTGATCACCGTCCGATACGGCAACGGGGGCGGGGTGGCCGTCGCTGGCCACCCCGCCCCCGTCCACCCGTACGGGTCAGACCTTGGCCTTGCCGAGGATGCGGTTCACTGTTGTGCCGCAAACCGGACACTTGCCCTTGGCCATGTTCATCCCGGTCTTCGAGACCTCGACGTGCCCCTCGAAGTCCCGCTTCTCCTTGCACTTCACGCAGTAACCGTTGTAGGTCGTCTGGGCCTGGTCGGCCACGGTGCCCTCCTCGTCTCGTCCGCCGGTCAATACCGTCCCGGCGGGGTGCCCGGCGGCGGGCCACAGGGGGCGCCGGCGCTGGGTCTCACTCCGCAGCCACCATCGTGACCGCTGGTCCGCGGACCCTACCCAGGTCTGGGCGGTTCCATGTCAGCTGTGCATCGACACTGTGAGCTAGTCGACGTCGAGAGTGTGCATGGCGAATTAGGTCTGATAAGTCAGTTTGGCGGGGACACGCCGGCCAAACCCTCTCAGCCACCCGTGCGGGTGGCCCCGCGGAGGCGCGAGCGGGGGTGATCACCTACGGTGGAGGGGAGCCGCGCAGCGCCGCCATCGGTGTTCACGAAGGGTGACGAGATGGCCTGGCGGCAACCCGACCAAGAAATTTTCGGGACGCCGGGCGACCAATCGCCATTTTCTGGGCGCGTGTCGTGCGGTTGACTCTTGCGGACCCCTGGTCAGTACGCATTAGCTTTCCTTCGTGACACGTAGCCGAGGCTGCGCGGGCCAGTGATGGCGGGGACGCGCAAGCCGGTCGTCGAGGTGCGGCGCAGCCAGCGCCGACGACGTACGGTGTCTGCGTACCGTGACGGTGAGCGGGTCGTCGTCCTCATCCCGGACCAGTTCTCCCGGGCCGAGGAGAGCGAGTGGGTCGACCGGATGCTGGCCCGGCTCGCGGCCAGGGAGGGTCGGCTGGCCCGCTCCGACGACGAATTGTTGGCCCGGGCCACCCGGCTGATCGATCTCTACCTCGTCGGGTACGGCGCGAAGGCGGTGCCGGCGAGCGTCCGGTGGGTCACCAACCAGAACGGCCGGTGGGGCTCCTGCACCCCCGCCGACCGCAGCATCCGGATCTCCCATCGGGTGCAGGACATGCCCGAGTGGGTCATCGACTACGTGCTGCTGCACGAGCTTGCCCATCTCATCGTGCCCAGCCACAACGCCCGGTTCTGGGCGCTGGTCGGCCGCTACCCCAAGGCGGAACGAGCCCGCGGCTACCTCGAAGGCGTCGCCGCCGCCTCCTGCGCCCCGCTCCCCACCTGACCCCCCCGCCCTGATCGCCCCGCCCTGATGGGCTGGCTGGCCTCCGGCGCCCTAGATCGACTCCATGTCCGCGATATCGCGCTGTCCGCGCTCCAGGACACCCCACCATCGCCGATATGGAGTCGATCATGGGGGGAGGGCCGCGCCGGGCCGCGCCGGGCCGCGCCGGGCCGCGCCGGGCCGCGCCGGGCCGCGCCGGGCCGCGCCGCGCCGCGTCGGGGGCGCTAGGGTCGGGGGATGGCGCGGCGGGTGGTGGTGGCGTTGCTGGGGCCGGTGCACTGGTCGCCGCCCGGCGTTGACCGGGAGGACTGGCGCGCGGCGCTCGCCGAGGACGTCGTCGACCTGTTCGCCACGCTCAACGAGGTGGAGGTCGCGGTCGCGGTGACCCCGGCCGACCGTGCTCTGGCGGACGCGCTGGTCTGGCCCGGCACCGCCGTGTACGAGGTGCCCGAGCCGACGCCGAACGCGGTGTTCGCCGCGCTGGAGGGCTACGACCAGGCGGCGGTGCTCGCCGGCGACGTACCCGACCTGCCCGCGCTGACCGTCGGCAAGCTGCTGCGCCCGCTCACCACCCGACCGGTGGCGGTCGCTCCGGTGGAGGGCGGCGGCCCGGGCCTGCTCGGGGTGGCCGTACGGCTGCCTGTGCCGGGTTGGCTGCCTCCGCTGGATCTGGAGACCGCGAGCCCGGCCGACGCGCGGGCCGGTGCCCCTCGACCACAGGACGTGGCGGTCACCGCCGGCTGGCGCCGGCTGCGCGGCCCGGCCGACCTGGCCACCCTGGACCCGGCCTTCGAGGGCTGGGAGGCCACCCGCGCCCTACTCTCGGGCTCGGGCCGCCCTGCCTGACCGGTCAACCAGCCTGACCGGCCGCGAGAAGCCCGGTGCCGGGTGCCCGCGGTGATCTGCGGGCACCCAATGGCCGTCGTCAGGGCTTGGCGTCGCCGTCGGTGTCGCCGTCGGTGTCGGTGTCGGTGTCGTCAGGCTGGCCCGGGGCCTTCTCCTCCACCCCGCCGGGCGCGGTGAAGTCGAAGTTGTCCAACTCGCTCAGGTCCATGTCGTTCATCGCGAACGCGACCGGGTCGGCGAAGTCGTCGTCCGACGGGAGCAGGTCCGGGTGGCCCCACACGGCGTCCCGACCGGCGATGCCGCGGTGCTCGGTGAGCGCGGCCCAGAGCGCCGCCGCCTCGCGCAGCCGGCGCGGGCGCAGCTCCAGGCCGACCAGCGCGGCGAAGGTCTGCTCGGCGGGACCGCCGGCGGCCCGGCGACGGCGGAACGCCTCACCCAGTCGGACGACGTTGGGCAGTCGGTCGCTGGCGGCGCTGTCCACCACGTGGCACACCCAGCCCTCGACCAGGGCCAGCGCGGTCTCCAGCCGGGCCAGCGAGGCCTTCTGGGCCGGGCTGTCCTCCGGCGTGAAGATGCCCTCCAGGGCGATCGCCTGCATCGACTCCGGGTCGGTCGGGTCGACCCGGCCCATCGCCTCCTCGATCGCCTCCCGGTTGACCCGGATGCCCGCGGCGTACATCTCGACCGCGCTGAGCACGTGCCCGCGCAACCACGGGACGTGCTGGAACAGCCGCTGGTGGGCGGCCTCGCGCAGCGCCACGTAGAGGCGTACCTCGTCCTCGGGAAGCTCCAGGCCCTCGCCGTACGCCCGGATGTTGGCCGGGATCAGCGCGGCCGTGCCCGCCGGGCCGAGCGGTAGCCCGATGTCACCGGCGGAGAGCACCTCCGCGGCGAGCGAGCCGAGCGCCTGACCCAACTGGCCGCCGAAGAGCGCGCCACCGAGGGTGGCCACCATCGACTGCATTGGGCCGAGCTGGGCGCGGGCCTCCGGCGGCACCAGGTCGCCCATCGCGCCGACCATCCGGCTGGCCACCGGGTCGCAGAGCTTGCGCCAGACGTCGAGCGTCTTGAAGATCCACTCGTTCCGGTTCCACGCCACCGGGGACTGGATGCCGGAGGGCCACGCCGAGGCGGGTTCGAGCCACAGGTCAGCGAGGCGCAGGGCCTCCTCGACCGCGTTGCGCTCGTACGGCGACACCGCCGGGTCGCCGGCAGCCGCCAGCTGGCTGGCCGCCACCTGCCGGGCCAGGTCCCAGTTGACCGGCCCGCTGCCCGGCGCGGAGAGCAGGTGCTGCAACTGCGACATGAACTGCTGCATCTGCGCGGGATCGTTGGGGTCTGGTGGTTGCCCACCCGGGAGCGCGAAACCGAACGGAATATCAGGCACGACGTCTACGGTACGCGCGCCGCGCCCCAGGTCGCCGCCGCTGGCGTTGCGCTGAGGGCGAAGTCGTGCGCGCATCCGGCAGCCGCGCTCCGGGCGGTCGGTACTCTCTGCCGCATGAGACGTCGTGGCCTGACGGTCCTGCTCGGTGCCCTGTTCACCGCCCTGCTGAGCATCGGGGTGCTCCGGGTGCCGATCCCGTACGTGGTGCTCGGCCCGGGCCCGACGGTCAACACCCTCGGCACGGCCGGCGGCAAGGAAATCATCCAGATCTCCGGGCGGGAGACGTCGACCTCCGCCGGCCAGCTCCGGCTGACCACGGTGGGGGTGCAGCCCACGGTGCGGCTCCGGGCGGCGATCGCCGGCTGGTTCTCCGACGACGAGGCGGTGGTGCCGCGGGAGCTGGTCTACCCGCCGGGGGAGTCGACTGAGCAGGTCGAGCAGCGCAACGCCGAGGACTTCCAGGCGTCGGAGACCAGCGCTGAGACCGCGGCACTGCGCGAACTGGGCTTCCCGGTGCAGGTAGTGGTCAAGACGGTGGCCGCGGACGGCCCGTCCGCCGGGGAGCTCAAGGTCGGCGACGTGGTCACCTCGGTCGACGGCCAGCCGGTGCCGGTGGCCACGAAGCTCACCGAGCTGATCCGGGCCAAGCCGGCCGGCACGGCCCTGGCCATCGGCTACACCCGTGACGGTGTGCCGGCCACCGCGACGGTGACCAGTCGCGAGCAGGACGGCCGGCCGCGGATCGGCGTCGAGATCGACCAGCAGCAGCCGCACCCGTTCACGCTCGACATCGACCTGGAGGACATCGGCGGGCCGAGCGCCGGCCTGATGTTCGCCCTGGGCATCATCGACAAGCTGACCCCGGCCGACCTCACCGGCGGCAAGGTCATCGCCGGCACGGGCACCATCGACGACGAGGGCGCGGTCGGCCCGATCGGCGGGATCGCCCAGAAACTGGTCGGCGCGAAGCGCGCCGGGGCCAAGGCATTCCTGGTACCGGCCGACAACTGCGCCGAGGCGGTCCGCAATCCACAGCCCGATCTGCCGCTGCTGCGGGTGGGCTCATTGGACGAAGCATTGACCGCGCTGGAGACGCTGCGCGCGGGGGGCCAGCCGACCCGCTGCTGACTCGTGTGACCGTGCCCCGCCACGTTCAGGAACACCCCGTACTCTGGGTGCCTGGTCGGAGCCGATCATATTCGAGCGTGCGGAGCCAACAGTGGTAATGCGTAGCAGCAGCCCCCTTCCGAGGATGAGCCGGCGCGGACGCGTCACCATCGCCGTCCTGGTCGGGGTGTTCGTGCTCTTCACCCTGCTCGGGTGGGGTGTTCAGGCGTGGACGGACTGGCTCTGGTTCGACGAGGTCCGCTACACCGAGGTCTTCACCGGTGTGCTGGTCACCCGGCTGCTGCTCTTCCTCGCCGTCGGCCTAGGCATGGCGCTGATTGTCGGCGGCAACCTGTGGCTGGCCCACCGGCTGCGCCCGCGGCTGCGTCCGCACTCGGTCGAGCAGGCGACCCTGGAGCGCTACCGGATGGCGCTCAGCCCGCGCCTCGGCACCTGGATCGCGCTGACCGCCGCCGTGGTGGGGCTCTTCGCCGGTCTCTCCGCGCAGAGCCGGTGGAACCAGTGGCTGCTCTTCCGCAACGGCGGCGACTTCGGGATCAAGGACCCGGAGTTCGGCGTGGACATCGGCTTCTACGTCTTCCAGTTGCCGTTCTGGCGGTACCTGCTCGGGGTCGCCTTCACCGCCGTGGTGCTGGCCGTGATCGGCGCGCTGGCGGTGCACTACCTCTTCGGCGGCGTCCGCCTCCAGGGCGTCGGGGACCGGATGAGCAACGCGGCCCGGGCCCATCTGAGCAGCCTGGTCGCGGTCTTCGTGCTGCTCAAGGCAATTGCGTACGTGCTGGACCGGCGCGCGATGCTGCTGGAGTACAACGAGGGCGCCAAGCTGTACGGCGCCGGCTACGCCGATGTCAACGCGTTGCTGCCGGCGAAGGAGATCCTGGCCTACATCTCCATCGTCGTGGCGATCGCGATCATCGTGTTCTCCAACGCCTGGATGCGGAACCTGGTCTGGCCGGGCATCTCGCTGGCCCTGCTCGGCGTCTCCGCGGTGGCCATCGGCGGCATCTATCCCTGGGCGGTGCAGACCTTCGAGGTCAAGCCGAGCGCCAAGGACAAGGAAGCGCCGTACATCCAGCGCAGCATCGACGCGACCCGGGCGGCGTTCGGGCTGGCGGCCACCGAGACCACCCCGTACGCGGCGAGCAACCTCACCCCGCCGGCCAACCTGGCCACCGACACCTCGGTGGTGTCGAACGTGCGGCTGCTCGACCCGCAGCTGGTCAGCGAGACGTACACCCAGCTCCAGCAGGTGCGTGGCTTCTACGACTTCGGCCCCAAGCTGGACATCGACCGGTACGGGGTGAACGGCAAGACCTCCGACTACGTGGTCGGCGTCCGGGAGATCAACTACGGCGAGCTGACCGACCAGCAGAACACCTGGATCAACCGGCACACCGTCTACACCCACGGGTACGGGCTGGTGGCCGCCCCGGCCAACCAGGTGGTCTGCGGCGGGCAGCCGTTCTTCGTCTCCGGCTTCCTCGGCGAGAAGGCCCAGGAGGCGTGCTCCTCGCAGACCGAGCAGATCCCGGCGAAGCAGCCGCGCATCTACTACGGCGAGCGGATGGCCGCCGACGACTACGCGATCGTCGGCCAGGCCGACCCGAACAAGAAGGCCGAGTTCGACCGGCCGGTCGGTGAGGGTGGCGGCGAGTCCTACACCTACACCGGTGAGGGCGGCGTGGAGATCGGTTCCTTCCCGCGGCGGCTGCTGTACGCCATCAAGGAGCAGGAGTCGAACTTCCTGCTCTCCGAGGCGGTCAACAAGGACTCCAAGCTGCTCTACGTGCGCAACCCGCGGGACCGGGTGGAGAAGGTCGCGCCGTTCCTCACCCTGGACGGCGACCCGTACCCGGCGGTGGTCGACGGCCGCGTGCAGTGGATCGTCGACGGCTACACGACGGCGGCGACCTACCCGTACGCCGAGCGGGTCAACCTGCAGACCGAAACCACCGACGAGTTGACCAACCGGGGCACCTTCCAGCTGGCCCGGGAGAACGTCAACTACATGCGCAACTCGGTGAAGGCCACGGTCGACGCGTACGACGGCACCGTGAAGCTCTACGAGTACGACGACACCGATCCGGTGCTCAAGGCGTGGAACAAGGCGTTCGGCGGTGACCTGGTGCTGCCGAAGGAAGAGATCCCGGTCGAGCTGACCGAGCACCTGCGCTACCCGGCGGACATGTTCAAGGTGCAGCGCAACCTGCTCACCAAGTTCCACGTGACCAACCCGGGCGACTTCTACTCCGCGCAGGACTTCTGGCAGGTACCGAACGTGCCGGACGCGCCGGACAGCGGCCAGAAGCAGCCCCCGTACTACCTGTTCACGCAGTTCCCGGGGCAGGAGGGCCCGCGGTTCCAGCTCACCTCCGCGGTCACCCCGAACGGCCGGCAGAACCTCGCCGCGCTGATCTCCGGGTCGTACGTCGACGGGAAGCCCCGGCTGGAGGTGCTGGAGCTACCGGACCAGACCCGGATCTCCGGCCCGGTGCAGGTGCACCAGCAGATGACGAACAACGCCAACATCCGCCAGCAGCTCAACCTGCTCTCCAGCAACCAGGCGCAGGTGCAGTACGGCAACCTGCTCTCGCTGCCGTTCGCCGACGGCATGCTCTACGTCGAGCCGGTCTACGTGAAGAGCAACCAGCAGGACGCGTACCCGCTGTTGCAGAAGGTGCTGCTCTCGTACGGCGACGGCGGCTCGTTCGTGGCGCTCGCCGACAACATCAACGACGGCATCAAGCAACTGGTCGACCAGGGCAAGCGGGCCGGACAGGGCGCGCCGCCACCCCCGACCACCGGTGGCAACCCGACGACACCGACGCCGGCACCGACGCAGACGCCGACACCGACGCCGAGCGCCGGCACCGGCACTCCGCCGCCGACCGGCGAGCTGGCCACCGCTGCGGATCGGGTGCAGGCCGCCATCACCGAGGTCCGCGCCGCGCAGACCTCCGGTGACTTCGAGCGGTACGGTCGCGCGCTGAAGGCGCTGGACGAGGCGCTCACCGCCTTCCAGCAGGCGCAGCAGGCGGCCAACCCGGCCGGTACGCCCACCGGTGGTCCGGCGCCGAGCGTCAGCCCGACCGGCTGACCCGCACTACCCGGAGCACCCTTTTCGGAGCCCTCGGCGTCGGACCCATCCGGTCCTGACGCCGGGGGCTCCGCCGTACCCGCAGCCGGTCCCGTTGTCGCCTCTCCGACAGGGTCCGGCCGGCCCGCAACCTGCGGCACCGGTTCGCCGTCCTCACTGCAACGGGGTGCGGACGAGGGGGGCAGTCGTGAGGGACGCGCAGAGCTTCGACGACTTCTACCGCAGCACCGCCCGGCGGATGTTGCGGTACGGCTACGCGGTCACCGGCGACCACACCGAGGCGCAGGATCTCGTGCAGGAGGCGTTCGCCCGGGCCTGGCGGCACTGGGGGCGGCTGGTGGCGCATCCGGCGCCCGAGGCGTGGCTGCGGCTGGTGGTGGCCCGGCTGGCGACCGATCGCTGGCGCCACCTGCACCGCTGGCGGGCGGTGCTGAGCCGTACCGGCCCCCCGCCGGCAGCCCCGCCACCGAGTGAGGACGGGGTGCTGCTGGTCCACGCGCTCCGCCAACTGCCGGCCGCCCAGCGGCAGGCGCTGGCCCTGCACTACCTCTTCGACATGTCCGTGGAGGAGATCGCCCGGGAGAGCGAGGTCCCGGTCGGCACCGTGAAGTCCTGGCTGTCCCGGGGCCGGTGCCGGCTGGCCGCGCTGCTGCCCGACCTCTCCGCGGTGGAGCTGGAGGCGAACGATGTCAGCTGAACTCTCCGACCTGTACCGGTCGCTCACCGCTGTGGCCGACGGCCAGGAGCTGACCCACCCGGAGCTGGTCCGGCGGCGCGCCGACCGGCGGGCCCGGGTCCGGATGGCCGGCACCGCGCTCGCGGTGGCTCTGCTGCTCGGCGGGGTGGCCGCCGGGGGACGGGTGGCATTTCCGGCGGACGGCCCCGCGCCGCTGCCGCCGCCCGCCGACACCCCCGGCCCGCTGCCGAGCGGGCCGGCTCCCCGCCCGTCCCCGTCCGCGCCGCCGTCCCGGTCCCCGACGCCGCCGTCCCCGACGCCGCCTCGCAGCACGCCGAGCGCCACGCCGTCGGCCCCGACAACCGGTACGGCGACGCCCCCGCGGCCCACCTCGATCCCGGACCGTGCCTTCTTCGTCCTGGCTGCTGCGAACCAGACGGGCCTGGAGTCGCAGGTGGACGGGCCAGCGCTGCCGGTGCTCTGCGCGGCCCGCTATCCCAGCGACTCCGCCGTGGTGCAGCGCCGCGGTCGGTACCTGGCCTACAAGCGGCCGGAAACCCCGCCGGGGTACGTGCCAGCGGGCAGTTACCGGCACACCATCACCATCTACCGGGCGGGCCGCGCCGACGATGCGCTGCGGGAGCTGCGGCAGGCCGTCCGCGACTGCCCCGAGCAGAGGTTGCCCGACGACACCAGGACCTGGCGGCAGCGGCTGCTGGACTCGGGGAGGTACGGGGACGAGTCGGTGCTGTTCGAGATGCGGGCGCCGTACCCGGAGGGCAGAGGCGACCCGGGCGGGGACGAGGTCCGGTTGGTTCGGGCGGTCCGGATCGACAACGTGGTGACGGTGCTCTGGGAACAGGGCTGGGAGGACACGGCGGCCGAGCGTGCCCAGGTCGATGCCGACAGCCGGCGGGCGGTGGCGGCGATCGAGAACTGGCTCGACTGACGGAAGCCCAGGTCAACGTGGTGGGCGGCGGCGGTATCGGGGTCGCTTTGCGGTGCCCCGGGTCGGTGCGCTACGGTTATCGAACCGACGCGGGGTGGAGCAGCTCGGTAGCTCGCTGGGCTCATAACCCAGAGGTCGCAGGTTCAAATCCTGTCCCCGCTACCACGACGAACGGCCCTCGAGGATCTGATCCTCGGGGGTCGTTTCGCATCTCCCAGCCGGCTCGACCGGCCGTCGCCGACCGGCCGCCGGCCCGCCTGATGTGGCCGCTCCGCCGGCCTCCGGGGCGGATGCCGGCCCCGCTGATCATCGCCAGAACGGATGGGTTAAGGTTAACCAGTCGACGCGGGGTGGAGCAGCTCGGTAGCTCGCTGGGCTCATAACCCAGAGGTCGCAGGTTCAAATCCTGTCCCCGCTACCACGACGAACGGCCCTCGAGGATCAAGTCCTCGGGGGCCGTTCCGCATGTTCGGCCCAGTCCGGTCCGCGCGGTCTCCGTCCCGCGATTCGGCGTGGACCAACATGCCGAGGTTGCGTCCTTCGGCGAGGATGGGCGCATGTCTTCATTCAGCAAGTGGTGGGGCCGGCTCAGCGCGGTCCTCGGTGCGGTCGTGCTGGCGGTCTTCGTGCCCGTCGCGGCCTGGGCGTCCACGGGTACCGGGGAGCTGGTGGTCGAGGCCGCCCGGCGGCGGTCCCGCGGCGGCGGCTTCGGTTTCCTCGGCCTGCTCTGCTGCCTGGTGGTGGTGGCGATCGTCGTGTTCCTGCTGCTGCGGCTGACGCGCAGCCGTCGGGGTGGGCCGCCGCGCTGACCCGGTCGTTCGCGCCGTGCCCGACGTCGGGGCTACCGGCTACCGGCGGCGGGCCACCGGCCAGCGGTCACGCCGCCAGGGCGGCGTTGGCCTGGGCGACGAAACGGGAGGTGGCCGCGCGGGTGCCGGCCCGTCCGGCGCGAATGCTCTCCGCGGCGGCGACCAGCAGGGTACGCACCTTGGCGTGCCCCTTCGGCGGTGGCGCCGGCGCCGGCCCGAGCTGGTCGGCGATGCTGGCACCGAACGCGGCGGCGCGCTGCTGGGCCGGGTCGGTGATGCTGCCCTCGGTGTACCGGCGGACGGCGAGACTGGCGTTGAGGCCACGTTCGTGGCCGAGGACGGTGCCGGCCTCGCCGTTCGTGGTCAGGAAGTCGATCACGTCGATGACGGTGTCCGGGTGACGGGTGCCGTGGAACCCGGCCCAGTACATCGAGGCCCGCGCCCACTGTGCACCAGGTGGCCCCGGGACGCCGATCACCCCAAGCTCGGCCTCGGTGAGCCGCTGCAGCTCCGGTAGCTGGTGGGACCAGGCGAAGGACGCGGCGGTCAACCCGGTGACCACCAGTTGCCGGGCCGGCTCCCCGCTGTCGGCCTGCTCGACCAGCGCCGCGCCCGGCGTGGCCCGCCCGGCGCGAGCCCGCTGCCACAGCTCGAACCAGGCGATCAGCTCGTCCGCGCCGAAGCCGAGCTGGCGCCCCCGGTAGAACTCGCCACCCTGAGAGCGCAGCCAGAGCCAGAGTGCCCGGTAGTCGCCGGACGGGTCCGCGGTGCCGGCCACCCGGCCGTCGCTGGCGTCGGTGACCTGCTCCGCCCAGGAGATGTAGTCAGCCCAGGACATCCCGGCGCGCGGCTCCGGCACCCGGAGCTCCCGGAGCAGGTCCCGGTTGAACACCACCGCCGCGAGGGTCTGCCCACCGGCGACGGCCATCGTCCGCCCCTCCACGGCGCCGTAGCGGATCAGGCCCTCCGGCAGGCCCCGCAGGTCCAACCGGTGGTCGGCCACCCGCTCGCTCAGGTCGAGGACGATCTGGCGTTCGGCGTACTCGGTCAGCATGGCGTCGTCGAGCTGGATCAGGTCCGGCACGTTGCCGCCGGCCGCCTGGGTGGCCAGCCGGTCGTAGTAGCCGTCGGCGCCCTGCCAGGTGACCCGGAAGGTGACCCGGGGGTTGCGTTCCGAGTAGAGCCGCAGCACCTTCTCGGTGAGCTCGGCCCGCTTCGTCCCTCCCCACCAGAAGACCGACAGCTCGACCGGCCCCTCCTCGGTCGAGGTCGCGGTGCCGTCGCTGCATCCGGCGAGGCCGCCGGAGGCCAGCAGGGGGGCACCGAGCAGCGCGGTGAGCACTCGGCGCCGGCCCGGGTCGGCGCCGAAGCGGTCGATCGGGGGTCGAACAAAGGGCACGGGGTCTCCAGGCACCTGCGGGCGGCGGTCGGACCATTCACGCAGGAGGCGCGGGGAGGTGTCAACGTCCGTCCGGTCACCCCTGCGATCGGCCCCGGCTCGGGTGGCCGGAACGGGGCCCCCGGTGCCACGTGGTGTACTAGGGCGCGTGGAACTTCTGCACTCGGGCAAGGTCCGGGACGTCTACGCCGACGGTGACGACCTGATCCTGGTCGCCTCGGACCGCATCTCGATCTACGACGTGGCGCTGCCGACGCCGATCCCGGACAAGGGCCGCCTGCTCACCGCGCTCTCGCTGTGGTGGTTCGAGCAGCTCGCCGACCTGGTGCCGAACCACGTCATCTCGGCCACCGACGTGCCGGCGGAGTTCGCCGGGCGGGCGATCCGCTGCCAGCGGCTGGACATGGTCCCGGTCGAGTGCGTCGCCCGGGGTTACCTCACCGGCGGCGGCCTGCGGGAGTACGAGCGCACCGGCGCCGTCTCCGGCGTACCGCTGCCCCGGGGGCTCGGTGAGGCGTCGATCCTGCCCGAGCCGATCTTCACGCCGTCCAGCAAGGCGCCGGTGGGCGAGCACGACGAGCCGATCACGTTCGCCGACGTGGTGGACAAGGTGGGCCAGGCCACCGCCGAACGGCTGCGGCAGATCACCATCGACATCTACCGGCGCGGCGCCGAGCTGGCCGCCGACCGGGGCATCCTGGTCGCCGACACCAAGATCGAGCTGGGCTGGGCGCCGGACGGCACCCTGGTCCTCGCCGACGAGCTGCTCACCTCCGACTCGTCGCGGTTCTGGCCGGCCGAGTCGTACCAGCCGGGGCGGGTGCAGTTCTCCTACGACAAGCAGTACGTGCGGGACTGGGCCACCGGCAGCGGCTGGGACAAGCAGGGCCCGGCGCCGGACATGCCGGCCGAGGTGGTCGAGGCGACCCGGGCCCGCTACATCGACGTCTACGAGAAGCTCACCGGCAACCGCTGGGAGTGATCGCCGGGACCGGCGGTCACTCCACCCAGTCGAGGGTGCGCTGTACGGCCTTGCGCCAGTTGCGCAGCTCCCGGTCGCGCAGCTCCGGGGCCATGGCCGGCTCCCACTGCGCGTCGGAGCGCCACTGCGCGCGCAGCGTGGCCAGGTCCGGCCAGAAGCCGACGGCCAGGCCGGCCGCATACGCGGCGCCCAGGCAGGTGGTCTCGGTGATCCGGGAACGGACCACCGGCACGTCGAGCACGTCGGCGAGAAACTGCATGAGCAGCCCGTTGGCGGTCATGCCGCCGTCCACCCGGAGTCGGCGCAGCGCCACGTCGGAGTCGGCGTTCATCGCGTCGACGACCTCGCGGGTCTGCCAGGCCGACGCCTCCAGCACCGCCCGGGCCAGGTGCCCCTTGGTGATGTAGCCCGTCAGGCCGGCGATCACGCCGCGCGCGTCGCTGCGCCAGTGGGGGGCGAAGAGCCCGGAGAACGCCGGCACCACGTAGCAGCCGCCGTTGTCGTCCACGGTGCCGGCCAGCTCCTCCACCTCCGCGGCCGTGGAGATCAACCCGAGGTTGTCCCGTAGCCACTGCACCAGCGACCCGGTGACCGCGATCGCGCCCTCCAGGGCGTACGCCGCCGGTTGGCCGTGGATCCGGTAGGCGACCGTGGTGAGCAGGCCGTGCGTCGAGGGGACCGGGCTGGCGCCGGTGTTGAGCAGCAGGAAGCTGCCGGTGCCGTAGGTGCACTTCGCCTCGCCCGGCTGGAAGCAGGTCTGCCCGAACAGCGCGGCCTGCTGATCGCCGAGCGCGCTGGCCACCGGCACCCCGGCCAGCACTCCGGTGGCCGTGCCGTAGACCTCGGCGGAGCAGCGGATCTCGGGCAGCATCGCTGCCGGTACGCCCATGGCGTCCAGCAGTTCCGGGTCCCAGTCCAGGGTGGCGAGGTTCATCAGCATGGTCCGGCTGGCGTTGGTCACGTCGGTGACGTGCTCGCCGGTCAGCTTCCAGATCAGCCAACTGTCGATGGTGCCGAAGAGCACCTCGCCGCGCTCGGCGCGCTCGCGGAGGCCGTCCACCTCGTCCAGCAGCCAGCGCAGCTTCGGCCCGGCGAAGTAGGTGGCCAGCGGCAGGCCGGTGCGTGCCCGGAACCGTTCCTCGCCGTACGCCGCCGCCAGCTCGCGCAGCAGCGGCCCGGTCCGGGTGTCCTGCCAGACCACGGCGTTGGCCACCGGGCGGCCGGTGGCCCGGTCCCATACCACGGTGGTCTCCCGCTGGTTGGTGATGCCGACCGCGGCCAGCCCCGCCGCGTCGGTGCCAGCGGCCTCCAGCGCCTCCCGGACGACCTGCTGGACGTTGTCCCAGATCTCCTCGGCGTCGTGCTCCACCCAGCCGGGTTGGGGGAAGATCTGCCGATGCTCGCGCTGGGCCGCGGCGACGATCTCCCCGGCCCGGTCGAAGACGATGCACCGTGAGGAGGTGGTGCCCTGGTCGATGGCGGCGACGTACTGGGGGGTCACCGCAGCACCGTACCCGGACCTGCGGCGCCGGTCGACCGGTGTCACGGCCGGGTTGCCGCCCGCCGCCGTCCGCCACCAAACGCTTCGCCTACGATGTGCGAACGTGCGCGACATCGCCGTTTTCAGTGGAACCGCCCATCCCGACCTCGCCGCCGAGATCTGCGCCCACCTGGGGGTGCCGCTGCATCCGGTGCGGGTCTCCCGGTTCGCCAACGACTGCCTGGAAGTCCAGTTGCAGGCCAACTGTCGGGAGCGGGACGTCTTCCTGATCCAGCCGTTGGTGCCGCCGGTGCAGGAGCACCTGGTCGAGCTGCTGCTGATGATCGACGCGGCCCGGGGCGCGTCCGCCGGCCGGATCACGGTGGTGCTGCCGCACTACGCGTACGCCCGCTCGGACAAGAAGGACGCGCCGCGGATCTCGATCGGCGCCCGGCTGGTCGCCGACCTGCTCACCTCGGCCGGGGCGGACCGGGTGCTTGCGCTGACCCTGCACTCGCCGCAGGTGCACGGCTTCTTCAGCGTCCCCGTGGACCACCTGCACGCGTTGCGCGAGCTGGCCACCCACTTCCGGCAATACGACCTCAGCAACACCGTGGTGGTCTCGCCCGACCTGGGCAACGCCAAGGAGGCGGCCGCGTTCGCGCGGCTGCTCGGCACGCCGGTCGCGGCCGGGGCGAAGCAGCGGTTCAACGACGACCTGGTCAAGATCAGCGCCGTGATCGGTGAGGTGACCGACAAGGACGTCATCGTGCTGGACGACGAGATCGCCAAGGGCAGCACGGTCGTCGAGCTGATGGAGCACCTGCGTGGCCTGAAGGTCCGCTCGATCCGGCTGGCCTGCACGCACGGCCTCTTCTCCGGCGACGCGCTGCAGCGGCTCGGCGACCAGGAGGGCGTACTGGAGATCGTCTGCACCAACACGGTCCCCATCCCGACCGCCAAGCGGGTCCCCAAACTGCAGGTCCTCTCGGTGGCACCGGCCCTGGCCGAAGCCATGCGGCGGATCCACAACGGGGAGTCCGTCTCCGCCCTCTTCGCCTGACCCGCCACCCGTGGGCGTGGCGTCAGCGTGCGGTGTTGTGGTTGTTGCTGGTGAGGGCCGTGGTGATGCGGACGGTGGTGCCGGCGGTGCCGGTGGCGACCTCCATGGCGTCGGTCAGCTCGCGGGCCAGCCAGAGGCCCCAGCCGCCGGCGGTGTCCGGGGCCGGCCGGCGCCGGTCGCCCAGCCGCTGCGCGCTGATCCCACGCCCGTGGTCGGCGACCTCGCAGACCAGCATCCCCGGCTCCAGCCAGAGCCGCAGCCATCCCCGCCCGCCGCCGTGCCGCACCGCGTTGGTGATCAGCTCGTTGATCGCCAGCACGAAGTCGTCCAGCCGCTGCCCGGTCAGCCCGGAGGCATGCGCGCAGGAGGTGACCGAGTGTCGAATCTCGGTCACCTGGGCCTGGTCGAAGGCCTCGGCGATCAGGAGGGCAGGTTCGATGGGCACAACCGTACGCGGTGCGTGCGGATCTGCGTTCGTCATGGCCCCGTCCCGACGGCCGATCGCGGAGTATTTCGCGGCATTTCCACCGTACGTCAGGGTTCCTCGGACCGCACTTCGCGCTCCCCGCCCGGCGGGCCCGGTTGTGGCATCCTGACCGCCATGTCGTCACCGCCGGGTGGTTTCGAGGTGCCGCTCTGGCGGGCGCTCACCGTGTTCCGGCTGGCGTCCCTCGCGTACGTCTGCGCGCTCGCGGTGCGCGACGCCGACCGGTACGCCCATCCGTTCCTCGTCGGCGCTCTCGTCCTGGTGATGATGGCCTGGACCGGGGCGACCGCGATCGGGTACGCCCGGCCGGCCTGGCGGCGCTGGCCGCTGCTGCTGGCCGACCTCGGGGTGGTGATGGCCCTCGTGCTGGCCACTCCGTGGGTGGTCGGCCGCGCGGCGCTCGCCGCTGGCGTGCCCACTCTGGGGGTGGCCTGGATGGCCGGCCCGGTGCTGGCCTGGGCCGTCTCTGGCGGCCGGCGGCGGGGCACGGTGGCCGCGCTGCTGGTCGCTGGCGCTGACCTGGCGACCCGGGAGCGGATCGGCCAGTCCTCGTTCACCGGGGTCATCCTGTTGCTGCTCGCCGGAGTGGTGGTCGGGCACGTGGCCCGGCTCGCGGTGACCGCCGAGGAGCGGCTGCAACGCGCGGTGGAGTTGGAGGCGGCCACCCGGGAGCGGGAGCGGCTGGCCCGGGGCATCCACGACTCGGTCCTGCAGGTGCTGGCGCTAGTGCAGCGGCGCGGCGCGCACCTGCCCGGCGAGGCCGGCGAGCTGGCCCGGCTGGCCGGCGAGCAGGAGGCCGCGTTGCGCGCGCTGATCGCCGGCGCCGCTCCGGTCGGTGACGCCGTCCCGGCGGGTGACGCCGGCCGGGGCGGCACGGACGTGGCCGATGCCGGCGCGGTGGACCTGCGGACCCTGCTCGGCCGGTACGCCTCACCGGCGGTGTCGCTCTCCGCGCCGGCCACCCCGGTGCCGCTGCCCCGGCGTACGGCCGGGGAACTGGCCGCCGCGACCGGCGCGGCCCTGGACAACGTGGGACGGCATGCTGGCGGGCGGGCCTGGGTGCTGATCGAGGACGAGGGGGAGACGGTGACCGTGTCGATCCGTGACGAGGGGCCGGGCATCCCGGACGGCCGGCTGGCCGAGGCGGCCGCCCAGGGGCGGCTCGGCGTGACCCAGTCGATCCGGGGCCGGGTGGCGGACCTGGGCGGGACGGTCCGGATCGTGTCGACCCCCGAGGCCGGCACCGAGATCGAGCTGACCGTGCCGAGGGCGGACCGGTGACCCCCGTACGGGTGATGGTGGTCGACGACCATCCGATGTGGCGGGAGGGGGTGGCCCGCGACCTGACCGAGGCCGGTTTCCTGGTGGTGGCCACCAGCGGCGAGGGACGGCAGGCGATCCGGGTGGCCGCCGCCGCCCGACCCGACGTGGTCGTCCTCGACCTGCAACTACCGGACATCTCCGGTGTCGAGGTGGTCCGTGGGCTGCGCGCGGCGCTGCCCGACGTGCGGGTGCTGATGCTCAGCGCCAGCGGCGAGCAGCAGAGCGTGCTGGACGCGGTCAAGGCGGGGGCCACCGGGTACCTGGTGAAGTCGACGGCGCCGGCCGAGTTCCTCGACGCGGTACGCCGCACGGCGGACGGCGCGCCGGTCTTCACCCCCGGCCTGGCCGGGCTGGTCCTCGGCGAGTACCGCCGGCTCGCCGCCGGCACCGGGTCGGGGTCGGGGGCCGGCCCGGCCGACGGCTCGGAGCCCGGGGCGCCCCGGCTCACCGATCGGGAAACGGAGGTGCTGCGCCTGGTGGCCAAGGGGCTGTCGTACAAGCAGATCGCGCAGCGGCTCGGGCTGTCGCACCGCACGGTGCAGAACCACGTGCAGAACACGCTGGGCAAGCTGCAACTGCACAACCGGGTCGAGCTGACCCGGTACGCGATCGAGCGCGGTCTCGACGACTGACTCGGCGGCGGGCCGACGGGTCAGACCGAGCGCGGTGGCTCCGTCTCGTGGATGGCCAACTCCTCGGCGGTCGCCCCGCCCCCGGCTGAACCGGCGTCGTACGCGACGGAGTCGGTCTCCTGGTCGGTGTGCGCCCCCTCGTCCGGTTCCACCAGCCGGCCCACGGTGGCGTCGGCCACCGTGCCGAGCTGGCCGTGGTCGTAGAGGGAGACCGGGGAGTTCGGGTCCGAGGTGGGCCCCGGGTCCATCACGTCGGCGTCCAGTTGGGCCTCCGCTGCGGCCGCCTCGTTGTCCGCCTCGAAGGCGATCTTCGGGTCGACCGGGCCGGCCAGCGGGTCGTCGACCGGGCGTTCGAAGGTCTCCCGCTGGAGCTTGTAGTCCAACGACTCACCGTCGAGCTGCTCCTCGGCGGTGGTCCCGAACCGGTCCACCGCCACGGGCGTCCGGTCGCCGGGCAGCTGGGCCGGATCCGGGCCGTCCGCCTCGCGCCCGGTGAGCACGTCGTCGTTGGCGGTCGAGTCGTCGTCGGCGGTGTCGGGCAGCCCCTGCGCCTCGGTGTCGGACACGGGGGTCGGGAACTCGTTGTCGCGCATGTCTGATCACTACCCGCTGCCCTCCCGGCATAACCGGGGCACTGCCGGCCGTGCGGTGTCGAGTTGGACAACAGGGCCGCAACGGCCCGTCAGCCGAGGGCGCTCGCCTCGTCTGCGGGGTGCAGCACGCACCAGACGACCTTGCCGTCCGGTACCACGCTGCTGCCCCACCGCCGGGCCATCGTGCCGATCAGCAGCAGGCCCCGCCCTCCGGCGTGGGTCGGCGGCACCAGCCCGGCGAACGCCGGCCGCCGCGGGGAGTGGTCGCGAACCGCCAGGTGCAGGGTGCTGTCCTGCGGAGCCAGCCGGACGGTCATCGGGGTCCGGGCGTGCGCCACCACGTTGTTGACCATCTCGGTGACCGCGATGCACGCGGGCTCGGCCAGCGCCGGCATGTCCCAGCGCCGGCAACCGGTGGTCACCAGCTCGCGGGCCTGCCCGGCCGCTCCGACCGTCGGGGCCAGCTCGGCGGTGAGCACCGCCGCCAGCGGCGCTGCGGCGATCGCGGCCAGCGCGCCGGCCAGGGTGGGCCAGGCCGGCACGCCGCCCAGCGCCGTGTCCGCGCGGCTGGGCCCGGGGACCGCCGGGTCACAGAGCAGCAGGTCAGCAGCGGGCCAGTCGGCGACCTCCCGACGGACCTCGGCGAAGACGCCCCGCCCGACCGGGTCGTCGACCCGCAGCCCGGTCACGTCGGCCACCACCGGGCCGGGCCGGTCGCAGAGTCGGGCGAGCAGCGCGTCGCGGACCGTGCCGGCGCAGGGGGCGTCGAGCACACCGGTCACCCGGACCACCGCGGACGACTCGTCGATCTCCACCAGACAATGCGCGCCGGCCGACATGATCGCCCGATCGTGCTCGCTGGTGACGGACGTCACTGTTCCTTCCTTCGCTCGCGACTGCGGGGCTCGCAGCACCGGCTCACTTCTCGCGCTGGCTTCCGGTCGCTCGATGCTCGGCATCACTGGTCCTGCCGGGTCCGACGGCTCATCGCCGCCATCGTGCCGACCGCGGTGCCGGCGGCGGCGAGGCCGAACGCGGCGGTCATCCGCACCAACTGCCGCCGTCGGCCGTGCCAACCGCCGTCCCGGTGGCCCGCCGCGTCGGCGTGGAACACGTTGCCGCTGCTGTCGACTCGGGCGCCCGGGCCGAACTGGGTGCGGTGGGTGTACCAGCCGAGGATGCGCTCCACCAGTGCGGGCGCCAGCCGCCACTGCAGGCCGAGGAGCCGGGCTGCGCCGCCGGCGTACGCCTCGCGGCGGGGCCGACGCAGCAGCCGGACGATGGTCTCGGCGACCACCTCCGGCGGGTAGACCGGCGGCGGTGGTACCAGCTCGCGTCCGCTGTGGTTGGCCGCGTGCCGAAAGAACGGGGTGTCGATGGTGGCTGGCAGCACCGTGCAGATGGAGATCTGCCCCCGGCCGGTGACCCGCAGCTCCTGCCGGACGGTGTCGGCGAGCCCGCGGATGCCGTGCTTGGTGGCGTTGTACGCCGACTGGTACGGCATCGCCACCTCGGCCAGCATCGAGGCGTTGTTGACCAGCACCCCGCCGCCGGCCGCGCCGAGGTGCGGCAGCGCGGCCTTGAAGCTGTGCACCGCGCCGAGCAGGTTCACCTCCACCACCCGGCGGAACTCGGCGACCGGGATCTCGTCGAAAAGCCCCACCGCTCCCACGGCGGCGTTGTTCACCCAGGCGTCGATGCGCCCGAACTCGGCCGCCGCCCGGTCGGCCAGCCGCTGCACCGACTCCAGGTCGGTCACATCGGTCGGCACGACCAGCGCCCGACCGCCCAACTCCCGGCAGCGCTGCGCGACCTGCCGCAGCGCCGGCTCGCTTCGGGCGGCCAGCACGACGGCGGCGCCCCGGCGGGCCAGCGCGTACGCGGTGGCCGTGCCGATCCCGCTGGAGGCGCCGGTGATCACCACGGTCGAATCGTCGAGGCTGCGGGTCAGCGGCATTCCTGAGCGGTACCCCCGACCAGGCCGGGTCATACCAAAGGTCCCTCGCCGATCCTCGTGGAACCGCCTCGTCGGGGGCTGCGCAGGGCGGTTTCGTGGTTGTCGTGGCGCAAGTGTCGGTGGCACCTGCGGGGACTGTTCCCGATCTGCCAGGTTTCGGCTCCCGACCTCTGGGTTAATGGGACGCTCTGACCGGGAGGACCACCGCCGAGGAAAGATCGCAGGGAGGTGACCCATGCGCGTCGGCCTCGTCTGCGCGCACACCAGCTCGTACCGGCACGCCGACGGCCCGCCGGTCGGCACCCAACAGCACATCGCGCGGGTCGCCGCCGAGCTGGCCGGCCGAGGCCACGACGTCCGGATCTACGAGCGCCGGGACGACCCCGGGCTACCGGAGACCGTTGACGTCGATGGCTACCAGGTGCGACGGGTGTCGGCGGGGCCGCCCACCCCGCTGCCCACCGCCGAGCTGATCCCGCACGTGACCGGCTTCGGCCGCTGGCTGGCCGACGAGTGGGCCGGCGCCTGGCGGCCCGAGGTGGTGCACGGGCACTACTGGATCGGCGGCCTGGCCGCCGCGCACGCCGTCCGGGAGACCGACATCCCGGTGGTGCAGACCTTCCACTCGCTCGGCGTCGAGCAACTGCGCCACCTGGGCGGTCGGTACGACGGGCCGGGGGAGCGGATCCCACTGGAACGCGCGCTGACCCGCGCCGTGGACATCGCGGTGGCCCAGAGCAACGACGAGGTGGACGAACTGACCCGGATGGGCCTGCAGCGCAGCTCGGTGGCGATGGTGCCCGCCGGGGTGGACATCGAGCAGTTCCACCCCGATGGTGAGGCGGCGCCGCGCGAGCAGCGGGCCCGGATCCTCTCCGTGGGCGGGCTCTCCCCGGGCCACGGCCAGGAGGACCTGATCCGGGCGATGCGGCTGGTCGGTGACGCTGAGCTGGTGATCGCCGGCGGGCCGCCGGCTGACCAGTTGGCCAACCACACGGAGGCACGCCGGCTGCGCGAGCTGGCCGAGCAGGCCGGGTTGGCCGACCAGGTACGGCTGGTCGGGGCGGTGCCGCACGACCAGATGGCGACCTGGTACCGGTCGGCGGACGTGGTGGCCTGCACGCCGCACTACTCCTCCGCCGGGCGGGTCTCCCTGGAGGCGATGGCCTGCGGGGTGCCGGTGGTCGGCTACGCGATGGGCGGCCTGGCGGACGCCGTCGTCGACGAGGTCACCGGCCGGCTGGTGCCCCCCGGCGACGTACGGACCCTCGGGGTCTCCCTGCGCCGGCTGCTCACCGACAACGCCGGGCGGTTCGCCTACGGCCACGCCGCAGTGGACCGGGTCCGGAGCAGCTACACCTGGGAACGGACCGCCGGTGCGCTGGAGCGCCTCTACGAGCGGGTGGTGAGCCGCCGCAAACCGGTCGAAGCCTGAGTCTGAGTCGGGATCCGCCCACGCCACGCCAGTCGTGGCGTGGGCGCCTGCTCAGCCGGGTCGGCCGGCGCCGACCATGGTCCGGCCGGGGCGTTGCGCCCTCGCGGAGTGCTGCTGCGGCTCGGCGTACCGGGTCAGCCCGATCACCGCGGCCAGGGTGACCAGGAAACCGACCGCGGCCAGCCACTCCCGCCCCGGCCAGATCTTGTCGTTGAGCAACAGCAGGCCAACGATCGCCGCCGGCACCGCTCCGGCGGCGTCCATCGCGGCGACCGCGGCGGTCGTCGAGCCGCGCTGCATGGCCAGGCCGAGCAGCAGTTGGCCGACGATCGAGTGGACGATCAGCAGGTAGAACAGCGGGTTGGCGAGGAACGCCTCGGCCGACGGTGCGGAGGCCAGTGGCCGGGCAGCCACCGCGGCCGAGGAGAACGCCAGCCCGGCCAGCGAGCCGAGAGCCACCGACCCGGGCGCTCCGTGCAGCCGGACGGCGAAGACACCGAGCACCGCGATCACGCCGAGCGCCACCAGCAGGGCGACCGAGCCGGCGGTGCCGAGCTGCCGGGACGGCGCCGGTCGCGCGGACAGCACCAGCGCGCTGATCCCGGCGAAGAGCAGGCCCAGCAGCACCACCTCGGCCACCGGCAGCCGCCACTTCAGCACCAGCACGCCGAGGATGGCGGTCACCCCGAGCCCGGCGGCCACGCTGGCCTGGACCAGGAACAGCGGCAGGTCCCGCCGGGCCAGGAAGGCGAGCACGAAACCGCCGATCTGGCAGCCCAACCCGACCAGGTACGTCCGGTGCCCGGCCAGCCGCAGCAGCAGCCCCGGATCGAAGGTGTGGTGCACGGTTGTGCGGGCCGCGGCCACCGACTGGAGCAGGTTGGCGAAGCCGTACGCGACAATCATCGCCGCGAGAAAGCACCAGCCGGAGGAGACCACCTGGCGAGGATAGAGGTTGCCCGGGGTCAATGCTCGGCTGGTCGATCCAGCCGGGCGAGGATGTCGGCGTGCAGCACACCGTTGGTGGCCACCGCGCTGCTCTCGGTGCCCGGCGCGCCAGCCGGAGCCGGTCGACCGGCCAGATCCGTGACCGTGCCACCCGCCTCGGTGACGATCGGCACCAGCGCCGCCACGTCCCACAGCGACAACTCCGGCTCGACCATCACGTCCAGTGCACCCTCGGCCAGCAGCATGTAGCCGTAGAAGTCGCCGTACGCCCGGCTGCGCCAACTGTCCCGCATCAGGTCGAGCATCGCGTCGAGCCGCCCGGCGCGTTCCCACCCGTTCAGGGACGAGTAACAGAAGCTGGCGTCGGCGATCCGTCGCACCGCGGAGACGCCGATCCGCTCGCCGGCCGCGGGGCCCGGCCCGGCGTACGCGCCCGCGCCCGCGCTCGCCCACCAGCGCCGGCCCAGCGCCGGGGCGGACACCACGCCGACCACCGGCCGGTCACCGTCGAGGAGCGCGATCAGGGTGGCCCAGACAGGCACGCCGCGGACGAAGTTCTTGGTGCCGTCGATCGGGTCGATGATCCACTGCCGGCCGTCCGGGGCGTTCGCCGGCTGGGCGCCGTACTCCTCGCCGAGCACGCCGTCGCCCGGCCGGTGCTCGGCCAGCAACGCGCGAATCTCCCGCTCCACGGCGGTGTCCGCGTCGGACACCGGGGTCAGATCAGGCTTCGCCTCGACCCGCAGGTCGAGCGCCCGGAACCGGGCCGTGGCGATGGCGTCGGCCCGGTCGGCGAGCAGGTGGGCGAGGGCGAGGTCGTCGGCGTACCCGGTCATGCCGGCAACCTAGCCGACGCCGGGTGGCTCACTCGTCGGGCCCGCGCCGGTCGCCCTCGCCGGGCCCGCGCTGGTCGGTCTCACCGCGCTGGTCGCCCTCGCCGGCCCGGGAGGCGAGCAACCGGCGGTACGAGGCCAGCCGGCGCGGGTCGGCCTTGCCGGCGGCCACCCAGGCGTCCAGCCCGCAGTCGGCCTCGTCGGCCGTGTGCGGGCAGTTGGGTGGGCAGTCGGCGGTCCCCTCCACCAGGTCGGGGAAGCCGTGCAGCAGGCTGTCGGCGGAGACGTGCGCCAGCCCGAAGCTGCGGATGCCCGGGGTGTCGATGATCCAGCCCGGGTCGGTGTCGATGCCGGGGATCGGTGGCAGCCGCAGCGCCACCGCACTGGTCGAGGTGTGCCGGCCACGGCCGATCGCGCTGACCACGCCGACCGCCCGAAGGGCGTCCGGGACGAGGCGGTTGACCAGTGTCGACTTGCCCACCCCGGAGTGCCCGACCAGCACCGACACCCGGCCGGCGAGCAGCGCGCGCAGCGCGTCCAGGTCGGAGTCGGGGCGGTTCAGCACGTACGGCAGCTCCAGCTCCGTGTAGTAGCCCAGCACCTCCTCCGGCCCGGCCAGGTCGGCCTTGGTGAGGCAGAGCAGTGGGTCGATGTCCGCGTCGTACGCGGCCACCAGGCAGCGGTCGATGAACCCGGTGCGCGGCGGCGGGTCGGCCAGCGCGCTGACGATCACCAACTGGTCGGCGTTGGCCACCACCACCCGCTCCAGCCGGCCCTCGGCGGTGGTCTCGTCGTCGTCGGCGGTGCGGCGCAGCACCGAGCGGCGCTCGGCGATCCGGACGATGCGGGCGAGAGCGCCCTCCGCGCCCGAGGTGTCCCCGACCAGGCTGACCCGGTCGCCCACCACGACCGACTTGCGGCCCAGCTCACGAGCCCGCATGGCGGTGACCGTGGGCAGCTCGGCCCCGACCACGCCGTGCTCGGCCCCGGCCAGCACGCAGGTGTAGCGCCCCCGGTCGACGGCGATGACGAAGCCGTCCACCGCGTCGGCGTGCCGGGGTCGGGTGCGGGTACGCGGACGCGACGATTTCCCGGGTCGGACCCGTACGTCGTCCTCGTCGTACTCCCGCCGTTTGGTCGCCAGGACCGCCCCCTGTCGCGTCAGCTCTTGCCGGTCACCATCGCTGACCATAGTGCCGGGAACTCCGGCATGGTCTTGGAGGTACACCCGACGTCGTCCACCTCGATGCCCGGCACGGCGAGCCCGGCCACCGCGGCGGCGTGCGCCATCCGGTGGTCGTGGTAGGTGCGGAACACGCCGCCGCGCAGCGGCCGGGGCCGGATCTCCAGCCCGTCCGGAGCCTCGGTGACGTCCGCCCCGAGTGCGGTGAACTCCCGCGCCAGCGCGGTCAGCCGGTCGGTCTCGTGGCCGCGGATGTGCCCGATGCCGGTGAAGGACGACGGCGAGTCGGCCAGCATGGCCAGCGCGGTCAGCGCCGGTGTCAGCTCGCTGACGTCGGAGAGGTCGGCGGTCAGGCCGTGCACCACGCCGGTGCCCCGGACGGTCAGCCCGGTGGTGGAGAGGGTGACCTCGCCACCCATCCGGTGCAGTAGCGAGCGGAGCTGCTCGACCGGCTGGGCGCTGCTGCGCGGCCAGCCCTGGAGGGTGACCTCGCCGCCGGTGACCAGGGCGGCGGCGAAGAACGGCACCGCACCGGAGAGGTCCGGCTCGATCTCCCAGCCGCGCCCGGTGAGCGGGCCGGGCTCGACGGTCCACACGTCGGGGGTGGTGTCGTCGACCGCCGCGCCAGCGGCCCGCAGCATCTGCACCGTCATCCGCAGGTGCGGCGCGGACGGCACCGGCGGGCCGACGTGCCGCACCACGACGCCCCGGTCGAAGCGCGGCGCGGCCAGCAGCAGCCCGGAGACCAGTTGGCTGGAGGCGGAGGCGTCGATCACCACTTCACCGCCGGTGACCCCGCCGGAGCCGAGCACGGTCAGCGGCAGGCTGCCCGCGCCGCTGGCGTCGATCCGGACGCCCAGCGAGCGCAGCGCGCCGATCAGCGGGCCGAGCGGCCGGGTGCGGGCCTGCGGGTCGCCGTCGAAGGTGATCCGCCCGTCGGCCAGCCCGGCCACCGGCGGGACGAACCGCATCACCGTGCCGGCCAGGCCCACGTCCACGTGCGCCGGGCCGGCCAGCGGGTGCGGCCGGACGAGCCAGCGTTCGTCGTCGCTGATCGACACGTGCGCGCCCATCGCCCGCAGGCCGGCCGCCATCAGCTCGGTGTCCCGGGCGCGCAGCGGCCCGGCCAGGGTCGACGGGCCGGCGGCCAGTGCGCTGAGCACCAGGGCACGCGCGGTCATCGACTTGGACCCGGGCAGGCGCAGCGTGGCCGCCACCGGGTCGGACGCGGTCGGTGCGGTCCACGGCTGCGGCGGCCGGGTCGCGATCAGGTTCCCCACGGTTACATTCTGCCGTGTCGGCCGGTGGGCGGCGCCGAACGGCGGTCGTACTCCCGGTTGGCGGGACAGCCGGCGGGGCCCTCGACGGGTTAGCGTGTGCCCATGTGCGGCAGGTACGCGACGACCCGGAGCTCCGGTGAGCTGAGCGCGTTGTTCGAGTCGTCGGACGACACCGACGGCCGGATCCTGCCTGATCACAACGTCGCACCCACCGACCCGGTGCCGCTGGTCCGGGTCACCCCGGAGGGGCACCGCTCCCTCTGCGTCGGACGCTGGGGCCTGCTGCCGCACTGGTCCCGGTCCGCCGCTGGTGCGGCCCGCATGATCAACGCGCGGGCGGAGACGGTGGCCACCAGCCGGGCGTACGCCGGGGCGTTCGCCCGTCGTCGCTGCCTGGTCCCGGCCGACGGCTGGTACGAGTGGGTCCGCCAGCCCGACGGCGGACGTCAGGCGTACTACATGACGCCCACCGACGGCTCGGTGCTCGCTCTGGCCGGCATCTGGTCGATCTGGGAGTCCGGTGCCGACACCCGGCTCACCTTCAGCGTGCTGACCACCGCGGCGCTCGGCGAGCTGGCCGAGGTGCACGACCGGATGCCGGTGCTGCTGCCGCCCGAGCGGTGGTCGGCGTGGCTGGCGTCGACCGACGAGCCGGACCGGCTGCTCGCCCCGCCGACGGCGGACCAGCTGGCCGGGTTGGAGATCCGCCCGGTCGGGCCGGCGGTGGGCGACGTCCGCAACGACGGGCCGCAGTTGATCGCGCGGGTGCCGGTGGCGCCAACGGTCGCGCCGCAGGAGCTGACCCTGTTCTGAGGCCCACGCGCATCGTCGGGCGCCGATTTGCCAGGGTTGCGCGCGATTCGTCTCCTAACCGTTCAGTCATGTTCCCGGCAACCCCTTGTCTCAGTGTCCGGAAGTGCGATAGAACACAGCGCCGGTAGTGGGTGTCGATTCGCACGGGGCGGACGACATCCATCGATCTTGCCGGTCCCACGGGGGAGGTGGGTGGATGACACGGGCGCGTATGCCCCGCCCGCACGAGGTGGCTGCGGCGCGGCGAGATCCGCGACTGCTGCGAGCCTTGCAGGAACGGCGACAGGATGACAGTTGGCGCACCAGAGGGACGTGCCAGAGCGTCGATCCAGAGACATTCTTTCCGGCGCCGAACGAGCCGGCGGACGCCGCTGTCGCACTGTGCCGCAGTTGCGACGTACAGGGGTCCTGTCTGGCCTGGGCCCTGGAGGTGGGTGACTGCCACGGCGTGTGGGGCGGCACCACGCCTCGGGAGCGGCGGGCGATGCTGGTCGCCTGGCGCGGCGAGGTCCAGCCGGATCCGGACGCCGTCGACGACGCGGGCCCGCCGGTGCGGGACCGTCTGCTCACCCTGGTGCCGCTGAGCTGAACGCCGGCCGGGTCCTGTCCCGGGCGCCGACCTGGCGGCGCAGAATGGTGCGGTGCTGCCCAGCGACGAGATCGAGACTCCGCGCGGTCCGGCGCGGATCGACACCGACCTGCCGGCCCGGCCGGCTGCCACCCTGTTAGTGCTCGGGCACGGTGCGGGCGGCAGCGTGGACGCGCCCGACCTGCTCGCGGTACGGGAGGCGGCGGTCGCGGTCGGCCTGGCGGTGGTCCGGGTGACCCAGCCCTACCGGGTCGCCGGCCGGCGTGCGCCGGCCCCCGCCGGGCACCTCGACGAGGCGTGGACCGCAGTGCTCGCTGCGCTGCGCGAAAGGCACCCGGACGTCCCGACACTGCTGGTCGGCGGTCGGTCCAGCGGTGCGCGGGTGGCCTGCCGGACGGCCCGCGCGGTGGGCGCGGCCGGCGTCGTCGCGCTGGCCTTTCCGCTGCACCCGCCCGGCCGGCCGGAACGCTCCCGGGCCAGCGAACTGGATACCGGCCTGCCGACGTTGGTGGTCAACGGCGACCGGGACCCGTTCGGGATGCCGGAGCCGGGGCCGGCCGTGCAGGTGGTGACCCGACCCGGCGAAACCCATGACCTGCGGCGGGATCCGGTCGGTACGGCGGCCGTGGTCCGGGACTGGCTGCGCGCCCAGGGCTGGGCGGCCGGCTGATCCGCGCTGCCGCGCCGAACCCGGTCGCGGCCGCGCGACGTGAACGCCTGCCACAGCACCGGTCGGTCGGCCGGACCGTGTCCGGTGCCGGGCGCGGGTCGTTGCATCCGATGGTGCCGCCGGCCCGATCCGGACGGGCGGTGCCAGTCCTCCCAGGCCCTTCCTGGTCCCAGCGCCGGCTGTCGCCGGGGCTGGGACCAGGAACGGGACGGCCGGCCGGAATGCCCCACCCGTTGTCCCGCGTTACTACCCCCGGACGACTTTTCTGCGAGGGGGGTGACGGGTGCCAACCGATACACGGACCCTGGAACGGGACGAACGGGACGCCCGGCAGCTGAAGCGGCTGTTGGATGGCCCGGACTGGCCCGCGACGGCGGGACCGGGCGGGGCGGGTGCGGTGAGCACGAGCACACCGGCCGGAAGTGAATCTGTGGGCAGGTCCGTGCGCGTATCCTCGGCGGGAAAGCATCCGACGCGAGGGGATGTGCGGTTGACCACCGAGAAGACGGACGAGCGCAGGGCCCGTTTCGAGCGGGACGCGATGCCATTCGTCGATCAGCTCTACGCTGCTGGGCTGCGGATGACGCGCAACCCGGCGGATGCCGAGGACCTGGTCCAGGAGACCTACCTGAAGGCGTACGCCGCCTTCCACCAGTTCGAGCAGGGCACCAACCTGAAGGCCTGGCTCTACCGGATCCTGACCAACACCTACATCAACTCCTACCGCAAGCGGCAGCGCCAGCCGATCCAGGCGCCCACCGAGGAGATCACCGACTGGCAGCTCGCCGAGGCCGAGTCGCACACCTCCAGTGGGCTGCGCTCCGCCGAGACCGAGGCACTGGACCGGCTGCCGGACAGCGACGTCAAGGAGGCCCTCCAGCAGTTGCCGGAGGAGTTCCGCCTGGCCGTCTACCTCACCGATGTCGAGGGCTTCTCGTACAAGGAGGTCGCCGACATCATGGGCACGCCGATCGGCACCGTGATGTCGCGCCTGCACCGGGGCCGTCGTAATCTGCGCAAGCTGCTCGAGCGCTACGCCGCGGAGCGGGGCTTCAGCCCGGCCCGCTCGTCGAAGGGCTCGACCGCTGCCGCTGCCGGCCGGGAGGTGTGACGTGAGCTGTGGGAAGCCGCACGAGACGGACTGCCGCGAGGTGCTCGCGGAGGTCTATCTCTACCTGGATCTGGAGTGCGCCGACGAGCGGCGCTCGCTGATCCGGCACCACCTCGACGAGTGCGGGCCCTGCCTGCGCGAGTACGGCCTCGAGCAGGAGGTGCGGGCGCTGGTGGCTCGTTGCTGCGGCAACGAGACCGCGCCGGACGAGCTGCGCGAGCGGCTGCGGGTCAAGCTCACTGAGCTGGTGGTCTTCGAGACCAGCGATTCCCGCGAGTTGGCCGACTGACGTCGGCGTACTGAACGGACAAACCGGTGGCCCGGGTCGATGTCGACCCGGGCCACCGTCGTACCCGGCGTCCCCGGGTTGGGCTGAGCGGTGACGGGCCGTCGGCCCGTCGGCGCGTTCAGGAGTTGGGACGCTTGCCGTGGTTGGCGGCGTTCTTCTTCCGAGCCTTCTTCTTGCGGGACTTCTTCGCCATGCTGACCTCCTCGTGATGGGTCGGAACCGTCCTGCGCACGTCCTCGCGCCGGTGCACCCACCGGCGGCCCGGCGGCGGTTCCAACCCGCTGATGGTAGTGCGGCCGGCACCCGACACCTTCCCCCGGGGCGGCCGGGCACCCTTGCAACACCGCTCCGCGCCCACCGTCGCCCGCCGCATGATTGGATACGTCAGCAGGCACATCGGGAAAAGGGAGGGCCGTGCATATGGCCGAGGAGATCCGCGCCGAGATGGTGGCGAACGTCTGGAAGGTCGTGGCATCGGCCGGCGACACCGTGTCCGAGGGCGACACCCTGGTGATCCTCGAGTCGATGAAGATGGAGATCCCGGTCATCGCCGAGTCCGACGGTGTGATCAAGCAGCTCGCCGTCAACGAGGGCGACGTCGTGCAGGACGGCGACCTCATCGCGGTGATCGATTGACCGGCCTGCGGGTCCGGCGCGCCGAGCCGGCCGACTTCCCGGCGGTGGCCCGGCTGACCGTGGCCGCGTACGAGGCGGACGGCCAGCTCAAGGGCGAGCACGGGTACGGCGCGGTGCTGGCCGACGTGTCGACCCGGGCCGACAGCGGCGAGGTGCTGGTCGCGGTGGACGAGGCGACCGCCGCGGTGCTCGGCTCGGTCACCTTCGTGCTGCCGGGCACCCCGTTCGCCGAGCTCTCCGGCCCCGGCGAGGCGGAATTCCGGATGCTCGCGGTCGACCCGGCCGGGCAGGGGCGAGGTGTCGGCGCGGCGCTGGCCCAGGCGTGCGTCGACCGCGCGGCCGAGCTGGGCTGCACGGCGGTGGTGATCTGCGTCCGCGCGGGGATGGCCGCCTCGGCGCACCGGCTGTACGAGCGGCTCGGCTTCGTCCGGTCGCCAGAGCGGGACTGGTCGCCGGTGCCGGGCGTGGACCTGCTCGGCCTGCGGCGGGAGCTGTCCCGAGGCTGAGATGCCGGAGCCGCCCCGAGGCTGAGATGCCGGGGCTGAGCCCGCGGTCGATCA
This sequence comes from Micromonospora sp. NBC_00389, assembly GCF_036059255.1. Classification (NCBI taxonomy): domain Bacteria; kingdom Bacillati; phylum Actinomycetota; class Actinomycetes; order Micromonosporales; family Micromonosporaceae; genus Micromonospora; species Micromonospora sp. NBC_00389. Next base: position 346,555 of record NZ_CP107947.1, on the reverse strand, counting down.
GGCGGGCGGGTCGACCGAGGTGGCCGGGGCGGCCTTCTCGTCGGGCGCCACGCCGATGGCGGCAAGCAGCTCGTCGGCCACCTCCAGGGCGATCCGGCGGCGCTCAGCGTCGGTCATGCCCGGCGCCCGCACGGCGAACCAACTGCTGTGCACCGCGAACAGTGACAGCACGGCGCGCAGCTGGGCGGCGGGGGAGTCGTCGCCCCGGCAGAGCGCGTTGGCCAGCTGCATCATCCGGCCACGCATCTGCTGGCCGGACGCGAGGCTCTTGAGCACAGTCTGGTTCTGCTCGAAGAAGCGCATCACCGACGGCTGGTCGCCGGTGAACATCGTGTCGGCGTACTGGGAGATCAGCTCGCGCCGGGTGGCCAGGGTCGCCGGCTGTGACTCGGCCCAGGCGGTCAGTGCGTCCATCCGCTCCAAGCGCTCCTCGACGAAGCTGGCGACGATGTCGTCCTTGCTCTTGAAGTGGTAGTAGAGCGCTGCCTTGGTGACGTTGAGGCGCTCGGCGATCTCCCGCAGCGAGGTCTTCTCGTACCCCTGCTCGGTGAAGAGCTCGAGCGCGACGACCTTGATCCGCTCCCGAGTGCCGCCTGTGCTCTCCCTCACCCATGCCCCCAAATCGGTTGACCGTCAGTTGGCACCCAACTTACCGTGCGGCTAGTAAGGTAACTAGCCGGGCGGCAAGTAAGCGTGGCAATCCTCGGGGGGAGCTTACCCATGACTCAGGCAACCCAGGCCACAGTGCGACCGAACGTACGGGTCGTGCTGTTCGGGCTGATGATCGCGATGATGCTCGCGATGCTCGACAACATGATCGTCAGCACCGCGCTGCCGCGGATCGTCGGCGAGTTCGGCGGGCTCGGCCACTTCACCTGGGTGGTCACCGCGTACGTCCTGGGCACCACCGTCTCCACCCCGATCTGGGGCAAGCTCGGTGACCTCTACGGCCGCAAGTCGGTCTTCCTGACCTCGGTCGGCATCTTCCTCCTCGGCTCCGCGCTCTGCGGCATGGCCGGCTCCGGGATCTTCGGCGGTCCGAGCGACGGCATGGTTCAGCTCATCGCCTTCCGGGCCTTGCAGGGTCTGGGCGCCGGCGGCCTCATGGTCGGCGTGATGGCGATCATCGGTGACCTGGTCCCGCCCCGCGAGCGCGGGCGCTACCAGGGCATGATCGCCGGCATCATGGCCATCGCCATGGTGGCCGGCCCGCTGGTCGGCGGTTTCATCACCGACCACCTCTCCTGGCGCTGGGCGTTCTACGTCAACCTGCCGCTGGGCGGCGTCGCGCTGCTCGTGCTGATCACCACCATGCACCTGCCGAAGTACCGCACCGAGCACCGGATCGACTGGCTCGGCGCCGGGCTGCTCTCGGTCGGCATCACCGCGGTCGTGCTGATCACCACCTGGGGCGGCAACGAGTACGACTGGACCTCACCGCAGATCCTCGGCCTGGCCGTGCTGGCCGCGCTCGCGCTGGTGGCGTTCGGCCTGGTCGAGCGCCGTGTCGCCGAGCCGATTCTCCCGCTGGCCCTCTTCGCCAACCGCAACTTCGCACTGGTCTCGCTGATCGGCTTCCTGCTCGGTTTCGCGATGTTCGGTGCGATGAACTTCCTGCCGCTCTACCAGCAGACCGTGCAGGGAGCCTCGGCGACCAACAGTGGCCTGCTGCTGCTGCCGCTGATGTTCGGCATGCTGGTCGTCTCGCTGGTCATCGGGCGGGCGATCACGAAGACCGGCAGGTACCGGGCGTACCCGATCATCGGTGGCGTGGTGATGACCGCGGGCATGGCGCTGCTGACCCTGCTCGACACCGAAACCAGCAAGTTGCAGTCCTCGCTGTACATGGTCGTGCTGGGTGCCGGCATGGGCTTCCTCATGCAGACCTCCATGCTGATCGCGCAGAACAGCGTGGAGCAGAAGGACCTCGGCGCGGCCAGCGGCGCGGCCACCTTCTTCCGGTCGATCGGCGGCTCGTTCGGCATCTCCCTGTTCGGCGCGATCTTCGCCAGCCGGTTGAACGGCTCCAGCGCGGGCGGTGCCTTCGGTGGCGAGGGCGGCGGGATGGACCTGGAGAAGCTCAAGGAGCTGCCGGCCCAGGCGCGTGAGCTGGTGCTCGGCGGTCTCGCCGACGCGATCTCACACGTCTTCCTGTGGGCAGTGCTGTTCACCATCGCGATCCCGGTGCTCGCCTGGTTCATCAAGGAGATCCCGTTGCGCACCGCGAACGAGGCGCCGGCGCAGGCCACTCCGGAGGAGGAGGCCGAGATCGCTCTCGGCAGGGCCCCGGTCGCCTGATCAGGGGCGGGAGCGGAGGGTGGTCAGGCGTTGCCAGAGCCGGCGGAGTGGGTTGCGGGGCCGGGGGAGCTGGGGCGACTGGTTGCCGAGTAGTTCGGTGGCGAGCGCCGTGGTGGCCGGGTCCAGTGCCGGCGAGGCCAGCGCCAGGTGCGCCAGTGAGACGGCGATCGGGACCGGCCGCACACGGGCCACCGCCACCGCGTCGGCCAGCCGCTCGGCGACCACCCGGGCCACGTCCGGCCGCACCGCCGGGTCCACCCAGGCGGCGGTGACCAGGGCGAACAGCGCCGCCTCGGTGACCCAGTCCTCCACCCCCCAGACCAGGTCCAGCAGCACCCGGCGCCGGGTGCTGCCCTCCCACGGCTCGTCGGTCCGGTGGTGCAGCAGCCCCAGGCAGGCCCACACCTGCACGCCGCGTACCCAGACCGACGGGTCGTGGGCGGCCAGCAGTCGGCCCACCGCGTTGGCCGGCGCTGCCGGGGGGTGCACCAGCAGGCCGAGCAGGTCGGCCACATCGAGACCGGCCAGGCCCACGGCGGCGTCGTAGGCGGCCGGCGGGTGTGGCCAGGCCGGGTGCGCGACCTGCCCGATCCGTTCGACCGCCGCCGCCGAGGGCGCCGGCAGCGCGGGCGTCGGCACGGTGTCCGCGTAGTGCCACAGCCGCTGGGCGGACGCCCGCCGGGGCTCGCGCGGATCCGGGTCCGGCGCGCCGGACACCTCGATCCGTAGCCCGGGCGCCACCGAGGTGGCCGTCCGCACGGCGCTCGGCGGCGGCGCCGCCGTCAGGCGTACGGCGCTGCCGAGACCGTTGTCGTCGTCGACGACCGCCTGGCGCAGCGCGTCGACCAGCGGACCGCCGGCCGGTGTCAGCTGACCGAGCCAGGGCCGGCCTCGGCAGCACTGGGCCAGGTCGCCGTGCTCGTGGCTGTCGTCCGGGTGGTCACGGACGAAGTCGGCGAGCGCCACCAGGTGGGACAAATCACCGTCGCGCAGGTGCCGCAGGCGGTGGGCGGTGTGCACCGCGCAGTCGAACGACGGGTCCCGGGCCAGCGCCCGCTCGGTCCACTCCAGCGCCTCGTCGAGCCGGCCGGTCTCGGCCAGGGTGCCGGCGATGTCGGCATAGATGGCCAGGTCGTCGGGGTCCAGCGCGACGGCCCGGCCGAGCGCCGCGAGGGCGTCGCGGGTCCGGCCGGCGCTGCGGTACGCGTACCCGAGCCAGACCTCGCCCATCTTCGACGGCTGGGACCGTACCCCTCGGGTGGCCCAGCGGATCGCCAGCGTGACCTCGCCGAGCCGCCGGGCCAGCGCGGACGCCGCGCCGAGCAGCAGGCCGTGCTCGGGGCGGACGGTGACCGCGTTGCGGGCCAGCGCGAGGTACGGCGCCAGCGCGCCCCGGCCGGCCCGCGGCACCGGATCGGGCAGTGCGGAGCAGACCTGCATGAGGACTCGGGCGATGTGCTCCGGGTCCAGCCGCTCGGCCAGCTCGGGCGCGGTCACCCACGGCACGCCGGCCCACTCCGTGCCGGGTGCGTACCCGGTCGCCGCGGCCAGCAGCTCCAGCCCTTCGGCGGGGCGGCCGGCGGCGGCCAGCAGGTGGGCCCGGGCGACGACGGCGCCGACGAAGGTGTGGTGGTTGAGGGGGAATAGGTCGAGCCCGCCACCGCCGACCGCGGCCAGCCGGGCCAGCGTCTCGTGCACCTCCGGCAGGGTCGGTGCCCGGGCCAGCGCGCCGGCGAGGTGGCCGGCGGCATGGTCGAGATCACCCTCGTCCAGTGCCAGCCGGGCCAGGGCCAGCTCCTCCGTCGCGGAGAGCGCGGGGTCGTCCCTTCCCTCGGGCACGTCGTCCTCTCGTCGCAGCTACACCGGGTGAAGCGGGACAAGTCTAGTTGATATTGAGATTGGTAGGTGATCAACTGCGCACTACTGCTCGTTCGATTGCTCGGAGCGAGCCAAAGATGCAAGACTGAGCAGGAAACGCGCGGCAATCGCGCAAAGGGGGGAGTGTCCGTGACACGTGCAGGGGCCGGGATGGCCGCCGACATCGACGAGCAGCCGGCCGGCTACGCCCGCCTGCTCTCCACCGCCAACGCCGGCGAGATCGCCCGGGTGGCGGCTGCCGTCGCCGAGCGCCGGCCGCGGCACGTGGTCTTCACCGCACGGGGCACCTCCGACCACGCGGCCCTCTACGGGGCGTACCTCACCGAGATTCGCCTCAACCTGCCCGCCGGGCTCGCCTCGCCCAGCGCGGTCACCCTGTTCGGCGCCCGTCCCGACCTGTCCGACGCGTTGGTCGTCGGGGTCAGCCAGAGCGGCGGCTCGCCCGACCTGGCCGAGGTGCTACGCGCCGCCCGGGCCTCCGGCGCGCTGACCCTCGCGGTGACCAACGCCCCGGGGTCCCCGCTGGCCGAGGTTGCCGAGCTGAGCATCGACATCGCCGCCGGGCACGAGCGCGCGGTCGCCGCCACCAAGACGTACACCGCCGAGCTGCTCGCCCTGCTGATGCTCGTGGAGGGAATCCGGGCCGGCGACGGGGTGCTCCCGGCGGCCGAGCGGGAGGCGCTCGCGGCGCTGCCCGAGCTGGCCGCCCGCACCCTGGCCGACGACACCCCGGCCAAGCTCGCGCCGCGCTACCGGTTCGCCCGTCAACTGGTCACCACCGGGCGCGGGTACGCCTACCCGACCGCCCGGGAGGCCGCGCTGAAGCTGATGGAGACCTCGTACCTGCCGGCGCTCGCCTTCTCCGGCGCCGACCTGCTGCACGGTCCGCTCGCCATGACCGACCCGGAGGTCCCGGTGCTCGCCGTGGTCGGCTCCGGCCCGGGTGGCCGGTCGATGGGGGAGGTGCTGCCCCGTCTCGGCGAACGCCGCGCCGACGTGGTGGTGGTCGGCTCCGCCGACGTGCCCGGTGCCACCCGGCTCGCCGTTCCTGAGGTCGACGAGCGGTACGCCCCGCTGCTGGACATCCTGCCGTTGCAGCGCCTGGCGTTGGCCCTGGCGCTGACCCGGGGCGAGGACCCGGACGCACCGCGCGGGTTGAAGAAGGTCACCGCGACGATGTGAGGCGCGGCGTGGCACGCTGTCACCGTGTCCACGCTGCGCGACCTCGCCGAGGAGCACACCCATCTCCGTCCGGCCGACATCGACCACCTGCACCGGATCGCCGGCGACTGGCAACTGCTCTCCGACCTGTCCTTCGCCGATCTGCTGCTGTGGGTGCCGGTCGACGCCGAGGGCACGTTCCTCTGCGTCGCCCAGGTCCGCCCGACGACCGCGCCCACCGCGTACCAGGACGATCAGGTGGGGCGGATCGTCGGCGGGCCGGAGGTGGCCCACCTGGGGGTGGCGTACTCCCAGGGCCGGATCTGGCGGGAGGGCGACCCGGTCTGGTACGGCGACGTGCCGGCCCGGCACGAGGCGATCCCGGTCCGGCTGCGCACCGCCGAGGGCGAGGCCGGCGAGGTGGTCGCCGTGGTCGGCCGGGACACCAACCTCTCCACCGCGCGTACCCCCAGCCAGCTGGAGCTCAACTACCTGACCACGGCCGACGACCTGGCCCAGATGATCGCGGACGGCACCTTCCCGCCGCCCCGGCACCCCGGCGAGACCACCTCCGCGCCCCGTGTCGGCGACGGGCTGGTCCGTCTGGATGCCGGCGGCAAGGTCACCTACGCCAGCCCGAACGCGCAGTCCGCGTACCGCCGGCTGGGCTACGCCGCCCACCTGGTGGGGGAGGACCTGGCCGCGCTGCACCGCCGGCTGGCCGGCGACCCGCTGGACGGCACCGAGGCGGCGAACGGCATCCTGGCCGCGCTGCGCGGCGAGGCGCCGCCCCGACGGGAGATCGACGCGCGCGGTGCCACGATGCTCACCCGGGCGCTGCCGCTGATGCCCGCCGGGGTACCGATCGGCGCGCTGGTGCTGGTCCGGGACATCACCGAGGTCCGTCGCCGGGACCGGGCCCTGATCACCAAGGACGCCACCATCCGGGAGATCCATCACCGGGTGAAGAACAACCTCCAGACGGTGGCCGCGCTGCTGCGGTTGCAGGCCCGCCGGGTGGCGATGCCGGAGGCCAAGGTCGCCCTGGAGGAGTCGGTCCGCCGGGTCGCCTCGATCGCCCTGGTGCACGAGACGCTCTCCATGTCCAGCGACGAGGCGGTCGAGTTCGACGGCATCGTCGACCGGGTGGCGAGCGCGGCGACCGAGGTCGCGGCGACCGAGGTGAGCGTCGGCATGCGGCGGCAGGGCACCTTCGGCGTGCTGCCGGCGGAGATCGCCACCTCGCTGGTGATGGTCCTCAACGAGTTGCTGCTCAACGCCGTCGAGCACGGCTTCCCGCCAGCGGATGAGGTGGACGAGGCGGGTCCCGCGTACGTCCCGGCCGTGGTGCCCGGCGCCGTGCCCGCCGTCGTCCCGGCGACCGGGGCGGTGGACCGGCCGGAGGTGGTGGTCTCGGCGCACCGGTTCCGCAAGATGCTGCACGTCTCGGTGACGGACAACGGGCGCGGGCTGCCGCCCGACTTCGACGCCGAACGCGGCAGCCGGCTCGGCCTCCAGATCGTCCGTGCCCTGGTCACCGGGGAGTTGCGCGGCACCATCGAGCTGCGTGCCGGCGCGAACGGCGGCACCGAGGCGGTGCTCGTCGTCCCGCTGGCCCGCAGCGCGCCCGAGGGCCGCTCGCAACCCTGACCTACCGGCCCCCTCCCCGGCCGGCGTTGGGTGTTCCGCGCCCGGGCGGGTCGGCTCCGGGCGTAGATGTGCGGATGAGCGCGATACCTGTGAGTCATATTTATGCCTCTGCGGTATCACGCTCACCAAGGTGGGCGTGACCCGACGAGCACACAGCCGGCCCGCCGGCCGGGGCGGTCAGGTCAGCGGTCGGGGCGGCTGGTGAGCAGGGCGACGGTCAGGCCGGGGCGCTGCCAGACCCGGGCGACGGTGAAGTCCGCGCGCAGCGCGTCACCCTTGGCGCCCGGCACGGCCGCCAGCGGCGCGGCCTGCCGCCCGGCGACGACCAGCCACACCCGTGGCGTGCCGGCCAGGCACTGCGCCGGCTGGAGGCACTCGGCGGCCCACAGGTCACCCCGGCGGGTCTCGTCCTCGGTGACCAGAACGTCCCGTGGCCGGTCGTCGAGGTGGTAACCGATGCCCAGGTCGAGGAAGAGCCAGCTCTGCCGGGGCGAGTAGACCACCGCGTCCCCGGGCCGCTGCCCCTCGGCGATCACCCGCGCGGCACCCGCGTAGTCCACCGGGGCACTGCGCGGCCACTCGTGGGTCCGCCGCAGCGCCGCCTGATCGGGCAGGCCGAGCAGCCCGGCCAGGACCACCACGGCCAGCGCGGCCGGCGCGGCCACCCCGGCCAGCGCCGCGCCGGCCAGTAGGCAGGCGAAGGGCACCACGAAGACCAGGTACCGGGGTACCCACAGCGGTACGACCGTGCCGGCGGCGAAGAGCAGCAGTACCGGCAGCAGCACCGCGCTCACCGGGAGCAGGGCGCGCCGCCCGAGCCGGGCCGCGCCGAGCGTGGCGAGGCCGACCAGCAGGCCTCCCACCACGCTGCTCTGGGCCACTCCACCGGGCAACGCGGTCAGGTCGTCCAACCGGGCCGGGTCGACCCAGTCCAACTGCCGGGAACGCTGAGTGCCGGCCTCGACGAGCAGCGGGCCGACCAGCAGCGCGGCCGGCAGCAGCGCGACCACCCACCGCCACGCTCGCCGATCCGGCCGATCCCCGTCGCGCGCGTCGCCGGCACCGGCCGCTGCCGTCCCGGCCACGCCGGCCGCTGCCGTCCCGGCCACGCCGGCTGTAGCGGCACCCCGCCACCAGGCGATCAGTACGACGAGCGCGTGCGCGGCGAGCAGGGTGAGCGCGACCAGGTGGGTGAGCCCGAGTGCGGCCACGGCGGCGGCGTACCCGGCCCACCGGGGCCAGCCAGGGCGCCGCAGCGCCGCCACCAGCAGCAGGGTGGCGAGCACCGCGAGCATGGTGGCCAGGGCGTACGGGCGGGCCTCCTGGCCGTAGCGGGAGGTGCTGGGGAGCACCGCGAAGAGCAGCCCGGCGAAGAGGCCCGTCCGGCCGTCGACCAATCGCGCGGCGAGCACGGCGAGCAGCCCGGCGGCGACGGCCATGGCCAGCGCCGTCGGCGCGCGCAGGGCGACCGTGGAGTCGCCGACGATCGCGAGCCAGCCGTGCATCAGCAGGTAGTACGGGCCGGTGGCGGCGTCGATGGTGCCGGCCAACCGGGCCAGGTCACCGGGCGACCGGGTGGCCGCGCTCCAGGTGGCCAGCTCGTCGCGCCAGAGCTGGGCGGAGCTCAGCCCGGTCCCGGTCACCGCCAGGGTCAGCAGCGCCGGGGGGAGCCAGACCGGGACGCGGTGCAGGCCGTTCCGCGCCGCCCTGGTCGACTTTCCGGACAATATGCCCACGCTGTGAGCCTGCCACGGCCACCCCCGGTCACGGGTGAGAGCCGGTGGTCAGCGCCAGGCGGGCAGCACGTCGTTCGGGCGGGCGGTCTTCGCCGGATCACGCTCGATGAGCTCGTCGAGCACAGCGTCGATCCGCGCCATCAGGTCGTCGTCCAGCCGGACCGCGGTGGCCGCCGCCGTCTCGGCGAGCTGCTCGGGTCGGGACGCGCCGACAATCGCGCTGGCGACGGTCGGTCGGTGCAGCACCCAGGCGACCGCCAGCTGGGCCATCGTGCAGCCGGCGGCCTCGGCGATCGGCCGGAGTTGGCGCACCCGGGCGAGCAGCAGGTCGGAGGAGTAACGGGCGATGAACGACCCGCCGAAGCCGTCGGTGGCCCGGGATCCGGCCGGGGGACGGTGGCCGGGCTGGTACTTGCCGGTCAGCACACCCATGGCGAGTGGCGCCCAGGCGAGCTGTCCGAGACCGAGTTCGGCGCTGGCGGGCACCACCTCGGCCTCCACCACCCGCCACAGCATCGAGTACTGCGGCTGGTTGGCGATGAACGGGACGTGCAGTTCGGCGGCGAGCCGCAGGCCGGCGCGCAGCTGCGGGGCGGTCCACTCGGAGGCGCCGACGTAGAGCACCTTGCCCTGGCGTACCAGGTCGGCGAAGGCGGTCATCGTCTCCTCCAACGGCACGGTGTCGTCGTACCGGTGCGCCTGGTAGAGGTCGATGTAGTCGGTGCCCAGCCGGCCGAGCGAGGCGTGGCAGCTCTCCATGATGTGCTTGCGGGACAGCCCGGAATCGTTCGCTCCCGGCCCGACCGGGAGGTACACCTTCGTGCACAGCTCGATCGAGCTGCGCCGGACTCCGCTCAGCGCCTTGCCCAGCGCCTCCTCGGCCCGACCTTGGGCGTACCGGTCGGCGGTGTCGAAGGTGGTGATGCCCGCGTCGAGGGCGGCGGCCACGCAGGCCGTCGCCGCGTCCTCGTCGAGCTGGTTGCCGTGGGTGACCCAGTTGCCGTACGCGACCGCGCTCACGCGCAGGCCCGACCGGCCCAGTTGCCTGTGCTCCATATGAGGATCCTCAAGCCGTCCGGCGCTGTCGCCGAACCGTTCGAGCGTGGTCGAATCCGAGCGTGATCGACGTCGAGTTCACGCCCGACGACCTGAGCCGGGTCCGCTTCGCCCACTCGCCGCTGGCTGAGCTGGTCGCCAGCTCCTGGGCGCTGCGCAAACCGGCGAAGTACTGGCTGCACCGCCCGTGGTTGGAGCGTGCCGAGCGGCTGCTGCCGGGAGCGGGCCTGGAGCCGCTGTTGGCGGTCCTCGGATCGCCCACCGGGTACGTGCCGGACTTCCTCACCCCGATCGGGGTGGCACCGAACCTGGCGGCCGAGTTGCGGGCGGTCGCCGGCACCGATCCGGCGCGGGTACGGCGGCAACTGGAGCGGGCCGGCGTGCCCGCGCTGGCTCCGGATGAACTGGTCGCGCAACTACGCCGCTACTTCACCCTGCTGATCGCTCCGGACTGGCCCCGGCTGCGGGCGCTCGCCCTGGCCGACATCCGGCGGCGGACGCTACTCGCCGCCGAGCAGGGCGGCCGGACCCTGCTGCGTGAGCTGCACCCGTCGATCCGCTGGGATGGCGCGTCGCTGCGAGTCGCCGTCGGCACGACCCGGCCGACCGGTCTCGACGGGCGTCCGTGGACGCTGCTGCCCACCGCCTTCGCCGGACCGTCCGTGCACACGATCATCGAGGGTGAGGCGGGGCCGGCCCTCTGCTATCCGCCCGGAGGGCTGGGCGGGCTGTGGGCGTCGCCGGTGCCCAGCCCCGCGCTGGGTGCTCTGCTCGGCAGTACGCGGGCGGCGGCGCTGTCCCTGCTCGACACGCCGCTGAGCACCGGCGAGCTGGCCGCGATGCTGGGCCTCGCGCCGGCGACCGCGTCGCACCACCTCACCACGCTGCGGGACAACGGCCTGATTGCCGGCGTCCGGCGGGGACGTACCGTCTGTTATGCCCGAACTGTCCTCGGTGACCAGCTGGTCGGCTAGCGCTCACCCGTCATGTGGGATCGGGCACGCGGACATTGGCCCGACCCCCTGGCGTGTGGCAGCATGAGCCCATGACCGCCGCTGTCCTTCGCCGCTTCGTGGCACGTCGCCACGTCGATTACGGCCGCGTCCGCAGCGCGATCTGTCCGGCCTACTGACGACGCCCGACCCATCTGTCTCGGGCGCGCTCCGCGCCGGCTGTCTCAGACACCGTTGTCCCGCCCGCTCTTGACGGGCCGGCCGCCGCGCCCCGCGCCTGCCCGAGACACCGCAGACAACGGAGGACGCCGCGATGGCGGTCAGCAGCATCCCGGCCCGTTCCGAGGACCCGACGACCGGCCCGACCCGGGCGCCGCGCCGGCCGCGGGGTGAGGGTCAGTGGGCGCTCGGCCACCGCGAGCCGCTCAACCCCAACGAGCGGATCAAGAAGGACGACGATCCGCTCAACGTCCGGGCCCGGATCGAGAACATCTACGCGCACCGCGGCTTCGCCTCCATCGACCCGCAGGACCTGCGCGGCCGGTTCCGTTGGTGGGGCCTCTACACCCAGCGCAAGGCGGGCATCGACGGCGGGCGCACCGCCGTGCTGGAGCCGCACGAGCTGGAGGACGAGTTCTTCATGCTCCGGGTCCGCATCGACGGCGGTCAGCTCAGCCTGGCTCAGCTGCGGGTGATCGCGGACATCTCCCGGGAGTTCGCCCGGGACACCGCCGACATCACCGACCGGCAGAACATCCAGTACCACTGGATCCGGGTCGAGGACATGCCGGAGATCTGGCGCCGACTGGAGTCGGTCGGCCTGCAGACCACCGAGGCGTGCGGCGACTGCCCCCGGATCGTTCTGGGCAGCCCGGTCGCCGGGGTTGCTCGGGACGAGGTGCTCGACCCGACCCCGGCGATCGACGAGATCGTGGCCCGGTACGTCGGCGACAAGCAGTACTCCAACCTGCCCCGCAAGTTCAAGACGTCGATCTCCTGGCTGGTGGACACGCCGTACCAGTCGAACGACATCTCCTTCCTCGGCGTTGACCACCCCGAGCACGGCCCCGGCTTCGACGTCTGGGTGGGTGGCGGTCTCTCCACCAACCCGATGCTGGCCCAGCGGCTCGGCGTCTGGGTGCCGATGGCCGAGGTGCCGGACGTGTGGGCCGGCGTGGTCGGGATCTTCCGCGACTACGGCTACCGCCGGCTGCGCAACCGGGCCCGGCTGAAGTTCCTGGTGGCCGACTGGGGCGTGGAGCGTTTCCGCGAGGTCCTGGAGAAGGACTACCTCGGCCGGACGCTGCTCGACGGCCCGGCACCGGACCTGCCGGCGAAGCCGGTCGACCACGTGGGCGTGCACGAGCAGGCCGACGGGCGGCACTACGTGGGGGCCGCCCCGGTGGTCGGCCGGGTCTCCGGTGGGCAGCTCGCCCAGCTGGCCGACGTGGTCGAGGCGCACGGCAGCGACCGGGTGCGGCTCACCCCGTACCAGAAGCTGCTGGTCCTCGACGTGCCGTCGGAGCGGACCGAGTCGCTGGTCGACGCGCTGCGGGGGATCGGTCTGGAGGCCCGGCCGTCGGCCTGGCGGCGCGGCACCATGGCGTGCACCGGCATCGAGTACTGCAAGCTGGCCATCGTCGAGACGAAGGCCCGCGGCGAGGAGCTGGTGGCACGGCTGGAGCAGCGGCTGCGCGACTTCGACGCGGACATCTCGATCCACATCAACGGCTGCCCGAACGCCTGCGCCCGCACCCAGGTGGCCGACATCGGGCTCAAGGGTCAGCTGGTGGTCGGCCCGGACGGCCGGCAGGTGGAGGGCTTCCAGGTGCACCTGGGTGGCGGGCTGGGCATGGCGCAGGGGCAGACCGCCGGCTTCGGGCGCAAGCTGCGCGGCCTGAAGACCACCGCCGAGGAGCTTCCGGAGTACGTGGAACGGCTGGCCCGCCGCTACCTGGCTGGCCGGAGCAAGGGCGAGACGTTCGCCAACTGGGTGATCAGAGTCGACGAGGAGGAACTGCGATGAGCAGCGAGAACCGAGCGGCACCTCTGTACTGCCCGTACTGCGGCGAGGAGGACCTGCGGCCGCACGAGGCGGGGCACGGCGCCTGGGAGTGCCACGCCTGCACCCGGGTCTTCTCGGTGAAGTTCACCGGGCTGCTCTCGCGGGAGGTGACCCGATGAGCCTCGTCTCCGCGACTGGCCTGGGTCTGGTCGGCCCGGGCGGTCCGACGCCGGCCGACCCGGCCCGGCGCAGCCCCGACGAGCTGCGGGCGCTGGCCGAGCAGGCGGGTCGGGCACTGGAGGGAGCCCCGGCGCTGGAGATCGCCCGCTGGGCGGCGCAGACCTTTGGCGACCGGTTCTGCGTCACCAGCTCGATGGCCGACGCGGTGCTGGCCCACCTGGTGTCCCGGGTGGCTCCGGGGGTGGACGTGGTCTTCCTCGACACCGGCCTGCACTTCCCGGAGACGCTGCGGGTGCGCGACGAGGTGGCCCGGACGCTTCCGGTGAACGTCCGGTCGATCCGGCCCCGTCTCACCGTCGGGCAGCAGGACGGCCAGTACGGCCCGCGGCTGTTCAACAAGTCGCCGGACGACTGCTGCCAACTGCGCAAGGTGGAGCCGCTGGAGCGGGCGCTGACCGGGTACGACGCCTGGGCCGCCGGTCTGCGGCGGGACGAGTCGCCGACCCGGGCCAACACGCCGGTGGTGACCTTCGACCCGCGGCGCGGCAAGGTCAAGGTCAACCCGATCGCGGCCTGGTCGCAGGGCGACGTGGACGCGTACATCGCCCGGTGGAACGTGCCGGTCAACGAGCTGTTCAAGCAGGGCTACGGCTCGATCGGCTGCTGGCCGTGCACCCGTCGAACCAAGGCCGGCGAGGACGCGCGCGCCGGCCGGTGGGCCATGTTCGAGAAGACCGAGTGCGGACTGCACGTCTGACCTCCCCGACTCCGACCCCGACCTGGCCCGGTGTGGCCGGCGGGGCGGTTCCGATCGTGCTGGTCGCCCACGGCAGCCGCGATCCACGAGCTGCCGACGCGACGCGGGCGCTGGCCCGGGCCGTGTCGGCGGCCCGGCCCGGCACCCCGGTGTGGGCGAGCTGGCTGGACCATACCGAGCCGGGTCCGACCGAGGTGCTGCGCGCGCTGGCGGTGGCCGGCCACCGACGCGCGGTGCTGGTGCCGCTGCTGCTGACCGCCGCGTACCACCATCGGGTGGACATCCCGGCGGCCGTCGCAGCCGCGGCGCAGACCGGGCCTCCGCTGGCGGTACGGGTGACCGACGTGCTCGGGCCGGCGGACGGGAGGGTGGACCCGGCGTTGCTGGCCGGGCTGCGCCGCCGGCTCGGTGAGTCGCGTCCGGGCCGCTTCGACGCGCTGGTGCTGGCCGCGGCGGGCACCCGGGACGCGCGGGCACGCGGCTCGGTGGGCCGGGTGGCGGAGGCGCTCGGTGCGGAGTTCGGGGTGCCCTGCCGGGTGTCGTACGCCTCGGCGGCTCCGCCGGCGACGGGTGCAGCGGTGTCCCTGCTGCGAGCGGCCGGCGCACGCCGGGTGGCGGTGTCCGGGTACTTCCTGGCGCCGGGCCTGTTTCACGATGCGGTGACCGAGGAGGCACGGGCGGCTGGCGCCGTGGCGGTGGCGGCCCCGTTGTCCGACGCCCCTGAGTTGGCCGAGCTGGTGCTGCGCCGAGTCGACGACCGGTCCGGTCGCCGCGTCCTGGCGACAGCGGTGTGACCGGGGTTGGACAGCAGAACGCCCCGGCGGGCGGACCCGCCGGGGCGTTGCAGCTGTGTCGTGGGATCAGGCGGAGTGAGCGCGCAGCACCCGGAGGCCGCCGCGCCGCTTGACAGCGCGCCGCTCCTCTTCGCTCATCCCGCCCCAGACGCCGGCGTCCTGACCCGACTCAAGCGCCCACTGCAGGCACTGGTCGGTCACGGAGCAGCGCCTGCAGACGGCCTTGGCCTGCTCGACCTGCAGGAGAGCCGGTCCGGACGTCCCGATCGGGAAGAACAGCTCCGGGTCCTCGTCGCGGCAGACAGCATGGTGACGCCAGTCCATGGCGGCAACACTCCTCATTCTGGATGGGTGGCAATTAATTGCTTGGTCGTGCTTTTCCTATATGCATCCGCAGGGCCGATGGTGACAGTTCGCGTCCGGCCATTCGGCAGTGCGTGAGCAGGCAGTTAGCCCCGTGGACCTGCTGGAACAGCTCAACCTGACGAGCATATCCAGGCAATGTCCCGGTAACTCAAGTTCGCTTGTGAATACTTTCACGAACGCTCGCGATGTCAAGGGTGACGCTCGGAAAAACTCCGGGCGGTGAGCAAGCCCACAACCCATTTGTCCGGGTTCCAGTGCCTTCCTGGTTACCCGCCGTGCCACAGTCGAGGATCAATATAGTACAGTGCGCGTGACATTGCTGACATTTCCGGCACCTGCCCCTCGGTGTGGCGGCGACTCGCGACGTGCGATGTGGCGCCGCGTCGACCTAGGGCAGTACCCGAGACCTAGCAGATTACTCTCAGTGCGGCGGGAACGGATGTGAATCTGACTTTCTCCCGCTCGCCGAGGTAGTCACCGTCGAGCTGGAACGCCTGCGGGCGGCTGGAGAACAGGGTGAACTCCGCCGTGTCATGGAGTCGTAACACCTGCCGCCCCTTGGGATCCGGCCGCCGGGAGAAAAACTGCGTCACTGTCCGTGTCGTACTGGCCACCCGGAGCTGACGGAGCGCCAGCACATCCAGCCCGAGGTCGAACGAGGCCTCCGGGTTCGGGTTGATCTCCCGATCGCCCAGGTACGTCCACGGCGCGGTGTTCTGGATGATGACGGTGGCCAACTCGCTCTCCGCCGGCTCGCCCGGTCGGTCCAGGGTGATCGCCGGGTGCCGTCGGTCGGAGGCGAGGAAGTACTGGTTCATGATCGAGCGCAGGTAGAGCGCCGGGGTGGAGACCCGACCCCGACGCCGAGCCTGCTCCACCCGGTGAATCACCGCGGCGTCCAGGCCGAACCCGGCGCAGAAGGTGAAGTAGCGGTCGTCCGCGCGGCCCAACCCCACCGTCCGCTGTCGGCCCAGGCGCAGCCCTTCGAGGATCATGCTGGTGGCCTCCGGCCACTCCCGGGGCAGGCCGAGCGCGCGGGCGAACACGTTTGTCGAGCCGCCCGGAACGGTGGCCAGCGCGGGCAGCCGCTCGGCCAGCGTGGCACCGTCGGCACCGGTTGGCGGCTCGGCCGTCATCAGGCCGTTCACCACCTCGTTCACGGTGCCGTCGCCACCCAGGGTGACGACGAGGTCAACCCCCTCGGCGGCGGCCTCCCGGGCCAGCGCCATGGCGTGCCCGCGCCGGCGGGTGTAGCGCACGCTGAGGTCGACTTCGCTGCGCAGCGCCCGGACAAGCACGTCCCGGCTGCGTTCGCTGGTGGTGGTGGCCTTCGGATTGACCACCAGGACGGCGCGCATGGGCGGCACTG
Source organism: Micromonospora sp. NBC_00389 (assembly GCF_036059255.1). Classification (NCBI taxonomy): domain Bacteria; kingdom Bacillati; phylum Actinomycetota; class Actinomycetes; order Micromonosporales; family Micromonosporaceae; genus Micromonospora; species Micromonospora sp. NBC_00389. Next base: position 330,352 of record NZ_CP107947.1, on the reverse strand, counting down.
TACCTCCCAGTAGCCCAGGTATCGTGTCGCGCGTGACCATCGACTCGGACCCGATTCCCGTCACGCTCCGCTGGGCGGTTCGGCTGCTGTGGACGGAGGCGGCCGCCGTCGGGTTGATCGCCGCCTGGCTGGTCTGGGCCGATTTCACCGCTACCACCACGGATCTTCCGTCGGCGTTGCTGGTGACGGCGCTCGCCGTCGGGGCGGCGGTCGTGCTCTGGGCGCTGGGCCGCGCGCTGCTGCGCCGCCGGGCCGGCGCGCGAGCCCCCGCAATCGTGCTTCAGCTGATGCTGCTGCCGATCGGGTGGTTCATGATTCAGGCCGGGCTGGGTTGGCTGGGCGTGCCGCTGATGGCGCTCGGTCTGGGCGTCGGCTGGCTGCTGGTCAGCCCTCCGACGACCCGGGCCCTCGGCTTCGAGTGACGGCGCGCGGCAGGTGACCGCGACCGGCAGGTGACCGCGACCGGCAGGTGACCGCGACCGGCAGGTGACGGCGCGGCGGCCGGTCAGTATCCGCCGGAGCGGCGGGTGAGCAACGAGATCGTCGCCCGGCCGTCGGCGGCCGTGGCGGACGCCGACGTGGTCAGCGCGGTGAGCACCTTCCAGGCGAAGGACGACTCGGCAGGCAGCGTGGCACCGTGCACGGTCGGCACGGTGACCTCGACGGTCAGCGCGTCCTCGGTGACGGAGAACCGGCACTCCAACTCGGCGTCGCGGGTGGCGATGGCGAGCAGCATGGCGCACGCCTCGTCGACCGCGATCCGCAGATCCTCGATCTCGTCCAGCGCGAACTGCAACCGGGCCGCGAGACCGGCGGTGGCGGTACGGAGCACGCCGAGGTAGCCGCCGTCGGCGGGCACCGTCAGATGCACCACGTCGTCGTCGGTCGCTGGCTGGCCGGTCAGTTGAGTCACGCCTCATCCCCCCGGTCGGGGACTCTACCCGGTCGGTCGTCCGTACGCGTGCCGGCAGCCGCCACCTGGCCGGCCAGGTCGCGCAGTGCGTCGCCGCTGAGCCGATAGGGGACCCACTCGCTCATCTGCTCGGCGCCGATCGAGGCGTAGAACCCGGCGGCCGGGTTCCAGTCGATCATCCACCACTCCAGCCGCCGGTAGCCGCGTCGTACGCAGATGTCGGCCAGGGTGGCGAGCAGCAGCCGGCCCGCCCCGGTGCCCCGCGCGGTCGGCCGGACGTAGAGGTCCTCCAGGTAGATGCCGTGCACGCCGGCCCAGGTGGAGAAGTTGAGGAACCACAGCGCGAAGCCGATCGGCTGGTCGTGCTCGTCGACCGCGACGTGGCCGAAGAGGGCCGGCGCAGTCCCGAACAGGGCCGAGGTCAACTGCTCGGTGGTGAGGTGGCACTGGTCGGGAGCGCGTTCGTACTCCGCCAGCTCGTGCACCATGGCGACGACGGCCGGCACATCCTCGGGACGTGCCGGCCGGATCGTCGGGATGACCGGGTTGGTCACGCCTTCTTGGTCTCCCAGAAGATCTTCGAGATTTCGTCGATCTTCGCGAGCAGCTTGTCGGCGGTGGCCGGGTCCAGGCTGCCCTTGACGCCGCCGGCGCCCGCGAGCTTGGTGGCCTCGTTGAACAGCGTGTGCAGGTTCGGGTACTTCTCGAAGTGGGCCGGCTTGAAGTAGTCGGTCCAGAGCACCCAGAGGTGATGCTTGACCAGCTCGGCGCGCTGTTCCTTGATGATGACCGCCCGGGTGCGGAACTCCGGGTCGGTGTTCGACTGGTACTTCTCGCAGATCATTTTGACCGACTCGGCCTCGATCCGGGCCTGGGCCGGGTCGTAGACGCCGCACGGCAGGTCGCAGTGAGCGCTCGCTGTGACGCGGGGCGCAAGGATGCGTGGAAGTCGCATCGGGATCCTCCATGGGAAGTTTGCGATGATCAAAGGCGACATTACTCCTGGGAGTGCTCCCCGGACCGGGTGGAGGTGAAACCAGTGCGGGCCGATCACCCGGCGGTGCCACCCCGGCTGCGGGGGCCGCTGACCGCTGTCCTGGTGACCGGTCCGTCCATGGCGCCGGCGCTGCGGCATGGCGACGCGGTGCTGGTCCGCCCGGGCGGTCGTCCGATCCGTCCCGGCGATGTGGTGGTCGCGGTCTTCCGGACCCGTCCGGAGCTGCTGGTGGTGAAGCGGGCGGTTCGGCCGCAGGACGGCGGTTGGTGGCTGCGCGGGGACAACGACCTGATCACCGACGACTCCCGGGCGTACGGGGTGGCCGATGTGCGAGGGAGGGTGGTGGCCCGGTACTGGCCCCGCCCCGGACGGGTCCCTCGTCGACCGTTATGACCCTGCTCACATCCGAGCGGCGGTGTCGACACTATGCTCGAATGTGCCCGGGTGACCCCCCGCACCGCGTGCCACCGCTCGCCGCCAACCTCGCGGCCGGGCCGGCCGCCCCGTCTGCCTCGACAGATTCTGGAGTCACCGCCATGTCCTCGTCCACCATGGACCCTGCCGATCCGGTCTTCCAGCTGCACCTGGGCGGCAAGATGGCCGTCACCTCGACGGTGCCGCTCACCAGCCGGGAAGACCTCTCCCTCGCGTACACCCCCGGGGTTGCCCTGGTGTGTGAGGCGATCGCCGCCGACCCCGACCTGGCCGACGACTACACGTGGGCGTCGCACGCCGTCGCGGTGGTCACCGACGGCTCGGCGGTGCTCGGGCTCGGCAACATCGGCCCGCGCGCCGCGCTGCCGGTGATGGAGGGCAAGGCGGTGCTGTTCAAGCAGTTCGCCGGGGTGGACGCGGTGCCGATCTGTCTGGACACGCAGGACGTCGACGAGATTGTCGCGGTGGTGCGGGCGCTGGCCCCCTCGTTCGGTGGGATCAACCTGGAGGACATCAGCGCGCCGCGCTGCTTCGAGGTCGAGCGTCGGCTGGACGAGGCGCTGGACATCCCGGTCTTCCACGACGACCAGCACGGCACCGCCATCGTGGTGCTCGCCGCGCTGCGCAACGCGGCCACCCTGCTCAATCGCAAGCTCGGTGACCTGCGGGTCGCCGTGAGCGGCGCTGGCGCGGCCGGCGTGGCCGTGACGAAGATGCTGGTCGCCGGGGGCGTCAACCCTGACCAGGTGGTGGTCTGCGACTCCAAGGGGATCATCGGCCGGCACCGTACCGAGCTGACCGGCACCAAGGCCGAGTTGGCCGCCAGCACCAACGCCGACGGTCGCCAGGGCGACATCACCGAGGCGCTGCGCGGCGCGGACGTGCTGATCGGCGTCTCGGGCGGGCAGATCCCGGAGGCGGCGGTCGCCGGCATGGCGCCCGGCGGGATCGTGTTCGCGCTGGCCAACCCGACCCCGGAGGTGCACCCCGAGGTCGCCGCCCGGCACGTCGCGGTGGTCGCCACCGGGCGCAGCGACTACCCCAACCAGATCAACAATGTGCTCGCCTTCCCCGGGGTGTTCCGCGGCGCGCTGGACGCCCGGGCCACCCGGATCACCGAGGGCATGAAGGTCGCTGCCGCGGACGCCATCGCCGGCGTGGTGGCCGAGTCGCTGACCGCCGAGGCGATCGTTCCGTCGCCGCTGGACCCCCGGGTCGCCCCGGCCGTCGCCGAGGCCGTCGCCGAGGCGGCGCGCCGCGACGGCGTCGCCCGCCGGTAGGGACGGGCACTTCTTAACGGGCGCTCAGCTTGTTACCGTGCCGATCATGCGTGCTGCCTTCGCCTCCCGCTTCGACGACGCCGATCCGCTCGCCGCGCTCACCGTCGGTGAGCGGCCCGAGCCGACCCATCCGGCCGACGACTGGGTGACCGTGCAGCTGCGGGCCACCTCGCTCAACCACCACGACCTCTGGTCACTGCGCGGGGTGGGGCTCACCGAGGCCCAGCTGCCGATGATCCTGGGCTGTGACGCGGTCGGCGTGGACCCGCAGGGCAACACGGTGGTCGTGTACCCGGTGGTGGTCACCCCGGGTGACCCGCGCGGGGTCTCCATCCTCTCCGAGCACTTCCCCGGCACCCTCGCCGAGCGGGTCGCCGTACCCCGGTCGAACCTGGTCCCGCTGCCCGACGGGCTGGCGGCGACCGACGCGGCCTGCCTGCCCACGGCCTGGCTGACCGCGTGGCGGATGCTGACCACCAAGGGCCGTGTCGCGGACGCCGACAGCGTGCTGGTGCAGGGCGCGGGTGGCGGCGTGGCCACCGCGGCCGTCGCGCTCGCCGTCGCGATGGGCAAGCGGGTGTACGCGACCAGCCGCGACGCCGTCAAGCGCGAGCGCATCACAGGGCTCGGCGCCATCGCCGTGGAACCGGGCGCCCGGCTGCCGGAACGGGTCGACGTGGTGATCGAGACGGTCGGCGCGGCCACCTTCGACCACTCCCTGAAGTCGGCCGCGCCGATGGCCCGGATCGTGGTCTCCGGCGCCACCGCCGGGCACGAGCCGTCGGTGAACCTCCGCCGGGTCTTCGCCATGCAGCTGGAGATCCTGGGCACCTCGATGGGCACCCCGGGCGAGCTGTACGAGCTGCTGGCGTTCTGCGCCGACAGCGGCGTGCGCCCGGTGGTGGACAGCGTGATCCCGTTCAGCCGGGTCGAGGACGCCTTCGCCCGGCTGCACTCCGGCGACACCTTCGGCAAGATCGTCGTCGACCACACCGCCTGACGCGGCGTTACCTTCAAGATCCGCGCAATATCCAGGAAAGAGTGGCCTCAGCGCTGCCGGAGGCCACTCTTTCCCTGATGTTGCGCGGATCGTCGGGCGCGTCGGTGGTCAGAGGTGATCGTCGAAGGTGGCGATGTCGCCGCGGGTGGCGTCGGTGGAGATGCGGCCCTTGGCCTTCGCGTCGCCGTAGAGCGTCCAACGGAGGAACTCGATCGAGGCGTCCGAGACCACCCGCAGCGTCGCACCGTCGCTGAGCAGGGCACGCCCGTGGTCGCCCTTGGGCAGGCTCAGCATCGCCTTCGGCCAGGGCACCTTGTCGTACGCGGCCTTGCCCGCCGCGTAGTCGACCACCTCGTCCAGCTCGCCGTGCACGAACAGTTGCGGCGCGGCCGCACCAGCGAACGCGGTGCCCACGCCGAGCGCCGTACCGGCGAACACCACGCCGGCGTCCAGCCGTTCGTCCCTGCTGGCGGTGAAGAGGCCGATGGTGGTCACCCCGCCGGCGGAGTGCCCGGCGGCGGCCACCCGCTCGGCGTCCAGCCGGCCGCGCAGCGGGTCGCCGGCCTTGCCGTCCAGCGCCAGCACCTCGGTCAGCGCGTAGGACACGTCGGCCGGCTGGTTGAGCACGTCGAGGATGTTGCCGTCGCTGCCCCGGGCGGTGTGCGGGAAGGTCGGCGCGGCCACCACGAAGCCCGCCGCCGCCCACCGGGTCAGGATCGTGGCGTAGTCCTCCGGCCGCCCGGTCAGGCCGTGACTGAACATCACCACGGGAAACCGGCCGTCCGCGGCCGCCGCGGACCGCTTCGTCGCGCCGCCGGCCGCCCCGGCCGCCGGATACCAGAGCGTCACCGGCAGCGCCCGGCCGTCCCGGTTCAGCTTCAGCTGGCGTACGCCGACGGCGAAGCTCTTTTGTGGGGCGGTCCCGGCGGGTACCTGCGGTGTCGCCGTGACGGTGGGCTGCGGCTCGGCCGGCAGTGCCTGCCGGCTCTGGGCCGGGCGGGCATCGGCGGAGCAGCCGACCATGCTGGTGAGGAACAGGGCGCTGGCAAGCAGCGCGGGGGTGACGCGACGCGACATGAGACCGATTGTGCCTTGTCCGGCTGACCCGCTCGGCCGGGATCGGCGTGGCATGCCCGCCCGCTGACCCAGCGCTCAGTCCCGCCGCAGCATCAGTGGGCCGGGCGGGACTCGTAGTGGGTCAGGGTGGGGGAGTGGGCGTCGGCGGGGAGGCGGGCACCCGCCGCCGGGTCGTCGTAGAGGGTCCAGCGGAGAAAGTCGGTGGTGGTGGCGAGGACCGGGACGAAGCCCGGGTGGCCCGGGTTGAGGTACGCGCCGTGGTCCTGGCCGAGCAGGCTGAGGAACGCGGCCGGCCCGGGGGTACGCCCGTACGCGGCTCGGCCGACCGTCACCGGCACCACCGCGTCGGCCGTACCGTGCACGAAGAGCACCGGCGCGGCCGGCCCGGCGAAGCTGCCCGGCAGTCCGCCTCCGGCGATCACGATGCCGGCGCGCAGCCGGGCCGGGTGCCCCGCGCTGAACATGCCGGCGGTGGTGAAGCCGCCTGCCGAGTGCCCGGCGGCGGCGATCCGCGTCGTGTCCAGGTGGCCGGCGAGCGGATCGCCCGGGTCGGTTGCGAGACGGAGCAGATGTCGGATCAGCCGCCAGCCGTCGGCCGGCTGGTTGCGGACGTCCGCCCGGGTGAAATGGGCCGCGCCGTGCCGGGTGTGCGGGAACGCGGGAGCGGCCACCACGAAACCGGCCGCCGCCCAGCGGGTGGTCAGCCCGGCGTGCAGCTCAGGTCGGCTGCCCAGCCCATGGCTGTAGATGACCACTGGGAACCGCCCGGCGGCGACCCCGCCCACGGCAGCCGGGTACCAGATGGTCACCGGCAGGGGGCGCGCCGAGCGCGGATCGAGGGTGAGCGTACGCACGCCGACGGCGTACGACCCCTCGGGCGCCCGGCGCGCCGACAGCGGCCCGCCCGGGGCGGCGGTGGACCCGCCCGCCACGGCGGTGGCCGGCGCACAACCAGCCAGCAGAGCTGTCACCAGTACGGCGATCAGCCGCCCCGCCCCCATCGTTCCACGGTAGGTGCCCGAGCGTGCGCAGCGGCCCCGCCGTCCGGCCCGCCTGTATCCGCCACCCGGTCGGCTCCGCCCCGCCGGCCGGGTCGACCCGGCCCGTCGGCGTGGGTCGGGGGCGGTGCGCCGCGACCAGCTTCGCTAGGGTCACCCGCATGCCTGAGAACTACAGCGACCCCAGCGGCAACACCGAGGCGTTCCGCGCGTTCACCCAGACGCCGGAGGCCACCGCATCGGCGGAGTCGCCGTCCCGTCTACCGCTGATCATCGCTGCGGCGGTGGTCGTCGTGCTGCTGGTGGCCCTCGTCGCCTGGCTCGCCTAGAGCCGACCGTGCCGGACCGGGCGACGGCGCGTCCGCTCGCCCGGAGACCCGGGTCGGAAACGGGCCCGGCGCACCGGCAGCGTCGGGCGCTGATCCCGGCCGGTCGTCAGCCGGCCTGGACCACATCCCGGGTCTGCCGGGCGATCTCGCGTTCCTCGTCGGTGCGAATGACGCAAACGGACACCTCGGCGCCGTCGGGGGAGATCAGCCGGTCGCCGGCACCGTCGTTGCGGGCCGGGTCCACGGCGATGCCGAGCCGATCCAGCCCGGCCAGCGCCGCGGCCCGGACCGGCGCGGCGTGCTCGCCCACCCCGGCCGTGAAGGCGATCGCGTCGACCCGTCCGAGCAGCGCGTAGTACGCGCCCACGTACTCGGTGATCCGCCGGCAGTACACGTCGAAGGCCAGCTCCGCCGCCCGGTCCCCGTCCCCCCGGCGTTGGAGCACCTCACGCATGTCGTTGACGCCGGTCAGCCCGAGCAGGCCGCTGCGGTGGTTGAGCAGGTCGTCGATGTCGTCCACCGACAGCCCGCCCTCCCGCCGCAAATGGAAGATCACGGTCGGGTCGAGGTCGCCGCTGCGGGTGCCCATCACCAACCCCTCCAGCGGGGACATGCCCATCGAGGTGGCGACGCTGCGACCGGCGGCCACCGCGCAGGCGCTCGCCCCGTTGCCCAGGTGCAGGGTGATCGTGTTCAGCTGCTCGTACGGGCGGCCCAGCAGGTCGGCGGTGCGCCGGGAGACGTACGCGTGTGAGGTGCCGTGGAAGCCGTACCGGCGGATGCCGTACCGCTCGGCCGTGTCCCGGTCGATCGCGTAGGTCGCGGCGGCCTCCGGCAGGGTGTGGTGGAACGCGGTGTCGAAGACGGCGACCTGCGGGACGTCCGGCAGCGCCTCCCGGGCCACCTCGATGCCGGCCAGGTTCGCCGGGTTGTGCAGCGGGGCGAGCGGGACCAGGTCCCGGATCGCGGCCAGCACGGCGTCGTCGATCAGGACCGGCGTGCTGAACTTCCGGCCACCGTGCACCACCCGGTGCCCTACCGCGGTCAGCCCGGCCAGGTCCAGCCCGGCAAGGATCTGCCGGACCGCACTGGCGTGGTCCGCCGGCCCGCCGCCGGGCTCACCGACCCGCTCGACCGTGCCCTGGTCGAGCACCCGGTCGCCGTCGTAGCGGCGCCACTTCACCGACGACGACCCGCAGTTGAGCACCAGCACGCAACTCACGACGCCTCCTCGGTGGCCGCCTGGATGGCGGTGATCGCCACCGTGTTGACGATGTCCGGCACGGTGGCGCCGCGGGACAGGTCGTTCACCGGCCGGCGCAGGCCCTGCATCACCGGGCCGACCGCGACCGCCCCGGCGGAGCGCTGCACCGCCTTGTACGTGTTGTTGCCGGTGTTCAGGTCCGGGAAGATGAAGACCGTGGCCTGGCCGGCAACCGGGCTGCCCGGCAGCTTGGTGGCCGCCACCGCCGGGTCGATCGCCGCGTCGTACTGGATCGGCCCCTCGACCAGCAGGTCGGGCCGGCGCTCTCGCACCAGCGCGGTGGCCGCGGCGACCTTCTCCACGTCCGCGCCGGCGCCGGAGCTGCCGGTGGAGTAGGACAGCATGGCCACCCGAGGCTCGATGCCGAACCGGGCCGCGGTGTCCGCGGAGGAGATCGCGATGTCGGCGAGCTGGGCGGCGTCCGGGTCGCGGTTGACCGCGCAGTCGCCGTAGACGAGCACCCGGTCGGCGAGCAGCATGAAGAACACACTGGAGGCCACCGAGGCCCCCGGCACGGTACGGATGATCTCGAACGCCGGCCGGATGGTGGCGGCGGTGGTGTGCGTGGCGCCGGAGACCATGCCGTCAGCGTGCCCGGTGGCCACCATCAGCGTGCCGAAGTAGTTGGGCTGGGCCACGATGTCGTGCGCCAACTCGGCGGTAACGCCCCGGTGGGCACGCAACCGGGCGTACTCGGCCGCGAAGTCGTCCCGCCACCCGCTGGTGACCGGGTCGACCAGGTGCGCGTCGCCGACGTCGATTCCCAGCTCGCGGGTCCGCCGGGCGATGTCGTCCGGCCGGCCGAGCAGAGTCAGCTCGGCCACCCCCCGGCGGAGCAGGATCTCGGCCGCGCGCAGGATCCGCTCCTCGGCGCCCTCTGGCAGCACCACGTGCCGGCGCCGCGAGCGGGCACGGTCGATCAGCTCGTTCTCGAACATCAGCGGGGTGACCCGGGCCGACCGGCTGACCCGCAGCCGGCGGGCCAGGTCGTCGGTGTCCACGCAGCGCTCGAACGCGCCGAGCGCCGCCTCCACCTTGCGGGGGTTGGCCGCGTTGGGCCGACCCTCGATCCGGCTGGACGCGGCCACCGTGTCGTAGCTGTCGCTGCTCACGGACAGCACCGCCAGTCCGGTGTTCAGCCCTTCCACCAGCCGCATCACCCGTGGGTCGGGCTGCTCGCCCAGCGTCAGCACGAGCCCGGCCACCGACACCTGCCCGGCCACGTGCGCGGCGCTGGCGGCGACGAGCAGGTCGGCCCGGTCCCCGGGGGTGATCACCAGGGCGCCCTCGGTGAGGTGGCCCAGCAGGGTCGGCACATGCGCGGCGCCGACCACGAAGTCCAGTACGTCCCGGCCGAGCGCGGCGTCGTCCCCGGCCAGCAGGGTGGCATCGAGCGCCGCCGCCACCTCGGCCACCGTCGGCGCCGACACGGTCGGCACCTCCGGGATGGCGTACGCGGGGACCGGCAGGTCGGGCAGGGTCATCGGCTCGGCTACCCGATTGGCGATCACCGCGAGCACGGTGGCGCCCAGGTCGGCCAGATCGTGGTACGCCCCCCGCACAGCGGCCGCGACGGCCGCCGGCTCCTGCCCGAAGCCGTCCACCACCGGCACCACCACGCTGCCGAACTCGGTGGCCAGCCGGGCGTTGAAGGCCAACTCCCGGGGACGGGCCGGGTCGCCCGGGTCGTCGAAGTCGCTGCCCACCACGACCACCGCCGGGCACTGCCGCTCCACCGCCCGGTAGCGCTCGACGATGGCGGAGATCAGCTCCTCCCGCCGGCCGTCGGCCACCAGCGCAGCGGCCTCGGCATAGGTCGTCCCGGCCAACTCGGCCAACGGCAGCTCGACCCGGTAGCGCTCGCTGAGCAGGGCGAGGATCGGGTCCGGGCCGTTGTCGCCGACCAGCGGCCGGAACACGCCGATCCGCCCGACCTGGCGGGACAGCAACTCGGCCAGTCCGAGCGCGATCGTCGACTTACCCCCGCCAGACCCCACACTCGTCAGATACACGCTCCTGGCCACGCCCCCCACCCTAGAAGATCGCGCCCGCCCCCCACCCGGGCCCTCCGACCCCCACCCCCAGGGCCTTTTCTCCGTTGATCATGAAGTTATGCCGCGACCCGCCGATGACACGCGCAAACAACTTCATGATCATCGGGCGGGGCCGGCGGGCGGGCCGGGTGGGGTGGGGCGGGGCGGGCGGGGTGGGGTGGGGTTAGTCGTCTTCGGGGTCGTCTAGGCGGGCCAGGTAGGTGGCCAGGCGTTCGATGGGGGTTTCGAAGTCGGGGTTGAGGTCGACGAAGTCGCGTAGGCGCTCGCCGAGCCACTCCAGGGTCACCTGCTCGTCGCCCCGGCGCTCGACCAGTTCCTCGATGCCACGGTCGGTGAAGTACATCGGTACGTCCTCCTGCTCGGCCCGGCTCGGGCCGGGCGGGTGGACCGACGGAGGCCGGGGCAGGACCGTGGTGACGGCCCTGCCCCGGCTCTCACGGTGCGGTCAGGTCACGGGCGGGGGAGAGCCGCCTCGATCAGCGCGTTCTGCTCGACCTCGTGCGTCTTGGCCGAGCCGACCGCCGGGGCGGCCGCGGCCGGGCGGGAGATCCGCCGCAGCCGGACGTCCGTGAGGTGCTCCAGCAGGTTGAGCGCGACGAACGACCAGGCGCCCTGGTTGGCCGGCTCCTCCTGCACCCAGGCGAAGTCCTCCGCGTTCGGATACTGCGCGAGGGCCGCCCGGATCTCCTCCACCGGCAGCGGGTACAGCTGCTCGATCCGGATGATCGCGGTGTCGGTGACCTCACGCTGCTGCCGGGCCTGGAACAGGTCGTAGTAGATCTTGCCGGTGCAGAGCAGCACGCGCTTCACCGCCTCCGGCGCCGGGGCGGCCGTGTCGCGCAGCACCGGCTGGAAGGTGCCGGTGGTGAAGTCCTCCACCGAGGAGACGCAGAGCTTGTGCCGCAGCAGCGACTTCGGCGTGAACACCACCAGCGGCTTGCGCTTGGGCGACAGGGCCTGGCGGCGCAGCAGGTGGAAGTAGTTCGCCGGGGTGGTCGGGATGGACACCCGCATGTTGTCCTCGGCGCACATCTGCAGGAACCGCTCCGGGCGGCCGGAGGTGTGGTCCGGGCCCTGCCCCTCGTGGCCGTGCGGCAGCAGCAGGGTGACCGCGGAGCGCTGGCCCCACTTCACCTCACCGGAGGAGATGAACTCGTCGATCACCGACTGGGCGCCGTTGACGAAGTCGCCGAACTGGGCCTCCCAGGCCACCAGCGCGTTGATGTTCTCCACCGAGTAGCCGTACTCGAAGCCCATCGCCGCGTACTCGCTGAGCAGCGAGTCGTGCACGAAGAACCGGGAACGCTCGCCGTCGCCGGTGAGCGACTTCAGCGGCAGGTAGTCGTCGCCGGTGCGGGCGTCCACCACCGAGGCGTGCCGCTGGACGAAGGTGCCGCGGCGGGAATCCTGACCGGCCAGCCGGACGGTGACCCCGTCGTGCAGCAGCGCCCCGAGCGCGATGATCTCGCCGAAGCCCCAGTCGATGTTGCCCTCGACGGACATCTTGGCCCGCCGGTCGAGCAGCTGCTGGATCCGCTTGTGCGGGGTGAAGCCCTCCGGCAGGTTGACGTGCGCCTCGCCGATCGCCTTCACGACGGCCGCGTCGGTTGCGGTGTCGACCTGCGGCTCCGGCTCCTCCTCGCGGCGCGGCCGGTTGAGCTGGCGCGGTGCCGCGGCGGCGTCCCGGGTGGCCTTGAAGACCTTCTCCAACTGCGCCTGGTAGTCGCGCAGCAGCTCCTCCGCGTCCTCCACGGTGATGTCGCCGCGACCGATCAGCTCTTCGGTGTAGAGCTTGCGCACCGAGCGCTTCGAGTCAATGATCTTGTACATCTGGGGGTTGGACATCGACGGGTCGTCGCCCTCGTTGTGCCCGCGCCGGCGGTAGCAGACCATGTCGATCACGACGTCCTTGTTGAACGCCTGCCGGTACTCGAAGGCCAGCCGGGCCACCCGGACCACGGCCTCCGGGTCGTCGCCGTTGACGTGGAAAATCGGCGCCTGGATCATCCGGGCCACATCGGTGCTGTAGAGGCTGGACCGGCTGTACTCCGGGGCGGTGGTGAAGCCGACCTGGTTGTTGACCACCACGTGCACGGTGCCGCCGGTGCGGTAGCCGCGCAGCTGCGAGAGGTTGAGCGTCTCGGCGACCACGCCCTGACCCGCGAAGGCGGCGTCACCGTGCACCGCCAGCGGCAGCACGGTGTAGCCCTCCAGCTTGAGGTCGATCCGGTCCTGCTTGGCCCGGACGATGCCCTCCAGCACCGGGTCGACGGCCTCCAGGTGCGACGGGTTGGCCACCACCGACACCTTGACGGCGTGCTCGCCGTCGGGGGTGGTGAACTTGCCGTTCTGGCCCAGGTGGTACTTCACGTCGCCGGAGCCCTGCGTCGAGCGCGGGTCCAGGTGACCCTCGAACTCGGAGAAGATCTTCTCGTACGGCTTGCCGACGATGTTGGCCAGCACGTTGAGCCGGCCCCGGTGCGCCATGCCGATGACGACCTCGTCCAGCCCGCCCTCGGCGGAGGACTCCAGCACCTCGCCGAGCAGCGGGATCAGCGACTCGCCGCCCTCCAGCGAGAACCGCTTCTGGCCGACGTACTTGGTCTGCAGGAAGGTCTCGAACGCCTCGGCGGCGTTGAGCCGGTTGAGCACGTGCTTCTGCTCGTCGAGGGGCGGCTTCTCGTACTTGCGCTCGATCCGCTCCTGGATCCAGCGCCGCTCCTCCGGGTCCTGGATGTGCATGTACTCGATGCCGACCCGGCGGCAGTACGAGTCGCGCAGCACGCCGAGGATCGAGCGCAGCTTCATCCGCTGCCGGCCGGCGAAACCGTTCACCGGGAACTCGCGGTCCAGGTCCCACAGGGTCAGCCCGTGCTGGAGGACGTCCAGGTCGGGGTGCTTGCGGATCTTGAATTCCAGCGGGTCGGTGTCGGCCATCAGGTGACCGCGCACCCGGTAGGCGTGGATCAGCTCGTGCACCCGGGCGGTCTTGTTGATCTGACCCTCGGAGTTGACCGCCACGTCGCGCACCCAGCGCACCGGCTCGTACGGGATCCGCAGCGAGGTGAAGATCTCGTCGTAGAAGCCGTGCTCGCCCAGGATCAGCTCGTGCATCACCTTGAGGAACTCGCCGGACTGCGCGCCCTGGATGATCCGGTGGTCGTACGTGCTGGTCAGCGTGATGATCTTGCTGACCGCGAGCTCGGCCAGGGTGACCTCGGACATGCCCTGGTAGGGAGCCGGGTACTCCATGGCGCCGACGCCGATGATCGCGCTCTGCCCCTGCATGAGCCGCGGCATCGAGTGCACGGTGCCGATGCCGCCCGGGTTGGTCAGCGAGATCGTGGTGCCGGAGTAGTCCTCCATGGTCAGCTCGTTGCGCCGCGCCCGCCGGACCACGTCCTCGTACGCCTGCCAGAACTGCCGGAAGTCCATCTGCTCGCAGCCCTTGATGGAGGGGACCACCAGGTTGCGGCTGCCGTCCGGCTTGGCCAGGTCGATCGCGATGCCGAGGTTGACGTGCGCCGGGCGGACCACGGCCGGCTTGCCGTTGGCCTCGGCGAAGGAGTTGTTCATCTCCGGGTGCTGGACCAGCGCCCGGACCATCGCGTAGCCGACCAGGTGGGTGAAGCTGACCTTGCCGCCGCGCCCCCGGGCGAGGTGGTTGTTGATCACGATGCGGTTGTCGACCAGCAGCTTGGCCGGGACCGCCCGCACACTGGTTGCCGTGGGCACGCTCAGCGAGGCGTCCATGTTCTGGACGATCTTCGCGGCGACGCCACGCAGTGGCGTGGTCTGCGGGCCGTCGGCGCTCGGCGCGGCGGCCTTCGCGGCCGGCTTGGCCGGGGCGGCCTTCGTTGGGGCGGGTGCGGCGGCGGGCTTGGCCGGTGCCGGCTTCGCGGCGGCCGGCTTGCTGGCGGGCGCCGACGGTGCCGTGGCGCTCGGCTGGCTGACCTTGGCGGCGGCTTCCGGCTGGCCGTCCGGCTCCGGCGCGGCGGCCGGTGCGCTCGTCGGCTCACCAGCGCGCGGGGTGCCGGCGCCCGGCGCCGGCCGGTAGTCGGCGAAGAAGTCGTGCCAGGCCGAATCGACGCTCGTTGGGTCGGCGAGGTACCGCTGGTACATCTCCTCGACGATCCACTCGTTCGGGCCGAAACCCGCCAGTGGGTTCTCCTGCGAAGTCTGCTGGGTCGACACGGCCGGTAATCGCCTCTTTCAAGCGGGTTTGTGTGTCAAGCGGTGTCCGCCGCGCCCAGTTAGCAGCACGGACAGGACGGCTCCCAGGCTACGCCGTACTGATCCCGCAGGCATTTCCGCCTCGGCCCCGTGGTCCGTTTCACAGAAGATGCCAGAAGTTCAGCAACCGCTGCGTGGTCCGTCAACCACTGATAAAGGCGCTGACCAGCCACGACTGAGTACCGGTACGGATGTCCGCCGGAGCGATGCCGGCGAGGATCGGCCGCATGGATCACACAGAGGCGCCGGGTCGGTACGGACGGAGCATGGCGGTCGCGTTCGGCTGGTACGCCACCGCGATCGCGGCGGTGGTGGTGGGCACGACCAGCGTGCCGAGCGCGCCGCGGCAGGACTGCTCGGCGATGTTCAGCTGCCTCTCGCCGCTGGAGTCGCTGGCACTGGCCGGGCTGTTCTGGGGCGGGCCGGTGCTCGTGGCCTTGCTGGTCGTCACGGCGATCGTCGCCGCGCTGCTCGTTCGCCGGATCCCCTCGGTGGTGCTGGCCGGCACCCTGTCCGTGGCGGTCAGCGTCGCGGTCGGCGCCGTCGTGGCCGGCGCGTACCTGGGGCGATCGTGAAGCGGCTCGGCCTGGGCGGGCTCTTCTTCGCCTGGCTCTACGGTGTGCCGTTCGTGCTCGTGGTGGGCCTGATCCGGCGGACGTCGACGCCGTACACGCCGACCGAGGACGCGGCGCGGGCGTTCGGGGCCACCACGGACGCCCTGCTGGCCGTCGGGCTGGTGTTGAATGTGGCGCTCCCGGCGGTCGGCCTGTTGCTGGCCGGGCTGGTCGGAGAGGAGGGCTGGCGTCGGCACTTCGGCTGGGCCTTCGGCGGGGTGGCGCTGGTCTACCTGGCGGTCGCGCTGGCCGGCAGCATGGCGACCAGCGCCTTGATCGGCCACAGCCCGGCCGACCAGGAGCCGGACCCGCCGGTCGGCCACTGCGTCCCGATCAGCGGCGGCCGAAGCTGCCCGGGCGGGTAGCCGGCGACGCGTGGCGTTGGCCCCGGGCGACGACCGTGCCGTTGGCCCCAGCCCCGGGCGGCGACGGCAGATCGCCACCCGGGGCCGGCTGTCTCAGGAGATGTCCCGCCGACGAGTCAGCAGAATGCCGACGATGCCGCTGACCAGGGCATAGCCGACCAACACCAGAGCCCCGACCCACCAGGCGGGCGTCATCTCCGACTCGCCCCCGCTGATCATGATGGTCGACGCGGCGGCCGGCCAGACGACCTGCCACTTGACGATGTCCATGTTGTCCATCCAGTTGGCCAGCAGGAGGAAGAGCACCCCCACGACCTGCGTACCCACCAGATAGAGCACCGAGGCGGTGATCACGGCGCCCAACTGGCTGGTGATGAGCGTGCCGATGCCCACCCCGAGGATGGTCCAGATGCCGTAGGCCAGCAGGTTGAGCAGCAGCGCGCGCTGGACTTCCCACTCCCCGAGGCCCGTGTCGTAGCCGTTGAGCGACAGGAACGACGCCCCGGCGGCCAGGTCGATCACGGTGGTCACCAGCCAGAACGCAAAGCCGAGCACGGCAGCCGCGAGGAGCTTGCTGATGATCACCGAGGTTCGCCGCGGGGTGGTGAGGAAGGTGGTGGTCGCGGTCTGGTGGAAGAACTCGTTCGTGACCATGAGGATGCCGATGAGCATCACGAACATCAGGCCGAGGTACTGACCCGAGGTGTAGAGGTTCGCCATCACGGACGGAGCGGAGGCGGCGTCGCCGGTGAGGCCGATGTTCTCGCCGTTGCCCTTCAGCGCCTCGCTTGCCAGCCAGGCGTTCAGCGCGAAGGCCAGGACGATCGACAGGAATGCCCCGAGGCCCAGCAGCCACCAGGTGTTGGTGGTACGGATCTTGAGCAGTTCGGCTCGGACCAGGTTCATCGGATGCCCGCCTTTCCGGCCGTCAGCTCCAGGAAGACCCGTTCCAGGTCGGGCCGTTCGGTGGTCAGTTCGTGCAGCTCCACCCCGGCGGCGAGAGCGGTCCGGCCGACCGTCGGGGCGTCCACCCCGGCCACCAGCAGGACGCCGTGCTCGTCGGTGTCGACGGTGGCCGACTGCGCCTTCAGCGCGGCGGTCAGCGCCTCGGCCTGCGGGGTGCGGACCCGCACGCGGGCGCCCTGCGCCATCGACCCGAGGACCTGGTCGACCGGCCCCTGCCGGACCAACTGGCCGGCCGCGATGATCACCACGTCGTCGGCGAGCAGCTGCATCTCCGACAGCAGGTGGCTGGAGACCAGCACGGTGCGACCCTCGTGGGCGAGGTTCTTGAGGAATCCCCGCATCCACCGGATGCCCTCCGGGTCGAGCCCGTTGGCGGGCTCGTCGAGGATCAGCACCCGGGGGTCGCCGAGCATCGCGGCGGCGATGCCGAGCCGCTGCTTCATACCCAGCGAGTAACCCTTGAACTTGCGCTTCGCCGCCGGGGTCAGCCCGACCAGGGCCAGCGCCTCGTCGGCTCGCTGCTTGGGCAGCCCCGCCGCCGCGCAGATCACCCGCAGGTGGTTGATGCCGGTGCGACCCTTGTGCGCGCTGGACGCCTCCAGCACCGCGCCGACCTGCCGCATCGGGTCCGAGAGGTCGACGTACCGGTGGCCGCTGATGGTGGCCGTACCGGCGGTGGGCGTGACGAGGTTCAGCAGCATGCGCAGCGTAGTGGTCTTGCCGGCGCCGTTCGGGCCGAGGAAGCCGGTCACCCGCCCCGGTGCCACGGTGAAGGACAGGTTGTTCACCGCCCGGACGTTCTTGTACTGCTTCGTCAGACCGGACACCACGATCTGACCGTCGCTGGTGGGGCTTCGCTGCCCGTCAGTCATCGTTCTCCTCCCGCGTGTGGCGTCGAGGTACGCCGTGGCACAGCGTGACGGCCCCAGGCAACAAGGTCAATCAGGCGCGGTCCGTACGGCGTGGTCCTTCTCGAGGTGGAGGCGGGTCCGTCCTGCGGACGACGCCGTGGGTCAGCGGGCGATCCAGGTGGCCCGGGCCGCGCCCAGCAGGGCACCGTCCGGGCCGTACAGGCTGGTGTGCACGAGCGCCTTGCGGCCGTCGATGCGAATCAGCGCAGCGGTCACCACGCACTCGTCGCCCGGCGCTGGCAGCGCGGTGACCACGGCGGCGATCCGGCCCAACACGTACGGCCGGCCGGGTGCGAGCACCGTCCAGCCGCCGGGGCAGTCCAACGCCGCCCAGGCCGTGGCGCCGCTGACCTGCTCGGGTGCCCGGAACGGCGCGGCGGTCCGCCCGTCCGGCAGCCGGCCGGGGAAGATCCGCAGCCCGTCCGTCCGGTGCGGGCCGCAGACGTAGCAGTCGGGGAACGGGTGCTCGACCAGGCCGGGGTAGCGGGTCGCGGCGTCCACCGCGATGTCCCGGTCGACCGGCGGTACGACGGCGTCCACCTCTCCGGTCGGGCGGACCTCGGCCACCAGCTCGCCGGCCGGGTCACGAACCTCGCCGTCGACCATCCGCAGCGCGGTCTCCAACGGCGGCGGCCGGCGCAGCGTCACCTCGACCGGTCCGGGGCCGCCCGCGGCGGCGGCGAAGACTCCGGCGCTCCAGCCGCCGTTGCCGGAGCCGGAGGGCCCGTTGTAGCGGGACTCGATGCGCATCGTCGACCTCCGGGGCTGTGCCGGCACCGTCGCCGGGTCCGTCCGGCAGCCTCGCACGGGCACCGTCGGGCGCCTCCGGCGGCCGTGCCGGTGGGTCATCCGGTGGTTGGGCCGGCGTTCACCCGATCGACACCGGTGGTCACCGGGGATGGCAACCCGGGGCACTTACACAGATCCCATGGCCGTTCTGCATGCCGCTGGCGCACCCCTTACGACCAGCGGATACACCCTGCTGATCGCCGACGACCCCACCCAGGTCGCGGCCGCGCAACGCCTGCGTCACCAGGTGTTCGCCACCGAGCTCGGCGCCACCCTCCGCCCGGGCGAGGTCGGGTTGGACGTGGACCCCTTCGACGCCCACTGCGACCACCTCATCGTCCGCCAGGAGAGCACCGGCGAGGTGGTCGGTACCTACCGGCTGCTGCCGCCCGGCCGCACCAACCGGCGGTACGCCGAGGACGAGTTCGACCTCGCCGCGCTCGACCCGCTCCGTGACGTCCTGGTCGAGGCGGGCCGGTCCTGCGTGCACCCGGATCACCGCTCCGGCGCGGTGATCAACCTGATGTGGGCCGGTATCACCCGTTACCTGCACCTGCGAGGCTCGCGCTGGCTCGGCGGCTGCGCCTCGGTGCCGGTGGCCGACGGCGGTCGCGCGGTCGCCGAGGTGTGGGCACAGGCCCAGGCCCGGCACCTGGCGCCGCCGCCGCTGCGGGTCCGCCCGCTGCGGCCCTGGTTCGCCGAGCCGGCCGCCCTCGTTGACCCGGTGACCACCGTCCCCAGCCCGGCCGGCCGGGCCCTGGTGCCGCCGCTGTTGCGCGGTTACCTCCGGCTCGGCGCGTGGATCAGTGGTGAGCCCTCGTACGACCCCGACTTCGGGGTCGCGGACTTCTACGTGCTCTTCTCGCTCGACCGGATGAACCCGCGCTACCTGCGGCACTTCCTGGGCGGGGTGGAGCGGTGACCGCCGTGTCGGATGACCTGTGGCGGCCCTCCTCCGGCTGCGACGAGGAGTGCCTGCCGGCGGCCGGCGAGGTGCCCACGGTGCCGGTGCCCCGCCGGGTCCTTCGGTTGGTCGCCGCAGCCGGCATGCTGCTGGCCGGGGCGGGCCTGGCGGTGCTGCTGCCCGTGCTGCCGGCACCGGAGCGGCAGGCGGCGGTGCGCGGCTGGGCCCGGGGCACTGCGCGCGCGTTCGGCGTCCGGCTGGTGATCCGGGGCCGGCTGCCCCGGCGGCGCGCACTGCTGGTCGCCAACCATGTCTCGTGGCTGGACATCCTCGCGGTGCTGGCGGTCGCGCCGACCCGGATGGTGGCGAAGCGTGAGGTCCGCTCCTGGCCTGTGCTCGGCCTGCTGGCCGCGGCGGCGGGCACGGTCTTCGTGGACCGGTCCCGGCCGCGGGCGCTGCCGGCCACCGTGCGCCGGGTGGCCGACGCGCTGCGCGCCGGCCGGCCGGTCGCGGTCTTCCCGGAGGGTACGACCTGGTGCGCCGGGGACGGCGCGGCCGACTGCCGTCCCGGCGGCGGGTTCCGGCCAGCGATGTTCCAGGCGGCCATCGACGCGGGCAGCCCGGTGGTGCCGCTGCGGCTCGCCTACCAGTGCGAGGTCACCGGGACGGCCACCACGGCAGCCGCCTTCCTCGGTGCGGACACCCTGCTGCGCTCGATGGCGCGGGTGGTCGCGGCGCGGGAACTGGTGGTCTCGGTGACGATCGCCGCCGCGCTGCACCCGGCCCGCGACGCCGACCGGCGGTTGCTGGCCCGGGCCGCCGAGTCGGCCGTACACCTGCGGCCTGTGGCGGGTGCCGCGACGCGGGGCCGGCTGCACCCGGTGCCCACCTTGACGGCCGTCGCGTCGCCCGCATCCGCGCCCGCGCTGACGCCGGACGCCGGCCGGGAGCTGGACCTGGCGGCCTGATCATCCACGCCACGGGGTGGACGCCGCTCCGCCCGGCGGCCTGACAACTGGCGGCAGTCTTGTGCTGTCGCGATGTATCGCGTTACTGTCTCGTTGTCGGACGCGCGTCGGCGCGTCGTCGAGGGGAGAACGCGATGACCGGATGGACGGTCGACAGCCCGCAGCGGCTCACCGTGGACGGCCCGGTCACCCGGCTGGACGTCCGCCTGGTGAGCGGGCGGCTCAACGTGGTCGCCACCGACGGCCCGACCCGGATCGACATCACCCGGGTCGGCCGGCGGCCCGTCCTGATCACCCACTCCGACGGCCGGCTCACCCTCCGCCAGGAGCGCGGTCGGGGCTGGGCGGACGCCCTGCGGTGGCTCCGGTCGCTGACCCGCTACCCGAAGGTGGACGTCTCCGTCGCGGTGCCCGCCGACGTCCTCGCCGACCTCCGCCTGGTTGCGGGCTCGCTGGTCGCCTCCGGGTTGCGACGGGAGACCACGGTCGACGTGACCGCCGGCCAGATCACCCTGATGGGGCTGCGCGGCAGCACCTCCGCGAAGATCACCTCCGGGCCGGTGGAGGCGCTCGGGGTGGGTGGTGACCTTACCCTGGAGACGGTCTCCGGGGAGGTGATCCTCGCCGACAGTGCCGCCGACCGGGTGCACGCCCAGACCGTTTCCGGAGCTATCACCTGCGACCTGGACAACCCCCGGGGCAGCGAGATCCGGCTCACCACCATCTCCGGCAGCATCACGGTGCGGGTCCGGGAGGACAGCGACCTCGATGTCCGGCTGCACACCGCCTCAGGCCGGATCACCAGCGGGTTTCCCCAGGTGCGGACCTCGACATTCCCGCTGGCCAACAGCGAGGGGGTGCTCGGCGCAGGCGAGGGTAAGCTCTGGGCTTCCGCCACCTCGGGCAGCATCGCGCTGCTCGCCCGGCCGGTGCGCGACGACGAGAAGGAGCTGCCGTGACCGCCGTGTTCAGCCACGGCCGGCTCCGGCTCTACCTGCTCAAGCTCCTCGACGACGGCCCGAAGCACGGCTACGAGCTGATCCGCCTCCTGGAGGACCGGTTCCTCGGGCTGTACGCCCCCAGCGCCGGCACCATCTACCCCCGGCTCCAGCGGCTGGAGGCCGAAGGGCTGGTCAGCCACACCGCCGCGGGCGGCCGCAAGACGTACGGCATCACCGACGCCGGCCGCGACGAGCTGCGCCAGCGCGACGGCGAGCTGGCCACCCTGGAGGCGGACATCGCCGCCTCGGTGGCGGACCTCTCCACCCTGGCAGGCGAGATCCGCAGCGAGGTGAGCGGCTCGGTGCGCGACCTCAAGCGGGAGCTCAACGCGGCAGCCCGGCAGACCCGGCGTACCCGGTGGGAGCCTTCGGCGCCTCCCCCTCCGCCGCCGCCCGGTCCGGCGTCGGCCAATGGGCCGAGCGCGGCCCTGCTCGACGAGTTCGACCAGCGGCTGGCCGCGTTCACCGCCGAGGTGGGCCGGCTGGCGCGGGCCCGGCAGTTCAGCGACACCCAGGTGCGTACCGCGATCCGACTGCTCGACGGCGCGCTGGACGGGCTGCGCCGGCTGCTGCGCTGACCGTTGTCGCCCGCTGGGGAGAGGTGGCGGTCAACGACTCACAGGGTTTTTGCAGGAAGTGTCCAGCGCCGACGCAGTGAGGTCACCGATGATGGGCACATGCCCGCTACCCAAACCGAGGCGCGACTGCTCGTCGTCGAGGACGACCCGAACATCCTCGAACTGCTCTCCGCAAGCCTGCGCTTCGCGGGGTTCGACGTGGCCACCGCGACCAGCGGCAGCGCGGCCCTGAATGCCGCCAAGGATCACCGGCCCGACCTGGTGGTGCTCGACGTGATGCTGCCGGACCTGGACGGCTTCGAGGTCATCCGGATGCTCCGCGAGGGCGGTACGCGTACCCCGGTGGTCTTCCTGACCGCCCGGGACGCCACCGACGACAAGATCCGTGGGCTGACCCTGGGTGGCGACGACTACGTGACCAAGCCGTTCAGCCTGGAGGAGTTGACGGCCCGGATCCGGGCCGTGCTGCGCCGCACCACCACCGGGGAGCAGGCCCCGTCCCGGCTCACCTTCGCCGACCTGGAGTTGGACGAGGAGACCCACGAGGTGCACCGGGCCGGGCAGCGGGTGCAGCTCTCGCCGACCGAGTTCAAGCTGCTGCGCTACCTGATGCTC
This sequence comes from Micromonospora sp. NBC_00389, assembly GCF_036059255.1. Lineage (NCBI taxonomy): Bacteria > Bacillati > Actinomycetota > Actinomycetes > Micromonosporales > Micromonosporaceae > Micromonospora > Micromonospora sp. NBC_00389. The sequence continues at coordinate 308,061 of NZ_CP107947.1, read as the reverse complement.
AACGCCAACCGGGTGCTGTCCAAGGCGCAGATCCTGGACCACGTCTGGAACTACGACTTCCGCGGCGACGACAACATCGTCGAGTCCTACATCTCCTACCTGCGGCGCAAGGTCGACACCACCCAGCCCCGGTTGATCCACACCCTCCGCGGCGTCGGGTACGTGCTGCGCAAGCCAGCGGCGTGAACGCGGTCCAGCAGGCGAAGGGACGGCTGCGGGGCGTACCACTGCGGTTCAAGCTGGTCACCTCGGTGCTGGCGCTCGTCGCTGTCGCACTGCTGGTGATCAGCTCGCTGACCGCCTACTTCCTCCGCAACTACCTGGTGGGCCAGGTGGACGGGCAGATCAGGTCGACCGCCCAGGGTCTCGGTCAGCTGCTCCCAAAGCTGCGCAGCGGTGAGATCAACGCCATGTTGCCCAGCGACTACGTCGTGACCCTGGCCGACGACCAGCGGGTTTACCGGGCGATCTACGACGACATCAGTCTCGACCCCGAGCAGTTGCCCACCTTTCCCACCAGTCGTGCGGGCTTCGCGGACCTGGAGGGGGAGCCGCGGACCGTCGTGTCCCACGACGGCCAGACCCGGTGGCGGGTGTACTACGCCGCCCAGCGCGACGGCTCGGTGCTGGCGGTGGGCCAGCCGCTGACCGAGGTGGACCGGGCGGTGCAGCAGCTCGTCTGGATCGACCTCCTGGTCGGCGGTGCGGTGCTGATCATGCTGGCCTCGATCGGCGCGGCCATCGTGCGGACCAGCCTCAAACCGCTGGTGGAGATCGAACGGACCGCCGCGGCCATCGCCGGCGGTGACCTGACCCGCCGGGTGCCCGACCCGGAGGAGGGACAGGAGTACCCCACGTCCGAACTGGGCCGGCTCTCCCGTGCGCTGAACGCGATGCTCGCCCAGATCGAGGCGGCGTTCACCGCCCGGGCCGCCTCGGAGACCGCCGCCCGCTCAGCCGAGAGCACCGCGCGGGACGCGGCCGCTGCCGCGCAGGCGTCCGAGGCGCGGGCCCGGCGCTCGGAGGGGCGGATGCGGCAGTTCGTCGCGGACGCCTCGCACGAACTGCGTACCCCACTGACCACCATCCGCGGCTTCGCCGAGCTGTACCGGCAGGGCGCAGCCCGGGCACCGGAGCAGACCGCCGGCCTGCTGCGCCGGATCGAGGACGAGGCGGCCCGGATGGGGCTGCTGGTGGAGGACCTGCTGTTGCTCGCCCGACTGGACCGGGAACGGCCGCTCTCGCTCGCCCCGGTGGAGCTGCCGGTGCTCGCCTCCGACGCGGTGCACGCCGCTCGGGCGATCGCGCCGGACCGGCGGATCGAGCTGGAGATCGAGCCCGGCTCGGGCCCCCTCGTCGTCTTCGCCGACGACGCGCGGCTGCGTCAGGTGATCGGCAACCTGGTCACCAACGCGCTGACCCACACCCCGCCGGATGCCGAGATCAAGCTGCGGCTGCGCGCCGAGCCGGGGAACCTCGCGGTGGTGGAGGTGGCCGACACCGGTCCGGGCCTCTCCCCGGAGCAGACGGAACGGGTGTTCGAGCGGTTCTACCGGGCCGACGCGGCGCGCACCAGGCGGGCCGACGGCAACACCGGCACCGGCCTCGGCCTGGCCATCGTGGCGGCGCTGGTCGCCGCCCACCACGGCTCGGTGGAGGTGACCGAGACCCCCGGCGGCGGGGCCACGTTCCGGGTCCGGCTGCCTCAGGCGCCTCAGGTCGACGAGACGGGCGAGTGACTTTCAGCCAACTTCCAGGACGGATCCAGCTTGATCGCAGTGGCCGGGGAGAAGGTAGTGGCATGACCGAGTTCGAGTCCGACCCGCAGCGCCGGCCGGCCGCAACCGACGCCGAGCCGTCGCACCCCACCGCCGAGCTGCCGCGCGACGAGCGCGCGCAGTCCGACTCCCCGACCACCCCTGTTCCGGTCGTGTCGACCACCGAGGACGCGGCGACCACAGCCGTCACCCCGACCGTGCCCGCCGCCTCCGCCGGCCAGCCGGCCAGCGCGCCGCCGGCCGTTGGGCAGCCGACCGGGTACGAGCCCTCGGCCGCCACCCCCTCCGCGCCGCCGTACCCGGTCTCCGGGCACCCGGCGCCCGGCCAGCACGGCTACCCGCAGCCGACCGCCGGCCGGTACCCCGGCTCTCCCTGGTACCCGGGCCAGCACCAGTCCGGCTGGGCCGGCGGGGGCCAGCCGGGCGCGGCGTACCAGCAGCACCAGCACCAGCACCCGGGGCAGCCGGTGCCGCCCTGGGGTCCGCAGGCCACGCCGCCCGGCACCGGGCCCCGGCCGGGCCGGATCGCCAAGTTCGCCGGCGCCGGTGTCGCGGTGTTCGCCCTGATGCTCGGCTCCGGTGTGGCGGGCGGGTCGCTCGCGCTCGCTCTCGACGACGACGGTGGCGGTGTCACCCGCACCTACTCCGCGGCCCCGGTGCTCAACAGCGCCGACCTGCCGAAGATCGCCGCCGCCGTGCAGGACAGCGTCGTCTCCATCGCCACCGACAGTGGCGAGGGCTCCGGCGTGGTGCTCAGCGCCGACGGCTACGTGCTCAGCAACAACCACGTGGTCGCCTCCGCCAGCGGGGACACCGTGCAGGTGGTCTTCGCCGACGGCAAGACCGCCGAAGCGAAGATCATCGGTACCGACCCGAAGACCGACCTGGCCGTGGTGAAGGCCAACGGGGTCTCCGATCTCAAGCCGGCCACCTTCGGTGACAGCGACGGCATGCAGGTCGGCGACCAGGTGCTCGCCCTGGGCAGCCCGCTCGGCCTGCAGGGCTCGGTGACCGCGGGCATCCTCAGCGCCCGGGACCGCACCATCAGGGCTGGCGAGGGTCAGCAGCAGGACCCGAGCCAGCAGGGTCAGGCGGTCAGCTCGATCTCCGGCCTGCTCCAGACCGACGCCCCGATCAACCCGGGTAACTCCGGTGGCGCCCTGGTCAACACCCGGGGCGAGGTGATCGGCGTCAACACCGCCATCGCCACCTCCGGGCAGAGCACCGGCAACATCGGCGTCGGGTTCGCCATCCCCAGCAACAAGGCCAAGGACGTCGCGGGCAAGCTCCAGCGCGGCGAGAAGGTCAGCCACCCGTCGCTCGGGGTCGGCGTCAACCAGGCCGAGGGCGGCGGCGCCCTGGTCGCGTCGATCACCGCGGGCAGCCCCGCCGAGAAGGCCGGCTTCCAGCGGGGTGACGTGATCACCCGGTTCGGCGACAAGGCGATCAACGACTCCGACGACCTGGTCGGCGCGGTGCAGGCCGGCAAGGTCGGCGACCGGGTCGAGGTGCAGTTCAAGCGGAACGGCGCCGAGAAGTCGGCAACCGTGACGCTCGCCGAAACGTCCTAACCGATATCTGAACCTGCCTCCTCCCTCCGGCGGCCGGTGGCGGGGCCAAGGGGGTTGGCTCCGTCACCCGCCGCTCTTTTCCGCCCTGACGGCGGTTCACCCGGATCGGGTGAACCGCCGTCACCCGTGCGCCCGGCACGTTCGGAAGGCGAGCCCGCGACCGTACGGGGGGTGGATGCCATGAGCACGGCGACGGATGTCCGCGACGACCAGCGGATCCAGCGCGACGTCCTGGCCGAGCTGGCCTGGGACGCGCAGCTGCAACCGAACGAGATCGGCGTGACCGTCGACCAGGGGGTGGTCACCCTGACCGGATTCGTCGACGGCGCCGCCCGCAGTTGGGCGGCGACCCGCTGCGCGCAGCGCGTCCGTGGGGTGCGGGCGGTAGCCGACGAGATCGAGGTGCGGCTGCCGGGCACACCGGGGCGTACCGACGCCGAGATCGCCATCGCCGCCAGTCGGGCGCTGGAGTGGGACAGCTTCGTGCCGGCCGAGCGCCTGGACGTGACAGTCGCGAACGGCTGGCTGATGCTCCGCGGCGAGGTCGAGTTCGGCTGGCAGCGCCGCGCTGCCGAGGGGGAGCTGCGCCGGCTGGACGGCGTACGCGGGATCACCAACCTGGTCGAGGTGCGACCGTCGGCGCCGCCGGCCGCCGAGCGGCTCCGGCGCGACGTACAGCGCGCGCTGCTGCGTACGCTCGGCGCCGACCGGGTGACCGTCGAGGTGGACGGCGACACGCTGGTCCTGGCCGGGGTGGTCCACTCGTGGTGGGAACGCGACCAGGTCGAGCGGGTGGCCTGGTCCGCGCCGGGGGTGCGGGTGGTCCACGACCAGCTCCTGGTCGGCGGTTGAGCGTCCGTCTTTGTCCGGTTTACCGGAGACGCCGTGGGGAAACCGCCGCAGACCATGCCGGCGGCGACGCTCGACCGGGGATCAACGGGGAGGACTCGTGGTTGTGAACCACCCGCCCGCCGACCGCCCTCCGGAGCGGTCGTTGCGCATCGCGATGGTGGTCCCGCCGTGGCTGTCCGTACCGCCGCCTGGCTACGGCGGCCTGGAACAGGTGGTCGCCGGCCTGGTGGACGCGCTGACCGGGCACGGCCACGCGGTAACCCTGTTCGGTGCCGGCGTCGAGCACGGCACCGCCGCTGGCGGCTTCGTCTCCACCGTTCCCGAGGTCCAGTACGAGCGGCTCGGCGAGTCACTGCCGGAGCTGGCCCACCTGGCCCGGGTGAACCAGATGATCACAGCGGCGGACTTCGACGTGATCCACGACCACACCACGATCGGCCCGCTGGTGGCCGGCCGCCGGGCCGTGCCGACGGTGGCGACCGTGCACGGCAACCCGGTGGGGGAGTACGGCGACGTGCTCGGCGAAGTCGACCAGGGGGTCGGGCTGGTGGCCATCTCGCACGCCCAGCGCCGGCTCAACCCGCTCCTGCCCTGGGTCGGTACGGTGCACAACGCGTTGGACATCCGGGGCTTTCCACGCAAGACCGCACCCGGTCCCGGGCCGGTGCTGTGGTTGGCCCGGTTCAGCCCGGACAAGGGCCCGGACTTCGCCATCCGGGCGTGCCGAGCGGCCGGGGTGCCGCTGCTGCTGGCGGGCAAGTGCAATGAGCCGGCCGAGCGCCGCTACTACGAGCAGGTGGTCGAGCCGCTGATCGGCGACGACGTCAGGGTCGTGTTCAACGCCGGCCGCGCGGAGACCCTGCGGATGCTGGTCGACGCCCGATGCCTGATCATGCCGATCCAGTGGGACGAGCCGTTCGGCATGGTGATGTTGGAGGCGATGGCGACCGGCACACCGGTGGTCGCACTCGACCGGGGCGCGGTGCCGGAGCTGGTCCTTCCCGGGGTGACCGGGCTGGTGTGCGAGCGGCCGGAGGACCTGCCCGAGGCCCTGCGGGCGGCGAAGCAACTGGACCCGGAGGACTGCGTGGCGCACGTCGCGGAGAACTTCTCGACCGAGCGCCTGGCGTCCGGCTACGAGGAGGTCTACCGACGGGTCGTCGCCGGCCGGCACGACGTCCGCGAGTCGGCCGGAGTCGCGGTCCGCTGATCCGCCCGCCCTGCCGTTGTGGACGCGGTCAGACCCGGGCCGCACCCAGCTCGGCGATGGCGGCGTCCAGCCGCTCCGCGTACGCCGGGCTGATGCCGCCCTCGCCCAGCCGGACGGCGACCTTCTCGCGCAGCCGGGCCACCGGCGGAGCCAGCTCGTCCCGGCCGGAGCCGACGGCCGCGGTCAGGTTGCGCAGCTCGTTGCGCAGGTCGAGACCGACGTCGGGGCGGATCTCCCCGGCGTCCAACCCGGCGCCGATCAGCCCGTTGAGCCGGTTGGCGGCCTCCACCAGCGTGCCCGGCTCCGAGGTGGGCGAGCCGGTGCTCGACCGCGCCGACGGTGACGCGGCCGGGCCGGACGGCTCGCTGATCGACGGATCGTTCGACGCGGACGCCGACGGACCAGCCGAGGGCTGCGTCCGTGGCGCTGGCTGCCGATCGTCGGGCAGCAGGGCCGCGACGGCCAGCGCCACACCGACCGCCAGCATGGCCGGAACCAGCAGCAGGGCCGGTTGGCGACGCGACCGGCCCGGCCCACCGTCGGCCGGTCCCGCCTCCGGTGCGGCCGGTTCCGCCGCCGCCCCGCCGGTTTCGGTCGCCACGGTGTCCGGCACCGAGGGGGCCGGGGGCGGGGTCAGCGTGGGCACCCGGATGGTGGCCGTCGGCGGGTCGGCCGGCAGCAGCTGGTCGCGCAGCGCGGTGGAGACCTGCCGGGCGGTCGGCCGGTCGGCCGGATCCCGGGCCAGGCTGCGCAGGCAGATCCGGGCCACGACCGGCGGCAGCTCCGGCACCTCGGCCAGCGTCGGCGGCGGGCCGCCCGCCAGCGCTGCGCTGAGCTGCTCCCAGGTGTCCGCCGGGTACGGGACCCGGCCGGTGAGCGCCTCGTGCAGCAGCACGCCGAGCGAGTACACGTCGGTGGCCGGCTGGGCGGGCGCGCCGTCGAGCCGTTCCGGTGCCACGTATGCCGGAGTCCCGAAGGTGCCGCCGTCCTCGTCCTCGTCCGGTGCCCCGATCCGGGTGGCGATGCCGAAGTCGAGCACCTTGACGCCCACGTCGGTCATCATCACGTTGGCCGGGGTGATGTCGCGGTGCACGATGCCGAGCCGGTGCGCGGCGGCCAGCGCGTCCGCGATCTGCGCGCCGACCTGGACCGCCTCGGCCCACGGCAGCGGCCCCTCGGTGAGCCGCAGCTTCAACTCCTCGCCGCTGAGCAGCTCCATCACGACGAACGAGGTGATGGAACCGTCCGGGTCGACCGTCTCGCCGTAGTCGTGCACCGAGGTCACGTGCGGGTGGACCAACTGGGCGGCGGCCCGGGCCTCCTCGCGCACCATGCCCCGGAACCGGGCGTCGGCGGCCAGCGACGGGGCGAGCACCTTGAGCGCGACGACCCGGTCCAGCACCTCGTCCCGGGCGCGCCAGATGACCGACATGCCGCCGGCGCCGACCTGGTCGATGAGCCGGTACCTGCGGGCCAGCAACCGGCCCGGATGCAGTGCTGCCTTCACGGATCGCACCTGCCTCGGGTGGGAGCGGTATCAGGTTGCGCGAATGTGTCCGGCCTGTCAACGCCGTCGTCGATGAGTGGCCCTGTCGTGCGCCGCCCCCTCCCGCGACGGCGGCCGACCGGTCGGCGGCGGGCCCGTGCCAGGATGAGTGGTATGGCGGGGGGACCGGTGGCGTTCGTACTCGGCGGCGGGGGAGTGCTCGGCGCGGTCGAGGTGGGCATGTTGCGTGCCCTGTTCCGGGCCGGCATCCAACCCGACCTGGTGCTCGGCACCTCGATCGGCGCGGTCAACGGCGCGCTGGTCGCCGCCGACCCGTCGGAGGCGGTGACCGACCGGCTGGTCCGGCTCTGGGCCTCGCCGGAGGCCAGCGAGGTGTACGGCGACTCGGTCGCCCGGCAGGTGCGCCGCTTCGCCGCCCGGACCCACCTGCACTCGCCCCGACCGCTGCGCCGCCTACTCGAATCCGAGCTGGGGGTGGACACCACCTTCGCCGACCTGCGGGTGCCGTTCCGTTGCTGCGCCGCGCACATCGAGCGGGCCGCCGAGCACTGGTTCGACAGCGGTCCGGTGGTGCCGGCGGTGCTGGCGTCGGCCTCGGTGCCCGGCCTGCTTCCGCCCACCGAGATCGACGGAGCGCACTATGTGGACGGTGGCATCGTCAACTCCATCCCGATCGGCGAGGCGGTGGCCGTCGGGGCCCGCCAGATCTTCGTCCTCCAGGTGGGCCGGATCGAACGGGAGCTGACACCGCCCCGGCGTCCGTGGGAGATCGCGCAGGTCGCGTTCGAGATCTCCCGCCGGCACCGGTTCTTCCGCGAGATGGCCGCGCTGCCCGAGGGGGTGGAGGTGCACGTCCTGCCGACCGGGGGGCTGAACCCGCGCGACGACACCCCGTGGGCGTACCGGGACACGGCGGCGGTGGGGCGGCGGATCAGCCGGGCGTACACCGCCTCCCGGCACTACCTGGCCACCCACGTGGTGCGGTGATGCCGTTGCCCCCCAGGTGGCTGCGCCGGCTGCTGTTCGCCCCTGCCGTGGTGCTGCTCGCGGTCGCCGTGGTGACCACGCTGCCGGTCTGGGCGCTGGTCGCCGCGGCCGCCTCCCCCCTGGTCCGGGGCCGGTTGCGCCCGCTGCGACTGCTCTGGATCGGCTGCGTGTACCTGGTGTGGGACGCCGCCGCGCTGCTCGCGCTCTTCGTGCTCTGGGTCGTCTCCGGCTTTGGCTGGCGGACCCGGTCGCCGGCCTTCCAGCGCGCGCACTACGTGCTGGCGGGCTGGTTCCTGCGGGTGCTGTTCTGGCAGGCCCACTGGACGCTGCGGTTGCGCATCGACGTGGTGGGCACCGACCCCGACACCGCCCTGCCCGGCCGGCCTGAGCTGGTGCTCTGCCGGCACGCCGGGCCGGGCGACTCGTTCATCCTGATCCATGGGCTGGTCAACTGGTTCAACCGGGAGCCGCGGATCGTGCTCAAGGACAGCCTCCAGTGGGACCCGGCGATCGACGTGCTGCTCAACCGGCTGCCCAACCGGTTCATCGCGCCGACGCCGGAGCGCGGCGAGGAGACGGTACGCCAGGTCGGGCACCTGGCCACCGGCCTGGACGACAACGACGCCTTCGTGATCTTCCCGGAGGGCGGCAACTTCACCCCCAAGCGCCGGCTGCGTGCCATCGCCCGGCTGCGCTCCCTCGGCCTGGAGCGAATGGCCCTGCGCGCGGAACGGATGCGGCACGTGCTCGCCCCGCAGCCCGGTGGGGTGCTCGCCGCGCTGGACGCCGCCCCGGACGCCGGGGTCATCTTCGTCGCCCACACCGGGCTGGACCGGATGGTCACCGTCGCCGACGTGTGGCGCGAACTGCCGATGGACAAGCGGATCGTGATGCGGTTCTGGTCGGTGCCGCCGGAGGACGTGCCGACCGGTCGGCAGGAACGCATCGACTGGCTTTATGACTGGTGGGCGCGGATCGACACCTGGATCGCGGCCAATCGGGAGGTCGCCGCGTAGGGTGCGGACGTGGACCAGATCTGCGTGGTGACGACGGTGGTGGATGCGCGTTCGGTCGCCGACGTGCTGGCGGCCGCGGCCGTCGCCGGTCGGCTCGCCGCCTGCGCCCAGGTCGGCGGTCAGGTGGACAGCACCTACTGGTGGCGGTCCGGGGTGGAGACCAGCACCGAGTGGTCGGTGCAGTTCAAGACCGCGCCGGACCGGCTCACCGCGCTGGTGGACCAGGTCCGGGCCAGCCACCCGTACGAGGTGCCGGAGATTCTGGTGTCCAGGGTGGAGAGCGGCGACCCCGGCTACGCCACCTGGGTACACGAGCACACGCGCCCCTGAGTACGCGCACTCTGGGAGGGCACCCCGGCCGGTCTCGATGATGACCGGGTGGATGACACCGGCTATCCCTGCCCCGCCTGCGGCGCCCCGGCCGACCTGAGTACCGGGTGCGCCGGCTGCCGTCGTCCGCCCGACCCCGTCGCCGCCGAGGTGGTCCGGCTGGGCCGGGAGGTCGCCCAGCTCGCGCCGGAGGTGGAGCGGGCCCGCCGGACGTACGTCGAGCTGGCCGGGCGGCTGGCGGCCAGTACGCAGCGGCGGGCCGAGTTGGCCGCGCGCGTTCGCGCCGGGCTGGCCGCTTCCGTCGCCGTGCGCCCGACGCCGTTCACCGGCCCGACGCCGTTCCAGGGGCCGGGGACGCCCGCCGGGCCGGGGGTTCCGGCGCCGGTCGGTACGGGATCCGCGGCACCCGGCGCGGCGGAGACCTCGACGCGGACGGTCCAGGGCCTGCTCTTCGTCCTCGGTGGACTTCTTCTGGGTACCGCGGCCGTGGTCTTCACGGCGGTGGCCTGGGCGGCGGTGGGGGTCGGTGGACGGGCCCTGATCCTGGCGGCGGTCACCGCGCTCGTCCTGGCCGCCCCGCTGCTGGCGGTTCGTCGGGGGCTGCACGGCACGGCGGAGACGTTCGCCGCGGTGGGGCTGCTGCTGGTGGTGCTGGACGGCTACGCGGCCTGGTCGGTGGACCTGGCCGGTGTGGCCGGCTGGCCGGGCAGCAGGTACGCCGCGCTGGTCGGGGGGGCCAGCGCGGCGGTCGCCGTGGCGTACGCCCGGTGGAGCCGGTTGACCGGGCCCTGGTTCGCCGCGTTGCTGGCCGCCCAGCCGGTGCTGCCGCTGCTCGCCGTCGAGGCTAGGCCGGGGGCGGGCGGTTGGGCGCTGGTCCTGCTCGGGGTGGCGCTGCTCGACCTGGCCGTGCTGGCCGCGCTGCGCGATCGGGGGCGGCCGGCCCAGCTCGCCGGCCGTGTGCTCGCCGGGATCGGGCACGTCGCCGCGCTGGTCGGTGCCGCCGGCTGCGCCCTGGTGCCGCTGCTGCTCGGCCGGGCGGCGGGTGCACCGCTGTTGGCCGGGGTTCCGCTGTTGCTGGTCGCGCTGACCGGGTTCGGTGCGGCACGGTTGGTCGGCGGACGGGCGCTGCGGGTGGTGGCGGCCGGGCTGCTGGTGCCGGTGCTCGCCGCCGCGCTGCTGCGCCCGGTGGCCGAGCTGCGGCCGTCACTGCTGCTGCTCGCGGCGGCCACGGTGGCCCTCGGGCTGGCCGGTGCCGTACGGCTGCTGCCCGCCGGCTGGCGGACCGGCCCGCGCGTCGGGGCGCTGCTGGTCTCGGCGGGCACGGTGCAGACCGCGGTGCTGATCACCGGCGGGCTGGCGGTCGCCGCCGGTGCCCGATCGCTGCCGCCGTGGACTGGTGCCGAGACGGGTCCGGACCTGGATTGGGGCTGGCAGGTGGCACCCGCTCTGGCGGTGGCGCTCGCCGCGATGGCCCTCCTGCTGCCCCGGGGCGCGAGGGTGCCGCTCGCCACGGCCGGCGCGGCGGCCGTGCTGCTCGCCGTGCCCGTCGGCTGGGCGGCGGCCTGGCCGGTCGTGGTGGCCGTGGACCTGGTCGGCGGGGTCATGCTGCTGCTCGCCGTGCTGGCCCGTCCGGCGGCCCGACCGGCCACGCTGCTCACCGGGGCGCTTGGCGGCGCCGTCCTGCTGGGGCACGGGCTGCTGGTGGCCCTGGCCGCCCCGGCCGCTGCCCTCGTGGCGCTCGGGACGATCACCGTGCTCGGGTTGGCACTGGCCGTGCGCCGGGCCGCCGGGCCGTACCGGTGGGTGGCCGGTCCGGGTCTGTTGGTCGCGCAGCTCGCGCTGCCGGCGGTCGCCGCGCTGGCGCTGTTCGCCGCGGGTGCACCGCCCTGGTGGCAGGCCCGGGCCGCGCTGGCCGCCGCCGGGCTGCCGCTGGTCGCGGTGCTCGCGGCGCGTCGCCACCGGGTCGAGCTGACCGGGTACGCGGTGACCGGTGCCGCGGTCGCGGTGACTGCCGCCGGGCTCGCGCCGCTGGTCGTGGCGGGGGATGAGCGGCTCGGGCTGTACGCCGCGCTGGCGGCGCTGGGCGTCGTGTTCGTCGCCCGGCGGGACCTGCCGACAGCCGGCGATCAACCTGATGAGTCGCGGGTGCCGGTGGTCGGGGGGCCGCCGGTGGTCGGGGGGTCGTCGGCGGTTGGGGGGTCGCCGGCGATCAGCCGGTCGGGTCCACTGGTGGTGGCGGGCGCCGGGCTGGCGGCGGTCGCGGTGCTGGCCGCACTGCCGGCATTGCTGAGTGCGCTCGCCGCTCCGTACGGCAGCCGGGGGCCGATCTGGTCCGGGGTGCCCACGGTCGTCGCCGACCCGGCGGCGCTCCCCGCCGGGCTGGCGCTGGTCGCGTTGACGGTGGCCGCCGCGCTGATCGGCCGGGGGGTCCGACCAACGCTGCTGCCCGCGCTGCCGTTCGCCGCGGGTGCGCTGCCGGTGCTCCTCGTCGCGGTCGGCGCGCCCTGGCCGGTGCTGCCGGGAGCTGTCCTGCTCGCCGGGTTGGCCGCGCTGCTGCTCGCCGCCCTGGCGGTGCCTCGCCCGGCGCTCGCGCCGATGGCGGTGCCGGTGGGGGCGGTGCTGGCCGCCGCCGGTGTGGTGGGGCTGTTGGCCACCCGGGCGGGCACGCTCGCCGCCGAGGGCATGCTGCTGGTGGCGGCGGTGGCCGTCGCCGTCGGGGCGCGGATCGTCGAGGTGCGCGTCACGGGTTGTCTCGCGGCGGTGGGCGCGGCCTCCGCGCTGGCGGTGACCGTGCCGCTCGCTGGCGGGCTGCCGCTGCGGGCGGCGGCGTACCCGCTGCTGGGGGTGGCCGCGCTGGTCCTGGCGGTCGCCGCCGCGATCAGTCCGCCGGTCGCTGCGGCGGGAGCGCCCACCGACACGTCCGGGGCGGGTGCTTCGGCCGACTGGAGTATGGCGGGGCGGGCCCGGGTCGGGCGGGTGCTGGACGGTGCCGCGCAGGCGGTGGCGCTGGTGGCGGCACTGCTCGCGGTCGAGGTGGCGCGGCACCTCGCGACCGTCTGCGTGCTCTGGGGGGTCGCAGTGGCGCTGCGGCTGCTGCGCCGGGGCGAGCCGGCCGGCCGGCGGTGGGCATTCGCCGGCATCGCCGGTGGCAGCGAACTGCTCGGGGCGTGGGTGCTGTTGGCCGCGGGCGGGGTGACCGTGCTGGAGGCGTACACCCTGCCGGCTGCGGCCCTCGCACTCGGCGCGGGCCTGCTGGCGCTGCGCACCCGACCCGGGCTGACCAGTTGGTCGGCGCTCGGCCCGGGGCTGGTCGCGGCGCTGCTGCCGAGCCTGGTGTCGGTGCTGGCCGGTGCGGACCCGCAGCCGTGGCGGCGGCTGCTGCTCGGCGTGGCGGCGCTGGGCGTGGTGCTGGCCGGCGCCACCCGCTGCTGGCAGGCCCCGGTGCTGCTCGGCGGTGGGGTGCTGGCGGTGCTGGCGCTACACGAACTGGCCCGCGGCTGGGACCTGCTGCCGCGGTGGATCTACCTGGGTGCCGGCGGTCTGGCGCTGATCGGACTCGCCGCCAGCTACGAGCGGCGGCGCCGCGACCTGGCCCGGATACGGGCCGTGGTGGCCCGGCTGGGCTGAGCCGAATCCCCGGGGGTAGGGCTCGCCCTACCCCCCATTCGGGGGTTGTCAGGGTTACTCAGCGCAACCAATGCCGGGAGACTCGAGATGAGCCCGGGCGCCCCGGCACGGGCGTGAGCGGGACGGGAGCACCAATGGCGCTCGGAGCGGTGGCGGAACCGCCGGTACGTCGGCGAGGCAGTGACTACGCACAGTTGTCCCGACGGATCAGCGAGGCAGGCCTGCTGGAGCGGCGCCCAGCCGCGTACGTCGCCCGCATCGTGATCACGCTCGGTGCCTTCGTGGCCGGCTGGGTCGCCGTGTTCCTGGTCGGCGACTCCTGGTGGCAGCTGCCGCTCGCAGCCGTGATGGCGGTGGCCACCACCCAGGTCGCGTTCCTCGGCCACGATGCCGGGCACCGCCAGATGTTCCGTCGGCGCGGCCCCAGCGAACTGGTGGGGCTGCTCGCCGGCAACGTCGCAGTGGGGATCAGCTACGGCTGGTGGGTCGACAAGCACAACCGGCACCACGCCAACCCGAACCACGAGGACGAGGACCCGGACGTCGGCGCGGGTGCCCTGGTGTGGACGCCCGAGCAGGCGCTGGAGACCCGTGGGTTCGGCCGCTGGATGGCCAAGCGGCAGGCTTACTTCTTCTTCCCGATGCTGCTGCTGGAAGGGCTGAACCTGCACGTGGCGAGCATCCGGGCGATCGTCGGCCGGGAATCGGACGGCGGGTACAGCACCCCGATGCGGCACCGGGCCGTCGAGGCGGGGCTGCTCGTCCTGCACACCGCCGGCTACGTGGCGCTGCTGCTGGCGGTCATGTCGCCGGGGAAGGCACTGCTCTTCGCTGTCGTGCACCAGGCGTTGTGGGGCCTCTACATGGGCTGCGCGTTCGCGCCGAACCACAAGGGCATGCCGATGCCGACCGCCGAGGACGAGCTGGACTTCCTGCGTAAGCAGGTGCTGACCTCCCGCAACGTGCGGGGCAGCCGGCTGGTGGACACCGCGCTGGGCGGGCTCAACTACCAGATCGAGCACCACCTGTTCCCGAACATGCCCCGGGCCAACCTGCGCCGGGCGCAGCCGATCGTTCGCGCCTACTGCGACGAGCAGGGCATCTCGTACACCGAGACCGGGCTGGTCGAGTCGTACCGGCAGGCGCTCGGCCACCTGCACGACGTGGGACAGCCGCTGCGCGGCTGAGCACGACAGCCGCTGCGCGGCTGAGCACGCCGGCCGCTGCGCGGCTGAGGACGTACCTGGTGGGGGCGGTGCCGGAGGGCACCGCCCCCGCTTCGTCGTGTGGGGTCCGCCCCGACACCCCGCCACCGCTGGTCGGTGGCACTCGCCGTGCCCGGTAGGGTCGGCGCATGGCAGACCTGCTCACCGCGGAGGCGGTGCGAGACGAGCTGGGCGGGCTGACGGGCTGGTCGGGCGATGGCACCGGGATCAGCCGCACGGTGGAGCTTGCCAGCTTCCCGGCGGCCATCGCGGTGGTCGACCGGGTGGCCGGGACAGCCGAGGAGCTGGACCACCACCCTGACATCGACATCCGCTGGCGCACGCTGACCTTCCGCTGCGTCACCCACTCGGCCGGCGGGGTCACCCACCGCGACGTCGACCTGGCGCGTCGGATCGACGAGATCATTCGGAGCGCCCGATGAGGTTTGAGATCAGCAAGGTGCTGGACGCCATCGAGGGCCGGGTCTGCACGGACCCGTCGCTGGCCCGGGCCGTGCTCGACCTGGCCGAGGTGATCCGCTACCAGGACATCGACGGCGGCCGGCCGGCCAGCCTGCTGCGGCTCGGCATGGTCATCGACGCGCTCTCCCGCGAGCTGGAGGAGGACAGCGTCCAGGTCTACGCCGTGGTGCACCGGGCGCTGCTCTCCGATGCCGACCTCACCTCCAACGAGCGGATGGTGGTCCGCCGCTGGGCCGACGACGGGCTCGTCGAGGTGCTCGACAACCCGGGCGACCGGATGTTGGAGGTCGCCGATCTGCTCGGGCTTCCGGTGCTCAGCCGGGTCCGCTTCGACGGGCTGCGCGGGCGGTTCCCGTGGCTGGTCGAGCAGGCCGGACGGGTGCTCGCCCCGGTGCCCGGTGCCGGCGGACCTGCGTTCATCGCGCACGTCGGTGGCGGGCACACGCCGGTTGCCGGCAAGCGCTCGCCGACCGGGGCGAAGCTGCTGGCCCGCCAGTGGCGCTGCCCCGAGCCGGGCTGCGCGCTCTTCGGCAGTGGTGGCGGAGGCGGCGCGTTCGCCGACCTGGCCCGGGTGGTGGAACGCAGCCCGGCCGGTCAGCCGCCGCCCGCGCTGCGCAACGGCGTACCGACCTGCCCCCGGCACGGCGTGCGGCTCGGTGACGCCGGCCCCCGGCCACGCTCCGAGGTGCTCGCGGTCCGCGTCGGCGGCCTGGTCCGGCGGCGGTTCGTGCTGACCGAGGAGCAACCGGTGGTGGCCGGTCGGGCCCCCGAGCAGGACGGCGGGATCATGCTCGGGCAGTGGCTCAACGACGAGGCCCGGCGGTGGATCAGTCGTGGGCACGTCCGCTTCGAGCTGCGGGTCGGCGAGGTCATCGTGACCGACGTCAGCACCAACGGCTCCGGCATCCGGCCGGCCGGCTCGATGGCCGAGTCCGACCGGATCCCTCTGGCCCCGCAGCAGTCCCGGGTGCTGGGCGAGGGCGACATGGTGGAGCTCTACCCCGGGGTGCAGGTCGGCCGCGCCGAGGAGCTGCCCGCCGGCGCCCCGTTCACCCCGACCTCGGTGATGGCCGAGGCCCCCACCATGGCGATGCGCCTACCCCGCGCCTGACGTGCGGGCGGGCGCCGGGACCGTGGTCCCGACGCCCGCCCGAAGTACGTTCCGGTTCAGCTGGCCAGCACGGCGGCGAGCTGAGCCACCGCGAGGTCGATCTCCTCCTCGGTGATCACCAGCGGCGGGGCGAGCCGGATGGTGGAGCCGTGGGTGTCCTTGGCGAGCACACCGCGCTGGGCGAGCCGCTCGCACGCCTCCCGTCCGCTCATCAGCGCCGGGTCGATGTCCAGACCGGCCCAGAGACCACGGACGCGCACCCCGACCAGGCCCTTGCCGACCAGCCCCTCCAGGCCGGCCCGCAGCCGTTCGCCCAGCTCGGCCGAGCGGCGCTGGAACTCGCCGGTTGCCAGCAGCCGGACCACCTCGATCGCCACCGCGCAGGCCAGCGGGTTGCCGCCGAAGGTGGAGCCGTGCTGGCCGGGCTTGAGCACGCCGAGCACGTCGGCGTTCGCGGCCACGGCGGAAACCGGCACGATGCCGCCGCCGAGCGCCTTGCCCAGCAGGTACATGTCCGGCACGACGCCCTCGTGGTCACAGGCGAAGGTGGTGCCGGTACGGCCCAGGCCGGACTGGATCTCGTCCGCGATGAAGAGCACGTTGCGGTCGGTGCAGACCTGGCGTACGCCCGGCAGGTAGCCCTCCGGCGGCATCACCACGCCCTGCTCGCCCTGGATCGGCTCCAGCAGCACGGCGACGGTGTTCTCGTCGATCGCGGCAGCCAGCGCGTCCAGGTCGCCGTACGGGACCACGGTGAAGCCCGGGGTGTACGGCCCGAAGTCGGCGCGGGCGTCCTCGTCGGTGGAGAAGCTCACGATGGTGGTGGTCCGGCCGTGGAAGTTGCCCTCGGCCACCACGATGTTGGCCTGACCGGCGGCCACACCCTTGACCTGGTAGCCCCACTTGCGGGCCACCTTGATCCCGGTCTCCACGGCCTCGGCGCCGGTGTTCATCGGCAGCACCAGATCCTTGCCGCACAGCTCGGCCAGCTCCCGGCAGAAGTCGGCGAACTGGTCGTGGATGAACGCCCGGCTGGTCAGCGTCAACCGGTCCAGCTGCGCGTGTGCGGCGGCGATCAGTTGTGGATGCCGGTGGCCGAAGTTGAGGGCGGAGTAGCCGGCCAGGCAGTCCAGGTAGCGCCGGCCGTCCACGTCGGTGAGCCAGGCGCCCTCCGCGGACGAGATCACCACCGGCAGCGGGTGGTAGTTGTGCGCTGTCCAGCGCTCGGCGTCCCGGACCGCTCCCGGCGTCCGCAGCATGTCGTCCACGATCACTTGCTTGCCTTTCCCTGACGGAGTCGCAGCGTGCAGCACTTCGGTCCGCCGCCGGCCTTACGCAGCTCGGACAGGTCGACACCGATGGTCTCGTAGCCCCGGTCGCGCAGCTTGGCGGCCAGGTCGGTGGCCTGCGCGGGCAGCACCACGTGCCGCCCGTCGCTGACCGCGTTCAGCCCCAGCACCTCGGCGTCGGCCATGGTGGCGTGCACGGCGTCGGGGAAGAGCCGACGCAGCACGGCCTGGCTGCCGGGCGAGAACGCCTCGGGCAGGTACGCCACGGTCCGCTCGTCGAGCACGGTCAGCGCCGTGTCCAGGTGGTAGAAGCGGGGGTCGACCAGCTGCATGGTGATCACCGGGTAGCCGAAGACCTCCTGCAACTGGGCGTGCGAGGCGTGCGCGGTGCGGAACCCGGTGCCGGCCAGCAGGTAGTCGCCGGCCAGCAGGATGTCGCCTTCGCCCTCGTTGACGTGCTTCGGGTCGTACATCTCGAAGCCGGCGGCTTCGAACCAGGCCCGGTAGGCCGGCGCCTCGTCGGCGCGCTGCGGGTCGCGGAACTGCACGGCCATCGCCTTGCCGTCGATCACGGTGCCGCCGTTGGCGGCGAAGACCATGTCGGGCAGGCCCTGCACCGGAGTGATCTCCTCGACGGTGTGGCCCAGGTCGAGGTACGTCTGGCGCAGCCGCTCCCACTGCTGGACGGCCAGCGCGGCGTCGACCGGCGCGCTCGGGTCCATCCACGGGTTGATCGCGTAATCCACGGCGAAGTACGTCGGCCGGCACATCAACAGGCGCTGGCTGGTGGCGTCCATCGTCATTGTCCTGCTCCCAGGGGTCGGGCGCGCCCGGCCACCATGGCCCACGGGCTGGCGCCGTTGCTCAACGTTATGCGGCGCCAGCAGCAGGATCCACCACCGAGAGTTGCGCACACCGAACATTCGTTGCGTCTGAGCGGTTGGCGGCTGCGATTCGTTGCGTGAGCGGTCGGCGGGGCCGTGGAAACGCCTCGGGGCCCGGCGAACCGGGCCCCGGAAACACTTCAGGGGCGGCGAACCGCCGCCCCTGAAAGGGTGTCGCCCGGTCGATGAACCACCGGAGAGTTCGGGCTGCCGGCGAACCACCGGCTTTGCCGGTGCACCACCGGCGAGCGGAACAGTGCCCGCTAGAAACGATCGACAAACTGTGAGTCGAGCCACTCGCGGAACCGCTGCACCCAGTCGCCGTCGGTGGTCGGCCAGTCGAACTGGCCGGTCATCGCCAGCACCCCGAGCACCACCGCGGCCAGCCCGATCAGCACGCCGAACAGCGCGTCGGTCTTGCCGGCGACGTGCCGGCGGCGGGTGGCGGACAGGCCGAGCACCGAGAGCACCGCGCCGAGGGCGCCGAGCCCGATGCCGTACCCGGCCAGGGCGCCGGTCAGCACGAAGAGCGCACCGGCGACGGCGACGATGAGGCCGAACGTGGCGAGCAGGCTGGCGCGCGGCTTCGGGCCGCGCGTCACCGGCGGCTCGGTCCGCTCCGGTGCCGGGGAGACCGGCCGGTCGGTCGCGACCCGGTCCTCCGGGTCAGGCCGCCGGGTCTCGCCCTCCACCGGACGGGCGGTGGCGGCGCGGGCCACCGCGGCCCGTTCGGTCGCCCGCCGCTCGGCCTCGCCGGCGTCGCCGGCCTGGTCGTCGGTCGCGGTCGCGCTGCGGTACGTCGTCTGGTCGGCGGCCCGGTCGGTGACCACCGGGCGGCCGGGGCTGTCGTCCGACCGGCCCACGCCGGTGACCGCCGAGCTTTCCCGGCCGCTGTCGACCGGGGTGTCGCGGCCGTCAATGCGGCCGTCGAGGTTCTCGTCCCGCGTCGGTGCCGGCTCGGACCGGCGGGACAGCGAAGGAATCCTGACCACAACACACCTCCTGATGAATGCGTGGTGGCCGACGGAACGGGTGGCACCCACGCGGTATGTCACCGGAGGTACCCAGAAGCTCGATTTTCGACACCCGATCGCACCGGCGGTCAGGCCGGCACCGTCCATTTCTGGTTGGCGCCACCGGTGCAACTCCAGACCTGGGTGGGGGTGGCGTTGGCCGAGGTGTTGCCCACCACGTCCAGACACTTGTTCGCGCTGACGCTGACCAGGTCGCGGGCCGCCGTCGCGGTCCAGCGCTGGTTCGCGGCGGCGGTGCAGGTCCAGATCTGCACCCGGCTGCCGTCGGCCGTGGCGTTGTCCCGGACGTCCAGGCACTTGCCCAGCGCCCGCACGGTGCCGTCGGTGCCGAGCGTCCACTGCTGTGCGGCGCTGCCGTTGCAGTCGTACAGCTGGACGGCCGTGCCGTCGGCGCTGCTGGCCGCGGCCACGTCGAGGCACTTGCCGGCCAGTCCGACGATCGGGCCGGTCCGGCCCCCGCCGCCCCCACCGGACTGACTGCCCGACCAGGTGAAGGTGGCCGTGGTCCGGGCCGGCAGCGAGTACGTGAAGGACTGCCCGCCCCAGGCCACCTTGACCGACTGGGTGCCGGTGCCGCCGTTGTGGGCGATCAGCGCCTTGGAGCCGTCCGGGTTGACGTACGCCACGTTCGGTACCGAGCCGTTGGCGGTCGAGGCGATCCGATACGCCCCGGGCTTGACGAATTTGGTGAGGTGCCCGGTGGTGTAGTACTCGATCGTGTAGTCGACCTGGCCGGCCCGGGAGCCGCCCTCCTGCACGGTGACCAGGCCGGTGCAGACGTCACAGCCGCCGTTGTGCGGGCCCATCGACTGGTTGAGGGCGAGGCTCCACTTGACCAGGCTGCCGCTGTAGTTGCGGGCGTAGTTGACGATGTCGGCCAGGTCCTCGTTGTGCTGGTTGCCGATCCAGGTGCCGCCGGAGTGCTCGGTGCTGAACTGGCGTACCGCCGGGTACTGGTTGCGCACCTGGGTGCCGACCGCCGGGTCACCGAAGTAGCCGTGCCAGGCGATGCCGCCGAAGAGCGGGTCGTTGCGGACGGCGGCGTCGGCCAGCAGCACCGCGCCGAAGTTCGGATAGTCGCCGTAGTTCCAGTCGTGCACGAGCACCTTGGTGGTGAGGCCGGCGGCGCGCAGCGCCGGGTACAGGTGGTTCTTGGTGAGCTCCACCAGCCCGGAACCGTTCCAGCTCATGCCCGGGTAGTTCATCGCCGTCGGGTTGCCGGCCTGGCAGCAGTTCGGCTCGTTCTGCACCGAGAGGTAGTTCACCGGCACACCGGCGGCCTGGTACATCTGCACGTACTTGACCAGGTACTGGGCGTACATCGGGTAGTACTCGGACTTGAGCCAGCCCATCTGGTCCATCCGGCCGTTGTCCTTCATCCAGCCCGGGGCGCTCCACGGCACGCCCATCACCCGCAGCGCCGGGTTGAGCGACCGGGCCTGCGCGGTGAGCAGCCGGACGTTGGTGTCGTAGCCGTTGGCGTGGAAGTCGTTCAGGTTGCAGCAGGTGTCGTCGAGCGAGACGTTGCCGGGGCGGGAGAGGTCTGAGGCGCCGATCGGGTTGCGGACGAAGGAGAGGCCGATGCCGTCGGTTGGGGAGAAGAGCTTGCTCATCACGGCGTCGCGGGTGGCGGCGCTGATCGGACCGCCTCGGAACAGGTACGCAGTGGTGTCGGTGATCGACGCGCCACCGCCCTCGAACTGCTGGTAGCGGGTGTTCTCGTCGACCGTGATGGTGTGCGTCGCGCCGCCGCTGGTGGCGGCGAAGGTGACCGGTGCCTGTGGTTGGAGGCCCCGGCTGACCTGGCGGCCACCGGAGTCCGAGGTGGTGGTCAGCCAGATGCTCACCGGCTCGCCGGCGGCGGACGCCGGGGCGGGCAGGGCGACCGTGGCGACGGCCGCGGCGGTGCAGAGCGCGAGCAGGCTCGCCGCGGTCGTTCGGCGTCGGGACCGTCGGCGCTGGCCCGGTGGCGGGGGTACGGGGATGGCGGCCATTTGACGGCTTCCTCTCGCGCGGCGGATGGATGTCACGGATTGCCCCGACCTGTCCGGCATCCGTTGCCTACAGTTAATATTCCTTAGTAATAGAAGTCAATGGATTCCTTGGAGTTGCTCACCGGCTGCGTGGACCGGGGCCCAGCCCTCTGAGGTCGCTGCTGACTATCCTTGGCACCCGTGCCAGAGGGACACACGATTCATCGCCTGGCGGCTCGGCACGCCGAGCTGTTCGCCGGGGACAAGCTGCACGCCGCCAGCCCGCAGGGCCGTTTCACCGAGGGCGCCGCCCTGCTCTCCGGCACGGTGCTGGACGGCACCGAGGCGTATGGCAAGCACCTGCTGCACCACTACGCCGGCGAGCTGACCCTGCACGTGCACCTCGGGCTGTACGGAAAATTCACCGACGGGCCGGGAGAGCCGCCGGAGCCGGTCGGTCAAATTCGGCTGCGGCTGGCCAGCGACCGGCACTGGCTGGACCTGCGCGGGCCGACCGCCTGCGAGCTGCTCACCCCGCCCGAGGTGGCCGCACTGCGTGGCCGCCTCGGGCCGGATCCGCTGCGCACCGATGCCGACCCGGAGCGGGCGTACGCCCGGATCTCGCGAAGCCCGACGCCGCTGACCGCGCTGCTGCTGGACCAGTCGGTGGTGGCCGGCACCGGGCTGATCTTCGTGACCGAGGCGCTGTTCCGGGCCGGGCTGCCGCCGACGCTGCCCGGGCGGCGGCTGACCCGGGCCGGTTGGGACGCGCTCTGGGCCGACCTGGTCGGGCTGATGCGGCTCGCGGTCGAGCACGGCCGGATCGACACCGTGCGTGACGCGCACCTGCCGGCGGCGATGGGCCGGCCGCCCCGGGTGGACCGGCACGGCGGCGAGGTGTACGTCTACCGCCGCCCCGGCGCGCCCTGCCACGTCTGCGGCGGCGAGGTGAGTCGGGGCGAGCTGGCCGGCCGCAACCTCTACTGGTGCCGCACCTGCCAGGCCGCCTGATCGGCCCGGTGCCGGACGCTGCTCCGATGCCCTGTCGAGCTGCCCCAGATATGGGGCGGCTCGCAATCGCGTGCGGCTCGCAATCGCGTGCGGCTCGCAATCGCGTGCGGCTCGCAATCGCGTGCGGCTCGCAATCGCGTGCGGCTCGCAATCGCGTGCGGCTCGCAATCGCGTGCGGCTCGCAACCGCGGTGCGGCTCGACAACCGCGTGCGGCTCGATAACCAGATATGGGGCAGCTCGACAGGGCGGTGGGCGGTCACTGCTCGTCAAGCAGCCAGCGGACCACCTCGAGCTGGTGCGGAAGCACCGCGTCCCCGTCGATGCTCCAGGCCAGCGTGTGCCCGATGGTCCAGCCTCGGACCCGCTCCCGGTCCAGCCCCAACTCGGCGCTGAGCCGGTCCAGCCGGTGCCGGACGGCGGCCGGCGAGTGGCCCAGCTCCCGGCCGCGCACCATCGGCACCACCGAAAACTCCCGCTCGCCGGTCAGCGGCTTCGGGTCGATCACCAGCCACGGTTCCCGGTCGGCGGCGAGCACGTTGCCGGCGTGCAGGTCCTGGTTGACCAGCACCTGCTCGCCCTGGCTCGATGCCAGCCCGGCGAGCAGGGCGAGCGCGGCGTCGAGCAGCCGCCGCTCGTACGGCCGGCCGGCCCGCTCCCAGGCCTGGGGCATCCGGTCGATCCAGCCGGCGGCCTCCTCGGCCAGTGGGGTGAACGGCGGGCCGGCCGGGCGCCACAGCCGAGGCAGCAGCCCGGTCAGCACGTCCAGCGCCCGGTCCATGGGCAACTCGTGCAGCGCGGTCCCGGGCCGGCAGCGCTCCACCAGCAGCGCCCGCCGCTGCGGGTCGTGGTCGAGCAGCCGGATCGCCCCGTCGCCGTCCCACCGAGCCAGCGCGTCGGCCTCGTGCCGGCTCTCCCCGTCCGGGAACTGGAGCTTCAGCACGGCCGCCGTGCCGTCGGGCAGGTCGGCGGGGAGCGCCAGCGAGGCGAAGGCGTACCGGAAGGGTGGCCCGAGTCGCAGCGACCACCGTTCGGCGCACTCCGCCAGCCGGCCGGGGAGCGCGGTTAGCCAGTCCCGGCCGGCGGGTGATCCGCGTACCCAGTCGAGTCCCTCGGGCAGCTCCATCCGGCCATCCTGGAGCATCCGTGGCCGCGCGGCTGGCCCGGGTCGTCGCGGTGTCGATGTGATGCGGCAGGGAATTGACAGCCGACGGGTGCCGGAGCAGGGTGGAGTCGAGACAACGATGTCAACGGGCAAATGGGAGGAATCGTACTCATGATCCTTCCCGCGACGCGGCCGGCCGGCTCGCGGCGTCCCGTTGGCGGTTTTCCGGCGCGGACCCGGTCCGCCCGCCGATCCTGACCGTATGTCCCTTTCCTACCCGACGGTGACCAGCTGAGATGACCGACGTGCCCCGATCTGACGCCGAACTGACCCTCGCCCCGGCCGGGGCGCCCGAACTGCCCGACCTCGAAGAGTTCCTCGCCGACCAGACCCGCACCCTGCTCGACACGGTCCGCCGCGCGGTCCGGCCCGAGGGCGGCTTCTGGTGGTTGACCGACGACCGCACTCCGGACCCCACCGAGCCGCTGCACACCTGGATCACCTGCCGGATGACCCACGTGTCGGCCATCGCCTACCACAACGGCGACCCGGACGCCGCCGCCCTGGTCGACCACGGAGTCGCCGCGCTCAGCACACTGCTGCGCGACGACCGGTACGGCGGCTGGTTCAGCGCCGTAGACCAGCAGGGGTCGCCGACCAACGAGCGCAAGGCCGGGTACGACCACGCGTTCGTGCTGCTCGCCGCGTCCGGCGCGGCGCGCGCCGGACGGCCCGGCGCGGACCGGCTGCTCGCCGACGCGCTGACCGTGGTGCGGGACCGGTTCTGGGACGACGAGGCCGGAGCGGTCCGCGAGTCCTGGAACCGGGACTGGACGGTCACCGAGGATTACCGGGGCGCGAACAGCAGCATGCACATGGTCGAGTCGTTCCTCGGCGCGGCCGCCGCCACCGGCGATCCGAGCTGGACCGACCGGGCCCTGCGGATCGGCACCCACCTGGTGCACGGGGAGGGTGCCCGGCACGACTGGCGGCTGCCCGAGCACTTCACCGCCGACTGGGAGCCCCTACCCGACTACAACCGGGACCGGCCCGCCGACCCGTTCCGGCCGTACGGCTCCACCATGGGGCACTGGCTGGAGTGGGCCCGGCTGCTGCTGGAGCTGGAGGCGGTCCTGCCGCAGCCGCCGAGTTGGCTGCTCACCGACGCCCGCGCCCTGTTCGCCGCCGCCGTGCGACGTGGTTGGGCGGTCGACGGCGCCGACGGCTTCGTCTACACGATCGACTGGGACGACCGGCCGGTGGTCCGCTCCCGGATGCACTGGGTGGTGGCCGAGGCGATCGGGGCGGCGATCACCCTGCACCGGCGCACCGGGGACGCGGTCTACGCCGACTGGTACCGGGTGTTCTGGGGATACGCGCGCCGCTACCTGATCGACGACAGCGGGTGGCGGCACGAGCTGGATCCGCAGAACCGGCCCGCCAGCACGGTCTGGCACGGCCGGCCGGACGTCTACCACGCCTACCAGGCGGTGCTGCTGTCCCGCTCGGCCGACGGGCTCGGCGGCCCCGGCCCGCTCGCCCCGGGCGAGGTGCCCGCGTGATCGTGGTGGCCGGCGAGGCCCTGATCGACCTGGTGGTCTCCGCCGAGGGCGAGCGGGCGGTGCCGGGCGGCTCGCCGGC
The DNA here is from genome assembly GCF_036059255.1 of Micromonospora sp. NBC_00389. Classification (NCBI taxonomy): domain Bacteria; kingdom Bacillati; phylum Actinomycetota; class Actinomycetes; order Micromonosporales; family Micromonosporaceae; genus Micromonospora; species Micromonospora sp. NBC_00389. Next base: position 283,449 of record NZ_CP107947.1, on the reverse strand, counting down.
GAACGTGGCGGTCACTCTGGCCCGACTCGACCAGCCGGTGCGGCTGCTGGCCCGGCTCGGCGCCGACGGGTACGGCAAGCAGCTCACCGAACACCTGACCACCAACCGGGTGGACCTGGGGTGGGCGGTCCGCGCCGAGCAGCCCACCTCGGTGGCGCTGGCCACCCTGGACGCCACCGGGCAGGCCAGCTACGAGTTCCGGTTGATCGGCACGGCGGACTGGCAGTGGACGCCGCAGGAGCTGCCCGAACTGGCCGGGACGTCGGCGACCGCCCTGCACACCGGGTCGCTCGCGCTCGCACTGGTGCCCGGCGCGCAGGTGCTGGAGGACCTGCTCGCCCGCGAACGCCGCCGGGACGGGCTCACCGTCTCGATCGACCTCAACCTGCGTCCGGGCATCGTCACCGACCGGGCGGCGGAGCAGGCGAGGGTGGAACGGCAGGTGAGCCTCGCGCACCTGGTCAAGGCCAGCGACGAGGACCTGGCCTGGCTCTACCCGGACCGGACGGTGTCCGACGTGATGGCCGGGTGGCGTGCGGCCGGGGTGTGCTGCGCGGTGGTGACCCGGGGCGGGGACGGTGCCTGGCTGCTCGCCCCGGACGGGTCGATGCACGAGGAGCCGGCGGTGCCCACCACGGTGGTCGACACCGTCGGCGCCGGCGACGCGTTCACCGGCGGCCTGCTGGCCGCGCTGGCCGACCTCGACGCGCTCGGTGACCGGCCGGCCGAACGGCTCGCCGCGGTAACCGCGGAGCAGTGGGCCGCAGTGCTCCGCCAAGCCGCAACGGTAGCCGCGCTCACCTGCGGCCGCCGAGGTGCGGACCCACCCCGCCGCGCCGAGCTCGACTCCCTGCTCCGCGCCTGACTGTGGGGTCGATCATGGAGTTGTGGTGGGCGTTAGACCGCACTTCGCGGCATACGCGCGGCACCACAACTCCATGATCGACGCTGGAGAAGGGGCTGCGCCTCAGGCGGTCGGTGGGGGCAGGCCGCGGCGCAGCAGCCGGGTGGGGAGCACCGTGGTTGACGGTGGCGAGTTGTCGCCGGCGATTCGCTGGAACAGCCGCTCGGTGGCGACCCGGGCCAGCTCCCGGGTGTCGTACCCGACGACGGTCAGCGGCCGGGGCATCAGGTGGGCCAGCTCGAAGTCGTCGAAACCGGCCAGTGCGGCGTCGCTGCCTCGCCGGTGCAACTCCTGCAGTGCACCGACGGTGAGGCGGTTGTTGCCGCAGAAGAAGGCGGTGGGCGGGTCCGGCAGGTCGAGCAACTCGGCGACGGCCCGCCCGGCCTCCTCCGGCGCGATGAGCCGGTCGCGGACCAAGGACTCGTCGGGCTCGATCCCGGCGGCGGCCAGCGCCGCCCGTGCGCCGGCCAGCCGCTCGCGAATGGTGGGCACGGTAGGCGCACCGAGCAGGACACCCACCCGGCGGTGCCCCTCGTCCAGCAGCGCGCCGACCCCGGCCCGGCTGCCGCCCTGGTTGTCCAGCAGTACGGCGTCCGCGAGCAGCCCCTGCGGCGGCCGGTCCAGGAAGACCACCGGCATGCCCAGCTCGACCTCGCGGCGCAGGAACGAGTGGTCCAGGCCGGCCGGCACCACCAGCAGCCCGTCGACGCGGCGCTGGGTGAAGTCCTGGAGCAGGGCGCGTTCCCGCTCCGGATCCTCCTCGGAGGAGGCGGTGATCAGCATGGTGCCGTGCTCGGCCGCGATGTCGGCGGCGACGCTGGCGATGGTGGCGTAGAACGGGTTCGCGATCTCCTCGATGAGCAGACCGACGGTGGCGTTGAGCTGCCGGGAGCGCAGGTTGCGGGCGATGTCGTTGCGCCGGAAACCCAGCTCGGCGATGGCGGCCAGCACCCGGGCGACCAACTCCTGACCCACCGGCTCATCGTTGACCACGCGAGAGACCGTCTTCAGGCTGACCCCGGCGCGTCGGGCCACGTCGACCATCGTCGGGCGGCGGCGCGCGGCCGGTCGGATCGGGGTCTGGGTCACGGGATGGTCCTCCACGGCGGACGCGGGTCAGCGGCTGGCGGCGGCCAGCACGTCGACCGCTTTTCGGGCGGCGATCAGCACCGGGTCCCATACCGGCGCGTACGGCGGAGCGTAGCCCAGGTCGAGCGCCGTCATATCGTCCACCGTCATGCCGTTCCACAGCGCCACGGCCAGCGTGTCGATCCGTTTTGCCGCCTCGGACCAGCCGACGATCTGCGCGCCGAGCAGCCGCCCGCTGGGTCGCTCGGCGATCAGCTTGACGGTCATCGGTCGGGCACCGGGGTAGTAGCCGGCCCGGTTGGTCGACTCGGCGATGACCGAGACGAAGTCGAAGCCGGCCTCGGTGGCGTCCCGCTCGCGCAGCCCCGTCCGGCCCACCTCCAGATCGCAGACCTTGGTGACCGCCGTGCCGATCACGCCCATGAAGGTGGCGTACCCGCCGCCGATGTTGATCCCGGCCACCCGGCCCTGCTTGTTGGCGTGCGTGCCCAGCGGCACGTGCACCTGCATCCCGCTGACCCGGTGCAGTGTCTCCACGCAGTCGCCGGCCGCCCAGACCCCGGGCAGCCCGACCACCCGCATCCTGCGATCCACCCGGATCCCGCCGGTCGGCCCCATCGGCAGCCCGGCCGCCTCGGCGAGCGCGGTGTTGGGGCGTACGCCCAGACCCAGGACCACGACGTCGGTCGGGATCGACCCCTCGGCGGTAACCACCGCGGACACCCGGCCGTCCCGCTGCTCCAGCCCGTTCACGGACAGGCCGGTGCGGATCGTGACGCCCAGGCCGCGCATCGCGTCGGCGACCAGCTCGGCCATGTCGCCGTCCACCGTCGACATGGGCTGGTCGCCCCGCTCGACCAGGGTGACGGAGAGGCCGCGCTGGATCAGCGCCTCGGCCATCTCGACGCCGATGTACCCGCCGCCGATCACCACCGCCCGGTGCGGCTGCGGCTCGCCGTCCAGCCAGTCGCGCAGCTCCGCTCCGTCGTCGAGGGTCTGCATGCCGAACACGCCGGCCACGTCCGTCTCCGCCCATGGCGGCTTCACTGGCACCGCGCCGGCGGCGTACAGCAGTTCGTCGAAGCGCTCGCGGACCTCGTCGCCCTGCTCCAGGTCCCGGGCGACCACCTCGCGGCGCTCCAGGTCGATGGCGACCACCTCGTGGCGTATCCGCACGTCGATGGCGAACTCGGTGCGGAACGTCTGCGGGTCCCGGGCGATCAGCTGCTCAGGGTCGGGCACCAGGCCACTGATCCAGTACGGAATGCCGCATGCCGAGTAGGAGGTGAAGTGCCCCCGTTCGAAGACCACGATCTCCAGGTGTTCACGGCCACGGCGGCGTCGGGCCTGGGACGCCGCCGACATTCCGGCGGCGTCCCCACCGATGACGATCAGTCTTTGCGCCACGGAACCATCCTGTCACGCGGTGATCAGCCGCGGGTCTGTCGCGCCACGTCCTGCACCACGTCGGTGAGCCGTCCGGCGCGGGCGAACACCGCGCGCTGCCGCGCCGCGCCGGTGCCGTGCCGGCGCAGCCCGCCCAGCAGGTCGGTCACCTCGGCCCAGTCGTCGTGCTGCTCCAGCGCGGGTCGCATCCGTTCCACGAACTGGTCCAGCAGCTCCCAGGCGGGGCGCAGCTCGCCGGTGGTGACGTCGACGCCCTCGCCCTCCAGGCCGTCGTGGGCGGCCCGCCAGTGCGCGCCGACCAGCAGGTGGTGGTCGGTCTGCAGCGCCGGCCGGTCGGCCTCGACGTCCGCTATGGCGGTGGCCACCAGGGCCCGGACCAGCGCGGCGACCAGCACCGCGTCGTCGACGGACGGGCAGACGTCGCCGATCCGCAGCTCGACGGTCGGGTACTTCGCCGACAGTCGGGCGTACCAGTAGAGCATCCCCTCGTCGAGCATCAACCCGCTGGAGATCAACTGGCGGATCAGCCGCTGGTAGTGCTCGTGCGACTCCAGCCACGGCGTCGGCGCCACCGACGGCCAGCGCTCCCACTCCACCGAGCGCCAGCTGGCGTAGCCGGTGTCCTCGCCCCGGGCGAACGGGGAGTTGGTGGTAACCGCGTGCAGCATCGGCAGCCAGGGGCGGACGTGGTTGAGCACCTGCACGCCGGTCTCCGGGTCGGGGATGCCGACGTGTACGTGCATGCCGTTGTTGCCGGGGCCGGGGACGAGCAACCGGAACCGTTCGATCATGCGGTCGAAGCGGGGCTTGTCCACCACCGGCGGCACCGGGCCGTCCACCGGGCCGGTGCCGATGGCCAGCAGCCGTACGCCGGCCCGCTCGGCGGCGTCGGCGAGCGCCCGGCGCAGCACGCCGAGGGAGTGCCGGATCGACGAGAGTTCCAGGCCGGGCGGGCTGCCGATCTCGATCTGGCTGGTCTGGAACTCCCGCTCCACCTGCCCGCGCAGCTCCGCCGGCACCTGCTCCAGGACGAGGTCGACGGCGGGCACCGCGGCCCCGGTGTGCGGGTCGACGAGCAGGAACTCCTCCTCGACACCCACGGTCAGCAGTTCGGTCCCCGCGGTCGTCTCGTGCGGCATCTCCGCCAACTGGCCGGTCATCGACACCACCGTCCGTTCCTGCCGGGTCGCGGTCCGTCCGCGTCGGTCGGTCGTTTGGTTACCCACAGTGGCGATGCCGGGAAACGTGGTGGCGGCGCGTCGCACGTCGCACCTGGCGTGTCGGCCGGCCGCTGGATTCGGGTACGCGCCTCGGCCGCACACCGGGCCCGCGATCCGGCCCGCCGACGTGACACCGGGTCCTAGGCTGATCCCGTGCCGGTGCCGCTGGGGTTCGTCTGGGTCGCGTGGATGTCCGCGTTCGCCCAGGTCACCCTGCTTGCGGACCGTCCGACTGACCTGCTCGCCGGTGCCGCGTTGACCACCCTGGTACTGCTGGCCGTGCTGCTCGCGGCGCGGGTGCTGGGCCGCATGAGCCCGCCGGGCACCGGGCGACGCTGGGTCGGGCTGCGCGCCCGCTCCCGTGGTCGCCAGGTGCCCCGACAGGTCGACCCCGACGCCGCCGGTCGGCCCCGCCCCCGCGCACCCGGTCACCCCTCGGCCGCGTAGCGCCACGCCGCCGCGCGGCCGATCCCGCCGTCACCGGTCCTCCCGCAGGCTAACGCCGCCGGGAAAGGACCCCACCGGAATCGGACCCGAGGGGTTTCCCATGCTCGCCTTCGCACCACTGCACGGCGCGGTCGGCGCCGCCGGCACCGCGCTTTCCTGGCTCACCGCTCTGCTCGAACCGCTGGCCGGCGGCATGGCGACCGCCGCCGCCATCGTGCTGTTCACCATCGCCGTCCGGTTGCTCATCTCGCCGCTCACCGTCGCGCAGGTCCGCGGCGAGCGGCGCCGCGCGGCGCTCGCCCCGCAGGTGCGCGACCTGCAGCGGCGGTACGCCGACGACCCGGCGAAGCTACAGGCCGAGGTGTTCGCCCTGTACCGCTCGGCCGGCGCCAACCCGATCGCCGGCTGCCTGCCATTGCTGCTCCAGGCACCGTTCCTGCTGGTCCTGTACCGGTTGTTCAGCAGCACCGAGGGCGGCACCGGGCTGCTGGAGGAGCGGTTGGCCGGGGTGCCGCTGGGCCATCATCTCGGCGACGGACTGGCCGGCGCGGCCGGTCCGCTCTTCGCCATCCTGTTGGCCGTGCTGCTGCTGTTGGCCTGGTGGTCGTCCCGGCGGGCCCGCCGGGCGTCGGCGGCGGGCGGTCGGCACGGTGGCCGGTACGCCCCCCGAGGGGCCGGGTGCCGCCACGCTCGCCCGGCTGCTGCCCCTGCTGCCGTTCACGACAGTGCTGGTGGCGCTGGTGCTGCCGCTCGCGGCGGTGATCTACCTGGTGACCACGACCGCCTGGTCGGCACTGGAGCAGGCGGTGCTCCGGCGCCCGCAGGCGGCTCCGGCGAGCGTCGACATAGATCGACGTTGACAACTGTCACGGTGGGACGTACAGCTCTGAGAGAGCGCTCTCTCGACCCGTCCCCGCAGAGAGGCACGTCCATGCCACCTCCTCCGGCGGCCACCGCCGCCCCGCCCGTCCGACGCCGCCTGCGGCTGGCGTCCGTCCTGCTCGTCGCCACCACCACCGTCCTGGCCGGCATCACCGTGACCGCGCAGGCCGCCGTTCCGCCCCCCGCCGCCGGCTGGAGCACGGTCTGGAGCGACGACTTCACCGGCGCGGCCGGCACCCTGCCGTCGGCCGCCAACTGGATCATCGACACCGGGCACAACTACCCCGGCGGCCCGGCCAACTGGGGCACCGGCGAGATCCAGAACTACACCGCCAGCACCGCCAACGTCAGCCACGACGGCGGCGGCAACCTGCGGATCACGCCGCTGCGCGACGGTGGGGGCGGCTGGACCTCCGCCCGGATCGAGACCGTGCGCAGCGACTTCAAGGCCCCGGCCGGCGGCGTGCTGGCCATCGAGGGCCGGATCCAGATGCCGAACGTCACCGGTGCCGCGGCGGCCGGCTACTGGCCCGCGTTCTGGGCGCTCGGCGCGCCCTACCGGGGCAACTACCAGAACTGGCCGGGCATCGGCGAGTTCGACGTGATGGAGAACGTCAACGGCATCAATTCGGTCTGGGGCGTGCTGCACTGCGGCGTCGCCCCCGGCGGGCCGTGCGACGAGTTCAACGGCATCGGCGCGTCCCGGGCCTGCCCGGGCGCCAGCTGCCAGTCTGCGTTCCACACCTACCGGTTCGAGTGGGACGCCTCGATCAGCCCTCAGCAACTGCGCTGGTACGTCGACGGGCAGCTCTACCACACCGTCACCCAGAGTCGGGTCGGTGAACCGGCCTGGTCGCAGATGACCTCGCACGCGGGCTATTTCCTGCTGCTCAACGTGGCGATGGGCGGGGCGTTCCCGAACGGGGTGGCCGGCAGCGGCACGCCCACCGCGGCGACCGTCCCGGGTCGGCCGATGCTGGTCGACTACGTGGCGGTGTACCGCCGTGGCGGCGGGACCACCCCGCCGCCCACCACTCCACCGCCCGGTGGCACGAGGGACGCGTACGGGCAGATCGAGGCCGAGTCGTTCAACGGGCAGAACGGAGTGTTCGTCGAGGCGTGCGCCGAGGGCGGGCAGAACATCGGCGCGCTGCGTAACGGCGACTGGGTGCGCTACGACAACGTCGAGTTCGGCTCCACGCCGGCGCGGGACTTCGTGGCGCGGGTGGCATCCGGCGCGGGTGGCGGGGTCAGTGGCCTGGTCGAGGTGCGGCTGGACAGCCCGACGGCGGCGCCCATCGGCAGCTTCGCGATCGGCAACACCGGCGGCTGGCAGAGCTGGCGCTCGGTGCCCGGAAACGTCGGCGCGGTGACCGGCCGGCACGCCGTCTACCTCACCTTCACCAGCGGCCAACCGAACGACTTCGTCAACGTCAACTGGTTCACCTTCCGCCGCTGAGGCGGGCCTTTCGGGTCTTCCGTCGTGTCGCCGCACGGCGGGAGGCCCGATCATCCGCGTCAACCCCTGGACAGAAACAGTTAACTGTCTTAATAATTAGCGCCAACGTTGACGTCCATGGATGCCCGCCCGGGCGTGGAGGGTCGCATGAAACCTGCCAGATCCCTTGTCCTGTCCCTGGTCACCGCGCTCGTCGCGACGCTCGGCGCGGCCTGGGTCGCGCTGCCCGCGTTCGCCGCCGGGGCCACCGCCAGCTTCGTCAAAACGGCCGACTGGGGCTCCGGCTGGGAGGGGAAGTACACCATCACCAACGGCGGCGGCTCGACCATCAACGGTTGGAGCCTCGCCTTCGACCTGCCTGCCGGCACCACCCTCGGCAGCTACTGGGACGCGCTGCTCAGCTCCGCCGGCCAGCGGCACACCTTCACCAACCGGTCCTGGAACGGCAGCATCGCCCCTGGTGCCTCGGTCTCCTTCGGCTTCCTGGCCAGCGGCTCCGGCTCGCCGAGCGGCTGCCAGCTCAACGGCGCACCCTGCGGTGGAGGCACCCCGCCCACCACCCCGCCACCGACCACGCCACCGCCGACCACCCCGCCACCGACCACGCCGCCCCCGACGAACCCACCGCCCACCGGTGGGCTGCCGAAGCACCTGCTCACCGGCTACTGGCACAACTTCGACAACCCCGCCGTGGAGCTGCGGCTGCGCGACGTCCCCGCTGACTACGACCTGGTTGCGGTCGCCTTCGCCGAGGCCACCGCAACACCGGGCGCACTCACCTTCGGCATCGACCCCGGGCTGTCCGCCGCGCTCGGCGGCTACACCGACGCCGACTTCACCGCGGACGTGCGCACCCTGCACGACCGGGGCAAGCGGGTGATCCTCTCGGTCGGTGGCGAGGCCGGCCGGGTCACGGTCAACGACGCCGCCTCGGCCACCGTGTTCGCCGACACGGCCGCCGCGCTGATCGCCCGCTACGGCTTCGAAGGGATCGACATCGACCTGGAGAACGGGCTCAACCCGACGTACATGGCACAGGCGCTGCGCGCACTGCGGGCCAAGGTCGGCGCGGGCCTGATCATCGCGATGGCGCCGCAGACCATCGACATGCAGTCCCCGGCCGGCGGCTACTTCAAGCTGGCCCTGGACATCAAGGACATCCTCACCGTGGTCAACACCCAGTACTACAACTCGGGGGCGATGCTCGGCTGCGACCAGAACGCCGCGTACGCCCAGGGCACGGTGAATTTCATCGTCGCGCTGGCCTGCATCCAACTGGAGGCCGGGCTCCGCCCCGACCAGGTCGGCCTCGGCCTGCCCGCCGGACCGGGCGCGGCCGGTGGCGGCATCGTCGCGCCCAGCGTGGTCAACGCCGCGCTGGACTGTTTGGCCCGGGGCACCAACTGCGGCAGCTTCCGGCCGCCGCGCACCTACCCCGGCATCCGTGGCGCGATGACCTGGTCGGTGAACTGGGACGTCAGCAACGGCAACGGCTTCGCCCGCGCGGTGGCACCGCACCTGGACACCCTGCCCTGACCGGTCGGCGTCCATCCGGGTTGGGCTGAGCGGCGACGCGGGATCAGCGACCGGCGGTCACCGACCGCCGGTCGTCGCGCGTCCGGCGTCGGCGCATCTTGCGGATCACCCACCAAACCACCATGACGACGAAGATCGCGACGATCCCGTAGTTGAACCAGTCGCTGTACCGCTCGACGTCCTGCCAACGGCTGCCGAGCGCGTAGCCGGCTCCGACGATGAGGGAGTTCCACACCCCGCTGCCGATCGTGGTGAGCAGGATGAACTCGCCCAGCGGCATCCGGTTCGCCCCGGCCGGCACGGAGACGAGGCTGCGGACCACCGGCACCACCCGGCCGATCAGCACCGCCCAGCGGCCGTGCCGCTCGAACCAGCGGTCGGCCTTCTCCAGGTCGTCACGATCCACCAGCGGGATACGGTCCAGCCAGCGCTTGAGCCGCTCCTCGCCCAGCGCCGCGCCGAGCCAGTAGAGCACCAGCGCGCCGACCAGCGAGCCGACCGTCGCCGCCAGCACCACGAGCACCACGTTGAACCGGCCCTCGCTGGCCAGGTAGCCGGCCAGCGCCAGCACGATTTCGCTGGGGATGGGCGGGATGATGCTCTCCAGCGCCACCAGCAGCGCCACACCGACCGGCCCCATGCTCTCGATGACGCTGGCCACCCAGCCGGTCAACCCAGTGAACTTGGACGGGTCGACATTCTGGGCGAGCGCCATGATCGTCCTTCCGTGTCGGCTGCCGGGGATCGGATGGTCATACCCCGTCGGCCGAGAGGCACACCTGCCGGTGAGCCGGGCCACCATGTCCTGGCGGTCAGTGCTCCGGGTGCAGCGCGGTGTCGGCCGGTCCCTGCCGCCAGCCGGTGAACACCACAGTCAGGCCGGCGCGGACCGGAGAGCAGCAGAACGGGCCGGCCATGGCCTCGACCGCCGGGTCCAGCGGGGCGAGCCGGACCAGTCGCCACGGCTCGCCGTCGGCCCGGGCCCGGACGGTCAGTGCGTTGCCGGCGCGGCTGACCCGGACGGTCACCTCCCGGCCCGCCCACTCCGGCACCGGCGCAACCGACCAGTCGGAGAACTCCCGGGTCACCACCGCACCGAGCTGGAGCTCGCCGTCGCTCAGCTCGACGCCGGCCTTGACCCAGGTGCGTTCGTCCACCCGGACCAGCGCGCCGGCCTGGTCGAACTGCCCGCTGAGGTCGAGCCGGAAGCTCACCTCCATGGCGCTGCCGACCGGCAGCGGGGCCAGCAGGGCGGGGCCGTTGTCGTGCACGAACCCGTAGCTGGTCCGCCGCCAGAAGTCGCTCTCCGCCGCCGGTTCGACGACCAGCTCACCCGCCGGGCCTTCCTCGGCGCGGACCGGCTGGTGCAGCCAACCGCCCCGGGCCCAGTCCAACGGTTGGCTCGGCGGTACGAGGTCGATCTCCATGACCGGCACCGTACCGGCCGGAAAGAGCCGACCGCGGTCCGCCGCCGGCCGGGGCGGGTTTGCGCCGATGATCAACCGGAGAAGTTCTTCCGGCATGGGTGACCGTTGGTACTCCGAAGCCGTCGTCTACTGCCTCGACATCGACACGTACGCCGACTCCGACGGCGACGGGGTCGGTGACATCCGCGGGCTGATCGGCCGGCTGGACTACCTGGCCCGGCTGGGGGTGACGTGCCTGTGGCTGCACCCGATCCACCCGTCGCCCAACCGCGACGACGGCTACGACGCCACCGACTTCTACAACGTGGACCCGCGCTTCGGCACCCTCGGCGACTTCGCCGAGCTGCTGCACCAGGCGCAGAACCGGGGCATCCGCGTGATCATCGACCTGGTGGTCAACCACACCTCCGACGAGCACCCGTGGTTCCAGTCCGCCCGCTCCTCGCCGGACTCGCCGTACCGCGACTGGTTCGTCTGGTCCGACACCGAGCCGGACGACCGGCACCAGGGCATGGTCTTCCCCGGCGAGCAGAACGAGACCTGGAGCTACGACCGCACCGCCAAGGCGTGGTTCTACCACCGGTTCTACAAGTTCCAGCCGGACCTGAACTTCGCCAATCCGGAGGTCCGGGCGGAGATCAAGAAGATCATGTCGTTCTGGCTCCAGCTCGGTGTCTCCGGCTTCCGGATGGACGCGGTGCCGTTCATCATCGAGCTGACCGAGCCGGGCAACCCGAACTCGCCGAAGGACTTCGAGTTCCTCACCGAGCTGCGCCAGCACGTGCAGTGGCGGCGCCCCGACGCCGTCCTGCTGGCCGAGGCGAACGTCGAGCCGGACCAGTTGCCCACGTTCTTCGGCGACGCCGGCGGCTCCGGCAACCGGATCCACATGCTCTTCGACTTCATGCTCAACGGCCGTCTCATCCTGGCCCTGGCCCGGCAGGACCCGGAGGCGCTGATCGAAGCGCTGCGGGACACTCCGAAGCTGCCCGTCGGCGGCCAGTGGGCGACCTTCCTGCGCAACCACGACGAGATCGACCTGTCCCGGCTCACCACCGAACAGCGCAACCAGGTGTACGCGGAGTTCGGCCCGGACGAGAACATGCGCATCTACGACCGGGGCATCCGCCGCCGGCTCGCCCCGATGCTCGGCAACGACCGGCGTCGCATCGAGCTGGCGTACGCCCTGCAGTTCTCGCTGCGCGGCACTCCGGTGCTGCGCTACGGCGAGGAGATCGGGATGGGCGAGGACCTGTCGCTGCCCGGTCGGGAGGCGATCCGTACCCCGATGCAGTGGTCGTACCAGCCGAACGCCGGCTTCTCCACGGCGGACCCGGAGAAGCTGGTCCGTCCCGTGATCGACAAGGGTGAGTTCGGCTACCAGAAGGTCAACGTCACGGCCCAGCGGGGCGACTCGAAGTCGCTGCTCGCCTGGTTCGAGCGCATGATCGGGACGCTGCGCGAGGCGCCGGAGATCGGCTCCGGCTCGACCACCCACATCGACGTGCCGATGCCGGCCGGAGTGCTGGCGCACCGGGCGGACGGGCGGACCGGGACCATGGTCTTCCTGCACAACCTGGGCACCGACGACGTCGAGGTGGACCTGAGCAGCCTGGAGGCGGAGGCCGACCTGCCGATCGACGTGCTCACCGACCGTGGCTACGGCGAGTTGGGCAAGCTCGGTGCGGTCAAGCTCTCCGGCCACGGCTACCGCTGGATCCGCCTCTGCCGGGGCCCGGCCTGCTGACGCTAAGCTCCTTCGATCGACCCCACGTTACCGGGAGGTAATCATGTCGGAGGAGCCCCGCGTCGCCATCGTCACCGGAGCCGCGCGCGGTATCGGCGCGGCCACCGCCCGGCGGTTGGCCGCCGACGGGATGGCTGTCGCCGTGGTCGACATCGAGGAGGCGGCGACCAAGGAGACGGTGGACGCCATCGCCGGTGCCGGCGGCCGGGCGCTCGGTGTGGGCGCCGACGTGTCCGACCGGGCACAGGTCGAGGCGGCCGTGGAACGGGTGGCCGCCGAGCTGGGCGCGCCCACCGTGCTGGTGAACAACGCCGGCGTGCTCCGCGACAACCTGCTGTTCAAGATGACCAGCGCCGACTGGGACACGGTCATGGGCGTGCACCTGCGCGGCGCGTTCCTGTTCAGCCAGGCGGCCCAGAAGCACATGGTGGACCGCAAGTGGGGGCGGATCGTCAACCTGTCCAGCACCTCCGCGTTGGGTAACCGGGGCCAGGCGAACTACGCCGCCGCCAAGGCCGGCCTCCAGGGCTTCACCAAGACGCTCGCCATCGAGCTGGGTCCGTTCGGGGTGACCGTCAACGCGGTCGCGCCCGGCTTCATCGTCACCGACATGACCGCGGCCACCGCCGCCCGCATGAAGGTCGACTTCGACGACTTCCAGAAGCACGCCGCCGCCGAGATCCCGGTACGCCGCCCGGGCCGGCCGGAGGACGTCGCGCACACCATCTCGTTCCTGGCCAGCGAGGGAGCGGGGTTCGTCTCCGGCCAGGTCATCTACGTCGCCGGTGGCCCGCGGGACTGACCCGTACCCCCGCGCCTCCGCACTCCCGACGAGGGCGCTCCGTTTGCATGGAGCGCCCTCGACGCGCGCCAAGGCCGGGTCAGGCGGTGCTGCCGGTCAGTCGGCGTCGCGGCGGGTGCGCCAGAGCCAGAGCAGGCCGAGCACCGGCAGCACCAGCGGGATGTACCCGTACCCGCTGCCGAACTGCGACCAGACCGTCTCGTCCGGGAAGAGTTCTTTGTCGACCACGCTCAGGACGCCGACCGCGAGCACCCCGACCAGTTCCACCGTGCAGCAGGCCAGTGCGACCCGCCGGCCGGTGTGCCCGGCGCGGGCCAGCCCCACCGCGGCCACGATGTAGATGAGCGCGGCCAGCGCGGAGAGCAGGTAGGCCACCGGTGCCTCGTCGAACTTCGTGGCGATCTGCAGGCCCGCCCGGCTGGTCGCCGCGATGGCGAAGAGCAGGTACACCGCGATCAGCAGCCGGCCCGGACCGGTGTTCGTGGCGCGCCGCGCCGGTCGTGTCTCAACCACCGAGCACCTCCCAGGTCTGCTGCAACCGGACCACCACCACCGGGGCTACCAGGCAGACCGCGCAGACGATCGCCGAACCCCAGCGGGTCGGCTCCATCCGGGCCAGCACCCAGGCCAGCGGCGGCAGGCAGACGAGCGTGACCAGGTAGCCGAAGAAGGCACCGGGCTCGTCGGGCCGGTCCCCGCCGCCGACGGCGATCAGCGCCAGCACGCTCAACGCGAGCAGCGCCACTTCGAGTACGCCCAGGCCGATGAACTGCACCCGGTCCGGCGGCCGCTGGCGTAGCGCCGCCACCAGTGCCCACACCGCGACGAGCAGCGACAGCACGATGGAAACCGTCGCGAGGACCCCGTCCACCGGTGAGTCGGCGCCCACGCTGGTCACCGGACCCACCCGGTCGTTGCCTCGGTCACCGGCACAGCCTACTAACCGTCGTAGTAAACGGGTGATGCCGCCTGGCTGTCTATCGCCGCTCGCTGTCGAGCTGCCCCACAAATGGGGCAGCGGCAGGGGCGGGCACTTTTGGTCTGAGCGTCGATGGCCCATATCTGGGGCAGCTCGACAGGCGCCAATCAGGCATCGGCTCTGCCGGCCCGCGCCGGAACCTCCGGGCTCCGGTTGGTCGACCCGCCGCCGGCACGCCTGGTGGGGCGACTAGCGTGGATCTCGCCCGTGGCGTCGCCGCGGTGAGGGGAAACGGCGGAGGTACACGTGCTGCGGTTCGGCTTGTTCGGCACCGGTCACTGGGCGATTGAGACGCACGGGAAGGCGCTGCACGCACACCCGGACGCGGAACTGGCCGGGGTGTGGGGGCGTAACCCGGAGCGGGCCGCCGCGCTGGCCGAGGTGTACGGGGTGCCGGCGTTCGCCGACGTCGACGCGCTGCTCGAGGTGTGCGACGCGGTCGCCGTCGCGCTGCCGCCGGACATCCAGGCCGACATCGCGGTCCGGGCGGCCACCGCCGGCCGGCACCTGCTGCTGGACAAGCCGCTGGCGCTCACCGTCGCCGACGCCGACCGGGTGGTCGCCGCCGCCGAGGCGTCCGGGGTCGCGTCGGTCATCTTCTTCACCCAGCGGTTCCAGCCGAACGTGACCGCTTTCCTCGCCGCGACCGCGGCCGCCGGGGGCTGGCAGCACGGTCGGACCACCGCGTTCGCGTCGATCTTCCAGGAGGGCAGCCCGTACGGCGGTTCGCTGTGGCGGCGCGAGCACGGCGCGCTCTGGGACATCGGCCCGCACGCGCTCTCGATCATCCTGCCGGTGCTGGGCCGGGCGACTCAGGTGGCCGCGATGAACGGCCCGAGCGGGATGGTGCACCTGCTGCTCACCCACGATGGTGGGGCCACCAGCAGCGCCTCGCTCTCCCTGGACGCACCGCGGGAGGCGATGGCCCGGGAGTTCGTGTTCTACGGCGAGAACGGCATCGAGACCGTCCCGCTCGGGGAGAACGACCCCGCGACGGCGTTCGGCGTTGCGATCGACCAGCTCATCGAGCAGGTTCAGGCGGGTACCCGGGACCACCGCTGCGACGTCCGCTTCGGCCGGGAGGTCGTCGGCATCCTCGCCGCCGCCGAAATCGCCCGCACCGAATCCCGCACAGTCCCCCTCCCGTAACCCCACCCCCACCCCCACCCACCGGGGGATGGGTCGGGGGTGGGGGAAATGGGTGGAGGGGCGGGGTTGGGGTTGGTTAGGGTGGCGGGCATGTTCACGCATGCCCTGATCGAGGGGGTCGGTACGCCGGCCGCTCGGGGCCTCTTGTTGGTGTCCCGCCCGCGAGTCCGGCGTCCGGCCCTGGCCGGCCGGGACGCGACCCGCCGCTGATCGGTTCACCTTCGCGGCGAGCCGGGGCTGAGCCCCGCCGCCGCTGATCGGCTCATTCCTGCCGCCGCACCCGGGGCTGTCGCCCCGTCGCTGCCGCACCACCGCGTTCCCGCGCCATCGTCCAGGGCCGTCCGAGTCCCGATCCACTCGGACAGGCCCGGAATCCCGGCTGCCTGTCCAGCCCGTCGCCGAACGGCGACAGACAGGACGAAGACCCGTGGCGCCCCGCAAATCCCGACCTACCGAACGCGACCGGTCCCGTCGGGCGGCCGCCACGGCGGCCCGTGAGTTGGCCCGCGACGGCCTGGCCGTACTCAGCCAGAACTTTCTCGCCGACCCGACCGCCGTGGCACGGCTGGTCCGCGCCGCCGACCCCGATCCGGACGGGCTCCTACTGGAGGTCGGCGCCGGTCGTGGCCAGCTGACCCGGCCGCTCGCCGCCCGCTGCGCGCGACTGACGGCGTACGAGGTGGATCCGGCCGCCGGCCGGGAGTTGGCCGCCGTCTGCGCGACCCTGCCCACCGTCGAGCACCGACAGGCCGACTTCCTGGCCGCCGAGCCACCACCGGAGCCGTTCGCGGTGGTCGGCAACATCCCCTGGTCGCTGACCTCGGCCGTGGTGCGGTGGTGCCTGGCCGCGCCCCGGTTGCGCTCCGCCACCCTGCTCACCCAACTGGAGTACGCCCGCCGGCGCAGCGGCGACTACGGCCGGTGGACCCGGCTCACCGTCTCGACCTGGCCGGAGTTCGGCTGGCGGCTGGCCGGACGGGTACCGCGTACCGCGTTCCGGCCGGTGCCGGCGGTGGACGCCGGGATCCTGCGCATCGAGCGTCGGGCGGAGCCGCTGCTACCCCGGGCGGCCCTGCCGGCGTACCAGCGGCTGGTGGCGGTGGGCTTCGAGGGAGTCGGCGGCTCCTTCGCCGCGAGCCTGCGCCGGCATCACCCGCCGTCCCGGGTGGCGGCGGCGCTGCGGGCCACCCGGATCGCATCGGACACCCCGGTCGGCTACGTCTGGCCCGAACAGTGGCTGGTGCTGTTCCGGCTGCTGCACGCCCGATGACCCCACCGCCCCGGTCAGGTGCGGGTGGTCAGCGCGGCGCTCAACTCGTCCGGCGACTCGAACTGCTCCACCGGCAACGCCTGGAACATCTGCAACATCGCCGTGCTGGCCCCGTTCTCCTGCCCCCAGCGGACCAGATCCTCCCGCGAGACCGGGTAGTCGAGCCCGGCCAGGTACTCCTGCAACTGAACCCCGGTGACGGTCATGTCGGCCGGCTACCCGCTCACTCCACCCGTACACCGTTCGGCCGGACGGCCGGTGTACGGCGTGTCGCCCGCGGCGCGCCGACGGTTTGTCGCAGCGGCCGCCGGGTAGCCGCTGACATGCTGGTTCAGCGGCTCGGCGCGCCGAGCGACTTCGACCCGTTGCTGGAGCGCGTCCGGGACGCCCGGGTGGTGATGATCGGCGAATCCACCCACGGCAGCTACGACTACTACCGGCTGCGCGAGCAGCTCACCCGCCGGCTGATCGCGGAGTGCGGCTTCTCGTTCGTGGCCGTGGAGGGCGACTGGCCGGACTGCGACCGGGTGCACCGCTCGGTCACCGCCGCGCCGGGCGGGGCGCTCGATCCACAGATCGCGCTCGATCGGTTCGAGCGGTGGCCGACCTGGATGTGGGCGAACGCCGAGGTGGCCCGGTTCTGCCGGTGGCTGCGGGCGTGGAACGTGGAACGGCCGGAGGAGCAACGGGCCGGATTCCACGGGCTCGACGTGTACAGCCTCTGGGAGTCGATGCAGGCCATCTTCGACTACCTGGGGGAGGAGGATCCGACCTCGCTGGAGGCGGCGCAGGACGCGTACCGGTGCTTCGAGCCGTACGGCAAGCGGGTCGAGGAGTACGGCGCGGCCAGCCGGTTCGTCTCCGCCCGCTGCGAGGAGGAGGTGGTCCGGCTGTTGGCCCGGACCCGGGAACATGCCCTCTCCGACGGTCCGGACCGCTTCTCGGCCTGGCAGAACGCGGAGGTGGTGGCCGGCGCGGAGCGCTACTACCGGGCGATGGTGGCCGGTGGGCCGGATTCGTGGAACATCCGCGACACCCACATGCAGGACACCCTGGACCGGCTGCTGGACCGGTACGGCCCGGACGCCCGAGGGATCGTCTGGGCGCACAACACGCACGTCGGGGACGCTCGGGCCACCGACATGGCCGCGGACGGGATGATCAACATTGGTCAGCTGGCCCGGGAGCGGCACGGCGACGACGCGGTGACGCTGATCGGCTTCGGCAGCTATCGCGGGACGGTGATCGCCGCCCCCCGGTGGGGCTCGACGCCCGAGCCGATGGTGGTGCCGCCGGCCCGGGAGGGATCGGTCGAGCGGCGGATGCACGAGTTGATGCCGGATCGGGCGGTCCTGGTCTTCGGCGGGGAGGACCAGCCCGGCTGGGTCACCGACACCGTGGACCACCGGGCGATCGGCGTCGTCTACGACCCGTCCTTCGAGTCCTGGGGCAACTACGTGCCGACCCGGCTCGGCGAACGCTACGACGCCTTCATCTGGTGTGACGAGACCACCGCCCTGCACCCGCTGCCCGTCCCGGCCGCCCCCGGTGAGATGGAGACCTACCCAGCTGGCGTCTGACCAGGCCCGCACCGCGGAGGCGTGGTGTCCGAAATGCCACCACGCCTCCGCGGTCGCGCGGGTCAGACCCGGGTCGGCGTGCGCTCGGTGAGGTGGTTCCGCAGGCCCTCGCCCTCGATGTCGACGTTCGGCAGGACGCGGGACAGCCAACGGGGCAGCCACCAGGCCCGGTCGCCGAGCAGCGACATCACCGCGGGAACGATGGTCATCCGGACCACGAAGGCGTCGATGGCCACACCCACGGCGAGCGCGAAGCCCATCGACTTGATCACCGGGTCCTCCAGGAAGACGAAGCCTCCGAAGACCGAAATCATGATCAACGCGGCGGCGGTGACCACCCGGGCACCGTGCCCCATGCCGCTGATGGTGGCCTGCCGGGCGGACTCGCCGTGCACGAAGTCCTCCCGCATCCGGGACACCAGGAACACCTCGTAGTCCATCGCGAGCCCGAACAGGATGCCGATGAGCAGGATCGGCAGGAAGCTGATCAGCGGGGCCGGGGTGTCCAGGCCGACCAGGTCGGCGAGGTGCCCCTGTTGGAAGACCGCCACCGTGATGCCGAACGTGGCGGCGACGGTGAGCAGGAAGCCCAGCGCGGCCTTGATCGGCACCAGCAGCGAGCGGAAGACCAGCATCAGCAGCAGTACGGAGAGCCCGACCACCAGCAGCAGGTAGGTCGGCAGCGCGTCGGAGAGCTTCTCGGAGACGTCGATGCCGACTGCGGTGGCCCCCGTGAGCAGTACGTCCGCGTCGCGGATCCCGCCCACCGAGCCACGGATCTCGTGCACCATCGTCTCGGTGGCCTCATCGGTCGGGCCGGTCTTCGGCACCACCCCGAGCAGCGCGGTCCGGCCGTCCGGGCTGACCTGCGCCGGCGCCACCGCGAGCACGTTATCGGTGCGCTGGAGCAGGGCGGTGACCTGCGGCACGGCGGCCGAGGTGGCCTGCGGCGTGTCGCCGGCGACCACCACCGCGAGCCGGCCGGTGAAGCCCGGTCCGAAGCCCTCGGTGGTCAGGTCACTCGCCACCCGGGCGGGCGAGCCGACGGCCGCCGTCGAGGGGTCCGGCAGAGCCAGCCGCATGTCCGGTGTGGGCAGCGCGAGCAGCCCCAGGCCGAGCAGGCTGAGCAGGATGACCGGTACCCGGAACCGGGTGACCAGCCGCGCCCAGCGGAAGCCGAACGAGGACCGGTCCTCGTTCGGCGCGTTCTCGACGGACGGCCGGTCGTCGACGTCTGGACCGTCGACCGGTGCGACGTCACCGGCACTCGCGGAGTCGGCGGCGACCGATCGCAGCCGGCGGGGGAGCACCCGGAGGCCGGCGAAGCCGAGCAGCGCGGGCTGGAGGGTGATCGCGACGAGCACCGCGACGGTGACAGTGCCGGCGGCGGCGAAACCCATCACGGTGAGGAACGGGATGTTCACCACGGCCAGCCCGGCCAGGGCGATGACCACGGTGGCGCCCGCGAAGACCACGGCGGAGCCGGCGGTGCCCACGGCCCGGCCGACCGCCTCCTCCGGGGACAGGCCGTCGAGCAGGTTCTGCCGATGCCGAGAGGTGATGAACAGCGAGTAGTCGATGCCGACCGCGAGGCCGAGCATCAGTGCCAGGATCGGCGCGGTGCTGGTCAACTCGATGACGCCGCTCAGCGCGAACAGGCCGGCCATGCCGACGCCCACGCCGATCAGGGCGTTGAGCATGGTCATCCCGGCGGCCACCAGTGAGCCGAAGGTGATGATCAGAACGATCGCGGCGACCAGTACGCCGAGCGCCTCGGTGGAGCCGATCTCCGGCTCACCACCCAGCACCTCGCCACCCGGGGCGATCTGCCAACCCTTCGCCTCGGCGGCGGCACCGACCTCCTCGTACGCGGTGCGCTGCTCATCGCTCACCCCGTCGGCGCCGGTCGCGAACTGCACCTGGACCAGTGCGTACCGGCCGTCGGGCGAGACCGCGCCGACCTGGAACGGGTCGACCGCACCGACCACGCCGGGCAGCGTGGAGGCCTGCTGGACCAGCTCCTGCACCACGGCCTGGCCGTCGGGGCTGGCCAGTTGGCCGTCCCCCGGCGCCTTGACCGCGATGGTGCCGGTGGCGCCGCTGGCCGCGGGGAACTGCTCGGCGAGCAGGTCGAGCGCGCGCTGGCTCTCGGTGCCGGGCATGGTGAAGTTGCTCGCCGTCGGGCCGCGCAGGGTCGCTGCGGCAAGGCCGGCGACGACGAGTACGACGAGCCAGAGCGCGACGACGAGCCGTCGCCGGCGCAGCGCGCCCCGGCCGAGCCGGTAGAGCAGGGTGGCCATCAGGATTCCTTGTCCTCGGACGTGGGTGGTTGGGGCAGGCGTGTGTGGTCGACGGGTTCGAGGGCCCGCCG
The DNA here is from genome assembly GCF_036059255.1 of Micromonospora sp. NBC_00389. Lineage (NCBI taxonomy): Bacteria > Bacillati > Actinomycetota > Actinomycetes > Micromonosporales > Micromonosporaceae > Micromonospora > Micromonospora sp. NBC_00389. Next base: position 263,180 of record NZ_CP107947.1, on the reverse strand, counting down.
GACGAGGGAGAGCAGGGCGACGCGCAGTTCGTCGTCGGGAATGTCGACGAACTCGGCGCACGCCTCGGGGATGCCGGCCAGCAGCACCAGCGCCGTGATTCGGGCTACCGGCCGGTCGGAGTGCCCGGCCAACGCGTCTCGCAGCCGTTCGGAGATCTGCTGGATGTGGGCGAAGGCCGGCTGGCAGAGCAGCTCCGAGAACTCACCGCGGAGCAGCGCGATCTCCCCCCGGAACCGGACCGCGAGGTCGACGAAGCCCACGCCGGCGGCCTGCTGGGCGGCCGCGCCGGTCAGCCCGGTGAGCTGGTCGTCGAGGTCCCGCAGGACGGCGATCGCCGGGGACATCAGCTCGGCGAGCAGGGCTTCCTTGTTGGCGAAGTGGTACAGCACGGTGGCCTTGGAACAGCCGACTTCGCGGGCGATGTCCTGGAGCGAAGTGCCCCGGTAGCCGGTCACCGCGAACCGCCGCGCCGCGGCGGCGAGGATCTCGCCGTGCGTGTCGAAAACCGCCTTGGCCATCACTGGTCCACCTCCGCAGACCAGCATGCCTGACCGATCGGTCAGACCCTGACCGATCGGTCAGATTGCCGTGGTGGCGTTCCCCACACCTCCGCCCGGTTTAACCGGCGTGCTCGGTGTCGTACCTCGTCCGGGCCTCGGCGATGGCCCGGCGGTGCCGCTCGGCCCAGCTGGTCAGCGCCACCAGCGACTCGTAGAGCTCCAGCGCCATCGGGGTGGCCGTGTACTCGACCTTGGGTGGGACGGTCGGATAGACCGTCCGGTGCAGCAGGCCGTCCCGTTCCAGGTTGCGCAGGGTCAGCGTGAGCATCCGTCGACTGATCCCCTCGATGTGCCGCTCCAGTTCGGTGAAGCGCACCGGCCCGTTCGAGGCCGCCACCAGGATGCCGATGCTCCACTTGCCGCCGACCCGGTCGAGCACCTCGCGGACGGTGCACGCCCGGGCCTGCCCGGGGGTGAACGGCACGTTCCCGGCCGCGCAGGTCAGCTCGGCCTGGACCAGCGCGGACACATCGCTGTTCCTCTGGGACATAACAGTGCCTCCTTCCGCTCAGGCTCATGGTCACAGACGATGGCGTCGGTAACAAACCGTGCACCAAGGAGGGGTCCCCATGGACCGTGTCGTCCCGTCCCGCTGGCCAGCGCTGCTCGTGCTCTGCGCCGGCAGCCTGATGATCATCCTGGACGGCAGCGTGGTCGCCGTGGCACTGCCCGCCGTGCAACGCGACCTGGGATTCACCGCCGCCGGCCTGGCGTGGGTGGTCAACGCCTACCTGGTCGCGTTCGGCGGGCTGCTGCTGCTCGCCGGCCGCCTCGGCGACCTGCTCGGCCGCCGGCGGGTCTTCCTGGCCGGCGTCGCGCTGTTCACCCTGGCCTCGCTGGCCTGCGCGGTCGCCTCCGGGCCGGCCCTGCTGGTCGCCGCGCGCTTCGGTCAGGGCGTCGGCGGCGCGCTGGCCATGGCGGTCAGTCTCGGCATGATCGTCCGGCTCTACCCCGAGCCGGCCGAGCGGGCCCGCGCGATCGCCGTGTTCAGCTTCACCGGGGCGGCCGGAGCGTCGGTCGGCACGGTGGCCGGTGGAGTGCTCACCGACCTGGCCGGCTGGCGGTCGATCTTCCTGATCAACCTCCCGATCGGGGCGGTGATCCTGCTCGCCGCCGTCCGCCGGCTCCCCGCCGAGCGGGGGATCGGCCTGCGGGCGGGCTTGGACCTGCCCGGCGCGCTGCTCGCCACCGCCGGCCTGATGGCCGCCGTGCTGAGCATCGTGGGGACCGGCGAGCATGGCTGGACGAGCCCACGGACCCTCGGTGCGGCGGCGCTCGCGGCGCTGCTGCTCGGCGGGTTCGCCATGCGCCAACGGGTGGCGGCCACTCCGCTGCTGCCGGCCCGGGTGCTGCGCGTTCCGGGCCTGGTCGCGGCGAACGCCGTGCAGTTCCTCATGGTCTCCGCGTACTTCGGCTTCCAGTTCCTGCTCGCCGTGGAGTTGCAACTGGTGCTCGGGCTGGATGCGGCCGCCACCGGCTGGGCCTTCCTGCCCACCCCGGTGGTGATCGCGGTGGTGTCGCTCGGCCTGGCCGGTCGGCTGATCGCCCGGTGGGGTGCCCGGACCGTGCTGCTCGCCGGGCTCGGTCTGGCGACCGTCGGCTTCCTGCTGCTCGCCCGGCTGCCCGCCGACGGCGGCTATCTCGCCGACGTACTCCCCTCGATGGTGGTCTTCGGGATGGCCGGCGGCCTGACCCTGCCGGCGGTCACCACGCTGGCCATGGCCGGCGCGACCGACGCGGACGCCGGGCTCGCCTCCGGGCTGGCCAACACCACCCAGCAAGTTGGCGGTGCGGTCGGACTGGCCGCGCTGGCCACCCTGGCCGCCACGCGCGCCGACGGCCTGCGGGCCGCCGGCTGGGCCGAGACGGCCGCGCTGGCCGGCGGCTACCGGATGGCGTTCGCCGTCGCCGCCGCCCTGGTGATCGCCGCGCTGCTGGTCGCGTTGACCACGCTGTCCGGAGACCGGCCCGCTGCGCCGCGCGTCGAAACCGATCGGCAGCGAAGCGCCGCGTCCAGTTGACCGACGGCACCGGTGCCGGGAGGGTGAGCGGGTGAGCGAGGCTGAGGAAACCCGGGACGGGGTGGCCCTGACCAACCTGGACCAGCCGCTGTCCGACCGCGACGACGCGACCAAGCGCGACCTGGTCGACTACCTCGACGCGGTCCGGGACCGGATCCTGCCGCAGTTGCGAGACCGGCCGCTGTCGGTGATCCGGGTCCGCCCCGGCCAACCGCCGTTCATGCAGAAGAACCTGCCCCGGTACACCCCGGACTGGGTCCGCCGGGTGCCGGTCTGGGCGGAGGCGTCGCACCGGGAGATCTCGTACGCCCTCTGCGACGACCGGCGCACCCTGCTCTGGTTCGCCAACCAGCGGGCCGTGGAGTTCCACCCGACGCTGGCCACCGCGGCGGACCTGCACCGCCCGACCCACCTGGTGCTCGACCTCGACCCGCCGGAGGGGGACGGGTTCGGCGCAGCGGTCGCCACGGCGCTGCTGGTCCGCCAGGCGCTCGCCGACGTCGGCCTGGCCGGGGCGGTCAAGACCAGCGGCGCCAAGGGCGTGCACGTCTTCGTCCCGGTGGCCGACGAGCCCACGGCGGAGGAGTTGGCCGCGGCCACCCGGGCGCTCGCCGTCCGCGCCGAGCGGCTCGACCCGGCGCTGGCCACCACGGCCTACATCAAGGAGGACCGGGGCGGCCGGGTCTTCGTGGACGCCACCCGGGCCGGTGGGGCGACCGTGGCGGCCACGTACAGCCCGCGGCTGCGCCCTGGGCTGCCGGTCTCCTTCCCGGTCGACTGGGCCGACCTGCCCCAGGTGACCCCGGCCGACTTCACCATCCGGACCGTGCCGTCGCTGGTGGCCGGGGCCGACCCGTGGGTGGCGCTGATGCCGGCGCCGCAGCCGCTCCCCGCCGACCTGGTGGCCGAGGGGCGAGCCATCCCGGTGGCCCGCGTGCAGGCCATGCACGAGGGCAAGCGCCGGGCCCGCGCCCGCCGACAGACCGGCTGACGGCACGCGCTGGGGTCCGGTCCGGGCGCTCGCTCTCGCGGCGCGGCTCCCCCTCCCAGTCCGGGGGAGCCGCGACGACCCTTCAGCGTCCCTGCAAGCGCTTCACGTTGTCGCCGAACGTCCAGCCCTTTGACCCGTCCCAGTTCGCCGACCAGGTCATCAGGCCCTTAAGGCCGGGTATGGCGTTCCACGCCTGCGTGACCAGCGATGTCGACATGTAGCCGCCACCGGCGCCGTTCTGCGCGGGCAGGCCCGGAACCTGCTTGTCGTACGGCACGCGGATGGTGGTGCCCTGGATGGTCAGGCCGTTGTTCAGGCACTGCGTCTGCACCGTGAAGCCCTGCACGGTGCCAGCGGGGTACGAGTCGCCGGCGCAGCCGTACATGCTGCCGTTGTAGTACTGCATGTTCAGCCACCAGAGCCGGCCGTTGTCCACGTACTTCTTGATGATCGGCAGGTACGAGCCCCAGATCGAGCCGTAGACCACGCTGCCGCCGGTGACGTAGGCCGTCTCCGGTGCCATGGTCAGGCCGAAGTTCGACGGCATCCGGGCCAGGACTCCGTCGATGATCCGGATCAGGTTGGCCTGTGACGTGGAGAGGGTGTTGATGTTCCCGCTACCGGTCAGGCCGGTCTCGATGTCGATGTCGATGCCGTCGAAGTGGTAGGCCGTGAGGATCGGCACGATCGTCGCGATGAACCGGTCGGCGACCACGCTGGAGCTCAGGTCGATGCCCGCCGCGGCCCCGCCGATCGACATCAGGATCGTTGCGCCGGCCGCTTTGGCCTGGCACATCTCGGCTGGGGTGGCCACCTTGACGCCAGCGTCCATGCCGTTCTCCCAGAGCACCGTGCCGTCTGAGCGGATCACCGGGAAAGCCGCGTTGATCACGTTGTAGCCGTGCTGGCTGAGCCGGCTGTCGGTGATCGGGATCCAGCCGAGGCCGGGGTGTACGCCGTTGGAGGCGCCATCCCAGTTCTCCCAGTAGCCCTGCAGCACCTTGCCGGCGGGCCGCGACTTCACCCCGCAGGTCCCACCGGTCGGCGGCGGCGTGGTCGGTGGCGGCGTGGTGGGCGGCGGTGTGGTCGGGGGCGGTGTGGTGGGCGGCGGCGTGGTCGGTGGCGGGGTGCCTCCCGAGCACGCGCCCAGGTCACGCCACAGCGACGGGGTCGCGGCCGGGTTCCAGCCGGCGCCGGGGTGTGCGGTGTGGGTGACCAGAGCCTGGTAGAGCCGGCCGCCGTAGGTGACCTGGGCGCCCGCCGGGTAGGTGTTGCCCTCGGCCCAGGCCGGTGCGGTGCAGGCGACCAGCAGGGCGGCGTCCGCCGAGGACACGGCGGCGATGCTGCTGGGGACGAAGGCGACGGCGGCCGCGACGGTCATCGCCGCCCCGGCTACCACTGCGAAAATCCGACGGCTTCTCATGGCTCACTCCCCAGGCTTCGACGACCCGCGACCTCCACATATTGACGTCCGTGATGTTTAATATCAAGGGTTGTTAACAGATTCGGCTGGCGTCGCCTCGGACGGGGACATTGGCCCCACATTCCCATGATCCGGTAGATGTCTCCGGCCATGTTCGCGTTGCACCCCCCGCCTCGCGGGGGTAGGGCCTGCCCCACCGGCGAACTTCCCGCTCACCGGCTGTCATCTGGACAGACCGCTTCGTAGCGTCGCAGGAAAGTCATCGAACACGATTCCTGTCCGTTCCGGAGGTGGTCACGTGAATTTCTCCATCGGAGACCCGCCCGTCGAGAATCGAGCGTCGTCCGGGACGCTCTCCCGGATCGTCGACGTCGACGCGTTGCGCGCCGTGGCGCTGCTCCTCATCCTGGTCGTCAACATCGCCTTCTTCGCCTCCGGCTATTCCTTCCAGCTGGTTCCGGATCCCGCGCACGACTCGTGGGGCGACCAGGCGGTCCGGTGGCTGGTCGAGCTGCTCCTCACGATGAAGGCGTACCTGCTCTTCTCCTTTCTGTTCGGCTACAGCTTCACGCTCCAGCTCGATTCCGCCGCGCGGCGCGGCGTCGACTTCGCCCCACGGTTCCGGCGACGGCTGGCCGGGCTCTTCGTGCTCGGCATCCTGCACGCGGTGCTGCTGTTCCAGGGCGACATCCTGACCACGTACGCATTGCTCGGTCTGGTCCTGCTCGGCATGCGGCGAGTCGGCGCCGGGACCGCGCTGCGCGCCGCCGTACTGCTGACCGGCGGGATCGGCTTCGTCCTCGCGCTCGCCGCCACGGGCGGGACCCAGCTGGTCACCGATCCGGCGACGGCACTCGCGGCGGGGCAGCGGTCCACCGAGGCACTACAGGGCGGGATCGGCTCGGTGATCACCGAGCACGTACGCCAGCTGCCGGCGATGTTCGGCACGCTCCTCGTGCAGGGGCCGCTCGCCCTCTCGGCCTTCCTCTTCGGTTACGCGGCCGGGCGGCGCCGGCTACTCACCGACGTCGTCGGGAACCAGCAGCTCCTGCGCCGGGTGCAGCAGCTGGGCTATCCGGTCGGCCTGGCCGGTGCGGTGATCTTCGCATCGGGCGGGGGCACCGCCAACCTGACCGGGCTGACGGCGGGCGTGCTCACCGCGCCGCTGCTCGCGGCCGCGTACGCCGCCACCCTGCTCGAGTTCTTCCAGACCGACCGGGGGCGGCGGGTCGTCGCCGTACTCGCGCCGGCCGGCCGGATGTCCCTGTCGAACTACCTGGGTCAGTCGCTGCTCTGCGTGCTGGTCTTCACCGGCGTCGGGCTGGGCCTCGCCGGTGCCGTCGCACCCCCGGTCGTCGTACTCATCGCGGTCGCGATCTACTGCGTGCAGCTCGCCGCCAGCGCGGCATGGATGGCCCGGTTCCGGTACGGACCGATGGAGTGGCTGTTGCGGGCCTGGACCGAGCAGCGGTGGCCACGGCTTCGGGCCCCGGACCCGGCATGACGGGTCCCGGTACCGGCGCCGCCCGGCTGGGAGATCGTGCAGTGCCTATGCCGGCTCTTGCAGCCGGTCCAGGCTGGTTTGTTGGGCTGGAGTCAGGTGAAGGCTCTCTGCAGCGAGATTCTCCTCCAAATGGTCCACCCGGGCGGTGCCCGGGATCGGGAGCATCACCGGCGAGCGACTCAGGAGCCAGGCGAGCGCAATCTGGGTTGGGGTGGCGCCGACCTCGGATGCTACGGCGGCGATCCCCGCCTTCGCCCCCGACGTTCCTGCCGCGACCGGCCGCCACGGCAGAAACGCGATGCCTGCCCGCTCACAGGCCGTGAGGACGGGCTCATGCTCGCGGTCGAGCACGTTGTACCGGTTCTGCACGCTCGCCACATCAACGATCTGACGCGCCTGGTCCAGCTCGGCAACGGTGACCTCGGACAGCCCGATTCGGCCGATCTTGCCTTCAGCCTTCAGCTCCCGCAACGTACCGAGTTGCTCGGCCAGCGGCGTCTCTGGATCGATCCGGTGCAGCTGGAGCAGCTCGATTCGCTCGACGCGCAGCCGACGCAGAGCCTGCTCGACTTGCGCGCGCAGGACAGCCGGCCGCCCGTCCAGTTTCCACTCCCCTTGCGGGCCCGATCGCGCAACGCCGACCTTGGTCGTGATGAGCAGCCCGTCCGGATAGGGGTAGAGGGCCTCGGCGAGAAGCTCCTCGTTTGCTCCTCCGCCATACAGGTGGGCGGTATCGATCAGCGTGACGCCCAGCGCGACGGCCCGCCGGATCACCGCCAGAGATGCCTCGCGGGCAGCGCCCGCCTCGGTCGGCAGGCGCATGGCACCGAACCCGAGCCGGCGTACCTCCAGATCTCCTCCGATGCGGAACGTTGTCGATGTCATTCTGTCTCCCCTGTTGAGGGGGCAACGCTAACAGCACGCTCTCGCGCTGATGGTCAGCGTTCAGGCGACGCGGATGTCATGCTGCTCGCGATTGGCGAGCACCTCGTCCATGTGCGCCTCGGCCCAATCCTTGACGGCACGCATCAGGTGGTGGAGCGAGAGACCCAGGTCGGTCAGCTCGTACGTGACGGTGACCGGCACGGTTGCCGTCACGGTGCGGGTGACCAGGCCGTCGCGTTCGAGGGAGCGCAGCGTCTGGGTGAGCATCTTCTGGCTGACGCCGGCCAGCCGGCGGGCCAACTCCGAGTAGCGCATCGCTCGCGGCTCGCCGACACGGTTGCTGCCGGGGGCATGCGGGCCGTCGCTGCCGAGTGCCGCCAGGATCAGCGTCACCCACTTGTCGGAGATCCGGTCGAGTAGCTGGCGGCTGGGGCAGCGTGCGAGGAACGCGTCGTAGTCCGCCTGCGCCTGTGCCCGCCTCTGGGCTGCCGTCCGTGTTGGCATCGACTGCTCCTTCCTACCGGGCGGTGCCCTACGCACTCTGAGGTGCGTACTTCCTAGTGGAGAGTTACCCCTCAATAGTGATGTGGGAAGACCGTCGAACACAAGCCATGAGGAGCGGACCCATGAGCATGTCCACCTACCGCACCGCCGTCGTGCGCACCCCGGGCGCACCCGGCTCGATCGAGATCATTGACGTTCCCGTAACTGAGCCCCGGCCCGGCGAGGTCCGGGTCGAGATCGCCGCTGCGCCGGTCAACCCCGTCGACCTCGGGGTCGCGGGTGGCTTCTTCCACGCCATGGGCCTGATCAATCAGGCGGAGCGTACCGGCCTGGGTTGGGACTTCGCCGGCATCGTGGTAGCCGCCGGCCGCGGCGTGGAGCTGACCGTAGGTACCCGGGTCGCCGGTCTGGTGGCTGGGTTCGACCGCGACTTCGGCACCTACGCCGAACAGCTCGTCGTGCCGGCCGCCGACCTCGCCGTCGTGCCTGACGGGCTGGACCTGGTCGCGGCGTCGACGGTGCCGCTCAATGGGCTGGCTGCGGCGCAGATCGTCGACCTGCTCGGCGACGCGCCCACCGGCGGTAACCGGCTGCTGGTGACCGGGGCGGCCGGCGCGGTCGGAGGGTACGTCGCCTCGCTCGCGCAGGACCGCGGCTGGCGCGTGACCGGCCTGGCCCGAGCCGAGGACGAGGAGTTCGTCCGCAGCCTCGGCGCCGACTTCACCGCCCGAGCCGAGCCGGGCTGGGACGCGGTCGCCGACGGTGCTGCCCTGCAGGAGCAGGGTCTCGCCCTGGTCCGCGACGGCGGGGCGTTCGTCGGCGTCCGGCCGAACGCCGTGCCGGCCATGGAGCGTGGGATCACCGTAGCCGCCGTGGTGGCGCACCCCGACGGCCCTCGATTGGGTGACCTGCTCGCCCGCACCGCGTCCGGCGAACTGCCGGCCCGAGTGCACACGGTCATGCCGCTGGACCAGGTCGACGACGCCCACCGGGCCATGGCGAAGGGTGGGGTGCGCGGTCGCTACGTGCTCCAGCCCTGGGCACACGACTAAGGCCCCTGACCGGGGTTTACCCTGTCAGGGGCCTTATGTGCGATTTAACGATGGTGCCCCCGGCAGGATTCGAACCTGCGCCCCCGCCTCCGGAGGGCGGTGCTCTATCCCCTGAGCTACGGGGGCTCAGCGACTGGAGAAGACTAGCAAACCTCCTCCGTGAACGCCGAATCGGTATCCGGTGACCCGATCGTGTCGCCAACCGCCCGATCGCCCTGGTGGTCAGCCGCCCGACCGCCCGGGGCGGTCAGGCGGCGGCGATCACCCGACCGCAGCTGGGCAGCGGGTGAAGCACGATCCGCCGGGGGAGTCGCCGGGGCCACTCGTTGCGCGGCCAGGAGCCGTCCACGATCAGGTGCACGGTGCGCTGCTCCTCCCCACTGAGTCGCAGCACGAAGTCGCGGGGCAGCGGCGGGTCCACCGTCGGCGTGGTGATCATGAAGCGCACCCGACCGCGGGACGAGACGGCGGAGATCACGTCGGCCGCCGGCATGGTGCCGCGCAGCCGGACCCGCCCGAGCCAGTAGACCTCGGCGAGGTGCTCCTGGGCGGCCCGGGTGATCGCCGGGTACTCGCTGCGTACCCAGCGCTCGACCGCGCTGACGCAGAGCCCGCAGGCCCGCTCGCGCGGCTCCCGCGGACCCAACCCCCAGGCCCGCAGGTACGCCCCGACCGCCCCCGCGTCCAGCGGCAGGTCGAACCGGCGCTGGATGAGCGTGGTGAGGCTCTGCCGCGTCCACAGCTCCTCGTCCAGGCCGAACTCGTCGGGGTGGACGCCCCGGAGCGCGTCGATCAGTTCGAGTTCCTGTTCGCGGCTGAGCATTCCCGGCTCGCCCTGCCGCTGTCCGCGACGGACGGCTGCCACCGCCCCGTCACCGCCGATGGTGTGGCGCCGGCACCAGCTGGTGACCGAACGCCGTGCGTCTCTGAGTGCAACCCCCACGTCCTGCGCAACGAGCCCGAATCGCAACTGGTCACGATATGTGCGGAGAAAACTCTCTAAGCAACGTAATCGGTTGCACCGCTCAAAACGCCCATACAGGATTTCAGGGACAAGAGGGGGTCGTTCCCACCACATGATGCGGGCCCGCGCCCCGCCGGTCCACGGCGGTGACGCGGGCCCGATGCGCCCGTCCGGTAGGTCAGCCCTTGGCCTGCGCCTGGAGCTGCCGGAGGTTGTTCAGCTCGCTCTGCTGGGTGGACTTCATGGTCCGCGCCACCCGCAGCACCTCGGCGTTGTCGGTCTCGCCGAGCACCGCGTCGATCATGTGGATGCCGCCCAGGTGATGATTGATCATCAGGTCCAGGAACTGCCGGTCGACCTCGATGCCCTGGGCGTCACGCAGGGCGGCCATCTCCTGCGGGGTGGCCATCCCCGGCATCAGCCCGTCCTTGACAGTGGCCCCGTCGGACATCCACGACATTGGCGGCTGCGACCCGGTCGGGCTCAGCTCCCACTGCCGCAGCCAGGTCTGCATGGCGCCGATCTCGCCCTGCTGCCCGCTGGCGATGTCGACTGCCATCTGCCGCACCCCGGGCAGCGTCGCCGACCGGTACGCGGTCAGGCTCATCTCCACCGCCTGGGTGTGGTGCGTGGTCATGTCCCGCGCGAAGCCCGCCTCCACCGAGGTGTCACCCGGTCGGGTGAGCCCCGGGGTGAGCAGGCCGCCGCCGAACCCGAGCAGCAGGCCCACCACGAGCATGGCGGTCAGCGCCAGCACGCCGTAGCGCCGCGCCGGGGCCTGGCCGCCCTGGTCCGGGGCGGCCGGAGCCTCGTCGTGCTCGCTGTCAGTGGTGGCGGGAGCAGTCATCGCCGTCCTTACTGGGTGGGCATCTGGGAGTCGAGGTCACGCGGCGTGGTGCCGGTGGCGGTGACGCCGGTGTTGCACAGCGCGGTCGGGCCCTCGATGGAGGCGTTCACCCGCAGGTCCTTGATGAACTCGTCGATCCGCGCGTCGTCGGCGTTGTCGACCTTGAGCTGGAAGCCCCACGCCTGAAGCGAGATCGGCTTGTCCAGGCCCTCGTACGGGCTCATCATCATCTTCTCGACGCCGCGGACCTTGCCGGCGAGCTTGTCGATCTGGTCCTGCGGCAGGCCCGGCCGGTAGGTGACCCAGACGGCGCCGTGCTCCAGGCTGTGCACCGCGTGCTCGCTGGCGATCGGGGCGTCGTACACGTCACCCATGCAGTTCTGCCAGGTGGCGTTGTGCACCCCGCCCACCGGCGGCGAGTACTTGTAGGTCAGCGGGCCGGACTTGTGTGCCTCGTACTTGAGGCTCTCCGGGTCCGACTTGCGGTAGTTGACGATGCCGTCGATGGCATTCGCCCGCTTGTCCCACGGCTTGGCACCCTGGAACGACGCCCAGGCGCCGTACCCGATGATGCCGGCGGCGAGCACGCCCACGGCGACGAAGAGCGCGATCGGGCCCCACGCGCGGCCCTGGCTCACCTTGACCGGGGTGACCGGCTTGCGGGGGCCCTTGCCACCTGCCCGCGGAGTGCCCGCAGGCTTGCCCGCCGGCTTGCCGGAACCGGCCTTGGCGCCGGACGCCGGCCGGCCTGCGGCCGGCTTCTTGCCGGTGCTGACCACGGTCGGGCGGCGCTCAGGGCCACCGGGGGTGCTGATGCTCATCGTGCCTCGTCAAGTCGGTCGGTCAGGGATGTTGGCGGGCCGGATGACGCGGTGGGTAGCCGCCGAGTGCCCGAGTCTACCCCCGATAACATGGCTGGGTGACTCCTGCAGAACTCGCCTCGGTCGTCCTCACCGCTGCCCGCGCCGTCTTCAGCGAGCGTGGCCTGGACCAGGCCGCGCTGCCGGAGCGTACGGCGGTGGAGCGACCCCGCAACCCCGAGCACGGCGACTACGCCTCCACGCTCGCCCTGCAGTTGAGCAAGAAGGTGGGCGTTCCGCCGCGCGAGCTGGCCGCCGCGCTGGCCGACGAGCTGGGCCGGGCACCCGGGGTCAAGTCGGTGGAAATCGCCGGCCCAGGCTTCCTGAACATCCGGCTGGACGCGGCCGCCGCCGGCCAGCTCGCCCGGGTGATCGTCGAGGCCGGCGCGGAGTACGGCCGCAGCGACCGGCTTGCCGGCGAAAAGATCAACCTGGAGTTCGTGTCGGCCAACCCGACCGGCCCGGTGCACATCGGCGGGGTCCGCTGGGCGGCCGTCGGTGACGCGCTCAGCCGGCTGCTGCGGGCCACCGGCGCCGAGGTGGGCACGGAGTACTACTTCAACGACGCCGGGTCGCAGATCGACCGGTTCGCCCGCTCGCTGCTCGCCGCCGCCAACGGCCAGTCCGCGCCCGAGGACGGCTACGGCGGGGCGTACATCGGGGAGATCGCCGCCGAGGTGCAGGCCCGTCGGCCGGACGTGCTGACCCTGGACGACGCCGCCGCCCAGGAGGTGTTCCGGGTCGAGGGCGTCGCGCTGATGTTCGACGAGATCCGCTCCTCGCTGCGCGACTTCGGGGTGGAGTTCGACACCTACTTCAACGAGAAGGACCTGCACGACCGAGGTGAGCTGGACCTCGCCCTGGCCCGGCTGCGTGAGCAGGGCCAGGTCTACGAGTCCGAGGGCGCCACCTGGTTGCGGACCACCGACTTCGGCGACGACAAGGACCGGGTGCTGCGCAAGTCCAACGGCGAGTGGACGTACTTCGCCGCGGACTGCGCCTACTACCTGGACAAGCGGGAGCGCGGCTTCGAGCGGGTTGTGATCATGCTGGGCGCCGACCACCACGGCTACATCGGCCGGATGAAGGCGATGGCCGCCTGCTTCGGCGACGACCCGGAGCGCAACCTGGAGATCCTGATCGGGCAGCTGGTCAACCTGCTGCGCGACGGCGCCCCGGTGCGGATGAGCAAGCGGGCCGGCACTGTGATCACCCTGGAGGACCTGGTCGAGGCGATCGGGGTGGACGCCTCCCGGTACGCGCTGGCCCGCTACTCCAGCGACTCCCCGATCGACATCGACATCGAGCTGTGGACCCGGGCCACCCGTGACAACCCGGTCTACTACGTGCAGTACGTCGCCGCCCGGACGGCGGGCGTGGCCCGCAACGCCGCCGAGGTGGGGCTGCTCCAGGGCGGCGCCGACGATTTCCGCCCCGAGCTGCTCGGGCACGAGAAGGAGAACGAGCTGCTCAAGGCGCTCGCCGAGTTCCCGGCGGTGGTCGCCACCGCCGCCGAGCTGCGCGAGCCGCACCGGGTGGCCCGCTACCTGGAGGAGAGCGTCGCCGCCTCCTTCCACCGGTTCTACGACAACTGCCGGGTGCTGCCGTTGGGCGACGAGGAGGTCACCGACCTGCACCGGGCCCGGCTCTGGCTCAACAACGCCACCCGCACGGTGATCGCCAACGGTCTGCACCTGCTCGGCGTCTCCGCACCCGAGAGGATGTGACATGAGGGCTCATGAGGCTGGTGCGCTGCACGCGGACATCAGCAACCAGGGGCCGGCCTGGCTGCGTACCCCACAGGACGTCAACGCCCTCGTGCCGGCGCTGTGGCCACGCACGGTGACGCGCGGCGCCGACGGCGCGGTCGCCGTCGCGGGCCTGAGCGTCCGCGACATCGCGGCCGAGTTCGGCACCCCGGTGTACGTCCTCGACGAGGACGACCTGCGGTCACGCTGCCGGGACTTTCGGGCGGCCTTCCCGACCGAGGACGTCTACTACGCCGGCAAGGCGTTCCTCTGCCGGGCGGTGGTCCGGATGATCGCCGAGGAGGGGCTGCACCTCGACGTCTGCACCGGCGGCGAGCTGGCCACCGCGCTGGCGGCCGGGATGCCGCCGGAGCGGATCGGCTTTCACGGCAACAACAAGTCGGTGGCCGAGCTGAGCCGGGCACTGGACGCCAGGGTGGGGCGGATCATCGTCGACTCGTTCACCGAGATCGACCGGCTGACCGCGCTGGCCCGCGAGCGGGGGGTCCGCCCCCGGGTGCTGGTCCGGGTCACCGTCGGCGTCGAGGCGCACACCCACGAGTTCATCGCCACCGCCCACGAGGACCAGAAGTTCGGCTTCTCGCTGGCCGGCGGGGCGGCCGCGTCGGCCGCCTTCAAGATCCTCGACGAGGACGTACTGGAGTTGCGCGGGCTGCACTCGCACATCGGCTCGCAGATCTTCGACGCCAGCGGCTTCGAGGTCTCCGCCCGCCGGGTGCTCGCCCTCCAGGCGCAGATCCGCGACGCGCGCGGGGTCGAACTGCCCGAGCTGGACCTGGGCGGCGGCTTCGGCATCGCCTACACCACCCAGGACGACCCGGCCGCTCCGCAGGACCTGGCCAAGCGGCTGCGCAAGATCGTCGACTCGGAGTGCGCGGCGGAGAATCTGGCCGTGCCGCGGCTCTCCATCGAGCCGGGGCGGGCCATTGTCGGGCCGTCCGTGTTCACCCTCTACGAGGTCGGCACGGTCAAGGACCTCGACGGCATCCGCACGTACGTCAGCGTCGACGGCGGGATGAGCGACAACATCCGGACGGCGCTCTATGACGCGTCCTACTCGGCGACGCTGGCCTCCCGTGCCTCCACCGCCGAGCCGATGCTCGCCCGCGTGGTGGGAAAGCACTGTGAGTCCGGGGACATCGTGGTGAAGGATGAATTCCTGCCCGCCGACGTGCAGGCCGGAGATCTTGTCGCGGTGCCCGGCACCGGTGCCTACTGCCGCAGCATGGCCAGCAACTACAACCACGTACCCCGGCCACCGGTGGTCGCGGTGCGCGACGGCCAGGCGCGTCTGATCGTCCGGCGGGAGACCGAAGAGGATCTGCTGGCTTTGGATGTGGGATGACGTCACCTGTGCGCTTGGCACTGCTCGGCTGCGGCACGGTCGGTCAGGAGGTGGTCCGGCTGCTGCACGAGCAGGGGACCGACCTGGCCGCCCGGATCGGCGCTCCGCTGGAGATCGCCGGCATCGCCGTCCGCCGACTCGGCCGTGACCGCGGTGACCTGCCGGTCGACCCCACCCTGTTCACGACCGACGCGCTCGGCCTGATCAAGCGCGACGACGTGGACGTGGTGATCGAGGTGGTCGGCGGCATCGAGCCGGCCCGGACCTGGCTGGTCGAGGCGCTGCGCGCCGGCAAGAGCGTGGTCACCGCCAACAAGGCGCTGCTCGCCGAGGACGGCGTGGCGCTGCACGACGCGGCGGCCGAGGGCGGCGGCGACCTCTACTACGAGGCGTCCGTGGCCGGGGCCATCCCGCTGCTGCGCCCGCTGCGCGAGTCGCTGCACGGCGACCGGATCAACCGGGTCACCGGCATCGTCAACGGCACCACCAACTTCATCCTCTCCGCCATGGACGCCACCGGCGCCGGCTTCGCCGAGGCATTGGAGGAGGCCACCGAGCTGGGGTACGCGGAGGCCGACCCGACCGCCGACGTGGAGGGCTTCGACGCGGCGGCCAAGGCGGCGATCCTCGCCTCGCTGGCGTTCCACACCCGGGTCGGTGCCGCCGACGTGCACCGGGAGGGCATCACCGAGGTCACCGCCGCGGACGTGGCCAGCGCCCAGGCGATGGGCTGCACGATCAAGCTGCTCTGCATCGCGGCCCGCGGCGTCGACCCGGCCGGCCGGGACACGGTCAGCGTCCGGGTGCACCCGGCGATGATCCCGCGCAGCCACCCGCTGGCCAGCGTCGGCGACGCGTTCAACGCGGTCTTCGTGGAGGCGGACGCGGCCGGGGAGCTGATGTTCTACGGCCGGGGCGCGGGTGGCGCGCCGACGGCCAGCGCCGTCCTCGGCGACGTGGTGGCGGTGGCCCGAAACCGGCTCGCCGGGGTGCGCGCGGCCAGCGAGAGCGCGTACGCCGACCTGGCGGTGCGGCCGATGGGCGAGGCGCTGACCCGCTACCACGTCAGCCTGGACGTGGCCGACCGTCCGGGTGTGCTGGCCGCGGTGGCTGGCGTGTTCGCCCGGCACGACGTGTCGATCGCGACCGTGCGGCAGGGCTCGGCGGGCGGGGTGCCCGGCCGGGACGGCGACGCCGAGTTGGTCATCGTCACCCACGTGGCACCGGACGCCGCGCTCGCCGCCACCGTGGGCGAGCTTCGTGGTCTGGACATCGTCCGGTCGGTGACCAGCGTGCTGCGGGTCGAGGGCGGCGCGTGAGTCGTTGACCCCGGTGGTGGGGCAGGCCGTGCGCGGCCCTCGCGTCCCGCCAGGTGGGTAACCCGGGGTGCGCCACCGGTCGCTCCGGCAGGCTGGTCCAGGGTGGCCTGGAAATGCTCAGGTCGGCACGGCGGTAGAGGCGAGGAGAGCGACATGTGGCGGGGTCTGATCGAGGCGTACCGGGATCGGCTGCCGGTCACCGCGGCCACGCCCGTCGTCACGCTGCACGAGGGGAACACCCCACTGCTGCCCGCGCCGGTGCTCTCCGCCCGGCTCGGCTGCGACGTGCACCTCAAGGTGGAGGGCGCCAACCCGACCGGCTCGTTCAAGGACCGCGGGATGACCCTCGCGGTCTCCAAGGCGGTCGAGGCCGGCAACAAGGCCATCATCTGCGCCTCCACCGGCAACACCAGCGCCTCTGCCGCGGCGTACGCGGCCCGGGCCGGGCTGACCTGCGCGGTGCTGGTGCCGCAGGGCAAGATCGCGCTGGGCAAGCTGGCCCAGGCGCTGGTGCACGGCGCGAAGCTGCTCCAGGTGAGCGGCAACTTCGACGACTGTCTCGCGACGGCCGCCAAGCTCGCCCAGGACTACCCGGTCGCCTTGGTCAACTCGGTCAACATCGACCGGCTGCACGGGCAGAAGACCGCCGCCTTCGAGATCGTCGAGGCGCTCGGTGACGCGCCCGACATCCACTGCCTGCCGGTCGGCAACGCCGGCAACATCGCCGCCTACTGGATGGGGTACGCGGAGGAGCACGCCGCCGGCGCCACCACCCGGGCCCCGAAGATGTACGGCTTCCAGGCCGCCGGCGCGGCCCCGATCGTGACCGGCCAGGTGGTGCCGGAGCCGTCGACCATCGCCACCGCGATCCGGATCGGCAACCCGGCGAGCTGGACCAAGGCGCTGGACGCCCGCGACGCCTCGGGTGGCCTGATCGCGGCGGTGACGGACCGGGAGATCCTGTCCGCGTACCGGCTGCTCGCCCGCGAGGTGGGGGTCTTCGTCGAGCTGGGCAGCGCGGCCAGCGTGGCCGGCCTGCTCCAGCAGGCCGCGGCGGGTGCGGTGCCGCCGGGCTCGACGGTGGTCTGCACGGTGACCGGCCATGGTCTGAAGGACCCGGAGTGGGCGATCTCCACGGCGCCCGCTCCGCTGACCATCGCGAACGACCCGCTGGCCGCGGCCCGCGCCCTCGACCTGGCCTGAGCGGCCAGCGCGCCGCCGCATCGCCGCCGGTCTCGGCGGCGGCCGGCTCCGGAAACGTGGCCGGCGTGGGGCCGGCGAGGGTCGGGGTGATCGAGTCCGGCACACTTTCGGGTATCCCCACCCGCATTCTCTTTCAGGAGTGAGCCAGGCCGATGTCGCTGCTCGCCAGATTCAGCCTCGCCAACCGAGGGCTGGTTGCCCTCATCGCGGTGGTGATCACGGCGTTCGGAGCGTTCGCCGTACCGTCGCTGAAGCAGCAACTGCTGCCGTCGCTCGAATTCCCGGCCGCGTTCATCGTGGCCCCCTACCCCGGCGCCGGACCCGAGATCGTCGAGTCGCAGGTGACCGAGCCGATCGAGAACGCCCTCCAGAGCATCCCCGGTCTGGACAAGGTCACCTCCACCTCCCGCGAGGGGTCGGCCACCGTCCAGGTGCAGTACGAGTTCGGCACCGACCTGGACGACATGGTCAACAAGATGCAGACCGCGCTGAGCCGCATCGACGCCCAGCTGCCGGAGGGCGTCGATCCGCAGGTCATCGCGGGCAGCACCGACGACCTGCCGGCGGTGGTGCTGGCTGCGGCCGGCGGGGCGGACCAGCGGGCGCTCGCCGAGAAGCTGCGCGACACGGTGGTGCCGGAGCTGGAGGGGATCGAGGGGGTCCGCACGGTCGATGTGACCGGGACCCGCGACGACGTCGTGGTGGTCACCCCGGACCCGGCCAAGCTCGCCGCGGCGAAGCTCCAGCCCACGGCGATCGGCGCCGCGCTGAAGACCAACGGCGTGACGATCCCGGCCGGCGCGGTGAACGACGGCAGCCTGGCCCTCCCGGTGCAGGTTGGCACGCCGGTCGCCACCCTGGACGACCTGCGCGGCATCGTGGTCGCCCCCGGCGCGCGCCCGGTCCGTCTCGGTGACGTGGCGGCCGTCGAGCAGCAGGTCGCCCCGGCCACCGCGATCACCCGGACCAACGGCCAGGACAGTCTCGGCATCGCGGTCACCGCGGCGCCGGACGGCAACGCCGTGGAGATCTCGCACGAGATCCGGGACAAGCTGGCCGACCTGAAGGACGCCTCCGGCGCCGAGCTGACCGTGGTCTTCGACCAGGCGCCGTTCGTCGAGAAGTCGATCGAGTCGCTGACCACCGAGGGCCTGCTGGGCCTGCTGATGGCGGTCATCGTCATCCTGGTCTTCCTGCTGTCGGTGCGCTCGACCGTGGTCACCGCGGTCTCCATCCCGCTCTCCGTGCTGGTGGCACTGATCGCTCTCTGGATCGGCGACTACTCGCTCAACCTGCTCACCCTCGGCGCGCTGACCATCGCGGTGGGCCGGGTGGTGGACGACTCGATCGTGGTGCTGGAAAACATCAAACGGCATCTCGAGTACGGCGAGGAGAAGCAGCACGCGATCATCACCGGCGTCCGTGAGGTGGCTGGCGCGGTGACCGCGTCCACCCTCACCACGGTCGCGGTGTTCGCGCCGATCGCGCTGGTCGGCGGGTTCGTCGGGCAGCTCTTCGCGCCGTTCGCGATCACCGTGACGGTGGCGCTGCTCGCCTCGCTGCTGGTGTCGCTGACCGTGATCCCGGTGCTGGCGTACTGGTTCCTCAAGCCGCGCGGGGGCACCGTCGACGACGAGGCGGTGCGGCGCGGCGCGGAGGAGAAGGAGCTGCGCAGCCCCTTGCAGCGGGCGTACCTGCCGGTGATCGGGTTCGCCACCCGCAAGCGGTCCACCCGCTGGATCACCGTCGGTCTCGGCCTGCTGGTGCTCTTCGGCACCTTCGGTCTGTCCCAGAAGCTGGAGACCAACTTCCTGGACGACTCCGGCCAGGACACGCTCAGCTTCCAGCAGGAGTTGCCGGCGGGTAGCGGCCTGGCCGCCACCGACGCGGCGGCCAAGCAGGTCGAGACGGTGCTCGGGCGTACCGACGGGGTCGAGACCTACCAGGTGACCGCCGGCGGCGGGGACAACCCGTTCGCGGGCGGCGGCAACAACATCGCGACGTGGTCGGTGGCGCTGAACGGGGACACCGACGCGAAGCAGATGCGCGAGGTGCTGCGCAAGGAGTTCGACACGCTCGGCACCGGACTGGGCGAGGTCACCTTCGGCGGCGGGCAGGACGCCTCGACCAGCCAGCTTGAGGTGGTCGTCCAGGCCAGCGACCCGGAGGTGCTGACCCGGGCCGCTGAGGCGGCCCGGACGGCGATGGCCGGGGTGCCGGACGTCGCGGACGTCACCACCAGCCTTGCCGCGCAGGTACCGCGGGTCGACGTGACCGTCGACCGGGTCGCCGCCGGTCGGGTCGGGCTCACCGAGGCCGCGGTGGGTCAGTTCGTGTCGCAGGCGTTCCGTGGGGCGCCGCTGGGCCAGGTCACGCTCGACGGCCAGCAGCAGAACGTGGTGCTGCGGTTGGGCGTACAGCCGCCGGTGTCGGTGGAGCAGTTGAACGCCCTGCCGATCGGTCCGGTCAAGCTGGGCGACATCGCGAAGGTCACCCGGGTCGAGGGGCCGCAGCAGGTCAGCCGGATCGACGGTGAGCGCAGCGTCTCGGTGACCGGCACGGCGACCGGCTCGAACCTGGGCGCGACCAGCCAGGAGCTGCAGAAGCGGCTGGACGGCATCGACGTGCCCGGGGCGACCTTCACCATCGGTGGGGTCAGCGCGGACCAGGCGGACGCGTTCGGCGACCTGGGCCTGGCTGTGCTGGCCGCGATCGCGATCGTGTTCCTGATCATGGTGGCGACGTTCCGGAGCCTCACCCAGGCGCTGATCCTGCTGATCTCCATCCCGTTCGCGGCGACCGGCGCGATCGGCCTGCTGCTGGTGACCGGGACGCCGCTCGGCGTGCCGGCGCTGATCGGCGTGCTGATGCTGGTCGGCATCGTGGTGACCAACGCGATCGTGCTGCTGGATCTGATCAACCAGTACCGGGCCCGGGGCATGGGAGTCGGGGAGGCGGTGGTCGAGGGTGGCCGGCGCCGGCTGCGCCCGATCCTGATGACCGCGGTCGCGACCATCTTCGCGCTGCTGCCGATGGCGCTCGGGTTGACCGGCGAGGGCGGCTTCATCTCCCAGCCGCTGGCGGTCGTGGTGATCGGTGGCCTGCTCAGCTCGACGCTGCTCACCCTGATCCTGGTGCCGACGCTGTACACGATGGTGGAGCGCACCAAGGAGTCGCTGCGGGAGCGGCGCCGCCAGCGGCGCTCCGGCCAGCCGGCGGTGACCGGCTCGACCGGACCGGAGACCGACGAGCCGGCCGGCCCGAACCAGGTCGCGGTGCCGTCCGGTGCGCCGGCAGCGGCGCAGACCGAGGGATCGCAGCCGGCGGCGGGGCGACCCGCCCCGTCGGGTGCGCTGGTGGACGGCACGGACCAGTTCGAGGTGCTGCGGCTGCCGCGCAGCCGTACCTCGCCGCTGCCTCCGTCGGAGCCGACCGAGTAGTCGGACCGGCACGGTGAAACGCCCCCGGCGGGTTCCGACCCGCCGGGGGCGTTCCGGCTTCCGAGGCCGGCCGGCTCCGGGTGGATCCCGGGACCGGTCGTGGCTGGTCGCGCCGAAATAGAGCCCTGTCATCCGGGTAGGGTCCTGCTCCGTGGCGTCCACCCTCTCGGTTCTCACCGGCAACCGGAGCTTCCGTAACCTGTTCCTCGCCGAGCTGGTGGTCTTCGGTGCCGACTGGTTCGTCATGGTGCCGCTGCTGGTGTTGCTGCCCCAGCTGACCGGCAGCGGGGTCTGGGGCGCGCTGGTGCTGGCGGTGGACACCGGCATCGTGGCGCTGCTGCTGCCGTACACCGGCACGGTGGCCGACCGGTTCGACCGGCGGAAGATCATGATCGCCGCGAACGTGGCGGCGCTGGTGGGCGTGCTGCTGCTGCTCGGCGTCCGGGACGGAACGGCCTGGCTGGCGCTGGTGGCGATCGGGGTGGTGGCGGTCGCCAAGGCGTTCTACTCGCCGGCCGCCCAGGCCGCGCTGCCCAACGTGCTGGAGCCGGGCGAGCTGGCGGCCGGTAACGCGGTGGCCGGCTCAGCCTGGGGCACCATGACGGTGGTCGGCGCTTCGCTCGGCGGCGTACTCAGCTCGGCTGCCGGCCCGTACGTCTGCTTCTGGGTTGCGGCGGTGGGCCTGGCGCTGGCCGCGGGTCTCGCCACACGGATCCGCCGGCCCCTGCAGGCGCCCCGGGACGCCGACCGGCCGGCCCAGCGGACCTGGCCGGCGGTCCGCGAGGCACTCGGCTACATCGGGCACCGGCCGCGGGTGCTGGCGCTGGTCACGGTGAAGTCGGCGGTCGGCCTGGGCAACGGGGTGCTGACCGTGTTCCCGCTGCTCGCCGGCGTGTACGGGGTCGGCTCGCTGGGCGCTGGCCTGCTCTTCGCGGTGCGCGGGGCGGGGGCTCTGGTGGGGCCGATCCTGATGCGTCGGGTGCTGACCAACCGGTCCTGGCTGCTGCCCGGGCTGGCGCTGTCCATGTCGCTCTACGGCCTGTCCTACCTGGGCGCGTCGGTGGTCCGCTGGTTCCCCTTGGTGCTGCTGCTGGTCTTCGTGGCGCACTTCGCGGGCGGGAGCAACTGGGTGATGTCGAACTTCGCCCTGCAGGGCGAGGTGCCGGATCGGTTGCGGGGGCGAGTCTTCGCCACCGACATGATGCTCGCGACGCTGGCCATCTCGGTGAGCCAACTGGCCGTGGCCCTGGTGGTGGACGTGGTGGACGAGCGGGTGGTGCTGGCCGGCTGTGGGCTGGTCACCCTCGTGTACGCGGTCGGCTGGCGGATCGCCACCCGCCGACTCTCGCTCACCACCCCGGCTGCCGAGCCGGTTCCCGACCCGGCCGGCTGAGCGCGCCGGTCCCACGCTGCGGGCGCAGGACCGGAACGTCGGTGCCGACCCCTAGCATGAGCCCGTGCCGACGAACTTCACCGCCGGGCCGGTCCGGGTCCGGGTCCCCGCGACCAGTGCCAACCTGGGCCCGGGCTTCGACGCGCTCGGTCTCGCCCTCGGCCTCTACGACGACCTGGCCGCCGAGGTCACCTCGGGTGGGGTCCGGGTGACGGTGACCGGGCAGGGGGCCGGTGAGCTGCCCGACGACGACCGGCACCTGGTGGTGCGGGCGATGCGGGCCGCCTTCGACGTGCTCGGTGCCCAGCCCGAGGGGCTGAGCGTGGAGTGCGTCAACCGGATCCCGCAGGCGCGTGGGTTGGGCTCCTCGTCCGCCGCGATCGTCGCCGGTGTGTTGCTGGCTCGCGCCCTGGTCACCGATGGGGAGCGCCGGCTGGACGACGCGGCCGTTCTCCGGCTGGCCGCCGAGATCGAGGGCCATCCGGACAATGTCGCGCCGTGCCTGCTCGGGGGCTTCACGCTGGCCTGGTCCGAGTCGACCGGCGCCCGCGCGGTGTCCCTGCCGGTCGCTGACGGGGTCCGGCCCACTGTTTTCGTTCCGGCGGAGCGCGGGCTGACCGCGACCGCGAGGGCGGCGTTGCCGGCCACCGTGCCGCACGGCGACGCCGCGTTGACCGCCGGGCGGGCCGCGCTGCTGGTGCACGCGCTGACCGCCGACCCGACACTGCTGCTGCCGGCCACCGTCGACCGGCTCCACCAGGATTACCGCGCACCCGCGATGCCGGGGACGTCCGCCCTGGTCAGCGAGTTGCGAGCGGCCGGTGTGGCGGCTGTGATCAGTGGTGCGGGGCCGACTGTCCTGGCGCTCAGTGACCCACCGGCCGCCTTCCCGATGGGAACAGATTGGCAGATCTGGCAGTTACCGATAGACGTCAGCGGTGCAAGGGTTGCCCGGGGTAGACTTGGACACGCCGAGCGGGACCCTGTTGCCGCAGGTCGGAAGAGTTGATTACGCTCTAGACCTAGCACAGCCGCGAAGCACGCGATCTCCTGCGGGGCGGCGCACCCCCGAAGCTCTCGGCGGTCAGCCCGTCACCCCTGCCCAAGGCTCACGCCGCACCGCAGTTTCCACAGGTCGCCGCAGACGGCGAGACCTGCTCACCGACCTTTGGTGAGTCGGGATACCGACCGGCTGCTGTGTCACAGACTCCCGCGACGCGTCCTTGCGAGGCGGGTGCACCGAGGCCGCCCGGCCACCTGAGTTCTGACTCCGGGCAGTCCCGGCCTTTATCGAGGGAAGGAATCCATTGAGCGACACCACCGACGTGACGTCGGATGTTTCCAACGTCGCTGGCGATGCCACCACCGCCGCTCCCGCCCGTCGGCGGCGTAGCGGCACCGGTCTGTCGGCGATGCTGCTGCCAGAGCTGCAGAGCCTGGCCGCGTCGCTCGGCATCTCCGGCACGGCTCGCATGCGCAAAGGCGAGCTGATCGCCGCGATCTCCGAGCGGCAGGGCGGCAACGCCGCCGGGACCCCTCGACCGCGGGCTGAGGTCGCGGCTGCGGCCGCTCCGGCTCGTGAGGAGGTGCGGGAGACCGTGGACCGTCCGGCGGCCGAGGGACGCAGCACCGACCAGGCGCCGGCCGAGCCGGCCGCCGAGACCGAGGGCCGGGGTCGTACCCGGCGGAGCCGGACCACCGCGGCGGAGGCGCGTCCCACTGAGGCACGCACCGACGAGGCGGAGGCCGGCGAGCGGACCGACCGGGGTGAGAACCGCCGGGACCGGGCCGAGCGTCCGGAGCGCGCAGAGCGTGCCGAGCGTCCGGAGCGCGCGGAGCGTGCCGAGCGTCCGGAGCGCGCAGAGCGTGCCGAGCGTCCGGAGCGTGCCGAGCGGGCAGAGCGTGCCGAGCGGGGCGAGCGCAACGACCGGGTGGAGCGTGCCGACCGGGCAGAGCGTCCCGAGCGGGGCGAGCGTGCCGAGCGGGGCGAGCGTGCCGAGCGCAACGACCGGGGCGAGCGTGCCGAGCGGGGCGAGCGCAACGAGCGTGGTGACCGTGCCGAGCGAGGCGAGCGTGCCGAGCGCAACGAGCGTGGTGACCGTCCCGAGCGCAACGACCGGGGCGACCGCAACGACCGTGGTCAGCGCGCCGAGCGCGACAACGACGACGATGACGGCGAGGGCGGCGGCCGGCGTGGCCGGCGCAGCCGCTTCCGGGACCGTCGCCGCGGCCGTGGCGAGCGCACCGAGACCGGTGCCGACACCGGTGGGCGCGAGCCGCAGGTCGGCGAGGACGACGTGCTCGTCCCGGTGGCCGGCATCATCGACGTGCTCGACAACTACGCCTTCGTGCGGACGACCGGTTACCTGGCCGGCCCGAACGACGTGTACGTCTCGATGTCCCAGATCAAGAAGTACGGCCTGCGCCGCGGTGACGCGATCACCGGTGCGGTGCGTGCGGCCCGCGAGGGCGGCAACAGTGGCGACCAGCGGCGGGACAAGTACAACCCGCTGATGCGGCTGGACACCATCAACGGCATGGAGCCGGAGGAGGCGCGGCGCCGGCCGGAGTTCTACAAGCTCACGCCGCTGTACCCGCAGGAGCGCCTGCGGTTGGAGACCGAGCCGCACATCCTGACCACCCGGGTCATCGACCTGGTCATGCCGATCGGCAAGGGCCAGCGGGCGCTCATCGTGTCGCCGCCGAAGGCGGGTAAGACGATGGTGCTGCAGGCGATCGCGAACGCGATCACCCGCAACAACCCGGAGTGCCACCTGATGGTGGTGCTGGTGGACGAACGGCCCGAAGAGGTCACCGACATGCAGCGTTCGGTGAAGGGCGAGGTCATCGCGGCCACGTTCGACCGGCCGCCGCAGGACCACACCACGGTCGCTGAGCTGGCGATCGAGCGGGCGAAGCGCCTGGTCGAGCTGGGGCACGACGTGGTCGTGCTGCTGGACTCGGTGACCCGGCTCGGTCGGTCGTACAACCTGGCGGCGCCGGCCAGCGGCCGGATCATGTCGGGTGGTATCGACTCCACCGCGCTCTACCCGCCGAAGCGTTTCCTCGGCGCGGCCCGCAACATCGAGAACGGCGGGTCGCTGACCATCCTCGCCACCGCGCTGGTGGAGACCGGGTCCATGGCGGACACGGTCATCTTCGAGGAGTTCAAGGGCACCGGTAACGCGGAGCTGAAGCTGGACCGGAAGATCGCCGACAAGCGAACCTTCCCGGCCATCGACATCAACCCGTCCGGTACGCGTAAGGAAGAGGTCCTGCTCGCGCCGGAGGAGCTGGCCATCATCCACAAGCTCCGCAAGGTGCTGCACTCGCTGGACTCGCAGGCGGCGCTGGACCTGCTGCTGGACCGGCTCAAGCAGTCCCGCACCAACATCGAGTTCCTGATGCAGATCGCGAAGTCGACGCCGGGGGAGTAACCATCCCCGGGTGACAAGACGACGAAGGGGCACGGCCAACCCGGCCGTGCCCCTTCGTCGTGTCCACCCCGCCCGGTGGCGAGGGGTGGAGTTTTCCTTCGGTTCAGTCGGTACATCTTGAAACTTCTATTCACTATCGGGTTGACTGTCGTCCATGCGTACCCGCAGACGTTCCGCCCGTCGCACCGGCGTCCTGCTGCTGACACCGCTGCTCACCCTGGCCGTTCCGGTGCCGGCGACCGCCGCCCCGCCGGCCCCGACCGCCGTCTCCGCCCCGATCGCCGCCCCGACCGTCGCCGCCGGCCTGGAGCCGGCCGGCGGTCTGGAGACCACGAAGGCCACCCGGCCGGTCGCGCCGGGCGTGCAGCTCACCTCCTTCGACCGGTACGACGCCGATGGCTGGCTGCGTGCCGACGCGCTCACCACCGATCTCACCGGCGGCGCCACTGTCGACTACGTCAACTCCGGAGCGGTCAGCCGGGCCGAGCCGCTGCGCACTGCGGTGGACGGCTCGCGCGCGGTCGCCGCGGTCAACGGCGACTTCTTCGACATCAACAACTCCGGGGCCGCCCAGGGCGTCGGCATCCGCGACGGCGAGCTGATCCAGTCGGCGGTCAGCGGTCACCGCAACGCGGTGGCGGTCACCGCCGACGGGCTCGGCCGCGTGATCGAGGTGAACTTCGACGGCACCGCCACCCTGCCCAGCGGGCCGGTGCCGCTGACCCAGTTCAACAACATCGTGCAGGCCAACGGCATCGGCGCGTTCACCGAGCTCTGGGGGACGTACTCCCGGGAGCGGGCGGTCGCGGGCGCGGCCCGGGTCGTCGAGGTCACCGTGGCCGGCGGCCGGGTGGCCGCGGTGGCCGGCGCGGCCGGCAGCGGCCCGATCGTCGCCGGCAGCACCGTGCTGCTCGGCCGCGACGCCGGCGCGGACGCGCTGGCCGGGCTCCGCCCCGGTGACCCGGTGACGGTGGCCTGGCAGCCGAAGTCGTCCGACGGCAGCTCCCTGCACGCGGCGGTCGGCGGCGGCAACGTCCTGGTCCGCGACGGCGTCGTGCAGAGCATCGCCGACCCTGCGCTGGCCCCACGCACCGCGGTCGGCTTCACCGCCGACGGTCGCAAAATGATCATGTTGACGGTGGATGGTCGGCAGGTCGACAGCCGTGGCGTGACTCAGACCGAGATGGGTCGGATGATGGCCGAGCTGGGTGCCCACCACGCGCTCAACCTGGACGGCGGCGGATCGTCCACGTTGCTGGCCCGAGAGCCGGGCGCGCCCGCCGTGCAGGTGGAGAACAGCCCCTCCGACGGCAGCGAGCGACCCGTGCCCAACGGCCTGGCCATCTACGCGCCGAAGGGCAGCGGTCGGCTCACCGGCTACTGGGTGGAGACCGCCAGCGACCCCACCGCAGCCCCGGGCGTCTCACCGGTGCGCGGTGGCCGGCCGGACCGGGTCTTTCCCGGTCTGACCCGCACCCTCACCGCGGCCGGCTACGACGAGACGTACGGCCCGGCGGCCGGCACGCCGACCTGGCGGGCCACCCCGGCGGCGCGCGGCCGCGTCGACCAGCACGGTGTGTTCCACGCTGGCGCGTCGGGGACCAGCACGGTCACCGCCGCACGCGGCCGGGCCACCGGCTCACTGGGCCTCACCGTGCTCGGCTCGCTGGAACGGATCGGCCTCACGGTGGAGCGGGTCGGGCTCACCGGCCGGGACGGCAACGCCGTGGTCGGGGTGGTCGGCTACGACGCCGAGGGCAACACCGCGCCGATCGAGCCGGCCGACCTGACCCTCGACTACGACCGGGACCTGCTGCGGGTCACCCCCACCGAGGACGGCAACCTCGCCGTCACCGCGCTGCGGGACACCGGCTCCGGCCTGATCACTGTCCACGTCGGACGGAACAGCACCGTCGTGCCGGTCACCGTCGGGTTGACCGACGTGCCGGTTGCCGACTTCGACGACGCCGCGTCCTGGCGGTTCAGTCAGGCCCGGGCCAGCGGATCGGTCGCGCCGGCGCCCGGCCACACCGGCACCGGTCTGCGGATGACGTACGACTTCAGCCAGTCCACCGGCACCCGGGCCGCGTACGCCGACCCGCCGGCCTGGATCGAGGTGCCCGGCCAGCCGCAGGCGTTCGGCATGTGGATCCACGGCAACGGCACCGGGGAGTGGCCCAGCCTGCACCTGCACGACGCCCAGGACACCCAGCACGTGCTGCGCGGCCCGCTGATCACCTGGACCGGTTGGCGGTACGTGGAGTTCGCGGTCCCTGCCGGCGTGCAGTACCCGGTCCGGGTGCGCCGGTTCTACGTGGCCGAGACCATCGCCACCGCGCAGTACCGCAGCGAGGTGATCATCGACGACCTGGTGGCGAAGGTGCCGCCCTCGGTGGACGTGCCGGTGGAGGCGCCGCGTACCGACCGGGTGGTGATCCGCGACGGCACCGTGGACGGCGCACCCTGGCGGTTCGCCGTGCTCTCCGACGCCCAGTTCGTCGCCGCGAACCCGGACAGCGACCTGGTCGCCCAGGCCCGGCGGACGCTGCGCGAGGTGAAGGCGGCCCGGCCGGACTTCCTGCTGATCAACGGTGACTTCGTCGACACCGCCTACCCGGCCGACTTCACGCTGGCCAAGCGCATCCTCGACGAGGAGTTGGGTGACGCGCTGCCCTGGTACTACGTGCCCGGCAACCACGAGATCATGGGCGCCCCGATCAGCAACTTCCAGGCGGCGTTCGGCGCCACCTCGCGGGTCTTCGACCACGCCGGCACCCGGTTCGTCACGCTGAACTCGTCCACCGGGACGCTGCGGGGCGGTGGCTTCGACCAGGTCCGGATGCTGCGCGAGACGCTGGATGCGGCGGCCACCGACAAGCGTGTCGGCTCGGTCGTCGTGCTGCACCACCACCCGCCGCGCGACCCCAGCCCGGCGCAGGCCAGCCAGCTCGGCGACCGCAAGGAGGCGGCGCTGCTGGAGCAGTGGCTGGCCGACTTCCAGCACCGCACCGGCAAGGGCGCGCTCTTCGTCGGCGGCCACGTCGGCACCTTCCACGCCGAGCGGGTGGACGGGGTGCCGTACGTGATCAACGGCAACGCGGGCAAGACGCCGTCCACGCCGGCGGACCAGGGCGGCTTCACCGGCTGGACGGAGTTCGGCGTGGACCCGGTCACCCCGGCCGAGGCGGACCAGGCCCGGCGCGACGCGCGCGCCGAGGGACCCCGCTGGGTGGACGTGGAGTTCCACGCGCACGTGGACCAGCTCGCGCTGACCGCACCGGCCAGCGTCGCGGTCGGCACCCCGGCACCGGTCACCGCCACGCTGACCCAGCCCGGCGGCCGGACCGTTCCGGTGGCCGCACCGGTCAGTGCGGACTGGTCGGCCTCGCCGGGCGTGCACATCGGCTCGGCGGCCGGGGTACGCCCGTGGCACAGGGCCCGCTTCGACCCGGCGAGCGGCACCCTCACGGCGCTGCGCCCCGGGTCGGTGGTTCTGGCGGTCACCGTCAACGGCGTCCGCGCCGAAACCGCGATCACCCTCACCGCCCGGGCCGCCGCGCCCGCGGCCTGACCCCGCCGCCGCCCCGCCCCGTCGAGCCGCACGGGGCGGGGCGGCGCCGGGTCAGAAGTCGCCGTCGGCCACCTGGAAGACGGTGAGACCGAGGGCCCGCCACATCTGCACCACCTGGACGCGGTCGTCGAAGACACCGACCACCCGGTACCGGTCCCGGATCTCCCGGTCGTAGATCTCCCGTTTGACGATCGCGTCCTTGCGCGAGTCGCCGACGGCACGCAGGTGCAGGCCGAGGTAGGGGACCCGGACGTGCCGGGCCAGCCACGCCTCGGTGGCCGCCCGGGCCGAGGCGTCCCGCCCGGAGCAGAAGACCACCCCGTACCCGGCGGCGTGCATCGCCCGGACCGCCGCGATCACCGCCGGGTTCGGCTGGTCCTCGCCAACCCGGGTCATGTCGTACGGGCTTCGGGAGACGGCGAGCGCGACGGTGCCGTCGATGTCCACGAGCACGATCTCCGGCGGTTCGGTCGACGGCGGGTGGACGCTGGCGGGTCGTCCGGGGCGGGCCTGCGGCACCGGCAACGGCAGCGTCCGCCCCGCCAGGTACCGCTCGTGCAGCCGGGAGATCACGTCCGCACCGACCCGGTCGGCCTCCGGGCGGGCGGCGTCCCGGCGCAGGCACTCGGCCAACGGCACGTCGGTGAAGTCGTGCACCTCGAACTCCGCGCCGTACCGGGCGGCCAGCTCGGCCCAGTCCCGCAGCGACCGCGAGCGCAGGTTGGTGTCGTCCACGCAGACGTCCGCCCGGGCCCGCAGCAGCGCCTCGACCTGGGCTCGCTGGACGACGGTCACCTGCGCCTCCGCCCACTGGGTGAAGAGCCGCTCGCCGTGCAGCATCCGGCGCAGGTCGTCGCGGTTGACCCGGACCACGGACGGCTGAAGGGTCCGGGCAAAGGTCGTCTTGCCGGACGCGGGTAGGCCCCGGGTGGCGATCAGGCGGCTCATCGGCTCCTCTTCGGCTCGGCGGGCGTACCCCCGGCGGGGCACTCGACCGCGGCCCGCCGGGCGGGTGAATGCCCGGCCGAGCGGCGGGAATGCGGACGGGGAGGCACGTGTTGACGATGCCGGACGAGGTGTGCGGCCCGATTGCCGGGTCGGCTCAGGCCCATGGCACACTGGTCAATCGGCCACCGGTTCCGGTTCACGCCCGAGCCCGTCGTGCACGGCGCGACGGGCGGTGACGGCGACCCGGCGACCACCAACGAGAGGACCGAGGCAAGATGAAGGCAAACATCCACCCGGAGTACGTGACCACCGAGGTCAGCTGCTCCTGTGGCAACACGTTCACGACCCGCAGCACCGCCAAGGGCGGGGCGATCCACGTCGAGACCTGCAGCGCCTGCCACCCGTTCTACACCGGTAAGCAGCGCGTTCTCGACACCGCCGGCCGGGTCGCGAAGTTCCAGCAGAAGTACGCCAAGGTTCAGGCCAAGAAGGCCAAGTAACTTCTCGTTCGGCGCCCGCGTCCGGTTTTCCACCGGACGCGGGCGCCGTCCGCATTCCGCCCTGTTTCGCCTGGCGCCCGGCCCTCCGGCCGGCCCGGCCGGCGCCGCAACCCTCGAAGGAGCACCCGCAGCATGAGCAGCGAGCGTCTGGCCGGTCTCCTCGACGAGTACGCGGAGCTGGAGAAGCGGTTGGCCGATCCGGCCATCCACGCCGACCAGGCCACCGCGCGTCGGGTCGGCCGTCGGTACGCCGAGCTGGTGCCGTTGCGCAAGGCTGCCGGCGAGCTGGAGCAGGCGCGCGCCGACCTGGCCGCAGCCCGCGAGCTGGCCGCCGAGGACCCCTCCTTCGCCGCCGAGACCGAGGCGATCGCGGCGTCCCTGCCGGCCCTGGAGGAGCGCCTCGCCGAGCTGCTCATTCCGCGTGACCCGCACGACGCCAAGGACGTGATCGTCGAGATCAAGGCCGGTGAGGGCGGTGAGGAGTCCGCGCTCTTCGCCGGTGACCTGCTGCGGATGTACACCCGGTACGCCGAGCGCCACGGCTGGATCACCGAGGTGATCGACGCACAGGACTCGGACCTCGGCGGGGTCAAGGACGTCTCGCTGTCGATCAAGACCAAGGGCGTCCCGGAGGGCGGCAACGGCGTCTGGTCGCGGCTCAAGTGGGAGGGCGGCGTGCACCGCGTGCAGCGTGTCCCGGTCACCGAGTCGCAGGGTCGGATCCACACCTCCGCCGCCGGGGTGCTGGTGCTGCCGGAGGCCGAGGACGTCGACGTCACCATCGACCAGAACGACCTGCGCATCGACGTGTTCCGCTCGTCTGGCCCGGGTGGCCAGTCGGTCAACACCACCGACTCGGCGGTGCGGATCACCCACCTGCCGACCGGCATCGTCGTCTCCTGCCAGAACGAGAAGTCCCAGCTGCAGAACCGGGAGCAGGCGATGCGGATCATGCGGGCCCGGCTGCTCGCCGCCGCCCAGGAGCAGGCCGACGCCGCCGCCTCGGACGCCCGCAAGGCGCAGGTGCGCACGGTGGACCGCTCGGAGCGGATCCGGACCTACAACTTCCCGCAGAACCGGATCACCGATCACCGGATCGGCTACACCGCGTACAACCTGGACCTGGCGCTCGCCGGGGATCTGGACGGGGTGCTGGACGCCCTGAGCGAAGCCGACCGCGCCGCCCGGCTGGCCGGCGACACCGAGCTGACCCGCCGCTGACGGATCGCCACCGGCGGCCTCCGGCGACGGCCGACCGGCCGGCGGTCAGCTCGCGCGCGGACGGGACTTCGCGCGCAGCATCTCCCGGTCGGCCTGTTCGAAGGCGACGCTGAGCGCGTCGCGTAGCCCGCCGCCGCCGGAGACCTCGGCGAAGCCGATGCTCACCCCGACCGGGGTGCCGGGCACCAGCGACTCCCAGTCCTCCGCGCTGACCGCCGCTTCGATCCGGCGGGCCACCTCGGAGGCCTCGGCCATGCCGGTGTCGGGCAGCACCACCACGAACTCGTCACCGCCGTAGCGGGCCACGAAGTCACCCCGGCGCATCACCCTGTTGATCACCCCGGCAATGCGTTGGAGCACCAGGTCGCCCGAGTGGTGCCCGTGCCGGGTGTTGACCGCCTTGAAGCCGTCCAGGTCGCAGACGCCGATCACCACCCGCTCGCCGCGGGTGACCACGGCGGTGATGTACCGCTCCAACCGTCGCCGGTTGGGCAGCCCGGTGAGCGGGTCGGTCAGGGCTTCGCCCTCGAACCGCGCCGCCTCCCGGCGCATCTCCTCGTGGTCGATCCGGGCGGCGATGCCGTCGATGTAGACGTCGCGCAGCCGGTCGTTGCGCTGTGCGGCGAGCCGGAACGCCAGCCGGTCGGCCCGGTGCGCCGCCAGGTGGTCCCCGGCACGGGTCAGCGCGATGCTGCGCAGCCGGGCCGGCTCGGCGGCGCCCAGCGTCTCGGTGGACACCCGGATGGTGTCCAGCCGGGTGACCGCCTCGATCGGCCGTCCGTCGGCCACGGCCAGGCAGACCAGCCCGAGTTGCCGCATGTCGCGGGCCCGGGCGCTGTCCCCGCCGTGGCCGAGCAGCCGGGACGGCTCGGTGTCCGGGGCGGACTCCACCCGGTCGCCGAGCGCGGCCTGTCGGGCCGCCGCGTACCCGTACGCGGCGAGGCTGCTCGGGCGCAGCCGGCCGGCCCGCCCGGTGCGGACGAACCGGGCCAGGTCGGCGGCCACGTCCCGGAGCACCCGCAGGCAGCCGTCGCTGTCGCCGTTGTGGTCCAGCGCCACGGCGTTGCGCAGCCGGATCCCCGGCGCGGCGAACGTCTCCTCCGGGATCCCGGAGGTCAGCCCGAGCTGCCGGGCACGTTCGATCGCACCCAGGGCGTACCCGTGGAAGCTGAGATAGCTGTAGGCCATGGCGAGGTCGTGCCAGCCCCAGGCGGTGTCCCGGTCCGGGTCCTCCACGGCGCCCAGCGCCCGGGCGGCCTTGACCAGGTGGGTGACGCAGCGGTCCAGTGCTCCCTGGTGGTGTGCGGCGAGCGCGGCCAGCGCGTTGAGGTGGCCGTGCAGGTAGGGCTCGGCGAGGTCGCGGACGGCCGCCGAGGCCTCCTCGATGGCCCGGGTGAACTCCGCCGTCCGACCAAGATTGATCAACGCGGAGAGGCGCTGCACCAGGGCGTCCGCTCGCGCCGCCGGGTCCGTGGTGCTGCGGATCACCCGCTCCAGCAGGGCGTACGCCTCCGCGGAGCGACTGGCCTCCTGCAACGCCCGAGCGCGCGTGAGGGCGTCAACCTGGTCATCGACCCGGTCGAGCCAGCCCACTCGCAACCTCCCGTCGTGTGCGCATGGTCGCACCCGTTCATGGCGTCCCCCGCGACGCTTCATGATTATGACGTGACCACTCTGCCGCAACACCCCCCCGAAGGGACAGGCCGGCTCCGTCCGTCCGCCGCGGTGGCCCGGGCGGCCCGGGTGCTCGCCGCCGCCGGGGTGGGTCCGGCCCGCGCGGAGGCCGAACTGTTGGCGGCGTACGTGCTGGGGGTGCCCCGGGGCCGGCTGGCCCTCGCCGACGACCTAACCGACGACCAGGCGGACCGGCTCGACGAGCTGGTGCGCCGCCGCGCCACCCGGGAGCCGTTGCAGCATCTGACCGGGCTCGCCGGCTTCCGGCACCTGGAGCTGGTGGTCGGCCCGGGCGTCTTCGTGCCCCGGCCGGAGACCGAGCTGCTGGCCGGTTGGGGCGTCGAGCAGGCCCGGGGTCTGCCGGACCCGCTGGTGGTGGACCTGTGCAGCGGCTCCGGCGCGATCGCACTGGCGGTAGCCCAGGAGCTGCCGGGGGCGCGGGTGGTCGCGGTGGAGCGGTCCCCGGCGGCGCTGAGCTGGCTGCGCCGCAACGCGGCGGAGCGGGCCGCGGCGGGGGACCGCCCGATCGAGGTGGTCGAGGCCGACGTCACCGCACCGGACCTGCTGGCCGACCTGGTCGGCCGGGTGGACGTGCTGCTCTGCAACCCGCCGTACGTACCGGCCGACGTGGTCGTGCCTCCGGAGGTGGCCGGGCATGACCCGGCGGAGGCGGTCTTCGGCGGCGCGGACGGTCTGGCGGTGATCCGGCCGGTCATCACCAGGGCGGCGGCGCTGCTGCGTCCCGGCGGCGGGTTCGCGGTCGAGCACGACGACACGCACGGCGCGGCGGTGCCCGGGCTGCTCGCCGCGGACGGCCGGTTCGCCGACGTCACGGAGCATCTGGACCTCACCGGCCGCCCCCGGTACGCGACCGCGTCCCGACGGGCGGACGGCCAGCACGCCACGGCCGGCCCGGCGTGGCAGACTGACTCCTCGTGATGCTCTACGACTGCCGATCGCCCGCCGATCGGGACCGCGGCATCGCTGCGGCCATCGAGGCGGTCAAGAACGGCGAGCTGGTCGTCCTGCCAACGGACACTGTCTACGGCATCGGCGCGGACGCGTTCACCCCGTACGCGGTCAAGGCGCTGCTGGACGCGAAGGGCCGGGGCCGGCAGATGCCGCCGCCGGTCCTGATCGGCTCGCGGCACACCCTGGACGGGTTGGTCTTCTCGCTGCCCAGCGCAGCGCGAGACCTGGTGGAGGCGTTCTGGCCGGGTGCGCTGACGATCGTGGTCGAGCACTCGCCGAGCCTGCAGTGGGACCTCGGCGACAAGTCGGGCACGGTGGCGGTGCGGATGCCGCTGCACCCGGTGGCGCTGGAGGTGCTGCGGGAGACCGGCCCGATGGCGGTCTCCTCGGCCAACAAGACAGGCCAGCCCGCCGCGGTCACCGCCGAGGAGGCCCGCGACCAGCTCGGCTACTCGGTGCGTGCGTACCTGGAGGCCGGGCCCTGCCCGGACCCGGTGCCGAGCACGATCGTGGACCTGACCGGCGAGGTGCCGCAGTTGCTGCGGGCCGGTGCGATCCCGCTGGAGAAGCTGCGCGACGTGGTGCCGGACCTCATTGACGGCCAGGGGGTCTGAGTGCCCCCCTTCACCGTTCTGCACGTCTGCATGGGCAACATCTGCCGCTCGCCGATGGCGGAGCGGTTGCTGGCCCTCGCGGTGCGGGAGCGGTTGGCCCGGCGCGAGCAGGACCCGGCCCGGGCCGAGGAGCTAATGCACAGCCACAGCGCGGGCACCGGCGGCTGGCACGCCGGCGAGGAGATGAACCCGCCGGCGGCGCGGCAGGTGACCGGCCGGGGTGGGGACGTCGAGGGGTTCGCCGCGCGCAAGCTGCGCTCGGACCACATCGACGCCGCCGACCTGGTCCTGACCGCGACCGCCGACCAGCAGGAGTACGTGGTGGCGCTGCGTCCGGACGCGGCGGCCCGCACGTTCGTGCTGGGTGAGTTCGGTCGGCTGCTGGCCGCGGTGGACGCCGCCGCGTTGCCGCCGGCCGAGGCGACCCCGGAGGCGGTGTACGCCCGGGGCATGGCCCTGGTAGCGGCGGCCCACAGCGCCCGGTTGGGCGCCTCGTCGCTGCCCACCGATGATCTGGACGACCCGTGGGGTCGTGGCGACCAGTGCTTCAGCCGGGTTGCCGACGAGATCGAGGAGACGGTCCACCCGCTGGCCGGCGCGCTGCTGCCCTGAGCGTCGTGCGAATTTCCTCCGGGTTTGGGGAAAACCCGGGGCGAAAGGGGCGTTCCGGGTCATTCTGAACGGGTCCTAGCGTGACCGGCTCCTGCGGGGAGAGCTGATGATCCGGGCCCGACTCGACAAACTGCTGACCGTGTTGATTGCCGGTGTGCTGGCCGGGCTGGTGCTGGCAGCGGCCGCACTGCCCGCGGCCCTGGTCTTCGGGATCGGCTTCAGCGCCCTCTCCACGCCCTACTCGGAGCTGCCGAACACGCTGCGCACTCCGCCCACCGCCCAGCGCTCCAACCTCTACGCCAACGACGGCACCACCCTGATCACCTCCTTCTACCAGGAGGACCGGGTGGACGTGCCGCTGCACGAGGTCGCCCCGGTGATGCGCCAGGCGATCGTGGCCGCCGAGGACGTCCGGTTCTACCAGCACAGCGGGGTGGACCTGCGAGGCGTGGTGCGCGCGTTCACGGTGAACAAGCGTGACGGCCACACCCGGCAGGGCGCCTCCACGCTGACCATGCAGTACGTCCGCAACGTGCTCCGCAGCGACCCGCGGCTGACCGAGCGGCAGCGCGACGCGGCCACCGAGGTCACCACCGCCCGCAAGGTCCAGGAGATGCGGTACGCGCTGGCGCTGGAGCGCGAGCTGAACAAGGAGGAGATCCTCGCCCGCTACCTCAACATCGCCTACTTCGGCGCCGGGGCGTACGGCATCGCGGCAGCCAGCAAGCGCTACTTCTCGCGGTCCCCGGCCGAGCTGACCCTGGCCCAGGCCGCGATGCTGGCCGGTCTGGTCCGGTCGCCGGACAGCGACGACCCGATCAACGGCGACGCCGACAGTGCGCTGCAGCGACGGGGGTACGTGCTGGACCAACTGGTGGAGTCGAGCCAGGTGTCGGTGGAGGCGGCGGCGGCGGCCCGGGCCGAGGCGCTGGAGCTGCGGCCCAGCGAGACCCCGAACGACTGCACCGCGGTGCCCAACGGGCACAACGACTGGGGCTTCTTCTGCGACTGGTTCACCAAATGGTGGAGCAGTCAGTCGGCGTTCGGGTCGAGCGCCGACGAGCGGCAGCGCACGCTGCGCCGGGGCGGATTCTCCATCGTCTCCTCGCTGGACCCGGGGATCCAGCGGGCCACCACCGAGCAGGTGCTGAAAATCTACAAGCCGACCAATGCCCGGGCCATGCCGACCGCCGTGGTGCAGCCCGGCACGGGCCGGGTGCTGGCGATGTCGGTGAATCGCAGCTACGGCGTGGCGGACAACCCGGTCGGGCAGAAGAACCACCCGAACACGGTGAACCAGCTGGTGGCCGGCGGCGGGGCGATCGAGGGGTACCAGGGTGGGTCCACGTTCAAGCTCTTCACCATGCTGGCCGCGCTGGAGTCCGGCCTGCCGCTGTCGACCGACTTCGACTCGCCGAGCCGGCTGGTCACCCGCTACGCGGCGACCGGTGAGGCGAGCTGCGACGGCCGCTGGTGCCCGGAGAACTCCAGCCCCTCGGTGATGGACGGCCGGCGCACCATGTGGACCGCGTTCGGGCGCTCGGTGAACACCTACTTCGCCTGGCTCACCGAGCAGGTGGGCGCCGACCGGGTGGTGGAGATGGCCGAGCGGCTCGGCATCGTGCTGCGCGCCGACTCCGATGCCCGGCTGGCCCGGTACGGGGCGAAGAACTGGGGCCCGTTCACCCTGGGCGTGGCCGCGACCACCCCACTCGACCTGGCCACTGCGTACGCCACGGTGGCGGCCGAGGGGACCTGGTGCGCGCCGCTGCCGGTGGTCTCGATCACCGACTCGGCCGGCCGGCCGGTCGACGCCGCCAAGCCGGACTGCCGGCAGGTGATCGACACCGACGTGGCCCGGGCGGCCACCGACGCGGCTCGCTGCCCGGTCGGCGACCAGTCGATGTACGGACGTTGCGACGGCGCCACCGCGGGCGACTTCCGGGCCAAGCTCGGCCGTCCGGTGGCGGGCAAGACCGGCAGCTCGGATCGGTACGAGGTGGAGACGGTGGTGGCGTTCACCCCGCAGCTCGCGGTCGCCTCGATGGCTGCCAACCCGGACAACCCACGCGACGCCGTCGGTCAGGCGGTGCAGGCCCAGATGGTGGATGCCGTCGGCGAGGTGCTCGCCATCGGCCTGCGCGGCCAGCCGGTGCGGGACTTCGTCCCGCCGAGCGAACGGGCCGCCTTCCAGGTCACCGAACCCCGAACCGGCAACTAACCCAGGTGTTCGGCGTTGCGGGCGATGTTGCGGGCCATTCCGCCGAAGACCACGGCGTGGAACGGGGCCACCGACCCCCAGTAGGTGTGCCCGGCCAACCCGCGCGGCAGGAAGACGGCGCGCTGGTGGTAGCGGCTGCGTCCGTCGTCGGTCGGCAGCACCCGCATCTCCAGCCAGGCCCGGCCGGGCAGCCGCATCTCGGCGCGCAGCCGCAGCAACTCGCCCGGGATGATCTCCTCGACCCGCCAGAAGTCCAGCGCCTCGCCGACCTGCAGGCGGTGCGGGTCGCGCCGGCCGCGACGCAGCCCGACCCCGCCGATCAGCCGGTCCAGCCAGCCGCGAACCGACCAGGCGAGCGGAAACGAGTACCAGCCGTGCTCGCCGCCGACGCCCTCGATGACCCGCCAGAGCGCCTCCGGTGGCGCGTTCACCGCCTGTTCCCGGACGTCGGTGTAGGCGGTGCCGCCGGACCAGGCCGGGTCGCTGGGCAGCGGCTCGGCGGGCGCGTCCGGGCCGCTCGCGGTCGACCAACGGGTCTCCACCTGGGCGTCGCGCACCTTGGCCAGCGCCAGCGCGACGGCCTGGTCGAAGCCGATCAGGCCGCCCGGCGGGTCGGGCACGTACCGGGCGATGTCGTGTTCGTGCGTGACCGCCTCTTGGACCAGGCTGTCCACCAGCGGGCGGGCGATGGCGTTCGGCACCGGGGTGATCAGGCCGACCCAGTGCGACGAGAGCGACGGGGTGAGCAGGCGGACCGGCACGATGACCCGCCGGCGCAGCCCGGCCACCGAGGCGTAGCGCTGCATCATGTCGCCGAAGGTGAGCACGTCGGGCCCGCCGATGTCGAAGCCCCGGTTGACCTCCGCCGGCAGCGCGGTGCAGCCAGCCAGGTAGCGCAGCACGTCGCGGACCGCGATCGGCTGGATCCGGTTGCTCACCCAGCGTGGGGTGACCATGGCGGGCAGTCGCTCGGTCAGGTAGCGCAGCATCTCGAACGACGCCGAGCCGGAGCCGATGATCACCGCGGCCCGGAGCACCGCCGTGGGCACTCCGCTGGACAGCAGGATCCGGCCCACCTCGGCCCGGGACCGCAGGTGCGGGGAGGGCACCTCCTCGTGCGACGCCGGCTCCGGGCCGCCCAGGTAGATGATCCGGCGTACGCCGGCCTCGCGGGCCGCCGCCGCGAAGTTGGTCGCCGCCGTGCGGTCGGTCGCCTCGAAGTCGGCCCGGCCCAGCGAGTGCACCAGGAAGTAGGCGACGTCCACGTCGGCGAACACGGCGGGCAGCGTCTCCGGCCGGCTCAGGTCCCCCTCGATGATCTCGGCCGCCGACGCCCAGGGCACGTCGCGCAGCCGCACGGCCTTCCGCGCCAGGCAGCGCACGGTGTGCCCGTCGGCGAGCAGCAGCGGCGTCAGCCGCCCGCCGATGTATCCCGTGGCTCCGGTGACCAGGCATCTCACGGTTCCCAGTGTGCGGCCCCCTAGACTCCTTCGCTGTGGACACCGAGACGAGCACCTTCTGGGGGCCGGATTTCGCGCAGCTCAGGGCCACCGACCCGGAGATCGCCGGGGTGGTCCTCGGCGAGTTGGACCGGCTGCGCAGCGGCCTGCAGCTGATCGCGAGCGAGAACCTGACCTCGCCAGCGGTGCTGGCCGCGCTCGGTTCGACGCTGACCAACAAGTACGCCGAGGGCTACCCGGGTCGGCGCTACTACGGTGGCTGCGCCGAGGTCGACCGGGCCGAGGAGATCGGCATCGCCCGGGCGAAGGAGCTCTTCGGCGCCGAGCACGCCAACCTCCAGCCGCACTCCGGGGCTAGCGCCAACCTGGCCGCGTACGCCGCGTTGGTGCAGCCGGGGGACACGGTGCTGGCGATGGACCTGCCGCACGGCGGGCACCTGACGCACGGCAGTCGGGTGAACTTCTCCGGCAAGTGGTTCGCCACGGTCGGGTACACCGTCCGGCGGGACACCGAGCTGATCGACTACGACGAGGTACGGGACCTGGCCCTGACGCACCGGCCCAAGATGATCATTTGCGGCGCCACCGCCTACTCCCGGCTGATCGACTTCGCCCGGTTCCGGGAGATCGCCGACGAGGTCGGTGCGTACCTGATGGTGGACGCGGCGCACTTCATCGGCCTGGTCGCCGGGCGGGCGATCCCGTCCCCGGTGCCGTACGCCGACGTCGTCTGCGCCACCACCCACAAGGTGCTGCGCGGCCCACGCGGGGGCATGATCCTCTGCCGGGAGTCGCTGGCCCAGCGGATCGACAAGGCGGTCTTCCCGTTCACCCAGGGCGGCCCGTTGATGCACGCGGTCGCGGCCAAGGCGGTCGCGCTGCGTGAGGCCGCCCAGCCCGAGTTCCAGACGTACGCCGGTCAGGTGGTCCGCAACGCCCAGGCGCTCGCCGCCGGGCTGGCCGCCGAGGGGATGCGCCCGGTGTCCGGCGGCACCGACACCCACCTCGCCCTGATCGACCTGCGCGAGGTGGGGGTCACCGGCGCCGAGGCCGAGAGTCGCTGCGATGCCGCGTCGATCACCCTGAACAAAAACGCGATCCCGTACGACCCGCAGCCGCCGATGGTCGCCTCCGGCATCCGGGTGGGCACGCCCGCCGTCACCACCCAGGGCATGCGGGAGGGGGAGCTGCGGCAGGTCGCCGGCCTGATCGCCCGGGCGGTACGCGCCGATCCCGGCGTGCCGGGCGGCGCGGACGAGCTGGCCCGGATCGGTGCCGAGGTGGCCGAGTTGGTTGCCGCGTTCCCGGCGTACCCCCGTGGCTGAGCCCGGGGTGGTCGAGCCCGACGCCGACCGGCGCTGGCGGCTGCGGCACCTGCCGGTGCTCCTGACCGCGTCGGTGGCGCTGGCCGCGCTGGCCGCAGTGGTCGGCGGGGTGACCGGCGGCATGACGGCCGCGTTCGGCGCGGCGGCCGGTGTCGGTGTCACGGTCTTCAGCTACACCCTCACCACCGTGGTGCTGGCCTGGGCGGACCGGATCAACCCACAGCTGATGCTGCCGCTCGGGCTGGGCCTGTACGCGCTGAAGTTCACCCTGCTGGGTGTGGTGATGGTGGCGGTGGCGTCGACGGGCTGGCCCGGGTTGGTCCCGCTCTGCCTCGGCATCGTCGCCGGCGTGGCAGTGTGGACGGCGGTGCACATCTGGTGGTTGACCACCGTGCACGCCCGACGATCGCGTAGCTGACCTGGCAATCGGCCGCTCGTCCCATCCATCGGACGCGCGACAAGCTGTCGGCCATCGGTCATTCTCTCATGGGCGGAAGGGGAGTAGCGTGCCCACAGACGACGGCGCCCCCGAGATGCCCACACAACGACGGTTG
Organism: Micromonospora sp. NBC_00389; assembly: GCF_036059255.1. Lineage (NCBI taxonomy): Bacteria > Bacillati > Actinomycetota > Actinomycetes > Micromonosporales > Micromonosporaceae > Micromonospora > Micromonospora sp. NBC_00389. The sequence goes on along the minus strand of NZ_CP107947.1, from coordinate 221,990 downwards.
TGCGGGGGGTGAGGCACAGCCTCGTCTTCCCGGCTGATATCGTTCGCCCCGTCATGGCTGGTGACCAAACCCCCCGTCCCGCCGGCGAACCGGACGACATTCCGTCCGGCGCCGGTCAGGGTTGGACCGCGCTCAGCTACCTCATCGGAGGCATGCTCGTGTGGGGTTTCATCGGCTGGCTGGTTGACCAGTGGCTCGACACCGGCGGCGTCGCCACCGGGATCGGCGTCGTGCTCGGCATGGCCGGGGGAATCATCCTCGTCGTCCGCCGGCTCGGCACGCCTACTTAGGAAGGGACGCGGTGTTCGGACAGGCGAACGTTCTGGCAGCGGGCCAGGCGGCATTCCCACCCAGTGTGGAGGACTTTTACCTGCCCAGCATCCTGCCCTGGGGTGCGCACGACTCATACTGGTTCACCAAGATCACGGCGATGGTCTGGATCGCGGTCGGCGTCCTGATCATCTTCTTCCTGGCGAGCTACCGGAACCCGCAACTGGTGCCGACCAAGAAGCAGTGGTTCGCCGAGTCGATCTACGGCTTCGTACGGAACAACATCGCGGTCGACATGATCGGGCACGCGGGGGTGCGGTTCGCGCCGTACTTCACGTCGCTGTTCTGCTTCGTGCTGCTGACGAACGCGTTCGCGATCATCCCGTTCTTCCAGATCTCGCCGAACTCGCACATCGCCTTCCCGGCGATCCTCGCGGTGATCAGCTACGTGCTGTTCAACTACATCGGCATCAAGCACCACGGCTTCAAGAAGTACGTGCGGAACTCCCTGATCCCGCCGGCACCCTGGTACATCCTGCCGCTGCTGATCCCGATCGAGTTCTTCTCGACCTTCCTCGTCCGGCCGTTCTCGCTCGCGGTTCGTCTTTTCGCGAACATGTTCGCCGGCCACATGCTCCTGCTGGTCTTCACGCTCGGCGGCTTCGCCATGCTGAGCGCCAACGCCTGGCTGGCTCCGGTCTCGGTGCTCTCCTGGGTGATGACCATCGCGCTCACCTTCCTTGAGTTCCTGGTGATCTGCCTGCAGGCCTACGTCTTCACCGTCCTCACCGCCAGCTACGTGCAGGGCGCGCTCGCCGAAGAGCACTGATCCACCGCACCATCCGTTGTCGTCCCGCGTGAGAGTCACGCGTGATACCCAGGAGGAACCACACCAATGGACGCTAGCGTTCTCGCCGAGGTCACCGGTAGCACCGCTGCCATCGGCTACGGCCTCGCCGCCATCGGCCCGGGCATCGGCGTTGGCCTGGTCTTCGCCGCCTACATCCAGTCGACCGCCCGCCAGCCGGAGTCGTCCCGGATGACCCTGCCGTACGTCTGGATCGGCTTCGCCGTCATCGAGGCGCTCGCGCTGCTGGGCATCGCCTTCGGCTTCATCTGGGCCGGCACTGCTAGCTGATTCCGCCCCTCGACTGGGAGGTAACCATGTATTTCCTCGCCGCTGAGGGTGGTGAGTCGACCCACAACCCGATCATCCCGCTCTGGCAGGAGATCGTGGTCGGTACGGTCGCCTTCGCTGTGCTCTGCTTCGTGCTGATGAAGTTCGTCTTCCCCCGCATGGAGCAGACGTTCCAGGCTCGGGTCGACGCGATCGAGGGTGGCATCAAGCGCGCCGAGGCCGCCCAGGCCGAGGCGAACCAGCTGCTCGAGCAGTACCGTGCCCAGCTCGCCGAAGCCCGGACCGACGCCGCCAAGATCCGCGACGACGCCCGGGCCGACGCCGAGGGGATCCGGCAGGACGTTCTCGCCAAGGCGCGGGAGGAATCCGACCGGATCATCGCGGCCGGCAAGGATCAGCTCGCCGCCGAGCGGGCCACCATCGTGCGCGAGCTGCGCACCGAGGTCGGCACCATCGCGGTGGACCTGGCCAGCAAGATCGTCGGCGAGTCGCTGGCCGACGAGGCGCGGCGCAAGGGCACCGTCGACCGGTTCCTGAGCGGTCTTGAGAGCACGGGGGCCCGCTGATGCAGGCCGCCAGCCGGGAGTCGTACAAGATCGCGGCCGAGAGCCTCGACGCGTACGTCCGCGGCGCGGAGCCGTCGGCGGTGGCCTCCACCGCTGACGCCGTCCTCTCCGTCGCCACCCTGCTGCGGCGTGAGCCGCGGCTGCGCCGGGCGCTGTCCGAGCCGGCCCGTTCCGGCGAGGACCGCGGCGCTCTGCTCGGTGACATGCTGGGCGGCCGGATCGGCGTCGACGCGCTCGACCTGCTCGTGTCGCTGGTCTCCGGCCGTTGGTCGGCACCGTCGGAGTTGCTCGACGGCGCCGAGCGGCTGGGCGTGGAGGCGCTGCTGGCCAGCGCCGACAAGGCCGGCGACCTCGGCGAGGTCGAGGACGAGCTGTTCCGCTTCGGCCAGGTCGTGGCGGGTCAGTCGGCGCTGAGCAACGCGCTGGCCGACCCGGTCGCCCCGGTCGAGCAGCGGGCCTCCCTGGCTCGCGAGCTGCTCGCCGACAAGGCTCGTCCGGTGACCGTCCGCCTCGTCGAGGTGGCGCTGGGCGGGTTCGGCGGACGCTCCTTCATCGGGGCGCTCACCCGGCTGGTCGAGCTCGCCGCCGAGCGACGCGACCGGCAGGTGGCGTACGTGACCGTCGCGGCCCCGTTGAGTGACGAGGACGAGCGGCGGCTGGGTGCGAGCCTCACCGCGATATACGGTCGAGAGGTCTCCGTCAGGCAGACGGTGGACCCCGACGTCCTGGGTGGCATGAGCGTGCGGGTCGGCTCCGACCTGTACGACGGCACCATCCTGCGTCGGCTCAACGAGACCCGCAACGCGCTCGCGAAGCGCTGAGCAGCTCCGCCGCCCAACGTTGGGGCGGCTCCGCCGCGCAGCGCCCGGATTGACAGACGCCATTCGGACCGGTCGGTACTAGGTATCCCGGGCCCCTGAATTTTAAGGAAGCAGAGGATGGCCGAGCTGACCATCTCGACGGAGGAGATCCGCGGCGCCCTGGAGCGCTACGTCTCCTCCTACTCGTCCGACGTCTCCCGCGAGGAGGTCGGCACCGTCGCCGACACCGGCGACGGAATCGCCCACGTCGAGGGCCTGCCCTCGACCATGACCAACGAGCTCCTGGAGTTCGAGGACGGCACGCTCGGCGTGGCGTTGAACCTCGACGTCCGGGAGATCGGTGTCGTCGTTCTCGGTGACTCCGCCAAGCTGGAGGAGGGGCAGCGCGTCAAGCGCACCGAACGGGTCCTCTCCGTCCCGGTCGGCGACGCCTTCCTCGGCCGCGTGGTCAACGCGCTCGCCCAGCCGATCGACGGGCTCGGTGACATCCCCAACGAGGGCTTCCGCGAGCTGGAGCTGCAGGCTCCGAACGTGATGGCCCGGCAGTCCGTTGACGAGCCGCTGCAGACCGGCATCAAGGCCATCGACGCGATGACCCCGATCGGTCGGGGTCAGCGGCAGCTGATCATCGGTGACCGGAAGACCGGCAAGACCACGGTCGCCCTGGACGCCATCCTCAACCAGCGGGACAACTGGCGCACCGGCGACCCGAAGAAGCAGGTTCGCTGCATCTACGTCGCCATCGGCCAGAAGGCCTCCACGATCGCCTCGATCAAGGGCCAGCTGGAGGAGGCGGGCGCGATGGAGTACACCACCATCGTCGCCTCCCCGGCCTCCGACCCGGCCGGCTTCAAGTACCTCGCCCCGTACACCGGCTCGTCCATTGGGCAGCACTGGATGTACGGCGGCAAGCACGTCCTGATCGTCTTCGACGACCTGAGCAAGCAGGCCGAGGCGTACCGGGCCGTGTCGCTGCTGCTGCGTCGCCCGCCGGGCCGTGAGGCGTACCCGGGTGACGTCTTCTACCTGCACTCCCGCCTGCTGGAGCGCTGCGCGAAGCTCTCCGACGAGCTGGGTGGCGGCTCGATGACCGGTCTGCCGATCATCGAGACGAAGGCCAACGACATCTCGGCCTTCATCCCGACCAACGTCATCTCGATCACCGACGGCCAGATCTTCCTGGAGACCGACCTGTTCAACCAGGGCGTCCGTCCGGCGATCAACGTCGGCACCTCGGTCTCCCGGGTCGGTGGCGCCGCGCAGGTGAAGCCGATGAAGAAGGTCGCCGGTTCGCTGCGGCTCAACCTGGCCCAGTACCGCGAGCTGGAGGCGTTCGCCGCCTTCGCCTCCGACCTGGACCGGGCCTCCCGGGCCCAGCTGGACCGCGGTTCGCGGCTGGTCGAGCTGCTCAAGCAGCCGAACTACTCGCCGTACCCGGTGCAGGAGCAGGTCGTCTCGGTCTGGGCCGGCGTCGAGGGCAAGCTGGACGACATCCCGGTGGGTGAGGTCCGGCGCTTCGAGTCGGAGTTCCTCCAGTACCTGCGGCACAAGCACGCGGGTGTGCTGGCCGGGATCGCCGACAACCAGTGGAACGATGAGATCATCGGCTCCCTGGACACCGCGATCAGCGAGTTCAAGCAGGTCTTCCTCGGCAAGGCCGACGAGCGTCGGATCAACGACGCGCCGGCCGCGCCGCTGGAGGGCGAGGAGAACCGCGAGACGGTGACCCGCTTCCGCGACGGCACGACCGACCGCCCGGCCGAGAGCTGATCCCGTGGCGGCTCAGGTACGCGTTCTTCGTCAACGAATCCGCTCGGCGAAGTCGATGAAGAAGATCACCAAGGCGATGGAGCTCGTGGCGACGAGCCGGATCGCCAAGGCCCAGGCCCGGGTGCAGGCGTCCCTGCCGTACGCCCAGGCCATCACCGGGGTGCTCACGGCGCTGGCGTCCAACGCGCGGATCGACCACCCGCTGCTGACCCCGCGCGAGCGGGTCCAGCGGGCGGGCGTCCTGCTGGTCACCAGCGACCGTGGCCTGGCCGGCGGCTACAGCTCCAACGCGATCAGGAAGGCGGAGTCGCTGATCGCGCGGCTCCGGGCGGACGGCAAGGAGCCGGTGCTCTACGTCATCGGGCGTAAGGGCGTCGGGTTCTACCGGTTCCGCGGTCGGCCGATGGAGGCGAACTGGACCGGGTTCAGCGAGCAGCCGTCGTTCGAGGACGCCCGTACGGTCGGTGAGACGCTGATCAAGGCGTTCACGGCCGGTGCGGACGACGTCGACGGCAGCGCCGGTGCGGACGGGGTGCTCGGCGTCGACGAGTTGCACATCGTCTACACCGAGTTCCAGTCGCTGATGACGCAGACCCCGGTCACCAAGGTCATCGGGCCGATGCAGGTCGAGGACCGGCCGCGCTCCGAGGGGCTGCTGCCGGCGTACGAGTTCGAGCCGGAGGCGGAGGCGCTGCTTGACGCGCTCCTGCCGAGGTACATCAACACGCGGATCTACGCGGCGTTGATCGAGTCGGCGGCGAGTGAGTCGGCGGCACGGCGGCGGGCGATGAAGAGCGCCACCGACAACGCCGAAGAAATGATCGACAAGTACACGCGTGAGATGAACTCGGCCCGGCAGGCCGGGATCACCCAGGAGATCAGCGAGATCGTCGGCGGCGCCAACGCGCTGGCCGCGTCGGGAAGTGAAGTGTGATGACTGCACCAGTAGAGACCAAGACGGCCACGGGTCGCGTGGTCCGGGTCATCGGCCCGGTCGTCGACGCCGAGTTCCCGCGCGACGCCATGCCGGCCCTGTTCAACGCCCTGAACGTGGACGTGCACCTGTCCGGCGGTGAGAAGACGCTGACCCTGGAGGTCGCCCAGCACCTGGGTGACAACCTGGTCCGCGCCATCTCGATGCAGCCGACGGACGGCCTCGTCCGCGGCGCGGTGGTGCGTGACCGCGGCGAGCCGATCACCGTGCCGGTGGGCGACGCGGTGAAGGGGCACGTGTTCAACGCGATCGGCGAGTGCCTCAACCTCACCGAGGGCGAGACCATCCAGGCCGACGACCGGTGGGGCATCCACCGCAAGGCCCCGGCCTTCGCCGACCTGGAGCCGAAGACCGAGATGCTGGAGACCGGCATCAAGGTCATCGACCTGCTCGCCCCGTACGTCAAGGGCGGCAAGATCGGCCTGTTCGGCGGCGCGGGTGTGGGCAAGACGGTGCTCATCCAGGAGATGATCACCCGAGTGGCCCGTAACTTCGGTGGTACCTCGGTCTTCGCCGGCGTGGGTGAGCGCACCCGTGAGGGCAACGACCTCATCGCCGAGATGACCGAGTCCGGCGTTATCGACAAGACCGCGCTGGTCTACGGCCAGATGGACGAGCCGCCGGGCACCCGGCTGCGGGTGGCGCTCTCCGCGCTGACCATGGCCGAGTACTTCCGTGACGTGAAGAAGCAGGAGGTGCTGCTCTTCATCGACAACATCTTCCGCTTCACCCAGGCGGGTTCGGAGGTCTCCACCCTGCTCGGCCGGATGCCGAGCGCGGTGGGTTACCAGCCGACCCTGGCCGACGAGATGGGCGAGCTCCAGGAGCGGATCACCTCCGTCCGGGGCCAGGCCATCACCTCCATGCAGGCGATCTACGTGCCGGCGGACGACTACACCGACCCCGCCCCGGCCACCACGTTCGCCCACCTGGACGCGACCACCAACCTGGAGCGGTCGATCTCCGACAAGGGCATCTACCCGGCCGTGGACCCGCTGGCGTCCTCGTCCCGGATCCTCGCCCCGGAGTTCGTCGGCGCCGAGCACTTCCAGGTCGCCACCGAGGTCAAGCGGATCCTGCAGCGCTACCGCGACCTGCAGGACATCATCGCCATCCTCGGCATCGAGGAGCTCTCCGAGGAAGACAAGATCACCGTGCAGCGCGCGCGGCGGATCGAGCGCTTCCTGTCGCAGAACACCTACGCTGCGGAGCAGTTCACCGGCGTGCCGGGCTCGACGGTCCCGATCAAGGAGACCATCGAGGCGTTCCGCAAGATCAGCGAGGGGGAGTACGACCACTTCCCCGAGCAGGCGTTCTTCATGTGCGGCGGTCTTGAGGACCTGGAGCGCAAGGCCGAGGAACTGATGAAGGACTGACAGCTCCGACCAGAGCTGACCCAAAAGACTGCCCCGGCAATGCCGGGGCAGTCTTTTGTTCATCTTCAGGCCTTACCATCGCCGCAGTCCGTTTCTCGCGGTCGTCGGTTGCGCGCCACCCGAGATACGGTTCTTCCGCACGTTCACTTGAACGAGCGTTGATCTTTGCAACCTTTCGGCGACGTGCGCCCGTCTCCTTCTCGTGGGCGTAACGAACGGAGATGCTCGTGGGTAAGGCCAGCAAGAGTGGCCGCAAGTCGTCCATCTGGCGGGGTGTGCCGCGCTGGGCCAGGATCTGCACGGTGTTCGGCACGGTGCTGACCATGCTCAGCGGGGCGGTGCTGGTCGGCACCGAGGTGCTGATGGCCCGCTACGAGGGCGCGGTCGGCAAGGCCGACCTCTTCGGCGACCAGGCGGCCGGGGCCCAGGCGAAGAAGTCCGAGATCAAGGGCCCGCTCAACATCCTGCTGGTCGGTATCGACCCACGTAATGCGACGGCGTTGCCACTGGCCGACTCGATCATGGTGCTGCATGTGCCGGCAACGATGGACCGGGCGTACCTCTTCTCGCTGCCTCGCGACCTCTACGTCGACATCCCGCCGTTCCGCAAGTCGGACTTCAACGGCACCAAGGACAAGATCAACGCGGCCATGTCGTTCGGCAGCCGGGTGCCCGGCGGGAAACCCGACGCGGCGCGCGGCTTCGAGTTGCTGGCCACCACGGTGCAGACGGTGACCGGCATCAAGCGCTTCGACGGCGGCGCGATCATCAACTTCACCGGCTTCCAGAAGATCGTCGACGCGATGGGCGGCGTCGACATGTACGTCGAGCGCGAAGTGAGGTCCGAGCACAAGCAGCCGGACGGCACGCCGCGGCCCGGCAACACGCGCGGCGAGGGCTACGTCGGCCCGCAGGCGGTCTACAAGAAGGGCAACCACCACCTGAGCGGGTGGCAGGCCCTGGACTACGTCCGGCAGCGCTACCCGAAGAACGGTGTCCCGGACGCCGACTACGGCCGGCAGCGCCACCAGCAGCAGTTCGTCAAGGCGATGGTCGGGCAGGCGTTCAGCGCCGACGTGGTGGCCAACCCGCTCAAGCTGGACAAGGTGCTCCGCGCCGCCGGCCAGTCGCTGATCTTCAACGGTCGGGGCAACAGCGTGGTCGACTTCGGGCTCGCCCTGAAGGACATCCGGCCGAACACCATCCAGATGATCAAGCTGCCCGGTGGTCCCGTCTACGACGGGTCGAAATACAAGGGTGAGCAGTTCCAGGCAGGCGTACCGGACTTCTTCACCGCCCTGCACAATGAACAACTGGACCCGTTCCTGCTGGAGCACCCGGAGTTCCAGAACAAGACCAAGTAGCCGTGGCGCAGCTCTCCCCACCCGCCTTGGGTGCGCGTCGGCCACCCGACTAGACTTTCGGCAATCCGTCGCCGCAGCAAGGAGACAGCGTGGCACAGCAGCTTCACGTCGAGCTCGTCGCCGTCGAGGAGAAAGTCTGGTCCGGTGAGGCCGAGATGGTCGTCGCCCGGACGACCGAGGGTGAGCTCGGCGTGCTGCCGGGGCACGCGCCGCTGCTCGGCCAGCTCGCCGAGCCCGGCCAGGTACGCATCAAGCTCGCCGGTGGTCAGCAGGTCTCCTACGAGGTGGCCGGCGGCTTCCTCTCGGTGAGCGCCGACGGTGTCATCGTCCTGGCCGAGAGCGCGACCCCGGTCTCCGCGCAGAGTCACTGAGCCGTACCGGGGATGGAGATCGTCGAGGGATTCGGGATCGGCGTCGCAGTCATCCTCGGCGCGCTCCTCATTCTCTTCGTCCGGCGAGCCCTGGTCACCCGGAGCGGTGGCATCATCCGGCTCAGTGTCCGGGTCTCCACCATGCTCGACGGCCGCGGCTGGTCGCCGGGCTTCGGCCGGTTCGCTGGCGACGAGCTGCGCTGGTACCGGATGTTCAGCTTCGCGCTGCGGCCCAAGCGGGTGCTCTCCCGTAAAGGGCTCGCGGTGGAGCGCCGCCGGTTGCCGGAGGGTCAGGAACGCCTCTCCATGCCGGCCGACTGGGTGATCCTCCGCTGTACCAGTCACCACGCACCGGTAGAGATCGCCATGGCGCGGTCGACAGTGACCGGATTCCTCTCCTGGCTCGAGGCCGCCCCTCCGGGGGCGGTCTCGCCGCGTATGGCCTCCCAAGATTGGCCTGCTGCCTAGTTCCCTCTCGCCGTGGGGGTTTCCGGGGAGCCTGCCCGGCTCCGGGCGGTCAGGCTTGATCCCTCCGCCGGGCGGGCTCCCCGGAAACCCTGCCGAGGCGCTGTGCGTCGTCCAGGCGCCGCTTTTCACCCTGCCGAGACCGGTGGCGGCCGGCTATCCGGGTCTCCGTCGGGAATGATCGACACGGTATCGGCGATGTTGGGGTGTCCCGCTGCCCTGGATACCCCGATATCGCCGACCTGGAGTCGATCACCGGCCCGCCGGCGGACCGGCGTGGAAGGCCAGATGGTTCAGCGCGGGGGCGAGCCGGTCATGCCGCGGACCGGAGAGCGCCGGCGTGCGCTCCAGTGCCAGGTAGTGGCCGAGGCGCCAGGAGCGACCGGCCGGCCAGTCCTGGTGGAGCCGTCCAGCCCAGCTCGCCTAGCTACGCGTGGCCGCCCCGAGATCGGGAACCCATACCTCGACGTGGTGCAGCGCGCCGACGTTCAGCGCTTCCCGCCCGGCACCCATAGCACATCTCCAGCCGGATTTGCCGTTCTTGACAGGATAAAGAGCAGATCGGAGAGCCGGTTGAGATACTTTGCCGGGAGCGTGCTGGTCCGCTCCGGATCGTGGCTGACCAGCGCCCACGCTGCCCGTTCGGCACGCCGGGCGATGGTCCGCGCCACGTGTAGCAGCGCCGCGCCCGCGGTGCCGCCGGGGAGGATAAAGGAGTCGAGGTTGCTCAGGCGCGCGTTGTATTCGTCGCACCAGCCCTCGAGGCGCTCGACGTACTCCTCGGTCACCCGCAGCGGCGGATACTTCGGCTCCGGCTCGACCGGGTTGGACAGGTCGGCGCCCACGTCGAAGAGGTCGTTCTGCACCGAGCCCAGCACGGCCCGCAGTTCCTCGTCGAGCTGGCCCAGGGCGAGCGCGACACCGATCGCCGCGTTGCACTCGTCGACGTCGGCGTACGCGGCGATCCGCGGATCGCTCTTCGGCACCTGTTCGTTGTTGCTCAGCCTGGTCATGCCGGCATCGCCGGCCTTGGTGTAGATGCGCGTGAGGTGGACGGCCATGACGCACAGCCTACGGATACCGGACCTGACGATCCCGGCGCGGCCGGACACCGCCGGCTGGCCCGCGGTGGTGGGCCCCGGCGACGCGGGCGATCCGGCGGTCAACGACGTCGATGTCATCCGGGTACGCGGTGACGCCCGGCTGACCGGCACCGTGCACGTCGTCGGTGCCAAGAACTCGGCGTTGAAGCTGATGGCCGCGGCTCTGCTCGCCCCGGGCCGCAGCGTGATCACCAACGTCCCGCGGATCACCGACATCGCGATCATGGGGGAGGTGCTGCGCCGGCTGGGCTGCGAGGTTCGGTTCGACGAGGACGACCCCGTCGACCCGATGGTCGCCCGAGGTGGGGTGGCCCGGTCCCGGTCGGTGACCATCGACGTACCCGAGCAGCCGGGTGCGGACGCGGACTACGACCTGGTCCGCCGGCTGCGCGCGTCGATCTGCGTGCTCGGCCCCCTGCTGGCCCGCCGGGGGTACGTGCGGGTGGCCCACCCGGGCGGCGACGCGATCGGCTCGCGTGGGTTGGACATGCACGTCTCCGGGCTGACCCGGATGGGCGCGGACATCTCCGGTGAGCACGGGTTCGTCATCGCCGCCGCCCCGCACGGGCTGCGCGGCGCGGACATCGTGCTGGACTTCCCCAGCGTGGGCGCGACCGAGAACCTGGTGATGGCGGCGGTGCTGGCCCAGGGCACCACGGTGATCGACAACGCGGCGCGCGAGCCGGAGATCGTCGACATCTGCACCATGCTCAACCAGATGGGCGCGCGGATCTCCGGTGCCGGCACGTCCACCCTGCGGATCACCGGGGTGCCCGGGCTGCGCCCGGTGCGGCACGCCACGGTGGGGGACCGGATTGTCGCCGGCACCTGGGCGTTCGGTGCGGCGATGACCCGCGGCGACGTGACGGTGACCGGGCTCGACCCGGCCTACCTGGAGGTCGCGCTGGACAAGGTGGTGGCGGCCGGCGGCCTGGTCGAGACGCGGGGAGACAGCTTCCGGGTACGGATGGACGACCGGCCCCGGGCGGTGGACGTGGTGACGCTGCCGTACCCCGGCTTCGCCACCGATCTGCTGCCGATGGCGATCGGGCTGGCCGCCGTGAGCGACGGCGCCTCCTTGATCACCGAGAACATCTTCGACGGCCGGTTCATGTTCGCCAACGAGATGGCCCGCCTTGGCGCGGACATCAAGACCGACGGGCACCACGCGGTGGTCCGGGGCCGGGATCGGCTCTCCGGGGCACCGGTGCGGGCCACCGACATCCGCGCCGGAGCGGGGTTGATCATCGCGGGGCTCTGCGCGGACGGGCTCACCGAGGTCTCCCACGTGCACCACGTCGACCGGGGTTACCCGGACTTCGTGGCCGACCTGCGCGCGCTCGGGGTGGCCGTCGAGCGGGGCACCACGCCGGAGGAACCGGCGCTGGAGATCTGACGCCGACATGGCCCAGGGGCTGCGGGGTCTCCCGACAGCCCCTTAGCCGTCGTTCAGGCTCGCCGACTAGGGTGCAGGGAGGCACTCAATCGCAGCGAGGGAGAAGTAGATGGCGGGTCGACTCGCGGTCGTCGGGGCCGGGCTGATGGGCTCCGGCATCGCCCAGGTGGCGGCGCAGGCGGGCTGGCAGGTGACGCTGCGCGATCTGGACGAGGCGGCCACCACCCGGGGGCTCGGCGGCATCCGGAAGTCGCTGGAGAAGTTCGCCGAGAAGGGCCGGATCGAGGCGTCCGAGGTCGAGGCGACGCTCGCCCGGATCACCCCGACCACCGACCTGGAGGCGGCGGCGGACGCGGACATCGTGGTCGAGGCGGTCTTCGAGCGGCTGGAGATCAAGCACGAGGTGTTCCGCGCCCTGGACAAGATCTGCAAGGCCGACGCGGTGCTCGCCACCAACACCTCGGCCATCCCGGTCACCCAGATCGCCGCGGTCACCGAGCGGCCCGAGGCGGTCGTCGGCACGCACTTCTTCTCCCCGGTGCCGATGATGCAGCTCTGCGAGCTGGTCCGCGGCTACAAGACCAGTGACGCCACGCTGGCCACCGTGCGGGCCTTCGCCGAGGAGATCGGCAAGACGGTCGTGGTGGTCAACCGGGACATCGCCGGCTTCGTCACCACCCGGCTGATCTCCGCCCTGGTGGTGGAGGCGGTCAAGCTGGTCGAGTCCGGCGTGGTGTCCGCGGAGGACCTGGACACCGCCTGCCGGCTGGGCTTCGGGCACGCTATGGGCCCGCTGGCCACCACCGACCTGACCGGCGTGGACGTGCTGCTGCACGCCTCGAAGAACATCTACACCGACACGGCGGACGAGAAGTTCTTCCCGCCGGAGCTGCTCCAGCGGATGGTCACCGCCGGCGACCTGGGCCGCAAGACCGGCAAGGGCTTCTACACGTACTGAGCGGGACATGGAAAGGGGGCGGGCGCTGTGCGCCCGCCCCCCTTTTTTCAGCGTCAGCCGTCGCGCTTGGTGGTCCAGCGGAAGGTGGTCAGGCAGAGAACCAGGCCGATCACGCACCACAGGGCCAGCATCAGCGCGACCCGGCCCAGCTCGAACGAGCCGCCCGGCTCCTGGGAGCCGAAGCTGGACGGCAGGAAGACCGATCGCAGCCCCTGGCACATCCACTTGAGCGGGAACAGCGCGGCCAGCTGCTGCATCCAGGTGGGCAGGTCGGTGAAGATGAAGAACACGCCGGAGACGAACTGGAGCACCAGGGCCACCGGGGTGACCACCGCCGAGCCGCTGCGGGCGGTGCGGGCCAGCGACGAGATGGCGATGCCGCACAGGGTGCAGGCGGTGACACCGAGCACGGAGACCCAGCCGAAGGTGAACCACTTCCCGGCGGTGCCGGGCAGGTCGAGGTCGAACAGCCCCACCGCGACCGCCAGCAGCAGCGCGGTCTCGGCGATGCCGATCGCCACCACCATGATCACCTTGCCGGCGAACCACACCCACTTGGGCATCGGCGTGCCGCGGTAGCGCTTGAGCACGCCCCGGTCCCGCTCGATCGGGATCCAGATGCCGAGGTTCTGGAAGCTCACGGTCATCAGGCCGGTCGCGATCATGCCGGTGATGAAGTACTGGGTGTACTTGACCCCGCCGCCGATCTCCCCGCTGAAGATCGAAGCGAAGATCAGGATCATGATGATCGGGAAGCCCATCGTGAAGACCACGGACTCCCGGCTACGTAGGAACTGGGTGATCTCCAGCCGGCCCTGCCGCAGGGCGAGCGCGGCGACGCCCGGCTGGCGGCCCGGGGTCGCGGCGACCGGCGTCGCCGGCTTCGTCGTGGTCGTCATCGCGCGTGTCCGATCATCGTGAGGTAGACGTCCTCCAGGGTCGGCCGGGTCACGGTGAGCCCGGGGACCTCGCCGCCGTAGCGCGCGGCCAGCTCGGCCACCAGGGCCGTCGGCGTGGCACTCTGCGCGCTCTCCGGCGTCCCGTCCGGGGTACGCCAGGAGACCGTCGCCAGCGCCTCCTGCCGGTTGCCCAGCCGGTTCGGCGCGGCCACCTCGACCAACCGGCCGCCGCTGATCACGCCGACCCGGTCGGCCAGCGCCTCCGCCTCGTCCAGGTAGTGGGTGGTCAGCACGATGGTGGTGCCGGCCGCGGCGAGGTCGCGGATCAGCTCCCAGAACTCGCGGCGCGCCTCCGGGTCGAAGCCGGTGGTCGGCTCGTCGAGGAAGAGCAGCTCGGGGCGGCCGATGATGCCGAGCGCCACGTCGAGGCGGCGCTTCTGCCCGCCGGAGAGGGTGTGCGTGCGGGCCTTCGCCTTACCGGCCAGCCCGACCCGCTCGATCACCTTGTCCGGGTCGTCGGCGTCGGGGTAGAAGCCGGAGAAGTGCCGGATCACCTCGGCCACGGTCAGCTCGTCGAACTCGCCGGTGCCCTGGAGCACGATGCCCACCCGGGATCGCCAGCCCGGGTCCGGATGGGCCGGGTCCGCGCCGAGCACGGAGACCTCGCCGGCATCCCGGCGCCGGTAGCCCTCCAGGATCTCCACCGTGGTGGTCTTGCCGGCACCGTTCGGGCCGAGCAGAGCGAACACCTCGCCACGGTGGACGTCGAGGTCCACGCCCGCCACCGCCACGTTGCCGCCGTACGCCTTGCGCAACCCCCGGACGGAGATGGCCAGCTCGTCATCCATGGCGTCCAGTGTGCGTCCTTGCTGGGGCGGAGCGGCGCCCGGGGTGTGTCGATCCGCGCCACTGCGGGCACTTCGCACCCGGACGTCCGCGACATGGACCTGTGTGGTTTTCCACAGCCCGTTTTACTGAACGGTAACTTAAACTCCGGCCATGGACGAGAAGGCACTTTCGGGGCGGCTGCCCGAGCGGGACCGCCCGTGGGTGATGCGCACCTACGCCGGCCACTCCTCGGCCGCCGCGACCAACGCCCTCTTCCGCCGCAACCTGGCGAAGGGGCAGACCGGGCTCTCGGTCGCCTTCGACCTGCCCACCCAGACCGGGTACGACCCCGACCACGAACTGGCCGCCGGTGAGGTCGGCCGGGTCGGCGTGCCGGTGGCCCACCTCGGCGACATGCGGGCGCTCTTCGACGGCCTCCCGCTGGCCGAGATGAACACCTCGATGACCATCAACGCCCCGGCGATGTGGCTGCTCGCCCTGTACGGCACCGTGGGGCTGGAGCAGGACGCCGAGCTGGCCCGCTGCGCCGGCACCACCCAGAACGACATCATCAAGGAATACCTGTCCCGGGGGACGTACATCTTCCCGCCGGCTGCGTCGCTGCGGCTCACCGCCGACGTGGTGGCGTACACGCTGCGCGAGATGCCGCGCTGGAACCCGGTCAACATCTGCTCGTACCACCTCCAGGAGGCCGGTGCCACGCCGGTGCAGGAGGTCGGCTTCGCGCTGGCCACCGCCGTCGCCGTGCTCGACGCCGTGCGCGACTCTGGCCAGGTGCCCGCCGAGCGGATGGGCGACGTGGTGCAGCGGATCTCGTTCTTCGTCAACGCCGGGGTGCGCTTCGTCGAGGAGATCGCCAAGATGCGCGCGTTCGGCGTGCTCTGGGACGAGATCACCCGCGACCGGTACGGGGTCACCGAGGCCAAGCAGCGCCGGTTCCGCTACGGCGTGCAGGTCAACTCGCTCGGCCTGACCGAGGCGCAGCCGGAGAACAACATCCAACGCATCGTGCTGGAGATGCTCGGCGTGACGATGTCCCGCGACGCCCGGGCCCGCGCCGTGCAACTGCCCGCCTGGAACGAGGCACTCGGCCTGCCCCGCCCGTGGGACCAGCAGTGGTCGCTGCGGATGCAGCAGGTCCTGGCGTACGAGTCGGACCTGCTCGAATACCCCGACCTCTTCGCCGGCTCGCACGTGATGACCGCGCTGGTCGACGAGATCGTCACCGGAGCCCGGGTCGAGCTGGACAAGGTGCTGGAGCTGGGCGGTGTGGTCGCCGCCGTGGAGACCGGCTACCTCAAGAGCGCGCTGGTCACCTCGCTGGCCGAGCGTCGCCGCCGGATAGAGTCCGGCGCCGATGTGGTGGTCGGGGTCAACCGGTTCGCCGAGACCGAGCCCTCCCCGCTCACCGGGGCCGGAGCGGAAGCGGTCGAGCAGGTGGACCCTGCGGTCGAGGCCGCCGCCGCCGAGGGCGTACGCCGGTGGCGAGCCGACCGGGACGGTGCGGCCGTCGACGCGGCCCTGGCCCGGCTCCGTGCGGACGCCGCGATCACTACGAACCTGATGCCGGCCACCCTGGAGTGCGTGCGGGTCGGGGTGACCACCGGCGAGTGGGCCAGCGCGCTGCGCCAGGTCTTCGGCGAGTACCGAGCGCCCACCGGGTTGGCCGGCGCCACCGGGACCGGCGGCGACCCCGGCCTCGCGGACGTCCGCGAGCGGGTCACCGCCACCGCCCGCGAGCTGGGCAGCGGCCGGCTGCGGCTGCTGGTCGGCAAGCCCGGCCTGGACGGGCACTCCAACGGGGCCGAACAGATCGCGGTACGCGCCCGCGACGCCGGCTTCGAGGTCGTCTACCAGGGCATCCGGCTGACCGCCGGGCAGATCGTCGCCGCCGCCGTGGAGGAGGACGTCGACCTGGTCGGGCTCTCCGTGCTCTCCGGCTCGCACCTGGCCGCCGTACCGGCGGTGCTCGACGGGCTGCGCGCCGCCGGCCGGGCGGACCTGCCGGTGGTCGTTGGCGGCATCATCCCCGCAGGCGACGCCGACACGCTGCGGGCCGCCGGGGTGGCCCGGGTCTTCACCCCGAAGGACTTCGCCCTCACCAGCATCATCGACGACCTGGTGACGGTCATCCGTCGCGCCAACGACCTGCCCTGAGCGGGTGGGTTTGGCAGGTCAGCGGCCGACGTAGGTCATACAGTCGGCCAGGTCGTTGTCCGGCCCGACCCTGATCGACGGCGCGTGGCACTCCAACTGCTCGTTGTGCTGGCAGTCGGAACGCTGGCAGGCACCCACCTGGGCGATCAGACTCTCCACGCCGCCCCGGACCGGTGACTCGACGAAGGTGTGGCAGTGGGCGTGATCCATGCTGCCGATCGTGATCGCGTAGGCGTGGCAGTCGCCGGCGTTGTTGTACGCGCAGGCAGCCACCACGCACTCCTGAACTCGGGGCATCTCGATCGCTGTGGTCATGCCAACCTCCTCGGACTCTTGCCCCGATCCTAGGCTTTTGTCGGCTTCCTGGGCTGGCTATGGCGTGCTGCCTGCCCCTTGCCTCCGGGGGTGGCGTCTGCCCCGATGGTGGGCTTGCGTCGTTGGTGGGGTGGGGCCCGCCGTGCCCGGCTCCGGGCGGTCAGGCTTGATCCCTGCGCCGGGCACGGCGGGCCCCACCCTGTCGGTGGTCGCCGTCGCTTTCTGGTTCCTGCGCTGGACGGCGGGCTCCACCCCGTGTCGGCTGTCGTCGTCGGTCCTGATGCCTGCGCCGGCAGGCGGGTCCGCCCTGGGAGTGGTCGTCTTTCCCGACCCACGGTTGGGTGCGGCCAGTCCATCGCCGCGTCGATGGTCACCGCATGTCCCGATCGCGCGTCGGTGGTCGCCGTCTGCTCCGATCGCGCGTCGGTGGTCGCCCTCTGTCCCGATCGCCTGGACGCGGCCCCAGCCCCAGCCCCAGCCCAGCCCCAACCCCAACCCTCGCCTTCCGGTCGGTCGCTGTTGTTGGCGTGATACCTGTGAGGCATAAATATGCCTGTGAGGTATCACCGGTGTTGTCGACCCCGGGCCGGGTCGCGCGGTTTCGGGGTGATCGACTCGGTGTCGGCGATGTCGCGGTATCCCGGCGCGGTGATGCCCCCATGTCGGCGATCTGGAGTTGACCATGGCCATCCGGCCCGGTCTGACGCCGGGGCGGTGGCCGGGCGTGCGTTGAAGGCCGGGGCGTGGCCGGCGTGCGTCGAATGTCCGGCTGACGCCGGGAGCGGTGGGCGATCCGGGCGCCGAATGTCCGTTATCGGGGGTCTCTGGGGTGTGACTGGCTGCACCCGTGCGGTGGAATGGGGGCCGGCCCGGGGTCGTTACATACCCTGACGATCGCAGCACCACCGGCCCGCCGCCCCAACCCCCGAGGTTGGAATGCCAGGCCAAGCCCGGTCGTTATAGATCCCCGAACGACCGCCCCCGCGCCCCGCTCGACAGGGTGCCGGCGGATGGGCCAGCCCGGAATGATGTCGGCCCGGCGGTCGTTACACACAGACCCGGCGCCACGAGCCCCCCGCTTGTAGGCCGCCGAAAAGACTTTTCCCCTTGTTGTTTGTTAGCGCCGGACGAGGTGCTCGCACCCTGTAACGCCGATCCCCCGGTCGGCTGGGTGTTTACCCCCGTGAAGGAGCTACCCCCATGAACACGATCATGCGTAAGAGTGTGCTGTCCGTTGCTGGTCTGGCCTTCGCCGGTGGTGTGTTCGCCGGTCCGATCGCCGCCCACGCCGCCACCCCCGTCGACACCAAGCCCGCCGCCGTGGCCGTGCAGTCGGTCTCGCCGCAGGGTGAGCAGTCCCGCATCGACTTGAACGGTGAGCAGACCGCCAACGTGAAGGCGATCATCGCCGCGACGAAGAAGGCTGGTCTGCCGGAGCGGGCGGCGGTCATCTCGATCGCGACGAGTCTGCAGGAGTCGAAGCTGGAGAACCTCGGCCACCTCGGCGACATGAACGACCACGACTCGCTGGGCTTGTTCCAGCAGCGGCCGTCCAGTGGTTGGGGTGCGCCGGAGCAGATCACCGATCCTGAGTACTCGACCACCGCGTTCCTGAAGGGTTTGAAGCAGGTCGACGGGTGGCAGGACATGCCGCTGACCGACGCCGCGCAGACCGTGCAGGTGTCGGCCTACCCGGACGCCTACGCCCAGTGGGAGAAGCAGGCCACCGACCTGGTCGGCCAGTACTGGAACAGCTGACTCACAGCACCGCATGAACCGACCGCTGGCCGGCACCCCCAACCCGGGGTGCCGGCCAGCGGCATGTCCAGGGTCACGACGAACCTGGACAACAGGCGAACCTGGGCGCGCCAGCCGTCAGACGCGGAAGCCGGCGGCGCGGGCTGCCTGGCGTTCCCGGCAACGTTCGGAGCGCCGGCGCAGGAACCAGTAGACGAACGCCACGAGGCCGAGCAGGAAGGCGAGCACCAACACCGGCAGGAGGATCGCCGCCAGTGAGACCAACACGCTGGTGGCGTCCTCGGCGGTGCTGGCCACCGGGGCACCGAACCCGGCGGTGGTGGCGTTGACCACCGGCCGCGCGGCGGACTTGAGCAGGTGTACGCCGAACGCGAGCAGAACGCCGACGACCACCGGCACCCACTGGTGGGACGAGAAGAAGCTCGCCGGGTCGCTGACCGTCACCGTCTCCGACGATGATCCGGCGCCGAAGGCCAGGCCGCCGGCGGTGGGTCGGACCACGGTCTGCACCACGTCGTTGACGTGGTCGACCACCGGCACCTTGTCCGCCACCATCTCCACGGCGAGCAGGGCGGCCAGGATGACGATGACCCAGCCGTTGCCGAGCCACGTCCAGCCGCTGGGCAGGTCGATCAGGTCGGTGTAGCGGGCGAGCAGACAGAGGGTGAGCAGGGGGATGTAGGCGTTCAGCCCCGCCGACGCGGCGAGTCCGGTACCGGTGAGGACTTCGAGCACGGTCTCAGCATCGCATCGACGCGCCAGTGCCGCTCGCTGGCGACCGGTGGGTGCTCGGCTACCCTCGTCGGGTGCGGTTGGTCATTGCGAAGTGCTCTGTGGACTACGTCGGACGGCTCTCGGCTCACCTGCCGCTGGCCACCAGGCTCCTGATGGTGAAGGCGGACGGGTCGGTGTCGATCCATGCCGACGACCGGGCGTACAAGCCGTTGAACTGGATGAGCCCGCCGTGTCGGCTGGAGGAGGCCCCCGGTGTGTGGCGGGTGGTCAACAAGGCCGGCGAGGAGCTGCGGATCACCCTGGAGGAGATCTTCCAGGACACCTCGTACGAGCTGGGGCTGGATCCCGGCCTGCGCAAGGACGGGGTGGAGGCGCACCTGCAGGAGTTGCTGGCGGCCAACCCGGGCACGTTGGGCGAGGGGTACACGCTGGTCCGCCGCGAGTACATGACGGCGATCGGTCCGGTCGACCTGCTCTGCCGGGACGCCAACCAGGGCGCGGTCGCCGTCGAGGTCAAACGGCGCGGTGAGATCGACGGGGTGGAGCAGCTCACCCGCTATCTCGAGTTGATGAACCGCGACCCGCTGCTCACCCCGGTCGCCGGGGTCTTCGCCGCGCAGGAGATCAAGCCGCAGGCGCGGGTGCTCGCCGCCGACCGGGGCATCCGGTGCGTGGTGGTGGATTACGACAAGCTGCGGGGCATCGAGAAGGACGAGCTGACCCTCTTCTGAGAGTCACCGCCCGTACAGCATCTTGATGGTCTTGACCAGTCGGGCGACGTCGGCCGGGGTCCGCTCGAAGGTCATCGACGGCAGCAGTGACCGGGCTCGCCGGCGGGTGATCGCCTTTGTCCGGCCGAACTCGCGCAAGCCGTCCTCGCCGTGGATCCGCCCGAAGCCGGAGTCGCCGACCCCGCCGAACGGCAGGGTGGACATCCCGGCGAAGGTCAGGGTGGAGTTGACCGACGCCATCCCGGAGCGCAGCCGTCGGGCGATGGTCACCGCGCGGCGCCGGCCGAAGACCGAACCACCGAGCCCGTACGGCAGCGCGTTGGCCCGGGCGACGGCCTCGTCGGCGTCGCGGACCCGGCTGATGGTCAGCGTCGGCCCGAAGGTCTCCTCGCGGACGGCGGCCGACTCTTCCGGTACGTCCACGAGCACGGTCGGGTGCACGTACGGCGGCTGCACCGCACTCGGGCCGCCGAGCACGGCGCGCCCACCGGAGCTGACCGCGTCCTCGATGTGGCGGCGGATCACGTCGATCTGACCGGGCATGGTGATCGGGCCGATGTCCTCGCCGTCCGGCCCAACGGTCAGCCGGCCCGCACGGGCCACCACCTTGTCGACGAAGGCGTCGAAGATCGGGTCGACGGCGTACACCCGCTCGATGCCGATGCAGGTCTGGCCGGCGTTGGTCATGCCGCCCCAGACGCACGCCGTTGCGGCGGCGTCCAGGTCGGCGTCGCTGTCGACGATCATGGCGTCCTTGCCGCCGCCCTCGATGACCACCGGGGTCAGCGTCTCGGCGCAGGCGGCCATCACCTTCCGGCCGGTCGCCGTGGAGCCGGTGAAGGCCACCTTGTTCACCCCGGAGCGGCACAGCGCGGCGCCCACGTCGCCCAGCCCGTGCACGGCGGTGAACACGGGCTGCTCGGGGACGACCTCGGCGAAGCTGTCCACCAGCCACTGGCCGATTGCCGGCGTGTACTCGCTCGGCTTGAACACCACGGCGTTGCCGGCGGCGAGGGCGTACGCCGCGGAGCCGATCGGGGTGAGGACCGGATAGTTCCACGGCGCGAGGACGCCGACCACGCCGTACGGCTGGTATTCGAGGTGCCCGGAGAACTCGGCGAGGATGAGCCGGGACCGCACCCGGCGCGGGCCGAGCACCCGGCCGGCGTTGCGGGCGGCCCAGTCGACGTGCTCGATCGCGGTGACGATCTCGACGATGGCGTCGGCGACGGGCTTGCCGCCCTCGAGGTGCATCAGCTCGGCGAGCTGCTCGATCCGCTTGGCGAGCAGGGCGCGCCAGCGCAGCAGCCGCGCCCGACGGCCGGTGAAGCCCAGGCCGGCCCACCACTCGCCCGCGGCGCGGGCGCGGTCAACGGCCTGCCGCACGTCGGTGGCGACGGGGAAGCGACCGGCCTCGGCGCCGGTGGCCGGGCTGGTGGACACCAGCAGGCCCGCATCGATGACCGGGGTGCCCGGGACATGAACAGCCGTCATGGCGGAAGTCTAGACCCGGAGATTACTCGCCGGTAGGCCCTGATTCGGGCCGGCGGGACGGGAGTCGCATCGACCCGCCCACTCGTTGATCAGAGCAGTTCGGGGCCTTGGGGCCGGATGTCGCCCGTCCGAATCGTCGAACGGGAGGTGGCCGGGCGGTGGCGCGGAGCTGACCGGCCGGTCAATATTGACGATTACCGTCTGGTGGCAGGCTGACGCGCGGAGTGACGGTGTGGGTGGAGGGATGACTGTCGATGGACGAACATCCGGAACTGAGGCCACTGTTGACGGTCGCAGGTGGGCCGATGCGCGGGGCGAGCTTTCGACTGCGGGCCGAGCCGCAGGTGATCGGTCGCGCCCCGACCGGTCATGTGGTCATCAACGACCCGCACCTGAGCCGTCGGCACGCGGAGGTGTGGCTGGCCCCGGAGGGCGCCTCGCTCCGGGACCTGGGCTCCACCAACGGCACCTGGCTCAACGACTGCCGGATCACCGAGGTGGAACGACTCTCCGACGGCGACCTGATCCGGATCGGCCGCACCGAGCTGCGCCTGTTCGACCCGGGGGTGGCCCACACCGATCCGGTCGGGCTCAGCTTCGGCCCGTCCCGGCGCGACATCCGGCCGACGCTGCCTCTGCCCCTGGCCACACCGCCCTCCGCGCGCCGCTGACCCCTCACTCGGATGCCGGTGGGCCACATTCGCGGCGGACCGCGGATGGGTGGCTGGCACATGGACCGGCGTCGGCGGGCGTGGCACCATCCCGCGAATGGAGACCGAGCAGCGGACCGTGACGGCGAACGGCATCACCCAGGCGGTACGGGTGGCAGGCCCGCCAGACGGCATCCCGGTGCTGCTGATCCACGGCAACTGCTCGTCCGCGCTGTTCTGGGAGCCGCTGGTCCGGCGGCTGCCGCCGACGCTGCGGGTGGTCGCCCCGGACCTGCGCGGCTACGGCGACTCCGAGACCGCCCCGGTGAACGCCACCCGAGGGCTGACGGACTTCGCCGACGACGTGGCCGCGCTGCTGGACGACCCGACGCTCTTCGGCACCGCCGACGCCCGCCCAGTGGTGGTCGGGCACTCCCTCGGCGGGGGCGTGGCGATGCGGCTGCTGGTCGACCACCCACACCGGGTGGGAGCGCTGCTGCTCGCCGCGCCGGTCTCCCCGTACGGCTTCGGTGGCACCCGCGACCTGGTCGGTACACCGACCACCGCCGACTTCGCGGGGACCGGCGCCGGCACGGCCAACGCTGACTTCGTCGCCCGGCTGGCCGCCCACGACCGGAGCCCGGACGCCCAGACCAGCCCACGCGCCGTGCTGCGGGCCACCTACGTGGCTGATCCGGCGTCGCTGGGCGCGGACGAGGAACTGCTGCTGGACAGCCTGCTCTCCACCGCGACCGGGGACGACAACTACCCCGGCACGGCGGCGTCCTCGGAGAACTGGCCGGGCATGGCGCCGGGGGAGCGCGGGGTGCTCAACGCGCTCGCGCCGACCTGGTTCCGGCTCGCCGACGAGCTGGTGGCCGTCGCCGACAAGCCCCCGGTCACCTGGGTACGCGGCGACGCCGACGTGATCGTGTCGGACACCTCGCTGTTCGACCTGGCGTACCTGGGCTCGCTGGGTGTGGTGCCCGGCTGGCCTGGTGAGGAGAACTGCCCGGCGCAGCCGATGATCGGCCAGACCCGGGCGGTGCTGGAGCGGTACGCGGCGGCCGGTGGCGCGTACCACGAGGTGGTGCTGCCCGGCTGTGGGCACAGTCCGCACCTGGAGCGGCCGGCGGCGTTCGTCTCGGAGCTGCTGGCGCTGACCACTGTCCCGGCGAGCTGAAGCGGAGCCTCGGCAACCCGGTCAGACGGTGTCGTCGTGGGTGAAATATGCCACGGCGCCTCGACAACTGTGCGTCACGTGGCAGACTCGCGCGCATAACCTTAGCGGCCGTTCAGTGGTCGTGCGGACTGTCTGGGGAGGCCGGTCGTGGCGCGCGAGTTCAGCACCGTAGGCGTTGTGGGGCTGGGCACCATGGGTGCCGGCATCGTCGAGGTCTTCGCCCGCAATGGCATCGACGTGGTGGCGGTCGAGATCTCCGAGCCGGCGCTGGAGCGTGGCCGGGTCACCCTCACCGGCTCCACCGACCGTGCGGTGGCCAAGGGCAAGCTCGCCGCGGCGGACCGGGACGCCCTGCACGAGCGGGTGCACTTCGCGGTCGGGCTGGACGCGCTGCACTCCGTCGACCTGGTCATCGAGGCGGTGCCCGAGCACCTGGACCTTAAGCAGCGGATCTTCGCGGAGCTGGACCGGGTCTGCCGGCCGGAAACCATCCTGGCCACCAACACCTCGTCGCTGAGCGTCACCGAGATCTCGGTGGCCACCACCCGGCCCAACCAGGTGATCGGCATCCACTTCTTCAACCCCGCGCCGGTGATGAAGCTGGTCGAGGTGGTCCGCACCGTGGTCACCGCGCCCGAGGTGGTCGCCGACGTGGAGGCGCTCTGCGCCCGGCTCGGCAAGGTCGACGTCACCATCAACGACCGCGCCGGCTTCATCGCCAACGCGCTGCTCTTCGGCTACCTCAACCACGCGGTCGGCATGTTCGAGTCGCACTACGCGACCCGAGAGGACATCGACGCCGCCATGAAGCTCGGCTGCGGCCTGCCGATGGGCCCGCTGGCGCTGATGGACCTGATCGGCCTGGACACCGCGTACGAGATCCTGGACACCATGTACCGGCGCGGCGGGCGGGACCGCCGGCACGCCCCGGTGCCGCTGCTCAAGCAGATGGTGACGGCGGGGCTGCTCGGCCGGAAGTCCGGCCGGGGCTTCTACACCTACGAGCGGCCCGGCTCGCCGGTGGTCGTACCGGACGAGGCGACGCCGCTGGCCTCGGAGGTCGCGCTCGCCGACGGCGCGCGGGCCATCACCAAGGTTGGCGTGGTCGGCTCGGGGACGATGGCCACCGGGATCATCGAGGTCTTCGCGAAGGCCGGCTACGAGGTCGTCTCGGTGACCCGGGGCGCGGAGAAGTCCGCAAAGGTCTGCGAGGCGGTGAAGACCTCGCTGAACAAGGGCGTGGTGCGCGGCAAGCTCGCCGAGGCCGACCGGGACGCCGCGCTGGGCCGGATCAGCTGGTCGGCCGCGCTCGACCACCTCGCCGACGTCGACCTGGTGGTCGAGGCCGTGGTCGAGGAGTTGAGCGTGAAGAAGGCGCTCTTCGCCAGCCTCGACGAGATCTGCAAGCCGGGCGTGGTGCTGGCCACCACCACCTCGTCCCTGCCGGTGATCGACGTGGCGATGGCCACCCACCGGCCGGCCGACGTGGTGGGGCTGCACTTCTTCAACCCGGCGCCGATCATGCCGCTGGTCGAGGTGGTCCGCACCATCCGCACCTCCCCGGAGACCACCGCGACCGCCCGGGCGGTCTGCGCCGCGCTGGGCAAGACCGCCGTGGTCTGCGGCGACCGGTCCGGGTTCATCGTCAACGCGCTGCTCTTCCCGTACCTCAACGACGCGGTGAAGATGCTGGAGGCCAGCTACTCCACGGCCGACGACATCGACCACGCCATGAAGCTGGGCTGCGGCTACCCGATGGGCCCGTTCGACCTGCTCGACGTGGTCGGGTTGGACGTCTCGCTGGCCATCCAGCGGGAGCTGTACCTGGAGCTGCGCGAGCCGGGCTTCGCGCCCGCGCCGCTGCTGGAGCACCTGGTCACCGCCGGCTACCTGGGCCGCAAGACCCGCCGGGGCTTCCGCGACCACTCGCACCGCTGACGGGTCAACGCCGATCTCAGCCGTCGGGCGGGACGGCCGTGGGGCCGTCCCGCCCGTCGGACCGTACGCTTGGTGACTGTGAGCCCCCGTCGCAATCGCCCCCGCCGGGACGAGAACGCCAACCTGGACGACGACCGGGTCCGGCAGGGCGTCGCCTCGGTGCAGCAGTGGACCGACGGCGCCTGGCAGGTACGCGGGATCGGCGCGGAGGCGTCGGTCAAGACGTACCGTTGCCCCGGCTGTAACCAGGAGATTCGGCCCGGCGTGGCGCACCTGGTGGCCTGGCCTGCGGACGGCCTTGGTGACCTCACCGACCGGCGGCACTGGCACAGCGGCTGCTGGCGCGCTCGCGACCGGCGTGGCCCGGCGGTGCAGCGCGGCCGGGGCACTCCGCGCTACTGAGCGACCTGGATCACCCTGTTCGTGCCTGGGCGGGCGGCGGCGGTGACTTCGCGACAGACTTGAGCGGTGAGCACAGCGATCCGCGCGTCGTCGATCCTGCCCGGCCGCCGGGAGGACATCGAGCTGCACACCGCCGATGGTCTGCGGCTGGTCGGCGAGTTGGCCGTGCCGGCCGACCGGCCGCCGGTGGCCACCCTGGTCTGTCTGCACCCGCTGCCGACCCACGGCGGGATGATGGACAGCCACGTGTTCCGCAAGGCGGCCTGGCGGCTGCCCGCGCTGGCCGACGTGGCCGTGCTCCGGTTCAACACCCGGGGGACCAGCAGCGTGCGCGGCACCAGCGAGGGGGCCTTCGACGGGGCCGTCGGCGAGCGCTTCGACGTGGCTGCCGCCATCGAGTACGCGGAGTTCGCCGAACTGCCGAACATCTGGCTGGTCGGCTGGTCGTTCGGCACCGACCTGGCGCTCAAGTACGGCTGCGACCCGGCGATCGCCGGCGCGATCCTGCTCTCCCCGCCGCTGCGCTTCTCGGCCCCCGAAGACCTGGCCACCTGGGCCGCCTCCGGTCGGCCGCTGGTGGCCCTGGTGCCGGAGTTCGACGACTACCTGCGCCCGGCGGAGGCCGAGGAGCGGTTCGCCGCGGTGCCGCAGGCCGAGGTGGTGGGGGTGCCGGGCGCCAAACACCTCTGGGTCGGCGACGCGGAGAGGGTGCTCGACGAGATCGTCCGTCGGGTCAACCCGGCGGTCACGGTGCCGCTGCCGACCACCTGGGACGGCCCGATGGAAGCCGGCGACGTCAGCGCGTACGCCGACCGGACGGTGGCGTCGTTCGCCGACGTCCCCGTCCCCGGGCCGCTCGCCGGCCAGGCCGACTGACCCCAGGGGCCGGTCAGCGGGTCTCCTGCCGGGGGAGCACCACCTCGCGCAGGATCAGTTGCAGCGCGGCCACCGTGGGGATGGCGATCAGCGCGCCCACCACGCCCAGCAGCGCCACCCCGAGCAGCGCGGCCAGCAGGGCGGCCACCTCGTTGACCTCGACCGAGCGCCGCATCACCTTCGGGTAGATCAGATAGTTCTCCACCTGCTGGTAGATGAGGAAGAACACCACGCAGGCGATACCCACCGGCAGGCTGGTGGCGAAACCGACCAGGCTCACGACCACCGCGCCCAGGGTGGCACCGATCTGCGGGATCAGGTCGGTCACCGCCACCACCACGGCCAGCGCGAAGGGGTACGGCAGCCCGACGATCAACGCGAACACGAAGGTGGTCGCGCCGGCCAGCACCGCGATGCTCAACGCGCCGACCATGTACGCGCCGACCTTGGCCAGGATCTCGTCACCGATCAGCTGCACGCGCTCCCGGCGTGAGCGCGGCACCAGCGCGTAGCCCAGGGAGCGCAGCCGGTTGAAGTAGGCCAGGAAGTAGATGGTCAGCACCAGCACGGTCAGCGTCCGGAACACCGTGCCGAAGATCAGTTGGGCGCCGCCGAGCACCCCGCCCAGCGCCCGGCCCACCGTCTGGGCGTTGGCCGCGCTCTGCACCCGCTCCATCACGTCGTACCGCTCCACCAGGTCATTGACCGTCGGGTTGCGGCGCAGGTCCTCGACCAGGCTGGGGATCTGGTCGATGAACTGCCCGGACTGGGTCACGATCGGCGGTACCAGCGCCACCACGCCGCCGCAGAGCAGCAGCACCACCGTCAGCGCCACCAACGCGACCGCCAGGCCGTGCGGCAGCTTCCAGCGGCGCAGCCGGACCACCGCCGGGTTGAGGCCGACCGCGAGGAAGAGCGCGATCACCACCAGCACCAGGATGCCGCCGGCGTTGCGGACCCCCAGATAAAGGGTGTACGCCAGCAGCACGCCGACCGCGCCGGTGAAGCCGATCAGGAAGCTGTTGCGCCGAAGCGGACGCCCCGGCGTGCCGAACTTTCCGGACGGGACGGCCGGCGGCTCGTCCGGGTCGACGCCCGGGTCGGGGATCGGCACCGGGCGTGGCGTCTCGGTTGGCGAGGGAGTGATCGGCGGGGGACTGGCCGGCGGGCGACCGGGCGTCGCGTCCGGGTTCTCGGTCGGCGGGCCGTTCTGCGGCAACAGGACCTCCGGGTCAGGCGGTGGGTCGGCGGGCGAGGGCGACGAACGCCCGCCAGGCGGCCGGCGCGAAGACCAGCACCGGGCCGGTTCGGTCCTTGCTGTCCCGCACGCCCACCACCCCGGGAAGATTGTCCGCCACCTCGACGCACTCTCCGTTGCCGCTCCGGCTGGATGTGCGCCACCGGGCACCGGTCAGGTCCATGTGGTCACGACTTCCTTCATCAGCTCGATCGACTGCCGGCGGGACAGGGCACCATTCCTGATCATTTCCCAGCGCGCCAGCAGTGTGGCCACCTCATGGTCGCCATCTACCACGAGGCCGTCAATCTGGTGTTCCATGTGTCCCACCCAACCACCGTCGGCGCCACGGGCCAGATTGAACGGCCCCGACAGGCCGACGTGCAGCCCGACCTCGGCCGGAATGATGTGCAGGCTGACGTGCGGCCGTTCCAGGCTGGCGACCAGATGAGTGATCTGCTCGACCATCAGCCCTCGGACGTCCTCCCCGGCACGCCGCAGCACCAACTCGTCGACGACCGCGATGAACTGCGGCGGCTCCGGCTGGACCAGCAGCGACTGTCGGTCAAGCCGGGCGTGCACCCGTCGCTCCACCTCGTCGTCGCTGAGCAGGTCATCGCAGCGAATGACGGCGCGGGCGTAGTTCTCGGTCTGGAGCAGGCCGGGGATCAGCGTGGGCTGGAAGCAGCGCAACTGGCGGGCGCTGCGCTCGGCGTCCAGCCAGGGCCGGAACCAGCTTGGCTGGCCGTCCCGCTCGGCGAGCTTGAGCAGGTAGACCAGCAGGCCGCCGGTGGCCAGCACCTCGTCGGCGCGGGCCAGGAAGAGCCGGTCCAGCGGGCGCTGACCCAGCTCCAGCGCGGACACCATCGAACCGGAGTAGTGCACCAGCCGGCCGAAGTCCTCCTGACTCATCCCAGCGGCGGTGCGCAGCCGGCGCAGTTGGGCGCGGATCATGTCGGCCGTCGGCGCGGCGTCGCCTTCCACAGTGCCTCCGCAGGTCGGGGGTCGTCTCCACCGGCCCGCCCGGCGGGCCGCGCAACCGACGCAGCCTCGCCGTCGGACGCGCCGACGCCTTCCGACCGTAGCGGTGTGATCAGCAGACTGTCACCTACCGGTTCGCCGTCGGCAGCTCCGGTTGTCACCCCACCGGGCCCGCGCACCCGGCGGCGCGTTCCCGTCCCCAGTCGAGGAGGTACCCCATGCCCAGCTCAAGCCGCCCCGGCTGGCCCCGACGGTCGCGGGCGCGTACGTCGATGGCCGGGCTGCCGCACCCGCGGCTCGGGCCGTACCCCGCACATCCCCGAGCCTGCGGTGAACGGACGCCGCACACCCCGCTGCGGCCGATGTGGTGCTGCCGGGCCGACGGCCGGCCGTGGCCGTGCGCGGAGGCCCGGTTGCTGCTCAAGGCGGAGTTCGACGCGGACCCGGCGGCCCCTGACCATCTACCTGGCCGGGCTCTATCACGAGGCGGCACACGACCTGTACCAGCTCAACCCCTACGACGGGCCGACCCCTCGGGAGCTGTTCGAACGCTTCGTGGCGTGGGGCCCGTTCCGCCGCCCGGTCATCGACCCGCCTCCGGGCCCTGACCTGCCGTGCCAGCCCGGCTGATCAGGCCGGTGCCCGATGCTGTTCCGACGCCCTGTCGAGCTGCCCCAGATCTGGGGCAGCTCGACAACCAGATCTGGGGCAGCTCGACAGCGACGCGGTCGGGGCCGGGCTGTTGCCGTGCGGGTCAGTCCTTCTCGACGGTGACCTTGCTGGGCTTGGCACTGCGCTCGTCGGTGGTCGGCTTGGTCGGCCGCTTGCCGTTCTCGCCGGTGCTGGTGATCTTGGTCGGCTTGGCGCCCCGGCCACCCTCACCCGGAACGGCGGCCACGGTCGGCTCGCCGTCCACCCCGGCGCTGGCCGCCCCGCCGTCGACGGTGGTCAACGGCTCGGCCACCGGCCGGGTCGTGGACTGCTCGGCGGGCTCGGCCTCGGCGTTCGCCGGCTGCCGGGCGTCGGCAGGCTCGGCCTTGAACCCGTTCGCGGCGGCTCCGGCGGTCGCCGGGGCAGCCTCGGTGATCGCCGTGGCCGGGGCGGTCACGCGGCCGTCCCCAGCAACCGGTGCGGTCAGGCCGTCTCCAGCGACCGGCGCGGTCGGACGGTCTCCAGCGACCGGCGCGGTCGGACCGTCTCCAGCAACCGGTGCGGTCGAGCCGTCTCCGCTGGTCGGCGCGCTCGCCGTCGCTCCGTCGCGCGTGGCCGGCGCGCTCGCCGTCGCTCCGTCGCGCGTGGCCGGCGCGCTCGCGGCCCCGTCGACGGTCGGGACGGTGACGCTCTGCAACCGCAGCTCGGCCATCTGCCGCTGGAGCTCGTCGGACTCCTGCCGGGACTTCCAGGTTTCCTGCCGCAGGTCGGCGAGCTGCTGCTGGGCCTGGGCGATCTCCAGCATCACCTGGGCGAGCTGCTGCCGGCCGGCCGCCGACTCCTGCTGAGTGGCAGCCAGATGCTGCTGGGTGGTGGCCAGGTGCTGCTGGGTGGTGGCCGCGTACTCCTCGAACTGGCGGCGGGAGGCCGCGACATGCTCGTCGGCCTCGCGGCGCTTGTCGCCCGCCTCGGTCTCGGCCCGGCTCAGCATCTCGGCGGACTCTTCCTCGGCCTGCCGGCGCATGGTCAGCGCATCCTGCTCGGCCGCCTGGCGGATCGCGTCGGCGCCCTGCTCGACCTCGTTCTTGCGGGTGGTGTACTCGGTCTCCAGTGTGTCGCGCCGGGTGATGAAGCCCGTCTCCAGTTCCTGCTGGCGGCTGCTGAAGGTGGTCTCCAGCTCCTCCTGACGGCTGGTGAAACCGGTCTCCAGCTCGTGCTGGCGGGACTTGTACTGCTTTTCCAGCTCGTCGCGACGCTTGGCGAACTCCTGCTCGGCAGTGGACCGCCGCTGGGCCAGCTCCCGGTCGGCCGTCTCCCGCCGGGAGTTGACCTCCTGTTCCACGCCGGCCCGCCAGGCGCCCAGCTCCTGCTGGGTCTGCGCCCGGGCGTGCTGCACGTACGCCTCGGTCTCGCTGCGCATCCGCTGCACGTACGCTTCGGTCTCGCCCCGGCTGCGCTTGGCCGACTCGGTGGCCTGCGTTATCAGCCGCTCCGCCTCCTGCTGGGCCTTCGCCCGGGTGGCCCGGCCGGCCATCGACGCGTCGTCGATGATCTGCTTGGCCTCCTGCTGCGCCTTGGCGTGAGTGGCCCGGCCGGCCTCGGTCGCGGTGTCGGTGAGCCGCTTGGCCTCCTGCAGGGCCTTGGCGTGCACCTCCTTCGCGGCCTCGCGCAGCTCGCTGGCCTCCTGCCGGGCGGTGGTCAGCGTCTCGCGGGCCGCCTCGCGCAGCTTGGTGGCCTCCTGCTGGGCCCGGGTGTGGATCTCCTTGGCGGTGTCCCGCAGCTGGGTGGCCTCCTGCTGGGCCTTCGCCAGCGCGTCCTGCGCCGTCTTGCGCAACTGCGCCGACTCGTCCTTGGCCGACTGCAGAGTCTCTTCCGCCTCGGCGCGCCGGGCGGCGCTGTGCCGCTCCTCCTCCGCGCGTCGTGCGGCGAGGGTGATCTCGAAGTCCTTCAGTGCCCGCGCGGCCTGCTCGCGGGCCTCATCGATGATGTGCTCGGCGGCGGCGCGGCGGGCCTCGATCTCCTCGTTCGCCGCGGACAGGATCTCCTCGCCCTGCTCCTCGGCGAGGGCGAGGATCGACTCGACCCGGGGGCCGAGGTGCCGGAACGAGGCCCGGTCCACCACGTTCATCTGCTTGCGCACCTGGACGAGGTCCCGCTGAAGCACCTCGACCTGGCCGGCGAGCTTGTGGATCTGTGTGTATGCCTGTTCCCGTTCGGCGGCGAGGGTCGCGATCTCGTGCTCGGCACGCGCGACGTACCGGTCGACCTGTTTCTTCTCGTATCCCCGCAGAGCGGACTCGAAGCTGGGCTCCGTGGTCACGTCCCCGCCGAGTGCGAACAGTTCCTCGCCGTGCGACATGCCCCCATCCTCACACGCAACGGCCCCTGCTGGGGCGATACGGACGCCCCTTATGGGACCTACTTCACTCCGGACGCAACGGGTGATGCCAAGGGGCGGGAAACGCACACGGCGCGAGGTCACAGCGGTTACCCGGTGTCACCTCGCGCCGTCGTTGCCCCAACCTGACGCCTGGCGTCAGCCGGCAGTCTCCGCTGTCGCCCGCTCCTGACCGCCGTCGGCCTTCTTGGCCTCCGGCTTGGCCGCCGGAGCGGCCGCGGCTGGCATGCCGGGGACGATGCCGGCGAGCCCGGAGAGCATCTGACCGAGCTGCGAGGTGACCGCGTCCTTCTGCCGGGTGAGGTCCTCGACCTCGCGGCGGGCGGCCTGAGTGGTCAGCTCCGCCTCGGTGCGGGCCTCGGTGAGCAGGCGCTGCGACTCGGCCTTGGCCTCGTTGAGCGTCTTCTCCGAGTGCGCCTTCGCCTTGTCGAGCGTCTCGGCTGCGCTGCGCTCCGACTCGACCCGGCGGGCCTCAGCGCGCTGCTCGATCTCCTTGGCGCGCTCCTGCGCGGCGCGGGCCCGCTGCTCGGCCTCGCTGACCATCTTCTGGGTCTGCGCGACCTGGGCGGCGTGCCGCTCGGACTCTTCGCGCTCGGCCTTCTCCCGCCGCTCGGCGAGCTGGAGCTCCAGGGCCTGGAGGTCCTTGTCGCGCTTGTCCCGTGCGTCGGTGAGCAGCTTGGTCGCCTCGGCGCGCTTCTCCTCGGCCTCGCGGGCGGCCTTGGCCCGCTGCTGGGTGATCTCCCGCTCGGCGGTGGCCCGGAGGGTGGCCACCTCCCGCTCGACGGTCGACTTCAGCTCGGCCACCTCGTGTGCGGTGACGGTACGAAGCTGCTTGGTCTCGCGGTCGGCGTCGGCGCGCAGCGTGTCGGCCTCGCGGCGGGCCTGCACCCGGACCTCGGCGGCCTCGCGCTCGGCGGCGGTGCGCAGGTTGCCGGCCTCGCGCTCGGCGCTCGCCTTCATCGCGGCGGCCTCGGCGCGGGCCTTGTCCGTGATCTCACGGGCCTCGAGGCGGGCGGCGGAGAGGATGCCCTCAGACTCGCGCTTGGCCTCGTTGCGGTGGTCGTTGGCCTGCTCCTCGGCGAGCCGGAGGATCTGCTCGACGCGGGTGCCGAGCCCGGAGAGGGTGGGCCGGTTGTTCTCTTCGAGCTGCTTGTTCGTGTCGGTGAGCTTCTGCTCCAGCGCACTCATGCGCTGCTCGGCCTGGCGGAGGCGACGCTGAGCGTCGTTCATCCGCTGCTCGGCCTCGGCACGGGCCTGCTCGGACTGGGTCAGCGCGGCCGTCATCCGGCCGAGGAAGTCGTCGACCTGGTGAGTGTTGTATCCGCGCAGGCCAACGGTGAAATCTGGCTGCGAGTTCGCGTTATCGAAGAACGCGAGAGGGGAGGACTGCTGCTGGGGCATTGGGACATACTGGCAGACGCCCCAGGGTGCTTCGCAAGAGCGGTGCGCAGCTTTCGTGTCCTCTTTACATGGTCAACTCCCGCAATCGGCGAGGCCGGACCAATCGGCGATCTTGGCAGGTCCCGGGCGGGTCGGACGCCACGGAGAGTGACACGAAAAAGGGCCACGGGACGTGCCCGTGGCCCTTTGTTCGATCCGGCTGGGTATCCCACAAATAGGGTGGAAGAACAATGGCCGTTCACCGCAATGGCCATCCGGTGCTCGTCCGTCCGGCCTGCGGCCCGGTCAGTGCCCCCGGAACCGGTTGATCGCGTCCTCGTGCCGGGCCCGCAACTCCCCGTCACGGACGCCCAGCCCGTCGGCGGGGGCGAGGCAGCGCACTCCGACTTTGCCCTGGTGGGCGTTGCGGTGCACCTCGTACGCCGCCTGGCCGGTCTGCTCCAGCGGGTAGGTGCGGGACACCGTCGGGTGCACCTTGCCGAGCGCGACCAGGCGGTTGGCCTGCCACGCCTCGTGGTAGTTGGCGAAGTGGCTGCCGACGATCCTCTTGAGGTGCATCCAGAGGTAGCGGTTGTCGTACTGGTGCTGGAAGCCGCTGGTGGAGGCACAGGTGACGATGGTGCCGCCGCGCCGGGCCACGTAGACGCTCGCGCCGAAGGTCTCCCGGCCGGGGTGCTCGAAGACGATGTCCGGGTCCTCACCCCCGGTCAGCTCGCGGATCCGCTCGCCCAGGCGCTTCCACTCGTCCGGGTCCTGGGTCTCCTCGTCCTTCCAGAACCGGAAGCCCTCGGCCGCCCGGTCGATGACCAGCTCCGCGCCCATCCGGCGGCACAGCTCGGCCTTCTCCGGCGACGAGACGACGCAGACCGGGATGGCGCCGCCGTTCAGCGCCATCTGGGTGGCGTACCCGCCGAGGCCGCCGGAGGCGCCCCAGATCAGCACCACGTCGCCCTGTTTCATGTTGGCCCCGTGGTGCGAGACGAGCTGCCGGTACGCGGTGGAGTTGACCAGCCCTGGGCTGGCCGCCTCCTCCCAGCTCAGGTGGCGCGGCTTGGGCATCAGCTGGTTGGCCTTGACCACGGCCAGTTCGGCCAGCCCGCCGAAGTTCGTCTCGAAGCCCCAGATCCGTTGCTGTGGGTCGAGCATGGTGTCGTCGTGTCCGGCCGCGTCCTCCAGCTCGACGGAGAGGCAGTGCGCGACGACCTCGTCGCCAGCGGCCCACCGGGTCACCCCGGGGCCGGTGCGCAGCACCACGCCGGCCGCGTCCGAGCCGACCACGTGGTACGGCAGGTCGTGGCGGCGGGTCAGCTCGGAGATCCGGCCGTACCGCTGGAGGAACTTGAAGGTGGGCAGCGGCTCGAAGATGCTGGTCCACACCGTGTTGTAGTTGATCGCGCTGGCCATCACCGCGATCAGCGCCTCGCCCGGCCCGAGCTCCGGTGTCGGCACCTCCTGCACGTGCAGCGCCTTGCGGGGGTCCTTGTCCCGGGTGGCCATGCCGTCGAACATCCGGGCCTCTTCGGCGCGGACGACCACGCCCCGGTAGCTCTCCGGTACGGGCAGCCCGGCGAGGCCGGCCAGTTCGCGGTCCGGGTCGCTCGATTCCTCCGCCGCCATGATTGCTTCGAGGATGTCCTGCACGGTGACCTCCGGTTCGTCCGCACCCGCACGGGCCCGGGTGCTGCCATCGTCGGCGCCGGTGGGCACGACCGCCATGTCGGCATTCGACACATCCGGCACCGGTCGCGCTCCTGTGGGCCGGGACGTTACTGAACGGTAGCTAAAGCCGGAAGTCATCTGTGAAAAACTGCATCGGCCGATGCGTGAAGGTGTCCGGCGGCCCCGCCAACCGCGCACCCACGCGCTCTCGGGCCCGTTGCGCGGTCCCCGCGACGCTCGATCGTCTCCATTTCGCCGATGTGGCGGTGTCCGGACGATCGCGACACCGCCACATCGGCGATCTGGAGTTGATCAGAGCCCCGGCCGCCAGCGAGCGGCGCCGCGTGGGGCGTGGGGGCTCAGTGCGAGGCGGCGGGTTCGACGAGTTCGACCAGGACGCCGCCGGCGTCCTTGGGGTGCACGAAGTTGATCCGCGAGTCCGCGGTCCCGCGCCGTGGGGCGTCGTAGAGCAGCCGCATCCCCCGCGCGCGCAGCGCCGCGCAGGCCACGTCGATGTCCACCACGGTGTACGCGACCTGCTGCACGCCCGGCCCGTTGCGGTCCAGGAACTTGGCGATCGTCGACTCGGGGGTGAGCGGGGCGAGCAACTGCACGCAGCCGCCCTCGGCGGTCGGCCCGACGGCCAGCATCGCTTCCCGGACGCCCTGCTCGGCGTTGGTCTCGATGTGTACGCAGCGCATCCCGAACGTCCGCTGGTAGAAGTCGATCGCGGCGTCCAGGTCGGCCACGGCGATCCCGACGTGGTCAATCTTGCGAAGCCCGATGTCTGTGACGTAGTCCGCACCGGGCTCGGCGGGGGAGTTCTCAGCCATGGCGTTAGTCTGACCGAACAATCGTTAAGGCGTACAGCTCGGCACCCCCCTCGGAGGCAGGCATGGCTTCGGTGATCGTCAGCGGCGCGCGGACCCCGATGGGGCGGCTGCTGGGCAACCTCAAGGACCTCCCGGCCACGAAGCTCGGCGGGATCGCGATCAAGGCAGCGCTGGAGCGGGCCGGTATCAGCCCGGACCAGGTCCAGTACGTGATCATGGGTCAGGTCCTCCAGGCCGGTGCGGGTCAGATCCCGGCCCGGCAGGCGGCGGTCGAGGCCGGCGTGCCGATGTCCGTGCCGGCGCTGACCATCAACAAGGTCTGCCTCTCCGGCCTGGACGCCATCGCCCTGGCCGACCAGCTGATCCGGGCCGGCGAGTTCGACGTCGTGGTGGCCGGTGGCATGGAGTCGATGACCAACGCCCCGCACCTGCTGCTCGGCCAGCGCTCCGGCTACAAGTACGGCGACGTGGTGATCAAGGACCACATGGCGCACGACGGGCTCAGCGACGCCTGGGACTGCTGCTCCATGGGTGAGTCCACCGAGCGGCTCGGCACGAAGCACGGCATCTCCCGCAGCGAGCAGGACGCCTTCGCCGCGGCCAGCCACCAGCGGGCCGCGGCCGCGCAGAAGAACGGCCACTTCGCCGAGGAGATCACCCCGGTGGTGATCCCGCAGCGCAAGGGCGACCCGCTGGTGATCAACGAGGACGAGGGGATCCGCCCGGACACCACCGTCGAGTCGCTGGCCAAGCTGC
Organism: Micromonospora sp. NBC_00389; assembly: GCF_036059255.1. Classification (NCBI taxonomy): domain Bacteria; kingdom Bacillati; phylum Actinomycetota; class Actinomycetes; order Micromonosporales; family Micromonosporaceae; genus Micromonospora; species Micromonospora sp. NBC_00389. The sequence goes on along the minus strand of NZ_CP107947.1, from coordinate 185,495 downwards.
GTCCCGCCTTCGCCAAGGACGGCACAATCACCGCCGGCAGCTCCTCGCCGATCTCCGACGGCGCCGCCGCGGTGGTCGTGATGAGCAAGGCCAAGGCCAAGGAGCTGGGGCTGACCTGGCTGGCCGAGATCGGCGCGCACGGCAACGTGGCGGGCCCGGACAACTCCCTGCACTCGCAGCCGTCCAACGCGATCAACCACGCCCTGAAGAAGGGCGGCCTGAGCGTCGAGGACCTGGACCTCATCGAGATCAACGAGGCTTTCGCCCAGGTCGGCGTGCAGTCCACCCGTGACCTCGGGATCAACCCGGACAAGGTCAACGTCAACGGTGGTGCCATCGCGCTGGGGCACCCGATCGGCATGTCCGGTGCCCGGCTGGTGCTCACCCTCGCGCTGGAGCTGAGGCGGCGTGGCGGCGGCACCGGCGCGGCGGCGCTCTGCGGCGGCGGTGGCCAGGGCGACGCCCTGATCATCCATGTTCCGGGTAAGGCTGAGACCAACCAGTGAGCGCGAGGAGCGAGCCGGTTCTGCGAGCCCCGCAGTCGTGAACGAAAATGGCACAGTGAGCGAAGCGGTCGAGCACGTTCCGGCGCCGGGCGCCTCGTCGGTGCGCCGTAGCCGGGACGTACCGCTGCTGGTCGAGCGGGCCCGCGCGGGCGACCCCCGCGCGGTGGCCCGGCTGATCACGCTGGTGGAGAACGGCGACGATCTGCTGCCGGAGATCGCGGCGGCGCTCGCGCCCTACGCCGGGCAGGCCCAGGTGGTCGGGCTGACCGGTTCGCCCGGGGTGGGCAAGTCGACCACCACCAATGAGCTGGTCCGCGCGCTGCGGGCGCGCGGGCACCGGGTCGGCGTGCTGGCGGTCGACCCGTCCAGCCCGTTCACCGGCGGGGCGATCCTCGGCGACCGGGTGCGGATGCAGGACCACGCCACCGACCCGGGCGTCTACATCCGGTCGATGTCCAGCCGTGGGCACCTCGGCGGGCTGGCCGCCGCGACGCCGCAGGCGGTCCGGGTGCTGGAGGGCGCCGGCTGCGACGTGGTGCTGGTGGAGACCGTCGGCGTCGGCCAGGCTGAGGTGGAGGTCGCGTCGCTGGCCGACACCACGCTGGTGCTGCTCGCCCCCGGCATGGGCGACGCGATCCAGGCGGTCAAGGCCGGCATCCTGGAGATCGCCGACGTGTTCGTGGTCAACAAGGCCGACCGGGACGGCGTCGACGCCACGGTCCGCGACATCCAGGGCATGATCGCCCTCGGTGAGCGCGGCCCGGGGCAGTGGCGGCCGCAGGTGGTCCGCTCGGTCGCCGCGCGGGGCGAGGGCATCGACGACATCGCCGCCGCGATCGACAAGCACCGTGGCTGGCTGGTCGAGCACGGCGAGCTGCGCCACCGCCAGGAGACGCGGGCCGCCGCCGAGATCGAGGCCATCGCGCTCGGCGTGCTCCGTGCCCGGATCGGCTCACTGCGCGACGGTACGGAGCTGCCCACGCTCGCCGCCAAGGTGGCTGAGGGCGCGCTCGACCCGTACGCGGCGGCGGATACCCTGCTCTCCCAGCTCGCCCGCTGACCGTCCACCAGGGACACCCCGACATCCCGGCGCCCTTGTAGGCTCGCACCGCCCCACGGCGGTGGGGGTCGGGCGTGTGCCAGTGCGGTGGCGCGAAGAGCAGGGGAGCGGGACGTGAGTGACGAGGCGACGCGAGAGCTGACCACGGTGTCGGCGGCGGCCGGTGGGTCGACGCAGGTCTCCGACGAGGTGATCGAGAAGATCGCCGTAGCGGCGGCCCGCGCGGTGCCCGGGGTGGCCGAGCTTGGTGGGGACGTCGCCCGGTTCTTCAACTCGTTCCTCGACAAGGTGGGGCTGGATGAGGTGGGCGATGCCCGGCGGGGCTGCTCGGCCCACGTGACCGGGAACGCGGCTGTGGTCAACCTGGTGCTGGTGATCCAGGCCGGCCAGCCGGTGCCGGAGGTGACCGGCCAGGTGCGGGCCCGGGTCACCGAGGCGGTCGAGGCGTACGGGCTGCGGGTCGACGAGGTCAACATTCGGGTCGACGACGTGGAGATGGGCGGGGCCGCGGCTCCGACGGCCTGACCTCCGACAGGGCGGCCGCAGAGGTAGACGCCCGGCGTGCGCGTCCCGGTGGGTGCCTTAAGCTCCTGGTGTCAAGATCCATAATGGACGGTTCACCAGGAATGGAGTAAGGATGGCGAAGAACTCGCGTCACCCCCGCCCCCGCACCCTCATCGCTGCTGTCGCCTTGGCTGGCGGCTTGGTGCTGGGCACCGCCTCGCCCGCTCTTGCGGACTACAACAGCCCGATGTACCCGACGATGTCGGCGTGCAAAGCGGCGAGGCCGACGTACGTCTCGTCGTGGACGTCGCCCCAGCAGTGCTGGCCGATGTACAACTACAACGGCACCAAGTTGCTTGGTTACCAGTTCCTCGTGAAGACCCGCTACTGAGATCAGTCTCCTGACCTCGGCTGGCGGTGGGCCGCAGGTGGCCATCGTAGGGGGATGACAATCGCCCGCCGTGCCACCGGCGGCCTCTCATTCCGGTGCGACGGTGGCAACGGCCACCGTCGCGCCGGCACCCTCACCGACTCGGTCCACGCACTCGGCCTGCCGTCGAATGGAAACCGCCCAGCTCACGTTACCCACGGGTACGGCGTGACTTAGCGATCGTTCAGGCGAGGGCTCTACACTCGATGTGCAGTCGAGGACCCGAGGAGGAGCCCTGCGCATGGACGCCGACGAGATCGCCGCCGGACGGGCACGCTGGCAGGCCCGGTACGACTCCGCGCGTAAGCGGGACGCGGACTTCACCACGCTCTCCGGGATGCCGGTCGACCCGGTCTACGGACCGCCGGAGGGTGCCGCGTACCCGGGCTTCGAGCGGATCGGCTGGCCGGGCGAGTACCCGTACACCCGGGGTCTCCATCCGACCGGCTACCGCGGGCGGACCTGGACGATCCGGCAGTTCGCCGGCTTCGGCAACGCCCAGCAGACCAACGAGCGCTACAAGATGATCCTCGGTGCCGGCGGTGGTGGCCTCTCGGTCGCGTTCGACATGCCGACCCTGATGGGCCGCGACTCGGACGACCCGCAGGCGCTCGGCGAGGTCGGCCACTGCGGCGTCGCCATCGACACCGCCACCGACATGGAGGCGCTCTTCGACGGCATCGACCTGGCCAGCGTCACCACCTCGATGACCATTTCCGGCCCGGCCGTGCCGGTGTTCTGCATGTACCTGGTCGCCGCCGAGCGGCAGGGCGCCGACCTGTCCAAGCTGGATGGCACCCTGCAGACCGACATCTTCAAGGAGTACATCGCGCAGAAGGAGTGGCTCTTCGACCCCGAGCCGCACCTGCGCCTCATCGGCGACCTGATGGAGTACTGCGCCGGGGAGATCCCGCGCTACAAGCCGCTGTCGGTCTCCGGCTACCACATCCGCGAGGCCGGCTCGACCGCCGCGCAGGAGTTGGCGTACACCCTGGCTGACGGGTTCGGCTACGTGGAGCTGGGGCTGAGCCGAGGGCTCGACGTCAACGTCTTCGCGCCGGGGCTGAGCTTCTTCTTCGACTCGCACGTCGACTTCTTCGAGGAGATCGCCAAGTTCCGGGCTGCCCGCCGGATCTGGGCCCGCTGGCTGCGCGAGGTCTACGGCGCGACCAGCGAGAAGGCCCTCTGGCTGCGGTTCCACACGCAGACCGCCGGGGTGTCGCTGACCGCCCAGCAGCCGGTCAACAACGTCGTACGCACCGCCGTCGAGGCGCTGGCCGCGGTGCTCGGCGGGACCAACTCGCTGCACACCAACGCGCTGGACGAGACCCTGGCGCTGCCCACCGACGAGTCCGCCGAGATCGCCCTGCGTACCCAGCAGGTGTTGATGGAGGAGACCGGTGTGGTCAACGTGGCCGACCCGCTCGGCGGCTCCTGGTACGTCGAGGCGCTCACCGACAAGATCGAGGCCGAGGCGGAGGAGATCTTCGCCCGGATCAGGCAGCTCGGCGGCGAGGGCCCGCACCAGATCGGCCCGATGACCTCCGGCATCCTGCGCGGCATCGAGGACGGCTGGTTCACCGGGCACATCGCCGAGTCGGCCTTCGTCTACCAGCAGGCGCTGGAGAAGGGCGACAAGAAGATCGTCGGCGTCAACTGCCACACCGGCACGGTCGCCAAGGAGCTGGAGATCCTGCGCATCTCGCACGAGGTGGAGCTGGAGCAGCGCCGGGTGCTCGCCGAGCGCAAGAGCGCCCGGGACGAGTCGGCGGTCCGCGCGGCGGTGGCCCGGATGGTCGAGGTCGGCCGCACCGACCAGAACATGATCCCCGCCATGCTGGACGCGGTCCGCGTCGAAGCCACCCTCGGCGAGATCTGCGACGCTCTGCGCGCCGAATGGGGCACCTACCGCGAACCCGCCCGCTTCTGACCCTCCACCGCCCCGACCCCCCGTGATCTTGCATTTTCTGCCCCGACATATGCCGCGTCTCGGGGACAGAAAGTGCATGATCACGGGGGTTGGGGGCGGCGCAGGTTGGTGGGCGTGAGAGTTGCAACGTCGGGGTTGCGGGTGAGCTGAGATCGCGGGCTCACGTGCGAGACTAGGTAACCATGAGCGACCCACGGATCACCTCGTCGATCTTCACCCGCGGCGCGGTCGACCTCAGCACGCTGCGCGGCCCCGCACCAGCCAGTACCCGTCCCGGCACACCCCCGCAGGGCGGCCCGTCCGCAGGCGCCCCCGGCGCGCCCACCGCTGGCGGTAACGCCGCCATCGTCGACGTCACCGAGGCCACCATCCAGGCCGACGTGCTCGAACGGTCGATGGCCCTGCCGGTCATCGTCTTCTTCGGCGCGGCCGGCTTCCCGGAGAGCGACGAGTTCGCCCCGGTGCTGGAGCGGCTGGCCGCCGAGAGTGGCGGCGCGTGGGTGCTCGCCCGGGTCGACGTGCAGGAAAGTCCGCGGATCGCCCAGATGTTCCGGGTCCAGGGCATCCCCATGGTCTACGCGGTGGTCGGCGGCCAGCCGATCGACGCTTTCTCCGGCGTGGTGCCCGAGGCGCAGTTGCGCCAGTGGCTCCAGGCCGTGCTCAAGGCCGGTGGCGTGGCTGTCGCCGAGCCGGAGGACCCGCGCCTCGACGAGGCGGACGACGCGCTGATGAGCGGCGACCTGGACGCCGCCGAGCGGGCGTACCGCAAGATCCTGGCCGACTCCCCGGCGGATGCCGCGGCCGAGGCCGGTCTGGCCCAGGTCGGGGTGGCCCGCCGGGTGGCCGGCGCCGACCCGACCGCCGCGCTGGCCGCCGCCGAGAGCGCTCCCGACGACGTTGCGGCCCAACTGCTGGCCGCCGACATCGAGGTGCTCAGCGGCATGGCCGAGCAGGCGTACGCCCGGCTGGTCGGCCTGGTCCGGCGCACCGCCGGCGAGGACCGCGAGACGGCACGCCAGCACCTGGTCTCGCTGTTCACCATCGCCGGCCCCGACGATCCGGCGGTCGCCTCGGCGCGCCGGGCTCTGGCCAGCGCCCTGTTCTGAGTTCGTAGCACGCCAGCGCGGGCCGGCGTTCCGGCCGGCCCGCCCGACCACCGAGGACGGGAGCTCATGATGCGCCGGATCGCCGTCCTCGACGCGCCGACAAATCTTGGTCTGCGGCCGCCCACGTCCACCTCGGTCCCGGGCTGCGGCAAGGCGCCCGGTGCGCTGCGGGACCACGACCTGCTGGCCCGGCTGCGGGCCCGCGACGCAGGCTGCCTCACCCCGCCCCGGTACGACCCGGGCGACTGGCGGCCCGGCGACGGGGTGTGCCACGCCCGGGAGATCGCCGACTACTCGATGGCGCTCGCCGAGCGGATCGGCTCGATCATCGACCGGGGCGAGTTCCCGGTGGTGCTGGGCGGCGACTGCTCGGTGCTGCTCGGCTCGGCGCTGGCCATGCACCGCCTCGGTGAGGCGGTCGGCGGGCGGATCGGGCTGGTCTTCGTGGACGGGCACTCCGACTTCCGGCACCCCGGCAACGCCTCCTACGTGGGTGCTGCGGCCGGCGAGGACCTGGCCCTGGTCACCGGGCGGGGGCAGGCCGACCTGGCCGCCCTGGAGGGACGCCGACCCTACTTCCGTGACATCGACGTGGTGGTGCTCGGCATCCGGGCGCAGGACGAGTACCGGCTCGACCTCCAGGCGGCCGGGATCATCACCCGGCCGGTGCCCGCGCTGCGCGCCGAGGGCGCCGCCCGGACGGCTCAGTGGGCGCACGAGCAACTCGCCGACTGCGCGGGCTACTGGGTGCACATCGACGTGGACGTGCTCGACCCGGCCGTGATGCCCGCCGTGGACGCGCCCGACCCGGGCGGGATCGCCTTCGCCGAGCTGGAGATCCTGCTCGCCGGCCTGGTGGACACTCCGCACTGCCTGGGCGTCGAGCTGACCGTCTTCGACCCCGACTACGACCCGGACGGCTCCTACGCCGCCGAGATCGTCAACACCGTGGTGGCCGGCCTGGCCCCGGTCACCGCCCCGGAGGCGGTACCGCCCCGGTTGCTGTCGGCCCGCCCCGCCGCCCCCACCCCGCGGCGCGGGAAGGGGCGGCCAGCGGTTGCCCCCGAGCGGCCCGACGGAGCGCGTCCCGCGCCCGTCGACGAGGCGCAGTCCGCCGCGCTCGACCTCGCCGCCGCTGCCGGTTCGCCCGCCGACGGCCCCTCCGGCGTCCGCCCGTCGGGCCGGCCGCGCGGCGTTCCGGCCCCCGCCGAGCCGGAGCCGCTCGGCACCCTGGCGTCGGTGCACGCGGAGCCGGCGGGCGTCGCGCCTCCGGTCGAGCGGGAACCGGTCGGCCCGCCCGCATCGGCCGGCCCGGGTCTGCTGCGGCGGCCCTCGCCAGCCGCCCCGGACTCCACCGACCGCCCCAACGTCGACACGGCCTGACCAACCGGCCGCCCCAACGCCGACACGGCCTGACCTACCGACCGCCCCAACGTCGACACGGCCTGACCCACCGACCGCCCCAACGCGGGGGCGGCCGGTGGCCGTGATCGAGACGATATCGGCGATGTTGGGGTGTCCAGTGGCTCGGACACCCCAACATCAGCGACCTCGCGAGTGGATCACCGCAGTGCCTGGGCGGGTCAGCGGGCCGGCAGGGCGCGCAGGAAGCGCTCGGCGATCGGCACGGCCGAGGCGGTGCTGGCGCCGCCCTTCTCCACGAAGACGGCGAACGCGACGTCGCCCCGCCAACCGACGAACCAGGCATGCGTGTGGGCCGGGTTGTCGTCGTACTCGGCGGTGCCGGTCTTGCCGTACACCTCGCCGCCCGGCACGTCCTTGAGCGCGCTGCCGGTGCCGACGGTGACCACCTCGCGCATCATCGTGCGCAGCGCCGCGACCGATTCCGGCTTGAGCTGCTCGCCGGCTGCGGCGGGCTTGGCCGGTGCCGGGTCGATCAGCAGCTTCGGCTGCTCGAACCGGCCTCGGGCGACCGCGGCGGTGGCGCCGGCCATGGCCAGCGGGCTGACCAGCGTGGTGCCCTGCCCGAACGAGGCGGCGGCCTGCTCGGCCGGGCTGCCGCCGGTCGACACCTTGCCGGTGAACGCGTCCGCGCCGAGGTCCCACTGCCCCTCCAGGCCCAGCGAGCGGCCGGCAGCGGCCAGCCCGTCGCCGCCGAGCTTCGGCGCCAGCGCCGCGAACGCGGTGTTGCAGGACTTGGCGAAGTCGGTGCGGAACGGCACCGAGCCGAGCTGGAAATTGTCCGAGTTCTTGAACGAGCGACCGTCGACGGTGAAGGTCTTCGGGCAGTTCACCGGCCCGTCCAGCGTCACCGCGCCCCGGTCCAGCAGGCCCAGCGCGCTGACCATCTTGAACGTGGAGCCCGGCGGCACCTGGGCGGTGAAGGCCAGGTTCTCCCCGGCCGGCCCGGGGCCGTTCGCCACGGCGAGCACCGCACCGTCGCTGATCCGTACCGCCACCAGGGACGATCGGCGGGGCTCCGCACGCAGTGCCCCGTCGGCCGCGTTCTGAGCGGCCACGTCCAGCGTGGTCTTCAGCGCCTGCCCGGGCTGCGGCTCCCGACGGAACAACTCGGTGCCGGTGGGTGCCAGCTTGCCGCCCTCGTCCGGGCGTTCGACCACCACGGTCAGCCCGGGGTTGCCGCGCAGCCGCTCGTCGTAGCGGCCCTGCAAGCCGCCGTGCCCGACCAGGTCGCCGGCGACGTACCGGTCCGGGTGCGCGGCGAGGTCGTCGGCCTGCGCCTGATCGACCGAGCCGAGCAGCGCCCGGGCGAACTCCCGGGTGGGCGCCAGGTCGATCTTGTCGGACTGGAACTTGGTGCCGGGCAGGTCGTAGATCCGGGGCTTGATCTGGAGGTACGCCTCCTCGCGCAGCGACACCACCTCGACGAAGGCGCCCGGCTCGGCCTTCGCCACCCGCGAGGGCAGATCGGTCAGGTCGATCGCGGGGACCAGCGCCGGGCGGATCGCCTTGAAGGCCGCGTCGAGATCCTTGACCAGCTTATTGATGTCGGCGACCCCGTTCGGCTGCACGCCCACCCGGATCACCGGACGCGGTGACACGATCGGCTGCCCGGCGGCGTCCAGCAGTCCGGCCCGGGGACCGGTGTCGCGGCGCAGACCCAGCCGGTCACCCTTCGTGAGCTGCTCGTGCAGCACCCGGGGCTCCCACGTCACCTGCCACTGGTCGTCGTCGCCCTGGACGAGCCGCACCTCCCGGTCGTACGCCCAGCGGGTCTGACCGGGCAGGGTCCACTCCACCCGGATCGGCACGGTCGCGATGTCGGCGGTGACCTTCGGCTCGCCCCGGCGGGTCAGCGTGGGCGGGGTGGCCGCCAGCTCACCGGAGAGCTCCTTGATCTCGCGGCTCACCTCGGCCGCCGGCACCTTGGCGCCGGTCGTGTCGACCAGGCCGACCGCCTGGAGGTCGCCACTGCGCCAGCCGGCCAGAAACGCGTCGACGCTGCGCTGCGGCCCGTCGTCGCCGGAGCAGGCGGCCAGGAGACCGGCGGCGACCAGGGTCGCGGTGAGGGCGGCGATGCGCCGGCGGGCATGGTTCGGCCGGTGGGGCCGGGGGTACGACAGGGGCATGAAGCGGGTCCTTCCAATCTCGGACTGCCCTGCACGGTAGTACGCGGATGGTGTCCTCAACGTCCCGTGATGCGGCCCTACGTGCGGAAAGACGGTCCGTGCCGGTGTGATGAACATCGCGTGGCGGGGTATCCCGCAACCGGCCAACCTCATGACCCGCAACGGGTGAAAGGACAGAGTCCCGATCCGGACGTCTGGCCGGTGGTCCGCCGACGATCGTGCAGAACGGCAGGGCCTAGGCTTGGGCTGAGTGACCCACAACGTGGTGGGTCGAGGGGAGTGGCACCGATGGACCGGCGTCCGGCGATCAAACCGGAACCCGACCTCCGGCAGGATGACTCTGGCCGGGACGACGACAGCTTCGATTCGGCGACCGACGGGGACGGCTACGGCCGCCTCGACACGGGAGCGACCGGGCTGACCGGGTCGAGTATCGACACGATCTACGATCTGGGCCTGCCGACAGAGGCGTTGGCCGACGATGTGGAGGACGCCGAGCTCGACGAGCCGGTGCCCAACGCGGAGCGCCTGGTAGCCCAGGCCGTCGCGCTCGCCGGAGACGATCACGACGCGGCGACCCTGGTAGGCCGCTTCTGGCGGTTCGCCCCGGACGAGGAGCTGGTCGGCTTCACGGCGGAGGAGATGCTCGACGCGGCCCGCGCGCACCGGGACCTCGCCCAGCAACGGGTGCCGGGAGAGCTCAAGCTGCGGATCCACGAACCGCACGCGGACCAGCACCACACTGTCGTCGAGTTCGTCACCGACGACATGCCGTTCCTGGTCGACTCGGTGACCGCGCTGCTCAACTCGTACCACCTGGACGTGCACCTGCTGGTGCACCCGCTGGTGGTGGTCCGGCGCGAGCCGCTGGGCCGGCTCACCGAGGTTTCCGCGGACGTCGAACCGGACGACGCGATCGCCGGTGACATCATCGAGAGTTGGATGCGGATCGAGATCGATCCGGTCCGGGACGCCGCCGAGCGGGATCGGTTGCGCCGCGAGCTGCAACGGGTGCTCACCGACGTGCGGGAGGCGGTGGAGGACTGGCCGAAGATGCGTCAGCGGGCCCTCGCGCTCGCCGACGAGCTGGCCTCGGCCCGCACCTCGGACAACCGTCCGCCGGTGCCGGAGAAGGACATCACCGACTCGGTGGAGTTGCTGCGCTGGCTCGCCCAGGACCACTTCACCTTCCTCGGCTACCGCGAGTACCGGTTGGTGGACGCCGCCGGTGGCGGCGGCGCGGACATGGTCGACGGCAAGGCCCTGGAGGCGGTGCTCGGCACCGGTCTGGGCATCCTGCGTTCGGATTCGCCGGAGGCCCGGTCGCTGTCGTCGATGACGCCCGAGGCGCACGAGAAGGTGCTGGAGAAGCGCCTGCTGATCATCACGAAGGCCAACTCGCGCGCTACCGTGCACCGCTCTGCGTACCTGGACTACATCGGCTTCAAGATCTTCAACGAGGCCGGCGAGGTGATCGGCGAGCGGCGCTTCCTGGGCCTGTTCTCCACCGCCGCGTACCGGACCAGCGTGCGGGAACTGCCGGTGGTACGCCGCAAGGTGGCCGAGGTGCTGGACCGCTCCGGCCTGAGCCGGCGCAGCCACTCCGGCAAGGACCTGCTCCAGATCCTGGAGACGTACCCGCGCGACGAGCTGTTCCAGATCAAGACCGACGACCTGTACCACGCGGTGATCGGCGTGCTGCGGATGGCGGGCCGGCGGCAGCTGCGGGTCTTCCTGCGCCGGGACGCGTACGGGCGGTTCATCTCCTGCCTGATCTACCTGCCCCGGGACCGGTTCACCACGCAGAACCGGCTCCGCATGCAGGACATCCTGCTGCGCGAGCTGAACGGTGTCGGGGTGGACTACACCACCCGGGTGACCGAGTCGATGCTGGCCCGGGTCCACTTCATCGTCCGTACCGACCCCACCCGGCCGCCCGGTGAGATCGACGCCGACCTGCTCGCCGAGGAGCTGGCCGACGCGACCCGGCTCTGGGACGACGACTACCGGCTGGTGCTGGAGCGCAAGCTCGGCGACGAGCAGGCCAAGCACCTCTTCGCCCGGTACGCCGACGCGTTCCCGGAGGGCTACAAGGACGGGCACACGCCGTACGAGGCGATGAAGGACCTGGCCAAGCTGGAGCTGCTGGAGGAGCCCGGCCAGCTGGAGATGCACCTGTTCCGCAAGCAGCTCCCGCCCCGGCCCGGCACCCGCGTGCCGGGGGCGGACCCGACCGAGGCGATGGACGTCCGGTTCAAGGTCTACCGGTACGGCGAGCCGATGATGCTCTCCGCCGTACTGCCGGTGCTGCACTCGCTCGGTGTCCGGGTGGTCGACGAGCACCCGTACGAGGTGGACCGGATCGACGGCCGGGTGTACCTCTACGACTTCGGCCTGATGCTGCCCGAGGCGCACCAGGAGCTGGCCGAGGTACGCCCGCACGTGGAGAACGCGTTCGCGGCCGCCTGGCGTGGCGAGGCCGAGGTGGACCGGTTCAACGAGCTGGTGCTGCGCGGCGGGCTGACCTGGCGGCAGGTGGTGGTGCTGCGGGCGTACGCGAAGTACCTGCGGCAGGCCGGCACGGTCTTCTCGCAGGACTACATGGAGCAGACCTTCATCGCGTACCCGAAGCTCGCCGCGCTGCTGGTGGAGCTCTTCGAGACCCGGTTCGCGCCGGGCGAGCTGAGCACCGAGCAGCGTCAGCAGCGCAGCGGTGAGCTGGTGGAGACGATCCGGGGCGCGCTGGACGACGTGGCCAGCCTCGACCAGGACCGCATTCTGCGCTCGTACCTGACGCTGATCGAGGCGACCCTGCGGACCAGCTTCTACCAGAAGCGCGCCGACGGACGGCCGAAGGCGTACGTGGCCTTCAAGCTCGACCCGCAGGCCATCCCGGACCTGCCGGCGCCGCGACCGAAGTTCGAGATCTTCGTCTACTCACCCAGGTTCGAGGGCGTGCACCTGCGGTTCGGGCCGGTGGCCCGGGGCGGGCTGCGCTGGTCCGACCGGCGGGAGGACTTCCGCACCGAGGTGCTCGGCCTGGTCAAGGCGCAGATGGTGAAGAACACCGTGATCGTGCCGGTGGGTGCCAAGGGCGGCTTCGTGCTGAAGCAGAAGCCGGGCGACCGGGACGAGGCGGTCGCCTGCTACCAGGCGTTCGTCGGCGCGATGCTGGACGTCACCGACAACATCGTCAGCGGGCAGATCGTGCCGCCCGAGGACGTGGTCCGGCACGACGGCGACGATCCGTACCTGGTCGTGGCGGCGGACAAGGGCACCGCGACGTTCTCCGACATCGCCAACGAGATCTCCAAGACCCACAACTTCTGGATGGGTGACGCGTTCGCCTCCGGCGGTTCGGCCGGCTACGACCACAAGAGGATGGGCATCACCGCCCGGGGCGCCTGGGAGTCGGTCAAGCGGCACTTCCGGGAGCTGGGCCTGGACACCCAGACCCAGGACTTCACCGTGGTCGGCGTCGGCGACATGTCCGGTGACGTGTTCGGTAACGGGATGCTGCTCTCCGAGCACATCCGGCTGGTGGCCGCCTTCGACCACCGGCACATCTTCCTCGACCCGACCCCGGACGCGGCCACCTCGTACGCCGAGCGCAGGCGGCTGTTCGAAATGCCCCGATCATCCTGGGAGGACTACAACCCGGAGCTGATCTCGGCCGGCGGTGGCATCTTCTCGCGTACCGCCAAGTCCATCCCGATCACCCCGCAGGTCCGCGCGGCGATCGGCTTGGACGACGACGTCACGCAGATCTCGCCGCAGGAGCTGATGAAGGCGATCGTCACCGCGCCGGTCGACCTGTTCTGGAACGGCGGCATCGGCACCTACGTCAAGGCGTCGAGCCAGACCAACGCCGAAGTGGGCGACAAGTCCAACGACGCGATCCGGGTGGACGGGCGTAGCCTGCGCTGCCGGGTGGCGGGCGAGGGCGGCAACCTGGGCTGGACCCAGCTCGGCCGGATCGAGTACGCGTTGACCGGTGGCCGGATCTACACCGACTTCATCGACAACGCGGCCGGCGTGGACACCTCCGACCACGAGGTGAACATCAAGATCCTGCTGAACACCGCGGTCGCCGACGGGGAGCTGACCACGGCTGCGCGGGACGAGTTGCTGGCCGAGATGACCGACGAGGTCGCGGAGTTGGTGCTGCGGGACAACTACGACCAGGCCCGGGCGATCAACAACGCCCAGGCCCAGGCCGCCTCGCTGCTCCCGGTGCACCGCCGGATGATCAACGACCTGGAGCGCTCGGGCGCGTTGGACCGGGCACTGGAGGCGTTGCCGCCGGACGAGGAGCTGGCGGTCCGCAGCGAGTCGGGGCTGACCGCGCCGGAGTTCGCGGTGCTGCTCGCGTACGTGAAGATCGTCCTGGAGCGGGAGATCCTCACCGAGGGGCTGGCCGACGAGGAGTGGACGACCGAGGTTCTGGTCAACTACTTCCCGACGCCGATGCGCGAGCGGTTCGCCGACCGGATGGGCCGGCACCGGCTGCGCCGGGACATCGTCACCACCGTGCTGGTCAACGAGGCGATCAACCGGGGCGGCATCTCGTTCGTCTTCCGGGTGGTCGAGGAGACCGCGGCCAGCGCGGCCGACGTGATCCGGGCCTACGTGGTGGTCAGCGAGGTGTTCGGGCTGCGCGAGCTGTGGGACGCGGTCGAGGCGCTGGACAACAAGGTTGCGCCGGAACTGCAGACCAGCGTCTACCTGGACACCCGGCGGCTGCTCGACCGCGCGGTGCGGTGGCTGGTGTCCAACCGGCGCTCGCCGATCGACGTGCCGGCCGAGATCGCCCGGCTGCGCGACGGGGTGGCCCGGCTGCTGCCGGGGCTGGAGGAGCTGTTCTACGGCACCGAGCGGCAGGGCATCGTGGCGCACATCGACTCGATGACCGAGCGTGGCCTGCCCCGGGAGCTGGCGGAACGCGCGACCCGGCTCATGTACAGCTTCGGTCTGATGGACGTGGTGGAGACCGCGACCGGCAGCGGGCGGGACGTCAGCGAGGTGGCCTCGGTCTACTTCGTGCTCTCCGACCTGTTCCGGGTGGATTCGCTGCTGTCGAAGATCTCCCTGCTGCCGCGGGAGGACCGCTGGCAGACGTTGGCCCGGATGGCGCTGCGCTACGACCTGTACGCCGCGCTGGCCGCGCTCACCGCGGAGGTGCTCGACTCGACCCCGGACGAGCTGCCGCCGCACGAGCGGGTGCAGCAGTGGGAGCAGTCGAACGCCACCTCGATCCACCGGGCCCGCCGAGCCATGGGGGAGTTCGACGAGTCGCGGGCGGATCTCGCCGCCCTGTCCGTGCTGCTGCGCCAGATCCGCACCCTGGTGCGGACCTCCGCCGCAGCCTGAGTCGGTACGCCGGACGCGGTCCGGCCGGTCGGGTAACCCCGACCGGCCGGACCGCGTTGGTGTTGGCTGGTCATTCCACCAGGGTGGCGAAGACGACCACGTTGTCCGGGTAGCTCTTGACGGTCTCGTCGAACTGACCGCCGCAGGTCACCACGCGCAGACCGGCCCGGTCGTTCGGCCCGTAGACCAGCTCGGTGGGGAAGGACGTCTTCGGATACGACTTCACCGAGTCGACCCGGAAGGCGACCGGTTTTCCGTCCGCCCGCCCCACGGTGATCCTGTCGCCCGGGACGAGGGAGCCGAGGTCGAAGAAGACGGCCGGGCCGAGCTTCGCCGAGTCCACGTGCCCGACGATGACCGCGTTACCGGTCTCGCCGGGGCTCACGCCAGGCTCGTACCAGCCGGCCTGGTCGGCCTTGCTCAGCGGAGGGACCTGGACGGTGCCGTCCGGGTTGGTGCCCAGCGACATGATCGTCGCGTTGACGCCGATCCGGGGGATCTCGATCGTGGTCGCTGCGGAGCGGGCCAGTCCGGCCGGAGCCTCTGCCTGCGCGACGGATTCCCCGTCGACCGGAGGGACGCCGGTGGCGGTGACCGTCGGCCCGGTGACCTCGGGACCGGCCTGGGCCAGTGGCTGCGGCGGGCGGGGTGCGGGCGTGGTCTTCAGGGAGGCGCCGATCATGCCGGCGCCGATCATGGCCAGGGTGACGACGGCGACGGCCGCGCCGGCGGCGCGCCACGGTTTCCCGTGACGGCCGCCGGCCCGTGTCGTCGTCACGTCAGACGAGCGAACCATCGGTCCGCCGACGACGCATCAGCACGATCCCGCCCAGCGCGGCAGCGCCGAGCAGGCTCGCCCCACCGGTAGCCAGGCCACGGTCGGTGCCGGTGCTGGCGCCACCGTCACCACCGTCGACCCCGCCGCGGGGCAGGACGACGAGCTCACCCTCGCCGCACGAGCCCTTGAGCTCGTGGCGACCCGGACGGGCGTCCTTGTCGACCTTGGCCTCGCCGTAGTAGACGAAGTCCTTCTTGTGCTCCCAGTCCTTCTTGTCGTGGTCCTTGGAGTCCCGGTCCTTCTTGTCGTGGTCCTTGGAGTCCCGGTCCTTCTTGTCGTGGTCCTTGGAGTCCCAGTCCTTCTTGTCGTGGTCCTTGGAGTCCCAGTCCTTCTTGTCGTGGTCCTTGGAGTCCCGGTCCTTCTTGTCCTCGTCCTTGGACTCCCAGTCCTTCTTGTCGCGGCTGTCCTCCGCGTCCTGGCCGTGCTCCTCGCCCTTCCAGTCCTTGCTGCCCTCGTCGGCGGCAGCGCCGCCGCCCTGGCCGTACCGCTCACCGTTGGGCGGCTGCGGCTTGCCCGTGCCGTTCTCGTCCTTGCCGTCGTGGTCCTTGCCCTTGTCGTCCTTGCCGTGCTCGTCCTTGTCCTTGTCCTTGTCGTGCTCGTCCTTGCCTTCGTGGTCCTTGCCCTTGTCGTCCTTGCCGTGCTCGTCCTTGCCGTGCTCGTCCTTGTCCTTGTCGTCCTTGCCGTGCTCGTCGTGCACCGGCTTGAGCTTGACCTTGCCGGTGACCTTGGACCACACGAACGCGTGTTCCTGTCGCTCCGAGCAGATCTCGAGGAGCTTGACCTCGTCGCCGGCCTTGACCACGTGCGGCTTGGCGAACACCTTGCCGTCACGGTCCTTGCCGTCGTCGTGGTGACCGTCAGCGAACGCGATCCCCGGCGCGAGCACCAGCAGCGACGCGCTCCCGAGCGCGGCGCCCGCAACGACCTTCCCGAGCATCTTCTTAGCCATGACCTGCGTCACTCCATCCCTGTTGTCCTGAGCCCGGCGACAACCGAGCTACGACCGACGTTAGACCGTTTCATGACTTTTGAAGCGAAAGATTCGTGTTTTGGCGTTTGCTGTTGGTAGGTGGCAAAGGAAGCGCTGCGCGGCTTTCGCCGCAGTGAGTGCCGTCTCAGGCGCGGCACGCCGTTGCGAGCGGCCCGCGCTGTTCCGCGCTCGCTGTGCCCTGCCCGTCGTGCTCATCCGGTAGGGGTGAGCACGGTGCCGCTCGTGCCGCTCGGGCCCGGCTCGGCGGTATCGTCCGACTCGGGTCACGGGCCTCACCATGGGAACGCATCGAGCCATTGCCATGGAAGCGCTCCCATGCAAGAATCGGCGCACGCGGTTCGGGGAGCCACACCGCGCAGGCAGGGAGTCGAGGGCATCCGGTCCACCGGACGACATCCCGCCGCCGATTGACCGCCCGGCCGCGTGCCGGTCGTTCACCACCACCACCACGCCCGGTCCGGGTCGGGCACCCCCGAAGAATCCCGTTTGGCGCCGGCGGCCGTCCGTCCAGGACGCCCACCGGGCCGTCTCGCCGGGCCGTACGCGAGCCCGGTCTCGCCCAAGGAGATCAGTGGCATGAATGTGTGGAGAAGGCTGTCCGGCCAACGCCGGGCCCTCGCGCTCGCCGGCGCGGGCGTCCTGGTCGCCGGCGGGTTGGTGACCATTCCGGTCACCGTGGCGCACGCCGCGACGCAGTGCGACGTCGCTTACACGACGAACGACTGGCCCGGCGGCTTCACCGCGAGCATCACCCTCAAGAACCTCGGCGACCCGGTCAACGGCTGGACCCTCGGCTGGACCTTCCCGAACGCGGGCCAGCGGGTTCAGCAGGGCTGGTCGGCCGAGTTCACCCAGTCCGGCAGCCAGGTCACCGCACGCAACCTGTCCTACAACGGCAGCCTCGTCACCGGTGCCTCGATCAGCCTCGGCTTCAACGGCGCGTGGAGTGGCAGCAACCCCAAGCCGACGTCGTTCACCCTCAACGGGGTGACCTGCAACGGCGGCACCACGCCGCCGACCACGCCGCCCCCAACCACCCCGCCGCCGACCACGCCACCCCCGACCACGCCACCCCCGACCACGCCGCCGCCCGCCGGCAGCAAGGTGGACAACCCGTACGCCGGGGCGCGGGGGTATGTGAACCCGGAGTGGAAGGCCAAGGCGGACGCCGAGGCGGGTGGCAGCCGGATCTCCAACAACCCGACCGCCGTCTGGCTGGACCGGATCGCCGCCATCAACGGCACCCCGGACAGCAGCTCCAACGGCGCCTTCGGGGTGCGGGACCACCTGGAGGAGGCGCTGCGCCAGGGCGCCGGCTACATCCAGTTCGTGATCTACAACCTGCCCGGCCGGGACTGCGCCGCGCTCGCCTCCAACGGTGAGCTGGGCCCGAACGACCTGCCCCGCTACAAGGCCGAGTACATCGACCCGATCGCCGCGATCCAGGCCGACCCGAAGTACCGGAACCTACGCATCATCAACATCATTGAGATCGACTCGCTGCCGAACCTGGTGACCAACACCTCGGGACAGCCGGGCGGTACGGCCATGTGCGACACGGTCAAGGCCAACGGCGCGTACGTCAACGGCGTCGGCTACGCCCTGACGAAGCTGGGCGCGCTCGGCAACGTCTACAACTACATCGACGCCGCGCACCACGGCTGGATCGGCTGGGACAGCAACTTCGGCCCGACCGCCGACATGCTCAAGAGCGCCGCGGTCGCCTCCGGCAGCACGGTGGCGAACGTGCACGGCTTCATCGTCAACACGGCCAACTACTCGGCTCTCCGCGAGCCGTACGTCAAGATCACCGACTCGGTCAACGGCCAGTCGGTGCGGCAGTCCAAGTGGGTCGACTGGAACTTCTACGTCGACGAGCTGTCCTTCGCCCAGGCGTTCCGGCAGAAGCTGGTCCAGGTCGGCTTCGACGCCAACATCGGCATGCTGATCGACACTTCCCGCAACGGCTGGGGCGGCTCCGCGCGGCCCACCGGACCGGGCGCGACGACCAGCGTGGACACCTACGTCAACGGGGGTCGGATCGACCGCCGGATCCACGCCGGCAACTGGTGCAACCAGTCCGGTGCGGGCCTCGGCGAGCGGCCCCGGTCGGCGCCGGAGTCCGGCATCGACGCGTACGTCTGGGTGAAGCCTCCGGGCGAGTCGGACGGCTCCAGCGAGCTGATCCCGAACGACGAGGGCAAGGGCTTCGACCGGATGTGCGACCCGACCTACGGCGGCAACCCCCGCAACGGCAACAGCGCGACGGGTGCCCTGCCGAACGCGCCGATCTCCGGTGCCTGGTTCTCCGCCCAGTTCCAGGAGTTGATGCGCAACGCGTACCCGGCGCTCTGACCGGCTCGCTCCCGCACCCACCCGCCGCCGGCAGTAGGTGAGGCACTGCCGGCGGCAGGTTCCCCCCGGGTCCCCGGTCCGACCGTTGCGGTCGGGCCGGGGACCCGCCCCTCGTGGGCCGGGATCAGGGCACGGTGCGTTCGATCGCCGCCCGACCCTGCTCGGCCAGATCGCGGCGGGCCTTGTCCAGGTTCTCCGGGGTGAGGTCCTGCCCGCGGGCCATCACCAGATCCTCCGGCTCCCAGGGTTGCTCCGCCCCGGTCCGGATGTTGTCCCCGCCGGCGCCGGTACCCGTCCCGGTCGCTCCGGTGCCCGCCGCGTACGGGTCGCCGATCAGGTCGTCGGTGTCCGGCGCGAGGTCGTCCGGCCGGTCGCGGGGCTCGGCGAAGGCCGGGGTGTCCCGGTCGGGGCCGCCGCCGGTCCGCAGCTCCGGGACGGTGCTGTCATCGTCCACCGCAGAGGCCACCTCCGGGCTGTCCTCCAGCGGCGGTCGGCGATCGCGATCGGTCATGGTGCTGCCTCCTGTGTCCGACACGTTGCCTGATCCCCCTCGCGTACCCCCTCGGGCCGCGCTCATGCCCCGCGCCGCCGCGCACCGGCGTACACCGGTGCGCGGCCGATGGTCAGCGACCGGGCTCCTCCTCGTTGGGGGCGGGTGGTTCCGCCGGGCGCAGCCGCTGCCAGAGCAGCATGAGCAGGCCGAAGACGAGCATCACCAGGCCGGCCCACAGGTTGATCCGGAGGCCCTGGGCCTTGTCGATCTGCGCCCGGCCGTCGAAGACGCCGATCAGCGCCACGATGACCCCGTACGCCACGAAGAGGCCACCGATCACCCGGCGGATGTCGAACAGCCGTGCGGCGGCGGAACGGCGCTGCTCAGCCAGCGTCTCGTCGATCAGCGGGTCCTCTGCCGGCTGGCCTTGGTTGTCCATCTGCCGAACCCCTTTCCTAGAAGACGGGGATGTAGAAGAGGGCGGCGAGCGCGACGGCGATCACGCCGAGCAGCACGGGGGAGCGATACCAGACGGCGTCCCCGGTGAGCACGTCGCCCTTCAGGTCGATGCCGCCCATGCCGTAGACCAGCCCGCGCAGTTCCTCGTCACGCTTGGGCGCGGTGAGCGGGGTGAGGACCGCGGCGACGACCGCCACCGTGACGAAGGCGATGCCGGCGCCCCAGAAGCTCTCCTCCAGGTCCGAGTTGAAGTGGATCACGCCGCCCTTGTAGAGCAGGTAGGTGGCCAGCGCCGCCAGGGTGCCCGTCAGCAGCGACCAGAAGCCGGCCAGCGGGCTCATCCGCTTCCAGAACATGCCGATGATGAAGGTGGCGAACAGCGGTGCGTTGAACAGCGAGAAGAGCGCCTGGATGTAGTTCATGATGTTGCTGAAGCCGGACGCGATGAACGCGGTGCCGATGCCGAACACCACGGCGGCGACCGTCGCGTACCGGCCGACCCTCAGGTAGTAGTCGTCCGGCCGGTCCCGCCGGACGTACGACTGCCAGATGTCGTAGGTGAACACGGTGTTGAAGCCGCTCACATTGGCCGCCATGCCGGCCATGAACGAGGCGATCAGGCCGGTCACCGCGACGCCGAGCACGCCGTTGGGGAGCAGGTCGCGCATCAGCAGCGGGATGGCGTTGTTGTACTGCAGGTCGCCGCTCTCCGCGCCGAGCCCCTTCACGGTGACCAGCGCCACCAGGCCGGGGATCACCGTGACGAGGGGGATGACCAGCTTCGGGTACGCCGCGATGATCGGCGTACGGCGGGCGGCGCTCATGTTCTTCGCCGACAGCGCCCGCTGCACCTCGGCGAAGTTCGTCGTCCAGTAGCCGAAGGAGAGCACGAATCCGAGGCCGAAGACGATGCCGATCCACTGCGCGCCGAGCGGGTTGTCCGTGCTGGCGGTGTCCTGCCAGGCGTGCAGACCCGCCTCGCCGAGCTTGGACTCGCGGACCGCGTCCATCAGCCCGTTCACCCCGCCGACCTTGACCAGGCCGATCACGGTGACCGGGATGAGACCGGCCAGGATGACGAAGAACTGGAGCACCTCGTTGTAGATCGCCCCGGACAGACCACCGATGGTGATGTACGCCAGCACGATCGCCGCGCCGACCACGATCGCGGTCCAGAGCGGCCAGCCGAGCAGCGCCTGCATCACCAGGGCCAGCGCGTAGAGGTTCACCCCGGCGATCAGCACCTGGGCGACGGCGAAGCTGAGCGCGTTCAGCAGGTGGGTCGGGCGGTTGAACCGCAGCCGCAGGTACTCCGGCACGCTGCGGACCTTGGAGCCGTAGTAGAAGGGCATCATCACGATGCCCAGGAAGACCATCGCCGGCACCGCGCCGATCCAGTAGTAGTGGACCGTCATCACGCCGTACTGGGCGCCGTTCGCGGCCATCCCGATGATCTCCAGCGCGCCCAGGTTCGCCGAGACGAAGGCGAGACCGGTCACCCAGGCCGGCAGGGACCGGCCGGAGAGGAAGAAGTCGACGCTGGTCCGGATCGCGCGGCGGGCGGCGAAGCCGACCCCGAGGACGGTGACGAAGTACAGCGCCAGGATGAGGTAGTCCAGGCCGTTCATGTTGAGCCGCAGACCGCCGCCGTCGCCCATCCCGATCACCCTCGTCCGCCACCCGGGCCGGTTACGCGCGCGCCGTACTACCCCCGACGTCGGGTTTCATGCCTCCAGGTCAGGTGCGGCGTGTTCGGGCCGGCTCGGGCGATCCCACCCGGCTTCGCCCGCCCGGAGGGTGCCGCGGGCGCTTCGACGGATGTGCGCGGGCGCCCCGGCCGGTCGGCCGGGGCGCCCGTGGTTTGTCGTCGCTCAGCGACCCAGCACGCGGTCCAGGAAGTCCCGGTAGCGGCGCACCGCCACCCGCAGGTGCTCGGTGTCCGCCGAGCCGGCGTCCTGCCATCCGCCCAGGGTGGTCTTCTGCGCGGCCAGCGCCGAGGCGAGTGCCTGGATGGCCTCCTCCACCAGCGCCTGCGCCTCGGCGGCCGCGGCCTGCGGATCGTCCACGAAGCGCAGCTGCACGTCCCGCCAGCGGTCCCGGAACGCCTGTGCCGTGTCCGCATCGAGGAGCGCGGCCGCCTCGGCCGCCACGGTCGAGCCGGCCGGTCGCGACGTCCCAGCGGACTCCAGCGAGGTGCCGGCGCCACGTCCGGCGAGCACCGGGTCGGCGTCCGGCGAGACCGCGTCCGGGTCGACCATCTCCGGCGTCGCGCTGCCGTAGGCGGCCGCGTCCGGATCGCCACCGGCCGCGGTCAGATCGCTGCGCCGCTCGGGCGCACCGTCCGTGCTTCCCGGCGGTACGACGGTCCGCGAGGTGTCCGCGTCGGCCCGCCAGTCGTCGTCGGTGTCCGCGTCCTCGTCCGCGTCGGTGTTTCGGCGATGCAGCTCGGCCGTGGGGTCGGCGCGCAGACCCTCGCGTTCGCCGTCCTCGGCACCGTCGCCCGGCTGGGCGGTCCGCTCGCCCCGGGGGTCCGGCTTGTCCTGCGGGCGCGGGCTGGCCAGCGCGGAAGCCGCCACCGCGTCGGCCACCGTGGTGGCACCGAACGTGGTCGGCAGCGGCCCCGGCTCGTGGAACCCGCCCTCGTCGGCGGACCGGTCGTCCGGGTCGGCGGACCGGTCGTCCGGCCGGTCGCGCCGGGACCCGTCGGCCCGCTCGTCGGCGACGGACGGGTCGTCGAACGTGCCCCGGTCGTCCAGGGCGTCCTCGGGTATGTCCGAGCGGCCGGCCCGGTCACCGGCCGGCGGCACCGGGACCGGCGCGGACCGGACGGCCTCCGGGTGGTCGTTGCTCACCTGCTGCTCTTCCTGGCGCATCGGTGGCCTCCTCAGCGGCTCGTGGCGTCGTGCGGGGTGTCCGGATGGCGCTGCTCGGGCGGATGGTGGCCGACCGGCTCCTCGCCGAGCAGGTCGGCGAAGAGTGCCCGGTAGTGCACGACCGCCTGGCGCAGCTCCTCGGTGCTGGCCTCGCCCCGGGAGTTGCGCAGGTGGATCTCGTGCGCGTCCCGGTAGTTGGCCAGCGTGCGGGCGTGGTCGACGGAGAGGTGGGCGGTCTGGTCGGAGAAGTCCCGGGTCGGGTAGCCCTGCTCCTCGATGAGCCGGGTGACCAGTTCATCCGCGTCACCCACGGTCTCGCTCGGCGAGTCGATGAAGCGGACCTGGAGCTCCTCCCAGGCGGCGGCGTAGCGGGCCCGGGACTCCGGGCTGAGCGGGGTGAGCGCGAGTTCGGCGTGCCGGCGTTCCCGGTCGCGCAGTTCGCGCTCCGCGGCAGACCGGCTGTCCTGCTCGGCAACCACCCGGTCGTACTCCGGCCCGAACCGGCTGCGCAGCTCGCGGCGCCGGATGAGCGACCGGGCGGCCACGGCCAGTGCCGCGATCACCAGCACGACGAGCACGATGACGATTATCTGCGTGGGCGACATGGGCTCCTCCTTCGTTACCCGGTATTCCCTCCGCGTACTGATCGCCAATCCCCATCCGGGGCACTTTCCTTGCCGGCCCGCGTCCGATGTCGGGATTCCTCCCGGCGATGACGAGGCACACAGTGCCGCACCCGACTAAAACTTGACTCATTCCAGAAAACGAGCTTGGGTGGGGTGATGCCGCTCGGAACCGACGTCGAACGCCTGCGGGCCGCTGGGCTGCGGGTCACGCAGCCTCGCCTCGCGGTGCTCGCGACGGTGCGTGAGCGGCCACACCTGGATGCCGACACGATCACCCGGCGGACCCGGGTCCGCCTCGACCGGGTCTCCGGCCAGGCGGTCTACGACGTCCTGCACGCACTGACCGACGCGGGTCTGCTGCGCCGGTTCACCCCGGCCGGCGGACCGGCCCGGTACGAGGTGGGCGGGGACGACCACGACCACCTCGTCTGCCGGGAATGTGGGGCGATCGTCGACACCGGCCGGAGCGCCGCCCCCGGGCCCTGCCTGGACCCGGGAGCCGCCGCGTTCGAGGTCGACTACACCGAGGTCACCTACTGGGGCCGCTGCCCCGACTGTCAGTCCCAGCACCGATCAGAAGCGCCGCACCAGCCACCTGGAGGAGAGCGATGAGCGACCAGGCCAACAAGCCGATCCTCACCACCCGGCAGGGTCACCCTGTCAACAACAACCAGCAGCAGCGGACGGTCGGCTCGCGCGGCCCCGCGACGCTGGAGAACTACCACTTCCTGGAGAAGATCAGCCACTTCGACCGGGAGCGGATCCCGGAGCGGGTCGTGCACGCGCGCGGTTTCGTCGCGCACGGCGATTTCGAGGCGTACGGGACGATCGGTGACGAGCCGGCGGCGAAGTACACCCGCGCCAAGCTGTTCCAGACCAAGGGTAGGAAGACCCCGGTCACCATCCGGTTCTCCACCGTCATCGGCGGCCGGGACTCCTCCGAGGCCGCCCGCGACCCGCGCGGCTTCGCGGTCAAGTTCCGCACCGAGGACGGCAACTGGGACGTGGTGGGCAACAACCTCCAGGTCTTCTTCATCCGCGACGCGATCAAGTTCCCCGACGTGATCCACTCGCTGAAGCCGGACCCGGTGACCTTCCGCCAGGAGCCGAACCGGATCTTCGACTTCATGTCGAACACGCCGGAGTCGATGCACATGCTGACCTGGCTCTTCTCCCCGTACGGAATCCCAAAGAACTACCGCACCATGCGCGGCTCCGGGGTGAACACCTACCGTCTCGTCAACGCCCAGGGCGAGGGCGTGCTGGTCAAGTTCCACTGGATCACCCAGCAGGGCGAGCACAACCTGACCCAGGCCGAGGCGGACGCGATCCAGGCCACCGAGCTGGGCCACGCCTCCAAGGACCTCTACGAGGCCATCGAGAGCGGTGAGTACCCGCAGTGGGAGCTCAACGTGCAGGTGATGAGCGACGACGAGCACCCGGAGCTGGACTTCGACCCGCTCGACGACACCAAGATCTGGCCGGAGGAGCAGTTCCCCTACCTGCCGGTCGGCATGATGACGCTCAACCGCAACATCACCGACCACCACAACGAGAACGAGCAGATCGCCTTCGGCACCGGCGTGCTGGTCGACGGCATCGACTTCTCCGACGACAAGATGCTGGTCGGCCGGACCTTCTCCTACTCGGACACCCAGCGCTACCGGGTCGGCCCGAACTACCTCCAGCTGCCGGTGAACCGGCCGCGCGAGGACGTCCAGGTCAGCACCAACCAGGGTGGCGGCCAGATGTCGTACGGGGTGGACAACCGGGGCGGTAACCCGCACATCAACTTCGAGCCGTCCTCGGTCGCCGGCCTCCAGGAGGCCGACGAGTCCTACCGGGAGTACCGGCCGTTCGTCTCCGGGCAGGTCATGAAGGCCCCGATCGAGCGGCAGAACAACTACTCCCAGGCGGGCCGCCGCTTCCGCGAGATGGCGGACTGGGAGCGCGACGACCTGATCCTCAACCTGACCACGCTGCTGGCTCAGTGCGACAAGCACATCCAGGAGAAGATGGTCTGGCACTTCAGCCAGTGCGACGAGAACTACGGCCGTCGGGTCGCCGAAGGACTTGGCATCTCCGCCAACGCCTGACCCGTACCCGCACCACCACGAGCGCCCCGCCGGTCCGCCGGCGGGGCGCTCGTCGTACCGCTCGGGGTGCATTCCGGAGCGTCGATCTCGGCGCGACAGGCGGTAGTGCAACGGCCCGCGATTACGTATCCTGCCCAAGGCGCCCGCGCCGGTGCCCGGCGTCCTGGCCGGGCGCAGCCGGCCGGCGCGTTGCCCGGCGGTGCCGGCGCCCCTCCTGCCACCCCTGTACGGGCGAGGTCTGATGAGAACCCGCGACTGGCCGATCCGTTCGAAGTTGACCGCGCTGGTCGTCGCGCCGGTCACCGCGCTACTGGCGTTATGGATCTTCGCGACCACGCTGACCTTCGGTCCCGCCCTGAACCTGCTCTCCGCCCGGACCCTGCTGTACGACCTGGGTCGCCCCGGTGAAGTCGTGGTCACCGAGCTGCAACGGGAACGCCGGCTCTCGGTGGTCCAACTCGCCGGCACCACCGAGCTGCCCGCGCTGACCGAGCAACGGCAGCGCACCGATCGGGCGGTCACCGAGCTGCGCCGCCGGGTCGACGGGGAGGAGCTGCGCGACGCCGCCAACGACCTGCTCGACACCCGGGTCGACCAGCTGGTCACCGCCCTGGCAGCGCTGCCGGCCGGCCGGGGCTTCATCGACGACCGGAAGGTGGACCGGGCCGGCGCGATCGGCCTCTACAGCGGCATGATCTCCTCGGCCTTCCAGGCGTTCGCCGGCATGGCGACCCTGGCCGACCCCGACCTCAACCGGCAGGCGTTGGCGCTCACCGCGCTGGGCCGCTCCCGCGAGCTGCTCGGCCAGACCGACGCCCTGTTGGCCGGCGCGCTGACCGCCGGCCGGTACGCCGAGGGGGAGCACACCCAGCTCGTGCAGGCCATCGGCAACCAGCGGTGGCTCACCGAGAGCGCGGTGGCCGACCTGCCCGAGGCCGGCCGGGCCGCGTACCAGCGGTTGACCGAGAGCGAGGCGTTCACCCAGCTGCGCACCATGCAGGACGCGCTGGTCGTGGCCGACCGGTCCGGCCGGCCACAGGTGGACGCGGCGAGCTGGCAGGCCAGCCACGACGCGGTGCAGCAGCAGTTGCGTGACTTCGAGCTGGCCGAGGCCGACGGGCTCACCGACCGCTCGGTGCCGATGGCGGTCCGGATCCTGATCCGCCTGGCCGCCGCCGGGGTGCTCGGGCTCGTCGCCGTGGTGGTCTCGGTGCTGGTGGCGGTGCGGGTCGGCCGCACGCTGGTCCAACGGCTCAGCGGGGTCCGCACCGCCGCCCTGGAGTTGGCCGAGCACCGGCTCCCGGACGTGGTGACCCGGCTGCGCCGAGGCGAGCAGGTCGACGTCGCCCGGGAGGCACCACCACTGGAGTACGGCCACGACGAGATCGGCGAGGTCGGTCGAGCCTTCACCGAGGTGCAGCGCACCGCGGTCCAGGCCGCGGTGGACGAGGTCACCCTGCGCCGTGGGCTCAACGAGGTCTTCCTCAACATCGCCCGGCGCAGCCAGAGCCTGGTGCACCGGCAGTTGCACCTGCTGGACCGGATGGAGCGACGCGCCGAGGACCCGGACGAGCTGGCCGAGCTGTTCCAGGTGGACCACCTCGCCACCCGGCTTCGCCGGCACGCCGAGGACCTGGTGATCCTCGCCGGCTCCGCGCCGGGCCGGGGCTGGCGCAACCCGGTCGCGATGGTCGACCTGGTCCGCGGCGCGATCTCCGAGGTCGAGGCGTACGACCGGGTGGACATCACCTCTGTACAGCCGGCCGGTGTGCTGGGCCGGGCCGTCGGCGACGTCATCCACCTGCTCGCCGAGCTGATCGAGAACGCCACCGCCTTCTCCCCGCCGGACACCCGGGTCACCGTGACCGGGGAGCAGGTGGCCAACGGCTACGCCCTGGAGATCACCGACCGTGGGCTGGGGATGTCCGCCGCCGCGTTGGAGACCGCCAACACCCGGCTGGCCAGCTCGCCCGAGTTCGACCCGGCGCAGAGCGCCCGGCTCGGCCTGTTCGTGGTGGCGCGGCTGGCCGCTCGGCACGGCGTGCGGGTGCGGCTACGCCCGTCCGGGGAGGGCGGGGTGACCGCCGTGGCGCTGATTCCCACCGACCTGGTCACCGCCGAGCCTCCGGCCGGCCCCGACCCTGCCGCACCGGGTGCCGCGCCGGCCGGCCCGGACCGGCGGCTGACCCGGACCAGCCGTCGGGGCGCCGTGCCCCGGCCCCGGATGGGCCGCAGTCGACCGACCACCGCGGCGCCCGCCGCCGGTGCCCCGTCCGCTCCAGCCACCGGCACCCCGGCTCCGGGCAGCCCGGCTCCGGCCGTGCCTCCCGCGATCGGGTCGGACGCCACCGAGCTGGGCGATCACGGGTCGCCGGTCACCGCGCCGGCCGCGGTCGATGGGCCAGGTGACGGTGTCGCCGACCGGGTGCCACCCGCTGACGAGTCGGTGGACGAGCTGGACGGGCTGCCTCGCCGGGTGCGGCGGCGTACCCCCACCACCCGGCCCCGGTCGACCGTCGCCGACACCGCGACGCCCCGATCGCCGGAGGAGGTACGCCGGGTGATGTCAGCCCTCCAGGCCGGCACCGCCCGGGGCCGCGCCACCGTCATCACCCCGGCCACCCCGGCGAGCCCGGCAGCTCCGGCGACCCCGGCAGCTCCGGTCAGCCCGGCCGCTCCGGCGGATGCGGCGGCTCCGGTGAGTTCGGCCGCGCCGGTGACTCCGGCCAGCCCGGTCGGCGCGGACCCCCGTACCGGGCCGGCCGCCGACCCTGGGCCCTCGCCCGCCGCCTCGCCCGGACCGGCGGCGGCCCCCGAACCCCTGACCGCGAGTGAGAGGGACGCCTAGTGCGGCATTCGACGAAGCAGAGCGCCGGCCTCGACTGGCTGCTCGACGAGTTGGTTGTACGGGTACCGGCCGCCCGGGAGGCGGTGGTGCTCTCCGCCGACGGGCTGCTGCTCGGCTCGTCGGCCGAGTTGGAGCGCTCCGACGCCGAGCACCTCTGCGCGCTCGCCGCCGGCTTCTCCAGCCTGGCCAGGGGCGCGAGCCGGCACGTGGACGGTGGCCCGGTCCGGCAGACCGTGGTGGAGATGGAGTCGGCGTACCTCTTCGTCACCGCCGCCGGGCAGGGCGCCTGCCTGGCCGTGGTGAGCGATGTCGACGCGGACATCGGGCTGGTCGCGTACGAGATGGCGATGCTGGTGATCCGGGTGGGGGAGAACCTCACCGCGCCAGCCCGATCGTCGGCCGGTGCCGGTGATGCGGGCTGAGCCGCCCGGGCCGCAGCACGAGTGGCTGGACGGCGACGCCGGCCCGGTAGTGCGCCCGTACACACTCACCGGCGGCCGGGTACGCTCCGCCGTCGACGGTTTTGACCTGGTCGCGTTCGTCCTGGCCGGCTCGGACCTCGATCCGGCGGGCGACCCGCGGCTGCTTCCGGAGCACCGGCGGCTGGTCGAGCTGGCCCGCCAACCCGTTTCGGTGGCCGAGTTGGCGGCCGAGTTGGACCTCGCGGTCGGGGTGGTCCGGGTGCTGCTCGGTGACCTCCTCGCCCAGGGCCTGGTCGCGGTGCACGAACCGCCGGCCGCCGGCAACCTTCCCGACGACGACATCCTCAAGGCGGTGGTCAGTGGACTCCGTGCGCTATGACCATGCGGGATCTGGCACCACCATCCCGCTGGCACTGAAGATCCTCATCGCCGGAGGCTTCGGGGCAGGCAAGACGACGCTGGTGAGCGCGCTCAGCGAGGTCCGGCCGTTGCAGACCGAGGAGGTGCTGACCGGTGCCGGGATCGGCACCGATGACGTCTCCGGGGTGGAGGGGAAGTCGACCACCACGGTGGCGATGGACTTCGGACGGATCACCATCACCGAGGACCTTCAGGTCTACCTGTTCGGCACCCCGGGCCAGGACCGGTTCTGGTTCCTCTGGGACGAGCTGGCCTTCGGCGCGCTCGGTGCGGTGGTCCTCGCGGACACCCGGCGGCTGGCCGACTGCTTCCCCTCCATCGACTACTTCGAACAGCGCGGCATCCCGTTCGTGGTCGGCGTGAACTGCTTCGACGACTCCCGCCGGTTCAACCTGGAGACCGTACGCCGGGCGCTCGACCTGGACCCGGACGTGCCGATGGTGCTCTGCGACGCCCGGGACCGGCAGTCCGGCAAGTTGGTGTTGATCTCCCTGGTCGAGCATGTTGCCCGGCAGCGCGGGGAGCCGGTGCCGGCCGCCTGAGCGGGGCGCCGCCCGCGTCCGGCAGCGCCGATGCCGTGGGCGAAGGCGTCGACGATGCCGATCCGCCGCCGGAAAGCCGGTTAACGGGCCGGCATCGCGGGCAGCCTCTGGTTGGATCGACGGAGGATGCCGGCGGAGGGGTTGGACGTGAGTGGTCAGGGCGAGATCGTCCACATCGGGGGTTACACGGCGCAGAGCGGCGGGCGGGGCAGTGGCATCGTGGCGGCCCGCCGCGACCCGGCCACCGGGGCGCTGACTCCGCTCGGCACGGTGGCGTTCACCCCGTCGCCCTCCTTCCTGGTTCGGCATCCCACCCAGCCGGTGCTCTACGCGGTCAACGAGCTGACGGACGGCGAGATCAGCGCCTGGCGGGTCGGGCCGGACGGCGCGCTGGACCCGCTCGGCAGCCAGTCGACCGGCGGCGCCGAGCCCTGCCACCTGGCCGTGCTGCCCGACGGCGCCCACCTGGTGGCGGCCAACTACGGCGGCGGCAGCGTCGCGGTCTTCCCGCTCGACCCGCAGGGTTCGCCCGGCGAGCGCACCGACCTGGTGGTGCACGAGGGTCACGGCCCGGACCCGGAGCGCCAGGAGTGGGCGCACACCCACATGGTCTCCCCGGGGTCGGGCCGGGGGCCGTTGCTCGCGGTGGACCTCGGCACCGACTCGGTCTACCGGTACGACCTGGACGGCGCGAGCGGGCGGCTGGTCCCACGCAGGCCACGGATCCGGACGGCGCCCGGCACCGGGCCCCGGCACCTGGCCCGCCACCCCGACGGACGGCGCTGCTATCTCGTCGGCGAGCTGGACGCCTCGGTCGTCGCGTACGAGCTGACCGACGACGGCGCGCTGCACCAGCGTGGTCGGGTCGAGGCGAGCGAGCGGACCGGCCACGTCCAGCCGTCGGAGGTGGCGGTCGCCCCGGATGGTCGATTCCTTTACGTCGCCAACCGCGGGGTGGGCACCCTCGCCGTCTTCACCCTGGCCGGCGAGTTGCCCGAGCTGGTGGCCGAAGTGGACACCGGTGGCGAGTGGCCCCGGCACTTCGCGCTGGTCGGGGACCACCTCTACGTCGCCGATGAGCGGGCGGACATGGTGCGGGTCTTCCGGCGGGACGCCGACACCGGCGTCCCGGCGCCCGTCGGGGAGCCCGTGCTGGTGCCGAGCCCGACCTGCGTGCTGCCGTGAGCCGCGGCATCGATGGACGGGATGCGAGGGCGACGCGGGTTTGGCAACACGACGGGGCCGCATCATCACTGTGAGTCGCTAAACAGTGATCAACTGTTTCTCCTGCGTAACTTTAGTCCGAACGGTTGTGGCAAGGACGGCATCTTGTACGCAAGATGGTCACCGTGTCAGCAGGCCGCCATCGCATGCGTTCGAAACTCCATCTAGCCGCCGCCGCCGCGACGGCGACGGTTCTCGTCGTCACGACCGGTGTCTGGTTCGGCTATCGAGAGCTGATCCAGCCCAACTGTTCGGGCGAGATCCGGCTCTCGGTGGCAGTCGCGGCCGAGCTCGCGCCAGCGGTGGACGCCGCCGCGTCCCAGTGGGTCAAGGACGGCGCCGCGGTAGGCGGCACCTGCATCCGGGTGGACGTCTCAGCGTCCGACCCGGTCGACGTGGCCGCCGTGGTGGCGGCCAAGCACGGTGTCATCCTGGCCGGCGTGGGACAGGCCAGTGGCACCGCCGTCACCCCGGACGTCTGGGTGCCGGACTCCTCGACGTGGCTGCTGCGGTTGAAGAAGGACGCGACCGCGTTCGCTCCGACCAACGGCGCCTCCATCGCGCGCAGCCCCATCGTGGTCGCGATGCCCGAGCCGGTGGCGGCCACCCGGCTCGGCTGGCCCAATGGCAAGTTCACCTGGACGGATCTGCTCAAGCAGCTCAACAGCAGCAAGCCGCTGCGCACCGGGATCGTCGAGCCCACCCGGGACGCGGCCGGCCTGTCCGGTCTCCTCTCGCTGACCACGGCCGCCAGCGCGGCTGGCGGCGACGCCCAGCGCAACACCGTCGGCGCGCTGCGTGCGCTGGCCACCGGCCGTTCCTCGCTCCGTAACGACCTGCTGGCCCGCTTCCCGACCTCCAAGGACGCGACGTCCATCGCCAGTGGTCTCGGCGCGGCGGCCCTGTCCGAAGAAGACGTGATCGCGTACAACAGCAAGGAGCCGCCGGTCAAGCTCGCCGCGCTCTACATGGAGCCGGCGCCGATGCCGCTGGACTACCCGTACGCGGTGCTGCCCGGCCTGGAGCCGTCCAAGGCGTCCGCGGCCCGGGTGCTGTTCGAGCTGCTCACCACCCCGACCTTCCGCAACCGGCTCGCGGCGCAGTCGCTGCGCGCGCCGGACGGCAACTGGGGCTCCGGCTTCAAGGCGCCGCAGGGTGCACCGAGCCCGGCCGGCGGCGCGTCGACCGCGCCGGCGACCGGCGGCACCGCCGCGGGTGGCCTGGACCCGGCCGCCATCCAGCGCGTCGTCACCACCTGGTCGGTCGCCACCCAGTCGGGTCGGATGCTCTGCGTCATCGACGTGTCCGGCTCGATGAAGGACGAGGTGCCCAGCGCCAACAACCGCAGCCGGGAGGAAGTCACCGTGGACGCGGCCCGCCGCGGCCTCGGCCTCTTCGACGACTCCTGGTCGATCGGTCTGTGGACCTTCTCCACCAAGCTGGTCGGCAACCGGGACTACCGCGAGCTGGTCGGCATCGCCCCGCTCTCCGGCCAGCGGGCCCAGCTGGAGGCGGCGCTCGGCAACATCAAGCCATCCGACGGCGACACCGGCCTCTACGACACGATGCTCGCGGCCTACAAGACGGTGCAGGCGGACTGGCAGCCCGGCCGGGTCAACTCGGTGGTGCTCTTCACCGACGGCAAGAACGAGGACGACAACGGCATCTCCCAGGCCGAGCTGCTCGCCCAGCTGAAGCGGCTCGCCGACCCGGAGCGGCCGGTCCAGGTCGTCATGATCGGCATCGGTGAGGGCGTCAGCAAGGCCGAGCTGGAGTCGATCACGAAGGTGACCGGTGGCGGCAGCTTCGTCACCAAGGACCCGACCGAGATCGGCTCCATCTTCCTCAACGCCATCGCGCTCCGCCCCCCAGCGCCGCGCTGAGTCGACGCACAGCACGAAAGGGCCCGCCGTACCGCAATCCGGTACGGCGGGCCCTTTTTCGCCCTCAACGCTGAAGAAAAGTGACGGCAATGCGTCGGAAGTAATCGGTCACCACAGTTGTCGGGGCAGGATGTCGACGTGTCCGACAATGTCGGCCCGCCTCCGGTCCGACCCGTCGGCCGGGGCCGTCCTGAGCGGAGTGGGAGGGCCGGTGACCGCTGCGACACTGTTGACCCCCGCCAGCACGTCGGCGAAGCCGGAAGGCCGTCCGGCCGGGCTGGTGGCGCGCGCCGACGAACGGTCCTACATCCGGATCCTGGTGGTGCTGGACACCACCGTCCTCATCCTCGCGCTGCTCATCGGGTACGTTTCCCGCTTCGGTAACGAGGAGCCGAGCGGCTCGAAGATCCCGTACGTGCTGGTGGCCCCGGGGCTGGTGCTGGCCTGGCTGGTCTCACTCAAGGCGCTCGGCTGCTACGACGACCGGGTGATCGGCTACGGCGCGGACGAGTACCGGCGGGTCAGCACGGCCAGCCTGCGGCTGGCCGGTGCGATCGCCATCGCCGGGTACATCGCCGACGTCGAGGTGTCCCGAGGCTTCCTCGGCATGTCCTTCGCGGTGGGCACCGTCGGGCTGGAGGTCGTCCGCTTCGCCGCCCGCAAGCGCCTGCACCGGGCCCGCTCGCGGGGCGCCGGCTGGTCCCGGAAAGTGCTGGTGGTCGGCGGCACCGCGCACGTGCTGGAACTGGTGCAGACCTTGCGCCGGGAGCCGTACGCGGGCTATCAGGTGGTCGGCGCGTGCATCCCCGACGCGCTGCTGGCGCCGGTGGCCCAGCGGCTGGGTGACGTGCCGGTGGTGGGATCGTTCCGTGGCATCCCGGAGGCCGCGACCGCGATCGGCGCGGACACCGTCGCGGTCACCGCCTCCGGTGAGCTGACCGCCACCCGGCTGCGCCGACTCGGCTGGCAGTTGGAGGGGACCGGTATCGACCTGGTGGTGGCGCCCGCGCTGACCGACGTGGCCGGCCCGCGGATCCACACCCGCCCGGTCGCCGGGCTGCCACTGATCCACGTCGAGGCGCCCGAGTTCCGCGGCGCGCGGAAGCTGGTGAAGGGCTTTGTCGACCGGTCCGTCTCATCGATGGCGCTGGCGGCGCTGCTGCCCCTGATCGCGGTCATCGCGCTGGCCATCAAGCTGGACAGCCGGGGCCCGGTGCTCTTCCGGCAGGTCCGGGTCGGCCGGGGCGGGCAGGAGTTCGGCGTGTTCAAGTTCCGCACCATGGTGGTGAACGCCGACGTACTGCTCGGTGAGTTGGCCGCCCGCAACGAGACCGACGGTCTGATGTTCAAGATGCGCGACGACCCCCGGGTCACCCGGGTTGGCCGGCTGCTGCGGAAGTGGTCGCTGGACGAGCTGCCGCAGCTGGTCAACGTGCTGCTGGGGCAGATGAGCCTGGTCGGGCCGCGCCCGCCGCTGCCGTCCGAGGTGGCCCGCTACGACGGTGATGTGGCCCGGCGGCTGCTGGTCAAGCCAGGAATGACGGGTCTGTGGCAGGTCAGTGGCCGGTCCGACCTGAGCTGGGAGGACGGCATCCGGCTCGATCTCTACTACGTGGAGAACTGGTCCCTCGCCGCCGACCTCACCATCCTCTGGAAGACCTTCGGCGCGGTGCTGAACAGCCGCGGCGCGTACTGACCGCCGGCGGCGGCGATCCCCACCGGCGGCGCACCGGGCCGGGCCGGTTACGGCTGCGGGCCGGTCCAGTCCAGGCAGACCACCACCGCGTCGTCGACCAGGTCGCCGGACACGAACGCGCGTAGGTCACCGAGCAGCGACCGGACGGCGTCCAGCGGCTCCATCGGGCCGGTCCGCCGCAGGAACCGGTCCAGCGCCGTCTCGCCGTAGCGCACGTGCTGCCCGGTGGCCTCCAACACCCCGTCGCTGACCACGAAGACCCGGTCGCCGCGCTCCAGCGTGAACCGCTGTTCGTGGTAGTCGGTCGCCTCGAACATGCCAAGCGGGAACTGCGCCTCCAGCGGCTGTTCGGTGACCTCCCCGCCGCGGAGCAGGACCAGCCGAGGCGAGCCGGCGTCGACCACGGTCATCACCCCGGAGCGCAGGTCCAGCTCCATCAGCAGCGCGGAGAGGTGCTGCTCACCCCGGTGCATGTCGTAGAGGGCCTGGTCGGCGAGGGCGGCCTGGTCGGCCAGGCCCAGCCCGCCCCGGCGGGCGTTGCGCAGCGCGTGGGTGGCCAGCGAGGTGAGCAGGGAAGCCGCCACACCCTCGCCGGTGCCGTTGATGGTCGACAGCCAGAGCCTCTGCCCGTCGTCGGACCAGTCGAAGCTGTCGCCGCGCACCGTGTACGCCGGCTCCAGCTGCCCGGCGAGGCTGAATGAGGGTCGGATCCGACTGCGGCCGGGCAGCAGGTCCCACTGCATCTCGGCGGCCAGGGTGAGCCGCTGGCTGCGCCGCGCCGCACGGTAGACGTCGGTGCCGGCGGAGACAGCGCTCAGTTCGTGGGCCAGCGCGGTGGCGATCTCGGCCACGTCGCCGAGGACGGCCGGGTCGTCCGGGACCGGCGACAGTCGCAGCACCCCCCGCCGTTCGCCGCGCATGCTGACCGGTAACCAGGCGGTGCCATCGGCGAGCACCGGCGTCTGGTGGTCGAAGGAGCGCCAGGCGGGGTGCCCCGGGCCCGTGATGGCGTCACCCTCGGTGAGTGGCAACAGCTCCGAGAGTCGGTAGTCGACCTGGAACAGCTCGGCTTCGGTGATCCGGTACGAGCGTGCAAGAACGTCCTCGACGCCGTTGACGAGCAGATCGGCGGGTGTCTCGTTCAGGGTACGTCGTGCCCGATTGACCGGTTCGCCCATCACCACTCCCTAGATCAAAGCTCGACCACCAGTGGGTTCGGAGTAGTCTCGGGCCACCATGGCCGAACTGCACGGTCCGCCGGACCCCGAGACGAGTATGGCTGCCGCTTTGGACGCGGCGGCGGCTGCCCTACTGACCGTGTGGGATTCCGCCCGGGAGGGGACCACCAACCGGGTCTCCGGAGCCCAGCTACGGGCCGTGATGGTCGTGGAGCAACACGACGGGATCAACCTGCGCCGGCTCGCCACCCGGCTCGACATGCTGCTCAGCTCCGCCAGCCGGCTCTGCGACCGGTTGGTCGCCGCCGGGATGCTGGAGCGGGAGCCGGGCCGCTTCGACCGGCGGGAGATCTCCCTGCACCTCACCCCGGAGGCCCGCCGGCTCCTCGTCGAGCTGCGGGCCGACCGTCAGGCGCAGCTCGCCGTCGTGCTGGCCGGGATGACCTCGGCGGGCCGCAACGCACTCTTGCGTGGGATGCGGGAGTTCAACGAGACCGCTCGCCGGCAGCAGGAGCGAAGCGTGCCGGCGCCGGGCGGGCCGGGCGACCCGGACCAGCCGACCGGGCGGGCGGGGGACTGGTCGGAGGATCCGGACCGGCCGACCCGGGCGGTGTGGCCGGGCGCCTCGGGTGGCCCGGAGCGGACGGTGGGCACCTCCCCGGAACGGCCAGCCGGCGAGCCCCCGGTGGCGCGGACCGCCTGATCCAGCCGGTCGGGCCGCCCCGGCGCCGATGCGGGCACCGCCTGGCTCCTCGCCTGGGGATCGTTGCCTGAGGGGCAGGCGTGCCGAGCCCCTCCGGAGGACACCCGGAGCGGACGACCCGGCTCAGCCGCAGCGGGCCAGCCAGCCGGCGGGCCGCGCGACGATCTGGCGGACCACCGAGCCGGCCGCGCCCACCACGGCGGCCTCCGCGCCGAGCGTCGCCGGCCGGACCGTGACCGGCGACCAGGCGGCGGTGAGCACCCGGCCGGCGATCTCGGCGAGCACCGGCGGGCACAGCCAGGGCGCCAGTGGGGCGTATCCGCCGCCGAGCACCACGGTGTCCAGGTCCAGCAGGTTGACCACGCCGGCCACCGCGACACCGAGCGCGGTACCGGCGTCGTGCAGCGCCCGCAGCGCGTCGGCGTCGCCGGCCTCGGCCAGCTCGGCCAGCCGTGCCGTCGCGGTGTCCGCGGGAAGCTCCGCCCGGGCCAGCCCGGCGGCGGCCACGATCGCCTCCTGCCCGGCGTACTGCTCCAGGCAGCCCCGCCCGCCGCAGCGGCACGGACGACCCTCCGGGTGGACCGGGAGGTGCCCGATCTCACCGCTCCAACCCCGGACGCCACGGAACAGTGCCCCGTCCAGCACGATCCCGGCGCCGATGCCGACCTCGCCGGAGATGTGCAGGAAGCTGGCCGGGCCGGGCGGCCGGGAGTGCAGCTCGCCGAGCGCGGCGAGGTTGGCCTCGTTGTCCACCACGAGTGCCGGTACGCCGGCAACCTGCTCGGTCAGCGGCGGGTGCCCGGCGAGCAGCGCGGGCACCGGCACGTCCCGCCAGCCGAGGTTCGGCGCGAGCCGGACCAGCCCGGCGTCGTCGACCAGGCCGGGCACGGCGAGCGCGGCCCCGGCCAGGGTGAGGCCCTGCTCGGCAGCGTCGGCGCTGGCCCGTCCGGCCAGCTCGACCAGTCGGGCCAGGGCGTCGGCGGGTTCGACCGGGCGCAGATCGGCCCGCTGCACGGTTCGGTGCCGGACCTGGCCGGCGAGGTCCACCACGCAGACCGCCAGGTAGTCGACGTTGACCTCCAGGCCGAGCCCGGCCGGCCCCTGGTCGGCCAGCACCAGGCCCCGGGCCGGGCGGCCGGCGCCGGCCCGGGGCGCCGGATCGGCCTCGCTGACCAGCCGGCCGGAGAGCAGGTCCTCGACC
The DNA here is from genome assembly GCF_036059255.1 of Micromonospora sp. NBC_00389. Taxonomy (NCBI): domain Bacteria; kingdom Bacillati; phylum Actinomycetota; class Actinomycetes; order Micromonosporales; family Micromonosporaceae; genus Micromonospora; species Micromonospora sp. NBC_00389. Next base: position 148,190 of record NZ_CP107947.1, on the reverse strand, counting down.
ACCGCGGAGACGGTGGCCCGGGTCAGGCCGGTTGCCGTGGCCAGTTCGGCCCGGGACGGAGGACGGTCGGCGGCGGCGATCCGGCCGAGCACCAGGGCGAGGTTGAGCTCGCGCAGGCTGCCCTGACGGACCGCACCGGCCGGGGCGTTGGTAAGGCTCACCCCTTGACAGTGCCATAGGCCACGCAAATAATTCAATCGTTGAACAAATAGTGGACGACACCACCCCGGAGGTCCCTATGGCACCCCGTCCCACCCCCGCCGACAAGTTCTCGTTCGGGCTCTGGACCGTGGGCTGGCAGGCCCGCGATCCGTTCGGTGACGCGACCCGCGCCGAGCTGGACCCGGTCGAGGCGGTGCACCGGCTCGCCGAGCTGGGCGCGTACGGGATCACCTTCCACGACGACGACCTGATCCCGTTCGGGGTCGACGCCGCCACCCGCGACCAGCACATCGCCCGATTCCGGAAGGCCCTCGACGAGACCGGCCTGGTGGTGCCAATGGTCACCACCAACCTCTTCACCCACCCGGTCTTCAAGGACGGCGGCTTCACCAGCAACGACCGCGACGTCCGCCGGTACGCGCTGCGCAAGGTGCTGCGCAACGTCGACCTGGCCGCCGAGCTGGGCGCCAGCACCTTCGTGATGTGGGGCGGCCGGGAGGGCTCCGAGTACGACGTGGCCAAGGACGTCCGTGCCGCGCTGGACCGCTACCGCGAGGCGGTCGACCTGCTCACCCAGTACGTCATCGACCGGGGCTACGACCTGCGCTTCGCGCTGGAGCCCAAGCCCAACGAGCCGCGCGGCGACATCCTGCTGCCCACTGTCGGGCACGCGCTCGCCTTCATCTCCCAGCTGGCCCACCCGGAGCTGGTCGGTCTCAACCCCGAGGTCGGGCACGAGCAGATGGCCGGGCTCAACTACGCCCACGGCATCGCCCAGGCGCTCTGGCAGGGCAAGCTGTTCCACCTGGACCTCAACGGCCAGCGTGGCATCAAGTACGACCAGGACCTGGTCTTCGGCCACGGCGACCTGATGAACGCGTTCGCCCTGGTGGACCTGCTGGAGAACGGCGGCCCGAACGGCGGGCCGGCGTACGACGGGCCCCGGCACTTCGACTACAAGCCCTCCCGCACCGAGGACATAGCCGGGGTGTGGGCGTCGGCGGCGGCCAACATGAGCACCTACCTGCTGCTCAAGGAGCGGGCTGCGGCGTTCCGCGCCGACCCCGAGGTGGCCGAGGCGCTGGCCGTCAGCAAGGTCGGCGAGCTGAGCGCCCCGACGCTGAACGCGGGCGAGGGGTACGACGACCTGCTCGCCGACCGGTCCGCCTTCGAGGAGTTCGACGTCGACGCGGTGGCCGCCCGGGGCTTCGGCTTCGTCCGGCTCAACCAGCTCGCCGTCGAGCACCTGCTCGGCGCGCGCTGAGGCGGGCCACCATGCCGCTCGTCGCGGGGGTCGACTCGTCCACCCAGTCCAGCAAGGTGGTGATCCGGGATGTGGAGACCGGGGCCCTGGTCCGAGCGGGCCGGGCGCCGCACCCGGACGGCACCGAGGTCGATCCGGCCGCCTGGTGGACGGCCCTGCGGTCGGCGGTCGACGCCGCCGGTGGGTTGGCCGACGTGGCGGCCGTCTCGGTCGGCGGCCAGCAGCACGGCATGGTCGCGCTGGACGAGGCCGGCCTGGTGGTCCGACCCGCCCTGCTCTGGAACGACACCCGCTCCGCCGGCGCCGCCGCCGACCTGATCGACGAGGTCGGCGGCGGCGAGGCCGGGCGGCGGTTCTGGGCCGAGGCGGTGGGCAGCGTGCCGGTGGCCAGCTTCACCGCCACCAAGCTGCGTTGGCTGGCCCGGCACGAGCCGGAGAACGCCGCCCGGGTGGCCGCGGTCTGCCTGCCGCACGACTGGCTCACCTGGCGGCTGGGCGGGGCGACCGACCTGGCGGGGCTGCGTACCGACCGCGGTGACGCCAGCGGCACCGGCTACTGGTCGCCGAGCACCGGGCAGTACCGGTTCGACCTGCTGGAGCGGGCCTTCGGCCGCCGTCTCCAGGTGCCGACCGTGCTCGGCCCGGCCGACTCGGCCGGGGAGCTGCACGCCGGCGCCCTGGCCACCGACAGTGTGCCCGGCGGGTCCGCCGCCGGTGGCCTACTGCTCGGCCCGGGCACCGGCGACAACGCCGCCGCCGCGCTCGGCGTCGGCGCCGGCCCCGGTGACGTGGTGATCTCGATCGGCACCTCCGGGACGGTGTTCAGCGTCGCCGAGGGCCCGTCCGCCGACCCCACCGGCACCGTGGCCGGCTTCGCCGACGCCACCGGCCGGTTCCTGCCGCTGGTCGCCACGCTCAACGCGGCTCGGGTACTCAACGCCGCGGCGTCGATGCTCCGGGTCGGTCTGGACGAGCTGGCCGATCTGGCCCTCTCCGCGCCGGCCGGGGCGGGCGGGCTGGTGATGGTCCCCTACCTCGAAGGGGAGCGGACCCCGAACCGGCCGATGGCCAGCGGCGCGGTGCACGGGCTGACCCTGCGGACGTCCACCCCGGCGCATCTCGCCCGGGCGGCCGTGGAGGGCATGCTCTGCGCGCTCGCCGACGGGCTGGAGGCCGTGGTCGCACAGGGGGTGGAGGCTCGCCGGGTGATCCTGGTCGGCGGCGGTGCCCGGTCGGTCGCGGTGCGCCGGATCGCGCCGCAGGTCTTCGGCTGCCCGGTGGTGGTACCGCCGCCCGGCGAGTACGTCGCCGACGGGGCGGCCCGCCAGGCCGCCTGGGTCGCCCTGGGCGGCGCGGCGGCGCCGGAGTGGAGCCCCGCCGGCACCGAGGAGTACGACGCCGAGCCCGTCCCCGCGATCCGCGACCGGTACGCGGAGGCCCGGGATCGCGTGATCGACCGCTGAGGCGTCTCGTTATCGATCTGCAACGATAACTGTTGGTCATGAGCCCCCGGTCGTCCCCACCGGGGGCTCACTCGTCGACGCAGCTCGCCGTCCCAAGCGTTGGCCGGGATCGGGTGGTCGGCATCCAGAAAGGTGACTGCGCGCGACAGTCCCCGCCGCCTGACCATGATGGACGGTCGGACGGGGCAGCGCAAAGCGGATCCGGCTGACTACCGTTCGATCACCCAACGGGAGGAGTCGATGTGAAGCGTCTACCGGGAAGCAAACTGCGGGCGTCCGTCGCGGCACTCGCGCTGACGGCCGGCGGGATCGTCGCCGTTCAGGCCATCGCCGCGCCGGCCCAGGCCGGCTGCTACGAGAGCAACTACGGCTCGCCGGTCCAGGTCTACATCGGCGGCGTCAAGCGCGGCGTGGAGCAGCTGCGCTCGCCGGAGACCTGCAACCGCAACGGCGTCTACTACGGCAAGATCAGCGACACCTACACCGACGGTTCCTGCCTCTCCGTCCGCTACTACGACCCCGGCTACGTCGGGACGCAGGGCACCAGCTGCGACTCGGCCGGCTACAACTACACCTTCTGGGACCAGAACGGCAACGACTGGGCCGACTTCCGCGGTCAGCTCACCGCCACCGGGGCGCTGAGCACCAACTACTTCAACGGCGCCTACTGACCTGATTCTCCGGGCCGGCCCGCCTGGCGGGTCGGCCCGGGAACCAACGAGTTGACGGGGTGTGCATGAAAGCGTCCAGGCTCGTCTGCGCGGCCCTCGTGGTCGCCTTCGCCGCCGGCTGCTCCTCCGGGCCGGCCGCCGATTCCGCACCGGCGAAGCCGGTGGAGAAGGTGATGGCCGAGGCGCTCGACCGGGGCGACGATAACCGGGACGAGACGCTCGCCTACTGGGACCAGGTGAACAGCGCGCTGCTCGAGTGCATGAAGGCGGAGGGCTACGACTACCAGCCCTTCATCGACCAGTGGGCGGTCGACCGCCGGATCGCGCTCGGGCTCACCCGCGAGCAGTTCGTGCGGCAGTACGGGTACGGGCTGACCACGCTGATCGACTACCTGCCGCCCGGCACCCGGCGGGTCGACCCCAACCGCAAGGCGCTGGCCGCAATGACCGCGGAGCAGGTCGGCGGCTGGCGTGGTCGGCTCGAGCGCTGCCACAAGGAGACGGACGGACGGTTCGGGCCGGCGCCGAACGTCGCCAACCTCCGGCTCAGCCCCGAGCAGTCGGCGCGCAGCGACCGGATCTACGGCGCGGTCGACGCCGATTCCCGGGTCGTCCGGGCCGGCGAGGTGCGGCGCGCCTGCCTGGAGGAGAAGGGCTTCGACAGCGGGGACGCCCGGTCGCTGCGGCTGGCGAAGGCGGCCGAGAAGTTCCGCGACGGCTTCGAGCGGGCCGTCGCCGAGGCCGACGAGGCCGGACGGGACAGCGCCGCGCTACGCCTCGCGGGCGTCTTCACCGCCACGGAACTCGCCGAACTCAAGCGGCTGCAGGAGCGGGAGATCGCCGAGGCGCGGCAGACCGAACCCTGCCAGTGGCCGTACGACGACCTCTACAAGCAGGTCTACCGGGAGTACCTGGACAAGGCGCTGGCCGGTGAGCTGTGACCGGAACGGCTCGGCGCCGGGTGCTGGCCCGGCTGGCGGCGTTGCGTCGCTCCGCGTCCGCGCGTCGCCCGGGTGCACTGTCGACACTCGTCGCGGTGGCGGTGCTGGCGGCGGCGGTCGGCTGGTGGGCGGGCCGATCCATCCAGTCCCCGATGGAGGCCGCCCAGCACGCCGCACCGCCTGAGGCGGGCGCTATCACGGTGCCGGTGGAGCGCCGGGTGATCGCCACCTCGGTCGTGGTCCGTGGCACGCTCGGGTTCGCCGAACCGCAGGCGCTGACCGTGGACGCCGACCTCGGCGACGGCCGGCTCGGCAAGCTCGTGGTCACCGGCCGGGTGCCGAAGCCGGGCAGCAGCCTGGACGAGGGGGACGTGGCCCTCCAGGTATCCGGCCGGCCGGTGATCCTGATGGACGGGGCCATCCCGATGTACCGCGCGCTGGCGCCCGGCAGCACCGGCCCGGACGTCCGCCAGTTGGAGCGGGCCCTGGCCCGGCTCGGCCACTTCACCGGGCTTCCGGACGACACGTACGACGTCCGGACCTCGGCCGCGGTGCAACGGCTCTACCGGGCCGCCGGATACGAGCCGGTCGGGCCGTCCGCGGAGCAGGAGCAGCAGCTGGCCGCGGCTCGCGAGCGGATCGCCGCGGCCGACGGCGCCCTCGACACCGCCCGGGCCGCGCTGCGCAACGCCGAGCAGGGGCCGCCGGCGTCGGAGCTCACCGTGGCCCGGGCCCGGGTGCGCAGCGCCGAGGCCGACGTCGAGGCCGCGGTGCGGGCGCGGGACGCAGCGATCGCGGACGGCGCTTCGGAGGCTACCATCGGCCGGCTCACGGCGGACGTGGAAGCGGCTCGGGTGGCTGTGGAGTTGGCCCGGGCCGACCTGGCCGAGCTGACCGGCTCCGCCGACGTGTCCGCCGCGGAGGCGGCGGTGACCGCCGCGGTCCGGCGGCAGGCCGAGGCGCGCACCGCGCTGAGCCGGCTCCAGGCTGCCGTCGGGGTTCGGCTCCCACGCGGCGAGGTGGCCTTCGTTCCGGCGCTGCCCCGCCGGGTGGACAAGCTGGAGACGGCCCTCGGGCGTGAGGTGAGCGGCACGGTGATGAGCCTGACGGCGGCGGCGCTGGAGGTGACCAGCGGCGTCTCGGCGGAGGAGCGGGGGCTGCTCAAGCTGGGCCAGCGAGCGCAGCTCGACGAGGGCGACGGGGTCGCCACCTTCGCCGGCGAGGTGTCCCACGTCGCGGAGAAGGCGGGCACGGGCGACACCTCCGAGGGGCAGTACGAGCTGCGGATCAGACCGGTCGGCGCCGTTCCGGCCGAACTGCACGGCCGGGACGTGCGAATCCGGGTCCCCATCTCCAGCACCGACGGCGCGGTGCTCGCCGTGCCGCTGGCCGCCCTGATCACCGACGCCTCCGGCGCGGCCCGGGTACGGGTGTCCGACGCATCGGGCGGACGCGACGTGCCGGTGACCGTCGGCCTCTCCTCCGGCGGGTTCGCCGAGGTGCGGGCCACCGGCGGGGCGCTCGCCGAGGGGGATCTGGTCGTCGTCGGCGAGCGGTCGTGACATCCCTGGTCGAGCTGCGCGGCGTCAGCCGGGTCTTTCCCGCCACCCGGCCGGTGACCGCGCTGCACCCCACGGACCTGACGGTCCGGGCCGGCGAGTGGGTGGCCATCACAGGCCGCTCCGGGTCCGGCAAGTCGACGCTGTTGCAGATCCTCGGCCTGCTCGACCGGCCGACGTCGGGGTCGTACCTGCTCGACGGAGCGGACGTGTCGGGCCTCTCCGACCGGGCGCGCACCAAGCTGCGCTCCTCCCGGATCGGTTTCGTGTTTCAGAGCTTCCACCTGATGGCCCACCGGTCGGCGCTGGAGAACGTCACGGTCGCCCTGCTTTACCACGGCTGCCCTCGCCGGCAGCGGGTCGCGCGGGCGGCCGAGGCGTTGGACCGCGTCGGGCTGGCCGACCGGGCCGGCGCCATGCCGACGACGATGTCCGGTGGCGAACGGCAGCGGGTGGCCGTCGCCCGCGCGCTCTCCATCCACCCCCAGCTCCTCCTCGCCGACGAGCCGACCGGAAACCTCGACTCGGCGACGGCGGAGGAGGTGCTGTCGCTCTTCGTCCGGCTGAACGACGAGGGGCAGACGGTGCTCATGGTCACCCACGATGAGCAGGTCGCGGCGCGGGCCCGGCGTCGCGTCGAGATCACCGACGGGACGCTCCGCGAGGTGACGGCCGATGCGTGACCTGGTCGGGGAGGCGCTGGCCGGCATTCGGGCCCGGGTGAACCGCACGCTGCTCACCGCGCTGGGCGTGGTGGTGGGCATCGCCGCCCTGGTCGCCACCCTCGGCCTCGCCACCACCGCCGGCGCCCGCATCGTGTCGCACTTCGACGAGCTCGCCGCCACCTCGGTGACCGTGGTGCCGGCGAACGACGGTGGTCCGGAGCGGGCGCAGAGCGCCATCCCGTGGGACGCCCCGCAGCGTGTCGAGCGGTTGAACGGGGTGGTGGCGGCCGCGACGATGAGCACGCTGGACCTGCCGGGCACACCCGTACGGGCGACCGCGGTGGTGGACCCGCTCGCCAGCGACGTCACCCAGCCGCCGCTGGTGGCGGCCTCGCCGGAACTCCTCGACGCGGTACGCGGGTCGCTTCTCGCCGGTCGCTGGTACGACCAGGGGCACAGTGACCGTCGGGACGCGGTCGTGGTGCTCGGCGGCCGGTTGGCGGCCCGGCTGCATCTGGCCGACGTGAGCCAGTCGCCCGCTGTGTTCGTCGGGGACCGCGCGTTCACCGTGATCGGTGTGCTGGACGCCGTGGAACGCGCACCCAGCCTGCTCGATGCGGTGATCCTGCCCGACGGCACGGCCCGTACCCGGTTCGGGCTGACCGCGCCGCTCTCCGTGGTGGTGGAGACCGACGTCGGGGCGGCGGCGCTGGTCGCCGGACAGGCCCCGCTCGCGCTGGCACCGCAGCAACCGGACGCCCTGGTGTCGCAGCGCCCGCCGGAGCCGGCTGCCACCCGGGCGAAGGTCGCCGCCGACACCCAGGCCCTGTTTCTGGCGCTCGCGGCGGTCACCCTGGCCATCGGCGCGGTCGGCATCGCCAACACCATGCTGGTCTCGGTGCTGCAGCGGGTCGGGGAGATCGGACTGCGGCGGAGTCTGGGCGCCACCCGTGGATCCGTCGCTCTGCTGTTCATGCTGGAATCGGCGTTGGTCGGGCTCTTCGGCGGCCTCCTGGGCGCGGCGCTGGGCGTCCTCGCCGTGGTCGGCGTCGGCTACCTGCGGCAGTGGACGCCCGTCATGGAGCCGTGGCTGACCCCGGGCGGCGCGCTGCTGGGCGCCGCCGTGGGGCTGCTGGCGGGGATCTATCCCGCCTGGCGGGCGTCCCGGGTCGAGCCGGTCGCCGCGCTGCGGGCGGACGGCTGACCGCCATCGGCTCACCCGGTCGCCGAGCCGCGGGCCGACGGCCGACCGCCACCCGGGTGAGGACATCGGCGTGCGGTTCTGGTTGGCTGCCGGCATGACCTTGACCCGGGGTGGGGTGGCGCGGGCCCGGGGCGGCGGCCCGGCGCACCGGCTGTACAGCGTGGTGGTGTTCGTGCTGCTCGCCTCGCTGGACAACGTGGCGATCGGGCTGGTCCCGCCGCTGTACGGGTCGATCGCCGACGCGTTCGCCGTGCCGGAACGGCTGCTCGGGCTGGTCACCGCGGTGAGCTTCCTGGTCAGCGCGGCGGCCGCGGTCGGTTGGGCGTACATCGGTGACCGGGGCCACCGCAAGCCGCTGCTCATGCTCGGCACGCTGATCTGGGCGGCCGGGACCGGCGGCAGCGCGCTGGCCGGCAACTACTCGGCCTTCCTCGCCGCGCAACTGATCGCGGCGGTCGGCCTGGGCGCGGTCGGCTCGGTCGGCTTCTCCGTGGTCACCGACCTGATCTCGCCGCGCCGGCGAGGGCTGGTGATGAGCTTCTGGGGGCTCTCCCAGGGGGTCGGCACGCTGACCGGGACGCTGGTCGGCGGCCTGCTCGGCAGCATCGACTGGCGTCGGCCGTTCCTGGTGCTGACCGTGGTCGGCCTGGCCGCCACGCTGGCCTACCTGTTCACGTACGACATCCGGCGCGGGCAGAGCGAGCCGGAGCTGGCCGGTGCGCTCGCCGGCGGCGCCGACTACGACTACCGGATCCGCCGGGCCGATTTGCCCCGGATCCTGGCCCGGCGGACCAACCGCTGGCTCATCCTCCAGGGGCTGACCGCGCAGGCCGCCTTCGGCTCGCTGGTCTGGCTGCCGGTGCTCTTCACCCAGCGGGCCGAGGACCAGGGCTATTCGGCGTCGACCGCCGTGGTGGTGGGCAGCGTCTTCGCCACCCTCTTCCAGCTCGGCGGGGTCTTCTCGATCGTGGGCGGGCTGGTCGGCGACGCCGTCCAGCGGCGTACGCCGCGCGGGCGAGGTCTGGTCGCGGCGGTCGGCGTCCTCGCCGCGGTGCCGTTCTATCTGGTGCTCTTCTTCGTGCCGTTCCGCATCGACGTGCCGGACGGCGCCAGCACCGGGGCGGTGGTCGGGGCGGTACTGTCCAGCGTGGTCACCGAGCCGACGGTCGGGATCAGCCTGCTGACCGCGCTCTTCGCGCTGGCGCTCACGTCGGCCAACTCGCCGAACTGGTTCGCCCTGATCGCCGACGTGAATCCGCCCGAGCACCGGGGCACCGTCTACAGCCTCGGCAACCTGGTCAACGGGGTCGGGCGAGCGGCCGGCAACGGCCTGGTCACGGTGGCGTTCAACGCCCTGCGGACGGCGTTTCCGCCGCCGCTGAACTACGCCGTCGGGCTGGCCGCGTTCCAGCTCTTCTTCATACCCACCGGGGTCATGTACTGGCTGGCCTCGCGCACCTCGCCGCGGGACATCACCGCCGTGCACGACCTGCTGCATGGCCGCGCCGAACGCCTGGAGGAGTGACGAGGCCCCGGGCGGTCATGCCCGGGGCCTCGTCGGTCGTCAGCCGCGGAACCAGACCGTCACGTCGGTTCCGACCGCGTCGTCGTCGGTCAGCGGGGCGCTGCTGTGCAGCAGCTCCGCGCCGGCCGGCAGCGGCACCGGCGCCGGGCCGAAGTTGGTCAGCACGGTCAGCCCACCGTTGTCGAAGGTGAGCACCGTGTCGCCGGACTCCCGCCAGCGCAGCGTGCCCCGGCCCAGCTCGTGCTCGCGGCGCAGCCGCAGTGCGGTCCGGTACAGCTCGTACGTCGAGCCGGGCACGTCGCGCTGCCGGTCCAGGGCGTACTCCGCGAACAGCGGTGGCTGCGGCAGCCAGCTGGCGTCGGTCGGGCCGAAGCCGTACGACAGGGCGTCGGCCTCCCACGGGATCGGCACCCGGCAGCCGTCGCGACCACGCTGGGTGTGCCCGCTACGCAGCCAGGTCGGGTCCTGCCGGGCCTCGTCGGGCATCGTGGTGTGCTCGGGCAGCCCGAGCTCCTCGCCCTGGTAGAGGTAGGCCGAGCCGGGCAGGGCCAGCATCAGCAGGGTGGCCGCCCGGGCCCGGCGCAGGCCGAGAGCGGCGTCCGGCTGCGGGTCGCCGATCCCGATGCCGTTGGGCCGGCCGGCGCCGATCGGCAGGCCGAGCCGGGAGGCGTGCCGCACCACGTCGTGGTTGGACAGCACCCAGGTGGTCGGCGCGCCGACCGAGTCGGTCGCCTCCAGCGAGCGGGTGATCACCGCGTACTGGGCCGGTGCGGTCCAGGAGGCGAGCAGGTACTCGAAGTTGAACGCCTGGTGCATCTCGTCGGGGCGGACGTAGCGGGCCAGCCGCTCGGCCGGCTCCACCCACGCCTCGGCGACCAGCACCCGCTCGCCGGGGTAGCTGTCCAGGACCTGCCGCCATTGCCGGTAGATCTCGTGCACGCCCTCCTGGTCCCACATCGGTGGGCGCGGCTTGTCCACCTCGTTGCCGGAGAGGATCTCCTGTGGCTCCTGCCAGTCGGCCAGGTCGGCCTGCTTGACCAGGCCGTGCGCCACGTCGACGCGGAAGCCGTCGACCCCACGGTCCAGCCAGAACCGCAGCACGTCCAGGAACTCCGCGTGCACCTCGGGGTTGTCCCAGTTCAGGTCGGGCTGACCGGTGTCGAACAGGTGTAGGTACCACTGGCCGGGCTGCCCGTCCGGGTCGACCGTGCGAGTCCAGGCCGGGCCGCCGAAGACGCTCTGCCAGTCGTTCGGCGGCTGGTCGCCGGCCGGGCCGAGGCCGTCGCGGAAGATGTACCGGGCCCGCTCCGGGCTGCCGGGTGCGGTGGGCAGCGCGGCCCGGAACCAGCGGTGCGCCGAGGAGGTGTGGTTCGGCACCAGGTCGACGATCACCCGCAGACCGCGGGAGCGGGCTTCGGCGATCAGCTTGTCCGCGTCGGAGAGGGTGCCGAACAGCGGATCGACGTCCCGGTAGTCGGCCACGTCGTAGCCGGCGTCGGCCTGCGGCGACGGGTAGAACGGGGAGAGCCACACCGCGTCCACGCCCAGCTCGACCAGGTGGTCGAGGCGGGCGGTGATGCCCGGCAGGTCGCCGACCCCGTCGCCGTCCGAGTCGGCGAACGAGCGGGGGTAGATCTGGTAGATGGCGGCTTCGGTCCACCAGCCGGTGATCGGGTCGCCGGAGGGGGTCTGCTGCGTCGGGTCGGTGTTCAGGGTCGTCTCCCGTGTCGAGCTGTGGGTGGACTGCCGGGCGGTGCTGCTGCCGGCCACGTCGCTGCCAGCCGCCGGGCGGCGGCGGATGGGTCTGTTCAGTGTGCCCGGGGTGGTGCGGTCGAGTCCCGGACCACCAGCCGAGTGGGCAGGATCACCGGGGTCTCGCAGCCGGCGGTCCGCTGACCGACGATCGGGCCCACGCTCCGGGCTCCGAGCGGGTCGAGCAGCATCCGGGCGGCCAGCCGGCCCTGCTCGGCGGCGGGCTGGGCGATGGTGCTGAGCCCGAGCACGCCGGCCAGGTCGTGGTCGTCGATGCCGATCACGCTGACGTCCTGCGGTACGCGCAGCCCGGCGTCGCGCAGCGCGGTCATCGCGCCCATCGCCATCTCGTCGCAGGCCGCGAAGATCGCGGTCGGCGGCTCGCCCCGGGCCAGCAGCTCGGCGGCGGCCCGGTTGCCGCCGTCGATGGTGAACGTCGACTCGACGTCCAGGCTCGGGTCGGGTCGCAGGCCGGCGGCCCGCAGCTCCGCCTGGTAGCCCCGGCGTCGGTCCAGGTGGGTGGTGAAGGCCAGTTCGTCGTCGGGGTCACCGGAGATGTGCGCGATCCGGTGGTGACCGAGGTCGAGCAGGTGCCGGGTGGCGGTCCGGGCGGCGGCCACGTCGTCGATCCGCACGCACGGCCAGTTGGGCACCCTGGTCCCCGAGCTGATGGTCACACCGGGCAGGTCCAGGGTGGCCAGCGCGGTCAGGTCGGCCGGCCGCAGCGGCGTGGCGACCAGCATGATCGCGTCCACCCGCTTGTGCAGGTTGGCGGTGCGCAGCACCCGTTGGCGGACCTGTTCGCGGCCGCCCAGGTTGTACAGCAGCAGGTCGTAGCCGGACTGGTGGAGGAACTCCTCGACCGCCTCGACGATGGTGCTGAAGAACCAGCGGGTGATCCGGGGGACCACCACCGCGACCGTGCCGGTCCGGCCGCCAGCGAGCCGGGACGCACTCGGCGAGACCTCGTAGTCGAGCTGCTCGGCGGCGGCGAGTACCCGGCGCCGGGTGGCGGCCGAGACCGTCGGCAGCCCCCGCAGTGCCCGCGAAACGGTGGCTGTGGACACTCCGGCCAGCCGGGCGACATCATCAATCTTCGTCACGGTTCCCCCGCTCCCTACCCGCATGCCCGCCGCCGCCCGAGGGGCCAGGCGACGGCGGGCATGCGGGTCAGCCCTTGACGCTGCCGGCGAGCAGACCTCGCACGAAGAAGCGCTGCAGGGACAGGAACACGATGAGCGGTACGACGATGGAGACGAACGCTCCGGCGGTCAGCCGCTGCCACTCGTTGCCCCGAGTGCCGGCCATCTCGGCGAGCTGAACGGTGAGCGGGGCGGTCTCGTCGCCGCCGCCGAAGATCAGTGCGACCAGCAGGTCGTTCCAGACCCAGAGGAACTGGAAGATGCCGAACGCCGCCAGCGCCGGCATGATCAGTGGCAGCACGATGGTACGGAAGATCTTCGGGTGGCTGGCCCCGTCGACCCGGGCCGCCTCCATCAGGTCTCCCGGCAGCTGCGAGATGAAGTTGTGCAGCAGGAAGACGGCGAACGGAAGTGCAAAGCAGGTGTGCGCGAACCACACCTGCGCGAACTTCTGTTCGTCGACGAGATCCCAGGCCGGCATCAGGGTGACGCCGCCGAGGGTGACCCCGGTGGAGAAGAACTTCAGCAGCGGCACCAGGGCCATCTGCAACGGCACGATCTGCAACGCGAAGATCGCGATGTAGAGCCAGTCCCGGCCACGGAACTTGATCCAGGCCAGCGCGTACGCGGCCAGGGCCGCGAAGGCGAGCGGGAAGAGCACCGACGGGATGGTGATCGCCAGGGAGTTGATGAAGGACCCGGCGAGCTGCCCGGATGAGGCCGACCGCCCGAACAGGACCTGCTGGTAGTTCTCGAGCGTGAACTGCGGGTTGGTGAAGGCGGTCCACCAGCCGGTGGTCTTGATCTCGTCCTCCGGCCGGAGGGAGGAGATGAACAGGCCGAAGGTCGGGATGGTCCAGACCACCGCGATGACGATCGAGACAAGGGTCGCGGTACGGCTGTTCAGCCGCTTGCGGACCCGCCCGGCGGTGGTGGGCGTGGTGCCGTCGGTCTTCTGGGCGCCGGCGGCGACGGTGGGCGTTGCGGTAGTCATCTCAGCCCTCCCGCTGCTGACGGAGGTTGCGGATCTGGTAGATCACGACCGGGATGACCAGGACGAAGAGGAAGACCGCGAGCGCGGAGCCCTGCCCGTTCTGGCCGTACCGGAACGCCTGGTTGTACATCTCGCTAGCGATCACGCTGGTGTCGTAGTTGCCGTTGGTTGAGGTCCGGACGATGTCGAAGACCTTGAGCGTGGCGATCGTGAGGGTCACCGCCACCACGATCAGCGCCGGCCGGATGCTCGGCATAGTGATCCGCCAGAACATCTGCCACGGGCTGACGCCGTCGAGCCGAGCGGCCTCCACGATGTCACCGGGGATCGCCTTGATCGCGGCGGAGAGCACCACCATGGCAAAACCGGCCTGGATCCAGATCATGATGACGATCAGCAGCAGCGTGTTCAGCGGTGATTCGAGCAGCCACTGCTTGGGCTCACCGCCGAGGCTGACCACGATCTGGTTGAGCAGACCGATCTGGTCGCCGTCGCCGCGGTAGGCGTAGACGAACTTCCAGATGATGCTGGCGCCGACGAAGGAAATGGCCATCGGCAGGAAGATCAGTGATTTGGCCACCGCCTCGAAGCGGGCCTTGTCCACCAGGACGGCGTAGATCAGGCCGAACGCGGTCGCCACCAGTGGGACCAGGACCACCCAGACCAGGGTGTTGATCAGGACCCGGACGATCGAGCTGTCGGAGAACATCCAGTCGTAGTTGCGCAGCCCGACCCAGTTGTTGCTGCCCGCGTCCATGAAGGACAGCAGTGTGGTGCGGATGGCCGGAACGACCAACCCGACCATGAGCAGCAGCAGCGTGGGCAGCAGGAAGAAGAGCGCGAAGAGTCCCTCCCCCTGCTTGCGCCGGCGGGGGAGCGGGGTGCCGCTGACGGACGCGGCGACCAACTGCGCCTCCCGCCGCCGAGCGAACCAGGCCGGCACCACGTCGAGAAGCAGGAGCAGACCGCCCACCACCGCGACGAAAGCGATCAGCCCGTACATCAGCATGAGGAACTTCGGCTGTTCCTCCGCGAAGTCGAACTCCATCGACCCTCCCAGGTCCGGATCCGCCGGTGGGCCGGCCCGCGGGTGCGGACCGGCCCACCGTTCAGATCACTTCCAGCTGCTCTCGATGCCCTGGAGCACCGGTGCGGTGTCCTTGCCGTTGATCCACTCGACCATGCCCTTCCAGAACGTCCCCGCGCCGACCGCGGCCGGCATCAGGTCGGATCCGTCGAAGCGGAAGACGCCGCTCTTGTCCTGCAGGATCTGGACGGAGAGCTTGTCGATCGGGCTGGCGACATTGGCGATGTCCAGCTTGTTGTTCGCCGTGACCCAGTTGCCCAGCTTCGCGCGGCTGTTGACGTACTCGCTGGAGGCGAGGTAGGTCTGCACCGCCTGGACCTCGGGGCGGTCGGCGTAGGCGACGACGAACTCGCCCGCGCCCAGCACCGGCTTGCCCTTGGCGGGGTCGATGGCCGGGAAGTAGAACGCGAACGCGTCACCGTCCTCGGCCACCTTGGTGCCCTCGGGGAACTGGTTGGCGTAGAAGGACGCCTGCCGGTGCATGGCGCACTTGCCGGTGGTGACGGGCAGGCCGGCCTCACCGAAGGCGGTGGTGCCGATGCTCTTCACGCCGCCGAAGCCGCCGTTCATGTACTTCTCGTTCTTCAGGATGGTGCCGGCCCGGTTGACCGCGTCGACGATCCGCGGGTCGTTGAACGGGATGGCGTGGGTCGTCCACTGGTCGTAGACCTCGGGGGTCTGCGTCCGCAGCAGCACGTCCTCGATCCAGTCCGTGGCCGGCCAGCCGGTGGCGTCACCGGACTCGATGCCGGCGCACCACGGCTTGACGCCGCTCGCAGCGATCGTGTCGCTGAGCTTGATCATGTCGTCCCAGCTGGTCGGGACCGCCCAGCCCTTCTCCTTGAAGAGCTTCGGCGAGTACCAGACGAAGGACTTCACGTTGGCGCCGAGTGGCACACCGTAGAGGGTGCCGTTGACGGTGCCGTACTTCAGCCAGTCGGCCGGCAGGTTCTGCTCGGCCATCGTCTTGGTGTCGGCACCGAGGGACTTCAGCTTGCCCGCGTCGGCGAACCGCTTGACCAGACCCGGCTGGGGCACGAACGCCAGGTCGGGCGCGTTGCCGCCGTCGACCCGGACCGGGAGCTGCGCCTCGAACTCGGCGTTGCCCTCGTAGTCGATCTCGATGCCGGTGCAGTCGGTGAACTGCGACCACGACCGCTCCAGCAGGTCGGCCTCGGCGTCACGGATGGACGCGTAGATGGAGACCTTCTTGCCGTCGTGGCCCTCGTACTTGTCGTATGCGGCACACTCCGCGGAGCCCGCGTTGTCGCTCTTCTTGTCGTCGCCGGTACCGCAAGCGGTGGCGCTGAGCGCCAGCCCGAGTACACCGGCGATCGCGAAGGCCTGGCGTGGTCTGGTAAAGACCGCCATGCCGTCCTCCTTTCTAGCCGGCGCGGTCGTGCTCAAAGGCCCGGCGCCGGTCCCGATGGGCGTGCACACATGTAAGCGCTTGCATCGGGTTCGGTCCAGCCCCTGTCAGACACGAGCGAGTAACAATCCGGAAACCTCCGGGCTGCCTCGTGGGCGCGCTCCCGCGCCAGATCTTCGACTCTTTCGAAGGATGACGATATCTGTCAGGCTGAGTACCACGCATCGAAGGTTTTCGACATAGGAGGAGCTGTATGCGTAAGCGGTGGATCAGCCTGCTGGTGACGGGTCTGCTCGTCGGGGGAGTCCTGGCCCCGGCGAGCCCGGCGCTGGCCGCGCCGACCTTCAAAGTGCCGTTCCCGTGCGGCCAGTCCTGGACCGGGCAGACCCGGACGAACCACAGCCCGGCGAACGCCGTCGACTTCAACCGCACCGACGACCTCGGTGACCCGGTGGTAGCCAGCGCGCCCGGCACCGTCGACCGGGTGACCGACCTCGGCGGCACCAGCTACGGCAAGTACGTCCGAATCAACCACGGTGGCGGTTACAGCACGTACTACGCCCACCTCAACGGCTTCAACGTCTCGGTCGGGCAGACGGTCGCCTACGGAAAGGTGCTCGGCTGGGTCGGCAGCACCGGCGGCTCGACCGGCCCGCACCTGCACTACGAGCAGCGCCTCAACGGCAGCGACATCCAGGTCCGATTCAACGGCACCCTCGCGCTGTACTGGGGCAGCAGGAGCTACACCAGCGACAACGGTTGCAGCTCGGGCGCCGGTTCCGGCACGGTCGACACCAGCGGCACCCCGCTGACCGTCCGCTCCGGCCCTGGCACCGGGTACGCCTCGGTGGGGACCGTCGCCGACGGCACCCGGGTGACCATCGCCTGCCAGACCAGCGGCACCACGGTCACCGGCACCTACGGCACCAGCTCGATCTGGGACCGGATCGGCAGTGGCCGCTACATCGCCGACGCGTACGTGTACACGGGTCACGACGGCTACATCCCGAACGTGCCCCGCTGCTGACCGGGGAACGGCCACGGTCCCCGGCGGGCGCCGCCGCCGGGGACCGGTAGGTCAGGTGTTCAGCTGCCAGATCGACAGGTTCAGTGCGGCAGCGAAGGTGACCCAGGCCCAGTAGGGCAGCAACAGCGCCGCCGCGACCCGCGAGACCCGGGCGAACAACACCACCGTGAGCCCGATGGCCAGCCACATCGCCACGATCTCCGCGAACGCCAGCCCGTACTGCCCCGCACCGAAGAACAGCGGGGTCCAGATCGCGTTGAGCACCAGTTGGGCGGTCCACGCCCAGAGCGGCGGGGAGAAGCCGACCCGGCGCCAGACCAGCCAGCCGGCCACCGCGATCAGCGCGTAGAGCAGCGACCAGGCCGGGCCGAACAGCCACGAGGGCGGTGCCCAGCTGGGTTGCCGCAGGCTCGCGTACTCCTCGGTGGTGCCCTGTACCCCCAGCCCGCCGATCGCGGCCGCGACGAAGACGGCCGCCGCGAAGCCGACCAGCGCCCAGCGCGACCGTCGGTTGGAGGTTGGACGCACGTCCTGCGATCTCTTCACGGTCAAGATGTTTCCGTCTGGTCGGCGGTCAAACGCTGCACCGGCCCAGGCAGGGCTCGCGCCCAGGTTGCCGCCGCCGGTGCCCGCGCCAGCGCGGTCCTGTCGAGCTGCCCCAGATCTGGACCAGTCTGCGCCGTGACCGTACTCGTGCGGATACGCCCTCGAAGGCCGAACCGCTGTGCAGCCCTCGCCGTGGCCGAACCGGTGGGCGCGGATGGCGTTGCGGCGCGGTCGTAGCTGAACCGGGGGTGGGGATGGTCTTGCGGGGCGGTGGTGGCTGAACCGGGGGTGGGGATGGTGTTGCGGGGCGGTGGTGGCTGAACCGGGGGTGGGGGTGGTGTTGGGGCGCGGTGGTGGCTGAACCGGGGGTGGGGGTGGTGTTGGGGCGCGGTGGTGGCTGAACCGGGGGTGGGGGTGGTGTTGGGGCGCGGTTGTGGCCGAACCGGTCGGTGCGGGTGGCGTTGCGGCGCGGTCGGGGGCTCGCGGGTGGGCGCGCGGACGCCTCGTGGCCCGACAGGTGCGCTCACGTCGTGGCGGCCAACTGGCGCGGACATGCTGTAACTGGTGCTGGCTCCGGCGCCCCATATCTGGGGCAGCTCGACAGGCACTGAAAGGGGCACCCGGGAGGGGGCGGCGGGCTGGACGCCTCCGCCCTGGATGCTCAGACCCTCGGACAGCACAACGCTCTCGGACAGCACAACGCCGGGGTCGCCGCGGGCGGTGCTCCTGTCGGGAGGACGGAGCTCCGGTCGCGGCGACCCCGGCGGGTCCCGGTGTTATGAGATACGAACGTCAATTGAAGATGCTGACACCACCCGGGCCGACCAACAGCCCGACGACGATGAGGACGATGCCCCACAGGATCTGCCGGCGGAACAGCGCGAGAATGCCGGCGACCACGAGTACGACTGCGAGAATCCAGAGAATCAGCTCCATGACCTCTGACTACCCGACCCGCCGATCGGGGAAACCTGGTCGGTGTCAAGTTGATCGCCCACGTGGAAGACGCTGTACGCCTGCTTGATCACCGGGTGCGCGACGTTGCGTACGCGTACGCCGCCGGGGGTGGTGCCGCGCTCCGTGCCGGCGTGCGCGTGCCCGTGCAGGGCGAGCGCGGTGGGGGCCGAGTCGATCGCCTGCCCCAGTTGGTACGAGCCGAGGAACGGGTAGATCTCCAGCGGCTCGCCGGCCAACGTGTCCGGCACCGGTGAGTAGTGGGTGAGCGCGATTAGCATGTCGCAGTCCAGCGAGCGCAGTGCGTCACCGAGCCGGTCCGCGCTGTCGTTGGTGGTTTGGACGAACGCCTTCATCTCCGGCTCGCCGAAGTCGCTCGCACACCGACCGGCGAACCCGCCGCCGAACCCCTTGACGCCGGCGATGCCGAGCCGCCCGCCCGCGCAGTCCAGTACGACGCCGTTGCCCTCCAGCACGGTGATGCCCGCGTCCTCGAGCACCTTGACCACCTGCGGCACCTGGTCACACTGGTGGTCGTGGTTGCCCAGCACGGTCACCACCGGCACGGCCAACCCGCCGAACTCCTGCGCGACGCAGCGCGCCTCGGCCTCGGTGCCGTGCCGGGTCAGATCCCCGGCCAGCAGCAGCACGTCGGCGCACTCCGGCAGCTCCTCCAGCGCGGGGCGGAACCGGCCGACCACGTCCTCGTCCAGATGCACGTCGCCCACGGCGGCGATCCGGATCACCATGGAACCTCCCTCAGGGCAGTTGCTCGATCTCCGTGGGCGCCTGAACACGGATCACCCCGATGTCGCTGGTGATCGGCACGTCCGGGAAACGCTCGGCCACCCGGCGCAGGATCTCCTCGCGCCGGTGCGGGCTCTCCACCTCGCCGTAGAGCACGAGGGCGCGTTCCCGCCGCACCACGGTGATCCCCTGTTCGGCGACGGCCGGGTCCTCGGCCAGCAGCCGGTGGATCTCCGCCTCGACGTACTCGTCCGGCGGTCCGGCGCCGCTGTCGCGATGGTGGGTCACGGTGTCCCCTCTCCTGCCTGGGTGCCGGCTTCCGGCACCACCTCCAGCCGGTCCAGCAGCACCAGGAACGCCTCGGCGTACGGCGAGTGCTGCGTCTCCTTGCGTACCCGTTCCCAGTCGATCTGCTCCCGCAGCGACCGGGCCAGCGGCAGGCCGCGGGCGAAGTCGCAGTAGTGCTGGGAGAAGCTGAGCAGCTTGTGCACCATCAGCTGGGTGGCGGACAGAACCGGCATGTGAATCGCGTCGACCGGCCGGATGACCGTGTCGCCGAACGTCTCCTCGGTCACCGGCGTCTCGATCGGCCGGTGGATCAGGTCCACCATCCGCCCGTCGTCGAAGACCTTCACCAGCCAGTCCTCCGGGGGACGCTCGGCGACGAAGCCGGCGGCCACCAGGGCCTCCAGCGACCGTTCGACGTCGGCCTCCCGGATCAGGAAGTCGACGTCGTGGTCGCTGGAGTGGCCACCGTGGGCGTAGACGGCGAAGCTGCCGCCGAGCGCGAACGGGATCTCGGACTGCTTGAGCACGGCGGCGACCTTCTTGAGGGTGTGCACCAGACTCTCGTCCCCGCGCTCAGCCATCTGGTTCTCCCGTCGGTCAGGTGGGTGGACAGGCGGTTGGATTTGAATCTCCCGTACCCGGCATTCCGGTCGGCCACACCTGGTCCGGTCGCGGGCGGGTGCCAACCGGGATGAAGCACCATAAACCTCGCCGAGTCGGAGCGCGGGTCGGATAACCTGTCGAGGGTGGCCAGATCAACGGGGATGCGACGCAGCAGGGCCCGGTTGCGCACCGTCGCCCTGATCGGCATTGACGGTTCGGGCAAGACCACCCAGGCGCACCGGCTGGCCGACGCGTTGACCGCCGCTGGCCGCCCGGCCAAGTACCGGCGCAACGCGAGCGGGCGCCGCTGGCTCGGCCGGGTCGCCCACCGGTTCGGCCGCCCCGACGCCCAGCGACTTGTCGGGCGCGACGGCATGCTGGCGGTGGAGTCCGTGCTGCGCTGGCTCGCCATCGCAGCCGCGCTGCTCAGCTGCCTGCTCACCGGCCGGACGGCGGTGATGGACCGGTACTCGGCCTGCCAGTACGCCAGCATCCGGGCCCATGGCGGGCACCGCTGGGAGCGGCTGGCCCGGGCCGGCTACCGGTGCTTCCCGACGCCCCAGGTGACCTTCCTGCTCGCCGTCGACCCGGCCGAGGCGTACCGACGGATCGAACAGCGCGGCACCGACCACGAGACGATGGGCTGGCTGACCGCGGCCGACACCGCCTACCGCGCCCTGCCCGAGTACCCGACCTTCGTGCTGGTGGACGCGGGCCGCCCGGCCGAGGAGGTGACCGAGCAGATCCAGGCGCACCTGGCGACCTGGCTGCCGCCCGACGCCCGTCCCGACCCCGCCCGTCCGTCGGCCGTCCCGCCGCCGTCCGACGTGCCGCCTGAGCCGTCCGTGCCGGAGCCGTCGGCGTCGCCGCCACCCGTCGTGACCACGTCCGCCGAGCCGGCGGCGGGGGAGCAGAGCGGTCGCTATCCCGCCGGGCCGCTGGTGGCTCAGGCCCGCCCGTAGACCGGGACGGTGGCGCCGCTGGTCGGTGCGGACTCCGCCGACGCGAGGAAGTGGATCACCGGCGCGATCTCGGCCGGGGTCACCCAGCGGGAGTGGTCGGCGTCGGGCTGCGCGGCCCGGTTCGCCGGGGTGTCGATGACGCTGGGCAGAATGGTGTTGCAGCGCACATTGCGGGACCGGTACTCCACGGCGACCGCGTTGGCGAAGGCGAGCACCGCCGCCTTGGCCGTGACATAGCCGGCCGCGCCGGGAAACGGGGCGACCGCCGCGCGGGCCGAGACGCAGACCACCGCGCCGCCGCCAGCCGACACCAGGTGCGGCAGCGCGGCCTGGGTGACCAGGTAGGTCGGCCGCAGGTTGGCGGTGAGCATCCGCTCGAACTCCTCGACCGGTGTCTCGTGCACCAGCCCGCCGCTGGCGTACCCCCCGACAAGGTTGACCACCGCCCGCAGTGGCGCCGCCGGCTCACCGGCGGCGGCCTCGACCGCCCGTGCCGCGCCGGCCGGGTCGGTCAGGTCCGCGACCAGCCGGACCGGCCCGTCCACTGCCAGCTCCGACCCGGGCCGGGCTTCCCGTTCCGGTACGACCACCCGCCAGCCGGCCGTCAAGAAGGTGGCGACGACCGCCCCGCCGAGCCCGCCCGTACCTCCGGTCACCAGCACACTGCGATCTGCCATGCGCCCACGCTAGCGGCCACTCCGGCGGCGGGCCGGCTGCGGGCCGGCTGCGGGAGCGCTCTGCCGAGAGCAGAGCGGCTTGGTGAACAGCCCACCAGCGGCGCAGCATCAGCGGATGCGGATCCTCATTCTCGGTGGCACCCGGTTCCTCGGCCGGGCACTGGCCCAGCTCGCCGTCGCGCAGGGGCACGACGTGACCTGCGCCGCCCGGGGCGTCTCCGGTACTGCCCCGGCCGAGGCCCGGTTCGTGCCGGTCGACCGGGACGACCCGGACGGCCTGGCACCGCTCGCCAGGGAGGGCTTCGACGCGGTGGTGGACGTGACCCGCCAGGTCAGTCATGCCCGGCACGCGCTGGCCGCGCTGGCCAACCAGGTCGGCCACTGGTCGTTCGTGTCGACGGTTTCGGTGTACGCCGACAACACCACCCCCGGCCAGAACGCGGCGGACGCGCCGGTGCTGGCACCCGCCCCGCCGGACGTGGACGGGCCGGTCGGCGCGGACAATCGCTGGTACGGCGAGTGCAAGGTGAGCATCGAGCGGCTGGTCCGGGAGCGGATGGGCGAGGACCGCTCGTTCATCTGCCGGGCGGGGCTGATCGTGGGGGCGGAAGATCCGAGCGACCGCTTTCCGTACTGGGTGCGGCGGCTGTCGCCCGGTGGGGAGGTGCTCGCGCCCGGACGCCCGACCGACCGCGTGCAGTTCGTGGACGTCGCCGATCTGGCGGGCTGGCTACTGCATGCCGCCGGCACCCGCCTCACCGGCACGTACGACGGCAGCGGCCCGGCGCTGTCCCGGGCTGAACTGTTGGCCGGGGTGGCCGCCGGGCTGGGCGTCGCCGATCCGCTCCTCACCTGGGTCGACCAGGATTTTCTGCTGGCCCGGGACGTACGCGAGTGGTCGGGGGAGCGGGCACTACCGCTGTGGGTGCGGCTGCCGGAGTGGGGCGGCCTGATGGACCGGGACGTCCGACCGGCGCTCGACGCCGGACTGGCGGTCCGGCCGCTGTCCGACACCGTTCGGGCGACCGCGACCTGGATGGCCGCACAACCAGCCGCCGTCCGGCAGGGCGGACTGGACCCGGCGGATGAGGCGGCGCTCCTGGGGGAGTGGCACGCTGTGCAGGACGGGTGATCCCGATCGACGGTACTTTTCCCATCACGGCCAGTCATGGTTGACGCTCACGCCTCATGAAAGTAAGTTTCATCCGTGGCGAAGAGTCCGAAGATTTCCGCGAGTCACGAGCCCGGTGGGCTGATCGTCCACATCAGTGGCCTGCTTCCGTCGCTGTCGCCAGCCGAACAGCGGGTGGCCCGTCTGGTCGTGTCCGACCCGGCCGCCGCCGCCCGGCGGACCATCACCGACCTCGCCACCGCGGCCGAGACATCCGAGGCGACCGTCATCCGGTTCTGCCGGTCGGTCGGCATGGACGGCTACCCGCAGCTGCGCATCCGGCTCGCCGCGGAGGCCGCGCGCCGGATCGAGCCGCCGGACGCCCGGGTGGTTGGCGGTGACATCCCGCCCGGCGCCGACCTCGCCCAGATCATCGCCACCATCGCCTTCAACGACGCACGCGCGGTGGAGGAGACTGCCGAGCAACTCGACCCGGCCGTCTGTGAGCAGGTGGTCGAGGCGATCGCCAACGCCGGCCGGATCGACATCTACGGCGCCGGGGCCAGCGGGTTCGTCGCCTCCGACTTCCAACAGAAGCTGCACCGCATTGGCCGGATCGCCTTCTACTTCCCGGACGTGCACACCGCGCTGACCTCGGCGGCCCTGCTCGGTCGCGGCGACGTGGCGATCGGCATCTCGCACACCGGCACCACCTCCGACGTGATCGAGGTGCTGGAGCAGGCGCGGACGCGGGGCGCCGCCACCGTGGCACTGACCAACTTCCCGCGCTCGCCGATCACCGACGTGGCCGACTTCGTGTTGACCACCGCCGCCCGCGAGACCACCTACCGTTCCGGCGCGACGGCCAGCCGACTGGCCCAGCTCACGGTGGTCGACTGCCTCTTCGTGGGCGTGGCCGCCCGCAATCGGTCCAAGGCGCGTAAGGCCCTCGAGGCGACGGCGGAAGCGGTCCAGTCGCACCGGGTGGGCGCCAACCGGAGGCGGGGATGACGGCCGGCGTGGAGCCCGACGAGGACACGCCAGCACGCCCCGCCCGCCCGACGGTCCGGGTGGGTGCCCCGACCGAACGGCGCAACCCGCTGAGCGTCGACCTCGACCTGATGTCGACCCGCGACGTGCTCACCGTTATCAACGAGGCCGACCGACGGGTACCGGCGGCGGTCGCCGCGGTGCTCGACGAGATCGCCGCAACGGTCGATCTGGCGGTCGCGGCGCTGCGTGGCGGCCATCGGGTGCACTACTTCGGGGCCGGCACCTCTGGCCGCCTGGGTGTGCTCGACGCGGCCGAGCTGGCACCGACCTTCAACTCGCCCCGGCACTGGTTCTGCTCCCACCTCGCCGGTGGGCCGGACGCGATGTGGCGGGCCGTGGAGGACGCCGAGGACGACGAGCGGGGCGGCGCGGTCGATGCGGCCGGGTGTGTGCACGCCGGCGACCTGGTGGTCGGTCTGGCCGCCAGCGGACGCACCCCGTACGTCCTCGGGGCGCTCGCCGCGTCCCGCGCCACGGGTGCCTCGACGGTGCTGCTCTGCGCCAATCCGGAGGCGGAGGCCGCCCGGTCGGTCGACGTGTTCATTGGGGTGGACACCGGACCGGAGGTGGTCACCGGGTCGACCCGGATGAAGGCGGGCACCGCGCAGAAGTTGGTGCTCAACACGTTCTCCACCGCCGTCATGGTGCGCCTGGGACGGGTCTACTCGAACCTCATGATCGACATGGTGGCCACCAACGCGAAACTCCGTGGGCGGATGATTTCGATCCTGGTCGAGGCCACCGGCTGCTCGGAGGAGATCTCCCGGCGGGCCCTCAACGAGGCCGACGGCGATCTGAAGACCGCGCTGGTCTCGCTGGTCTCCGGTGCCGAGGTCGCCGCCGCCCGGGCCGCTCTGGCCCGCTCTGCCGACCAGGTTCGCGGCGCGCTGGCCCTGCTCGCCTCCTAGCCCCCAAACCCCGTACCGACGGATGGGAAGCGAACGGGGCTCCGGATTGTTCATCTGGCCGGGGGGTAATACCACCTCCGTAGATGAACCGACCGGTCCACCGGTGCGTATCTGGCAGTGACCAGGATCGCAGCTCGGTGGTGACCCGGGTCGCTGTGCCCCCGCGGCGGGCGGTGTTGCCATAGTTGCGGGCGTTCGGCGATTCGTCGACCCGCCAACCCGTACGTGGTGCCCAGAGGCGAGCCACCCGGCGGGTGCTGACAGCAAACGTGGACCGTGCTCTCAGCTACTACTCAGGCATTCGTGACACTTTCGACTCTGGACATGGAATCCCTGACACGTCTCATCTGTTGTGTAGGTGTCAGCACCGGTGGGCACAACAGAAGGTTACCGGGGAAGGGCTGACGGACGTGGGGACGGCAAGGAACCGGGCAACCGGCGCGAGCGAGGGGACCGTGGGCAACGTGGACAAGAACATCGGCATGCGCACCGACGAGGTTGCCGAGGAGCGCGACCTGGTCGGCGTCTACCTGCACGAGATCTCCCGGACGCCACTGCTGGACGCCGCCAAGGAGGTCGATCTCTCCAAGGCGATCGAGACCGGCCTCTACGCTGAGCACCTGCTCGGCGAGGACCGCGTCCCCGCCGGTGTCGACCGGGCTGACCTGGAGTGGCTGGTCGTCGAGGGGGAGCGCGCGAAGGACCTCTTCATCCGCGCCAACCTGCGACTGGTCGTGTCAATCGCCCGCCGTTACGTGCGCTCGGGCATGCCCATGCTGGATCTGATCCAGGAGGGCAACACCGGCCTCGTCCGGGCGGTCGAGAAGTTCGACTACGAGCGCGGCTACAAGTTCTCCACCTACGCCACCTGGTGGATCCGCCAGGCCATCAGCCGGGCGATCGCCCAGCAGGAGCGCACGGTCCGTCTTCCGGTGCACCTCGTGGAGGACGTCAACCGGATGCGCAACGTGGCCCGGCAGCTCACCCGTGAGCTGGGTGGCGACCCGGAGCCGGACCAAATCGCGGCCGCCCTCGGCGTCACCGTCGAGCGGGTCAACGAGCTACGCCGCTGGTCGCAGGACACCGTCTCGCTGGACACCCCGGTGGGCGACGACGGCGACACGAACCTCGGTGACCTGGTCGCCGACAGTGACGCGCCGTCGCCGGAGGACATCGTCCTCAGCGGCCTGGAGCGGCAGCGCATCGAGGGGCTGCTGAACCACCTCGACGACCGGTCGGCCGGCATCATGCGGGCCCGGTACGGGCTTGAGGACGGCCGCGAGCACTCGCTCACCGAGGTCGCGTCCCGGTTCTCCCTGTCCCGCGAACGGATCCGGCAGCTGGAGATCCAGGCCCTCGGCCGGCTCCGTGAGCTGGCCCGGGCAGAGGGGCTGCAGGCAGCCTGACCTGCTAGTAATGACGGCGAACGGCCGGCGTCCGATAGGGGGACGCCGGCCGTTCGCCGTATCCGGTCCGGCTAGCGGACCCGGCCGTAGCCCTGGATGGACATCATGTTCATGCCCCGTTTGAGCACGTTGCGGCCGGCGCTCGGTGCGTCGATCACCTGGCCGCCGCCGACGTAGAGGGCGACGTGCCCGAGCCCGCTGTAGAAGACCAGATCTCCCGGGCTTAGGTCGCCCCGACCGATGTGGGCGACCGCACCCCACTGCATCCGGGTGTTGTGCGGCAGCGACTTCCCAGCCGCCCGCCAGGCCGCCGAGGTCAGCCCGGAGCAGTCGTAGCCGTTCGGCCCGTCGGCTGCCCAGACGTACGGCTTGCCCAGCGCGCCGAAGGCGTAGCGCACCGCGACGCCGGCCGCACCGGCGACGGCGGGTACGTTCGCGGCCTCGGTGGCCGCCGCCCTGGGCGCGGGTTGCTCGGTGGCCGCCCCGTACGCCTGCCGGCGCAGCTCGTACAGGTTGGCCAGGTCCTTCTCGATCTGCTTCTTGGCCGCCGAGAGCTGGCGGGCCTGCGCGGCCTGCCGGGTCAGCGTGGCGTCCAGGCGGCTCTTCTCATCGAGCAGCCGTTGCTGGGTGGCGGTGAAGCCCGAGATGCGTTCCTGCCGTTGGCGGGTCAGTTGATCGAGCGCGCCGAGCCGGTCCAGCAGCGCCGCCGAGCCGCCGGGACGCAGCAGCGCGTCCGCGGTCCGCAGACCACCACTCTTGTACGCGGTCGTGGCCAGCTCGGCGACGTCAGCCCGGCTCTGCTCGGCCTGCTGTTCGAGCGGGCCGATGCGGGCCTGTAATCGGCCCGCTGCCGTCTTGTTGGTCTTGATCTCCTCGCGGAGCTTGTTGTATGACTCGACGACCCGCTCCAGCTCGGCCGAGGACGTCTCGATCCGGCGGGTCAGGTCAGCGGGTGACGGCTCGGCGTATGCCGCCGCCGTCGGTGCGATCAGCGCGGCCGACATGCCGACCAGCGCCACGGTGCGCAGCAGGTTTCTCAGGGATGACAAGAGCGGAAGGCTCCTCTCCCACGGCCGCCGACGGGGCTGCTGATGCCCTCGGCGACACCGGCCGGGGCCACCCGGGCGGACGGCACTGGGCCGGACCGGCCCGCCCAACCTAACCCGGGACGGATGTCGCCCGCAGTTGAAGCAGGGGCGAATGTTGGCAAAGTGGCGGGAAGTAGCGCTGCGGCAGGTGGCTTTAGCGGGGCTGCTGACGCGCGACGAGCCTTCCGGCGCGATCCCTTTCTGGGTCGATTGACGGATATACGACCTTCGTCGTTCCGGGCGTATGACGCCGGATACCAGTGCGCCATAACCGATAAAACCCTGAAATGGATGCTGTTTCGCGACGATGTCCCCCGGCCGGGTGAGCTGTCGGGAGGCCGTAACTTGCCCGGTGGGCTGGCGGCGCCACAACACAATGTAGGCCGGAGCCGGGAATCCCGTCGACAGGCAGCGATGCCTCACCCGCAGGCCAGCCCGGCGAACCGCCCCGCGGGAGGAACCGTGAATCGTGAAGGCGCAAAGACGCGACCGCCGCGAACGGTGCCGGGCGCAAGGTCGACCCTGCTGTACGCGCGACCCGGCATCATCGTGACCGTCGACCGGTTCACCGTCGGCCGGACGAGTTACCGGGTCGCCGACCTGACCCATCTGCGTACCACCCGGGGCCCGCACGACCGGATCGCCGTCCGGGCCGTCGCGATCACCGCCGCCATGATCGGCGGTGTCGGGCTGCTGCTCGGCTTCACCGGCGGCCTGCAGCGGCTGACCGCCGGGGCGTACCTCATCCTCGGTGCGGTGTTCCTGCTTCCGGCGGCGCTGGCCCTGGTCGGCGACCGCTGGCGGCCACCGCCGTACGAGTTGTGGGGGTGGCACCGGGGTGCCGAGGTGCTGCTGTTCAGCGCCGACGACGAGCGGCAGTTCGGCCAGGTCACCCGGGCGCTGCTGCGCGCCCGGGAGGTGAACCGCTACGGCGGCTGGGTGGACCCGCTCGCCTCGGCCGACCCGTGGCGGCCCAGCCGCTGATCCGGCGCGGGCAGCGGTTACCCCCAACCGACCGCAATTCGATTGTTGATCCAGTCGAATACGCTGATCTTCGATATTGAAGGTTGTGGGCCTTGGCTGGATGGTCGACGGGGGATGTCGTGACGAAGAAGCGGCGGCCGGTTTCCGGCGCGCCATCCAGCGAGCAAGCAGCAGCCCGGCGACAGACGGCCCGCGGAGGGCTGGCCATGTTCCTGGTCGGTCTGGGCTTGGCCGTGGGTTCGCTCGGCTACCGGTGGTGGGACTCCTCCGAGGCGGACCGGCTGCGCGTCGAGGGCGTGCAGGTCCCGGCCACGCTCGCCGACCGGGCCGGCGGCAGTGCCCGAGGCAGCGGCATCGACCGGATCGAGGTCTACTACATGTACGACGGGGAGCAGCACCACAACTGGATCCCCTGCGCCAAGCTGGCAGCCTGCCGCAGCGAGCCGCCCCAGGCATTGACCATCTGGGTGGATCCGAGCGATCCGGAGCACTTCGTGGCGGAGAACGACCGGACCGACGGCTCGCTGTTCCCCCTGATGTCCTGGTCCCTCGTTCCGGTCGGCGTGCTCTTTGTCATCGTGGGCGGCCTGATGCTCGCCCTGGTGAGATCCGACAAGCGGAGCCAGACGCACCGTCCCACCGACCACAAAGGGAGATGACATGACGAAACCGGTCAAACGAGGTGGGTGGCGACCGTCCGGTGCCCGCAACCCAAAGGCGTACGCCTTGTCGGTAGCGGGGGCGCTGCTGATTCTGGTGGGACTGGTGGCGGTCGACTCGGTCCTACTGGTTGCGGTCGGTGCCGCGCTGGCCCTGGCCGGCTGGCTGCTCACCCGCCGCGCGGCGTGAAGGTCGGAACATCCCGACCGTCAAGCCGTGCGCACCGTCATCGGGGGAGAACCGGCTCCGGGGTCTGCTCCTGCCGCGGTGCGGCCAGCCAGCCGCTGACCCGGCGCTCGGCGTAGAACGAGACGAACGGCACGGTGCCGGCCAGCATCACCAGAAGCATCCGCTTGAGCGGCCACTCGGCCCGACGGCTCAGGTCGAACGCGGCCAGCAGGTAGACCATGTAGAGGAAGCCGTGCGCCTGCCCCACCGTCTCGACCACGACCGGATTGTCGAACGCGTACTTCAGCGGCATGCCGATCACGACCAGCAGGATCAGTGCCACGCCCACGATCCAGGCGATCACGCGGTACCGGGTAAGGGCTGCGCCCACCTTCGTCCGTCCTTCCGAGCCCGGCTCAGCCGGGATAGTCACCGGGTCGAGCGCCCGGGTTGGCGTTCAACCATGACAGGTAGTGGTTGTAGGCGGCCAGGTCCGAGTCGTCGACGGCCTCGCCGCCGGCCGGCACCCGGGACACCCGCACAGGTCGGCGTACCGCCGGTCGGGACCCGGCGGTGACGGTCGGCTCAGGTTCGGCGGCCGGGTCAACCGGCGGCGCGTCGGCCGCTGCGGCGGCCCGGTGGGCCAGCCGCACCTCGCGCCACCAGACGTAGACCACGAAGCCGGCGAAGATCGGCCACTCGACCGCGTACCCCCAGCTGATGCTGTTGCCGGCGGTGGCCCGGCTGATCTGCCACCAGCCCAGCCCGAGGAAGCCCACGACCAGCACGACCATGGCCACGTGACGCGCGATCCACGCCGGGGTCCAGAGCCACCTCATGGCATCGAGGGTACCGGGCACGCTGCCGCTCTCCGACACCGTGTCGTAGTTGTCGCACGGCGGGGGATGGTTTGGCATTACCCGGTGTGGGCATCCGTCTAGACGCCAGCCCAAACGAGACCAGGGGGGCGATGATGACCGGATCGGTACGCGAGGACGGCTTTCCGTCCAGCGGTAACAGGGATATGAGCCCGGAGCAGCGGGTGCCCGAGTGGGGCGGTGACCACCTCGCCGACCCGACGGGCGACGGCCCGGATCCCGACGGCGACCTGCTCGGCGTCGACCCGACGGAGCTGACCGACGAGGATCTGATCCGCGAGATGCACAGCCTGCACCGCACCCGGCTGGACACCCTTCGACACGCGGCGGACTCCGCGCTCGCCAACCACCTGCGGCGTACGGCGGAGCTCGAAACCGAGTACCTGGCCCGCCACCCGGGCCGGGAGATCGACCCGAGCCGCCTGCGGGGCGTGTGATGCCGGCGCGTGCGGTGCGCGGCATGTCCGCGCCACCCGAGGTGGTCTTCAACACGGCCACCGACCCCGCCCGCGCGTCGGCGTGGTTGCCGGAGCCGCTGCGCGGCGACGGCAGCCCCGCAGCGGAGATCAGTGGCGAGGAACTGCGGGCCCGCTGGGGCGACGGCGACGACGCCGCCTGGTCCGCCGAGATCCGGGTGGAGCCGGCGGACTCCGGCGGCGCCCGGATCCAGCTCGACCTGGTTGACAGGTCGGGCGGGCCGGAGCCGGACCAGCTGGCCGACGAGGCGCTGAGCAACCTGATCCGCGAGGTCGCCGACAACCTCCAGGCCGGCTGAGACCTCCGCCGGCCCGAACCCGGCCGGCGCCCCGGCAGCGGGCCTGCGATCCCCGACCAGCCGCGCGGGACGGCCAAGCCCGCACCACCACGACACGCGAGGAGACCGGGTGACCCCCACTGGCCTGCGACAGAAGGCGGCGCGACTGCGCCGGGCGTACGCGCCGCACGAGCACCGCCCGCTCGGCGGCTACTTGGTGGCGATGGGCACCTATGCCGGGGTTACCGGGGCGCTCGCCGGCCTGGTGAAGGCGACCGGACGGCCGGTGCCAGAGCGTCCCGCCCCGGCCGACGTGGTGCTGCTCTCCATCGCCACGCACAAGCTCAGCCGGCTGCTGTCCAAGGACGCGGTGACCAGCCCGCTGCGGGCGCCGTTCACCCGGTACGACCGTCCGATCGGTAGCGGCGAGGTGATGGAGCAGGTCCGCGACTCGGGCAGCTCCACCCGGCACGCCATCGGGGAGCTGCTGAGCTGCCCGTTCTGCCTGGCGGTCTGGGTCGCCACCGGGCTGACCGGGGGCCTGGTGCTCGCGCCCCGGCTGACCCGGTTGGTGGCCACCGCGCTGACCGCGGTCGCCGCGTCCGACTTCCTCCAGATGGCGTACGCGACGGCGCAGCAGGCCGCCGAGGGCGGGCACGACGACGACTGATCCGTGACAAGCGCAGCGGGGGCCGGCGGTTGCCGGCCCCCGCTGTCGTGCGCGTCAGCGCTGCATGCCGGACCAGCCGTGCGGCGACTCCGGCTCCCGTTCGTCCTCGTCGGCCCCGGTGATGATGTCCCGGTCCACCGCCGTCTTGTCATGTTCGTTGGCGAAGTCCGGTTCGGGCGTGGTGTCCCTGCCCTTCGGCGGTTGGGCCAGCGCCGCCACCTTCTCGTCGTGGTCCTCGTGGTGCGTCATGTCGGTGTCCCTCCAGAGGTCGTCGGCGCGCTCGGGGTCGGGGTGCGAGGTGGCGGGCGCGCTCACCCGACGGAGCCGCCCAGCAGGTCGCTGACCTCGTCCACCGCGTACTCGCCCTCGGGCAGCGAGTCGATTCGGGCCAGCAGGTCCGGCGGGAGCTCGGCGGCCACTGCCCGGCGGTAGATCTCCGCCTGGGTGACCCGTTCCTGACCCCGGTAGATGTCGTCGAGCAGGTCGTCGAGGGCCTGGGTGTCCGGCTCGCCGGCCACGGATGCGTCGTCGGTCACGCCGATCAGCTACCCGGGCGGTAATCGGTCAAACGTCGCGCCGGGTGGCCCCGCGCTTGGCCGTGGCGGGCATACGACAGCGCCGCCCCCGGCCGGTTGGGCCGGGGGCGGCGCTGGTGTCGGTGTGCAGGTCGCCTCTCGGCGAGTGGCACTACGCGGCTCCAGCCGGACGGTATTCCGCGAAGGCTATTTAGGTGAGGCCCGGGGACACTGGACACACCGACACCCCAGTCAACGAGCGGACCCCCACCGCTGTTCCGCCCTTTCCTGTGGTCGCCGTCACAGCGACCGGCAGGTCAGGCCGGGGTCGGCAGGGTGGCCCGCCGGGCCCGGACGGCGGTGGCCAGGTGATCGAGCACCTCGGCGGTGTCGTCCCAGCCGAGGCAGGCGTCGGTGACCGAGCGGCCGTACTCCAGCTCCCGGGTCGGGTCGAGGTCCTGGCGGCCGGGCAGCAGGAACGACTCCAGCATCACGCCGGTGATCCCGCGCTGGCCGGCGGCCAGTTGGGCGGCCACATCGGCGGCGACCAGCGGCTGGTTGCGGTGGTCCTTGCCGCTGTTGGCGTGGCTGGCGTCGATCACGAGCCGCTCCGGCAGCCCGGCGGCGCGGAGCAGGTCGAGCGCGCCGGCCACCGACTCCGCGTCGTAGTTGGGCCGGCCACCCCCGCCGCGCAGCACCAGGTGCCCGTCGGTGTTACCCCGGGTGTGCATGATCGCCGGGGTGCCGGAGAAGTCGATGCCGGGGAAGACGTGCGGGACTCCGGCGGCGCGGATCGCGTCCACGGCGGTGCCGATGCTGCCGTCCGGGCGGTTCTTCATGCCGATCGGCATGGAGAGGCCGGAGGCGAGCTGCCGGTGCACCTGGCTCTCCACCGTGCGCGCTCCGATCGCGCCCCAGGCCACCGTGTCCGCGATGTATTGCGGGGTGATCGGGTCGAGGAACTCGCAGCCCACCGGCAGGCCGAGGCGCAGCACGTCGAGCAGCAGTGCCCGTGCCCGCCGCAGGCCGGTGTTGACGTCCCCGCTGCCGTCAAGCCCCGGGTCGTTGATCAGGCCCTTCCAGCCCACCGTGGACCGCGGCTTCTCGAAGTAGACCCGCATGACGATCAGCAGGTCGTCGGCGACCCGGTCGGCGGCGACGCGCAGCCGCTGGGCGTAGTCGAGGGCGGCAACCGGGTCGTGCACCGAGCAGGGGCCGACCACCACCAGCAGGCGGTCGTCCTCGCGGTCCAGCACGCGACCCACCGCGCGTCGGCCGGTCAGCACGGCCGAGGCGAGCGGGGCGTCCAGGGGCAGCTCGTGGTGCAGCAGTGCGGGCGTGGTCAGCGGCACGACACGGTCGATCCGCTGATCGCTGACCCGATCGGTCTCCGGGGTCGTCACGGTGGGAATCCTTCCGCCGACCGTGCCCGGGGCCGGTGCCCGGGACGAGCCGGCTGCTCGTACGCAAAAGGGCAGGAACGATAGCTCCTGCCCAGCCGGCTCGGTCCGTGGTGACGTCAGATCATGGTGAAGTCACCGGCGTGCGAGCCGGCTGCCTAAACCATCGATACGAACGCGTCACGGGCCCAGCGTACCCGACCGGGCCGTGAAGCTGAGCGGGTCGTCCCAGAAGGCTGGACGATCACCGCGTGGCGGGGCCGAGGCGGGGGTAACAGGGGTGCCATGACAGAAGAGCAGAGCGATCAGGACCGGGTCGAGTCCCGGGCGCACCTCCTACCCGAGGAGGCGGCGGTTGGCAGCGACGACGCGGAGGCGCAGGCGGAGGCCATCCTCACCGAGTCGGATATTCGCGAGGCGGACCAGAACGCGGCCCCGGACACGGTGCTGGAGCACCGCACCTCGGATCAGACGGTGGTCGCCGTCGAGCCGCCGGACTGACCGGCGGCCACGGCCCACGCGGACGCGACCGCGAGCACCAGGCGCGGCGCGTCCGCCCCGGGCCGCGGTGGCGCGGTCGGCTCGCCGACCCACCACGCGTCACCTTTCCGCCCGCGAGATCGGATAGCGTCGTGCCATGCCCGACAGCGGTTACCCCTGGCCCATCGAGACGTCCCGACTGGATAACGGCCTGCGCGTGGTGGTGAGCGAGGACCGCACCGCGCCGGCCGTGGCCGTCAACCTCTGGTACGACGTCGGCTCCCGGCACGAGCCGGAAGGGCAGACCGGCTTCGCCCACCTCTTCGAGCACCTGATGTTCGAGGGCTCGGTGAACGTGGCGAAGACCGAGCACATGAAGCTGATCCAGGGCTCGGGCGGCTCGCTCAACGCCACCACCAACCCGGACCGGACCAACTACTTCGAGACGGTCCCGGCCGAGCACCTGGAGCTGGCGCTCTGGTTGGAGGCCGACCGGATGGGCGGCCTGGTCCCCGCGCTCACCCAGGAAACCCTGGACAACCAGCGCGACGTGGTAAAGAACGAGCGCCGGCAGCGTTACGAGAACGTCCCGTACGGTGACGCGTGGCTGCGGCTGTTGCCGCTGCTCTACCCGCCGGGGCACCCGTACCACCACTCGACGATCGGCTCGATGGCCGACCTGAACGCCGCCGCCCTCGCCACCTTCCAGGCGTTCCACGAGACGTACTACGCGCCCAACAACGCGGTGCTCACCGTGGTCGGCGACGCCGCGGCCGCCGAGGTGTTCGCGCTGGCCGACAAGTACTTCGGCGCGCTGCCCGCCCGCGACGACATCCCGCCGGCCCCGGACGGCCGGAGCGTCCCGGCGACCGGGCGACCCGCCGCCGAGACGGTGACCACCGACGTGCCGGCCCCCCGGGTGTACGTGGCGCACCGCGGCTACCCGTTCGGCAGCCCGGGGTACGACGTGCTCACGGTGCTCGCCACCGTGCTCGGCAGCGGCCGGGGCAGCCGCCTCTACCAGCGGCTCGCCGACGGTGAGCGGATCGCCCAACCGGACCTGGTCGGGGCGTACGGCGTGGACCTCGCGCACGCCCCGGCGCCGCTGATCGCCACCGCCACCGCCCGCCCCGGTGTGAGCGCCGAGCGGCTGGCCGAAGGGCTGGCCGAGGTCGTCGACGAACTGGCCACCGTGCCGGTCACTGCCGCCGAGCTGGACCGGGCCAAGGCGTTGCTGAGCACCGCGTGGTGGCGGCAGATGTCGACGGTGGACGGCCGCGCCGACACGCTCGGCCGGTACGCCACCCAGTTCGGTGACCCGGCCCGGGCCGCCGACCGGCTGCCCAGCTGGCTCGCGGTGACCGCCGAGCAGATCGCCGAGGCCGCCGCCGAAGTGCTGGACGCCGCCAACCGGGTGACCCTGACCTACCTGCCCGAGGAGACCCCATGACGCTGATCGCCGTCCGTCCCGGCCCGGGTGCCGCTCGCCCGTACCGGTTCCCGCCGGTGGTCCGCCGCGCCGTGGCCGGCGGTCAGGTGGTCGCCGCGCACCTGCCCGGGCAGAACCTCGCCGTCGCGCTGCTGCTGCTCGACGCCGGCGCCGGCCGGGAATCGACCGGCAAGGAAGGGCTGGGCGGGGTGCTGGCCAAGGCGCTGGAGGAGGGCACCGCGCAGCGGGACGCCACCGCGTTCGCGCTGGCCATCGAGGCGCTCGGCACCGAGCTGGTGACCGGGCTGGACTGGGACTCGTTCCAGGTCAGCGTCCAGGTGCCGGTGGACCGGCTGACCGCCGCGGTGCAGCTGCTCGCCGAGGCCGTCCGGACGCCCCGCCTGGACCCGGCCGATGTCAGCCGGGTCCGTGACGACGAGGCGACCGCGCTGCGGATGGACTGGGCCAACCCCGGCCCGCGCGCCGACGCCGCGCTGCGCGCGGACCTGTTCGGCGCGGAGAACCGCTGGGGGCGCCCGATGTACGGCGACCCGGAGTCGGTGGCCGGGCTGGACGTGGAGGACGTGACGGTCTTCCACTCCGAGTGGTTCCTGCGGCCGGGCACCCTGATCGTCGCCGGTGACCTGGACCGGATCGACCTGGACGCGCTGGCCGCCGCGGCGTTCGCCGGCACCGGTGGGGGCGCGGCCGACCGGGGCGGCCCGATCGACGTGCCGCTGCACAGCGGTCGGCGGATCATCCTGGTGGACCGCCCCGGCTCGGTGCAGTCCACGCTGCGGCTCGGCCACCCGTCGCCGTACCGGGCGCACCCCGACCACGTGCCGATGACGCTCGCCGGCACGGTGCTCGGCGGGGCGTTCACCTCCCGGCTCAACCACCTGATCCGCGAGGTGCGCGGCTACACGTACGGCATTCGGGGCGACTTCGCCTCGTCGCGGCGGTTCGGCCGGTTCGCGGTCAGCTCCGGCGTGCAGACCGCGGTGACCACGCCGGCCCTGGTCGAGGCGGTCGGCGAGATCACCCGTACCCAGGTCGCCGGGGTGACCGAGGACGAGCTGGCGGTGGCCCGTTCCTGGCGGGCCGGGCAGCTCTCGGTCGAGTTGCAGAGCCCTCGGGCGATCGCCTCCGCGCTGACCACGCTGGTGGTCCACGACCTGCCGGACGACTACCACGCACGGCTGCGCGAGGCGCTGCTCGCCGCCGACGTGGACCAGGTCTCCGCAGCGGCGGCCACCCACCTGCACCCGGACGCGCTGACCCTGGTCGTCGAGGGCGACGCCGCCATCATCCGCGACGAGCTAACCGCCGCCAACCTCGGCGAACTGATCACCCACCCCTGATTCCGCGGTGATCATGGGGTTGACGGGGAGTTCGATCACCGAACACCCCGCCAACCCCATGATCACGGGAGCGGGCCGGGGCCGGGAGGGCCGGGGGTCCGGGGGTCGGGTTGGGGTTGCAGTGTGATGCGGGACCCGGGGGGTGGGAAAGGGCTCCCGGTTGTGGGGGCGGGCTGGGTAGCCTCGCGGGCATGAGGATCGGCATTGTGGGGGCCACCGGCCAGGTCGGTGGCGTGATGCGGCAGGTGCTGGCGGAACGGGAGTTCCCGGCGGAGCAGGTGCGGTTGTTCGCCTCGGCGCGGTCCGCCGGGCGGACGCTGCCCTGGCGCGACGGCGAGGTGACCGTCGAGGACGCCGCGACCGCGGACTACGCCGGTCTGGACATCGTGCTCTTCTCGGCCGGTAAGGGGACGGCCCGGGAATTGGCCCCCAGAGTCGCCGAGGCCGGTGCCGTGGTGATCGACAACTCCTCGGCGTTCCGGATGGACCCGCTGGTGCCGCTGGTGGTCGCCGAGGTCAACCCGCACGCCGTCACCGAGCGCCCCAAGGGCATCATCGCCAACCCCAACTGCACCACGATGGCCGCGATGCCGGTGCTGCGTCCGCTGCACGCCGAGGCCGGCCTGGTCGGCCTGGTCGTCTCGACGTACCAGGCGGTCTCCGGCGCCGGGCTGGCCGGCGTCGCCGAGCTGGACGAGCAGGTCCGCAAGGTCGCCGAGCACGCCGCCGCGCTCGCCTTCGACGGGTCGGCCGTGGAGTTTCCCGCGCCGCGCTCGTTCGCCGAGCCGATCGCCTTCAACGTGCTCCCGCTGGCCGGCTCGATCGTCGACGACGGCTCGTTCGAGACCGACGAGGAGCAGAAGCTGCGCAACGAGAGCCGCAAGATCCTGGAGATTCCCGACCTGAAGGTCTCCGGCACCTGCGTCCGGGTGCCGGTGTTCACCGGCCACTCGCTCCAGATCAACGCCCGGTTCGCCCGGCCGCTCACCCCGCAGCGTGCCCACGAACTGCTCGCCGACGCGCCGGGGGTGGCGCTGACCGACGTCCCGACGCCGTTGCA
Source organism: Micromonospora sp. NBC_00389 (assembly GCF_036059255.1). Lineage (NCBI taxonomy): Bacteria > Bacillati > Actinomycetota > Actinomycetes > Micromonosporales > Micromonosporaceae > Micromonospora > Micromonospora sp. NBC_00389. The sequence continues at coordinate 110,663 of NZ_CP107947.1, read as the reverse complement.
GGCGGCCGGGCAGGACCCGAGCTACGTGGGGCGGATCCGCGCGGACGAGACCGTCGAGTACGGGCTGGCCCTGTTCTGCTCCAACGACAACCTGCGCAAGGGCGCCGCGCTCAACGCGGTGCAGATCGCCGAGCTGGTCGCCGCCGAGCTTCGCTGACCGTCGCCGTCACCCGAGGCCCCCGCCGGCAACCGGCGGGGGCCTCGGCTCGTTTCAGGGGATGTCGCCGGTCGGCCATCGGGCGCGACGGGCAGCCGGTCGTGCTTGGATGGACGAAGCTGACCGTGCCACCTGGAGGAAGCCGTGCCGGACGACCGCACCCAGCAGGCGTTGACCGACCTGATCGCCGGCCGCTCGATGGGCGTGCTGGCGACGCTCAAGCGGGACGGGCGGCCACAGTTGTCCACAGTGGTCTATTCGTTCGACCGGGAGGCGGGGCTGATCCGGGTCTCGGTCACCGACGGCCGCGCCAAGACCGCCAATCTCCGCCGGGACCCGCGGGCCAGCTTCCACGTCGGCAGCGAGGACGGCTGGGCGTACGCGGTGGTCGAGGGGCACGCCGAGCTGACCGCCCCGGCCAGCGAGCCCGGCGACGAGACCGTCGAGGAGTTGGTGGCGGTCTACCGGTCGCTGCGCGGCGAACACCCGGACTGGGACGAATACCGCGAAGCCATGGTCGCCGAGCGGCGGCTGGTGCTGCGCCTGCCCGTGGAGCGGATCTACGGCGCGCCGCCCCGAGGCTGACGCTCGCCCGTCGTCCTACGGTCGGCCGGCCACCCCGCGTTACCCCGCCCCGGGCGGCGGGTAGACGGGCCGTGCCGACACCGAGAGGGGAGCACCATGACAACGGTCGGAGAGTTCATGACGACCCGGTTGGTGACGATGGACGGCAACGACACGCTCATCGCAGCCGCGCAGGAGATGCGCGACAGCGCGATTGGTGATGTGGTGGTGACCGACGGCGACAGTGTGGTCGGCATCGTCACGGACCGGGACATCACGGTCCGGGGTGTCGCCGAGAACATGGACCCGGGCTCGACCCGGTTGAACCAGGTCACCACCCGAGATGTGGTGACCGTGAGCCAGTACGACGACGCGGTGGCCGCCGCAGACCTGATGCGCACCTACGCCGTACGCCGGCTGCCGGTGATCGACGACGGGCGGCTGGTCGGCCTGGTCTCGATGGGCGACCTCGCGGTCGAGCGCGAACCACAGTCGGTGCTGGCCGACATCAGCGCCGACGATCCGAACAACTGACCGTCCGCCGCGGGCGCGCCGGCTCTCCCCGCACGGGAGGGCCGGCGCTGCGCCGTTCCGGGACGTCAGATCGGCTCGACCTGGACCCGCACGTCGGTGGCGGCGCGAGCGGCGGCCACCGTCGCGGCCTCGGCGTCGACCTCCCGTCGGACCCGGGCCGACAACGCCGACCACGGGCTGACCGTCAGCTCCAGCCGCCCCTTTCCGGCCTGCCGCGCCCGCCAGGTGCCGACCACCTCGCCGTCCACCAGCAGGGCACCGGGATTGCCGATCGCCCGCCACAGCTGCTGCTGGTGCTCCCGCTCCGGCACCAGCAGGTCACGGTCGCGGCCGGCGAGGAAGGGGTCGCCCGGCGGCAGCAGCCGCACCAGCCGTGACGCGGCAGCGCCGGTCAACGCGTCGAGCGCGTCGGCCGGCAGCCAGGCGGCCCGGCCGTCGACCCGTACCTCGGCCAGGCCCGCCGGCCAGACCCGGCGCAGCTCCGTCGCGGTGGAGCCCAGGAAGCCGGCCGCGTCGGCGGGGGTGGCCGGGCCGAGCAGCCGCAGGTAGGTCGTGATCAGCTCGGCCGTGTGCGCCGCCTCGGCGGGTGGGCCGGGCCAGTCGGGCAGCGGGGCGAGCCGGGCGGCCCGCCCAACGACCACCAGGCGCACCCCGCCGGCGAGCCCGACCTGCTGGAACACCGCCCCGGAGATGTGCCGCGCCTGGCACGTCCGGCAGTCGTAGGTCAACTCCGCAGGCACCCGGTCGGAGACCGCCCGGCTGACCACGCCGCGTTCCAACTCGGTGGTGACCACCGCCTGGAACGCCTCGGCGGTGGCCCGGAACGCGGCCAGCCCGAGCCGGGCACCCGCGCCGATCTGCCCGGGGATCCGCCGGGTGGCGTCGGCGTCACTGAGCGGCCAGATGGCCGCGGCCAGCGTCGGCAGCTCGGCACGCCGGTGCAGATGCGGGGCGCCCCGCATCGACCAGACCAGCTCCAGCCGGTCGTCCGGCTCGGTCGCGCCGCGCGCCGCAAGCGCCTGCCGGGCCGAGCCGTAGGGCGTGTCCTGCACGCCGAGGGCCAGCACCGCCAGGTCGCCCGGACGCCGGCCGCCGGAGCGGTCGAGCTGCTGGGCCCCGACCCGGTAGGCGAGCACCTGCCGGCGGTCGACCTCTGGCGTCTGCACCGTCATCTGCCCCTCCGTCCCGGACGTCCCGTCGCGCCCACCCCGGTGCCCGGCACGCTACCCGGCCCGTCCGACAACCCCCGGCGGCTCACCCGATCCGGGCGAGGTTGACCGGAGGACCGGCGGGGACCCGTGCGGGGACGTGCGAAGCCGGCCGCGCGTGCGACGCGAGCACGCCGGGTGGGATCCCGGCCCGGCCAACTGGGGAGGAGTGGACCCGATGGTGGACGCGACCACGAGGTTCTTCGAGGACCTGGACCGGCGGGGGTACGAACCCCTGCTGGCGAAGGCATCCGGGACACTGCGCATCGACCTGCAGGAGGGGGCGCAGACCAGGCACTGGCTGCTGCGGATCGACCACGGCCGGGTGGACGTGAGCCAGGAGGACCGGGAGGCCGACACGGTCCTCGGGACCAGCCCGGCGCTCTTCGACGACATCGCCGCGGGCCGCGAGCACGGACTGGCCGCCCTGTTCCGGGGGGACATGACGGTGCTGGGTGACGCCCGGCTGGTGGTGCAGGTGGAGCGGGTCTTCCCGGGTTCCCCGGACGCCCGCGGGCCGCGCCGGCGCTTCGCGGGGGAGGTGCACTGATGGGCCAGAGCAACACGGTCCGGATCCTGGACGGCAACACGTTCGTGGTCTGCGAGGACACCGGTGACATCGAGGCGACGCCGAGCGAGCCGACCGGGCTGTTCTCCATCGACACCCGGTTTCTGTCCACCTGGGTGCTGACCGTGAACGGCGAGCGGCTCAACTCGCTCTCCTTCGACGACCTCCAGTACTTCGAGTCGCGCTTCTTCCTGGTGCCGGGGATGGCCACGCACTACATCGACGCCAAGTTGTCGATCATCCGGGAGCGTGCGGTCGGCGGGAGCTTCCGCGAGCAGCTCACCATCCTCAACCACGACGAGAAGCCGGTGGACCTGGAAATCCGAATGGACGCGGCGTCGGACTTCGCCGACCTGTTCCAGGTCAAGGACGAGATCCTGAACAAGAAGGGCGAGATCTACACCGAGGTCGAGGCGGACCGGCTGCGGTTGGGCTACCGCCGGGGCAACTTCAAACGGGAGACGGTCATCTCCTCGTCTGTGGCGGCCCGCTACGACAGCACGGGATTCGTGTACACCGTCCACCTGGAGCCCAATGAGCAGTGGGAAGCGGCGATCGACGTCCAGACCAACGCGGTCGGGCCCGGCGGCCGGGACCTGCGCTTCGGACTGCGGGTGCACGGCAACGAACGGCTCGCCCTCCAGCACGACCTGGAGAAGTGGATCGCGGACGCCCCCAAGGTCAACAGTGAGCACGGCCGGGTATCCAGCACGTACCAGCGCAGCCTGATCGACCTGGCGGCGCTGCGCTTCTCGCCGCTGTCGCTCGGCGGCGCCACCCTGCCGGCCGCCGGCCTGCCCTGGTTCATGACGATGTTCGGCCGGGACAGCATTCTCACCTGCCTGCAGACGCTGCCGTTCACCCCGCAACTGTCGAAGACCACGCTGCGCGTCCTGGCCTCCCTGCAGGGCAGCCGGTTCGACGACTTCCGGGACGAGGACCCCGGGCGGATCCTGCACGAGATGCGCTACGGCGAGACCGCCGCGTTCGAGGAGCAGCCGCACTCGCCGTACTACGGCTCGGTGGACGCCACACCGCTGTTCGTGGTGCTGCTCGACGAGTACGAGCGGTGGACCGGTGACGTGGCGCTGGTCAAGGAGTTGGAGCAGGAGTCCCGGGCGGCGCTGCGGTGGATCGACAACTACGCCGACCTGGTCGGCAACGGCTACATCTGGTACGAGCGGCGCAACACCGACACCGGCCTGGAGAACCAGTGCTGGAAGGACTCCTGGGACTCGATCTCCTACCGGGACGGCACGCTGCCGCCGTTCCCCCGGGCCACCTGCGAGGTGCAGGGGTACGCGTACGACGCGAAGATCCGGGCGGCCCGGATGGCCCGGCTGTTCTGGGGTGACCCGGAGTTCGCCGACCAGTTGGAGCGGGAGGCGGCAGAGCTGAAGGTGCGGTTCAACCGGGACTGGTGGGTGGACGACGGCGAGTACTTCGCCCTGGCCCTGGACCCGGACGGCCGCCAGTGCGACACCCTCAGCTCCAACATCGGCCACCTGCTGTGGAGCGGGATCGTCGATCCGGAGCGGGCCGAGAAGATCGCGCAGCACCTGGTGGGGCCGCGGCTCTTCACCGGGTGGGGGGTGCGGACGCTGGCCGAGGGGGAGGTCCGGTACAACCCGATCGGCTACCACAACGGCACGATCTGGCCGTTCGACAACTCCTTCATCGCCTGGGGCCTGCGCCGGTACGGCTTCGCCGAGGAGGCCGCCGCCATCGCCAGCGGCATCCTGGACGCCGCCACCTACTTCGACGGCCGGTTGCCGGAGGCGTTCGGCGGCTACCCGCGGGAGCTGACCAAGTTCCCGGTGGAGTACCCGACGGCGTGCAGCCCGCAGGCCTGGTCGACCGGTACGCCGCTGCTGCTGCTGCGCACCATGCTCGGCCTGGAACCGCACGAGGGGCACCTCGCGGTCGAACCACGGCTGCCGGTGGGGATGGGCCGGATCGAGGTGCTGGATATTCCGGGCCGCTGGGGTCGGGTGGACGCGTTCGCCCGGGGCCGGCTGGACCTCCACAACCTCGCCGACTGACCCGACCGGCCGGCCGAGCCGGTGAACCGGCGGCGACGCGCAGCCCGGCGTCGCCGCCCGGTCTCCACCCAGGCGATCCACAAACGGGCAGGGTAGATTCTGCGAATGCCGGAGCTCGTGTACCCGCCCGTTATCGCCGCCGCCAAGACGATGTTCCGGGTCCTCGACCTGAAGATCACGATCGAGGGCGCCCATCACGTACCCCGCACCGGCGGGGCAGTGCTGGCCAGCAACCACGTCAGCTACCTCGACTTCATCTTCGCCGGCCTGGGTGCACACGCGTCGCACCGGCTGGTCCGGTTCATGGCCAAGCAGTCGGTCTTCGGGCACCGGATCGGCGGTCCGTTGATGCGCGGGATGAAGCACATCCCGGTGGACCGGCAGGCTGGCGCGGCCTCGTTCCGCACGGCCGTGGACGCGCTCAAGCGCGGCGAGGTGGTGGGCGTCTTCCCCGAGGCGACGATCAGCCGGTCGTTCACCGTCAAGGAGCTCAAGAGCGGCACGGTCCGGATGGCCCGCTCGGCGAAGGTGCCGGTGCTGCCGGTCGCGGTGTGGGGCACCCAGCGGCTCTGGACGAAGGGCCGCCCACGCACCCTCACCCGCCGGCACACCCCGATCACCATCCTGATCGGCGAGCCGATCGACCCGGCGGACTTTCCGGACGTGAACGTGCTGTCCGCCGAGCTGACCACCAGGCTCAGCGCGCTCGTCGACCGGGCGCAGCGGGAGTACCCGGACTCGCCGGCCGGCCCGGACGACACCTGGTGGCAGCCGGCGCACCTGGGCGGCAGCGCACCGACACTGGAGGAGGCCGCCGCCCTGGACGCCGCCGGTGAGCACCGCGCCCCCAGCGTGTGACCTGGCGGCGGTGACCGGATCGTTCCGCAACCGGGCATGATGGTGTCTGCCATCGCGGCCGCCATCCGGCCAGGATCAGAGACATGAGCAGAGCAGCACTCGTCGTTGTCGACGTCCAGGAGTCCTTCCGCCAGCGCCCGATCTGGGCGTACGGCTCCAACCCCGACCTGGTCCGGCAGGTCGACCGGCTGGTCGCCGCCGCCCGCCAGCGCGGCGACCTGGTGGTCTGGGTCCTGCACTCCGAGCCCGGCACGGGCGGGGTGTTCGACCCGGCCCTCGGGCACGTGCGGCTGATCGACGGTCTGGTCCCGGCCGAGGGTGAACCGACGCTGGTCAAGACCGCGCACAACGCGTTCAGCACCACCAACCTCCAGCAACTGCTCACCCTGGCCGGCATCCACGACCTCACCGTCTGCGGCATCCGGACCGAGCAGTGCGTCGAGACCACCACCCGGGTCGGCGCGGACCTCGGCTACCGGATGACGTTCGTCACCGACGCCACGCTGACCTTCCCCACCCCGCACCGGGACCTGCCGGAGACCGCCACCGTCGAGGAGATCCTCGCCGACCCGCGCACGCTCTCGGCCGAGGAGATGGTCACCCGCACCGAGTACGCGCTGGCCGGCCGCTTCGCGACCATCCGCACGGTGGACGAGTTGACGGGTGCGACCCTGACCGGCGTCCGGGGCTGACCAGGGTGACCCGGGTCGTCTTCCTGCTGGTCCCGCAGCTGCACCTGCTGGACCTCGCCGGGCCAGCCCAGGTCTTCTCCAGCGCCGCCGACCTCGGGTACGACTACCGACTGCACTACGTCGCCGAACGGGAGCAGGTGCCCAGCGTGCAGGGCGTACCGCTGGTCGCCGAGACCCGATGGCCCGAGCTGACCCCGGACGACCTGGTGCTGGTACCCGGTTGGCGACCGTCGGCGCACGGCCCGCAGGGACCGGTGTCGGCGACCGACCTGCGGCGGCTCGCCGAGCACCACGCGGCCGGAGGCACGGTGGCCAGCGTCTGCGCCGGTGCGTACGCCCTCGGTCGGGCCGGGTTGCTCGACGGCCGGCGCTGCACCACCCACCACGAGGTGCAGGACGACCTGACCCGCCGGTACCCGGCGGCCCGGGTGGCCCGCGACGTGCTGTACGTGGTCGACGACCGGGTGGTCACCTCGGCCGGCATCGCCAGCGGCATCGACGTGGCGCTGCACCTGGTGGCCACCCGGCACGGCCCGGCGACCGCCGCCCGGATCGCCCGCACGCTGGTCGTCTACGCCCGGCGCAACGGGCACGAGCCGCAGGCCAGCGCGATGATGCGGCATCGCTCGCACCTGTCCGACGCGGTGCACCGGGTGCAGGACCTGATCGACGGCCGGTACGCCGAGCCGCTGCCGCTCGCCGACCTGGCCGCTGCCGGCGGCGTGGCGGAACGGACGCTGACCCGGCTGTTCCGCGCGACCACCGGGCTCACCCCGCTCGGCTACCAGCAGTTGCTACGGGTGGAACGCGCCGAGCACCTGATCGGGCACGGCGCGACGGTGGAGGCCGCCGCGCGGACGGTCGGCTTCACCGACGCCCGGATGCTGCGCCGCCTGCGAGCCCGCTCCACGAGGTCGGCTCCGGCACCGAACGGTAGTAGTCGTCCCGGGACCGGAACTCCACTGGCAGCGAGCCCGGCAGGGTGACCCGGGTGTTGCCGGCGAGCCACCCGGAACCGGCCCGCAGCAGCAGCACGTCCCGCTCCTGCGCGGAGAGGTCGACCAGTTGCGGGTGGATGAGCCGGAACGTGGCCACCGCCCGACGGACCTGCCGGGCCAGCGCGATGACCTCTACGGTCGACCCGCCGAGGGCCAGCGCCGGCTGCTGAATGGTGCGCAGCGCGTCGCAGACGATCAGCAGCTGCGCCACGCCGTCCGGGTCGGCCGGGGGCAGCTCCAACCGGGACGGCCACTGCCAGCGGATCTGACCGCTCATCAGGCCGGTCAGCCGGCCCGCCGGCCGAAGGCCGGACGTGTCGTCGGCGACCAGGGAAAACTGCGAGCCGCTGCTCACCCAGCACATCCGCTGGTCGGTGACGGTCACCGACACCGGCCCGGGCAGCCGCCAGCCACGCTGCGACTCCGTCGGCCCGAGCAGGTAACCCGCGACCAGCAGTCGGTACCGGCCGAGCACCCGCTCGCCGGGCACCGGGCGCAGGTCGTAGCGGCGATCCAGGGTCGGCCTGACATCGTCGTCCGGCGCATCGAACCGGTGGGGGCCGATGAAGAACGGGGACGCGTCGGCGTGCATCGTCACGACCTCCCGGTCAGCTGGCTGTGGTGTGAAGCCTGGTGGATCAGCGAGCCGCTGTCATGACGCCCGTTAGGGGGTCGGCCGGTCGTGCGTCGCCTGTGACCGGTAGATGCCGATCTCCTCCGGGCGGACAAGGCCGTCCTCGATCGCCCGGGCGAGCAGCGCCGCCTTTGTGGCGGCCGGCCGCCCCGCCCGGGTGTACTTGATCCGCGCACGGTCGACATACTGCTTGACCGTGTGCTCGCTGATCCGCATCCGGCGAGCCACCGACGCCTTGGACATCGACTGGAACCAGAGCAGCAGCGCTTCGCGCTCCTTGTCGGACAGCGTCGGCCGGTCCGGTCGCGGGTCGCCGACCATCGCGCCGGCCAGCGCCGGCGGCACGTACGCGCGGTCGCTCGCCGCGGCCAGCACGGTCGCCACACAGTGCTCCCGGCCCTCGTGCTTGGCCAGGAACGCCACCGCCCCGGCGTCCAACGCGGCGAGCATCGTCTCCGGGTCGGTGTGCTCCGAGTAGACCACCACCCGCCGCCCGGTGGCGCTCAGCTCGGCCAGCTTGTCCAGCACCATCCGACCGTGCAGGCGGAGGTCGAGCAGGACCACATCGGCGTCCGGCGCCGCCCGCAGCACCTCGTCCGGGTCGTCCCCGGTGGCCAGCACGGTCAGCCTCGGCTCGGTGGCGAGCCAGGCGCGCACCCCGTCGACCACCACCGGGTGGTCGTCGACGATCGCCACCCCGACCGGCCGGTCGCCGGTCACTTCCGCCACCGGGTCTGCGCCCATCTGATGTCCCCGTCCCGCTCGTAGAGGTGCTGTACCGGCCCGTCGTCGTGCTCCCCGAGCGGCGGGCCGGCCGCTGCAGGCCCCTCCCGGTCCGACGTGACCAGGCTGATCACCACCTCGTCAGGACCGGAAACCACGGTCAGTCGGGCCCAGCCCCGCGCGTCGGCGAGGACGCCGGTGAGCGGGTCGGCCAGCCGGCGGCGGATCTCCACCGGCAGCGGCGGCGGACTGCCGATGGTGACCAGATCGATCGGCAGTCCGTTACGTTCGGCCAGGTCGGCGGCGGCCCGCAGCTCGTGCAGCAGCGGATCGGGCACGTCGTCGGATTCGGCGATGAGGCGGCGCAGCCGGGCCGCGGCCAGCATGCAGCGGCGCTGCACCTCCGGGTCGTCCGGATCGGCCTGCCCGGCGGCCAGGTCCCCGAGCACCCGCCCGGCCGCCGCGCCGACCAGGGCGAGGCGGTCGCGGCGTTCCCGAAGGGCCCGCTCGGCGGCGTCCCGCTCCGCGGCCATCGCGTGACCGGCGGCTGCGGTGGCTGCCCGGTCCCGGGCCAGGCCGACGATCGCCGCGCTGCCCATGAACACCGCCACCGGCAGCGAGAAGGTGCCGTAGACGTACATCACGTAGCGGGCCAGGTCGGCCGTGTCAGGGCCGTGCCAGAGCACGGCGGCCAACGCGATCAACGCATGCGTGGTGAGCAGCGCGAGCAGCCCGGTGACCCGCCGGCCCCACATCGCCAGCAGGAAGAACCAGCCGAGCGTGCTCCACACCCAGTTGCCGGCGGTGAACAGCTGCCGTTCGCCGGCTGCGGCGAAGACCGCCGCGTCGACGACGACCAGCAGCGCGGCGAGTGGCCATGGCGGCAGCTGCGCGCCGCGCAGCAGCCGTACCCCGGCCACCGCGCCGGCCACGGCGACCAGCGCCCAGCCGCCGAGCACCACCGCTGGCGCGGCGAACTCCGTGCGGGCGCCCAGCACCGCCGGCAGCCCGATGGCGGCATGCCAGGCCAGCGCGATGGCGACGGCGGCGATCCGGGCACCCCGGTCGGAGGCGTGTGCCACTGCCGCCGGCGCGGCGAGCACCATCGTCGGCGCCGGATTTCTGGGCCCCGGAACGCTGGTCAGGCCGGGCTGGAGCGCCGGCCCCGGGGCGCGGAGGGTTGCCTCCGGTGCTCCGGTGCGCTCCGCCGGGGCGCCGAGGTCAGCCGACACCGGGCCACTCCAGCCGGATCAGGGTGCCCGCGCCGGGCGCCGAGCGCACCTCGGCCCGCCCACCGATCGCCGCCATCCGGCCACGGACCGACTCGCGTAGCCCGTACCGGTGCGGTGGGACGCTGGCCGGGTCGAAGCCGGGGCCGTCGTCGGCCACCTCGACCACGACGGCGACAGCGTCCCGGGTCAACCGCAGCGTGGCCCGTGCGCCCGGCGCGTGCCGGACCACGTTGGACAGCGCGGCGTAGGCGCTGTCGGTGATCGCGTCGGCCACGCTGGCGGGCACCGCGCACGACGCCAGCTCCAGGCTCACCCGCAGCTCCGGCAGCCGGTCGGGCACCGTCCGCAGCCGCCCGTCCAGCGGCACCGGGCCGTCGCCCGGCACCGGGCCGCCGTCGGTCAGCGCGACGAGGGCACGCAGGTCAGCGGCGCACCGTTCGCTGAACACGGCCGACCGCCCGGGCACCGCGCCGAGCCCCACCATGGTCAGCGTGCCGAGCACCGTGTCGTGCAGGTCGCGGTTCTGCCGGCGTTCGGCCTCCCGGGCGGCCCGGGCGACCAACGCGTCCCGGGTCAGCCGCTGGTGCTCGGCGAACGCCTGGTCCGCCCGCCCGATCCGGCGGCGCATCACGGCCGTCATCATCGCCGTGCAGGCGGTCTGCACCAGCAGGGTGGCCGCGTGCGCCCGGGCCTCGGTGGGATTGCCGGCCCCCTGCGCCCCGGCCGCGTACGCGGCGGTGACCAGCAGCCCGGCCGGGATGGACCAGCGTGCCGGGGCGGTGGCCTGCGTGTTGATCACTGTGGTGCTGGCCAGCACCGCGATCCAACTGCCCTCGCCGGGCAGCACCCCGGGCGCCACCAGGCGGGGGATGAGCAGGCAGGCCACCGCGGTGACCGCGACGTCACCGGCGACCAGGGCCGGGGTGATCCCGTGGCGCAGGGCGCGGGCGGCGTACCAGACGGACCAGCCGGTCAGTGCGGCCACGCCGGGCAGCAGCAGGGCCGGCTCGACCGGCGGGGTACGCACCGACAGCGCCACCACCGCGCCGACCAGCCCGCAGGTCAGCCGCAGCAGCGCCGGCAACGTGGTGAAGATGAGGCCGAACGCGCCGCCGGCCGGATTGTCCAGCGCGGGCGGCGGCGCGGTCGGAGTGGCAACGGCCGGCATCGGGAGGTGTCCTTCCGACAACGACCCGGTCCGGGTCCGCGCGGCAGAGATCGACATCGGAGAATAACATGACCGGTGACAGTCGATCACCCCCCATGCGCGGAGTGTCGTCGACGCGTCACCCTGTGCTGCGAGGCTGGAGCAGGTCCCACCGGTTGCCGTACAGGTCGGCGAAGACCGCGACCGAGCCGTACGCCTCGTGCCGCGGCTCCTCCAGGAACCGCACCCCGGCCGCGACCATCCGGGCATGGTCCCGGGCGAAGTCCTCGGTGTACAGGAACAGGCCGACCCGGCCGCCGGTCTGGTCGCCGATCCGGGCCTGCTGCTCCGCACTGCTCGGCCGGGCCAGCAGCAGCGCCGTCTCCCGGGCGCCCGGCGGGCGGACCACCACCCAGCGGGAGCCGTCCGGGCGGGCGGTGTCCTCCACCAACTCGAAGCCGAGGCCGCCGACGTAGAAGTCGATCGCCTCGTCGTACTCCCGTACCAGCAGCGCGACCAGTCCCAGATGTGCCATCCGGTCATCATGCCGGCGGTCGCGCCGGCCCCGGCCGGCAGTGTCCTCCCGCTCGGCGGGGTCGCGCAGCCGGTCAGCCGAGCGAAGCCGATCCTGGTCGACCGGACGCGTCACGCTCGACCGTTGGCCCCTGCTTTGTGGCACGATTTCGCAGGTGACCAGCAAACCCGACGCGGCGCAGCGCCTGAGCGACCTGGCGCGGCTGCGCCGTGTCCGCGACCGGATCGACCGGGAGTACGCACAGCCGCTGGACGTCGAGGCGCTCGCCCGTGGCGCGCACATGTCCGCCGGGCACCTCAGCCGCGAGTTCCGGCTCGCCTACGGCGAGTCGCCGTACAGCTATCTCATGACGCGGCGTATCGAGCGTGCGATGGCAATGCTGCGCCGTGGCGACCTCAGCGTCACCGAAGTCTGTTTCGCGGTCGGCTGCTCGTCACTGGGCACCTTCAGCACCCGCTTCACGGAGTTGGTCGGTGTGCCGCCCAGCACCTACCGGCGCGAGGCGGCGGCCGCGACGGCGGGGATGCCGTCCTGCGTGGCGAAACAGGTGACCAGACCGGTCAGGAATCGAGAAGCGCCGGCTCCCGGGCCGCGCCTAGCGTGACCGTCATGCAGATCACCATTCACTCGAGCTTCCTCCCGCACACCGACCCGGACGCCTCGCTGGCCTTCTACCGCGACACCCTCGGCTTCGAGGTTCGGAACGACGTCGGATACGAGGGGATGCGCTGGATCACCGTCGGCCCCGCCGACCAGCCCGACACGTCCATCGTCCTGCACCCGCCGACCGCCAGCCCCGGCATCACCGACGACGAGCGGCGCACCATCCTTGAGCTGATGGCCAAGGGCAGCTACTTCGGCGTCAACCTGGCCACCGCCGACCTCGACGCCACCTTCGCCAAACTGGAGGCCAGCGATGCCGAGGTCGTCCAGGAGCCGACCGAGCAGCCGTACGGCGTCCGCGACTGCGCCTTCCGCGACCCCGCGGGCAACATGGTCCGCATTCAGGAACTGCGCTAGACCGACCGCCCGGCAGGAGCGGGTGACCGGTCGGTCCGACGCCCCTACCGGCTGAGCCAGCGGACGCCGACGGAGACCGTGACGGCGGTCCCGCCCAACAGATGGAGACACGATGAGCAAGGCCACGGGGAAGGCCACGCAGTCGCCTGAGCTGCACGCTGCCGACCGCCACGATCTGATCCGCGTGCAGGGCGCCCGCGTGAACAACCTCAAGGACGTCAGCGTCGAGCTGCCGAAGCGCCGGTTGACGGTGTTCACCGGCGTCTCCGGCTCCGGCAAGAGCTCGCTGGTGTTCGGCACGATCGCCGCGGAGTCACAGCGGATGATCAACGAGACGTACAGCGCCTTCGTGCAGGGCTTCATGCCGACGCTGGCGCGGCCCGAGGTCGACGTGCTCGACGGGCTGACGACCGCGATCATCGTCGACCAGCAGCGGATGGGTGGCGACGCCCGGTCCACGGTCGGCACCGCCACCGACGCCAACGCGATGCTGCGCATCCTCTTCAGCCGGCTCGGGCAGCCGCACGTCGGCTCGCCCCAGGCCTTCTCCTTCAACGTCGCCTCGATCAGCGGGGCGGGTGCGGTCACCCTGGAGCGCGCCGGAAAGACCGTCAAGGAACGTCGCGAATTCAGCATCACCGGCGGTATGTGTCCGCGCTGCGAGGGCCGGGGCAACGTCTCCGACATCGACCTCACCCAGCTCTACGACGACTCCAAGTCGATCGCCGAGGGCGCGTTCACCATCCCGGGCTGGAAGTCGGACAGCTTCTGGACGGTGCGGACCTACGCCGAGTCGGGCCTCCTCGATCCGAACAAGCCGATCCGCACGTTCACGAAGAAGGAGATGCACGACTTCCTGTACCGGGAGCCGACCAAGGTGAAGGTCGAGGGCGTGAACCTCACCTACGAGGGTCTGATCCCGAAGATCCAGAAGTCGTTCCTGTCCAAGGACGTCGACACGCTGCAGCCGCACATCCGCGCCTTCGTGGAGCGGGCGGTGACGTTCACCTCCTGCCCTGAGTGCGGCGGCAGCCGGCTCAGCGAGGCGGCTCGGTCGTCGAAGATCGACGGGGTCAACATCGCCGACGTGTGCGCCATGCAGATCAGCGACCTCGCCAAGTGGGTACGCGGTCTGGACAAGCCATCCGTCGCGCCCCTGCTGGCGAAGCTGCAACACACGCTCGACTCGTTCGTGGAGATCGGGCTGGGCTATCTCAGCCTCGACCGGTCGTCCGGGACCCTGTCGGGCGGCGAGGCCCAGCGGACCAAGATGATCCGCCACCTCGGGTCGTCGCTCACCGACGTCACCTACGTGTTCGACGAGCCGACGATCGGGCTGCACCCGCACGACATCCAGCGGATGAACGACCTGCTGCTGCGGCTGCGGGACAAGGGCAACACGGTGCTGGTCGTGGAGCACAAGCCGGAGGCGATCGCGATCGCCGACCACGTCGTCGACCTCGGCCCGGGCGCCGGCACCGAGGGCGGTGAGGTGGTGTTCGAGGGCACCGTCGAGGGGCTGCGGACCAGTGGCACCCGCACCGGGCAGCACCTGGACGACCGCGCCGCCCTGAAGCCGTCGGTGCGGACGCCGTCGGGGGCACTGGAGGTACGCGGCGCCAGCACCCACAACCTGCAGGACGTTGACGTCGACATCCCGCTCGGCGTCCTGGTCGTCCTCACCGGGGTGGCGGGCTCGGGCAAGAGTTCGCTGATCCACGGCTCGGTGTCGGGCCGGGACGGCGTGGTGTCGGTCGACCAGGCCGCGATCAAGGGCTCGCGGCGCAGCAACCCGGCGACGTACACCGGGCTGTTGGACCCGATCCGCAAGGCGTTCGCGAAGGCCAACGGTGTGAAGCCCGCGCTGTTCAGCGCCAACTCCGAGGGGGCCTGCCCCGCCTGCAACGGTGCCGGCGTCATCTACACCGATCTGGGGATCATGGCCGGCGTCGCCACCCTCTGCGAGGAGTGCGAGGGAAAGCGGTTCCAGGCATCGGTGCTGGAGTACCACCTCGGCGGCCGTGACATCAGCGAGGTGCTGGCGATGTCGGTGACCGAGGCCGAGAAGTTCTTCGGCTCCGGCCACGCGCACACGCCGGCCGCGCACGCCATCCTCGACCGGCTCGCCGACGTCGGGCTCGGCTACCTCAGCCTCGGCCAGCCGCTCACCACGCTGTCCGGCGGCGAGCGGCAGCGGCTCAAGCTGGCCACTCGGATGGCCGAGAAGGGCGGCGTCTACATCCTCGACGAGCCGACCACCGGTCTGCACCTCGCCGACGTCGAGCAGTTGCTCGGCCTGCTGGACCGGCTCGTCGACTCCGGCAAGTCGGTCATCGTCGTCGAGCACCACCAGGCGGTCATGGCGCACGCCGACTGGATCATCGACCTTGGCCCCGGTGCTGGCCACGACGGCGGCCGGGTCGTCTTCGAGGGCACACCCGCCGACCTCGTCGCCGCCCGCTCCACCCTCACCGGCGAGCACCTCGCGGCCTACGTCGGCACCTGAGGGAACCGGGGGCGGTGACCGCCCGTCCCATCGCCTGTGGAGAGGTGGTGAGCCGGGTGCGCTCGGGCGGGACGGTACTGGCGGTGGCGCTGCTCGGCGTGGCGCTGGTCGGCTGTGCGGGCCGGAGCGCCGGGCCGGGGGTGGTGGAGGATCCCGGCCCGGCCCGGATCGTCGAGAAGTGGACCTCGTGCGCCGAGGCGGCCCCGCAGTCCGGTGAGCTGCCGGCGCCGGGCGGCGACGACCCGGCGATCGGGCGGATCGACCCGGCGTTCACCCCGGTCACCGCCGTGCTGTGCGGCCGGGAGGTCCGGCCACGCCCCGGCGGCGGTCGGGAGCGGGTGGCCACCGAACGGCGGGCCGAGGAGATCGGTCCGCTGATCGCCGCCCTGCGCCTCCCCGACCAGCAGGCGGACGGGGAGATCGCCTGCACCCTCGACATGGTCATCCCGCCGTGGCTGGCACTACTGGACGAGCGGGGCCGCTGGCTGCGGCCGTACCTGCCGGTGGATGAATGTCGCAAGCCTCGTCCCGAGGTGCTGGCGGCCCTGGACGCGCTGCGACTGACCACGGTGGACACCCGTACCGTCGGGGAGGTCGAATCCGCGGCGGCGGAGGCCGCCGGCTGCGAGCAGCGGTGGGCGGACATGGTGTGGGTGGAGACGACGATCGGGCGGCCCGGACCGCCCGCACCTGCGGTCCCGGACGCGGAGCCGCTGCGCTTCTGCGTCTACCAGGTACCCGCGTCGCAGCAGGGCGGCGGCAAACCGGCCGGTGACTTCGCGTACGGCGGGCCGCTACCGCCGGACCGGCAGGCCGCCGTGCTCGGCAAACTGGCAGCCGCTCGGCAGGCGACCGAGTGCGCCACCCCGGCGTCCCGCTTCGCCGTGCTGCGCCCGCTCGACGGCACCGGCGGACCCGACCGGTACGTGGAACTCGACGGCTGCCTGCGCTTCCTGGTCGTGGCACCGACCGGTGGGTCGCAGCTCGGGCAGGGCGACGCCGCGCTGGCCGAGCTGCTGGGGCGCCGCTGAGCCACCTCCGGTTCGCTCTTTCCGCGATCCCGCCCAGAGCGCCGTGGTGGTCTGCTGCACTGGTGTCGGGGAGCGCGCCGGTGCGGTGAGGAGCAACCATGGGACGGTTGGCCTGGTCAACCTATGTCGCCCCGGCCAAGCCGGTCGTGTCGACGAACCTGCCGCCGGGCGAGAGCCGCGAGCTGTGGTCGCCCACCAGCTCGACGCTGATCTACGGCGATCGCGACGCCGTCCTGGTCGACGCGTTACTGACCGTCGACGAGGGCCGGGCCCTGGCCGACTGGGTCGCGGCGAACGGCAGGAACCTCACGACGATCTACATCACGCACGGCCACGGCGACCACTTCTTCGGCGCGGCAGCCGTGCTGGAGCGCTTTCCTCAGGCGCGGATGGTGGCACCTCGCGGCGTGGTGGAGAAGATGCGCGTTCAGCTCGGGGAGCAGTGGCTCGACGGTGTCTGGCGCAAGGGTTTCCCCGACCAGCTCGCCGAGCATCCACCGATGGCGGAGCCGTTGGCCGGTAACACGATCGATCTTGAGGGCGAGCAGTTGGTCGCCGTCGAGGCGGGCCACACCGACACCGACAGGACGACCGTGCTGCACGTACCGTCGCTCGGTCTCGTCGTCGCAGGCGACGTGGTCTACAACGATGTCCACCTGTACCTCGCCGAGGCGGGCAACGACGGCATTCAGAGCTGGTACGCGGCCCTCAAGATGGTCAACTCGTTGCGGCCGTGCGTGGTGATCGCCGGGCACAAACGTGACGGCGCGGACGACGATCTGACCAACGTCGAGGAGACCCGCCGCTACCTGGAGGAGGTCGAGGCCGCCGCGCAGCGTACGGGAAGTGCCGAGGAACTGTACGCGGCGATCATCGAGCGCTACCCGGACCGGATCAACCGTGCCGTGGCCTGGAAATCCGCCCAGGCGCTCAAGAGCTGACGAACCCGGCTCAGTTGACCGGCAACACCGCCGGGCCGCCGCCGGCGATGGACCGGGTGAGCTTGGGACCACCGGACCAGAAGTAGCAGCGCACCCCCCGGTCACCGCGCGCCCACAGCTCCGGCGAGGGGAAGCGGTACGAGGTGCCGGTGCGATAGCGCAGCTTGGCGTCGACGGGCACCTTGGCGTAGCGGGCAACCGCGGTGCGGCAGGCCGAGTGCACCGAGTCCTCGTCCCGGCCGGCGTCCTCGTAGGAGCGGTCCGGGGCGGTCCAGATGCCGACGAACTCGTACTGGTGCGCGGTGGTGCAGCCCGCCGGGCGAAGTCGACCCCACTCATCCTCGTTCATGCAGCCGTACGTCAGCGGCGAGCGGCTACCCACCGCATTGCGCAGAGTGCCAGCCCGGTGGATCGCCCGTTCGCCGTCGCCGTTGGCGCCGTCCACCTCGTCCAGCTCGAAGATGTCGCACCGGTACCAACGGCTGCCGCCCGTCCAACCGGCCGGTGAGGTGGGCGCGACCTGCACCGACAGTCGGGCCGTGCGCCAGTCGCCACCGACGAACTCCTTGGCCCGGGTGTCACAGTCGGTGAAGACGGCGCGCATGGCCGCCGACTCCACCTTGGGCGGGGCGGTCCGCGCCGCCAGGGCGCCGGTGAAGGTGCCGACGTGGAACGTCTCCACCAGGTGGGTCTTCGCGCAGTCCACCGGCGCGTAGCTGGCGAGGTACGCGGTCGGTTCGGGGATCACGTGGCACTCGCCGGCCTTCGGGCTGAACTGCTGCGCCTGGGCCATCGGCTTCCAGTCGTCGGACAGGTCACCGTCCGTGCCGGCCGGCGTGCCGCAACCCGCCAGCGTCATCGTGATGAGCGCAGCCGTGACCGCTGCCCTGGTGTGGCGTCGCAAGTGTTTCTCCCCGTGGCCCCGTGCCGACGCGCGCAGCATATGGCACCGGGGGAAAGATCCGGCAACGCAATCTCAGCGGTGCTCAGCGCGGCGAGGGAGGCCAGCCAGACGACGCTATTCCGGCGAGGCGCGCCTTGGGTGAAAGTCAGAGGTGCGGGCTACGGTCCCGGCATGGCAGCCAGCATTGATCTGACGCTTGACTCCACGGACGCCCAGGTGCTCGCCGCGTTCTGGAAGACGGCCCTGGGCTATGTCGACGAGCCGCCGCCCGCACCCTTCGCCACGCGGGAGGAGTGGCTCGCGCAATTCGACCTACCGGAGGACGACCTCCCGGAGCACGCTGCATGGCTGTGCGATCCCGATGGCGTCGGCCCTCGCCTCTCCATCCTCAACGTCCCCGAGCCCAAGACGGCGAAGAACCGGCTGCACATCGACATCCGGGTGCCGGGCCACGGCAACCCCGTCGAGCGGTGGGCACGGATCACGGCAGAGTCGGAGCGCCTGGTGAAGGCAGGTGGGAGAGTCCTGGAGGAAGTCGACGAGCATCACGTGGTGATGGCCGACCCGGAGGGCAACGAGTTCTGCGTGGCCGCAACCTCAGCCTGAAAAGCCGCAGCCCATCGGCGGGGGTCTGGGTAGTGTCGGCCGCGTGGCTGACGCAGTCGTGATTCCCGGCCGTATGTTCGGACCAGGTGCGCCCCTGCTGATGTACGCGGGGGATGTCGCCGAGTCGCGCGGCGCGACGGTGCACAGGCACTCGTGGTCGGAGGACCCGTCGAGGCCGGACCGGCCGGAGATCGAAAGCTGGGTACGCGGTGAGATCACCCCGCTGATCAACACTGTCGGGGGTCGCCCACTGCTGATCGCCAAGTCGCTCGGCACCAACGCGGCGGCGGTCGCCGCCGAGCGATCCCTGCCCGCGGTGTGGCTCACGCCGGTGCTCACCCTGCCGTGGGTGGTTGACGGGTTGGCCCGTGCGACCGCACCGTTCCTCCTTGTCGGTGGCACGGCCGACAAGCTGTGGGACGGTGACGCCGCCCGCCGGCTGTCACCCCACGTGCTGGAGGTGCCCGGAGCGGACCATGGGATGTACATACCGGGCCCGCTGACGGAGTCGATCGCTGTGCTCAGCCGAGTCGTGGTCGCCGTGGAGGATTTCCTCGACGAGATCGGCTGGCCGAGCTGAGCCCAGCTCGGGCCGCGCTGTCGCTATTTCCACTTGTCGTCCTTGAACCGGACGACCAACACGAGTAGGACGGTTCCGATCGCGGCGAAGAACAGTCCACCCGGGATCGTGGTCCACGACATCAGGAACGACAGCGAGCCGGACGTGTGCCCGTTCTCCGCAACGAACTTCCCCGGGTCGGTCGGGTCGACCCAGACGGCCATCCTCGGTCCGGGAGTCTTGTGGCAGCCGGTTACCCCGGCGCAGGGGATCCAGGTGCTGTACTGCCTCGACTCGTACAGGTAGGAGACCTCGATCCGGTCGATGCCGCTGCCCCGACCGCTACCCCCGGCCCGGTCGGAGACATACGCGGTGACCGGTACGCCGTCAGACCGCAACCGATCCGCCTCCGCCGACACGTGCCAGCGGTAGGCCAAGGCGCCGCCGGCCAGACCCAGGCCCGCCAACAGACTGACCAGCCCCATCAGCAGCACCTTCGTCCGTGGACGGATGCCGCTGGCAGGCGGTGCGAGCGAGACGCGCCGTTGCTTCTTCACCGGCTCACCCTCCCAGAGGGGCGCAAACCTAATGCCCGGCCGGGAATCGGACCATCCTCGAACTGGTCAGCCCGTGCAGCGTTTCAGTTGCGGGCGTGCCTGGATTGCGATTACAGGACCCGGCAAAGCGCGATCACCGACCTGCGCGTGCACTCGCCCACTGGCACTACTCGGCACTCACCTGACGACTATGCCGGGGCCCTGCCCAGGTCACACAGACGAATCTACGCGGCTCCGCAACAGGATTCGCGCCTCAGCAACGCCATCGGTGAGGGCGACCTTGGCGCCTAACCCATGCATGATGCGCAGAGCCCGTGCGTTGCCCGGTTCGATCCAGGCTGCCAGAGTCTGAACACTCAGAGAGCTTGCGATGGAGGCGAGGTGGTTGACTACCGCCGTTCCGATACCGAGGTTCTGCCAACGGTCTTCAATTAGTAGTGCTATCTCGGCCTCGGAATCCGGCAGATGCATCAGACTGGCGAAGCCTATGACACGTCCACGATCATTGTTCGCCCTGAGCAACACGGTCGAGCCTCGTTCCGGATCGGTCAGCCTCCTCCATTCGGCGGGTCGGAGGCCATCGCGTGGGCCGTGATAGCGGGCTCGCCGGGCTTCTCGCGAGCAGCGCATGTGCAGGTCGTTGACGGCTGCGAAGTCGCAAAGACGTGCGGTTTGAACAAGTACCTGCACGTCGCACCGCCTGGCGATTCTCAGTGTTCCTTCCGCCGCACATAAACTTGTAGCCAACTTGCCTCCCCCATTGTGGTCACGCATTCGGTGAAGTAGGGGCATCGGCATTGGTGGGGTCACTGAAGCTCTCCAGGCTGACCCAGCCTGCACGAATGCTGCCTTCGATGCCGACACCGGTGCGGCCATCGCTTCACCAATCCGATCAGTTGCGTGCCCCCTAGCCCCAACGGATACCTGTGCTCCTGGTTCAGTCGAACGTTCCCCGCTGAGTCCAAGCCCGGCGAAATCGTCAGGTGATGCCGATTAGTGCCAGTGGCGGGTGCACGCGCAGATCGGTGATTGCGTAGACGGTCTCGGTGGTGAACCGTTTCCACTTCGGACGATCAACAAGGCGCAGGACCTCGATGACTATCTGAACCGTCATGCCCGCCTGCTACCACCAGCACAGGCACGTCTACACCAACCACATCAAGCCGGGCAATCCACGAATTTGCCGGGCATTGGTTGCGACTATGTGCGGCATGCGGGATCTCTCCGATCGTGTCGACTTGTAGTTTATCTGCGGCACCCGCGCACGGACAGTTCACTACTGCTCAGAACTGCTCGGGTTGTTGGAGTCCACGGGTGTCGCCGGTCATCCGCAGGGCGGTCCGCGCGCCGGATGAACCGCTGTGGGTCGACCGCTGGCAGATCCGCCGCACCGCCGAGGGTGGGTTCAACTACGCGGACTACGTGCAGGCGCGCCGAGCAGACGGCCACGTGGTTCATCGGCGGCAACGGAGAGATCGGCGGCGACGCCGGCAACGGGCAGGCACCTCGCTTCGACGCGGACGGCATCACGCACCTCATCGAAACGATCAAAGAGCACAACGCGGCCTGGGAGTCGTGGTTCACCTCGTGGGGGATCCAACCGCACGCCGTGCGCTACGAGGAACTCGACACGGACATGGTCGCCACTACGCAGCCCGTTCTCGACTTTCTCGGGCTCGCCCTGCCGGCGGGGCGCACGATCGTGGCCCGCCATCAGCGCCAGGCCGACGAACTCAACCGGCAGTGGATCAGGCGGTACCGCGAAGAGGCGGCCAACAGCCCGGGGGCGACAAGCTGCTGATCCTGGGTGATGGTGTGCGCCCGGCAGGATTCGAACCTGCGGCCTCGGGACCAGAGAAGGGTTGCGGATTGCTGTCCAGGCTGTTGCAGCCGTGGTCAGGACGTCTGTTGTCGTCGGGCATCGGCGGCGTGAGGCGGTGGTCTTGGCTGTACGGATGGCTGTAGCGCCACCGACAGTCGACGTCTACGGTTCACGATCATGGAAGCCTCGATCGTAGGCGTTCTCTTCTACGGCCTGAGCCTGCCTTCTACATCCCGTTGCAGAGGCACCATTGCGCCAGTCAGTTATCGAGGCGCCATTCCGTCCCGGACATGGAGGGCCAATGCCGCCGCACGAGGCGCAGCGACCGTTCATCGCGCTTGGCGCGATGCCGATGAGGGTGTTGCTGCAGGCGTATTCAGCGGCGGTGCGGCGCGGAGCGAGCAGCGTCGGCACCCTCGACCTGCTGTGCCGGGTGGCGCTTTACGCCAAGTCGGTCCCGCCGTGGCTGCTTGCGGGCTCAAACGGTGCGAACCTCATGCGGATGGTTGCTGATCCGCGCCGGATCCCAGCCGGGCGATCAGTCAGCGAACTGTTGTCCGAGTCGGTCAGCGAGTTCGACCAGGAGGTGCAAGCGATTCTGCGCGAGGTCGAGTGGAGAATCAACCGCCGGCCGGACACGCGGCTCAGAAAGCCTGACGTGCAGGACACGCGCCCTCGCCCATCGTGGACGAATGGCGTTCGTACGGCCCTGGCCGGCGCGCTGCATGCCGCGCGCGACAACCGTGTACCGTTCGCCAACCTGTCTCATCTCGTGCTCGGCATGCTGCAGCTGCGCGGCTGCGACGGGACCCACTATGTATTCCCCTATGAGTACGCGCGGCTGTCGGCCATTGACCGGTTGGGCGCCGAGCCGACGATGTGCAGGACCGACGAGCCCTATCCGGACCTCGACGACGAAAGGTTGGCGCTCTGGCCGGGCTCTGGGTCGCTGCTCGACCGACTCGCGGGACGGTTTTCCGCGCGCGCATCTCGACTCAGCCGCCTCGGCCCGATCCTGGTCGGAGTCGAGTTCGAGGCGAAACGCCAGGCAATCCGGCTCGACCATGATGTGATCGGCCCACTGCACATCCTGCTCGCGGTGCTCACACATGACGCCTCGCTCGAGGCGGCCCGAGTCCGGGTGCCCGCCCATCACTCCAGCCGCAACCAAGGTTCGGCCGTCCTGCGCATCCACGGTGTCGATGCCGACCGCCTGCGCCTGCTGGCCGCACGGCGCGGCGGGCCCGAGGAGCCGCCGGCCGAGGTGCTCACCAAGCAACTGAGCAGCCAGCGCCCAGGCGACCCGTTCACGGGCACCGACGTCGTCACCGCGATGGCACGAGCCATGGAAATCTCGCTTGCCTACCGGCACCCCGACACGGGTACCAGTCACCTCTTGCTTGCGCTGATCGAGGACGATGCCGGCGACGGCAGCGCTATTCTGCGTGACCTCAGCGTCGACCCGAGGGCGCTACGAGCGCGCGTTGAGCAAGACCTTCGTGCCGCACCCGCCGCTTGGTAATCGCCGGCCGGCCAACAATCAGCCGTCGTTTCGTGAACGACACCGCCGAGGGACTACGGAAGGTTGACCAACTCAATACGGACTTCGGGGGCCGTAGTGATCGCTTCGACCGGGAGCGGAAAGCCGCTGACCTGGGGGTGATGCTGGTGCGCCCGGCAGGATTCGAACCTGCGGCCTTGGGATTAGAAGAAGATCGCAGATGGCTGCTCAGGCCCCTGCCGTCCTGGTCAGCCCGTCCGGCGTTGTCGGGTGGCGTCGGCGTCAGCGTGTGGCCTTGGCTGTACGGATGGCTGTACAGCCACGTACTGCAACGCCTGAATAATGACCTGATGGCGGACGACAACCGCGTGGTGATGGCGATCGGCAAGCACGAGCTGAGGCTGGGCGTTGACCCTGGAGGGCACTGGATAGTCCTATCGACAAACGACGGCCGCCACTGGACACCAGCGGAGAACATCCGCTCGCTGCTACCACTCTTGGAACGGCGCCACGAGGACGTCACAACCCTCAACATCGACCAGGCCTCCGATCCGCCTCCTTGGGATGACCTTGTCCGTTACGCCCTGTCCTGCTGGTCCGACTACTGGGCGAGCCTCGCGCTCGACTGGCTTGAGGACGGCTACCCAGCCGCTCCGTTCCGCGACACGTTGCAGTCCCTCAAAGATGCGCCTCAACGTACCCAGCCCATTCGGGACCGGGCACTGCGGCTCTGGCGTGAGTTACCCAAGCCTTGAGCGGAACCCATGCTGAGCGGCATAGCACCGTCAGGTTGGAAGAGTGTCCTCAAGCGGACATGGTGTCCGAAATGCCTGGCGGATTCGGTCGGCACGGGTGGGTTCCGTGCCCGCTCGTGACCGTTGTAGGTCACCGGTACTGGCCCGCAGATGGCCCATGACCAGCCCATCAGTCTTGTAGGCCCTCGACCTCAGGGCGCAAGTGTCCTTACAGTCTGCGCCATGACGACGATGCTGATTTTCCTCGGAGCGGTTGTAGCACTGATCATGGTGGCCTTCCTCGCCGTCGGTTTGCGCGATCGAAGGCGGCTATCCTCTCCGGAGGACTCCGCCGCAGCGCGAGAGGCGACCCGGACGCAGGAACGGTACGCGGCAGACCGACACGGCAGTCAAGGCGATGGGCGGCAGCGCGGCCAGACATCGGCCAATTGACAGCACGAGCCAACATGCTCCCCCGACCTGCCGCACGGGAGTTGTGAGCAGTCGTCGACCGTCTAGACGACGTGCTACTCAGCCCACTCATCATGACCCGCGAACGAACGCCGATCTTCCGTGGTGGCTGCGCAGGTGTTGAGCGTCGTGTTCCTGGGCGGATCTCCTCGTCGGGCAGTCGTAGACCGTCCAGCCTCCCCGGACGGGGCCAAGGTGGAGCGCCCTACCGGACGAACGACCTTGGCCCCGTCCGGGGAGGCTGGTAGCCCTTGTGGTGCCCGACGAGGAGAGCCGCCCCCCGGCAGATCTCTGAGGAGGGCCGGGGTTCGGGGCGGAGCCCCGAGGTCTTCTGATCGTGTAGTCCGTCAGCGTGGCCGGCCGGCCCGGCCGATGCCGGCCGAAGGTCGCCAGCAGGCCGGGGCCGGGCCGGCGCGGCCCGCTTGCGGGCCGCCTTGATTCTGTAGAGGGCAATTCGGCAACCAGCTATGCCCAGCATCTGTCGTGTCGCGGCTGATGCTTTACACATACGTCCCACCTGATGCTTACGCGTGCTGCTAGCTTCGCCCTTCGGCGCCACTCGCACATGGGAGCACGCATGCCGAACGTTGCCCTCATCGGCGGGCCGGTAGTCGACCTGTCCTCCCCTGCGGCGGTTCTGGCAGACGCCACCGGCCTACAGGTCATCAGCCCGGGCAATGTCTGGCGCGAGCACGTGCAACTGCGGACGCCGCTAGGCGAACAGATGAACCGGCATATGCAGGCCGGGGAGCTTGTCCCGGACGAGCTGACTACGAAAGCCATCGCTGATGCCCTAGCCAACGTGGACGGCGGCTGGCTGCTGTGCAACTACCCGCGCAGGATCGGTCAGGCGGAGTTGTTGGCGCAGAGCGGCCATGTACCCGACACGGTGATTGAACTTGTCTTGACGGAGGACGAACTCGGCCTCACGGTCCGCCGCCGGGTAGAACGCCAGATAGAACTGGACCCCCAGCGGGCCGAGCGACGCCAGGAGCTCCTGCTGATGCACTCGCACTACCAGGAGGACTACCAGAAGCAGGTCGAGCCATTGCGCGCCTACTACCGGACCCGCGGCATGTTGCGAACCACCAGTGGCTTTGGCGACTACGAGGACGTAGCGGCCAGGCTGATCCCGATCGCCTCCGACGGTCAAGGCCACCCGTAAAGCATGTCCTGGGACGGAAACGTCAAGCGTCAGGTGGGACAAGGCAGCTATGCCCAGCATCGCCGGTACCATGGCGTACATAGAGTGCGGCTCGCTACCCAGGAGGTTGCCCATGTTCGCGTTGGTAGTCCGTTTTGACCTCAAGGATGAGGATGCTGCGGCGGGCTTCGATCGGCTCGCCGCGGAGACGCTGCCGGGCATTCAGCAAGACGAGCCGGGCACGCTCGTGTACGCCACGCATCTGGTGGAAGGTGAGCCGTTGGCGCGTGTCTTCTACGAGGTCTATCGGGACCGTGCGGCCTTCGACGCGCACGAGCGTCAGCCTCACACCCTGCGGTTCCTGTCGGAGCGCGAGCAGTACTTGTCGGGCGTCCGGGTGGAGTTCTTGGACCCGCTCGGGAGCAAGGGCGTGAGTGGGTCATGAGTGACGGCACACCCTCGGAGCGGGCCGTCGGTCGGCGGATCGCTTTCTATCGGCAACGTCGTGGGCTGTCCCAGCGGGAGTTCGCCCGCTTGATTGATCGCTCGGAGACCTGGCTATCCCAGGTTGAGCGCGGCGTGCGGAAGATCGACCGGATGACGGTCCTTGAACGTCTTGCGGGCGTCTTGGAGGTGCCGCTTTCCGAGATGGCCCCTGAGGCGCCAGTTGTCGCTGCCGCTCACGAGGAGCCACCCGCCGCGACCGAGTTGGGCCTTGCGCTCAGTTCCAGTCACGCCCTGGCGGCGGTGCTCGGCGCGAGCCACGAGCCGGCTGACGTTGATGAGTTGTCGGCCAGAGTCGCTGAGGCTTGGACGTACACGCACGCCTCCGAGTTCAGCCACGTGGGTGCGATGTTGGTGGGCCTGCTGCCGGACCTGGAAACTGCGGCGCGGACGACGGAGGGTGAGGCACAGCGGGCAGTGTTTGCGGCTCTCGCGCGGGCTTACCACGCCTGCGCTGCTGTGCTCGCCAGGATGGCCGAGCCGGGCGCCGCTTGGGTGGCCGCCGACCGGGCGATCAGTGCCGCCGAGCGATCCGGGGACACGCTCCTCATGGCAGAGGGAGCATTTCGCCTGACGCTGGTCTTTCAGGCTGCTCGGAGGCTCGATCGCGCACAGCAGACAGCCGCCACAGCAGCTGCCGCTCTGGAGGATCGGGCGGAGGCAGGCGAGCCGGAAGTGCTTTCGATCTGGGGTGCCCTCCACCTGCAACTAGCCGTGGTAGCTGCCCGGCGGAACGATGCGGAAGCGGCTTATGAAGAGCTTGCGATCGCCCGTCGTGCAGCGGAACGGCTCGGCGTGGACCGGAACGACTACAACACCGAGTTCGGCCCGACCAACGTCGCGCTTCACGACGTTGCGGTAGCGGTCGAACTGGGGGACGCGGGTCGCGCGCTGCGGGGCGCTGCGAACGTGGATCCGTCCGGCCTCTCGCCTGAGCGACAGGGCCGCTTCCTTATCGATGTGGCCCGCGCTCATGCCCAGCGACGGAACGTGCCCGGCGTGGTCGAGACGCTTTCTCGCGCAGTCGAGGTAGCACCGGAGCAAGCACCGGCTCACCCACTAGTGCAACGGCTCATGACGGACATGCTGCGGTCGGATCTGGCAGATGAGCCAGGCCTTCGCGAACTTGCGGACCGGCTTGGCCTGAGCTGATTCAACCGTCCACGCAGGACGGCCCTCGATTGCAACCCAATCGCCCGTTATCAACCCTTCACGGCTGGTGGCGGGCGATTTCCATGCCCAATCTTCAATCTCCCGCACTCAAAGTGTTGCCCCGTACTAAAAGTGCGGCTAGCGTGATGGCATGCGGCGCGAGCCGCGCCAAACGCCAGAGCCGGCCGAAGGCCGGCGGCAGCAGACAGGAGTGGACAGTGGCAGTCCCGAACACGATCAAGGTTCCGGTTCCGTTCGAGTACGTCTTCCCGCAGGGCGCGTTGTGCCTGGGTGTGGAGCCGGTGACGGACTTCGACAAGCGCGGTCAGGGCGACGACCAGGCGCGTGACAAGGACACGGGCGAGCGGCTGTGGGTGGTCAAGGTCCTGGACCTGGACCCGGAGGCGGGGAAGTTCGGCGGGACCAAGGAAGTCAAGGTGAAGATCGCCGCCCCGGTCCAGCCGGTGCCGCCGGCGTCGAAGATCCCGGGCTACCCGCCGGCGGTGCAGTTCTCCGACGTGACCCTGACGCCGTACGTGGATTCGCAGCGGTGCAAGGGCTCGGGGAAGTGCCGGGCGCGTCAGGCGTGGTCGATCCGCGCCGGGGCGATGACCGAGGCTGCCGCTGTGAAGCAGGCGGCCTGACCAGATCTGGACGCGCGGGGCGGGCTTCACCCGCCAAGACGACTCCCGCCCCGCGCCTCACCCGAATTCCTTGGAAGGAGATGGGCTGATGCCCACCGTATCGAAGGCTGCCCGGATCGCCGGGAACCCGCGCCCCGCCCCCCACCGCCGCACCCATCGCCGCACGGTGATGCGCCTCGCTGGTCCCGGTATCCGGGTCGCCCGCGAGGTCTACACCACCGTCCCCTCTGACGCGGTCCGGGTGGCTGCGCTGGTGGAGATCGCCGCCGCTGCTGCCGCTCTGGCCCGGACGGTGGTGAAGCTGCGTCACCTCGACCCGGACCTGATCGCCCCGCACGTGGCCGACCGCGTCGACCTGCGCGCGGTCCTCGGTCGGGGCCGGTGGCTGCCGACCATGACCCGCCACGTCCCCGCCCCGGAATCCGGGCCGGTCGACCTGACCGCCCTCGCCCCGGCCCGGACGCCGGTACGCCGCCGCGTGATCCGTCGCCGTCCCGGCACGCCGGGACAGACCGCCTTGTTCGCCGCCGCCGCGACGGTCGGGGAGGGCTGAGGGATGCCGCTGGTCAACGTGATCCGGGGTGACCGGATCGAAGGCGCTCCGATCAACGTCCGCACCCCGTTCGTGCGTATCCCGATGTGGCTGGCCCTGTCCTGGTGGACCGCGAAGGCCCTGGGCCGCCTGGTCCTGGTGCTTGTGCGCTTCTGGTACCTGACCGCCCCGGCGGTCTTCTTCGGCTGGCTCTACCTGCGGTTCGGCTGGGCTGGCCCGGTCGGCGTCGTCGGCCTGGTCGCCGCCGCCTCGACAGGGTGGGCGTTCGGACACCGGCCCTCGTGGCTGCGGTTCGGCTGGTGGCCGACCCTGTCCCGCTACCGCCGCATGGTCTACCGCCGCAACTGGCACGCCGCCATGGTCACCGCCAAACTCGCCGTCTCCTTCGACGCGCACACCGTCCTACCCGTCCTGCGGAAGGTCCGCTGCGCCTCCGGGGTGGACGTGGTGGTGGTGCGGATGGTGACCGGGCAGATCCCCGACGACTTCGCCCGCGTCGCCGAACGCCTCGCCCACACGTTCGGCGTCCGGCAGGTCAAGGCCGCACCGGGGCCGCGTCCGGAGGTGGTGCTGCTGCACCTGTTCCGCGGTGACCCCCTCGCCAAACTCGTTCGCCCGCTCCCGGTGCCGGCGGTTCCCGAGTTCACCGCCCTGCCGGTGGGCAAGCGCGAGGACGGCGACGGCTACGAGCTGCGCCTGTTCGGCACCCAAGTCCTCGTCGTGGGCGCGACGGGGTCGGGCAAGGGCTCGGTCATCTGGTCCGTGGTCCGCTCCCTCGCCGCCGGGGTCACCTCCGGTCTCGTCCAGGTGTGGGGCCTCGACCCGAAAGGCGGCATGGAGTTGGGCATGGGTGCGCCGATGTTCACCCGGTTCGCCCGCAAGGACTACGCCGCGATGTGTGAGCTGATCGAGGAAGCCGCTTCGGTCGCCAAGGACCGCGCCGGGAAGCTCTACGGCCGCACCCGCCAGCACACCCCGACCCCGGACGAGCCACTGATCGTCCTGGTGATCGATGAGCTGGCGAACCTGACCGCCTACCTCACCGACCGGCAACTCAAGGACCGCATCAAGGCCGCCCTGTCCATCCTCCTGTCCCAGGGGCGCGCGGTCGGTGTGCACGTGGTCGCCGCGATCCAGGACCCCCGCAAGGAAGTCCTACCGTTCCGGGACCTGTTCCCGACCCGCATCGGCCTGCGCCTCGCGGAAGCCGCACAGGTCGACCTCGTGCTCGGCGAGGGGATGCGCGATCGCGGGGCGCTGTGTGACCGCATCCCGCAGTCCCTGCCCGGGGTGGGGTTCGTGGTCATCGACGGTGACCCGACCCCGATGCGGGTCCGCTTCTCCTACCTCAGCGATGACGAGATCCGCGCCATGGCCCAGACCTACGGCCGGCTGCGCGTGATCGACGGCGAGATCCTGGACGGTGCCGCATGAAACCCCACCCCACCAACACGCGCGCCGACCGCATCGACGCCCTGGTCCTCGTCGTCATCCTGCTCATCGTCGCCGGCTTCGCGGGTGCCGCATCGTTCACCCACGTCAAAGACTGGACCCTCGACAACAGCCCGGCCGGCACCGGCGAGTGGTTCGGCTGGGCCAACGCCGTCATCAGCGAACTCATCCCCGCCGCCGCCCTGCTCACCATCCGCCGCCGACGCCGCACCGGCGGGCCGATCGGCTACCCGATGTTCCTCCTCGTCGCCGCCGTCACGCTCTCTCTCGCCGCGCAGCTCGCCGTGGCGAAGCCGGGCCTGTCCGGGTGGCTGCTGTCGGCCGTGCCCGCGCTGGCGTTCATCGGCCTGTCCAAGCTCGTCCTGTCCACCACCCCGGCCCCCGCCGACAACGCGCCGGCCGGACCGGTCGCGCAGCCCGCCCCGGCGGCTTCTGCCCCCGTCGCCTCGGCCGTCTCTGAGCCTGTCGCCCTGGTCCCGGTCGAGCCTGCCCGCCCGGTGCCGGTCGCCCCGGTGCCGCCGGCTGCGTTCACCCGCCGCAATGGCACCTCGCTGATCGGAGAGGTGACCCGATGACCAACGCCCTGCTCTCCGGCCTCCTGCTCGTCGGCGTCCTGGTGCTGATCTGCTGGGACCGCTACTGCCTCTACGTCGCCCGCTACGAACTGGCCGCCCTGCAACGGGCTGCCGTCCGCGACCCGCTGACCGGCCTGGCGAACCGCGCCGGCCTCGCCGCCGGCTGGGAACAGCTCGCCTCCGCCCGTCCGTGGGTGGCCGTGCTGGACCTGGACGGCTTCAAGCCCGTCAACGACACCCACGGCCACGCCGCCGGAGACGTCGTCCTGCGCGCCGTCGCCGCCCGACTCGCCCAGGTCCACGGCATAGCCGCTCGCCTTGGCGGGGACGAGTTCGCCGCCCTCCTCTGCGACCCCGACCCCGTGACGGCTGGCCGCCAGCTGGCCGCCGCGATCGCCGCCCCGGTCCGCCTTCCCTCCGGTGTGGCCGTGTCGGTGACGGCCAGCATCGGACTCGCCCCCACCACCGGGGATCTCGCCGCCGCCCTCGCTGACGCTGACGCCGCCATGTACCGGGCGAAGACCACGCGGTCTGGCGTGGCCGTGTTCGACCGCCACCGCGACGACCACGCCACTGACACCCGCCCGACCGTCCGGGTCCGCGACCTCACCCCCGCTGGTGCGGAGGTGGGCCGATGACCATCACCCCGACGCTGCCCGGCCTCGACCCCGCTCCGGTGGAGGGTCCGAGGCCGGGCTCCCGGGCCGCCCGGATGCTCATGCCCCGCTCCGTCGACGTGGTCAAGGACCTCGCCGCCGACTACGGCGTCTGCACCCGCCCCGTCTCCCTGCGCCGCACCGACCTCGACTCCGGCCAGACGGAAGTCGTCGACATGCCGTGCGGCGCCACCCAAGAGGCGAAGTGCCCGGCCTGCGCCACCCGTGCCCGCCGGCTGCGCCAGCAGCAGATCCGCGAAGGATGGCACCGTACCGACGAACCCGACCCCGGGCCGGAGCCCGCCACCGATGCGCAACGCGGCCTGATCGTCGCTCGCGCTCACCTCGAATTCGCCCGCGACGAGGCGGCCCGGAGCTCGCAGTGGGATCAGGTCGCCGACCTGGACGACGCGATCGAGGAACTGGAAAGCCAGATCACCATCGAGGGCATGCGCGGTCGCCCCGCTCCACCGCGCGGCGGCGTGGACCAGGAGGACGGCGACGGCAAACGCCGGGTCCGCTCCACCAAGCGGCGGCAGGACGCCCCGGACCTGCCCCGCCTGCCCGTCGAGAACCGAACCGTTGGCCGGACCTTCAACGGGCGTGATGGGCAGGTGTTCCGGCCGTCGATGTTCCTCACCCTCACCCTCGGCTCCTACGGCCGCGTTCACGCCGACGGCACACCGGTCGACCCCGACGCCTACGACTACCGGCGGGCCGCCTGGGATGCCGTGCACTTCCCCCGGCTGCTCGACCGGTTCTGGCAGAACCTCAGGCGGGCGGTCGGGTGGAACGTCCAGTACGCCGGTGCCGTCGAGCCGCAACGCCGGCTTGCGCCGCACGCGCACTTCGCCATCCGGGGCACCATTCCCCGGGCTCTGGTCCGGCAGGTCGCCGCCGCGACGTATCACCAGGTGTGGTGGCCGTCCGTCGAGCAGCTCGTCTACGAACCGGGCAACGTGCCGCAGTGGGATGCCGACGCCGCCGGTTACACCGACCCGGAAACCGGCCGGCTGCTGCCGTCCTGGGATGACGCCCTGGACCTGGTCGACGCCGACCCCGACGCCGAACCCGTGCACGTCGCCCGCTTCGGTGCCCAGGTCGACGCCAAGGGCGTGCTCGCCGGCACCAAGGACGCCGACCGTTGCGTCGGCTACATCACCAAGTACCTCACCAAGCAAGCCGCCGACTGCCACGACGTGACCACCGGCCGGCAACGGGCGCACCTGGAACGCCTGTGGTTGGAACTGCGGCACACGCCGTGTTCGGAGCGGTGCGCCAACTGGCTGCTCTACGGCATCCAACCCAAGAAAGCCAAGCAGGGCCTGCGGCCGGGGAACTGCAAGAACAAGGTCCACAAGCGGGAAACCCTCGGCATCGGCGGCCGACGCGTCCTCATTTCCCGGCAGTGGTCGGGCAAGACGCTGACCGATCATCGGGCCGACCGGCGCGAGTGGGTCAAGGCACTCCTGGGGGTCACCACCGGCGCCGACACCGCCCCGCTCGGCGGCGAACAACGCCACGCCTGGGAGTTGGCCAAGCCCACAGATCCCGACCTTGCCCCGCTCGGGCATCGGGTCCTGCGGGCGATCTCCGAACGCATCCAATGGCGCGCCCAGCTCGACGCCGCGAGACGGGCCGCCGCCGGCCCGCCCGATGTCTCGGCAACCACCGCACATCAGTCGGCAGAGCAGGAAGGGACCGGAGCGTGAGCGAGAAGAAGAGCGTCCGGCCGGCTGAGGCTGCGGCCCTGCTCGGCGTCTGTCGAGACACCGTCTACGTCCTGATGCGATCGGGCCGGCTGCGGTCGGTGAAGCTGGGGCGGGCTCGTCTGATCCCGGTCGCCGCGATCGAGGAACTTCTTTCGGCAACCGAGGAGTACGCGGCATGAGCGGCAAGCGGCGTCGGTCTCACGGTGAGGGATCGGTCTTCAAGTACCGGGATGGCTTCGCGGCGGTGCTCGATGTGGGCTGGGGCGAGGGCAAGCGGTCGCGGAAGTGGGTCTACGGCAGGACGGAGCGGGAAGT
This sequence comes from Micromonospora sp. NBC_00389, assembly GCF_036059255.1. NCBI lineage: Bacteria > Bacillati > Actinomycetota > Actinomycetes > Micromonosporales > Micromonosporaceae > Micromonospora > Micromonospora sp. NBC_00389. The sequence continues at coordinate 77,412 of NZ_CP107947.1, read as the reverse complement.
GCTCGGCAAGCTGGTCGACCTTCGCCGCCGCCAGGAGCAGGGGCAGAATCTCGCCGCCGCTCCTCGGACGGTCGGGGAGTGGCTGGACGAGTGGTTGCGGATGAAGGAGCGTGACGGGACACGGCCGTCGACGTTGCAGGGCTACCGGAAGCTCACTGAGAACCACGTCCGCCCGGCGCTTGGCCGGCTGGCGCTCGACAAGCTGACGCCGACCGTCATCCGCCGGCTGCTGGCCGAAAAGACGGACGCGGGTCTCTCGGCAACGACGGTTCGGCACATCCACGGGCTGATCCGGAACTCACTCGGTGACGCGGAGCGGGAGGAGCTGGTGCACCGCAACGCCGCCAAGTCGGTCCGTCCGCCTGCGATGAGGCAGGTCGAGCGTCGCGCCCTGGGCGTGGACGAGGCCAAGCGGTTGCTCGACGTGCTGCGGGGACACCGCCTGGAAGCGTTGTACGTCTGCGCCTTGACGGTCGGGCTTCGTCGCGGGGAACTGCTCGGACTCGCGTGGTCTGACATCGACTTCGACGCCGGCACCCTGACCGTTCGGCAAACCGTCCAGCGGGCAGAGGGCCGCCTTCAGATCGTTGCGCCCAAGACGGAGCGGTCTCGGCGGACGGTTCCGGTGCCGGCGCAGACTCTCGCCCTGTTTCGCGCGCACCGTCGGCAGCAAGCCGCGGACAGGTTGGCGGCGGGGGAGCGGTGGCAGGATCACGGCCTGGTTTTCTCGTCCAAGGTCGGTACGCCGATGGACCCGGACCACATCGACCGGACGTGGCACAAGATTCGGGCGGCGGCCGGACTCGACTGGCTGCGGCTGCACGACCTGCGGCACGCCTGCGCGACGTTCCTGCTCGTCTCCGGGGCCTCGCCTCGCACCGTGATGAAAGTGCTGGGTCACAGCCAGATCGGGCTGACGATGAACACCTACGCCCACGTCCTACCCGAGATCGAGCGGGCCGCCGTGGACGAGGCCGCGAAGCACCTCTTCGGCTGACTTGGCTGTACGAATGGCTGTACGGGGGGCCGTGGTGATCGTCTCGACCGGAAGTGGAAGCCGTTGAACTGCGGTGACGGTGGTGCGCCCGGCAGGATTCGAACCTGCGGCCTTGGGATTAGAAGTCCCCTGCTCTATCCGCTGAGCTACGGGCGCGTGGCGTGGATGTCGCGCCAAGAGGGTACCGCCGCCCCGCCGGCCGGCGGGGAAAAGGGTGCCCGCGTCCACGTTGCCGAGCAGGGTCTCACGGAGGACGGGTGGCCGGCATCCGGGTTCCCACGGACCGACCCGGCGCTGGACCGTACCCTCGGCTGGTGCTGCTGGACTCCGAGGCCGAGAACGACGTCGCCTACGAGCTGTGCCAGATCGTCGGCCGCGCCATCCTGCCGTACCGGTCGTCGGACGACACCGATCATCGCTTCGGCACCGCGTTCTTCTTCCAGGGCACCGACGACCCGGTGGGGGAGTCGCTGCTGACGGCCGCCGACCTCGTCGGTACCCCGGGCGGGGAGTTGGGTCTGCGGCCGAGCGTGACCGAGCCGGCCGGGGTCGCCCCGGCCGCCGTCATGGAGGGCGAGATCAGGCCCGGCTGGGCACGCTTCCCGAGCGACGGCGTCGCGGTGCTGCCTACCGGCGGGCTGCACCGGTACGCCGGCGACGGTGGCTGGTCGTGGCGGGTCCAACCGGTGCCCGCCGGGATCGCCGCCGGGCCCGAGGTGGTCGCCCGCCTCGGCGCCGACGCCAGTTCCGCCTTCGTGCTGGCCCACGGGGTACGCGACGACGGGTCGCGGCCCCTGGAGGTGGCGATCGAGCGGGTGGTCCGGGACGGGGACACCATGCGCATCACCACGGAGCTTCCACCGGGGTACGTCGGGGCGCCGGTCTTCGTCGTGCAGGCCGACGCCACCGGGGAGGTGTCGCTGTACTGCCTGGGCCTGGTGCTGCCCGGCGTCGGTGGTCACCCGGTGGCGACCTTCGACCGGATCCGGGCCGTCCTCCCGCCCACGCCGGGCGACGCCTGAGGCGCGACCCGCGCCGACTCGCCGGCGGGTACGACTGCCGCCAGCGAGCCGTTGTCCGGTCGGGTCAGCCGACGGCCGTCGCCGCACCTGCCGGATCGGACGCCGGACGCCGAGTTTCCGGCAGCAAGGCTCCGTCCCTGGTCGACGTGGTGTCGGGCGAGGCGGTGTCCGTTGGGGCGGCGCCGGGCGAAGCATCGTCGGTCAAGACGGTGTCAGCCGGGCCTGCCGGGGCGGTGGGGCCTGCGGCGAGGAACGCCTCGGCCCACCGGCCGACCTCGTCGAAGACCTTTCGGCGTACGGCGGGGCCGGAGAGCGTGAGGTCGTGCAGCCCGCCGTCGAAGCGGGCCAGGGTGACGTGGCGGCCGAGGCGGGGCGCGTACCGGACCATGTGCTCGACATCCAGCACGGCGTCGGCCAGGGTCGCGTTGTCGTGCCATTTGGTGCCCCGGAACGAGCGGGTCGAGCAGGCCATCAGCACCGGCACCTGGATGTCCAGCCCGGCGCGCAGTCGGCGTTGGCCGGTGCGGATCGCGTTCAGCCAGCCGGCCCGGACCGGGAACCCGCCCAGCGGCTTCCACGCCAGGTCATAGGTCCACTCGCCGCGGTGGTCGGCGTGGAGACTCTCGCCGTACACCTTGCCCAGCCCGAGCGGCAGGATGCGGTGCGGCGCCCTGCGGCCCAGCCGGGAGGCGGCGGCCGCGAGGGGTCGGCGCACCGCCCAGGGGGCGTTCAGGTCGAAGAAGGGGCTGTTGAGCACCAGCCCGTCGACGGTGCCGGCGTCGCGGCGGGCGTCCGCCCAGAGCGAGATGATCAGGCCGCCGGTGGAGTGGCCCATCGCCAGAAGGGTGTCGTGCCCGTCGTCCTTGCGGATGATCTCGGCGGCGGCGTCCAGCTCGGCGAAGTAGTCGCTGATGTCCTGGCAGAAGTTCGGGGTCTGGTGCGGGAGCAGGCTGCGACCGTACTTGCGCAGGTCGAGGGCGTAGAAGTCCCAGCCCCGTTCGGCGAAGAAGTCGGCCAGGTGGGTCTGGAAGAAGTAGTCGACGAAGCCGTGCACGTAGAGCACGGCCCGCCCGGTGGGGCGCTCGGCCCGCCGCCGGACCAGGGTCGCGACGACCGGTCCCTCGTCGTCGGTGCCCAGGTCGATCGTCTGCCGCTCGTACGGCGGCCCCAACACGTCCGGTTCCACATTTGCGACGCTACGCCGGCAACCTACTGAGCGGTAGCCCCGCGCCCCGCGTGCACCTCTCCGCCCCGCGATCTTGCACTTGTTGCCTCCGCGCGGAAGGCGCGAGACGTGCAAGATCGCGGGGCGGGGGGAGGTTAGGCCGTTTCCGCGTCGGCGCGGCTCGGGTCGGCGGCCGGTAGGGCCTCCGGCTCCTCGGCGGGGTCGACCTGGCCCTGCGGCTGACTGACGTCGCGCAGGTGCTTGTTGTGCCGGGGCTCCTGCCGGGTCTTGGCGTCGTTGAGTCGCCGACGCAGGTCGTCACGGACGTCGTTGAGCGCGGCGTGCAGGTCCTCCTCGGCGGAGGTGGTGACGATCTTCTGGCGGCCGGCGACCCAGCACTCCAGCGTGACCTTCTGCCCCCGGACCTCCCGGTCCTTCACCGACACCTCCAGCTCGGTGGCGTCGGCGTGGAAGCTAGCCAGCCGGGCGTCGAGGGTGGCGAACTGCTCGGCGATCCAGGTGCGGTCGCCCTGCGAGAACCCGGTGCCAACCCGCAGGCATTCCGCCACGGTGGCCGGGTTCGCCACGGCGCTCATCGCCGCGCCTCGGAAGCGGTTGCGGAGCCGATGGTGGTGATCATCATGGCGCTGACCTCTCGTCGACGTGGAGCTGTCGGTGGTGCCTTGATCAAGTCCATACCCAGTTCGGCCGGACCCGGAACCGCCGTCCGCCGCCCGAGTGGGTTGGCCGTACCACACCGGGCCGTGATCAGGGCGTTGTCCACGGTGAGATGCTTCGTCCTACCCGACCGGCCATGATCGTCGTGCTCCCGGCGCTGGTTTGACTCTTTGTCCACCTGACGCCCCGGCTGTCTTCGCCCTGATTTGTCGGCCGCGCCGGGTGCACGCGCCGGACGGACGGGTGTGACTTAACAGGAGCCTGTGGAAGAGGTCCCATCACCGTGCTGTCCGTCCGCCCGACGGTGCGTGCTGCCCCGGTCGGTCACCTGGAAGGACAGCTCCACCACCATGACAGATCACCACATCGAGGTCATCGGCGGCGTCGACACCCACGCCGACACCCACACCGCCTCGGTCATCGACGAGGCCGGCCGGATGCTCGGCCACCGCGAGTTCCCGACCACGGTGGCCGGCTACCGGGCCCTGCTGGCCTGGATGAGCGACCACGGCCCGGTGCGGGCGATCGGGATCGAGGGCACCGGCAGCTACGGCGTCGGCCTGGCCCGCTACCTGCGGACGCAAGGTATCCAGATCGTGGAGGTCGACCGGCCCAACCGGAAGATGCGCCGCCAGCGCGGCAAGTCCGACCCGATCGACGCCGAAGCCGCCGCCCGGGCCGTGCTGGCCGGCACTGCGTCCACCACCCCGAAGAACCGGGACGGGCAGGTGGAGGCCATCCGGGTTATCCGCGTGGCCCGCACCTCGGCGGTGAAGTCGCGCACCGCGGCGCTCAACGCCCTGGTCGGTATGGTGCGCACCGCCCCGGAGCCGTTGCGGACCCAGTTCCTGGAACTGCGTAACTCGGAGCTGATCATCACCGCTGCCGCGTTGCGGCCGGCCCTGGACCTCACCGATCCGATCGCGGCGACGAAGACGGCGATACGCCGGCTGGCGCGTCGGATCATCGACCTGGACCGTGAGATCCGGGCCGCCGACCTCGACCTGCAGGTCCTGCTCCAGCAGGCCGCGCCGCGGCTGATGGAGTTGCCCGGCGTCGGCCCCGAGGTCGCCGCGCAGTTGCTCATCACCGCTGGCGACAACCCCGAGCGCATCCGCGACGAGGGCGCGTTCGCCGCGCTCTGCGGTGTCTCTCCCATCCCGGCCAGCTCCGGTCGCACCGACCGGCACCGGCTCAACCGGGGCGGGGACAGGATGGCCAACAGGGCGCTCTACATCGTCGCGATCAACCGGATGCGCTGCCATGCCGAGACGCTGACCTACGTCCAGCGACGCCGGGAGCAAGGGCTCAGCAACAGAGACATCTCCCGATGCTTGAAGCGCTACATCGCACGTCAGGTCTATCCGCTGATCCTGGAATCCCTACGCGTCCGACCCCCGTCATCCACAGCCCTCGCAGGGGTCTGACCAGCCTGGCTTGCGTTACAGGAGCATCAGGTGGCTTCGTCATCCACAGGCCCGGGTGGGGGTGCTGGCGACGGCGGTCCAGACCGCTCAGGCTCGTGCCGAGTCGACTCGCGCTGGCAGGCCCCCGATCCCTGGAGGGACGATGTTCGACACCTATGTAACAGTTGTCGGTAATGTTCTGACAACGCCCGAGTGGCGGCGTACCACCCAGAGCAACACCCTGGTGGCCAACTTCAAGGTCGCCTCCACCGCCCGCCGGCTCGACCGGGACACCGGCCGCTGGGTTGACGGCAACTCGCTGCGGGTCCGCGTCAACTGTTGGCGCAAGCTCGCCGAAGGGGTGGCTGCGTCGGTGATGGTCGGTGACCCGGTGGTGGTCTGCGGCCGGCTCTACACCCGCGACTGGACCGATGACGCCGGTAACCACCGCACGCTCTACGAGCTGGAGGCGGTCGCCGTCGGCCACGACCTGTCCCGGGGGCGGGCGCGGTTCCTGCGCAACCGGCCGAGCACGACGACCAGCACGTTGGAGGACGCGGACGCGGAGAGCCGCGTGCACGGCGAGCCCACCGAGCCGGTACCGGCCGGGCAGGCGCCCGTCCTGCCCGACGACCGTCCGCTGGACGACGACTTCGAGCTGTCCGACTTCGGCACGCCGCACACCAGCCCGTTCGCCGACACCAGCCCGTTCGCCGATGCCGGCCCGGTCGACCACGGCGCTCCCGTCGGCGGCGGCGGCGTGCAGGGCGGGGCCGACGACGACGAACTGGCCCTCCCGCCCAGAACGGACGACGACGACCTGGACGACGAGCGGGATGACGAGTTGGGCCCGGTGCCGGACGAGGTGGAGCCCGCGCCGTCCGGTCGGGGGCGGCGTGGCCGAGGGCGGGTCCCGCAGCCGGCGTGACCTTCGGCTCGACCGTCCCAGCCTGTCGTGGACGGCGGCTGGGACGGGTCCATCCCGGGCTGTCCCGGACGGTGGCCGGGATGGCGGTTCCACCGGTGCGAGAGAGCCGCGTCGGTGGGCTGGTGGTTCGCAGGCACGTCACGACGGGGGCGGGGTGGCGACGCGACCGGCGTCGTCACCCCGCGTGACCGCAAGGGCGGGGGCTCGTCCGCGTCGGCCGGGGCGGTTCACGGGCGTGCTGGGCCGGCTCGTGGGCGCGGCGGCCCGCATTGGGGCGCGCCTGCCGATGGGCTCGTGGAATGCGGCGGGCCGGGTTGGTTCACGGGGTGCTCGTCTAGGCTGGCCGGCCGGAGGTGGTGCGCGTGCGACGGACAGCGCCGGTGGCGAACGCGGTGGGGCTGCTGGCCGGGTACGCGCTGGACAGGCTGCTCGGCGACCCACGCCGGTGGCACCCGGTGGCCGGCTTCGGGCAGGCCGCCGGTGCGCTGGAGCGTCGCCTCTACCGGCCGGACCGGACGGCCGGTGCAGCGTTCACCGCGCTGGCGGTGGGCGGGCCGGTGCTGCTCGGTGCGATCGCCGCGGCAGCCACCCGGAATCGGCCGGTCACCCGGGCAGTGCTCGTCGCTGCCGGCACCTGGACCGTGCTGGGCGGTCGCACGCTGCGACAGGAGGCCACCGTCATGGGGCAGACGCTGCGTGACGGCGACCTGCCCGCCGCCCGGGGACGCCTCGGTAATCTCTGCGGCCGGGACCCGTCGACCCTCGGTGAGTCGGAGCTGGCCCGGGCCACCGTCGAGTCGGTAGCGGAGAACACCTCCGACGCGGTGGTCGCCCCGCTGGTCTGGGGTGCGGTTGCCGGCCTGCCCGGGCTGCTGGGCTACCGCGCGGCGAACACCCTCGACGCGATGGTCGGGCACCGGTCGGCGCGCTACGCCCGGTTCGGCACCCCGGCAGCTCGCCTGGACGACGTGCTCAACCTGGTGCCGTCGCGGCTGACCGGGCTGCTCACCATCGCCGTCTCGCCGGTCGCGAACGGCAACCGGGAGCAGGCCTGGCGCGTGTGGCAGCGTGACCGCAACGATCACCCGAGCCCCAACGCCGGTCAGTGCGAGGCGGCGATGGCCGGCGCTCTCGGCGTCCGCCTCGGTGGCCGCAATGTCTACTTCGGGCGCTCCGAGGTGCGCCCTTTCCTGGGTGACGGCCCCCGCCCCGAGGCGCGCCACCTGAAGAGGGCCGCCCAGATCTCCGGCGCCGTCGGCCTGGCCGCCCTCGGGCTGGCCGCCGCTTACCCGCTGACCGTCGGGCGCCTGGCCGGCGCCATCGGTCGACGCGGCCTGGTTGCCGCCCTTGGCCGACGCGGGCCGGTTGACGGCGTTGGCCGGCGCGGGCCGGTTGACGGCGTTGGCCGGCGTGGCTCGGGCGGCGGCGGTGGGCGCGGGCTGTCCGCCGCCATTGGTGGGCACGGATCGGGCGGTGCCGGTGCGCGGCCGCGCGGTTGGCGAGTCGTCGCGGCGAGGCAGGGGAGCGGGCGGTGAGCGGCGGGCTGCTGGTTGCCGGCACCACCTCCGACGCCGGCAAGAGCGTCCTCACCGCCGGCATCTGCCGCTGGCTGCACCGGCAGGGCGTGAAGGTGGCGCCGTTCAAGGCACAGAACATGTCGAACAACTCGGCGGTGGTGGTCGGGCCGGACGGGCGCGGCGGCGAGATCGGCCGGGCCCAGGCCATGCAGGCCGCCGCCTGCGGGCTCGCCCCGGACCTGCGGTTCAACCCAGTGCTGCTCAAGCCGGGCAGCGACCTGGCCAGCCAGGTGGTGCTGCTCGGCGAGGCGGTCGACACGATCACGGCCGGCACCTTCCGGCAACTGCGTCCCCGGCTGGCCGAGACCGCGTACGCGGCGCTGGCCGAGTTGCGTGCGGCGTACGACGTGGTGATCTGTGAGGGTGCCGGCAGCCCCGCGGAGATCAACCTGCGGGCCGGTGACTACGTCAACATGGGGCTTGCCCGGCACGCCAACCTGCCCACCATCGTGGTCGGCGACATCGACCGGGGCGGCGTGTTCGCCTCGATGTTCGGCACCGTGGCCCTGCTCGACCCTGCCGACCAGGCGCTGATCGCCGGCTTCGTGATCAACAAGTTCCGAGGTGACCTCGGCCTGCTCCAGCCGGGGCTGGACATGCTGCGGCAGGTGACCGGCCGCCCCACGTACGGGGTGCTGCCCTGGGCGCTCGACCTGTGGCTCGACGCCGAGGATTCGCTCGCCTACGGGCGGGTGCTCGGTCGACCGGCCGCCCCGCACGGCACCGAGTGGCTGGACGTTGCCGTCGTCCGGCTGCCCCGAATCAGCAACGCCACCGACGTGGAGGCGCTGGCCACCGAGCCGGGCGTCCGGGTACGCCTCACCGTCGAACCGGCCGAGCTGGCCGCCGCTGACCTGGTCGTCCTGCCCGGTTCCAAGTCGACCGTGGCGGACCTCGCCTGGCTCCGCGAGACCGGCCTCGCCGACGCGATCGCCACCCATGCGGCGGCCGGTAAGCCGCTGCTCGGCATCTGCGGTGGCTTCCAGATGCTCGGCCGGGCGATCCACGACACGGTGGAGAGCCGCCAGGGCAGCGTCCCGGGCCTCGGCCTGCTGCCCATCGAGATCACCTTCGACCCGCGCAAGACCGTCCGGCAGTCGGTGGGCACCGCCGGCGACAACCTGCCGGTGCGCGGCTACGAGATCCACCACGGGTACGTCTCCCACGCTGATCCCGCCCTGGCCCCGCTACTGACCGTGGCCGACGGCACCGGCGAGGGTGCGGTGCTCGGCGCCCTGCACGGCACGCACTGGCACGGCACGTTCGAATCCGACGGGTTCCGCCGCCGATTCCTCACCGAGGCGGCCCGGCTGGCCGGACGCACCGGATTCCGGGTCGCTCCGGACAGCAGTTTCGCCGCCGCCCGGGAACGCTCGCTCGACCTGCTCGGTGACCTGGTTGAGGAGTACCTGGACACCGACGCCCTCTGGCGCCTCATCGAGACCGGGCCACCCCCCGGCCTCCCCTTCATCCCACCCGGGCCGCCACCGGCCTGACCGGGCTGGGCGTGCCTTGGCCTGACCGGGCCGGGCGTGCCTTGGCCTGCTGGTTGGGCGGTCTGGAGGGTCGCCGACGGCGACAGCCACGTCAGTGGCGGATGTCGGCCGGGCGGTCGGTGGTGGGGAGGCCGGCGGCGAGCCACGCGTCGACGCCACCGATCATGTCGGTGGCCCGGCGAAGCCCGAGGGTCTGCAGGCTGGCGGCGGCCAGGCTGGAGCTGTAACCCTGCCGGCACACCAGCACGATCTCCCGGTCGTAGGCGGTGGCCTCCGGGATGCGCCAGGCGCTGGCCGGATCGAGCCGCCACTCCAGCACCGTCCGGTCGATGACGACCGCCCCGGGCAGGTCGCCCTGCTCGCGGCGCTGCATCTCGGTACGGGTGTCGACCAGCAGCGCGCCGCCGCGGACCGCCTCGACGGTCTGCTGCGGAGTCAGTCGGTGCAGCCCGGCGCGGGCCTGTTCGAGCAGGGCGTCGATGCCGGGGCTCATCACGTCTCGGAGCACCACCCGATCATGCCGATTCGGGTGCCACCCCGGGCGGCGAACGGTCGCGGCGTCACCCGTCGCCGCCCCAATTCCCCCGGACGTGACGGTGCCCGGCCATGGCCGTCAGCCGGACGTGTCAGGCCGGCCCACGCTGGCCGCTGATTCCGCGTGATCGACTCGGTTTCCCCGACATCGCGGTATCCCTCACGGCGGATACCGCGATGTCAGCGATCTGGAGTCGATCACCCTGACCTGTGGCGGCGGCGGCATACTTCGGTCGTGTACGAACTCGCCAGCCGAGGCCCGCTCGTCGACGGCATCCACCATCCCGCCCTGAGGCGGCCGGAACACGCGAGGCCGCGCTGACCTCCGAAACCGGCCGGCCGGCACCAGGCCACGAGGCCGGGGACGTCGAGGGATTGGCCGATGAGGCCGGGGACGTCGGAGGAATGGCCGATCGGGCCGCGGATGTCGAGGGATTGTCCGATAGGGCCGAGGACGTCGAGGAGGCATCGGGCCACTTGACCGGCAGGTCGACCGTGGTGGTCGTCGAGGCGTACGCCGAGTTGGCCCGCCGGGTGCTCGCGGGCCCGGCGAGGTTGGGGCGGACCCGGTTGGTGGCGGTCGACGGGCCGAGCGGCGCGGGCAAGAGCCGGTTCGCCGCGCACCTCGCGGACGCCCTGGCGGTGCTGGCCGGCGGTGATCGGCCGCCGGTGGTGCACACCGACGACCTGCTGGACGGCTGGGACGACCAGCTCACCTTCTGGCCGCGCCTGGACGAGCAGGTGCTGGGCCCGCTGCGCGCCGGGAGGCCCGGTGCCTACCGGCGCTACAGCTGGGTCCGGCGCTGCTTCCTGCCCCGCCCGGTCCCGGTGCCGGCCGCACCGGTGCTGGTCCTGGAAGGGGTCAGCGCCGCGCGCGCCCTCGTCCGGCCGGAGCTGACCCTGGCCGTCTTCGTGACCGCGCCCGCGCCGTTGCGGCTGGCCCGCGCGGTCGCCCGGGACGGGCCGGAGATCCTGCCCGAGCTGCGCCGCTGGCACGCCGTGGAGCGGGCGCACTTCGAGGCCGACGACACGGTCACCCGGGTCGACCTGGTGGTCGACGGTGCGCCGACGCTGCCGCACGACGCCGAGCGGTACTACGTGCGCACCCGTTGACCCGAGCGGGGCATGGACGCCGGCCACCGGCTGGGGCACGATGCGGGAAAGGTCGGGCACGGCGAACGGGGAGCCACATGTCGGCAACGGACACGCCCGCACGGCGTCGGATCACCCTGACCGGCATCAGCTCACGGGCCTGGGAGCATCCGGCCGACCGCGGCGCCCTGGTCGCGTTGCGGGAGCTGCGCGGGTTCGACGACGTGCTGCGGGCGTTCTTCGGCATGTGGAACGAACGCGGCTTCCGGCTCTCCGTGCTGGCCTCCGGCATCCGGGTCGACCACCGGCAGTATCCGGCGGTGTGGCAGCGCTACACGGAGGCCGCCGCGGCGCTCGACGTGGCGGAGCTGCCCGAGCTGTACGTGACCCAGTCGCCCTGGCTGGGGGCCGAGGCGGTCGGCCTGGACCGGCCGTTCATCGTGCTCAACTCCGCCTGCGTCCAGCAGTTCGACGAGGACGAGCTGCGCTGTCTGCTCGGCCACGAGTTGGGGCACGTCGGCAGCGGGCACGCGGTCTACAAGACGATGCTGATGATCCTCACCCGGTGGGCGGCCAACCTGAGCTGGTTGCCGGTCGGTGCGTTCGCGCTGCGGGCGATCATCGCGGCGATGCTGGAGTGGTGGCGTAAGGCGGAGCTGTCCGCCGACCGGGCCGGTCTGCTCGCCGGGCAGGACCCGGCCGCCGCGCTGCGGCTGCTGATGAAGCTCGCCGGAGGCGGTGACCTGTCCCAGATCGACACCACCGCCTTCCTGGAACAGGCCGCCGAGTACGCCGGTGGCGGCGACCTGCGGGACAGCCTGCACAAGGTCCGGATGACTGCCTGGAGCACCCATCCGGCACCGGTGGCACGGGCCGCCCAGTTGCGGCAGTGGATCGACTCCGGGGCGTACGGGCGGGTGCTGGCCGGGGACTACCCGCGCCGCGACGACGACGGCTCGACCAGCGTCTCGGAGGAGATCAAGGCGGCTGCCGAGTCGTACCGGGAGGAGTTCAGCCGGTCCACCGACCCGCTGGTCGGGTTGCTGCGTCGGCTCGGTGACGGCGCCAGCGACGTCGGCGAGTGGGTGGGCGGCACCGCCGGTCGGGCCCGCTCCTGGATGGATGCCGCCACCGAGGCCGCCGGCCGCGCGCAGCGCGCCGGTCGGGCCGCGCCGGGCGCTCCGGCGGGTGCCGGCTCGCCGGGTGGCGGTGAGGGTACGGGCTCGGCCGGCACGTCGGGGTAAGGCCGGCATACGATGCCGGTCATGACCACACCGATCATGTCCGAGTCCGAGGTGCGGGCCGCCGTCGAGCGGGAGATGCCCGGAGTCCGGGCCGACCTGGAACGCCTCGTCCGTATCCCCGGCATCGCCTTCGAGGGCTTCGACCACTCGCACGTGGAGCGCTCCGCCGAGGCGGTCGCCGAGCTGCTGCGCGGCTGTGGCCTGGACGTCAACATCGTGCGTTCCGGCGGGCAGCCCGCAGTGATCGGCCGTCGGGCCGCCCCGCCCGGCGCGCCCACCGTGCTGCTCTACGCCCACCACGACGTGCAGCCGGTCGGCGACCGGTCGCTGTGGGAGTCCGACCCGTTCGAGCCGGTGGAGCGAGACGGCCGGCTCTACGGGCGGGGCGCGGCCGACGACAAGGCCGGCATCATGGCGCACATCGCGGCGCTGCGCGCGTACGGGGACGCACTGCCGGTCGGCGTGGTGCTCTTCATCGAGGGCGAGGAGGAGTACGGCTCCGACTCGCTGGAGCGGCTGCTGGCCGAGCACCGCGACGAGATCGCCTCGGACGTCATCGTGATCGCCGACTCCGGCAACTGGGACATCGGCATACCGGCGCTGACCACCTCGCTGCGCGGCATCGTCAACTGCTTCGTCGAGGTCCGCACGCTGGACCACGCGGTGCACAGCGGCATGTTCGGCGGTGCCGTCCCGGACGCGCTCACCGCGCTGGTCCGGCTGCTGGCCACCCTGCACGACGACGCTGGTGACGTGGCGGTGGACGGGCTGGTGGGCCGCGAGGGCGCCGTCGTCGACTACCCCGAGGACCGGGTTCGGGCCGAGGCCGGGCTGGCCGAGGGCGTGCAGTTCATCGGCACCGGCCGGATCACCGACCGGCTCTGGACCAAGCCCGCGCTGGCGGTGCTCGGCATCGACGCCCCGTCGACCGGCGAGGCGCCGAACGCCCTGGTCCCGTCCGCGAAGGCGAAGCTGAGCATCCGGCTCGCTCCGGGCGACGAACCCAAGCGGGCGTACGCGGCGGTGCGCGCACACCTGGAGAAGCACGCGCCGTGGGGTGCCCAGGTGACGGTCAGCTTCGAGCACGACGGCGACCCGTGCGTGATCGACGCGTCCGGGCCCATGTTCGACGCCGCCCGCTCGGCGTTCCGGACCGCCTGGGACGGCACCGATCCGGTGGACATGGGCGTCGGCGGCTCGATCCCGTTCATCGCCACCTTCCAGGAGATGTTCCCGAAGGCCGCGATCCTGGTGACCGGTGTGGAGGACCCGCACGCCCGCGCGCACGGGCCGAACGAGAGCCTGCACCTCGGGGAATTCGCCCGGGTCTGCCTCGCCGAGGCGCTGCTGCTGGGCAAGGTGGCCGCGGCGGGCACGAACGGGAGCTAGGTGTCGGAACCGTAACTTCCGGTCTGATCTGGGAGTTTGCGGTGTGTCGGGCGCGGGGCTGTTATAGCCTTTCGAACATGAGTACGAACGAGGTGATGGCCCGGTTGGGGGCCGCCGTCAGCGCGCTGGGGGACGTCGACGTCTCCGCGTGGTCCGAGGACACGCTCAACGAACAGCTCGGTGAGCTCTCCGCCGCCCTGGTCGCCCTCGACTCGGTGCTCTCCCGGGTCGCCGGCGAGGTCCGCGCCCGGGGGCTGCGCATCGAGGAACCCGTCTCCGCCTGATCCGCCACCCAGCAGGGTGGCGGCACCCTGCCGACACCGCCCGGGCACGGCAATGCCCGGGCGGTGTCGGAGGTGGCTGGCAGGATGAGGTCCGTGCGGTTCATCGACCTGGCGGCCACCTCCGCCGCCGTGGGCGCCACCAGCGGCCGGCGGGCCAAGGTGGAGCTGCTCGCCGACGCGCTGCGCCGGCTCGATCCGGCCGAGGTGGAGCCCGGCGCCGGCTATCTCGCCGGTGAGCTGCGCCAGCGACAGACCGGGGTGGGCTACGCGAGCCTGCGTGACCTGCCACCGCCGGCCGCCGAGCCGACGTTGACCGTGGCCGCCGTCGACGCGGCCATCGAGCAGATCGCCGCCGTGCAGGGCGCGGGCTCGCAGGCCCGGCGCCGGGCGCTGCTTGGCGCCCTCTTCGCAGCGGCGACCACCGATGAGCAACGGCTGCTCACCAATCTGTTCAGCGGCGAGCTGCGCCAGGGCGCCCAGGCCGGGCTGCTCGCCGACGCGGTGGCCCGAGCCGCCGAGGTGCCGGTCGCGGTGGTCCGTCGGGCCCTACTGCTCGCCGGTGACCTGCGCGCGGTGGCGGTGGCCGCGCTGGCCGGGGGCGCCGCCGAACTGGCCGGGTTCGGCCTGCGGGTCGGCCGGCCGCTGGCGCCGATGCTCGCCCAGAGTGCCCCCTCGGTCGACGAGGCGTTGGCCGCGACCGGCACGCCGGCCGTGGTCGACGTGAAGCTCGACGGCATCCGCATCCAGGTGCACCGCTCCGGCAGCGACATAGCCGTCTTCACCCGCAGCCTCGACGAGATCACCTCCCGGGTGCCCGAGGTGGTCGCCGCCGTCCGTGCCCTGCCCGGTCGAGAGTTGGTGCTCGACGGCGAGGCGATCGGCCTGGACGAGACCGGCCGCCCGCTGCCGTTCCAGCAGACCTCCAGCCGGGCCGCCCGGCGCACCACGCCCAGCACCACCGGGCGCACACCGGTCGCTCCGGCGGTGCTCGCGGCCGCCGCCAGCACCGGTCAGGCCGTGCTGACTCCATACTTCTTCGACCTGCTGCACCTCGACGGTGACGATCTGATCGACCTGCCCGGCCGGGAGCGGTGGGCCGCGCTCGCTGGCGCGGTCGACGCGTCGCTGCTGGTCGGCCGTATGGAGGTCGACGGTCCGGAGCAGGCCGGGGCCGCGTTCGCCGCCGCCCTCGACGCCGGCCAGGAGGGCGTCGTGGTCAAGGCGCCGGACGCCCCGTACGACGCCGGCCGGCGCGGCGCGGCCTGGGTCAAGGTCAAGCCCCGGCACACCCTCGACCTGGTGGTGCTCGCCGTGGAGTGGGGCAACGGCCGACGGCAGGGCTGGCTGTCCAACCTGCACCTCGGCGCCCGCGACCCGCGCACCGGTGACTTCGTGATGCTCGGCAAGACGTTCAAGGGGCTCACCGACGAGCTGCTGCGCTGGCAGACCGAACGCTTCCTCGACCTCGCCGTCGAGCGCGGCGACTGGGTGGTCCGGGTCCGTCCCGAGCAGGTGGTGGAGATCGCCTTCGACGGGGTGCAGACGAGTTCGCGCTATCCGGGCGGCATGGCGCTCCGGTTCGCCCGGGTGGTGCGGTATCGCGACGACAAGTCCGCCGCCGAGGCGGACACCATCGACGCCGTCCGCGCCATCCACGCCGGCCGGGCCACCGGCTGACCGGCGGTCAGGCGGAAGGGCTCGGCGTCGGCGTCGGCTCGGCGGCCCGGTCCAGCGGGGCCGGGGTGATGCCGGCGGCGCGGCGGGCCTCCCGGCGGGCCACCCAGCCGTAACCGAACAGGGACATCACGGCGAAGAGCCACCACTGCACGACGTAGCCGAGGTTCTGCCAGTTGTTGGCGTGCCCGACCGGCACCGCCTTGAACATGGGGTCGGCGGCCGGGGTCTGCTCGTCCAGCAGCACGTAACCGCCGTACACCGGGTAGGGCAGCTCGCGGGCCAGCCGCGTCACGCCGACCCGTCGGGTCTCCAGCCGACCGTCGCGCCGGTCGACAGCGCCGGCGCCGCTCTCGGTCTCGTGCACCCGGCCGACCACCGTCACGTCGCCGGTCGGTGCGGCGGGCACCTGCGGCTGGGCGGTCGCCCCACCCGGTGCCGGCGGGATCCAACCACGGTCCACGAGTAGCGCGGTGCCGTCGGGGAGCACCAGCGGGGTGAGCACCTCGAAGCCGACCCGGCTGTCCACCGTCCGGCCGCGGACCAGGACGGTGTTCGTCGGGTCGTACCGGCCGGTGGCGGTGATCCGGGTCCAGACCCTGTCCTCGGCGGGGGCCGGGCCGGCCGTTCCCGCACCGCCGGTGGGGGCGCGCAGCGCGTCGGTCAGCGGCACCGGGGCCATCCGCAGGCCGGCGTCGATCCGCTCGTTGATCTCGGTGCGCCCTTGGTAGCGGTCCATCTGCCAGTTGCCGAGCAGCACCATGACCGCTGCGGCGACCAGGGTCAGCGCGAACGCGCCCAGCCAACGTGGGCTCAGCAGGAACCGGTACACGGCACCGAGGCTACCCGTATGACCGGGGCCACTGACCTCGGCCGGGCCGGAACGGTCGAGCCGCCCCCGGTTGGCGGCGCTCGCGCGTCGGGCCGGGCGGGTATCGTCACGCGGACGGACCGGCCCCCCGGTCGGCCGTCGCGCGAACCCGCCGCCCCCGCGAGGAGTCGATGATGACCGTCGTGCCGCGTCTGGTGCTCAGCGCGCCGTCCTCCGGGCACGGCAAGAACGCGCTGGCGATCGGGCTGCTCGCCGCCCTGGCCGAGCGGGGTGTCGACGTCGCCGGGTTCAAGCTCGGCCCGGACCACGTCGACGCCGCCTATCTCGGCCTCGCCGCCGGTCGGCCCGGTCGGGTGATCGATCCCCGGCTGGTCGGCGTCGACCGGCTCGCCCCGCTGGTCGCGCACGGCGCCGCGGGCGCCGGGCTCGCCGTGGTGCAGGGCAGCATGGGGCTGTACGACTCGGTCGGTGGCCGCCCGGAGCAGGAGTCCACGGCCGCCGCGGCCGCCGCGCTGCGCAGCCCGGTGGTGCTGGTGGTCGACGTGGCCGCGATGGGGCAGTCGGTTGCCGCCTTGGTGCACGGTTTCCGCTCGTACGACGAGCAGCTCTGGCTCGGCGGGGTGATCCTCAACCGGGTGGCGTCCTCGCGGCACGAGGGCATGCTGCGCGAGGCGCTGGACGACGTGGGCGTGCCGGTCTACGGCGCGCTGCGCCGGCAGGACCTGCCGGCGGTGCTGCCGTCGCGTCGGCACGGTGTGGCACCGGTCGTCGACGGGTCCGCCGATGCCGCCCGCGCGGTCCGCCGGCTGGGCGAGGCGGTCGCCGCCACGGTCGACCTGGAACGGCTGCTCGGTCTGGCCCGCTCCGCCCCGCCGCTGCCCGCCGAGGCATGGTCACCGGAGGAGGCGCTCGGTTCGGTGCCGGTCCTGGCGGACCGCCCGCTGGTGGCGCTGGCCGGTGGGCCGGGCGGCAGCTTCAGCCACCCGGAGACCGCCGAGCTGCTGCGGGCCGCCGGCGCCGAGGTGGTCACGATCGATCCGCTGCGCGACGAGGCGCTGCCGGCCGGCACCCGCGCGCTGGTCGTCGGCGGCGGGCTGCCCGAGGCGTACGCCGAGCAGTTGTCGGCCAACCGGCGGCTCTGCATCGCCGTGGCCGAGTTGGCGCGTACCGGGCGTCCGGTGGTCGCCGAGGGCGCCGGTCTGCTCTGGCTGGCCCGGGAGATGGACGGGCTGCCGATGTGCGGGGTGCTGGACGCGGTCGGTGTCAGCCGGGACGGCCTGGTGGCTGGCTACCGGCAGGCGACCGCTCAGACCGACAGCGTGGTCGCCGCGACCGGCACGATCCTGATCGGGCACAAGGAGCATCGCGCGGTGCTCACCCCGCGTGCCGGTCAGCGGCCGGCGTGGAGCTGGGACGGTGGCGCGCCGGAGGGCTTCGTCTGGCGCAACGTGCACGCCTCCCAGCTCACCCTGCACTGGGCCGCCCACCCGGCGACCGCCGCCCGGCTGGTCGCCGCGGCGGCGACCGACCCGGCGACCGAGGGCGTGCCCGCGCAGCCCGGCGGGGTGCCGGCGTGATCGGTCAGGTGGCGGTGCGCCGCTTCCCGGCGTTGACCGTCTCCACCCCGCGCACCGAGGTGCGGCGGCTCACCGCTGCGGATGCGTCGGCGGCCGGGGAGATCTTCGCCGACAAGCTGACCCGGCGCTGGCTGCCGCTGGCCGACGACTCCGGCCCGATCGACGGCCACGCCTGGTGCACCGATCTGGCCCGGCAGCGCCGCGACAGTGGCGAGGGGGACCACTACGCGGTGCTGCGTCGTGAGGATGACCAGGTGGTGGGCTCGCTGTGGACGCGGCGCACCGACTGGGGCGCACGGCTCACCGAGGTCTCCTACGCGATGGCCCCGCACGCGCGCGGCTTCGGCCTGGCCGCCGAGGCGGTGGACGCGGTGGCCATCGCGTTGATCCTGGAGCACGACTTCCAGCGGGTCGAGCTGCGGGTGGCTCCCGGCAACCTGGCCTCCCGCCGGGTCGCCGAGAAGGCCGGCTTCAGCTATGAAGGGTTGCTGCGCAACGCCGGTTTCGTCCGCGGCGGCCGGGTCGATCTTGAGCTGTGGTCGTTCGTGGCGGCAGACCTGCGCTGACCCTCCCTGGGCCGGTCACCCGACGATGGCGTCCGACGGTGGGGTGAACTGGCGGGTGGGTTGGCCCTTCAGTCCGTCGCGCAGGGTCTCCGCGACCGCCGCGATCGGGATCTGGGACTGCCCGTCACCCACCGCGTTGAACGGGTTGTCCGGGTCGGAGATGAAGCTGGCCGCGGCCAACTCCGGGGTGTAGGCGACGAACCAGGCGGACCGCGTGCTGTCGGTGGTACCGGTCTTACCGGCCACCGGGCGGCCGACCGTACCCCGGACGCTGTCGGCGGTGGACCAGCCGCCGCAGCCTCCGCGCGCCGGGGTGTCCCCGGTCGGGCAGCGGGCGGCGTCGGTGGCCGCCCGGGCGGCGTCCGCGCTGACCACCTGCCGGCAGCGCGGCTTGGCCACCTCACGGTGGAGGCCGCCGGGGGTGACGGACGTGGCCGGCGTGCCGTCCCGGTTCATGATCGCCGACACCGGGATCGCCTCGCAGTAGCGGCCGTCGGCCGCGACGGCGGCGTAGGCGTTCGCCATCTCCAGTGGGGTGGCGTCGGAGACGCCCAGGGTGAACGCGCCCCACTTCTTCACCTTCGTTGGGGACGCCTGCTCCCGGTCGACGTCGGTGCGCCAGCGCAATCCGAGTTGTTCGGCCAGCCGCACCGCCCGGTCCGCGCCGACCTTCTCCTCCAGCCACACGAAATACGTGTTGACCGACTTGCCGAAGCCGGACCACATGGTCTGCTGCCCGGTCATGGCGCCGCTGGCGTTGGACGGCGCCCAGCCGTCGTAGACCGCTGACTTGTACCGGTAAGGCGCGTTGAACGAGGTGGAGAGTGTCATCCCGGAGTCCAGGGCGGCCAGCATCGGGAACATCTTGAACGTCGATCCGGCCTGGTAGCCCGGCAGGTCGCCGCCGCCGAGCAGTGGCGCCACCGTGTTCGGGTAGTTGGCCTTCACCTTCGGCCCGGCCTCGGGGTTGGAGCTCTGTGGGTTCTCGCTGAGGTCGAGCGAGTACGTCCGGTTCACCGCCATCGCCTTCACCCGCCCGGTGCCCGGCTCGGCGACGACGATGCCGTTGGCGAACGGGCTGCCGGTGCCCTCCTTGGCGCCGACGTTCTTCTCGGCCGCCTCCTGGATCTTCGGATCGATGCTGAGCACGATCCGGTAGCCGCCCCGGCGCAGCTTGTCCATCCGTTCCAGCCGGTTCTCCCCGAACGCGGGCTGCGCACTCCACCAGTTCTTCAGGTAGTCGCAGGCGAAGCCCCAGCTGTTGTACTTGTCCGGCACCGCCGCGCAGTCGTTCGGCGGGTTGGTCAGCTTCAGCCGGATCGGCTCGGACTTCGCGGCGGCGGCCGAGTCGGGGGAGAGGTAGCCGAGTTGGCTCATCCGGTCCAGCACGTAGTTGCGCCGCCCGGTGGCCTCCTTCTGGTCGGAGTCGGCCGGGTCGTACTCCGACGGCGACTTGACCAGCCCGGCCAGGGTGGCCGCCTCGACCGGGGTGAGGTCCTTGGGGGTCTTGGAGAAGAAGATCTCGCTGGCCGCGTAGATGCCGTACGCCCGGTGCCCGAAGTACGCCGAGTTCAGGTAGCGCTCCAGGATCTGCTCCTTGCTCATCTCCTTCTCCAGGTCCAGCGCCATCCGCATTTCCTTGACCTTGCGCAGGCTGGTCTGCTGGGTGGCCTCCTGGACCTCCTTGGGCGTGGTCGCGCTGTCCCGCAGGGCCATCCGGACGTACTGCATGGTCAGCGTGGAGGCACCCTGGGAGACCCCGCTGGAGCGGGTGTTGGCCACGAAGGCCCGGGCCACGCCCTTCGGGTCGACGCCGTGGTGCTGGTAGAAGCGGGAGTCCTCGGCGGCGACGATCGCCTGCTGGATGTTCGGCGACATGTCCGACAGCTTGGTGTACTGCCGGTACTCCTCGTAGAACATGGTCAGCACGGTCTTGCCGTCCGGGGCGTAGAGGTACGAGGTCTCGGCGGGCAGGGCGGTGGTCAGCAGCTTGGTCTTGTGCTCCACGGCGTGCGCGGTGGCCTTCGCGCCGAGCCCGGTGAGGGCGACTAGCGGGTACGCGGCGGCGGCGATCACGATGCCGGCGATCAGCCCGGCGCGGAGTAGAGGAACGAGTCGACCAGCGGCAGCAAGGGGTCGGTTGCTCACATGGCCAAGTTATGACATTTCCGATTCGAACATGAGAAGAACTCATAAACCGTCGGGTGGTGATGCGGCTTACGTCGAGATCGGCTGTCCCACCGGCCGCCTTCCCGGCAGGATCGCGGACATGTGTGATCAGCCGAGCGTGCTGGCACCGGCCGCCGGGGCCGGGGTCGGGGCTGCCCCCGAGCCGGACCTGGCGCACCACGGCGACGCGGAGGCGAGCGCCGGTCTGGTCGACCTCGCCGTCAACGTCCGCCGGGCACCGCTGCCGGACTGGCTGGCCGGTCCGATCGCCGCCACCCTCACCGACCTGGCCCGCTATCCGGACCCGGCGTCGGCCCGTGCCGCGGTCGCCGCCCGGCACCGGCGTCACCCGGACGAGGTACTGCTCACCGCCGGCGCCGCCGAGGGCTTCGTGCTGATCGCCCAGGCGCTGCGCGGCATCCGCCGGCCGGTGGTGGTGCACCCCCAGTTCACCGAGCCGGAGGCGGCGCTGCGGGCCGCCGGCCACCCGGTCGAGCGGGTGCTGCTGGACCCCGCCGAGGACTTCCGGCTCGACCCGGACCGGGTGCCCGCCGATTCCGACCTGGTGATGATCGGCAACCCGACGAACCCCACCTCGGTGCTGCACCCGGCGCGGACCCTGGCCGCGCTGGCCCGCCCGGGCCGGGTACTGGTGGTCGACGAGGCGTTCGCCGACACCACCGCCGTCCCCGGGCGGCCCGGCGAGCCGGAGTCGCTGGCCGAGCGGCGTGATCTGCCCGGGCTGCTCGTGCTGCGCAGCCTCACCAAGACCTGGGGCCTGGCCGGCCTGCGGATCGGCTACCTGCTCGGCGCGCCGGACCTGCTGTCCCGGCTGGCCGCCGTCCAGCCGCTCTGGGCCGTCTCCACCCCCGCGCTGGCCGCCGCGTCGGCCTGCGCCACCCCCGTCGCGGTCCAGGCCGAACGCGTGATCGCCGCCGAGCTCGCCGCCGACCGCGACCACCTGGTCGCCCGCCTGGCCGACCTGCCCGGGGTACGCGTCGCCGGCCGCCCGGCCAGCGCGTTCGTGCTGCTGCATTTGCCGGGCGCGACCCGGGTCCGGGAGGCTCTGCGCGATCGGGGTTGGGCGGTACGCCGGGGCGACACCTTCCCCGGCCTCGGCCCAGACTGGCTGCGGGTGGCCGTGCGCGACCGATCCACCACCGACGCGTTTGTCGCGGTGCTGCGCGAGACCATGGAGGCATGATGCTGGAGACCACGATCGCGGCGATCCGGCCGCTGGACGAGTCGGCCATGGCCGACGCCCGCGAGCTGCACGGCCGGCTGACCAAGCCGGCGGGGTCGCTGGGCGCGCTGGAGGACCTGTCGGTACGCCTCGCCGGCCTCGCCGCGGCCTGCCCGCCGCCGGTGCCCGAGCCGGCCGCGGTGGCGATCTTCGCCGGTGACCACGGAGTGCACGCTCAGGGGGTGACCCCGTGGCCGCAGGAGGTCACCGGGCAGATGATCGGCAACTTCCTGGCCGGTGGGGCCGTGGTCAACGCGTTCGCCCGGCAGGCCGGTGCCTCGGTCACCGTGGTCGACGTCGGCGTGGCCACCCCGCTACCCGCCCAGCCCGCCGCTGAGGCGTCCGGCCCGGCCATCCTCGACCCGTCCGTGCCCCGGTTCGTCAGCGCGACCGTGCGCCGGGGCACCCGGGACCTCGCGGTGACCGCCGCGCTCACCCGGGACGAGGCGCGGGCGGCGGTGCAGACCGGCATCCGGATCGCCGACGAGCTGATCGACGCCGGGGCCGGCATCCTGCTCACCGGGGACATGGGCATCGGCAACACCACCCCGGCCGCCACGCTGATCGCCGCGTTCACCGGTGCCGACCCGCTCGACGCCACCGGCCGGGGCACCGGGGTCGACGACCCGACGTACGCCCGCAAGGTGGCGGTGGTGCGGGCCGCGCTGGCCCGGCACGCCCCCGACCCGGCCGACCCGCTGGGCGTGCTGGCCGCCGTTGGCGGGCTGGAGCACGCCGCGCTGGCCGGGCTGATCCTGGGCGCCGCGGCCCGCCGCACGCCGGTGCTGCTGGACGGCGTGATCGCGGTCTCCGCCGCACTCGCCGCCGCGGCGTTCGCCCCGGACGCGGTCGGCGCCATGGTCGCCGGCCACCGCTCGACCGAGCCGGGCGCGACGGTGGCGCTACGCCACCTCGGCCTCGACCCGCTGATCGACCTGGGCCTGCGCCTCGGTGAGGGCACCGGCGCGCTGCTGGCGCTGCCGGTGGTCACCGGCGCGGTCCGGGTGCTGCACGAGGTGGCCACCTTCGACTCGGCTGGCGTGGCTGAGAAGTGAGCGAGCGCAGCGGGCGAGCCATCCGGCGCGACAGCGCGGCTGCGACGTGAGCACCAACCCGTACCCTCTCGGCCTGCGGCTGGACGGGCGGCGGGTGGTCGTGGTGGGCGGTGGTGCGGTCGCCACCCGACGGGTGCCGGCGTTGCTGGACGCCGGTGCGGACGTGCTGCTGGTGGCACCGGAGCTGACCCCGGCGCTGCGCGCGCGGGCGGACGCGGGCCGGCTGCGCTGGCTGCCGCGCCGGTTCGCGCCCGACGACCTGGACGGGGCGTGGCTGGTCCAGGTGGCGATCGACGACCCGATCGCGGCGGAGTCGGTGAGCGTTGCCGCCGCCGAGCGGCGGATCTTCTGCGTCCGGGCCGACGACCGCACCGCCGCCACGGCCTGGACGCCAGCGGTGACCCGGCACGGGCCGGTCACCGTCGCGGTGCTCGGCGGCGGCGACCCGCGCCGCGCGATGACCGTCCGCGACGCCATCCGCGACCTCCTCGGAGCGAGCAAGGGCGCCCTGTCGACGCCTGCGGTGGAGCAAGGGTCTCTTGCTGCGGCAGTCGGCGGGCGGGTGGCTCTGGTCGGGGCGGGGCCGGGTGACCCGGAGCTGATCACCGTGCGGGGCTGGCGGCTGCTCACCGAGGCGGATGTGGTGGTCGCCGACCGGCTGGTGCCCGGGCTGCTCCTGGACGAGCTGCGCCCCGACGTGGAGCTGGTGGACGCCTCGAAGATCCCCTACGGCCCGTCCCGCGCCCAGGAGGAGATCAACCGGATCCTGGTGGACCGGGCCCTGGCCGGCGCGCTGGTGGTCCGGCTCAAGGGCGGTGACCCGTACGTCTTCGGCCGGGGCGGCGAGGAACTGCTGGCCTGCACGGCGGCCGGTGTTCCGGTGACCGTGGTCCCCGGGGTCACCAGCTCGATCGCCGCCCCGGCCGCGGCCGGCATCCCGGTCACCCACCGGGCGGTGGCGCACGAGTTCACCGTGGTCTCCGGGCACCTAGCGCCCGACTCGCCGGCCTCGCTGGTGCGCTGGGAGGCGCTCGCCGGGCTGCGCGGCACCCTGGTGATCCTGATGGGGTTGAAGAACCTCGGCGCCATCACGGCGACCCTGATCGCG
This sequence comes from Micromonospora sp. NBC_00389, assembly GCF_036059255.1. Taxonomy (NCBI): domain Bacteria; kingdom Bacillati; phylum Actinomycetota; class Actinomycetes; order Micromonosporales; family Micromonosporaceae; genus Micromonospora; species Micromonospora sp. NBC_00389. The sequence goes on along the minus strand of NZ_CP107947.1, from coordinate 53,376 downwards.
CACGGCCGGTCGCCGCAGACACCGGCCGCCGTCGTCCAGGAAGCCACCACGGGTGCCCAGCGGGCGCTGCGGTCCACCCTCGGCGCGGTGGCCGCCGACGTGCTGGCGGCCGATCTGCGCCCGCCCGCGGTCGTCGTGGTGGGCGACGTGGTGCACGCGCTGGACGTCTGACGACAGCGGGCCGGAGACGACGTCTCCGGCCCGCTGCGGGTGTCAGATCACTGCTTGAGCATGTTGTCCAGCAGCAGGGCACAGCGGATCAGACCGAGGTGGCTGTACGCCTGCGGGTGGTTGCCCAGCCCACGCTCGGCGAGCGGGTCGTACTGCTCGGGGAGCAGGCCGGTCGGGCCGGCGGTGAGCACCATCTGCGCGAACAGCTCCTCGGCGTCGGTGCGGCGGCCGGTGCGCAGGTACGCCTCGATCAGCCACGCCGTGCAGATGTGGAAGCCGCCCTCGCGGCCGGGCAGGCCGTCGTCCCAGTGGTAGCGGTAGACGACCGGGCCGCTGCGCAGGTCCGCCTCGATCCGGAGCACGGTGGACAGGAAGCGCGGGTCATCGCCCGGAAGCAGGCCCGAGAGCCCGATCCAGAGCGACGAGGCGTCCATGTCCTCGTCGCCGTACGCGACGCTGTACGCCTCGACCTCCTCGTGCCAGCCGTGCTCCAGCACGTTGGCGCCGATCCGGTCGCGCAGCTCCACCCACTGGGGGCGGTCCTCGCCGCCGTGCTGGCGCATCACGTGCAGGGCCCGGTCGACGGTCATCCAGCACATCACCTTGGAGAAGATGTGGTGCCGGGGTGGCAGCCGGGCCTCCCAGATGCCGTGGTCGGGCTCGTGCCAACGGCGGCGAACCGCCTCGACCATGTTGTCCAGTACCCGCCACTCGTCGTCGCGGACCGAGCCGCGGGCGTCGGCGACGGCCGCGATCAGGTCGGCGATCGGGCCGAAGACGTCCAGCTGGAGCTGGTGGTTGGCGAGGTTGCCGACCCGGACCGGCCGGGAGCCGGCGTACCCGGGCAGGGTGTCGATGACCGCCTCGGCGCCCAGCTCGTAGCCGTCGATGGTGTAGAGCGGGTGCAGCCGCTCCGGATGCCCGCCGGTGCGCTCGATGCAGCCGTCCACCCAGCGCAGAAAGCCCTCGGCCTCTTCGAGGGAACCCAGGTCGACCAGCGCGCGGGCGGTCAGTGCGGCGTCGCGGAGCCAGCAGTAGCGGTAGTCCCAGTTGCGGACGCCGCCCAGCTCCTCCGGGAGCGAGGTGGTGGCCGCGGCCAGGATCGAGCCGGTGGCCTCGTGGCAGAGCCCGCGCAGGGTGAGCGCGCTGCGGGTGACCAGGTCGCGGGAGGTGGACGGCAGCTTCAGCGAGGCGACCCAGTCCTTCCACGGCTGCTCGGCCGCGGCCTGCCGGTCGTGGATCGGCACCCGGTGGTGCTCCAGGCTGTGCGTGCCGAAGCGCAGCTCCAGCAGGACCTGCCCGCCGGCGGCGGAGAGGTCGACGACCGCCTTGGCGGTCTGGTAGCCGCCGTCGTTGCTGACCTGCCACTCCACGCCGGGGGAATAGAGCGCGACCGGCTCGTTGGAGCCGAGCACCAGGAGGCCGTCGCCGAGCGGCTGCATCTGCACGGCGACCTGACCGAACTCGGGTCGTGGCGCGAACTCCAGCCGGGCCCGGCCACTGCCGGTGAGCACCCGGATCAGGGTCGAGTCGCCGGTGACCACCGCCGGGCCGTCCGGGGTGGTCTCCCGGGCCGGCTTGTCCAGCCAGTCGGTGACGGTGAGGCCGGACCACCGGGTCTCCACGGTCATCGTGCCGGAGCGGTAGCGCTGGCCCAGCGGGATGCCCCCGCGTTCCGGTGCGACGCTGAAGTGACCGGCCGGGCTGCCGCCAACCAGGTCGGCGAAGATCGCCGCCGAATCCGGCTTGGGGTGGCAGAGCCAGCTGACCTTGGCCTCGGGGGTGAGCAGCGCGACGGTGCGGCCGTTGGACAGCATCGAGTGCCGCTCGATCGGCACCGCCCGCTCACCGAAGAGCCAGTGCCGCCGGGTCTCCAGCAGCAGCCCGAGTGCGCGGGCCGCCTCGAGCGGATCGGCCACCCGGTAGTCGGCCTGGGTGTCCCCGGGACCGATCTTGATGCCGAGGTCCGGCCCGTGCAGGTTGCCGAACGCGTTCTCGTCGGTCACGTCGTCGCCGATGAAGAGCACCGCGCTGGCCGAGAGCTGGGTCCGCAACTGGTCGACCGCGGTGCCCTTGTGGGTGGCCACCACGGAGAGTTCGAAAACCTCCTTGCCCTGGGTGACCGTGACGCCGTCCCAGGTGGCCGGGCCGTTGCGGACCGCCTCGATGGCCGCGGCGGCGATCTGCGGGTCGACCCCACGGGTGTGCACCGCGACGCTGGCCGGCTTGCGTTCCAACCGGATGCCGGGGTGTTCGGCGGCGATCTCGCGCAGCGCGTCCCGCACCCGGGTGCGCACCGCGACCAGCTCGGGGGAGAGCCGCTCGACGAAGCCGATGTCGAACTCGGAGCCGTGGCTGCCGACGAGGTGCACCTCGCTGGGCAGCCGGGAGAGCGCGGCCAGGTCGCGCAGCGCCCGGCCGGAGACCACCGCCACGGTGGTCTGCGGCAGCGCGGCGAGCGCGCGGACCGCGGCCACCGACTCGGGCAGCGGTACGGCCGTGCTCGGGTCCTCCACGATCGGCGCCAGTGTGCCGTCGTAGTCGCAGGCGATCAGGAGCTGGGGGACCCGGGCGATCCGGCCGATGGCGGAGCGCAGCTCGGGGTCCATCACCCCGGTGGCGATCGCCGCTCCGTCGTTGACGGACGTGTTCACGCGGCCTCCGCCTCGGAGACTCCAAGCTCGGAGAGGAAAGACTTGGCCCAGTGCCCCACGTCGTGGGTGCGCAGGTGACGTTGCATTGTCCGCATCCGGCGGCGCGCCTCGGTTTTCTCCACGTGCACGGCCCGGAGCAGGGCGTCCTTGACCGCGTCCGGGTCGTGCGGGTTACACAAAAAGGCCTGGCGCAGCTCGGTGGCGGCGCCGGCGAATTCACTGAGCACGAGCGCGCCACCCTGGTCGGCGCGCGATGCGACGTACTCCTTGGCCACCAGATTCATTCCGTCTCGCAGCGGGGTCACCATCATCACGTCGGCAGCGACGTACATCGCGGCCAGTTCACTGCGACTGTACGACTGATGCAGATAGTGCACCGCAGGCACGCCGACCCTGCCGAATTCCCCATTAATCCGACCAACTTCGCGCTCCACCTTGACCCGAAGTGCCTGGTAGTGCTCGACGCGCTCCCGGCTTGGCGTGGCCACCTGCACCATAACCGCGTCCGGAACTGTCAACTTTCCGTCAGCCAGTAGCTCGCGGAAGGCCTTGAGGCGCAATTCGATGCCCTTGGTGTAATCCAGCCGGTCCACGCCCAGGATTATCGTCTTCGGATCGCCCAGTTCGGCGCGGATCTGCTTCGCCCGGGCCTGGATCGCCGGGTCGGCGGCCATCCGCTCCATCTCCTGGGTGTCGATCGAGATGGGGAAGGCGCCCGCCTTCACCTGCCGCCCGTCGACCTGGATCATCTGCCCCTCGTAGCGCAGCCCGAGCAGGTGCCGGGCCAGCCGGACGAAGTTCTGCGCGGCCAGCCGCTGCTGGAAGCCGACCAGGTCGGCGCCGAGCAGGCCGCGCAGGATCTCGGTACGGAACGGCATCTGCATGAACAGCTCGATCGGCGGGAACGGGATGTGCAGGAAGAAGCCGATCCGCAGGTCCGGCCGCAGCTCCCGGAGCATCGCCGGGACCAACTGGAGCTGGTAGTCCTGCACCCAGACCGTCGCGCCCTCGGCCGCCACGTCCGCGGCGGCCTCCGCGAACCGCGCGTTGACCAGGCGGTACGCCTCCCGCCAGCGACGCTTGTAGGCCGGCGTCTCCACCGCGTCGTGATAGAGCGGCCAGATCGTCGCGTTGGACTGGCCCTCGTAGTACCGCTCCAGCTCCTCGGCGCTCAGCGGCACCGGGTGCAGTCGGATCCCCTCAAGGTCGAACGGCTCGGGGGCGGCGCCGGTCCCGCCGGCCCAGCCGACCCAGGTCCCCTGGTGTTCGGCGAGCACGGGATGCAGCGCGGTGACCAGCCCGCCGGGGCTGCGTCGCCACTGCCGCCCTTCGGGGGTGCTCACCTCGTCGACCGGCAGGCGGTTCGCCACTACGACAAAGGAGCTACGGACGGTCACGATCGGCCACCTCCGGGTACTGACGGGTCCACCGCGATGAGCGTACTGAGCGTAGCTGCGGCGTCTGGTGCCCCGTGCCTGAGTTCCCTACCCGCCCCGCAGGGGCTGAATCTGGATGGTGATCTTGTCAACAACATGGGTCCTCCGACGGCACGACGTACTCCTGGGGCGGGGTGATGTGGGCGAAGCGGGCCGAACCTGTCAGGATTGACGATGGCGTGCGCGCGGCCGGCCCCCGGCCGGTGCCGCGGGCGGAGGTCGCAGCCCGCGCCGCGCCGCCCATCATGCGACAGCAACCGACGGAGGTAGCCCGCACCGTGGCCCAGTACATCTACGTCCTGGAAAAGGCGCGCAAGGCGCACGGCGACAAGGTCGTGCTCGACAATGTGACGCTGAGCTTCCTGCCGGGGGCCAAGATCGGTGTGGTCGGCCCGAACGGCGCCGGTAAGTCCAGCCTCCTCAAGATCATGGCAGGGCTGGACAGGCCGAGCAACGGCGAGGCCCGGCTGATGCCCGGCTACACCGTCGGCATGCTCGCCCAGGAGCCCCCGCTCAACGACGCCAAGACCGTGCTCGGCAACGTCGAGGAGGCGGTCGCCGAGACCAAGGCCAAGCTGGAGCGGTTCAACAAGATCGCCGAGCAGATGGCCACCGACTACTCCGACGAGCTGATGGAGGAGATGGGCAAGCTCCAGGAGGAGCTGGACCACGCCGACGCGTGGGACATCGACTCCAAGCTCGAACTGGCCATGGACGCGCTGCGCTGCCCGCCGCCGGACGCCGACGTGACCCAGCTCTCCGGCGGTGAGCGTCGCCGGGTCGCGCTCTGCAAGCTGCTGCTGGAGGCGCCCGACCTTCTGCTGCTCGACGAGCCGACGAACCACCTCGACGCGGAGAGCGTCTCCTGGCTGGAGCAGCACCTGGCCAAGTACGCCGGCACCGTCATGGCGATCACGCACGACCGGTACTTCCTGGACAAGGTGGCCGGCTGGATCCTGGAGCTGGACCGCGGCCGGGCGATCGGCTACGAGGGCAACTACTCCACCTACCTGGAGAAGAAGGCCGCCCGGCTGGCCGTCGAGGGCCGCCGCGACGCCAAGATGAAGAAGCGCCTCACCGAGGAGCTGGAGTGGGTCCGCTCCAACGCCAAGGCCCGGCAGACCAAGTCCAAGGCCCGCCTGGACCGGTACGACGAGATGGCCACCGAGGCGGAGAAGACCCGCAAGCTGGACTTCGAGGAGATCCAGATCCCGCCGGGCCCGCGCCTGGGCAGCACAGTGATCGAGGCGCAGAGCCTGAGCAAGGGCTTCGGCGACCGGCTGTTGATCGACAACCTGTCGTTCTCGCTGCCGCGTAACGGCATCGTCGGCATCATCGGCCCCAACGGCGTCGGCAAGACCACGCTGTTCAAGACCATCGTCGGGCTGGAGCAGCCGACCGACGGCTCGGTCCGGGTCGGCGAAACCGTCTCCCTGTCGTACGTCGACCAGAACCGCCAGGGCCTCGACGGCGACAAGACCGTCTGGGAGGTCGTCTCCGACGGTCTGGACTACCTGATGGTGGGCAAGGTCGAGATGCCGTCCCGGGCCTACATCGCCGCGTTCGGCTTCAAGGGGCCGGACCAGCAGAAGCCGACCAAGGTGCTCTCCGGCGGCGAGCGCAACCGGCTCAACCTGGCGCTGACGCTGAAGATCGGCGGCAACGTCATCCTGCTCGACGAGCCGACCAACGACCTGGACGTGGAGACCCTCTCCAGCCTGGAGAACGCGCTGCTGGAGTTCCCCGGCTGCGCCGTGGTCATCTCGCACGACCGGATGTTCCTGGACCGGGTGTCCACGCACATCCTGGCGTGGGAGGGCGACGACCAGGACCCGGCCAAGTGGTTCTGGTTCGAGGGCAACTTCGAGGCGTACGAGAAGAACAAGATCGACCGCCTCGGCGCGGAGGCCGCCCGGCCGCACCGGGTGACCTACCGCAAGCTGACCCGCGACTGACCGGGCCGACAAGGTGTCTGACCGGTTCGTCTACCACTGCACACTGCGCTGGTCCGACCTGGACGCGTACGGCCACGTCAACAACTCGCGCTTCCTCACCCTGTACGAGGAGGCGCGGGTGGCGTTGATGTTCGCTGGCGGCCGGGCCTGGGGGGTCGGCTCGTTCGCCGACGGGGTGGTGATCCGCCGGCACGAGGTGGACTACCTGCGCCCGGTCGACTACGCGCTGGGCCGGGCCACCGCAGAGGCCGCGCCCACCGTCCGGATCGAGCTGTGGGTGGAGGAGATCCGGGCCTCCCGGTTCACCGTCGCCTACGAGTTGTACGACGGTGAGGTGCTGGCCAGCCGGGCCCGCTCGGTGCTGGTGCCGTTCGACCTGACCCGCCAGGTGCCCCGGCGGATCACCGCGGAGGAGCGGGATTTCCTGCTCACCTACGCTCCGCAGGGCGGCGCGGCGTGACTCGGCCGGGGTGGACGGGGTGACGGCGACGGCGGCCGGACACGGCGTCACCGGGGTGGCCGACGCGGGCGCCTTCCTGGCCCGGCTGGTCCGGCTGGATCCGGGCGCGCCGGTTCGGCTGCGGCCGGCCGGCGCCGCCGGTCGGGTCGCCCTCTGGGCCCGGCTGCCGTGGCAGGTGCTGGTGGTCCGGACGGTCGCGGGCGGCCCGGCCGACGGCACCCCCGAGGACGTCACGGTGGCCGCCGCGGAGCTGCTGGCGGAGCTGGAGCGCGGCGGCGCGGCGTTGCCGGCGCGTCGGGACGCGCAGTGGCGGTGGCCGCTGCCGCGGGCCCGCAGCCGGCCGGTGGAGGCGCTGCCCGCCGCCGAGCTGCGGCGGATCGCGGACGCGGCGGCGGGCACCCTGCGTACGGCGAGCGAGCACGGCGTGGCCGGCCGCGCGGTGGGTCAGCGGATGCTGCGCGACGCGCTGCTCGACCACGTGGCCGTGCTGGTCAGTCCGGACGGTCCGCCCGGCCCGCCGGTGGAGGTGCCGCAGCGACTGGTTCAGGGGCTGGTCCGGATGGGCTTCCTCGGGCCGGTTGACGGCCCGGCCGGTGCCCCTGCCGAGGCTGCCGTCCAGGTGCGGGTGGCCGGCCGTTGGGTTGGCCTGGTGGGACCATACGGAGCGGCCTGGTTGCAGAAGGCCACCGATCTCGCCGTGACGCCCCTGGCTACTCGTCCGAACGGATGACCCCTACTCATTCTTCTAGTCTGGGGCGGTCGTTGGGGGGGTGCTTCAACCCGGCTGTCCGGGTACCGTCCATCCTCGGATCCAACGCACCGTAGGCGACTGGATCCGCTGGGGAGTGAGGTGCGCGAGCGATGCCGTGGTGGTCATGGCGCCCCGGTCCCGCCGACGGCGGCGATCCGGAAACCCGAAGCGGGATCACAGTGGAGAGCGCGGTCCGGGTCGGACCGCCCAACCCTCGCCAGCCGGGGGACGACTGCCCGTCCAACGAGCGGCCCGTGCTGACCGAGATGCCGGCCACCATCGAGCCGGTGAGCCTGCGCCGGGTCTGTGACGCACTCGACCTGCTCGACGTGCGATATCTGGCCGACGGTGACGGCAACCTGCTGGCCATGTGGGAGCGGCACGCCGTGCTGGTCACCCTGGAGGGGCCGGAGGACGAGATCCTGGTGATGCGGGCACGTCCGCACGCCACAGTGCCGCCGGACTGGGCCGACCGGGCGTACCGGGTGGTCAACGAGTGGAACCACACCCGTCGGTTCTGCAAGGCGTACATCGGCGACCCGACCGAGCGCGGGCAGCTACCGATCTACGCCGAGCTTCAGGTGCCGCTCGGCGCCGGCACCCACGACGCGCTGCTGGTCGAGATGCTCGACTGCGGCGCCGCAGTGGCCACCAGCTTCGTGGACTGGCTGCACGACGAGGGCGCGCTGCTCTGACCCTGCCGCGACCCGGGTGCCCGGGCCGGGCCGTCAGGCGCGGTCAGGCCGGGTCCTCCGTGGCGTTGATCATGAAGTGCGCCGCCCGCTCCAGGTAGTCCCAGAGCGTGCTGGCGACCTCCGGCTCCAGGTCGAGCCGGTCCACGGCGCGGCGCATGTGTCGCAGCCAGGCGTCCCGCTCGGCCACGCCGATCCGGAACGGGGCGTGCCGCATCCGCAGCCGCGGGTGCCCGCGCTGGGCGGAGTACGTGTTCGGCCCGCCCCAGTACTGCATCAGGAACAGCGTCATCCGGTCCGCCGCCGGGGCCAGGTCGTCCGGGTACATCGGCCGCAGCAGGGGATCGGTGGCGACGCCGGCGTAGAACTCGTCCACCAGCTTGCGGAAGGTGGGCTCGCCGCCGACCGCCTCGAAGAGGGTCGTCGACGCACCAGGACGGTCGGAGTCACCTGCGGGAGTCACCGTTCCATCCTGCCAGGCGTGCTCAGTGCCGGCCCGACCCGGACGCCGTGCGTCGGGTCACGCCGGGCGCGCGCTCGTGTCAGGGCCGCTCGTGTCGGATCAGCTCAGCTGACCGCGTGCCGACGGCGGTCGTCACCGGCCCGCGGCTCGGGGGGCCCTGCCGGGGTGGCGCCGGGCGTCGGGTTGGCCGGCGACCCGGCGTTGGCCGCGGAGGCCGCCGCGATGGCGCCGTCCACCGTCTGCTGGTCCGGCCACCGCAGCGACGCCACCACCATCAGCACCACGCCGGCCGCGCTCCACACGCCGACCACCAGCGGAATGGAGAACCGCTCGGCGAGCAGGCCGGTGACGAGCACCGCCATGCCCTGGATGACCTGCACGCCGGTGGCCATCACACCGAAGGCGCGGGCCCGGAACTCGCCGGGCAGCGCCTGGACGAACAGCCCGTTGGCCATCGGCAGCATGCCGGCGACCGCGAACCCGCAGAGAGCGGCGAGCAGCGCCACCACGATCGGCGGTGGGTCGAACAGCGCCGGCACCAGCGCCAGCGGGGCGAACACCGCCAGCGGTCGCATCAGGGCCAACCGACGGGCCGGGCCAAACAGTCGGCTCACCAGCAGCCCGCCGAGGATGAACCCGAGCGGGTTGGCCATCATGATCACTGCCTGCGCCAGGCCGGCGTCCAGGTCGCCGTTGTCGTCCCGGTTGGCCCAGCCGGCGGCCAACCCCTCCGGGACGATCGAGAAGAGCATCGCGCTGAACACCAGCACCGCGATGGCCCGCAGCACCGGGGTGCCGAAGACGATCTGGAACCCCTGGCCGGTCTCCCGGAGCAGGTGGCTGCGCTGCGCGGTGGTCATCATCGGGGCCCGGTCGCGGACGCCGAGACGGACCAGCAGCGCCGAGACGGCGAAGGTGACCGCGTTGATCAGCAGCGCGAGGGCCGGGTCGATCGCGGCCACGGCGGCGCCGAGCAGGTAGCCGACGACCTGGGCGGCCTGCCCCACGCTGCTGTTCAGCGACAACCCGACCACCAGCCGGTCCCCGGCAAGGATCTGTGGCATCAGCGCGGATTTGGCCGCCTGGCTCGGCGGGTTGGCCAGCGTGGCGGCGAAGATGAGCACCAGGACGGCCTGGACCGGCAGGTCCGGGAGGGCGATGAGCAGCATCAGCGCCGTCCGGATCACGTCACACGCCACCATCACCCGTCGGTACGGGTACCGCTCGGCCAGTGCGGCGAGCACGGGGCCGCCGAGCAGCCAGGGCAGGTAGCTGACGGCGAAGGCGGCGGCGGACAGTGCGACGGACTTGGTCTGCTGGTAGACGAGCAGGGTGACCGCGGCCTTCGCGACATAGTCGCCGACCCAGGAGAGCGCGCCGGCCGCGAAGACGGCCCGGAACTCGCGTTGGGCGAACACCTCGCGGAATGTCGCCGGGCCTTCCGCGGAAGGTCGCTCGTCGGGCACCGTCGCCTCCATCGGCTCCCGGGACGGCCGCTCGTGACAGCCGGGGCCGGAAACACTCGTCAGATCTACGGATCAGCGAGGATGTGGATCACGCTCCGGCGGGAACGCGTGCTCCGGATTCTGCCCGATCGTCTGACAACTAGCTAGGGCGAACGGTTCGTTCGTCGCATCCCCGACTGAACGAACGGACGATACCTGAGGGGCCGGGCGGCTCGCGACCCCTCGATGGCCGGACAGCGTCGTCCGGGTCAGGTGGGGCCGCCCTGACCTGTCTCGCCGTCGGCCAGTGGCCGGAGCGGGACGCCGGGATAGCTGCGGGAGGCGGCGATCTGGGCGGTGATCCCCGAGTTCTCCAGTGCCTCCGCCAGCCGCCGGCGCAACTCCCGGCCCACCGCGAACTGCCCGTCGGCGGTCGTCTTGACCACCGTCCGGATCACCGCCCCCTCCACCGTCATCTGCTCGACGCCCAGCACCTCCGGCGCCTCCACGATCTCCGGCGACAGCTCCGGGTCCACCGCCATCGAGGCTGCTGCGGTCCGCAGCACGGCCGTGGCCTCCTCGGTGCCGCTGAAGCCGATCGGCAGGTCCACCACGACCAGTGCCCAGCCCTGGCTCTTGTTGCCCACCCGGACGATCTCGCCGTTGCGGATGTACCAGAGCACGCCCCGCCCGTCTCGCACGGTGGTGACGCGTAGCCCGACCGACTCCACCACACCGGTCGCCTCGCCGAGGTCGACGTTGTCGCCGACGCCGTACTGGTCCTCGATCAGCATGAACAGCCCAGCTATCAGGTCCTTGACCAGGCTCTGCGCGCCGAAGCCCAGCGCGACGCCGGCGATCCCGGCGCTGGCGAGCAGCGGGGCCAGGTCGAAACTGAACTCGCGCAGGATCATCAGCAGCGCGATGCCGAAGACGAACGCGGTGGTGAGGCTGCGCAGCACCGAACCGATCGCCTCGGCCCGCTGCCGACGGCGCTCCGGCACGAACTCCGTCGGGTCGACCGCGGCGGTGGGCACCCGCTCGCGCAGCGGCCGCAGCATCGTCGGCACCGCACCGTTGGTGGTGGTCCGGACCAGCCGGTTGATCGTCCGGTGCAGCGCCCAGCGGGCGACCATCGCCAGCGCCACGATCAGCAGCACCCGCAGTGGCTTGAGCAGGATCCAGTAGCTGCCCTCGGCGAACCAGGCCGATTTGGTCATGTCGTACAGCCATTCGCAGGAGGTACTTCCCTGACAGTCCGGCGGGGCGGCGGTGGACAGGGCAAGGGGCATCAGGCTGGCGGCACTCACCCTGTCTTCGTACCGCAACGAGCCGGCGAGCCCGTCGCCGACCCACCGGCCGGGTGACCTGCCACCGAGGGCGGGGTCGGACCGGGGCGAACCGGCCATCGTGACAGGTGCGGGAAAGAGCTTCATGTCGGACCCCGGATTAGTACGTGCAATCCGGGGTCCGATCAGGGACTATTGGCGCAACGGACGTCGGTGATCGGACCGGCGTCGACCGTGTGGGCCGTCGTGCCCGGCCCCGGTCGGCGGCGGTACCGCAGCAGCCGCTGAACCGGGAGGGTGAGCGCGATGCCTGACATACGACCCACGGTGGGCTCCGGCGCGCTGGTCCTCAACGCCACCTACGAGCCGCTGTGTGTCGTGTCGGTGCGCCGAGCCGCCATCCTCGTCCTCTCCGCAAAGGCTGTCTGCGTCGCCGACGGTGACGGCATCCTGCACAGCGCCCGGGACGCCCTCCCGGTGCCGTCGGTGGTCCGGTTGACCCGCTTCGTCCGGGTGCCCTACCGCACCCACGTCGGGCTGTCCCGGCGGGCGATCTTCGCCCGGGACGGGTGGCGGTGCGCCTACTGCCGAGGCCCGGCCGAGACCATCGACCACGTCTTTCCGCGCAGCCGGGGTGGCCGACACGCCTGGGAGAACGTGGTCGCCGCGTGCGCCCGGTGCAACCACACCAAGGGTGACAAGACCCCGGCCGAGCTGGGCTGGCGGCTGCACGCGCTGCCGGCCGCACCGAAGGGCACCGCCTGGCGGGTGCTCGGGCACCGCGCCCCCGATCCGCGCTGGGCCGACTGGCTCGACCTGCGTGAGCCCGAAGCGGCCGCCTGATCCTGGTCCCGCAGACCCCAACCTCAAGCAGAACGAGCCTTCACCAGCGAGGCAAAGACCACCACGTTGTCCGAGTAGCCGGTCTCGCCCCCGACCCATCGGCCGCCGCAGGTGATCAGCCGCAGGCTCGGGCGGCTGAAGTCGCCGTACACCTCGTCCACCGGCAGTTGTGCCTTGTCGAACCGCTCCACCGAGTCCACCTCGAAGACCGCCACGCTCCGGTCGGAGCGGGTGACCTCGATCTGATCGCCGGAACGCAGGTCCCGCAGCTTGTGGAAGACGGCCGGTCCGCTGGTGGTGTCCACGTGTCCGACGATCACCGCCGGGCCGTACTGCCCGGGCGTGGGTCCCTGGTCGTACCAGCCGGCCTCCTGGGCGCGGGCCGCGTCCGGGACGGCGATGGTGCCGTCCGGTGCGATGCCCACGCCGTGCACCGGAGCCTGCAGCTCCAGCGTGTGGATGGCGAGACCCACCGGGCGGCTGGCCGGCAGCACCGGGAACTTCTTCGGCGGAGGCCGCAGGCCGGCGGTGATCCGGTCCGGCAACAGGCTGACCCCGGTCACCTGCTCGATGCCGAGCATCGCCACGATCAACACCATCAGCGCGGCGACGGCCAGTACCGGCACTCCCGGGTTGGTAGTGAACCGACGTCGGAGCAGCGGCGAGCCGGCCGGGCGGCTCGGCGGCAACGGGCGGGCGGCCGGATCGGTGGTGGCGACGCTGGCCGACACGGCCTGCCCGGCGACCCTGCGCAGCCGGCCGGAGGCCCGGGCGACCAGCCGGCCGGAGGCGCGCAGCGCCGCCCCGGACCGGGCCCGGGCACCGCGGTCCGGCCGCGCACGCGCGGAGGATCGGGTCATGGCGTGTCCTGCTCAGGAGCCCGCCCCGGTACGCCGCCGGCCGCCGGCCATGCCGAGCGCGACGGCGGTGGCCACCAGCGCCACGCCGCCGAGCACCAGCAGCGATCCGGTGCCCCGGCCGCCAGCGGTGCCGCCGCCCCCGGTCGCCGGCCCCTTGCTGGGCGAGGCCATGTTCAGCACGGTCAGAGTGGTCGTGGCCGTCTGACCGTTATCGCAGCGCAGGTCGACCGGGTACTCGCCGGGCTGCTTGTCGCCCGGGATGGTGACCGACCCGGTCAGGAAACCCCTGTCCGGTCTGAGCATCAGTTGCCCGAACGCGTCGGACTGCACGGTGGCCTGGCGATTGTTGTCGTTGTCGCAGCTCGCCCGGACCTGGACCCGGCCTCCGGCCTGGACGCTGCTGGGCGTCACCTCGACGAAGGTGTTCTCACCGGCACTCGCCGGTGAGACCGACAACAGGACGAATGCCCCGACCAGCCCCATCAGTGTCAGGGCGGCCGAGAGTGCGCGGTTGATCGTGCGAAGACCCTGCATGATTTCCCCCTACCGGCGACAACCGCCGGAACCCTCCCCTGGGCACAAGCGCTGTTTTCCCGCTGGCCGGGGGGCAAACCCGCAGGCGGGCAGGGTGGGGTCGGTCAGCGGCGGCGGGGCGTGGTGCTGCCGGAGGGGAGCGGCGTGATCGGCTGCCAGCCCAGCGGGGAGGACAGGACCATCGTGCTCGACGGCTGGCCGTACGGGGCGAGCCGGTCGATGACCGCCTCGAACTCGCCGATCGAGCCGGCCGCCACCTTGAGCATGCTGCACGCGTCCCCGGTGATCCGGTGGATCTCCAGGATCTCCGGCCAACCGGCCACCGCCGGGTCGTGCAGGATGCACCGCGCGCCGTAGCAGGACATCCGGATGAGCGCGACCACGGTGCGGCCGGCCCGGGTCAGGTCGACCTGGGCGTGGTAGCCGGTGATCACCCCGGCCTCCTCGAGCCGACGGACCCGCTCGGCCACGGCGGGTGGCGAGAGGTGGACCCGCCGGGACAACTCGCTGAAGGACAGGCGGGCGTCAGCCTGCAACTCGCGCAGCAGCGCCCAGTCCATGTCGTCCACGCTCAGACCTTACTTTCGTGAACCGGATTCGCCCAGATGCCTTTGGCTTGCCGGCTGAGCGCGGGAAGCGCCGTTGATCCGGCATTCCGCAGGCCATCCGACCGCGAGATCATGACGTCGACCAGTCCGGGGGAGGGAGACGAATGGTGGATCAGACGGAGCGGCGGGCGCCGAACCGCGCCGCCACGGTGCGACCGGTGACCCCACGGCAGCGGGCCGCCCGCGCCGCACGCAACGGCGGCGAGCCGACGTTGGAGTTCGCCGAGCTGGTGCCCTACGACGCGTACGTGCAGGCCAGCGCCCTGCACCAGTTGCAGCATCCGCTCAGCAGCGACCCGGGCGAGATGTCCTTCCTGATGGTCAGCCAGATCATGGAGCTGTACTTCGGGCTGACCTGCCACGAGCTGCGGGAGACCCAGCGGCTGCTGCGCGACGACCGGGTCTGGGACGCGCTGGCCCCGCTGCGCCGCGCCGCGCTGCACCTGGAGGGCCTCAATGCCGCCTGGCAGGGCCTGCGCTGGATGACCCCGGCCGACTTCAACCGGTTCCGCAACCTGCTCGGCGAGGGCTCCGGCTTCCAGTCGGCGATGTACCGGCACCTGGAATTCCTGCTCGGGCTGCGCGACCCGGCGCTGATCCGGCCGTTCCGCCGGCAGACCGAGGTGCACGCCGCGCTGACCGCGGCGCTGGCCGCCCCGAGCCTCTGGGACGACGTGCTCGCGCTGCTCGCCCGGCGCGGCTTCGACCTCCCCGCCGACCTGCTGAACCGGGACGTGGCGGTCGAGCACGACCCGCAGCCATCGGTCGAGGCGGCCTGGGTACGGATCTACGCCGACACCGGGCCGGACAACCACCTGCGGCTGCTCGGCGAGGCGCTGAGCGGGGTCGCCGAGGAGTTCGGCGACTGGCGGTGGAACCACGTCAAGGCGGTGCAGCGGACAATGGGCGCCAAGGTCGGCAGCGGCGGTTCCGCCGGACTGGCGTGGTTGCAGCGCAGCATGGCCCGGGTGGTCTTCCCGGAGCTGTGGTCGGCCCGCACCGCGATGTGACCGGAGAGCGAGACACCCCTGTGCACACCCCTGAAACCGAGCCTCTGGGCCTCGCCGCTGGCGAAGCGCAGGCCCGCCGCCTCGACGAGGCCGATCCGGGCCACCGGCACCTGTTCCACGTCCCGCCAGCGGACGGCGGCAGCCACCCCGAGTCGGCGTACCTCGCCGGCAACTCGCTCGGCCTGCAACCCCGGGCCACCCGCGACGAACTCCTCGCGGACCTGGACTCCTGGCAGCGGCTCGGCGTCGAGGGGCACCTGGAGGCGGAGCGCGCCTGGCTGCCGTACCACGAGTTGTTGACGGCGCCGGCCGCCCGACTGGTCGGCGCCCGGCCCGCGGAGACCGTCGTGATGAACTCCCTCACGGTCAACCTGCACCTGCTGATGGTCAGCTTCTACCGCCCGGCCGGCGCCCGCACCCGCATCGTCATCGAGGATTCCGCGTTCCCCTCGGACAGCTACGCGGTGCGCAGCCAGGCCCGGTTCCACGGCCTGGACCCGGACGACACCGTGGTCCGGTTGCGTCCGCGTCCCGGCGAGGATGCCCTGCGCACCGAGGACGTGACCGGCTACCTGGCCGCCGAGGGCGACCGGGTGGCGTTGGTGCTGCTCGGCGGGGTCAACTACCTCACCGGCGAGCTGCTCGACATCCCGGCGATCACCGCCGCCGGCCGCGCGGCCGGTGCCGTGGTCGGCTGGGACCTGGCGCACGCGGTCGGCAACGTGCCGCTGGCCCTGCACGACTGGGACGTCGACTTCGCCGCCTGGTGCTCCTACAAGTACCTGAACTCCGGGCCGGGCGCGCTGGCCGGCGTCTTCGTGCACGAGCGGCACCTCGGCGACCCCGACCTGCCCCGCTTCGAGGGCTGGTGGAGCACCGCGGCGGCCACCCGGTTCGAGATGACGCCGGTGTCCCGGCCACCGGCCACAGTGGAGGCCTGGCAGATCTCCAACCCGCCGATCTTCGCGATGGGCCCGGTGCGTACCTCGCTGGAGCTGTTCGACGCGGTCGGCATGCCGGCGCTGCGCGCGCGCAGCCTGCGGCTCACCGGCTGGCTGGAGCGGCTGCTCGACGAGGTCACCGCCGATCGCCCGCTGCGCGTGGTCACCCCGCGCGACCCGGCCCGGCGGGGCTGTCAGCTCTCGGTGCGGATCGGCGCCGGCAACGCCGCCGAGCTGACCAAGCGGCTGCGGCACGAACACGGCGTGATCGCCGACGCCCGCGAACCGGACGTCGTCCGGTTCGCCCCGGTGCCGCTCTACTCCACGTACCACGACTGTTGGCGAGCCGCCGCCGCGCTCGCCGCGACGGTAGGGCAGGTGTCCCGATGACCGCCCGGCGCGACGAGATCGCGATCATCGGTGCCGGGTTGGCCGGCTGCCTGGCCGCCTGCTTCCTGGCCAGGCGCGGTTACCCGGTGGCCCTCTACGAGCGCCGGCCCGACCCGCGCGCCGGCACGGCCGAGCGGGGCCGCTCGATCAACCTGGCGCTCTCCGAGCGCGGCCTGGACGCCCTGCGCCGGATCGGCCTGGCCGAGCAGGTGATGGCCGACGCGCTGCCGATGCGCGGCCGGATGATCCACCCGGTCGACGGGGAGCCGCAGTTCCAGTCGTACAGCGCGGCCGGCGACCGGGCGATCAACTCGATCAGCCGGGGCGCACTGAACAACGCCCTCCTGGACGCGGCAGCCGCGCTGCCCGGGGTACGGATCGTCTTCGACCACCGGCTGGTCGGGCTCGACCCGACCGACGGCGGCCTGAGCTTCGACACCCCGCAGGGTCCGGTCAGTGCCAAGGCGTCGGTGGTGCTGGGCGCCGACGGCGCCGGTTCCGCCGTGCGTGGCCAGTTGCTGGCACACGGGCTGCTGCGCGAGAGCGTGGACTTCCTCGACTACGGCTACAAGGAGCTGACGATCCCGCCGCTGGGCGGGGACTTCGCGCTGGACCCGGACGCGCTGCACATCTGGCCGCGCGGCACCTCGATGATGATCGCGCTGCCGAACCCGGACCGCTCCTTCACCTGCACTCTGTTCTGGCCCAACCAGGGTGCCGGGAGCTTCGCCTCGCTGGACAGCCCGGCGGCCATCGAGCGGCACTTCGTCCAGCACTACCCGGACGTGGTCCCGCTGGCGGCGAACCTGGTGGACGACTACCAGCACAACCCGGTGGGCGTGCTCGGCACGGTCCGCTGCACCCCCTGGCAGGTCAACGGGACGGTCGGCCTGCTCGGCGACGCGGCGCACGCCATCGTGCCCTTCTACGGCCAGGGCGCCAACTGTGCCTTCGAGGACGTGGTGGAGCTGGACCGCTGTCTGGACGAGTGCGCCGACGACTGGTTGGCGGCGTTGCCGCTGTTCCAGCGGCGGCGGCAGGAGAACGCCGAGGCCATCGCGAGGATGGCGCTGACCAACTTCGTGGAGATGCGGGACAAGGTCGCCTCCCCGGTCTTCCAGCTCGGCCGCCGGGTGGAGCACGCACTGGAACGGGCCCTGCCCGGCCGGTACGTTTCCCAGTACGAGTTGGTGTCCTTCTCCACCACACCGTACGCCGAGGTTCGCCGCCGGGTCCGCCGACAGCACCGGGTGCTCGGCGCGTTCGCCGGCGGCGCCGCGCTGCTGCTGGTCGGCGCGATCGGCGCCGCGCTCAGCCGAGGGAGGCGCGCATGACCGGCAACTGGGACCCGCGGCTGATGGCCGGCCATGCGCCGGCCGGGCCGGGGCGGTTGCGCAACTTCATCGCCGGCGAGTTCGTCGACGGCGGGCCCACCTTCACCAAGGCCAGCCCGGTGACCGGCGAGCCGGTCTTCGAGGTGGTCGAGGCCTCGAAGTCCACGGTGGACGACGCGGTGGCCGCCGCCCGGGCAGCGCTGCGCGGGCCGTGGGGCCGGATGGGCGAACGGGAGCGCGCCGAGGTGCTGCGCCGGGTCGCCGACGAGTTGGAACGCCGCTTCGACGACCTGGTCACCGCCGAGGTCGCCGACACCGGCAAGTCCATCGCCCAGGCCCGCACATTGGACATCCCCCGCGGCGCGGCGAACTTCCGGGCGTTTGCGGAGATCGTGGCCACCGCGCCCACCGAGTCGTTCACCACGGTCACCCCGACCGGCGGCCGGGCGCTCAACTATGCGGTCCGCAAGCCGGTCGGCGTGGTCGCGGTCATCGTGCCGTGGAACCTGCCGCTGCTGCTGCTCACCTGGAAGGTGGCCCCGGCGTTGGCGTGCGGCAACGCCGTGGTGGTCAAGCCCAGCGAGGAGACGCCCGCCTCGGCGACACTGCTCGCCGAGGTGATGGCCGCCGCCGGCGTACCGGCCGGGGTGTTCAACCTGGTGCACGGGTTCGGGCCCGACTCGGCCGGTGAGTTCCTCACCCGCCACCCCGGGGTGGACGCGATCACCTTCACCGGCGAGTCGGCCACCGGCGGCGCGATCATGCGGGCCGCCGCAGGCGGGGTGAAGGCGGTGAGCTTCGAGCTGGGCGGCAAGAACGCCGGCCTGGTCTTCGCCGACGCCGACCTGGACGCCGCGGTGGCCGGCTCGGTGCGCTCCAGCTTCACCAACGGCGGGCAGGTGTGCCTCTGCACCGAACGCCTCTACGTGCAGCGCCCGGTCTTCGAGGAGTTCACCGCCCGGCTGGCGAAGCGGGCCGGCGAGCTGGCGTACGGCTGGCCGGCCGACGAGGCCACGGCGACCATGCCGCTGATCTCCCACCAACACCGGGCGAAGGTGCTCGGCGCCTACGAGCTGGCCCGCGCCGAGGGCGCCGAGGTGCTCACCGGCGGCGGCACGCCCACTTTCGGTGACGCCCGCGACGGCGGGTCGTACGTGCAGCCGACGGTGCTCACCGGGCTCGGCCCGGACACCCGCACCAACCGCGAGGAGATCTTCGGCCCGGTGGTGCACGTCGCCCCGTTCGACACCGAGGACGAGGCGTACGCCCTGGCGAACGGCACCGAGTACGGCCTGGCGGCGACGGTGTGGACCCGGGACGTGGGCCGCGCGCACCGGGCCGGAGTACGGCTGGACGCCGGCATCGTCTGGGTCAACACCTGGTTCCTGCGTGACCTGCGCACCCCGTTCGGCGGGGTGAAGGCGTCCGGCATCGGCCGCGAGGGTGGCGTGCACTCACTGAACTTCTACTCCGAACTCACCAACGTGTGCGTGGACCTGTCGTGAGCCGCCGCAGCGAGGAGCGGGCATGAAAGCTGACATCGAGGCCGCTAACCGGGAGTTGGCCGAGGCCCGCAGCACCGGCAAGCCGTGCCCGCCACTGCGCGGCCGGCTGCTGCCGGAGGGGGACGTCGAGTCCGCGTACCGCGTGCAGCAGCACCAGGCGCGGGCCTGGCAGGGCCGCGGCGAGCGCCGGGTCGGTGCAAAGATCGGGCTGACCTCGCGGGCGGTGCAGGAGACCTTCGGGGTGTTCCAGCCGGACTTCGGCATGTTGACCGACGCGATGGCGGTCGGCGACGGGGTCGAGGTGCCCATCGACCGGCTGCTCCAGCCGCGGGTCGAGGCGGAGATCGCGTTCGTGCTCGCCAAGGCCCTGCCGGACCCGCAGCTCACCACGGTCGACCTGATCCGCGCTGTGGATCATGTGCTGCCCGCCATCGAGATCGTCGACTCGCGGATCGCGGCGTGGGACATCTCCATCGTGGACACCGTCGCCGACAACGCCTCCAGCGGGCTCTTCGTGCTCGGCACGTCGCCACGCCGGCTCGCCGACGTCGACCTGCGGCTGTGCGGGATGGTGCTGGAACACGCCGGGGAACCGGTGTCGGTGGGCGCGGGCGCAGCCTGTCTGGGCAACCCGCTGCACGCCCTGCAGTGGCTGGCCGAAACGCTGGCCCGCGCCGGTGACCCGCTGCGCGCCGGGGACGTGGTGCTCTCCGGGGCGCTCGGCCCGATGGTGCCGGTCACCCCGGGCGCCGCCTACGAGGCGCGGATCTCCGGCCTCGGCTCGGTGCGGACCTGCTTCTCCACGGAGGGATCCTCATGAGCGAGCGTCAGCGAGCGAATCATCGGCGCAGGGTCGTGGTGCCTCATGGCGGCACGGAGCGAAGCGGAGTGCCGGCATGAGCGTCGGGGTGGCGGTGCTCGGTTCCGGCAACATCGGCACCGACCTGATGATCAAGGTGTTGCGGCTCAGTAGCGAGCTGCGGATGGTGGCGATGGCCGGCATCGACCCGGCCTCCGACGGCCTGGCCCGGGCCCGCCGGCTCGGCGTGGCCACCACCGCCGACGGCGTGGACGGGCTGGTCGCGATGCCCGAGTTCGCCGACGTCGAGTTGGTCTTCGACGCCACCTCGGCGGGTGCGCACCGGCGCCACGACGAGGTGCTGCGCGCGCACGGCCGCACCGTCGTCGACCTGACCCCGGCCGCGCTCGGCCCGTACGTGGTGCCGCCGGTCAACCTGGACGAGCACCTGCACGAGCCGAACGTGAACATGGTGACCTGTGGTGGGCAGGCGACCGTGCCGATCGTCGCCGCGGTGCGCCGGGTCACCCCGGTGGCGTACGGGGAGGTCGTCGCGTCGATCGCGTCCCGCTCGGCCGGTCCGGGCACTCGGGCCAACATCGACGAGTTCACCGAGACCACGGCCCGGGCCATCGAGGTGGTGGGCGGCGCCGAACGGGGCAAGGCGATCATCGTGCTGAACCCGGCGGACCCACCGCTGCTGATGCGCGACACCGTCTACTGCCTCTGCCCGGACGCCGACGCCGACACCGCCGCCATCGCCGCCTCGGTCGCGGACATGGTGGCGACGGTGCAGGAGTACGTCCCCGGCTACCGGCTCAAGCAGGACGTGCAGTTCGACCGGGTCGAGGCGTACCTGCCGACGCTCGGGCGGCAGCTCACGGCGTTGCAGGTGTCGGTCTTCCTGGAGGTCTCCGGTGCCGGGCACTACCTGCCGGCGTACGCCGGGAACCTGGACATCATGACCTCCGCCGCGCTGCGCACCGCGGAGCGGCTGGTCGCTCTGCGCGAGGTGATCGCCCGATGACGGATCTGTACATCCAGGACGTGACGTTGCGCGACGGCATGCACGCCATCGCTCACCGGTACACGGTCGAGCAGGTGCGCACCATCGCCGCCGCGCTGGACGCCGCCGGGGTGGCCGCTATCGAGGTGGCGCACGGCGACGGGCTGGCCGGTTCCAGCGTCAACTACGGCCACGGCGCGGCCAGCGACGCCGAGTGGATCTCCGCAGCCGCCGAGGTGCTGACCTCGGCGAAGCTGACCACCCTGCTGCTGCCGGGCATCGGCACCATCGCCGACCTGAGGGCGGCGAAGGCGCTCGGGGTGACCAGCGTCCGGATCGCCACCCACTGCACGGAGGCGGACATCTCCGCCCAGCACATCTCCTGGGCCCGGGAGAACGGCATGGACGTGGCCGGCTTCCTGATGATGTCGCACATGAACGACCCGGCCGGGCTCGCCGGGCAGGCCAAGCTGATGGAGTCGTACGGGGCGCACTGCGTCTACGTCACCGACTCCGGCGGCCGGCTGCTGATGTCGGACGTGGCGCAGCGGGTCGACGCGTACCGGCAGGTGCTGGCGCCGGAGACGCAGATCGGCATCCACGCCCACCACAACCTGTCGCTCGGCGTGGCCAACAGCGTGCTGGCCGTCGAGCACGGCCGGGTCACCGGGTCAGCCCCGGTCGGCCCGGACGCCCCGCACGGCCGGACCGTGCGGGTGGACGCCTCGCTGGCCGGGATGGGCGCCGGGGCCGGCAACGCGCCACTGGAGGTCTTCGTCGCGGTCGCCGAGCTGCACGGCTGGCGGCACGGCTGCGACGTGTTCGCGCTGATGGACGCCGCCGACGACCTGGTCCGCCCGTTGCAGGACCGGCCGGTCCAGGTGGATCGGGAGACGCTCTCCCTGGGGTACGCGGGGGTCTACTCGAGTTTCCTGCGGCATGCCGAGCGGGCCTCGGCGAAGTACGGCGTCGACGTCCGGTCGATCCTGGTCGAGCTGGGCCGGCGCCGGATGGTCGGCGGCCAGGAGGACATGATCGTGGACGTGGCGCTGGACCTGGCGGGTCAGCGCGAGCAGAAGGTGGCACCGTGAGCGTGAGGAGTGAGCCGGGTTTGCGAGCCCCGCAGTCGCGAATGAAGGTGGCACCGTGAGCGTGAGGAGTGAGCCGGGTTTGCGAGCCCCGCAGTCGCGAATGAAGGTGGCACTGTGATCGGGGTGGACACCGCGGGCGTTGCGGCGAAGCTGGGCGTGGCGGCGGACACCGCCACCGCCATCGGACAGCTCGCCGCCGAGGTGGGGCTGGACGTGCCGACCGCGTACGGGGTGCAGGCGGCGTTGGTGCAGCGCCGGCTGGACCGTGGCGAGCGGCTGGTCGGGGTGAAGATGGGCCTGACCAGCAAGGCGAAGATGGCCCAGGTCGGCGTGGACGAGGTGATCTGGGGGCGGCTCACCGACGCGATGCGGGTGCCCGACGGCGGCGCCGTCGACCCGTCCGCGTACATCCACCCCCGGGTCGAGCCGGAGGTGGCGTTCCTGCTGGACCGGCTGCCCGAACCGGGCGAGCCGATCGGCGACTTCGCCACGGCGGTCCGCGCGGTCGCCCCGGCCATCGAGCTGATCGACTCCCGGTACGCCGACTTCCGCTTCTCGTTGCCGGACGTGATCGCCGACAACACCTCGGCAGCCGCGTTCGTGGTGGGGCCGTGGTCGCCGGTCCCGGCCGGCCTGGACAACCTCGGCGTGCTGCTGGAGGTGGACGGGCGGGTGGTTCAGGTCGGTTCGACGGCGGCGATCCTCGGCGACCCGCGCCGGGCGCTGGACGAGGGCATCCGGCTGGCCGGCCGGCACGGGGTGCGGCTGCAGTCCGGGTGGGTGTTTCTCGCTGGTGCCGCCACGGCCGCCGTTCCACTGCGTCCGGGGGCTCATATCCGTGCCGTGGTGGAGAAGCTGGGCACGGCGTCGCTGAAGGCGTCGGCATGAGCGGCGGTGCGAGCGTGGTGGCGGGGAAGGCCGTCCCGCGGGGGGCGTTTCCGCACGTCAAGGTCGCGGGCGGGTTCGTCTTCGTCTCGGGTACGTCGTCGCGGCGGCCGGACAACAGCTTCGCGGGTGTGTCGGTCGACGAACTCGGCACGACCGACCTGGACGTCCGGGTGCAGACGCGGGCGGTCATCGAGAACATCCGGGACCTGCTGCGCTCGGTCGGCGCCGACCTGACCGACCTCGTCCAGGTGACGTCGTACCTGGTCAACATGAATGACTTCGGTGGTTACAACGAGGTGTGGGCGGAGTTCTTCGACGCGTCCGGGCCGACCCGTACGACGGTGGCGGTGCACCAGCTGCCGCACCCGCACCTGCTCATCGAGATCCAGGCCGTTGCCCTTCTTCCCTCGGGAGGTCAGTCGTGAGTGAGATTGCCGAGCCGTTCAGTTTTCCGGGATGGATCGCGGAGAACCAGCACCTGCTGAAGCCCCCGGTTGGCAACAAGGAGATGTTCCCCGGCGGGGACGACTTCATCGTGATGGTGGTGGGCGGGCCCAACCAGCGCACCGACTTCCACGTGGACCCGTACGAGGAGTTCTTCTACCAGGTCAAGGGCAACATGCACATCAACCTGATCACCCGGGAGGGGCCGCGTACGGTGCACGTGCGCGAGGGTCAGATGTGGATGCTGCCGCGCAACACCCCGCACTCGCCGCAGCGGCCTGAGGTCGGCTCGATCGGTGTCGTGGTCGAGCGGGTCCGCGAGGAGGGCACCCTGGAGACGTTCCAGTGGTACTGCCCGGAGTGTGGGCACGGGGTGCACGAGGTGGAGTTGCAGGTCCGGGACATCGCCGCCGACCTGCCGCCGGTGTTCCAGGCGTTCTACGCCGATGAGGCAGCGCGTACCTGCGCCAACTGCGGGACCCTGCACCCGGGCAAGGGCTGATGCCTCCAGGTGTCGTCGACGTGCACACGCACGTCGTACCGAAGGGATGGCCGGACCTCGGCGCCGCGTGCGGCGGGTCCGGCTGGCCCTGGCTGCGGGTCGACTCCGAGCGGGCCGCGATGATCATGGTGGGGGAGACCGAGTTCCGCCCGGTCGGCGCCGAGTGCTGGGACGCCCCGACGCGACTGGCCGACATGGACGCCGACGGCGTGGCCGTGCAGGTGGTCTCGCCCACCCCAGTCTTCTTCAGCTACGACCGCCCCGCCGACCAGGCGGTGCGGGTCGCCCGGATCTTCAACGACCTGACCCTGGAGGTCACCGCCGCCGGCGGCGACCGGCTGGTGCCGTTCTGTCAGGTGCCCTTGCAGGACCCGGACGCCGCCTGCGCCGAGTTGGACCGCTGCCTGGCCGCCGGACACGTCGGCGTGGAGATCGGCAACCACGTCGGCGACCGGGACCTCGACGACGCCAGCGTGGTCACCTTCCTCCAGCACTGCGCCGAGGTGGGTGCGCCGGTCTTCGTTCACCCGTGGGACATGCCGGGCGGCCCGCGGCTGGACCGGTGGATGGCCCGCTGGCTCACCGGGATGCCCGCCGAGACGCACCTGTCGGTGCTGGCGATGATCCTGGGCGGCGTCTTCGACCGGGTGCCGGAGACGCTGCGGATCTGCTTCGCGCACGGGGGCGGCAGCTTCCCGTTCTGGCTCGGCCGCGCGGACAACGCCTGGCGCCGCCGTGGTGACCTGGTACGGGGCGCGTCCGCCGGCCCGCCCAGCAGCTACCTCGACCGGTTCCACGTCGACTCGGTGGTCTTCGCGCCGCCCGCGCTGCGACTGCTGGTCGACACCATGGGGGAGGACCGGGTGCTGGTCGGCAGCGACTACCCGTACCCCCTGGGTGAGCGGCCGGCCGGCGCGGTGGTCCACGCGGCGGACTTCCTCACCCCCGACCAGCGCGACAAACTCCTCTCCGCGAACGCTCGGCGGTTCCTCTACGGCTGACCGCTCCGGTCCGTCTCCGATCGTCGGCGCGTGACGGGTGCACCGAGGGCCGGCGGCCGGCAGGATGACGGGATGACCGAAATGCACGACCTGACCGCGTTGGAGCAGGCCGCCGCGATAGCCCGCGGCGAACTGTCCAGCGCGGACCTGGTCGAGCATTACCTGCATCGGGTGGCGGCGATCGGCGACACCGTGGGCGCGTTCGTCACGGTCACTCCGGAGTTGGCCCGGGAGGCCGCGGGCGCCGCCGACGCCGCGCCCGCCGAGGGGCGTGGCCCGCTGCACGGCGTACCGACCGCGATCAAGGACCTCACCCTCACCGCCGGGGTACGCACCACCTTCGGCTCGGCCGCCTTCCTCGACTTCGTCCCGCCGGTCGACGCCGACGTGGTCCGGTTCATCAAGGCCGCCGGTCTGGTCAGCCTCGGCAAGACAACCACCTCCGAGCTGGGCTGCTCGCTCTACTCCGAGGGCCTGGTCGCGCCACCGGCCCGCAATCCGTGGCAGCTCGCGTACACCGCTGGCGGGTCCAGCGGCGGCGCGGCGGCCGCGGTGGCGGCCGGGCTGGTCCCGGTCGCCCAGGGCTCCGACGGCGGCGGCTCGCTGCGCATTCCGGCGTCGCTCTGCGGCCTGGTCGGCTACAAGCCCAGCCGCGGCCTGGTCTCCGGCGGGCCACTCGGCTCCGGTGCGTTCGGCCTGCCCACCAGTGGGCCGCTCGGGCGGACCGTCACCGACGTCGCCGCGCTGCTCGACGTCATGGCCGTGCCGGTGCCCGGCGAGCCCTACCTGCCGCCGCCCACACCGTCCGGCGGTTACCTGGCCGTCGCCCGCCAGGCCGCGCCCAACCGGCTGCGGATCGGGCGGTTCACCACCCCGATGCTCGCCGACGAGCCGGTGCACCCCGACTGCGTGGCCGCCGTGGACCGGGCCGCCGCGCTGCTCACCGCCGCCGGCCACGAGGTGGTCGAGGTGCCGCCGCCGCTCGGGCCGGAGGCGTGGCCGCTGTTCGAAGTCATCTGGTACGTGCTGGCGCTCGCCCCGGTGCCGCCACAGCGCGAGGCGGAGCTGCTGCCGCTGACCCGGCTGCTGCGGGCCCGGGGCGCCGAGGTGTCCGCCGGCGCCCTGGCCGCCACCCTCGGCGAGTTGCAGGCGCAGGTCCGCCTCGGCGCCCGCCGCACCGCCGGCTGCGATCTGCTCCTCTGTCCCACCCTGGCCGCCCCGCAGGCACCCGTCGGCTGGTTCACCGCCGACGGTGACCCGGCGGCCGATTTCGACCGGCAACGCCGCTTCTCGCCCTACTGCGCCATCTTCAACGTCACCGGCGAACCCTCGGTCTCCCTGCCGCTGGGCGTCACCGCCGACGGCCTGCCCGTCGGGGTGCTGCTCACCGGCCGGTACGGCGACGACGCGCGGCTCATCGCGACCGCTGCGCAACTGGAGAACTCCAGTGACGGATGGGATCGGCACCCCGCAATCTGGCGGGCCGTCGACTCCGCTAACGTGAATGGCGACGGTGTCCGGCGGTCGGCGTCATGATCGTCCATCCGGCCCGGTTGTCCGAGGTCCTTCTTCCGCCTGGGGGCGTTGGGATTGTCTGTTACCGAGACGTTGCTGGTCTTCGTCGGCATCCCGGCGGCCGCGATACTGGTGATCGCCGGTCTGGCGTACGCCAGTAGCCGTGGCGGTGCCACCGGCGGTGGTGGCGGTGCCAAGCGCTACCGGCCGGGCCGGTCCTTCGACTTCACTCCGGTCTGGTTCCTGGGCCGCCCGGAGCAGCTGGCCGACTCGGCCGGCACCGCGCTGACCGCTGGCGCGCAGGCGCCGGCGCTGACCAGCCACAAGCTTGAGCAGGCCAGCGTCGAGGCGCCGGCCGGTGGAACCGGAGGCGCAAGTGACCGTTGGTGAGAAGCAGACCGGGACGGACACGCCGCCCGAGGTGCTGGACGGGCCGTTCTCGACCCGCCAGCTGCTGCGCATCGACGAGGCGTTGCGCCTGGCCGACCAGGGCACCGGCCTGGTCTTCTCGATCTTCGTCGGCGGCCTCGACGAGCCGATCCGGGAGCACGCCCAGCGGCTGCACCGCCAGCTCGCCGACCCCGACAGGTCGGTGCTGATCGCGGTGTCGCCCAACCAGCGCCAGCTGGAGATCGTCACCGGGCGGCACGCCCGCAAGCGCATCCCCGACACGTACGCCAAGCTGGCCGCGCTCTCCATGGTTGGCGCGTTCAGCGGAGGTGACCTGGCCGGCGGCATCATCAACGGCCTCGACCAGCTCGCCAGCCACGCCGGCAAGGGCTGAGCACCACTCATACGACGAACCCCGGTCCGCGTCTGCGGGCCGGGGTTCGGTCTGTCTGGGGCTGGTTCAGCGCGGCCAGGCGCTCGGGTCCAGCAACATCGGCCAGGGCTCGTCCACGTTCACCGGATCATCCGGCCCCACCGTGCCCAACAGCTCGTAGTGCTCACCCTTGCCGAGCTGGTACCGATACACCACCGGGCCGAAGTCGCCCCGCTCCACACGCCAGTAGGACCGGATGCTGGCCTCGGCGTACAGCGCGGGCTTGGTGAAGCGGTCATGCCGCCGGCTGTTTGGCGACTCCACCTCGACGACGAGCGCGATTTCCGTCGGCTCGGCCCACATGCGGCTCGGGGGAGCGCCGGGCTTCAGCACGGTGATGTCCGGAATCAGGTTGCCACCGGGTACTCGTATCCCGATCTCACGGATGACCCGCCAGCCCGGCGGAGTGGTCTGCCGCACCGCCATGCGGATGTCGTCCGCCAGCTCGTGGTGCCCGTATCCGGCAGGTGGGGTCGCGTGCAGGCTCCCGTCGATGATCTCGTAGCGGTTCCCGTCGGCGGGTAGGTCGAGCAGATCCTGCTCAAGCCAGCCCCGCTCCGGTGGGTGCCACTCGTACGTCGGCTGTGCCAGCACGTCCACCTCCTCCCGACACGATAAGGCCCGGGGCCGGCGGGGGCTGATGCCCACGCCGGCCCCGGGCCGGATACCGCTGATCAGGCGCTCTGGGCGTCCTTCGCGCGGGCCTTGAGCGCACGCACCACGCCGTCCTGGCCCTCGGCGACCAGCCGGCGCAGCGGGGCGGGATTGCCGTCACCGGCCAGCCACGTGTCGGTGGCCGCCACCGTGTCGTCCTCCACCAGGTAGGCCGGGTACGCCAGCTGGGCGAACTCCTGCGCCGGCTCGCTGTCCCGGGTGGCCCACACCTGGCCGACCGCCGCGAAGTACCGCTCCCGGTACGGGGCGATCAGGTCGACCTGCACCGGGTGGGCGAAGCCCTGCAGCAGCGCCCGGTGCCGCCAGTTGGGCAGCGCGTCCGGGCCGGTCAGCAGTGCCCAGACGGCGGCCTTGTTCTCCTCCGTCGGCACCAGTGCGTGTACGTACGCGGCCTCCCGCTCGCCGCTGGCGGTGCGGTCGCTGGCCAGCTCCGCCTCAATGTCGGCCGGGTTGGCCGCACCGTTGGCCACCAGCGCGCCGAGCACCGCCCAGCGCAGCTCGGTGTCCACGGTCAACCCGGCCGGCACACCGGAGCCGTCCAGCCACCCGCGCAGGGTGGCCAGGTCCTCGTCCGAGCGGGCCGCCGAGGTGTAGGCCCGGGCCCAGGCGAGCTGGAACCCGCTGCCCGGCTCGGCGGCGGCGAGTGTGTCGCGGGCCGTACGGGCCAGGTTGGCCCAGCCGGTCGGCGCCCACGCCGGGTCGGTGTAGAGGGTGAGCGCGGTGGTGGCCTGCCGCAGGGTGGCGGTGACCAGGTTGATGTCGGTCTCCGCGGGCAGGCCGGCGAGCGCCAGCGCCACGTAGTCGCGGGCCGCCAGCTCGGCGTCGCGGGTCATGTCCCACGCCGCGGTCCAGCAGAGCGCCCGGGCCAGCGACGACTCGAAGCCACCGATGTGCTGCACCACGGTGGCCATCGACCGGTCGTCGAGGCGCAGCTTGGTGTAGCTCAGGTCGTCGTCGTTGAGCAGCAGCACGTCGGCCGCCGGGACGCCGCGCAGCTCGGCGAGGTCGGTCCGCTCGCCGGCCACGTCCACCTCGTACCGCTCGCGGCGCACCAGCCGTCCGTCGGTCAGGTCGTACAGGCCCACGCCGATCCGGTGCGTCCGCAGCGTCGGGAACGCCGCGGGCGCCTCCTGCCGAACCACCACCTGCTGGTACGTGCCGTCCGCGCCGATGGTCACCTCCGGCCGCAGCGTGTTGACCTGCGCCGTCTCCAACCACTGCGAGGCGAACTTGCGCAGCTCCCGGCCGGAGGCCGCCTCCAGCTCGGTGAGCAGGTCGTCGAAGGTGGCGTTGCCCCAGGCGTGCTTGCCGAAGTACGCCCGCAGCCCGGCGACGAACGGCTCCTCGCCGACGTACGCGACGAGCTGCTTGAGCACGCTCGCGCCCTTGGCGTAGGTGATGCCGTCGAAGTTGACCTCGACGGCTTCCATGTCCGGCATGTCGGTGTAGACCGGGTGGGTGGAGGAGAGCTGGTCCTGCCGGTAGCCCCAGTTCTTCCGGATGGACAGGAACGTCGTCCAGGCCTCGGTGAACCGGGTGGCGTTGGTGTTGCACCAGTGGCTGGCCCACTCGGCGAACGACTCGTTCAGCCACAGGTCGTTCCACCAGCGCATGGTGACCAGGTCACCGAACCACATGTGGGCCATCTCGTGCAGGATCGTGTTGGCCCGCTGCTCGTACTCGAAGTCGGTGACCTGCGAGCGGTAGAGGTAGTGCGACTCGGCGTGCGTCACGCAGCCGAAGTTCTCCATCGCGCCGGCGTTGAAGTCGGGCACCCAGAGCTGGTCGTACTTCGGCAGCGGGTAGCGCACCCCGAACTTCTCGTGGAAGAAGTCGAAGCCCTGCTTGGTGATCAGGAACAGGTCGTCGGTGTCGAGGTACTGCGCCATCGACGCCCGGCAGAACGCGCCCAGGTCGATGCCGTCGTGGGTGTCGCGCACCTCGTGGTACGGCCCGGCGCAGAGCGCCGTGATGTAGGTGCTCATCCGGGGCGCCTCGGCGAAGTGGACGGTCTTCAGCCCCTCACCCGCCGACTCCTCGCGCTGCACCGGCATGTTGGACACCGCCCGCCAGTGCGCCGGCACGGTGGCGTGCCAGGTGTAGACGCTCTTCAGGTCGGGCTGGTCGAAGCAGGCGAACACCCGCTGCGCGTCGGACGTCTCGAACTGGCTGTAGAGGTAGGTCTCGCCGTCCACCGGGTCGACCGTGCGGTGCAGCCCCTGCCCGCTGTTGGAATAGCCGAAGTCGGCGTCGACCACGAGGACGTTCTCGCTGTCCAGCCCGGACAGGGTCAGGCCCTTCTCGGCCGACCAGTCCGACAGGTCGACGGGAGCGCCGTTCAGCGTGGCGGAGCGCACCGAGTCGGCGGCCACCTCGATGAACGTGCTCGCACCCGGCTCGGTGCAGCGGAACCGGACCTCGGTCGTCGACCGGAACGTGCGGCCGTCGGCCGCCAGCACGGCGGTCGACAGGTCCAGACTGATGTCGTACCCGGTCACGTCGAGCAGGCGTGCCCGCTCGGTCGCCTCGACCTGCGTCAGGTTGCGCACTCCCGGCACTGTTCGTCTCCATCCCACATCTCGCCGTACGCCCGGCGGCGCCCGTTTGCCGACCGCTCGTGGCGGCCGGTCCGGATCCGAGTCTTCCATGTACGGGCATTTGGCGGTGGCCGAGGTCACGCTCTGATTCGGGTGCCGCTCGACGCGACCCGGGGTGAAGATTCGGAGAGACGCCGGATTGCCGGCGCCACCCATCATGAAGGGACCTCACCGTGACCGATCGTGTCACCGCCGACATGTGGTTCGACCCGGCCTGCCCGTGGGCGTGGATCACGTCCCGTTGGCTGCTCGAGGTCGAGCAGGTCCGTGATGTGGACATCCGCTTCCACGTGATGAGCCTGGCCGTGCTCAACGACGGCCGGGACGACCTGCCCAAGGAATACAAGGATTTCCTGAGCACCGCCTGGGGCCCGGTGCGGGTCTGCATCGCCGCCGAGCAGCGGTACGGCACCGATGTCCTGCGCGCGCTCTACACGGCGCTCGGCACCCGGATCCACCTCGGCAAGGAGGAGCGCGGCCCGGAGCTCTACGTCGCCGCGTTGACGGACGCCGGCCTGGACCCGGCGCTGGCCGAGGCCGCCGACAGCACCGAGTACGACGAGGCGCTGCGGGCCAGCCACGAGGCCGGCATGCGCCCGGTCGGTCAGGACGTCGGCACCCCGGTCGTCCACGCGCCCGGCCCGGACGGCGGTCAGGTCGCGTTCTTCGGTCCGGTGATCACGCCAGCGCCGAAGGGCGAGGCGGCCGGCCGGCTCTGGGACGGCGTGCTGCTGGTCTCCGGCACCCCGGGCTTCTACGAGCTCAAGCGCACCCGCGAGCAGGGCCCGATCTTCGACTGATCCACGACACCACGCGCCCCCGTTCCGGTCACCGTCGGCTGCCCGGGCGGGGGCACGTCGCGTTCGGCGTCCGGGTGTGTCTCGGGTCGGTGGCGGTCGCTGCGTCACCGGTGGGCGGGCGGCATCGTTTCCCTCGGTGTCCGCCGCAGCGGCCCACCGGGCCGCACCCGCAGTTCGTGGAGGCAATCCCGATGGCCAAGCACCGTGCGTCCGGTGACGATCAGCTGACCCGGCAGGGGGTGATCGAGACTCCCGGCGCGGCCTACTGGTCGGTCGACGACTCCCGCTGGCCGTCGGTCCGCCCCGACCTGCCCGCCCACCTGGTGGATCTGCTCGCGCCTCCCATCGTGGTCGGCGTGGCGCGGGTCCCGGTCACGTCCCGCCTGACGCCGCCCGGGCCGCCGGCCACCGCCGGTCCGGCCACGCCGCTGACGTCGACCGGCGGCCCCGTGCCGGCCGAACTGCCGACGCCACCCGCCGGCCTCGCGCCGACCCACCGTCCGGCGCCGCCCCCGGGCAGCGCCCCGGCCGACCTTCCGGCGTCGCTCCCGGCGTCCGTGCCGGCCGTACCGTCTGCTCCGGCTCCGGCCGTACCGTCGGCGACCGCTCCGGCTCCGGCCGTGCCGTCGGCGGCCGCACCCGCCGAGCCCGCGCCGCCCCCGCCGGCGCCCGCCAACCCGCGGCCGGTGCCGACGCCGCCGCTGAGCCCACGGCCCGTCCCGGCGCCGCCGCCCGAGCCCCGTCCCGTGCCCGGGCCGCCCGCAGCGCCCCGCCGCAACGCCACCACCGGTCCTGCCGGGACCGGCCGGCGGGGCAACGGCGGACCCGCCGCAGCCGGTCGACACCGCCGGCACAACGGCACCTCGGGCCGCGCCGGCTGACCGCTCCGCCCAGGCTGCGGCACTTTCATCTGGTGGACGCCGTGCGGGTCCCCGTCCGGAGGCGACGCCGTCGCCGGTAGCGTCAGCGGGCATGACGGTCGTACACCCGATCGCCCGGGCCTGGATCACCACTGGCGGCACCGGCGCGCAGAACTACGACGAGTTCGCCGACGACGCGGAGATCACCGCGATCATCGAGGCGAACCCGCACAGTGCCCTCAGCATCGAGATGCCGCACCGGGCGCCGGAGAGCCAGGGGAAGTCCTTCCTCGACGCGCTGCCGGACGCGGTGGCCCGCTTCGCCGAGGCCAAGGCCGACGGCAGCTACACCCCCGCCGAGCAGGTGGTGGTGCTCTACCGGATCAGCGCACCAGGCGAGGATCCCGCGTACGGGCTGTTCGCGATGGTGGACACCGACCAGATCTCCACCCGGGCCGACGAGCCGGGCCTGGTCATCCGCAACGAGGACGTCTTCATCGCCAAGGTGCGTGAGCGGGTGGCGCTGGCCGACGCGCTGGGCCACCTGCTCTCGCCCGTACTCCTGCTGCAGACCGGGTGCGGCGACCAACTGCACGCCGCGCTCGCGGCGGCGACCGACGCGTCCGGCGCGCCTGCCGCCACGGACACCGACCAGGCGGGGCGCACGCACGCCATCTGGCTGCTCGGCCCCGGCCCGGAGCAGGACGCGCTCACCGCCCTCGCCGGCGGCGGGGAGCTGGTCGTCGCCGACGGCAACCACCGCAGCCTGGCCGCCCAGACCGGTGGGCTACCGCGCTTCCTGTCCGTGGTCACCACCCCCGCGTCGGTGGCCATCCAGCCGTACAACCGGCTGGTCAGCGAGTTGACCACCACGCCGGAGGAACTGCTGGACCGGCTGCGCGCGGCGGGCGCCGAGGTCGAGCCGATCGACGGCCGGGTCGAGGTTCCGGCGGCCGGCGGCACCGTCCACCTCCAGCTCCCCGGCCAGGGGTACGCGGTGCGCCTGCCCGCCACCGTCGGCGACCGCCTGGAGAACCTGGACCACGCCCTGGTCGAGCGGCTGCTGCTGCGCGACGCGCTGGGGCTGGACCCGGGCGACAAGCGGATCACCTATGTCGGCGGTGACTACCCGGCGAGCTGGCTCACCGGGGAGGTCGACGCCGGCCGGGCCGAGCTGGCCATTCTGATCGCGCCGGTGACCGTGGCGGACTTCGTCGCGGTGAATCTGGCGCGGGAGAAGATGCCGCGCAAGAGCACCTGGTTCACCCCGAAGGCGCGCGGCGGCCTGGTGGTCGCCGAGCTGCCCCGCTGAGTGACCGTCCGCACGACCGTGTGACGAACCCGGCCAGGGGACGCCGCCCCTGCGGCGTCCCCGACGGCGGCCTGACAGACTGCCCGGTATGCGCGTCTACCTGGGCTCCGATCACGCCGGCTTCGAGTTGAAGGTGCACCTGGCCAACTACCTGGCCAAGCAGGGGTACGACGTGGTCGACGTCGGCCCGCACGGCTACGACCCGGACGACGACTACCCCGCGTTCTGCCTGCACACCGGCGACCGGGTGGTGGCCGACGAGACCGGCCTCGGAGTGGTCATCGGTGGGTCCGGCAACGGTGAGCAGATCGCCGCGAACAAGGTCGCCGGGGTCCGCGCCGCACTGGCCTGGAGCGTCGAGACCGCCCAGTTGGCCCGCCAGCACAACGACGCGAACGTGGTCGCGGTCGGCGCCCGCCAGCACACCCTGGACGAGGCGACCGCCATCGTCGAGGCGTTCCTGAGCACCCCGTTCTCCGGCAACGAGCGGCACGCCCGCCGGATCGCCCAGGTGGCCGAGTACGAGCTGACCCGGCAGCTGCCCGACCTGCCCTGACCCGGCCAGCGGGCGCTCAGCGCGGCGGGCGGGGTAGCTCCTCGCGGGGCACCCAGTTGCGTCGGACGACCACCACCCGGGCCTCCGCCTCGGCCAGGTCGTCATCGGTGGGCCGGGCCGCGTCCCGGGCCCGCAGCGCGGCGCTCAGCCCCACCTGCGACGAGCCGGATCCGACCAGCCCGCGCAGCCCTCGCTCGCCGTCGCGTTCGTCGCCGGCCGGGCCCCGGCGGCGGGTCGGTGGCTCCGCGCCGTCGTGCACCCCAGCCGTGCTGACCGTCGGGCCGTCGGTGCCCCGTCCGGCCGGTTCAGAGTCGGGGTGGTGGCGCAGGCGCCGTCGTCGTCGGTCCGGATCACCCATCAGCCGACCGTACTCGCTTGGGGTGGGATTCGGCACGGTCGTGCCGGGCGTGCGCGGACGGGCTCGGCGACCGATTTGCCGGCTGGCTACCCTCGGAACCGGGCGGTGGTGTGCCGCCGGTCAGGGGGAGACGAGATGGCAGACCAGACGCAGCCGTGGGCGGAACGGACCGTGGAGGTGCCGCCGCAGGCCGGCGTCGGGGTGCCGACGCAGCGAGACGGGTTCCGCCGGGGCGTGGCCCCGGTCGGTCAGCCGCGCAGCCCGCGGACCGAGCCGTTCCCGGTGGTCGAGCAGGAGCCGACCGGCACCGGCTGGCCAGGCGAACCGGCGCCCCGCCGGCCGCTGAGCTGGCGCCTGGCGCAGTTGCGTCGCGGCGGCGAGTGGAGCGCGGCGGCGGGGCTCTTCGCGTTCGTGTGCTGGGGGATTTGGGCGCTCTCCGGTCAGGGCGACCTGAGCGGTCCGCTGCTGGTGCTGGTGCTGAGCCTGCTGGTGGCGGTCGGCCTGTTCGCGCTGTCCCGGCTGGTCGGCCGGATGGTGCTGGAGCGGCAGATGGGACGGGTCCGGCGCAGCGCGCGGGGCGCGCACCTGGCGACCGCGGTCTTCCTCGTCGGCCTCGGGGTGGCCTGGCTCCAGCAGACCGAGTGGGTCGTCTCGGCCTGGAACTGGATCTCCTCGAACTGACCCGGGGTACGCCCGGGCGGGCCGGCCAGCGCCGCCCGCCCGTGCGCCCGGTCGCAGCACGCCGCGACACCGGTCGTCTCCCCACCAGGCAGGGCCGCTGCTTACCCGGCCGGCCACGGTTCATCCGTGGCCGGCCGGTCCGACTGGTACCCCGTTCGGGCTGCTGCTGCTGCTGCGTACGGCCGGTCCGGCAGTGCCGCGTCCGAGGGCCGGACGCGGCACCGCCGGC
Source organism: Micromonospora sp. NBC_00389 (assembly GCF_036059255.1). Taxonomy (NCBI): domain Bacteria; kingdom Bacillati; phylum Actinomycetota; class Actinomycetes; order Micromonosporales; family Micromonosporaceae; genus Micromonospora; species Micromonospora sp. NBC_00389. The sequence goes on along the minus strand of NZ_CP107947.1, from coordinate 17,898 downwards.
AGATCAGCCCTCGGCAGCCTGGGCGGCGGCGTAGTCGCGGGCCACCCGGACCAGCTCCACCAGCCCGCCCGCGTACTCCTGGGACTCGCCGTGCGCCTCGTCGAACGGCGGCTGGAAGCCGACGCCCTCCCACTCGCCGGTGGCCGGGTTCCACCGGTCGTTGCCGACCTCGAAGTCCCAGGCGAAGATGCCCAGCTCGTAGTAGAGCTGGTCGGCGGAGTTCCCGGCGGCGGAGTAGAGCACGTCGGCGACCGGGCCGGTCTGCGACGGCCAGGTGACGGTGCCGCGCTCCTGGGCGATGGCGCCGACGATCCGCCGGGCGCTGTTCAGGAACAGCGTCGACTCGTCGATCGACGGCCGGGGCAGGGTGATCCGTCCGTCCGCCCGGTACGCCCCCGGCGGCCACATGAAGTACCCGCCGTACGAGTGCACGTTCATCGCGAACTTGATGTTCGGGTGGGCCTGGGCGAGCGCGACCACGTTGCGGCTCTCCGGTTCGGACAGCTCGGCGGTGCCCGCGTAGTTGCCGGAGAGGCAGTTGGCGCTGGCACCCACGTAGCCGTCGAAGTACGACCCGACGGTGTAGTTGCGGTTGATGTCGACGCCCCACGAGTTGCGGTTCTTCGGGTCGCGGGCCGCCCCGGCGCAGTGGTTGACCAGGTTCTTGCGCTGGAAGTTGAAGTCGTTGAACGAGTAGTTCGCGCCGTCCGGGTTGACCGTCGGGATGACGAAGACGTCGACCTGCTCCAGCAGCTCACGGGTGGCCGGGTCGGTGCGGGCGTTGGCCAGCATCCGTTCGGCAAACTCCAGCGTCACCAGCGGCGTGGCCCACTCCCGGGCGTGTTCCTGGGAGTACGCCAGCACCCCGACCCGGGAACCGTCCCGGTGCACGCCGAGGCGCAGCGCCTGCACCGTCCACGGCCGCGCCGGCACCTCGGTGCCCTGGAGGCCGTCGTCGAGCCGGGCGAGGCCGGCGACCGGCATCGGCAGCCCGGCCGAGCCGTCCTCGACGGAGGCCCGGAAACGGTTCGGTTGGCGGGCGTTGATCGCCGCCGCGACCTCGTCGGTGGTGCTCACCGTCTTGCCGGCGGTGTCGGTGGCCAGCGAGACCGTGAGAACCCGGTCGCGGTAGCCGACGGTCAGCGGGCGGTTGCGCCGGCCCGGGTCGACCGTCCGCACCTGCACGCCGTTCATGCTCTGGTCGCCGAAGCGGACCGACTCGACCACCACGGCGGCCACCGCCGGGTCGCCCAGGTACGCGACGGCGTTGCGCCCGTACCCCTGGGTCCGGTTCGGCAGGTCGATCACGTCCACCAGGTCCCGGTACTGGCGGGCTAACCGCTTGATCCGCGCCTGGATGTCCACCGGCGTCAGGTACGCGTCGATGAAGTCCTTCTGGTAGCCGGCCGGCAGCGGCGGCGGGGTGGCGTTCGGCCAGAGCGCCGGGGTGACCACCCGGCTGACCCCGCCGAGGCTGGAGGTGGCGCTGAGCTGGACCGGCCGGTTCGGCACCGGTTGGGGGAGCGCGTAGTGGTACTGGTACTCGCCGGAGTCCTCGAACCGGAACAGCGGGAACGTTCCGGTGGCGCCATCGGCCGTCCGCCAGCTGACGGTGATCTCCACGTCCGGGTCGTCGGTGGCGGTGGTGGCCACCTGGGCCTGCAGGAACGTCTGCCCACCCGTGGTCCACCAGTACGCCTGCTGCACCTGGAGGGTGTCGACAGCCGTCGCGGCGGCGGTGGTCCGCTGGCCGGGTGCCGCAGCGCTCAGCCCTGCGGCGGTGCGGGCCTGTGCCGCGCGGACGCTGTCGGCGTGGTGCCGGCTGCCGTCCCCGGCGCGCTGCACGATCTGCACGGCCGTCGCGCCCTGCGCGGTCAGGTCGGCGAGTTGGGCGCCGTTGAGCACCAGGTCGGCGAGGATCCGCCCGTCCCGGGCCCGAGGCCGGTTGGCCAGGTCGGCACCGGCGGCGACCAGCCGGTCGAGCTGCGCCTGATCGCGCAGTTGCACCCGGACCAGGGCGGTCTCGGTGCTGGTCAGGGTGACCGGTGCGGGTGAGGCGGCGGGTGCCGCGGTGCCCGGACCGGGGTGGGACAGTACCGCGCTGATCAGGATCGCTGTGGTGGCGGCAGCTGTCCACCGTCGTCGGACGATCATGTGCCCTCCTGACGGACGTCGATGTCACTGGTCCTTACACCAGTGCATAGATCGACACCTGTCAAGACACCTCAGTCGGGTGGCCGAGATCGGGCGGACGCGAGTGCTCTCGGAGCGGGCCGGGCTGTGCCGCCCTGTCCAGGCCGACCCGATCGCTGCGAGTGGTGAACAATTCGCCGCATGACCCTGTCGGCGGCACGTCCGGACGTTGCTGGTCCACCCCGGACCGACCCGAGGGCTTCGCTCCTGGTGATGCTCGGCTGGTACGGCGCACTCGTCGTGTCGTTCGGCGTGTATCTGAGCCTGCTGTCCGGGGACGTCCCGGCGGACTGTCACGAGGGCTGCGACTCCGACCGGTCGGGGATGCTGATGTTCGGGCTCTACACGGCCACGCCAGCGCTGTTCCTCGCCCTGCTGATCAGTCTGGTGGCGCTCTGGCTCCTGGTCACCCGTAGCCGGAGGCGCTCCGCGTTGCTGACAGGCAGCCTGTCCGCCGTCCCCGCACTGGTCGTGGCCGGCATCCTCGCGGCGATCGTCCTGCCGTCATGACTGACCGCACCGGCAGCGGCGCACGCAGGACCGAAGCGGGGAGCAGCCGACCGGCCCAGGTACCGGCCACTGGTACGTGGATGGCACGGTGACCGGAGAATCATGAGATCAAACTGCCCATGCCGCCGACCTGGGCGCATGGGGGTTTAGCAGCGGAAATCCTTCCGACATCCCCCAACGCTTCCCCATCGTCTGTGGACCTCTTGCGGACTGGATACGGCCGTCGCCACTAGGCGGACGGGGACGGGGCCTCCGGTGGACTGCCGGCGGCGCGTCGAGCGTCCGCGACGGCGACCCCGAGCAGCACGACGGCAGCGGCGATGGCGGCCAGCAGCGGCGGGCCGAAGAACAGCGGCGGCGCCAGCAGAGCCAGAGCGGCGATGCCGACGAGCCGGCGCACGGCGAGCCGGTTGAAGACGACCCGTTCCAGCCGACTGCGGCCGAACAGGAAGAGCGCCGGCCCGCCGAGGATGACCGCGAGCCAGGCCGGCGCGGAGGGCCCCTGGGGGTGCGCCAGCACGATTTCCGAGCCAGCCGCAGTGGCGGTGATGCCGAGCACCATGAGCACATGGGCCACGCCGACGATACCGCCGGCAACTGCTCGGTTCGACGACATCTCGACGGCCTCGGCCAGCACCTGGCCAGCGCGATAGAAGTAGATCCGCCACATCAGCACGGACGACAGGAACGTGATCACCAGGGCCGCCTTTGCGGCGAGCGTGGTGGGGTGATTGGCGTAGGCGAGGCCTATGGCCAGCACCGTCTCGCCGAGCGCGATCAGCAACAGTTGCTGGTAGCGCTCGGGGAGGTATCGGCTGCTGGCCATCGCCCACGCGCTGCTCGGTGGTCGGCCCATGCCGGGCACCGGCCATCTGAACCGCGCCACGACCATGTCCACGGTGATGGCGATCAACCACAGGGCGATCCGGTGGTTTCCGCGCATCGCCGCCCCGGCGAGCCAGATCACGCCGGAGACGCTGGCCCAGATGGCCAGACGGGTGTAGAGCGCCCGTACCTCCTTGTGCTCCCGCAACAACGGCCGGAGCAGCAAGGGGCGTCCGATGTGCAGCAACACGTACACAACGGCGAAGGCGGCGCCGCGTTGCTCGAACTCGTACAGGGACGTCGCCATGATCAGCAGGCCGAACGCGCTGACCAGGACCAGCAGTTGAATCCAGCGGTTGCGGTAGTCGAACCGGCTCGTGACGTACGCGGTGGTCGTCCACAGCCAGAGCAGCGGCAGGCCCAGAACGACGAGGTCCAACAGCGCCAGCCAGCGCATGCCAGCGCTGTCGGAGAGAAGTTCCGGCACCATCCGGCCTACGACCCCGACCAGGGCGAAGACCAACACCAGGTCGAAGAACAGCTCCAGGAAGCTGGCCTGCTGGGCGTCCTCCTCGCCGCGCAGGATGTCCCCGGTCTGCGCCGGCTCCGATGGACGCCCCATCCGCCCATGGTTGCGGGACGTCGCGTTGCGCGCACCGGTTTCGCTGTTTCATCGATCGGCGGCGAAGGGGGGCGCCGCGGCGTTCCGGCACCTTCGCTCGGGCGGTGAAGTGGACCAGAACAGTCGCCTCGCTGGGCCTGGCCGGCTTCCACTTCCACGACCTGCGCCACACCGGACACCCTCGCCGCAGCCAGCACGCCACCAGCGAGCGTGGTCGCGAGATCGTCCAGGCGATGGACCGCCGCACCACCGGAAATGGCCGACGCCGACCGTGAATGGAACGCGGATGGCACGCAGGATCCAGAGTGGGGGAGAAGCGAAAGGCCCAGGTGCCGCGATCATGCGGTCGACCTGGGCCTTTGTCGATGGAGCGGGCGACGGGAATCGAACCCGCACCGTCAGTTTGGAAGACTGAAGCTCTGCCATTGAGCTACGCCCGCGTGCATCCCACCGGAACGGGATGCGCCGACAGCGTACCCAATGCCCCTGCCGACCGCGCAGCCACGCCACCGCCCTGCGCCACCGCGTCGCCCTGTGCCGCGTCGCGATGCGCCCAAGATCCACACAACTTCAGGGATGTAGTGGTCTCCGCGCGCCGGGAGGCCACACTTTCCCCGAAGTTGTGTGGATCTTGCCCGCCGCCCGCGGCTTTCGGGGGATTGTGTCCGGGTGGGGGCGGCCCCGGCACGTCCCGGGAGCGGCGACGGCATAGACTGCACGTCGCCACGGGGTGTGGCGCAGCTTGGTAGCGCACTCGCTTTGGGAGCGAGGGGCCGTGGGTTCAAATCCCGCCACCCCGACTGTCGTCCGCGGCCGGGCAGCCCCGGGTGCCGCCCGAGTTTTCCGTGCGGTCCCCGGGCGATGCCGGAGCGTCAGGCCGGCTCACCTACACTCGATGGGCTGAATCCACGCCCACACTCAACTGAGATCCGTCAAGGAGTACGCCTGTGAAGAGCACCGTCGAGACTCTGAGCCCGACGCGCGTGCGGCTCGCCATCGAGGTGCCGTTCGTCGAGCTCGAGCCGAGCCTCAAGAAGGCGTACCGGGAGATCGGTTCGCAGGTCCAGGTCCCGGGCTTCCGCCGGGGCAAGGTGCCGACCGCGGTGATCGACCAGCGGGTGGGCCGGGGCACCGTCCTCAACGAGGCGGTCCAGGACGCCATCCCGGAGAACATCCTCGCCGCGGTACGCGAGCACGACCTCAAGACGCTGGGGCGTCCCGAGGTCGAGATCACCGAGTTCAACGACGGTGACTCGCTGAACTTCACCGCCGAGGTGGACGTCCGACCGGAGATCACCCTCCCCGACGCCACGACCATCGAGGTGACCGTCGACGAGCTGCAGATCGACGAGAGCGAGATCGACGAGCAGGTGAAGAACCTGCGTGAGCGGTTCGCCACCCTCAAGACCGTCGAGCGCGCCGCCGCCGAGGGCGACTTCGTCCAGATCGACCTGAACGCCACCGTCGACGGCGAGGACGTGCCGGGCGGCCAGGCGAGCAACATCTCCCACGAGGTGGGCAGCAAGCAGCTCCTGCCGGGCCTCGACGAGGCCGCGGTCGGTCTCGCCGCCGGTGACAGCACCACCTTCACCACGCAGCTGGTCGGCGGCGACTTCGCCGGCCGGGACGCCGAGGTGGCGGTGACCGTGCGCACGGTCAAGGAGAAGGAGCTGCCGGAGCTGAACGACGAGTTCGCCCAGATGGCGAGCGAGTTCGACACGATCGAGGAGCTGCGCGGCGACCTGCGGGCGCGGGTCACCCAGGGCAAGCAGGTCGAGCAGATCTACGCGGCTCGGGACAAGGCCCTGGCGGAGCTGGTCGAGGCCGCCGAGGTGCCGGCGCCGGAGGGTGTCATCCGCGAGGAGGTGGCCAGCCGCAAGCAGGCCATGATCGATCAGCTGGAGCGGATCGGCGCCTCGATGGAGGAGTACCTCGCCGCCGAGGAGAAGACCGAGGAGCAGATCGACGCCGAGCTGACCGAGGCGGCGACCGAGGGCGTCAAGGTGCAGCTTCTGCTGGACACCCTGGCCGACGCCGAGGACGTGCAGGTCTCCGACGACGAGTTCGGCCACGAGATCGTGCACCGGGCGCAGCGCGCCGGGATGGCCCCGCAGCAGTACTACGACCAGCTCATGCGCTCCGGGGCGGCTGCCGCGGTCTTCGGTGACGTGCGGCGGGGCAAGGCGCTCGCGGCAGTCATGGAGCGGATCAAGATCAAGGACTCGGCCGGCAACGAGGTCACCCTTGACGCGCTGCGTGCGGCCAACGAGGCGGAGCACAACCACGAGCACTGATCGTCGGGTGCGGCCGCCGTCCGCCGCTGTGCGGTGGACGGCGGCCAAATCCTTTTCCGGGTACGCCCGGAAGCCCGCGCCGCGGGTACGCCCGACACAGCTGCGCTGAGAGCGAACAGTGCCCCGACCGGGACTCTGCCGCCCCGCACAGCGGTTAGTGTCGGGAAAGACGGTACGGAGAGCGAAGGGCTGCCATGACCGACATGCACATCCCAGCGAAGCCGCTCCGGGCGATTGATGCCCGAGGTGGCGACACCATTGGCAACCTCGACGACTCGGTCTACAACCGGTTGCTCAAGGAGCGCATCATCTTCCTGGGCAGCGAGGTGACCGACCAGGTCGCCAACCGCATCTGCGCGCAGCTGCTGCTGCTCGCCGCGGAGGACCCGGACCGCGACATCAATCTGTGGATCAACTCGCCGGGTGGCTCGGTCTACTCCGGCATGGCGATCTACGACACCATGCAGTTCATCGACAACGACGTGTCGACCGTGGCGATGGGCATGGCGGCCTCGATGGGCCAGCTGCTGCTCTGCGCGGGCACCAAGGGCAAGCGGTACGCCCTGCCGCACGCCCGGATCATGATGCACCAGCCGTCCGGTGGTCTGGGCGGCACGGCGTCCGACATCGCCATCCAGGCGGAGCAGATGCTCTACACGAAGCGGATGTTCCAGGAGCGGGTCGCACACCACACCGGCCAGAGCCAGGGGCAGATCGAGGCGGACTCGGACCGGGACCGTTGGTTCACCGCCCAGGAGGCCATGGACTACGGCTTCATCGACAAGGTGATCATCGGGGCCGCTCAGGTTCCGGATGGCGCCGGGACCCTGAGCTGAGGAGCTGACGATGACCGATCTGAGCTTGCCGCCCCAGTTCGCGGCCGTGCACAACCGTTACGTGCTGCCGTCGTTCGTCGAGCGCACGTCGTACGGGGTCAAGGAGTCGAACCCGTACAACAAGCTCTTCGAGGACCGGATCATCTTCCTCGGCGTCCAGGTGGACGACGCGTCGGCCAACGACGTGATGGCCCAGCTGCTGACGCTCGAGGGCACCGACCCGGACCGCGACATCATCATGTACATCAACTCGCCGGGTGGCTCGTTCACCGCGATGACGGCGATCTACGACACCATGCAGTACGTCCGCCCGGACATCCAGACGGTCTGCCTCGGGCAGGCCGCCAGCGCGGCAGCGGTGCTGCTGTCGGCCGGCACGCCGGGTAAGCGGATGGCTCTTCCGAACTCGCGGATCATCATCCACCAGCCGGCCACCGAGGGCGGCTACGGGCAGGGCTCGGACATCGAGATCCAGGCTCGGGAGATCCTCCGGATGCGTACGCAGCTGGAGGACATGCTCTCTCGGCACTGCAACCGGCCGATCGAGCAGGTTCGCAAGGACATCGACCGTGACAAGATCATGACGGCCGAGGAGTCCAAGGAGTACGGGTTGGTCGACACGATCCTGACCAGCCGCAAGAAGGGCCTGCTGGCAGCCAACGCCGCCAGCTGAGCAGCACCGGGTCAGAGGTTGGCCGGGGCATCGGTTCCCGGCCGACCTCTGACACACCCGTTTTGGGGGTCGGAGAATGCCCCGCCAGCGGGTAACGTCGGGTCCGTACCGCTTCGCCGGTTGGGCCGGCGGGGGTGAACGGAGCGGGACGGCGCGCAGCGTCCGCAGGTCAGGGCCGGGTCTCCGGCCGATGAGTGCAGGGAGAACGTAGGTGGCACGGATCGGTGACGGCGGCGACCTACTGAAATGCTCCTTCTGCGGCAAGTCGCAGAAGCAGGTGAAGAAGCTCATCGCGGGCCCTGGGGTCTACATCTGCGACGAGTGCATCGATCTCTGCAACGAGATCATCGAAGAGGAGTTGGCCGAGTCCGGCGAGGTGAAGTGGGAAGAGCTTCCCAAGCCGATGGAGATCTGCCAGTTCCTCGACAACTACGTCGTCGGGCAGGATCAGGCCAAGAAGGCGCTCGCCGTCGCGGTCTACAACCACTACAAGCGGATCCAGGCCGAGGCGGCCGGCGCGCCGGGCTCCGGCAGCGACGCCGTCGAGCTGGCCAAGTCCAACATCCTGCTGCTCGGCCCGACCGGGTGTGGCAAGACCCACCTGGCGCAGACGCTGGCCCGGATGTTGAACGTCCCGTTCGCCATCGCCGATGCCACCGCGCTGACCGAGGCGGGTTACGTCGGCGAGGATGTGGAGAACATCCTCCTCAAGCTGATCCAGGCCGCCGACTACGACATCAAGCGCGCCGAGACCGGCATCATCTACATCGACGAGGTCGACAAGATCGCCCGCAAGTCGGAGAATCCGTCGATCACGCGGGACGTCTCCGGCGAGGGCGTGCAGCAGGCCCTGCTCAAGATGCTCGAAGGCACGGTGGCCAACGTGCCGCCGCAGGGCGGTCGCAAGCACCCGCACCAGGAGTTCATCCAGATCGACACCACCAACGTGCTGTTCATCTGCGGTGGTGCCTTCGCGGGGCTGGATCAGATCATCGAGTCCCGCACCGGGCAGGGCGGCACCGGCTTCGGTGCCCGGCTCCGGTCGGTCTCCGACCGGTCGACCGATGACATCTTCAGCCAGGTCATGCCGGAGGACATGCTCAAGTTCGGGCTGATCCCCGAGTTCGTCGGCCGGCTGCCGGTGATCACCAACGTGCGCAGCCTGGATCGCAGCGCTCTCGTACGGATCCTCACCGAGCCGCGCAACGCCCTGGTCCGGCAGTACCAGCGCCTCTTCGAGTTGGACGGCGTCGAGCTGGAGTTCGACGAGCCGGCGCTGGAGGCCATCGCCGACCAGGCCATGTTGCGGGGCACCGGTGCCCGTGGCCTCCGGGCCATCATCGAGGAGGTTCTGCTCTCTGCGATGTTCGAGGTGCCGAGCAACCCCGACGCCGCTCGGGTGCTGATCACCCGCGAGGTGGTCCTGGAGAACGTCAACCCGACCATCGTGCCGCGCGAGTTCACCGGCCGTCGGGCCCGGCGGGACCGCGAGGAGAAGTCGGCCTGATCGTTCTCGCGTCGCGCCGGCCCGTTCAGTCCTGACGCGGCCGGCGCGAACGGGTTCGTCGATCCCATTCGCCCGACGGGGTGACCGTCACCATCATCAGCCGTGCCGGTACGTTGGCGTCGTTGCGGTAGCCGTGCTCCCGGTCGGCGTGAAACTCGATGGTCTCGCCGGCCCGGACGGGGTGGTCCTGCCCGTCGACCCGGACGACCACCGCGCCGGTCAGCACGTGCAGCACCTCCCGGGTGCCGCGCGGGTGGTCGGGGGAGCGGTGCGCCTCCCCAGCCTCCATCCGCCAGTCCCAGAGCTCGACCAGATCCGGCTCGCCCAGCCCGCTCAGCAGGTGGCCCGTGCCGCCGTGCTCGCCCTGCCAGAGCACCGGCGCCTCGGCGGCCGAGGTGATCTTCACGGTCCGTTCCTCGGCGGGCTCCAGCAGTCGGGCGATGTTGACGCCGAACGCGTCGGCGACCCGGCACAGTGTGCCGACGCTCGGGTTCGTGCGTGCGCTCTCGATCTGCACGAGCATGCCCTTGCTCACCCCGGACCGGCCGGCCAACTCGTCGAAGGACCAGCCCCGGGCGGCGCGTAGCTCGCGTACCTGCTGGGCCACCGCGGCGGTGACCGCGCCCACCCGGCCGGTTCCGGTCTCGGTCATTAAACTATCCCTCACGGTCACTATTGTGATACGAACACTCTATGCTCCCCATTGTCCTTGCCGCAGTGTCCGCAGTCGCGTTCGGCACCGCCGACTTCTCCGGTGGGAAGGCGTCCCGCCGCGCGGACCCGATCGCCGTGACCGTGATCTCCCAGCTGCTGAGCGTCCCGCTGCTGGTCGTCCTGGTGCTGGTGGTGCCCGGCACCCCGACCGTCGGGGACATCGCCTGGGGGCTGCTCGCCGGGGTGGCCGGCGCGGCCGGGGTCATCCTGCTCTACCGGGCGCTCGCCGGCGGGATGATGGCCGTGGTGGCGCCGGTCACCGCGATCACCGCCGCCGTGGTGCCGATCATCGCCGGCCTGTTCACCGCGACCTTCCCCGGCGCAGCGGCACTCACCGGGGCGGGCCTTGCCGTGCTGGCGATCGCACTGGTGAGCCTGGGAGACGGTGGTAGCCGGCGGTCCGTCCCGGCGCGGCTGGTGGGGTTGTCCCTCGCCGCCGGCGCACTCTTCGGCGTCTTCTTCACGCTGCTCGGCCAGGCCGATGAGGGCGCCGGCATGTGGCCGGTGGCGGCGGTGCGGGCCAGCTCGATCGCGTTCGGTCTCGCGCTCGCCGTCGGGACCGGCGTGCGGCTCCGGCTCGGACGGCGGGTGCTGGGCTGGGCGGCAGTCGCCGGCCTGCTCGACAGCGCTGCCAACGCGCTCTTCCTCGCCGCCGCCGCCCGTGGCCACCTGAGCATCGTCGCGGCGATCACCGCACTCTACCCGGCCAGTACCGTGCTGCTCGCGCTCGCCGTCGACCGAGAGCGGTTGCGCCCGATCCAGGTCGCCGGCCTCGGCTTCGCCGCCGGGGCTCTGGTGCTGGCCAGCATCTGAAGCTGTCGGCGCCGGCTCTTCCGGCCGTACTCTGGGCCCATGCGCGTCGCCGTCTGCCAGCTGAACGCCCGGGAAGACCGCAAGGCCAACCTGGCCGCCGCGGAGGCCCTGCTGGAACGCGCCGCCGCCGGCGGCGCGGACCTCGCCGTCCTGCCGGAGTACGTCGACTACCTCGGCCCCGCCGCCGGGTTGCCCGAGCCGGAGCCGGTGGACGGCGAGGTGGGCAGCTTCTTCGCCGGGATCGCCCGGCGACTCGGCATCTGGCTGGTGGCCGGGTCGTTCCACGAGGCCGGCCCGGACCCGGAGCACACCTGGAACACCTCGCTGGTCTTCGACCGGTCCGGCAGTCTCGCCGCGAGCTATCGCAAGATCCACCTGTACGACGTGGAGATTCCCGGCCGGGTCTCATACCTGGAGTCGGCGAGCGTCGCTGCTGGTGTCCAGCCCGTGGTGGTCGACGTCGAGGGCCTCCGGGTCGGCCTGTCGATCTGTTACGACCTGCGCTTCCCGGAGCTGTACCGGCGACTCGCCACCGAGGGGGGCGCCCAGTTGTTGGTGGTCCCGGCGGCGTTCATGCTCCACACCGGGCTGGACCACTGGGAGGTCCTGCTGCGGGCTCGGGCGATCGAGAACCAGTGCTTTGTGGCGGCCGCTGGCCAGACCGGCGACCACGAGCCCGGCCGCACCTGCTTCGGGCGCAGCATGGTGGTCGACCCGTGGGGGACGGTCCTCACCCAGTTGCCGGACGGCCCGGGGGTGTCTGTCGTCGACCTGGACCTCGACCGGCTCGCCGCGATTCGTGCCGAGCTGCCCAGCCTGGCCAACCGCCGGCTCTGAGCCTTCAGCCCTCCAGCAGGACGCCGATCGTCGCCAAACCGGCGATGGCCGCGGCGGTGACCAGCAGGGCGGTGCTCATCCGGGACCGACCCCGCCGCGCCAACCGCCCCACCGAGAGCACCAGCACGACCAGCACTACCGCGCCGATCACCAACTGCCAGAACGGCAGGAGGAGGCCCAGCAGCGCCTCCTCGGCGAACACCGTGGCGCCGAGCCCGGACTCATCCATGCCTGACACTCTGGCACGCCGACGCGCCCCGCGTCCCCGGCTGCGTGGGACATCGCAGCGCCCTCGTGACCCGAACCAGTGATGAATCCTGATTTGCCTTCTCGGGGCCGTCCGCGTAACTTTCTCTCTGCACGGGGGAGGCCGGACAAACCGGCCGAGACCAGGCACCAGGCTCGTGGCGGGAACGCCGAGCGAGACTGAGGATCGGGCGGTGCGGAACACTCCGGAAACGGGGTTGCGAACGCGAAGCCGACCGGGTAGAGTACTGAAGCCGGCAGGAGCCGGGCGGAGAGCCATGAAGTGGCGATCGGCCGGTCTGCGGCTTCCCACGACAGTAACGACCGCCGGGTACGGCGTGCGTCATCGTGGGTCCGGACGAATCACATTGATCGCCTCGAACATGAGGTTGACAATGAAAATTCGACCAAGTAGGTTTGAGCGGTTGCCCCGAAACGGGGTTCCACTGAGTGGGGCTTCTGGTCGGTGTGTGGTTGTTCTTTGAGAACTCAACAGGGTGCTTGAAAAGCCAGTGCCAATTATGATTTATACCCCGGACTGGTGATCCTTTTGGATTGCTGGTTGGGATTCCTTTGGCAACATTGTTTGTTGTCAGGATGCTGTTCGACAAGTTTTTGTTGGAGAGTTTGATCCTGGCTCAGGACGAACGCTGGCGGCGTGCTTAACACATGCAAGTCGAGCGGAAAGGCCCTTCGGGGTACTCGAGCGGCGAACGGGTGAGTAACACGTGAGCAACCTGCCCCAGGCTTTGGGATAACCCTCGGAAACGGGGGCTAATACCGAATATGACTTGGCCTCGCATGAGGTTGGGTGGAAAGTTTTTCGGCTTGGGATGGGCTCGCGGCCTATCAGCTTGTTGGTGGGGTAATGGCCTACCAAGGCGACGACGGGTAGCCGGCCTGAGAGGGCGACCGGCCACACTGGGACTGAGACACGGCCCAGACTCCTACGGGAGGCAGCAGTGGGGAATATTGCACAATGGGCGGAAGCCTGATGCAGCGACGCCGCGTGAGGGATGACGGCCTTCGGGTTGTAAACCTCTTTCAGCAGGGACGAAGCGAGAGTGACGGTACCTGCAGAAGAAGCACCGGCCAACTACGTGCCAGCAGCCGCGGTAAGACGTAGGGTGCGAGCGTTGTCCGGATTTATTGGGCGTAAAGAGCTCGTAGGCGGCTTGTCGCGTCGACCGTGAAAACTTGGGGCTCAACCCCAAGCCTGCGGTCGATACGGGCAGGCTAGAGTTCGGTAGGGGAGACTGGAATTCCTGGTGTAGCGGTGAAATGCGCAGATATCAGGAGGAACACCGGTGGCGAAGGCGGGTCTCTGGGCCGATACTGACGCTGAGGAGCGAAAGCGTGGGGAGCGAACAGGATTAGATACCCTGGTAGTCCACGCTGTAAACGTTGGGCGCTAGGTGTGGGGGGCCTCTCCGGTTCCCTGTGCCGCAGCTAACGCATTAAGCGCCCCGCCTGGGGAGTACGGCCGCAAGGCTAAAACTCAAAGGAATTGACGGGGGCCCGCACAAGCGGCGGAGCATGCGGATTAATTCGATGCAACGCGAAGAACCTTACCTGGGTTTGACATGGCCGCAAAACTCGCAGAGATGTGAGGTCCTTCGGGGGCGGTCACAGGTGGTGCATGGCTGTCGTCAGCTCGTGTCGTGAGATGTTGGGTTAAGTCCCGCAACGAGCGCAACCCTCGTTCGATGTTGCCAGCGCGTTATGGCGGGGACTCATCGAAGACTGCCGGGGTCAACTCGGAGGAAGGTGGGGATGACGTCAAGTCATCATGCCCCTTATGTCCAGGGCTTCACGCATGCTACAATGGCCGGTACAATGGGCTGCGATACCGTGAGGTGGAGCGAATCCCAAAAAGCCGGTCTCAGTTCGGATCGGGGTCTGCAACTCGACCCCGTGAAGTCGGAGTCGCTAGTAATCGCAGATCAGCAACGCTGCGGTGAATACGTTCCCGGGCCTTGTACACACCGCCCGTCACGTCACGAAAGTCGGCAACACCCGAAGCCGGTGGCCCAACCCCTTGTGGGAGGGAGCTGTCGAAGGTGGGGCTGGCGATTGGGACGAAGTCGTAACAAGGTAGCCGTACCGGAAGGTGCGGCTGGATCACCTCCTTTCTAAGGAGCACCTTCACCTGAAAGGGTGCAAGGAGCCCGCGGCCCGCGTATGTCGGGTCGGGGTGCTCAGATGGCGGAGACACTGGCGAGTTTTCCTCTGGCAACGGCCGGAACAACCTAGTACAGCCACCTTTTCGGGGGTGGTGGGAACGGATTGTGCTGGTGCGGCTGGAGAAGAATGCAGAGCACCCTGTTGGGTCCTGAAAGAACAACCATTGGTTGTTGTTTCAGAGACTGGTCCGGAGCTGTGTGCTTCGGGAGTCTGCCAGGCATGGCCTGGCTCCATATACCGTCGGCGGATCGCCGGGTTTGGTGTGGGGCTAAAGGGTTGTGGGTTGGTCGTTTGTTGAGAATTGCACAGTGGACGCGAGCATCTTTGTGGTCAAGTTGTCAAGGGCGAACGGTGAATGCCTTGGCACCAGGAGCCGATGAAGGACGTGGGAGGCCGCGATAGGCCTGGGGGAGCTGTCAACCAAGCTGTGATCCCAGGGTGTCCGAATGGGGAAACCTGGCTGGAGTCATGTCCAGTCACCCACACCTGAACACATAGGGTGTGTGGAGGGAACGCGGGGAAGTGAAACATCTCAGTACCCGTAGGAAGAGAAAACAATTTAGTGATTCCGTGAGTAGTGGCGAGCGAAAGCGGATCGAGGCTAAACCGGCTGCGTGTGATACCTGTCAGGGGTTGCGTGGTTGGGGTTGTGGGACCCTGCTGAACAAGCTGACACTTGTTCGAGAAGTTACAAAGTCAGTGGCTAGTCGAACAGTCTGGAATGGCTGACCGTAGACGGTGAAAGTCCGGTAGGTGAAAGTTGCTGACCTTCTGTGGGTGTTCCCGAGTAGCGGCGGACCCCTGAAATCTGCCGTGAATCTGCCAGGACCACCTGGTAAGCCTAAATACTTCCTGGTGACCGATAGCGGACAAGTACCGTGAGGGAATGGTGAAAAGTACCCCGGGAGGGGAGTGAAATAGTACCTGAAACCGTTCGCCTACAATCCGTCGGAGCCTTGCGGGGTGACGGCGTGCCTTTTGAAGAATGAGCCTGCGAGTTAGTGGCATGTGGCGAGGTTAACCCGTGAGGGGGAGCCGTAGCGAAAGCGAGTCTGAATAGGGCGATTCAGTCGCGTGTCCTAGACCCGAAGCGGAGTGATCTAGCCATGGGCAGGCTGAAGCGCGGGTAAGACCGCGTGGAGGGCCGAACCCACCAACGTTGAAAAGTTGGGGGATGACCTGTGGTTAGGGGTGAAAGGCCAATCAAACTCCGTGATAGCTGGTTCTCCCCGAAATGCATTTAGGTGCAGCGTCGCGTGTTTCTTGCCGGAGGTAGAGCACTGGATGGTCTAGGGGGCCCACAAGCTTACCGAAATCAGCCAAACTCCGAATGCCGGTAAGTGAGAGCGCGGCAGTGAGACTGCGGGGGATAAGCTTCGTAGTCGAGAGGGAAACAGCCCAGATCACCAGCTAAGGCCCCTAAGCGTGTGCTAAGTGGAAAAGGATGTGGGGTCGCATAGACAACCAGGAGGTTGGCTTAGAAGCAGCCACCCTTTAAAGAGTGCGTAATAGCTCACTGGTCAAGTGGTTCCGCGCCGACAATGTAGCGGGGCTCAAGCACACCGCCGAAGCTGTGGCATTCACATTTTAACCTCGCTTGGACTTGATTCCTTGTGCAGGTGTGTGGATGGGTAGGGGAGCGTCGTGCCGCGAGTGAAGCAGCGGGGTGACCCAGTTGTGGACGCGGCACGAGTGAGAATGCAGGCATGAGTAGCGAAAGAAGGGTGAGAAACCCTTCCGCCGGATGACCAAGGGTTCCAGGGCCAGGCTAATCCGCCCTGGGTGAGTCGGGACCTAAGGCGAGGCCGAGAGGCGTAGTCGATGGACAACGGGTTGATATTCCCGTACCCGCGAAAGAGCGTCCCTGATGAACCTCGTTGTGCTAACCACCCAAACCGGCTGCGACCTTCGGGTCAAGGTTGGTGAGCGTGGGAACCTGACGGGTAGTAGTCAAGCGATGGGGTGACGCAGGAAGGTAGCTGAGCCCGGCCGGTGGTTGTGCCGGGGTAAGCGTGTAGGCCGTGTTGTAGGCAAATCCGCAACACATTAGGGCTGAGACGTGATGCCGAGCCGATTCAGGTGAAGTCAGTGATCCTATGCTGCCGAGAAAAGCCTCTAGCGAGTTCTTAGCGGCCCGTACCCCAAACCGACACAGGTGGTCAGGTAGAGAATACCGAGGCGATCGGGCGAACTGTGGTTAAGGAACTCGGCAAATTGCCCCCGTAACTTAGGGAGAAGGGGGGCCGGAGACGTGAAGCCCCACGCGGGTGGAGCGTTGTATGGCCGCAGAGAGCAGGGGGAAGCGACTGTTTACTAAAAACACAGGTCCATGCGAAGAAGTAATTCGATGTATATGGACTGACGCCTGCCCGGTGCTGGAACGTTAAGGGGACCTGTTAGCTCTTCGGGGCGAAGCGGAGAACTTAAGCGCCAGTAAACGGCGGTGGTAACTATAACCATCCTAAGGTAGCGAAATTCCTTGTCGGGTAAGTTCCGACCTGCACGAATGGCGTAACGACTTCCCCACTGTCTCAACCACAGGCCCGGCGAAATTGCAGTACGAGTAAAGATGCTCGTTACGCGCGGCAGGACGGAAAGACCCCGGGACCTTTACTATAGCTTGACATTGGTACTCGAATTAGCTTGTGTAGGATAGGTGGGAGCCGGTGAAACCTATACGCCAGTATGGGTGGAGGCAATCTTGAAATACCACTCTGGTTGATTTGGGTATCTAACTTCGGACCGTTATCCGGTTCAGGGACAGTGTCTGGTGGGTAGTTTAACTGGGGCGGTTGCCTCCTAAAAGGTAACGGAGGCGCCCAAAGGTTCCCTCATCCTGGTTGGCAATCAGGTGTTGAGTGCAAGTACACAAGGGAGCTTGACTGTGAGACTGACAGGTCGAGCAGGGACGAAAGTCGGGACTAGTGATCCGGCACTTGCGAGTGGAAGCGGTGTCGCTCAACGGATAAAAGGTACCCCGGGGATAACAGGCTGATCTTCCCCAAGAGTCCATATCGACGGGATGGTTTGGCACCTCGATGTCGGCTCGTCGCATCCTGGGGCTGTAGCAGGTCCCAAGGGTTGGGCTGTTCGCCCATTAAAGCGGTACGCGAGCTGGGTTTAGAACGTCGTGAGACAGTTCGGTCCCTATCCGCCGTGCGCGTAGGATACTTGAGAAGGGCTGTCCCTAGTACGAGAGGACCGGGACGGACGAACCTCTGGTGTGCCAGTTGTCCTGCCAAGGGCACGGCTGGTTAGCTACGTTCGGAAGGGATAACCGCTGAAAGCATCTAAGCGGGAAGCCTGCTTCAAGATGAGGTATCCCACCCCACTTTGTGGGGGTAAGGCCCCCAGCTAGACGACTGGGTTGATAGGCCGGAAATGTAAGCCCGGTAACGGGTTCAGTTGACCGGTACTAATAGGCCGAGGACTTGACTACTAAGCTGCTACGCGTCCACTGTGCAACTCTCGATAAACGAACAACAGACCACATGTGTGGTGTTGTTTGACATGTCGATAGAGTTACGGCGGTCATGGCGGAGGGGAAACGCCCGGTCACATTCCGAACCCGGAAGCTAAGCCCTCCAGCGCCGATGGTACTGCACTCGTGAGGGTGTGGGAGAGTAGGACACCGCCGGACAATC